>NZ_FNVV01000008.1 GCF_900108345.1 Bacteroides ndongoniae | reverse complement strand
GTCTGGCTCATGCAAGGGCTAAGTTCAAGTATGCCTTCGACCAGGGAAGCCTTCAGGCAAGAATCTTCCTTGAGCTGATAGCAGAATTATACGGCATGGAAGATACTTACCGCCGGGAAAAACTTACTGCAGACGAGATTTACCGCAGAAGGAACAGTAAGGAAACAACTGAGGTCATCGAGAAGATAAGGACAGAACTTTATGATCTGCTTGCAAATCCGGATGAGAACCGAAGCGAACTTATGAGCAAGGCTCTTAACTATCTGAAGAACTTCTGGAATCAGATCTTTGCCTACAGAAATGATGGAGAATACTCCATAGACAATATGGCAGCAGAAAGAGCGATAAGACCAATCACTGTCCAAAGAAAGAACAGCCTGTTCTTCGGAAGCGTGAAAGGAATACAGAACTCCGCAATCTATAATACCTTTATAGAAACCTGCAAACAGGCAGGAGTCTCCTTCAGGGATTACTTCTGCAAGCTGCTCAGAGAATTAAAAAAGGGAAGAACGGATTACGAAAACCTTCTTCCCATGACAATATGCAAATAATAATCGTTAAATTTGTGGATTCTTTTTTAGACGGGTGCCGACTGGCGCCCGTCTAAAAGGGGATACCCTAAAATTGGAAACTTACAAAATGATGAAAGATTTTAGATGAATTATTGCCAACTTATTGAAGTTTATGTAGCATCTGTGACATTGGAAAATTTATACTTCCAATGTCGCAGATAATATTTTCAGTATCTTGTGGTATAATGTATTTAACGTGAGTTCGATATAAAATCAAAAAAAAGAAAGTTGTCTGTCATTGACAAAATTTATATCAATAGCTGGCTTCTTTTCAAAAAAGCAGTATGCTGCGATAGCCGACAAAGAGTTAGCTAT
>NZ_FNVV01000007.1 GCF_900108345.1 Bacteroides ndongoniae | reverse complement strand
TTTAGACTCTGGAAACATAGTGATAATCGTTTAAATGTTATAATTGTTCACTATAAATTTAATACTTTTATCGCTATGTTCCTAATTTTCAGTGAAATATTTATTTGCTTATATCGAACTCACGTTATTTACATTTTTAATCCTCTACTTTTCTTTTCTTCCTGCTGCGACAGTCTTGTTTCATATCTAAGCCTATGCCATTGTTCCCTGAACCAATCGGCAATCGGTTTCCTGTTTATTGTCAGGTTCAGCCTATTTTCATCGTCAGGGTCGTTTTCTATCATTAAAATATCATCCTTTATGTCAAAGTTCCGCCTGTGTTGTTCCGAATAGATTTTACCGCTACATTTCAGGACATCTTTTTTGACTATAAGACTTTCAGTCATTTCTTTAGTGAGTCCCAGCATGGTACAGAACTTTTCCATGCATAACATTTCCCTGAACATCGGGAACCACCTGAAAGCCTTGCCTATGATTCAGGCAAGCCGTGACAGCTCTTTTCCCTTTATGTCAAGTTCCTGCCTGTGCATTTCCTTGAGATTGTGGATTTGCGTATCATGTTGTTTCTGCATCTGCTGTATCTGGCTCTGCAATTTTTCAATATTGGTGTCCCGCTTTGAAATTTTGCCTTGCAGTTTTTCGTTGGCATGTTCCAGCTCTTTCAGTTTTCCACTTCTGAAAAGAGAAGCAACTCCGCTTGTTATGGCTGTCGCTGCAGTGGTGGCTGTCTTCCTGAGTTTGTCTGTGCGTATCTTCAATTTTACTTGTCTGAGTTCTTGCCCGGCAAGATTTACCTGTTGTTCCGTATGCCGTTTTGCAGCGTTTATGTGTTGCAGTTCAGCTTTCTGCTTCTCAATGATAAAATCGTTTCGTTCCAGATGCTTTTTACCAGTAACTGCCTTTGATTGCTCACGTGGAAAGGCCGAACAATTTCGAGCAGAAATACGGAGAATGACATTCTGTTTTCAGGCACATTTCTACGAATTTCATACACAACATATTGTCTGAAAAATAAAAAACAGTACTTTTGTTTCCGGCAGCGCGTTTCACGGCATGGTGCCGAGTATGCAGAATGCCTGAGAAGCGCAAATTTGAAATCGGATAGTTTATGAAAAAGAGAAGTTTGAAAAGGTGCATACAGGTTGTAACCTGTGTGTGCGGACTGTTCAGTACATGTATGACATGGGCCGGAGAAGACACGACAAGGTTGGCTTTGCATTACAATCGTCCGGCAGAGTATTTTGAAGAAGCATTGGTGATAGGCAACGGCACGATGGGGGCCATTGTGTATGGAGGTACGGAACGCGATGTCATTTCGCTGAACGACCTGACACTGTGGACGGGTGAGCCCGACCGCAAGGTGACCAGTCCCGATGCCTATAAAGCCATTCCGGAAATACGCCGTTTGCTCGATGCCGGGGATTACCGTGGTGCCGACCGCGAGCAACGCAAGGTGCAGGGCCATTACAGCGAGAACTACCAACCCTTAGGATGCCTGACTGTCACCTACCTGGATGTGCCGGCACAGATTTCGGCCTACAGTCGCTCGCTCGATATAGCCAACGCCGTGGCCGAAACCCGCTACCTGCGTGACGGTCAGCCTTTTTCATGCGATTATTTTGCTTCGGCGCCCGACTCGGTCATTGTGTTGCGCCTCCGGTCGGAAAGCCCGCAGGGCATCCGGGCATTGCTGTCGTTCGACTCGCAGTTGCCTCACGCTACATCGGCCAATGGAAATGAAATCTCGGCCGAAGGCTATGCTGCTTACCATTCTTATCCCGTGTATTTTGGCCAGGTGAAAAATAAACACCTGTACGACCCCGAACGGGGCACACGCTTCCGCACGCTTGTCAGGGTGCTGACCCCGGACGGAGAGGTGAAGAGTTTCCCCTCGGGCGAACTGAAGATTGAAGGTGCACGCGAGGCAGTAGTGCTGATAGCCAACGTCACCAGTTTCAACGGTTTCGACAAAGACCCTGCACGCGAAGGCCGCGACTACAGCAATCAGGTGGAGCGACGGATGTCGCTGGCTGCCGCCAAGACTTACGACGAGTTGCGGACCAACCATATCGCCGACTACCGTCACTTCTTCGACCGTGTGAAGCTGAACCTGGGACAGACGGCACCCGAAATCGCCGCCCTGCCTACCGACGAACAGTTGCGCCGCTATACGGACGAGAAACAGTACAACCCCGAACTGGAGGCACTGTACTTCCAGTTCGGACGCTATCTGCTGATTTCCTGCTCGCGCACACCCGGTGTGCCTGCCAACCTGCAAGGCTTATGGAACGAGCAACTGCTTCCGCCCTGGAGCTGCAACTATACCAGCAACATCAACCTGGAGGAGAATTACTGGGCTGCCGAGACGGCCAACCTTAGCGAGATGCACCGTCCGCTGATGGACTTCATTGCCAACCTCAGCCTGACGGGAACGGAGACGGCGAAAGCCTATTACGGAGTGGACAGAGGTTGGTGCCTGGGACAGAATACCGACATCTGGGCCATGACCTGCCCCGTGGGATTGCACGTAGGCGACCCGTCGTGGGCCTGTTGGACCATGGGTGGCGCATGGCTGTCGACGCACATCTGGGAACGTTATCTCTTCACTCAGGACAAAGACTTCCTGAAACAATATTATCCGGCACTGAAGGGAGCCGCCGAATTCTGCATGAACTGGCTGATCGAGAAAGACGGCAAGCTGCTGACCTCGCCCGGGACCTCGCCCGAAAACAAGTTTGTCACGCCCGACGGATACGTGGGAGCCACATCATACGGTTGTACGGCCGACCTAGCCATGACGCGCGAGTGTCTGACTGACGTCATCAAGGCTGCTGCCGTGCTGAACACGGACAAGGACTTCCGTCGCCAAGCCGAGCAGACCCTTGCACGCTTGTGGCCTTACAAGGTGGGCCGCGACGGCAATCTGCAGGAGTGGTTCCACGACTGGCCCGACCAGGATCCTAAACACCGCCATCAGTCCCACCTCTTCGGACTGTATCCGGGGCATCACCTTTCGGTGGAGCAGACGCCCGAACTGGCGCGTGCCTGTGCCCGTACCCTCGAAATCAAGGGCGACGAAACAACCGGCTGGAGTACCGGCTGGCGTGTCAACCTGTACGCCCGCCTGCAGGATGGCGAGGGAGCTTACCGCATCTACCGCCGCCTGCTCCGTCTGGTGACTCCCGACGGTTACAAAGGTAAGGACGCCCGTCGTGGTGGCGGCACCTATCCCAATCTGCTGGATGCCCATTCGCCTTTCCAGATTGACGGCAACTTCGGTGGCTGCGCCGGGGTTATCGAGATGCTGATGCAGTCGTCCGAATCTTCCATAACCCTGCTGCCTGCCGTACCCGCGCAGTGGAAAGACGGCAGCGTACAGGGCATCTGTGCCCGTGGCGGCTTCGTGGTCGATATGACCTGGAAGGATGGCAAGGTGACTGCCCTGAGCATCCAGTCGAGAAAAGGCGGTAAGACCCGTGTCTGCTTCAACGGGAAGTCGGTGAAAGTCAACTTGAAAGAAAACGAGAAAAAACAACTGCTATGAGACGTTTTTGTGGGATAATCGTAGCATTGGGCATGCTACTGACTGCCGAGGGCGTTGCAGCGCAAGCACAACAGACCGAGTGGGGAAAATGGGAGCGATGGGGTGAACAGCCGGATGGCTCTTATTTGAATCCTATCATACCTTCGGACTACAGCGATATAGACTGCATCCGGGTAGGAGACGACTATTATGCCATTTCTTCTACATTCCAGTTCTCGCCGGGCATGACGATGTTGCATTCGAAGGATTTGGTGAACTGGGAGATTTGCGGAAATATTGTCGATGACTTGACTCAGATAGGTGACAATCTGAACTGGGACCGGATGACGCGTTATGCACGGGGCATCTGGGCAGGCACTTTGCGCTATCATGAGGGGCGTTTCTATCTCTTTTTCGGTACGCCGGACGAAGGCTATTTCATGACTTCTTCGGCTCGTCCCGAGGGACCGTGGGAGCCGCTTACACCTCTTCTGCTGGAAGCCGGTTGGGACGACTGTTCGGCCATGTGGGACGAGGACGGCACGGCCTGTTTCGTAGGTACTCATTTTGCCGACGGTTATAAGACGTATCTGTTCAGGATGTCGGCCGACGGAAAGAGCATCGACCGCCAGTCGGCCCGGCTTATCCATTCGGGCAACGGACGGGAGGCCAATAAACTGATTAAGGTGGGCGATTGGTACTACCTGATTTTCAGTGAGCACAAATCGGGGATAGGGCGTTATGTCATGGCACGCCGTTCCCGAAAGATGATGGGGCCTTATACGGAAGAAAAACAGTTGGCTCTGGCCAGCCGCGAGGCAATGGAGCCCAATCAGGGAGGCATTGTCCAGGGAAAAGACGGGCAATGGTATTTCATGACACATCACGGCACGGGCGACTGGGGTGGACGGATTGTCAGCCTGCTGCCGGTTACCTGGACCGACGGATGGCCCATCATCGGAAAAGTTCTTCCCGAAGGCATCGGTGCCATGCAGTGGGAAGGACGGATGCCTTACAACAGTAGTGAAAAGCTGACTATCGGCCGTAGCGACGATTTTGACACGGAGGTACTTGCCCCGCAGTGGCAGTGGAATTATCAGCCTCGGAAGGCGTTCTTCTCGTTGCAGGAAAGACCCGGGTGGATGCGCCTGAAGGCCTATCGCCCCTTGCAGCCAAACCAGCTGATGAAGGCCGGAAATACGCTGACCCAGCGTACTTTCAGGAAAGCAGATAACGAAGTAACCATTAAAATGGATATTTCACGCATGGAGGACGGACAGAAAAGCGGGCTTTGCCATTTTTCCTCGCAGCACTCGGCCCTTAGCATTGTGAAGGAGAACGGCATCTGCTACCTTGAATACCGTAAGAACGGGAACATCGTCCGTGGCCCGGAAGCCGCTTCCTCTTTTGTCTGGCTTCGTTCGGTGTGGGGGCTGGATGGCCTTTCCCGATATGCTTACAGTTGGGACGGTGATAATTTTGTAGATTTTGGCGAACCTTATCAGATGGTGTGGGGCAACTATCGCGGCGACCGCATAGGCATCTACTGCTTCAACGACGTGGCAGAAAAAGGATGGGTCGATGTCGACTATCTGCACTATCGGTAAGTGTCCTTTTGCCGACGGAGCCCACAGTGGGGCCGATGCCCTGCTGCAGGATGATAAGTCGGGTTATTTTCGTATGGTTTAATTCTTTGTATATGGTTTGTATGATGGCAAAAATGAACAAGAAATTAGTGTCTGGTCTCCTCTCTTTTGTGACCTTGTTTGGTGGCATGGGATTGACCGGTTGCTCCGACGAGGACGGGGGCTGGCCTTACTCCGTGTCCGAAGAAACGTATTACGCCAATCGCTTCGGCAAGGATGTGATGAATATGTATTATCTGTGGAATGCCGAGATAGCCGACGACCTGGCAGGCTGGGATGCCGAAACCAACACCGACCCCATCGGCACGGTCGACCGCATCCGCTATCACGACAGCAATGGCTACATCGACAAGTGGACCATGATGACCGACGACATGAGTTCGTTTGTCAGCTCCGTTGGCGGAGTGTCCACCACTTTCGGGTGGAGCCTGACCGTTTACTTGGTTAATCAAGAGACGAAGCAGTGTGCTGCCGTGGTCAATTTTGTGCATGACGACACCCCTGCGGCACGGGCCGGACTGAAGCGCGGCGACATTCTGTTGAGCATTGACGGTCAGCCGCTGACGACGGATAATTACATGAATCTGTATTACAACACGAGCCTGAGCACCTCGCTGGGGCGCTACAATGCCGCCGACAATACGATTTACGACGTGGGGAAGACGGTGGAGCTGACGGCTGTGAACATGTACGAAGACCCCGTGCTGTGCGACTCCGTCTACGAATTCAATGGGAAGAAGGTGGGCTATCTGGCTTATTCGGCCTTCGACCTGACTTCTATCAGCAAGCTGATAACGGTGTGCAAGGACTTCAAGGCCGCAGGCGTTCGCGAGCTGGTGCTCGACCTGCGCTACAACGGAGGCGGCTATGTGCTGACCGAGAATGTGCTGGCTTCCATGCTGGCTCCGCAGCAGGCGGTGGCATCGGGGCAGGTGTTCGAGCACGAGGTGTACAACAACTACCTGACGGAATACCTGCAGAAGCAGGGTGCCAGCATGGAGACGTGCTTCGCGACCGACTACACGTATCAGAACGGTGATGAGGTGATGAGCGTCAGCACGCAGGATGCCAACATCGGACTGGAGAAGATTTATGCCCTGATAGGAACAGGCTCGGCGTCAGCCTCCGAGGCGCTGTTGGGGGGACTGATGCCTTACATGGATGTACGGCTCATCGGCGAGCAGTCGTCGGGCAAGTATTGCACGGGAATGATGCTGGCTGCCGAGGATGCTTACAACGAGGTGCCCGAGGCGATACGCAACTGGGGACTGTATGTAATGATCAGCATCTACCAGAATGCCGCCGGTGAGACGCCCTGCATGCCCGACGGGCTGAGGCCCGACGTCGGTGTGGACGACGAACCGATGCTGGCTTATGCGCTGGGCGACGTAAACGAGCCATTGCTGCGCCAGGCACTGACCGAAGCCGGTCGCGCGTACGACGATGCTCCGTCGGCTGTGCAGACCCGCAGTCTGACTTCGCGCTACGTGCAGTTGCCTGGCGTGCAGAAGCCTGTCTTTGGCAAGCGCATACAGCAGCCGGTGTCTGTCGGGCCGGCTGTCCGGTAAAGGAGCTGGGTTTTGCAACGTCGTGTTCGTCATTATTGACATCGTGACGGGTCACCCCCTCGCTATACGACCGAGGTACCCTAAGTATACGACTGAGGGTACCTAAGTATACGACCGAGATGGCCTAAGTATACGACTGTGATAGGCAAAACTCAAACCTTTCGTAATCAGCCGTTTACGTAAATGCTGTAAATGGCTATGGAAGTTTACAAAACCGTTCCCTTTCCGGCCTCTCGCCGCAGGGTTACAACTGCTGCAATTCTCTGACCAGCGAGTCGCATACCAGTGTAAATGCCGCCTTGTTCTCGGGGCTGATGGGCTTCTTGGGTTGCGACTTGATGGTGAGCGGATTGATGGGCTTTCCGTTTTCGTGTACGCGGAAGTCCAGATGAGGCCCGGTAGCCAGTCCCGTGGCTCCTACGTACCCGATGACTTCCTTCTGTGCCACCTGCGACCCCACCTGGATGCCTTTGGCAAAGCGTGACAGGTGCATGTAGGTGCTGACGTAGACGCCGTTGTGCTTTATCTTCAGGTAGTTTCCTCCACCTCCGGCTTCATATCCCTTGGCTATCACCTTTCCGCTGCCGATGGCATAGACCGGCGTGCCCGTAGGTGCGGCATAGTCGACGCCGTGGTGTGCCCTGTAGCGTTTCAGCACCGGGTGGAAACGGCTGTTCGAGAAGCGCGACGAGATGCGATAGAAGTCGAGCGGGGCCTTCAGGAAAGCACCTTCGAGGCTGTTGCCCCGTTCGTTGTAGTAGAGTTCCTCGCCGTCCTGCACGAAGGGGATAGCGTAGTACAGGCTGTCTTCGTGTACGAACGAGGCGGCCAGGATGTGAAAGTTTTCCAGACTGTTGCCGTCGACGTACTCCTGTTCGTAGATGACGCGGAACTCGTCCTGCTTTTGCAGTCCGAAGAAGTCGATGGTCCAGCCGAAGATATCGGACAGCTTCATGGCCAGCTGGGGCGAGGTGTTGCTTTGCTGCATGGCTATCCAAAGCGACGATTCCACCTGGCCTTTCACCTCCTGCCGTTTCCATTCCGAGGGATTCTCGCCGCGGCGCACACTGTATTCGCCGCGCAGGTCGAAGACGATGTACGTTTTCGGACTCTCTTCGTAGACGAAGAAGCGTGTGCGTGGCAGGCTGTCCTTGGTGGTGAACACGGCATAGGCTTGTCCGCTTTTCACCTTGCGGGCATCGAATGTGCCCTTGGCCCGTTCGTTCAGGCGGTGTACGTCGTTCACCGACAGGCCGTGGCGTTGCAGGATGGACGACAGGTTCTGGCGGTCCTCGACGATGCCGTAATTCACGTTGTAGCGGTCGGTGGGGATGCCATATTTATAAGTGATGGCCTCCACTTCGGCCGAGTCGGTCATTTCTACTTCGTCCAGCATGTCGGCCGGGCGGTCTTTTCTGACGAGGTGCGTAATGCCCCATGTAACTGCCAGCACAAGGAGGATACCACCTATTATATAGTATATTCTTTTCTTGCCTCTCATACGTGTTTCGTTGTTTTAGAGGGGGCAAAAGTACAAAAATAGTGCTGATATACAAATCCTTTTGGGTGGTCAATTCCTGAGGTGCTTCGAATTTCGAGGGGAGATTGGCGGTGCGGACGGGCCGGTATGTTACGGTTTGCAGGCGCCGATTGCACAGAACGACGCGGAAGTCCGGGAAGAGCTTCCACGACGATCCATGTAATCGGCGCCTGTGTGGAGGGCATATACCGAACCCTGCCCACCCCTGTGCAGATGTTTGGGCTGCAGAGCAGGGTTGGGCAGGGGAGGGGCGTTATTCGATGATGGGTACGTCGATGTTTTCGTTGTCTTCCTTCCAGTCTTCCATCGTGAAGTCGCCGGATACGTCGCCTGTGAAGATGTCGCCTACCGTCAGGTTCAGGGTCAGCTTGGTGTTAGCTACAAGCGGCGATTTCAGTATCTGCTTGAAACGTTTCACCGTACCGTTCTTTAGCTTGATGCTCATCTGAAACTCCGGATTGCCGTACGAGGGGAACAACATGACCGTTCCGTTGGTCATTTCGGTACCGTCAACCGACCGCACCAGTGGGAAAGCTACCGTACATGCGTCGCCTTGAGGCTGTCCCGTATAAAAGTCCAGTTCGCGGGCAATGCCGGTGATGCCTATCACAACGCTCTCTATGTTGGACGAAAGTGTAGAGCCTTCCTGGTTCTTGACGCTGACTTTGATTCCGGCAACTACACGTTGCAAGGATGCTACGAGTTCGTCTGTTCCTATATTGACATTCTGCACGGCGTGTACAAGGTCGTATACGGGGTAGTACGTCGTATCGTTGCTCATCTTCAACAGGCTGAAAGCTTGTTGCGACAGGTCTCCGCCGATGCTGTACGAAGGCTCTCTGACTGCCGGATTCGAATAGATGGGCTCTTCGTATTTGGGAGTTCCCCAATATATCATATTGTAGTCACCCATAGGCAACAGGAGTTCACGGTTGCTGGACGATTCGTAAAATTCGCCGTCCTTTACCATATAGTATCCGTAGAAAGGAGTCAGTCGGTGGTTTACGTAGTTGCCAAAATAGATCGAGCTTTTTGGTTGGCATGGCATGACGGTCAGTACACCGGTGAACGGACTTTCGCCACTGGCTGTCGATACTCTCATGTGCAGTGCGGGTGTTGCCAGTTGAAGGTCTTCCTGAGGGATGGATGTTTCGTCGTCCGAGCAACTGGTTGCTAATGCGGCAACCAGTGCGAGTAATGCTAATTTTTTCATTTCTTGTTAAGTTTTTAGGTTGTTCTTACATAGAAACGTTTGTGCTGTGGAATAGTTCTGGGTTTAGGAAAAAATATTTTTGATCCATGTTTTGCTTTGTCCCCATTTCCTACCTGTGGTAATGAAATGCCTGTTGAGAATAGAAGAATAGTCCAAACGATGCAATAATAGTCCAAATAATCATCCTAAGTGTTAATATACTGACGATTATGTTATCCATTTAGAGGATTCTTCTATGGTGGTAACAGTGAAATGCGTACATTTGCGGTGTTCAAACACAGATTATTTAATGTTCATATTATGAAATTACAAATCCGACTTTTTTTCTGTGGCGTCGCCCTGTTGGGACTGGCGTCGTGTGGAGACTCCTATGTAAAGCCCGATGCGCCAATAAAGGAAGTTTCTTTTACTCAGGTCCATTTGGATGATGGGTTCTGGGCACCCCGTATCGAGACGAACCGTACGGTCTCCATTCCTTCAGCTTTCAGAGAATGTGAGAAGAATGGGCGTTTCGACAATTTTGCCATTGCCGGCGGACTGAAAAATGGAGAGCACCGGGGTGACTTTTCGTTCGACGATACCGACCCTTATAAGGTGATTGAGGGAGCCTCTTATTCGCTGGCTGTCAAGTACAACCAGGCGTTGGACGCCTATCTGGATAGTGTCATCTCCCTGATAGCTGCTGCCCAGGAGCCGGACGGCTATCTGACTACGTGTGTCACCAACCGTTGCTACCGCCTCTCCGGCTGGTGGGGAAAACAACGCTGGGAGAAGATCAACAGCCATGAGTTGTATAACAGCGGCCACTTGTACGAGGCTGCCGTAGCCCATTATCAGGCAACCGGCAAGCGGACGCTGCTCGACGTGGCTATCCGGAATGCCGACCTCGTCTGCCAGGTGTTCGGACCCGGCGAAGGACAGATTCATCGTCCGAGCGGCCATCCCATCATCGAAATGGCGCTGGCGAAACTCTATAAGGTGACAGGCAACGAGAAATACCTGCAGACAGCCCGTTACTTTGTCGAAGAAACCGGATGGGGCACCGACGGACATCCGCTGAGCGAATACAGCCAGGACCACAAGCCTATTCTGCAGCAGGATGAAATCGTGGGACATGCCGTGCGGGCCGGTTACCTGTATTCCGGCGTGGCCGATGTGGCGGCACTGACGCAGGATACGGCTTATTTCAATGCCTTGTGCCGCATCTGGGACAACATGGCCAGCAAGAAACTCTACATAACGGGTGGTATCGGTTCGCGTGCGCAGGGCGAAGGTTTCGGTCCCAACTACGAACTGAACAACCATACGGCCTATTGCGAGACGTGTGCCTCCATCGCCAACGTCTTCTGGAACTACCGCATGTTCCTGGCCACGGGCGATGCCAAGTATGCCGACGTGCTGGAGCGTGCCTTGTACAACGGAGTCATCTCGGGCGTGTCGCTGAGTGGCGACAAGTTCTTCTACGACAATCCGCTCGAGTCGATGGGGCAGCACGAACGTCAGCGGTGGTTCGGGTGCGCCTGCTGTCCGGGCAACATTACCCGCTTTATGGCCAGCGTGCCTTTATACATGTATGCTACGCAGGCCAACGACATCTACGTCAACCTGTACATTCAGAGTAAGGCTCGGCTGACGACCGAAGCCAATCAGGTGACCTTGGAGCAGACCACCGCCTATCCCTGGGAGGGCAAGGTGACACTGACCGTCACACCCGAAACGGAGCAGGAGTTTGCACTGCGCCTCCGCATACCGGGCTGGGCACAGGATTCACCGGTTCCTACCGACCTGTATGCGTTTACCGGCAAGGTCGGGGCATATAGCGTCTCGGTCAACGGCAAGAAAGTTCATGCCCGCCTGTACGACGGCTACGCCACCATTCACCGCCGCTGGAAGGCAGGCGACGTGGTCGAGGTTGACCTGCCGATGGACGTGCGCCGCGTCAAAGCCAATGACAAGGTGGAAGACGACCGTGGCAAACTGGCGATTGAACGGGGTCCCATTGTATTCTGTTTGGAGGGAAAGGACCAGCCTGACGGCCATGTATTCAATAAGTTTATCCCCGACGGCACACCGATGACGGCCTCTTACGATGCCGACCTGCTGAACGGAGTCGTTGTACTGACCGGTACCGCCAAGGAAGTGGAAAAGGATGGCACCGTGAAAGATGTCGCCTTCAAGGCTATTCCTTACTCTACCTGGAACAACCGCGGAGCCGATCAGATGGCGGTATGGATTCCTGCTTCGGCCGGGTATGCCCGTCCTACCCCCGAGCCGACCATTGCCAGCAAGGCACGTACGCTGATGATTCAGGCACCCATTCAGAAGGATGCTCCCGAGTCGGCCTCGGTTGAGGCTTGGGCATGGGGAGTCAACGACCAGTGGGAACCCAAGCGCTCGTCGGACACGTCGAAACCCTATCATTACTGGTGGCTGAAGAACGGTACGCTGGAAACCCTGGCTTACGAGTTTGACCAGCCTTACACGGTGTCGCATGTCGATGTCTATTGGTTGGATTTCGACCACTATGACGGCAACTTCCGGGTGCCCGAAAGCTGGAAGTTATATTATAAAGACGGCAAAAACTGGAAAGAAGTAGAAGCTCTCTCACCTTATACCGTAGATAAGGATCGATATAACGGATTGGATTTCAAACCGGTCAGAACGACTGGACTGAAGCTCGCCGCCCAGTTGCAGAAAGGTGCATCGGGTGGAGTGATAGAGTGGAAAGTGGAATAACAGGTTTATGGTTCTCTCTTCAGGCGCAGGAAGCTGTATGGGCTTTTTGCGCCTGACTTTTTTATATATCTGCATCTGCCTCTTGTGTATGAAAAAGAATATCTGTACATTTGTTGTAGGCATGGCGCAGTTTGCGTTATCAGCCTTTGGCTTATTGTAGCGGCCGGCTGGTTGTCGAGACGGTGGAAGATGGCTGTCGGGCTGGCGCCGCTGATAGATTATGTATAGAAAATCCGGTCAGGGACAGGCTTGAAAGGTCGGTTCGTGTGCCGGTCCGAAGAGATATGAATTCTTTATTACTACTGAAACGCCCCTTTGTTTGGTTGCGCCGTTTCCGTCATCGTCGCGGTTATGGAGTGCATTCGCCGTTTGCCTTCGATTTTATTACACGGGTGGTTTACGAACATACGCCATATTATCAATATAAAGAACTTTCGGCGGAGCAGAGACGCCTTGCTTCTGAAAAAGGACATAGTTGGGCATGCCGGGAGTCGCAGAAGGTGAAACGTCTGTTGTTTCGTTTGGTCAATCGGGCACAACCGACGTTTAGCGTCAATGTAGGGCCGGATTCGGCAGCCGAACTATATATGAAGGCAGCTAAAAAGGATACCGGTTATCTGCATGCTTCCCAGCTGGACGAGCTTTTTCTGGAACGTGGTGTTCCTGTCGATTTCCTTTATCTGCACGATTATCGTCAGCCGTCGTTGGTGCGCGCAGTCTTCGATGTGTGTGCCGACCGTGTGACGGAGCGTTCGGTTTTTGTCATTGAAGGTGTCGGCTATTCGCCGGCAATGCGGCAGCTTTGGCACGATATGCGGTGCGATGCCCGGGCAGGAATTACGTTCGACCTTTACGACTTGGGGGTTATCTTTTTTGACAAGTCGAAAATTAAGCAAGATTATATTGTGAACTTTTAAGCAGAAAGCCTGTTTTTATCAATTAGCAAATTCTAAACAATCAGCAGTTATGAAAGTGTATACTAAAACCGGAGATAAGGGGACAACTTCCCTGGTGGGTGGCACCCGTGTACCCAAAACACATGATCGCCTGGAGGCCTATGGTACGGTAGATGAGTTGAATTCCTTTTTGGGGTTACTTATTACTTATGTGGCAGACGGACAGGATGTTGCCTTTTTGCAGCGCGTGCAGAATTGCCTGTTCGTTGTCGGCTCTTATTTGGCTACCGATCAGGCAAAAATGTCATTGAAGTCTGCCAGTGTTGTCACTCCTGTCATGGTTGCGGAGATGGAAAACGAGATTGACCGTTTGGACGCTCTTTTGCCTCCGTTGTCAGCTTTTGTTCTGCCAGGAGGAAGCCGTGGCGCTGCTCTTTGTCACGTGTGCCGTACCGTCTGCCGACGTGCCGAACGCCGTATTCTGACTCTGTCGGCCGAGGTAGAAATAGCTCCGGAATTGTTAGCTTATATGAACCGATTGTCCGATTATTTGTTCGTTCTGTCCCGAAAGATTAACCTGGATGCGAAAAAAGACGAAATATTTTGGAATAATAGTTGTAAGTGACATAAATTGTTATACATTTGCCGAAAAATAGAAGTAGAACTTAATATTCACAATATTCACGATTTAAATACTTAGGAATTATGTATTGGACATTGGAATTGGCATCCAAACTGGAGGATGCTCCTTGGCCGGCAACTAAGGACGAATTGATAGACTATGCCATGCGTTCGGGGGCTCCGCTTGAGGTGATTGAGAATCTGCAGGAGATGGAAGATGAAGGCGAGATTTATGAAAGTATAGAAGATATTTGGCCCGATTACCCCAGTAAAGAAGATTTCTTCTTCAACGAAGAGGAGTATTGATCTAAGTCGCATAAATGAAACATCTACATACCGGCGGGACAGGCAACGATGAGTTGTTTGCCCCGCCGGTGTTTGTTTAGGAGTTGCCGGTGTTGTCTTTATAGCGACTTGATATTTAGAATAAGACTCGTTGGTTAAATGAATTTACATAATGAACACTCGGATAATAGGTGAAAGCTACCGTATGTACTAAATCTGTTGAAAAGAGAAAAGATTCAGTTTTCCAGCCTTTATTCTTTATGTTTATGCTAACTACTTGTATAATAGTGAATTCCTGTGAAACGTCATGTTCCGTAGTTCACATGTACGATTTTTGCCCCTGATGAGGCATGAAAGTATGTTTCACAACAACGTGCTTATTACCTGAATATTATGATGAAACTTCACCGGCGAATATTTGAAAATATGAGTTTTTGAGTCGTTTTGCATGAATACGCAGTCTTCTTTAGGAGAGACAGTAGAATGCTTTCTATTAATTTGACTGTTTGATAAGGCGTGAAGCAAGAGAACGGTGTTTCAATTACTACGTTGTAGGACACTTGTACGGTTCGCGAGCCGTACAAGTGTCCCATAAATGGAATGCAAGTGTCGCTCGCGAGCCGTGCAAGTGTTTCAGAATTGGATGGTCTTCTTCTGTAGACAACAGGTGGGAAAGTAGAACTTTTTCCTGTGTGAAGCCTGTTATTACGCTACAAAATCATATATTTGTATATTCTTTAAACCGATGACGAAAATGGAAGTAACGACACGACGTTTGCCCGAGTTGAAGCAACGGCAATTGCCGGCAACTTGCCGGGAAGAAGTTCAGGCTTTGCTGAAGGAAGTTTACGGATACGAGCAGTTCCGCAATCTGGAGATATACGATGACTTGTTCAGTGGGAAAGAGAAACTGGAAATCTCGCAAGGACAGCTGATAGAGAATGTCATCCTCGAAGCAGAAAAGGCACAACAGGGCGACGCGTCTGTAGAGAATATTTTGCTGACAGCACCTACGGGTTCGGGTAAATCGTTGCTGTTCCAGTTACCTGCCATTTATTTGGGACGTCAGTACGGGTTGCTTACCATTGTCGTGTCGCCGCTGAAGGCATTGATTGTCGATCAGGTGGAAAGTCTGCAGGAGTTAGGTTACACGCGGGTGGCTTATGCTTCGTCCGATCTGTCGCCCGAACAGAAAGCCGAGGTCTACCGTCTGGTGCGTGAGGGGGAGATTGACTTGTTCTATCTCTCGCCCGAGTTGTTATTGTCGTACGACATCAAGCACTTTATCGGCGGACGCCGCATAGGCATGGTGGTGGTCGACGAGGCGCATACGGTGACTACTTGGGGTAAGGAGTTCCGTGTGGACTATTGGTTCCTGGGGCGTTATCTGAATGGTTTGAAGCAGAGTCTCGGATACGGCTTCCCGCTGTTTGCGCTGACGGCTACTGCCGTGTGGAATCCGGTAGGAAGAAACGACATGGTGTTCGAGACCATCCGTTCGTTGCAGATGGAACCTTGTGTGCTGTATGTAGGTACGGTGAAGCGTCGCAACATCGGTTTCGATATCCGTCAGATGACGATCGAGGAAGGCGAAACTTACGACAAGGCCAAACAGCGTGTTGTTTCCGGTCGGATCGAAGATTATCTGGACGGGCATAAGACTTTGCTTTACTATCCTTTTGCCGGCGGCATCGACATGCGCTTGAAGAGTTGGGTGCGTTCGTGTGACTGGCACCTGGTGGCATCGTACTACGGTAAAAAAGAGAAAGAACAGAAAGCCACCATCGTGCAGGAGTTCAAGGAAGGTACCAAGAAACTGATTGTGGCCACTAAGGCCTTTGGTATGGGAGTTGACATCAGCGATATCGATCGTGTGTACCACGTTGCCCCCTCCAGTACGTTTGTCGATTATATTCAGGAGATCGGTCGTACCGCGCGCGATGCCGATGTGCAAGGCATTGCAGCAACCGATTTTCATGAACGCGACTTCTACTACATGAAGCGCCTGCATCAGTTGGGGAACATTGCTCAGGAACAGCTGGTACTTATCTTGCGTAAGCTGATGGAGGTTTATCGCATGAAAGGCGAGAAGCAGGAAGTGATGATTTCTTTGTCCGATTTTGAGTTCGTAGTGAAGGTGCCGCGTACGAAAAACAAGTTGGAGTACGAGTCCGAATTGGGACAGCTCATCAAGACGGCATTGTTGTGGCTCGAAGACGACCTCTCTGCCCGCTTCGGGCATAATCTGCTGGACGTAAGTCCGCAAAACCTGCTGACCGAAGGCTATGTGCAGGACAAAATGGGCGATGCTTTTGCGTGCGAATTCCACGATTATCTGACTCCGGTCGAAGGCGAGTCCGATGTCTATCGGGTACGGCTGAACGACTTGTGGGAAGAACGTTTCCCGGAGTTGGGATATAAAGAGTTCAAACAGCAATTGGGCAACGGTACGTTGTGGGAAGGTTCGCGTGCTGTGGCAGTAGGCAGGCACGATGTATTGCTGAAGGAAGATGCAGCCGAGATACGTTGTCGGCTCGATGCCTTGTTTGACAGCCTGAAGACACTGCTGACCGATAAGTTGCGCAAGACGAAAGGACGCTTTGATGAAGAAGAACTCCGTGCTGTCTTTGCCGAGCACGATATGGATGTCCGCTCGGCCAAACGCTTTATCGGTTCGCTGCTGGAGTCGCGTACCGAGGAAGGGCGCAGCGTCAGCTACATCAGCAGTGTGAAGAAGAAAGAATCCAACGAACTTTCGTTCACGGTGACCAAGGGCTTCGACCTGCTGCTGTCCCGTTATCAGAAGCTGTTTGTGCAGCGCATCACGGGATGCAAGGGCGATAAGCTGGTGTTCTACACTACTCCTTTCTCCGACCTGAACATGCTGCTGAACTTGCTTTCCATGCTGAACTGTCTGTCGTTCAGTGTCGAAGGTGGTGGAACTCCTTGCGTACAGATTCGTTTTAACGATCCTGAAACCTTGTTACAACTGGTGTCGACGGACGACTACCGTAACCTGATTTTGGATAATAACGAACTGATTTTCGAAGAACAGATAGAATTGTTTACCCTCTTCTTTGGTACGGAAGCACTGACCGATGCGCAGCGTTGGGACTTTATTGAAGATTACTTTACTGGTGCCACTGTTGAGGAGCTAAGGCAGAAGTACGCACTTTAAACATTGGTGTGCTGTTCTTTCGGCATGTTGCATTTCTGAAAGGCGAGCCGTTCATCTCCGTTCATCAGATAGATGATGCCGCAATAGGTAAATCCGTGTTTGGTCAGGATGTGCTGCAGAATACTGTTGTCGCGGTGGGTATCTGCCCGCAGGTTCGGTATCTGACGGTAGCACCAGTCCAGGCAGGCGGCGGCTACTCCGTGACTTGCTTCTGTGCTTGCCAGTCGGTGGATAGTGGCATAAGGCTGTACGTTGTCTATCCAAGCTCCTTCGTAGATGCGGGCATACGTCGGGTCTTTGCCCGGGATGAAGGAGAATGTACCGATGATTTCCTGCGCATCGTCGAGGCAGACATAGCTATGTCCGTTTTCGATGTCGCGGCGTACGAGTTCTTCATTGGGATATCCGCTGGTCCATTGCTTCATGTTGCCGCTTTTCCGCATGATGCGTTTAGCCTGTTCGAAGATAGGCATCAGTTTGCTTATTTCTTCGGGTCTGGTTTGTTTGATGGTTATCATATTGTACATACTATTTTCGGGCTGCAAAATTATTCTATTATTTTGTTTTGGCGAATATTTTGCAACCCGAAATGCAATTAACGAAACATCCCGTTGATGATGCGTCATTCGTTCGGATACGGAATCAGTTCACCGGACGAACGGTACGCCGGACGTTGGGCATCCCGTTCCTTCAGGTAACGGGTCAGTTCGTCGGCCAGTTCCTTTATTTTTTCGGGCATGCTGTCTGCCAGATCATTCTGTTCGCCGATATCTTCTTTCACATTGTAAAGGCGGCATTGGCGGCTCTCCCAGGTATAAATCAGATGATAGTCACCTTTCAGGATTGAGGAATAGGCACCGTAGCTCTCTTCTTTGTTCTGCGTTTCGCCCCACAGGTTGGGGAAGTGCCACACGATGGGACGTTCGTACCGCCTTGCCGGATGTTTCAGTACCTCTGCAAAGCTTGTTCCGTCAATAGTCTGTAAAGTGCGATATTGTTTTACGCCGGCCATTTCCAGTATGGTAGGGAAGAAGTCTTCTATCATGACGCGCTGGTCGTTCTGTGTGTTGCCTTGGGTTACTCCGGGCCAATAGACCATCATCGGTTCGCGTACGCCGCCCATGAAGGCCGAACCTTTGCCGGCACGTGCCGGATAGTTCTGGTCGCGGTTGGCACGTCCTTGGCGCACGTTGTTCAGTCCTTGTCCTCCGTTGTCGGACATGAACAGCAGGATGGTGTTTTTGCCTACTTCCGGATTCTGTTCCAGATAGTCGAGGATGTCGCCCAGGCTTTTGTCCATGCCTTCTACAAGCGCAGCATAGCGGACTTCGTTCTCGTTGAGTGTATCGTTCAGCTGTTCGTCGAACTGACCCCGGTAGTTGGGGGTAAAGCGTTTATCTTCGTCGTAGGGCGAATGGACGGCATAGTGCGACATGTAAAGGTAGAACGGTTTGTTCATTTCAACCGACTTTTTCATGGCGTTCAGGGCTTCTCGTGTCAGGGCTTCGGTCAGGAATATGTCTTGGCCGTAATATTTCTCTAAACCGTATACGGCAAATTTGCTGCCTTGACCGAAGTTTTTTGTTCCCAGATAACTGCCGGGTGCTCCATTAGGACCGCCGGCAATGTTTACGTCAAAACCCATGGTTGCCGGATCTGCTCCGGGAGTAGTGCGTGCACCGAAGTGGGCTTTCCCGCAGTGTATGGTATAATATCCGTTATCTTTCAGAACTTGTGGCAGGGAAGTGATAGGGGTAGAATTGTTGATCTTACCGGCTGTACTGTCCGGCTGTATACCATTGTAGTTCCATTGTGGCAGGCTGATGACGCTACTCTTGGCATCGGTCTGTTGGTTCAGCTCCAGTGTCCAGTTGGTCACTCTGTGTCGGGAGGCATTCATGCCTGACATCAGACTGCATCGTGTAGGCGAAGAAATGGCACATGCGTAAGCCTCGGTAAAGCGGACACCCAGTTGTGCAAGCCGTTCCATGTTTGGAGTGCGGAAACGTTGATTCAGGTTGCTCCGTTCGTTGTTGTAGAAAGGCACGGAGGTGTCTTGCCAACCCATGTCGTCTACCAGAAACATGATGATGTTGGGTTGAGTAGTGTTTTGAGCTGTTGAAGCGAGTGTCGCAAGCAGGAGACACGGTGCTGTGAATAGTCTTTTCATAGATGCTTCAGAATTCTTCTTTATATTTTAGTTTTAAACAATAAGCTGTCAGCGGAAACTTTTCAAAGATACGATTAAAATGTAGGTAATTGGCTGTTTATAAATATGTCTTATGCCATAATTTAGCTTCTTTAACAAGACTCTTTCCAGTCGTTCGCAAACAATTTGCTATTTTTAAATTTTAAATCAGTTTATTCCATTTATATGAAAAGTCAATCGTCTCTTCTTCTAGGCTCACTGCTGTTGTGCAGTGCAAGTCTTTTTGCGCAAAAAGAGCAGCGCCCGAACATTGTATTCATTTTGTGCGATGATATGGGTTACGGCGATTTGGCCTGTTATGGTCAGCCCTATATCAGTACTCCCCACATCGATCGTATGGCAGCCGAAGGAATGCGGTTTACGCAGGCTTATGCCGGTAGTCCGGTCAGTGCTCCGTCGCGGGCAACGCTGATGACCGGACAACATTCAGGACATTGTCTGGTACGGGGCAATAAGGAGTATTGGCCTGAGACTCCGGTTGTGATGTATGGTGAAAATAAAGACTACAGTGTAGTAGGACAGATGCCTTATGACCCGCAGCACATTATTTTGCCTGAAATTATGAAGAAGAACGGTTATACGACTGGCATGTTCGGAAAATGGGCAGGCGGTTACGAAGGGTCGGTATCTACACCCGACAAGCGAGGCATTGATGAATACTATGGTTATATTTGTCAGTTCCAGGCTCACTTGTACTATCCTAACTTCCTGAACCGTTACAGCAAGGCTTTGGGCGATACGGCAGTGGTACGCGAAGTGATGGAAGAGAATATTCAGTATCCTATGTTCGGACGTGATTATTACAAACGTTCGCAATACTCTGCCGACATTATTCATCGCAAAGCTTTGGAGTGGCTCGACAGACAGGACGGCAAGCAACCTTTCATGGGAATTTTTACCTATACACTGCCCCATGCCGAATTGGTGCAGCCCGACGACTCTATTCTCCAAGGATATAAAAAGGAGTTCTTTGTGGACAAAACTTGGGGTGGGCAAGAAGGAAGCCGTTACAATGCCACGATACATACACATGCTCAGTTTGCAGCTATGATTACACGGTTGGATGCTTATGTAGGTGAAATAATGGACAAGCTGAAGGAAAAAGGACTTGACGAGAATACCATTGTGGTGTTTACCAGCGATAACGGTCCTCACGAAGAAGGAGGTGCCGATCCTGTGTTTTTCGGCCGAGACGGTAAGTTGCGTGGATTGAAACGTCAGTGCTACGAAGGTGGTATTCGTATTCCTTTTATAGTACGTTGGCCGGGGAAGGTGGAAGCTGGTGCTGTGTGCGACCATCAACTGGCTTTTTACGATGTGATTCCAACCTTCTGTGAACTGATTGGTGACAAGAAATTCCCCAAAAAGTATTTGAACAAGAAGTTGGAAAGTGATTGTTTCGACGGCATTTCGTTTGCCCCTGTGCTGACGGGAAACGATGAGGCGCAACAGAAGCATGATTTCCTGTATTGGGAATTCCACGAAACCGACCAGATAGGCGTACGTATGGATGACTGGAAGCTGGTAGTGAAAAAAGGAATTCCTCATTTATATAACCTCGCTACCGACATTCACGAGGACAACGATGTGGCGGCACAGCACCCTGACATTGTCCGTCGGATGAAAGACATCATTCGTACCGAGCATAGACCTAGCGCCGACTTCAAGATTACGTTGCCGTCGTTCGATTGACGTTCATAAGAAACTTTTATATTTACTTTTTAGCAGTGTCAATGAAAAAATGTGGCAGTTGTTCCCTTCAGAAACATAATTTCTGTTTTGGAGGAAACAACTGCCATCTATATTATTGGATATCTTAGCGGTCTTTTTCAGTGGAAAAACGAACAGGATCATTGTATTGTTCCTGAAGTTCGAGCATATTTGCTTTTAGTTCAGTTACAATAGAAGCGTATTCGTTTTGCCCGTACAAGTTGTTCATTTCGGTTGGGTCGTTTTGTATGTCATAGAGTTCCCAAGCGTCGATGTCGTTATAAAAGTGCATCAGTTTGTAGCGTTCGGTACGGATACCATAATGCCGTTTTACCATATGTTCGGCTGGATATTCGTAGAAGTGATAGTAGAGCGCTTTACGCCAGTCAGCAGGCTTTTCACCTTTAAGCAGAGGGAGTAGGGATACACCCTGAATGTCGTTAGGTATAGGAGCACCTGCCAGTTCAAGGAAGGTAGGGGCATAGTCGATGTTTTGTACCAGTTGTGGAATGTCACCACGTGTTTTGAAATCGGCTGGTAGGTGCATGATAAGCGGTGTGCGCATAGACTCCTCGTACATAAAACGTTTGTCGAACCATCCGTGTTCGCCCATGTAGAAGCCCTGGTCAGAAGTATAGACTACCAGGGTATTATCGAGCAGACCGTTTGCTTCCAGATAATCAAGTACACGGCCAACATTATCATCAAGCGATTTTACGACTTTGGCGTAGTCACGCATATAGCGTTGAAATTTCCACTCTGCCAATTCCTTGCCTTGGGGATTCTTGCGGTAAAAGTCTTCAATAATTGGATTGTAGAAATCGTCCCAGGCTTTTCGTTGTGCAGGGTTCATACGACCAAGAAAACTTTCGTAAAGAGCTTTAAGCCGACTGTCTTTTCCTTCTTTCAGCATTTTAAGATCGTATATCAGATCCATATCTTTGGCAATACTCATCTCCTGAGATGCTGCTGCAAGACGATTTTCATAATTATCGTAAAAGTTGTTGGGCAATGGGAATTCTTTGTCTTCGTAAAGATGTAGATTACATGTATCGGCCATCCAGTTGCGGTGGATAGCTTTGTGGTGAATCAGAAGGCAGAAAGGCTTTTCTTTATCGCGTTTGTTCTCCATCCAGTCGATGGCATCATCTGTGATGATGTTGGTGATGTAACCTTCCTTTTGGATCGTATCATTATTTTGAGTGATAAAATTGGGATTGTAGTAATCGCCTTGTCCGGGTACTACTTCCCAATAGTCAAATCCAGAAGGAAGGCTTTCCAAATGCCATTTGCCTACGACGGCTGTCTGATAGCCGGCTTTCTGGAGTAGCTTGGGGAAAGTTTGCTGAGCACTGTCGAAAACACAAGTCGTATTATCATAGAATTTGTTGGCACAAGAATGTTTGCCGGTGAGCATACAAGCACGGCTGGGGCCACTGAGCGAGTTGGCAACAAAACTGTTGGTGAAACGAACGCCGTCGCGAGCAATGCGATCGAGGTTGGGAGTTTCGATGTTGCGTATATCGTAGCAACTCATCATCTGAGCTGTGTGGTCATCGGTCATGATATAGACAATGTTGTAGGGTTTAGATGCCTTGTCGGATTGCTGGCATGCTGAAAGTAAGGATGCTACAGTGGCTATTCCGAAAAGCGGGTAGAGAGAATGATTCATAATATGCATTAATTTATAATTGTTACAAGATGATAGTTTCAGTAGATTGACTGTTGCTACGTTCTTATTTATTGATACTGCTGATGCGTAATTTGTAGGAGTACTTTTGCTGTTGAATACGATACACGGGTAAAGTGTCCACATCTTTTCCGCAACTTGCATTGCCTACACCCCGTACGGCTGCATCAAGGTGGAGGAGTATGTACGGGCGTTTTTGCAGTTCCCACATATGGTCGCAGTTCATCAAATCTTCGTCTGTGTAGCGCAAAGCTGAAAACGATACGTTTCCTTCGGTTTCTATTTTGATGCCTGCACCGGATTTATTGCGAAGAAGCAGTTCTCGTAGTCCTTCACGATTACCCATGGATTGTGGTTTGACATATTTTTCTTCCATTTGTTCTACAGTGGTACTGTAGCGTCCTACTGTGCATCCGTCTTTACGGTCGTTGTAGTTCTCCCAAGGACCGTAGGCGTAATAATCGACTGTATTTAGAGATGAGTCGATGGCACATATTAGTCCACATCTTCTCAATTCGCTTGTCTGGGGTGTTAGTTCTACGTCCATACCGATGGTTCCATCAGGCTGTAAGGTATAGACAATTTGAGTTTGGCATAAATTGCCTTCTCGGGTAGTCCTTACAATTATAGAATTTCCTTTTTTCTCTAAGGTGCATGTCCCTGCCGGTTCAAGTCCATTGGAGGTATCTGTAAATTTATCATTTTCTATCCAACGGTGATTATCGTATACAAAGCCTTGGCTATGACTGATGACAGACTGTCCGTTTAAGATGAGTGTCTTCATCTGTCCGCTTTGTTTATCGAAGGAAGCTTCGATATGTGCATTTTTTATAATGAACATAGCTGGAGTTTCTTCTACTTTCAGGGTGTTCTTCCGACTGCTTTTGACTGAAAGCTGCGGCAAGGCACAACGTTTCAAAAGTTCGTATTGCTGTTGTGCAACTGTATGTCCGGCTTTGGCCCAAGTGGAAGCATCTTTGGTGCATACAGCCAGATTAAGCATTACTTCTTTTCCTGCTTTTTGTGCCTGACTGAGATTAATTCCCTGCAGTTTTATATTTATGGCAAGTGAGTCATCGGGCATGACATGGCCGGGTAACAGGCTGTCTGTTGCCGAAATGTAACCATCTTCCAGTATTTCCCAATGAAGATAGAATCCATCAAGAGGCAAGAAATCATACGTGTTCTTTAGTAGGATTTTGACTTCATTTTTGTTTATCTCTGTTCCTAAATGTGTGAAGTGTACATATTGGTATACAGCTTTTACTTCTTTCAGCTTGGGCGATTCGTCACGTGTGGCAGGAACTATACCGTTCGAACAGAAGTTACCTTGATGCGGTCCTGGAAAATCATAGCCGGTATGCAGTCGGTAAATGCCTTTTTTCATTTCATTGGGTTCATATATGGCTTGGTCTACCCAGTCCCATATAGCACCACCTATGGTGGATGTACTGTTTTCTATACTGTTCCAGTATTCTTTCAGATTACCTATGGCATTTCCCATAGCGTGGGCATATTCGCAAATGAACATAGGTTTACTGAATGAATTGACGTAGGTATCCATCCATTTCATGCCTGGATACATTTTAGAATAAAGATCACTGAAACGATTACCGCCATATTCTTTACCATCGCGGGTACCTTCATAGTGTACGGGGCGGTTATCAAGACGTTTGGCAGCATCGTAACATGCCTGGAAGTTACTTCCACCTCCGGCTTCATTACCTAAACTCCAGAAGATTACACTTGGATGATTGCGGTCGCGAAGAATCATACGATCTATACGGTCAACAAAAGCTGGAATCCATGACGGCATGTTGCTGATTGATTGGTTGGCATGATCTTCTAGGTCGGCTTCGTCCATCGTATAGAGGCCGAAGTAATCGAACATGGCATACATCTTGGCTGCATTCGGATAATGAGAAGTACGGATGGTGTTGATGTTGTTTTGTTTCATCAGCAATACATCTTGCAGCATCGATTCCGTAGGTACGGCACGCCCATAGATAGGGTGGGTATCATGGCGGTTTACACCTTTAAAGAAAACGCGTTGTCCGTTGATGTAAACCAATGAGCCTCGTATTTCAATGTCTCTGAATCCGTATTTGGTCGAAAATGCCATCTCTTCTTTGCCTTCCTCGTATTGAACGATGTGTAAGGTGTAAAGATTGGGAGTTTCGGCTGTCCAAAGGCACAGATCTTTCAAGGGAAAGGATATGTGTCTTTCAACTGTTTTTTGATCGGGTGTATATGCAATGTGCAGCGTTTTTTCACTTACTAGACTGCCGTTGGGAGCAATCAGGCTCAGTGTGACGTCTTTCGAGCCTTTTAGTCCGTCTCGGTTGTCCAGCTTTAAGGCTACGGACATATTTCCTTCCTTGTAGTTGGATTGTGCTTCTAATTTAGAAGTTATGTAGTGGTCGCGTATGCTGGCCAGCGGTGTATTGTACAAATATACATCGCGGAAGATACCACTCATCCGGAACATATCTTGGCATTCCAGGTAGGAGCCATCGCTCCAGCGGAATACCTGTACGGCAAGACGATTTTCTCCTGTCCGCAGGTATTGTGTCAGATCAAATTCGGTTACATTATTTGCTCCTTGCGTATAGCCTACATATTTGCCATTCAAGTAGACAAAGGCTGCGCTATAGATACCGCCAAAGTGGATAAATGTCCGTTGTTTTTCCCATCCTTCAGGCAGATTGAAGAAACGTACGTAGGAGCCAACCGGATTGATACCATAATTTTTCCCTCCATCATTAAAACCTTTGCGGGCATCAATATAAGGAGGAATATTGGCATGAGGGTATTCTACATTGGCATAGATGGGGCGGTCGTATCCTTGCATTTCCCAATTGGACGGCACAGGGATTGTATCCCAGTCTGAAATATCGTAATCTTCTTTGTAGAAGTCCTGCGGCCGTTGCGATGGCTCAGAAACGAGGTGGAAAGCCCATTTACCGTTTAATGAATAAAAATACGAACTTCTGGGGGTGGTCCATGGGGTCTGATAGAAGTCTATATCGGCTTTCATTTCAGCGGTAGAAGCGTACGGTAAGTAGGTGGCATGTCCGGCTTCTTTGTTTTCTTCGAAACAAGTTTCGTCTTCCCAATAAGTTTTGCTACGTTGCGACAAATCGGGACCAGCGTTTTCAGGCATTGCCATTTTACTTATCTTAATTGAAAAAAAAGTTTCGGGGGCGTTTCCAAACTTACGTTTGTCCACCAATTGCAATTTTCCTTCACTGCTATAGAATAGAATCAGATCGGGACTGTTAGTCGGGAAAATCTGTAAAAACTTATTTTTCGGTCGAATAGTCCATAACTGTGATTCATCGGAACCGTTGTTCTCCGTTATTTCCAATGAATTGTCTGTACGGGCACAGATAGCTTTATTATCAAAAGGATTGATAAAACGAAAACTGCTGGACAGATTGCTGATTGTCCACTGCTGCATTTTATCATCGGCATTCTGCTTGATCAGGATGACTTTTGAGTTTCCTTGTTTGTAACCCAATGCTTTTTGGGTGTCCTCGGCTGGTATCACATTATAGAGTTTGTTTTTGGCAAAACCTACTTGTGCATAGATAGCTGTGGTGAATGCACATACAAAGAAGCATATAAAACTTATAAATATTTTTTTCATGGTATTTTTTAGTTTTCTATTCTATAGACAGAGCATTATTTCGTATCAGAGTCGGACAATGTCACTCCGATTTCTTCTATTTCCACAACAGCTGGAGTATCGTCAGGAGAAGTTGCCTCTAACCTGATGAAACGAGCTGTTTCCTCTTGTCCGAACAGTACGGTTTGCGGCAATGGATTGTGCATGATATTGCTGAACTCGCCATTTAGAGGTATCTCTTTCCAGATTTGTCCATCCAAACTGACTGAGAACTTATATCGATAGGCCATTGTTGCTTTGGCTTGCTCGTTCAAGGGCGCGTATGTGAAACCTTTCAAAGATACAACTTTTCCTAAATCTATAATTAAAGGTTGACTGGAAAGTTTTTTCCAAGATGTACGTGGCAGATTATTCCAGTTAGAAGAGACTTGTTCTTCGTTTATAGGAGCTGCATAATAGGCTGCTACGTTGATGATGCGTGCTTCTAATCGTGAACTTTTTATATGAAGTCTTAATGCATCAGCCGTTATCTCAGGGAAGCGGATCATTCGCTTGTAGCCTATAGTCGTTCCTTGACCTATCTGTTTCCATTCTCCATCTACAAGCGCTTCTATATTGAATTCTTCTATTCGTTGGCCATGTGATATGTCTTCTTGCAAAAGAACAACGTTGATTTTTGAACCTGTTCTTAAGTTGTATGTACATTTTTCACCAGATTTCGCTATCCATAACTTTTCCCCGTTTTCTACGGCATTGTTTGCAAAAGTCTGTTGTCGATAAGCTGCAAACTCCTTTAAGCGAGCAATGTCGGCTTCGTGTATCAAGCCTCGTCTGTCGGGAGGTATGTTGAGTAGTAATACAGAATTGTAGCCGACAGATTGGAAATAAATGTCGGTAAGATGTTTCAAACTTTTTACTTGACTGTTTTCCTTCTCATGCCAAAACCAACCCGGACGGATTGATACATCGACTTCGGACGGATACCAGAAAAGTTCGGTTGCATTTTTCAGTATTTCTCTACTGCCAAGATCTTGGGCTTTATTGTAGACTCCCAATCGTTTGTTATTGGCCTCTGAGCGGGCGTAAATTCCTGGGGTCAATACTGTTGCACTCCATTCAGTTTCACGTCCTATGCCTTTTTCGTTGCCTACCCAACGAACATCATCTCCCATGATTGCCATAACAGCTTTGGGCTGTAAGCGTTGGATGGTTTTGTAAAAGGCTTCCCAGTCATAAATTTGTTTTTTCCCATTAGGACCTTCACCGTTGGCTCCGTCAAACCAGACCTCATGTATTTCACCGTAGTTGGTTAGCAATTCAGTCAGTTGTTCTATAAAAAACTGGTTATAACGAGGCGAATCACCGTAGCATTCTGCATTTCGGTCCCATGGTGAAAGATAAACCCCAAATTTCATATTATATTTTGTACAGGCATCTCGTAATTCTTTTACAACATCGCCTTTGCCACCTCTCCATTTGGAAGAAGCTACAGAGTGCCGGGTTGTTTGAGTAGGCCATAAACAAAAACCGTCATGATGCTTGGCTGTGAGTAATACCATTTTGAATCCCGCTTCTTTTAAGGTGCGTACCCATTGCTCGGCATCCAGTTCAGTAGGATTAAATAAGGTCGGATCTTCTGTTCCGTCCCCCCATTCTCGGTCAGTAAAAGTATTGATGCCAAAATGGAGAAAGGCTGTTAATTCCATTTGCTGCCATTCCAACTGTTGGGGAGAGGGAACAAGGCGGGCAGCCATAGATACTTTTTGTTCCATAGTTGCATCAGTTGGAAAAGCAACATGCTTAATATACAGTGTCGTATCTTGTTGAGTATTTCCTGATAAAGAAAAAATGCTCAATAGAGACGACATTGTAAATGATATAATCTTATTCATAACTTTTGTCTGAATAACTAATTAATAGTGGTGATATTTAGGTTTTAAAATATCTTATTTAATAATTACTTCATCCAAATAGATTCTGGATGCTTGCCCTGGCCGTACATGGTCTGTCGGACAATTACCGGGAGTTTCCAATGTAAATCGTACATAACGTGCTGTAGCATTCTGAACTTCTATTTTAAGTTCCTCAATGAAGTTTCCTTCTTTGAAAATCTCAGTATCGGTATAGTTGCGTTCACCTATCGTTGTAAAAGATTGGTTATCTTCGGAAATCTCAACCTTCATTTTTCTGGGTTTGTGCACGCCCATACCATAATTAGTGATGCAGCCAACAGCGCACTTACTAATTTTTTCAGATTTCAGTAAATCGATTGTAAAGGATATAGGTTTAGACATTTCACCTGTATACCATTCAAAGTCGGTTTGTTTTAGACTGCCATGTACTCCATTCAGTAATATTTCAGCTTCTTTGGGAAGACCTTGCAGCTTTTTTGCTGTAGCTTTATTCCATTGGAGTGGTAAAATAAGCTTTTTACCTTTTTGTTTTCCATTAACGAAAGTAGCAGCCTGCAACAGTACGTTGTCACTGATTAATAAATCTTGGTTATATATAGGAGAGGTTCCTATAGGCTCTGTACCATCTAGAGTGTAACGTATTTCAACGTCAGGACGTTCGCACTCAAGTTTCACTTTCAGTTTGTTGTCTGCTGGCACAACTTTATGTTGTATGTTATACATTGATTTGGCATATATAATTCCTTTAGCATCTAAATGATTCAGATAATTGTCCAATGATTTTAGAAAAGACGGCCAGTCTTTGCTGCCACGTACAGACCAGGCTACTTCGGCAACTGCTGCCAGACGTGGAAAGATTTGATAAGTCACATCTCTGGGGGTTGAACAAAATTCTGTCCACATCGATCCCTGTATACCCATCAATAGATTGGCGTATGACGGATCCCAATTTTCTTGTATAGGTTCATAAGTATATACATCCTTTAGTGTGTTATTTCCGAAGTAGGTCAGTGGTTCGAACCATTGTGGTCCCTGATAACGTATCAGGTAAAGTAATCGAGCCGGAGTCATGACAAAAGGATGCCCTTGGGCTGCAGCTTTCAGAGCAGCATTACCGAATCCTTGCCATCCAAAAATAGTAACTCCTTCGGGTAGTTTACTGTTGGTTAATTCGTCCCAACCCATCACTTTTTTCCCTTTTACTTCTTGTACGTATTTACTGATCCGTTGCATGAAGTAGCCTTGTAGATCTTCTTCATTTTGTAATTGTTCTTTTTTTATCCGGGCCTGGCATAAGGGGCATTCTTTCCAATGCGTCTTCCAGGCTTCGTCCCCCCCGATATGAATATACTGGGATGGGAAAAGAGCGGCTACTTCATCGATAATACCTTGCAAAAACTCAAAAGTCTTATCGTTGCCAGCACAATAAATGATGTCTGCATTACTGCCACCAAGTCCAGGAAGTACTCCGATGAACTTCTTAACTACAGGACAAGCGTATTCTGGATAAGCTGCCAAAGCCGCATTCGAATGTGCAGGCATATCAATTTCCGGGATGATTTCGATTTGTCTTTGCTGAGCATACGCGATGATTTCCTTCATTTGTTCTTGTGTATAATATCCTCCGATAGGGGTTGACTCTTCTGGAGAGGGGTTCCGACGATCTGGAAAAGCAAAGTTTTCTCTGTTTACTCTCCATGCTCCAACTTCTGTAAGTCGGGGATATTTTTTTATTTCGATTCGCCATCCATTGTCATCTGTAAGATGAAAATGAAGCTTATTAAGTTTTAGCAGAGCCATGCAGTCTATTATTTTTAAGACTTCTTCTTTAGGAAGAAAATAACGTGAAACGTCCAGCATCAAGCCTCTATATGAAAACCTTGGACCATCACTGATTTCCATTGCTGGTATAGTCCAATTGGTGTCTTGACGTGCCACGCGATTTTCAATTTGTGCTGGTAAAGTTAGTCTTAATGTTTGTACTGCATAGAAGAAACCGCTGCTATCTGCTGCTTTAATCAATATACCGTTTTTCTTTACTTGTAAACTGTAAGATTCGGGTTTCATTGTTTGCTCTGTTTGGAAGACAATGTCTGCATTACCATTTACAACAATCGAAGGAGCAAAACCGCCAGGTAGTATAAATAAAGATGAAAAATATTCAGCTATAGTTTTTTGCTCATCATTCTCAACTGAAATGACGGTTTTGGGTGTAATTGTGAATGTTTCTTTACCTGTGGTCTGCATGTCAAGCGGCCGGGGCACTAAATTTATATTTTGGGACCAGAGATTGCCCTGTACCGCTATACATGTAATGATGAGAAAGAATATTTTGTAGAATACATTTTTACTCATGGTCATAAAGATTTTAAGGTGAAAAGAATAAAAAAGAGTCAGCTACGTTTTATGGTAAGTCCGCTGACTCTTTTTTGTTATTAGTTTATTTAGATATTCGTCTTAACAAACTTAATTAATGGCTGGCAATCGGGATTTTTAATTATTGGAAAAATAGAAAAATCTTTTGCCAGCCATGTGATATTTGTTTTAGTTCAATTAATAACCGAAATTGTTGTCTGTTATACCAGGATTAGCATCCCTTTCAGAGTCAGGAATAGGTAACAACAGGTTTTTCTTCAAGAAGTCTTCAGTCAAATTACCATCATTATAGATACGATCTGTCCATTTTTGAGCAGCTGCAGTATAATAGGCGTCAGAAGCTTTAGTAAACTCATGGTTGTTGTGATATTCCAAGGCTTTTTTCAGATATTCTGTTCCGCGAATACGAATCATTTCGTACATATCTGGTTCACCAAATAGTTCTATAATACGCTCGAAATATAATTTTTCACGAACTTGTTCTGTGGTTAATGAAGTTGGCCAATCCTTAGGCTCTACCGAAGGAGCTGTTGTTGTGGCAGATCTACGGGCGCGAGCCAATACTTCATTTGCTAGTGAAATAGCTTTGTTCTTGTCGCCCAATTCATTATAAACATCAGCCATTAATAGCAACATTTCGGCATAACGATATACCATCAGATTTTTATGACTAGCTGTACCTTGCTGGTTTTGGTCATACAATTTGGCATGTGCGGGCCAGGCTTGCTGACTACCATTTTCAGCAAATGACTTTTTTAAATTTTTCAAGACCTCTATACGGGCTTTTTCGTATACGTCAGCATCGGCTGGTGCTTCTAGATTTTCTAAGTAAGACAACGATGGGTTAGCCGGATTTTCAAGCTCTTCGTATGGTATACGGGTTACGAATTCCTTCGGTTCTACTCCTTTTCCATTCTTGTAAATAGAGTCGTATACAACTACTTCTTTTCCATTTACTAATTTTTTATCTAATATTATCTTATAACTGATGTAAGGATAGTAATACACTGAGTCGTTGGCTGAAGGCGTGTCGCCTACCTGAGGCTTGGGGTTAGCTTGATTGTTACCACTACGTTCTCTATGTTGTGTTAAAAAGGTAGCTGCAATACGAGGATCTCCAGGATACATGCTCCAATGCATATCGTATGCGGCTTTTGTTGCCCGATAGGTGCTCCAGTTTATGCCTGTGGTAGATGAAGTAGGTGAGAAACGGTTACTGGCACGATTGAAACAGTTTGTTGATGTTACACTGAAATTGATTTGAAAAATCGATTCCTTAGAGTTTGATACCCAATCGCCAAACAGATCTGCAAAATTGTTCTCTAACTGATATACACCACTGTTATAAACAGCATCGAACATGTTTTTTGCGTTGTTCCAGTTTTCTGTTGCATTGATACCCAATACAGCCATCTTGTAATATACTTTGCCCATGAAGGCTTTTACAGCCCAAGAGTTTACACGACCGGCAGTAGAAGTTTCGCTAATGCTTTCAGCATCTTTGAGGTCGTCTATAACATGAGCTAAGACTTCATTGCTAGGAGTACGTCCAATGGTAATACCTTCGGAGGTAGACGCTGTAGTCTTGAAAGGAACATCTCCGAACAGAGATACCAGATTATAGTATGCCAAAGCGCGCAAGAATTTAGCTTCTCCACTGTATTGATTCTTAACTTCGGCAGATAATCCACTGCTTTCCAAATTTACCAGATAAGCATTTACTTCGGAGACTACTTTGTACATTGCATTCCATGTTGTGGAGATCAAACCGTCACTTGATAATGACTGTAAACTTACAATGCCATCGCTACCACTTCTTTGTGACCATCCGAAGCCAGAACCGCTGATAGGGATTTCCTGCCAATGCTGTCCGTATGCTGATGTAGTACTCATATAAGAGTAACAGCCTAATAATGCCAGTTCTGCATTACTTTCATTGGAGAACACAATATTGTTGTTCTGTGTGTACAACGGGTCCTCATCCAAACATGAAGACATGCAACATGCTACTGAAAGAGACAGAATTAAAAATTTTATATTTTTCATATCTTTATTCCTTTGAAGTTTATGGTGTTATTTTAAAGTTAGAAGGTTACATTCAAACCAAATATATATTGGCGTGGTGTAGGATAAGAGTTCATGTCGACTCCCGGGCGCAAACCGTCAAATGCAAAGCTGTTTACTTCTGGGTCATAACCACTGTAGTTCGTAATGACGAATGCATTCTTTACAGAGGCAAATATAGATGTATTCTGCAAACCTACTTTTTTCATCCACGATTTAGGAAGTACATAGTTCAGTGTGATATCTGAACATCTGAGATAACTTCCGTCTTCTACATAACGGTCCATAACCATATTTTGAACAATGAAGTTGGAAGATGGATATAAATTGGACTTGTTTTCCGGTGTCCACATTCCTTCATAAGCTTTCTTTGATATAGTTCCGGCTTTTGTTCCCGGTGTATTAATATAGCGATTGTTTACGTTGATAATATCGCGGTCTTGTACTCCGGAGAACGAGGCTGATAAGCTCAGACTTTTCCATGATAATGATGTTTGGAAACCATATGTAAATCCGGGGTTGGGGTCGCCGATTATGTTGCGGTCAGAAGTATCAACAGAACCATTACCGTCGAAATCAACGAACTTCACGTCACCAGCTACAGGTTTTTGTCCTAATACGTCTTTATAATATCCTACAGTTCCGTCAGGTTTAGTAAATCTTACACCTTCGTCTGTGATGTCTTCAGCTTGTACGATACCTTGGGTTACGTAGCCTAAGAACAATCCCGGAGCTTCTCCTTGCAAGAATACATGACCTACTCCAAAGTGGTCACCGAGTGTGTTACCATAATAACCGATTCTCTCACCTAAACATCCAAATTCTGTAGGAAGAAGACCTAAATTTGCGATTTTACTCTTATTTTTACCGAAGTTTCCTGTCACACTCCATTTCCAGTCTTTAGAGTCAATGATTTGTGCTGTTAAAGTCAGCTCAATACCTTTATTATCCAAAGATCCTTGGTTGTAGTAAGTTGAAGAGAATCCGGCAGAACCTGGCAGATTTCTTGAAATAAGCAGGTCATCTGTTCTCTTTACATAGAAATCAAATGTACCACTTAAGCGAGAACGGAAGAATCCAAAATCAAAACCGGCATTCCAGGAAGATGTTTTTTCCCAAGTCAATCCTGTATTTGGCAGGTTGGTAATGGTTAGCGTAGCTTGCTGATTACCGGAGCCGTCTGCGTAATGATTGGTACCACCTCCGTACATAGAAAATGTAGAATAAGGATTGATACTTTGGTTACCTGTTACACCATAACTTATACGAACTTTTAATTGATTCAGCCAATCAATGTCTTTCATGAACTCTTCTTGTTCCATACGCCATGCGATAGAAGCTGAGGGGAAGTACCCCCAACGGTTGCCTTTGGCAAACTTACTTGAACCATCGGCACGAAGCGAGGCTGTGATCAGGTATTTGTCAAGGAAAGACAGATTGATACGTCCCAAATAAGAAAGTAACTGGTAATCGCGTTGTATCGGTTCTTGATGTTGCACGTTTCTAGCCATGTGGATACCGTTTTCTCTCAGGTCGAACATTGTAAACTGAGTTCCTATAACGTTTTTGTTGAGGAATTTATAAGCATCGTATGTCACACCTACCGTAGCATCTAAATTGGCTATGCTACCAAGTTTTGTATTATAGTTCAACACGTTTTCAACAGAATAATTACTCTTGTTCAGGTCTGAAAGTGCCAAATATCCGTTATTGTTCATTCCTTGATACAATTGCATGCCATACCAGCGGCTACGATCATTAATGTTCATATTACCACCCACGCGCAGATTGTATTGCAAGTTTTTCAGGATTTTCCATGACAAGTCCATACTCATGTTGAATGTCTTGTCGTTGGTTACGTCTTCATAGTCATTTAGCCAGCTGAAGATTGTAGTCTTTGTTTCTGCTTGGAACGAGGGGTCGTCTGCGGGCATTTCGAAAGGTGCATAGTCTAGTGCCGTACGTGAAATCGCTGTTGTTGAACCTCCCAGCGTGCTACCTCCTGCCATCATATCATTTTGGCGGAGAGATCCGCTAAAGGTCATATTCAGATGAACTGTCTTTGACAGGTCCATACCGATGTTGGCACGCAAATCACCTTGCTTCAGTCCTGTCTGCTTTACAGTACCATTGATATTCTTAAAGTTGGCAGATATGTAATAAGTTACTTTATCGCTACCGCCGTTTACTGATACAGAGTAATTTTGCGAGAAAGCTGAACGGTAGATTTCTTTCTGCCAGTTGCGATATTGAATCAAATGATAGGTTTCCGGATTGTTAGGATCATATTTTGACAAAGCATCGTTATATACATATCTTACTTCATCGCCTACAATATAGAAAGGATACTGCTCGTTTGAGATGCGTGAATTGACATAGTTGGCATGTTCGTACAAATTAGTCATTTCCATCAGGCGAGTAGGCTCGGCAATTGTAAAGTTTGCACTTACATTTACTTTTGCTTTTCCTTGTTTACCTTTCTTTGTAGTAATCAAGATTACACCGTTTGCGCCGCGTGAACCGTAAATTGCTGTTGAAGAAGCATCTTTCAAGATGGTGATATCTTCAATGTCCGATGGATTTAGAGCGGCAAGCGGGTCTTGGTTGATCTGGAAGTCACCACTGATACCTGATGAAGAAAATTCACCAGCTGAAGCCTGTGGCACATTATCAATAACGTACAACGGCTGATTGTCGCCACGTAATGAACTGGCACCACGAATGGTGATGGAAGAAGCAGCACCAACAGCTGAAGAAGAAGAACTTACAACAAGACCGGCGACTTTACCCGACAACAGATTGTCAAGTGAACTGGCTTTTGAAGCGTCGTTCGGATCGGGACGCATCGTTGTTAACGCACCGGTCAAGTCTCCTTTGCGTGCTGTACCATAACCAACGACAACAACCTCTTCCAGTGCTTGTGCGTCTTCTTTTAATTCTACATTAATAACTGTTTGGTTACCAACTGTAATTTCTTGAGTAGAAAAGCCAATAAAGGTGAACACTAATACGGCTTTTGAGTCGTTTACTTTCAAAGAATAGTTTCCGTTCAGGTCAGTGATTGTTCCTACTGTGGTACCTTTTACCTGAACATTTACTCCGGGCATCCCTTCTTTAAGGTTGTCCACTACTTTACCTGTAATGGTCTGTCCTTGGGCCAGGGCTCCAACAGAGAATACTAACATTGAAACCACACATAGACAGAAGTACTTTAATTGTGTTTTCATTAATACTAAGTTTTTTAGTTAAACATGAAATAGAAAACATTTATTTTTTGACTTGGATTTTTGTTACAAAACGAAAATCACACTGCAAAATTATAGATGCTTGTTTTTGTTGGCGTCCGTAAATAACTATTTTACTTCCACTTTTGGCTAAGTAGTTATTATTGGTAGTTACCATTCAGTTTTTGGAAGTTTTTTAGGCTTCCAATTTTGATTTTTGACTTCCAATATTGATTATTCTCTGATATTTATATATCTTTGTACAAAGATGGAAAAGAATCTATTATGAAAAATACATTGTGCAATATACTTTTGCAGCTTATTATATGCATTATGGGTGCAAATAGTATGTATGCTGTTAACAGCTATAATTTTACTCAGATAGGTTTGCAACAAGGAATGCCTTCGTATGTCAATTATGTGTACGAAGAAAGTAATGGCATTGTTTGGTTGGATACATCTAACGGAGTAATACGTTATGATGGTAAAGAACTAAAATATTATAATATACCTATTGTGGGTTCAGCGTTCTCTTATAAAAGAATTCAGCAGATTATAGAAGATAAAAATCGTCAACTTTGGTTCCTTACAGTTAGTGGGCTTGTCAGATATTCAAAAGAAAATGACGATTTCACTCCATGTTATTCAAGCGATGGACAACTGATTGTTGCTGGTGCGGTTTGTGAGATGGAAGACGGACTTTTATTTGGTGCGGCCGACAAATTGTATAAATATAGTTATGCATCCGAGCAAATAGATAAGTTTGCTGAGCTTCATTACAATGATGATTTCTTTATACATAGAATGAAATTTTGGAATTCGCATACGCTGATATGTTCCAATCGTAAAAAGGATATTGTGTTGTTTGATATTGATAAACGTGAAGTCTTGCCCACTTTCTCCTTGAAAACTAATTACTTTGCCGACCTTTGTATCGACGATGAAGGCTGTTTGTGGATTACCGATTACAATAATGGTCTGAAAAGGTTTTCGCAAGAAGGTAAACTTGTGGCTCATTATACGACGCAGAATTCAAGTTTAAGTAGTGATTTGGTACAGTGCATTACGCTGATCAACGGTCGGATTTGGGCTGGTACCGATGGTGGTGGTATAAATATTATCAATCCTGTTGATGGAAGCATACAGGTGCTTGAACACGAATCGGGCAATATTCATACGTTGCCTGTCAATACCATTTTGCATATACATGGTAGTGAGAAGGGAAACAATATCTGGCTGGGTACCACCCGTGGTGGACTTATCAATGTTAGGGAGAGTAATATGATTACCTTTTCCAGTGTGGCATTGGGAAATAATAAAGGTTTGAGTGAAAACACTGTACTTTCGCTTTATCAGGAACCGGATTCTCATTTTATCTGGATAGGTACGGATGGTGGGGGCATTAACAGGCTGGATGAGGAGCAGAATGAAATATTACATTACCCAACGACATGGGGTGATAAGGTTGTATCTATTTGTGGATATTCATCTACAGAATTATTGGTTTCCATTTTCTCAAAAGGTTTTTTCTTATTTAATAAATATACGGGAGCTAAACGTGCTTTTGTGTTGACACAGGATAAGTTAAGTGAATATATCAGGTACAGTAGGCTTTCTGCCAATCTGTACAATGAAACAGAAGATGCTATTTTGCTACTGACTAATCCAGTAACGCGTTACTATATTTCGACTGGTAAAACGGAGGAAGTGTCTAATAGCACTCCAGACATACCACAAGGGATGCTTTGTAGTGTAGGCTGCGACAGTTTATATTCTTACTTTCACAATACTCAGAATCTGTATCGTATACCCAAAGGCGGAAAACTGCTTCAATGTATATTCCATTCTGATACGACTTATCTAATTAATTCTGTTTCATTGGATACTAAAGGAACTTTTTGGATAACGGGTAGTGAAGGACTTTTTAGTTTTCAAAAAGGGAAACTGACGCATATTGAGAGTTCGCTGTTCAAAGATGCCAAATCTGTATTGTGTGATGAAAATAGTTGTGTTTGGATTGGTGCAGGACAAGATTTGTTTGCTTATCATCCTGAGGAACGGAAATTTATGCTATATGGAGAGTCGGATGGATTATTGAAAAATGAATATTTGCAAAAGCCTAAGCTCTTGTCGAATGCTCGACGAGTCTATATGGGAGGAGTCAATGGCCTGTTGTGTATTTCTGCTGCTGCCGATGAACTGAGGCTGGATGATGAAAAAGAGGCGGATGTCGTCCTTTTGGATTTCTCGGCGGGAGGAGAAAATTTGATGGGAAGGGTGAAGAATGGAAAAATTTCGTTGCCGTGGAATTGTCGTAACATCCGGTTGCGCTTTCTGGTGGAAGGCGACGATATTCTGCGTCCTCGTCTTTTTCATTACACACTTGACAATCGTCCGGAAAATGCTATCACGAGTTACGATACTGAACTGAATATTCCTTCGCTTGCGTCGGGCACTTATCCTATTCGGGTCAGTTATACCAAAAAAGACGGTGGATGGGCATCAAGCCGGGAAGTTCTTACACTGGTCATTTTGCCGCCCTGGTACAAGTCCTGGTGGTTCACTACGTTGATGATTGTGGTGTGCCTGTTGCTGGTTTATTGGGCTATTATGTCGGCTTTGCGCAAGAAGGACAACCGTATCAAATGGATGTTGAAAGAGCACGAACAGGCTATTTATGAAGAAAAGGTAAGGTTTCTTATCAACATCAGTCACGAATTACGCACTCCGTTGACTTTGATATATGCACCTTTGAAGAAGATCATTGATTCTATTCAGCCTACCGATCATTATTTTAAGCAATTGACTGTTGCCTTTAAACAGGCACAGCGGATGAAGGATCTTATTAGTCCTCAAATCCGCAACCGCCCTCATAAGATGACACAGAGGTCAAAAAGGTAGCGACACTGTGGCAAAAGAGGGTGCAACGCAGCAAAAATCGCCACAAAGACGCATTAAATCCCCTTACCCCACCATGCGACTTGAGGCAATACGCAAAATCACGACCATAAGTTGTCGGTGTCATCCAAAGTCATTCTGGAACACATCAGCATAAGCGTTGTTGCATGAATAGATATTCAGCACATACTGCCTTGATGTCCTGACCCATTTGGCTGGCACAGAGATGAACTTGAAGACAAACGCCTTGATGCGGCTTGTTGCTTTGAGTCCGAACCTCTTCACGTCAAGCCTCGCCATGATGAATTTATAGAAGTTGCGTATGAGTGCCGTAAGCAGAAGAAACACCGTGTTTTCTCCCATGAAGGATTTTGGAAGCCTGTTCCAGCCGAATCCGTTATTCATGTCATCGAAGATGCGTTCCTTCCCTCCACGGAGGTTATAGAATTCGACAATCTCTTTCTCGGAAGACTCGTAGTCATTTGTAAGGATGCAGCGGTAGGTGTATTCTCCTTCCCACAGGTCGAGTTCGCCGTCTATCCGCTTCTGTCTTTGAATCACAAGACGGTATGCCTTCCCTTTCCATTTCTCGATGAGAATGGAGGCCAGCTCAAACTCAATGCCGCCCAATTCCACTTTCTTCCAACCTCTGAGGGCAAAGATGTCATTGTAGAGCGAACTGCATCGGTTGGCACGGATATAGAAGGTCTTGCAGTGTTTAGCAATCTCTTCCACTATCTCTTCAGAACACGAGCCGCAATCAGCTCTGAAACGGTTGATCATAAGCTTGTTCTTTTCAAACCTTTCAAAGAACCTCTTCAGCGTGTCCTTCTGGTGGAAACGGACATTTGTGTTGCCGTCGCTGTTCTCAATGCCGACAATCAAGTCGCCAATAACCGCCACGCCAGGACGGTATCCGAGAAACTTCTTGTATGTGGGTTTCGCATCAAACTTCTCAGCCTCTATGAACTGGTGGTCGAAGTCAACGTCATACCCCTCGCCATCTTTCAGCTGCCCTGTGGACAATAGGCAATTGAGGAGCAGTGTATTCAGCATGTCTGCCGTGTTTAAGTCGTAGGTCTTGCCAGTGTCGGATGTGTAGGAAATGTTATCCTGGGTCAGTTCCTTTATGGCTCTGAGAATCGTGTCGGCACTGCATGTGCGAAGTGTCGGATGAAGCGAGAGGTGATACATCAGATGAGTGGTGACATCCTCTATGCATGAGCCGCCACAGAAATAAACGCTCATAAGCGAACGGATGATTTCGCTGTATTGATAACCATACAGCCTACATCTCATACCGAGGGTTGAGTCGATTACAGATGAGAGATTGGAGTCAAATTGCTCCATTATTGAAAAAATTCCTCCAAAAGGAGAGAGTTTCTCAGATTTTATTGCTACCTTTGCCATGTCTGTCGGGTTTGATACATATTTTGATTTGCAACACTAAGATAGGTGAAAAATCTGACATGGCAAAATCCTGAGCAACTTTTTGTTGCTCAGGTACTTATAAAATAAGTTAAACTAAAATGCTGCGGAATTTAGGTTAATTTGCTGCTAAAGCTAAAGTTTATTTAGCAAAAAACACGCGTAGAATACCTTTAGAAAGGGGATGTATCAAAAATACCACCTTTCGTAACATTTGTTATAGGTGCAAATCCTGGTTTCGCTTAATTTTGCTGACACAAAACTCAATTGCAGAATTGGTTTATTATTAACTTTAAATTAATAGATATGTTGAAAAGCATTAGTCTCAGGCTTTGCACACTAATTGTGCTTCTTTTTGTGGGCATTCTTTCCTTTGCCCAGCAAGTTCAGGTAAAAGGTACTGTCGTTGAAAAATCGAGTGGTGAATCCATTATCGGTGCTTCTGTCATGGAAGTAGGTTCCAACAGCAATGGAACAATTACGGATATTGATGGAAATTTCACGCTGTCTGTAACTTCCGGTGCCACATTGTCCGTATCCTATATAGGATATAAAACCGTTACAGTAAAGGCACAGCCCACTTTACGCATTGAGTTGACGGAAGATTCCCAGTTGATTGATGAAGTAGTGGTGACCGGCTATATGTCCGAGAAGAAGGCCAGTTTGACCGGTTCGGTGGCTGTGGTCAAGATGAAGGATGTAGCAGATATTCCTACGGGAAATGTGTTGTCGAGCTTGCAGGGACGTGTTGCCGGTATGAACATTACGACTGACGGCACACCGGGCGGTGGAAATACTTCTACATTGGTCCGTGGTAAGTCATCTTTCCGAAATGATGCCAATTCCCCGCTTTATGTCATTGACGGTGTGATGACCCGTGAGAACATCTCGTCTATCCTTTCTTCCAATGATGTAGAATCCATTCAGGTATTGAAGGATGCCGCTTCCGCTTCTATTTATGGTGCACAGGCTGCCAATGGTGTGATTATCATTACTACCAAACGTGCCAAGAAAGGGGAGACCCGTGTGGATTTTGATATGTCGTTGACTTTGCAGACCTATCAATGTGGCTTTGATATGTTGAATGCAGATGAGTGGGGCCAGGTTTATTGGTCGGCTTATAAGTATGCCAATAATGGAGCTACGCCAAGCAGCGAAATATATGGTAATGGTGCAACTCCTCAACTTCAAGACTATATCGGCCTGAATGGAGCTAAAGTACATGCCGTTGATACGGATTGGCGCGATGTGGTTTATCGCACTGCCTTGATGCAGAATTACAGTGCGACACTTTCAAAGGGCTCTGACAATGGTGCCTTCTCGTTAGCGTTGAACTATCTCGACCATGACGGTCTGGTAGAGAATACGAATTTCCAGCGTATCAATACCCGCATCAGTTCTAACTATCATTATCTTGACAATCGCTTGCGCATCGGCGAGAACGTTGCTATCAATCGTTGGACACAGACCCTCAGTCCGGCCGGTGTAGATGAGAATGCCATCAAACAGCATCCTGCCAAGACGGTTTATGATGAGAATGGCAATTATAACGATGCCATCAATGATGTTTTGGGTGATGCCCCCAATATGGCACGTTTGTTGGAGAATGAAAAACAGAACAAACATGATTACTGGCGTATCTTTGGTAATGCATTCCTTGAAATTGAACCGATTAAGAACCTGGTGCTGAAAACCAATTTCGGTATGAATTATTATGATGAAACCAACAAAACTTTTGAGCCGGCATGGGCACGCGATGAGGTCAATAAGCTGACTCAATCATCCAACAAAAGACTGGATTGGGTATGGACCAATACCGTGACTTATAGCAAAGCTTTTGGAAAGAACAATCTGACTGCACTTCTTGGTACAGAAGCCAAGAAGAACCATTCGGAATCCATGTTCGGTTATGGTACGGGACTGGCTGTAGAAGATGAAGATTATATTTATCTCGACGGTGTGACTGCCGGTAAGAATGTAGGTGCCGGTGCTTCCAATTATGGCATGGTGTCTTACTTTGGTAAAGTGAATTATGATTATGAAGGACGGTATCTGGCTTCTGTTACGGTACGCCGTGATGCTTCTTCCCGCTTGGCAAAGGGTAATAATGTGGATTACTTCCCTTCAGTGTCGGCAGGCTGGCGCATTTCAAGTGAGAAGTTTATGGAAGCGACCAAGAATTGGTTGGCAGATTTGAAACTACGTGCTTCATGGGGTATCAATGGTAACGATATTATTGATAATGAGGCCCCCTATACTAAATACTTGATTAGTCTGAAGGATGCAAGCTACAACATGAACGGTGATGGAACGACTTTGGCTCCCGGTGGTTACAAAGTGAGGTCTACCAATCCCGATTTGAAGTGGGAGAGTACAAGACAACTCAATATTGGTGTGGACGCCGCTTTCCTGAATGGACGTCTGAGTGCTTCTCTCGATTATTTTGATAAGAAGACAAGTGATATGCTTGTAGAGAAACCGTATATTGCTGTCATTGGCGAAGGTGGTTACTGCTGGTATAATGGTGGTACGATGAACAATAAAGGTTTCGAGATGGCATTGACCTGGAATGATAAGGTGAAGGATTTCCAGTATAATGTAGCATTTAACCTTTCATATTACAAGAATGAAGTGACAGAGCTGTCGGAAGAAATTTACTATACTTATGGTGGCGGTAATGGTGTTGACAAGACCTTGGTTGGTCAACCGTTCGGTTCATGGATGGGCTTCAAGACAGATGGAGTGTTCCGTACCCAGCAGGAGGTGGATGAGTATAAATCCAAATATAATGTACAGTTTGGCGCTCCCGGAGTAGGACGTATTAAATACGTGGATGCTGATGGTAACGGTACGATTGATACGAACGACCGTGTATGGTTGGGGTCTGACAATCCGAAAGTGATTGCAGGTCTGAATCTTGGGGCATCTTGGAAAGGCTTTGACCTCAGCATGTTCTTCAACGGTATGATTCGTGATGCCTATAACAACTCCAAATATTATACGGATTTGTTCCAATGCTGGACCGGTAATCATTCTACCCGCCTGCTCGATGCCATGCATGCCTACGAGAACTTTGAAAAGACGGGTGTTTACAATAGCAGTGTACCTGCTTTAACCACCCTTAACAGCAACAATGAGCACGAAGTTTCTGAGTTCTATATTGAAAATGGTTCGTATATCAAGCTGAAAAGCCTGACATTGGGTTACACGCTTCCTAAAGCAGCTCTCGACAAGATGAAGATGCGTCATGCGCGCATTTATTTCCAGGCTCAGAATTTGTTTACGATTACCGGTTATACGGGTGCCGACCCTGAAGGTCTGGGCTATCCTTATCCGTTGCCCCGTACGTTCTCTTTGGGATTATCATTTGGTTTCTAAACTTTAAAACTATACTATTATGAAATTGAAACATTTATATATGCTTGGCGCAGTAGCGCTGATGACTGCAAGCTGTAATGAAGACCGTTTCCTGGATTTGAAGCCCCAGGGTAGCTTGAACGAAGATATTATGACTTCTACAGAAGGTGCCGACCTTTTAGTGAATGCCGCGTATGCTGCTTTGGGTGGTCCCGAGGGACAGAGTTGGAGTGTATGGTGTCATCCTACTTCCAATTGGACTTATGGTGAGGTGCGTTCGGATAATGCCTATAAAGGCGGTGGTGGTGTCGGTGACCTTAATGAAGTGCACCGTATGGAGACATTTGATATGGATGCAACCAATGGATTCTTGGACAGCAAGTGGTATCATCTATATTGCAGTGTACAGCGTTGTAACTCTGCATTGCGCGTACTGAATGCTGCAACAGATGAGCAGGTAAACGGACGTGTATCCCGCATTGCGGAGATGAAAGTGCTTCGTGCCCATTATTATTTTGAATTAAGCCGCCTTTTCAACAAGATACCTTATTTTGATGAGAACGTTGAGATTTCCCAATATCCGGATATTCCGAACAATGAGTTTACCCGTGACGAGATTCTGAGTATGCTGGCCAAGGAGATGCTTGATGCCGCCGAACAGCTTCCTGCATCACAGCCGGAGGTAGGGCGTATTCATAAATACATAGCACTGGCCTATGCGGCTAAAATCAAGCTGTACCAGGCGTATCAGCAAGATGAGATTACGCATGCCGTAACTTCCATCAATAAAGAGCTGCTGAGGGAAGTCGTTTCGCTTTGCGACCAAGTGACTGCCAGCAACCGTTACGGTTTGCTTGACGATTTCCAGGGATTGGATTTAGTAACTAATGAAAACGGTAAAGAATCTGTTTTTGCCATTCAATATTCCATGAATGACGGTACCGAAAGTGCCGGCCGCATCAACTGGAGCAATCTGTTGAATTCTCCGGGTGAAGGCAGCCCTTACGGAGGTGACGGTTTCTTCCTGCCCAGTCAAGATCTGATAAATGCTTACCAGACAGATGCAAACGGTCTGCCCGATTTTAATTATCAGTCAAAGTCTGATTATAGTTGGGCGGTATTGAACAATGGGGTTTATACTTTACAAAACACGACTCCCAATGTAGACCCGCGTCTCGATTTTGTTGTGGGCCGTCCTACTATAACTTGGAAAACTTATCCGGACAAGCCGTGTGAGGGATGGGTGCGTGATAAGGATACTTATGGCTATAATTGCGCGAAGCGCTTCTGGGTTTCTCCGGAAAGTAGTGATATGTTTAATGGCTGGCCTTGGGGGGCTTCACAGTTGAACTGGCAGATTATACGTTACGCGGATATTCTTCTTTGGAAAGCTGAGGCTCTTATTGAACTCAATGAAGGCAATGGACTCGAAACTGCCCGTGATTTGATTAATCAGATACGCAATCGTGCCCGGAACAGCGCCTATGTAAAGGATTTCAACGACCATTCCAAATATGCGGCCAACTACCTTGTTAATCCTTATCCTGCTGATGTCTGGAATCAGGATTATGCCCGTCAGGCCCTCCGTTGGGAAACACGTCTGGAGAAGGCTTTGGAAGGTGAACGTTTCTTCGACCTAGTCCGTTGGGGCATAGTGGAAACAACCATGAACAAGTACATTACCGCGGAGTCGGACAATCGCATTTATTATGCCAATGCGCACTTTACGGGTGGAAAGGATGAGTATTATCCGGTTCCGAACAATCAATACGGATTTTCTGGAGGCAAGTATGTACAGAATCCCGGTTATGCTCCGTTCAACTAATTATATTTTGAAATAAAAACGTAAGGGAGGGGAAACGTTTGTTTCCCTCTTTTCCTTTAAACAATCTTTTATTATGAAAAACTTTGCCTATTCTATATTAGGCTGTCTATTGCTTTCTTTGAATGCAGCTTTTGCTCAAAAAACATGGTCGTTTGACGGGCAGGACCCCTTACTTTCCTGTGACGGTAAGTCATTGTTGAATTTGTACACTATAAAGGAAATACCAGAATTTGTTACCGGAGTCGAAGGTAAAGCCCTTCGTACAGACGGGTATTCCACTTGGATGGATACAACCACGGAAGGAGATGTTTCGTCGTTGTCCGGATGGTTTGCTCTGGAATCTTATCCGACGGATACTGCTGCCTTTATGGGAATCAGAGACATGGCAGGAACATCTGTAGCGGTATGTGTAGACCGTTATGGTGAGCTGCTGTTGGGAATGGGGCAGAATGGCTCATACTCTTACTGTTCATTAAAGACAAAAGTCGACCGTTTCAAGTGGCTGCATGTGGTCCTTGATTTGAGTAATGAATCGGTTTGCCTGAATGGGCAGAGGATGAGTGCAGAGGTATGGCCCCGGAACTTGCAGGATGGTGAAATGATGTTTCGGGTAGGTAAGGATTTCAGGGAAAAGAAGGTTTGGATGTACGATGTTACGGCTATAAACGGGTTGATTGACGGGATAAGCCTCACTCCCTTTTCCGATGATTCGTCTGCATGGAGAGACGAGATTGCCTTAGGATTGAAGAAGACTCCGGTTTTGGCTATTCCGGAAACCCGTTTTGCGAAGGACTTCAACCGTCCTCGCTATCATCTGTTGCCGGCTGCCAACTGGACGAATGAGACGCATGGTTTACTTCTTTATAAAGGTAAATATCATATATTCAATCAGAAGAATGCTTCTGCAATCTTCCTGGGACAGATAAATTGGGGACATTTCAGCAGTCCCGATATGCTTCATTGGACGGAGGAAAAGCCGGCTTTGACTCCTGATGCTGCTTATGACAAGAATGGAATATGGTCCGGGCATGCTGTTATCAATGATGACGGTATCCCCCAGCTGATATACACAGCCGGTGGAGACAAGATGGGAGTGGGTATTGCTTTTCCAAAAGATACTGCGTTGATAGAATGGGAGAAATATGCGGGTAATCCGGTTATTGCCGAGAAGCCTGCCGGATATACCCGTACGGACATGCGTGACCAGTATGTTTGGAAAGAGGGTGATGTCTGGTATATGATTATCGGTTTCGGCATTGAGCAGACCGATACACCCCACGGGGCTTTGCTGCTTTATAAATCGGCGGACTTGAAGAGATGGGATTTTGTACATTTGCTGTTTGAGGGCAATCCGGAAGTGGATGACTCCGGTATTTTCTGGGAAATGCCGGTCTTTAAGAAGATGGGCGGCAAATATGTTCTTTTGGTGAATAGGGTTCCTCATAAAGGCATACCTGCGCGTTGCCAGTATTGGATAGGAGATTTCAAGAATGAAAAGTTTATACCGGACAACCCAGTCCCTCAAAATCTGGAGGTCATCAATCGCTTGCTGTCCCCCTCTGTTGTTGAGACTCCGGAAGGGGATGTTGCTGCCATTGCCATTATACCCGATGAAATAGGAGGGGAGGCCACTTATGAACAAGGATGGGCACATCTCTACAGTATGCCCAGAAGATGGCAGCTGAAAGATGGGAAACTATGCCAAACACCCCATCCCGTGATGAAACAATTGCGTGAACAACCGACGGTTTATTCCAGACAGGCATTGACTGCTGCGAAACCGTGCATTGTGAGCAGAAGGGAACATCAGCTTGAAGTCAAGGCGACTTTTTATCCCGGTGACGCAAAACGGTTTGGATTTACATTGTGTAAGAATCCGGATAATAGCGAATATAGCCTGATTTATTATGATGTGGAGAAGGAGGAACTTATTGTGGACCAGACGCATTCTTCCTTGCGTGCACACATTCCTTTGAAGATTCGTAAGGATCATTATCGGTTGGATACTGCTAAACCGGTGGAGATTCGTTTGTTTATTGACGGTTCTGTAGTGGAAGGATTTATTAATAACGAAGATGCGTTCACTACAAGAATCTTCCCTTTGAAAGAAAATAGTACGCTATTGGAGCTATTCTCTGATGGAAAAACAACGGAAGTTGCTGCCGAAGTTTGGAAACTGAAAGATGTAAAGGTAAAGATGAACTTTTAATGAAAATACAGAAAATGAAGATACCAGCTATATTGGGTGCACTTTTATTGGCAGGAACATTGTCTGCCGGTGCACAAATGAATTCAGACAGTTTATACAAAGAGCCGTATCGTCCTCAGTATCATTTCAGTCCGGAGAAGGGATGGATTGGTGATCCCTCGGGATTCATGTACTATCAGGGTAAATATCATATGTACTGGTGGGGCAAAGTCGAATCTACAGATTTGGTACATTACCAACAGATAACCCCTTATGCCATGACCGGAACGGATGACAATATCAGTTGCTTCACCGGTTCTGCGGTCATAGACAAGAACAACACGGCCGGCTTCGGCAAGGGGGCTTATGTGGCGGCTTACACCGTTTTTGAGAAGGACTCCAAGAAACAGGCGCAGGGCATCTCTTTCAGTCATGACGGAAAGACATTTCATTATTATGAAGGTAACCCGGTTCTGGACCTTTGGAGTACGGAATTCAGGGACCCTACCGTCTTCTGGCACGAGCCGACCCAAAAATGGGTGATGGTTGTAGCCAAGGCCCTGGAGAAGAAAATAAAGTTTTATACCTCTCCTGATTTGAAGAGCTGGACTTGGACCAGTGATTTTGGCCCTGCCGGTGACAGTGAAAAGTCTTGGGAGTGCCCGGATTTATTCCAGTTGCCGGTTGACGGGGATTCTGACAAGAAAAGGTGGGTGATGGTCGTATCTGTAAACTGGGCGCAAGAACAATATTTTATAGGAGACTTCGATGGCACTTCTTTTAAGCTGATGGAGAACCATCCTGCAGAGCCTCTATATGTGGACAAAGGGCTGGACTTTTATGCATCCCGCACATTTCAGGATTTTGACGGAACGTTGGATTCCAAAATTTCGATGGGCTGGGTTGCAACCTGGGACTATGCACCGGTAGCTCCATCGAAGTATGGGAAGGGCTTCTGGTCCATTCCCCGTAATCTGGAACTGAAGACATACAAGGAAGGCGTGAGGCTGGTGCAGAAACCGGTGGAACAGTTGCAAACACTTCGCCATAAGCCTGCATCGGTGAAACGTGCTTTATCGGTGGGAACACAGAGGTTACCCGGCTTTGTTCCCGATGAGAATGTCTACGAACTCGATGCTTCGTTTTCTACTGACGTATCCAACACCTTTGGCTTGAATTTGTGTGTGGGTGAAGGGCGCAAAGTGGTGGTCAGCTATGATACGGATTCACATAATCTGGTGATTGACCGCACCCATTGCTCCGATGTGCAGATTCCTAAATTCAGCCGTATGGCATATGCCAGGATGGAACCGGTAGATAATAAGATACGTTTGCATATATTTGTAGACAAATCGAGTATTGAAATCTTTGCCAATGACGGGAAGGATGTATTCACATTATTAACCTATCCGGGCGAGGCTCAAACCGGTATCGAACTTTTTGCGCAGAAGAAGGGGACGAAGATGGAGTTGGATGCCTGGATGCTTAAATCAATATGGAGATGAGGAATTTATTGTTTGCATTGCTGCTTTTGCCTTTGATGGCCTCTTGTGTGAAGGATACGGCACAAGTGACTTTGGACTCTTTGCTGGATGAAATGATATCTGTAGAAGAATCCGCACGTTATCCGCTGGTGCCATATCGTTGCCTGCAAGTCAGCAGTTATGACCGCTCCTCCGTGTCTCCCGATTCGCCGGGATGGTTTGCCAACAATGATGGCTATGGCATTGTCTGTACGGATACGGTTGATGGGAGAGTGGAACGTGTGATGTTCGATGAAAAGGGCCCTGGAGCTATTACCCGTATCTGGATAACCACAGTTGACAAGCGTGGGACTTGGAGATTTTATTTTGATGGCGAAAGTACTCCCGGATGGATAGTTCCTGCCTATGATTTGATGCGTTTCGGAATACCCAGGTTGGGTAGGGGACTGCTTCAACCCCACACCAGCTATACTCCGGACGGGAAAGGCGGCAATACTCTTTTCCTGCCCATCCCTTTTGCCCGGAGTTGTAAAATTACATTTGAAGACGAACCGGGCATTGCGCCTACTCCCAAATACTATCACATCAATTATCGCAAGTATCCCGAAGGAACTTCTGTGGAAACCTTCTCTGCGGCATCCGTAGCCCGCGTCGGTAAAAAGATTTCAGAGGTAGATGATGCCTTGCTGCATCCTGCATCCCGTTCCGGTTTGCAGGTGGACAAGAAGCGGCAGGTGCTCCAGCCGGGCGATTCTTTGTGGATTGACCTGCCGCAAGGGGAAAATGCGGTTTATGAAATCAGTTTCCAGCTCGCGAATGCAGATTCTACGGCTTATGCCCAACTGATGCGCAATCTTATATTTAAGGCTGATTTTGACGGCCGGTCTACGGTTTGGGTTCCTCTTTCGGATTATTCGGGAGGGGGTATGGGTGCTCCGGCTGTTGATAGCTGGTTCTTGTCTGCAGACGGACAAGGCAAGGTGGTGAGCCGCTGGCTGATGCCCTACAAGACAGAAGGCAGACTATTGTTACAAAATATCTCCGCACACACTGCAGACGTGAGTATGGAAGTGGGAACGGCACCTTTGCCATGGGGAGGGCGTTCCCTCTATTTCCATGCTTCCTGGCGCCAGCAGACCGGACTTCCGGTTTATGAGCGTCCGGATGATGATGCAAATTGCCGGGAGTGGAACTTTGCCACATTGACCGGACGAGGCATATACAAAGGGGATGTCCTGACTCTGTATAACCATTCGCGTGCCTGGTACGGAGAAGGGGATGAAAAGATATGGGTAGATGATGATGTTTTTCCATCGCATTTCGGTACCGGAACAGAAGATTACTACAATAGTTCGTGGGCTCCGGTCGTAATATTCCAAACGCCTTTTGGTGGCGCACCCCGTGCCGACCAGGCGAGTTCTCACGGTTATAATACATTCTTCCGTACAAGGAATTTGGACGGTATACCGTTTTCTTCATTATTGCGTTTCGACATTGAATTGTTGAGTTGGGTAAGGGGAACTGTAGATTATGCAACTACCGTTTACTGGTATGGAGATATGGGAGCGAAAGCTGTTGATACTTCAGGACTTGAGGAAGCAGCCCAAGACCTGCTACCCGTTCCCGGCGATTTATCTAAATATCGAAGAGAAAATAGCATAGAATTTGAGGAAACAACTCCAATAGCCTCTTCTCCATCCATTCATTTTGACAAGCAGAGTATGCTTGGTTTCGTTGACGGGCAATGGAGTGGAGGAACCCAACTCTTGTGTATTGGTGGAAAACCGGGTGATTCTGTAGAGTTTGAGTTCAATCAATTGGAAGACTGTCCTTATCAACTGGTGGTGTATGCCACGAAAGCTCCTGATTATGGCATAGTTTCTTTTTCCGTAAATGGACAAGATACACATATAAAGTGGGATGGATATGATACAAAAGTTACTCTTTCTGACCCTATTTCTTTAGGATGCTATAGTCCGGTGCGTGGAGCATTGACTTTGAAAATATCTTTGTCAGGAGCTAACCCAAAAGCTGTTGAGGAGAAGAATTTGTTTGGATTAGATGCTATACAACTTATGAAAAAACAATGATATTATGAAAGAGAGGATACTGATACTTTTACTACTGGCTACTGTTTGTAGTATGCAGGCACAAAATATTCACATGGCACTACGTCCGGATGATTTACTGATAGATAATTTTGAAGGAGATACTTTTGGAAACTGGATATTGGAAGGAAATGCTTTTGGCAATTCACCAGTTTCTATGGAACGTTTGTCAATATGGGGGGATAATAGGTTTGAAGGAAATCGGATGGCTTCTAGCTTTGTCAATGGAGATGCCGGTACCGGTGTATTGAAGTCACCTCTTTTCAGGATAGAACGCAGATATGTTAATTTTCTGATAGGTGGGGGTGTTGATTATCAGCGGGAGTATGTAGCCCTTTGGATTGATGGAAAGGAGGTGAAAAGAAGTACGGGGTATAATAGACGTGTCATGGAATATGAGTCTTGGGATGTTGCTGAATATATGGGAAAAAATGCCCGGATTGTTTTAGTGGACCAATCAAAAGAGGGCTGGGGATTTATCAATGCCGACTGTTTCTACCAGTCTGATACCAAATTGGAAAAAGAAATTTTTGCGAAAAGAATGTTGGTAACTCACCGTTATTTGAATATTCCGGTAAAGATGGGAGCGGTTATAGAACAGATGGATATATGGATTGGTGATAAAATGGTACGTAATATGGAAGTGGAGCTTGGCGGCGATGAACCTGATTATTGGGTTACATTGGAGGTCAAGGATTGGATTGGGCAAGAATTACGGATAGAGGCGAGTAAGAGTCTTAATGTAGAGCAAGCTTTGAATCAATGCTTTTGTTCTGAAACTCCTAAGGAAGAGAACTTGTTTTATAAAGAACCGTTACGTCCTAAAGTACATTTTACTTCTCGCCGGGGATGGCTGAATGATCCGAATGGTCTGGTTTGGCATGAAGGGGAGTGGCATCTGTTTTATCAGCATAATCCCTATGGCTGTATTTGGGGTAATATGACATGGGGGCATGCTGTGAGCCGGGATTTGGCACATTGGACTGAGTTGGGGGATGTATTACATCCGGACTCGTTGGGACCTATTTTTTCCGGTTCGGTAGTTGTTGATAAAAAGAATACGCTGGGGTGTCAACAAAATGGAGATACAGTATTGGTTGCTGTTTATACTTCGGCAGGTGGATTCGGGTATCACACCCGGCATTTGCAACATTCACAAAGTATAGGATATAGTTTGGATAAGGGGCGTAATTGGGTTACTTTTTCCGGTAATCCGGTACTTCCCACGTTGGTCAGGTACAATCGTGATCCTAAGGTGACGTGGCATACGCCGACTGGCAGATGGATTATGGTATTGTACTTGGATAAGCAGGAGTATGCTATCTTTTCATCTCCCAATTTGATGGATTGGACTGAAACGGACCGTTTTAAATTAGAGGGGGCGGATGAGTGTCCCGACTTTTTTGAAATGTCCGTAACCAATGAACCTACTGTCCGGAAATGGGTCTTTACCGGGGCGAACAGTACCTATTTGGTTGGGAGTTTTGATGGATATCGTTTTCGGCCTGAGACGAAACCTGTAAAAATGGATAGTGGTACAAACTATTATGCGGTTCAAACATATAGTAATGCACCAGATGACCGAAGAATACAAATAGCATGGATGAACGGAAGTAATTTCCCGGATATGCCTTTCAATCAACAAATGTCCTTTCCGCGTGAATTAACATTACATCGGGTTGATAAAGGATATGTCTTAAAAAGTATGCCGGTAAATGAACTCGCTTTATTATATGGGAGAAAGTACATCTGGAAGAGTCTGGTAGTTGAAGAAAAGAATTGTTTCACGACAAAGTTGAATACTCCTGCCTTCTATCTGAAAACGGGTTTTGCTGTAGATAGTGTTGATGCGCAGATATTGGCTTTTGATATTAATGGTTTGAATTTGATTTACGATTCTGTCAAACAGATACTCACTGTTGAGAAAGAGAATGGGGAAACCTTGAAGCAGATGGTGCTAAAGCCCAATGAAGGAAGAATTGAATTGGATATATTGTCGGATATTGCTTCTGTAGAAATCTTCGTCAATCAAGGAGCACTGTCTGCTGCTTTCTATCATCTGATTGAAAAAAACACTCCTTCTGTCACCATATCAGTTGAAGGCGGACAAACAAAGTTGAAACAGTTGACAATTCATGAATTGAATTCTATGTATGTTCCCCAGTGACATACAGATACCTTTTTAAGGATGGAATGTAACATTTGTAGTATGCTTTGAAACAAAAAAGATAGTCTCCTGCTGCTTGGTGGCGTATCTTTGCATGCTAGAAAAACATAATTAATTTAATACCAACAGAAACATGATTCATTTAAAAGACTTTTGGCGGACAATCAGAAGGACGCTTACCGTATTTATATTAGGAACTACCGTGGCTGTCTTCACATGCCAGGCCATAAATCCTCCTTTCGTGATTAAACATCTGGGTGACGGACAGAGTATCGTCCAAATTGACGAGCAGAAGAAGTTTTTGCTGCTGCCGGTGGAAGAGGCTTCTCCGGAGGCAAAATTGTATATGATAGCGGACAATGATGTTGTACGCAGTATGAACGTGCGATTGGCAGTCAATAAGGTTGACTATTTTGTTCCGGTCGATTTGACCGGCTTCGATAATAAACATCTCTCTTTCAACTTCCAGCTTATTCCGGATTCGGCCTTATGCTGGGAAGAAATGAAACTGTCGGATGAATTCGATGTTTCGAACCGGGAGAAGTACCGTCCGGTGTATCATTTCAGCCCGGCTTACGGTTGGATGAATGATCCTAACGGAATGTTCTACAAAGACGGGGTCTACCATTTGTTCTACCAGCATAATCCCTACGGCTCCATGTGGGGGAACATGCATTGGGGACATGCCACCAGTACGGACCTCGTCACTTGGGAACATCACGGAGATGCTATTTCGCCCGATGCGCTGGGAACAATTTTCAGTGGCTCTTGTGTTGTCGACAAGGATAATACGGCCGGGTTCGGTGCCGGTGCCGTCATTGCTTTCTATACATCGGCAAGCGACCGCCAAGTGCAGAGCATGGCCTATAGCCTTGACAACGGAAAGACCTTCAAGAAGTATGCGCGAAATCCCATCCTGACTTCCACGCAGCGCGACTTCCGTGACCCTAAAGTCATCTGGCACGAAGATACCAAGAAATGGATCATGGTTCTTGCCGTAGGGCAGGAAATGGAGATATACTCTTCTGCCGACCTGAAGAACTGGACGCTGGAGAGCAAATTCGGTGAAGGACAAGGTGCTCACGGCGGAGTCTGGGAGTGTCCCGACCTGCTTGAACTGCCGGTTGAAGGTACGGAACTGAAGAAGTGGGTACTCGTCTGTAACCTCAATCCGGGTGGACCGTTCGGTGGCTCTGCCACACAATATTTCGTGGGGACATTTGACGGAAAGAGATTCGTGAACGAGTCTCCCGCAGTGACGAAATGGATGGATTGGGGAAAAGACCATTATGCAACTGTCACTTGGAGCAATGCTCCTGCAGGACGTGCCATTGCATTGGCATGGATGAGCAACTGGCAATATGCCAACGATGTGCCCACCCGCCAATACCGTAGTGCCAACTCCGTGCCGCGCGACCTTTCGCTCTATACCTCGGAGGGTGAAACCTATGTAAAGGTAACCCCGTCTCCCGAATTGCTGAAACTGAGGGATAAAGGCAGCAAGAAGCGTGCTTTCAAGGTAGACCGCACGTATAATCTGGACAAACTGCTGAATGACAATTCCGGAACGTATGAAATCGAAATGACCATCAAGAACAAGGATGCGGATGTGATAGGATTCCAGCTCTTTAACTCGAAAGGCGAGGAGGTGGAGATGTACTATAACCTGGCGGAAAAGACGTTCACCATGGACCGTACCAAGAGTGGTGAGGTGTCGTTCAGCAAGGACTTCCCTGCAGTGACCGTGGCTCCTGTCGAGGGTGGCAATGAAATGAAACTCCGCTTGTTCGTAGACAAGTCGAGCATTGAAGCGTTTGGCAACGACGGACGTTTTGCCATGACAAATCTTGTATTCCCGTCGGAACCTTACAACCGCATCAGTTTCTATGCTAAAGGTGGAAGCTGCAATGTCACCTCGTTTACTGTGTACAAACTCGGATTAAAATAACAGATAATAATCTTCAGCATGGAAAATACTAAGAATTCTTCCTTGGCAAAGCTCTTTCCGGTCATGCTTTGCTTCTTCGCCATGGGCTTTGTGGATTTGGTGGGCATCGCCTCCAACTACGTGAAGGCCGACTTGAACCTGACCGACTCGCAAGCCAACATATTCCCGTCTCTGGTGTTCTTCTGGTTCCTCATCTTCTCCGTACCTACGGGTATGCTGATGAACCGCATCGGACGCAAGAAGACGGTGCTTCTCAGCCTTGTCATCACGTTTGCCTCTTTGCTTCTCCCGGTTTTCGGAGACGGCTATGTGCTGATGCTGCTCTCGTTCTCATTGCTGGGCATCGGCAATGCGCTGATGCAAACGTCGCTCAACCCGCTGCTTTCCAATATCGTAAGCGGCGAGCGGCTGGCAAGTTCGCTCACCTTCGGACAGTTTGTAAAAGCCATTGCTTCGTTTCTGGCTCCATACATCGCCATGTGGGGAGCTACGCAGGCCATTCCGTCTCTGGGCATGGGCTGGAGGGTGCTGTTCCCGGTCTATATGGTCATTGCGGTGATTGCCATTCTCTGGCTGAGCGGTACTTCCATCCGCGAGGAAAAGGAAGAGGGACGCCCTTCCACCTTCGGGGAGTGCCTCGCCCTGCTGGGCAAGCCGTTTATCTTTCTCTGCTTCCTGGGCATCATGTGTCATGTGGGCATTGATGTAGGTACGAATACCACAGCGCCCAAAATCTTGATGGAGCGTCTGGGCATGACGCTGGCCGATGCCGGCTTTGCCACCAGCCTTTACTTCATTTTCCGCACGGCGGGTTGCTTTCTCGGCGCCTTCATTCTTCAGAAGATGGCTCCCCGAACCTTCTTCGGCATCAGCGTGTTATGTATGTTGGCTGCGATGGTAGGGTTGTTCGTTTTCCATGAAAAGACAATGATACACATTTGCATTGCCCTTATCGGTTTCGGCAATTCGAACATCTTTCCGGTTATCTTCTCCCAAGCGTTGCTTGCTATGCCACAAAAGAAGAACGAGGTTTCCGGTTTGATGATTATGGGGCTCTTCGGCGGTACGGTATTTCCGATAGCAATGGGCTTGGCAAGTGATGCTGTAGGACAAAGCGGTGCCGTGGCTGTGATGACGGTAGGGGTAGTGTACTTGTTCTTCTATATGCTGCGTATGAAGCGGTAATCTTTGTTCGCAGGCTGCGGACACATATCCCAAGGCTGCGGACACATATCCCAAGGTTGCGGATGTCTATCCCAAGCCTTGGGATAGAGATAATCCTTAGTTCTTAGAGACTTTTTAATAGATAATTGGCAACTTTTCATTCTATAGTTAGGAACTTTTTTATTAGGTTTGCAGCGGGTAGGACATTGAGTTTGCCGTGAATAAAATATATCATTCATTAAACAATATAATATTATGAATAAGATAATAGTAGGTATGGGCGAGGCTCTGTGGGACTGCCTCCCCGAAGGAAAGAAGATAGGCGGTGCTCCGGCAAACTTTGCTTACCATGCATCGCAGTTTGGTTTCGACAGCCGTGTGGTCAGTGCCGTAGGTGCCGATGCGGATGGGGACGAGATTCTGGATGTGTTCGCCCGGAAGGGGCTGCGCACGCAGATTGAGCGCGTGCCTTACCCCACGGGAACGGTGCAGGTGACGCTCGATGCCGTGGGCGTGCCGTGCTATGAGATAAAAGAAGGCGTGGCCTGGGACAACATTCCCTTTACCGACGAACTGAAGCGTCTGGCACTGAACACGCGTGCCGTATGTTTCGGCTCTTTGGCGCAACGCAGTGAAACAAGCCGCATCACCATCAACCGTTTTCTCGACACGATGCCCGATGCGGAGGGGCAACTGAAGATATTCGACATCAATCTCCGCCAAGGGTTCTATACCAAAGAGATACTCTGCGAATCCATGCGCCGCTGCAACATCCTCAAGATAAACGATGAGGAGCTGGTGACCATCAGCCGTATTTTCGGCTACCCGGGCATCGACTTGCAGGACAAATGCTGGATTCTGCTGGCCAAGTATAACCTGAAGATGCTTATCTTGACTTGCGGAACGAACGGCAGCTATGTGTTCACTCCGGGAGTGGTTTCCTTCCAGGAGACGCCCAAGGTACCGGTGGCGGACACCGTTGGAGCCGGTGACTCGTTCACGGCAGCCTTCACCGCTGCCATTCTCAGCGGGAAGCAGGTGCCCGATGCCCATAAACTGGCGGTGGAAGTCTCTGCCTATGTATGTACCCAGAGCGGTGCCATGCCGGAATTGCCGGTGGCCTTGAAAGAAAGGCTGGCATAGATTTTTCTTATTCCTCAAATCCGCAACCGCCCTCATAAGATGACACAGAGGTCAAAAAGGTAGCGACACTGTGGCAAAAGAGGGTGCAACGCAGCAAAAATCGCCACAAAGACGCATTAAATCCCCTTACCCCACCATG
>NZ_FNVV01000010.1 GCF_900108345.1 Bacteroides ndongoniae | reverse complement strand
CCAATCGTTATGCCGTTTTTCTACCTATTTTCTACCCGACTGGCTGTTACAGTTCTGTATTTACTTTGATTTTCCCTATTGTTTTTTGTTCGTCACGTACACGGCAAAGTTCCCGGTGTGCTTTTTCTTTATACTCCTGAAGAGCTTTGATTTCGTTACGCAATCGGTTGTTTTCTTCCTGAAGAACCTGTAGTTCTTTGGCCTGTTCTGCGGCCAGACTTTCCGCTTTGGCCTTTGCTTCTGTTGCCTGGGCTATAAGTTCTGGAGCTGGAAGCTGTTTTGCGGTCTGTTCCCGGACTGCCTGTAGTAGTTGGCGAATCGCTTCTGTTCCCTCATTGCTTGTCTGCATGGTCGCTTTTACTTCATTCAATTCTCCGATGATCTTTTCCAAGGGGGAGTAATCAAGTGCGTTACTCTTCAGGTCGAAACCTGTGCGTTCAAAGTATTCCAGGGCGAGAGAAACGAACTCTTTCCGTAATATGCCGTTTGCCCGGCAGTATATCTCCAGCCGTTCAGATGTTTCTCCGCTTATTGAGATTGTAGTCTTTTCCGGCTTGCTTTTGGGTTGTATGGTTGCTTTATCTGTCATACCTTAACCGATTGATATAAATATGCTTATAATATGCTTGATATGCTGATTTTATGCTTCTTTTTAATTGAATATACTACAAATATACCGAATATTCCTGAAATATATTCAGGTTACTTGGTCTTTTCCTTGCTTAAAGTGATATGAGAATCCACAAAGCACCCTCCAAAGCCGGATAAGGCGTCTGGTTGCGTGTAAGTGACCGTTACAAGGGTTTGTCTCATGAATGTCTCAATCTTGTCTATAACGGCTTCCATTGGCTTTCCTAAGCCTGTGGCTTCAGCAGATACCAATATCAAATCTCCTTCTTTCATATCGTTGTTTTTTTGATTGTGTAACATAATCAAAGTTTCTTTCTGTCTTTAATTTTTCCCTTGATAGCATTGATTATATAACCTTTTGGGTTCTTCTTTTCCCTTGATTTCCCTTTTAGAATGGCAAGTTCATTAAGGAAATCCGGAAGTAAGGTTTGTGCTGATATAAACAGATCCAGATTATTCTTAATCTCTTTATCTGAAAACTCAATCGAGTTTTTAAGATAACTTCTTATTTCCGGAGCTAACGACCAGCTTAAAGCTGTCTGTTTTTGAAGGTCATGTTTTTCCAAATCACTGTCACGGTGTTCCGGTTGATATACTGGATAAAACTTTATGGCCGTTATCTTTCGTCCTGTTTTGAGCGGTGTGTACTCAAAGGTATATGGGCTGACTTCATCAAGTTCTTTTTTTGCAGCTTCTACTACTTTGCGCATGAAATCATTTATTCGCTCATACTTATCTGCCACACAAAACATTTCCTTTAGTTGTTCTATAGAGTATATCAGAGGAGTTTTCTGGTTGCTCAGTAACTCATAAAAGCGCATTGAAAACTGACTCTTAAAGCTCATGGCTGCTTTTAGTTCGTATTTCCTGAAGCCCTTTGAGAAATCAAGTATGCAGTCCCATACACGTGGGTGTACCTGAAAGGACAAGACTGAAGAACGCTTCCGTATATAAGGCAAGGCTATGATAGAGATACTTTGCCAGATTTCATCATCTTCATACTCAAAGATCTTTCGCTGAAGCGACTGTAGGGCTTCTTTTACTCTCGCATAATTCTTGTCGTCCTCTCCATTAAGCAGGCAGGCGATAGGCATGGTTATATTTACGCAACTGAAAAGATCATGCTCTATCTTCTGACAGTTATCAGCGAATTTTATGCCTTGCAGCTCTCCTTGAGCCATTTCTACAAGACGATAAATGATACGCTTTTCGTACACATTAAAGTCATATTTTGCCGTAGTCATAATATAACTTTGGATAAGGTCTTTGTTTACTATTGCCATAATTATCAGTGTTTTGTGCAAATATAAGTATTAAAAACGACTTTAACAAATAAAAGTCGTAGATTGTGTGATTAGTATTCAAAAAGTCGTAGTTAAACTTTGAAATAGTATTCGAAAAGTCGTAGTTAGTATTCAAAAAGTCGTAGTTAGATTCTTGTTATTGCTTGTAATTTATTGTTTATCAGATTATTAAAACATGTTTTTCAAAAGTCGATAAGCATATAACAAGTAATGCTTAAAAACAAGTCATAAAATTTTAGCCGGAATGTGGCTTCCAGACCTTCAAATCCGCGAAAAACGACTTTTTGAATGTTTGTGAAAGCAAAGCAAAAGCCAGCGCAGCGTTCTTTGAGGAACGAATTTTCCGCGCGTGTACACAAATAAGTACACAAAACTTTTGTTTTATTGATTTTTATCCCTATTTTTGCGGTGAAAACCAATATATTAGAACTATGCAGATTGTTACAACACGCGAATTTCGTGCCAATCAGAAGAAATACTTCGAAATGGCAGAGACGGAAACGATCCTGGTCTCCAGACGCAATGCAGCCCCTATTATGGTGTGTGCAGTCAGAGAAGGTGATTTCCCTTCAAAGGAAGAACTTGCGGCCATCCAGAGAGGTATTGAAGATATCCGAAACGGAAATACCTTCAGAATGGCTAAAAACGAGTCTCTGGACGATTTTCTTAACCGTATAGAGGGCGAAGGCAATGTATGAGATAGAATTTTCCAAAGAAGCGGTAAAACATGTCCTGTTGATGAGAAAATCCTCTCCGCAGCTTTTCAGGAAGCTGGAGAAGCTGCTTGATGAACTCCGGGAACACCCGTACACGGGTACAGGGCATCCGGAACAGTTGAGATACCTGGAGGGTGTCTGGTCAAGGCAGCTGGACAAGAAGAACCGTATCAGGTATATGGTCAACGAGACTACCGTAATTGTGTTTATCATTTCAGCCTGGGGGCATTATGACGACAAATGAAGGATTGCAGTAAGTTCCGAAACGGCACATACTGCAATCCTTTTGAATTTGTGACAGAATCAAAATAACTTATATCATATATCCAAGTAAACGGCTGCACTCGTCGGGAGTGTTGGTACACCCCCTTGCCGTGCGGCGCTCCCCGACCGATGAGTTTTTTGTGGTGTTCCGGACACGTTCTGTTGTGCGGTTTTGTTGGGTATTTCTGTTGTGTACCGGGTGTGCGGTTTTCGTGGGTGTTCACGTGTGTGGGATAGGCTCTATCTCTCCCCGTCCCCTTTGCTAATTTCGCGCTGGGGAGGGTGTTCGATAGAACAGCAAGAGGAAACCGGGCAAGCCCTGTTTTTTCCTCTTGCCCTACGGGGTTATGCTTTGAAAATCAAAGC
>NZ_FNVV01000006.1 GCF_900108345.1 Bacteroides ndongoniae | reverse complement strand
GGTCTTGTAGAGGAACCACAGTCTTTCAAAATCTTTTTCGCTAAACATAATCTTTCGAGTTTTAAGTTTAGCACGAAGCTAAAGGAAAGGGACATACTAGTCAATACGCCAATTTTGGAAGCTTACATTTTTAATTTTGTTAGTTTACAAAGATAAGAAGTTTTTTATTATTGTTCGCAATTTAAAGAGTATTATTTTTCAAAATCTTATCTAGCTCTTCTTTGTTATAAAATTTATAGATTTTTCCTCTTATCTTAATATAACCTTCTATTGCATCATCATCTGTTTGTTCAAATAGACTTTTGATAGATACTCGTAGAGCGTTCGCTATTTTCTCAATAGTGTCTAGGCGTGCATTTCCGTACATTGCTCGGGTGAGGCTTGCAGGGTCAATCCCCATACTTGCTGCTAAGTCTTTCAATTGTTTACCTTGCTCTTTGCAAAGTCGTTTTACATTTTCAGCCAAGATTCTTTCCATATACATCTTTTTTGGCAAAGTTAGTTTATTTGTTTTAAATATCAAAACAAATAATATTAATTGATTTTTTAATCAACTTGTATTTGCAAGTCAATTATATTATATGTATATTTGCAACATAATAAATTGATATTTAAAACAATTATGGTAAAGACGGTAATTTTCGCACGAGTATCAACAAGTCTACAAGAATACGATAGACAAGTCAGTGAATTAACAACTTTGTCAACATCAAATGGCTGGAGTATTGAGGCTGTGTTCGCCGAAAAGATTTCGGGAGCAAAATCAAATAAAGAAAGGACGGAACTTCTAAACATGATAAGCTATGTTGAGAGAAATCACATAGATAAGGTGTTAGTGACAGAGTTAAGCCGCTTAGGCCGTGACACCTTACAGGTTTTAGAAGTAACAATAGTTCGTTAAAAATTAGCCTAGCCTAAGCGGCTCTGGCAGTAAATAAAATGAGTTCTTTGAAAAGTTTGTCAATTAATTGCGTGTTTGGTTCAATCCCAGACACGCAAATAAATCGTTCAAG
>NZ_FNVV01000012.1 GCF_900108345.1 Bacteroides ndongoniae | reverse complement strand
TGTTGCTAATACAGAATGAGTTGATGGAAACTCCTTTGGGTTCGCCCTCGGTCTTGTAGAGGAACCACAGTCTTTCAAAATCTTTTTCGCTAAACATAATCTTTCGAGTTTTAAGTTTAGCACGAAGGTAAAGGAAAGGGACATACTAGTCAATACGCCAATTTTGGAAGCTTACCTGATGAGTATTGCCGACAAGATCTTGCTCAGAAAAAGAGCCCTGATCGAAACGGTCAATGACGAATTGAAGAACATTGCACAGATAGAGCACTCCAGACATCGTTCATTCAATAACTTTATAGCTAACTCTTTGTCGGCTATCGCAGCATACTGCTTTTTTGAAAAGAAGCCAGCTATTGATATAAATTTTGTCAATGACAGACAACTTTCTTTTTTTTGATTTTATATCGAACTCACGTTAAGTTAATACAAAGCAACAAAATTCTATGGCAAAAATAGCAAAAGCACGCAAAGAACAAAACAGTTCTTACAGGATTAACAAAGATAAACTGTCCACATTCATACAATATTTAAACGCAACTTGTTTTAAATCGCTCCATTCCATCTGTCAATACACCTATCCAATTCCATTCCCCCTTAATTTTCGTAGAACTACAGAATTTCATTTCCACCGAGGAAAATAAAAAAAGCTCCAATTCTACTATAGAATTGAAGCTTTTCTAAACTTATTTATTTACTTTCGCGGTGCGTACGGGACTCGAACCCGTGACCCCATGCGTGACAGGCATGTATTCTAACCAGCTGAACTAACGCACCATTATTTCATTGTTTTGTTGCTATCTCTCTCGATTGCGGTTGCAAAGGTAGGCATTTATTTCTAATCCGCAATAGAAGAACGATATTTTAACAGTATTTTATAATTTAAAATTATACCCTGCAAATAGAGGCGTCTTTATATCATCCTTATTTCTAGGCACATAAGCATCTAAAGGCATTTATATAGGAAGTCCGGAAACACTTCGATGAAATATGTTTCCGGACTATTTGAATCAGAAAAAGATTCCACAACCAAATCAGTCTGCGGCCTGGTGAACCGTCAGTTGCGGGAACGGGAAGCCAATGCCTTCCTTATTGAACTCGGCATAAATGTTCTTGTTCATATCGAAATAGACATTCCAGTAGTCTGAAGTCTTCACCCACACACGTATCACCACATTTACACTGCTGGCATCCAATGCATGTAAAGCCACATAAGGTTCGGGAGTAGTCAGAATACGTGGTTCAGCAGCTATGAGGCTACGAACGGTTTTCTCTACCTTGTCATAATCTTCTCCATATTCCACACCTACTATCCACTCTACACGACGATTTTCTTCACGGCTGTAATTGACAATCGTTCCGCTGCACAAGGAACCGTTAGGGATATAAATTACCTTGTTGTCGGCAGTAGTCAGCAAAGTATGAAAAATCAGAATTTCGCGCACGGTACCGGCTTGACCCTGACTCTCAATCCAGTCGCCCACTTTGAAAGGGCGCAAAATCAATATAATCAGTCCACCGGCAAAGTTCTGCAAATTGCCCGACAGCGCCATACCAATAGCCACACCGGCCGATGCCAGCAAAGCAGCAAACGAGGTAGTCTCAATGCCCAGCTTTCCGATAATAGCCACTACCAACAGAATTGTCAGCAAAATACTCATCACATTCCTGACAAAGCTCTGTATACCTGGATCTACCTTCCTCTTTATCATGATATTTGCAACCATCCGTTGCAAGAAGGAGATCAGAAAACGTCCCACTATGAAAATGATAATTGCACTGATCAGGTGTTTACCGGCATTGATGCCCCAGTCGTACATTTGTTCCGCAAACACCTGCAAACGGCTCAATTCATTTGTAGTTTTTTCAGCAGTCGCCGCTGCCGTTAACAAAATAGATAACATATACATTCTTCTTTTTTTAATAACTGATGCTAAACTAACAAAAAAGCAGCATTTTCGTTCACATTTCTCTCTGTTTTTCCGTAAAAAAGCAATATCCTCTTCACGCATGTCCGCCAATTTTCCTTTTCTGAAGATTTATAAGGAAAATCGGCGGACCAAGTTTCCGACTGTTCTGCAAACAGTCTCTACATATCTCTTATACCGTCATCAAGTACTGCTTGAAAGCTGCAAACTCCTTCGACATCGGGATGCTCTGTTTCTCGCCGCGCATAAAAGCCTGCAACTTCTCGGGGATGCTGATGGATTCGCCCAGAATACCCTCCACTGTGTCCTTAAACTTGGCCGGATGGGCTGTTTCGAGGAAGATACCAGTCTCTCCCGGTTGCAAACCTTCGCTAAGGGCACGATACCCGCAGGCGCCATGCGGATCGAGCAGGTATTGATGCTCCTTCCACACACAGCGCATAGTGTCGGCTATCTGCTCGTCGGTATAGGTAGCTCCGCTGATCTCGGCTGCAATGGCTGCATGACTATGTCCGTAGAGGTCGAGTACCCGGGCAAAGTTGCTGGGGTCGCCCACATCCATCGCATTGGCAATGGTAGCGATGCTAGGACGGGGGGTATAGATTCCCGTGCGAAGATACTGATAAAAAATGTCGTTACGATTGTTAGCAGCAATGAAGCGACTGACGGGAAGTCCCATACGCTTGCCGAACAGACCGGCCGTGATGTTGCCAAAGTTGCCGCTGGGCACACAGACTACAGGACCACGCGACAATACCGCAGCAAGCTGTTCGCCCTCGCCAAAGCGTGCCTTCATTTGCTTTACCCACTGGGCATAGGCATAGAAATAGTAGAACGCCTGAGGCAGGAAACGGGCCACGTTGATCGAATTGGCACTAGTTAACTGCAGATGCTCGTTCAGCTCACGATCCATGAAGGCCGACTTAACCAGTGCCTGGCAGTCGTCGAAGGTACCGTCCACTTCAAGGGCAGTGATGTTCTGCCCCAGCGTAGTGAATTGTTTTTCCTGTATCTCGCTGACCTTGCCTTTGGGATAGAGCACATACACGTGAATGCCCTCTACACCCAGAAAGCCATTGGCCACGGCACTGCCCGTATCGCCCGAAGTAGCTACCAGTACATTGACCTGCCGTTTGCCTTCCTTACGGATAAAATAACCCAGCAGACGGGCCATGAAGCGGCCGCCCACATCCTTGAAGGCAAGCGTCGGGCCGTGAAACAGTTCAAGCGAGAAGATGTTGTCGGTAACTTTGACCAGCGGCACGTCGAAGCTCAGCGTATCATATACAATCTGCTTCAACGTATCGGCGGGTACGTCCTCGCCAAAGAAGGCATCGGCCACCCGATAAGCTATTTCCTGAAAGCTCAACGTATCTATCCGGTCGTAAAACTCTTGCGGCAAGGCTTTGATGACATCGGGCATGTAAAGTCCCTTGTCGGTTGCCAGCCCTTTTACCACCGCGTCTTCCAGACTGACGTTGTTTTCCTGTTTATTGGTACTGTAGTATTTCATAGTTTCTGTTTCTGTGAGTTGCTTATGCTTGTTTCATAAATTCGTTGATAAACTCGTCTTCCTTCATCAGCCCATAGATGCCGTTGCAGGCAGCCACTTCGTCGAAGGTCTGCACTTCGTCGGGTTCGATGCCCGGATACCAGACGAGGAAAGGCACTGGCTCGGCCGTATGCGTACGCAGTTTGCAGGGCGTGGGATGGTCAGGCAGCACGGCGATGGCTACCGGTTCGTCCCAGTCTTTCACGGCTTCGTAGATAGGGCCTACGGCACGCTTGTCCAGATTCTCGATGGTACGCATCTTCAGTACGATGTCGCCCTCGTGTCCGGCTTCATCGCTGGCCTCGACGTGCAGATAGACAAAGTCGTCCGTCTTCAATGCCTCAAGGGCGGCGGCCACTTTGTTTTCGTAGTTGGTATCGTACAGTCCGGTAGCACCTTCCACGTTCAGGCGGCGCAAACCGGCATAGTAGCCGATGCCGTTGATCAGATCGACTGCCGAAATGACGGCTCCCCGCTTCACTTGCGGAAAGGTATGCGAGAACGGTTCCATCTGCGGACGATAGCCCGGACTCCAGGGCCAGATGCTGTTGGCGGGGTCCTTGCCTTCGGCCATGCGTTTCAGGTTGACGGGATGATTCTTCAACAATTCCTGCGAGCGGAAGATGAGGTCGTTCAGCAGGTCGGCCGTTTGTGTCGGCGTCAGGTCGGCATTGCCTTCGGGCACGCTAATGTGTTCGGTGCCTGCCTGCGGCTTCACCATGAGCGGGCGGAACGGCTTCAGAGGCACATCGTGAGGCGGTGTGCAATCGATACGTTTGTCCCCTCCTCTGACTACCAGCAGATGACGGTATTGCACGCCTGTATAGAAATGGATGCGGTCGTCGCCCAGCTGCTCTTGCAGGTAGCGCACCAGTTCGTCGGCCTCTTCGGTAGTGATGTGTCCGGCGGAGTGGTTCTTGATGTGGTCGCCTTCGATGCAGATAATGTTGCAGCGCATGGCCATTTCGCCCGGCTTCAAGTCCACACCGATGCTGGCGGCTTCGAGTGGTCCGCGGCCTTCGTACACCCGCGGCAGATTATAACCCAGTACAGACATATTGGCCACTTCGCTTCCCGGATGGAAACCATCGGCCACCGTTACCAGCCGGCCCGTGCGTCCCATGCGGGCCAGCCGGTCCATGTTGGGCGTGTCGGCTGCCTGCAGCAGCGTCTTGCCCCCCAACGAGTCAACAGGCCAGTCGGCCATGCCGTCCCCTAATATGATAATGTGTTTCATTTTTTAATGGATCATTGAGATTGGAAAATGGAATATGGGAAATGGCTGCCGCACCGATATTTGATATTTGCGAATGATCCATTAACCATTGTCCATTCTCCATTATTTATACGTTTGCAATGCTCATGATGTCGGCAAACACGCCGGCGGCAGTCACGCTGGCTCCGGCACCGTAGCCTTGTATCATCATCGGATATTCCTTGTAGCGCTCGGTGGTGAGCAGAATGATGTTGTTGCTGCCCTCCAGACCGTAGAACGGATGCCCCATGCCTACTTCCTGCAGACCAACCGAGGCCTTGCCGTCCTCCAGCTTGGCTACGAAACGCCAGTGCTTGTGCTCGGCTTCGAGCACCTTGCGGCGGGCTTCGAAGTCGGCGTCCAGGCTGGGCACCTTCTTCCAGAAGTCGTCCAGCGAACCTTCGAAGAAGTCGTCGGGTACGAAGAGGTGTTTCTCCACGTCGCTCTGCTCCAGGCGATAACCGGCTTCGCGGGCCAGGATGACCAACTTGCGGATAACGTCCTTACCGCTGAGGTCGATACGCGGATCGGGTTCGGAATAGCGCTCTTCCTGCGCCATGCGAATGGTACGGCTGAAGGGGATGTCGGCACTGATCTTGTTGAAGATGTAGTTCAGCGTACCGCTCAACACGGCTTCTATCTTCAATATCTTGTCACCACTATGGATGAGGTCGTTAATGGTATTGATGATGGGCAGACCGGCTCCCACGTTAGTCTCGAACAGATACTTCACACCACGCTGACGGGCAATCTGCTTCAGCGTGCGATAGTTTTCGTATTCGGACGAGGCGGCTATCTTGTTGGCTGCCACTACCGATACGTTGTGTTGCAGCAGGTCTTTGTAGAGCGAAGCTACTTCGGCACTCGCCGTACAGTCGACGAAGACGGAGTTGAAGATATTCATTCCGATAATCTCGTTGCGCAAAATGCCTACAGTGCTTTCCTTACCCTTTGCGGCGAGTTCTTCACGGAAGTTGGCCAAGTCGAGCCCCTCGCGGGCAAACATCGCTCTGCTGGCATCGGCGATACCTACAACATTGAGTTGCAGACCGTTTTCCTGCATCAGTTTCTGCCGCTGGCTGTGAATCTGCTGTATCAGGCTGCCGCCCACGGTACCAATGCCGCAAATGAAGAGGTTGAGTACCTGATATTCAGAGAGGAAGAACGAATCGTGGATAACGTTAAGCGACTTACGCAACGACTTGCTGTCTACTACAAACGAAATGTTGGTCTCCGAAGCTCCCTGCGCACAGGCTATCACATTAATACCGTTGCGTCCCAACGTGCCGAACAGCTTACCGGCGATACCTGGGGTATGCTTCATGTTCTCGCCTACGATGGCTACGGTAGCCAGGTTCTTCTCGGCCTGTATAGGCGAGATCTCGCCCATCACAATTTCTTTGGCAAACTCTTCGTTCAGTACTTCGCAAGCCAGGTCGGCATCGGCATTGCGCACACCGATGGATGTCGAGTTCTCCGACGATGCCTGCGACACGAGGAAGACACTAATGCCATTCTTGGCCAATGCCTTGAATATGCGGTAGTTGACACCGATGACGCCCACCATACCGAGACCCTGCACGGTAATGAGGCTCGTATCGTTGATCGAAGAGATACCCTTGATGGCCTTACTCTGCGGATCGGAAACTTCCTGCTTGATGATGGTACCTTCGCCCTCGGGATTGAAAGTGTTCTTTATCAGAATAGGAATGTTCTTGTGGCAGACGGGATAGATGGTAGGCGGATAGACTACCTTGGCACCGAAGTTACAAAGTTCGGTAGCTTCCACGTAGCTCAACTCCTTGATGGTGTAGGCAGTGGAGATGACACGCGGATCGGCGGTCATGAAGCCGTCCACATCGGTCCAGATTTCCAGACTGTCGGCATCGAGCGCAGCGGCCACAATGGCTGCCGTGTAGTCCGAACCTCCGCGACCCAGGTTGGTCACGACGCCCGTCGTCTTGTCGGTAGCAATGAAGCCCGGTATCAGCGTACGGCGAGGCAATTCGCGGAAGGCCTCACGCACCAGGCGATAGGTCTGGTCGGCATCGAGAATGTGTTTCGAGAATTTCTTTTCTGTCTTGATGAACTGACGCGAGTCGCGCCATTCGGCCCCTGTCAGACGTGCCGCGATGAGCGACGACAGGCGTTCGCCATAGCTTACGATGGTGTCGCTGGTCTTCTGCGACAGGTCTTTTATCAGGTATACGCCCTGAAAGATGTCCTTCAGTTCGTTGAGCAACTCGCCCACTTCGCGTTGCAAGGTCACCTGCTCTTCGCCTGCCGGAATAATTTCCTTCACCATCTCGACGTGGCGGTAGACTATTTCCTTGAATTCGTTCTCGTACGAAGCGTCGCCTGCCGCTGCCAGCCGCGAGGCATTGAGCAACTTATCAGTAATGCCGCCCAGGGCCGATACGACAACGATGACCGGCTCATCGACTGCTTCTACTATTTTCTTCACACTCAGGATACTGCTTGCGGTTCCTACGGACGAACCGCCAAACTTCATTACTTTCATTATATTAGACTGTTTTTATTGACGATAATAGATAATTGAAAAAGGAAACGAGACGAAAGAAAAAAGATCTTCTCTCCTCGCATCAAAAAAATAAAGCTGTTTTGAAATGGTGTAACACGTAGAAACACAAATACTATCCCCTAACCCCTAAGGGTCATGGTCCACATGGATGTGACGGTATGTTGGAAGTACTTGTTCATAGCTCTTGTTTCTATCGTTTCTGATAAGTGTTGCAAAAGTAACAATAAAAACGTTCATTCTATCACTTTTTGCCACTTTTTTACGATAAAAATATAGAAAGAGCCCAAAATATGCAGAAATATGCCGAATCCACAACTGACAAACTGTGCCGTTTACAGTCCTCGGAAAGAAGATTGGGATGTTCTTTTCTTACACTTTGTTAGAATTTACGATATATATCATTATCTTTGCACAGTAGAACCGAAAGAAACGAGCGTATGACCCCAGAGAACACTTCCGTTTTGTTAATATACACCGGTGGAACCATCGGAATGATCGAGAATCCGGAAACGGGCGCGCTGGAGAACTTCAATCTGGAGCAGCTCCAAAAGCATGTGCCCGAACTCCAGAAGTTTGCCTTCCGTATCGACACTTACCAGTTCGACCCGCCTATGGACTCGTCGGACATGGATCCCGAAGCGTGGCGAAGGCTGGTACGCATCATCAGCGACAACTACCAACAATATACAGGCTTCGTCATCCTGCACGGCACCGATACGATGGCCTTCACGGCCTCGGCCTTGAGCTTCATGCTCGAAGGGCTGAACAAGCCCGTCATCCTGACCGGCTCGCAACTGCCCATCGGCGTGCTGCGCACCGACGGTAAGGAAAACCTGCTGACCAGCATCGAGATAGCCACAGCCTGCCACAGCAACGGCCGCCCCATCGTGCCCGAAGTATGTATCTTCTTCGAGAACCACCTGATGCGTGGAAACCGGACAACCAAAATCAATGCCGAAAACTTCAACGCCTTCCGCTCGTACAACTATCCTGTACTGGCTTCGGCAGGTATACATATTAAATATAATAATGTGCAGATTCATCCCCACGGCATCCGCCGCGAACTGAAACCGCACTTCCTGCTCGACACCAACATCGCCATTCTGAAGCTGTTCCCCGGTATTCAGGAGAACGTCGTGCGCTCGCTCTTCGCCACCGAAGGACTGAAAGCCGTCGTACTGGAAACCTACGGTTCGGGCAACGCTCCCCGCAAGCCGTGGTTCCTACAGCTGCTGTCCGATGCCAGCCGCCGGGGCATCGTCATCGTCAACGTGACGCAATGCAGCTCGGGCACCGTCGAAATGGAGCGGTACGAAACCGGTTATCAACTCATCAGCGCAGGCGTCGTGTCGGGTTACGACATCACTACCGAATCGGCCGTGGCCAAGCTGATGTTCCTGCTGGGACACGACTACGAACCAGCCAAGGTAAGAGAGTTGATGAAGCGACCGCTGGCCGGCGAAATCACAGTATAAAAAACGTTTTTGAACCCCACTTGCAAGTGCCGCGAGCCACACTTGCAATACATTTGTGGGACACTTGCACGGCTCGCGAGCCGTACAAGTGTTGCTCGCGAGCCGTGCAAGTGTCCCACAAACCGGTCTCACAACCCCTTCAGGAAGCTATTCTACGGGAGTCAGCTCACCCGTTACGGAGTCTATGATGTAACCCGACACACGAATGTCGTGCGGAATAAGCGGATGATTCAGGATGGCACTGACCGTTTCGCGGACCGACTTCTCGGTATCGCCAAAACCGTAAAGCCACGATTCGAAGTCCACGCCGCAGAAACGTATCATGTCGATGGTCTCCTGATGGATGCCGCGGGCCTTCATGTGCTCAATCATCTGCTCGCTGCTCATGTGACACGCGCCGCAGTCCGAATGGGCAACCACCATCACCTCCGTCACGCCCAGCTCGTAAATGGCTACCAACAGGCTTCGGATCACACTGCCGAAGGGGTGCGAGATGATGCCTCCCGCATTCTTAATCATTTTCACATCGCCGTTCTTGATGCCCAAAGCCGCTGGCAGCAACTCCGTCAGCCGGGTGTCCATACACGACAGGATGGCAATCTTCTTGTCGGGATATTTCGTCGTGATGTACTTCTCGTATCCCTTGTCGGCCACAAACTGCTTGTTGAATTTCAGAATTTCGTCTATCATAATTTCAGTTGTTAAAGAATCGGTTCATATTCACATCGCGGAACACTGCCGTCGGCCCGTGCACCGCACGAACAAAAGTAAAAAAACTCCGTGAAACTCTGTGTACTCTGTGGTGAATAAAGTACCTTTGAGGCCACAATTCATTAAATCTTCCGATTATGGCCAAAGAGAAAACCGTCTACGTATGCAGCAACTGCGGACAAGAGTCGCCCAAATGGCAGGGCAAGTGCCCCGCGTGCGGACAGTGGAATACCTTCGTCGAAGAAATCGTACGCAAGGAGCCCACCAATAAACGCCCCGTTTCGGGCATCGAGACCGTCAAGTCCAAGCCCGTCACCCTAGACGAGATTGAAGCGGCCGACGAACCCCGCATCGACCTGCACGACGCCGAACTGAACCGCGTACTGGGTGGCGGACTGGTGCAAGGGTCGCTGGTGCTGATAGGCGGAGAGCCGGGCATCGGCAAGTCGACACTGGTGCTGCAAACCGTCCTGCGGATGCCCGAGAAACGCATCCTCTACATCTCGGGCGAGGAAAGCGCGCGACAGCTGAAACTGCGTGCCGAACGGCTGACGAAACAATCGTCGGACTGTCTCATCGTGTGCGAGACGTCGCTCGAACAGATCTACGTCCACATCAAGAACACACGCCCCGACCTGGTCATCATCGACTCCATACAAACCATTTCGACCGAAGCACTGGAATCCTCGCCGGGCAGCATCGCCCAGGTGCGCGAGTGTGCCGCCAGCATTCTGCGCTTCGCCAAGGAAACGCATACAGCAGTCATCCTGATTGGCCACATCAACAAGGAAGGCAGCATCGCAGGTCCCAAAGTGCTGGAACACATCGTCGATACCGTCCTTCAGTTCGAGGGCGACCAGCACTACATGTACCGCATTCTGCGCAGCATCAAGAACCGCTTCGGCAGCACCGCCGAACTGGGCATCTACGAAATGCGTCAGGACGGTCTGCGCCAAGTGAGCAACCCCTCCGAACTGCTGCTGAGTCAGGATCACGAAGGCATGAGTGGTGTGGCCATCGCCTCGGCCATCGAAGGTGTACGTCCTTTCCTCATCGAGACACAGGCACTGGTCAGTTCCGCCGTCTACGGCAATCCGCAACGCTCGGCCACGGGCTTCGACATCCGCCGCATGAACATGCTGCTGGCCGTGCTCGAAAAGCGTGTAGGCTTTAAGTTGGCGCAGAAAGACGTTTTCCTCAACATTGCGGGCGGCCTCAAGGTGAATGACCCGGCCATCGACCTGGCCGTCATCAGCGCCATCCTCTCCAGCAACATGGATGCGGAGATTGAGCCGGGCGTCTGCATGGCAGGCGAGATAGGTCTCTCGGGCGAAATCCGTCCCGTGAACCGCATCGAGCAACGCATCGGCGAGGCCGAGAAACTGGGTTTCAAACAGTTCCTCCTGCCCAAATACAACCTGCAGGGGCTGAACACGAAGAAACTGAGCATCGAACTGGTGCCGGTGAGGAAGGTGGAAGAAGCATTTAGGGCACTGTTTGGATAGAGATATAAAACGCAGATTAACGCAGATTGACGCAAAGTAAATTTACTATGGTAAATATAGATAAAGAAACAAACGAATTATCCTATCAAGTACTGGGATGTGCATATAATGTACATAAAGAGCTGGGACCTGGTTTATTGGAAAGTGTGTATGAAGCCTGTCTGTGTTATGAGCTGAGTGGAAAAAATATCCATTACGAACGGCAAAAGCCCTTACCGGTCTTATATAAAGGTATAACATTGGATTGCGGTTACCGCATCGATATCTTAGTAGAGAACAAAATCATTATCGAACTGAAAACTGTGGAGAAAATTTTACCTATCCATACAGCACAGATAATGACTTATTTAAGATTGAGCCAAGTTCATTTAGGCTTGCTTATTAATTTCTATAATATGAATTTGCAGAATGGCATAAGAAGATATGTCCTTTAATTTGCGATAATCTGCGATAATCTGCGTTTAATAAAACATATGATACAAGAATATAACATCAGAGTGCTACCCGAAGTAGCCGCCAACGAACAACGCCTGATTGACTATCTGGTCAACGAAAAAGGCTTGAACAAGAAAGAAATAAACGCCACCCGCATCCTGAAGCGGAGCATCGACGCCCGCCAGCGGACGGTGTTTGTCAACCTCACCGTACGTGCCTACGTCAACGAAGTGCCCAAAGACGACGAATATCGGCACACCGTATATAATAATGTAGAAGGCCGCCCCCAGGTCATCGTCGTAGGTGCTGGCCCCGGCGGACTATTCGCCGCCCTGCGCCTCATCGAACTGGGACTGCGCCCCATCGTGGTAGAGCGCGGCAAGGACGTACGCGAACGCAAGAAAGACCTCGCCCAGATAAGCCGCACGCAAGCCGTAAACCCTGAGTCGAACTACAGCTTCGGCGAAGGCGGCGCAGGTGCCTACTCCGACGGCAAACTATATACCCGCAGCAAGAAGCGCGGCAACGTGGACAAGATACTCAACATCTTCTGCCAGCACGGCGCATCCACCTCCATTCTGGTGGACGCCCACCCGCACATCGGCACCGACAAGCTGCCCCGCGTCATCGAAAACATGCGCAACACCATCCTACAGTGCGGTGGCGAAGTTCACTTCCAGACCCGTATGGACGCCCTGCTCATCGAAGGCGATGAAGTAAAGGGCATCGAAACCAACACGGGACAGACATTCCTCGGTCCTGTCATCCTGGCTACCGGCCACTCTGCCCGCGACGTCTATCGCTGGCTGGCCGCCAACAACGTAGAGATAGAAGCCAAAGGTATCGCCGTAGGTGTGCGACTGGAGCATCCCGCCCACCTCATCGATCAGATACAGTATCACAACAAAAACGGACGCGGCAAGTATCTGCCCGCAGCCGAATACAGTTTTGTCACGCAGGTCGAAGGCCGTGGCGTTTATAGCTTCTGCATGTGCCCCGGTGGCTTCATCGTGCCCGCAGCCAGCGGTCCCGAACAGATTGTGGTGAACGGCATGAGTCCCAGCAACCGTGGCTCGCGCTGGAGCAACAGCGGAATGGTGGTGGAAATCAGACCGGAAGACTTGGAGAATGAAGAATTAGGAATGAAGAATGAAGAATTACTACAGACAGGCGAAGGAGGTTCTTCTTTGAACATGCTTTTCCTGCAGGAACACCTTGAACGCCTCTGCTGGCAGCAGGGCAACCGCCGTCAGACGGCACCAGCCCAGCGCATGGCCGACTTTGTGAACCGCCGCCTCAGTGCCGACCTGCCCGAGTCGTCGTATGCTCCGGGGCTGATAGCTTCGCCCCTACACTTCTGGCTGCCTCCGTTCATCGCCAACCGCCTGGCCAAAGGTTTCCAGCAGTTCGGCCGCAATGCCCGCGGCTTCCTGACCAACGAAGCCGTGATGATAGCCGTCGAAACCCGTACATCGGCACCCGTACGCATTGTACGCGATCGCGACACCCTGCAACACGTCCGCCTTCGCGGCCTCTTCCCCTGCGGCGAAGGAGCCGGTTATGCAGGCGGCATCGTCTCTGCCGGAGTAGACGGAGAACGGTGTGCCGAGGCGGCAGCACAGTATTGCGAAGTTCTTTAAAACTATATACAGCCTATAAAATACCTGTACAAAAAATATCCGCAACTTCCTTCAAAGCTTCGGAAAGGCAACGGATAAACCCCGTATTGCCCTGTCCTTTGCGAATGATAGTTGCGGATATTCTTAATTCCTCAGAAGGAACGTTATTTTACCTCTTCTCCTTCGGCGGGAGCTGAAGAAGGAGCCTGCGAAGCCTGACTGGCTGTTTTTTCGCCACCTACGTTCACTGTTACGTTGATGGAAGAGGGCTGTTGCTGGTAAGGCATACGGTTCTTCGGGTCGGGACCATATTGGTTAGGACCTACCGTACCATCGGCAAACAGCATGTACAGACCCAGAATGATGTTAATAAGCGGAATAAGACCCAGCAAAATGAACCATCCGGACTTGTCAACATCGTGCAGACGCTTCACACCCTGCGCCAGACCGAACCATGCATCGGCAATGAGGACAACGAAACCAATCAGCACACCAAAACCAAAACCGCCAGCCGAATTGGAAGCTGCGCCTAAAAACATGGTTCCTACGCCCAGCGCCATAGCTATACCACCAAAAACAGAACTGATAACGGCAGACAGAAAATACTCGATTCTACGAATACGTCCGTCGAAAGAGAAAGGAGCTTTAAACATAATGATATTAAATTTAAGTAAATAATAAGTTTTGCGTCTTAATTGTGATAAGCAACAAAGATTATACAAATATACTAAAGAATGCACAAAAAGCAAACAATTATGTTCTTTTTTCCACCCGATTCTGAATGTCAGTCAGCTTTAGAGGAAATTCTTTATCAGCCTGTCACCGGTATTTTTGTTTCTGCCATTTGCCGGTTTCCGCAAAAATGACGTTCTTTGCAGACACATCAATCATTAATTCCAAAGTATGCCCTCGCCCGAAATCGCCATTATCGACCCGAACACACTGAGCAGCCTAGGCCTGTGCGGCCTGCTTGAAGAGCTCATACCGGGTGCAGTCATCCGCATGTTCCCCTCGTTTGCCGCCTTCGCAGACGACACGCCCGACATGTACGCGCACTACTTCGTTTCGGCGCAGGTCTATTTTGAGCATACGGTTTTCTTCCTGCCGCGGCGCCCCAAAACCATTGTGCTGGCAGCGGGCGAAGGCAACCCGCAACTGGCCGGCGTGCTGACACTGAACATCTGCCAGCCCGAGAAGGACCTTGTACGAAGCATCGTACACCTGCACGGCCACGGACACAAACACGGGCATCCCGGTAAGCTGCCCGCACCCGCCATGCCCGTCGGAGAGAAACCCGCCAACATGCCCGCCGGTCACGAACTGACGGCGCGCGAAATCGAAGTACTGGTACTGGTGGTAAAAGGCCTCATCAACAAAGAGATAGCCGACCGTCTGAACATCAGTCTGACCACCGTCATCAGCCACCGCAAGAACATCACCGAGAAGCTGGGCATCAAGTCCGTCTCGGGGCTTACCATCTATGCCGTGATGCACGGCTATGTGGAAGCCGACGCCATCTGACCCACCCCGATTTCCTCATAAGTGAGGATTGCACGTTCCGCCGATTTGCCTTTACTTTGCGGCCTGAATAGACAATACATCAGCTCATGAAGAAAATCATCCTGAACGTACTGGCGTTGCTGGCCATCGGAGCAACGCAGACAGTCCGCGGAGAAGAAGTTCCACAGGACACCACCAAAGTGGTCGATATCGAAGAAGTAGTAGTCATCGCCACACCGAAAGAGAACAGCCGACTGCGCCAACAGGCCCTCTCGGCCACATCGCTGTCGCAGGCCGACATGCGCAACAACGCCGTGCAGTCGGTCAAGAACCTGTCGGCCCTTGTGCCCAACCTGTTCATCCCCGACTACGGTTCGAAACTGACTACTTCGGTCTACGTGCGCGGCATCGGTTCGCGTATCAACACGCCCGCCGTCGGACTGTACGTGGACAACATTCCCTTCATCGACAAGTCGGCCTTCGACTTCAACTACTCCGACATCGAACGCATCGACGTGATGCGCGGCCCGCAGGGTACCCTGTACGGACGCAACACGATGGGCGGACTGATACGTGTCTTCACCAAATCGCCCTTCACTTATCAGGGCACCGACCTCACGCTGAGCGCCGCCACCTACAACAACTACAAGGCCAGCGTCAGCCACTACCATCGCATCAGCCAGCAGTTTGCCTTCTCGGCCAACTTCTTCTACGAGCATAAGGGCGGGTTCTTCAAGAACGCAGCACTCAATAACGAACGGGTGGACAAGGACGACGAGTTCGGCGGACGCCTGCGCGCCATCTTGTTGCCCAACGAGAACCTGAAACTGGACTTCACCCTGAACTACGAATACACCCATCAGGGCGGATATCCCTACGAATATACCGGCGTGACCGAAGGCGAGGAAGACCGTGCCGACTACATCGGCCGCATCGCCTACAACCACCGGAGCGGCTACAAACGTAACTTGCTGAACGGCGGTCTGAACCTGGAGCACCAGGCCGACAACTTTGTGCTGAGCAGCGTGACGGGCTTCCAGCTGCTCGACGACCACATGGATCTGGACCAGGACTTCACCGAACAGAACATCTACACCATGATGCAAAAGCAGAACTCGAAGACGCTGAGCGAAGAATTGGTACTGAAGTCAAAGCCCGGCCGCCGCTGGCAATGGACAACGGGAGCCAGTGCCTTCTACCAATGGCTGCACACCGATGCCCCCGTCACCTTCCAGAGCGACGGCATGGCATGGCTGAACAGCATGACCAACGACAATGCCAACCGCTACCTGCCCACCATCTCGCAAGGTCCCATGACCATGCAATTCGTGTTCAGCGACGTGATTGGCGGCAGCACATTGCCCATCAGCGGCGTGTTCGACACACCCGTGCTGAACGCCGCCCTCTTCCACCAGTCCACCTTCAACGACCTCTTCGGCGCCGAGGGTCTCTCGCTCACACTGGGTCTGCGCATGGACTACGAACGTCTGAAGCTGGACTACAACACTGGTTGCACCTATTCGCACACCTACTCGCTCAGCGGCAAGCTGACACCAGGCGACCGCGTCATCCCCATGGTGCCCGAAACCCGCTTCGACCAGAGCCTCAGCTACCGCGGCAAACTGAACCACGACTACATCCAGCTGCTGCCTAAAGTAGCCCTGCAATACGACTTCGACCGCCGCAACAACATTTACGCCAGCGTTTCCAAAGGCTACCGTTCGGGCGGCTACAACATACAGATGTTCAGCGACCTGCTGCAGACCGACATGCGCAGCGCCAACATGGGCGACGTGGCATCGGCCACCATCCCCGTCATCGAAGGCGTGGGCATGATAGACGACGCCACCAAACAGAAGATCATCGGCATGCTGAACGGCATGGCACAGAAAGCCGAAACCGACGTACGACAAGCCACCCTCTACCGCCCCGAATATTCGTGGAACTACGAAGTAGGTACCCACCTCACCCTGTTCGACGGACGCTTGCAGACCGACCTTGCCGCCTTCTACATGGACACGCGCGACCAGCAGATTTCGCGCTTCGCCGCCAGCGGACTGGGACGCATCACCGTGAATGCCGGAAAAAGCCGGAGCCTGGGAGCCGAAGCAGCCCTGCGCGCCCAGCTGACCAACGACCTGACGCTGAACGGCAGTTACGGCTACACTTACGCTACATTTACCGACTACGTCGTGAGCGACGAAGTGAACTACAACGGCCGCTACGTGCCCTTCGTGCCCAAACACACGTTCAACATCGGTGCCCAATACATCATCGGTCTGAAGAAAGGTGCCTGGCTGGACAACATCACCCTGAACGCCCACTACAAAGCTGCCGGACGCATCTACTGGACCGAGGAGAACAACGCCAGTCAGGCCCTGTACGGCACCCTGAACGGCCGCATCAGCCTGAACAAAGGCAACGGACAGATAGCCCTGTGGGTGAACAATGCGCTGAATACCTGCTATCAGGCTTTCTGGTTCGAGACCATGAGCCGCGGCTTCGCTCAGATGGGACGCCCCGTACAGATAGGCATCGACCTGCGCTGCCGTTTCTGAAAAATAAACATTTCATAGGTTCCCGCCTGTCGCCGTTACCCCCATCCGGGCTTGTGGCTGCAGGCGGGAATCTGTGTTTTCTACCCGCCGTCCACCTGCGCCACATCTACCCTTTTCAAGCCACTTGCAAACCGTTTGAGCAACACAAGTGTGGCTCGTGAGCCGTGCAAGTGTTGCTCACGAGCCGTACAAGTGTCTCTCACGAGCCACACAAGTGTTCTACAAACCGGGCACAACAGAGCTGCGCAGTTTGCGGGAATAACAAACAGATTATCAGAAGATTAAAACTGAAAAGTACTCAAAAAGCGAGCATCCGAAACAAGGTTGTCGTTACTCGTTCACCGCTCCGCAATGCGGGCATACACCTTTGTGCATCATCTTACCTCCGCAGTTGCCGCAACGGTAGCGGTCGGCACGCAATGAGAGCCGTAACCGGCGTACAAATATCCAGACAAAGACAGCCAGAAACAGATAGCCCACGTAGATGTGCGTGGTCAGGATGAAGAAGAAATAGCAGAAGATACAGCACGAAGCCAACCCCAACAGATAGCATACGGCAGCTGCTGGCGAAAGCTGGCGGAAAAGGTCGTCGAGCACGGCCAGCAACACGATGAGGAACAGCCAGATGCTGGTGAGGAACACCGACAACACGAACGGCACTTTGAAGGGCGACAACGTCGGATTGTAATAGAAGTGTTCCCACGTTGCGGGCACAAAAACCTGCATCGACTCGTAAATTGTGGCACTGAAGGCCATCAGCAGGCAGAGCAACAACGGATATACACTGTCAATATCGTCGAAGTAGACCAGTTTCAGCTGTTTCTTGCGGAATGCCCGGAACAGCCACACGGCTACGAACAGCGCAAATACGATGACGAAATAGGATGCATGCGTGTCGCTAAACAGGTAGATGGCCTGCGAAATGCTGTCGGTAGGCGCAAAGGCACGCTTCATGTCGCTTTGGCGTAACCATCCCTGCACCTCTTGCGTGTGGGCCAGCTTCACCCATACCGAGTCCACCGAGTCGGCCGGATGAATGGCAAACTCGGCCACTACCACACGGTCGCCCTTGTGGAGCGTCTTGTAGCTGTCCTTCACCGGCAGGCAGGCCAGCTCCACCGAGTCGGTCCGAAGCTCCAGATTGGTGTTCCACGCATAATTGTACTTGTACAGACATGCCAACGAATCGCGCTGACGTCCCGTCAGTTCCTCCGAATCGAGCGCAATGCGCGGATAGTGGCAGGAAGACAGCGAGAAAAGGAAGAATAAAAAAAATATATACCCGATCCGGGTATACAAAGAATGGGAAAAGGCACACAAAGTTTCGCCGACCTTCTTCAGACCGCCTGTCAGTATGCTCTTCAGTGTGCGTTCTCCCTTTACAAATTCTTCATTCCTCATGCTTCATTCTTTCTTTCAATACATTTTCATTGGCCGTTCTCACTCTCCCCTCTCTTTGGAAGTGGGGCCGGAAGCCAGGCTTACTTTCATCTGACACCGTTTGCAGTCAAACTCCAACCGGAAGCGGCGTCCGTCGGTTCCCACCAGATAGTAGGGCTCGCGATAGGGCGAACGACCGTGCTGATGCGTGGGACACCAGCCCATGCTGTAGCGCAGACAGTGCTTGCAAAACATCAGCACAGCCTCGGGCACCGACTGTTTCTCGAACGCCGGATCAATGGACTGTAGTCCGTGTTCCTGGTAAAAGCTTTGAGCAGCGGCATTCATCACGTTGCCCAGATATGTCAGCGAAGTGGCCGGGAAACGGTGAGTGGTAGGTTTCCACACCGCCAGCTCGCGACAGTAACCTGCGCGACGTACGGCTGTCAGTCGCTCCACCACCTGACGACGCCAGTCGGTCAGCACCGACGAGGGGATGAACCAGTTGTCCGACAAACGCAGCGCGATGTCGGGTGCACCCGTCTTCTTGTCCGTTGCCACTTCGAAGGGGCTGTTGCCCAGCTTGGACAGCTGTGTGCGCAGGTTGTCGGCCTGCGGGGTACGTGCCGGCTGCTTGTCGCTGGCAAATCCCAAGGTAACATGATAGCCGTCTTCGTCGGTCGCCGTCAGGGCAAATCCCCAGGGCGTATCGGCCAATTCCCAGCCGAGGGCGATTTTCCGCTCGGCCGACTTGCGTCCCAACAGTCGTTCAAAGTCCTGGTCGTAGTTGCGGAAGAGCGGCGTGCGCGGACGTATACGGGGCATTTCGCCCGCCGGATACAGTTTGTTGCCGTCCACACGGTTGATGCGGACCCCCTGCAGACGCCCCTGTTCGTCCAGATAGCAGACGCCGTCACCGTTGTGGAAAGGCTTGACACCTGCCACGCTGATCCAGCCGCCGCGCTGTTCCTTCATTGTTCCCATCGCCTCGCCCAGCGACTTGGGGGTATCGAACGAGGCGATGTCGCGCTCGCGTCCTTGCAGAAAGTAGTGGGTAAATCCACGGCTGAAGCTTTTGTCCAGACGGGGAGTAAACGTATAATGACACCGGCCCGACGAAGCACGTGCATACTCCGGACGGCGTGCCAGGATTTCGTCCAGCTTCTGCCGATAGGCTGCGGTGACGTTCTTTACGTAGGTCACATCCTTCAGCCGGCCTTCGATTTTCAGCGAAGTGGCGCCTGCGTCCAACAGTTGCTCCAGCAGTTCGCTTTGATTCAGGTCTTTCAGCGACAGGAGATGCTTGTCACGGACAATCACCTTTCCGTCGGCATCGACCAGACTGAAAGGCAGACGACAGAACTGCGCGCACTCGCCTCTGTTGGCACTACGTCCGAAGCAGGCCTGGCTGACATAGCACTGCCCACTGTAGCTGACGCACAGCGCACCGTGTACGAATACTTCCAACGGTACGTCGGGACAGGCACGGTGGATGCCTTCAATCTCGTGCAGCGACAGTTCGCGCGCCAATACCACTTGTTTGAAACCGGCATCGGCCAGGAAGCGCACTTTCTCGGGCGTGCGGTTGTCCATCTGCGTACTGGCATGGAGGGGGATGGGTGGCAGGTTGAGCCGCGTGATGCCCATGTCCTGCACAATCAGCGCATCTACGCCGATGCGGTACAGGGCATCGATCATGCGTTCCGTTTCCTGCAGTTCCTCGTCCTTCAGGATGGTGTTCACCGTCACATAGACGCGCACGCCATACAGGTGGGCATAGTCCGTCAGGGTCGCAATGTCTTCCAGCGAGTTGACGGCAGCAGCCCTCGCACCGAACTTGGGTGCACCGATATAGACAGCGTCCGCCCCGTGATTTACGGCTTCTATCCCGCATTCCAGATTCTTGGCGGGAGCCAGCAGTTCGATTTTCCGTTGTCTGATCATTCTATTTCGTTGATGTTATACGGAGTTTCCTGATATACAAAGTAATTCAACCAGTTGGAGAACAGCAGATTGGCATGGGCACGCCAACGCACAAGGACACCTTTTTCGGGGTCGTCGTCCACATAGTAGTTGCGGGGCATCTCGATGGGCAGGCCTTTGGCCAAGTCGCGGCGATATTCGGTATCCAGGGTCAGTGGAGAATATTCGGAATGTCCGGTAACGAAGAACTCACGGCCTCCGCGTGCCATCACCAGGTGTACGCCGGCATCGTCCGATTCGGAGAGCAACGTCAGTTCGGGCACCTTCAGAATGTCTTCCTTGCGGACTTCGGTATGGCGGCTGTGGGGCACGTAGAATACATCATCGAATCCGCGGAAGATGGGATGGAGCGGTTGCAGCGGACGGTGGGCAAAGATGCCGAACATCTTCTTGTCCAACGGATACTTGGGCACACCATAGTGGTGATAAAGTCCGGCTTGCGCGGCCCAGCAGATATACAGGGTCGAGGTGACATGCGTGCGTGCCCAGTCGAAGATGTCGGTGATTTCGTCCCAGTAGGTCACTTCCTCGAAGTCCATCTGCTCGACCGGCGCACCGGTGATAATCATGCCGTCGAACTTCTCGGCACGCATTTTCTCGAAGTCGGTATAGAACGCCTTCATGTGTTCGATGGGGGTGTTCTTCGAAGTGTGACTCTTTATTTTCATGAATTGTATCTCCACCTGCAACGGGGTGTTCGAGAGGAGTCGAATCAAGTCTGTTTCGGTGGTTATTTTCAGCGGCATCAGGTTCAGAATGACGATGCGCAACGGGCGGATGTCCTGCTGGGTGGCACGGGAGGTATCGATGACGAAAATGTTCTCCTCCTTCAGCAACTCGATGGCAGGCAGCTTATCGGGTAAATTTAATGGCATAACGTATTGATTTTCTTTAATCGGCAAAGGTAGCGTTTTTCCCCGAAAGGGAACGAATTTTACCCTTGCTTTTTAAGAACAGGCTATGCCCCGCCCGCACCCGACCTTCTAACGAATGCGCCTTACGCGGTGGCCGTAGATCACAATCACCACAAAGCACACCAGCGGCAGCACAAACGACAGGTTGACAGCAGGCATACCCATCAGCACCTTGCAGTCGATGATAGCAGCCTGTACCGGCGGCAGTACCGAACCTCCCAGAATGGCCATAATCAGTCCGGCGGCACCAAACTTGGCATCGTCGCCCAAGCCGTTCAGGGCTATACCGTAAATAGTGGGGAACATCAGTGACATACAGGCCGATACGCCCACCAGGCAATACAAGCCAAAGATGTTATGCAGGAACATGACTCCAAGAGTCAGTACACAAGCTACCAGCGCAAGCACCTTCAGCAGCGTGCCCGGATTGAGATACTTCAGCATAAAGGTACAAATGAAACGGCTGATGCAGAATATCACCATAGCCACGATGTTGTACTTTTGCGAAAGCACCTCGGCTGCCTGCTCTTCCATACCCTGCGACATGAAAAGATGTGTACCGTACTGGATGATAAACGTCCAGCACATGATTTGTGCACCAACATAGAAGAACTGTGCCACCACGCCCTCGCGATAATGACGGATGGAGAAAATGCGTTTCAACGTGGGCAGGAAATCGATGGAATGAGACTGGTCGCCGTTATGCGGCATGCGCACCGCGCGTATCACCAACAGCATAATCAGAATGATGACCCCAATCACCAGATAAGGAGCGATAAGTATTGCCAGGTCGGAATCGCGCACTTGCTCAAACTCGGCCTGCGTCAGTTGGCTTCGTTCGACGGTATCCATCGGATTCAGACGATTCTGAATGAAATTCATTGCCACAAACATGCCTAACAGTGACCCCATCGGATTAAAAGCCTGCGCCAGATTCAGACGGCGTGTGGCCGTCCGCTCAGTACCCATTGACAGGATATACGGATTACAACTCGTTTCGAGGAACGAAAGTCCACAGGTCATGATGAAGTAGGCTATCAGGAAAGGATAATAATCGCCCGTCAGTTTGGCGGGAAAGAACAGAAACGCGCCCAAGGCATACAGTCCGAGTCCCAGCAGTACGCCGGCCTTGTAAGTAAACCGCCGTATAAACATGGCAGCCGGAAAGGCCATGGCAAAATATCCGCCATAGAAGGCCACCTGCACCAGTGCTCCGTCGGTGACACTCATCCGGAATATCTTGGAAAAAGCTTTCACCATAGGATTGGTAATGTCGTTGGCAAACCCCCACAGGGCAAAACAGGAAGTTACAAGTATAAAGGGAATGAGATAACTGACTCCGTCCTTGCTGAGAATAGACTCTTTTGTTTGATTACTGTTCTTGTTCATGGTTCTTAGATTGTTGTTACTTCATTATTTCTGCTAAAGATACATAGCTGTTTCCACATCGTGTTCATCGAGGTTTCCGACTGTTTTCCGGCAGCGGATTCCACGATTCATCTGTGCTGAACTATACTGATGCAAAGAACTGCATTTTCGCGCAGAAAAGCAACATCCGAAGAAGTGTTTTACAACACATGAAGCAAAGATGCGGGATCGGCGACACTCCCAGCCCACATCCGGACAGCAAAATGCCGGGAAACAACGAGTATGTTCCTCCGGCATTTCTTTCACACAGTATATCAAAAAGAATACAAACATATATTCTTCTTGATTGAATATCCGTTTAGTTATCGTACAATTGTTTCTACCTTACCGTTACGGAAAAACAGATAGAACGAACCTGAATACATCCATTGAACCTCACCGTTATTCTCTTGAACAGAACGAGGCTTTCCAAAAGCCATAAGACATTCTTCTTCGGTCATTCCCTTCACGGGACGGCTGATAGCAATATCATCCCAATGAGTAATGGCACTCAGTTTATTGGTAGTTATGAAATCAAAAAGTTTATTCAAGACTTGCGATTCTGACAGAACAAAATCGTCCACTATTTCCTTATGCGATTCCTTCTTCTCAGGCTTTAATTTTTCCATAGGTGTCTGGCGTTTCATCATTAAAACTGATGATTCGATAAGAATGTCAGAAAGGAAATAGATCAATTTTCCTTCTTTTACTTGAAATTTGGCCTTGCAGTAATATACATTCTTTTGTTGGGAATCGGCATTTGAACCCAACACCCAGTCGCAATAAAAGCTTTTAGCCGTTATATTCAGTTCATGTATGCCCTTTCTAAACTCCGGACACACATTGTTTATGGTCCATAATAAAGTGTTGGCAAAAATAGTCTCATCCGACATGTCACTGAAAGGTATAAATCCACTTACGACATAGTTCTTGCCATCCGCACTGACAGGGTACTGTGTTTTTAGTTCGCTGAATGTTTGTCCCGATGCAGAAACAAATCCTGCAAGTAAACATATAATTATAAGAAAATGTCTTTTAATCATTGCCTTAAATAAAAAAAAGCATTCACCCTGCGTATGCTTCAAAACAATTCCGACATACGCAGGTGTGAACGCTGAATGTTATGATTTAGAGTTTAATATTGCATTAGAAAGCTACACCTAAACGAATCATGAAGTTGCTTGATTTTACACCATCCAGATCGGTAAATACATCAATAAATCCACGTTGGTAACTGAAGTCAAGGTTGAAGCGATCGTACCATACTCCTACACCCAAGTTAAGACCTGCATCAAAACGGTTGTAATCTACTTCACTGTAATCAGCGAAATCAGACCAACTGATGTCTTCGCCATCACCCTTCATCTTACTTGTATAGTCGCAAGATACGAACGCACCGATATGGGGATCAATAGAAATCGCATCAGTCACATCAAATTCCCAGCCAAATGTGAAAGGAGAAACTTGAACTGCATGAGCAATGCTTTTAATGTCATCGCCTTCACCCTCTACTTTAAATCCTCTGGAGGTCAAACCAAAGTCCATTCCCCAATAAGCGCCTTGAGCCCCCAGATTTTTAGTAAAGCCGAGCATTACATTATACCCCATCTTAGATTTCAGATCTTCTGCAGCATCGCCACTCAAATTCATAAGATTCATACCACCACGTACAAACCACTGTGTGTTACTTGATTGTTTTTCGGTTCTTACAATTGAGCTACGAGATGAAACTATTTGAGCTTGAGTGCCCATGCAAATTAACAATGCAGCAATAATAGATAATAACTTTTTCATTGTAATATGTTTTTAAGTTCGTATTAATTTCTGTTCTTTACGATGGGAGCTTTCTTGCTTTCCTCATTACCTCCTGTAGACTTTTGAATCTGTATCCATTCAAAATCTTCCTTGGTAGCAGGATGCCAGTTGGTAAACACTCCCGGGTAGCCAACAACAGTTACCGTGTATCCTTTAGATGCTTCATCATCTTCTACCTTGAACGTAGCACCCATAATAACATCGCACTGATGTTTCTGAACGGAAAGATAAGTGCCCCACGCACGGATATTGTCCAGTTTTCCTTCCATTCCTATTTCTACTTCTTCTTTGCTCAATACCCAAGTATCTACGATCTTTTTAGATTTACCGTTCTCTTTCTGTATTTCTACATCCACTACGGTAGGCTTTACAATAACCTCAGTTTCTGCATTACCGGCACGTGCTTGTGCATCACGAAATTTAAATACTGTTTTCTGCGCATACGACTCGAATACGCAAGCCAGCAGAATGGCGAACAATAGAATAATCTTCTTCATAATTATTTATATTTGAAATAACTAACTCTCCTCTAAAATTCCATAACGGAACAATGCTGCCAAAAAATGCTCTTCGCATACACAAAACGTCTATTTTCACTGCCATTAAACCATTTAGCAGAGAAATCTAGACCTTGCAAAGATAGACTAATTTCCAAAAAATTAGCAATTCGAAACCTTTTTTTTTCGCCCCTGAAAGGGGAGCAAAACACGTTGAAAAATCCGAAATCTGAACTAAACAGTCAAAACGTGACACTATCCGGACTTATTTTGAACTAAACAGAAAAACCGGCTCGGCAAAATTTTACAATATTATTTCTACCGCAGCAGTATTTTGCCTCTTTTTCCACCCCAGACGAACCGCTTTTCAGCAGCACTTGCATGGCATTTGTGGGACACTTGCACGGCTCGCGAGAGACACTTGTACGGCTCGCGAGCAACACTTGCACGGCTCACGAGCAACACTTGTGTGGCTCAAACGCCCTGCAAACATGCCTGCCGGAAGCCTCGAAAGCAAGAAGTAGGGAAGTCGTATGGTTTTCTCGTTTCTTTTTCGTATTTTTGTTCCCAATGTACAAGTCTGTTACCAGACAAAAGGAAATAGAAGAAAAGAAGATGAAAGTAATCGACCTGATAAACAGCACGCAGAAGACCGCCTTCTCGTTCGAGATACTGCCGCCATTGAAAGGCACGGGCATCGAGAAACTGTACGAGACCATCGACTTGCTGCGTGAATTCGACCCCAAATACATCAACATCACCACCCACCGCAGCGAATACGTCTACAAAGAACTGGGCAATGGACTGTTTCAACGCAACCGCTTGCGCCGCCGCCCGGGCACCGTGGCCGTAGCTGCCGCCATACAGAACAAGTACAACATCACCGTTGTGCCCCACATCCTGTGCAGCGGATTCACGCAGGAAGACACGGAGTATCAACTGCTCGACCTGCAATTCCTCGGCATCACCGACCTGCTGGTGCTGCGCGGCGACAAGGCTAAGCACGAGTCTGTCTTCGTGCCCGAACCGGGCGGACACGCCCACGCCGTCGAACTGCAACAGCAGATCAACAACTTCAACAAAGGTATCTTCGTCGACGGGTCGGAGATGAAAATCACCCGCACGCCTTTCTCGTACGGCGTAGCCTGCTACCCCGAGAAGCACGAAGAAGCCCCCAATCTGGAGACCGACCTGTACTGGCTGAAAAAGAAGATGGAGACCGGCGCCGAATATGCCGTCACCCAACTCTTCTACGACAATCGCAAGTACTTCAGTTTCGTAGAGCGTGCCCGCCAGGAGGGAATCACCATTCCCATCATTCCCGGCATCAAGCCCTTCAAGAAGCTGTCGCAGCTCAGCATGATACCCAAGACCTTCAAGGTAGACCTGCCCGAAGAGCTGACCCACGAACTGCTGAAATGCACCAACGACGACGAGGCACGCCACGTGGGCATCGAGTGGTGCGTCAAGCAATGCCGCGAGCTCATCGACCACGGAGTGCCCAGCCTGCACTTCTACTCGATAGGAGCAGCCGACAGCATCCGAGAAGTAGCCAGACAGATTTATTAATAAAGGAAGAACGAAGAATGAGGAATGAAGAATTTGGAATCCACCCATAAAAGGAGCTGAAATGACATGCCTCATTCACTAAAAAAGGATTTAAATAACGTGTTCAGTTTCAACGACATCATCGGACAAGAGCAGGTAAAACGACGCCTGATACAGGAAGTGCAGGAAGGACGTATCGCCCACGCACAGCTCTTCTGCGGCCCCGTGGGCAGCGGCAAACTGCCCCTCGCCCTGGCCTATGCACGCTACCTGTGCTGCCCCAACCGCACCGCCACCGATGCCTGCGGCACCTGCCCTTCGTGCGTGAAGTGGGAAAAACTGGTACACCCCGACGTCCACTTCATCTTCCCCATCGTCAACAAGGCCAAGAGCCCCAAAGTATCCGTCTGCAACGACTTTCTGCCCCAATGGAGGCAGCAGCTCATCGCCAATCCCTACTTCTACCTCAGCCACTGGCTGGACGACATGGATGCCGAAAACAAGCAGGCGCAGATTTTCACACAGGAGAGCGAGGAAATCATCCGCAAGCTTAGCCTGAAGTCGAGCGAGGGAGGCTATAAGGTGACCATCGTCTGGATGGCCGAAAAGATGAACGAAGCCTGTGCCAACAAGCTGCTCAAGCTGTTCGAGGAGCCACCCGCACGCACCGTCTTCCTGCTCATCACCGAAACGCCGGACATGATACTGCCCACCATACAAAGCCGCACGCAGCGCATCAATATCCCCCGCATCAGCGAGGCCAACATTGCCGCTGCCCTGCAAAGCAAGTACGGCGTGCAACCCGTCGACAGCGAAAAGATAGCCCACCTGGCCGGTGGCGATTTCATCAAGGCACTCGAAGCCATCCAACTGAACGAAGAAAACGAACTTTTTTTCAACTGGTTCGTCAGCCTGATGCGGCTGTCCTACCAGCGCAAGATACGTGAGATGAAGCAATGGAGCGAGCAACTCGCCTCCATCGGCCGCGAACGCCAGAAAAGTTTTCTGGACTACTGCCAGCGCATGATACGCGAGAACTTCATCTACAACTTCCACCGTCCGGACATGAACTACATGACCCTGCAGGAAGAGAACTTTTCGACACGCTTCGCCCCCTTCGTCAACGAGCGCAACGTCATGGGCATCGTTCACGAACTGACCGAAGCGCAGATACACATCGAACAGAACGTCAACCCGCGCATGGTCTTTTTCGACTTCGCACTGAAGATGATCGTTCTGCTGAAAACGGGATAAGCAACACCCCGCACACTTGAGAACCTGAAAACTAACATTATATTCAACCAAACGATATGAATGAATTCAAACTACATAACGGAAGCGGAAACCTCTGCTGCAAAAGCTGTGGCAGACAAGACAAGCAGCTGAACACCTACGACTGGCTGGCCGACATTCCCGGCAATGCCGAAGAAAGCGAGTACGTAGAAGTGCAGTTCAAGAACACCCGCAAAGGTTACTACCGCAACAGCAATAAAATTCCCCTCGAAAAGGGCGACATCGTAGCCGTAGAGGCTACTCCCGGCCACGACATCGGTGTCGTAACCCTGACCGGACGACTCGTGCCCCTGCAAATGCGCAAAGCCAACCTCAAGTCCGAGGCCGACATCAAGCGCATCTACCGCAAGGCCAAGCCCGTGGACATGGAGAAATACAACGAAGCCAAGAGCCGCGAGCACAGCACCATGATCCGTGCCCGTCAGATAGCCCTCGACCTGAAGCTGGAAATGAAGATAGGCGACGTCGAATACCAGGGCGATGGCAACAAAGCCATCTTCTACTACATAGCCGACGAACGTGTTGACTTCCGCCAGCTCATCAAAGTCCTGGCCGAAGTATTCCGCGTACGCATCGAGATGAAACAGATCGGAGCCCGGCAGGAAGCCGGACGTATAGGCGGCATCGGTCCCTGCGGCCGCGAGCTGTGCTGCGCCACCTGGATGACAACCTTTGTCTCCGTATCGACCAGCGCCGCACGCTACCAGGACATTTCCCTCAATCCGCAGAAGCTGGCCGGACAGTGTGCCAAGCTGAAGTGCTGCCTGAACTACGAAGTAGACTGCTACGTGGAAGCCCAGAAGCGCCTGCCCTCGAAGGAAATCCAACTCGAAACCAAGGACGGTCTCTTCTACTATTTCAAGGCCGACATTCTGAGCAATCAGATTACCTACTCCACCGACAAGAGCATCCCGGCCAACCTGGTAACCATCAGCAGCCGCCGTGCCTTCGAAGTGATTGGCATGAACAAGCGTGGCATCAAGCCAGACAGTCTGCACGAAGAAGCCAACCGAAACGACAGCAAGAAGTCAACCGACCTGCTCGAACAGGAAAGCCTGACCCGTTTCGACCGCAACCGCAAAGCCAAAGGCAATAACAATGCCGAAGCCAAAGAAGCCGGCGAGAACAACGGCGGCGGAAACTCGCGCAAGAAGAAGAAAAAAGGCAATGCCAACCGTCAGCCGGACAACGCACAGCAGGCTGCCGCACCTGCCAAGCAGCAACCCGCACGCGCACAAAACGCCGAGCAACCCGAAGCCGTAGCCGCCAAACAACCGGCCAAGCAGCCAAACAACGGCGAAGCCGGCGAAAACAACAAGCGTCAATCGGGTGAAAACAAGCGCAAAAACGGACGCAACAACCGCCCTAAACAACAGCAGGAAGCCGCTTCGCAGCCGCAGCAGGGCAATGCCCCTCAAGGCGAAAAAGCTCCCAAAGCTGAAAAGCAACCCGCTGGCAGCGAACGTCCGCAACAGCAGCCCCGAAAGAACCAGCCGAAGGAGAAGAACCAGCAAGGCGAAAGAAAACAACAAGGCGACAAGCCCCGCCAGGAAGCAAAACCCCAGCAGGAGCCTAAGCCACGGCAGGAAGCCAAACCAACTCAAAGCAACAATGAACAGCCGTCGCAAAACTAACCCGACGGCATTCTGCCGGAATCTGTTACAACTGCTTGCCGTATGTGCCCTAAGCGCATGCGACAAGCAGGCTGTATACCATAACTTCCACTCCCTGCCCAGCGAGGGCTGGAGCAAGCAGGACACGGTTGTGTTCGACGTCGCTGTGCCCGACTCGCAAACGCACTACAGGCTCGACATCGAAATCAGAAACACCAACCGTTACCCGTATCAGGACATCGGATTAGGACTGTGTTACTGCGGTCCGGGCATCAGCCAGACGACAACCGACAGCCTGCACTACATTCTGGCCGACCGACAAGGGCACTGGAAAGGCGAAGGCTGGGGCGGACTGTATCAGACACGCTTTCCGGCAGGTACCATCCGCATCGACAGTGCTGGCACCTATCGCCTCAAACTGATCCATACCCTGCCCAACGAAACACTGCCAGGCATCAACGACATCGGCATCCGCCTTGTCAGACAAGCCGGCGGTTCCTACCCGCATCAATCCGCAGAAAAATAAACAGCAGAATCGTAAAACCCCACAACGACGAGCCACCATAGCTGAAGAACGGCAAAGGAATGCCGATTACAGGCGTTAGTCCCAGCACCATACCGATGTTGATAAAGAGGTGGAACAGAAATATACTCAGCACCGAATAGCCATACACCCGCCCGAAGGGGGATTGCTGACGCTCGGCCAGCGCAATAAGACGCAATATCAGCGTCAAGAACAGCAGCAGAACAAAGACAGAGCCAACAAAGCCCTCTTCCTCACCTACTGTACAGAAGATGAAGTCGGTATCCTGCTCGGGCACGTATTTCAACTTCGTCTGTGTGCCGTTCAGGAATCCTTTACCCGTCAGACCGCCCGAACCGATGGCAATCTTCGACTGATTGACGTTGTATCCTGCACCGGCCAAGTCTTCCTCCATGCCCAGTACCACCTTGATACGCACCTGTTGGTGGGGTTCCAACACCTTGTTGAAGAAATAATCGCTGGAATACAGAAAGCCGATGGAGCCCATAGCAAACAACCCTATCAGCAGATAAGACCAGCGACGCTCACTCAGAAAAAGATAAAACAGATAGCCCACGGCAAGCGCACAAAGCCCCCACTGCGCCCATACCAGGTTGAAAGGAACGATATACTCTGACACGATGAATGCCAGCAGCACTCCTCCTACCGAGCCAATAAGCATATTGCGTACCGGCACCCAACGTTTCTCGTACACCCACACCATCCCCGCAGCAAACAGCAACACCATCTGCAACACAGCAAACTCGCCGATCGGTGTCGGCGTGTCGGCTATGCATTCTTCGGCAAAGCGAATGCCCACTACAAAATAAAGGACAGCACAGATACCCGAAAACAGCACTACTCCAGGCATTCCCTCGCGATAGAGCATCAGGAAAAAAGCCAGGTAAACCAGTGCCGAACCCGTCTCGCGCTGCAGAATAATAAGCATCATTGGAAAAAGTATCAGGAAAGCCACCATCAGCACTTTCTTCCAATTCCGAAGTGTAAACGAATAGGCACTCATGTACTTGGCAAGTGCCAGAGCCGTAGCAAACTTGGCAAACTCCGCCGGCTGCAGGCTAACAGGCCCCAATATGAGCCATGAACGCGACCCTTTCGTATCGGGCGCAATGAAAATGGTGACGATAAGCAGCAACATCAGGCCTATATATATAAGGTAAGCAAACATGTCGTACAGCGTATCGTCCAGCATCAGCAGCACAAACCCAAGTCCGAACGAACAGATAATCCAGACGAACTGCTTGCCTGCACGGGTCGAGAAATCCAGAAAATCGCGGTCGCCGTAATCGTAGCTTGCCCCGCACACGCTGAACCAACCGCATACAATCAGCAGCAGATAGACGATAATCGTCGCCCAGTCAAGCGACTTCCAGATGCTGTCCCTCCTTGTTGCCAAATTCTCTATCATAGTCAAATCTTGAATTTCTAAGTTCGTTTAAGTTTTTAAGTTGCACTTATACCTTTCTTCAGTACTGATCACATCCTCCCCCCCTCTCCTTGGGAGAGGGGCCGGGGGTGAGGCCTGGCTTCCCCTACCGTTCTTCGTCGCCGTAATAGATAACCCGATTGCTGAAATCTTCTGCCAGTTTCTCGTTCTCGGGCGACAGCTTACCATGCAGATACTGGTCCATCATCATTGCACCAATCGGCACACCAAACGTAGCCCCAAAGCCACCGTTCTCCACATACACGGCTATGGCTATCTTCGGATTGTCCATCGGTGCAAAACCCATAAAGACGGAGTGGTCTTTTCCGCGGTTCTGCGCCGTTCCCGTCTTTCCGCAGGCTTCTACACCCGGCAAAATGGTTCCAACCATACGACAGGTAGCACTACCCGTACTGCCCGTAACGGCTGCCCGCATACCTTCTACAATATCTTCGTAATACTTGCGGTCGATACTCGTATAGCGGCGGGTGCGATACAAACTGTCCAGTTCGTTGTCCTGTATTTCCTTCACCACATGGGGCGTTATGAAGTAACCACGGTTGGCAATCGTAGCTCCCAGATTGGCAATCTGCAAAGGTGTAGCCAGAATTTCACCCTGCCCGATGGCGATACTGATAATGGTAAGTCCATTCCACGAGCCGCGGTAAACTTTGTCGTACGTACTGGCGTTGGGGATGAAACCACGTATCTCGCCCGGCAAGTCTGTGCCAAGTTTGTAACCGAATCCTTGCGAAACCATGTAGTCCTTCCAGACGGTCAAAGCCTTTTGGGGTGAACCATACTTGCGGTCGCCTATCATGCGAAACAAGCCCCAGCAGAAGTACGAGTTACACGAAGTAGCAATGGCCGGCACCAGTGAAAGCGGCGAAGCGTGTCCGTGGCAACCTACATGCAAACTACCGTAGCTGAAACCGTGAGAACAGGGATACAACGTTGTTTCTTCGTGTATGATGCCTTCCTGAAGGAAAGTGAGTCCCTGTGTCGTCTTGAATGTCGATCCGGGCGGATAGGCTCCCATAATGGCACGGTTCAGCAAAGGCTTCCGCTTGTCAAGCTGAAGAAGGCGATGATTCTTTCCGCGCTGACGGCCAATCAGTATATGTGGATCGAACGAGGGCGACGATACCATACAGAGAATCTCGCCCGTAGAGGGTTCGATGGCTACGATGGCACCAATCTTATGTTGCAACAGCCGTTCGCCCAGCATCTGCAAGTCGATATCGATGCCCAGAGTAAGGTTCTTGCCAGGAATGGAAGGGCGATCGAGCTGACCGTCCATGTAATGCCCCTGAATGCGGCCGTGGGCGTCGCGAAGCAACACTTCCACGCCTTTTTCGCCACGCAAGTAAGTCTCGTAAGAACGTTCTATTCCCTGCTTACCGATGTAGTCGCCTCGGATGTAATAATCGTCCTTCTCGATGTCGCGTTTGGATACTTCACCGATATCGCCCAGCACGTGTCCGGCAGAGTTGTAGGTGTATTGCCGGATGGTACGACGCTGTATGTAGAAACCGGGGAACTTGAACAATTTCTCCTGAAACACACCACATTCCTCAGACGAAAGCTGTGTCATAAAAGTCTGATGGGTGTATTTCGAATATCCGGGATTCATCCACCGGTTTTTCACATCCTTCATGCGCTTGTCGAACTGTTCGCGCGTGATGTTCAGGGCACGGCAGAAGTCGGCCGTATCGAGTTGTGTCACTTCGCGGGGTACAAAGGTAATGTCGTAAGCAGGCTGGTTGAATACAAGCAACTTACCGTTACGGTCGTAGATGGCTCCGCGCGAAGGATACTGTATTTTATTCAGGAAAGCGTTGCTGTCGGCATTCTTCTTGTAATCATCTGTCATGATTTGCAGGTCGAAGAGGCGCAGGATATAAATGAATACAATAATCACTGCCGCCAAGCCGATTACAAACTTCCGTTTCTCTAACTGATAGTCCTTCATTGAACGAATGGGTAAATAGATAATTGAGTAAATGTACGATCAGGCCAACGGACTACTACCGCTTTTTCCGTATACCTTCGACCGCCATGACACACGCCACTGTAAGCACACTGCTCGACAGGATGCGCAGCAACAGCGTGCCCAAATGGGCAAACGAAAAGAATTCGATGGAGAGCAGCACGGCATGATGGACCAGCACACTGAACGAAAGATACTTCAGAAAAGGCGAAATACCCATGGTGCGGACAGCCGGTACAAAACTTTCGACCGTATCGCGCGGTGTGAACAGACGCAACAGTACCGGACGCAAAAAGGCCAGAAAAACCGTTGCCGCAGCATTCATACCCGGCGTGTCGGAAAAGACGTCGATGGCAAGGCCCAAAAAGAAAGCCCACAGCATCAGCGCGTTGCGCGAAGTCTCCGACTCGAACTTCAGTATCAGATAGACGTACAGAAAGGGAGTGGCATATCCGACGATATGCATATTGTTCAATATCAGCACCTGCAACAACAGCAAGCCGACGAACCATCCTATTTTATGCAGATAATTGTGTACCAATGGTGTATTAATTCGTTTCTTCTACCTCCAAATTGTTTTGTTCTTCCTGACCGTTACGGGCTATGACGCGTACGTCGCTCACCTTACCGAAGTCTGTAGCCAGTTTTATCTTCAACAGGTACGAAAGCCCGTCGTGCGAGTCGGACATATCGTCCACCGTACCCACCATGACACCGGCCGGAAACACAGCCGAATAGCCGCTTGTCACCACCGTATCACCCAGGTTGAACTCGGCATGACGGGGCAAGTCTTTCAGATAGGCAAAGCGTGAGTCACCACCTTCCCACTTCAGGTAACCGAAGTATTCACTGCCCACAATCTTGCAACTGATGCTCGACTTGCTGTTCAGCAACGGAATAACGAGCGAATAATGAGGCGAGGTTTTGTAGACAATGCCGACTACTCCGTTTGCATCAACCACTCCCATGTCGGGCCGTATACCTGCCGATGCACCCTGATCGAGGGTGATGTAGTTGTCGGCACGGTTCAGCGTATTCTTGATAACGTTTGCCTTGAAGATGCGGTAATCGCCTGCCTCCATGTGGTCCAGACTGTAGAGGCGCGCCGAGTCGGCTCCCTTGTCGCGCAGCATCTTTTCGAGCTGTGCCACACGCTGTTCAAGCAGCAGATTGCGGTCGAGCAAGTCTTCGTTCACCGACTTGAGGTGGAAGTAAGAGCTGATGCCTCCGGATATCTCGTAGACGCGTCCCGCCACTTCGTTAGCCGAGGTAAAGAACACACTCTGCTGGTAGTGATTGAAGCGGAACAATAAAACAAAACTGGCTACCTCCAACAACAGAAAGAGGAACCAGTAATTGTATTTAAGAAGGAAGTTCAGTAGATTCCGCACGAGTTCTATACTAATTAACAATGGATAATGGATAGTTGATAACCGACAGATGTGTTATCAAATATCCATTCACTAATCCGTTTACAAATCACCGCATCAGGAACGAGAAGCGGTCAACGTTCTTCAACGCCACGCCCGTTCCCTTGGCTACGGCGTGCAAGGGGTCTTCGGCGATGTGGAAGGGGATGTTGATCTTGTCCGTCAGACGCTTGTCGAGTCCGCGAAGCAGGGCACCACCACCGGCCAGGTAAATGCCGTTGTGCACGATGTCGGCGTAGAGTTCGGGCGGCGTATTCTCGAGCGCGCTGAGGATGGCTGTCTCGATCTTCGAGATAGACTTCTCCAGACAGTGTGCCACCTCCTGATAGCAGACAGGCACCTCCATAGGCAGGGCCGTGATGCGGTTCGGGCCGTGTACAATGTAGTCCTCGGGAGCGTCCTCGCCCAGTTCGGTCAGGGCGGCGCCTACGTGTATCTTGATACGCTCGGCCATGCGTTCGCTGACCTTGACGTTGTGCTGGCGGCTCATGTACTCCTGAATGTCGGCTGTCAGATCGTCGCCGGCAATGCGGATGGAGTTGTTCGACACGATGCCTCCGAGCGAGATGACGGCAATCTCGGTAGAGCCACCGCCTATATCGACAATCATGTTTCCTTCGGGAGCTTCCACGTCGATACCGATACCGATGGCTGCCGCCATGGGTTCGAATATGAGGTAAACGTCACGTCCGCCGGCGTGTTCGGCCGAGTCGCGTACGGCACGGAGTTCGACTTCGGTACTGCCCGAGGGAACGCCAATCACCATGCGGAGCGAAGGCGAGAACAGGCGGTTACGAGTGTTCACCATCTTGATAAGTCCGCGGATCATCTGTTCGCAGGCGTAGAAGTCGGCTATCACGCCGTCGCGCAGCGGACGGATGGTGCGTATGTTCTCGTGGGTCTTCTCGTGCATCAGCTTTGCCTTCTCGCCCACGGCTATCATCTTGTCAGTACGACGGTCCAGTGCTACAACCGAAGGCTCGTCCACCACAATCTTGCCACCGGCGGTGATGATGGTGTTGGCTGTGCCGAGGTCCATCGCTATTTCTTGTGTAAAAGAGAAAAATCCCATCTTATAAATGAAGAATTATAAATGAAGAATGAAGAATCTTTTTGAATGAAGAATCTTTTTGAATGAAGAATCTTTTTGAATGAAGAATGAAGAATGGAGAATGAAGAATTCGGGTAGGCCACTACGAGCCGCCGCATGGAAATTCTTCATTCTTCATTCTTCGTTCTTCATTATCGATTAGTGCTTGAAGTGACGGAATCCGGTAGTCACCATGGCGATTCCGTGTTCGTTGCAGTAGTCAAAGCTCAGCTGGTCCTTGATGCTTCCACCCGGCTGGATAACGGCTGTGATGCCTTCGTTGCCGGCTATCTCGACACAGTCGGGGAAGGGGAAGAAAGCGTCGCTGGCCATCACGGCACCGTGCAGGTCGAAGCCGAAGCTCTTGGCTTTCTCGATGGCCTGCTTCAGGGCATCGACGCGGCTGGTCTGTCCCACACCGCTTGCCAGCAGCTGTTTGCCCTTGGCCAGCACGATGGAGTTGGACTTGCTGTTCTTCACAATCTTGTTGGCAAACAGCATGTCGTCGATTTCCTCGGCGGTAGGAGCCTTCACGGTCACTACTTTCAGGTCGGCAGGAGTCTCGATCTTCAGGTCGCGATCCTGTACCAGCACGCCGTTCAGCAGCGAGCGGAACTGCTTCTTGGGCAGCTCGGCAGGCTTGCGCACCAGGATGATGCGGTTCTTCTTCTGTCCCAGTATTTCGAGGGCATCCACGTCGTAATCGGGAGCGATGATGACTTCGAAGAAGATTTTGTTGATTTCCTCGGCCGTCGCCTTGTCGATGACGGTATTGGTGACGAGCACTCCGCCAAAAGCCGAAACGGGATCGCCGGCCAGGGCGTCTTTCCAGGCTTCGAGCAGGGTCGGACGTGTAGCCAGACCGCAGGCATTGTTGTGCTTCAGGATGGCGAAAGTGGTGTCGTTGCCGAACTCGTTGATCAGGTCAACGGCAGCATTGATGTCGAGCAGGTTGTTGTAGGAGATTTCCTTACCGTGTATCTGGTCGAACATCGCATCCAGATTGCCGTAGAAGTAACCCTTCTGATGCGGGTTTTCGCCGTAGCGCAGGGTCTTCTGATTGTTGGCCGAGTAGCGGAAGGCGCTGCCTTCGTCGCCGTCGAAGTAGTTGAAGATGGCCGAGTCGTAGTGCGAAGAAACGGCGAAGGCTTCTTTCGCAAACCAGCGGCGTTCTTCGAGCGAGGTAGTGGCACCGTGCTCCATCAGCATGTCGCGGAAGGGCTGGTACTGTGCCTGCGAGGCGATGATGACTACGTCGTTGTAGTTCTTGGCAGCCGCACGGATCAGCGAGATGCCGCCTATGTCGATCTTCTCGATAATGGCCGGTTCGTCGGCGCCGCTGGCCACCGTGGCTTCGAACGGATACAGGTCAACGATGACGAGGTCTATTTCGGGAATTTCATATTTTTCGATTTGTTGCATGTCTTGTTCCAGTCCGCGACGGCACAGGATGCCTCCGAAAATCTTCGGATGCAACGTCTTCACACGACCGCCCAGGATAGAGGGATATGTGGTAAGGTCTTCCACTGCCTTGCAGGGGTAACCCATGGATTCGATGAACTGACGGGTTCCGCCTGTCGAGAGGAACTCTACACCTTCTTCATGCAGTTTGGTGATGATTTCATCCAAACCTTCCTTATGGTACACAGATACCAAAGCTGTTTTGATTCTTTTTGTTTCGGACATGATTCAGTTATTTAAATTACGCGCAAATTAAATCTATAATGCCGCAAAGTTACAAATTTTGTTCGTAAGGTGACGCATACACAGACAATTAATCGCATAAAATTATACTTTTTAATGACAAGCCCCCATACAGCGTCCCATTTGCGGCCGGCAGCTACGAATGCCACTGTCACGAAAGCCCGAAGGGCAGATTCGCCACCGGGATCGACGCCAGGCACCGTCCTTGACAATGTGACACTTTGCTCGGCCAACGCCGCGAGAATCGCGTATTTCCGTCCGAAGGCCCGACCGTTCCGGATTTTGGAAGCGAAAATCCGCATCTCGCTGCCTCTTAGCACGATAGCGAAATCCTTACATCCGAAAGAGAAAAACTTCTCCCCTCCGACTCCCCCGAAAGCCCTGTTTTCGCCGCCGGAAAGCCATCCCGTCGAGCGCAACAAGCATTGCTGACGAACCACACAAGCACGGTTCGCGAGCCACACAAGCGTAGTTCCCGCTCCGAACAAGCACGGAGCGCGCGCCGAACAAGCATTTTGGGGACAAAAAACACATAAAACCCGCATAACGGGCGCATATTCATGCAGATTCAACACCGGTTTCGCCCATTTCCGACGCTTTCAGCCCGTTTTTGCAAAACAGGTCTGTCAGCCGAAAAGCCCGTTTTCTGACATTTTGAAAGCAAAATATATTATCCGTCAAACGCATCGTCAAATCCTCTTCCACCCCTTGCCGCCACCCGCCGACAGGCACAAAAAAAGGGGAGGATTCCCCGCCGCAGACAGTCTGCGAAGAAGAATCCTCCCCTCCCGGTATAGGGTTACATCACCACGCTGTTACCAGATGGAGACGCGCTCGGCCTGCGGCACGAACATCGGATCTTTCTCGGTCACGCCAAAGGCATCGTACCAGGCACCGATGTGCGGCAGTGCGCCGTCCACACGCCATTTGCCCAACGAGTGAACGTCAATCTTGGTCATCTGCAGCACAGCTTCGGGACGGATGTTGTTGGCCCATACGCCGGCATAAGCCAGGAAGAAGCGCTGTTCGGGGGTGAAGCCGTCCTTCACGGCCAGCGGAGCCGTGGCAGTAGCGTTCTTGAAGGCCTGGAAAGCTACCTGCAAACCACCGTGGTCGGCAATGTTCTCGCCCAGCGTCATGCGGCCGTTGGCGTGTACACCCGGAGCCACTTCGATGCTGTCGAAGAAGGCTACCATCACGTTGGCACGTTCCTCGAACTTCTTGGCATCTTCTTCGGTCCACCAGTCTTTCAGGTTACCGTCCTTGTCGTACTGACGGCCCTGGTCGTCGAATCCGTGTGTCATCTCATGTCCGATCACCACACCGATGGCACCGTAGTTGAAGGCGTCATCCGCATTCATATCGAAGAAAGGCGGCTGCAGGATGGCGGCGGGGAAACAGATTTCGTTCGTCGTCGGGTTGTAGTAAGCGTTCACGGTCTGCGGCGTCATCAGCCATTCGTCCTTGTCAACAGGCTTGCCTGCCTTGGCCACCATCTCGGCGTGATTCCACAGGTTGGCACGTTCGATGTTGGCCCAGTAGGAGTCGTTCTTGATTTCGAGCGAGCTGTAGTCTTTCCATTTGTCGGGGTAACCTATCTTCACGTGGAAGGTAGCCAGTTTCTCCAGGGCTTTTACCTTGGTCGAATCGCCCATCCACGACAGGTTCTGGATGCGTTGTCCCAGTGCATCCTGCAGGTTCTTCACGAGGGTCACCATACGCTCTTTGGCTGCGGCGGGGAAGTACTTCTCGACATACATCTGTCCGACAGCCTCGCCCAGTGTAGAGCTTACTACACCGACAGCCGTCTTCCAGCGGGGTTGCATCTCTTGGGCGCCCGACATCGTGCGACTGTAGAAGTCGAAGTTCTGCTCCTTCAGCGCGTCGTTCAGATAGTCGGCAGAGGCATCAATCAGTTTCCATTGCAGGTACAGGCTCTGGTCGGCCAGGGGCAGTGTGTCCAGAATCTTCACCGAAGCCTCCAGCGAAGCGGGCTGTCCGACGATGATTTCCTTCACATCGTTCAGGTCAAGTCCTTTCAGATAAGCATCCCAGTCGAAGGTGGAGTACTGCTTCTTGATGTCTTCCATCGACATCTTGTTATAATTGGCATGAGGGTCGCGCAGATCGACACGCGAGCGGAAAGCCTGTGCCAGACGGGTTTCTACATCCATCACTACCTTCACGGCACGGTCAGCGTCGGCATCAGAATATCCGGCCAGACCGAACATTTTCTTCACATGTACTTTGAAAGCCTCACGAATTTTAGTAGTAGCCTCATCGTCCAGCAGATAGTAGTCACGGTCGCCCATGCTCAGTCCGTACTGGGCTATCTGTACAGCGTTCATGTTGCTATTCATTTCGTCGGCTGCCACGTAGAGGGCCAGATAGGCTGCGATGCCTTTCTTATAGAGCTGTGCCAGCAGCGGATAAAGCTGTTCCTTGCTCTGCATCGCACCGATTTCCTTCAGTTCGGCCTGAATGGGGGCAACACCGTCCTGATTCAGCTTCACGCTATCCATGGCAATCTTGTACAGGTCGCCTACCTTCTGTGCCACGCTGCCGGCTTCGTGTTGCGAGGCAGCCAGTTCTTCGATAAGACCCTGAATCTGCTTGCGGTTGTTCTCGGCCAGCACGGTGAACGAACCATACTGCGAATATTCATCAGTCAGCGGATTGTTTTTCATCCAGCCACCGCAGGCATACTGATAGAAGTCGGTACCCGGCAGAGCCGTGGTATCCAGATTGGCAAGCTGAATGCCGGCTGTCTGTTCGGCCGTCTGCTTGCCCGTGTTGCACGATGTTGCCAGCAGGCAGATCGCTGCAACGGGAAGAAAATGTTTCATGTTCATTGTTATACTGTTTTATAAAGTTGTTTTCCGTTCTTCACCCGGCGGCCATCAGGCTCCCTTTTGGGCTTCCTCCAGCTCCGTCGATGCTGTCTCCCACTCGTCCATTACGTGGTCGAGCTGTTCCTTCAGCTTGCGGTGCTGCTCGTAGAGCGACATGTCCGAGGCTCCTTCGGGAGTAGCCATTTTCTCCTCAAGAATGGCGATGGCGCTTTCGGTCTGTTCGATTTCGGCTTCGCAGTCGGCCACGCGGCGCTCCAGCTTCTTCAGGCGTTTGTTGAGTTCCTTCTGTTCCTGCCAGAGCCTCACCCCCGACCCCTCTCCCGAAGAGAGGGGAGTGGTAGCGGTATTCTTTTTCTTATTGTCATCAGAAACAAAGAGGGAATCCAACCTTCCTCCCCTCTCCTTGGGAGAGGGGTCGGGGGTGAGGCCTGTGGGGGCGGAGGTGAGACTCTTACTCCGTATAAAGTCGTAAATGCCTCCCAGGTGCTCCTTCACCACTCCGCCGCCGAACTCATAAACTTTAGTCGCAAGTCCGTCCAGAAAATCACGGTCGTGGCTGACAATAATTACTGTTCCGTCGAAGTCGCGGATGGCTTCCTTCAGTACGTCCTTCGAGCGCATGTCCAGGTGATTGGTGGGCTCGTCGAGAATGAGGAAGTTCACCGGCTCCAAGAGCAGCTTGATCATGGCCAGACGGGTGCGCTCGCCGCCGGAGAGCACCTTTACCTTTTTGTCCGAGGCTTCACCGCCGAACATGAAAGCGCCCAATATGTCGCGTATCTTCAGACGAATGTCGCCAACGGCCACACGGTCGATGGTGTCGAACACCGTCAGATTCTCGTCCAGCAGTTGTGCCTGGTTCTGGGCAAAGTAGCCTATCTGTACGTTGTGTCCCAGGGTAAGGCGGCCGGTATAGTCGGTTATCTCGCCCATGATGCACTTCACGAGGGTGGATTTTCCTTCACCGTTCTTGCCCACAAAGGCCACCTTTTCGCCACGGTTGATGGTCAGGTTGACGTCGTGAAAGACAACGTGGTCGCCGTAAGCTTTCGCTACGTCCTCGCAGATGACGGGATAGTTGCCGCTGCGGCTGGAGCAGGTAAACTTCAGGCGCAAGGTGGAGTTGTCTTCCTCGTCCACCTCGATGCGTTCTATCTTCTCCAGTTGCTTGATGCGGCTCTGCACCTGTACGGCCTTGGTGGCCTTGTAGCGGAAGCGTTCGATGAAGGCTTCGGTGTCTTCGATCTGCTTCTGCTGGTTTTCGTAGGCACGCAGCTGCTGTTCGCGGCGCTCGCGGCGCAGGGTGACGAACTCGTCGTACTTCACCTTATAGTCGTAGATGTGTCCGCAGCTGATTTCGATGGTGCGGGTGGTGACGTTGTTCAGGAAGGCGCGGTCGTGGCTGACGAGCACCACGGCGTTGGCGCGGGTGGCCAGGAAGTTTTCGAGCCACTGGATGGACTCGATGTCGAGGTGGTTGGTGGGCTCGTCGAGCAGGAGCACGTCGGGGCGGCGAAGCAGGAGCTTGGCCAGCTCGATGCGCATGCGCCATCCGCCGGAGAACTCGCTCGTGGGGCGGTCGAAGTCGGTACGGCTGAATCCCAAGCCCTGGAGCGTGCGCTCTATCTCGGCATGATAATTGGTGCCTCCCATCATGAGGAAACGTTCATTCTCGTGGGTGAAGCGGTCGATGAGTTTCTGGTAGTCCTCGCTTTCGTAGTCGGTGCGTTCGGCCAGCTCGCGGTTCATGCGGTCAATGTCAGCCTGCATCTCGAAGATGTGTTCGAAAGCCAGCTCGGCTTCCTGCATCACGGTTCGCGAGTCGCTCAGCACCATGACCTGCGGCAGATAGCCGATGGTACAGTCGCGGGGAACGGCTACCACGCCTTCCGTGGGCTGCTGCAGTCCGGCCAGTATCTTGAGCATGGTGGACTTGCCGGCTCCGTTCTTACCGACCAGCGCAATGCGGTCTTTCTTATTGATGACGTAGGACACGTCCTCGAACAGCGGCGTGGCGTTGAATTCTACTTTCAGTCCTTCTACAGATATCATAAAGTCAATAATCTTAAGTTGATACGTTTTTCGGCCTGCAAGCCGGAGCCTCGCAAGGGGGCACGGACCTGCAAACGGCAAAAACCTATAAAACCGGACAGTTACATCGCGGTTTGCAAGGGCACAAAGGTAGTGATTATTTGCACAACTTCCGCATCACTTTCCTGCAACGATTCAAATCTTTTTCGCCGACGGGCTTCTGCCGCACCCCTCCCCGCTCGATGCGGCGGTAGATGTGGAAGCCGCTCCACTTCAGAATGGCTTTCAGGGCGCGTACGGTGCCGCTGGTCTGGTGGAACAGGATGTTGAAGGGGAAAGCGGTGGTACTGGTGGACACTAATACGGCGTCCTTGCCGGCGTGCAGCGGGCGCGGAAGTCCGGTGCCGCTTTGCTCTATCAGGCCATAAACCATGCGGTCGAACAATACTTTCAGGGTGCCTGGCATGTTGCCCCAATAGCAGGGGGCGCCGATGACGAGCACCTGACATTCGCCCAGCAGGCGCACCACGCATTGGGCGTCATCTTCGGGCAAGGTGCAACGCTGGGCGGTACGGCAGGTCATGCAACCCGTACAGGGACGCACCTTCAGGTCGGCGACACGCAGGTTCACCACCCGGGCTCCGCACGCCAGGGCTTCTTCCTCCATGGCCTGCAACATGCGCGCGATGCCTCCGTTGGGACGGGGGCTGGCATTCAGGATAAGTATGTTCATAGTGCTTCCGTTTTTAAGCCTTCGTTCCCACGAATAAATATCCGGAGAATATCCGCAAATATACATATTATTTCGGACAAACGGCCCGATGGGCGGAAGAAAAGGAGAAACGGGCCAACTATCATTCTGACACTTTGCACACCCAAGTCCGCGAGAATCGCGTATTTGCGGCCAGAAGGACGGGCAGCCGATTTTTTCAAAGCGCACACGCACTATTCGTCTATCAGCCAAACAGATAGCGAAATACTTACAACCAAAACAGACGAAAAAAGCGCCCGAATGCCCCGCCGAAAGCTTTGTTCCTCCCTATAACATACCTTCCGGCCGAGCCGCACAAGCATTGTTGCCGAGCCACACAAGCGTTGTTCGGCAACCGGACAAGCACAGAGCACGTTCCGCACAAGCGTTTCAGACGGCAAAAAGATGCAATTCCGGCATCCGCAGCGTATATTCATGCGGTTTTAGCGCCGTTTTATGCAGTTCCGGCATCTGTTTCGAGGAATTCAGCGGGAGGGCATGTTACAGAAAAAGGCGTTTCCGACTCTTTTTGCAAGCAGAAACGCCTTAACTGAAACACAAAGACAAATGCTGCCTTCCACCGCCCTGCGCCCGTCACTCGTCGGGCTGCGAGCGGAAACGAGCAAAATACTCCTTCAGCTGTCCGAAATACAAACTATCCGGCATCTCCCAATGGGTCTGAAGAACAACCTTATTGTCCTTATCCAACAGACAATAGTCCGAAGCCCCCATCTTATCTGTCGGAATATCCAACTGCTTGTGCAGAAGTTTACAAGTAAACTTAATCGGATTATACAGATCGATCATTTTAATTTTCCGCTTTTGGTTAATCAGGTAGATTGTTTCCGAAAACCCATTTCTTTTCAGATACTCTGCTACTTCCCCATAGCCTTGCGCGCAAATAGGAAACAAAGCGACATCCGAATTGCCTTTCAACACCTCCAACAGTTTCGGAAAACGTTCGACAGACGGACGACAGTAATCACAGAAAACGTAAATCAGTTTATAAGGCTTGTCGGAAGCAGTAATGACAGACTTCAAAGAATCGTTGTCGACTATCCGAACCTGCGAGTAAGAGACTCCGCCAAGCGCCATGAGAATCAATAAAAGAAAGACTTTCTTCATAGCGTGATACTTTTAATCTTTACGTTGTAAAGGTACAATTCAAACACGCCCAGTGTTATTTGCAATAAACATCTTTAATCAAATTAACCTACTTTAAACATCATGCCACGAAAAAACAACTAACTTTACAAAAAATACGATAGTCATGAAGAAGTTGATATACGCTTGCCTGTTAGGATGCTGCTTAGCCCTCTCTGCCTGCCATTCTGCAAAGAGCACCAGCACAACCAACCCTTACCTAACACATTACCTTTCTTCCGACTCAACGGTCGCCGGAAACGGAAAGGCAGTATCCTCCAAAGTGGACGACTTGAACAAGGAACGGTTGCACGAAACTGTCGCCCCGGAGAAAAAAGCATCATGGGCTGATATTTTGCGGGATATTTTACAATATTATCAGGTAGGGCGTTAACATTCCATTTACTTCAGGTCCAAACACGTACCCGTCACTCGTCGGGCAACGAGCGGAAGCGGAAGAAGGAATTCTTGACGTCACGCCCTACACTCTTCCAGCTGGGCATCTCCTTCAGATAACGCCGCACCGGCATGTCGTAGAGCAGGAACAACAGCAGCAACAGGATGCAGCCGTAGAGCACCCACCCGTATATCTGGCGGATGCTGACTTCCATCATTTGCGAAACGAACGTCTCCATATATTCACCTAACGGGAAGGGCGAACTGCTGAACGACACGCGGTCGATGGCACTGCCGTAGCGAGCCATGTTGTCCGTCATGTAGTAGGAAAGGGCACGCCCGTAAAGAGCCGAACCCAGCACGCCGCCCACCACCATGTGGAGCATGTTGAAGACGCTGAGTGCCTGGAAGAAGTGCTGGAAGGTCATAATCTCCTCCAAGCAAACCATAAACGTGGCACTCAGTATGGCGTAGCCGAAGCCGCGGCACAGCGTCGGCAGATAGAGCTGCGACAGATGTATCTCGCCCGAAAACTGGAAGTAATAGCCTGCCAGGTAGCACACCAATGCCATGACGCCCACGATAAGGAGCCGCAGGTAGTTGAAGCGGCGCACGTGCATCCACCAGTAGGCAAACAGACAGCCCGCCAGTATGCCAGCCAGCGCCAGCCAGTCCAACTGCACGCTGACGGTCTCGGCATAGTGCATCACCCCTTCGTAGAAACTTTCCTCCAGCACACGCTCCGTGGCCAGAATGGCTTCGACCACAGTAATCAGTATCAACACAGGCCACAGATAGCGGTAAGTCCACATCTTGGGTTCCAGAAAAGCATGGCGGATGGCGCGCATCCGTTTCACACAGACGTAAGCCGTCAGCACAATGGAACAAGTCAGACGGCAAATGACGGGACTGTCCCACCAGTCGTACCAGTCGCCATAGTCGAACAGGTAGGCTACCTGCAGCAGCAGGGCCGCCCACAGCATCGCGCCTGTCCAGTCGATACCCACCAGCGGGAACTTTTTCATGAAACGAAAATGACGTACACAAGTCGAAAGTATCAGCAGGTCCACCAGCATCAACCCTGCCATGAACAGGTGCATGTACGTCCAATGATAGTGGTGCAGCAACCAGGTGGTCATCAGGTCGGACAGCTGCATGCTGCCCAGGATAATGATGTGCAGCAGAGGAAAGAAGACGGTGAAGTCGCGCTTGGGCGTCATCCACAGCTGAATGTTCGACATACACTCGAAGGTGCCCTGAATCTTGCAAATGCCTTCGACAAAGCACACCGCCCACAGCAGGGGCAGAAAGGTGATGTAGGGCGCCACAAGGTTGCAAACTAACACGCCCAATGCGGCTGCCGTGAGTAGCGTTTTGTTGGTAAAACGAAACTTCATGCGAAACAGCAACGGGAAGTAAATGGCCATGCCAGCCAAATTAGAGTAAAGGCACATCAGCAGGTCTTCGCGCATCAGCGACATGCCGCCCACCATCTGGTTGAGTGCGCCTAAATAAAGCCCGCCGGAAAGCTGGAAGGTAACGGCGAAGAATACATAAATCCACGGCTGCATCTTGCGCGGTACAAACTCGCGGAACATGGGCATCGTGAACGGCCCGTTAAGAATCGGTGCTCCCATAGTCTGCTCAATATTTCACCTCACACTCCAGATTGAACCCGGCACGCAGTCGTTGCAGGTCTTCGGGACGATTGCCCTGCAGGCTGATGCGCACGGGGACACGCTGCTCTACCTTGACGAAGTTGCCCGTAGCGTTGTCCTGGGGAATGAGCGAGAAGGCGGCTCCCGTAGCGTCGGAGATGGACTCTACCGTACCTTTGTAGACGATACCCGGCACGGCGTCGGCCGTAATCTCTACCTCGGCTCCCTCGTGGATGTTGGGCAGCTGTGTCTCGCGGTAGTTGGCCACTACCCACAGGTCGGTGCCATCAACGATGTCCACCAGCGTCTGTCCCGGCTGAACCAACTGGCCTTCGTGGATGTCCTTACGGCCGGTCACGCCGTCGCAGGTGGCCAGCACAACGGTATACGACAGGTTCAGGCGTGCCAGCTCTACGGCCGCTTCGGCCAGGCGGACACCCGCTTCGTTCTGATCCAGACGGTGGGTCTGTTCATCCTTTACCAGCGAAGTAGAGCGGCGGGCACGGAGTACCTGCTCGTAGCGTGCCTTGGCAGCATCGTAAGTGGTGCGCACGTTGTCGTATTGCTGACGGGTGACGGCATCCTCGCCCAGCAGTTTCTCGTAACGGGTCAGTTCGCGGCGGGCATTCTCCATCTGCACGCGGGCCTCCTCGATGCCTGCATCGCTCACACTCAGGTTGTTCTGCGTGGTGGCAATGCCTGCCGTAGTGGCCTTGCTGCCTGCCAGCGCATTGGCAAGGTCGGCCTCGGCCTGTGCCAGACGCAGGCGGAACTCAGTATCTTCGATGATGACCAGCGTGTCGCCCTTGTGTACGGGTTGGAACTCCTCGAAACAGATGCGCTTGATGAAGCCCTGTACGCGGGTATTCACGGGGGTGATGTGCTGCTTCACCTGTGCATTGTCGGTATATTCTACACGGCCCAGGTGCAGGAAGCGCGAGCAGACGTAAACCAGTCCTGCCACGAGGCAGCCGATGATGACGATGTTGTATATCAGTTTCTTTGCAGTTCTTGTAATCATGACTTTAAGTATTATGGTTTGTTGAATATATGAAATAAGAAAGGTTAGAGTGTATGCGTGATGTAACGCATCTTATAATAATTGTAGACAACGTTGATGCGCGCGTTCACCAGCGCCAGGTCGGCACTGAGTTTCATGTTGCCGGCATCGAGCATGTCGGTCAGCAGGGCCAGGTCGTTGTCGTAGCGGTTGCTGGTCACGCGGTAGTTCTCGTCAGCCAACTGTACGCTCTTCTCCTGCGTGTGCAGGTCGGTGAAGGAGGTCAGGAAGTTCACGTAGCCTGCCTGTACGGCATTCTCCACCTGCTCGGCTGCCAGTTCGTGTTCTTCCTGCGCCTTGCGGGCGTTCAGACGTGCCTGCTTCAGCTTCTTGTTGTTCTTGAAGAGTGACGATATATTGTACTTCACGCCCACGCCTACGTAACAGTAGTTGAAGTTGTTGTCCAGCACAGGCACTTCGATGGTGATGGGGCCGTCCAGATGCTCGGCTGCTACCAGCGCCACTTTGGGCAGCAGCTCCGAACGCTCCAGCTTCACTTTCTGCTTGCCCATCTCGACCGAAAGGCCACTCTGTTGCAAGGCCAGGTTGCTTTGCAGGGCCATCTGTTGCCAGTCGCTTTCGGCCAGCGCGGGCACGTCGGACGAGAGCAACGTAGTGTCGGGGATAATCTCGGTGCCGGCCGGCAGATGCAAGGTGGTCACCAGCTGATGGTTCATAATGCGGCGGGCGTCTTCCACTTGCGCCAGCTGCAGCTTCAGCGTTTCGCGTTGCAACTCGTAGCGGGTGATATCGTTCTTCAGGGCAGTTCCCTGGTTGCGGCGTGCCTCCATGTTGCGGATTACCTGTTCGGCCAGTTCCAGGTTCTTCTGCAAAACCTGACGCTGATTGCCCAGCTTATAGATGTTCAGGTAGTAGCCTATCAGCAGGAAACGGATTTCCTGACGGTTCTTCTGTGCGTCCAGTCCTGCCATCTGCTGGCCCAGTTCGGCCAGGGCAATGCTGCTGTTCACCGCACCACCGGCGTAAATCACCTGTTGCGCCTCAAGAGCGAAATTGTTGCCGAAGTGGGGCATCGGAATGTTGGTGCCGTTGCTGAAGTCGCGGTCCCACAAGCGGCCGTCGCCCAGGTAGCTGACCGACAGACTGGCGGAGACATCGGGCAGACGCTGTGCCTTGGCGGCCTGCAGCGCTTGGTCGGCAGCCTCGCGGGCCGTGGAATAGGTTTGAATACTCTTACTGTTTTCGTCGGCCAGGCGGAACATCTCATCGACGCTCAACAGGCGGCCCGACGAAGCGGACTGGGCGTAAAGGCCCGGACTGCACAGCACTGCCACACACAGCACCATGAGTCCTTTTCTGTAACTCATAAACATGTAATAATTGAAGTTAAGGGTTACGGTTGTACGGACAAGGCACCGGTCCTCCTGCCGGCACGCGACAACACGACCTGTCACCGGACAGTCCGCAAAACCTGAATAAGAAATTGAAATCGGATGGGAAATGCTTCCGCCCGTCGGACGGAAGAAACAGGAATTAAATCAGAGCAGCCACACCCCAGGCATGGAAGTCGTGTATCTTGTTCTGATAACGGATGGCGATGTGGTAAAAACGTATTTTCATTCTGACTTTCTTTTTCCTGCTGATTTGCGGGTGCAAAGGTACAAAATCAGACACATAAGTTGTAACCTTTATAGGCCCAACTTATAACATTGTTTAACAAAACCAACGTAAATCAGGTCAACGAAAAATAATATTGGTGATGACCTGTGCACCGACGTGGCGGTTCAGGTTGCGCACCAGCAGGTCGCGCCCCATCATCAGCTCCTGCCGCAGGGCAGCCGAGGTGAGGTGAACGTAAAGCACTTGATTCTTTATATAAAGATCGCGCGTGTACGAGGCAATGGTCGGACCCAGCACTTCGGGCCACGCGTTGATGAGCCGCCGTTCGTTGAGCGGCGACTCCAGGCACTCCTGACGCAGGTAGTGCTGTATCAGCTTGCCTATCTGTTCGGCATCGTTCCGTTTCATGCTTCGTCCTCCTCCATTTCCGATACTTCGCCCCGCTCTACGCGGAACATCTTGTAGTCGCTGCCCACCTTATGCAGAATGCGGTCGAGGTGTTCGCGGTTGGTATCGGTGATGAATATCTGCCCGAAGCTGTCGCCCGCCACGAGCTTGATGATCTGTTCCACGCGCGAAGCGTCAAGCTTGTCGAAGATGTCGTCAAGCAACAGCAACGGCACGGTCGAGCCTGTCCGCTTCAGGAAGTCGAACTGCGCCAGCTTCAGTGCCACCAAGTAAGTTTTGTTCTGCCCCTGCGAGCCCTCGCGCTTGATGGGGAAGTCGCCCAGCAGCATGTTCAGTTCGTCCTTGTGCACCCCGCGCAGCGAATAGCCCATGATGCGGTCGCGCTCGCGGCTGGCCTTCAGCACTTCGAGCAACAAGGCGTCGCGTGCGTGCGAATCGTAGGTCAGCCCTACCCGCTCCTTGTCCTGCGAAATGAACGAATAGAAGTTCTGGAAAATAGGAATAAACTCGCGGATAAACTCTTCGCGCTTTCTGAATACCACTTCGCCCGTCTGTGCCATCATCTCCTCCCAAACCAGCAGCAGCTCGTCCTCGACGGGTGTTTCGCTTTTCAGCAGGACGTTGCGCTGAGCCAGTGCCTTGTTGTAGCGTATCAGAGCTTCGAGATACTCCTTGTCGTACTGCGAAATAACCACATCCATAAAGCGGCGACGCTCGTCGCTTCCCCCGGCAATCAGGTCCGAATCGGCAGGCGACACCATCACCAGCGGCAGGAAGCCGATGTGGTCGGACAGGCGGGTATATTCTTTCTTGTTGCGCTTGAACTGCTTCTTCTGACGGCGCTTCATGCCGCAGTATATCTCCTCCGGACTTCCATCGGCTGCTTCGTAGAACCCCTGAATGACGAAAAAGTCGGCATCGTGGCGGATGTTCTGCGAATCGATGGGGTTGCCCGCGCTCTTACAGAACGACAGGTAATAGACGGCATCCAGCAGGTTGGTCTTGCCCATGCCGTTCTGTCCGAAAAAGCAGTTCAGCTTGGGCGAAAAAGACAGCTCGACCTGCTCCAGATTCTTATAGTTGAGTATCGATATGCGCTTAAGTATCATGTAAATCTATCGCTAAGTTGACGTACAAAGATAGGCCTTCTTGCGGAAAAGCGGGCCGAAAATAAAGGTTTTCAGCAGCAAAACAAAAAAAGATGCCGCTAAATTTCGCCGATAACTATAAAAAACTTACTTTTGCGGGTCGAATTCCCTACATAAGAATAATAACAAAAAGTATATATCAAAAATGGCAGAACAAAAAAAGACCAACGAAGCCCTGAACGTGGAAGATGCGTTGACACAGTCAGAGGCATTCCTCATCAAAAACAAGAAAGCAATTATCGGTGCCGTGCTGGCAATCGTCATCATCGTGGCCGGAGTAGTGATGTACAAGAATCTGTATGCACAACCTCGTGAAGAGAAAGCACAGGCTGCCCTGTTCAAAGGACAGGAATATTTCGAAGCCGACAAGTACGAACAAGCCCTCAACGGCGACAGCATCGGTTACAAAGGCTTCCTGAAAGTGGCCGAAGAATACAGCGGAACTGACGCTGCCAACCTGGCCAAGGCTTATGCAGGACTTTGCTACGCTCACCTGGGCAAATACGAAGAAGCTCTGAAAGCACTCGACAGCTTCAGCGGCAACGACCAGTTGGTAGCTCCCGCCATGAAAGGTGCTATGGGTAACTGCTACGCTCAGCTGGGTCAGCTGGACAAAGCCGTATCGCTGTTGCTGCAAGCAGCCGAAGAGGCCAACAGCAACGCCATCAGCCCCATCTATCTGCAACAGGCCGGAGAAATCCTGGTGAAGCAAGGCAAGTACGATGATGCCATCAACGCTTACACCACTATTAAGGAAAAATACTTCCGTTCTTACCAATCCATGAACATCGATAAGTACATCGAGCAAGCCAAGTTCATGAAGAAGTAATTGCGCGAAGCATATATACCTTATATATAAGAAATACCGAAAGCACGGAATACATGGAAAAAACACGGAAAGGAGAAGTCCCCGTGGTATCCGTGTAATCCGTGCTTTCGCTTTATACAAACCGCCTTAAACCAAACTCAAAACCATAACATTTTAACACCTATGGCAACAGCTTACCACAATCTTTCCGACTACGACTTCAACTCAGTACCCAATGCCGAGAAAATGAAATTCGGTATCGTCGTTTCCGAGTGGAACTACAACATCACGGGCGCACTGCTCGAAGGTGCCGTGAAAACTCTGAAAAAACACGGAGCTAAAGAAGAAAACATCCTCATCAAAACCGTTCCGGGCAGTTTCGAACTGACTTTCGGAGCCAGCCAGCTGATCGAATATAGCGAAGTAGACGCAGTTATTGCATTGGGCTGCGTAGTTCGCGGAGATACGCCACATTTTGACTATGTTTGCATGGGAGCGACCCAAGGCATAGCACAATTGAACGCAAGTGGCGATGTACCAGTGATTTACGGCCTGATTACGACCAATACAATGGAGCAAGCCGAGGACCGCGCCGGAGGGAAATTAGGCAATAAAGGCGACGAATGTGCAATTACTGCAATAAAAATGATAGATTTCGCTTGGAGTTTACAAAAATAGTCGTATCTTTGCATCGCAATTGAGAAACAAAGGTGCTTCACCCGAGTAGCTCGAAAGCCAAAGGGCAAATACCAGAGTGGCCAAATGGGGCAGACTGTAAATCTGCTGGCTTACGCCTTCGGTGGTTCGAATCCATCTTTGCCCACATAAATTTGCGGAAGTAGCTCAGTTGATAGAGCATTAGCCTTCCAAGCTGAGGGTCGCGGGTTTGAGTCCCGTCTTCCGCTCTTAAGAGAATCAGATAGTTATCGCAAGATTTCTATCTGATTTTTCTTTTCTGCCTATTCCAATCCCCCACCATCTCTGAATGATACAAGTGGTGCTCGCGAGAGACACTTGTGTGGCTCACGAGCCACACTTGCATTGCTCGCGAGCCGTGCAAGTGTCCCATAAATGAATGGCAAGTGTCCTACAAAGGCGATAAAAACAGAGTAAAAAAAGAAGACGCAGAAAGAAATCCGTACCTGCCCGAACATAGGAAAGAAAATTACCATATCTTTGCCGCAAAATGCTTCTGCTATCTATCTGACGAATACATATGAAAGCAACTGAAACCAGCCCGCTCCGGCAGAATATGCTGCGGGAAATGAAAGACTATCTGATGATCGCTTTGGGCATGATCATGTACGGCATCGGCTGGACCGTATTCCTGCTGCCCAACGACATCACCACCGGAGGCGTGCCGGGCATCGCGTCCATCGTCTATTTCGCTACCGGTTTTCCGGTGCAGTACACTTACTTCGGCATCAACGTGCTGCTGTTGCTGCTGGCCATACGGATACTGGGATGGAAGTTCAGCATCAAGACCATCTTTGCCGTGTTCACTCTGACTTTTTTCCTGTCCGTCATCCAGAAGCTGACCGAGGGTCTGGTGCTGCTCGACGACCAGCCCTTCATGGCCTGCGTCATCGGTGCCTCGTTCTGCGGAGGCGGCATCGGCATCGCCTTTTCGGCGAACGGCAGCACGGGCGGAACGGATATCATCGCCGCCATCATTAACAAGTATCGCGACATCACGCTGGGACGCGTCATGCTGATCTGCGACCTCATCATCATTTCATCCAGTTACTTCGCGTTGCAGGACTGGGAAAAGGTTGTCTACGGATACGTCACCCTTTACATCTGTAGCTTTGTGCTCGACCAGGTGGTCAACAGTGCCCGCCAGTCGGTACAGTTCTTCATCATCAGCGACAAGTACGAGGAGATAGGACAGCACATCAATAAATATCCGCACCGCGGCGTGACGGTGATTCACGCTTCGGGCTTCTACACGGGTCACGAGGTGAAGATGCTGTTCGTACTGGCCAAGAAAAGCGAGTCGCCCATCATCTTCCGGCTGATCAAGGACATCGACCCCAAGGCATTCGTATCGCAGAGTGCTGTCATCGGAGTCTACGGCGAAGGGTTCGACAAGATTAAGGTAAAGTGACGAATTTCCCCTCTTTCCAGGTATAAACCACAGGGCGGCGGACAAAAGGTTTCAACCGGTCCGCCGCTTCTTTTTCCATATAGTCGGGGGTGCAGAAGGTGAAGGTCAGCGCGGCATCGGTGGGCGAAAGCGAAGCCTTCAGGAAGAGGATATCGGCCTGGCGGCGGGCATCCTGATAGTCGTAGATGTCGGCCGAGTCGGGGGCGGCTTCGATGAAGTCGTCCGTCACGGGCAGAGCGGGCAGGAAGTCGGCAGCGGGCAGCTCTTTCCAGTCGGTGGTGTAGAAACGGATGTGGCTGTCGCACGCCGGGGCGCAAACGGTAGAGACGGTGCACACCACCTTGGTGCTATCGGTCAGCGGCAGCAGTTTCATCTCCCAGGTGCTTTGGGGCGTCATGCGGATGTGGATGTAGTCGGGCGTCAGCGCAGTCATCTCCGACTTGCCGTCGAAGCGGTTGGTCACTTCGGCCTTCATTTTGCTTTCCAGAAAGTCGATGAAGTCGGCACGGTTCACCGACGTCAGCAGCAGATTCAGCGAATCGGGCATGGCCTTGAAAACGTCTTTCGCCAGCTGTGCACGCAGCGACAGGGGCAGCACCAGCAAGCTTATAGCGAGTAATATCAATCGGTTCATAACGGTTAATTAATAGTTTACAATTAATAATTAATAGTTGATGGGGGAGGAAATGAACGAGTCTTCATCCTTCATTCTCCATTCTTAATTCTTCATTCTTAATTCTTCATTTCCCTCCTATTTGCTCCCCAAATATAAGAAGAACATTCCTATCAGCACCAAAATCAGGTCGACAGCCTTGCTTTTTAAATTCTTTTCACGGAAGAACAAGGCTCCAAACAGGAACGACACCACCACGCTGCCCCTGCGCACCATCGACACGATGGATATCATCGAATCTTCGTAACTCAAGGCATAGAAGTAGGCAAAGTCGGCCGCACAAAGGAACAGCGAGATGAAGACAATGGTCCACTTCCAGCGGAACGGCGTACTCGACTTACGCTTGGGGTACCACAACAGCAGGATAACGGGGCACATGATGAACACCTGATAGACATTGTACCACGACTGCACCAGTATCGGGTTGAGGCGGGTCATCAGATACTTGTCGTACAGGCCGCTGATGGCACCTGTCACCGCAGCCAGCACGATGAAGAAGATCCACTTGTTGTGACTGAAGTCGATGCCCTCCTTCTTGCCCGAACGGCTCAGCATGAAGAACGAAGCCACGGCCAGCAGCACGCCCGCCCACTGATACAGGTTGAGCCGCTCGCCGAAGAACAGCATGGCGCCCACTAACACCATCACCGGACGCGTGGCATTGATGGGTCCCACGATGGTGAGCGGCAAGTGCTTCATGCCGAAGTAACCGAACACCCACGACGAGAGGACGATGAACGACTTTACAACGATATACTTATGCGTTTCCCATCCTGCCACGGGCATCTCGAACATCGTGCCCTGCAGCACTTCGGGCGCCGCAAACGACAGCACGATAAAAGGCAGGAAAATCAGGCTCGAAAACAGTGTATTCAGAAACAGGACGGGCAACACGGCGTTGTCGCGCAACGACTGCTTCTTGAAGGCGTCGTAAAAGCCCAGCAGCGCAGCCGAAAGAAAAGCAAGCAATAACCACATAATAAAAAAACGAATTAACAGACGTAAGTCTTACATATATAATAAGGAAAGGAGCCTCATCGCTCCTCTTCCTTCAAGAACAGTTCCTCGGGATAGGCCACGTCGACCAGAAACAGCGCATTGCCGGGTACGGAAGTCCCCGCACGGCAGCGGTCCTTCTGCTCGATGACCCGGCAGAAACCCTCGACCGACAGTTTGCCGCGGCCCACTTCGAGCAGCGTGCCCACAATGGCCCGCACCATGTTGCGCAGAAAGCGGTCGGCACGGATGGTAAACACCCAGGTCACCTCGTCCAGTTGTGTCCACTCGGCGTGCATGATGCGGCAGTTGTTGGTCTTTACGTCGGTATGCAGCTTGCTGAAGCTGGTAAAGTCGGTATAGTCGAACAAGCGGCGCGCCGCTTCGTTCATCCGGTCGAAGTCGGGCCGTTGGAACAGTCGGCAACGGTATTGCCGGTCGAACGGCACCTTCGCCGTCGTGACGTAATACTTGTACATGCGTGCCGTGGCATCGAAGCGTGCATGCGCATCGGGCTTCACCGCCCGCAGACGGTAGACCGAAATGTCGGGCGGCAGCAGACGGTTCAGCTTGTCGGTCATGAAGGCCGTGTCCAGGGGCTGCTCACTGTCGAAATGAGCCACCATCAGCGAGGCGTGCACCCCGGCATCCGTGCGCCCGGCTCCCGTCACCTCCACCTCGCGGCGCAGCAACGTCGAGAGCGCCTTCATCAGACACTCCTGCACACTTGCCCCGTTGGGCTGTATCTGCCAGCCGTGATAGGCCGTTCCGTCGTAAGCCAAATAGATGAAATATCGTTGCACAGTTCTTCCTTTTTATATTAGAGGATTCAAAAGAAAAGGACATCTGTCCGTAACCTGCCAGCCGCTCGCAAGCATTCGTCCCGCATCCGGCCATCGGTCAGCCTGTCCCTGCATTTTGGGTGCAAAGATAATGCAGTTTCTGCGGATTAAAGTATCTTTGCCGTGACTTTTGCAAAGACTTGCATATAAATTCACAAAAACAAAGCAATGAAAAAGAACAGATTTACACACTACCTCCCCCTCGTGTTGCTTGCGGCAACCGTAGCTACGTCCACCCTGGGAAGCTGCAAAAAGAAAGACATGTCCCTCAAACTGAACGAACCGCGCAACATCAAGGGCGTCGTCAGCTATAAGCGTTCCTTCGGCGACCTCAACGCCAAGCACCTCGAAGTGGCCCGCGCCATCGGCATCGCTCCCCTAGGCTCGCGCCAGGAAGCCGAAGCCCTGAAGGAGAAGCTTCGCCACATCCAGACCAACGACCTCTACGCTGTCGACTCACTCACCCACTCCATCCCCTACCTCGTGCCCGGCGCAGCCGATCTGCTCGACAGCATCGGAAGCAACTTCCTCGATTCGCTCACCTCGAAAGGACTGAATCCGAATAAAGTCATCGTCACCTCCGTCCTCCGCACCCAGGACGACGTGAAGCGCCTGCGCCGCCGCAACACTAACGCTTCGAGCAATTCTGCCCACTCCTACGGCACTACGTTCGACATCAGTTGGAAACGTTTCGAAAAAGTAGAAGACGAAGACGGCCGCCCCTTGCAGGACGTCAGCGCCGACACACTGAAACTTGTACTGTCCGAAGTGCTGAGAGACCTGAAACAGAATGGCGAGTGCTACGTCAAATACGAACTGAAGCAAGGCTGCTTCCACATTACTTCGAGAAAATGAATAAAGAAGCATCGTTTTTGCATAAATAATCTTCTTTTCGGCAAAAACAGAATAAAAAATCATTATTTTTGCATATTCTTTCCAAAATAATCCCTACTTTTGCAGCGTTGAAAGAATAATTATACAGAAAGATGAAGAAAAAAGCCAATCGGTTAGATGCTATCAAGATGATTATTTCGAGCAAGGAAGTCGGCTCGCAGGACGAGCTGTTGCAAGCCTTGGGAGAAGAAGGATTCGAACTGACGCAGGCAACCCTCTCGCGCGACCTGAAGCAACTGAAAGTAGCCAAAGCTGCCAACATCAACGGACGGTACGTGTACGTGTTGCCCAACGACATCATGTACAAGCGCAACAACGATCAGAGTCCCAGCGAAATGCTGATGTACAGCGGATTCGTATCGCTTCAGTTCTCGGCCAACATTGCCGTCATCCGCACCCGCCCGGGCTATGCCAGCAGCATGGCTTACGACATTGACAACCGCGAGTACGAAGGCATACTGGGCACCATAGCAGGCGACGACACCATCATGCTTGTGCTGCACGAACACACCTCGCACGAGGAAGTACGCCAGTTCCTGTCCAGCATCATACCGAACATCCAATAAAAGAACGCCGGCAAGCACCCCCGAAAAGAAGCATTCGTCAACGAGCGTCCCCAACGGGCCACACCCGCCAACGAAAAACGCCAAGGGCCGATGCCGACACACACAGAAGTAAACGATATAAAAGAACAAAAGAAATAAACTGATCAAGAGAGAAATGGATTCGAAACAAATTGAAGTCATGGTGGCCGACGCTTCACACGAAGTCTACGTCGACAAGATTTTGGATACCATACGCGAAGCAGCTAAAGTACGCGGCACCGGCATCGCCGAACGCACACACGAATATGTAGCAACCAAGATGAAGGAAGGAAAAGCCATCATTGCCCTGTGTGGCGACGACTTTGCCGGCTTCACCTACATCGAAAGCTGGGGAAACAAGCAGTATGTAGCTACCTCCGGTCTGATTGTACACCCCAAGTACCGCGGACTGGGACTGGCCAAACGCATCAAGCAGGCCTCCTTCCAGCTGGCACGCCTCCGATGGCCCTGGGCCAAGATATTCAGTCTGACCAGCGGCGCCGCCGTTATGAAGATGAACACCGAGCTGGGTTACGTGCCTGTTACCTTCAACGAACTGACCGACGATGAAGCCTTCTGGAAAGGTTGCGAGGGATGTATCAATCACGACATACTGGTGGCTAAGAATCGCAAGTTCTGCATCTGCACCGCCATGCTCTACGACCCCGCGCTGCACGAAGAAGACAGAATCTGACATAAATAAAGAATGAAAAATGAAGAATGAAGCATTTTCAGATTCAGGACGCAGGATTCATTCGACAAAGAAACAACAAATAAAGCAAAAACAGCGATGAAGAAAAGGGAAAGAAGAGCGACAAAGCCATTCTTCATTCTTAATTCTTCATTCTTAATACAATAGTTATGGAAGCAAAGAAGAAAAAAGTAGTTGTCGCATTCAGCGGCGGGCTGGACACTTCGTTCACCGTGATGTATCTGGCCAAGGAAAAAGGATACGAAGTATATGCTGCCTGCGCCAACACCGGCGGATTCAGTGCCGAGCAGCTGAAAACCAACGAGGAGAACGCCTACAAACTGGGCGCCGTGAAATACGTGACACTGGACGTCACCCGCGAATACTACGAAAAGAGTCTGAAATACATGGTTTACGGCAACGTGCTGCGTAACGGCACCTACCCCATCTCCGTCAGCTCGGAGCGCATCTTCCAGGCACTGGCCATCGCCCGCTATGCCAACGAAATCGGTGCCGATGCCATCGCCCACGGTTCGACCGGAGCCGGTAACGACCAGGTGCGTTTCGACATGACTTTCCTTGTCATGGCACCGGGTGTGGAAATCATCACCCTGACCCGCGACATGGCTTTGAGCCGCCAGGAAGAAATTGACTACCTGAACAAGCATGGCTTTGCCGCCGACTTTGCCAAACTGAAATACTCGTACAACGTCGGCATCTGGGGAACCAGCATTTGCGGCGGTGAAATACTCGACTCTGCCCAGGGATTGCCAGAGAGCGCTTACCTGAAGCACTGCACCAAAGAGGGCACCGAGCAACTGCGCCTCACCTTCGAGAAGGGCGAACTGAAAGCCGTGAACGACGAACACTTCGACGACCCCATCAAGGCTATTCAGAAAGTAGAGGAAATCGGAGCTGCTTATGGCATCGGCCGCGACATGCACGTGGGCGACACCATTATCGGCATCAAGGGCCGTGTAGGTTTCGAAGCTGCTGCCCCCATGCTGATTATCGGCGCACACCGCTTCCTGGAGAAATACACCCTGAGCAAGTGGCAACAGTACTGGAAGGACCAGGTAGCCAACTGGTATGGCATGTTCCTGCACGAAAGCCAATATCTGGAACCCGTAATGCGCGACATCGAAGCCATGCTGACCGAAAGCCAGCGCAACGTAAACGGTACGGCCATCCTCGAACTCCGTCCGCTGGGCTTCCACACCGTAGGCGTAGAGAGCAAGGACGACCTGGTGAAGAACAAATTCGGCGAATATGGCGAGATGCAGAAGGGATGGACAGCCGAGGATGCCAAGGGCTTCATCAAGGTTTCGTCGACTCCGCTGCGCGCTTACTATGCTACGCACAAGGACGAGTTGAACAACATCTGACAAGCGTATGAGCACGGACAAAAAACTACGACGCCCACGCAACGGCCGCATGATCGCAGGCGTGTGCGCCGGTCTGGCCGAGTTCTTCGGCCTTGACGTTTCACTGGTACGCATCGTCTATACGTTGGCTACGATATTTAGCGCCTTTTCCGGCGTCATCATTTATTTCCTGATGGTACTGATTGTGCCCGAAGAGGAAAACCGTTATTTTAGACAGTAAAAACACAGATTATTTATGATAAAAGTAGGAATTATCGGCGGGGCCGGCTACACGGCAGGCGAACTGATCCGTCTGCTGCTGAACCACCCGGAGGCGGAAATCGTCTTCATCAACAGTGCGAGCAACGCCGGAAACAAAATAACCGACGTACACGAAGGTCTGTACGGCGAGACCGACCTGACCTTTACCGACCAGTTGCCGCTGGACGAGATTGACGTGCTCTTCTTCTGCACCGCCCACGGCGACACACGCAAGTTCATGGAAAGCCACAACGTCCCCGAGGACTTGAAAATCATCGACCTCTCGATGGACTACCGTCTGAAGAGCGACGACCACGACTTCATCTACGGTCTGCCCGAACTGAACCGTCGCGCCACGTGCACGGCCAAGCATGTAGCCAATCCGGGCTGCTTTGCCACCTGCATCCAGCTGGCTCTGCTGCCGCTAGCCAAGAACCTGATGCTGAACGACGACATCATGGTGAACGCCATCACAGGCAGCACCGGAGCGGGCGTGAAGCCGGGTGCCACGAGTCACTTCAGCTGGCGGAACAACAACATCAGCGTCTACAAGGCTTTCGAACACCAGCACGTGCCCGAAATCAAGCAGTCGCTGCGCCAGCTTCAGAACAGCTTCGACTCGGAAATTGACTTCATCCCCTACCGTGGCGACTTCCCGCGCGGCATCTTCGCCACCTGTGTGGTGAAAACCAAAGTTTCCTTGGAAGAAATCCGCCGCATGTACGAGGAATACTATGCCAAGGACTCCTTCACGCACATCGTGGACAAGAACATCGACCTGAAGCAGGTGGTGAACACCAACAAGTGCCTCATCCACTTGGAAAAGCACGGCGACAAACTGCTCATCATCTCGTGCATCGACAACCTGCTGAAGGGTGCCAGCGGCCAGGCCGTTCACAACATGAACCTGATGTTCAACCTCGAAGAGACGGTGGGACTGAGGCTGAAGCCGAGTGCATTTTAATGAAGAATGAAGAACGAAGAATGAAGAATTCACGCAACAGAAAAGACTCGTTGCTGCATGCCAAAAGCTATGCATTTGCATTGCGGGTGATTGGCATGAACAGGTACTTGAGAGAAGAGGTACAAGAGTTCGTGCTGAGTAAACAAATTCTTCGTTCGGGTACGGCCATCGGCGCACTGATTCGTGAATCAGAGTTTGCCCAAAGCCAAGCCGACTTCATTAATAAACTGAGCGTAGCGCTGAAGGAAGCAAATGAAACCGATTACTGGCTCAATTTGCTTCACGACTCACAATACATAAACGACTATTCGTTCGAAAGCATGGAAAACGACTGCGGCGAACTCATCGCCCTGCTTGTTTCCTCCATCCGAACGGTAAAAAATAACCTGAAGAAGAATGAAGAATAAACTCAGGAACACATCGGGAAAATTCTTCATTCTTCATTCTTAATTCTTCATTTAAACATGAAACTTTTCGACGTATACCCCCTCTTTGACATCAACATCGTCAAAGGAAAAGGCTGCCACGTGTGGGACGAGAACGGTACGGAATATCTCGACCTGTATGGCGGCCATGCAGTCATCTCCATCGGCCACGCGCATCCGCACTATGTGGAGATGATCAGCCAACAGGTGGCCACACTGGGATTCTATTCCAACTCCGTCATCAACAAACTGCAGCAGCAGGTGGCCGAACGACTGGGCAAAGCCAGCGGTTACGAGGACTACTCACTGTTCCTCATCAACAGCGGTGCCGAAGCCAACGAAAATGCACTGAAGCTGGCTTCGTTCTACAACGGACGCACGCGCGTCGTGTCGTGCGCCAAAGCTTTCCACGGACGTACATCGCTGGCCGTGGAGGTGACGAACAATCCGAAAATCATCGCTCCTATCAACGACTGCGGACACGTCACCTACGTGCCTCTGAATGATACCGCCACGATGGTGGCCGAGATTGACAAAGGCGATGTCTGCGCCGTCATCATCGAAGGCATTCAGGGCGTGGGAGGCATCCAGCTGCCTACCGACGAGTTTATGCACGCCGTACGCGAGGCCTGCACGCGCAACAACACCGTGCTCATCCTCGACGAAATCCAGAGTGGTTACGGACGTAGCGGTAAGTTCTTCGCCCACCAGCATCAGGGCATCCGTCCCGACCTCATCACCGTGGCTAAGGGCATTGGCAACGGTTTCCCCATGGCGGGTGTACTCATCAACCCCATGTTCACCCCCGTGTACGGACAGCTGGGAACTACCTTCGGTGGCAACCACCTGGCTTGCGCCGCCGCACTGGCCGTGCTCGACGTGATGGAGCAGGAGAACCTCGTGGACAACGCCGCCCGCGTAGGCTCGTATCTGCTGGACGAACTGAAGAAGCTGCCGCAAATCAAGGAAGTGCGCGGACGTGGCCTGATGATCGGTCTGGAGTTCGACGCTCCCATCAAGGACCTGCGCCTGCGTCTGCTGAAGGAACAGCACGTATTCACCGGCGTCAGCGGCACCAACGTCATCCGTCTGCTGCCGCCCCTGTGCCTGTCGATGGACGAAGCCAACCTCTTCCTGGAACGGTTCAAGAAGGTGCTGGGATAATGGGTGCCGGCACATAGCACTATATACATAGGAGGGTGTAGAAATAAAGTATACATCCTCCTTGTTTTTCCCCCACCTGCCCCCCTCGCGAGCGACACTTGCAATCCATTTGTTCCACACTTGCACGGCTCGCGAGCCACACTTGTGTTTCTCGCGAGCCGTACAAGTGTCTCTCAGAAGCCCCTCAGGCACTTCCTCCGCAAAGCTCACGGCCACTCCCCCTCCATCTGCTTTTTCGCAAGGAAAGACAGCATTTTGATAGTATATTCTAAAAAAAATGTATAATTTTGCCCGAAGAGAAAAGAATTTAATTGACCAACGATATGAAGATAGCAATCATAGGTGCGGGCAACATGGGAGGAGCCATCGCCCGCGGGCTGTGCAAGGGAACCATCATCCCTGCCGCCAACATTATCGTATCCAATCCCTCGGCTCAGAAGTTAGAAGCCCTGAAGGCCGACTATCCCGACATCTGCACCACCAGCGACAACTGCCAGGCTGCCAGCCAGGCCGACATCGTGCTGCTGGCCGTCAAACCCTGGCTGGTACACGACGTGCTCAGCGGAATCAAGTTGAACGAACAGCAGATGCTCATCTCCATCGCCGCCGGCATCAGTCTGGGCGAAATCTGGAACCTGCTTGGATGTCCTCAGATGCCCATCTTCCGCCTGATACCCAACACCGCCATCAGCGAGATGCAGAGCATGACACTCATTGCCAGTGCCCACGCCAGTGCCGAACAGCAACAACTGGTGCTCGACATCTTCAACGAAATGGGACTGGCCATGCTGCTGCCCGAAGAAAAGTTTGCTGCTGCCACGGCCATGACCTCGTGCGGCATTGCCTATGCCCTGAAGTACATCCAGGCAGTCATGCAAGCGGGCATCGAGCTGGGCATCTATCCCAAGGACGGCATGAAGATGGTGGCCCAGTCCGTCAAAGGTGCCGCCGAACTCATCCTAAAGGGCGACACCCATCCCGCACTTGAGATAGACAAAGTCTGCACCCCCGGCGGACTTACCATCAAAGGCATCAACAGCCTGGAGCACGACGGATTCACGTCGGCACTTATCAAGGCGGTAAAAAACAGTACCATTTAATACTAAACACTAACAGCTAACCACTAAATAACAGTATGGACGAACAGATTAAACAAATAGCCGAGCGTCTGCGTGGACTGCGCGACGCCATGGAACTGACAACGGAAGAACTGGCCAGCGATTGCGGCATCGACCGTCAGGAGTACGAACAAGCCGAATCGGGCGAGCACGACATCTCCGTAAGCATGATGCAGCAGATAGCCCGCCACTACGGCATCGCCCTCGATGCCCTGATGTTCGGTGAAGAGCCCAAGATGAGCACCTACTTCCTGACCCGCGCCGGCAAAGGCGTAAGCGTAGAGCGAACCAAAGCCTACAAGTACCAGTCACTGGCTGCCGGATTCAAGGACCGCAAGGCCGACCCGTTCATCGTCACCGTCGAGCCCAACGATAACCCCATGCACTACAACACGCATCAGGGACAAGAGTTCAACCTCGTCATCGAAGGTACCCTGCTGCTCAGCATCGGCGGCAAGGAAGTCACCCTGTATCCGGGCGACAGCATCTACTTCAACTCCAGCCTGCCACACGGCATGAAAGCGCTGGACGGAAAAACCGTACGGTTCCTGGCAATAATCATGTAAATGAAGAACTAAAAAATGAAGAATGAAGAATTTCCATGCGGCGGGACAGCTTGTCCGGATTCTTCGTTATTCGTTCTTCATTCTTCATTCAAACAGAGATTCTTCATTCTTAATTCTCAATTCTTCATTAAAAAGATTCTTCATTACAACAACTATGATAGAAAGATTTCTAAAACAGACCACATTTACCTCACAACAGGACTTCAAAGAGAACCTGAAAATAAACGTACCCGAGAACTTCAACTTCGGCTACGACGTCGTCGACGCCTGGGCAGCCGAACAACCCGATAAACCCGCCCTGCTCTGGACCAACGACAAGGGCGAACACCGCCAGTTCACCTTCGCCGACATGAAGCGCTACACCGACCAGACGGCCAGCTACTTCCAAAGCCTTGGCATCGGCCACGGCGACATGGTGATGCTCATCCTGAAACGCCGTTACGAATTCTGGTTCAGCATTGTGGCCCTGCATAAGCTGGGAGCCGTTGTCATCCCCGCCACCCATCTGCTGACGAAGAAAGACATCGTCTACCGCTGCAACGCTGCCGACATCAAAATGATTGTCTGCGCAGGCGAAACGGTCATCACCGACCACATCACCGCCGCCATGCCTGAGTCGCCTAGCGTGAAGTGCCTGGTCAGCGTAGGTCCCGAAGTGCCCGAAGGCTACGAAGACTTCCACAAGGGCATCGAAGCAGCCGCACCCTTTGTTCGCCCCGAACACGTCAACACCAACGACGACATCTCGCTGATGTACTTCACCAGCGGCACCACGGGCGAACCCAAGATGGTGGCTCACGACTTCACCTACCCGCTGGGACACATCGTGACGGGCTACATCTGGCACAACCTGAAGCCCAACAGCCTGCACCTCACCATCGCCGACACCGGCTGGGGCAAGGCCGTATGGGGCAAACTGTACGGACAGTGGATAGCCGGAGCCAACGTCTTCGTCTACGATCACGAGAAGTTCACGCCCGCCGACATCCTGCAGAAGATTCAAGACTATCACGTCACCTCGCTTTGCGCGCCGCCCACCATCTTCCGCTTCCTCATCCACGAAGACCTGACGAAGTACGACCTGTCTTGTCTGGAGTACTGTACCATCGCCGGCGAAGCTCTGAACCCCGCCGTGTTCGAGACCTTCAAGAAACTGACCGGCATCCGTCTGATGGAAGGATTCGGGCAGACCGAAACCACCCTGACCGTAGCCACCATGCCCTGGATGGACCCCAAACCCGGCAGCATGGGTTTGCCCAATCCGCAATACGATGTCGACCTCATCGACCACGAAGGCCGCTCGGTAGAAGCCGGTGAGCAGGGACAAATCGTCATCCGCACCGACAAGGGCAAGCCCCTCGGCCTCTTCAAAGAGTATTACCGCGATCCCGAACGTACCCGCGAAGCCTGGCACGACGGCATCTACTACACAGGCGACGTGGCCTGGAAGGACGAAGACGGCTACTTGTGGTTTGTAGGCCGTGCCGACGATGTCATCAAGAGTTCGGGCTACCGCATCGGCCCGTTCGAAGTAGAAAGCGCGCTGATGACCCATCCTGCCGTTGTAGAGTGTGCCATCACCGGTGTGCCCGACGAAATCCGCGGTCAGGTAGTGAAAGCCACCATCGTCCTCTCCAAAGCCTACAAGGACAAGGCCGGCGACGCCCTCATCAAGGAGCTTCAGAACCACGTGAAGAAGGTGACCGCCCCCTACAAGTACCCGCGCGTCATCGAGTTCGTCGACGAACTGCCCAAGACCATCAGCGGAAAGATCCGCCGTGTGGAGATACGAAAGAACGACGAGAAATAATAAGCAGTAGCTATTATGTCATTAAAAATTCCCAGTTAGGAAAAAATTTTTTCCTAACTGGGAATTTATTTTTCCCTAACTGGGGAAAAAATACAGGCTACTTATAGCCATTCTGTAACCCTGCACAAGGCAAACAGACAGCTGCTGCCCAATCCTCAATCAACCACCTCGAACAGCAGCGCCAGGCTCGAATACTCTGCCCGCAATGCGGATGCTACAGACAGTCCTGCCTCCTTAAGTATCTTGCCGCTGATGACTTTGCCGTTCAGGGCCGAAGGCTTCTGCTCATTTTCCGGTGTAAGGTCGGTGATGCGGTATGTTTTGTTTTCGTCCAAACCGGAAAGTACGACGTCGGGCATAAGCTGGTTGAGGAAATGCTCTGTCTTATAAACAAACAGTACAGCCTTATCCTTTTCAGGAGTGGCATACATCAGGGAAGCAATTCCTTTCTTGTCGTACGGAGATACAAGGCGGTAAAGATCGCCAAACTGTACAACCGGACGTATCTTCTTGTACGCAGCTATGGCTCTTCCGGCAAATGCCTTATCGGCATCGGTCATGTCCTTGGGCTGTATTTCCATGCCAAGGCGGGCGGACATGGCAACGTCGAAACGGTATTTCAGCGGAAGTACCCTGCCAGTCTGGTGATTTCTGTTGGCGCTTACATGAGAAGCCATCGCTATGGACGGATAGAAATTGGAAACGCCCCACTGCATATAGATGCGTTGCAAGGCATCCGTATCATCGCTCGTCCAGAATTCGTTGAAATAAGGCAGGAAGCCGTAATTCACTCTGCCTCCGCCACTGGCACATGCCTGAATCACCAGATTCGGATATTTTGCACGAATGCGCTCCAATACTTTATTCATGCCCCGATGATACTCGATGTAGATGTGCGACTGTTTCTGACTGGGCAGATAGTGGGAACCGTAGTTCATAAGAGCCGCGTTGGCATCCCATTTGATATAAGCTATTTCGGGATATTCAGTCATCAGTTTGTCGACTACGCCGAATACAAAGTCCTGCACTTCCGGATTGGTCAAGTCCAGCACAACCTGGCTTCCTCCACGTCCGGTCGTAAGCGGGCGATTGTCCTGACTCAGTACCCAGTCGGGATGCTTCTCAAACAGTTCGCTTTTGGTGTTGACCATTTCCGGTTCAATCCAGATGCCAAACTTGATATTATGTTTTTTGGCCGAAGCCAGAAGCCCTCCGATGCCTTCGGGCAGTTTTTCCTTGCAGACGGTCCAGTCGCCCAGACTTGTTTTGTCGTCATTGCGCGGATATTTGTCGCCAAACCATCCGTCGTCCATTACGAACAGTTCGCCGCCCATTGCCGACATGTCTTTCATCATCTGGTCCATTCCTTCCTGATTGACATTGAAGTACACGCCTTCCCAACTGTTCAGCAGGATGTCGCGTTCTTTGTTCCCCTGATTCAGCTTGTACGCCCGGGCCCATCTGTGGAATGCACGGCTCACGCCGCCCTTGCCTTCGGAACTGTAGGTCATGGCCAGTTCGGGAGTTACGAACGTTTCTTTAGGCTCTAAAATATAATGCGAAACTTCCTCGTTTATTCCTGCGATTACATTGATTCTTGAGTTGTCTGCAATAATCTTCATCAGATAGTTTCCGCTCCATGCCAACGATGCTCCGATCACCCTTCCGTTTTCTTCCTGCGGGCAACCATCCAAAGTGAGCATAAACGACGGATTGTCTGTCTGCGTATTGCGTATTCCCTCCTTGTTGGCTATTACCTTCTGTCCGTTGGTCAGCTTCTCTTCTTCCATCATGTTTTCGGCGCCCCACGTACCGTGAAAATGAGTCAGCCAGTTATCGGCACGTTTGACCGGCAGCGATGCAGAGGCGAACTTGTACAGGGTAAGCGCCTTCTTTGCGTTATTGGTTATTTCGACCCATGTCGAGATGACGTCCGTTCCCTTATACGCCTTGTAATACTGCTTGACAACCAAAGGATAGACTTTGTCCTTCAGCGTGATTTCGGTTATATCCGCTTCCTCGTCCGAGTACTGCCTTACTCCCTCCACAACCAGGTCGACCGACATATTGCCGTCCGAATGTGCCACGGCAAAAGCTTTCTCGCCATACGAACTGATGCCGAAGCACGGATAAGTTTCTGCCCAGTATGCCAGATCGGCATTGTATATGCCGTCTATTTCATTCTCGGCGATTTTCGTTCCGTAATACTGGAACCTTGCCTGTTTTCCCTCGTCAGCCTTGATAAGCAATGAGGTGTGCCGCGTTGATACCAAATAGTCTTTTGCCGCCAGTGTCCCTGCCGACAATGCTCCTAAAAGAAGCAATCCTAAAAATTTTCCATTCATACGTATTCAATCTGTTATTATAATACAACCTATGTGCAATATTCGCTAAATAATCTGACATCTGCAAGCAAATGGGCAAGAGGTTACAGGGGATGCAAGGGCGAAGCGGTAGGATGCGAAGTTGGGAAGGGGGAATGAATCTTTCAAGATTTATGTAAACTCGACGCAACCGCCTCAAAACAAAAATCGCAACCAGCTGTCATCCAGATGATTGCGATTTTTATTTCGTACTCGAAGCGGGACTTGAACCCGCACAGCCGCAATGGCCAAGGGATTTTAAGTCCCTCGTGTCTACCGATTCCACCATTCGAGCATCCATAAATAGGAAGGGGAACAAATGGAGCGGAAAACGAGACTCGAACTCGCGACCCCAACCTTGGCAAGGTTGTGCTCTACCAACTGAGCTATTTCCGCAGGTCGTTTTTGAAGAACGGGTGCAAAGATAAAGACTTTCACCATTACCACCAAACTTTTCGACAAAAAACTTGCTTTTTCTTCCAACCCTTCTGCCTGTCGAGGAGAAATCGACCCGACGGCAACAAGGCGAGGCACCCTGCTCAGGGCTCGCCGGAAGGGCTTTTGCAGGACACTTGCACGGCTCGCGAGCAATGCAAGTGTGGCTCGCGAGCCACACAAGTGTCCCACAAATGGATTGCAAGTGTCCTACAAACGGGCTGCAAGTGCCCCGAAAAGGGGTACTTATCAGCGACCCAGCAGGGCACGTTCGGCCTGCTCCATGCCTTCGAAGTGGAAGCCATCGACTACCTGCTGCATCAGGGCCGAAATGGCGTCGTTGCACAGGTTGCCGATGCTGCCCTCGTGCGTGTGGTGCACCTCCTTGCAGGGGGTGAAGCGGCCGGCTTCGATGTCGAGGCCCACCTTCTTGTAGGCGTCGCGGAAGGGCATCCCCTCGCGTGCCAGGCGGTTCACTTCCTCGACACTGAAGATGAGCGAGTAGCGGTCGTCGTCGAGGATGTGCTCGTTCACCTTGATTTCGTTCATGATGTAGGTGGTCATCCGCAAGCAGTCCTTCAGCTCGTCGAAGGCGGGCAGAAATACTTCCTTAATGATCTGCAGGTCGCGGAAGTAGCCCGAGGGCAGGTTGTTGGCTATCATCATGATCTGCTGGGGCAGCGACTGTATCTTGTTGCACTTGGCGCGGGTCAGTTCGAAGACGTCGGGGTTCTTCTTGTGGGGCATGATGCTGGAGCCGGTGGTGCAGTCGTCGGGCAGCTTGACGAAGCCGAAGTTCTGACTGTTGAACAGGCAGGCGTCGTAGGCCAGTTTGGACAGCGTCCCTGCAATGGTGGCTAAGGCGAAGGCGACGTTGCGCTCCATCTTGCCGCGTCCCATCTGGGCATAGACCACGTTGTAGTTCAGCGAGTCGAAGCCCAGCAGACGGGTGGTCATCGTGCGGTTCAGGGGGAAGGACGAACCGTATCCGGCAGCGGAGCCGAGCGGATTGCGGTTGCACATCTTGAAGGCGGCTTGCAGGAAGAGCATGTCATCGACCAGGCTTTCGGCGTAGGCGCCGAACCACAGTCCGAACGACGAAGGCATGGCTATCTGCAGATGGGTGTAGCCGGGCATCAGGACGTCCTTGTAGCGTTCGCTCTGGCAGATGAGGACGTGGAAAAGCTGTTCGACGGCTTCGGCTATCTCCTTGATCTGTGCGCGGGTGAAGAGTTTCAGGTCGAGCAGTACCTGGTCGTTGCGCGAGCGTCCGCTGTGTATCTTCTTGCCTACATCGCCCAGGCGGCGGGTCAGCATCAGTTCTACTTGCGAGTGTACGTCTTCCACTCCGTCTTCTATCACGAATTCTCCCTTTTCGGCCTGCGCATAGATGTCCTTCAGCGCGGCAAGCAGCTGTTTCAGTTCGTCGGCGGTCAGCAGGCCGATGCTTTCGAGCATGGTAATGTGGGCCATGGAGCCAAGTACGTCGTGCTTGGCCAGGTAGAGGTCCATTTCACGGTCGCGTCCCACCGTGAATCGTTCGATGTCCTTGTTTACTTGGACGGATTTCTCCCAAAGTTTCTGAGCCATATCTTGTATTGAGGTGTTTAAGGGTTAATGAAACGTTTCGTACATCAATAGGGTATCATCGACAGCATCTCGGCCATCTTCTCCACGCCGTCCTGCAGGGGTTTCTGCACCATGGCTTTCATAAAGGGGTTCAGCTCCAGGCCGATGGTCAGCTTCATTTTGCATTCGTTTTCGGCCGTGGGCAATATCTGTATCCACAGGTTGAAGGGCAGCGGCGAGGTGGTGGTGCCGAACTTGATGCATTTGCAGGGTTCTTTTTCCACAATCTGCAAGGTGATTTTTCCTACGGGCGGCACTTCTACCGACAGGCTTTCGGCGTCGAAGGTCAGGTTCTTCACCTTGTCTTCGGGCAGGCGGTCCTTTACTTTCTCCAGGTTGTTCAGGTCGGACAGTTTCTCGTAGACAGCAGCCTGCGAGGCGGCTATCATCTTAACGCTACTTTCGAATTTGATCATATATCACGAGTTCTTTAAAGACAAAAAAAGAATCATTCGGACAATAACTATCCGAACAATTCTTTCATCATACAAAAATATTTTCCAAACAGTATTTATTTACCGGCATCCCAATGAGCGGGGTCTTTACGCCATTCGTTCAGCGTTTCGATGTCAGACTCTTCGATATAGCCGGTGCGCAATGCCACTTCCATGACGGCTTCGTAGTTGGTCAGTGTCACCAACGGCACTTTAGCCTCCTTGAATGCCTTTTCGGCAATGGGGAAACCATACGTGTAGGCAGCAACCATACCTATAACTTCGCATCCGTCGCGACGGATGGCATCGACAGCTTTCAGGCTGCTTCCGCCTGTCGAAATAAGGTCTTCTACTACTACAACTTTCATTCCCGGACGAAGCTCGCCTTCGATCAGGTTCTCCAATCCATGGTCCTTCGGCGTGGAACGCACATATACGAAAGGCAGGTTCAGCGCGTCGGCCACCAATGCACCCTGCGGGATGGCTCCGGTTGCTACGCCGGCAATGGCATCAACCTGTCCGAAACGTTCCAGGATAAGGCGCGTAATCTCTACTTTCACGAAATTACGCAGAGACGGATAAGACAACGTCTTGCGATTGTCACAATAGAATGGAGACTTCCATCCGGAAGCCCATGTGAACGGGTTGGCCGGTTGTAACTTAATCGCTTTAATCTTCAGCAATTTTTCTGCAAACAATCTTTCCAAAGTTTTCATAGCAAACTAACTTATGATAAATACGAATGCAAAAGTAAGGAAAGAGAATGAGATTTGAAAAAGGAAAGCCGATATTTTTTTTCAGACCGCCTCAAAGGCCTCCTCGTCGGGCACGTCGATGCAGCGACGGATGTCCTTCATTTCGAAACCACGGCTCAGGGCGAACCGTATCAGTTTGGCATTCAGCTCGAATTCGCTTGCCGCGCGGACGCTTTTCCGCTTGGCAGCCAGCAAGCCGCGCAGCACGCTCAGGTAGTCGGCCTCGTCTATCTCGTTGAGCAACGGCAGGTAAACCAGCTTCGGGATCTTCTTCAGCTGCAGCGCCTGACCTATCTTTACCTTGCCCCACTTGGCCAAGCGGTACTTGTCGCGCACGAAAGCACGGCAGAAGCGCTCTTCGTCAATGTACTTTTCTTGTTCAAGTCGGTCGGCCAGACGGTTCACCACGTCGTAGGGCAAGCCCCAGCGTTGCATTTTCTCTACAATCTCGGCACGACAATGCTCGGCAGCGGCACAATAAGCCGCCACTTTGCGGAAAGCTTCAGTTTCTGTGATTTCTGTCATTTCTTAGCTATTACAAACCGGTCATTTCCGGAAATATCTTGTTCGACGAAGGCTTCGGCATACCCCATCTGCCGCAACATCTCTACGGTGTCGGGGCCGAAAGCCCGGTTGATTTCAAAGTACAGCCTGCCGCCCGGCACCAGCAAGTCGATGCCCAGCTGCGCAATGCGGCGATAAAAGCGAAGCGGATCATTGTCGGGCACAAACAGGGCCAAAGCCGGCTCCCAGTCGAGCACATTACGCTCCATATCGGTCCGTTCGGCCTCGGTCACGTACGGCGGATTGCTCACAATCACGTCGTAGCACTCGCGCCCGTCGGGCTGACAGGTCAGTACGTCGTGCTGCTCGAAGCGCACCGACGCGCCTAACGAATCGTTGTTGCCACGCGCCACGGCCAATGCCTCGTCCGACACGTCCCATGCCCGCACGTCGGCCTCGGGCAGTTCGCACGACAGGCTGACGGCGATGCACCCGCTGCCCGTACCTACATCCAATATCCGCGCCGTGGGCGACACCTGCTTCAGCATCCTCTCCACTAACTCTTCGGTTTCGGGACGGGGAATCAGCACCCCGGGCTTCACGCGGAACGTCCGCCCCAGGAAGCGGGCAAAGCCCTGAACGTATTGTACGGGTTCGAAATTGCACAGGCGCGAAAGAATGCGATCCAATTCCTGTTCCTCGTTTGGAGATAAAATCATATCTTTGCCCAAGTAATAGTCAACCGTGCTTTGCCCCAGCAGCTCGCAACAGACAATCTTGGACAAAGCGGCAGCCTCCGCCCGCGAATAGCATTGCTGCAGGCGGCGGCGAATATACGAAACGGTTACACTCATGAACGGGTCGGGCTGAATTTGCCCGCAAAAATACGAAAATCCGAAAAACGACACTGTAATGGAAGAAGAAAAATACATGCGCCGCTGCATCCAACTGGCCCAAAACGGCCTGTGCAGCACAGCCCCCAATCCCATGGTAGGCGCCGTCATCGTCTGCGACGGACGCATCATCGGCGAAGGCTACCACGTGCGCTGTGGCGAGGGCCACGCCGAAGTCAACGCTATCCGCTCCGTGAAAGATCCCTCCCTGCTGCGACGGTCCACCATCTACGTCAGCCTGGAGCCTTGCTCACACTACGGGAAGACGCCTCCCTGCGCCGACCTCATCATCGAGAAAGGCATTCCCCGCATCGTCGTAGGTTGTCAGGACCCCTTTTCGAAAGTAGCCGGTCGGGGCATACAAAAGCTCCGCGATGCCGGACGCGAAGTCGTGGTAGGCGTGCTCGAAGCCGAGTGCCGGCACCTCATCCGCCGCTTCATCACCTTCCACACACACCGCCGCCCCTACGTCACACTGAAGTGGGCCGAATCGGCCGACGGCTACATCGACACGCTTCGCGACGGCGGAAGCCCCGTTGTATTGTCCAACCCGCTGACCGCCATGCTGGTACACAAACAGCGCGCCGAGCACAGCGCCATCCTGGTAGGCACGCGAACCGCCCTCCTCGACAATCCTTCGCTGACCGTGCGACACTGGTACGGCCGTTCGCCCGTGCGTGTCGTGCTCGACCGCAACCTGTCGTTGCCAACCAGTCTGCATCTGTTCGACGGTACCGTCCCCACCCTGGTCTTCACCGCCCGACAGGCCACTTCGACCCACAACGTAGAGTACATCCAGGCCGACTACACACGCCCCCTGCTTCCGCAAATCATGGAGACACTGTATCAGCGCGGCCTGCAATCGTTGCTGGTCGAGGGTGGCAGCCAGCTGCTGCAATCGTTCATCGACAGCTCGCTGTGGGACGAAGCCTTCGTCGAAAAGACTCCCTTGATGCTACACAACGGCGTCAGTGCTCCCCGCATGGACAGTCATTTTTCTTACGACACCGTGCAGCATTTCGGGCACGACGTTCGTCATTACTATGCAGAAAGGCTCTGTAAATAGCCTACATCGAGAAGTTTTTGGTCGGCAAAAACGGCCTCATTATCTATAATTTTATATAAAACTTCTCCATAAAGCTGTTTAGAGAAAAAATTGTTCCTATTTTTGCAACTTGTAAATAAACACTATCGTACGAAAAAGAAATGAGAATAAAATTTTTATCTGTTATTGCGTGTTTTCTGCTCATGTCTATAGCCATCAGTTCGTGCCTCAGCTCGGACGACGAATACGAGGTTAGTTCCGATGCCACCGTACATGCCTTCGGTCTGGACACTATCCACGGAAAACACTATCCATTCACCATTGACCAAGTCAAACGAGAAATCTACAATATAGACTCCCTGCCAGTAGGCTCCGACACCATCATCGACAGTATCCTCATCGATACTTTCTACGTCACGGGCTATGTCACTTCAGGGAACATCACCGACACCATACTGAACATCAACAACTATCAGAACCTGACCGGAGCCGCAACCGTCGAAGGCCTGAAGTTCAAAATCTACGCAGCCGACGGACTCACAACCCGCGACTACACGCTGCGCATCAACATCCATCAACAGGAGCCCGACTCCCTGCAATGGACCAACATGACCGACCGCATTGCCGGATTCCCCTCCGCCTCCATCGCCAACCGCCAGAAAGCCGTGACGCTGGACAACAACCTGCTGGTATACGTGCTGGAAGGTACATCGCTTACCGCATACCGCACTTCGACCAAGACATTCAACAGCTGGGAGCAGATCAGCGTACAGGGACTTCCCGCACTCGACCGTATCCCCGCCTTTGTCAAGAACAGCAATGAAACAGTCAGCCCGCAAGCCGATGCCGAAGACGTCTTGTATGCCTCGACCGGCGATGGCAACGTTTACCGCTCGACCGACGGTATCAGCTGGAACCTTGTAGAAGCACTGAGCGGCAACGTAGAAACACTGATAAGCAGTTTCCAGGGACAACTGATCGGTATACTGGGTCACGAAGGCAATTCCTACCTCGTCACAGCACAGGAAGGTAATACCGCCTGGCCGGCCATCGACAGCAACACGCCGACCGTACCCGAAGAATTCCCCACCGAAAACATCTACTCCACCGAATTCCAGACAGCCAACATGCTGGATGAAATCATGATCGTGGGCAAAACCACCGGAGAGAAAATCATTCCGTGGGCATACGACGGACACAACTGGGCGCAGATGGATCCCGGAACTTCGTACGACAGTTATTGCCTGACCGCCAACATCGGTTACTATCCGTCCATCATCTATTATGGCGGACAGTTCTACATCACGGGCGAACGGCTGCAAAACTTCTACAAGTCCGATGCCGGACTGGCATGGTACAAGACCGAAAGCATGTTCCTGCTGCCGAAGGACGTAGAACTGCGAGGCAACTACTCGCTGGCCGTCGACAACGACAACTTCATCTGGTTGGTAATAGGCCAGTCGAGCGGCACACCGAACGAAGTTTGGCGCGGACGTCTCAACCGGTTGGGATTCAAACAGCAATAACCGGACAGCGGCACCAGCCGCACACCTTTTTTCCGTTACATATATATAAGGAATAGGAAAACACCAAAAGAAGCAAGAGAGATGCAAGATACAGAGCAAATAGATTTAAACCGGATACCACGACACGTAGCCATTATCATGGACGGAAACGGGCGATGGGCCAAACAGCGCGGGCACGAACGCAGTTTCGGACACCAGGCCGGAGCCGAAACCGTGCACATCATCGCCGAAGAAGCGGCACGGCTGGGCATCAAGTACCTGACGCTGTACACCTTCTCCACCGAGAACTGGAACCGCCCCTCCGAAGAAGTGGCCGCACTGATGAGCCTGCTTTTCGAGAGCATCGAAGAGGAGACGTTCATGAAGAACAACATCAGCTTCCGCATCATCGGCGATATAGCCAAACTGCCCGCCAACGTGCAGGAAAGGCTACAAGCCTGTGTGGAACATACATCGGCCAACACCGGCATGTGTCTGGTCCTCGCACTCAGCTATTCGGCACGATGGGAAATCACCGAAGCCACCCGGCAGATAGCCCGCCTGATCAAGGACGGAACGCTGCAGCCGGAGCAGATTGACAGCGAACTCATTTCGCAGCATCTGGCCACCAACTTCATGCCCGACCCCGACTTACTGATACGTACCGGCGGAGAAATCAGACTGAGCAACTACCTGTTGTGGCAATGCGCCTACTCCGAACTCTACTTTTGCGATACATATTGGCCCGACTTCCATGCCGAAGAGTTGCGGAAAGCCATCTGCGACTATCAGAAGCGGGAACGCCGGTTCGGAAAAACCAGTGAACAAATCAAATAAACCAAAACATATTTAATCATTACTATAAATGCATTATCGTATTTTCTCCTTATTCGTGGCGTTTATCTGCCTCTTCGGCTGCGCAATGACCACTGCGGCACAAGAACAACAAGATTCTACAGCCACTGCCGGCGAACAGAATGAAAAACCGGTCATTCTCTACTCGGGACAACCCAAGAAGTATGAGATTGCAGACATCAAAATAGAAGGAGCCAAGAACTATGAAGATTATGTCATCATCGGGCTGTCGGGACTGTCGAAAGGACAAGTCATCACCATCCCCGGCGAAGAAATCACCGAAGCATGCCGCCGCTACTGGAGGCACGGCCTCTTCTCCGACGTCCGCATCGAAGCCGACAAGATAGAAGGAGACAAAATCTGGCTGACCATCCACCTGTCCATGCGTCCGCGTGTGTCAGACATACGCTACCACGGCGTGAAGAAGTCCGAACGTGAGGACCTCGAATCACGTGTGGCACTGCTCAAGGGAAACCAGATCACCCCCAACGCCATCGACCGCGCCAAGACCCTCATCAAGCGCTACTTTGACGACAAGGGATTCAAGAACGCCGAAGTCCTCATCACACAGAAGGACAACCCCGAGAAGGAGAACGAAGTTATCGTCGACATCACCATCGACAAGAAGGAGAAAGTGAAAGTGCACGAAATCACCATCGTCGGCAACCAGGCCCTCACCACCAAGAAGCTGAAACGGGTGATGAAGAAGACCAACGAAAAAGGCAAGCTCATCAACCTGTTCCGTACGAAGAAGTTTGTTGAAGAGAACTACGAAGCCGACAAGCAACTCATTATAGACAAGTATAACGAGCTGGGGTACCGCGACGCTATGATCGTGAAGGACAGCGTAAGCCCCTATGACGAGCGTACCGTCAACGTATTCATGCAAATCGACGAAGGCCAGAAGTACTACCTGCGCAACGTAACGTGGGTGGGTAACACACTATACACCTCCGAATACCTGAACTTCCTGTTGCAGATGAAGAAGGGCGACGTATACAACCAGAAACTTTTGGACGAACGACTCAACTCGGACGACGACGCCATCGGTAACCTTTACTACAACAACGGTTACCTGTTCTACAGCCTCGAACCCGTGGAAGTGAACATCGTTGGCGACTCCATCGACCTAGAAATGCGTATCTACGAAGGACGCCAGGCCACCATCAACAAAGTCAGCATCAACGGTAACGACCGCTTGTACGAGAACGTAGTACGCCGCGAGCTCCGTACACGTCCCGGCGAGCTGTTCAGCCGTGAAGACCTGATGCGTTCTATGCGTGAAATACAGCAGATGGGACACTTCGACCCCGAACAGATCACGCCCGACATACAGCCCCGACCCGAAGACGGTACCGTGGACATAGGCTACAATCTTATCTCGAAAGCCAACGACCAGGTAGAATTCTCGGCCGGATGGGGACAGACGGGTATCATCGGAAAGCTGAGTCTGAAGTTCACCAACTTCTCACTGGCCAACCTGCTGCACCCGGGCGAAAACTACCGGGGCATCCTGCCGCAGGGCGACGGACAGACACTGACCATCAGCGGACAGACCAACGCCAAGTACTATCAGTCGTACAGCATATCGTTCTACGACCCCTGGTTCGGCGGCAAGCGACCCAATGCCTTCTCCGTATCGGCATTCTATTCGCGCCAGACCGACATCAGCAGCCAGTACTATAACGATGCCTACCTGAACAGCTACTACAACAGCTACTACAGCGGACTGTACGGCTACGGTATGTACAACTACGGCAACTATACCAGCTACGAAAACTATTACGACCCCGACAAGTCCATACAGATGTGGGGACTTTCGGCCATGTTCGGTAAACGTCTGAAGTGGCCCGACGACTACTTCCAGTTCACCGCCGAGCTGTCGTACCAACGCTACCACATGCGCGACTGGCAGTATTTCCCCGTCACCAACGGTAAGTGCAACGACCTGAGTATCATCCTCACCCTGTCGCGAAGCTCTATCGACAACCCGATCTACCCGCGTACCGGTTCCGAGTTCTCGTTGTCTGCACAGCTCACACCGCCCTACTCAGCCTTCGACGGAGTGGACTACAGCAAGTACAACACCAACAACCAGGACGACATGAACAAGATGCACAAGTGGGTAGAATACCATAAGTGGAAATTCAAATCGAAAGTCTACATCCCGCTGGCCGACCCCATCACCGTAAAACGTACGCCGGTCATCATGGGACGTGCCGAATTCGGTTTGCTGGGCCACTACAACAAGTATAAGAAGTCGCCTTTCGGTACCTTCGACGTGGGTGGTGACGGTATGACCGGTTACTCCTACTACGCAACCGAGACCATCGCCCTGCGCGGATACGAAAACAGCTCATTGACACCTTACGGCAACGAAGGTTACGCCTACACCCGTCTGGCACTCGAACTGCGCTACCCGTTGATGCTCGAAACCAGTACGACCATCTACGCACTGGCCTTCGCCGAAGCAGGTAACGCATGGCACGACGTGAACAAGTTCAATCCCTTCGACCTGAAGCGTTCGGCCGGTGTCGGTGTCCGCATCTTCCTGCCGATGATCGGTATGATGGGTATCGACTGGGCTTACGGTTTCGACCCCGTGCTCGGATCGAAGCAATACGGCGGAAGCCAGTTCCACTTCATCCTGGGACAAGAGTTCTAAACCGTCCTGCGGAACCCCGCGAAACGGTGCGTCGAGCCACACTTGTACCGCTCATGAGCCACACTTGCACGGCTCGCGAGCCACACTTGCATTGCTCACGAGCCGCACTTGCATTACTCACGAGCCATGCTTGCACCGCTCGGACAAGACAAAAAACACAGCTTCGGCCCACGCGAAAGCTTCCGGCCGAAGCCAACAGACAATAATAACCTAAAAAGAACGGACGTTATGAAAAAGAGTGTTTTACTGATGTTTACGCTGTTGGCCATGTGTCTGACAGCTCAGGCGCAGAAGTTCGCACTGATCGACATGGAATACATCCTGAAGAACATCCCCGCCTACGAAGAAGCCAACACCCAGCTCGAACAGGCCTCGCGCCAGTGGCAGGCCGAAGTGGACAAACTTGCCCAGGAAGCCAAAACCCTGTACGAGAACTACCAGAACGCCGGCAGCAAACTGACCGACGCCCAACGGAAACAGAAAGAAGACCAGATTGTAGAAAAAGAAAAATCGGCCGCCGAACTGCGACGCAAATACTTCGGCCCCGAAGGCGAACTGGCCAAACAGCGCAACGAACTGATGCGCCCCATACAGGACGACATCTACAACGCCGTCAAGCAGATTGCCACCCAGCAGGGATATGCTGCCGTCATCGACCGCGCCTCGGCCAGCAGCATCATTTTTGCCTCGCCAAGCATCGACATCAGCAATGAAGTCCTCGCAAAGATGGGATATTCAAATTAATTTCATAAATTTGCTACCGATAGCCGGAACAACTGGTTAACACTGAAGAAGAAGAGAATAATAATCATTAAAACAATAAACGTTATGCTTAAAAAATTCGCACTTGCCATTGCATTGTTCGCACTCCCGCTGGGAGCTATGGCACAACAGAAGTTCGCTCACATGAACTCACAGGAAGTTATCACCGTAATGCCCGAATTCACTAAGGCACAGGCCGACCTCGACGCACTGGCCAAACAATACCAGAAGGAAATGGAAACCGGTGAAGCCGAACTCAACAAGAAGTATCAGGAATTCCTGCAACAGGCAGATTCACTGCCCCAGAACATCGCAGAAAGACGTCAGAAAGAAATTCAGGACATGGCACAGCGCCAGCAACAATTCCAGCAGGAAGCTGCACAGGCCATGCAGAAGGCACAGACTGATGCTATGGCACCTATCTACAAGAAGCTCGATGAAGCCATTCAGGCAGTGGGCAAGGCAGAAGGCGTAATCTACATCTTCGACCTGGCACGTACTTCCATTCCCTACATCGGAACAGAAAGCATCGACTTGACAGCCAAAGTCAAGACACAACTGGGCATCAAATAACAAGCCCCTCCTTACATTACTCACCACAGACCGCCACCGGCCAGCACACGCCCACATCCTGCGGCAACCCGTGCAACAGCCGCGACCGTCTGTGGTGAATTTGTTTTAGTACCACTATGAAACAGAACCTCCCCACCACGCCCGGCCCCATCGGCGTCTTCGACTCCGGATACGGCGGACTCACCATCCTCAGCAAGATTCGCGAGGCACTGCCCCAATACGACTACATCTACCTGGGCGACAATGCCCGTGCCCCTTACGGCACACGCTCGTTCGAAATCGTCTACCTGTTCACCCTGCAAGCCGTCACCAAACTCTTCGAAATGGGATGCCACCTCGTCATCCTGGCTTGCAACACAGCCTCGGCCAAAGCCCTGCGAAGCATCCAGATGAACGACCTCCCCACGCTCGACCCTACCCGCCGTGTGCTGGGCGTCATCCGTCCCACCGTCGAGTGCATCGGCAACATCACTCGCAACGGACACGTAGGCATACTGGCAACAGCCGGCACCATCAAGTCCGAATCCTATCCCCTCGAAATCCGCAAGCTCTATCCCGACATCAGCGTCAGCGGCGTAGCCTGCCCGCTATGGGTATCGCTGGTGGAGAACAACGAAGCCACCGGCCCCGGTGCCGACTACTTCGTGCGCAAGTATATCGACCAGCTGCTCACCCTCGACCCGCTGACCGATACCGTCATTCTGGGTTGCACCCACTACCCGCTGCTGCTGCCCAAAATACAGCAATACATGCCCGCCCACATCCGCACCGTGGCCCAGGGTGGACTCGTAGCCGAAAGCCTGAAAGACTACCTGCACCGCCATCCCGAGATGGACGCCCGCTGCACCCGTCAGGGCACCTGCAGGTATTACACCACCGAAGCTACCGAGAAATTCTCCGAGTCGGCCTCCACTTTCCTCAACCAGAAGATAGACGTGCAACACATCACACTGGAATAAATCAGTCCCGCCGGCAAAAGCTTTTCACTCAAACCCTTGTTTTTCTCACAAACTGCACTAACTTTGTGGGAAAAACCATCAAATTCATAATAATATGAAAGAAAAAGACACAAGTAAACTCATCGAAGTGTTCAAGGGTTCCCTGTGGGAAGCCGAACTGGTGAAAAGCCTGCTTGGAAACGCAGAAGTAGAGTGCGCGTTGAAAGACGACATGGTGGTGAACGTAGCCGTGCCCGCTACCGCTATCGACGTAAGTGTGCTGGTCAACGAAAAAGACTTTGAAGCGGCCATGGAAGTGGTGCGCGAATACGAAAAGAAGAAAATCGCAGAATAACCCTGCACACAACAATCCAGAATCACAAATAATGAATCGACTGACAAGAATAGCCGTCAAGATAGGCAGCAACGTACTGACACGCCGCGACGGCACACTGGACATTACACGCATGTCGGCACTCGTCGACCAGGTAGCAGCCCTGCATAAGGCAGGCACCGAAGTGATTCTCGTTTCCTCTGGAGCCGTCGCTTCAGGGCGAAGCGAGCTGTGCCCGGCCAAACGGCTGGATAGCGTCGAGCAGCGCCAGCTGTTCTCTGCCGTGGGCCAGGCCAAACTCATCAACCGCTATTACGAACTCTTCCGCGAACACAAGATAGCCGTAGGCCAGGTGCTCACCATGAAAGAGAGCTTCGGCACACGCCGCCACTACCTGAACCAGAAAAGCTGCATGACCGTCATGCTTGAGAACGGTGTCATCCCCATCGTCAACGAGAACGACACCATCGCCGTCAGCGAACTTATGTTCACCGACAACGACGAACTCAGCGGACTTATCGCCACCATGATGGACGCACAGGCCCTCATCATACTGAGCAACATCGACGGCATCTACGACGGACCGCCTTCCGACCCCGGCTCGGTAGTTATCACCGAGATAGCCCACGACCGCGACCTATCCGACTGCATACAGGCATCGAAGTCCAGCTTCGGACGCGGTGGCATGCTTACGAAGACCAACATCGCCCGCAAGGTGGCAGCCGAGGGCATCACCGTCATCATAGCCAACGGCAAGCGCGACAACATCCTGAACGACATCGTGGACAACGAAAACGCACGGCTGACAGCTCCGGCCGACAGCCAACCGGCAACTCCGCTGCCCCAACCCGACCTGCTGTACACCCGCTTCGTAGCCTCGCCCCAACCCGTGTCGAGCGTCAAGAAGTGGATAGCCCACAGCGAAGGCTTTGCCAAAGGCCGGCTGCACCTCAACCCGCAGGCCGCACAGATACTGGCATCGAGCCGCGTGGCCAGCATCCTGCCTGTAGGCATCACCCGCATCGAAGGCGACTTCGAGCGCGATGACCTGGTGCGCATCATTGCCCCCGACGGCACACCCATCGGCGTAGGCAAGGCCAACTGCGACGCCGCACAGGCCCGCGAGGCCATGGGCAAGCACGGTAAGAAGCCCGTGGTGCACTACGACTACCTGTACATTGAATAAATGAAGAATGAGGAATGAAAAATGAAGAATGAACAATGGACTATAACGTCATAAGAATAATTCCAACCCATCCCCTTCGTTTTTAATTATTAATTATTAACTTTTAAATGTCTACACCATGAATTTGAACGATACATTCGCCGCCGTACAGTCGGCCAGTCGCGAACTACTGGCACTGAGTGACCAGACTATCAACGACATACTGCTGGCCGTGGCCGACGCCACCCTGGCCAACACCGACTACATCCTACAGGAAAACCGCAAGGACCTGGAGCGCATGAATCCTGACAATCCCAAGTACGACCGCCTGAAACTGACTGCCGAACGCCTGGCCGACATTGCCGCCGACACGCGCAAGGTAGCCTCGCTGCCGTCGCCTTTGGGTCGTGTGCTCAAGCAGAACGTATTGCCTAACGGCCTCCGGCTGCGCCGCGTCAGTGTGCCTTTCGGTGTCATCGGTATCATCTACGAAGCACGGCCCAACGTCAGCTTCGACGTCAGCGCCCTGTGCCTGAAGAGCGGAAACGCCTGCATCCTGAAGGGTGGCAGCGACGCCGACTGCTCCAACCGCGCCATCGTGAGCGTGATACACCAGGTGCTCGAACGCTTCGGCGTCAATCCGCACGTGGTCAAACTGTTGCCAGCTACCCGCGAAACCACAGCCGAACTGCTCCACGCCGAAGGCTACGTCGACCTCATCATTCCGCGCGGCAGCAGCAGCCTCATCCGGTTCGTGCGGCAGAACGCCAGCATCCCCGTCATCGAGACCGGCGCAGGCATCTGTCATACGTACTTCGACCGCTACGGAGACCTGAAGAAAGGTGCCCCCATCATCCAGAACGCCAAGACGCGCCGCGTCAGTGTCTGCAACGCGCTGGACTGCCTGATTATCGACTCCTCGCGCCTGACCGACCTGCCTGAACTCTGCATGCCGCTCGACCCTTATTCTGTCACCATCTACGCCGACCCGCGCGCCTATGAGGCATTGGAGAACTTTTACCTGCCCGAACTTCTGCAACCTGCCAGCCCCGAAGATTTCGGCACCGAGTTTCTGGATTACAAGATGGCCATCAAGACCGTCGACTCCATCGACGAAGCTCTGGAGCACATCCGCCGCTACGGCTCGAAGCATAGCGAGTGCATCGTGACCGAGAATGCCGAACACGCCGAACGCTTCTGCCGCGACGTCGATGCCGCCTGCGTCTACGTCAACGCGCCCACCTCGTTCACCGACGGCGCACAGTTCGGGCTGGGTGCCGAGATAGGTATCAGCACCCAGAAGCTGCACGCCCGCGGCCCCATGGCTCTGGAGGAAATCACCACCTACAAGTGGATCATCGAGGGCGAAGGCCAGATACGGAAATAGACTCAGAACACGGGTATCGTATAAACCAGCCCCAGCGAAACGCGCTGCGCCGAGTAGCCCTCGGCACCTAACGAGCGGGCACGGGCGGTGAGCCCGTAGTTCTTGTAGAGCAGATGCAGGAAGATGCGCAGTTCGCAGTTCTTCATCGGAAAATATTCCCCGCACAGTTGTACGTTCCACGTGCGGCGGTATAGGCCCTTCGCGTAAGGGCCGTTTTCTTTATATACGCTCCCCGTTTCGTAGGCGCCTTTCACATAGACGTTCCAATTAGGGTGCAGGCGGTAGTCGAAGTTCAGAATGGTGGTGAAGTAGGACACGTGCTGCGCCGTCATACCGCCGTCGGGCAGCGAAGCCGAAAGTTCGCTCACCAATCCCTTCGTGTCGATCCCTTCGCGCGAGTACATGAAATCGACATAGGCCACGACGGGGCCTTTTTCCCACACGTTGCCCGCCGTCAGATAGAGGATGTCGCGCTTGCGGGCCAACTCGCCCCACGAGACGGAGTAACGCATGTTCAGGGCGCGGTTCAGGAAGTAGCCGTCCCAGTTGAGGGTGGAGAGTACGGGCACATGCACCTTGCCCACATCCTGAGGTGCCCCGTAGAGAAAGGCGCCATCGTCCTTGGCGGCGGAGTTGTTCACCACCTGCAGGTTCAGCGTCTGCGTGGGCGAAAGGCTGACGGCTCCGTTCACACCCGCCTGATAACACTCGATGTAGTTGTTGAAGTCGCTGAACTCGCGCACGCGGATGGCATCCACCCAGTATTCGTAACCGCTCAGCTGGATGGCCTGCTTGCCCACGGTGAGGGCAAAGCGGGGAGTCATGCGCCACGCCACCGACGCCACTTCGACCGACGAGGAAAGGTTGTCGAGCGCGTGCGGGTTGCTGTATTTGTTGAACGACTGCCTGAAGTGGTACGAGAAGTCCTTGCCGAAGTCGCCCAGCAACTCCAGCCGCACGCCGTTCAGCTTGAAGGCGGCTTCGTCGAGCGAACCGTCGTTGAAGCGGGCCGCCGCCGAGGTGTAGAACTGCAGGTTCATGCTGCTGGAACTGATGGACTTTCCGCCCTTGGTGAAGCGTTCGAGCAGCGTTCGCCCTTCTTCGGGCTCAATCAGCGGGTCTTGCGCCCGCATCCCCGTACAGGCAGCCAGCAGGCAGGTGCCGAGCAGGATTCTCTTCAGATGGGTACAGTGTCTGTTCATATCGGTATGCAGATTCTTGGTTCAGCCGGGCAGGCCGGAGGAAGAATGCTCCGCTCCTGCCCTCTTGACAAATGTAAGGGTTTCATTCCGAAACAGAAACAGAAAGAGGCAGTATTTCCGCCGGGTATGTTCTGAAACATCCGGCAGAAGCCGTCCTCCCCACCCGAAAACGCCCGGAAACACGAGCCACAGACCCCGTTTGTGGGACACTTGTACGGCTCGCAAGCAATGCAAGTGTGGCTCGCGAGCCGTACAAGTGTGGAACAAATGGAATGCAAGTGTCCTGCAAATGGGGGGGCAAGTGGGCACAAACAGGACGATACAGCCAGACTTACCTTATCCATTTACTTTTCGAAAATCGATGGCAGCAACTTTGTGCCGATGACACGACTATAAAAAAACAAGAAGTCTCAGTCGTAATGACCGAGACTTCTCTACTTCCTTTTTATAGTGCAGATGCGACGACTACGCTCGCATGGGCACTTTTACCGTTGCAAAGGTAAGCATTGTTTTTTATTCCGCCAAATTATACGGTTTCAACATTCCAACTTGGATATTTGCGCGATAACTTCTTTAGCTTCAGCAGTCTGAATGGCACAGACAAGATTATGGATTTCTTTCTCCAATTCCGTTCTTCGGGCTTGTGAGATGCAACCCAGAAGATAGCTTACAACATCTATGCCACCCTTAATGTTATGCCTGCAATCGGCAGATATGTCAGCAGGCAAACGCTTAATACCCTTTGGGAAGTCCATGCGGTAGATACAGCCTCCGTGTGCACATTTGTTACGAAGCACACGAATGGTTTCCAGGTAGTTGCAGAAAACGCCCCTTGAACAACCATAGGCATTGGCTACCAGGTCCTTTGCTTCCGGCTCCTTCAACGAATCATATAAGGTAATGATATTGCCGATGGTCATAAATTCGATGGTCTTCCATGCCGGAGCATATATGCCCGGATGATTTGCATGGTGATGCTGGATGATGGGATTCTTACGCATAGCGGCATAGACCTGTTCTTCGAAGTCGTTTACGAATTTGGCAGTCACATACTTACGGCTGACAAACCAACAAGGGTCATCAACGTACCGAAGCGAAATATTGTAAATGAACTTTGTACGGATATTGACCTCGATACGGTCGAGAGCGTTAAGCAGCAGCCTTCGGAGTCTGGTATCAAATTCATAAAGATCATAGACACTCTTGAATGTGGTGCCAGGTTTTAGCTTATGGTCGCGGTGTTCCAGACATGGGAATTTTATCTCGTATGGAAAAGAATAGAACCCTAGGCGATAATAACCGACATCGAGGAGAATCTCTTTTGCTTTCTCCTCATCGTCAAACGCCATACCGTTTGATTTCAGTCTGGCGATTTGTTGGTCTATCGTATATGCTTTCTTCATTTCAGCCTTACTAAGTAAAAAGGCAAAAATACTCTTTTTATATGAAACAAACGACTTCTTTATACCGTGATTTTATCTGCCGATAATGAGCTGTACCACCATAGGGCAAGCACTCTTGGCATCCGCACCGCTCTATATAAGTCAAGATAACAGACAGGGCGCATTATTCTTCCTAAATTCATCCGTAATCAGGCGAATTTCACTATCTTTGCTATCCATACATATACATCAACTAAAGAAGCCGATTATGAAGAATTTTACTTGCGTGCAGGACATCGGTGACCTGAAGTCCGCACTTGCCGAAGCTTTTGAGATAAAGAAAGACCGTTTCAAATACGTAGAACTGGGCCGCAACAAGACGTTGATGATGATCTTCTTCAACTCCAGTCTGCGCACCCGCCTCAGCACCCAGAAGGCGGCACTGAACCTCGGCATGAACGTCATTGTGCTCGACATCAACCAGAGTGCCTGGAAGCTGGAGACCGAACGCGGTGTCATCATGGACGGTGACAAACCCGAACACCTGCTGGAGGCCATCCCCGTGATGGGCTGCTATTGCGACGTGATAGGCGTGCGCTCGTTTGCCCGCTTCGAAAACCGCGACTACGACTACAACGAAGTCATTCTGAACCAGTTCATCAAGTACTCCGGCCGCCCCGTCTTCTCCATGGAGGCCGCCACGCGCCACCCGCTGCAGAGCTTCGCCGACCTCATCACCATCGAGGAATACAAGAAGACTGCCCGTCCGAAGGTAGTCATGACCTGGGCTCCACATCCGCGTCCGCTGCCGCAAGCCGTGCCCAACTCGTTTGCCGAGTGGATGAACGCTACCGACTATGAATTCGTCATCACCCACCCCGAAGGCTACGAACTCGATCCGAAGTTTGTGGGCAACGCCCGTGTGGAATACAACCAGATGAAAGCCTTCGAAGGCGCCGACTTCATCTACGCCAAGAACTGGGCCGCCTATACCGGCGACAACTACGGACAGATACTGAGCAAGGACCGCGCCTGGACCGTGAGCGACCGTCAGATGGCCGTGACCAACAACGCCTACTTCATGCACTGCCTGCCCGTTCGCCGCAACATGATTGTGACCGACGACGTCATCGAAAGCCCGCAAAGCATCGTCATCCCCGAAGCTGCCAACCGCGAAATATCGGCTACGGTAGTGCTGAAACGAATGATTGAGGGACTGAAATAAGATACTGAGAACAAAAGGTTCGAATACAGATTACGCGGATTATCACAGATTCATTCCATCGGGTAGCCCCATGTGATAGAATCTGTAATAATCCGCGTAATTCTGTTTATGCTGTGGTGTATACCGGTTTTCCGTTACTTCTCGACCGCCTTTCCGGCCTGTACCCATCCGGTGATGCCTTTGTCTAAGTCGTACACCTTATAGCCCTTTTTACTCAGAATACTGGCTGCCTCCTTGCTGCGACGACCGCTGCGGCAATACAGTGCTACGGGCTTTTCTTTCTGCAAAAGGGAATCGGCCACCTGCACAAACCCTTTGTCGAGCACGTTGATGTTGATGCTGCCGGCAATGTGGCCTTCGGAATACTCGGCCACGGTACGTACGTCGAGGCGTTGCACCTCGGGATTGGCAATCAGCGACTCAAACTCATCGGCCGAGACAGACTGGTAGTCGCCACCTTTCTGCTGGCACGAAAACAGCGCCATCACACAGGCGCACAAATTCAGGAATAATATCTTCATACGTTTAATGATTTGAGTTGGCAAACAAACATGTTGACAAGCCGACGGGAACGGGCACAGACGTAAATCTGCGCCACCCGCATCGCCCGCATCCGAAGCATGTTCTTCAACCTGCAACAGCTTCTTCCGGCTTCCTGTAACCTGTTATTCAGTCACGTCGAATTCGTAAGTCTTCACGCCCTCGTCGCTGTCCGTGGTGTGCACGCTGAAGTACACCCGCAGGCTGCGCACATCCTCGTCGTCCAGATACTGCCGCAGGGGCACGGACGCATAGGCGCGCTTGGTGTAGTCTTCTACGTCGCTGGTAGCGTCGTGATAGAGGGTGAGGCGGACGGTGGCACAACCTTCGTCGTCGACAGTCACCTCATCCTCAACAAAGCCCAGCGTATGTACCGCCTGCTGCTTCACCGAGAGCACCATGTTCAGGTAACCACATCCCAGCCAGATGCTCGTCACGTCGGCCGGCTTTGTCTTTACACCGCCCTTAAAGCTGTCGGCCGGTTTGGGCAGAGGTGCTATGGCCTTAGACAAGGCATACAGACGTACACCTTCACCACCATCGGCTGCCGTCTCCAGGCCATAATTGCTGATAACGCGCACCAGCGAGTCGGCATTGATACGCGTGCCCGAGTCGTCGGCCAACACGGTGTAGCGAGCTCCGTCGTCGGTCTGCACCGACTGCAACGTGCCGTCGGCTCCCGAATAGGCAGTCAGAAACTCCAGCTTCACCGAAGGATAGTAATAGTCGTCATCGTCGCCGCACGACGCAAACAGAGTGGCCAGCAACAGCATCAGCCCGTATAAGCAACCTTTCTTCATAACGTCACACTTTCAGGTAATTGGTCAACGGATTGGCATACATCTGCAACAGCTTCGTGCGCAGGAAATCCTCGTCCTTGCCGGGCAAGTCGATGCGCGAGAGCTGCTGCTCCAGATAGGCCGCAAAGCGTTTCTCGTCGGCTTCGGTGTAGTGCGATGCAAACTCGCGCGCCGCGGTCAGCAGGTCGTGAGCCACGTAGTTGTTGGGATACAGGCGGTAGTTGGCATGTATGCCAGCATCGAGCAATGCGGAAACCCGGGCAAACAGTTCGGGCTTGGGTAGCGAACGGTCGAACGACTTCAGCGCCTCGTTGATGCAAGGTGCCGTCTGGAAGTGTACACGGCCTTTGTAGCCGAAGATACCCGTCTGCATGTTCTGCAGGTCGTCGGCCTGCGTTTTCTTATAGTCGGGGTTGTCGCGCTTCAGCTGGAACTCGCGTGCCTTCAGGAAGTCGCACGGGTCGAACTCATACGAAATGGACAGGGGGACGATGTTCAGTTCCGACAGGCGGTCTATGATGTCGCCCTCGCCACCCATGGCCATCATTTTGAGTACGCTGTCCTGGGTGCGGTCGTCGGAGTCCTTGGCGCGTCCCTCGCGCTGTGCAATCCAGATGGACTGTTTCTTGTCGCGAATGGTGTAGTGCATGTAGCGCGACATGCGGGCAGACGATTCCAGCTTCTGACGCATGGTGAGCGCACGCTGCACAATGAACGACTTGTTGACCCGCACCAGTTTCTTGATCCAGGGATAGATGAGCAGATTGTCGCCGATGGCTATCTCCACCGTGTCGAGTCCCTGTTCTACCAGCATGACGGAGAGCAGTCCGGAATCGAGCACGATGTCGCGATGGTTGGAGACGTAGGTGTAGGCCGCCTGACGGTCGGTCAGGGCAGAAATATCCAGCGTCACTCCGTCGGTAGCTTCCTTGATGATCTTCTTCAGCAGTCCGTAACAGAAAGTTTTCTGAAACTCGAATTTCGTCTTGCAGGCACGCATCTGTCCGGCAATGGCCTCGAAGGGGATGCCTGGCATTACGGCGCCCACGACCTGTCTGAATGCCGGGTCGGCAATCAGCTCCTCGAATATCTGCGGGAGTTCGCTGTCGTGGTAAGGGCGGATTTCGTCAAATTCCTCGTTCATGACTATAAGTTTTTGAGTTAATGTGATAATATGATAGTGAAGCTACGAAGCCATGCGACCGTCGGTCTGCAAGAAATTCTTCATACTTCATTCCTCATTCTTCATTTCCCTGTTCTTTATTTTTCGAAAGCGTTCTCGATGATGTCGGTCATCACGTCTTTGATGTCCATGCCGGCGGCACGCACCTGCTGGGGGATGAAGCTCGTGGCCGTCATGCCCGGGGTGGTGTTCACTTCGAGCAGGTTGATCTTCTCGCCGGCGGTGACGATGTAGTCCACACGGATAATGCCGCGTGCACCGAGTATGTCATAGATGGCCGAAGTGAGTTGCTGTACGCGGTCGCGCAGCTCGTCGGGAATGCGAGCGGGGGTAATCTCGTCGGACTCACCGTTGTACTTGGCCTTGTAATCGAAGTATTCGTTGTGGCTTACGACTTCGGTGATGGGGAAGACTACAGACTTCTGGCGCGTCTTATAGCAGCCGCAAGTCAGTTCGGTGCCGTCCATGAAGGCTTCGATGACTACTTCCTGTGCCTCGTCGAAAGCCTTGGCGATGGCGGGCTGTATTTCGTCGCGCGTCTTCACCTTGGTGACTCCAAAGCTCGATCCGCCCAGGCTGGGCTTGATGAAACAGGGCAGGCCTATCTTTTCAATGACGTCGTCGTCGCTGATGGTCTGACCCCGGCGCAGAAGCAACGAGTCGGCAATGCGTACGCCGAAAGACTTGAGGTACTGGTTGCAGGCAAACTTGTCGTAAGTGAGCGAGGCAGCCAGCACTCCGCAGCAGGAGTACGGGATGTGGAGCATGTCGAAGTAGCCTTGCAGACGTCCGTCTTCGCCGGGCGTGCCGTGAATGGTGATATAGGCAAAGTCGAAGGTCACCTTGCGGCCGTCGAGCTGAAAGCTGAAGTCGTTGCGGTCGACGGGCACTGTGGTTCCGTCGGGCAGCTGCACGTGCCAGTCGAGTCCGTGCATCTGTACGATATAGAGTGTGTACTTCTCCTTGTCGATGAAGGAGTAAATGCCCTGTGCACTACGCAGGGAAACATGAAATTCGGAGGTATCGCCTCCGCCTACGATGGCAATTGTACGTTTCATTCTAAGTTTCTGTTACTGATGTAGCTCCGCCACTTGTCGATGAGCCGTGACATGTCGTCGGGCAGCTGGGAGGTGAAGTGCATCTCCTGGCCGGTGACGGGATGGACAAAGCCCAGCGTCATGGCGTGAAGCGCCTGCCGCGGACAGGTGTCGAAGCAGTTGTTTACGAATTGTTTATATTTTGCAAAATGCGTTCCTTTCAGTATCTCGTGGCCGCCGTAGCGCTCGTCGTTGAAGAGGACGTGGCCGATGTGCTTCATGTGCACGCGTATCTGGTGGGTGCGTCCGGTTTCGAGGATGCACTCGACGAGGGTGACGTAGCCGAAGCGTTCGAGTACGCGGTAGTGGGTGACGGCATGCTTTCCTTCGCCATCGGGCAGGACAGCCATCTGCATGCGGTCGCGCGGGTTGCGGCCGATGTCGCCCGTGATGGTTCCTTCGTCCTGTTCGACGTTGCCCCACACCAGGGCACGGTAGCGGCGCTTCGTAGTCTTATGGAAGAACTGGTTGCCCAGGTTAGTCTTGGCGTCGGGGGTCTTGGCGATGACGAGCAGACCGGAGGTGTCCTTGTCGATGCGGTGGACGAGGCCCACGTGGGGGTCGTTGGCATCGTAGTCGGGGACGTCCTTCATGTGCCAGGCAATGGCGTTGACCAGCGTACCGCGGTAGTTGCCGTGGCCGGGGTGTACAACGAGTCCGGCGGGCTTGTTCACCACCATCAGGTAGCGGTCTTCGTAGACGATGTCGAGCGGGATGTCCTCGGGGATGACCTCGTTGTCGTAGCGGGGACGGTCCATCATAATGGTGATGACGTCCAGCGGCTTCACCTTGTAGCTGCTCTTCACGGGGCGACCGTTGGCCATGACGAAGCCTGCGTCGGCAGCCTTCTGTATGCGGTTGCGCGAAGCGTTGGTCAGGCGGTCGAAGAGGTACTTGTCGACGCGCATCATCTCCTGTCCGCGGTCCACCACCACACGGAAGTGTTCGTAGAGCTGTGCCGCTTCGCCCACGGGTTCGATGTCGTCAAGGTCGTCGGCATCGATGGGTTCGGTGTCGGGCAGCGGGGTGTCGGGCAGCGCGGCCGGAATGTCTTTTCTGTCAGCTGGTATGTCGGTAGTCATAGTTGCAGTCTGTTGGTACGTTATAGCGATGAACGTTGTCAGAACCAGGATTCTTCGTCTTCGTCGGCAGGAGCACCGGTTTCGGCACCGGCCGTATCTTCCACTCCGAGGGAGTCGGTCTCCAGTTCGGGCTCTCTCTCACCGTTTCCGACAACGAGTCGCAGCATGGAGCCTACGGGCACCTGCTCGCCGATGGCCAGGGGGCGTCCTTTGTACTCGACGCTGTACACCCAGTCCGTTTCGCCGGGTATCTTGCGGATGGAGTCGAGTCGGAATCCGGCTGCCAGCAACCGGGCTTCGGCCTGACGGAGGGAACTGTTGTCGGCCACGTCGGGGACATTGCACAAGGGCACGCTAAGGGTGTTGATGGTGAGGTAGACGATGCGCCCCTGCTTGACACGCTGTCCGGCCGAGGGGTTGTGGTCGAGGATGCTTCCGGCAGGGAGCTTCTTGACATAGGTCGAGTCGGACACGACACCAGACAGCCCGCGGTTGAGCAGCAACTGCTGTGCCTGGGCGACGCTCATCCCCTTGATGTCGGGGACGGTGACTGCCTGTCCGTGGCGGGTATATACGTCGAGGCCCTTCAGCACGCCGTAGACTACGGCGACGAGCACGATAATCATTGCCAGTATGTTCAGCCAGAAAAAGCGGTTCTGGCGGAAAGAGAAAAATTCTTTTATCGTCATAATTGATGCGTTATTTGGGGCAAAGATACGCAATAGTAGCAAGAAACACGAAAGTTGAGGGTGGAATTTCAGCGGAAAGGACACGAGTGCCTGCAACAGGCTTTATACAACACTTGCACGGCTCGCGAGAGACACTTGTACGGCTCACGAGCCACACTTGCACCGCTCGCGAGCCGTGCAAGTGTCCCACAAAAGGCCCGTCGCCGCCCGCAGGGGCAGAAAAAAAGAGAGCACATCCGCACCGGATGTACTCTCTTCTTTATCTTTTCGTTACAAGGGAACGGCTTAGGCCTTCACTCCGTTGTATTCGTCAGAAACAGTCAGTTTCTTGCGACCTTTAGCACGACGTGCTGCCAATACTCTGCGGCCATTGGCTGTAGCCATTCTCTCACGGAAACCGTGTTTGTTTCTTCTCTTTCTGTTGGAGGGTTGAAATGTTCTTTTCATTATTGTATCTTTTTTACGTTATTATTCTCACGAATTCGGGCTGCAAAAATAGAGACTTTTTTCAAAATAACCAAGAGATAACTCATTTTCTCTCAAAAGTTTTTGCGATTTTTACCGAATTCCATTAATTTTGCACCCGCATTTCGCAAGAAGAGAACACACTACAGTCCGTGTTCACCCGAAGGACGCCGCCTCGCATGACTGGCTCGAACTTGCTTGAAAGACTTAAATTAAAATACATATATAAATAAAAGAAGATAGTTATGATTAATGCCCAAGACATTAAAATCGGAACTTGCATCCGCATGGACGGCAAGCTGTATTTCTGCATCGACTTCCTGCATGTAAAACCGGGAAAAGGTAACACTTTCATGCGTACGAAACTGAAAGACGTAGTAAACGGCTACGTACTGGAACGCCGCTTCAACATCGGTGAAAAGCTGGAAGACGTGCGCGTAGAACGCCGCCCCTACCAATACCTCTACCACGACGGTAACGACTACCAGTTCATGAACCAGGAGACTTTCGAACAAATTCCCATCGCCCACGACCTGATCAACGGCGTTGACTTCCTGCTCGAAGGCCAGGTAGTAGATGTAGTTTCCGACGCTTCGACCGAAACCGTGCTCTATGCCGACATGCCTATCAAGGTGCAGCAGAAGGTGACTTACACCGAGCCGGGTCTGAAAGGCGATACTGCCACCAACACCCTGAAGCCAGCTACTGTTGAGTCGGGTGCTACTGTACGTGTTCCCCTCTTCATCAACGAAGGCGAAACCATCGAAATCGATACTCGCGACGGTTCTTACGTGGGCCGCGTGAAGGCATAAATACAAGCCTGAAAAAACAAAAGAAAGAGGCTGTCGGCGATTGTCCGACAGCCTCTTTTCGTTTCTGCACAAAGACCGTTTCGGGATAAGACAGTGACTAACCTATTTCTTTCTTCATCCGACTGCCGCCTTTGCACCGAAGAATCATTGCTGTTCGTTCGAGAAAGAGTACGGGAAGTCGGCCGGCTTCGTACCGCGATTCGTGGCCGGATGGTCGTCCATGCCGAACACCAGTCGTCCGCCTTGCAGCAGATCGAAGTGTTTCAGGTAGTTTCGGGTATAGTTCTTCCCCTGCCAGCGGAGCGACTTCACGTAGACATTCTCGCGACTGTTATCGGGTGCCTCGATGGAGAGCGTGCGTCCGTTTTCAAGATGAAGCGTGGCCTTGCGGAACAGCGGTGAGCCAAGCACGTACTCGTCCGTCCCCGGGCATACCGGATAGAAGCCCAGAGCCGAGAACACATACCAAGCTGAAGTCTGCCCGTTGTCCTCGTCGCCGCAATAGCCGTCGGGCGTAGGCGAATACAGTCCGTCCATCACACGGCGCAGCCAGTATTGCGCCTTCCAAGGCTGTCCGGCATAGTTGTACAGGTATATCATGTGCTGAATCGGCTGGTTGCCATGCGCATAGTTGCCCATGTTCATCACCGTCATCTCGCGAATCTCGTGTATCACCTGTCCGTAATAGCTGTCGTCGAACAAAGGCGGAACGGCAAACACAGAATCGAGCATCGTCACAAAAGCCTCACGGCCTCCCATCAGGTCGATCAGTCCCTGCGGGTCGTGGAATACAGACCAGGTGTAGTGCCAGCTGTTTCCTTCGGTAAATGCGTCGCCCCACTTCAGCGGCGAGAAAGGCGACTGGAAGTCACCACCCTTGTTGCGTCCGCGCATCAGACGGCTTTCGGGGTCGAACACGTTCCGGTAGTTCATCGCACGTTCGGCAAAACGCTTCTGCTCTTCCGCCGGACGGTTCAACGCCTTGGCCAGACGATAGATGCACCAATCATTATAGGCGTACTCCAGTGTGCGGGCCGTATTCTCCTTGATGTTCACATCGTAAGGCACATAGCCCAGACGGTTGTAGTAGTCATGTCCCAGACGGCCAGTGGAAGGAACCTTCGGATGCACATGCTCCGTGCCATGCACCAGGCCGCGGTAAAGCGTCTCCACATCGTCCACCCGCACTCCTTTCAGATAAGCGTCGACCAGCACCGAAGCCGAGTTGTTGCCAATCATGCAGTCGCGATGTCCCGGGCTGGCCCATTCGGGGAAGAAGCCGCTTTCGCGATACGCATTGAGCAGTCCTTCCTGCATCTGACGGTTCACAGAAGGATACATCAGGTTCAGGAAAGGGAACAGACAGCGGAATGTATCCCAAAAACCCGTATCGGTGTACATGTAGCCGGGAAGGACCTGTCCGTTGTAAGGACTGTAGTGCACCGGATTTCCATCGGCATCGAACTCGTAAAACGCCCGCGGGAAAAGCAGCGAACGGTACAGGCACGAATAAAACGTGCGCTGTTGCTCCCAGCTGCCACCTTCTACCTCGATGCGTCCCAGTACGTCGTTCCAGGCCTCGGCTCCCTTCTGCACCAGTGCATCGAAGCCGTCGGAACCCAGTTCCAGCAGGTTGCGTTCGGCCTGTTCGTAACCGATAAACGAAGAAGCTATCCGCGCGTGCACTTTCTCGCCCTTACGGGTAGAGAAGCCGATAACGGCTCCCGCATGCGCAGACTGCTGCTCGCAGACACCCTCGCGCAAGTTGCCGTTGTCCACCGCAGCCGTATAGGTGAAAGGTTTGTCGAACTCTATCACAAAATAGTTTTTGAAGTTGTCGGGCACCCCGCCGGTGTTGCGTGTCGTATAGCCTACGATGCGTCTCTCGTCCGGCAATATCTTGACGTACGAACCCTTGTCGAAGGCATCGACCACGATGTACGAACGCTCGCTGTCGGGGAACGTGAAACGGAACATCACCGCCCGTTCGGTAGGCGTCAGCTCGGTGAGGACATCGTAATCGGACAGGTATACCTTATAATAATGGGGCTTTGCCACCTCTGCCTTGTGCGAGAACCAGCTGGCCCGCTTCTCTTCGTCGAATTCGGGTTTACCGGTCAGCGGCATAATGGAGAACTGTCCGTAATCGTTCATCCACGGACTGGGCTGGTGCGTCTGCTTGAAGCCGCGTATCTTATTCAACGTATAGACATACTGCCACCCGTTGCCCATCTTTCCCGTCTGCGGAGTCCAGAAGTTCATACCCCACGGCCTTGCAATGGCCGGATAAGTGTTTCCCGCCGAAAGTTCGAAAGTGGATTGTGTTCCCATCAGGGGATTGACATAGTCAACAAGTCCCTGCGCACGCAGAAAGGCATCCAGCCTGACAGTCAGAAGCAACAGGGAGAGAAGAAAGATTTTTTTGATCATACTATCATACTCTAATTCACAATAAACAGAAAGAACCTACTTTTTTAAATTCAGACGTTCCATGAGAAGCTTCATATAGAACCCTCCTACCACGGAACGAGCCTTGAAATTCATCATTTTAGCAGATTTCGTATCATACCAGTCGCTTAACGGCACACGCGAGGACGTTTCATCGGCATACTTATACACGGTATGGACAAACTTCAGGAAATCGTCCTGCGTTCCCAGACAGGCAGTCCACATAATCCAATCGTTTTTGCTATAAGTTTCGCGCGAGTCCAAAGGCAGGCCGTAAGCATTCATCTTGCCGTGATAGAACTTCATTTCCGTTTCGGCCACTTTGGCCGGAAAGAGATTCCACCCGAAAACTTTGTCCCAAACCATGTTATACTTCTGGCTCCAGGTTCCCGGCTTGTCGAATGCCAGCCGGTAATGGTCTCCGTCAAAAGCCATCTTCTCCCATTCGGTCGCCATGTCGCGCGCCTTTTGCCCGAATTCGTCAGCCACAGAGTCGTAGCCTAACATGCGTGCCATTTCAGCATAGCCGGCAATTGCAACAATAGCCTTTACAGACAAGTTGACGTTATGTGCCCAATGCCCGGCAAAATCGTCCGTACACACCTGGTTCTCGGGATCCAATCCGTACTCGGCCAAATAATTCGTCCACGTTGTCAACGTCTGCCAATGCTGAGCCGCAAATGCAGCATTGTTCTCTCTCAGCGATATGGCTGTAGCCAGAATCACCATGTTGCCAGCCTCTTCAATCGGCATGTCTCCCCCGTAAACCACTCCGTTGGCAATGGGATATGTTCCCAAATCGTGTGTCGGATAAGGTTTCTTCCAACGTCCGCTCTCACTGTAATAGAAAATAGAACGCATCATTCCCTTCAGCAACTCCGGATTGTACACCAGGAACAAGGGAGCCGACGGATAGGTGATATCAACCGTATTGACACACCCATTACTATTGTTTTCCTTAGAGAAGAAGAGTACGTTCCCGTCGTCATCGGTAAACAGCTTATGCGCGGCTATCGTTTGCCGGTAAACCAATGCCAACAGTTCGGCATACTCTTTTCCGCCGGCTTTCTCAGCCTCATTCATCAGTTCCAAGTCGAAAGCACGGCAGCGTTCCATCCGCGATGCATAGTCGGCGTACGCACGCTCGAAGGCAGTAAATATATCCACCCTTCCGTCGTGCTTCCAGTAAGCCTGCCGACGTTTATAGAAATACTCCAAGGCATAAACATCATCATAACCCAGCATCAGGAAGCCCGACTTTCCGTCGACATCCACCTTGCCCAGATTGTCGGTGTAAGCCATCACAGGCATGGTCTGTTGCCCCGTACTTTCCAACGAATAAAACTCCGGCGAAATCGTTCCTTCATCGAGGAAAGACCTCTTTAAGCCATAATAAGTGCCTAAAGCTGTCTTCTTGCCAATTCCTTTGGCCGATGCCAAATAAACATGTCCCCAGTCTATCCGAACGATGTCACCCTTACGGGCTGTATAAGCCTGATCTACTGTTCCGGCCCGCAAATAATCCATTCCGTTCTTTGCAAAAGCTTCCGACTTTACCGGCTGGCTGACTTCGTGCACAGCCAATAACGGAGATGTTTCGAAATAGACCTGTACATCGTGCTGCTTCTTGTCCAGCGAACGCACACGGTAAGAAATATAATTGATCGGAGTAGAAATCAAATCGAGGTCGTCCATCAGCAACGGAGCTGTAAAAACCAAATCCAGTTCGACCGGACCGCATTCAAATGTATAATAGGTCTGCGTAGGCAATACGTCCACCGATTTCTGGTGCGCCTCGTTGTCGAAACGACATACGGAATCACCTTTTCTATACAAGCCAAAGTCAAGATAGGCACCATGCACCGTGTTGTGGCAGTGAACCGCAATGACATTCTTTCCCTTCCGCAACATCTGTTTCTCGGCAACCGACAGTTCTTTCCAGACATCGTTTCTCCATGTATTCCCCGTAGAGACCAACAGATTACCATTCAAATAGATCTCCGTCACATCGTCATGCGAATACTTCAGCAACAACGGAACATCCTCATCCAACGAATCCATTACGAATTCTCTCCGTACCCAGATGTCGGAGTTTTCCTTACTCCATTTTGTTTTTATCCGCTTGTTTTCCGAAGTTCCGAACGCAGCCTTTCCTATGTTCCAATGTCCGTCGTTATAATCCAGCTCATACCAATTCTCTTCGGGAGCACGATCCATCAGAAAGCGTCCTTCCCACGCCTCATCATCCGTCATAGGCAATATCGCTTCGTAGACCTGGCGGTCTTTTCCCATGAAACGATAAGTCTTTCCATCTACACGTATAGCCCCCATGATAGGATGTTCGTCCGCAGTCCAATGTTCGGTATTTCCATCGGTCAACTTATCATACGGAGACCAAATGGAGAAATAAGGATCCGACGTGATCAGCGGAACAGAAGGTGCACGCAAGTCGACACTCCGGACAGGCTTAAACAGATCGTCTGCCGCCGATGCACGAAGCGCCGTCAATGCACTCAATAATAACAGAAATAATAATCTCATTTACTTAGTCCAATTTATTAAATTACAACAGGATGTCAAAGTATCCCAAAAGCAACGGAAGATTATCCGCGGCACGCAATCCGATACACAGAATGCAATGCACGACGAATAATCTCCGTTCCACCCCTTAATTTTCTTCAAGCTGTTTCAGCGTACCGTCCACACTATAAGTCTTTCCGTCAGTATCGCGATATACATACTTGAACGTAAAGCCTTTTGTCTCGGGATCGTACACACCTTCGCTCGAAAGTACCTCCAGCTTATCCCAACCAGACATACTCAGCGTATTGTCTTCGGGGTTGATCTTCATGCGGATGCAGGAGCTGGCGATGTTACGGTTTTCTTCAATAGTGGCCAGATTGAAGAAACGCACTTCATGCTCATCTATTGCCTTCAGCGTACGTACCGATGCTACCATTGACGGATCTCCCACCGGCTGACCATCCTGCAACTCTTGTTTAATGACGTTCAACTGGTAACTGTCAGAATATTGATTAGCCATATTGAACGTAAACAGCAGAATCGTATCCGGTTTCGAAATCTCGCAGGAAGCTGAAGCCAGTTTGAAAGACAGCATATAAAGCGAATCACATTCCAACTCGCGTGCCTTAATCTTAATAGGCACACGTGCATACGTATCGCCAGCCTTAATCACCCCAGACATGGAAGGAACGCTGTATAACCCTTCATCAATCTTATGATAACGAGGCTGCCCTTCACCGATATATCGCTGATTGTACTCATCAATTGCATCGTCAGCCTCTACCAAAGTAAACTGTACATCTGAATCGATCACCAGGCTTCCGCCTACCCCAACCGAAATATAAGTCTCCTGCTCCTCGTCCGGAGTAAAATATACACTCTTCGTCTGTACCTCGTCAGCAGCACCAACAATGAATACTTTCTTCACATACTGCTCATCCTTCAGCGGATCTTCAATACATCCGGAAAAAGAAAGCATCAATCCGGATGCGGCCAATAAATATATAAATTTTCTCATAATTATTTTCCATTATTTACAATAACTTCATTAATTACCAACCGGGGTTTTGTACCAGTTTGGGATTCTTGTCAAGCGTATTTCTATGAATCGGGAAGAAGTTCATCTTGAACGAGAACGAACGACGCGCATACTTGTAATTAACAATGGTCGGCATATAGAACAGCTGACGTTCGTTAGACTTAGCCTCTACGTTCATACCCATAATAGGTTTGTTCAACATCTCCATAGCATCACCCCAACGTCTCAAATCAAAGAAACGCATATGTTCGCATGCAAACTCAATCTGGCGTTCACGCTTTATCAGGTCACGCATTGCCTCACGATTGTTGGCCTCAGCTTCCGTTATACCCGGCAGACCGGCACGGTAACGTATTTGATTGAAGGCCTTGCAAATTTCAGCCGGATCACGCGTAATCGTTTCACCACTTTCAGGATCGGTATACGTACCATCCATTTCATTCAAAGCTTCCGCATAGTTCAGCAGGATTTCAGCATAACGGATGATGGGGAAAGCTTTCTGACGGTTAGTACCTTTCAGATTATCTTCCGGATTGGTATACTTCTTCAATGTATATCCGCTATGACATTTATCATCCGGCAATTGAGCATTAGGCTGAACCGTTCCATCCTTATAATAAGTAGCCTCAATATTTTTAAAGCTAGTCTCTGTACCCAGATAAGAAGAACCCGGCCAGAAACAATGACAAAAGCCTATAGAAGCATAGAAACGAGGTTCTCTGTTGACAAACATCTTAGCTGTACGAGGCATTATTTCGTATCCTGAAAATTCGAGCAAAGCACCAGAAGAAGTTCCGACTTCCTTGTAAGCCTCATCAGGTCCTGGATAAGGATATTCGGCACTCGAATTATTAATATCACGACCATCTACCATGTAATAAGCATCAATCAGACTTTGTGTCAAGCTCAATCCATTTGCTCCACCCATTGCTTGTGGCATTACAATCCAGTTGACCGATTCATCACCTCCTCTCCACGAGTCACAAGCGTAAATTATTTCGTCGTTCGACTGCAAAGGAGTTTCTCCATTAAACAACTCACTGTACGAGCGCAACGGGTCAATATTTCCTGCACCGTTCGGGAAAGATTCTTTTGAGACATTGGCTGGAAGTTCAGGCGTCTTGGTATTTTTAGGAATAGTATGAAGTTTATATACTCCCAAGTCCATTACTTCCTTTGCAGCCAATGCAGCTTGTCCCCATCTGTCGGGATCATAGTTTTGAGAAATGAAGTCTCTTCCATCCGAAGTTTGCCAGCCACTGTAAGCTGTATTTCCATTGAACCACGGACTAGCCTGCATCAGACGAACTCTCGAAATCACAGCTAAAGCAGCTCCCTTAGTCGGCTGATAGATCTCGGAAGTCGCCGAACGTCGTTGCAAAAGCATTTGTGAAGCCATTTCCATAGATTCGCAAATATAATCGCAGCATTCATCGAACGTATTTCTTTCTATAGCCATATTTTCGATCGTTTCATCAGTTTCGAATGGGTCATCCGGAATAATAGGTACCGGACCATATTGACGAATCAAAAGATAATAATAATATCCTCTTAAGAAATAAGCCTTTCCGGCATAATCACGTCTGTCGATTTCGGAAATATCCAAGCATTCGTTGATACGCTTAATTACTACATTAGCTTTCCGGATCCCTTTATAGAATTCACCCCAACGTGCAAAATAATTAGTAAATTCATTTATTTCATCCCGAAGATATTTCGTACCGGCATGGCGATCATCATTCCAAGCCACGAAATTTTCATCACTGGCTGTCTGGAAAGGATCGGCTGAGTGTGTATACAACCGGCTTTCATCATTCAGATAAGCAGCTGCTCCATTAATATATTGATCCAATAAGTTTTTACGGGAAAATACCGAATCCAAGCTGGTCATATCATCAATATAGCGGTCCACATTCAGGAAATCACAAGATACCAGACTGCATCCCCACAATCCCAAGCAAAGAGCTATTTTATAAAAATTCTTTTTCATTTCTTACCTTTTAAAATTTAACATTCAACTGCAATGTAAAAGAGCGTTGTAACGGATATACGGCACCGTTGCTGGAAGCCTGTCCCGGATCCCACAACTTCACATCGTCCCAGCAAGCCAAATTATCACCTATCAGGCTGATGGTAGCACTCTCCATACCAATGTTATTGCGCAACCAAGCGTTTGTCCAACGATATGAGATTTCTACATTCTTCAAACGCAGATAACTTGCATCGGCCATCCAGAACGTAGAAGCCCGGTTATTGTTGGCATTATTGCCATAAGACAGACGTGGGAAGCGGGCATTCGGATTCTCTGTTTCTTTTGTACCCGAAATTTCCGCACTGGTCCAGCGGTTCTTCTGATCGGCCACAATTGACAATACATTACCTGTCTCTCCGCCGACAAACGGATAAAAACCTGCACCACCATAGAAGAAGTTAGCTTTGCCTGTTCCCTCAAAGAATGCACTGAAAGTCCAGTTCTTATAACGAAGTTCTGCTGCAAATCCGTATTGTATCAAAGGTGTATTTGCATAAGACAAGGGAACTACGTCATCATCGTTAATCAATCCGTCACCGTTTACATCCTTGTACTTGATATCTCCCGGCAACACTTCCTTTTCAAAAGTCTGTCGTGGGCTGCTGGCTACATCTTCCTCATCTTCGAACAATCCCAATGCGATCAATCCACGCAATACTCCATACGGATAACCCGTATTGGCCTGATATGGATAACGAATATTGGCCTGTTCCCAATTCGTGATTTCATTTCTTGTAATAGTATAGTTTCCACGTAAAGTCAGATGCAAGTCTTTACCAAAAGACTGATTGAAACTTACATTACCGTCGATACCGGAACTTTCCATTGAACCAACATTCGAGAAAGGCAATGAAACCCATCCTGCTTCTTCTGGAATAGAAGCACGCTCCTGGAAAATACCAGTACGAATATCCTTAAAGAAATCGGTAGTCAATTCAATCTTATTGTCCCAAAGCTGAGCATCAATACCGAAATTGTATTTTTTCGCTGTTTCCCAACGTAAGTTATCTGCTCCCATCTGAGCTTCTCCAATACCTGTACCCCAAGCACTATTCAATCCTCCAACAGTAGTCAAATAAGGGAAACGGCGGTTTCCGGCAACACGGTCGTTACCAACAGTACCAATAGAACCACGGAACTTCAGGTAATTAATAAACGGCAAGTGCTCTTGGGTCCATTCATATTGAGTCGGAGTCCATCCCAATGCTATTGCAGGGAACAATCCGAACTGTTCTCCTGGTTTGAAGTTTTCAGAACCCGTATAACCGATATTGGCTTCAACAAGATAGGTATCCTTATAAGAATAAGTAGCACGACCGGAAAGAGCCTGGTAACGTACCGGAATCGAAGAAATAGCATCCCCAGCATCCGATGTCTTGTAAGTCTCCATATAATAGTGTACCAATCCAGATACCCGATGGTCACCAAACTTTCTTTCGTAGTCGGCACGTGTTTCAAAATAGAACTTCTTGTCAGCACCTGTTGTACGACTATAAGTAGCATCCTGCTTAGGAACAGTCAATTCTGTATTCAGAGTGCCATCATAGAAAGAGCGGTCGGTTGCATAATACAGGTCCGGCATTTTCAGACGATAAATGTTATGGTAACTGTTACCTGTAAACGAGAACAATGCACTGACAGACAAGCCCTTTGTTATCATATCCAACTCCTGACGAAGATTCAGGTTCATCTTCGAAGTAGAACGGTCGCGTTCCTTATATCCTGTATGATTCAACTGAACATACGGAGATACCTGATCACCATTAGCTCCATAAGCAGAAAGTTTACCGTCTGAATACCTTACAGGAACTGTTACCGGCGTCAGGTTGGCCTGTGCTGTCCAAAGAGCATCATTATTGTCACTATCACCGTAACCGGGCATATTCTGCATGGTAAATACCTGGTCCAACCCCAAAGAAAGTACGGTAGTCTTTGTCAGATTGGCATCGATATTAGCACGGAAAGAATATTTCCGATATTTTACATTTGTATCGTGTTTGTTAGCCGACTTATCCTGATTGAAAATAGCATCTTTATTCTGAATACCAATACTCAAGAAGTAACGGGCAGCTTCACCACCACCGCTCGCACTCAGATAGTGCTGATTACTAAATGTATGATCTTTCAGGATAACATCTCTCCAATTTACATTCGGATAAAGATCCGGATCCAGACCACTCTTGAACAAATCCAGTTCAACATCGGTATAACGAGGTTTCAATCCTCGTGAAAGACGAGCTTCGTTAGCCAAAGCAGCATAAGTAGATGCATCTACATATTCCGGCATTCGTGCCGCATACGAAATGGTTCCGTTAGTTTTAAATTCTATTTTCAGTTTTCCGGCTTTACCACGATTAGTTGTCACTACCACAACACCGTTGGCACCACGCACACCATAAACTGCTGTTGCCGAGGCATCCTTCAAAACGGTGAAACTTTCGATATCGGCAGGATCCAAGTCATTCAGATTTCCTTCTACACCATCAATCAGCACCAATGCACCCTGATTGGCACCAAATGTACTGATACCTCTGACCCAGAATTCTGAAAAGTCTTTTCCCGGTTCACCACTACGCGTTACAGCAATAATACCCGGAACACGACCTCCCAACATATTGGTTACAGAAGTTGCCGGAACATCCAATTCCGCCGGAGCTATATTCGTTACAGCTCCTACCACACTCACTTTACGAGCTGTAGAACGTCCTACAACAACCACTTCATCCAAGGTTCCAACATCCTCTTTCAAAACAATCTTAACCCGTTCTTTCGAGTTGGTAACCTTGTACTCTTCCGTCTTATAACCTATAAAAGAGAACTGAAGTATATCATTCTTATTAAGCCCGGAAATACGAAAACGTCCATCCAAGTCAGTCACAACGCCTTTTGACGGATTATTCTTTACCACCACTGAAACTCCTATCATGGTTTCACCTTTTTCGTCCATGACAGTTCCGGCTACCATATAGCCCTGCTGCGCGTATGATACCTGGCCACACAACAGCAACAATATAAATATTATAAATGTGTTTCTCATATCTCTTATTCTATTGCTAATTTACGAACACTTACTCCCCAGAATTGTGTAATGTAAAAATTCTCTTCCTCATCCATTACAATATCCCAAGGTCCATTAAATCGAGATAAATATGGAACGCCATCGGTAGTTCCAGGAGCTCCATATGCACCAGCTATCGTAGAAACAAGTCCTGACGGATATGCGATCTTTCTTATTGTATGACACTGAACCTGAGCCACATAAATATTTCCATCACGATCGACAGACATACCCATCGGCGAAGTCATTTGTGCTTCATCCAAATAACCATCTTGTCCGCCTACTCCTTTAAACCCAACATATTCTTCAACCGTTTTTCCATCTAAACTTATTTTATAGATACCATGAGCAAATTCTTCAGACATCAAAAAACAATTCATTTGCGGATGCCATACCAGATGATTATCTGTTGCATTAATCGTTGAACCACAATTTTCATTCAGCAACTCAACAAGACCAGGGTCTTCTATATTGACACGTCCAAATTTTCCACCGTTATCTCTAAAATAGAGCCATTCTTCATCTGGTCCAAAACAAGCACATTGTATAGTTCCAGGGAAGCCTGGGATATCTTCTGCTATTACACGCGGCAACCACAAGTTATCTTGTTCAAATTTATACAGAGTATGAGGAGTACCGTAACGAATAAAATATGCGGTTTTTCGATCTTTGGTAACAGCTGGTTTACCTGCCTGTAAACCAGTTACTAACGTAATTACTGTATTATCATTTAAAGCAGCCATACGTATTCTCCAGTCAAAACGTTCGCTGATTAAAAGGTTATTGCCTGTAACCATTCCCAGACCACAGGTCCATCTGAAACGAGCTCCTGTTAATGTACCATCATTATCACCAGCAACATCACTTTTTCCCACAACTGTAGTCACAGACTCTTTCACTGAATAGCCAAAGGTCTTATCCGCACAAGTAACAGTATCCTCACCAATAACGACACTGACACTGTTATTCCCTGCCGGTTGTTTCGGTACCAGACAGTAAATCATATCCCCACTGGATGATATAACACGAGCTTCCCGTGTCTTATCAAAGAGAACCTTGATGTTTTCAATATCAGTTCCAAAATTAGAACCTTTGATGATACACTTTGTACGCATACCTCCCGAATCCGGTTCAAACGTATAAAATTCAACCGGCTTGGAAGGATCATACGGAGTTCCTGCCGGAGCACTGTACGACTCCGAATCATTGCAAGCAGCTGCCAATAAACCTACAGCAACTACTGCAAATCCTAAAGATCTCATTCCTTTCATAATTATTAGTATTAAAGTTTTATTAAACAATTACTATTCAAAAAAAACATTGTATCCTAAAAACATCTTTTTACCTTTTTGTTACCTTCTTATCCCGATCATCTTTTACCTTCACTCAAATTTCAAAAGCCAAATCCTTTTGAGTAATCAATGGAGTTAACTTACGTAACTTGATTCTTCAAACTAAAGAATAGTATTCTCGTAACTATGAGAATGGTTTTCTCACAACTATGAGAATACTTTTCTCATAACTATAAGAATGGTATTCTCATAACTATAAGAATGGTATTCTCATAACTGTGAGAATAACCTTCGCCAACTTGTTTATTTCCGACACGCAGTAATCCGAAATTCACTAGCCTTAAGAATCATTTCTTTTGTGAATAGTCAAACGACTGAAAAATAGCCTTAATACGGTTCATGTCGAATTTGGGAGTACGGTCGTAATAATAAATGCCGTTTTTCTCCTGCTCTACATCCGTCAGTTGCGTATAGCAAAAGCCGACAACAATATTGGAACTGCCCATAGCCTGTACCAATCCTTCCAAACGTTTGTAGAAATCTTCCATAGCTTCCGGAACTGAGCCGTATCCCCATGAAGTGCCATTTTCTTCCGGTTTCATCCAACCGTTACGATAGAAGGATGGTTGCGGTCGCGTATCACCACTTCGGTCCATTCTGCAATGAAATTGCGTGCAGCCAGTTCATCATCATGATTCATCGCCCAACTTGCACTTTCGCTCCATGTGAGGTACCCCAATTTGTCGGCCCAATAATGATACCGTTCCTCAAATACTTTCTGATGCAAACGGGCACCATTGAAGCCGGCATCCTTGCCCAGCTGGATATCCTTTCGTAAAGCCTCATCCGACGGAGCCGTCCAGATGCCGTCCGGATAATATCCCTGATCTAAAACCAAACGCAGGAAGTAGGGCTGATTATTCAAGTAGAACTTTCCATCAGCAGTATGAATTTTACGCATCCCCACATACGAGGTCACCTCATCCAGCAAGTTTCCCTGTTTGTCCTTTATCCGATAGACTATATCGTACAAGAAAGGATTTTCCGGAGACCAGAGCTTCATCTTCCTGACCGGGAGTACCAACATGGTTCCGTTGACACACGATGCTTTCCGGCTGGCTATTGTTTTCTCGCCTTCCTTCAGAATAACTTCAATCTCATTATCGGATTCCTGAAAGAACTCCGGCGAAACAAACAGCTGTTCCTGATCGATATCCGGACGCAAAACAGCCGACTTCAAGTCTTTTCTGTCCACCGCTTCCATCCATACAGTCTGCCAAATGCCCGTTACACGCGTATAGAGACAGCCGTTGGAATAAAATGTCGGCGACTGTTTGCCTCCGGTCTGTTTTCCGGAACGCAAATCATCGGTTACACGGACAACCAGATTATGACGCATGCCTGCTTTCACCTGACGGGTTATATCGACCGAAAACGAAGAAGAGCCTCCATAATGACGCTGCACAAAGTTTCCATCAAGATAAATCTCCGCATAATAGTCTACGGCACCAAAATGCAGATAAATGTTTTTGCCCGTCCAGTTTTCGGGTATATCAATCATGCGCTGGTACCACATGCAATTGATGAAGTCGGTATATTCCACTCCCGAAAGCTTGCTTTCCGGGCAGAAGGGCACTTGTATACGGTCCTTCAAGCAATTGCTATTCTGCAGATTGCGATGGGTACCCGATTTTCCGAAATCGAATTCGTAGCTCCACTCTCCATTCAGGTTCACCCAATCGTTTCTTACAAACTGAGGACGAGGATATTCCGAGCGGGGAAGCACACCAGCAGCAAGATGCAGACAACCAATGCACAGACATAACAAAGTCAACAACCTTTTCATAAGTAGCGGTTCTGTTTGCCAATCAGAAGTTAAAGAAGCCTGAAGAAGTATTGTCCGTCACAACAGCCATCAAGAATGCGGCACATGAAGCCAACCAACACATTCCGACGGGCTTCCTACCTCTGATTTACATTATTTATAATCAAGTTTAGGAATCACAGCATAGACTTTTATTGGAGGGAGAATGTACCGGAACAGTTCCGGTACATTCCTCTTCAAATCCTGCTATTATTTTTTCTTCATTCTCAGTACAGTTACCGAATTCGGCTTAAACTCATACTTAAATGAAGTTGAGAACTTGTTGTATGTAGTTTCTTCCGGTGTAATCTTAAACGGTTCTTCGAATGAGTTTTCTTCCAATTTGGAAGCAGCACTCAGCGTAACCACACGGCCGTTCTTTTCCACTTCGCCGCCTGCCAGATTGATCTGGGTAAGACACGGATTATCGGAAGCATTCACAACTTTCATAATCACTTCGCCTGCATTTTCATCATATCCGGCAATGTAGAACTTACGTTTCAAAGGCTCGTTCTGGTGAGTCAGAACCTGTCTGCCATCCATGTAATAGTCTGCACCATTTTCTGTAATGACAATACGTACCTTATGCCAGTTGTTTTCGTCCAGTTTGTCTGTTACCTTCTCCGACAATGTAGAAGAATTGTTGTCGTGTACTGTTTCGATGACAGAACATGAATTGTTCCAACCTCCCACATTCAGCATATAGCCTCTGCGCAGACTGAGGTCTTGCAAGCCGAAATAGAACAGGAAGCCTTCGTTACCGCTCAGTTTGTTTACTTCAAACTCGATTACGCTACCCTTGTTCACCTTACCCGTTTTCCAGAGCAAAGCCGTACGGTTTTCGCCACTTGTCTGAGTATAGACTCCGTTTTCCTGTTTCCAGGTTCCATGCTTCACTTCCCATTGAGAGTCGTCTGTCATGTCAGCTGCCAAGATCTTGCCAGCAGCATCGGTCACTTTCAGGTTGCGGAACTGAGTCTGTGTGCTCCAGGTTCCCATACCCACATAGCCTTCGTAGTCGATAAAGGGCTCCAGTGCTTCGGGTTCGACTGTACCTTCAACCTTCAAGTTGTAGGTAGGCTTATTCTCGACAAACAGTTTCTGAACATAATACGAAGAACGTCCTACGACCTGATTGTTTGACATCCAGATCAGGTTGGTTGGCCAACCGCGGTCATTCCGGTTCTCAAGCAGCGGAGCATAAGAAGCCATTGTCACCAGATCGCTGTTGCGCTCCATACCTGTGATGAAAGCAGCCTCGCTCAATGCAGCAAGCATATTGCCTCCTCCTACACCTTGGTTACAAGCATATTCACCTACATATACCGCATACTTACCTCTTTCATGGTTGTCGAAGATATTGGCATTCTTGAAGAAATACTCCGGTTCTACATACCAGTGCGGGTCTACCATGTCCGTCTTACGAGCTTCGCCGATACCGCCGATACCATGATTGGAAATCAATGTCAGCTGCGGATATTTAGCTTTGATGGCATCGTAGAACATGTTGAAACGACGGTCGTATACCGGTCCCGAATTCTCGTTACCAATCTCGACATAAGCCAGAGGATAAGGTGCCGGATGTCCTTCCTTGGCACGGACAGCACCCCATTCCGTATCAGTGTCACCGATGGCATATTCGATCGCATCCAATGCATCTTCCAGATAAGCCTCGGCTTCTTTATCAGAGCAAGCTTCGCCGGTACGTGCCTGACAGGCTATACCCACGTTGCACACATACATACCTTTGGCACCGATATCCTCGCAGAAATCCAGGAACTCTTTATAACCAAAACCGTATGTGTTGCGGTATCCCCACGTATCATATTGTCCCGAACGGGCTGCCGGATCGCCCAGCGTCTTCTTCCATTCCACACGGTTGACCAGCGTAATACCCTCGACGATACATCCTCCCGGCCAGCGAATGAAAGCGGGACGAAGACCTTCGAGCATCTGTGCCACGTCCTTACGCATTCCGTTCTCGCGTCCTTTATAAGTATCTTCGGGGAAGAGGGATACATAGTCGAAGTAATAAGTATCTTCAGCAGGCAAATCGATAGACAGACGTCCTACAGAGGTTGTGTCCGAAGCTTCGATCGTAGCTTTGTACTCCTGCCATGTTCCCGGAGTAAGGGTAAAACTTGCCTGACCCAGTTCGCGGTCGTCCTTACCCAACAGACGTACTTTCAGCTCACCGTTGCTCTTTGTGTTACGGACAAACATACGCAACTTATAAGATGCGTCCTTCTGTAAGGCAATGCCCCAATATCCTTTGTTGACCAGCGAAACACCCTCGCCCAGCTTGGCCACCTCGACCTTCATCGAAGTAGGAGCTGTCTTGAAGTTGGGCTGTTCCGTCACCAGTGCAGCTGTTGCACCGGCAGCATCTTTCTGCACCAGTTCCCAGCCGGGATAAGGATCGGTTCCCCATTTGAAACGTCCTACTGTAGGTTTTCCCACCATATGATTAATAACCTGCGGAGGTACCAGTTCACCATTTTCTACCGTATAACCTTCGGGCAACACTCTTTCTTCGAAACTACGGTTCATCAGCATTTCACCGTAAAGTCCTCCGTCGCCCGCATGGTTGATTTCCTCGAAAAAGATACCATACATAGAGGATGGAACATCCGCTTCGTGCGAAGCCAAATCTACATTCAGGGTCATTTCCGGCTCTTGTGATTCGCAAGCGCTCAGGCCCACCAGAAATGCCGCGCATAAGCAGTAAAGATTTCGTTTCTTCATAATATTTTTTATTGATAGTTTAAGTAAATAATTCATTAGTTCGATTGAGTCTTTCTCAGAGTATCCGGCCGGAGTCTGTCCGTCCAACTGTCGGTTAACAGCAAGGCGTCACTCATCACCGCCTTGCCCGTTGACATGTGCAAAGAACTATTCCAGACCTTAACAAAAGGGTTAAAAGCGGATTAATTAACCCAGATTATTTATTAACCCGCATTAATCTTTTGCATTTTGTCTCACCAACCGGCATCCGAACACACCTCCTGCCGTCTGCCGGGGATTTGCCTGGAAGCGGATCTTGATTTTATCCTTATTTTCCAACAAATCGGCAGGTATCGGATACTCCACTTCGTAGACTTCATTCTTGCCGGTATCGTTCAAAGTCACCTCGGCTATGGCTGTTCCGTCCACTTCGATGCGGAAGGAACGGTTTCCTCCGTCGCGCCCCCAGTAACGGGCCAGCAGAGACAGGTCGGTGCGTTGCTGTGTAGACATTTCGAATTCAAAATATCCTCCGTCAACAGCATCACGCCAGCTGTAAGTATTCAGCATTCCGGCGTTCGTCTTTTCGCCGACAAGGCGGTGGTCTCTTTCCGACTGCATTTCGAATCTGATTTCATCCACCATCCGGCTTCTGATTTCCTTTTCCCGTTTCTTCCGTTCTTCGTATTTCACCTTCTCTGCTTTCCATTTGGCAGGTGTAAAGAAGTTCATGTAAAGGGCATAATCTTCATCGTTCACCGAGAACAAAGGACGCAGATTCAGTCGGCAGTTGTCCGACAGACGGTCCGAAACAAATTCCAGTCTGCTCAGATCGGCCCTATCCATCAGCTGCATATAGTCGGTTGAACGGTCGGCCACGATGACAGGATCGGAATCAAGCGGATCACGGTCTTTCGCCAGTACGTTGGCCAGCAACACCGGACCGTACATAAACACCCGACATTCTTCCTTATCGGGAGCGGGCACCGTTTCCATTTTCATAGGCAAACGTACATCGACCACATCGCCGGCTTTCCACTTGCGGTCCAGTACGACATATCCTTTTTCCTCTTTCAGATCTGAAAGGCGTTCACCGTTGACTTCCACTTCCAACGGGGCAGCCAGCCAGGAGGGTTTCCGTATATACAGGCTGAAGCGCTTCTTACGTCCTTCGGCAATGCGCAGCTGCGTACGGTCGGTAAAGGGGAAGGAAGTATGCTGTTCAATCCGTACGTTTTCGTCTTCCCAATCCAGAGTTGAGGGAATGAACAGATTGACATACAGTTTCTTGCCCGTATGGTTATAGATAGCTTCCCCGTACTTCACATGATTCTCCAGGCCGGTACCGACACAGCACCAGAAAGCATCGAAAGGCGAAGAGAATGCCTTGTGACCGCCGTTCAGATGGTTCAGATAGTAGACCACCATACCAGTTTTGGAATGTTGGGAAGCCAGAATATGATTGTACAACGCCCGCTCGTAATAGTCCATGTAGCGGGAATCGGCCGTAAAGGCAAACAGCTTCTTCGAAAGCTTCAGCATGTTATACGTGTTGCACGTCTCGGTAGAGTTGGAGCTCAAGTGCTCCGATATTTCGTCGACCGGCGTAAAACGTTCGAAATTGCTGTTACCGCCATTGGCGTACGAATGATGCTCTACGACTGTGTGCCAGAAGTAGTCGGCAATATCGTACAGACTGTCGGAAGCCGTTACCCACGAACCGGTGGCACAGCCGATGATTTTAGGAATAATGGTATTGGCGTGCATCCCGTTCAGACGGTCCTGACGGGCAGCCAGCGGATCGAGCACAGCCTTGTGATAAAAGCGGCCGGCAAGTTTCAGGTAGCGTTCGTCGCCAGTCAGCGTATACAGCACATACATGCTGTCGTTCATACCGCCAAACTCGCATTGCAACATCTGCTGGAACTGCTCGTCGGTCAAGCGATCGGATAGGTTCACCATCCAGTCGGCCAGCTTGCAGACTACATCGAGTGCCTGTTTGTTGCCCGTATGCAGATAAGCATCCATCAGTCCGGCAAACAGCTTATGCTGTGTGTAAAGCGGTACCCATCCGCCGTTCAGGTCGAAACCGGACGAATAGAGTTTGCCTTCGGATATTTCCGTAAAGATCCGTTCCTGCTCGGGAATACCACCTACATAGCCGGCCATGACACCCGTGTAGTGCGCCTGGCACTTGGCCAGTTCGCTTACAGTATAGTCTACGATTTCCTTAAAGCGTACGTCCTGCGTAGCTGCATACTGCATGGCACAGGCCGAAAGGTAATGTCCCAACGTATGTCCGGAGATGTTTTCACTCTCCCAGCCTCCATAAATTTCACCCTTGACAGGCAGCCCGGCAAACTTATGGAAACGATGCAGGAAACGGTCGGGCTTCAGGTCGAGCAGCCACTTGGCATCCAACATCATGGCGTTGCGAAATACACCGTCAGTCAAGGCAACGTCTTTCAGCGGAAAATCATAAAGTGCAACCTCGCCCCGGGGCGTTGCAGCAAATTTCTGTCCCTCAGTTACGGGATAGAACGACTGGGCACACACGTGGCCTGCAGCCGCACAACAAAGAGCAATAATGAGTTTTTTCATGATATTTCTAATGTATAGGATTATTTTATTCTGTCAGTAAAAAGATAGAAGCGGATATACACACACGATTGTTAGCGTTTCTCCCCCTTCCGGACTGAGCGGACCGAATCGGCAGCTCCCATCAGTTTCTGGTTTGCGTCGATGATGCTTTTCACCTGTTCCGGATAATAGCTCATGCGCACCCTCCACAACAGTTCGTTGAGCGACACCGGACGAATACCGTCATCGAGCAATTCTTCGGTTGCCACAATAGGGCTGACACCCACCGCACTCTCTCCGCTCACCTTGCTTGTCTGGCCAAAGTCGGACCAGGCATGAACAATCGTCCACGAATAACGGTCTTCTGCTACAGACAGTTTCTCGTCACGGTTGATCAGCGATGAAACATATTCGGGAGTGCCGCAAGCCGGACGGGCAGGATTCACTTCGTTCCACAACGAGAAAGTAGCCGTAAGAAGCGGAATCTGCATTCCCTTTTTGTTCTGGAACCAGAATACTTTCTTTCCCAGTTCGTAAGGGAAATACTGGATGGCTATCATACCGGTTATGTCGGTCATTTCTTCGGCATAGATCTGGAAAGCCTCCTGTGCCTCGGGGCTTTGTACATTCTCGCAAATAGCGCCATACACCTTAACGCCGGTCTTTTGCAGGAAACTGTTCACTCTGCGGGCAAAGCATCGCAACAGTTCTTTACGGTTTTTACGCTTCACGGCAAAAAGGTCCGGATACTGGTAGCCTCCACCGTATTCGATAAAGGTGCCGTTGCCTTTTCTGACCACCATCTCATTCCAGCTGACAGGCGAAATCACCGACAGGTTGGCCGGGCAGAGGGTCCAGTTCATTCCCTGGTCCGCTGCCTGCGGATGTCCCAGGTAGTGAGGATTGTCGATGAAGTTGCCCATGGTCCATTGCATGTTGTCGCCGTCGCTCATCACAAAGGCATGTACATACGACGAATCGGCAAAGTTGATCTGTTCCGGCTCTACCTCAGTGACCTTGCGCAACGGAATGCGGGGAGCAGCCGCCGAAATAAGAGGCAAGTTCATGCACCAGTTGGAGGCTGTATTGAAGTGTCCCCACTCCGTCACCAGCTTGGTAAACTTGAATTCGTCACCACATCCCCACCCCACGATGGGCGAAAGCGGTTTTACCCACTCCAGTATCTCGTTAGCTGTCTCTATTTCGTCGGCATACAGCATCAGGCGGTGGGAAATGGCATAGTCGCGCATATTCGAAACGGCGGGATGAATGCTCAGTGCCGAGGTGTTGCTCAGCAGCCGGCGGTTCTTTCTGAAGCATTCGATCGTAGTCTCGCCCCGTGCGTCTTTCAGCTTCACCAGTCCGTGAGCCAAGGCTTCCTTCTCCAGCGAAACGTCGATAAGAACTCCCGACAGCAGCGAAGCGTATACCGTTGCCACGTTGCTGGAGTAATTTTCTATCTTGGTACCGTTACCCTTGTCTGCCTCGTACAGCACGTAGCCTCTCACTATGCCTTCTTTCTTCAGATAGTCCACCAGTTCCCAGGTATCCATCTGAAAAATTTCACGGATGTCCAGTGCCTCCATACTTTCCCTGAACAGTCTGCGATAGGCTTCATTACCGGTTTCCATCCACACCATCCGGTCGAAGCGTTCTTCGTTGACAGCCTTGGCTGCCAAGCCCGAAAGCGATTCCAACAACATCCGTTCCGCACTGTTGGCAGAACTTTTACATACTATCAACTTTTCGGGCGCTTTCTGTTCCGGCCACCCGTAACGGTCGTCACCTCCTGCCGCAGCACCGCACAAAGTAGCAGAGAGCAGCAGGCAAAACAACAAGATCACATTCCTTTTCATCATTATTATGTCAACATTATTATTTAAGAAGCTCATCCGATGGTAGCGGGAAACATTCCGCTCCATATTTTCCCACAAAAGAAGCCCCACAGCCTTAACCTAGCGATTAAAAAGGGGTTAATTAACCCAACTTTTTTATTAACCCGCCCCAGAAAGCCTCCAAAGGGCATACGGTTCATGTAAAAAGCTACAGCGAGCGACTGGAGGCAACGGCTTTTTTGCGTACATTTGCACACGAATCCTTCCCCTGCTCCGCAACTTCCATGGCGGAGAAAAAGTATGTGCAGCGACATTTTTTCAATCATATATAAACTTAACGGAAAATGAAAAGAAAACCTGTATTCTTTGCATGTCTGATGCTGGCGGCATCGCTGTCTGCACAGCAGGGGAACGTCACAAGCGGCAACCCCGTATTTCCGGGCTGGTATGCCGACCCGGAAGGCATCGTCTTCGATGATACCTATTGGATATATCCCACCGTCTCCATGCTGCATGGCGAGGACACGCTGACCTACCGGAAAGAGGCCAGACGGAAAACCCGCGCCATCAATCCCGACTACAACCAGCAGACTCACCTCGACGCATTCTCGTCCAAGGACCTTGTGCACTGGACCAAGCATCCGAGTGTGCTTTCCATCGAAAACGTCAAGTGGGTGGAGTATGCCATGTGGGCACCTTCCATCATCCGGGCCAACGGCAAGTACTACCTCTTCTTCGGAGGCAACGACATCCAGAGCGACAACGAGTACGGAGGCATCGGTGTGGCTGTGGCCGACCGTCCCGAAGGACCGTTCAAGGACGCACTGGGGAAACCGCTCATCTCGAAGTTCGTCAACGGGGCACAGCCCATCGACCAGTTCGTATTCCGCGACGACGACGGACAGTATTACATGTACTACGGCGGGTGGCGCCACTGCAATGTCGTCCGGCTGAAGGACGACCTGCTGAGCCTGAAACCCTTCGACAACGGAGAATACTATCGCGAGGTGACTCCCGAAAACTACGTGGAAGGCCCCTTCATGATGAAACGGAACGGAAAATACTACTTCATGTGGTCGGAAGGCGGATGGGGCGGTCCGGACTACAGCGTGGCCTATGCCATCGCCGACTCGCCTACGGGCCCCTTCAAGCGTATCGGAAAGATATTGCAGCAAGACGAGCAGGTGGCTACCGGAGCCGGACACCACTCCGTCATCCAGATACCGGGAAAGGACGAGTATTACATCGTCTATCACCGTCGTCCGCTGGGATGCACCCATTCGGGCGAACGGCAGGTGTGCATCGACAAGCTGGAGTTTGACGAACAAGGCTACATCAAGCCTGTCAAAATCACGTTCGAAGGCGTAGCACCGGTGCCGCTGGGCGGAAAGCGCTGACGCCGTCACTCCTATCATACTTGCAGGCAGAAGAATATCAGCCTTTCAGCAGTTCGTCCATCGAAAGGGGGTATTCTTTTCCCTGCATCCGTTTGTATTCGCGTGCAAACTGCGAATATATCTTCTGTGCCTCTCCCCTCATCTTCTGTTCCTTGCATACGTTCAGTGCGGCCTGCAACGCCTGTTCGTTCAGCGGATCAATCTCGAACACCAGCTGGCAGACGGACAGAACGTCGCTTCGCTTCAGCAATTCGTCCTGACGGTTCAGCCACGACAGCAGCCAGCCCAGCAGGCGGTCTTCGGTCCGGCCCTTAATCTGGTCGAAGAGATCATCGTCGATTCCTTTCAGAAACTTTCCTCTTGCCAACAGCGGCAACAGGTCTTTGGCACGTTCCGGCTGACCGGCATATTCGGCCGCATGCATGTAGTCGCAGAAACACTCGTCGGACAGCGTGATGTTGAAGAAGCCTTTGCTGTAGTTCAGGGTGATGCCGTCCATCTCGGCCAGCGTCTTGCGGAGGTGGTTGATGGTGACACCTTTCAGGTTCTTCACTTTGGCATCGTCCTTGTCGGGCCAGAACAGGGTGTTCAGCGACGACGACAATACGCCTGTGCCCTCGGCACTCTCTACCAGAATGTAGATGAAAAGCTGCTTCAGCTTGTTGCTGAACATGTAGGTGATGTCGCGGCCCGCGCGGTCGTACACCGTAAAGTCGCCAAACAGATAGACGGCGCTGCCTCGCTTGACCGGTACTTCTTCTTCGGCCGCCGAGCTGACTACGGCCTCGGCAGCGGCAGGTGCGGCAGACGGCGCCACGGCAACTACTTGCCGGCTAACGGTCATACGCCTGTACAGCAGATATGCGCCAACGGCCAGCACGATGACCACCGGCAACAGCCACCACAGTCCCGCCGAACGGCGTGCAGCGTAGTGTGGCACCAGTTCGTCCTGTGTCAGGGGCGGAAAAGCAAGTTCGTAGGCCGAAACCCGCACGGTGTCGGGCTGCGAATTATAGTGTTCCTGAATGACGCAATACAGCTTGTCGGGCATCGTACTTTTATACAGGGTCAGCGAAGTTTCGATGGCCACTGCCAGAAAGGGAATGGAGTCGCCCACGGGAACGGCTGTCCCGTCGGCCAGCGCTATCCGGTAGAGCTGGACGGACGAATTGCGGTTGTACTCCTTGTAGCGCAAGGCATACAGCGCGTTCTCGGGCTCGGAGTAGATCATATTGTTGCCCACTACCTCCTTGACCGGCGAGGGCAGTTCCCAACACTTCTTGACTCTGCACGAAGGCAGACTCACTTTGTAGAGGTCGTTATAATAGATTCGGCCAAGCGACTGGTCGCCGCTGCTGTTGCCCACACCGCCGTAGATGTAGAGCACCGTATCGCCCACGTGGGCCATACCGGCGTTGAAGCGGGGCGAAATGACGTCGCCCGTCGTACGCAACGTGTCTATCGAGCGGGCATCGGGACGATAGGAAAGCAGGGCATTGCTGTAGCGCTGGTTGCCGAAACCGCCGAACATCAGCAGTCGTCCGTGGCGCGCGTCCCAGTACGTATTGTGATGGTGCAGCTGCACGGGCAGCGATACGGAGTCGGTGGGACACCATTCGGCCCGCGTCAGGTCGAGCGAAGCCACGGTCGTGTTGCCGGGCGGTATGCCGTTGATTTCGTAGACGTAGAGCCGGTTGTCGCCCGCAGGCAGGAAGTTCGTTCCCAGACGAATCTTCAGCGGCAGCGGGTTGGCACAGGGCACGGACTGCATCGAGCCGCGCTGCAAGTCGTAGCCGTAAAGCGAATCGGCCGAGAAGACGTATATCTTCTTGCCCCTGCTGTCGAAATTGGCACCGCAGGGACCCAGTATCTTTTGTGTGAAGACCGGTTTCCAGTAGTAAGCCTCGTTGACTAACCATATCGGATTCTGCACCTCACCATATACCGTGCCCGAAGCATCGTGCACAGCCGTACCGGCATTCTCCGACAGAGGGAAACGGTATTGGCGCCCGCCGCCCCTGACCGTCAGGTTGCGCAGAGCGAAAGTAGGCAAGTCAACTGTAAATTCGTCGCGCCCGAAATAGATGTCCGGACAAATCGCCTGCCCGAACTCGGAGACCGACGTCACCTCGGCTTCCTGTCCGCCGACCGACAGACGAAGGGTTTTCTTCTGCAAGTCGAAACCGAAACTGACCGGCAACCAGCGGCAGCGGAGGGAGTCGTTGACAAAGCTGACCGAAGCATAGCTGGCTTTTCCGTCGGAATTGATTTGGAAGACGCTTTCGCGATCGTTCTTATAGGTAAAGATAAAGCTGAAGACACTTTTCGAGTTCAGGTCCTTCATCCGGAAGATGTAGCCGAACGTGTTGAACTCCTTAATCTGCACCTCGAAGTCGAGCACCAGCTCGTTCTTGAACTCGGGTACAGCCTCCTCGGCAAACACTTTGTACGAAGTGCGATCCTCCATGCGGTACGAATTTCCCAAAAACTGAAGCCCGTCGGCCAGCGCCGGAACCGTCCAAAGGAAAAACGCCAACAACACATACCACTTCATACTCTTCTTTGCTTTCTTTCTTTTCATAGCCAAACCGCGGGTTAGAACATAATCAATGACAAAAGTAGCCAAATATATCTAAATGGAGTATAAATGCCACATAATTTGTTCGCCCATTTTTCGGCCGGAGAGCGGTCGCGCAGCCCCCGCGAGCCGTGCAAGTGTCTCTCGCGAGCCATGCAAGTGTCGCTCACGAGCCGTGCAAGTGTTGCTCGCGAGCCGTACAAGTGTCCCACAAAAGCCCTGCGACATACCCCTCAGCAGGCCTTCGGAAGCTCTGCCATCCGTACTGCCCGGAGAGAACAGAAGAGAAAAACGAATATCGCCCCGCATTATTCCCCGATAACCGAATATTTTTCCTACATTTGCCTCCGTCAAGAATAAAGAAACACACCATGCGCTATTCCTTCATCATCCCCGTATATAACCGTCCCGACGAAGTGGACGAACTGCTGCAAAGTCTGCTGCAGCAAACCTTCCGCGACTTCGAAGTCATTGTGGTGGAAGACGGTTCGTCGGTGCCTTGCCGCGACGTGACGCTGAAGTACGCCGACCGGCTGGACCTGCACTACTACACCAAGCCCAACTCCGGCCCCGGCCAGACCCGCAACTACGGTGCCGAACGCAGCCACGGCGAATACCTTATTATATTGGATTCGGACTGCATCCTGCCCCCCGGCTATCTGGACGCCGTCGAGGCCGAACTGCAAGCCGCGCCTGCCGATGCCTTTGGCGGACCCGACCGCGCACACGCGTCGTTCACCCCCATACAGAAGGCCATCAACTACTCCATGACCTCGTTCTTCACCACCGGCGGCATCCGCGGTGGCAAGAAGAAGATGGACAAGTTCTACCCCCGCAGCTTCAACATGGGCATCCGCCGCGACGTCTATCAAGCCTTGGGCGGCTTCTCGCGCATGCGCTTCGGCGAGGACATCGACCTGAGCATCCGTATCTTCAAGGGCGGGTACCGCTGCCGCCTATTTCCCGGCGCATGGGTCTATCACAAGCGACGCACCGACCTGAAGAAGTTCTTCAAGCAGGTGCACAACTCGGGCATCGCCCGCATCAACCTCTACAAGAAGTACCCCGAATCGCTGAAGCTGGTCCACCTGTTGCCTGCCCTCTTCACGCTGGGCACCGCCGTACTGCTGCTGGGCACCCTGTTCTGCCCCTGGTCGCCCCTGCCCCTACTGCTCTATGCCCTATTAGTGATGGCCGACTCGACCGTGCAGAACCACAGCCTGCGCATCGGGCTCTATTCCATCGCAGCCGCCTACATCCAGCTCATCGGCTACGGCACAGGCTTCTGGCGCGCGTGGTGGAACCGCTGCGTATGCGGCCGCGGGGAATTCGAAGCATTCAAGAAGAATTTTTATAAATAACGTTGCACCACAGAGGACACAGAGTTTCACGGAGTTCTCAATTTCACCACAGAACACCGGAAAAAGAACCACAGATCACACAGATTAACACGGATTACAATTTCAACAGAATAAAAAAATCTGTGTTAATCCGCGTAATCCGTGGTAAATAAAAAAACTCTGTGAAACTCTGTGTCCTCCGTGGTGAACCCCAAAAGAAGCACACCATGAACAAACTCACCATCAAGCAACTGGCTGCCGAAGACCGTCCCCGCGAAAAGATGATGCTGAAAGGCGCCGAAGCCCTGAGCGAAGCCGAACTGCTGGCCATCCTCATCGGTTCGGGCAATGCCGAAGAAAGCGCCGTGACACTGATGCAACGCGTGATGAACGACTGCGGCAACGACCTCAACCAACTGGGCAAGTGGGAAATGCGCGACTTTGCCCGCTTCAAAGGGCTGGGACCTGCCAAGAGCATCACCATCATGGCCGCCCTTGAACTGGGCAGACGCCGCAAACTGAGCCAACCTGCCGAGCGCCCTGCCATCCGCTGTTCTACCGACATCTACGAGCTGTTCCACCCCCTGATGTGCGACCTGCCTACCGAAGAGTTCTGGATACTCCTCCTCAACCAGGCCGGAAAAGTAATCGACAAAATCTGCATCAGCCGCGGAGGTATCGACCAGACCACCGCCGACGTACGCACCATCCTGCGCGAAGCCCTGCTGCGCCGCGCCACCCAGCTGATACTCGTCCACAACCACCCCTCGGGCAACACCCGCCCCAGCAACGACGACCGCCGCCTGACCGACCGCATCCGACAAGCCGCGCAAATCATGAACATACGCCTCACCGACCACCTCATCGTCACCGACGGCAGCTACTACAGCTTTGCCGACGAAGGCGCCCTCTGACCCGCACAGCACACAAGAAACCACGGTCTACGATTTTGTCGTTTCAATTAAAATACATAGCTTTGCCACCATAAACAACCCTTAACAACGCAATTCGTATGACCCGATTTGAAATAGAAGAGAAAATAGTAGCCATGCTCAAGACCGTATATGACCCCGAAATACCCGTCAACGTCTATGACTTGGGCCTCATCTACAAGATAGACGTAGCCGACGACGGCAGCGTCAACATCGACATGACCCTCACCGCTCCCAACTGTCCCGCGGCCGACTTCATCATGGAAGACATCCGCCAGAAGATAGAGAGCATCGAAGGCGTCAGTGCCGCCACCATCAACCTCGTCTTCGAACCCGAATGGGACAAGGACATGATGAGCGAAGAAGCCAAACTGGAACTGGGATTTTTATAACGAATAAAACTACATACCATGAACAAGAAACAACTCAGCCTGCTGGCCGCCACCGCACTGCTCTGCGCCTGCCAGCCTGCATCGAAACAGACTACCATTACCGGCAACCTGACCGGTACCGGAAGTGATACACTGATAGTAAACTACTTTGCCCTGTCGGACCTGAGCCGAAGCGCGGTGCAAAGAGATACAATAGCCATGCAGAATGGGCAATTCTCCTTCCAGCTTAAGAACGACAGTGTACCGATGGAGGCCTATTTCTATGCCAAACCCAGTAATGGTGCCGAAGCAGCATCGCTTCGCCAGACAATCGGCGTAGTAGCCTTCCCCGGCGAGACAGTGGAGGTAAGCGGCTCCATGGACGACTACCATCTGAAAGGAAATGCCTTCCACCAGGCCTACGAAGAAGTGCGCAAACAGTACAAGCCCTATGAGGACAAAATGCACAAAGTGACACAAGTCATCATCGACATGCAGAACAAAGGAACACTGACGCCCGAACGCATCGACTCGTTGCGACAGCTCTATGAACCCATCCATGCCGATATGCAAAAGGTGAAGGAAGACTACATCCGTCAGCACCCCGACGAAGACCTCTCCGTTTATCTGATATCCGATATGGGCAGAACCGCAAGCGACCTGCTCGACCTTGTCGGCGAAAAGGCACAGAATGGTCCGATGGCTTCGCTCTATCGCGCCATGATAGAAGCTATCGCCCAACAGAAAGCCCGCAAAGAAGCACAAAAGAACATCACAGAAGGCGCCGACGCCCCCGACTTCACCCTGAAAGACCTACAGGGCAACGACCTCACCCTGTCGTCGCTGCGTGGCAAGTACGTGGTGCTGGACTTCTGGGGTAGCTGGTGCGGCTGGTGCATCAAAGGCATCCCCGACATGAAGAAATACTACACCAAGTACAAAGACCGCATGGAGATACTGGGCATCGACTGCCGCGACACGGAAGAGAAATGGAAAGCTGCCGTCAAGGAACACGAACTGCCCTGGCTGCACGTGCGCAATACGGACGAGACAGACATCACCGTGAAGTATGGCATACAGGGATATCCCACCAAAATCGTCATCGATCCGCAAGGCAAAATCGCCAAAGTAGTGGTAGGCGAAGACCCCGCCTTCTACAAATACTTAGACGAACTGTTCAAATAAGAGATAAACGCCAACCCCTAACATCAAGCCTGATATGAAGAACGTATATTTCCTTTCCGACGCACACCTCGGCTCACGGGCCATCGAACACGGGCGGACGCAGGAACGCCGCTTAGTCAACTTTCTGGACAGCATCAAGCACAAGGCAGCTGCCGTCTATCTGCTGGGCGACATGTTCGACTTCTGGTACGAATTCAAGACCGTCGTGCCCAAGGGATATACGCGCTTCTTGGGCAAACTGTCCGAACTGACCGACCTGGGCGTGGAAGTGCACTTCTTCACGGGCAACCACGACATCTGGTGCGGCGACTATCTGACCAAGGAGTGCGGCGTCATCCTGCATCGCCACCCCCTGACCACCGAAATCTACGGGAAAGAGTTCTACCTGGCCCACGGCGACGGGCTGGGCGACCCCGACCGCAAGTTCAAGATGCTGCGCACCATGTTCCACAGCCGTACCCTGCAAACCCTCTTCTCGGCCCTGCATCCGCGCTGGAGCATGGAGTTCGGGCTGAACTGGGCCAAGCACAGCCGCCTGAAGCGCGTGAACGGCAAGGAACCCGACTACATGGGCGAAAACAACGAGTTCCTGGTGCTCTACACCAAGGACTATCTGAAGAGCCATCCCGACATCAACTTCTTCATCTACGGACACCGCCACATCGAGCTCGATCTGATGCTGAGCGCCACCTCGCGCATCGTCATCCTGGGCGACTGGATCAATTACTTCTCGTACGCCGTATTCGACGGTGAAAACCTTTTCCTCGAAGAGTTCATCGAAGGGGAAACGAAGCTGTAAAAGCCGACTGTATAGATACGAAAGAAGGGTGCATTAAGCAGAAGAACTGATTTTTCAGGCACGGATTACACGGATTTTTACGGATTGTTTTATTCTTTTCACCGTGATTTTCCGTGTAATCCGTGCCTAAAATTTGTAACCTGTTCTTCTGCTTAATACACCCTCTTCAGCTTGCGCCCGGCGCAAGGCCGCGGTGGGTTACCACTTGTAACCGGCAGCCTTGGCGATGCGTTTCGGGATGTCCGTATTGTCCATCTTGCCCATGAAGAGCTTCGAGCCGGCACCTACGGCAAATACAGGTACGTATTCGGCCGAGTGGCTTCCGGTGGTCCAACCCAGCTTCGACATCTGGCTCAGTACCTTCTTGGCAACGGCGGCCAGCGGTTCGGTCTTCGAGTAGAGGCTCTCTTCGAAGACTACCTTATTGCGGACAAAGGACGATTCGAACTCGTCTCGCAACATCTTCTCCTGCTCCCAGGTGGGTGTCAGTTCGCCCCAGAAGCCCATGCGTTCGGTCAGCAAGGCTTTCACGTCTTCCCAAGTGGCTTTGTTGCCCTTGGCTTTGCGAAGGTCGGTAAGGGCGCGCGACAGCAGGTCAACCGACTGTTTCTGGCAATCGAGCGACTTGAGGTTCAGCGTGTAGTTGCTGTTGCCCAGTCCCAATCCACCGGTTTCGTGGTCGGCTGTAATCACAATCAGCGTCTCTTTGGGGTGCTTCTTGTAGAATTCGTAAGCCACACGGACGGCGTTGTCCATGTCGATGACTTCCTTGACCATCGTGGCGGGATCGTTGCTGTGGCAAGTCCAGTCAATCTTTCCACCCTCGACCATGAGGAAGAAGCCCTTCTTGTTGTCGCGCGACAGGAAGTCGATGGCGCTCTCGGTGATCTGTGCCAGCGTCAGGTCGCCCTCGTTGCGGTCGATGGCATAAGGCAGGCTCGATGCGTCGGTACCGTCTTTCTGAATCAGCACCATCTTGTCGGCATCACCGGCCTTGGCCTGATATTCGTCAATCCCGCGGGCGATGGTGTATCCGGCCTGCTCGATGATGGGGTAAATGCTGGGAGCATCTTTCTTGTCGAACGTACGGGCGGGTTTCAGGAAACCGCTGCCTGCGTAGAAGTCGAAACCGGCTTCGGGCAGCTGAAGGGCTATTTCGTAGTACATGCTGCGGTCAGGCTGGTGACCATAGAAGGCTGCCGGAGTGGCGTGATCGACACTGACGCTGGTGGTGACACCCACCTTCTTGCCGGCACGTTTGGCACGCTCGGCCACGCTCATTACCCGTTCCTTGTTGGCATCTACGCCGATGGCACCGTTATAGGTCTTCACACCGGTGGCAAGGGCCGTTCCGCCGGCTGCCGAGTCGGTGATGGAGTTGGAAGCCGAGAACGTGGTGGCCATGCCTGCCACGGGGAAGGAAGCAAAGCAGAGGGGCTCTGTGCCGATGCGTCCCTGTTGTTCGCCCAGGTACATTTCGGTAGTGTTCACCTGGTTCAGGCCCATGCCGTCGCCAATGAAATAGAATACATACTTTGCCTGCTGTGCTTTTGCCACCAAGGCCACCAGCAGGAAGAGCATCAAATACGTCAATCGTTTCATAACTATGATATAATGGTTAATAATACAAGCAAAGGTAGGTATTTTCGGCCTACCTTCACTCCTCTTTTCCGTTAAAACAACGAAACTTCAATGCACTGTTCATAGGCTGTCAGCAGGTTGGTTACCTTGTAAGCAACGGGGTTAGTGCCGTTTTTGGGTACCGACACAACAACCGAAGCCCTTGCCGGCAGCTGGATACATGACGGATAGCCCTTGACTTCCGAAGCCACTTCAAGTCTGAAGGGGACGTCGCACGTATTGGTCACCGTCACGTAAGCCGAAGCCTCTGTTGCATAGTGTGAAGGCTGCACACGGACAGCTCCTTCGAAGAACTTCTTCAGGTAATCTTCCTTGCCTATCAGCGTATCGTAGAACCAGATGAGCGTACGCCCGCCAAAAAGAGCTTCCTTAATGGCAGCCGCCGTATGTTCCTTGGCCAGCACGAGGGTCAGAGGACGGTGCGACACCTGCGTCCTGTCATACAGGCGCTCGATGACATCGTGTACGTCGGTATTGGCCATCAGCGTCAGTTTCTTTTCCTTGGCCCATTCCAGCGCTTTGGGATACCACTCGAACTCGTTGAACACTTCGATGCCGTTCAGCAAGCCTTCCTTCCAGAGGCGTTCGTGTATGTCGTGCCACTTCACTTCCTTGACGTTCCATCCCGGATGATTCCAAAAGATGTAGGCTCCCTGCCTGTGTGCCTCGCGCAGTGCTTCCACAACGTCGTCCTTCTGCAAGGCATCCACATCGTTCAGAAAGAGGGCATTAAGATGTCCGGGGGGCATGGAACGACTTATTTCGGCTCCCTTAATCAGAATGATGCCGCGCCGCAGCGCCTCATCCTCGGCATTCTTGAAAGCCAGATCCAGGTCGCCCTTCTTCATGCCTTCGCGGGCAGGTTGTCCCTCTACGTGGTCGCTCAAGGCAATGGCATCAAGACCTTCTTCCCATGCCTCGTTGACACGAAGTGAAGGCCACACGATGCCGTCAGAAAAGACGGTATGGATGTGGAAATCGCACTTCAGCAAGTCGTATCCGTCAATCTGCGGCAGACTGATGTCACGACGTACTTTCGCTCTCTCCTGCCCCATCTTGATACGGTCGGGCAGCTCTTGTGTTTGCTGGGCATACATTCCGCTCCAGCAGGCGGCAGCCAAAACTGCCGTCATCAGCAATCGTTTCGTTTTCATTTTTTCATTTTATGATTATCGGGTTATTTTCCGGGTACTTCCCATCCATAGTCGATGTACTCCCAAGAGATGCGGTTGTTTTCGTCCACTTTGACCAAAAGGAAGCCTTCCTGCGTAGTCAAGAAAGGTCCTTGCCACCAGCATGCCGACACGGCACCGGCAGTGACAAACCACAAGTCGCGTTCCTGAATCTGCTCGTAGATGTGCTGGTGTCCCTGCAGGACGAGTTGCGTATTGTGCTCCTTCAGCAAGTCAACCACAGCCTTGCTGTCGGCAATCATATCCCAGGCCTTCATCGTACCTTCCACTACGGGATAATAGAGCGACAGCATGGGCACGTGAAGCGAAACAATGACCGGCGTCTGAGGGCTCACTGTGTCAAGGTCGGCCTTCAGCCAGGCCAATTGCTCGGCGCCTACGCTGTAGGGTGCCTCACCACCCTGCGGATAAAGACTGTTGAGGGTAACAAAATGAACACCTTTCTGCGTGAACGAACCGTAAGTCTTGCCATAATGTTTCTCGAACATTCCAAAACCCAGTGTATCGGCCTTTCCCCCGGCCAGGTAGAACCGGTCGTGGTTTCCGATGGTGAAATGGGCCGGCAGTCCGGACTCCTTCACCAACCTTGCAAAGCGTGCATGCAAGGTATCGGCAGTCACTTCGGCATCGCCCAGCTGGTCGGTATCGGCATTGTCTCCGCCAAAAAGTACAAATTCGGCTCCTTGGTCGGCAGCGACCTTCAGGGCCTTCTTCAGGCCTTCGTTGCCATTGCCGCTATTGTCCTTGTTCAGGTGGACATCAGTCAAATAAGCAAACGTCAGTTTGATGGCAGGTTGTTGAGACTGATTCTGCCGGTCAGTCTGATTGCAGGAAGCCAGACTGACAGCACAACAGCACAGGACCACCCACTTTGATAAAAATCCTTTTCTCATTTTCGTATTGTTTTAAAAGAGTTATTCATTGAATGCTTGCGGGGAGGGATCATTCCCAGCCGAAGAGTTGCGGTCCCAGATTGGGATTCAGATCCATCTCGTGACGGGGAATGGGACGATAGTAGAACTTCGGTTCCTGGAAAGTACCCATGTCCTTGATGGTCTGAATGGTACCATGATCGCCGTCACTCAGATAAACGGTGGCATTCTGGTCGTCGATGGTTCCGGCACGGTAATAGACCAGTTTCTCGCCCAAGGCATTGGTTTCTTTGTCTTCTTCGGCAGGAATCGACTGCGAGGAAGGAATCAGGCAGATGTCTTCGATGCCGTCGCCGGTCAGGTCGAACTTGCCCAAACTGGGGAAGTAGAGTCCTTCGGGCTCATGCTCCAACAGCTTGCCGGCGTGCCAGCGCATGAGGTCGTCGAAGCGGAAACCTTCGAACGCCAGTTCCACACGACGCTCGCGACGGATTTCGAGCAGCGTCGATCCGACACCGGGAAAGGCTTCTGCCATCACGGGATCGACAGGCGGATTCATCTGCAAGTGAGGCATTCCGGCACGGTCGCGCAGCAGGTTGACCGTCTGATCCAGCACGTCCTGCGTCAGTTCGCCCAGTTCAGCCTTTGCCTCGGCATAGGTGAGCAGCACTTCGGCATAGCGGATGACGGGGAAGTCGATGCCCACGTAGTAGTTTTCGTCCTTGTTGTTGATGAAGCCTTTTATCTGGTGGTAGCCCGAGAAGTTCTTGTTAAGTTCCTGCACATAGATGCCGGCACCGGTGGCATAGGTCATGGTGTTGACCAGTTCCCAGCCCGGATAAGCCAGTGTCTGATAGATGCGCGGGTCGCGGTCCTTGAACTCATCGACAAACTGACGGGTCCGATAGTCGGGCTGCGAAGAATAGTAGGAACCGTCCTTCATCAGGTAGGCCTGTACCAGATCTTTCGTGGGACAGGGAATGTAGTTGCCGAACATGTAGGCCCAGAATCCGTTTTCGGCCACGTCGTTCTCGTAGTAATGTGCCTGTATCATCTCGGGATTGGTGGTCAGGTCGGGGCTGTTGAACAGCGTGGAATAGTCTTCGTAGGGATGTCCTGTATTGTAGATGCTGAAACCGCCTTCCTGCATGACTTGCCAGGCGGCATCGGCTGCCATACGCAGATAGTCGGCGGCGGTCTGTTGCAGGTTCAGTTCGTCGTGATACTTGCGGTAGGTGCCTTCGTACAGGGCATGACGGGCCATGGTAGCCAGTACAATCCACTTGTTGATGGCACCTAAAGGTTCGGTGGCACGGACGTGTTCGGCTGCAAACTGGTAGTCTTCGAATATCTTGCCGATAACGAAGTCGCGCGAGTCGCGAGCCTTATACAGGTCCGGGTCGTCGGTGGTGAGCACTTTATCGTACCAAGGCACATCGGAATAGGTTTTCACCTTATCCATATAGAAGGCGGCGCGGTAGTAACGGGCTACACCCTGATAGTGGGCCAGGACATCTTCGGTCACTTTGGCGCGTCCGCAGTTGGCCAAGAAGAAGTTGATGTCGTACAGACGCTCCCAGCTCCAGCCGGCATTGATGGTGACCGAGTTGGGATTGGGCGATGTCATGATGTTCTTGATTTCGACGTTCGAAGTCGTGGCTACATCGTCGGTACCCTCGTCGGAGTCGTAGCTGTAACCTGGTGTGTTGACCAGACCGTAACAATACATCTGCAAGTCGCGTTCGGTATTGAAATACGATTCCACACCGATTTCCGTATGGGGTTGCCGATCCATAAACGAATCGTTGCACGAAGTAGCCAGCAGCAAAGTGACTGAAAGAGCCAGGGAAGGTATAATCAGATTTCTCATTGTCATTTGTAATTTTAGAATGTTACGTTAAGCCCGCAGGAGAACTGGCGGTTGAAAGGATAAACATAGCCGAAAGAAGACGTATCGGTAATGGACTCGGGATCGAAGTAAGGCTTCACTCCGCTCCATTCGCACAGGTTGTCGGCACTGACAAATACACGCACCCGGCTCAATCGGGCTTTGCGTACCCACTCTTGCGGCAGCGTATAGCCGACGGTGATGTTCTTCACACGCAGGTAAGCGGCATTCAGCATGTAGCCTGTCTGGGGAATGGCCAGGCCCATCGCCTGGTCGATGCGGGTTCCCAGGTTCTTATCGGCCAGCCACGATTGCAGGATGGGGTATCTGGCATCAAGGTTCTGGTTGGCCAGTCCGGCGGCGATGTACGATTGCGAATGCTTAGCCATGTCGACCTCGCTGTCCGTTGTGGGGCGGTAGAAGTCGAAAGTGTGCAACTGTCCGCCGCTGTAGGGTTGCTGGTAGAAGCCCCAGTACAAGTAACTTTGCGGATAGAAGTCGCGCTTGCCGATGCCTTGCAGGAAGACGGCTACATCGATTCCGTTCCATTCGGCACTCAGATTCAGGCCGAAGCGGAAACGGGGAGCCGAATTACCGATAACGCTCAGGTCGCCCGGATCGTCTACCGTGACCGACCCTTTGGTGATGCGGTGGTCGCCGTCCAGGTCTTTGTACTTGGGCCAACCTTCTACAATTTCGAGTGCCCCCCAAGGGATGATTTCGGTTTCGTCCAAGGCTGCTATTTCGTCCTTGCTGCTGAACAGGCCATCGCTCTGCAATCCCCAGATTTCTCCGATTTCCTGCCCTTCGTAATACTGCGTCAGGTTGCGGGTAGGATTGTCGAACTTAGTGATCCACGTACGGCTGTCCGACAGGATGAAGCGGGCCGCCCAGTTCAGGGGTTTTCCGGCCAGGCGGAACTCGTCCTGATAGCCGATACTCAGTTCCCAGCCGCGCGTCTTCAGGTTGGCGGCGTTCTCCTGCGGTTCTTCCTTGCCCAACACACCGGGCAGCTCGCGGCCCATGGTAAGCATTCCTTTGGTGTCGCGACGATAGAAATCGAACGAGGCCGTCAGCTTGTTGTCCAAGAAGCCCAGGTCAATACCGCCATTGACAGTACGTACTTCCTCCCAGGTGTAGGCCGACGATACCAAGTCGGGCGAAGTCACCGTCTGCTGCAGTTCGCCGTCAATGATGTAACTGCCCAACTGCGAACTCATATAAGGAATGTAACCGTATTCGCTCACCAGCTGATTGCCCAGCGAACCGTAAGAAGCGCGGAGCTTGAATTGAGAGAAGATGTCGCGCAGGCCGTCGAAGAACGATTCGCTGTCCACCCTCCAGGCTACCGAGCCCGAGGGAAAGAAGCCGAAACGCTTGTTCTTGGGGAAACGGGACGTACCGTCGTAACGGCCGTTCAACTCGAAGATATAGCGGTTGTCGTACGAATAGTTGGCACGGAAAAAGCAACCACGGATGGCCCAGTCACGGTAGGTCTGGCCGACGTATTGGGTGCCGGAAGCCAAACCGATGGAAGGCAGAGCAGTAGAGATGATGTCGTAGCGCTCGGAATGGAAGTTGTCGGAACGGTTGTACTCCTGATTGAAGCCCAGGATGGCGGTCACCTGATGGCGGTCGCGAAACAACTTGTTGAAGGTACCATACACTTCGAACACCGTGTACAGGTCGTCTGTGCTTTCCTTCCAGGCACGGCTTTCGCCCTGCTCGCGGATATCGTCCGGGCCGTAACCTACCTGGTAGGGGGTCTTGTACCAGTCGTATTCCTGATGTCCCTTCATGAAGGTGAAGTTGGCATTGATTACCAGCATACGTTTCCAGAAGTTCAGTTCGCCGGAGAAGGTGCTCTGAAGGCGTCCGTAAGTATCCTTCTCCTGACCGCCATCGACCAGCTGGGCCAAAGCCGTACCCAGTTCGCCGCTGGCCCAAGTGCCATCGGGGTTGCGGTCCATGTCGTGCGGTTCGAGGTCGAAGAACACACTCATATCATAATAGCTCGGTTTTTTACGTTCGGTCACCACGTAAGAGGTGTTGTTCGAAAGGGTCAGCCAGTCCCATACGTCATAGCTCACCTTGCTACGCATGCTGTAGCGGCGGTACTTATCGTTGTCCACAATGCCCGAAAAGATACCGTTCTCGTCATCGTAGCCGCCGGAAAGGTAAAAACGGGTCTTCTCCGTCCGCCCCGACACCGATACCTGATGCGTCTGGGTGAAGGTGTTACGGTTCAGGTAGTAGTCGGTCCAGTCACGGTTGCCCATGTACTCCCACTGGGTCTCGTCCAGCGGGTTCAGGCGCACCGAGGGAGTGCCGTCAGGATTGTCCGAACGCTGGCGTGCCCATTCGAGGCGTTCGTCACTGGTGACGTGTCCCGAACTCCAGGGAGTATTGAGCACGGCGATGTTCTTCAGCTTCAGGTAAATATAGGGATCGGAAGTCTTCTCGGTCAGCGACGAAGGACGTTTCCAGGCAAAGTTGCCGTTGTAATCCACTTGTATACGGTCGCTATTGCCCTGCTTGGTGGTAATAAGTATGACACCGAAAGCGGCACGCGCACCGTAGATGGCGGCCGACGAAGCATCCTTCAGGACCGAAAGGCTTTCGATGTCTTCGGGCAGCAGACGGTTCATCTCTTCTACGTTGGCCGACACACCATCGATCAGAATCAGCGGACTTCCGCCATTGATGGAGGCCTCGCCACGGATGTTGATGTTGGCCGATTTTCCCGGTTCGCCGCTGGTGAAGTCGATGTTCAGGTTAGGAATCATGCCCTGCAAGCCTCGCGAAAGATCGGCAATGGGGCGTTTCTCAAGTTCTTTGGCACCGATCTGGTCCACCGAACCGGACAGGTTGACTTTCTTCTGGATGCCATAGCCCACCACCACGACTTCGTCCAGCGCGGCAGCGTCTTCTTCGAGCACCACCTTCAGTTGCTGTTGTCCCGCCACGGGAACCACTTTGGTGGCATAGCCCACAAAGCTGACTTCGAGTACGGCCTCGGACGAAACGGACAACGAAAAGTTACCGTCGATATTGGTCACCGTACCGTTGCCCGTAGCACGCTCGCGCACCGTAGCGCCCGGAAGGGGTTCGCCTGCGGCATCGACTACACAGCCATCCACTAATATCTTTACACGGACCTGGTCCACCGAAACAGGCAGACGACCGCCGCTTGCAGCCAATGCCGGCAGATTGCAGCACAGCAGTCCGACGGCAAGGCATAACATACATCTCTCTAAGAATTTCCGTTTCATAATCGTTGTTTTAATTCGACGGCAAAATAAGGGATTGCCGGTTACGGGAAAATTACGCCCCCTTAACATTCTGTTTGCAACCTTGTTGCATTTCGATTACGCGGAAACTCCATTCCATGACTGCCCCAAAAGCAAATGGGGGAAGGACGGGAAGCATGCAAAAAAGGGTGCATCCACCACGGACACACCCTTGCATGAAGAAAGATAATTCCTATAATATTAGTTGTTCAGTATAGCTACAGTATCTGAAGCAATCATCAGCTCCTCGTCGGTGGGGATGACTACTACTTTCACTTTCGAGTCGTCGGTCGAGATGACCATTTCCTCGCCGCGCACCTTGTTCTTCTCGGCATCGAGCTTCACGCCCATGTATTCGAGGCCGGAGCAGGCACCCCAGCGGGCCGAAGCCTGGTTTTCGCCCACACCGCCGGTGAAGACGATGATGTCCACGCCACCCAGTGCGGCAGCATAGGCACCGATGTATTTCTTGATGCGGTAGAAGTACATGTTCTCGGCCAGACGTGCTTTCGGGTCGCCCTCGGCAACGGCGTTTTCGAGGTCGCGCATGTCGCTCGACTTGCCGAAGATACCCATCACACCGCTCTTCTTGTTGAGCAGGTTCGAGATGCCCTGTGCGTCGAGGCCTTCTTTCTCCATGATGAAGCTGACAGCACCGGCGTCGATGTCGCCACTGCGTGTACCCATCATAAGGCCTTCGAGCGGAGTGAGACCCATGCTGGTGTCTACGCACTTGCCATCCTTGATGGCAGTGATGGAACCACCGTTACCGATGTGGCAGGTGATGATGCGCAAGCCTTCGGGTTTCACGCCCAGGAACTCGCATACGCGTTGCGATACGTAGCGGTGTGAAGTTCCGTGGAAGCCGTAGCGACGCACGCCGTACTTCTGGTACAGTTCGTAGGGAACGGCGTACATGTAGGCGTAGTCGGGCATGGTCTGATGGAAGGCGGTGTCGAAGACGCCAATCTGCGGCACGTTGGGCAGGATGGCTTCGATGGCATGAACGCCTTTCAGGTTGGCGGGGTTGTGCAGCGGAGCCAAGTCGTTGCAGGCTGTGAAGGCATCGAGCACTTCCTTGGTCAGCAGTACCGACTTGCTGAACTTTTCGCCGCCGTGCACCATGCGGTGGCCTACGGCATTAATTTCGTCGAGCGACTTGATGGCTCCGTACTCGGGGCTGGTCAGCGTGTTGAGGATGAACTCTACGCCTACGGTGTGTTCGGGGATGTTTTTCTCCAGAATCTTCTTTTCGCCGTTGGGCAAAGTCAGCTTCAGGAACGAGTCGGGCAAGCCGATTTTCTCGATACCGCCCTGTGCGATGACCGACTTGCTGTCCATGTCGAACAGCTTGTATTTGATGGATGAACTTCCGCAGTTCAGAACTAAGATTTTCATAAAGAATAAAGAATTAAAAAATTAAGTTTGCAAGTTTCGAAGTTGAAAGAAGTTATAGAAGTTAAGGGAAGTTATAGAAGTTAAAGCCGTCAGTTCAGCAAAAGGCAATCTGCATAAACTGTTTCTATTGGCTTTTAACTTCCAAGCCCACCCAAAGGTGGGCGATAACTTCTATAACTTCTTTAACTACTATACTCTCTGCAAGAAATTACTTGCTTTCCTTGGCTGCGATGGCCTGGTTGGCAGTGATGGCGATCATGCGGTAAACGTCCTCGATGGAGCATCCGCGCGACAGGTCGTTCACAGGGCGTGCGATGCCTTGCAGGATGGGGCCTACGGCGTCGGCATGACCCAGACGCTGAACCAGCTTGTACGAGATGTTGCCTACTTCGAGGGTGGGCACAACGAGCACGTTGGCATGTCCGGCGATGGACGAACCCGGAGCCTTGCTGGCACCTACTTCGGGCACGAGGGCGGCATCGGCCTGCAATTCGCCGTCGATGGCGATGTCGGGAGCCATTTCCTTGGCTATCTTCAGGGCCTCAACTACCTTATCTACTACTTCGTGCTTGGCCGAACCTTTGGTCGAGAAGCTCAGCATGGCCACTTTCGGATCGAGTCCGGCAACGGCGCGTGCGGTGCGTGCGGTGCAGACGGCAATCTGTGCCAGCTGTCCGGCATCGGGCACGGGTGTTACGGCTACGTCGCCCATGACGAGGACACCGTTCTTACCGTATTCGGGAGCGTGGGTGAGCAACAGCATGGCACCCGATACGCAGGTGATGCCCGGAGCGGTCTTGATGATCTGCAGGGCAGGACGCAGTACGTCGCCCGTCGTGTTGCGAGCACCGGCCAGCTGACCGTCGGCGTCGCCGTTCTTTATCATGAGGCAGCCCAGGTAGAGCGGGTCGAGCACCAGCTTGCGGGCTTCTTCGATGGTCATGCCTTTCTTCTTGCGCAGTTCGCAGAGCAACTGTGCGTACTCTTCCATCTTAGGATGGTTTGCGGGGTCGATGATGGTGGCTTTACCGATGTTGCCCAAGCCCCACTCTTTGGCGCAGGCTTCGATTTCGGCCGGGTTACCCAGCAGAATCAGGTCGGCTACTCCGTCTGTCAAAATCTGGTTGGCAGCTTTCAAGGTGCGTTCTTCGGTTCCTTCGGGAAGAACAATGCGTTGGCGGTTTGCTTTGGCGCGCTCAACGATTTCGTTAATTAATCTTTGCATGATAATATATAGTGTATAAGAATAACCGGAAGTAATCTGTGTAATTCACGCTGCAAAAATACACAATTTTGCAATATCAACATTGCAATTCGGGGCTATTTTGTGGGAGAAATGATAAATATTGGAAAATTTAACACAAACCGCCGACGGCCGACAGCCGCGCTTCGGGGGTGCGAGCCGTGCAGGTGTCGCTCGTGAGCCGTGCAAGTGTCTCTCGCGAGCCGTGCAAGTGTTGCTCGCGAGCCACACAAGTGCGCCGCAAACGATAACTTTTTCCCCTCCCGACGGCACAACCGACCGATAGAATCGCTACCTTTGCAGCCGTTTTCAGTATAACCGCCCGACGGGGAGCGACTCCGCCGGAGCGAAATGTACAATAAGGTATTACTTTTTTTAGCTTAACAGTATTATGATTCGTCAATGCGCCATCCTCTTCGGATGCCTTGCCTTGGGTGAACTGATTGTCTGGCTGACGGGCGTCAAACTGCCGTCCAGCATCATCGGGATGCTGCTGCTCACCCTCTTCCTGAAACTGGGTTGGATCAAGCTGCACTGGGTACAGGGCATGTCCGACTTTCTGGTAGCCAATCTGGGATTTTTCTTCGTGCCGCCCGGCGTGGCACTGATGCTCTACTTCGACGTCATCGCCGCCGAGTTCTGGCCCATCGTCATTGCTACGGTAGCCAGTACCGCCCTGGTACTTGTCTCGACCGGCTGGGTACACCAGCTTCTGCACCGTTATTTCCATCGTCATCCCTTAACCCGTAAACAGAAATGAATTATCTCGAAAACAACTTTTTCCTGCTGGCCGTCACCTTCGGCGTCTTCTTCCTGTCGAAGCTGTTGCAGAAGAAGACCGGCATCATGCTGCTCAACCCCATCCTGATTACTATAGCTGTGCTCATCATCTTCCTGAAGATGGCACACATCGAATACACCACCTACAACGAGGCGGGCCACCTCATCGAGTTCTGGCTGAAACCGGCCGTCGTGGCCTTGGGCGTGCCCCTGTATCTGCAACTGGAGACCATCAAGAAGCAGATTCTGCCCATCATCCTGTCGCAGCTGGCCGGATGCGTGGTGGGCGTCGTTTCCGTCGTGCTCATTGCCAAACTGATGGGTGCCTCGAACGAAATCATCTACTCGCTGGCGCCTAAGTCCGTCACTACCCCCATCGCCATGGAGGTGGCCAAGTCGCTGGGCGGCATCCCCTCGCTGACGGCAGCCGTCGTCGTCTGTGTAGGTCTGCTGGGCGGCATCCTCGGTTTCCGAATGATGCGCCTGACGGGCGTGCAGAGTCCCATGGCGCAAGGCCTCTCGATGGGAGCCGCCGCACACGCCGTAGGCACCTCGGCCGCGATGGACGTCAGCCGCAAGTACGGCGCCTTCGCCAGCCTGGCCCTGACGCTGAACGGCATCTTCACCGCCCTGTTCACGCCGACGTTGCTTGAGCTGTTGGGGTTGCTGTAGAGCGACGCTCCGCAGAAGAATACAAAAAGAGAGAGGGTGTGCCAGCATTAAGAGATATCATCTTAATCTGACACACCCTCTCTGTGTGCAGGCGAACTTACCGAACGCCCTTTCGGGCCATTAGCCCGTATACGAGTGTGAAGCCCAGCGGACGCTGTCCGTTACAGTCCGCTGAAGCTGATGCCGTCGAATACCAGCGAAGGGATGCGCCACGAACGGTTCAGCATAGCATCGTTGCCCACCTCGACCAGCGAGCTCCACAGCTGCACCATGTTGCCCGTGACGTTCATTTCGTTGACGGGTTGCGTCAGCTTGCCGTTCTCGATCAGGAAACCTTCGATACCGTACGAGAAGTCGCCCGAGCTGCTGTTGCTGTTTCCGCCGTTCAGTCCCGTCACCAGGATACCGTTCTGTACGTCGGCCACCAGTCCGTTCAGGTCCTTGTTGCCCGGCTCCAGAATCAGCAGCGACGGCGAACTGATGGTAGGTGCCACGCCCATCTTCTTGGCATTGTAAGTATCGATGAAGTAAGTCTTCAGTACGCCCTTGTCGAAAATGAGCAGCGGTTCTGTGGCCACACCTTCCGAGTCGAAGTAGCGAGCACCATTGGCTCCTATCAGATGGGGTTCGTCCTTCAGCGTCAGCTTCGTGGAGCCTACCTGCTGGTTCAGCTTGTCGAGCAGGAACGAGTTCTTCTGCTGCAACGACGAGCCATAGAGGGCACTGAGCATCGGGCTAAGCAGACTGCCCGAAGTCATGGGGTCCAGCACCATGGTATATTTGCCCGACTTCGCCTTCCGCTGCCCCAACTTACGCAACACCCGTTCCAGCGCCTTGGAGCCGATGCCGGTCTTCGGCAACTGGTCGTAGAAGAGACTGCTGCCGTACCAGTAATCTGACGGACGTGCCTCGCCCTCGCCCCGGACGGCTACACTGGCCGAAACCGAGTACCAGGTGCTCTTCTCTTCGCCTTCGAAGCCATTGCTTATCAGGCGGTAGGCTGCGCTTTCGCCGTCGCTGTAGGAAGTATCGACCGAGATAATCCGCTCGTCCTTGCCCATCACTTCGTCGGCTGCCACGCGGGCCAGTTCCACTTTGTCGTCGGGATTGATGTCGTAGAAGCGGTTGTCGAACAGTTTCAGGTCGGGCTTTCCGCCTTTGTAGTAGCGGCTGGGGTCGGCCAGCACGCGCGACTCGTCGGGAGCCAGATAGCGTGTCGATTCAATGCCGTTCTTGATGAAAGTTTCCAGTTCTTTCTTGTCCAGCCGGTTGGTAGAGTACGAACCGTAGCGACCATCTACATACAAACTGATGGCCAGTCCGCCTTCCGATGCCTGTTGCAGGCGGTCCATCTTTCCGTTGCGCAGCTCAAACGACGAATTGGAGTTGGCATACAACACCAGTTTAGCTGCCTGGCATCCGTTCTTCAGGGCAAAGTCCATTGCCCATTGTGCCAGTTTCTTATTATTGTCTGTTATCATGTTCTTTATTAATGATTAATGGTAACTAATTCTTCATTCCTCATTCTTCATTCTTCATTTTCCTTATTCTCCACCTACCGTCAGTTTGCTGACCAGAGCCGAAGGCATACCGCAGGTGACGGGGCACGACTGTCCGTCCTTGCCGCACGTCCAGGTGCCGTTGTCTATCTTGGCATTATCGGCCACCATAGTGATATCGGCCAGTGCCTTGGGACCGTTACCGATGATGTTGATGTCCTTGATGGGTTGCGTCAGCTTACCGTTCTCGATGAGGTAGCCCGACTTAACGAAGAACGTAAAGTCGCCTGCACCGATCTGCACCTGTCCGTTGGTGAAGTTCTGTGCATAGATGCCCTGCTTGACGGTAGAGATGATGTCTTCTTCGCGCACGTTGCCAGCCTCCATGTACGTGGCACGCATACGGGGGATAGGCGTGCAGCGGAAGGTGTCGCGGCGTCCGTTTCCGGTAGGAGCCACGCCGTAGAACTTGGCACTGATGCGGTCGTGCAGATAGCTCGTCAGTATGCCTTCCTTCACGATGTAGGTCTTCTGACCTTCCACACCTTCGTCGTCGAAGTTGACCGAGCCGCGGTTGAAGGGGATGGTACCGTCGTCCACCACGTTGATGTGCTCGTTGCACACCTTCTTGCCTAGCAGGTCGCTGAAGATAGACGTTTTCTTACGGTTGAAGTCGGCCTCGAAAGCATGACCGATGGCCTCGTGCAGCAGGATACCCGAACCGCCGGCTCCCATCACAACGGGCATTTCGCCGCCTTTGGGCTTGACGGCCTTGAAGAGGATGGCCGTATTGTCCACCGCTTCGCGAGCCAATGTCTCGACAATGTCGTCGCTTAGGAATTCGAAGCCCTTGCGGTACGAACGCGAGGCAAATCCGTTCTCCATCTGTCCGTTCTCTTCCATGATGCAGACGGCCATGAACGATACCATCGGGCGGTAGTCGTAATAGCTCACGCCCTCGGAGTTGCAGAAAAGCACGTGCGAGGTAGTGTCGCTCAGCGAGGCCTGCACCTTGCGTACACGCGGGTCGAGCGAGAAGATTTTCTCGTTCAGCTTCTCCAGATAAGGGATTTTGGTCTTCAAGCTGACTTCCTCCCAGGGGGAAATCACGGTATAGCGGTTCTTGGCGATGGTTTTCTCGGTCAGTCCGACGGGCTTACCTGCCTTGCCCGACGTAGCGATGCGGGCAGCTGTACGGGCGGCACGCAGCATTTCGTCGAGCGTCACTCCCTCAACATAGGCATAACCCGTCTGGTCGCCTGCCAACACGCGGACACCCATACCGAAGTCGATGTTCGAACCGCAACGGTTCACTTGTCCGTCCATCAGCGTAACGCTGTTATTGAACGTATGTTCGAAATAGAGATCGGCATAGTCGCCGCCTTTTTCGAGGGCGGCAGCCAGTACTTTCTTCAGATCGGCTTCGGTCACACCGAAGTGAAGCATCGCTGCAGCCACGGCCGACTTGTCATCGGCTGCCCCAAGCGCCCGGCGCACCGGTTCGGGCATGGCCAACGAAGGCATTGCCAGTGAACCCAGCACGGCAAGACCTCCTGTACGTAAAAAGTTTCTTCTATCCATATATTTGAGTTTTTGAGTTTTTAAGTTTAGTTGACGAGGGGACGAGGCGTCAGGCCACAAGGAGGAACGGTTTTTAGTTGACGAGTTAACGAGGCTTCAGGCAACGAAGAGGAATTACTTGTTCCTTGTCAACTCGTCTACTTGTCAACTTGTTCCCTACCTATCCCCTACCCCTCCTTCGTCAGCAGGCTTTCTAGCTCTTCGGCGGTGAGGCGCAGGTGGAACTGGCCCTTGTAGGCCACGGAGATGGCGCCAGTCTCTTCGGAGACAATGATGGCGTGCGCATCGGACACTTGCGAGATGCCCATCGCAGCACGGTGGCGCAGTCCCAGTTCCTTGGGAATGTCCAGGTTGTGAGAGACAGGCAGGATGCAGCCGGCAGCCTTGATGCGCTTCTTGCTGATGACCATAGCGCCGTCGTGCAAGGGGCTGTTCTTGAAGAAGATGTTCTCGATGAGCCGTTGGTTGATGTTGGCGTCGATCACGTCGCCCGTGCGCACTATCTCATCGAGGGGCATGTTGTGCTCCATCACGATGAGGGCGCCTACCTTCTGCTTGCCCATGCTGATGCAGGCCATCACGATGGGCATGATGTCTTCGTGTTCGAGCGTTTCCTTCTTGCCGCCAGTGAAGAACCGCACCAGCGCACTGGCATGGCGGTGCGAACCGAGGGTGAGCAGAAAGCGTCGTATCTCTTCCTGAAACAGCACGATGAGCGCCAGCACACCCACACTGACCAGCTTGTCGAAGATGGAGCCGAGCAACTTCATCTCAAGCACCTGCGACACGACAAGCCATATCAGGATGAACACCAGTATGCCCGTAAACACGTTGATCGAGCCGGAAGCTTTCATCAGCTTGTACGTGTAGTACAGCAGGAAGGCGACCAGCAGGATATCTATAAAGTCTTTTATGCCAAATTCGAAAAACACGGTTGTTGGTTTTATTATTAGGTTTTATTATATGTTAGTTAACAAGGGGACAAGTTAACGAGGCCACGAGGGGACTTGCTTATTACCTTACTAATATCTTGTTCACTTGTTTTTCTCGTCAACTCGTCAACTTGTCAACTCGTCAACTCCTCAACATCTTCTCCACAATCTGCACCGTCTCGACAGCCTGGCGGACGTCGTGCACACGCAGGATGTCGGCTCCCTTCATCAGGCAAAGGGTATCGAGCACGGTGGTGCCGTTGAGCGACTCTTGCGGAGTGGTGCCCAGCAGACGGTAGATCATCGACTTGCGCGACACGCCCACAAGCAGCGGCAGGCCGAAGATACGGAACTCTTCGAGGTGGGCCAACAGCTGATAGTTGTGGTCGAGCGTCTTGCCGAAGCCGAAACCGGGGTCGAGGATGATGTCCTTCACGCCCAGTTCGTGCAGTTGCTGCACCTTGCGGGCAAAGTAGAGGAAGACCTCGCGCAACAGGTTGTCGTAGTGAGGCTCGTGCTGCATGTTCTGCGGGATGCCCTGCATGTGCATCATGATGTAGGGCACGTTGAGCTGGGCCACGGTGGAGAACATGTCGGCATCCATCTCGCCCGCGGCGATGTCGTTGATGATGTCCACGCCGTATTCTTCGACACACATGCGGGCCACGTCGGCACGGAAGGTATCGACCGAAATCACAGCATCGGGCACCGTGCGGCGAACGATTTCGAGTCCGCGGCGCAGGCGGTCCATCTCTTCGCGCGGCGAAACGTCGGCAGCACCGGGACGCGAGGAATAGGCTCCCACGTCGATGATGGCGCCGCCTTCGTCCACAATCTGACGGGCGCGGCGGGCTATCTCGTCTTCAGTCTGCATGCGGCTGTCGGCGTAGAAAGAGTCAGGGGTCAGGTTCAGGATGCCCATGACGCAGGGCGTCGAGAGGTCCATCAGGCGGCCTCCCACGTTGATGTATTTGGTTTCGAGGGTTTTCATATTTCTGTAAACGGTTCTTTTTAGGGGTTTTCCTGTTTGTGCAAAAGTAAGAAAAAAAGCAATAGGGCGTGAGGGGATGGGGGCTTTTTATTTCCTTATTTCCGCGGAGGCGGATATCCTCTTGACGCAAAAACAGAAAGGAAGGCATTCTTCCTGCCTTCCTCTCCTCCGATGTTGGCCGCGCGGCTCCCGTTTGCTGTTTTCAGACGAGCGGCGGCATGGCGTTTCCTCCGATCACTCCGGCAATGGCCGAGGCCACTGCGATGATGACTTTCAGGACAATGTCCCAGACGGATTTCTTCATTGCCATAACTGATTCCTCCTTTCGTGTTTTTAATTTTGATTTGTGTTGATTGCGGCGGGCGGCACCGTTGTTTGCTGCATACCGCCCTAAACCTTAAACCCTAAACGCTAAGCCCCAGTTTATCCCAGCGGATCTTCGCCTCCGCCGCCCTGGCTACCTCCGCCACCGGGCTGACTGCCGCCTGTCGAAGTGGTTTCGCCCTTCCAGGGTACGCACTTCACGCCGGTTACCAGCGAGCGGGTGGCCACGGTGCGGTCCTGATTGCGGGTCGAGGCGGGTGTGAAGTGCACGCGCAGGGCAGCCTGTGTGGGAGTGACCTCGGCAGCGGTGGCGGCTCCCATACCGCGCGAACGCATCACCAGGCGGAAGGTGCCCAGTCCGTCGAGGGTGACGCTTTCGGACGCCTGCAGATGGGTGGTCATCACGGTGACCAGGTTGTCGATGGTGTTCTTCACGTCACCCGTGGTCAGCGAGGAGTAGGCGGCTACTTCGCGGGCTATCTGGGTGGTGTCAACGTTGCCCGTATAGACGGCGCGGGGGTGATACAACCTCTGCCCTTCTTCGTTGGGCAATGTGGATTGGATGGTTTTGTAGATCAATGCCATAGTTTTAAGTTTTTAAACTGTTAATAAATCGTGTTCTTTTTCTTTGTGTCTTAAGCTTAACCACATTGCAAAGATAGGCATTCACGGGGATATGTGCAAATGTTTCGGGCGGTTGCGTTCAACAAAAAGGAGGTTTTGTTTTCAACAAGTAAACATGAAGAAAAATATGTATTCGCGCAAAAGAGCCTACTATTATTTAATACTTCTTGAACAGTTCCGAATGGCTTCCAAGCCTCAATACATCAATGACATCTGTTTCCGAATCCAGCCATATCAGCAGGAAATCCCCCTCAATATGGCATTCCATACAGTCCTTATAATCTCCCTTCAGCATGTGAGCCTTGTATTCGGGCGGCAATTCGATTTCATTCTGAAGCATACGAAACACTTCCAGCAATTTCGCCAATTTGCTGGGATTGTTACGATACCTTTTAAAGTCCTTTTTATATTGTGTCGAATAACGCAGTATCTTCATTATTCACAAGACTTTATCATTGCCTCTATACTGCTGGTATCTATGGTACCGGCGAATTTGCCGGCACGTGCCTCTTTAATGGCTGCAACTGTTTCGTCGTTGGGTTCCGAACTCATCACATCCATCAAAGTAGTTTCCACAAAATTATTCAGGCTCAAATTGGCCTTTTTTGCTTTCTCGTGCAAGACTTTCAACAAGTCTTCACGCAGCCGAAAAGAAGTTTGTTTTCTTACTACTGTTTCCATATCATCAGACATTATGATGTGTATCACAAAAATAATACATTCCATTGCAATATCCAAATCCGAGGGGCGTTTTGTTGCCCTTTCACCGCCCTCCCCCGCACAAACTCAGCAGATACCGTCCCGGCTGACGAATCTTGCCGTGACTGGTGCGCAGAGGCTCGAAGCCTTTCCACACGGGATGACCGATGACGCCAAAGTTGCTCTTCAGCACGATGGCATACTGTTCGGCAGGCGGCACGCGAAACTGCATCAGGTTGTAGAGCAGGCCGTCGAGGTTGCGCTTCAGGCCGTCGGCAGGGGGTTGCAGGCGGGCTACGTCGGCTTGTGTCCATTCGTGGCGTACAGAAAGAGGATTGTCCTCCACGGCCTTCGGGGCCGTGTCGGCAGTTCCCACGCTTTCGGGGGAACTATCGAGGAGGGGATTTGCTATGCTTTGCTGTGCTATGCTATGCTTTGTGTACCGCGGGCAGGTTGAACCTGCCTTTTCGGCCTTATCCGCTGCAGATTCCGGCTGTTCGGCAGCTATGTCGGCAGCGTCGGCTTCGGGCTGTTCAGGTTCGGACACTTGCAAGCGGTAACGCTCGTCAATGCTACTATTCGCACGGCGACGGGTCGAGAAGAGATACTGCCGCTGTATGTCGGCAGAAGTCAGAATGTTGTACCGACCGAACATATCGGCATCGAACAGGCCATACTCTACGGCCAAGCGAATGATGCGCCGCACATCGTCGGAACGGACGTCATGCAACTGATCTACAAGATCTTCGTAAAACAATTCGTCAGCCACTACGTAATAGCCTTCGCCACCATAGACGGCGCAGAAGGTTTGCAGCAGAACAGCCACCACACTGTCGCCTCCTCCATGCTTCACAAGGCGACGAAGCAGACGGCTTTGCAAAAAATCAGTATTCATAGGGAAATAGTCGAGACCCTTTCTTTTTATTCTGGACATAGGACATAAAAATGAAGAATGAAGAACGAAGAATGAAGAATTTTAAATAATGGAGAACGACACGATTCACCACGGATTGCGCAGGTTATCACAGTGTTAACAAACACGTGACAACCCGCGCAACCCGTGGCAAGAAACGGCATCAGAACGGGTACAGATCCTCCTCCTGCTCGCGCAGACGTGCCAGACGGCGGCGGTGATGCTCTTCCACCGTGGCCAGTGCCCGACGGATCAGGCGCAGACGTTCGTCACGGTCGGCCACCTGCGTAATGACGGGCGAGCGGCGGCGCGACTTCGACTCCTGCGACTTCGACTCCTGCGACTTCGCCCGATGGCGTTCGCGGTTCACCGTCCGGCGGCAATCCTTGCAGTAAGGGTCGGGCCGCTGCGTACGGCTGTTCACATAAAATTCTTCAAGGGGCAACACCCTCTTGCAACGTCCGCAACAACGTACGGCGTTCGGCTGATTCGATTCGGAAGTTTTCATAATAATATTTTATTTTACAGATGAATGTCTCAATCGGAAGCGATGTCTCCGAGCAACACTTGCACCGCTCGCGAGCCACACTTGCACGGCTCGCGAGAGACACCAGTGTGTATTTTCCATTAAATAGTTTGCAGTATTTAAACAAAACCACTATATTTGTTGCTGCAAATATAAAACGATTTTCAATAAGAAAACAACAAAACGCAGATTTTCGCACGAAAAAGTTTATAATCCACTGAATATAAACTTCGTACAACGGAAATCCGCGTTCAACAACCCCGATTCGAGAAAAGAAACCACCATCAACCCCCGAAACACCGGAAAGGAGGAATCCGACCTATGGAAAAGAAAGAAGACCTGATGTTCGACGTGACCGACATCGTACGACGCGCCAAACTGGCACTCGACCTGAAGAAAGACAACGAACTGGCACAATACCTGGGCGTCTCGCGCTCGACGCTGAGCAACTGGATGGCGCGCAACAGCATCGACTTCGGCCTGCTGCTGAGCCGCCTGCCCGACGTGGACTACAACTGGCTGCTGACCGGCAAGGGCATCCCCCGCCATCGCCCCAACTACTGCGACAGCCCCGTGGCCAGCGGCGAAGTAGAGCTGCTGCACACGCCCAAGTCGCCCGACCCGCTGGACGAGCGCAGCGTCACCCTGTACGACGTCACCGCCGCCGCCAACCTGAAGACCCTGCTGGCCGACGGCCCCCAGTACGTACTGGGCAAGATACAGATACCCAACATCCCCCGCTGCGACGGCGCCGTCTACATCAGCGGCGACTCGATGTACCCCATCCTGAAGTCGGGCGACATCGTAGGCTTCAAGTCGCTCACCTCGTTCGACGAAGTCATCTACGGCGAGATGTACCTCGTCTCCTTCGACCGCGGCGGCGACGAATACCTGGCCGTGAAGTACGTCAACCGCTCCGAGCAGCCCGGCTGCATCCGCCTCGTCAGCTACAATCCCCACCACGAGCCGATGGACGTGCCCCTCAGCTCCATCAACGCGATGGCCATCGTCAAGTTCTCCATCCGCAAGAATCTGATGATGTAAGGGTGAGGGGCGAGGCAGAAGAAACGAAGGGAACCGCAAGAATCAAAAAAAAAGCCCGGCCGCACCGTTGGGCGATGCAGCCGGGTTACAAACAAAACAAACATTCACTTACTCGATAAAGTAAGGATTTCCGCCGCGCTTCACCAAGCCTCGGCGAAATGATCCCGTTTCACAACGGGATAGCGTTAATCTAAAAAAATGTTCGCTGAATCAATCCACTTCAAAGCCGACCGTCACATCGAACGAACCGCTATCACTGATGTCGATGTCCTCGACCACAAGCGTGTAGCAGGTATTGCGTTCGATGTCAGACTTTCCTTCCGGCAAAATTTTCGACAAAGGAATATCATAAATAACCTCGGCCGGACCTGCGCCAAACAACGTCTGTTCGCCATAAAGACGTAGCGTCATCTGACTGGCCGGAGCCGCGTACAGATAGAACAGGGCTTTGTACAACCGGTCGGTATAAGTGCCGAATACATCGGTCCGCTCTACGTTCTCGGCCACAGGAGCTGCATTGGTCAGCTTAATCTTCCCGCACTGGGCAAAATCCACATTCGGGAAGACGTACGAAAGCGTGCTGGCCTCCAGCAGTTCGGCTTTCGTCAGGCTGAAGCCGGTAATGTTCTCCGGGTCGTAAATCTTCAGGTCGAGGCGTGCCACTACCCGTTGCAGGGCAGCCTGCACGGCAGGAGCCTGGTCGGTCCATGCCGGAATCTTGGCTTCGGCCGTCATCAGCAACGGACAGGCAAGGGGTGCGCTCATTGCGTCGGTAAGCAGCGACTCGAACTCGGACTTCGTCACCGCACCCGGCGCCGCACTTTCTACCAACGAAGTGACTTCCGCGCCATTGGCAACCAAGAGCACCGTGCGGGCACTCTTATCTTTCAAGCCGTCCAGCGTCACATTTTTGCTTTCGGTGGGTGACTGCGGCACCCAATCTTCTGTCACAAGGTTTTTATATACTTTTTCCAACTGTCCGCTGTTGTCGAACAGGTAGGCATCGAGGGTTTCCACGGTACACTCCGCCTCGGTAGCCACCGCATAACTGTCTGCTCCGGCACGCGTCATCGGCTGGCTGATGCAGATTTCCAACGACTGCCCTTCCGCCTCGTTCAGCACCGGATTCTCATCGCCGGTACAGGCCGTGAAGGCCAACGCGGCAATAAAAGGTAAAAATATCTTTTTCATAATCTGTATTCCTCCATTTATTTTTCTTTGATGCTGCGGATACGCAAAGCATCCCAAGCGCGTAGTTTGCTACTAGTATTGTTGCTTGTAGTATCCTGCTGCACACTTATTCCGGCAGAACTAAATGCCACAAAATACTTCGCTAAATTACCTCCACACCAATAATAGGTATCAGTAGTGCTTTTACTCAACCGAGTACATCCATAAGGATAACCGCCATCATAAGTTGCCTCAATATAGCCACCTTGAAGGGTGATGGTCTGTTCCGAACTTGTATATTCTCCCTTTTCATCGCACTCATAAAATTTCAGCACGAACTTACTGCTCGAAGCCGTTCTGCCACTGATATAGTAGTGCTTATTATTATAAGTCAAATAACTAAAAACATTACTTGAAGCGCCAACGGCCACCAAGGCTTCCCAATCTGTTTTTGTAGCCATGCGATAACCACTTTCAGACGGATCAACACCGCTCCAAGTTCCCGGACGATGAGTATCAAACACCGAGACTTCAGTGTCTTCATCCACCGCAGGATCGGCAATGCCATACAAGAAAAACTTCTTCCCGTTCTCGCCAACGGCATCTTTACTGCTAGCCCACTGTTCCAAAGTAGCTGCACCGGGTTTGTTGATTGAAGGCAATTCATCCCAGTCCGGTCCTTCCGGTTCCGCCGGCTCCGCCCCTGCCTGAACGACATTGTAAGTCACCTTCACTTCCGGTTTCAGCATGTTACGAACTACAAACTGACCGGTTCGTTCTGTTTCGGCAGTATTCTTGGCAACTACCACCTGGAACTTCTGTACCAGCGAGCGGGTTTCTGTTACTGTCAGCCATTCGCTACCATTCAACACATCGACCTTTACTCCTATATTGCTGCTTTCAGATGTAACGGAAAAAGCAGCCCCTTCAGCAGGAACATAAATTGTCTTTACGTCGCCAGCCACAGCTTTGTTGTCATCTTTCAGCGTAATGCCGGAACCGTCAGGATTTACCGTAACCTCCAAACCGTCTTCTACCGTCACTTCAGCGTCGATGTTCTTCTGAGTCCAGTCGGTCACTGCCACTTCCGCCTCGATGGCGCCATCTACTTCTTCCAGCGTCACCACATACAGCTTGTTGCGTTTGATGGCAGGCTGGGCATTCTTGTTGGTAAACGTAGCTATCGGCAGGCTCGTATGCACCGTGCCGTCGGCAGTCGTTCCTTCGAACGAAATCTGCAGACCGCTTTCCTTGGCATCGCCTTCGTAAGTGTAGAATATCTGTGCCGAAGCATCGGTTGCCACGCTCAGCCCCGTATTGGTGCGGGTTTCTTTGCTGTCATCTTCCTTGGCGATAGTAGAAGTCAAGTCCTCTACATAGAACGATTGCTTTACGCCGTTCTCCATCACTGCCTTGGTGATGGTCAAGCCCGGCACCTTGTTCACCACGTCGATACGGCCTACCATACGAATCATGGAGAAGTTGATGTTCAGGTTCTTGGTGGCGTTCGTGATGCGGGCAACGTTTGCTCCCTGCATCTTCAATCCGCCAGTTAGCCACTGATCGTAATCATCGGTCGTAGCACGCAGTTGCAGGTAGTCACTGTAGGTGCTCGCGCCTTCCGTCAAGTTCAAAACGGATTCATTGGCAATGGCTTCAATGTAGTAATCACCCTTCACTAAGTCGATAGCAGGATTGCCTTGGGCAATCTGTTCCTTGGTCAAAGAAATCACTTTCTTCAGTACGCCCTTCTCGCTTCCGTCATAGTCAAAGCAATAAAGGCGGATTTGGTTCAGAGCTTTTTCAGCCTCCGTAGCCTCAGTCGTTTCGTCGGCACGGGTAGAGGCTGTACCGTCGGGCAAGCTAAAGCTTACCGTTATTCGCTGGCTCGCGCTGCCATCCATCATGCCCTCTTCGCTGGTACACGCATGAAAAGCAAAGGCCAACAGGGTGCCAAACAGATAATATATGTACTTTTTCATGATTGTTAGGGATTAAAATTACTGATTAAAGACCACTTAAAGGAAGCCAAGGTGTTACCGTAACCTGTTCCGTCACTTCTGCATCTTTTATAGGCAATACACAACCGCCGAAACAACGCGGAGCAACATCAATGTACATATCAACCTTACCCGATGCAAAATCTAATTCCAGGAATTTAGCACCATATCCATTAGTTCCCAACATAGTATTTGCAGCTGATTCAGAAGACCAGTAAACACCAGTTGTTCCCTTACCGTCCAATTCAGCCTCATTATTTAAATATCCATACGCATACAGACGAATCGAGCTTGCGTTATTAAATATCGCATCATCAACAGTGACATTATCCGAATTCGTCTTTACTGATGTAATTTCTACATAAGGAGTTGATGCACTTACCACTTTCCATTGCATCGCGTACTTCACACCATCTATAACTTTGACTTCGGCACAACTTCCATTAACCTCGCCGCCTGTAGGTATCAATACAGACAATTCGTCAGCAGTAGGCACTCTATAACCTACCGGACAAGGATTTCCACCCCGTTGTTCCCATGTATAATTTGAATTGCTTCCACAATAATCCAACGGATTCACACTAAGCCCTGAAACTTTACCGAAAATAATAGAACAGTTAATTACGCGTTGTTCCGTCCAAGAATCATTGCCCATCCAACAACAACCGTAAGATGCTCCTAATCCAGAATCAAAAAGATAACCAAACTTCGTATTATAAAGACTTATTCCGAGAATAGCTTGACTACTATTTGGATAAGATCCGCTAGCACTACCACCACTATTAAAATGAGTCCTGCCTGTCGAAGAAGGGAATCCTAAATAACGACCCCATTGGAAGAAGTGAGCATCCGTATTATGATTAGAAGTCAGAACGCCATTCTTTATTCCATTGGTATAAGTATTCATGGTTGCAAAACCACCATTACCATATATATTTACATTAACAGTCCAACCGTCAGCATTGGCAACTTTCGTCAACGTTCCTTGCACATAAGACGGATTCTGGCCTTCACCTCCCCAGTTACCCATATCTCCGGGATTAGAGCCTTCTTCCTCTACCCCTTCCTGCGTAAACGTAATCGACACCGTCGCATCAGCTATCAGTTTATTTGTAGCAGTCACCGTCAGCGTACGTTCTTCGGAAGTAGCATTGGCAGGGATGGTCAGTGTCCAATAACCTTTTTCCCACAGATAGTCGGCACGGGTTTCAGCAGGAGCTGCCAGCGTCCAGTCGTCGGGCAGAGTGGTATGAGTCAGGGCTGCTTCGATGTTCGCGCTCTTCACATACAGATAATAGGTAACAGCTGCATCGGCGGCAACGTTCACCGTCTGGGTGCTCTTCAGGTCTCCTTCTTCCGGATAAACCACCGTTGCTTCGGGCTCCTGAGCCTTGTCGGTAGCGGCAGTCATCATCAGGGCACTTCCGGCACCGATTTCCAAGCTGGAAGAAATTTCAGACCAGTCCGTCACTGTCAGTTCAGGTTCGATGGTACCACTGTTGTTCACTAACTTCACGGTGTACAAGTGGTTGCGGAGTACTTGGGCAACGGGAACTTCCGTACGGTATGCCGCACCGTTCATCGTGCCGGTGATTACCATTACTGTACTGTTCTCCGGATTCTCGTAAGAATAAGGTACAGTGCTTTCGCCCGTTTCGGCATCGGCAGGAATAGTAAAGCTATCGCCATCGGCATGTTTCACCAAGTAAGATTTCTTCACGGCTCCTTTCAGCGTGAAAGCCACATCGCTGACACCGGCCTCAACGGCTCCTTCTACCTGGAAGGTGGCGGCCAGGCGCACCAGCTCCATGCTGAGTGTAGTGGTTTGTCCGCCTGTCAGTGTGACGCCCGCAGCGCCTTGCATCAGCAGGTTACCCTCGAAAGCGGCTGTCGTGGTCTGTGCCAGAAAATCGCCGTAAGTGTTGATGCCCGTCAGCATCTCGGCATTGGCAATGGCCTCTACATGATAGGTTCCGCCTTCGGGCACCTTGAACGAACCCGGAAGTCCGGCATCCGTTTTATCGCTCAACGTAACGGGAAGTGTATATTTCAGTTCAGAGCTTTCCTCCGTTCCCTCAAAAAGATAGACCGTAACCTTCTCTACAGCCGTTTGGTCGACCGCACGAGTCACGGCAAAGCCGTTCAGTCCGGTAAAGTTCATCCGGACCATCGCCTCGTCTCCGGCATATCCGCCCGCGTTGTCCAGTTCGCTGGAGCAGGCGGCGAAACTTGCCAGCATGGCAAGTATCATGATACGTGATATGATATTTTTCATAAATCTGATTCCTTAGTCTGTTAATAGAATTATTCGGCAGCCTGTGTCACTACCAGTGTGTAAGTGACGTTAGGATCTGCATCGGTCGAAAGCTCGACGTAAGCCTTGCGGAGCGCTCCACTTTCGTTGGCCGAAGTGGCGGCGATGGTCAGGGTATTACCCGAAGGGGTAGCCGTCAGGAAGTCGGCGCCTTTGGTCACCTCGGCTTTCCAGGCCACGTTGGTAGTCACGGTCAGCTGGGCACTGCTGCCTTCGGCCTGGGCCAGCGTCAGCTTGTTGCCGGTCAGTCCGTCGCCCGTCACTACAAAGTTGTCCACCTGTACGGGATGTTCGATGGTGTCGCCGTCTTCCCAGTCGCGTACGGTGAAAGTCACGTCTACCGTAGCATCCAAGCCATTAATCTTGGTAATGGTCACTAAGTAACGGGTATTGCGCTCCACTGCCAGCTGATTGCCATCGGCATCGACAAACGGGAGGTCGAAAACCGCAAGTACGGTCTTTCCGCCTACCGTCAGGTTACCGGTTACCACCAGTTTGACGTTGTCGGTAGCAGGAGCTTCGTAAGGATAGAGCAAACTGTTGTAATAAGCTGCTTCGGAAGTTGTGGAAGGATCTGCTGTAATCGTCTGCTCCAGCTTCAGCGTGGCAGAACCGTCGGCGTAGTTGCCTTCCGAGGGGAAGATGAACGAGTTGGGCCGTGCGTTTACCATCTCTAATTTGGAGGGAACGAACGATACACCTTCCTGTGCCTTGACGGCAAGGTCGATGCGTGCTACCACGCGCTCCAACGCCACACCGCTGACAGTCACCGAAAGCGGATTGCCGTTCCAGGCATCAGCAGCCACAGTAGCCTCGGCTGTCATTGGCAACGGGTTGGCTTCGGTTACTTCCGGATTGGCCGTCATCACGTTCATCAGCAATGCACGGAAAGCCGATTCCGTCATACCTGCAACAGCATTTTCTTTCAGCGAAGTAATGTCCGTTCCGTTTGCCACGAAGAAGATTTTCTTTGCTGTGCGGCTTACGCCGGACAGGGTAACGGTCTTACTATCTTCCAACGTTGCAGGAGTCCAGCTATCTGACAGCAGATTATTGTATTTCTTTTCCAACACATAGTCCTGAGTCTCTGCAGCGGGAGCAAAGAGATAGGCATCGAGAGTTTTCACAGTGCACTCGGCTTCCGTAGCCACCGAATAGGCCGTACGGGTATTCGCTTCGGTCGAAGCCGACAGTTTCAGTTCCACGTTCAGACCGCCTTCTTTACGGACATCCAACGCGGATTCTTCATTGGAGCAGGCAGCACACAGCAATGCGGCCAGCACTCCGAATAACAGTCTCTTCATCATGTAGCTTTTTTTAGATATTAAAGAACAAAAGTTGCATTATCCCCAATCCGGGACACTAAATTCGAATCCCCCTTCCACTTCGACGAGGAGGACTTCTACAACGGGCGGTTCATACGCCACAGATACGCATTCTTTTTCCATACACATAGAATTTTTATGCGTCGATCCAGTTCCTAAAAAGACAAAATTGATTTCCTAGTTACAAGAAGCGTGGAACTGCGTGCTGTTTCACCGATTTATCCGAAGGCCCTAGGAATAGCCCAGCTACATACGAGAACAGACAGCAGACCCACGCTATGCGTGAGAAACTACCGTGCCATTCTTGTGTAGCTTGAAAATTTCCTAGGTTTTCGAATACAAGAATGAAGCACAACGCTTCTACCAATTTCTTTCCATAAGTTGTGCCGCGAACACTTTCGGCATGCACGCTGCAAATATATCTGTTTTTTTCAAAAAGAGCAAAACTGTTTTCAACTTTTTTTTGCGTTTTCTTTTTTTACCGTACAGAAAGAAATTGTATAGCGGCAAGTCCACAATGAATTGAATTGAAATATTATATATTAAGGTATTCCAACGGATGAAAAAGCTAAAATACCCTCAATCGATTATACTTAAAAACAAACAGGCCCTTACTTGGGATTATGAAGAATATTAAACTAACAGGAAAAAATATAAAACGTTCGCACGAGCCTGCCTTCTGCCACCGTAAAAAATAAATCCTCCCCCCCTGCGACGAAGCAGCCCCAAAAACCACTATCTTTGCCCCCGCAACCGATACGGGAGGGCACATCCCCAAAAGCAGCAGGCAGTTGCCCGGGCTTTTCGACATCCCCTTCCACGCACTACATACAATATACAATAGAATCATTATGGATATCAACGCCCTCTATCAACTGTTTCTGGAGTGCAGCTGCGTCACTACCGACAGTCGCAACTGCCCCGAAGGATCACTCTTCATCGCCCTGAAAGGCGAAACGTTCAACGGAAATGCTTTTGCCGCCCGCGCGCTCGAAGCCGGAAGCCGATACGCCGTGGTCGACGAACCCCAATACGCTCCGCAGGGAGACCACCGCTACTTCCTCGTGGACAACTGTCTGAAAGCCTTGCAGCAACTGGCCAACCACCACCGCCGGCAGATGGGCACGCGCATCATCGGCATCACCGGCACCAACGGCAAGACTACGACCAAGGAACTGCTGGCCGCCGTGCTGTCGCAAAGTCACCATATACTCTACACCGAAGGCAACCTGAACAATCACATCGGCGTGCCCCTCACCCTGCTTCGCCTGCGCACCGAGCACGAGCTGGCCGTCGTAGAAATGGGAGCCAGCCACCCCGGCGACATCAAGGAACTGGTGGACATCGCCGAACCCGACTACGGACTCATCACCAACGTGGGCAAGGCCCATCTGGAAGGCTTCGGCTCGTTCGAGGGAGTGATGCGCACCAAGGGCGAACTCTTCGACTTCCTGCGCCGCCACGGCGACTCTACCGTCTTCGTCCATCACGACAATCCCTACCTGTGCGAAATGGCCTGGGGCCTGAACCCCATCTACTACGGCACCGACAGCAGTCTGTACGTCAACGGGCAGGTGACCGGCAACTCGCCCTACCTGGCCTTCGCCTGGAAAGCCGGAAAAGACGGCGAACGCCACGAAGTGCAGACTCACCTCATCGGCGAATACAACTTTGCCAACGCACTGGCCGCCGTCACCGTAGGACGCTTCTTCGGCGTTGAGCCTGCCAAGATAGACAAAGCCCTGCAAGAGTATGTGCCGCAGAACAACCGCTCGCAGCTGAAGCAGACGGCCGACAACACCCTCATCATCGACGCCTACAACGCCAACCCCACCAGCATGCGCGCCTCCATCGGCAACTTCTACAAGATGAAGGCCGACCACAAAATGCTCATCCTGGGCGACATGCGCGAGCTGGGCAAGGACAGTGCCGAAGAGCATCAGAAAGTAGTGGATTATCTGGAGGAATGCGGTTTGCGCGACGTCGTCCTCGTGGGCGAACAGTTTGCGGCCACCCGCCACACCTGCCCCACTTATCCCGACGCTCCCGCCCTGATCGAGCATCTGAAGGCCGACAAGCCTCACGGCAAGACCATCCTGATAAAAGGTTCGAACGGAATACGGCTGAGCTCGGTGGTAGAGTATTTGTAAGAGGGAAACAGAATAGATACGCGGACGACGCGGAGAAAGCGGACGAACACGGACGATAATTTGAATAAAATAAAATCCGTGATGATCCGTTTATTCCGCGTCGTCCGCGTATCCATCCCTACCCTCTTCTCCGCATCAGCACAAACCGCCCCACCAGCGAGGCCAGCAGCACTCCCGTCGTATTGGCGGCAAAGTCCAGCCAGTCGCCACCGCGATACGTGGTGCAATACTCCTGCAACAGTTCCACCACCCCGCTGAACAGCACGGGACACAGCGCCGCACCCACCCAGGCGTGCCACATGCGCACCCGGCCGGCATCCTTGCGGTGTGCCCGCACAAACTCCAGCCACAACATGCCCGACATGCCCAGGTACATACACACGTGCACCACCTTGTCGATGCCCGGAATGGAGTCCATCTCCGTCTGAGGCGGTTTGAAGAAAGAAAGGTAAACAACCGTCAGAATGATGAGCAGCGACAACGGATACTTCTTTATATAATATAGCATAAGCAGATAATTTTTCTGGTTTTTAATGAACGCCAACGGCGAATCGGTTCTGTTCCGCATGCGACATTGAACACTTGTACGGCTCGCGAGCCGTACAAGTGTTTCTCGCGAGCCGTGCAAGTGTCCCACAAATGGAATGCAAGTGTCCCACACACCGAGGCCATCAGACTTTAACCGACCGCAACTTCATCAGGCTTGCTTCCTGCAAATGAATGTTTTTTCGGCGGAGGATTCGCATAAATTACAATTCGCAATGCAAAAATACGGAATATTTTCTATATTTGCACTCTTTCAACAAATATTCATTACGGATTGTAAGCAAAAAGGCTATTCATATGACAAAGAAAGACAGAGCCAACTTTGGCAGCAAACTGGGCGTAATACTCGCGTCGGCCGGTTCGGCCGTAGGACTGGGCAACATCTGGCGATTCCCCTACGAAACAGGCAACCACGGCGGAGCCGCCTTCATACTGGTATATCTGGGATGCATCCTCCTGTTCGGAGTCCCCATCATGATAGCCGAGTTCTCCATCGGACGACGTTCGCGCGCCAACACGGCAGGCGCCTACCGCATACTGGCTCCGGGCACACACTGGCGCTGGGTGGGACGCATGGGTGTGCTGGCCGGATTCCTCATCCTGGGCTACTACTCGGTAGTGGCGGGCTGGACGCTGGAGTACACCCTCGAAGCGGCCACCAACAGCTTTGCCGGCAAGTCGGCCGACCAGTTCATCGCTGCTTTCGGCAACTTCGTGGCCAATCCCTGGCGGCCTACGCTCTGGATGATTATCTTCCTGCTGGCCACGCACTTCATCGTGGTGAAAGGCGTAGAGAAAGGCATCGAAAAGTCGTCGAAAATCATGATGCCCATCCTCTTCATCCTGCTTCTTATCCTGGCCGTGTGCTCCATCTCACTGCCCGGCGCAGGTGCAGGACTCGAATTCCTGCTGAAGCCCGACTTCAGCAAGGTCGATGCCAACGTGCTGCTGGGTGCCATGGGGCAGGCCTTCTTCTCGCTCTCGCTGGGTATGGGATGCCTGTGCACCTACGCTTCTTATTTCCGCAGCGACACCAACCTGCCCAAGACGGCCTTCAACGTGGCAGCCATCGACACGGCTGTAGCCATACTGGCGGGCCTCATCATCTTCCCCGCCGCCTTCTCGGTGGGCATACAGCCCGATGCCGGTCCCAGCCTGCTGTTCATCACCCTGCCCAACGTCTTCCAGCAAGCCTTTGGCGGACTGCCTTGGCTGGCCATCATCCTGTCCATCATGTTCTACGTGCTGCTGGCGCTGGCGGCGCTCACCTCTACCATCTCGCTGCACGAGGTGGTGACGGCCTATCTGCACGAAGAGTTCAACATGACGCGCAGCAAGGCGGCCCGTCTGGTCACCGCCGGTTGCATCGTGCTCGGCGCGCTCTGCTCGCTGTCGCTGGGTGTGGGCAAGGAATACACCCTGTTCGGACTGACGCTGTTCGACCTCTTCGACTTCGTGACGGCCAAAATCATGCTGCCGCTGGGTGGATTCTTCATCGCTCTCTTCAGTGGCTGGTATCTGGACAAGAAGATTATGCGGGGCGAGTTCACCAACAACGGCACCGTCAAGATCGGTCTGTTGCTGGCCTTCATCCTGAAGTACATTGCCCCGATAGGCATCGCCTTCATCTTCATCAACGAGCTGGGACTGCTGAAATAACTGCTGCATGCGGCCAAACGGGAAGAATAAGAAACGATGGGCCCTCCTGTGGCAGTTCTTCACCTGCAACGAGAGGCGGGGCGTCGTTCTGCTGGGCATCGGTGTGATACTGCTGTATGCGGCCATTCAGGCCGTCATGCTTCGCCATGACCGTACCGCCCCCGACGGAGAAAACCAGCCGGAGCAACAGACCGCCGAAGGCCAACACTCCTTTGCCGACAGCCTGAACGGCAGGCAAGGGCAACCCGACGAAGCCTATCCGCCGTCCTCGGACGAGGGCCGACAAGCACCCGTCCGCCTGACACCCGTCGCCTTCGACCCCAATACGGCCGACTCGCTCACCCTGCGCCGTCTGGGGTTGCCGCAGTGGATGGTAAGCAACGTACTACGCTATCGCAGCAAGGGTGGGCGTTTCCGCCGGGCCAAAGATTTCCGCAAGATTTATGGGCTGACGCAGCAACAGTTCGACACCCTGCGCCCCTACATCGTCATCGCTCCCGCCGACAGCGACGGCTCCGCATCCGTGCCGCCCGTACACTCGCCGTCCGCCACACAGCAAACTTCCTCGTTACTGCTTGCCCGCCAGCACACCGACAGTCTGCCCGCCCGTCCGCAAGTGCAGAAGTATGCCCCCGGCACCACCGTCGACCTGAACCGCGCCGACACCACCGAACTGAAAAAGATACCCGGCATAGGGAGCGGCATCGCCCGCCTCATCAGCAACTATCGCCGGCAGCTGGGCGGCTTCTACTGCGTCGAACAGTTGGGCGAGATAGGCCTCGACCATCACCAGTTGGCTGCATGGTTCCGCATCGACACCACTGCCCTGCAACGCCTCGACGTCAACCGCACCGGCATCGAACAGCTGCGCCGCCACCCCTACCTGAACTTCTATCAGGCCAAAGCCATCGTAGAGTATCGCCGCAAGCACGGCCCACTGAAGAGCCTCAAACCCCTCGCCCTCTACGAAGAGTTCACCCCCGACGATCTGGAACGCCTCAGCCACTACCTGAGCTTCGAATAACCCCGACTCAACCGCCGGACATACGGATTTTGCACCCGATTCGTACAGAAATCAGGGAATATTGCACGAAGTTCGTGCAGTTTTTGGGGGATTTTGCACAAAGAAAAGAAGATTACTCGCTCACTGCGACCTCAGAATCTTGCACCACCGCCCCATCCTTCAGATGAATCGTGCGGTCGGTAATGCAGGCCAGGCTCTCGTCGTGAGTCACGATGACGAACGTCTGCCCCAGGCGGTCGCGCAGATCGAAGAAAAGTTGGTGAAGTTCGGCCTTGTTGTGTGTGTCGAGGCTGCCCGAAGGCTCGTCGGCCAGTACCACGGCGGGGTGGTTGATGAGGGCACGAGCCACAGCCACGCGCTGTTTCTCGCCACCGGACAGTTCGCTGGGCTTATGCGCGGCACGGTCGGCCAGTCCCAGCAGATTCAGCATTTCGAGGGCGGACGACTGGGCTTCGCGGCGACCCAGACCGGCTATCAGGGCGGGTATCATGACGTTCTCCAACGCAGTGAACTCGGGCAACAGCTGGTGGAACTGGAAGACGAAGCCGATGCGGCGGTTGCGGAAGGCAGAGAGTTCTTTCTCCTTCATGCGGCCTACCTCGGTACCGTCGATGCGGACCATACCCGTGTCGGGCGCGTCGAGCGTACCCATGATTTGCAACAGGGTGGTCTTTCCGGCACCGCTGGGACCTACGATGCTTACTACTTCGCCTTTCTCTATCTGCAGGTCGATGCCCCTGAGTACCTGGAGGGAGCCGAAACTCTTGGTTATGTTTTCGAGTTGAATCATTCGTTATGGATTTATGCGGATCAGCAGTTGGCAGGACGCGGCCAGCTGTGCAAGCCTCCGCAAGCCCTGCCTTTTCATTATTCATTATTCATTTTTAATTCTTTCAGAGCCTCCTGATGACATACTCGGCCAGATAGCAGCCGAAGACGGCGGGCATGTAGCTCACCGTGCCGCAGGTGGACTTCTTGTTCTGCTCGTCGTCGGTCAGGAGGACGGCGTTCGGGTCGGCCTGCTCGGTGCTGAACACGACGGGCAACTTATGGCGGATGCCCATCTTTTGCAGGCGCTTGCGCACAGCCTTGCTCAGTCCGCAGTGGTAGGTGTCCCAAATGTCGGCAAAGCGCACCTGCGTGATGTCGCTCTTGGCGCCTGCCCCCATGCTCGATACAATCTTGATGCGCCGCCTCAGGGCTTCGGCTATCAGGTGGCACTTGGGGGCCAGCGTATCGATGGCATCGACCACAAAGTCGTAGCGGTCGGCGTCGAGCAGCGCGGGGATGTTCTCGTCCTTCAGGAAGACGGGCAGCACGTTGAGCTGCACATCGGGGTTGATGTCGCGGAAGCGGGCAGCCAGCACTTCGGCTTTCGGCAGGCCCACGGTGGAGTGCAGCGCAGGCAGCTGGCGATTGATGTTGGTGGGCTGTACGGTGTCGGCATCGACAATCGTCATGCGGCCCACACCGGCACGGCAAATCATTTCGGCGGCATAGGCGCCCACACCTCCCAGTCCTACTATCAGCACGTGGGCACGGGCCAGTCGCTGCCTTTTCTCCTCGCCCAGCAGCAGCTGGGTACGCTGTTGCCAGTCGGGGCACGGAGTGTCGCCGGCAGAGGCGGCGTTCGGTATATTCATGTCAGTCATTAGGCATTGTTCTTTTTAAACCATCGATAGAACCAGCGACCTACTTTCTCGTAGTGCTGCGGATCGTTGTTGCCGCGCGGGTTCGAGAAGGAGAGTACATCCTGCGGTTCGCCCAACTGGTCGGGGTAGAGCACAATCAGGCTGTTGTTGGCAAAGTAGCGGCTCAGCTGTCCGGGCAGTTTCTCGAACGAGCTGTCGTACGAGATGGAGCCGCGGCGAGCACTGATGATGACCAGCAGGTGGTCGTAGTTCACTTGTCCGGTCAGTATCAGCAGGTCTTCCCAGTCGTCCAGCAGGGAGTAGTCGGTCAGCGTCTGGCTATATTTCTTCTTGATGAGGGCTTGCAGGGGTACGGCTGTCTCTTCGTTCGAGAAGAAGTGGACGCGGCAGCCCAGCGTGTTGCCCATGCGGCAGAAGTGTTCTACCCACTTCTGGAAGCCCGCTTCGTATTCAGCCTTGGGCGGCACGGCCACAATGATGCGGCGCAGCGTGTTGATGGGGATCAGGAACTTGGCCACCATCACTTCGCGGTTCAGTCCCTTGAGCAGACTTTCAGTCAGCATACCGAAGAAGGAGTCTACGATGGTCATCTTGCGGTGCAGACCGATGACAACGTCGGTCACTCCGTGCTCCTTCGCCGTATGGATGATGCCCGCGGCAATGTTCAGGTCGTAGCGGCTGATTTGCTTCAGGCGCACATCGGCCGAAGCGGTAATCATGGCGGCTTTCTCCAAATAGCGCTTGCCACGCACATCGGAGCCGTTGGGACTGTTGCTGTCGTTTACTACGTTCAAGGCCAGCAGGTTGTCTTTCTGCTTGGGGTCGCGTATCACCAACGACAGGTTGATAAGGTCTTCTATCGTGTCGGGATTGGCAATCGGGATCAGAATCTTTTCGGGCTCGCGCGAACGGTCTTCTTCGGGATGGGCTTCGTCCATGGCTACGGTGCGCGCGGCACGCTCGGTGACGAACGAACTGACAATGCAGGTGACCAGAATCAGCAGGATGGTGCCGTTCAGCACGTCGTCGTTCAGCAGACGTTCGCCACTCGGCAGGATGATGTTGTAACCCACCAGCACGGCAGCCAGCGTGGCAGCGGCCTGCGCCGTACTAAGGCCGTACATCAGTTCGCGCTCGATCGACGTCATCCGATAGGCTTTCTGCGTCAGCCAGCAGGCTATCCACTTGCCCAGCAAGGCCATGACAATCATCACGCCCGCCACCTTCAGCGAATTGACGTGACCAAACAGCACGTTGACATCTATCAGCATGCCGACGCCTATCAGGAAGTAGGGAATAAACAAGGCGTTGCCCACAAACTCCAGGTGATTCATCAGCGGCGACACGTGGGGAATGAGGCGGTTCAGCACCAGTCCGGCGAGGAATGCGCCGAGGATGCCTTCCATGCCCACGAACTCCATCAGTCCCGCACCCAGAAACACCAGGGCAAGGACGAAGATGAACTGCATCACGTTGTCGTCGTAGCGGCGGAAGAACCAGCGCCCCAGGCGGGGAAACGACCACATGATAAACGCACCCAGAATGATGACCTTCACCACCAGCCACAGCCAAAACAGTCCGTCCGACTCGCCCTTGAACATGCCGCCCACAACGGCCAGCACAAGCAGCGTCAGGGTGTCGGTGACAGCCGTTCCGCCCACAGCGATGCTGACACTGCGGTGGCGCGACACGCCGTAACGAATCACAATGGGATAGGCCACCAGCGTATGCGAGGCATACATACTGGCCAGCAGAACCGAGGTCAGCACACCATACTTCAGCAGCGCGACATTGGCCACAAAACCGATGACGATAGGCACCACAAAAGCCAGCAGACCCAGCACGAGCGCCTTGTTGCGGTTCTGCTTGAAGTCGCTCATGTTCATTTCCAGTCCGGCCAGAAACATGATGTAGTACAGGCCCACCTTGCCGAAAAGTTCAAAACTGCTGTCGCGCGCCAGGATGTTGAACCCGTGCTCGCCGATGACCAGCCCCGCCAGAATCATGCCGATGATGTGCGGAATGCGCAGCTTGCTGAGCAGCATGGGGGCAAACAGGATGATAAGCAGCACCAGCAGAAATATCCACGTGGGGTCGGTTATAGGTAGTTCCAAACTGAAGTTGAGCCAATCCATACGCATCACATATTAGGTTTTCATGTGCAAAATAACAAAAAAGTTTTCATTTAGTGTGATGCCGTACTGCATTTTGTAGTAAATTTGCGGCCGAAAAGCTCAATTTTTAACCCATTAATTAAAAAGAAAAGAAAAATGAAAGTAGCTATTGTTGGAGCAAGCGGAGCCGTAGGACAAGAATTCCTGCGGGTGCTCGATGAAAGAAATTTCCCGCTGGACGAGTTAGTGCTGTTCGGATCGAAACGCAGTGCAGGTACGAAATACACCTTCCGCGGTAAACAGATCGAGGTCAAACTCTTGCAACACAACGATGACTTTAAAGGTGTGGACATCGCGTTCACTTCCGCAGGCGCAGGCACCTCCAAAGAATTCGCCGAAACCATCACCAAGTACGGAGCCGTGATGATAGACAACTCAAGCGCCTTCCGTATGGATGCCGACGTGCCCCTCGTAGTGCCCGAAGTAAACCCCGCCGACGCCAAAGACCGTCCGCGCGGCATCATCGCCAACCCCAACTGCACCACCATCCAGATGGTCGTTGCACTGAAAGCCATCGAACAGCTATCACACATAAAGACCGTACACGTGTCTACCTACCAGGCAGCCAGCGGCGCCGGAGCAGCCGCCATGGACGAACTGTACACACAATACCGTCAGGTACTGGCCGGAGAGCCCGTCACCGTCGAGAAGTTCGCCTACCAGCTTGCCTTCAACCTCATCCCGCAGATCGACGTGTTCACTGAAAACGGCTATACGAAGGAAGAGATGAAGATGTACAACGAGACACGCAAAATCATGCACTCCGACGTCAAGGTCAGCGCCACCTGCGTACGCGTACCCGCCCTCCGTTCTCACTCCGAGAGCATCTGGGTAGAGACCGAACGCCCCATCTCCGTCGAAGAAGCCCGCGAAGCCTTCAGCAAGGGCGAAGGACTGGTGCTGATGGACAACCCCGCCGAGAAGGAATACCCCATGCCCCTCTTCCTGGCAGGCAAAGACCCCGTATACGTAGGCCGCATCCGCAAGGACCTGACCAACGACTGCGGACTGACGTTCTGGATTGTAGGCGACCAGATCAAGAAGGGAGCCGCCCTGAACGCTGTTCAGATAGCCGAATGGCTCATCAAGGAGAACGCCCTCTAAACGAATCGCACACGCGCACACATACCGGCAGGCGGTCGCGGAAGCCACATCAGGCTCCGGCGGCCGCCTGTCCTTTTTTCCACCTGCCAATACAAGCACCACACAGCTTCGGGAGCGGCGCAAGTGTCGCTCGCGAGAGACACAAGTGTGGCTCGCGAGCCGTACAAGTGTCCCACAAATGAAACACAAGTGTCCCACAAATACCCTGCAAGCGCCCTACGGAACACTGAAAAAGCCGTTTTTCTCCATAATTCCAGCCACAAAAAAGAGAAACAGAACATTTCTCCAGCAAAACTGAACTTTCCAAAAAAGTTTTCCGCCGTAACTTTGCAGCCCGAATCAGAGCCTAAAACATAGTAGGATGAAGCTTGCAAAAACAGTTCTTTGGATCATGCTCGTATGTGCCGCCCTCCCCCTGAAGGCACAGTACACCCTGCGCGGGACAGTAACCGATTCCCTGACAAAGGAACCGCTGCCCTACACATCCGTCTACCTGAAAGGAACCACCGAAGGAGGCATGACCGACAACGAAGGGCACTTCCGCTTCACCACCCGCCGTACGCAGGCCCAGCTCACAGTGTCGGCCGTGGGATACAACGAATACACCCGAACCATACGCCCCGCCACGCAATCCGAACTGCACATCGCACTGTCGCCCGCCACCTACGCCCTGCAGGAAGTCGTCGTGAAGCCCCGCCGCGAACACTACAGCAAGAAGAACAACCCTGCCGTCGAGTTCGTCCGCCGGATGATAGACCACCGCGACGACTACTCGCCCGACGAACAGGACTACTGGCAGCGCGACCGCTACGAGAAGACCACCTTCTTCATCAACAACTTCGACAGCCTGAAAAGCCAGAAATGGATCTACCGCAAATTCGACTTCCTGACCGACTACGTCGACACCTCGGCCGTCAGCGGGAAGCCCATGCTCGCCGTGTCCAACCGCGAACTGCTGGCCACCGACTACTACCGCCGCTCGCCCCACACCGAAAAGCAAGCCGTCCGCGCACGCCGTCAGGCAGGCGTCGACGAAATGCTGTCGCAGCAAGGCATGGAGCAGGCCATCAGCGTCACCATGACCGACGTCGACATCTACCGCAACAACATCACCCTCTTCACCAACAAGTTCGTCAGCCCTCTGTCGCAAATGGGGCCCTCGTTCTACAAATACTACCTGGCCGACACCCTCGACATCGGCGGGCAGCCCTGCGTCGACCTCACCTTCGTACCCTTCAACTCCGAGTCGTTCGGATTCACGGGACACCTGTACGTATCGCTCGACAGCACCTACTTCGTCCACCGCGTACAAATGAACTTCCCCCGCAAAATCAACCTGAACTTCGTCGACGACATGACTCTCGAACAGAACTTCGACCGCGCCCCCGACGGCACCCGCCAGCTCACCGACGAAACCATCCTGACCGAATTCAAGCTGACCGAAGGCAGCGACGGCATCTACGCCAAGCGGCAAGTGTCCTACACCAACTACCGCTACATCCCTACCCCCGAAGGACTCGCCGCCTTCGAGCGCCCCGAGAAAGTCATCGAGCCGCGCGAAGCTGCCGCCCGCACCGACCAGTACTGGGCACAGAACCGCCCTGCCGGCATCAGCCCCAAGGAGACCTCGGTCGACCAGATGATGGCCCGCCTGCGCACCTACCCTGCCTACTACTGGACCGAAAAGATACTGAAAATACTCTTTACAGGCTACGTTCCCCTGCCGCGCGACCACTCGCCGCTGTTCTACTACGGTCCCGTCAACACCTCCATCAACGGAAACACCCTCGAAGGCGTACGCATCCGCGCCGGGGGCATGACTACCGCCTGGCTCCACCCGCACCTCTTTGCCAGAGGCTACATGGCCTATGGTTTCAAGGACCAGCGCGTCAAGGGACTGGCCGAGCTCGAATACTCCTTCAACGAGAAGAAGGAATACGCCAACGAATTCCCCATCCACTCGCTCAAGCTCAGCTACTACTCCGACGTCAATCAGTACGGACAGAACTATCTGTACACCAGCAAAGACAACGTCTTCCTGGCCCTGAAACGGAAGAAAGACGACCGCATCGGCTACCAGCAGAAGGCCGAACTGACCTACAGGCATGAGTACCACTCCGGTTTCTCCTACCAACTCATCGCCCGCTTGCGCCGCGACGAGTCGTCGTACCTCATTCCCTTCATCCGTCAGGACGAAAACCACACCTACGTGCCCAGCATCGCCAACAGCGAACTGGAGCTGAAGCTACGCTATGCCCCGGGCGAAAAGTTCTTCCAGACGCAATGGAACCGCTTCCCCGTCTCGCTCGACGCTCCCGTCTTCAGTCTGTCGCACACGATGGCCGCCAAAGGCATATTGGGCAGCGACTACAATTACCAGTACACCGAAGCGGGTTTTCAGAAGCGTTTCTGGTTCTCGGCCTTCGGCTACACCGACGTCATTCTGAAAGCAGGAAAGGTATGGAACAAGGTGCCCTTCCCCCTGCTCATCATCCCCAACGCCAACCTGTCGTACACCATACAGCCCGAATCCTTCAGCCTGATGAACGCGATGGAGTTCCTCAACGACGAGTACGCCTCGTGGGACGTCACCTACTATCTGAACGGATGGCTCTTCAACCGCATCCCCTTGCTGAAGAAACTGCAGTGGCGCGAAGTCCTCTCGTGCCGGGGCATGTATGGCCACCTGAGCGACCGCAACAATCCCGCCTGCTGCGAAGGCCTCTTCCAGTTTCCGGCAGGCAGCCACCTGATGGGCAGCAAGCCTTATGTAGAAGTAGGTGCAGGTATCGAAAACATTCTGAAAGTCCTCCGTTTGGACTACGTATGGAGGCTCACCTATCGCGACCTCCCCGGCATCGACCGCAGCGGCCTGCGCATCAGTCTGCACATGACGTTCTGACGGGGGATGGTCGGGAGGTACAACACCCACTCCGCTTCCCTCGTTCTTCCTTTCTTCCAAAGAATCACAACTGTAACCGAAGCCATACGGCCGACGCACTTCCGTCCGCAGAGCGGCAGGCTCACTCCCCACCATTCTTCCGACGCAGGAATTCGGTCGGTATCTCGCCGAAATACTCCTTATAGCACTTGGTGAAGTACGAGGGCGAACTGAAGCCTACTTCGTAGGTAATCTCGGCCACGGTCTTTTCGGTCGAGGCCAGCAGCGAGGCGGCACGCTTCAGGCGGGCAATGCGCAGCAGCTCGTTGGGCGAGTAGCCGCACAGGGCCTTCGTCTTGCGGTACAGCTGCACGCGGCTCAGACCTATCTGTTCGCCCAGCTCCTCTACGCTGAGATTGGGGTCGGACAGACGCTCGTCGATCAGGCGGCGCAGCTTATCCATAAAGCCCTTGTCCACATCGGTGACCGCGGGTTTGGGCTGTTGCAAGGCAGTGTTGCTGCCATCGGCGAAGAAGTTCTGCAGGCGGTGACGGTTTTCGATAAGGTTGCGCAGGCGCACAGTCAGCAGGCGGGCACTGAAGGGCTTGGCGATGTACGAGTCGGCACCGCATTCGTAGCCTTTTATCTTCTGCTCGTCCACAGCATAGGCGGTAAGCATCATCACGGGGATGTGCGACGTCTGCAGTTCGGACTTCAGGCGGCGGCAACACTCCATGCCATCCATCACGGGCATCATCACGTCGCAGATGATGACGTCGGGCACATACTTCATGGCCTGCTGAATGCCCTCCTGACCGTTGGCAGCCTCGATTACACGGTAGTCGTCCTGCAGGATGGAGTGCACGTAGTCGCGGATGTCCTGATTGTCGTCTATCACGAGCACGGTTTCCTTATCCTCGGCAGGGGTGTCGGACTCGGTAGCTTGCAGTGTCTCCTGGTCGGCGGCCAGCACGGCACCTTCTTTCAGATTGGCCAGCACGGCGCTGCGTGTGGTGTCGGGGTCGAGGTCGCCCGTCTGGCAAGCGGGCATCTCGATAGTGAAGCAAGTGCCCTGCCCTTCGGTAGTGTCTACACGGATGGTGCCGCGGTGCATCTCGACAAAGGCTTTCACCAGGGCCAGACCGATGCCCGAACCGGCATGATGGACGTCGATCTGATAGAAACTGTCGAAGATGTGCTGCACGTGCTCGGCAGGCATGCCTACGCCGGTATCGGTGACTTGCAGGCGCAGCGCGGGTTCGCCTTCGCGGCTGAACAAAGCCAGGCCGACACTGATGTTACCGTTCTCGGGCGTGAACTTGAAGGCGTTCGAGAGGAGGTTGTAGACGATGCGTTCCAGCTTCTCGGCATCGGCGGTCACGGTGTAGTCGGCAGCAGGGTCGGCCTCGATGCGGAAGTGTATGTGCTTGCGGAACGACAGGGTGCGGAAAGCGTCGGTCCACTCCATCAGCGCCGTACGCAGGTCGAAGCGGCTCAGACGCAACTGCAGTTTGCCATCCTCGAACTTCCGGAAGTCGAGCACCTGATTGACCAGGCGCAACAGCACGGTGACGTTCTTGTGAATGATGTTCAGCAGGAAGCGTTCGTGCTCGGTCAGGGTGTGGCTGTGCATTAGCTGCTCCACGGGGTCGGCAATCAGGGTGAGCGGGGTGCGGAAGTCGTGCGAAACGTTGGTGAAGAAGGCCAGTTTGGCATGTGTGGCGTCCTCCAGCTGGCGCGACAGGTGGATGAGCTGGTCGCGCTGTTCCTCCACCTGCTGCTTCTGTTGCGAAAGTTCGGTATTCAGGCGATTCTTGGTCCAGAAGGCACGCACCACGAAGACGAGCAACGCTCCTACCAGCACCAAAATAACGATGCAGGCATATAGAAACATGCGTTGGGCCGAGTAGCGCAGCAGGAAGGCGTCGAGCTGGCTGTTGAGCTTCTCGATTTTTTCGTCGAGGGTGCCTATGTGGGTCGTCTGCATCTGCATGATGCGGGCGTTCTGACGGTTGACCAATGCGGTAGAGAGGAGCGTCTCGCGCGGATAGCTGCGTCCTTCGAGAATATCCATGGCCACCTGCACGACGCGGTCGCCGCCGGTGGGATAGATGAAGGTGGCATCGAGGGTGCCGTCGGACACCATCTCCACACCCAGTCCCTTGCCCGAAAGGGCATCTACACCGACAAACAGCATCTCTTCGGCACGTCCCCGTCTGACGGCAGCATCGTGCGCACCGGAGGCCATACGGTCGTTGTGGGCAAAGACGAGGTCGATGCGCGGCTGGCGGTCGAGGATGGAGTCGAAGGCCTGTTCGGCCGATTGCCTGAACCATCCGGCATCGGCTGCAGCCACGACGTGTATGCCCGGAGCGTCGGCCAGGGCGTCCATCAGTCCGCGATGGCGGTCGCGCGCTGGGGTCGAACCCTGTAGTCCGGTCAGTTCCACAACGTTACCTTCCCCTTTCAGGCGACTGACGATGTAGGCACCTATCTGGCGTCCCATCTCGTAATTGTCGGCACCGATGTAAGCGGTATAGCGGTCGGAGTTGATACGACGGTCGACCAGCAGCACGGGAATGCCTTTGTCGTGCGCCTTTTCGATGGCGGGTGTCAGCGCTTCGGCTTCGTTGGGCGCCACCACAATCAGGTCAGCTTTCTGGTCGATGAAATGTTCGATGTCGGCTGTCTGCCGGGCATTGTCATCGCCGGCCGAGCGGATGTCCACTTCCACACCGGGATAGAAAAGTGCTTCGCGACGGATTTCCTTGTTCATCTGCGTGCGCCACTCGTCGTCGCTGCATTGCGACACGGCTATCAGGAAACGGGCCCGTTCGCGCCCGCATGCCGTCAGCAGCAGACACAGTGCGCACAAGGTAAAAAGGTAGAAGGTATTGTGTTTCATGGCCTTTCTTTTGGGGATTAGAGAAGGCAAATATAACGAATATAATGCAGAAGAGCGACACGGGGCGGGAAAAGATTGGGGGAAAGGCTTGGAAATTGGCAGGAATGTGGGACACTTGCATTCCATTTATGAAACACAAGCACGGCTCGCGAGCCGTACTTGTGTTGCTCGCGAGCCGTGCAAGTGTCCCACAAACGGGGAATAAGTGATGTCGGAGGTCAGGCCAGACGGCTGGTCAGCGACTCGGGCAGCACGGGCATAGCACCCTGCTGTGTGCAGACGTAGGCCGAGGTGTCGACGGCCAGGCGATGGGCTTCGGCTACGGGAAGTCCCTTCAGCGTGGCGGCCACGAAGGCGGCGGTGAACGAATCGCCGGCACCCACCGTGTCGGCTACCTGCACCTTCGGCGTCTCGACAAACGAAACATGACCGGGCGTGAAGACGTAGCTGCCATTGACACCACAGGTCAGGATAAGCATCTTCAGGTTGTACTTGGCCAGCAGAATCCAACACTTGTCCTGCAAGTCGATGCCGGGATAGCCGAACATGCGGCTCACGGTGACCAGTTCCTCATCATTAATCTTCAGAATGTTGCAGCGGCGGAACGAATCGCACAGAATCTCTTTCGTATAGAAACCCTGACGCAGGTTGATGTCGAAGATGCGCAGCGTATCGGCATCGTTGGGCATGGCGTCGAGAAAACGGTGGATGGTCTGGCGCGACACGATGCTGCGTTGTGCCAGCGAACCGAAGCAGACGGCACGCGTCTGACTGGCCAGTCCTTCGAGGGCCTGCGTGTAGGGGATGTTGTCCCAGGCCACGCCTTCCTTGATGTCATAGCAGGGCACGCCCTCGGCATCCAGCTCTACCTGAACGGTACCCGTGGGGTAAGGCACGGTTTCGATAAGTCCGTACAGCTGTTTCTGGCGGAAGTTTTCCAGAATCTCTGCGCCCAGTTTGTCCTGACCTACGGCACTCACCACGCGGCTCTCCAGCCCGAACTGCGACACGTGATAGGCAAAGTTGGCGGGTGCTCCACCCAGTTTTTTTCCTTCGGGCAGCACGTCCCACAGTGCTTCGCCCATTCCGACTACGATTGGTTGACTATTCATGGTTGTTGGTTTTAAATGGTGGACGAGTTGACAAGGGAATCAGTTAGTAGACGAGTTGACAAGGCTACAGGCTACAAGGACTTGTGGTCTCGTTTACTTGTTGACTTGTTAACTCGTTTACTTGTTTCTTGATTACTTGTTGACTCGTTTACTTGTTTACTAAAATCAGGCTTTCTTCATCTTCAGCGTATAGGCAATCAGATAGAGCACGCCGACCGTCATCACGGCCACCGCACCACTCTGACCTACTGCATCGCTGGCCACACCCATCAGCAACGGGAACACCGTGCCGCCGAAGAGGCCCATAATCATCAGACCCGAAACCTCGTTCTTCTTCTCGGGCACAGTCGTCAGCGCCTGCGCAAAGATGATGGGGAATACATTCGAGTTGCCGAAACCGATCAGCGCGATGCAAACGTAGATGACGTAGTGCGCGTCGGACACCAGCAGTCCTGCCATTGCCACCAGCATGCAAACCACACTGATGCCCAGGAAGCGGCGTGCCGACAGATGTTGTAGGATGAACGTACCCAGCAGGCAGCCCGCCGTACGGAAGATGAAGTAAAGGCTCGTGGCAAATCCCGCCTCTTCGAGCGTCAGGCCCACACGTTCCATCAGCAGTTTGGGAGCCGTGGTGTTGGTGCCCACGTCGATGCCCACGTGGCAGACGATGCCCAGGAAGCACAGCAGAATGAACGGACGGCCCAGCAGGCGCAGGCAGTCGGCAAAGCCCGATGCCTGGTCGGGTTTCTCTTCCTCGATGGGTGTAGACGACAGCCACAGGATGGCAATGACGGCCACTACCATGTAGACGGGGAACAGCACACGCCAGCCCAGTCCGAAAGTAGGCATGGCCTGCGTAGCGCCCCACATGGCGATGTAGGGGGCCAGAAACGAAGCGATGGCCTTGACAAACTGTCCGAAGGTGAGCGAACTGGCCAGGCGGTCGCCCGTGATGATGTTGCTCAGCAGCGGGTTGAGCGAAGTCTGCATCAGCGCATTACCGATGCCCAGCAGCGAGAAGGAACAGAGCATCAGCCCATAACCGTCGCCAAAGAGCGGCAGCAGCAGCGACACGGCAGTCACAAGCAAGCTGAGCAGCACGGTACGCTTCCGCCCGATGCGGTTCATCAGCATCCCCGTCGGCACGGAGAAGATGAGGAACCAGAAGAAGACAAGCGACGGAAAAATATTGGCCTGCGAGTCCGTCAGCCCCAAGTCGGCCTTTACGTAATTGGAAGCGATACCCACCAGGTCAACAAAGCCCATGGCGAAAAAGCAAAGCATGACGGGTATCAGCCTTCCGTATTTCATTTGTTGTTTTGCGGTCATTGTTTTTAAGAATTTAAAGAAGTTAGAGAAGTGATATTCATTCTACCTCCGTCAGTTCCACCACCCGACTCTGCATCGGCTGGAAGCCGAAAGCGTCGAGTCCCACCTTCATCAGATAGTCGCCCGAGAGCACTTTGCCGTTGGCAGGCAGTGTGGACTGTGTACCGGGCATCAGGTTGATTTCCTCTACCTTGTAACGCTTCGTCGGGTCAAGTCCCTGCAAGCGGACGGGCAGCAGTTTCTCCTGATAGCGCGGATAGACATCGTAGGCAAAGAGTACGGCCTTGCGGCTGTCCGTGCTCACGTAGTTTACTGCCATGTGGTTGCTTTCGTAAGGTGACACCAGACGATACTGACTGCCGTCCAGAATGACGGGTTGCAGACGTTTCCAGTTGGCCACGGCCGTCTGGCAGTAGAGCAGTTCGTCAGCACTCAGCTCCTTCAGTCCCAGGTCGAAACCCAGCTTGCACATCGAAGCCACATCGGTACGGAACTTCACCGAAGCTGCCTTGTTCCAGCTCGTCACATGAGCACACATGGCCTTGGCCGGGAAGAACTGCGAGAAACCCCATTGAATGTAAATGCGCTCCACAGGATCGGTATTGTCGCTGCACCAGAACTCGGTGAAATACTTTAGCGCCTCGTAGTCGCAACGTGCACCGCCGCCCGAGCAGAGCATCATGGGCACGTCGGGATAGTTGTCCTTCACCCGTTTCATCACGTTATAGACGCCGCGTACATGGTCGATGTACAGTTGTCCCTGTTCGGCCTTGAGGTAGGGTGAGTAGATGTTGGTGATGGGGCTGTTGCAATCCCACTTGAAGTAAGCAATGTCGGGGTTCTCCTTCAGCAGCTTGTCCACGATGCCGTAGACGTAGTCCTGCACGGCCGGGTTGCTCAGGTCGAGCACCAGCTGGTTGCGGTAGTAGTACGTCTCGCGGTTGGGATAGTGGATGGCCCAGTCGGGATGCTGTTCGAAGAGTTCGCTTTTGGGATTCACCATTTCCGGTTCTATCCACAGTCCGAACTTCACGCCAGCCTCTTTGGCTGCGTCGGTCAGGGCACGGATGCCGCCGGGCAGCTTGTCGTGCGTCACTTCCCAGTCGCCCAGTCCGGCACGGTCGTCCTTGCGCGGATACTTGTTGCCAAACCATCCGTCGTCCAGCAGAAACATGTCTACACCCAGGTCTTTGGCTTCCTTCATCAGTTCGGCCAGAATGTCCTGATCGAAGTCGAAGGCGGTGTTCTCCCAGTTGTTGAGCAGCGTCAGGCGTGTGCCTTTGCCGTCCTTCAGCTGGTAGTTGCGTGCCCAGGCCTGCAGGTCGCGGCTGCCCTGGCCGGTACCTTCAGTGCTCAGTGTAAAGATGAATTCGGGGGTAGTGAAGACCTCATCGCGTTCCAGTTTGTAGGCCGACGCATACGGATTGATGCCGGGAATGATGCGCAGGTTGCCCACATTGTCCACCTCGAAGGTGAAGCGGAAGTTGCCTGTCCACGCCAGTGTGCCCATCAGCACTTCGCCCTGCCGTTCCTGAGCGGGCTGGTCCAGCCCCACGATGAAGAAGGGATGCGTGTGCATCGCGGCACGGCTGCCCAGCTTGGTGTCGATCACCTTCTTGCCGAAAAGCAGGGGCTGCGTGCTCATCTGCGCTTCCTTGGCCCAGTCGCTGCTGAACTCCGTCAGGTAGTAAGTCGGACGGCTAAAGTAAAGCATGGTCGAGGCATAGGCCGACAAGGTAACAGGCTTCTTCTCCTGATGGCGGATTTCGCTCCAGGTCTTGATGACGTTCTCCTTCGGATAGGCCACGTAGTGCAGCGTCACGTCGACGGGATACTTGTCGTCGCGCAGCTGGATGTCGGTCCGCACGCCTCCCTCCACGGGGTGCGAGGAGGAAGAAACGTAGTAGAGCCATGTGGAAGGATTTCCGTCGTTGTGGGTGACGGCCAGGGCAGGTTCGAAGAAGTCTTCGTTGCCCGAACCGCTGTACACCTCCCACCCGCGGCGGCTGACACTGCCGTCCGAGGCGGGGTGTACGCTCCAACCCAGTTCTTTCAGGTCGGACTCATTCAGCAGCCGTTCACCAAAATAGCTCTGGTAGAGGCGGCCGTTGTCGCCCACCTGCAGCACCAGGTCGGTGCGGTCAGTGGAAATGCGTATTTGTTTCATGTCACTGGCATTCAGTGTAGTGGTGGCGAGCAGTGCAAGTGCCGCCGTTGCGATGAGGTGTTTCATGGGATATAAGGGCTTTTAGTGTTACAATCCTAATTGATGTATCTTCAGGTTCTTCACTTCGGCCTCACCTCCCTGAGTATAGAAACGCAGGGCATTGTAAGGCTGGGTGGGGAACACAAGGTTGGTCATGGCGATGCGGCCACCGTCTACGAAGATTTCAACAGAGCACTTGTCTACGAACACATCGAGGTGATATGTCTTGCCTTCGCACAACGAGAGCGGTGCCCAGGTGCCCAGAGCGAAATCGTTGATGTAGTTCACTGATTCGGTCTTGCGGTGATCGTCGGTCTCTTTGGCGTGAGGTTCTGCTTTCTCGCCGAAAGCGGTCAGTCCGCTCTGAGTACGATCCATGACGAGGCGGCCGGCCTTCATGTCGAGGTAGATGTCTACCTTTTCGCCTTTATCGTTTAGCAGTTGGAAGCCTGTGGTTTGTGCTTTGCCCGGGGTGATGTCCATTTCCAGTTCGCAAGCGCCTTCGGCACCGGTAGCCAGCGGGCTGACCAGATGTTCGTCGGCCAGGGTGAAGTCGTTGACAGGTGTAGTGCCTTTGCGCAGGCCTTCGGTCTCCTTCACGGCATTGGCGGCCATGTAGATTTCACCGTCCTTGGTGTAGAGTGAAAGCTCGCGAGGCAGGGCGTTGGCACCGCGGTACTGACGGATGGGGGTTACGTTGGCATACTGCCAGTTGCTCATCCAGGGAACTGCGATGGTGCGGTCGCCGGTATTCGAGAAGCAGACAGTGGCATAGTGATCCTTACCGAAATCGAGCCACTTGGTGACGCTCTTGTCGTTGTCGCACTTGAATTCCTTGCCATCGAACTCGCCTACGAAATATTCCGTAGCACTACCGCCGAAGGGGCAACCGGGGTTGATGTTGACAATCATCACCCACTTCATGTTGTCCTTGTTGCCATCGACAGGCAGCTGTACAAAGTCGGGACATTCAAACTGGTTGGGTTGTACACCGTAACCTTCGCCAAACTGGCTGAGGTATTCCCAGTTCTTCATGTCGGTGGACGAGTAGAAACGCATGTTCTTGTCGGCAGAAACAATCATATACCACTTCTGTGCGGGTTCGTACCAGAAGACTTTCGGGTCGCGGAAGTCCTTCAGTCCGTCGAACGGAGTCAGGATGGGGTTCTTTTCGTACTTGGTGTAGGTGCGGCCGTTGTCGTTGCTGTAGGCCATGCACTGTATCTGTCCGTGCTCGTCGCTGGCCGAGGTGTAGAAAGCAATCATGGCGTCCTTGCCGTAGCCGGCGCTGTTGTTCTTGTCGACAACGGAGCTACCCGAGAAGATGTGTCCCAGCGTGTCGCGTGCGATGGCCGGGTCGAGGTGTTCCCAATGAATGAGGTCGCGGCTGACGGAGTGTCCCCAGTGCATGTTGCCCCACTTCGATCCGTAGGGGTTGTACTGGAAGTACAGGTGATATTCGCCATCTTTGTAGACCAAACCATTGGCGTCATTCATCCAGCCATAAAGCGGCGTGTGGTGATAAACGGGACGGTAATAATCGGTATTGGTAGTATCGAAAGTGTCGGCCAGGCGGATGCTATCCCAGCAGATGGCGTTAGCGGCCACGCGACCAATGGTTACAGTGGCTTCTTTGGCTCCCTGCGGCAGGGCGAAAGGCACGTAATACTCCACGCTGTCTACAGCCAGACGCACGTCCATCGCCATGTCGGCCGGACTGCCGGTATCTAGTTTCACCTTACCCTCGGCACACGATTCCTGAATGGGGAGGATGAGATATTTCTTGGGATTGCTGATGTGAACGATGGTGAGTGTATCGCCCTGATGTTCGAGGCGGATACCGTTGTTCTGCGGCTGGCAGGCGCTGAGTGCGGCAACCGTTGCCAAAGCCATTGTCAGATGATTGAAATTAAGTTTCATGGTTGCAATATCTGTTTTATATGTTTAAAGATACGAATTAAAATGTTATCCGAAAACAATCTATCTGCCTTTTATAAATTAAAGTGAAGGAGCCACCAGATGAAAGAATTGTAGAGGTGTTTCTATCGGTTGTTCCCCGAAGGGAACATCAGGAATCAGGAAGCCTAACCTATTGCTTCGTCTCCCGTCGCAGGAGGAATGATTCATTTAAAAGACGGTCTGTGTGTCTCCTTCACTTTCCGGCTTCCCGATTCCTTTTAGGGTTTCAGAACTTCAGGCTGGCGCTGAATTCTACGGTGAACGGACGGATGTAGCTACCTGCCATCACATGTCCGGCATACTGTCCGGCATCTTCCTTTTCGATAAGTTCGGCACCGGCGATGCTGCCTTTAGCACCTGTCTGGTTCAGGAAGTTGACTACGGTACAGCCCAGGGCAAGTTTATCGTTTACCTGCCAGTTCAGTCCGCCGAAGGTTTCCCAGCGGCCGTTGAAGTAGTAGGCATCGTTGATGTTGGCGTATGTCTTGCTGAAGTAACGGAAGCTGGTCCAGATCTTCAGGTCTTTGGTGATCATGTAGCTGGGGTCGATTTCGACGATGACCTGCGGAATCTCGGCTACGATGTTGCCGGTAGCGTTGATCTGGCCTACATAGCCGTCAGAGAAGGTGACGGAAGTCTCGTACTTCTTATAGGTCGGCTTCTGGTAGGTGAAGAGGAAGTGGAAATCAAATCCCTTGAACGGATGGGTTACCACGTCGGTAGTCCAACCCAGCGTCTTGATGTCGTAAGTCAGCGGAGCGGCCATGATTTCGGTCTGACCGGCGGCTGTCTTGTGTTGCAGGTTCAGCGTAGAGTTGTTGTTGGTTTTCGAGATGTAAGAGAACAGTGAAGTCAAGCTCAACCACTCGTTGTTGTAGTAGATACCGGCACGTCCCAGGGGAACGGAAATCTTGTCGGTATTGGGCAGTGTGGCGGGAGCAAAGTTCTCGATCTTCGGGTGCTGGGTGATGTAAGTGAAGTCACCTGTCAGTCCGAACTGTCCGGTCAGCTTATAAGTAGCGGCGGCAGTCAGGGCGTAGTTCAGCCAGTCGTAGCTCATGGGCGTGGGGCAATCTTGGTGCCGTCGGCAGCAGTAGCGCCCAGGTAATAGTCGGCGAAACGGCCTACGTAGTTACCCTCGGCATTCTTCACGGCTGCATTGTCGCCACGCAGGGCCTGATATTCCAGACGGGCACCGTAGTACAGGTTCAGCTGGTCGGTTACGTCCCAGTCGTGGGTGAAGTAAAGGGCTATCTTGTTTTCGTGTCCCTTGTAATATTCGGATGCATTCTTGTTGAAGTCGTAGTAGTAACCGTTTCCGGCATAGGTGCGGTCGGCGTAGGTAGCATAGTCGGCATTGTAGAGGCGTACGGGGTAGCTACCGTCGGTAGGTACAGACTGGTCATACATGGTAGTGGCCGATGCGTAGTCGATGTCGTAGTACCACTCGTTCAGTCCCAGGCGCCAAGTGCTGTTACCAGCTTTGCGCGACAGCTCGGTGGTGAACATGAAGGAGTCGATGAAGCCGCGGTTCAGACACGACATACGGCTTTGTACGTAGTCGCCAGTATAGGGTTTCATGCTACCGTCGGCTGCTTCGTACAGGTAGTTGATGCCTGCTTCGTTCTGGTCGAGCGACATCGGAGTCTGATAGACGCACGAACCGGTGGAGTGGTCGTACTTCATGATGGTCTTCCAGTTCAGGCCGTTGTCCCAAGTGTAGTTGTTCATCAGGGTAAATTCGCTGCCTTTATTCTGCACGGCGTCGTAGAGGTTGGTCTTGCAGACTTCTCCGGTACGCATGTCGCGGTATACCATTTCGTTGTCCATCGGCAGGTAAGAGGTAGTTCCGAGGGCAAACTGGCCGAACTCCTTCACACTACCGTCGCCCACGTAGACGAAGGGAGCCGACTGAGTGGCGTACATGTAGACGGGATGGCTGTTGCTGTAGTGATAGATGGCAGTCAGTTCGCCGCGTCCTTCGTTGTACTTCTTGGTGAGGGCGAACTTATAGATCTGTGTGCGGTCCTGGAAAGGAGTCGATTTGATTTTGAACGTTCCCGGGTCGAAGTCCTGATAGATGCTTCCGCTGTAGTACCAGTCTTTGGCGATGTCGCCGTTCAGGTTGAGCGAGAACTCCTGCATACCGAAGTGGTTGCTCTTATAGTTAAGTGTTCCGTTGAATCCTTTTTGTCCGAGTTGGGTGAAAGAGTTGACGGCGTAACCGATGTTACCAGTCGTGATGGCCGTTTCCGAGATTTTCAGCAGTCCCACGTGGCTCAGGCTGGCATCGGCGCGCCACAGAGAGTTGACGGAGTGCGGGTTGGTGGCATAAGTGACGGGGATACCGTTTTCCAGTACGTTGACGTCGGCCGAGGGGAGTCCGATCTGGATTTCGCGCGGGCCGTTGGCACTGGCGGCATTCAGCATGACGTTACGGTTACCTTCTTCTTTACTGTTCGAAGAATCATCGTTCTTGGAGGAAGCATTCTGTTCCTGCGCCAGCGCGCTTCCACATGTCAGAGCCAGAAGCACTGCGGCTGTACCGGCCTGTCGGAAAATTTGTTTCATACCTTTTTTCATGGTATCTGAATTTAGTTGTTAAACGAAAGTATTTCTTGTTTTCAAACGCTGGGCAAATGTAGGCATTGCATACTTCCGGGTATGAAACAGATGTTTCGGATGCTGACAAAAATGTTGCATGAAACATTTGTTGCAACAGATGTAACATGCGTTATAGTGCATCCAGGAGGCTCAGAGGCGGGATTTGCGGGCACAGTAGCGTTTGCACTGCGCACAAAGGTCGTATCCCAACATGGCACCCAGGATGAAGTCTTCCTCGGGCGTCAGCCGGTTCAGCGGTTTGTCGACCATGCAGGCAATGGCATGGATGCATTCGGGTTTGCCGAAGAACAGATTAATCTTCGATTCGTCAACCGGGCGTACCAGATAGGCAATGTGCTGGCTTTGCAAGCGCGCCACAGCAAAGGCCTCGTACCGCCGGTTGACGGTATAAAGCACCATCTGGCGCACGCCTTTCTTGAACTCGTAAACGTGGTTGAGGAAAACCTTCAGATCACCGGGGTGCATGTCGGGAGAGAGAGTCATATAAGTACTACAGGGTAAAGAGAACAATTAATCCAGAAGAGGCCTCAAGGTGGCAATCCAGTCGTCGATGCGCTGCGGGGTGCGGTCGCTCTCGTTCACCTCGTCGAGGGCCAGGCCTACAAAGTTACCGTCGACCACCGCAACGGACGAGGAGAACATGTAACCGTCGGCACTGACACCACCCCCGATGAAGTGGCATCCACTGCCTTTCAGACCTTCGTACAAGAGGCCCATCGCGTCGCAGAACGTGTCGGCATACGATTCCGAATCGCCACAGCCGAACAGGGCCACATCCTTGCCCGTCAGGTCGGACGAATTCAGCACCCGGATGCCGTCGTACCAGTCGTCTTGCAGTTCGCCGTCGCCCCAGGTCGAGGTGCCCAGCAGCAGTACGTCGTATCGGGCCACGAGATCGGCCGAAAGCCGGTCGGCACTATGCACATCGCCCTTGTCCACACCCAGCCGGTCGGCAATCATGCCGGCCAGCTCTTCACAGGTTCCGGTACTGGAACCATAAAAAATTCCGATTCTTTTCATTGCAACTAACAGTTTTTGATTGTCCGTTGCAAAGTAAAGGCTTTGGCCGAAGCTGTGAAATACCCAGAAATAGGCTTTCTGAAGCTGCCGTCTACCTACATGAAGTTAGCTTTTCAGGGGGATGCGTGAGGGACGTTTGAGCGGCGCAAGTGTCGCTCGCGAACAACACAAGTGTGGCTCGCGAGCCGTGCAAGTGTCCCACAAATGGAATGCAAGTGTCCCACACGAGCCGTACAAGCGTCGCTCGGCGGGGCGGAAAAAGGGTGTCTGAACAGGTGGCGGAGGTCAGCGCACTTCCCAGTCGCTGATGGTGCCCGTCTCGGACGAGAAGGCGGCGCCAATCTTAAATACCCGGCGCGGATCGGCCGAATACTCCAGGGCATAGCCTTTCGAGTCGATCTGGCGCATAGCCTCGGCGGCGGTGCCGTCCAGCTTGAACTCGAATACATAAATGAACATCGGCGTCTGCACCACGCAATCTACACGACCCTGGCTCTGCACCTTCTCCACATAGACGGTGTAAACGCTGATCAGACGCATCAGCAGGTAGAAGGTATATTGGAAGTAGCGTTCGCGCTCGGCCTCGTCGTCTTTCCGGCGCATGGTGTAGGGAATGCTGGCCAGAAAAGATGTGAACAGAGTGCGGAGGCGTTCCGTATCGCCGTCTTCCATGGCCAGTACCACATCGCCGGTCCAGCCCTCGACACGTTGTTTGGGCTTCAGGTACGAGGTGGCCAGCATGGTCAGGAAACCGTCTTTCACCTCGTTGTTGGGGAAGTCGAGCAAGAAGCGGTTCAGGCGCATGTCATAGCCTTTGATGGTCAGGTAGCCGCTCTGGTATATCATCGGCAGGGGGCGCTCCACATCGGCCTTGTAGTCGATGAACTCTTCGGGGCGGTAGTATTTGCCCGTCAGTTCGTTCAGGTTCTCGTTGAAGTGGGCCAACAAGCGGATGAGGTAAGTGGGGGTGCCCGAACGGAACCAGTAGTTGTCCAGACTCTTTTTGCTGAAAGCGTTGAGCAGACTAAAGGGGTTGTACACGTCCGTCAGACCTTTGCTGAAGTGATAGCCATCGTACTGTTGTTTTAGCCGCTGCTTCATATCATCGGGCGCACAACCGTAATCAGCCGCCATAGCAGCAATAGATTCGGCAAAGTATCGCTCCAGTTCTTCCTGCGTGATGCCGCACAACGCTTCGTAACGGACATCCATACTGATGTCATCGGGTTGGTTGAAACCGCTGAACACACTGACCTGCGAAAACTTGGTAACACCTGTCAGCAGCACAAACTGCAAGTAACTGTCGGCCGCCTTGAATACGGAGTAGAAACCTTTCAGCACATTGCGGTGACGGTCTTCCAGCGTAGTGTCGGCATCGAGCACATCCAGTATCGGCTTATCGTACTCGTCAATCAGCACCACGCAGCGGCGCCCCGTCTGTTCGTGGGCTGCTTCGAGCACACGGGCAAAACGGTTGCCCACGCTCACATCGCTTTCGGGCTGCACGCCGTACTTCTTTTCCCATCGGGACACGTAACTCTGCAATATGGCCTCCAGTTCGCCGGGATTGAAGAAATTTCCCCCGTTGAAGTCCACGTGGAACACCGGATACACTTCCCAATCCGTTTCCAGCCGTTCGATGGCCAGTCCGCGAAACAGTTCCTTGCGTCCCTCGAAATACTTCTCTAATGTCGATATCAGCAGACTCTTGCCGAAACGGCGCGGACGGCTCAGAAAGTAAATCTTGCCTTCGTGCGTCAGGTTGTAAATCAGTTCGGTCTTGTCCACATAAACAAATCCGCCTTCGACAATCTGGTCAAAGCTCTGCATTCCGATAGGGTATTTCATAACGGCGTTCCTCCTATTGTTTATCATTCGAGGCAAAGATAGCGAAAGGTGAGCACAGAAGCAAGACAAAAGCTTGCTTTTGGCAGGATATTGCCGAACCGCATCCTATCTTCGTTAATAGAAAGATAAACAAATTATACGAAGATTGATGCAGGCCGCAAAAGACAAAACTTGAAAAATAACATTATCTTTGTGGGCACAACCATGTCGTACTGATAAAAATGAAACAGAAAAACATACCTCACCGACAAACCGCAAGTATAAAAACCCTGACCGCCCTCTGCTGTCTGCTCCTGCTCACAGTCTGCCTGCCCGTCCGGGCACAAGGCGAACGGATTATACTCGGCAACGAACGAACCTCCGAATACTACCCCCTGCTGCGGGGAAAACGTGTCGCCCTCTTCGGCAACCATACCAGCCTGCGCGGCAACCAGCATCTGTTGGACTGCCTGCTGGCGGACAGCATCCGCGTAGTGGCCGTCTTCTCGCCCGAACACGGTTTCCGAGGCAATGCCGACGCAGGCGAAAAGGTAGGCAGCAGCGTGGACAGCCGCACGGGTGTCCCCATCCTCTCCCTTTACGACGGTAAGGACAAGCGCCCCTCGGCTGCCTCGATGAAGAAGTTCGACGTGCTGCTAGCCGACATTCAGGACGTGGGGCTGCGCTTCTATACCTATTACATCACCCTGTGCCGCCTGATGGACGCCTGTGCCGAATATGGCAAATCCGTCATCGTGCTGGACCGTCCCAATCCGAACGGCCACTACGTCGATGGTCCCCTGCTCGACATGAAGTACAAGAGTGGTGTAGGCTGGCTACCCATTCCCGTGGTACACGGCATGACACTGGGCGAACTGGCCCGCATGGTGAACGGTGAAGGCTGGCTGCCCGCCGGGCGAACCTGCCGCCTGACCGTAGTGCCCTGCCTGAACTACACCCACCAGACACGTTACGACCTGCCCGTGCCGCCCTCGCCCAATCTGCCCAACATGAAAGCCATTTACCTCTACCCCTCGCTCTGCCCGTTCGAGGGGACGGTGGTCAGTCTGGGTCGCGGAACGGACAAACCCTTCCAGATATACGGTCACCCCGATATGAAAGGCTATTCCTACAGCTTCACCCCGCACAGCGTGCCCGGTGCCAAGAATCCGCCCCTGTTGGGCAAACGGTGCCACGGCGCAGACCTGAGCGGAAAGAGCGACGAAGAACTCCGCCGCGAAGGCCTCAACCTGACCTACGTCATCGATGTCTATCGCAACCTGAACATCGGCGACCGCTTCTTCACCTCCTTCTTCGAACTGCTGATGGGTACCTCCTACGTGCGCCAGATGATCAAAGAAGGCCGCAGTGCCGAAGAAATCAGAGCACGCTGGATGCCCGAGGTGGAACGGTTCAAGGAGCAACGCCGCCCCTATCTATTGTATAACGAATAAACACTACACACATGTCTCCCCTATCCGTTCTGCTTACCCTCGCCGCCTACTTTGTCATCCTTTTCACCGTCTCCTACCTGGCGGGACGCAAAGCCGACAATGCGGGCTTTTTCACTGGGAACCGCCGTTCGTCGTGGCCAGTAGTGGCGTTTGCCATGATCGGCGCCAGCATATCGGGCGTCACCTACGTCTCCGTGCCCGGCATGGTGAAGGACAGTGGCTTCGGCTACCTTCAGATGGTGCTGGGTTTCATTGCGGGGCAGTTCATCATTGCCTTCGTACTCACGCCGCTGTTCTATCGTCTGAATCTCGTTTCGGTCTATGAATACCTGGAAAGCCGCTTCGGACGGGCATCCTACCGCACGGGGGCGTGGTTCTTCTTCCTCTCGAAGATGCTGGGAGCTGCCGTACGTCTGATGTTGGTCTGCATCACCCTGCAGTTGCTCGTCTTTGGTCCCTGCGGGCTGCCCTTCGTGCTGAATGCCGCCCTGACGGTGGCATTGGTGTGGCTCTACACCTGGCGCGGAGGCGTGAAGTCGCTCATCTGGACCGACTCGCTGAAGACGCTCTGTCTGATTGTGTCCGTCGTGCTCTGCATCGGCTACATGGCTTCAGGGCTCGGGCTCACGCTGGATGGGGCTGCGGAAGCCGTCATGTCCAGCGAACTGTCGCGCATCTTCTTCTTCGACGACCCGAACAACCGCCAATACTTCTTCAAGCAATTTCTGGCAGGTGTATTCACCACCATCGCCATGAACGGGCTGGACCAGGATATGATGCAACGCAACCTGAGCTGCCGCAACTCGCGCGAGTCGCAGAAGAACCTGCTGACCAGCGCCGTGCTGCAGTTCTTCGTCATCCTGCTGTTCCTGATGCTGGGCGTGCTGCTCTACCTCTTTGCCGAAAGTCGCGGCATCCGGGTGGAGAAGAGCGACGAACTGTTTCCGCTGATTGCCACCGGCGGCTACCTGCCCATCGTGGTGGGCATCCTCTTCATCGTGGGACTTACCGCGTCGGCCTATTCGGCGGCGGGTTCGGCACTGACGGCACTCACCACTTCGTTCACGGTGGACATCCTGGGCATCAAGGGCAAGACCGAAGCCGAAGTCGCCCGCTTGCGCCGCAGGGTACATGCCGGCATGGCGGTGCTGATGGGCATCGTCATCGTGGCCATCAACCTGCTGAACAATACCAGCGTCATCAACGCCGTCTATACATTGGCCAGTTATACTTACGGACCCATCCTCGGCCTGTTTGCCTTCGGCATCTTCTGCCGGCGCAGGGTGCGCGACCGCTACATCCCGCTGGTGGCTCTTGCCTCGCCCGCACTGTGCTACGTGTTGCAGCGCAATTCCGAGGCTTGGTTCGGCGGCTACCAGTTCAGCTACGAACTGCTGATATTCAATGCGCTGTTCACCTGTCTGGGGCTGTGGATGGTAAGCCTGCCCCGGAAGAACGTATAAAGAATAATCCATTATCCACTATATTTTACTTATTACAGATTATGAACATCGATTGCTACCTCCTTAGTACAGGAAACAAAGACATAGAACAGATCGTCAGCGGCCTGAAGGCCACAGGACAGGTCGCACAAATCAGCCTCTTCGGCCCCAATGTGCCCGCGAACCTGAAGAACGGTTACGGCGTTCTGGAAACAGAAGCTCCTTTCAGCAGCCAGGTGATGCAAACCATCGCCCGAAGCGCACAGGCGCCCTATACGCTGCTCTACACCAAGGACACCACCCTCTGCCTGGGCATGTTCGCCCTGGAGCGTATGATGCGCATTCTGGAAGACAGCGGCGCGGGCATGGTCTATGCCGACCATTATCAGCTGAAGGAAGGCCGGCGGCAGGCAGCTCCCGTCATCGACTACCAGCCGGGATCGCTGCGCGATGACTTCGACTTCGGCTCCGTCCTGCTGCTGCGCACCGACGCGCTGAAAGAAGCTGCCGACCGCATGACGTCCGACTATCGCTACGCCGGCCTGTACGACCTGCGCCTCAAGCTGTCGCAACATCATCAGCTGGTACACATCAACGAATACCTTTACACGGAAGTGGAGACCGACACCCGCCTGAGCGGTGAGAAGCAGTTTGACTACGTCGATCCGCGCAACCGCGACCGCCAGATTGAGATGGAGGCAGCCTGCACCGAACACCTGAAGGAGGTGGGCGCCTATCTGAAACCGGAGTTCGAGTCCGTAGCCTTCGATGCCGGCGACTTCGAGTACGAAGCATCGGTCATCATCCCCGTGCGCAACCGTGTCCGCACCATCCGCGACGCCATCCGCTCGGTACTGTCACAGCAAGCAGACTTCCGCTTCAACCTGATTGTCATCGACAACCACTCCACCGACGGCACCACCGAGGCCATCGACGAATTTGCAGGCGATCCGCGCCTCATCCACCTCGTGCCCGACCGCGACGACCTGGGCATCGGCGGCTGCTGGAACGTGGGTGTGCACCATCCCCGGTGCGGTAAGTTCGCCATTCAGCTGGACAGCGACGACGTCTACAAGGACGAACACACGCTCTCGACCCTCGTACGCGCCTTCTACGAGCAACAGTGCGCCATGGTGGTAGGCACGTACCTGATGACCGACTTCCAGATGAACCCCATCCCGCCCGGCATCATCGACCACCGCGAGTGGACACCCGACAATGGCCGCAACAACGCCCTGCGCATCAACGGCCTAGGAGCACCCCGCGCCTTCTACACGCCCGTGCTGCGAGCGATAAAGGTGCCCAACACCAGCTATGGCGAGGACTATGCCCTGGGACTCGCCTTCTCGCGCCGCTACCGCATAGGCCGCGTTTACGACGTGGTCTACCTGTGTCGCCGCTGGGAAGGCAATTCCGATGCCGCCCTCGACATTGCGAAGCAGAACGCCAACAACCTTTATAAGGACCGCATCCGCACTTGGGAACTACAAGCGCGCATCGCACTGAACAGGCAGCGGAAAGCCTGAAAAATGCCGCGCTTGCAGGACGTCCGAGCAACACTTGTGTCGAACACGAGCCACACAAGTGTGGCTCGCGAGCCGTACAAGTGTCCCACAAATGAAATGCAAGTGTCCCACACGGGGCATTCGAGCGTTTCAGCAAATATCTATAAATCAACAAATTAAGAAATACACTTCATGAGCACTCTGAACGAAAACATACGCCTGCTGACCGAGCAGCAACTTGCCACCTGGGAAACCGCCCGCCGCAACTACGAGGCCCTTGCCCACGTGAAGCTGAAGGAGGTGGACGTGCGGGGCGTGCGCTACCGGGTGCAGTTCAACCCCGCGCGCATCGTTTCGTCGGCCGCACGGGTGGACGACCGCTCGCTGCGCGAACGCCGCTGCTTCCTCTGTCCCGCCAATCGTCCGGCCGAGCAGCAAGGCATCCCCTTCCGCGGGCACTACCAGCTGTTGCTGAACCCCTTCCCCATCTTCCCCCGCCACCTGACCATCGTGGAGGACGAGCACACGCCCCAGCGCATAGCCACGCGGGTGGACGACATGCTGGAACTGGCCCGACTGCTGACGGACTACACCGTCTTCTACAACGGTCCCCGCTGCGGTGCCTCCGCCCCCGACCATGCCCACTTCCAGGCAGGCAGTCGCGGCTTCATGCCCATCGAAAGCCAGTGGCGCACACTGGGACAGACGCAGATAGACACCTGCGGCACAGCCCGGCTGCTACGGCTCGACGACGCACCACGCCACACGCTGGTCATCACTTCGCCCTCGGCCACGGATGCCGCACAGTTGTTCCGCCATGTATACGACGCCCTGCCCGTCGCCCCCGGCGAAGACGAACCGATGCTGAACCTGCTTGCACTGTACGAGCCCGCCGGATGGACGCTTTTCGTCTTCCCCCGCCGCAAGCACCGCCCTTCGTGCTACTTTGCCGAAGGCGATGCCCGCCTGCTGTGCAGTCCCGCGTCGGTCGATCTGGGCGGCGTATTCATCCTGCCGCGCGAAAAAGACTTCCTCCGCATCGGCAGCCACGAGATAGAAGAAATGTTGAACGAAGTTTGTTGGGAGGGAACCCTATGATAGAACCACACATCACACACGAACCCATAATCGAAGTCGGCATCGTGTCCGGCACCGAAATCCATTTCAACCTCTCCGCGCACTACCGCCTGACGGGGACTTACGTCGGCGGCTGCGTGGTCTATTCCTGCTACGTGCAGGGCCCGCAAACCGTCCGCTATGCCGACGGGCAAATCGGCTGGCAGAACAAGACCTTCGACACCCTGATGCTGCAACCCGCCGAGTCGGCAGACAGCACTTTCGAGCTCCAGGAAGTCACCATCGGCATCGACTTCCACTGGCAACGGCGCGAGAACCAAACCTTCGGCGGCCTGCTGAAATTCGTCATCGAGAACGAACGCCTCACCGCCGTCAACGTCCTCCCCCTGGAAGACTACCTCGTAAGCGTCATCTCCAGCGAAATGAGTGCCCATGCCTCGGAAGAACTGCTGAAGGCGCATGCAGTGATTTCGAGGAGTTGGGCGCTGGCGCAGATGTTCCCTTCCCCCCTCTCCTTGGGAGAGGGGTCGGGGGTGAGGCATCACACGCTCTACCACGTCTGCGCCGACGACCACTGCCAGCGCTACCAAGGACTGACGCGACCCATCACCGAAAAGGCGCGGCAAGCTGTAGCCGACACACGCGGACAGGTGCTGACCAGCGGAGGACGCTTGTGCGACACCCGCTACTCCAAGTGCTGCGGCGGCGCGTTCGAGGAGTTTCAGTACTGCTGGGAAGACACGCCCCAGCCCTACCTGCGCAAACAACGCGACTGGCGCGTGCCTCAGGGCGATACGACGGTGCCCGCCCCCGACCTGCCCGACCTCACCGTGGAGGCCGAAGCCGAACGCTGGATTCGGTCCACGCCCGACGCCTTCTGCCACACCACCGACCAGCGCATCCTGAAGCAGGTGCTCAATCACTACGACCAGGAAACGACCGACTTCTACCGCTGGCGGGTGGAATACACACAAGAGGAGCTTTCAGCCCTCATCCAACGCCGCTCGGGAGTGGACTACGGACAGATCATCGACCTCGTCCCCATAGCCCGCGGCACCAGCGGACGCATCTGGCAACTGAAGATTGTGGGCACGCAGCAGACGCGCATCATCGGCAAGGAACTGGTGATACGGCGCACGCTCTCACCCTCGCACCTCTACAGTTCGGCGTTTGTCGTCGATCGCGAAGACCTGTCGCCCGAAGGCATCCCCGCCCGCTTCATCCTGACCGGAGCCGGATGGGGGCATGGCGTAGGCCTCTGCCAGATAGGTGCCGCCGTAATGGGAGAGCAAGGCTACAAGTACGACGAGATACTGAAGCATTACTATGTGGGGGCGGAGATAGAGAATATTTATTAAGAGGAGCCTCACCCCTAACCCCTCTCCCAAGGAGAGGGGAATTAGGATAGAATACATATATAGAAAGAAAGAACAACTATGAGCAATAACAAAAAACACACACACACTCCCCCCCTCTCCTTGGGAGAGGGGCCGGGGGTGAGGCCCCACAAGCCCTGGCTATGGATCCCCACCCTCTACTTTGCCGAAGGGCTGCCCTACGTAGCCGTGATGACCCTGGCCGTCATCCTGTACAAGCGGCTGGGACTTAGCAACACGGAGATTGCCCTCTACACCTCGTGGCTCTACCTGCCCTGGACCATCAAGCCGCTGTGGAGCCCCTTTGTGGACCTCATCAAGACCAAACGCTGGTGGATAACCACCATGCAGGCGTTGATAGCCGCCTCGATGGCGGGCATCGCCTTTTTCATCCCCACCGACCATTATGTACAGGCTACACTGGCCTGCTTCTGGCTGATGGCCTTCGGCTCGGCCACGCACGACATTGCCGCCGACGGCTTCTACATGCTGGGACTGACCACGGGCGAACAGTCGTTCTTCGTGGGCATCCGCAACACGTTCTACCGCCTGGCCAATATCTTCGGGCAAGGCATCCTGGTGATGCTGGCCGGATGGCTGGAAACATCGGGCGGGAACATTCCGCTGGCATGGAGCCTGACGTTCTACTTCATGGCAGGTCTGTTCATTGCGATTACCCTGTACCACCGCTTCGTCCTGCCCCGCCCCGACACCGACGTACGCCGTCCCGAACTTTCGGCCGGCAAGCTGCTGAAGGACTTTGTGCAGACGTTCGTCAGTTTCTTTCGGAAGAAGCACATCGGTCTGATGTTTTTCTTCCTGCTGACCTATCGCTTGGGCGAATCGCAACTGGTCAAGATAGCTTCACCCTTCCTGCTGGACAGTCGCGAGGCAGGTGGCTTAGGACTGGACACAGCCTCCGTGGGTATGATATACGGCACACTGGGTGTGGCGGCGTTGCTGGTTGGCGGTATAGTCAGCGGACTGCTGGTGTCGCGCCACGGTTTCCGTCGCTGGCTGCTGCCCATGGCACTGGCCATCAACCTGCCCGACCTGCTTTACGTCTGGCTGGCCGTTGCTACGCCCGACAGCGCATGGGTCACGGCACTTTGCGTAGCCGTGGAGCAACTGGGTTACGGCTTCGGCTTCACCGCCTATACGCTATACCTTATATATATAGCCGAAGGCGAACACAAGACGGCACACTATGCCATCGGCACCGGTTTCATGGCCTTAGGCATGATGCTGCCCGGGATGCCTGCCGGCTGGCTGCAGGAAACGATGGGCTACTCCACCTTCTTCGTGTGGGTTTGCCTCTGCACCGTGCCGGGCATCGTAGCGGCACTACTGGTGAGAAAACAGATAGAGCCGGAATTTGGGAAAAGACAGGTTAGTTGACGAGTTAACAAGTAGACGAGTTGACGAGGCTACAGACTACAAGACATTTCCTCGTGGTCTCGTTAACTTGTCAACTCGTTAACTTGTTTACTTATCAACTTAAAAACTCAGAAACTTAAAAACTCAAAATATGATACTTTTAGCCGACAGCGGCTCCACCAAGACCGACTGGTGCGTGGCCGAAGGCGGGAAACCGCTGAAACAACTGACTACACGGGGCATCAACCCGTACTTTCAGACAGAGGAGGAAATAGAACAGGAAATCACCAGCGAACTGTTGCCCCGGCTGGACGGGTTACGCCCCGACAGCGTGCACTTCTACGGTGCGGGCTGCATCAACGACAAGGCAGAGGCAGTGCACCGTGCCTTGACTCGCAGCCTTGGCACCGATGCCGTAGAGGTCTGCACCGACATGCTGGCCGCTGCACGTGCCTTGTGCGGACACGAGGCGGGCATTGCCTGCATACTGGGCACGGGCTCGAACTCGTGCTTCTACAACGGTCGCGAAATTGAGGCCAATGTATCGCCCTTAGGCTTCATCCTGGGCGACGAAGGCAGTGGTGCCTGTCTGGGCAAACTATTGGTGGGCGACCTGCTGAAAGGGCAGATGCCGGCGGCACTGAAGGACGAATTCCTGTCGAAGTACGACCTTACGCCCGCCGAGATTATCGACCGCGTCTATCGCCGTCCGTTCCCCAACCGTTTTCTGGCAGGCCTGTCGCCCTTCCTGGCCGGACACTTGCAGGAACCTTGCGTGCGTCGTCTGGTGACGGACAGCTTCCGCGCCTTCCTGTGCCGCAACGTGAAGCACTACGACTATCGCCGGTACGAGGTCCACTTCACGGGTTCCATCGCCTTCCATTACCAGCCGCTGCTGGCCGAGGCTGCCGAAGCCGAGGGCATCCGCCTGGGACAAGTCGTAAAAAGTCCGCTGGAGGGGCTGATCGGATTTCATGCCTAAAGCAGTTTTTGTACAATGGGGGAAGGAAATATGCAAACGGCCTGTTCCCCAAACATAAAAAGCGCAGACCTACACCGAATGTTGTCCGGAATTGTCTGACAATTCCCGCACTTTTCCATTCGATATAGGTCTGCGCCTGTTTATTTATAGCGGCAATAGCTTAGTCAATGCCTTCTAACTGCAAGTCGAAGGTAAGAGCAGAATACCCCAATACATTATTACTTCCACTCTCACCATATCCACTCTGGTAAGGAATATAAAGCATCCAACGTTCGCCTACGTGCATGTATTGCAAAGCTGCAGTCCAGCCAGTAATTACCCCACTTACCGAGAATTGTCTTGGACTGTCGAAAGCTGTCGGTGCCTTTGTCTCAGGATCAAGTACACCGCGGTCGGTTGCTCCGTACCCCTCAAACGTGCCTTGGAAGCTATCGCCCGTAATCAGCGTACCGTAATAGTGAGTCTCTACGGTATTAGTATATACAGGCACGGCACCTGCCGTATTTTTTACAATCTTCTTGCAATACACATACTGCTTGCCCGCAGTGGTGCTTGCCGTAGTCTCCAAACCGAATATTTCGCCCGGTTCGAACTTGTCCGCTTCTTCCTGCGCAGCGTTCAGGGGCAGCAGACGGTCGGCAGCAAGGGCGTGAATAGAGTCGATAAAGGCAGTATTGCGCGGCTCCCAGTTGTCGTACTCGCCCACTTCTTCTACCTCATCGCAAGCGGCAAAGCCTACCGACAGAAACAGGAAGAGGGATAGGTATAAAAGACATTTGTTCATATGGATTATTTTTAGTTAACGAGTTGACATGTTAACAAGTTGAGGAGTTGACAAGTTAACGAGTTAACGGGGGAAGCGGATAAGCAGAATATTCTTTCACCCTCTGCCTCCTTCATCTTTGTAGCCTTGTTCACTTGTCAACCCGTCAACTTATCAACTGAAAAATTACAGTGTCTTCAGCAGTGAAGTGATGCTGACGCGATCGGCAATCAGACGGTCAAGGTCGGCGATGGCCACACGTTCTTGCTGCATCGTGTCGCGGTTGCGCAGTGTGACGCAGTTGTCTTCGAGTGTCTGATGGTCGACAGTGACGCAGTACGGAGTACCGATGGCATCCTGACGACGGTAACGCTTACCGATGGAGTCTTTCTCGTCGTACTGGCAGTTGAAGTGGAACTTCAATGCGTCGATAATCTCGCGTGCCTTCTCGGGCAGTCCGTCTTTCTTGACAAGCGGCATCACGGCCAGTTTCACCGGAGCCAGGGCAGCGGGCAACTTCAGCACTACGCGGCTTTCGCCGTTTTCGAGCTGCTCTTCCTTATAAGAAGCCGACATGATGCTGAGGAACATACGGTCGACACCGATTGAAGTCTCGATGACGTACGGTGTGTAGCTTTCGTTGGTTTCGGGATCGAAGTACTTGATGTTCTTGCCCGAGAACTTCTCGTGCTGCGAAAGGTCGAAGTTAGTACGGCTGTGGATACCTTCCACTTCCTTGAAACCGAAGGGCATCAGGAATTCGATGTCGGTAGCGGCGTTGGCGTAGTGAGCCAGTTTTTCGTGGTCGTGGTAGCGGTAGTGATCGTCGCCAAAGCCCAGGGCCTTGTGCCATTTCAGGCGGATTTCTTTCCACTTCTTGAACCATTCGAGCTCGGTGCCGGGTTTTACGAAGAACTGCATTTCCATCTGTTCGAACTCGCGCATGCGGAAGATGAACTGACGGGCTACAATCTCGTTACGGAATGCTTTTCCTATCTGGGCGATACCGAAGGGGATCTTCATACGACCCGTCTTCTGCACGTTCAGGTAGTTGACGAAGATACCTTGTGCTGTCTCGGGACGGAGGTATACCTTCATGGAGCCGTCGGCAGTCGAACCCATTTCGGTAGAGAACATCAGGTTAAACTGACGTACTTCAGTCCAGTTCTTCGTACCGCTGATGGGGCATACGATTTCTTCGTCGAGGATGATCTGACGTAATTCGTTCAGGTCGGGACCGGCGTTCATCGCGTCGGAGTAGCGTTGGTGCAGGGCGTCGCGCTTGGCCTGATGTTCCAGCACACGGGCATTGGTGCTGCGGAACTGAGCCTCGTCGAAGGCGTCGCCAAACTTCTTGGCAGCCTTGGCCACTTCCTTATTGATTTTTTCGTCGTACTTGGCTATCTGGTCTTCGATAAGAACATCGGCACGATAACGTTTCTTCGAGTCACGGTTGTCGATGAGCGGGTCGTTGAACGCATCCACGTGTCCGCTGGCCTTCCATATTGTGGGGTGCATGAAGATGGCCGAGTCGATGCCCACGATGTTTTCGTGGAGCAGCACCATGCTCTGCCACCAGTATTGCTTGATGTTGTTTTTCAGTTCCACACCATTCTGTCCGTAGTCATACACGGCTCCCAGCCCGTCGTAGATTTCGCTGCTGGGGAACACAAAACCATACTCCTTGCAGTGTGATACAAGTTTCTTAAAAACGTCTTCTTGTGCCATTTTCTTAAAATATCGATTAATTTTATTGCTAATTCTCGTTTAAAACGCCACAAAGATAGATATTTATCCAATATGTAGCACCGTGCAAGGACTTAATAATTGAAAATTTACGCACCCCTTCAGCCTCTGCCTCCTGCCCTTACCCCCTGCGGAGAGGCATGCACGCAAGGCCTTCGAGCCACACTTGCATTCCATTTGTGGGACACTTGCACGGCTCGCGAGCCGTACAAGTGTTGCTCGCGAGCCGTGCAAGTGTGGAACAAAGGGGGGAGAAACACTTGCGAAACAGGGGGCAAAAATCGAGAAATAGGGGTGTATTCTTCGGTTTCACTGCACAAAATCCCGATAATTTTCGTAATTTTGCCTGCAACAGAAAAAATTTCCGTAACGACATTGACAATTCCCCGATAGAATATGAGCGAAAACTTGGACGAACCGAAAGACGATTTGGAAAAAGACTTCAACGAAGCAGGCAGCGAAGAACACTCCGACTACAAACCCGCCGACACGAAAGATGCCAACGTGAAACACCAGCTGAGCGGCATGTACCAGAACTGGTTTCTGGACTACGCCTCGTACGTTATACTGGAACGCGCCGTGCCGCACATCCTCGACGGACTGAAGCCCGTGCAACGCCGCATCCTGCACTCCATGCGCCGCATGGAAGACGGCCGCTACAACAAGGTGGCCAACATCGTGGGGCACACCATGCAGTTCCACCCCCACGGCGACGCCTCCATCGGCGACGCGCTGGTGCAGCTCGGACAGAAGGACCTCCTCATCGACTGCCAGGGTAACTGGGGAAACATACTGACCGGCGACAGTGCCGCTGCCCCCCGTTACATCGAAGCACGCCTCTCGAAGTTCGCCCTCGACGTGGTGTTCAATCCCAAGACCACCGAGTGGAAGCTGTCATACGACGGACGCAACCGCGAGCCCGTCACCCTGCCCGTCAAGTTCCCGCTGCTACTGGTTCAGGGGGTCGAAGGTATCGCTGTGGGATTGTCGTCGAAAATACTGCCGCACAACTTCAACGAGCTGTGCGACGCCGCCGTCCGCTACCTGCATCACGAGGAATTCCAACTCTACCCCGACTTCCAGACCGGAGGCAGCATCGACGTCAGCAAGTACAACGACGGCGAACGGGGAGGCGCCGTACGTATCCGCGCACGCATCGAAAAGATTGATAACAAGACCCTCGCCATCCGCGAAATTCCCTACGGCAAAACCGTGGCAAGCGTGTGCGACTCCATCGTAAAGGCTAGCGAAAAGGGCAAAATCAAGGTGAAGAAAGTGGAAGACCTTACCTCGGGCAACGTCGAGATACTCGTTCACCTGGCTCCCGGCGTGTCGTCGGACAAAACCATCGACGCCCTGTACGCCTTCACCGACTGCGAGGTGAGCATCTCGCCCAACTGCTGCGTCATCGACGGACAGAAGCCCCACTTCCTCACCGTGAGCGACGTGCTACGCAAGTCCGTGGACAATACCCTGGCCCTGCTTCGCCGCGAACTCCAGATACGCCGTGGCGAAATCATGGAAAGCCTGCACTTCGCCTCGCTCGAAAAAGTATTCATCGAAGAGCGCATCTACAAGGACCGCGAGTTCGAACAGGCCCCGAACATGGACGCCGCCTGCGAGCACATCGACCTGCGCCTGACACCCTACTACCCCACCTTCGTACGCGAGGTGACCAAGGACGACATCCTGCGGCTGATGGAAATCAAGATGGCGCGCATCCTCAAGTTCAATTCCGACAAGGCCGAAGAAGCCATCGCCCGCATGAAAGCCGACATCGAAGAGATTGACCGCCACTTAGACAACATCGTGGAATACACCGTCGATTGGTTCCGCATGCTGCAGAACAAATACGGCAAGAACTTCCCCCGCCGCACCGAACTGCGCAATTTCGACACCATAGACTCGGCCAAAGTGGTCGAGGCCAATGAAAAACTATACATCAACCGCGAGGAGGGCTTCATCGGAACCAGTCTGAAGAAAGACGAGTTCCTGGCCAACTGCTCCAACCTGGACGACGTCATCATCTTCTTCCGCGACGGACGCTACCTTGTCACCCCCGTGGCCGACAAGAAGTTCGTGGGCAAGAACATACTCTATGCCAACGTGTTCAAGAAGAACGACAAGCGCACCATCTACAACCTGTGCTACCGCGACGGCAAGGAAGGCACCACTTACATCAAGCGCTTTGCCGTGACCTCCGTTGTGCGCGACCGCGAGTACGACGTCACCCAAGGCACTCCCGACTCGCGCATCACCTACTTCACTGCCAACCCCAACGGCGAGGCCGAAATCATCAAAGTCACCCTGAAACCTAACCCGCGCCTGCGCAAAATCATCTTCGAGGAAGACTTCAGCAAGATAGGCATCAAGGGACGGCAGGCCATCGGAAACATTCTGACCCGCAACCCGGTGCACAAAATCAGCCTGAAGCAACGGGGAGGCTCTACCTTGGGCGGACGACAAGTATGGTTCGACAGCGACGTGCTGCGCCTGAACTACGACGGACGCGGCGACTACCTGGGCGAATTCCAGAGCGACGAACTCATCCTGGTGGTGCTGAACAACGGAGACTTCTATACCACCAACTTCGACGTCAACAACCATTACGAAGACAACATCCGCATCATCGAGAAATTCAGTCCCGACAAGGTGTGGACCGCCGTCCTCTACGATGCCGACCAGCAGAACTATCCCTACATCAAGCGTTTCTGCTTCGAGCCCTTCACCCGCAAGCAGAACTACTTAGGCGAGAACAAGAACAACCGCCTCATTCTGCTGACCGACGAATACTATCCGCGCTTAGAAGTAGTATTCGGCGGACACGACAGCTTCCGCGAACCATTGGTAGTCGAGGCCGACGAATTCATCGCCGTGAAGGGCTTCAAGGCCAAGGGAAAGCGCCTGACCACCTTCACCGTTGAGACCATCAATGAGCTGGAGCCCACCCGTCAGCCCGAACTGCCCGACGACAACGCCGGCAACACTCCCGACGAAGAGCCCGAAAACCTGGACCCCGACCGCGACAAGAGCGAGGGCGACATCATCGACGAGATAACGGGACAGATGAAACTCTTCTGAGGAAATCAGGAGCATACCTTTATATATACATCAAAAAAGGTTTTGAGCCAAGCGAATGAAAAATAAGAAATGAAGAATCATGAAATGCGGGATGCCCCGGACATTTCTTTAAAGAATAAGATGAACCACAGATTTTTATACCTGATCCTGACCCTGCTCGGCTGTACCACGCTGGCGGCACAAAGCCCCGAACAGCAAGCCGTGCAGGCACTGAAGGCCGACTCGGCGGCACAGAGCCGCTTCATCACCCGCGCAACGCTGTACGGCGTGGGGGCCACCAACGTATTCGATACCTACCTGTCGCCGCAGGAGTACCGGGGCATTGAGTTCCGCATCGCACGCGAAAGCATGCGCATGACCCACTGGCTGGACGGCAACATCTCGCGCCAGACCTTCTTCCAGGGCAACTTGGGATACACGCACAACCGTGCGGAAAACAACAACACCGTGAACGCCCTGCTCAACTGGAACTATGCCCTGCACTACAACTTCCGCCTGACCGACAACTTCCGCCTGCTGGCCGGAGCCGCGGGCGAGCTGAACGGCGGCTTCGTCTATAACATGCGCAACGGCAACAACCCCGCACAGGCACGTGCCTACGTCAATCTGGCCGCATCGGGCATGGCCATCTGGAACCTGCGCATCCGCAACTACCCCATCACGCTGCGTTACCAGCTGAACCTGCCCGTCATGGGTCTGATGTTCTCGCCCCACTACGGACAGTCGTACTACGAAATATTCTCCTTGGGCAATGCCGACGGAGTGGTCCGCTTCACCTCGCTGCACAACCAGCCCTCGCTGCGGCAGATGCTGACGGCCGACTTCCCCGTGGGACGCGTCAAGATGCGTCTGGCCTACCTGTGGGACGCACAACAGTCCAGCATCAACGACATCCGCACCCATACGTACTCGCACGTATTCATGGTGGGCTTCGTGAAAGAACTCTACCTGATGCGCAACAAATAAACCGAAAGCCTTATGAAAACCCGTTATACCCTATACAGCCTGCTGCTGTCCCTGCTTGTGCTGGCAGGCGGCTGCATCCGCGAAGAAGAATTCGACAATACCCCGCAGGGCAACTTCGAGGCCCTTTGGAAAATCATCGACGAGCAATACTGCTTCCTCGACTATAAGCAGATAGACTGGGACGCCATCCACGACAAGTACCAGCCCCTGATCAGTCCGGGCATGAGTAACGACGGCCTGTTCGAAGTACTGGGCAACATGCTGGCCGAACTGAAGGACGGACACGTCAACCTGTACAGCGCCTCGAACACCGCCCGATACTGGGACTGGTATCTGGACTACCCGCGCAATTTCGACGAAGCCATCATCGAGCAATACCTGGGACGCGACTACCGCATCTCGGGCGGAATGAAATACCGTATCCTCGACGATAACATCGGCTACATCTACTACGGCGACTTCTCGTCGGGCGTGGGCGACGGCAATCTGGACGAAGCCCTGTCATACCTCTCCATCTGCAACGGCCTCATCATCGACGTGCGAAACAACGGAGGAGGCAATCTTACCTATGCCAGCCGCATTGCAGCCCGATTTACCAACGAACGGGTGCTGACGGGCTACATACAGCACAAGACCGGCAAGGGTCACAACGACTTCTCCGACCCCGAACCTATCTACCTGGAGCCTTCGAACAGCATCCGCTGGCAGAAACAGACGGTGGTACTGACCAACCGCCACGCCTACAGCGCCACCAACGACTTTGTCAACTCGATGAGTGTGCTGCCCGGTGTCACCCTCGTGGGCGACAAGACCGGAGGCGGTTCGGGCCTGCCCTTCTCGTCGGAGCTGCCCAACGGCTGGGCGGTGCGTTTCTCGGCCAGTCCACACCTGAATGCGCAGATGGAACAGATTGAGTTCGGCATCGACCCCGACATTCACATCGACATGGACGAAGCCGACCAGAGCAAAGGCATAGACACCATCATCGAACGGGCCCGTCAGTTGCTGAAGTCGGGGCAGTAAGCCTTTCAGCAAACGGCCTGAAGGCATCGTACAGACGCAGTTTATGCCCTGCAACCGCCAAAATCTTTGTCAAAGAGTTTGGCACAACCGAAAATCTTATTATCTTTGCCCCCGCTAAACCAAATTAGCCCCCGGCGGGTGTGGCGTAATTGGCAGCCGCGCCAGACTTAGGATCTGGTGCCGCAAGGCGTGTAGGTTCGAGTCCTATCACCCGCACTCCTTCGCTGAAGGAAAAAAGAAGATGCACCTCAATCGGGGTGCATCTTCTTTTTTGTCCATACCCGACGGTCTGTTCCGCCGGCATGCCGCCGCCCTGTCTACTACCGGAGCAAGACCCGCCACAAGCCCTCTGGACAGGGGTTTGAGCGACGCAAGTATGGCTCGCGAACAACACTTGTGTGGCTCGGGAGAAACACAAGTACGGCTCGCGAGCCGTGCAAGTGTCGCTCGCGAGCCGTACAAGTGTCCTGTAAACCGTCTGTTTTTACTCCATTCCGCCACCGGAAGCTCCGCTGCTTTCGCCCGACTTCACATCGTCGTTCGAGATAGTGCGTGCTGCTTTCTTTACGGTAGCTTTCAGTTCGCCAATGCGGTAGCTGATGCTGACACCGAAGCGCATTTGCGGATATTTGTTCCACGTGTCGTAAACGAAGCCCTGTCCCTCGATGTGCGACTCGTTACGGTTGTACTTCTTCAGGAAGTTGCTGGCAAAAGCTGAAAGCGACAACCGCCGTTCCATGAACGACTTGTTCAGACTCAGGCTATAGCCGAAGTAACTGCTGCCTTTTCCCTGCAACATAATCCACGGAGTCTGGCCGAAGACGTTCAGGCTCAACCGCCAGTCGTGCTTGAAGGTCTGCTGCGCTCCGCCGTAGCCGAAGAAGCTCCATCCGCTGTTCTTCAGTCCCTGTGCACCCTTCAGGTCCGTGTAGCTGCCGAAAGCGTTGATGTAGATACGCGTATCTTTCGTGGCATTCCAGTTGACGTAGCCGCTCAGACTGAGGTCGCGGCTCTTGCCGATGTTCCGGTAGGTGGTGTAGAGCACGTCCTTGCCGGTCTTCTTGTCTTCGGACAGGTCGGGAATCTCGTCCTCGGACACCAGGTTGGTGACGGACTGGATGCTGTTGTTCGTAAACGAGTAGCGGACCGAGAGGTTGATGTTGAACTTCTGCGTGAAGTTGCTGTAGCTGAGGTCGAAGGCATGGCTGTGCTCGCTCTCCAGCTCGGGATTACCCTGGCTGAGGTTGGAGGGGTCGCTGTCGTCGAGGTACGGATTCAGGTAGCCGATGCTCGGACGATAGATGCGCATGTTGTAGCCTAAGCGCAGGTTCGACAGGTCGCTCAGCATCCAGCCCACCGAAGCGGAGGGCACTACGTCGTCGTAGTTCTTGCGGAAGTCGTCGCCGCGTCCCAGCAGGTATTTCACGTCCTCGATGGTATGCTCGTAGCGCACGCCCAAACGTCCGGAAAGCTTTTTCCACTTCAGCCCGTAGCCCAGGTAGGCGGCTATGATGTCGTTCAGATGACGGTAGTGCTTGCTTTGCTCGTCGTCGAAGCTGTAGTCCGATTCGGCATTGCCTGCCGTGCGCAGGTAGCGGTCGTTGTCCGAGGCGTTGTTGCGCAGGATGTACTTCACGCCCGTCTCCAAGGTGTGCAGCTTGCCGATGGGCGTGGTGTAGTCGGCCTGAAAGGTATGTTCGGTAGTGCTCTGGCTGCCGTCGTTGTGCTGGTCCTGCAAGCGTCGCAGGTAGTCGGCCCAGTCGGTTTCGCCGAAGGCAATGCCGTATTCGGAGTAAGCGTCCGAGGTTTGCGGGCGGGTATTGATTTTGTACGAGAACGTCAGCATGCGGCCTGCCACCGTACGCGACAACTTCTGATAGTCGATGCCTCCGTCGATGGAGTACCACGACGACTCGCTCCGGCTGCCGATGCCATACTGGTAGAGCAGGTGGTTGTCCAGCGGCGAGAATCCGCGATAGGCACTACCACCGTTGCTGTTGCTGCCGCCGCCCCACAGGCCGAAAGAGGCCGAAATCAGGTTCAGCGAGTCGATCTCGTAACTGGCTTCCATGCTGCCCGACTGAAACGAATAGTTGCTTTCGCTGCTTCCGTCGTAATCCAGGTTGGCCACGTCGGCAGAAACCTCGGTAGCACGCTGCGAACCGCCCGAATAGCTGCGGGGCGAGTCGTTATAGTTGTAGTTGTAGCGTGCGCTTACGGTCAGTTTTCCTTTCTGCACGGTGCCGAACAGTCCGCCTCCGGCGCCGCGGTTGCTGACGTTGCCGCTTACAGTCACCGTGTAGCCTTCGAATCCGCTACCCTCGGTCACGATGTTCAGGATACCACCCACGCCCTCGGCATCGTATTTAGGGCCGGGGTTGGTGATGACCTCAATGTGCTTGATGGTGTTGGCGGGCATGCTCTTCAGCACTTCGGTGGGGTTGTTGCTCATCATGTTGTTGGGCTTGCCGTTCACGTAGACCTTGAAGGAGCTGCTTCCGTTCACTTTGATGTTGTCTTCTCCGTCCACGGTCACCAGGGGTACCTTGCGAAGCATTTCGAGCAGCGAGTTGGTTTCCGAGTCGGGGTCGTCCTTCACGTTGTATTCTATTTTGTCAATGTCAGCCTTCACCAGCGGCTTCTGTGCCACTACTTCCACCTGGCCCAGTTCGTTCGAGGCATCGGTGACGTAGAGGGTTCCGAAGTCTACCAGCTTCTCGCCGGCCTTGACGGTAAAGTTTTTCACAATGGGGTTGCGTCCCACCGAAGTGATGGTCAGCACAAAGTTTCCTGTGCCGGGCACCTTCTCGCGGAATTCGCCTTTCATGTCCGACACCAGCATTTTCACCGCCTGCTGCGGTTTCTCTTTCTTAGCCACTCGGATGGTGGCATACGGCTCGCCTTCGTGGGTGAGCGAATCGAGCAGCACTCCCTTGATCTGGAAAGTAGCCGCCGTGCCCTGTGCCACTGCTACGGCCGATACTCCGACGAGCATCCACAGCAGTACACAGCACTTCATCATGCGTTTAGCGCTTTTCATACTCTTTTTAAATAACCTACTGTCTGTTTGTTGATGTATTGTTCTGGCCGTATGCCTCTCTTCTTACATACGACTGGGCAAAAATAGAACTTTTTCCGATAGTTACGAGAGTTTCGGAGTTAAAAAAGGCAAAACTACACGAATTCACAAGCCAGCCGGTACAGTTGCTTCTGCACCGATTTTCCAGAATGATGCACATTAGGATGGTTTAAGCTACTTTATAAGATAGAAAAGCAGGAGCAGGCATACGTTAACGGCAATCACGCAACCGAAGCCTTTCAGTATCCAGCCACGCAGCGCACTGCCCCGCCCCGCAAAGAAAAGGGCGTAACACATGTTGACGGCAATGTTGCTGACAATGGCCTGCATGCTGCATGCCGTAATGACAAGCGTGGCCACGCCGCCCGTACCTTGCAGCAGGTTCAGGATGAAAGGGGTAATGTCGCTAAAACCGGAAACGAAAGACAGCAACGTCAGACCGCCCGTACCGGCATAGAGCAGCGTATAGTGCGTCAGCACGGTAAACACCACAAACAACCCCGCAAAAATCAGAGCCACCTTGAATTCAAGCGGGTTGCGGCTGTCTTCTTCCTCCTCGCTCTGCCCGGCTTCGTTCGTACGCTTGCGGCGCAGGTGCAGATACCATGCCGCCCCGGCCGACACGACTGACATACCCAACAGGTAAGGATAAATGGTCAGCAGCGTTTCGCGGCTGAAGATGCCTATCAGGATGAGGAAACGCAGAAACATCATGCTCACTGCCAGCAGCATGGCAGCCACATACTCGGGTGCCTCCTGTGCCGAAGCTCCCCGACTCTTGCGGGCCAGCACCGAAATGGTGGCCGTACTGCTGTACAATCCGCCGATGATGCCCGACACCAGGATGCCCGACTCGCGGAACACATAGCGCCGCAACAGGTACGAAAGGTAGGAAATGCCCGACACCACCACCGTAGCCAGCCAGATGCTGTAAGGCGTCAGCTTGATGCCCGGAATCAGAGGTTCATCGGGCAGCATCGGCAGTATGATGCCACTGATGGCGAGGAACTTGGCCAGCGTAATCATTTCGTCGTTCTTCATGCGCTGTGCCAGCTCGGTAAAGGTATGTTTCAGTTCGGTGAACAGCAACACGGTGACCACCACCATGATGTAGAACCACGAAGGCTGCGTGGCCACGATGGGGGCAATGCAATAGGTGATAAGGGCGATGACGATGGTCGTCACCCCGAATACGCGGTACTGCGTCTGCTTGACGTAATAGTTCAGTGCCAGCAGCACACCCAGCACAGCCCCGCCACCCATAAACAGACGATAGTCCACGGGGTCGAGGATATAAAGCAGATAACCCAGAATGCCGATGAAAGTAAACGTGCGGTCGGTTCCGAAGAGCGTAGTCTCGCCTTCGTGCTTCAGACTAATGCGCCGTTGCGAAAGCCCGATGAGCAGGGAGAAGAGGGTCACCAGTACGAAGGTGACCAGTTCGCGGGGCAGGTATTGATAAAGTTTCTCCATAATACTCCGTTATAAAATTGGCTGGCACCTCCCGCGCCCGCACGTCGTCACCAGCGGCAGAAAGGATGCCTCATCAGCTGCGCATTGTAGTAACGGGCGTCTCCCGTCACTTCCTGCCCGATGAAATCGGGCTTTTCGAAGGGTTCGTCGGGCGAGGACAGTTCGACCTCGGCAATGACCAGCCCTTCGTTTTCGCCATAGAATTCGTCCACTTCGAACACGTGCCGGCCGCTCCGCACCAGGTAGCGCGTCTTGTCGATGGCACCCGGTTCGCAGATTTTCATCAGGTCGCGGGCTTCGTCCAGCGGTATCTCCTTCTCCCACTCGTAACGGCTGATGCCCGAGGCATCGGCGGGTCCCTTTATGGTGAGGTAGCCTTTGTCGTCGCGAATACGGATGCGCACGGTCCGCCCGCGCGCACTACAGATGTATCCCTGCACGATGCGGCTGCTGGCGTAGGCCTTCGACTTGTACTCGCCGTCGACGAGGAATTTCCGTTCGATCTCTTGTGGCATAATTCTATCTTCTTATCAGCCCCAGAAGGAGTAGAGCACAAACATTGCAATGACCAGGACTACGGCTACGACGCCGATGCCTATCAGAACTTTCTTGCCTTGCTCTTCTTCCTTGCGGGTGTGTCCCATATTTTTCTTATTCTTTCCCATGGTCTTTCTATAGTTTTAAGTTCAACGATGAACAAAGTAAGAGGAAAAAAGGGAGGAATGCAAGAAAAAAGAAAGAAAATTTGTGTTTTTCGTGTCCGGCAGGCAATCGGCCGCCATCCGGAGGGCCGGAAACAGGAAATCGGGGCAGAAACAGGGGTTTTACAGGACACTTGTACGGCTCGTGTGGAATGCAAGTGTGGCTCGTGAGCCGTGCAAGTGTCGCTCGCGAGCCGTGCAAGTGTCCCAGACGAGCCACACAAGTGTCCCAGAAAGCGGTGAAATGTGCCCTATAAAAAAGAGACGCGGCTGCAGGTGCTAATCCCTACAGCCGCGTCCCCGGCCATCCGTGTCCAAGGGGACACGAACGTTATTCTGCTCCGGCAAATTCCATCAGGTAAGCCTTGACGAATCCGTCTATCTTACCGTCCATCACGCCGTTCACGTCGCTTGTCTGGTAGTTGGTGCGATGGTCTTTCACACGGCGGTCGTCGAAGACGTAGCTGCGGATCTGCGAACCCCACTCAATCTTCTTCTTGCCGGCCTCAACCTTCGCCTGCTCGGCCATGCGGTGCTTCATCTCCTTGTCGTACAGCATGGAGCGGAGGAGTCGCAATGCGTTTTCGCGGTTCTTCGGCTGGTCGCGCGTCTCGGTGTTTTCAATCAGGATTTCTTCTTCCTCGCCCGTGTAGGGGTCTTTGTACTGATAACGCAGACGGACACCGGACTCAACCTTGTTCACGTTCTGTCCACCCGCGCCACCGCTTCGGAAGGTATCCCACGAAATGCGTGCCGGCTCGATGGTCACTTCGATGGTATCGTCGACCAACGGGGTGACAAAGACGGATGCGAACGACGTCATTCGCTTGCCCTGCGCGTTGTAGGGCGACACGCGTACCAGGCGGTGTACTCCGTTTTCGCCTTTCAGGTAACCGTAGGCATAGCTGCCTGCTATTTCGATGGTACAGGTCTTGATGCCCGCTTCGTCACCTTCCTGCAAGTTGGCAATCGTGGCTTTGTAACCATGAGTTTCGGCATAGCGCAGGTACATACGCATCAGCATGCTGGCCCAGTCCTGGCTTTCCGTACCTCCGGCACCGGAGTTGATCTTCAGCACGCAGTCCATCTGGTCGGCCTCGTCGCGAAGCATGTTCTTCAGTTCGAGTGCCTCGACGGCATCGGCAGCTTTGCAGTAAGCCTCGTCCACCTCTTCTTCGGTCACCAGTTCGTCTTTATAGAAGTCGAAAGCCAGCTGCAGTTCGTCGGCCAAGGTCTTCACTTCGTTGTATCCCTCAATCCATTGCTGCAGGCCTTTCACCTTCTTCATCTGCGCTTCGGCAGCCTTCTGGTCGTCCCAGAAGCCGGGTGCCTGCGTGCGCAGCTGCTCTTCTTCTACTTGAATCTTTTTCCCTTCGATGTCCAGATAGCGGCAGAGCGCTTCGGTACGTTCCTTGATGTCCTTCAGTTGTTCTATGGTAATCATCTGTCTATGTGATTTAGCTGTTATTCTTGATGCATGGAAGTCGAAATCTGCGCAAAAGACCTGCCTTCGGCAGCAGATTCTTCCGTTCGGCTTGCAAAGGTATGAAAAAAACGCATAAATTTGCGGTTATCAACCTAATTAAGTATTGCTTATGAACAAACGAATCAGACAATTCGGTTTTTCGCTCCTGCTGCTGGCCACGTTAGGACTGGGCAGCTGCAGTTCGAAGTACAGTTACGAGACTGTTCCCAACGACCCGCTTCAGGCACGCATCTACACCCTGGACAACGGGCTGAAAGTGTACATGACCGTCAACAAGGACGAGCCACGCATCCAGACCTACATTGCCGTGCGCGTAGGCGGTAAGAACGACCCCGCCGAAACAACCGGTCTGGCCCACTACTTCGAACACCTGATGTTCAAGGGTACCAACCACTTCGGCACCCAGAACTACGAAGTGGAAAAGCCATTGCTGGACCAGATTGAACAGACATTCGAAGTCTACCGCAAGACTACCGACGAAGCCGAACGCAAAGCCCTCTACCACGTCATCGACAGCCTTTCGTTCGAGGCCTCGAAATATGCCATCCCCAACGAATACGACAAGCTGATGGCCGCCATCGGAGCTAACGGCACCAACGCCTACACCAGCTACGACGTGACCTGCTACACGGAAGACATCCCCAGCAATCAGGTGGAAAACTGGGCCAAGATTCAGGCCGACCGCTTCAAGAACTGCGTGATCCGCGGTTTCCACACCGAGCTGGAGACGGTATACGAAGAAAAGAACATGTCGCTCACCCAGGACGGACGCAAGGTATACGAACAGACCCTCGCCGCCCTCTTCCCCCATCACCCCTACGGCACACAGACCGTGCTGGGCACACAGGAAGACCTGAAGAATCCTTCCATCACCAACATCAAGAACTACTTCAAGACGTGGTACGTGCCCAACAACATGGCCATCTGCCTCAGCGGTGACTTCGATCCCGACCAGATGATTGCCACCATCGACAAGTACTTCGGCGACATGCAGCCCAACCCCAATCTGCCCAAGCTCGACCTGCCCAAGGAAACGCCTATCACCGCGCCCGTCGTACGCGAAGTGTTCGGCCCCGAGGCCGAGAACGTAAGCCTGGCATGGCGATTCCCCGGCGCAGCCAGCAAGGACATCGAAACCCTGCAAATCGTTTCGCAGATATTGTACAACGGACAGGCTGGCCTCATCGACCTCGACCTGGCGCAACAGCAGAAAACACTGCTTGCCTACTGCTATCCCATGACCATGAGCGACTACAGCGCCTTCCTGATGGCCGGTCGCCCCAAAGCCGGACAGACGCTGGACGAAGTGAAAGACCTGCTGCTGGGCGAGCTGAAGAAGTTGCGTGACGGCGACTTTGACGAAAGCCTGCTCGAAGCCAACATCAACAACTTCAAGCTGTACCAGCTGAAACAGCAGGAAAGCAACGACGCCCGTGCCGACTGGTTCGTACAGTCGTTCATCAACGGAAGCCAATGGGCCGACGAAGTGACCGCTCTGGACCGCATGGCCAAACTGACCAAGCAAGACATCGTGGACTTTGCCAACAAGTATCTGAAGGACGACAACTATGCCATCATCTACAAACGTCAGGGCAAGGATCCCAATGAAAAGAAGATAGAGAAACCCCAGATTACGCCCATCGTAATGAACCGCGACACCGTGAGCGCCTTCCTCAAAGAGATTCAGGCAAGCACGGTGCAACCCATCGAACCGGTCTTCCTGGACTTCTCGAAAGACCTGACCCAACTGAAGGCCAAGGACGACATCCCCGTCATCTACCGCCACAACAGCACGAACGACCTGTTCGAACTGATTTACCTCTTCGACATGGGCAACCGCAACGATAAGGCGCTGGGCATGGCCGCTCAATACCTGGAGTATCTGGGCACCTCTGACATGACGCCCGAACAGGTGAAGAGTGAGTTCTACCGCATGGCTTGCACCTTCTATGTGTCGCCGGGTAGCGAACGTACCTATATCGTACTCTCCGGCCTCAACGAAAACATGCCGAAGGCCGTGGCTCTGTTCGAGAAACTGCTGGCCGATGCGCAAGTCAACCCCGAAGCCTATAACAACCTGGTGGCCGACCTGCTGAAGAGCCGCTCCGACGCCAAGCTGAACCAGTCGCAGAACTTCAGCCGACTGATGGTCTACACCGAGTGGGGCCCCACCAACTACGCCACCAACCAGCTGAGCGAAGCCGAACTGAAGGCCATGGATCCGCAGCAACTTGTCGACCGCATCCACCAGCTGAACAGCTACAAGCACCGCATCACCTACTACGGTCCCAGCAAGACCGAAGAACTGCTGGCCGTCATCAACAAGGAGCACCGTGTGCCCGACACCCTGAAAGACGTGCCGCAGGGCATCGAATTCAAGCAACAGCTTACGCCGGAAACCAAAGTCTATATCGCCCCCTACGAAGCCAAGAACATTTACATGGCACAGATTTCGAACCGAGGCGAAAAGTATGACCCCGCCATCGAACCCGGCCGCAAACTGTACAACGAATACTTTGGCGGCGGAATGAACTCCATCGTCTTCCAGGAAATGCGCGAAAGCCGCGGACTGGCCTACTCGGCATGGGCCGGAATGGACCGTCCGAGCCTGCCCAAGTACAACTACACGGTCAGCACGTACATCGCCACCCAGAACGACAAGTTGATGGACGCCATCCGCACGTTCAACGACATCATCGACAACATGCCCCAGTCCGAAGCCGCCTTCAAGCTGGCCAAGGAAGGCCTCATCGCCCGACTGCGCACCGAACGCATCCTGAAGAGCGACATCATCTGGGCATACATCAACGCACAGGACATGGGCGAAACAACCGACAGCCGCATCCGCCTGTACAACGACCTGCAGACCGCAACCCTGAAAGACGTTATCGACTTCCAACAGAAATGGATCAAAGGCCGCACGTACAACTATTGCATCCTGGGCGACAAGAAAGAGCTCGACATGGAATCGCTGAAGAAGATAGGTCCCGTCATCGAACTGACTACGGAAGACATCTTCGGCTATTGATACTTCCGCCATCCTGATACGCAAGCGGGTGTACCGGCACAGGGGATTTTCCCCACCGGCACACCCGCCTGTTTTTTATCCCCCGACCCTGCTCACAACTGCCCTACGAAGGGTCGTCGAGCAACACAAGTGTGGCTCGCGAGCCATGCAAGTGTCCCAGAAATGGAATGCAAGTGTGGCTCACGAGCCGTGCAAGTGTTGTACAAATGGGGGACAGACGGGGTATGGAAAGAAAAGAGACCGAGAAACGGGAGTGCAAAAAAGATGAATAAAAATTATACATCATCCGCACCATATTCGCGACCTACTACAAAATTCACATTCAGCGATAAATAAGCAGCTAATCAGTTGCATTTTTCAGAACAAAATCAGTATATTTGTAAAAGCCTTACTTACAAAATACAATACTATCATGAAAAAACTTTTATTTCTCTTGCTGAGTGTTTTTCTCTGCATCAGTTGCAGCGACGACAACACCACTACCGACGAACCGACACCCAACCCGGGCGAGCCTCAAATCGAAATACCGGCCACTTCGCTGACACCTAACTTTAAATCCGAAGGCGGCGAAAGCACCATCGAATTTACAGCTAAAAGCGATTGGAGCGTTTCTGTTGTCAACACACGGGCCGAAAGCTGGTGTAGCGTGTCACCGCTTAGCGGAAAAGCAGGAAAAGCCAGCCTGACTATCCGTACTGCCGCCAACGAAACATACGACGAACGCAACGCCACCATCACTCTGCGCGCCGGAACCGACAGCAAGAACATCATCGTGACACAGAAACAGAAAGATGCCCTACTCGTCAGCTCCAGCAAAATCGAAATGAAAAAAGAGGGCGGCGAATTTACCATCGAAGTAAAAGCCAACGTCACCTTCAGCCACTCTATAGACGAAGGCATCGACTGGATCAGTGCTGCTACAGCCGACACCCGCGGTCTCACCACCACCCAACTGAAATTCAGCGTCAGTGCCAACACTTCAGTCCACAAACGCGAAGCGGGCATCACCGTGACCGACGGTACCTTGTCCGAACGCATCACCGTCTATCAGGAAGGCGAAGAACCTCAGCTGACAGCCACTGCCAGCCAGCAGACTTTCGGTCCCGAAGGCGGCACACTGAAAATCGAAATAAACAGTAATGTCGACTACGAAACCCTCCTCCCCGACGCATCCTGGATTACGGAAGACCAAGCACGCAACCAGTCCACCCATACCCTTTACTTCACCATAAGCCCCAACGAAACCTACGACAACCGCCAAGCCGACATCGTGTTCAAAGACAAAGAAAGCGAACTGGCGGATACGGTGCGGGTGATGCAACATGGGAAACAAAATAATACAGAAATAAACATCAAAAAACTGTTGATGAAAATCTATAATAGCGCAGGAGGGAATAATTGGACAAGGAAAAAAAACTGGGGTGAAAATACCTCTATTAGATTTTGGGATGGAATCAGCATTCTCACAGATGAGCAAGATAATATTATCCAATTAGAAATTCAATTATCCGACAATAATTTAGTCGGCACTATTGATTTATCAAGTACTAATATTGACATTCCTTTCATTCTACATTGTAACAATAATAAATTGACCCAAATTAATCTTAAAGCTAACAATAATATAAAAGAATTAAATTGTTCATACAATCTAATCACAGCCATAGATGTTGGAGAATGTAATATCTTAGAAATACTAAGATGCAATCATAACAATATAGTCTCTTTAAGTACTTCAGGCCTAACGAAATTGTCACATTTCGAATGTTCATATAATCCTTTAACAAGCCTAGATATTTCAAACTGTACCTCACTTGAATGGGAACATATATGGGGATTATTAGAATGTCCTTTAGTCATATTAAAAGCCTCCAATACATCGTATACATCTATAAAAATCTCACGAAATAAATCATTTCCTGAGTCACTACAAATCATAGATTTGAGTCATTCTGATAATCTAACAAAAATAGAAACTGCTTGGGAGACATACACGTCCCCTTCTCTAAAATCAATAGATATCAGTCATTGTAAAAACCTAAAATATGTATCATGTGGGTATGGATGCGAAAACTTAGAATCACTTAACATAGAAGGAAGTTCCAACATAGAAGAATTGTATTGTAGCTATACTAAGATACCATTTCTTGAATTTATAGATTATCCCCATTTACAAGAATGTTGGATTGAATATAGTATGTCTTTCAAGAACTTAAGCTTCCGCAACTGTCCTTCATTAACAAGAATTATCTGTAATTATTGTGCACTTGAAAATTTGAATATAGAAGAGTGTCCTCAACTAACATATTTAGGATGCAATGACAATCAATTGACAGGCCTTGATTTACGACAAAATTTAAAACTCAAAAGCTTATGGTGCCAAAACAATTTTCTAACAGCAGTTGCATTTCCAGCGAGCTTAGAATTCCTAGATTGTCGCGGAAATCACTTAAACTCTGTCATTCCTAAATGGTTTAGTGAAATACCTACTTTTTTCTGCGATTGGAAATATAAATATACTCATATTGGGGAAGATGGTAAATGGCGATATGAAACTTTTCAATATGGTTGGTGGTATGATGGAGAACCTGAGTGTGGACCAGTATATCATTTTTAGATTTAATAAATTCAATTTGAATAAGAAAAAAACATAATCAGATCGACTATCATCATTATGCATAACTAATCTTACAAGTTAGTAAAGTTTCATATAGTTCTTAAACATTCAGGCGAGTGTACCAGCACAGGGAATTTTCCCCACCAGCACACCCGCCTGTTTTTTATCCCCCCGACCCTGCCCACAACCGCCCTCCGAAGGGCCGTCGAGCAACACAAGTGTGGCTCGCGAGCCGTGCAAGTGTTGTACAAATGGGGGAGTTGTGCCTCACTTCCCGATATGCACCGGCACTTCCTTCTTCGTCAGCGAATAAGCTTGTGGGGTGTAAAGGTCGGCACGGCCTTCGTACACGCAGCGGTGGCCGGTTTGCGGGTTGCTGGCATACAAAGTGTAGGAGACACCGGTGAAGCGGTACCAGCACTTAATGGTACACTCTATCTGTGTGAGGGGCGGAACGTCAATGGTGTCGACTACCGACAGCAGATCGTCTGACAGGGGGAAGTGGGTCTTGCCGGGCGCGAACGCAAGCTTCTCGCCCAGCAACGCCGGAGACTGAAACCTGTCAAGCCCGGGTACGTCCACAACGGGCTTTTCTTTGCCGAAGAGCTGGAAGGCTACCTCATCAATGGGCTCGTGCCACTGATCTCCTCCCTGAAAGGTGAACGTCCGCTGGAAGTATTCGTAGGGATGGAGCTCATACTTCCAAGACGTTTCGGTGGCATTGGTGGGGCCAACCACATACGTCGAGTACATGGCACTATCCTCTTCGAGCCAGAAATTCAGCTTGTAGACAAGGCTGTCCAGCTGATAACGGGGCGAAGGGTCGATGTACAGGTCTATCTGTTCGTAACTGTAATCATTGCCCACATTCAGTTGCAGCTGTAACGAGCCGGTACCCAGGTTCTCCGCATCCAGAAAACGGAGTTCTTTCCCCGAAGTACGTTCTATGGTCAGTTTGAAGGTCGAGGAATGAGCCACAAAGCGGAAGGGCTCCTCATCCTGGCAATAAAGCTCCGTGTCCCGCGCCATCAGCGTGCCGTCGAGGCTGTAAATGTCGCCCACGACCGGATCGTAAGTTCCCCCGTTAACCGACTGGGTAAAGTCGATACGGAGCCACAAGCCCAGAGTGCGCCAGTTGGACGCACCGAAACGGAGAATAGCTTCGGAACCGTCGGCAGGCACATGCACCTTTTTTGCCGAAGGCAAGAAATTGTCAACAAATACGTCGCTGTTGCAGCTGCACAGCACGAGCAGCATCAGGTATAGGGTCAGACGGGAAAAAGTTCGCTTCATAACGTTGATGATTTGGATTGGATTGCAAAGAAATGAATTTCCCTTCACTTCTCCAACAATCCAACCCAACAATCAACCTATGTTGACGCTCCGTGTGCGACGGACTTACTCCTCGTACATGCGGTCGATGACATCCTTGTAGTTCTGTGCCACAACAGCACGTTTCAGTTTCAGCGTGTTCGTCAGTTCGCCGCGCTCCATGCTGAAGGGCTTGGGCAGCAGCGTGAAGCGCTTCACCTGCTCGTAGTGGGCAAACTGCTGCTGCAGGGTGTCGATGCGGGCACGAAACAGAGCCTGTATCTTGGGATGCTGCAACAACTCTTCCATACTGTTGTAGGCGATGCCTTTCTCCTTGGCATAAGCCTCCACCAGCCCGTAAACGGGGACGATGAGGGCAGAGACAAACTTGCGTTCGTCGGCTATGATGGCCACCTGGTCGATGTAGCGGTCGATGATGAACCTCGTCTCCAAAGCCTGCGGACAGATGTATTTGCCATTCGAAGTCTTGAACAGGTCCTTGATGCGGTCGGTCAGGTAGAGCACGCGGCCTTCCAGACGTCCGGCGTCGCCCGTATGGAACCATCCGTCCTTGTCGAAAGCGGCGGCGGTGGATACCGGTTTGCGGTAATAGCCGGGCGTGATGGTCTTACCACGCAGCAGGATTTCGTTGTTCTCGCCTATCTTCACTTCCAGGTCGGGCATCACCTCGCCCACCGAACCCAGCTCGAAGCCCACGGGCGGGAAGCAGGACACGGTGGCCGTCGATTCGGTCAGTCCGTAGCCCACCACCATGTTGATGCCTACCGAATGGACAAACTCGCACACTTCGTTGGACACGGCGGCTCCTGCCGTGGGGAAGAAGGTGCCGTTCTCGATGCCGATGGTCTTCTTCAGGATGGCATAGACGGTCTTTTCGTAGAACTTGTATTTCATGTGGAGCATCAGGGGCGGTGTCTTTCCCTGACGAAGGTAGTCCAGGTTGTACGCCCGCCCTACCTTGATGGCATCCAGTATCATGGCCCGTTTCAGACCGGTCTCCTGATTGATGCGTTCCTGCACGCCCTGATAGACCTTCTCCCAGAAGCGGGGAACGCTGCACATCACCGTGGGGCGTATCTCCTTGATGGTCATCTGGATGTCCTGCGGATGCAGGTTGATGCAGACTTGTGCACCGCGTTGCAGGCAGACGTAGGTCCAGCCACGCTCGAAGACGTGCGTCAGCGGCAGGAAGTTCATCGAAACGTCTTTGTCCGTCAGCGAAGGGATACGGATTTCGTGCGTACGGAAGGCTTCCATGTAGTTGTAGTGCATCAGCATGACGCCTTTTGGTTCGCCTGTCGTGCCCGAAGTGTACAGAATGTTGGCAATGTCGCTGTCGGCCACTTCTGCTGTGCGTTTCTCTACTTCGGCTTCGTGCGGCAGCCCCTTGCCCAGTGCAAGGAACTCGTCGAAGTAGATGGACATCGACTGGTCGCGGGCGTCTTTCTGCACCTTGCGGTCGAAGATGATAACTTGCTTGAGCGACGGACACATGCCGAACACACGGATGGCGGCGTCGTATTGAAACTGTTCGCCAACGAAGAGGTAACGGATGCCGGCATCGTTGATGATATACTGCGCCTGTGCAGGCGAACTGGTGGCATAAAGCGGGATGGTGACAGCACGGTCGGCATAGGCGCCGAAGTCCACGTAAAGACATTCGGGTTTGTTCTGCGAGAAGACGCCGATGTTTTCCTGAACTTCCACACCCAGCGTCAGCAGGGCATTGGACACTTGGCGCACTGTCTGCGAGAATTCGTTCCAGGAGACAGCGTTCCACTGTGCTTTTTCATAGTCCCTGTATTTCAGGGCTACTTTATCTCCATACTTCTCCGCCTGGCGGTGTACCATGACGGACAAATGATGATAAGCCATGTCTGTTATAAAATTGGTTAATGTTTTGCAAAGGTAGTGGTTTCATTTGAAACTATCTGCCTCCTTATGATAAAATATTCGGAGCAAAACCTCCCAAGCGGGATATTCCTATACAAAAAACAAGAATTACCTGATTTTCTTACCTGCCGATTAACAAAAAATCAAATATATTCCTATATTTGCAATTGAGTAACCCTTAAATTTTAACAAGCATGAAAAAGTTTTTAGCATTAGTAGCATTATTAGTGGCCGGCATTTCGGGCATGAATGCACAGGAGAGTCTTAAGTGGGGTATCACCGCAGGTCTTAATTCAAGCAACTTCTCGGTAAGCGGATTCGACAGCCGCATCGGTTTCCATGCCGGTGTAAAGGCCGAAATGGGACTTCCCCAACTGGCCGATGGAATCTATCTGGACATGGGAGCACTACTCTCGCTGAAAGGTGCCAAAGTAGATCTTGGCCCTGCAGGATCTGTTAAATACAATCCTTTCTATCTGGAAATCCCTATTCACATGGGTTACAAATATGCCGTTAACGACAAGTTTGCTATCTTCGGCAACTTCGGTCCTTACATTGGCATCGGACTGTTCGGCAAAGCAAAAGCCAGCGGTGAACTGATGGAAGGCGAAGACACTTCTGTCAATGTCTTCGGTGACGATGCCATGAAACGCTTTGACTTTGGTCTGGGGCTGAAAGCAGGCGTAGAACTGAATCAAAAATACCAGTTATCCATCGGCTACGACTGGGGCTTGATTGACAACATCGAAGACAGCGGCAACAAGAACCGCAATCTGATGATTTCACTCGTGTACTTCTTATAACCGAAGAATATACCGAGGAAATTACTTCCTCTTCTTGTGTGGGCAATTCCGCAAGCCGCCAGGTAACGGAGTTGCCCACACCTCTTTTTTACCACCCACCCGATATCGCCCTAGACCCTACAAAAGGGCACTTTGAGCCACACTTGCACGGCTCGTGAGAGACACTTGTACGGCTCGCGAGAAACACTTGCACGGCTCGCGAGCCACACTTGTGTCCCAGAAATGCACTGCCAACGATGAGTTTTTTCCACAGCGGCGTGCGTTGTCTTTCACTTTTTATCCGTAAGTTTGCAACAGTAAAATCAAACTTCTGCTTATGACCTACGACATACCTACCCTGGCTTCGGACGCCATCGGCCTGCTGAAGTCGCTGATAGCCATCCCCTCCGTAAGCCGCGACGAACAACAGGCGGCCGACTTCCTGCAACGCTACATCGAAATGCAGGGAATGGATACCGGACGAAAAGGTAACAACGTGTGGTGCCTCAGCCCCATGTTCGACCTGAACAAACCGACCCTGCTGCTCAACTCGCACATCGACACCGTGAAGCCCGTCAACGGCTGGCGGAAAGATCCGTTTACCCCGCAACTGGAACCTAACGGCAAACTCTACGGACTGGGCAGCAACGATGCCGGTGCCAGCCTTGTCAGTCTGCTGCAAGTGTTCCTCCAGCTGTGTCGCACACGCCAGCACTACAACCTGATCTACCTGGCTTCGTGCGAGGAAGAAGTTTCCGGCGCCGGAGGCATCGAATGCGTGCTTCCCGAACTGCCGCCCCTGGCGTTTGCCCTCGTGGGCGAACCTACCGAAATGCAACCCGCCATTGCCGAAAAGGGTCTGATGGTGCTCGACGTCACTGCCACAGGCCGCTCGGGACACGCTGCCCGCGAAGAAGGCGACAACGCCATCTACAAGGTGCTGGACGACATCGCCTGGTTTCGCGACTACCGCTTCGAGCAAGTATCGCCCCTGCTGGGTCCTGTCAAGATGAGCGTAACCATGGTCAATGCCGGCACCCAGCACAACGTCATCCCCGACCGCTGTACGTTCGTGGTGGACATCCGCAGCAACGAGTGTTACACCAATCAGGCATTGTTCGACGAAATCACCCGCCACATCCATTGTCAGGCCAAGGCCCGCTCCTTCCGACTGAGTTCATCACACGTATCGCCCAAGCATCCGCTGGTGCAACGCGCCGTCGCCCTGGGTCGCACACCTTTCGGCTCGCCCACCCTCTCCGACCAGGCCCTGCTGTCGTGTCCCTCGATGAAGATGGGTCCCGGCAAAAGCGCCCGCTCGCACACGGCCGACGAATTCATTTTCGTAAAAGAAATAGAAGAGGCTATCGGACTGTATCTGGAGTTGCTGGACGGAGCACAGCTGTAAACCTGTTACCCCTAAACAGTATCAACGCTCCAGCCACCCCTCCGGATTCAGCTTTTCCTTCTCCTTGCGGAGCTGGAAGTGGAGAACGGTGCGACCGCCGTCGGAAGCATCGGAGAAGACGGTACCGAGCGACTGACGGGTCTTCACCGTGTCGCCCGTCTTGACGGAGGCTGAAGAAAGGTTGCAATAGACGGAGATGTAGGCGCCGTGGCGGACAAGGATGTTGAACAGGCCGTTTAGCTTGAAGACGGCAGCTACCTTACCGTCGAAGATGGCACGTGCCTGTGCGCCGGGCTTGCCCTGGATGTCGATACCCTTGTTGTCGAGCTTCACCCCGCGAAGCCCCTCGACGCTGTATTGCCCGTAGTGGCTGGTGATGAGGTAAGGACCCGTGATGGGCATGGGCAGCTTGCCGCGGTTGCTGACAAAGGTGCCCGACAGTTCGCGGTCGGCCTTGCTCATGTTGAACCGCTCCAACGGAGCAGCTTTCGACTTGGTGCCCGACGAGCCGCTTTTAGTCCCCTCTGACTTACGGCGTGCGGCAGCTTCGCGACGGGCTTCTTCCTCGGCCCGCTTGCGTGCCTTCTCTATCTCTTCGGCTATCAGGCGATCGATACGGGCATTCAGTTGGTTGGCCTCGCGGCGTTTGCGCGATATTTCGTTCTGCAGTCCGCGCTGCTTCTTTTGCAGATTGGCAATGAGGGTGCGTTTCTCTTTCTCCTGCGCCTCCAGTTTTCCCTTTTCGGCTTCACGCTCCTTCAGCAGACTTTCCTTGGCCTGCTTCACCTGTTTCAGCTCGGCTTGCTTGGCAGCAATCTGTTGCTGCTTTTTCTGAATTTCTTCGCCTTGCAGACGCTGGTAGGTGGCATACTCGCGCACGTAACGCAGACGGCGGTAGGTTTGTGCCAGGTTTTCGGCAGAGAAGATGAACATCAGCTTTTCTTCAACCGAACGGTTCTTGTACAGGTAACGCACGGAAGCGGCATACTTCTGGCGCTTCTCCTTAAGCTGACGGCGCAACGTAGTGAGTTGGCGGTTGAGCGAGGAAAGTTCCTGCTCGATGGCTTCCATGTCGCGGTTGATGCTGAGGATGTAACGTTTCCGTTCTTCTATCTGTCCGGTCAGTGCGGCAAGGCCGTTCAGCTGGCTGCCCACGGTTTTCTTGGTAGACTTCAACAGGGTTTCGGTCTCGGCAATCTGTTTCTGCAAGTCGCCACGCTTGTTTTCCAGCTCCTTGATCAGTTTGTTCGACTGAGCCAGAAGCGGCGATGCACAGGTGCACAAGAGGAAGAGAAGAATCAGTATTCGGGACATTTCGGAAACGGTTAGGGACTTATAAATTCAACGTTGTTCAGTACTCCGGCGACCGCCTTGGGCTCAGGCGGAAAGGTCGAGCAGCATTTCGAGCAGCTCTTCCAGCGTCACTTCGCGATAGCGGGAAGAAACTTCGGTGGGCGTCAGATTGATGGGTTTGTTGGAGAACTCGGTCAGCTCGATGCGGCACTTTTCGAGGTCTTTCAGCCCCAGCTCCTTGCCGTCGATCCAGTTCTTGGCACCTGGACGCGAAGCCTTGAAGAGCATCTTCTCCAGATTCTCGAAGTTGGCCTTGCGGGGCAGCATGCCGCGAAGTTCGCCACGGGTGACACGCACGTAGCGTTTCCCCATACGGTCGACGAGCAACACCTCATCGGGCGTAATATCCATTCGGGCTACCTCGGTGCGCAGGATAGGCATGAGGAAGGAAAGCTGCATACGCTCGCCACTCTTCAGTTTCATAGTGCCGCTTACGGTGAACGTGGCATCCTTGTGAGGGATGGTCAGACGGACTTTCGACGACAGGCAGAGGGACTGTGCACCATGGCTTTCGGCCTTGCGCGAGGTCTTACAGCCGGCCAGACTTACGGTCAGCAACACAAGAAGCATCAGCCGCAGGCAGAGGCGGGCGGTGAAGAACGGTGTCCGCACGGCAGCGGAACGCAGAATGGGAGTGTTATCGGTCATTGTTTCGGATATTATCGGTTGATATATATGGTTTCGTTATCGGCGGGAAGAAGCAGACCGATGCCGGCCAATGGTGTCAGTCGGCAGGAATGTACTTCTTCTTCTCGATTTTTTCTTTCAGCTTGGGCGACTTGCATCCCATGTCGAGGGCTTGTTTCCAGTACTTCAGGGCACCGTCCACGTCGCCTGTCATGTAGTAGATGTCGCCGCAATGCTCTACGACGTCCTCGCTCTGCCCGCCGCCGTTCTTCATGGCGTCGTCGATGTAGAGACGTGCCTCGGCGTAGTTGCCCTTTTCGAAGAGAATCCAGGCGTACGTGTCGAGGTAGGTGGCATTGCCCGGCTCGGCCTTGACGGTGCGATAGCTCATTTCCTCGGCACGGTCGAGGTCGCGACGTTCGAGCGAAAGGTAGTAGGCGTAGTTGTTGAGCACGCCGATGTTATCGGACTTGTAGACCAGTGCTGAGTCGTAGGCGGCATAGGCCTGCTCGGTCATGCCGTCGGTGTGGTAGGCATCGCCCATGATGGCATAGAAGTCGGACACGAGATCTTTCTTGCTTTCGGGGGTGACGCGTTCCAGTGCTTTCCGACAGGTGGAAAGCACGTCGGCGGTGCGATTGTCCTGGTTGTAGCCGATGGCCAGGTAGAAGTAGAATTCGAGCATATCGGGATTGGATTCTACTCCGGCCTCGCAGAGGTCGACCACAGCTTTATTGTCGTTCTGCCGTACGGCTTCGCCCAAAAGTGTCATACGGGCAGCCGTGTTGGTAGGATCGATATCGAGCACGCGTCTGAGCACGGGGAGCGACTGTTGGTTCATGCCTTTCGACAGGAGGTACTGTGCATAGAGCATGGGCAGGTCGGGCTCGTCGGGGTCTTGCTGCATGATGCGGTCGAAGAGGGTGATGATGCGCAAGCTGTCGCCGTCGGCCTGCTCGTTGCGGATGATGAGCTGGCGCATGATGTTGGACTTGATGTCGGGCGTCACCTTGCGGTTGAGCAGCAGGGAGTCGAGTTGCTGCTGGTAGAGGGAGTCCTGACCCGTTTCTTCGTAATAGCTTGCCAGCGAGTACATGGCCATGGCGTTGTCGGGTTCTTCGGCAAGCACCTGCTGGTAGATGTCGTAGGCTTCGTCTTTCTTGCCGTTCTGCAAGTAGACGTCGCCCAGCACAACGCGGTAGCGCAGGTCCTGGGGATATTCGGCCACAAGGTTCTCCATCTCGCCGAAAGCGCGCTTGTTGTCGCCCTTGCGCAGATAGATGCGGAACTTCTCAAGGCTGAGCTGTTCGTTCTTGCCCATGCGCTGTTCGAGCAGGTTCAGCACGTCGAGCACCCGGTCGTAGTCTTCCTGCTGGTTGTAGATTTCGAGCAGGCTGTACAGAGGGTCAATACGGGTGGAAAAGCGCTGCACCATATCTTCAAGCAGGACGGTTGCCTTTTCGGCCTCGTTCTGCTGCAGGTAGAGCTGCGACAAGGCCTGGGCGTACCAGTAATTGTCGGGGTCGGCAGCTACGGCCTGTTCGATGGTGGCCGTGGCACGGGCAGGCTGCTTCAGGTAGAGGTAGTACTGAGCCAACTCGTACAAAGCCGAAGCGTCGTGCGGATTGATGGCAAGACTGTGTTGCAACAAGTCGAAGGCAGCATCGTAGTCGCCCGCCTGCTTCAGGCGGATGGCTTCGAGGAAGTAGTAGTCGAACTTGCGCTGCTGTTCCTCGGTGAGTTGGGGCACGGGAGCGGCTTCGGCCTGACGCTTTTGCTTGTTGCGCTTCTTCTTCGGCTTTTTGGCGTCGGGCTTCTTCTTGTTGGCGGCGGTGTGAGCACCTGCGATGGCAGCCGATGCCGCCAGGCCGCCGGGCAGTCCGCCTACGATGGCGGCATAGGAAGTCATACACAGGGCGCTCATCCAGAGCGCGAGCAATATTTTTATTCCGAGTTTCATGCTACGTTTGTTCGTTAGTTTTTGCCCGTGTGGCCGAAACCTCCGGCTCCACGTTCTGTTTCGTCCAACACTTCCACTTCCTGCCACACGGCCTGCTCGTGGCGGGCTATCACCATCTGGGCGATGCGTTCGCCGTCTTCGATGACGAAAGGCTCGGCCGACAGGTTAACAAGGATGATGCAGACCTCACCGCGATAGTCGGCATCGATGGTGCCGGGCGAGTTGAGCACGGTGATGCCCTTCTTCAAAGCCAGTCCGCTACGCGGGCGAATTTGCGCCTCGAAGCCCGCAGGCAAGGCGATGTAAAGCCCCGTGGGTACCAGGCAGCGCTGCATGGGAGCCAGCGTAATGGGTTCTGTCAGATTGGCGCGGATGTCCATTCCCGCCGAGAGCGAAGTGGCATAAGCCGGAAGCGGATGCTTCGATTTATTGATAATCTGTACGTTCAGCATATTCTTGTTCGGTATTTGGCGCCTGCCCTACCGACGGATGACGACGAAAAGCAGGCCTCGTTTTAACGGGCAAAAATACAGATTTTGGAGCAAACGGACACAATTTTGCAGTTAAATAATGAGAAACACGTTCGAAGCCGTGGGCAAAGGCTGAGTTCCAGAAATCAATCTGACGAAAATCCAGACCAAAAGCAAGCAAAAAGACAGAAAAACGCCCGTTTCAGCAACAACGCCTTCCGACAAAACCTGCAAAGCAGGGAAACCGGAAGCAGCCGATATGCAGAAAAGCGCATGAATATACGTGAAAAAGAACCGAATTGTGCATACCTATGCGCCGGAGACGATGCTGCACTGCGCCGGAATGCTTGTGCGGAAGGAGAGCAACGCTTGTCCGGCTCGGCTGAAATGCTTGTGTGGCTCGACCGGATTGCTTGTGCGGCTCGGGAAGAAAGCAGACGACGGATGCGAAGAGGGCACTGAATGAAGGCAAGAAGCATCTTTCGCCTCCAGAATATTTGTAAGCATTTCGCTACCATACTATCCGACAGACAGATAAGCAGTTTCCGCTTCGAAAACAGCCGGTGCGCCGCACCTCCGGACGAAAAACGCGATTCTAAGGCGACCGGCGCGACAAAGTGTCAAAATGAAAGGAAGCATTTTTTCTGTCGGAAAATAGTGATACATTTGCAGACGGTAAAACATAAGGAACGCAACATGATGAACTGGAACCAACTCCTCTCCGCCAAGCGCTTCGGACTGGAAGAATATCACTCCGAGCATCCCGAGAACCGCTCGGAATTTCAGCGCGACTACGACCGACTCATCTTCTCCGCCCCCTTCCGGCGGTTGCAGAACAAGACGCAGGTATTCCCCCTGCCGGGCAGCATCTTTGTGCACAACCGACTGACGCACAGCCTCGAAGTGTCGTGCGTAGGACGCTCGCTGGGCAACGACGTAGCACGCGCCCTGCTGGCCAGCCAGCCCGAACTGCACGAAACCTTCCTGGCCGAAATCGGTTCCATCGTCTCTGCCGCCTGCCTGGCGCACGACCTGGGCAATCCGCCCTTCGGGCACTCGGGCGAACGTGCCATCTCCACCTTCTTCTCCGAAGGCGGCGGACTGGCTCTGCGCGACCGTCTGACCGACGCCGAGTGGAGCGACCTGACGCACTTCGAAGGCAACGCCAACGCCTTCCGTCTGCTCACCCATCAGTTCGAGGGACGCCGCCGCGGCGGCTTCGTGCTGACCTACTCCACGCTGGCCAGTATCGTGAAGTACCCCTACTCGTCGAGTCTGACCGGCAAAAAGTCGAAGTTCGGCTTCTTCACCACCGAGGAAGACAGCTTCCGCCGCATTGCCGAAGAGCTGGGCATGCAGAAGCTGAACGACGCTCCGCTGAAGTATGCCCGCCACCCGCTGGTCTACCTCGTCGAAGCCGCCGACGACATCTGCTACCAGATGATGGACCTGGAGGACGCCCACAAGCTGAAGATCATGACCACGGCCGAGACGCAGGCACTGATGCTGTCGTTCTTCACCGACGAGCGGAAAGCACGCATGCAGAAGACCCTGCAGATAGTGAGCGACACCAACGAACAGATAGCCTACCTGCGTTCGTGCGTCATCGGACTACTGATACGCGAGTGTACCCGCGTCTTTTTGGAGAACCAGCAGGCCATCCTGGCCGGTACGTTCGAGGGACCACTCATCCGCCACATCGACTCCCTGCCCGCCTCGGCCTACGAACACTGCGCCGACGTTTCGTTCGAACGCATCTACCGCTCGCGCGACGTACTCGACATCGAGCTGGCCGGTTTCCGCATCATCGGCACCCTGCTCCAGCTGATGACCGACGCCGTGTGTGCCCCGGAGAAGGCTTACTCCCAGTTACTCATCAACCGCGTGTCAAGCCAGTACAAAATAAATTCGCCTGTATTCCACGAAAGAATACAGGCGGTATTGGATTATATTTCGGGCATGACCGACGTCTTTGCGCTCGACCTCTACCGTAAGATAAACGGCAACAGTCTGCCTACTATTTCTTAAATACAAGCGAAGAAGGGCGTACTGAAACCAAAGGGATGCCTGTCAGTACCCCCCCTACTTACATTATTACTTGCTGGGGTAGAACAGTTTATTCACCCCCGAAGTCAGGTGGCACGCATCCGGTTCGCTCTCGATGAACGACTGGATGTGACGCATACGCTTCTCGGCCAGAATCTCGTCGACGGCAATCAGGATGCCGGTCTCTTCCACGTCGCCAAAGCCGTAGTTGATGGCGGTGCCGAACATACGCATTGTGGGGCTCAGGCTCATGTAAGCGTTCACCAGCGGCGGAATGTTGTAGCCCAGCTTACGGATTTCGCCGTTCAGAATCTTATAATCTTCCTTGAACGTGTCTTTGCAGAACAGTGCGGCAAGTTCCTTCTCGTCCGACTCCAGCTGCAACGGCTCCATGGGAACAATCAGTCCCTCCTTATCGCCGAAATGCTTGCGCAGGAAGTACAGAATCATGTCGCGTCCCTTGCGGTTGTAGCTGGGGTACATGGTCACCTTGCCGAAGAAATACTTCACATTGGGCATTACTACGGTCAGCGCGCCCAACCCGTCCCACAAGTTGTCCAAAGCAAACAGACCTTTGCTTCCTGCACGTGTAGACTGGTACTCCAGCGTCACAAACGAACGTCCCAGCTCGATCGTGGTAGGAAGATACTCTTTCAAAAACTTCTCCGAAAAGTGGAACATGTGCGAAGTAGCCAGAATAGGAGCTCCGTGCTCGTCGAAGCGCACATCGGTGCCCAAAATATACCGGTAACCTCCCAGAATTTCCTCTGCTTCGGGATTCCATACAATCAGCTGCTTGTAAGGATGCTCCATGGTGTCGAACTCGTCAATGTCCATCGACATGCCGGTTCCTCCGCCTGCCGCACGGAATGCAATCTCGCGCAGACGGCCAATCTCCTTCATGGTGTTGGGAGAGTCTTGCGCCGTGATGATATAAATCTGGTTGTTGCTCTTGTTGGTCATTCGCAGGCGCTTGTCTTCGGTCAACTCCGCTTTCAGCAGTTCCTTACTGATAGGTTCAATAATATCTTCCATATCTCTCTTTACCTAACTCTATTGTTAATTCTCTATTTTCAGTTTATAAACGATGTCTTTCACATACTGCGCCCATTGGGTCGGCGTCTTCGACTTGTCAAACGTCTGCCAGGGAATCGGCTTGCCTATGGTGATGGTGAAAGTCTTGTGGCGGTTCTTCAGCATTTCGTCAGCCAGATACAACATCGCAATGTTGAACTTCAGGCCGATAGCCTTGCAGAAGTTGGCCAGATTGTAAAAGAAGTCGGAGTTTCTTCCTTCGAAGTGAATGGGCACGATGTCGCGGTGCGACTGTACACTCTTTACAATGAATGTCTTCTTCCAGTCCAGGTCGCGGATCACACCGTTGCGACGCCGCGAGCAAAGCCCGGCGGGAAACATTATCAGATGATTGTCGGATGCAAAGCCGGCCTCCACCAGCTTCGGGAAATCTTTCGCCTGACGTCCGGTCTTGTTGATAGGGATGCAAAGGGGAGCCAGTCCGCGGAGATTCATCAGCAGGTCGTTGACCATATACTTCACCTTGCCGTCGTAGAACGAGCCTAGCACGTAGCCCAGCGCCAGTCCGTCCTGTCCGCCCAGCGGGTGATTGCAGACAAAAGTGCAAAGCCCGTCTTTCGGCAGATTCTCTTTCCCTTCTACCACAATCGTGGCATCGAGGAAGTCGAGACTGGCTTTCAGGAAATCCACACCAACCTTGTCTTTCGACTCTCGCAAAAAGACATTCAGTTCATCCTGGTGAACAATGTGTTTCAGATAAGAGACGACAAACTTAGGTATATACTTCGACTGCTTCGGAGCTTTCTCCCGAAGAATTCTGTCAATGTCAATCAAAAACAAAGAGTCATCAGCCATTCTTCTTTACAATGAAATGAGTGCGCAAAATTAATTCATCTTTTTTATTAATTGCAAACATTTAACCGAAAACTGCACCCAAAATCTATCAAAACTCACATAAAACCTATCAATTGATAGTTTTTCCCCCTAATAATGTCTGTTTTCGGTCGGCCCAAGCCAAAGAAGTTTCGTAAACTTGCACAAGAAATCACCTGAAAGAACAAGTAAAAACCAAAACAAAGCACATTTTATGAACAGCATCGCATTTCAAAACGACTTAGTAGGAATACAAGACGAGCTCTTGCGCTTTGCATACAAACTGACTGCCGACCGCGAGGAGGCAAACGACTTGCTGCAGGAGACATCGCTCAAAGCACTCGACAATAAGGACAAATACATGCCCGACACTAATTTTAAGGGTTGGATATATACGATAATGCGGAACATCTTCATCAACAACTACCGCAAAGTGGTGCGCGACCAGACATTCGTGGATCAGACCGACCAGCTCTACCACCTGAACCTGCCGCGCGACACAGCCTTCGAAAGTACCGAAGCCGCCTACGACCTGAAGGAAATGCACCGCATCGTCAACACGCTGCCACGCGAGTACAAGCTCCCCTTCTCCATGCATGTAGCAGGGTTCAAGTACCGCGAGATAGCCGAAAAACTGAACCTGCCGCTTGGCACAGTGAAGAGCCGTATCTTCTTCACCCGCAAAAAGCTTCAGCAGGACCTCAAGGACTTTGTCTGATTTCCCAATCTTTCTCCATACATATTCAAGTTTGGCCGGCTCGCCCATGGCAACAAACCGGGCGGGCCGACTGGCCAAACAACACATTTAGCAACAGCCAACGCCAGGCACAGCCTGCAAATGAAATAACCATCGTAAATTTTAGTTGTGTCGACAAGAAGAGCTAAGCGGAACATACTCCACTTAAGCTCTTCTTTCTTTTTCCCCCACTTTACGCCACTCCCCAACAGCCATCCGCACAATGCCCTAACCCACAGATTGCCCACCAGTAAAGGGATACAGCATATTCTTCATTCTCAAACGGATAAGTCATCAACAGGGTGTTGAAAACTTCTTATAAAGATTTTGGTTAAAACATTGTGGGGAATTGTGGGGAATTATGTACTTTTACAGTCGCTTATTATAATAAGGTAGATATGATACGTTTTTTAGGCAACATCGAGGCCAAAGCAGACGTTAAAGGAAGAGTCTTTATCCCTGCTGGTTTCAGGAAGCAGCTTCAGGCCGCCTCCGAAGAACGGCTCGTGTTGCGCAAAGACGTCTATCAGGACTGCCTGGTGCTCTACCCCGAAAGCGTGTGGTTCAGCACCCAGAACCAGCTCCGCCAACGGCTGAACAAGTGGAACGCACGACAACAGGCCATCTTCCGCCAGTTCGTCAGCGATGCCGAAATCGTAGTGCCCGACGGAAACGGACGCATCCTGATTCCTAAACGCTACCTGCAAATGGCAGGCATACAAAGCGACGTGCGCTTCATTGGCATGGACAACACCATTGAAATTTGGGCGAAGGAACGGGCCGAACAGCCCTTCATGTCGCCCGAAGAGTTCAGCCAGGCCTTGCAGGAAGTACTGGGCGACGAAACCTGCCTACCGGAAGACGCAATCGAAAGCCAATACCAGAACCCAATGCCCTGAAAGCACACCAACCCAAAGCAAAGGAGAAAAAGAAATGGCAAATGAAGAACAGACATATCACATACCGGTACTGCTGAAACCCAGCGTAGACGGAATGAACATACGCCCCGACGGAACGTATGTCGACGTTACATTCGGCGGAGGCGGACACTCGCGCGAAATACTTTCGCGACTGGGCGAAGGCGGCCGTCTGCTGAGTTTCGACCAGGACGAAGACGCCGAGCGCAATATTGTGGACAATCCGCACTTCACGTTCGTGCGTAGCAACTTCCGCTATCTGCACAACTTTCTGCGCTATCATGGCATTGAGCAAGTGGATGCGATATTGGCCGACTTGGGCGTATCCTCCCACCACTTTGACGACAGCGAACGGGGCTTTTCCTTCCGCTTCGACGGGGCTTTGGATATGCGCATGAACAAACGGGCCGGACTAACCGCCGCCGACATTGTCAACACCTACGACGAAGAACGCCTGGCCAACATCTTCTACCTGTATGGCGAACTGAAGAACAGCCGCAAACTGGCATCGGTCCTCGTCAAGGCACGAAGCACACAGGCTGTCTCGACCATCGGCGAGTTTCTCGACATTGTCAAGCCTCTCTTCGGACGGGAACGCGAGAAGAAAGAACTGGCTAAAGTCTTTCAGGCTCTACGCATCGAAGTCAATCAGGAAATGGAAGCACTGAAAGAGATGCTCTACACAGCTACCGAAGCCCTGCGCCCCGGAGGAAGGCTCGTAGTCATCACCTATCACTCGCTGGAAGACCGCATGGTGAAAAACATCATGAAGACCGGCAACGTCGAAGGCAAAGCCGAGAAAGACTTCTTTGGTAACGTGAAGACTCCGTTCCGCCTGGTCAACAACAAAGTGATTGTCCCCGACGATGACGAAATAGAACGCAACCCGCGCTCAAGAAGCGCCAAGCTGCGAATTGCAGAAAAGACCGATAATGCCGATAACAAATAGAAAGAAGCAATTATGGGCAACAACGAACATACAGAAGAAAAGAAGAACGAAAAGATAAGAAGACGCACTGCATGGAAGAACATCATCGGAGGCGACATTCTGGCTGCTGACTTCTTCCGCCGCCAGAGCAAGCTGATTGTGCTCATCATGGTTCTTGTCATCTTCTATATCCACAACCGATACGCCGCTCAACAACAGCTGATAGAGATTGACCGGCTGAAGAAAGAACTGATCGACATCAAATACGATGCATTGACACGTAGTTCTGAGTTGTTGGAAAGAAGCCGGCAGTCGAAAATCGAAGAATACATCGCCACCAAAGAAAGCGACCTGCAAACTTCGACCAATCCGCCATACCTGATAAAGAACAAATAAACATATTCCATTTGAACGATAAAAACTAAACAACATTGGCTGTCAATAAACGAAACATAATGACCCGTTACTTCTTCGTCATGCTCATCATGGGTGTGATAGGAGTATTTATTATTGCCAAAGGCGCCATCATCATGTTCGCCGAGAGGCAGTACTGGCAGGATGTGGCCGACCGCTTCGTCAAAGAGAACGTCACCATCAAGCCCAACCGCGGAAACATTCTCTCCGCCGACGGTAAACTGATGGCCAGCTCGCTTCCCGAGTACAAGATCTTCATGGACTTCATGACGGGCGAACGCGACGAGAAGCGCAGAAAGAAAGAACAACACCGCAAAGACTCTGTCTGGAATGCCAACCTCGACTCCATCTGCATCGGGCTGAACAAAATATTCCCGGAGTACTCTGTCGCCACGTTTAAAGCCCATCTGAAGAAAGGGCGCAAGATGAAAAGCCGCAACTACAACATCCTGCCCAGCCGAAGCCGCCGTATTTCGTACATCCAGTACAAGGAAGCCAAAAGGCTGCCTGTATTCAAGATGAACAAATACAAGGGAGGTTTCCACGAACAGATATTCAACCAGCGCAAGAAACCTTTCGGCTCGCTGGCAGCCCGAACTTTGGGCGACCTTTACGCCGACACGGCTCAGGGAGCAAAGAACGGAATTGAGCTGGCTTTCGATACCCTGCTGAAAGGACGCAACGGTATCACACACCGCCAGAAAGTGATGAACAAGTACCTGAACATTGTCGACCTGCCGCCGGTAGACGGATGCGACATTATCTCGACCATCGATGTCGATATGCAGGATATTTGCGAGAAAGCACTGGTTGATAAACTGAAGGAACTCAACGCCAGTGTAGGTGTAGCCGTACTGATGGAAGTGCAGACGGGCGAAGTAAAAGCCATCGTCAACATGATGAAAGCCGGCGATGGCAATTACTACGAAATGCGCAACAACGCCATCAGCGACATGCTCGAACCGGGCTCTACCTTCAAGACAGCCTCCATTATGGTGGCCCTTGAAGACGGAAAGATTACGCCCGACACCGAAGTCGATACCGGCAATGGTGTTATGAACATGTACGGCAGCAAAATGAAAGACCACAACTGGCATCGCGGAGGATATGGAAAGATCAACGTCACACGCATACTGGAAGTATCGTCCAACGTAGGTGTATCGTACCTGATAGACAAGTACTACAAGGACGACCCTCAGAAGTATGTGGACGGGCTGAAGCGTATGAGCCTCGACCAGCCCCTGCATCTGCAGATACCCGGCGAGGGAAAGCCAAACATAAAAGGTCCCAAAGAACGCTACTTTGCCAAGACTACCCTGCCTTGGATGAGTATCGGTTACGAAACACAGCTTCCACCGCTCAATACCCTGACGTTCTACAATGCCATTGCCAATAACGGCGTAATGGTACGCCCCAAGTTTGTCAAGGCAGCCGTAAAGGACGGAGAAGTTGTCCAAGAGTACCCAACCGAAGTCATCAATCCGAAAATCTGCTCCGACCATACCCTCACGCAAATTCGTGAGATTCTGCGGAAAGTCGTTTCGGAAGGACTGGCCAAACCGGCAGGAAGCAAACAGTTCTCGGTATCGGGGAAAACAGGAACCGCACAGATTTCGCAAGGCGCAGCCGGATACAAAACCGGACGCACCAACTATCTGGTAAGTTTCTGCGGATACTTCCCCTCGGAAGCACCGAAGTATAGCTGCATCGTCGCCATACAGAAGTCCGGACTACCGGCCTCGGGAGGTTTGATGGCGGGAAGTGTTTTCAGCAAGATAGCCGAAAGGGTATATGCCAAGAACCTGCGCTTCGACCTGAGCAACGCAATAGACAGTACCACAAACGTGATTCCCCCGGTCAAAGCCGGCGACTTGCGTGAAGCCTCGTACGTACTGAACAGCCTGAATGTACCCGTTCAGGGCGAGGTAACCGACGGAAAGAAAGGCACCGACGTATGGGGACACACTCAGGCAGCTCCCAGCGCCGTTATCCTGCAAAGCCAGGAGATAGCAGACAATACCGTGCCCAGCGTCATCGGAATGGGAGCCAAGGATGCGGTCTATTTGCTGGAGAAACAGGGGCTGAAGGTAAGAATCAGCGGAGTGGGACGAGTGAAGCGGCAGTCCATTGCAGGTGGAAGTCGTGTCGTGAAAGGTCAGACCATCCTGCTGACCATGCACAACTAAGCATTCCGGAACTTCAGGCAAAGCTAACTGCCCGGAAAACCAAAACAACAAAGAGAAAAGACAGTATATATAATAAGGTATAGAATAAACAAGCTAACGGGAAACACCCCGTTATCCGTTATCAGAACAAAAGACATGAAACTGAACGAATTGCTTAAGACGATACAACCGATACAGATTATCGGAAGTACGGAAACGGAAATAAACGGAGTAAACATCGATTCAAGACAGATAGCCGACGGACACCTGTTCATGGCCATGCACGGCACACAGACCGACGGCCATGCCTATATTCCGGCCGCCATCGAGAAGGGAGCCGTCGCCATCCTGTGCGAAGACCTGCCCGATGAACGCAAGGAAGGCATCACTTACATACAGGTGAAAGACAGCGAAGAAGCTGTCGGCAAGGTTGCCACCCTGTTCTACGGCGATCCGACCTCGAAACTGGAGCTGGTAGGCGTAACCGGTACCAACGGAAAGACCACCATCGCTACCTTATTATATCACACCTTCCGTTACTTCGGCTATAAGGTGGGACTGATATCGACCGTGTGCAACTACATCGACGACCGTGCCGTGCCCACCGAACATACAACCCCCGACCCCATCACACTGAACCGTCTGCTGGGCGAGATGGCCGACAGCGGCTGCAAGTATGCCTTCATGGAGGTAAGCTCGCACTCCATTGCACAGAAACGCATCAGTGGATTGCGCTTTGCCGGAGGAATCTTCACGAACCTGACGCGCGACCATCTGGATTACCACAAGACGGTGGAGAACTATCTCAAAGCCAAAAAGAAATTCTTCGACGACATGCCTAAAGGCGCATTCAGCCTGACCAACTTGGACGACAAGAACGGCCTGGTGATGACACAGAACACGCGCTCGCAGGTGTACACCTATTCGTTGCGCAGCCTGAGCGACTTCAAAGGCCGCGTACTGGAGTCACACTTCGAAGGCATGTTGCTCGACTTCAATAACCACGAAGTAGCCGTTCACTTCATCGGACGCTTCAATGCCTCCAACCTGCTGGCTGTATTCGGCGCTGCCGTATTGCTGGGCAAGAAGGAAGAAGACGTACTGGTGGCCCTGAGCACCCTGCACCCGGTGGCCGGCCGCTTCGACGCGGTGCGCTCGCCCAAAGGTTTCACCGCCATCGTGGACTATGCCCACACGCCTGATGCACTGGTCAATGTGCTGAACGCCATCCACGGCGTACTGGAAGGCAAAGGAAAAGTAATCACCGTAGTAGGTGCCGGCGGCAACCGCGACAAAGGCAAACGCCCCATCATGGCCAAGGAATCGGCCCGACTGAGCGACCGTGTCATCATCACCAGCGACAATCCCCGCTTCGAAGAACCGCAGGACATCATCAACGACATGCTGGCCGGACTCGACAAGGACGACATGCAGAAAACCATCAGCATCGTCGACCGCCGCGACGCCATCAAGACGGCCTGCATGCTGGCACAACCGGGCGACGTCATCCTCATCGCCGGCAAGGGACACGAAAACTATCAGGAAGTGAAGGGCGTAAAGCATCACTTCGACGATAAGGAGGAAGTGACCCGAATCATGAACGGCGAGTAAAGCATCTCCCTCCTGCCCCTCTCCTAAGGAGAAAGGAAACGAAGGCCAGCTTCGAAAAACGAACAATGGGAAACTTTGGTAAATATAGAAACTGATAAACTAAAAGACTGATATGCTGTATTATTTATTCCAATGGCTGGACAAATACGACTTCCCCGGCGCGGGTATGTTCGCCTACACGTCGTTCCGCTCGCTGATGGCTGTCATTCTGGCCCTGCTCATTTCGAGTATCTGGGGTGACAAGTTCATCGACCTGCTGAAGCGGAAACAAATCACCGAAACACAGCGCGATGCCAGCATCGACCCCTTTGGCGTGAACAAAGTGGGTGTGCCGAGCATGGGAGGTGTCATCATCATCTTTGCCATACTTATCCCCTGCCTGCTGCTGGGCAGACTGGAGAACATCTACATGGTGCTGATGCTGATTACGACCGTATGGCTGGGTTCGCTCGGATTTGCCGACGACTACATCAAGATTTTCAAGAAAGACAAGGAAGGCCTGCACGGCAAGTTCAAGATTATCGGTCAGGTAGGTCTGGGCCTCATCGTGGGACTGGCGCTGTACCTGAGCCCGCAAGTGGTGATACGCGAAAACATCGAAATCCCCCAGCCCGACGGACAGGTGGAAGTGGTGCATGCCGCCAAAGAGATAAAGGCGACGCAAACCACCATCCCCTTCTTCAAGAGCAACAACCTGGACTATGCCGACCTGATGGGCTTTCTGGGCGAACACGCACAGACCGCAGGATGGGTGCTGTTCGTGCTGGTCACCATCTTCGTAGTGACGGCTGTGAGCAACGGTGCCAACCTGAACGACGGCATGGACGGCATGGCAGCCGGAAACTCGGCCATTATCGGCGTAACGCTGGGCATATTGGCTTACGTATCAAGCCACATTGAGTATGCCGGCTACCTGAACATCATGTACATACCGGGCTCGGAAGAACTGGTTATCTTCATCTGCGCCTTCATCGGTGCGCTGATAGGCTTCCTGTGGTACAACGCCTACCCGGCACAGGTCTTCATGGGCGATACCGGCAGTCTGACCATCGGCGGCATCATCGCCGTGTTTGCCATCATCATCCACAAGGAACTGCTTATCCCGATTCTGTGCGGCGTGTTCCTGGTCGAGAATCTTTCTGTCATTCTGCAGCGCGTCTACTACAAAGCAGGCAAACGGAAGGGAGTGAAACAACGCCTCTTCAAGCGTACGCCCATCCACGACCACTTCCGCACCAGCATGAGTCTGGTAGAACCGGGATGCAGCGTAGTCTTCAAGAGCCCCGAAAAGCTGTTCCATGAATCGAAGATCACCGTCCGCTTCTGGATTGTAACCATCGTGCTGGCAGCCATCACCATCATTACACTGAAGATAAGATAAAAGGCCTCTCCCCCAACCCCTCCCCCAAAGGGAGGGGAGAAGGTGACTGAGAGACAGAAAAAACAAAAACTGAACATTAGAAGAACAAGATATGAAACAGGAAAGTAATTGTACAGACAGAAGTAACTCTACCGCTCTCCCTGCCGGGGAGGAAAAGGAAAAGAGAACTCGGATTGTAGTATTAGGAGCCGGCGAAAGCGGCGCAGGTGCTGCCGTACTGGCCAAGGTGAAGGGACTGGATACGTTTGTTTCCGACATGTCCGCGATCAAAGACAAATACAAGGAGCTGCTGAACAAGTACGACATTGCCTGGGAAGAAGGACACCACACGGAGGAGCTGATTCTGAACGCAGATGAAGTGGTGAAAAGCCCCGGCATCCCCAACGACGCCCCCCTGATTCTGAAACTGAAGGAAAAAGGCATCCCCGTCATCTCCGAAATAGAGTTTGCCGGACGTTATACCGATGCCAAAATGATTTGTATCACCGGTTCGAACGGTAAGACCACGACCACCTCGCTCATCTACCACATCTTCAAGAGCGCAGGGCTGAACGTCGGTCTGGCCGGAAACATCGGAAACAGCTTGGCCCTGCAGGTAGCCACCGAGCAGCACGACTATTACGTCATCGAGCTGAGCAGCTTCCAGCTGGACAACATGTACAAGTTCCGCGCTAACATCGCCGTGCTGATGAACATCACCCCCGACCATCTGGACCGCTACGACCACTGCATGCAGAATTACGTCGATGCCAAATTCCGCATCACGCAGAACCAGACGCCCGACGATGCCTTCGTCTTCTGGAACGACGACCCCATCATCAAGCGCGAACTGGCCAAGCACGGACTGAAGGCGCATCTGTACCCCTTCTCGGCCGTCAAGGAAGAAGGAGCCATCGCCTACGTGGAAGACGGCGAAGTAGAGATAAACGCTCCCATCGCCTTCAACATGGAGCAGGAAGAACTGGCGCTGCGCGGCACGCACAACCTGTACAACTCGCTGGCAGCCGGTATCTCGGCCAATCTGGCGGGCATCAAGAAGGAATACATCCGCAAGGCGTTGTCCGACTTCAAGGGCGTGGAGCACCGACTCGAAAAAGTCTGCGACGTGCGCGGCGTACACTTCATCAACGACTCGAAGGCCACCAACGTCAACTCCTGCTGGTATGCCCTGCAGAGCATGACCACGAAGACCGTCCTCATCCTAGGCGGCAAGGACAAGGGCAACGATTACACCGAAATCGAAGACCTGGTACGCGAGAAGTGTTCGGCGCTGGTCTACCTGGGCCTGCACAACGAGAAGCTGCACGACTTCTTCGACCGCCTAGGCCTGCCCGTAGCCGACGTGCAGACGGGTATGAAGGATGCCGTCGAAGCTGCCTTCCGCCTGGCCAAGAAAGGTGAAACCGTGCTGCTGAGCCCCTGCTGCGCCTCGTTCGACCTCTTCAAGAGCTACGAAGACCGCGGCGACCAGTTCAAGAAGTACGTCCGCGAACTGTAATCCCTGAACATGCATTCCACACCGGTTGAAGGATGCCCGACGGCATCCTCCGGAAGGACTGCCGGACATGCGTTTGCAGGACACTTGCACGGCTCGTGAGAGACACTTGTACGGCTCGCGAGAAACACTTGCACGGCTCACGAGCCACACTTGCACGGCTCGGGCACCCTGCCAGACACCTCCTGAGAGGCCTCAAAAGCCGCCCGGAGCAACAACGAAACTGTAGAAACCATATAACTCAATTATCGACTAACGTGGATTTACTAAAAAGCATATTCAAAGGAGACAAGGTCATCTGGATCATCTTCCTCTTTCTTTGTCTCATCTCCATCATCGAAGTGTTCAGTGCCGCCAGTACGCTGACCTACAAAAGCGGCGACCACTGGGCACCCATCACGCAGCACAGCATCCTGCTGATGGTGGGAGCAGTCATAGTGGTACTGGTTCACAACATTCCCTACAAGTGGTTCCAGGTGTTCCCCGTGTTCCTGCTGCCGCTCTCCATCGGGTTGCTTGCCTTCGTCATGCTGATGGGTTTCGTCACGGGCGACCGCGTCAACGGTGCCGCCCGCTGGATGACGTTCATGGGCATCCAGTTCCAGCCTTCGGAGATAGCCAAGATGGCCGTGGTCATAGTCACCGCTTTCATTCTGTCGAAGGGTCAGGACGAAAACGGAGCCAGCCCGAAGGCCTTCAAGCGAATCATGATTATCACGTGCATCGTGTGCGGCCTCATCCTGCCCGAAAACTACTCCACGGGAATGCTGCTCTTCGGCACCGTCTACCTGATGATGTTCATCGGACGCGTCCAGGCCAAGAAGCTGTTGTTGCTAGGCGGAGGCATCGCCGCCTTCCTGGTGGTATTCGTGTCGTTCCTGCTGGCCACGCCCGACAAGACTCTTGAGAAAATTCCGATGGGCCACCGCTTCACCACCGTCAAGTCGCGTATCGCCGACTTTGCCAGCAAGGAAGAAGTGCCCGCCGCCAAGTTCGACATCGACGGCGACGGACAGGTAGCCCACGCCCGCATTGCTGTGGCTACGAGCCACGTCATAGGCAAGGGACCGGGTAACTCCGTGCAGCGCGACTTCCTGAGCCAGGCCTTTTCCGACTTCATCTTCGCCATCATCATCGAAGAGCTGGGTCTGGTAGGCGGCGCCGTAGTTGTCTTCCTCTACATCTGCCTGCTGGTACGCGTAGGACGCATCGCGAAGAAGTGCGACCGCACCTTTCCGGCATTCCTCATCATGGGCATCGCCCTGCTGCTGGTCACGCAGGCCATGTTCAACATGATGGTAGCTGTCGGACTGGCCCCCGTCACCGGACAGCCGTTGCCCCTCATCAGCAAGGGTGGAACCTCGACGTTCATCAACTGTGCCTACATCGGCATGATACTGAGCGTGAGCCGCTACACTGCCAAGCTGGAAGAACAGAAACAGCACGACGCACAGATTCCGCTGCTGGTCGATGCCGGTACCGGAGCTGCCCCCGAGCCATCGCCCTCCAGCGATGCACAGACGGCGGCCGACCCTACCTCGAAAGCCCTGAACAGCGATGCTGAATTCGAATAACATACAACAATCTATTAATACTTCAGACGAAATGAACGAACATCCTCATATCATCATCAGCGGCGGCGGCACGGGAGGCCACATCTTCCCCGCCGTCTCCATAGCCAATGCCATCAAGGAACTGCGCCCCGGAGCCGAAATACTGTTCGTAGGCGCCGAAGGACGCATGGAGATGCAGCGCGTGCCCGATGCCGGATACAAAATCATCGGACTGCCCGTGGCCGGATTCGACCGCAAACACCTGTGGAAGAACTTCGCCGTACTGGTGAAGCTGGCACGCAGCCAGTGGAAGGCACGTAAAATCATCAAAGACTTCAAGCCCCTGGTGGCCGTAGGCGTAGGTGGCTATGCCAGCGGACCCACGCTGAAGACCGCCGGCATGATGGGCATCCCCACCCTGATACAGGAGCAGAATTCCTACGCCGGCGTCACCAACAAGCTGCTGGCCCAGAAGGCGCGCAAAATCTGCGTGGCTTACGAAGGCATGGAGAAGTTCTTCCCGGCCGATAAAATCATCATGACCGGCAACCCCGTACGGCAGAACCTCTTCGGCCACTCCATCACCCGTCAGGAAGCTGCCGACCTGTTCGGCCTCGACCCGGCAAAGAAGACCATCCTGATACTGGGCGGAAGTCTGGGCGCACGCACCATCAACCAGACGCTGACTGCCGCCCTCGAAACGATGCGCGCACATCCCGACATCCAGTTCATCTGGCAGACCGGGAAAATATACATCGAGCAGGTGAAGCAGGCCATTGTCGCCTTCACGGGCGAAGCCGTGCGCCATCCGCACATCACGGCCATCCCCAACCTGTACGTCACCGACTTCATCAAGGACATGGCCAAAGCCTATATGCTGGCCGACCTCGTCATCTCGCGTGCCGGAGCAGGCTCCATCTCCGAATTCTGTCTGCTGCACAAGCCCGTCATACTGGTGCCCTCGCCCAACGTGGCCGAGGACCATCAGACGAAGAACGCCCTGGCGCTGGTCAACAAGGATGCGGCCCTCTACGTCAAGGATGCCGAAGCGATGGAGAAACTCATCCCCACCGCCCTCGAAACCGTGGCCGACGACAACCGCCTGCAAGCACTTAGCAGCAACATTGCCCGGCTGGCTTTGCCCGACTCTGCCCGACGCATCGCCGAAGAAGTACTGAAACTGGCAGATAACGCATAACAACAACCTAAAGACATACAGACAATGAATATAGAAAACATAAAGTCGGTTTACTTCGTCGGCGCAGGCGGCATCGGCATGAGCGCCCTGATACGCTACTTCCTGTCGAAAGGCAAGACCGTAGCCGGCTACGACCGTACGCCCAGCGAACTGACCGAACGCCTCATCGTAGAAGGCGCACAGATACACTACGAAGAGAATGTCGACCTGATCCCCCAGGCCTGCAAGGACAAGGACACTACACTGGTTGTCTTCACCCCCGCCATTCCGCACGACCACCGCGAGTTGGCTTATTTCCGCCAGAATGGGTTCGAGATACACAAGCGTGCCCAGGTGCTGGGCCTCATCACGCGCGGCAGCAAGGCACTCTGTGTGGCCGGCACTCACGGTAAAACCACTACCAGCACCATGACCGCACACCTGCTCCACCAGTCGCACGTAGGCTGCACCGCCTTCCTGGGAGGTATTTCGAAGAACTACGGCACCAACCTGTTGCTCTCGGCCGACAGTCCCTACACCGTCATCGAAGCCGACGAGTTCGACCGCTCCTTCCACTGGCTCTCGCCCTACATGAGCGTCATCACTGCCACCGACCCCGACCATCTGGACATCTACGGCACCAAAGAAGCCTACCTCGAAAGCTTCCGCCACTACACCACCCTCATTCAGCCGGGTGGCGCGTTGATCATCCATACCGGACTGGAGATGAAGCCCGATGTGCAACCCGGTGTACGTACTTACACCTACTCGCGCACCGAAGGCGACTTCCATGCCGAAAACATACGCATCGGCGGCGGTGAAATCATCATCGACTTCGTTGCCCCCGACACGCGCATCAACGACATACGACTCGGAGTTCCTGTCAGCATCAACATCGAGAACGGCGTGGCAGCCATGGCGCTGGCCCACCTCAACGGTGCCACCGACGAGGAAATCCGTCAGGGCATGGCCAGCTTCGGCGGAGTGGACCGCCGTTTCGACTTCCGCCTGAAAACCGACCGTCTGGTACTGTTGAGCGACTACGCCCACCATCCCGCCGAGATAGCCCAGAGCGTGAAGTCCATCCGCGAACTCTACAGCGACCGGAAGATTACAGCTATCTTCCAGCCCCACCTCTATACGCGTACGCGCGATTTCTACAAATACTTTGCCGACAGCCTTTCGTTGCTCGACGAAGTCATCCTGACCGAAATCTATCCGGCGCGCGAAGAGCCTATCCCCGGTGTCAGCAGCCAGCTCATCTACGACAACCTGCGACCGGGCATCGAAAAGTACATCTGCCCCAAGAAAGACCTGCTCAACTTCCTTGCGACGAAGAGCTTCCAGGTGGTCATCGTATTGGGTGCCGGCGACCTCGACAACTATATACCCGAGATAATCAAGATACTCCATTAATACCCAGGTTATGATAAAGCGTATTTTACTTTCCATCGTCCTGCTGCTCATCACAGCCTATCTGGTGATGGCCATCACAGCTTTCAACCGGAAGCCGGAAGGACAGGTGTGCCACGACATACAGCTCATCATTCAGGACACTGCCTATGCCGGATTCATCACCCAGAAGGAAGTAATCAGCATGCTTGAAAAGAAAGGCATCAGCCCCATCGGGAAGAAACTGGACCGCATACGCACCAAAACCGTAGAGAAAGAGTTGTCCAAGCATCCCCTTATCGACCGGGCCGAATGCTACAAGACACCCAGCGGCAAGCTGTGCGTTGAGGTCACCCAGCGCATTCCCGTATTGCGCGTCATGAGCGACAACGGCGAAAACTATTACCTGGACAACAAAGGAACTGTGATGCCTCCCCACGCCAAGTGCGTGGCGCACCTTGCCGTAGCTACCGGAAGTATAGAAAAGTCATTTGCCATGAGGGATTTATACAAGTTTGCTGTATTTTTGCAGAACAATTCCTTTTGGAATGCACAGGTCGAACAGATTCACGTACTGCTGGGCAGAAACGTCGAACTGGTGCCGCGGGTAGGCGACCACCTCATCTACCTCGGCCGGCTGGACAATTACGAGAACAAGTTGAAACGGGTCAAGGCTTTCTACGAGAAGGCACTGAACCAGGTAGGCTGGAACAAATACTCCCGAATAAACGTTGAATTCGGGAATCAGATAATTTGTACGAAGAAATAAACTAAATACATCAAATATGGCAACAACAGATTTTATCGCCGCCATCGAGTTGAGTTCTTCCAAGATATCCAGTATCGCCGGCAAGAAGAACAGTGACGGAAGCATCCAGGTGTTGGCTTATGCACGCGAAGAGGCATCCCAGTTTATACACAAGGGAGTCATCTACAACATTGATAAGACAGCCCAGGCACTGACTTCCATCATCAACAAGCTGGAAAGCCAGCTCAACAACTCTATTGCCAAAGTGTATGTAGGCATCGGCGGACAGTCGCTACGCACAGTAGCAAATGCGGTAAGCCGTACGCTGGAAGAGGAGGGCATCATCTCGCAGGAACTCATCGACAGCATCTGCGACGAGAACCTCGAAGTCCCCTTAGCCGACATGAGCGTACTGGATGTCGCCCCGCAAGAGTATAAAATAGACAATACCCTACAGGCTGACCCCGTAGGAGTTACGGGAAAGCGTATCACCGGGCAGTTCCTGAACATCGTGGCACGGGCCACGCTCAAGAAGAACCTGGAGCACAGCTTCGAACAGGCCAAGATTGAAATAGCCGACTTGCTCATTTCGCCCCTCGTACTGGCCAAAGCCGTACTGACGGAAAACGAAATGCGGTCGGGTTGCGCACTGGTAGACTTCGGTGCCGACACCACTACCGTCTCTGTCTACAAGAACAACATCCTGCGCTACCTCAGCGTACTGCCCCTGGGCGGAAACAGCATCACGCGCGACATCACTACCCTGCAGATGGAGGAAGAAGATGCCGAGAAGCTGAAACTGCAATACGGCGATGCCCTCTACGAGGAGGAAGAAGGAGCCGAAACGCCTGCCACCTGCCAGACAGAAGACGGACGTAGCATCGAACTGAACGTTCTGAACAACATCATCGGCGCACGTACTGAGGAAATACTGGCCAACGTATGGAACCAGCTGCAACTTTCCGGCTACGAGGACAAGCTCTTCTCCGGTGTCATCCTGACCGGCGGAGGCTCGAACCTGAAGCATCTGGAAGAAGCCTTCCGCAAACAAAGCAAGATGGAGAAGGTCAAGACTGCCCGATTCGTTCACGAGACCATTCACGGCTTCAGCGACGTACTGAAGAAGAACGGTACTCAGAATACACTGCTTGGTCTGCTGGCTGCCGGAAACGAAAACTGCTGCTTACAGGAGATTCCGCGCCCCGCGCAAACAGCAACCGCCAACAGCACAGCGGACATGTTCAGCAACGACGAAGAACTGAAGAAACAGGAAGAAGCAGCCCGAATCGCCAAGCTACAGCGCGAAAAGGAAGAGCGCGAACGCAAAGAACGCGAGCGCAAGGAAAAAGAACGGCTGGAGAAAGAGGCCAAAAAGAAGAAGAAAAAAGACGGTCCCAGCTGGTTCGAAAAAACCTTCAACAAGCTGTCCAACGAAATCTTCTCGGACGAGGACATGAAGTAATAAGGGTGATAACAAGAAACATTCATAGTTATGGAAGATATAGTACAATTCGATTTCCCGACCGATTCGCCGAAAATCATTAAAGTGATCGGTGTAGGAGGCGGAGGCGGCAATGCCGTCAACCACATGTACCGGGAAGGCATACACGACGTAGCTTTCGTGGTGTGCAACACCGACCGCAAGGCCCTCGAAGAGTCGCCCGTGCCCGTCAAACTGCAACTGGGGCACGAAGGCCTGGGAGCCGGCAACCGTCCGGCAAAGGCTAAGGAGGCAACCGAAGAAAGCATCAACGAAGTAAAAGACATGCTCAACGACGGTACGAAGATGGTATTCATCACCGCCGGAATGGGTGGAGGAACTGGTACCGGAGCTGCCCCCACCATCGCCCGCATTGCCAAGGACATGGACATCCTGACCGTAGGTATCGTTACCATCCCCTTCCGCTGGGAGGGCGACAAGAAGATCGACCAGGCACTGGACGGTGTAGAGGAGATAAGCCAGCACGTCGATGCCCTGCTGGTGATCAACAACGAGAAACTGGGCGAAATCTACCCGGACCTCTCGGTGACAAGTGCCTTTGCCAAAGCCAACGACACACTGCTGATCGCCGCCAAAAGCATTGCCGAAATCATCACCATGCGAGGCATCATCAACCTCGACTTCAATGATGTGAAAACCGTGATGAAGGACGGTGGAGTGGCCATCATGAGTACCGGCTACGGCGAGGGAGAGAACCGCGTAAGCGAAGCCATCAAGAACGCACAACACTCGCCGCTGCTGAACGAAAACGACATCTTCAACTCCAAGAAGGTATTGCTCAACATCTCGTACAGCGCCGAACACGAACTGATGATGAGCGAGATGGAAGAAGTGAAGGAATTCATGAACCGCTTCAACCGCGACTTCGAAACGAAATTCGGTATGGCCATAGACAACTCGCTCGAAGGAAAGGTGAAAATCACCCTGCTGGCTACCGGATTCGGTATACAGGACATTCACATGAAGGAGATGGACGAGCGCGTCAGCCAGCGTTCGGCCGAAGAACAACAACGCCTGGCCGAACTCGAAGAAGAGGAAGAACAGCGCCGTATGCGTCGCGAAAGCTACTACGGAAGCAATGCCAACAGCCGTAGCCAGCGTACGCGCCGCCGCCACATCTACATCTTCGCACCCGAGGACCTGGACAACGCCGACATCATCAGCATGGTAGAAAGCACGCCGACTTACCAGCGCGACAAGAGTACGCTGAACAGCATCAAGAGCAAAGCCGAAACTGCCGTGCAGCAGGCCACCGAAGCCGCACAGGAGACGGGAGGAAACGACGGAGGAATTATTACCTTCTGATGCCTCACCCCCGACCCCTCTCCCAAGGAGAGGGGGGAGTGGAAGTGGTTGAAATGATTTTCCGTAAGAGAGAATAAAATAGAGAAACGTAGAAACTTAAAAAGACACAATATCATGGATTTATTCGACAAAGTCAGCGAAGACATTAAAAACGCAATGAAGGCCAAAGACAAAGTGGCTTTGGAAACTCTGAGAAACATCAAGAAAGTATTCCTCGAAGCTAAAACAGCACCGGGAGCCAACGATACCCTGACAGACGACGCTGCCCTGAAAATCATCCAGAAACTGGTGAAACAAGGCAAGGACGCTGCCGACATCTACATTCAGCAAGGCCGTCAGGACCTGGCCGAAGGCGAGCTGGCACAGGTGAAAGTCATGGAAGCCTATCTGCCCAAGCAGATGAGTGCCGAAGAACTGGAAGCTGCCCTGAAGGAAATCATCGCCGAAGTAGGTGCCACCAGTGGCAAGGACATGGGTAAGGTGATGGGCGTAGCCAGCAAGAAACTGGCCGGACTGGCCGAAGGACGTGCCATCTCGGCCAAAGTTAAAGAACTGCTGGGATAAAACGAACAAGGCGGTGCTTGCCGGCTGGCAGGCCCGTCGGTTTTACGGAAAGGGGATACAGGATTCGTCCTGCATCCTCTTTCTTTTTATCCCTACCACTACTGTTGCGGGCGTACAACCGGTGCAGAGCACGCACAGACACGCTCAGTCGAACAGCTCCTTCAGCACCTCCAGCGACCGCAGTTCGGGGAAGTCAGGCAAATGCAGACGATAATAGTCGTTGATGACGGACAGACAGCGGGCACGCTCGGTACGGCTCATGCCGAACAGGTGCATCGTCTCGTAGTTCATACGCATCAGACGCCGCAGACGCGCGGCCTCCTGCGGACCAATGTAATGCGAGTGTGTCTGCGGACGCAGCGAAGTGAAGCAGGCAGCCTGCAGGTCGAAATAATCGCCCTCGGCATAATGCTCCAGATTGGGGTACAGACCTAGGAAGCGCGACAGGCGCATCAGAAAAACCAGATGAAAATTGGCAAAGCCGCCACGGCACTCGTCCAGCCAGACAACCGAATGCTGCAGATAGGCAAACAGCGGACGGTTTTCGGCCTCCTCGCGCAAGGCACGACACAGGAACTCGGATAAGAACAGAGCAATGGCCGACTTGTAAGGATCGAACGGCAGCGACGAGAAAGGATAGAACAACTTTGCCTCTTTTACCTTATACATAGTAGCGTTCGGCCGATAGTCTGCCTCCAGCTCTACCATCGCCAGGGGCTGAAACAAAGCCGTCTTCACGGGCGCCTTGCGCGAACGCGACACAGGCAGCAGGAACGACGTGCGTCCCGACACCTCGGTATAAACGTCCGCAATGAGCGAACTGTCCTTGTACTTCAACGTGCGCAGCACGATTCCACGAGTCTTCTGTAACATGCCAATCTCTCCTTTCCGAAGGCAAATCTACAAAAAAATCCTTTTGCTTCACGTGCCATGCATCCAAATATCTCTTCGCCATCCTGCCCCCCCAGACACCCGCCACGGGCACCCTTTGAGAGACACTTGCACGGCTCGTGAGAGACACTTGTACGGCTCGCGAGAGACACTTGCACGGCTCGCGAGCAACACTTGCACGGCTCACGAGCCATACAAGCATAGTAGAAAAGCCACTCCTGCCCCCTTCATACCATCCCTACAGCTTCCACCAACCCGCCAGCCCCATTTTCCACCACTTTCCACGGTTGGGCAAAAGAAAAATGCATTTTCCCATAAAAATTTTATCACCGTCTATTTATTTGATTTACAATATATTACACGCAGTTTGCGAGTATTTCAAACAAAAAACTTCGAAAAATTTCTTGCGAATGTTTTGGTAATTCAAAAATAGTTTCTACCTTTGCATCCGCAAACGAGAAACAAAGACACTCGCTAAGAGCGGAAACGCTCGACAAAAGGATGGCCCGTTCGTCTATCGGTTAGGACGCAAGATTTTCATTCTTGAAAGGGGGGTTCGATTCCCCCACGGGCTACTAAATAAAAAGATAAACGAATTAAAAAAAGATTAGTCGAGATGGCAAATCATAAATCATCACTGAAAAGAATCAGACAGGAAGAGAAGAGAAGACTTCACAACAGATACTATGGCAAGACCATGAGAAATGCTGTTAGAAAACTTCGCGCAACTACTGACAAAGCAGAGGCTACTGCCATGCTTCCGCTCGTTGCAAAAATGCTGGATAAGTTAGCTAAGAACAACACCATCCACAAAAACAAAGCCAATAACTTGAAGTCGAAGTTGGCTCTCTACATCAACAAGCTGGCTTAAGCTGATTGAGTACAAACAAAAGATACAGAAAGGCGAGATTTTTTAATCTCGCCTTTTTTTGTATCTCAAAGATTTTCACTAACTTTGCTCTGTTATTACAATAAGGAAAATACAATATGACAGAAGAAGAAAAGATAAACGGCGAGAACAACTATTCGGCCAGTAACATCCAAGTCCTCGAAGGCTTGGAAGCCGTACGCAAGCGTCCCGCCATGTACATCGGCGACATCAGCGAAAACGGTCTGCACCACCTCGTCTATGAGGTAGTAGACAACTCCATCGACGAAGCCATGGCCGGCTACTGCGACCACATCGAAGTAACCATCAACGAAGACAACTCCATCACCGTGCAAGACAACGGACGAGGTATCCCCGTCGACTTCCACGAGAAAGAACAGAAATCGGCACTCGAAGTGGTAATGACCGTGCTCCACGCCGGCGGAAAGTTCGATAAAGGTTCCTACAAAGTATCAGGCGGTCTGCACGGCGTCGGCGTATCCTGCGTCAATGCCCTCTCCACGCACATGACCACACAAGTATTCCGCAACGGAAAAATCTATCAGCAGGAATACGAATGCGGAAAGCCCCTCTACCCCGTCAAGGAAGTAGGCACATGCGACCCCGCCTTCACCGGAACCAAACAGACCTTCTGGCCCGACGGAAGTATCTTCACCGTCACCACCTATAAATACTCTACCTTGCAGGCACGTCTGCGCGAACTGGCATACCTCAACGCAGGTATCCGCATCACACTGACCGACCTCCGCGAGAAAGACGAAGACGGCAACCCCATCCGCGAAGTATTCCACTCGGAAGAAGGCGTGAAAGAGTTCGTCCGCTACCTGAACAGCAACAACATACCCCTGTTCAACGACGTCATCTACCTGAACACCGAAAAAGCCGGCGTGCCCATCGAGTGCGCCATCATGTATAACACCGGCTACCGCGAGAACCTCCATTCCTACGTCAACAACATCAACACCAAGGAAGGCGGAACACACGAAGCCGGATTCCGTGCTGCGCTGACCCGTGTACTGAAGAAGTACGGTGAAGAAACCTGCGCCAAGCAGCTCGAAAAAGCCAAAGTGGAAATATCAGGCGAAGACTTCCGCGAAGGACTCATCGCCGTTATCTCCGTCAAAGTGTCCGAGCCCCAGTTCGAGGGACAGACCAAGACTAAGCTGGGCAACAGCGAAGTAAGCGGCGCCGTCAACCAGGCCGTGGGCGAAGCCCTCACCAACTACCTGGAAGAGCATCCCAAGGAAGCCAAACTGATTGTAGATAAAGTGATACTGGCTGCCACCGCCCGTGTGGCTGCCCGCAAGGCACGCGAGTCCGTACAGCGCAAGTCGCCCATGAGTGGCGGCGGAATGCCCGGCAAACTGGCCGACTGCTCCAGCAAGGACCCCGACGAATGCGAACTCTTCCTGGTCGAGGGAGACTCGGCAGGCGGATCGGCCAAGCAAGGCCGCAACCGTACGTTCCAGGCCATCCTGCCCCTGCGCGGTAAAATCCTGAACGTAGAGAAAGCCATGTGGCACAAAGCCTTCGAAAGCGAAGAAGTCAACAACATCATTCAGGCACTGGGCATCCGCTTCGGCGTCGACACGGAAGACAGCAAAAAAGCCAACATCGACAAGCTGCGCTACAAGAAAGTCATCATCATGACCGATGCCGATGTCGATGGTTCGCACATCGACACCCTCATCATGACGCTCTTCTTCCGTTACTTCCCCGAAGTCATCCAGCAAGGCTATCTGTACATTGCTACACCGCCCCTCTACCTTTGCACCAAAGGCAAGGTGAAGGAATACTGCTGGACCGACCAACAGCGCCAACGCTTCATCGACACTTACGGTGGTGGTTCGGAGAACGCCATTCACACCCAACGATACAAAGGTTTGGGTGAGATGAACCCCGAACAGCTGTGGGAGACAACCATGAACCCCGAAAACCGTATGCTGAAACAGGTGCATCTGGAGAATGCTGCCGAAGCCGACTACACCTTCTCCATGCTGATGGGCGAAGACGTTGGTCCGCGTCGCGAGTTCATCGAAAAGAACGCCACATACGCTAACATCGATGCATAAACAATCGTAATATATTAACCAACCTCACATCTTACAACGAAGAAGTCCCGGAACAACAGGAAACTCCTGCCCGTTCCGGGGCTTTTCCGTTTCTGTCCCTCGGGAACAACTGTCTACCCCCTTTTCCTCCACCCCATTCGCACCAACGTAACAACAAAGAGAAAAAATCATTAAAAAAAGAGAGATTTCCTGAGAAAAAACTCTTAAAGGTTGTTTTATTATCCGAAAAGTATACTTTTGTAACAGATTCATATAAGAATCTTATTTGAAGTAACAAATCGACAGTCGATTTCCGCTTGCGAAAAAGATTGCCGGTCCCTCTCGAAAGCCAGACAAACTCCTCCGGGAATATGTATGGCCTATTGTATAACCTTACTAAAACGAAAGACAAACCATTAAAAAGAAAAGCCTATGAACATTCAAAGTATCGGCGAAAGCGCAGGCATCATCTGGAACCTGCTTCAAAGCGAAAGCCGGAAGTGGGACTACCAGGAAATCAAACAGGCAACCGGCCTGTCAGACCGAATCATCAATGCCGCCATCGGCTGGCTGGCACGCGAAGGAAAACTTTCTATTGAGGAAACCAAAGTAGGAAGAAGAAACGTATTATACATCGAACTAAATTATTATATCGGCTAAATTATGGATAAATACACTATCGGAAACAATGCAGGCATCGTCTGGACCTTGCTGAACGACGGCAAACGCTGGAAATACGAAGACCTGAAAGCCGCATCGGCACTATCGGACAGAGACCTGAACGCAGCTATCGGCTGGCTGGCACGAGAAGACAAAATCTACTTCGAGACAGATAGCAACAACGCGGAATACCTATATCTTTCTCTCAACATCTATTATTAAAAAGACAGTAGGAGCAACATCTACACATAAGCTCCCGCCCGGCACAGCCATCGGCCAACCGGACGGGAGCTTATACTTTTCACCGCAATCAGTCTTTCTCCAGATAGTTCCAGACCATCGCACTGAAGGCTGCACCCACAAAAGGCGCGATAATAAAGAGCCATAGCTGCGACAACGCTGCTCCACCCTCGAACAAAGCTGGACCGATGCTACGTGCTGGATTGACCGACGTACCCGTGATGGGGATACAGACAATGTGTACCAGCACCAGCGTCAGACCGATGGCCAGTCCAGCCAACTGTCCGGCACCTTTTTTAGGGTCGGTCGAACCCAAGACAACCAGAACAAAGATAAACGTAAACACCGCCTCGGCCACGAAGGCTTGCACCGTCTCTCCAGCGTCGAAGCTGTTGGCACCCGTTGCCGTAGGGCCGTCGTGCGCACCGGTCGTGATAAGCGCATAAAGTACCGCCGACCCGATAACGGCTCCAATCACCTGAAACACCATGTACATAGCGGCCTCTTTGCCCTTCATGCGTCCCGAAAGGAAAACGCCCAGCGTAATGGCCGGATTGATATGGCAACCCGAAATGCCTCCAATAGCATAAGCCATGGCCACAACCGACAGTCCGAAGGCCAAAGCTACTCCAATAGTTCCTACACCGGCGCCTACCGTATCGGCCACACTGCCGGCAAAAACAGCACTACCACATCCCATGAGGACGAGCACCATCGTCCCCACCATTTCTGCAATGTACTTTTTCATAAGCATATAAGATTGGTTGTCCAACAATTATACGCTTTTTTTCCGAGAAAAACAAGTCTTGGGGAGAGAAATCGAGGAAAAGCTCCCTTTGCCCATACCCATCTCCGCCCGATCCGGCAAAACATCAACACCTGTTTCCTGCAGAAAATACAAAGAAAAAGAGGGATATTGGAGCACACTTGTACGGCTCATGAGAGACACTTGTACGGCTCACGAGAGACACTTGCACGGCTCACGAGCAATATTAACCACTATTCAGAAGTTGAAATTCTATTCAGATAGCAGACACCATCCTGCCTGCAGTCACCGCCCGCGATCGTAACGCTGCGCGGCAATCAGTATATAAAATGCTCCCAGCATGGGTACCAACACGACACTTAACAGCAAGGCTATCTGCCCGCGCATGCCAGCCAACACCAGCAGGTAATGACACAGAACGAGGAGCACCCCGATCATGCAGAACGCACGGCACATGAAAGTCCTCAACCCTTCGACATCGACTTTCTTCTGCCGCTCGGACGACATCGTGTTGTAGCCCGCTATCAGTTTCGGGTTTTTCCGTACAAGCAGTCCCAAGACAACAAACAGGGCGGCAAAAAGCCAGACGAGATAAGCTTCCATAACCTTCTATCATTTATACATATCGATATCCACTACCCAGCAATCATCCACATACATCTTTGTTCCAGCATAACTATGTATTTCAAATACAAAATAATCTGCTATAGCAGGAACTTCGATCGTGTAATCAAACAGTTGCCACTCTCCATATTCAAGAGGAAAAGAAGAGAGTCCGTACCCGCCTCCTCGTATAACTCCCCATGTAGCATCGTCATAAAAAGAGGCCAACACATCATTCGGAATATTATTGGTTCCGCCTTCACGGAAATAGCAATACATTCGCGGTTTAGTACCCGTACATTCCGGTTCTATGTAATAATGAAAACGCAAACGAAGAAGATGCCCGGGGGTCACCTTCACTTTTTGACTCAATGCTGCCGTAATTCCCTTAGCTGGTGAAAGCATACAGACCGCATACGACCCTTCATAGACAACATCTCTTTCCTTTATTATACAATCTTTATTACGCAAAGACCATCCCGACAAATAAGTATTCCCCATAGGAAGAGTAGTCCATTCCTCACAATTTCCATTTGTTAACAAATTCATTATGGGCTTCAATTCCAGTTCTTCCAATTTATCCAAATCGGAAGGAGAATCATTGCCTTCTTTACACGAAGTAAATAAAAGGCAAACAATCAGTAATAGATTTAAGTACAGACAACGCATATAATTCTAACTACCCGTTCACAATTTTACAGCATCCCCTGCTTCTCCAACTCCTCGGCTGCAATCTCCAGTTCCTTGTACCAGTCTTCGCCGAACTTGCGGATAAGGGGTTCACGCAGGAATTTATAGACAGGCACATTCTCTTTGCGCCCCAAGAGGACAGCCGCTTTGCAAACGTCCCAACGATGGTAGTTCACCGCCTTGTAGGGACCGTAATCGCCTACGCGGATGGGGTACAGATGGCAGGAAACGGGCTTGTAGAAGTCAGTCTTACCAGCACGGAACGCTTTCTCGATGGCGCAGTAGCAGCAGCCGCGCTCGTCGTAGCAGGTGAAGACACAATCTTTGTTGTTGACGATGGAGGTTACCAGATCGCCCTCGCAATCGGTATAGACTACCCCCTGACGGTCGATAACGGCACGCGCTTCGGGGCTCAGTTCGTCCCAGATGACGGGAAGCACCTCTTCCAGCTTTTCCACTTCGTCCAGCTCAACGGGCGCTCCCGCATCGCCTTCAATACAACACTGCCCTTTGCAGGCATCCAGATCGCAAAGAAACTTCTCGCGAAACACATCGAAACTCACTACTACGTCGCCTATCTGTACCATCCTTGTTTTGTTTTTATGAATATCCGCTTATTTGCCCATGCTCATCAGCTTGCCGAACAGCTGGAACATGCGCGTCACACTTTCTTTGTCGGGCACGGGAATCTCGATAGAAGTCCGTCCCGTCTCCTTGTCTTCCTTCACCAACGTATCCACCAGTTCGGCGGTCTTCTCGGGCGAGGCGAGCGCGTCGGCCAGCTGCGTGAAGAACGACACTCCCTGCATGACCAGCTCCTGCGGGCTTTCCGCCCGCCATGCTTTCCGGTGTCCGCCGTCGATGCTGTCTGCCCCGTCCGCTTCGGACTGCCCGGCAAAAGTCGGCTCCTCCGCCGAAGGCATGGAAGCAGCCGTCGGCTCTCCTACGTCTGCCGGTTCGTTGTCGTCCTCAAAGGAGATGACAAACTGACCGTCGTCTGTCCCGGTTCCGGTTTCAGAGGCCGCAACGGCCAAAGGCTCTTCCGCTTCTTCCTCGACAGGAACCGGAGTCGTTTCCGGTTGCGCCGCTCCATCGTCCTGCGCCGCAGCAGACTCCAGCACCACTTCCTCCACGGTCTCCATCAGCTTGTTGAACTTGCTTTCCTCGAAGAAGACCGAGTCTTCGCCACCGTCCAGGATGCCTCCGGCCACGTTGGACTTGAATTTCAGCGTGGAGAGCATCCGCTCCTCGATGGTGTTCTCAGCCACAAAATTGATGACCTGCACACGGCGCTGCTGCCCGATGCGGTAGATGCGGGCAATGCGCTGCTCCAACACGGCCGGGTTCCAGGGCAGGTCCAGATTGACAATGACGGAAGCCACCTGGAGGTTCAGGCCCGTGCTGCCCGCATCGGTGGAGACAAACACCCGGCAGTCGGGATTGTCGGTAAACTCATCCATCAGTTCCTTGCGCTTGGCCGAAGGCACGGAACCGTTCAGGTTGGCGTAGCAGATGGAGCGCTTTTCCAGTTCCTGACAGATGACGCGCGTCATCCGCTCCCACTGGCTGAAGACCACCATCTTCTCCTCGCCGTTCTCCACCATCTCCTCCACAATCTGCATCAGCTCGTCCACCTTGGTGTCGTGGCGGGTGCGCTGGTCCAGAATGAAGGTGCTGTCGCAGACCATGCGCATCTGGTTCAGGAGCAGGAGCAGCCTGTTGCGGTCCTTCTCGCTCAGGAAGTGCAACCGGCGCCATTTCGTCACAATCTGCCCCACCACGTACTGGTATTCGCTGTGCAGCACGCGCTGCTCCTTGGTCATGCCGACATAGAGAATCTTGTCCGTCCGCCCCGGAAGCTGAAGCGCCACATCGCGCTTGCGGCGGCGCAGCAGTATGCCCTCCAGCAGCCGCCCCACCACGTTCAGGTTCTTGTAGCCCGTCACCTTACCGTCGGCATCGGTCACGGTGGTGAAGTCCGTAAAACGGTAGTAAGGACCCAGGCGGTACTGGTCCACGAACTGGACAATGGAGTAAAGTTCCTGTAACTTGTTCTCCAGCGGCGTGCCCGAGAGCACCACCGTATAGTCCGACTCGATGCGCCGTGCCGCCTTGGCTATCTGCGTGTTCCAGTTCTTCAGGCGCTGCGCCTCGTCCATAATCAGCAGGTCGGTCTGCAGCGAGCCCAGCACCTTGACGTCGTTACAGGCACTGTTGTAGGAGATAATCTTGTAAGGTTCCTCGGCCTCATACTGCTTCCGCCGCTGAAGGTGCCCACCCTCGATGACGTGCGCCTTCGCACCTGTGAAACGCTCAATCTCCTTCTTCCACTGATACTTGAGCGAAGTGGGACACAAAATCAAAACGGAAGCAACCATCTTCTCCCGTCTGAGCAGTTCCGCCGTACCGATGGCCTGAATGGTCTTTCCCAAGCCCATTTCGTCGGCAATGATGCACTTCCCCGCACGGACGGCAAAGCGGATGCCCTCACGCTGATAGGGATAGAGGGGAACGGTGAGCAGATGGTTCAGTTCGTCGTCGCTGCACTGCTCGTCCACCAGCTTCTCCCGCCGGCGGATGTCGCGGATGTCGAGGATGTACTGATAGACATCGGGATAGCAACGAAACGTGTCGCTGAGTTTCCGTGCCCTCGAAAGGAAAGTGGAAAAAGAATAAATGCAATCGGGACGCAACACATTGTCCTCACTGAAATATTCGGCAGCCAGACGCTTGAAATCGTCCCGCTTCTCGCTGCCGATGCGGATGCAGACTTTCCGTCCCTGCACGTAAGAAAGGTAAACTGCCGTATAAGGAGGCAATGAGGTATCGGGACGCAGTTTGTTCTCATCCAGCCAAAGCTTCACGGCCTCAATATGCTTGCAGGTACCCAGCTGGTTGGACTTGAAGTCCATGCACGAACAATAGTTCCAGGGACTGCCCTCTCCGCGATAGATAATCTTGTAGAGCCGGTGGGACAGCGGACTGAACAAGCGGTAGCAGCCGCTTTCGTCGGTGTCGGTCTCCTGACTAATGCCGAAGTTTTCCTTCTTTGCGGCCTGTTGTCTCAGCAATATCTGCCACTGCTCCAGCGTCATGCCGGGCGGGCATACGAGGTTGGACAGCCGAATCGTCTTCGCCGTCTGTCCGCCGCTCTCTTTTCCGGTAGTTTTGTTCCCTTTCTTTGTCATGGTACGGTCTTTTGTGAGCAGGCTTTTGCCTGCAAAAAAAGCAGGCGGAGAGTCTCTGTCCCGTCAGTTTCCCTCTGCCTGCCCTCTTATGTCGTTTCCTTATTGGTTATCAGATTACTTAATCAGGTCCTTGCCCGTCATCTCTGCCGGCTGAGGCATGCCGAGGATGTGGAGGATAGACGGAGCTACGTCGGCCAGTACACCATTCTCTACCTTGGCATCCTTGTTGTCCGTTACGTATACGAACGGAACCGGATTCAGCGAGTGAGCTGTGTTGGGTGTGCCGTCGGCATTCAGTGCGTGGTCGGCATTACCGTGGTCGGCAATGATGATGACTTCGTAGCCGTTAGCCTTGGCAGCCTCAACAGTGTCCTTCACACAGTTGTCGATAGCTACAACTGCCTTTTCGATGGCTTCGTAGATACCCGTGTGGCCTACCATATCGCCGTTGGCATAGTTCACCACGATGAAGTCGTACTTCTGCGTGCCGATAGCCTCTACCAGTTTGTCCTTCACTTCGTAAGCGCTCATTTCAGGCTTCAGGTCGTACGTGGCAACCTTGGGCGAAGGAACGAGGATGCGGTCTTCGTTGGCATACGGAGTTTCGCGGCCACCGTTGAAGAAGAAGGTTACGTGGGCATATTTCTCTGTCTCGGCAATGTGCAGCTGCGTCTTGCCGTTGTTGGCCAGGTATTCGCCCAGCGTGTTCTGTACGTTCTCCTTGTCGAAGAGGATGTGCACGCCTTTGAACGATGCATCGTACGGCGTCATGCAGTAGTATTGCAGACCGGGGATGGTGTGCATGCCCTGTTCCGGCATATCCTGCTGGGTCAGTACGATGGTCAGCTCTTTGGCACGGTCGTTGCGGTAGTTGAAGAAGATCACTACGTCGCCTTCCTTAATGGTGCCATCGAAAGCGCCGTTTACGATAGGCTTGATGAACTCGTCGGTTACACCTTCGTCGTAAGACTCCTGCATGGCTTGTACCATGTCGGTAGCTACACGGCCCTGTCCGTTAACAAGCAGGTCGTATGCTTCTTTCACACGTTCCCAGCGTTTGTCGCGGTCCATAGCGTAGAAGCGGCCCACGATGCTGGCAATGCGGCCGGCCGACTGTGCGCAGTGAGCAGTCAGTTGTTCGATGAAGCCCTTACCGCTCTTCGGGTCGGTATCACGACCGTCCATGAAGCAGTGGATGAAGGTAGTGTCCTGCAAACCGTATTCCTTGGCAATGTCGCAGAGCTTGAACAGGTGATCGAACGAAGAGTGAACACCGCCGTTCGAAGTCAGTCCCATGAAGTGGATGTTCTTGCCATGCTCCTTGGCATACGTGAAGGCAGAAACAATTTCCTTGTTCTGCAGGATGCTGTTGTCGGCGCAGGCACGGTTGATCTTCACGAGGTCCTGATAAACGATGCGTCCGGCACCGATGTTCAGGTGACCTACTTCAGAGTTACCCATCTGACCGTCGGGCAAACCTACGTTCTCGCCGCTCGCCTGGAGCTGTGAGTGCGGATAGTTGGCCAGCAGACTGTCCCAGTAAGGAGTGGGAGTGTTGAAGATCACGTCGTCCTTCTGATGGTCGCCACAACCCCAACCATCGAGAATCATTAAAAGAGCTTTCTTTGACATAATGCTTAATGTATTTAAAGTTTAAATCAATCTTATTTCTTTTCCGGCCGCAAAGTTACAAAAAAAGATGCGTATGTAAAGGATTAATCTATGTTAAGTTAACAACGAAGCCTACTTACTCCTGCGTCATGAAACGCCAGTTTACAGTACCGATATTATCCGGCTTTCCCCTCTCGGCCTTCGAAATACTGCCTTTCAACCGTCCTTTTCGGTCGCGGGTCACACGGATATCACGCCATGTGTATTCGCCTCGCTCATAATCGTACGTTTCTCCATCATCATCGTAGAAGCGATAAAAGCCATCGGCCTTTCCATAATGACGAATTTCGAGATTCATTTTCTGCCCAGCAGTTGGAGCATGCAGCAGAGGCTCCATCAAAGGAATAATCGCTCCATCTTTCACAAACACCGGAATACGATCCAAACCTGGTGAAACGGTAATTGTTTCTCCGTTACCCACATATTTACCCGTATAAAAGTCATACCAGTTACCTTTCGGCAAAACAACCTTACGCTGAGTCTGCCCTGCAAACAAAGGAGCTATCAACAAGTATTCGCCTGCCATGTACTGGTCTTTGATTTCTTTGGAAACGGCCTCCAAATAAGGATTGGTTTCCAAATTTGCATTGGTATTTTGCAGCTCCACAGGCTCTACTCCAGAAGGGGAAAAACCCGCCTCCAGATTCATAGCACGAAAAGGAGGAATGCCATCAAAATGATAACGAGCAAACTCTGTATACCAATAAGGAATCATCCGCATACGCAACAGGGCGTATTCTTTCACCTGCTCAGCTACTTCAGGGAACGACCAAGGTTTCGTACCACTAGCCCAGGCATTGAGCATAGCCATCGGTGAGAAGACTACCGTCTGGAAGCGGCGCAACCACTCCTCGGCTGTCTTAGAGCCACGTACTTCAGGTGTCCAAAGCACACCGCAGAAGCCCGAGTTAATCAAAGCCGTAATAAAGTCCGGATGACTGTAATAATCGTTATAGATGACGTAGGGATAAGCACTGGCACCAGCGTTGGAGGCACGTACCAGTCCATAGGTACGCTGATTGCGTTGGTGATACAGGTCGGTCGTCGTACGCTGTACCCACAGGCCATAGGTCTGCCGCATCTGCTCGGCCGACACACCGCTGGGGAAGATAGCCACGTCGGGCCACAACCAACGGTCGTAACCATCCACCTCGTCCACCTTGTAACCGCTCACACCGATGCCTACATGTTCCTTGTCCAGTTTGTCCATCCAAAGCCGACGTCCTTTTTCGTGAGCCAAGTCGGGCACAATGCCGCACCACACCGTGTGCGAGCCACTCAACGGAAACATTTGTTCATAAATGTCCGACTCGGGAGAAACATAAGGGTTGGTCCACAAATTAATACGGATGCCACGCTTCTTCATCTCGTCCACAAATGCCTTCGGCTGAGGGAAACGCTGTTTGTCCCACTCGAACGTACACGGATAAGACTTGCTCTGCCAGCCGGGTTCCAAACCGATGAAATCGAGCGGATAACCACGACGTTCAAACTCTTCGGCTTCCTGCTTCACCTGATCGGCCGTATAAAGAGAGGGAGTGCGATGCGTAAATCCCAATCCCCAGCGCGGAGGCAACGTACCTCCTCCGCAGAACAGGTTGTAACGGCGTACCACATCCATCGGCTGGGGACCGGCAAACAGATAAATCTCAACACCCGGAGCCGGAACCAATACTGAAACAGCATCCGAATAGGGATTGGCGCTCCACGTCTTGTCCGTATTACGGTCTTTAGCAACAGGTGCGTCAGGGCTATCCTTGCGCGAACCGCTTCCAGCATAAACAGTCAAATAACGAGCTGAATTAATTAATATACCATAGCCACAACTGGATACATAGAAAGGAACTGGCGCATGAGTTCTACCATCATCCTTACCACCGTAATGATCTACATGCAAATTCAATATTCGTCCACGCTGGTGCACAGTTTTAAAATTCAGCCCAAAACCATATAACTGTTCCTGTCGCTGCAAGGGAATAGTAATGTACGTCTTCCCGTCGTTCAAAGTAGCAGTTATTTCATCGGCCAAAGCAGGCAAAGTCACTACCGGCAGACGGGTAAAACCCTCTTTCAACGGCATCTTTCCCGAAACACTCAATAACGAATACTCTTCCGGAGTACCTACAACTCCTTTCCACACTCCCGGTTCCACCAGGGTCCAATGAATTTGTGCCCGCAAAGGGGACAATACCAGCATTAAGCATATGCCCAATGCCAACCATTTTTTAACGCTTTTACTCATAGATTTTTAAGATTATGAACAATACAAAGATAAGCTGTCTTTTACTATTGTTGTATCTTTGAGTCAATGAAATTTGTATTTATACATAACTTTTGTACCTTTGAGACAATATAACAAAAACATTTGTCTAACTTATTTTAATACTACTATGATAAAGGTATTTCTCTGCAGCCTCCTGCTCCTGCTACCAGGACTGCTGACGGCACAAACCATCGAGAACCCCACGTTCAAGGCACGCAACGGCAGCATCCGCAACATCACCCGCATCGAGCGCACCCCTGAGTACACTAAAGTCTATATTCACGCCATTTTCCGTCCGCACTGGTGGATTATGGAAGACGGAGAAAACTATCTGGAGGATGCCGCCACCGGCAAACGCTACGCACAAACGGGCGCCGAAGGCATCGAACTGAAAAAAGAAACCTTCATGCCCGATTCGGGCGAAATGGACTTTGTACTGCTGTTCGAGCCCCTGCCCAAGGAAACACAGACCATCCACATGATTGACCCCAACGGCAACGAAAGCAATACTTACGACATCTCGTTAGTACCCACGAACCCCAAGCAGCCATCGCCTCTGAAACAAGTGGAAGGCAACTGGTTTGCCGACGACGCGCAAGGCCGCTGGACGTATGGCGTCCACGACTCGCTCGTCATCCTGAACAACCGATTGTACGATCTGACCGAATGCCGCAAGAAAGGGAAGCGCATCGTGCTGACTGCCCGCAGCCGCACAAACGGCTCCACCGCCACCCTGCAACTGACACCACGCAAGGACGGCTCCTGCCTCATTGCCCTCGACGGTGACGAAGCGCAGCGTTATGTCCGTACCCGTCCTGGGACGGTTGCCGCCGAAACCGACAACGGTTATGGAGAAGACTTTTTCCGCCGCGACAGCGTCTGCCTGCAAGGCTATCTGAACGGATACGACCCGCGACTGGGCTTTGACAGCGGCATCCTCTATCTGAAAGACGAAATCACCCGACAGGACTATCCCACCGTGGTGCCCATCAACCCCGACGGCAGCTTCCAATGCTCCTTCCTCCTGCGGCATCCCGTCTGCGAGAACCTGATAATTAGAAATAATATAGATATACCCTTCTATGCCGAACCGGGCGACACCGTCACCCTCTACATAGACTGGGAAGACGTCATGGCCCGCAGCCGCGCACGCGATATGAACTACCCCCTCTCCCACACCGCCTATATGGGCAAGAGACCCGATCTGTCGTACTTAGCCACGACACTGAACAAATACTTCCAGTATCCTTACAACCAATTGTCCGAAGCACAGAAGACGCTGACGCCCGCCCAGTTCCAGGAACGGCTGAAACCCGTCATCGACCAATGGCAACAGCAGGCCGACTCGCTCTCCCGCCTTTACGCCCCCTCGCAGAAAGCCGTGTCGCTGATACGCAACCAGAAAGCTACACAGACAGGGATGGCTTACTTCGATTTCCAAATGGATCGCAGCTACTATGCACAGCAAGACACTACCAATCAGATACTGAAAGTGCAACCCGACGCCTCTTACTACGATTTTCTGAAGGAAATGCCTCTGAACGAGCAGTCGGTATTAGTCAATTACGGCACAAACTTTTTTATCAACCGCTTCGAATTCATGAGTCCGCTTTCCATTCCCCTTCAGGAGCAGATAAACATACAGAACGATGAAGCCTTTCAGGCTCTGCCCTTAGAGGAAAGACAGCTGAGACTTCAGCTGAGATTCTCTGAGAAAAAAGACAGCATCGTCAACAGCTTGTGCGCCACGCCCTCCCCATTGCTTTGGCAAATAGCCCGTGTGCGTAACCTGCACTTCATGTTATCTGATGTATTAAAGCAGCGCCAGTATGCCGAAGCCTTCCTTACCCAGCTGGAAAAAACCGTCACCCATCCCTATCTGCGAGCCACAGCCCGCGAAATGTTGGAAGAACGGTTCCCCGACACCCCAACGACGTCGTACCAACTGCCCGAAGGGAAAGCCACCGACATCTTCCGCCGCATCATCGCGCCCCATGCGGGCAAAGTGCTGTTCGTCGACTTCTGGGCAACCACCTGCGGTCCTTGCCGGGCAGGCATAAAGGCCACAGCCAAGCTGCGCGAGCAATACCGCAACCATCCCGAATTCCAGTTCGTTTACATCACCAGTGAAGCCGAATCGCCTCTGAAAGACTATACGGAATACGTGGAGAAGAACCTGAAAGGCGAAGCCTGCTTCCGCTTGGGGGACACGGACTACAAGTACCTGCGCCAACTCTTCCGCTTCAACGGCATTCCGCATTACGTCGTGGTGGAAAAGGACGGCAGCATTTGCACCGAAAACGTCGAAGCCTACAACCTGGCCTCCTTCCTGCAACTACGCTTCGGCACGGAACAGAAGAAAACAGAATAACGCGCTGAATATCACTATAATGCAACGCCCTTCGCGAATGGTGCTTATCCCCCGTGTGTAGGACACTTGTGTGGAACAAATGTAACGCAAGTGTGGCTCGCGAGCCGTGCAAGTATGGCTCACGAGCCACACAAGTGTCCCACAAACGGTGTACTTGTACCCTTCCCGCCGACCGGCAGAACCCGCTCCGCGACATTCCGCCACCGGTTCCTTCCCCCAAATCGAAACAAAACCTAAAAAATCAGGCCGGATGCACCGGCTATCGGTCCGTTTCATTACTTTTGCCCCGCATTAAAAACAAATTGAGAACAAGATATGGACGATTCAAACCCTCGAACGTGCAACAGTATTAACCCTTAACCGCGGACGGAGACCCTCTGCATCGCCAGCCTCCGTACGTAACCTAAGAAAGGAGGCTATCACCGATGAGAAAGTATCTCTACAGCGAAAACGGCTTCGTAGAGAAGCCTGTGTGGGCACCCAACTGCTGGGTAAATGTAGAATGCCCCGACAACAACGATTTCCAATTCCTGACTCGCGAACTTAACGTACCCGAATCCTTCCTGGAGGACATTGCCGACGCCGACGAACGGCCCCGCACCGAGACCGAAGGCAACTGGCTGCTGACCATCCTGCGCATCCCCATGCAAAGCAGCAACCCGCAGATTCCCTTCATCACCGTGCCCATCGGCATCATCACCAACAACGACATCATCGTCTCCGTCTGCTACCACCGCACGGAGCTGCTGCCCGACTTCATCCAACACACGCGCCGCAAGGGCATCTGTGTGAACAACAAGTTGGACCTCATCCTGCGCCTCATCTACTCCTCGGCCGTCTGGTTCCTGAAGTACCTGAAGCAGATAAACAACGAAGTGGCCAACGCCGAAAAAGAGTTGGAGAAGAGCATCCGCAACGAAGACCTGCTGCGACTGATGAAGCTGCAAAAGACGCTGGTTTACTTCGACACCTCCATCCGCGGCAACGAAGTGCTGATAGGCCGGCTGAAGAACATCTTCCAGAACACCGGCATGCTGGACATGGAGCTGCTGGACGATGCCGTCATCGAGCTGCGCCAGGCCTACAACACGGTGAACATCTACAGCGACATCCTGACCGGCACGATGGACGCCTTCGCCTCCATCATCTCGAACAACGTGAACGACATCATGAAACGCATGACGAGCCTCAGCATCACGCTGATGATACCCACCGTCATCGCCAGCTTCTACGGCATGAACGTAGACATCCACCTGGATGCCTTCCCCCATGCCTTCCTGCTCATCGTAGTGCTGTCCGTCGCCCTGTCGGCGGTGACGTTCGTGTGGTTCAGGAGGATCAAGTGGTTCTGAGAAGAAATAGCATAAAAAAGATAGGAGATGTACACTACAAACGATGTGCACATCCCCTACTCTTAGTTATCCAACGTATTGGATATTAGCCCATGTACTATACAGACGGGGTACCTGGATTAGGTTTAACTGTTACGGCTACATTGTAAACAAATGTCTTCCACTTATATGTAAAGGTAACCGGAATATAAATGATGTATTCCTTATTAACAGGCGTACCGCTATAGTTATAGTAAACCAATTCGTCTTTACCTCCAGAAGTTGTTCTGATAATTTTCACATTCTTTGGCAATGCACCATCTTGGTAACCTTCAACCGGTTCAATATTTCCATCAACTAACTTCAAGTTGGTCTTCAGTCTCGAAGGATCCAATTCACCGGTAGTCAGATCGAGGTATGGCCATTCACCTTCGTTTGCTTCATAGAATTCCCACAGTGCTTTTGGCAATCCGGCTGTATTAGCAACGGTAGAATTGTTCCAAGCCTTATATGTGAACTTACCTTCTATAGAAATACGAGAACCACCTTCTTGGGCATCAGTGAACGGTGCCAATGTCGGATCGCTCATAGTCAACGGTTCAATGATGAATGCCTCATAAGCCTTCACAGTCTTTACATTCCAGTCTTTGCCAACTGCATCGCAAAGTACCGCCTCCATTCTAACCGGAACATCTGCTCCAACCAATGCCTTGGCTGCTTCTGTCGGTTTCTCACCGGTGCGCGGAGCGTGGATTGCATTTTCCTCTTCCAGACGGATGTTGTAAGTCTGTTCTGCCGCATTCAAGAAGTTCTTTCTTTCATTGATGATCTTGGCAGCAACTTCACCGTTAATCCACAAAATAGATACATAGTAAGAGGTTCCGTCAATCGTTTCCAGTCTATTTTGTACCGTTGCCTTCTTAGGCTCATACTTCATTGCCGAACGGTTGTAATACTGGTAAGTATAGTTATTGATGCGCGTATCGTCAAACACGAAACGAATGGTTTCATAAGGTTTCTTATAGAAATCTTCCTTCACTTTACCACAGTCATACCAAACGGCATCTTCTGCGAATAATGGCTTCGTACCTTCTTCATTCAGGAATCCGTTCAACAAGTCGGTATAAATGTTACAAGTTGCATTTTCATCCTTCCAGTCTGCTGCGTTTGTTTCCAGTTCGCCCCATGCCGGATTGGATTCTTCCGTATCATAAACAATCGGGTTAACGTTGAAGATTGTGTACTTCGGATCTGTTGTCTTCCAGTATGTACCCAAGTGACCCCAAACGCCAAGTTCAGGCATGTTCACTCTTCTCTTCAATGTAATCTTCAGATCCGGATAAGACTTGGAATCATTTCTGTAGTAAACAACCTTGCTGAAGTCTTTGTACTTCTGACCCGGCCAGATGTTGCCCATTGTTTCTGTTGTCAAATCCCAAAGGATATTATAAGAATCTACACCACCTTCGGTATTGATTACGTTCTTAGCCGTACCATAAGGTTCAGAAGCATTTTCGTCAAATGTCGTATAGATAGCCTTGAATTCTTCGTGAGTCATACCGCCTTCTTTAGCCTGGTGGTAGATTAATTCATTCATCATCTGAGTCGTTACACGGCTTTGGATGCCACAAGCATAGCAAATCGGATCAAACTCGATTGTGATTTCCTTCACACCAATTTCTCTTGTCCATTTTACTTTCAGATAGCGCTGTGCAACCAATGCATCACCGTTTTTGGTATCAACCAATGATATACGCACGATAGGCTCACGACCGATAGCTGTAGCAGATGTTCCTTCAATTGTATACACCTTTGATGTCATGATACCATTGGACGGAGAATCAATTTTTGCAAACTTCTGCTGGTCGGTCTTATTGGTATTACCTTCCGGACCTCCTAAAGTGATGTATGGAGCTGCTGCCAGACTAAAGCGGAATTCCAGACCATAATCCTTGTAATTCTTGAACAGTTCGTGTTGAGCATGATCCTTCCATGCCTCTGCCTCATCAGAAACACAGACTGTTACATACTTCTTCAGATCCAGTTCTTCGGCATAGTCTGCATAAATGTCAATATCCTTACCTGCTAAAGATTCATATGTACAAATGGAGTCACGATAGTGTACATAGAAACTTCCATTGGCATCTGTCTGAACTTCGTCAGCAAAATAGTCGGTAGTCAAAGGCTTGCCGAAATCTGTTCTGATATTGGCAATATAAGGCACTTTAACCAGCTCTTCAATACGCGAATATTCAGAGTTCACATAGGTCTTTGTTCCTGCTTCATAAGCTTTCCGTTCCTCAGCATCCAGATTTTCCTTAGCAATGGCAGCTTTAGCCGATGCCATCCAGAATTTTTCTTGTCCAGGTGCGGGGTGAGCATCGCCCGTGCTCATGATTCGGTCGTTCAAGAATTCTTTGCTTTTCTTGAAAGTAACAGTCATCAGACTCTTGTCAATTTTAAAACCTGTCACTTCAATAGGACTGTTCTGCTTAATCAGGTCACTTTCAGCTGCACGAGTTATGTTTTTAGAAGTCATGCAGTCGAAGGCTAGACTTTCCAGATCCTGCGTACGGACACCCATATTAGGACTTACCTGATAATATGCCTCGTTCTTCTCACTAGACAGATAACGTACTTTCGCACCCGCTACAGCCGTGTGGTCCAATACAGGGCGTTTGGAGTGATCGGCAGGTGTTGTCATTACTGGATGCAATGGGTCAGAATAATCCGTTACAGCATGTCCTTTAATAGGAGTATATACCTGCGGAGTATATTTCAGCGAAGTGAAAATAATGGCAGGAATACCATTGATATGCTGCGTAGGAACCAAGTTCATGCTTGTCAGACGATGGCCTAACAGTCTGATGACTTCTTCACTTAACTGAGATACTTTTGCAGCCAAAGCATTCAGCTCTTCGTCTGATACAAAATCACTTAAAAGTTCCGCTTTCAAAGCTTCAATTTTCGCATTTACGTCCTCTAGTGAAGCTTTTTTGCCCAACTCTTCCTGAATTTTCTTTTCAGCATCAGCAATTGCTTGCTTCAGCATTTGTTCCAATTCTTCCTGTGTCACTCCATCAGGAGTGTTTTCACCAACTTGAGCCAAAGCTTCTTCAGCTTCAGCTTTAGCAGCCTGAGCTTCTTTGATTGCTTTATCAGCATCAGCGACTGCCTTATCAATGGCAGATTCAACGCTACTGATTTCTGATCTTAACTCCTCAATAGAAGCTTTCTGATTCACTTGCTCCTGCAGATTAGCAATCTCATCATCGTAATCCTTGCAAGAGGTAAATGTTCCAGTAGAAGCCATCAATAGGGCACCCACTAGCATTACATTAAGATACCTTCTTCTCATAGCACATAACATTAATAAGTTAAACATGTTTCCAGGATTTTCCTGTTGTCATGCAAATGTAGCCCAATCCGCTTCATCAAGTTAGGATTTTTAAAGCAAGAATAAGGATTTTTAAACCCAATTCTATCCTACAAATAGGAAAATTGAAGCATTAATTTTTAATAATCAACTAATAATCAATATATTAAAAATCCTACTAATACGTCATTCATTTCTCATTCATCCGCAATTTTCAGTCTTCTGATTATCAAAAAGCAGACAGTTTTGGGGCTCAAAATTTGCCATCAATCTAAATTGAACCCAGATTTGAAAGCATAAATTCTTTTTTTCAACAATAGCAAACGTTAAATAAGAAGGGACACAACAGCAGAATTGCAGGCACACCAGCCTGCATTTATTAGATTAGAAAAGTCGCGAGTAACTGTGAATGTGCAGTTCAGCTAACCACACAACTTACGTTACGAATGCAATATTAGCTAATTAATTAGAGATTCTTCCGGATGACTTTTGCGCACTTCACTCCAAATCCGGGATGAACATACGTCCTTATTGAGGCGTTTTACGGAACAATGAAGGTGTTGTAGAAAACAGTTGTTTGAATACGCGCGTAAAATAACTGGTATCTTCGAAACCACAGTTCATGGCAATCTCACCAATAGGCTGTTCTGTGGAAACCAACAGACGCTTGGCTTTTTCCATACGGATTAACAAAATATAAGCCGTAGTACTGTAATTGGTTATGGCTCGTATCTTACGATTCAACTGCGATTTGCTGACACAAAATTTGTCGGCAACCATTTCTGCATTCAAAGCCTTTTCGGCCAAATGCTGATGTATAAATTCAGTCAAGTTGTTCAGGAAGTCACGGTCGGCAGGACGCAATTCAACGTTCCCCGTATTGCCCTCGCACAATGCTTTCGAGTATTTTTCACGCAAGATGCGCCGCTGGTTCAGGATATTTTCAATTTGCAGCAATAGTTCGTCGGCATTGAAAGGTTTCAATAAATAAGCCTCTGCTCCAACCTGTATTCCCTTCAACCTATCGGTTTCCTCACTTTTCGCTGTTGTAATGATGATAGGGATATGGTTGAGCGTTTGTGAACTGCGTATATTTTGGCACAAGGTGTATCCATCCATCTCAGGCATCATCAGATCCGTAATGATTAAATCGGGCATATTTTCATTGCATACGTTCAAAGCTTCACATCCATTGTGTGCATGCCTGATCCGATACTTTCCCTCAACGAGCTTATGAATGTAGAATGACACATCTTGGTTATCTTCCACAATCAGAATCAACGGATTAGCATTCTCTAAAGGTTCTTCATCTATTACGGTTATATCACAGGCTTCAGCAGGCTTTTCATTGTTTTCCGGCAAACTACTCAAAGCAGGTTCACTTTCTTCAACCCGAATTTCAATATGAGCCTTTGGATTCTGTAAGGGTATCCGAATGGTAAATTCGGCTCCTCCCTCTTTGCTGTTGGCAGCGGTGATACTTCCATTCATACTTTCAACCATTTGCTTGACAAAAGCCAATCCGATACCGGTACCCATATTATTTTTGCTGTTTGACCCTTGGTAAAATGCGTCAAAGATGTATGGAAGTTCTTCTTTTGATATTCCTTGCCCGTTATCAGTAATTTGCAGAATCAACAGCTTGTCGGATGCTGTGCCCAAGTGAACTTGTATCATTCCCTCTTTGGGAGCGAATTTAATAGCATTACCGAGTACATTCTGCAATATTTTATTGATGTATTCAGGAATGTAATCTGCCTGTAGCGTCTGTACTTGTGTAGTGAAGATGAGTTGGATATGTTTGGCATTCAGATAGCAGCGATAGCCATCCAAAACCAACCGGATATAAGAAACAATATCTGCATGTACCCATTTCTGCTGTTCCATACCCGGAGCCGATTTGGCTGCATCAAGCAACTGGTTAACCAGCCCGAGCAGACTGCGGCTTTGTCTGATAATAGTTTCCAGATAATCGTCCACATCTTTTTTCCCAAACTCCTGTTTTTTCAACTGTTCGGCTAAGCCTATGACGACAGTAAGTGGAGTCCGAAATTCATGAGTAATGTTAGTAAAGAAAGTACTTCTCATCTGAATCGTACGTTTCAGCTGCCGGTTGGTTCGTAGACGTATGCGCTGAATGTATAGCAGAAGCAATATAATAGTTACAGCCAATATAGCAAATAACACACTACCTATAAGAATTGTATTTTTGGATTTCTGCTCTGTTCGATAAGCATTTTGAGCCACGTTGATAGTTTTCTGCGCTTTATTCCTCTCATACTTCATCTGTAAGTTCAGCGTATTGCTTTTGTTTTTCTCGTTCATTACGCTATCCGTATATGCCAAACTTTTTTCGTAATGACTAATGGCTTCCTTAAAGTTTCCGGCCTGTTGGCAGACTAGAGACTTCAACCTGTATATTTCAGACAAATGTTCAGGTGAGTGGATATTCAGTGCTTCCTGTTCACTTCTTTCGATATAAGGCTCGGCTTTCCCGCGCAGATTCTGCAATAAATACACACGCGCAATGGCAATGTGTGCTTCCAGCCAATGCCACCGATCTGAATTTTCTTCCATAAGTTGGCCCGAACTTTGGTAATGTTCCAAAGCTTCTTTCCAATTTTTTTGTTTTTCTGCCATACGTCCGAGGTGATTATGGCAAAGAGCAATGCCTAAATTGGATTGAGCCAAACGATTGAATTTCATAGATTCCTGGTAATAGATGTAGGCTTTTGCTGTTTCTCCTTTCGTTTCCAATATACTCCCAATATTAGCATAGTTGATGGCTTGTCCCAAATAGCTGCCCAATTTCTTTTCTCCTTCGAGTGCTTTACTGAAAGCTTGCATGGCAATTTCAGCATTACCCAATGTCAGATGGATATTACCGATTCCATTGAGCGAAACTACCTTGTTTTTTTTCGCAACGTCCGATATTGTATCGCTCCAGTTTTCACAATAGCGCAATGCGGTATAATGGTTGTTAGATGCCTCATCCAAAATCCCCATACGCCTGAAGTTTGTACCTAAATTGTTGTATGCTTGAATGATTTCATTAGTATCTTGAGCCGCCAAGGCATATTCCAAACTTTTATAATGGGCATTCAAAGCTTCCCTGAAACGAGATTTATCCCGCAGTTCCTTTCCTCTTATCTTATAAGCGATACTAAGGGCGTAATTGTTCTTCCTATGCTGATGGATGAAGCAGTCAAGCGAATCAACTTTTGCCATCTGTTTTGCCAGTTTTTCTATTTCCTGCTTTCCTGCATCCATATTAGCTCCTTCATGTACGGACGGGACACAGCTTACCATTATTAGTAAAACACTTAATATCTGTATTATAAGGCGCTGCATAAGTAGTAATCCTATATTTTTTATTATAATAATCAAAAGGAGATTGTCATAATGCAAAAATAGCAGAATTTAACAAAACAGAAAAGGTTTTTAATATTAAAAAAACGCCAACGATGAGAAACTGTTTTGAATTGATTCAAGAATAATGTTACAGTCTCCTTAAAATTTGAAATCAGCAGGCCAATTGGAAAAATGTTATATCTTTAAAGGTACCAAACTATAAAGTTATGACACACTATCCAACCGACCTGACTGAAAAACAGTGGCAAGTTATAAAAAATATTTTAGAACCGCAAGCGAGGAACCGAAAACATTCTCTTAAAGAGATAATGAATGCAATCCTTTATATCAACAAGACCGGCTGCCAGTGGCGTATGCTTCCCTCTGACTTCGCCCCTTGGCAAACCGTCTATTACTATTTCCGTAAATGGAAGCTTGAAGGCGTGTTTGAAGAGGTGATGGATACCTTGCACGCTTTCATCCGTAAACAGGCAGGGCGTCAGGAAAGCCCCAGCCTTGGCATCATGGATTCCAGAAGTGTGAAGACTTCCCATCATGTTGATTCTGACCGCGGTATAGACGGGAACAAGAAAATCAAGGGGCGGAAAGAGCACATAATTGTCGATACGCTTGGTCTTCCGTTAGCCGTCGCAATCCATGAAGCCAACCTGCATGACAGCAAAGGCGCTCCGCAAGTCATAGAGAAACTTGCTTATAAATTCCCGCGCTTGGTGAAAATCCTGGCAGACGGTGGTTATAAGGGAAAGTTGGCTGATTGGGTCAAGAAGAAATTCGGATGGGTATTGGATGTCGTGCTCAGGCCGGACGAATGTCCAACCAAGTTTCAAGTTCTGCCTAAGCGCTGGATTGTGGAACGCTCTTTCTCATGGCTGGAAAACTTCAGAAGGCTAACCATCGATTATGAATTCCTCGCTGAAACTGCGGAAGCCATGGTACAAATCGCATTCATCCAAATCATGCTTAACAAATTTATCGAATGAAATCAAAACAGCTTCTGAATTATCATTTTGTTTACTCATTTTAATCTTGGCAATCTACCTCGGCTTTTATTTTCCAAGCACATTCTCGCCTCCAAGATAGTAACATTATTTAAAATCCAGCGAAAGCTGCCCGTCGCCCAGCAGATTGAATGTCAGGCGGTGATAGGGCGTAGTGCCGTGCTCGGCAATGGCGGCGCGGTGTTTCTTGGTAGGGTAACCTTTGTTCCGGTTCCAGTCGTAGTAAGGAAACTCCTCGTGCAGGCGATTCATGTAGTCGTCGCGGTAGGTTTTGGCCAGAATGGAAGCGGCGGCAATGGAAAGATACTTGCCGTCGCCCTTCACCACCGTAGTGTGGGGGATGTCGGCGTACTTCCGGAAACGGTTACCGTCGATGAGCAGATGCTGTGGCCGTATCTTCAGCTGGTCGATGGCGCGGTGCATAGCCAGAAAGGAAGCGTTCAGAATGTTGATTTGGTCGATTTCCTGCGGCGAAACCACACCCACCGCCCACGCCAGGGCCTCCCGTTCGATAACTTCACGCAAGGCATAACGTTGGTGTTCGGTCAGTTGCTTGGAGTCGTTCAGCAGCTCGTTACGGAAATTTTTGGGCAAGATGACGGCAGCCGCATAAACAGCCCCCGCCAGACAACCACGTCCGGCCTCGTCGCAACCGGCTTCGATCAAATCAGGGTTCAGGTAAGGAAGTAACATCTGTCTCGTTTTTCTGGTTTCGACAGCAAAGATAGGGGAATAATATCAAAAAAAGGATGCCTGCCGGCATCCTTTTTCCTAAACCATTCTCTTAGTATGTTCATTCTACCTTTCTACAAGTCGTCTTATCATAATACTCGTAGGAATCTTCTTTTTCATAATATTCGAGTACCATTTCCGAAGCATTCAGCTTTACTACCGTATATACTTCAGTAGAGTATCTTTCGTCAATCATGAGCTGGTTACCCTCTAACTTCCACGAGAACTTCTGAGTATTATTCTGATAATATCCGCTCCCGTCAGCTTCGAATGTAACAAATTCACCTCCAACTTCTTCGCTCCATCTGTCATTGTATTCAGGTTCCTCATCGTCAATTTCGTAACCTTCACTCCATACAGCTTCCCACTTACCGACAATAGCAGCAGGATCTATACTTTCGTCATCATCGCTACACGACGCAAAACCTGCACTTAATACAAAGGCAAACAAAAGAAAAGACAAATACTTTAAAGTTTTCATAGACGTTTAATCTGTTTAGTGGCTTCAACAGGTCCTCTCAAGCCATCGGTTCATATTAAAAATGCAGCGTAGGGACCCTCAGAAACAGTTCCTTTCTGCTACGCCGCATACCCATCTGCTATGTGCAAATATAAAGTAAACCGCAGATTAGTAAAAAAACGTTTTTATATGTATTCGTCTTATAACAGAGGCTTCAAGGATTATCCGGTCGAAAATAGCGATTATGCCGACCAAAATAATTCCTCTTAGAACACGCTCCAAGCCACAGTGAGTCCGGCCATGACGATGGCTACCATCGACATCAGTTTGATAAGGATGTTCAGGCTGGGGCCAGAAGTGTCCTTGAAGGGGTCGCCTACCGTATCGCCTACCACAGTTGCCTTGTGAACATCGCTACCCTTGCCGCCGAAGTTTCCTTCCTCGACATACTTCTTGGCGTTGTCCCACGCGCCACCGGAGTTGGCCATGAAGATAGCCAATACGAAACCGCTGCTCAAGCCGCCAATCAGCAGGCCCAGCACACCCGGTACGCCAAAGACAATACCTGTCAGAATGGGAGTAATGATAGCAATGAGCGACGGAACCACCATCTCGCGCTGCGCACCACGGGTCGAAATGGACACGCAACGGGCATAGTCGGGTTCGGCCTCGCCCGTCAGGATGCCTTTGATTTCGCGGAACTGGCGGCGAACTTCGTCTACCATGTGTGCGGCAGCACGTCCTACGGCGTTCATCGTCAGTCCGCAGAACAGGAAGGCCATCATGGAGCCGATAAACATACCCGACAGCACCTTGGGATTCATCAGTGTGACGTCGTAGTGGTGCATGAAGTCGAAGAACGTGGCGTCCTGCAAAGGCACGGCCTTGTCGCCTACAAAGATTTCGGTAGTCCCGAGGCGGGTCAGCCCGATGCGGATTTCTTCGACATACGAAGCCAGCAGAGCCAGTCCCGTCAATGCGGCCGAACCGATGGCAAAGCCCTTACCCGTAGCGGCCGTCGTATTGCCCAGTGAGTCGAGGGCATCGGTACGTTTACGCACTTCGGCTCCCAAGCCCGACATTTCGGCATTACCGCCAGCATTGTCGGCAATGGGGCCATAAGCATCGGTAGCCAGGGTGATGCCCAGCGTAGAAAGCATACCTACGGCAGCAATGCCAATGCCGTAAAGTCCGAGGCCTACGTTGCTGAAGTCGAAGCCCGAAGCGAACAGGTAGGAAGCAATGATGCCCACTACCACCGCAATCACCGGAATGGCTGTGGAAAGCATACCCAGACCGATGCCGGAAATGATGACCGTGGCCGGTCCCGTCTTTCCGCTCTCGCTCAGGCGTTGTGTGGGCTTATAGGACTGCGAAGTGTAGTATTCCGTGGAGCGTCCGATGACGATGCCCACCAGCAGACCAACGACAACGGAACACGAAATCCACATCCAGTTATCGAGCTTCAGCAACCAGAGGATGAAGAACGTGGCGATAACGATGAGCACCGAACTGAGGTTGGTACCGAAGCCCAGTGCGCCGAGCAGGTCTTTCATTGTGGCATTCTCCTTGGTGCGTACTGAGAAGATACCGATGATGGAGAGCAGAATGCCCACCGCCGCTATCAACATCGGGGCGATGACGGCCTTGTACTGCATCAGCGTGTCGCCCGAATGTATGAAGGCTGCCGCACCCAGTGCTGCCGTGGCCAGAATAGAGCCGCAATAGCTCTCGTAGAGGTCGGCACCCATACCGGCAACGTCGCCTACGTTGTCGCCTACGTTATCGGCAATGGTGGCGGGATTGCGCGGGTCGTCCTCGGGGATGCCGGCTTCTACCTTACCCACAAGGTCGGCACCTACGTCAGCCGCCTTCGTGTAGATACCTCCACCCACACGGGCAAAGAGGGCCTGCGTCGAGGCACCCATACCGAAGGTAAGCATCGTAGTGGTAATGACACAGAGTTTGTGTGTGGGTGTCAGCGTTTCGGCAGGTATTACGGCATTCAGCAACAGGTACCAGAAGGAAATGTCCAGCAGTCCCAGTCCGACCACTACCAGCCCCATCACCGCACCACTGCGGAAGGCGATGCGCAGACCGCCGTTCAGCGAGCCTCGGGCTGCATTGGCTGTACGGGCCGAAGCATAAGTGGCCGTCTTCATGCCCAGAAAGCCCGAAAGGCCTGAGAAGAAGCCACCCGTCAGAAAAGCTACCGGCACCCAGTGGTTCTGCACATCGAAGCCATAGGCCATGATGGAGAACAGAATGACCAGCCCCAGGAAGACCAGTCCCACAATCTTATATTGCTGTTTCAGGTAAGACATGGCGCCCTTGCGCACGGCCGCCGCAATCTTAATCATTTGAGGAGTACCTTCGCTCTCCTTCATCATCTGACGATGGAAATACCAGGCAAAGCCAAGGGCCAGCACGGAAGCTACCGGTACGACCCAGAATAGAAGTTGATCCATAGCATTCTTTATGTTTTGAGGTTTGACAAAATAGAATGCGCTAAATATATAGAATTGAGACGGAATAAGCAAATTTGTTTACCACTATTCTCATCGCTATGGCAACCAATCAAATGCTAAAAAAACAAAAAGGCACCGTTTCCTTACGGGCAAGAAAGGCATTTGCCTATCTTTGCTCCACACAAATGAAAAAAGATAACCGCATATACAAGGTTGCAACGTGGATCATCATCCTGCTTTTCGCCATGCTGCAACCCCTCGGACAGTATGAATCGCTGCCCGATGACGTGACTTCGTTCGACAACTGCGAAATGCAGTTCTGCCAGCAAGGCTCGACCTGCATCGACGAAGACACCACTCCCTATGCCCCTTCGGCAACAAGGCTGCGCCACCAGACGACGTCGGTTTCCGGCCCGTCAGTCATCCAGCGCCACGTTTCATCCCTGTCGGCCTGTTCCGGCCGGAAAACCTTGTGCACACCCTCGGCCGACTATATCCGCCGCCGTTCCACGCTGTGCATCTATCGGCTTTAGACACAAGTTCCATCCTACAGCTTTTATTTTATCAACCGGACGGGCCTTTATCCTATCCCAAAGGCTCGCGTCCGCATGTTTCACTTAATACTCATTTTATGGGACTTGTACTTTTATACCTTATTCTTGCCCTTTCCGTATCTTTTCTCTGCTCCGTCATGGAAGCAGTGCTGTTGTCTACCCCCATGTCCTTCATCACCATGAAGGAACAGTCCGGCGCCAAGTCGGCCACCCTGCTCAAGCGGCTGAAGCAGGACATTGACAAACCCATCGCCGCCATTCTGTCACTGAACACCATCGCCCACACCGTGGGTGCGGCGGGCGTCGGAGCCGAAGCCGTAAAAGTGTTCGGCGAAGCTTATTTCGGCATCATCTCCGCCGTACTGACCATCCTCATCCTTGTCCTCTCCGAAATTATCCCGAAGAGTGTGGGTGCCAACTATTGGCGTTCGCTGGCTGTGCCTTCGGCCCGCATCATCCGGGGTATGATTCTGATCTCCTATCCGCTGGTGTGGCTGTCCGAACTGATTACGCGCCTGGTGGCGCCGTCGAAGCACGAGGCTTCGGTGAGCCGCGAAGAGGTGTCGGCCATGGTGTCTATCGGTGCCGAGGAAGGCGTGTTCCAGAAGGACGAAAACCGAATGATACAGAACCTGATCAAGCTGGACAACGTAACGGCCCGCGACGTGATGACGCCTCGTGTAGTAGTGGCCGCTGCACCCGAGGACACCACACTGAAGGACTTCTACCGCAGCAAGCAGTTCTGCAACTATTCGCGCATCCCCGTCTTCCACAACAACGAAGACAACATCACGGGCTACGTGCTGCGGCAAGTCGTATTGGAGCGCCTGGCCGAAGACAAGTTCGACATGAAGCTGTCCGACATTGTACGCCCCATCCTGACCTTCCCCGAAAGCACTTCGGTTTCGAAAATCTGGGAAAAAATGCTTGAGAAGAAAGAGCACATCTCCATCATCATCGACGAATATGGCTGTCTGCGGGGCATCGTCACCATGGAAGACATCATCGAAACAGCCCTCGGTTTCGAGATTGTGGACGAGCGCGACGCCGTGACCGACATGCAGAAGCTGGCGCGTGACCGCTGGCAGAAACGGAAGGCAGAACAGGGTTCCACCTTCTAAAAGCGTATACCGGAAGCAGTGAATCTTCCCCCCTCGCAGAAGCACTCCAGAGCTGTCCGGGAGCCATACAAGTACGGCTCGTGAGAGACACTTGTGTTGCTCGTGAGCCGTGCAAGTGTCCCACACGAGCCGCGCAAGTGTGGTTCACAGGGGTATTTGCGTCACTCTACGGTCACCGCCGTACCGGCTGCCGTCACCATCAGCATGGAGCCGCTGCCGCCCACAGTTTCGTAGTCCAAGTCAACGCCTATCACGGCATTGGCCCCCAAGGCACGAGCCTGCTCTTCCATCTCGCGCAAGGCAGTTTCCTTGGCTTCGCGCAGCACTTCTTCATAAGAGCTGCTGCGTCCGCCCACAATGTCGCGGATACCGGCAAAAAAGTCACGGAACACATTGGCACCGATAATGGTCTCGCCCGACACGATGCCGTAGTAGCGGGTAATTCTCCCGCCGTCAATCATAGAAGTGGTTGTAAGTAACATATCTGTCTCGTCATTTAAAAGTTATTTGCTCTTATTAGACGCAACCGATGGAGGAAAAGTTGCAGGAGGGAGAGAAAAAGATGGAAAAATCAAAGAAAAGGGTCGGACAGATAATATAAACCGCAGAGAATACGGATTTAAATTGCAATCCGTGTCCTCTGCGGCTTTATGGTTCCGATTGACGGCTTTAAATATCAGAACATCCTGCTCACGCGCTCCACACCGGCTACCAGCGCATCGATTTCTTCCTTCGTATTATACAAGGCGAAGGAAGCGCGGACAGTGCCCTCGATGCCAAGCCGTTGCATCAGCGGCTGGGCGCAATGATGTCCCGTGCGCACGGCAATGCCAAGGCGGTCGAGCAGCGTACCCATATCGAAGTGATGGATGTTGCCCACAAGGAAGGAGATGACACTACCCTTTTCGGGAGCTTCGCCGAAGATACGCATGCCGGGTATTTCCTTCAGGCGACGGGTGGCGTACTCGGTCAGTTCGTGCTCGTAGGCTGCGATGCGGTCCATACCGAGGGCAGAAACGTAGTCCAGTGCCTTAGCCAGACCTGTAGTGCCGATGTAGTCGGGCGTGCCGGCCTCGAACTTAAAGGGCAGTTCGTTGAACGTGGTGCGCTCGAACGAAACGTGCTGAATCATCTCGCCCCCACCCTGATAGGGAGGCAGCTTGTCGAGCCAGTCTTCCTTGCCGTAGAGCACGCCAACGCCTGTGGGACCGTAAATCTTATGTCCGGAAAAGACGTAGAAATCGGCATCGAGCGCCTGCACATCCACCGGCATGTGGGGAATGCTCTGTGCGCCGTCTACCAGCACGGGGACGCCGTGGGCATGGGCCGTGGCTATCATTTCGCGCACGGGGTTCACCGTACCCAGCACATTGCTGACGTGAGCCACACAGACAATCCGGGTACGCGGAGTAAAGAGCCGTTCGTATTCGTCCAGCAGCAGTTCGCCACGGTCGTTCATGGGAATCACACGGAGAACAATGCCCTTACGCATCTGCAGCAGTTGCCAGGGGACAATGTTGCTGTGGTGCTCCATGGTGGAAACAATCACCTCGTCGCCCTCCTTCAGAAAAGCTTCGCCAAAGCTGGAGGCCAACAAGTTGATGCTTTCGGTCGTGCCACGGGTGAAGACTATCTCGTTGGTGCTGCGGGCGTTGATAAACTTGCGCACCGTCTCGCGGCTGGCTTCGTGAAGTTCAGTGGCCTGCTGCGACAGGAAATGTACCCCACGGTGCACGTTGGCATTGACGCTGTAATACTCGTCGGTGATGGCATCGACTACGCAGCGCGGCTTCTGGGTTGTGGCGCCGTTGTCTAAATAGACCAGCGGTTTGCCATAGACGGTGCGGCTAAGGATGGGGAAGTCTTGCCTCACCCCCATCCCCTCTCCCAAGGAGAGGGGGGAAGAAAACATTTGTGAGTTATTCTGTTCAGACATATCTTTCATCTATTATTCGTTTATTTGCTCCATCCTTTTTCTTCAAAAAGAATGTAACTTTCAGCCTCTTCCTATACTTTCGCATTCGGTCACTCCTCCCCTCTCCTTGGGAGAGGGGTCGGGGGTGAGGCTCCCTACTTACAGATAGCACACCCCTGACACTTGTTCAGCTCGCCGCGGAAGCGCTTCTCAACCAGCAGGTGCAGACGGTCGCGCAAGGCGTCAAGGCGGATGGTGTCTATCACTTCGTTGACGAAAGCAAACATCAGCAACAGACGGGCTTCGTGCATCGGAATACCACGCTGACGCATATAGAACAGAGCTGCGTCGTCCAGCTGACCGACTGTCGCACCGTGACTACACTTCACGTCGTCGGCATAGATTTCCAGTTGCGGCTGCGTGTACATACGAGCCTCGCGAGTGGCGCAAAGGTTACGGTTGGTCTGCTGCGAACTGGTGTGTTGTGCACCGGGACGAACCAGTACCAGTCCGGCAAAAGCACCCGTAGCCTGATCGTCGAGCACATACTTGAAAAGCTCGTTCGACGTACAGCGGGGCACGGCATGGTCGATGACGGTGTGGGTATCTACATGCTGGTTCTTGTCAGCAATGGCCATGCCGCAGAGGTTGATTTCGGCATTCTCGCCAGCCAGGGTCACGTTGACAGTATTGCGTGTGGTGCCGCCTGTCAGCGTCATACCGTTCAGCAAGACATTACTTCCGCTGTCCTGACGGACGTACATGCTACTGACACGTACGGTGCTGGTATGTGTTTCCTCCAGCTCGTACAGGTCGAGTACGGCATTCTGTCCCACAAAGACTTCCACTACTTGTGTAGCCAGGAAGCTGACTGCATCCATTGCATGATCGCATACCAGCAGACGAGCCTGCGCACCGTCTTCCAGCACAATCAGCACACGACGGTTCACCATCAGATTGACGTCGCTGCGCAGGATATTGACCAACTGAATGGGGCGTTCTACCACTACGTTCTTAGGCACATAAAGCAGCACACCGTCTTGCGTCAAAGCCGTGTTGAGGGCAGTCACTCCGTCCTTGGATGTATCGGCCAGCTTGCCGTAGTATTTCTTCACCAGTTCGGGATGCTCCGCTGCCAGCTGACGTAAGCTGCCGAAGAGCACGCCTTCGGGCAAATGCGACTTGGGCAATGACTTGCTATAAAAAGTATCGTTCACAACAAAATAGAGCGAAGTGCTCATGTTGGGCACGTCGCACTTGAACACGTCGTACGGATTGACTGGTATGTCGAGCTGCTTCAGGTTGAGCCCGTAATCGGGTTCGAACAGTTTGCTGACATCGGTGTACTTGTATTTCTCGTCCTTGCGGGTGGGGAAGCCCAGGCGCTCGAAATCGGCAAACGCCGCTGCACGGGGGGCATTCATCACCTCGCAACTGTGCTGGCATATCATGGCCTCGCACTGCGAGAACAGGTCTATGTATTGTTGTTCGGGTCTCATAATTCTTCTTTCTTTTTAGATACGCGGACGACACGGATCATACGGACGAACGCGGATGGATTATTTCATACGTTGACGACTGAATATCTTTCGTCTGAATGCCGGTTCGGGACCAAAGTTTAAAATGAGTCCCACTTCAATACCGGTAGCTTTCAGATAATTCATAAGTTGTGCTTCGTGTCCCGGAGTAATATTCTCAACAGCCTTCAACTCAAGAATAACAACTCCTTCCACCAAAATATCAGCATAATACAAGCCTACCACTTCTCCTTTATAATAGACTTCTATCTTCTTTTGCGGTTCACACTTCAAACCGGAACGAAGCAATTCCTTATATAACGCATTCTGATAAACATTCTCCAGAAAGCCATAGCCCAGCTCATGATAAACATCATAAAAGGCACGCAAGATCTTGCTTGTTATATAAGAATGCAGCACCATATAAATAAAAATCCGTGTTAATCCGCCTCATCCGCGTAGTCCGCGTATCTATCATTATTCGCTAACTTCCTTTTTAATCCAGTCGAAGCCGCGGTTCTCGATTTCTGTTGCCAGTTCGGGACCACCGGTCTTCACGATGCGGCCGTTCAGGAGGACGTGTACCACATCAGGCTTCAGATAGTCCAACAAACGCTGGTAGTGCGTGATGATCATGGCCGAGGTCTGCGGCGTGCGCAGCTTGTTGAAGCCCTCGGCCACAATACGCAACGCATCCACATCAAGGCCAGAATCTGTCTCGTCGAGGATGGCAAAGGTCGGCTCCAACATGGCCATCTGGAAGATTTCGTTGCGCTTCTTTTCACCGCCGCTGAAACCCTCGTTCACCGAACGGTTGGCCAACTTGCTGTCCAGTTCGACGATGGCACGCTTCTCGCGCATCAGTTTCAGGAACTCGCTTGCCGAAAGGGCAGGCAGATGGCGGTACTTGCGCTGCTCGTTGACGGCAGTACGCATAAAGTTCACCATCGATACACCGGGAATCTCGACCGGCGTCTGGAAGGAAAGGAAGATACCCTCGTGGGCACGGTCTTCGGGCGAAAGGGCCAGCAGGTCCTTTCCGTTGAAAGTAATGGAGCCACGTGTCACTTCGTAAGCAGGATGGCCTACAAGAACGTTGCTCAGCGTACTCTTTCCGGCACCATTCTGGCCCATAAGGGCGTGTACCTCACCGTCGCGGATGGTAAGATTGATGCCTTTCAATATCTCTTTGCCATTAATGCTGGCATGAAGGTCTTTTATCTCTAACATAACTTATGTAATTAAGAATGAAGAATGAAGAACGAAGAATTACTTTTTCCTCATCCCGACTTCCTCATTCAATTTGATTCTTAATTCTGCATTGTTCGTTCATCATTTATCCCACACTGCCTTCCAGCGAGATGCTCAGCAGTTTCTGAGCCTCGACGGCAAACTCCATGGGCAACTTGTTGAGCACTTCCTTGGCATAGCCGTTGACGATAAGTCCCACAGCGTCTTCGTTCGAAATGCCGCGCTGGTTGCAATAGAATATCTGGTCTTCACTGATTTTGCTGGTGGTAGCTTCGTGTTCCACTACCGCTGTTTCGTTGTGAATGTCCATGTAGGGGAAAGTATGTGCACCGCACTTGTCGCCCAGCAGCAACGAGTCGCACTGGCTGTAGTTACGGGCATTGTCAGCCTTGGGGCTGACACGAACCAAACCACGGTATGAATTCTCGCTCCGTCCGGCCGAAATACCCTTGCTGACAATAGTCGAACGGGTATTCTTACCGATGTGTATCATCTTCGTACCTGTATCGGCCTGCTGGTAGTTATTGGTCACGGCTACGCTGTAGAACTCGGCCACGGAATTGTCGCCTGCCAGGATGCACGAAGGATACTTCCAGGTTATAGCACTACCCGTCTCGACCTGCGTCCACGACAGTTTACTGTTCACACCCTTACAGATGCCGCGTTTGGTGACAAAGTTATAAACACCACCCTTGCCTTCGGCATCGCCGGGATACCAGTTCTGCACAGTGCTGTACTTCACCTCGGCACGGTCGTGTACCACAATCTCCACGATGGCGGCATGAAGCTGGTTCTCGTCACGCATCGGAGCCGTACAACCTTCCAGATAGGAAACGTAAGCATCGTCATCGGCCACAATCAGTGTACGTTCAAACTGCCCTGTACCTTGCGCATTGATGCGGAAGTAGGTGGACAGCTCCATGGGGCAACGCACACCTTTGGGGATGTAAACAAACGATCCGTCGGAGAAAACAGCGGAGTTAAGCGCAGCAAAGAAATTGTCGCGGTAAGGAACAACCGAGCCCAAGTACTTCTGCACCAGATCGGGATGCTCGCGGATGGCTTCACTCATCGAGCAAAAGATGATGCCTTTCTCCATCAGTGTTTCCTTGAAAGTAGTCTTTACAGAGACGGAGTCCATCACGGCATCCACGGCCATGCCGCTCAGTGCCATCTGCTCCTCCAAGGGAATGCCCAGTTTATTGAAGGTTTTGATCAGTTCAGGATCCACTTCGTCCATACTCTTGGGACCTTCCTTCTTCTTAGTCGGGTCGGCATAGTAAGAGATGGACTGATAGTCAATCTCGGGAATGCGGAGGTGAGCCCATGTGGGCATCTCCAGTGTCAGCCAGTGGCGGTAAGCCTTCAGGCGGAACTCCAGCATCCAGTCGGGCTCACCCTTCTTTTGGGAGATAAGACGGATAACGTCTTCGTTCAAGCCCTTCTCGATGACATCGGTATGCACGTCGGTGGTGAAGCCATATTTGTACTTCTCCTGCGTGAGTTCCTTGACATATTTATTGGGTTCTTCTTGCATCACAATATAAAATCAATGAATTATTTATGAATCACTATACTATAAGTCAACCGAAAGTTTGTCCAAATCACCGTTTACAAATTCTTCTGCAACTGTTTTTGCCACAGGAAAGAAGATGCCGGCAAACGACTCCATGGGATAATATAACACCGATTCTTTCTTTTTTGTTTTATCAATCAGTGAATTATCGGAATCGATGAATTCGAGTACACCAATCAGCAGACTGACCAGCAGAAGATACTTCAATGCGCCAAGCCCCGAGCCCAGCCAACGGTTCACCCAACCCAAGGAAACAGCCTCCATGGCTTTAGTCAGCAAAGCGGCTATCAGCGTAAAAGCCAAAGGTACCGCAATCCAGATCAGGACAAAAGCCAGTATTTGTGCAAACGTCATGGAATCGGTCAGGGCAGGACATAGCTTTTCGGCTGCCGAAGCATACAAGGCTTTAGCAGCCAATAGTCCCACAATCAGTCCGAGCAGAGATGCCAGCTGTTTTATAAAACCTTTGATAAATCCCAGCACTGCCCCGATACCTACAATAACAAGTATGATGATATCAATCATTGTCATGCTTCTCTCTATTTGCAAGGCTATAGCCAAAAGTATTCTTCTGTTTCGGCATTACCTTATTTATTATATAAACTTCAGCCGCAGGCAACACCGACAACGCAGATTTCACTTTCCCTTGCGGTATGACAACACGAATCATTCGTGCAGCACAAAATCTATGTCATCCGCGTTAGCTGCGGCTGAAGAATCAACTATTCAAATTACAATGTCTGCTTTACTTCTACTTCTTCATAGGTTTCGATGATATCGCCCACCTTGATGTCGTTGCAGTTGGTCAGGCTGATACCACACTCGAAGTTAGTACCTACTTCCTTCACATCGTCCTTGAAGCGTTTCAGTGCATTGATGTTTCCGCTAAAGATTACAATACCATCGCGAATAAGGCGTGCCTTGTCGGTTCGTTTCACCTTTCCGGTCTTCACCATGGCACCAGCTACCATACCAACCTTGCTGATGTTGAATACTTCGCGCACTTCGATGGTTGCAGTTACCTGTTCCTTCACAGTCGGAGCAAGCATACCTTCCATAGCGGACTTCACTTCCTCGATAGCGTCGTAGATCACAGAATACTTGCGGATATCTACACCTTCCTGCTCGGCCAACTTGGCTGCCGAGTTAGACGGACGTACCTGGAAGCCGACAATAATAGCATCGGAAGCGGCGGCCAGCGAAACATCGGATTCGGAAATCTGTCCCACACCCTTGTGAATAACGTTAACCTGAATCTGCTCGGTAGACAGCTTGATAAGAGAGTCGCTCAAAGCTTCGACAGATCCGTCCACGTCGCCCTTCACAATAATGTTCAGTTCGTGGAAGTCGCCCAAAGCCAAACGACGTCCTACTTCGTCCAGTGTCAGCATCTTCTGTGTACGCAATCCCTGTTCGCGCTGCAACTGTTCACGTTTGTTGGCAATTTCGCGTGCTTCCTGTTCGGTTTCAATTACGTGGAACGTATCACCTGCAGCCGGCGCACCGTTCAGGCCCAGGATCAGAGCGGGTTCAGCCGGACCGGCTTCTTTCATACGCTGGTTACGTTCGTTGAACATGGCTTTCACCTTACCATAGTTGGTTCCGGCCAACACGATATCGCCCACTTTCAAGGTACCGTTCGAAACGAGCACTGTTGCCACGTAACCGCGACCTTTATCAAGTGAAGACTCAATGATAGAACCTGTTGCCTTCCGGTTAGGATTAGCCTTCAGGTCAAGCATTTCGGCTTCGAGCAATACTTTTTCAAGCAATTCGGGAACACCAATACCCTTCTTTGCCGATATATCCTGTGACTGATATTTACCACCCCATTCTTCAACGAGGAAGTTCATACTTGCCAATTCTTCCTTAATCTTATCGGGGTTGGCAGTCGGTTTATCAATCTTGTTGATGGCAAAAACAATGGGCACACCGGCAGCCATGGCATGATTGATAGCTTCTTTGGTCTGCGGCATCACATTGTCGTCGGCTGCCACGATGATGATAACAACGTCTGTTACCTTGGCACCACGGGCACGCATGGCAGTAAAGGCTTCGTGACCTGGTGTATCGAGGAATGTAATCCGGCGTCCGTCTTCCAGCTTCACATTGTATGCACCGATGTGCTGCGTGATACCACCCGCCTCACCGGCAATAACGTTAGCCTTACGGATATAGTCGAGCAACGATGTCTTACCATGGTCTACGTGACCCATCACAGTAACAATCGGGGCACGAGGCTGCAAGTCTTCTTCTGCATCAGCTTCTTCGACAATGGCCTGAGCCACTTCGGCACTGACATACTCGGTCTTAAAGCCAAACTCCTCGGCTACCAGGTTGATAGTCTCGGCATCGAGACGCTGATTGATAGATACCATAATACCGATGCTCATGCAAGTTCCGATTACCTGTGTCACAGGTACGTCCATCATGCTTGCCAATTCGTTAGCTGTTACGAACTCCGTCAGCTTCAGTACTTTGCTATCGGCCATTTCCTGATTTTCGAGTTCGTGCATACGGTCGGCCGCCTGTTCACGTTTCTCTTTACGATACTTGGCTCCCTTACTCTTACCCTTGGCTGTAAGACGTGCCAACGTTTCTTTTACTTGCTTAGCAACATCTTCTTCGCTTACCTCCTGTTTTACTACAGGCTTCTTGAAGCGATCCTTATTCTTCTTTCCGCTACCTGGCTGTCCGGGCACTCCCGCCATCGGGTTACCACCTTTCTGACGGTCGTTTCCTCCACGCTGGAAGTTGGAAGCATTATTGATATCTACTTTTTCCTTATTGATGCGCACGCGTTTCTTCTTGCCGCCCAAGTCTCCATCGTTGATGTCCTTCATCTTGCTGTCTTCCCGACGGATTTCCTTAATGATGGCTTCTTTCATCTGCTTGCGCTGATCCATGCGCTGCTTTTCCTTCTCTTCACGCTCGCGTTTCTTTTCTTCCTTCGATTTCTTCTTGGGGCGTGTAGACTGGTTCAAAGCAGCCAGGTCGATTTGGCCTATGACATTGATTTTCGAAACGAACTCCGGCTGGCGAATCTTGAAGATTTCCTCCTCGCCCGATTTCTTCGTTTCTTCCGTATGCTCAGCTTCAGGTTCTGCTCCATCTGCCTCGTCCGATGCAGACGCATTTTCCTGAAGAGGTTCTTCTGCAGGTTCGGCTTGCTGACTGGCAGACACTACGTCTTCCTGACTGTCGGCAGCTGCGGCATCCTGTACCAAGGTCTGCTCGGGCTGCGAAGAAACAACCTGTGCCTGCGGCTCGGGCTGTGACTCTTCTACTTGTTTGTCGGATTCATCAGCCGTTACAGTTGTTTCCTGTTCAGCCTGTACATTGGTGGCCACTTCTTCTACTTTCTCTATTGTTTCCACGTTTTTTTCCTCGGTACTCTTCTCCATTTGCGTATTATGTACTTCTTCCTCTTTCTCCACTACCGGACGACGGTTCAGCTTGTCAAGGTCGATCTTACCTACTGGCTTGAACTTCGGGCGTATATCTTCCGGAATCACAGTTCTGATTTCTTCTGACTTCGTTTTCTCCTGAGTTTCCGTTTCGTATCCGTCGATCGATACAGAAGCCTTATTACGCTCCTTGTTCTGACGTACCTGGCTGAAACGTTCAGACTTCATCTTGAGATCCTTGTCTGTACTGAACTCTTTCTTGAGCATTTCGAACTGTTCATCCGTAATCTTCGTGTTAGGATTTGCCTCCACGGTAAACCCTTTCTTTTGCAGGAATTCGACAGCCGTCGTAATTCCTACATTCAAATCTCTTGTTACTTTATTTAACCTAATCGTCATACTTTAATTTTAATGAATAATAGTGGAGAAAGAAGTGGGGTAAGTCATGCTGTTCGCCCGGACTTACTCATTGTTGTCGTCTTCAAACTCCTGTTTCAAAATACGTAATACATCGTCCACCGTTTCTTCTTCCAAATCGGTCTTTTCGATCAGCATTTCACGGGGCGCGTTGAGCACTGCCTTGGCAGTATCTATACCGATAGACTTGATGGCGTCGATCACCCATCCGTCTATTTCGTCGCGGAACTCGTCGAGATAGATATCTTCGTCCTCAACGGCACTGTCATCCAGTTCACGGAAGACGTCGATGGTGTATTCTGTCAACATGCTGGCCAACTTGATGTTCAAACCTCCCTTACCGATGGCCAATGACACTTCTTCGGGTTTCAGGAAGACTTCGGCCTTGCGCTCTTCTTCGTTCAGACGTATGGACGAGATGTGTGCAGGGCTGAGGGCACGTTGGATAAAGAGTTGTATGTTGGATGTATAATTGATCACATCAATGTTCTCGTTACGCAGCTCGCGTACGATACCGTGAATGCGGCTTCCCTTCACACCGACGCAGGCTCCTACGGGATCGATGCGGTCGTCGTAGCTTTCTACGGCAATCTTGGCACGTTCGCCGGGAATGCGTGCAATCTTCTTGACGGTGATCAGGCCGTCGTTGATCTCGGGCACTTCCATTTCGAGCAAACGTTGCAGGAAGACGGGCGACGTACGGCTCAGAATGATTTTCGGATTGTTGTTCTTGTTGTCCACACGGGCTACCACGGCACGGGCCGTCTCACCTTTACGGTAGAAGTCGCTCGGAATCTGCTCGGTCTTGGGCAACAGTAGTTCGTTTCCTTCGTCGTCGAGCAACAGGATTTCTTTCTTCCAGATCTGATATACTTCCGCATTGACAATAGTGCCTACCTTGTCGATATACTTGTTGTAAAGGCTATCCTTTTCAAGTTCCAAAATCTTGGAAGCCAGTGTCTGGCGCAGATTCAAGATGGCACGGCGTCCGAACTTGGCAAAGTTCACTTCGTCGGTCACTTCCTCGCCCACCTCGTACGAAGCATCTATCTTCTGTGCTTCGCTCAGCGAGATTTGCAGGTTGGGGTTCTCCAGGTCTTCGTCGGCCACCACTTCACGGTTACGCCATATTTCGAAGTCACCCTTGTCGGGATTCACGATTACGTCGTAATTCTCGTCGGTACCAAACATCTTTGCAATGACGCTGCGGAACGACTCTTCCAGCACGCTCACCATCGTGGTACGGTCTATATTCTTCAGTTCCTTAAATTCCGAAAATGTGTCTATCAAGCTGACAGTTTCTTCTTTCTTGGCCATAAGTCTTATTTAAAACTGATTAAGTATTTAGTATATTTTATTTCTTCGTATGCAAAGGTCAGGTCTTCGTCTACCATCTTAGGACGTTTGGCACCTTCTTCTTTCACCTTCTTCTGTACAGTCACGATGAAGCGTTGTTCGTCGGCATCCTTCAGCACTCCGTGCAGTTTACGCCCGTCGCAGGTAAGCACTTCGACTTCGCTGCCGATGTGGCAGAGGTATTGTTGCAGCACCTTGAAAGGTTGCCCGATACCTGCCGAGCCTACTTCCAGCTCGTAGTCTTCTTCTTCTCGATTCAGCTTGGACTCAATGTAGCGGCTCAGTTCCACACAGTCTTCAATCCAAACACCGTCTTTGTGGTCTATTTCTACCACGATTTTATCATCCGGGCTGATGGTCACATTGACCAGGAAGTAGTCTTTTCCTTCCAGCCACTCATCAACAATCTGACAAACAGTTTTCTTTTCTATCATAGATTAACTAATAAGAACAAAAAAGAGGAGCTTGATTGCCCCTCCACCTTTCATCCGTTTCCGGTGCAAAGATATAAATAATCTGCTCGCCTGCAAAATATTAGAACGAAAAAATTACGCAACAGAAACAAGCTGTGCGGCGCATAGGGGTTTCTCCTGCGCTCAATCATGCGCATTTCAAGTTTTTATTTCATATCCGATAGGTTCTTTCCAAACGTAATATATACCTTTTCGACACATCCAACCAGCAAAAATCTCGGAATTCGCTCAATTTCTCCCTCAAAAGAGGCAATTTAAATGAAATTTCCAACGTAACTTTGCGAAGTTAACTAAAACACATCACGTATCATGAAAACTTTACTCAGAACACTGCTTATTCTGCTTGCAGGAAGTTGCCTCTGCACAAATCCGGCGAAAGCACAAAACAAACAGCTGAAACCACGCCTGGTAGTACTGACCGACATCGCTCCCGCCAATGTGGAGCCCGACGACATGGAGTCGCTCATCCGTCTGCTGGTACATGCCGACTTGTATGAAATTGAAGCCATCATCGCCACCAGCGGATGGAACAGCAGCGGCGGCCCCTACCCCACCAGCTGGATGGACAGCATCAGCACCGTCATCGACGCTTACCAGAAAGACTTGCCCAACCTGATGAAACGCTCGGCACAGAGCGGATTCCTGCCCCTGAAAAAGGAGAACCGCCAACAACAGCTTGGCTATTGGCCCAGCGCCGACTACCTGCGTAGCAGGGTGATGGCGGGCAGCCTGGAACTGGGTAAAGACAAACTGGGAGAAAAGAACAACTCGCGCGGCAGCGACTTCCTGATTCAGCTGGCCGACGAGGACGACGACCGCCCGCTGTGGATTACCGCCTGGGGTGGAGCCAACACACTGGCACAAGCCATCTGGAAAGTGCAACGCGAACGAACGGAAGAGCAACTGAAAGCCTTTCTGGACAAACTCTACGTCTACACCATCACCGACCAGGACGTGTCCTGGGGCGACCGCGGCAACCACAAGTACAGCTCGCACTACTGGATGCGCCAGACGTGTGGCAAATCGCTGCGTTTCATCTGGGACGAAAGCGCCTGGCTCTCGCAATGCGGACTGGGCAGCAGCCGCTGGGGCGAATACGCCACCCACATACAAGGCCACGGACACCTGGGCCGCATCTACCCCAAAAACAAATACGGTGTAGAGGGTGACACCCCCTCCTACCTGCACCTGATGCCCAACGGGCTGAACAATCCTGCCATCTTCAACGAAGCGGGCTGGGGCGGCTACTTCGAGTGGGGACTGAGTCCCGACGGCGAAACCAGCTGCTACACCAACCACCAGCCCGAAGTGAAGAAAATATCGCAGAAGTACGAAAACTACTTCTACCCCGCCATCTTTGCCAACTTCGCCGCCCGCATGGACTGGGCTGCCCAAGGGAAAGGCAACCGCAATCCCGTCGTGATAGTCAACCGCCAGAAAGGGCTGGATGCCGTCAGCCTTAAAGCCCGTGCCGGAGAAACCATCCAACTGGATGCCTCGAAATCGTCCGACCCCGACGGCGACCGCCTCAGCTACCACTGGTGGATACTGCCCGAAGCCGGAACCTATGCCGGTACGCCGGAGATAGAGCATGCCGACGCGGCCCGTGCCATCCTCACCGTGCCTGCCGACGCAGTTGGAAAGACCCTTCACGTCATCTGCGAAGTGACCGACGACGGACAGCCCGCACTGAAGGGCTACCGCAGAGTAATCATAACCGTCAACCCCTAACAACACCCTATAACTCATGAGAAAAAAACTATCCCTCGCCTTTCTTCTGCTGCTCGTAGCGGGCAGCCTGTTGCAGGCAGCACCGCGCCTGCGTGTAGTCATCATGACCGACTTTCCTCCGGTGGACGTAGTGCCCGGCGGAATGGGATTCGGCGCTCCCGAACGCCGGAGCGACTCGGACGACGTACAGTCGATGGTCCGCTTCCTGCTCTACACCAACGAATTCGATGTAGAGGGCCTCATCGCCACTTCGGGCACCTTTGCCAACGTGGCCAACAAACAGAATCTGCTGGATATGCTCTACCTGTACGAAGCCGTACAGCCCAACCTGAAACGGCACGACAACCGCTACCCGACTGCCGACGCCCTGCGCCGGGTGACGTGGCAGGGACGCTCGGGCACGTGGGGCAAAAAGGCCGATGAGATCATTGGAAAAGATTGCGACAGCGAGGCATCCGAACAGATTATCCGCCTGCTGGAAGAACCCGACGCACGCCCCGTGTGGTTCTGCGTCTGGGGAGGAACGGCCGACCTGGCCCAGGCCTTGTGGAAAATACAGCAGACCCGTCCCCGTGCCGAAGCCGAACGCCTGATGGCCAAAGTACGCGTCTACATGATAGCCTTGCAAGACGGCTCGGGACAATGGCTGCTCGACACATTCCCCCGCCTGTTCACCATCATGTCGCGCCAGAACTACATGGGCATGTTCTGGAACGCCGTAGGCTCCGACCCGTCGGTGGCCGACCTGAAGTGGGTGAACCAGCACATCCGTCGCGGCCACGGACTGCTGGGTATGGCCTACCCTGAAAGCGGTTTCTATCCCGACACGCCCGGTGTGTGGGAAGGCGACTCGCCCTCGTACCTCTACCTCGTAAGCGCCGCCTTAGGCATCAGCGATGCCGAAAAGCCCGACCAGCCCAGCTGGGGAGGCCGGTTCATCCGTCCCAACGCGAACAAGAACCACTGGTTCGACTCGCCCGAAGGCGGAAAGGCCGTCTACCAATGGCGCGCACAGTTTCAGGAAGACTTCGCCAAGCGTGCCGACTGGATGCTGCCGCCTGCCAAGTAAACGGCCGCGCACTGCATAGCACACAAACATAGCCCGCGAGCAACGCTTGTGTGGCTCATGAGAAACACTTGTGTGGCTCGCGAGCCGTGCAAGTGTCGCTCGCGAGCCACACAAGTGTCCTACAACTACCTGAAAACAGAGTGCTTTTTCTGGTAAAAACAATGCCTTCCGAAACACTTTCCGCATCCGCCTCCTTCGCCATTCAGCTACAAGCCAGCCACATGTTTTCGGGACCGGAACGACGGGGAAACCGAAAAATGAATTATCTTTGCGAAGAATTATCTCTAAACGCATCCAAACCATGACACACCGTCTGAACACCAACAAGCAATTCATGATAGGCAACGGCATTCTGGCCTTCGCCGTCATCCTGGTAGTCGTGATATTCGTCTACATGAGCATGCGCCTGCAACGCGAGAAAGAAGGCGAACGCTACTTTGCCGAAACCTACAACATCACCCTGGTACGCGGATTTGCCGGCGACTCCGTCTCCATCCTGATAAACGACAGCCTGCTCGAACGCCGCACCATCGACACCGAGCCGTTCAGCCTGTCCGTCAAGCGCTTCAGCGAGCAAAGCGCCCTGATGATTGTAGACAACGCTACCGACAAACTCTCCCTGTTCGAACTGAGCGAAAAAGGCGGCGACTACCACTTCGAAAAAGAAGGGGAAGAAGTAAAACTGCTGTCGCAGGAGTAAACCGCCCGCCCTACCGGCCAAGGCCACAAAGCCCCGTGCGGAATTGCCGCAGTTCCTGACGCAAGGCCAGCGCCCGTCCGTCAGTCATCCTGTCCAGCAAGGCCCAGAAACGGGGGCCGTGGTTCATCTCGCGCGTATGAGCCAGTTCGTGCAGCAGCACATAGTCTACCAGATGGCGCGGCAGGAGCAACAGATAAAAGGAAAGGTTGATGCTGCCCCGCGCCGAACAACTCCCCCACCGTCCGCAACTCGAATTGATCTTCACACTGCTGTACGTCAGCCCGTTCCGTGCGGCAAGCTGCTGCAAACGCGGCGGAAGCACCACTTTCGCATTCCGTCGCAACGCTTCGTCTATCACCTTGCGCAGCCATGCCTGCAAAGCCTCGTCGGCAAAGTCGGCATCCGGCGGACAGACAATCTGCATCTCGCCCACGCCGGACCGGGACAGGAAACGTTCCTGCCGTCCGGGCACCAAAGTCAGCCGGAAGTAATCGGCATCAATCCGGAAATTCAGGTCGATCAGCGGACGCGCCAGTTTCTGCCGGGCCGCCAGCAGACGGGGACGCAACTGCTCGATGGCGCGTTTCACCTCGGCAAGCGGCGTACCGGGCGGCACCGTCACGTGTATGCCATCGGGCTTCGTGCGGAACGTCAGCCGCCGTGCACGGGCATCGGCACGCACCAGCAGCGGCCCCAGCTGTTCGTCGTCTATCACATAAGGGTTCGTCATATCAGCGTTTTTAATCAGGCAAAAGAACAAAGATTCCCCGAAACCACCAACAAAACCTCCATCAAACTCTGTCGCCCGCCCCGCAAACATCCCGTCTCCACCGGACAATCCACCCGCAAGACAGTACGCAAAAGCGGACAACTGTCCGTTTCCGAACAGAAGATGATTCTTGATATTTGTTGCAAATCAGCCGATTAGACTTTTGGCACAGGAATTGTCCTACACATACCGACGAAACTTTTTTGAAAAAAACATCGCTAACCGTGCAACTTTTCAACAGGGCTCTACGTCTAACAGATAAACGAAATACTTAAAAACAAAAGATATGAAACGAATAACATCTATCCTTCTGGTCTTCATAATGGCCATCAGCACACAAGCTTGTTCTTTCTCCGGAAACTACGGTTTCGGAAACGGCAAACGCGTCAAAGGTAGCAATAACTATGTGACCAAAGAAATCCGTACCGGCAATTTCAAGAAGATAAGCGTCAGCGGAAGTTCCGACGTGACTTATACCCAGAAGTCCGGCAAACCGAAAGTAGAAGTCTATACCTCGGACAACATCGTCGAACTGCTTGACATCTACGTTAAGGACAACACCCTGCACATCGGCTTCAAGAAGGGCTACAACATATCTTATAACAAGCTCGAAGTGCGTGTCACTTCGCCCGACCTGAACAAGATCAGCGTAGCCGGTTCGGCCGACATTAACCTGGTCAACGGAATAAAGACCAACGACTTCGGAATAAGCGTGGCAGGTTCGGCCGACATCAAGAGCCCCCACACCATCGCCTGCGAAAACATCTGTAGCATTACCATAGCCGGATCGGGCGACATCGATGCCAACGCCCTGCGCTGCAACCGACTTGAGGTTTCGGTAGCCGGATCGGGCGACATGACCATAAAAGATGCCCAAGCCACCAGTGCCAATGCCTCGGTAGCAGGATCGGGTACCGTCACCATCGCAGGAAGCGTGGACAATGCCGAATACAGCGTGGCAGGTTCGGGCGACCTGAATGTTTCCAATCTTCGTGCCCGCAGCGTGTCGGCACAGGTCAGCGGCTCGGGCGACATCCGCTGCCATGCCACCGAATACCTGAAAGCACGCACTGCCGGCAGCGGAGGCATCGGCTATAAAGGCAATCCGCAACTGGATCTTGAAAAGAAAGGCATATATAAACTCTAACAGCAAATATAAATTCTCTCTTTCCGAAGGGTGCGCACCAGCTGCCGCCACAGACTGAACAAACCTGCACAGAAATATCTCAGACACAATGCGGAGAATCCGACTGGGAACTCCGCGACAGCACAGGCAATCTGTGGCAAATACCCGAATAAGAGCACCCTTCCCAATACAGGCAAAAAGGCTTCCGCGAGGAAGCCTTTGCCGTTTCTGCCCAGTCGGGAAAAATAAAAGGGACGCTGCATCACGCGGCGTCCCATTTATCTTAGTTAGTTTCTATAAGAATTTTGAGAGAATTGAAACTTCACAGCTTCTAAATTTCCGTTTTTAATAAAGCACACTAACTATTTATATATATAAAGCAAATGAAAATGTTATTTTAAAAGCAAATTAAAAACTCTACTTCTTCAGTTCCTGCTTCTCCACCCGCTGCAGACTGTCAAGAATCTGCTGCTCGTGAGTTGCCGGCGTCTCCTCCGAAAGAGCTACCGACGGAGCGGAAATCTGTTTGCCGATGGTGTCGACTGTGGCCATTTCCCCGTTACCGTCATAGAACGAATGCTGCATCACGTTGCCCAGCGAAAGCACTACAGCCACTACGGCGGCAGCCTTGAACAGCGGCATAAAGCGCGACATCAGCGACATACGGCGTGCCTTGACTACCGGTACTTCTACCTGTGCCAGTACGCGCTCGTCGAAATCGTCGCTCAAACGGGCATCGTGCTGAAGCTGCTGGTACACAAACAAGTCTTTGTAACGGAGCAGATGTGCAGGGATGTTGCCCGCTTCGGCGAAGTAGGCACGCAGCTGCGCTTCTTCCTCTAAGGAAGTTTCGCACTTCCAATAGCGCTCCAAGAGTTGTTCTATATGTTCAAAGTCCATAACCATCAATATCTATAAATCTTTGTTTTACCTTCTGCCGCGCCCTGAACAGGTTCACCTTCACTTGTTCTTCGGTCAGGTTCAAGGCTGCTGCTATTTCCTTGTAACTTTTTCCCTCTACATCCCTCAGCAACATGATTTGTCGTTGTTTTTCGGGAAGTTCGCCGATCAGGCGGTGCACCAGTGCCATGCGGTCCTTTGTCACCAGTCTGTCGTAGGGGCTCGATGCGTCGGGAGTCTGCTCCAGTTCCGGTGTCAGTTGCACCGTTTGCGCGTCTTTCTTTTCGCTGCGGTCGATGGCGAGGTTTCTGGCTACTGTCAGGCAATATGCCTCTATCGACCCGAACTGCGTCCACTCGTCGCGCTTGTTCCATACCCGAATCAGCGTTTCCTGTACAACATCCTCAGCCTCGGCCCTGTCGAAAACAATCTGCAGAGCCAGTCGGAAGAGTTTATCTTTCAGCGGAAGAATGTCATTACGAAAACTGATTTCTTGCATCTCTATTTACATTGACGGTTAAGTCGGCCGAAAGTTACAGCCGACCCCTGTTTTTTTCTGAAAAAATATGTTTTTTCCCGATTATCGGATGATACGGGTACCCTCGCCCGGCGTATTAATGGCCGATGCCTGCGTGATGATGACCTGCGACACGCCTGCACGGAGTGCCTCGAAAGCGTTCTCCAGCTTGGGAATCATACCACCCTGCACCACACCGTCGGCCACTAGCTGTTCGAAGTCGGCACGGGTGATTTGGGGAATGACACTGTCGTCATCGTTCTCGTCGCGAAGCACACCGCGCTTCTCAAAGCAGTAGACTAGCGTGACGTCGAACAGCTGTGCCAGAGCCTTGGCTGTCTCGCCGGCAATGGTGTCGGCGTTGGTATTGAGCATGTTGCCGCAACCGTCGTGAGTCAGCGGTGCCATCACCGGCACGACTCCCTTCGCAATGAGGTCGCCCAGCAGGGTTGCATCTACCCGTTCCACATCGCCTACAAAGCCGTAGTCCACATCTTTCACAGGGCGCTTCACCGAACGGATAACGTCCATGTCGGCACCTGTCAGTCCCAGTGCATTGACACCGCATGCCTGCAAGCGGGCTACGATATTCTTGTTCACCAGTCCGCCATAGACCATGGTTACTATCTTCAGTGTTTCGGCATCGGTGATGCGGCGCCCGTTCACCATCTGGCTTTCGATGCCAAGGCGGGCAGCCAGCTTCGTTGCCGAACGTCCGCCGCCGTGCACCAGCACCTTGCGGCCTTCGATGGCGGCAAAGTCGCTCAGCAGTGCCTGGAGGGTGGCTTCCTCTTCTACTATTTTTCCTCCTACTTTGATCAGTGTCAGTTTCTCTTTCATATTCCTTTATATAAATAATTCACCACAAAGGACACAGAAGAACACAGAGAGGGAAAAACTCTGTGAAACGCTGTGTCCTCTGTGGTGAAAAAGTTTTTTATTCCAAATAGGTATATCCGTACAGGCCCGAACGGTAGTTGGCCAGGAATTCCTTGCCTTCTTCGAGCGAGATGCGGCCTTCCTTCATAGACTGTGTCACCCAGGTTTCGAGCTTGCGCACCAGTTTCTTGGGATTGTACTGCACATAGTCCAACACTTCGGCCACTGTTTCACCGTCAATCAGCTGGTCGATGGTGTATCCCTTGGAGTTGACAGAAACGTGTACAGCATTCGTATCGCCGAACAGATTGTGCATGTCGCCCAGAATCTCCTGATAAGCTCCTACCAGGAAGACGGCCAGGTAGTAGTGCTCGTTGTTGCGCAGCGAGTGGAGCGGCAGGGTTGTAGCGTCGGGGCGCGAGCTGACAAAGTTGGCAATCTTTCCGTCCGAGTCGCACGTCATGTCCTGAATGGTAGCTTCGCGGTCGGGTTTCTCGTCCAGACGCTGGATAGGCATGATGGGGAACATCTGGTCGATGGCCCACGAGTCGGGCAATGACTGGAACAGGGAGAAGTTGCAGAAATACTTGTCGGCCAGCAGTTTGCTCAGTTTGCGGAACTCGTCGGGACAGTGCTTCATGCCACTGGCAATGGAGTTGATTTCACGACAGATGCTCCAGTACAGTTTCTCAATCTGGGCACGGGTGTTCAGGTCTACAATGCCGTGGCTGAAGAGGTCGAGTGCTTCCTCGCGTATCTGCTGCGCGTCGTGCCAGGGTTCCAGCATGCTGCGTTGGTTCAGGTTGTCCCAGATGGCGTAGAGTTCTTTCACTAATTCGTGCGCATTCTCGTCGGGTTCCCATTCATCGTCCATCTGCGGCAGGGAGGCTGTTTCGAGCACCTCGAAGATAAGTACCGAATGGTGGGCCGTCAGGCTGCGTCCGGTTTCGGTGATGATGTTCGGATGGGGGAAACCGTGCTTGTCGGCCGCATCGACAAAGGTCGAGACAACGTCGTTCACATATTCCTGAATGGAGTAGTTGACCGAGCTTTCGCTGTTCGAAGAGCGGGTACCGTCGTAGTCCACGCCCATACCGCCGCCGGTGTCAACAAACTCGATGTTGAAGCCCATCTTGTGCAACTGCACGTAGAATTGCGAAGCTTCGCGCAGGGCGTTCTTGATGCGGCGTATCTTGGTGATCTGGCTGCCGATGTGGAAGTGTATCAGCTTCAGGCAGTCCTTCATCTCGCGTTCTTCGAGGAAGTTGAGAGCTTCGAGCAGTTCACTCGAAGTCAGGCCGAACTTGCTGGCGTCGCCGCCACTCTCCTCCCACTTGCCGCTTCCGCTGGAAGCCAGCTTGATGCGGATGCCGATGTTGGGGCGTACCTTCAGCTGTTTGGCCATCTTGGCGATCAGATTCAGTTCATTCAGCTTTTCTACCACTAAATAGATGCGTTTGCCCATCTTCTGTGCCAGCAGGGCCAGTTCGATGAAGCTTTCGTCCTTGTAACCGTTGCACACTACCAGCGAGTCAGGGTCGGTGTTGACTCCGATCACGGCGTGCAGTTCGGGTTTGGAGCCGGCCTCCAGTCCAAGGTTGAACTTTTTTCCGTGATTGATCATTTCCTCGACTACGGGTCGCATCTGGTTGACCTTGATGGGATAGATGATAAAGTTCTCGCCCTTGTAGCCGTATTCCTCGGCTGCCTTCTTGAAGCAGCAGGACACCTTCTCGATGCGGTTGTCCAGAATATCGGGAAAACGTACCAGCATGGGAGCAGTCACGTCGCGCAACTGCAATTCGTCCACCAGTTCTTTCAGATCGACGGCCACACCGTCCTTGCGCGGCGTTACCACCACATGTCCCTTTTCGTTGATACCAAAGTACGAAGTGCCCCAACCGGTGATGTTGTACAGCTCTTCAGAATCTTCAATACGCCATTTTCTCATCGACTTGTTTTCTATTTACAGATTTAAATTAATGAATACACGCGCCCGCATCTGCTTCTTCGCACGGAAGGGAATGCGAGACTGCTACAATCAATTAGGAAGTGCAAAAATAAGCATAAATATGACACCCCCTGCATCTTTTGCCCAGAAATACACATTTACAAGGGATTATAGCCCCAACAGGTTACGCAGTTGTTGCACGGACTCGGCAATCTGTCGCCGGCTTTCCAGCCGCCCGCCGTTGAAACGGTAGCGTGCCTTCGAGTAATAGGGCTCGCGTTCGCCAAGCGCCTTGACAATGAACGAACGCAGTTCGTCGTCGGTCTTGCCCTGCAGGATGGGGCGTTGCTGCGTGGCCACGCGCAGGCGTCGGAACAGGATGTCGGGATGAACGTCGAGCAGCACCGTCTGTCCCTGACGGTTCATGTAGTCCATGTTGTCGAAGAAGCAGGGCGTGCCGCCGCCAGTAGAGATGACGACATCCTCGAACTCGCCTACTTCGTGCAGCATCGAGCGTTCCAGTTCGCGGAACCCATTCTCGCCCCGTTCGCGGAACAGTTCGGAAATGGATTTGTGGAAACGTTCCTCGATGTACCAGTCCAGATCGATGAACGGCACATTCATCTCGCGGGCAAAAGCCTTGCCCAAGGTTGTCTTTCCGGCACCCATATAGCCGGTCAGGAATATACGTATCATGTTATTTTGAGTTTTTGAGTTTTTAAGTTTATAAGTTCTTGAGTTCTTAAGGGGGTTGAGTTTACACGCTGAATTAACTTACAAAGTTACAAACTTATAAACTTAAAAACTCAAGAACTCAAAAACTTAACAAAGGTAAGCAATTCTGCAATGTACAAGAGGGAAAACAAGAAATATTTGTACCTTTGCCGCATGAAAAAGAAACAGAAATACTACGTCGTATGGGCAGGCGTCACACCCGGCATCTACGACAACTGGACAGACTGCCAGCTTCAGACCAACGGATACGAGGGTGCGCGGTTCAAGTCGTTCGACACGATGGAGGAAGCCGAACAGGCTTTCGCATCTTCACCTTACGACTACATCGGGCAAAAAGCCACCGGTACAGAACAGCCACGAAAAGCTGCCGCAGCCACAGGAAAACTGCCGCCGGAGGTGATAGAGAACAGCCTCGCTGTCGACGCTGCCTGTAGCGGCAACCCGGGACAGATGGAGTACCGCGGCGTACACGTGGCCTCGCGCCAGCAGGTGTTCCACTTCGGACCCGTCTACGGCACGAACAACATCGGCGAGTTCCTTGCCCTTGTCCACGGCCTTGCCCTGCTGAAGCAGAAAGGAATAGACATGCCCATCTACAGCGACAGCCGCAACGCCATCGCCTGGGTGCGGCAGAAGCAATGCAAGACCAAGCTGCCCCGCGAGCCCCGTACCGAAGCCCTCTTCCAACTGATAGAGCGTGCCGAGAAATGGCTGCGCGAAAATACGTACTCCACGCCGATACTGAAATGGGAAACCGAGCAGTGGGGCGAGATTCCGGCGGACTTTGGGCGGAAAGGGTAATGCAGTCTTACTTCTTCGTGTGCAGACGCAAAGTCTCACGGTCAAAGACTTCCTGACTGTATGTCCACTTCCTTTTATATCCTAGCGAACGATAAAGCCGTTCGAAATAGACCTCTTTGCGCTTCAGCCCGTCTGCGGTCAGTACGCACATCAGAAACAGGCAGGGGCGTCCGTCCTTAATGGCATACCACTCGGCCGAATAAGCGTATCTGCCACGCACGGCTTCGGACAGGTTTTTCTCGAAAAGCCAGACGGAATCAGCCCCAAATTCCTGGTCGGCATCGGAAGCCGCATACACCGTCAGCCCTTCCCTTGTGCCAGACTCGACGGCCTGCTTTATGTAATCCGGTTCAGTCTTCGCCCCTCCCAACCAGGCAAGGGTCAAAGCCGAGACATCCGGATAAAAGGCCACACATTCCTCGTCGTCAGACAACAGCATATAGTTGTAGAAAGGTGTCACTCCGCCCGCTTTACGCTCCTCAGGTATCCAACAGGCATCCTGTCCCTGCTGCACAACCTCAAATCCGTCTGGAGTCTTAACCACAAATCCTGTAGCGCGCCCGGCAAAACGGGCATATTTGTGAAAATCGGGAAGCAAAGACTGCGCCACTCCCTCAATCGAGACACACAGCAACAAAGCTAAGACAGTAGATATCAACTTATTCATGCGAATAAACTTTAGTAAGAACAGATCCTTCATTATTTCGTTTTTTAAAATTAACCTCCGTAATATACAAATTCTATCTGCTTCTTTCCGTCTCCTCTCCCCTAAGCCTTCCGCCAACACTCCAGTATGTTTTCTCTCTTCTCATAGGCATGAGAACAGTTTTCTCATAGGTATGAGAATGTCGTTCTCATAAGCATGAGAATTCCTTTCTCATAGGTATGAGAAAGAATAAAACCTTAGGCGTTGTCCGGCAAAAAGAGTCGGGGATGGTGCGGCAGTGACTAACGTAAGTCGTAACGCTCGATATATTCATCGAACTGCGGCTCTTCCTTCAGACCAAGCCGGCGGAAAAGTGCGGCAATCTTTTCTTGCTCTTCGGGGAAGACGAAACGCTCGCCGTGGCGTATGCGGTAGAACATATTCCGTCCGAAAAAACCGTAAAGGGTAGCACGAGCCATACGGGCTTCCCGGTAAGGCAGTTTTTCAAACTGTTTCAGCACGGTTTCGATGCCTCGTGCATAGCGCACTTTCCGGATGGGCCGGAAATACATACATCCCGCAACGGCCATCTGCCGGGCGGCAGCAGGCGAAAAGACGCGGATAGAAGTATGAGCCGCCGGAACACCTTCGGCTATGGCGCGGCGCAGGCATTCCTTGGCACGGGGGCAGGCATCGTGCAGACAAAGGGTATAATTCTCGGGGAGCAGGGTGTAATCGAAATCGGTTAACATAGGCGTATGGTTAGTATTAGTTGACGAGTTAACAAGGGAACAAGTTGACAAGGGGACAAGTTGACGAGGAAAGAAGGAAAGGATCAGAAAAAGAGTCCCATTCGTCAACTTGTCCCCTCGTCAACTTGTCATCGTATCAGCTCAGCGACTGCATATCGTTCAGTCGCTTGTAATATCCGTCGAGGGCAATCAGTTCTTCGTGAGTACCACGCTCTACGATTTCGCCTTCGTACAGCACGCAGATCTCGTCGGCATTCTTGATGGTCGACAAACGGTGAGCGATGGCAATCGTCGTACGTGACTTCATCAGGCGCTCCAGAGCCTCCTGCACCAGACGTTCGCTCTCGGTATCGAGGGCTGAAGTAGCCTCATCCAGAATCAGGATAGGCGGATTCTTCAGAATGGCACGGGCAATGCTGATGCGCTGGCGCTGTCCGCCGGAAAGGCGTCCGCCACGGTCGCCGATCATGGTATCATAGCCCTTCTCCGTCTCCATAATGAAGTCGTGAGCGTTAGCTATCTTGGCAGCTTCGATCACCTGCTCCATCGTAGCATTCTCCACACCGAACGTAATATTATTATAGAACGTATCGTTGAAGAGGATGGCCTCCTGGTTCACATTACCAATCAGCGAACGCAAGCTGCGGATAGATACATCCTTCACATTCTTTCCATCGATTATCAGCGCGCCTTCGGCAATGTCGTGATAGCGTGGCACCAGGTCCACCATCGTCGACTTTCCCGAACCGGACTGTCCCACCAGAGCGATTGTCTTGCCCTTGGGCACGGTGAGGTTGATGTGCTTCAGCACCGGACGACCTTCCGTATAGCTGAAGCTGACGTCGCGGAACTCCAACTTATCCTCGAAGTCGGTCAAAGGCAACGGCTGTGCAGGTTCCTTGATAGGATTCTCGGCTTTCAGAATCATATCGATACGGTCCATACTGGCCAGACCCAACGGAATGTTATAGAAAGCCTTGGAGAATTCTTTCAACGGATTGATGATGCTATACAATATCACCATATAGAAGATAAAGGTAGCCGCATCCATCGGTGCATACGTCTGGTTCAGAATCAGCGCACCACCAAACCACAGGACAATAACAATGACACACGTGCCCAGAAACTCGCTCATCGGGTGTGCCGAACTCTGACGGATAACCATCTCGTTCATGGCCGTGCGGAACTCATCGTTCGTCTTGGTGAAACGTGCCGACATCTTTTCTTCGGCAATAAACGCCTTGATAATGCGCAGTCCGCCCAACGTTTCGTCCAGCTGCGACATGATGTCGCCCCACTGTGCCTGCGCGGCCGAAGACTGGCGCTTCAGCTTACGGCTGACTACACCCATAATCCAACCGGCAAAGGGCAGAATGACTATGACGAAGAGCGTCATCTGCCAGCTCACGGTGAACAGGGTAAAGAAGTAAATCAAAAGGGCTATCGGGTTGCGGATAAGCATATCAATCGAACTCGTCAGCGAGTTTTCAACGGCCGTCACATCGGCACTCATACGGGCTATGATGTCGCCCTTGCGCTCCTCGGAGAAGAAACTGAGAGGCAGCTTCAGCACCTTATTATATACTTCGATGCGGATATCGCGCACAATACCCGTACGCAACGGCACCATCACCGCCGATGAAGCGAAGTAACCTGCCGTCTTCAGCAATGTCATAAATATCAGAACGCCTCCCAGCATGACAAGCGTCAGGAAAGCACCGTTCGTCTCTACGAAATGGCTGATCCAGTAATAAGCATTATTCACCAGCACATCCTTATCGAAATGTTCCCAATCCATCGGCTGATATTCGTACACTTTGCCATCTATCTTGAACAGAATATTCAGAATCGGGATAATGGCCATGAACGAGAACACATTAAGCCACTGCGACACGAAGTTCAGGATAACAGCCCATGTCAGATACTTGCGGTAAGGTTTGATGTACCGCTTCATCAAAGAAAAAAATTGTTTCAGCATAATTATCAAGTGAATAACGGGGACAAAGGTAGAGAAAAAATACGACCTCTGCAACAAGAATGAAATATTAGCGAATGCCGGCTATACGCACCACTCGCCAAGGCCTCTTACAGCTACTTCCCCTTACGGCGTAAAGCACGGAAAAGATATTTTGCAAACAAGCCGGAAGCTACAGCCGGAGAAATCTGCCACACCGCACGGCACATGCCCCAGAGGTCTACCACGTCGAAGACACTTCGCAACGAACAAACCAGTATGGTCTTTATATAACTCTTCAATGCACAGTGCAAAACGGCATCGTCCCGGCGGTCGGGATAATATCTGGCAATCCAGTCCACGAACAGAGCGGTAGCCTTCGCCTTCTCCTTGTTGTAAACGATAGAATTGGATATGTTCTCGTTCTCGGCATTCCGCCAGCACACCGGCTGTCCGTACAGCGACACGATGCCACCTGCCAGGTCGGCAAAACGAGCCCATGAGGCATCGTCCGAACACCAAGCCAGCGGAAACTTCACAAAGCCACCTGCCTCAGTATACACATCGCGGCTGAATACATACTCACACGCCGCAGAAGATATTTTTCCGCCAAGCTTGTCCAACAGGAAATGATAACCCGAAATACAGTCCGCATCGAACGGCGGATTGCTACGGAACAAATGGCCTTCGGCATCGACCAGCGACAACGGGAAACGGAAAAAGACACGGGTATCACCATGCACCGCAGCTGCCTGCAAGATGCGCTCTACGCCGTCAGCGGGCATCAGATCGTCGTCGGAGAAAAGCCAGATTAACGGTTCATTACGGCTCAGCGCAATGCAACGCTCCCAATGACCGGGCAAATCGTTCCGCCCCATATTCTCTTCGAAACGATGGTATACGAGGGGAAACTCATTCCGATAGCGTCCGACAATCGCTTCCAGATTCTGCGGGCTGTTATCATCACCGATGTACACCACAAAATCCTTGCAACTTTGCTTCGCGATAGAATCCAACGTAGCCTGCAAGAAACGACTTTTATAAGCCGGTATCACAATTGCCAGTCTGCTGTCCATACCCTTTACTGTTTCATTCACCATTATTCCTTCATTACCTTACGCCTTTCGTTCCAACAGCTTCTCACCCAGAATCTGCTCGTAAATCGCCATCCGGCGCTCCAGCATTTCCTGCGGATTGTACAAAGCACTCAGCTTGTCGGCAGCCTGCTGCACCAGTTTTTCCTGCAGTTTTTCGTCCTCGGCCAGCCGGACTACCGCATCGGCAAAGGCCGAAGCCTCATCGGCTATCAGACATTCCTCACCACTACGGAAGTCAAGCCCTTCGACTCCTTTGGAAGTAGTGACAAACGGCACCCGGGCAAAGACGGCATCCAGTATCTTCATGCGCATTCCGCTTCCCACCCGAATGGGCACTATGGAAATGGCTCCTTTCAGGAAAGTTGTCAGCTCGTCTACAAACCCCATGAACTCCATTTCCGGGCAGACTTCGCAAAGCCTCTTTGCATCTCCGCTGTTCCACTTTCCTACCAGTTGGAATGTGAACTTGAATCCACGCTGACGCAAAAGCGGAGCTATTCCGGTGCAGAACCAGATGACGGCATCCCAATTGGGCATATGGTCTTCGCCGCCTACAAACACCAGACGATTGGTTTGCGCGGGGACAAACGTATCGGCCACATTTCCCGACTTGCGTATCACTGCCGGAGAAGTATAAATGCGCTCTGTCCGTCCCAAAAGCTCGGCCAGCAAGGCACGGTCGGTCTCAGTCAGTACAATCAGATGCTTATAGCTGTCCAGCGCCCCTTTCTCAAAATCTCTTGCCACACCATAAAGCATACGGTCTTCATTGGTCATCTGCTTGAGAAGTTTCATTTCGTTCTGGTTGCGAATGTATCGCAGTTCATGATGCACAAACACGGTCTGTACATCGTCCGGCAGAACGTAAACCAGTGGTAACAGATCATAGAACTGAGCTTCCACTATGTCAAATCCCATGCGTGAAACCTTGGCCACATAGTCGACATACTGGCTGTCGAAGTTCCTGAAAGTAGAATTCATGATGGTGCCTCTTCTACGTACTTCATTACCCTCGACGGCCTGAGTGCCGTGTGCAACCAGCTGCCTCCTCATTTTGCGGGCAACCGATACCTGAATCTTTTTCAGCCATTTGTAATACAGCGGATGCTTAATCGAATAACCCTTTTCTTCGTCCCCGGCTTCGAACAGGAAGAACTCTACATCGGGCCAGATTTTCTTCAGCTCCTTCACCGCCTGCCTTTCTCCGGAAGTGTGCGGATTGAGCAAAATAGACACTGACAAATAGCGGCGCATGTAGTCCACCATATTAAAGAAAGCCTGATTACCTCCGGAGTTCAGAGGATAGGGAGGCCAAGGGTTAATTATAAGAATCTTTTTCATCATCGAACACATTCGTAAACGTTTCACATCCGGAGTATCCCGATAACTGTCCAACCGGAATCCGGTTATATTATTTTAAAACAGCCGACTTAGGCTGTTGGTTCAACATTCTTCCACACTTTATTGTAGACATCTATATACTGCCGGGCAGTGCAGGATATCTCAAATTTCCGTGCAATAGGCGCCACACGTCTTTTCAGCTCGCCATACAAAGACGAATCGGTAGCAAGCCGGACTATAATATCCGTAAGGGTGTCTACCGGCACTTTCCCGTCCTTCAGTTCGAACAGGGCTCCTGCCACTCCGCCGTCCGTATCGGTAATCATGTTCCGGATTTCTCCAACATCGCTGGCTATGATGGGGGCACCACTCATCAGGCTTTCGATAACTACCAGCGGAAAGCTTTCTCCCTTGAAGTATGAGGGAAGCAGTCCGGCATCGGACATGGCGAAATAATTGCGCACATTTCCTTGCCTGCCCATCAGATGTATGAACGGAGGAAGATCCTGCTGCTTCAGCGCCTCATAACACTCGCCGTCTCCTACCAGAAGCAAATGAACCGGCCGTTGTATGGTTGCATTGGCCCGTTTCACAGCCTCTACCGCTTCCATCCAGCCTTTGTACAGGAAGCCGCGGCTCACCAGCGACAGGCAGAAAGCATCTTCCTCAATGCCCAGACTGGCCCGACTATAAGGCGACAAGGGAAGATAGGGCAGACCGTTGCCTATTTTCTTCAGCCGAATCTGCGACTGAACGTGCTTCAGCGGGAGCAGATTCTTATCTGCGATGTAAACAAAGCACGAACATACGGGGAGCACTGCTTTCAGAATCTTGTTCAGTTCCTCTTCCGGCACAGCTTCGTACATTCCGTGAAGGGTGACTACCTGCTTACACGGAAACGAACGGTTGCCGATGGCATTGGCCACCGCACTGTCGATGGTTCCGTGATGGGTATGGATGATGTCGGCACCCAGCATAGTCATCACGTTGCGAAGCTGTAAGACGTGCGGCAAAGCCAGCAAAGGCACATTCCGGTCCAGTTTCTGCCTGATTTCTTTTTCACCACGCTCTCCTCTGAAATCGACAAACGTCACGGCAATGCCCTGTCTCTTCAGCTCATTGGCCAGGTAGATGGGAAAAACCTCTCCTCCTCCCTGCACCATGGCATAAGTACAAATCAGCACATTGGGCTGTCTGTCCGCCATGCTTTCTTTTATCTTGTCCAAAGAATAAGCCTTCTCGACTTCTTCCACAGTGATACATTGCTTTTCAAGGCAATGTTGAATAAGATTTTTCTTTACCACCTCGAAAACTGCCGCATCGACTGCGTAGTTCCGGGCCACGAAACAGGAAATCTGCAACGTTTCCGTATAATAGTCCAGCGTCTTCTGAATCTTCAGCGACGTGCTTCCCGGATGAATTCTGTAATAATTGTTCACCCGATTGGTATAGCTTACAGCTCCGCCTTTAATCAGCCACAGGTAGAACAGCCAGTCGCCGCACAAGGACATCTGCTCCCATTGGGATATAATGTCAGCCGGAATGGTACCTATGTTCCGGAAGACGGCACTGCTGACGTTGGGCACCACATTCTTGATAGCAAAAGCCTTGCTTACGAGCTTGTGGGCCGACATGATGAACGGCGCATTCCAGGCAACCGGCAAATCGGCCAGATACTCTTCCTGAGACCAGATCTGCTTTCCTTCCTGCATGAATACGCTTCGTGCAAACGACAGCATGACCGACTGATGGCGCAAGCCCTGAAGCACTGTTTCCAGAAAATTCCGGTCGCAATAGTCGTCGCTCTCGGCAATCCAGACAAACTCTCCCCTCGCCAGTTCCAGTCCTTTGTTCCACTGATGGAACACTTTGCCCGAATTGTGCTCATTGGCAACCAGGCGAGTATTTTCGGGATACTTCCGCGCATACTCTTTCAACACCTCTACACTTCCGTCGGTCGAACAATCGTCCAACAGGATCACTTCGAAGTGTCTGTACGTCTGATTATAAATGGAGTCCAACCGTTCTTTCAGATAGCGGGCATGATTGTAGTTGGGCACGATGATGCTGACCAAAGGCGGCTTTTTCCAGGTCACCGGTACATCCAGTGCACCAAAGTCATTATCCCTGACATTAGGGAACACTCTTTTTGAAGATAAGAACTTTGTAGAATGAATAAATTTCAAATAATGCGTACGGGTAAAAGCATCTGTTTTTTCACGTTTAAACAGAGTCACTTTAAAGCACTTGCGTTTTTCAACAGAATACAAGCTGCTTCCCGTAATCCTCTTTTCATAAACCAAGGGCAACAGCTTATGCCGAAAAAGTTTTTTCAGTGTCATTTCAGTCATTTCACTTTACAGAAACAATACATTTTACATACAGGTAGGCTAAAACACAGCTTTCTTCGATTCACAGAATCCAACAAAGCTTTATATAAAAAAACAAACTACGCACGAATACTGCATCACGTTGCGTTAAGGTTTGTTATTTGCGACTGCATCACGACGACCGGTCTGTTCGGGCACACACGGGTTTCGAGACACTCTCTCCAATAGTTTATTTTGCAAACATAGTAAAAGTTCTCCTATGCCACAACTTTCGACCGAAAAATCAGTGAAAGACATGGATTTCTGAAGAAGATACGCTAACTTTGCTTCTGAAAACCAGATATCCCGTATAAACATGCCTCCCAAAGTCAGCGTCATCGTGCCCAACTACAATCATGCCCGCTACCTGAAAGCGCGCATCGACTCCATCCTGAACCAGACCTTTCAGGACTTCGAGCTGATTCTGCTGGACGACTGTTCGACCGACAACAGCGCCGAACTGCTGAACAACTGCCGCAACAACCCGCACGTAAGTCACATCGAACTGAACGAACAGAATAGCGGAAGCGCCTTCAGGCAATGGGAGAAAGGTATACAGCTGGCGCAGGGCAAATACATTTGGATAGCCGAGAGCGACGACAAGGCCGAAAACCGCTTTCTGGAACGCGCCGTCGAAGCTTTGGAGAAGCACCCCGAAGCCCAACTGTGTCTTACCGGGTCACATCTGATTGATACCTGCGGCAATCCACTGCACTCGTCCGAATTTGACCAATGGGATGAAGATGGACGGATCTACGAATACTCTTCCTTGCAATACCTGCGGAAAAAACTCCTCAACCAAAACACCGTTTACAATGCAAGCATGGTGCTCTTCCGTCGCAAGAATTGCCTGAAAGATATTACGCCAGCGTACAAAAAGATGCGTTATTGCGGCGACTGGCTGTTCTGGATAGAGCAGGCGCGGAAAGGAAACGTCGTCGAGATACACCAGAAACTAAACTTCTTCAGAAAACATCCCGACAATACGACCAATCAAGGAACCAGAGAAGGGAACTCCATTCCCGAAATGATAAGTATCAGGAAATACTTCTACCAGCATGTACTTCCACCTCAATGCTGCACGGATATCGTGATAGACAAGGCTCTGCTGTACGGGCACATCAAGCACCTGCCCATATCAGCCGAAAGAAGAAAAGAATTGCTATTATCGCTCAAAAAAGAGTTGAATATCAATTGGCTTGATTATCTTATTGGAAAGTGGATCCGGTCGCTACTGAAACACAAGAAGTCAGCGGACGCGCAAATACTTTAGCGTACAGCTAAGGCAATGTTCCAAGTGCTTCCAGCCGAACGGACGGCGCCAGAAAGCGTGCAGCAGATATCGTTTCCGCGAGTAACTGCTTCGTAAGGCATTGTGCAGAAAACGGTAGGACAAGTCTTCCGACGTACGCCGCCGCTCTTCCTCCGTCCAACGGACATCGGCCGTCCGTACGGGCAACAAGGGTTTCCACTTTGTGTCGTGCAGCTGCACCGTTGTCTCGTACCAGCGTCCGTCCAGATTGCCCGATGACAGATGTTCCACGGCAATGCCGCCACATACGTAGTTCGTGTATTTCCGCCCGACAGCCAGCGTAAAGTCCAAGTCATAGCAATGGAAGCCCTTCAGCACATCTTCGTCAAAAGGAAACTCCTCCCACACCTCGCGCCGCACCAACAGGGCAAAGCCGTCAAGTGTCACCACCGGCTCGAACGATAGAACTCCCTCTTGCAGCCTGCCACCTTGCACACAGCGAACACCGTTCTGTATGTACGAGCAACAATCCCATCCGGCATGGTTCTGCCACCAACCCGAATAAACATCCAACTTCACCTTGCTACCCGCAAAGCCTATCACACCACAGTCCGGACTGGCCAATCGTCCGATAAGTGCCCTCCCCCAATCCTGCTGATGAAAAACAACATCTTCATGCACAAAAAGCAGACAACGCCCCGATGCCCGACGCGCCCCTTCGTTGTAGACACGGGCTATCGGCCACCCAAGCTGACGATTGTCCACCGCCACCATTTCATACTCCACGCCAATGGTCTCGTCCACATTCTTGCACAAACGCTGCAAACGTTCCTGCGACACCGAACAAACGATTACTGATATCATATCCGACTTTGCTACATTTGACTTGAAAAACACAGTCCGTACCGTTACTCATTGACAAATGTACAACAAAGAATTGAGAAAAGACATGGATTTCTGAAGAAGATACGCTAACTTTGCTTCTGAAAACCAGATATCCCGTATAAACATGCCTCCCAAAGTCAGCGTCATCGTGCCCAACTACAATCATGCCCGCTACCTGAAAGCGCGCATCGGCTCCATCCTGAACCAAACCTTTCAGGACTTCGAGCTGATTCTGCTGGACGACTGTTCGACCGACAACAGCGCCGAACTGCTGCAATCGTATGCCGGCAATCCGCACATCAGTCACATCGTGCTGAACGACCACAACACCGGCAGCCCCTTCCTGCAATGGCAGAAAGGCATCGGCCTGGCGCAAGGAGAATACGTCTGGATAGCCGAAAGCGACGACACAGCCCAACCCGACTTTCTGGCCACTACCGTAGCGGTGCTCGACCGCCATCCGCAGGCCGCGCTGTGCTACACCGGCTCGCGCCTCATCGACGAAGACGGAAACGACCTGCACCACGACATCAACCAGTGGGGCAGCCGCAAACTAAATCTGCCCGAGAAACATTCCGTCATCGACGGACGACGGTTTGCCGCACGCAACCTGTACTGGCGCAACTACATAGCCAACGCCAGCGCCGTCCTTTCGCGCGCCGACCACCTGCGGCGCATCGACCTGCACGACTGCATCCGCATGCGCTACAGCGGCGACTGGCTCTTCTGGTTTCGCATGACGCTGACGGGCGACGTAGCCGAAGTCTACACCGACTTGAACAACTTCCGCCAACACACGCAGAAGGTGACCGTAAAGGCTGAACAAAACGGAGGTGGGAAAAAGGAAGACATCGACATCGTGGCCCAGATGGAGCAGCAACTCCCCGAAATAGGACGTTGCAAACAGGTCATACGCCACGGTATCCTCTACAACCGCATCGGCAGACTGCCCCTGACGCCCGAAGGCAAGCACGAACTGCATGCCTACCTGAAGTCGAAGCTGAACGCCGGCCCCGCCGAAGGACGTCTGGCACACGTGGCCCAACTGCTGCGACTCGTCTGGCCGTGGGTGCCCGACATGAAGCGGGACAGAGTCTGATTATCAGCCATCTACAGACACGCTAAAAAGTGCCGCGAGCCGTGCAAGTGTTGCTCGTGAGCCGTACAAGTGTTGCTCGCGAGCCACACAAGTGTCTCTCACGAGCCGTGCAAGTGTCTCTCATGAGCCGCACAAGTGTCCTTTAAAACCGCCCCAGAACGGCCCCAAACGAAGCTGAAGCCGGGCGAAACAAAAATATTAACTTTTTTTTTGCAAATATTAGGTTGTAAACAAAAAAAACATGTAACTTTGCAACCTAAACCTAAACATCTAAAAATTAACGCCTAATGTCTCTTCAAAACAAACATGCTTACTTAATCATCGCACACAATGAGTACCCCGTGCTGAGGACCCTGCTGTCGATGCTCGACGATGAGCGTAACGACATCTACCTCTACATCGACCGGCGCTCGCGCAACCTGCGAAAAAGCATGCATCATTACGAACTGAGCAGAGCCAAGCTCTACATCATCCCCAATCCCATCAAGCTGTATTGGGGTGACATCAGCTTGGTCGAAGCCGAATTTACCCTGCTGGAAACAGCTTCCGCAAACGGTAAATACGCCTATTACCACCTGCTGTCGGGTGTGGATCTTCCACTGAAAAACCAGAACTACATCCACGACTTCTTCGACCGCCACGCCGGACAAGAATTTGTGGAATACTGGCACAGCCCCGAACACCAGAAAGACCTCGAACGGAAAGTATCGCGCTACTACCTCTTCACCAAGAGTCTGCGCCCCAACGACCGCTGGCACGCCTTTACCATGCCTTTCTACAACTTTGTACTCATCCTGCAAAAGCTGCTCCACTTCCGCCGCAAGCACGAAGTCGGATTCCAGAAAGGCTCGCAATGGTTCAGCATCACCAACGACTTCTGCCAATATCTGCTCAAGGAGAAAGCCTTCGTACTGAAACGTTTCAAATATACCCTGTGCCCCGACGAGATATTCATCCAGACCGTTCTGTGGAACTCCCCCTTCCGGAAAAACATCTACCGGCCCGAGGACGAAGCAGCCGGCAACATGCGCCTCATCGACTGGCACCGCGGAGGACCCTACGTGTGGAAGAAGCGCGACTACGACGAACTGGTACAGTCCGACAAGCTCTTTGCCCGCAAGTTCAGTTCCGATCAGATGGAGCTGGTGAACCACCTGGAAGCCACCTTCGCCTGCTAAATACCGTGAAGGCCTTCCGGCCTTCGCGACAAACAACCGCCTAAAACTGACCGACGAATGAAACAATACGATTACCTGATTGTAGGAAGCGGACTCTTCGGAGCCGTCTTTGCCCACGAAGCCCACAAGGCCGGAAAACGCTGTCTGGTGATAGAGAAACGCCCACACACGGGTGGGAACATCTATTGCGAGGAAGTGGCAGGCATCAACGTGCACAAGTATGGCGCCCACATCTTCCATACCGACAACAAGGAAGTGTGGCAATACGTCAATCGTCTGGTCGAGTTCAACCGATACACCAACTCTCCCGTAGCCAACTATCAAGGGAAGCTCTACAACCTTCCCTTCAACATGAACACCTTCTACCAGCTATGGGGAGTGCGAACACCTGCCGAAGCACAAGCCAAACTGCAGAAACAGTGTGCCGCCTATGCCCACATCAGCCAGCCCCGCAATCTGGAGGAGCAGGCCCTCAGACTATGTGGCAATGACATCTACCAGTATCTGGTGAAAGGATATACCGAAAAGCAATGGGGATGTGCCGCTACCGAACTGCCGGCCTTCATCATCAAGCGGCTTCCTTTCCGCTTCACTTTCGACAACAATTACTTCAACGATCCCTATCAGGGCATCCCTTACGGAGGCTACAACCGCCTCATCGGATTGCTGCTCGAAGGTGTCGAAGTACGTACAGGTGTCGACTATCTGGAGCACCGTGCCGAACTTTCCGCACTGGTTCACCGTACCCTCTACACCGGATGCATTGATGCTTACTTCGACTATGCCTGCGGACACTTGGAGTACCGCAGCCTGCGCTTCGAACACAAACTGCTGGAGGGCGTCGCCAACTTCCAAGGAAACGCCGTGGTCAACTATACCGACCGCGAAACGCCCTACACACGCATCATCGAGCACAAGCATTTCGAGTTCGGCCAACAGCCCGATACCGTCATCACCTACGAGTACCCCGACAGCTATGCGCCCGGCAAAGAACCTTATTATCCCGTCAACACCTCGGCCAACAACGAAATCTTTGCCCGCTATCAGTCCATGGCCCGACAAACACCCGACGTGCTGTTCGGCGGTCGTCTGGCCCAATACACTTACGCCGACATGGACGATACCATCGCTGCAGCACTGAGTCTGTGGCGCAGTCAGCAGTAACGTCCTTTGCCAGCCGTCTGCCACAAACCTCAGGGAGACAAAAAATATCTACAGCAGTTCTTGTTTTTTACCGAATAGGTTCTATCTTTGCAAGGTAGTAATACTAAAACGCTAACCGAGTTTCTAATATAAAACAAGAATTGCAATACACATGTCATGCACGATAGCCCTTTTGATTATATATAATCACCGGTACGATAAAAACATAAAACGCTTAGAAGAGATTTACGACAACCGATTCAGCCACATTTACCATATAGTACCCTTCTATGACGGCGATCTGCCCAACGTGATTCCCGTCTACGAATCTTCGTACTATTTCTCCGGATACATCAGCCAAGCCTATCCCCACCTGAAAGGGAAAGGCTACACCCACTTCTTCGTAGTGGCCGACGACATGATTATCCACCCTGTGCTGAACGAAAACAACCTGATCGAAAAGATGGGCCTGGCCGAAGATGAGTGCTACATAGACTACCTGCTGAAGCTACAAGAACTGACCTACCCCTGGCGGCAAACCGAAGCCATGAAATATAAGGTAAAGCAGAAAGGAGTAGAAGCCGCACAATTCCTGCCTACCGTAGAAGAAGCGCAGAAACAGTTCGACAAATACGGCATCCCTTATTCGGCCATACCATTCCGTCCGCTGATAGATATCCATTGCAAATACATCTTCAAATATCTGCGCAACTACAAAAGACGCCACCTCGACTATCCGCTGGTAGGCGGATATGCCGACATTCTGCTACTGACAGCCGACATCATGGAAAAATTCACCCTGTACTGCGGGGCTTTTGCTGCTACCCGGCTGTTCGTCGAATTTGCCATTCCTACAGCATTGGTTCTGTCGACCGACAAACTGAAATTTACCTCCGACACTCCGTGGGAATCCGGCGTAATGTGGCGCCCCCATTACGAAACCTTTGCCCAGCAGTACGGCTACAACCTCTCCGAACTAATGAAGAACTATCCGGCCAAAAAACTATTCCTGCATCCCATCAAACTGTCTAAATGGTCCTAACATGAAAATCGCTGTTATCGGCGCCGGCATATCCGGACTTGCCATCGCACATATACTGAAACAGAAACATGAAGTCATCGTTTTCGAAGCCGACGCACGCCCCGGCGGACTGATCAAATGCGACTACGTCGACCACAGCCTGTTCCACCGGACAGGAAGGCATGTATTCAATACCAAACGAAAAGACGTGGCCGACTGGTTCTGGCAACACTTCGACCGAGAAAAGGAGTTTACTAAGGCCCTGCGCAATTCGGTCATCGCCATGCCCGACGGGAAAGAAATCCCCTATCCCATCGAGAACCACCTTTATCTGCTGGACGAAAACACACAGAAATGTGTCATCGACGACCTTCTGCACATGTCCAGTTCCGCTGCCGAACCACCTCACAACTTCGAGGAATTCCTGCGTAAACGCTTCGGCGATACCCTTTACCGGCTTTACTTCCATCCCTATAACACCAAGATATGGCGTCGTCCTTTGAACAAAGTTCCCCTTGAGTGGCTGGAAGGCAAACTACCGATGCCCACCGCTGCCGAAATCGTATACAACAACATCAATCACGTCAAGGAACAAACCTTTGTACACAGTTCATTCTATTATCCCCGGCAAGGCGGCTCACAGTTCATTGCCGACCGTCTGTCGCAAGGCCTCAACATCCGATATAACTCGGCTGTGAACCGTATGGAACAAAACAAAGGGAAATGGATTATCAACGAAGAAACTTTCGACAAAGTGGTATTTTGCGGTAACATCAAACAGTTACCCACCATGCTCAACGGACATACAGCCATACGCCTCTATGCAGACAGAATAGACAGGCTCGAATCGCATGGCACCACAACCGTCTTCTGCGAAATCAGCCCCAATCCCTACAGCTGGATCTACCTGCCTGACGGACAACACGCTTCTCACCGGATTATTTGCACCGGCAACTTCTCTCCGGCCAACAGCTCACCAGTCAGCAACCATCCGACAGAGAGACTGACCGCCAGCATAGAGTTCACCGACCGGATAGAGAAAGAGGAAATTCTGGAAAATCTTGCCAAGATGCCTTACTGCCCCCGTTATCTGACCCATCACTACGAGCAGTATACCTACCCTATTCAGGACAAAGACACCAAAGCAGCCATCGCCAGCCTGAAAAACGAATTACGCCAGGCAGGCATATACCTTTTGGGACGTTTTGCCGAATGGGAGTACTACAACATGGATGTAGCCATCGGTGCAGCACTCGACATGGAGAAGGAGTTTGCCTAACTCCTTCCCATCACCTCCCTGAAGAAGTCGGGAACGGTATTGTCTACATAGATAAAGCCATCCTTGCACAAACGGTCGTACACAGGTGTACCGATCACGCGGCCATACTCCATCTCCAGCTTACCTTCTTTGTACATCTGGTAGAAGTAACGCCAATGGCATCCGCCATGCTTGCTGGGGTTCTGTTCGAGCTGCTTGCCTCCGTTGATCATTTTCTCCATGAAGTGACGCTTGCCACGAATGTTGTAATGATAGACGTGTACTTTTCCCAGTTCCGAACGGCGGGGAAACATGGTTACCTTGTGGTTGCCCATCGAAATCTGCAGGTAACACTTGGTACGGTGAATCACTTTCTTGTTCTGATGGTCGAACAGAGAATAGAGCGACAGGTCATACTGTTCGGGTTGCGAAACGGTCTTTACCATCTTGTTCCACTGCCAGAAAGGCTTGTCTTCTTCCGGATAGACACTGCGCACCTCGCACTTCAACACATTGGAGTGGATAGCCGACAAATCATTCTTCAGGTTACCCGAAGGTGAGTACCACAACTCATCGGCATCGGCATTGATCACCCAGTCGGCCTTGTACACCGTCTTTGCTTTCCATATCATGCGGTCCACCCATATTTTCTGCTTGTAGTTGGTAGCCTTTTCCCAGATGACTTCCTTTACCCAACCTTTCTCCTGATACTTGCGGATGATGTCCGGCGTACGGTCGGTAGAATTGTTGTCGGTGATAATGAAACAATCTACCCCCATGGCTTTATGAAACAGAAGATTGTCTTCCAGTACATCTTCCTCGTTCTTCACCAGCAGCGTCATCACCAGCCGCGGCGAAGGTGTCAGCCGGAAGCCTCCGAAGCTCTCGGCAAGAGCCAGTCCTACCTTTTTCAGAAAATACATGCTCATAGTCTATCAGATTTGTTAATTAATCGCCACTTTCACCCAGCCTACCGGATAGATGTTCGGTGTCTCGCAATGCTGGAACCAGCGGTTCGGAACAATCACAATCTTATCCTCGTGTGGGTCGAGCCAGGCTCCCCACCAGCTGAAAGTACTGTTGCAGATGATGTGGTGGCGACAATGGCTCATCAGCATCATGTCCTGCCAGCTTTCTTCTCCCTTGTTCCAATCGATGTAAACGGCATTCTGCAAAGGGATGTTCTCCTTCACCCAGGCTATATCGTCGGAGAATACATAATACGAAGGTGCAGCCACCCTGCGGTTCATCTCGGCTATAGCATTCTGATAATAGGGAAGCTGACAGACACTGCCTGTAGTGGCCCAGTGTTGCGGTTGCAGATAGTCGCCCCGACGGATGTGCAGCGAAACGGAATTCGCATCGGCATCCAGCCGGCGAAGCAATTCGGCACTGCGGGCGTTCACCTTGCTACTGTCGAAGGTAAAAGCCTTGCGCACCTCATCCTTTATATCGGCAAAGAAGCGCTCGGACTGATAAAAGCCTTTGAAATAGAGCAGCGGCCACAGGTATTTCTTTTCGAATGCCCGCAGACTGTTGGGGTCCTGCTTGCGCTCGTATATCTTCTTAAAGAACAGAAACTCAATCACCTTTTTCAACGGTTGGTTGATGCAGAATTCCGTATGCGGCAGATTGAAGACGCGATGCATCTCGTAACCATGATGAACATGATAGTGCACCATGTCCGAAAGGTCAATGCGCACCCTGGGATAGCGCTTCTTCATTCGCAAATAAAAGGCGTAGATAAACATCTGGTTACCCAGTCCGCCTGTCATTTTTATCAGTCTCATAACTGTCTGCTTCTATTATATATGTATAATTGGTTCTGTTTGCCATACTACCTGTTCATAATCCCCAGACGCTCGTGCAGTCCGTCGCAATAGGCTTTCCACAGGCGGGCAATGTCGCCCCACTGCCAGGCATCGGAGAAGGGGCAGGTGAAGAACGCCACCAGTATATAGCCTATCACTCCGTTGAAACCACGAAGATACCTGACGGCCCAGTTGCGTCCGTAGTGATGGTTCAGGTACGTGGAATTGCGCACCTGGTAGTATCGTTTCCATTTCTTTTTCTTGCTGCGTTCACTCCACGTGTCGTTCGAGAAGAACTTTTCCTTATCCATCAGGGCCGAGGGTACGTAGAGTATCTTGAATCCTGCCAACACAGTGCGAAGGCAATAGTCGGTATCGTCGCAGAAGATGAAAAGCTCCTTGTTGGGCAACCCGATTTTTTCGATCACTTCCCGGCGGATAAAGGGGCCTTCGAAAGCTGTACCTTTCACCTCGGTAGGAGCGGTTATGGTCTGCTTCGACAGTTTCTTGCCGTACATCGAAGAAAAAGGATTGGTCAGGTTGTATTCCTGAAAATCGTGGGTGAAGATTTTTCCCTCCATCAAGCGGCGGGGCGCCAGAATACCTACGTCTTTTCGCCCGGCTTCGGCCAGAAGATGTTCCAGACAGTCGGCCCGCGGAAATACATCATCGTCCATGCACCACACCCAGTCGGCTCCTTGCTGATATGCGCGTTGCATGCCAGTATAAAAACCGCCCGAGCCTCCTACGTTGGACTGATGGATGACGGTCAGGTCGCTCTGCTGGTCGAGCCATGCGGCAGTGCCGTCGGTGCTGCCGTTGTTTACCACTATGATAGAAGTAAGCGGCTTGTTCTGCCGCAAACAATGAATGTTTCTCTTCAGGAGTTCCTGACGGTTGTACGTCACGACCACAGCGATAATGTTCATAGCAGATTCTTGTTTTAAAGGATTCTTGTTTAATAGAGTTCTCCTCCCTTTTCGGTCTGAAGCCGCCGGTAGTAGGAAATCAACTGAAAGCATTTCTCGGCATCGAAGCCCCGCACCTTGGCATATTCTTCGGCCATCAGGCGGTGCATCTCCGGAGTAGCGGGCAAGCGTTCGAAGTTACGGCATCCGCGCCGCAGGCCGATGTGCCCGATGTACATACGGTTCAAGTCGACTATCTCTATCTTGGCCGAACCGTCGGACATGGGGCGGAACAGAATGTTGCCGCGGCCATAGTCTTTGTGGGCATATCCGTTTTCGTGCAGAATGGCAGTCACCCGTCCGATTTCGCGCAACACTTTCTCTTCGCACTCGAATTTCTGCACAAAAAGATCGGAATATACGTAAGGACAATCGGACAGACAGCTGACGTAGTAACTCTTGTCAAACAACAGCCCCTGACGCTGGTCCATACTTCCGACAGGCTGTGGGGTGCCTACTCCCAGCTTCAGGAACGCATCGGCATAAAGGAAAGAACGTTTGGCCTTGGAAGCGCGAAACACGCCGTAAATCACACGGTTGAGCCAATTGGGCTGATGAAAGGACTTCACCACATAGGTGACTCCTCCGTATTCCATACGACGCAGTTCGTTCCGCCCTCTGTGTATCACCACGCCTTCGTTCCGACGAAAGCGCATAGGCAACGACAATATAAACGGCTCCAGACTCTTATAGTCCGGATGAATGGTCAATACCCTCGGATGAAGAAAACGATATAGAGCGGAAACCTTCCCCTTATCTTTTATCATAATGAATGTACCTAAGCTTATAGACAAAGCGTTGCCTCACAGCATCCAAGACAACGGAATTCGCGGCAAATATAGGCATTATTTGACAGACTTCCAAAAAACACATTGCCTGCCGACCACACAATTTCAATATGGAAGCCGAAGGAACTGAATTTTACCGGAAGAAAAGGCTGACTCCTGCTGAGAGACACTTGCATTCCATTTGTGGGACACTTGCACGGCTCGCGAGCCGTGCAAGTGTTGTTCGCGAGCCGTACAAGTGTCCTACAAACGGGATTCAAAGGAGGCGTTTCACCCCTTTCCGCCGCCTCTTTTCCCATTCTCTATCTCTGGGAATTTTCTTCAGCAAGCGATAAAGGTATGAAGCCGGTTTCGGAACATGCCGAAAAAGGTGCAACCTTCCTGCTTCAGATTTTATCCAGTCCTTTCGTATATTTCAGCCAATAATACTTCAAAGGATTCTTATACTTCAACTGTTTCCAGGGACGACTGCTGTGAGGACGGTGCCACACGGGAAGCGTCGTGAACAGATAGTTGCGGAACCCTTCCTTCTGCGACTGGTGCGAGATGGTGACATCGTGCCAGTTCTTCTCCGGGTCGAGCTGGTGGAAGTCGAAAGTCCGCAGAAAGTTGACTGTCAGCAGCGAGCAGCAGAAGCTGCAATGCTTCTTTTCGGGGTATACCTGATTCTCGTTTCCTTTGGCAAACAGGTAGGGATAGTTTATCTCGCCTTTCTCATCGACGGTGACGGCGGCAGCTATACCACAGTCCGTGCGCTCCTCCGCGCCGTCGAACAGAGCCTGAAGCGTATTCTTCTTCACCACCACGTCCGACTCTACGATAATCAGCGCGGCATCTTCGGCAATGGCGCGCTCCTGCGCCATCTGCAGCACCAGCAGATAGTTGGGCGAAGGATGGTCGGTCAGATCCGAGAGGTTCACCAGATTGAACCCCATCTTCTTCGAGGCCTCCTGCAACCGGGCAGTATTTTCGGCCGTACTGAAATCGTTGTAGATGGTATATGTGTAAGGCACTTTGATGTCCGATGCCACGATGGCTTCGGCCGTCTGTAAGGTCAGGTCAATGGAGTCCTTTACCGGAGTAATCACATGAATGCATTTCATACGTTCTATTTTTATCGTCTATTTGTCCGTCGATGCCATAGGGCAGACAAAACTATGTAATATTTTGCAAATGTCCAAACCCCGTTTGTATTTTGTGCTCCATACGCAAGAACCGCACCCGGCTCATCCAAGATCCGCCATCAACGCCACAACCGGAACTCCACATCCTCGAACGTAATGCAGTCCGCAGGATCTGCTTCATTGTAGAGGGTACCCTCCATCCGCCCGGTGACAACCGGGAATGACGTCATTGCAGCATCTTTATAATCTACATCGTCCACCTGCAACAGGAACGGATGCTCCGGAGAGCAGCAATAGGTCCTTCCGCTATCCGCAAAAGTCAAACTGATGTATGGCACCCGCTCCGCATTGGCATCCACCAACTTCGATGATGTCAACTCAAACGAGCCCGTTTCCATCGGTCCCCATTGCAGATGCATGGTTGCCCAAGGCTCATCGCGATAATCGGCTGCAAACCTGATAAGCCATCCGGTGATGTCAATATGCTGATACGAGTCCTGCGGGATATAGAGTAAAGGATCTATCCGGACATCATAATAAGAGTCTTGCCTGATGTTTATCAAGCTGTCATTCATCATTCCCACAAAATAGCTCTTTGTGTAAGGCAACGCTCCGGGCAAGGAGTCTTCATCATGTCCGTTGCCGCAAGCGGCAAGGCAAAGCAACAGGGCAGCCAACAGGGTGGCAGGAAAAAACTTCAGTTTCATAATATTACAGTTTAAACAGTTATACAAAAATAGAGGATTAGGACTTAAAATGCTCGTAGCCCTGATGATTGGCTTACGACTAACCTAATCCTCATTAACGCATCAACTAAATTACCATTTACGCACAGTACTTAAAACCGATACCCCACCGACAATTGCAGACCGTAATTCCTCAAATCGTTCTGCTTTTGTCCTTTTTTGATTGACTCATAATAATCCAGGTTCACAATGTAATGTTTGCAAACAACAGCTTTCAGTCCACCCATCACGCCATACGTCCAATGCCTGAAAGGAGAAAGTGTTGCCGTGTAAGGCTGAGACTCACTGACAGGAGGCTCGTAAGTATAGCCGTTCATAGGTTTCCACGTCGTGTATCCCCATCCGCCACCTTCTTTGAAGAAAGCCAGCGAAGACTTACCCGCATTGAAATCAATGGAACCATACCACCCCACGGAAGGTATCAGCTGGAAATCCTCGCAGAAACGAACGTTATAACCTACTTTCAACGGAATAATAAAGTGATTTAGTTCTATGTCTGTATGAGGAAAGAAATAACCATAAGTCATTCCATCCGTCAGGTTCATCGTACTACGGGTTTGTGCAAACATCAGACCGGAAGAAAGCAACCAGTGCCGCTTAAACTCATAACTGACATCCGCACCTATCTGAAATCCGGTTTTCATTCCGTCCACCTGTTTTTCTTCAGTGTTCTGGCTGCTTTTAAAATGGGAAAAGTTTACGCCGGCTTTGATGTCGTACGTAAACTGTGCGAACGAAGACAGCGGTAAAAGTAACATAAAAAATAGAATAATCTGTTTCATACCATTTACATTTTCAAATTTGACGTTACGAAGATGAGCGGAATAAACCAGATAATCGCTAAAAAAGAGTACGCAAAAAGTACGCATTTAACTTGCGTACTTTTTGCGTACCCCTTAGAACAACCAACTTATCTATTGTTTTTCAAACATTTATTAATGTTTACTTATAAACTTTGAACAAGTTGGTCACATTGTTTAGAAGACCCTTTTGTTCCGGACAGCTTTGTGTAAAGCCGTGAACGGACAGACGAAATATCCTGTTTGGAACTAATCATAATGGTTGCCATTTGAGTAGGTGTAACACCTATTTTGATCAATAGACAAATATGTAGTTCCTTTTCTGAAATCTGAGGATATAACTCTTTCAACCGTGTAGTGAAACCACCATACGCTTCATCCACTTGTTCCTGTAATTCTTGCCAATCTTCAATCTTAAGCAACTGGGATTTTTCTTTACTGTTGGCTACTGTCTGGAACTTATTATAGATGTTCGTCATATATAAACCAGCTTCAACCTTCCGCTGCATTTCTTGCATCTCTTCAATTCGCCGATTGTCTTTCTCAATCTGTTCTTTTTGAACCTGCAATAAATTCCGATGTAGCAAGTCTTTGTCTTTTACTGCATTTTCCAATTGCCAAGACAATTCTTCAATCTTCTTTTTGTTTTCTTCTATTTGTTCTTGGCTATATTGCTTCAGTTTTTCTTGTTGACGTTTCAATTTTTCCTGTTGAAGCAACATAGTCTGTTCCTTTCTCTTGTATTTTTGCCATAAAACACCCCCCAACAGCAAAACTATCAACGTCAAAGACAACGATAAGAACAGCAGAAATTTTCTTTGAAGCTCTTTACTTTTCAACTCTTTATTCTCTTGTTCATACTTTTTATAATTATACAAAGCATCAATCTTATTCATAGTCTCCGTACGGATGATATTCTGCAAAGAATCCTTATAAAGGACGTGCTGTTGGAATAAAGCCCAAGCTTTAGCATCATTTCCTTGCCGATGAGCGATATTGGCAAGGCTCTCATAAGCTCCAGCCTTATGGAGAAGTGAATTGGAAGCAAGCTCTTTTTCATAATAATAGGCAGCTGAGTCTAACCGGTTGGTACAATAATAATAACGTGCCATATTTGCATAAAAAGGAGGCAATCCAAGACTGTCTATTGTTGTTCTTCCTATCTGCAACATTTCATAAGCCTCAGCATACTTACCCAACTTAATACAAAACCCAGCAAACTCACGGTAAAGCATATTCCGTAACACATCATTTTTTATTTGTTGAGCCATTGCAATCGCACGACGGTAATACCAATCCGCACTGTCTTGCCGTTCCCTCACCGCAAAAGACCGCCCAATATCCCGCAAATCGAAAACAAGGTTGGCACTATCTTTCAGTATCAAGTCACATTGATAAGCCTTACGGAGCACACCAGGCAATTCGTCGTAAAGTTCTTGATAGAAGAATAACGTCCCCATCTGGCTGTAGATGCGGCTCAGCAGATTGTAATCTGTCAGTTCCTCGCGCTCCATGACGTCGATGGCACGCTGGTAGTACTCCAACGCCCGTGGAGCATCCTTCAAGTCGCTATAAGTGCGGCCGGCATAGTAGAGGGCTTCGGGCAAGTGGGTCTTGTCGCGCTGCTCCCGATAGTAGCGCACTATGGAGAGGATCAGGCTGTCCGAAGTGTGCGTGACGTAAGCCTTGTCATCGGCCTTCACGCGAAGCAGGTTGTAGTACATCCGGACACGCTCCGGGCAGTGACCGATGCTGTCGGCCCACGTGTCCAACACAACTTTCATACTGTCCAGACGTACGTTCAACAGAGAGTCGGCCTGCTGCAACAGGCGGACGTCGTCGCGGTCGGCACGACAGGAAGCCAACAGGACGACAACAAAAAGGATGATATAGCAAGCGGGGTGTTTCATATTGTGCGTCTCTTTTTTCCGTTTTCAAAGCACAAAGATACGCTTGTTCGAAATAAGATGCTATAAAAAGGAAGAATAGTATCGCCAAATCATGGATATTCACAAATATAGCCGTACCTTTGCCGCCCCATAAAGAGAGAGAAAAAAGGTCTGGAATAGAACGACCTAGCATAGAGAAGTCAATGAATGAAAAAAGCTTAAAACCGCGCTTCGCAAAAATGCCCGACTGGAAAAGCGCGTGGAACCGTACAGCTATCGTTTTTGCAGCTGGACTGTTCCTGAAACTCACCCTTTTCGATGCCATCTGGTGCATGGACACTACTTTCGCATCGTTTTCGTACCTGGAAACCTACCTTTCCAAGTTGTTCATCGCTACGTTGCTACTGCTCCCCTACATCCTGTTCAGGAGCAAAGGGGTAGAAAGCGTTATTCTGTTCTGGCTCGACAGCCTGCTTATCTGCAACCTGCTCTATTACCGAACGTACTACACACACATCCCGCTGAGCAGCTACGGACTGGCCGGCAACCTGACCGACTTCACCGAAAGCGTCAGAGATTCGTTCAGAATGATAGACGTCCTGTTGCCCTTGTCGTCCGTCGTCACCATCTTTATGGCGTTCCGCAAACCAGACCGAAAAGGAAGCAGCCTCATCCGAAGACTTCCCGGGTACTTTGCCGTATTGGTTGGAACAGCATTGCTGAACATGGCTTGCCTAAGCTTCTACGGCGGATTCCATCAGTCATTCAATGCCATCCGGCAATCGCCTTACCTGTGTTCAAGCTGTGCACCGATGTTCACCGTATTTGGCTGCGTATACTACGACCTGACGGAACAGCAACAGGAAATCAGCCCCGAAATAGACCAACGCATCGGGAGCTGGCTTGCCGCACAGCCCGCATGGACACTCCTGCCCGACTCGATAGAGACGCGCCGCAACTGCATCCTGATTTTGGCCGAATCGTTCGAAAGCTGGGTGCTGGAGCAAGAAGTGGAAGGACAGGAAATCACGCCTTGCCTCAATCGCCTGCTGAAGGAACCGACCACCCTCTACGCTCCCCACGTACTCACCCAGGTGAAAGGCGGACGCTCTATCGACGCCCAACTGATGATCAACGCCGGCATGCTGCCCCTCAACTCGGGCGCATACAGCAGCCTGTACCCCGACAACCACTACGCCACCCTGCCCAAAGCCATGCACGAGCTAAAACACTCGCGCAACTATCTGCTGACCATCGACAAGGTATCGACCTGGAATCAGGGAGCCATTGCCTACAGCTTCGGGCTGGACACCATCATCGCCTATCACGACTTCCGCAAAGCCGAAGCCTTCGGCACACACAAGCGCATCGGCGACGTGCCTTTCTTCGAGCAGTGCAGCGAGAAAATCAGCGATGGCGAGGTGTGGAAGCAGGACGAAACAGTCTTCATGCAGTTCGTCACCTACTCCGGCCACGCGCCGTTCGTGCTGCCCCAGCACTTGCAGGAAATCAGTTTCTCCGACTCCATCCCCGCGAAGGCAGCCGACTACATGAAGACGGCCCGCTATACGGACAAAGCCCTCGGACAGTTTGTCGACTTCCTGAAGTCGCGGCCCGAGTATAAGGAAACACTTATCGTCATCACCGGCGACCACGAGGGGCTCGCTTTCTACCGCAACGAGCTGTGCCAGGCGCCTGCCATGCAGGGCATTGTTTCCGACAAGCCCTATACGCCGCTCATCATCCTCAACTCGCCCGTAGGCATGCGCTACGAGGACGTGATGGGACAGATAGACATCTACCCCACCCTGCTCCAGTTGCTGGGACTCGAACGCTATCCGTGGAAAGGCATGGGGCAGAGCATCCTGTCGCCAACGAAGCGGGGACTTGCCGTAGGCTCGCACATGAACGTCGAAGGCGATGCCTCCGACAGCCTGACCCTGCACCACCTGCAACAGGCTCACGACATAGCCGACCTGATGCTGCGCTTCGACTACCTGAAAGAGAAGTCCGGCACAGACGGGAATAAACAAAACAGGCCCTGAATGTGTTATACATCCGGTGCAGCCACGGCCTACGGCCCCGCTACACAACGGCCCGAACGGTGGAAACCGTCCGATACATGCACAAAAAAACAGAAAAGGAAATGAAAGTAATTGTCGACAACAAGATTCCCTTCATCAGGGAAGCCATCGGGCAGATAGCCGACGAAGTAGTCTACCTGCCGGGAAAAGCATTCACGCCGGAAGCCGTCCGCGACGCCGACGCACTGATCATACGCACCCGAACCCTGTGCAACCGCCAGTTGCTCGAAGGCAGCCGCGTGCGCTTCATCGCCACAGCCACCATCGGATTCGACCACATTGACACCGAATACTGCCGCCAGGCGGGCATCGGATGGACCAACGCTCCGGGATGCAACTCGGCCTCCGTAGCCCAGTATCTGCAATCCACCCTCCTGCTGCTGCAACAGCACAGACCCGACCGCCCGCTGGCCGGACTGACGCTCGGCATTGTCGGCGCGGGCAACGTAGGCAGCAAAGTGGCAGAAGTAGGGAAAAGACTGGGTATGAAAGTGCTGCTCAACGACCTGCCGCGCGAAGAACGCGAAGGGCACGATGGATTCGCATCGCTGGCACAACTGGCAGCCGAGTGCGACGTCATCAGCTTTCACGTGCCTCTATATAAAGAAGGAAAATACAAGACCCTGCACCTGGCCGACGCCGCCTTCTTCGGCTCGCTGCAACGCAGACCGGTCATCATCAATACATCGCGCGGAGAAGTAATCGAAACCGGAGCCCTGCTTCGTGCCCTCGACAGCGGACAAATAGCCGATGCCGTCATCGACGTGTGGGAAAACGAACCCGACATCAATCTGGAGCTGCTCGGCAAAGTGTTCATCGGTACGCCCCACATCGCCGGCTACTCGGCCGACGGAAAGGCCAACGCCACCCGCATGTCGCTCGACGCCCTTTGCCGCTTCTTCCACCTGACAGCTCAGTACGCTATCGAGCCGCCACAGCCCGCCACACCCGTCATCACTGCCAGCAGCCTGACCGAAGCCGCCCTGCAGATGTACGACCCGCGACGCGACTGCGACGCACTGCGCCAGCACCCCGAACTGTTCGAACAGCTGCGAGGCGACTATCCGCTACGCCGCGAACGGCGGGCTTTCACCCTCGTCACGCCACAGCAGTATCAGCTGTTCTGATTCCGGCGGCAGGCTATCCGCACCGTTTCCACCTGTGGTAACCACCGTAACCACTTGCGGGAACCGTGTTCCCCACTTGTGGGAACGGCAGTTCCCGCAAGTGGAAACCAGAGGAAACACCCGTCAGACGGCTCAGCGCATCACCTCACGACCGATCACCTGCGGATAGTACTCGTACTCCAGCGCATGTACCTTGGCCGCCACGTCCGCAGCCGTATCGTCGGGCAACACTGCGCAACGGTACTGGGCAATGACTTCGCCCTCGTCGTAGTGCTCGTTAATATAATGTATAGTGATTCCACTCTCCGTCTCGCCGGCAGCCACCACGGCCTCGTGCACGCGGTCGCCGTACATACCTTTGCCCCCGAACTTGGGCAGCAACGAAGGGTGTATGTTGACAATCTTATTGGGATAGGCCCGAAGCAGACAATCGGGGACGCGCGCCAGGAAACCTGCCAGCACCACAAAGTCGATGCCCTGCTCGCGAAGCAGCTCAAGCACCGGCTCGCCGTCCGCCCAGTCTTCCTTGCCGAAATAAGCACACGGAACGTCCAGTTTGCGCGCACGTTCCAACACAAACGCATGTTGCCGGTTCGTCAGGACCAGCTTCACTTTCACCTCTTCGCTACCTTGAAAGTAGCGGATGATATTCTCGGCATTCGTACCGTTGCCGGATGCAAAAATCGCGATGTTTTTCCCCATATTTTTCTCAATCTGTGCACAAAACCGTGAAAATTGTGCAAAAATCTGCATTTTGTTCGCCAAATATTTGTTAGAAACGATAAATATTCATTCCTTTGCCCCGCAAAATTAAAGAAATAAAACTAATTATTAATTAAAAACTTAAAGTTATGTCTGAAATTGCATCAAGAGTAAAAGCGATTATCGTCGATAAATTAGGCGTTGAAGAATCAGAAGTTACTAACGAAGCTAGCTTCACTAACGATCTGGGAGCAGACTCTCTTGACACTGTAGAACTTATCATGGAATTCGAGAAAGAATTCGGTATCTCTATCCCCGACGACCAAGCTGAGAAGATTGGTACTGTAGGCGATGCTGTATCTTACATCGAAGAACACGCTAAGTAATTTTAATCCGTTCATTTCTTAGTATGGAATTAAAAAGAGTTGTAGTAACAGGTCTCGGCGCCATTACTCCCATTGGCAACAACGTTCAGGAATTCTGGGATAGCCTTGTGAATGGGGTTAGTGGAGCTGGACCTATTACTCATTTCGACGCATCCCTTTTCAAGACCCAATTTGCATGCGAAGTGAAGAACTTCAATGCAAGCGACTATATCGACCGCAAGGAAGCCCGCAAGATGGACTTGTATACACAATATGCCATCGCTGTAGCCAAACAAGCCGTAAGCGATTCCGGTCTTGATGTCGAAAATGAGGATTTAAACAGAATCGGCGTCATCTTTGGTGCCGGTATCGGTGGAATCCGTACCTTCGAAGAAGAAGCAGGCAACTATGCCATCAACGGCAAGGAAATGGGTCCTAAGTTCAATCCGTTCTTCATCCCCAAGATGATTTCGGACATCGCTGCCGGACAAATTTCTATCCTGTACGGTTTCCATGGTCCCAACTACGCAACCTGCTCAGCATGTGCCACCTCTACTAACGCCATAGCCGATGCATTCAACCTCATCCGTCTGGGTAAGGCCAATGCCATCGTAACCGGAGGTTCCGAAGCTGCCATCGCCGCTTGCGGTGTAGGCGGATTCAACGCCATGCATGCATTATCCACGCGTAACGATTCGCCCGAAACAGCCTCACGTCCCTTCAGCGCAAGCCGCGACGGTTTCGTAATGGGTGAAGGCGGCGGCTGTCTGGTTCTCGAAGAACTGGAACACGCCAAGGCACGCGGCGCTAAAATATATGCAGAAGTAGCCGGCGTAGGAATGTCTGCCGATGCTCACCACCTCACAGCTTCCCACCCCGAAGGCCTGGGAGCCAAGCTCGTGATGAGAAACGCATTGGAAGATGCAGGCATGCAGCCTGAAGAAGTAGATTACATCAACGTACACGGTACTTCGACTCCCGTGGGAGACATCTCGGAAGTGAAAGCTATCCAGGAAGTATTCGGAAAACATGCTTACGAGCTGAACATCAGCTCTACCAAGTCAATGACAGGACACCTGCTGGGTGCTGCCGGAGCGGTAGAATCCATCGCAAGTATTCTGGCCATCAAGAACGGCATCGTTCCCCCGACCATCAACCACGAAGAAGGAGACAATGACGAAAACATCGACTATGACCTGAACTTCACCTTCAACAAAGCACAGAAGCGCGAAGTAAACGTTGCCTTGTCCAACACATTCGGATTCGGCGGTCATAACGCATGCGTCATCTTCAAGAAGTACGCAGAATAATTCAGCATCGTGTTACGCAATCAAATAGACAAGATAAGGCTCCTGTTTCACAAAGACAGGAAGTCTTATCTTTGTTTTTATAAGATACTGGGCTTCTACCCGCGCAACATACAAATTTACCAGCAGGCACTGCTGCACAAATCCACCTCCCTGCGTTCCGAAAAAGGCCGTCCCCTGAACAACGAACGGCTGGAATTTCTCGGCGACGCCATCCTCGACGCCATCGTAGGCGACATCGTCTACCGTCATTTTGAAGGGAAACGCGAAGGTTTCCTGACCAATACCCGCTCCAAAATCGTACAGCGCGAAACACTGAACAAGCTGGCCGTAGACATCGGACTGGACAAACTGGTAAAGTCGTCCACCCGCTCGTCGTCGCACAACAGCTACATGTACGGCAATGCTTTCGAAGCCTTTATCGGTGCCATATACATCGACCAGGGCTACGACCGCTGCAAGCAGTTCATGGAGAAGAAAATATTCAAGAGCTACATCGACCTGGACAAGATGTCGCGCAAAGAAGTCAACTTCAAGTCCAAGCTCATCGAGTGGAGCCAGAAAAACAAACTGGAAGTATCTTTCGAACTCATCGAACAGCTTTTGGACAAGGACTACAATCCCATGTTCCATACCGAAGTCCGCATTCTGGGTCTTTCGGCCGGAAAAGGTACAGGCTATTCGAAAAAAGAATCGCAGCAGAACGCTGCACAAATGGCTCTGAAGAAACTGAAGAGCGACCCGCAGTTCATGGAAAGCCTCGAAGCACTCAAAGCGCAAGCCACTGCCGCTGCAGCCCAAGCCGCCGAAGAGCCTCAAACAACCGAAGCCGAACCGGCACAAGCAGACAGCACCGCTCCTACAGCCGAACCGCTTGCCGTCATCGAGACTGCAATAACCGTCGAAGCCGAAATCGACGCATCTGCTCCGGAAACGACAGACAAACTGCCGACGGAACTGTCCGACGACACTCCCGCCTCTAAAGCATGAAACGAGGCCATAGGCCCCGTTCCACTTCCATTATACTCAAGTTTCAAGTAATTTTCCTGCTTTATCCGAAGCAGACCCCCATCCGTCTGCCTTGCACCACTAAGTCGTGGTCTTCGGTCACCAGCTTCAGCTTGCCGGCTATCTCGTCCAGCGGAGCCGACGATATTTCGTTGCCTTTCAGCGTTATCATGCGTCCGAACTGGCCGTTGGCTATCAGTTCCGTGGCATGGCCTCCCATGCGGGTGGACAGGTTGCGGTCGAACGGTGTAGGCGAACCGCCCCGCTGTGTGTATCCCAACACTGTTTCGCGTGTCTCGATGCCCGTCTCGTACTCTATCTCCTGGGCAATGTATTCGCCCGCCCGCTTGCGTCCGTCTGTCTGTATGCCTTCGGCCACTACGACAATCGAATACGGTTTTCCCTTCTTCAGGCGGTTCAGAATCGTTTCGCCTACATTATGGATGTTGTAGGGGATTTCCGGAATCAGAATCACATCGCCACCTCCGGCCATGCCCGAATACAGAGCTATCCAGCCTGCCTTGTGCCCCATTACTTCAATCACCATCACGCGTTTGTGCGAACTGGCCGTAGAATGCAGGCGGTCGATTGCTTCGGTAGCTATGCTGACAGCCGAGTCGAAGCCGAATGAGAAGTCTGTTCCCCAGATGTCGTTATCGATTGTTTTGGGGATGGAAACGATGTTCAGCCCCATAGCCGCTAGTTTAGCAGCAGTCTTCTGCGTTCCGTTTCCTCCGATACAAACCAGACAATCCAGGCCTAGTTCACTAACATTCCTGAGGATCAGTGAAGGCTTGTCGACGTCCGATATAATGCCGCCGCGTTTGAAAGGCTTCTCGCGCGAAGTACCCAGCATGGTACCACCCAGATTGAGCAGCCCCGACAGAGATTGTTCCGTCAGCGTTTCCACATCTTTTGTCAGCAGTCCCTGAAAACCGCTGTGAATACCGATCACCTCCATTGCATAGTGATTGATGGCTGTCTTGCATACACCACGAATCGTAGCATTGATGCCGGGACAGTCGCCTCCCGAGGTCAGAATTCCAATCTTCATAACGTATTAGTTTAAATTTCCTTTCTTTTCATCTATATGGACGTAAAGGTAGAAAAAAAACAGAAAAAAGATAGAGAAGACGATAAATAAGATTATTTTTGCGCCTTGAAAATCTGATCTCAATAAGAAAGATGAATATTACTAATTTACTGAATAAGATATATTTCACTCCTCGCTATAAAGAGATTGAGCTCTATGCAAACCGTGCCGAAGAACTACAGCAACGAGTGTTGCAGCGGTTGTTGCACAAAGCCGCCGGCACCGAATGGGGAAAGAAATACGACTATGCCTCCATCCGTACTTACGAAGATTTCAAGAAAAGACTTCCCATACAGACCTACGAAGAGATAAAGCCCTACGTGGAACGACTGAGAGCCGGAGAACAGAATCTGCTCTGGCCAAGCGAAATACGTTGGTTTGCCAAATCGTCGGGCACTACAAACGACAAGAGCAAGTTCCTGCCTGTCAGCCGCGAGTCGCTGAAAGACACGCACTACCGCGGAGGCACCGACGCCGTGGCACTGTATCTGCAACAGAATCCCCAAAGCCGCTTCTTTACGGGAAAGGGTCTGATACTGGGCGGAAGTCACGCACCCAACCTGAATACCAACCATAGCCTGGTGGGCGACCTCTCGGCCATCCTGATGGAAAACCTCAACCCGCTGGTCAACTACATCCGTGTGCCGAGCAAGCAGACGGCACTGATGGAGCACTTCGAGCCCAAAATGGAGGCTATCGCACGCGAAACCATCCATGCCAACGTCACCAACCTGTCCGGCGTTCCCTCGTGGATGCTGGTGCTCATCAAGCACATTCTGGAGAAGACGGGCAAGCAAAGCCTCGAAGAAGTGTGGCCCAACCTGGAAGTGTTCTTCCACGGCGGAGTGGCCTTCACGCCCTACCGCGAACAATACAAGGAAGTCATCCGCAGCCCCCGCATGCACTATGTGGAGACTTACAACGCCTCCGAAGGCTACTTCGGCACCCAGAGCGACCCTGCCGACCCGTCGCTGCTGCTGATGATAGACTACGGCGTCTTCTACGAGTTCATCCCCTTGGAAGACGTAGGCAAGGAACAGCAGCGCGTTTATAGCCTGACGGAAGTGGAACTGGGCAAGAACTATGCCATGGTCATCTCCACCTCAGCCGGACTCTGGCGCTACATGATAGGCGACACCGTGAAGTTCACGTCGAAGAATCCTTATAAGTTTGTCATCACCGGCCGCACCAAACACTTCATCAATGCCTTTGGCGAGGAGCTCATCGTGGACAACGCCGAGAAAGGTCTGGCCCGCGCCTGTGCCGAGACGGGTGCCCGCATCACCGATTACTCCGCCGCACCGGTCTTCATGGACGAGCATGCCAAGTGCCGCCACCAGTGGCTCATCGAGTTTGCCCAGATGCCGGACAGTCTGGAGAAGTTTGCCCGCATCCTGGACGACACGCTGAAAGAAGTCAACTCCGACTACGAAGCCAAACGCCAGAACGACCTGGCCCTGCAACCGCTGGAAGTCATCGTGGCCCGTCAAGGCCTCTTCCACGACTGGCTGGACCAGAAAGGCAAGTTAGGTGGGCAGCACAAGATTCCCCGCCTGAGCAATACACGCGAGTATATGGAGGAGATGCTGAAGCTGAACCAGTAACAAGGAGCCTCTCAAAATCATTATACAATAATCCCCCCGCCCAGCAGCAACCCCTCGGCATCGTAAAAGGCAGCTGCCTGACCCGAGGCAATGGCTTCGAGCGGCTCCAGCAAATCGACGCGGAGCAGACCTCCATCGGCTGCCGACACCCGGCAGCGGTTGGCCTGCTTGCGGTAGCGTATCTTCACAATGACCTCTGCGCCGCCCGTCACACGGGCCTCGTCCACCAGGTTCCAATCCTTCAGCAACATCTCCGTCCGATAGAGCGAGGTGAGTGGTGCCAGCACCACTTCGTTCCGTTCGCGGCGTATTTCCTTCACATAAACCGCGCGGTTCAGGTGGATGCCCAGTCCGCGCCGCTGGCCGACGGTATAGAAAGGATAGCCCTCGTGCCACCCTAAAAAATCGCCCTTTTCATCGAGAAACTGTCCCCGTCCGGGCAAGGCCGAGGCGGGCAGTTCGCGCCGCAGGAAGGCACGGTAGTCGCCCGGGCAGAAACAGACACCCAGACTGTCCTTCTTTTCCGCCACACGCTCGAAGCCCCGGCGAGCGGCATAGGCACGGGCTTCGGCTTTCGTCAGGTCGCCCATGGGCAAAAGCATGCGCCGCAGGATGTCCTGCTTCAGCCCCCAGAGGAAGAAAGACTGGTCCTTGTCGGGATCGGCGGCAGGGGCGAGGTAGAACTTCCCCTCGCGGCAGACCTTGCGCACATAGTGACCCGTGGCGATGTAAGGGATGCCCAGCTCATCGGCCATCTGTGCCAGCAGGGGCCACTTCAGCAGATTGTTGCACAAGGTACAGGGCACGGGGGTGCAGGCCGCCAGATACTCGTCGGTGAAGTAGCGGACAATGCGGCGGCGGAACTCGTCGCGCACGTCGCGCACGCAATGGCGGATGCCCAACCGAGCAGCCAGTTGCCGGGCGTCGTCCAAGTGCGCTTCGCCACCCTCTGCCTCGTAGAAGCGGAAGGTCACCCCTACTACCTCGTAGCCGGCCTCCTGTAGGAGCATGGCGGCCACGGAGCTGTCCGTCCCGCCGCTCATGCCCAGTAATACTTGTTCCTTCATCATTCTATCGTTATTCAACGGTTGTTCCATCAAAAACTCCTCGGTTTTCTTGTCAAAACGCCTCGACTTTTCGGTCAAAACCCCACGGCTTTTCAGCCAAAACTCCACAGGCTTCCGGTCAAAACGCGGCGGGTTTTCAACCCAAACCCGGCGGCTTTGCAATGCCCTTTGAGCGGATTTATGTGAATCACTGATAATCAGTCTGATAGCATTCGACATAAATCCGGCGTGAGCCGTGCAAGTGTTGCTCGTGAGCCACACAAGTGTCGCTCGTGAGCCGTGCAAGTGTTGCTCGCGAGCCGTACAAGTGTCCCACAAATGCCCTGCAAGCACCGCTTTCCGCGGCCCTGCGAAGTGCACCCGAGCAGGCAAAGATACGACGCTTTTTCCATCCGACGGCAAAATCGGCACACATTCCGTCACCGTTCGCGAAAAAGCATTACCTTTGCAGCCGAAAAACAATCCATTTCAAATTCCGACACATGAAACATACGTACCGCCTGCTTGTGCTCGACTTAGACGGCACACTGACCAACTCGAAGAAAGAGATTTCCCCCCGAAACCTCCAGACACTGCTGCGCCTGCAAGAAAGCGGCGTCCGACTGGTGCTGGCCTCCGGACGACCCACTTACGGCATCGCACCGCTGGCCGAAGCCTTGCAGATGCAGAAGCATCACGGCTGCATCCTGTCGTACAACGGCGGTGAAATCATCGACTGGAGCACGGGCGAACTGCTCTACAAGAACCTGTTGCCCGACGACGTACTGCCTGTCCTCTACACGGCCGCCGTCCGCAACGGGCAGACCATCCTGACCTACGACAACGAATACATCCTCACCGAACAGCCCGACGACGAGTATGTGCTGAAAGAAGCCTTCCTTAACAAGATGCAGATACGCCCTACCGACGACTTCCTGCGCGATGCTCCCCTGCCACTGCCCAAGTGCCTCATCGTGGGCGACCCCGACAGGCTGATGCAGACCGAAGCCGAACTGTCGCTGCGCCTGCAAGGCCGCATCAGCGTCTACCGTTCCGAACCTTATTTCCTTGAACTGGTTCCGCTGGGCATCGACAAGGCTCGCTCGCTGGCCGTGCTGCTGGAACGTCTGGGCCTGACGCGTGAAGAGATGGTAGCCATGGGCGACGGCTACAACGACCTCAGCATGATACGTTTTGCCGGCATGGGTGTAGCCATGGCCAACGCACAAGAACCCGTACGCAAAGCCGCCGACTACATCACCCTGAGCAACGACGAAGACGGCGTAGCCGTAGCTGTCGAGAAGCTCTTTTTCAGCAACGAAGCATAACCCTCACCGCCCGTGAAAGTCCGCAATGTCCTTCTGCTCTCGTTCCTCGCCCTGCTGCTCATCAGCCTTTTCCAGCGGGCAGGCGTATGGTTTGCCTACCGCAACCAGATGCAGAAGGCCGAAGCCACGCTGGCTGCGTGCTTCAAGGAAACCTTTACATTGGTGACGGACGCCCAAGTGAACCGCCTGCCCTATCCCGAAGGGACCGTTACCCACATCGTCTATGCGCCCGACAGCCTGCACTTAGACATCGAGAACCGACAGCTTCACTACGCCGAACAGACTTCGGCCGTGCTGCAGGATGGTTACGGGTTGCCCGAGACCTCGCTCGACTCGCTGCGCCTGACGCTGACCGCCGTCCTGCAACGCGAAGGCGTGACGGGCAGCATCTACATCCGCAAGCTGGATGCCGCCACAGGTCGCACCCTTCAGACATCGCCCACCGGCGTCCCGCTGCCCGACAAAGGCATCGGCGTGCTGACCTCGCCCCGCGCCCTGCTCCACCCGCAAAAGGGCATCGCCGTAGAAGCCATCGCCGACCTGCACTACTTCGACCACCCGTCCAACCTGCTCTTCCCAGGACTTACCTTCCTCATCACCGGCCTGCTGATAGGAGCCATTGCCTTGCGCATGCGCCTGCTGCAACGTCTGCGACGCGACATCGGCCGCCAGTGCGAGGACTTTTACCAGCTGGCCGAACAGATGTCGCAACCCGTCCGCCGGATGCAGGTCTGCCTGCATGCCTCCCGCTGGACCGAAGCCCGTCAGCAGGGACAGCAAGTGCTTTCCGACACCGAAGCCACCCTGACCCGCGCCAAACAGGAGAATGCCCGCCTGCGTTCGCGCCGCACCACATGGCTGCGCCGCCTGTCGTGGGGCATGGTGCCGCTGGCCTTCGTGCTGCCCGCCCTGTGGGCCGGATACATCTACCACGAACAGTGGAGGGCACTGAACCGCGAAGTACAGGTGTGCATCGAAGAAGCCTTTGCCGAGGAAAACGCCCTGCGCCACAGCCGCTCGCTCGACGTCAACCACCTGCGCGGCACCCGCAAGTCACACATTACGGGGATGACCGACTACTTCCACCATCAGATGGACTCGCTGCTGACCATCCTCTACCGAAAAACAACCGACGAGAAGGGAAACACCAGCTACGCACCCGCTTTCCCGGGCTCCGTCAGCGAGATTTATGTATCCCACCAAAGCATGAACCTGAGCGAAGGCACCCGCCTCTTCCGCGCCTATGGCACGCAGCAGCTCGTCAATCAGCGACCCGTCGTCGTCCCCCTCGATACGCTTCGGCTCGACTCGCTCTTTCGTGCCGCCCTCACCGATGCCGGGCTGAAGACACCGGGCGGCATCCGCATCGTGCGCCCTGCCACGGGTCAGGTCGTCAGGCAGACGGCACACGCCGTTCCCCGTTGGGGCAGTCTCGTCACTACGCCCTTGCGTCTGGCAGACGACGGCGCGGTGTGCGTGCAGGGTGTAGTACCCACTCCCGAAAGGCTCATCCTCCGTTCGGCATGGTATCTCTTTGTGCCGCTGGGACTGACGTTCGCTTTCTGCCTGCTGTGCATCGGCCTGTTGTGGCGTGCCTGGAGGCAGCAGCGCAGACTGGAACAGTTCCGCAAGGACTTTACCTACTCCATGATACACGACATGAAGTCGCCCCTGCAAACCATTCTGATGGGAACGCAAATCATGGAAAGCGGCCGCCTGGCCGACAAACCCGAAAAGGCCGACAAGATAGTCCGGGCCATGAACGACGAATGTGCCCGTCTGCTCACCCTCTCAGGGCGCGTGGTCATGCTGACACAGATGGATCGTGGCGAACTGGAACTGCATCCCGTGCCTGTGTCCTTGCTGCCGCTGTTCAACGACCTCGCCTCCAAGTTCCGCCTCAAGGCATCCAAGCCGGTGGAGTTCGACATTGTCTGTCCGGAAAGCCTTTGTGCCACGGCCGACGCCTTCTGCCTGCGCGAGGTTCTTTCCAACCTGATAGACAACGCCGTGAAGTACTCCGGCCCGTCCGTGCGCATCCGCTTGGAGGCCGAAGCCACTGCCGACGGCACCCTGCACATAAAGGTACGCGACAACGGCATCGGCATCCCCCTGAACCAGCAGATGAAGATATTCGGCAAGTTCGAGCGCATAGCCTCGGGCAGTCGCACCACCGGCGCATCAGGCTTCGGTCTGGGGCTGAACTTTGTATGGCAGGTAGTGCAGGCTCATGGTGGCAACATCGCCGTGCAGAGCCGCGAGGGCAGTGGCAGTGAATTTACGGTATCGTTGCCTTCTCCCATCCTCCGCTGAAAAAAACACGGCCATCATGGGGCTACTTATCCGAAAAACAGTAACTTTGTGCTTTCAACCGGAAATAAATACCTAACAATATGGAACATCAACTGACGATTTACAACACACTGAGCCGAACGAAGGAAGTATTCAAGCCGCTGCACGCCCCACACGTGGGTATGTACGTCTGCGGCCCTACGGTCTATGGCGACCCACACTTGGGACACGCCCGTCCGGCCATTACCTTCGATATCCTCTTCCGCTACCTCAAGCACCTGGGATATAAAGTGCGCTATGTGCGCAACATTACCGACGTGGGCCACCTGGAACACGACGCTGACGAAGGCGAGGACAAGATAGCCAAGAAGGCACGTCTGGAACAACTGGAGCCGATGGAAGTGGCACAGTATTACGCCAACCGTTACCACGAGGCTATGGATGCCTTGGGCGTACTGCGTCCCAGCATCGAGCCGCAAGCCTCGGGACACATCATCGAGCAGATAGAACTGGTTAAGCAGATACTGAAGAACGGATATGCCTACGAAAGCCACGGTTCCGTTTACTTCGACGTGGCCAAGTACAACCACGACTACCACTACGGCAAGCTGTCCGGCCGCAACCTGGACGACGTACTGAACACCACCCGTGAGCTGGACGGACAGGACGAGAAGCGTAACCCCGCCGACTTCGCCCTGTGGAAGAATGCACAACCGGAGCACATCATGCGCTGGCCGTCGCCTTGGGGCAACGGTTTCCCGGGCTGGCACTGCGAATGTACAGCCATGGGACGGAAGTATCTGGGCGAACACTTCGACATACACGGAGGCGGCATGGACCTCATCTTCCCGCATCACGAATGCGAGATAGCCCAAAGCGTGGCCAGTCAGGGCGACGACATGGTGCACTACTGGATGCACAACAACATGCTGACCGTGAACGGACAGAAGATGGGTAAAAGCTACAACAACTTCATCACCTTAGAGCAGCTCTTCACCGGCACACACCCGCTGCTGGAGCAGGCCTACACCCCGATGACCATCCGCTTCTTCACCCTGCAGGCACACTACCGCAGCACCGTGGACTTCGGCAACGAGGCCCTGAAGGCCGCCGAGAAGGGACTGGCCCGACTGATGGACGCCGTCAGCGGACTGGACAAGATTACGCCCGCACAAGCATCGACAGTGGACGTAAAGCAGTTGCGTGAGAAATGCTACGAAGCTATGGACGACGATTTGAATACGCCTATCGTCATCGCTCACTTGTTCGACGGAGCCAAGATGGTGAACAACATTCTGGCAGGTAACGACACCATCACCGCTGCCGACTTGGAGGAACTGAAAGAAACCTTCCACCTGTTCTGCTTCGACATTCTGGGTCTGAAAGCCGAGAACGCTTCGAACGCCGCCCGCGAAGAAGCCTTCGGCCACGTAGTAGACATGCTGCTGGAAGAACGCGCCAAAGCCAAAGCCAACAAAGACTGGGCTACGAGCGACAAAATACGCAACGAACTGACCGCCCTTGGTTTCGAGATAAAGGACGGCAAAGACGGCACCGAGTGGAAACTCAATAAATAATTCCCCACTCCCGCCGCTGCAACAGGCACGGATGGCATTACCTTTTTCCCGACATCGGTCAGGAAAGGCGGTGCCGCCCGTGCCTTTTTCATGTCCCGACGACGGCGCGGCATTCAGTCATCCCGTTACCCGCCGGCTCCTTACAGAGCCGCTACAAGCTTACGGATATTGGCCAACTTCTCCATGAAGGATTTGTTCGACTTGGCTACCTGCATGTCGTAACGCACTTGCTGGCGAATCCAGATCTCCGCATCAATTCCCAATGCGGCCTCGAACAGCAACGCATACTCGGTCGAGACGGCACGTTTGCCGTTCAATATCTCGTTGAGCAGCGTGGGCGAGATACCCATCTGTGCGGCAAGCTTCCGTTGCGACAGGCCACGATATTCTATCTCGTCCTTTATCATTTCTCCGGGATGAATCGGTTCCGAAGGAGTCAGATTGTTGGCTATCATTTTTGGGTCAACGCCTTTCAAGGTAATCATAGTGCTTCTTATTTATAATGATTCGATAAATCCAATATGTTACAAATAGTAATAACAGGTTCTTCCGAAGTCTCTCTAACGGTAAACTCCACCCGATACTTATTATTCACACGAATAGACGAAATGCCTTGTTTGTCCCCTTTCAGCATTTCATAGTTCAGCGAGTTTATTCGCATAAGGTCTTCCGTACCTCGTGCGTCCAAAAGATAATCAATGCATCTTTGGTACCTCCTCACAATATCGGGCTGATAGCGATGCTTCTTATCGCCGGTCGTCCCTTTCTCGTAGAGTTCCTGCAAATAGGTTTCTTCAAATGTGACAATCATGGCATTTCGGGTTACAACGGCAAAGATAAGTATTTCATCGGGTATTCACAAATATGTGAACACTTCTTTTTGTACACCTCGCTCCTTCCCACTCCGAGGGCTTTACCTATTAATGGTTATTGACGCGCATGCCCCAGAGGAGGGAGGGAAAGAACGGGCGGCATAAATACCAAAAACTGGCGATTGCGGAACTACCTTTTTCTGCGGAACTTTGCAGCCGGATAACCAAGTACATAAACAGCGTGAAAACAAGTACATTTACACTATGGGTGGCAGTCCTGATGTGCCTGTCAGTAGCAGGGATGCTCCGCGCACAGGACTTCCACGGCAAAGGTCACCGATGCCTGGTATCGGGCAAAGTCACTTCGACCGAGAAAGAAACAGTCGATTTCGCCACCGTTTACCTGAAAGGAACTTCCTTCGGCGGCACAACCAACGGTGAAGGGCGTTTCCGCATCAAGGCTCTTGAGGGGAAATATACATTGGTCGTCTCGGCCGTAGGCTACAAGACAGTGGAGCAGCCACTGGACCTGCGGCGAGGCGAGGAACGCGAGGTGAACATCACCATCGCCCCCGACGTGCAGCAGCTGGACGAAGTGACCGTCGTTTCGACCGGTGTGAGCCGCGTCAAGCGTTCGGCTTTCAACGCCGTAGCGGTAGACACCAAAGAATTGCAGAACACCACCAAGAACCTGAGCGAAGCGCTGGCCAAGGCACCGGGCATGAAGCTGCGCGAGTCGGGCGGCGTGGGTTCGGACATGCAGGTGATGATGGATGGCTTCAGCGGCAAGCACGTCAAGGTGTTCATCGACGGCATCCCGCAGGAGGGCACAGGCAGCTCGTTCGGCCTGAACAACATCCCCGTCAGCTTTGCCGAGCGCATCGAGGTATATAAAGGTGTGGTGCCCGTAGGCTTCGGCACGGACGCCATCGGCGGAGTCATCAACATCGTGACGGGCAAACAACGTCGCCGCTGGTTTCTCGATGCATCCTACTCGTACGGCTCGTTCAATACGCACAAATCCAACCTTCGCTTCGGGCAGACCTTCCGCAACGGCTTCACCTACGAGATAAACGCTTTCCAAAACTATTCGGACAACGACTATCGTGTCGATGCTCCCGTACTGAACTTCGAAACGGGCAGCTTCAGCGACAAGGAGCTGGTGCGCGTCCGCCGCTTCAACGATACGTATCACAACGAGGCCATCGTTGCCAAGGCAGGCTTCGTGGACAAACCCTGGGCCGACCGCCTGATGCTGGGCTTCATCTGGTCGCAGATGTACAAGGAGGTGCAGACCGGCGTGCGCCAGAAAACCGTCTTCGGCGAGAAGCACCGCTTCGGGCACTCATTGATTCCCTCGTTGGAGTACAGCAAGCGGGACCTGTTAGTGAAAGGCCTCGACCTGACACTGTCGGCCAACTACAACCGCAACGCCACCACCAACGTGGATACGGCCCACTACAAGTACAACTGGTTAGGCGAGCGTCAGCCCCTGAACACGCCCGGCGAACAGTCGCGCCAGTACAGCCGCGCCGACAACGACAACTGGAATGCCACAGCCACGATGAACTATCGTCTGGGGCGCATCCATACGTTCACCCTGAACCACGTTCTCAGTACCTTCCGCCGCAACAACACCTCGCTGCTGGCTGCCGAAGCACAGACCGACCCCATCGCCAAGCAGACGCGCAAGAACATTACCGGACTGGCGTACCGCCTGATGCCGTCGGAACGCTGGAACCTCTCCGTCTTCGGCAAGCACTACAGCCAGTATGTGGCCGGCCCCATGGCCGAGGATGACACGGGCAGCAACTACGTACGCACCAACCGTACGGTCAGCTCCTGGGGCTATGGTGCGGCAGGCACTTACTTCCTTGTCGAAGGACTGCAAGCCAAACTGTCGTACGAGCGTGCCTACCGTCTGCCCACCATCGAAGAGATGTTTGGCGATGAGGACCTGGAGAGCGGACAGATAAGCCTGCGCCCTGAGAGCAGCCACAACGTGAACTTCAGCCTCAGCTATGCGCGTACGCTAGGCAGCCACTCTTTCTATGTAGAGGGAGGACTGGTCTACCGCGACACGCACGACTACATACAGCGCAACGTACAAGACCTGAGTGGCGGCAAGGAGAATGCCACCTACATCAACTACGGCAATGTACTGACCAAGGGCTACAACCTCTCCGCCCGCTACAGCTTGGGACGCTGGCTCAGCCTGGGCGGTAACTTCACCCAGATGGACGTGCGCGACAATGAGCCCTACCAGATAGGCAGCACGGGCAACGCGGTGGAGAATCTGGGCTACCGTTCGCGCATGCCCAACGTGCCCTACCGCTTCGCCGACTTCGACGCCAACTTCTACTGGCGCGACCTGGGCGGACGGGGCAACCTGCTGACACTGACCTACGACAACCAGTGGACGCACTCGTTCTCCTACTACTCCGAGGTCATCGGCAGCAGCAGCGACTACATCGTCCCCGACCAGTTTGCCCACAACCTCACGCTGAGCTACAGCGTGAAGGGCGGCCGCTACAACTTCTCCGTAGAGTGCCGCAACCTGACGGACGAGAACCTGTACGACAACTTCAGCCTGCAAAAGGCCGGACGGGCTTTCTACGGAAAGGTGCGCATCCACTTCGGCGACTGAGCCGGCCAACGTCAGCACCTCTGCCCGACAGCCTACAGACCTGAGGGTACAATCATCCCGGATGATTCCTACAATCAATGCGGATGATTCATACCATCATCCCGGATGATTGTACCCTCTCTCCATACCCCGACCATGCAAAGCCGTAGGGAAAGCATGCCGGAAGCCTGCCTCATGGCAGCCATCGGAACGAACAAAAACAAATACATAAAAAAGAGAAGAATATGAAAAAGAACCACTTACTTGCAGGCCTCTTTGCCGCCTCGCTGGCAGGCATGGCCCTTACCTCCTGCTCGGAAGACGACCAAAACGGAAGCAACAACAACTCCAACACCTCAACAGGCAACTACGTGATAGCTGCCACCGTGACCAGCAGCAGCACCGATACCTACGTACTGCTGACAGCCCCCTCGCTCGACGAAGGCGAAGTGACCACTCAAGGCAACGGCCTGGTGAACGAAGGAGCCACCTACTGGGTGTTCTACACCAACCGCTACCTGTACGCACTCAATTACAATCAGGGCGAAGCAGGCACTACGCAATCGTTCATCCTGAACAACACCGGTGCACTGGAGAAGCGTTCGCAGGAATACTACGTCAACCGCTTCACCACCTACGGCTACTACGACCGCTACATCATGACCACCTCGACAGGCGACGGCCCCACGGAACTGAAGGACGAGAACGGCTACGTGCCCCAGTCATTCCTGGCTTCGTATCTGGACGTGGAGAACCAGACCTACACCAGCAACACGGTCAATGCATCGACGCCCTTCCTTTCCGAAAACTTCCTGGGCAACGGTGAATACGTCACCCTGGCCGGACTGGCACAGGTAGGCACCCGACTCTATGCCGCCGCCGTGCCCATGGGCCTCAGCCAATACGGCTGCATGCAGAAGAACGACGACGGCAGCTACAAGTGGGTGCTGCCCGGCAACGAGGACCTCATCAAGACCGAATCGGGCGGCAGTGGCAGCGGTGCCTACGACAAGGACGAACTGCAATGGACCCAATACCCCGACGAATGCTGGATGGCCATCTTCACCGACCAGACCCTGACCGACTGGAAACTCATCAAGACCGACAAGATAAGCTACGCTTGCGGACGTAACCGCTCACAATATTACCAGATGAACTGGCTGGCCGACGACGGCTACATGTACGTCTTCTCGCCCTCGTATGCCAAGACGATGAAGGACGCCCGTCAGCAAACCACCCTGCCCGCCGGCGTGGTGCGCATCGACACCAAGGCCGAAGACTTCGACCCCAACTACTATTATAACCTCGAAGCGAAAGCCGACGGCGCATCCTTCCTGCGCAGCTGGTACATCGGCGGAAACTACTTCCTGCTGCTGATGTACGACAAAGCCATTACCGCCTCGGACAAGGTGGCCAACCGCCTGGCCATATTCAACGTCAGCAACGGCGACCTGTCCTATGTCAGCGGACTGCCGACCGACGTCAGCGGCTTCGGTAACACGCCCTACATGGAGAACGGCTCGGCTTACATCGCTGTGACTACCACTTCGGGCTATCCCGCCATCTATCGCATCGAGCCTTCGACAGCCACCGCCAGCAAGGGACTGGTCGTAAAAGCCACTTCGCTGAACGGCGTAGGACGACTGGAGGCCCAGTAAAATCCGTACATCATCCCAACCCAACGAATAAACAATGAAGAAAGCATTCCGACACATACACCTGTGGCTGTCCGTCCCCTTCGGACTGATTATCACGCTTGTCTGCTTCTCCGGCGCCATGCTGGTGTTCGAGAAGGAAGTGACGCAATGGCTACGTCCCGAAGTATTCAACGTCGACCCGCAAGGCCGCCAGCCGCTGCCGATGGACGAAGTAGTCCGTCGGGTATCGGCCACGCTGCCCGAGGGCGTACAGGTGACGGGCGTCACCGCCTTCCCCGACCCGACAAAAGCCTGGCAACTCCCACTGTCCAAACCTGCCAAGGCTTCGGTCTATGCCAACCCCTATACGGGCGAGGTAACGGGCCGGGGCGACCGTCTGCCCTTCTTTGCCACCATGTTCCGTCTGCACCGCTGGCTGCTCGACAGCCGCCCGTCGGGCGACGGCGTGTTCTGGGGCAAGGTGGTAGTAGGCACCAGCACGCTGCTCTTCGTTCTGGTGCTGGTGTCGGGCATTGTCATCTGGTGGCCTCGCACGCGTAAAGCGTTGCAGAACAGTCTGAAGATTGCGGTACGCAAAGGTTGGCGCCGCTTCTGGTACGGCCTGCATGTGGCAGGGGGCATGTATGCCCTGCTGTTGCTGCTCGTCATGGCCCTGACGGGACTGACGTGGTCGTTCGGCTGGTATCGCACGGGCTTCTATGCCCTGTTCGGTGTAGAGGCACAGGCAGGAGGCGGACACGGTTCGCACAACGCCAAGTCACAAGAAGGCCATCAGAAACAACAGGGACGGAAAGGAAAAGGAGACAAGAACACCGACCGCACCGCCCACTGGCAGACAGTGTACGAGCAGCTGAAGCAGAAAAATCCCGACGCCCGCCAGATCAGCCTGTCCGACGGATCGGCCAGCGTCAGCGTCAACCGCTTCGGCAATACGCGAGGTGCCGACCGCTACCAGTTCGACACACGCACCGGCCAGCTGACCGGATATACTCCCTACAAGGAGCTGGACCGTTCGGGCAAAATACGCGGCTGGATTTACTCGATGCACGTAGGCAGCTGGGGCGGACTGCTGACCCGCCTGCTCTGGTTCGTGGCTGCCCTGCTGGGTGCTACCCTGCCGCTGACGGGATATTATCTGTGGATTCGGCGGCTGCAGAAAAGCCCTTCCAGAACCTCTGGCCACCGGCCTTCCTGAACGGACAGGCCAGCGGAAAGGATCATTCCTCTGTCGCCTCCGTTTGCCTGATCCGCTTCTTATACTGTGTAGGAGTTTCGCCCATGTATTGCTTGAAAGCCGTACTGAAATAAGACGAGGTAGCAAAGCCTACCTTTTCGGCAATCTCAGTAAATGGCATGTCGGTAGTCCTGATCAGCTGAATAGCCCTTTCCATCCGGAATTTATTAATGTACTCGTTAGCGCTGATGTCTGTCAGCGCTTTCATTTTATTATAAAGGGAGGCACGACTCATGTGTACTTCATTACAGATGGTAGCGATGTCAAGATTGCAATTGTCCAGATTGTCCTGAATCACTTTGTTCAGTTTCGACAGGAAGGCTTCGTCGGCCGGACTGAAGGTTGTCTCCTCGGGCACGGGCACAGGGCCAGCCTGCATGTAGCGTTCGCGGATTTCTTCCCTGTTCTTCAAACGGTTTCGCACCAGTTCGAGCAGCGTTTCTTCCTCAAAAGGTTTTGCCAGATAAGCGTCGGCACCATTCTTGTATCCCTCCTGCTGGCTCTGTTCATCGTCACGGGCCGTCAGCAGAACAACAGGAATATGGCTGATGGTAATATCTTCCTTGATATACTGGCACAACTGATAGCCGTTTATACGAGGCATCATCACATCGCTGACAATGATGTTGGGCATATTATTACGTATCACTCTCAGTGCTTCCTCGCCGTCGGCCGCCGTCAACACCTGTTTGAAGTGGGGCTCAAGTACCTTTTTCAGAAAATCCGTCATTTCCGCATGATCGTCGACAACCAGTATCTTGTAGGCCGACGTGTCGAACTGCTCTCCCGACAAAGCAGGCTGCTCAATGCCATCGTCACCAATCAGTTCGTTCAAATAGGCTCTGGGCTGGCTCACGACTTCTACCTCGGTATGCCTTACAGGTAAATCAAAATAGAAAGTGGCCCCTACGTCTGGATTGTTGTAAGCCCCGATCTTCCCTCCATGTTGCTCAACGAGAATCTTGGAATAGGAAAGGCCTATACCGGTACCGTTTTGCTCTCCCTCTCCCTGATAAAAACGGGTAAACAGTTTTCCCATATTGACCTGATTCAATCCGCATCCCTGGTCGGAAATGGCAACACGCACTTCGTCGCCACTGACTTTCAGCTCGGAACTGATGGTGATTGTCGTACTCTGCGGACTGTGCTTCAAAGCATTCGTCAACAGATTGCTCAATACAATCTCACACTTGTCCTTATCGAAGCAGACTTCCTCTATCCGTGGATCAAGCTGAAAACGTATATGCACCTGTTCCGCCTCACCCTCATTGGCAAAATCCTGAGATACCTGCTCAATCCAGGTATTGAACGAATATGGTTGCATATGCAGCTTGCTCTCGCCTACCTCCATCTTGCGCACATCGAGCACCATGTTAATCAATGCTTTCATACGCTGCGACTGACGATATATGGCCTTCAACGGCAGATATTGCTCATTTTCGGGTCCGATAGTCTTCAGAATACGTTTTAACGGAGCATATATCAATGTCAGTGGAGTACGCAATTCGTGACTGATATTGATAAGGAAACGTACTTTTTCCTCGTAGACCTGTTGTTCGTGCTCTTTCATGGCCCATTTCAGCTGACGTTCTTTCCTCCTTAATGCTTTGCGGAAAGCAACGGCTACCAGAAGAATTCCTCCAACCATACAAAGCAAAATAAACCACCAGGTCTGATACCAGGGCGGCAGAATGGTCAGTGTTAGTATCTGGGTATCGGGAATCCAGCTGCCGTCCTTTGCCGTACACGCCACCATAATCCGGTAAGTACCAGGCAGCCGGGTATGCATAATCAGTTCCGGCTGGTAAGTCTCCGTATAACTGTTGTCCAATCCTTCCACACGATATCTATACAGCCTTTTTCGGAAAATATCTTCCTCCTTGGCCATTACCTGAATGACTACATTACTGTTTTTGTCTACAGAGAGGGCATCCTGATTCTTCTCCAACTGATCATTAATAGATTTCCCATTGAGAATGATGTCCGACAAATGCATCTCAGGTATGCTTATTTCATCAGTCTTCTGCCCGTTAGCTATAAAGAGCAGCCCTTCCACTCCGCCCATGTAGATGCCTTGCTCATCAATAATCAATTGCGAACGGGGGATGTATTCATTGGGCATCACTCCATCCGACTCTCCATATATTGTAAAACGTTCCTTATGCGGCGAATACGAAAAAAGCATATTTTCGGCACCAATCCATATTTCATCAGGATTATGGCATACCACCAGCGACACATCAGTAAACAAGTTGGTCTGCACGGATGAAAGCTCGTTTGTCTGTACAGAATAGCATTCCAGTCCACGGCTGGTACCCATCCAGAAAGTACCTTTCTTATCATATGCTACAGAATTAATAATGGTTTCTTTAGAGGAGGTAAAAAGTGAGGTCAGTTGCAACGTAGAATGATCCATCACATAAATCCGTCGGGAGTCAAACAGATAAGTATGCCCTTCCTCACTGGCAATGGCCTGAAGGGTTCCCCAAATAATAGGCTCTTTTTTATCTTCTTTAGCTATCCGGAACGACTTGTCGTACAGATTGTATATGTAGACATGATTGCTCAAAACCAGCACCGTATTGGGGGTATTCCGATAAAGATAGATAGAATATCCGTGTTGGGATATGGTTTGTGTAGTAGTCTCGTCCACTACACAGAAAGGCGTCATCGTTCCGGTCGCAATATCAAAAACAAATACTCCTTCAGCAAAAGCCGACACCAGAAGCTTACCCGGCGTAAACCCGCAAATAGAGGTTATTTTATCTTCACGGGTACTAGGATAATGGGTAAACGTCTCCGTTTCGGGATGAAAGCTATTGATTCCACCACCATCAGTACCTATCCAGATGCGTTCGGGATTTTCCTGATAAAGGCTGATAACAATGTTATGGCTTAACCCCAGCGGATAGCCGAAAGGAGCATCGGTATATGTCTTCATCGATACTTCACGCATGTTAATAAGCCCGTTGTATACTCCTCCCATCCAGATATTTCCATAATAGTCGCAATAAATACAATTGATTGAGTTGGTCGGCAGCGAATACTGCTTATCGCCAGGCACATGTTTCAAATGAGAAAAGCGACTGTTATCAACATCCAAAATATTGATACCACCTCCATCCGTACCGACCCATATCTTTTCCTCTTTTTCCGTAATACAAAGCACTATATCACTGCTCAGTTCTGAATTACGGGTCGTATATGTTGCTATTTCCTTCCCTTCAGGTGAGAAACAACGTAGTCCCTGATTATAAGGAGCAATCCATATACGCTTTTGAGAATCGATAAACATATCCGATATTTCTTTCCCACAGCCAAATGGTTCCGCACTTATCTCTTTGGTTCTCAGATCAATGGCATATATCCCTTCCCAACGGCTACAACACAGCAGCCTGTTGTTCTTAGAAATAGCCAGACGGATGATTTCAAAGCGTCTTTTGTGTCTCAATTCGTAAAATACTCCCAACTTGCCGGTCTGCATATCATAAGCGTATACCTTATCGGTTCCGCCCAACAGCAACAGGTTATTCCACTGACAGATAGAATAAGCGATGCACATTTTCCCGTATTCGTCCTTCACGGGCACAAAATTGTTATTGCGATAGTTGTAACGGGCCACTCCCATATCAGTCAATACCCACAATTGATGATAAGAATCTTCAAAAATCTGATAGATATAATTACCCGGAAGTGTTGTCGAATCTTCATGCTGATGAAGATATCTTTTCTGTTCATGCCCATCAAAACGCCCTAATCCGAACTTCGTACCAGTCCACACAAATCCCCTCGTATCAGAGGATATACAGGTCAGCGTAGTAGGGAGGCCTGTGTTCAGCAATATCTGTTTGTACAAATAATGTTTAGCACAAACTGAAGCCGAAAAGACAAACGGCATAAATAGGGAAAAAAGAAACCTAAAAACTTTCATATTATTGTAGAACCAGGCTTTAAAAAAATATCATTATAAAAAGATCTAATGATATTTTCCTGACGACAAAGATAACATCTCATCTTTTATGTTCGTTCAAAATATAGTATGTTTTTCGATATAAATTCTGATAATACCATGCATTTAGGGAAATTCGGATTATACTTCTAATTTTGTCTATTTAAACTTTAAAAAATCACTAAAGTATTCGTTATTAGATATATTTGAAAAAGAAATAGCGATTTCTTAAAAAAGCCAATTAAACATTCTTTTTATTTTTGCAATAGTCGGACAGGACAAAAAATGAGTTCCGGCTTTACAACAATAATGTTAAACTTAAATTTCTTACTTCATGAAAAAAGAGAAAGAAAAACTGTTTCGGGCACTGCCATTAGCAGTTGGATTACTTTGGGCCAGTGGAAATGTTTTGGCTGTACCTGTATTGGCACCATATGAATATGCTGTCAACCAACAGACCAATCAGGTAACAGGTGTCATCAACGATGCCAACGGAGAACCATTGATCGGAGTAAATGTAGTAGAAAAAGGAAATACACAGAATGGCTCTATTACCGACTTAAATGGAAAATTCAATCTGAACGTATCTCCCAATGCTGTTTTAATCTGTTCTTATATTGGATATAAAACAGCCGAAGTTCCTGTAGAAGGACAAAAGAATCTCACCATCACTTTACATGAAGACAGCGAAGCATTGGACGAAGTCATTGTTATCGGTTACGGTACAGTACGCAAGGCCGACCTCGCGGGCTCTGTTGCTGTAATGGACAACAAACAATTCAAAGACCAACCGGTAACCCGCATCGAAGATGCCTTGCAAGGTCGTGTATCAGGTATATCAGTTATGTCAAGCGGTGTACCGGGAGGAGACCTTAAAATTCGCGTTCGCGGTGCCAGCTCTATCAATAAATCAAACGATCCTTTATACGTAGTTGACGGTATCGTACGCGAAAGTGGTCTGGAGGGAATTAACCCCGAAGATATCCAGAGCATGCAGATTCTAAAAGACGCTTCATCAACTGCCATCTACGGTTCACGCGGTGCAAACGGTGTAGTACTGGTTACTACAAAAACCGGTAAAGCAGGAAAAACAGAAGTAGTATTCGATGCATCAGTCGGTTTCTCTAACGCTTACCACATTCCTGAAGTTATGAGCACACAAGAATATGCACAAGCCCTGGTAGATTACAAGGGGGCTGACCGTGCAGCTTTGTCAGGTTATCTGGACGGAAGTAATCCTGGTATCGACTGGATGGACGTATTGTTGCGTACCGGAGTTACCCAAAATTATAAAGTAGCTATTTCTAAAGGTAATGAAGATACCCAATTCTATGTTTCGGGTAACTATATGAACCTAAATTCCGCAGCATTTTAGTTTAACTTATTTTATAAGTACCTGAGCAACAAAAAGTTGCTCAGGATTTTGCCATGTCAGATTTTTCACCTATCTTAGTGTTGCAAATCAAAATATGTATCAAACCCGACAGACATGGCAAAGGTAGCAATAAAATCTGAGAAACTCTCTCCTTTTGGAGGAATTTTTTCAATAATGGAGCAATTTGACTCCAATCTCTCATCTGTAATCGACTCAACCCTCGGTATGAGATGTAGGCTGTATGGTTATCAATACAGCGAAATCATCCGTTCGCTTATGAGCGTTTATTTCTGTGGCGGCTCATGCATAGAGGATGTCACCACTCATCTGATGTATCACCTCTCGCTTCATCCGACACTTCGCACATGCAGTGCCGACACGATTCTCAGAGCCATAAAGGAACTGACCCAGGATAACATTTCCTACACATCCGACACTGGCAAGACCTACGACTTAAACACGGCAGACATGCTGAATACACTGCTCCTCAATTGCCTATTGTCCACAGGGCAGCTGAAAGATGGCGAGGGGTATGACGTTGACTTCGACCACCAGTTCATAGAGGCTGAGAAGTTTGATGCGAAACCCACATACAAGAAGTTTCTCGGATACCGTCCTGGCGTGGCGGTTATTGGCGACTTGATTGTCGGCATTGAGAACAGCGACGGCAACACAAATGTCCGTTTCCACCAGAAGGACACGCTGAAGAGGTTCTTTGAAAGGTTTGAAAAGAACAAGCTTATGATCAACCGTTTCAGAGCTGATTGCGGCTCGTGTTCTGAAGAGATAGTGGAAGAGATTGCTAAACACTGCAAGACCTTCTATATCCGTGCCAACCGATGCAGTTCGCTCTACAATGACATCTTTGCCCTCAGAGGTTGGAAGAAAGTGGAATTGGGCGGCATTGAGTTTGAGCTGGCCTCCATTCTCATCGAGAAATGGAAAGGGAAGGCATACCGTCTTGTGATTCAAAGACAGAAGCGGATAGACGGCGAACTCGACCTGTGGGAAGGAGAATACACCTACCGCTGCATCCTTACAAATGACTACGAGTCTTCCGAGAAAGAGATTGTCGAATTCTATAACCTCCGTGGAGGGAAGGAACGCATCTTCGATGACATGAATAACGGATTCGGCTGGAACAGGCTTCCAAAATCCTTCATGGGAGAAAACACGGTGTTTCTTCTGCTTACGGCACTCATACGCAACTTCTATAAATTCATCATGGCGAGGCTTGACGTGAAGAGGTTCGGACTCAAAGCAACAAGCCGCATCAAGGCGTTTGTCTTCAAGTTCATCTCTGTGCCAGCCAAATGGGTCAGGACATCAAGGCAGTATGTGCTGAATATCTATTCATGCAACAACGCTTATGCTGATGTGTTCCAGAATGACTTTGGATGACACCGACAACTTATGGTCGTGATTTTGCGTATTGCCTCAAGTCGCATGGTGGGGTAAGGGGATTTAATGCGTCTTTGTGGCGATTTTTGCTGCGTTGCACCCTCTTTTGCCACAGTGTCGCTACCTTTTTGACCTCTGTGTCATCTTATGAGGGCGGTTGCGGATTTGAGGATGAATACAAAAGGTGTAATTACCGATACTGATTTTGCACGTTATTCAGTAAAAGCAAATATACACTCCAAACTGTATAGCTGGCTGGAAATGACAGCTGACGTCAACCTGTCACAAAGTAACGGTTCGGGTGCCGGCTTTAACCAAAGCCAGGAAAACCCCATTTGGGTAGGATTGAACTATTCACCCACTATGGAGATGTATAACGAAAAAGGCAACTACAATACCGACCCCTACAACAACATTCAGAATAATCCTTATGGTATTCTTCACGAAAACCTTAATGACCGTAAACGCAACGTAGTAAGTGGGCATGTTGATTTGAAGTTCAACATTCTGAAAGGTCTTACCTTTATTACCACCAACGGTTTGGATTACTCTGACCGCAAAGGTTACTCCTTCTCATCAACCCGTGTACAGACACAAAACGGTATGGGCAACAACAATAATTATAATCTGGTGTTGCAGTCTACCAACAACTTGACTTATATGGGCAACTGGAATAAGCACTCACTGACCGCAACAGCCGTATGGGAAGCTACTTCGTCAGAAACACGTTACATGGCAATAAGCGGTAAGAATCTGTCGGCTGAACAAGTAGGTTACTGGGATGTAAAGAATGCTAAGACCCGTGATGCGGAAAACAGTTACAGTAACTGGAATCTTCTTTCCGGTGTAGCCCGACTCATGTATAACTATGCAGACAAATATATGCTGACTGCTACATTCCGTGCCGATGGTAGTTCTCGCTTCACAAACCAAAAGTGGGGATATTTCCCTTCTATCGCTGCTGCATGGACAGTGACAAAAGAAAAGTTCATGAAAAATGTCAAAGCTTTGAGTGATCTGAAAATCCGTGCCAGTTACGGTATTATCGGTAATCAGGATATTGACCCGTATTCAACTCTCGGATTGATGACAAGTACTTCATTCAACTTCGGTACAGGTACGACTTATACCGGTTACTGGGGAAACGGACTTGCAACTCCTGACCTGACTTGGGAAAAGGTGAAACAACTCGACTTGGGCATTGATTTGGGTTTCTTCAACAACCGACTGACCTTCAGTATGGATTACTTCGACAAACGCACTTCGGATGCTCTTCTAAGACGTACAGCGCCTAACTACGTAGGTGGTACTTCCTATTGGATAAATGCCGGTGAAGTAAGTAATAAGGGTATAGACCTTTCTATCACCGGACGCATCATCCAGAATGACAATCTGCAATGGACCAGCAGCATCAACGGAAGCTACTTGAAAAACGAAGTCACAAAACTGACAGCCGAAGAACCTGTAATATACGGTGTAAGCCCATCGCCAGGTACTGTAGATCCGGCAACCATCATCAAAGAAGGTGAAGCTATCGGTACGTTCTACGGATACAAATGGGCAGGAATCATGAAAAACGATAATGGAGATTTCGTTGACTCCTACTATACAAAAGACGGTAAAATAACAACCGACCCATCAGGCGAAGATAAAATGGTATTGGGTTGCTCTAATCCAGACTTCACTTTGGGATGGAATAACACCATCAGCTATAAAAATTGGGATTTCAACGTATTCTTTAATGCAGCCTTTGGCGCACAACGTCTGAATCTGGTTGATTTTGCCATGAGTTCAATGGTAGGTGCATCAATGTTTGTGACAGCTAAAGATTACTTTACCAACGTAGGTAACACCATGCCTACACCGGGCGTAACAAACAAGAACTATGGTAACTCCAGTAAGTGGCTCGAAAATGCTGACTATCTGCGCTGCGAAAACATCAGTATCGCTTATACACTGCCACGTAAGGTTACGAAGTTCGCTGACATCCGTATTTCACTCTCTGCACAAAACCTATTCACCATCACCGGATATAAAGGTATCGACCCGGCAGGTGCATCGTTCAGTGCTAATAGCGTAGATATAGACAATGGTATGGATATGGGTGCTTACCCCAATCCGCGTACAGTTACAGTAGGTGTACGTATGAATTTCTAAATAATTAACCCATTAAAGACTTGAATCAAAATATGAGAACAAAAATATTTTTGGGCTGCCTTATGGCAACCAGCTTATTAAGTACTTCATGTAGCGACTTCCTGACGGAAGATCCCAAAGGAAAGCTGACTCCTTCTACTTTCTTCGTATCACAGGACGCTCTGGATGCCAGTGTATACTCACTCTACCAGAAAGTAAATGGTACACAGACTTATACCAACATGATGTATCCCCAATGGCAAGGTGATGACATGACAGCAAACCCCGGTTCAAACAAACAGGCTGTTGCTGAACTGGACGGATTTAGCGCCAATAACAACAATAAGGGGGTACAGGATGCATGGTCAAAACATTATACTGTTATCAAAGCTGCCAACTTGATTCTGAACAATGCAGGAGAAACACCGGTAAGCGAAACAGAACTTAACATTGCTATGGGACAAGCCCATTTCTGGCGTGCTTATGCCTACTATTACATGGTACGTATCTTCGGTCCCCTTCCTCTGATAAAGAGTGCCGACGAATTAGGCAACAACATACAGCTCTCATCAGTAGAAGAAGTCTACAAACTGATTGTTGAGGACCTGACTACGGCCGAAAGCATTCTGCCGACCAGTTATTCAACTGCTCCACGTAACCATAATGGCGTAGACGCATATGTAACAAAGCAAGCCGTCCAATCCACCCTTGCAGCTGTCTATATGTCAATGGCTGGATATCCGTTGAATAAAACTGAATATTATGAAAAGGCTGCAGCAAAAGCCAAAGAAGTAATCGACAAAGAAAGCCAATACGGTTTCTATCTGGATAGCGAGTGGAGTCACGTATACTCCATGGGCCACAACTATAATAAAGAAACAGTGCTTGGTATTGACTACTCTCCGGTTGTAGACTGGGCTACAGACTCACAATTAACTTCCTGTAACCGCTTCGAAAGTCTGGGCGATGCCGGATGGGGTGATTCATGGGGAGAAATAGCTTTCTGGAAACGTTTCCCCGAAGGGCCGCGTAAGAATGCTGTATATGCTCCGAAAATTACATTTCAGGATGCCAACTACAATATTACCAAAAGTGTAGACTGGTGGGAACTGGACAGTGAAGGCAAACCTATAGTTTCCGAATATCACCCAATGTTCACGATCTTTACAACCAACTGTAATGCTAGCGGTGTAGAACTGGCACAACCCTATGACTATACTCAGCCTAACTATACAGGAATGTGTAACGGACATCGCCATCGTGTTATCCGCTATTCAGAAGTTTTGTTATGGTATGCAGAAAGTGCAGCCCGCTCAGGAGAAACCAACCTCACACTGGCTAAACAATGCCTAAAACGAGTACGCGAACGTGCTGTAACCGACTACGAGAATGTTCAATTAAGTGATGGAAGCGTCGTAAGTATTGATAATATGAATGCTGCCCAACTGGCTGAAGCCTGCTACATAGAACACGGCTGGGAAGTAGCCGGTTACTGGGTTGCCATGGTAACACGTCGTTCTGACGAATTCCGCATGAACGAATTGAAAAAGAATTTCGATTACCGCGTTGCTAATAAAGAAATCGAAGTCGCACCTGGAATCAAAGCTAAGGAAAGTGTAGCCGTAGTAAAAACGACATGGGCAAACGACAATAGTATTTATATTCCTTATCCAGATACAGAAGTAGAGAAAAACCCCAATTTAAACAGAGATCTCATAAAATGACAATATCTCTATTCTTCTAACTTACTAATCTCAATAGGTACACGCTGATAACTCAGGGGCCGAAGCACAACATTTAGTTTCGGCCCCTTCCTGCTATCAAAGTAGCCTTTATGACTAAAATATTACAAATAATATGAGGTATCCAATTTTAAACAAATTCATCGGCACACTGTGCTTATTGCTATACATCGCCTTGGAAATATCGGCTCAAAATACCAAACCCTTCGTAATACCTGAACTGAAAGAATGGAAAGGTAAAGAAGGATACTTTGTCCCCAACAGCCAACTACGCATTATATATAATGAGCCAGCATTACAGAAAATAGCCAAAACATTTGCCGACGATTATCAAGCGCTATTCGGCATACGCCCCCAAATAGCACAAGGAAAAGTTAATAAAGGAGACTTTTTCCTGACACTTAAAACAGACCGTAAACTGGGTAAAGAAGGTTACACCATTGATATAACTGACTATGTAAAAGTATCGGCACCTGAAACTGCCGGAATTTATTGGGGCACCCGCACCCTGTTGCAGATCGGTGAACAAAATGATAACCATCAACTACCCAAAGGATTGATACGTGACTTTCCTGATTATAGCATGCGCGGCTTCATGATAGATTGTGGACGGAAATATATCCCGATAAACTACCTGCGCGATTTGGCCAAAGTGTTGTCTTACTATAAAATGAATGTGCTACATGTACACCTGAACGACAACGGATTCAAACAATTCTTCAACCACGATTGGGACAAGACCTATGCAGCTTTCCGTCTGGAATGCGAAACATTCCCCGGACTGACTGCACGTGACGGTTATTATACCAAGCAGGAATTCATCGAATTCCAGGACGAAGCTACAACATACTTTGTTGAAATCATCCCCGAAATCGATGTGCCAGCCCATACACTTGCCTTCAGCCACTATAAACCCGAAATTGGCAGCAAACAATATGGAATGGACCATCTGGATCTCTCCAATCCTGAGACATACACCTTCCTTAATGCGCTCTTTAAAGAATATCTGGAAGGCGAAGAACCTGTGTTCCGTGGTCCAAGAGTACACATCGGAACCGATGAATATTCTAACAAGGACAAAGAAGTTGTAGAACAGTTCCGCGCCTTCACCGACCACTATATCAGATACGTCGAAAGTTTTGGAAAGAAAGCTTGTGTATGGGGTGCTCTGACACATGCTCCTGGCGAGACGCCCGTAAAAGTTGAAAACGTAGACATGTTTACTTGGAACAACAATTTTGCCAATCCACGCGAAATGGCCAAATTAGGTTACAAACAAATCTGCATTCCCGACTGGGCTGTCTACATCGTTCCACTGGCACCCTACTATCACGATTATCTCGACAACAAGTATCTGTATGAGGAATGGACACCTGCCCATGTAGGTAAAGTAATGTTCGATGAAAAAGATCCGGCTATTCTCGGTGGCATGTTTGCTGTATGGAATGACCTTGTTGGAAATGGTATTTCAGTAAAGGATATACATCACCGTGTCTTCCCAAGCTTACAGACAATGGCTATGAAGACCTGGAATGCTAACCCACTGATTACATTCGACATATTTGATTCCAATCGTATGGCACTGAGTGAAGCTCCGGGTGTAAACCAGCTTGGCCGAATTGGAGACAAACCCGGATTAGTATACGAAACTGCCAATGTACAACCGGGAGCCAAACTGCCTTTCCCCGAGATAGGCTATAACTACACGGTGACATTCGACCTTGATGCTCAATCCGAAGCTTTAGGCACAGAGCTATTCCGTTCTCCGGATGCAGTATTCTATCTTTCCGATCCCGTCAGCGGATTATTCGGTTTTGCCCGCGACGGCTATCTGAACACATTCGGTTTCAGTCCTTACCCAGGAGAGAAAATTAATGTACGAATCGAAGGTGATCCTTTGTCCACATCACTCTATATAAACGGGAAATTATTTAAGAAGCTTGATGTACAAATGCAATTCTACAATAGTGGAAAAGACTCGATGAAATACATCCGGACATTGGTATTCCCACTCGAAAAAGCAGGAAATTTCAAGAGTAGAATCACCAATCTGAAAGTTTATAATCACATACCGAAATAAACCGTTTAGTCAAACGAGTTATATAAGAAAGGCTTCGGTTATTCGCCTTGCGCACTATAACCGAAGCCTTTTAATTTATCTGTCTATTTATATGCCTCCCCCAATAATAGCGTAGTTTCTTATCTAAGAAGGCACCAGGACCTTTTAAGATCAATATCAGACAACAAAGATCAATAAGGTATCATATCCTTCAGGATGCCCTCGCGATACCAGGGGTCGTCTATCTCCTTCAGCACCTTGCCCATTTCGGCACAAAGCTGCTTCACGACTTCGGCATTCTCCTCCAGTGGCAGATTGTTCAGCTGATAAGGATCGTGTTCGTCATCGAACAGCAGGGTTTTCTTCAGCTGCTTAGTCTTGCGGTCGATGTAGAGGGCCAGTGTATACTTAGCCGACTTGAACCCGCGAGCCGAGGGGAAATAAGACTGCACCTTGCCGTCGGCATCCTTCTCGCCGTCTACGTTCTGTATGTAAAGCGCACCGGTAGGGCGTACCACGTCGGCCTGTGCATCGAGGAAGAGCGGAGCATAATTGTGTCCCTGCACCGTGGCAGGAATCGAATCGGCCAGACCGGCCAAACCCAGCAAAGTAGGCATGATGTCGGGCGAACACAGCATCAGGTCGTCGACACGCGGCTCTATCTGTCCGGGGAAACGTACCAGGAAGGGGACGTTCATCGACTCGGCATAAGGCGAGTTCTTCGGGTCGTCGGTACCCTGGCTGCACATGGTTTCGCCATGGTCGGACGAAAATACGACGATGGTGTTCTTGTCCAGTCCCAGCTCCTTCAGTGCATCGAGTATCTGTCCGAATGCACGGTCTACACCCGTCACCGACGCAAAGTAGTAGCGTGCCGACTCGGCTTTCTTCATCGTCGGGTCAGCATTGGGACGTATCAGCAGGCTGTCCAGCGGCTGATCTTTGTACAGGTTGAAGTCTTCTTCCATGCAGTCGTCCAGCGAACGGTACGGGCTGTGGGGCGGATTCATGCCTACCATGATGAAGAAAGGCTTCTTCGGGTCGCGCACGTTTCCTTCGTTCTTCAGATACGACACCACTTTGCCTGCCTCGTGCAGGGGCGACCACTCTTTGGGGTCGTGACGGCGGCCGTCGGTATCCCAGTAGTGGGGATTCTTGTGTTCGTCGAACGTACCGTACGAATACCAGTAGTTAAAGCCATGCCGACGCTCTGCGGGGGTATAGGCATCCCATGCGGGCACCTGCTCTTCTACGTAGTGGCCGGGGTTATTGGGGTCGTTAGGTGTCGGACAGTCGACATGCAGCTTGCCGAAATAAGCACAGTCGTAACCAGCCTTGCTGAAAACGTCGCTGACACATTCGGCGTCCTGACGCAACGAACTGATGGGGCGGTTGGAATGACAGTTCAGTGGCACTCCGCTCTTATTGGGGTACATACCTGTCAGCAGAATGCCCCGATGGGGACTGCTTAAGGGACAGTTGCTCTGCGCCGAAGTCAGCACCAGCGACTCGCGGGCAAAATCGTTCAGACGGGGCGTATGTACCGGGTCGTTGCGGAAGTTGACATGTTCGCGGAATCCTTCCTCTCCCCAGAACTCCATGGCATGATTGCGGTACTGGTCGGGGAAAACATAGATGACGTTGGGTTGCAAAGCAGCCGGCTCTTGCCGGGCAGATTTGCACCCGGCCAGAGCCAGCAGTCCCATGCCCCCCACCAATATATTAAAGGGATGTTTCATGGATTAAAACAGATTAAATGTAGGGATTATTTCTTCTCCAGGTCTCTTTTACGGATCAAGCCTTCCAGGAAGTAGTAGTCGGCATAGTTCAGAGGCACGTCGATTTCGGCACCATGAGGAATACTGCCTACCGAGTGCATCAGAATGAAGTTGCCGTTTGTTCCTACAGCTGCACGGTAAGCGGGTGAACCCAGGCTTTCCATTATCTTGTCGGCAGTTTCCTTATATCCCTTGTTGGGTACATAAGTACTCAGCTCATACAAGGCAGAAGCTGTACAGGCAGCAGCCGAAGCATCACGCGGCTCATTGGGGATGTTGGGAGCGTCAAAGTCCCAGTAAGGAACCAAGTCTTCGGGCAGGTTCTTGTTGTTGAAGATGAAGTTGTATACCTTTTCGGCTTGCTCCAGATACTTGGCATCGTGTGTATAGCGGTAGCACATTGTGTAACCGTAGAATGCCCATGCTTGTCCGCGTGCCCAAGCTGACTCGTCGGCATAGCCCTGTGCAGTCTGTTTCTTGCGAACTTCGCCAGTCTCCGGATCATAGTCTACTACATGATAGCAGCTGTTGTCTGCACGGAAGTGGTTCTTCATTGTTGTATTGGCGTGGCTTACTGCAATGTTATAGAAAGTAGAATCGCCCGACATCAACGAAGCTTCGAACAGCAATTCCAGATTCATCATGTTGTCGATGATCACCGGACACTTCCATCCGCGCTGTGCTTGCCATCCTTTGTCGGCATCCCATGATTGTATCACTCCTGCTCCGGGACGGAAACGGGTAGACAGAGACTTGGCAGCCTGTATGATAACCGGCTTGTACTCCTCCTTGCCCAAACGACGATAACCGTTCAGATAGCTGGAACCAATCATAAAGCCTACATCGTGGTGCCATGTCAGGTATTGCACCGAGTCAAGAGCTTCGGTATACTTCTCGGCCAGTGGTATCCATTTCTTATCACCGGTCAGCTCGTAAGTGAACCAGATATTGCCGGGGAAGAAACCGGAGCACCAGTCGTCAATAGGAATGTAATGAATACTGCCATCCTTGTCAATCGTACGCGGATTCAGTACCTTTCCTGATTTCTCGATAATATCGGTCTGCAGCGTATGTTGCGCTACCGCATTATCAATGTTGTCTTGAATAAAATCGATTTCAGTTTTCTTTTGTCCTGCACAACCGGCAAAAACAAGAAGGGCAAGCCCCAATGTTGCGAAAGCAGTTTTCATAGATAGTGGATTTATAATTTAAAATTTAGAATTGTTTCGTTGACAAAAGTAACCGTCATTTTACAAATAGACCCACCCAAATCATACAATTAAAGGCCAAAATTGTTATTTTTGCGCCTAAACGGAACAATTTGAACTAAATAACCACAAAAATATGACTGCACAAGATTTCTTTAAGAATGACCTGTTTGCCAGAAATGCTGGAGTAGAACTGCTGGAAGTAAAAGAAGGATATGCCAAAGCATGCCTGACCATCACAGCCGACCACCTGAATGCAGGAAACCGTACCCAGGGAGGAGCCATCTTCACACTGGCAGACCTGGCTCTGGCAGCAGCTGCCAATTCGCACGGCACGCTGGCGTTCTCACTCTCGTCCAACATCACCTTCCTGCGCAGCAGCGGACCCGGCGACACTCTGTATGCCGAAGCACGCGAACGCTACATAGGCCGTACAACCGGCTATTACCAGATAGACGTAACCAATCAGGAAGGCAAACTGATAGCGACTTTCGAATCGAGCGTGTTCCGGAAGGGCGATACCCTCCCGTTTACTCTGTAACTATCGAAGTCATCGGATAACGGTTGCCTCTTACACTCTTGAAGAAAGCTTTGGCCGAACCGAAATTCAGGTACATATCCAACCGGATGGGCAAATGGTTGTCATCGTCGGAAATAAAGAAGGTGATGACTTCCTGCTCTTTTCCTTTCTTATACTCGACAAAGGAAAACACCAGACAGCGATACGTCGTATCATTATTGGCTTTCACATTCTCTTTGCCCCGATAAATCAAAGTCTGTTCCTCGACTCTGCGCCCGGTAGCCATCGGAAAGAGTATCTTATCGCCTACTTTATAGTCGCGCGGATCGTACGAACGTGCCTGAGCCAAAATACTCAGCATATCGAAGATACAACGCGAATCGTTATATTCCATCTCATACTTTGTACCATCCCGGTAAGTACGACGTTGCTTTACATAGGACACTCCGTCCTTGTAAGAGAACCACGCCTCGTCCACCGTATAACGCTTACCTTCTTCGGCTGCCTTACGGAAATAAAGCGGTTCCATACGATCCGTAATGTAACAGGTCAGCGTATCACGCATCTTGAAGAAGAAATCGGTCTGCTTGCTACCTGTCGATAACAGGTTCATCCGATAAGCCGGAGCGTGATTAAAGGTAGTCGAATTTGTCGTCAGGCTGGCCAGACCTACCTTTTTCCAGATAAACTTCCAGTTGAAATACAAGTCGTACACAACCTGTTCACCCGATTTGAAAGCTTTGTTTTCGGCAGGACACTGTGCCCGGAGCGGCATGGCAACCGTCGTGCATAGCCACCCTATCACCAACAGCATCCACAGCCGTCCTTTGTTAGTAATTGCTGCTGTTACTGTTGCGGTTATTTTTTTTCTTTTTGTCTTCATCTGGTTTCTGTTTTTTAAGTACATCAGGCTTCTGCTTGTCCAATGGTCTGTCTTTTACATTCCATGTTTGGGTCAATTCGAAATTAGCCTTCAGTTCGATAACTTGCCAATAATAGAACACTTCTTCCGGCTGACGTTTAGCAGCATAATCGCCTTCCGTCCATACACCGTCACCATTCCTGTCATTGATCAGACGTGCTCCGTATTTGCCCGGATTCAGGAAATAAAAGTCTGCTTTCCCATCAACCACCGGAACCGAACGCACCACCTTGTCCTGTTCGTCAAGCAAATCTACGAAAGCCAGGGAATCGGCGCCCGAAACATTAAAGAATATGGCTCCGTAATCTTCCTGCTTTTTCACCTTAAAGTCCTTTTTTATTTTATCAGTGAAAAGCCCGTACAGGCCATGGAAAGCCATTGAATCGACTTCAAAAGAATAACTTCCGTCGAATTCCCAGTCTTTGCCGGGCAATACATTATATATTTTCTGGTCAAGCGAATCTTTCACCAACTCGAAAGGCAGGTCTGTCCACAGCGAGTCGACCTGTTGCCGCAAATGGATAGCCGTATCGTTTATACTGCTCAATGGTTCCTGGAAAGTCAACGTAATGTAATCGTATATATCCATAGGCGAGGGAGCATATACGTCAACTGGCAGGAAATTAACCTGGATGGTGTCTTTATCTCCCCGTTTACGCTTCTTCTCCAACTCTTTTTCGCGCTCTTTCCGTTCTTTTTCCAGTTCCTTCTCACTCTTGGGACGCTGTTTCGACACCAGCTTCAGGGTATCGGTCCGCGGTACCAGCTGCTTCAGCGAATCGGTATAGAGATAAGAAAGACTCATCTTCAATGTATCAATCTGATAAATCAGCGAATCCTTAATCCAATAGTGCAACGTATCGTTACGTCCCGTTGTCTGTTCGATGACAAAAGCATCTTTTTCATCAAAATTCAAGCCCTTCAATACCGGCAAGCTATCGGCCGGAGCCGTAAAGTAAAGCGAGAATTCCTTGGGAGTAAGACGTTCGCTACGAGCCAGACGCTGTGAGAAACGCTTTTCCTTAAAGCAACGCAGCATCACGTCATCCGGCAGATAATGCGTATAATTCCGGTCGATAATAGTATCTATCGTCAGCGAGTCGACCCACACCGTATCGTGACGCAAACGTATTTCCGAAGAAGGAATAACCAGCGAATCATTGAAAGCAATCGCTTCAGTAGGCTGGGAATAATAATAATTCTGATCGGCATCCTGCAAAGCGTAAATGCGGTATTGGCCGGCAGCAACTCCCCTAATGGAAAAGCGTCCGCGGCTGTCCGTCAGTCCCACACGGTCGAATGGCAAAGCTGTAAACGCCGAATCGGCAAGGTTAGCATGCAGGCCGACCAACATACCCTTAACAGGCTCCAAGTTCTCGGCATTGAGCAACGTACCGGATATGACCATCGTATCCAATACCGCACCTGTCGAAAACGTATAGGTAAACGACTCTAGGGGATTGCCTTCGTTGTTGTCCTGAATGGCGTCGCCAAAATCTATGGTATATGTTACATCTTTTTTCAGTGTATCCTGCAAGCTCACCAACACGCGCTTGCTGCTGGCCTTAATTTCGGGCTGCTGCACCTGTGGCGGAGAGATAACAATCTTTTCATTCGGCTTTTCCAGCGTGATATATTCATCGAACTCAATGGCTATCTTCTTCTTGGTGTTATGCAATGCTCCCGGCTTGGGCGAAGCCGACACAAAACGGGGAGGATCTTCATCATAAGGACCTCCTTCCAAACGTCCGATACTCGCACAAGAATAAAGTGCAGCTCCTATAACTGCAGCCACTCCTAATCGCCGAAAAAACGATTTCATCCTACTATTATAACGATTGCAATTTAACATGCTGCAAAAATAAAGGTTATCTATTAATTAGCTGTATACTTTACAGTATTTTAAACAAAAAACCTCCTTTGCTCCGCATATATATATGAAATATAGTTAAAAAAGCAAAGTATTCATACCTTATACAACAAGAAAAGAATAAATTTGCACACAAAAAACTAATTAGAGGTATTTAGTTTTCATATGGAAGCCCTATATATGGGCAAGAACACACACAAGCTTTGGCAAATCAATGACAATATAATATCACATAAGAGAATATAAAGAGTATGAAGAGTAGATTAGGATTATTGGTATGTTGCCTGGCACTGCTAAGCAGTTGCGGACAAGGCAACAAAAATACGGGCAGTGCCCCCGAAATTGCAGTCATGGAGGTAAATACCACTACTGCGAACCTGACAAACAGTTACCCTGCTACAATCAAGGGTAAACAAGACGTAGAAATCCGCCCAATGGTAAGCGGTTTCATTACCAAATTACACGTAGATGAAGGTGCCGTCGTACGCAAAGGACAAGTATTGTTCACTATCGATCCCGTACAATACCAAGCTGCCGTACAGACTGCCAAAGCAACCGTAGAAACTGCCAAAGCAGCCTTAAGTACCCAAGAACTGACTACTGCCAACAAGAGAGAACTGAACAAAAAACAGATCATCAGCGACTATGACCTGAAAATGTCCGAGAACCAGTTGGCACAAGCTAAAGCCACACTGGCACAAGCCGAAGCTCAGCTCATCAATGCCAAGAATAACCTGTCGTATACTCAGGTTACCAGCCCCAGCGACGGTGTAGTAGGTACCATTCCTTACCGTGTAGGTAGTTTGGTTAGCGCTTCCATTGCTACCCCACTTACCACTGTGGCCGACATTTCCGAAATGTACGCCTACTTCTCAATGACCGAGCGTCAGTTGCTGTCAATGATACGCGAAGGAGGCACCATGAAAGAAATCCTCGACAAGATGCCTGATGTTCAGCTGCAACTTATCGACGGAACTATGTATGCCGACAGCGGACGTGTGGAAACAATCAGCGGTGTCATCGACCAGACTACCGGTTCAGTAAACATGCGTGCCCTCTTCCCCAACAAGCACAATATTCTGCGCAGTGGTGGTACAGGTAACGTTGTCTTCCCCAATCCGTTACACGACGTTATTATGATTCCTCAGTCGGCTACAACCGAAATCCAGGACAAGCGATTTGTTTTTGTACTCCAGGCAGACAATACACTGAAAAATACCGAAATCAAAGTCTTCACTTTGGACGACGGCAAGTATTTCTATGTAACCGAAGGTCTTAAGAAGGGCGACAAAATAGCCATAGAAGGCGTACAGTCGCTGAAAGACGGACAGGCAGTAACTCCGATTACCCCAGCCGACAAAGAAGCCGAATACCAAAAGGCGCTGAAAGACCAGAAAGAAGGTAACATACAGACTGCATTCAAATAACAAGTTAATGAGTTGACAAGTATAACAGGCTAACCTATCGCGAAAAGGACAATAGATATCCTCTCTTCCCCTATTTGTGTTAGCCAATTCGCCTCAAAGCCGAAAGCCCGTCAACCAAACAATAAAAGAAGAAACAATGAAACTAGATAGATTTATAAACCGCCCTGTACTATCGACGGTTATCTCCATCCTGATAGTAATCCTGGGCTTTATTGGTCTGGCAACATTGCCTATTACGCAATATCCAGACATTGCACCGCCTACGGTATCCGTACGTGCCACCTATACCGGTGCCAATGCACAGACCGTATTGAACTCTGTTATTGCCCCGCTGGAAGACCAGATCAATGGTGTAGAAAACATGATGTACATGACTTCGAACGCCTCCAACAGCGGTTCGGCTGATATCTCCATCTACTTCAAGCAAGGTACTGACCCCGATATGGCAGCCGTAAACGTACAGAACCGTGTGTCCATGGCACAAGGACTGTTGCCGGCCGAAGTAACCAAAGTCGGTGTAACCACCCAGAAGAGACAGACCTCTATGTTGATGATCTTCTCACTCTACGACGAGAAAGACCAATACAACATTGAGTTCATTGAGAACTACGCCAACATCAACCTTATTCCTGAGGTAAAACGTGTTACCGGTGTAGGTGATGCCAACGTGATGGGTGTGGACTACTCTATGCGTATCTGGCTGAAACCAGACATCATGGCTCAGTACAAACTGATCCCCAATGACGTAGTAGCAGCACTAGGCGAACAAAACATCGAAGCAGCTCCCGGACAGTTGGGTGAACGTGGAAAACAAACTTTCCAATACACACTGCGCTATAAAGGTCGTCTGCAACAAACCAGCGAATTCGAGGATATTGTTATCAAAGCACTCGAAAACGGTGAAGTTTTGCGTCTGAAGGACATTGCCCGTATCGAACTGGGACGTATGACCTACAGCTTCAATAATACAGTAAACGGTCACAAGGCTGTCAGCTGTATCGTTTACCAGATGGCAGGAACCAATGCAACCCAAACCATCAGCGACATTGAAGCATTGCTCGATGACTACGCAACCCAATTGCCTGCCGGCTTGAAGATCAACATTGCACAGAGTGCCAACGACTTCCTCTTCGCATCTATTCACGAGGTAGTAAAGACTTTGATCGAGGCATTCATCCTTGTGTTCATTGTGGTTTACATCTTCCTGCAGGACATGCGTTCTACCCTGATTCCGGCCATTGCAATCCCGGTAGCTTTGATCGCCACATTCTTCGTACTGAAGCTTATCGGATTCAGTATCAACTTGCTGACCCTTTCGGCTATGGTGCTCGCCATCGCCATTGTGGTCGATGATGCCATTGTGGTTGTCGAAGGTGTCCATGCCAAGCTTGACCAAGGTTACAAATCGGCCAGAGCAGCTTCTATCGACGCCATGCACGAATTGGGCGGCGCCATCGTCTCTATTACATTGGTGATGATGTCCGTATTCGTCCCTGTAAGCTTCATGGGTGGTACAGCCGGTACATTCTACCGCCAGTTCGGTCTTACCATGGCCATTGCCATCGGTTTCTCCGCATTGAACGCCTTGACACTGAGTCCTGCCCTGTGTGCCATCTTCCTGAAACCCCACAACACCAACGCTCCTCTTAAAGAGCGTGTTGGCACTGCCACCAAGGAAGCCCGTAAAATCTTCATTGCACGCTATGCCGACTCTTTGGGTCGTCTGATGCGTCCGGGCATAACATTGCTGTTCACTATCATCGCCATTATCGGTATGATCTTCGGCCTATTCAGTTTCGAGAATCATCCGGTGCTCTGCGTTGTGATGATTGTCATCAGTATTCTGGCTTTGGCCGGTATGACAACCGACAAGTTCAAGAACTCCTTTAATGATTCCTATAACTCACTTCTTGGCAAGTACAAAAAGCAAGTGCTGAAATTCATCCAGAAGAAATGGTTATCGGGAAGCATTGTAGTAGCTTCTATTGCCCTGCTGGTTGTCTTTATGCAGACAACGCCTACAGGTATGGTGCCCAATGAAGATACCGGTACCATCATGGGTGCCGTGACCTTACCTCCCGGAACCTCACAAGAACGTGCCCAGGAAATTCTGAATCGTGTAGACAGCCTCGTAGCTTCCGATCCTGCCGTACAATCGCGTACTATTATTTCCGGCTTTAGCTTCATCGGTGGCCAAGGCCCTTCGTACGGTTCGGTCATCATCAAACTGAAAAACTGGGAAGAACGCTCTACGATGCAGAACTCCAATATTGTTTATGCAACCCTCTTCATGCGTGCTCAAAAAGTGATCAAAGAAGCACAGGTATTGTTCTTCGCTCCGCCTATGATTCCGGGTTACTCAGCATCTAGCGATATCGAGCTTAACATGCAGGATAAGACGGGTGGTGACCTGAACCACTTCTTCGACGTGGTCAACGCTTATACAGCCGAATTGGAAAAACGTCCGGAAATCAACTCTGCACGTACCAGCTTCAACCCGAACTTCCCGCAGTACCTGCTGAATATTGATGCAGCTGCTTGTAAGAAAGCAGGCCTTAGTCCAAGCACCATTCTTACTACGCTACAAGGATATTATGGAGGTATGTATGCATCCAACTTCAACAGTTTTGGTAAGATGTATCGTGTCATGGTACAGGCAGAACCCGACGCAACCAAGAACCTGGAGTCACTGCAAAGTATCAAGGTGCGCAACGGCAATGAGATGGCTCCTATTACCCAGTTTGTTTCTATCGAGAAAGTTTACGGTCCGGATGTTATCAGCCGATTCAACCTGTATACTTCTATGAAAGTCATGGTAGCTCCTGCTTCCGGCTACACTTCAGGTCAAGCGCTGCAAGCCATTGCCGAAGTAGCTCAGCAAAATCTGCCTGCCGGTTTCGGTTACGAATTAGGAGGTATGGCGCGTGAGGAGGCAGAAACCAGTGGTAGTACAACCGGCCTTATCTTTGTACTGTGCTTCGTCTTCGTATACCTGTTGCTGAGTGCACAATACGAAAGCTACATTCTGCCGCTGTCCGTATTGCTCTCAATCCCGTTCGGTCTGTTGGGAAGCTTCCTCTTCGTCAACGGAGCCAGTGCCATCGGCAGCATCCCTGCCTTGAAGATGATTATCGGCTCTATGTCCAACGACATTTACATGCAGATTGCCTTGATCATGTTGATGGGTCTGTTGGCCAAGAATGCCATCCTGATCGTTGAGTTCGCACTTGACCGCCGTAAGATGGGTATGAGTATCACATGGGCAGCCGTACTGGGTGCCGCCGCCCGTCTGCGTCCTATCTTGATGACGTCAATGGCCATGATCGTCGGTCTGCTCCCGCTGATGTTTGCTTCGGGTGCCGGCGCCAACGGTAACCGTACACTCGGAACATCGGCCATCGGTGGTATGTTGATCGGTATGATCCTGCAGATCTTCATCGTACCTGCCCTGTTCGTAGCTTTCCAATATCTGCAAGAGAAATTCAAACCGATGGAATGGGAAGACGTGGACAACTCCGATGCAGAACCTGAGATAGAACAGTACACCAAATAATATCCAAACAGGCAAGAATGCAGAATGAGCATCCAGACATGCTCATTCTACATTCTTCATTAAAATAGCATTTATGAAGAAACAAATCATAACTTTGATGTGTGCCACTGCCCTGTTAAGCAGTTGTCACATCTACAAATCATACGACAGACCCGAAGACATCACGACAGCAGGGCTCTATCGCGACACCGTAGCCGGTGGCGATACGCTCGTCGCCGATACAGCCAATTTCGGGAATCTGCCCTGGAGGGAAGTTTTCACCGACCCGAAACTGCAAGCCCTCATCGAACAAGCACTGACCAGTAGCCCCGATATCCGCACTGCAGCCTTGAAAGTTAAAGAAGCTCAGGCTCCGTTACTGGCTTCTAAACTGGCATTTATCCCGGCATTGACTCTTTCGCCTCAAGGAACAGTCAGCAGTTGGGACAAAGGCAAAGCCACACAGACCTATTCGCTGCCCGTAACTGCCAGCTGGCAGATTGACCTGTTCGGACAACTTCTGAATCTGAAACGTCAGGCACAAGCCACTTTGGAACAAACCAAAGCCTACGAACAGAACACCCGTGTACAGCTCATCGCCAACACGGCCAATCTGTACTACACCCTGCTGATGCTCGACCGTCAGCTGGAAATAACCGAAGGAACAGCCGAGATTCTGAAAAAGAATACCGAAACGATGGAAGCCATGAAGGAATCCGGTATCTATAATACGACAGAAGCTGCTGTAGAGCAAAGCCGCGCTGCATACGCACAAGTGCAGGCTTCATTGCCTGACATCCGTACCAGCATCCGCGAGATCGAAAACTCTCTCTGCCTGTTACTGGGCGAACCAGCACACGCCATCGAACGCGGTATACTGGAAGAGCAGCAGCTTCCCAGCGATTTCTCAGCTGGCATTCCTCTGCAACTGCTTTCTAACCGTCCTGACGTAAAAGCAGCCGAACAAGCTTTGGCATCGGCTTATTACAATACCAACGTAGCACGCTCCAACTTCTATCCGCGCATTACCCTCAGCGGTTCGGCCGGTTGGACCAACAGTGCCGGTGCAGCCATTGTCAATCCGGCCAAATTATTGGCTAGTGCCGTGGCTTCGCTCACACAGCCTATCTTCCAGAATGGTGCTAACATCGCCAAACTGAAAATTGCCAAAGCCCAACAGGAAGAAGCACAGATCCAGTTCCAGACCACCCTGCTCAATGCCGGAAACGAGGTAAGCAATGCGCTCGGCCAGTATCAGGCATGCAGCCAAAAGGTAGAAGCACGCAACATGGAAGTAAATTCTGCCAAGAATGCAGCCGATTATACAAAAGAATTGTTTAACTTAGGCACGTCAACTTATCTGGAAGTGTTGTCTGCTCAGCAATCCTACCTCAGCGCACAGCTTTCCGAGGTAAGCGATACATTCAGCCGCATGCAGGCTGTCATCAGCTTGTACCAGGCTTTGGGTGGAGGAAGAGAACAGTAATTAAAAACCTAATATTATGATTAGTCCATTAGCTTATGTAGACCCTGCCGCCAAAATCGGTAAAAACGTAACCGTACAACCGTTTGCCTATATCGAAGCAGATGTAGAAATCGGCGATGACAGCATCATCATGTCCGGCGCACGTATTTTGAGCGGTACCCGCATGGGGAAAGGTAACAAAGTGCACCACGGTGCCGTATTAGGAAGTGAACCGCAAGACTTCCATTATACAGGTGAGCATACATTGCTCGTTATCGGCGACAAAAACGATATTCGCGAGAATGTAGTCATCAGCCGAGGAACGCACGAAGGACAATACACACAGATAGGCAACGAAAACTATCTGATGGATGGTGTACACCTGTGTCACGATGTGAAAATTGCCAACCATTGCGTACTGGGCATTAAAACCACAGTAGCAGGCGACTGTTGCATCGATAGTTACGTAATCTTAAGCAGCAACGTACTGTTGCAGCAAAACTGCCACATAGGAAGCTGGTCGCTGGTACAAAGCGGTTGCCGCATTTCCAAAGACGTGCCTCCCTACATCATCATGGCCGGAAATCCTGCCGAATACCACGGAGTGAACGCCATGGTACTGCAACACAAGAATCAGGTCACAGATCGCATCCTGCGCCACATCATGAATGCATACCGACTGGTATACCAAGGTAACTTCAGCATTCAGGATGCCTTGCAGAAGATTGAAGACCAGGTGCCCATGAGCGACGAGATACGCAATATCATCGACTTCATTGGCAATTCGAAAGGCATCGTGAGGTAACATCTGTCACGCAAATAACTCTAATATAAGAAAAGAGGTTGCACATCAGCGTGCAACCTCTTTTCGTTTTTATACATTCCGTAGTGCCGTTGCACTACACATCTTAAAGCCTCATCTTATCAGTCTACCTTGACAACCTGCTGCGTAAACACCTTCACGCCTGGATAGGACGTCGGAATCTGTTCGGTCACATCTTCAAACAGGGCCATAGTAGGAATCAAGTAGTCTCTTGTCACTCCCTTCTCGTTCTTATAAGGCAACAATATCAGTGTGTATTCTTTCTCTTCCAACAGAAAGCGGTAGTACCACGGATTCTCCTCACTGCGGTCGGAGTTGACGATGAAGGTACCCTTCACCATTTCTTCCTCTTTGTCCATCTCCGTGGGATAGAAACTGAGCGTACCGCTGTATGGATCCTGAGGATTGTCAGACACCATCCGGTAGCCTCCACCTGCCTTTTTTACTGGAATAGTGGCCAAGGCTTCCTCGCGGAGTCCGGCTTTCTGTTCGTCCGTCAGTTCTTCACCTCCAGTAATAAGGACATCCATACCTCCGATAACCAGCGTCTGTTTTGCCTGGAAAACATTTACTTTCAGTACAATGGATGCACCCGTACCGTCGGTCACGGTGACGTGTGCTTCTCCCCAATCCTGCGGATAGAGAACGAACGCATTGGAATGTTTCATGTCGATTTTCAGGACAGCGTCATTGTCGCACTGCGCAGTATAGTTACCACCGCCACCCAGAATGGTGACGGAGCCTGCGCTCCCGTCTTCTTCAGAGCGGGGGAAACAGACATCTACGGTGTTGTCCGTATCGGTAGAGAGGTCGAAGCGGAGCGGATTACTCTCTTCATCGCTGCATCCTGTCAAAGCGACGATACAAAGAAATGCAAAAAGCATTCTCAATAAATAGGTTGTTTTCATAATCTTTGGCTTTTAGGTTTGTAATATGCTATGCAAAAATATAAAATTCGGCCGGTTCGTCCAACAACGCACTAAAAATCTCAACCTATGTTGAGGGTTTATGGCACCCCGCTCGGCTACAACGAGATATGAGACGATTTCAGTCTGGCTATTTTCTTGTCATCCATGTTTGCATGAATACGTTCGAGTAGCACTTCTCTGTTTTCAAACTGCCGGTATAAGTCGGCTTTCCACTCTTCCTTGGACTTTAAGAACAGTGCGGAGAAGCGGTCCGAATCCCAATGCCTGATTTCCTTTTCTATTTCCTGCTTTACTTCTGCAAGGAAACGGGCGTCATTCAAATAAGAGGCCAACGCCAGTTTGAATGCAAAAATGCGATGCCAGTTCGTGGGATTGTGTTGGGTTGCAAACGCTAAAGAAGCTTTCCGAATGCATTCACACAGGTCGCCCGACAGAATATTGTCTTTCAAGAGCATGCCAAACTGTTCTTTGGCACACTCGGCGGCTGTTGGGAACAGATATTCGTGCAATGAAGTCTTGATGAAGAACTGCATACCTTTCTTGTCATAAAGCTCCCATGAAAAAACAGGTACCTTCATTCTGATTTTTTCCTGTTCCCACAGCGGCAGGCATTCCAAAACAACCCGATAGGCATCAGACATGACCTTCTCAAGCCTGAGCCCTATCAGAACGAAATCGGCCCTCATGTACAAAGTAGAGGCTGTGTACGGCGATAAGGTTGGGAACAGTCCTTGCCAGTCATTAAGTATCTGTTTCATTTCCATCATATATCTTTAACTAGAGTTTATATAGAATAAGGTACAGGTACACTGATTTACAGTTCCCTTAAACCTTATTCTGTATAATGTCTATTTATGGTTAGATTTCTTTGCTGCTCATCCGTATCGTCACCTTACCATCTGTTCCTTTGAATGAACATTCGGCTTCAAGCATTGTGATACCTTCGATAGGTTTTTCTCCTTTATAAGTATTCTTGGCCGGATAAGTCTTGAACACTGCACCGGCAGGAGCAATTATCTGCATATAGAAATGTTTGCCATTGCGCATAAAGTGAGCTTTGTTTCCGTTCACTTCTACATTGGCTTTAGTGCCGGCTACCCATGACACCTTTGACCCGGCATCAAGTAGGCTTACTTCATCTTCCACTTCTATGGTATAATTGTTTAGTAGCGTGAATATGCGATAAACACTTTTTGCTTTTTCTTTGTATACTTCACATAAGTTCAGTTTGACGGAAGGCTGCTTGGCTTCGGGATGCTCCTCGCAGACAAAAGCATGGCCATTGGCATATTGCAGGCTATGGTCTATGTTGATAACATTGTGCGAGAAATTGTTGTTGCGGAAGTATTTCCAACGCTGGCCACCGGGTTTCCCATCCCAAAAACCGGGCAAGTCGTAGTCATCGGCACCGAGATCTTCTGTCCAAAGCACACCGTCACTTTCTACAATGAATGTGCCGCAATCCATTTGCTGATGTGCCTGATTGGGTAGACCACCTTTGGCTACTAAATAGATAGAACCCTTTTTGTTGCGGTCACCGTTGAACACCACAATGTCATTAATCTTGTTGTGATACACTTCCATGGCAGGTACAGTGCTTGTTTTACCGGTAGGAGTGTTGTCAAACCAAGGTAAGGAGAGAAAGAAAAGTTGGTCGAACATTCTGACACCATGCAGTGCTTTAGCCACTTCGTTTCTATTCCAGGCGGATACTTCGGGCTGATGGAACATTTTACCATACAGAAAATAGGCAGGACCGCCAAAAGACTCATGTCCGATACCTGCATTGCCGAAATAGAACGGATGTCCTGATGGGGTGAGTGTGCGTATCTGGTAAAGGGCTGTACAGTTGATACCCGGCAATTGGGCAATGCCTCCCTTATCACCTCCATTGTCTGTTACCGCTTTCAAATACATGGAAAGGTAGCGGTTGGTGTATCCCCAATAGGCGGGTCCTTCGTAACATACACCGTCGGGAGCAAAAAGTTTCAAGCAATAGGGCATATATTTGGCGGCATTTTCTAAAATGACATCGGTTTCTTGAGGATAGTCTTCGGCTACAGCCAATGCACCCAATACCATACCGGTGTTACATACCACGTTCCAGTTGGTTTCGCGCTTTGCCCAACTGCCCGGTCCTCCTTTTTCGTATTCGCGCAGCACCCGGTGAATCGCATTTTTGTAGATACTCGCTTTGACCAGCTGTTTTGTAGCCTGTGGAAGTTCAGCAAAAAGCCAGTCGTAGGCAATGGCTACGGCTGTGGTCATTTCGGCTGTATCAAGGTAGTGTTTCGGGTCCCAGTCAGGGAAGTTACACACCCACAAGATAGCATCATTGGCCGCTTTTAAATATTTATCTTCACCATAGATGCGGTAGGCTAATGATAAAGTACCCAACCGATAGACATAAGCACGTGAAGTCCACAACATATTACCATATTTATCCATTTCGTATGGCAATTGTGGTGCTTCTGCTATGGAATCAGCTTCTGCTTTCAGATATAATGCCAATTCACCGGCTAATGGCTCGTTCTTTATTAATTCTTTCACTTCGGAAGTCTCGGCTCCGGTAAATAATAGACGGGGATGATTCGGCAGCCAATTTTGTTGTCCCCATGCACTGCAAGTTAAAAGTAGCATGGCCAGAAGCATAATGCTTTTAGCCATGTGGCTCGTTGAAATGATAACGTTCTTCATAATAAATGATTGATTTAATTTTTGTTCTATTCTTGTTTAATTGCACAAAAATAGGAATATAAAATATAATGTAGGGGAAAATATTATCCATTTGACGGATGCTTTCTGTTCAATGAATAAAAAAAATTAAATTATATTAGACATTATATGGATTAATTTGTTATATGACTCATTTTATGACTGATTCTGAAGTTGTGTAATCCACAAGCAATAAGAATCACCATATCTTCGAAACCGAATTTATGGCATCTAAATCGTTCTTTGACAATACGGCATTTTTTCATACTACCCATGGCATGTTCCACTTTAATCCTGGTTCCGGAAATCCTCTTGTTCTCTTGTTTTTCAACACTAGTAAGCTCTTTCCTTTTAGGTTTCTTTTTGGGCATGCATATTTCAACTCCATCCGGTCTGTGTCCGATGAAACCTGTATCTTGCCAGAGCCTAATACCTTTGGGGAGTAGAAGAAGCTCTTCATCACAAACCTTTTCGTCATAGACATGACCTTCGTATGTGGAGCTCAGCCATACAATCCTAAGATTGTTGGTATATAATAGGTTATTCTTTATGCTATGAGTTTTTACCACTATAGCATGCAGACTGCCTGTCTTCATCCAAAGGGCTTTGAATAGGTCGCTCTGTTCCGTCCAACAAGACTTCTTCGCATCCTTAAAGAATGTGGATCAGACGTTTGGAGTTGCGGTCCGGCAATTCACCAAGCGTTTACAATGTATGCCGGAGAATCTCAGAAAGAAGGTGAATCCATCTATTGGCTTGGGGTTGGGTCATCTCAAACTGAATGGCATGGAATTCCTGAAGGGGATTGGTCTTCAAATATACCAATATGAAAAACAGTTTGTCCTGAATCAAAGGCAACACACTGGTCTTTCTGTTGTAAGATATACGTTAACGCACTTTACCTTCCAAGGTAAAATGGCTGTAATGTTCATCCAATGGTACTTGAAAGTTATTAGTAAGGCGTCAAACTCAACAGGAGTTAATCCTGTCGCAGCAAGCACTTGGCTATGACGGTGGCGAATCTTGTCGTAATACATCTATTGAACTTTTTAGACCACAAAGATAAATCAAAGAACGCTTTAATCAATTATTCGATATAAACTCTACTATAAATACGGATATTAAACGAGATTAGAAGCTAGCATAGAACACTTCTCTGTTTACTTCTTCTTCGGCATCACGGCATACACACCTTCCTGCTCTACAATCTCCCAGCCGCCTGACTCCAGCATCCGATTCCATTGGGTCAGCGTTTCCATAATGAAGTCGTACAATCCCTGACTGATGTATAGGTCCTCGGCTGAGCAGAAGGTAGGCTCCAGCCGGCCGTCGGCCACGCATAGACGCTTTTGTGCCCGCTCCAGTGCGGCCAAGTAGACCGTCTGGTTGAAAGCGTAATTCTCGTTGAAGCCGTCGCCACTCCAAGCATCAATAGCCTTCAACGACATCGAGCCGCGGGTGTCCAGAAAAGTCGTATCTGTCATGCTGGCTTTATATTGCCTTGCCTCGTCCCATAATTTTTGGCTGTGCACGCGGCGCAGACTGTCCTCACGGTGCATGTCTGTTTCATTGGGGCCTTTTGTCTCCATCATCAGTCGGTAAACGGCGGGCAATTCCCAATCGTTCCGGCTGCTTATCTGGAAGCGACCGCTTTCGATACGTGCGTTGACACGCGGCGCGGTCAGCACACTGTCCTGCCAGACAAAAGCAATGCGGCGTCCAATGGCCTTTGCAGTCTCGTCCGTCCAGTGTTTCCGCTTCTCTTCGCGCACCTTGCCTGTTATTACGTGCTTGCCGTAAGCATCGGTATCCAGTTCGAGTGCGGCAATGTCTTCCAAAGTAATGAAAGGGGCGGCATCAAGGCTGTCCGCACGTCCTTCACGGACATGGTACCAGCCGTCCGGGCGCTGAGTTTGCTGGCCTTGTACAGAAAGGGCGGGCAGTAAAGTCAAAAGGCACACACCCGCTAATTGTTTGGCTTTATTCATAGTATGACAAATAATGTTTTTTGATGTGGCAAATATAGACCTTTTCATTCATATTTTCAACAGCCACCGCCGGATGCGGCTCATGTGCGTACTTTCGACGGATAGTCAAAAGTACAAAAAAGCATGTTTTTTCCACAGTTAAAGAAAAATTTTTCTCTAACTGGAGAATATTTTTTTCCTAACTAAGAAAAAAACACACCCTATCTATAAAATTACCCTAGCAAGAACAAAGATTAACACACTAATAACTACTTTTGTGACGATAATAGAAATGAGTATAAGAAAAAATCATTTCAGCAATCTCAAATTATATTTACTCAATACTAAAAACACATATTCCATGAAGAAAATCCTTATTTCAGCACTGCTGTTGGCGACCTTGCTTCCCAGTGCAAAAGCACAAGGGAACAAGACGGAAACCCACGGCTACCCGATTGATCCCATCCCCTTCACTTCAGTCAAAGTGACGGATTCCTTTTGGGGACAACGCCTGAAAGCAAGCCGTGAAGTAACCATCCCACTGGCTTTCAGCAAATGCGAAGAAAACGGCCGCTACAAGAACTTTGAAATGGCTGCCCATCCCAGCGAGAACAATAAAGTGACTGGCTTCTCTTTTGACGATACTGACGTATACAAAACCATCGAAGGAGCCAGTTATTTGCTGCAGACCTATCCGGACAAGAAACTGAAAAAGTACATCGACAGCGTATTGGTGATAGTGGCTGCTGCACAGGAATCCGACGGCTACCTGTACACCGCCCGCACCATGAACCCCAAGCATCCTCACGAGTGGGCAGGCAGCAAACGCTGGGAAAAGGTGGAGGAACTGAGCCACGAGTTCTACAACCTGGGACACATGGTCGAAGGTGCCATCGCTCACTACCAGGCCACCGGACAACGCAACTTCCTGGATATCGCTATCCGCTATGCCGACTGCGTTTGCCGCGAAATCGGCCCCAATCCCGGCCAACAGGTGAAAGTGCCCGGACATCAGATAGCCGAGATGGCATTGGCCAAACTGTACCTGGTAACCGGTAATAAGAAGTATCTTGATCAGGCTAAATTCTTCCTTGATGAACGTGGACGCACTCCATATCGCAACGAATATAACCAAACTCACAAACCCGTTACCGAACAAGACGAAGCTGTAGGCCACGCCGTACGTGCTGCCTACATGTACTCGGGCATGGCCGACGTAGCTGCCCTGACCGGCGACAGTGCCTACATCCATGCTATCGACCGCATCTGGGACAACATCGTCAGCAAGAAACTCTACATCACCGGAGGCATCGGCGCCACCAGCCAGGGCGAAGCTTTCGGCAAGAACTACGAACTGCCCAACATGTCAGCCTACTGCGAAACGTGTGCCGCCATCGGCAATGTATACATGAACTATCGCCTGTTCCTGCTGCACGGTGAATCGAAATACTACGACGTACTGGAACGCAGTCTGTACAACGGTCTCATCTCGGGCGTATCACTGGACGGAGGTGGCTTCTTCTATCCTAATCCGTTGGAGTCCATGGGCCAGCACCAGCGTCAACCGTGGTTCGGCTGTGCCTGCTGTCCGTCCAACATTTGCCGCTTCATCCCCTCACTGCCCGGTTACATCTATGCAGTGAAAGACAAAAGCGTCTATGTAAACCTGTTTGTTGACAACAATGCCACACTGAAGGTAGACGGCAAGAAAGTAACACTTCGCCAGTCGACCCAATATCCTTGGAATGGTGACATCACCGTACACGTAGACCGTAATTCGGCCGGACAGTTCGCCCTGAAAATCCGTATACCGGGCTGGGTACGCAACGAAGTTACTCCAAGCGACCTTTATATGTTCACTGACGGTAAACAACTGCAATACGCCATCCGTGTCAACGGCGAGGAAGTGAAATCGGAACTGCAGAATGGCTACTTCGTCATCGACCGCAAATGGAAGAAAGGCGACAAAGTGGACATCCACTTCGACATGGAGCCTCGTACCGTACAAGCCAACCCGAAAGTGGAAGCCGACCGCGGACGCATTGCCATCGAACGCGGACCGCTGGTATATTGTGCCGAATGGCCTGACAACGAGTTCGACATCTTCAGTGTACTGCTGCCCCGTCATCCCGAATTTACTGTAGTTGAGACGCCTAACCTGCTTTACGGTATCAACCAGTTGAAAACCGATGCCCAAATTCTGAAATATAACGAAGAAGGCTATCTGAACGTGGAAAGAACACGCCTCACCTTGATCCCCTACTACGCATGGGCTCATCGCGGACCGGGCTCCATGGCCGTATGGTTGCCACAAGAACTGAACGCCACACGTCCCAGCCAGCCGGCAACGCTTGCTTCGAAGAGTAAAGTGGATGCTTCGTATAAAAGCAGTGCCCTGTCATCCATTCACGACAGACTTGTACCGAAAGACGAATTTGACCACTCCATCCCCTACTACCACTGGTGGCCTAAACAAGCAAGTACGGAATGGATCACTTACGAATTTCCTGAGAAGGCAGAAATCAAGACTTCTACCGTCTATTGGTTCGATGACGAACCATGGGGTGGTTGCCGTACTCCCAAGAGCTGGAAACTGTACTACCGCAACGATCAGGGAGAATGGGAAAGCGTGAAAGGTGTCAGCCGTTACGGTACAGACAAAGGTGTAGGCAATAAGATAATGTTCGACCCTGTTGAAACTACAGCCGTCAAGCTGGAGATTGTGCTGCCCGATAAATATTCGGCTGGAATCTTCGAATGGGAAGTAGAATAATAATTCATCTGCCAAAGGTTAAATAGGGACTTTACAGATGATATTTATGACCCGTTTATAGGACACTTGCACGGCTCGTGAGCCACACTTGTACGGCTCGCGAGCGACACTTGCATTACATTTCCACCACACTTGCATGGCTCAACAGGCTCACAAGTGTGGTGAAATTCGTATATAAGCAGAGTTTGATTTCTCGAAAAAACACATTACTTTTGTTGATAAAGGGAAATGATTCTATTTCCTAAATATCATATATAATCCTTAATACTCGATACTTATGAAACCGTCCTCCTTTTTCCACTCCACCACATGGAACAGAAGCTTCTTATCTCTGCTTCTTGCCATCCTGAGTCTTGGTGCATTCGCCCAAACTGACGAACTGGTTAGATACAACTTCGGAATGTTTTCGATAATGTTTCCTGAAAGCTGCCAAAAAATAGAAACCGAAAGTGACGAAGAACAAGGGTGTTCAGGCTGGGTAACTCCCAACAAAGACTTTATCTGTACTGTCTGCTTTTTCGGTTTTGATGAAGGATTCGATCCCGAACAACGTTTCCGGGAAGAAGCTGAAGGACTTAATATTAACTTAGATAAAAGTGAAAGGTTTATGATTACAACCGGTACGGAACAGGGGTTGCAATGCGCCCTCATACAACGTTCTGCCAACAGCTACCTGGCCATTGGACTGTATCCTGATCTCAAGCAGAAAAAAGGTGTCTTTCTGTGCATGATGTGTACAAACGCAGAGGAACCAGCTCTGCTTGCTTATGTAATGTCCTCTTTCAGGGTCGGACTCGAAGACTGAAAGAGGACATAAATATGAGAAATCGGCAGTATATATGCCTTATCCGCAATGGAAATATTTCTTCACCAGAGCCAGCATAGCATCCTGTTTTCCTTCCAGATCGGCACGTAAAGTACGGTCGTCATAACTACGCAGGCGGGTAATGATGCCGTCGATCATGGCAGGACTGAATACATTGTATTGCTCGAACACTGCACGCTGGCGTTGCAAACAGTCGGCCGAAGCAGCACAACTGTCGGGTAGCTGAGCCAATGCCTCCAACCTGTCGGCATTCTCCTTCTGATGAATATTCACATTCACATAAGTTTTTTCGGCTACTTCAAGCGCATCAGACATCTCGAAACCATGGCGGCAGGCAACAGCCAGTCCGGCAAGCAACTGATAGAGGTCGGCCGAACCGTCGGGCGAGCGCATCTCTACAGTTTGCTTCTGTGTGGTATCGAAATGATTTTGTCCTTCCAGCGGATTGGCCAATGCACACATGTCGGTCTTGGCAGTCCACCCCAACGGAACACGCACCAATACCGAACGGTTCCGGTCGCCCCAACAAACATTGGTCGGCGCTTCCTGATGGGGCACTAAGCGGAAATAGGAAGTAGGATTGGTATTGCCGAAAGCCGTAATAGAGGGAGCCAGCTCCATCATACCTGCAATGGCTTTGCGGGCAGCGGCAGACAACACACCGTCGTGCAGCATCTGGTTCTGGCCATCTTTCATCATGCGCATGTGAATATGTAGACCCGAACCGGCTTTGCCAACAGTGATTTTCGGAGCAAAAGTCACATTGTAACCCAACTTATAACCCAGATTACGGATAACCCACTTGGCAATCATCAACTGGTCGGCAGCCTGCTCGGCAGGAACGGGTAGAAATTCAATTTCGTTCTGCTCATAGACACAACCGTCGAGCGTAAAATTACCTACCTCCGAATGACCGTATTTAATCTGTCCGCCGGTTTGAGCTATATAAGCCATGCACTGTGTACGGAATTCATTGAACTTAGCATACGGACCTGACTCGTGATAGCCACGCTGGTCGGTAGCCTCGTACATACCCGTATCAGGAGCCACCACATAATACTCCAGCTCGCCCATCGCTTGAAATTCCATTCCTGTAACATCGGTAAAGGCACGGCAAGCCTTACGAAGCGTATATTCGGGTGCACTCTCCAACGGTTCGCCATCCTTATTAAAGAATGAACAAAGCATGGAAAGGGTGGGAATTTCGGCAAACGGATCGACAAAAGCCGTACAGAAACGCGGAATGACATACAAATCACTACTACCTGCCTCAATAAAAGAGAACAGGCTAGATCCGTCGACTCTCTCACCACAGGTCAAAATAGCCTCCAGATAGGCTTCGTTGGTAATGACAAAATTCAGGGTTTTCAGCCGTCCGTCACCCGCCGGGTACATGAAATTGACCATTCTGATACCGTTTTGGCGGATAAAGCCGATAATGTCTGCTTTGGTGAATTCAGAAGCTGGTTTCTGAAGTGACGCTACCACCAGATTAGCGTTCATTGACAATTCTTGATTCATAAGTTGGTTGTTTTTCGTTGTTAGTAAGGTAAGAGCCAAAGATAGGCATACAACGCTGAACTTCCAAATACCCTGCTGATAAAAAACGGTAAAAAGAAGAAAGAAAAAACGCAGATTACTGCCAATGTGCATCAGCTATTTATGCTTCTACACAAAAACGGCAATAATCTGCGTTTCAGAGTAAACTGATATCTTCTGTTCAGAGCACCTAATTCATAGGAAATACTTTCGCAAGCTCAAGTTATAGTTGACAAGTGACAAGTTGACGAGTTGACAAGGCGTTTGTATCAGCCGCTTCAAGCAACACTTTATCAAGCAGGCTTTCTCAGCCTTGTAGACTTGTTGACTGAAGCCTTGTCAACTAGCAAGTTGAGCACCAGCGAAACTTAAGAACTTATTCAAACTTCAACGAACCGAAGAACTGCGGACAATGAAAATTAGGAGAAGGCAGTTCTATTGGGTTCCACGACAAGAAGTGAGGTGTCTGTAAACAGTCGCCACATTTATAGAAATTGGCTCGTATGTTCTTTCCTTCCAACGAACGAATGTCGTGCGCAAAGAAAGTAGTAAACGGAATAACCAGGGCCACTTCCCAGGCACACTCTCCTACCCGTTCTTCGAAAGAAGCACGTCCCAATGATGACCAACGTTGTACACGGTCAAGCACCTCCTGCGGAGCATGTACACGACCTTCACGTCCACCTCCGGCGGCAACCAGCAAAGTTCCTGCACAGTTACACTCTACATTATAATATACCCCATCGCCGGCAGGTATCGAGAAAAACTCTACACAAGCATCTTCCCATACAGGACCATTGTCATGTCCAGCTACAGCCCGTACACTAGCTTCGCTCACTTTGTAATGCAACAACAATGAATCGTCCGTATATGCCATACGGAACTGCACTGCTGGACAATAAGGATAAGCTGTCCAATTGACCGTGTCAATGGGCTGAAAAGCTACCTTCTCTTTATCGAGTAAAGCCGGTACTGCTTCTACCGATAAACCAGCCGCACTTACTTTCTTTACATTCAATTCTTTCATAACAATAATGCTTTTGTTTAAAGATAAGTACACTAATGAAGTTCTTCCCTACAGGATTACAACTGCGACTGGATGAAAGCTTTCATTTCGGGAGTATGCTCTTCTACACTCTGGAGCAATTTGAACTGAGCTTTGGTACGCACCAGATTGTGTTCGGGATATTGAATCTTGTAATATGTATCACCATTAATATAGTCAGCCAAAAAGCGAACGCATTGCATGTAAGGGAACAAAGCTGCTGCATAAGGCAGGTTCTCGATTTCAATAGGCAACAAAAACGATTTGGCCGATTCCAGATAACCTTTGGTAAAGGCCTTGAATATTTCCATATTAAAGTTTACGTTGTCCAGATTCTTATCGTCTTCCAGACCTGTATTGGCTGCCGAACGCAGGAAATCACCATAATCGGAGAAGATGAAGCTGGGCATCACGGTGTCGAGGTCGATCACACAAAGTACATTACCGTTCTCATCGAACATCATATTATTGACCTTCGTATCACAGTGGCAAACACGTTTAGGCAAACGACCTTCTCTATGCAAACGTTCAGCCTTGCACATCTCGTCGGCACGGCTTTCTATCTCATCCAAATAATATTGAACTTCCTTCACCCGACCAACAGCATCGGCAGCCACAGCATCGTGCAACTGTTTCAAACGGAACTCCATGTTATGAAAATCGGGAATAGTCTCACCTAACGTATCAGGAATATCGGCCAACATTGCCTGGAAATTGCCGAAAGCAACACCTGCATAATAAGAATATTCCGGATTCACAGTCTCGTAAGTAGTTGCACGGGGAATAAAAGTCATTACCCGCCAATAGTTTTCACCGTCAAACCAATATGTCTTACCATTATCGGCCGACAAAAAGTGAAGTACCTTCCGATCAATATCCTTTTCCCCCTTTTCTTCCAACTTCTTTCGGATATGGCGGGTTACGGACTGGATATTCGACTGAAGCATCTCTACATTTTGAAAGATGACGTGATTAATGCGTTGCAATACATAGTCGGGGGCATCTTGCTCAAGAGTAGTCACCTTATACGTGTCGTTAATCAATCCTGTACCCAGCGGTTTGATCTCTTGAATCGTACCCTTCGTGTTGAAGTGAGAAATAATAGAAAAAAGGTTGTTCATGGTAAATATATATTATGAATTATACATTATAAACAGATTAAACAAAACGAGTTCCACCTTCCGGTACAAACGATACAAAAATAGAGCTTTTCTCTGATACCGGAGGACCTTTATTGTCCGATGAACATCCAAAAATATACATTTTGACTGATACAATAACGAAAAAGCCATAAATATTTGAAGATTCTTACATAGAAAATCATATATTTGCCCAGTGAACCTTAAAAACAGACCGAACGTGCGAAAATTATTTTTCCAACTGCTGCTTATATTTCTCTATATACCTATAGTCGGCTTACAAGGGCAAAACGTATCCTTCAAGCATTTGACTACAGACGACGGACTCTCACAGTTTTCTGTCAACAGTCTTTATATCGATGAAAACGGTATCCTATGGATCGGTACACGTGAAGGATTAAACCGATACAACGGTGAAGACATACAAACGTATAAACTGGAGAAAAACAATCCGAACAGTCTTTTCTGCAATAACATTTCCTATATAGTAGGTAATCAGAACGGAAAAATCTACCTGCTCTGCACAGAGGGAGTGGCCGAATTCAATCTTATTACCCAAAAATTCAAGACACTGCTTCAAGGTAGAATCAACAGTATCTATTATAATGACGGATTATTCATTGCCCAAAAGAATGAAATATACCGTTTCAACGAAAAGACCAGTAACTTCGACCTTTATTATCAACTGGCCAGCAATACAGATATATTCTGCATGCACAAAGACCAACAATCGTTTTGGATGGGAACAATCAATGCAGGCGTCTTCCGATTAAATCTGAAGACCAAAGAATTGTCACACCCCATTCAACAAGGCAACATCACCAGCATCTATCAAGACAGTGAAAAGCATTTGTGGATAGGAAGTTGGGAACATGGTCTGTTTCATGTAAACGACAAAGGAGAAATAGAAAACCTGACGCATAACGCACAAAATCCACACAGTCTGTCTTCAAACTTTGTGCGCACCTGTTGTGAAGATAATCTGGGTAATATCTGGATAGGGACCTTCAACGGACTGAACCGATACAATAAGAGTACACGGCTTTTCCAGAACCACACAGCCAGAATAGACCAGAAAGCCGCTTTGACCCACTCTTCCATCTGGTGTATTGTAAAAGACCAACAGGGTACCTTGTGGATGGGAACTTATTTTGGAGGTGTCAACTACTTTAATCCAGAATACGAAATCTACACCCGTTATACTTATTCTCCCACAGAAAAGAAAGGGTTAAGCCACCCGATAGTAGGCCGTACCATCGAAGACAAAGACGGTAACCTGTGGATAGGTACAGAAGGAGGAGGCCTCAACTTCTACAACCGACAAACAAACGAATTCAAATGGTTCTTACCGGGAAAGGCTCCTTATGGACTCTCCAACAACAACATCAAAGCTTTATATTACGACGATGCACGGAAAGCTTTGTGGATTGGAGTACATGTAGGAGGTTTGAACAAATTGGACCTGAGAACAGGTCACATTACTCACTACAGGATGCAACAAGGCAATCCCGAAACACTTCCATCAGACCTGGTCCGCGATATCGAGCCTTATAAAGACCAACTGATCATTGCCACAGAAAACGGAATCTGCCTCTTCAATCCGCAAAATGGAAAATGTGAGCAACTGTTTAAAGACAGCAAAGAAGGAAAATCCATCAAGATTGTTGCAGACATCATGATAGATAAAGCAGGCAATCTGTGGATTGCCACTACCGGCGAAGGAGTATTCCGATATAAATTTGATACCCAAACATTAACCCATTATCGGCACACCCCCAATACACCGCATGGCATCAGCAACAACAACGTAAACGACATCACACAAGATAGTAAAGGAAACCTGTGGTTCGCGACATCGGGTAGCGGGCTCGACCTGTACCATCCGGACAAAGACCAATTCGAAAACTTTGACCGAGCACAAAACGGACTTGCCAACGACTGTATCTATAAGGTAAAAGAATCGCCGGTAAGTGGCAACTTGCTGTTACTTATCAATCACGGCTTCTCTATTTTCGACCAACGAAACAAAACATTCCGTAATTACAGTACAGAAAACGGATTTCCTCTGACAGCTGTCAATGAAAATGCACTCTGCGTAACACGCGACGGAGAAATCTTCCTGGGAGGTACACAAGGAATGATTTCTTTCCACGAAATGGAACTTAACTTTACTCCGAAGCCTTATAAGATAAACCTTTCACGCCTGATTGTCAACGGAAAAGAAGTACAGGTAGGCGACGAAACCGGTATCTTGGAACAAGCTCTATCCCATACTCAAGAAATCACGCTGCATGCCAACCAGAATATGTTCAGTATCGAGTTTGCTACGTCCAACTATGTAGCAGCCAACAAGGACAACATTATCTACCGCCTGGAAGGCTTCTCCAAAGAATGGAACAGTACTCGTGGGTTGCACAACATCACTTATACCAATCTGAATGCCGGGACTTATCATCTGCAGATCAGGCCCGAACACATGAATAACAATATTTGCCCGGAAGTACAGCTCACCATCCACATACTTCCACCATTCTACAAGACCCCTTTGGCTTACCTGCTTTATGCAGTTATCATCGGAGCCTTGCTATGGTATCTGATACGTGCTTACAAAACACGAATCAAACTGAGCGAATCACTGAAATACGAACAGAAACACATTCAGGACGTAGAAGCCTTGAACCAGTACAAACTGCGCTTCTTTACCAATATATCGCACGAATTCCGTACTCCGCTTACGCTGATTGTAGCCCAGGTAGAAACATTGCTGCAAGTGCAGCACTTTACTCCGAATATCTACAATAAGATATTGAGTATCTACAAAAACAGCCTGCAATTGCGCGAGCTGATTACCGAATTGCTCGACTTCCGCAAGCAGGAACAAGGCCACATGAAGATAAAGGCTGCCCCGCACAATATCGTCAAGTTCCTGTACGAAAACTACCTGTTGTTCCTGGAATATGCCAGCACCAAACAAATCAACTTCAACTTCGACAAAGAAACCGACAGTCTTGAAGTGTGGTACGACCAGAAACAGATGCAAAAGGTTGTCAACAATCTGCTGTCCAATGCCATCAAGCATACCAAAGCCGAAGATACCATCACACTGGGCATTCGGACGGAAGGCAGCAATGCTGTCATCCGTGTCAGCGATACCGGCAGCGGAATCGACGCTAAAGAAATAGACAAGATCTTCGACCGTTTCTATCAGATTGATCCGGTCGATTCGAAAGATGCCAACAAAGAAGGTACCGGTATTGGCCTGGCACTAACCAAAGGTATCGTAGAACTGCATCACGGCTCTATCCGCGTAGAAAGCGAATTGGGCAAAGGCACCAGCTTCATCGTGACCTTACCTTTAGGCAACGCTCACTTTGCCCAAGAAGAACTGAGCAAACAGACAGAGGAAGAACCTCAAGAAGAAATCATCCGTCCCGAAACTCCAATTGCCTTGCCCCAGGAAGAACTGGAAGAAGCAGCTCCCCTGAAACAACTCTCTGATGCCAAAATATTGATCGTAGAGGATAATGAGTCCATCAGGGAAATGCTTGCCAATATCTTCAAGCCTTTCTATCAGGTAATAACGGCAGCCGATGGAGAAGAAGGCCTGGAACTGGTACGCAAGGAAATGCCTAACATTGTTGTCAGCGATGTGGTTATGCCACGTATGTCGGGTACTGATCTGTGCAAACAGATTAAAGCCGACTTCAACACGTGCCACATACCGGTAGTGCTGCTGACCGCACGTACTACTATCGAACAGAACATCGAAGGACTGCGTATCGGAGCCGACGATTACATCACCAAACCGTTCAATACCAGTCTGCTTATCTCTCGGTGCAACAATCTGGTCAATTCACGGGTTCTGTTGCAGGAAAAATTCAGCAAGCAACCACAGGCTGCTGTGCAAATGCTTGCCACCAATCCGATCGACAAAGATTTGTTGGACCGAGCAATGGAAATTATCGAAAAGCATATAGACGATACCGAATTCAACGTAACCGTCTTTGCACGCGAAATGGCTATGGCACGCACCAATCTGTTTGCCAAACTGAAAGCCATTACCGGACAAACGCCTAACGAATTTGTCCTCACCATCCGTCTGAAGAAAGGTGCTCTAATGCTTCGTAACAACCCGGAACTGAACATCACGGAAATATCCGACCGCATCGGGTTCAGCTCTTCGCGCTATTTCTCGAAATGCTTCAAAGACGTTTACCACGTCAGCCCACTTGCCTACCGGAAAGGAGAAAATGGGGAAAACAGTGACAGTAAGGGGAACGAAGATAAAGATAACGAAGAAACCAGTTGACAAGGCTTCAGTCAACAAACTTACAAGGCCGAAACGGCCTGCCTGACAAAGTTCCGCTTGAAACGGCTTGCCGCAAACGCCTTGTCAACTCGTCTACTGATTGTTCGTTAACAGTAACTTGAGCTTACGAATTGAAAATCGACGAAGTCAAAGTTGAATCATCAATCATTTTTCATCATCCTTTTACCACCAACAAGATCCCTCTTTGTCCTCTATAAAGTCCCTCTTTAGCACTGCAAAGAGGGACTTTAGACTTCTAAAGAGGCTCTTTACAATTACTTCTTCACGAAACTGTCGGGATAAGTCGAACGGTTCACCTGCTGACCGCCAGCCAAATCAATCCACGTATCAAACGTACGCTGGCCTTCCTTCAGCACGATGACGCGCGCGCCATTGGGCAAGTGGTTGTAAACAGTATTTCCACCCGTATATCGTCCGTAAGCCAACAGAATACCATGCCACATCACGGCGTAGTCGTTATCATGGTCATGGCCTACGAAGACACCCATCACATCGCCCGCTTCCTTCATAGCGGTGAACATCCCCGTATTCAAGGCAGGCGCACAGGCTTTCTCCATACGCGTACCTATCAGGATGGCTTCTTCGCTGGATGCTGCCTGGTTGTATTCAGGCAGCGGAATGTGGAAGAAAGACAGGGCAGGCAACGGTTGGCCTCCATTGTTTTTTGTAAACAAAGCGCTCTGCCGACGAAAATTAGCCACCTGTTCGAATGTTAGCCAATCGTACCCTTTCACTCCCTCCAGTTTTGAATAAGAATGAGAATCAAAAAAATAAAGTATAGCAGCATCACGCTTACCATCGGATGCTTGTACAGTCAGGGTATAATCGGGCGAATCGCAATCACCTCGTTCGGGCTGCAAACAACCCGGCACTGTACGAATGGTATCATACAACTGCGCACGGGTCATTCCCTGTTCGTCATCGTGATTACCAAAGGTTACGACAAACGGTATGTCCCGTTTCGCCATGCGTTCCAATACCATCCGCATCCCATCATTGGCTGGTTGTGCATAAATCACGTCGCCTGTCAATACGACCAAATCCGGACGCTCATTTTTGAGTACTTCATCAATACGTTCTAACGCTATGTCTGAAGCTGGATTACCATATTTGAAATGCACATCGGTAAACTGTACAATTTTAAACTCACCGTTTTTATTAAACTTCAAAGTAGCGTTCTGGGCATGAAGTATTATATGATTCACGCCCAACAAAAAGAAAAAGAACAAAAAACGTTTCATAGAGAACTAAAATTAAGTTATGAATAATGGTAAACATCCAATTTTAGGATACCTAAAAAAAGAGTCCACAAATTTAACGATTATTATTTGCATATTGCCATGGGAAGATTTTTTAATCCGTCTTTTCTCAACAAAAACATTACACTTGACAGCTTGGCTCCTCAAAATACCAACTTTTTCTACGCGCGCGTGTAGGTGAGGTTTAACACTATTGTGAATGAAAGTTAAGCTTCACCTGCACGCGCGTGAGGAAATGTTATAATATTGGGATACCAAGCTGTCAAGCTCAGGAAAAGACAAAGGGAGAGGCAGAACAAAAGTATCCCTTGAAACAGCTTGCCACAAATGTTTCGTCAGCTCATTACTTTCCCACGCCCCGATTGGTCTATAGACAGAAGAGAAGCAAAAGTTATTGTCCGAAAATGTACTATTTGTGACCTTCTGCTGTACGCTCTTGTACACCTTTGCCGGAAATTAGTCGCTATCTTTGCCCAAGAACCCATAATTCAAATTTAAGTCCTAAGACCATGAAACATTTATCTTACCTGTTGACCTTATTACCCGGAGCTGCCCTGCTGACCGGATGCGGCAACGCTGCCAAAAAACAAGCAGACGGACAACCGTCACAAAAGCCCAACGTAATTTACCTAATTACTGACGATTTGGGCATCGGAGACCTGAGTTGTTACGGAGCCACCCGCGTCAATACACCTAATATCGACCGGCTGGCAGGACAAGGCATGCAGTTTACCAACGCCTATGCCACCTCTTCTACAAGTACTCCTTCACGTTTCGGACTGCTGACAGGTATGTACCCCTGGCGTCAGGAAAATACAGGCATTGCACCCGGTAACTCGGAACTGATCATCGATACAGCCCGAATCACCATGGCCGACATGTTCAAGACTGAAGGTTATGCTACCGGAGTAGTAGGAAAATGGCATTTAGGACTGGGTCCCAAAGGAGGTACCGACTTCAATACCCTGATAAAGCCCAATACACAGGACATCGGGTTCGACTACGAATTCATCATCCCTGCCACAGTCGACCGTGTACCTTGCGTGTTTGTCGAAAACGGACGTGTAGTCAATCTTGACCCCAACGACCCGATTACCGTCAGCTATGACCACAAAGTAGGTGACTGGCCTACCGGACTCGAAAATCCGGAACTTGTTAAGATGAAACCCAGCCAGGGACACAACAATACCATCGTCAACGGAATACCCCGCATCGGATGGATGACGGGAGGTAAATCGGCCCTTTGGGTGGACGAGAACATTGCCGACAATATCACCGAAAAGGCAAAGGACTTCATCATCAACCACAAAGACGAACCGTTCTTCCTCTATATGGGTACGCAAGACGTACATGTGCCCCGTGTAGCCCATCCGCGTTTTGCCGGAAAGAGCGGTCTTGGTCCCCGCGGTGACGTTATTCTGCAACTGGACTGGACCGTGGGCGAAATCATGCACACACTAGACAGCCTGAATCTGGCCGACAATACCATCTTTGTATTCTGTAGCGACAACGGCCCCGTCATCGACGACGGCTATCAGGATCAGGCATTCGAGTTACTGAACGGCCACACCCCTATGAAGCACTACCGCGGAGGTAAATACAGCGCCTTCGAAGCCGGTACCCGCATTCCGTTCATCGTACGCTGGCCAGCCGTCATCAAGCCGGGCAAACAGCAGGCTCCATTCTCGATGATCGATGTATACGCCTCGTTTGCTACTCTGCTGAACCATGACATCCCCGAAGGGGCAGCCCCCGACAGCCGCGACCAGCTGGGAACATTCCTCGGCAAGGACAACAACGGTTGCGAATACGTCGTACAGCAAAACTTAAACAACACCTTGTCTATCATTCAAGGCGACTGGAAATACATCGAACCCAGCGACAAACCGGCTACCGAACGCTGGACAAAAATGGAACTGGGTAACAGTCCTCAGCCGCAGCTGTACAATCTGTGTACCGACCCCTCGGAAAAGACAAATGTAGCCAACGAACATCCGCAAGAGGTAGAGCGATTGTCAAAGCTGCTGGAAACAGTTAAGAAAGGCATTTGAACAGATACGAACAATTCTAACCCGATAAAATAAACTTCAATAATCCATGAAAATCAGATTTATCCTGACAAGCATACTTTTCGCCACGGCTTCATCGGCTTTTGCCCAACAAGCCGAACGCGATTTCGCTTTCGAAAACTACCGTCGCTACTATCAGGAAGCGGCCGAATACAACCAAGACAGCAACAAGCTGGAAGCGGTAAAAAAGATGAGGGATTACTTCCACAACCATCCCTACCGCCTGCAACCCACTTCGAACCTGGAGCAAGTGCAGAACTTCCTGAAGCAGCTGGGCGAAGACGGTACCTTTGCCGACATGAACCCGACCGAAAGAGACTTCGAAAAGAACAATGCTTATCAGAAAGGATTCGAGAATACGACAGGAGACGTCGTGGGCATCTTCATTGCTTCGGCCTACGAGCGTCTGTTTCAGATAGCAAGTGCCATCCGGCTGGGCAAGATTGCAGATGACGAAGCCCTGTCGGAGAAAATTCAGAAAGCCATCCTGCACTATGGCGAAATCGAAGTGCGTCGTCCCAACAACAAACCACGTTTCCATGCTTCGTGCTTTGCCATTCCTACGGCTGCGGTCAACCTCTACTTCGCTCTGCTGGATAAGATGGACCAGGCAGAACGGGGAGAGGCAACACCCCTGCTGACCGAAGCCTGCGACATGCTGAAAGCTGTCGGCCTGGAAGCCTGGACCCAACCGCTCCGTAACGACGAGACGGATAAAAACGTGGTAAGCATCGAGCGCTTCCGTAACCACGTATGGTGGGTTGGCGGAAACGCATTGGGATACCGCTCCCTGCTGCCCGTAGCGGCGATGTACAGTTCTGTCCCCATGATCGACCTGCTGGCCGAGATTTGCCAGAAAGGCATCAGCATGACATCACAGACAACGTACAACGAATCGTTCTGGACCGAAGGCTTTACAGCCGACGGTGCCGGATGGGGGCACGGCATGCAGTGTCTGATATGGGGTTACCCCATCGACGGCACATTCAATGCCCTGAACATGCTGACCATGCTGAACGGTACGCCCTGGGCCAAGCAGCTGACCCGCACCAACGCCGAAGCACTGATGAACTTCTTCCGTGGCGGAAACTGGTACTATTACAAAGGATTCCGCTTGCCGGGACTAGACCGTTATTCTTACGTCTACAATCCTACGGAGAAACCCATTCCCTATAAGAAATTGCTTGCCAACGTTGTAAGCAACTGGATCAGTTCCTTCACACCGGAGGAGCAGGCCGAACTGAAGCAACTGCAGAAGGAAGCTGGAGAAAACCGCATCAACATGCAAGGTTACGACAACGGCATGTACACGGGCGTACGCTGGTTCTACAACAACGACGACCTGATGAAGAAAACCCCCGACTACCATATTTGCATCAATATGGCATCCCGACGCACCGACGGACTGGAAAGTGCCGCTTTTGCCGACAATTACAACTTCTATCCCACCGACGGAGCTACCCTTTTCCAACGCGACGGTGACGAGTACTTCCGCGTCATGGGTGGCTGGGACGTAACGGCAATGCCCGGTGTCACAGCCCGCGAAGGCATGGACAAGCTCGTCCCCGTGACCAACTGGCGAGGCTACTGCAGCAAGTATAACTTTGCAGCCGGCGCCACCGACTCGGGCGAGAACGGAGTAGCCGGATACATCTTCGAAAAGATGCACGGTGCAGACAAGGAGAACGTAAACGACAAGGGCGACAGAAACGTAGAGAACAGCCTCCTGTACGGATTCAAGGCCTATAAAGGTTATTTCATCCTGGGCGACTACTTCGTAGCACTGGGCGCCGGTGTCACCAACATGAATCCCGACGAAGAAGGACACATACGTACCACCCTCGACCAGACCGCACTGACCGGTGAAGTGTTCATCACCCGAAACGGCAAAAAAGAAGTGCTGGGCAAAGGCGAGACCACGCTCGAAGGCAACAAGAAGAAAGCCATCTGGCTGACCCAACAGGGAAAATTCTCGTATTGCATCCTGCCGGAATATACATCCAAAGCATTCGTCGCCTGCGAAACACGCCCGACCAACTGGCAAAAACTGAACCCGTCGAACAAGAAAACGGCCGATCTGCCCGAACAGGTACAAATCCTCCGCATCTGGGCCGACCACGGACAGCAACCGGTGAACGACACTTACGGTTATGCCGTCTACACCGGTCAGGGAGTCCCCGGCGAACGTCTGCCGTTCGAGGTGCTGCAAAACGATACCCTCGTACAAGCCGTGCGCACCAACGACCGTAGTGTTACCCAGGCCGTATTCTATCCGGGCAACAAAGGTCTGAAAGCCAAAGGCATCAGCCTGCAGACATCCGTGCCCTGCGCCGTCATGATACAGCAAAAAGATGGCAAACAGACCATCTCGGTGACCGACGCTGCCATGGATGCCAACCTGAAGGAAATCACCGTCACCCTGAACGGTAAGGCACACCGCATCGCACTGCCCCAAGGCCTGCATTGCGGCAACACAGTGACCGTCGAAATAGCTGGTTGAGAGAGGCATTTATACCCCATTTCTGGGACACTTGCACGGCTCATCTGAAACACTTGTACGGCTCGCGAGCCGTGCAAGTGTCGCTCGCGAGCCACACTTGCATTCCAGAAACGCATAAGAAGTACCTCTGAAACACAAGACTTCGACACCAGATTTCATAATAGACAAGAACCTATGAACGAACCTAAATCTATCCGTCCGACACGGGCACTCACATGGATATTGGCCGGCCTCCCACTGGCCTCCTGGGCACAACAGCGCCCCAATATCCTCTTCATCATTACCGACCAGCAATCGGCTACGGCAATGAGTTGTGCCGGCAACAGTGATATTCACACCCCCAACATGGACCGACTGGCAGCAGCAGGCGTCCTGTTCCGCAATGCCTATTGCGCGGCCCCGCTAAGCGGTCCCTCCCGTGCAGCCATGTTCACCGGATATTCTCCCTACGAAATAGGGATGGACAAAAACAATGTCCCACTGCCCGACTCCCTGCACAACCGGACATTGGGGCATCTCTTGTCTGCCGCCGGATACGATTGCGCTTATGCTGGCAAGTGGCACGTGCACACAGCCGCCATGCCCGATGGCGAATTTGGTTTTACCACCATTCATCCGTTCCGCGACAACGGTCTGGCCGAAGCCTGTGTAAACTTTCTGCGACAAAAGCATAACCGCCCATTCTTTCTCGTGGCCAGCTTTGACAATCCACACAATATCTGCGAATTTGCCCGCAGTCAAAACCTGCCACATGGCAATCTACCCTCCCTGCCGGAAGACGAATGGCCGGGGCTCCCGCTCAACTTCGAACGTCAGCCCTACGATGCCGACGTCATCAGCTACGAAAAACGGATGAATTATTCAGCCTATCCCACAGCCGACTTTACTCCCGACGATTGGCGTCGCTACCGTTCCTGTTATTTCCGGTTAGTCGAAAAGGTAGATACGGAAATCGGTAAAATCATCAATGAACTGGACGCACAAGACTTATGGGAAAACACCGTTGTTATTTTCACCAGCGACCACGGCGACGGTATGGGAGCACACCGCTGGAATCAGAAGTCAGCGTTGTACGAAGAGGTAATCAACGTACCCCTCATCGTCACCCTACCCGCCAAGAAGAATGCCGGAAAAGTATCAGAACAACTGGTCAACAACGGAACCGACTTCTTCTCTGCCGTTTGCCAATGGGCCGGAACAGACGAACCGAAAGGACTGCATGGCGTTTCATTTAAACAACTGGCCGAACAGGCCGACAACCAGACGCCTCATCAGCCCTATATAGTGACCGAAACGACTTTTGACAAAGGTGGAGGCACTCGCGGATGGGCACTCCGGACTCCACACTACAAGTATGTACTCTACGATAAAGGACGTTACCGCGAACAACTTTACGACATGCATGCCGACCGTGGCGAAATGCGTAATCTCGCCATTGAGAAACGTTATGCAGAAGTACTCGAAGCACATCGCCAACTATTAAAAGAATGGATGGAGATACATCAACTGAAACAGCCATACAACGGACACTATGTCCCAGAAAGAAACAAGTAAAACAGGAAACTCTAAAAATCAATATGATGAAAACGTTAATTTTACTATGTAGTCTGATACTGTCGGTAGGGCAGACGATAGCACAAAACCCTACTCCGACAGAACTGAACGACCTGAACAAACTGCGTGCGGCCTATCCGCTGGCACAACCCAAAGCCACTGCGGCCGAAGTAGAAGCCGCCCTAAGCGAAGACCTGTTTACTCCGCTGCCAACCATCAGCAAGGAACAAACCCCTCATATAGCTGCCACCGTGCGCGCACTGGCATACGCCAAACTGAGTGGTAAATCCGGAGCTGCGGAGCGTCTGGACGCTTATCTGGACTATTTAAGCAAAGATTCCGTCATCGAACAGATGCCGAAACTTGTCTACAGCGCTTATGGCAGCGTACGCCAACTACCCGCCGATCTGCTCAGCGCCCTACCCGCATGCGACTCACTGCGCCGCACACGCCTCATTGCGGGAGTCAAGGAACTGATAGAGTTTGACCGTACCTACCTGACAGACAGCGAGCTGAGACGACAGATAAACTCGGACTACCTGTACAACGTATTGCAACATCTCTTCGTATGCGCCATCCACAATCCCGACAATCAGCAAGCAGTAGCCGACCTCAAAGCCTTCTCGCATTTCCTATCAGGCTGCGCACAATACGTTCCGGGCGGAGGCGATGTTCTGAAACCTGACGGAACAGGCTTCCACCACAATACCCACTACAACGGCTACATGTACTCCTACCGCACATGGGTGCAATACATGGGCCGCCTGAAAGGTACCACATACCGCATTACGGAAACAGCATACAACCATGTGGCTCAGGCCGTAGTCGCTACCTACCTCATGGCAACCCGCTCTACATCGGATGACAACCGCCACTTTGCCGCGTCTTTGGGCGGACGCCATCCTTATACAGGCACACAAGTCAGCTTCACCCAAGCTTTGTTCGACGAACTCATCGCCATCGGAGGCGACATTCTGGGGACAGGCATCGACCACGAACTTGCCGCCTGCTACAACTACTTCTTCAAGACCGACAAGTACAAAGAGGCCGGAGTCTGCAATCTCGACGGCTTCTACTCGTTCAACTACAGCCCCGCTGGAGTCTATCGCTACGGCGACTGGGTGGCAACCATGCGTTGCCCTACTACCCGCTTCTGGGGCGGTGAGCTTTACTCCCGTCAGAATCGTTTCGGACGCTATCAGTCGCATGGTACCCTGGAAATCGTCTACGAAGGCAACCTAGCCCGATCGGGTTACCCCTCCGACCCGTCACAACTGGCAGCCGGATGGGACTGGAACATGCCTTGCGGCAGTACCACCGTCCACTATCCTACATGGAAAGACCTTCTTCCCAATGGGAATGACACCGACCGCTTCGACCAGTATACCCTGACAACCAACTTCTCGGGCGCCCTTTCGTGGGGCGACTGCGGCATGTTCGCCGCCGCCTTCGACCAGGGAGATTCGTGGGGAAACCGTCGTTACACCCCCACCAACCTGACTTTCTGTAAATCTGTATTCGCATTCGACGGTATATTGGTAAGCCTCGGTACAGGTATTTCCGCCGTAGGCGATTACCCCGACACCTGGCAGACTGCCACCAACCTGTTCCAACACATCGGCAAAGGCGATCTGCCGTTTATGGTAGACGGCACAGAACCTGCCCAGGGAGACACCCTGCGCCTGGCCGCCAACCGCAAGCACTATCTGCTTACTCCTGCCGGAACCGGCTACTATCTGCCTGCCGCAAACGAAGCTGTAGAAGTGATCTATAACATGCAGTCTACTCCCTCGTTGAAAGGTCTGGAAGCAAACATATTCCGCAACGTATTAGCCGCAAAGGCTTTCATCGACCATGGCGTGAAACCTCAAAACAAACGGTATGCCTTTTATGTAATACCGGGCACAACAGCCGAAGGGCTGAAACAGACTGCACGCCGCATCGATAAAGACCTGTTCCGCATACTGGCACAGGAAGACTCGTTGCATGTGCTCCAACATCGCCCGACGGGTACTGTAGCCTATGCCTTGTTTGCCCCATCCGACAACCTAACTTACGGCAAACTTCGTTCGGCCGACACTGCCCTGTTGGCGATGGAACGTTGCGACGCTTCCGGACAAGAACTCGACCTTGTTTTGTGCTGTCCCGACCTTCGTCCCGTTCCCGACAAAACATACCGTTGGCGGTCCAGTGCCACCTGCGCAACCTTAGTGCTCGACGGACAATGGAAGCAGAAAACAGGTACACATCAAACGGCCATTTTGGAACCTACCGATGGTAAAACCCGCGTCACTGTATGGCTTTCCGAAGGAACTTCCGTACACCTGAAACTGGATGTTCGATAGGATCTAACAGGTAGAATACATGCGTCAGAAGGCCTGTACAGACGTTTTATAGCAGCTTTGGACGAAATGGGTTCTTGTTTTGTACGTTTTTACACATTTTTATGAGATTGAAGATATACTTTCGCATCGTAAAACAATTTTTCAACCATCTAATCTTAATTTTAACAACATGAATGAACTAAAACAAAACAGCAAACGCCTTTGGGCGTTGATGTTTATGATGTGTTCTTTCCTGATTTCGTTCGCACAGCAAGCTGTGGTAACGGGTGAAGTGAAAGACGCATCAAACGAGCCTGTAATCGGGGCAACGGTTCAAGTGAAGAACGCGGGTGGAGGAGCCATCACGGATATAGATGGAAACTTCCGCCTCTCTGTGCCCGACGTGAAAAACGCAATTCTGGTAGTTTCGTTTATCGGTTACGAAACCCAGGAGATTCCCCTGAATGGGAAAAAACAAGTAAAAGTTGTATTGCAAGAACAATTCAACGAGTTGGCCGAAGTAACAGTCGTAGCCTACGGCGTGCAGAAGAAAGAGACACTGACCGGTGCCATTTCTTCAGTAAAGACTGACGAACTGTTGGTTTCGCCTAATGCCAGTGTTGCTAACTCACTTGCCGGTAAAATCACCGGTTTGTCTTCTGTACAAGGTTCCGGACAGCCAGGTGCTGAAGATCCGAAGATCTTCGTTCGTGGTGTCGGTTCATTGACTGAAAGTGGTGCGTCTCCGCTGATCCTGGTGGACGGTGTAGAACGTTCCTTCTTCCAGATGGACCCGAACGAAATCGAAAGTATCTCTGTATTGAAGGATGCTTCTGCTACTGCTGTATTCGGTGTACGTGGTGCTAACGGTGTTATCTTGGTAACAACCCGCCGTGGCGTTGAAGGTAAAACTAAGATTTCTCTCAGTTCTTCTGTAGGTGTTCAACAAATATCCAATTGGGTAGATTATGCTGACTCTTACACCTACGCGACTATGTATAACGAATTTGAACGTAATGCCGGTGCTACAAAAGACGTCTTTGATGCTTATGCTTTGGAACGTTTCCGTCTTGGAGATCAACCCCTCCTTTATCCGGACATGGACTGGTACGACTACATGGTAAAAGATGCAGCTGTACAAACGCAGCACAACTTAAACATCTCCGGAGGGACAGAACGCATGCGTTACTTTATCTCTGTAGGTTACCTCTATCAGGACGGTTTGATGAAAGACTTTGGCCAAGGTTACGGTTATAAATACAGCCGTTACAACTACCGTACTAACCTGGATTACGAAATCAGTAAATCCACTACTCTGAAATTAGGTATCGGTGGTGTAGTAGGCGACCGTCAACAGCCTGCAGATTCCCGCTTCTGGGAAAACTTAGGACTTGCACAGCCCTTTGCTAGCCCAGGATTGGTAGATGGCAAACCGATGGTTACAGCGCCACGTTTTGAAAAAATAATAATGGTAGATCCATTTACAAATATTTATGGTAAGGGGGGCAGCACAGTTCTTAATAATACCATGAATCTAGACATGCACCTAGTACAAAAATTAGATATGTTAACTAAAGGTCTGTCAGTGGAAGTGAAAGCAGCCTACAATACAGGATATACCTTCACAAAGAATCGAACAAGAAGTTCCAGTCAGATCGAAATCTGGACCCCCTATTACGAAGGAGAAGTGAACGGTTCTGGTTTGCTTCCTGGTGACCCAAACTTCAACGACAACGTAGTATATCGCATCAGCGGAGCTAACTCCAAGCCTGGTTATAGCGAAAGTACCGGCCGTAGTCGTGACTGGTATATGGAAGCCAGCATCCGTTATGCACGCAAATTCGGTTCACACAATGTCAGTGCCCTGTTGCTGTACAACCAAAGTAAGAAATACTATCCGTCACAATTACCTTACCTGCCTACAGCCTATGTCGGTTTGGTAGGTCGTGTTACATACGATTACAAATCACGCTATTTGGCCGAGTTCAACATTGGTTACAATGGTTCTGAGAACTTTGCTCCGGACAAACGATTCGGTACTTTCCCCGCTATATCTTTGGGATGGGTTGTCACAGAAGAGCCTTTTATGAAGAACCAACAAGTATTCGACTTCTTGAAAGTACGTGGTAGTATGGGTCTGGTAGGTAACGACAACATGAGCAGTAACCGTTACCTGTACTTACCCGACAGCTATAAAGTGAATTTGCAATACAACGAAGGCGGTAGCTGGAAAGAAGAGCAATGGGGATACAACTTCGGTTACGAAAACAACTCTTGGTGGAAAGGTTCCGTTGAGCAACGTCTGGGCAATAAGGACGTAACATGGGAAACTGCTTTGAAACAGAACTATGGTGTGGACATGAACTTCTTGGATAACCGTCTGAAAGTAACAGCCGAATATTTCCGTGAAGATCGTAAAGACATCTTGATCTCTCGTAAGACCATTCCTTCACTGACAGCCCTTAGCTCCAGTCTGTTGCCTGTAGTCAACATGGGTAAAGTAAAGAACCAAGGTTATGAATTGGAAGTAACATGGGATGACCGTATCGGCAATGACTTCCACTACAACATCAATGCCAACATGTCGTATGCCAAGAATAAGATTGTCTTCCAGGATGAAGTAGAACCGAACGAACCTTATTTGTGGCGTACCGGCCGTGAAGTAGGTGCACAATTTGGCTACGTAGTAGAACGCTTTTATGGATTCGATGACTTCGTAAACGGAAAGGACGGTGAACTGAAAGAAGGACTAGCAAAACCACAAGTTCCAGTCTATCCGGGCGACATCATGTACAAAGATTTAAATGGAGATGGTGTCATTGACCCCGATGACCAATGTCAGGTAGGTTACCCGACACGCCCAAACTACACATTCGGTTTAAATCTGAGCGCCGACTATAAAGGCTTCTTCTTTGCTATGAACTGGACAGGAACTGCTGAACGCTCTATTTCATTAATAGATGCTTTCCGCAGACCCTTCTCTGGCGAAAGCCGCGGTTTGATGCAATTCCAAGTAGACGGGCGTTGGACACCGGAAACAGCCGCTACTGCAAAATATCCACGTTTCTCAAGAACAAGCTCTAATTACAATTCATACAACTCAGATATGTGGATTGTTGACGGCTCATACATCAAGCTGAAAGACGTTTCTATAGGTTACAACTTTAATGATCGCCCCGCACTAAAGAAGCTGGGTATTTCTCAGTTAGGTGTGAAACTAACAGGTTACAACCTCCTTTGCTTCAGTCCGTTCGACCTGATGGACCCGGAATTTGTGATTGGTTGGCAAAACACCAAGTATCCGGTAACCCGTATTTATAACTTAGGTGTAAACATCACTTTCTAAACCTTGTAGAATATGAAACATATAATAAAAGGTCTCGCTTTGGCTTCACTGCTGTGCGTGGGAGCGGGATGCGACGATATCAAGTTCGGAAACGCTTTTCTGGAAAAACCGTTGAGTGACGAGATGAATATAGATTCCGTATTCGGAAATAAAATCTATGCCGAACAGCAATTAGCACAGGTATATCACTCTCTACCCGACCATACCCCTATCAATGGACGTCTTTCATGGGGATCCTTGGAAAGTATCACAGATTTGGGTACATGTCGAAAAAGTGGAGGTACTGAATATCATAAAGGACAAGTGACCGCGTCAAATTATAGCGGTGCCGCTTACCGAATGGATTATGGCCGGGCCGATGGTAAATTTTCGGCTATATATGGAATCCGCCAAGCCCATATTTTCTTGGAGAATGTAGACCGCGTTCCAGACATGACTGAAGAAGAAAAGACCCGTCGCAAAGGAGAAGCAGAAATGATTATAGCTTACCACAACGTGGACATTTTCCGTAACTATGGTGGTATGCCATGGATTGACCATGCCTATAAGCCTTCGGATGATATGAAAATGACCCGTATGACCATTGCTGAAGCGGTAGAAAAAATCAGCACCCTGATTGACGACGCTGCCAAGAAATTACCTTGGGACGTAGAAGCCAACGACGACGGCCGTATGACAAAAGCCGGTGCTTTGGCTCTAAAATCGCGTTTCTTAACTTTTGCTGCAAGTCCGCTTTTTAACAGTGACCAACCTTTCAAAGATGGCGAAGCATCACAGAATCACTACACATGGTGGGGTGATTATCAACAAAGCCGTTGGCAAGATGCTTTGGAAGCTGGACTGGCTTTCTTACGTGAGAATGCTAAAAACAACAATGTATATAAACTGGTAGACAACGGTGATCCGCGTAAAAGCTTCTGCTCCGGTTATTTTGACCGTTACAATCACGAAACCTTAATCAGTAGTCACCGTTATATTAAATGGGATTTGAACTCCTATAACGTAACTCAGACCCGTTATGGAACAGGTGACCCAACCATGTGGTATTGTGACATGTTCCCCATGAAAGATGGTAGCGATTTCAGCTGGGATAACCCCGAACACCGCGCTCATCCGTTCTTTACAGAAGATTTTGAGATGACCCGCGACCCTCGTTTGTATGAGACTCTCATCGTAACAGGTGACAAGTTTTGGGGACGCAAGGCAGAAATCTACAAGGGAGGTCGTGAACAACCCCAAGACATGGGTGGTGGCCAGAACTGGCGTTGGGCAGGTTTAGGATATTTTGGTATAGGTATACGCAAATACTATCAGGATCACCTGAACGAATTGCAGAACAAGTTCTACAATTGCTGTCTGCTCCGCTTGCCGGAAATCTATCTGAACATTGCTGAAGCCATGAACGAACTGGGAAAAGCAGAACAGAAAGACGAATTCGGACGCGATGCTTACGATTATATAAATCTGCTCCGCGACCGTGTACAGATGCCTCACGTTACCAAAGAGACTGCTGCTCCGGGTGTAGCCTTGCGCGAGGCTATCCTTCGCGAACGTGCTTTGGAATTCGGTTGGGAAGAGGTTCGCTATTATGACATCAACCGCTGGAAACACAGCGATTACCTGAAAGCTCGTAAGATTGTCCGTTTGCGTACTTATCCGGAAGGAGAAAAGGTAAATGGCAACTACGTAAACTTCAGATATGAATTTAAAGAGGAATCACCCAATCAACATTTATGGATTGACAATTGGGATGATAAATACTATCTGTGCCCTATTCCTTTGGATGAAATTAACAAGAAATACGGCTTGGTACAAAACCCCGGCTGGGAATAAGGAAAGGATTTAACTAAAGAATTTAGCAAGCATGAAAAAGAAATATATTTCCGTATTAGCGCTCGCCTGCCTATTCTCGGTTTCGGCAATGGCGCAACAAAAAATTACGGGTGTAGTGAAGGATGCCCAAGGCGAACCTGTACTGGGTGCTTTGGTTACTACAGTAGGACATCCTACTGAAAAATCCATCACCGACCAGAAAGGCGTATTTACCCTAAACGCTAACCAAGGTGAATACATTGAAATAGTATATGCCGACAGTCAAAAGAAACGGGTATGGGTTAAAGGCGAATCATTAGAAATTTGCCTGGAAGATCTGGATACTTATACAGAAAACCGCAGCAAATTGCAAAGCGGCCGTGAACAGACACAAGCTGTGTCAACTTTGTCTGGTGAAAAGATTGCCAACAACTCTACCTTCAACGTAGGAAACTCACTGTACGGTATGTTGCCGGGCTTGATTGTAAAGCAAAACACTGGCTGGACTGATGGTGCTACCCTGATGGTACGTGGCGGTGGTTCACAATCATCACAATCTCCACTCATCGTTGTAGATGGTATTCCCCGTACCTTGGACTACCTCAACATGCTCGAAGTAGAAAGCATCTCTGTATTGAAAGACGGTGCTGCTACAGCACTGTGGGGAACACGTGGTGCCAATGGTGTAGTAGTAGTAACCACTAAACGCGGACAGTACAACCGTCGCGATATTGATGTAAACTATACCTATGGTATGGGATTGCCCATCAATCAGCCGGAATTTGTAGATGGTGTTACGTATGCACAAATGCGCAATGAAGCGCTCTACTATGATGGCTTGTCATTAGAATACGACGCTACCGCATTTGATGCTTTCCGCAACGGATCCAACCCTGACGCATTCCCTAATGTAGACTGGATGGGAACCGCCTTGCGTGACTATACCACCAACCATCAGCTGAACTTGACTTTCCGTGGAGGTGGTAAACGAGTACGCTATTATACTGCTATCAACTATAAGAACGACCAAGGTATTTTGGACACAGATCTGGTGAACTCAACCGGTCGTTACGATGCACAATTTAAAAAGTATCGTCTTGATGCCCGTATGAACTTGGATATTGACGTAACCGATTATACACGAGTTGCATTGAATATGTTTGGTCTGTTGCACGAGAACAATCGCCCACGCGAATCAGAAGCCAATATCTTTGGTAATCTGTTCCATGTTCCTTCAGGTGCATTCCCTATCCGTACAACCAACGGCTATTGGGGTAGTAACAATATTTTCAAAATCAATCCTATTGCTGAGATTGCTGAAAATGGTTACTTCCGTACCGATGAACGTATGTTGCAGTCCGATCTTCGTATCTATCAAGACTTGTCACCGGTAACTAAAGGCCTTAAAGCAGAAGTTGGTATTTCGTATGACAACAGTGCCGTTTATCAGGAAACTGGTTCACAGGAATATGAATACGAAGCACTGACTGTTATCCCGGGTGCTGTATTGGGTGAATACGAAATTCTGCGTAATGTAGGTGGTGAAGAAAAAGCCCTTTCTATCTCCAACGGTGGTCTGAACAGCCAGTTCATGCGTTTGGTTATCGACGGACGAGTAGGCTACGACCGTGCTTTCGGTCTCCACGCCGTAAATGGAAACTTGATGTATCGTCAGGAATCTTATACTCCGCTGGGACGTAACAACAGCCGCAAACGCCAGTCGGTCATCTTCACCGGTGGTTACAACTACGACAACCGTTATCTGGTAGACGTAGTAGTAAACTATAGTGGTACAAGTGTGTTAAGCGATGGCGATAAGTTCCGTACTTATCCTGCCATATCAGCTGCATGGGTACTTTCGAACGAATCTTTCTGGAAAAACGCAAGTAACGTAATCGACTATTTCAAGATTCGTGCATCATGGGGACGTTCGGGTAACGATAACATCGCTTACGACCTTGATGAACGTTACTGGGTAAGCTGCGGTGGTGGTCTCTTCAAAGATACTCCAGCCGGTTTCGGTGGTCTTCATGCCGGCAACTTGGCTGTATCCAACTTGGACATCGAATTGGCAGACAAGTATAACTTTGGTATCGACATGCGTTTGTTCAACCGTTTGTCACTGACAGCTGACGCTTTCTATGATAAACGTACGAACACACTGATCTCAGCTTCCAACTTGTATTCAAGCGTTATCGGTACAGGCATTCCTCAGCTGAACATGGGTGAAACCAATTCTAAAGGTCTCGATTTAGGCTTGAATTGGGAAGATAAAGTAGGCGAAAACTTCAAATATTATGTAGGTGGAACCTTCTCGTACCTGCGTACTTGCATTGATGAAAATGGTGAAGGCTACAAACCTTATGACTATCTGTACAAGAAAGGTGACCGTATCGGACAACTTTATGGACTGGAAGCCATCGGTTACTTCCGTGATGAAACAGATATCGCCAACAGCCCCAAACAGATGTTCTCAGCCGTACGTCCGGGAGACATCAAGTACAAGGACCAAAATGGTGATGGTAAGATTGACTCATATGACGAAGTTGCCATTGGTCATTCTTCTTCAATACCGGGCATCTACTACGGTATCAACTTAGGCTTTGAATACAAAGGATTCGGTATAGACGCTGTGTTCCAAGGAGCCGGACAATACAGCCGTATGTTAAATACTCAGTCTGTATACTGGCCGTTGCGTAACAACAACAGTAACTTGAGCAAATGGTATCTGGAAGACCGAGTACGTTGGACTGAGGACACCAAGGGTGTAGCAACTGCACCGCGTCTGACAACGCTGGACAACGCCAACAACTTCCGTAACAGTACAGAATGGCTGGAGAACGGTGCCTTCTTCAAACTGCGTAATCTCAACATCTATTACAACCTGCCGAAAAAGTGGATTAGCAGCATGAAGATGGATCAGTGCCAAGTATATCTCCGTGGCAACAACCTGTTCTCGCTTGACCATGTGAAGTACCTGAACTGTGAAGACCTCTCGATCAACTATCCAGACTTGATGTCGGTGTTTGTAGGTGTGAACATTAACTTCTAAAAACAAGACTAAACGCAATATGAAAAAATTAGCTTTAATTATAGCCGCATCCCTCACTTTGGGGGGATGCGATTTCCTGGACTTCGACGAATCACAGGGTAAGACTCAGGAGGAAGCCTACGGCTATTTCGACAACGTATTGGCTTTGGGTAATGCCGCTTACCGTTCACTTCCCGATGATTTTGGAGATCACATTGGTGGTGCTCTGCGCGAAGCCGCTACTGACAATGCTGTATATACGTGGGAAAGCAACGCCGTATATGACATCTACAACGATGTATGGAGCCCGCTGAACCAGATCGATAATAAGTGGAGCGAATACTATCAGGTAATTTATGACATCAATATGTTCCTGCGTGATTACTCTGAAGAAAATCTGGAACGTCATAAGTGGGATTCTAACTATCCGGATAACATCGAGAAAGCACGGATGTCATTGCGTGAAGTAAGAGTGCTTCGTGCCCTTTATTACTTCGAACTGGTAAAACGTTACGGCGATGTACCCTTGCTTACCGAACCGATGGAGTTGGACGAAATCAACAGCGTAACTAAGACCAAAGCTACAGAAATACTGAATTTCGTAGCAACCGAATGCGCTTCGGTAGCAGACGAACTTCCGTTAAGCCACAATGATTTCTTTGGTGAAACCGGTCGTGTAACCAAAGGAGCAGCTCTTGCTATCCGTGCTCGTGCTTTGCTTTATGCAGCTAGCCCGTTGCTCTGTGACGGCGATGCTTCTGCAGCTTGGAAAGCCGCAGCTGAAGCTGCCCACGATGTCATTGCAATGAATTACTACAGTCTTCCTGCTATAGATGAAGATCCGTTGTACGATCCGAATCTGGGTGACGCTGTATTGAAATCGCCACAATTGATTTTTGAGACTCGTAACAATGCCAGCCTGACATTCGAAACTCGTAACCTGCCCATTGGTTTTGCTAACGGTACAAACAGTGGAAATACTCCGACTCAGAACCTTGTGGATGAATTTGAGATGAAAGACGGAACACCTTTCAGTTGGAACAATGCCACACATGTACAGAATATGTATTATGATAAGGCAGGTAACCCAACTCGTGACCCGCGTTTCTATCGTACAGTGCTTGCCAATGGCATGAAATTTATGAAAACGCAGATTGATACTTACGAAGGTGGTCGTTTCGGAGCCCCTGTAACAGGTGCTACTTTGACAGGCTATTACCTGAAGAAGTTAGTAAATGAAACGGTAGTTTTAACACCACCGAACACTGTAAGTAAGAATCACCACTTCCCAACCTACCGTTATGCAGAAGTATTGCTGAACTACGCTGAAGCATTGAACGAATGGCAAGGTCCTGACTACACAGATGCCAACTGCACAATCTCTGCCCGACAGGCTTTGAACCAAGTACGCCAGGCTGCAGGTATGCCCGACGTTAAAGGTGCCGGTGACCAGAATTCGTTCCGTACAGCTGTACGTCACGAACGTCGCGTCGAACTGGCATTCGAAGACCACCGCTTCTGGGATATCCGCCGTTGGAAGATTGGTAACGTGGTAGAGCAGATCTACGGTGTACACATCCGTAAGAACGGACCTACTTTCGAGTACACTCGCCAACTGGTGCAAAACCGTATCTGGAAAGACAAGATGTACCTGTACCCGATTCCACAGAACGAGACATTTGTTAATCCCAACTTGACTCAGAACCCGGGATGGGAATAACCAATATCTTCAAAATAAAGAAGTTTAACGAATGAATACTACGAAAATGACAAATAAATTAATATTAAATCTGTTGATAGGAGGAGGTTTGCTAGCAGGCCTCGCCTCCTGCGCGGACGAATCAATCTCTCTGAAGGATGTCAACTATCCTTTATACGAGCGCTTGGATACCGCCGGTTACCAAGGTTACGAACTGGTTTGGTCGGAAGAATTCGATCAAGACGGACGTCCAAATTCAGCTTATTGGAATTACGATGAAGGTTACATGCGCAACGAAGAGGCACAAGATTATCTGAAGGATGATCCTCGTACTTCACGCATCGAAGGTGGTGATTTAGTGATAGAAGCATTCAAGGATCCGCACGAAGGTATTAACAAATGGACAGGTGAACCCTATCATTTCGATTATTCATCTGCCGAATTGACTACCAAAGGCAAAGTAGACTTCCAGTATGGTCGTCTGGATATTGCAGCCAAAATACCTACAGGTCGTGGTGTATGGCCGGCTTTCTGGATGAGACCGACAGATGCTCTGGAAGGCAAATATGCTGAGATAGACATTATGGAATACGTATGGGGTAACACCGAAGACCATAACACGTATTATGTAACCCTGCATACGCAAGCTACCAACGACGGATTGGCTGAACGTTGGTCGGGTAATACTAGTTCGCCTACACTTGAATCGAACTATCACCTCTACTCTTTGGTATGGGACGAAGAAATGATTCAGGTATTGTTTGATAACGAAGTAGTTTGTACAGCCGAGAAAGAAGAAGGCATGACACTCGATTACTGGCCGTTCGACCAGCCCTTCTACCTCATCATGAACATTGCCGTTGGCGGTGGATGGGGCGGTCAGTGGGGTATCGATGAAACCATCTTCCCGAAACAAATGAATGTCAAGTACATCCGCTACTATAAACCTATTGAAGTAAGCGTACCTGGTGGTGGTGATGGCAACGTAGACGACGGTGCCGAATATGTAGTTAACGGTGGCTTCGAAACCGATCTTGATGCTTCGATGCAGCCCAAGGTAGGTCCGCGTTCGGATATTGAATACGAAAATGCACTGAACTTTGTAAACCGTTGGTGGGTGCTCAACCACAACACAGCTGCTTTAACTATAGATAAGACTACCGGTGCTGATGAAAGTAATCGTTCGATGAAGTATAGTAACAGTAAATTGGGTAACTGGTATAGCACCGATATGTCAATGTGTATCCAGAATGTACCGGCTGGTAAATATACACTCAGTTTCTGGGCTAAAAGTAATCAGGCTAGTGCCCCCTTGGCTGTAAATCTTGCTTTGTGTGAGACACAAGCCGACATGAAGCTGCTCTATAAAGAATGGAAATCATTAGTAAAGGAAAATGGGAAAACGGTTATCAAGCAAAAAGAAAGTGGTGCCAGTGGTGACTTGTACTGCCTGACTTCAGAAACTGTTGGTACCGAATGGAAACAATATTCCATCACATTGGACATCCCGGAAAACATTTTGCTGAAGCTGGTTCTGAAACCTCATACTTCAGGCACTCCCGGACTGAACTCATACAAGCTCCAGACACCGGCCGACAACTTGGAATTCTGGTTTGATGAATTCTCCTTGAAAGAGAAAAAATAAAAGTTCCTTTTTAGGATAATGAATAGTTCGGGGCTTCTGTCCGATGAGAATTCTGACAGAAGCCCCTTTTTATTCAAACTACAACATCTATAAACGTTAGTGAAACTCTCACAAAGCTTTGTGAGCAGATATTTTTCCCCAGTTAGGAAAAAATATTTTCCCAGTTAGAAAAAAATTATTCCCTAACTAGAGAAAAAAACAGCCTAAACTATAAACTTCTAACCTTTCAAAATACAGATATCATGAACTTAAAGCAATTAATCGGATTATCCGGAATAGCCCTCTCTCTGACAGTATTTCCCGTATTAGCCTCGGCATGCAGTGATAACAGCGTTATCGAAGAACCAACCACACCTCCGGATAGCGGAGATGGAGATGAAGAAACCGATGATGCTTTGCATCAGACATGCCAAACCATTCTTGAAAGAATAAAATCCGGCAATCTGTCTACAAATGCATCTGCCGTAGATAAAAATGCAGCAAAATGGATCGCACAGATCCAAGAAAACGGTTCATTCCCCGATATTGACTATTCAGACCGTTCTTTCAGCTGGACACCAGGCGCCCATTTGACACGAGTGAATCAAATGGCTCAGGCATATATATTGAAAGAAAGCAGTTATTATGGAAACGAAGACTTATACAAACAAATCATACAAGCCCTAACCTATTGGAATACGGTTCATCCGGTTTGCGACAATTGGTATGAGAATCAAATTTCTGCACCACAGGATATGGGCGTTATCCTAATTCTGATGCGCTATGGTAAGACGCTGGTTCCGGAAGAACTGGAAAACAGTATCCTTCTATATATGAAACAAACCGGAGGAGATCCGGAAGATCAGGCAGGTGCCAACAAGACCGACATAGCCTTACACTGGTTGTACCGAGGATGTCTGCAAGAAGATAAAAGCGTAATAGACAAGGCTGTGCTCCATTCATTTATGCCACTGGCATATGTAGCTTCCAACCAAGAAGGCATCCAATACGACTTATCGTATTTCCAACATGGTTCACAATTATATGTCGGCGGCTATGCTCCGGTTATGCTCAGCGGAGTAACCAGAGTTGCAGAATATACTGCAGATACCGAATACAAACTATCGGCCAACCAATTGAATGTACTGTACAGGTTCATCAACGAAACTTATATGAAAAGTATCAGAGGACATGTGCAATTCTATAATGTTGTCGGACGTAGTGTCAGCCGTCCGGGGGCTTTAAATTGCAGTGGTTTTACAGGTACTCTTGACAAAATGAAAAGAATAGACCCAGCCCATAGTGCCGAATACGATAAGCAAATTGCTATCTTAAAAGGCAATGGATACGGATCCATCACAGACAACTTTACTCACTATTATATAGGTGACTGGAGTCTGTTCCAAGGCAAAAACTATTCTGTTGGTGTACGTATGGCTTCCAACCGTACCCGAAAATGCGAAAACGGAAATAAAGAGAATCTGAAAGGCTTCTTCATGAGTGATGGCTCCATGAATCTGGCTTTGGACGGAGAAGAATATTTCGATATATTCCCAACATGGGACTGGAACAGAGTTCCAGGAGTAACCAATCCCCAAATGGCAGAAATTCCGTTGGCTAGCTCATGGGGAGAAGCAGGTGAATCAGAGTTCTGCGGTGGACTTTCAGCTGAAGCAAACGGACTTTCCGGATTCAGATTTACGGCTAATACTCATGGCATCAGCATGTCGGCAAACAAGGCATGGTTCTTCTTAGACGGTAGAATTGTATGTCTGGGTAGTGGTATTACTTCAAGCATGGCAGAGCCTATCAATACGACTGTCAACCAATGCATGTTCAAAGACAATCTTGCATACGCCATAAACGGACAGGAAAATACTGCCTCAATAGGTGCCGAAGTATCAGATCAGTCATTAGACTGGATATGGCATGGCAATGTAGGTTATTTCTTCCCTGAAGAGCAGAAAGTTTCTCTTAAAGCCGAGAACCGTAACGGAAGCTGGTATGAGATTAACAATACCAAAAGTAAAGACCAGGTTGAAAAAGAAGTATGTACCATATGGTTAAATCATGGAACAGCTCCGTCAAATGCGACCTACAGCTATATCATTGTTCCGGGTATAGACAACGTAGGAGCTATGAAGAACTACAATATAAAAGATACTGAAATCATAGCCAATTCCGCAGATGTACAAGCTGTACAAGACGTTGCAAACAATATGATTCAAGCCATGTTCTACCAAAAAGGAAGCATCTCTGCCAATGGAATCAAAGTTTCGGTTGATAAACCATGCGCACTCATGTTGCAAAAGAGTGGCAGCAATTTCGAACTTTATTTCTCAGATCCTTCCCATAAGTTGAGCAGCCTGACTGTTACAGTTGAGTACAACAACAGTCAGAAGTCATATACTTATGACGCATTTGGAGAAGACAGTGCCTACAAAGGAAAGACACACCATACGCAATTGGCATTCTAAGTAATATTATAACGGGGATGTATCAGAATCGATTTACATATCATTTTGATACATCCCCTATCTGTATCAAGTAAAAACCACCATCTTTTCAACCAAACATTCTAATGAATATGAAAAAAATACTCTTCTGCTGCTTATTAGGTATTATATCACTCACTGCAAATGCCGGCAATCCCAAACGAGTAATATTAATAGCCTTGGATGGAATCTCCATAAATGGCTTTACCAAAGCCAATACTCCCCATCTGGATGCTTTGTTAAGCGAAGGAGCCTTATCGCTAAACACACGGGTGGTCATGCCGTCTGTGACACTGCCCAACTGGACAAGTCATCTTACCGGTAGTGGTCCGGAGCAGCACGGAGTTTTCAATAACGACTGGACATTGGCCGATAGCCACTACCCGTTACAGGACAAGGATGCCGACGGTTACTACCCTTCGGTATTTACAGTAATCAAGGAACAAAAACCGGAAATAAAAACAGCATTCTATTATAACTGGATCAACCTGTTCTATCCGTATAACAAGAAATATCTTGATGAAGTCAGCTATCTGGAAAATGACGGATATAAAGAGAACTACGCAAAAGCTCTTGACTTCATGCTGCAACATAAACAAGAACCCGTTTTAGTATTCTTATATTCAGTTCATACAGACCATGCCGGACACAAGCACCAATGGATGTCAGACGAATATATACAGTCAATAGAAGAAGCCGATGCAGAAATAGGTGCACTGATCGAAAAAATGAAAGCCAATGATTTATACAAAGATACCTACTTCCTGTTTGTAAGCGACCATGGAGGTATCAAATACGGTCATGGAGGAACAAGTTCCGATGAGATGATTGTTCCCTGGGGCATAAAAGGTCCTAAAATAAAAAAGGGGTTCATTATGGAGGAACCTAACAATACTGTAAACACCGCTTCGGTCATATTGCATTTGTTTAAAATCAAACAACCGGATGCCTGGATCGGAAAAGTTCCACACAGTATCTTCAAATAACAACTGATTATATAAAAAAACATCTGTTGAATTAGTATTCGCATATGAGAAACATCATTTATTACATAACCTTGTTCTCGGTTGTACTTGCATGTCCCCATTTATCTGCTCAAAATACAAAAGAGAAAAATGACTCAATCCTGCAGGCACTGCTGCCCGAGCCACAATCGGTTACCGTATACCATGAAGAAAAAGGTATTGCTCCTGATGAGATCAAAGGATTTCATCTGGTAAAAAAAGCCCAGATTCCTTTTGGAATAAAGCAGTTCCCCCTAAAAACAGTGGACGAACAACAGCATTGCATCGTTCTCGAACTCAACAAAAGCATTAAGGCGGAAGAAGGTTATGAACTGGCCATAAAGGACAATGTTATCAGGCTCAGTGCCCGTACCTCAAAAGGATTACTGTACGGTATGATAACGTTAGAGCAAATCGCCCGAAATGCCAAAGAGATCAATGCAGAAATGCCGGCGCTCAAAATAGAAGATTATCCTCACAGCAGCTACAGAGCCATTCATCTGGACTTGAAGCACCACATCGATAAAAAAGAATACATGTACAGCATTTTAGATAAAATGGCTTTGTACAAGCTTAATGCGATCATCGTAGAATTTGAGGATAAGATAAAATACGAGACATATCCAGTGATAGGTGCCCCAAACGCCTGGAGCATAGACGAATGGAAAGAGTGGTGCGAATATGCCCATAAGCTGAATATCGAGGTTAGTCCGCTTATTCAGGGCATTGGTCATGCCGATTTCATCCTGAAACACGAAGAAATGAAGCCGCTCCGCGAGGATCCTTCTTCCGACTGGGTATGCTGCCCTTCGAACGAAGAATATTACAAAGTACAGTTCAAGCTATACGAAGACGCCATAAAAGCTACTCCGTATGGAAAATATCTGCACGTAGGAGGAGATGAAGTAGGTACATTGGGAACCTGCCCACGATGCAAAAAGCTGCATAAGAATGCCCTCGCACTACAGATGCAATGGCTAAAACGGGTCAGCGATTACGCCGTAAAGCATGGAAGAACTCCCATCTTCTGGGACGATATGGTGTTTAAGCATGTCGGACTATACGCAGCCATTCTGGATCAGATCCCTCCTCAACAAGTGGACTCGGTTTGGCAAAAACAGCTTCCCGAACTGAACAAGCACATCAAGTCCTTCCCCAAAGAAGTGATTTACATGCGCTGGCAATACGGAAATGCCGACCAACCTGGAAACAAGAAAGCCTTGCAATGGTATCATGACAACAAACTGAAAACAATGGGTGCCACGGCCGTTCAGACCACCTATGCCATGTTGCCGTTGGGAGGATTCATCAATAACATCAAGAGCTTTCAGACGGCCAGACAGGATATTCCCATCGAAGGCGTTTTGTGTACTGCATGGGACGATGCCTCTCCGTTGACTGATACTTTCTGGCAAGGTTTCATTGCTCATGCTCAATACAGCTGGAACATTCAGGACGACATGGATAAGGAAGAGTTCGACCGTCGCTATCGCATTAACGAATTCGGATATCAGGCATCAGGCCTGCCCAACTTCCGACCGCTTCTGGAAAGCACATTTCCACTATGGGAAACAGGACTGCTGGACGAAGGTGTACGCCGTTCATTATACCGTACAAGTGGTAAGTTCAAACTGATGAGTCTGCCAACTGAAACAAAAGGAGAATGGAGCATAAAGTACCAGAAAAGGATAGAAGAAGCTCAGAAGAACATCGCCAAATGCCAGCAACTTAAAGAACTGCTATTGAAATACCGGAAGGAATCGGTGCGTAACGAATATTCGCTGCAAGTATTCGAATGTATCAACGAACTGACCGGATATACCGCAGAATTGCTGTTCGCACTGTCCGAATACGATATAAAAAGAGACTTTGCCAGCTTCAACAATCTGAAGTTATGCGTGAAGAAGTTTGATACAGTCCGTCAGAACATGGAACATGTCTATTCGCAAATACGCGCATTAGGGCAACCCGAAGGGTATTTATTGCCCATGAACCACCATTCGCATCTGGCAATCCAGACAAAGAATTCCGACTGGATGTTCTGGTACGAAACAGCATTCCTCAAGAAACTGACAGAAAACATACCAGACCTCAAGTAATAAAAAACAAACTCTATAGACCATAAATCACAGATCATGAAATCGTTCTATATTATTGCATTATTTTTAGTCTGTGCATTCTCTTCTTTGTTTGCCACCGACTATCCCGCCTTCTCAACCGGCGGTTTTTACGAACTTCCCGGCACCGGACGAAAAGCCTATTCCATGAACATGGCATGGCGGTTTCTCAAAGGAGACTCCGAAGCCCAGGTATGGAACAAAGACTTCGACGATTCAGCCTGGGAAGTCGTTTCCTTGCCTCATGGCATCGAATACCTGCCTATCGAAGCCAGCGGCTGTGCCAACTATCAGGGAGTAGTGTGGTACCGGAAACACTTCACACCCTCGGACGAGTTGAAAGGCAAACGCCTGTTCCTGCACTTCGAAGCCATCATGGGCAAAAGTGAAGTTTATTTAAATGGAAAACTGATTAAGAAGCATTACGGAGGATTCCTGCCCGTCATTGCCGACATCACCGACGGAATAGAATGGGACAGCGAAAATGTGATTGCCGTAAAAGCTGACAATAGTGATGATCCCACTTATCCGGTAGGAAAACCTCAAAGCCTGCTGGACTATACCTATTTCGGAGGTATTTATCGCGACTGCTGGCTGATAGCGCACAACGATGTCTTCATAACCAATGCCAACTACGAAAACGAGGTTGCCGGAGGAGGATTGTTCATTTCCTACGACCGGGTTTCGGAAGAAAGCGCGATTATCAACCTGAAAGCACACATCCGCAACCAGTCGTCCAAACGGCAAAAAATCACCATCGAATTTCAGTTGAAAGAGAAAGAAGGCAATACTGTTCTGACAACTGCAAAATCGCTCACCGTACAACGGGGAAAGGCAAACTATGCGGTAAGCTCCATGAAAGTCGATGCCCCCAAGCTGTGGTCGCCCGAAACACCTTATCTTTATTACCTCGACATCCTGGTGAAAGATGCTTCCGGCCAGACAATCGACGGCTACCGGCAAAGACTGGGCATACGAAGCATCGAATTCAAACAGACCGAAGGTTTGTGGCTGAACGGAAAACCTTACGAAGGAAAAATCATGGGAACAAACCGGCATCAGGATTTTGCCGTACTGGGCAACGCACTCCCCAACTCTCTGCAATGGCGCGATGCCAAAAAGCTGCGCGATGCCGGCCTGAAGGTGATCCGTACACACTACGTCATCGACCCGGCCTTTATGGACGCATGCGACGGACTGGGCCTGTTCGCACTGGTAGAAGTGCCGGGATGGCAATTCTGGAACGACGAACCTATATTTGCCGAACGCATCTATTCGGATATACGCAACATGATACGTATTCATCGCAACCATGCTTCGCTGTTCTTCTGGGAACCTATTCTGAACGAAACAAGATACCCCGAATATTTTGCCAAAAACGCATTGGACATCTGTAACGAAGAGTATCCTTACCCTTACAGCACCGCTGCATGCGACCATGGAGCTGCCGGAGACTCTTATTACAGCCTGTTACTGCGCCCCATCGATTCCAAGCTAAGTCCGGACAAGACTTACTTCATCCGTGAGTGGGGCGACAATGTCGACGACTGGAATGCCCAGAACTCGGACAGTCGCGTAGCCCGCAACTGGGGCGAAGTGCCCATGCTGCTTCAGGCCGCTCACTATGCCAACCCCGATTACCCGGCACTGTGCTACGAAACCATCTGCCAGAAACCACGGCAGATCGTGGGTGCCTGCTTCTGGCACTCGTTCGACCATCAGCGCGGCTACCATGCCGATCCTTTCTACGGAGGCATTATGGACGCATTCCGCCAGCCCAAGTTCTCGTATTACATGTTCATGTCGCAACGCTCACCGAAGAAGAGCGACCTGATAGCCGACAACGGCCCCATGATTTACATTGCCCACGAACTGACCCCCTTCTCACCGAAGGATGTCACCGTATACTCCAACTGCGACGAAGTGCGCCTCACCGTCTTCAAAAACGGAAAGACCTATACTTACAAGAAAGCCACCGACCGGAAAGGAATGCCCTCGCCTGTCATCACATTTGCCGATGTCTACCACTTTATGGAATGGAAAGCCAAAGCACGTGCCGGCAAACAGGACGAAGCCTACCTGCTGGCCGAAGGACTGATAGACGGAAAAGTAGTAGCCACACACAAGCGCTATCCGGCCGGACAACCCGACCACATCGTGCTGCGTCTGGACAACGAAAACGTACCATTAGTGGCCGACGGCTCGGACGTAGCAGTAGTTGTAGCTGAGGTTGTTGATAAGCGAGGAACCGTAAAGCGTCTGAACAATTCCATCATCCGCTTCCAGATCGAAGGTGAAGGCAGATTGCTGGGCGATGCTTCCGTAGGTGTCAACCCAATACCTGTCAGCTGGGGATCGGCTCCTGCACTCGTACAAGCCACCAACCGCGCTGGAAAAATCAACATTACCGCCTCTCTGCTGGTTCCCGGACAGGCACGTCCGCTGGAAGGTACCTTGGAAATAGAATCCGTACCCGACAAACAACGCCAGATATTCTCGGCCAACGAACTGGAACAGATCGGCCGGAACAGACAGGAAGCACAGGAAAGCCCGTCGGATCTGAAAGAACTGATGCGTGAAAACGCAATACTGAAAAAGGAACTGAACCAACTGAAAGTGAAAGAAGTGGAACAACAGCAGACACAATTCGGAAAAGGTATCAACGATTGACCTATTTACTTATAACTTTACAATCTATATTTATATTTAAAAAAATCAAACAAAGTCATGATGTATCGATCTACATTTTTAGGATTTCTGCTGTTTCTGACTACTCTTCTGCAGGCAGCCGACAGCAAAGAAAAAGTCTACAAACTGTGGTACGACCACCCCGCGCCCAACAACGGAGCCGTCTTCGAAGAGAACTGGAGCGACCGCCCGACCGATACCGACTGGGAGCGTTATTCACTACCCATCGGGAACGGCTATATGGGTGCTTCCATCTTCGGGCGGACCGATACCGAACGGATTCTGCTGTCCGACAAGACACTGCACATCAAAGGCCTGTGGGGAACGGAAACCAATACCGCCTTTGCCAACATCTATATGGACTTTTTCCATAATAGCTACGAAAACTACGAACGAAACCTGACGTTGAACAACGGGCTGCACCAGGTACGATACAAGCACCAGGGCACAACCTACCAGCGTACCTGCTTTGCCAGCTATCCGGATAAAGTAACCGTCATCAAACTGACGGCCGACCGTGCTGGAAGCGTCAGCTTCCATCTGCGTGCCCAAATACCCTATCTGGCACCTTTCGGTCCTCTGCAACGTACCGACTCCATCACCAAGGGCTACCTTAGCGGAGCCACGCAAACACGCTTCAGCGGAAACGGACGTACCGGAAAGGTCTCGGCCGAAAGCGACGACATTCTTTCCCTGCGCGGAAACACCGAACACCTGAACATGATCTACGAAGGACGAATCAAAGTTATCCCCTACGGAGGTAACGTCCGCGCCCATCATGCTGCCGACGGAAACGACTGGCTGAGCATTGAGAAGGCCGACTCGGCTATCGTACTGCTGGCCATCGGAACGAACTATGAGCTGAAGAGCAGTGTCTTCGAAGGTGCATCCGAAGACAGACTGAAGGGCAATGCTGACCCGCACGATGCACTGGTCGGTATCATCGAAGACGCTTCGGCAAAAGGATATGACTGTCTGCTGGACAGACACCTGGCCGACTACCGGCACTTCTTCGACCGTGTACACATCGACTTGGGCGAAGAAATACCTTCGATACCCACAGACAAGTTATTGGAAGCGTACAAACAGGGCCAATACAGCAATTATCTGGAAGAACTGATGTTCCAGTACGGACGCTATCTGCTCATCTCCAGTTCGCGGAAAGGAACCCTGCCTCCGCTGCTGCAAGGCGTATGGAACCAATACGAACTGGCTCCGTGGAACAACAACTATACCCACAACATCAACATTCAGATGAATTACTGGCCAGCCTTCAGTACCAACCTGGCCGAGCTGTTCGAGTGTTATGTCGATTATTACAAAGCCTATCTGAACAGAGCCGAACAAGTTGCCTCCAACTACATACGCAAACATCATCCCCAAGCCTACTCGGCACAGAAAGGTGGAAACGGATGGATTGTAGGCGCCGGAGCAGGTCCCTTCTTCATCGGAGAGCCCGGCGGACATTCCGGTCCCGGTACCGGAGGCATGACTGCCAAACTGTTTGCCGACTACTATTACTTCACAGCCGACCCGCAGATTCTGAAAGAAGTTACCTATCCGGCCATTTCCGGAGTGGCACGCTTCTTCAGCAAGGCACTGACAGATACCCTGGGGCACATGCTTGCCTATCCTTCATCTTCGCCCGAACAGTTCAGCAAACTGACTGGCAAACCCTATCCGAGCGTAGGCTGCGCCTTCGACCAGCAGATGATATACGAGACTTTCGGCGATGTGCTGAAGACTGCGGACATCCTGGGCAAAAAAGATCCGCTCGTCCGGGACATCAAAAAGCTGATGCCCCGCCTCGATCCGGTTCTCATCGGAAAGTCTGGGCAGGTGAAAGAATACCGTGAAGAAGAGTACTACGACGACATCGTGCTGGAGAAACACCACCGTCACATCTCTAACCTGATTGGGTTGTACCCCGGCACCGTCATCAACAGCCATACACCGCAGTGGCTTCAGGCCGCCCAAACGACATTAAACTTGCGGGGTGACGCATCTACCGGATGGTCTATGGCCCACAAACTGAACCTGTGGGCACGAACAGCCAACGGCGAACGTGCACACACCGTGCTGCAGACCCTCATCCAGACTGCCGTACTGGACAACCTGTGGACAAACTGCATTGCTGTGTTGCGCTCGCCCTACCAGATTGATGCCAACTTCGGCACAACAGCCGGCATTGCCGAAATGCTTCTGCAAAGCCACGAAGGCTACATCGACCCGCTTCCTGCCCTCCCCCAATGCTGGCATACGGGCAGTTACGAAGGACTTGTGGCAAGGGGCAACTTCGAAGTTTCGGCCCGCTGGGCAAACAAACAACTGCAGCAGCTACACATTCATTCCCGAAGAGGACTGCCTTGCAAAGTCAAAGTGCCTTTTGCACAGGCACTGCGGATAACGGACTCTCACCAAAAGACAGTATCCTACAAGGTTCTGCCGGACGGAACAGTTCAGTTCAAGACAAAACCCGACGAAGTCTATCTGCTGGAAAAGACAGACGAGTAGACAAGTTAACGAGTTAACGAGTTAACAAGTTGACGAGTTGACAAGTAAACAAGTAGACAAACTGACAAGCCTAATAGACTTGTAAACTTGTCAACTCGTCTACTAAAACAATAAACCTACTGATATGAAAAGACAATTTTTAATGCTCCTCCTCATAGGAGTTCTGTTGGCACTGCCTTTGCAGGCACGCCATACCGAGCCTTTCCATGGGCTTAAGTTCGACGCCCTCCCCACCCTGTGGGACGAAGCCATTCCGTTAGGAAACGGCATCATCGGCAACCTTATCTGGGAAAAGGAAGGACGTCTGCGCATAGCACTCGACCGCGCTGACCTTTGGGATCTGCGCCCGGTCAAAGAGTTCGAATCACCCGACTATTCCTACCAGTTCGTCTGCGACCAGGTCATCAACAAGAAAGATGTCAGCAAGGTTCAGGCACTCATTGACGACCGCAGCCGCAAGGACTGCGCTCCCACCAAAATTCCTGTAGGTGCCATTGAGTTCCCCATCAGCCAACTCGGAAAAGTAAAGGCTGTACAGCTTGACGTGCAGACTGCCGTATGCACCATCACATGGGAGTGCGGAGCCACTGCCAGCTTCTTTACCGATGCTGTAAGCGGAATGGGCTATTTCCGCTTTACCAACCTGCCGGAAGCGCTCAGCGTCGAACTGGAGACTCCCCGCTACGAAGACAACGGAAGCGAAGTACAGAAGGTAGTTGCACCACGCACCCATCTGCTGACACGGCTGGGCTACAAAAACGGTAAAATCACCCGCCGAGACAACCAGATTGTCTACCGGCAGAAAGCATACGGCAAAGTAGCTTACGAAGTGGCATTACAATGGGACACCCCTCAGCCTGACGTACTGGAAGGCAAATACTGCATCACCACTCAAGGTACCTGGTACAGCGAAAAGGAGCAGGCCAGCGAACTGCTGAAGACATCGGCAAAAGATTTCGACACGGCACTGGCCGGACACCTGGACTGGTGGAAGGCTTATTGGGAGAAGAGCCGGATTGACCTGCCCGACAAAACACTGGAACACCAGTGGTATATGGAAATGTACAAGTTCGGAGCCGCCTCGCGCAAGAATGCCCCACCCATCTGCCTGCAAGCCGTATGGACTGCCGATAACGGCCAGACCCCGCCCTGGCGTGGCGACTTCCACAGCGACCTGAACACTCAGCTAAGCTACTGGCCCGGATACGTCGCCAACCACCTGGAAGAATCGGAAGTATTCACCGACTGGCTTTGGAAGATCAAAGAAAACGGAGAAGCGTTCACCCGCCGCTTCTTTGGGGTAGAAGGCCTCAACATCCCCTGCATTGCCACCCTAGAAGGAAAAGCCATAGGCGGATGGAGCCCCTACTCGCACCAGCCCACCACCAGCGGATGGCTGGCACAGTCGTTCTACCTGCAATGGAAATACTCGGCCGACCGTACGTTCCTCGAAGAACGCGCCTATCCGTGGGTCAAGGAAGTGGCACGCTACTTCGAAAACGTCTCCGTGAAAGATAAGAACGGAAAACGGAAACTCCCGCTTTCGACCTCGCCGGAAATCAACGACAATACACTGCAAGCCTGGTTCACACAGACAACCAACTACGACCTGGCCAACATCCGCTTCACCTACACAGCTGCTGCAGAAATGGCCGCTGCGTTGGGACTCGCCGAAGAAGCCGACCACTGGAAGCAGCAACTGGAAGAATGGCCTGCCTTCGCCACCGATACTACGGGTCTGACCATCGCTCCGAACTATCCGTTGTCCGAGTCGCACCGTCACTTCTCGCACATGCTTGCCTTCCATCCCTTCGGACTGCTCGACGTGTCGCAGGGAACCGAAACCGAACGACTCATCAAACGTTCCATCCATCATGCCGAAGAGATGGGTACCAGTTTGTGGGTAGGCTACAGCTATGCCTGGCTGGCCAACATGAAAGCCCGTGTGGCTGACGGTGACGGAGCTGCCCGTGCCCTGCACATCTTCATCAAGGCATTCTGTGCGCCCAACAGCTTCCACCTCAACGGCGACCAGCTGAAGAAAGGTTATTCGTCGTTCGACTACCGCCCCTTCACACTCGAAGGCAACTTTGCCTGCGCCTCGGCCATACAGGAAATGTTGCTTCAGAGCCACACCGGTGTGATACGTATTTTCCCCGCTCTGCCCGAAAGTTGGGAGCAGGCATCCTTCCACGGATTGCGCGCACGGGGAGCCTTTATCATCGATGCTGACTACGACGGAGGACGGGTGCAAAAAGTCGTCATCCGCTCGGAAAAAGGCGGAACACTGAAAGTTCTGAACCCATTTACCGGAAAAGTGGAAGAAAGAAGCACCCAGCCGGGCGACATCATCGAACTGAACGGATAATGTGTACAAATTCGCACCTATTACGGACTATTCAAGGCTATGATTCTATCGGCCTTCACGTACTTTTGCAGGTGTAAAGACTAACGATTGGAAAAAACGAGACTGACATACTGCAGAGTTGACAGAAGTCACCGGAACAATAGACGAAACTGCCTCTGCAGATATATGCATGGAGAAAACGCAAATAAACGAAACACAAACTTCTAACCTTAATCATTTTCTATCAGGGAGGAGCCGGGAGGTTCCTCCCTGTTTGTAAGACGGAAACCGAACTTTTGCCAAGATTGTCGGACAAACAGGCTCCGCCCGTACTGCACATAAGCGTGCAGTGCAACTGCAACAGGCTTGCAGCACGACTGCAACAAGCGTGCAGCGCGTCTGCAGCAAGTATGCAACGCATCTGCAGCAAGCCAACAAAAACAACAAGACTAAAAATACTCCTACAGACAGCCCGATGTCCGCGGAGAAAAGACCATTAACCCTATAAAATCATACCTGACATGAAACTCAAAACATTCAGCCTACTTCTGCTTGTCGTCCTGTTGGGCACAACCGGCTTCAACGCCGTAGCGCAGGACACAGACTTCGAGATCATCTATCAACGCATGTACGAGCGATACCTCGACAAAAGCCCTTCGCAGACAGCCGTAGACAAACTGCTGCAGATCATGACGCCCGAAGGAGCGTTCAAAGGCATCAACTACCATGCCACCGACGGCTCGCCACGCAAGCACGTACAGAGCCTCATCACCCTGGCACGCGCCTATCAGCATCCCGAAAGTCCCTACTACCACCAGCCGAAGCTGAGGGACAGCTATCTGAAGTCGCTCAACTTTTGGGTCGACACCAATCATCAGGCCAAAAACTGGTGGTACCGTTACATTCCTTATCCTAAAGAACTCTCTACCGGCATCATCCTCATGAGCCGCGAAATCGAGCAGGACAAAGCACTGTTCAACAAGTGCATCGCCTACCTGCGCTGGAGCTACGAGACCGCCCGTCCGGGACTCATGACCGGGGCCAACGGTGCCGACATCATCATGGGTTCGTTTGCCGCCAGCATACTGACGCGCAACGACGCACAGATGCGCGACTTCCAGCAACGCATGACCCGACTGCTTACCATACAGCCCGTCGAAGGTGTTCAGCCCGACTACCTCTTTGCCCAGCACTGCGGCAGCGGACGCCAGCTCTACTTCACCAACTACGGAAAAGAATTCGTCAACTCCATGCTCAATTATCTGGAGCTCTGCCAGGGCACACGCTACCAGAGTGCCGGCCTCGAACTGCTGGAGAAACTCTTCGTCGAAGGCGTGCAATGGATCTTCTACAACAAGCAATACGATCCCAACAACGCCGGACGCTACATCCACTGCAACCAGTACGCCACCCCCATCAAGCTGTTGGCCGAACGCGTCTGCCGTCTGAGTACCCCCGACATGAAGCCACAGACCGAACAGGCCCTGCGCCGCATCGCAGGCGAAAACTCGCTGGAAGGCAACCGCATGTTCTGGCGGTTCGATTACATGATTCACCGCCGCGCCGGATACATGACCAGTTCGCGCATGACGTCGACCCGCACCGTGGGCAACGAAGCCGGCAACGGTGACGGCAACTTCAACTACTACGCCTCGAACGGTGTCAACTACCTCTTCGTCACCGGACGCGAATACGACCGCAACTTCTTCCGCAAGTTCAACAATCGTCAGTATCCCGGCATCACTGCCGAGCAGGACGATGCTCCCCTTCCCATCCCCGACTGGGGCGAAGGCGGCAACAACGGCAACAGCTATGCCGGTGGTGTGAGCGACAGCATCTACGGTGCCTGCGGCATGCTGCTCGACCGTCGTGGCCTCCAGGCCCATAAAGCCTGGTTCTACTTCGACAAGGAATACATCTGTCTGGGTGCGGGCATCCGCAATCCCGAAGGCAAAGCCGACGTATTCACCACCCTGAACCAGTGTAACAGAGACAGCGAAGTGCTCTATGCCCGCAAAGGCAAGGTATCGACCCTGACCGGAGAAACCGCCCGCGTGCAAGCCGACTGGGTGATTCACGGACAGACAGGCTACTTCAACCTGCAACGCGGCGCCCAATACGTGATAGCCTGCGACACTGCCCTGTTCAGCCTGAACGTCAACCACGGCACACGCCCCCGCAACGGTCAATATGCCTATGCCGTAGTGCCCGGACTGTCCGACGCATCGGCTGCCGCCCGCTATGCCAAGCAACTGCCCGTGAAGATACTGGCCAACAGTGAAACCGTACAAGCCGTCTTCCACCAAACATTAGGCATCACCGAAGCCCTGTTCTACCAACCCGGCGAACTGAAGCTGGACAACGGCGACCTGATACGTACCGACACGCCCTGCACCCTGCTGTGGAACGAAGGAAAGCAGAAACTCAGCGTAGCCAATCCGCATTGTGAATCGGCCAATCCGGCAAGCATACGCATCACCCTGGTCCGCAACGGCCGCCCCGTCGAAGTAAGTTTCGACATGCCCCAACAGGAATCAGCCGGACGGAGTGTCGCAAAATTTGTATCTTTGCCGCAGAATTAAAAAGAACCGAACGACATGCCAGACCTTCTGCCCATCCACTTCGCCCCGTTGCAGGGCTATACCGACGCTGTATACCGCCAGGCGCACGCACGCATCTTTGGCGGTATCGACACATACTACACCCCATTTGTCCGTGTAGAACACGGTGAAATACGCCGTAAGGACATCCGCGAACTCGAAGCCGAGAACAACCGTAATGTCCCCCTTGTGCCGCAGCTCATAGCCCCCGATACGGAGAAGTTGGAGCAGATTATGTCCCTTTTCATCGCAAAAGGCTTCACGTGTGCCGACATCAATCTGGGCTGCCCGTTCCCTCTGCTGGCCAAACGCCACAACGGTTCGGGCATGCTTCCCTATCCCGACGAAGTACGTCAGCTACTAGAGTTTGCCGTAAGCCGTTATCCGCAGGTACGCTTCTCTGTCAAGATGCGCCTGGGCTGGGAGAACCCTGAGGAATCCCTGGCACTGCTCCCCCTGCTGAACGAACTTCCCCTGTCGCACATCATCCTGCACCCACGCTTGGGCAAGCAGCAGTACAAGGGCAGTGTCGACTTGGCGGCATTCGAAGCCTTCTACAACGGCTGCCGTCATCCGCTGTTCTACAACGGCGACCTGCTGACCGTAGCCGACATCCAGTCCGTCGCCCTGCGCTTCCCCCGACTGGCGGGTATCGTCATCGGCCGCGGCCTGCTGGCCAATCCGGCCCTGGCAGCCGAATACAGACAAGGCGAGCCCCTTTCTGCCGATGAAAAGGGCGAAAAACTGCGCCGCTTCCATGCCGAGCTCTTCAGCCAATACGGCAATCTGCTGCAAGGCGGCGATCTGCAACTGCTCAACAAGATGAAGACCGTCTGGGAATACCTCCTGCCCGACGCCGACCGCAAAGTCCGGAAAGCCATTCACAAGGCCACACGCCTTGATACTTATCAGACAGCCGTCAATCAGTTGTTGCGCGGCTAAAAACAGAAAAGGTGTATCAAAACTAAGTAACACTATCCAACTCCCCTCCTTCTGGAAGGAGGGGTGCCCAAGGGGCGGGGTGGTAGGTTAACTCAATGTATCATAAATCAATGCTTTATGTTTTACCTACCACCTCCCCCTATCGGGGACTCCTCCTTCCAGAAGGAGGAGAGTTTCAGATACCTTTATTTTGATGCACCTTCCTTTTCTTTGTACTTTTCTGCGTCATCCGTGCCTAAAAGCGAGTTGGCGGCCGCTCTTCATTCAGGCACTCTTCAACACAAGTCAACATCATTTTTCTCCCGAATTCACCACATTCAGTTCGTAGATAGAAGGCGGCAGAGAAGCATCCAATACTTTCAATCTGATTTTACTGCTCCGGTAAGCCTGAGGGAAACGGATCACTTTGCAATCGCCCATTGGCTCGTCCGATACGTAGATGGTTTCCCAAGTACCGTTCAACCAGGCATCAATGCAGTACGAACGGATGCGGTTGGTACGTTTGTTCGAGAATCCGTCTTCCATTGTTTCCGAATCACAGTATTCAAAGATGACAATCTTGTCGAAAGCCTTTGTTTCATCCAGTGGTACGGTCAGTTCGGCCTTCGTGTCGGCAGCCGCCCAGCGTGTCTGCATGCCGCCGTCTACTGCATAACGGGCTCCGTACAGCGCCTCATTGTCCTCATATACCGAAGAGGCTTCGGCTTTTGCCTCCAGCGACAGCAGTTTTCCGCCTGTAGGAAGCGGTTTGCCCGGCTCAATGTGCAGACGGTCTTTGTTCAGTGCGATAATTGTATTGGCTTCGTTCTCGCGTATCCGCCCCGACTGGTCGGGAGCAATGTTCACTACCAGTGTATTGTCGTTTGCCGTACACCAATAGAAAAGTTCTTCCAGTTCGTCAAGGTCACGTGCAGGTTTCGGACGTTGTTTCTGGAACCAGTTCCATTCCTTGCTGATGCAAACCGTATGCTCGAAAGGCAGGTAATAGTATGCTCCGTTGTACAGATACTGCTTCTTGTCTGCAAGATGGGCTATCTTCGGATCCCACAGACGGAAATCAGTCGGGAAATACTGCAAGTAGTATTTGTTGTCCACCAGCATTGAGTCGGGTAGAATATGTTTCCGGCTTCCTTCACGGTCCACTACTGTATGATTCACTCCGATGGCGCAGTCGGGCTGCATCTTCTTTACTTCAGCATATACACGAGGCAAGTTCCAGTCCTTCACGGGTCTGTCCCAACCGCCGTCGAACCAAAGTTCACAGATGGGGCCATAGTTGGTAAACAATTCCTGAAGCTGGGCTATCATATAGTCTACATACTTCTCCGGATCTTTATCGCGATACGAAGGTGCATGTCTGTCCCACAACGAATAGTAAACACCAAACTGAAGGCCATATTTGCGGCAGGCCTCTGAAACGGCTTTCACCACATCAGTCTTCACAGGCGACGAAGCCACGTCATAGTCCGTATATTGGCTGTCCCAAAGGCAGAAACCGTCGTGATGTTTCGTCACAAGCAGCACATAACGAAAACCGGCATCGCGTGCCACCCGTACCCATTGGTCGCAATCCAACCGCGTCGGATTGTATTTCTCTACGGGGATGGTTCCGTCCGACCATTCTATTTCGCCGAAAGTATTCACTCCGAAGTGCACAAACATGCCGTAACCGCGTTCTATCAGCTTCTGCTGTGTTTCGTTCGGCTTGTTTCCCGGCACAATAGCCTGGCCATATACGGGCAGCACACAGGCTGCAGCCAACAGGTCCGCCCACATTCGCAACGCATGTCCCCACTTCGTTGCCATACGACTGCACATTCTGAATTGTCTGTTCATGGCGTTTTTATTATTTTTTCAGTTCAACTTCAAAGCTGGCGGCATCCTTGCAGGCAAAACGGAGTACAGTCTGCTTCCGGTCTGCCGAAATAACTTTGCAATAGGGTGTCTCCTCTACCTGCCAACGTCCTTTCAGTGTAATGGTCAACGGCATTTCCTGACTCTTGTTACCAATCCACGGACGGGAATAAATGCTGCGTTCTATCCGTTTGCCCTGTTCGTCGAAGGCCTCATCGCTGGGACCGCTATATAGTGCCAAGTCGGGTTGAACAACGGTGAGTAACACTTTATCACCTTCCTGGCGCACCATGGCCAGACAGGCTGTATCGGCTGCCTGCACCAGTCCTTCCTTGGGCAATGCTTGCGGTGTCTCGAAGAGCACGTAAGAAGTCAGTCGACCGTCGGCTGTACGCACAATGTGCGCATTACGATCCTGTTGCAATACTTTATAGTCCGGCTTGCGGGCAAAACGCTTCAGTGCGACTTCATCGGTGCGGGGCAGAACAGCATATTCGTAAGACGCGCCTTTCGGAGCCTTGCCGTGTTGCAAGGTAAGTGATACCCAGTCGCCCGTCGTTGGCTTCACGTTACGTTCGCCCACAGTGGTCTGCGGGAAGTTCTTTTCAAATTTAGCCGCTTTCATCGTTGCTTTCGGCAGGTAATAACCTACACCGTTGGGATCAAGATATGTACTTCCATTGTCCTGGAAAGCATCCCAATAGCTACGGAATTCGGGCGTAGTGGCTGCCAGCTGGAAGACGGTAGTTTCCGTCGGATAATCCGTATTCACATTCTCTATGTCCGTACCCAGACAAACAATGGTGCCGTCCAGGAAGTGATAGGACTTGCGGGCACGCAAAGAGCCGTTGTACTTATCGTGCTCGTGCAACTTCATTCCAAAATTACCGTTTTCACCGCTTTGCGAAAGTCCGCCTGCGAAAGTCTCATCGGAATAAAGCATCTCTTCCATACCCGAGTAGGAATCTACGTTCAGAACATTGGCCCGCAACTGGTCGAAAGGCAAATGAATGCTGGTGACACCCGGTATGCGGTTCCAGTCGAAACCGGCTTCCTGCCAGCCGCTGGTGGTGAAAGTAACCATTTCATCGGGCTTTCCTGTCAGTATCTGCATACTTCCGTGAGCCAGGTAACGACCGTAGAAGTTGGCATCCAGGTAGTGCTCGGCTGCCCAGAGGTAACGCGAGTTACCGCGTACGACTGCCGCCCAGTTGTCACGGCGCTGCACACTGACACAACCGTAACCCAAAGCCAGATTGCCTTGCGGATCGGTTTCGGCACGGAATCCCTGCGCTTCCAGTTCCTGCTTCAGCTGCAATTCCTTATTATTCGACGTACGGGGCAAGTAGTCAGGATCGTTATCGTTCACCCGACCGCTGTACTCCATCAGACGCAGATATGCAGCAGCCATGTCGGCATCGTACTTCTGCTTGCCGTCCGGTGTGCCGGACAAGGCCATCATGGCATACTGCACGGGGATAAGCTGTCCTTTTCCGTTGGGATGACGTCCCGACATGGAAAGTGCCCACTGGCGGGTGTTGCAATAGAAACGCATGGTAAGCAACACTTTCTTCACTGTCTGGTGCGCCAGTTCAGACACCCGGAACTGCGTACCGCTCAGCAGATAAATCATATTGGTAGCTCCGTCCAGACCGCCCACGGCGTAGGCCGGATAGTTGTTGCAATGATGGAAGCAGGCACCGTCGCTCTTGAAGGAGCCCATCAGTCCGTCGGCCGGACGGCAACCGTAGTCGAGCCAGCGGGAGAAAGAACGCAAGTACTGCACCTTCTCGGGCGAGTCTTCCATAATAAGAATGCTGGCAATACGGCCTTGCGTCTGGGTGTTGAAGGTATCAATGTCGATGCCGTTCACTGTAGGCATCGGATATACTTCGTTAGTGATGGCATACCAGCGCAACGTACGTTCGGCATCGGCCAGCTTGCCAGCCTCGCGCAGCACGTCTTTCATCAGGAAGTAAGCCACGTAAAGACCACGCATGCTGTAACCGTAATGGTGGATATTTCCCCAACAGCTACCGTAAGCCACACCCTGGTCGGTAATATGGTCGTACATGGCCAGGAACTTCTGCCGCAGCTCATCGCGCAAAGCATTGTCTTTGGCATTCAGGTAAGCAGTGGCTATGCGCTTCATCAGGTTGAAATAGTTGTTCATCTCCATGCCCAGCTTGGTGAACATATCCTTGTCCCAGCCGGGGATCATACGCTCGTAAGCCTCGGCCTGGCGCACCATGAAGATGGGCAGACCGCTTACCTTGCCGTTCTTATAAGTGATCTGATAGAAATCGTATGCCTTGCGGATGGCCTGCATTTCCTTATCGGTCAGTTTGCCGGGCGTATAGAGCATGTCGCGGAAGCGGCTTTCCATCAGTCGCATATCTGCCTTCTGTTGCTCGTTGAGAGGTGTCAGGGCTATTTCCGGCTTCCAAAGAGAATGCTCGTAGATGACAAGCCAGTGGTTTGTCGTACCTTTGTTGACGAAAGGCACCTGCACATCGGCCGTCTGCTGGCGGGCATCTACCTTGCTGGCTGTGACAATGTGGTCGAAGTAAAGCTTACCTTTCACGTCGGGAGCCAGGATGCGAATCTCGTTCATGCCTTCCTCGGGCGTACCCTGCATGTCGCGTTCGTAGCACACCCATGCGGCACGCCAGCCGGTGAAGTTAATGCCAAAGGGGAAAGATGTACAGAGTTTGCCATCTTTCAGAAATTCGAAACGTATCTGCTTGTCCTGTGCCTGCTCGTTGTATACCCACACGATGAAAGCCGACAGATAAGTGTCCTTGCCCGTAGGGTCTTTCTTTTCGAACATCAGGTCTTTCTTCACGCTGAGTACGGCTCCCGGCTCAAACTCCCAGCCCAGACAGTGCTGACCGTCTTTGTAATGCTCGCTGTTGATGTCCAGCCGCGAACCTTCACCGGTTGTCAGGAAGGCGGGCACTGCTCCGTCTTCGAAAGAAAGCAGCCGCTCGTTCTTCACCACTTGTGCCTCCACTTGCTGTGCAGACAGGAAAAGCCCCAGAAGCGCAGCAGCGCCACGAGACCATTTGCTAAGATTCATCATTGTTCTATCTAAATTTATTTAAGGTTATTCTATCATGGTTACATCAAAGTCCGTAAACCGTACATGGTTCTTCCAAAGGCGCAGGGCAAAATAACCGTCGCCCTTGTCTGCCTCAACAGGCAAACGGAAGAGTTCCTCGCCGTTCATCGCAAAGACAGTCACTCCATCGACTACCTGTATACGTACCTGATACCAGCAGTTGGGCTTCAACAGATGAGTCGCGTCGGTATATTCTTTGATAAGCGGCTTAATCTTTGCTTCGTCCTTTCCATAATATTCACTATGGTACTCGCGGAAACGGGTTGTCTTGTTCTCGTTGCCTCCGTAACCCACGTAATACAGGTCCAGCGTATTGTAACGCTTGAATTCACCGTTCCACCAGGCACTCCGCTCGAAGAAACGGTCCGGATGCAACGGATCATCTGCTCCCCAGAAACAGTTCAGGTCGCTAAGACGGTCATACGTGCCGCCTTCCATCACCACCTGCACCTGATAGGTAATCTCATAGTCGCCCGTCAGGCGGTGTTTGTACCACAGCGTCAGACCGTCGGGAGAAACAATATCTATCGTATCCTTCCGGCAGGTGATTTCCACTTTTGCAGAAGAGTCTTCCACAACCCAGTCAGTAAGCGAACCGGTTTCTCCAGCCGCTGCCCATAAAGGGAAAGCGAGCAATGCTCCGATAAATGATAGGAATTTCAAGTACATGTTTCGTAAAAGTATTAGTCACCATACAAAGAAACCCCTCTTTCGTGAGAAAGGGGGGCATAAATCGTACGGAAGAGGTGCAAAATGCTTCCACTTCCGGTAAAAGTGCGATGAAAAGGACGGTTTTGGCTACGGATGCTGTTCCTCGAAGGCCTTATTCTCCTCCTGAATGGTACGGATAGTCTCGGCCAACTCGCTGACAGGAAGATCGGGATTGTACCAGTCGTTGTAGCAATCGGTCACGTACCATTTGCCATCTTGCAACTCGAATACCAGTCGCAGCGAAGGTTCCGACTCCTCGTAACCGGCCTCGAACTCCTTATGTGCCGGTTCGTTGACCGAATAACGCGAAATGTAGACACCGCCTTCTTCCTCTTCCACCCGTACTTCCTTCAGCGACTCGGCATCGAGCAACGGCCATTTTTCACGGGTGAAGGGGAAAGTCTGTTCCGTCTCGCCATCATCTTTCAGTAAAGAAATGGGCGATTTCAACGGAAACTTGACACGTGAATACTGGAAAGAAGCACTGGACGTGAACTTCTGGAGAAATGTCTTGAAATCCTCATCGGCGGCCACACCTTCGAATACGGAAAACACCAGGGCCGCACACAGACAAAATACGTAACGGATAGCTTTCATAAATCTACTCCTTTCAACTCTCTTCGATTCTTTATTCGCGTTAATAAGTTAATGGTTCAAGATGGTCTTGATTTTGTTTTCACGGGCAAATATACAAAATGGAACGAAATGTCACAGAGACGGGCATAAGAAATATTGCACAGTCGTATTTCCGCCCTCTCCGCCGGTCATTGAACGCCCAGCATCGGACCCACAATCTCCCACAGTCCCATGTAGCGCAACATGAACTCCATACCGCCCATCACATGATCGGGCATACTAAGGTCGGTCAGCGTAGAGTTCGTCCAAAGGGCGTGGGCACTGACTACGTTACTGTAAGGCACAAAGTCGTCCTGAGGCGAATGATAAAGGCTGACCGTGGCCTGTGGCGCAGTGGAAGCGTTGACCAGCGAGTTCTTACGAAGTGCCGACACGATGGCCAGCACATCGGCATTGCCGTTGAAATCGGGAGCGGCAAAGAAGTCGGGATGCAGCACCCGGGTGATGTCCGTGCCCAAAGCCGCGTGCCACCCGGAAAGCGGACGGGTAGAAAACAGTTTGTTCAATCCCTCTTCGATGACTGCCGGAGCATACAGATTCTCATCGCTCACGGTCAGTCCTTCGCCGTAAGCCATGCCCCGAATCAGGTAAGGCAGATAGCCACTGCGCGGATAGGTATCGGGTATGCCATCGTCGTTGAGGAAAGCCTGCAACAGGGTTTCCAGGTCGTAAGGACCGCCTCCGGCCCAGACTTTACGGATGCGGCCGGTCCATCCACGGCTCTCCAGTTCCAGTTGGGTAGCCACAGTGGCCTGTCCGCCTTGCGAGTAGCCCAACAGTTCGAGGGCATCATTTTCCTCGGCAATGGACTTGGAGCGCAGATATTCGCGGGCAGCCTCAATCATGTCGGCACAAGCGGTTCCCGTCAGCCGTGCATGCAGGTAAGGATGCTGCCGGTCGGCTGTCTGGCTGGCTCCATATCCCAGGTAATCGGCCATAACGACTACGTGCCCGCTCACTACAGGCATCATCTCGTAATAAAAGAGTTGCAGCGAAGGAGCTTCTTCCATGTCGAGCGTGCCGTGCTGGATGCTCAGCAAATGGTCGTACGAAGTAGTGCCCGCAGGCATGGCTACTACGCCCGATGCCGTGACGGAAGCTCCGTCGGGTCCTGTAGTGGTATAAGTAATAGCGGCCACATCGACGTCGCACAGCAGTCCGCTTATCAGGATTTCGGGCAGGTTAATGCCTTGCGAAGCGGCATAGTCCATCACCATATCGGTAATTTCGCTTTTCGAGATATGCTTTTCAGCAGTCACCCCGGTCAGATACTGATTGGTGACGGCAGGGTCCTCGCCCGGCGTGTCGTCGTCGCTACAGGCGGTCAGAAAAGCCAGCATCAACAACAGCGCCAGAAGTTTGTCGGTAATGTTACGGTTCATCTTTCAGTGTATTTAAGTGGTTAATATGGATGCCATCTCCTCCCCGCTTCCTATACAGTTCTGCTGTCTGAAAAGGAAGAAATGTGATAAATGTTCTGTACGAAGAACGGGGACAAAGTTATTGAAAAGAGATTGAATAGAAAGAGTCTGTCGTTAACTTTTTTCAGAAAAAGCGGTTATGCACCGCTCCGCTTCCACTCAGATGAAGAGAGTATCCTTTCGATATACCCTTTTCAGACGGTACTAGTATGGCTCGTGAGAGACACTTGTACGGCTCATGAGAGACACTTGTGTGGCTCGCGAAAAACACTTGCACGGCTCGCGAGCCACACTTGCACGGCTCAAACGGGGAAAAGCCGTCAACGTATCTCTCTGTATTTCAGCCGATAGCATCGGACGAAGAACGAACGGTTTTCTTCCCTTTCAGAAACTCGTAGCCGAAACGGCAGCGCAGGCAGTCTTTCCGGTCGCAATACTCTTTCTGAAGCTGGATGAGGGCTTGCGAATCGGCTGCTGTCGAAACGGGCAAGCCAGCTCCCTCCCACATGCGGGTGATGTAGTTGTTTTCGGCACGAAGCGACTCCAGGAAACGGGTGGCACGGTCGCACAATACTTCGTCGGCCTTGTGCAGACCGTAGGCATAAAGGAAAGGAATGACCGTATTGATGAGCATCAGGTTGAGGGCATTCCCGCCTACCCGCTTCTCCTTCTTGGGAGACGTCCGGCGGAAGGTGAAATGCTGCTCCCAATAGGCAGAAGTCGCGGTGGAAAGAAGCTTTTTGGCAGCTTCGGGCGTCTCGGCTTCCATCACTTGCGAGAAGAGAGACCGGTGTGTATGGTACAGGCATGCCAGTTGGGCCAGCCGCACATGGGGGAAGTTGCCCGGTCGGAGCCGGAGGAAACGCCACTGACCAACGGGCAACGACGGCGGCAGTTCAAACTTGCGCTGCAAGTAGCGGAACTCCTTCTGAAGCCGCAGGTAATAGTCGTCGGCGTCTGCCGGTTCTTCATCCAGCAGACCGGCTTGCCCGAAGAAGAAGGCTTCTACCTGAAAAAGGTCGTCGCGATGCTTGTCCACGGCACGGAAGGGCAGACGCTTGGCCCACGCTTCGAAAGCGTCGCTATTCAGACCAAAGCCGTAGTTGCGTGCCAGGGTGATGAAGAAAACGTCCTCCCAATGGTTCTGACAGGCATCGAGGCGGGCACGGATGTCGCGCGCCTTCCGTTCGAAACGCTCTACCTGCAAGGCCGAAAGCCAGGAGTGCACCGTCAGGCGGGGCAACGAGGAAAGGATGGTGTAGCAGGGCGGATAGACATCGGCACGGCGCAACTCGTCGTAGCGACGGGCCACGTCGTCGGGACAAGTCAGTACGAGCTGGGGAATAGGACTTCCGTCGCGCCGGCATACGGTGCAGTCGGCTTGGGACACCACGTGCAGAATGACGTTGTCGTAAGCCTCATCCGTCTGATGCCCATGCTTCATCCATTGCGAAGCCTGATCGTGAATCTCCACATTGCCCACCCACAACACGCCGTCCAGCTTCAGCTTGGCGTTGAAGAAGTCGGGACCCGCATCGGCATTGGGCAAGCCCGTATCGATGACTTCCACCCGTTGTCCGTCGGTGGTGCGCAGTTCCTGCAAGGGGAAGATTTTGTGTTTCCAAAGGTAGTGTAAAAGGTGTTCCATAATAAGTAGAAGCCTCACCCCCGGCCCCTCTCCCAAGGAGAGGGGAGGAAGGGGGTGGTGATTTAAGTTAGTATTCAGTCTTATTTATCTTTATATCTTTTATATCATTCTCTATTCCGACTCCATTCCTTCCCCCCTCTCCTTGGGAGAGGGGCTGGGGGTGAGGCTTGAGAGGCTTTCGGGCAACGAAATCGTAAACTCGCTGAACCTTCCCTGCACGCTCTCCACACTGACATATCCGTCGTGCTCGCGAGCCACGTTCATCACATAGTTCAGGCCCAGGCCGAAGCCGGAAACTTTCTGCTGACTGCCGTCGCGGGGCAACACCCGCTCGAACTTGTCGAAAATAGTGCGCTGGGCCGAAAGAGGGATGCCAATGCCGTTGTCGCGGACACTGATACGAATGTAACCAGCCTCCTGACGAGAGGCGATGCGTACTTCTACCGTGTCTTTGGAGTATTTCAGGGCGTTGTCTATCAGGTTGGAAAGGGCTTCCTTCAGAAACTCCATGTCGGCATAGACCGCCTCGGCCTGAAGGTCGGTGCTGAAGGTGACGGGCTTCGCCGCCTTGGCCTCGAACACCTGTATCAATTCGTCCACCATGGGGCGCAGGGGATGCCAGTCCTTGTCGAGCAACAGCTGGTGATGCTCCATCTTCGAGAGGGTCAGTACGCGGTTGGTCAGGTCGAGCAAGTGCAGTCCTTCTTTCTCCAGCAGTTCGAAGTGCTCGCGCTTGCGTTCGGGCTTAGCGTCCAGGCGACCGCTACGCAGATTCCTCGCCGCCATCAGAATGGTGCTGATAGGCGTCTTCATGTCGTGCACCATGGCGTAGGAGAAGTCCTCGCGCATCTGCGACAACTTGTCCTGACGACGGATGGTGTCTACCTGTTTGGCAATGCCATAAGCCAACAGCAAGAAGCCCACCACCGTACCCAACAGATAATAGAGCTGTGCCCCGACGGTCTCGGCACGAAGGTTAAGAAGCTGCGCACGCACCCCGTGCAGGCTGTCTATCGGAATGACGAACGTGCGCCGGTATTCCAACTCCCGTTCGTAGTCGTCGAAATAATGCAAGGCAGAGCGAAACACCACGGTCGAGTCGCCCGCCAGCGCCACCGTGTCCAGTCGGAAACGGAGGCGACGCAATCCGTCTTCACGCAGTTGCTGATGGAAAAGAGAGTCCAGTCCGGCCTCGGGGCAAAGGGCGTGACGGTCGTCGGCACGGCACCAGGCTTCGTGAACAGTACGCATCACACGCTGGCTGTTGAGTCCCAGGCTCATACCCGTCCAGCGGCCGAGAAAGAAGACGGCTACGGCAGCGGCAACAAGGGTGAGGAGGATGTAGAAGGACTTGGACATCTTTTTTAATGGTTAATGATGAATGGTTAATGATAAATGGTTAGCGGTAAACAACAGGCCATACTTGCTACAGCCTCGCTTATTGAGCATTTACCATTAATCATTAACCATTGACAAAAGTAGTTTCTTTTTCCTTTCCTTCCAACTGTTAACGTAAAGATAACGTAACGTTAACCTTCCGTTTACCAAGGAGGACTTATCTTTGCAACGTCAACCAGAAACGTATATCACAATGAAAACAACTTTCAAGAACCACATGACCGGCTTCCTCGCGAAAGAAGCGGAGTCGCTGACGGGTAACGACCCAGTCAAAAAAATCCTCGTCCTGGCAGCCGTCGGGCTGGCGAGCTTCATCACCTGCTTCGCGGCGGGCTACTATATCGGAAAATATATGGCCATCTTTTATTGAATCATATCATTCACGCTTTATGGAAACAACAGTACAACCCAATCCGAACCCCGCCTCGCAACCGAACGGCATAGAAGTGAAAATCAACCCGGGACGCATCAGCATTTACGTCGTCGTGTTCTACCTGCTGGTCATGTTCGCCAGCTCAGTTCTCTACATCTTCATCTGGGAAGAGTTCTCCGTTTACAACCTGGGCCACTACATCGGGCAGCACTGGGGAAGAGGTATCTTCGGACTGCTGTTCATCATATTTGCCCTTTATATCCTGGCCGGCAGTCTGGTGACGTACTTCATCAGCGGACGCAGTTTGAAAGGTATCCGCTGGCATTGCGACTGGAAATCGGCAGGATTCTATCCCTCCCGAGCTGTTCCCCTGAAGCATTACCGCCTGTTGCTGCTCCTGCCGGGCATCCTGCTGGGCGTACTGCCCATGCTACACGGCTTCTGCACCGGCAATGCCACAGCCTACGTCTTCGGCATCATCACACTGGTGTGCAGCACTGCCGACTTCACAATGTGGTACAAGCTGCGTCCCTTCGACGATGAGGATTTGTTCCAAACGGGGAAAAACACATACGAGGGCACCGTCATCCGACGCAACTACGCGAAGTAAGGACAAAGCACAAACTCCCAAAAGCCGCTGCACGGTTTCCCCATAGGGCAGCAATATTCTCATCTGTATGAGAAAACAATTCTCATGATTATGAGAAGACCGTTCTCACAGTCATGAGAAGATTATTCTCATGACTGTGAGAAAACTATTCTCCCCTTATGAGACGAAAGGAGAATACTGGGAAAACTCCTGCAAACCTTCCTTGGCTGTGCAACCGGCAGCATACCTGCCGGCGAACAGCTCCTTACAACGGCTTCCGCACCGGCATTGTTAACAAGAAGTTAATTGTAACGGTTTGTGTAAGAAAAATCCTATCTTTGCGACATTTAATAATAATGTTTGTCGGGAATTAGAGAGACATACACTAAACAAAAGAGCAAAAACAATGAAAATAGCACTTATCGGTTATGGAAAAATGGGCAAGGAGATTGAGAAGATTGCCCTCGGCCGCGGACACGAAATCGTCTGCATCATCGACATCGACAACCAGGAGGACTTCCGGTCCGAAGCCTTCCGCTCGGCCGACGTGGCCATCGAGTTCACCAACCCCAAAGCAGCCTACGGCAACTACATGAAGGCTTTTGAGGCAGGTGTAAAACTGGTGTCGGGCAGTACCGGCTGGCTCGAAGAGCACGGTGAAGAAGTACGCCGCCTCTGCACCGAAGGAGGCAAGACACTGTTCTGGTCGAGCAATTTCAGTCTGGGCGTAGCCATCTTCTCGGCCGTCAACAAGTATCTGGCCCGAATCATGAACCAGTTCCCCGGCTATGACGTCAGCATGAGCGAAACGCACCACGTCCACAAGCTCGATGCCCCCAGCGGCACCGCCATTACCTTGGCCGAAGGCATTCTGGAGAACCTTGACCGCAAGACGCGCTGGGTGAAAGGAACGCTTCAGGCCCCCGACGGCACCGTGACAGGCACTACCGCCTGCGCCAACGACGAACTGCCCGTCAGCTCCATCCGCGAAGGCGAAGTACCGGGCATCCACAGCATCCGCTACGACTCCGAAGCAGACAGTATCACCATCACCCACGATGCCAAAAACCGCAGCGGCTTCGCCCTGGGCGCCGTGCTGGCAGCCGAATACACCGCCACACACGAAGGCTTCCTGGGGATGAGCGACTTATTTCCGTTTCTGAAATAAACAAGAACTATCGTCATGAGAAAAGCTACACGTTCACAATGGATTAAATTCAGTATTGTCACCCTGCTCTATCTGGCCTTCCTGATATGGGTAAGCTGCTGGTGGGGACTGATAGTCGTACCCTTCATCTTCGACGTCTACATCAGCAAGAAGATTCCCTGGGGATGGTGGAAGAAGTCGAAGAACGCCACCGTACGCACCGTCATGAGCTGGGTGGACGCCATCGTCTTCGCCTTGGTGGCCGTCTACTTCGTCAACCTCTACATCTTCCAGAACTATCAGATACCGTCTTCCTCACTGGAGAAATCGTTGCTCGTGGGCGACTTCCTCTACGTCAGCAAAATGAGCTACGGCCCCCGTGTGCCCAATACGCCGCTCTCCATGCCGCTGGCACAACACACGCTGCCCATCTTCAACTGCAAGTCGTACATCGAGTGGCCGCAATGGAAGTACAAACGTGTACCGGGATTCGGCAAGGTGAAACTGAATGACATCGTCGTCTTCAACTTCCCCGCCGGCGATACCGTCGCACTCAACCACCAGATGGAAGACTTCTACGCCCTGGCCTACCGCGAAGGCAAGAGCCTGTATCCCAAACACGTGGACATGGACAGCCTGACACGCCAACAACAGCGAGCCGTCTACGACCTGTACTATAGCGCCGGACGCAACAAGATACTCTCCAACCCGCAGATGTACGGCAAAGTGGTAGTGCGCCCCGTCGACCGCCGCGAGAACTACGTGAAGCGCTGTGTAGGCTTGCCCGGCAACACCCTGCAAATCGTGGACGGACAAGTATGCATCGACGGCCAAGCCATCAAGAACCCCAAGGACATGCAGTTCAACTACTTCGTACAGACCACCGGCCCGTACATCCCCGATGAAATGTTCCGCGACTTGGGCATCAGCAAGGACGACCAGATGCTGATGACCGACGACCTGAACTGGGAAATGGGACTGATGGAAATGGGACTGGACCGCCGCGACGCACAAGGCCGACTGACACCGGTCTATCACCTGCCGCTCACCCAAGCCATGTACGACGCACTGGCTGGAAACACGAAGCTGATCAGCCGCATCGTCAAGGAGCCTGCCATCTACTCGGGCGACATGTTCCCGCAGAATCTCTATACGAAGTGGGACCGCGACAACTACGGCCCCATCTGGATTCCTGCCAAAGGTGCTACCATCACCCTGACCGACGACAATCTGCCCCTGTACGAACGATGTATCGAAGCTTACGAAGGCAACAAGCTGGAGCGCCGGGCCGACGGCATCTACATCAACGGACAGAAGACGGATACATACACCTTCCAGATGGATTACTACTGGATGATGGGCGACAACCGTCACAACTCGCTTGACTCCCGCTACTGGGGCTTCGTACCCGAAGACCACGTAGTAGGCCGCCCCATCGTCGTCTGGCTGTCGCTGGACAAAGACCGTGGCTGGTTCGACGGTAAAATCCGCTGGAACAGACTGTTCAAGATCGTAAAAGATGAATGATACAGAAAGGGATGAAAGGGCGGCAAAGACTGTTCTGTCCTTTCATCCTTTCCAACCCTAACGCAAAGCATCCGCAGCATGAAAGTATGGAAAACCATCGGCCTGATAGCAGGAACAATACTCGTCGTAGTGTTGCTCCGGGGCTGTGTGGCCATTCCTTACTTAATTCCCTCGTCGGGCATGGAAAATTCACTGTACCGGGGCGAACGCATACTGGTGAACAAATGGAGCTATGGCCTCCGCCTGCCCTTCATGGCCTGGCTGGGCTATCACCGCTGGGGCGACAAGCCCGTACGGAAAGACGACATCATCGTCTTCAACAATCCAGCCAATCTGAAGGAACCCGTAGCCGACCGCCGCGAAGTATTCATCAACCGCTGCATCGGCACGCCGGGTGACACGCTGCTGATAGACTCCCTCTTTTCCGTCGTATCGTCCGAGCAGGATGCCCCCGACCAGAAGTTTCTCTATGCCTATCCGCGCAACCGCGAAAAACAGCTCGACTCACTACTGCCGCTGCTCAACATCAAGCCCGGTCCGATACTGGGTCAGGACTCTGTGCGCAACATACGCAGCTTCAGCCGCTACGAAGCCTATCTGCTGGAACAGTCGCTCAACATCTGCCCTTGGATAGAACCGCTGGACCAGACCGACTCTGCCCGTGCCCTGAAACCGCTGATTGTACCCGGCAAAGGCAAAGTGCTGCGCGTATACCCCTGGAACCGTACCCTGCTGTGCAACACGCTCGTGATGCACGAACACCGGCAGGCTGAAGTCCGGAATGATACCCTTTTCGTCGACGGTAAGCCCACACAGCACTGCTACTTCACCAAAGACTATTACTGGGTGGTGTCCAACAATCCCGTCAACCTGTCCGACTCGCGCCTCTTCGGGTTCGTGCCCAAAGACCACATCATAGGCAAAGCCTCGCTGATATGGTTCTCCAAACGCGACGATAGCGGTCCTTTTAGCGGTTACCGCTGGGAACGTATCGGGCAGCAGATTCACTAACTTCGTACATACGCTCCATACGATTTAAAAGTATTCTCTACGAAAATGAAAACAATCTTTCTGTCCTCCGCCTATCTGGCTCCTGTAGAATATTACGTCAAACTGCTGACGTATGACAAAATCTTCATCGAGCAGTACGACCATTACCTGAAGCAAACCTACCGCAACCGCTGCACCATCGCTGCTCCCGACGGTCCGCTGGCACTTACGGTACCCATTGTGAAGCCCGATACGCCCAAATGCTTTATGCGCGACATCCGCATCTCCGACCACGGCAACTGGCGCCACCTGCACTGGAATGCCTTGGAATCGGCCTACAATCATACTCCCTTCTTCGAGTACTACAAGGATGATTTCCGCCCCTTCTACGAAAAGAAATACGAGTTCCTGATGGATTTCAACGAAGCCTTGTGTCGCCTCATCTGTTCGCTCATCGACCTGCAACCCGACCTGACACGTACTTCCGAATACCGCACTTCGTTCGATCCCAACGAAGACGACTTCCGCGAACGCATCCATCCCAAAAAAGATTTCCGTACGGAAGACGATGCCTTCTCTCCCTGCTCCTACTATCAGGTATTTCAGGAAAAACTGGGATTCCTGCCCAACCTCAGCATAGTCGACCTGTTGTTCAACATGGGTCCTGAAAGCCTGCTGGTACTTCAAAAAAGCTGTTTACAGGAATAAAAACGGACGGAAATTTGCACGAATGAAACCAGGAAGAAAGAATTTGAGACAAACGTGCAACACTTGTAATGAAATTAATGTGTAACTTTGTTGTTGAAGTAGGACATCCGAACAAAAGAAACAGATTCTAACTAATTATTAAAACATAATTCATCATGAAAAACTTATTCGACATCAAAGACAGAGTAGTAGTCATCACCGGTGGAACTGGTATTCTGGGCAGAGCCATCGCCGCTCATTTGGCAGAAGAAGGCGCTAAAGTTGTTATCCTCGGACGTAAAGCCGAAGTAGGAAACGCCATTGTAGAAGGTATCAAAGCCAACGGAGGCGAAGCCATGTTCCTGACCACCGACGTGATGAACCGTGAAATATTAGAGCAAAACCTGGCCGACATCCTGAAAGCCTACGGACGGGTAGACGCTTTGCTGAACGCTGCCGGAGGCAACATGCCGGGAGCTACCATCGCACCCGACGGTACTTTCTTCGACCTGAAGATTGAAGAATTCCAACGCGTACTCGAACTGAACCTGACCGGTACTGTACTGCCCACACAGGTATTCCTGAAACCAATGGTAGAACAGAAGAAGGGAGCTATCGTCAACTTCTCCAGTATGGCCGCCTTCCGCCCCATGACCCGCGTGGCAGGCTACGCCGCCGCCAAAGCCGGTATCTCCAATTACACCGCCTTCATGGCTACCGAAGTGGCCAAGAAGTTCGGCGAAGGCATCCGCGTGAATGCCATTGCTCCGGGCTTCTTCCTGACCGAACAGAACCGCACCCTGCTGACCAACCCCGATGGCTCATGGACGCAACGCGGACAAGACGTCATCCGCCAGACTCCTTTCGGCCGTATGGGACGCCCCGAAGAACTGTGCGGTACCATCCAGTACCTCATCAGTGACGCTTCCAGCTTCGTAACAGGTACCGTAGCCGTAGTAGACGGTGGATTCAATGTGTTTGCTATGTAAAATTTGAGTTTTTAAGTTTATGAGTTTTTAAGTTTATATTGCTGCGAAATAACAGAAGCTGAACCAAACTGTAAAACTCATAAACTTAAGAACTTATAAACTTAAGAACTTAAAAACTCAAAAACTCATCTTATGATACTTTGCGAACAAACCTGGCGCTGGTACGGTCCCAACGACCCTGTCAGCCTATGGGATATCAAGCAAGCCGGAGCTACCGGCATTGTCAATGCCCTGCACCACATCCCCAACGGTGAGGTGTGGACTGTAGAAGAAATCATGAAGCGCAAGCAGATGATCGAAGAAGTAGGCCTCACGTGGTCTGTTGTCGAAAGTGTACCCGTTCATGAGCACATCAAGACGCAGACAGGCGACTATCAGAAGTACATCGACAATTACAAGGAAAGCCTGCGCAACCTGGCAAAATGCGGTGTAAACATCGTCACTTACAATTTCATGCCCGTGCTGGACTGGACACGCACCGACCTGGCTTATGAATTGCCCGACGGCAGCCGCGCCCTGCGCTTCGAACGTGCCGCTTTCATAGCTTTCGATCTCTTCTTGCTGCACCGCCCCGGTGCCGAAGCCGAATACACCGACGAAGAGAAGGCCAAAGCCCGTGCCCGCTTCGAGCAGATGACCGAAGAAGATAAGCAGAAACTCGTCCGCAACATGATAGCCGGTCTGCCCGGCTCGGAAGAAAGTTTCACGCTGGAGCAATTCCAGCACGAACTGGATCGCTACAAAGACATTACCCCCGAACGTCTCCGCCAGAACCTTATCTACTTCCTGAGCGAGATCTGCCCCGTAGCCGACGAAGTGGGGGTGAAGCTCGTCATTCATCCCGATGACCCGCCCATGTCCATCCTGGGCCTGCCGCGCATCATGAGTTGCGCTGAAGACTTCCAAGCACTCATCGACGCCGTGCCCAATCCCAGCAACGGACTCTGCCTGTGTACCGGTTCTTTAGGCGTGAGCAGTGCCAACGACTGCGCCGCCATGATGACCCGCTTCGGCGACCGCATCAACTTCGTACACCTGCGCTCCACCAAGCGCGATGCCGAAGGCAACTTCTACGAAGCCAATCACCTGGAAGGCGACGTCGACATGTACGGCGTAATGAAAGCCTTCCTCGAACTGCAACAGCGTCGCGGTGTCTCCATCGCCATGCGCCCTGACCACGGGCATCAAATGGTGGACGACCTGCGCAAGAAAACCAACCCCGGCTACTCATGTATCGGCCGCCTGCGCGGACTGGCTGAACTTCGCGGACTGGAAATGGGGATTGCGAAGACACTGTATAAATAAAAAAGCCCGAAGCTGAATACATTTTCAGACGCAGACGATACAGATAACATAGAGCTACTTTATCCTCCCGAATATGCGTAACATTTATACGGGAAAAGCTCTCTAAAAAACATGTTATCCGTATCATTTGCGTCTGAACAGTTCTATTCTGCTACACTAATACTTGTATATTCAAACCCTAATTGCAATCATCACACACGTATGCTCAAACTCCTACCACCCAACGGCGAAAACCACGTACTGCTGCACTCCTGCTGCGCTCCTTGCTCGTCGGCTATTATCGAATGTATGCTGGCCAACAATATACGACCTACAGTATTCTACTGCAACCCCAACATCTATCCTCGGGAAGAATACGAAGTACGTAAGAACGAAGCCATACGTTTTGTTACGTCTCAGGGCCTCGATTTTGTCGATGCGGACTACGATTACGAGCATTGGAAAAGTCTGATGCAAGGACTGGAGGATGAACCCGAACGCGGAGCACGCTGCCTGCGTTGCTTCACCCTGCGCCTCACCGAAACGGCACGCTATGCCGCCACGCACGGCTTTACCCTGTTCACGACTACCCTTGCCTCGTCGCGCTGGAAGAGCCTGGAGCAAATCAATGAGGCCGGACGACGTGCCGCCGCACGTTATCCCGACACCCTCTTCTGGGAACAGAACTGGCGCAAAGGCGGCCTGCAGGAACGCCGCAACCAGCTATTACACGAGTACGACTTCTACAACCAACAATACTGCGGTTGCGAATTCAGTATGAGACGACTGACAGAAAAAAACATATAAGACTGTCTTTTGAGGGAACCAATCATATCAAACTAAAAAAACGAACCGTCTGTTATACAGAAAAAGTGCGCCAAGATGAAGTAACTGCTTTCTTCATCCTGGCACACCCACTATTGAGTGAAAGCCACTCCCTATCAGAATGTATAATGGAAACCTATCGACCCTCAAATCCGCAACCGCCCTCATAAGATGACACAGAGGTCAAAAAGGTAGCGACACTGTGGCAAAAGAGGGTGCAACGCAGCAAAAATCGCCACAAAGACGCATTAAATCCCCTTACCCCACCATGCGACTTGAGGCAATACGCAAAATCACGACCATAAGTTGTCGGTGTCATCCAAAGTCATTCTGGAACACATCAGCATAAGCGTTGTTGCATGAATAGATATTCAGCACATACTGCCTTGATGTCCTGACCCATTTGGCTGGCACAGAGATGAACTTGAAGACAAACGCCTTGATGCGGCTTGTTGCTTTGAGTCCGAACCTCTTCACGTCAAGCCTCGCCATGATGAATTTATAGAAGTTGCGTATGAGTGCCGTAAGCAGAAGAAACACCGTGTTTTCTCCCATGAAGGATTTTGGAAGCCTGTTCCAGCCGAATCCGTTATTCATGTCATCGAAGATGCGTTCCTTCCCTCCACGGAGGTTATAGAATTCGACAATCTCTTTCTCGGAAGACTCGTAGTCATTTGTAAGGATGCAGCGGTAGGTGTATTCTCCTTCCCACAGGTCGAGTTCGCCGTCTATCCGCTTCTGTCTTTGAATCACAAGACGGTATGCCTTCCCTTTCCATTTCTCGATGAGAATGGAGGCCAGCTCAAACTCAATGCCGCCCAATTCCACTTTCTTCCAACCTCTGAGGGCAAAGATGTCATTGTAGAGCGAACTGCATCGGTTGGCACGGATATAGAAGGTCTTGCAGTGTTTAGCAATCTCTTCCACTATCTCTTCAGAACACGAGCCGCAATCAGCTCTGAAACGGTTGATCATAAGCTTGTTCTTTTCAAACCTTTCAAAGAACCTCTTCAGCGTGTCCTTCTGGTGGAAACGGACATTTGTGTTGCCGTCGCTGTTCTCAATGCCGACAATCAAGTCGCCAATAACCGCCACGCCAGGACGGTATCCGAGAAACTTCTTGTATGTGGGTTTCGCATCAAACTTCTCAGCCTCTATGAACTGGTGGTCGAAGTCAACGTCATACCCCTCGCCATCTTTCAGCTGCCCTGTGGACAATAGGCAATTGAGGAGCAGTGTATTCAGCATGTCTGCCGTGTTTAAGTCGTAGGTCTTGCCAGTGTCGGATGTGTAGGAAATGTTATCCTGGGTCAGTTCCTTTATGGCTCTGAGAATCGTGTCGGCACTGCATGTGCGAAGTGTCGGATGAAGCGAGAGGTGATACATCAGATGAGTGGTGACATCCTCTATGCATGAGCCGCCACAGAAATAAACGCTCATAAGCGAACGGATGATTTCGCTGTATTGATAACCATACAGCCTACATCTCATACCGAGGGTTGAGTCGATTACAGATGAGAGATTGGAGTCAAATTGCTCCATTATTGAAAAAATTCCTCCAAAAGGAGAGAGTTTCTCAGATTTTATTGCTACCTTTGCCATGTCTGTCGGGTTTGATACATATTTTGATTTGCAACACTAAGATAGGTGAAAAATCTGACATGGCAAAATCCTGAGCAACTTTTTGTTGCTCAGGTACTTATAAAATAAGTTAAACTAAAATGCTGCGGAATTTAGGTCGACAGGTCTTCACTGCTGAAATTGAAACCGTAGCCATCAGAAGTATCCAGCATATAATCATCCCGATAACCCAGGAAACCATATTTGGCAATCAGACTAAAATGATTTGTCACCTTAAGGGCTAAACCAGGTTTCAGTCCCAGTTCAAAACCTGCCTCAGAATCGGCACCCTTATACTTCTGTGATGATACACCAATACAACCGTCAACGAAGAAGCGAACCGCTTTATTCTCGAAAAAAGAATAGCGAGCATACGGCGCAAAGGCAAAACCCGTCCATTTAGCTTTTACGTGGTCGTCCACTTTATGCTTGGAATGCGACAGAATAAGCTGGGCACCCACCGACCACTGATCGGAAAACTCATACCCGACTTCGGGAGCTAACGTAAAACTTGTAGCATCGGCATCATCGTTATGCCAAAGGCTGATATTTCCACCTACATAGACTTGCGATTTCGCAGCCAAAGTTGCCATTACTACAAACAGAAATACTACAATTCTTTTCATACTCTTACTAATTTATTAGACATATTAATAATTTCTAAACACACAATACGGACTTTTAGTTTAGCAAAACAAATATTTGTTCACTTGGTACTTACACCCGAGTAATATTCAAGATCTGTAGAAGGAAGCCTTATACTATCACAAGCTCCTTATAATCAGACTAATGATATCAAGCTCTTACTTACCAGAATAAGAATAGTAGTTACGCACATCTTTCAACCCTCATAAATTTCTTTACGAATCAAAAGTTTAATTTCAATTTACCCCAAATAAACCAACTCCGACAGATAATCCTCGCCCAGCATTTCATTGGCTACTTCGAGCAACTGGTCGGAAGTAAGCTGACTGATGCGGCGACAAATGGCTTCCTGCGACTCGTAACGGTTATAGTGGAGGAAAGTCTTGGCCATACCTAGGGCATTGTTTTCGTTGTTGTCCGACGCCACGCCTATCTGGCCTATCAACTGCTTCTGCGCTGCTGCCAGTTGCGAAGTAGTCAAACGGGTGTCGCGCAAACGCCTCAGCTCCTTATACACCAGGCGTGTACAAAGATCCACGTCATCGGGGTCGCAACCAAAGTAGATGCAGAAGGTGCCGGTATCGGTATAAGCAGTCAGATTGGACTCTACGTTATATACCAACCCACGGCGCTCGCGCAACGCTACGTTCAGGCGGCTGTTCATGCCGGGACCGCCCAGCAGGTTGTTCAGCAGATACAGGGCCGTACGTTTCTCGTCGTAGGCATTGTAGCCACGGGCACCTATCATCACGTGTGTCTGGTTCGTACCTTTTTTCATCACCAGTCGGTCGGGCACATAAGGCAAAGGGGGCATCCGTCGGTTATCCGAAGAATTGCCGGTAGCTGTTCCTCCTGCTACGTTGCCCACCAGCTTCTCGGCCAAGCGGACAACCCGGCGGAAATCAACATCACCCAATACAAAGAATATTGCATTCTCCGGCCGATAGTAACGACGAGTAAAAGCTACGGCATCCTCGGTACGGAACGTGCGGAGTTGTTCGGGATTGCCCAGAATGTTACGCCCTAGCGGATGACCGCGGAAAATAAGGTCTTCGAAATCGTCGAAGATCAGTTCAGCAGGGTTGTCCTCGTACGACTGTATCTCGTCGATAATCACCTCTGTCTCCTTTTCAATCTCGTGTTGCGGAAAAGTGGAATGAAATACAATATCAGCCAACAGCTCAAAAGCCCGGCTGAAGTGCTCGACAAGGAAAGCAGAGTAGATCACCGTCTCTTCCTTGTTGGTGTAGGCATTGAGGTCACCTCCTACGTTCTCCATACGATTCAGGATGTGCCAGGCCCGTCGTTTGTGAGTTCCCTTAAAAATGAGATGTTCCACAAAGTGAGCCATACCTTGCTCATCGGGCATCTCATCGCGTGTGCCTGCATCGACAGCAAATCCACAATAAGCCACCCGTGAAGCCAACGGCTCGTGAATGATGCGCAGACCGTTGGCCAGTATATATGTGCTATATTTCCCGTTGGTTTCGTTCAAATGCTCCATTCAGACGTTTCAAACTGATTGCAGGTACAAAAATACAATAAAACTTATTGCCGTTTATGGAAAATTATAGATATTTGCAAAACCAGATAACCAAAACCGAAAGAAATGATAGCATCTATTCAAGAGCTTTTGCAGAAAGAGGCACAAGCAGTACTGAACATCCCTGTGACGGACGCCTACGAAAAAGCCGTGTCGCTCATCGTGGAACACGTACACCGCCGTAAGGGTAAACTCGTGACCTCAGGTATGGGAAAGGCAGGGCAGATTGCCATGAACATTGCTACTACCTTTTGCTCGACAGGCATCCCAGCCGTCTTCCTGCATCCCAGCGAAGCCCAACACGGTGACTTGGGCATCCTGCAGGAAAACGACCTGTTGCTGCTCATCTCCAATTCCGGAAAAACGCGTGAAATTGTAGAGCTTACCCAACTGGCCCACAACCTGGACCCCAGTCTGAAATTCATTGTCATCACCGGCAACCCCGACAGTCCGCTAGCTCGCGAAGCCACCGTCTGCCTCAGTACCGGCAGTCCCAAGGAAGTATGCGCACTGGGCATGACGCCCACAACTTCGACCACCGTCATGACCGTCATCGGTGATATCCTGGTGGTACAGACCATGAAACAGACCGGATTCACCATTGAAGACTATTCAAAACGCCACCACGGCGGCTATCTCGGAGAAAAATCACGTTCATTATGCGTAAAGTAATAGGTATCGGCGAGACTATTCTCGACATCATCTTCCGCAACGGACAGCCCACAGCAGCTGTACCCGGCGGTTCTGTATTCAACGGCATCGTCTCTTTGGGACGTGCGGGTGTTCCCATCTGTTTCATCAGCGAGACAGGGAACGACCACGTAGGAGAGATCATCCTCCGCTTCATGCGCGAAAACAACATTCCTACCGACCACGTCAACGTCTTCCCCGACGGGAAATCACCCGTATCGCTTGCTTTCCTCAACGAACACAGTGATGCAGAATATATCTTCTACAAAGACTACCCCAAGCAGCGACTCGACGTAGAATATCCGCAAATTCAGGAAGACGACATCGTGATGGTAGGCTCGTACTATGCCCTGAATCCCGTCTTGCGCGACAAGGTAGTAGAACTGCTGGAACGCGCGCACGACATGCATGCCATCGTCTACTACGACCCCAACTTCCGCTCCTCGCACAAGGAAGAAGCCATCAAACTGGCTCCCACCATCATCGAGAATCTGGAGTATGCCGACATCGTACGCGGCTCGCAAGAAGACTTCTTCTACATGTGGGGCCTGAAGGAAGCCGACAAAATCTACCGCGATAAGGTGAAGTTTTACTGTCGTAACTTCCTCTGCACGGCAGGAGCCCAGCAGGTATCACTACGCACGGCTACCCTTTCCAAAGACTATCCCATTCCTTCGCTTGAGGCAGTCAGCACCATCGGCGCGGGCGACAATTTCAACGCAGGTATCATCTTCGGCCTACTGAAGTATAACGTACGCTACGATGACCTCGCCACGATGGACGAAGCCACATGGGACAAAGTCATCCGTTGCGGCATCGAGTTTGCCGCTGACGTGTGCTGCAGTTTCAACAATTCGGTTTCGAGGGAGTTTGCCGAAGCACATACGCTTTAACAAGACGATTTATATAGGTAAAGAGAAGAGAGAGAAGCCGATATCCCGCATGGCAGTCCCACTGCAACAGCAGAATATCGGTTTATTCTTTTTCTTTACACTCTCCCGTCATTTGCTTAAAGTTCAAAAAAGAAACCTAAATCAATTAACCGGCGAGCATCGTCTGTAACTAAATTACATATATTTGTGAAGTATAGGATACGCTATATTTGTAGAAACGCTTAGAGACAATTACAAATTATGTACAGGAAGCTTTTGATTGGTTTTACTTTGTCTGTGCTGCTGCCTGCATGCAGCGGTCTGACCCCTCACATCGCCGTCGTGTGCGAAGAGAACAATGTAGGCAATTGCATTGTGAAATGGGAAACAGCTCCCCTTATCGAGGGGGACGTCAAAGTCTATGCCTCGACCCAGCCAGAATCTGCTCCCGAAAGCAATCCCGTGGCTATAGCCAACATTTCCGACCAGACAACCACCGTCATCAACAGCGATCCCTCTCAGCGTTATTACTATACATTGGTATTCAACGACAAATACCGGATAAAGACTGCCGCCCGAAATGTCAACATCCCCGGCGTACAAAATTTCCGTGACTTGGGAGGATATGCCTCGTACGGCACCAAGAAACGGGTTCGCTGGGGCATGATCTACCGTTCGGCACAGATAGACAGTCTAAACTGTTTTGCCATCAGGAAACTGAAGAACATCGGCATCAAAACCATCGTCGACCTGCGAAGCCAACGGGAAACAGGTTCACAAGTCGGTTTACGCAAGAACTTCGACGTAGTGAACATCGCTATTCCCATAAACGACATCGAGCTGGTACTGGACAAAGTGGAAAAGCACAAACTCAGAAAAGATTCGGTTCTGCAAATCGTAGAGCAAGCCAACCGTGAGATTGTGAACAAATACACAAGTCAGCTCCGCCAGCTTTTCGACGTGCTGCTGGATGAAACCAAATACCCACTGGTCATCGATTGCTCTTCGGGCAAGGGACGTACGGGCATTGCAGTCGCCCTTGTTCTCGCTACCCTCGGCGTCAATGCCGACATCATCATGGACGATTACCGCCTCAGCAACTATTTCTTCAACATACCTTCTGCCACGCAATACGCCTACGACCTGCCTGTACGTTCGCAGGAAGCCATCACTGCCATCTACTCGGCCCGCGAGAATTTTCTGAACGCCGCCAAAGACGAGATAGAGAAACGATACGGCGACGTAGATACCTACCTGAAGAAAGGCATCGGACTGACCAAGGAAGAAATAAAGAAACTGCAAAGCATTCTTTTGGTAAAAAAATAAGCTGTCACATTCGATTTACCGCGCATCTGGCTACAAATCAGCCTCATCATACCGCATTCTTCGCCTAAAAGCCTTATCTTTGCACCGAATTATTATACAGGATATTGAATGAAGACATTTGAAGAGCTCGGTGTGTCGCCGGAGATACGCCGCGCCATCGAAGAGATGGGATATGAGAATCCCATGCCGGTACAAGAAGAAGTGATTCCTTACCTTTTAGGAGAAAACAACGACGTCGTGGCCCTGGCACAGACCGGAACGGGCAAAACGGCCGCTTTCGGCCTGCCGCTGATACAGAAGGTCGATGTGACACGGCGCATTCCACAGTCGCTAATCCTATGCCCCACACGCGAATTGTGTCTGCAGATTGCAGGCGACCTGACTGATTACAGCAAATACATCGAAGGCTTGCGCGTGCTGCCCGTCTATGGCGGCTCGTCCATCGAAAGCCAGATACGCGCCCTGAAGCAGGGAGTGCACATCATTGTGGCCACACCCGGACGACTGATTGACCTGATGGAGCGCAAAACCGTATCGCTGGCCACCATACAGAACGTCGTCATGGACGAAGCCGACGAAATGCTCAACATGGGCTTCACCGACAGCATCAACGCCATCTTGGCCGACGTGCCGCAGGAACGCAACACACTGCTCTTCTCGGCCACCATGAGCCCCGAGATAGCCCGCATCGCCAAGAACTACCTGCACGACGCCAAAGAAATCACCATCGGACGCAAAAACGAAGGTACCGCCAACGTAAAACATATCGTTTACGTGGTGCATGCCAAGGACAAATACGAGACTCTGAAACGCATTGTCGATTACTATCCGCAGATATACGGCATCATCTTCTGCCGCACCCGCAAGGAGACGCAGGAAATAGCCGACAAGCTGATGCAGGAAGGCTACAACGCCGACTCGCTGCACGGCGAACTGTCGCAGGCACAGCGCGACGCCGTGATGCAGAAGTTCCGCATCCGCAACCTGCAGCTGCTGGTAGCTACCGACGTGGCTGCACGCGGACTGGACGTGGACGACCTGACACACGTCATCAACTACGGCCTGCCCGACGACACCGAAAGCTACACCCACCGCAGCGGACGTACCGGACGTGCCGGAAAGACAGGTACCTCCATCGCCATCATCAACCTGCGCGAGAAGGGCAAAATGCGCGAGATAGAGCGCATTATCGGCAAGAAGTTCCAGCCCGGTGAAATGCCGACCGGTAAACAAATCTGCGAGAAACAGCTGTTCAAGGTAATAGACGACCTGGAGAAAGTGAAGGTGAACGAAGAAGAAATCGAATCGTTCATGCCCGACGTCTATCGCAAGCTGGACTGGCTGTCGAAAGAGGACCTCATCAAGCGTATGGTGTCGCACGAGTTCAACCGCTTTCTGGACTACTATCGCGACCGCCCCGAAATCTCCATCGTCGGCGACAGCAGCGCCAAGGGCGAGAAAGCCGGCAAGCGACAGGGCGAAAAAGGCGGACGAAACAACAGCCGTCAGGCCGAACCGGGCTTCACACGCCTCTTCATCAACCTGGGCAAGGTGGACAACTTCTTCCCCAACGAGCTCATCAGCCTGCTGAACAGCAACACCCGCGGACGTGTAGAGCTGGGACGCATCGACCTGATGCCCAAGTTCTCGTTCTTCGAAGTCGAAGAACAAGAGGCCCGCAACGTGCTGAAAGCCCTGAACCGTACCAAGTGGAATGGTCGCAAAGTGGTGGTAGAAGTAGCCGGAGAAGAAGAGAAGGAAACCGGCCGCAGAAACAACCGGAAGGACGACTCCAAGGGCAAGCGCGAAGCCGCCAAAGGCAAAGGAAAATCCCAGGAAGCCCCCATTGCCGAAAAGAAGAAAAAGCCCAGCCGCGAAGAGCGTGGCTACACCAAACCCCGCGGCAAGAAAGACGACTGGAAACAGTTCTTCCAGCATAACAACGACCTGAAAGGTCCCGAACCCGACTTTGACGAAGAGGGATGGGCCAAGCCGTCGAAAAAGAAAAAGAAGTAACAGTCAACCCTTACAACCGATACCATGACCCTGCAACAACTGGAATACATCCTCGCCGTAGAGCAGTACCGCCACTTTGCCAAAGCGGCCGAGCACTGCCGCGTGACACAGCCCACGCTGAGCGCCATGATACAGAAACTCGAAGACGAACTGGACACCCGCATCTTCGACCGCAGCCGCCAGCCCATAGCCCCCACCCCCATCGGCCTGCACATCCTTGCCCAGGCCCGGGAGGTGCTTACGCAAGCAGCCCGCATCAAAGCGATGGTCGAAGAGGCCAAAGGTTCCTTCACAGGGACGTTCAATCTAGGCATCCTGCCCACCATTGCTCCCTACTTGCTGCCCCGCTTCTTCCCACAGCTGATGAAGAAGTACGACGGACTGGACATACGGGTGACGGAGATGAAGACCGCAGACATCAAGCGCGCCTTGCGCGAAGGAAGCATCGACGCAGGTATTGTAGCCAGTCTGGCAGGCATGGAGGAATACGAGCAGACAAGCCTCTTCTACGAACAGTTTTATGCCTATGTAGCGCGCGAAAGCAACCTCAGTAGCCATTCGCTGATACGTACGTCCGACCTCAGCGGCGAACAGCTCTGGCTGCTCGACGAAGGCCACTGCTTCCGCGACCAGTTGGTGCGTTTCTGCCAGCTGAAGGCGGCACAGGCCAGCCAGCTTGCCTACCATCTGGGCAGTATGGAGACCTTCATGCGCATGGTCGAGGGCGGGAAAGGCATCACCTTCATTCCCCAACTGGCCGTGTTGCAGCTCAGCGAGGCACAACAGCAGCTGGTACGTCCCTTTGCCGTACCCAAACCTGCCCGCCACATCGTCCTGCTGACGGGCAAAGACTTCATCCGCCACACGCTGCGCGATGCCTTGGTAAAGGAAATACAAGCCTCCGTCCCGCAAGAAATGCTGGCTCCCCTACCCACACAGCAGGTAGTCTGAAGTTTGGAAAGAAAGCCCTCTATTTTTCCCTAACTGGAGAATATTTTTTTCCTAACTGGGAAATAATTTTTTCCTAACTAGGGAATAATTTTTCCCTAACTGGGAAAAAATGCCGGGCTTACCCGCCCACAAAAACAAAAGATTTATCCGATTTTAAGCTCCCGTATCAGCTCGCTAGCCTTGCCGTACTTCTCGATAACGAAAAGCACGTAGCGGATGTCTACCCCGATGCAACGCTGCATATCGGGCTCGTACAGGATGTCGCTGCTCATGGCTTCCCAGTTTCCGTCAAAGGCCAAGCCAAGGAGTTCGCCCCGTGCATTGAACATGGCACTGCCACTGTTGCCGCCCGTGATGTCGTTGTTCGAGATGAAGCACACCTTCATTTCGCCGTTCTCGTCGGCATACCGGCCGAAATCGCCCGACGACAGCAGCGACAGAAACTCGGGCTGTACCTCGAAGTCGACATCGCCCTCGTGGGCACGCACCTTCTCAAGTACTCCACGGGTAGTGGTGTAGTAGTCGTAGTGTGCCCCGTCAAAAGGATCGTACCCGCAGACGGTACCGAAACTCAGGCGCATGGAGAAGTTGGCATCGGGATAGAAATTGCGCGAAGCATAGAAGCGGCGGATGGCCGCATTCAGCAGACGTTCGCCCCGATCTATCTGCACCGAAGGTTCCTGCATCTGTATATTCAGCTCGAAAGCTTTCGTGATCAGGTCAATGCCCAGACTGATGGCAGGGTCGTCGAGCAACTGATAGGTCGTATCGCGCTCAAGGAAGCGCTTCAGGCCACGCGGAGTAGCCAACTGGGTATGGGCATAGAGCGAATCGACGAAAGCCCTGTCATCGCCCCCGTATTGCGTGGCAATGGTGTGGTAAACTTCGGGCAGGTAGGCCGAATCGACCTGCGAGCGGTATTTTTTCAGCATGGCTGTAAATACTTCCTTATCGATATCGACATCCAGATTCTTGTATGTTTCGACAATCTTCTTCAGGTTGGCCACTACGACGTCACGTTCGCCTTCGAAGTCGAAGTTCAGGATGGTGAGAGCCTGCTGCACCAGTTCGGGACCGTTCAGAAAGGCTTCCACAAAGTACGACTGTGCCCGGTTCACCTCGCGTCGGTTCTTATAGGCAAGCTCCAGATCGGTAAACAGTTGAAGCAAGTCGGCACGTTCATCGGGTGTCTGCTGAATCCAGCGGCGCAGTTCCTGTTCCATGGCACGTTTCTTCTCCAGTACCTTCAGCTTACGGACGGCACGGTTCATGCCAATACTGTTTTTCCAGTAGTTGGAGCTCTCGTCGTATTTCGAAGCATACTTGATGCGGATGGAATCGTTACGGTCCATTTCGCGCTTCCAGATGGCCTGCTTTATGCCCCGTACGTCAATCTGAGCCTGGTTGGCAGTCTGTGTCATCTCCTCGATGCCATACGACGACAAGTAGCGCTCCGTACTGCCCGGATAGCCCAGCGTCATGCAGAAGGAGCCTTCGCGATAGCCGTCGAGCGAAATGGGTGCCACGTATGACGGATGATAAGGCACGTTGTCGGGCGAATAGTCGGCGGGGCGGTTGTTCTTGTCGGCATAGATACGGAAGACGCAGAAGTCGCCCGTATGGCGCGGCCACATCCAGTTGTCGTTGTCCCAGCCGAACTTTCCGATGGACGAAGGAGGGGCAAATACCAGCCGTACATCGTTGAAGTCGCGATAGACCGAGAGCCAGAACTCGTTACCGCCGTAATAAGCATCGACCACCCCCACCAGCGTAGAGTCCGCGGCCGAGACTTCCGCACCGATAGCCAGCATCATCGAGTCGACTACAGAAGAACGCTCAGCCTCGGTCATGCGGGGGGTGACGTGTTTCAGTACGCGCTTGGTGACGTCCTCGGTACGCAGCAGGAAACGGACGTACAGTTCAGGATTAGGCAGCTCCTCGCTGCGGTTGCGGGCCACAAAGCCGTCTTTCAGGTAATCGTGCTCGACGGACGAGTGTTGCTGCACGCTGCTGAAACCGCAATGATGGTTGGTCAGCACCAACCCGTCTTCGGACACCACTACGCCCGAGCAAAAGCCTCCGAAACTCACCACGGCATCTTTCAGCGACGGTTTACGGGGGTTATACAACCGGCTGGCAGGCATTTCCAGTCCCAACTCTTTCATGGCTTTCCGGGTCTGCCGGTTCAGGTTGCCCAGCATCCACATGCCTTCGTCCGCATGGCTTGCCAATGCCAGCAGCAGGCAGAAGGTCATCCACTTCAGTCTCAGCTTCATATCTTTCTCTCTGTTTGTTAGTCGTTTTATTCTGCTATCAGCCTCAGCTTACGCGCACCGGTACGTGCCTTCAGCCAGTCTGTTATCTTACTCTTCTCTCGTGCGTCGGGATACTTGCCAAACTTCAGCACAGCCAGCGTCACCGTATCGGTACGGAGTGAGTCGACCGTTGTCTCGATGGCGTGCGAAATGGATACAGACTTCACCGACGGATAGAGAACTTTCAGTTCGGGAATGATTTTCTTGCCCAATTCATCGAACGACTGGTACCGTTGCAGGTTGCCTTCGAGTTCGGCAATCTTCTGTGTCTGCTCCTGCAAGCGCTGTTCGCTGTTCTTGTAGAAGTCTTCCATCACCATGGCACGGATGGAAGAGATGTCCATCGACTCGTTGTTCATGCCTTGCATGACAATCAGCTTCGTGTTCTCCAGCTGGTAATCCTTCATCTTGCCACGCGCCACGGCTATCGATGCATCGGGCACTTCGTCACCCATCAGCACCACGCGTATCTCGCGCTCCTTGCCCTTGTTCACAATCTTCTTGTCCAGTACCTGGGTATTCTCAAAAGCAAGTTGCTCGTTAATGAACTTGTTGGCCGCGCTCTCGAAGAATGTATTCTGAATGATGTCCACAGTCAGATAAACAGCCGGACACATGGTCAGCACCACAATGCAGATGATGTATTTGCGTACCGTCTTCTCACGGTTCTTGTCCACAAAAGCCTTGCGCTGGAAGTGCATCACTCGCACTCCGACATACGTAGCCAGACTGATGAATACCGAATTGATGAAATACAGGTAAAAAGCCCCCAGGAAGTAAATCAGATTGCCTGTAGCCAGACCGTAGCCGGCCGTACACAGGGGCGGCATCAGCGCCGTGGCAATGGCTACACCCGGTATCACGTTACCTTTTTCCTTGGTAGAAAGAGCCACTACACCCGCCATACCGCCCAACAATGCGATGAATACGTCGTAAATGGTGGGCGACGTACGTGCCAGCAGTTCCGACTGTCCCTCGGCCACCGGGCTGATGAGGAAGAAAACCGTAGCCGTCACCACGCTGAACAGCGTTGTGATGAGGAAGCTCTTCAACGAACGCTTCATCAGTTCGAAGTCGTTCAGTCCCACCGACAGTCCCACACCCATGATAGGACCCATCAGCGGCGAGATAAGCATGGCACCGATAATCACGGCCGTAGAGTTGACGTTCAGTCCCAGTGAAGCCATAAAGATGGCGAATATCAATATCCACAGATTGGCTCCCTTGAACTCCACTCCCTTACGGATGGATTCTACGGTTTCGAGCTCGTTGTCCTTGTCTTTGCGCAAGTCCAGGTACTCTTTCAAAAACGCCTTGATGGCAAAGGTATTTCTGTGCGGGTCGGTTGTTTCCATAAGTTTCTTTAATTAAGTAAATATAATCGTTGTTGGACCGTAGTCACGGTTATCTGAAAAAGCGGTTCACTACCGGAATATGCCGCAAAGGCAAGTCTTTCTTCACCACATAAGCTACAAACACCAGCAGCAACACTGTGCGATAAGCCAGGCGCAGCCAGATATTGTCGATGGGAACATATTCGGCCGCCACGTAAAGCACTGCTGCCAGCAGTACGTAACCGCCTATCGCTTTCAGGTCGTAACGGATGGGATATTTCTTCTGCCCTACGAAATACGACAGCAACATAGCCACGCCATAGCCCGTAAAGCCGGCCCATGCACAGGCCATATAGCTAAAGCGGGGAATCAGCAATACGTTCATCAGCACCAGCACCGTACATCCCGCCAGCGAAAAGTAAGCTCCCCAACGCGTCTCATCGATCAGCTTGTACCAGAAAGATAGGTTGAAGTAAATGCCCATGAAGATTTCCGCAGCCATCACAATAGGCACCACACGCAAGCCGGCCCAGTAGTCGCGACCGATGATGAACTTCAGCAAATCGAGGTAGAACATCACGGCGAGGAAAGCCAGCAGGGTGAAGATGATGAAGAACTTCATGGCCTGCGCATAAACCTCACGGTTATCCTTGTCGCGACTCTTGCCAAAGACGAACGGTTCGTAGGCGTAGCGGAAGGCTTGTGTCAGCATGGCCATAATCATGGCTATCTTGCTGGCCGCTCCGTAGATGCCCAGCTGTACGGTGGCTTCGGCCTTATCGGGATAGACGTAAGGAAAGATTATCTTGTCGGCCACCTGGTTCAAAATGCCGGCCAAGCCAAGCACCAGCAGCGGCAGACTATAGGAAAGCATGCGTCGCAGCAAGGCCCGGTCGAGCGCATAGCGGAAGCCGCGCAATTCGGGTATCAGGCAAAGCATCACAGTGGACGTACATATCAGATTGAACAGGAAGGCATAGCCCACGTCACTGCCTTTCATCCACACGTAATAGGCCAGGTTGAGCGCAATGTTCAGGAAGATGAACAGCAGCTTCAGCGCGGCAAACTTGATGGGACGCTTCTTGTAGCGAAGATAAGCGAAGGGAATGCTCTGAAATGCGTCCATGGTTACAACGGCCATCATCATACCCACGTATTCGGGATGCTCGGCATAACCCAGCAAGCCGGCAATGGGTTGCAGAAACAGCAAGCCCAACACCAGAAACGTAAGCGCCACTCCGCCTACTCCCAACAGCGTTGTGGAATAGACCCGCATCGGGTCGTCCTTGCCGTTATTGGCGAAGCGGAAGAAACCCGTCTCCATACCGAATGTAAGCAGTACCAGTGCCAACGCCACCCAGGCGTATATATTGGTCACTACCCCATAGCCTCCCGACTCGGCCGACATGGCAAGGGTGTACACCGGCACGAGCAGGTAGTTCAGGAAACGCCCTACGATGCTGCTCAGGCCGTAAATGGCTGTTTCCTTTGCAAGCGATTTTAAATTTGCCATAACCAAATACTTCTTCTTAGTCAAACAGAGACGGCTGTCTGCCGTCGCTGCTATACAAACTGCGTCCTAAATGTTTGTATGCCAACTCCGTCACCTCACGTCCGCGCGGCGTGCGCTTGATGAAACCTTCTTTGATGAGGAAAGGCTCGTACACTTCTTCGATGGTGCCGGCGTCCTCGCCCAATGCGGTGGCGATGGTAGTCAGCCCCACGGGACCGCCACGGAACTTGTCGATGATGGTGGTCAGAATCTTGTTGTCTATCTCGTCGAGCCCGTACTTGTCGATGTTCAGGGCTTCGAGGGCAAACTGGGCTATTTCGGTGTCGATGCTGCCCGATCCTTTCACCTGGGCAAAGTCGCGTACACGGCGCAACAGGGCATTAGCGATACGGGGCGTACCACGGCTGCGCGATGCGATTTCGGCCGCGGCTCTGGTAGAGCAAGGTACGTTCAGAATCTGCGCCGAACGGCGGATAATGCCGGCCAGCACGTCGTCGTCGTAATACTCCAGGTGCAGGTTGATGCCGAAGCGGGCACGGAGCGGCGCCGTCAGCAGACCGCTGCGCGTCGTTGCCCCTACCAGCGTAAAGGGATTCAAATCAATCTGTATGCTGCGTGCCGAAGGGCCCTTGTCGATCATGATGTCGATGCGGTAATCCTCCATGGCCGAGTAAAGGTACTCTTCCACTACCGGACTGAGGCGGTGTATCTCGTCGATGAAAAGCACGTCGTTGGTTTCCAGACTGGTCAGAATGCCGGCCAGGTCGCCCGGCTTGTCGAGCACAGGGCCGGAAGTAATCTTGAAACCCACGCCCAATTCGTTGGCGATAATGTTCGAAAGTGTCGTTTTTCCCAGTCCGGGAGGGCCGTGAAGCAGGACGTGGTCAAGAGCCTCGCCGCGCAGGCGGGCTGCCTTGACGAAGATGCGCAGGTTGTCTACCACCTTGTCCTGCCCGCTGAAGTCCTCGAAACTGAGCGGCCGGAGCGCATTCTCAAAGTCCTTTTCCTTGCCCGAAGCCAATTGCTGGCTGCGTATGTCAAAGTTTTCCTGTTCCATTTCTTATTTCCACATTCTACACGGCATGCCACTGATGGCGTACACCGTTCTTGGCACGTGCAAAATAACTAATTAATTTTGGAATAACCGAAAAAGGGAGACGCTTTTCGCAAGCAGAGACCACCGCCTTCTGCCACACTTGCACGGCTCGCGAGCGACACTTGCAATACATTTGTGGGACACTTGTACGGCTCGCGAGCCGTGCAAGTGTCCCACAATCCCCCTTCAGGAGTGCCCTGTGAGGCCTTCGAAAGCCTTTTATCGGGTAGCCTTAATGGACAGCGAAGCCGAATCCAGTCCCTCGCCAGAAACTTTCAGCCGGATAGTGCCACTCTTTGCGGTACTCTTCACGATGACCATAGCCCTACCCTTCCAGGCATTCCGCTCTTTGCCTACATAAGGATCGGTATCTCTCAGATTAGCGTTGCCCACAGCAGCAATCACTCCGGCTCCCTTCACCTCGAACGACAGGCGGTTTGCGGCATCGGGCACTACGCGGCCTTCTTTGTCCACCACCTCTACCGTTACGAACGAAAGATCCTGTCCGTCGGCTTTCAAAGTCTTGCGGTCGGGCGTCAAGCGGATTTTTGCCGGCTCACCTGCCGTAACAAGTACTTTTTCTTCTGCCTCGCGGCCTTCTGCGTCTACACCTATAGCTTTCAGTGTGCCCGGCTGATAAGGCAAGGTGAAGACTGCCATGAAACGCTGCTCAACCCCTACAGCCCGCTCGCCTACCAGCTGGTCGTTGAGGTACAGGCGAACCTTCGGATAACGCGAATAGACTTCGGCCTCGATGGGCTTTCCTTCGTGTCCCGGCCAGTTCCAGCTTTCCCACGTAGGCCAGACAGACCAGGCTGTTTCCTTGATTTTACCGTAATAATTGTCCGGCTCTTTCACAGCCAGATAGAGTTTCTTGTCTGCATTGTAGAGCAGGTCGCGATAATGGGAAATCGGTTTCCGCCAGCCGGTCAGGTCGATGTCGCCACAATAGGCACCGTGCCAAGGATAATGAGGACGTACGTAATGCTCGCCTTCCGAGTCGCCTACGTAATAGTAGCGGCCAATGGCCGACTCACCCAGATAGTCGAGAGCTGTCCATACGAAATCGCCCAGAACATATTCGTTCGAAGTCACCAGTTTCCAATTGTCGAAGGCACCGCGCGGGAATGACTCGGTCTGGATAATCACACGCGAAGGTACCCGTTTATGGTCGTCCGGCGCACGGTGGAGCATATAGTTGTAACCTACAATCTCGTGCTGGGCAGCCAGCGGATCGTAGATTTCCCAGTCGCTGTCCCAGGCAGCCAGAGCCGAAGTGACCGGACGTGTACCGTCCAACTGACGTACGCGGTCGCCCAGTTTTTTAGCTGTCGTAACCACTTCTATCTTCTTGCGCTCTATCACCTCGTTTCCGATACTCCAACAGAAGATGGAAGGGTGGTTGCGGTCGCGGAGCACCATTGCGTCGAGGTCGCGTTGCCACCATTTATCAAAGTGAACCGAATAGTCGTATTTGTTCTTGCTGTCGCGCCAGCCGTCGAAAGCTTCGTCAATAACCAGCAGTCCCAAGCGGTCGCAGGCATCCAGGAAAGCCTCCGAGGGTACATTGTGTGCCGTACGTGCGGCATTGAAGCCAGCGGCTTTCATCAGCTCTACCTTTCTCTCCTCGGCACGGTCGTAAGCTGCTGCTCCCAGGAAACCATTGTCGTGATGCAGACAACCACCGTTCAGGATGATCTTCTTGCCGTTCAGCAACAGGCCTTTCTCGGCAGAATACTCAATGCTACGGATGCCGAAATTCTCAGTCATACAGTCTTTCACCTCGCCCGACTCTGCTACCGTACAGCGAGCCTCGTACAGATAAGGCGTGTCGGGGCTCCACAAAGCCGGCTGAAGCACAGGAATGGACAAAGACACCTCTTTCGAAGAATTGGCAGGCAGGTCGACAGTTGTTTCGCTTTCGCCTACCGACTGCTTCTTGGCATCGAACAGGGTGGTGGTCAGCGTGATGCGACGGTCGGCCGCAGTCTCGTTCTTCAAAGCTGTCTGCACCTTAACGGTCGCTTTTTCTTTGCTCACTTCGGGCGTCGTAACAAACATACCCCAGTGGTCGATATGCACCTTGTCGGTTACCGTCAGCCAGACGTGCCGGTAAATGCCCGAGCCACTGTACCAGCGGCAGTTCTTCTGCTGAGAGTTGTCGACACGTACTGCAACTACGTTCGCCTCGCCTACACGGATATGAGGAGTCAGGTCGTAAAAGAAAGAAGAGTAACCATACGGCCAAACACCCAGCGAAGTTCCGTTGATAAACACTTCTGCATTCATATACACACCCTCGAAATAGATTCCTACTTTGCGGTCACGATAATCGGCAGGAACCTGGAAGGTTTTACGATACCAACCTATTCCCGCGGGGAAATATCCGCCGTCGTTCCCCATCGGTGCATCGGCAGCAATCGTTCCCTCAATACTCCAATCGTGCGGCAAGTCCAACAACCGCCAGGCCGAATCATCGTAAGCCGCAGCCGAAGCAGCAGTACTGTCACCCAAAGCAAACCTCCAGCCACTATCGAAAAGCTGTTTGCGAACATCACCGGCTTCCGCATACGGAAGCACTCCCCAAAGAAAAATAAACGCCATCAGAAAACCTATTGCACGATGGCCTGCAAAATTCTGTTTCTTTTTCATGTTATTAGCATTAATTCAAGTATGCAAAAGAAGCAAACTACTCCACAAAAACAGGCATCCAAACAAATTATATAGGGAGTAAAATCCTTGCATGCAAAGAATTTACCCCCTAATGAACGATTTTTGCCCCCTGAAAAGCCTCTTAATCCACACAGCATACAGCTCCGGTTAAGACGGCTGCATCTGCTGATACTCGGTAGGAGTTACGCCGAACTCCTCTTTGAAGCACTTCGTGAAGTACTTGGGATTATTGAAACCGACGGCATAAGCAACCTCGGATATGGTTACCGAATGTGAAGACAACATCATGCAGGCACGCTTCATCTTGACATTGCGCACAAAGTCCAACGGAGTCAATCCGGTCATCGACTTGATTTTGCGATACAGCGTAGACTTGGACATGTTCACCTCTTTAGACAACTGATCCAGGTCGAACTCCGACTGCTCCAGATGCGCTTCGATGCTTTCGATCACAGCTTGCAGGAACTGACGGTCGGCTGAAGGATAGGCCAGGTCCTCCAGACTGACATTCTTCTCTTTTCGGAATGCCGCCTGTCTTCTTCGCGAAGCTTTAATCAGATTGTCGATACGGGCTGACAGCACTTTCATATCGAACGGTTTGGCAATGTAACCTTCGGCTCCTACATTATAACTGGTCACCTGGTCGTCGGCACCGTTCTTGGCAGTCAGGATAATCACCGGAATATGATTGAAACGCAAATCGGCTTTCATTCGGCTGCACAGTTTCCATCCGCTTACATCGGGCAACATTACATCGCAGATTATCACGTCTACCGTATGTGCAGTCAGCTGCTCCCATGCCTGTCCTCCGTCAGCAGCGGTCAGCACCCCATAGCTATCCTTAAACAGCTCCCGCATAATGTAGAGCAGTTCCGTATTATCATCTATCAGCAGCAACGTCGGCCGGTCGGTGTTTTCTTCCGGCAATACAGGTTCGGCTTCTGTGTTAGGTTCAGAAGCGATTTCATCGGCCGGAAGTACGGACACTTCTTCCACCCTCTCATCGGCCGCATAAGCCTCTTTATCGACAGGAATCTCTACCGTAAAACAACTGCCACTGCCTAACGTACTTTCCACATCAATATTGCCATGATGCAGACATACCAGATCCTTTGTCAGCGAAAGCCCGATGCCGTTCGATTCTACTCCCTTGTTCTTCCGATCGCTGTAGAAACGGGTAAATATCCGGGCAAGCTCGCCCGAAGCAATTCCTACTCCTTCATCGGCTACTTTAAGTACCAGAAAACGACCACCTTCCTTATGTATAATATAGGCCGTAATCCTGATTGTTTTCCCTTCCGGAGTGTATTTGACTGCATTCGAAAGGAGATTGTACAGAATCTTATCCAGCTTATCAAAGTCCAGCCAGGCCTTTATCTCGACTGGTTCTATACTGATTTCGAGCGATATATTCTTTTGGGCAGCCAACGGGCGGAAATTATTATTACAAAGCGTCTGTATAAATGCGCCGGCATCCCCTTCTGCCACACTCAGCTTCATTTTTCCGACATCTACTTTCCTGAAGTCGAGAATCTGCTGTATCAGGCGCTTTAGTCTGTCCACATTCGATTTCAACACATCACACTGCTGACGCACGGCAGGAACTCTCTGTTCCATATAATCGGACATGCAGGAAATCACCGTAAGCGGCGTCAGCAGTTCGTGCGAAACGTTTGTAAAGTAATTCAGCTTCGTACGCACCATTTCTTCTTTCAGTTTCGCTTCATTCTTCAGCTTCATTCGCCTGATATAAAAACGCAACATAGAATAAGCACACGAAACAGCAACTATCAGATAGAATACGTAAGCCCACCAGGTTTCGTAGAATGCCGGTAGTTTCACCAACGTCAGCAGAGTCTCTCCAGCAGTCCACCCTCCTTGTCCGTCTTCCATTTTCACCTTAAAGTGATAAGTACCTTTCCTCAAACGGTTGTAGAAAGCCGAACTTTTGCCATAATCCAGATAAATCCAGTCCTTATCTGCTCCCTCCAACCGATAAGCCATCCGAAGCTTTTTCGAGTTCAACGCATAGCGTAGAGGAGAAAAACAGATTTCAATATTCCTGGCATCCGAATCGAGTACCACCCGACTGGCCGTATTTCTTCCACCAAACAGTACACTTTGGTTATCCGAACGCACATCTGTAGCCACCGGACGGAAACGCGAGACATCGATTGCAGAAACCGTATCCGACTGAATATGTACAAATCCGTGATGCCCGCCAACATACAGTCCACCCAAACCGTCTGGGCTGATTGCCTTGTATCGGAATACATCGACCTCGATGTTTTCATCCGTAGTTCCATAGTCTACACAGGTTTCTTTGCGGATATTGTATTGCAGTACCTTTTTATTGGTTGCAATCCACACAAAATCTTTCTCGGCAACCATTCCCAATACCGAACAGTTATCCAGCCTGCTGTCCAAAGGCATATTTTTAAAAGTTCTCCTGTCCTGGTCCGACCTGAAAATCCTGCCCAAAGAGGAAACCAACCACAAGCAGCCTTCAGAATCCAGACTAATATGCAGAATTTCTTCTTGCTCTGACAAAAGCTGAACCGGAACCCGATCTTCCAAAACAATCTGTCCGTTGGAATAACGCAACCGATACAGACATTTGTCCGAACCTACTCCCCAGACATATCCATCCGGACCGGCAGCCATGGCATGCATCATCGGTAACTTCTGCCCGGAGACAACGGGCTTATCAACATCCGGTTGTTTGATAAACAATGCAGATTTTGTCAATATCCATAAGTTACCAGCGCTATCTTCTGTCAAATTCTTGATGCTCCCACTCGCTTGTCCAGACAGATTAATATCTTCTTCTACACAAACCGACATATCTCGATATGCCACCCGCACAGCCCTCGGCACATATCTGGGCGTAACCCAAATTCCGTCCTTTGCGCGTGACTTCACCAACAGTTCCACTTCACCAAGTCCTGACACTTCATTATTCTTGTTATCGACCAGCAGATTCCGTTGTAAATCGTAAAGACAAAGCCCATATCGATCTTGACTAATCCACATCAGCGATTCTTTGTCCATGCACAGATTCAATATATTGACATCCCATCCCATCTGTTCTTTCAGTTGCTCCAAAGGATAGTTATCAATCTTCGAATGATCGAAAAAGATCGTATAGGCCATATCATAAGAGCCCAGCCACAAATTTCCTTCCCGGTCTTTTAAGATTTTGGTATACATCATGTGCGTATCTACCCTGTCGTGGATATCGACACTCTCTAACCGGCCATCCTCTGTATACTTCAACGCATATAGTTCATTATAGGAAAGTAACCACAGATAACCGAACGTATCGTCCTGAACCATACTGTAAAAGATAGGTTCCGACAAACCGGTTCTTGTGTTTATGATGTGATGTCTTTTATAACAATCATCCGTTTTATCAGGAAAGAACTGCCACAACCCTTCTCCCCATGTACCAATCCAATAATTACCGGCAACGTCCTGATACATAATATAAGGAGCATTAGATGCCCCCAGCCGGGGATAGCTGATAAAGAAGTCAGTTTCAGCATCGTATCTGAAAAGCCCAATTCCATTTGTAAGTGCCCACACATTCCCTTCTCTGTCAGCATAGACAGCATTGACAAAATAATCTTTGCGAGAAAGCAGCTCGTACTCTTCGACTTTTGTGGCATCCGGAGAGCATTTGTATATCTTCTTTCCTGTAGCCAGCCAAACCGTACCCGAATGGTCGGCAATCATATAATTAATATTCTTGTCCAAAAGTCTCTCATCCGGGAAAGGCACAATCCGGCAAGTATGTTTGTCATACAGGTTAAGGCCTTTGCGAGTTCCTATCCAAACATATTGCTCATTATCGGCAATGGAAGAAATGGTATTGTCGGTAAGCAAACTTAAATCCTTATAGTCCGAACGAAAAGACTGCAAACGATATCCGTCGTAGCGCGCCAGTCCGTTTGTCGTACCAATCCACAAATACCCTTCTTTATCCTGATAAATATCAAAAATCTCGTTAGAAGCCAATTCATAGAAGAAAGGCAGCTTTCTGGAAATGATATGTTGAGCGTATAGATTAGAACATGTGCAGAAAATCAACAATAAAACCCCACAGAGCGTAATATTTCTCATCGTACACAATTTATTTTAAACCGGGCATAAATACAGGTCAATAAACAGGTTCATTAGCCAAATTCCAGACATTCAGGAATGAAGCACGGGTGATGTCTGTCAGCTTATCCCAGTTCAACCGGTCTGCATGGTCACTCGGTTGATGATAATCGGGATGTCCGTCCGTATGATACCAGATAATGGGAATATCCAGTAAAGCAAACGAAGCATTATCGCTACCGCCAACGGGACGATCCCAAGGACGGTAATCGGGCTTCAGATCCAGACCATACGTACGAATATCCTGCTTCAGCCATTCGCCAAAGGCTGGATGCGATTCGGTATAGAAATAGACTACATGTTGCGGACAGTCGGGCTTATTGTTACGACCTATCATGTCGAAGTTAAGGTAGCCTTTCACTTTTCCGATGAAAGGGCACGACATAGTGAAATACCTTGAGCCAAGCAATCCTTTCTCCTCGCCATCCCACAAAGCAATGATGACATTGCGCAACGGCTTCTGTCCCGAAACCACAAAAGCACGGGCTATCTGAAGGACAGCCGAAACACCGGAAGCGTTATCGTCAGCTCCATTATAGATAGAGTCTCCGGCCAAGGTTTCGTCCACGCCCAAATGATCGAAGTGGGCACCTACCACTACATACTCGTCCTTCCGCTTACCTGGAATCATTCCCAGTACATTGTTCAGCCGCAAAGAACGATATGCCCCCTGTTTGTAAAGAGCAATAGAGTCCGGATGAACCTGAAAACGTCCCTTTTGCTGCCGCTCGCGGGCACAGGCTTCGAAAGGTTGATAATAACTCTCTCCATCAAGCGGAGCCACACCGATGTCTTTCAAAAAAGCAGCCAGATAGCGTGCTGCCACCCGCGAGCCGTGCATACCTGCCTCGCGTCCTTGCAATTCATCATCGGCCAGAAAACCGACAATGGCTTCTGCCGATGTTCTATTGATACTTTGCAATCCCCTCTCTTTGGGATCCTGTGCCTGAAGCAGACAGGCACTGAACAGAAAACAAAGAATGCCTACAAATTCTTTATACATAACTCCAACGTATTATCATTAACTTACAAAAAACTTGCTTCTATTTATTGTGCATAATCAACGCACCATAAACTCCAGCCGTTCCTCTTTCGAGAACTTCTCAATGGCATAACGTAACATTGTACGGGGCATTACGACGTCATATTTCTCAAGGAACTGTACCAACAGATCCTTATCTCGCTTGCCCACCTCGCGCAGCATCCAGCCAATAGCTTTCTGCATCAGATCGTGCATACGAACAGCAGGGAGCGAAGGAGCAGCGGCCACATAAGGCTGAAGGAAATATTCCGACAATCGCAAAGTGTCAATGAAGTCATGATCCCGAATCAAAGCAAGAGTCGAAACGACCGCAATGCGCCGGTCCCAAAGCCAATCACTCTGTGCCAGCCGATAAAGTACATCACGGGGATTATCCTTCAAATACTCGCCTACGATATAAGGAGCCGAAAGATCGACCAAATCCCAATTATTGATACGGGCAGTCTGCGTCAGATAGAAATCAAAGATTGTCTTCCGTCCATCAGAAGCAGACTTCTTGAAACGTTCTACCATCATCAGCAAAGCACAAAGACGGCATTCGTGCCATTCGTTCTGTAGCAACTCAGCCATCACATCAAACGGTTCCTCTTTGTGACGGCGAGCTACCTGACGGGTATCAGGAACGACAACACCCAAAAAGCGGTCGCCTTCACCATATTGCCCCTTCCCTGTTTTGAAAAACTTGGGAAGATATTCACGCTTTACAGGATCAACATACTGACGGAGTTCCTGTTCTATTACTATGGTCTTTTGTAACATCTTTCAAATATGATAAATTTTTCCTCTCGTTCGGGACAAAAATAGCCAAAATTCACGTGTCAAGTAGAAAGATATGCTTACTTTTGCAATTAAAATTACATTTAGTCTATGGTTCTGAATTACATTTGGGTGGCATTCTTTGTTATTGCCTTCATCGTAGCTCTTATCCGGTTGTTGTTCATGGGCGACACAGAAATCTTCACGGAACTAGTGAACTCAACATTTGATTCTTCTAAAAATGCTTTCGAGATCTCATTAGGACTTACCGGAGTACTGGCTCTTTGGTTAGGAATCATGAAAATCGGCGAAGACAGCGGTATGATCAATTCCCTGAGCCGCTGGTTAAGTCCCTTGTTTTGCCGCCTTTTCCCAGACATACCCAAAGGACATCCCGCAATGGGCAGTATCTTCATGAACCTGTCAGCCAATATGCTGGGACTGGATAATGCCGCTACGCCTTTAGGACTAAAAGCCATGAAAGAACTTCAGGAACTGAATCCGAAAAAAGATACAGCCACGAATCCGATGATTATGTTTCTGGTAATGAATACATCGGGATTGATACTGATTCCTGTCAGCATCATGATGTATCGTGCACAGATGGGCGCAGTCCAACCCACAGACATTTTCATACCGACACTGCTTACCACAACCATATCGACCCTTGTAGGTGTTGCAGCAGTAAGCATCTCGCAACGGTTAAATCTATTCTGCAAACCTGTACTTATTCTTGTAGGATGCATTGCACTTTTCTTTTCAGCCCTTATCTGGCTTTTTGTCCGTGTAGGACGTGATGAGATGGGCACATATTCTACACTGGCAGCCAATATAATCCTATTTAGTATCATCCTGCTTTTTATCGTGTGGGGACTTCGAAAAAAGATCAACGTTTACGACGCTTTTATCGAAGGAGCAAAAGAAGGGTTCAGCACTGCCGTGCGTATCATTCCTTATCTGGTTGCTTTCCTTGTCGGAATTGCAGTATTCCGTGCTTCGGGTGCAATGGATATGCTGGTAAACGGCATTGGTTATCTTGTAGGCCTATGCGGCATCGACACCAGCTTTGTTGGTGCCCTGCCCACTGCCCTAATGAAGTCACTGAGTGGAAGCGCAGCCAATGGCCTGATGATAGATACCATGAAAGAATATGGAGCTGATTCGTTTGTAGGCCGTATGAGTTGTGTAGCCCGTGGTGCATCGGATACCACATTCTATATTCTGGCTGTGTACTTTGGCAGTGTAGGCATCAGCCGTACCCGCAATGCCGTAACATGTGGACTTATCGCCGACTTTTCAGGGATTATTGCTGCTATTATTATCAGTTACCTGTTCTTTGCCAGATAAACTACAGACAATATTTATCAGTATCCACCACAGACATCAAAAAGGTATGGCACAAGCGAAACAACTCCTTATAAACATTAGTTATTTACAGAACCAATTAAACAAATCAATAAGACTATGATCAGTTACCAAACAGATGGCGTGGAAATGCCCAACATCAAAAAACGTGAGACTACAGAATGGATTAAAGCTGTAGCCGCAACTTATGGAAAGCGTGTAGGAGAGATAGCCTACATTTTCTGTTCAGACGAAAAGATTCTGGAAGTGAACCGCCAATATCTGCAACACGATTATTATACGGATATCATCACTTTCGACTACTGCGAAGGCAACCGTTTGAACGGTGACCTTTTCATTAGCCTGGATACCGTACGTACCAATGCCGAGCAATTTGCCGACAACGATTATGATCGGGAATTGCATCGTGTTATTATTCATGGTATTCTCCATTTGTGCGGCATCAACGACAAAGGCCCCGGCGAACGGGAAATCATGGAGGAAGCAGAGAACAAAGCTCTGAATATAAAAAACTTGCTTCACAAAGAATAACTGCCCACATTAATATTGAATGAAAGAGTTAAGACTATCTCAAGAAACATATATAACCAAAGATTAAAGCCTTAACTCTTTCATTCTTCATCCATGAGCTTTTAACTTACACTCACAATGGCATCTTCTTTTAACACACATCTACTACCGGAGGAAGGTTTCAGCACGCCCTGACGAAAAGAGTTCCCACAAAGAAGCAACCGTCCATCCTGGAGCAAAAATTGTATTATAATATCCCTTTCCATTTTTCCCATAATCCCAATGAGTGTGCTGAACCACTTCGGGATAATAACCGGTTTTGGCTATGCCGCACATGTGCCCTTCATAAGGTAACAATTGACGCATAGAGGTTGATATAACTTCCGCAAAATCTGCAAAACGCTGCTCACTATATTCTTTCGCCAACCATCTCAATACATCGGCAAAATCGAAGACAAATACATCTATATGATTATTCTCGACCGAAACATTTCCCCATCCACGAGTCTTCAGCCCAATATCACCCAACATTTGTCCTTGCGCAAAAGGTACATCCCACGTATAGTACCACGACAAAGCAAAATAAGCAGCCTTCCGGGCCAATGCTGTATAATGAGCACGTTCTTCTCCTTTCGAAACCAGAGCCAGATAATAGGCTGCCGTAGAAGCATACAAGGAAGCCTCCTTATCCTCGCAATTAGCATCAAGAGTAGACGAGAAATAATCAGATTTGGATATAATCTCCGTTTCCAAATAGTTTACCGTACGTCGGGCTGCTTCTAAATAACGTTTATCTTTAAAATATTTATATCCCATCACCAATGGTAATGTAGCAGATGGAGTACTTCCTCCTGTCGAATCTACCAGTGATAAATCATCCTTGAACTTTCGTGGAAAACTACCATCAGCCTGCTGAAGAAGCAAGAACATATCCAACATTTTCCTGACACGCTTCTCCCACTCCGGATGTTTCCGGTCACGAGTACGTTCATAATTCAAATAATGCAACACTGCGTATATTCCTTCCGACTGACGACGGATGCTATGATTCTGTTCTATTGCTCCCCGCTTATAATGAATAACTTCATTAAAGAAACCTGCAGACGAAAAGCCATTCTTCAAATAAGAATCAAAAACAAGACGGGCGTTTCCTGCCAAATCAGTTCTTTGCTGTTGCTCGCCATATTCCAAAGCGTTGAAAGCATTCAGTAATGTACGTCCCACAAAACCTACCTCAGCTACATCATTGCATTCGCAGGTAGCTGTACGTAATTCGACTCCCGAAAAATAGTTTACCGGTGTATCATCTACAAAGCTTTCCACAAAATAGTTGCTCAATACACTTTTCATTTCTTCAGAAGAATAAGGTGTCTCAACCGGTTGAGGACGATATGTATCATAACAATATTCCCAAGTACGTTGTACGCACTCAGAGAAGTCAGTTGCATCAGCCTCTTTCAACTCCCATGTCAAAGTAAGTGTTTCTCCTTTCTTCAGAAGCTGAAAAGCTTCAACCGAAGGAGCCAGAGTCAATTTACGGACATAGCTTCGTGGTTCCTCCTTATAAGGGAAACCAAAAGAAAGGGATGTCTCACCTGAAATATTTTCAAAGCCTGTATAGCCAATTGAAGTAGAACCAGACAGTATAACCTCACCTTCCTGATGAGTAGTCAATGCATCTGACTCATAATCGTCCAAACGAATCACTGACATTACAGTTTTCTCTTTTTCATTAAATACAGCCGTTAATGGTGTACTCAAGCGGTCTTCCCGTACCACCCAACTATCCGATGTATGAAAAGAAGGAGCTTGTTTGGGTGAACGCAGATTGCGACGATACCAGAAGCCGGGCATATAGAACAGGCAGTCATCGTGTCGATAGCCCGTTTTCACCTGCTCGTCGAAGTGAAAATATACATTCTCCAAAGCTACAATGAACACTGTTACCCGACAAGATTTCTCCGCTTGATCCACATCCTGATAAATCAGCAATGGCATTTTTTCGGGCGAAATGAGCTGATATTTATACAACGGATTCTCAGAATCCCGAAAAGACAGAGCATACCGTTCAGCACTATTCCCCGGCGCTTTCAATGAAACAGAAGCACACACCCTTTCCGGCGTATAATTGACGCCATAAGCACAAGCCAGCACTACCGCCAGCAATAATATACTACAAAATGTTCTTTTGAATAACATACCTGCTCTATTTTAAAATAACCAACATTTCTAACGAAGCTAACATTTCCTCTACCAAGAGGAATTAAAAGTTTTATTAGAAAACAATTTCAGATTAGAAAACCTACACAAATCAATGATGCAAAAATAGCCTATCATCCGAACATAAGATAAAAGAATCTGTTCAATAAATAGAACGATAAAACCAAACTGCAATTCCTGACCAGTTTTTCTTATAATTCATAAGTAATAAGCAGCAGAAAGTAAAACCTTAACCTAACTTTTTAGTAACTTTGCATCAGTAATAACAGTTTTAGACGAATGGAATTTAAATACGATGTAATTGTAATCGGTGCCGGGCATGCCGGATGTGAAGCCGCAGCAGCTGCTGCCAATTTAGGATCCAAAACGTGTCTCATCACTATGGACATGAATAAAATCGGGCAGATGAGCTGTAATCCGGCTGTGGGTGGTATTGCCAAAGGACAGATTGTGCGCGAAATCGATGCACTGGGTGGATACATGGGATTAGTAACAGACAAAACCGCTATCCAATTCCGGATTCTGAACCGATCAAAAGGACCGGCCATGTGGAGTCCACGTGCCCAATGCGACCGTGGCAAATTCATTTGGGCCTGGCGGGAAATTCTGGAGAACATACCCAACTTACATATTTGGCAGGACACCGTAAACGGAATTCTCGTTGAAAACGGAGAAGTAACAGGAGTAAAAACCGTGTGGGGGGTAACTTTCCACGCCAAATGTGTAGTTCTGACAGCAGGTACCTTCCTGAACGGACTGATGCACGTAGGACGAACCATGCTTCCTGGCGGACGAATGGCCGAACCAGCTTCTTACGAATTGACCGAATCTATCGCACAGCACGGCATTACCTATGGCCGTATGAAAACAGGTACGCCGGTACGCATCGATGGACGAAGCGTTCACTACGACTGTATGGAGATTCAAGATGGCGAAGCAGATTTCCACAAGTTCTCATTCATGAATACAGGCACACGTCATCTGAAACAGTTGCCTTGTTGGACATGCTTCACCAACGAAGAAACGCACCAGATACTGCGTGAAGGTTTACCTGAATCTCCCCTTTTCAACGGACAGATCAAAAGTATAGGGCCACGCTACTGTCCAAGTATCGAGACCAAGATTGTAACCTTCCCCGACAAGGAGCAACACCAATTATTTCTGGAACCGGAAGGAGAAACAACCCGCGAACTGTATTTGAACGGTTTTTCATCGTCTCTTCCCATGGAAATACAGATTGCAGCACTTAAAAAGATTCCTGCATTCAGAGACCTCGTCATTTATCGTCCTGGTTATGCCATCGAATACGATTACTTCGACCCAACCCAACTGAAACACACGTTGGAAACAAAAAAAATAAAGAATCTGTTCTTTGCCGGACAAGTAAACGGAACGACAGGATACGAAGAAGCTGCCGGACAAGGAATCATAGCCGGCATCAACGCACATATCAATTGCCACGGAGGAGAACCTTTCACATTGGGACGCGATGAAGCATATATCGGCGTACTCATCGATGATTTGGTTACTAAAGGCGTAGACGAGCCTTACCGAATGTTTACCTCACGAGCAGAATATCGCATACTGCTTCGTATGGACGATGCAGACATGCGCCTGACAGAGAAGTCATGGAAACTGGGACTAGCCCAAAACGATCGCTATGAGTTATTACGAAAAAAACGTGAAGCCATCGAAAGCTTGGTTCAGTTTACTCGCAATTATTCCATGAAACCTGCATTGATTAATTCCACATTAGAGTCGTTAGGTACTACTCCACTCCGACAAGGATGCAAACTAATCGACTTAATAAATCGCCCGCAAATAACAATCGAAAATATGAGTGAACACGTAAGTGCCTTGAAGCGGGAATTGGATAAGATAACAGAGCGGAAAGAAGAAATTATCGAAGCTGCTGAAATCTTAATCAAATACGAAGGATATATTGGTCGAGAGCGTATCATAGCCGACAAGCTGGCTCGTTTGGAAAGCATCAAGATCAAAGGGAAGTTCGACTATAACTCAATCCAATCTCTATCTACCGAAGCCCGGCAGAAGTTAGTGAAGATAGATCCGGAGACTATCGCCCAAGCAAGTCGTATACCGGGAGTATCACCGAGCGATATCAATGTTCTCTTAGTCCTTTCGGGCCGCTAAGACGAACGCGTTCCACGTGAAACAAATAATTCAATAAACGCATTAAAACATCTGATTATGAACAAAGAAACAATTATCAAAAGTATCCGAGAAATACCTGATTTCCCGATACCGGGAATCTTGTTCTATGACGTAACAACCATGTTCAAAGACCGTGAAGCTTTAAAGAGCATCCTGGACATACTCTACGAGACATACAAGGATAAAGGCATCACAAAAGTTGTCGGACTCGAATCAAGAGGCTTCATTATGGCACCTGCCCTCGCCATCCGATTAGGAGCAGGATTTGTTCCAATCCGCAAACCCGGGAAGCTTCCGGCTGAGACAATCGAGCTAAGCTACGATAAAGAGTATGGAAAGGACACTATACAGATACACAAGGATGCCATCAGCGAAGATGACGTTGTCCTGATCCACGACGATTTACTGGCTACGGGAGGCACCATGGCTGCAGCCTGCCAATTAGTACGACAGCTGAACAAAAACAAGCTATACGTCAATTTCATCATCGAATTAAAGAATCTGCACGGAAGAGAGAAAATAGCTCAAAATGATATTGAAATAGAATCCATATTGACTTTCGACAGATAAGTATACATAAAAGAGTTTCTTTGCTTCCTTTTCATCGCAGATAGAAAAGCCCGGAGCAAAGAAACTTCAGCATACGTCCTACCCCCATCCATACGCCCATCGAACGTAAAGCATACTAAAATGGAAGAGTTAAAAACCAACGATTATCTGAAAGGCATTGTCTCCAACCTACCCGAAGGCCCTGGCATTTACCAATACCTGAATACTGAAGGCACCATTATATACGTAGGAAAGGCCAAAAACCTGAAACGCCGTGTATCGTCTTACTTCAACCGAGAACACGAGCCAGGTAAGACTCGGGTACTGGTTAGCAAGATTGCCGATATACGATACATCGTGGTCAATACCGAGGAAGATGCCCTGTTGCTCGAAAACAACCTGATCAAGAAATACAAGCCACGCTACAACGTCTTGTTGAAGGACGACAAAACCTACCCTTCCATTTGCGTTCAAAACGAATATTTTCCACGTATTTTCAAGACGAGAAGAATCATACGAAACGGCTCTTCCTACTATGGGCCCTACAGCCATATACCTTCGATGAATGCCGTGCTCGATCTGATTAAGCACCTCTACCCGCTACGCACCTGCAACCTGAACCTTTCGCCCGAAAACATCCGAAACGGAAAGTTCAACGTCTGCTTGGAATACCACATCAAGAACTGCGCAGGCCCATGCATAGGGAAACAGAGCATGGACGAATACATGAAGAATATCGATGAAATCAAGGAAATACTAAAAGGAAATACGCAATATATCGAACGAATGCTTTTCCAGCAGATGCAGGAACTGGCAGCCGAAATGAAATTTGAGGAAGCACAAAAGGTGAAAGAGAAATACATGCTGCTGGTAAACTACCGCTCCAAGTCGGAAGTAGTAAGCAACATACTGCACAACATTGATGTTTTCTCCATCGAGGAAGACAACGATGCCAACTCCGCTTTCATCAACTACCTGCACATCACAAATGGTGCCATCAACCAGGCTTTCACCTTCGAATACAAGAAACGCCTGAACGAAACCAAAGAAGAGTTGCTGGCACTGGGCATCATCGAAATGCGCGAACGCTACAAAAGCCTTTCACGTGAAATCATCGTTCCTTTCGAGCTGGACATTGAGCTGAAAGATGTCGTTTTCACCGTGCCGCAACGAGGTGACAAAAAGAAACTGCTCGACCTTTCCCTACTCAACGTCAAACAGTACAAAGCCGACCGACTGAAACAGGCCGAAAAGCTGAATCCGGAGCAACGAACCGTCAGACTGCTGAAGGAAATACAGGACGAACTGCACCTCAAAAGGCTTCCCATGCAGATAGAATGTTTCGACAACTCGAACATACAAGGCTCCGACCCCGTGGCCGGATGCGTCGTATTCATCAAAGGAAAACCGTCGAAAAAAGACTATCGGAAGTACAACATCAAGACCGTAGAAGGACCGGACGACTATGCTTCCATGAAAGAAGTCGTCAGGCGGCGTTATCAGCGCGCCATTGAAGAGAAACAACCCTTGCCCGACCTGCTTATCACCGACGGAGGAAAAGGGCAAATGAGCGCCGTAAAAGAGGTGATAGACGAACTGCAAATCGATGTTCCCATCGCAGGACTGGCCAAGGACGGGAAACACCGCACTTCAGAGCTGCTTTATGGGTTTCCGCCACAAACCATCGGGCTGAAACAGAACACGCCCCTCTTCCACCTGCTGACAAGGATTCAGGACGAAGTACACCGCTATGCCATCACTTTCCATCGCGACAAACGTAGCAAACGGCAGATCGCATCAGCGCTGGATGACATCAAAGGAATAGGCGAAAAGACCAAGACCGCCCTGCTTAAAGAATTCAAGAGCGTAAAGCGGATCAGGGAAGCATCGCAAGAAGCACTGAGCGCCGTTGTAGGCGAAGCGAAAGCGAAAACCATCAAAGAGTTCTTCGAGACAGCCAACTCGTAAAGCGCAGCTGCCTCAAAACACTCCTTTACCCAAAACAGACAGACAGGAAAAAGGGCTAATATCATGCAGGATTTTGGCTCAGTCTGTTTTTTATAATGCGGATAATCTGTATATTTGTAACCCAACTGTAAAATAAAAACAAAATGAGAGTAGTGATACAACGTGCCGGACATGCCTCCGTCACCATCAACGGACATTGCAAATCGGCCATCGGAAAAGGACTGATGATACTGGTAGGCATCGAAGAAGCCGACAACCACGAAGACATCGACTGGCTGTGCAAGAAGATAGTCAACCTGCGTATTTTCGACGATGAAAACGGCGTTATGAACAAATCTGTTCTTGATATTGACGGCGAAATACTTGTCATCAGCCAGTTCACCCTTCATGCCTCGACCAAGAAAGGAAACCGCCCCTCGTATATCCACGCTGCCAAACCAGACATCTCCATACCGCTATACGAAGAGTTTTGCCGCTGCCTGACTGAGGCATTGGGCAAGGAAATCGGTACAGGCGAATTCGGAGCAGACATGAAAGTAGAGCTGCTGAACGACGGACCGGTAACCATCTGCATAGACACCAAAAACAAAGAATGAAAGGAGTACAGACGATGAATACGGAAGAAAACAGCCCCACAGGCATCACCCTGCACGATGCCCAGCAGCAAGTAGACAACTGGATAAAACAATACGGTGTGCGCTACTTCAGCGAACTGACCAACATGGCCGTATTGACCGAAGAAGTTGGAGAACTGGCTCGCGTGATGGCCCGGAAATACGGCGACCAGTCGTTCAAACAAGGCGAAAAAGACAATCTGGACGAAGAGATAGCCGACATCCTCTGGGTGCTTCTATGCATCGCCAACCAGACAGGTGTAGATGTCACCGAAGCCTTCAGACAAACCTTGGAAAAGAAGACACGCCGAGATAACCAACGGCACCTGAATAACGAAAAACTAAGACAATAATAACCCTACCCTAAAAGAGAAACATCATGGATAAAAACGAACCGAACAAGAGCAAGTACGATGCCGCTCTAGCCAAGTACAACACCCAGCTGGACGATGCCGAAGTAGCTGCCCAGGTAGCCAAAATCATGACAGAAAAAGTCCCTGCAAACGATACCATGGACGTCAAGAAGTTTCTGTTCAACTGCATCGATCTGACCACACTGAAGAGTGAAGACAGCGATGAAAGCGTAATGAAATTTACCCAAAAAGTCAACCAGTTCGACGAACTGCACCCCGACCTGAAAAACGTAGCAGCCATCTGCGTATACCCCAACTTCGCTGAAATAGTAAAAGACACGCTCGAAGTGGAAGACGTGAAAATAGCCTGCGTATCGGGTGGATTCCCCTCCTCGCAGACATTCATCGAGGTTAAAGTAGCCGAAACAGCCATGGCCATCATGGAAGGTGCCGACGAGATAGACATCGTTATTTCAGTAGGCAAGTTCCTCAGTGGAAACTACGAAGAAATGTGCGACGAAATACAGGAACTGAAAGAGACTTGCAAGGATCATCACCTGAAAGTCATTCTGGAAACAGGTGCCCTGAAGACCGCTTCGAACATCAAGAAAGCCTCTATCCTATCCATGTATGCCGGTGCCGACTTCATCAAGACTTCTACCGGAAAACAGCAGCCTGCCGCCACTCCCGAAGCCGCTTACGTTATGTGTCAGGCCATCAAAGAATATTACAAAGAGACGGGTATAAAGATCGGTTTCAAGCCCGCCGGAGGCATCAACACAGTGAACGATGCATTGGTATACTACACCATCGTTAAAGAAATACTGGGCGAAGAATGGCTGAACAACAGCCTGTTCCGCTTGGGCACAAGCCGCCTGGCCAACCTGCTGTTGAGCGACATTCTGGGTCAGGAGACAAAATTCTTCTAATTGTCGCCAGTCACTTGCTATCGCCGCCCAACGCCCCTCTTCCGCAAAAGGAAAGGGACAAACAGCTTTCAATAAGGAACGCTTTTCGGACAACCGGAAGGCGTTTTTTATACTCCTTTTTTCCACGAAAACAGGCAATAAGCGATGTGTCCGAGCCACACAAGTGTTGTTCGTGAGCCGTGCAAGTGTTGCTCGCGAGCCGTGCAAGTGTCTCTCACGAGCCATGCAAGTGTCCTGCAAAGCCCGATAAAACCAGCTGTGTTGAATGAATAAAAGGGAATAATAAAGGTCTCTGCCCAGACCGATGTAGCGACGGGAATGCGCTTATTTCTCGCGTTCTACCACGTAGTTCAAGTAAGCAGTAAGAGCTTGTTTAACGTCCGCATGCCCTTCGGCAGGCAACAAAGCAAAAGCTTTCTCACGATAGTCGTTCATCACCTTTTCAGCATACTCGATGCCTCCGTTTTCCTTGGTGAAACGCACCAAATGCCCGATTTCATCGGCCGAAGCACTACCTTCCTTCACTTTCAGGGCCAGTGCGCGAGCCTCTTCATCGTGGGTAGCGTTCAGTGCATAAAGCACCGGAAGCGTCAGTTTGCCTTCGTGCATGTCGTTACCCGTAGGTTTGCCTATCTCCTTGCTGTCGTAGTAATCGAAGATATCGTCCTTTATCTGGAAGCAAATACCGATGTATTCACCGAACAGACGGGCATCCTCGACTTCTTCATCGGTTGCTCCTACCGACAAAGCCCCCGCTTTGGTACAGGCAGCGAACAAAGCCGCCGTCTTCTTGCGGATAACGTCGAAATAAACCGACTCGGAAAACTCAAGATTGCTAACGTTGGAAAGTTGTAGCAGTTCACCTTCGGCCAAGTCCTGCCCCAATGCAGAAACCACGTCGATAATGTCGTGATTGCGGGTCAGAGCCACCTGTACCAAGGCTGTAGCCAGCAGATAATCGCCCGACAAAACAGCTACCTTATTATTAAACACTGCATTCACCGACAGCTGTCCGCGCCGCTCGCTACTTTCGTCTACCACGTCGTCGTGCACCAGACTGGCCGTATGAAGCAGTTCCAAAGCTGCTGCCGCATGAAGCGTAGACTGGTTGACTTCTCCAAACAGCTTGCCCATAAGCAACACCAGCATCGGACGCATCCTCTTCCCACTCCTTTGCCGGATATGCTCAATGACACTCTTCAACAAGGGGTTAGAACTGGAAAGGGAGCTGTCAAATAGCCTATTGAAGTCGCCCAATTCGGTAGAAATAGGATTTTTAATTATCGATATACTGTTCATGCACTGCTATTTGACCGCAAAAATAGTAATAAACAGTATTTTTTTGTACTTTTACCATGAAAAAAAGGATTAAATGTATGAATTCAACCAATAAACTATTCCTTCTCGACGCTTATGCCCTGATATATCGGGCCTATTATGCGCTTATCAAGAACCCGCGAATCAACTCCAAAGGCTTCAATACATCCGCCATACTGGGCTTTGTAAACACGCTGGAAGAAGTCCTGAAGAAAGAGAACCCTACCCACATCGGAGTCGCCTTCGACCCCGCAGGTCCCACCTTCCGACACGAGGCCTACGAACAGTACAAGGCGCAGCGCGAAGAAACACCCGAAACCATCCGCCTCTCCGTACCTATTATAAAAGACATCATCCGCGCCTACCGCATCCCCATTCTGGAGGTGCCGGGCTACGAAGCCGATGACGTAATAGGCACACTGGCCACCGAAGCCGGACGACAGGGCATCACCACCTACATGATGACGCCCGACAAAGACTACGGACAATTGGTCAGCGAAAACGTCTTCATGTACCGTCCCAAGCACACGGGCGGCTTCGAGGTAATGGGTATCAACGAGGTAAAGGCTAAATTCAGTATCGATTCCATTCCACAGGTCATCGACATGCTTGGCCTGATGGGCGACGCATCGGACAACATACCCGGTTGTCCCGGCGTGGGCGAGAAAACCGCTCAAAAGCTGATAGCCCAGTTCGGCAGCATCGAAAATCTGCTCGAACACACCGACCAACTGAAAGGAGCCTTGAAGACCAAAGTAGAGGCGAACCGCGAAATGATCACTTTCTCCAAATTCCTGGCCACCATCAAGACCGATGCTCCCATCGCACTCGACATGGACAGCCTGGTACGCGAAGAACCCGACGAGCAGGAACTCCGCAAGATTTTCGGTGAACTGGAATTCCGCACACTCATCGACCGTGTCCTTGGCAAAGGCAATACTTCCGCTCCGACTACAGGTCAATCGGCAGCAGGCACACCCGACCTTTTTGCCGGAACTCTGTTTGCACAGCCGCAAGCCAGCCTCGCCACCAACACCCTACCCCAGCAAGGCGATTTGTTTGCCGAAATTGCGGACGAGGGGGCGAGCGCTCCGGAAAAAACAAATCTGACGCGATTAGAAATGCTCGATTACGACTACCAACTTATTGATACAGAAGAGAAAAGAGCAGAATTTTTTCAAAAGTTACTTACAACAGAAATTCTTGCAATAGATACAGAGACTACAAGCACCGAAGCCATGGAGGCCGAACTTGTGGGAATGAGCTTCAGCGACAGCGAAAACAAAGGTTACTACGTACCCGTACCAGCTAACCGTGAAGAAGCGTTAAGAATTGTAAACGACCTTCGCCCGCTCTACGAAAACGAAAAATCGGTGAAAGTCGGCCAGAACATCAAGTACGACATGATCGTTTTACAGAATTACGGAGTCAAAGTGCAAGGCCCGTTGTTCGACACCATGCTTGCCCACTACGTGCTTCAGCCCGAGCTGCGACATAACATGGACTACCTGGCCGAAATCTACCTGCACTATCAGACCATCCACATCGACGAACTGATAGGCCCCCGCGGGAAGAACCAGAAAAGTATGCGCGATCTCGCACCCGAAGAAGTCTATCGTTACGCCTGCGAAGACGCCGACGTCACCCTGAAGCTGAAAAACGTCCTTGAAAAGGAACTGAAAGCACAAGGAGTAGAACGCCTCTTCTACGAAATCGAAATGCCCCTTGTCCCCGTACTGGTGAACATCGAGACCAACGGCGTGCGCATCGACACCGAAGCCCTTAAGCAAACCTCGGCACACTTCACAGCCCGTTTGCAGGAAATCGAGAAAGCCATCTACGAGCTGGCCGGCGAAACCTTCAATATCGGCTCGCCCAAGCAAGTAGGCGAAGTACTCTTCGACAAACTGAAAATCACCGGCAAGGCCAAGAAGACAAAAACCGGACAGTACGTCACCAGCGAAGAAGTGCTCGAAAGCCTGCGCAGCAAGCATCCTATCATCGACAAGATACTCGAACATCGCGGACTAAAGAAACTGCTCGGCACCTACATCGACGCCCTGCCCCAGCTCATCAATCCGCGCACGGGACGCATACATACGTCCTTCAACCAGGCAGTCACCGCTACAGGACGGCTTAGTTCGAGCAACCCCAACCTGCAGAACATCCCCATCCGCGACGAGGACGGCAAGGAAATACGCAAAGCCTTTATCCCCGACGACGGTTGCGAGTTCTTCTCGGCAGACTACTCGCAGATAGAACTGCGCATCATGGCGCATCTGAGCGGCGACCCCAACATGATCGAAGCCTTCTGTAGCGGCCACGACATTCACGCTGCTACGGCCGCCCAAATCTATAAGACCGATATAAAAGAAGTAACATCGGACATGCGCCGCAAGGCCAAAACGGCCAACTTCGGTATCATCTACGGCATTTCAGTCTTCGGACTGGCTGAGCGTATGAACGTAGACCGTAAGGAAGCCAAAGAACTGATCGACGGCTATTTCGAAACCTATCCCCAAGTAAAGGAGTATATGGACCGAAGCATCGAGGTGGCACGCGAACACGGCTATGTGGAGACCATCTTCCACCGCAAGCGTTTCCTGCCCGACATCAACTCAAGAAATGCCGTCGTGCGTGGCTATGCCGAGCGAAATGCCATCAATGCCCCCATACAAGGCAGTGCCGCCGACATCATCAAAGTAGCCATGGCGCGCATCTATCAGCGCTTTGTCAGTTACAATCTGAAAGCAAAGATGATTTTGCAGGTGCACGACGAACTGAATTTCAGCGTTCCGGCCGAAGAAAAGGAGCTCGTGCAGAAAATTGTAATCGAGGAAATGGAAAACGCCTATCGCATGCAGGTGCCCCTGAGAGCCGATTGCGGATGGGGAAAGAACTGGTTGGAGGCGCACTAAGCAGGTCTATAACTTTATTTAACTTACAATCAGAAAGCAACAAAAGCATTCCTTTCGAAATGCAGTTTGCACCATAGAATATCCGGCAACCTTCCTGCCGGATATTTTTTATTTATAAAGATTGCCAAAAAGAAAGTCATACCCAGCATAGAGAATTGACATTTTGACATTATTTTCACCCGTTTTTGTTTTCATATCAATAAAATCACTACCTTTGCAGCCGTTTTCGAGAACATAATGATAGAAATTTGAAATATAACTTAAAAACATAGCAATCATGAAAACTTTAAAAACTTTGATCTTATCTTCTATTCTCGCTGTATGTGGAATGAACGTTAACGCTTTCAATTCGAACAATCTCGTTTACAATTCGCAAGAAGTAGACGGACTGATGGTAGGACAGACTGTTTACAAAGCAGACGGCGCTTTGCTGGCCAACTACATGAAGTATAACTATAAGTACGACGACCAGAAACGCATGATCGAGAACGAAGCTTTGAAATGGAACAGCGAACAGAATAAATGGGAAAAAGACATTTGTATCCATTATACTTACCAGGGTAAGACCTTGACTACAGAGTACTACAAATGGAACAAAAAGAAAGGCGCTTATGTAATCGTTCCGGAACTGACCGTTACAATGGATAATCCCAACATGTAACAACCGGACGGCCCTGCCAATTCTCTCTTAAAAATACTCTCATAAATAACCAAAAACCTTTTTTACATAACAGAAAAGCCGGAGTGCGCGATGCATTCCGGCTTTTATTTTTATCGGCTGTCTGTCGGCTAAACGACAGACAGAGGGGTTAAGCGTGTTTCTTGCGATGCAACGGCAACCGCGGGAAAAGCTTGCGGAAGCGCACCAAATGCGACGTTATGTTTCCGCCTGCCACAACAAATGTCACGGCTACGATAATCAGCACCAGTCCGCAGAACACACGCAGCGTGATTGTCTCGCCAAAGACCATCACACCGATGATGACTGCCGTCACCGGCTCCAAAGCGCCCAAAATGGCGGTAGGGGTAGAGCCGATATACTGAATGGCGCTCGTAGTACAAAGGAACGAAATGGCCGTAGGGAAGACTGCCAGTCCCAGCAGATTGCCCCAAAGATACCACTGGCTGGCTTCCGGCGTATGCCACTCGCCGCTATTCCACAGGCGAACCACAAAAAGCGACACACCGAACAGAAGCACATAGAAAGTGACCTTCAGCGTAGCCACTTCCTTAAGCGATCCCTGATTGACTCCTACAATATATATAGCATACGAAAGCGACGAAGCAAACACAAATGCCGTGCCCACCAGACTCAGCGTAGCACCGTCGCCGCCCTTATACAGCAGACCGATGCCGCTCAGGGCAAGCACCATACACAAGGCCAGTTGCCACGTCAGCTTCTCCTTATAGACAAAAGCCATAATCAGCGTCACCATGATAGGGTAGACAAACAGCAGGGTCGAGGCAATGCCCACGTCCATGTAGTTGTAGCTCTCGAACAGCGTGAGCGAAGATATGGCCACCAGCAGTCCCATCACGATGAGCGGGAAGACCTGCCTGCGCTCCAGCCGGAAGTTACGTCCGCGTGCCTTCAGCATGATGCCCAGCAAAGGGATGGCGAACAAATACCTGTAGAACAACACCGAATCGGGATTCATTCCCGCCTTGTAAAGGGGCAAGGCAAACAGCGGGTTCATGCCATAAGATGCCGCCGCCACTGCTCCCAGAAGATAACCTTTCGCTTTTGAATTCATAACAATTTAGATTTTGCGCCTGCAAAAGTAATACAGAAAAAGCAATCCGCCAACACCCGCCACCTCCCTATCTTCAGCCCCTCGAACAAGGGTAAGTTACATTTTGACACTTTGCTTTTCCAAGCCCTTCAGAATCCGTTTTTCCGGCCCGATACCAAGGTTGGCCGTCGTTCCGAAAGCAAAAATCCGTAGTTGGCAGAAGCACAGAATGATAGCAAAATACTTACAAATAAAATAGAGAAAAAGCACTCCGAAAAGGGTGCGGAAACGACGTTTTCCGTCACGAAAAGCCACGCTTCCGCAGGCAACAAGCATTGCTGCCGAACCGCACAAGCAATCCGGCCGAACCGCACAAGCATTCCAGCCGCAGTACACAAGCATTGCGGACAAAGAAAACAAGCAACTTTCCGCATAAACATACGCCATGCTGGCAATTCACGCACATATTCATGCAATTTGACTAACGAAATCGCCCTCTTTCCACGCTATTTTCCGTTAACCGAAGAAATGCTTCGTCAGCCAAAAGCGCCAAATGCTATCATTCCGAAAGCACAATTCCCTGTTTCCCGACACCGTGCTTCTCGTTCTTCTTCCGCTTTCGCCCCGCCCCATACAAACGTTTATTACCTCTAAATAATAGAAGGAAACGAAGAAAAAGCATTATCTTTGCAGCCAATTAACTGAACAATAACTAAAAACAAGATAGACTTATGGCATTAAAAGCAGGTATCGTGGGCCTTCCCAACGTGGGAAAATCCACCCTTTTCAACTGCCTGTCCAGCGCAAAGGCACAGGCAGCCAACTTCCCCTTCTGTACCATCGACGCCCAAATGGGCCAGGTATCCGTGCCCGACGAGCGTCTGACCCGCCTGGCCGAGATTGTACATCCGGGACGCATCGTTCCCGCCGTGTGCGACATTGTCGACATTGCCGGCCTCGTCAAAGGTGCCAGCAAGGGCGAAGGCCTGGGCAACCAGTTCCTGGGCAACATCCGCGAGTGCGACGCCATCATCCACGTGCTGCGCTGCTTCGACAACGGTAACATCGTCCACGTAGACGGCTCCGTCAACCCCGTGCGCGACAAGGAAATCATCGACACCGAGCTCCAGCTGAAAGACCTTGAAACCGTAGAAAACCGCATCAAGCGCGTAGAAAAGGTAGCCAAGGTGGGCGGCGACAAGATGGCCAAGATAGAATACGGCCTGCTGCTGCGCTACAAGGAAGCCCTCGAACAGGGTCTCAGCGCCCGCACCGTGACTTGCGAAAATGAAGAAGAGGAAGTCTGCGCCAAGCAGATGTTCCTGCTTACTACCAAACCCGTCCTCTACGTGTGCAACGTCGACGACACCTCTGCCGCCACCGGCAACGCTTACGTCGAGCAGGTACGCGAAGCCATCAAGGGCGAGGACGCCCAGCTGATGATTATCTCCGCACAGACCGAAGCCGACATTGCCGAACTGGAGACTTACGAAGAGAAACAGATGTTCCTCGAAGACCTCGGTCTGAAGGAAAGCGGCTGCAACCGCCTCATCAAGGCCATCTACAGTCTGCTCAATCTGGAGACCTTTATCACCGCCGGCGAAATGGAAGTGAAAGCCTGGACCTACCACAAGGGTTGGAAAGCTCCGCAATGTGCCGGTGTCATCCACACCGACTTCGAGAAAGGCTTCATCCGCGCCGAGGTCATTAAGTACGACGACTACATCAAGTACGGTTCCGAAGCCGCCGTGCGCGAAGCTGGTAAGCTCAGCATCGAAGGCAAGGACTACGTGGTGCAGGACGGCGACATCATGCACTTCCGTTTCAACGTGTAAAGTTGAGTTGACGAGTTAACGAGTTGACAAGTTGACGAGTTGACAAGGTTATAAGAGAATAGACGGAGAAGGCTTTGCGGGAGATATGCCCGAGCCTTCTCCGGTCTGTAATCCCCAATTAGAAAAACAAGCGCAAGCCAATGAAAGCAATCCTTTTATTCCTCCTCGCCTTTCTGGTTCTCCCCCTACAGGCACAGACCGCAACCGACAGTGTAACCATCAGCGGACGGGTGACCGACTACGAAGGACACCCCATCGACAGCTGTTCACTCTTCTGGCAAACACCGTCGTTCGACGATGTAGTCCAAGGCATGACAAATGCCGACGGACGCTACACGGTGCGCCTTCCCCGTGGGAAATACCAAAGCATGGGCGCTCTGCGCATGGATACCTATCCGCACACCCCAAAAGGTTCGACCCTGCCGGCCGCCGACCAACGGCTCGAATTCTGGGCATGGGATTTCATTGCCGACCGCGACACTACGCTCGATATCCGCTACCACCGCATGGAAGTCTACGGCCTGCGCGTGTTCCGCATCCCCGGCGCCATGCCCTGCTATCAGATATTCGTCCGCCCCATGAGCCTGACCCGTTTCCAACAGATGGAAGCGGATAAAGCCCAACATGCCCAAGACGTGAGCAACATCGAACAAGGAGCTGCACGCGACGATGCACGCGCCGTCCGCCTGGCTCCCATCCTCGACCGTCTGAAAGCTACCGTCTGGATAAACGGCGAAGAAGTCCCCATCCTGATGAAACAGGAAATCAAAGAATACTTTTCGGCCGACGAATGGGGAAACGCCTACCTGCTCACCGTAGATCGTCCCAAACAAGACACCGCCCTGCCCTATCACGTCTTCAAGGTAGAACTGGAGGACTTGGACAACGGCGACCGCGGCGAAGGAATCTACTATATGGAGAAAGAACAGTATGTGACAGGGAAAGGCAGTTAAACCCTCGAATCATAACAGAATAACAAACCTCATTCTTACAGATATGGAAAAGCAGGAAGGAGAAATCAAAACAACAGGTAAGCATATAGGGAATACACTAAAAGAAGAAATTGCCAATCTGACAGTTGTCGCAAAATTTGCGACAACTGCCGAAAAGACTGTAGTTCGGTATGACGGAACGAATAAATAACGACTAAAATATCAACCCTCAAAAACAAATACATCATGAAGAACTATCTTATTGCAGGTACCGGCGGCGTAGGCGGAAGCATCGCTGCCTTCCTGGCACTGGCAGGTAAAAACGTCACCTGCATTGCCCGCGGCGAACATCTGGCCGCCATTCGCGAACACGGACTACGCCTTCACAGCGACTTGAAAGGCGAACATACCCTGAACATCCCCGCCTGCACGGCCGAAGAATATCAGGACAAAGCCGACGTCATCTTCGTCTGCGTCAAAGGTTACTCCATCGACTCCATCACCGACCTCATCCGCCGGGCTTCGAAACCCGAAACCGTTGTCATCCCCATCCTCAACGTCTACGGCACAGGCCCTCGCATCCAGCGACTGGTACCCGGCGTAACGGTGCTCGACGGCTGCATCTACATCGTAGGCTTCGTCAGCGGTAAGGGCGAAATCACCCAAATGGGACGGATATTCCGTCTGGTATTCGGTGCCCATCAGGGAACGGTTGTTCCCCGTGAAACACTGGAAGCTGTGCAACGCGACCTACAGGAAAGCGGCATCAAGGCCGAACTGTCCGACGACATCAACCGCGACACCTTCGTCAAGTGGTCGTTCATCTCGGCCATGGCCGTCACCGGAGCCTACTACGACGTGCCCATGGGCGAAGTACAGAAGCCCGGTCCCGTACGCGACACCTTCATCGGCCTCTCGCGCGAAAGTGCTGCCCTGGGCCGCAAGCTGGGCATCGAACCGAAAGAAGACCTGGTGGAGTACAACCTGAAAGTGATGGACAAGCTCGACCCGCACAGCACCGCCTCCATGCAGAAAGACCTGGCCCGCGGACACGAAAGCGAAGTACAAGGATTGCTGTTCGACATGATTGCCGCTGCCGAAGCACAGGGCATCGACATCCCCACCTATCGCATGGTGGCGGAAAAGTTCCGAAATCTGTGACACGCAGATTTTGTCCTTTGCCGAATAAAAGCTACTTTTGGCAGCTGTAAACAAGAACAATAATCTAACTAACGAATAAAGATACGTCATGTTACCACTACTCAGCATCAACTGGAATCCCGATCCCGAACTGTTCAACCTTTTCGGCATCTCCATCCGCTACTACGGACTCTTGTGGATTATCGGCCTGGCCTTTGCCTATTTCATCGTACGCCGGCAGTACCGCGACCGTAAAATAGCCGACAGCCTCTTCGACCCACTGTTCTTCTACTGCTTTTTCGGCATTCTGATAGGTGCGCGTCTGGGGCACTGCCTGTTCTACGAGCCCGAATACTATCTGCACCACTTCTGGGAAATGGTACTTCCCATCAAGTTCCTGCCCGACGGCGGATGGAAGTTTACCGGCTATGCAGGCCTTGCCAGTCACGGCGGAACGTTGGGCCTCATCATTGCCCTGTGGCTCTACTGCCGCAAGACAAAGATGCACTACATGGACGTACTCGACATGATTGCCGTAGCCACCCCCATCACTGCCTGCTGCATCCGTCTGGCCAACCTGATGAACTCCGAAATCATCGGTATGCCTACCAACGTCCCCTGGGCGTTCGTATTCGAGCGGGTAGACGCGGTTCCCCGTCATCCGGCACAGCTTTACGAAGCCATCGCCTACTTCATCTTTGCGCTAGGCATGTTCTACCTCTATAAGAGAGAACAGAAAAAGCAGGAAGACAAACTGGAGACCGACTTCAGCACCACGCAACGCAAGTCGTCGTCCATGCAGCTCGATGCCTCGTTGCCCTATCCCCGCGGCTTCTTCTTCGGCCTTTGCCTGACGGAAATATTTGTCTTCCGTTTCTTCATCGAGTTCCTGAAGGAGAATCAGGTAGCCTTCGAAGACAGCATGAGGCTGAACATGGGACAATGGCTCAGCATACCGTTTGTCATCATCGGCATTTACTTCATGTTCTTCTATCATAAGCACACTGCCACCCGGTAATCACCGGCGACAAGCGCATACTCATCCCAATCCGGATGCCAACGGCACAGGCGTTTCATCAGCAACACACGCCCGATTGTACCGTTTGCACCCGGATTTCTTGCAATTACCTAACTATAAATGAGGGATATTTAGGAAATTTGCTGAATACTTTGTACCTTTGCCGACACTTTATTAACATAAAGGATAGCATAATGAGTCCACTCAACTTTACTCACATCTTGACACAGGCAGTCGATGAGCTATCGGAAAGCGAATCATACAAAGGACTGTTTCATCAACACACCGACGGCAATCCCTTGCCATCAGCCCAAGCCTTGCGCGACATTATCGAACTGGCACGAGCCATCATCTTCCCCGGCTATTTTGGCAATTCAACGGTCAACAGCCGCACTGTTACCTATCATATCGGCGTCAACGTAGAGCGTCTCTTCGATCTGCTGACCGATCAGATTCTGGCAGGACTCTGCTTCGGAAGCGACGGCGAATGCAGCAGCTGCACCGAAGTGCAACGGGAAGAAGCCGCCCAGATTGCAGCCAAGTTCATCAGCCACCTGCCCCAGTTGCGGCGCATACTGGCTACCGACGTCGAAGCTGCCTACAACGGCGACCCTGCCGCCCACTCGTTTGGCGAAGTCATCAGCTGCTATCCTGCCATCCGTGCCATCAGCAATTACCGCATAGCCCACGAACTGCTTGTTCTGGGAGTTCCCCTCATCCCGCGCATCATCACCGAAATGGCGCATAGCGAAACGGGAATCGACATCCATCCGGGTGCACAAATCGGAAGCCACTTTACCATCGACCACGGCACAGGCGTCGTAATCGGCGAAACCTGCATCATCGGCAACAATGTGAAGCTGTATCAGGGAGTAACCCTCGGAGCCAAGAGTTTCCCGCTCGACGAAGACGGAAAGCCCATCAAAGGCATCCCCCGCCACCCCATTCTGGAAGACGACGTCATCGTCTACTCCAACGCCACCATCCTGGGACGTATCACCGTAGGTAAGGGAGCCACCGTAGGCGGCAATATCTGGGTAACGGAAAACGTTCAGGCCGGTGCCCGCATTGTACAGACCAAAGCCAAAAGATAAAGAACACAGTAGACGAGAGACAAGTGGACGAGAAACAAACAAGAATATGCCTTGTAGCCTGAAGCCTCGTCCACTTGTCAACTAAATCTAAAACAACATAGCAATGAGCGAACAACCTTTTGAAATGATTGCAAAAACCTTCCAGGGATTGGAAGAAGTCCTGGCAGCAGAACTGACTGCATTAGGAGCCAATGACATTCAGATAGGACGCCGTATGGTATCCTTCAGTGGAGACAAAGAAATGATGTACAAGGCCAACTTCTGCCTGCGTACCGCCATCCGCATTCTGAAGCCTATCAAGCACTTTACAGCCCAGGATGCCGATGAAGTATACGAGCAGATCAAAGCCATCCATTGGGAAGACTATCTGAGCGTAGACAACAGTTTCGCCATAGACGCCGTAGTCTTCAGCGAAGAGTTCCGCCACAGCAAATTCGTTTCATACAGGATAAAAGATGCCATCGTCGACTATTTCCGTGAAAAAACAGGAAAACGTCCCAACGTACGCATCAACAAGCCGGATGTACTGCTCAACATCCACATTGCCGAAAACAACTGTACGCTTTCGCTCGACTCCAGCGGCGAGTCGCTTCACCGCCGCGGATACCGTCAGGAAGCTGTCGAAGCACCGCTGAACGAGGTACTGGCAGCCGGTATGATCCTGATGACAGGCTGGCATGGCGAGTGCGACCTCATCGACCCTATGTGTGGTTCGGGAACCATCCCCATCGAAGCGGCACTCATTGCCCGCAACATTGCTCCGGGAGTCTTCCGCAAGGAATTTGCTTTCGAGAAGTGGCCCGATTTCGACCGCGACCTTTTCGACGAAATCTACAACGACGACAGTCAGGAGCGCGAGTTTACCCACAAAATCTACGGCTACGACAACAATCCCAAGGCCAACACAATAGCCATGCACAACATCAAGGCTGCCGGTGTCAGCAAAGATGTTGTCCTCAAGCTGCAACCTTTCCAGCAATTCGAGCAGCCGAAGGAGAAGAGCATCATCATTACCAATCCGCCCTACGGCGAACGCATATCCAGCAACGACCTGCTCGGACTTTACGAAATGATTGGCGAACGGCTGAAACATGCCTTTACCGGAAACACGGCCTGGATTCTGTCCTACCGTGACGAATGCTTCGACAAGATCGGGCTGAAAGCCACCAAACGCATACCGCTGCTGAACGGAGCACTCGATTGCGAGTTCCGCCAGTACGAAATATTCGACGGAAAATACAAGAATTTCCGTGCCGAAGGAGAAGAACTGAGCAAGGAGCCCAAAGACTTCAAAGAACATCGTCCGGCCGCTCCCCGCAAGGACTTCAAGCCCCGCGAACGCCACAGCTTCAACGAAGGCGAACGGAAAGACTTCAAACCCCGTGAACGGAAAGACTTCCAGCCACGGGAGAAAAAAGAGTTCAAGTCCGACCGCAAACCCCGCTCCGGCGAATCGTATCCCGAACGGAAAAGAAGAGAAAAACACCAATAAACCCATAAAGATATGAGAAGAATCAGTAAAGGCATCGCCACCCTGTTATTGGCTGTGGCCACCTTGTCAGAGACACCCATTATGGCACAAGAAAACGTATCGAACGAACAGAAATACCCCACGCTGGAAGACCTCATCCCCGGCGGTGAAACCTATCGCTATGCCGAAAACCTGTACAGCGTACAGTGGTGGGGCGACCGTTGCATCAAACCGGGTGTCGACTCGCTTATGACCGTCGACCCAAAGAACGGTAAGGAGACCCTGATTGCCACCCGGGCAAAGGTAAACGAAGTGCTCAGCGCACAGGCCGGAACTGATAGCAAAAAGAATTACGGCAGCCTGCAACACTTCTACAATACCCAGTTCCCCTGGGCCGACAAACCTTATATGCTCATCAAGAGCGCAAAAGGTTACATTGTCTACGACTTCGAGAAAAACGAGATTGTAAAAGCCTATCCCCAAGCCGCAGAACAGAAAGGAGCCAATATCGACTTCACTGCCGAAGGCGGACACATCGCCTACACCGTAGGCAACAACCTCTACGTGGACAACCACGCTGTAACCAACGAGCCCGAAGGCATCGTCTGCGGACAATCGGTTCACCGCAACGAATTCGGCATCAGCAAAGGTACCTTCTGGAGTCCTACGGGCAGCCTGCTTGCCTTCTATCGCATGGACGAGTCGATGGTGACCCAATATCCGTTGGTCGACGTCACCGCCCGCATCGGCACCGTAGAGAACATCCGCTACCCGATGGCCGGCATGACCAGCCACAAGGTCAGCGTAGGTATCTACAACCCTGCCACGCAGAAGACTGTCTATCTGAATACAGGCGACCCGACGGACCGTTATTTCACCAACATTTCGTGGGCACCCGACGAGAAGAGTCTTTTCCTCATCGAAGTGAACCGCGACCAGAATCACTCCAAGCTGTGTCAGTATAATGCCGAGACAGGCGAACTGATGCAGACGCTCATCGAAGAGACGCATCCCAAATATGTGGAGCCGCAAACTCCTATCGTCTTCCTGCCGTGGGACAGCAACAAGTTCATCTATCAGAGTCAGCGCGATGGCTATAATCACCTGTACGTGTACGACTTAGCTAAACTTTCAGCCAACCAACCCCAGAAACTCGATGCCGAAACCATCGAAAAGATGTGGAGCCTGGTACAGAAAGTTGGCAGCGGAAAGAACATCAAAGAAGCCGCAGGTGTGCAACTGACGCAAGGTGAATGGCTGGTACAAGGCATTCTGGGTTTCAACACCAAGAAGAAAGAAGTCATCATCACAGCTACCAAGGAATCTCCTCTGCAGAGCAATGTGTACAAGGTGAACGTGAACAATGGCAAGATAACACTGCTGGACAACGGACAGGGCGTACACAATGCACAACTCTCCGCATCGGGCACATACCTGCTCGACAACTGGTCGGCTCCCGACGTGCCGCGCATCATCGACATCGCTTCGACAGCCAACGGCAAGGAGACCGTACGCCTGCTCACGGCTAAGGATCCCTTCGAAGGCTTCATCATGCCCCGCGTAGAAGTAGGTACGCTGAAAGCTGCCGACGGCAAGACTGACCTGTACTACCGTCTCATCAAGCCGGCCGACTTCGACCCTGCCAAGAAATATCCCGCCATCATTTACGTATACGGAGGCCCGCACGCCCAGATGCTCGTAAACAACTGGAACTATGCCGCCCGCGGCTGGGACATCTATATGGCCAACAGAGGTTATATCATGCTCACCCTCGACAACCGTGGCAGCAGCAACCGTGGTCTGGAGTTCGAAAACTGCACTTTCCGTCACCTGGGTATCGAAGAAGGTAAAGATCAGGTGAAAGGTGCCGAATTCCTCCAATCGCTGCCTTATGTTGACGCCGACCGCATCGGTGTGCACGGCTGGAGCTTTGGCGGACACATGACTACCGCCCTGATGCTCCGCTACCCCGAAATCTTCAAGGTAGGCGTAGCCGGCGGACCGGTCATCGACTGGAAATTCTACGAAGTGATGTACGGCGAGCGCTATATGGACACGCCGCAGGCCAATCCGGAAGGTTACAAACAGTGCGACCTGAAGAACCTGGCCGGACAGCTGAAGGGACACCTGCTCATCATCCACGACGACCACGACCGCACTTGTGTGCCTCAGCACACTCTGTCGTTCATGAAGGCCTGTGTGGATGCACGCACCTATCCCGACCTGTTCATCTATCCCACACACGACCACAACGTGTTGGGACGCGACCGCGTACATCTGCACGAAAAGATTACCCGCTACTTCGACGATTACCTGAAAAAGAAATAAACCACAACGGGAATACTCCCACTTTACAAAGAACTGAAATTCAAAACAATAAAGAAAGATGAAAGTATTACTATTAGGCTCTGGTGGCCGCGAACACGCTTTGGCTTGGAAGATAGCCCAAAGTCCGAAAGTTGAGAAACTGTACATCGCTCCCGGCAATGCCGGCACCTCACAGGTAGGCGAAAACGTAGACATCAAAGCTACGGATTTTGCTGCCCTCAAGGTTTTTGCACTGGAACGTGCCATCGACATGATTGTCGTTGGTCCCGAAGACCCGCTGGTACAAGGCATCTTCGACTACTTCAAGAATGACATTACCACACAGAACATTGCCATTATCGGCCCCTCTGCCAAAGGCGCGCAACTGGAAGGCAGCAAAGAGTTTGCCAAAGAGTTCATGAAGCGCTATAACATCCCTACCGCCCGCTACAAAAGCGTGACGGCCGAAACACTGAACGAAGGTCTCGCCTTCCTGGAGACACTTTCCGCTCCCTACGTGCTGAAGGCCGACGGCCTCTGTGCAGGTAAGGGCGTACTGATTCTCCCCACCCTGGAAGAAGCCCAGAAAGAACTGAAGGAAATGCTCGACGGCATGTTCGGAAACGCCAGTGCTACGGTAGTCATCGAAGAGTTCCTGAGCGGTATCGAATGCTCCGTATTCGTCCTGACCGATAGCGAGCACTACAAAGTGTTGCCCGTAGCCAAGGACTACAAACGTATCGGCGAAGGCGACAAAGGCCTGAATACCGGCGGTATGGGTAGTGTGACTCCCGTTCCGTTTGCCAACGACGAATTCATGGAGAAGGTACGCGAACGCATCATCGAGCCCACTATCAACGGTCTGCGCGAAGAGGGTATCCTCTACAAAGGCTTCCTGTTCCTGGGACTGATCAACGTACAGGGCGAACCGATGGTTATCGAATACAACGTGCGCATGGGCGACCCTGAAACCGAAAGCGTCATGCTGCGTCTGCAAAGCGACATCGTAGACCTGTTCGAAGGAGTGTACAACGTCAACCTCAATACGAAATCCATGATCTTCGATCCGCGTACGGCAGCCTGCGTCATGCTGGTCAGCGGCGGTTACCCCGGCGAGTACAAGAAGGGACTGCCCATCACCGGCTTTAACCTGGTAGAGACGACCGACAGCATCCTGTTCCACGCCGGCACAGCGATGAAAGACGGACGTGTCGTTACCAACGGCGGACGTGTCATTGCCGTATGCTCATACGGTGAGACCAAGGAAGAAGCTTTGGAAAAGAGCTATAAAGTAGCCGACATGCTGAGCTTCGAAGGTAAATACTTCCGCCGCGACATTGGGTTCGACTTATAAGTGTATTGGAACTTAGCTATAGTATCTGACTCCCCTCCTTCTGGAAGGAGGAGAGTTTCAGATACCTTTGTTCTGACACCCCCTCACGCTGAATAACAAAGTAAACCCATTCATTCTCATTCCTCCGTCGCCCTTTTATGTACAACCGAAGATTCCAAAACAAAGTGACGGCAGGCCATTTCACGCTTCCTGTCGCCATTTTTATTTCTCTCTTCTGCTGGGCGCTGGCTGCCCTGCTGCTCCCCGAAGACAGTACCGGAAGAAGCATCGCTTCCTTATGGAGCACTTTCGGGCACTTCGACCTGCCTGCATGGGCCGACCGCCTGTCCAGTTTCCTGCTGTATGCCGTCATCGGATATTTCCTCATCGAGCTGAACAACACGTTTGCCATCATCCGCCTGCGTGCTTCGGTGCAGACTACCCTCTACATCCTGCTTATATCCGCCTGTCCCAGCATGCACCTGCTTTATGCGGGCGACGTGGCTGCCGTCCTGTTCCTGATAGCCCTGTTTTTCCTGTTCCGCAGCTATCAGAAGCCTCACGCCTCGGCCGACCTGTTCCATTGCTTTGTCTTCATCGGACTCGGAAGCCTGTTGTGGCCACAACTCACTCTGTTTGCTCCTGTCTTCTGGATAGGTGCCCGTAATTTCCGCTCGCTCCATCTTAAAAGCTTTTTCGCATCGCTCGTCGGCTGGAGTCTGCCCTACTGGTTTCTGCTGGGCCATGCGTTCTATCACGGGGACATGCCGTTGTTCTACCGTCCGTTTCAGGAACTGGCCACCTTTCAACCCATCCGTTTCGACTTCCAGCCCTGGGAGCTGGCTACGGTTGGCTATCTGTTCATCCTCTTCGCCGTCAGTGCAGGACATTGCCTGGCTATGGGCTACGAGGACAAGATACGTACCCGCAGTTACCTGAACTTCCTGCTGTTGCTATGTTTCTGCACTTTCGTGTACATCGTATTACAGCCGTCGCAGTGCGTCCATCTGCTGTCGCTGCTGCTGATTGGTACCAGCATTCTGGCAGGTCATCTGTTTGCCCTGACCCACAGCCGCAGCTCCAACATCTTCTTCACCTGTTCGCTCGTATTGTTATTCCTGTTATTCATCTTCAACGTATGGACGCTTTTATAGACACACTGATACAGCTGCTTATCGACTGGGGCTATGTCGGACTGTTCATTTCGGCCCTGCTGGCCGGCAGTATCATTCCCTTCAGTTCCGAACTGGTGCTGGTGGCGCTGGTCAATGTCGGGCTCAGTCCTGCCGTCTGCGTACTGTCGGCCGCCTTGGGCAATACGGTGGGCGGCATGACATGCTACTACATGGGCCGATTGGGACGCATCGACTGGATTGAGAAATACTTCAAGGTGAAGAAAGAGAAGATAGACCGGATGCAACACTTCCTGCAGGGCAAAGGTGCCCTGATGGCTTTCTTTGCCTTCCTGCCTTTTGTGGGCGAAGCCATTGCCATCGCCCTGGGCTTCATGCGCAGCAACCTGATGCTGACTACCGTTTCGATGTTCATCGGCAAGCTGCTCCGCTACATGGCCATGCTTTGGGCATTGCAGGGGGCACTGACGGTTATTGGTTAGTTGACGAGGGGACAAGTTAACGAGTTAACGAGGGAACAAGGAGGAAAGAACTTAAAAACTTAGAAACTCAAAAACTTAAAAACTTAAATGCAAAGAATCATTGAACAGACTGCCGACGGAAGCGCCACGCTGTTCGTCCCCGAACTGAACGAACACTACCACTCGGTGAAAGGGGCGCACACCGAATCGCAACACATATTCATCGACATGGGGCTCAATGCCACTGCCGCCGTTTTTCCGCATGTTTTAGAGGTAGGCTTCGGCACGGGGCTCAATGCCCTGCTGACGCTCGAAAATGCCGGGAAAACGCAAAAAAAGGTGCACTACACGGGCATTGAGCTTTATCCCCTTGCCTGGGAGGAGGTGGACACCCTGCACTACAGCGACAATCCGTTGTTTCGGGAGCTGCATGCCGCCCCCTGGGAAACGGATGTCGAAATCACTCCCTGGTTCACCCTCCGGAAAACGCAAATCGACGTAGCGAACCCCGCCGCTGTCCTTCCCGCCGCGAGTTACGACGTAGTCTATTTCGATGCCTTTGCGCCCGAAAAGCAGCCGGAAATGTGGGACGAGTCCGTCTTTCGTCGCCTCTTTGCCGCCATGAGTCCCGACGGCATCCTCACTACTTACTGCGCCAAGGGGGTAGTCCGCCGTCTGTTGCAATCCATCGGATTCACAGTAGAGCGTCTGCCCGGCCCTCCGGGAGGAAAAAGAGAGATACTTCGGGCCAGAAAAACAGCCGCCCTGTAAGCACGGAAAAGGCCCCGATTTTTTCCCAGTTAGGAAAAAATTACTGCCCAGTTAGAGAAAAATATTTTCCTAACTGGGAAAAAAATATACCCAAACTGAATCTTCTACCCTTCCCCCTTTCACTTCCGATAACAGATCAGGACAGAATTCGTCTCTTCGTCCAACCGGCTTAAGGCGGCTTTATCGTCCGGCTGACACGCAATTTCTCCACTCTTCAGCATGACTACAAAGCGACTGACTTCCATCGGATGGATGTAGAAATAGACATTCTCGTCGTCTTCCCAGACGGGTATCGGGACGACGGACTGATCCATCAACTTGGGCGAAACCTTGTCGTGCAAGAAGATACCGACACGACATTCCTGTGTCTTCTTGTCATAAATGAAGTGATTGAGGTAATTTCCCCGAGAGAAAAAGAACAGTATAAACCGCTCGCCTTCAGTATAGTGTTGGATGTTATGCACGCCTCCCAACCGGGTCAGAGACTTCAGGATGTCTTTCTCGCCGCTACGCTCCGCGTGCTCTTTCACCGCCGCGCTGGTGGGACGGTCGCGGTAGCTGAACGACAGATAAGGATAGATGCCGTTCTTCCCGATTGCCAAGACACTGTCCGAGGCAAGGTGTTTGAAGCGTATGCCGACAGAAGTCTTGCTGAAAAAGCTTTCTCCGGTGAAATAAGTGTCCGAATGATAGCCCCGGTTGTATGCGTCCTTCGATATCCATTTGTTGACAACTTGTGCAGCACTGTCCAACTCCTGTATCAAGTACGAAGGCGACGTGCCGGGGAAATAGACATCTGCGTATATCCGGTTAGCGTCGATGCCTATATAACGGCTCCGGGCATTCTGCTGTTGCTTCAGCGTGACCGCATGACTAAACTTCATGTCGGGCAATCCGTAATACAGAATGCACTGCTTCCTGCTGTCGAAGATGTAGAACTGGTCTCCCGCTATGCCGCAATCCGTTGGCGCCACATACTCGGACGGACCTTCTCCCCTACTGCCGACTATGCCGATATAGCTGCCGTCCTTACGGAACATAAGTACCGACCTGGCCATGACGCCATCCAAAACAAAAATGGTATCTCCCTGCATACAAAGCTGGTTGATGCGCCCCAGCAAGGACTCACGGGTCGTCTCCAGCGGAATATACCGCACATCCTTGAAGAAAGCAGACAGAGGCATCTGCTTTTCGTATGCAATGGAATCCAAATCGACAGTCAGCACATCCTGACCGGGCAGAACAGACGATATACCTGTTTCTTCCTGAACAATGGGCTTTTGCTTCGATCCTTGACAGGAGATGAAGCATAAAGCAGTCAAAAGAAAAACAACTTTGTAGGACATAAAGATACTATTCTTTTAAGTAAAACCTATCAAAAAGGAATTTAAAACAAATTACAAATAAGGGAGTTATTACGTCAGCACGTTATTCCTTCAACTTCTGAATAATAACAACCGGATTGGATTCCTCGTCCATCTGGCGGAACTTCTTGAACATGCTGCGTACATATTCGGAATGGAAATCGCGTTCGTCATAATTCCAATCCGCAAGTTCGCCCTCCAAACACCATGCATCCATCGCGCGATACGATATCATATATCCGTCCTGCATGTATAGCTGACGGGGCGAACAAGCCAATCCTCCCAAATATTTGTTATACAGCTCATGTGTCGTATTCACTTTACCGGTTTCCCTGTCGTAAATACTTATCATCTTACCTTTTGCATCTGAATATGAAAAGAGGAGACGCTTCTCTGATTGTACCATCCATTCTATTCCTGTGATATAGTTATCGCGTATGGCTGTTTTCAAGGCAGTCGCTCCATCGGCTTTGATGTATTGCTCGGGCAACCGTCTGTCTCCGAAATCCACTTTATAGACAGCACCCACTTCCCCTTCTTTTACACCGTATAGAACATCAAAAGGCCAAATGGTAAACATGGCTTCATCGGCGGAAGCACTGGTGTATCTGTCAATTCCCCAGCCAGTATTTCCAGGATCATCGAAAGGCAGAAAAGCTTCCACCTCATCATTTCCCTCAGCTACGGGAAGCTTATATAGGGAATAATACCCCATATCACTGATACTACCAACATTTACAATATAAATATCTTTCCCCTGAATAAACATATCCATGCCCCAAATCCTGGAAGCATCTTTCGAATATACAAACTGGCCGTTTTCGTCATAAACCATGATTTTCCCTTTCATTTTGTCGTAAATGAACATACGGCTTTCCTGAACGGCAAAAGCTGTTATTCCCAGATATTCCTTCGGTCCGTTTCCTACAGAACAGACTTTGGACTGCAAACGTCCTGTTTCGTCGAACACATACACTGCATTACTCATGTTGTCAACGACGTAAATCCGGTGGTTCTGATAAATCAGATTGGATATTTCGCCTATCAGACAATCCTCTCTCGTTTCTAAAGGTACCACCAGTACACTGTCTTCCACCCACGAAGAATAATCCAGGTTATCCGAGATATTATCCCAATCTATAACAATGGAGGTAATCTCCTCCTGACCTTCGCTCCGCTTTTCGGTGCATCCTACCATTAAAAATGCCAATAAAACGCCCAACAGGCAACGATTCGGCAATAACGCTCCTCTCAATAAAATAAGAAACTGTTTCATGCGTATTATTTTCGGTTTATAGTTTATACTCCAAAAGTCTGCAAAAGCCTCCATACAGCCAAGAAAATGAGCGTGCAAAAACGTGCATTTTGCTTCGCAGTGTGCAAACAGCCGTCAAACAGCCTACAACGACCTCACAAACTCGTCCCACGCCTGCGGAGAAGACTCGGGCAACGAGAACTTGACACTGAGGCGACGGCGGATACTGGTCACGGCCGTAGGAGTCAGATGGAGGAAAGCGGCTATCGACTTGATGGAGAAGTCGGCACGTATCAGCAGGCTGACGCGGAGCTCCTGGCGGCTGACACGCACAGGGCCTGTCGTCAGCTTGCGCAGGAAGCCGTCGAGCAACTGGTCGGCCTCGGTCTCCAACTGCTGCCAGTCGTCTTCGGTGACGGGCGCGGCTGTCGTTTCCTTCTTGCGGAAAAGCAGGCAGGCATCCGAAACGGAAAAGCGTTGTTTCATCAGACGGCGGCGCTGCTCTTCCTCTTCCAGACAGCGCAAGGTGTGTGCCAGCAGCTGTTTTTCGTCAGTCAGTTGCCGACAACGGCTTTCGCTGTCGGTCAGCTGATGGGAAGCCGACTGAAGCTGTTCTTCCAGCTGGCTGATGCGACGGCGCGTATCTTCCTGGTACTGAACGCTGTTGCGATAGGCCTCGGCCTGCAACTGCTCGGCCACCTGCAGACGCAGACGCATGACCTTACGCCGATGCAAATAATAGAGTGTACCACCACACGCAAACAGGACAAACACCACCAAGATGGCGACATTCGTCTGACGCTGACGCAGGTTCTGAAGCTTCAAACGCTGGTTCTCCTGCTCGCGAAGCTGGTAATTGTAATGTGAATGAGCGCTTCGGACTTCATCCGTTTTAGTCAACTTACGGATGGAATCGCCCAGCAATAATGCCTGATAAAGATATTGGGCAGCAGGAACCGTTTTTCCCTGCGATAAAGCGATGGAAGCTAACCCCCTGTTAGCCATTTCCTTGACATCTAATAAGCCATACAATAACGACTTATGGTAATACCACTCCGCAGAATCTATGTTATTAGTAAAGTGATAATATCTTGCCGCTATTGAATAAGTAGCACTCCGATCATATTTTGAAACATCCTGCAAAGCGATTTGCAATGAACGATGAGCCGCTTCGTAACTCCCTTCTTCCGTATATAAACGTGCCATCAGAATCTGTACCCCATTTCCCAAATATTTTTCACCCAACAAAAGACTTAACTGATAGGCGCGCTGATAATAATATAAGGCGCTGTCCCGCTGCTCCAGAAACATATATATCTGACCGATGTCCCTGTTACTATATATCATACCCACACTATCCTGAAGTAAAATTTTGCACTGGAAGCTTTGCCTGTACACATCCAACGCTTCGGGATAAAGATTCTGCCTTTTGAACAACGTCCCCATCTGCGAAAGGACCAGCTTTTTCACCGTCATATTCACCCGATCCTCATCCTCGTGCATCGCGTCGAGTGCCCGCTGAAAATAGGCCAACGCCTGCGGCGCATCGCCCAAGTCGCTATATACACGGCCGGCATAGTAGTAAGCTTCGGGCAGGTGGGGGAGGCGCTTGTGCCGCTCGTAGTAGGCCACTACAGGCAGGATGGCACTGTCCGACGTATGCACGATGTAGGCCTTGTCCTTCGCCTTGATGCAAAGCAGGCGGTAGTACATGCGGACGTACAGCGGTTCGTCCGCCGTGTCGGCGGCATAGGAGGCCAACAGGGCACAGGCACTATCCGGCAGCACGGACGCCAGACTGTCCGCCGCAAGCAGCAGCGATGGATAGGGCTTGGGGCGGCAGCCGCTCAGGCACAGCAGCACGCACAGGGCGGCAAACAGAACGGGCAGGCTTTTACGCGATATGCCCGGGTGTGTTTTTTCGATTGTATTCATATTCGTTTGTACGTATAAGGTCTGTATGCAAATATCCTACTTATCGACTACACACCCAAAACAATTTGTATCAAATACCTTCGATGGCGTAACATCGCGTGTTAAAAATTCAGGTTTCGCCCGTGTAACGCGTTGGAACATCTACACAAATGTTACATCAGACTTGCACGTACGTTACATAAACTTGCACGTACGTTACATCCTTCACCACATCATCTTGTTTATCAATAGATTAACAAATACCCATCGAACAGGCTTAAATCCCGAAGAAATAGAAAAATCCGGAAAGGTGAAAGCAAGAGGTGAAACTTCCGTGAAACCGGATGTTTCATCCTATCTACCTGACAGCCAAGATCCTGAAAGCTAAGTGAAGGCGTGAAAGCAATTTCCCTCTTTCCCACTCTTCATCCGTGTAAATCCGCCTCATCAGTGTAGTCCGCGTATCCATCCTTCACCCACAAAGTGGCACTTTTCATTCCTAACCACCCACTTTAGCCGCGTAACATCCATAGTTAGCCGCCGCAACAAGCAATGTCCGGCCAAGCGACAAGCAATCCCGCCGCATATTGCAAGCAATGCCGCCGGGTTCTGCCGACAAAGCCCACGAGTATGACTCACAAACCTGCCAAGTATTGCCTAAGGATGTGTCGAAATAAAAGTATCTGAAACTCTCCTCCTTCAGGAAGGAGGAGTACCCGAAGGGGGAGGTGGTAGGTGAAAGCATAAAGTATTAATATACAGAGTGTCGTAAAGCCTACCACCCCGCCCGTTGGGCACCCCTCCTTCCTGAAGGAGGGGAATCAGATACTATAACTAAGCTTCGACACACACTCAAGTATTGCTCGCGAGCCGTGCAAGTGTTGCTCGCGAGCCGTACAAGTGTCTCTCAGGAGCGATGCAAGTGTTGCTCGCAAACCGTGCAAGTATGAATAAAAAAAACACTATATTCGTGTAGTTTTTCCGGCAACACCTGCGTCTAACGGACAAAAACAAATCAGAATTCGATATGGAAACATTGGACACCACATTTGCGCAAATGATCAAGGAACACAAAAGCACCATCTACACGGTGTGCTTTATGTTCTCGAACGATTCCGATGAAGTCAGCGACCTGTTTCAGGAAGTACTCATCAACCTCTGGAAAGGGTATCCCTCCTTCCGGAACCAAAGCAGCATCGACACCTGGATATGGAGAGTGAGCTTCAACACCTGCATCTCCTACGAACGGAAAAAGCAGAAGCGGGCTACCCTCCCACTGACGATGGACATCAACCTGTTTAAGGACAACGACGAAGACTCCCGGCAAATCCGCCAGCTCTACGACCGCATCCACAAGCTAAAGCCCTTCGACCGCGCCATCGTCCTGCTGTGGCTGGAGAACATGAGCTACGAAGAGATAGGAGCCATTGTAGGTATCTCGACCAAAAACGTGTCCGTGCGCCTGTATCGCATCAAAGAGGAGTTGAAAAAAATGTCGAACCGCTAAAAACGCATCAGTATGGAAAAGCATCAAGATAACTTCGAACTGGAAGAAATGAAACAGCAAATCAGACTGTTGAAAGAGAAACTGGCGAAAGAAACCATCGTCAACGAGAAGATGATCATGCAATCGATCCGGGAAAAACTTGGTTACATCAAACGGAAAATCCGCTCCATGTACATACTAGTCCCCTTTGCACTGATTTATTGCAACCTGTTCTTCATCTCGACGGGCTATTCGTGGCTGTTCTGCGTCGTGACCTCCCTCTTTCTGATCGTTGCCTGCATTTATCAGGTATACAGCCACAAAGGAATAAACCCCAAAGAAATATCGACCGGCAACCTGATAAACATCAGCCAGGCCCTGATACGCATGAACCGCCTGGGGCTGAAATGGCTGTACTTCGGCCTGCCCTTCGCCGCGCTGTGGATAGTCTGGTTCCTCGTTGAAAGCTATCCCAAGGAAGGAGGAGAAACCATCTGCATCGGAGGAGGCGTCGGATTCGTGGTCGGAGCCATCATGGGCCTGATACACCTCAACAAAGTGCGCCGCAAGGCCAAAGATGCCATCCGCGAGATTGAAGCCTATACGCGGACGGAGGAGTAAAAAGAAGAACAGTGGCAACAGACAGGACACAAAACCGGGCGAAAGATGTAAAAGAACCTGTAACGATATTAAAGCATGTTATAAAAAACGGCTTTTTGCTTACAGAATTTGCAGATTTCGCCAAAGTCCGTACCTTTGCAACGTGTTTTTCATAGTATTAGATTTAAGGTTAACAAAGGTTGGAGTACAGCGGTACTCCTTTTTTTTTTGCCTATACCCTGACACACACATAAACAGAACCCAATAATATGAAACAACTGCTGTACACACTCATCCTGCTATGCATCGGCACGTACACCGCCGTCGCACAGGTCATCAGTCCCGACTGCCCGCCGGACAAGATAGAACCCGGCTCGTGGTACTGCTTCCGCAACACCGTCAAACTGAAGCGGCACCCCCGCAACGTCAGCCTGCACATAGCTGCCGACAGCAAATACTGGCTGTGGGTGAACGGCGAACTGCAAGTGCGCGAAGGCGGCCTGAAACGCGGCCCCAACCCCAACGACACCTATTGCGACACCATCGGCTCGCTACCCGCCCTGAAAAAAGGCCAGAACACCATCGCCCTGCTGGTGTGGTACTTCGGAAAAGACGGCTTCAGCCACCGCAACTCGCCCACTCCCGGCATGACCTTCGCCCTGAACGTCGACGGAAAAGACATCCGCCTCCGCAAGCCGTGGAAGAGCATCGCCCATCCCGCCTTCTACCAGCCCGAAGGCGAACAGCCCAACTACCGCCTGCCCGAGTCGAACATCGGCTTCGACGCCGGAAAGGACATCGACTTCACCCGTCCCGACTTCGACGACAGCCAGTGGCTCGACGCACGCCTCACCGACCTGGCAGCAGCCGGATGGAACAAGCTGCAACCACGCCCCATCCCCCAATGGAAAGACTACGGTCTGAAACCTTACGAACGCACAGAAAGGATAAACGACACCATCCTCTACGCCTACCTGCCCTACAACGCGCAAATCACCCCCTACATACGGCTGCGCGCCGACAAAGGCCGGAAAGTACGCATCCGCACCGACAACTACACCGGCGGATCGGCCAACAACGTCTTTGCCGAATACACCACCCGACAGGGCGAACAAGACTTTGAATGCCTTGGCTGGATGAACGGCCACTACGTAGTCTATCAGGTGCCCAAGGATGCCGAAGTCCTCGACCTGATGTACCGCGAAACGGGCTACGACACCTACTTTGCCGGAAGTTTCCATTGCGACGACCCAGCCCTGAACCGCCTGTGGGAGAAGTCGCAGCGAACCCTGTACATCACCATGCGCGACACCTACATGGACTGCCCCGACCGCGAACGTGCCCAGTGGTGGGGCGACGTAGTGAACGAACTGGGCGAAGCCTTCTACGCCCTCGACGAGAAAGCCCATCTGCTGACCCGCAAAGGCATCCGCGAACTGATGGACTGGCAACGTGCCGACAGCACCATCTTCGCCCCTGTACCTGCCGGAAACTACGACTCGGAACTGCCCATGCAGATGCTGGCCAGCGTAGGCTACTACGGCTTCTGGACGTACTACATGGGTACGGCCGACAGCGCCACCATCGGCTACGTATATCCCAACGTAAAGAAATACATCCACGTATGGAAGACCGACGCCCAGGGACTGGCCATTCCCCGCAAAGGAGGATGGACCTGGGGCGACTGGGGTGAGAACAAAGACATGGAACTGCTGTTCAGCCAATGGTACATCATCGCCCTGCAAGGCTACGAACGCATGGCACGCCTGATCGGCGACACCACCGAAGCCGACTGGGCACAGACTACGGCCGACCGTGCACGCACTGCCTTCCACCAAAAATACTGGAACGGAAGCTACTACGTGTCACCCTCGCACCAGGGTCTGCCCGACGACCGCCCGCAAGCCCTTGCCGTGGTTTCGGGTACACTGCCCGACACGCTCTATCCGGCACTGCGCCCCTTCTTCGGCCAACAATATCATGCCAGCCCGTATATGGAGAAATACGTCCTGCAAGCCCTCTGCCTGATGGGCTACCACCAGGATGCCCTCAACCGGATGAAACTGCGCTACCGCGCCATGACAGACAGCCCGCTGACTACCTTGTGGGAAGGATGGGGAATCGGCTCGGAAGGTTTCGGCGGCGGCACTTACAACCATGCCTGGAGCGGCGGCCCGCTGACCGTCATGAGCCAGTATATAGCCGGAATTGAACCGACGGCTCCCGCTTTCCGCCGTTTCCGCGTCAGTCCGCATCCCGCACACCTGAACCAGATACGGGCCGTTGTACCCCTGAGCGGGAAAAGAGAAATACGACTGTCGCTCGACAAGGACAGCCGCCGGTGCGACATCGTGCTGGAAGTTCCCCAAGGCACGGAGGCGTGCTTCTGCCTGCCCGACTGATATACAGGCATGAGCGTAAACAGCACCGTCTGCCAGTCGGCCGAAAAGGTACTTACGCCCGGCGTATGGAACATCCGGCTGACGCAAGCCGGCGACTACGCCAGCAAGTGATAGACTCCGCCTACCAGCGCTTTGACCATGCCCTTCATTTCGAGTTCGAACAAAAGGGCGCTCATGCGGTTCACCGGGATGTTGGCTTCGACCACCAACGTATTGATGTGCAGGTCGTTGCGACTCAGAATCTTGACGACACGTGCTTCTTCCTCGGTCAGTTCGGGGAAAAGGCTGCGCTGTACGCCCGACGCCATCCGGCTGCTGCGGTCGGTGCTCCGCCCCCAGTTCATGGCTTTCACAAAGTCGGCAGCATCGCTGATCAGGGCTGCCTTGTTGTCACGGATCAGCCGGTTGCAACCGCGCGAATACTCGTCCGTGGCACGTCCGGGCAAGGCAAAACAGTCGCGATGGTAGCCCTCAGCCAGTTCGGCCGTAATCAGCGAACCGCCTTTGGCTGCCGATTCTACCACAATGACGGCATCGCTCATGCCCGCCACGATGCGGTTGCGGCTGACAAAGTTGTGACGGTCGGGGGTGGTATCGGTCAGGAATTCGGTCAGTAGCCCGCCTTCGGCCAGCATATCGACCGCCGTCTTGCGATGAACAGCCGGATAAATGCGGTCCAGCCCATGAGCCAGTACGGCTACGGTGGAAAGTCCGTTCGCCAGCGCACCGCGATGGGCATGTATGTCGATGCCATAAGCCAGTCCGCTGACAATCAGTACATCGGAACAAAGTTCGGAAAGGTCGTGCAGGAACTCGGTGCAGAACTGCTTGCCGTACTCGGTGGCGTGGCGTGTACCCACCATGCTGACCACTCGCAAACGGTTCAGGTCGGCATTGCCCTTGAAGAACAGCACTACCGGCGCATCCTCGCACTCGCGCAGACGCGACGGATAGCGTTCGTCGCCCAGCGTCAGACAACTGATACGGTTCTTTTCGGCCCACTCCATCTCTGCTTCTGCCCGGCTGAAGGCTTCGGGACAGTCGAGCGCCGCCACAGCAGAGGCATGAATGATGCCCGGAAAGCGTTTAGGCAGTTCTTTACGGAGACGGAATACTTCGGCTGCGCTGCCTGCGGTATCAATCAGGCGTTTGGCACCAATATGTCCGATGCCCGGACAGAGGGTCAGGGCGATGCTACAGATTCGTTCGTCGGTATTCATAGTAATAAATGTTAGATACGAGTTGACAAGTTGACGAGTTGACAAGGGGGACGAGTTGACAAGGGGATGAGGGGACAGTTAATGAGTTGACAAGCTCACGAGTAATCGAGTTAACAGGTTGGAAAGAACATAAATACTCAGTTTGCCTTTCCTTGTGGCCTCGTTAACTTGTCCCCTTGTTAACTCTTCCTCTCCTTGTTAACTCTTCCTCCCCTTGTCAACTTGTCAACTCGTCCCCTCGTCAACTAAATATAAGACGCAAATATGCGGTCGAACAGTTCGCTATCGCTCAACCGTCCGTTTACCACGCAGACAGTCTCTACCACTCCTTTCAGCGACACTTTACCGTCGCTCTTGCGGAAGATGTCCTGATAGAAGACGTACTTGATGCCTTCTTTCTTCATGTAGAGCTTCGACACGAACTCGTCGCCGCTGCGCAGCGGAGTCTTGAAAGCCATGCTGATACGTGCCACCACAGGGTCGATTCCCTGCTCGTGAAGGGCAGCAAAGCTGACGCCTACGGAGGTAAGAAACTCGTGGCGCGTATGTTCCAGATAGTGCTGGTAGTTGGCATTGTTCACAATGCCCTGCAGGTCGCACTCGTAGTCGCGCACCTTCATTTCCAGCTCGTAGATGTATTTTTCTGCCATAAAATAATGATTAATGGTAAATGATTAATGGTCAATATCAATCTGCACAACAGTTTATCACTTACCATTAACCATTTACCGCTGTTATTATCCTCGTTGTTTCTCCACATCCAGTCCCTTGAAACGTTTCAGTTCCTCGATGGTCACTAACTTGTAGAGCTTGTCACTGGGACGTATCTTGACGGACTTCATGGAGAAATGCTCGCCCTTGTGGACGGTCTGCACGGGTTTCAGGTCAACGCGTGCTTCCTCCAGTGTGACGTACTCGGCTCCGGTGGTAGGTCCGGTGATAAGCAGTTTGTCGCCCACACTGATTTCGGCAGCCTCAACCAGGAACTCGGCTACGCCGATATTCGAGAAGTAGCGGATGCCTTTACCCACGTATATCTTGCGCTCCGTAGCTGCCGAACCGTAGTTCTTCGTCCATTCGCCCAGACGTTGTCCCAGGTAGTAGCCGTCCCAGAAGCCGCGGTTGAAGACAGTTGCCAGGCGGCGGTTCCATTCTTCAATCTTTTCGTCGGTAAATGTGTTGTCCAGATAGGCACGGATGGCTTCCTTATAGCACTCAACTACGGTACGCACGTACTCGGGGCCGCGGGCACGGCCTTCTATCTTGAACACCCGCACACCGGCATCCATCATCTTGTTCATAAAGTGAATGGTCTTCAGGTCCTTGGGCGACATGATGTACTGGTTGTCAATCTCCAGTTCGGCGTCGGTCTCCTTGTCGCGCACGATGTAGGAGCGGCGACATACCTGCATGCAGGCACCGCGGTTGGCAGAGTTGTTCATCTGGTGAAGCGAGAGGTAACACTTGCCGCTGACGGCCATGCACAGAGCACCGTGACAGAACATCTCGATGCGGATGCGCTGACCCGACGGGCCACAGATGTTCTCCTCGCAGATATGACGGTAGATTTCGGCCACCTGATCCAGATTGAGCTCGCGTGCCAGCACCACTACATCAGCAAACTGGGCATAGAAGCGCAAAGCCTCGACGTTGCTGATGTTGAGCTGCGTACTGAGGTGTACCTCCTGCCCTATCTCGCGGGCGTAGGTCATCACGGCTACGTCGGCAGCAATAATGGCCGATATACCGGCATCCTTAGCGGCACGCACAATGGTGCGCATCAGGGGGATGTCCTGGTCGTAAATGATGGTGTTGACGGTGAGGTAGCTCTTCATACCGTGCTCGTCGCACGTGCGGGCTATCTCGCGCAGGTCGTCGATGGTGAACGTGTTGGCCGAACGGGCACGCATGTTCAGGTTCTCGATGCCGAAGTAGATGGAGTCTGCTCCGGCCTGTATGGCGGCGGCCAGCGACTCGCGCGAGCCGACAGGGGCCATTATTTCAAAGTCTTTCAGTTCCATTGTTATTTATATCTTCTTTTTCTTCGATCAGTTTGCTTACCGCATCAATGAAAGCCTCCGCCCGCGGGCGCAACATTTCTACCAATGCAGCATCACAATAAGCAAAATCACTATAATCACTGCTGTGACGCTTGTCGAAAAGCAGGCCAAACGTCGTACTATGCTCAATGCTAAGCTTTCCGTTACGAACAAAATGCATGGACAGCTGTGTCTTCACACCATTGTGCGTTGCGGTTTCTATCCCTCTGCTCAACAGCAATGCCACAGCGGCATAATAACAGGCATAATACAAGCGGTTTACAGCAGCATTAAAATAGCCACCGCCATATAACAAATCAGCTTCGCCAAGCGTGCTATAGGCACGTTCCAACCGATAGCCGACAATAGCTACCCGCGTCTCATCATCCAGCAACTGCTTCATAACACGACTCCCTCCCTATTGACATTGATAGTAAAAGGACTGACCATCTTTTCCCAAAGGCTACGCAGAGTAACCAGCACGTTGATGGCAACACCCGTCTGTGCTTCCAGTTCCGAAAGCGGACGGCGCAAGTCCAACTCCCTTTCGGGCGTAAGTACATCGTTGTTATCAAGCAGTATCAGCAGGTCAATATCCGAATCGGGACGGGCATCGCCGCGTGCCTCCGAACCATATACGATAGTCTGGGCTGTAGGTGCCACCCTACGGACCGCATCGGCTATCAAACGAAGAATGTCGGGACGTTTCATATACATTCTGCTTTACATTTCAAACACAAAGATAAGCATATTACTCAGTATATCGCAATCTTACCTCCTAAGATTGCTCTTTTTTCCGTACTTTTGCACCCAAAACGCAACAGAATATGAAGATAGCCAACATAGACTTGGGCGAACGCCCTGTACTCCTCGCCCCGATGGAGGACGTTACCGACCCCGCTTTCCGACTGATGTGCAAACGTTTCGGTGCCGACATGGTGTACACCGAATTCGTATCGGCCGACGCGCTGATACGCTCCGTCAGCAAAACGGAACAGAAACTGAACATCAGCGACGAAGAACGCCCCGTAGCCATACAGATATATGGACGCGACACGGCAACGATGGTCGAAGCCGCCAAAATAGTAGAGCAGGCGCGCCCCGACATCTTGGACCTGAACTTCGGCTGTCCCGTGAAGCGGGTGGCTGGTAAGGGAGCAGGAGCGGGCATGCTTCAGAACATTCCGTTGATGCTCGAAATCACCCGTTCGGTAGTCGATGCGGTGAAGATTCCCGTCACCGTGAAAACCCGCCTGGGCTGGGATGCCGACCACAAGATTATCGTCAGCCTGGCCGAACAGTTACAGGATTGCGGCATCAGTGCTCTGACCATCCACGGCCGTACCCGCGCACAGATGTACACCGGCGAAGCCGACTGGACGCTCATTGGCGAAGTAAAGAAGAACCCGCGGATGCACATCCCCATCATCGGCAACGGCGATGTCACTACTCCGCAGCGTGCCCGCGAATGTTTCGAACAGTATGGTGTGGATGCCATCATGATAGGCCGCGCCAGTTTTGGACGTCCGTGGATATTCAAAGAAGTAAAACACTATCTAGAGACAGGCGAAGAATTGCCAGCCCTGACCCCCCAATGGTGCATGGACGTACTGCGACAGGAGGTAGAAGACAGCGTCAACCTGCTGGACGAACGACGCGGCATCCTGCACGTACGCCGGCATCTGGCAGCCAGCCCGGTATTCAAAGGCTTGCCCAACTTCCGCGACACACGCATCGCCATGCTGCGGGCCGAGACGAAAGACGAACTGTACCGCACCTTTAACGACATCAGACAGCGGTTCTTTCCCGGCTGAAAGCTGCGGTCGTATCTCTGACAATGATTACGACCGGACTATGGAAGAGGAGTCCGGTCGGAGAAGCCCACGCATTTTGCCCGAAAAGCCCTCGTGTTTTGTCTCAAAAGGCCACGTGTTTTGCTTGAAAAGCCCACGCGTTTTGAGAAGAAAGTCTGGGCATTTTGAATGAAAACCCACGGGGTTTTGAAATGAAAGATTCCGAAGGAGTTTCTTAGCACATTGGCATCAGCGGAACATTGGCTGCTCGAACCAGCGTTTATACATCCATGTCGTCAAAACGTAAAGTCCGAAAGCCGAAATAAAGCCCGCTATGGCATCGATCAGGTAGTGAGCCTGAATGTATACCGTCGCACAGCACAGAAGCACGTAGAAAGGCATCAGACAAGCGAAAAGCCAACGGCTGCCACGCCACGCCATAATCATCAGAATGGTAGAAATGCCTACATGCGACGACGGGAAAGCGGCGGTAGGACGTTCGCCAACCCGTTGCGAGCTCTCTACGAGGTTATAGAAAAAGCCATGTTCGTAGCCCGGACCGGGCAACAACTCCTGATTATGATTGAAATAGTCGCCAATAGCCGGAAAAACTCCCTGAAGGGCATTGTCCATACCGATAGCCGGAAAATAGAACTGCGGTCCTGCTACAGGCACAAAAATGTAGAAGAAATAGTAAAGGAAAAAGGAGGAAATGATGACGAACGATACTTTTTCCAACAGGTCGAAGCGATGAATGAAGTACCACAACACGATGACCAACATCATGGGATAATAGAAAAAATAGCCCATATTGAGCGGCTCGCTCACCCACATGTAAGGCAGCCGCTCGGCAAACCAGATGGCTGGTTGTCCGCCAAACAGCCATTGTTCGGCCGAGGCAAAGATGTGGTCAAGATTGGGAAAAAGACGGTTGAACTCGTAAGTATCCGGATACCAGTAAGACAACAGCGCCATCTGTATCGTTACACGTATGAATGCAGAAAACTTACAAGGTGCCAGCCGGTAAAGATACATCAACAGGAATGTCATACCTGCTATCAGCGCACGGTCGCCCAGCATGCGTAGCGGGTGATCTAACTGCTGATACAGAAAGAGTATCAGTATCGACGTCAGCAGGTTGTAGATAAGCGATACTTTCTCTATTGCAAACAGTCCCTTACGGGTATCTACCATCTTGAATATATCTAAAGCCATCCTTCCTTCTTATACCAGGCAATGGTCTCCCTCACACCACGGTCCAGGTCGTAAGCGGGCCGATAGCCCAGCTCGCGAACGGCGGGAGTAATGTCGCACTGCCAGTTGCGTTGTTTCATTATATTATACTTGTCACGGTTGAGCGTGCTCGCTGTATTCCTAAGCCGCGCCCAACGCTCAGCGAGCAAAGATACAACTTTCAACAGAAATAACGGACATCGGATGCGAATAATCAGCGGATTACCCAATTCGCGACATATCAGGTCGGAAAAGGTACGGCTGGCATACACCTGCCCATCAGACAAGAAATAGGCACGTCGTGACACCTGACGCTCGATGCCCAGAAAGACAGCCTGCACAACATCCTTCACATAGACGAAAGTCAAGTCCTGCCGACGATACCCCACCGAGAAGTCGGTATGCCGCTTGATAGACTCAGCCATCAGGAAATAATCGCGCTCGCGAGGTCCGTAAACCCCTGTAGGACGGTAGAACACATAAGGAAAGTCTTCCAGTCCCATCAGATATTGTTCAGCCTTCAACTTGCTGCGTCCGTATGCGGTATTGGGTTGGGGAGTATCCGCCTCGCGGATAGGCTCGTACGTATCTTCGTGGATAGGGCCGAAGACACTTAGCGTACTGATGAAAGCAAACTGCTGCGGCACCATATCAAGACGAAGCAGCGTATCGGCAAACGCACGAGTCTGTTCGTAGTTCACACGGTCGAAATCGGCCTGATTGATGCATTTGGTAGCTCCGGCACAATGAATGATGTAATCGAACGATCCATGAACTTCACGATGAGCCTTAAGCTGACTGGACAGGCGGTCGGCATGTGCAAAGTCCAGTTCCAGAAAGTGCAGTTCAGGCTGTTGCAGGTATTTCCGGCTACTCGATGCCCGGATTCCGGCCCAGGTGTCAAATCCCCGGCGTAACGCTTCTTCTACCAGAAAACTACCAATAAAGCCACTGGCACCCGTAATCAAAATCGATTTTTTCATTCTTTCCATAATCATTTTACTGGTTCTACATGAATATTGATGTATGTACGGTTGCCAAACTCACTCTTCAGACGGTTTTCGATAGCCGTAGCAGTATGATGCGCTTCTTCCAACGAGATTTTTCCGTCCATACGGATATGCACCTCGATGGCATAACTGTTGCCTATCCGGCGTGTACGCAAGTGATGCGGAGCGGAAACTCCCGGAAAAGAAAGAATTTCCTGCTTGATTTTGTCCTCTACCTCGGCAGGCAACGACTTCTCCAGCAGTTCTTCGATACAAGGTACCAGTAACTGAATGGCTACCTTCATGATGAAGAAGCTGACTACCACAGCTGCCAACGGGTCAAGGATCAGCCAACGATCACCCAGCAAAATAGCACCACCGATGCCAATAGCCGTACCGATAGACGAAAGTGCATCACTGCGATGGTGCCAGGCATTGGCAACCACAGCCTGCGAATTCAGCTTGCGCCCTTTGAAAGCCGTATACTGATAGAGTAATTCCTTAAAAAGGATAGATACCAATGCCGCCCACAAAGCCAGCATACCCGGTTCCTGAAGCTCACCTCCCTGCCAGAAACTCCAAATGGAAGTAGCTCCATTCCACAAAATACCAAAACCAACAAACAGCAATATCAGGCCGATAATGGCTGTAGCCAGCGTCTCGTACTTGCCATGACCGTAGTCATGTCCCTCGTCTTCAGGCTTCGACGAAATGCGTACAAAGACGATCACAATGATGTCCGTTACAAAGTCGGACAACGAATGAACGGCATCGGCCAGCATGGCCGCACTATGCCCGCACACACCTGCCACAAACTTAAAAACAAGCAACAGCAGATTGACCACACTTCCTATCAGCGTCACCCGATAGATGCCCGACTCGCGGACAGACTCTTCGGTGCTTTTTTCTTTCTGACTCAATAATTGCGAACTCATAACGAAATCCATTAAAAGGAGGAGCAAAGATACGACAATTCCGCAACCAGCGACTTTCTGCATCCCCAAAATCTGCACATCGGCAAGAATTTAGAGCCTTTCTGAACTACCGAATGCAATTGTTTGTTATCTTTGTTTCACGAAGATAGGAGGCGGTTCGGCATAACCAAATCTGAAAAACTTTGTTTTTCGTTTGTCTCTGCTCTTACCTTTCACTATCTTTGTACTATACAGTGAAAGGGCTATTCCCCACCTAAATAAACAATTGAATTATGGGAAAGAAAAAAGAAAAAAAAGAGAAGAAAGCCGGCAAACGGATGAGTAAAAAAGAACTTGTCAAAGTATTGCTTGACCTCTTCCATCAGAAACAAGGCGAAGTATTACCGCTCAAATACATTTTCGACCAGCTCCATCTGACTACACACCCGCTGAAAATGCTGTGCATAGACATCTTGCACGAATTGCAGGAAGACGACTATATCAACGAAACGGATAAAAACAAATTCAAACTCAATACCCACGGCGTGGAAATGACCGGTACTTTCCAACGTAAAAGCAACGGAAAGAACTCCTTCATCCCCGACGACGGAGGAGATCCCATCTTTATTGCCGAACGCAATTCGGCTCACGCCATGGCAGGCGACAAGGTGAAAATCGCTTTCTATGCCAAACGTCGCGGACGTGAAGCCGAGGGCGAGGTAATCGAAATCCTTGAACGGGCTAACGACACCTTTGTAGGCACACTTGAAGTGTCCAAATCGTATGCCTTCCTCGTCACCGAAAACCGTACCCTGGCCAACGACATCTTCATACCGAAAGACAAGCTGAAAGGCGGGAAAAGCGGCGACAAAGCCATCGTGAAAGTCATCGAATGGCCCGATAAGGCAAAGAATCCCATCGGACAAGTCATCGACATACTGGGACGTGCCGGCGATAACAATACCGAAATGCACGCCATTCTGGCCGAATACGGCTTACCCTACACCTATCCGACAGCTGTAGAAAAAGCTGCCGACCGCATCCCCGACGAAATACCAGCCGAGGAGATAGCCCGCCGCGAAGACTTCCGGCAGGTAACAACCTTTACCATCGACCCCAAAGATGCCAAAGACTTCGACGATGCTCTGTCCATCCGCAAACTGGAGAACGGCCTGTGGGAAGTCGGCGTACACATTGCCGACGTGACCCACTACGTCAAGGAAGGTAGCATCATCGACAAGGAAGCCGAGAAACGTGCTACTTCTGTCTACCTGGTGGACCGCACCATACCGATGCTGCCCGAGCGCCTGTGCGACTACATCTGTTCCCTGCGCCCCGATGAAGAGAAACTGGCCTACTCCGTCATCTTCCAGATGAACGACAAAGCCGAAGTCATCAACTCGCGCATCGTGCATACCGTCATCAAAAGTAACCGCCGCTTCACCTACGAAGAAGCCCAGCAGACCATCGAGACAGGTGAAGGCGACTACAAGGAAGAAATTCTAGAATTAGACCGACTGGCCAAGCTGTTGCGCGAGAAACGCTTTGCTGCCGGTGCCATCAACTTCGACCGCTACGAAGTGAAGTTCGAAATCGACGAGAAAGGTAAGCCGATCAGTGTGTATTTCAAAGTTTCGAAAGACGCCAATAAGCTGGTCGAAGAATTCATGCTGCTAGCCAACCGGACAGTGGCTGAACGCATCGGACGTGTACCCAAAGGAAAGAAAGCCAAAGTATTCCCCTACCGTATTCACGACCTGCCCGATCCCGAAAAGCTAGACAATCTGGCGCAATTCATCGCCCGATTCGGCTACAAACTGCGTACTTCGGGCACCAAAGTCGACGTATCGAAATCTATTAATCACTTGCTGGACGACATTCAGGGAAAGAAAGAAGAAAACCTGATAGAAACCGTCTCAATACGGGCCATGCAGAAAGCCCGTTACTCGGTACACAACATCGGCCACTACGGACTGGCATTCGACTATTACACGCACTTCACCTCGCCCATCCGACGCTATCCCGACATGATGGTTCACCGCCTGCTTACCAAATATATAGACGAAAACGGACGTACCGTCAGCGAGAAGAAATACGAAGCTCTGTGCGAACACTCCAGTGCCATGGAACAACTGGCAGCCAATGCCGAACGGTCGAGCATCAAATACAAGCAAGTAGAATTTATGACCGAACGGTTGGGTCAGGTGTACGACGGCGTTATATCGGGTGTCACCGAATGGGGACTTTATGTAGAACTGAACGAGAACAAATGTGAAGGAATGATTCCTATCCGCGACCTGGACGACGACTATTACGAGTTTGATGAAAAGAACTACTGCCTGCGCGGACGCCGTAAGAACCGTACTTATAGTTTGGGCGACCCCATCACCATACGCGTAGCACGCGCCAATCTGGAAAAGAAACAACTGGATTTTGCTTTGGAAGAATAAGAGCAGAAACAACAAAGCCTGCTATCTTCCTGCCTTAGCAAACCTTATACATAACAAAAGCAGCCGTTTCCGCGGATGAAACCAATGGTTTCTTTTCGGGAAACGGCTGCTTTATTTTTCAGCCTTAACAGGCAAAGACCTTATTTTTACTTATTATTAGTCACAATCAGACCACGGGGACCGCAGTTAGATACAGAGAAAGGCAGATCCATCGGAGCGTCGGAAACAGCCTTTGTGCTCAGGTAAGCACGTGTCTGCTTCGGACCCGGTATCATCGGGCTGTAGTCGAGCACGTGACGAACACGCAGACGCTGGTCGGCTGTGAACTCGTCCAGATAGCTGTAAGCGTAGTCCATGATGTTGTGTGAAACAAATTCCTCGTCTTGGCAGGTTGTACGTTTGAACAAGCTTTCCCAATCGAACTTGTTGGCATAATCGGCATTATAGTTCATCAACTGATAAGTCTGATTCACAAACATATCATAACTGCTTTTGTCATAGCTCTTAGTGTCTTCGCAGAAGTCTGTATCCAGACAGCCAATCTGTGCTTCCGAGAAAGTATGGCGTAAGCCAAAGTAATGACCCAGCTCGTGTGCCAGCGTGATGCTACCTGAAACTTGCTTAGTGATGAGTTCTTTATAATTTTCAGGAGCAAACGGAGTAAATGCATCTTCCACATTACCCATATAAGAATTGTTGATGGACACGCCACGTACGTAATTCAAATTAGCCAACGTAATATTCATATCTTCAAGAACGTCTGTTCCCTCAAGAGGATGCGACTTCGTAGTATAAGGGAAGGTAGATATACCCAAAATGTTAGAAGCAGAAGACGAAAAACGATATACAAGGATGTTCACGTAATCGTTGGGCTCCCATAAGAAGTGTACATACTTGCGCGTATCGTCTTCCATAACATCGGTCGGATCCAAGTCGGCAGTCAGCCATTTTACACGGTCGATACCCGGTTCTTCCAATCGGTTACCCTGGGGGTCGAACTCGGCAGGAACAAATTCCATATTCAGATCGACCGTTGTTTCCGCTCCTGCATTCTGGTACATCTTGTTCACCTCGTCCAGCATGGCATATATTTCATCAGCGGGAATATTCTGTTTAGGGTCATTCTCATCAGCATAGATGATATGAAATACGATGGGAAGTTTGTATTTCAGTTCCTGTCCGTCAGGAATAGCCTGCTGGCTAAAGGTGATGGTATGCTGTTCGCCCTGAGCTTCGATTACCACTTGTGCTGTACGTGCAGCTCCCAAGTTAGCTTCTACCTCTACCGACAATGTACGGCTACCCACACCTTCTGACTTCGATACACGACACCAGTCGGCTTGACTGACGGCCGTCCATTCTACATTCGTATTCATTTCAATATCGAAGACTCCACCTTCGTAAGAAATCTCCTTGAACTCGTTTTGCGATACGGTCATCAGCGCATCGTCGTCGCTACATCCTGCCAACAACAGACAGAAGAATGGCAACAGATATAATAATTTCAGTTTCATATTGTTCTATTTAGACAGCCTTATACGCCTGTTTTCTCCTGATTGAAGAAATGACAAAAGTGTAAAACCATCAATTTTTAATATCTATATATGCTTCACGTTTTACCAATGCCATTGCCCTCCCGTGCTCACGAAGGACAATGGACATGGATTTTTATTTTTTCACTGAACGTACAACCGGCAGATAACCGTCAACCGGGAATGCCGTCGGATAGAAGTCTGAGGTATCCGTCTTGCTGACAGCCTTGTTCATCACTCCATAGCGATAGGGCACTTGTACAACAGGCTTCTGAGCTTTTGCTTCCTCTTGCTTATTCTGAGGCATAATGGCACGGAATAATGAACGGGTATTCTCTGCTTCGCCAGCTTTCACCAATTCTTTCAGTTCGTCGATAGTACCAGCGCCTTCTTTTGTCATTACAGGTATTTCCATACGCGCTACCTTACCTTCTACCTGATTTTTGTCTTTTGCATAAGCAAAGCTGTAATACAACGTATTCCAATCGCACATGATGAAACGATAACTGTCAGTCAGTTCGGTCCAAGGAGTTGCATAGTATTGGATAATATCGATGTCCGGCAAAGAAACAGGATCCAACTCATCTATTTCTTCTGCATCATAGATAACACTGAACCAAGCATCTTTAGCCTCTGCCGACTTCGTATATTTCATAGCCAGGATAACACGTCCTGCTGTCTTATCAGGCAAACCGAATACCAGTCCGTTTTCTTCGTCACCGTCGAAATAACCTAAGATTTCGGCCGATACCGTCGCATCGGAAAGTCCAGGAACAGTGACAATGGATTTTTGTTCGTGAACGGCTGCTACCTTACCATCAGGCGATAGAGCAAACGAACATACGGTATATGATGTGCCTTCCTTAAGATCCTGATATACACCTGCACTCTTTAGTCCCGGACAATAGCTGGTGTTGCTATAGAGGAACGAAGTCATTGTCATACCCGGATTCCACATCACGTTCATATTGTATTGGTTAATAACATCCATTTCAACCATGTCAATGTATGTTTCCTTGTCAAATTGGTCATCGGGTACCAGAACACTTGTGTAAGGCACTGTCAGATCAGACGGTTCAATGGTCAGTTCAATCCGATAAGGGGTAGCCACAACATCTTTGTAGCTGAAGGTTGTTTCTGCAGCATTGCCTCCTTCGGGAGTCTCAAAACGTTTCACTACGGGTTTGGTCGTAATGCCACGGTCGTAGCCGAAGACCAATACATAGTTCTTGCTATTGGGAATACAAGAAAGGTTAGGAACATCCTGCACACCCTTGTAAGTTCCCCAAGGCAAATTCAGGTTCGCCTGATTCTTCTCAACATAGTCGTTCATAAGTTCATCATCGGTCATGTTGATGTTTTCATCGGTAAAGGCATCCGAGAAGAATACATATTTCTCGTCGATGTAGGAAGGAACGACTTTCACATGAGCCGAAACAGCTGTAATGTTGTCAACCGTAACGTCAAAGGTCATTTTAGACAGGTCTTTCTGAGGCGTTGCAAAGTCACCCTTGCTTACGTCGGAACAAAGCACTACTTCGTCGCCATCATCGGTAGAAACAATCTTGAAAGCTGCTGCCATCCACTTGTACTCGGTATTGGCATTCAACCCTGTGAATTTCAGACCTACATCACCAGTATGCAATACCATGTCGAGTGCCTGCTCTACAATATCATCAGTCAACTGTCCGCCTTCGGGAACCAACTGAATAAAAATAGATTGCAGTTCTTGTTCCAACAGCGTGATAACGATGCTTTCGTCATCATAATTACCGCTAGCGATGGCGCCTTCGTAACTGGACTTCGAAATACCCGAGAAGTACCATTTAACGTTCTTGTCAGACGGTTTGATGTCGAATACTGCCGATTGTGCATCCAACATTTCAGGAACAACCACAACATCGAAAGTACAATCGATGTGTTCAGTCTTCATCGTCTGGAAGAACAAATATTCTGCCTTGTCGGCTGCACGTGTGCCGTCTACAGCGAACACTACCAACTCGTAGATGCGGCCGGGCAAGAGGTTTTCTACTTTCAGGTTGCTCTGATCGCCGGTATAAGTCAGCGAAGCAACATATTGCTCAAACGGAGTACCTTTGGCTTCGGCCTGTTTCTTCAGGTCGTTCATCAAATAGTTGGGTAACTCACCTTTGGCAACATTGTCAACGGTCTTTTTGTCTACATAGAGACACAGATAAGGAATGGTGGCATCGGATGCCTTCACACCGAACGAATAGGTAGAAGTGGTGGCTTCGCCTCCGGTCAGTGTCAGTACTTGCTTGCTCAAGTCCAGATAGGAACAAGTGTTGTCATCGTCATCGCTACATGCAGTGAAGAGGAACACGGCCAGCAAGCTGAACAGTGAAATAAGGTCTTTGACTTTCATGTAAGTTTTAATAATTAATTATTTTTTATCAAAAAGGAAAGCAGGCCTGCGCGCCAAGGTCTGCTTTCACTTTATATATCGTGCAAACGTAAGCACTAATTAAGGAACGACAAAGAAATTGGTTAAAAAAAAGCCGTCAAGGCTGAAAAAGGAGAAAATTAAGCTTCTTATACAAAAATTATGCCAACAACAAAGATTCAAGAAGAAAAAACGAAAAACTGCAAGCCCGATAACGATATATTGGAGAAAGCATACTAATGTCTACTATTTTCGCCGATTTGGTAAACTAAGACACTTGCTTTTTCCATACAATCGTGTAACTTTGCCACAAAACATAAGATTATGAAGACAATCTGTATCACCGACCCGAAAGAGATAGAAGGCATCATACGCAAATGCCCTTATTGTACCGTAGGACTTACCGACCTGAACGGGAATCCTTACGTTATCCCCATGAACTTCGCCTACGACGCTTCGAAGGGCGAACACGGCACCATCTTCCTGCACTCCGGTCCCGAAGGAAGCAAACTGGACATGGTGCAACAGCATCCGACCGTCTGCATCAGTTTCTGCGAAGGTCACGAACTGGTGTACATGCACCAGCAGGTAGCCTGTAGCTATAGTATGAAGAGCCGTAGCGTGATGTGCCGCGGACAGGTACGTTTCATCGATGACATGGACGAGAAACGTCGCGTGCTCGACCTCTTCATGGAGCATTACACACAGAACAAGTGCGGGTATTCTGACCCGGCTGTACGCAACGTTAAAATCTGGGAGATTCCCGTTGAAGAGATTTGCTGCAAGTCGTTTGGACTCCGACCGAGCGAAGTGCAATAACGGGAGCGTTTGCCTGTACACATCCGGCCTATGATTTCCCCCGCCACAGACGTGTCTCTGTACGTCTGTGGCGGGGGATTTGTATGGCTTTTGTAGGACACTTGTACGGCTCGCGAGAAACACTTGCACGGCTCGCGAGCCACACAAGTGTCCCACAAATGTATTGCAAGTGTCCTACAAACGCCTTACAAACAAGCCTTTAGAAAAGCATAAATTACTCTTTGACGCAACGGATGGAAAGCGCCTTATAATAGTCGCCACGAGTGGAAAGAGTGGAAGACATCACAAACCCTTCATCGCTGCCCGTCAAGAAAACAGTCTGTTCGGGAAGCGTTCCGTCCGCTTCCATTGTCCAGTAGCCCACCATCTTATAGGCAGACTGATGGCTGCTCTTAATCCAAGTTCCTACCGGATAGGCATTGAAGCCAGTCAGTCCCGAATGTGAAGCAGTCGTTTCTCCCAAATCGAGCGGTTCCCATTTGCTGGAAGCGGCTTTCAGCAATCCGGCCTCGCCGTTCAGGTATTTTTTCAGTTTCGTCCAGTCCTCGGTCGAAGGTATTCGCCACCCGTCCGGGGTGATGTCGTTGGCTAACAGGGCTTCACCGTTGTAGAAGCGAATACCGTCCTTGTCGTCTGGCTGAAAATAACCCGTCACTTTGTCCTCCAGGTTAGTTTGCCGCTCAATGGGCGTACCGTCCTTATAGCTGACGGCACACAAGTCCTGCCTCATCCAATACTGCGTACCGATCTTTACTACTGAATAAGTATCCAGCTTACCGGCCCGCATATCACGCAAACGATAGCCTACTACGTTGACTTTCATACAGGTTTCTGGCTTGACATCAACAACAATCGACTGTTTTTCGTCCAGATACAACGTCTCGACAGGCGCCGAAGTTCCGGCCGTATAAGCGAATGTATTGCGCTCCGCATCCCAGCTGACCTTACCTCCATGCACTTCGCCAGTCTGCCCTATCAGTTGCAAGACAACACCCTGCGTAAGGTCTGTCACTTCGTTCTTCACCGGATAGGCAACGATAGCCTGCGAAGCAATCTCGTCGGCTTCGGAAACAAGATATTCCTTACAAATCTCGGCCACGGTTCTTCCGTTGTTGTAAAGCCGGTAAACACTAGAGGTACCGAACGACAATGCAGCGATATGCACCTCGCCCGTTTGCAGCGATCCTTCGGTTTCTTCCTGCTTGGTCGTTTCGCCCCACTCTTCCACTTCGCCTACAATTCCGGCAAGCGTACGGTTTTCCACTTCCGCCATTTTAATCTGAATAGCCCGCTGCGTGTTACCCTCAAGGGTTACTGCCGAGATAGGACAAGTATACAGAATGCCCTTCCACTCGATGACAACCGACTGGCTTTCCGGGTCTGCTTCCTGCGGAATCACAATCACATCCTTACCGGTCAGCCGGTCACTATCTTTTTTCCATTTGCCAGAAACGACGATGTCCGACTTCCCTTCCGGACTGCTCACCTCGCCCGACTTCAGGTCGTAATGGGCTTTCGTGTAAAATCCGGTTACAATCACCTTCGGATTGTCCTGATAGATTTCGTCCAAATTCGCACCTTCTCCGGGAATCAACTCAATGTTCAGCTTGCTCATGCGATGTTTGAAGGTCAGCGAAACCGCCGCACTGCTGCTTTTCACCCCAGTTTTGGTAGCCACCAGGAAGTCGGAAGCCGAACGGTTTTCCGCAGTACTCTGGTCAGCCAGTACAGATACCGGAATTACCGTCGATCCCGCTTCTACACCCGCCTGGCTGTAAGGATAGTAAGCCAGAAAGTCCAATGATCCGTCGCCTTCGGGATAAAACACTTCCCGTTCGGGGATAAGTGTCGAAGTACCGTTATGCTCCAGCCGCAGGTTGTCGATGTAACGATAACCATCGATAGACGCTCCGCCCATAGTGGCAAACAAGCCGATACGGTCGCCCGTCTCGAAGCCGCTGTTACCCACACGGGTGACAGTCGATGCCTTACTTACTTTTGCAGAGAAACTGATTGGGATATTGCTTTCTGCAACGTCTTCATCACCAATCTGATTGACACATGCCGCCGACAGACAGAGTACGGCCAGGCAAGAAAAACCGCGTACAGCGGATTTTAGCATTGTACTGCTTCTCATAATAATAAATATTAGGGTTAATAAATAGTATCAGCTACTACAATTATCATCGATACAGAAACCGGCTCTTTTCCTTTAGGAGAGAACGTGCAGAAAATAAGCTATAGAAAAAAGTACAAATGCCTTTAAAAACCGATTACGTCTGTCTTTCAAAAAATAAATGCCTCTCTCTAATTTGCCTGCATCCCATCACATCGGGTTCATGTGGCGGCAAATATAGACTAAAAAAAATGAATAATGCAAAGAAATGTGGAAAAATCGTTCAAAAAAGAAAGAAAATAATCCTATCAACCCGAACAAATCAGATTAAAATGTATCAAAAAAAGTAAGTTTCCAATTTTAGGGTACCCCCTTTTAGACGGGCGCCAGCAGGCACCCGTCTAAAAAAGAGTCCACAAATTTAACGATTATTATTTGCATATTGTCATGGGAAGAAGGTTTTCGTAATCCGTTCTTCCCTTTTTTAATTCTCTGAGCAGCCTGCAGAAGTAATCCCTGAAGGAGACTCCTGCCTGTTTGCAGGTTTCTATAAAGGTATTATAGATTGCGGAGTTCTGTATTCCCTTCACACTTCCGAAGAACAGGCTGTTCTTTCGTTGGANGGTCAATGCCTTTAAGGCTTTTGGATGAAGCGTAAGTCTGGTTATTCATAAGTGAAAGACGCTCGACAAGGGCGTTATGCTTTTTCTCAAGCTTTTTGTATTCCTTGTCGCGGAGCTTGCATTCAATGGCAGCCTTCTCAGCCTTGCTGTTTGCCTTAAGCAGGGCATCTGTAAGGGAATCAATCTTACGGTTGGCGTCCTTCAGGTCTTTTCCTATTTCATCAAGTCGTGCTATCATTTCATCAAGCTGCTTGCTCTTGTTCTGATTCTCTTCAAACAGGAACAGGGCGAACCTCTTTATCTGCTCATTATCCATACCTTCAAGGGGTGTATGCTCCTTTTCAGGCCTGTTCATCATCTCTTCAAGATGCTTCTGTCTGAGTATGTGTTCTATGAGTTCCTCTGTTTCCATGTTCTCTAAATTTTATGTAAAGATACTCATTTTCAGTGAGATACGCAAATATTCAGAGAACTTTTATCGCTGATTTTCAGAGTTTTATCATTAAATTTTTATGCTCGTTATTACCGGAGTTTCAAGTATTGTGACCAGGTCTTTCCAGTCTATCTTATACACTGTCACATCGTCCTTACGCTCTATTTTCATGAACTTATAACCCTTAATGAAGGACTTCTCATGAAGGTAGTAGGCATTCCGCTCATAGTGTATCATACGAACCTTACGCTGGTCTTTCGACATAAACATGTAAACGTCTCCGCTCAGCGGATCTCGGTGATACCTGCCGCGGATTATCTCGCATATACGCTGGGCCTTACATCTCATATCGTGAAGTTCAGGAAGATAATAGAAGTTATGCAGTCCGTTAATACTTAGCATAAGCCCTCCAGTTTCTCCACCAGTGTTTTCAGCCCCTGATAGTCTAAGCCTTTCTTCTGTATGCACAAACCCTCACGGGTTCTAATCGTTACCATGATGCTCCCTTTATGGGGAGATGTACGTTTAGACTTGCCTTTAGTAACATCCTGTTCTTCATTGCCTGCCTGGATCAACTCTTCAGGAATACCTTCCACTTCTACAGGTACAACTTTCTTCTGTGTCTTCTTGAACCAGTCATAGAATGCCGTGTAAGGAATGTTGTTGCTAATACAGAATGAGTTGATGGAAACTCCTTTGGGTTCGCCCTCGGTCTTGTAGAGGAACCACAGTCTTTCAAAATCTTTTTCGCTAAACATAATCTTTCGAGTTTTAAGTTTAGCACGAAGCTAAGGGAAAGGGACATACTAGTCAATACGCCAATTTTGGAAGCTTACTCAAAAAAAAAGTTTATCAATATAATAAAAGGGAAGCCTGATTACTTCCCTTTCACTATTCGTTTGATGTCATTCAGCTTGTTCAGCGCTTCGAGTGGCGTCAGATTATTTACGTCGAGGTTCAGAATCTCATCGCGTATCTGGCACAACACCGGATCGTCGAGCTGAAAGAAGCTGAGCTGCATGCCAGCTGCCGAAGAAGCACCTTCGGTAATCTTCTTTCCACCCACCGATCCTGTCTGTCGGTTCTCGGCTTCCAGCTGCTTCAGTATTTCGTCGGCACGTTTCACAATGCTCTTCGGCATACCTGCCATCTTAGCCACGTGGATACCAAAGGAATGCTCGCTTCCGCCACGCTCCAACTTGCGAAGGAAAATCACCTTATTATCCACTTCCTTCACCGCCACGTTGTAGTTCTTGATCCGTTTGAAGCTCTTCTCCATCTCGTTCAGTTCGTGGTAGTGCGTGGCAAACAGGGTACGGGCACGGGCGCGGGGATGTTCGTGGATGTACTCCACAATGGCCCAGGCTATCGAAATACCATCGTAGGTCGAAGTACCACGCCCCAATTCATCAAACAATACCAGACTGCGTGCCGAAAGATTGTTCAGAATATCGGCCGCCTCATTCATCTCGACCATAAACGTCGACTCGCCCACCGAGATATTGTCGCTGGCTCCTACACGGGTGAAGATTTTGTCCACCAGTCCGATGTGGGCACTCTCGGCCGGAACAAAACTGCCAACCTGTGCCATCAGCGTGATCAGCGCCGTCTGGCGCAACAACGCCGACTTACCGGCCATGTTCGGACCCGTAATGATAATAATCTGCTGAGTGCTGCTGTCCAGCATTACGTCGTTGGCAATGTACTTCTCTCCGATGGGCAACTGTTTTTCGATGACCGGATGCCTTCCCTGATGAATCTCCAGCACATCGTCGTCGGCAATGACAGGGCGGATATAGTTGTTTTCGCGAGCTACGTTGGCAAACGAAAGCAGACAATCCAGACGGGCTATCTGGTTGGCATTGATCTGAATGGCAGGGATAAACTCGGTAAGCGCCTGCACCAGTTCGGTATAGATCTGTGTTTCCAGAATCAGAATCTTGTCTTCTGCTCCCAATATCTTTTCCTCGTATTCCTTCAGCTCCTGCGTGATGTAACGTTCGGCATTGACCAGCGTCTGCTTGCGTATCCACTCCTGCGGTACCTTGTCCTTATGCACGTTGCGCACCTCGATGTAATAGCCGAAAACATTGTTGTACCCGATTTTCAGACTGGGGATGCCAGTCAGCTCGCTTTCACGTTGCTGTACCTGCAACAGGTAGTCTTTACCACTGTAGGCTATTTCGCGGAGTTCGTCAAGTTCAGCATTTACGCCCTGTTTGATGACTCCCCCCTTGTTCACCAGCAACGGAGGATCGTTGTTGATTTCGCGGTCAATACGGTCGCGGATAGACTGGCAAATGTTCAGTTGTTCGCCAATGCGGTTCAGACTGGCATTATCGGCTTCCATACAAGCCGTTTTGATAGGCTCAATGGCCTGCAAAGCCACTTTCAAAGCTACCACTTCACGCGGGGAAACACGGCCGACGGCTACTTTGGAGATAATGCGCTCCAAATCGCCTATCAAATGAAGCTGTTCTTCAATCAGTTCCTTGAAGTCGGGTTGGCGGAAGAAATACTCCACCACATTCAGACGGTCGTTGATAGGCTGTACGTCCTTCAGCGGGAATACCAGCCAACGCCTCATCAGGCGGGCTCCCATCGGGCTGATGGTCTTGTCGATAACATTCAGCAAACTGCTTCCTCCATCGTTCATCGAACCCATCAACTCCAGACTGCGTACCGTAAACTTGTCCAGGCGGACATACTTGTCCTCCTCAATCCGCGCCAGCGAAGTGATGTGGGCAATCTGTGTGTGTTGCGTCATGATGAGGTATTGCAAGATGGCTCCCGAAGCAATAATACCATTCTTCAGATGCTCTACGCCGAAACCTTTTAGGTTCTTCACCTCGAAATGCTTCAGCAACTTCTCACGGGCAGTCGTTTCCGTAAAAATCCAGTCATCCAGCTCGAACGTGAAAAACTTGTTCCCGAAATTCCCTTCAAACATACCACGCTTACCTCTTTCAAACAATACCTCCTTCGGAGCAAAGTTATTCAGCAACTTGTCTACATAGTCGAAAGGACCTTCGGCCGTAAGGAACTCTCCGGTCGAAATATCCAGGAAGGCCACGCCACAGGCACCTTTTCCGAAATGTACGGCAGCAAGAAAATTATTCTCCCTATAGTTCAGCACGTTGTCGTTGATCGACACGCCCGGAGTTACCAGCTCCGTGATTCCCCGCTTCACCAGCTTCTTGGTCAGTTTCGGGTCTTCCAGCTGGTCGCAAATCGCCACCCGCTTGCCGGCACGAATCAGCTTGGGCAAATAGGTGTCGAGTGCATGGTGGGGGAATCCGGCCATCTCAATGGTCTTCCCCTTGCCATTGGCACGCTTGGTCAGCGTAATACCCAATATCTCCGAAGCAACAATGGCATCGGTCGAATAAGTTTCATAGAAGTCCCCGCAACGAAACAGCATCACAGCATCGGGATGCTTCGCCTTCAGGTCGAGAAACTGTTTCATCATCGGAGTAAGGACAATATCTTCTTGCATGATATGTTTTTTTGAATTCTCGATTTATTGAAATATCCAAGTGCCGGACGCACGATGACTTGCCGGAGTATACCCCACCCTGCCATCCGTTTCGGCAACTTCTGCAAAGATACCTCTTTTTTAGAAAACAGATGCGGAGAGCATTTAAATCCTTAGCAACCCTTAACAAATTACCGGATTATCATAAAACATGTTATAAAACAGTCTTTTTTATTTGTTTTATTTGCAGATTTCCCAAAAGTCCGTACCTTTGCAACGTGTTTTTCATAGTATTAGATTTAAGGTTAACAAAGGTTGGAGTACAGCGGTACTCCTTTTTTTATGCCTGTACGCAAACATTGCTTCCGTCACTTCTTTCCGTCTGCGGCAGGCGTCTTGTCCATCTCCATCCACAACTTCTTGCGAAATCCCAAAGGAGTCTCGCCCGAACAACGCCTGAAAAACTTGCAGAATGCCGATGTATCGCTGAAATTCAGCTTGGCTGAGACATCGTTCACCGTCAGCTTCCGGTTGCCCAGCAGCATGCGTGCCTCCATCAGCAACAATTCGCTGATAATGGCATTCACCGTCTTTCCTGTGCCACTTTTTACGATGCGCGACAGATATTGCTCACTGATGGCCAGTTCGCGAGCATAGAAAGAGACAAAATGTTCTTCACGAAAATGACGGGTAACCAGCGCATAAAACTCCTGCAATACATGATCTTTAGGACTGACATGCTTGCGTATCGGCGTCTTGCGCGACAGAAAGTCGGCAATGTCCAGAAACAGAGCGTTGCACACTGCCTGGACGCGACGGAAAAGAAACTTATGATCGGACCGAAGCAACTGCATCAGAAACTCCAACTGGCCGCGCACGGCGTCTGATTCATCCGCAGTCAGCAGTATCGTATATTGCCTGTTCTGCCTCATCGTAGCCAATACCATAGCCGTTATCTGCGTCAGATAGGAATCGTTGGTAAACATGGTTTCCGAAATGGAAAGCGTAATGAAATGAATATCTTCGGAAGAAAACAGATGGTCGGTCAGGAAGTTTGCTCCATGCACCAGCAGGGTTCCGGCTTCCATCACAATGTGTTCACCATTGAGCAGAATCTCCGAACGACCCTCCAGGATGAATATCAGATACAGTTCGCGGTTGAAGTAGGCTTCGCCCTCGGGATAGTTTCGGTCGCCATAGACGCTCTCGAAGCACACCACATCTTCACCGTAATGAGGAATATCCGGATGCCTTTTCAGCATTCCCGCATTGTCAAATATACACGATTTTACCATTTTCGAGCATTATACAAGCTACAAAGATAGCACTTGTTTCGTAATCGACAAAAATTATGTCATATCGGATAATATCCATGCAACAGAAAAGCACGAACTTTGCCGCCGGAAAAAACAGGTATTAGAATATAATTAGGAAAGAGGTAAAAAGATGGAAATGAAAAGTATTATCAAAAGGTATTTAGTTTTTGTATTGGGACTGTATTTTCTGGCTGCGGGCGTAGTGCTCATTGTCCGTTCGGCCTTAGGTACTACCCCTATTTCGAGTATCAACTATGTAATGAGTCTGAACACACCGCTCACATTGGGCACCTGTACGTTCATCATCAACATGTTGCTCATCGTAGGTCAGTTCTGGCTGATACGCGGGCGAGGAAGTCGGCAAGACGTTATGGAAATACTGCTGCAAATACCCTTCTCGTTCATCTTCTCGGCTTTTATCGACTTCAATATGGTTTTGGCCTCCGACATACATCCGGTAAACTATGCTGCCTCCATCGGCTTGCTGCTGGTAGGATGCATTATACAGTCGGTAGGTGTGGTACTCGAACTGAAACCTCGCGTGGCAATGATGAGCGCCGAAGCTTTCGTGAAGTATGCTTCTTCACGCTATAACCGCGAGTTCGGTCGCACAAAGGTTTGCTTCGACATTACTCTGGTCACACTGGCCGTACTTACTTCACTGGCTTTCACACAGACCATCGAAGGTGTACGCGAAGGTTCGCTGATTGCCGCCTGCCTGACAGGCTACATTGTCAGCTTCCTTAATCATAAAATTATGACCCGGAAAAACCTTTATCGCCTGGTGCCCGTATTAAAGGGTAATAGCATAGAATACGCCCCAAAGGCTTAACAAATCTGTAATTCAGCTAATACATGTTATAAAGCATGCATTTTTACTTGGATTATTTGCAGATTTCCAGAAAGTCCGTACATTTGCAATGTGTTTTTCATAGTATTAGATTTAAGGTTAACAAAGGTTGGAGTACAGCGGTACTCCTTTTTTTATGCCCGTACGCGAAGTGCATTCGTCGTGCGGGCTGTTTATTTGGCTATCAGCCGGTCAATCTGGACAGTCGTCTGAGGCCAGGAGGGCCGTACCATTGAACCATAATTCACAATCACTCCTTCTTTATTCACCAGCAGAAAGTAGGGAATGCCGTCGATGCCCAGATGCTTGCGTATCTTACTCCAGTTGCTACTGTCCACCCAGTCCTCAAGAAACAGGCTTTCGATCGCTGTGTCACGCAGGGAGAAACGTTGCAAGATCCGTTCGTAGTCGGCACGTTTCCCGCTACCACAGATACTGATTATGGCTACATCGTCCGTACGATACTGCGCACGCAACTTCTTCATCGGCTCTATCTCTGCCAGACAGGGAGGGCAATGAACTCCCCAAAAGTCGATATAAACCACCTTTCCCCGATGCTTGTCTATCAGCGAGCGCAGGGGCGCCATGTACTGCTCTGCCTCGCTGTCGGAGGCGTCGCCATGGAGCAGATAATGAGAGTAGCCCTCGGGATGCTGCAGATATTCCATGGTCCGCCTGTACAGCAGGTCCACCGCATGGCGCAACACAGGCACCTGCACCAGTGCATCGTACTTCGGACGGGCAGCCGTAAAATCTACCGTATCGTTATGAACCAACGAATTGCCCAGCATATTGGCCAAAAGGAACTGCGACAGCATGTTGCCCTGTTGCTCGTCCACCAAATCCATGTCGGTAAAAGACTCATCGCCCACGGCATAGCGCCGGTATTGCAGATAAAAGTTCAGATGATAAAGCAACCGGAAATGAGCCGACGTAATGACTTCGTCAGACAACAGCGCATTCACTTCCGGAAACAGGGCTTCGTAACCTGCCATCTCCTGTTTCCAGTCCGTCCGTTTCTCAATAAGTATCTGCCGCAAGTATTCGCGCGCATATCGGAAACGCTCGGCACAGTAGTCGGCCAGCAACATACGCTCCGTCAGCCTTGCCACGTCGTCGCCGGGCAAATAGCGGGTCAGGAAGTCGGCCCGCCTCTGTTTCCGCTCCTCATACTCTTTCTCCACAGCTTGGTCGAATGCCTCGCCGGAGGCACGAACATCCTCTGCATAATAATAGTCCGGCAGGTAATAGCCTTCCCCGACAAAATGCTGCATGCCCTGATTCAGAGCTGCCCGCGAACCCTTCACCACGGGATGCAGCAAGTCTTTGAAGTCGATTTGCAGGTAAAGGCTGTCGCCTGCACTGACATACAGACGGGGCGCATAATTGTCCAGCGAAACCTCGCACAGCGCATCGCACAAAGGGAAACGGAAGAAGAAACTGCCATCGTCGCGCAAAGGCGTCGTATAGCAGACATCCTGACCGCTGAAATAGGACAACGATAAACGGAATTTGCGTTCATTGGGATAGAAATCGCGATTCAGCACCTTCCCACATATCACTACCTCGCCCCCGTCCGAAGCCGGCCGGGCAAAGGAACCGACTGCAACCGACGCAATCAGGCAAAAAAGAATCATAACGTGTCGCATGGCTATAGGGGATTATTACAGATCGTGCAAAAATAGAGTTTTGCAGCAGAATACCGCCTGTAAACATTTAAAAAGTCTATAAAGCCGCTAATACGTGTTATAAAACATACTTTTTTGCTTGGATTGTTTGCTAATCTCCGGAAAGTCCGTACCTTTGCAATGTGTTTTTCATAGTATTAGATTTAAGGTTAACAAAGGTTGGAGTACAGCGGTACTCCTTTTTTTATGCCTGTATGTCTCCTCCGCCCTCCCCGTCAGGCCGTCCCCGATGATTCTTCAGTCGGGCCGCGGATTTTCCCCGATTGCCCAGAAATTTTTTCCTAACCGGAAAAAAATAACGCCCTGCCTGTAACTATGCCGAAGCCTTGCACGACTAACGAAACAAAAAAGCAAGGATATGACGGATACCAACAAGGAAAAAGAATTCACCGAACTGCTGCTGCAACACCAGCACATCGTCTATAAAGTGTGCCTGATGTATGCGCAGGAAAAGGAAGATATCGCCGACCTCTACCAGGAGACGGTGTATAACCTGTGGAAAAGCTACGCCACATTCGAAAACCGAAGCAGCTTCAGCACCTGGCTCTACCGTGTCGCCCTGAATACCTGCATCAGCGACCTGCGCCGCCGAAAGCACCACGAGTACGTGCCCCTGCAACTGGCGGACATCGACCTGCCCGACAACGACCCGAAGGCCGAAATGCTGAACACCCTGTACAGCCTCATCCGCCGCCTGAACAAGCTGGACCGCATGTATATCGTCCTCTGGTTAGACGAAAAGACCTATGACGAAATAGCCGAAATCGTAGGTACCAACCGCAATCAGGTAGCCGTCAGACTGCACCGCATCAAAGAGAAACTGAAAACAATGTCCAATCTTTAAATACCCTTTATTATGAATCTGGAAGAAATGCAACAAGCGTGGAAGGAACTCAACGAACGGGTCACACGCAACGAAATTCTGCACTGCGAAGAAGTGAAAAGAATACTGAACACACGACGGGAAAACAGCCTGGAAAAGATGACACGCGTGGAAAAGATGGGACTGGCGATGGTATTGATCGTCTGCATCGTATTCGCGTCTGCCTGGATTGCCCAGCCCGGCTTCCACATCATGCCCGGCATTACAGGAGCTGTACTGATCTTATACGGTCTTCTTGCACAAATCTTCAGCCTGAACAAACTGAGCAAAATCAGACGGGAAACCAATCTGGAAAACCAGGTACGCCACATCCTGCAATACAAGAGCCGTTACAACCGTATGCTGCTGATAGGTTATCCGCTCGTCGCCCTGTTCTTCATCTGCTTCCTCTGCTACTACGGCACACGGTCCAACATCCTCTTCATGTCGCTGCTACTGGCTGCCTGTATCATAGCCGACTACTTTACCTTCCACTACACGCACGACCGGGTAAAAGAGATGATGAGTGCCAATCGTGAACTCAAGCAGATAGAAGAAGAAGGTTAAGGAAGAAGAAAACGTATTGATATGCTTAACAAACCTATAGCAGCCTTAAAACGTGTTAGAAAAAACGCATTCTCCGGCCAGAAATTTGCAGATTTCAAGAAAGGCCGTACCTTTGCAATGTGTTTTTCATAGTATTAGATTTAAGGTTAACAAAGGTTGGAGTACAGCGGTACTCCTTTTTTTATACCCGTACCCCAACCCTGTTAACCTTTACCCTTTCATCCTACAGACAACACCTGCAAACCCTCTGCTACGGCAGCGGTGCATAAAACCCCAACATAGGCTTATGATAAAGCAAGACTACCTGATACGCATGATACAGGAAATCATCTCGATGATTGTAGATGCCCTGCTCCACCGGAAAAGAATACGCGAGAAGGACTGGGAAGAATACGACCACCTGACCCGCCAGATACTGGGCACCGACACCCGTGACCTGCTGAACACCACTGCCGAAGAGCTGACGGCACGCTATGCCGACACGCCCGACGGAATGAATAAGTTGGAGCTGGCCGCCGTCAGCATGTTGAAGCTATCCGAAGAAGTAGAGAAAGACAACCTGCTGCTAAAGTCGCGACTGCGCCAGGAAGGCGCACAGCTGCTGAAATACATCCAGCAGAACAGCGGCAACTACTCGCTTCAGCGCGAGTTCCTCATCCAACTGCTGCAAACCAATCCGTAACCTGAAAGCCTAAGCGGATGGTCCAAATACTTAACAAATCTGTAACAGATTTAAAACGTGTTATAAAACAGCACTTTCCGGTCGGGAAATTTGCAGATTCCGGAAAAGGCCGTACCTTTGCAACGTGTTTTTCATAGTATTAGATTTAAGGTTAACAAAGGTTGGAGTACAGCGGTACTCCTTTTTTTATGTCCGTACGCGAAGTCGCCATTAGGCGTAACACTTCGCAGAAACGTAACAACATACAAAGTAAACATCAAACCCATAATCATACGAATGACATGAAAACATCAGCCAGACTATTCCTGTCGTGCACAGCCTTATTGCTGTCGGCACACCTCGAAGCACAAACGTTCACCCACATCAGCAGCAGCGAAGGCAACACATGGCAACAAGCCAAAGTACGAATGCAATCCTCGCCCCGACAGACACCTCTGCTCGACGTGACAGACGCCACCGCTCCCATCACCACTTTCCGGGCATGGGGAGCCACCTTCAACGAACTGGACTGGGACGCACTGGGCCTGCTCACCCGCGACGAGCAGGACGAAATACTTCACAACGTCTTTGCCCCCGACGGCGACCTGCGCATTGCCCGCGGACGCATCTCGATGGGAGCCAACGACTATGCCCGCTCGTGGTACAGCTGCGACGAGATGGAGGGCGACTTCGAACTACGCTACTTCAATATCGACCGCGACAAGCAGGCCATCATCCCCTTCGTACGCGCCGCGCAAAAGTACAACCCCGACCTTACCTGCTGGGTGTCGCCCTGGTGCCCGCCAAGCTGGATGAAAATCAACGGTGACTACCCCGTACTAAGCAGCCCTTACAACAACCTGCCCGAAAAGATGAATTACCTGCTCTATGGTCAGACGGGAGGAGAAACCGACCCGGACGAAATGAAGCTGACCGGCGAGCGCAACGGCAAGTTCCCCAAGAAGCTGGCCACTACCGACTATATGATACAAGACCCGCGCTACCTGCAAACCTATGCCAACATGTTCTGCAAGTTCATCGACGCTTATCGCGAGCAGGGCATACGCATCGACATGGTGATGTACCAGAACGAAGCCTACAGCTACACTCCCTATCCCGGCTGTGCCTGGACAGCCGAAGGCACCATACGCTTCAACCGCGACTACCTGGCACCTACCCTGAAGCGCCTGCACCCCGACGTGAAGCTTTACCTGGGCACCTTCAACACCAACCGTCAGGACTATGTGGAGAAGATACTTGCCGACCCGCAGCTACAGTCCTGCATCTCGGGCATGGGATTCCAATGGGAAGGACGCGAAATACTGCCTGAAATACGCCGCCAGCACCCCGACTGGAGCTACATCTGTTCGGAGAGTGAATGCGGATGGGGCAGCTTCGACTGGAAAGCAGCCGAGCATACCTTCGAGCTGATGAATCACTACCTGGGCAACGGCTGCAACGAATACATCTTCTGGAACTTCATCCTGGCCGACAATGGCGAAAGCCCCTGGGGCTGGAAACAGAATGCCCTGATCAGGGTGGACAGCCAGACACGCACCTACACCTATACCCCCGAATATTATGCCGCAAAACATTACAGCCATTTCATCGGCCGGGATACACAAATCGTAGGTTACCATCCGGCCTCGGAAGGCAACACACCGGTATTAGTGGCCAAAACAGCCGAAGGAAAGACGGTAGTCGTAGCCGGAAACTTCAACGACGAAGCGCGCACTGTCAGCCTGAAACTGGGCAACCGCTACCTGAACATCGAACTGGCGCCGCACTCCTTCAACACCCTGACGGAGGGGCGCTGACACCTGTGCCCGCCACGGTTTACCGCATGGGCAGCGACGGACGTGGCGGGAGTATCGTAGGCCCTTCACTTCTGCTTTTGCTGTCAAAGATGGCTGTACGGAGAATTTCGTACAGGATGCCGCCTACGTCGAGCCCCAACGTGAACTTGTCGAACTTATAATAAGGAATAACCACCGGCACCGTCTGCCAACCTCCGCGCATGGAGTCGTAGTAACGCTGCACACCTACCTCCATGCCGAAGCGGTCGGTCATGTCAATCACCATGGTGGCACCGTAACTGTTCGTGCCCATACCGTACGAATTGCCCATCACATACGAGCCGAAGGCACGGAAGGCCAGGCGGTCGGAAACCTGATATTTCAGCATCCCCGACGTGTTGAACATCTGACGGCTGAGGTGCGACATCGTCATCTTCATGGCATTCATCTGGATCTGGAAGTCCAGCCGGTCGCTTAACTTGTGTCCGTAGCCTATCGAAGCCTCGTTCAGCCGACCGATGCCGGGCAGTGAAGTCTGACTGCCTGCCCCCATCAGATAGCCCCTGCTGAGGCGTGTCATCACGCCACCGGTGCTGTAATCGCCCCGGTAGAGCGGCGAAGGATGGGTGTAGTAAGGGATGACGGGCATCGCATCGAGCGAGAAGCGGGGTGTCGGCTCGGACACTTCGGACGCACTGGCTCCTTGCTGCGAAGGCAGATCCGGAGCAGCCTTCACCAGCTCCATCAGGTCGGGAGCCACGATTTTAGGGGTATTTACCGAGGGGACATACGGCAGTTCGCCGTTCCCCATATCCAGGCGAAGCGTGTCGCGGGGCGCATCCTCCGCCCCAGCCTGTGCCCACACGTCGTGTGGGAGCAACGCCGCCAACAGGCTGCATATCATCACTTTCAGACAGACTCTCCGTACGATGTACATATCCTCCTCCTTTCTTGTTTCGGACAGCCCGGACCACTACCAGCCACCTCCGGCGCCGGCGGGCGAAGACACCACTGCCGCAGCGCGTCGGGAGAAAGGCTTCCGTCGCAGGCTCTACTTACAAAAGTAGCAAAATTCCCGTTTCCCTCATGCTGACGGAAACGATTTTATACATTATTCAACCTTTGCCTGCACAGGCACGGCATATTCTACAAAAGTTAAGAGAAAAGAACGCACAACGGCGCTCTGCAAGGAATATTCTTAATCAGGAAACAGCCCTCATCCGATTCCGTAACTTCTTGAATATAAGTACTGTTAGGTCCTGTCTATCTCAGTATACGACTGAGGGTACCTAAGTATAGGACTGAGGGGGGCTAAGTATACGACCGAGGGTGCCTCAGTATACGACTGTGATAGACTCCCCCGGTCGGTATGGATATGTTATAAAGAAAAATAACTGCCTGCGAAGCAGTGAGACGTCAGGCTGACGCCTCTTCGCCCTTCAGCGTGGCCGAGCTGGCTTCGGTGATTCGCACACGCACGAAATCGCCTACGCGGTGTGTGCCGCGGTCGAACACCACTACCCTGTTCTGTTCCGTCCGTCCGAACAGCTGGTCGCGGCTGCGCTTGCTCACTCCCTCGACCAGCACCTCGAAGGTCTGCCCCACGCAACGTGCGTTGGCCTCGGCCGACAGTCGGTTCTGCAAAGCGATGATTTCGTTCAGTCGGCGTATCTTCACCTCCTCGGGAACGTCGTCGGGCAAGTGCTTGCTGGCATAGGTACCCGGGCGTTCACTGTACTTGAACATGAAAGCCGCATCGTAAGCGCACTCCTCCATCAGCGAGAGCGATTGCTGGTGGTCTTCCTCGGTCTCACTGGAGAAGCCCGAGAAGATGTCGGTCGAAAGTCCGCAGTCAGGAATGATGCGGCGGATGGCTGCTACACGCTCCAGATACCACTCACGGTCGTACTTGCGGTTCATCAGCTTCAGTATGCGGCTGCTTCCGCTCTGCACGGGCAGGTGGATGTGCTTGCACACGTTGGGCATGTCGGCAATGACGTGCAGTGTCTCGTCGCTCATGTCCTTGGGGTGCGACGTAGTAAAGCGCACACGCATACCCGGAGCAGCTTCGGCTACCTGGCGCAGCAGCATCGGAAAAGTCACTACCTCCCCGTCGGCGCGCTCGAAACGGTACGAATTGACGTTCTGCCCCAGCAGGGTCACTTCCTTGTAGCCTTTCTGCTGCAAGTCGGCCACCTCGCGCAAGATGCTTTCCACATCGCGGCTGCGTTCGCGGCCCCGTGTATAGGGAACTATGCAGTAAGTACAGAAGTTATTGCATCCGCGCATGATGGACACAAAACCTGAAATGTGATTGCCGCAGATGCGCGAAGGCACGATATCACGGTAGGTCTCCGTGGTAGACAGTTCCACGTTGATGGCTTTCTCGCCCGCCTCTACCGCCGCAATCAGGTCGGGCAAGGTCAGGTAGGCATCGGGGCCTGCCACCAGGTCCACATGATGGTTGGCGATAAGGTCTTCCTTCACCCGCTCGGCCATACAGCCCAGCACGCCCACAATGAGCCCGCGATGCTTCTTCCGCATCGAGTGGAAGAACTCCAAGCGGTTCAGAATCTTCTGCTCGGCATTGTCGCGCACCGAACAAGTATTCAAAAACACGGCATCGGCCTCGTCCAGCGTCTCGGCCATCGTATATCCGGCCATTTTCATAATCGACGCAACCAGTTCACTGTCTGCCACATTCATCTGGCAGCCGTACGTTTCGATGAACAATTTCTTATTGTCACCGGCAGTTGCAGATTTTAAGTCTGCTCCCGTTTGATTTTCCATTATTCCTAAAGTTTATTGATTTCGGGGACAAAGATAATGAAAGGACAGTGCCGGGGAAAATGAAAACAATGTTTTCTGAAGTAACACATCCAACGTGCGCGCCCACACCACAGATAAACCGAAAAACAAACGCCATTTTTGGCCTAAAACACCTTAAACGAAAAGAAAATGCAACAGAAATAGCCTGTTTGACAGTGATTCTACTAATTAATGTTAACGTAAAAAGCTTTTTCTGACTGTTAATTTGGTAAAAAAAGAATTATTTTACATTTTTGTGCAATGAAAGAAACATTAGATTTTTTCATAGTTAAGGTTTAGGTTAAAAAAATTAAGGGGAGCTGTGAAGCTGCCCTTTTTTATTGCCCAAATGTTAGGGGCTATCAGATTAATTAACTACCTTTGGCGGTGAAAAACAAGCATGCGTATGGAAGATATCTTCAAGTTTCTGTTGGTGGCAGGAATCATCGTGGTCGGAATCATCAAGCAGTTCAGGAAGGAAGCCCAAAGTACCGAAGCTCCTCCCAGTGATGAACATGGCATGCCCCTACCCCACGAAGCCAATCCGCTTCCCGAAAACTGGGGAGGAGAAACCTATGGCGGATACATTCCCGAAGGTCCCAAACCAGCCGAACAGCTCCATACCCCGAAAAAGCAACAGAAGACTTCCAGACCCGAACCTTTCATCCCGCGAAGAGACCGGCAGACATCATCGCACCGGATCAGCCCGACTTCGCAACCGACCGCCCCTCCGGCCCCTGCCGGGCAAGAAACAGACCACGCTGCAACCGACTTCGACCTGCAGTCGATAGAGGAAGTACGGCGAGGCATCCTTTGGGCAGAAATACTGAACAGGAAATACTGAAACCTGCTGTCGGTACATAAGCATTCGGTTCCTTCGCTTTTACGTTTGCAAGTTGGCAAGATATTACCTTTCTTCAACTGAACGGCTAAAAGACTCACGAACGGACAGACTTGACCCTGAAATCTTTAACATCAAAAATATAAAAGAACAATTATGGCATTTAATTACATTTCAGCAGAAGAAGCTGCAAGCCTCATCAAACATGGCTACAACATTGGTCTGAGCGGATTTACCCCCGCAGGAACTGCCAAAGCCGTTACACATGCTTTGGCTGCCATCGCAGAAGACGAACATGCAAAGGGAAATCCTTTCCAGATCGGTATCTTCACCGGAGCCTCTACAGGTGATGCCTGCGACGGTATCCTGTCGCGCGCCAAAGCCATCCGCTACCGTGCTCCCTACACCACCAACCCCGATTTCCGCAAAGCCGTAAACAACGGTGAGATTGCCTACAACGACATCCACCTTTCGCAAATGGCACAGGAACTGCGCTATGGCTTCATGGGCAAAGTAAACGTAGCCATCATCGAAGCCTGCGAGCTGACCGAAGACGGTAAAATCTATCTGACTGCTGCCGGTGGTATCGCTCCTACCGTATGCCGCTTGGCCGACATGATCATCGTCGAGCTGAACGCTGCACACAGCAAGGCAGCTATGGGCCTGCACGACGTGTACGAACCCCTTGACCCGCCTTACCGCCGCGAAATACCCATTACCAAGCCCAACGACCGCATCGGCTTGCCCTACATCCAGGTAGATCCGAAGAAGATTGTAGGCGTAGTAGAGACCAATTGGCCAGACGAAGCACGTTCGTTTGCTGCTGCCGACCCCGTAACCGACAAGATCGGACAGAACGTTGCCGACTTCCTGGTACACGACATGAGACGTGGCATCATTCCGCAAAGCTTCCTGCCGCTGCAGAGTGGTGTAGGTAACATTGCCAACGCCGTACTCGGCGCACTGGGACGCGACACCACAATCCCCGCCTTCGACGTATATACCGAAGTTATCCAGAACTCCGTGATCGGCCTGATCCGCGACGGCCGCGTGAAGTTTGCTTCAGGCTGTTCGCTCACCGTTACCAACGACTGTCTGAACGGTGTATATCAGGACATGGACTTCTTCCGCAACAAACTGGTACTCCGTCCGTCGGAAATCTCCAACAGCCCCGAAGTTATCCGTCGTCTTGGCGTTATCTCTATCAATACTGCCATCGAAGCCGACATCTACGGTAATGTAAACTCTACCCACATCGGCGGAACGAAGATGATGAACGGTATTGGCGGCAGCGGCGACTTCACACGCAATGCCTACATCTCTATCTTCACCTGCCCGTCTGTAGCCAAGGAAGGCAAGATCAGCGCTATCGTTCCGATGGTATCGCACGCCGACCACAGCGAACACGACGTCAACATCATCGTTACCGAGCAAGGTGTGGCCGACCTCCGCGGCAAGAGCCCGAAGGAACGTGCACAGACTATCATCGAGAACTGTGTTCACCCCGACTACAAGAACATCATGTGGGATTACCTGAAACTGACCGACGGCAAGTCACAGACTCCGCACGCCATCCGTGCTGCCCTGGGTATGCACGCCGAGTTGGCTAAGAGTGGCGACATGCGCAACGTTGACTGGTCACAGTATTAACAGACATTCTCCAACGGGACATAACCTGTTGATAAGTGAATAAACGACAAGGGATAAAGAAGTGGATGCTACGAAATCCATCTTCTTTATCCCTTGTTTCTATATAAAAAGCCATCCCTGGAAATCACTTCCCGGAATGGCTCGTCTTCTTATAAAAAAGAGTATAAAGAGAGATTAGTATCTATTCCTGTCCTCCACCCAATGCGCAATAAAGACTGATTACACTCTGTATTTCGCTGAAGCGGTTGGCGGTCTGCGTAAGTTGGGCACTCAGCAGGTTCTGTTTGGCAGTAAGCACATCCAGGTAAGTCGTAGTGCCATGCTCCATAAGCAAGGATGTACTCTTCACGGCTTTCTGCAACGAAGCTACCTGCTTGTCCAGCAACAGGCTCTTGTCGCGGCTGGTCTGCCAGGCCGTCAGTGCGTCGTTCACTTCGCTGCCTGCATTCAGCAGAGTCTGTTGGAAAGAAAGGGCGGCTTCTTCCTGTTGCGCCTTGCTGATCTTAAGCTGTCCCAACAGCTGTCCGCGTGCAAAGAGCGGCTGGGTGAGCGAACCTACGGCCGAAGCCAAGAACTTGGCAGGATTAATAATCATGGATCCGGCCGAGTTGGTCCAGCCTGCACTGCCACTCAACGTAATGGAGGGATAGAAAGCCGAGCGTGCCGCATTGGTGGCATAGAAGGCCGACTCCAACGACCGTTCGGCCATACGTACGTCGGGCCGATTGGCAAGCATCTGCATGGGGATACCTACAGATAACTCATCGGGCATCTGCACGCCAGCCAGTGTACCACGTTCGTAGGAACGGGGTGTCTCGGCCAGCAACAATGCAAAGCTGTTTTCTGCCTGGTTGATTTGCTCTTTCAGGTCGAGCACAGATGCCTGTACCTCGTAACAGGCGGCTTCCATCTGCGATACGGCAGCCTCGTTGGCCTGTCCTGCATTCATCAGGGCACGGGTAGAGCGAACGGTTTCTTCCCACGACCGGGCCATATCCTGCGCACAGGCAAGCTGGTCGTCGAGCATCAGCAACGTATAATAGGTATTGGCTATACCGGCAATAAGCTGTGTACGTACAGCCTGCTTATAATCCTTACTTTGGGCATAAAGAGCCTGTGCCTGCCGTTTGCTGTTGCGCATCTTACCGAAAATATCCAGTTCCCAACTGGCAGTAACGGGCAGCGAATAGGTCTGTGTAGCTTTTCCGCCATCGAAGCTGCTTACCGTCCCCTGAGGAGCCAATGCAAACGAGGGCAGAAATGCAAGCTTGGAGGAAAGCAAGGTAGCCTCGGCCTCCTCGATACGAAGCTGTGCGGACAGATAATCGGTATTGTTCTGCAAACCTTGTTCGATATAGGCCTGCAGCTGCGGATCGGTAAAAAGCTCGTGCCAGTCCATGCTGCCGAGACTGGTAGTGTCTTCAGTGCTGAACTCTTCCCCATAAAGGTTGTCGGGCACGCTTTCGGCCGGCTTATATTTGGTATATATGCCGCAGCTGCTCAGCAGAGCAGCGGCGGTTGACAATAAAATAAGTTTCTTCATATTAGTTGATGGATTAATTTTTTAAGAATGATTATTTCTCCTCATTAAACCCACTACGTTCTGCCAGGCTTCTTTCGCGCTCCAATTGCACCTGAGCATCGGCTTCCAGTTCCTGGTGCGGACGAATCTTCTCCTGCATATATTCGAAGATAATGTAGAATACCGGCACAACGAACAACAATGCAAGGGTTCCGATCAGCATACCACCCACGACGGTAGTACCCAATGACGAGTTACCGTTGGCACCCGCACCACTGGAGAACATCAGCGGAAGCATACCGAATATCATGGTAAGCACCGTCATCAGGATAGGACGGAAACGTACCTGTGCTGCTGCATAGGCCGACTCAATAATACCCATGCCCTTGCGCCGACGCTCGATGGCAAACTCCGTAATCAGGATGGCTGTCTTGGCTAACAGACCGATCAGCATAATCATACCTGTCTGCATATAAATGTTGTTCTCCAGTCCGAAGAGCTTGGCAAACAAGAACGATCCGAACATACCGAACGGCACAGAGAGGATAACGGCAAACGGTACCAGGAAGCTCTCGTAAAGACAGGCCAGAATCAGGTAAATCAGGAAGACACAAATACTGTAGATAAACACTGTCTGGAACTGGCTGGTATTGGCCTCCTCACGCGAAATGCCACCGTACTCGTAACTGTAGCCCGAAGGCAACATCTGTTCGGCCACTTCGGCAATCGCTTTCTGTACCTCACCGGTAGAATATCCTTCGGCTACATTCACGTTGACAGAGATAGAACTGAACAGGTTGAAACGGTTCTTGATTTCGGCACCTTCGGTCTTGCTCAACGTAACGAACTGGCTGAGAGGAGCCATCTCCGTACCGTTGCGCACAAACATATTGCTCAGATCCATCTGGTCCAAACGATATTTTGGATCGGCCTGAAGCATCACGCGGTACATCTTGCCAAACTTATTGTAGTTGGACACATACGAACCACCACAATAGCTACCCAATACGCTCAGTACTTCGTTGGGTGAAATGCCGGCACGCATACATTTGGCAGCGTCTACATCTACCGAAATCTGCGGGAAGTTCTCGGCATAGGTCGTATAAGCCATTGCCACCTCCGGACGTTGGTTCAGCGCACCGAGATATTGCAGCACAGCATGATAGAAAGTGGTCATGTCGCCACCCGTCTTGTCCTGCATGTTCAATTCTACCGAGTTACCCATACCGTAGCCCGGAATCATAGGCGTCTGGAAGCAGAATATCTGTGCATCCTTTATCTGGGCAAACTGAGCATTGAGGCGACCCATCACGGCTTCTGCCGAATGTTCACTGCCACTACGTTCGCTCCAGTCTTTCAGACGGATGATAATCATACCATACGACGTACCCTGTCCAGAAAGGAAACCGTAACCGGCTACACGCTGGAAGTGGGCTACTTCGGGAGTATTGGTCAGAATGGCATCTACTTTATCCAGCACCTGAGTGGTCTCCTTCAGTGTGCTACCTGGAGCAGTGCTGACATTGGCCATGATGGTACCCTGGTCTTCCTGCGGTACAAGTCCTGTTTTGGTGGTGTTCATAAAGAATACCAGCAGCACAACAGCAGCAACCAGAGCTGCCCAACACATCCAACGATGGTGGATGGCAAACATCACACCTTTCTTATACTTGCCCAACAAAGCGGTATAAGAAGCATTGTAAGCGGCACGAACACGACCATTAATACTCTTGGCACTCTTCGTACCTGATGCCGGACGCATCAGCAAGGCGCACAATGCCGGACACAGTGTCAGGGCACATATCATGGAGAGACCTACGGAAGTAGCCATAGTAATACCGAACTGTGTGTAGAAAACACCGGACGTACCACCCATGAAAGTCACAGGGATAAACACGGCCATGAACACACAAGTACAAGAAATGATGGCCATCGTCACATCGCCCATCGCATCTTTGGTAGCAAGGTAAGGCGACTTGTAGCCAGAGTCGAACTTCTCCTGTACCGCCTCAACCACCACGATAGCATCATCCACCACCGTACCGATGGCCAACACCAACGCAAACATGGTCAGAATGTTCAGACTGAAGCCTGCAGCAATCAGGCAGGCAAACGTACCTACCAACGAAACGATGATAGATATAGAAGGAATAAGCGTACTCTTGAAATCCTGCAGGAAGAAGTATACCACCAGGATAACCAGAATAATGGCAATAACCAACGTCTCTACAATACTGTAAATCGAAGCATACAGGAAGTCATTAGAACTCATCAGATTGACAAACTCCAATCCTTCGGGCAGGTCTTTTGACAACTCATCGAGCAAAGCCGAGATTTCGGCATTCACGGCAGTAGCGTTCGATCCTGCCGTCTGGAAGGCCATGAAGGCAATGGCTGTCTTACCGTCCATCTCGCCTTGGTAACTATAGCTCAATGCACCCAGCTCTACTTCGGCTACATCCTTCAGACGAAGAACAGAACCGTCTTCCTGTGCACGTACGACGATGTTCTCAAAGTCAGATACTTCTTTCAGACGGCCACGATACTTCATGGTGAGCTGGTATACATTATCCGAATTCTCGCCCAATGAGCCCGTAGGTGCCTCCAGGTTCTGCATAGCCAATACTGCACTGATGTCCGAAGGTACCAGGCCATACTGCGCCATTCGGTCAGGTTTCATCCAGATACGGATACTGTAAGGGGCGTTCATCGCCATCACGTCGCCCACACCGGCAATACGCTTGATCTGGGGCACAACATTGATATCAAGGTAGTTTCCGATAAATGCCTGGTCGTAACGCCCGTTGGTGCAGACCAGTGAATTGATTTGCAGAAAGCTGGTCTGACGTTTCTGCGTGGTCACACCGATTTGTGTTACCTCGGCAGGCAACAATCCCTGTGCCTGCGTCACACGGTTCTGCACGTTCACTGCCGCCATATCGGGGTCGGTACCTTGCTTGAAGTAGACCTGTATGGTAGCTGAACCGTTATTGGTAGCCGTCGAGGTCATGTAAATCATGTTTTCCACACCGTTGATACTCTCCTCCAACGGCATGATAACGCCGTTCATCACGGCATCTGCATCGGCACCCGTATAAGTGGCTGATACGTATACTGTAGGTGGTGCAATATCAGGATATTGTTCCACAGGCAACGTGAACAGCGAAATCAGGCCGATAGCAAAAATAAGGACGGAGATGGAGATGGCCATCACCGGCCGTTTAATGAATATGTTTCCTTTCATAATGTTCGTTGTTTATGGGAGTCAAGAAGTTCGGGAACGGTTCCCTTCAACTCCTTCAGCTCCTGCAGGTTTTGCCGAAAGCAAAACTTAGGTTATTTTATCTGCATTCCCTCTCTCAACAATCCGGCTCCTTTCGCCACGATTTCCTCGCCTGGCTTCAGGCCGTCCATTACTACAAATTCGCGACCGTTGTTTATCGGTGCTACCGAAACCAGTGTAGAAGCGGCCTTTCCGTCCACTACCTTATACACCAGATATTTGTCCTGCATCTGTACGGCTGCTCCCTGCGGGATGACAATACAATCCTTGTAGACACTGGGAATAGATACACTGCCGGAGGCTCCACTGTGCAGCAGACGTGATTCGTTTGGGAAAACGGCACGTGCAATGACCGTACCCGTCTGGCGGTCGATGACACCACTGATGGATTCGATTTTTCCTTTCTCGGCATATACGGAGTTATCGTTCAGGGTCAGTGTTACTTCGGGCATGTTCTTCAGTGCCTCGTCCATCGAACCGTACTGACGGGTGAGGGAGAGCAGCTGATTTTCGGTCATGGAGAAATAGACGTACATCGTGCTATTGTCGCTCACCGTAGTAAGAGGTTGTGCCATGGCCGAGCTGACCAATGCACCTACACGATAAGGCAAAGCACCCACAACGCCGTTGCTGGGACTCTTTACTTCGGTATATGAGAGGTTATTACGGGCATTCACTTCCTGTGCCTCGGCCTGTGCCAGTTGTGCCTTGGCAGTGAGGTAATTGTTCTGAGCCGTCTTCAGACTGAACTCTGATACGACTTTCTGCGCATACAGTTCCTTCTGGCTACCATAGTTCAGCTCGGCTGTAGCCAAAGAGGCACGGGCTGTCGCTACATTGGCCTCGGCCGTCTTCAGGGCTGCTTTATACGGAACCTGATCGATAATGAAAAGTAACTGACCTTGACGCACGGCTTCACCTTCGGTCACGCAGAGCCGTACAATCGTACCCGATACTTGCGGATAGATGTCAATGTCCTGCCGTCCGCGGATAGTGGCGGAATAGGAGGTGGAAAGTTCCTTATCGGTGGTAGCCACCGTCATAGTCTCGTAAGAAGAGGATTGCACTGCGGCATCCGATGCCTGCTTGCATGATGTCAATCCCAAAAACGTGCAACCGACGAGTGTCATCAGTCGCATCTGTTTACCTTTTAACTTTTTCATATTCGAATTATTGGTTTAGAAACTGACGCAAAGATAGACGAACGGAACAACCTACAGGTTATCCATACGCCTTAATCGATGTTCCATATTTCCTACAACCGGATTGTTTTACTTAAAAAATATTGCAAAAAGAACAATTGAACAGCTTTTATGGCAAATAGAACAGCCTGTTTTTCCTAATATTCTACACCTTTGCAGTGGAAGAGGAGAACACCCGTCCTCGAAAGACAAACTGGTGCGGAAATCTCCGGGAAACAGAAAGACTTTGCAAGTTGCCCGTAGCCTACCTCCGCAACCGGCCAAAATGATACCGGTTTATAACTTAAATAATAGATTATAATTATGTATTTGGAAAAAGAAACAATTGCCACAGTCGACATCGACTACTTCAGAAAGTATAAGGAAGAAATGGATGAAGACTACGTGGACTATGTGGACGAAAACGTCGTCGTGGCGCGAAACATAGATAACTTGCCCGAATCCAACCAAATGATCAGGCTGAACCTGTTCATCATCGTGACCTGCATCGAAGGCAAACTCCAGCTGAGCGTCAACGGAAAAGGCTATCAACTGCAGACGGGAGAGGCATTTATCTGCCTGCCCACCATGATTCTGAGCGATATGTTGGTCAGCTCCCGTCACAAAATCAGCATGATAGGCTTCTCCACCAAATTCATGCAACAGACAATGAAGCGGGGGAAGGCAGCGGAAAAAGCCTTGTATTACATCTACAAGAACCCGGTGTTTGCCCAAGTGACGGACAAAAATACAAAGGGAATCCACAACATTGGCCTGTACAACGAGCTGATTATGGACAAAATAGGCGACACCTCGCATCCCTACCGGCAGGAAATTCTGGGACACCTCTTTTCGGCTCTGCTCCACGAAATGCTGGCAGGCATCCAGAAACATTCCGACACAATCGAAGAAACGGGAATTAAAGCCGACCGCAGTAAACGGATTTTCAGGCAGTTCATGAAGGAAGTGTCGGAAGACGGCGGAATACACCGCTCCGTGAGCCACTATGCCGACCGGTTGTGCTACTCGCCCAAATACATCTCCAGCGCTATCAAAGAGGTCAGCGGACGCACACCTACGGAGTGGATCAACGAATACGCCATCGAACAGATAAAATATCAGCTGAGACAATCGGACATGTCTGTCAAGGAGATTGCCGAGATGTTCAACTTCCCCAACCAGTCATTCTTCGGCAAGTACGTGAAAGCGCATGTAGGCATGTCGCCCGCCCGCTACCGTGCTTATTCGAACGGTAAGGAACAAAGCGACTCGCAGACCGCATCCTGAAAGGCCCGTGCCTGACGTGCCGAAAGCGCGTTCTGCGTCATGATGGCGAAGGCCACCCAGTGTCCGCCTTTCGTCTTCAGATAGCCAGCCAGCGCATTGATGCCGGTATACGAGCCTGTCTTGGCATGTACCTGCCGGAAGGCCGGTGTGCCGTATCCCATGCGGTACTTCAACGTACCGTCCATGCCACTTACAGGCAGGGCCTTGTAGAGCGGGGCAAAGATGTCGGTGCGCGAATAGGCGTAGCGCAACATGGCCACCAACAGCTCGGGCGACAGATAGTCGTAGTGCGAAAGACCGCAACCATCGGCCAGTCTGTAATGGGAAGGATTCAGTCCGATTTTCCGAATCAGTGCTCGCATGGCGTCCAGCCCGTCGTCGGCAGAAACGCGTTTCTTGCCCGTAGCCAGCACGCCCGCGCGACACAGCATGGCTTCGGCGTTCAGGTTATCGCTCTCTTTCAGCATCACGTTGAGTACAGTCTGCATGGGTGTTTCGTGCCGTGCCAGTCTCACGGCCAGTGAATCGTGCGGCAGTTCGCCGAAACTGTAGGCCGACGCAATGGATTCGCGGGTGCTGTCGGCAACGGACATACAGCGGATGCCCGCTTCCTGCAAGCGCTCCACAAAGACGTGCATAAACATGCGACCCGAATCGAACAGGTTGAGCGACCGGGTCACTGCCGACTGCACATTGCCGCGCAGACTGACGCAATTGCCGTTTTCCAACCAGTTGCGGTCCACCCGCAAGGGACCTGCGGCAGACGTGCGGCTGCGTGTCCGGTTATCTATAGTATAATAGGTAGAAGCCGGACTGCATTCGACCCGTGCCGCCAGGCCACGTTCGGCAGGACGCAGCGTGACTTGCAGCACACCTTTGTTGAGCATCAGCGACGAAAGATAGGGCTGAAAGGTGGAAGGAGTGTCGTCCCACAACCAGCCCGTTCCCCAATAGAGCGAATCTTTCATCGATACATCGCCCACAATGCGTCCGTCCAGCACACGGATGCCCCGCTTTGTCAGTCCGCCAATCAGCTCCTTCAGGTCGGTTTCGTCCAGTTCGGGGTCGAAACCGCCTACGACGTACAGGTCGCCCTTCAGCGTATCGCCCACGATGCGCCCACGGGTCCACAGTTCGGTGCGGAAAGGTTCGTCGATGCCCTGCTGCGACAGGGCCGTAATGGCCGTCATCACTTTCATGGTCGAAGCCGGGCGCGACAGCTTGTCGGCCTGATATTCGTAGAGCATACGTCCGGCAGTAAGGTCGTAAATGCAAAGGCCGGCATGGGCACCGGCGGGCAACTCATACTTCAACAAGGAATCGATGCGCGAGGCAAGTGTCGCCACACTGTCGGCCTGCTGTGCAGAGGCACGGTGCGCGAACAGCCAAGAAAACAAAAGCAGGCAACACGCCTGCAGGATAATCCGCTTCATAGTCATCTGTGATATTCAGTGAAGCAAATGAAGCAAAAAGCCGACGAATACGCAAGCGGAAGCAGAGCTTTTTTGCGGCACAGGCCGGAGTTTCGAGGAAAAAAGGCTGGAGTTTCGGAAGAAAACGCCTGGAGTTTCCGTAGAAAACCCGCCGGGTTTTATGGGAAAATGCCTGGGGTTTCGGGAGCAAACGACCGGGGTTTTATACAGGGGAAAAAGGGGTTGTGAGAAACACTTGCACGGCTCGCGTAGAACACAAGTACGGCTCGCGAGCCGTGCAAGTGTGGTTCACGAGCCGTACAAGTGTCTCTCAAACTCACAGTGCCTCGCGGAAAATCTCGCCTACTGTGGGATGCGGGAAAACAATCTTTTTCCACTCTGCCACAGTCAGTTTCAGTTCTATCGCCATACCTGCCAGGGTGATGATTTCGCTGGCCGGGTTGCCCAGCACGTGTGCGCCCAGAATGGTGTCATCGTCGGCAATCAACAGCTTGCATACTCCGTTGACACCTTCGTTTTCGGCCACAAAACGACCACTGTAAGCCATCGGCAACTTGACCACACGGCACGCGATGCCTTTCCGTTGCAGCGACTCTTCGGTCTCGCCCACGCCGGCTATCTCGGGATTCGTATATACCACACCGGGGATGGCACGGTAGCTCATCGCATCTTCTCTGCCGGCAATGTGGTTGACTGCTACCTCGGCTTCGCGCACGGCAGTATGTGCCAGCAGCGAGAAACCTGTCAGGTCGCCACAGACGTATACGCCCGCCAGGGATGTCTGCATGTGTTCGTCCACCACGATGCTACCCCGTTCGGTCTTCTGCAGTTCCAAGTTTTCCAGTCCGAAACCTTTCGTCACCGGACGACGGCCCACACTCATCAGCAACCGCTCAGCCACAACTGAACCGGCGCCCTCGGCGTTCTCGTAATTCACCTGCACCTGTCCGCTGCCGTCTTCGGCCATTGCCAGCGAAACGACCTTCGTACTAAGCATGAACTTCACGCCACGCTTGGCGTACTCGGCACGCAGGAGGGCCGAAAGTTCCTTATCCATGCCTCCCAGAATCTCGTCCATCATTTCGACAACCGTCACCTGCACGCCCAGACTGTTGAAGAACGAAGCGAACTCCATGCCGATAACTCCACCGCCGATAATGGTCAGCGACTGGGGCAACTCCTTGTTGTCGAGCGCATCGCGATGCGTCCAGTAGGGCACGGTGTCGACTCCCACAATGGGCGGAATGAAGGTCTCCGAACCGGTGCAGAGCAGCAGGTTGTCGCATTCGTACACCTCTTCGCCACAACGCACGTGGTTCTTGTCCACCACTTCGGCCGCGCCGGTCACTATCTTCACACCGTGGGCGGTCAGTTTTCCCTTCACACCCAGCACCAGCTTGCGCACCACTTTCTGCTTGCGGGCAATGATTTTGGGCAGGTCGAACCCGACGTTCTCTGCCGAAACGGCATACTTCGCCGCATGGCGTGCGCCGTCGTACGTCTTGGCCGAATACAGCAATGTCTTGGTTGGGATGCAGCCTTCGTTCAGACAGACGCCTCCAAGGCTGTTTTTCTCGAAAAGTACCACACTCATTCCTGCCTTTCCGGCAGCTTCGGCAGCCGTATATCCCGCAGGACCTCCGCCGATAATGGCAATTTGATATTTATCCATGGCATTTTAACGTTTTAAGATATTTGCTCGCAAGATACAACAAGTATTTCAAATACGGGCAGCATAGCCACAGATTTATTTGTTGCGCGCCTGTTTCAGGGCCTCTTTCACCTCGTCGGGAGTGACCGAAGGCGATTCTCCATCAAACAGTTTCCGGCAAACCAGTTTCCCTACCTGCATGGCATCGCGGCGGGTGTCAAACGCCTTTCCCCCACCAATGGCCGGTATGCGGGTCTGGCGAATCAGCGTATCTTCGCCACACAGAATCGCATAACCATACCCTCCATTTACTTCCAACGTCAGGCAACGCAACTCGTTCTCCCCGGTCGGGCGCGAACCACCCATACAGCAAGAAAGGTATGCTGCCATTACAGACAACATACCCGTCTTCACAATAAACGTCAGCTTCACACGATACATTTCTTTTTCCTTCTTTGCATTATACATCTTCCTGCTCGTCGGGCAACAGTTCGTACACGTCGTCAAAGTAGCTGCCTCCCGACTGTCCGGTCAGTACAAAGCCCCGTTTTCCGTTCGAGAACGATACCGCTCCGTCGCGTGAAGAGGCTCCCGAATAGTTATTGTGCACGTCGGTCAGCGGCGTAAAGTCGTCATCCGAGTCGCCGTACCACAAATCCTGGTCTGGGTCGTACTTCCAATAGTCGGCTGTCACACCGCTCCGGTAGCCGGTCGCAATGTAAGCATAACCGTCGATGACGAAAGACACTGTGCTATAACGGGCAATGGCGTAATCGTCGTCATAGTCTTCGTCGCTGTTCGTATTGGCAATGTCGCGCAATTGCGTCCAGGTAGTTCCGTCAAACTTCCAGAAGTCGCTCAGATTGGTACTGTTGTCCGTGCCGCAACACACGTAAGCCACATCGTCGATGACGAAAGCCGTACCATAGGCACGCTTTTCGGGTCCTCCGCCGTTACCGGCATCTTTCGTCCACTGCGAGCCGGCTGCCGCATTGGGATCGAAACGGTAGAAGTCCTTGTAACTGCCCTGTGTGTCTTCGTTGTAGCCCGTACCTACATAAGCATATCCACCTATCACAAATGCCAAGGCACCGTCACGCGGACCTCCTTTATAATCGTCTTTCTGCGTCCACGAGTCCGAAACCGGATCATACTCCCACGTATCGGCCACATAGTTCGAGTAGCTTCCGTCTTTCACCGAGCCTGTAGTCACATATCCCTTCCTGTTCAGTGCAAAACCCGTAGCATACTTGCGGCCTACGGTCGGCATGTTGGCCAGCTGTTCCCAGTTGTTGTTATTCATGTCGTACACCCAGAGGTCATTCATATATTCTTTATTTGCTCCACGAAAACCTCCACACAAGTATCCCTTCTCGTCGATGGTGAAGCTGCAGGCATAGGCACGCGGTTCGGCCTCGAAGCCTGATCGCTTCATCCATTGTCCCTGCGTGTACTCGTCATCGTCCGTACAGCTGCTTCCGGCCAGCAGGACCAGCGGCAGCATCATTCCCAATAATAATCGATTCATATACATATAAAACTGTTTGTTTAATGATTTAATTCATGTTCCGTAAGCTGTTTGCCCAGCAATCGAGGGAAAGGAACTCGCGAATTATCCTTTTTTCCCCGTCTGTATTGCGTGGCGAAAATAGACCATGCTCCGGATGTATGCAAAAAGAACCGACCAACAGGGGTCAATATCCGATAAACGCCCTTCAGGCAACCGTCCGAAGCGTTTAACGGCAAAAATGGCCCAACCGCCGATTTTGATAGGAGCATGCCCTACTTTTCCTTTTCCTTTGCAGAAAAAAATGAAAACGGAACACTATGAGAAAACTATTGTATAGCCTGCTTGCGGCCATCATCGTCTGCTACGCCTGCCAAGACAATAACTCCAGTTTAGGGAGCAGTCTGGTAGAAAGCTCATTCTACAACATATTCACCAACAGTTGCACGGTAGACCTGAGCACCATTCTGCTGGACTCCATCGAAACGCGCGAAGACACCATCTGCCAATTCGGCTACTATCAGGACACCCTGTGGGGCGAAGTGTCAGCCACTTACTGTGCCGAATACTCGAAAAACTCCTTCAGCACCTCCAGCGGGCACGATTACCAGTTCGACTCACTGGTGTTGCGCATGATTCCCAGCGGACACTATTGGGGCGATACGCTGACGCCCCAGTACATATCAGTCTACCGGCTGAAATCGCCCATCGTACTCGACAATGACGAAGACTTGTACAACACTACCGTCATGGCTACGGAAGATACCCCGCTGACCCGCTTCAGCTATCTGCCGCAACCCGGCCGTCAACGCGAAGTAACGGTACGCCTGCCCGACGCAATGGGCCAACAATTGTTCAACGACATCCTCACCGAGAACGATTATCTCAACTCACAGGAAAACTTTAAGAAGACGTTTCCCGTCTTGCTCTTGTAGCCGATCTTGACGGCAGCTGCATCACCGGCTTTCTGGTGAACGACTCTTCGATGAGCATCAACCTGCACTACCGCGATATCTCCAACCAAACTACCGAAAGCAAACTGACCTTCAGCGTCAATAGCGAATATGCATATACCAGCGTTCGCCACAACACCACAAACACTTCACTCGACAGCATCAGCGGAGGTATCGGAAATCTGGTTCATGCCAGCAGTATGGGCTACCGTGCCTATCTGCAAGGACTGACGGGTTACTACAATCAAATCGAATTTCCCGACCTGAACGAACTGCAAAGCGCAGGAGAAATAGTTTCGATAGAAAGTGCTACCCTCTACCTGTATCCTTTGGCACACTCGTACAATGAAGTCAGTCAGCTCCCCGAAGAACTGCGACTTTACATCACCGACGAAAACAATGTTCTAGAAGATTATGTCTATGGCAGCGACGGCGTAACGGTACAGACTGGCAACCTGACCATAGACGAAATGTACGGCCGCGAAACCTATTACTCTTTTGACATGACCCAGTTCATTCGAAACAATTTCGGAACATGGGGCAACAAACGGCAAAAGTTGCTGATGAGCCTGGAAGAAGGAGAAATGGCCACTACTTTCAATCAGGTGGTATTCACCAATGCTCCCGATAAAGACAGGCAATGCAGACTTGATATCAGAATAAAAATCTATAACGAGCAATGAAACTTATGAAACACAATCATAAAAAAATCATCATACTGTCAGGCATATGCCTGTTCTTCTGCCTGTTCTGTCCGGCACAGAACACCACCAACCTGCCTACATCCATGCACGGCATCGGCGAACTGAACAACGGTGAAGGCGGACGTTATGCCGGTATGGGAAATATTGGTATCGCATTGAACCGCAATGGATTCCAGAACACCCTAAACCCAGCCGCCATCACCCACATGGATACCCTTTGCTTCACTTTTGATCTGGGTGCATCGGCTGCCTATGCACGTTATTCTTTCCTTAGCGACAACAGCTCAAGCCTGACCGGCAATCCTAACCGTTTCAGTCTGGGATTCCGCGTCCTGCCCCGATGGTATGCCATGATCGGAGCATCGCCTTATAGCAGCATAGGTTATCTGATACAGACAGAAGAAGAAATAGAAGGTGATCCGGGTGCTTATACCTACTCATCATTCGAAGGTACCGGAGGATTGTACCGCTGTTACATCACCAACGCCTTTGCTCTGACACCCCAGCTGTCTGTAGGTATCAACTTGGGTATGGTACTGGGCACAGCCACACAAAGCGAAACCCAGGAAAGTGCCGTTGTACAATACGAATCCACCAAGAAAGCTTTCTACACAGACTTGGGAATCTATTACGAACTGGCCGACCATCAACAACGTACATGGTCGTTCGGACTGGTATTCGCCCCTTCCATGAAAATAAGTCACGACAACACACTGACTTACTCCAACTCGTCTACCAGCGAAAGCCTCGATAAAAGTTACCATAGTCCTACGCAATACTTGCCCATGCACATCGGCACAGGTATCTCGCTCCACAATGGACACTGGACAACTGCCATCGACTATAATTATGTAGACTGGAGCCGAAACGTATCGTCGTACACTTCGATGAAATACGAAAACCAGCACAAAGTCAACATTGGCGGCATCTACGCTACCAATCCACGCCTGCCGCGATGCACCGAAATTATGGGTGGTCTGGGGTTCAGCAACTCATATATCAACCTGAAAAACGGTAAGATGTACTATCTCGAAACCAACATAGGCGTAAGTTTTCCGATACGTTATTCCTACCTGTCGTTGGGTGCCACCTGGCGTAAACAAATCAATTCGCGCAGCAACTTGATGCAAGAAAACCGCTTCAGCCTGAACCTGAATCTGACCTTCGGCGAAAAGATATCGAAATTCAAACTGAAATAAACAGATAAAAAGGAACAAATCTGCTTTATTGGAAAGAGAATAGGAAAAGAATATGTATAATGACAAAACATATTCACATCCGATAACGAATACTTCCTGCCTTCCTGTCGAAGGTTGCCTACTATCAACCCGAAGGTCGCCTACCTTCGGGAGGAATGTCGCCTACTATCCGGACAAATATTGAAAGCCTATAAGGAGTAACTCCTAATCTACTGAATCGGTCACAGTACAGCCAATCGCGAAATGAAATGCTTCAACCGTTCACGATAAGCATCGCCAATCGGAACATCTTTCTCTTCGACTATGACCGAACTTCGCCCGATAGCATCAATGCAGCCCTTACGGACAATGAACGAGCGGTGTATGCGTATAAACTCATCCGCAGGCAGTTTTTCCTCCAGATACTTCATACTGCACAGACTGATAACCGGCTTCGAACTTCTCCGGCAGAAGATTTTGACATAATCGCCCAAACCCTCAATATAGTTAATCTCACTCAGTTCCAACCTGATAATCCGGTTATCCGACCTGACATAAATCATACGGGGCGCATCTTCGACTGCCATTTTCTGAACCACTCCTTCGGCCACCGGACTGTTCTGCAAAGCAAACCAACGTACAGCCTTATTGACTGCCTGAAAGAAAATGGAAAAATCTACCTCGCCTTCCAGATAGTCCAAAGCATCCAACCGAAAACATTCGGCTGCATACCGGCTGCTTTCTGCCACAAAAATCACACGGGTAGGCAAAGAAAGCATTCTACAAAAATCCATACCGCCAATTCCACCTTCATATTCCTGGCAGATACCGACAAAATAGACTTCTACTTTCGTTTCATAATACTCTTTCAATGCTTCCAGCGGATTAGTGTATTTACCGCGTAACGACAAAAAGGGTACTTTACCGATGTATTCCTCCAGTCTGTTAATCGTTTCTTGGTCGGCATGCAAAATCGCACAATTCAATTCCATATTCTTCAGTTTTTTTATTCTGCATGATATGGACGCAGTGATCTCTAAAAGACTGCAAACTAAGAAATATATTTAAGCTTTATTCAGAAAAATAAAACAATTTGCTTCCGTTGAGAACATCTCTTCTATCTATTTTCTAATCTATCGGCATCGGTTTTATGACAGAATATGTTAAACAGAAAGAAAAAGATTGGATTATCTGAAAAGAAAAGCTATTTTTATACCTGTAAACTTGTTTAAACTCAATATCATGAAAACACCGAGATTCTTTCCATTAATTGCAGGTATACTTTGTATCCTTCTTGCAAGTTGTTCGGATGACGACGCAAGACCCGAAAACTACGTGTTCTCCCACATCGAGTTCTTCGAGGAAAGTAGCAGACAAATCGAAGAAAAATTAATTCCTACAGTCTCTGAAAACCCAACAGAAGCCACAATCACCTACGATGCAACAACCGACCCAAAAACAAAAGTCGTTTGGGAAAGCAACGATCCACAAGCTTTCAACATCGAAAGTTGCGACAGTCTTCTTATTTATTATTTGGGAGATAGCATTTATTACAGCGAAGGTTACAGCGAATATCCCGGTTCCCTGCACATGAAAGAAAGCACAATTGTCCCCCCTTATACCCAAATGACCTACGAAATCACCGTATATTACGAAGAAATATGCAACACCTATCTGCTGACATTGAAAGATGAATTCAGTGAAAAAACAAAACAGTTTAAAGGCAAGCTCACCTATACGAAAGCTTTATACGCAAAATCAAATACCGTTGTAGAGCCTTTTCTTCCCTCATCGGCTTCCGAGTAACTACAAGCTGCATTCCCGCCGCCGCTTCTCCAGCACCCGTATGAACTCTTCCTCATCTGTCGGCTGGAGGGCGTCGTGCTTGCCATCCCGATAAGTGATCAGCACGTAGCGCACCAGTGCACAGCCCGCTACCTGCATGGATGAACGGCGTTCTACTGATACTACCTCGGACAACGGACGCTCGCGAAGACGCGAAAAACGCCCTTCATAAATCAGCAGACGGCCGTCGGTGGTCAGCGTATACGTAGTGTGAATAATCTTTTCGATGAAATGAAGCAACAGAATGCCCCACAGAACAGCTATCAAAATGTACTTCACCCACAGGCAATAGACCAGCATGAAGGTAAACAAAAGTAACGCCAAGTAACGGCCCGTAGCAATACGGGCATGGAACACTCTATCCATAGTTTCTTTGTTTTTTGCGGTAAAGGTATGTATTTTCAGCAGGAAAGCGCACAAGCAATGCACTTATTTTGTAGTTTTGCGACAAACTAATACTGTATTTAAGCGAATTGCACATTTACCATGAAAAAAACTTATAAGAAAATAGCTCGCAGAACCTGCTTTTACCTGTTATTTGCGACAACTTGCTGGTTCGTTGCCTGCCTGCATGAAGACGGACGCCATATAGATTTCGAAAAACACTATGAGCTGATGTCCACACGTAGTTTGAGAGAAACTGGAATACCTGACTGTTTTTTTGCTTATTCGGATACGGCTCGTTTCGGCCACCTTATTCCCATCCTACAACAAGTTGATTCCTGTCATCCGTTTGTTGACACTTTCCGCCAAACCTATGGTTTACCTCTTTGGAACTGTTCATGGTTAGAGAAAGGCGAGTTGGGCAATATTTGTTTCGTACCTATACTCCCTAACGATGGTAGACGACAAATTACTACCGTATGGGTGTTCACCGAAACCGAGAAGAAAATATTGTACACCGTAGTGCAACCAGCTGATAACCCTAATAATAGTGATTGGAGGTTCCTGTCTGACTTCATGACTTACCGTGTGTTTGGAACAGACAATGAAACAAACATTGTACTGAAAATCGCGCAAAGTCCGCAAACACGTATAGCCCAGCCTATCGTCATCACAACCTGCAACGATATATACACCGGTACTGCCGGCCACCTGGAATACCGGTATACCGATTGTTTTGACCACATATTTTGGATAGAGGAGCCTGAAAAATGGAATCAGCACCCCGATCCTGGCGAAGGCTCACTATCTGGCAGCAAGATAAATGGAGGCAGTGGAGGAGGAAGTAGCTCCGTCATTGGCGGCCAAGGCGACAATGAGCAGCCCCAAAACGACGAACCACGTAATCCTGCCAATGAGCCTTGTGGAAGGGCAGAAAGGATGTCACTTGACAATGAATTAATCCACCATGTTGAAACCCTTTTCGAAGAAGTCAATAATTACCATAACGGTGACCTAGAGAATAGATGGATTAAGACTAGTACTGGAGAGTATATCTCTCCGGCAATAAGGGAAACAAACAAAGTGAAGTACAATGAATCTCTACTGAAAGGAATGAAAATCACCGAACAATACCACAGTCATCCTGCTGGCAGTTGTATTCCTTCTTGGGCCGACTTGAAAAATTTAGCATACAGGTACAGCCACAGTCAGATAGACGTAGAGCATTTCTCATACGGGATAGTAACAACCATGGGATGTCTGTCGTTAGTAATAATGGACGAAAAGAAATTTGCAGAGTTTGTAAAAGGAATTTTAGACAATTCATCCCAATCAATATACAATAGTAAAATCATACCGAACCAACCCAAGAGTGTTGATACCGCCATCGCCCGATTTATAGACTTCCTAAATGATTCTAAATCTGGCATAAGTGTCCTTTTTAACTACTCAACATATAATCCAGACTCTGATAATATGGAATTAAAAGATTGGTATCCAATGGATAGTGATGGTCATGAAAAACTAAAAGACGTCTTTTGCTTAGCTTACTAAAAATACTTATTAAAATGAAACGCATTATTCTATTTACAGCCTTGACAGTTATTTTTCTTAGTGCTTTTTCTCAATCTTATAATGATGATTTCGTAGGAACCTGGGTGTACGAAAAAAATGACACAGTGTTTAAAATTAAACTGCAAAAAGGACATACTACCTACCCAGGCACAGGAAAATCCAGAGAAACCCTTGTCGGCGGGTATTCCCTATCTATTAAAGGAATAATACAGGATGATTATATCAGACCTATTTTGGATTTGCCTACCATACAATACTCCAAACTACCAGATTATAATATCTTTATTTGGGGTGAATATAGTAATCCCAAAGAGCCCAATTACACTGCATTTAGATTTTACGACATGAAGAAGAAACACATTTTTGGGACTGGAATCAGCGCCAATAGCATGACATTGTTATCTCCCACCAAACTACATTGGAAACTGGACGAAAAACAAGGACTTTGGTGGGAATTTGAAGGCGAAATAATAGGAGATGAAGAAGAGATAAAACGAATTGAAGAAGAAAGTAAGCCACGCGGATTCTCGGTGCCCGAAGATGTGATTATGACAAAAGAAAGATAGCTGAAACAAAATTGTTTAAACGATTTTCAGCAGGAAAGCGCACAAGCAATGCACTTATTTTGTAGTTTTGCAATTGCTAATAATATACATTATGGTAAGAAAGTTCGATTTCCTCGTCATCGGCTCAGGTATAGCCGGTATGAGTTTTGCCCTGAAAGTGGCGGAAAAGGGGACGGTAGCCCTCATCTGTAAGGCCGGAATGGAAGAGGCCAACACCTATTTTGCACAAGGAGGCATCGCCTCGGTAACCAACCTGGCCGTGGATAACTTCGAAAAGCACATCGAAGACACCATGATTGCCGGCGACTGGATCAGCGACCGCGCGGCGGTAGAAAAAGTAGTACGTAATGCACCCGCCCAAATCAAGGAACTCATCAACTGGGGCGTCAACTTCGACAAGAAAGAAGACGGAAATTTCGACCTGCACAAAGAGGGCGGACACTCGGAGTTCCGCATCCTGCACCACAAGGACAATACGGGAGCCGAAATACAGACTTCGCTCATCGAAGCCGTGAAGCAGCATCCCAACATCACCATATTCACCAACTTCTATGCAGTAGAAATCATCACGCAACATCACTTGGGTATCATCGTAACGCGCTACACACCGGGCATCAAATGCTACGGTGCCTACGTGCTGAACGAAGCTACGGGCGAAGTAGATACCTTCCTCTCTAAAGTGACCGTGATGGCTACAGGAGGTTGCGAAGCCGTCTATCGTCATACCACCAATCCGCTGGTTGCCACGGGCGACGGCATTGCCATGGTCTATCGTGCCAAGGGAGCGGTGAAGGACATGGAATTCATCCAATTCCACCCCACGGCACTCTATCATCCAGGCGACCGTCCTTCCTTCCTCATCACCGAAGCCATGCGCGGTTACGGCGGCGTGCTCCGCACCATGGACGGCAAAGAGTTCATGCAGAAGTACGACCCTCGCCTCTCACTGGCTCCGCGCGACATCGTGGCACGCGCCATCGACAACGAGATGAAACAGCGCGGTGAGGACCACGTCTACTTGGACGTTACGCACAAAGATCCCGAAGAGACCAAACGCCACTTCCCCAACATCTATAAGAAGTGCCTCAGCATCGGCATCGACATAACCAAGGACTACATCCCCGTAGCACCTGCCGCCCACTACCTTTGCGGCGGTATCAAAGTCGACCTGGACGGACAGAGCAGCATCCGCCGTCTGTACGCCATCGGCGAATGTTCGTGTACAGGCCTGCACGGCGGTAACCGTCTGGCATCGAACTCGCTCATCGAAGCCGTGGTCTATGCCGACGCTGCTGCCAAACATGCGTTGAGTGTGCTCGAACGTTACGACTTCAACGACGACATCCCCGAATGGAACGACGAAGGTACCATCAGTAACGAAGAACGCGTACTCATCACACAGAGCATGAAAGAAGTAAATCAGATCATGGAGTCGTACGTGGGTATCGTACGCAGCAACGTCCGTCTGACCCGTGCCTGGAATCGTCTGGACATCCTCTACGAGGAGACCGAACGCCTCTTCAAGAGCTGCAAGGCCACTCGCGAGCTGTGCGAACTGCGCAACATGATTAATGTAGGTTACCTCATCACCAAGCAGGCCATGGAGCGCAAGGAAAGCCGCGGATTGCACTACACCATCGACTATCCGCACCATGCCGACGAGGCTGAAGGAAAGAAATAATATCCCTCTCCTCCCCCTAAAAACAGCAACCCCATTGGCTGCGGCCGTTCGGCTCCGCCAATGGGGTTGATTGTTTATGGTAATCCGTATCTTACCAGTTTTCTTTCTTCACTTCGAAGTAAGCTTGCGGATGGAGGCAAGCAGGGCACAGCTCGGGAGCTTCCTTACCTGTATAGATGAATCCGCAGTTGCGGCACTGCCATACCACTTCACCTTCCTTGGCAAATACGGTAGCATTCTCGATGTTCTTCACGAAAGCCAGATAACGCTCTTCGTGTCCCTTCTCGGCTACAGCGATGTTGCGGTACATCAGGGCGATTTCGGGGAAACCTTCTTCATCGGCGATGTCGGCAAACTTGGGATAGTCGAGTGACCACTCTTCGTTCTCGCCGGCAGCGGCAGCCTGCAAGTTCTGGAGGGTTGTACCGATCACACCTGCGGGATAGCTGGCTGTAATCTCTACCATGCCGCCTTCGAGCCACTTGAACATACGCTTTGCGTGTTCTTTCTCCTGCTCGGCAGTCTCCAGGAAGATGGCAGCAATCTGTTCGTAACCTTCCTTCTTGGCCACGCTGGCAAAGTAAGTGTAACGCATACGTGCCTGCGATTCGCCGGCGAATGAAGTCATCAGATTCTTCTCTGTGCGGGTTCCTTTGATACTCTTAGTCATAATCGTTTCTTTTTAATAGGTTAATATTCTGTATTGATTGTTTCTTGTGCTGCAAATGTATGAAAACATATTGTGATATCCGGCACTAAATTCCATCGGATTTTTCTATCGACCGATAAAGAAAATCTATCGGCTTCGTGCTGCAATAAAAAAAGCGACAGGCACAGACGTCAATCTGCATGTTAACAATAATTGTCCGGCAAGATACCTGAAATAGAAACAAATCTGTGTATCTTTGGGTTCAAACAATAACCATAAAAATGAAAAAAATTCTCCGAACCTCTGCTTTCCTGCTGCTGGCAGGCATGGCCGTCACCTCTTGCGTCATGCAACGTTCCGTTTCAGAATCCCAATCGGCCAACAATCCCGACTACCGTGTCAGCTACCTTTTCGAGCACGACGGATGCCGGGTATACCGCTTCTACGACTCGTGGTCGGGCAGTTACGTCTACTTCACCACTCAGGGCGACGTGACCGCCATCCCCAACGATTCCACCCGCCGGCAAACCGTAACCTACCGCCAACGGAACGACAGCACGTTCGTGAAAAAGGCTTTCCCGCAAAAGGCGCTTGAATAAAGTCACAAATAACCATTAAAAAGAAACCACAAATGTTCACTATCAGAAAAGCAACCGTCGCCGACTGCGAACTCATTCAGAAACTGGCGCAGCAGGTATTCCCTGCCACCTATCGCAGCATCCTTACACCCGAACAGATAGATTACATGATGGACTGGATGTATTCGCCCGAAAACATCCGCAAGCAGATGGAAGAAGAAGGCCACGTCTACCTCATCGCCTACGAAGAGTGCGAAGCAGCAGGCTACGTTTCCGTACAGCCCGAAGGCGAAGACCTGTTTCACCTGCAAAAGATATACGTACTACCCTACTTTCAGAAGGCACATTGCGGCAAGTTCCTCTTCCGCGAAGCCATCCGATACATCAAGGAAGTGCATCCCGCTCCCTGCCGCATGGAACTGAACGTAAACCGCCACAACCCCGCTTTAGGCTTCTACCAGCACATGGGCATGACAAAAGTGCGCGAAGGCGACTTCCCCATCGGAAACGGATATTATATGAACGATTACATCATGGGCATCGACATTTGAGCCGAAACGTCCCCGATGCGTGACCTTTCACAGCAACATGCTTATTATGAGCTGTTTTGCTGTGAAACGTGAACCATAAAAATACCTCGCTTGCATCCTTCGTGAGCAACACTTGCATTCCATTTGTGGGACACTTGTACGGCTCGCGAGCAACACTTGCACGGCTCGCGAGCCGTGCAAGTGTTCTACAACCGCATCACAAGCGGCCTTCACGGCACTGTGCCAGCATGGTCATCCGTCAGCCGTTGTCCTGACGCGAATACTCCGAGAGCTCGCAGCCGAAGCGGTCCACCATCAGGTTGTCCATCTCGTCGGCGCGCAGGGCCAGGTTCACCAGGTTGCGGCGGATTTCGTCTTCCGAGCTGTCGGTCAGGTCGGACAGATGGAGGCGGTAAGCCAGGTATATCTGTCGGCCCTCGATACCCATCTTGTAGGGCGAAAAATCCTCGGACAGCATGTAGTCGAGCACCGGCTCCACCTCCTTCTTGGGCAGCAGGTTGATAGGCGAGACGGCAAACAGGTAGGTGTTGTCGTAGACGAAGATACGTATCTCCGAACTGCCCTTGTGGAAAGTCCACGAGTCGTAGCCGTCGCGTGCCAGCACGGGGTTGACGCCCATCTCGCCGATGGCCTGCTCGCAGAAGATGGCCAAGGGCGAGGGTTCGCGCTCGGCAAAGATGCCTTCGGGCAGTTTCTCACCGCACGAGGGACAATAGTCCTCTTCGCCGGCTATCAGCTCATCGCAACTGTCACACTGCACCTGGAAACAGGAACGGTCTATACCGCCTGCCGAATCGAGCAGCTTGCGGAGCGCCTCCACCCGGATGCCGAAGCCCATGTTGTCGGCGTTGTTGAGCTTGCTCACCGTGACTCCCACCACCTCGTTGCGTTCGTTGAAGATGGGTCCGCCCGAGTTGCCGGGGTTCACGGCCGCATCGGTCTGTATATAGTACTTACCGTCCACCAGCTGTTTAGGCGACGAGACCGACCCCTCCGTCACCGTGAAAGGCATGCCGTAGGGATAGCCCGCCACGCTCACCTTGCCGCCTATCTCCAGCGAGTCGTCGAAAGCGAGACCCAAATCGGGCAGGTGCGAGAAGTCGCCTTCGGCAGCCAGCAGGGCAATGTCCAGCGAAGGGTTCACCAGCACCACCCGAGCCAGGTAGGGACGGCGGTCGTTGTCGTGCAGGGCTACGGAGTGGAAGCCACTGACCACATGGTAGTTCGTCACAAACAGGTCGTACGCCTTCAGGTAGAAGCAACTTCCCGACCCGCCTGCGTGCGTCACCTTGTACACTAGTTTATAGATATTCTGATCCATCGTTTCTATGTCTTTTCGTTTTAAGTTCCGTTTTTGATATTTCTTTATGAGTTAAGAAGTTATAGTGGCTAAAGCCTTCTTTACCATTCTACAGTCCCATCGCCTTCTTCTGTATCTCGGCCACGAGCCGGGCATACTCGGCCATGTCGCCGCGCATCATGGCTGCTGCCATCTGCTGCTGCAACTGCTGCATGTCGTCGCTTGCCATGGCCTGATACACCTGTTGCTGCATCTGCATGGCCATTGCCATCTGCTGTTGCATGGCTTCGGCAGTGTCTTCGCCGCTCGCCAGCCCTTCCAAGCCGGAAAAGTCGGGCAGGAAATCATCATCCAGATCGCCGTCCATGATGCGGTCCATTGCCTCATAGAGGATTTCCGACGCCTTCTCCACCGTCTGTCCGCCTGCCGCTTTGAGGGCCTTGGACAGGATACGGTTGATGTCATCCTGCATGTCGTTGTAAAAGTAAGCCTCGTAGAAGGCGTAGAGCAGGCGCACGGCACTGCGCTCGTAGTTGTCGTTCTGCATGGCCTCGGCCGCCTCCTGATAGACACTCCGGAAATGCTCTTGAATGTTCTTCAGCGAGGAGCGCCGCTTGGTGGAGACCAGCGTATCAGTGTAGTAAAGGTCTTCGGCCAGTTTCTCGCGAGGAGTAGCAAGCAACTTCTCCAGAAAGGCTTTCCCCCTGGCCAGTACTTCTACAATGGGCCGCTCGGCATCCATGTCGTCCACGGCCTTCTCCAGTTCGTTGAGTAGCTGTCCCTGCGGACGGGCAAAGTAGGAAATCTGGTAGAAAGCCGTGTCGAGTACATTCCACGAATAGCCGTAGCGGCGGTCGCCGTCGTACTCCTTCAGGGCTTCGAGTGTGGTTTTTCCCAGTGCCTGGATGGCTTCATAGATGCGCTCCACCTCTTCGGGCGGATAGGGCATGACCTGCGGCTCGTAGCAACGAGTGGCGCCGAACCTGGTGCAGAACTCATCGTCGTACTTGTCGCCGACGTGGCAGATGTTCTGCAGCACGTAGAACATCTTGTGGGGATGACTTTGCGACAAAGGGCAGGAATACTCCATCTTCAGCTGCTCGCCCTCTTTTACGAAACGGGGCAGGAGCAGCTTGTTCAGGTTGAGGTCGGCCACTTGGCGCAGCATGGCCACGCGCCCCTTCTCGGGCAGGCGCAGGAAGTCGGCCACCACGCTGACCATATTGTCCGCTATGCGGATATGCACCAGGATGGAACCGTGGGGAATGTGAAACTCGGTGCCTTCCGCATTACCGTACTTGGAGCGGAAACCGGCATTCAGATAATCGAGCAGGCTGTGGAAGGACTCCAAATAGGCTCCCTGACCATAAAGGTCTACGCTCTTCTCGTAAGCCTCCATACGGACGGAACTCTGTGTGGAATCCGTCAGAGGCGGAATAAAGACAGGTGTCTGTTTCATACAATAATAGATTTACGGAATGAAGAAAGGCCGGAGAACAAAAGAATCCTACCTACTCCATTCATGATATAATGATTAATGGGTAATTTAAGTTTTGTTTTTAATATTGGTTTGCAGCGCCAATAAGTTCCATACAAGCTTCCCTTTTTTCGGCCTCTTCCCGTCACTGCTTCTGATTCTCCACGGGTTTTCCTCCAATTCTCCACGGCTTTTTACTGCAAACCCCACGAGTTTTTACTGAAAACTCCCCGGGTTTTTACTGAGAACCTGCCAGGTTTTTACTAACTCAGGTTTCAAAAGCAAGATTTTACCCGGCAAACAGTTAACTGACTCCCAATTCGTCCGCCACCCTCCCCGACAGGGTGATGTCGTTGTAGACCGTCTCCAGCATCCGCCCTCCGCCCAGCAAAGCGGGACGCAAACGCAGGAAACCTTGGGGCATGGAGGCGGCGTAGTAGAGGCAGCCGCGGCTGAAGGAGAACATCAGGTCGCGTCCGAAGGCGTCGCGCAGGGCAGTCATCCGCCGCATCATGGCAGGCGTCAGCAACATGCGGGCAGACACTTCGTTATCGGCATACACCACGAAGCGGCGCTCAAACTCAGGGTCTTCCAGACGGACAAGGCGGGCATGGAAGCGCTTTTGCAGGGCTTGCACGTGATGAGCCAGATAGCCCGCCTTGTCCTCCAAGTGGTCAGGCAGCACCAGGATATCGCCCTCGTAGCGGCGCGATGTCCGGCACCAGCCGAACATGCCGCGGAAGTTGTGCGCGCTGCTCTCCATGCGCGAGGCAAAAAGCGGACGCAGCACATGGCGGTAGACCATGACAACGTACCCCATTACGGGATGATACTGCCAGCGGTTCATCCATCCGTAGGAGACGCCCACGTCGGCCATGCGCAGCATGCTTCCGCTGCCTGTCTCCACCTCGCCGTAACAGTCCATCGCCAGCCTCGGATCGCCGTAGGAAACTGTGAACAAACGGCTGCCTGTCAGCAGACTGTTGTCCACCTCGCATTCGGAAAGGGGCAGGAAGCGCACACCAGGCAACATAGCCTGCATCGCCCTGCGCATGGCGGCCTCCTCGCGCTCATGGAAGGCGGACAGACTGCGTGTCAGCGCAAAACTGAGAACTACCAGTCCAATAAAGACAGGTACCACCGTCCGCGTCAGCGCACTATAATCATGCCAACCCATCCGAGCCAGCAACGTGCCGCCGAACAGCACAAACATAAACCAGGCGAACACCAGCGAATAGACCACCACACTCAGCACCCTCACCACGCGGCGCCACCTCTCCACACGGACAAGCTCGCCGTGCAGCTCCGTTTCCAATGCCTTAAAATCAATCGTTTCCATCGTTATTTCTTGAATAAGTCTGCCACATTCACATTGCGCTGTTCCTGATCGGGTATCTCTATCAGTTTCTCTGCACAATGGTGCCGACTGCGCGCCACGATGCACGAGGGGAACATCTCGATGGTGTTGTTATAGTCCGTCACCGCCGCGTTGAAGGTACGGCGGATGGCCTGCAACTGCAACTCCATCTCTTCCAGATTGGCCTGCAGGCGATGAAACTGTGCGTCGGCTTTCAGTCCGGGATAGTCCTCCACCGACACGTTCAGCCTGGACAGCAGGGAAGACAGTTCGCTACCCGCCCTGATCTGTTCGCCCTCCGAGGCCGAAGGCGACAGGCGCGAACGCAGCTCGGCGATGCGCACCAACACCTCGCTCTCGTGCCCCATATACGTCTTTACAGCTGCCACCAGATTGGGAATCAGGTCGTTCCGCTGCTTCAATACTACGCAGATGCTGCTGCGGCACTGCTTCACCCTGTTCCGTTTGGCTATCAGGTTGTTGGCCGTCCAGATATACCAAAGAACCAGCAACACCGCCACACCTGCCATTGCATAAACTATCACCATAGGCTTTCCTTTCTAAAAAACATTAGCAATTACTTCACTTTTCACACAAGCAAAAGTAACAGCTAATCTGAAAATACGGAAACGGAAGAGGGGGACAAATGGATCCCCTTAAAACAAGGAATAAACAGCTGACAGAAAGACTGTTGAAGGTAAAAGAAGGAAGGGTAAGGAGGGGGACATTTGACTTGAGAGTATGTCAAATCAGGGAACTTTCCGCTTCAGGCACGGAGCAAGCGGAAGTCTGCAGACCATCCTTCCCCTTATATCTCCTCCTCATCCGTGCCCGAAAACAACCGGATGCCGTCAGAACTCCCTCAGCAGTTCTTCCAGCGTCACGCCGCCGTCGGCACCCATCTTCTCCATACGGATGCGCTTAAGGCGCTTCTTCACGGAGTCCTTCTCCAGGTGCATGACCTGCGACATCTCCAACTGGGAGAGCTGCATCTTCACCATGCAGCAATAGCGCAAGTCGTCCTGGTTCAGGGCGGGATAGCGTTGACGGAGGCGACGGGTGAAACCGTCGAAAATGGTGTCAGCATTCTGCACAATATCTTCCCAATCCTCGTCGGAGAGGATGACATTGTCTCCATTGGCAATGCCCTGAAGTACCCGCTGGCTGAGGCGACGGAAGAAAGTGGCCTTGAGGCGCGCCTCCTTCTGCTCCATCTCGGCCACACGCTGCCGGTGCAGCGAAGAGGTTTCACGCTCCTGCTCCAGTTCCTCGGCCTGTGTGTGCAGGTAGCGCTGCTGGATTTTCACCCTACGCCGGCTGCGGCGGTAGAGCAGGCAGACAATGGTGACGAACCAGGCAAGCAGCAGGAAAGCGACGGTCATCAGCAGCAGGTCGGTCTTGCGGCTGGCGGCCTGGGCGCGCCAGTAGAGGTTCTCCATCGAGAGCTGCTCGTGGCGGTAGCTCTCCTGTAGGGCAATGGTCTCTTCCGTGTAGCGGGCGTCGCGCAGGCTGTCGGCCAGGGTGATGAAGTCCGAAAGCAGTGCATAGGCCTCGCGGTCATTGCCCGTACGGTGCTTGATCTCGGCCATGTAGCGGAAAGCATCGGCACGGACGCTGGGCGAGGAGCTTACGGCCGAGAGGCGGTAGTAATGAGCCGCGGAGTCGTAGCGCGCCATCTGCCCGAACAGGTAGCTCTTGGTCGTGTAGAGGCTTTGCAGGGCAATGGTGTCGGTGGCGGGACGGAGAGCCATGGAGCGGTCAATATACTCCAGCGCCAAGGCGGGCTGTCCGAGCTCGGCGTAGATGGTGCCCAGGTTGTTGTAGACGTGCAGCAGCTGGCGGGGCACCGAGTCGGCCAGAGCGGCATCGTAGGCGGCCTGCGCATAGTGGAGGGCGCTGTCCTGCCGGTTCAGGAAGTAGTAGCCCGTGGAGATGTCGCATAGGGCCATGTTCTTGTAAAACATGTTTCCCAGGCCGATAGCTGCCTTCAGCGCCTCCTTGGAATACTTCACCTTGGCGGCATAATCGCCCTGCCCCATGCACACCACGCCCAGCCAAGTATTCACCCGATAGAGCTGCTCGTAGTCACCGCTGCCCTGCAGGAAAGACAAGGCCTGCATGAACGCCTGTATGGAAGCCTCGGAATGGTAGAGCCTGCGTTCCAGATGGCCCTTACAGTAGAGCGCCCGTTCGGCATAGGACGAGTCGCCCGAACGAGTGAAATACTCGATGGCAGGTATCAGCAAGGTGTCGGTCGAGGCAGTCAACTGACCATTACGATGGGCAGCCTCAGCCAAGAGGAGGGCACGGAGGGCATAATCGCGGCCCGAGAGGCGCGAAGGGTAATCAATATCGTACATCACGGCCACGGCACTGTCCGTCTGCCGCTCAGCCATCAGCCGTTCAGCCAGGGCTACCCGACGGTCAGGGCCGCAGGCAGCCAGCAGGAGACAGGCTCCCAACAACAGGGACAGACAGAGATGGTTATTTTTTCCAAACATAGTTTAATCAATTATTACAAACAAAATCTACAGAGAGACCAAAGATAGCAATATCCTGCCACGTATAAGCAAAGGACTTCCTCTTTTTTTGCCTCCAAATTGCCAGCAGGCCATCCGTCCCGCCGGCAGAGGTTTCCGTTCACGCCCAGAATCCATATAGAACCGGAAGTGCTCATCGTTCCGGCTTTCACCTGTTTTTGCTTTCAGTCTCTTTCTGCTCATAAAAGTAAAACGTATTCAAATAGCCCGTCAGGGCAAACAGTTGGCACAAAACGGCCTCGACATACTGCCCCGAACAGGCAGCCATCGGAGAACCATCATCAGCAGGCCGCTGGTTTCCAGCAGAGTCATCGGGTAGGAACGAAAACCGAACCTGTCGGAAACATACCCCATGCGCATCAGTCGCCACGACACCCACGTATAAACTCCGGCGAAAATCAGCAGAACGGTCCCTTCAGCCTTTTCGGACACCCATCCGTTCTCCAAGCATAGCACATAGAGCAGTGAAAAAATCTGCCTGAGCGATGAAGGCAGTGGGGCGCAACAACCGACCCTCATGGCCGTCGTACACGCGTTCGTACAAATCTTGTATATCCATATCTGTCCGTCTTTTATTGTCTTCCTTCAAATTCCATATTTCATTATCACCGTCCACGCATAGACCAGCCAGCAAAGATTGCCGGCTACCAGCAGGAAGAGTCGTTGCCTGAACTTGTGGTCATACTTTTCCTCCCTGAGCCGCCTCAACTCGACAAACAGGCCTTCGCCCAGGTTGACAGGCGTCCGACTGAGCAGGCAGACCGGCAGCAGGATGAGTGTGTCCACCAGATGCCGCATGGGGGTCAGCAGGTAAAAGGGGGCGAAAAGAAACAGCGGCAACATCTCCCACCAACGATAGCCTACACGGCGGTTCCGCTCGTTCTGCCTGTCCCTGCGCGCCTGTCCGGCACGGGCGGCATCATCCAGCCTCCGCATGAAGGCCTCTTCCTTCTCATCCATAATGCCGGCTATCGCTTCATCGTCCACACCCCGGCGGTACAGTTCCAGCTTGACCTGCCGCACCTGCCCGTCCGACAGCTCACCCGTAAGGTCGTGTGCCATCAGCAGCAGTTCGTCGGTCGAATAGTCCTTCAAGTTCATCATTATCTTCTTTTAATCATTACAGTTCATAAAAAAAGGAATATCCGTTGCCTCCGGCCACCACTCACCTTCTTCCGCCAACCGTGCTTTCCGCACCTCGTCGTCAGTCAGGCTGTCGTTAAAATAGGCATCATACAGATTGTCCCAACCCTCTTTCCGGTATTTCGGTGTTATCACCCATTCGCCCGCGTCATTAATTACGCAGAAATCCTTCGGCGCACCGGGAATGAAAGCATCTGCCCACGAACACACTTCCTTTCTGCCGTCCGCTGCCTGCCGATGACCCGTATATTCGGACAAGTTCATGCGAAGCTCCGTAATGTCGTTCCTTCCCTTCTCCACCCGTTGTTCATTGTTCCGGTAAGCCTGCCTGAAATGACCGCAATAATAAGTTTTCAAACTATCTGCTCCGTACTCTCTGAACACATAACGCCCATAGACGAAACCGTCCATATTGATGCACTCGTCTTTCAACCCCAACCCGCCGAGAATGCTGTCTATCCGTATCGTCCCCCTGAAGAGACGGATTACCGACAGGCGGATGCGGCTTGCACCTTTCACTGTATACGTTCCCCTACCCGTCTTGTGGGCTTCCTCAAGACGGATATCAATTCTTCCGCATCCCTCACCCCAAATTCCTGTCAGAGTCAAGCCAGCAAAGAGTCCCGACAAGTCCTCCTGTCCGATCTCCGCTCCCCACCCCTTTATCCAACTATTCGTCGATGGGGTACAAGTGTGTTGTTCCATTTCCTTTTCAATATGCAAGTATGGAACAAACTTTGCCTTTATCATCCGATAAGTACGACTAAAAGGCAAATAAGAGACCTCGCTGGCAACACACAATGTATCATCCGACAGTTTCAGTTTGGAGCCCTCATTTTCCAACAGAACTTCCATGTTTGAAAAATTCACAGAACTGCATATCGGATAGAAACCGGAAAAGCAGGTAGGCGTTATATAAGTAATCCAGCTTTCATAGTCAAAGAATAAGAAACGATTTCCGTCTGCCACATTATCATACACAGCAAAGCAATCAAACCTTCTTACTCCATTCCTCTTATAACTCTGAACGAAGTCAATGCTACTGCAATCTGTCGTCTTTAACTCAAAAACAACATATCTTTTATCATGCTTGTAGAAGCATAGCCGATATATGATTTCAAAATCAGTCTCTTCCTTTTCTATATAAAGAGTATCCGGTTCTACCAGAGCATAATCTTCTGCAGAATTCTGTTCCATATAGCTGTTCATTGCTGAAACATGGCAAAGCGGTAAAAGGAACAAACTATATAATAAAAACACTTTCATACTCGTTATATCTGATAGTGAACAGTGAAACGGCTTGTCATTATCCGCGTTGTTAGTGATATTTTCACCATAATGCTTCTGCGGAGAAATCACCTAAGAAGAAATATAACAACATCATTAATTGTAAAAAAATATATAGACCTATCGAAAAACAGACTATCAGTATTATTATTTTCTTTCCGGCTTTGTACTTTTTCTTTCTTAATAAAAAGAGTAGCGATAGTGAAATCGTTATAAGTATAATATTTATCGCGTATGTAATCATATCTATTTTTTATTTTGAATGTTGTTATCACTAATAGTCCAGCAGGAAACGGCTTGCCATTATCTTGCATTATTAGCATTATTCTATTGGTTGTTTCATCCATTGCAAAAGCAAATCTTTAATTTCTTTTGCATCCATTTCCTTTGCCAAAGCAAGAGGGGTGTTTCCGTTACTGTCCTTTATATCAAGGTCTGCATGATATTCTAAAAGTAACTTTACCAATTCTATGTTATTATTGGCAATGGCTTCCATAATCGGATATACTTTATAGGTATCGTATGGACTTTGGTAACCATTTACGTTAATGCCATGCTCCAGCAAGATACGGGCTAACTTTATGTTAGACAATTTACAGGCGTATGTCAAGAGCGTTAGCCCATATTCGTCACTATAAACTCTATTATTAATGTCCTCATATCGAGTAAGGGCATATTCCAATACATCTTCTTTGTCAAAGTAAATTGCCGTATAGAATATATCAAACTCATAAAAATCGTTACCCATTGCCATAGGTTCATCTTTTCCTGCGAGCAACCGTTTTATGGTTGCCATATCATTATTACAGCAAGCAACTCCCAACGGATAAAGTTGATAGGTTACATCTCTTATAGTATCTTGCTGCAATGGATTTGCTTTCACGCTATCTAAAACAATAAAAAACGTTACAAGAAAAAGTAATATCCAATCTATTATCTTCATATTTACTATTTTAAGTCGAATATTAATACTACTTCGTTTATAACAAGTATCGGATATTTTGATAACCTATACCTTACTTATATGTTTCCCAATCACTTACATCCATGTAACGATTAATCCGGATTATCGAGTTATCATAAAGATAATACCTGTCGCAATCGGTACTACATACCAGTGCGTCCTGCAGCCACGCAACACCAGGCAAGCTACGATGATGCAACACCCAATCGTCCAATAGCACCAAATACGCCTTGCTACACCTGTTTCATCTCCTCCAGGCTGAGGCCGCGGAGCAGCACATGGCCGTCGGCCTCATCTACCACGTAGGGACGGAGGGCCTGAAGAGCGGTGTGGTATTCCAGCATCCCGATGTTCTGCTCGTCGTCGTAGCTGAAGAAAGTCAGCACCCAGAGGCCGATTTCGTGGCCCTCGACGGCATAGAGCTTTTCGGGCACTTCGGGCAAGACGGTGTCTACGGTATCGGTCAGGGTGAAGTTCACCATCAACGAACCATCCTCGCGCTCAAAGACATGCGGCTGGGCCACGTAGGCGTCAGACCACGGATTATTTTCGTCCGCCTCCTCATCGTCTTCGTCATCCTGCGGGTTCAACAGGTCGAAAAGCAGGCACTGATGCACCACTGCATCGCCCTTGTCGACCGAAGCGATTGACTCGCTTCCCCCCAATGCCAGTGCCGGCACAAAGAAGAAGACTTCGTTGCCGGCAAGTGAACCGCATTTCTCAAGAGCCTGGCCGAAAAGCGTTTTATCCAGCAACGGTCCCGCGGCTTCATCATCAGTCAGAAGTTGTATGAATTCCCCAAAACTGTATGCACACACATCAGTACAGCGATGGTGAATGTCGAGCAGAGCAATGTCGCTTACGCTATCAGTCAGCTTACGGTAGTAAAGGATGTTACCAAAACCGGTCAGCATGATGGGAATGCGTGTGGGATTCTCCCCGCCCAACCAGACATAAAAGTAGTCGGCATAGTCGTTGGGATCAATTACCTTGAGCAGGCCGTTGCCGTAGTTACCAAATCCGTATGCCTGCCAGAATTCCAACAACTCAGCAGGGAGCCGATTCCTAAATTGGTTCAAAACCTCTTCCGAAGGTTTCTGCAATTGGCCCGTAGGAGGATATTTTTGCAAAAAGTCATCAAATAAATTCATATTCCATTTTTAAAGGTGTGTATTCCAAGTATTTCTTATCACCACGAATTACACGGATTCACACAGATTGTTTATTATCCTCAAATCCGCAACCGCCCTCATAAGATGACACAGAGGTCAAAAAGGTAGCGACACTGTGGCAAAAGAGGGTGCAACGCAGCAAAAATCGCCACAAAGACGCATTAAATCCCCTTACCCCACCATGCGACTTGAGGCAATACGCAAAATCACGACCATAAGTTGTCGGTGTCATCCAAAGTCATTCTGGAACACATCAGCATAAGCGTTGTTGCATGAATAGATATTCAGCACATACTGCCTTGATGTCCTGACCCATTTGGCTGGCACAGAGATGAACTTGAAGACAAACGCCTTGATGCGGCTTGTTGCTTTGAGTCCGAACCTCTTCACGTCAAGCCTCGCCATGATGAATTTATAGAAGTTGCGTATGAGTGCCGTAAGCAGAAGAAACACCGTGTTTTCTCCCATGAAGGATTTTGGAAGCCTGTTCCAGCCGAATCCGTTATTCATGTCATCGAAGATGCGTTCCTTCCCTCCACGGAGGTTATAGAATTCGACAATCTCTTTCTCGGAAGACTCGTAGTCATTTGTAAGGATGCAGCGGTAGGTGTATTCTCCTTCCCACAGGTCGAGTTCGCCGTCTATCCGCTTCTGTCTTTGAATCACAAGACGGTATGCCTTCCCTTTCCATTTCTCGATGAGAATGGAGGCCAGCTCAAACTCAATGCCGCCCAATTCCACTTTCTTCCAACCTCTGAGGGCAAAGATGTCATTGTAGAGCGAACTGCATCGGTTGGCACGGATATAGAAGGTCTTGCAGTGTTTAGCAATCTCTTCCACTATCTCTTCAGAACACGAGCCGCAATCAGCTCTGAAACGGTTGATCATAAGCTTGTTCTTTTCAAACCTTTCAAAGAACCTCTTCAGCGTGTCCTTCTGGTGGAAACGGACATTTGTGTTGCCGTCGCTGTTCTCAATGCCGACAATCAAGTCGCCAATAACCGCCACGCCAGGACGGTATCCGAGAAACTTCTTGTATGTGGGTTTCGCATCAAACTTCTCAGCCTCTATGAACTGGTGGTCGAAGTCAACGTCATACCCCTCGCCATCTTTCAGCTGCCCTGTGGACAATAGGCAATTGAGGAGCAGTGTATTCAGCATGTCTGCCGTGTTTAAGTCGTAGGTCTTGCCAGTGTCGGATGTGTAGGAAATGTTATCCTGGGTCAGTTCCTTTATGGCTCTGAGAATCGTGTCGGCACTGCATGTGCGAAGTGTCGGATGAAGCGAGAGGTGATACATCAGATGAGTGGTGACATCCTCTATGCATGAGCCGCCACAGAAATAAACGCTCATAAGCGAACGGATGATTTCGCTGTATTGATAACCATACAGCCTACATCTCATACCGAGGGTTGAGTCGATTACAGATGAGAGATTGGAGTCAAATTGCTCCATTATTGAAAAAATTCCTCCAAAAGGAGAGAGTTTCTCAGATTTTATTGCTACCTTTGCCATGTCTGTCGGGTTTGATACATATTTTGATTTGCAACACTAAGATAGGTGAAAAATCTGACATGGCAAAATCCTGAGCAACTTTTTGTTGCTCAGGTACTTATAAAATAAGTTAAACTAAAATGCTGCGGAATTTAGGATTATGATTAAGCAAATAGAAATCTGTGACAATCCGTGTAATCTGTGGTGAATATCCCATGCTTACATCGTCTCCTCCCATTCCTTCTCCAGCTTGCCGTCGATGTCATAGAGTTTCCAGCGGCCGATGCGGTGCCCATTGCGGTACTCGCCTGCCTCGCGCACACGGTCGTTCTTGATGTAGCGCGACTCGAAAGGTCCCGTCTTGCGGCCGTTGACGAAGGTGGAGGTCTCCCAATAGTCGTAACGGTTGTCGCGCACCAACCGGCGTTCCTTGCCGTGCAGGCGGCCGTACTGGTAGGTGGCCTCGTAGATGAGTTCGCCGTTATGGGGATTGTATTCACGATACAGCCCGTCGGGGCGGTCGCCTTTCATGTAATACTCCTTGGTGCGGGCACCGGTCTCGCGGCTGAAGCGCACTTGCAGGCCTTCCTCGCGGCCGGCCCGGTAGGTAGCGATGTAGAGCGTATCGCCGCTTTCGGCAATCTCCGTCCACACGCCGTCCTTCTGTCCGTTTTTATAGTAACCCGTCACACGGGGTTGGCCGAAGGTGTACACCTCGGTATATTCACCGTCTTGCAGACCCTGTTCGTTATAATAGGAAGTCTCGTAATACTCGTGCGTACCCTGTATGAACGAATACTGCTTGCCCACCTGACGCCCGTCGCGGTAGTTGTGTTCGCGACGCAGGGTACCGTCATAATCATAATACAGTTCCTTGCCGTCCTGGCGGCCGTTCTTGTAATTCACTTCACGTTCCGACTGACCCGAAGTGTAGAAGGTGCGGTGCGTGCCATGCAGTTTGCCGTCCTTGTAAGGCTTCTCCTCCTTCACCCTCCCCTCGCTATCGTAAAACTTGAAGGTACCCTCCTTGCGTCCCTCGTGGTAGGCGCCCTCACACTTCAGCTTGTTGTATTCGTACTCGGCATACTTACCGTTATAGAAACCGTCCTTGAACTCCGCCTGGATGTAGGCTGAATGATAACCGTCGATAATGCGGCGGTCGCCGTCGAGCGGCTTGTCGGTCTTCAGGTCGCGGTAGAGGAAGCGACCGTCGCCCACGTTGATGACCGATACTTGCTCAATGGGATATTCTTTCTGCGCATATGCCTGCCCCACAAAGACAAAGGCAAGCAACCAAACGAACATTTGTATTCTCATAAGTCATTCGTAAGTTTTCCAGATTATACTAATCCTCATCGTCGCACATGTGATAAATCAACTCGGCATTATCCTCGTATTCATGTCCTTTCAGAATGACGGGGGCGGCCAACCCCACAATGTTCGAACTGGAATCGTAGGCCGTCAGGATGCAGTACATCTCTTTTCCCACCTCGTCCTCGTAGACATGAAGCTGCACAGGCTGGTTGTTGCCGCTTGGTAGGGCGGTCAGGTACCTGAAATCGTGATGCACGAAGGCCTCCACAATCTTGTCCGCATCGGTTTCGTTGCGGATGAATTTTTTAATGTTTACCTGTTTCACCTTGCCGTCACTCTCTACATTATAAGTATCGGACGAAGCCATCCAAGCACCGATTCCGAAAAAGAGGATGCCTATCACAGCAACTACCCTGATGAACCACAAAGGCAGCACGGGAATCACCTGCGGAAAAATAACAATGAACAGACAAACCACAGCCAACAGACCGTAGATTGCCGGCTTGACGAGGTTCTTCCGTTCTTCGAACTTTTCGGGATAAGCCTGAAAAAACTCGCTGATGTAACTAGGAAATTCTTTGTCTTTTTTTACTCCATAATACTTTTTTGTTTCCATAAGATTAAATTATTTAAGTGAATAATAAATATCCCGTATACATGAGTCCAAAAATAGAAAAGAACAGATAGATAGAAAAGCAAAGCAGGGGGACAAATAAGGGGGACACAGATAATATATAAAAAGTTAATAATTAATAGTTTAATAAAGAATTGAAACCATAATGAAGGGGGACATTTGCAAAAAGAAAAACAAGATAGAGCAGGACAGGCAATCTTTCACGTCCTGCCTTCGGATGTGTTTTCCTGAAAATAGATTGACCCCTATAGTCTCAATTCATGTAATGAAAATGGAAAAATAGAATCACTGAAAAAGAAAGTAACTACACACAGAACTATGAATTCTGCTCATTCACGGTTTATCCAAATAACGTTTCACAGTAACCTGCTTATTATGAGCGTTTTGCTGTGAAACGTGAACCATAAAAATACCTCGCTTGCATCCTTCGTGAGCAACACTTGCATTCCATTTGTGGGACACTTGTACGGCTCGCGAGCAACACTTGCACGGCTCGCGAGCCGTGCAAGTGTTCTACAACCGCATCACAAGCGGCCTTCACGGCACCTACTTCTGCCATCGCCAACGTTAACCTAACATTAACGCAACGTTAACCTAAATCCTCTCGAATCCATCCTAACTTTGCATCAGCAAAAGAAAGAAAAGACAGTCTAACCCATTAACAGATATGCGATGAAAAATCAATGTCCTTATTGCTCCGAACCAATAGGTATCGCCTCGCGACTGAAGTACTGTTTCATCAGTACCCACTTCAGCATCCGATGCCCGCACTGCGGAAAGACGATACGCCCACTGAAGAATCCCTTATCTTTTCAACGATGTTTCTACGCAGGCGCACTTACCGCTTTCGCCTCTTTTTGGGCATTCATCTATCTGATAAAAGACCACTTCTGGCAAGCTGTCCTGTTTGCCGCCTGCATATCCCTGCTCCTGACCATTGCAATAGCAATCGTTACAATAAGGAATATAGAATTTACAAAAGACAAATAACCTGCAATAAAAACAACTCTGCAACGACTAATGAAACAAAACCATAAAAAAATGACCGCAATGAAAAAGACACTCGCACTTGTGATGCTTCTCTGCATCGCCCTCGGCGCTCAGGCGCAACTGTTATGGAAAGTATCGGGCAACGGACTCGACCGCCCTTCGTACGTCATGGGTACACACCACCTGGCTCCACTCAGCATCAAGGACAGCATCTCTGCCCTGCAACAGGCCATCGACCAAACTGAGCAGGTGTATGGCGAACTCGTAATGGACGAAGCCATGAAGCCCGAAAACATGATGAAGATGCAGCAAGCCATGATGCTACCGGCCGACACTACACTGAAAAGCCTGTTCACACAGGCACAATACGACACCATTGCTGCTGTAGTAAAGAACTACATGGGCGTAGACCTTGCCCTGTTCAATAAGCTGAAACCTGCTGCCATCACTACCCAGCTGGCCGTGGCACTGGCCATGAAATCACTGAAGGGATTCAACCCGCAGGAACAGCTCGACACCTGGTTTCAGACACAGGCACGGCAGGCCAGAAAGAAAGTAGGCGGACTGGAAAGCATTGCCCTGCAAGTAGACGTCCTCTACAACTCGCAAGCCCTGACACGACAGGCGCTCCTGCTGCACTGCACCGCCACGCACATCGACCAGAGCATCGACCAAAGCCTGCGCATGACTCAGGCCTACATGAAGCAAGACCTGGACGAACTACTCGCCATCACCGAAGAAAAGGTGAACAATGCCTGCGACAGTACCCCCGAAGAAATGGACGCACTGATATATCGCCGCAACGCCGACTGGGCCCGCCAACTGCCCGCCATCATGAAGCAGTCCCCCACTCTGGTTGTTGTAGGTGCCGGACACCTGCCCGGTCAGCGTGGCTTGCTGAAGCTGCTTCAGGAACAGGGTTATACGGTAGAGCCGATGAATTAAGTATAACCAAGTCCGAAAAATATCACTACCTTTGGAGTCTGAAACCTTATTTAGAGACCCGTCATGGCAAGAAGAAAATCGAAAAAGAAAAGCTCCAAAGGTGTGGTATGGTTTGTTCTGCTGGTATGTGCCGCCTTCATCGGTTACGGTCCGCTGAACAATGCCCTGAAGTCGGGCAACATCCGCCTCGACCGGCTGCCGCAACTGCTGAATGAAAACCTGTCGCAGAACAGCACCACGCAACCATCGTCCACTGTAACCGATGCACAAGGCCTCGAATTGCCTGCACCGCTGAAGAACGTGTCCGAAACCATCCTGAAGCGCAAAGGCTACACCGTATCCTACAACAGCTGGCTGAACGTCCCCAACTGGGTGGCGTGGGAGCTGAACCGCGACAAACTGGTAGAACGCGAAAGCCGTTCCGACAAATTCCTGCCCGACCCCGACCTGCCCACCGACAAAGCCGTCACCACCGACGACTACAAACACTCGGGCTGGGACCGCGGCCACATGTGCCCCGCCGGCGACAACCGCTGGCACTGGCGTGCCATGCAGGAAAGTTTCTACATGACCAACATCTGCCCACAGAACCACAACCTGAACCGCGGCGACTGGAAAGAACTGGAAGAAGCCTGCCGCCGCTGGGCCGAACAGGAAGGACCTATCTACATTGCCTGCGGCCCTATCTTCTACAACCGCCAGCCACGCACCATCGGAAGCAAGCATAAAATAGCCGTCCCCGACGCTTTCTTCAAAGTCATTCTCTGCACCGGCAGCCGGCAGCCACGCGCCATCGGCTTCATCTATAAGAATACCTCCGGCAATCGTCCGCTGGACAGCTACGTCAATTCAGTGGATCAAGTAGAGCGCATCACAGGCATCGACTTCTTCCCCGCCCTGCCCGACGATGTAGAAAAGAAAGTAGAGGCAGAATACAATCTGAAACAATGGCAATAGCTATTTCTCATCCGTTAACGCCATATTGCGAAAAGCGGTTGGAGAAACTTTCAGATGTTTGCGTACATACTTCGAAAAAAAGGAAATATTCGGGAAATCGAATTCCATCGCTATCTCTTTGACCGACTTGTCCGAATACTTCAGTTCGAAGGCAATACGGTCTATCACATGCTCGTCGATAATGGCTAAAGCACGTCTTCCGCTGACTTTTTTTACAATACGCGACAGATAAGAAGGAAGACAGCAAAGTCTTCCGGCATAATAAGTAACCGAACGGTGACAACCGTTATCGGCCGAAACCTCTTCCATAAAACGGCGGAACATATATACCGGAGTCGTCGTTTTATCTCTATCTGTTCCATTTTCTGAAGCCATACACCGGTTTATGTCGGACAGCATTCCAAAAATAAGGGCGGCAAACAAGTGTTGCACAATCTCTTCACGATAGATGCTGGCTCCGTTCTTCAATTCAATACTTATCAAATCGACATAACGCAGCAAGTATTCAAAATCGCTGTCGCTAAGATGTTTCAGCGGATTGGACTTGACAAACCGAATGACATGCCACACATTGGTACTGGCCCGAAGCATCCGCCGAAGAAAACGGTCGGAAACACAGACAACTTTCATCCGGCAATCGTCGCTTACCACAAGGTTTGTCAGCAAAGTGCCAGGCAAGGTTATCACAAAATCATGCTCATGCAATGCGCAGAAACTGCCGTTCTGTTCCCACTCCACACAGCCCTCCATGCAAAATACCATCAGCGAAAAATCGAGTCTGACAGGTTCAGAAGTACACAGGCACTGCAGGCTTTCCGACACAAACAAGCAATCGTCAGCATAACATACCGCCTCGTTTGTGCCACGTTTCAGTTCATCGATACCAATACTTTCCACGTACTATTCTTACTTTCATTAATTACTGTTGATACTTGCGCACAATGGCCATGAACTCCTCGCCCGTAATAGTTTCCTTATCCAGCAGATAGTGGGCTGCCTCGTGCATGATGTCCAGATGAACGGAGATAAGCTTACGGGCTTTCTGATGGGCTTCGGTAATCATTTTCAATACTTCACGGTCGATGTCTGCCGCCGTTTCCGACGAACAGGTCAGTGAAGTATCACCACCCAGATAGGCATTGTTTACCGTTTCCAGTCCCATCATGTCGTATTTTTCGCTCATACCATATCGGGTAACCATAGCCCGTGCCAGGCGGGTAGCCTGCTCAATGTCGTTCGAAGCCCCCGTACTGACACTGCCCAGCACTACTTCTTCGGCAGCTCGTCCGCCAGTCAGGGTAGCAATGCGGTTGAAGAGATCTTCACGGCTCATCAGTACCTGCTCGCCTTTGTCCACCTGCATGGTATAGCCCAGCGCACCCGACGTGCGCGGCACAATGGTAATCTTGTGACAGGTGCCGAATGGCTCGCAAAGCAGCCACTAAGGCATGTCCTATCTCGTGGTAAGACACCGTCTTCTTCTCATCAGCCGAAATCACCTTACCCTTCTTTTGTGCACCTGCAATCACTGTTTCTATGCTCTCTTCTAAATCGGCAGTAATTACTTTATTACGCCCCATACGTACAGCACGCAAAGCAGCTTCGTTGACGATGTTGGCCAGTTCGGCACCCGAAGAGCCAGCTGTAGCCCGTGCCACCACATCCATATCTATCTTTTCGCATTTCACCTTCTTCAAGTGTACGGCCAGAATGGCTTTCCGTCCTTCCAGGTCGGACAGTTCCATCTGAATACGACGGTCGAAACGACCGGGACGAAGCAGGGCTTTGTCAAGGCTTTCGGGACGGTTAGTGGCTGCCAATATCACGACTCCCTTACGACCGTCAAATCCGTCCATTTCGGTAAGTAGTTGGTTAAGGGTCTGTTCGCGCTCGTCGTTACCGCCCAACCCTGTATCGCGCCGCTTGCCAATGGCATCTATCTCGTCGATAAAGATAATACAGGGTGCCTTTTCATTGGCCTGACGGAAGAGGTCGCGCACCTTGGCTGCTCCCATACCCACAAACATTTGTACGAACTCCGAACCCGAAATAGCAAAAAACGGCACTTTAGCCTCACCTGCAACAGCACGTGCAATCAAGGTTTTTCCCGTTCCCGGAGGGCCCACCAGCAAAGCACCTTTCGGCAGAGAAGCACCGATGTCGGTATACTTCTTAGGATTGTGCAGGAAGTCTACAATTTCGGTCAGCGTCTCTTTTGCCTCGTCTTGTCCGGCTACATCAGCAAAGGTAGTCTTCACATCGGCGTCGGCATAAATCTTGGCACCGCTTTTACCGAACGACATAAAGTTTCCTCCACTGCCCATGCGCGACTGAATGGCTTTACTGGTCTGTCGCCAGATGAGGTAAAATATCAGCCCCGGCAATACCCACATCAGTATAAAGTTGAGCAACGGAGAGTTTTCGCGCGGGATAATCTGGTTGAAAGCTATCTTTCCATCCTTATTCGGACTCTTTGCCTGTAAAAGCCTGTCAACCAGTTGTGGATCGTTGATGGCACCCGTCTGGTAGGCTGAAGTTACATTACCTTCCCTGGCAGTAAAATAAATCTGTCCGCTCTTGATGACAACTTCCTCCACCAGTCCGCTATCTACCTTGGCAATGAACGTACCATAATCGGCCGGCTTAATCTGCCCGCCTGTTAAGGTAGGTACAATCAATCCGTTAAGAAAGAGTATTATCAAAATACCCATCAGTAATCCTACATAAGGATTCATACGTTTGGGCTGCTGGTTTTGCTGTTCTTGCTTCATATTTCTTTCCTTAAGTTTACGTTTTTGAATCGCAAATATCGCAAAAGCCACTAAGGAAAGAATTATCCAAAACAGACCAAGAATGGTCTAAAAAACTCCGTTTAGAGAAAATAACATTATAAGAAACCAACAGATTTTACTTCAAGAATAGAGCAAATATTTTTTCCCAGTTAGGAAAAAAATATGAAGGTGTGTCAAAAAGCACACCTTCTTTTTTTAGCACAAAGCCCCGACTTTCACAAGCTGGGGCTTTGTTATTACCTAAAGATTTTGTATCTTTAAGCATAAAGATTTATACATATGGCAAAGATACATTTTCGTCCATACACTCCCAACCAAACGGTACTTTTTCCGCAAAGAATCGATGAAGATATTGCAGAAAACGATCCTGTACGCATGGTTGACGCTTTGGTTGAAAGCCTGAATCTTGAAAGTTTCAGGAAGTTATACAAAGAATGCGGCCGTAGTCCTTACCATCCCAAGATGATGCTAAAGGTTATCTTGTATGCCTATATGAACAATATATACTCCTGCCGGAAAATAGAAAAGCTTCTTCATCGTGATATCCATTACATTTGGTTAGCCGGTTATGAGAAACCGGACTTCATTACTATCAACCGTTTCCGTAATCGGGTGAAGAAGGAGATTAACGAAGTGTTTACCCAAACCGTACTTCTGCTTTCATCCAAAGGCTTCATCAGTCTGAATGTGGAATATATTGACGGAACAAAGATTGAGTCCAAGGCCAACAAATATACTTTTGTATGGCGGAAGAGCGTTGAGCGAAACCGTGAACGACTGATGAAGAAAATCAGGGTTCTGTTAAGCCAAATAGATGACGTCATCGCTCAGGAAAAAGCTTCGGAAAACAACGATGGAATTGAGTTTACCCCTTCCATATTGACAGAAATGGCTGGGGAATTACGCAATGCCCTTGAACAGACTGCAGAGCCTTCCACGAAAGAGCAGAAATCAGAGCTGAAAAAGAAACACAAACAGCTGAAAGAACTGGAAGCTCACAGGGATAAGCTTCAGGAATACAACACCCATTTGGACAATCTTCAGGACCGTAACTCTTATTCCAAGACAGACAAAGAAGCCACCTTTATGAGAATGAAAGAGGATGCCATGCGTAACGGTCAGACAAAACCCGGATATAATCTTCAGATTGCTACGGAAAATCAATTCATTATCGATTATTCTCTTTTCCCGAATCCGACTGACACCTTGACGATGATTCCCTTTCTGAAGTCCTTTGCCGACAGATACGGGCAGTTGGCTCATACGGTGGTTGCTGATTCCGGTTACGGATCAGAAGAGAATTACCACTTTATGTCGGAAAACGGGATGGAAGCATACGTCAAATACAATTATTTCCACATGGAGCAGCGGCCAAGATTTAAACCGGATCCTTTTAAGGCCGAAAACTTTTTCTACAATGAAGAACAGGATTACTGCGTCTGTCCAATGGGGCAAAAGATGCAGAGGGTAGGTACCAGGCATACGAAAACCGAATCCGGATATGTAGTCGAATATGTCAGGTATAGGGCTGTCAGATGCGAAGGATGTCCGTTAAGATGTCTGTGTTTTAAAGCTAAAGGAAACAGGACGATAGAACTGAATCACCGACTCAGGATATACAAACAGAAAGCCCGGGAACTTCTCTGTTCCGAAGAAGGGTTGAAATACAGAGGGCAAAGGTGTATAGAGCCGGAAGCTGTATTTGGACAGATAAAATTCAACATGAACTACAAGCGCTTCCGTCATTTTGGGAAGGACAAGGTTCTTATGGACTTTTCCTTCCTGGCCATCGCCTTCAATATAAAAAAGATGTGTACCAAGATGAATAAAGAGGGTATAAATTGGCCAATTAAACACCTTTACGGCCTTATTACCGCTCTTTTAGGCTATTGGGAACAAAATAATCGAGATTATCTTCAGAATATCGCTGCCTGAAAGAGTTAACTATGCTCTTATCGCTGATAAAGAAAAGAGGGTGAATCGCGTATTACGACACACCCTCAAAATCGTTACTATTCTAAGCCGATACAGTTGTCCGGACGTCAGTAGGAAACACTTACTGCAAATCCTGCTTCTTTGACCAACGCACCAATGCGGTCGAGTTCTTCGTGAGTAGCTTTCGACAGATCGTGGTCGGGCGTTTCGCGGTCGATGGTGTAGATCATTACCTGACGCGGAGCGATCTCTTTCACTTTCTCCAGCCAGGGAAGTACATACTTGTCCGACGTATTGTCCATGTCTTTGCCTTTGTAACTGCCTTTCAGAAACATCGTCTGAATGATGCAACGGCCCTTGAACGCTTTCATGCCTTCGATGATGTCGTTCACCGAATACCGGCCTGTAGGACGGTCGAGGTCGTGGATATAGGCTTCGTCCACGGTATCGAGCTTCAGGATGTTGTTATCTATTTTGTTCAGGGCTGCAAACACGGCAGGCTTGTGGATAAACGTGGAGTTGCTCAGCACGCTGACTTTGGCATTCGGGAAGTAACGGTCGCGCAAGGCCAGTGTATCGTCGATGATTTCGGCAAAGTGCGGATGGGCCGTCGGTTCGCCGTTGCCTGCAAAGGTCAGCACATCGGGAGCCGGACCATTGGCCTGCATATCCTGCAAACGGGCTTCCAACGCCTGACGTACTTCTTCACGGGTGGGACGGGGAAGCTTGGGACGGAAGTCTTCGTTGAAACCGCATTCGCAATAAATGCAGTTGAACGTACACAACTTACCGTCGGCCGGCATCAGATTGATTCCCAAAGATACTCCCAAACGGCGGGAATGTATAGGACCAAAGATGGGAGAAGGATAAATAACTGTCATTGCTATCTGTATTTATTCACATTAATTTATCTGGCAAGAGAAGTGTATTGCATATATACCTACACGCAGCAAAAGCGCAAAAGTTTGCGTCTCTACTACATCTCTCAACGCAAGAACATACAAATATATCCCTTTTATCCAACTTGCACAAGTTTATGCGATTTTAGTTTAGCCTGATTAAACCGGCAGTTTAGTGCCGATAAACCGGCAGTTTAGTGCCGATAAACCGACAGTTTAAAACCGATAAACCGGCAGTTTATTACGGACAAACTGAAAGTATAAAGCCTGTAAACTGACAGTTTATTTTTGATAAAGCGAAGATAAACTGATATACCGTTGTTCATCAGATACTTAACAGTTATTGCAACCGTAAGGAATAACGGCATCAGAACTTCAGGCGAAGCTGCATCTGCAAGTCTGTCTTCCGGTTACTGCGTATCAGGTCGTTGCCCGAACTGATTTCGTCGCGGTCCTGATAAACAGTCTGTCCAAACTTGGCTATCAGCATCAGCCAGTTACGGAAGTCGTAGCGCAGGTAGGCTGACCAGCGGAAACCGCGACCGGAAAACGAAGGCGTATAGAAGGTATAAAGCAAGCCACGCTCGGACGCATAGACGCGTGAATCGTAATCGTCGGTATGGAAATAAGTCCCCTGCAAGGATGCCGACAAGGGAAAACGGGGACAGACATACGTACACAGCTGTGTAAACTGATAGCCCTGACGGCGATCGAAACGGTAGCCTCCCCCATCCTGCTGGCGGAAATGATTGTAATCGGCCGTAGTACGCAGCACGAAATTGCCGGGCATGTAAGTCAGGCGATAGCGCAACCGGTGGTGATAGATGGGAAGCGTCACTTCGCCGCTTGTCCCCGTTACGTCCCGTTCTTTCCGCTTGTAGCGATAGTTGAGGTACATGGAAAGATTCTTCTGCGGAGTATAGGTGGCCTGAAACATGAAGTCGATGCCCTGCGAAGGTTTGCTGATGCGATACTTCCACCAGGGAAAGGAAAAGAAATCCAGCGAAGAAAACAGTTTCCAGCGGGCAAAGGGCGTAGCTTCGACAGCCAGATACCAGCCGTTTTCGTTTTGCGGAGTACTGCCCTCGCCAAACGAACGGGCAAACCATGCCCAATAATCGCTGGAATAAAAACGATGGATAAGCAGGGCATGATAATCCTGCGAGAAATCGTAACGCAAGCGGTTCAGCAAAGCATATCCTTTCGTGCCGGTAGCCGCTTCGCCCGTCCACGAGAGTCGGCCCAGGCGCAAGCGATAGTCTATACTCAGATTGTAGAAACGGGTGCCGTGCAAGTTATAGCGTGCATACTTACGTAAGGCAGGTTCGTAAGGGCGGTCGAAGAAATAATAAATGCCCGTGGCTCCTACCTTGAACGCATTCTTTTCGTAGGTCACGTTTCCACCTGCCAGCTGCAAGGCACAGGCATTCCGTTTGTCGGCTTCTTTCTGCGTACGGTGCAGACCAGTCTTGGCTATGGAAACGATTTCTCCTTCTTCGACCGTAGCATCGAGCGTACGGTGGGAATAGAAAGCCGAAACATCGAGCGACGGCAATATGCCTACTGTAGCAGCTGCACCGCGGAAATAATTGTATTCGTCGGTAGAACTGTGTTTCTTTACTCCCCCGCTTCTGTATTCGGATGTAGACAGCGAAAACGATTTTCCCAGCCGGAAGTCGGTACTCAGCACCAGCCCTTGCCCGAAACTCAGGCGATAATTGCCCAATGCCAAGGCTTTCAGACGACCCAGGTTCTTCACCAGGAAATAGAAAGAATAGAAATCGTAGCCTTTGGCGTTGTGCAAACCGAACATCGGTTCGCCCGCATCTTTCTCGGCCGACAATCCCAGCTGCAGATAATCGCTGTAATGGAAGCCGTAACGAAGCGAATGGTAAGAAGGGGTTCCAAAATAGTTCTTCTCGTAACCTTTGCGGGTATAGAAAGGAATGTCCAGGCGCGTCAGTACCTCGTGCCTGCCATACTTCAATATCTTCTTCAGCGATGGGTAACGTTTTCCGGTTTCCGTCTGTCGCACACAGACGAAAGGCAGCAGCAACTCAATGGTCCGCTTATCCATCTCCTCTACTAATTGCAGTTCGTAGACAGTCTGCATCTGCCCGTGAATGTAGACATAGGCCAACAGGTTCTCTACCTGCAGGTCGGACAGGAACGGAAACTGTTCCAGCTGCTCGCGTGTGGCCGTATTCAGGTTGACGGGTTCCTGCAAACAGCGGGAAAGCTCCTCCAGTTCGGCTTCCCAACTGTAGTCCTCGTCTACGGCCAACTGCTCCAGGTTTTCCTCCCAAAGCAGCAGATTTATTTCCTGCGATTTGTCAGGCTGCTGTGCGTACAGGGCAGATGCAGCCTGCAACATACAGGCAACCATCCCCCATCTGAGTGTTTTCATGCATTATCGGTTAACAGATTACAGAATAAAAAGCGAAGTTACCTTAAATAAGTTAAGAAAGCAACGAAAAAACAAAATATTCTTATCGAATACGAAGAGAATGAATTAATTTTGCGGCATGAACGTGCGACTCTACATAGCAATCCTTGCCCTCTTCCTGCTGGCCGGAAACTGGTGCCATGCACAAAATCCCAAACAACCGGCAAACACAGGGAAAAAAGTCTACCTGACTCCTATGTGCATATACGAAGGAGATACGATACCGTACGTCCAGTTGCGCACCGTCTACATATTCAAGCCGCTGAAGTTCAAGAACAGACGCCAGGCCAACCAATACTACAAACTGGTACGCGACGTCAAGAAAGTGCTTCCCATCTCGAAAGAAATCAACCGGGCCATCATCGAAACCTACGAATACATGATGACCCTGCCCGACGAGAAAGCACGCCAAAAACACATGAAAGCCGTAGAGAAAAGTCTGAAAGAACAATATACCCCACGCATGAAGAAACTGACTTTTGCGCAGGGTAAACTGTTGATTAAACTCGTCGACCGCCAAACCAGTTCGACCGGTTACGAACTTGTAAAAGCCTTTATGGGTCCCTTTAAGGCGGGTTTCTACCAGGCTTTTGCCGCATTGTTCGGCGCCAGCCTTAAGAAACAATACGACCCCACGGGCGACGACGCACTGACCGAACGGGTGATATTGCTGGTAGAAAGCGGACAATTATAGTTAACTTGTTTCTCGTCAACTAACATTATTCCGGCTGCAACTCGCCTGCACTGGGCAATTGTTTCCAACCTTCGCCAAAAGCATCGTAAGCATCAGTTACAACTACAAAAGCACGTGGGTCGACTTCTTTTATCTTCTGCTTGATTCCGTTCACTTCCTTGTAGCTGACAACCAGAAACAGCATTTCCTTGTCCGACTTCGTATAGAGTCCGCTACTCTTTATGCAAGTGGCCGTACGGTCCAGATCCTTGATAATATAATCGTGAAGAGCTGTCATCTTCATGTCGCTGATGACGAACAGCAATTTATCGTTCTTCTCGCCATTGATGACGTAAGCCACTACACGCGAAGTAACAAATATCGCAATCAGCGAATAGAACGACAGATGCCACGACGGCTGATTGACATCATCCGGATTGCCGATGCCAAAGCCGATAACTACCAAACCAAAAGTAACCACCAAACCATCAACCAGCAAAATAGCACGCGAAAAACGGATATGGCAGTACTTCTGCAAAATCATGGCTACGATATCAGTCCCCCCCGTAGTAGCCTGACTGCGTACCACGATGCCGCATCCGATACCAATGACAGCCGCACCGATGACGGAAGTCAGCATCAGATGGTCGGTCATGTCCATACAACCTCCCAACAACTGGGTAGGATCGAGCGCATGAAGTGCCTCTTCCGACGGATAAGAAAGAATGGAAAGCACGTTCATGACCAGCGGTGTGAAAAGCGCTGCTACAATAGTGCGCGCACCCAGCTTGGCTCCGAGCAGAATAACCGAAAGAATCAGCAACGGAATATCGAACATATAGCCGAATGTACCTACCTGAATAGAAGGAAATATATTGTGAAGAACGATACTGGCTCCGTACACCCCACCGGGAACAAGATTATAAGGATTGATAAAATAAACAAAACCTGCTGCCAGAATAATGCAGCCAATAAAAATGCCAGCCCACGAAATAATTGCCTTTTTCATATTTATCTTCTTATTAAAGTTTCATATACTGTTTTTTCCTATACTGAATTTCAACGGTTTACATACATAAAAATATCCGGTTGAGCCGTGCAAGTGTTGCTCGTGAGCCGTGCAAGTGTCGCTCGCGAGCCGTACAAGTGTTGCTCGCGAGCCATGCAAGTGTCTCTCGTGGGCCATACAAATGCCTGTTACAATTCCCTCAAATATGGCTTTTCCACACATACGGTTTCTTACATTTTATATATATATATGCACCAAATATACAAAAAAGATAAATACCTGCTTATAAAGGAATCAACAAAATTATCGGCACGTTTGTTGCGGTTTTCAACCGGAAATTAACACCCTACCCCGTTCATATCTCCGAAAAGAATACCGACAGCCTTGTACAGACAGACTAAGCAGCAGTCTACGCGTCGTTAACAACTTGTTGAGAACCGTGTTACTAATTTGAAAGAAGAATAAGAATCATACTCTATTTCAACGAAATACATCTGTTGATAACCATATAAACAAGATGTTCATTCAGCCCTGCATTTATGCCGTAACAAGACACAAAAATGCCTGCCGGAAAATGTATCAACACACTTTTCAGCATTAAGAACAGATAAGTTGAAAACCTGTTGAAAAAGGCTGCGACTGCCTCCCTACCCTCTTATGGCTTCAGCTGCTTGAACAAGTCCCAGATGACAATGCCTGCCGTAACCGATACATTCAGCGAGTGTTTGGTGCCGTATTGCGGAATCTCGATGCAGCCGTCCGAATGGTCAATTACTTCCTGCTGCACACCTTTCACCTCGTTTCCCAAAACGACGGCATACTTCCGGTTCGGATCTAACTTAATGTTTTCCAGCATGATGCTCCCTTCGGCCTGTTCCACCGAATAGACTGTATATCCGTCTTTCTTCAGGTTATCAACCGCTTCAACTGCGTTATCAACATACTTCCAGTCAACAGTGAATTCGGCTCCCAATGCCGTCTTGTGCATTTCGGGATGGGGAGGAACGGCCGTAATGCCGCACAGATAAATACATTCTACCCGGAAAGCATCCGACGTGCGGAATACCGAACCAATGTTGTGCAAGCTGCGTATATTGTCCAGTACCACTACCAGCGGCAGCTTTTCGGCCTTCTTAAACTCCTCAGTACTAATGCGGTTCAGTTCGGTAATCTTCAGTTTTCGATGCTCCATGATGTATCAGTTTGAAATGTTTCGCATATGCGTCTGCAAAGATACTTTTTTCCGTTCACATCGTGGTTAATAACCGTTGAAAAGGTGTCAATACCGATGGGAAACATTTTCAAAAATATCTCTTGCATTATTCAAATCAACGTATATAGCAACAAGCCTACGAACATTGCAAAAAAGTTAAGAGGTATTTTCAAAGCTTGTTTAAACACATTTTTCAATAGAAATTCAATGGTTCGTAAGCCTAAAGTTATTAACTTTGCATATTATCAACAAGCTGTTAAGTACCGACAGCCTATCGATATAAGAAGCTTATTATCAAAAAACATAAGCCGATAATGCCTGTTTAAAACCATTGCCACAAAACAACCCTTTGGAATAATAACTTCATGGGCAAGAAAAATCCCATTTATTTGTCCACACTATTAACAGGCTATCATCAGCATCAAAGAATTCTTCTTTTAAAAAGAAAAATTAAAAAATATAATTATGGATAATCTGATTAAAGCTATTGAGCAACTCAAGAAAGAGAAAAACGCAGTCATTCTGGGCCACTACTACCAGAAAGGAGAAATACAGGACATAGCCGACTATGTAGGCGACAGTCTGGCCCTGGCACAATGGGCTGCCAAGACAGAGGCGGACATCATTGTGATGTGTGGTGTGCACTTCATGGGCGAAACAGCCAAGGTGCTCTGTCCCGACAAAAAGGTGCTGGTGCCCGACATGGCAGCAGGCTGTTCGCTGGCCGACAGCTGTCCGGCCGAAGAGTTTGGTCAGTTTGTCAAAGAGCATCCCGGCTATACGGTCATTTCCTACGTTAACACGACAGCAGCTGTCAAGGCTGTGACCGATGTTGTTGTAACCTCGACCAACGCCCGTCAGATTGTGGAAAGCTTCCCCAAAGATGAGAAAATAATCTTTGGTCCGGACAGAAACCTCGGAAATTATATCAACTCTGTTACCGGTCGGAATATGTTATTATGGAACGGAGCTTGCCATGTACACGAACAATTCTCGGTTGAAAAGATGGTTGAAATAAAACGCGAGCATCCTGATGCCGTGATATTGGCTCATCCCGAATGCAAGGGCACTGTGCTGAAGATGGCCGATGTTGTAGGTTCGACAGCTGCTCTGTTGAAGTACGCCGTAGCCCATCCCGAAAAAGAGTATATCGTAGCTACCGAATCGGGCATTCTGCATGAAATGCGCAAGAAGTGTCCGCAGACTACCTTCATACCTGCACCGCCGGCCGACAGTACTTGTGCCTGCAACGAGTGCAACTTCATGCGTCTGAATACGCTGGAGAAACTCTACAACTGCCTGAAAGACGAAACTCCCGAAATAACGGTCGATCCCGAAATCGCACAAAAGGCCGTGAAACCCATCCAACGGATGCTTGAAATTTCGGCTAAATTGGGACTTTAATCCACTTTTTCGGCCAAATTATTGGTAAGTTCTAAAATTCCCTCTATTTTTGCGAAAGTGAAAAGGAGGGAATTTTTTTCATTATGACGAATCATGGCGATATCCGAAGTTCAAAGAACGTGAATGTAATGACGCACCGCAGGAGGATCTGAATCCTTTTGCCTGCTTGTCGTTTGCGTTTTGTTCTTTGAATGGTTGGACACTCTCCGGTGATTTATGTACTTGATATAGGCATAAAGCATGAGGCCGGAAAAACGATGTGCACCTACGATGTTGGTGCATTTTTTATTTCTTTCTCTTTTTTATTCACTTTAAAACTTTATTGCTATGATTCATGAACAGAAAAACTGTCCATACCGTGGACATATGTATAGTGTGCCTTCATTGGCCAATAATGATGCAACGGCCCGACTGTCCGTGCTGAAACTTTCCGTCAACAGTCAGTGTATCACTTCGGGTGAACATGTTTCCCGTATTTTTGTCGACAAAGAAGTAGAAGAGCAAGCTTTGTCTTTGTCTCTTTCGCTCGGCTCGTGCGATTTCATGTGCGAACAGGACGAGGCAGAAGTAATCTTCTGTCTGTACCGCGAAGAACAACCGGAACCGGTTTTGCAGCTGAAGACTGCAATAGCAGATTTTGGCGAATATGTATGGAATATGACATTGGAAGCCGGAAACTGGACTTATGGTAAATACTTCCTGGTGGCTGTAGGACTGGTTGAAAATTCACTGGGATGTACATTCGACAAAATGAGCGGCTTCGTTTGTCTGCCGTTCACTGTGTTTCCTGCTGGTGGAACGGCTGGTCGTTCTGTGCCGGTAGAGGCTTCATTGATTCGTGTTTCCCGTGCAGAAACAGAACCTTTGTTTGCTTCGGAGGTAATGAAGCTGAAGCTTCGTTTTTCTGAAACCGTCGCTCCGAACAGTTGCTTCGAAGTGCATTGCTACACTTCCGAGTGGAAGCTGATGGCAGTAACGGAACGTTTTATTCCGGCTTCGCGTACGAATTTCAAGCAGGTGTCGTTCCGTCTGAATCCGGATAAGATATGGCTCGCAGGAGACTATTGGGCCGTAGTGTCGCACAATCGGGAACCTTATGCGCTGTTGCGTTTCCGCTACGAAGGTATGTCGGTAACTGTTTGCGAATGCCGTCTGCTGGCTGCAACCGAAGACGAGTATTGGGTGGTGAAACAACTGGAGCGGGACGAAGAAAACAAATGGGAATATATCCGCGAGTTTAACGGGCTGTCTGAAGTTGTGCCAAGACTGGTGAGACTCTCCCGTATGAATGGTTTTAATTCTCTGTGCAAGGAGCACGGCGTCAGCGAACTTCAGCTGAATTCGTGTATGCTGATAACGGCATCTTCGTTGTTCGAATGCCGTCGGCTGGCCTTTCTTCTGCCGAAGTTTCTCGATTTGAATGTTTCCAGCCGTATACAGATAGACTGTGCCAAAACAGAAAAGTGGGAAGTCAATTCAGTAGATGAAGCATTCAAAAACAGGGAAGAAAAGCTTCTTGTTTTTTATCATATCGGTGCTTTAACAATCGAAGAGGGTAGTGAACTGCTTGGAAAACTAAAAGAAGCACTGGCCAATCGTGCTGTATTTTCGGTGTTTATTCTTTGTGGAACAGATTCCGAAGTGGAGGAGTTGCGCCGTTTTGCTCCCGAATTGTTTGTTCGCTTCACCGAAGAGGGGCGGTTCGTTATCCGTCCTTTCTCATGGCAGGAAGTGATTTATTCGCTTCGTAGTGCGGTAGGAGAGACATCGCTTCGTCTTTCGCCACAGGCTGAGCACGAGTTGGTGTCGCAGGTACGCCGGTTGTGGGAATACAATGTGTTTGCTTCGTGGTCGCACCAGGATGCGGACGCTTTTTTATCCGGTTCGCTGATTCCTTCTGTGCAGAAACGTTTGCAGGAGGCTTATTGTGAATCGGGCATAATGGATACCGATGAATTTACGGTCGTACAGCCGTGTGATGTTCGTCTGAGTGAGCACTTCAATGTACAGTTAGCATCGGTTTCAACAGATGTTGAAACTTCTGTTGAAAACATCCGTCAACGATTCGAAGAGAGCATGTTACCTATATATAATATGATAGGGCTAAACACACTGAAACAGGAACTGGAAGCTGTTTTCTATCAGGTCTGTTTCAACCGCCAGCGTAAGTTGCTGCATCTGCCGTCTGATGACGAAGGAACGTATCACATGATTTTTACCGGTAATCCGGGTATAGGAAAGACTACCGTCGCACAGTATATCGGAAAGATATTCCATACCATGGGTTTACTGTCGAAAGGTGAAGTTGTAATGACGGAACGCAGCAAACTGGTGGGCCGTTACATTGGCGAGACGGAAAAGAACATGCAGGATGTGCTGGAATCAGCTCGTGGAAACGTACTGTTTATCGACGAAGCCTACACACTGTGCGATACATTGGACGACCGTAAAGACTTTGGTAACCATGTTGTCGAAAGTCTGCTGACTATTTTGTCGCAACCTCATTCGGACATGCTGGTTATATTGGCTGGTTATGAAAACGAAATGGAACGACTGATGCAAATGAACCAGGGATTGCAGGGGCGCTTTCCTTATCGTTTTCATTTTGATGACTATAGCGCAGACGAACTGGTGCAGATAGCCGGGCATTTTCTGGCGGGTAGGGGATATTCGCTCGAAGCGGATGCGGAAACTTTACTGAACGAAGTTGTCAAAGAAACATTGGACGAGAAGGACCGCTATTTCGACAATGCACGTTGGATAAAGAAATTCTTCACTTCAGGAGTATTTCCGGCAATGGCTATGCGTGTGATGAAAGAAAAACGGTTGCAGATAGGTGCGACTTGTTTGCAATGCATACGGAAAGAAGACATAGCGTATGCGGCAGCCAGATTCCGGAAACAGAAATCACCTGTATTGGTGCCCCGTCGTCGTATTGGCTTTATTGCCTGAAATAGGGAGAGTGAAAATAGAATGGATAGTTACAATATTCCCCGGATAATTACAGACTGATGTGTATCCGATTGGGTGATGAATATGTCATAATCTGTAATAATCCGGGGAATCAGTGATGAATGTCTTTAAATGGACTTCAAGAATTTGCAGAGTTTTTGGGTTGCCTTGGCACGATGGCTAATCTTGTTCTTTTCGGCATTTCCCATCTCGGCAAAAGTCTGGCTGTATCCTTCGGGAACGAAGATAGGATCGTAACCGAAACCAGAGGTACCCTTCCGTACTTTTACTATTTCTCCTTTTACAATACCCTCGAACAGATGTTCCTTGCCGTCGAGAATCAAGGCAAATACTGTACGGAATTGTGCTTTCCGGTTTTCGACACCTTCCAATTCCTGCAGTAATTTTTTCATGTTGGCTTCGGAGTTGTGGGCATCGCCGGCATAGCGTGCCGAATATACTCCGGGTGCTCCGTTCAGTGCTTCTACTTCGAGTCCGGTGTCGTCGGCAAAGCAATCCATGTGATAGTGCTCGTAGATATATCTTGCCTTTATCAGTGCATTTCCGGCCAGCGTATCAGCTGTTTCAGGAATATCAGCATGGCAATTGATATCTCCCATGCTGAGCACTTCTATCTTGTTTCCCAGGATGTCTTTTACTTCTTCCAGCTTGTGGGCATTGTTAGTTGCAAAGACGAATTTCTTCATACAATTGTAGTTTAGGTGGTTTGCGATTTATTTTCCTTTCAGTTTGTCGAATCCTTCTCCATAGACACCGATGACTGAACTTTGCGAGATAAAGGCATTGGGATCGATGTCTTTTACCAGGCGGAATATTTCGACTGACTGGCGTTTGTAAGCCAGTACTACCAATACTTTTACTTGTCCTTTGCTGTACCATCCGGTACCATCGAGTACTGTTACACCACGATGGGTTTCCTTGGTGATACGATCGGCAATCTTTTCGTATTCTTTGGAAAAGATAAGGAATTGTACCGACTGCCGGGCGCTGTTCACGATGTAGTCGAGTACCAGTCCGATAATAAACAATGTTACAAAACCGAATATTACCCGGCGCCAGTCGTGGAAGATGAAGTAGCAGGAACTGATGATAACCACATCGCAAGCCATAATCATACGTCCCAGTGTTACGTCACGATATTTGTTGATGATGGCAGCAATGATATCTGTTCCGCCCGTACTTCCGTTACAGTTGAATACCACTCCCAAACCGATACCGCACATGGCTGCACCAATCAGACAGGCCATGAAGTCCTGTCCCGGTCCCAGAATTTGTGGAAATGTACCGTCGGGGTTCTTGATCAGCCACTGAAAGAATTCCAGTAATATGGTCAGTACAAAGATGGCATACGTGGTCTTTATACTGAATTTAGGGCCTAATATCTTGATGGCAAAAGTCATCAAGACAGCATTGATAAGAAAATACGAGTACTGTATGGGGAAGCCTGTTGCATAGTAAATGATGGCTCCGATACCTGTTGTTCCTCCGGTTGTGATCTGGTAGGGCAACAGAAAAGCTGCCCATGCCAGTGAATAACTGATGAGGCCGAGAGTGATCATGACATAATCCTTCAGTTCTCTCATCAATGCTGCTTTGTTCGGTTTACTGATATGCATATTAACAAAATTATTTCACTACAACGTTTACGATCTTCTTCGGCACTACGATGACTTTCACTACCGATTTGCCTTCCATCCATTTGGCTGAACGTTCGTCTGCCAGAACTGTAGCCTGAATGGTTTCGGAAGTGGCATCAGTTGGGAATTCCATATTGAAGCGGGCTTTGCCGTTGAAAGAGATCGTATAGTTTATGGTATTTTCTACCAGATATTCCTCGTTGTAGGCCGGCCAGTGGGCGTCGCATACCGATCCGGTATTGCCTAACGTCTCCCACAACTCTTCGCAGACGTGGGGAGCGAATGGTGCAAGTACGATGATCAGCTGGTTCAGGATTTCCTTCTTGTTGCATTTCAGCGAAGCCAGTTCGTTGACACAGATCATGAAGGCACTGATGCTGGTATTGTACGAGAAGGTCTCGATGTCGCCTGTTACCTTCTTGATGAGCTTATGCAGAGACTTCAGTTCGTCTTTTGTAGCGGCTTCGTCCGTTACCTGATAGTTGCCTGTACGATCGTAGAACAGTGCCCAGAATTTCTTGAGGAAGCGGTGTACACCGTCGATACCATTTGTATCCCATGGTTTGGATTGTTCTACCGGGCCAAGGAACATTTCGTACATACGCAATGTATCGGCTCCGTATTTCTCGACAATCATGTCGGGATTAACAACATTGAACATCGACTTGGACATTTTCTCTACTGCCCATCCGCAGATGTATTTGCCGTCTTCCAGAATGAATTCGGCAGTGTTGTATTCCGGACGCCATGCCTTGAAGGCTTCTACATCGAGCACGTCGTTCGATACGATGTTTACATCCACGTGGAGTGGGGTAGTGTCGTACTGGTCTTTCAGGCCCAGTGATACAAAAGTATTGGTATCTTTGATACGATATACGAAGTTGCTTCGGCCCTGAATCATACCCTGGTTCACCAGTTTCTGGAAGGGTTCTTCTACAACAGAGATGCCCAGATCGTGCAGGAACTTGTTCCAGAAGCGTGAGTAGATAAGGTGGCCAGTAGCGTGTTCTGTACCGCCTACATAGAGGTCTACATTGCGCCAGTATTCATCTACTTTCTTGTCTACCAGTGCTGTGTGGTTGCGTGGATCCATGTAGCGCAGGTAGTAGGCACTGGAGCCTGCAAAGCCCGGCATGGTGTTCAGTTCGAGCGGGAAGACAGTTTGGTTGTCAATCTTGCTGTTTTCTACTACACAGTTGTTTACTGTGTCCCAAGCCCACTTCGTAGCGTGACCCAACGGTGGTTCGCCTGTTTCGGTAGGCAAGAACTTGGCTACCTCGGGCAATTCTAGTGGCAGGCAGCTTTCGGGAATCATGTAGGGCATGTTGTCCTTATAGTAAACAGGGAACGGTTCGCCCCAGTAACGCTGGCGGCTGAAGATGGCGTCGCGCAGACGGTAGTTCACCTTGACACGACCCAAGTGATGTTCCTTGACGTATTTCTTGGTAGCGGCGATGGCTTCCTTGATGGTGAGTCCGTTCAGAGAAAGGTCACAATAGGGAACGGCATCGGCTTTCGGACTGTTGCAAACAATACCTTCTTTGGCATCGAAGCTCTCTTCGCTTACGTCGCAACCTTCGACCAGCGGACGGATTTCCAGACCGAAATGCTTTGCAAAAGCGTAGTCGCGAGAGTCGTGTGCAGGTACAGCCATGATGGCACCTGTACCGTAGCCAGCCAGTACGTAGTCGCTAATCCAGATGGGCACTGCCTCGCCTGTGAAAGGATTGATGGCATACGAACCCGAGAAGACACCGCTTACGCTACGGTCGCTGATGCGTTCGCGTTCGGTACGTTTCTTGGTGCGATCCAAATAGGCTTCTACGTCGGCTTTCTGGGCTTCGGTAGTAACTTGCGGAACCAGTTCGCTTTCGGGAGCCAGCACCATGAACGTTACACCGAACATGGTATCGGCACGGGTCGTGAAGATGGTGAATTCCAGATCGCTGTCTTTTACCTTGAATTGTACTTCGGTACCTTCCGAGCGGCCAATCCAATTGCGCTGTGTTTCTTTCAGCGAGTCTGTCCAGTCGATGGTTTCCAGTCCGTCGAGCAGACGTTGGGCGTAGGCTGACACACGCAGACACCATTGGCGCATCTTCTTCTGAACAACGGGATAACCGCCACGTTCCGATACACCGTCTACTACTTCGTCGTTGGCCAGCACGGTACCCAGTTGCGGGCACCAGTTCACCATGGTCTCGCCCAAGTAGGCGATGCGGTAATTCATTAGCGTTTCCTGCTGTTGTTTTTCACTCATGGCCTTCCATTCGTCGGCCGTAAAGCTCAGTTCTTCGCTGCAGGCTGCGTCCAGTCCTTCGGTACCTTTAGTCTCGAAAGATTTTATCAAAGTACTGATGGGTTGCGCTTTTTGCAGTGCATTGTCGTAGTAGCTCTGGAACATCTGTTGGAAAGCCCATTGTGTCCAGTGGTAGTATTCGGGATCGCAAGTACGTATCTCGCGGTTCCAGTCGAATGAGAAACCTATCTTGTCCAGCTGTTCGCGATAGCGGTTGATGTTGGCGGAAGTAGTGATGGCCGGGTGTTGTCCGGTCTGTATGGCATACTGTTCGGCAGGGAGTCCGTAAGCGTCATATCCCATGGGATTCAGTACGTTGAAACCTTGCAGGCGTTTGTAGCGGGCGTAGATGTCCGAAGCAATGTAACCTAGCGGGTGTCCTACATGCAGACCGGCGCCGCTGGGGTAGGGGAACATGTTCAGTACATAGAATTTCTGTTTCGTATCGTCTTCCGTTACTTGATAGGTCTTGTTATCTACCCATCGTTTCTGCCATTTCTTTTCAATCTCCCTGAAATTGTATTCCATACTTGTTAATAATTTATTGAAAACGTGTTTATATCTTACTTAATTCGGTTTATATCCTTGTTAATAAACCGATGCAAATTTACGTGTTTATTTTCAGATTTACTTATCAAGTACATAAAAAACATTGGATTGCGTAGATACGTTGCCTACTTTTCTCGTAATTTTGCGCCCGAAAAAGAAATATTCTGCTTATGGACACTGCAAAAATGAAAGGTCACGTGGCGATGCTGGCCGCTAACAGCATGTGGGGACTGATGGCTCCGCTGGCCAAGTTTGTGATGATAGGGGGAGCAGTCAGCTCCTTGGTGATGACTGATTTGCGCGTATTCGGCGCGATGATTCTGTTTTGGATCTTTTCGTTTTTCCAGAAACCCGAACATGTGGGGCATAAAGATTTGATGAAACTTTTCGTGGCTTCGCTGCTGGCCATTGTTTTCAATCAGGGAAGCTACATTTTCGGGGTGGGAATGACTTCGCCCGTGGATGCTTCCATCATCACTACCAGTATGCCGCTGATAGCTATGATTCTGGCAGCCATTTTCCTGAAGGAACCTATTACGGGCAAGAAAATACTGGGTATCGCCGTGGGAGCATCGGGTGCACTGCTGCTTATTCTGGGCAGTTCGCAGGCTTCTGGTACGACGGTGAAGGGCGACAATCCGTTGTTGGGTGATGTGTTTGTGCTTCTGGCTCAGTGTAGTTATGCTTTTTACTTTGTGCTGTTTAAGAATTTCGTAACCAAATATTCGGCTGTTACGGTGATGAAGTGGATGTTTACCTATGCTTTCATCTGTCTGTTGCCTTTCTCGTACAGCAGTCTGCTGGCTACTGACTGGCTGGCACTTGACGGAGCCCGTATCGCTTCCATTCTTTTTGTAGTGGTAGGAGCTACATTCCTCAGTTATATCCTGATTATTGTCGGACAGAAGAACTTGCGTCCTACCGTGGCAGGTATGTACAACTACATTCAGCCGCTGGTGGCTACCATTGTAGCTATCTGTTGGGGTATGGATAGTTTCAACCTGACAAAAGTGCTTTCGGTAGTGATGATATTCGGTGGTGTCTGGTTGGTGACATCGAGCCGCAGCCGTGCCGAAATGGAGGCTTACAAAGCGGCCAAAGGTGATAAAGGAGTGGAAAAAGCAGAATAGGTCAGGACTATGAAAGAGAAAAATGAATGGGGATGGCACCTGGCGGCTATTGTTGTGGTGGGCATCTGGGGATTGACTTTCATATCGACTCGTGTGCTGATAGAGAACGGACTGACTCCGCAGGAGATTTTCTTGCTTCGCTTCCTGATGGCGTATGTGGGCATCTGGTTCATTTCACCCCGTAAGTTGTTTTGTCATAACTGGCGTGACGAAGGCTGGATGCTGTTGGGTGGCATAACGGGAGGTTCGCTCTACTTCCTGACCGAGAACACAGCACTCGAAGTGACGCTGACTACTAACGTAGCCTTTATCGTATGCAGCACACCGCTGCTTACTATGTTGCTTTTCAAACTTTTTTATCGGGGTGAGAAGTCCGGCTGGCAACTGACGGCGGGTTCGCTGCTGGCTTTGGTAGGAGTAGGACTGGTTATCTTCAACGGCAACTTTGTGCTGAAGCTTTCTCCATTGGGCGATTTCCTTTCGCTTGCGGCTTCGTTGAGCTGGGCATTCTACAGCCTGATTATGCGTCAGATGTCCGGTCGTTACTCTACGGTGTTTGTTACCCGTAAGGTATTCTTTTACGGTCTGCTTACTATTTTGCCCGTTTTTGCCTTTCGTCCGTGGCAGTTTCCTTTGTCGTCGTTTGCCCATCCTGCCGTCTGGATGAATCTGTTGTTCCTCGGTGTGCTGGCTTCGTTGGTCTGTTTTGCGGCATGGAATGTCATTCTGAAGCGGCTGGGTACCGTCCGTGCATCCAACTATATTTACCTTAATCCTATCTTTACATCTATCGGTGCTTTGTTCTTTCTGAACGAACCTCTGACTCCTTTCGCCCTGCTAGGCGCCACATGCGTGTTGCTGGGCGTCTATTTGGCAGGGAAAAAGTAAATCTTCTGTATCGTTTTTTTGTTAGAAAAGAGTGCTGTTTTGTAAAGTTAAACTTCTGCCGTTTGTCAGTCGGCGTGTATATTGCTGTCCGGATTGAAGGTTTCTACCTGCTGTAGTACATATTCCTGCTGGTTTTCGTTCCACACGTAGGTTTTCTTGTCGGTCACCTGTCCTTGTGCATTGTAGGTGAAGTCCATCTTGAAGAGACGTTTCAGATACTTTCCTTCGTTCAGGGTGTAAACTTCTTTGTTGGTCATTCGGTTGCCTTCCATTTTCACATTATATACTAAACTTGAAGCAACGCCTGCGGCCGAAATCAGAGTGGCCATGATGAGATTGGTAATCATATTCGTTTTATGTTTTATAAGTTAAACTGTTCTTTGTTTCTTGTTTCGATGTTGCAAAGGTAGGGGAGAGGGAAAAGGATTTCGGTTAAGGTTACGTTAAGGTTAGGTTAATGTCGGAAACAGGGGTAGAAAGGCGTTTTATTGCCATGCAAATATTGCTTTTCTACCACACTTGTACGGCTCGCGAGCCGTACAAGTGTCTCACAAATGAATTGCAAGTGTTGTTCACGAAGGATACAAACGAGGAATTTTTATGGTTCACGTTTCACAGTAAACCGCTCATAATAAGCAGGTTGCTTTGAAACGTTATTTTTTGAGCCGTGAATAACCGGAATTTGCTCCATCGGGTAGTGGAAAAGATCGGAGAAATGGTGAATTTTATGGTCTGAAAACTGATACGTAGCTTACGGCAAAAGAAAACCGGAAAAAAGTTGTTTCCGGGCTATAGTTTTTTGAGTTGTCAGTGGTCTAACAGATAAAAGCAGAAAGTGAAATGAATACGAAAGAACAACAATTCACAAATATCATTAAGGAACATGAGCGGACCATTTATACCGTCTGTTACATGTTTTCGGAAGATACGGACGAGGTGAACGACCTCTATCAGGACATCCTTGTCCGGTTATGGCAAGGCTTCGACAGTTTCGAGGGGAAAAGCGACATCAGGACATGGATCTATCGCGTCAGTCTGAACTATTGCATCAACTTCAGCAACCGGAAGAAGAAGCAGCGCGAACGGCTGAACCTCGGCAAAGGTTTCCACACGGATGGAAACAGCCTTGAAAAGAATTTGCAGATAAAGCAGCTTTATAAGCGGATCAACGCGTTGGGGCTGGTGGACAGAAGCGTCGTCCTGTTGTGGCTCGAAGGCCTGAGCTACGACGAAATCGGTGCTATCCTAGGTATTTCTGTCAAGAATGTCTCGTTCAAACTGGTCCGCATCAAGGAACAACTCAAAAAAATGTCTAACATTTAACAAAGGAATCGTATGGAAATCAATATCGAAAAAGAACTTCAGACACTGAAATCGGAGTATAACGTGTTTAAGGAAGGGTTGGAAAAGCAGGAAACACTGAACGAAAAGTTTTTCAAATCCCTCAGGAAACGGCCCGCGATGGCCATCAGCAAGGAAATCAGAGACCGGATGCTGGGTGACGGACTGACGGTGCCTATGATTATCGTGATTTGTATCAACACAGACTGGCCCATGTTGTTTGGTATATTGGTGTCGTTGTGGGCGTTGGCCGATTTGGGTGTCAGCCTGTGGGTCAGCCGCAAGCTGGGCATGAACAATCTGTTGAACGATGATGTGCGGACGGTTACAGAAAAGATTACCGGTTATCGCAAATTCTATACGGGGTCGCTCGTGGCCAGTATAGTTCCCTTGACCGCTATGCTTACCTATATATTTATGCGGCTGTATGACCGGGCGGACGATGCTGCCACTGTACAGCTTATCACCGTGTCGGGCATTGTTTCCATCGTCTTTGCTATTGTGGTAGCTTTGTTGCAATATAGGAAACACGTGGAAAGGTGCAAGGAACTGTTGGATCAGTTCGAGGAATAGTAGTAGATTTCTATATTCTCTCTTAATCTTCTACTATCCAACCCTCTATGCCCCGTTTCTCTTTGCTGAAGTTCACGCCTACCTTAAACAGTTTCCGTGAGTCGGAGGCAAAGGGCAGGGCATACTGCTTGTCGTTAATCTGCTGCAACGCTTCTTCGGCGGTGCCGTCTAGCTTGAACTCCATGACATAAATGTACTTATCTGTCTTTACCACCATGTCGATGCGTCCGCTGGCAGTGTGATATTCGGCTTGCGTATAGAAGCCCAGCAGCTTGAAGACGATGAAAAGCACATTCTGGTAGTGCAGCTCCAGGTCGCGTGCCAGTTCGTAAGGACTGTCGGCAAAGAAACTCTGAAGCCGTCGGAGGAAAGCATCTGCATCGCCCTGACGCACGTCCTTGACGAAACTCATAATTTCGAACGACGGGTTGCCCGTCTCCAAATAGGCGTAACGAGGGAGCAGGAATTTGGTAAAGCCTTCTTCTACCTCTTTATTGGGGAATCCTAAATAGTAAACTTGGAACTCACGGTCGTAACCCTTAATAGTCAGGTAACCGCTTTGATACAGAATGGGCACCGGATTGGTGTGCATTGTATCAATGCCTCCCAACGAGTCGGCAGAAGCCATTTCTTCGGTCAGACGGTGCAGGTCGTAACGGCTGTGCTTCAGCAGTTCGACCAAGAAAGTGGGTGTACCGGTTTCGAACCAGTAGCTTCCGAAGCGCATTTTGGCAAACGTATTGAGCAGGCTGAAGGGGTTGTAGATGTCTTCACTCTCCTCTGCAAAGTGATAGCCGTCGTACATCTTTTTCAGTTCAGCCTTGGTTTCCTCTTCGGTCAGTTTGTTCTCTTTTCCCAGTTCGATGATGTCCTCCTGGAAGTTAGTGAACAGTTCTTCTTCTGTAATGCCGCACAGACTGGCAAATCGTTCGTCGATAGAGATGTCCATCAGGTTGTTCAGGTCGCTGAACACGCTCACCTTGCTGAACTTGGTTACTCCGGTCAGTAGGGCAAACTTGATGTAGCGGTCGCAACTCTTCATCACGCCGTAGAAGGCTTTCAGCGTGTTGCGGTAGTCGGTCAGCAACGCCTCGTTGCCGATGGCCTGAAGCATGGGTTTATCGTACTCGTCGATGAGGATGACTACGTTTCGGCCCCATTTCTCTGCCGCACGGCGTATCACTCCTTCAAAACGGGTGGCAAGAGAATATTCGTATTCATTGGCTCCATACTCATCTTCCCACATTTTCAGGTTCAGGGAAAGTTTGTTTTCCAGTGTTTGGGGTGTATCGTACTTTTCTGTATTGAGATCAAGGTGCAGGATGGGGTATTCGATCCATTCCTTTTCCAGTGTTTCCATGGCAAGTCCTTCGAAAAGTTCCTTTTTCCCCTGAAAGTATGCTTCCAGGGTCGAGATAAGCAGACTCTTTCCGAATCGGCGGGGGCGGCTCAGGAAATAATACTGTCCTGATTTTACCAGTTTGTAAATCAATTCAGTCTTGTCAATATAACAATAGTTTCTACTACGTATTTTTTCAAAGTTCTGTATGCCTACCGGATAGTTTCTTTTCATAATGCGTCAGGGTTTATTTGCCAATGAAGCAGAGATAGTATCTGTTACAAAGATAACTATTTTTATGTCATATACAAACGGTATTCTTATTCTTCCTTCTTTCCTACAACAGTTCTGCAGGATAGTAGAGAAGTTGTGATAAATATTTATTCTGAATGTGGTTCGTTGCACTTCCCATTCGGATACTTATAAACCATCTTTTTCGCTTTGCATTTCGCAGGCTTTATATTACCTTTGTAGTAAAGTCAATATTTATGGATCCTTTACACAAAAAATTGATTTGCTTTCTGCTGATATTGGGAGGAATAGCTTTGTCTGGAGGTGCATTGTATGGCTTCTGGTCGTTGTATCATGCATACAGTACTCATGAACGTGTTGTCGGAGTGATTCAGAAAACCAGTACGGAGCGGGTACATCGTCATCGGAAAGTGAGGTTTGAACATGAAATGCTGATAAAATATTCCACGGACAAGTATGGCGATTGTTACGTTTCCAAAAAATATTATTGGCCTTTCAGGCAAGTGGGCGATGAAGTAACCGTACTCTGTCGTCCGCAATATACGAATGATGTTCGGTTGCCGGGCGATGAATGCTGGATATGGGGCATAATGTTGGCTTGTGGCTTGGTTTGTGCCGGTGGTGCTTGGGTAATGCTTCGTCCGCAAAAGTCAGGGGAAGAACAGAATTGTAACTGATGGTTCTTATTAATAAATGTATATGATGAAAAAAATGCTATTAAAAGCAGCTCTTTTGCTGCTATGCCTGGCGGTGGGAGTGCCTGCCATGGCTCAGTTTAATCTGAAAAAGGCGCTGAGTGGTGCAGCGAAGGCTGCAAAAGCCATTACCTTGACCGATGAGCAGATGACGGAATATGTCAAGGAGTACATTGAGTGGATGGATGAGCATAATCAGGTTTGCCCCGATGACAATCCGTACACTCAACGGTTGAAGAAACTGACGGAAGGTTTAGGCGATGCCGACGGTATTCCTTTGAACTTCAAAGTTTACTATGTGACCGATGTGAATGCTTTTGCTTGTGCCGATGGCAGTGTACGTGTCTTTTCTTCCCTGATGGATATTATGACCGATGAAGAATTGCTGGGAGTGATTGGTCATGAGATTGGTCACGTAGCCCATCGTGATTCGAAAAGCGGATTCCGCACTGCCTTACTCACTTCGGCTTTGAAAGACGGTATTTCTTCACAGGGAGGTAAAGTGGCTGCTTTGACCGATTCGCAGTTGGGTGATTTGAGCGAAGCGTTGGTCAACGCTACTTATTCGCAGAAGCAGGAGCGTGAAGCCGATGATTATGGTTATGAATTTCTGAAGAAGTCGGGCAAGAATCCGTGGTCAATGGCTTTGTCGTTCCGCAAGCTGAAGTCGTTGCAGGAAGAAGCCGGTGCACAGAAAACCAGTAAATTGAATCAATTGTTCTCTACTCATCCCGATCTTGACGAACGCATCAAGCGTATGGAAGAGCGTGCGACAAGCGAAGGTATCGAAAAACCTGCCGATGCGCAATAAGAGCTAAGCACACTTCGCAAAGAACTATAATAATAGAAAAATGGCACACAGACCGCTGGTCAGCGTTATCTGTGTGCCATTTTTTCGACTTAAAGCAGTTTCTGTGCTCTTTCCAGTGCTACGTTGATGTTCGGACAGATGTTTTCTTCACCAAGCAGTTCGTAGAATCCGGATTTTTCGAGCACCTTGTGTACCTTTTCGTTGACACCCGAGAGAACAATTGTTATCTTTTCCTTTTGTGACATGCGGCACAGGTTTTCTAGGTTGTGAATACCGGTTGAGTCAATGAACGGTACTTTACGCATTCGTATGACACGTACTTTAGGACGGTCGCCCATTTGTGCCATCATTTCCTCGAATTTAGTAGCAATGCCGAAGAAGTAAGGGCCGTTGATTTCGTATACTTCTACTCCCTTGGGAATGATGAGATGCTCTTCATGAGTTGTAATATCCAATTCTTTGTTCGGATCGATTTCGTCTTTGATGACAGATATTTCCGTTGTTTCCATAACTCGGCGCATGAACAGTACACAGGCAATCACCAGACCGATTTCGATAGCTACGGTCAGGTCGAAGATGACTGTCAGGAAGAAAGTGATAAGCAATACCGTCACGTCCGACTTGGGATTGCGCAGCAGTGCCTTGAACGTACGCCAGCCACTCATGTTGTACGATACGACTACCAGCACACCGGCCAGACATCCCATCGGAATGTATTGTGCCAGCGGCATCAGTAGCAACAGGATGAGCAGCAGCACTACAGCATGTACAATACCGGCAACAGGAGATTTACCGCCATTATTGATATTGGCCATTGTACGGGCAATGGCACCCGTTGCAGGAATACCTCCGAAAAGCGGAGTTACGATGTTGGCAGCTCCCTGAGCTATCAGTTCCGTATTCGAGTCGTGTTTATCGCCAATCATACCGTCAGCTACTGTAGCCGAAAGCAGCGATTCGATGGCACCCAGTACGGCGATGGTTACTGCTACAGGGAACAGATTTTTCACAGCTTCCCAGTCTAGGGCAGGGATGGCAGCGTCAGGCAGTTCGGCACGGATGCTGAAGCGGTCGCCGATGGTATCAATGCAGTCGATACCGCCGTACATTTTCATCAACCATACGGCTACAGTCACCACGATAATGGCAATCAGCGAACCGGGAATCTTTTTCGAGAACTTGGGTGTCAGCGCAATGATGGCGATACTGGCGATGCTGACCAATGTATTCCACCAGTTCACCGTGTCGAAGTGGCGGAAGTAAACCATCCACTTGCCAATGAAGTCGCCCGGCACCTTGTCGTCGCCGAATTGCAGACCGAATACGTCGGCTACCTGCGTGGTGAAGATAGTGACGGCGATACCGCTCGTGAAGCCCACAACGATGGGATAAGGAATAAATTTGATGACAGCTCCCAGCTTGAACACGCCCAGCAATACCAGTATGACACCTGCCATCAGCGTAGCCACGATGAGGCCTGCTTCGCCGTATTGCTGGATAATGCCGTAAATAATCACAATGAATGCTCCCGTCGGTCCGCCTATCTGTACCTTGCTTCCACCCAGTAACGAGATGATGAATCCGGCAATGATGGCTGTTACAATACCTTTTTCGGGTGATACGCCTGATGCAATACCAAAAGCAATGGCCAGCGGCAAGGCCACAATTCCTACAATGATACCGGCCATAAGGTCGGCCATGAACATTTCTTTAGAGTAATTTTTAAGAGCCGTGTAGAGTTTCGGCTTGAATTCGAACGCTTTCATTTTTCTGATTTGTAGAACTTTGTTTACCTATTGATGTTTGTTGTCATTTTGAAAAGAGGTTGCAAATTTAGGTAAAATAGACTAAAAACTTGCTAATGTGATATGCTTTTTTACTGAAAACCCCTCAGTTCTTGTCGAATTGGGAGTAATTGGCCTGAAAAAAGTCGTTTTTGTGCTATTAAAAGTAAGTATTGGCTGATATATCTTCTATGATAATTGCCGTTCTTTGTATAAAGCCTTGTTGGAGATTGACAGAAGTCAGCAAACAGGTCGGAAATGTAGCATTTTAATCAAAACTTTGCAAATCTGTTGATCTTAGATTTGTATAATTAATGAATTACTAATGAAAAGAAGATTTATTTTAGCAAACGGTGTCCCTTTGTTATTTTTACTTGCTACAACAGCAAGTGCCGGCGACACAGATAAAGCCAAACAACTGGCATATTGGAGTTTCGAAAAAGTACAGCATCTGTCGGGCGATTCTGTTTCGCCTTCCGTAGTCGGGCAGCCGCTGACGTCGGATAAAGGAAAACCGGCCGAGCCGCAGCCTTACGTTTACGACGAAACCGGCAACGGTAATCTGATTCAGTGTAACGATTACATGCCTTCGCCGAATCTTTTTTCCGACGATGTGCCGGTTACCTCCATTGAAGGGCGTCCCAATACCCGTTCTCTTTTGTTGAAAGGACGTGAGTATGTAGTTCCTTTCAATCGTTCGTTACCGTTCTACGACATACAGCAGGCATGGAACATCAGTTTCAGTCTGAAGTGCAACCATCTGGGTACCGAGCAGGTTTATCTGTGCAAGGAAGGTACCAAAGGTTCCATTTATGCCGATATATCCATTGGCTTCGACCCGATGGAGCAACGCTTTTTCGTCCAGGTGGCCGATGTCGATGGTCATCCGCAACGTCTTGCCGCAGGCAGTCATGTAGAAGGCGGGCGATGGTACGATGTCTATGCCCGTGCCCGATACAATGAGAAGAAGAACGAAACAGTCTTGGAGTTTGGTGTCCGTCTTTCCGGAGGACAGAAGTATAGTGTTTCCACTCTTAAGTATAAAGGCTTGGCTGTACGCCACAATGCCGGTATGTGGGTCATCGGACGCGGTTATCCGGGTGGGTTCCCCAACAGTCTTTCCGTACTCGACGGAGCTATTGACGAAGTTTCCATCTGCGGAGAAGAAAAACCGTTTAAGCCTGGACAGAATCCCTTGTTCCGCGATTCGTTTACGGGCGATCCGGCAGTCACCATCATTGGCGATAAAGCCTATGCTTACGTCGGAGCCGACAGAGCCGGTGCAGGTGGATGGTTCAACATGCCCGAATGGCTTTGCTATTCCTCTTCCGATATGAAGAACTGGACGGCACACGGTCCCGTATTGCGTGCTGCCGACTTCCCCGGTGCAAGTCCTTACGGAGCATGGGCTGCACAAGTGGTCGAGAAAGATGGCAAATACTACTATTATGTTACTCTGGACCGGAAAGACAATGGACAGCACATGATTTCCGTAGCTGTCAGCGATTCGCCTACAGGCCCCTTCAAGCCGGCTCGTAAGGATGGTACTCCGCTGATTACTGACGACATGACACCTGACTCGCACCGTCCCAATGCCGATATCGATCCGACTGTCTTGATCGACGATGACGGAACTCCCTGGATGGCATGGGGTAATGGCGACTGCTACATGGTGAAACTGAAGAAGAATATGATCGAACTTGACGGTCCCGTCAAGAAGGTTCCTTTCCGTAACTTTGCCGAAGGTCCTTGGTTGTTCAAGCGTGGTAACCTATATTATAATGTATATGCTGCCGATGCTCCCGGTGTACAGCCCGAGCAGATCTGTTATGCTACTGCCGAGAACATCGAAGGTCCGTGGACGTTCCGTGGCTACATTACCGGCCCGGCCAATCACGGTTTTACCATTCATCCTTCTGTTGTCGAGTTCAAGGGACAGTGGTATTTCTTCTACCACGACGGTTCTTATCCGCTGGACGGCACTCCGGGTGGCGACTGTCGCCGTCATGTGTGCGTAGAATATCTCTACTTCAATCCCGACGGCACTATTCAGCCCATTAAGCTGACTACCGAAGGTATCAGTGTAAAGCCTGCCCGGAAGTAATTCTGATAAACGCAACAGTCAAGTCCGCTTTTAAAAATGAAGTCAAGTAATAAAATTCTGTTATTGCTGTTATCGGCCCTGATGGCCGGTAGTCTTAGCGCAAAGGGCATAGGGGACGATAAGTCCCGTGCCCTTTCGTTTCCGGTTGAAGATGTTGTGTTGCAACCCTCCTGGGTGCAGCAGCGCGAATCGTTGAACATCGCTTGGATAAAGTCGCTCGATGCCGACCGTCTGCTCCACAATTTCAGAGTCAATGCCGGGCTTTCTTCGTCGGCCGAACCGCTTGGCGGGTGGGAAGCACCGTACATCGGGTTGCGCGGACATTTTGTAGGTCACTATCTGTCGGCGGCCTCTTCGGTGGTACGGAAGTATGGCGATTCGTTCCTGCACGACCGCCTCGACTACATGGTTGCCGAACTTGCCAAGTGCCAGTCGGCGTTAGGTGATGGTTACCTGTCCGCTTTTCCTGCCACCGACTTCGATGTGCTCGAAAAAGTTTTTGGTGGCGTATGGGCACCTTATTATACTTATCATAAAATCATGCAAGGTCTGCTCGATGTCTATCGCAACACCGGCAACCGACAGGCTTACGACATCTTGCTCGGGATGGCCGATTATGTAGACCGTCGCATGAGCCGGCTCGACGAGGCCACCATCTACAAGATGCTCTACACTGTTCAGGCCAATCCTTCGAACGAGGCGGGTGCCATGAACGAAGTCCTTTACGAGCTTTATGCCATCTCGCACGACGAGAAACACCTGAAGCTTGCCCGTATCTTCGACCGCGACTGGTTCCTCCGTCCCCTTGCTGCCAACGAAGACATTCTTTCCGGCTTGCACGCCAATACCCACCTCGTGCTGGTGAACGGCTTTGCCGAAGGTTACGACCGGACCGGCAATCCGCTGTACTACGATGCGGTGTCCAACTTCTGGGAGATGCTTCTCTCGGCCCATGCCTATGTCAACGGTTCGAGCAGTGGTCCGCGTCCCAATGCTACTACGCCCACTTCGCTCACTTCCGAACACTGGGGGCTGCCGGGGCATCTGGGCAATACGCTCACCCGCGAGATAGCCGAAAGCTGTGTTTCGCACAACACCCAAAAGCTTACGGCACACCTGTTTACCTGGACCCGCAATCCGAAGTATGCTGATGCCTACATGAATACTTTCTACAATGCCGTGATGGCTCTTCAGAACCATGAGACCGGAGCCTGTGTCTATCATTTGCCTTTGGGCTCGCCGCGGCAGAAGAAGTACCTCGACAGTCAGGCCGACTTCAAGTGCTGCAACGGTTCCAGCATCGAAGCCTTTTCGCTGCTGAACAACAACATCTACTTCCATAGTGGTGATACGCTTTGGGTCAATCAGTATATTCCTACCTTGCTCAACTGGAAGGACCGTCGTGTCAGTCTGACCCAGACTGGCGACCTGCTTCGTGATCACAAGGCAGGCATCACGTTGTCCATGAAGAAGTCATCCAAGTTGGTTCTCCGCCTGTTCATTCCTTCCTGGAGCAAGCAGACAGCCATTTTCGTCAATGGTGAGCGGGCAGGTACGGGTAGTCCCGGTTCCTTCTTCACCCTTCAGCGCAAGTGGAGCGACGGCGACCGCATCGAAATCCGTTTCGATTTCGGTTTCCGCATCGAGCCTATGCCCGACGACGACCGTACGATTGCTGTCTTCTACGGCCCCATGCTGCTGGCATTCCAGTCGCCCGATGAAATCTGGCTGAAAGGTTCGGCGTCCGACGTAGTTTCGGGGCTGAAAGTAACTGATGCGCAGAATCTCGTCTTTTCGCTCGACGACGGTGGCACCACGTATCGCCTGAAGCCTTTGTTCGAAGTTACCGACGAACCCTACAGCGTATATGTCCGGACCCGTAAGCTGACGGAGTAAATGCCTCAAGAAGGGTGTATAAAAACTAAAAGTGACTGACATCTTGTTATTTTTAGGCACGGATTACGCGGAAAAACGCAGAGAAAGAAGAATAATCATCCGCGAAAATCTGTGTAATCCGTGCCTAAAAGGAAAGCAGTTCCTTAACTTAATATAGTATCTGGAGGGTGTGTCAAAACAGAAGTATCTGAAACTCTCCTCCTTCCCGAAGGAGGGGAGCCAGATACCATCACTTGGTTTTGACACAACCTCTTCAGATGATACATTTTTTTAGGAGTTAAAGCCGAGAGAATGAATAATAATGAAGAATGAAGAATTTCTGCAGCTCATTAACCATTAATCATTAACCATTAACCATTATCATAAGTTCCATGATCAAGAAAACCTTATTTTTACTTTCTGCCCTGTGGATATTTCTGTCCGCAGCACAGGCACAGACCACCGCACCTGCTCCGTGCGGTCTGCTGCCTAACGAAAATCAGTTGCGTTGGCACGAAATGGAGTTCTATGCTTTCATCCACTTTGCCATCAACACCTTCACCGACCAGGAGTGGGGCGACGGTGGCAACACACCTCAGATGTTCAATCCCACCAATCTTGACTGCCGCCAGTGGGCACGTGTTTGCAAGGAAGCCGGCATGAAAGGCATCATCCTCACCGCCAAGCATCACGACGGTTTCTGCCTTTGGCCGACGAAGTACACTGAATACTCCGTCAAGAACTCGCCGTGGAAAGACGGCAAAGGCGACCTGGTTCGCGAACTTTCCGATGCCTGCAAGGAGTATGGGCTGAAGTTCGGTATCTACCTTTCGCCGTGGGACCGCAACCGTGCCGACTACGGCCAGCCCAGCTACATCACCTATTTCCGCAACCAGCTGAAGGAACTTCTCACCCAGTATGGCGATATTTTTGAAGTCTGGTTCGACGGTGCCAACGGTGGTTGGGGCTATTACGGCGGTGCACGCGAAAACCGCAACATCGATCGCTCCACCTATTACGATTGGGACAATACCATCAGCCTTATCCGCGAACTGCAACCGCAGGCCATCATTTGGAACGAGTGCGGTCCCGACATCCGCTGGTGTGGCAACGAAGGCGGTTCGGTGGGCGAGACCAACTGGAGTCTCTACAACTACAAGCAGTTTGTTCCCGGCGAACCCGACTTCAAACAGCTTCGCGTAGGTATCGAGGACGGCAAGCAGTGGATTCCTTCCGAAGTGAACGTTTCCATCCGTCCGGGCTGGTTCTACCACAAGTACGAGGATGCCAAGGTGAAGAAACTGCCCCAACTGCTCGACATCTTCTACAACTCCATCGGTCGCAACGGTACATGGCTGCTCAATTTCCCTATTGATAAGGAAGGCCGCATTCATGCCAACGACGAGCGTGCCGTGCTCGAACTGCGCAAGGCGCTCGACGAAGCCTTTGCCGACGACCTGGCCCGCAAAGCCAAAGTCGAAGCTGGCAACGTGCGCGGTGGCAGCAAAAAGTATGCTGCTTCCAAAGCCATCGACGGCAAGAAAGGCACCTACTGGGCCACCGACGACGGCGTTACACAGTCCGACATCACCTTTACGTTTAAGAAACCTACTACGCTGAACCGCGTTCTGTTGCAAGAGTATATCCGTTTGGGACAGCGCGTCAAGTCATTCAAGGTCGAAGCCAACGTCGACGGACAGTGGCGCGAACTGGCCCGCGAGACCACCATCGGCTACAAACGTATCCTGCGCCTGCCCACCGTCACGGCTACGCAAGTCCGCATCTCCATCCTCGACGCCAAGGCATGTCCGCTCATCTCGAACATCGGCATCTACAATGCACCGCAGGTACTCACCGAACCGCAGATTGTACGCCATCCCAATGGTGAAGTCATCATCCGTCCCGCCGACGGCGAGTCAGCAGTGTTCTATACCCTCGACGGCACTGACCCCACTACCCAGTCGCTCCGTTACACCGGTCCGTTCATGGCCGACGGCGTTGTTACTGTCAGTGCCGTTTCGGTCGATATGGCTACCGGCAAACAGAGTACAGTGAGCCGCGAAGAGTTCGGCGTGTCGCGCACGAAGTGGAAAGTGATAGCTGCCGATGCGAACGCCGCCCGTGTGATCGATGGTGAAGCCTGGCCCGGATGGCACCAGCGTGGCATGATGCCTGCCGACTTGGTTATCGACCTTGGTGAATCCCTCGAAATCAAAGGCTTCAGATACCTTCCCGACCAGAGCGACTATTTTCCGTCGGGCATCATCACCTTCTACGAGTTCTATGTTTCCGACAACGGCAGTGAGTGGAAGTTGGTCAGCGAAGGCGAGTTCTCCAACATCCGCAACAATCCTTCGTGGCAGATGAAAGAGTTTGCTCCCGTCAAGACCCGTTTCGTCAAGCTCCGTGCCTTGAGCAATACGCAGGGCGATAAGGTGGCGGGGTACTCCGAATTCGACGTACTGATTTCCAAGTAATTCCGGGAGGCATTTCTTCGACACTTGTACGGCTCGTGAGCCACGCTTGCATTCCATTTGTGGGACGCTTGCACGGCTCGCGAGCCGTACTTGCATTACAGACGGGGTATTCAGGCAATACTCGTAGAGGGTACGGACAAAACTTACCAGCCCATCATCAATGTTGCCAGGCTGAAGTAGGTAGTTACGTCCGCCAAGTGGCACTTTGAGAACGAAAAGTGAAACATTCGAAATGAAGAATGGGTGAAAGATAGATACGCGGACAGCACAGATAGGACAGATTTACATGGATAAAAAGTAGAAAGAGGAAAATTGGGTTCACGCTTTCACCAGGAAACTTTCATTCTGGTATACAGCAAGATATGGTGAAAGATAAAGCTTCACGCTGATTCAATTAAAAATTAAAAATCTGCGTTTCATCCGCTTATTCCGTGTTGTTCGTGTATCCATCTTTCACCGCAACCTACTCACTCTCATCTGCTTACGGTGAAACTTTACCTCTAAAACGCTTGGTTTCACCACAGCAATTTGGAAAAGAAAAATATATGGAAATGCGGTCTATATGAAAAAAATAATGTATTATTGTAGAATTAAACAACTGTCTGGATTTTGGGTATTAGGTACAAACTAAATCAATGAAGTTTTATAGTTGTTTCTATTAATTCAATTTCATCCTCATCCTTTGAAAAGAAGGTTTGGTAAATGTAATCTTATTTTTTTTAGAAGTAATGTTAACCAAGTTAATATAAGATTAAAGTAAACCTATTAAAAGTTCATATGAATCATAAATTTGTATATTTATATATCTTTTTCTTGATTATTTCCTTGTCTGCATTTGGGCAAAGCTCTTATGTGTTTCGTCATTTAAATATAGATAATGGACTTTCTAACAATAATGTAAAGGCTTTATTAGAAGATAGTTACGGTTTCTTATGGGTAGGTACTATGTCTGGGCTGAATCGTTATGATGGTTATGAATTTAAAAAATACTCTTTATCTTTTAATAATGAGAATTTTAATGATATTAGTTCGTTGCAAGAGGATGGTTTAGGAAATATTTGGATTAGTAATGGATTTGGTTATGTTGTTTATTGTCGAGAGAAAGACAAATTTATTATAGATACCATAAAATTACTGGAAGATTATGGTGTACAAGTAAAAGATGACTATCGTATTTATGTAGATAATAATCGTAATTTATGGGTATTAAGTTTTGATCGAATTTATTTTTATGATACACATAATAAAGAAGGAAAAACAATTTTGATCAATCCTTCAATAATAGAATCTTGTGTAGATATAAGTGATAACGATAGTTTTTTATTCTTAATATTAGATTCAGGAGAGTTATGGCGACTATGTAAAGAAAGTGAAGTATTGGCTAATATTGAATCTCCTTGTATTGGTAACGAAGCGTATGATAAGATTTATGCTGATAAACAACAAGGTTTATGGATATTTTCTCATCAAACAGATCTGATTTATTATAAAAAAAGTGAGTTGCATCAGTGGCGGTTAATTACACTTCATTCTGAAATTGAAACGAAAAGTCATGGTGTTCGTGATGTTTTGGATGATGGTAAAGGATGTATTTGGATTGGTACAGATCATAAAGGTATTTTTATTTATGAAAGAGCCAGTGAAACTCTGAAGAATATATTATTTACAACTAATGATAATACTTCAATTGCTTCAAATCATGTTGCCTGTTTATATCAAGATAAAAATGAAACTATTTGGATCGGACATAACAAAGTAGGATTGTCTTATTGTCACGATAGCTTTCGCAAATTTATTACTGTAAAATATCCAAATTGTAGTGATATTACATCTGTGATGGAAGATAGGAACGGGAATATTTGGTTGGGGACAGATGGTAATGGATTATATATAGAAGGAAAAAATGGAACTTTACGTAAATTCCCAATTTTCAATAGTTCTATTATTGCTTTATTGGAAGATCAAAAAGGACGAATTTGGATCAGTTCTTATATGAATGGATTGTTTTGTTTTGAAAACGGGAAGTTGCATAAATTTATTCCTCAAAACAACGAATTAGCAAGTAATGTTATATGGGGATTACTGGAAGATCGTTATGGCAAAATTTGGATTTCATCAATTGAGGCGTTACAGTGTTTAGATCCTGATAATGGAACTATTTCTTCTATATTGAATGTTGATGGAGAGTATATTCATTCCATTAGTACACATTACGATGGTGGAGACAAACTCTATGTTTGTACTCCATATGGATTGTATACTATAGATATTGTTACAGGTAAGCAATTTTTATATTTAGGTAATAAAAAGGGTACTCAGATTTTTAAATCACCATATATATCAAATACATATAAAAGTAAAAACAATCAATTATTTCTTGCTCATACAAATGGGTTAACAATTTGGGATTTGAACACAGATTCATTATATTATATGGATGAAGAAACAGGATTATGTAATAATGTCATACAAGCAATTACTGAAGATAATGATGAAAAAATATGGGTGACTACAAGTAATGGAGTTTCTGTTTTGTCTATTACAAAAAGGGAGAGGGGCAAACTAAATATTCTACCAAAGAATTATTCTATTAAAGACGGACTTATGAATGGCAATTTTAATGGAAATTCTATTTATAAATTGAAAAATGGTAATATAGTGTTGGGGGGAATAGATGGTTATGTTTTAGTGAATCCTAATAAAGTTTCGGAAAAAATGCAATTGTTGCCTAAAATAGTATTTACTGAATTGAGCATAGGAAATACTGTAATTCATGCTGATACATTATATAATGATCGGAAGATACTTGACAGACCTATAGAACAGACCTCCTCGTTATTGCTTAGTCATGAAGATAAATTTATTTCATTGGAATATATGACAGGAGATTTGTTGGATGTTGACAATGTTTTGTATGCATATAAATTGCAAGGTTTCAATGACCAATGGATTTATACTCGGGAAAACAAAGCTAATTTTTCCTATTTGCCTCCAGGAAAATATGAATTTTTTGTTAAAGCACGTAATGGTGAGGGAGAGTGGGGAAACGAAACAGTATTATATATAAGCATTATTCCTCCTTTTTACCAAACAGTATGGGCATATTTGTTATTTGCTTTTATAGCATTAGGCATAGTGGTATATTTTGTCTTTTGGATAAAAAAACGTCATCGAGAGAAACTTGAGCAACAAAAAATAGAGTTTGAACATCAGCAGAAAATCTATCTTTCTGAGATGAAATTGAATTTCTTTACTAATATAAGTCATGACTTACGAACTCCCTTGACGCTTATATTAACTCCGTTACAGATAATGCTGAATGAGGTTTCAGATAGTGGTATTCGCAAAAAATTATCTGTAATTCAGATGAATGCGCAACATTTGTTAGAGTTAATAAATACTTTGCTTGATTTTCGTAAGTTAGATGTTGGAGCAGAAACACTTCATTGTAAACAAGGTGATATAATTCATTTTGTTAAGGAAACTTGTACTCCTTTCTATGATTACGCAGCTGGTCGTAACATGCGTTTTTCTTTTTCTTGCGGAATAAAAACTTTTCCAATGAGTTTTGATTCAGACAAAGTACGAAAGATTCTTAATAATCTTTTGTCCAACGCTTTTAAATATACTCCGGATGGAGGAAATGTAACTGTTGGAGTCTATTTAGAAAAGAATATGCTATGCATAAAAGTTGCTGATACCGGATTAGGTATCCCAGATAAAGATAAAAAGCATATTTTTGAGCGATTTTATCAGACGCATGATGATAACTCTGGTAACGGAATCGGGCTTAATATAGCAAGTGAATATGTGCTTCTACATGGTGGAGAAATTTCGGTTCAAGATAATAAACCTTGTGGAAGTATTTTTACTGTTTGTTTGCCTGTGACAATGCTGAATGGTGAAGAAATGAATCATATACTGAGCAAAGAGTACAACGATTATCGGGAAAATCGTGCTGATTCTAAACCGATATTATTACTAGTTGATGATAATAATGACTTTTGTGAGTTTTTGGCGGATAGTTTGGCTAATGAATACATTGTAAAAGTAGCAAAGAATGGATTAGAAGCGTTGAATATTGCGCGATGTTGTGATGTTGATATTATTGTCAGTGACGTGATGATGCCCGTTATGAATGGAATAGAACTTTGTAGTGAGATTAAGACAGATGTTCATTTGTCACATATTCCTATTATCTTGCTTACTGCACGTACGGCAGACGAGAACCAGTTAGAAGGATTAGAACTGGGGGCTGATGATTACATTACCAAGCCGTTCAATCTAGATATATTGAAATTGCGTATTAAAAGGTTTATAGAATGGACAAAACGTTGTCATTATGAGTTTAAAGAAAAAATGGATATTTCGCCTAGTGAGATAACGATTACAACATTAGACGAGCAGTTAATAGAAAAAGCGATTAAAATTGTAGAAGAAAATATAGCTGATCCAAATTTTACGGTAGAATCACTTAGCGAATCATTGGGACTCAGTCGAAGTCATTTATATAAAAAATTAATGTTCATTACTGGGAAAGGGCCTGCTGAGTTTATTCGTATTATACGTTTGAAAAGAGGACGTCAACTACTGGAGAAAAGCCAAATGCAGATTGCAGAAATAGCTTATGCGGTAGGATTTAATTCTCCAAAAAGGTTTACTCAGAATTTTAAAAATGAGTTTGGAATGTCTCCTTCTGAGTTTTTGAAGGGGTTAAAATGTCTTTAAACACATAAGAGTACCTTTTAGTCAACATAATATCTCCTCCATATCTATTTTTTTTTCATTTATTTGTGCTATCAATGCATTGGGAACAAAGAGTTTATACCCTTTGATAAAAGAAATATTTACTTAATTCTAATTAAACCATGAGAGTTTATTTAAGTACGCTATTGTTTTATGCTTTAGTAGCATGTACGGCTGATATTTCAGCAATAGGAACGAGTGATAACATTGAACGTGAAAGACCTCAATACGAAAGTACGCCTAAATTAACAGATGACCCATCGAAAGATAGTGGTAATCCTATTCTTGATTTTAAATTTATGGCAGATCCTACTGCTATTGTTTATAATGGACGAGTTTATGTATATGGTACTAATGACACACAACAAATGGATTCTGTAGGTAGAGATAATGAGAATAATTATGCTTATATCCGTACTTTGGTGATGGCTTCTACTAATGATATGGTAAACTGGACTTATCACGGTTTGATAAAAACTACAGAAATTTGTAAACCTTGGGCTGGAGTATCTTGGGCTCCGTCAATTGTTTCTCGCAAAGAAAATGATGGAAAGACTCATTTTTATATGTTTTTTGCAAATGGAGGAAGCACTGGTTTGATGACATCTACTTCGCCAGTAGGCCCTTGGAAAGACCCTATTGGACGAACTTTTTTCGATTTTGATACACCGGGACTAGGTGATTGTGCATGTCCTTTTGATCCGGGAGCCGTAATTGATGAGCATGGTGTTGCTTGGGTTAGTTTTGGAGGTGGAGATAAAAATAAATCAGGTACAGATTTTATGCCAGGTAATGCTCGTATTGCTAAATTAAGCGAAGATATGTTGCATATTGATAGTATCGCTGAACTTCCTGCACCCTATCATTTTGAAGCTAACGAGTTAAATTATATTAATGGAACTTGGGTATATACTTATAATACTAACTGGAAAGATCGAGAAGAATGGCCTTATAATAATACTGATGGTAAACCTACAACTTGTTGTATGAGTTATATGACCAGTAAAACCCCTCTCAATCCCAAGAGTTGGATATATCAAAATAATTACCTGAAAAATCCGGGTGAATATGGTTATTCATACTGCAATAATCATACTACGTTGTTAAAGTATGAGGGGCAATGGTATATTTTTTATCATAATATGACATTGAAAGATTATCGTGGAATGAAAGGTGGTTTTCGAAGTGTATGTGTTGATTATTTGGATGTTGATGAGCAGAATGTGAAGTATAAAATGGGAAATATGACAATGAAGGGTCCAAAACAAATACGAACATTGAATCCTTATGAAGTGCAACAAGCGGAAACTGTTGCTGGAACAAAAGGTGTAAAATTTGAAGAGACAGAGATATTGGGAAATACAGTACTGTGCATTGATGATGCAGGTCAATCAACTGTTGTGAAAGGGGTTAATTTTAATATGCAACCTAAAGAAATAAAAACACGATTAAAAGGCGTCGGAACATTTAAAATTTGTCTCGGCAATCCTAATGCTGATCCGATAGCTGTAGTAAAGTTTAATAATCATGATTGGGAAGATGTGGTTACAAAAATAAATACTAAAATAGAAGGAGTGCAAAATCTTTATTTTATATCTATAAATGGAGATTATAAATTTGATCAATGGGTATTTATTCGATAAAATCATTTGGCTTAAGCAATAAACTCTTAAAAATCGAGAAGTAGTAAAAATTGATAAATTTTTTACTACTTCTATCCAGAGTTATTTACGTATTCTCCAAAAGTCAAGATTGTAATTGATTTTTATGGCTTCAAAAATAAATCAATATTATGACTTATAAAAAATTGATTCTTGTTATTTATGCCATTATTGGTGGTCAAATAGGTATTGCTCAGAATCCTATAGTACAGACTTGTTATACTCCGGATCCAGCACCAATTGTATATGATAACCAAGTATATGTATATACAGGACATGATGAAGATAGAGCTACTAGTCGATTTGAAATGAATGACTGGCGAGTTTATTCTTCTACAGATATGGTGAACTGGACTGATCATGGTTCGCCTCTTTCTTATAAGACTTTTAGTTGGGCAAAAGGTGATGCTTGGGCAGGACATTGCATCTATCGTAATGGGAAATTTTATTGGTATGTACCTTTGGTGAGTAAAGAAACAAATATGCACTCAATAGGTGTGGCTGTATCAGATACTCCTACGGGACCCTTTGTCGATGCTCTAAACAGACCCTTAATTGGGAAAACTATTGGAGAAATAGATCCAAATGTTTTTATTGACGATGATGGGCAAGCTTATTTGTATTGGGGAAATCCTGATCTTTGGTATGTAAAGTTGAACGAAGATATGATTTCTTATGAAGGAGATCTTGTAAAAGTTAAGTTGACCAAAGAGGGTTTTGGAGCTGATCATCCTAGTCGATTTACTTCTTATGAAGAAGGTCCCTGGATGTACAAGCACGGTGCATTCTATTATATGGTTTATGCAGCTGGTGGAGTTCCTGAAAATATCTCTTATTCTACGAGTTATTCTCCTACAGGCCCTTGGACTTATCGTGGGATAATTATGCCTGTACAAGGTAATAGTTTTACTATTCATCCAGGAATTATAGAATTTATGGGAAATAATTACTTTTTTTATCATAATGGCGATTTGCCTGGTGGCGGAGGCTTTACGCGTTCAACATGTGTAGAACAGTTTTATTATAATACTGATGGAACTATTCCTACAATCAATATGACGAAAGAAGGCGTAGATGCTGTAAGCACTCTCAATCCGTATCAACGTGTGGAGGCTGAAACCATAGCATGGTCGGAAGGGTTAAAAACAAATGAGAATTCCCAAGTTGGAGTATATGTAACAGATATTCATGATGGTGATTATATTAAAATTAGAAATCTCGATTTTGGAAATAATGCACCTGTAATATTTGAAGCTGCTGTTGCTTCCAATATAGCAAAGGCTTGTATAGAATTACGTTTGGACCGCAAGGATGGGCTTGTGTTGGGTACGTTGTCCTTATGTTCTACTGGAGGGTGGAACAAATGGAAAGTAATAAGTACCAAAGTTCAGCAAGTAATAGGCAGACACGATTTATTTCTCATTTTTAGAGGTGATACAGATGATGCGCTTTTCAATTTCGATTATTGGAAATTTTCGCATGAAAACAATGAAAAAATATAAATCTAAATAAGCAAAGAGTTATGTTACGATTTAGTCATTTGATATCGATTCTTTTTTTTCTGATAAATGTGCATTTGTCTGCACAAATCAATGTCGGAAAAGATATGTTTACTAATCCTGTCATCTTTTCTGATGTGCCTGATGTAGATGCTATTCGTGTAGGTGACACTTATTATATGGTTAGTACTACTATGCATATGATGCCAGGAGCTCCTATTATGAGATCTAAAGATTTGGTTAATTGGGAGATTATAAGTTATCTTTATGATGAGATTAAGGATAGTCCATTTTACGACCTTGAGGGTGGTGATGTATATTCGGCAGGTCAGTGGGCTTCTTCTATTCGTTATCATAATGGGCGATTTTATGTTTTTTTTGCTACAAATAAACCTTCTAAATCATATGTATATACGACAACAGATCCAACCGGAAAATGGAAGAAACTGGCTGTTATGAATCAATTTCATGATGCTTCATTATTATTTGATGATGACGGTAAGGTATATCTTGCTCATGGTGCCGGTAGAATTAGGATTACAGAGTTGAAAAGTGATCTTTCTGGAGTAAAAGAAGGTGGTTTGGATATTACTGCTTTTAATGGCGAACAACAAGGGTGTAAAGGATTATTAGAAGGTAGTCATATATATAAGATAAACGGAAAATATTATATACTTTTGATTTGGTGGCCAAAAGATGGAATTCGAACTCAAATTTGTTTACGTTCAGATCGGATAGAAGGACCATACGAACATAAAATTGTCTTATCGGATACTATGGACAATCCTCGGAAGGGTATTGCTCAAGGCTGTGTTATAGATACACAGAAAGGTGATTGGTATGCTCTTTTGTTTCAGGATTTCGGAGCTGTAGGGCGTACACCTGTACTAATGGAATGTCGTTGGGAGGATGAATGGCCAATGTTGGGTGATTACAATGGAAAGGTTCATAAAGTAATGGAAAAACCCATTAAGGGATATTCTGAAACGGCATTGGTAATTAGCGATAATTTTGAATCTCCAAAATTGGCATTAAATTGGCAGTGGAATCATAATCCTGATAATAATCTTTGGTCGTTGAGTGAGCGTCCAGGATATATGAGGTTAAAAACAGGTAAAATAGTGCGCAGTATATTCGAAGCAAGAAATACTCTTACTCAGCGTACTGAAGGCCCCAAATGTAATGCAATAGTTTCAATGGATTTATCAAATATGAAAGATGGAGACGTAGCAGGACTTGGGGCATTTAATGGAGAACCTGGACTAATTTCGATTGTAAAAGAAGGAAAGAAAAAGTATCTTTTAATGACGGATCGTAATATAGGAAAAGAAAAAATAGAATTGAAGCAAAACATTGTATATCTTCGAGTGGACTGTGATTTCAATATAGGTATTGATAGAGCAAAATTTTATTATAGTTTGGATAATGAAAAGTGGATACAGTTGGGAAATGAATTTCAAATGATATATTATACTAATCATTTTATGGGAATAAGATTTGCTATATATAATTATGCAACTAAAATATCTGGAGGTTATGTTGATGTTGATTTCTTTAAATATAATAAAGAAGGTGTTGGTTGAATGACTTCAAATATAGGATATAATAAAAGGTTTTATTATTGTTCGGTTGAGGTGAATAAATAGTTCTTTGATATATGAAATATAGTCTTTTGCATTCTTTCTTTATAGAATACATTGAATATTTATAGAAATTGCTGAGTTATATAATGCTCTTAAGCAGGTCAAGTTGCTTTTAGTAACGACTCAAAATTAAAACAATTGGGCTGTAATTCGAAGCCAAATCTGTACTATTGATATATTTAAATTTAGAGCATATAGAATAATCTTAAAAGAAGTAGTTTGGAGAGACTAGTTTCAACGATATCAAAGAATTTAATATCCATCTTTCTTTTAGAAAGTGGTGCTTTATTTATCCTGATTTTAATTGGACGCTAATCCTTTTATATTCTTTTCATTCTTCTCTTTTGCATAATTTGTGTTGATACTACTGGGTTTGTGCTAATACTGTTTATCTCTTATATGAAGTATTAATTTTCTTATGAAATCAGGAGTAAATAGGTTAGAAGTGTCCTTTTTACCCTTAAAAAGTACTTTTACCCCTATCGAAAGTATTTTTACCCCTATTCATTTGGTATAACATTATTTAATTTTGCATTCAAGAAATCATAATAATGTTAACCATTTAAAAACTATCTTAGAGTATGAACAAGAAAATAGGGTTCGCAAATTATGCAGATGATGGTTGAAGAGGAATGAGTCAGACATGGAAATTGACAATGTTCGTGGAATAAACAACTTAAATGTTAATACTAAAAAAACGAATTATGAAGAAAAGCTATTATTTATTATTGTTCTTATTCCTTACAGCCTGTGATGGAAGTGAAACAATTCAGAAACATCCGACTTTAGTGAATAGATACGATCCCAGTATGCCAAATACTGTAGATTGTATTAAGCCTACTTATGGTGGTATTGATGAACCCTTTATTGTAGAAGGTAATTTTGGAGGAAATCTTGCAGACATGCGAGTTTATTTCGATGACAAAAAAGCTGTCCTTGTTTCTACTGATGGAAAAACGATTTTAGGTGTTGTTCCTAAGCAAAAAGCTGGTAAACACACTATTTCTGTGGTATGTGATGGAGATAGTATCACTACAGATTTGGTCTTTAAATACCAACAGACTAAATCTGTTAAAACAATAGCAGGCTTATTTGGTGCGGGTGATGATTACGTAGATGGTGATTTGAATACAGCTCGTTTTAAAGAACCGAGTAATATTGCTACTGTAAAGGGAATGAATGGCGACAACATTATTGTGGTGGAATCTTGGTGGAATAACCGTGTCAGACTGATTTCATTGGATGACAATAAAGTGGTAACTTTAGACCAGACCAAATCGTTCGGAACTCCAGCGGTAGACAATACCCGTGAGAAATTCTATTTACTTTCGCATTGGGCTGAGGATCGTACCATTTATTCTTATTCACGTTCGGAAAACTGGGCACCTAAATCAACCGATATTATTATTCCTGTATCTGATATGCCTGGACAGATATGGTCAGGACGTTTTATGGATGGAGATGATAATCATTTGTATTTGTTGGATTCTAGATTGAATTTTTGCTGTGTAGATTTGAAAAATTTGACATACGAAGTACTTCCTGTTGAAGGTGATTATCCTACAGTATCTTTGGGCGATCGTAACAGCTTGGCTTATAGCAAATATCATAAATGTTTCTTTATTTGTGTACCTGAAGCAGCAGGAATTTATAAACTTTATAATGATAATGGTGTTTGGCGTCGGGAAAAATATGCTGGTTTCAACGGTGCGGGTAGCGCTACAGGACATCGTTTAAATGATGCCCAATTCATAGCTCCTTATGCGATTGCGCCTACTTCAGATGGTATCCTTTATGTACTCTGTCGAGATGGTAATTTCATGAGTAAAATCGAAGGGGACATGGTAGAACTGGTAGCCGGAATGCCTGGTCAAGGTGGACAAGTGAATTCTTCTACAGACCCACTCGAAGCACGTTTTGACTCGCCTCAGGATATAGCAACAGATTTCGAAGATAATATTTACATTGCCGGTGGTTGGGACCGTACAGTCAGAAAACTGTCTATTGAGTGATGTTTAATTTATAAAACAACCTTGTATAACACAAATGAATCAATAATATGATGAAATATTTTATATCCATATTAACCGTATTTATTATTTCGGTTAATGCAATGTTTGCTCAATCGGGGTTGACTGCTGCCGGTTTGGTAATGACACAAGACGGTGAAAGTGTCATTGGTGCTACCGTTACAGTGAAAGAGGATCCAGGTAAAGGTGTGATTACCGATACAGATGGACGCTTTAAAATGAACGGTCTTTCAAAAGGACAAACTTTGGTTATTTCTTATATAGGTTATAAGGACGCTACGGTCAAGGTCACAAAGACAGACGAACGTATGCGTATCGTGTTGGAAGAGGATATCAGCGATTTGGATGAAGTCGTAGTTGTAGGTCATGCCACTCAGCGTAAAATCTCAGTGGTGGGTGCGGTGACAAATGTAGAAGTAAAGGACTTGAATGTTCCGGCGACTTCTGTGTCCAACATGTTGGGTGCCCGTGTTCCTGGTATCATTGCTGTTACTCGTTCTGGTGAGCCGGGTAAGGACTTTTCAGAATTCTGGATTCGTGGTATCAGTACATTTGGTGCCAGTTCCGGTGCTTTGGTGTTGATTGACGGTGTGGAAGGTGATCTAAATCTGGTTGATCCTGAAGATATTGAAAGTTTCTCTATTTTGAAAGATGCTTCGGCCACTGCAGTATATGGTACCCGTGGTGCGAATGGTGTTGTATTGGTTACTACCAAGAAAGGTGTGGCCGGTAAACTGAAGGTTAACGTGAAAGCCAACGTTGGTCTTTCCTATTCGCCTCGTATGCCAGAATATGTGGGTGCTTATGAATATGCTACTTTGGCTAACGAAGCTGCCTTGTCCAGAGGTATGAACCCTATTTTCAGCGATGTAGATATGGCCTTGTTCAAGAACGGTATGGACCCAGACTTGCATCCGGATGTGAATTGGCGTGATGTCATTTTGAAGGACTATACTTGGAACCAGCAATATCACCTGAGTGCATCGGGAGGTGGTGAAGTGGCCCGTTACTATATGAGTATGGGTTTTCAAAATAAGGAAGCTATTTTCAAACAAGACAAAGGCATTAACAAGTACGATACAAACGTCAATTATAAGCAATACAACTTCCGTGCTAACATCGAAGTGAACATGACAAAATCAACCATTCTGAATTTAAATCTTGAAACGATATTGGTCAATCAGAATTCACCGGGTTATGGAGACAATTCTGACGCTTTGTGGGAAGCACAAGCTAATCTGACTCCTGTAACCGTACCTATTCTTTATTCTACTGGTCAATTCCCGACTTACGGAACGAACAATTCGGAAATGAGTCCTTATATTTTGCTGAATCATACTGGTTATCGTAACTATTTTGGTAATACCAGTAATCTTATTTTGTCTTTACGTCAGGATTTGAGTATGCTGACTAAAGGTTTGAGTGCCACTGTTCTTTTTAACTTCAATTCGAATGGGAAGATGTGGGCCAGTCGTAGCAAAACACCTGAATTGTATTATGCTACGGAACGCAATCGTGACGGTAGCTTGAATTTGACGAAAGTGACTGATGCCGTTCCTCAGGGATACTCCGGTTGGGAAGAAGTAGATCGCAAATACTATTTTGAGGCACGTGCCAATTATGAACGGTTGTTTAACAAAACGCATCGTGTAACGGGTTTGATTCATTTTTATTTGCAAGATTATGTTAACTCTAAGAACAAGACTCCGTTGACAGCTATTCCTAAACGTTATGTAGGTTTGTCCAGCCGTTTGACTTATTCTTGGAAAGATACCTATTTGATAGAAGCTAACTTAGGTTATACAGGTTCTGAAGCCTTTGAGAACGGAAAGAAATTTGGTCTCTTCCCCGCTATTTCCGGTGGTTGGATTCCTACTCAGTATCAATTTATGAAGGATGCGCTGCCTTTCCTCAGCTATTTGAAGTTCCGTGCTTCTTACGGTGAGGTAGGTAATGATAAACTGACTTGGGACGACAGTGTACGTTTTCCGTATCTGACAATAATTGGTAATGGTGGTTCCGGTATCTGGAACTCGGGTAGCGGACTTACCGAAACACAAGTCGGTTCGAATAACCTTCGTTGGGAAAAAGCTGCGAAGACTAACTTTGGTATTGATATGAAGTTGTTTGGCGATCGTTTCGATATGACGGTGGATTTCTTTAAAGATATCCGTTCTGGTATTTATCAGCAACGTGCCAGTACACCAGCTGAAATGGGACTTGTTACTTTGCCTTGGGCTAATGTGGGTAAAATGAAAAGCTGGGGTATTGACGGTCATGTAGCCTATACGCATACATTTACTCCAGACACTTACATCACAGTCCGTGCCAACTTCACCCAATCCAAAAATGAAATTCTGGAATTCGAAGAATCCATAAAGCGTTATCCTTATCAGTCGGCAGTCGGCTATCAGAGTGGAATCAATCGTGGATTGATAGCCTTGGGACTTTTTAAGGATGAGGCGGATATCGAAAACAGTCCTCAGCAGAATTTGGGTAGTGTGGTTCTTCCTGGTGATATCAAGTATAAGGATGTCAATGGTGACGGTGTAGTAGATGACGGTGATGTCGTTCCGTTGGAATATTCTAATACCCCACAGATCCAGTATGGTTTGGGTACTGAATTCAATTATAAGAATTGGAATCTCAGTGTCTTGTTCGAGGGGACAGCACGTATGAAGTATTTTGTGGGTGGTTCTGGATATTATCCGTTTGCTAACGAAGATACAGGTAATATTCTTACTATGGTGGCTGATCCCAATAATCGTTGGATTTCTGCAGAAATTTCGGGTGATCCTTCTACTGAAAACCCCAACGCTAAATTCCCTCGTCTGACTTATGGTAACAATAGCAATAACAATCGGGCATCTACTTTCTGGTTACGTGACGGTAGTTATTTACGACTGAAAAACGTGACGTTAGCTTATAGTACGCAGAACAAACTGTTTAAGAAGGTTGGCATTCAGAATGCTACATTCAGCTTAATCGGTGAGAATCTTTGGTTGTGGGATAAGGGTGATAAGATTTTTGACCCGACACAGGCTAGTAGCAACGGAGCAAAATACCCTATTCAGCGTGTCATTACTTTACAGTGTAATCTGAACTTCTAAAAGAAATTAATTATGAAAAATAAATTAATATCAAAGACTTGCGGTTTCTTTTGTGGACTGACCGCATTGGCAGGAATTGCTACTTTTAGTTCGTGTGAGAATTTTTTGGACATCGATAAATATGTATACGATCAAATTACTATTGATTCGGTATTTGTATCTAAAGAACGTTTGCTACAGTATATAAATGGAGCGGCTGCTTATTTGCCTAATGAGTCTAATTTAGTAACGAATAATAATACAGATGGTGATAAGTATGTTTTTTCTCCTAGCGGCCTTGTTACCGATGATGCCTTTGTTCCTTGGGTGGACTGGAATCATAGCGCTATGTATTTTATGATAGATCAGGTTGTTCCTCGTGATACTCACCGTTTTAATCCGTGGGAAAATTATTATCGTGGCATTCGGAAAACCAATATTCTGTTGGCTCGTATTCCTGAGTGTCAGGAACTGACAGATATGGAGCGCCGTGACTATATGGGGCGTGCTTATTTTATGCGTGCTTATTTCTATTATAGCCTGATGCGTCTCTATGGTCCTGTGCCTATCCTTCCGGACTATGCTTTCGATACGGATGCTTCAGCCGAGAGTGTTTCTTACGAACGTTCTTCGTACGACGATTGTGTAGAATATGTTTGTAAAAACTTGGAACAAGCCGTTGCTTATTTGCCTCTTGAGCGTGAAGAGGCTTTCCAGTTCCTCCCGACGCAAGGTGCTGCTTTAGCCATCATGGGGCGTATGCGTCTTTATTGGGCCAGTCCATTGTTCAATGGCAATACATATTATGCTGATTGGCGCCGTTCGGACGGTACGCCGTTTATCTCGCAAACCGAAGATAAAACCCGTTGGGGAAAGGCTGCAGTAGTATTTAAACGGATTATTGATTTGAATAAATATGCTCTGAATACTGTTGAAAAAATAGAGACAACCGACCGGATTGCTGGTACACTCGAATTGCCGGAAACAGTTTCCAAGGAACCTTTCCCTTATGGTGCCGGTGACATTGATCCGTATAGAAGTTATAAATCTATTTTTGACGGTTCCATTCAGGCTATCCATAATAAAGAACTGATTTATTATTGTGATCGGTTAACTACAGATGATTGGACTTACTATCCCAATCCTTTAGGAGGCATCAATGGATTCAGTGTGACACAGGATTTGATAGATTGCTATCGTATGGCCGACGGACGTCCTTACAGTGAGGCAACGGAAGAAGAAAAATCTTGGAAAGCAGTTGGTACAGGAAAGACTTTTTCTGAGAATTACGTGTTGAGTCCTGACCGTGCTCATCGTGACGATAATCGTGAACCTCGTTATTATGCCTCCATTGGGTTTAATTATTGTGTATGGCCATGTACATCATATACAGGTACAGAAGCTAAGAAGAATTTTGTGGCCAATTATTTCTCTGACGGTAACTCCATGCCTACCGGTTCTATCAAGGTTGACTACAACCGTACGGGATATACGTCGCGTAAATATGTTAATCAAGAAGATATTATGAACTGGCAAGGTCAGGTGAAAGCTAAAACTTATCCGATTGTCCGTTATGCGGAGGTGCTTTTAAGTTACGTGGAAGCTATGAACGAAATGGATGGGTCTTATACGGACGAAGCTACCGGCATAACTGTTAGTAGAAATATTCCTGAGATGATATTCTATTTCAACCAGATTCGCTATCGTGCCGGGCTTCCGGGGATAACCGAGGCCGAGGCTTCCGATTATGCTACGATGAAAGATCTGATTAAACTGGAGCGTCGTGTAGAATTTGCTTTTGAGAATCAGCGTTATTATGACTTGCGCCGTTGGAAAGATGCGCCCAACGCATATAATAAACCTATTACAGGCTTGGATGTCAGTGCCAAGATGGCTGAACGTGAGAAGTTTTATACCGTTAGAGTCTGGAATACAGAAACCAGTATGAAACGTGTGTTTAACAATAAGATGTATTTTTATCCTATTAATCAGGAGATTTTGGATCGCAATGCCAAGTTGGTTCAGAATCCGGGCTATTAATATTATGGCTCTAAAAGTAGATCAAATGAAAGAAGATTTTTTATAAAAAACAGATCGATTATGAGAAAGAGTATATTATTTCCATTAATATTGTCCCTCCTGTTTTTTACAGGTTGCGACCAGGAGTCTCCTATGGAACACGAGCAGTATCCACCGATTGTTTACATTGTGGGTAGTGCCAATAAGATTATCGATAAAGAGTTGAACATCGGTTACGATCAGGATACCGTCCGTCTGTCTATTGCCGTCAGTGGTTCATTGTCATTGCCTCAAGATGTGACAGCTACGCTTGAAGAGTGTCCTGATGAAATTGATCGCTATAATTCGCGGGAACTGTCTGCTGAAGCAAGACATTACAGAAATCTTTCTCCCGATATTTACGAATATCCTTCGAATCAGGTTACTGTTAAGGCTGGAAATGTTTATGAACTTTTTCCTATTTATGTGAAGCCTGCTACATTACATTGTGATTCGCTGTATATGCTTTCGTTCCGTTTGTCTGATACTTCAGCTTATACCGTGACAGAAGAAGATACGGTTGCTTTGGTACGTTTGAATTTGGTGAATGAATTCTCCGGAAGCTATACGATGGATGGTATGTTGAGAAATACAGAAGATCCTACAGATTCGTTGACTTATAAAATGCCTAGAACTTTGATGGCTACGGATAATGGTCGTACAGTACGTATGTTCCACTATAACAATGAGTGGACAGAAGGTAGCGGAAATGACTATCGTCAGTCACATACGTTTAAGATTACTGTAAACGAGGACAATACTTTGAGCATGGCTACTTGGAATGAATTTGAGCTGATTGATGGTGGTGGTGTATATGTACCCGAGTATGAGGTCTACGATCTTTGGTATACATATCGTCAAGATAATGTTATATGGAGAGCAGAAGGTTTTCTTTATAAATCAAGAGATACTGATGCAGAGCAGCGTGAAATAGAAGATTGGATAGAAGAGCAACGAGCTTCCCGATAATTAGGTATTAGTTATTATATTCTTTATTACCCTTTTTTAAGATGAAGACAATCGTATCTGCATTATTTCTGGTATTTGTGTTTGTGACGAATATAAACGCCTGGCAAATAATGCCGGATACGATTGTTCGTCTTTTCGAAAAGGAACTGTCCCACTTCCCGCAGGAGAAGATGAGCATACATACCGATCGCAGTGTGTATCTGGCTGGAGAACGGGTGTGGTTCAGAGTGCATGTAGTGGATGCGCTGACAATGGTGCAGGCCAATGCAAGCCGTTACGTTTATGTAGAACTGACAGCCCCTACGGGGAGCCTGATAAAACGTATCAAGATAAGACCCGATGACAAAGGAAGTTTCGGCGGCTATCTCGACATTGATGAGGAGCAACCGGAGGGATATTACACCATCAGGGCCTATACACAGTTTATGCGGAACGTCGGTGAAGATTATTTTGCGCACAAGTCGATGTTTATTTCGACACCCGCTGCGCAGGAACTGAAGCCTCACGTAGTGATTACGGAGCATGGGAAAGACCTGAAAACCCGCATTTATTTTTCTAGCGAGACAGACAACACGGACACAATCGTACCACAGCAAGTACTCGTTTTTGCCGATGGTGACCCGGATGGAAAGGGGGATCATCTGAAATTCAGAAACGGAGTGGCTGAATATACATTCAAAGAAAAAGAAGTCAATACATCCCGAACATATCTGTTACAGACCATTTACAATAATAAGATAGCCGAACGTTATCTGTCGTTGCCTTTTGATGATAGCGATTTCAGCGTGACATTCTTCCCGGAAGGAGGAACGGCCGTTCTTTCTTCACAGTCGAAGATCGCTTTCAAGGCCATTGGTACCGACGGATTATCGGTGGACGTGGAAGGCGAGGTGAAAGACGAGGAAGGAAAGGTGTGCACCACTTTCCGCAGTACACACTTGGGAATGGGTAGCTTTACGCTGAACTGTATGCCCGGCAAGCGGTATGTTGCCCATTGCAAGACCCGTGAAGGGGTAGAGAAGCTGTTTGAACTGCCGGTAGCTTCGGAGCAGGCCATCGCCGTTAACACGCTGTGGCGCAACGATGTGTTGCGTGTCAGCCTGAACCGTTCGCCTCTCAATGCAAATCGGCAGGACCTGACGCTGGTGGCCCAGTTGCGCGGGCTGGTGCTTTATGTCCAGCCGTGGGACAACAGTCGCAGGTATATCGACTTTGAAAGAGATTTTTTTCCGGCGGGTATTATACACTTTATCCTGATAGACGAGAATCGCAACATTCTGAGCGAACGTCTGGTGTTTTCGCGGCAGGATAATGCAGTGGCAGCCGTAACACTGAATCCTGATCAGTCCGATTATACTCCGCGTCAGAAAGTGGCACTTGACCTGACCTTGAAAGATGTGTATGGTAATCCGTTGGAAGGTAACTTTTCGATGTCGGTAGTGGACAAGGCGGATGTACAACCTGACACAACGTCGAACATCGTCTCTACATTGTTGCTGACTTCAGAGCTGAAAGGCTATATCGAACAACCTGCCAGCTACTTGAAGAAAGACAGGAAAACCGAATACAACCTGGACTTGCTGATGATGACCCAGGGATGGCGCCGATACAATGTACCGGAAATCCTGAAAGGACATACGACGGAAACACTTCCCTATCCGGTGGAACTGGGTGACGTGGTGACCGGAAAAGTAGAAGGTTATTTTTCGGCATCAAAAGGTGCTTATCTGTCGTTGCTTGCACTGAATGATTCTGTGATAGGAACAACCGTGACCAAGGCTGATACAGAAGGGGTATTTCGCTTTGATGGGTTGGAATATCCTGAAGATACAAAATACATTATACAAGCTCAGAAATCAAAAGGTTCACGGAACGTATTTATTGAAATAGATTCGTGTAGGGCATTCCCGCAGTCTGATCTGAAGCTCTTGCCTCCACGGCTGGAAATGAAAGTAGAACACAATTATGTGCAGAAGATGGATATGAAGTATACCATTGAAAATGGAATGCGGGTTTACAATTTGTCGGAAGTGTTGATTACGGCTCGGAGAAAACCGGTAGTGGAAACCAGTTCGCCTTACTATTCCGTTTCGACTTCGAAAGTCATAACATCGGAAGAAATAGAGAAAGGACATTTCCTTTCTGTACTGGATATTGTGCGACGCCTGCCGGGTATTATAGTAAGTGGTACTGACGTGACATATCGAGGAGGAACACCGATGGTACTGCTTGATAATGCACCAACCGAAGTTTTTAGTTATGATTGGTTGGATGTAGACAATATTGCTGATATTTTCTTTTCACCTCCTACTACGGTCGGTCCCATTTTCGGGGCGCGTGCCATGTCGGGCGCTATTGTCATCACGACCAAAAAAGGATTCGTCCAAAAGAATACGCTGAACAAGAACATGGGGATTGTGACGCCGCTGGGCTATCAGCAGGAGGTAGAGTTCTACTCGCCGGTGTATGATACGAAGGAGAAGCTGGAGTCGCGTTCGCGTGATTTGCGTTCGACCATCTATTGGAATCCGTCGGTAGTGGCTGATGCTGAAGGCAGGGCACATGTGGAATTTTATGCGGCCGATTCGCCCGTCGACTACCGGGTGGTAGTGGAAGGTGTGTGCAAGAACGGTATGATTATCTCTTCCAGTTCGTCGATGCTTCCTGAGTAACTGTTAAACCTTGACAACAGCATACGGATATTATATTCCCCAGTTAGGAAATGGAAGTTCCCTAACTGGGGAATTGTTTTTTCCTAACTAGGAAATTACTTTTTCCTAACTGGGAAAAAAATAGTATACTGGAGACGTGTCTTTTCCTGATTTAACGAGACGCTTTTTTATTTTATAAACTATAATAGTAGACATTTTGTCTTTGATATTGTTCCGTTGACTTCAGTATCAGTGCATATCGATTGCGTGCATTCTGAAGTCTTGCGGAGTGATACCGGTCTCCCTTTTGAATATGCTGATGAAGTGTGAACAGTCGTCGTATCCCAGCTCTGCAGCCACATCTCTGATGGATATGTCCTTGATGGTAAGCATTTGCTGTGCTCTTTCTATTTTCCGCTGTATGATGTAATGGGTTGGAAGGGTTTTCATTTTCTCCTTGAACAGGCGGGTGAAATAGCCTTTGCACAGACAGGCTTCTTTGGCAAGGTCTTCGACACTGATTTTCTTGTCCAGGTTCTTCTGTATCATAATCAGCGTCTTTTTGATGCGGTTGTCGATATCGTCCTCTTTGGGCTTGGCTTCCTTCATAAATTTGGCGATGAGCTGGAACAGGATGCCCCTTGATTCCAGTTTCAGAGTAATATCCCGCTGTTCGTTGCGTGTGATATATTCGGATAAAGTCAGGTCGTTGTCGTATGATCTGGGATCGGATTTGGGTAATGCCATGGAAGGATTCAGTTCGCATAACCGTTTTACCAGTTCCAGGTCGATGGATTCTCCTTTAATTTCGACGGGAAAATTGTAGTCGTCCATGAAACTTGACTCAAATTCCAGTTTCTCGTATATATGTATATAATAATGTTCGAAATGTTCCTCGCAGCTATAGCTGTGCAAGGTAAACGAAGGAATCATGTACATGTGGCCTGGTTTGAGCTGATACTCTCCGGAAGGCAGAATGATTTTGGCATGTCCTTTGGTTACATAATAGATTCGTGTGAAAGGACTGGTGACATTTTGCCAGTTCCAGTCGGCATTGTGAATGGCCAATCCGACGTTGAGCGTCAATGGATGGAAAATATCAATCTTTTTCATGGTATAAATTATTGGTTTAAGTGATATCACAAAATTAAGGGTTTGGAGATTGTTTGCCTCATAATAGTGTAACAAAAACCTTTGACTACGTAACATCACGGCAAAAAAAAGGTGATATACTGTTAATGGAAGTAAAAACGTGGCCTTTAAATCATGAATGAAGGGGTAAAAAAGTGTTTTAGTAGAGTGAATGTATCAGATAATACATTGCTTGTCATGGATGGATTTTTACGGCAAAATTGGATTGTTTTGACAAGATTCGTTATCCGTTTTTCAGCTGAATGCAGGATGTATTTCCTAAAAATTCCCTTTGGACTTGCGGAAGCTGATGCGGGTTTCGGGCAGGGACAATGCAATGCTTGGTTTAGATCGTCAGACAGGATCTCCGGCATTGCTAAAGATGTGCTTCGGGCTTACATTATCCTTAAATCTCCTTAACAGAATCCCTGTAAATCACTTTTTATTTGTTATTTTGCACCAAATTTAGGTGTATTGCAGCCTGACGGTTTGGGATGCATCGTTATTTGGTAGAACGTTCGATGAATAAACTCACTATAAAATCTTGTCCGGTATGCGGCAGCACACAGTTGGAACGTGCGTTGACATGCGTTGACCATTACGCTTCGGGCGAGGTATTCCACTTATGTCGTTGCCAGAATTGCGGTTTTCTGCTGACACAGGATTTTCCTGTTGAGGCGGAGATAGGCCGTTATTATGAAACTCCGGACTATATTTCGCATTCTGATACCCGGAAAGGGGCGATGAACTCGGTTTATCACTGGGTGCGCAGTTACATGCTGAAGCGTAAGGCGAGACTGGTGATGCACGAAGCACACCGGCGGGAAGGGCGATTGCTGGATATAGGTACCGGTACCGGTTACTTTGCCGACACCATGCGCCGTCAGGGCTGGCAGGTGGAAGCGGTAGAGAAGAACGAGGGAGCACGGAAGTTTGCTAAAGAACATTTTAATCTGGATGTAAAGCCTGATACGGCTTTATCGGACTACGAACCCGCTTCGTTCGACGTGATTACGCTGTGGCATGTGATGGAGCATCTGGAACACCTGAACGAGACGTGGGAACGGCTGTATTCGTTGCTGACAGAGAAGGGAGTGCTGATTGTGGCTGTGCCTAACTGTTCGTCGTACGATGCACAAAAGTACGGCGCCTATTGGGCTGCTTACGATGTGCCCCGTCATTTGTGGCATTTTACGCCTTCCACGATTCATCAGCTGGCTGCCAATCATGGTTTTATCATGGCCGAAAGACATCCTATGCCTTTTGATGCTTTCTATGTGTCGATGCTTACCGAGAAACATATGCGTCATTCGTGTGCATTTCTGCGTGGAATGTTTACGGGTACGTTGGCGTGGTTCAGTTCGCTGGTCAGGAAGGAGCGGAGCAGTTCGATGATTTATGTGTTCCGGAAGAAAAAAGAGACGGACAGATGATGCGGACAGTATAAAAAGAAAGGAAACAGGAGAATGGCAGGTAAATCTAAAAATAATTTGGTTTCGGGCTTCGACATGCAGTTTGTCACGTCGAGCATCAGCACGACACTGGTCTTGCTGTTGCTGGGGCTGGTTGTGTTTTTCGTATTGGCTGCCCATAATCTTTCGGTATACGTGAAGGAAAACATCAGTTTTTCTATCCTTATCAGTGACGAGATGAAGGAAGCGGATATTCTAAAACTTCAGAAGCGCCTTGATAAAGAGGCATTTGTGAAGGAAACGGAATATATCTCGAAAAAGCAGGCACTTCGCGAACAGACTGAGGCAATGGGGGCTGATCCTGAAGAATTTTTGGGTTATAATCCTTTTACAGCTTCTATTGAGATAAAACTGCATTCCGATTATGCCAATTCGGACAGCATTGCCAAGATAGAGAAACTGATAAAGAAGAACTCCAATATTCAGGAAGTTTTGTATCAGAAGGAGCTGATTGATGCCGTGAATGATAACATACGGAATATCAGTCTGTTGTTGCTCGGACTGGCAGCTATACTGGCTCTTATATCGTTTGCCCTTATCAACAATACCATCCGTCTGGCTATTTATTCCAAACGTTTTCTGATTCATACTATGAAGCTGGTAGGTGCCAGCTGGGGTTTTATCAGGCGTCCTTTCCTGCGGCGTAACTTCTGGATAGGTGTGCTGGCGGCATTTGTAGCAGATTGTATTCTGTGGGCGGCTGCTTACTGGCTGGTGTCGTACGAACCGGAACTGATCAGGGTGGTTACGCCCGATGTAATGATGCTGGTATCGGCTGCAGTATTGTTGTTTGGGGTACTGATAACTTATTTGTGTGCCTTGTTGTCCATCAACAAATACCTGAGGATGAAGGCAGGCACGTTGTATCAGATATAGTTTGTGAATTTTTAAGTTTGTGAGTTTTTTAGTTGATGCAAAGCAATAACTCGCAAACTGATGAACTTACAAACTCATAAACTTACAAACTTAGAAACCTAATAATAAATAAAAGAAATGGATAAACGGAAATTTGCTTTCGATAAAACTAATTTCATCTTGCTGGCTATCGGTATGCTGGTGGTGATTGTGGGTTTTATCCTGATGACCGGTCCTTCGTCTACACCGACGAACTTCGAACCGGACATTTTCAGTGTGAGACGGATTAAGGTAGCTCCAGTAGTGTGTCTGCTGGGCTTTGTGTTTATGATATATGCAGTGCTTCGCTCCCCCAAGGATAAGGGTGTGTCGCAGGAGAAAGATCATCTGACTGAATGAGCTATATGGGAGATTTGACTATATGGGAGGCAATCGTTATTGCCATTGTGGAAGGACTGACGGAATTCTTGCCTGTTTCTTCTACAGGACACATGATTATAACCCAGAATATGTTGGGAGTGGAAAGTACTGAGTTTGTCAAAGCTTTTACGGTAATTATACAATTTGGGGCTATCCTCTCGGTCGTGTGCCTGTATTGGAAGCGTTTTTTCCGTCTGAATCATACACCTGCTCCTCAAGGAGCATCATCTTTGCGTCGTTTGCTACATAAGTTCGATTTTTATTGGAAACTGCTTGTTGCCTTTATACCGGCTGCTTTACTGGGCTTTTTGTTCAGCGACAAAATAGATGCGTTGCTCGAAAGTGTGGTGGTGGTGGCCGTGATGCTTGTGATAGGTGGTATCTTCATGCTGTTTTGTGACCGTATTTTCTCCAAAGGAAGCGAGCAGACGGAGCTGACGGAAAAGCGTGCTTTCCTCATCGGTCTGTTTCAATGTATAGCTATGATACCCGGAGTTTCCCGTTCGATGGCTACGATTGTAGGCGGTATGGCTCAGAAACTTACACGCAAAGCTGCAGCAGAGTTTTCCTTCTTCCTGGCTGTCCCTACCATGTTTGCGGCTACGGCTTATAAGGTTTTGAAACTGTTTTTGGAAGGTGGAACAGAGATTGTTGTCAACAACCTGCCTGCCTTGCTTGTAGGCAACGTGGTTGCGTTTGTGGTGGCATTGCTGGCTATCAAGTTCTTTATTAGTTTTGTAACGAAATATGGATTCAAGGCTTTTGGTTGGTATCGCATTGTTGTAGGGGGAGGTATTTTGGTTATGTTGTTGTGCGGGTACTCACTGGAAGTGTTATAAGGAGCAATGATGGATTTTAAAGAAGGAGAAGTATTATATTTCAATAAGCCGTTGGGCTGGACTTCGTTCAAGGTAGTGGGTCATGCACGATACCACATTTGCCGGAGGCTGGGTATAAAGAAGCTGAAGGTAGGCCATGCCGGAACGCTCGACCCTCTTGCTACGGGCGTGATGATTGTCTGTACGGGTAAAGCGACAAAACGCATCGAAGAGTTTCAATATCATACGAAAGAGTATATTGCTACCATTCGGTTGGGAGCTACGACTCCTTCTTATGACCTGGAACATGAGATTGATGCTACTTACCCTACCGAACACATTACGAAAGAACTGGTGGAGGAGACGCTGAAAAAGTTTGTAGGCGAAATACAACAGGTGCCGCCAGCCTTTTCGGCCTGTATGGTAAACGGTACACGGGCTTACGACCTTGCCCGCAAGGGGAAAGAAGTGGAACTGAAGCCCAAATTGCTGGTGATTGATGAAATAGAACTGTTGGAATGCAACCTGCCCGAAATAAAAGTACGGGTCGTGTGCAGCAAAGGAACATATATCCGTGCCTTGGCACGTGATATAGGAGAGGCCCTGAACAGCGGGGCGCACCTGACGGCATTGCAGCGTACCCGTGTGGGCGATGTGCGTATCGAAGACTGCCTGGATCCGCTGGATTTCAGACAGTGGATAGACCAGCAGGAGATTTCTTCATCAGACGAAGCGGTGCAGCAGGATGGAGCTCCGGCTGCGGAAAAGAATATTCAATAAACCTCATATAAAAAAGGAAAGATATGAAACTGTCGCAATTTAAATTCAAACTTCCCGAAGAGAAGATTGCTTTGCATCCGACAAAGTATAGAGACGAGTCGCGCCTGATGGTGCTTCACAAAAAGACGGGTAAAATTGAACATCGTATGTTCAAGGATATTCTGGACTATTTTGACGACAAGGATGTGTTTATCTTCAACGACACAAAGGTGTTTCCTGCCCGCCTGTATGGCAACAAGGAAAAGACCGGTGCACGTATCGAGGTGTTTCTGTTGCGCGAACTGAACGAAGAATTGCGTTTGTGGGACGTACTGGTCGATCCTGCCCGCAAAATCCGTATCGGTAATAAACTTTATTTTGGCGATGATGATTCGATGGTGGCCGAAGTGATTGACAATACCACTTCACGTGGCCGTACGCTTCGTTTCCTTTACGACGGACCTCATGATGAGTTCAAGAAGGCATTGTATGCGTTGGGCGAGACGCCGCTGCCACACAGCATCATCAACCGTCCGGTAGAGCCGGAAGACGCTGAGCGGTTCCAGTCTATTTTTGCACGGAACGAGGGAGCCGTTACCGCCCCTACCGCTAATCTGCACTTCAGCCGCGAGCTGATGAAACGTATGGAAATCAAGGGCATCGATTTTGCCTTCATCACGCTTCATGCCGGTTTGGGCAACTTCCGTGATATAGACGTGGAAGACCTGACCAAGCACAAGACCGATTCCGAGCAGATGATTGTAAACGAAGAAGCCGTACGTATTGTGAACCATGCCAAGGACCTGAACAAGCAGGTATGTGCGGTGGGAACAACCGTGATGCGTGCCATTGAGAGCACGGTAAGTACGGACGGACACCTGAAGGAGTACGACGGATGGACCAACAAGTTCATCTTCCCGCCATACGACTTTACGGTGGCTACCTCTATGGTTTCCAACTTCCACATGCCGCTTTCTACACTGCTGATGATTGTGGCTGCTTTCGGAGGCTACGAGCAGGTGATGGAAGCTTACGATGTGGCATTGAAAGAAGATTATCGTTTCGGTACTTACGGCGATGCGATGCTGATAACCGACAGATAACTTTTAAATGAAGAATGAAGAACGAAGAATGAAGACTATACCTTTATGTAGAGAATCAAAAGGGGGGTTGAGCGAAGCTGATGAAGAAGGATCAGACGTTTTCGGTGAAGGTCGGGATGAATCTATGTCCGGTGCTGCAGCTGAACCGCAAGCAAATTCTTCATTCTTCATTCCTCATTCTTCATTTACTTACTATCTGGGTTTGGGTACTAACTTAGGAGACAAACAACAGAATCTGCAACGGGCGGTAGAACTGATAGGCGAACGGATAGGGGAGGTAGTTTCCTTGTCCTCCTTTTATGTGACAGCTCCGTGGGGATTCTCTTCAGAAAACAGTTTTCTGAATGCAGCGGTTTGTGTAAGGACCGGACTGCCTCCTTTGGAAGTATTGCAAGTGACCCAGAGATTGGAACAAGAGCTGGGGCGTACACACAAATCTGTGGATGGAGTATACTCCGACCGCCTGATAGACATCGACTTGCTGCTTTGCTTCGATGCTAACGGTACTCTTGTCCGTATACAGACTCCGCAACTGGTAATTCCTCATCCACTGATGCAGGAACGGGAGTTCGTGATGAATCCTTTGCGAGAGATTGCACCGGAAGTGGTGCGGCAATTTCCTTTTTCTGAATGAATCTCTACCATTTTAATCTATATTTTTATGAAAAAACTTATTTGTATTTGCTTGCTTTTGGCGGCCTTTATAGGGGTAAAAGCGCAGGAGAGCGATGAATTTACCGTATTGCAATGGAACATCTGGCAGGAAGGAACAAAAGTGAAGGGTGGCTATGATGCCGTTGTGAACGAGATCGTTCGTCTGAAACCCGATTTTGTGACTTTCAGCGAAGTGCGGAATTATAATAATACGCGTTTCTGTGACCGTATTGTAGAGTCATTGCGCCAAAAGGGTGAAACGTATTATTCCTTTTACAGTTACGACTCCGGGCTGTTGAGCCGCCATCCGATAACCGATTCTCTTACGGTATTCCCCGAAAAAGACGATCATGGCAGTATCTATAAGATGACGAGTCGTGTGAAAGGGCACAAAATTGCCGTTTATACGGCGCATCTTGACTATCTGAGTGACGCATACTACAATGTCCGTGGTTATGACAGTTCTACCTGGAAGAAGATTCCTGTGCCGCAGACGGTTCTTGAAGTACTGCAACTGAACGATGCTTCGCAGCGCGACGATGCCATCCGTTGTTTTATTGCCGAGGCGCGTAAGGACATTGCCGAAGGCACCATTGTGATATTGGGAGGCGACTTCAACGAACCTTCGCATCTGGACTGGATACGCGAGACCAAGGACCTGTACGACCATAACGGGCTGATTGTCCCCTGGACGGTGCCTTTGCTGCTCGACAACGCAGGCTTTGTGGATACTTACCGTACGCTTTATCCGGATGTGTTGAAATATCCCGGCTTTACTTTCCCTATTGATAATCCGCTGGTACCTGTAGAACAGTTGACCTGGGCGCCGGAAGCTGACGAGCGCGACCGCATTGATTACGTCTTCTACTATCCTCATCCGGCTATCAGCCTGAAGGATGCCGTGATTTTCGGTCCGAAAGGAAGCATCGTCAACAGCAAACGTGTTCCGAATGAATCGGATGACAAATATCTGCTGCCGGAAGGTGTGTGGCCGACCGATCATAAAGGGGTGCTGGTGACGTTCGGCATCCGTTGACAGTTTTTTTGAAAAAAAGTATTTATTGTTTTTTATATAGTAGTTTTGTGTTATCTTTGTTGAAGAGAGCACAGATTTATTTTGATATTGGCAAGAGTCCGGAGGTAAATGGGCTTTTGTGGGCAGGAGATCTGATTTGATATTGTTGGAAGAATACTATTAAAAACAATAAATCATGAAAAACATTGGCTGTTTCGTTTTATGGATCGTATTGTTGGTGTTTGGGTATACTTCTTCAGTTTATGCCATTGAACCAAACTTGAAGTACGGCAAACCTTCGAAAGAAGAGTTGTCAATGGATGTGTACGAGAAAGATACTACGGCCTCGGCTGTTTGTTTGATTCGGGAAGGAAAGACTTACTTTACGTATAAGGATGGATTCACGCTGAGTACAGAGTATTGGGTACGCATCAAGATTCTGAAGCAGGAAGGTGTGAAATATGCGGATGTAATGATACCGTATTATGCACCTGATGAAAAGGGAAAAGAACAGGATGTGTTGCTGGATCTGGAAGGCTGTGCTTACAACCTGGAGAATGGAAAAGTTACGAAAAGCCGGTTGAAGAAAGACATTGTTTCGGATGAACGTATCAATCAGACGTATAAAGTACGGAAGTTTTCGCTGCCGAACGTACGGAAAGGTACGGTAATAGAGTATAGTTATAAAGTGAATTCGACGTATTTCTCGCAGATTGAAAACTGGGTGATGCAGGAAGAAATTCCTGTAGTACATAATAAGTATGAAGTGACGGTTCCGAGTGTCCTGGTCTATAATATAGAGTTTCGTGGAAAGAAGTATATTCATGTAGATCGTGAGGAAGCTTCGATAACGGCTACCTCTGTGCTGGAAAGTGGTCCCAGCAGGGTGGCACGCAACTTCGGGATTAAGGCTGAAAGATATATACTGAGTGCGTACGACTTACCAGCCTTGGCACAGGATGAACCTTATTGCTGGTGTCCGGAGGATTATCGGGTACAGGCAAGTTTCGACTTGCAGGGGACTAATTATCCGGATGAAGGCTATAAAGCGCTCAGCAAGAATTGGACAGATGTGGATAAACTGTTACTGAGTGATGAACATTTGGGATTCGGGCGTTGGTTAAGAATGCCCAATCCGTTTATTGATGAAACCAGAAGTGCGGTGGAAAAGCTGCAACAGGAAAAAGGAGATGCGTTGGATTTCGATACCAAGGTCAGAGCTGCTTTCAACTTGTTGAAGGAAAAGCTGGCCTGGAACGGGAAGTATGACCTTTACTGCGACAACATGGATAAAGTTGTCAAGAACAAAAGCGGTAATAATGCGGAGCTGAATTTTGTATTCATCAGTATTCTACGAGGATTTGGAATCAATGCTTATCCCGTTGTTATCAGCCGGCGTTCGATGGGTATGTTGCCGGTAAACTTTCCGACCTATCAGAAGCTTAATACATTTGTGGTGGCTGTTTATGATACTAAGAAGCAACGTTTTGTGTATCTGGACAGTTCGATGACGCTACCGGTATTTAATGTACTTCCTTGTGAATTGTTGGTAGAGAAAGGACGTCTGTTAGCTCCGAATGTACCCGAAGAAAAGCGTTGGGTAGACCTGATGCAGGTGGCGAAGAATCTGTTGACTATCCGAACAACAGCAGAGGTAGTTGAGGGAAGCATCAAAGGACACAGGCAGGTGACTATGCAGGGGCAATACGGACTGGAATATCGTTGGAAGAAACAGCGTGGTGAGGCTGTGCCGTGGCTGGACGATGGGCACGTAGTGCTTAGCAACGTCGAAGTCAGGGAGCCGGAAACACGCTTTGGAGCCTTATTGGAAGAAGCTGACTATGAAATGAAGTTGGAACAGGCTGGTGACATGCTGTACGTCAATCCGATGATTTTCCCACAACTGAGGGAGTCACCTTTTGTTCAGACCAAACGCGAGTTACCTGTCGAGTTTGACTATCCTTACCAGATAAGTCTGACGTGTGAACTGAAACTTCCTGAAGGCTATCAGGTGGAAGAAATGCCGCAGCCGGGTAGGGTTACGACTGAAGATAATAAGTTGCAGTTCACCTATTGGATCAGCCGAGAAGAGGGAACGGTCTATCTGAAATATGAATTTGCTGTCAAGGCCCATTTATTTCCGGCAGATTACTATTCGCAGTTGCAGGAAATGTGGGACAAGGCTGTGGAGAAGAATAATGCACTGATTGTTTTGAAGAAACAACAGTAAAGAGTATGAAACAGTATTGGACGGTTATATTGTGTGCTTTTTGCCTAAACTGGACCGGAATAACGGAAGCGTTGGCACAGAAGGTTCTTCATTCGATTGTGAAAGAGGCCCGAAAGGAAGTGGAATGTACTTCAATGTCCCAATATGTCGAGAACAATACGATGGAGGTTACCGTATTCGACCGCGAAGGAGAGGAGAATGCTACTTTCGTATGTTTTTGTGATAAGTTTATTTCGTTGGAGAACTTTTCTGGTGAGATTCTGGATGCACAAGGTAACCGGGTAAGGAAAATCAAGAAGTCGGATCTACAGAGGTCGGAGTATTCTTCGTCGCTCCTGACCGATGATTATCGCTATTATTATCTCAGTAAGTATCCTTCTTTTCCTTATACAATCAGATATGAATGGAAAGTGAAATGCCGTAACGGAGTGATCGGTTTCCCTCCTTTTATTCCGCAAATAGCTACCGGACAGCTGGTTGAGAAGGCTTCGTACACAATTTCTGTACCGGCAGGACAGTCGTGCAGGTATTATGCCAGAAACATAGAGGGAAAGGAAGTGACGATTCGTGAGAAAACCGATGAGGATGGGCGAAAGCAAATCGATGTTGTTGCGACTAATCTGCTTCCTGTATATAAGGAAAGGTTTGCTCCATCGTGGAACGAGCTGTTGCCGATGGTTTATTTTGTTCCTTCTGATTTTGTGTACGATGGAGTGGCAGGAAACTTGGATACCTGGAAAGCTTATGGAGTGTGGCAGCATAAACTGTTGCAAGGAAGGGATGTGTTGGATGAGGATTTTAAAATGCGTTTACACGAATTGGTTGCTGATTGCCGGACTGACCGTGAAAAGGTGAAAGTAATTTATGATTATCTGGCTGCGACGACCCGCTATGTTAGCATCCAGTTGGGGATTGGAGGTTTACAGCCGATAGCAGCGTCTGAGGTATGCCGATTGGGTTTTGGCGATTGTAAAGGATTGTCGAATTATATGCTTGCCATGCTGAAGGAACTGGGTATTTCTTCCACTTATGTTGTGGTGAGTACTGAAAATGAAAGACTGATTCCTGATTTTGCAACAGCTAGTCAAATGAATCATGTGATTTTGCAGGTATCTCTTCCTGGCGATACGTTGTGGTTGGAATGTACAGATGCGCATTTGCCTTTCGGGTACATACATAGCCAAATTGCTGGTCACGATGCTTTGCTGATAGAACCTTCTGGCGGGCGCTTGTGCCGGATTCCCGATTATCCGGATTCTTTGCATACGAAAGCTATTCGTGCTGATATACGGTTATACCCTACAGGCAAGGCTGATGTGCAGGTCGATGAAACTTCTTGTTTGGCGCGCTATGAGGAGAATATGTCCAATGTGCTGGCTACTCCCGACCGTCAGAAACAGATGATTCGTTCGAAGGTAAAGTTGTCGCAAGTGGAAGTGGAAGACTGGAATATCTTGGAACGGAAAGAAGCATTTCCTGTTGTCGACATCGGCTATAAAATTCATGTGGAGAAATACGGTAGTCAGACTGGTAACCGATTGTTTGTACCTTTGAACGTATTTGGGGAAGTTCCAGGCTTTTCAGCAGAAGGAGAGCGGAACTATCCTATATATATAGGGCATGGTTATGTAGATACAGATAGTCTGCACATTTCTTTTCCTGAAGGATACGAGATTGAGGCTGTACCGGCATCTGTTTCGTTTGACAGTCCGTATGGCGAGTTTCGTTCGGAGATAAAAGTGAAAAAAGGAGAAATATATGTAGTTCAACGACTGGCAGTCAGGAAAGGAACTTATCCGGCGGGTACGTATCCTGATTTTGTCCGTTTTTGGAAGCAGGTAGCCGGACAGTATGATGGGAAGCTCGTTTTACGGAAGATTTTGTGATGCATGTTCATTATCAGGACAGGCAGGCATTTAATAGCTCCTTTATGAATGTTAATTCTTGATGCCCGTATCCGTGTTTCACGGAAAAGGCTTATCTTTGCAGCCGAAATTTAAATGTGGAAAGATTTGAGTAGCTTGCAACCACAGAAAAAAATGCTAAAACACATACTTTTCTGAACAGGCCGGTGCATTCCGGTACCTCTACTCACGCATTTCCCATCCATTAAACTTTTAGTTATTAATTATTCATTCTTAATTGTAAAAGTATGGGATACTTGTTTACATCCGAATCGGTGTCAGAAGGACACCCCGACAAAGTGGCCGATCAGATATCGGACGCTGTGCTTGACAAACTGTTGGCTTATGACCCCAGTTCGAAAGTAGCTTGCGAAACGCTGGTAACTACCGGACAGGTAGTGCTGGCCGGTGAAGTAAAAACAAAGGCTTATGTAGACCTCCAACTGATTGCTCGTGAAGTTATCAAGAAAATCGGTTATACGAAGGGCGAATACATGTTTGAAAGCAATTCGTGTGGTGTGCTGAGCGCTATCCATGAACAGAGCCCCGACATCAACCGCGGAGTAGAACGTCAGGACCCGATGGAACAGGGTGCAGGCGACCAGGGTATGATGTTCGGCTATGCGACCAACGAAACTGAGAATTACATGCCGCTTTCGCTCGACCTGGCACATCGCATTTTGCTGGTACTGGCCGAGATACGCCGCGAAGGCAAGCAGATGACCTATCTTCGTCCCGATGCCAAGAGCCAGGTGACCATTGAATACGATGACAACGGTACGCCGGTGCGTATCGATACCATTGTCGTTTCTACGCAGCATGATGACTTCATCCAGCCTGCCGATGATACAGAAGAAGCCCAGCTGAAGGCTGATGAAGAAATGCTGGCCATTATCCGTCACGATGTGATTAACATCCTGATGCCCCGTGTCATTGCTTCGATTCATGCCGAAAAGGTATTGGCGTTGTTCAATGACGACATCAAGTATCATGTGAATCCTACCGGAAAGTTTGTGATCGGTGGCCCTCACGGCGACACAGGTCTGACCGGACGCAAAATTATTGTGGATACTTACGGCGGTAAAGGCGCACATGGTGGTGGTGCTTTCTCGGGTAAGGACCCCTCGAAGGTAGACCGTTCGGCTGCCTATGCCGCACGTCATATCGCCAAGAACCTGGTGGCTGCCGGTGTGGCCGATGAAATGTTGGTTCAAGTGTCGTATGCCATTGGCGTAGCACGTCCTATCAACATCTATGTCAATACGTACGGACGCAGCCATGTGAACATGAGTGACGGCGAGATAGCCCGTAAGATTGACGAGCTGTTCGACCTTCGTCCGAAAGCAATCGAGGATCGCCTGAAGTTGCGTAATCCGATTTATCAGGAGACAGCTGCTTACGGACATATGGGTCGCGAGCCGCAAGTGATAACCAAGCACTTCAAGAGCCGTTACGAGGGCAATAAGGACATAACCGTAGAACTCTTTACTTGGGAGAAGCTGGATTATGTCGACAAGGTTAAAGCAGCTTTCGGTCTGTAAGCCCCATGTTTCTGATTTAGACATCTGTTCTGTGTGGTCTGAGGGGTGTTTCGGTCTCCTCTGATTTACAGTCAATCCATTATTATCACGCAGATTTCGGTTGTTAGTTGCCGGAATCTGCGTGATTTTTTTGTCCTTTTGCGTATATAGGCCACCTGAAAACAGACAAATAGGGGCCAATATCTGTCAATTGTTAGTTTTTCCCCCTTTTATTGCCAGCCTGTATCCTGCTTCGTGCTTCACCTTTCCATATGTTTGCATCGCTGGAAAGCACAAGAATTATTAATCACCTAATTAAAAGAATTTATGACCAACAACAGTACAAACTTTACAAAGGACCTTCTTAGTATACAGGATGACTTGCTGCGCTTCGCTTACAAGCTGACTGCCGACCGTGAGGACGCTAACGACCTTCTGCAGGAAACATCGCTCAAGGCATTGGACAATGAAGATAAATACATGCCCGAAACCAACTTTAAAGGCTGGGTATATACGATCATGCGCAATATCTTTATCAACAACTACCGGAAAATAGTCCGTGAACAGACATTTGTGGACCAGACGGATAATCTGTATCATCTGAATTCATCGACCGAACCTACTTATGAAAGTACCGACCAGGCTTATGACCTGAAGGAAATGCACCGTGTCGTAAACGCTTTGCCGAGCGAATATAAGGTGCCCTTTTCCATGCACGTGGCAGGATTCAAGTATCGCGAGATTGCCGAGAAACTTGGTTTACCTTTAGGCACTGTCAAAAGCCGTATCTTCTGTACCCGCCAGAAATTGCAGCAGGAACTGAAGGACTTCAGGTAAGTTTCAGGTTTATCTTTTGCCAATGGCGTTGAAAATCCATACCTTTGTCGCCGTGATAACAAGTAGTATGGCAAGTAACAATGAATAAGATAAACTCTGTATGTGTTTACTGTGCTTCGAGCACAAAGATTGATCCTGTTTATTTTGATGCGGCTCACGAACTGGGCTCTTTGTTGGGAAAACAACACATCCGGCTTGTCAACGGAGCCGGAAACATGGGACTGATGGCCGCTGTGGCCGATGCCGTATTGGCTGAAGGAGGAGAAGTGACAGGCGTGATACCTCATTTCATGGTAGAACAAGGTTGGCATCATACGGGGCTGACGGAACTGATCGAAGTAGAAAACATGCACCAGCGCAAACAGAAAATGGCCGATTTGAGTGATGCCGTTATTGCTTTGCCCGGCGGATGTGGCACATTGGAGGAATTGTTGGAGGTCATTACATGGAAACAATTGGGTTTATACCTGAACCCAATTGTAATTCTGAATATTAAAGGTTACTATGATCATCTGCTTGAAATGTTGCAGAAATCGGTAGAAGAAAACTTTATGCGGGCGCAGCACAGCACAATCTGGCATGTGGCCCACACTCCGCAGGAAGCTATTGAGCTGGTATATAATACACCGTTGTGGGATGTATCTATCCGTAAGTTTGCCGCTATATGATGAACTTGTTGACGGTATGGCTGGTTGGGACGGAAGGAATTCCTATCCCGTATTCTCCACGTATGGATGATGCGGTTGCAGCTATTCTGCTGGGATGCTTTTTCCTGTCGGCTTATGTCCTCTCACGCAGCCGGAAGTTTTTGCTTCAGTTGGTGAAAGACTTCTTGCTACATCGCGAGCGTACCAGTATTTTTGCTACATCAACGGCAGCAGATATGCGATATTTGCTGTTACTTATATTACAGACTTGTGTGCTGTCGGGTGTTTTCTTTTTCAATTATTTCAATGAGGTCAGGCCCGATCTGGTAACTTATGTTCCTCCTCTCTGGCTTCTGGCTATCTATATCGGCATTTGTCTGGCCTATTTGTTCCTGAAGTGGCTTGTTTACTCAAGTCTTGGTTGGATTTTTTTTGACGAAAGCCGTACTTCTCTTTGGCTTGAGTCCTATTCTACACTTCTTTATTACTTGGGGTTGGCGCTTTTTCCGCTTGTTCTTTTTATTGTCTATTTCGATTTAGATTTGCAAATTACGTTAATAATCGGGTTGTTTCTTTGGCTTTTTGCTAAAATATTGATGCTATATAAGTGGATAAAGCTTTTTTGTAATAATTTATATGGCTATGTCCTTTTAATTTTGTACTTTTGTGCCCTTGAAATTGTGCCTTGTATCATGTTGTACGAGGGTATGGTTAAGCTAAACGATTTTTTGATAATAAAATTTTAGGACGTTGAAAATTAAGAAAGTACTTGTGTCGCAGCCGAAACCGGCATCAGAGAAATCTCCTTACTACGACATAGCAGAGAAATACGGCGTAAAAATCGATTTTCGTCCGTTCATTAAGGTAGAAAGCCTTTCAGCGAAGGAATTCAGACAACAGAAAGTTTCTATTCTGGACCATACAGCTGTGGTATTTACTTCGCGTCATGCCATCGACCACTTTTTCCATTTGTGTACAGAGTTGCGTGTTACCATACCCGAAACGATGAAGTACTTTTGCGTGACGGAATCTATTGCATTGTACATCCAAAAATATGTGCAGTATCGTAAGCGTAAGATATTCTTTGGAAATACTGGCAAGTTTGATGATTTGCTGCCTGCTATCATTAAGCACAAGACCGAGAAATATCTGGTTCCGATGTCTGATGTGCACACCGATGAGATAAAGAATGCACTCGACAAAAACAAGATACAGCATACTGAAGCAATAATGTACCGTACGGTGAGCAATGACTTTACTCCCGATGAAGCATTCGATTATGATATGCTGGTATTCTTCAGCCCGGCAGGTGTTTCTTCACTGAAGAAGAATTTCCCCAACTTCGAGCAGAAAGATATAAAGATTGGTACTTTCGGTTCGACTACTGCCCAGGCTGTGCGCGATGCCGGACTTCGTTTGGATCTGGAAGCTCCGAGCGTACAAGCTCCTTCGATGACTGCTGCACTCGATATGTTCATTAAGGAGAATAACAAGGGAAAATAATAGGTTAAGCCCGATATCGAAATCGGAGAAGGTAAGGTCTGAAAAAACTGTGATGCTTTTGGAGGGGCAAATTTTAGACTTTACCTTCTCTGTTTTTCTGATGGTTTTAATGGATTTTCTTTTTTATCGGGTTGAATAAGAATTTTGTAAATCAGTTTTTCATTGGCTAATACATTACATAAATCGGAACGGCTGGACCGGAAAAAGGTCATAGAGAAGATGTTTGCGGGCGGTTCTCGTTCGTTTTCCGTCTTCCCGTTACGTGTGGTGTACCTGCCTGTCGAGGAACTGGATGTGCCGGTTTCCATACTCGTTAGCGTATCGAAACGTCGTTTCAAACGGGCTGTGAAGCGTAACCGGGTGAAACGCCAGATCCGTGAGGCCTATCGGTTGAACAAACACTTGTTGTCTGATGCATTATCTGGCAGTCAGACCCGTTTGGCGGTTGCGTTTATCTATTTGTCGGACGAGCTGGTTCCGTCTTCGGTCATCGAAGAACGTATGAAGATTGCCTTGTCGCGTATAGCCGAGAAGTTATGAAAAGGCTTTTGTCTTGGTTATTGTTACTTCCTATTTATTTTTATCAGCGGTGCATATCGCCTATGCTGTCTCCTTCGTGCCGTTTTACTCCTACCTGTTCGCAATATGCAGTAGAGGCTATCAAGAAGCATGGCCCTTTTAAGGGATTGTATCTGGCTATACGGCGTATTTTGCGTTGCCATCCCTGGGGAGGATCAGGCTATGATCCTGTGCCTTAGGAGGAGGGATGTCTTTTCAGTTCTGCCATGATATTTCCTATAGACATACATACCCATAAACTTCCGGCTGAAGTGGGACAGGCCATTGTCAGTTGTCAGCCCCATACGTTTGCACCATTGCAGGATGAGTGGTATTCGGTAGGCGTTCATCCTTGGTATGCAGACGAATGTGAGTGGCAGACTGATTCTTTCCGTTGCAGTTTTGAGGAGATGGCATCTCACCCGCGTGTTTTGGCTGTGGGCGAGGTTGGTATTGACCATTTGTCTCGCGTAGTACTCGACCGTCAGACGGATGTTTTCCGTTATCAGGCTGGTGTGGCCGAAGCAGTATGCAAACCGTTGGTCATTCATGCAGTGAAGGCACAGGCCGAATTGATACAGCTGAAGCGCGAGCTGAAGCCTCGTGTGCCTTGGATTATTCATGGCTTCCGTGGGAAAGTACAGCTGGCTCAGGATTTGGTTCGCCACGGTCTGTACCTTTCGTTCGGTGCCAGGTATCAGGAAGAAACCTTGAGGCAGATACCCCTTGACCGGTTGTTTTTGGAGACGGACGAAAGCGAAGTTTCCATTGCCAGCTTGTACGAAGAGGCTGCTCGCCTGCGAGGCCTGTCCTGTAGCGAACTTCGAGAAGCAGTTTCTTGTAATATACATCGTGTCTTTTTTGGACATTAAGTTTTGTTACTTCGAAGAAAGGTCGTACTTTTGCGAAAAGTATAACTATAAATCAAATCATTAAACAATCAATCATTCGATGAATTTTGTAGAAGAATTAAGATGGCGTGGCATGCTCCACACAATGATGCCGGGTACGGAAGAGTTATTATCTAAAGAAATGGTTACGGCTTATTTGGGCATCGACCCTACAGCCGATTCTCTGCACATCGGACACTTGTGCGGTGTGATGATACTGCGTCATTTCCAGCGTTGTGGACACAAGCCGCTGGCACTGATTGGAGGTGCTACGGGAATGATTGGCGATCCCTCGGGTAAATCGCAGGAACGTAATCTGCTCGATGAGGAGACATTGCGTCATAATCAGGAATGTATCAAAAAGCAGCTTTCCAAGTTTTTGGATTTTGATTCTGATGCTCCCAATCATGCCGAATTGGTGAACAATTATGACTGGATGAAGGACTTTACATTCCTTGACTTTGCCCGTGAAGTAGGAAAACACATTACTGTGAACTATATGATGGCAAAGGAGTCGGTACAGAAACGACTGAATGGTGAGGCACGTGACGGACTTTCGTTTACGGAGTTCACTTATCAGCTGTTGCAAGGTTACGACTTTCTGCACTTGTACGAAACCAAGAACTGCAAGCTTCAGATGGGTGGAAGTGATCAGTGGGGAAACATTACAACCGGTGCCGAACTGATACGTCGTACGAATGGTGGTGAAGTGTATGCTTTGACCTGTCCTTTGATTACAAAAGCCGACGGCGGTAAGTTTGGTAAAACTGAAAGTGGTAATATCTGGCTTGATCCTCGTTATACTTCTCCCTATAAGTTCTATCAGTTCTGGCTGAATGTCAGTGATGTGGATGCTGAGAAATATATTAAGATCTTCACTTCGATAGGTAAAGAGGAAATAGAAGCTCTTATTGCCGAGCATCAGCAAGCTCCGCATTTGCGTGCTTTGCAGAAGCGTCTGGCTAAGGAAGTGACAATCATGGTACACTCTGAAGAAGACTACAATGCAGCAGTTGAAGCTTCGAATATCCTGTTCGGCGGTGGTACGTCGGAGGCTTTGAAGAAACTGGACGAGCAGACGCTTCTTTCTGTATTCGAAGGTGTTCCTCAGTTTGAGGTATCTCGTGATGCTTTGGCTGTCGGTGTGAAAGCTGTTGATTTGTTTGTTGAGAATGCAGCAGTATTCTCTTCGAAGGGTGAGATGCGTAAGCTGGTACAAGGTGGTGGCGTTTCGCTGAATAAGGAGAAACTGACTGCTTTTGACCAGGTAATTACTACTGCCGATCTGTTGGATGATAAATATCTGTTGGTTCAACGTGGTAAGAAGAACTATTACCTGATTATTGCAAAGTAAACCTATAAGATCCTTTATAGAAAAGATGAACCGTCATTGAGGACAGATTCCTCAATGGCGGTTTTTTATGTTTTTACAGGTTGCTAATGGATATTATATATGGTGGGAACAGGTTGGGTTATTCGTCTTAATCAAGGGATATAATATGGCTGAGATACAATTTTCATGGTGCAAGTTTATTTTTTAGTTTTTTTTTTGCCACTAATATCATAAATCTGTGTAACTTTAGCCACAGAAACACGGCGATAAACGCTTAAATGCAACCTTTAATATTAGTAATAATCATTCTTTTTAAAGTTATTTATTCAATCAATAATTGTTTCCCTTATTTCTGAATCATCTTAGAGAGAATCCATATGTTAAACTTTATATTATCCATTAAGCTATGATGAAAAAAGGATTTTTATTTTTATCCATCGGATTGCTGGCGGCATCGGCATATGCCCAAAATCCGATTGTGCAAACACACTACACGGCCGACCCTGCACCAATGGCATACGACGGTACGTTATATCTTTATACCAGCCATGACGAAGATGCTTCCACCTGGTTTGTGATGAATGACTGGAAACTATATACTACTACCGACATGGTGAACTGGACCGATCACGGAGCTGTGCTTTCGTACAAGACTTTCAGTTGGGCAAAGGGCGACGCCTGGGCCATGCAGTGCGTGGAGCGCGACGGAAAGTTCTATGCTTATGTGCCTGTCACGATGAACAAGGGAGGAGGCGCTATCGGTGTGGCTGTGGCAGACAGTCCGTACGGACCCTTCTACGATGCCTTGGGCAAACCGTTGGTAAGCAGCGGAAAGGGAGACATTGACCCTACGGTCATGATTGATGATGACGGGCAGGCTTATCTGTATTGGGGTAATCCTTTCTGTTACTATGTGAAACTGAATGAGGACATGATTTCGTATTCGGGCGACATTGTCCGGGTGCCGATGACCGAAGAGTCTTTCGGCAAGCGGGAAGGAAACGTGGCCGAGCGCCCGACGCTGTACGAAGAAGGTCCCTGGTTGTACAAACACAACGACTGGTATTACCTGCTTTGGGCAGGAGGTCCCATTCCCGAGCACTTGGGATATTCGATGAGCAAGAGTCCTGTTGGTCCCTGGAAGTATGGTGGTACGCTGATGCCTACTGAGGGTGGCAGTTTTACCAACCATCCGGGTATTGTTGATTATAAAGGTTCTACCTATCTGTTCTATCACAACGGTGCACTGCCGGGCGGTGGGGGTTTTACCCGTTCCGTTTGTGTGCAGAAAGCAGAATTCAACAAAGACGGGTCATTTGTACCCATGAAGATGACGGCGGGTATAGAGAAGGAACTGGAAAACTTGAATCCCTATCGGAAGACTGAGGCTGAGACCATGGCTTTCTCGGAAGGCATGAAGGCTGGCCAGAATAAAGAAGTAGGCGTATTTGTCAATGCCATGAACGATGGAGCGTATATTAAGGTGAAAGGCGTTGATTTCCGTAAAGAGGGAGCATCGAAGTTTATGGCCCGCGTAGGAACAACTCACAATGGAGGCGTAACGATGGAAGTTCGTTTGGATAGTCCGCAGGGTGACTTGCTGACTACCGTAAAAGTTCCCATGACGGGAGGCGATAACCGTTGGGCACTGGTGTCTTCGGACGTGGCCAAAGTGAGTGGTGTACACGACCTTTATTTTGTTTGTAAAGGTAAGAAGCCCGGTCGTCTGATGTATTTCGACTACTGGATGTTTCAAGCACAGAAATAATTTACCGATACATGACCAAATGTATGAAGACTAAAAGACTTTTGATTGTTGCCAGTCTGGTATTGGCAAATACGATGGCTGCCTGTGCCCAGTCGAAGACTGTATGGCTGGACGATTTGGATCTGACAGCCATGACTCAGGGATATGGCATGCCGATGAAGAACAAGTCGATTGACGGACGAAAACTTACCATTGGTGGGCAAACCTTTGAACGTGGAGTGGGAACTCACTCTGTCAGCGAGGTGGCTATCCAGCTGGATGGTGGGGCAACCCGTTTTACCGCCCAGGTAGGTTTGGATGATGAAGTACTGGAGCGCAAGAATGCGGCCGAGTTCATCGTGATAGGCGACGGTGCACAGTTGTGGACCAGTGGAATAGTCAGGGTGGGCGATGCTCCCAAAGAATGTTCTGTTTCGCTGGACGGCGTAAAACGGCTGGAACTGTTGGTGAAGGAAGGCGGTGACGGTCCGCATTACGACCATGCCGACTGGGCCGATGCAAAGATTTTGTCGAAGGGATCAGATAGTTTCCCAACCCTGAAGTTTATAGCAACGGAGCCTTACATATTGACTCCTCCTGCTCCTGCCACTCCGAGAATAAATTGTGCACCGGTGTTCGGCGTACGTCCTGGTTCACCCTTTCAGTTCCTGGTAGCCACTACGGGCGACCGGCCGATGAAGTTTTCGGCATCCGGACTGCCTGATGGACTGGAAATCAATCCGGAGACAGGATTGATAACCGGCAAGCTGACAAAGCCCGGTACGTATGAAGTAACCCTGAAAGCAAAAAATAAAAAAGGAACGGATAAGAAGAAGTTCCGCATCGAGTGCGGCGACCGGATTGCGCTGACTCCCCCGATGGGCTGGAACAGCTGGAATTGCTTCGGTCACGAAGTTTCTGCCGAGAAGATTAAAAAGGCTGCAAGAGCCATGGTAGAAAGCGGACTGATCAACTACGGGTGGACTTACATCAACATAGATGATTCGTGGCAGCACCACCGCGATCCCAACGACCCGACCAGAGGCGGCAAGTTGCGCGACGACAATGGATACATCTTGCCCAATGCCAAGTTCCCCGACATGAAGGAGCTGACCGATTACGTTCATTCGCTGGGACTGAAGACCGGCATATACTCTTCGCCCGGCCCGTGGACTTGTGGCGGCTGTGCTGGCAGTTATGGATACGAGAAACAGGACGCCGAGATGTATGCCAAGTGGGGTATCGATTACCTGAAGTACGACTGGTGCAGCTACGGCGGCGTGCTCGACCGTGATTTGGATAAAGATCCCTATAGCGTAGGTTCGCTGGAGTTTCAGGGAGGTGGCGACTCAATTTTAGGAAGAAAACCGTTCAAGATTATGGGCGACTACTTGCGTCAGCAGCCCCGGGATATCGTTTACAACCTGTGCCAATATGGTATGGGCGATGTCTGGAAGTGGGGAAATGCCGTCGGCGGACAATGTTGGCGTACTACCAATGACATTACCGATACGTGGGAAAGCGTCAAAGGCATCGCTTTGTCGCAAGACCGTTCGGCGGCTTGGGCAAAGCCCGGCAGTTGGAATGACCCCGATATGCTGGTAGTAGGCATTGTAGGATGGGGAAATGCTCATCCGACAAAGCTGAAACCTGATGAACAGTATCTGCACATCAGTCTGTGGAGTCTGTTCTCGGCTCCGTTGCTGATAGGTTGCGACCTGGAGAAGCTGGATGACTTTACTTACAGCCTGCTGACCAATAACGAAGTGATTGCCATCAATCAGGATCCATTGGGCAAACAGGCCACTTGCGTACACTCCATCGGCGACCTGCGCATTTATGTGAAGGATTTGGAGGATGGCGGAAAAGCCGTCGGCTTCTGCAACTTCGACCGCGAGAAGGCCAGTCTTTCTTTCCGCGATTTCGACAAGCTGGGCATATCGGGCAAGCAGACGGTTCGCGACCTTTGGAGACAGAAGGATATTAAAGTGCTCAATACATCAGAAGAAGCATTGGAACTGGAAGTTCCGGCTCATGGTGTACTGCTTTATAAGTTCCGGAAAGGACGCTGATAACCGGTTCTTTGGAAATACAAAAGAGGCTGCATCCCGGCGGGGTGCAGCCTCTTTTCTTATAACAGTATGCCTGGCAACGGATGTGCCGGTTTATTTTCCGATTTCTTTCAGCAGTTCGTCCACGGCTGTTTTCAGCTGTGTGTCTTCACCCTTGACGATAGTTTCGGGAGCATTCAGTACCAGAATGTCGGGTTCCAACTGGGAGTTTTCCAGATAGGAGCCGTCGGGCAGGCGATAGCCTACAACGGGGATACCGAATACCAGCGAACGGTCCTGAAGCGTTTCCCACGATACGCTGGTCATGGTACCCGGTACGGGAGCGCCTACCAGTTTACCCAGTTTCCGGTGGCTGTACACCCAGGGCGTACCGTGAGCGTTGGAGTAGTTGGCCTCGCACTGCAGCATGATGCTGGGCTTGTTCCAGCGGCGGCTGGGCATGTCGCAGGCTTCGCGTCCGCGTACCACCTGTGTGAAGTATTTCTGTCCGCTGAACAACACTTCGATGTCTTCGTGCAGACGTCCGCCGCCGTTGAAGCGGGTGTCGATGACGATGCCTTCGCACTTGTTATACTTACCCAGGATGTCCGAATAGATGTTGCGGAAACTGCCGTCGTCCATCGACTGGATGTGTACGTAGCCCAGACGTCCGCCCGACCAGCGTTCTACGTCGGCTGCACGCTGTTTTACCCAGCGGCGATAGAGCAGGCTGTTCAGTGAGCCACTGGTGATGGGCTTCACCACCTCGTCCCAGCGTTCGCCTGTAGCGGGGCTGTAGAAGGATACAAGTGTCTTGCGACCAGCCTTGCCGTTCAGCAACTGGCTGATGTCGGTGTTGGCGTCGAGCGTCTGTCCGTCTATCTTTTCGATGCGGTCGCCTGCCTTTACTTTGGACTTGGCGGTATCAAAGGGACCTTTTTCCACTACTTCGTCTATCAGCAAGCCTTCGCCACGGTCGGTCCAGCTATAGAGCAGACCCAGGTTGGCGGTGGCATCGGTAGCGAGCGACGGATAGTAGCGTCCGCCCGTGTGCGATACGTTCAGTTCGCCCAGCCATTCGCTCAGCAGCTCGGCAAAGTCGTAGTTGTTACTGATGTGGGGCAGGAATTTGCGGTAGTCTTCTGCCATCTTATCCCAGTCTACACCGTGCATGTTCAGGTTGTAGAAGCGTTTCTTTTCCTGCTTATAAACGTGGTCGAACATGTAGGTACGTTCGTCGGCCAGGTTCATCTTCATTTCGGCGCGGTAGGTGATGGATTCCAGTTTATCGTTCTTGGTGTTCATCTTCTGCATGCTGCGTCCGCTCAGGATGAAGAGGTTGTCGCCCTTCTTATCCAGTGTGAGCGATGCCCAACCTGCGTCCATCTTTTTCAGCAGTTTGGTATCGCGCTTGCGCAGGTCCATCTTCCAGAGGTCGTAGCCGCCTTCGAAGGCCGACATGTAGTAAAGGCTTTCGCCGTCGGCCGAAAGGATGGCATCACCCAGGTTTGAAGAGTTGGGCGTGAGGCGCACGATACGGTCCTCGATGCCGTCCAGTTCCACTGTGATGAGTTTCGTTTCTTCCTTCTTGTCGGCTTCTTTCTTGTCTTTTTTGTCCTTATCGGCTTCTTTGCCTTCTTTCTTCTTGTCTTTATCGGCTTCTTCCTGCTCTTTCTTCTGAAGTTCGTAGTCCTCCTTGCTGAGGCGGAACTTGTCGTAGGCGTCCTGGTTGAGGAATATCAGCATGGCATCTTCGAGCGAACCCCATGAAGCGTGGTTGCGCATACCATAGCGTTCGGTGCTGAAGAGAATGGCATTACCGTCCATTACCCAGCGGGGTGACGAGCTGAAGTAGCCGCTGCCAGTCAGGTTGAAGATTTCTCCCTTGCCGTCGGCACTCACCAGACCTATGTCGGTATAGGGGTCGTGCCCATTACCGATGAATTCGAGGGCGAACCATTTTCCGTCGGGCGACCACTGGTAGTTGAATCCGCCGGAAGTGTTGTACCATGTGGAGCCGTCGGTAATCTGGCGTACCTTTTTGGTGTCGAGGTTAAGAACCATCAGGCGATTGCGGTCTTCGATGAAGGCCAGTTCCTTGCCGTCGGGCGAGAAGGTAGGCATGGTACGCTCTACGGTGGTGGAGGGCAGTAGCACTTCTTCGTCGATCAGGGTGGCGTTGGCAAAGTTGGGGTCTTCCTTACGGGCTATCTTGGCCAGGTAGAGTTGCCAGTTACCGCTACGCTCGCTGGCATAGGCCAGGGTGCGACCGTCGGGAGCGAAGCAGACGTCGGCTTCGGCGGCAGCGGTGTGGGTAATCTGCTTGGTAGTGGCATAGTCGGCCGAAGTGACAAACACTTCACCGCGTATCAGGAAGGCCACCTGTTCGCCATCGGTCGAAGGCGTGGCCGAGGTGGCTCCGCTGCTGAAGTTGAGGCGTGCCACGGCATCGGTGTCATCACCGGTCAGATTGATTTTCACCTTCTGCGGCCGGCCGTCGGGAGTCTGTGTGTAGATTTCGCCGTCGTAAGTGTAGCAGAGGGTACCCTTGGCTTGCGAAAGGAAGCGTACGGGGTGAGTCTTGAAGGTGGTGACAGGTTGAGCTTCTTGCGGGTTGTCCAGCTTCATGCGCCATACGTTGAAGCTGCCGCCGTTGCGTTCGCTCAGGAAGAAGACGTCGCTGCCATTGTCGGCCAGAATAGGATTGCGGTCTTCGCCGGGGCGATTGGTCAGGTTGGTGTGACGTCCGGTGGTGGCATCGTAGCGCCAGATGTCGCGGGTGACGGACGATGTATGGTGCTTGCGCCATTCGTCTTCAAAGCCTTTGCGGTCCTGGTAGAGGAAGGAACCGTCGGCCTGTGGCAGGAAGTTAATCATTTCGGCAGGCGTGGCCAGTATCTGTTCGGTGCGTCCGCCTGCTGCGGGAACGGCATAAAGTTCGGTCATGGCCGAGGTGGGGAAGAGGGCACTCGAAGCTGGGTCCTGAAGGGCGGCGTTGAAGTAGACTTTCTTGCCGTCGGGCGAGAAGGCGGTGGGTACTTCGGAAGCCGAGTTATAGGTCAGTCGTTTGGCACTTCCGCCGTCGGCGGGCATTACGAAGACATCCATATTGCCATAGCGGTCGCTGGCAAAGGCGATTTGCTTGCCGTCGGGCGACCATACGGGCGATGATTCGTAAGAGCCTTGCGAGGTGAGCCGCACGGCTTCGCCTCCCTGTGCATTCACTTTGTAGAGGTCGCCTTTGTAGCAGAAGGCGATCTGGGTGCCGTCGGGCGAGATGCGTACGTCGCGCATCCACAACGGAGTCCCGCCCCAGGCGGTAGCTGTAGCTGCCATACCCAGCAGCAGATAGCATGTCAGTTTTTTCATAAAAAGATAGAATTGAAATGAATACTTGTTCTATAAAGGGCAAAAATAAGGAAAATAGGGAAACGAACTAAAAAAACAGATAAATAATTTGGAGCATATTTGTAAAACCCATATCTTTGCACCGCTTTTTAACAGAAAGCACCTGAAGTTTGGACTATGGTGTAATGGTAGCACAACAGGTTTTGGTTCTGTTTGTCCAGGTTCGAATCCTGGTAGTCCAACATCCAACGTAGGAAACCCTTAAGAGCAGATGCTCTTGAGGGTTTTCTTTTTTTGTGCTCCGGTGGAGTATCAGCCTTCTTCTTTTATTTTATTGTGATAACTCGGGTAGGCCTCCCAGCGTGTACGGTAGGCCTCTGTCCGGCCTTGGGGAACAATCAGGGCGGAGAGTTGGTCGAGGAAGGGTAGGGCGTTGTTGCCCAGTGTGGGCGGTTCCTTTCCTTCGAAGCGCAGGGTGGCGAGGGCAAAGCCGGTGCGCAGGGCGTAGTCACCTATTTCCTTTACGTGGGCAGGCAGCGTGATTTCTTTCAGTTGTTCGCATCCGCTGAACGTCCATCCCTTCAGGCTGGCGAGGCTTTGAGGCAGGGCGATGTGTTGCAGGGCGGTGCAGTCGCTGAAGGCGGCTTCGTGAATGATGCCGTCGTAGGTCGTGGCTGTGCCGTGGCTTTTGACGGTGACGAGCCGGGTACAACGGTAGAAGGCGTAACTGCCTATCTGCTGTATGCCGTCGGGCAGGGTGACGGTGCGCAACGTGGCAATCTCTCTGAACGCGCCGTCTTCCACGCTGCGCAGGGCAGGGGGCAGACTGACCGATTCGAGGCGGGTTGCCATGAAGGCTTGTGCCCCGATGCTTTCCAATGCTTGGGGCAGTGTGGCGACCTTCAGGCCGCTTTCGCGGAAAGTTTCGTCTTCGATGCGGCGCAGGGCGGTGGCGGAAAGGTCGATGCCGGTCAGGGCGATACAGTCTTCGAAAGCGTGCGGGCCGATGGTTTTCAGCGAACTGGGCAGGGTAACGACCGACAGTTGCCGGCTGCCCGCGAAAGCCTGTGTGCCGATGGACTCCAACCCCTCGTTCAGTACGACGGACTCGATACGGGAGTCGCGGAATGCGCCGTCGGCGATGCTCCGGACTTCGGCCGGAAAAACGAGGTGGGTGACGCTGGAGTCGCGTAGTCCGGTGACTACCCCGTCGCTGATAAGCAGGTATTTGTGACGGGTCGGGCTGTCGGGGCTGATGTGTTCGGCTTCGTCGCCTGTCTCCATGCGGACTATGCGTCTCCGGCCCGGGCGGACGGTTACCAGTTGGCTCCACCAGCGGTAGTTGCGGACGTCGTAGTTTTCTTCGACCACGACGTACAGGTCTTGTGCCGAGCGGCTGCCTTTAAACCACTCTTCGGCATCGAGCGTAAAGCGTGCCTTGCCTTCCTTGTCGGTCCGGCTTTCGAGCAAGGCTTTGGTCTGCGGATTGTTCTTAAAGGTTTCGTAGTCGGAAGCGTTGAATACTTTGACGGTTTTGTCTGCCTGCGGTTCTCCTTGGGGATTGCGGACGATGACTTCGACGATAGATGTGCCGCGGCGCTCTACGGGCTCATCCTTGCCGCAGCTCTGGAGCAGCAGGCAAAGGGTCAGCAGGGCTACGGACAGAAATGTAATCTTGTTCATAATGGCTCTGGTTGTTGTTGAGAATGGATAATACGGATTGTTCACTCTACAGCGTCAGAGCAGAGGGTGCGGCATAGTTTGTTGCATGACGGATGTAGGTTGCCTCCTGCCGTCGGGCGAGAGGAACCGGTTTGAGAGAGAGGGCGCAAAGATACGACAATTACAGAAAAGAAAAAGGGTGTGGCACATGTTGTATAACATATATCGTTTTGACACTTTGTATTTTCTGTTTGCCGAGAATGCGTTTTTTCGACCCGACGGACAGGAAGACCGAAAATTTTAAAGCAATTTTCTGTATTCGACTGATGCTTAGATGGGTAGCGAAATGTTTACAATTGAAATAGAGAAAAAACGTCCTGAATTCGTCCGAAAAACGGATTTTTTCGTCGTTGCAGCCGGTTTGGACGAACACCACAAGCAATCCGGCCGAGCCGTACAAGCATTGTTCGCGAGCCGCACAAGCAATCTGCCCGAACGGCACAAGCATTGTTCGTGCGGCGGACAGGCTTTTTCGGGCATAAATATGTGAAATCGGGCTGTCCCCGACGTATGTTTATGCAAAATCCGTACTTGTTTCTGACTGCCCGATGCGTAGTTTGGCGATAATGAAAAAAGGATGTGGCAGCCGGATGCTGTTTTTGCTGACAGAACGAGCTACTGCCAGCCATAACGGCGACATATTGTATACCTGCTCCGAACCGTTTCCCGACCGTATATCTACCTCCGGACAGGGAATTTTCCGGCATCGCCTTCCGGGGGATACTTATTGTATCTTATCTTCCTTAATCGTTAAACTTTCCTCCATTTGTACGATATTGGCACAGTTTTCGCACGAAATTGTGCACAGTCTTCGTTTACTTTTGCTACATTTGCATTGTGTACGCAAACGGTGTACGCAACAAGACGAACTTGTTTACTTAAACTTAATATTTATCATTATGAATCAGTATTTGAATTTTTCATTGGAAGGTAAAGTAGCCCTCGTTACAGGTGCTTCTTACGGTATCGGTTTTGCCATTGCTTCTGCTTTTGCAGAACAAGGTGCAACTATTTGCTTCAACGATATCAATCAGGAATTGGTAAATAAAGGTCTGGCCGCATACGCTGAGAAGGGTATCAAGGTACATGGTTATGTGTGCGACGTTACCGACGAACCTGCAGTACAGGCTATGGTTGCCCAGATTGAAAAAGAAGTAGGTACGATTGACATCCTTGTAAACAATGCCGGCATCATCCGCCGCGTGCCCATGCACGAGATGGAAGCTTCCGAATTCCGCAAAGTCATCGACATCGACCTGACAGCTCCTTTCATCGTAGCCAAGGCCGTTCTGCCTGCCATGATGAAGAAAGGCCACGGTAAGATTATCAACATCTGCTCTATGATGTCCGAGCTGGGACGCGAAACCGTATCGGCTTACGCAGCAGCTAAGGGTGGCTTGAAGATGCTGACCCGCAACATCTGCTCTGAATATGGCGAATACAACATCCAATGTAATGGTATCGGCCCGGGTTACATCGCTACTCCGCAGACAGCTCCGCTTCGCGAAAAGCAACCCGATGGCAGCCGTCACCCGTTCGATTCGTTCATCTGCGCCAAGACTCCTGCAGGCCGCTGGCTCGATCCGCAGGAACTGACTGGTCCTGCCGTATTCCTGGCTTCTGAAGCTTCGAATGCAGTCAACGGACACATCCTTTATGTAGATGGCGGTATCCTGGCTTACATTGGCAAACAGCCTAAATAAACGAAGAAACAACAAACAACAGAGGGTGTGTCCTGTGTGGGCACATCCTCTTTCTTTTAGGCACCGACGGCACAACCGGAAGTTGTAACCCGTCTCCGCCTCATTGTTTGCTAAACGAAAAAGACATTGCGTATGAAAAAAATATTCCTGTGGTGCGTGTCGGCGTTTCTTTGCCTTTCATGTGCCGAAAATAAAAGTGCATTGACCGTCACCGTAACCAATCCCTTGGCCACCGAACGTGCGGGCGAGATGGTGGAAGTGTCGATGAGCGAAGTTTCCGACCTGCTGAAACTGGCCGATACGGCTCAGATTGTCGTGCTGGACAAGGAAGGTGAACAAATACCCTATCAGATTACCTACGACGGTAAACTCATCTTCCCCGTCACAGTAGCTTCGGGCGCAACAGCCGCCTATACCATCGAGCCGGGTACACCCGCCGAAGTAGACGTGAAGGCCTGCGGACGCCAATATCCCGAACGTGCCGACGACATGGCCTGGGAGAACGACCTTGTAGGTTTCCGTGCCTACGGTCCTGCCTTGCAGGCTCGTGGCGAGAAAGGCTTCGGTTACGACCTCTTTACGAAGTACAACACTACCGAACCCATTCTGGAAGACCTCTATGCCAGCGAGTTGAATCCCGAATCGTGGAAGAAGGTGAACGAACTGCGCAAGACCGACAAGAAAGCCGCCGATGAACTGGTGAAGACTTTCTCTTACCACGTAGACCACGGTTATGGCATGGACTGCTACGCCGTAGGCCCCACACTGGGTGCCGGAGTGGCTGCGCTGATGGTGAACGATACCATTATTTATCCCTGGTGCTATAAGACAGGCGAAGTGCTGGACAACGGCCCGCTGCGTTTCACCGTGAAGTTAGATTTTAATCCGCTGACCGTGAAGGGCGACACGACTGTAGTCGAAACCCGTGTCATCACACTCGATGCAGGTTCGCACCTCAACCGCACGGCTGTTTCGTATACCAGCCTGAAGGAGACAATGCCCGTCGTTACCGGTATTGTGCTTCACGAGCCCGATGGAGCTGTAACTACTTCGGCCGAGGGCGGCTACATGACTTACGTCGATCCTACCACCGGACCGGACAACGGCAAGATACTGATGGGTGCGGCTTTCCCTGCCGACGTGAAATCGATGAAGACCGTGCTTTTCTCGCCCGAGGAAAAGAAGATGCGTAACAATGCCGACGGACACGTACTGGCCGTGAGCGACTACGAGCCCGGTTCGGAGTATGTCTATTACTGGGGTTTCGCCTGGGATAAAGCCGACATCAAGACACCCGAAGCCTGGAACCGGTATATGGCCGACTTTGCCCAGCGGTTGCGCAATCCGCTGAAGGTCGAAATAAAGTAAAAGCACAGGCAGCTTTGTGCTTGCCCAAAGATGTGCTTGGATAGAACGAGGGTGTGCCAAATTAAGAATCTTAATTTTGGCACACCTTTCTGTTTTCAGAAAAGTGTCTTCCCTTTGCACACCAGCTCGGCCACGTTTTTAGCTTCCAGCTTTTCGAGCAGGCGTTTGCGGTAGGTCTGCACCGTGTTGACGCTCAGAAACAGCATCTGGGCTATCTGTGCCGTGCTGAGTCCTTGTGAGAGATAGGTGAGTACTTCTTTCTCGCGTTTCGACAGTACAGGCACCTTATGTATGTCGTGCTTCGGATCGTCCTGTTTCAGTTCGGCAAACGCATGGCTGAAGTAACGTTCGCCTTCCCTGATTTGCCGGATGGCGGTGTCCAGTTCGCCAATGCTGTCATTCTTCGAGACGGCTCCGTCGATGTCTACATCGGAAAGTTGGGCAACGGTCCACGGTTCTTCGTGCATGGTGTAGATCAGTATACGGCATTCGGGCATCTGGCTGTGCAGGTACTCGACGGCCTTAAATCCGTTGCTGCCGGGCAGTTCCAAGTCGATGATGCAAAGGTCGAAACGCTCGTTGCTGGCAGCCTGTTTCAGCTCTTCGAGGCAGTCGGCACTTTTGCATACTACGTTTTCCTGTCGCGATGCCAGGGCTACGATCCCTTCCGCTACGATGGGATGGTCGTCAACGACCAGTAGTTTGTATTTCTTCTTGTTCATTTTGTGGTATTTCCAGTTGTAAGGTAAAACAGTTGTTTCCGTCCGATGCCTGTTGGCTGACTTGTGCATGGATGGCCTTGATGCGGTCGTCTACCGTGCGCAGCCCTATTCCTCTGCCGTTGTGGGGCGATTGGCTTGTGTACGGAGTGCCGTTGTCGGTTATCCGCAAGGTATATCTTGTCCGGCTTTCCGCTTGCAAGTTGATGTCTATGCGGCTGGCATCGGTATGCTTGACGGCGTTCATGGTCAGTTCCTGAACGATGCGGTACAGTTCGTAGGCCGTGCGGTTGGGGATGAGGCGCGATGCATTGCCGGCGGTCGGTGTGTACGCAATGTGCCTGCCAGTGTTCTCGGTCAGGCTGGCAGCATAATGGCCGAGTATCTCGTCCAGACTGAGCTGATCGAATTCGGGCGGCATCAGTTCGTGCGAAATGTTGCGTACGTTGTTCCTCAGTTGACTTACGAAACTACCCAGTTTCTGGAGGTTATCGGCTGTAGCAGAGCTTTCTATCTTCATTTGCAGTCCCAGCAGATCGTTGGCAATACCGTCGTGCAGTTCTTTGGCAAAATATTTGCATTCGGCTTCCAGACCTTCGATGTAGCGTTTGGCCGAGTTCAGTTCGTTTTCCTGCTTCAGCAGTTCTATTTTTTTGTCGGCTATCTGTTTTTTGTAATACAGTATCAGCAGGGCTATGAAGGCCAGGGTCAGCAGGCACCCTGCTGCCACGGTGATTTTCAGCAAGAAGGTTTCGTGCTCCAGTTTTTCCTGTTGCAGGTGGGCTATTTGCAGCTCTTTTTCCTGTGTCTGATACTTTACGTTGAACTCGGCCATCTGTTGCGTCAGATTGTGCTGTGCCAGGGTGTCGGTCCACATGCGTGCGCTATCCATGTAAGCGTAGGCCAGTTGATGGTTTCCGGTGGCGTCGTAGCATTGTGCTATCTGTGTGAGCAGGGTTTTGGGTTCGCTTCCTATATTTCTGTTCCGCAGCCACAACAAGTCGTTCAGGGCTTTGCTGTAGTTTTTTCTGTTCATTTCGGTCGAGGCACGCACCTGTATGAATCCGATGGCAGGAACGGAGTTGGCAGGGATGTCGGCCAGCAGCCGGTTGCCCATTTGCAGGTAGTAGTCTACGGAGTCGGGCTTTTCCTGACGTTCGAATACCCTTAATATTGAGGGCATGCACCTTATCTTCAGGCTTGCGGCATTCTCGCCGGCGTTGCAGGCTATCTGCCAGGCTTTGCGGATGAATTGTTCGGCTTTCTCTATTTTGTTCAGTTCGGCTTTGATACCGGCTCCAAGTTGCCAGGCCGAAAAGTTGACGTAAGCGTCATCGGTTTTGGATACGTGCTGGATGGCCAATTCGTTGTACTTCTCGGCTTCGTTTAGTTGCCGGATGTTGAAATAGAACACCGATACATTATTATAAATATGTGTGATCCAGCTTTCGTCTTTGTATTTCAGGGCTGCTTCGAGTGCTTTGTTGTAATAATAGATGGTAGAATCGCTCATGTGCCGCTGGCGGTAGAGGATGGCCAAGTCGTTGTATACGCTGATGTGCTTCTCTAAATCGGCTGTTTGAGGCAGGTAGGGAAGCACACTCTTTTTCATTTCGAAGGCTTCCTCGTTCTTTCCTACATATATCAATAAAGTAGCCTGTTCATTCAGCAGTATCGGATAGACGGGCGATTGTTCGACTCCTTTGACGGCAAAGGCACTGTCGAAACTGCGTTGTGCTTCCTTGTAATATCCTTCGCCCATCAGGTTGGCGGCCCGTTCGTAGAAGTCCATCAGCAGTGTGTCGGTAGGGATGTCTTCTGCGCGTAGGCTGGCTACAGTCATTAAGGCAATGTAAAGGAGAAATAAAACTCTATTCATGGTAGTATGGTGTATTTCTGTCGCAAAGATAGGGGTTTTGTTATGAAGAAAGAAAAGAATGATTGAGGAATTGAAGTGACTTGGCGGTAGATGCGGTGTGCCTTTGGCATATTGTTGTTGATTGAGGCTAGTATAATGATGTAAAAGGCATTCTTTTATTTTTCAAAAAATGCATCTTGCTTGTAAAATCACTGTTTTCGGTGACAAAAAGAAATGTGAAAAAGTTGTTTATTTGCAGATAAAGAAGTGAAAGAGTTTTGCTACCGGTTTTGTCGGAAATAGTGGAACGATGAAATGAAAAAGAAGCTGGGACTGTAAGAAAAGTAAATATACTGGTTAGGTTTGTTTTGTTGGTGATGCCATTTTCCCCATAAAGGAAAGAAAGGCATCACCACAAATCATGTTTTTATGGGATAAACTATGAATTAATACGTATCTATATGAAGACTATTTTCAACTATGCGGCATGGCTGCTTTTTGTGATTGTTTTTGCCTTGACGGGTTGTAGTGACGATAAGAGTGAACCTGCTCCTGAAACTCCTGAACCTTCCATTGAGTTTGGCAGTGAAACTGATCTGAAACCTGTGGTAAGCGTAGAAGGAGGCACTTCTACATTGACCTTTACAGCCTCGGATGACTGGACGGCGAGTGTGAGTGCCGTAACTCGTGCAATTGACTGGTTAAGCGTTTCACCCACACAGGGAGGAGCGGGTACTGTTACCCTTCAGATTACTACCCAGCCCAATGATACTTACGACGAACGGAATGCGGCTATTGTTTTGAGTTGTGGAAATGTACAGAAAACCGTTACTCTTACCCAAAAACAAAAAGATGCCTTGCTGGTAACTTCTAACAAGGTAGAAATGGAGGCAATAGGTGGTACATTCGGTATTGAGTTGCAAGTGAATGTGGATGTCAGTTATGAGATAGAAGAGGCAGCCAGAGAGTGGTTGACGGTTGCTTCTTCTTCTACCCGTGGCCTGACTACGTCAACGTTGAATTTTCAGGCCTCAGAGAACACGGATACTGAAACACGGCAGGCAGTCATTACGCTTCGGGGTGGTGAACTTACGGAAAAGGTGACTGTTTACCAGGCAGGTAGTGATCCTTCTATTTTGCTCTCGCAAAAAGAATATACAGTGGCTTCCGATGGTGAAACCATTCAAGTGGAATTGAAAAGCAATGTATCGTATGAGGTCGTAATGCCCGAAGTACAGTGGATTACGGAAGCGTCTACCCGAGCCGTTTCTTCTTATACACACTACTTTGTTATTTCGCCGAACGATACTTACGATACACGGTCGGCAGAGATTTCCTTTATTAATAAGGAGAATAATATTGAGGAGAAAGTAGTCATTACTCAGGTGCAAAAGGATGCGATTATTGTTGCACAGAGTGAGTATACAGTTGCTTCTGAAGGCGACAGACTGGATTTCTCTGTGAATACTAACGTTGATTTCACAGTAGAAACTTCAGTTGATTGGATTCAGCAGGTGACTACTCGTGGATTGGTAGAGAAGCCATTGAGTTTCAATATTGCAGCGAATATGACAGATAATAACCGTGAGGGTGAAATTATTATTTCTTATAAAGGGTTGAAACAGAAAATAAAGGTTTTTCAAGGTAATGATTATTGGGCTAAAAGGCACAGAGAAGCATTGATTGCATTATACAAGGCAACAAATGGAGATAATTGGTATAATAATACTAATTGGTGTAGCGACAAACCTATTTATGAATGGTATGGAGTGAATCATTGTTATGGTGATTTGGAACGAATAAAGAAAGATTATGTAGTATCTCTTTATCTCCCCAAAAATGGTTTAGTGGGGAGTTTACCCGAAGAATTTTCCCTTTTGATGGATTCTTGCAATTTACAAAATGATTATACTAAAGATTTAGGTCTCGATCTTACTTTGAATAATATTTATGGAAATATTCCAATCCATGTTTTAAATCATTCTAAATGGAATGAATTTGGATGGTATATTATTCCACAGATTCCTTATAAAGGAAATTCTTTAAAAACAGAATCTTATAATTTATCATTTCGGGATGCAGTTGATGTACGTATTCTGGATCCAGAAACTTGTGCTTATGATGGCGAAATACTATCTCAGGATTTGTTCAAGAAGAATAAATTGACACTTGTCTATTGTATTGCTGGTCAAATCGATGTAATAGATTTGACTAAGAATAGAATCAATATGCATTTGGATTATCACAATAAAGGATTATCTACTATATATAATTTTTGGTTAAAAAATAGAAATGAGTGGTTTCAAAAATTTTATCCTCAAAATTTGCCAAGTGATATTCTATTTACAGAAGGTCTGTATCATGACGTCTATTATTGGAAATATGAACCAGTGTTTGGAATTTATTTTTATCCAGGTATTTACATTTATGATTCATATGGTAACCTTATTTATTATACGTTTGTAGATTATAATATTGATTTTTCATGGTACGATCAGCAGGTAGAAAATATTTTAAGAGAAAGATTAGGAGAACCTGAAGAACATCCTGATTTTGATTTTGATGATCTTTATACATCAACAGATTATTCTCGTGATGGCGAGGTGTTCGTTTTGCAAAAAGCTTCTGTTGGAAAAGGGATCGATCTTGTCTTTTTAGGCGATGGATTTGTTGATAAAGAATTGGAACCTGATGGCTATTTTGAACAAAGGGTGCGAGAAGATATGGAAAAATTGTTTTCTGTTGAGCCTTATAAAAGTCTGCGTAACAGATTTAATATTTATGGCGTGAAAGTTGTATCACCTAATAATGTTTTAACTCCTGAGGCAGAATTTAGAATTAAGGAAAATAATAAATTATGTTTTGAATATGCATCTAAGATTTCAGAAATAAATAAGGAGCAGCTTATGATAGGTGTCATATACGGTCCAAAAGATTGTTGGCGTGCATTTACAACGATGTATGTTGATGGTAGTTTTATAGCTTATATACCTGATGATGAAACAAATATTTTGCTACATGAAATAGGAGGACATGGATTTGCTAAATTATTAGATGAATACGTAGAATTCGGTAACGAACAACTGACATTGCCTCAAGAAAACCAAAATGAACTTGATGAAGTGTGGCATAACTGGGGTTGGGGTGCCAATGTGGATTGGCGCAATGATGTTACCACCGTTAAGTGGGCACATTTCTTAAAGGACAGTCGTTATGCAGGGGAGGAATTGGGACTCTATGAGGGGGCTTATCTTTATGGGTACGGTGCTTATCGTCCGACGGAAAACAGTATGATGCGTTATAATGATGCGCCATTTAATGCTCCTAGTCGTGAAGCTATTTATAAAGCAATAATGACCCTTTCCGAAGGTGAGAGTTGGACATATAATTATGAAGACTTTGTACAATACGATGCCATTAATCGCAATGCGGCCACGACGCGTGGTTTACAGAAACAGCCGACTGAAGATCAGATAGATAAATGGAAGAAATCTCATCGTCCACCAGTGAAGATAAAAGGTACTTGGCGTGATGCTATGAAGAAAAAGCGACAGATTACATCTCCTTTACGTTAATCTCCCTCTCTCAAAAAATTCCCCAGTTAGGAAAAAAATTTTTTCTAACTGGGGAATATTTTTTTCCTAACTGGGGAAAAATTATAGCTTAAAGCAGTTTGAATTCATATCCTTCTTCCTTCAGGAAGTTGATGGCACGGGGCAGAGCATACTGCAGGTTGCCGTTGTCCCAGGACTTAAGGGAGTCGTGGAAAGTGATAATGGAACCGTTACGGGCGTAGCGCATGACGTTGGCCAGTACTTGCGGGCCGCGAAGTTTCTTGCTATAGTCGCGGGTGACAAGGTCCCACATCACAATCTTGTATTTACTTTTCAGTACCATATACTGTGCCCAACCCATGTGACCGTGTGGCGGTCGGAACAGGAGCGGGCGCAGGGCTTTTGTGGTGATGTCCGGGGCGCAGATGGAGCACATGAAGTCGTATGCTTCTTCTGTGTTCTCCAGATAGCTGTACGAGGTGAAGTATTTCCGGCTGAATCCGCGGATGTGGTTGAAAGTGTGGTTGCCGATGCGGTGACCACGCTCTACCACCATGCGGAAAATGTCGGGATGCTTGCGCACGTTGTCGCCCACCATGAAGAAAGTAGCCTTTATCTGATGCTGATCCAGCAGGTCGAGTACCCAGGGAGTAACCTCGGGAATAGGGCCGTCGTCGAATGTCAGATAGACGGCCTTTTCCTCCGGATTCATACGCCACAGGGCACTGGGGTATAACTTGCGGAATAGCTTGGGCGGTTGTTCTATAAACATGCTGTCGTTATTTCATTCGGTCTACATACATATTATAGAGTTCGTCCACCTTCGGCTCGTAGACGCCTGCCAGTTGCGACTGGTACTGTTTCATGATTTTCACTTCGCGGTCCAGTATCGCCCAGTGGTATTCGTACTCACGGCTAGCATACACGAATCGGCTGTCGCTCATGCTCATATACCATGTCATGTACTCTACTGCCTTGTCGGCCAGCTGTTTCATGATGGCATCGGCTTTGGCGGTCTCGCCCAGTTTGTAGTAGGCTTCGGCTATCTGTACGGCACCGTTCTGGAAGTCGTATGGCACGTTGCTGGCAGGTATCATCTTTTCGCCATAGTCGAGCACGGCTTTGGCTTTGTCGTTTTTGCCTTCCTTGATGAGCTGGTTACCCAGTTGCGAGAAGAGGCGGCGGTGCGTGTAGCACATGCGCATGGCGTTCTCGTCGATGTAGATGCCAGGCTTGTCGATGCCGCCGAATTTGAACTTGTTCATCAGGTTGTCGTACATCTTTTCGCTATCGATGTTGACTCCGGTCTTGGTGTTGTCGAACGGAGTGAAGCGGTAAGCCAGACCTTCCTGGATGAAGTGGTTGGCCATGCCCAACTGGTTGTCTTCCCCTACGCTAATAGCGATGTAGATGGGACGTTCCCAGTTGGCTTCAGCCAGCATTTCGAGCATCATCAATTCGCTCTTGTAAAGGGCACGTTTACCTTTCAGCGAGATGTGCATGTAGTCGGGGATGGAATCACCCGGTATCATCATGCCGCTGCGGCGCACGGCTTCTTTATCTACCTTGATGACAATGCTGTCGGTCGGAATGACTTTCAGCTCTTCGTTTTTGCTGCGTACCCAGTATTTCAGGATGTTCTTCAGTTCATACGGGTTCTCGCCGAATTCCTTCTGTACATTAACCAATGCTTCGCTCTTTCCGTCGAGTGCCTGTTTGTTGGCTTCGGCGTACAGGGCGTCGATGCTCTTCTTATACTCGGGACGGACGGGGACATATTCGTTGGTTCCTTCAACATATTCCATACGTTCCCAAGTGATAGGCAGTGAAGGACTTTCGTAAGCCGGACGTTTCATCTGGTCGATGTACCAGTCGGTTTGCAAGTACGAGAGGTTGCAGGTACGTGAGTCGGTACGGCAGCCTTCAGTTTCCTGATTGTACCACAAAGGGAAGGTATCGTTATCACCGTTCGTATAAATGATGGGGTTGCCCGATTCCTGAAGAGACATCAGATAATTCTGACCAAAGTCGCGTGCCATGTAGCGGTCGCTGCGGTCGTGGTCGTCCCAAGTCTGGCTGGCCATTTGTATGGGCACCAGCAGGCAGACGATAGAGATGATGAGGGCAGAAACCAACGAAGGGGTAAGAGCTGCGGGCTCGTTTTCATCAGCACTTGCCTGGTGGGCTTGTTTGCTTGTCCACTTGTTTACTGCCTGTATCAGTCCGGCTACACCCATACCTATCCAGATGGCGAAAGCGTAGAACGAACCGGCGTAAGCGTAGTCACGTTCGCGCGGCTGGCTCGGAGTCTGGTTCAGGTAGAGTACAATGGCAATACCTGTCATGAAGAACAGGAAGAATACAACCCAGAATTGTTGGATGCCTTTTTGTCCTCGATAAGCTTGCCACAGCAGGCCGATGAGACCGAGTAACAGGGGTAGGCCGTAGAATACGTTGTGGCCCTTGTTTTCCTTCAATTCGGTGGGCAACAGTTCCTGGTTGCCTACCAACATGTTGTCGATAAAGTCGAAACCGGTAATCCAGTTTCCATGCTCTATTTCGCCGGAGCCTTGCAGATCGTTCTGGCGGCCTACGAAGTTCCACAGGAAGTAGCGCCAGTACATCCAGTTGAGCTGATAGGAGAAGAAGAACTTGATGTTTTCCCATTGGGTAGGCATCTTCACCATAATCATTTCGCCACACTGGTCGTAGGGCACTTCGTAGCCCTGTATGTCTTGCCAGCTTTCATATTGCTGGGTGTGCAGGCTGCTGTACATACGCGGGAAGAGCATGTTCTGTGCATACTCGTACTCGATGCGTCCGGGTATTTCAACGTAGCTGTCTTTCTCGTCGGGGGTGGCTTTCTCCTTGCGGATGAACTTGGTGCCGCTGTACGAGATGCGCGGCTGGCAGTATCCGTCCTTTACGTCGAGCGCTACTTTGGACGAGTAGGCCGGACCGTAGAACAGCGGACGCGTGCCGTACTGCTCACGTCCCAGATATTCGCCCAGCGTGAAGATGTCTTCCGGCGAGTTCTGGTCCATCGGTGTGTTGGCTGTAGAGCGGATGACGATGAGGGCATACGACGAGTAGCCGATGACCATCATCATGGTGCACAGCATGGCCGTGTTCAGCGTGCGGGCGCTGACGCGGTATTTTTCCTTCATGCGTGCCTGCATTTTCGGGTTGAGGTAGAGCCACAGCAGGGCAATGACGATGATGCCGATGATGACCGAGCTGGCACCGTGGCCGTAGAAGGGAATACCCAGCATGGCAATGGTGAGCACGAACGACAGGGCCATGCGCATCTTGCTCTTTTCGGTGTAGCTTTCGTACACGCCCCAGATGAGGCAGGCTGCCAAGAGGATGATATAGACGATGACGCCCGTGTTGAACGACATGCCCAGTGTGTTGACGAACAGCAGCTCGAACCATCCGCCCACTTTCACGATGCCCGGCACGATGCCGTAGAGCACCACGGCTACCAGCACCATAGAGCCTATGAGCGCCAGCAGCGAACCTTTGGCGTTGGCATGGGGCACTTTCTTATAGTAGTACACCAGCACGATGGCAGGCAGACAGAGCAGGTTGAGCAGGTGGACACCGATGCTGAGGCCCGTCAGATAGGCGATCAGGATGAGCCAGCGGTCGCTGTGAGGCTGGTCGGCCACGTCTTCCCACTTCAGTATCAGCCAGAATACGATGGCTGTGAACAGGGAGGAGAAAGCATATACTTCGCCTTCGACAGCCGAGAACCAGAAGGTATCGCTGAATGTATAGGCCAGTGCGCCTACCATTCCGCTGCCCATGATGGTCACAATCTGTCCGCGGGTGATGTGTTCGGGGTCTTTGACAACGAGTTTGCGTACCAGGTGCGTGATGGTCCAGAACAGGAACAGGATACAGGCACCGCTCATCAGCGCGCTCATGTAGTTGACCATTTTGGCTACTTCCGAAGGATCGGAAGCAAACTGCGAGAACAGGTTGGCTGTCAACATGAAGAAAGGTGCGCCGGGCGGGTGGCCGACTTCCAGCTTATAGCCGGTGGTGATGAACTCGGGGCAGTCCCAGAAACTTGCGGTAGGTTCGATAGTCATGCAGTAGACTGTCGCCGCAATAAGGAAGGTAATCCAACCTACAAGGTTGTTCACAAACTTGTATTGTTTCATTCAGAGTTGGGATATAACGTTATTATCTACTAATATTTTCGTAAAAACTTCGCAAATATAAGCATTTCATGCTGAAAAGAATGATAACTAAGCTTATTATTAGGATAGGTTAAAGAAAAGGTATGGTCAATTGGTAGCATTAAAAGTGTTTTGCTTATTTTTGTTATCGAAATATTTGATAAAAGTTAGGTTTGTATGAATACGAAAATAGTTTCATGTACATTGGCAGCCCTGTTGTTTTCAGCCGATGTACTTCCGCAAGTATATATTAATACTGAATTACAGAAAGTAGTGGTAGAAAATCAGTGGAAAGGAAAAAAAGTGGCTTTTTTAGGTGATTCCATTACCGATAAAAATCATATCGGGACAACCAAGTGCTATTGGGAGTATCTGGCTGAGATGCTGAGGCTGGAAGCCTTCTCGTATGGAATCAACGGCAATCAGATGGATGGGTTGCTGGGACAGGCTGAAAATTTACTGAAAGAGCAGGGCGATGCTATTGATGCTATCATTGTTTTTGCTGGTACGAATGATTATAATGCTGGCATACCTTTGGGCGATTGGTATGAAGAAGAATATCGTGAAGTTCCTTTAGCGGATGGGAAAACTGGGAGTCGCCGTTATCGTAAACCGGTGATGAGTAATGATACATTTCGGGGGCGTATTAATCGTTTAATGAATTATCTGAAAACAAATTTTCCCTCGAAACAGATTATTGTGCTGACACCTTTGCATCGGGGCTTTGCGCAGTTTGGAGCTCAGAATGTGCAGCCGGAAGAGGCATATCCTAATAGAATAGGAGTTTATGTAGATGAATATGTGCAGGTTCTGAAAGAAGCCGGTAACGTATGGGCTGTACCAGTGATCGATTTGAATAGCATTAGTGGGCTTTATCCTATGAACGATGCGCATGTACGTTATTTCCATCAATCGGATACTGACCGTTTGCATCCCAATGCCGAAGGGCATCGGAGAATGGCTTTGGCACTGATGTATCAGTTACAGGCTTTCCCTTCTACATTTGAGTAGGAATATATATTTATGAATGCTTGTGATGCCCCAGGATGCGGTGGGGCAGCGAGCCGTGTCCCAACAGCTCTATCGGACAATTGAAGTTCTTTTCGAGCCATTCACCTGTGACGCATTCGGTGGACGGATGATAGTCCAGGGTTTCGTTGACGCAGGCCACGGACTTGACCTGTTGCAGGATGGTGCCGATGTCGTGGCTGACCAGAATGATGGCGCAGTCGCGGTTGATTTCGGCCAGCAGTTGGTAAAGCCGTGCTTCGAACCGCTTGTCGATGTAGGTACTGGGTTCGTCGAGTATCACAACTTCGGGGTCGGAGATGATGGCACGGCCCAGCAGGGCGCGTTGCAGTTGTCCGCCGCTCAGTGCACCGATGGGGCGTTGTTCGAGCCCTTCCAGTCCCATGCGGGTTACTACCTGATGGGCCTTTTCGCGGTGTTGGGCGGTGAAGCGCGAGGCCAGCGATTTCTTGCTGCTGAGGCCGGAGAGTATCACTTCTTCGACGGTGATGGGAAATTTACGGTCGATGCTGTTGTACTGGGGCAGGTAGCCCATGGTGATTTTTCCCGTTGCGTGGCTGTTGTCGGTGGCGGATATGTCTTTACTACTTTGCGAGGGAGTGAAGACGATTTCCCCCTGCAAAGGAGGCAACAATCCGAGGATACACTTTATCAGCGTAGTTTTCCCTCCGCCATTGGGGCCGATGATACCCAGAAAATCATGTTCGTATACGGTCAGGTTGACATCGTGCAGCACGGTGCGTCCGTCGTATCCGGCACTGAGGTTTCTGATTTCAATGATAGGTTGCTGGGACATGGTCGGCAAATGTTTTTTCTTGAGGGTATCTGTTTGGCTTGCAAATGCTTTATTTTTCAGTCGCCTTTTCGCCGGACAGTGCCCGTGCTACTTTCAGCATTTCGTCTTCCCAGTCGTAGGACAGCGGATTGATGGGCACAACGGTAGTGCCGGTCTGCTTGGCTATCAGGTCGGCGTTGCGGCGGTCAAATTCGGGTTGCACGAAGATAACGTGCACATTTTCTTCCTTACAAGTATTGATCAGCTCCTTCAGCTGCGCGGGTGACGGTTCTTTACCTCCGGCCTCGATGGGAATCTGATACAGGTCGTAGTCGCGTGCGAAATACGATAGGGCGGGGTGGTAAATCATAAAGGCACGGTCGGCGTTCGGGGTCGACAGCATGTTACATATCAAACTGTCGGTCCGCTCCAGCTTGCGGCACAGCGTGTTGTATCGTTCCAGATAGACGCTCTCGTTCTGTTTGTTCATCAGGCACAGGGCGTTCAGTATGTTTCCGGCAATGATTTGGGCATTGGTTGGCGAGTTCCAGATGTGTGGCTCCACTCCGAGCAGGGGGCGTTCGCCGTCAGCTTCGTCGGCATGGTGCATTTCTTCTTCCTGATAGTTGCTTTCAGGTGCCGAGGAATGGACGTGTTGGTGCGGGGTGTCAAAGATCAGTTCGATGCCACGCGATAGTTCGAAAAACTGCAAGTGGGGCGCATTGTCTGCCAGTCGGTCGGCCCATACCCGTTCGAACCCGATGTGTCCGATTCGGAAGTAAGCTTTGCTTTTGGCCAGTTCAACCAGTTGCTGGGGAGTAGGATCGTAAGTTTCCGGGCTGCTGCCTTTGGGCACCATGCTGACTACGGTGTATTCGTCGCCGGCAATGGCCTCGGTAAAGTAGCGTAGAGGTTCGATGGTGACTGTGATGATGGGCTTTTCAGTACCGGCATCTTTTTTCGAGCCGTTTCCCGATTTGCATGCAATCATCAGAACAGACGATATAAGTAAGATAAGGAGTTTTTTCATATACAAAGCATGTTCGTTTAAGTTCGCAAGTACAAAGTTGGAGTTAGGCTGCATCGTACTTGACTGTGCAAAGATAGTGAAATGTCACATTTATACGAAGTACAAGTTAAAAATGATAAGCGGGAACTTTGGATTGCAGAATTTTTTTTTGGAAAAATAGCAGGTGCGCATAGGGGTTTTTACGGAAGTCTGCGTTATAAAGGCAGAATCACCTGGCCAAGTGATGCGACAGCGAAAACAGAAACAGACAGGTATTCCGGCCGTTTTGTTGCATGGAAACAAGAAGAGAGAGAAAAAGAGACATCCGAAACGGGAAGGAGAAAACCTGATGAGTATTCAACCATTAAAAAACAAGAAGTTATGAAGATTAAATTTATTGCATTATCTTTGTGTGCATTGGCAAGTGTAAATATGGTAAACGCTCAGGAGAGCAGTAAAGGAGAGAGTAAACACGAAATCCGTCTTTCGGTAAGCGACGGACTAACGCAAGGAACGGTCGATGTACTCGGAATGGGACTGGCCGATGCTGTGCTGGGTAGCAAACGTACTGACGAATCATTCAGCATGGTATACGGATTGGGTTACCGTTATTCGCTCAATCGTTTCCGGGTCGGTACAGACTTTGGTTTCTCGTATGGAAACAGTAAATTGATGTTGTCCGGCGAAAAGTCGCCTTCATTGAAGGAGAAAGACCTGAATCTGCTGGTACTGCCCACTGCCGAGTTTACCTATTATAAACACGGGCTGATAGAATTGTATGGTGGAGCTTCGGCCGGTGTCAAACTGAACCGTCACACCGAAACTGGGCTTACTGATGCCGGCAAGAAGGTGGCAAAGAAAGCGGACTTGTCTACTTCGTTTGCCTATCAGGTTAATCCGATAGCTTTGCGGGTTGGCAATAACCGTGTCGGTGGATTCGTTGAAGCCGGATTGGGGCACAAGGGATTCCTGACGGCAGGTGTCAGCTTGAAGTTCTGACAAAACGATATTTGATGTGAATGCAATGATATGAGAGCCGATAGAAAGGAAATATTCAGATCCAGGTTTCAGAAACATTATTCCAGGCTGTGTAGTATAGCCTACGGATATGTTTCTGACAGGGATGACTCGGAAGACATTGTTCAGGAACTGTTCATCAGTATCTGGAACAAGGGACTCGACTCCATGCCCGAAGCTGAGTTCACGGCTTACGTGACTACTTCCGTGCGAAACAGTTGCATCTCTTTCCTGCGGAAGCGCAAGGAAGATGTAGTTTCTATCGAGGACTGCCCTTTCCTGGCCGGTGACGTAACGGACGATAGTCCGGAGGCTGGGCATGAGTCTCCTTCGCCTGCCGAGCTCCTGGAGTCGGCACTTGCTACCTTGCCTCCCAAGTGCAAAGACATCTTCCTGATGGCGAAGTTGCAGGGACTGAAGTATCGTGAGATAGCCCAAAAATTGGAATTGTCCGAGAAAACCGTTGAGAACCAGATGACAAAAGCCATCAAGATGCTGCGCGCCTATGCAGCCGAAAATCGGTCGTTGCTGGCAGTCGCTATCATTCTCCTTTTATCAATTATCGTAAACCGTTAGCACATTATGAATAGTAAGACAGATATCAACGAGCTGCTGGCCAAGCATTTTGCCAACGAACGGCTGACCGCTTCCCAGCAAGAAGAGCTGAACGAATGGATATCAGCCCATCGGGATGAATACAGACGGTTGCAAAAACTGATAGGTGCCTCTGTTGGAAAACCGCAAGGTATCAGCTTCGATGCAGAGCGGGCTTGGCAGAAGGTCGAAGCACAGTTGGAGGAACGGTCTCAGAAGGTCATACCATTCAGGCGAAAGATGTTGTTTTGGACTTCGATGGCAGCTTCACTCCTCATTGTGCTTGCTGTATCGGTGTTCTACTTCTCTTCGGCATCGGACGAAGAAATGGTGCGTTATGCCAATGTCGGCCGTACGGAGCAGCATTGCTTGTTGCCTGACAGTTCGGAGGTTATTCTTTATCCCGAAGCAGTGGTTACCTATCAGCATACCGATAAAGGTCGGTTGGCACGACTCGAAGGAAAAGCATTTTTCCAGGTAAAAAGGAAAATACACGGTGTCCCTTTCAAGGTAGAGACCAACTTGTTGAAGGTAGAAGTGCTTGGTACTTCGTTTCTGGTCGATGCAGCCGGTAAAGAGCAAGCCGCCGTATTTGTAAAGAGTGGCAAAGTCAGAGTCAAGACAGACGAAAGTGGAGCGGTGCTCGAAGCCAATGAAAAAGCTGAATGGAAAGACGGGCGTCTGGAAGTAGGTATCATTGAGGATCCTCAGGCTTTGTTTGGTGAGGCTCCAGTAGTATTGGTGTTTAGCGCGACTCCCTTGCCTGATGTAGTGCGAGATATTGAAAAGAAGACCGGCGTTCGTATCGAATTGGAGGCTGGGTTAGAAAAGAATTTGATTACTACCCGAATAGAAAGTGAAAGTGCACAGGATATGGTAGAAGAACTGGCTTTCCTGTGCGGATGTAAATACAAAACTCTGACAGAAGGAAAACATTATCGCCTGTATGAAGAGTAGGCTGTATATCTTACTGCTGTTGGCAGTGTTAGGTATGACCGAAGTGGACGGACAGGATTTGAAGCCGTCGGATACGGTAGCGGAAGAGCTGGTGCAGGTCAGCGCCTCTTCCGCTACCGTGTTGCAATGGTTTGGCTACATCGAGAAGCAATGTGGTATTGTGCTTTCGTATAATCCTGCGCAAATCGATCTTACTAAAATCTCCACTCTAGAGACTGCTGGAGCTATGACTGTAGGCCGGCTGCTGGCACAGGTGCTGAAAGACTATCGCTTCAAGACAGCCTTTGTACCTCCTCGCAAGCTGGTCATACAAATACAGAAACAAGAAGAACATTATGTTCAGGGTAAAGTGAGCGAAGCCGATACCGATGAGAAACTCTATGGTGCGGTAGTTTCCTGGACTGACGCTGCAGGCAGACAATGGAATACGGTAACAGACGAGAACGGTATTTTCAAGCTTTATTTGCCTGAAGGAGCCTATACATTGAGCGTGTCGTACATGGGGTATACGCCCTATACCCGTCAGGTTAGAATCAGTCGCGACTGTTTTCAGAATGCTTCTTTGCAACCTTTGCTGTTCGAGATAGACGAAGTGACGGTACGTTCGGAGAAATCTACTGATGAACTCACTGAACTGAATCCTTCCAATCTACTTGCTTTCAGTACCAATGACCTGTTCTCACAGATATGGATTTTGCCGGGGGTGACTTCTTCTTTGGCCGGAAACAACCTGCAGGTAGATGGTGGGGGACCGGATGAGAACCAGTTTTTGCTTGATGGAGTACCGGTCTATCATCCGGGGCATCTCGGTTCATTACTGCCCATGTTCAACGGAGATGCTGTGAAAAACATGGTTTTTCATAAAAGCTTCTTTCCCACCCGTCTGGCGGGCCGATTGTCTTCTGTCACCGAAGTCAACCTGAAAGAGGGGAATAAGGACGAACATATGCGTACCCTGACGCTGGATATGCCGGCGGCATCGGTGATGCTCGAAGGACCTATCCTGAAACAGAAGCTGTCGTATATGGTAAGTGCCCGTCGCAGTTGGCTCGATTTTTTCGACAATCTGTTATCGGAAGACGACCGGCTGAACCATTCTTCGTACGACTATAACGCTAAGTTGTCTTACTCCATCTCGCCGCTTTCTACCCTTAATCTGCTGGCGTATGGTGCACGTGACGATTATCACCTGCCAGTGTATGAAGGCGAGACAACTTCGGTTTTAAGATGGGAGAATCAGGTCTATCAATTGTCTTATAATATCCAGTGGGGTAAGTTGGGCAATGCAACTTCCCTGTATTATTCATCTTATTCAAACCGTGCTCTTGTTGACGGTCTGGGGCTGGATGGTGAGGGATATGTACGTAGTGGGATTAAGTCGCTGAATGTCTCGACCGAGTTTACTTATGCTCCTGAGAATTTATATCGGGCCCGTTGGGGACTGAAGTATACACATGAATCTTATGATTTGGCAACGTTGGGCGAAGAAATCCGTACCCGTCGTGAGCCTATCGGACAGGTGTCGCTGTTCTATGATAATACGGTGAATATTTCGCCTCGTTTTTCCGTGCAGGTCGGTGTGCACGGAGTGGGCTATTATCCACGAAATCATCGTTCGTATTATAGTATTCAGCCACGACTGTCGGTGAAGTATTTTCCGACGGAGAAAGACTTACTTTATTTTCATTTTTCGAAAATGGAGCAGTTTTATCATTATCTGCGTTTCAGCAGTTGGGCTTTGCCTACCGACTTCCGAATGCCGAGTATTGACGGTTATAGACCCCGTACGTCGGAACATTATGAAATAGGCTGGAAGCACTTTCTAGAAGAAGGTCGTTTGGAAGCTTCGCTTTATTACAAAACACGACGTAATGTTGTGGCCTTACGTCCTGAAACCTTTGTCGAGAATGGGGCGTGGCAAGAATATATTATGAGTGGTAACGGCGACAGTTATGGTGCGAAGTTCTATCTTTATAAAAATTGGCAACGCTGGAAACTGCAGCTTTCCTATGCGTACACCCGTAGCAGGGAATGGTTTGCCGAGGTTGAGAACAGGAAGAAATTGCCATCTTTGTACGATGTTCCCCATCAGTTGGGCGGGGCATTGTCCTATCAGCTGAATGCGCGTTCACTGTTTTCGGTTGGCGGTATGATGCGTTCAGGGAAAGTCATCGATCTGGACGAATGGTTTGAACCATTACCTGAGGCCGATTTCCGTATGTGGCGCGAACCGCTTCATTATCGGGTGGATGTTGGTTATGCTTATAAGAAGTCGTTTGGTGAGAAGTTGTTCACATTTCGTTGTGGACTTTATAATGTAGTGGGTAATCCTTCGGAGGAAGATGTACTCAGTTTCTATTCCGTCCATTGGCATGGCAACTGTTTACCTTATGCTGGTATCAGCTTTAAATTCTAAAAAGGTTGCTCTGCCCGTTTTCGTTTGGTTATAGCTATTATTTGGATAAAAAAGAAAGAGGGTGCGTCTCTTCGTTGACGCACCCTCACTTCTGTGATATTAATCAAATGTAAAAAACAAATTAGTCTTTCAATTTGGCGATGATGAAGTCGCGGTTCAGACGGGCAATGTTGCTGATAGAAACATTCTTTGGGCATTCAGCTTCGCAAGCGCGGGTGTTGGTACAGTTACCGAAGCCCAGTTCGTCCATCTTGGCAAGCATAGCCTTTGCACGACGCAGTGCTTCAGATTTACCTTGCGGCAACAGGTTGAGCTGGCTTACTTTAGCTGATACGAACAACATGGCCGAACCATTCTTACAAGCAGCTACACAAGCACCGCAACCGATACAGCTGGCGGCATCCATAGCTTCGTCAGCAACGGTCTTCGGGATCAGGATAGCATTGGCATCTTGCGGAGCACCTGTGTTTACGCTTACGTAACCACCTGCCTGCATGATCTTGTCGTATGCTGTACGGTCTACCATCAAGTCCTTGATTACCGGGAAACCTGCAGAACGCCAAGGCTCTACTGTGATGGTATCGCCATCGTTGAAGCGGCGCATGTAAATCTGGCAAGTAGTAGCTCCGGTAGCAGGTCCGTGCGGATGTCCGTTGATGTAGAGTGAACACATACCGCAGATACCTTCGCGGCAGTCGTGATCGAATACAACTGGTTCCTTACCTTCAGAAATCAGCTGTTCGTTCAGGATATCCAGCATTTCCAGGAAAGAAGTATCGCCGGGAATGTCCTTCATCTGATAGGTTTCAAAAGCGCCTTTAGCCTTGGGGCCTGCCTGACGCCATATCTTTAAAGTAAAACTTATATTCTTATCCATTTTCTTTCATTCTTTAATTGTTCAACATTCCCGATTAGCTCTTGTAATTTCTAGTCTGAACTTTGATTGCTTCGTAAACCAGTGGTTCTTTCAGCAATACCGGAGCTTTATCGTCGCTGCCTTGGTATTCCCAGCAAGCTACGTAGAAGTAGTTTTCGTCATCACGCTTAGCTTCACCTTCTTCTGTCTGGTATTCTTCGCGGAAGTGACCACCACATGATTCGTTACGGTTCAGTGCATCGTAAGCGATCAGTTCACCCATAGTGATAAAGTCGTTCAGACGGATAGCTTTGTCAAGCTCTACGTTCATGCCTTCCTTGCTGCCTGGGATGAAGAGGTTGGTTTCGAATTCCTTGCGGATTTCTTTCAGTTTGGCCAAACCTGTCTTCAAGCCTTCAGCTGTACGGCCCATACCTACGTATTCCCACATTACGTGACCCAGTTCTTTGTGGATAGAGTCTACAGACTTCTTACCCTTGATGTTCATCAGATGGTCAATCTTGTCCTGAACGGCTTTTTCAGCAGCTGCGAATTCGGGCAGATCGGTTGAGAAGCGGGGAACGGTGATCTGGTCAGCCAGATAATTCTGGATAGTGTAAGGCAATACGAAGTAACCGTCGGCCAGACCCTGCATCAATGCAGAAGCACCCAGACGGTTGGCACCGTGGTCAGAGAAGTTACATTCACCAATAGCGAACAGACCCTTGATGTTGGTCATCAGTTCGTAGTCTACCCAGATACCACCCATTGTGTAGTGGATAGCCGGATAAATCATCATCGGGTTTTCGTAAGGCGATACGTCGGTGATTTCTTCGTACATGTCGAAGAGGTTGCCATAGCGTTGTGCTACTACATCTTTACCCAGACGGTTGATAGCTTCGGAGAAGTCGAGGAATACGGCCAGACCTGTGTTGTTTACACCGTAGCCCTTGTCGCAACGTTCTTTGGCTGCACGGCTGGCAACGTCGCGCGGAACGAGGTTACCGAATGCCGGATAACGGCGCTCCAAGTAGTAGTCACGATCTTCTTCGGGGATATCTTTACCTTGCAGTGTACCTTCCTGCAATTTCTTGGCATCTTCCAGTTTCTTCGGAACCCAGATACGACCGTCGTTACGCAGAGACTCAGACATCAAAGTCAGCTTAGACTGCTTGTCGCCGTGTACAGGGATACAGGTCGGGTGGATCTGTACGTAGGCTGGGTTGGCGAACCAGGCACCCTTACGGTAGCAAGCCATAGCAGCTGAACAGTTACATGCCATAGCGTTAGTCGAGAGGAAGTAAGTGTTTCCATAACCGCCAGTTGCGATAACTACAGCGTGAGCAGCGAAGCGCTCCAGCTTACCTGTTACCAGATTCTTGGCGATAATACCACGAGCACGACCGTCGATGATAACGACGTCTTCCATTTCGTAGCGTGTATACAGTTTTACAGTACCGGCATTTACCTGACGGCTCAGTGCAGAGTATGCACCCAGCAGCAGCTGCTGGCCTGTCTGACCTTTAGCATAGAACGTACGTGATACCTGTGCACCACCGAATGAACGGTTGGCCAGTGTACCGCCGTATTCGCGAGCAAAAGGAACGCCCTGTGCCACACATTGGTCGATGATATTGTTCGATACTTCAGCCAAACGGTATACGTTGGCTTCGCGGGCACGGTAGTCACCACCTTTTACTGTATCGTAGAACAGACGGTATACAGAGTCGCCGTCGTTCTGATAGTTCTTGGCAGCATTGATACCACCCTGTGCAGCGATAGAGTGTGCACGACGAGGAGAGTCCTGAATGCAGAAGTTGAATACTTTGAAACCCATTTCACCCAACGAGGCAGCAGCACTGGCACCAGCCAGACCTGTACCAACCACGATGATGTCCAGACGACGCTTATTGGCGGGGTTTACTAATTTCTGATGGGCTTTATAGTTTGTCCATTTCTCAGCTACCGGTCCTTCCGGTATTCTTGAATCTATCTTGGTCATAGTTTTTTAGTTTACGAGGGTTCAGTTAACGAGGCTACGAGGCTGTGTCAACTGTACCTGCTTGTTGATTAAATCTTTCCTTGTCAACTTGTCAACTCGTTAACTTGTCAACTTGTCAACTCGTTAACTCTTAAATAAGGGATTGGATGTAGAATGCAACAACTACCAGTGCAAAGCAGATGACAACGATGGTGGAGTAGATGTTAGAAATGCATTTCCAACGGTTAATCCAAGTCTTGTTGTTCCATCCCAATGTCTGCATAGCGCTCCAGAAACCGTGAGTGAGGTGGAACCACAGCGCACCCAGCCAGATGATGTAGAGTACTACGTTGACTACATTGCCAAAGGTGTTCTGGATGTGATAGATACCATTAGCGGCATTCATCATTACGCCCAGATCTTGGCAGCCTGCCAGTTCGGGAAGCATCATTTTTGACCAGAAGTGTACCAAGTGCAGGCACAGACCTACAATGACGATGATACCCAACACCAACATGTTTTGTGAAGCCCATTCTACTGTTTTAGGCTTTTCTACCACTGCATAGCGTTCGCTACCGCGTGCACGGCGGTTCTGCATAGTCAGCCAGAAGGCATAGATGATGTGAATGATGAACAAGGCGGCCAGACCGAGTGTACCGACCACTGCATACCAGTTCGCTCCCAAGAACTCACAAACCATGTTGTAGCCTTCGGCCGAAACCAGCGCAACAAGGTTCATCGCCATGTGAAACGTCAGAAACAGGATAAGGGCGATACCGGTAACGCTCATCACCACTTTCCTTCCTACAGATGAATTACTTAACCACATAAATGATTGAATTTAAATTATTTAATAGTTAGAAAAAAATTCCTGTCAATGCCCGATGGCTATTTTCTTGCAAAAATAGGTGAAATACCTTGATTAAGCAAGGAATTAAAGAAATAATTCCTTAATAAGTAGTGGCTTGTTTCTCTGTTCGTTGCATGTATGGAGAAAGTAGATTATATTTGCTGCCTGATAGGAAAGAAGGATGTTAGAACGCTAAATTGATAGAAATGCAAATGATGAAACGTTGGACTTTTTTTGTATGTTTTCTGTCGTTGCTCGTGTCGGGCGCATGGGGGCAGAATTGGGATATCAACACGGTGCATCGTGTCAATAGTTGGGACGGAAAGTTCATTCGTAATTATAATAAGGTGATTTCACGGACGGAGCCGTATGTGGCAATTGGAGTACCTGTTGCCATGGCGGTAACTGCATGGGCCAAGCATGACAAGCAGTTGCTGAAGGATGCTGTTTATGTAGGTACCAGTGTGGCAGGTGCTTTTGTTGTGACGTACGGCATGAAGTATCTGGTGGACAGGCAGCGGCCTTATGAACGCTATCCCGACAGAGTGCATGCTTACAGCCACGAAAACAGTCCGTCTTTTCCTTCGGGGCATACGGCGACAGCCTTTGCGCTGGCCACATCGCTCAGTGTAAAGTATCCCAAATGGTATGTGATTGCTCCTTCGGCCGTGTGGGCCTGTTCGGTAGGGGTATCGCGAATGAACGAAGGCGTGCACTATCCGTCCGATGTGCTGGCGGGCGCAGCAATCGGAGCCGGATGTGCAGTGGCTAATATCTATATCAATCGTTGGCTGAACAAATGGTTGTTCGGTGACTGATTACAATTCAGTCGTAGTCTTATCCATCAGTTGTTCGTAGAAGCCTTCGTTCAGCACTTTCAGTGCCTGCTGTACGCTTTGGTTGGTGGCGTTCATCACCTGGAAATATTCGTTCATGTCCCATAGGTCGCGGGCGATGAGGGCTTTCAACTGTGTCTTGATGAGGGGAAGCGCACGTTGGTATTGCGCTTCATCGAATTTCACCTTTTCCTTGTCGGCCAGTGCACGCAGGTCGGTCAGGAAGGCTTCGTCTATCTCGAAATCCTTGTCGAAGGCTTCAAAATTCTTGTATTTCTTCTGTAATTCCTGGCGGTGGTGTTCGATGTAGCCCGTTGTGCTGCGGATAATGACTCCTTTTGCCACGAGATTGCGGTGGTAGTCAGTGTACTGCGTAGTATCCATGGGGACAAAGAAGTCGGGCATGATGCCTCCGCCGCCATAAACGGTACGTCCCAGACGTTTGGTCTGGTATTTCAGTGAGTCGGGGAGGTGGATGCTGTCGGCGTGCATCAGTTCGCCGTGGTTGAGGCGGTCGAGCAAGTCCTTGGCATAAGCTTCCTGCATGTCATCGCCTTTGCCGGTGTAGGGCTTCTGGATGCAGCGTCCGGCGGGTGTGTAGTAGCGGGCAATGGTGAGGCGTATCATCGAGCCGTCGGGCAGGTCGATGGGGCGTTGCACCAGTCCTTTGCCGAAGGTGCGTCGTCCAACGACTACGCCGCGGTCCCAGTCCTGTACGGCTCCGGTGACGATTTCGCTGGCCGAGGCCGAATACTCATCCACCAGAACCACAAGGCGTCCGTTGCGGAAGTTGCCGTTGCCCTTGGCGTAGAAGTTGCTGCGGCGGGAGGCTCTTCCTTCGGTATAGACGATGAGGTCCTTCTGGTCGAGGAATTCGTTGGCCAGGTCGATGGCGGCGTTCAGGTAGCCGCCTCCGTTGCCTTGCAGGTCGAGGATGAGGTCTTTCATGCCTTTCTTCTGGAGGCCTTTCAGGGCATTGAGGAATTCTTCGGCGGTGGTGGCACCGAAACGGTTGATGCGGATGTAACCCGTGTGGGGCTGTATCATGTACGAGGCGTCAAGGCTCAGGATGGGTATCTTGTCGCGCTTCACCGTGAAGTGGAGCGGATCGGTCACGCCACGGCGCACGATGGTCAGGTTGACTTTCGAGTCCTTGGGTCCGCGAAGCCGGCTCATGATGTCTTCGGTGCTCATCTTCACTCCGGCGATGGCGGTGTCGTTGACGGCCGTGATGCGGTCGCCGGCCAGTATGCCTGCTTTTTCCGAAGGGCCGCCACTGACGGGCTGGATGACGAGCAGGGTGTCTTCTATCATCTGGAACTGCACGCCGATGCCTTCGAAATTGCCCTGTAGGGGTTCGTTCATCTTCTTCACCTCTTCGGCGTTGCTGTAGGTGGAGTGCGGGTCGAGTTGTTCGAGCATACCGACGATGGCTTCCTCTACGAGTTTGTCTTCGTCCACCGAGTCCACGTAGAGGTTGGTAATGGCAAATTCGGCCATTTGCAATTTGCGCATGGCGTTTTTGTTGATGTTCTGTGCCTGTGCGGCGAGGGTGCAGGCAAGCAGAACCGGTAAGAGTATTATATATTTCATGATGCGATTCGTTTTCAGTAGGTTTCTACCACAAATTACACTTTTCGTTTTCTGTTTTTCATTCTTCGTTGATCTTCATTCCTTCGGGAAGGAACTGGCTGACGTCTTTATGGAATTGCAGAAGTTCGCGTACGGCGGTGGAGCTGATGCTGGTCAGTTCGGGTTCGGTGAAGAGCAGAATGGTTTCTACTCCGGCCAGTTTGCGGTTGATGTCGGCAATGGTTTCTTCGTATTCGAAGTCTTTCACCGTACGGATGCCGCGGATGATGAGGTTGGCTTTCTCCTGCAGGACGAAGTCGATGGTCAGGCAGTCGTAGGATTTGACGCTGACGCGAGGTTCGTCTTTATAGAGTTGCCGGATCATGTTCTCCCGTTTCTCGGTAGGGAAGTAGCTGTGTTTCTTGTCGTTGATTCCGATTCCGATAACGATTTCATCGACAAAGGTCAGTGCACGCTTCACCACCGAGTAGTGGCCGATGGTAAAGGGATCGAATGTTCCCGGAAAAATAGCTTTGGTCATAGTTAAATTAAGAATGAGGAATTAAGAATCTTCATTTACCATGTCTTCTTCGATAACCAGATTATCTATAATAAAGTTCTGCCGTTCCATGGTGTTCTTGCCCATGTAGAATTCGAGCAGTTCTTTCACAAGGTCGTTTTTGCGCAGGTTCACCTGTTCCAGCCGCATGTCTTTGCCGATGAAGTGGCGGAACTCGTCGGGCGAGATTTCGCCCAAACCTTTGAATCGGGTGATTTCGGGGTTCGGTCCCAGTTCTTCGATGGACTTCAGCCGTTCGTCTTCGGTATAGCAGTAGTTGGTTTTCTTTTTGTTGCGTACACGGAAGAGGGGGGTCTGCAAGATGTACACGTGGCCTTTCTTGATGAGGTCGGGGAAGAACTGCAGGAAGAAGGTGATGATGAGCAGACGGATGTGCATGCCGTCCACATCGGCATCGGTGGCTACGATGACCTTGTTGTAACGAAGTCCGTCAAGACCGTCTTCGATGTTGAGGGCGGCTTGCAACAGGTTGAACTCTTCGTTCTCGTAGACTACCTTCTTGGTCAGTCCGTAGGAGTTCAGCGGTTTTCCGCGTAGCGAGAATACGGCTTGGGTATTCACGTCGCGGCTTTTGGTGATGGAGCCGCTGGCCGAGTCGCCCTCGGTGATGAAGATACACGATTCGGCTTCCTGCTCCTTGCCTTTACCGTCGTTCAGGTGGTAGCGGCAGTCGCGCAGTTTGCGGTTGTGCAGGTTAGCTTTCTTGGCACGCTCACGAGCCAGCTTAGTGACGCCGGCAATGGCTTTGCGCTCTTTTTCGGAGTCTTGTATCTTCTGCAGCATGACTTCGGCCATCAGCGGATTCTTGTGCAGGTAGTTGTCCACTTCGGTCTTGATGAAGTCGCCCACGTACTTGTTCACCGTGGGACCTGCCGGCTTGTCTTCCTGCGGCACGGCGGGCCACATGTTGTTCGAGCCCAGCTTGGTCTTGGTCTGACTTTCGAACATGGGCTCTTCTACATCGAGTGCAATGGCGGCTACCAGTCCGTTGCGGATGTCGGCATAGTCCATGTTTTTGTTGTAGAATTCCTTGATGGTACGTGCCAGATGCTCTTTCAGGGCTGTCTGGTGCGTACCGCCTTGGGTGGTATGCTGGCCGTTGACGAAGGAATAATATTCCTCGCCGTACTGGTTGGTATGGGTGAAGGCTATTTCGATGTCCTCGCCTTTCAGGTGGACAATGTCGTAAAGGCCTTCGCTGGTCATATTATCTTTCAGCAGATCTTCCAGACCGTGACGCGAGACAATGCGCTGGCCGTTGTAGATGAAGGTCAGACCTGTGTTCAGGTAAGTGTAGTTACGCAGCAGTGTTTCTACAAACTCGTTCTGGAAACTGTAGTTGAGAAACAGGGTGTTGTCCGGCTCGAAGAAGATGTAGGTACCGGTTTCTTCCTGTGTGTCTTCGGTAGTGTCGCTTTGCAGTACACCCCGTTCGAAGATGGCAGTGCGTACTTTACCGTCGCGGTAGCTGCGGACTTCGAAATGGCTGCTCAGTGCGTTGACGGCTTTGATACCTACACCGTTCAGTCCGACGCTTTTCTTGAACGCTTTTGAGTCGTACTTTCCGCCTGTATTCAGTTTGCTGACAGCCTCAATGAGCTTGCCTTGGGGGATGCCCCGGCCGTAGTCGCGTACACTGACACGCAGGTTGTCTTCGATGTTCACTTCGATTTTTTTGCCGGCTCCCATTTTGAACTCGTCAATCGAGTTGTCCATAACTTCCTTGAGCAGGACGTAGATACCGTCATCGTTTTGTGAACCATCGCCCAACCGGCCGATGTACATACCCGAGCGGACACGGATGTGTTCCATGTCGTCCAGGTGGCGTATGTTGTCTTCGGTATATTCTACCGGTGCTTCTGTAAATTGCAGGTTGCCGTCTTTTTCTTCTTCTTCCATGGTCTGACTATTCCCTTTCTGTCTTATCTTGCAAAAATAACGGTTTTATGGGGCATGAACAAATTTTTTATTCTTTTTAGGGGAGAAGTTTTTGGGCTTTTAGCCAAGCAGAGGGCTTCTGTATGCGGTTATCTCGCCGTTTTCTTGTCCAATATCCCTGGACTTTGCAGGCAAAACCGCTGGGGTTTGTGGGGCTGTTGCCCCGCATTTGCCAGGAAAACGCCACGCGTCTGTCTGGCAAATGCGGCGGCTTTATTTGTTCAGTATGAGCCTCCGTTGATACGGACGATTGTTTCAAGTGGAACGTTGTCGTCGGTTGTCGTTTCTCTAACAACAACAATATCTTTTTTTCTTTCTTTCTTTTTATATATATAAAGAGACGTTTTTTTGTCGTTTCTTTGCGTAAATAGATGATAAGTAGTTTGCTATCAGTTTGTTAGTTCGATTTTTAAGGCGTTTTTTATGCCTGTTTTAAGCTGTTTTTCATCAATTTCTGCTGTTTTTTCGGTGTTTTTTGCTTGTTTTAGAGCGAATTTTCATCGTTTTTCCGCCAAAATTCGTTGTTTTTTCGTCAGAATTCATCAGTTTCCCATCAAAAAACATCCGTTTTTCGTCAGAAATCATCGTTTTTTCATCGGATTTCGAGCAAAAACGGGATAAAAACAATCTCTTCAGGCATTACTTGATTTCCTTGATGAATGCTCGGCGACGCTTGTGCTGCTCCGTGTGGAAGTATTCCCACTGTGCCTGTACTTTTCCGTTCAGTTCCAGTTCGGGATTGCTTTCGGCATATTCGAAGCCCAATTGCTGGTAGACGGGAATCAGGTCGGAGAACAGCAGTGCATTGACGCCCTTATTCTGATATTCGGGTTTGACGGCTACGAGCAGCAGGTCGAGCATCTTGGCGCGGCGTTTGAAGAACAGAGCTTTGAGCAGGTAGAACCATCCGAAAGGTAACAGACGTCCGTGCGACTTCTGCAGGGCTTCGGACAGCGACGGCATGGAGATGCCTACGGCAATCAGCTGGTCGTCGGCATCGGTGATGAGTGTCACCATGCGCAAGTCCAGAATGGGCAGGTACATCTTGACGTATTGGTCTATTTGTTTCTGCGTCAGAGCCGAGTAACCGTAAAGTGGTGTATAGGCTTCGTTTACCAGTTCGAAAATAGCCTGTCCGTAATCGCGGGCGATTTCTTTCCCCGATGTATATTTTTTTACTTTAAGATTGTACTTCCGCTGTATCAGGTCAGAGATGCGTTTGTGCTTGTCGGGGATGGCGTCGGGGATAAATATTTTATATTCTACCCAGTCAGCATCTTTCGCAAATCCCATCCGTTCCATGTGCTGCGGATAGTAAGGATAGTTGTAGATGGTAGCCATGGTACCCAGCTGGTCGAAGCCTTCGACAAGCATTCCTTCGGCATCCATGTCGGTGAAACCCAACGGACCGGTGATGTGGGTCATTCCACGCTCCTTACCCCATTGTTCGACAGTGCTGATCAGGGCATCTGCCACTTCGGCGTCGTCGGTAAAGTCGATCCATCCGAAACGGACTTCCCGTTTGTTCCAGGTCTGGTTGGCCCGATTGTTGATGATGGCGGCCACACGACCTACTAGTTTCCCGTCTTTGTATGCTAGAAAGTATTCGGCCTCGCAAAACTCGAAAGCTGCGTTCTTTTTCTTGTTGAACGTGTTCAGCATATCGTCGTAAAGGTCGGGTACGGAGTAGGGGTTGCTTTTGTATAGTTCGTAGTTGAAGCGGATAAAGCGCTTCAGTTCTTTTTTTGTGGTAACTTTTTTTATTGTAACAGCCATGGTCGTTGAGTTAGTTTGATGGCGCAAAGATACTTTTTTTTCATGAAGAATGAACTATGTGGGAAGAAGAATGATGCCCCAGTCATGAGTTTTAGGCGGCATTGTAGATCAGCCAGGCTGTATATCCCACATAGCATGCTATCAGTATGGCACCTTCGACGCGTGTGATGATGCGCTTGCCGAAGAAGACTCCGAACAGCCATAGCAGAATGCTGGAGCCGACGAGTACCAGCAGATCGGTATTGTTGATACCTGCCAGGTGCAAGGGGGTGATAGAAGCCGAACAACCCAGTACGAAAAAGATGTTGAACAGGTTACTGCCTACTACGTTGCCGATGGCTATTTCAGGATTTTTCTTCAAGGCCGCAACAATGCTGGTTGCCAGTTCGGGCAGCGAGGTTCCTCCTGCCACCAGCGTCAGACCGATGATCGATTCGCTGACTCCCAGACTGCGTGCAATGCCGCTGGCACCGTCTACAAAAAACTGTCCGCCGTAGATGAGGCCTGCCAGTCCGGCCACGATGTATATCAGAGACCGCCACAGAGGCATCTCCTTAATTTCCGTTTCTTCTTCTGCAGTAGCCGGACCGTTGCTTTCTCCACTCTTTTCGGGAGAGGGGGTGAGACCACTTCTTGCAATGGCAAAAGTATAACTCAGGAAGATAGCCATGAAGCACAACAGGATAAGGCCGTCGGTGATGCTGATTACGTTTTCGCCAGATTTGTCGAGCAGCATGTCGTTGCCCATAATCAACAGGGCAAGTGAGGCCAGTATGCAGAGTGGTATTTCTTTGAGCAACGTGTTGCGTTGCACCACGATGGGGGCAAACATGGCTGTGCAGCCTACAATCATCAGGGCATTGAAGATGTTACTTCCTACTACGTTTCCTACGGCGATGTCGGCACTGCCTTTCAAGGCCGACGATACGCTGACGGCCAGTTCGGGTGCCGAAGTACCGAAAGCTACGATGGTCAGTCCGATAACGATGTTGGGGATGTTGAAGCGTTTGGCTACGGAAGAGGCGCCGTCGGTCAGTCCGTTGGCACCCAGCAGGATGAGGAGCAAGCCTCCGATGAGCAAAAGAATATCCATATACAGGGAATAATGATGTTATTGGTTATTATTTAATTGTGCGGCAAAGATATACATTTCACGGATAATGGGCAAAAGCGGGACGTGACAAACACTTTTTTTCGCCTTTGTAAGGACCGGAATGTGGAAATATCGGAAACATTACGTATGTTTGCTCCCTTGTTTTGATTTTGGAACAAAATAGAATGTTTATGAGTATGAAGAAAAACCTGTTTCTTATTTTTAGTCTGTTGTTGTGGGTTCCGGTCGCTCTGCCGGCTCAGGTGGTAGAAAAGGTTCTTGATATTTTCCATGCCGACAGTTTGCAGGCTTCCGAGATAAGGCTGATAGTGATTCACTGCATCTTGCCGCTGTCCGGAAAGAACTGGCAACAGCCAAACTGAATGAAGCCAATCTGCGTATGGAGATTGAGCAGATGAAGCTGGCTGCTTATGCTGCCGATTCGGTAAAACTGGCGTCACAAAAACAGCGCATCGATTCGCTGAGGCAGGTTACCTTGGGCGTTCCCGTAGTAGTGGACGAAGATACTCTGTTCTACCTTTATGCCAAGCGTGGAGGCCTTTCTCCGCAGCAGCGGGCCGAAAATGTGTCACGCGACATCACGGCGTTGGGCAAGCGCTTCAATCTGCATCCTGATTCGGTCTACATCGAAAGTACCGATATTGTTACCGACTTGATGTATGGCGACAAGGTACTTGTTTCGTTTACCGACCAGGACGGTTTGTGGGAAAGTTGTTCGCGCGACCGTTTGGCCGAGATCAGGCGCCAGGTGATTGTAAAAAAGCTGAAGGTGATGAAAGCCGAACACGGCTTTTGGCAATTGTGCAAACGTATTGCTTATTTCCTGCTGGTGATTGTAGGACAGTTCCTGTTGTTCAAACTTACCAACTGGCTGTTCCGCAAGCTGAAGGCACGCATTGTCAGGCTGAAGCATACGCGCCTGAAGGCATTTTCCATTCAGGACTTTGAGTTGTTGGACACACGCAGGCAAGTGATTGTACTGGTATGGCTGGCCAATCTGTTCCGGTATGTCATTATGCTGTTGCAGCTGTTGCTTACAGTGCCTCTGCTGTTCTCCATCTTTCCGCAGACCAAAGATCTGGCCTATCAGTTGTTTTCCTATATTTGGAATCCTGTGAAAAGCATCCTTTATGGTGTGTTGGCCTATATCCCCAATCTGTTCACCATTCTTGTCATCTGTATTGCTATCAAGTACCTGGTGCGGATGTTTCGTTATCTGGCGAATGAGGTGCAGGAAGAGCGGCTTAAATTGAACGGATTCTATCCCGACTGGGCCATGCCTACCTATCACATTATCCGTTTTCTGCTCTATGCCTTTATGATTGCGATGATTTATCCGTATCTGCCTGGATCCAATTCGGGAGTATTTCAGGGGATATCGGTATTTGTAGGTCTGATTATTTCGCTGGGGTCGAGCACGGTTATCGGAAATATTATTGCCGGTTTGGTCATCACTTACATGCGTCCTTTTAAGCTGGGCGACCGTATCAAGCTGAACGATACGACGGGTAACGTGGTCGAGAAAACTCCACTCGTAACCCGTATACGTACGCCTAAAAACGAAGTCGTGACTATTCCCAACTCGTTTATCATGTCTTCGCATACGGTGAATTTCAGTTAGTCGGCGCGCGATTACGGATTGATTATCCACTCCGAAGTCAGTATCGGATACGATGTCCCTTGGCGACAGGTCAATAAATTGCTGATAGAGGCAGCACTCGATACCCCCGGCGTGGTAGACGATCCCCGTCCTTTTGTCCTTTCTACTTCGTTAAGCGACTGGTATCCGGTATATCAGGTCAATGCCTACATCAAGGATGCCGACCGTCTGGCACAGATTTATTCGGATTTGCATCAGAATATTCAGGACCGCTTCAACGAAGCCGGTGTCGAAATCATGTCGCCCCATTACATGGCCGTGCGCGATGGAAATGCTTCGACTATTCCTCACGAAACAACGGATGAGGCAGAGGAAGGTGCAGCAAAGTAAGTGTGTGCCTTCGGTCACGCGATAGACAGACGTGCTGTGTTTAGTCGGGTTTGCTGCATCTGACCAGCACTTTTTGTCCTTCGGCCAGTGTTGTTGCAAATAGATAGATGTTGCCTCCTTCGGCCAGTTTCAGCCGTTTGCGCAGTTCGGCCACGGTGGCGGGAAAGTTGCGGACAGTGATATTGGCTTTTCGGTTTTCGCCCAGCAGACTTTTTACTTCTTTTTTGCCGAAGCCGCACCAGCCGTCTATGCGGAACATACGGCCAGGGAAGTCGGGCAGCGGCATGTCCGAGGTGTAGAGGTGGCTGTTGGGATGCAGTTTTTCTGCTTTGTATGCGTTGGCCAGGCTGCGGAAAGCTCCGGCTTTAAGCAGGGAGGCATTGGGCTCGTACAGGTATGTGCGAAGTGTTGGGGCATACGGGCACGCAGTGTCCTGTTCTTCCTGACGTGTAAAGCTGAAAGCAGCCTGGTCCGTGGGCAGGTTGATGCAACGGATGGGGACGCGGTCGGGTTCGGTCATGTCGCCGCGTGTCAGTACCAGCAGCAGCTCCTTGCATTCGTTTCCTACGGAGACAATGTGTGCTTCGCTGACGTGCTGCAGGGTGTGCAGGGCCTGGGTCAGGTCGAGCATGGGCGATAGCTTTATCAATACGTGTTCGGCCTTTTCGAGCAACAGCGGTTCGAGGGCGGCGACGTCGGGTTCGCAGTCGGCTATGGCAACGGTTTTTCCGCCGTGTCCGTCGCGGCGGGCAGGATCAAGAAAGAGCCAGTCGGTACCGGTCATGTCCCGCAGGTAGTCGGTGCCGTCGGCATGGCACACGTTGATGTGCTCCAGTCCCAACAGCGGAAAGTTGTGGCGGGCCGCTTCGCACAACATTTCTTGCCGTTCTACATAAGTGGCATGGCTGAAGAGTGCGGACAGGAAAGAACAGTCGATGCCGAATCCGCCTGTCAGGTCGGCAAACTGTTCGTGTCTGCCTCCGAAGGCTTCGATGATGGTGGTCTTGTAGCGGGCCGTCATCTCCGACGAACATTGCTCCATGGAGAGGTGTGGCGGATAGAGGATGCCGTTTGTCGTAGCCCAAGTGGGTATCTTTTCTTCAGCAGCCTGCCGGCCGGCTATCTGCGTCAGTGCTACAGGCATATCTACATGCGGATAGCGGGCTGCTTGCAGTGCCAGTGTGCGTACATCGTCGTGCCGGTGTTCGGCTACGAATCGGAGGGTTTCTTCGGTCAGTGTCATAAGGCTTTTTCTATTAAAAGGAAATGTTCAGGAGGCCGGCGGTCAGGGAATAATCGGGAATCGTTGTCTGGCTGTCTGCCGGCTGTATCGGTTGAAGTGCCACCATTCGGTTGGCAGGGGGCGGAAGCCGGCGTTCTTCATCACACGGCGTAGCAACAGGCGGTTCTGCCGTTCGGCTTCGGTCAGTTTGCCTTGTGCTACAAGCTGTTCTTCGGCTGTGATGTGAGCTTCCTTGCCCAGGTAGTCTATGGGAGTACCCATGGGCAGAGGCTTTCCCTGTCCGTCTACGATGCTGACGTCTACGGCCAGACCGTAGTTGTGCAGTCCTCCGCCGTGGGCGGGGTTGGAGACGTAGATGTATTTGGGGGTACCCTTCACTGCGTTCCACATGGTTTGCTGGACGGACATCGGGCGGGCAGCGTCGTAGACGATGAGGCTGTACGACGGGTGTTCTGCCTTCAGCTGTTGTTGTGCTTTCTGCAGGCTCGTCATGGCGTCGGGGTGCAGGTAGGCTTCGTGCAAATCTTCATAAAGTATTTTGCCAGTAAAGTTGTCGGCACGGGTGTACATCAGGTCTACTGCAATGCTGCTGTCTGCTTCGCTGATGCAGACCAGTCCGAGCGAGTCGAGGTAAAGCGCCGTCTGGCTTTTGGCAGGATGGGGGACTGCTGTATCTGCCACGATTGTTTCCTCTGTCTTTCCGGTCGTATCTATTTCCGCATTCGCAGTCTGTTTCGCGTCTGTCTTGCAGGCGTACAGCATGGGCAGAAAGAGTAGTACGAGCAGAATCTGCAAGTAAAACCTGTCAAAACAGGCCCGACCCAAAGAATCGCATGCTTTTTTCATGCAACAAAGATAGGAACTTATTTACGTACCTGCAAATGGGTGGAGGGGGAAAGAAAAAGGAGTGCCAGTGCTCCGCTAACGGAAGCTGACGTTTTCTGACGAAAGTTGTCCGTCATACAATAAATTTTCGTAACTTGGGCTGCCGATTAATGGGAAAATGGATGTTGTATGATGAAAAAAATTTATTGGAAGGGTGTGAAGCGAAAAATAGATAAATTTATAGACAGAGTAATCGATTGCATTCTTATCTTCACAGACTGGTTAGGTTAAGGCGGTTGGAACAGAGATACTGTGTTTACGCATTGTTTTCGCAAGGACATAAAAAAAGCAGCTACGAGATTCGTAACTGCCTGATTTCCTTCGTGGACCAGCCTGGGCTTGAACCAGGGACCTCCAGATTATGAGAACGATAAAATGATATTCTACGATAGCTCATTTTATCAATATTGATTGAATATCAAGCAGTTATAAATTTTACTATTTCTTATAAGACTCATTAAATACCCATAACTGAAACTATTTGTTTTCGCATTGTTTTCGCAAAAATAGCGAAAAAAACATTCTAATATAGTATGATAGTAGTATTATGTACGAATATAAAAGTTAAATAGTATCTATGATATTTAGTTTTTAATCAGTTATTTCAAAATATGAAGATAATTCATTAACTTTGTCACACTATATATAAGGCAAACCATGACTATAAAGTGCTCTTTCCTGAAATATGGAAAAGTGAGTTTGCCTAACCATCGTGGGAGGGTTATTCCATTCCGATGAATCGAAGCGTAGAGGAAGTACCAGTCGGAGGGTACTTTAATATCAACGAAACGCGAGAGTTGCTCTAGGGGTTGAGACCGATTAGCATAAGCCCGGTTACCAGTCAGCGACAAGAGACAACGAGATTGCACCGCTGCATATAACAACAATATTTTTATCCAATTAAGGATAAGAATTATGTGGTTATATGCAGTGTTTTGTGTATGTATACCTCACATCGCAAAGCGTCTGTATTCAGAGGTTATGTTGAACATAAACAATGAATGCAATGGAAAAATTAACAAAATCTTTGTCTTTATTCAAAGAACGTGGTTGTACAGTTTCACTTGCCCTTGATATTCGAACTAATAGAAGAAAGTCAAGTGAATATCCCCTATCTGTTCGTTTTACATTAGAACGTAAAGCATTTTACTACCCTGTTGGTGGATCTTATACAGCGAAAGAATTTTCCGATATTTGTAATGCCGTAAAAAGCAGAAGCGATAATTATAAACTTCAAAAAGAGTGGAAAGATACCCTTATTCCCAAATACAAAGAAATTCTGATGAACCTGAATAAAGGTGGTATCCTGACATTTGAAATGGTACGTCAATGTATCATGGGAGAAGAAGTCGCAACATCCAATGAAGAAACAAATAAACCACAATCTTTTATTGGCATATGGGAAGAAATCATTAGTGGATTACGAACAGACGATGATGGTGCACGCTTTACTACAGCAGAGAGTTATGAGTGCGCACTCAAATCATTAAGAAAGATACTCGGACCAAATATGATTAAAGGATTTTGCATTAGTGCAGCAGAAATTCAGAAGTGGAAGGACGGAATGCATAATGGAGTAAAAGATGAGAATGGGAAGATAATAGGAAAAATCAGTGATACTACCGCAGGCATATATTTACGCTGTTGTCGTGCCGTATGGAATAAGTGTGTACATGAAGGCTATCTCAAAGATGTTCCTTATCCTTTCTCTAACAAGAAGGAGAAAGGGCTTGTAAGTATTCCTAAGAGTGCAAAACGCAAACAAAGTTTCCTGAATGTTAATCAAATGACAGAACTATATAACCTCTTTGTATCCAAGAAATATCCCGAATATTGGTCAGAAGAATATACCAAACGCGCTCACTACTCATTAGGATTGTTTCTTGCCCAGTATTTGTGTAATGGGTTCAATATGGCAGATGCAGGGCGATTGACTTACGATAATTATTATTATCAGACACATGGCAAAGCTTTCCGCTTCAACCGTAAGAAAACTTCCCGAAGAAGTACTGATGGTTCCGAAGTAATCGTTCCTATCATACCTCCTTTACAATATATTTTAGATGAAGTGGCTGCACCTCCGACCCGAGGCGGTTTGGTCTTTCCCCACATATTAAAAGGAGCTGAAACAGAAGAACTGCGTCGCAAATATACAATGCAGGAAAACTCTAATGTGAAAGACCGTATCATCAAAATATGTCACGAAGCACTGAATTGGGATAAATCCATCTGTCCGTCTGGTACATGGTGCCGTCATTCGTTTGCCACGAACCTACATAATGCCGGAGTAGATATGGATTATATTTCTGAAAGCATGGGACACGCTTCTTCTGATCATGCAATCACTCAAATATACATTGAGCACTATCCACTTGAAATTCAGATGGGAAATAACTCAAAGCTGTTGAATTTGACAAAAACTTCTGAAAGAGATTTGTTATTGGCAAAACTGACGAGTATGTCCACTGAGGATTTATCCAAATTGTTTAAACGACTATAATACGATTTTAAGGATGATTCATTTCATAGAGAGAATAAGGGACTATTTTACTAGAAAGGATTGTGCTGATATGGCTATTCGTACTTGGAAATCCGCCAACGAAGAATTGTATGCCAATTTCTGTAAACGCATGGATGCTGTTGGAAAGGGTAACTTATCTGTTTTGACAGATATGTATCAGATGATGCGGGAATGTACACCGTCAGAAGCTTTGCTGTTATATAACTGGCTTTCTGAACTTATAAACGGAAACGGCAAAAATGTACAGAATATAGCCAATCAACAATGGGCCGGTAAGTATACAGATATTATAGCCCAATGTATTACCAACAAACGGTTATGGATAGGCATAAACATAAAAACGGCTACGGTAGAGCTACTCACATCCCCAAAATCAGAATTACTTATGGTTCATTCCAAAACACCTCTTGAAATTTGGAGTCGTTTGCCACAGGAAACGAAAGCCTATTTGACTGGGCAGTTGGATGTACTAATGAGAAACAACAAAGGATGCTATCTGTTAAGCAATCTTGAAAGAAAAATGGTGTATCAGTTCTTGACGTACATTTCCCAAATCATCGTCCTATCCCACGCCGTGTTTGTTGGAGAGTTTGTGGCTAACCTGTACGATTATGTGATAGAGAAAAAGGAGGCCTTAAGTTATTGTATGTACTATTTCGTAATATTTGACCACGGCCTTTCACGTATGGCTAAGTTACTTGACCGTCTGTTGAGTAGTGAAGAAGTTGATAATGGAGATATGCTTCTAATAAAATCGTGTATTGCTTTGCTTGTTAATAAAAGCATAGAGATAGGAACTGAAAGTAAAGCCGAATGGGAAGCAACGGCTGAAGTATGTAATCCGGATATTTGGAAAGAAGTTATGTTTGCCTTGCGAAAAGTGAAAGGTAAACGTGGGAACAGAAAAGTAATACAATCATTGGATGACATCCTTATTGGAGATAAGGAACTTATCAAACAAGGCATTTACTCTTTTCTTGAAGAGAATACCGAGGATATAAGTCTTGCCTATTTATTGAAAGCTCTGGTAAAAGCTGGAAGAATGAAAGCTTCTATAAGATACATGACATTTCATCGTGCCATTGAACAATTCTACCAGCGACATTACGGACATGACATACCACAGAAAAGATATGGTGAAATCAAAGACATTACATTGAATTCACCTCAAAGAGGAAACAGTTATATCAAAGCAAAACGGATAATAGACCGATGGACAGATTATTTTATCAAAAACGGATAGTTGGGAAATCCAGCTATCCGTTTTTACTTTCTGTAAATATCTGTTGTAAACCGGTCGGTTATATTAAGGTATAAATAAGCCGACCAATACGCTGAGTTTCATACAATACCTTTGCTTGTGAAATCGGTTTCACAGAGTTAAACCGAGGCTTAAAGTATTCATTAACTAAACAAATAAAGGTATGGAAGAAAAATTCAATCTAAACCAGTTGCTCCCAAAGCCCATCGCTATGATGACCGGCGAGGAACTTTGTTTTCTAATTACAAAAAGTGTAGAGTCCACAGAAAAAGCTACATCCCTAATAGCTCCAAAAGGCAACTACTATGGAATAGAGGGTATTGCCCGTGTGTTTGGATGTAGTGTACCTACGGCTAATCGCATTAAGAAGAGCGGTATAATCGACAAGGCTATCACACAGATAGGACGAAAAATTGTAGTGGATGCAGACCTTGCATTATCGCTGGCAAAGGAATCAGGTGGTATCCATATTAAAGAGTAAACAGTATGGAAGAGAATTGGAAACAGCAGCTGGCAACAGACAGCTACGGGAATCTTTTCCGCTCCATAAGCAATTATAGGCTCATCTTTACATCGGATGAAAACTTGAGCATGATAAAGTACGATACCTTTTCTCAGGATGATATATGTTTCTGTTCTTTATTCCATAATGTCAATGGCAATAAAATTGATGAAGAGTCAGTTGGAAAGATACAAGACTATCTGGAAAGGACATACAAATTATATCTGACGCAGAATAAGGTATTTGAAATATTAAAAACAACCTCTTTGGAACGTGGTTTTAATCCTGTACAGGATTTTATCACCCAAGAAATATGGGATGGACAACCTCGTATAGCCACAACTATTATTGATTATTTAGGAGCGGAAGATACCCCACTAGTAAGGGAACAAACAAAGTTATGGTTCGTAGCGGCTGTTGCCCGGGTTTTTACTCCCGGTTGTAAGTTTGACAACGTATTGACTCTGCCTGGTCCCCAAGGCATCGGAAAAAGCACCTTTTTCAAAACCATCAGTGGAAAGTGGTTCAACGATTCGTTCTCTTTTGCCAGTGGTGACAAGGAGAAGGTAGAAACCATAACCAATGGTTGGATTATAGAAATAAGTGAGTTGAACGGTTTAAAACGGGCAAATGACGCAGAGGCAGCCAAAGCTTTTCTGAGCCGCTGTAGTGACTTTATGCGTCCTGCATACGGACATAAGGTAGTGGAATTTATGCGGCACAATGTCTTTGCAGCTACTACTAATGAAACAAATTTCCTGCAAGGTGACAATGGAAACCGTCGCTGGTGGATAATCCCGGTCAAAGGTAACGGTCATGTATCAGAATGGTTGGATATTTTACAACGTACTGTTCCTCAACTTTGGGCAGAAGCATACGTCTATTATCGACAAGGAATGAAACTTTACTTAACACCAGATTTAGAAATCAAAGCAAATGAGGTACAGGGGCAACATTCCAACATTCTTGTTGACCCCATCATGGAAGATTTGGAAATGTATTTGGAGCGTGAAATCCCCATCCAATATGCAAGTTGGACTATTCCTAACCGATTGGCTTATCAAAAAGGAGCATACCCAGATTCCAACTTCAAAATGACCACACTCAATATGGTTTGTGCCCGGCAGATTATAGAGGAACTACCCAATGATATAGTCAGACGCAATCCGTCTAAATACACATCGCAATATATTAATCGCCTGATGTCTATGATTCCTAACTGGAAACGGAGTGATCAGGAGAAGGTCAAAGGGCTGCACCCTGCATACTGCGACAAGACAGGACGGACAAAGCATCCTTGGGTGAGAGTAGATACACCAGGCGAAGAAGCCAGTTCAACATTATTATTGTGAACAGAATTTACCATTCAAATTAAGGGAAAAGACAAATATCATGTCCCTTTGTCCCTTTTTCCCTAAAAAAATAATAAAAACAAAAATTAGATAAAAAGAAAGTTATAAGATATGCATGGGACATGGGACAAAATGAATTGACTGTATGAAAAAGGAAGAGCTAATCAAGCAAATACAAAAGTATGAACCACTACTGGCAAATGCGGTCAGCCATATGGTGGAGTATATTCAAGACAATTATTCTGCAGCATATCCAAGCAAGGTACAAACCGAAGCTGTGAACGATTATCTACGGAGTGTTTATGCTGACGGAGATGGCAGTATGTCAGAAAAGAATTGTGAACACCGCCGTATCGCTTCACAGAAAATCACGATTGCTGCTATTCCTGTTTTGGATAACTACCAACTTGATAAGCTGCAAAATGTACTTGACCATATAGCCTACGACAAGGAATATTATATGCCAGATAGAGGTTATGGAATGCACCGTTAACTTTCTCTTTTGGCTGCACTATTTATAAAAGATCTTCAAATAAACAGACGATGAAATCAAATTTGAACTATTGTATAGTACTTTCGTCAGAGCAGCTTACGTATCTGTCAGAAAGTAAATACGGCATTGACCGTATGAAGATTCTGCACCGCCTTATTGAAAAGGCAGTATTGAAAGAAACCAAGTATGCCATAAAAGGCTTCTCTACGACCTTGCAAGTGGGACAAGCCGTCCTTTCGGAGGTAGAATTGTCCAGCAAATTGGGCTATGATAAAAAAACTGTATCCCGTGTACTTGACAAGATGAACCAGTTAGGAATTGTCACATCTACACAAAGCAACCGAACAAGCATCCATACGCTGAAATGTATATCGGCATGGATGCAGGACGGCAACCGAATTGACAATCCTTTCTATATCCGTTTAAAAGACAGACCTGACGATATGCCTGTAAAGTCAGTTAAATGATACGGTTAGTATTTTGTCTGTGTTCCATAGTAAATTTGGATAGCCATATTGAAGAAGATTTTCTCAACTATAAGAATCAAGAATGGCATAAAACGAATATAGATACAAAACTTTGTAATGGTATACTTTTGTATTGACACAAGTAATACCTACAGTCTTGATAAGGTAGTTTTTTTACCCTATTGTTTGTTATTATTATGCTTCTGTTTTACCACAAACTATAGCAGAGGAAAAATTCAGTGAAAAATATTTAGAGTAAATGTCAAGTATAGCAATATCTAAAACGTAACGTGTCCAAAGCGATTATGTGTGGTATTGCAAGAAGTTCCTATGTCGCACAAATTCGTTAAGCTCATTCGTACTACATAGGCATTTTTCGGTGGTCGCAAGCTCCCACCGTGTTGTACCTTTTAAATTAAAGACCACTTATAAATGTATAATAAAACATGAAAAAGAAAATCGATAATAATACCAATGAAGAGAATAGCAAAAATGCCAAGAAAATTATAAGACGTAGCCTGCGGCTTGAAGCTCGTGTAACAGAGAAGGAATATTTCCAAGCCACAGAATTAGCCAAAACCTGCGGCTTGTCCATAAGTGACTACATACGCCGTACAGCTTTGGGGCAGCATCCACGACAACGACTGTCAGAGCGTGAAATAGAAGCCCTATGTAGTTTGGCAGATGCAAGGGGTGACCTTATCCGTATTGCAGCAGCCGTTAAGTCCATACAAGCAGATAAACGAGCCATGTATTTTAGTGATACCAGGTTTGTGGAACAATGGATGATAGCAGCAACGCAACTAATTAATCGCTGGAACCAGATAGAAAATTACCTTACCGAATAATTTACTTACCCATTATGATAGCAAAGGCCTCTACCATATCACATGGAGCGAATGCCATAAGATATTCCGTCAACAAAGAGAAAGCGGATATAGTAAAAGCCAATCTCCTTCCAGATAATATTTCTCCGGAAGCAATGTATGGGCGAATGATGCTTGTTCAAAAAAAATATGCTGAGAAAATCAATAAGGGCAGACCGCTTGGCAGGAACGTGATAAGAATCGAAATTTCCCCATCCGAGGAAGAAAGCCGGGAATGGACAATGGACGATTGGTTACGTTTGTCAAATGAGTTCACCCGCGTATTTGATTCCATAGATCTCTCTGGTAAGACCAAGAGGGCTTCTTCACAGCATACCAACCTCAAGAACTCTCAATACATCGTAGCTCTACACCGGGATTCCAAAAGTGGAATTCTCCACCTACACATTGATGCCAATCGTGTGGATATGGACGGAAAAATCAATGATAGCCATAAGATTGGCGAGAGGGCTGTTCTGGCTGCGAACATCATCAACGAGAAACGAGGCTGGATACAGTCTAAAGAAATAGGCATACATCATAGGCAGGAAATTTCAAACATCTGTATAGAGATACTTCGCTCTATGGAAAAATTCAGCTGGCAGCAGTATGAAACAGAACTGAAAAAACGAGGCTATAAAGTGCATTTACAAGAAAAAGATGGAGGCGGAGTTTATGGCTATTCCATTAAGCGTGGTAACTCCACCTATAAGTCGTCCGTGTTGGGTATCGGGAGAAACCTGACCCCTTCAAAAATAGAAACTACTTGGGCAAAACTTCATTCGCAGAAAAGGAAATTTGAATCGAAAGAGCCTACTTCCCGACAAGTACGGACAACTGACAGGACTCCTGTTATACAACCTTTAACTATTTCACAATCGGTTATGAAACATTATGATATAATGACAGACGAATATCACAAATTCCACGTGGAGATACCCGAAGCCGCAGACAATATCATTCGTCAAGATTGTTCTTTGGAGGATGCCCATCCATTTGCAAAGATTGAAGAGATACAGCATACGGCTCTTTTGCTTTTTGCCGGATATTTGGATGCTGCTACAAGTATGGCGTCATCAAGTGGTGGAGGCGGCTCTGACACAGGAGGTTGGGGAAGAGATAAGGACGAGGATGAACTTGAATGGGCACGTCGCTGTGCAAGAATGGCAAATTGTATGTGCAAACGTAAGAAAGGACTTCACAGATAAGCTAACAATCAAGAAATATGAATCATGGGAATTAGAAAATCAAAAATCACACCATCAATAAACGTTGATGATATGTTGAAAAAAGCTGAAATCAACCATGAAATAGAAACTGAGAAACTGGATGTCGATAAGAGGCTCAAAGAAATATGTGAAATAAAAGAGACTTTGTTGAAAATTCAACAAGACCTTCAGGATGCCATTAAAGCCGAAGGTAATGCTTCAGTGGTGTTGAAGAAGGCTATCAGTAACTCCAATAGCATTGTTAATGGCATTTGCAATGCTATTGTAAAGGCCGAGCAAAATACAGAATTTAGAGCAACTATAAAATCTGAACATTTTGCCCAACTCCAACAACTCCTAAACCAGTCTGTCAAAACATGGGAAATCATGTTGGAGAATCATCGTTCCGAACAGACGAAAATGTTAACGGAACATGAATCTAATATACGCAAAATTCTCAAACGAAATGAAGGTATCTGGTTCTCAGATTTCTGGATGAAAGTTTTAGTGATATTTTTGTTAGTTTATACGCTGGCATTGGGGCTGGTTGTATATTGCGTTACATAAATTACCATGGCTTTGCTAGATAATAAGGAAGATTTCTATCCCTATTTTTAACTTGCCAGCAAATTACCAGCAAGTTAGAATAGGGATGATGTCGTCTGATTTTCAATGGATTATACTTATCCAATAGTTCTTTGGCAAGTTACCAGCAAGTTAAATCACGCCCAAATTGGAATATACCTCATGTATCTTGGTGCTGTTGTAGGATCAACTGGACGTATTAACTTCTTATTAACTGCTTCCTTTATCAAACGAGATATACTTCCTGCAGATGTTTCTGCCACACCAAATCTTTCTCTAAGAGAAGTATTTGTCAAGGCTTCTCCTTCTGTAAATTTGACACAAGCATGAAGATATGTAGACCATAACTTATCCTCTACGGGAATATTGGCAAAATCAAGTTGTGAGAACAACGAGACTTTTGTAGATTCCTGATATATTTGAATACGTGGCGCAGGAAGTTGTTGTAGTTCACAGCTAATAACCATCCTATCCCATCCGCGACCTAATTCTTCACACATATTTAACCTTCTCATTAAAGAAGCGAGTTTCTCATTTCGGGATTTGGGTGGATTGTCTATAATTCTCATAATATCGACAAGAGGAATTCCAGGATTGGTCACTTCCACCCTATTCTCAAATATCTCAACGACGGGACCTGCACCTGTAAGGAAGAAATCTTGATGGATAAGAGAGTTTGCTATGGCTTCCCTAATAGCTGGAAGTGGAAATTTGCTGATGGATTTTCTACGAACAGAATTAATATCTTCTTTAGCAGGAAGGAGATTGTTTACAAGTTTTGCTGCATTCTCAAAACTAATGGCATATCCTTCGCTTGCAGTGTCTTCTTTCAATATGGTTAATCTATTATTTCCCTCATATTGTACAATTCTGATAGCCTTTCTTCCCAGCCGTGGAAAATCAGACAGTTTACGCGCAAATAGAATTGCTCCTAGATTGGTTATTGCAAAAAGTCCATTGTCTTGTTTTACAATAATACCTTCTTCCAATAAATAATGCTTAAATCCATCTATACTTGTTGGTATGGGTAAATTTAATATGTCAAAATATATATCGCAGTTCAAATACTTGGTAATATCACTGATTTGCAAATTTGTCATGACGAAAATTTCCTCAAATTGCTCATGACGTAACTTGTCCCACAACTGTGCTTGCAATGTAGGGAACTCTACAATTTTCTTTGTGTAACTACCAACACGAATATAGTCTACTTTCTCGAATGTTACAGGCACTCCAACGGCCTTGGATATAACAAGCATTTCTATGTGCTTTCCGTCAATGTCTATGGATTGAATTTCAAAATCCGTATTTTTAGAAAGCATATATCGCAACCAGTTCTCTATTTCCTGATTACCTTTCTTTTCCTGTTTTAGCCTGACATTTGTACCTATGATTTCATGGGTGCTATCATTAATTCCCCATATCATATAGGCATGACTTCTATCAGCAATGACGGCACTATTCGCCAATGCACTTATATCCTCGCCTATCATCTTAGGGTCACAATTGTTATGCTTAAATTCAACCCAATCTGTTTCATTGGGTAGTTTACATAATTCAATTACCAATTTATCTAAATTCTCCATAATGCTAATTGTACGTTATTAGAACAATTGATTTTCCTCAGCTCCTATTTCATTTGAGGAAATAGAAGAAGCATCACCTTCTTCTTTAATCCAAAAATGAGGCATGGCTGTTTTAAATTCAGAATCAATGTAGTGACATTGTTCTTTGATAATTCCCCTACGAAGAATTGCCGGTTGCAAACAATATTGGTCAAATTCTTCAAAATCTACAGCCTGCATACTTGTCCAATGAGGAAAGAGCAATTTCATATAACCGACTGCTATTTTTTTTACTGCCTTTGAATCACGAGTGTCTGCGTTTTTATCCTTGCCAACAATTTGGTCAAAAACAAGTCCGTAAATACTTTGAGTACGCATAGCATGGAGAATTTCAGAAAAGTATTCCATATTGATAGTCCAACCACTATAAATAATTCCTTCATTGATACGAGGTAGATGCCACCCTTCAATGAAACAATGGAATCGGTCGAGTAATGCTGACTCTCGGAATGATTGGGGGAGAGAGTCAAAGTAACGGTAATTTAATGGTCGCTTATTTGAATCAAGAGGAATGTTTCCCATCAACATCAATCCGCACTCTGAAGAGAACTCGTTATTGTCAATAGTGGTTTTACCTGATTCAAGATAAGACTTAAGGGCTGCTTGGATTTCTGCTGGTTCTTGAAAAATAATGGTTTGTATCTCGTCAAAAGCAATGAAGTCATGATTCTTCATGATACCGTTCTGCTGACGTGCTTTATCATAAAAAAGTTTAGCACGAGTAACTTTACCTCCACTGACTAACCATCCATATTTGGAAAGATTACCGAAAACAAACGATTTCCCTGTTCCTTTAGGTGCAAGTTCAACAACGTTGAGACGTGGCTCAACAAATATGAGCAATCGGGATATAAATTCGATTTTCTGTGTCAAAGATTCAAATCCGTCAGCATCATACTCCATAGCAGAAAGGAGCAAATCAATCCATTCTTTGGTTGAAAATGCTTGGCGAGCTATACGTAAATATTCTACATCAACAGACTTATAAGGCTTAAAAGGTTTGTAGTCAACCATTTCTACATGATTCTTTTTCCCGTCTTCATCTGGGAGAACGGAAAGTTTAATGATCCCCCATTTTTCACCGTCAACCAATTCTCCTGGATGTTTGGTATAAACATATTCTGGTATTACACCTTCATTCGTCTTTATACCAAGATCTGGAATGCCAAAACGACGTAAACCCTTTACAAGATCTATATAAACAACAAAGCGACAAAGCAGCATTACCTCCTGCCCTGCATCAAGTCTATCCTTAACTTCTGTACTTTCCTTTGGAATTACCATATCAAGGAATGAAGTTAACTTCATACGGTCTACCGACCCATCAGGATTTATGTAGCGTTTGAGAAGGAAGTCTTTCACAAACGATGGAAGATTTCGTCCTGCGAACAACGAGTTGGTCGCCATTGGGTCTTTATATATCGCCATCGCAGCAAATTGCTCACGAATTTTGTTAGAAATTTCTGTCTGCATGAGAATAGATATTAAAAATCAAAGAGATCATCGGCCTCAGATAGGCCTGTTGAAACCTTGATGTTATAATTGTTAAACTGTTCTCCGTTGATTCGAAGAGTTATTTTAGTGGCGGTGTCTACGAGGTAAAGTCGTTCGCTTTCGTAAACACTATCACTTGTATTGGTAAGATTATAGATGGTACCATTATATTCAATGGTAGGAACATCTATTGAAGCTAATCCTTTAATTTCAAATTGAATCTTGGGATTAGTACCGTTCACTTCATCTTTTACAAGTTGAACGGAATATTTGTTAGAGTTTTTCTGGGAAGAGATTATGATAATTGGAACAAGTACTTCCTCTGGAGTACAGCCACCATGTGCACCATGTCCGCGGTCTACTTTATCAGTGAGCGACCGATGAGTAAGTGAGCATAAAGTTTTTCCGTCTTCAAGTATAAAATAACCGTTATCTGAGCCAAGTTTATCCGTCATCAGGGCCAACCTCCCTTCATGGTCAGACTTGACACCTGCTAATTTCATTCCATCGCTTAGTTGTGACAGATAAGTTAGTCCATGGTCAGAAACAATAGCGATTTTCTTACCATTATAATCATCCAATAGTTTGGTAATAGATGTTTCAAGTATTTTCATTTCGTCAACCAAATACTGTGGATAACTTTTTGTCTTATGAGCAAATGTATCTAAATCACCAGATTTCGGTAGTTCCGTTCCTTCTTCAAGCAAAGATAACAAATTGGCTTTATTGGTTGATGTTGTCGTTGGTAATACAGCTGAAGCAATATAGATTTCATTCAAATATATGTGTTCCTTGGAATAACGTCTCACAACATTGCGTATAAATGGAATCCAATCAATTCCAAGTCCATCAATCCAATATATAACATCAATATCCTTGCGATTATGTAGTATTGTTTTAACGGTCTTAAATTCATCTCGCCATATTTGAAATGAAGATGAGCTACCATTCTTTTCGGATATAAATTCCTCTATTTTTTCGTGAGGATAATTAGCGAGTTTGGATAGACGATAGAAATTTATATAATCAGAAATCCAAGAAGTGCAACCACTTAGACTATTGAGTCCAAGTGGTTGCATATAGCTGTAAAGTAAAGGAAACACTTCTTTGATTTCATCTGGTTGTACTTTTCCTTGACCTACCCATTCAATTGCTAACTGGCATTCTTCATCCGTTAATGGTGTCAGTAGTCTGACAGCCATATAATATCCTCCCAGCTCTGGAGAAACAGCAATAACACTTAATTTTTCCTTAAGTTTTGTGCGTGCAAAATCAGTAATATTTACGCCATGCTCCTTTGCAAGACACATTGCTTTACGTCTCTCTGATATAGAGAATTCTTTATTCATATCATCAAATATGAGGATGGCGATATTTGAGAATAACTCCGATATACTGAGTTTAGTACAGGACGTGATAGCACGGCTAATATAACCACAACCCTTTGAAATTTTATGGAAATATAATGTTAGCAGCCAGCGGTCAAATTCTGATTTGCAATCAAACCAAGATTTAATAAAATCAATGCCATCATTCAATGTGAATGTATCAAGACGTTCTTTTACAAATTCTTCAAAGTTGAAAGACCGTATATCTATCATACTTGCCAGTTCTTCCCAATATACCATATCTTCATCAGAAGGACTCTCGGTTAATCCAAAATCTAATCCGAGTCCTATCGTTAGAAATTCATATACATTGGAACATTTGCAATATTTGAACGCATTATCTGGTTGAGCATGGTACGCATTAGCGTAAATATTGGGTGAACTACATATGATAGTCTGTTTTACATAGCTTCCCTTTTCCCATAATTTAAGCCACTCCAGCAAATTATGCGCTACAGTATATTGATTTTCGAGTCCTTCTACTCCATAAGTGCTACCATTTGTAATAATAAGAGAATATATTCCTTTATCACAGCTTGATTTATATTCCCAAACAAAGGTATTGTTGTCTTTGATAAACTTACCCATTTTCCCTTCCATACCAACTATTGGTATATATATTCGTACATTTTCGGCTTGGGCATCTTCTGGTGCCTGGGAACTTGCGATTGTTTTTACCATTGAAGTAAATTCGGTGTTAACCTCATTGTCATAAAAACGAGCCATTTCCGAAAATGGATATATGATAAAGTCGTTAATCGGAATTTTCTTAATGAACGCACGTATTTCTCCCGACAATTCAGTATACGAAGGGAACGTGTCGGGATAATCTTTATCAAGCATAGTTTCAATAGAATGCTTGTAAATCCCGACAGGTCTATTTATAATAAATTCATTGAAGTCTGCGAAATTATCAAACAACACGTACCGAATAGGATATCGGTTATGTTGGGCGGCATTTGCTCCCGTCCATTCTTTGTCCTCTTTTATGTAGGTAAAGAGTTCGTCAAGAGAAGTAAACGACCTATACATAACTTATTTGTTTAATGGTGCTGAGTTTAAAATTTCATCTATTACAAACTCGTAGCCAAGGTCAATAACCTTGTCAAGAATTGAACGGAGTTCTTCGGGAGAATTAATTTTATCTATAAATTCCCTTGCAGAAACTTTTTTCTTTGCCACAATTTCCGGCTTTCCTTTTAGCTCCTGTTTAGCCTTGTCTTTAGCTTCTTTGGCCTCTTGTTCAAGTCTAATACGTTCTTCTGCCTCCAGCTTACGGCGTTCATCCTCTTGACGTTTCCGTTCTTCTTCTTCCTCAATACGACGCTGTTCCTCAATCTCCTTGTTGAGAGCAATACGCCAACTCATAAGTGCTTTGGCTACTTCCTCTTCAGTCCAGTATCCAATAGTAGATTCGAGATGCTTCTTGATGTAGTCATATGCAGATTCTATCTCAAACGTCTTAAGCTCAATATCTTGTTGCGAAAGCAAGAAATTATTAAAACCATTGGCAAAACTTCCGGGTCTTGCTAATATATCAGGAATATCTGCTCGGTATTTCTCAAGCAATTCTAATGTTTCCTTGACAAGGGCGGGATTCTTTTTGTCGCGTTCGTTACAGATGTCCACGATGTTGTCAAACAGCTTGCATAACTCGTCATTTAGAGTAATAGCAGGATGTGAAGATACAAAGTTTGCATCCATATACTTAAGGGACCACATTGGGTATCCTTTTTCTTCAAGAAGGACTCGTGTTATGGTAAAACGTGCATCTGTAAGACTAGATACATCATTATATCCTTTAAGTTTGTCAAGTTTCAGGGTCTTGACAAGTGTCTTACACAACTTACCCTCTTCCGGCGTTTGGAATTTGAAGCTAAGTTTATTAGAGGTCTTGCCCTTATCCCAAACATTAAACAACTCACCCACGGCATCCACCAAACTGTTTTGGTCAATTGGTTTGCCAACAGTGTCGAAAATCTTGTTGGCCCAACCACGCAGTGCAAATGTTACCATGGCTATAGAAGCGAAGTTAGCAGAAAGCCCGTATGGAGGCTTGCGCAAATCGTCAAACTTTTCTATGAAATTAAATAGTGTTGACTTGTCTGCATACTTAATGCGGTTTTGGATGAAATCAAATACAGCCTTGAACGGGTGCTCTGGATTTACATCATTACGCCATTCCAGATTCTCATTTAGACACTCTTGTATGAGGTATTGCAGATTGTTCTTGGGATTAGCCAATGATGCAATTTCAACCTTAGTAGTAGCAAACATAAATGCACGAGCCATTTCCTTTGATACTTGTACCTTCCAAAATGGATTTGGTGCTTTTTGTCGCAAGATTTCAATAGCATCTGGTCCCTTCCCAAATATAAGCGGAGCTATTATGTTGTTCATCTGCGAGGTAAGATGCTTTACGGCTATTGCTAAAGTCTGTTCATTAACAAATACTTGAGCATTATTACGTTGGGCAGATTGCAGCCACTCTTTTATCATTTCTGCAGCATGGTCTCGATGAACATTCACTTGGTCAAGAAAACCATGGGATTGAGCCACTGAGTAGTTGGCCATATATTCAATGAAACGATCATATTCTTTATTTCCGAATGGACAGTCAAAGACTATGAATACAATATCGCGCAGGTCTTTATCTTCGGAGCTTGCGAGAGATGCCTCCATTGCAAGGTCACGAAGATGAGCTACTTCTGCTTGATTTTTACCAAAAAGTAACGCCATGAACAAATCACTAGGATTTGCGCCTTTTTTTGCTCGTTTAATTTGGTCTTTAAGAATTGAGTCGTTACCTGCTTCAGAGAAGAAACCATAGCTGTATGGGCGTATCATCTTCTGAACATACTTTTTCTCGAAGTAAGATTTCGCTGTATCTCCAAAGTTAAGAACACTCGACATGAAGCGATATTGCTTCGAATCGTTGCGAAGATTCTCTTTTATCTCTTCTATTTCTTGTGAGGGCAGAGCTGAGAACTGCACAGAGTAGACACCACCAGGGGTTCGTTGGATTATTCCATCCTCATTAAACCATTTAAGTACTTCCTCCAATTCTGATGCATATTGGGTACCGGTAAAAAGGTGAATGATATTGTCTTCTGTAGGAGTGACTAAATCATTATTGTTCTCTCCTGACATATTATTGAATGCATTGAGCAACAAGATGCCTTTGAAAATTGCATATGCAGCTTCACCATGATTTTCTACATGTTGGCGATAATTGTTGAAGCGTTCTGTGACTGCACCATAGTTTTGTACATCATCTTGAAAAACTTTCAACACGAAATCCCAAAGATAATCGGCGGTAACAGTAAGACGGTTGGCGAAAGCTTGTTCGTCCGCCAGGAAATTCTCCAATTGGTCGTTCTGACCAATAAACTCAAACACGCTACGACTTGAAGATCCAACAACAGTAGCGTAATGGGTTGCCAAATTTGCAGTTCCTGGATGAAGTGGAAAAAGTTCTTGAAGATCCTTACGAGTCTCGGCTGGATCATTGGAAGTCTGAGTATACAGATCTAGAAGATGATTGTTTACGGTGTAAAAATAATTACGCATGGATTCATGACGAGCAGGATCGATAATCTCAAACTTGCGCGACATTATTTTGAATGCAGAAACGGGAGCCATGTTGTATTTCATACGGTGATAGCGTCCGTCTGTCTGCTTTGTTTCTTCCACTCCGAGTTTATTGAAAGCCGATGGGTGGGATATGAGAAAAAGGAAACAGTCGTTTTCCTCATTTGCAAATTTATGAGCTATCGTCTGCAAGGCTTTAAGTACAGAAATACCTATGGAGTCATCCATCACATCTGTAAACTCATCCCAAATAATAAGTAGTCCCTTATAATCACTGGTTTCACGGAGTTTTTCTTGAACTTCAATTAACCACTCCCCGATATTGTCGTGATCCATCAGAATGAATGTGTTAGCTTTTCGTGAAACAGTCTTAGTCTTTTGGTAAGTTGCCATATCTTTAGCCAAAAGCTTCTTTGTAAGTATTTCTCTGTTGGGCGCTATAGACGATAATTCACTAAAGCGAACAATCCAGTCATCCCAAATTACGGGATTGTCGTTGATATGCTTTATCAAGGCATCAAAGTCGGTATCTACTGCAAATTCTATATTCACATCTTTAAGCGACTTAACCACTGCCGTTTGAAGAACAAGCGGCAAGTCAGAGGCATGTGACATATCTCGCAATCCTTCAATGTTAACTGGCAGAAGGCGTTTTTTGTCACGCAAACTATAAATAGAATCACGATACTGTTTAAATTTATCGCCCTGATATTCGTAATCAACCCATTTTTGTATCTTATTTATGGGATCGCAGAGTAAATGTTTTATTACGGCAACAGCATGACTTTTACCCGTGCCATAGGTTCCATTTATCCAAAACGACTTATGGTTATCAATGTCATTTCCTCTCACAGAACGGAGCACTGTGCGAAGCACAGCATTGAATTGATCGTTAGGAATAAAGGATTCCCATTGTTTTTCCTTTTCCTCCTCAATACTATAAGCAGCTTTGCCGCCACGTTTTCTGATTATGTCATTATATGTTGTTGCCATTGTAGATTATAGCTATTATTTAGTCAATATTTCCAGGACTTTCATAGGGGTTAACTCTGGCTTGAGTGTAATATGATCAAGTCCCATATTAAGTTCTGCTAAAATAACCCGATTGGAATCGGATGAAAGGAAACGCAAATTCTTTATAAGAGCGTTTTTTGATATTCCAAATTCAATAGCAACACTTTTATATCCATCGGGATTATAAAGGTCGCTAACTCTAAATTCCGTCAGTTCGTTTCTTTCTCCAAATAAATATAAAGAATATGCCAGTGCTTCTGGACTTAAATCCTCATATGCATGTCGTACACGTTTTTTCCCTGATTCTTCACCTTGCATGATATCTTCTCCAATAGGCGAGTTTTTCATTAAATCAATTAATGCGCCAATGGCGTTGTTTAAAGTTGAGAGTGATGAAACACTTTCGGAGATAGTGATAGATTCTGCTATAATTTTTTTATCATATACTGAACCAGGACGTATATGTTCAATAAATCGGTTTACTATGAATGACGAATACGAAAGATTAACCCAAACTACTTCCCAAAATAATGTGGGATTATCATTGTAAATTTCATTCATCAGCATTCCAAAAGGAGTGGGTTTATTTTTTGAATCAAGAAGACCTGCATCTTTACCCCATGCTTTGAATGAATCAAACATAGCAGTTCCTAATAATCTGCTATTCCAAAAACCTTCTGTATCACAAACGTATTCATCTATCCATTCTTCACGTAGGCCAAAGGTCTTGTATCCTTTAATTGACAATGATGAGTCCATTTTTATTTTTCCTGATATTTTGCGCAGACAATCAGCCGCAATACAACCTTTTTCATGAAATGTTAAACATTTTAAGCAATGAATGCATTGAGATCCGATTTTAACTTTAGGAACTATATGAAGTGCCCCCGTTGGACATTCTACTTCACACACTTCACATTGCACACAATATGATGCTTTGTGTGCCACGCGCATAATGTTATTTATAAAATTTTTATTTTCTGTTGCGAATTGTATCTCAAGCTTTAAATTACTCGTGGTACCATCGAATGAAATAATATCTTTACCTAGTCGCATCTCACCTTTAAACGATTTTTCCGAACGAGCGATTGAATAATTCCCTATAACTTTCAGCCACTCAAAAAACAATTCAGCAGAAGCGTTAATAGCAAGTTTAGTAACATGGTTACTTGAACTAATCTTTACTCTATCGAGATATTGTATTTGGGGACTACCTAGTGCCGAAATATGCCAGCGTCGAGTTTTTATATAAGTATTTACATCTTTAACTCCAGCAGCAGCAACCCAAGAATATAATTTTGATAAAAATGGGGCTCTATATTCTGGATATAATTTAGTTACTAAATAATCAGACCAATCTGAGCCAAATGGACAAATAACACACCCTACACGAGCAAACCCCATACGATATGCGGGATTGTTCGGCAAGTGATGTATCATCATATATAGGAAAATTTCAACAACATTCCAATTGAGAATTGGGTGAGCATTAAATGTAAAGACATGCTTACCTTTTCCTATGCGGTTATATCCACTACGACGCGTAGACTCTTCGGCACGAACCCCATCAAATGTAAGGACTCTAGCCTGTTTGTTTCCTTCAATTTTGAGATAACGATAAAATGGAGCCGTTTTCATTACAGAGCAACACCAGCGATGAGTATCGGAAGGGGTTCCAATTTTATCCCAGTAGTTTAATACGGACTCGTGGTTACGAGTGGTTGTAAACTTTAAAGCGGGGAAACATTTTCCGTAATATCGCTTGACTTCCTCATAAAGTTCAAGCGAAGGTGGAAGCTCGTAACCTGTGTCAGAGTATATAACCTCAAAATCGGTAGGTGGGATAGCACGAGTACATAGGTCAAGAACAACCAAAGAGTCTTTGCCTCCACTGAATGAAGCAATAAATCGATCAATTTTAGTTGTAAGTAAAACTCGTTTGCCCTCAGCTTTGGCTACATCAAGTGGAACGACATCAAAACTGTCGCAATCCTCCTTTACTACAGCCATTTTCTGTTTGGTTTTCTTCTCAACTTTAGCGACAAAATCTTCAAAGTCTATTTGATTGGCTTTGATACTGTCATGAGCACGGTTAACACCCGAATAAGCGGTAAAAGTGTCACGAATAAACTCAATGGCTTCGCTCTCAAGTAGGAACATATTATCAGCATTGCGATGAAGCATTTCTGTAACGTCAACTGCCGATAGTCTCTTAGGCTCTACACCGGGAGCAAATTCTAGAGTTGGGGCATCGTAGATATTGGCTCCTTTCGCCTCAAAGAGCATTTGGCCACGATACCAATACTGTTTATTAATTGCCCACATTACAGGTTCTTCGCAGTGAGGATAGGTCCATCCATATCTGTCAAGTTCAAGCAAGTCAAGTTCTTCAAAGAAAACAGGACGTGGAGACATTCCCAAAGTCTCTTTTGTGACCTTGGTACTCAGAAGAACTCCGCCTGTTTCTGTATCCCATATTATCTTAAACATATCTATTTTACTTTGTGGGGCATAACAACTCCCTTACATCAACATCCAAGAAGCGAGCTATTTCTTGGAGTTGACTGACTGATGGCTGAATTTTATTATTACACCAACGAGATACTGTTGCTTCATTTTTGCCTACGGCAATACAAAGTTGCTTGGCAGACACTTGTTTTTCTGCCAGCACAGCCTTAATCCTATTCATCGGCATAGGTCTATCTTCATCCTTCATTTTGTTACAACTTATTATAATAATATGCAAAGTTACAATAAAATATCCTCATTCCATCATTTCCTTAGGATTATTTATTGGTTACAGCGAACATCAATTTGATTATTGCTATTTTAAAGTGTAAGTGTCAAAGTTGGTATTCTGTTAGTGCCAGAGTCTTCTTGTAGTCCATATTTATAATAGCAATCCATTTGTCGTAAAAACATAGATTATTTGCGACAATATTGCAGTTTTAGTCAAAAGTCATCTTTCAGATGTATTTTCTTGTCTGTCAAATGACTTAAATCGGCTATCACAGAGATTAGCTGATATTTTATCTATAAAACAGTGAAACTCAAACCTTTTGTTTTCGCATTGTTTTCGCATGAAAAGAAAAAAGGCAGTCAGCAAATTGCTAACTGCCTGATTTTCAATGTGGACCAGCCAGGGCTTGAACCTGGGACCTCCAGATTATGAGTCTGTTGCTCTAACCAACTGAGCTACAAGTCCGGTGTATCCTTTTGTCGGATGCGGGGGCAAAAGTAATGCTTTTGCTTGAAATATGCAAGCGTTTTCTGTTTTTTCACTTGTTTTTTTGATGGTTGAAGTCTTAAAAAAGGAGGGGCAGGACGGTTGTCCGAGCCGTGCAAGTGTCCCTTGTGAGCCGTGCAAGTGTCTCTCATGAGCCGTACTGGTGTCTCTCTCACGAGCCTGTTTGTGACTGCCATGTGCTACTTTACGGCTGTAAAGTGCCTCATTACACTCGTAGTTATACTGTTTTTACGGAATTATCCTTCACGCCTTCACCAACGTTCTTTGTGTGCTGATACATAGGCGGGTGTGGTGAAAGATGACGTTTCACGGCAGTTTCACAAATGGGGCGCAGCGAGGGGCAATTTTGCAGCATGTTTCACTGCATTTTGCTTATAATAAGACGCTTACGTTGAAACTTTACCTTACAGCTTCCGCAATCCTTGTGTCGTGGTGAAAGCAAGGTGACATGTGGGAGTTGTGTCACCGCGATGGGGCGGCGATGTTACATAAGTGAAAGTCTATGTTACGTGAACGAAAGTCGATGTTACATAAACGAAAGTAGTGGAGGGAGGAGACGCACCTGTCAGAACTTGTAGGTACGTTTCGGGTTCTTGGGGAACCAGCCTTTCTTTACTCGTTCTTCCTGTTCGAAAATTTCCTTAATGGTCCAGAACGACGAGAAGGCGAAAACACCCAACAGGGCCGACAGCAGAATGTTGTCGATACACACCGAAGCAGCTGTTCCCCCGATACCCAGCAAAAGGAATATCCACCAGCATCTGGTACCCCAGTAATATTCGGCCTTTACCACGATGGGGTGGAACAGGCCGATGATGAGGAACGTGCAGATGCCGATGAACAGTCCGGCAAGATGGTATGTGTTCAGAAAATCCATGACTTATTTCTCCGGACAGATAGGTATTTCTTTCTTGATACTCTGTTCCAGTGAAATCAGTGTTTCGGTGGCGGTTACGCCGGGGATTTCCTGCATTTTGTTATTCAACAGGTCCATCAGGTGCTCGTTGTCGCGGGCATATACCTTGGTCAGCATGGTGTACGGGCCAGTGGTGAAGTGGCATTCCACTACTTCGGGAATCTTTTCCAGCTGTGCCACTACCGTCTTGTACATGGAACCTTTTTCCAGCTTGATACCCACATACGTGCAGGTTCTGTATCCAAGGGATTTAGGGTTGACGTGATAACCCGAACCTACAATGACACCGAGATCAATCAGACGCTGCACACGTTGGTGGATGGCAGCACGCGATACGCCGCATTCGGCAGCTACATCCTTGAAAGGAATACGGGCGTTCTGGGAAATGATTTCCAGAATCTGCCGGTCAAGATTGTCTATTTTTTCCATAATAGTAAATTAGTAAAGTTCTTGTTCTTATCAAATAGTAAGCAAATATAGGACTTTATTTTAATTTCTCTATAAAATGGAAAGGAAAATTGTGAAAAACAAAAGAAAAAGCGGATAAGACAGGCTTTTTTCTGTGCATCTGTCTTATCCGCCCGGAATAACGTTCTGATAGGAAACGCTATCTTATGACTACTTCTTGTCGTTTTCGATACCTACCAGTTCTACTTCGAAGATCAGTGTAGAGAACGGTTTGATCTGTCCGCCAGTTTCTCTTGAACCGTAAGCCAGGTCGTAGGGGATGTAGAGTTCCCACTTCGAACCTACAGGCATCATGGTCAGAGCCTCAGTCCAGCCTTTGATCACCTGGTTGGCGCGGAAAGTAGCGGGTTGCGACTTGCCGTCTTTGTCTTTACGCTTGTACGAGCTGTCGAACTCTGTTCCGTCGATCAGGGTACCTTTGTAGTTTACCTTCACCTTGCTGGTATCGGCCGGGATGGCACCTGTACCTTTGGTGATGATTTTATATTGCAGACCGCTTTCGGTAGTTACCACGCCTTCCTTAGTCTTGTTCTCGGCCAGGAACTTTTCGCCTGCAGCCTTGTTGTCGGCATATTTCTTTTCAATGGCTTTCTCTCTGATAATGTCCATCTTGGTACGCATGTAGTCCTGAGCCTGAGCCATTTCCATGGCGCCACCCTTACCTACTACTCCGGCTACGAATCCTGCCAGCATGTTTTCGCGGCTCAGTGTCTGTGTAGAGTCTTCACCGAAGATCTGTTGGTTGAAGCCTTCTACCCATTGCTTGCTTACCATCTGACCAATCTGCAGACCAGCCATGTAGGCTACGTCTTCTTTGCTGATTTTTTGAGCACCTTCGTTGAAACCTTTCAGGAAGGTAGACATTTGAGTTGAGTCGATGCCTTGTTGTGCCAGATATTGTTCCAAGCCTTCAGTACGTGCCATACCGATGGCATAAGACAATGAGTCGATGTCCGTCTTGATGTTTCCTTTCGGACTTTGTGCAGTACAAGATGCCATACCGGCGGCTACTGCCAGAGCCATGACGATTGATACTTTTTTCATTTTGCTTTTAAGTTTATTATTTGGATAAGATTTTCAATAATTCTACGTCGAATATCAGTGTGCTGTGAGGCGGAATCATTTCGCCGGCTCCCTGTGCGCCATAGGCCAGTTCGCTGGGGATGTAGAGTTTCCACTTGGCACCTTCGGGCATCAGCTGCAGGGCTTCTACCCATCCGGGGATCACCTGGTTGACGCCAAACGTAGCGGGCTGTCCACGCTTGATGGAGCTGTCGAACAGGGTTCCGTCTATCAGCGTACCTTCGTAGTGGCACTGTACCTGGTCAGTAGCTTTGGCATAGTGGCCTACGTTGCCTTCCTTGATGACCTCGTATTGCAGGCCGCTGGGCAGTGTGACTACGCCGGGGCGTTTGCCGTTCTCTTCCAGGAACTTCTGTCCGGCTTCGATGTTTGCCGCGTTCATCTTCTGTTCCATTTCTTCGAAGTATTTGTTCACGATGTCGCGTGCTTCCGTATGGCTGATGGCTGTCTGGTTGCCTTCCAGCACATCTTTGATGGCCTGTGCGAAGTCTTCTACTACGATGCCTTTGGCACCCATGCTCCATAAGTTCTGACCTATTCCAAGGCCGATTGCATAACTGAATTTGTCCATAAGTCGTTTTTTCGTTGGTGGGGCAGTACTGATTATCTGCCCATTGCAAATGAATGAGTGGCAAAAGTACGCCTTTTATTTGAATGATAAGGCGTTTGGTTATTTAATTTTTCTTATTTTATTCATGTTTCGCAAACTCAACATGTAGTTGACAAGTAGATAGTTAACAAGGCTGGAAAGCCGAATATTGGACAGGACGGCAGAAGATATCTGCAGGATGTTGCCGGTTCTTAATCTTTACGGCCGTGCTTGTTTGCGTCCTATAGCTTTGTTTACTAAGAAGTTGAACTGTGTGCGACGATTCAATTGCAAGGCGTGATGCCGCATTCTTTTCATACCCTGATGTTATGGCTCCGCTGCGGAGTGGCATCGGTTGTCTGGCCGTTGTGTTTGATTTCTTTCAAGTGCCTGCCGGCGTAGTCGCACAGTTCGAAACGGATATCTTCGTGCTCCAGGTCGATACAAAGGTAGGTTGCGGTGTTCTTGAAAGCTTTGGAGTAGAAGATGACTCTTTTCTGCTCGTTGTTCGAGTTGATGCGCGACAGTCGCGTGTGCAGACACCATCCGTTCATCAGAGCTATTTGGGTAGCGTGTTCGATGAGGTAGGCCTGCTTCTCTTCAGTCGAGGCGGAGTGGCGGTTGTCTTCGTGTCCTATCCGTGACAGATATCTGGTCACCATTTCCTGGTTCCATAAGGGCTCTTTTTCAGGGTTCTTCCTTTTGCATTCCTTCAACGAGGTGAGGCAGACAGCCATCTGTCCGGTTTCTACCCGATACAGGTTTTTTACGGTGGCTTTTTGTACTTTTTTGCCGGTACCCGCACGCAGGAAACCCTCGATGGTGTCTCGCTTGTCTACTTCCCGAAAGGTGAAACTCACCACAGGGCGGTCGTCCGTACAGGCTTTGCCCAGTGCGGCGGAAGGGTTGCTGAAGTCTGCTTCTTCGCAGAACACGGTGTCGGCATCCAGTTCGTCGGGGCGGGCTTCGCGCAGGGTGCTGTCCATCAGGGTGACGATTTCCATCCGCTGGTCGTCGTTCAGTTCTTCCATCTGGAGGTAACAGTCTTTCCATGCCACTCCGCCCAGAGGCAGGCTCTTGTAGCCTTGCGGACAGACAATCTTGTCTACGCCGTATTCTTTCAGCCGGTCGGCAAGGATGCCAAAACAGCTTATAGCTTCCCAGTGTTCGCACAGTTTTCCGTTGCACTGGTACGATTGGTCGTTGAGCAGAAGTTCCATGAGGGATAGTGGCTGAAGAAGGAGGTTAAGGTTGGTTGATTTGGCGCAAGGCCAGTTCCCATTCGTCGAAGAATCCTTGCGGCCAGTGGTCCAGGGTGCCGTCTTCTTCGAGCACGATGCGTTCGTTCAGATGGAATTCGGGATGGTCCTTGTCCTGATAGATATAGTGTATTTCCACCTTGCCGGCATCTGTCCGGCCTTTGCCTTCCATTCCAGCTTTGGCCATGACCCGCACGCCGTTCAGCAGGTGGTCACTGTGGGTTTCGACTATAATCTGTATGCCGTGTTCGGCGGCCAGTGCCAGCAGTTGCCCTGTGCGGAACTGTGCCGACGGATGCAGGTGGGCTTCCGGGTTTTCGATGATGAGCAACGAATTCTCCGGTGCCGTGAGCACGGCCAGTATAATGGGTAGTATATACGAGTTTCCGAAAGCTACGTTCAGGGGCGAAAAGGCTATTTCGTTGCCCTGCACGTTTTTCGAGTAGCTCAGGGTGACGCGGTCGGCAGTCTCCTGTGCGGCAGCCAGGCTGACATCGCTGCCCATGATGTAGCTCAGCCAGGCCGATACGTTGGCAAAGACGGAGTGGTTCTTTTCCAGCAGGCAGAGGGCTGGTACGGGTACCTGTTCGTTGCTGCTCATGGCTTCGTAGAAGCGGAAGGCGGTGTTGCTGCCGTGCTTGTCGCCCAGACGGCTGTCGGTGTTGCTGGCATTGCCTTTCCGGTAATTGCTTTGCGGAGCGGTGCGGTCGGCATACAGGTAGACGAAGCTGGGGGCGAAGAGCGGCCACGCTGTCAGTACGTGGTCAATGTTGTCCGAAGGAATGCAGGCAATTTCCGTATCGTCTGTCACGGCGTCCTTCAGGGTGAAGCAGGCTTCTTCCGATTGGTCATTGGTCAGCCTGATCAGGATATCGGTATCTTCGCTCAAGGCATAGCGCATGGCATTGCCGTTGGTCAGGTCGGCCAGGTCGCCGTCGGCTTTTACGTGGGTGTGCAGGTCGGTCCGCTTGTCGTCGTTGCTTTGTCGCAGGAGCAGCAGGGCCTGGACGATGCTCGACTTGCCGGCACCGTTCACTCCCGTTATCAGTGTCAGTCCGCCCAGCGGCAGAGCCAGTTCATCGAAGCATTTGAAGTTCTTCAGGTATACGTGTTTCAGCATTATTTCGTTTCCAGTTGTTGTTTCAGATAAAGGTACCGTTTCAGATAGTTTTCCAGCAGTTGTCCCGTGTAGGGAGGGATGGCAGGTATTTCTTTCCAGGCTTCTGTTGCCCATTCCTCCCAGTTGCGGGGAGGCTGTTCTTGGGGTTGGGTGGAAAGCAGTGCCAGCATAGCTTCCTGTTTTTCTGCCTGTTTCCGGGTTGTCAGTCTGATCCGGTCTATTTGTTCGAAAGTCCTCCGGGCGGTTTCCGCAAAACGGCTTTCCTGTACAAGGCTTTCCAGATCGGGCTGTGTGAGCAGTTCGTTTACCAGTACTTCGACGGGGGTTTTCAGAGCTTCGTATTGGCTGCGGAGCATGTTCAACCTATAAAGGTGGAAGACAAGCAGCCGCCCGGTCACTCCCTCCGGCGAATACACATCGAATCCGCTTCTGAGGAGACCGCTTCTTCTCGGATTTGTTTCCTGGCAAAGTCTTTTCAGCGTTTTAAATCCCTCGGGGAAGAGGAAGTTCCGACACGGATTGCTGACATCGCTATTCCCTTTGGCAAGCAGGCCGGTGTACACACCGTAGCGTACCAGGTCGGGTGTATTGGGGTTCAGCAGGTTGACTTCGAACCTGAAGTTCAGAATTTTACGCCTTACCAGCAGAGGAAGCTGGTCGAATTGCTGGTTTTCGTACATGTCGCCCAGAAAGTAGAGCGACTGCAGGGCAAACCGTCCTTGGACGAAGTCAGACAGAGCCGTCAGGCGTTTCCGCCCGTCAACGATGTACCATTCTGTCTGGCTGCCGTCGAAGAAGAGAGCTGGTTGCGGTTGTCCTACAATCAGACTTTCGATGAAGCGCGATTGCTGTTGCGGCTGCCAGTCGCTTACTGTTCTCCGTCGGTGGAATGGGAGCGGTTGCAACTTGCCGTGCCACAAGTTGATGAGTTCTTCCGATGCGAAGAACTGGTTGCGGAAATGGCTGAGTGTGGCTTTGTAACTGTCTGAAAACATACTTACTTTCTGTTGCGGCCTTTTTTGATTTGCCTGATGCAAATATAAATACTTTTTGCGGTATTCTTTTCCGAATAGGCCCGAAAGAAGTGCGAAAACCGGAGAAAAGATAGTTTTTTTGCCCGAGAACGTTTATTTTTGTCCGTACGAATCAGTCAAATTATAAAGAGAAAGGAACAAGTTATGAAGAATCTGGTTGTTTTGTCGGGTGCAGGCATGAGTGCCGAGAGTGGTATCAGTACGTTCCGCGATGCGGGCGGGTTGTGGGACCGTTATCCGGTGGAGCAGGTGGCCACGCCCGAAGGCTATGCGCGCAACCCCGAACTGGTCATCAACTTCTACAACGAGCGCCGCCGTCAGTTGCTCGAAGTGGAGCCCAACGAGGGACATCGGGGAGTGGCGGCTTTGGAGAAAGACTTCAACGTCACCGTAGTGACGCAGAACATTGATAACCTGCACGAACGCGCAGGCAGCACGCACATTATCCACTTGCACGGCGAGCTGACCAAGGTCTGCTCCAGTCGCGACCCCTACAATCCGCACTTCATCAGGGAACTGAAGCCTTCCGAATACGAGGTGCACTTGGGCGACAAGGCGGGCGACGGCAGCCAGTTGCGTCCCTTCATCGTGTGGTTCGGCGAGGCGGTGCCCGAGATTGAAACCGCCATCGAATACGTGCAGCAGGCAGACATCTTCGTCATCATAGGCACTTCGCTGAACGTTTATCCGGCAGCCGGTCTGCTGCACTATGTGCCCCGCGAGGCGGAAGTCTACCTCATCGACCCCAAGCCGGTGGACACGCACAGCTCAAGGCCGGTTCATGTCATCCGTAAGGGGGCTTCGGAAGGTGTGGCCGAGTTGAGGAAGCTGTTGGAGAAGTAAGCTGTGAAACCGGAAACTTAAAAATCTGAAATCTGTTTTTACATGCGTACACTTCGCACACTGTTGCTTTTCTTCCCTCTCCTGCTGCTTGCCATCGTCTCGTGTGGCAAGCGGAACGATGGTTTGCCTGCCTTGCAGCGGGTGGCCTTGCTGGCTAACACCCATCCCGACAGCGCAATGGCGTTGCTCGATTCGTTGCGCGACAGCATCTTCCTTCAGCCTCGTTCCGTCCGTATGTACTACGACCTGCTGACTGTGAAGGCACGCGACAAGGCTTACATTCGTCACACCTCCGACTCGCTTATCCGGAGCGTGCTTCGCTACTACGAGCGTCAGAACGACAAGAAACACCTGCCCGAAACTTATTATTATGCCGGGCGGGTGTATTCCGACTTGGGTGATGCTCCTCAGGCACTCAACTACTTTATCCGAGCCAGTGAAACGGCAGATGGGAAGGATTATGACTTGCTGAGCCGGATTTACAGTCAGATAGGAACCTTGTACCTGTACCAGGATGTTTACGACAAGGCTTTACCTGTTTTCCGGAAGTGTTATCAATACAACTTGTTGGAGGGGGACAGCGCAGGAATGGTTTATGCTATTCGTAATATTGGTCGGACTTATAGAACCTTGGATCAAGTGGACAGTGCACTTCATTATTATCCTAAATTCCGCAGCATTTTAGTTTAACTTATTTTATAAGTACCTGAGCAACAAAAAGTTGCTCAGGATTTTGCCATGTCAGATTTTTCACCTATCTTAGTGTTGCAAATCAAAATATGTATCAAACCCGACAGACATGGCAAAGGTAGCAATAAAATCTGAGAAACTCTCTCCTTTTGGAGGAATTTTTTCAATAATGGAGCAATTTGACTCCAATCTCTCATCTGTAATCGACTCAACCCTCGGTATGAGATGTAGGCTGTATGGTTATCAATACAGCGAAATCATCCGTTCGCTTATGAGCGTTTATTTCTGTGGCGGCTCATGCATAGAGGATGTCACCACTCATCTGATGTATCACCTCTCGCTTCATCCGACACTTCGCACATGCAGTGCCGACACGATTCTCAGAGCCATAAAGGAACTGACCCAGGATAACATTTCCTACACATCCGACACTGGCAAGACCTACGACTTAAACACGGCAGACATGCTGAATACACTGCTCCTCAATTGCCTATTGTCCACAGGGCAGCTGAAAGATGGCGAGGGGTATGACGTTGACTTCGACCACCAGTTCATAGAGGCTGAGAAGTTTGATGCGAAACCCACATACAAGAAGTTTCTCGGATACCGTCCTGGCGTGGCGGTTATTGGCGACTTGATTGTCGGCATTGAGAACAGCGACGGCAACACAAATGTCCGTTTCCACCAGAAGGACACGCTGAAGAGGTTCTTTGAAAGGTTTGAAAAGAACAAGCTTATGATCAACCGTTTCAGAGCTGATTGCGGCTCGTGTTCTGAAGAGATAGTGGAAGAGATTGCTAAACACTGCAAGACCTTCTATATCCGTGCCAACCGATGCAGTTCGCTCTACAATGACATCTTTGCCCTCAGAGGTTGGAAGAAAGTGGAATTGGGCGGCATTGAGTTTGAGCTGGCCTCCATTCTCATCGAGAAATGGAAAGGGAAGGCATACCGTCTTGTGATTCAAAGACAGAAGCGGATAGACGGCGAACTCGACCTGTGGGAAGGAGAATACACCTACCGCTGCATCCTTACAAATGACTACGAGTCTTCCGAGAAAGAGATTGTCGAATTCTATAACCTCCGTGGAGGGAAGGAACGCATCTTCGATGACATGAATAACGGATTCGGCTGGAACAGGCTTCCAAAATCCTTCATGGGAGAAAACACGGTGTTTCTTCTGCTTACGGCACTCATACGCAACTTCTATAAATTCATCATGGCGAGGCTTGACGTGAAGAGGTTCGGACTCAAAGCAACAAGCCGCATCAAGGCGTTTGTCTTCAAGTTCATCTCTGTGCCAGCCAAATGGGTCAGGACATCAAGGCAGTATGTGCTGAATATCTATTCATGCAACAACGCTTATGCTGATGTGTTCCAGAATGACTTTGGATGACACCGACAACTTATGGTCGTGATTTTGCGTATTGCCTCAAGTCGCATGGTGGGGTAAGGGGATTTAATGCGTCTTTGTGGCGATTTTTGCTGCGTTGCACCCTCTTTTGCCACAGTGTCGCTACCTTTTTGACCTCTGTGTCATCTTATGAGGGCGGTTGCGGATTTGAGGCTATAATATAGGTACGCGCGAAAAAACGCAGGTTTGCCTGCCCAAGATGCGAGAAGGAAAATTGGATGGACAATACCTGGCATGCTGGGTGCGCCAAGGCCCGTGCGATGAAGAGAACAGTCTGAAAGCCATTGACCGAGTGGATGAGTTGATACGCCACATCTACCGACAAGTGGAGATGAACGGGGAGCAATGTGCCATAGCCCGCACGCCCGATGATTTGTCCAGGCTCAAGACCGAAGGAAAGAAAGCCTTTTATATTGGCATCGAAAACGGATACGGCATCGGCAAGGATTTGAAGAATATCACCCGTTTCCATGATGCAGGCGTTACCTACATCACCCTTTGCCACACCCGCAACAATGACATCTGCGACAGTTCTTCGGACACGACTGCCCGTTGGAACGGCTTAAGTCCTTACGGTAGAAAAGTGGTGAAAGAAATGAACCGGCTGGGAATAATGATAGACCTTTCCCATGCAGCCGAAAGCACCTTCTGGGATGTACTGAAATATTCAAAAGCACCGGTCATAGTCTCCCACTCCTCTGCAAGCGCCATCTACAGACACGACCGCAATCTGACCGACGAACAGCTACGCGCCCTTGCCGCACATGGCGGTGTGGCTCAAGCCTGCCTGGTAGACGAGTTCCTGAACCCGGATGCCAAGAAAACCAACCTTACGGACTTCATGAAACACCTGCTGCACATGGTTGAAGTGGCAGGCATAGACCACGTGGGCATTGGCTCGGACTTCGACGGTGGAGGCGGGGTCAAAGGATGCAATGGGGACAATGATTTCATCAATATCACCGTCCGTCTGCTGGAACATGGATTTACAGAAACAGACATCGCCAAGATATGGGGTGGAAATTTCCTCCGGGTGATGAAACAAGTACAAACCAAATAGAAAAGACCGAAAAACATCACAAAAAGGAGAGATTAGAGCTATAATCTCTCCTTTTTGACACATTTACATACCCTCCATTTCTCAACTTTCGCATATCTTTGCCCAAAACATAAACGATTTATTAATTATCTAATACCGAATTCTTAAATGAAAAGGAAAATTATTTGGAGTTTTGCATTGCTGGCCTGCCTTTGCTGCCTGCCATCTGCAAAAACAAAAGCACAAACGAAAAATGCCGCAATCATACCCGGGGAAGTATGGAAAGACACCGACGGCAATCCCATCAACGCCCATGGCGGCGGCCTTCTTTACCACGAAGGGACCTACTATTGGTATGGCGAATACAAAAAAGGGGGAACCATCCTGCCCGAATGGGCTACGTGGGAATGCTACCGCACCGACGTAACCGGTGTCAGCTGCTACTCTTCAAAAGACCTGCTGAACTGGAAGTTCGAGGGTATTGTACTTCCTGCCGTGAAAGATGACGAGAAACACGACCTGCACCCCAGCAAGGTGTTGGAACGTCCCAAAGTGATTTACAACGAAAAGACAAAGAAATTCGTCATGTGGGCGCATGTGGAAAGCGCCGACTACAGTAAGGCATGTGCCGGCGTAGCGGTCAGCGATTCTCCTACCGGGACATTCACCTATGTAGGCAGCTTCCGTCCCAACGGTGCGATGAGCCGCGACCAAACAGTGTTCGTTGATGATAACGGCAAGGCATATCAGTTCTACTCGTCGGAAAACAACGCTACCTTATATATAAGCGAACTAACGGATGACTACCTAAAGCCCACTGGTCGCTATACACGCAATTTCGTAAAGCAAAGCCGCGAAGCACCCGCCGTATTCAAGTATAACGGCAAGTACTATATGCTCTCTTCCGGTTGTACCGGCTGGGATCCCAATGTTGCCGAACTGGCTGTGGCCGACTCCATCATGGGGCAATGGACTACCATCGGCAATCCGTGTACCGGTCCTGATGCAGATAAGACCTTCTATGCACAAAGCACTTACGTGCAGCAAGTATACGGAAAAGGAAATGCCTACATTGCCATGTTCGACCGCTGGAAAAAGAAAAACCTTGAGGACTCACGCTACGTATGGCTCCCGCTTGAATTCGGCAAGGACGGCACAATCGCGATACCCTGGCGCGACAGCTGGGACCCGCGTACCCAATGGGAAGGACAAGGCGACTTCTCTGCCGGCAAAGGAACATTCCTATTGAATGGCAAGCCGTTTGTCATCAAAGCCGCAGAGCTGCACTATCCACGTATCCCCAAAGCCTATTGGGACCAACGCATCAAGCTATGCAAGGCACTGGGCATGAACACCATCTGCCTTTATGTATTCTGGAACTCCCACGAGTCTCAGCCGGGAGTGTTCGACTTCACCGGACAGAATGACCTGGCGGAATTCTGCCGCCTATGCCAGCAGAACGACATGTATGTCATCCTGCGCCCGGGACCGTATGTCTGTGCCGAATGGGAAATGGGCGGACTGCCCTGGTGGTTACTCAAGAAAAAAGATATCCGCCTGCGCGAATCCGACCCCTACTTTATGGAGCGTGTAGGTATCTTCGAAAAAGCCGTTGCCGAGCAGGTAGCCGGTATGACCATACAGAACGGAGGTCCCATCATCATGGTACAAGTAGAGAACGAATACGGCTCCTACGGGGAAGACAAAGGCTACGTATCGCAAATCCGCGACATCGTACGCGCCAACTACCCCGGCGTAGCACTGTTCCAATGCGACTGGGCGTCCAACTTCACCAAGAACGGACTCCACGACCTGGTATGGACCATGAACTTCGGTACAGGAGCCAACATCGACCAACAGTTTGCACCGCTGAAGAAACTCCGTCCTGATAGCCCGCTGATGTGCTCCGAATTCTGGAGCGGCTGGTTCGACAAGTGGGGAGCCAACCACGAAACCCGTCCGGCTGCCGACATGATTGCCGGCATTGACGAGATGTTGTCCAAAGGCATCTCCTTCAGCCTCTACATGACCCACGGAGGGACCAACTGGGGACACTGGGCAGGAGCCAACTCACCCGGATTCGCCCCTGACGTAACCTCTTACGACTACGACGCCCCCATCAGCGAATCGGGACAGACCACTCCCAAATACAGGGAATTGCGAAAAGCATTGTCCAAATACATGAACGGCGAGAAGCAGGCTAAAGTTCCCGCTTTAATCAAGCCCATCCGTATTCCGTCTTTCCAATTTACAGAGATGGCTCCTTTGTTCGACAATCTTCCTGCTGCCAAGAAAGACCGCAATATCCGTACCATGGAGGAATATAACCAGGGATTCGGAAGTATTCTCTACCGCACCACACTGCCCGAGATGAAAACCCCGTCCCTGCTCACTGTGAACGATGCGCACGATTATGCCCAAGTTTTCCTGGATGGCAAATACATCGGCAAACTGGACCGCCGCAACGGTGAAAAGCAACTGGAATTCCCCGCCTGCCCCAAAGGTGCACGCCTCGACATTCTGGTAGAAGCCATGGGCCGCATCAACTTTGGACGTGCCATCAAGGACTTCAAGGGTATCACCCAAAGCGTAGAACTTACCGTAGACATCGACGGCCGTCCTTTCACCTGCAACCTGAAGGATTGGGAAGTCTATAATCTCGAAGATACATACGATTTCTATAAGAACATGAAGTTCCAGCCCATCGGCTCACTGAAAGATGAGTTAGGACAACGCATTCCGGGTTGCTACCGTGCCACCTTTAAGGTGAACAAGCCCAGCGACACATTCCTAAACTTCGAAACTTGGGGCAAGGGACTTGTCTACGTCAACGGGCACGCCATGGGACGCATTTGGGAAATCGGCCCGCAACAGACCCTCTACATCCCGGGATGCTGGTTGAAGAAAGGTGAGAATGAAGTGATTGTCTTCGACATCATCGGTCCCAAAGAAGTTAAGTCCGAAGGACTGAGCGAGCCATTACTGGACCAGTTGCTCGTCACCAAACCGCTGACGCACCGCAATGAGGGTGAAAATCTCGACTTGTCCGGTGAGCAGCCCGTCCTCTCCGGCAGCTTCAATCCCGGCAACGGTTGGCAGGAACGCAAATTCGACCAACCCGTCACCGGACGTTATGTCTGCCTGGAAGCCTTGAGTGCACAAGATGGAAAAGACCTGGCTTGCATTGCCGAAATGTATCTGCTGGATGAGAATGGGGAACGTCTGTCACGCGAACCCTGGATTGTCAATTATGCCGACAGCGAAGACGTATCCCACGTCAACTGTTCTGCGGACAAAATCTTCGACCTCCAGGAATCAACCTATTGGAGCACAACAAAAGACACTCCATACCCGCATTCTGTCGTGATTGACTTGGGTAGCACCCGCACCCTGACCGGCATACAATATCTACCCAGAATGGAAAGCGAGGTACCGGGTGGAATCAAAGACTTCAAGGTTTACGTAAAATCCAAGGCTTTCAACTATTAAGCCGGATTTACAACACTAATAGATTCTTTAGACACGGATTACATGAAAAATCATGGATAATAAATGAAGAATATCCATGATTTTTCGCGTAATCCATGCCTAACTTAAAATCAATCAAACAGATTTTCCGTACAATTCATCGTCTACCACAGCCAGCATTCCCTCCACTTGAGCCAATGCCAGCATACGGCCATGAAAAGAATAACCTGCATTGTACCCTTTATCCTCGTCGCCCAACATCATGCGACCGTGGTCCACACGCATCGGCAATCCCGGATTTTCTTTCTCAAAGATACGAATCAAATCAATGAGGTGTCCCCTTCCCTCCAGATGGGAACTTTCGATAAAGTTTCCACCCGGTATTGCCTTCGTACTGCGCAAATGCACAAAGTGGGTACACCTGGCAAACTTCCTTGCCAGTTCACGGGTATCATTCTGTTCACCCGCACTCAATGAACCGGCGCAAAAAGTCAGGCCATTATGGGGATTGTCCACTGCACTCAGTATCCAGGCAATATCTGCCTCGTCTGTCACAATGCGCGGCAACCCCAATACCTGAAAAGGAGGGTCATCGGGGTGTACACACATATTCACCCCATATTCCTCGCATACCGGCATGATGGCAGACAAGAAATAACGCATATTCTCGCGCAGAGCCTCCCGGTCTATCCCTTTGTATAGCGCCAGCAAACGTTTGAACAGGGTTACCGGCTCCTTGTCACCTTCCTTGATGTTGCCATTTACGAATCCTTGTGTCTTTACGATAATCGTATCTACCAGCTCTGCCTTTTCAAACTCCGTAATCACCTTATCCAGTTCTGCCACCTTGTCCAGCTCTTCCGGAGAATAATCGGCTTCCGCATTCTCCCGTTCCAATATCTTCAGGTCGAAGTAGGCAAAACGGATTCTGTCGAAATAAAGGGAAGAAGTCCCGTCTTCCCAGGGATGTTGCAAGTCCGTACGAATCCAGTCAATCACCGGCATGAAGTTGTAGCATACCGTCCGGATGCCTGCCTTGCCAAGATTGGCAAGGCTTATCTTATAGTTCTCTATCAATCGGTCACGCTCACTCCCCGCATATTTGACAGCCTCGCACACCGGCAGACTTTCTACTACAGACCAGCGCAATCCGAAGGATTCAATATAATCCCTCAAATCTTCAATGGCTTCCAACGTCCATATTTCACCGTTGGGAACTTCATGCAAGGCAGTGACAACGCCTTCCACTCCTATCTGTTGCAACATGGCAAGGGTTATCTTGTCTTTCTTGCCAAACCATCTCCAAGTCTTTTCCATTCTTTATTATTAATTTTCTTGTTTTTCAGGCGTTCAAACGACCCGTTACCTTTTTGCAAAAGTAAGAAAGAATATGAGAACTGTCCATTCTGAATGGATAGATTTGTTTGTTCGCAATGAAAACAATATCTTAGCACTTCATTACATATATTAATTACGCTTATGCAAGACATAACAAACGGACGTTGCGGCTGGTGCGGAACCGACGAGCTGTATATGAAATACCACGATGAAGAGTGGGGAAAAACGGTAACAGACGACAAGACACTATTCGAGTTTCTTGTATTGGAAAGTGCCCAGGCGGGACTGAGCTGGATAACCATCCTCAAAAAGCGGGAAGGCTACCGCAAAGCCTTTTGCAATTTCGATGCCACGCAAGTGGCGCAAATGACCGACGAAGACGTGGAACGGCTGATGCACTTTGACGGCATCGTGAAAAACCGTCTGAAAATCAAGTCGACCATCACCAATGCAAAGCTGTTTCTTGCCATACAGAAAGAATTCGGCAGCTTTTACAACTATACGCTATCCTTCTTCCCCAACCGGAACCCCATTATCAATCATTTTCAGTCATTGAGTGAGATTCCGGTATCATCTCCCGAATCAGATGCCATGAGCAAAGACATGAAAAAACGGGGATTCAAGTTCTTCGGCTCTACCATTTGCTATGCCCATCTGCAAGCTTCGGGGTTTATCAACGACCATCTGACGGATTGCATTTGCCGGAAAGGGTAAGATAAGGCATCCCCTCTTCATCAAACCGGACCGGAATCCAGAGATATCCCGAATACATTAGGCTCTTGGGCCGCCAAATATCGGCCATGAAAAGGTAGCGGTTGCCGGGAAGCTGCAAAATGTAAGTGCTTTGACCGCCGAAAGTCCGCTCACTTCCCTCGCCCTGGCAGGGATTGGGATGCTGTTTCCACGGTCCCCAGATGGAAGGAGCCGAGAACAGACGCGCCGCATTGGGCGCCCAGCCGGTACAACCGGAAGTTATCATCCAGTAAGTGCCGTCTTTCTTGAAGATAGCCGGTGCCTCATTGTGTCCCCCCGGAAAGAGACGGACATATTTTCCGGAATGTCCTTGATAGTCATCTGTCAGTTCGGCTATTTGCAAGGTCAGATTCTCTTCCGAAGAGTAGATATGATAAGCTATCCCATCATCGTCAACATACAATGTCATGTCACGGGACATCTGTCCGCCCTCCAAGTCACGCTTCACGAACAACCCCTTATTTACAGCCTCTCTCCACTCGGGTGTCCACCATTCTTCAAACTGTTCCATATTCCACTGTATGTCCCGTTCTTCCTCCGTCATATTCAGCGGAAATATTCCAGGGCAAACACGACTCGAAGAAACAAAACAATAAGGTCCCGTCGGAGAATCACTGACAGCCACTCCCGCACGGGCAGCCTCATAGCCTTTACCCTTCAGCTCCAAATGAAACCACATGACAAATTTCTTCGTCCTTTTGTTGTAAATCACCTTGGGACGTTCCATAATACAGCCTTTCTCTATTTCATTGCCCGCTTCTTCCGATACAGACAAGGCCACCCCCTCGTATCTCCAGTTACATAAATCGGTAGAAGAGTAGCAAGTTACTCCCACTTCCGTAGAGAATCCCTTTGCCGGACGGTGTTCACCGAACCAATAATATTTACTGTCAAATAACAGTATACCACCACCGTGTGCATTAATATACTCCCCGTTTACATCGTTCCACACTCCGGCCGGAACCATTTCGTCCTTTCCCTTTAAGGTGAAATCATTTTGTGCCTGTAGGCCGGTGATTGACGCTACGATAACCAACCATGCCCCTAAAAACTTGAAATTAAAATTAGTCATACTCTGTCTTGTTTCTATTTATAAAGAAGGGAGCAGGACGCCTTCTCACCGGAAAGTGTATCCTACCCCCTAAATCAAATACCTATTGAAAAATGCCTTTATTTCTCAGCCGGCTGGTCAGCTACCACCGGCCAATAAGGATTCTGGTAAAGAATGGAAGTCGATACATCCGCTCCCGAAGTGGCTGTCAACTGGAATTGCTTGATCATGATAGGATTCAAATAGTGTGCCATTTTCCAAGTACAGCCGTTATAGGCAGACTGGTTGCTGCTTCTCTCGAACGGACGGAGATACTCACTCTTGTCTTTCGATGAGACATTAGCCTTGTCTGTCCCGTCAGCAACCAAAATGGATTTTCCATTATCATCCAGATACCAGTCCTCCATCGGAGTATTCCACAAATGCATACCTTCCAGATGGCTGGGAGCAGTCATCAGTTGGTCCATAGAACGCCAACGGCACAAGTCCATGTAGCGAAGACCTTCAGCCAGGAACTCGCAACGACGTTCACGACGGATATTATACAGAGTCTTGTCAGAGATGACACTTCCACCCGTATAGGCTCCCCAATCATTTTCAGCCTCCTTGCTCATGTCCGTTGCAGCGATAGTCTTGTCAAAATCAGTACTGATGCCGGCACGTTGACGAAGTACAGTCCAATATTCACGAGCCGTAGCATCCAGCGTTCCATTGAGCAGATAACTTGCTTCCATATAATTCAGCAGAGCCTCAGCCGCACGGAAACATACAGCTGCCGTATAACCACCGCCATTGGCATAATACTTACGGTTGAATGAACCACCCTTGCGCAATGCATAGCCGGTAGCATAGCCACGCTCACCGTCACCACTCGTAATGGCCGGATAGGGCTCTTCCATCACAACTTCCGTACCTTCATTATTATCAACTTCAAAAAGGATGTTCTTCTGTCCCGGTTCTTTCAGGAAGATACTGAGACGCGGGTCACGGTTTACACGTACATCAGCAACCGTCTTGTCGCCCATATAATAGCCGTCACCATCCGCATAAGAACCGTGAGCATAAACCGGAGTACCATCCTTCATCAGGAAATTCTGTACGAATCCACGGGTCAGACCGATACGGTAATTACCACGTCCGGCAGCGGCATTGATGTTATGAGTAGAGAGTCCGCGGGCATACTGGCGCCACAACAGTACTTCCTTCACATCCGAAAGGTCTTCTTGTGCAAACATATCAAAGTAAGGATTTGACGGGTCATCAGCTGATTGTTGCAACACACCGGTATTCTCCGTCAAACTCCCTTTGTATTTATCTGCTACAAGTTTGGAAGCCTCTACGGCCTGTTCCAAGAAGTACTTCACTTCATTATCAATGTTTCCGCTCGGATACTGATAATTGTTGTGAAGAGATGCCCCCGGCCAGCCTTCTCCACCAGGTACGAATGCCGTACCCTTGAAATTCTGCAACCAAGTAGCCTCGAACAGTGCCACACGTGACTTAACCAGCATCGCAACATCCTTATTGATACGGGTCGTCGCCATATCGACATCACTCATATAGGCATAAGCCTTGTCAAGATCGGAAATGATGAAACGTGCCACTTCATTACGCGGAAAACGTTTGCTGGCTTCACGGAGAGCTTCCATCTCATCGGCAAGCGGTTGGTTGATAATCGGGAAGTCGCCGAACAACTGGAGCTTCTTAAAGTACTCGTAAGCACGCAGGAAGTACATTTCTCCGATATAGTGCTTGATGGTGGCTACACTCCCGGAAATTGTATTTTGTGAACCGCTCATGTCCTCACCGAATTTGGGAAGTGCTTCAGACAAAAAGAAATTAATACGATAGATGCGTTCGAACTTCCAATTGTCACTTTCGCTATGAGGTACTTTCCAGCGATCCTGGGTATAGCGGTCATTGGCATTCACCTCTATCTGGTTATCGGTTCCTTTGTCTTCACCGAAGATGCCATAAGTCCACTGGCCGAATGACGGAAGGACATTGGGATATTCATCATTCAGATTGGCTTCCAACTGGGCCGCAGTGGAGTAATAGGTTTCGGGAGAAATGCTTGACATCGGCTCTCTGTCCAGAAAATCATCGCAGGAAGTCGTTCCGGCAATCACTGCCATTGCCATGAACGCTTTTACAATATATCTATAATTCGATTTCATAATATTCTTCATTATTTATGGGATTAAAGTGATACGCTAAGTCCAAAAGACCAAGTTCTTGAAAGCGGGTATGCATTACCGGCACTCTTGATAGGTGCAGAAGCATTGCTGTCCGTGTTACCACCGCTGATGGTTTCGGGATCGAACAACTTGCTCAGTTTGGTTCCCGTCCACAGATTCTCGCCCGATACGAAGATGCGGCAGTTGGTGATACCGATTTTGCGAATCATGGAAGCAGGCAATGTGTAGCCAAGCTGGAAGTTCTTCAAACGGATATAAGACGCATCCTGCAGATAGCGGGTTTGGGTTTCCTGGTTCTGGGTACTGTCAAATCTCGGACGCGCATAGTATGAATTGACATTGGCGGCAATCTCATGACCGGCCAGCCCGACGGGTTCATCACGGAAGTAATCTTCGTGTTCCTTCAAACCGGTTGACCACCACATACCCCATTGGCCAACGCCCCAGAAGATATTGGAACCCTGCCAGTAGTCACGCTTCATCACTCCCTGGAAGAAGAGGCGAACATCAAATCCCTTGTAATTGGCATTCAAGTCAAGACCGAAATGATAACGGGGAGTATTGTTGCCTATCACCTTCAAGTCACCGTGGTCCTCCAAAGTCTGTGCACCTTTGGTGATGCCCGGTTTGCCATCCTGGTCGGCATACATGATGTCACCGGCAGTCCAAACGCCGGAACCGATGGCACTTTGTCCGCCCACTTTATTCAGATGCGCCTGCATCTCATCATCTGTCTTGGCAATTCCCACGGTTTCAAAGCCCCAGATTTCACCAATCTCGCGGCCTGCGATATAAGTATTGATTGAGTTTGTCGGGTTACCCGGGTATCTGTCTATATAAGTACGTGCATCAGAAACATTGAACTTAATGCCATAGCCCATACCGAAGTTGGTGCGGTCCTGCCATCCGATGGTAAGTTCCCAACCCTTCGTCTTCAAGTCACAGTTATTGGTCTTGGGAGTCGCAATACCCAATGTAGCGGGCAACTCTACAGACGGACCTACCATATTGTCCGTATAACGGATATAAGCATCGAATGACCCGGTCAGACGGTTGTTGAACAGCCCCCAGTCAAGACCGATATTCCAGGTACGCACTTTCTCCCAAGTCAAGGCTGTACTGATAAGGTCGCCTACATAAGCAGTGTTTGGTTTCAGTCCATTCTGCAGCCAGCTTCCGTTTGCCTGCTTCAATGTCATGGCACGATAAGTAGGATACCAGCCGTTTGTATTCATATTCCCCAGTTCACCATAAGAGAAACGGAACTTCAACTGATTGCAAACATCCGCAAAATCTTCCCAGAAGTTTTCCTGGGCAATGTTCCAACCCAAAGAGAAGGAGGGAGACAACTGCCAACGATTGCCACGGCGGAAGCGGGAGGTACCATCATAGCGCAAATTGGCCTCTGCCAGATAACGACCTTTATAATCATAGTTCAAGCGGCCAAAGAAACCCGCTGTGGCCCACTCATTACGATAGCCACCCACCTCGGGCACCTTATCCTTACCGGCGCCGTCAATATTCGAAATCAAGTCCAGTTCCGGAAGGTCTTCCACCTGCAAACCATATCCTTTGGCACTAAAAAACTTCTGGCGCATTTCTTCGGACTGAAAACCACCCATTACCTTAAAATTATGATCATCATTGATAGCAAGAGAATAAGTGGAGTAAATATTCCAGTTCATGTAGCTCTCTTTCTTGTAGTCTTGATAGAGACTTGAGGTTCCTTGCGTATCCACAATATTTCCACTCACATCGTGGTTATAGTAAGGAAGTCCGGTTTCACGTGTATCTATAGAATTGGTACTATAGTTGAACTCAACATTGGTAATCCAATTCTTCACGGGTTCGAATACCAAGCTTGCTTGATGATAAACCTTATCTGTCTGCACATCGCGCTCACCACCCAATGCAAGTGACATCGCCGGCGTATCGGCATTACCATTAAAATAATAGCCGTTTTCATCATAAACCGGAAGATTAGGCCAAGTCTGACGGCCGATTCTCTCATACAAACCGCCACCAAAATTGGTAGGACGGCCAAGGTCTTGACGGACATAACGCAAGCTGTAATTGAACTTCAACCATTTGGTCAGCTCGGCACCAAATTTGGCAGTAGCATTATAGCGCTTCAAGTCATCGGAACCATGACGGAGCAAACCATTCTGATCCAGATAGCCCAATGAAGCATAATAATTGAACTTGTCACCACCACCGCTTACACTGAAATTATGTTCTTGCGAGAAGGAAGAGCCCTTGTAGATTTCGGAAAACCAGTCAGTATTGGCATACGCCGTAGTAAACGGGTCGCCTGCCGGTTTACCCCATACATTGCCATCAGTAGGCAAACCGCCACGATTAGTACCTCCCGCAGCCTGGAAGTCAAGCATCTGCTGCATCACTGTATCAGAGAACTGGGCATTGTCCTGACCGTTGCGTGCAGCCTCATTGAAGTAGTTGGCAAAGGTATAGGAGTCCATCATCTCCGGCAGATTCACCGGACTGTTGAAGCGGAAGCTGTTGTTGTAGTTGATAGTCGGCTTGCCCGATTTGCCTTTCTTGGTAGTCACCAAGATAACACCGAACGGTGCACGCGACCCATAAATAGAGGAAGCGGCAGCATCCTTCAATACAGAAATATTCTCGATGTCCTGCGGATTCACCGTATTGATGTCACCTTCCATACCGTCAATCAAAATCAGCGGACTTCCGCTTGAGCCGTCACCGATGGTACCGTTGCCACGGATATTGATGGACATATTCTTGTCCAGTTCACCGGTATTGGTCGTAATCTGCAAGCCCGGTACCAAGCCCTGCAATGCCTGCGTGGCATTCGCTACCGGACGTGCTTCAATTTCCTTCGCCGTAGCCAGCCCCACAGAACCTGTCAGGTTCACCTTCTTCTGCGTGCCGAAACCTACCACTACCACCTCGTCCAGCATTTCGCTGTCTTCTTTCAGAGTCACAGTAAAGGATGTTTTTCCAGCCACCGGCAGCTCTACCGTCTTATAACCGATAAAGCTGATTGTCAAAGTGGCATCCGAAGGGACTTTCAAAGAGAAATTACCGTCAATGTCGGTAATTGTTCCATTCGTCGCATTCCCTTTCTCCACTACACTGGCGCCAATCACCGGTCCCATCGCATCATTAACCACACCTTTTACATTGATTGTCGAACTCTGTGCGTTCAAGAACTGAACATTCAACAGAAGGGCCATACAAATGGCCAAAGTGACATACACTTTCAGCCCGAGTCCTTCAAAGAATCTCTGTCTTTTCATTGTATAAACTTTAAGATTAAACATTAATTGTTTCACTTTCACTCTTCATTTTAACCGTGAAAACAATGGCAAATGTAAGCGAATGCTGATAGGAAGACCTCCAATAATGCTTCTACGAGGTAGAATTTTAGTTATTCGACCTAATTGACCTAAATTCCGCAGCATTTTAGTTTAACTTATTTTATAAGTACCTGAGCAACAAAAAGTTGCTCAGGATTTTGCCATGTCAGATTTTTCACCTATCTTAGTGTTGCAAATCAAAATATGTATCAAACCCGACAGACATGGCAAAGGTAGCAATAAAATCTGAGAAACTCTCTCCTTTTGGAGGAATTTTTTCAATAATGGAGCAATTTGACTCCAATCTCTCATCTGTAATCGACTCAACCCTCGGTATGAGATGTAGGCTGTATGGTTATCAATACAGCGAAATCATCCGTTCGCTTATGAGCGTTTATTTCTGTGGCGGCTCATGCATAGAGGATGTCACCACTCATCTGATGTATCACCTCTCGCTTCATCCGACACTTCGCACATGCAGTGCCGACACGATTCTCAGAGCCATAAAGGAACTGACCCAGGATAACATTTCCTACACATCCGACACTGGCAAGACCTACGACTTAAACACGGCAGACATGCTGAATACACTGCTCCTCAATTGCCTATTGTCCACAGGGCAGCTGAAAGATGGCGAGGGGTATGACGTTGACTTCGACCACCAGTTCATAGAGGCTGAGAAGTTTGATGCGAAACCCACATACAAGAAGTTTCTCGGATACCGTCCTGGCGTGGCGGTTATTGGCGACTTGATTGTCGGCATTGAGAACAGCGACGGCAACACAAATGTCCGTTTCCACCAGAAGGACACGCTGAAGAGGTTCTTTGAAAGGTTTGAAAAGAACAAGCTTATGATCAACCGTTTCAGAGCTGATTGCGGCTCGTGTTCTGAAGAGATAGTGGAAGAGATTGCTAAACACTGCAAGACCTTCTATATCCGTGCCAACCGATGCAGTTCGCTCTACAATGACATCTTTGCCCTCAGAGGTTGGAAGAAAGTGGAATTGGGCGGCATTGAGTTTGAGCTGGCCTCCATTCTCATCGAGAAATGGAAAGGGAAGGCATACCGTCTTGTGATTCAAAGACAGAAGCGGATAGACGGCGAACTCGACCTGTGGGAAGGAGAATACACCTACCGCTGCATCCTTACAAATGACTACGAGTCTTCCGAGAAAGAGATTGTCGAATTCTATAACCTCCGTGGAGGGAAGGAACGCATCTTCGATGACATGAATAACGGATTCGGCTGGAACAGGCTTCCAAAATCCTTCATGGGAGAAAACACGGTGTTTCTTCTGCTTACGGCACTCATACGCAACTTCTATAAATTCATCATGGCGAGGCTTGACGTGAAGAGGTTCGGACTCAAAGCAACAAGCCGCATCAAGGCGTTTGTCTTCAAGTTCATCTCTGTGCCAGCCAAATGGGTCAGGACATCAAGGCAGTATGTGCTGAATATCTATTCATGCAACAACGCTTATGCTGATGTGTTCCAGAATGACTTTGGATGACACCGACAACTTATGGTCGTGATTTTGCGTATTGCCTCAAGTCGCATGGTGGGGTAAGGGGATTTAATGCGTCTTTGTGGCGATTTTTGCTGCGTTGCACCCTCTTTTGCCACAGTGTCGCTACCTTTTTGACCTCTGTGTCATCTTATGAGGGCGGTTGCGGATTTGAGGATTATAAAGAAGCAGATAGCTTAGCGATTAAACTAGGTAGTAATCTTCTTAGAATGAGGGTAAATGGAGAGTTTTCAGCATATTATACGCAGTTAGGCATGTATAAAGAGGCTTATAAATGTTTACAATGGGCTTTTCTGCAATTTAATTCGGATGATAGAGCTCCTGCTTATAGTACTGTTGCTCATTATTATTTAAACATCAATCAGTTAGACTCGGCCTTAATCTATTTTACTAAACTTTTGAAGATGGATGATTATCTTTATTTGCAATCAGCTTACAAAGGTTTAGGAGAAATTGCAACTAAGCGTGGTAATTATGCGGAAGCTTGTTCTTATTGGGCTTTGTATGAAATGTATAGAGACTCAGTACAAAGTATAACACAGACTGAAACTGTTCGCAAAATCAATGCACTCTACAATTATCAGTTACGGGAAGAGGAAAACAATCGGTTGCAAATGCAGAACAGGCAACAGAAAAATTATATTGTCTGGATTACAGCAAGCATGGTGGTGGTGGTTGCATTGTTTTTTGCCTATCGGCAGAATCGGAAACGAAAGGAAGAAGGCAGAATCAATCAATTGCAGAAATTAAAAGCCTTGGAAGAACAGAAGTATCGACAGAGTCAGGAGTTTATAGAAGAAAATAAAAAGCGGATAGCCGAACTGGAAAAAGAACTTCAGGCTTCGAAGATCGTGCAAAACCAGCCCCAACAAGAATTGCTCCATGCCCGGAAACAGTCTTTGGAGAAAGACAACGAACAGGTTGAGGCTTATAGAAGGTTGGAAGCGGAAGCTGTAAAAGCACTGGAAACTTCCGACATATTCCGCAAATGTCATGAAGTGGACGGTAATTTATCTGCAGAAGATTGGCAGACCTTAACAGCAGCCATTGACTCTACCTATTCACAATTTACCCATCGTTTGAAAGATTTGTATCCCGTAAGTGAGGTTGAATTGCAGGTTTGCTTATTACTTAAAATAGGAATCTCTTCTACCCGTATCGCCCAGCTTGTACTCCGCAGTAAGCAGGCTGTAACGTCCATTCGTAAACGCCTGTACAAGAAAGTGTTTAGTCAGGAAGGTACACCGGACGAGTGGGATAAATTTATCCGTAATTATTAAGTTTTTTGTGTTGTACGCAGGAGTACGCAGGCATTTGCGTACTCTTTGCGTACTAATTATTTAGGGAAAAATTAATTTGTAGACTTACATTTGCAACAAAAATCAAATAAACGAAAAATATAATGAGACGGTTAATAGTTGCAATTTGTTTATTAGTATTTCCTTTATATCCGGAATTATATGCAAAAAAAATTATTCATTTAAGACATGAATATAAGGTTGTGAAAGATGATTGGCAGCAAAGTGAGCGAATGCCGGTTTCTGCTCTTTTTGTTACTTATGAGAATAGTACAATCTTTATTGAGGCAGAGAAAAGTCTTGGTCTTTTTCAAATATCTGTTATAGATAAGGAAGGAAATGTCGCTTTTTTTACTGTAAATTCTTTAGGGAAAGATGTATTTTCTTTTTCAATAAAAGATATTCCGAAAGGAGAATATTGTATTGAATTATTATCTGATATAGATTATTATTATGGTTATTTCGAAATAGCACAATAATTAGTTTTATTCAAAATTCTACTTAAAAACAATTACTATGAACAAATTCCATTTGGCGATTTCGTTCATCATGTGCAGATCGCCTGTGCTGGGTATATAAATAGCCTCATTTTCATAATAAAATACGGAAATTAATTTATAGAATATTCTTTTTTAACAGCTTGAATGAGTCTCAAAAAAGAATTTCTATATAATATTTTACAGTCATAAGAGTTTAATAATATATTTTTTGAATGTTGTAAATAGTGATAAAATGAATACGAAAATTATTTTTGTTTTTATGTTAGTTTGTTCCATTTGTTTTTTCTCATGCTCTTCAGAAGAAACACAGGAAAATCAGCAAACTGTTGATATACAAACAGCTTATAAAGAATTGAATGAAAGTTTAGCTCGTTATAATACAAGTTTTATGCATGAAACTTGTATTGTTCAGACAAGGAAAGGAAAATTCTTGAAAAAATTGGCTAAGTTTTTGTGTGCTGATGCATCTGGTGCTTTAATTGGTGGCAGTGTTGGTGGTGGCGTTGGTGCTATATTTGGAGCTGTTCTTAATTCTGCTTTGGTCGGTCCAGCTATGGCGGCTGAAACTCGTGCGGTTCTATCTGTTGTAGATGTAAATTCTTTTGTTACTGTTTCAGATGGAGGAATTGGTTATTTGCACAATACTATTTTAAGCGAAATAGAAGCAGAGCACCCTGGAATTTATAATGAAAATGTGGACGCAAATTATTTGGCTAGTTTGATCGTTGAAAAGATGGAGAAATATGGTTACTATATTTCGACATCAGAACAAACAGTGTTAATCAATAAGGCTTTATCAATTGTTCCTAAAGTTGAATTTGAAACAATAGATCAGTTGACTTCGCATTATCAACAAGTATTACCGCAATTCTCTAATGAAATGAATGTTATTCAAGATTTTGTGGTTAATGTGGAAGATATTTCGGATGATATAGAATTAGTAAAGGCATATACAGAAGGTTATCAGAAAGTTGTTGCTGTATCAAATTTACCAGAACCTAAAAAATTAGAGTTAAAATCTAGTTTAGATGTTGCTGCTAATAGTGCAGTTTTATGGGAAGTTGATTAATTTATGAAATAAAAAAGTAGTTGTTCTGGTATATTTATTGAGAATGACTACTTTTGTTTTTAATACTATTAAATTTAATTTATGATGAAACGCTTCATTCTTTTATTCGTTCTGCTCTCAGCAGTCAGCTTTGCTTCTTTTGCACAGTCTTCTTCCGAAGGCAAGTTTACCTTGTCTGCCGAATTTGGTGCGGGGCATTTGTTAGGCAACTCCAACCTGTCGCCCTACGGTGTCAGCTATCGCGATGCTTACGATAAAGCTTTCAGCAGCAACGTCGAAGTTTTCTGGCTTTTGGACGAGCTGTGGCAGGTGGGCTTGAAGTACAACTTCTTCACTGCTTCCGAGAACTACGAGGTAGACGGTGTCGGCATGCTGGCCGAGAATGTGAACCTGAACTACATTGCGCCACAAGTGGGGCTGCGGCGGATGATTACCCCGCGGCTGTGCATGGAGTATACCATCGGAGCAGGTTATATGCACTACCGTGCCGAAGGTTTTGCCGATGACAAGGAACAACCGACTTATTCGACCGGCTTTCTGGGTGCTAACATGGACTTGGGCTTCAGCTACCGCCTGTATAAGGGATTTTACATGGGCGCGGGTGCTTCGTTGATCGGTGGAAACAGTTCGTCGCTGGATGTAGACGACGACGGAGTGGAAGGAACGGTCGATTTGAGCAAATGGAACAAGATACGGGTGTTGCGTGCCGACTTTCATCTGTCGTTCAAAGCAGTGTTCTGAAAGTTGACGTCTTAAGGTAGTGTGCTCGATAAACAGAAGGCTTACAGAGAAGATGGAAAAGAAGATTGCTTGTGCATGACATAAAAATCTTTATCTTTGTAACAGATATTATCTCTGGTTCATTGGTAAGTAAATCCTGATGCATTATGAAAAGAAACTATCCGGTAGGCATACAGAACTTTGAAAAGATACGTAGCGGAAACTACTGCTATATCGATAAAACAGAACTGATTTACAAATTGGTGAAATCAGGGCAGTATTATTTCCTAAGTCGTCCCCGTCGCTTCGGAAAGAGTCTGCTTATTTCGACCCTGGAAGCATACTTTCAGGGGAAAAAGGAACTTTTCGAAGGACTTGCCATGGAGACGTTGGAGACGGAATGGACCGAATATCCCATCTTGCACTTGGATTTGAACGCCCAGAAATATGATACACCGGAAAGTCTGTACAGCATTCTCAACGATGCTTTGTGTGCCTGGGAGGCGATGTACGAAACCCGTCCCAGTGAGACGACTCTGTCCTTACGCTTCCAAGGGGTGATACAGCGTGCGGCAGAGAAGTGGGGGCGCAACGTGGTCATCCTCATTGACGAATATGATAAACCCATGCTTCAGGCCATCGGCAACGAAGCGTTGCTGACCGACTACCGCAACACGCTGAAAGCCTTCTATGGCGTGATGAAGAGTTGCGACCGCTACATTAAGTTCGCTCTGTTGACCGGAGTAACCAAGTTCAGCAAGGTTAGCGTGTTCAGCGATCTGAACAACCTGAGAGATATCTCCATGTCCAACCATTTCGCCAATCTGTGCGGCATCACCGAAGAAGAACTGTACAGTAACTTCCAGGAAGACATCATTGAATTAGGTCGGCAGAACAAGCTGACTGAAGAGGAAACCAAGGCTGCACTGAAAGAAATGTACGATGGTTATCATTTCACCGACGAGAGCGAAGATATTTATAATCCCTTTAGCTTGCTCAATACATTTGCAGAAATGCGGTTCGGAAGCTACTGGTTCGAAACCGGTACACCCACTTTCTTGGTCGAACTGCTGAAGCACAGTCGTTACGACCTGCACCGCCTGACCGAAGAAATGGCTTCTGCCGACTCGTTGGGAGGCATTGATACGATGCACACCAATCCGGTACCCATCCTGTATCAAAGCGGTTACCTGACTATCAAGGGGTACGACCGTGAGTTCCAAGTTTATTATTTAGGATTCCCCAATAAAGAAGTAGAAGAAGGCTTTACCAAATTCCTGCTACCCCGTTATGCCCATTTGGAGACGGGCAACCCGTCGTTCGAGATTATGAGTTTCGTCAAGGACGTGCGTCAGGGCGATGCGGATGCTTTCCTCCGACGGCTTCAGAGTTTCTTTGCCGACAGCCCTTACGAACTGGCACGCGACCTGGAACTGCACTATCAGAATGTGCTTTTCATTGTGTTCAAACTGCTGGGTTTCTATACACAAGCCGAGTATCACACTTCCAGCGGACGCATCGATATGGTGGTAAAGACAGATAAGTACATTTATGTCATGGAGTTCAAGCTGGACGGTACCGCCGAAGAAGCACTACAACAGATTAACGACAAGCAGTATGCCCTGCCCTTTGCCTCCGACTCACGGAAACTGTTTAAGGTAGGCGTGAACTTCAGCAAGGAGATACGGGGGATAGAGGGATGGTTGATAGAAGATTAATATTTAATTCGAGTGCATTATGAAAAGAAACTATCCGGTAGGCATACAGAACTTTGAAGAAATCCGTAAGGGAAATTATCTCTACATTGACAAGACGGCTTTAATCTACAGACTTGTGGAAAGCGGTAAATACTATTTCCTGAGCCGCCCCCGTCGGTTCGGGAAGAGCCTGCTTATCTCTACCTTAGAGGCATATTTCCAGGGACGGAAGGATTTGTTTGAAGGACTTGCCATGGAAACGTTGGAGACGGAATGGACGGAATACCCCATCCTGCATCTCGATCTCAATACCAAGAAATACGAGAACCATTCTTCGCTTAATGAAATCCTGAATCAGCACCTCGAAAAATGGGAAGCTGTCTACGGTGACGAAAAAAAGGAACGTTCGCCCGAGGAGCGTTTTTCTTATATGATAGAAAAAATCAGTACGGTTACGGGGCACAACGTGGTCATCCTCATTGACGAATATGATAAGCCCATGCTTCAGGCCATCGGCAACGAAGCGTTGCTGACCGACTACCGCAACACGCTGAAAGCCTTCTACGGCGTGATGAAGAGCTGCGACCGTTACATCAAGTTCGCCCTACTGACCGGAGTAACCAAGTTCAGCAAGGTGAGCGTGTTCAGCGACCTGAACAACCTGATGGACATCTCCATGTCCAACCGTTTCGCCAATCTGTGCGGCATCACCGAAGAAGAACTGTACAGTAACTTTCAGGAAGACATCATTGAATTAGGTCGGCAGAACAAGCTGACTGAAGAGGAAACCAAGGCTGCACTGAAAGAAATGTACGATGGCTACCACTTCACCGAGGAGAGCGAAGATATTTATAATCCCTTTAGCTTGCTCAACACATTTGCAGAAATGCGGTTCGGAAGCTACTGGTTCGAAACCGGTACACCCACTTTCTTGGTCGAACTGCTGAAGCACAGTCGTTACGACCTGCACCGCCTGACCGAAGAAATGGCTTCTGTCGACTCGTTGGGAGGTATTGATACGATGCACACCAATCCGGTGCCCATCTTGTATCAAAGCGGTTACCTGACTATCAAGGGGTACGATCGCGAGTTTCAAGTATATTATTTAGGATTCCCCAATAAAGAAGTAGAAGAAGGCTTTACCAAATTCCTGCTACCCCGTTATGCCCATTTGGAGACGGGCAACCCGTCGTTCGAGATTATGAGTTTCGTCAAGGACGTGCGTCAGGGCGATGCGGATGCTTTCCTCCGACGGCTTCAGAGTTTCTTTGCCGACAGCCCTTACGAATTGGCGCGCGATCTGGAACTGCATTATCAGAATGTGCTTTTCATCGTCTTCAAGCTGCTGGGCTTCTATACGCAAGCCGAATATCACACAGCCAGCGGACGCATCGACATGGTGGTGAAGACAGACAAATACATTTATGTCATGGAGTTCAAGCTGGACGGTACCGCCGAAGAAGCGTTGCAACAGATTAACGACAAGCAGTATGCCCTGCCCTTTGCCTCCGACTCACGGAAACTGTTTAAGGTAGGCGTGAACTTCAGCAAGGAAACGCGAGGGATAGAGGGGTGGCTGATAGAAGATTAATATTTTATTTTCGATGCGGCTACCAATGTGAAATTCCCGAAGTGAAGGAAGAAAATACTGTAACTGCCAGATTACGCGGAGACTCACGGATATTTTCCGGCGTCTTTCCGTGTAATCCGTGCCTGAAAAATGATTAATATATCCTTTATTTACTTCTTTATCACTGCCCTCACCACGAACCAGGCATGATGAACCACGGTACTTAGCCAGCCGTAATGCTTCGTCATGATGCGGAAACGTTCGTGCAGCGAAGCCTTGTGGTTGCGGGTGGTCATGCCTTCCTCTAAATAATCGATCAGAGTGAGGTGCGTATTGTGCAAAACCTTTGACTTTTTCATGATGCGGATGCACCAGTCGAAGTCGGCCGAAAAGCGGTAGCTGAGGTCGTAGGGCTCGGTCAGCGTGCGCTTGGCGAAGAATGCCTGATGGCACACCAACATCCCATGTCGGAAGCTGCGCCACGTCAGATGTTCGGGCGCTTGAAGACGGCGCATGCGTACAAAGTGTCCTTCGGCATCGACCAGTTCCGTTTCGCCATAGAGTACGTCGGGCAGTTCGGTCAGTTCGCGCAGGGTGTGTACCATCTGTTGCAGGGTGTCGTCCTCGTGGAAGCTGTCGCCCGCGTTGAGGAAGCAGACGTAGTCGCCCGTGGCAAGGCGGAGGCCTTTGTTCATGGCGTCGTACAGTCCCTTGTCAGGTTCGCTTACGACGGTGGCGATGCGGTCGCGATAGCGGTTGATGATGGACAGGGTACGGTCCTTCGAGGCGCCGTCCACGATGATGTACTCCACGTGGTGGTAGGTCTGTGCAATGACGCTTTGGATGGTATCTTCGATGGTAGCCTGGGCGTTGTAGCAGACGGTAATGACGCTGAACTTCGGTGTGAGGTGATTATGCATTGCTTCCGGTGACTTTGTTGTAGAGATCGGTGAACTTCTTGGCGATGACCTGTTCCGAATAGTGTGTCACTACTTTCCGGTAGGCTTCTTCGGACAGGCTGTTGTAGCCCGGGTCGGTCAGGGTCCAGTAGATGCCGTTGGCTAAGTCTTCCGACGATTTGTACTGTGCCACGTAGCCGTTGTGCAGGTGGTCTATCATCTCCGGTATGCCGCCTACGTTGAAGCCTACGCAGGGGATGCCGCATGCCATGGCTTCCATGATGGTGTTGGGCAGATTGTCCTGCAACGAGGGAGTGACGTAGATGTCAACCGAATTGTAGATGTTGACCAACTGGTGCTCGTCGTGTACGAAGTCCAGCGGATAGACTTTGAAGGGCAACAGGTTCTCCAATTGCTTCGACTGGTTGCCGAAAGCCACGATGCCCAGTTCCTTTACCAGTTCGGGATGCTTTCCGGCCAGCAGTTTGCACGATTCAATCAGGTATTGCATGCCTTTGCGTGGGTCGGTGATTTTCACCGAGCCGAACAGTATCAGTTTGATGTCCTGCGGCAGCATGCACCGGCTTCGCGCTTCCTGCTTGCTGCGTGGCTTGAAGAGGTTGGTATTGATGGCGTTGGGGATGCTGATGATGTTCTGTCCCGTCAGCAACGCACTTTTCCGTGCCATGCCTTCGAGCCAGTGGCTGCATGCCACGAACGTGACGGGGTGGTTGCGGTAGAGCTCGCGTTTCTTGCGGAACACGCGGTTGGAAAGGTCTTTACGGCTTCCGCCGCCGTAGAGTTGGGGACAGTGGTGACACTCTTCTTCGTAGAGGCTGCAATCGCCGGCGTAGTGGCAGATGCCGGTTGCGGGCCACATGTCGTGCATGGTCCACACGATGGGCTTCCCCGAATCGAATATCTTTTTCAGGTTCTTCAGCGAGAGCATTCCCTGATTGATCCAATGCAGGTGGATGACGTCGGCCTGCTGGAATTCGGGCAGTGAGGTGATGTCCGTACCGGTGTTGGCAATGTCGATGGCGAACAGGTTGTGCTTCTTGAAGCGGTTGGCCTGCCAGATGCGGATGCGTTCCCACACGAATTTCCATACTAACCGCCAGCTGCGGTCGAGCGACACGACGGTGATCTGTTCGGTCTGCTTGTCGCGCACCAGCATTTTGGCCTTGATGCCGTTGTTCTTCAGGGCTTCCATCAGCCGGCTACAGGCTATGGCGGCACCACCGATACGTTCGGATGTATTGATCAATAGTACTCTCATCTTTTTGAATGGTCAATTGAAAAATAGAGAATAGACAATGAAATGCCCGTTATTTGCTGCAAAAGTAGTGGTTTTCGGCGAGAAACGGTGCAAAGTCACACATATTATTTGTACTTTTGCCCGTGTTATGACTCAACTTTGGCAAGCTTAAGTTGCAGTTGACGAGTTGACAAGTTGACGAGTTGAAAAGGCGTTGGCGACGGGTCGTTTCGAGCAGCACTCTGTCAGGCAGGGCATTCCAGCCTTGTAAACTTGTTGACTGAAGCCTTGTCAACGATTAAGTTGGGCACTTGCGAAACTTAAATTATGACAAAGAACTAAATATATATTCTGTATGAAGAAGGTTGTATTTGTAGGATTGGGGTACATCGGCCTGCCCACCGCGGCTGTAGCAGCCCATCATGGTTATCAGGTGGTGGGAGTAGATGTCAATCCCTCGGTAGTGGAAACCGTCAATCAGGGAAAAGTACATATCGTGGAGCCCGACCTGGAGCGGGTGGTGCGCGAAGCGGTGCAGAGCGGAAGCCTGCGTGCTGTCGCCAAACCCGAAGAGGCCGACGCCTTTTTCATCGTGGTTCCGACGCCCTTCAAGCAGAACCACCGTGCGGACATCACGTACGTAGAGGCGGCTACCCGTTCGGTCATCCCCTGCCTGAAGCCCGGCAACCTGTTTGTCATCGAATCGACTTCGCCCGTGTTCACCACCGAGCGGATGGCCGAACTTATCTTCAGCCAGCGTCCCGAACTGAAGGGACAGATCTTCATCGCTTACTGCCCCGAGCGTGTGTTGCCCGGCAATACCCTCTACGAATTGGTGCACAACGACCGTGTGATAGGCGGCATCGATGAGGCTTCGACCGACAAGGCCATCGAGTTCTACTCCGCCTTCGTGCAGGGCAAGCTGCACCGTACCAATGCCCGTACGGCCGAGATGTGCAAGCTGACGGAGAACTCCAGCCGCGATGCGCAGATAGCTTTTGCCAACGAGCTGTCCATCATCTGCGACCATGCCGGCATCAACGTGTGGGAGCTCATCGAACTGGCCAACAAGCATCCGCGTGTCAACATCCTGCAACCCGGTTGTGGCGTGGGCGGACACTGCATCGCCGTTGACCCGTGGTTCATCGTGTCGGACTATCCCGAGCAGGCACAGTTCATCAAGCGTGCCCGCGAAACCAACGATTACAAGGCCGACTGGTGTGCCAACAAGGTGCTGGAAGCCTGCCGTAAGTTTGTCGAAGAGCAGGGACGCGAGCCGGTAGTAGCCTGCATGGGCCTGGCTTTCAAGCCCAACATCGACGACCTGCGCGAGTCGCCCGCCAAGTATATTGCCTCGCGTGTGGTTTCGGAGAGCCGTGCCGACGTGCTGATTGTGGAGCCCAACATCGAAACCCATCCCAGCTTCCACCTGACCGGCTATGAGGAGGCTTACCGTCGGGCCGACATCGTGGCGTGGTTAGTGCGCCATACGCCCTTCCTCAGCATCCCTAAGGACAACTCGAAGATAGAGCTGGACTTCTGCGGGGTAAGAAAATGAAATAAAAACAGACCGACCCATGAAAAAGATACTGCTTGTTTTCGGTACCCGCCCCGAAGCCATCAAGATGGCACCGTTGGTGAAAGCCCTGCAAGGCGACCGTGAGGCTTTTGAAACCCGTGTTTGCGTCACTGCCCAGCACCGCCAGATGCTGGATCAGGTGCTCGAAGTGTTTGACATCGTGCCCGAGTACGACCTGAACATCATGGCGCCCAATCAGGACCTGTACGACATCACTTCACGTGTGCTGCTGGGCTTGCGCGACGTACTGAAGGACTTCCGTCCCGACGTGGTACTGGTTCACGGCGACACCACGACCTCTATGGCCGCTTCGCTGGCTGCCTTCTACATGCAGATACCCGTAGGACACGTGGAAGCAGGACTGCGCACGTACAACATGCTGTCGCCCTGGCCCGAGGAGATGAACCGTCAGGTGACCGACCGCATCACTTCGCTCTACTTTGCTCCTACCGATCAGTCGCGGCAGAACCTGCTGCGCGAGGGCGTGGCCGACGAAAAGATATTCGTTACCGGAAACACAGTTATCGACGCCCTGCTGATGGCAGTGGACATCATCGACCACAAGCCGGGCATGAAGGAAAAGGTACATGCCGAACTCCTGTCCAAGGGTTACGAGGTGGGCCGTCGTCCCTACATCCTTGTCACCGGACACCGTCGCGAGAACTTCGGCGAAGGCTTCCGGCACATCTGCCGTGCCATCCGCGAGATTGCCTGTCGTCATCCGGAGATGGACATTGTCTATCCCGTCCATCTGAATCCCAACGTGCAGAAGCCTGTCTATGAACTGCTGTCGGGCCTGGACAACGTACGCCTGATTGCCCCGCTGGACTATCTGCCTTTTGTTTACGCCATGCGTCACTCCACCCTGCTGCTGACCGACAGCGGTGGCGTGCAGGAAGAGGCTCCTTCGTTGGGCAAGCCGGTACTGGTGATGCGCGACACCACCGAGCGTCCCGAAGCCGTAGAGGCAGGAACGGTGAAGTTAGTGGGTACGGATGCCGATGCCATCGTGGCCAACGTGTCCGAACTGCTGACGGATGCGGATATGTATCGCCGCATGTCCGAGACTCACAATCCTTACGGCGACGGCCGTGCCTGCGAACGGATTGTAAAGGCGCTGACCGAGGCCGTACGCTGAGGCTTCCGGTTGGCTTTGGGCTGGGACGGCTGTGGCCGCCAGCCTGTTTTCTGATGCTATTTCCCTGGTGATATGGTTGCTGCACGTCCGCTGCACTGTCTGTGCACGCCCGCTGCAGAGTTACTGCACGCCCGCTGCAGAGTTACTGCACGCTCGTTGCAGAGCCACTGCACGCCCGTTGCAGTGTCACTGCACGCTTGTTGCAGTGTCACTGCACGCCTGTTTGCAGCGTCACTGCACACCTGTTTGCAGTGCGACTGCAACCTGTGTGCAGCACGAACGGCACCTGTATTCGGGCCGGCAGACGTCAGCGACGGAGGAAATCGGCGAAGGCTTTCAGGTAGCGTTCGCTGACGGTGTCGATGTTGATTTGCTCGCGGATGATGCGTTCCGACTCCTGTCCCATGCGGCGGCACTCCTGGGGCGAGGCCAGCAGTTGAAGAATCTTTTCGGTCAGACTGTCGGCATCGCCGTCGCGGAAGAAGAGGCCGTTCCGTCCGTCGGTCACCAGGTCGCGCTCGGTACTGTCGCACACGGAGCAGACCACGGGCAGGGCGTAGGTCATGGCGTCGTTGATGGACAGTCCGCCCATGCCGGCCAGCACATAGACGGTTGCCTCGTTCATGTAAGCTCCCAGTTCCTTCGGGTCGTAAACGGCGCCGATGAAGCGCACGCAGCCACGCCCGTCAACCCCGTTCTCTTCCTTGCTGCGGAGGGGCAAGCCTAAGGCAGTGGCTTGCTTCTTCAGGTTGTCCAGTTCGGGACCGTTGCCCACGATGACTAATTCGGCATCGGGATATTGGGTCAGCGTCCGGGCGAAGGCTTCGATGAGCAGGTCCACCCGTTTCCACTTCACCAACCGCCCGATGTGGAGCAGCCGCCTTTCCGACGGAGGCAACAGGGCAGGGGCAGCCAGCACGGCTGCCTTCTCGCGCCACAGGGCTTCGGTGTCTGTCGAGTTATAGGTGACATGAATCTGTTCGCGCTTCACGCCGTACGAAGGCAGGATGTCGTAGGCCGCCGTGGAGTAGTTGAGGGTACCTGCGACGCGGGCATAGCAGTACTTGCGGATGCGGGCCGTCAGCCACTGGCGCAGGTAGAAGGCTTTGCCCGTGCTGAGCAGGCGCATGCCTTCGTCGTACATGGGGTGTTGGCGGAAGTAATCGCGTATCTGTCCGTAGGGCGGTGTCTGGAAGGGAATCTCGCGAATCACCAACCGGGCGCCGCAACGCTTCAGGGCACGGCGCAGCGACGGCTGAAAGAAGACCTGCAGAAAGTAGGGCCAGCCCAGCACAACGATGTCGGGGCGTTCGTCGGCAATGATGTCGGGCAGGGCGGGGAATCCGCTTTTGCCGTAATACATCTTCTTTTCCTGTGTATTGAGGTGGCGGTAAGCACCCTCTTCCACCATCTTGACGCCTTTGCCGATGGTGGCATTTCCTTTCCGGGGGCTGACGACGGTGATGTCGGCTCCCTTGGCCTGGAGTTTCTCTAACATGGCGTTCAGGTAGTGGGGCATTCCGCCGAAGGTGAATAGTACTTTCATGATGGTTAATGATAAATGGTTAATGGTGAAGGGTTCAGGTATAGCTTTTCAGGATGGGGACCAGACGTTGCAGGCTGTGCTGTGCGGCGTAGGCGGCCGGTCCTTCGGGGCGGGGCACACCGTCGCGGCAGAGGCGGACGATGGCTTCGTGGCAGGCCCGGGTATCGTCTTCGGCAATGGCAATGCCTGTGCCGTAGTGTTCTACGCGCCGACCCATGCACTGTCCGCTGCTTACCACGATGGGACGGCCGAAAGCGGCGGCCTTGGTCAGCAGGTTGCTGCTGCCGCTGAAGTGGCGGTAGGCGGCAAAGACTACGTCGCTGGCAGCTATCAGGGCGTTGAAGCAGGCTTCGTCGGGAATGCGTTCCAGGGCAAACAGACAGTTGGCGTGGGCGGCTTCGAAGGCCTTGACCCGGCGGGTCTGCTCTTCGGTCAGCCACGACTTTCCTGCCATCAGGAAGAAGTATTCGTCCGCGGGCAGGGTGGGAATGACGCTCAGCAGCAGGTCGATACCCTTGCGGGTGCCGATGGAACCTGTCAACGAAACGATTTTCCGTCCGGCGGCCCGTTCGTGTAGCGTGTGCAGCAGGGGATAACTCTCGTCGGGTTGCGACAGGTCGGCAAAGTCGGGCAGGCAGTCGATGCGGGTTTGGAATCTCTTCAGACTGTCTGTGGAGAACTCGTTCAGCACACCTATTCCCCGGCAATGACGGCTGCGCAGGAAGGGACGGACGTCGGGCTGTCCCGGACGGTAGGCAGGCAGCATGGACTGTACCAGCAGTCCGCTCCACGGATAGGGCATCAGGCGGTCGAACAGGGCGAGAGGCCCCAGCGTGGGCAGCAGGTCGTCCAAGCAGGGAAAGTAAACTAAGTCGGGATGGAAATCGCCGATTTGTCTGTTGATGGCGGACAGGTTTTGCAGACGGATGCAGGCGTTGTGCAGCACCGTCAGTTTCTTGCGGATGGGTTGGCCGGCGGGCAGCGGACGCAGCGGACGGGTGTCGATGGGCACGAAGGTGGCTGCTTGTTCGGTACCCGATGCCCGTGGGGCGCACAGCAGGACATCGTGTCCCAGACTGGCCCAGGCAAGGGTAAATTCTTTATAGTAAGTCTCGCGGTGACCGGAGACGGAGCAATCGATGACGGCTATCTTCATTTCTTCTTTCTGTTCGTTTCGGTGTTGGGATTGATGGGGTGTTTGTCTGCTGGCGGTCCTCGTCAGGCCTGTCCGGATTTGTCCGAGGCAGAGGTTTGCGGTGCGGTCTGCAGAGCTGCTTCATAGACGGCTTTTAGCTTCTGTCCCGCCAGGCCGAAGTCGAAGCGTTCGGCAATGGAACGGCGGATGGCAGCCTGGTCGAAGGTCTCGTAGCGGTCGTACAGCAGTTTCATCTTCTCGGCCAGCAGTCCGACGTCGCCGGGCGGTATCAGGTAACCGCTTTCGGGCGTGATGATGTCCTCCGGGCCGCCACAGACGGTGCCGATGGCAGGCATTCCGGTGGCCATGGCTTCGATGAACACAATGCCGAAGGTCTCGGCGTGCGAAGCCAGTACAAAGGCATCGCAGCGGGCCAACAGGCGGGCCACTTCTTCGCGGGGCAACCGCCCTGTCAGGGTGACTTGCCGCTCTAGGTGCAGTTGTTGAATCAGGGCTTGCAGATGAGGCTGCTCCTCGCCGTCGCCGGCAATGACGAGCGACACGTGCGGCATCTGGCCAAAGCTGCGGCGGAAGGCTTCAATCAGTTCGGCAAATCCTTTCCGCGGATTCAGGTTGCCCACGCTGACAAAGGTAAAGCTGCGTTCCTTGTCCGTATGGCGGTCGCCGGGGCGGAAGGTGGAGATGTCTACAAAGTTGGGAATCACGGTGGCCTGGTCGGGGCGGACCAGGTAAGGCGTCAGGTTCTTCCGGAGCAATGAACCTACACAGATCACCTTGCGAGCCTGGCTGTAGGCAGTGCGCAACGTGGCGGCCTGGGTAGGCGTCACGTGCCCGTGGTTGATGGACGAAGCGTGCTCGGTGACCACGTAGGGAATGCCGTAGCGGCGGCAGGCCAGACGGGCGGCATAGCCGGCCCAGGTGCCGAAGTGGGCATGTATCAGGTCGGGCTTTCCGTAGTGGCGGATGTAGTTGCGCACGGCCAGCAGGGTCAGGTTGGCCCATATCAGTCCTCCGATGCGGGTAGACAGTTTGGGATTCCAGGCATGAAGGCGCAGGGTGACGAACGTGCCGTTGTCTTCACGGGTAATCTGGAAGTGGCTTTCGTGGCAGAACCGCTTCCAGGTGAAGTCCTTGCGCAGCCGCTGTTCGGTATAGACCAGCCCGACGCGGCATCCGGCACGGGCTATCTGCATGGCCTGTTCGTGGAACATGTATCCGCGATGGGCAGGAGCTCCCGGCTCGGGATAGTACATGGGAAGAATCAGTATGTGCATGAGCTTGGGTTTTGAGGTGAAAGACGGAGGTTGTCGATGGCTTGCGCCAGTGCGTCGGAAGTGCCGCTTATCACTTTCCGGCAGAACATCTTGCCCGATTGAGTCAGCTTCGGCAGGTCGTCGGCGGTCAGTGCCTTGATGGCTTTGCCGTATTCGATGTAGTGCAACGGGGTCAGACCCGACAGGCCGGGATAGTCTCCCCGGTGCAGCAGGGCGTGTGCCCCGAACGGGGAGTTGAAGACGAGGGTCTGGACGCACAGTTCGCTGGGTACGAAGCTGGTGCGGAAGTAGCTTACCAGTTGCTTCTCGGTGCAGAGCCGTTCATATACATAGCGTGCGCAGGGCAGGGTCAGTGCCCAGTAGTCGGAGCCGAAATAGACTTCCGCTTTCTTTCCTTTTATATAGGTATAAGGCGGTTTGCGGACGGGGAGCAGTTTCATCAGGTGGCGCGAGGCTACGATGAACTTGTTTTTCCACCATTGGCTCTTCCACTCCAGGTCGCGGAAGAAGTGGTAGCAGATTATTTTGTTCCGCTGATAGGCAACGTGGCATTGCGACAGGTTCATGCCCATGATGAATTCCGTGTCAGCATATTCGTCGAAGTAGCGGTGAATCTCCACATTGCTCCACAGCGGATAGTCCTGTCCGCTCAGGCATACCACGCGGCCGTAGTCCACTCCGCTGCGGATGACAGCGGCCAGCAGTTCCTTCTGGTATTCCACCTGTTCCCAGCCACCCCAGCTCACCCAGTGTGAGGGGACGAAGGTGACTTTTCCTTCGAGCAACTGTCGGAAGGGGCGGTCGTCGGCTTTGCGGTCGATGTGGACGTAGAAGTCGGCATCGTCGTCCAGCGCGGCTATTAAGCGTGCCAGGTGGGGCGCATCTTTGTAGGCGGAAAGAATATAGGCTATGCGGCTCATACGATCTTTTTCTTTAAGAGGAATTGAATGCTTTCCTTGAAGATGACGGACTTCAACCGCCACAGAATCAGGGCATACAGTGCGGCTACGGTGACTATCTTCGTCCCCATGGACAGGTAGAGGTTGTCGATGTTACGGGTCAGGTAGTGCGTACCGATGGTCAGCAGGGCCGAAAGACCCAGATAGGGCGCGATGTCTTTCAGCATGTCTTTCAGCATAAGGCCGATTTCGAGATGGACGAAGCGGAACCATACGAAGAGCCAGCCGATGTTGATCACCACAAAGGCACGCAGCATCCATTGCATGCCAAAGGGGTACAGGGCGCAGGCGGTGAGCAGTTGCAGCAGGCAGATGCCGATGGTGTTCCACATGTATATGGACGAATGCCCCCGGCTGATGACTAAGTTGGAGAACAGGCTGCTGATGGGAATGAACGCCCCCCAGATGCAGAGCAGTTGCAGGATGTAGGCACTGGACAGCCACTTCTCGGTGATGGTGATGACAATCAGTTCACGGGCTATCAGGCTGAGCCCGAACATGGCGGGGAAAGAGATGAATGCCGTAAAGCGCAGCAACTTGCGGAACACGGCCAGTTGACGCTCGCGGTCGTCGGAGATGCTGGTAAAGACGGGCTGTGCAATGCCGTTTATCATGTTGGTGATGAGCGTATGACCCATGCCGTTCCATTTGTTGGCTTGCGTAAAGTCGCCGACTTCGTGGGCAGAGTAGAACTTACCCAGTATCATCGAGAACAGGTTGTTGTTGACGATGTTGACGATGTTGGTCACAATCAGCTTGCTGCTGAAACCTATCATGCTGCGGATGGGGCGCAGGTCGATGCTCAGGCTGGGACGCCAGCGGGCAAAGTAGAAGTTGAGCAGTGTGACCACGCTGACGAATGACAGCGACTGAACAGCCAGACCCCAGTAGGCGAATCCGTTGGCAGCCAGCGTAATGCCCACAACGCCCGACACGCACAGGGCGGAAATGGAGATGATGGTGGTTTCCTTAATCTTGAGATGCTTGAACAGATAAGCCCGTGGCGCAATGCTCAGGCTGGAAATGACAAACCCCAGAAACAACAGACGCGACAGGGGAATAAGTTCGGGAATCCGGTAGAAATCTGCAATCAGCGGCGCGGCAAAGAACAGAATGAGGTAGAATGTAATGCTGCATAGCGTACTGAACCAGAAGACTGCATTGTAGTCGCGGTGTTCGGCCTGCTTCTTGTTGGTCAGTGCCGAGATGAATCCTCCTTCCTGCAAGGCTGAGGCAACGGCCGAAAAGACCGTAAGCAGTCCCACCATACCGTAGTCGGAACGGTCGAGCAGGCGTGCCAGAAAAATTCCGAAGACAAGGTTCAGCAGCTGTTGTATGCCGTTGCTGAATCCTCCCCAGAACAGGCCGCGGGCGGTTTTCTCTTTCAGTGAAGATTCTTTCATTTTGTTTTCTGCAGGTGTATTCCCTTCTTATTTACTTGTATGTCAAAAACTTAATAGGTTCGTTGCTCTTAAATTGCTCTTAAATTGCTCTTAAATTGCTCTTAAATTGCTCACTCTTTCAAGTACCATTCGGAATGTATGCCTCTTGAACGGTTCACAATCTTGTCTTGTTTCCTTAGCTTGGTTAGCAGATTGCCAATCTTGGAGCGTTTCTGATCTTCATTGAGTATATCAGGCAACTTCTTCCACAATAGTTTGGTTATTTCCTGCTTGCTCAAGGAATGATGTTCGGCCAGTGCTTTTAATATCAGGTCGCAATAGTAACTGTCTTCAAATCCCTTATTGTTGGAATAATCGGCTTTTTGGTTCAACTGCTGTGCCACATGTTTGGCAATGAGCAGATTCGGCTTTCTTCCTTCGATTAGCCGTTTTTTGCGTAGCCAGGCTATTTCTTTGTCACTTACCGGATGCCCCAGTTGAACCCTGTTTAATGCTTCCACTTCCATCAGCGTCAGTTTTTTGTGGTTGGCCAGTATGTTGGCATATTCCATATTGATAATTTTTCCGATAATGGTCACCTGTACGTGGTTGTTTTGCAGATTATAGTCGGGTAAAGGGAATAATCGCTGGCGCTGGAAGTTGAACATTTTCCGAATGCCACTGCCAATTGTGTCGACCATTCGCAAATCTACCATGGCTCTTGCCAGAAAGGCATTGCGATAAACTTCTTCGGGAGCATCATTTTCGAGCACATTGCTGATGCTTTGCGGAATGAAGCTACCTTTATTGGAAAAGACTAATTTATCTTCGTATTCTACCACATTGATTTGTCCTCCCAACGTATAATCCTGATGTGCAATGGCATTATTGAGCGCTTCACGTATGACATAGGGTTCGTACGTATCGACTTCCTCGGGAAACAACGTTCGAAACTCCGGATTGATGTATCTGTATTTCAGATTCCTTATTTTCTTGAAAATTGCTTCCGCATTCAGGATAAAGGGGCATCCCCTTATTTCGTAATCACGTTCATTCCCCTGCGAATCTTTCAGAATCCAGCGTATCTGTGCGACGGCAGGCGAAAGAAGGGCACCACTTTCTTCCTTGCCTAACAAAACAATGGCAGCGTGGGTAATCTTTCCCTTGACAGTTATTTTGGCTTTATTCAGGAAAGTCATGTCGTCCCAGCTTTCTGCTTCCTGCACCTTTTCCTTGTGCTTGGAGGCATACAGTTCCCTGGCTTTCCGGATGGCCAGCGGATCGAGGTCATCGATAGTGGCATTATCTACGATTTGGGCACTCCAGTCGGGGCGGGGAATTCGCCGTTGGAGCAAATCATGATACAGAGGTTGGGGCATGACGGATGTGCAACTTTCAATCCTCCGATATGGTTTTCCGTCGAATAAATAGGGCTTTCGGCCAAGTTGGTCTATAAAATGGATTACGATGACCTGGCGCGAAGAGGAAGGCAACGAGACGTATTGTATGTGAGGAGTATAGGCTGGTTCAAATTTCCGGATGGCTGTTGCAATATCCCGTCGGGTACTGTCCGTCACTTCTTGTCCGCGTATGATACCCTTGTCTGTCACGCCAAACAGAAGATATCCTCCCCCCTCTGAGTTTAGAAAGGCACATCCAGTTTCCATTCCCCGATTCAGTTGCCCGGTTGTTTCTTTAAATTCCAGCGAGTCGGACTCTTCGGCTGATATCAGTTGTTGTATGTCTTCAATCGTAAAGGACATGATAGGTGAAGAATCTTTTGTAGTTGACAAGGAACAAGTTGACAAAGGCATGAAGTCCTTGTCAACTTGTCTGCTTATTCCTTTATTTCACTTCGCTTCCCGGCTTAACCTCGCGCAGTACGGAAGTAACAGCCAAAGAACCGTCGTAGTTCTCGGCAGAGAGAATCATACCTTCGCTGACGAGGCCGTTCTTGAACTGGCGCGGAGCCAGATTGGCGATGAACAATACTTGCTTGCCTACCAGCTCTTCGGGTTTGTAGTGTTGGGCGATGCCGCTTACGATGGTGCGGTTCTCCAGACCGTCGGCAATCTTGAACTGGAGCAGCTTCTTCATCTTGGGTACGGCCGAACATTCGAGTACGGTACCTACACGGATATCGAGCTTCTCGAACTCTTCGAACGAGATGACGGGCTTCACAGGGTTTGCCTTGTAGTTGGCTGCTTCGTTGGCCTTCTTGGTAGCCAGCAGCTTGTCTACCTGTGCCTGAATGGCTTCGTCGTCAATCTTCTCGAACAGCAGTTCGGGTGTGCCCAGTTGATGTCCGGCGGGCAGCAGGTCGGTGCGTCCCAGGTTGGCCCAGTCGAAGCTTTCCATGTTCAGCATGTGGCGCAGGCGTTCGCTGCTGAAGGGCAGGAAGGGTTCGAAGGCAATGGCCAGGTTGGCTGTCAGTTGCAGAGCGATGTGCAGGATGGTCTGTACGCGGTTCATGTCGGTCTTTGCCAGCTTCCACGGTTCGGTGTCGGCCAGGTACTTGTTACCGATGCGGGCCAGGTTCATGGCTTCCTTCTGTGCATCGCGGAACTTGAATACGTCGAGCAGCTTCTCTACTTCGGTCTTCACGTCGGCAAATTCCTTCAGTGTTTCGCGGTCGTAGTCGGTCAGTTCGCCACAGGCGGGCACTATGCCGTCGAAGTATTTCTTGGTAAGCTGCAGGGCACGGTTTACGAAGTTGCCATAGACGGCTACCAGTTCGTTGTTGTTGCGTGCCTGGAAGTCTTTCCAGGTGAAGTCGTTGTCTTTCGTCTCGGGAGCGTTGGCGGTGAGCACGTAGCGCAGTACGTCCTGTTTGCCGGGGAAGTCCTGCAGATATTCGTGCAACCAAACGGCCCAGTTACGCGAAGTGGATATCTTGTCGCCTTCGAGATTGAGGAATTCGTTCGAGGGCACATTGTCAGGCAGAATGTATGAGCCTTCGGCCTTCAGCATGGCAGGGAAGACAATGCAGTGGAACACGATGTTGTCCTTGCCGATGAAGTGGACGAGGCGTGTTTCGGGGTCTTTCCACCACTTCTCCCACGAGTCGGGCAGCAGTTCCTTGGTGTTGCTGATGTAGCCGATGGGAGCGTCGAACCATACGTAGAGCACTTTGCCCTCGGCCCCTTCTACGGGTACGGGGATACCCCAGTCGAGGTCGCGGCTCACGGCACGCGGCTGCAATCCCATGTCGAGCCACGACTTGCACTGACCGTAGACGTTGGGACGCCATTCCTTGTGGTCTTCGAGAATCCATTGGCGCAACCAGCCTTCATGCTTGTCCAGCGGGAGGTACCAGTGTTTGGTTTCCTTCATGACAGGCGCGCTGCCGCTGATAGCACTCTTGGGGTTGATGAGCTCGGTGGGGCTCAGTGTCGAGCCGCACTTCTCGCACTGGTCGCCATAGGCACCTTCGGCATGGCAGCGGGGGCACTCGCCGGTGATGTAGCGGTCGGCCAGGAAAGTCTTGGCTTCCTCATCATAATATTGCATGGAGGTCTTTTCGATGAATTCGCCCTTGTCATAGAGCTTGCGGAAGAAGTCGGAAGCAGTCTTGTGGTGCACTTCCGAAGAGGTACGTCCGTAGACGTCGAACGAGATGCCGAACTCCTTGAACGAGTCGCGTATCAGGGTGTGATAACGGTCAACGATGTCCTGCGGTGTGCAGCCTTCCTTCTTGGCGCGGATGGTGATGGGCACTCCGTGCTCGTCGCTTCCGCCGATAAAGATGACGTCTTCCTTCTTGAGTCGCAGGTAGCGGACGTAGATGTCGGCCGGTACATAGACGCCGGCCAGGTGTCCGATATGAACAGGTCCGTTGGCATAGGGCAGTGCCGATGTCACGGTGGTACGTTTGAATTTCTTTTCCATATCTGTATGTATCTCTTTTGTTATGAACGCTTTTGGAAATAAATATGTGCAAAGATAGCGGTTTTCTGCCAATTTGGTATATACTTCCAGAATCTTTCCAGATTTAGCCCTCATCTTTGCAGCAAACAAATGAGTATGATTAACTAAAAAAGAAAGGAAATGATTATGAAACTGAAGATGTTTTTTATGTTGCTGGCAGCTGGCCTGTTGAGTCTGAACCTGCAAAGTTGTGACGACGATGATGACAAAGGTATTGCCGTATCGGCCGAATTGCAAAATGCCTTTGCCGAGAAATATCCTAATACACAGGTGGTGAAGTGGGAGACGGAAGGTGCCCACTACGTAGCCGAATTCTATAATGACCGGTACGAGGCCGATGCCTGGTTTACCCCCGACGGCATCTGGCAGATGACCGAGACCGACCTGCCTTACGATGCACTGCCTGCAGCGGTGAGAAGCGCTTTCCAAAGCAGCCAGTACGCCCAGTGGAAGGTAGAAGACGTGGACATGGTAGAACGCAGAGCGATGGAGACAGTCTACGTGATTGAAGTAGAGTCGGGTAATCAGGAAATGGATCTGCACTACAACGTTGACGGTATTCTCGTAAAGGAAGTGCCCGATACGGACGGTGGCGCCGGCAGCTACTTGCCTTCCGACCTGACAGATGCCATGCGTACCTTTATCGAAAAGAACTATCCCGGTGCCAGCATTGTAGAGACTGACTACGAGGCCAACTGGGTAGAGGTAGACATCATTCACGAACGCATGGCGAAAGAAGTACGCTTCACTACTGCCGGTGAGTGGGTTTCCACTTCGTGGGACATACGTTTGACCGATGTTCCGCAGGTTGTAAAAGACGCAGCCCTGGCCGCCCATGCCGGTTTCGTGATGGACGATGCCGACTACGTGCAGACTCCTGCCGGCGATTACTACCTGATCGAACTGGAGAAAGGCGAACAGGATGTATATGTAAAGGTGCAGGCGGACGGGACGGTGCTGCAATAAATAAAAAAAAATTTTTAGATAGTAGGGAGAAATCTTTTTCTTCTAAAGTCAGATAATGTAGTTTCTGTACAGAATAAAATTGGGTGTATGGAAATTACATTATCTGTTTTTATATATTGTTGATAATGTGAACCGCAGTTGGTTTATGTAAAAGTTTGTGGAAAGTTTTTATATTTTGACTTGTATGTTCTGTTGATATAGACTTTTGGGTATTGGGGATAAGAAAACTTTGTGTGACAGTGGAATTTATTTTGTATTCAAGGATACCCTGTTCTCGTGCCGATTTTTTGCTTTCGGCTTGAATGGCGTTTATTAGTAAGGGCTCTTTATGAAAGAGCCTTTTTTCGTTCAGTAAGAGATGGCATGTTACAAGTCTATGGGATGTATTTAGTGAAGTAATAGATTGTTTTTGTTTGTTATTCATATTATAAGGTGCTATGAATAATTAGATTAACTCGATATTTAAAAGTTATCGCTGGTTATTGGAATCTTTTTGTTGAGACTATATTTCTATTTATTGAGAAGATTTTCCTGTAAAATACGGGCTATTTAGTATATATTTGAAATCAGATTTTAAGAAAGGTGTGTATGAAAAGGCTTATTCTTGTTTGGATGTGTTTCCTTTCCTCTATTTTGGGGTTTACGAATGAAAAATACTATTTCAGGACGCTCAGTGTACAAGATGGGTTGTCACAAAATAAATAGATGTAAAACCTAATGTACTTTTTATTTGTATTGATGATTTACGACAAGAATTAGGGTGTTATGGATCTGAAGTGAAGACCCCTAATTTGGATAGCTTGGCAAGAGAAGGTAGCCTGTTCTTTCATCACTATGTGCAGGTTCCTACTAGTGGCGCTTCAAGATCTTGTATGTTGACTGGAAAACTGCCTAGAAAAGTCTCTGATTTATCTAATGAGGCTTGCAAACAAAATCTGTCGAATCTGGCAGAATTAGAACATCCAGAGACTCTGTTTCATCAATTGCGACGTAATGGTTACTATACAGTAGGCATTGGAAAGATTAGTCATTATGCTGATGGTTATTTGTATGGTTATGAGAAGCCTAAAAGTACAAAGTTGGAATTGCCTTACAGTTGGGATGAAATGCTTTTTAATCCAGGAAAATGGGGTACCGGATGGAATGCTTTTTTTGGATATTCAGATGGCACTAATCGACAGAGTCGAAATAAACAAGTGCCACCATATGAATGTGCTGATGTACCTGACGAGGGATATCCAGATGGTTTGACTGCTAATTTGGCTATCGATAAATTAAAGGAGTTGTCTCAAAAAGGGAAAAACTTTTGTTTGGCTGTAGGTTTCTTTAAACCTCATTTGCCATTTGTTGCTCCTAAAAAATATTGGGATTTGTATGAAGAAAATGCAATATCTTTGCCTTCAGTTCCTCAGATTCCCAAGGGAACTCATCGTTTTGCTTTGCATAATAGTAATGAATTTAATGGATATTTGAAGGGAGATGAAAAAGTGTCTTTGGATCAAAGCGCTTCTGATGCTTATTCCAGGAAATTGCGTCATGCGTATTTTGCTTGCGTTAGTTATGTAGATGCACAGGTCGGAAAAATATTAAATGAATTAAAAAAACTTGGACAGGCAGATAATACTATTGTTATTGTGTGGGGGGATCATGGTTGGCATTTAGGTGAACATCGGGTGTGGGGTAAACATACTTTGATGGAGGCCTCCTTACATAGTACCTTAATAATAAAAGCTCCGAAAACCAAGAAAAATGTTAAAAATCGGCGTATTGTTAGTTCAATAGATATATACCCTACATTGATGGACTTATGTAATCTGCCTATTCCAGAGGGATTAGATGGTCATAGTTTTGCTGATTTATTAAATCATCCAAATAATAGTTCTTGGACAGATTTAGCATATAGCTATTTTAATAATGGTATTAGTGTAAGGGTGCCTAAATATCGTTTTACATCTTATAAGTATAAGGGAGAAGAATTTAAAGAATTATATCGTTTTCGGAAGAATAGATTTGAAATTCAAAATATCTTTGATCCCAAAGATTATAAGAAAGTAAATAGATTTGCAGATCTTGTTGAAAAAGGGCGTACTTTTATTTATGAATAATACCTGCCGGGAGGGCACCGTTTCTTGCTATTATGACGAGTTCGTGAGCGGTGTTTGTAGGGTTCATGAGCGACACTTGTGTGGCTTATAAGCCCTATTTGTAATACGCATGGGAGTTGCAGGCAATACTCGTGGGTTGTGTATGCAACACCCGATGGGACTGTTTGTGAAATTCGGCGGTATTGCTTGTTATGTTGGCTAACCACCAATGTTACGCGGCTAAAGTCGGTAGTTATGAGCGTCAAGTAGGTAGTTAAGAATGAAAAGCGAATGATTAGAAATGAAAAAACGGGTGAAAGATGGATACATAGACGAATCGGAGGGAACGGACGAACACGGATAAAAAGAAGAAAAAGGGAAATTGAGTTCATGCTTTCAATACGGATTTTTTTCATTGATATACAGTAAGATATGGTGAAAAATAATGCTTCACGTAGGTTCAATGAGAAATTAAATCCGCGTTCATCCACCTCGTCCGTCCGCTGCCACCCACCTGTTTTTTTCTAGTTAGGAAAAAATTTTTTCCTAACTGGGCAGTGATTTTTTCCTAACTGGGAAAAAATCATCACAAGATTAATATCAACTTTCACCCCTTTGTAGAAATCCGTTCCGCTCGTATTTAAAATTAAAAACCGTGTTCGTCCGCCCTCTCCGCGTCGTCCGCATATCCATCTTTCACCACAAACAACTCATCTTCTGAATATTACGATGAAACTTCACTCTGTAAACTGCTAAAAACTCTCTATCCTTGTGTGGTGATTGAAAAAGAAGTTGATTATGGTTGATTATTTCACACCCACCCACTTGACAAAGGGCTTTTGATGTTGTATCTTTGGGGACAAAAACCTAAACCTATGAATCTGATTACAAACCTGAGAAACTGGTTCCTTCCTTGGAACAATGCACACAAGAGTCCCACAACCGGTACGCCGGCAGCCAGCCCCGCTGCTCCGTACGAACAACTGCTTACCGACCTGCAACATGTCTGCCACCGCCTGCCCGGAGGAGAAATCTTCGTAGTGATGGGCGGCGGAGAATTCAGTGTCCGCATGACGTGGACGTCCGATGACCTCGCCAAGAACGAACAAAGACGTATGTTCAGCCTGAACGGCGGGAACGAAATCATCGAATGGGTGGATGCACAACCCGAAGAAGCCGACGAAGCACGCATCCGGACAATGGAGCAACAACCTGTCATTGAAAAGGATACGGTGAAAGATGCGCTAAAAAATACGCCCAAAGAAGAGGGCGCTGCACCTGCTGAAGAATCTTCTGCCCAACCCGAAAAGCCCTCGCGCCAGCAACAGATGATGCAACGCCTGACGCGCTACCTGAAGCTGCACTACGCCTTCCGCTACAACCTGCTGACGGAACGCACGGAGTGCGCCCGTGTGAATAACAACCTCACAAGCGATCCGCACCACCTTATCTATACCCCCGTGGATAGCCGCACGCTGAACGGCATCGCCCTCGACGCCATCGACAACGGCGTGGACTGTTGGGATCGCGATATAAAGCGCTACGTGGAGTCTGACCACGTGCAGGCTTATCACCCGTTCGACCTTTACTTCAAGCACCTTCCCACATGGGACGGCACCGACCGGGTGACAGAACTGGCCAAGCGGGTGTCCGACACCGAACTCTGGACACGTGCTTTCCACCGCTGGATGCTGGCCGTCACCGCCCAGTGGACAGGTCGTGGCGGAGAGGGACGACGTGCCAACAGTGTGGCGCCGCTACTGGTCAGCACGGCACAGGGTTTGGGAAAATCCACTTTCTGCCGCCTACTGCTCCCGCCCCAGCTACGCGACTACTTCACCGAAAGCTTCGACCTGACCAACGCCACGGCGGCGGAGAACAAACTGGCCTCGTACGGACTCATCAACCTGGACGAGTTCGACCGCCTGCCCGCCAGCCGGGTGCCCCAGCTGAAGAACCTGATGCAGATGGAAGCCTTGCGCGTACGCCGTGCCTACCGCCGCACGGCAGAGCCGCTGCCCCGCATCGCCTCGTTCATCGGCACCAGCAACCGCCGAGACTTGTTGACTGACCTTTCGGGCAGCCGTCGTTTCATCTGTGTAGAGGTGGAACGCCCCATTGACTGCAACACGCCGGTGGATTATGAACAGCTCTACGCCCAGCTGCTGCACGAACTGGAGAATGGCGAACGCTGCTGGTTCAGCAAGGAAGAGGAAGTCGAAATCCAGCAGGCCAATCGCCCGTTCTATCGCGTCACGCCTGCCGAAGAACTGGTCAGTACGTGTTTCCGCTTTGCCGAGCCGGGCGAGCAAGGTGCCCGCCTGATGTCTGCTGCCGAAATCTATGCCACAGTGAAGCGCAAGAATCCTGCTGCTCTGAAGGACTGTTCGTGTACGTCGTTCGCCCGCCTGTTGGCGCAGTTGGGGCGCAGGGTGCATACGAAATATGGGAACGGGTACTGGGTGAAAGTGTTGGATGATTGAAGTTTAAAAATATGATTCGTATCAGGAGTTGAAGTTTTGCTTTATATTTATGACCTGAAAGTCTATAACTTTAACATAAAAATGTATAGTAGAATATTTGTGTTGTGCTATAAATATATAAAATGTTGATTACTTCTTTAGGGCGCTTCTATTGTTCCTTTGCATAAAAAGAGTATATTTGTGCAACATAAACGTATTAATCGAGTAGCTATGATTACAACCCAATTACTGCATCCTGCCAGCATCGTCGTGGTGGGGGCTTCGAATAATGTACACAAGCCGGGAGGGGCTATACTGAGAAACTTGATCAGCGGCGGATATGCCGGTGAGTTGCGTGCCGTCAATCCGAAAGAGGCGGAAGTACAGGGCGTCAAGGCTTATGCCGACGTGAAGGACCTTCCCGAAACCAATCTCGCTATACTTGCCATTCCGGCTCCGATGTGTCCCGATGTAGTAGATGTGCTGGCTGCCGAGAAACAGGTCAGGGCATTCATCATTCTGTCGGCGGGCTTCGGTGAGGAGACGCACGAAGGAGCCTTGCTCGAAGACCGCATACTGGCTACGGTGAACCAATACGGTGCCTCCCTTATTGGCCCCAATTGTATCGGCTACATGAATGCATGGCATCACAGTGTTTTCAGCCAGCCCATTCCGCAGTTGCATCCACAGGGTGTGGACCTCATCTCCAGTTCGGGTGCCACGGCTGTCTTCATTCTGGAAAGTGCCGTGACTAAAGGCTTGCAATTTAATTCCGTATGGTCGGTGGGTAATGCCAAGCAGATTGGAGTGGAAGACGTGTTGCAATACATGGACGAGCATTTCGACCCCGACCGTGACTCACACATCAAGCTGCTCTATATCGAAAGCATAGGCGACCCCGACCGTCTGCTTTTCCACGCCTCTTCGCTCATCAAGAAGGGTTGTAAGATAGCTGCCATCAAGGCCGGAAGCAGCGAGAGTGGAAGCCGTGCGGCCAGTTCGCACACGGGGGCCATTGCCAGCAGCGATTCGGCTGTCGAAGCTCTTTTCCGTAAGGCAGGCATCGTGCGCTGCTATTCGCGCGAGGAGCTGACCACCGTAGGCTGTATCTTTACCCTGCCCGAACTCCGTGGAAAGAACTTTGCCATCATCACCCATGCCGGAGGTCCGGGCGTGATGCTGACCGATGCGCTGAGTAAGGGCGGACTGAACGTACCGAAGCTCGAAGGTCCCCTGGCCGAGGAACTGAAAGCGCAACTCTATCCCGGTGCGGCGGTGGGCAACCCCATCGACATCCTGGCTACCGGTACACCCCAGCACCTGAAACTTTGTCTGGACTATTGTGAAAACAAGTTCGACAACATCGACGCCGTGATGGCTATCTTCGGTACGCCGGGTCTGGTGACGATGTTCGAGATGTACGACGTGCTGCACGAAGCCATGCAGACCTGCCGTAAACCGATTTTCCCCATTCTGCCTTCCATCAATACGGCCGGAGCCGAGGTGGCCGACTTCCTGAAGAAAGGCCACGTGAACTTTGCCGACGAGGTGACACTGGGTACTGCCCTGACCCGCATCATGAATGCTCCGCGTCCAGCCGCCAACGAAATCGAATTGTTTGGCGTCGACGTGCCCCGCATCCGTCGCATCATCGACTCCATCGATACCGACGGCTACATTGCCCCCAATCAGGTACAGGCCTTGCTCCATTCGGCAGGCATACCGTTGGTCGACGAGTTTGTGTCGCCCAAGAAAGAAGAAGTACTGGCTTTTGCCCGCCGTGCAGGGTTCCCTGTTGTGGCGAAGGTGGTAGGTCCTGTCCATAAGTCCGATGTAGGTGGCGTGGTGCTCAACATCAAGACCGAGCAGCACCTGGCGCTGGAGTTCGACCGTATGATGCAGCTGCCCGAAGTGACTGCTGTCATGGTACAGCCCATGCTGAAGGGTACGGAACTATTCATCGGTGCCAAGTACGAGGAGAAGTTTGGCCACGTCGTGCTGTGCGGCTTGGGAGGCATCTTTGTCGAAGTGCTGAAAGACGTGTCATCGGGTCTCGCTCCGTTGTCCTACGAAGAAGCTTACTCCATGATCCACTCCCTCCGTGCTTATAAGATAATCAAGGGTACACGTGGCCAGAAGGGCGTCAACGAAGACAAGTTTGCCGAAATTATTGTCCGCCTCTCCACCCTTCTTCGCTTTGCTACGGAGATCAAAGAAATGGACATCAATCCTTTGCTGGCTACCGAAAAGAATGTGATTGCGGTGGATGCGCGCATCCGTATCGAGAAGTAGTCGTCGCAGGCAATCATTTTTTTCTCCAGTTAGGAAAAAATTATTCCCCAGTTGGCCGGAAGAGGGAGGCTAACTGGGGAATAATTTGCAGGTCAGTGGGATAGTTAGAAATTTACAATTTTGCAGTCTTCAATCTTTTTATCTGTTACAGCTTGTTTGACATCTATAGCTTTTGACAGTGGATCAGAAGAAGGTACATAAACATGGGATATAATATGATCTGGTGATGATGCCAATGCTACATTAATGCCTAAAACATGAAGTTCTTCTTTAGAAATCGTTTTCATTTTTAGGTGTTGTATCCGTACAGTTGACATATCTAATGCTTTTTTGTCATAGAGAAATATACCTACTATGGAAAGTAGTTTATAGTTGGGGAGTAGGAATGTGATTCCTTTCCCGTCATAGACAGTGACATTCCCTTTCATGGAAAAACCTGTATCTCGTTTGAAAACATTACCAGGTATGAATTCGATTTCCTGATAACTGCCATTAGCTCGTTGATTGTCAAAAGCTGCAAGGTTGTATTGGCATGGTAAAAGGAAAACCTGTTTTCCTGCTTCAGTCTTGAATGTTACTAAACACCCATTTTCTGTATTTTCGACCTTGCAACTTGTTGGGTGCGTTAAAAGAATAACAGTATTTTCTTCGGCTGTAATACATATAGTTTCAGCTGAATTATCGTTGTTCTCAGAAGAATCAGATTTTGATTTAGAACCATTACCGCAGGCTAAAAGTAGAAATGCTGTGGTGCAGCAAAATAAAAAAGAGTTAATATTTTTCATGCTTGCAAATTTGTTAATAGTGGAACATGTAGTTTTATAAAGAATAGTATGAATCATTTTTTATTAGATAGTTTCAGGCATCCCGTTGCCAACTGGACTGACTGGGAATGCGATAAGTCAATGTTATTTTGAAGATTATAATTCAATTAACATTGATAAATAATTACCCTCTAATAAATCGCCAGGCAATAAGCACTGTTTGTTTATTATAGGTATTACCAAAGTGCTCTCTGTATCCGCTAACGTTACCCCTTCTTTCTTATAAACAAAGTAAACCAATTCTGTGCAGTACATTTGAGTTGTATCAGATAGGTCATATTGATGGTCGAACAGGGTATTCTGCTGAAATATATTTAAGGCATGGGTTGCTGCCCGAGCGGCTTTGGCAGAATCTACGTTCACTCGCATTACAGCTCCGCATATGGCTTTCCCATTTCCGAAAAAATTATCTATATGTTCCAGTTTTACCCTGTCGACATCCCCTTTGAAATCAGGCTCACCGGGTACTGCGTGGATGACCAGACAATCTCCGTTCTTATCACGTAACACAATTCCCACATGCGAATATATCCCATTTTTGTCTGCCTTTTGTACAATGCGGCTTGTCAGTCCTGAGCCTTGCCGGAAAACAATATCGCCCGAACGCAAAGTTTCTTTGGGTATTGTGGGTAAAAAGCCGGTTTTGTTATGGGGAGTGGAGGAACATCCCCATAACAAAACTGCCACAATAATAAATTCTAAGAGCAAATGAGTATTTATTATTGTATTCTTTCTTTTCATTTCATGCGGCTGATTATAAAGTTGCTGCGATAATAAGAATTATATCTTTTATAATCTTCTGATATAAAGAGTTTGTATATATACTATTTTCTCATGTCAATAAACCATTTATCATCTTTCTTGATCATCTTTTGGCTTTGTTTTTCTTCTTCTCCGTTGCCGAAGGTTTGTTTATATTCCACGACTGCAGATTTGCCGTCTTCCGAAATGGTTTCTGATAAAATCTCGATGCTCTTCACTCCTCCTTTTTTCTCATATTCTTTGGCTCCTTTCTCTTTGATTATTGCTAACAGCTGAGCTTCATCCTTCTTTTTACGTTGTTCATCCATATCTTCTGGGAAATATACGCCTTTTATAAAAGACTCATAATTCTCATTTTTCAGATCTGTCAAATAGGATTTCAATGCCTTTCCAGGACTACTTGGTGAACACGAAATAAAGCTCAAAACGGCTACTACAAGGAAACCTAAAGTGATTAATTTTTTCATGACATTTTGTTTTTATTGATTGTTGTTATTATTTTCTGTCGGAGAAAGGATAAAGCTATACCCTTCTTGTTTTACAGTTATCGTATGTTCATTGGAATTATAAAGCAAAACACGATCATTTTTGTCTTCAGGACTTCCATAACGCCAACTGTATACTTTTACATTGGCAGAATCTTTTGTAATATTCGTTACTTCATCAATAATCCAATAATCGGCGGCAAATTCGTTTTCGGTTTGCAGATATCCGAAGCAGGAACCGCTTTCGTCAGGTAGCTTTACCGTTTTCTCATACAGGTCTATTCTCAGTAAATTGAGTTCTTCGGCTGTTTCTTGTTTCCATTCACCTTTAAATGGTGATGATTGCTTGGAAGTGGAGGTACAGCCCACTACCACACAGAGTAGAATGAATAAAAGTTTCTTCATAATTTTTAGTTTTACAAATTAGTTTGTGATCATAACATTCTTTACACTCATCTTCCATGACTTGAATTCGTGAGGAGGCGCCGGACGGCAATATCCAAAATTGATACGAGGTAGAAGAGATACTTTTTCTTCCACTCCTGGGATAAATAAACTGAAGCGGATTGGAACTTCCGAAGGCAATAATGCCTTTGGGGTCATGTTGGCGGTATTATTGTCATTTCCGAAACGTCCAACAATACCTTTAGAATATTGATTGCCAAATTCGTCGTATACTGATATACGGTCTGCATTTACTAAGCTGAAACTCAGTGTATAGTCTTTCTTCGATACATTGCAAAGTAGCATATCCACCACTACATAGTCACCCTCCCGGTATGCTTTAATGACTTTAGCTTCTAATGATTTGTCCGGAGTTGTCACTTGTGTCCTTTGTTGTAGTTCTTCAGCCATTAAGGGCAAGGAAAAACAACAGATACACATCCATAGAATACTCCAATAATAAGCATTTTTTTTCATGAGTATATAATCTTCTTATTTTGTTGAATTTGAATAATATGTAACAAATTCCAAAGATTGGTGAGCGTTAATGTTTGGTGAAAAGAGCTAAACCTATCATTCATGTTTTTGTATGAAAATTGGTTTAGCTCTTTTTAGTTTAATACCAGCAAAGTTTTGTTTAGTTAAAATTGAGAGCTTGCATAATTGATATACATCAGGCTATATCCTCAAATGCGTCCTCATCCGCATCTTTTGCATTGGCATTTTCTTGCTTTGCTTTTTCAAGTTCTTGTGCTAATTCTTCGGAGGGTTTTGTGATAGTAGGTACATCATTCAGATTGACACCTTCCAAATTAGAAACATCTGCTTGAGGATCGATTAATTCACCGGATTCTGTAAAACTGTTTTTGTAAGCACGAATAGCTTTTGCTTGTGTTCTACATTTACTTACGATTTCTTTTATTTCTACAGCACCATCTTTGGCCATAATGGGACCTGCCTTCAGATACTTCCCGTAAGAAAGTGCTTTCAGACCTAATGAAGGAAGGGCTGTAGTGGCGGTTGCTGTAAGTACAGTTATGTTTGCCATGTCTAAAATGATACTTGTGCCACTCAGAATCATATCCGCATACTGGAATATCGCTTCTTTTGAACCCCGAATGTGATTTTCATTATCTACTACGGCATAAATTTCTTTGGGTTTTCCGTTTTCGTCCATTATGACATTGCCATTAGCATCTGTCTCTTGGATTTTCTTCACTTCATAAAAGACAATGCTGTCACAATATGCGCGAATTCGGTTGTTTAGCGTATCGCAGGTAAGGAGATATTTGTCGAAATCCTTGTTTTTAGTAAGTTCTGGCAGTTCCCAGACAAACTCTTTCTTTGCCTTTTTTTCTTTTTTTTCTTTTTTCTTTTGGGCTTGCATAGAAGTAGGTGCAGCCACTGCTATTGCAAGAACCAATAGCATTAAATTAATTAAACGTTTCATTTTTGTAGATATTTAGTTAGACAATTGTTATTCTTTTATTCTTACTTTTGTTTTCAGGTGTTTTCGTTCATGAAGTGAAACCCAAGTATTATTTTTACCATCATCAGGCACAAATAGGAGGCCGGCATAAACATATCGGTCTACTTGTACGTGGAAATTTCCTTTTGCGTCCACTCTACCTATATATGTTCCGTGTTTTCCTTTTCTCATGTCTTTATTAAACCCGCTTGTGCATGCGTAAATGGATACGTCCGTAGCTGGTTCTTCAAGCAAACGCCCTTGTTTCATGTCGGTTTTGACAACGTTACCTTCTATAACTAACCCAAGTCTGTCTAATGCATTTTTCAATACGGTGGCTCGTCTTTGGAATTCTTCATCGTTTCGTATTTTGTATAGAGATTCATAGTTAGCTATGGCTACTTCATAACATTCTTCAATCATTCCATAATCGGCTCTACCTCCCTGTCCTTGAAGTTCTTTAAGTTTCTTCAAGACTTGGTTGGCCATGTTCCAATAACCTGCACATTCTTTCATTTCCAAGGCTTTGGCTCGACATGCAGACTTTTCTTCTTCGGTTGCATCAGTGGCATTTGCTCCTTGTTCGTAAAATTCCTGTGCTGTGTTGAATTTTCGGCTTTTCTCAGCTTGTTGTGCGCTGCCTACATATTGATCATAACTACGGTTATAGATTTCAACTTTTTCGAGCAATGGAAGAATACCGTATAATAATTTCTGCTTTACAGATAAATCTCTGATTGATACGGTTAGGTAGTTAGAATTATCAGTGTATACTGTGAGTGAGGAGATTGAATTGAAAGCAACATCGGCCGCATCTGCTTTTTTCTGTAGCTCATCAAGCTTTTGCCATTCTGTTTCGGGAATTTCTATTCCTTTTTCTCCCATTTTTTGGATCTTTTCATCTTGTGTGTTATATTCTTCAGTTGCTTTGTTCATGGCATTGCGGAGCTTATCAAAAACGACCATGTCTATAATAACCGATGTAACATAAGCACCAGCTTCCGATTTAGAATGTTGGATGGTGCAAGGTAGTCCTTGAGGATGTTTCACCTTTAAATTTTCTATTGCTGTTGTAAACTCTACGCATGCTTTGCCATCAACCAGATAAGCTTCTGCTCTACCACCCTGCTCATTCAAAATGATAGGATTGGCTACGGCTTCAACCTTAAAATAATAGCGTTGGTTCTTTTTAGTAAATATTTTCTTTACTTCTGCAGTTAATGCAGTATTTTTACGCATAACCTTGAAAGTTCTATCACCATCTGAAATATCAATCTGAGTTTCGTATTCATACATTTGGCCGTTTTTCTTTTGTGTAAACTTATCTTCCTTTTTGTTTGATACGATGACCAAGTCCTCCATAGAAGATACGAATACAGCAGATGCTTTGCCTCCAAGGTCTATGTAACGTTGCAATTCAGTTTGCTCATCTATTGTCATGAACACATTTTGAGCTTGAATGGTGGGAAGTGAAAAAAGAACAAGCCCCCAAATGATCAATATTAGTTTATTTTTCATTATTATTTGCATTGTTGTTATAAATCGAAATCACTTAAAGAAAATATATCGTTTTCTGGGAGTTTCTGTCCGCCTACCCATTCTGGTTGCCAAGTGCGGACATGGATAACCGGTGCATCTTCATCTGTGAAATCCCATAGCAAGAACACGTAACCTTCGTCGCTATAATTGCTTGAACGCCATTCCTGACGTAGGCGCACTCCGTACATATTGGGATTTTCGGTAGAGCGTGTAATGGCATCCGGTCCACCGGTCTCTCCTTTTTCTCCAATTTGGAAGAATTTGACATCTATCCATTTGTTGCGTAGGAAAGCTCGTTTAAGATTGGCCAGATATTGCTGTTTGTTCTGTTTCTTGTACAGGACTTTTTCTCCTCCAATTCCCATTTCGTTCGGTTTGGTTTTTACTACTGTTCCTGTAATGATCAATGCATCATCACTGAAAATCTGGTTCAGGAAGTTCAAGTCTTTAGTGTTATAAGCTGTTCGGAAGCGTTCGCAATAACTGAGAATCTTCATTCGTCTTTCGGTTTCTACTACACCGTTTCCACCTTTTTCCATACTTTCACCCAATTGTGCATCCAAAGCAAAACGGAAGTCGGAGATGGTTCCTGACGGTGTGAATTCTACGATTGCCTCCTGATAAGTACCGCTTCCGAATTCTTCACCTTCGGGGGTGATGATGAGTGGGATACGGCGAAGCAAGTAGCCATTAGTTAATGGCCAGCATCTTTCTACAACTTCCTCGTCATCGCAATAGAAATGGATGTTTGCCCAAAGCATAGATAATGAGTTGGCTGCAAATTCATTTAGAGGCATTCCTACTAAGTTCAGTGGGCGATTTTCTTTTTGTGCACGATTGATTTCAGTTAAAACTCGACCTAAATTGTTTTCCAACTTTTCAATCATTGCTGGGTTATCAAAGCTTGAGTCTGTAGTAAGAGTAACTGTTACTGTTTGGGCATCTATTTGGATGCCGCAGTACAAGCAGAGTAAATAGAATAGTATTAAAAACTTCTTCATGTACTAAATTGATATAATAGTTGAATATTAAAATTTAAATCCAATGGCACCTCTTCCTTTGTAATTGCTAATACTGTCGGTACCTTTAGTTTTCAGATTTGTACGGGTATCCTTTCCTGGTGCCAAAACTGCCTCTATTATTCCTTGTCGGTTATATATGATAAGGTAATAGTTAGCAGGTTGCGTGAGGGAGGAGTATTTTCCGTACTCTTTTATTTTCCCTTCTCGTTTTAAAGAAGTCAGGCAATCTTTTAATTGGTTAAAATCTGTTAGCTTTAGAATAATTTCCAAAGCCGTTTCCTGAGTTGATGTCAGTTCGCTTTTTGAGGGAACTTTGTTGGTATTGGGAGTACTGGCTTCTGTGTGTGAATTGTTAGGAGTATTTTCAGTAGCTACCACCGTTACATTATCCGATGGGATGATATCACTCTTTTTCACGTAAACAAAAGCACGGTGCATGTTTCCTCTGGGCAGTGTCATCTGCTGGGAAACTTCGTTGATATTTTTAATTACAACATTATTGGATTCGCGGAGTTTTTTCTTTTCTTGAATCCAAGCGTCGATTTCTTCTCTTAATATTTCATTGGCCAATTTTATGGCATCTTCCGTGGATGCCAACGTTGCTTCTCCATACAGGTATGAAGAACTTTTTTTTATTTTATTGATTTGAGCCTTTGCTTCTGCATTGCTTGTTTGTGCAATGCACGGAAAGGCAATCAATAATGACCACAAAAAGCAAAATACATATTTCATTCTTTTACAGTTATTTTAGAGTGTCAACATTAGGTACTTTTGTGTAGAACTGGAAATAATCGTCCGATACATTGTGTAAAGGAATATAGGCATACAAGCGCGAATGAATATCTCCTTTACGATGAGCGATGATATCTTTGTCCAATTCGATTGTGAGCATGTGGTTATACCCCATTTTCTCATTAACCATAAATACTGTACCGGTTATCTTTTTATCTTGATGAGACTTAATCCCTACATATGCTTTACATCCTTGTTCAAGGCAGAAAGCAATCCATTTCTTTAAAGGTATAGTCAATCCTGTCTGGTGGTACCCGTACAGGTCGACTACCATATCAAGGTTGCATTGGTGCTCAATGTTTGTAGATAACATCAGGTTGAACGTGCTCCATATGGGATGAGAAATATCGCAAACTAAGCTCCATGCTTCCTTTTCCTTTCTTTCGTAATACAATGTATGGCGAATCTCGTCCAAAATATAGCTTCCTTTGTCTACTTGCCAAAACTTGTTTCCGGTTGCATCTGCTTCCGGCAGATCGACAGTTGGATCATGTATCTCTTGCTGGCGATAGCGTCGGAGTTCGCGTATCAATTTCTTCTCAGCTTCAATCGCATTACATCCTGATAGAAGCTGATAGTCCATATCAAAAGTAATCGTTAATATATTGCGATCATCTTTCAACCATGATACCTGATACCTTTTCAAACTGAGCATATCCACTTGCAGTTTCTCCGTTCCGTCAAGCGTGTGGATGATTTCCGGAGTCTTTACATTCAGCTGTACTTTGTCAAGTGCCAGACGCATGGATTTGTCAATATCCTTTAGCAAGTCAAGTTCAAGGAAGTATCTTTCCAGAAAGTCGTAAACGGGAGAAGGACTGCTTTTGCGAATGTCTGTCGGGAACAGCTTATATCCGATGTGCGTTACTTCATTCCATTCATTTACGTAAATTGTCAATGGATGGCCTGAATACGTAAAACCATTGTTTTCCCCATAGACCAATTTGCTCCAGTCAACAGGCAGTAGTTGCGCCATTGATTGCAAGCGTGCGGTTGCATACTGTACTTGTCCCCATGCTACTGTATGTAGTATGAGGAACAAGTATATGAAACAAAAACCAGTCTTTCTCATCGTATCGTTGATAAATAATCTCTTATTTATGTTTTACGACTACTCGGTTGCCGTTCTTCTGGTACAAAGTGCCCATATTGATTTCGCCGTCACGGAAAGCACCGATGACCTGCTCGCCTGCTTCGGCATAGCTGTCTTTGGTGCCGGGGATGAGGTGCCTGGACTTGAACATCAGGGTACCATTGCCATGCGGCTTCCCGTTTTTCGTGTCGCCCTGGTAAGAAGCGTAGCCTAAGTTGATACCTGTCGATGTGGTACCTCCTCCTTCGCCATCTTTTCCTTCGTCAGAATCTTTTTCCTTTTTGGTGACTGTATAGGTACAAACGTCAGTCAGCCCCTCTGCGCCTGTCACTTGTACACTTACTTGGGCTTTACCCTCAGCAAGTGCTTTCACTACACCGTTCTCGACACTTACGATGTTTACGTCGCTCGATGTCCATTCCAGTTGTGCTGTTGCTTCTTCGGGAGTCACTGTCGCTTGCAAGGTGTCTGCTTGACCTACATTTAGTTCCGATGCCGACTTCGTTAGCGTAATTTGTTCCGGCTGTGGAGTGGTGTCGCCAGAAGACAGGAAATAGTAGGCTCCACCTCCTCCGATAACAGCTAAGCCCGCGATGGCTGCCAGAATAATTTTGATGGGTGGTGGCGGTGGTGTCTTACCACATTCTGTTAACGGTTTTCCACACTCTTCGCACACAAAGTTCGTGCTGTCAGCCTCTTGTACTACAGGCGGTTTGGTGTCAGCTATATCACATTCACCGTAGTTTTTGCATATGCCTTTTTTAATTGCCATATTGTTTCGTTTTAAGTGAGTTAATTATAGATCTTGTAATTTTTCCGTAATGATTTCCATTGCCAAGTTGCGGAACTTCGTATAGTTCGGGTTGAACTGGTTGTTCTCGCAAAGCGAACTTGGCAGAATCTTGGTCTGGACAACCTGACCGATGGCCTTGCGAAGAACGGCCTTCTGGTCGTTGCTGCGTGCCTGCTTCGTCAGTTCGATATCTACCTGCTTTTTCAACAATTGTGCCAACTTGAAATCTTGTCCTAATGCGTTCCACGATTCCACGAATCCTTTCCCCATGGGTTTCCAAGTGTCTCCAAAGGTCTCGTCGGGAATGCGGATGGCATCAAACTTGGCTTGTGTGACAGGATCCTGTTGCTCGGCAACGATACCTAAGGCATAGGCTAACATAAGAGGTTTTACCATCTTATTCCGACGTGGTTCGGGACCTTCTTCATAGAGGTCGGGCAGCTCTTCTTTGAAACTTTCCGTGTGCAGAACCATCGTATTCAGCTGATGTTTCTCGTTCTGTCTGGTTACCAAAGCATCGTATTTTTCCTTGGCAGTCTTGACATTGGCCAAAAAGCGAAGTGGGAAACCGGAGTTGGCAGAAACGACTACAATTTGATTGTCTTTGTAGTTGACTGCTACATCTTGTTTGGGGTCAAATCCTGTTACTTCTTTTCTGAAAGCATCAATCAGTTTCTGGCGGAAATCACTTGTACGTTCATCAGCTTCCGGCAAAGCTAACTGGACCATTGGCATCATGGCTCCAACGTTTCCAGGTATAACCATGGCGCGTTCGGTGGGATCGAACTGGACGTATGTACGCGATGTCTGGGTGACGAGTTTGACAAACTGCTCCATCTTTTCCTCTGTGTTCAGCTCCGATTTCAGTTTCTCCAAGATGTTGACTCCCACCATTTTGTTGAGTGGGTCGCTCTTGGCAGCATTCTCCATGTTGCGTAGTGCATTTTCTTGGCAAACATCCAACACAATGTCAATGGCTGATTCATAATCGGTTTTGTCGTAAAGATTGGCAAATGTACGCTCTCCATCTTCTCCCAGATTAGCTACCATACGTGTACGGATAGTAGCCGCATTCGAAGACATTTCTTCTTTATTGCTGATAAATTGACGGCAAATATTGCGGACGGTTTCCGGATTGTATTTCTTAATATCTGTATCTTTCTGTTCTTCGTTTGTCTGACATTTGCTGGATGCCTGTTTCAACACTTCTTCGTTGATAGCGTTTAGTTCATCTTTGAAAGCTAAAATGCCGTCCAGCATTCGTTCCAGCTCCTCTATGATGTCTTGAAGTAATTCTTTGGCGTAGCCGTATGCAACTACTCGGGTGGCAGCTGCATAATATTCGCTCTTGGTTGCTTTGTATTGTGAAAAGACTTCCTGGTGTTTGTTCATCAGACCTCTTAAGAATCCTATACCGCCCCAGTTTTGATTAATCTCGTTGATTTGCTGACTCAGGTTTTCCTGCTCTTCTTCTAATCTTGCCTTTTGTGTGTCAAATTCGGCTACACGGCTGCTACAGTTTTCTATTAAGAGACGGGTGTATTTTTCAATTTCCAGGATACTTTTACTGTTTTCCGCACCGCTGATCCATTCGTCGAACAGTTTTTTTTCAATGTGGCGACGGATGGTGCGGGCATAACCTTTACGTTCTTGTTGCTGTATCTTGTAGAACTCAATTACTCCATGTTGGCGGAATTGGTGGTTAAAGAATTCTTCGCAACGGGTTGAAAAATTGGTCAGCCATTGTTTTTTGTCCACAGTGGCCATAACATCATCGGCTTCAGCCTGGGTACGTGCTTCCCAAGTTTCGTCAAACAGCTTCCATTTTTTTGTTGCCGGGCTTTCCACAATCGGTTTGGCTAAAGTCAAGTAATTGTTGCTTAGCATCAGGCCTTCCCGGTTTTTCTTGTTTTGAATTTCATCTGCAAAGCCTATACCGACTTCTTCCATGGTGCGTTCTCCGTAGCCGATTCCATCTTGCCACATGTTATATGTAAGCTGGCGTGCGGCTTGCAGTGCATAGCTATAGGTCATGAATTCACGAATTTCCGCTTCGGGAAATTCTACCCGTGTGATGCCGAATGAAAGGAACCTACGGCTGTGGGCTATTTCGCCTGCCTGGTTTTTTTCGGGACCTGCACCATCATTCTCGCAGCGCACCAAACGGGTCAGTTGTCCGTTAGTTCCACCCATTTCGCTGGCAATGGTGGTCTGAAAGATAAAGTCTGCTACTGCGGCAGGCAGTCCTTGCGACAAATCCAATACCTTTCCCTGCTCATTGACATTGGTGTAAATATAGGCTACTTCGAAAGCTTCCTGGTTTTCGAGTAACCGGCGAATTTCACCGGAAAAGAGATCTTTTTCTCCTTTGACATCCGTGGGATGATATTTGCCGATGCTCAACGCATTCAGCTCTGTCAGGGCCGCATAACCGTTGGCCTGATAGAAACCCGCATCATGCTTGGCACTGACTAAGGTTCGTTCCGGTGTGTAAAGGAACAGACGGATTTTGAACGCATGTGTATCTTGCTGGTAAGGGAACCATGTTCTTATTTGGGCGATTGCGTCGATAATGGAGCCGGATCCCGTTCCTCCTGCCAGACCTGCACAAATGTGGAAAGTGGTGTCTTCGTTGCCGCTGGCTTGCTGGATCCGCTGTACGGCACCACGGACTACTTGTTCGAAATTGCCAGGATTGTTTTTGTCGAATATGTTATTCGCCATCAGCGTTCGTCCCAATCGGCGGCGTTGTCCACCTATGCCCGCACTGATCAAGGCTCCCATCTCTTGTTGCATCAATTGCAGGTCGGTAGGGTTGAGGAATCCCTTCAACCCCGGATACAGGTTGATATTGCCAAGCACGCTTGTACCGATACCGTTGATGTTGACTTTCTGTGCCGTGCCTAAATGTACGCTTTTACCTAATACGCTCCAGCCGGTGCGGTCTTCCAAATCCGATGGAGAAGAGTCTACATATACATAGTCCAAAAAGACTCCATTACCGGGGTCATTGCCGTGGAACTCTTCATACACTCGTTTTCTTAACTCACGCAGCACTTTGCCTCCGGTGCCGCCAAGTCCGATGATAAGATGGTTTGCCATATTTGTTGATTTTTATATTGTTATTTGTTTATCCGATGTATAAATCTGTGCATCGTCAGGATGCTGTTCATTCACTATGCTCTTTGTTTCGTCCGATACCAAGGCTTCATATTTTTCCTTGGCGAACTTGACATCAGTCAGAAAGCGGGGCGGGAAGCCATACTTGGCAGAAATGACCATAATCTGATCGTCCTTGTAATTGACTGTTACATCCGACTTGGGGTCAAATTCTGGAACTTCTTTCCTAAAGGTGTCAATTAGTCTTTGGCGGAAATTGTTTGTCCGTTCATCTGCTTCCGGCAAGACCAACTGTACCATCGGCATCATGGGTTCAATGTTTCCCGGTATGACCTTGGCATATTCGGTAGGGTTGAACCGGACGTATGTACGCGATGCCTGAACCATGTATTTGACAAATTGTTCCAGCTTCTCCTTCGTGTCCAACTCCGATTCCAGCTTTTCTAAGATATTGACTCCTATCATTTTGTTGCGAGGATCGTTTTTAGCGACATTTTCCATGTCACGCAATGCATTTTCCTGACAAATGTCCAGTATGGTATGGAGGGTCAATTCATAATTGCTCTTGTTGCAAAGATTGGCAAATGTACGTTCTCCATCTTCTACCAGATTAGCTACCATACGTGTACGGATAGTAGCCGCATTCATGTCCATTTTATCTTTGTTGCTGACCAACTGTTGGCAAATATTTTGCACTACCCACGGATCGTATATTTTGATATACCACTTCCGTTGAGCTTCATCCGTTGGCCATCTGTCTGTGACTTGTTGCTGCAACTGATTATCGATTCCCCGAAACATGACTTCAAAGGTTATAATGTCACCTAACATGTGTTCCAGTTCCTCTATGGTGTCTTGAAGCAATTCTTGGGCATATCCATAAGCTACGATAAGGGTAGCTGCCGTATAGTATTCGCTCGTCATAGTCCGGAACAACCAGAACATCTTTTGTGGCTTATTCATTACCATATCCAAGAAGCCCATCTTCGACCAATCATAGTTGATATCGTCAATTTTGCAGCGCAGGTTTGCCTTTTTTTCTTCTTGTTTTGCCTTTAAAACATCGAATCCTGCCATGCGGCTTTTACTATCTTCTATCAATAGCCGGGTGTAGCTTTCGATTTCTAATATGCTTTGGCTATTTCCCGTTTCATAAAGCCATTTATCGAACAGTTTTTTTTCGATGTGGCGACGGATGGTATGCGCATAGCTTTTACGTTGCACCTGTTGTGACTTGTAGAACTCGGCTACTCCGCATTGGCGGAAGTGATGGTTAAAGCACTCTTCGCATCGAGCAGAGAAGTTTGTTAACCATTGTTTTTTGTCAACAGTAGCCATCATATCGTCAGCTTCTGCTTGTGTACACGTTTCCCATGTCTCTTCAAACAGTCGCCATTTTTGGGTTGCCGGACTGTCAATGATTGGACGTTCCAAAGTCAAATACCTGTCGCTTAGCATCAGCCATTCCTGATTCTTCTTATCCCGGATTTCATCTGCAAAGCTTACGCCAGCCTTTTCAAGGGGCCATATGATATATCCGATGTCCTCTTGCCATTTGTTGCAGAGGAGTTGATGTACGGCCTGCAAAGCATAACTGTACGTTATGAATTCCCGGATTTCCATTTCAGGAAATGCGACCTTTGCGATACCGAACGATCCGAAGTTACGACTGTGAACGATTATACCATCCTGCTTTTCGGGGATATTAGGCCAGCAAATTTCTGTCATTCGAGCCTGCTTACACCAAATCTCCCTATTAGCGATGGTCACTAGGAAAATGAATTCAGCTACTGCGGCAGGTAATTCGTGTATCTCATCCAGTACGATTTCCTGTTCGTTTATGTTGGTATAAATATAGGTATAAATAAGGCTTGAATCAAAAGCATCTTCAACCTCCGTTGGGTGGTACAGGCCTATAAGTAATGCGTTCAATTCTAACAAAGCGGCATAACTCCTGGCTTGGGCAATTGTTCCGGCATCGCTCGGCATCTGTCCGGGCAGATGAAGGTAAAGGTAGATTCTTCTATATATACCCATCTGGGGTAATGAAGGAAACCGCTTCCTTATTTGGGTTATGGCATCAATGATACAACCAGCACCTTCTGACAGACTGGTACAAATATGAAACGATACTTCCTCATCACCATGTAACTTTAGCATGACTTCATGCAAGGTCTGCACGAAATCATCCGAGGTACACTCTTGCAAGATAACGTGTTCAAGGTCATTGATGCGAAATTCTTCGTATATTCGTTTCCTTAGATTACGCAGAACTTTGCTTCCGTTATCTTCAAGTCCGATGATGAGTTGATTTGTCATATCTTTAATTTTATTATTGTTCTCTCTCTTTCATTTATGTCAGTTAAGAATATCAGAAATCGTCGAAATTCTTCCGGGGATTTGTTCGGACTCCTTTAGTTCCCCTTTTGCTTTTACCATTGCTACGGTTACCTTCTCCTTTGTCGAAATACAAGGCTATAAGCATGGCGGCTACGATGAATCCTAATGACCAAAGCAATCTGTTCCATATCATGCTGTTCATTTCTTCATTAATTACCTCGTAAAATACCTGTGGTAATTCTTCTATTGGGTGTCCACTCATGTCGAATAGGTTGAGGAAGCATCCGGATAAAGGGAATTGTTCGTTCAGCATGTCGCCCACTTGTTGACTGGATTGAAGATCAGCTGTTCCGTGGATGCCGTCAAGTCGCTGCGTCAGCCACAGGCGCATGGATTCTGTTTCACTCTTTACTGTAAAGGCTCCAACCGAAAGGGTCATATTGACCATGAGTAGTAATGCCAAAATAGGTCCGGTTACAAAAAACGGGATGGAACGGACAGTACCTTTGCTCAAAGTGGAAAGGATGAAATAGAGCGTGGCCATGATGAAAGCTGTGATTACAATGCCATAGAAAAGGCAGGTGATGCCTTCGCTCAAAATAGAAAAGAAAATGCCCATTGCTGTGAAACTATTTTAGAAGGTTCACACTATTCTTTCTTACAAGGGCTTTGGCGTAGTGGCTGATATTGGACGAATATCCAAATTCTACAGGATTCACATTACAAGGTGTGTTCATATCTTATTCATTTTTAGTACCGTAAAAAGGTTAAATACGGACATAAAAAAGCGTGGAATCGTCCTGTTGTCCATTCCACGTATCGAGGCTCTCGCATTGCCTATTGTAGTCGAACAGACAACGTCAGAGCCCACGCCGATATGAATATACGTTAGCCACACGGTACAATCATATATAAACACACTTGCATGCCAAAAGGATGCAATACATGCTTATACGATATACCATGGGCCGTGATATAATCACACCCGGGGCATCTACCGTTGCTAAGTTCAAGACTACAATACCGTAATTTGCGAGATTTCGATACGTCAAGAACAGAGCGTCAAGTAAACGCCTTCATATGTCTGTTCTCATTGACCCTCCCAATACCGCATCACATAGATTTTCGCTTCTCTATATGTTGCTTCGGCGTGGGGGTCATTCCTTTGCTATTTTAACAAAAGCAAAAGGAATTTCACATGAGAACATGGCAAATGTAATGATTCTTTTTTTATTAGTATAAAATCATGAAAGATTAAGTCTTTTATTAACATTATTTAGCGCTACTATTCTGCAGCTGTTTCATCTTAACTATTTTTCCTAACGAAACATTATTCTTTAATTGATTTCTTGTGATATGTATTGTATGTATTATTAGTTAAATATAATGAGGTAATATTTTGCTCTTTCTCTCTTTTTTAGATAGCTTCTTGCATAACTTAATATTTCACGTTTTAGATAGTGTGAACCTTCATCCTCTATAACTCTTCTCCGTGACGTTTCACAGTAAGTACTTAATAAATAGCGAGTTGCTGTGAAACGTGAATCTTAAATCTTTTTGTTGAAACGTGTTTGTGCGTGGATTTTGTGTTTCACGTATTGGTCGGTAGGGAGATGATGGGGTAAGGGAAGTATCGAAGAATTGTTGTATAAGGGCTAGTTGTCGTCAAAATGAATTGGGGCGTTTGGCGCTGGAAAAAGTTGCCTTTTCGTAAAGTCCTTTTGGGGACGGTTGTCAATCATTGCTTGCACCATTTTCTGGATCGCAAGTGTCGTTCATGAGCCATGCAAGTGTGGCTCGTGAACGGCACAAGTGTCTCTCGCGAGCCGCACTTGTACGGCTCGAAGGAGGCGGAAATCAAAGCTGTTTCACCTCACCAAGTCCTTCCAGGAAAGCCCAGGTGGTGCGGAACGAACGCTCGGCCATCGTGGCCCAGAAGTCGCGGTACTGCGAGAAGTTGTCGTCGTGTGCGCCCGGCGTGTCGCTGATGATGCGGAAGCTAAGGAAAGGCACACCATAGACGAAGCACGTCTGTGCAATGGCGGCCGACTCCATGTCAACGGCCAGCCCTTCGGGGAAGTGGCTCTTGATGTCAGCCAGTTCGGCGGCGGCTTCCACAAAACGGTCGCCCGTACAGATAAGTCCGCCGTGTATGCGGCTTTCCAGTCCGGCGCCGTCGTTCAGGTTCAGGGCGTGTTGCAGCAGCGGGGCGCTGGCTTCGTAGTACAGGGGCATGCCCTGCACCTGTCCGTAACTGGTTCCGTCGTTGCCGCAATAGACGTCGTGATACACCAGACGGTCGCTGGCCACCACGTCGCCCACCCGCAGGCGGGTATCGATGCCTCCCGCCACACCGGTGCTGACAATGCAGTCGGGACGATGGCGACGTATCAGTTCGGCCGCCCCCACAGCGGCGTTCACCTTGCCGATGCCGCACTGCGTCAGTACCACGTCGTTCTGGCCCAGCAGGCCTTCTACATAACGGAAACGGCCCTCGCCGCTCTCTTTCTTCTCCGACAGACGGTCCGCCAGCTGGCGGTGCTCGCTGTCCATTGCGCTGATAATACCTATTTTCATTGTTTCTATACAGTCTTTATGGGTAAGCAATTCTTTGCATAAGCCAAGCCTCAGCCCCACAGCTCATCGCTTGCCGCCCGCGGCTTGTGGCTCATCGCTCCGGCAAAAGTACGACATTTCAGCGAAATACGTCGGCACGATATGTGGAAAATACGAGGGGATGCGTTATCTTTGCACGGATTATCAATCAAGAAGAAGATTATGACACTGAAGAAAATTCTACCCGACGTGATTGCCATCGTGGCCTTCATCCTGATATCGTTTGCCTACTTCTTTCCGGCCGACGTAGAAGACCGCGTGCTTTTCCAACACGACACCGTGGCCGGAGTAGGCGCAAGCCAGGAAGCCACCGAGTATTATAACCAGACCGGCGAACGCACCCGCTGGACCAACTCCATCTTCGGCGGTATGCCTACCTACCAGATAACGCCTGCCTACGACTCGGCACAGCCGCTGCAATGGATTCAGAAAGTCTATCGGCTGTTTCTGCCCAACTACGTCTATCTGACGTTCATCCTGATGCTGGGCTTCTATATTCTGCTACGAGCCTTCGGCATCCCCGTCTGGCTGGCCGGCTTAGGGGGCGTGATGTGGGCTTTCTCGTCCTATTTCTTCATTCTTATTTCGGCGGGGCACATCTGGAAGTTTGTCACGTTGGCCTATATTCCGCCCACGCTGGCGGGCATCGTGCTGGCCTATCGGGGCCGGTTGCTGGCCGGAGGCATCCTGGCTGCCATCTTTGTGGCACTGCAGGTATCGTCCAACCACGTACAGATGTCCTACTACTTCCTGTTCGTCATCCTGTTCATCGTAGGCGCTTACTTCGAGAAGGCGTGGCGCGAAAAGACCCTGCCCCAGTTCTTCAAGGCAAGCGCCGTGCTGGTAGTGGCCGCACTGATAGGCGTCGCCACCAACCTGTCGAACCTGTATCATACCTATACTTATAGTAAAGAAACCATGCGCGGCAAGAGCGAGCTGGTGCAGACGGGCGATGCCGCCAAGCAGACCAGCAGCGGATTGGACCGCGACTACATCACGCAATGGAGCTACGGCATCGGTGAGACGTGGACGTTGCTTGTCCCCAACTTCAAAGGCGGCGCTTCGGTACCCCTGTCGATGAGTGAGACAGCCATGTCGAAAGCCAACCCCATGTACAGTGGCCTCTATGGCAGCCTGACGCAGTACTTCGGCGACCAGCCCATGACGTCGGGTCCTGTCTATGTAGGCGCTTTCGTGCTGTTCCTCTTCCTGTTGGGTTGCTTCATCGTGAAAGGCCCACTGAAGTGGGCGCTCATCGGAGCCACCCTGTTCTCCATCGTGCTGTCGTGGGGTAAGAACTTCATGCCGCTGACCGACTTCTTCATCGACTACATACCGATGTACAACAAGTTCCGCGCCGTGTCGTCCATCCTCGTCATAGCCGAATTCACCATTCCTCTGCTGGCCGTCTTCGCCCTGAAGAAGATACTGGAAGAGCCCACCGTGCTGCGCGCCAACCTGAAGGCCCTGGGCATCAGCCTGCTGCTGACGGCCGGCGTGGCCCTGTGGTATGCCATACCCTCGTCGGGCGGTTCCTACGTGCCTGCCCAGGAGGCGCAGATGCTGCAACAGGCCGTCGACGGAGGCATGATTCCGGCCAGTGAGCTGAACGGCATCCTGGCCAATCTGGGCGAGATGCGCGCCGCCCTGGTACAGGCCGACGCCCTGCGCAGCTTCCTCATCATCGCCATCGGCCTGCTGCTGCTCATGCTCTACACCACGGGCAAGCTGCGGCAGTCGTTCACCGTGGCCGGCATCGCCGTGCTCTGCCTGGTGGACATGTGGAGCGTCAACAAGCGCTACCTGAACGACGAACAGTTCGTGTCCCGCTCCATCCGCACCGAGAGCTTCAGCAAGACGCCGGCCGACGAACAGATCCTGCAGGACAAGGACGCCGACTACCGCGTGCTGAACCTCGCCTCGAACACCTTCAACGAGAACAACACCTCCTACTGGCACAAGAGCGTGGGCGGATACCACGCTGCCAAGCTTCGCCGCTATCAGGAAATGATAGACCACCACATCAGCGGTGAAATGCAGGCCGCCTACCGCGAGTTTGCCACTTCGGCCGGAGAGGTAGACAGCATCGACCCAAGCAAATTCCGCGTACTGAACATGCTGAACACCCGTTACTTCATCTTCCCCGCCGGACAGAAAGGCGAAACTATGCCCATGCGCAACCCCTTTGCCTACGGAAATGCCTGGTTTGTGAACAACGTACAGTATGTGGACAATGCCAATCAGGAAATAGATGCCTTGCACGACATTTTGCCCACCGAAACAGCCGTTGTGGACAAACGCTTCAAGGACGCACTGAAAGGCATGACCGATGCCCATAAGGACAGCCTGTCCGCCATCCGCCTGACTAGCTACGCGCCCAACCGCCTGACGTACGAAACCGAAAACAGCGGCGACGGCATCGCAGTATTCTCCGAAATATACTATCCCGACGGCTGGCAGGTGACCATCGACGGCCAGAAAGCCGAACTGAGCCGTGCCGACTACATCCTGCGTACCCTGTACGTGCCCGCCGGCAAGCACACCATCGAGATGCGCTTCGACCCGCAGAGCCTGCACGTGACCGAAGGCATCGCCTACGGAGCCTTCATCCTGCTGCTGATAGGAGTGATCGTCGTCGTATGGATGGAACGTAGAAAGTGCGTAAAGGAAGCTTAAATCATAATAGACAGAAAACCGCCCCTACCTTCACAGGTAAGGGCGGCCGAAGTCAATAATACATGAAAAAACGCTATTTAGAGAGAGTCTCTTCTTTTTGTTTCAAATAGATTACAAGATTCAGATTTTATCTTTCTGAGGAGCCTCAGCATTGTTGTGCGGTCTACGAGGCGGTTTCTGTTCATCCCGCATTCTCTGCCACTTGGCAAACTGCTCTTCAGTCAGAATTTTCTTCAGTTTCTTTTCTTTGCTGGCAGCAGCTTTCTGCAATTCTTCAGCAGAATCTTTAGCCATGTGAGGCATTCTCGGACCGCCCATCGGTGGACGGCCACCACCCATACCAGGCATCATTCCACCTTCGCCCATCGGCATTGGCGGACGTTCGCCGTTCATATCGGGCATAGCTCCCATTGGCGGACGCATTCCTGCCAGCCGGGTCGAAAAGATTTTTTTCTGCTCCTTCAGGTTCAGTTTATACACCTTCTTATATTGTTTGTCGGTCAGTTGCAGTTCTTTCTGCATTTGATCTGTAATCCGTTGAGCAGCCTTTTCAGGTGAGGGAACTTCGCGCGGAAGTTCTTTTTGTTCTGCTCTCGGTTCGGGCTCTTGTGCCTGTAACTGAACTGCACCGCATGTTAGGCAAACAGTCAGTAACCATAATGAAGCATATCTTTTCATAAGCTTTTCGTTTTAATCCGATGCAAATGTAAATGATTCAACGAGACTGCAAAAATCGAATCTACTAATTGGCGAGTTTTATCGACTAATTGAATAATCTTGTGTCCTGAAACAACATTCGTATGAAGAGAAATTTCTGATTCTACACCTTCTTATATTAAGAAACACACAGCCTGTCACTACAAACATGAACCTGCTTTCCCGACGAAGGCCGGCTGCTATCAGAGCAATATTAAGGAAATCCGCAGTTTATCTTAAGGTTATTCCATGAAAATTCCGTAACTTTGCTTTCTAATCTACAAAAAAGAATCAATCGTAAAGAATACATATATGGAAACTACTCGTCAGAATAAAATAGCCCGACTGCTGCAAAAGGAACTGAGTGATATCTTCCTGTTGCAGACCAAGTCTATGCACGGTACGCTGGTTTCGGTCAGCACCGTACGTATCAGCCCGGATATGAGCGTGGCACGTGCCTACCTCAGCGTATTTCCTTCGGAAAAGGCCGATGAAATAGTCAAGAACATCAATGCAAATATGAAGTCCATCCGCTATGAACTGGGTACACGTGTGCGCCACCAGCTACGTATCATTCCGGAACTGAAGTTCTTCATTGACGATTCATTGGACTATCTGGAAAGAATAGACGAACTCCTGAAACAGTGAACCTGCCCTTCTACATAGCCCGTCGCTACCTCTTCTCGAAGAAGAAGCACAATGCCATCAACATCATTTCTGCTGTGTCGGTATGTGGAGTGGCATTGGCCACTTTGGCATTGGTATGCACCCTGTCCGTCTTCAATGGGTTTCAGGACATGGTAGCGGGATTCTTCACCGCTTTCGATCCGGAACTGAAAATTACCGTCCGCGAAGGCAAAGTGTTCGATCCGCATGAATCGCGTGTGGCACAGATACATGCTATGCCCGAAATAGAAGTATGGACCGAAACACTGGAAGAGAATGCCATGGTGCAATACAAGGACCGGCAGACAATGGCCGTCATCAAGGGAGTGGAAGACAACTTCGAGCAACTGACTGCTATTGACAGTCTGTTGTATGGTACCGGAAAATTCGTACTGAACGATTCGGTGGTCGATTATGGCATTCTGGGTGTGGAACTGATGTCCGAACTGGGTACCGGCATCCAGTTTGTAGACCCGTTGCAAGTATATGCTCCCAAACGGAATGCACGAGTCAACATGGCCAATCCTGCCGCCTCGTTCAACAGCGACTATCTGTTCTCGCCGGGAGCTGTGTTTATAGTCAACCAGCAGAAATACGATGCACGCTACATACTTACATCGCTTGGCTTTGCCCGCCGTCTGTTTGACTATGATACCGAAGTGTCGGCCATCGAAATCAAGCTGAAGCCCGGCAGCAATATCGATGCCGTCGAAAAGAAAATGGAAGAGATACTCGGCGAACGGTTTGTAGTGCAGAACCGTTACGAGCAGCAGGCCGATGTTTTCCGCATCATGGAAATCGAGAAATTCATATCCTATCTGTTCCTGACTTTTATTCTGGCCATTGCCTGTTTCAATGTCATCGGTTCTCTGTCGATGCTGATACTGGACAAGCGTGACGATGTGGAAACACTGCGCAATCTGGGTGCCGGTGACCAGTTGATAACACGCATATTCCTGTTCGAAGGACGAATGATATCTGTCTTCGGTGCAAGTATAGGAATTGTTTTAGGATTGCTGCTTTGCTTTCTGCAACAAAAGTTCGGACTCATTTCATTGGGTGGAGGAAACGGTAGCTTTGTAGTCGATGCTTATCCAGTTAGTGTACATCTGACGGATGTATTGCTTGTTTTCGTTACCGTCATTGCGGTTGGTTTCCTGTCGGTATGGTATCCGGTGAAGTATCTTAGCCGTCGGTTGTTGTCGACTACTTCTTCCGAATGATAGTCAACCCGTCACGCAACGGGAGAATTACCTTTTCTACACGGCTGTCGGCTGCTACCAAATCATTGAACTCCTTGATGCGGATGGTCTGCAAGTCGGAAGCATGCGGATGCTCTTCGAGTACATGTCCGTCCCACAACGTATTGTCGGCTATGATGTAACCACCGTCGGAAAGGCGCGGAAGCACCATTTCATAATAGTCGATGTATTTGCGCTTGTCCCCATCGATAAAAGCCAGATCGAATGTTATATCTAATTCAGGTACCAGCTTCAACGCATCGCCTATATAGAATTTTATTTTGTCAGCATACGGCGATCCTTCCAGCCAGGGACGTGTAAAGTCCTCCTGTTCGTCGTTGATTTCGAAGGTATGAAGCATTCCTCCTTCGGGCAGGCCTTCGGCCATACAAAGAGCGGAGTAACCGCTATATGTTCCTATCTCCAGTACTTGTCGGGGACGTATCATCCGTACAAACATCTTCAGCATTCTGCCCTGCAGATGGCCCGATGCCATGCGCGGATAAAGCAGTTTCAGATGCGTATCCCGATAGAGAGCGCGAAGATAATCGCCTTCATCATCAATGTGCTGTAGGATGTATTCGTCTAACGACATGGACATAGAAATGAAAAATTAATAGTTAATAATTAAAGTTTCGGAGTCAGCCTTTCCTTGGAATGTAAGAAAGCTATAGAAGTTATCACTCCGCTGTATTCCGTTAGAAGTTAAAGCCAATAGACTTGTAAAAAGAAAAGTGGAATAACAGATCTATTGGCTTTTAACTCCTAAGCTCGCTCAAAGCGGGTGATAACTTCTTTAACTTCTGTGAGTTTAACTTCGTCGATTTTCAATTCGGTAAAACCGAAACTTTAGAAGTTTATAAATACCGGTTGCAATTAGGCAATACGCTTTCGTTGGCGTGCTTCAAGGCGTCTTCTACTACGTTGATTTCCAAGAAGGAAGTCTGCGTACCGGCCTTTCCGCTGCTCAGATATCCCACCATGTCGGTAGGTTGCAGACGGCCCTCCTGCAACAGGCGACGCAAAGCGGCAAAATAATATTCCTGACCGTTGGCCAGCTCGGGCATATAGATCGCTTCTACACCGTAGGACAGAGCCAGATGGCGCATGGTCTTCTCCTTATAGCAGATGGCCAGTACCGGATACTTACCACGGAAAGCAGCCAGATTGCGTGCTGTACGTCCGCTGTAGCTGTCGGTAATGATGGCGCGGATTTTCAGTTTTGTAGTGGCTTTTACCGCCTGCTTGGCAAGGAATGCTGTCACGTCGTTGCTGTTTTCGTCGAGCGGTATACGGATGTCGTTATCAGGCAGTTTGTCTTTTTCGGCCTGCGCAGCAACTTTCGTCATGGTCTTTACAGCTTCTACCGGATATTTGCCGTATGCTGTCTCGCCACTCAGCATCAAGGCATCGGTGCGGTAGTAGATGGCATTGGCGATGTCTGTTACCTCGGCACGTGTAGGACGTGGATTATTGATCATGGTGTGAAGCATCTGAGTTGCTACAATTACCGGTTTCTTGGCCAGGATACACTTGCGTATCAATATGCGCTGGATACCCGGTATACGTTCCTGCGGTACTTCGATGCCCAAGTCGCCACGGGCAATCATCACACCATCGGCTACTTCCAGAATCTCATCAATGTTGTCGACACCTTCCTGGTTCTCTATTTTGGCAATGATCCGAATGTCGCTGCCGTGAGCATCCAGAATTTCTTTGATGTCAAGTACATCCTGTTTGTTGCGGACGAAAGAGTGAGCAATGAAATCTATATCTTTCTCGATGGCATAGAGAATGTTATTGCGGTCCTTTTCTGTCAACGAAGGCAGGTTGATGCGTACACCCGGTACATTGACGCTCTTACGGCTTCCTAAACTTGCCTCGTTTTGCACTTCACACAGCAGATAGTCGTCACATTTTTCGATAACAGCCAGTTCCAGATCACCGTCGTCAATCAGTATTTGTCCGCCTACGTTCAGATCACGGACGAAATCGGGATAAGAAACGGAAATGCACTCGCGTGTAGTTTCCTGTTCGGGGCGGCCTACTACCTTCACACGGTCACCTACCTTGAATGAAATTGGTTCGGCCAATACAGTAGTACGCACTTCGGGGCCTTTTGTGTCCATCAAAATGGCGATTCGGTTAGACACTGTCCGTACATTGTTTATCAGCTTTTCAGCTCCTTCACGACCCAGGTGAGCTGTATTCATACGCACCACGTTCATGCCGGCTTCGAACAACTGTTTTATAAAATCTACTTCACAACGCTGGTCCGAAATGGTTGCTACGATTTTAGTCTGCTTCAATAACATAATCTATATACCTATTTATTAGTAATGATTTAAATTCGTAATTTGTCTTTTAATTCAGTTCTTCCACCTCTTCGAGAGTGCTCATGGATTCTCGGCTCTTCTTTTTTCAAGAGGAGTCGGAGGGGATGAATCAATGGTTTAGCAAGGCTTCTAATGCCAGACGATAGGAATCGAGGCCAAAGCCCAGAATGACTCCTTTACATGCACAAGAGATCATGGACGTATGACGGAAAGTCTCACGGGCATGTACGTTGGATATATGTACCTCGATGACTGGAGAAGTAACCGCACGAATAGCGTCCTGCAGAGCAATCGACGTATGAGTATAGGCACCTGCGTTCAGAATAATGCCATCTACATCGAATCCAGTTTCCTGAATCTTATCAATCAACTCTCCCTCAATGTTCGACTGGAAATAGTCAATCTGCACATCCGCATATCGGGAACGAAGTCCGGCAAGGTAATCTTCAAAAGTAACGCTACCGTAGATAGTCGGTTCGCGCTTGCCCAAAAGATTTATATTCGGGCCATTAATTATTTGTATCCTCATAACACAATTTTTTATACCTTTGTCTCCACAATGATTGTTCATTCTGAGTGCAAAGGTAGGAAAAAGAAATGAAATCGGAAGTAAAATCAGCGAATAAGGACAGGCAAACGCTGATAATCAGCAAATATAAGCAATACTTGAGACTGGAGAAATCGCTTTCGGCCAACACTTATGATGCTTATCTGAGTGATTTGGAAAAGTTGCTGCATTTCACTGAAAGTGAACAGATTGGAATAGATGACATTACGCTGGACGACCTGCAGAGATTTGCAGCCGGACTGCACGACATCGGCATCCATCCCCGCTCGCAGGCGCGCATCATTTCGGGCATCCGTTCGTTTTTTCACTTTCTGGCGTTGTCCGACTTCCGCAAAGATGATCCCAGCGAACTGCTGGAGGGACCGAAAATAGGATTCAAACTGCCCGAAGTGCTGTCGGTCGAAGAAATCGATGCCATTATCGGCGCCATCGACCTCAGTAAGGACGAAGGACAACGCAATCGCGCCATACTGGAAACACTCTACAGTTGCGGACTTCGTGTATCGGAACTGTGTAACCTGAAGTTGTCGGATCTCTATTTCAAGGAAGGCTTCATCAAAGTAGAAGGGAAAGGCGACAAGCAACGGCTGGTACCCATTTCGTCACGCGCCATCAAAGAAATTGAAAATTGGTTTATCGACCGCAACACCCGCTGGAGAATCAAAAAGGATTTTGAAGATTATGTATTTCTGGCGCGGTGGGGAAAAAACATATCACGTATCATGATTTTTCATCTGATCAAAGAGCTGGCCGAGAAAGCCGGTATCACCAAAAACATCAGTCCGCACACCTTCCGGCATTCGTTTGCAACTCATCTGCTGGAAGGCGGAGCAAACTTGCGCGCCATCCAATGCATGTTGGGGCACGAGTCAATCGCAACAACAGAAATCTACACTCATATCGACCGCAATATGCTAAGAAGTGAAATCATAGAGCATCATCCACGCAATATCAAGTACCGAGAGAGCAAGAATTTCATTAAATTATAATAAATCTGCCCATTCTATTAACAAAATGTCTTAAGAATTAATATCTTTGCCTTGTATATGCCCGTGGGAGCAGAGTACAATAACAAAAGAATAGACAAATTTCAATTACAAACAATTAATTTATACCTAAAATGACTAAGAAACTGTATTTGCCGCTGTTAGTGGCATTAGTTGCTGTCCTCACATCGTGTGGAAGCAAAATGGGAGAGTTGTCATCAGATTACTTTACCGTAACACCTCAAGTTTTGGAAGCTGTAGGAGGCAAAGTACCTGCTACCATTAACGGTAAGTTCCCCGAGAAGTATTTCAACAAGAAAGCCGTTGTAGAAGTAACTCCGGTTTTGAAATGGGAAGGTGGCGAGGCTAAAGGCCAGTCTGCCGTATTCCAAGGTGAAAAAGTTGAAGGTAACGAACAGACTATTTCCTACAAGATGGGTGGTAGCTACACAATGAAGACTTCTTTCGACTATGTTCCCGAAATGGCTAAATCAGAACTTTATCTGGAATTCAAAGCTACTATCGGTAAAAAGACAGTTGAAATCCCTGCCGTTAAGATTGCCGACGGTGTAATCTCTACTTCTGAAATAGTTGAGCAGACTTTGGGTAGCGCCACTCCGGCTTTGGGTGCTGACGCATTCCAACGTGTTATCAAAGAAAAGCACGATGCACAGATCATGTTCTTGATCCAACAAGCTAACGTACGTGCCAGCGAGCTGAAGACTGCCAAGGAATTCAACGAAGAAGTTAAGAATGTCAGCGAAGCTGCTAACAAGAAGATCAGCAACATCGAAATCTCTGCTTATGCTTCTCCCGATGGTGGTTACGATCTGAATAAGGGTCTGGCCGAAAACCGTCAGGACAACACTGCTAAGGTTATCAACAAGAACCTGAAGAAAGACAAAATTGAAGCTACTGTAGATACTAAGTATACTGCACAGGACTGGGAAGGTTTCCAGGAACTGGTTTCTAAATCCAACATCCAGGATAAGGAACTGATTCTCCGCGTTCTGTCTATGTATCAGGATCCTGAACAAAGAGAGCAGGAAATCAAGAACATCTCTTCTGTTTACAAGACTTTGGCTGACGAAGTTCTTCCGCAACTGCGTCGTTCTCGTCTGACTTTGAACTACGAAGTTATCGGTAAGTCTGACGAAGAAATCTCTAAGCTGGCTGAAAGCGATGCTAAACAGCTGAACCTCGAAGAACTGCTGTACGCTGCTACACTGACTAACGATGCTGCAAAGAAAGAAGCTATCTATACAAAAGCTACTCAGAACTTCCCGAATGACTACCGCGCATACAACAACCTCGGTAAGCTGGCTTACCAGGCAGGCAACCTTGACAAGGCTGAAAACTACTTCAAGAAAGCCGCTTCTATCAAGGACGCTCCTGAAGTGAACATGAACCTTGGTCTGATCGCTCTGAACAAGGGTGACAAGGCTGCTGCTGAATCTTATCTGGGCAAGGCTGCCGGTGCTGAAGAACTGAACGAAGCTCTGGGTAACCTTTACATCGCTCAAGGTCAGTATGACAAGGCTGTTAACGCATTCGGCGATATCAAGACTAACAGCGCCGCTCTGGCACAGATCCTGGCTAAAGACTACAACAAAGCTAAGAACACACTGGCTGGCGTAGCTACTCCGGATGCTTACACTGACTACCTGATGGCAGTACTGGGTGCAAGAACCAACAATACTTCTATGGTAACAAGCAGCTTGAAGAACGCTGTAGCAAAGAACCCGGCATTGGCTAAGAAAGCCGCTTCTGACCTGGAGTTTGCTAAGTACTTCACAAACGCTGACTTCATGAACATTATCAAATAAGAAAGGTTTAGCTGGTGAGTTTATGAGTTTGCTGGTTAAGGCAAAACTCAATAACTCCAAACTAAATAACAATAAAGAAGTTGCCCGGCATACGAAATTATGTCGGGCAACTTTTTTTTATATCCGGCAAAAGAAGTACATTCGCAGCAAGTATCAGAAGAAACATCATAATGAAGAAAATCAACCTCGTATACACACTGCTTTTCATCCTCGCGGCTTGCGGCGGAAAACCAACCGTAACGACCAGCATCAGTGGCGAAATCAAGGGACTGGGCAATGACACCCTTTACCTCTTTGGTGCCGATCCCATTTACGACGGGATGGACACGCTGCCCGTAAAGGAGGGCAAGTTTTCGGCCGAACTGTCGGTCGACACACTGGTAACAGCTTATCTGCTCTTTGACGACGGAACCAGATACCCGATATTCATTGGCAAAGGCAATTCCATACTAATAAAAGGAAACGTCTCCGACCCAACTTTGCTGGAAGTGACCGGCAACACCGCCAACGATGAACTGACCGCCTACCAGAAAGATCTGAAAGGACTGGGCAAACCGTCTGAAAGGGCGTTGCAGGAAAAGGCGGAAGCCTTCATTACGACGCATCCGTCATCGCTGGTCAGTGTCTACCTGCTGGAAAAGTATTTCGTAAAGACAGCGCAGCCCGATCTGCGACGCATCGAACGTCTGATAAACAGCCTGACCGGTGAGCTGAAAGACCGTTCTACGGTGGACCAGCTGGCTAAGCAAATCCTGGAGGAAGAGAAAACCGATGTCGGTAAAACAATTCCTTACTTCAAGCTGCCCGACACCGAAGGGAAAGAAACCACCCGTACCGACTTCAAGGATCAGTACATCCTGATACACTTCTGGGCATCGTGGGATTCGCTCAGCATGAAGCAGAACGAGATGTACAAGCGTATCTATAAGAAAGAACAGAAAAACAAGAACTTCGCCCTACTGGGCATCTCGCTCGACACCGACCGGAAGGCATGGCTGGACGCCATCAAGCAGGATACGCTGAAGTGGAAACAAGTATGCGACCTCGACGGATGGCACTCTACATTCATCGGCCAGGTATCGCTACACAGCCTGCCCGCCAACATCCTTGTCAGCCCCTCGGCACGAATCGAAGGAAAAGACCTTGACGAAGACGCCATCAAGCAAAAGCTGGAGGACATCGAACAGGAAGCCAAAGAAAAGAAAGCCCGGGAGCGGAGAAGGAGATAATCCGCTACCGCAATCTGGCAACCCTTGGGGAAAGTTCCCCTTATAACCATTACCTTACTCTAATACCGAACAAGCACCATGCTAATTAAAGTCTACGGAGCAGCCGTACAAGGCATCGACGCTACCCTTATCACCATCGAAGTAAACAGTTCGCGAGGCTGCATGCTCTACCTCGTCGGACTGCCCGACTCTGCCGTCAAGGAGAGTCAGCAACGCATCCGTTCGGCCTTGCAGGTCAACGGTTACCGCATGCCCACGTCCACCATCACCATCAACATGGCCCCTGCCGACATACGCAAAGAAGGGTCAGCCTACGACCTCCCGCTGGCCATCGGCATGCTGGGAGCTACCGAAGTTGTACACTCCGACAAGCTGGAAGAGTATCTGCTGATGGGTGAACTCAGTCTCGACGGAAGTCTGCAACCCATCAAGGGCGCACTGCCCATCGCCATCAAGGCGCGCGAACTGGGCTTCAAAGGCTTGATTCTGCCTCGCCAGAACGCACGCGAAGCAGCTGTGGTGAACAAGCTCAACGTGTACGGCGTGGAAAACATCAAGGAAGTGGTGGAATTCTTCAACGGGGAGCGCGAGCTTGAAGCCACCATCGTAAACACCCGTGAGGAGTTTTATGCCCAGCAGACTATGACCGACCTCGATTTTGCCGACGTCAAAGGGCAGGAGAACGTGAAGCGTGCCCTCGAAGTGGCAGCGGCTGGCGGGCACAACATTCTTCTGATCGGTGCTCCCGGCAGTGGAAAGTCCATGCTGGCCAAGCGACTGCCGTCCATCTTGCCTCCGTTGTCGCTGGGCGAGAGTCTGGAAACTACCAAGATACATTCCGTAGCGGGAAAGTTGGGCAAGGACGGTGGACTGATAACCAAACGTCCCTTCCGCGACCCGCACCATACCATTTCGACCGTGGCTATGACGGGTGGCGGTACTTTCCCCCAGCCAGGCGAAATCAGTCTGGCGCATAACGGTGTCCTCTTCCTCGACGAGTTGCCCGAGTTCAATCGCAACGTGCTCGAAGTGTTGCGCCAGCCGCTCGAAGACCGTAAAATCAGTATCTCGCGCGTGAAGTGCAACATCGACTATCCCGCCAGCTTCATGCTTGTGGCCAGTATGAACCCTTGCCCGTGCGGCTACTACAACCATCCCACCAAAGCCTGCGTATGTACGCCCGGCCAGGTGCAGAAATACCTGAACCGTATCTCGGGTCCGCTGCTCGACCGCATCGACCTGCAGATTGAAGTCATCCCCGTACCCTTCGAAAAGATGTCCGACGCCCGCCCCGGCGAAGCCAGCGCCGTCATTCGCGAACGGGTGATACGTGCCCGTCAGATTCAGGAACAGCGCTACGCCTCCATCCCCGGTGTCTACTGCAACGCCCAGATGACCAGTCGTCTGCTTTCGCTCTATGCCCGCCCAGACGATCGTGGTCTGGCTTTGCTGAAGAACGCCATGAATCGCCTTAATCTTTCGGCCCGCGCTTACGACCGCATCCTAAAGGTATCGCGTACCATTGCCGACCTCGAAGGCAGCGAGCATATCCAACCCGCTCATTTGGCCGAGGCCATCGGCTATCGTAACCTGGATCGTGAGGACTGGGCAGGCTGAGATACAGGACACTTGCATTTCATTTATACGACACAAGTGTGGCTCGCGAGAGACACTTGCACGGCTCGCGAGCCATACAAGTGTTGTTCAGCGGGGTTGTTAATGAAAACCTGTGGGGTTGTCAGTGAGAACCTCAGGGGTTGTTGGTGGAAACCTGTGGAGTTGTTCGTGAAAACCTGTGGGGTTGTTGGTGAAAACCCGTGGGGTTGTTTGCGAAAACTCGTGGAGTTATTCGTTACCCCTTTCGGCTAAAGAGGATGTTTGCGTGCGTAAAGTGTTACTTGACGGACGTAAAGTGCCACTTTACAGACGCTGAAACCTATGTTGGCAGTGTAGAAGTCTACTGTTTGGGAGATGTTTTCCCGTTTTTTGCCTTCACGCTTTCACCTTTCTCTTTTTCCGACTGAAAAACAGGTAGATAGGGTGAAAGATGAGGCTTCACGCCCGGTTCACCGTTCATTTCCAGATAACCCCAATAGCCAAAACCAGAATTATGTCATTATCAAAGAATGAAATAATATGAAAATAGCCAAAGTCTTTGCCCGTCCAAGGATTTTGGCTATTATTGAAACTTGCCTTTCGTCAGTTCCTCTTTCAGGAAAGCGAACACATAGTAGTAGCTTTGATGATAGAAATGTGTCCGTTCATCCATTATTTTCCGATAAGTTTCCGAATTGAATACTGTGGCAAGTGCCTCTTCCATTGTTATTCTGCTGTCCTGCTCAGTTAGCAGGATGGCAAGGTTCTTTACCATATCCACCATCATTTCCGTTTTCTCGCTCATATTCTCTTCAACAGTTTAATGGCACGTTCCGTACCGAAGAAATATTGGAAAGTTACTCCTTTCATGTACTGCAGGTTGCGCACAAGCGTAGGAAGGTTTATCGAACGGTTCTCGTATCGCCACAACTGCACGCCTACCCGGTCGTTGGCTATGGGGCCGATTACCACGTCATATTCATGTACAGGCTTTTCAGTCGGATTGTTCCGATTTAGCAGGATAAATCTTGCCCATTCTTCAGAATAACCGTCAAAGCGGAGTACATTCAGATCATTCAAGACATCGTCCTCAACAAGGTAGCTTTGTACAATTGGGCTGCCAATCTCCAACTGTTCAACTTTCACTTGTGCCATGTTCAAAGCCTGCTCATAGTCCGCAGATAGGTAAAATCCACGTCCGAAATCTTTATTCGGTTTCGATTTCAGCAAATCTATTCTATCGAAATCCTTGTTTGTTCCATGATAAAGTTTCATACCAATGCCCCTCCATGACGATGACAATATTCCGCGATGTCGTCCACCATTGAGGCAAACGACTGTGTATGCACATATCCGAAATTGCGGTCGATGAAATCTATTCCTTTATAGCGACTCAGGTAGTTGAAGGCCTGTTTCATCGTCAGTCCGTACTTGCGTCCGAACTCCAGGATGAAGATGACCGTCCATTCCAGTTTGTCCTTTACATTATATTCCATTGTGATATTCCTTAGACCTTTTGGACAAAGGTAGCAAAAGGTTCGGCATAAAGAACAAGCTCATTTGATTTTTTTATGTTGAATCGAATTTATCTTATTTCATTGAGTCCACTTTAAAAAGTCTGTTTCCCATGAGTCTCTTTATAGTTACTATCACTTTGACACACCCGTTTCGAAGGAGATCCTTCACTGTGTTCAGGATGACAGAATGACAACTACGTTATGCTCTAAGGCAAAAAGTGTACTTTTTAAAGTGGACTCATAAACCTGAATAAGATAGGTTCGGCATAGTCAAAAACTGAAAACTTTGTTTTCTTTTTGCCTCTGCGCTCACCTTTCGCTATCTTTGCCCCCAAATAATATCTATCATTAAGGTTTTAAAATATAAGCAGCAATGAAGAAGATACCCAGTTTTACTATCGACCACATCCGCCTGTTGCGTGGCATCTACGTATCGCGCAAGGACGAGGTGAACGGTGAAGTGATCACCACTTTCGATATCCGTATGAAGGAACCCAACCGCGAGCCGGCTCTCGGTCAGGGTGCCCTGCACACCATCGAGCATCTGGCAGCCACCTACCTGCGCAACAATCCGCAGTGGCAGGACCGCATCATCTATTGGGGACCTATGGGATGCCTGACCGGAAACTATCTGTTGATGCGTGGCGACCTGCAACCCGAGGACATCGTGCCGCTGATGCAGGAAACCTTCCGCTTTGTAGCCGAATACGAAGGCGAAGTGCCCGGTGCTGCTCCGCAGGATTGTGGCAACTATCTGCTGCACGACCTGCCCATGGCCCGTTGGGAGTCGGCCAAATATCTGCATGAGGTACTGGAGCACATGACCGAAGCCAACATGCGCTATCCCGAGAAAGACTGATCGGGACAGCAGAGAGAACGGCATAAGAAAACGACCACCAACTGTTGCCGCAGGATGTAAAATCCGGGCGGGGCAGTTGGTGGCCGTTGTTTTTATAATATAAATGTCAGACAGGCTTCGTGTATGCTTCTTATTCGATGTAGTTCGGTGTGAACTGGAAGTCGGAAGCACCCTTCGTAGCCGTGAAGTCTGTACCGGTATAGTCTTTCGGCCCCGGCATGAACAAGGCGTGTTGCAGGATGTATCTTACACGTTCCTTCTGCTGCTCGCTGAAGCTGTTGGCATCGGAGATGGCATAGTCCATGATGTTGGTAGAGCGGAACTCTTCACCGGTCTGACTGTTGGTACGCATCACGTACGTCTGATAGGCTTCGGACGACTTGGATGTGATGGCAGGGTTGAAGGTCAGATAGTTTGTGAGACGTATGTCGTACTGGTACTTGTTGTAAGGCGGTGTGTCCGTACAATAATCCGTATCCTGGCTGGTGTTCGTATTGCCGTTATTCAACTGGTTGAAGGCATGATACAGACCCAGGAAGTGTCCCAGCTCGTGTGCCAGCGTTACGCCTATGTCCGAAACAGAGTATGCTTCGTCATCATTGGTCAAGTCGTAGATGTACTTGTTGTTGATGCATACGCATTGCGGATAAGGGTTATCTGCTAAATTGGCTCCTTTTTTGGCAATGCTGATGCCTTCTAATTCATATGGCTCGGGCAACCAGGGGAATTGCGAGATACCCAAAATCTGACTGTCGGAGAAATTGTAGAGCATGATGTTGACATATTTGCTTGTGTCCCATAACAGCGACTTGTATTTGGCGTCGCCACTACCCATGAACGAGGAGCAATCCATTGTGGTATATTGCCACTTCTCGCGGCTAACACCCGGTTCCTCCAGGCGGTTGCCTTCGGGATCTTCCGTAGCCATAACAAACTCCAGATTCAGGTCCACACCGCATTCACGATAGTATTGGTTGACGCGATCCATCACTTTCTGCAGGTGTCCTGCCTCTACGTAGTGCTGGGTGTTGTTAGCGTTCCAGTAGAGTACGTGGAAGACGACAGGCAGTTTGTAGTGGTGGTTGGCACTATAGGTGTAGGCTTCTTGCTCAATAAGGATGGACTGATTGATACCCTCTTCGTTGGTCAGGGTGATCGTACCCGTACGTTTGTCCTGATTCAGGTTTTCGTCCACGGTCAGCGTCAGCAGGGTTTGCGATTCGTTTACCTGCCATTCTACCCATGCAGGTGCGGCCGATACGGTCCATGCGCTGGTACTTGTTACGGTTATTTCGAACTGACTGCCTTCGATTTCGGCAGTCAGTTCGGTTTCATCTATTGTTAGCGCCGGCGTTACATCGTCGTCGGAGCAGCTGAAGCACAAGGTCATTGTGAGCAGCAGGAACAGATATTTCAGTTTCATGTTTCGTCAGTTTGTTGGTTTATTCATATTCGAATGCTACAGACTTGTTTACACCGCAACTGATAACGTTGTCCACAGTGTAACGCGAACCGCTTGCGTTGCGCGATACGATGATGAGTACACGTACGTTGGACAGATTTTCGATGTCCATACTGTTCAGGTCGAACTCGTGTACGAACATCTGTGTTTCGCCTGCCTGGCACTCTTCTTTACCGCCCAGGTTGCCACCTGTGATGGGGCTGGTTGATGAGATGCAGCGCAGTACGTTGCTGTGATGGGTGAAGTCGTAGGTTTCTTCCAACGACGGGTAACCGTTCATCTGTCCTTTGGCATAGATGTCGTCTTCTACCACCCAGGCAGATACACGGTATTTTCCGGTTTGGCCTACCTTGACAGAAGCTGTAACGCTGAGGCTGCCCGATGCTTCTGTGCCCGATACGGCAGCACTGATGCCAGTGTTGGCAGTGGCTTTTAGTTGTTCCTGAGCTTCTGACTGAATACGTCCGCATACGCTGGCTGGAGAATCAGAGCCAAAGATACCCATGATTTCGCTACTTGATTGCAGGTTGAAGAGCAGTGCCGGGATGCCGGAGTTGGAGATACCTGTTTCTTTCAGTACAGAGTTGCTATAAGTGGAAATCATATCGTCGCCCGACATAACGCCGTGTGCGGCAGCCACTACAGTACTTTTGTATTCCTCGGTTTTCTCGTATTCAGTCAGTCCGGCAATCATCATCGGACAGTAAGTACAGCCAAGGCTTGTGCCTTGCAGGGCAAGGATGCGGTGTTTGAATCCGTCGAACTTGGCAGGTTGCGGATCGGCAGGTAGTTCAAGCATCCCTCCGATTACGGTCACAGTGATTGTGGTCGACATTTCGCCGTTGTAGCTGGCAAAGAAAGAGTATTCACCAGTAGTGGTCGAAGTAAATGTTGTGCCGCTGAACTGTTCGAAGGAGCTTCCTTTCTTCTGGTAGATGGCAGCCTGGTCTGTAACATCTTTGTCACCTTTCAATACGGTGAAGACGGCGGCATCTGTTCCGTTGTTCTCGATGTAGGCGGCGGATGCCTTGAGCGTCAGTGTGCCCTCGCCATTGCCTTCGTCTGTTGGATCGTCCGATCCCGAGTTGCCTGTACATGCGGCGGTGAATGCCAGAATGAACAGACAGGTCAGTAAATTCCAGTATTTTTTCATAATGTTCTTTTGCTTTTAATTAAAATGAAGTGGTTAATGTCAAGTTGGCTCCTGTATAGGCAGGGGTATATCGGCATACACCTCCCGAGCATACATATCCGGCGCGGTTGCGTCCGTAGCTCAGTTGCAGGCGTGTGTTCTTTTGCGTGTAGCTGACGGAGCCGCTGTAGTAGTGCACTTTGGTAGTGCCCAGGTTGTACATGTCGCTCACCGAAAAACTCCAGCGGGGCGCAAGGCTGAACTCAACCAGTCCGGCCACCCAATCTTTCTCGTAATCCTGTGAGTAGAGGTATTGCACTTCGGCACGGAGCGACTTTTTGCGGTCGAACTTGTAGAGACCGTCCAGTACAACGATGTTCGATGCGTAAGTTACGTCATCCATTCCGTGTGTGGGGCTCCATTCCTGTACCGAGACAAGCAGGGTGGTCTTGAACTGTTTGTTCCACTGACGTTCAACGTCGCCGTTGATGTCGCGCCACAGCAGTCTCGATTTTTTGGTAACAGCTTTGTCCGAGTAGAACATGGAAGCGTTGGCGTGGAAGTTCCAGTACTGGCTGCGGTTTTTCTTGTTGCGCAGGGAGTAGTAGATGTCCACCTGTCCGCCCCGTTCGCCTTCGCCGTTACTCTGGTAGGGATTCAGGTTGGCCAGCATGTAAGTATATTGACGGGTCAGTGCGGGCAGATAGTTCAGAATGTTTCCTGTACCGTTACCGGTGTACGACAGTTTAGTGCTCATGTATTTCAGTTCGCGATAGGTGGCCAGTACGGAAAATCCCTTATGGCTGTAACCCAGTTCGGCAAGCAGTCCGTGTCCCTGGTCGGTGGTACCTATCAATGCGGGCGAAATATCGTTGCTTTTGCCTACGTATTCTACGCGGGCGTTGAGGCCTTTCCAGTCGAAGTTGGCACGTGCTGAATACATGTTTACGTTGGGGCGTGCGACGCCGGCCATTTCATCGGGCACTTCTTCGTTGCGGTTTACCAAGCTACCTTCGATGCTGAAGAATGTTTCTGTCCAGCCGGCCAGGTTGTCGATGGACAAGCTCAAGTCACCGCCTCGTACCCAGGAGTCGGCGTAGTCGGTATACAGGCGCGGACGTCCGTAGAGTCCCTTTACGGTGATATAGTTCTTATAGTTGTACGAACCATACACACCCTCGATGGAGTTGTTGATACCCAGTGTGCGGTCTTCGAAGCTACGGAATACCATTCCCGAACCAAACTGTTCGAAAATGTCTCCGGCCCGGAAGGAAAAGTTATCGTCTTGCCAGTTTACATATTTGATACCTAGAATAGCTTTCTTGTCACCATAGACACCAATGTCGTATCCCTGTAAGGCTGGCAGATAGCCTTCCAACTGAACCCCAGCACTGAATTTGCCTTGAGTATAGTCCAGCTTCAGGTAATTGTTGCTTCCGAAGTGGTCTTCCGGATAAACGCTGTTTTCCGATCCGAGTTTGTTGTCTTTTACGTAGTAGATGCTGTTTGATTCGAGGCTTCCGCTCAGGTGTCCTTTGCTTTGGGCAGACAGTTCGGGCGTGGCAGCACAGGCTGACAGCAGTAGAAATAGCAGATGTTTTTTCATTGTTTGGCGATTGCTTTAAGTTGCTCTAACAATTCGTATTCACTACCCGGTGTATAGCCAGTGTGCGAATAAACGATTTTTCCGTTACCGTCGATAACGAAGGTATGTGGTGTGAGGGTTACGTTCATGGCACGCTTCAGATCCTGATTCTTGTCGAACAGGCAGATGAAATTCCAGTCGTAGCCCTGAGCCATGGAGCGGGCACGTGCTGTGAAGCGGCTGTCGTCGATGGAGACGGCAATGACGTTGAAGTCTACTTCCTCTCTCCATTCGTCCAGAAGTTCGTTCAGGGTGTTCAGTTCGGTCAGACAGGGTTTGCAGGTGACACCCCAGAAGGAAACGATGGCAGGCTTGCCACCAAGAATCTTTTGTGTATTGACTTGTTCCCCTTTTTCGTTTTCTACTTTGACGTCGGGCCATACAGATTGTGCAGAAGCTGAAACGGCCAGCAACAAGAAGAGGAATAATGAGCAGATAAATGATTTATTCATAGTTGGAAATATTAAAAACTTCTATGGAAGATCATCCTTCCATAGAAGTTTTTATGGGTTTAAAAATTGAATTATTTTTTTAAGTCCTTTTTCAGGTTGTCTAGGGAGAATGTCTCACATTTGACACTCTTCTTGGCAACGTAATCATAAGGAGCACGTGTTCTGCGGAAGTGGTTGCCACTGCGAGCTGATACCTTCGGTGTCTTGATCTCGGAAACGCTGCGGCTGGTAGCAGTCTGCATGTTCTCATCAGTAGCACGTGTCAGCACAATACCTGATTGAGTGGTGGGGAAGTTCCATGACGGATAGCCAGGCATGTATTCGATGGCGAATCCGGGGCAATAGTACAAACCTTCCTGTTCCACTGGTTTGATGGTGATAGTATTCATATCTTCGGATATTTCAACAGGGAATTCAGTGGTGTAATAGTTACCAGAGTTTTCCTGATTGTAAGCGCAGAGTACCAATGTTCTGTACCAATCGGATACGGGATCTACATAGCGCAGATAATCATAACCGTTTTCAGCATAACGGGTCGTGATGACGGATACACTGTCGTTACCGTTCTGGTCTTTGGCAATCTTGAAGAACAATTTAGGACCATAGTCGCGGAAGAGTTCGTCGGTGCTGTAAGCCGAATATTCGGTAGAGTGGAACAGATCCCAAGAGCTGGCGAAAGGAGCATTCCATTCGTCGTATGAGAATCCGGTAGCAACCAGGCAGTTTTGGTCTTTGTTCTTTTGGGTGTAGTAAGCGGCTCTGTCTTTATATTCGTTGAAGCTACTTTCTACCATTTCTTCAGCTTGCTCCTGCGTTTTACCAGAAGCGATGAAGTAGTTCACCAGTTCTTCTTTCACGTCGCTGGGGAGTGTAGACACTTGTTCGGGGCCTGCTGCGATAGTGACAGGCATTGTTACTGTACCGTTGCCATATGCACTTTCCATAGTAGCTGTCCAGTTACCAAGGAGTTTGTTAAACAGCTGGCTGTTGACGGGTTCTTCGGGAGTCAGAGCAGCCGATGTCGTACGGCAACCTTCTTCCTGATAGAAGAGTTTCGTTTTTTCGTCTACGTTGTAAGACTCCAGAACCAACCATGTTTCTGTTTCATCTATAGAGGTGAAATACAGGTCGTAACCTTCCGGACTATTGATTCCTGTCATTACCTCTGCATCGCTAACCATTACTCCATACATGGAAACCATGCTGGCAACATTCTCTTCCAGATCGGTACCTGTCAGACCGTTCAAAGTCGGATACCAGTCTTTTGTGTAGTTACACAGGTATTTGAATGCAGCACAATCTCCGTTGGGAGCCTTAATATTGAAGCATACCTGATACGGGTTGCTGACTTGCTTCGGAGTGATTTCCAGTTCTACCGCAGGTTTGTCTGATTCAATGGCTTTAATGCCTTCCAGTGTATGGAATGACTGTACGGTACCTTCTTGGTTGTAGATAGCTGTGATGTAAAGTGTATAGCTTTTGCCTTTTTCGATCGGATAAGGGAGTTGCTGTACGCCGTCATAAATACTACCGTAAATTATCAGTGAGGCTTGTAAGCCATCTTCACCACCAAATAAGTCGAGATATAACTGCTTGTCATCGTCAGAAATCAGTACGACTGCATATTGCATGACATCTTCTGTCGGGGTCAGGGTAAGGAGGGCGGTCTGCTCTGTGATACGGTCGATGTTAACCATCACTTCACCTGCGCCTTTATCAGCTTGTTTGGTGAAGAACATGGTTTTGGCGTAAAGTCCGTTGAATGATAAACTTTCGCTTGAAGGTTTCTCTTCTGTATATTGTTTTACGTTGGGCAGTGTAGAAAGAAGGATACCGGGGTCACCGCCTTCTCCTTCGCTATATTCTACATAATTGTCAGTCGAACCGTTTTCGTCGCATTGGCTTACAAAAAGTACATAGCCAGTACCGGGATAAATAGAATAGGTATAAGCATCTGCAGGATAATCAGCTTCGTTCAAGGCTCCTTCGTAGGCATTGCCACCGTTCTTTACGGTAATAGTTTGAGGTCCTTTGAAACGTGGACTTTGCATGCCGAATCCGGCAACTGTCCAGTCTACGTCGTTACGACCGAATTGCATCTGGTAGTTAATGTATGTTTCATAATCAACGAAATTGATCATGTAATATACATCCTCAGGAACCTCTACATGGAAAGTTGTAGAAAACATGTCTGTTTTGACAATAGTCACCATCTGAGAATAGTTGGGGGTGGTGATTGTTTGTGAGAGGATTCTGTATTCGTTACCTACTTTGAAAATGAAGAATACAGTATACGTTTTGTTACCTTCCAGACCAGTTACAGTCTCTTGTGCAGTGTCTCCGGTTACGGTGACAATCGTACCATTTTCTTGAGCTTCTGCGTATGCAATTACAGGATCCGGTTCGGCGGCATTGCTACCTTCTATTACTTTATATACATATGATTCTGCTCCTTTTGTTTTTAGGTTGAAAGTAGCAGAGGTGGCGAATATAGCATCAGAAGCTGGAGTTTCTACTTCGATTACTGTAGTGTCGCCATTGTTGGAGTCGTCATCAGAGCAACTCCACATTCCGCAGGCCAGCGCAAAAAAGCCTATCAGGAATGAACATAGATACAATTTTCTCATAAAATTAAGTTTGTTAGTTTAATTTGTAAATAAATATGGTCAGGGTAAAAACGCATACTATTTGGCAGGAATGCAAAATCCTGTAATAGCTGCGATGTATGTACAGACGTTTTCTCTTGCTATGTATTTAGTAAATAGCAATTGTCTGAAAGCCTTTTTGAAATACACAAAGAATTTAAAAAAATACTTTTTTAAAATTTGGTATCTGTTGAATTAAAAAGGAGGAACAGGTGACAACATGAAGTTGTTAGGAAGGATGGGATTGCGGTATAAATTTTCTCCTGCTTCTTTGTGCATTACCTGCCGTTTGTTGAAGGTATAATTGGCTGTTGCTAATGTATAACAACATATAGCTTGCGACAGGATTTCTTTTGCAGTCCACATTTTTTTTAATTTATCCTCAAATCCGCAACCGCCCTCATAAGATGACACAGAGGTCAAAAAGGTAGCGACACTGTGGCAAAAGAGGGTGCAACGCAGCAAAAATCGCCACAAAGACGCATTAAATCCCCTTACCCCACCATGCGACTTGAGGCAATACGCAAAATCACGACCATAAGTTGTCGGTGTCATCCAAAGTCATTCTGGAACACATCAGCATAAGCGTTGTTGCATGAATAGATATTCAGCACATACTGCCTTGATGTCCTGACCCATTTGGCTGGCACAGAGATGAACTTGAAGACAAACGCCTTGATGCGGCTTGTTGCTTTGAGTCCGAACCTCTTCACGTCAAGCCTCGCCATGATGAATTTATAGAAGTTGCGTATGAGTGCCGTAAGCAGAAGAAACACCGTGTTTTCTCCCATGAAGGATTTTGGAAGCCTGTTCCAGCCGAATCCGTTATTCATGTCATCGAAGATGCGTTCCTTCCCTCCACGGAGGTTATAGAATTCGACAATCTCTTTCTCGGAAGACTCGTAGTCATTTGTAAGGATGCAGCGGTAGGTGTATTCTCCTTCCCACAGGTCGAGTTCGCCGTCTATCCGCTTCTGTCTTTGAATCACAAGACGGTATGCCTTCCCTTTCCATTTCTCGATGAGAATGGAGGCCAGCTCAAACTCAATGCCGCCCAATTCCACTTTCTTCCAACCTCTGAGGGCAAAGATGTCATTGTAGAGCGAACTGCATCGGTTGGCACGGATATAGAAGGTCTTGCAGTGTTTAGCAATCTCTTCCACTATCTCTTCAGAACACGAGCCGCAATCAGCTCTGAAACGGTTGATCATAAGCTTGTTCTTTTCAAACCTTTCAAAGAACCTCTTCAGCGTGTCCTTCTGGTGGAAACGGACATTTGTGTTGCCGTCGCTGTTCTCAATGCCGACAATCAAGTCGCCAATAACCGCCACGCCAGGACGGTATCCGAGAAACTTCTTGTATGTGGGTTTCGCATCAAACTTCTCAGCCTCTATGAACTGGTGGTCGAAGTCAACGTCATACCCCTCGCCATCTTTCAGCTGCCCTGTGGACAATAGGCAATTGAGGAGCAGTGTATTCAGCATGTCTGCCGTGTTTAAGTCGTAGGTCTTGCCAGTGTCGGATGTGTAGGAAATGTTATCCTGGGTCAGTTCCTTTATGGCTCTGAGAATCGTGTCGGCACTGCATGTGCGAAGTGTCGGATGAAGCGAGAGGTGATACATCAGATGAGTGGTGACATCCTCTATGCATGAGCCGCCACAGAAATAAACGCTCATAAGCGAACGGATGATTTCGCTGTATTGATAACCATACAGCCTACATCTCATACCGAGGGTTGAGTCGATTACAGATGAGAGATTGGAGTCAAATTGCTCCATTATTGAAAAAATTCCTCCAAAAGGAGAGAGTTTCTCAGATTTTATTGCTACCTTTGCCATGTCTGTCGGGTTTGATACATATTTTGATTTGCAACACTAAGATAGGTGAAAAATCTGACATGGCAAAATCCTGAGCAACTTTTTGTTGCTCAGGTACTTATAAAATAAGTTAAACTAAAATGCTGCGGAATTTAGGTTTATTGTTAATTTTATGCTTGTTTCTGATTTTGTCGGCAAATATAGGTATTATTTTTGATTAGTGATGATAAATCAGAACTTATTTTAATATAAACTGCATTTTTTGCTTATAGAACGTTATTTGATTCGCGTAAATAATATGATTTCGTATATTTTTTGCAGATTTATTGAATAAATGGAAATATGGGAATGATTATCCCTATGAACTTCGCTCTGAATCTAGACAATACATTTTTATATTTTATATTGTTGGTAATTAGTAGATTGATCTGCTATTAATCTTGATGCTATATATAATAAAGGATTGTATGGGATATACTAATTATTGTTAATAGAAAAGCCGGTGTGGATAGGTTGTATACTAGCTTGTATTAGAAGAAGGAGAAAATCCGAAGCACGTTTTTTATGATGTTTCGAATTCCCTCCTGATAATTGTAAAAGTAATATGTTTTAGATAATTTCGATACCCTGTTCCTTACAGAGCTGGAGTCCCAGGTCTTTTAATTTGAATTTCTGGATTTTACCACTGCCGGTCATGGGGAACTCCTTGACGAAGAAGATGTATTTAGGAATCTTGTAACGCGAGATTTTGCCGATACAGAAGTCGCGTACATCGCTTTCGTGCAAGTCTGCTCCTTCGTGCAGAATGATGAAAGCTCCTACGGCTTCACCGTATTTCTTCGAGGGGATACCTGCTACCTGTACGTCTTTCACACCCGGAAGCTGGAAAAGGAATTCTTCGATTTCGCGCGGATAGATGTTTTCGCCACCGCGGATAATCATGTCTTTGATGCGGCCCGTGATGCGGTAGTTCCCGTCTTCGTCTTTCACACCCAAATCGCCCGAGTGTAAGAAACCGTTCTTGTCTATTACTTCGGCCGTTGCTTCTGGGTTCTTATAATATCCTTTCATGGTGTTATAACCACGGTTACACATTTCGCCTTGTACGCCTACGGGGCACTCTTCGCCTGTTTCGGGGTCGATGACACGCACTTCAGTGTGTTCGAAGTCGCGGCCTACGGTGTTGCAGCGTACTTCGAACGAGTCGTCGATGCGGGTGGCGGTCATGCCGGGCGCTGCTTCTGTCAGTCCGTATACGCTGGTTACCTTCATAAACATCTTTTCTTCTACCTGTTTCATCAGTTCTACAGGGCAGAGAGAGCCGGCCATGATGCCCGTACGCAGACTTGACATGTCGAACAGGTTGAACATCGGATGATTCAGTTCGGCAATGAACATGGTAGGCACGCCGTAAAGGGCCGTACAGCGCTCTTTATGAATGGAAGCCAGTACGACAAGCGGATCGAAACGTTCTACCATCACTTCGGTACATCCGTGCGTAAGACAGTTCATGGTGGCCAGTACCACACCGAAACAATGGAACAGAGGTACGCAGACACAAAGTTTATCATCGGCAGTAAACTTCATGTGCTCTCCTGTCAGGAAACCGTTGTTGGTTATGTTGTAATGGGTCAGCATTACGCCTTTTGGGAAACCGGTGGTTCCACTGGTGTATTGCATGTTTACGACATCGTGGCAGGTTACCTGTGCCTTTAACTCATTGAGTCGGTCGTCGGCCACGTTGTTGCCCAACAACAGAATTTCAGATGTGTTGTACATACCCCGGTGCTTTTCCTGCCCTACATAGATAACGTTTTTCATGTGTGGGAAGCGTTCGCTTTTCAGGTGGCCCCGCTGGCAGGTTCTCAGTTCGGGGAGCATCTGATAAGTCATCTGCACGAAATCGCTGTCTTTCTCGCCGTTGACAATGCACAGGGTATGCATGTCCGAGTTCTGGCAGAGGTATTCCAATTCGGCTTGTTTATAATTGGTATTTACGGTAACGTAGACGGCTCCTATCTTGGCACAAGCATATAACAATGTGAGCCAGTCGGGCACATTGGCGGCCCAGATGCCCACGTGAGTACCACGTTCTACACCGATGGCGATGAGACCTTTGGCCATGTCGTCAACACGGCGGTTGAACTGGCTCCAGGTGAAGCGGAGATTTCGGTCGGAATAAACGATGTATTCTTTGTCGGGTGTTTTTTCGGCCCAATGTTCCAGCCATTGGCCGAGGGTACGTTCGTATAACATAAGCGTTTTTCTTTATTCGTTTTTCATTTATAAGTATTTCGTTTTTTCATTATTGAGCTTATAAACATCCGTTTATAGACTTAAAGATTACTTATTTGATATGTATCTGTCAGTATGAGTTGTTTTTTCCCAATGTGCAATTCTGCTTGTGTATGTTGTCGGGAGGGTGAAGTCCATAAAGCGGTGTAGTTCCCGTTTTTGCTTGGAGCTATTTTGTAGATACCAGGAGTAAGGACTTCTACGATTGTTTCGTCCGGCAACTTCAGAGTGGCAGGGCGACTGGTTGCCATCCAGCAGGTTCCGTTTTCGAGTATAACAGCCTGCAATGAGCGGTCGTTATGCAGCACACGGATGGAATGGCGATCGAAAAGGACAGTTTGCCGACGGTCGGAATCGGGTAATATCAGGTATTGGTAAGAAGCATTCTTCGGCGCTGTTCCGTGATTCAGGCAGAGTTGCATTACTTCGCCGCTTACGTTTTCGCGAGGATACATCTGCATGATATCATGCCACTGTCCTGTACGCTTTTCGGTTGTAGCTGTTACATTCAGTTCTTCGTTCCAGGCGATGTAGCCTGTGTGATGATGGAAATAGCGTACTTCGCTGGTCTGATTTTGGGTATCGCTTCCTGTTAAGACTTGCCAATTGCCATCGGGGCTCAAGAAATATAAGTTATCGCGTTTGTAGCATTGCTCAATAGCGGTAGTTACGGCCAAAGTGCTGTCGGCCTCTATCCCTGCTCCGAGGCATAGTATATAGTTGTCGGTGAAAATCCATGCTTTTCGCCCTTGTAGTCCGGCACGGTTCAAATCCATGACAGTCATTCCCTGTTGTCCGTCTGATAGACCGCCTACAAAGTCTGCGTTATTGCGCGGGCGGTTGCCTTTGACCACTGGTATAGGAGCATCGCTTTCGAAGGCGGTGACACCTGGCAGCTTCCGCCAATCCCACAAAGGAAAAATGTCGAGGTATTCGTGTCCGTCGGTGTACACATAAGTGGCTCCGTCGGCCGAATAGAAACCTTTCATATTGTCACCGTTCAGTGTTTCTGTGCCGATGACTTTGTTCGAAGCCATTTTTACGGTGGCCATCCATGTAGGGCGGCGGTGTACGGTATAGTTGGAACAGAAAAAGTGTTTATTCCCAATCAGATCATTTCTTGAATGAAGTTGGAAATTCTCATTGCACAAAGCGCGGGCAGTATTGTTACATGATTCGGACATGCCTCCTCCCAGTTCGGTTGCAGCAAAAGCGGTAGAAAGACCTTTGTGGGTTTGTCCTTCACGGAAAAATTGTCTGCCCAGTGCGCTGATGTCCATTTGGCCTTTCCACAATATCCAGCGATATCCTTTATCAATAAGCTGACGGAGGATTTCCAGTTGTTCATCGCTGAAGGCCATTGAAGTTCCGGCAAAAACGCCTGAGTAAAAACTCATACTTGCCAGAAAAGCCAGTCCGTAATTGCCGAACTGCTGTTGCGTGCCATGCTGGTGAAAACTCCAGTCGGGCTGTATGCCTTCGGTTTGCCCCGTTACGATTTCGGATACGATGGTGTCGCGTGCCTGTCGTACCAGTTCTTTGTCTTCCTGAAGCAGGGCACGCACCAGCACATTGCCGGCCAGCCATACTTTGTTTTGTCCTGTCATGCCGAAACGCGCGTTTTCCATTACTTGAATGGCGCTTTGACGTTCTTCAGCTGTCAGTTGTGGCTCGAATAACAGGAAAGCATTACCCAGTGTTTTGGGAACTCCGATCTGATTGTACCACCAGTTCGGGCAGACGGGTTTGGCTGTGAACCAATAATGGAGTGCTTTGTGGATACAAGCCTCGACCTTATCGGAATGGTAATAAGGGCTTTCTGGCGAGGTGTATTGTTTGGTCAGTTCCAGAATGCGTTCGGTGTGGACGCGCGGTTCCCATCCCGAACGTTTTTGGTCCTGATAGTTAATGTCTGGCCAGGTGCCGTTTTCTGTCTGTTCGGATATATATTTTTGGATGGATGCCGCTTGTGAAGACTGGCGTTGAAAAAGTTCCACTACCATCTGGTCAGAAGCGCTTTCTTCTCGTGGCAGTTTTTCCAGCACTGCGTTCAGCTGCTTTTGTCCGGTGTTTCCCAATAATTGGATGAAGTTCTTTTTGGTACGGATTAGGTCGGAGTCTTGAGCAGAAATACGGCCGCTGATAACAACCAAACATAATAGTAGTATACCTGATGTAATTTTGTGTAGATGCATATGTAATGAGTGGCTAGAGGTTAACGTGAAAAAGGAAGGCAGAAAAGGCTCAATAAACTTTTAGGTACGGATTACAAGTTGGGGGGATAAGTTTATCCGCAGATACCCATGTAATCCGTACCTGAAAATATGAATATATCCGTTCTTTTCTGTTCCGATACATCCTTCCGTACATCTTATACCGGAGTATAGATGACGGCCAGAATCTTGGCAGCCTGTCCCTGATAGGCATGTACGTGATGCGGCACAATGGAATCATAATAGATTGTGTCACCTTCTTCCAGCAGATAGGTGTTTTTCCCGTAGCTGATTTCCATAGTTCCTTCCATGACCATGATGAATTCTTCACCTTCGTGTGAGGAAAGTACAAAGTCGCTGTCTTCGGTAGGTGCTACGTCAATGATGAAAGGTTCCATATGACGGTCGGCTTTCGATTTCGACAGTGAATGATATTCCATATGTTTACGGCTCTGTATGGCGTTGTTCGAGAAGCTGATGCAGTCGGTAGCTTCCGATTTGCGGCATACTACAGGACCCATTTCGTCCTGATCGTCAAGGAATGTGCCAAGACGTACGCCTAATACACGTGCAATTTTGATGAGTGGCGCCAGCGAAGGCAGATCGATGTTGTTTTCAATTCGCTCAATTTGTTCTACGGCAAGGCCAGAACGTTCAGCCAGTTCTTCTACACTGATAGACTGATTCTCGCGGAGTGATTTGATCTTTTCTCCTACAATCTTGCTTGTATCCATAATTATATTTTGGTTTAAAAGTTATTTATCTGAATTAGAAATCCAAGAAGAAAGAAAATAAAAGAACTATCATATTCTTACTTTTCCCCAAGCAGGAAGTTACAATATTCCTTCTTTTTTCTTTCTTCTGAATTACATTGTTAATGTAGTTAAAACGCAAAAATAAGATAAACTTTTGCTTATTACAACTATTTGTGCGAAAAAGGTGAATATTTATTTCAGCCATGTAGCACGTTTCCACAGATACTCCATCGGGCCGTGCGAATGGTGTGCCATCCACCAGCGGCAGAAGCTGAACTGAAGAATAAACAGCAGGATTCCTGTCAGGAAGCTGGCTGTGATGCCCAGATCATCGTGCAGTCCGAATCCCCAGTTATAGAACAACAGGGAACCGAAGATACTTTGAGTAATGTAGTTGGTCAGACTCATGCGTCCGTAAGGGACAATCTGTGCGAGACGCCGTTGCAGGCGGGTGCGATAGTAGGCGAAAAGTATAGCCGACACCAGCAGAAGCATGAAGGCAAACTTATATAAAGAAGAAATGATAAGCAGCAGCGGAGTACGGATAGAAGGGTTGTCGATGAAACCGGGTAACATGTTTCCTAATCCGTAGAGGGGGAAGAAGGCTAAAAGCGAACCACAGAGGACTTTATTCCAGATTTTCAGGTTCTCTTTCAGGAACAGACCGCGTTTTCCTGCCAGAAATCCGAGTAGGAAGAGGGCAGCTGTTTGGAATACACGTCCATTGTCCCATGCCCAGGCAAGGCTGGCAAGTTGCCCTTCCCACAGATTGACACGTACTGTTTCCCAGAAAGTGCCATGGCTTTGTACTTCGAATGTGGCTCCCCACAAATCACCCGTAGGCAGTGCTGGAGTTACAAAAGCCGGATCGAAGCAGGCACGCAGGGTATAATAAAGAGGTAGAGGTTGTATGAGCAGGATGCAGGCCAGGATAAAAATCCATTTGTCTTTCATCTTGCAGGTCAGAGGTAGAATGAATCCTACTAACGAGTAAAGCACCAGTACTTCGGCAGTGAAGAACATAGCGTTCAGGTTGCCGATGAGGAAAAGCAATATCAGTCGCCAGCAGAAGCGCAGACGGAAGTCATGACCGCGCATTCGCTGGTTGTCGTATTGAATGAAATAACTGAATCCGAAGAGTAGTGCAAAAACGGCATAAGCCTTTCCGCCCAGCAGAAAGAAAAGCCCGTCCCAGACAGCCTTGTCGGTAAAGGTGAGCCAGGCACTTTGTCCGGTGGTGTCGGGGAATGAATAAAAATTGAAATGTTCGATGCTGTGCAGCAAGATGATGCCCATAACGGCCAGTCCGCGCAATACGTCGGCCACTTCTACCCGGGCGTGTTTTCCTGTCGGTTGTTCCATAATTTGTTGTTTCGATAAAAGTTAAACAGGCTTTTAGCCCGGATTTTAATTCAATTGGCGGCAAAGATACGGAAAAAAGTTTCATAAACCGATGTTTATGTGTAGGTTTGCAAAAGAGAAGTTTCGAGCCGGAAACTGATGGAGTGTTGGCGGGACAAATAGTCCTGTATAGTTTGCTTTCGGATGAAAAGAAAACCTTATGGATATTAACCTATAAAAGAAGTCTACAGATGAAATTCAAGAAGATTGTAGGAGTTGACGAAACACTGTTGAATACGGCGGCTATTGAACGGTTGCATGAACTGGGAGAGGAAGTAGTGATGTATCACGATTTCCCTTCGGAAGAGGAAGAGGTAATACGCCGGATCGGAGATGCCGACTGCCTGTTGGTGTCGTTTCGGACACCGGTGAGAAAGAACGTGCTTGATGCTTGTCCTGGTCTGCGCTACATAGGAATGTGCTGCACTCTTTATGATCCGGCAAGTTGCAATGTCGATGTGGTCGAAGCACGCAAGAGGGGCATTACGGTATTGGGTGTGAAGGATTATGGCGACGAAGGAGTGGTGGAATACGTTATCAGCGAACTGGTTCGTTTGCTGCATGGTTTCGGAGGAGTATTCTGGCTGGATCAGAGTACAGAACTTACCGGCCGCAAAATCGGTATTATCGGGCTTGGAAAGACCGGCCGTATGGTGGCTGATGCTTTACGTTTTCTGGGAGCTGACATATGTTATTACAGTCGTACCCGTAAGCCTGATGCAGAGGCTGTAGGCATGACTTATTTGTCGCTTGACGAACTGTTGCAGCAAGCAGAGATTGTATGCACTTGCCTTCCCCGCAACAATTATCTGTTGGGCGAACGTGAATTCAATCTGTTGGGAAACCGTAAGATTCTGGTGAATACTTCCGTCGGGCCGACTTTTCAGGCAGAGGCTCTTTGCCATTGGCTCAAGGCATGTCCTAACAGTTTTTATTTGTGCGATGCTACAGGTATGGGCCAGTTGAAAGATTTGCTGACACCCTATGCCAATGTGCTTTATACACCCTACATTTCGGGAAAATCGATGCAGAGTGTGGAACGTTTGTCTAAAAAAGCTATAGCGAATGTAGAAACAGTTCTTGCACAATTGTAATTTCAGATTTTTTCCAAAATTGCCCTGTATGTTTGCAATCTGTAAAGGGAAAACAATGTTTTAGATAAGTAAGTGAACACACCATAATGGAAAACAATAGCAAATATGGCATAGGGCTTATTGCCTTTCTCTTATTGCAGGTGCTGACAATACGGATTGCTGCACAGGATGTGGACAATACCACTTGGGCAAAGTTGGGAGTGAAATACGAGGTTTTGCCGAAGCTGACGTTGTCAAGTAATCTGGAGTGGCGTACCGAAGACGATTTGAGTATGACTGACCGTTGGGGACTCGACGTAGGTGGTTCATACAAGCTGCTGCCCTTCTTGAAGGTAGGTGCCGGTTACGAAGTGCATTACCGCAATCTGGAGGAAGCCGGCTGGAAGTTTCGTCACCGCTATCATGTAGACGGCACACTTTCACATCGGATACAGCGCGTCAAGCTGTCGTTGCGTGAGCGTTTTCAGCATACATTCAGTGCCGAAGAGAAAGAATTTCGTCTGCGTTCTCGACTGAAAGTGGCTTACGACATAGCCCGTTGCCGGTTGGAACCTTATGTCTCGGTCGAGATGTATAACGGATTGGGACGCGGCGAGCATTTTGATGTGGCGCGTATGCGCTATCGCACTGGTCTGAGCTTTCCTCTGGCAGAGCGATGGGAGGCAGAGGCTTTCTATTGTCGGCAGTGGGAACGGGACGGCAGCAAAAATATTTTTGGAGTAGAGTGTATCTATCGGTTCTGACACTGTAGCAAATATTATGTAGATCAGAAACGATATCCCAGACTTACCGATACCGAGTGCATCAACTTGTGCTTGGGTAAGTCTATTTTTCTTCCTTCGATGACGATGTTCCGGCTTCCGCCGAAGAGGTCGAAGTCGGAGCAGGTATATCCGACCGAGAAGATGAGTCCGTTGTCCACTTCCAGCGAGAAAGCCGTACGCAGGTGGTAGTAGACGGTACGGGCACCTTTGTTGCTGACGTGCTCGCGACGAACGGCCGTCCATACGCCTGTCTGATTGGGATAGTAGTCGATGTTGAACTCGTTGTTGGCAGATAAGGGCAGGGTGAGTCCGGGAGATATGGAGAGGTAAAGGGCATAGTCTTTGTCACGTCCCACCCATAGTTTGGGAGTATTCAGTTGGAGGCTGGGACGCAGAGCTAGAAAGTAGCTGGCAGCGTGCTCTGTTGTGCTGCTCCAAAGAAATTGCTGGTTTTGCGAGAATCCACTGATGCTTTCATCATGATAAGGTTGTGTAAACAGCAATCCCAGGCTGATGCCAGCATATTGTATGGGCAGAAATGTGATGGAGGGTTCCACTTCCCAAGCATCGTAATTGTTGAGTGCGCCTTCCAGCTCTACCTTCCAGAACGGACGTTTTTCCCGTTGCTGAGCAGGCAGAGCAAGGCACACACAGTTGAAGAGTATGAAAAAGAAAAGTTTATTTTTCATTGTTAAGGGTGGTTATGAATCGCTATTATAGTTGTAACTTCTTTCTGTGTTAGCTTTGGCTTTTCGTTTGCAAAATTAGCGGATATCGTTCGTCGGAACAAAAAAACAGATGTACATCTTTGAAATACATATTGCTGATAATCAATAGAATATTTGTTTTGCTTGATGTACATCTGTTTCTAGAATGAAGCGTATTGGCTATTCTTCAAGTTCTATTTGTCCACTAAAGGAGATTGGTTGACGTCGAATGGGTTGTACGTGTATGTATGCCGAACCGTTTGAAGAGATTGTTACAGAATAGGTATAACTGTCTTCTTCGTTGCTCGTAGTAATCTTGACTTCTTTACGGCCCCGTTTCTTCTCTTTTGTTTCGTACGTCTGGATGGGGGCATTGAAGTTTAGTGCTTTCCCTCCTCCGTAAGGGATGCTGTAGGCCTCGCCCGTATAAGGCAGGTAAGAAAATAAAGAGTCGTTGCGTACTTCCAGACTATAGCTATCCGTTAGTGCACGGCTTCGCCCTCGTGTAGGGGTCATGTAGTTGACATCAATGCGAAAATGGCGTTCATCAATGGCTTTCTTGACCGCTTGTTCATTGCGTACCTTTTCGGTTTGTTTGTCCTTTTGTGCGGATAAATGAAGCGGAAAGCAAACGGCCGCAGTAAAAAGAATGATGCAGAAGGATTTTTTCATAAGGCTTTCTTTTTTATATCGTTTGTTATTACTGATGAGTTCGGCAAACCAAAGATAACGATTCGCCTTGAAAATACAAGCAGATACAGGTTTGTATTGGAATGTTTTAGCAATAGAATACGCTATAAAAAGGATATTAACTATCAGCCTGTTACATGAATCGTGAGCAACCACTCTTGCAATTATTTTTCCCCAGTTAGGAAAAAATAATTCTCCAGTTAGAAAAAAATATTTTCCTAACTGGGAAAAAATGACGAGTGGGCAAATGAAAAAATACCTGTCGTGGTACTTCAGATGAAACACGGCGAATTTCGGATGGTTATGACTCACGGGCGGTATTAGCGCGATGCTGTTGCGGTGCAGGCAGCTTGCAGGCGGGTGTCGGCCAGCGAGTAGCTGAGGATGTAGCAGTGGCCCGGCTCTACGCTTTGCCCGTCGTTGTTTCCATAAGTCTGGGGTGTTGTCGTGAAGGTTTCCCCGTCGGTGTTGGTGGCGGTCAGTGTATAGGTGAAGGTCATGTTGTCCGTATGGTCGAAGTAGGTGGTTTGGCCGGGATCAAGCGTTTTTGTAGCGCCGGAGTCTGTCGTATATACGGTAAGCTTAGGGTTGGAGAATAAGGCAGTCAGTTCGTTACTGAACGGTGCCAGGCTGATGCCAACGTTGATCATCGGTACCTGCAAGTCGATGTAGCTTACTTTCTCGGGCTCGATGCTGAAGGTTGTCCGGGCATAATAGCGTGGGTCGTCGGCTCCTGTTGTAAGGTAAGCTTCGTTGTAGGCTTCGAGGGTATAGGAGCCGGCATTCAGTTCCACCTTGGCTTGGGGAAACTCTCCCGGCGCATAGACTTTGTCCGCATCAGTTCCGTTGGATATCTTGATGTACAGGTCTTCCTCAACGGCACGGGTGACGATGTTTTCCGCGGTGACGGAACCGAGGGTAAGGCTTTCTAATTGCAGATAGCCTTTTCCCGTTTCGGTTAGTACGTCTTCCTGCTGACAGCTTATCAGCAGGAGGAGCGAAATGAGTGTATATAATGTTCGTTTCATATGTCTGTTATTTGTCGTAGATGAGGGAGATGTCGTCGATGGTGAGGATGCTGCCTATGTGTGGTTCTTTATATGAGATTTGTTCATCATCCTTCCAAAGATCATAGGAACTTTTGAACCATTCAAACGGCATGTTTTCTCCTTCTGTTATGGTTGATTGGAATATAATATAAATATACTTGCAAACAGGGTAGGATTGTTGCTCATTATAGTTTAGTTTTATTTCAGCTTCTACATAATTATTTTGTGAAGTTGAGGATTGAAAGTCTTGCTGTATAATTATATTTTTATTTTCATCCCATAATTCAATATGGGCTTTCCATGTATCGTTTGTATAAGGGAGATATTTATACCAGAATTTTAATGCTGTAGGTCTGGTATAAAATTCCTTACCATTTGTTTTAGTATAAGAATAGTTTGTTGCGCTCATTCCTGTACTACATTCAAAATCTCCAATGAATAATATTCCTGCAACTCTGTTTCTATTGTCTATTTTTGCATCTGTAAAAATTGTTTCGGTAGTGTTTCCTGCGCCGGATGCAGTATTTCTTAATTCTGCCGCTTTGCCTCCATTTCTGCCCGGAACATAAGATACTGCTGGAAAACAATTATACGGATAACCAAAAGTTCCTTGACGATATCGTGTTGTATAATCATTATTAGTGTTCCAATAGCATTTATCATTTTCAGAATATGGATAATAGCTATATACATTGTGGCTGAATGGGCCTGAACAATGCCATTCCTCCATCCCCGAATTCGGTAATTGTTCCGGAGTTTCCAATGTCGCTTCGGCTTCTGTTGAGGCTATGGCTCCCCGATACAAAGCACGTACTCGATAGCTCTTTTGGGATATGTCTTCTGCAGCTTCATCAAATTGTTGGACGCGTCCTTTTTGATTGTCTCGTGTGCTGCATTCTATCCAGTCCGTTCCATTATAATATTGATATATTAAATTGTTTTTGATGGTTTCTGCATTTCCCGTTGTTACCGTGATGTCGTTTATTGTAAATTCTCTGGACCAACAGTTGCTGGCATCTACGGATACGCTGAACTCCGGCTTATTGCAATTCAATGTATAGCTACGATTAGCTTCTGCGTCTTCATGGCTCCATCGGCCGTTAGCCTGTGCATCCAGCTCAATGGTGTTGGCAGTCGCTTCACCGGCATTGGTTTGTAGTCTGGCTATCAGATTGTCCAACTGTATGCTGGGGGAACTATCGCCTATGGCAGGTAGTGTGATGCCCAGTTTTTCTTCTAAATCCTTTCGGGTGTCTTCAGAGAGTGTGGAAAGCTGGTATTCCTGATTGAATGCTGTAAATTGCGGATCGGCAAAATTGAACTTGATTTTCAGGTCTTGCAATGCTGTTGCTGTGTTCAGCTTGACAGTTGCGGCTTTGCTTTCGGTCTCGGCAAACGACAACGAATTCCCTTCAAAGCCTTCGGCTTCTATCTTGGGTTTGGGCAACCACTCCACAGGTATCGTCTCCGAGATGGTCACATTCTCCACCTCTACCTTTGCTACGGTAAGGATAACTCCGGAGGCGGCGGGTTTCACTTTCAGCGTCAGTTTGCAATGCTTGCCAGCGCCAAAGGTGTCGGCATTCTTCAGCTTGTCATCTTCCAATGTCATGGATACTGCCTGACCGTTGTCTTTCAGGGTACCGACAAACTGAAAGGTCGGAATGGTACCTGCACGGTAGTAGGCACTTTTCTTTGCATTGTCTTTGCTGATGGTGACGGATTGATTGCCCACAGAAACCTTCAGACCGTACGAGGAGAACAAGGCATCGAACTTCTCGGGCTCGTCGTACGTCACGCTGGTCAGTGCATTGGCCACTTTGCAGCTCAGGTTTACTGTCCGGGTCTCTCCTTCGGTTACTTCCACTCCTGCCTCTTCTCCTTTATAATAAGGAGTGTCCAATCCTAATAAAGGATTTTCGCCACAGGTGGCCGTCACGGTGTAAAGTCCGGCCGAAGCAGGAATCTGGTCCGAAGTAAAGGTTCCATCGTACAATGTGCTGCCGGTGCTTTCTTTCACAATCTTCAGCGAGAATTGTTCTTTAACAGGTTTGCCCAGTTCGGCGGGAGTGCTTTTGGTGGTTACGGTCACGTCTTCTCCCAACGATATCAGGAAACCACCCTCCATGCCTTCCCACTGCTCCGTCTGGCAGGCTGCCAGCAGCAAGCCGATGAAGCCCGCATATAAAGCCTTGATATATTTCATTGTGATGGTTCTTCTATTCTCTTTTGTCATACTTACTCGTAAATCAGTTCAAAATTATCTAACCACAGTTTGCTGCCTACTCCGCCGGTGAAGTAATCGCCATATTTGCTGGCGCTGGCCACCACGACGATGTACTTCGGTGTGCGGTTGGTGTATCGGTAGTCGAGCACAAGGTCCTTCTGCTGGTAATCTGATGTGCTGGAACCTTGTATCAGTTCGGCGTATGCGATGATGTGCGAGTCGGCTTTGTCGAACAGCTGGCGTTCGCTGGGGCGCGTACGGATTTCGAGCGGTTCGTCCCAGTCGGTCAGTGCGATGTAGATGTGGCACGAGTCGGGACGTCCTTTCAGATAAGAAAGGGCATCTTCTCCCACCTTGTCGATGGTGGCCGAAGTGTATTTATAGTTGATGCGCAGTTTGCTGGGGAACGACGAGAAAGACCGTCCGAAGCTCAGCACACCGTTGGTTCCTACCGTTTTCACATAACTGCCCGTAAAGATGTTGCCTGCCGCAAACTTCAGGACAAGGTATTTCGATTCGAGCGAGGCGGCAAGTCCGCTTCCGTTGCAGGTTTCGCTGGTGGGGATGGAGTTGCTGTCGCTGATGGTGACGGCTCCTTTATTGCCGGTGTCCCAGAAAGAAGTTCCGCCCTGGCTCCACGGGTTCCACAGTTTATCTTCCTGATGCCAGTTGTCGAAACTGCCGTCGGTCAGTGGAGTTGCGGGTGCAGTAGTGAACGTCTGCGTGCCTGCTACGGTGCCGTCGATGCTGACACGGCATTCGTATGCAGTGCCGGGGCTGAGTTGCTGCAGGTCGGTCGTATAGTTGGTACCGCTGATGGCGATGTTGGCCAAAGGCTGTGAAGTCCAGTTGCTGTCGGTCGATTTGCGGTATTCCACCACAGGCTGCTTGCCGCTTTGTATGCTGCCTTTCAGTGTGGCACTTGTGGCTCTTGAGAAGACGTCTATCTGCCCCGATGCGTTTTCGTCGGTCTGATAGACATAGACGGTCCACTGGTGGCTCACCTCTTCCCAACCATACGAAACAAAGAAGGTCCGCGGCTCGGAGAAGTCGAAGTAGGCATCGGCAGTCGGGTCGGGATATACCGTGCCGTGCTGGCCGGCGAGGTTGAACGAAGTCACTTTGATGTGGTCGAGCCGTTGTTCGTGCGACACGTAGATGATAACATTCCGGTTGATGTCATCCACAATGGCGTTGCCTACCTGGTTTTCCAGAACGATGTCGCGCTTTATCACCTGCTCGATGCTGATGCTCCAGGCATAGTCCTGATAAGTGCGCAGGACGATCGTGGCGGAGTTCGAAAAGTCCATGCGGGTATCCGACGAGATGGGAATATCGTCCAGCGAACTGAAGCCTACGGTCGGAAACTTGGCATAGTTGTGGCAGAGGGTAGAGTCGGGCACCAGCGTGGCATTGTTGCTGACGGTCAGTTTGGTAATGCGCAGCTCTGACAAGTCAACCGAGTCGTCCACATACAGTTTCACCGTACGTGCATTTTTATCAATGGTAGCTTGCTGGCTTCCACTGCCGTCGGGACCGCATTGTCCTTCTACCTCAAAGTCCTGGATGCTTCCGTCAACGATGGGGTAGGGAATGTCGTTCTCAATGGCACAGGCAGTTAATGCCAGTACGCAGCATATATAACAGAAGAGTCTTTTTATCATAGTTCGTTCGTTTCTTGATCGTTGGTTTACAGGTAGAAGGTCATGCCGATGTTAATCGAGAAGAGGTTGATCTTGAAGTTTCCCGAAGACGTTCTTCTCATGCCGCTTTCTATCTGATTGGTTGTCTGTTTCTGCCATTTGAAGTTGTAGCCCATCACGCCTACCGATACTTCGACTGCCGACCAGTCGGTGACGAAGGCCGTCATGCCCGGTGCTATACCGATTTGCAGGTTGTGTGTCCGTTCAAAAGTACCGTCGTATTCGGTATTCGAACCGGTCGAATTCTTTCCTACTCCGTAGGCGTACGTCAGGCGCACTTCGTTGAACAGTCCGAAAATCTTGCTTTTGCCGATGGGCATGTAGGTACGCAGAAAACCCGATACCTGGTATTCGTGCTCCAGGTAATAGAGGTCCTTAAGGCTGATGTTGAAGTCCTCACCCAGATTCAGTTCGAAGTTGGCCATATCTAAATAGGTACGGTTGTAGCCGAAGCGTAAGCCTGCCGCTACGTTGTCCTTGAAGAAATAGCCGACGTACGGACTGACGTTGAACGTATATCCCAAACCTTCTACGTTCTTTATGACCAGAAAGTTCAGGTTATCTTCCTCGTGTTCGGAATAAGAAACCGTACCTCCTGTCATCCACTGCCCCTTGGGAATGAAGACCGATTGCATGATGCCGCGGTCGATGCGCTGGGGCCGTTGGGCTTTTTTCCGTTTCTTTTTGGTTGGAGCTTTTATCTTGTAAACATGTCCTGTTGAATCGGCTATGATGATGCTGTCGCCATTGAGGGTGGTTTCGATGCGGATAGACTTCTGCGCCTGTAGCGTCTGGAATGCACTACCGATAGCGAACAATAGGATGAGTGACAGTATTCTGAACATAAATGTTTTAAAACGTGTATAAGAGGGGGCATCAAAACCGCAGTTTGCCACGGATTACACAGAGGAACACAGATATATTATAAGTAATCTCTGTGCCTGTCTGTGTAATCAGTGGTGAGTTATGACGCACCCTCTTTTTTTAATTAATAATTGTATATGGCTTTACTTGGTGGAAGGAACTCCGTAAAGTAACTCCAAGTCGTCGATGTACATGATACTACCGGTACTTCCAGTGAAGTAATCGCCATATTTACTTGAAGAGCAGACGATAATCAAGTAATATGCAGTTTGTGGCGTGATATCTTTATACTTCAGTTCGACATTGAATTCTTTCCATTCATTATTGGTGGATACAGCTTCCGCATCGGGTAATTCGCCATACGCAATGATATTATCATCGTTTTCGAAATCGAAGAATGTAGAAGTATCAGTATTGTTCAACTGATGAGGAGCTTTAGCTAATGCCATATAGATGGAACATAAGTCGTCAGTTCCTTTCTCGCCAAGTCCTGCAGGAGTATTATCACCCCGATAGTCTATTTTCCCACTTGTATAGCGGAACCAACCATGCAGACCTGTTGGGCGAGATGCAAATTTCTGTCCAAAATCAATTTTGGCTCCGTTAGTACCTACTAAGCTGTTGAATTTGCCTGAGTAAAGGCTGGCTGCAGCAAACTTACCAATACCGAATGCAGAAGCATACTGTGATTTTAATTCTGCAGATTTACCTCCGCTGGTGTGTACGATAGAGCTATTGCCTTGTGTTGGGTTTACATTAACTAATGCTCCGGCACCTGTTGTAGTTCCCGGGTTACTTGAATCCCAGAAAGAGCCCGAAGTGGAATAGTCACTTTCTGATACCGGATACCAAGTTTTGCCGCTCTTGTACCAATCATCCATATTGCCATTTGGCAATGTTGTGGCTTCTTCTGTTGTGAATGTTACTGGATCGCTGGCATAAGCTTCTCCACTCTTTTCATAAGCGAGGCGATAAGTATATTGCGTGGCAGGTGTCAATCCTGTAAGTGTCGCTGTGAATTTCTGGTTTCCGCTATTATAATTGGCTGAGATAGTTTGCCATTCTTCTGCATCGGCCTTTTTATACTCAAAGTGCATGCTGGCCGGATCAAGTTCTTCGGATGAAGAAAGAATACTTCCTTCTAAATAAGCAAAGTTACTCCAAGCGTTGGCCGCTTCAGCTCCTAATTTTGTGCTGGCTTCAGTAGAAACATTGAAAGTAAATGTATATACGGTTTCTGTTCCATCTACACTGACGCTGACTCCTCCTATATCGCCGGTCTCAGCAACTTTAAAGTTCAGAATGTAGTGTTTGCGGGCTTTCACGTTAGTGATAGGTGTATCTTGCGAGAACTGTTGTCCGGAATGGTTGGTTACAGAAATAGTAGCGGTGAGGTCTGCAACCGGGAAATAAGCTGGTTTCAGTTCATCGCCCATTCTGAAGGTGAGTTCGTTAACACCCTCCATAGCCGATTTGACAGTGGCTGTAGCCGATTGGAAAGCGTCTATAAAAGACTGATCATAATTTACGGTAACTTTTACGTTAGCCAATGTACAGGTAATGTTGGCGGTAACCTCTTTGCCTGTTTGTACCGTTATCTGCTGGCTACCGGCATAGTAAGGTATGTCAAATCCCGATTCGGAACCATCGAACCCGTTGGAAGAGGCTTTTACGGTATAGGTACCTGCTGCCAAACGAATTTGTTGTCCCGACAGAGTTTCCCAATCGTCGGTGCTTTCTACGATTCCTCCTTTGCTATCGAGTATTTGCAAAGCAATTTGTTTAGGGTTATAATCTGCAGCGATACGGGTATCTACGTAGGCATTGGTTCCTACTTCAATACGGAGATAACCGATGTTGTCATTTAAGTCATCTTGCTGGCATGAAGTTATGCTCAGTGTGGATAATATTACAAAAAGAAATAAATATATCTTTTTCATTTTCTTACTCGTTTATGGTTACTTTAAATACACCGGTTGCTTTTTGTCCATTTTTATCGGTTACAGTAATATGGAACTCATGTGATTTGCCTGCATCGGTTGCTCCTGTCATATCAAGGAAGGTGAAGAATGCTCCGATTGGGAACGTGTATTCTTTTGTTCCATCTGTAGGGGCTGTACTTCCTACAGTAGCAACTAAATTCCCAAAATCGCTATTATCAATCAGGTTTACTCCTCCATTCTCAGCAAGGAAGCTTTGTCCGTCCATCTTTAAATCGACCAAGATCGCTTGAAAGGCGTCGTTTCCTGCAGTTATGGTTACGATGATTTTATCCAATCCTGCTTCAGAGGCTATATATGCATCAGCACTGGCCGGTGCATCGCCTGCCGATATTGAGTAAGTGACATCTGCGGGTAAGTTAAGAGTTACATCACCTCCTATTGGTGGTTCAGTTCCAGAGTCTCCACCCTCGTCCGGATTTGTTGTCGGAATCTCTACCGACTCGCTTTCATTTTCAAATGTGATGTTAGCAGTAATGGTAATTCCTGTCAGTTCTCCTGTGGAAGATTCCACGGTACCCATGTTGATTTCTAAAGCGTCGCCACCGGTGAATGCATCGCCCACTTCTTCATACTGTTCGGCGGCGTCTTTCTTTTGGAATACTCGTCTTTCGGTTACAGTGTTCCCTTTAGTTGTCACAGCCTTGATATTGACAGTGATGGCTGTGATGTTATCGCCGAAATGCCAATAGATGGGAGCCGGATTCTGGTCACTTTCGGTGTATGCAAGTACAGTTTCTGTGCCATCGTCTATGGTAATCGTCCATGAGCTGAATGCTTCTTTGAAATCGTTTCCGTATTTCATCTGAATACGACTGTTGGCCATACGGCAAATGACATCGACTTCGCTTGTAATGCCTTTGCTTACAGTAATATTTGTACTTCCCGAATAATAGGGGTTTCCCATTTTCTTCTCCAGTGTTCCGGGGGTATGCGACGTTACGGTATATTGTCCTACAGGCACTGTGATGCTGGACGGGACTTCATCTACAGTGGCATATTCCTTCGCTACGTCAGTAACTTCGGCACTTGTACCTTGTATGGTTACAGGGAAGTCATTGGTTGCCACTTCCGTGGCACGTGTCTGTGAAACGGGTTGTTTTACACTGACTCCAAGCTCCAAAGCGCCCATATCTTCTTTGTTCACAAGGCTGCCGGTCAGCTCATTCTTCATTTCGCACGAAGCCAGGCTTAGAATGGCTGCTGTGCTTAAGGCTATGATATTGATTAATTTCATAAAATTCTTCTTTATAAATAAGGTCTTATACTTTAAATCCATTCAGAGGGAACTTCGATGTCGATGTTTTCATCATCGGTCGATTCGTCGATGGTGACAACGATGCCCAAGCTGCCGTTATTGTCTTGTGGTGCGATGTTCAGTGTCCACGATTTACCCGGAGCCAGTGTATAAGTCTTTTCCACAGTGGCAGACTTGTTGTCACTGATGCGAGTAAAGTTGATGGAGGCTTTTACGCTTTCTCCTGCTGCATTAACTTTCAAGTACCATGGTTCAGTATCGTTTTTTTGCCAAATGGCGCTACTTCCGGTCTCTTTTAATGCAGCCGTTTCATATACCACAGAATAGTTGCTGAAGTATTGAGACATATTGTTGGCGAAACTTACTTTTACCTTTCCGCAGGTAGGTTTGCATTCGACTGCTACTTCCTGAAGTTCTTCTCCGTTTACGGTGAATCCCGTTTCTCCTTCTACATAGAATTCGTCGCGTGAAGCATCACTTTCTGTACCATAAAATGCTTTCAGTGTGTAATTCCCATTATTTAAGCTGATTCGTTCCGGCTTTTCACTATAGATAAATTCTTCAACAGTTGTTCCTTTGTCATTTAGAATCTGCACAGAGTATTTATTAATATCTCCGTAATCGCTCTCGTTTACCGCTTTCGTAAATACGGTGCTGGTAGTAAGTCCTAATCGGATACTGCCGCTTCCGGCATTTTCTGCAGGATCCTCGCTTGAGGTGCAGGATGTGATCGTCAGGGATGCCATGCAGCCCATCAGGAATAGTTTAATTTTGTTGACTTTCATATTTTTTTGTTTAATGCCTCCTGTAAAAACGCTTTTTAGGAGATGACTGGTTTTTATGCTTTTTTCGGGCTGCAAAGTAACGTATTTATGACCACTTGAGCAAGGTCTGTTTTTACTTTTTATGTTCTTTTTTTCATCTGATCCTTTGGGTTAGGCCTCTTGTATCGTTATAAATGCGTAATAAATAGGGGTTGGCGTTGATAAGCTGGTCAGAATCATTTGTCTGTTTTTCAAATAAGCTTATCTTTGTGACTCGATATAATTATACGGATATGATGGAACATAATCAAGAAAAAGACATGCCCAAAATCGATTTGCCGGAAGATTGGTTGGCAGGTACAGATATCGATCCCGCTCTGCTCAATCTTTATACGGATTTTCCGGTAAGGTTGAAGTGTGAGATGTTTATATATTGTCAGAGTGGCGAGGTGGAAGCTTCAGTCAATTTAAATCGGTTTTGCGTACATCAGGATGAAGCGGTATTGCTGGTGCCCGGGACTATTTTTCAGATCCACAAAGTGAGTAATGAATTGAAGATTTATTTTCTGGGCTTTTCATCCGGGTATATTAAAAGTAATCCCTCGCAGCATATGATTGATGCATGTTACATGTTGTCAGAATCTCCGGTTATCTCTCTTCATAAAAAGGCATCGGATTTGCTTCGCGACTTTTTTGGCCTTCTTATACGTTTGTACGAGTTTCTCGATGAGAAGGGGCGGAAGGCGGCTGCCAACAATTTGTTTGCCGATGTTCATCTGGCTATTCATCAGATCTGTTCGGATCGAAACAGTCAGCATCGGTTGCTGACCAAAAACGAACAGTTGTTCCGCAGCTTTACGCGGCTTGTCATGCGCCATTATTCACAAATCAGGCAAGTAGTGTGGTATGCCGAGCAGTTGCGGGTGAGTCATGCTTATCTGTGTAGCGTGGTCAGGGAAGTGACCGGTAGTACCTGTACCGACGTTATTTCGTCAATGGTTATTATGGATGCCAAGTCGCGGCTGAAGCTGACGGATGCTTCTGTTCAGGAAATATCGGATGCGCTGAATTTTGCCAATATTTCGTTCTTTGGAAAATACTTCAAACGTTATGTCGGTATGAGTCCGTTGGAATACAGAATAAAAGGATGAAGATACAATAAAAAGCCATCGAGGAAAAAGAAAAGGAGATGCGTCGTTTGGTGGACACATCTCCTTTAACTTTCATTTTGTTGCCGCAAGTGCGATTACTTACGCAAGCCAAGCTCTTTAACGATGGCACGATAGCGATTGATGTCGCGGTTGTACAGGTAGTTGAGCAGCGCACGGCGTTTACCTACCAACATCGTCAAGGCTCTTTCAGTACTATAATCCTTTCTGTTGAGCTTCATGTGCTCAGTCAGACGGGCAATACGGTAGGAAAACAAAGCTATCTGAGACTCAGCTGATCCAGTATCAGAGTTAGACTTTCCGTACTTGCCGAAGATTTCTTGCTTTTTAGCAGCGTCTAAATACATAAAATGTTTAATTAAAAAAGTTATTAATATTCCCTTTCGGGGCTGCAAAGGTAGGGATTATCTTTGATATGGCAATGACTTTCAGGCGAAAAAGTGTATGCTGACGCTGTTTTTTGCAGAAAAGTTCCTTCATGGTAAACAAGCAAAAGTTTTCGAGGTGTCTGGGGGCGATACATTTCGTTTGTGTGTATGTGCAATGGTTCAGATGCTTGTTCTATCGGTGCGGAAAGGCAAATATGGAGTCAATGTGCGTCAGAACAGAGGGATAAGAAAGCGACTTTTTGACAAATACCAGTCGGTAATCGTAAAAAATACACTATCTTTGCACCTCGAAAATAATAGGTATTATATGCAAAACATCAGAAACATTGCAATTATTGCCCATGTCGATCATGGGAAGACGACGCTTGTAGACAAGATGCTGCTGGCCGGACATCTTTTCCGGAACAACCAGAGCACGGGTGAATTGATGCTGGATAACAATGATTTGGAACGTGAGCGAGGAATAACGATTCTCTCGAAGAACGTATCCATTAACTATAAAGGCACCAAGATTAATATTATCGACACTCCGGGACACAGTGACTTTGGCGGCGAGGTAGAGCGTGTGCTCAATATGGCCGACGGTTGTCTTCTGCTGGTCGATGCGTTCGAAGGCCCGATGCCTCAGACGCGCTTTGTGCTTCAAAAGGCTTTGCAGATTGGTTTGAAGCCCATTGTGGTTGTCAATAAGGTGGATAAGCCCAACTGTCGCCCCGAAGAAGTGTATGAAATGGTGTTCGATCTGATGTTCAGCCTTAACGCAACTGAAGATCAACTTGACTTCCCCGTCATTTACGGATCGGCCAAGAACAACTGGATGAGTACCGACTGGCAGAAGCCGACCGATAACATCACTCCTTTGCTCGACTGCATCCTGGAGAACATACCTGCTCCCGAGCAGCTGGAGGGTACGCCCCAGATGCTGATTACTTCGCTCGATTATTCATCTTATACCGGCCGTATTGCGGTGGGACGTGTTCATCGCGGTACGTTGCGCGAGGGTATGAATGTATCGTTGGCAAAGCGTGACGGCAGTATCATCAAGACTAAGATTAAAGAACTGCATACATTCGAAGGCATGGGGCGTGTCAGAGTGCCCGAAGTTTCATCGGGTGACATTTGCGCCCTGGTAGGTATCGATGGTTTCGAGATTGGCGATACCATCTGCGATTACGAGAACCCCGAAGCATTGCCGCCTATTGCCATCGACGAACCGACCATGAGCATGTTGTTCACCATCAACGATTCGCCTTTCTTTGGAAGAGAAGGTAAATTCGTTACTTCGCGTCACATTCACGACCGACTGATGAAGGAGCTGGACAAGAACCTGGCTTTGCGTGTGAAGAAGAGCGAAGAAGACGGAAAATGGATCGTTTCGGGTCGTGGTGTGCTTCACTTGTCTGTACTGATCGAGACCATGCGTCGTGAAGGCTATGAGTTGCAGGTTGGTCAGCCACAGGTTATCTTCAAGGAGATAGACGGTGTGAAGTGCGAACCTATCGAGGAGTTGACTGTAAATGTTCCTGAGGAATATGCCAGCAAGATTATCGATATGGTGACCCGTCGTAAGGGCGAAATGGTGAAGATGGAAAATGCGGGCGACCGTGTGAACCTGGAGTTCGACATGCCGTCGCGCGGTATCATCGGCTTGCGTACCAATGTGTTGACAGCCAGTGCCGGTGAAGCCATCATGGCACATCGCTTCAAGGAGTATCAGCCTTATAAGGGCGAGATAGAGCGTCGTACCAACGGATCCATGATTGCCATGGAGAGTGGAACGGCTTTTGCTTATGCCATCGACAAACTGCAGGACCGTGGCAAATTCTTCATCTTCCCGCAAGAGGAAGTCTATGCAGGTCAGGTGGTAGGTGAACATTCACACGAAAACGATTTGGTAGTGAACGTGACCAAGTCGAAGAAACTGACCAATATGCGTGCCAGCGGTTCGGACGAGAAAGCCCGTCTGATTCCTCCCGTACAGTTCTCGTTGGAAGAAGCATTGGAATACATCAAGGAAGACGAGTATGTAGAGGTTACTCCGAAGTCTATGCGTATGCGTAAAGTTATCCTCGATGAGACGGAACGCAAGCGTGCCAATAAGAACTCATAACATACATATAATATATATTAGACGAAAGGAGGTGTGTAGGGATGCACACCTCCTTTTTTTGCACAGGAAGGGTTGTCAAACTCTTTTTTTAGTCGATGAACTTTACTTTCTCGGCATTACGCGGTTTGGCGTCAGGTGCCTCATCGGGATAGCCGAAGGCTATGCAGTACAGCAATTCGTAGCCTTCGCTGAAGTTCAGTTTCTTCAGATACTCGGCTGCTTCGGCCGACTTCATAAAACGGGCCGGTCCGCCCAGACAGCACGATCCGATGCCCATGGATTGTGCCGTAAGTATCATGTTGCCGCCCAGCAGACCGCAGTCTATCTGAGAGCAGTCGTACGACGGGTCGTTGGCGATAAACACTACCGTGGGGGCATTGCGAAACATGTTCTTGAACGACGGATCTTCAGTTGCTTTCGGATTTGCTTTCTTGTAGAGCTCTGTTACCCCGTTGATAAACTCTGGATTGTCCACTACGCGTACTTCCCACGACTGTTTATTCATGCCATTGGGAGCATTGATGCCACATTTCAGGATGGTTTGCATGGTGTCGCGGTTCACCGGTTGTGGTTTGTACTTGCGGATGCTGCGGCGATCCATAATGGTTTTGATGACTGCTTCCGACTGGCTGAGGCCTTTAGGAGCGGCAGTGCTTTCTTTTTGCGATGCAGGGGCGGTGCATCCGATGGCTGCACACAGGCAGAGTCCGCCCACGATACCTTTCAATAGTTTCATATATACGTTTTTATTTGGGTTGATGTCATTGGTAATGAAAATGAGCCGATGGTGTATGTGTGGAGCGGATTATTCCTGTTCCTTGTCTTCCAGTCCTTCATCTACTCCTTCAAGGAAACCGCCGAGTGCGGCACCGGCTTTTTCCATCTGCTCCATGATGGCTTTTCCACAGTTCTTGAATACAGTGGCGGCATATTGACCTTGCAGTTTGGCTACTTCTTCCAGTTCTTCCTCGGTCAGGTCGTCGTACGAGTTGATTTTCTCCAGGAGTTCGCTGAACTTCTTGTTCGCCTTTTCCCATTGATCGGCGGAATAGTCCTTGCCGTCCTCGCTGATTTCTTCCACAAAGTTCTTCAGGTCGTCGATGCGTCCTTGTTTCGATTGGCATGATTGAAAGCCCATGATGCCGATGGCTAACAGGGCAAGCAGGATGTACTTTTTCATAAGCTTTTTGCAGATAAATTGTTAGAGGCAAAGCTAATGAAATATTTTCAATAAATGTTCCTGGCTATACTGCTTTTTTCTTTTTTTCAGCCCTTCGTGCCTTCATTCTGTTACTTTTCTGGTACGGAAGAAGTTACAGAATGAAGGTCGAGGGATGAAGAATCGATCAGCTTTCGGCCAGCCCCGGATGTGTCATGGCAATGCCTAAAGCCTGAGCGATGCCGCGGCCATAGTTCTCGTCGGCTTTCAGGCAGTTACGGATGTGGCGGAGTTTGATTTCTTCGGGAATATCACCCATTGAGCGGGCGGTATTTTCGAACAGAACCTGTTGCTGTGCGGGTGTCATCAGACGGAACAGGTCGCCGGCTTGCGAATAGTAATCCGAGTCGTCTTCGCGGTAATCCCATTGGTAGGCGGCTCCATCCAGTTCGAGGGGCGGTTCCTTGTATTCGCCTTGTTGTTGCCATTCGCCATAGCCATTAGGCTCGTATCCCAGTGTTGAGCCGTAATTGCCGTCAACTCTCATTTGCCCGTCACGATGGTACATGTTGAGGAACGGACAACGGCTGCGGTTCACGGGAATCTGATGGTGGTTCACGCCCAGGCGATAGCGTTGCGTGTCGCCGTACGAGAAAAGACGTCCCTGCAACATGCGGTCGGGCGAGAAGCTGATGCCTGGCACTACGTTGGCCGGGTTGAAAGCTGCCTGCTCTACGTCGGCGAAGTAGTTTTCGGGGTTGCGGTTCAGTTCCAGTACACCTACTTCGATGAGCGGATATTCCTTTTGCGACCATACTTTGGTGAGGTCGAAGGGGTTGAACGGACAGTTGGCTGCCTGTTCTTCCGTCATCAGCTGGATGAACATGGTCCAGCGTGGAAAGTCGCCTTTCTCGATGCTTTCGTACAGGTCGCGTTGGTGGCTTTCGCGGTCTTTGGCTATGATGGCTTCGGCTTCCTGATCGGTCAGATTCTTGATGCCCTGCTGGGTACGTAAATGGAATTTAACCCATGTGCGTTTGCCTTCGGCATTGATGAAGGAGAAGGTGTGACTGCCGTAGCCGTGCATGTGCCGGTACGAAGCCGGGATGCCGCGGTCGCTCATGGTGATGGTTACCTGGTGGAGTGCTTCGGGCAGCAGTGTCCAGAAGTCCCAGTTATTGCGTGCGCTGCGCATGTTGGTACGCGGATCGCGTTTGACGGCATGATTCAGATCGGGAAACTTCAGCGGGTCGCGCAAGAAGAAGACGGGGGTGTTGTTTCCAACCAAGTCCCAGTTGCCTTCGTCTGTATAGAACTTGATGGCAAATCCGCGGATATCGCGTTCGGCATCGGCGGCTCCACGTTCTCCGGCTACGGTCGAGAAGCGTACAAATACTTCCGTCTCCTTGCCTATCTGCGAGAAGATGGCGGCTTTGCTGTAGGGGGTAATGTCATGGGTTACGGTAAACTTGCCGAAAGCTCCCGATCCTTTGGCGTGCATGCGGCGTTCGGGAATGACTTCGCGGTCGAAGTGTGCCAGTTTCTCCAGAAACCATACATCTTGTAAGAGCATCGGCCCCCGGCGTCCTGCGGTGGCTACATTCTGGTTGTCGGCTACAGGTGCTCCTGCAGCGGTAGTCAGTTTCTTAGTTTTCATACCATGTTACGTTTATAGTTAGTGAATAAAGGAAATGTCGATGAAGTGATCCAATTGTGCCTTGTCCTCGTCGGTGAGGCGTCCGGTTTTCGATTTCAGAAAGGGTACAGGGCATGCTCGTGGAATGCTCAGTGCACGTTTCATGCGCATGTACATGCTGCCTGTCCTGAACCGGTAAGTGGTAAAAAGAAGCGTGCGGTCGGCCTGTACCAGCTGTTGTATCTGTCGGCTGAAGTCCTGCCACTGCCTGTGCGGATGTTGTCCGATGACGAACCAACCGCAAGTCCAGCAGCCCGAAATCAGGAAGTCACATTCTGCCAGCTTCTCCGGTGTGGCATCTGACACGGCACTCAGACTGACACTCAGGCCTTTCGACCAAAGGTACATGGCTATTTCGCGGGCATAGGCGGCCGTTTTCCCTTTGTGGCTGTAATAGAGGACGACGGCTTTTCGGTTGTTCGTAAAGTGACCGTTTATCTTTTTCATCTTGCACATTATTATTGTTGCTGAACAAATATATGGGGGAGCGGGTTATTTCTTTATATTTGCAAGATTCATTTTTTCGATAAACCTTATAGGCTAAAACGATTGAAACATGGAATTACGCCAACTGAAGTATTTCAAGGAGGCTTGCGAGCGGCAGAATTTTTCGGAAGCGGCCCGCGTGCTTCATATTTCGCAAAGTACGCTTTCGCAGCAGATCAAACAGTTAGAGGATGAACTGGATGTATTGCTTTTCGACCGCATTGGCAAGCGCATTGTTCCTACCGAGGCCGGTCATGCCTTTCTGCCTTATGCCGTCCGGGCCATTCACGATGCGGAAGACGGACGACAGATTATTCATGACTTGAAGGGAATTGAAACAGGGGTACTGCGTATCGGTGTGACTTACAGCATGAGTCCGCTACTGATTGCAGCACTGAAGCTTTTTTCGCAAGCCCATCCCAAAGTACGGGTAGAAGTTACTTTTGCTACTTCCGAAGAACTGTTGAAGCGGCTGGACGGTAGTGGCCCCGACTTTGTACTTTCGTTCAAACCGGAAGGAGTGGAAGATGAGTTTGAAACGCTGCCGCTTTTCTCTTCGCGTCTTAACTTCATTGTTCATCGTTCGCACCCGTTGGCCGAGCTTTCGTCGGTCACGTTGAAGCGCCTGTCGCAGACGCCGTTGATATTGCCGGCTTGTGGATTTGCTACGAGAAAGAAAGTGGAAGAACTGTTCCGTCGGCATCATATGGAACTTACGGCTTCTGTCGAAATGGACGATGTCCATACCATCATTCATGCGTTGAGGAGTGGGCAGTGGGGAACCATACTGACACAGGCCGCTGTTCGTGGTGAGCCCGACCTGATGCAGATTCCGATTCTTTGCAATGACCATCTCACTTCGCGTGGCTTTCTGTTTTGGCCACAGGGTACTTATCGGAAAAAGTCGGCTCTGGCTTTTGCTGATTTTCTGCTGAAGGTGACGGGTGGACGGTGAGGTTCTTGTTTTGTCTGCTGAAGAACTAGAAAAGAAAGAGGGTACATCCGCACCGGATGTACCCTCTCTTTTATTGATTGCTTATAGTCTTTTCGATTAGAGCTTCGGACCAGCAGCAACCAGCTTCTTACCTGCTTCGTTGCCAGTGAACTTAGCGAAGTTCTTGATGAAGCGGCCAGCCAGGTCTTTGGCTTTTTCTTCCCATTGGCATGCGCATTCGTAAGTGTCGCGAGGATCGAGGATCTTCGGATCAACACCCGGCAATTCTGTCGGAACTACGAAGTCGAAGTACGGGATAACCTTTGTAGGAGCCTTGTCGATAGAACCGTCCAGGATAGCGTCGATGATACCACGAGTATCGCGGATAGAAATACGCTTGCCAGTACCGTTCCAACCAGTGTTAACCAAGTATGCCTTAGCACCTACTTTTTCCATCTTCTTAACCAACTCTTCTGCATATTTAGTCGGGTGCAAGCTCAGGAAGGCTGCGCCGAAGCAAGCAGAGAATGTCGGAGTCGGTTCAGTGATACCACGTTCTGTACCAGCCAACTTAGCAGTGAAACCAGACAGGAAGTAGTACTGAGCCTGTTCGGGGTTCAGGATAGATACCGGAGGCAATACACCGAAGGCATCAGCTGACAGGAAGATTACCTGGTGAGCGTGAGGACCTTTAGATACCGGCTTAACGATGTTTTCGATGTGGTAGATAGGATAAGAAACACGAGTGTTCTCAGTTACGCTCTTATCAGCGAAGTCGATCTTACCGTTGGCGTCAACTGTTACGTTCTCCAACAGAGCGTCGCGCTTGATGGCAGCGTAGATATCGGGTTCGCTTTCCTTGTCGAGGTTGATAACCTTAGCATAGCAACCACCTTCGTAGTTGAATACGCCTTCGTCGTCCCATCCGTGCTCGTCGTCACCGATCAGTTTACGTTTCGGGTCAGTAGACAAAGTAGTCTTACCTGTACCAGACAGACCGAAGAAGATAGCAGTGTCAGTGCCTTCCATATTAGTGTTGGCAGAGCAGTGCATAGAAGCGATACCACGCAACGGGTTCAGGTAGTTCATGATAGAGAAGATACCTTTCTTCATTTCACCACCGTACCAAGTGTTCAGGATAACCTGTTCGTTAGTCTTCAGGTTGAATACAGTAGCTGTTTCAGAGTTCAGACCCAGTTCCTTGTAGTTGTCAACCTTAGCCTTGGCTGCGTTGAATGATACGAAATCGGGTTCACCGTAGTTGGCCAGTTCTTCTTCTGTCGGACGGATGAACATGTTCTTTACGAAGTGAGCCTGCCAAGCAACTTCCATGATGAAACGTACTTTCAGACGAGTTGCAGGGTTGGCACCGCAGAATGTATCCATAACGAACAGACGCTTGCCGCTCAGCTGTTTAACAGCTTTAGCCTTCAGGTCAGCCCAAGCTTCTTCAGAGCAAGGTTTGTTGTCGTTCTTGTATTCGTCAGAAGTCCACCATACAGTGTTTTCGCTGGCTTCATTCTTAACGAAGAATTTATCTTTAGGAGAACGTCCGGTATAGATACCAGTCATTACGTTCACAGCGTTCAGTTCTGTTACCTGACCTTTTTCGTAGCCTTCCAGACCAGCTTTGGTCTCTTCTTCGAACAATACTTCATAAGACGGGTTGTGGAGAATCTCCTTTACGTCTTGAATACCGTACTTGCTTAAATCTAAATTTGCCATTTCTTTTTAAGATTTTAAAAATTGGTATTTTTGTGAATAATCTCTTTTTACCTTTATCTTTACAAGGGGAGGGGAGTCCTCGTCAGAATCCGTTGTCCGTCGCAGGGCGGTTTCGGATAAGTCCCTTGTTTTTCGACTACAAAAGTACGATTTTCTTTCGAAAGAAAAGTCCTATTGGAGAAATTTTTCTTTAATTGGACTTCTTTTATAAATCCATAACAATATCTGCTAACTGAATGTTGCAAAACGGATAAAACTGAGACGGTTTTTGCTGTGTGTACATTGCAGACTGTTGGTGTCCAGCGTGTAAATTGGTTTCAGGTGGGGTGAAACGTCGGTTGCTATCGGGTGAAGGAAGGTTGGAATGTATGATGTTTCACCACAATTACCTCAGATACAGTAGCTTGCGTTGAAACGTGCAGAAAAGATATGAAATGGCTGTGAAACGTTACCTTTCACCGCATCTTCCTATGTATCAGCTTTGAAGAAGCCGGGTGAAAGGATGAAGGATGTGAAGCAGGAAACAGAAAACGTGCTGTGAAGGGTATACAGACGGGGTTGAGCGGTGCAAGTGTGGCTCGTGAGCGGTACAAGTGTGGCTCGCGAGCCGTGCAAGTGTTCTAGCCGAGCCATGCAAGTGTGGCAGTCGTACTATGTAGGCATGGTTGGCATATATTATATATATGAACATATTTTCACATCGGACGGGTGTTTTCGGGAGGAAAGTTTTATATTTGCATCGAATTGCCTTCTTCCGTTTGTACGGCTTCGAAGGCCGAAAATAGAATCGTATGAAAGTTATAGATTTTGCAGAAACCAATTCGGTTATCAATCAGTATGTGGCCGAAATCCGCGATGTGGATATACAGAAAGAACGTTTGCGCTTTCGCCGTAATATCGAACGCATCGGCGAACTGATGGCTTATGAAATGAGTAAGGAGTTGACCTACTCCGTGAAACAGGTGCAGACACCGCTGGGTGTGGCTCAGGTCAGTACACCCGACGATGAGCTGGTGGTTGCTACGGTGTTCCGTGCCGGGCTGCCTTTACATCAGGGTTTTCTGAACGTGTTCGACCGTGCCGGCAATGCCTTCGTATCGGCGTACCGTTATTATAAGGATAAGGAGTGTCGCGAGCTTGATGTGCACATCGAATACATCGCTTCGCCCAACCTGACAGGGAAGACGCTGCTGCTGGTCGACCCCATGCTGGCCACTGGCGAGAGTATGGAGCTGGCCTGGAAAGCTTTTCTGTCGAAGGGGACTCCCAAGCGGTTGCTGATAGCCAGCGTGATAGCCAGCCGTCAGGGAGTGGAACACTTACAGCAGGTATTTCCGAACGATGACGTTGCGTTGTGGTGCGCAGCCATCGATCCTGAACTGAACGAGCGTTCCTACATTGTGCCGGGGCTGGGCGATGCCGGTGACTTGGCTTACGGCGAGAAGCTGTAACAGAGAAGGGCAGTACGTGGGTACAGGTTATCTGTTCCTTCCTATAGATACGAATGACGCGGATTGCACGGATTTATCTTTTATATGATATCCGTTCAGTCCGCGTCATTTGGTTTTAAGAGATTGTTAGTCTCGTTTTGTAGGTTGCAAACTTTTCAGCACAATCCTAGGTTGGGTGGCTGTGGTTCGTATACCGGTGTGTCTTGCGGCTCATTTCGCCCAGAACAGTTTGGTGTAGTAGGTGTCTTCAGCCTGTACGTCCTTATAGTAGGGATTGTAATTCACTTCGGTGGTCGGGTAGCGCCAACGATTGGGAACGTTGGGGATGGTGCCGGCTACTTCGGGGAAAACGAGTCCCGACGGATAGCCCGTGCGGCGCAGGTCGCTCCAGGCTTCGCGGCTGACGAGGAAGGCAAAGTGTACCCACTTCTGGGTGATAATGGCATCCAGTTTATCGGTATAGTCGCTGCTCTTCCAGCGGGCGTCGGCAAAGGCGGCTATGGCTTCGTCGGTTGGAGCCTCGTAGCGGCGGGTGTTTTCGCCGGTACCGATGGAGTCGTAATAGTACCACAGGCGGATGGACTGGCTGACGGCTGTTTTAAACTCTTCTTCGGCACGGGTCATGTCCTGTGCTACTCCGTAGCCCATGGCGTATGCTTCTGCTTTGATGAAGTGGATTTCGGGCGATGCCATGATGAGCATGTCGAACTTGTCGTTCTGCCAGAAGAAACCGTTTTGGGTGATTTGCGAGAAACCCTTGTTGGTTGTTATCAGTTCGTCCTCGGCCTGTGAGTTGTAGTATTCGGTCAGCTCGTCGCTTACACTGACATCCGTACCCAGGTAGCGGTGTTCGTCAGTCTGTCCAGTATTGCGGTTTACTATTTTTACAGGGTTGTAGTAGAGCAGGATGCGCGGGTCGTCTGTACCCTCGACATAAGTACCAGTCAGTGGATCGCTGCTCTCCATGTTGTAATTGCCGTGGCTCAGCATTCGATCGATGACGGGACCCGATGCCAGACGGTTGGTCACCCAGTCGCCCAGTCCGCTACCGGCAGTGAAGTTCAGCTGTCCGGACTTCTGGTTAGTGATGAATACGTTATTCGCTTGTTCCTCGATGAGAGGGTATTCGGTCGGGTTCTCCAGTATCTCTTTGATGATGGCTCGTCCTTCTTCTGCCAGTTCGCCTTGCGAGGCTACACGCATGGCCAGACGTAGGCGCAGGGAGTTGGCGTAACGCTCCCACTTATCCATGTCGCCCCAGTTGATGAAGTCCTGTGTACTGAAGTTACGCGGAACGGGGATGGTGCGGAAGCGTGGAGCCATCTCCTTCAGTTCGGACAGGATGGTACGGTAGATGTCTTCTGCTTTGTCGTAAGGAGCATACGACTGTTGCACGTCATTGGTCAGCGGCAAGGTACAAGCCTTGCTGAAAGGCATGTCGCCAAAGACGTCGACAGTAGCGGCAAAGAAATCGTATACTTGTAGCCGTGCTGCCAGCAGAAAAACTTCGTCCTGCTCTTGCTGTCCGGTGCTTTCTTCGTTATAGAGTGATTCGAGTTTGCGTAGTTGGGTCAGAGCCGAGTAAAGGTTGTCCCACTGGCTGTCGATGAATGGAGTATAACCGGGTGTATACATGCTGCTGGAGTAAGTATAACCGAAAGTCTGTGCATATTTCCCTACGAACTGCGAGTCGAAGCCGAAAAAACGGTTATACTCGTAGAGGTCGTAGTCTTTCACTCTTTGAAAAACACCTACCATCAGGTTGCTGATAGAGACGGTGGTCACTTTCGAAGGGTCTTCGTATTTACTGTCGAAATCATATTCCGAGCAGGCGCCGAGGGTGAGTAGTACACCCAAAGCCAATGATATGGATAGTTTTTTCATAATGCCTTTTTATATGTTTTTTGTTGCGGTTGCCCGTTTTTTACCTTGATTGTACGAGGTGGTTGTTATTGCTCAGAAGCTGGCTCTGACGGAGAATCCGAAGTTTCGGGTAGCTGCCGTCGAATTGCCGACAACAGCCTGATTTGCCCATGACGTTCCTACCGACGACTCGGCATCGTAGTTCTTCAATGCTTTGTAGAAGTAGAAGAGGTTTCGTCCGAACACCGACAGGCTCAGGCCCGACATACCCAGTTTGGCAGTCACTTTCTGTGGGAACCGATAGCTCAGCGCCAGTTCGCGCAGCTTCACGTACGAATTGTCGAATACGGAGTTCATATAAGTGAGCTGTTCGCTGTTGGTACCCCAGTTGTAGGTCATGTTGTAATAGTAGGCAGCAGGGATGATACGTGTATTCTGCTCGCCTGTCGAAGCTACTATACCCGGCAGGATGAGGCCGTCGTGGTAGATGTGCTCACCGTTGGGACCTGCCGCGGTGGTTGGGGCTACCTGTACGGGGATAGCTGTTGAGTTGTTGTCGCCCGGGTAATAGTAGGAAAGGCCTCCATGTTCGGTATCGCGGTATTTCAGCGATTCAGGTGTCAGACCCAGTCCGGTGGCGTATTGGTTCATTTCATTGATAACGTCACCTCCGATGCGGTAGTCAATGCTGATGTCGAGGGTGAAGTTCTTATACGAGAACGAGTTGAACAGACCACCTACACCGTCGGGATTGATGTTGCCCACTTTTTGCAGTTCGCTCTGGTTGAGGTAGAGGCCGTTATCTGACACAAGGTACTCGCCTTTTTCGTTCATTTGCGGCACTTGTGCATAGATGTCGCCCATGGCTTGTCCTTCTACGGCCTGTATTTTGATACCACTTCCGCCGGAGTTTACGATTTCAAGGTAAGGTACTCCGTCGGCCAGCCGTACGACTTTGTTTTTATACACACCGTAGGTAGCGGTCAGATCCCAGCGGAAGTCGCGTGTCAGTACCGGTGTGGCATTGATGGCTACATCCCAACCTTGGTTGGCTACCTCGCCCACGTTCATCAGCATATATTTGGCACCCGAACTGGATGGTTGAGGAGTAGACAGTATCTGGTCTTTTACACGGTTATTGTAGTAGGACACGTCGAATCCCAGACGGTTATTGAAGAACTTGCTTTCGAGTCCGAACTCATATTCGTATTTTTTTTCGGGACGGATGTGCGAGTTGCCTAATGAAGAAGGAACGGTGTTCCACGTGAAGCCGTTGTCTGAGCCTTGCTCGTAAACAATGTTGGCGGCATAGGTTTCGGGAGCGTTACCCACAACGCCGTAAGAGAGGCGTAGCTTACCGTAGCTCCACTAGCGCGGCATACGGAAGGCATCGGTGAACAGGAAACTCATGTTGGCCGAAGGGTAGAAGAAACTTTGGTCCTTCAGTGTAGAAGAGCGCTCCTGACGTCCGGTCAGTTCCAAAAAGAGGTAATTGTCCCAGCCCAGGCTGAGGGTACCCATATAACCGGTTTTCAGCAATTCCATGCGTTGCAGGCTGCTGCTGGCTGTATAGCGGCTGGCATTCAGGTCGAACCAGTTTTCGGTGGAAAGTCCGCCGTTGGTTGCCACGCTGATGTTGTGCATGTTTTCGTATCGTCCTGTCCATCCGGCAGTAGCTGCGATGTCGAAACGGCCGATGTTATAGTTGAAGTTCAGCATTACGTCGCCATATATGATGTCGTAGCGGCGGTTGATAGCTTGGAAGCTGCCGCTGGGGTCGTACAGTGAATTAGGTCGTTCGGTTTCTTTCTTCAACGTCTGCTTGGCATCGGTGATGTCGGTTGCCACTTGGGCACGCAGGCTGAGCCAGTTGGTTATTTGCCATGTGGGGCGTATCATTCCCATCAGTCGGTTTTCGGTTTCTTCACTTGTCTGGTGGTACATGTTCCACAGCATGTCGCGTACACCTGTCAGGTAGCTAGGATCGTAAGCCCAGGCTTCGTCGGGAGTCAGTGTAGCATCGCCACCTGCAAATGTATTTTTATAACCTAAGCTGGTGGCATAGGTGCTTTTCAGGTAGGGAATGTCGAGGAATGTCGAGAAAGCGTTGCTGAAACTTCCATACAGGCTGAGTGAGGTTTGCGGACGGTTCTTGACATTCTGGATGATGTAGTTGATGGAGTACTCCAATGTCAGAGGTTTGAAGAGTTTGTATGAACCGGTCAGTTTGAAGTTGTGTTTTTTGAAACTGCCTACCAATGCATTGGGTATTTCGTCGGTATAGGTATACGAGAAGCGGTTGCTGGCAGTCTCCGTACCGTGCGAGATAGCCAGTGTATAGTTCTGCGTCCATCCGGTACGGAACAGTTCGTTCCACGGATTATCTGTCTGTGCTACGTAAGGACGCACCATTCCGTCCCAATAGAGCACGTCACTACCGTCGTATCGTGGACCGAACGACTGTGTGGTGCTGCGCAGACTTTTGTAGGTCTGTCCGTTGAAGGTTCGTTGATAGAATCCTCCGGTCTGCTTTTCGTAATCGCTGTAGTTGATGTTGTAGGTTCCCGGTCCGTACAGGTTTTGCACTTCGGGTAGGTAGGCGGGTAGGTTGGCCATGACTTGTGCAGTGAAGTCTACACTTACTTTTCCCGTTTTAGCACGTTTGCTGGTGATGACTACGGCGCCGTTGGCTGCTTCCGAGCCGTATAGGGCTGTGGCTGAAGCGCCTTTCAGAATGCTGATGCTCTCAATGTCTTCGGGATTGATGTCGACCAGACCGTTCGAACGGATACGGCCGTCGTTACCGAATTCAGCGAAGTCTGTACTCTTTCCGGTTCCTCCGTTACGGATAGGTACACCATCGAGGATGATGATAGGTTGGTTGTTTCCGGTGATAGACGTCAATCCGCGCACGTTGATGGAGACGGCTCCGGCCGATCCGCCTTGCGTCTGTGTGATGCGGATACCCGGTGCCTTGCCGTACATGGCCGAAGCGATGTTGGTTGCTCCGGCTTTTACTATCTCGTCGGCGTTGATGGTGCTGACAGCGTAACCCAGTTTCTTAGTATCTTTCTTGATACCAAGTGCGGTGACTACTACTTCGCTCAGCTGTTGGGAGTCTTCGCGCAGCAGGATGTTGAGTTTGGTTTTTCCTCCTTTTCGTAGTTTGATTTCCCGTGTGGCATAGCCCATGTAGGCTACCACAAGAGTGGCGTTTCCGGGTACGGTCAGGGTAAAGCGTCCGTCAACGTCGGCTATTACGCCGTTGCTTGTATTGCCTTTTTCTACGATACTGGCTTCCGGCAGAGGCTCTCCACTCATATCCTTCACAATACCAGTTACAGTTTTGGGCTGCTGGTCGGTGACGAGATCTTCGGTTGTGTCGAGGAAGACAGAATCGGGTTGGTTCTTACTCTCATAGGCCCATGTGGAAAGGTTTCCTGTCAGCAGGAAGATAAGTCCGCATAAGATAGCCGGATACTTTTTCAGGCAAGTTTTTACTTGTCTCTTTCTAGTTAGACTTTTCATATTTTATTGCTTTATAAAATGCTCTCTCAGTTGGATGTGGGAAAACTTCATCTTGAATAAAATTGCAATTTATATGACAGTCTTGCTATGATCTGTATGGAATTTCTGTAAGTCGCTGAATGATAGTGTGCTGCTGGCTTGCCGGATGGAAAATTTTTAATGAGGAAAGGTGTGAAAAAGTGTGGAGTGTAGAATTTTTCCACAGATGGATGTTCTGTTTTCTACAAAAAAAGTCTGCCTGGCTTTATTAAGCTGCAGGCAGACTTGAGATTACCTTACAAAGAAAAAGTGTTATTGAGGTAATAATTCTGTGATACAGTTATTACCTAGGTATTTCAGTGTTCTTCCATTTGGTTTAAGCTGCGTATGGAGTTAGTCCTCCCGTGTGGCAACTTCTTCTCCCAAAATGTGGAGATCTTCTACGCCCGATACTTCTGTAGAACATTCGCCTAACCAGCCGTTTTCCTGGTTCACACCGCAATATATCTTGATGAAGTCTACACCCGGCAGGTTGACCTTTTGTCCTTTGGAGTTGACAGCCCAGTCGATGTCGATGCAGGCATCGTCTTTGGTGTTTTGTTCGTTATCGGCATAGCCGTAACCGAATTTGTAGAGTACGAAGTAAGTACCTTTACCGCTTTCATCGATACCGTTCTGTGGCAGACATGTGCCGTTGAAAGTCAGCTTTTCGCCTTCGAACCACTGCGGGAAGTAAGGTTGGTTGTGGAAACTGTTTTTCACCTTATATCCAGAGTTTCCTTGATTATCTTCCCAGCGGATGTACTGTTCTTTTTCTTCGGCAGTGGTTGGTTCCTTTTCGGGGCGGTAGTAGGTTATCTGATAGTCCTTATAAGTGTTGACATCGTTTCCGGCATTAATGGCCATCTGATACCAGGCTTCGCCTTCAGGATTGTTATGGGCGCTTCCGGCTATTTCGTACCACTCGTCATCATCGGGCACGCCGTTCTTGTTCTTGTCGTAGGCCACCATGATGATGCCCGGTTCGCAGCTACCGCCTACGGGAGCATCCGGATTGGGATTGGCGGCCGAATAGAAAGCGTTGCCAAGTACGCGGAAGTCGCGCAGGCCGGCTTTGTTTTCGATAGTGTGGTCGAAGCCTACCGTTACATAACCACCGTATCCACCAAGCGAAATCATGCTACGGTTGCCATTTCCGATGGCGTCGAGCACTTTCTGGTTCATGTTTTCCTGCGTGTCGCCTTCTTCGTATGAGGGCAGGACATTGGTGTACTGTCCTACGGCAGGCATAAAGTCGATTACCTTTGTAATATAAGCTTTGGCTCCTTCGGGAGTTGTGATAGAGTCATCGAAACCTACGGTTACCTGGAAAGTATAGCTGAAACAGCTTGTTCCTTGGGTTGCAGTCAGTATCAGTTCGTATGCGCCTGCACTGGGGAAGATGTATTCCAGCTGTTTGCTGTTGGACAGTGTTTCGCCGTCCAAAGTCCAGGTGTAGGTAACACCCTCGTCGGACACGCTGTTCACTTCAATCTTGAACAATTGGTCGACAACTGCTTTGAATCCAGATTCCGGAACATTGACGGTAATGTCTGCCTGCTGGAGCACATAGGGTTCCGAGTTGTCGTCGCTGCACGATGTAAGGCTGCCTGATATAAGGACAGTCGATAAAGCGATCCCCCACAGGGATTTGCTCAATACTTCTTTTTTCATAATACAATTGTTTTTAGGTGAATATATGAGTTTATTGTTTATTCAAATGGCTCGGTTGTAAAGGCGAAGTGGGCGGGTATGTCACCGGTCATCACTTTCCATTTCTTTTTTCCGTCGGGGCTAAAGCAGTACAGATAGCCCGGAGTAACGTAATTGGTGGCATCGGTCACAAAAATTTCCTTTGTTTCCGGATTTACGGCTACACCGTAGGGGATTTCTATTTCCTTGTCCGTGCCGTCGGTGATGAAGTTGTGCGAAACGATCTTCTGCCACAGCACGTCGTAGATGGCGTATCCGATACTGTTGCTTTCCGTCACGTAGCTCCACTCTACGCTGGTCATGTAGATGGAGTCGCCGCACAGGTGCATTTCGCTGGCTGCTATGCCCAAGTTGCCGATGACCTGGTCGGTATGGCTGTCGATGACAAACACGTCCGACCCCGTTCCGTAGTAGTCGCCGCGCGAGCTGACGTATATCCGTCCGAAGCGGTCCAGCTCCATACGGTGCAGATTGATGGCTACGTCGATGGACTTGATGACCTGAAATGACTGAAGGTCGACCACGGATACCGTACGGTCGTAGTTGGGATAACGGTAGCCGCCCGAATTGGCCACATACAGTTTTCCGTCGGTGATGACCATTTCTTCGGGTTGATAACCGACGATAACTTCGTGTGTAATACTCAGGCTGGCAGTATCTATTTCGACTACCTTTCCGGGACGGGCGTCAGGATCGATCTGAACGGGGCCGGCATAAGAACTGACATAGGCTTTTCCGTCGTTGAATACGATGTTGCGACAATTCAGCACGTCGATGCTGGCAATGTGTTCGGCCGTATGTACGTCCATCACTTCCACGTAGTGCGAACAGTTGATGACGGCATACAACTTACTGCCGTAGACGGCTATGTCGTTGCCCACGTCGCCCAGTTCCTTGACAATGGAGGGGTTTCGTTGGGGATAGATGTTGCGGTTGTACTTCCCGGTAGTGTAGTCGAAGAAGTCGATGCTGGCTTTATTGTTGCCCATGTTGCCTTCGTTCAGCAGAAAAAAGCCTTTGATGGGGCTTCCTGTATAAGGAGGAGTAATCCATTCTTCTTCCGTGTGCATCATGGGGATGTCGCCGCGGCAGGCTGACAGACTCAGTATCAGCCAGAGGCTACCCAGTATCAGCTGGATGTTTATCTGTTTATTATTTGCCATACATAGATGATTATTTAGTTTTCTTTTCCTTTAAAATGTATATTGCACGATGGCTTTGAAGTTGATGCCTGGCATGGGATAGCACGACACTACTTCGTATTGCTGGTTCAGCAGGTTGTTGACTTCCAGCGTTAGTTTCATGTCGCCCGTGCGCAGCGGCAGGTTACGCGAGACGGAGAAGTCGCTGGTGTACCACGGTAATTGGTAATTGACCGGCAGGTTGGCTTGCGAAGAATAGCGTTCGCCGGTGTAGATGAAGCTGTAGCTGGCTTCCCACTGCTTCCAGTTCAGGTTGACGGCTGCCGAACCGCTGTGCCAGGGTATGTAGGGTATCTGTCCGCCGTAGTACAGTTTCGACGGATCGGTAAAGTCCTGTGCTTTCTGATATGTATAGTTCATGCGCGTGGTCAGTGTCAGGTCCTGTGCCGGTTGCCAGTTGGTCTGTAGGGCGACGTCTATTCCTCTGATTTCCACTTTTCCCAGGTTGACCATGGTCCAGCGGAAGAAGTTAGATGTAGGAGTCGCTACAATCTTGTTTTCTACTTCGTTGTAGTAAACGTCGGCCTGGGCTTCGATGTGCCGTAGCCAGGTATGGCGAAAGTCTTTTCCATACGTGATACCTATATTATATTGGTTGGTATATTCCGGCTTCAGGTTGATGTTGCCTATAAAGGTGTAATACAGGTCGTTCAGCGTCGGCATGCGGAAGATGCGCTTGTAGAAGGCGCGCAGGTGCAGGTCGTGCTGCCTGAAAGGCTGCCACGAGGCAATGGCTGTGGGGGTCCATTCCATCTTGTTAGCAGCAGCGGTTGTGTCCGAGGCCACGTTGTCGTGGACGAAGGTAGCCAGAATACTGGCCTGCATCTTCACCCGTCCCAGGTGCAAGGAAGTAGCGGCAGCAGCCAGCACTGTATGGCGGCGCGGGTAGACAAAGTCTTTCAGGTCGGCATTCAGCAAGTTGAACTGATAGTCGGCCGACAGACTGACGTCCCACGACGGCAGCAGTGTATAACGCTGCGCCAGCGATACGTAGGCTTCCTGTTGACGGTAGTGGTTGTTGATGTACATCAGGGCCTCGTCCTGTCGCGGATCGGCCAGGTAGTGCAGGTAGTCGTAGGCATACTTGGCGTTCAGCATCAGGCTGTAGCGTTCGGAGAAGTCCTTGCGGAGCGAGCCTTGTACAAATACGTTGGTATCCCACTGACGATCTTCGTGTGAGAACTTGTTGCGCACCACGGCACCTGGATAGCCCCGTTCGGAGCGGTAGAAGTAGGCCTTGGCCTTCCACTGCCCTTGCGGTAGCTTGCCAAACCAACCATTCTCCAGTCGCAGAGCATTGACGTCGCCATTGCGCCGGACAGCTGTGGTGTCGTAGCCTTCTTCCACGCGGTAGGTGAATTTATAGCGACCGGTGGTGTACATGTATTCGCCGCTGAGCGACATATTGACTTTTTCACTCACTTTCTGCTCCCAAAGCAAGGCCGGATTGACAGTGCCGAAAGAGCCGGTCTTGAAGGTTGCTTTAACCCGATGAGTTTCGTTTTCGTCGAATTTCGGTGTCCGCGATTGCAAATAGATGGAACCTGCCGATCCGAAGTCCTTGGCTGGTTGGAAGATGGCGCTTTTCTGCCCGTTGTACAAGGTGACACTCTCCATGTTGTCCAGCGAGAAGCGTCCCAGGTCCACTGTTCCGTTCTGTGCATTGCCCAATTCGATGCCGTCGTAGAATACGCCGACATGATTGGTGCCCATGCTGCGTATGTTTACGGTCTTCAGGCCGCCCACACCGCCGTAATCTTTGATCTGTATACCCGAAAAGTAGCGCAATGCATCGGCCACGCTGTGCGAGGCGAGCCGTTGCAGCTGTTCGCCCTGAAGTTGCTGTACGGGTATGACTTCCTTTTGAATGGAACGTGCCGTGATGACGACTTCGTCCAAACGCTGCAAACTGTCTAACTTGCTTTGTGCGTATAGGGATACAGTGCTTCCTATCAAGGCACAGACAAGCATGACAGGTCGAAAAGTACATCTGACCATGTCTTTTAGTTTTCTGAATTGTTGTTTTTACTTGTTCGTATTGGCCTCCCTAACCCTGGAGGTCGACCAAACATGAATGATGGCAGGTCTTCTGACTGACTCCCTTACCGGAACCTTCCCAATGTATGTAACATCAGTGGCATAAAAGTCTTTTTCGATAAGTTGAAACTGGAGCTTCACAGCAGCGGGACTGTTCGGGACTTTCACCCGATTCCCTTTTAATCCGCTCGTCCGGTTGGACAAGACGGAACCAATTCGGGGGGCAAAGATAGTGAAAGGTGAGAGCAATACAAAAAAGAAGCTCGCTTATTTTTGTATTGGCGAGCCGCATCCTTTCTTATCTAAAGATAGCGAAAGGTGAGTGGAGAGGCGAAGATGAAGGAAAAAGAAAAAAGTGTCGGGATTCATCACAGATTTACCATTTGCAACGGATAAATAAGAGAGATCGGGGTGATTGTGCAACCCCTTATCCGGAGAAACTGGTCTCATCTGTGCCGAATCCCGACACGTCTTTTATAGTTATAACGAGGGCGAAGAAGCCGACAGGCTTACTTCACTTCCCATGTATCGTTAGTCATCAGCAGTTCTTCGAAGTTGTGATACTTCTTCTTGGCCGAAACTTCTTCAATCTGCTGGTGTACGGCTTCGTCGTAGGTCGGAGCTTCCACGTCGCGGATCACGCCAAGTGCGATGGGGAAGTCGGGGCCTTCCATCAGCGCCAGTTTCAGTTGCAGGGTGTTGTCCATGCAGTGCGCGTCGTGCACCAAGATGTCTTTTTCCGTGATGTCGTTTTCGCCCAGCTTCACTACTTTCAGGCCGAAGCCTTCCTGCATCAGTCCGTATTCGTTGTTCTCACCAAACAGCATGGGTTTGCCGTGCTCCAAGTAGATGGCGTTCTTGGCGCGGTCTTCCTTCTTGGCTACAGCATCGTGCGTACCGTTGTTGAAGATGACACAGTTCTGCAGAATCTCGCAGACGGCAGCACCTTTATGATTGTAGGCTGCTTTCAGAATCTCTACCGTACCGGCAGCATCGGTGGCCACGGCGCGGGCAAAAAAGCGTCCGCGTGCGCCGAAGCACAGTTCGGCCGGATGGAAGGGATCTTCTACGGTGCCGTAAGGCGACGACTTGCTGACGAAGCCACGGGGCGAGGTAGGCGAGTACTGTCCTTTGGTTAGACCATAGATGCGGTTGTTCAGCAGAATCATGTTCAGGTCGATGTTGCGGCGTACGGCGTGGATAAAGTGGTTTCCACCGATGGCCAGTCCGTCACCGTCGCCCGAGATCTGCCATACCGTCAGACGAGGATTGGCAACCTTGGCTCCTGTAGAGATGGCGGCCGCACGTCCGTGAATGGTCTGCATGGCGTATGTATTCATATAATAAGGTAAGCGGCTGGAGCAACCGATTCCGGAGATAACCGCAGTTTCCCACGGAGCTACGCCTATTTCTGCCATTGCTTTGTGCAGTGAAGCCAGGAAGAAGTGGTCACCGCAACCCGGACACCAGCGGGGTTGTCCTTTCTTAAAGTCTTTTGCTGTATATTGGTCCATGATATTTTCTCCTCTGTGATTATTGGTTTAAGATGTTAGTGAAGGCTTCTACCAGCTCGGCTACAACGAACGGCTGTCCTTTTACTTCGTTGTACTGGTACGGAGTGAAGTTGTCTATCTTCATGCGCAGGTAGGCAGCAAACTGTCCCAAGTTCTGTTCGGCCACTACTACTTTCTTGTAGCGTTTCAGCACGGCTTCCGTATTCTTGGGCAGCGGGTTCAGATAGCTGAAGTGGGCCAGTGCCACTTTCTTTCCGTTCTTTATCAGCTCTTCCATGGCCGAATAGAGGTGGCCGTAAGTACCTCCGAAGCCCACGATCAGCAGGTCGGCATCTTCAGCGCAGCCTTGTACTTCCACGTCGGGTACGGGTATTTTGGCAACCTTTTCAGCACGCAGATGGCACATCAGGTTGTGGTTTTCGGGATCGGTCGAGATGGCTCCCGTGTTGCTGTCCTTCTCCAGTCCGCCCAAGATGTGCATGTAGCCTTCCTGTCCGGGGATAGCCCAGTAGCGTACGCCCGTTTCGGGGTTGCGGCGGTAGGGAGTATAGTTGTCTTTCATTTCGGCGGGTGCATAGGGCGGATTGATGGCGGGATATTCGGCCAGCTTGGGCAGCTTCCAGGCACCGGAGCCGTTGGCTACATATCCGTCGGTCAGCAACACGACGGGCGTCATGTGTTCGAGGGCTATCTTGCTGGCCATGTAGGCAGCGTCGAAGCAGTTGGTCGGCGATGTAGCGGCAATAACCGGCATGGGGCTTTCGCCGTTGCGTCCGAAGAGAGCCTGCAGCAGGTCGGTCTGTTCCGACTTGGTGGGCAGACCTGTAGACGGACCACCACGCTGTACGTCGAGCACTACGAGCGGCAGCTCGGTGATGACAGCCAGGTTCATGGCTTCCGACTTCAGGCAGACACCGGGACCCGAGGTAGAGGTAACGGCCAGTGCACCGGCAAACGAAGCTCCGATGGCAGTGGCGCATCCCGAAATCTCGTCCTCGCACTGTACGGTCATCACGCCCAGTGATTTGTGCTTGGACAGTTCGTGCAGCACGTCGGTTGCGGGAGTAATGGGGTAGGATCCGAGGAACAGCTTCAGGCCGGCCTTTTCGGCAGCGGCAATGAATCCGTAAGCTGTAGCCTTGTTTCCGGTGATGTCCATGTATCTGCCCGGAACGGCGGCTTTGCTTTCAATCTTATATGTATGGGCTACGGAAGCATGGGTGTTGTGTCCGTAGTCGTATCCTGCATGAATGACTTTGATGTTGGCTTCGGCCACTTCGGGCTTTTTGGCGAATTTCTCGCGGATGAAGTCCTCGGCAATCTTCAAGTCGCGGTTGAAGAGCCAGCATACGAGGCCCACGGCGAACATGTTGCGGCATTTCAGTATCGACTTGTTGTCCATGCCGGTGTCGGCCAGGCAGTCTTTTACCATCTTCGAGATGGGGGCGGCGATGACATCTTGTTTGATGCCCATTTCTTCGATCGGGTTATCGGTCTTGAAGGCGGCTTTTTCCAGGTCGGACTTCTGGAAAGCATCGGTATCGATAATGATACAGGCGGTCGGTTTAGCAAACTTGTATTGGGTTTTCAGTGCGGCGGCGTTCATGGCTACCAGTACGTCGCATTTATCTCCAGGGGTATAGACTTTGTCCGCTCCGATATGCACCTGGAATCCGGATACGCCGGTCAGCGAACCTTGCGGGGCTCGGATGTCTGCCGGATAGTCGGGGAAAGTGCTGATGTCGTTTCCCACCGTAGCCGAAACTGTAGAAAAGATGTTGCCGGCGAGCTGCATACCGTCGCCGGAGTCTCCGGAGAAGCGGACTACCACTTGCTCCAGTTCTTTGACCATCATGTCGTTTGCCATAACTTACGATTTACTTAATCTGTTATTACTAAAAAAAGTCCCTTTTTTGAATTTGCAGGAACGCAAATTTCGCAAAGTTAATCGGATTAACAAAACTTTTTTCGAAAAATCGGCGGAAAGCATTATCTTTGCGCCTACATTTTTCCGCTATATGCAGAATCTATGCAAAAGGTCTTGTAGTTCAACGGATAGAATAGAAGTTTCCTAAACTTTAGATCCGGGTTCGATTCCCGGCGAGACTACTTGAACGATGATTTTTCCCCAGTTAGGAAAAAAATATTCCCCAGTTGGGAAAAAATTATTTCCTAACTGGGGAATTTTTGTAGTGCTGCTGGCCTATTCCTGCTGCTCTCCATCCGTTATCAACTTGTAGCCTATCCGGGGGATGGTGACCAGTTCTATCCGGCGGTCGTCGGCCAGATATTTCCTGATTCGGGCAATGTAGTTGTTCAGGCTTTGTTCGCTGCTCTCCGTTGTGTATTCGCCCCACAGTTCCTGTGCTATCTCTTCGCGGGTGATCACCCGGTTGGGATTCTGTGCCAGCATCTTCAGCAGTTTGCTTTCGAGCAGGCTCAGCTTCCTTACTTTTTCGTCGCCTTTCAGCAGCAGGTTTTCGTCTGCTTTGAGGCGGAACATGCCTATTTCGGTTCCTTTCGGACGGTAGGGGTGGGCAAAACGCTGTATGTAGGCCAGCAGTTCGGTCATTTCGAAGGGTTTCTTCAGGTAGGTAAGGGCTCCTACCTTCAGGGCTTTTACTACGTTGTCGCTTTCCACGTGCGACGATATCACCAGCACAGGCACTTCCGGCGCTATCTGTTTCAGTTCGGGGATGGCGTCGATGCCGTTTTTCGCACCTATCTCCACGTCCAGCACTACGATGTCCGGCTGCATTTCCGCCGTTACGGTTCGGATGCCTGCCAGCGAAGTCTGGTAGTGTACTTCGTATCCCGCATCTTCTAATGCCAGAGTGACGATGCTGCCCAAGGCAAGGTCATCGTCCACAAACAATACTTTGATTTTGCTCATATAGATAGGAGTTTTGAGTTTATAAGTTTAGTTGACGAGGGAACGAGGCTTCAGGCTACGAGGGGTGGGTGAGTTTTTGAGTTTTTAAGTTTTTGAGTTCTTAAGTTCTAATTTGACAAGGTCTGAAGCCCCTTGTTCCCTTGTTAACTCGTCCCCTCGTCAACTCAACTTAAGAACTCAAAAACTTAAACCCTCACCGGTATGGTAAACGAAAACTCGCTGCCTTTTCCTTCGGCGCTCTTTACGGAAAGCTTTCCTTTGTGCGCGTCGATGATGTATTTCGACTGTGCCAGGCCGATGCCGTATCCTTTGCGGATTCGGTCCGCACCGCGGGGCACCTGATAGAACTGGCGGAACAGCTTTTTCTGATACCGCGGTGCGATGCCCCATCCGTCGTCCTGCACTGCTACTTGCAGCATGCCGTTCGCTGTCTGCAGCGTTACTTTTACGTTCACTCCGTCGTCCGAGTACTTCAGGGCATTCTCCACCAAGTTACGGATGACGTTTTCTATATACATGCCGTCGGCCACGACCTTCATGTTCTCCGGCAGTCGGTTTTCTATCTCAATGGTGTGCGGCTTGGTGCGGTAGAGGGCATCCATGCTGTTTTTCACTATTTCTGCCAGATGTGGGATGTCCGTTTCCTCCTTTTTCAGTATCAGCCGCTTCCTGTCCTTGCGTACGGTGACTAAGAGCGATTCGATGTTGCACACCAAGTGTCTCACTTCCGCCCGGCTGATTTCCACTGCTTTCTTTTTCGCCGCATTGGCTTCGGTAGATTCCAGCCAACTCAAGGTGGTTACTACGCTGTTCAGCGGAGCTTTCAGGTCGTGTATGGTGCCGTTGATGGTGTCTTCACGCTGTTGCAGCAATGTGTCTTTGCGGCGGATGACGAGGAGGTGATAAGCCATGCACAGAATGACGAAAATCATCAGGATGGCCGAAAGAAGCAATGCCCAAACTTGCTCTTTGATGAAAGGCAATAGTGGAATATCCGCTTTCACCTGCAAGTATTGCAATCCTTTAGTACCTATCGGAATCAGTTTTGAAACATAGTCAGAACTACTGTTTTTCAACGTTCCTACAGAGTCGAGTATCTCTTTGTCTTCATTATAAAGTATAAAGGCATGCGGATAGGCGTAAGCTGTCTCTTTGACAAATATGCTGTCTAAAGCAGTCAAATCCAGCGGGAATCCTTCTGCCAGAAAACTGTCTTGTATCACCTGAGCCACGAGTTCTGTAGAAGTCTTTGCAATGCCCTTTTCCCTGGCTGCGTCAATATTGTATAATTCCTTCGATGGCAAAGGACATATCCGTGTCAAGCTGTCTATTTCCTGAGGTGACATGTCTTCCATACGCCTCACCGATATGTATTGTTGCTGCCTGGGCTTTTTCTTGTTTTTACGGAGAGAGCGTAAATGCAATTCCTTATCTACTGATATAACCACTATTCTGTCAATGTCCGTTATATTTTGTTTGATATAACGGTTATGCAGATTTGCGATATATAACGCTTGCAACAAGCATATTGCACAAACGGCAAGAGTCGTTATATAATAATACCTTCTCATACTTATAATCAAAAAACAATGCAAAGATAACAGAAAGCCGAAAAAATATTATGGAAAGATTATCTTTTTGTTATAAAGCCTTTTAGGATAGTGTACTATTTTTGCTGCATCAAAAATAAATGATATAGTATATGAATAATACATGCTGAATTCAACTTGCAAATGCAACAGAATTCTGATTAATAATTTGTTTAAATTTTTCGTTTGGCGTGAGGTATCCAAGTCTTTTACGAGGTCGATTATTGAGTTTATTTTCAATCCACTTAATCTGTTTGTTGGTTACTTCACTAAAGTCCTTACCCTTTGGGATATACTGCCTGATAAGCCCGTTGGTGTTTTCATTGGCACCACGTTCCCATGAGTGGTATGGTTTGCAAAAATAGAATTTTATTTCCAATTTTTGCGCAATTTCCTCGTGCTTTGCAAACTCCTTTCCATTGTCAGCCGTAATTGTGTGTATTAAGTTTTTCACTTTCCGCAGTGCCCATACTGCAATCTTAGCTACCGGGATGGCTTCTTTTCCCGACAACTTGCGTATCCAGACCCTGCTTGTTGCTCTGTCGTTAATGGTAAGAATGGCACCTTTGTGGTTCTTACCAATAATTGTATCTATCTCTAAATCACCAAATCTCTCCTTCAGTTCCACTATCTCGGGACGCTCATCAATATCCACCCTGCCTGGGATAAATCCTCGCCCTGCATTTTTAGAACCACGTTTGGCATACCTGCGACCTTGTCTGCGAAGATATTTGTGCAGTTTGCCACCCCGCCGCTTATCCTCCCAAATCCAGCGATATATCGTTTCGTGAGATACCATCGCAATTCCCTCCAAGCGGCTCCTGCCGACAATCTGCTCCGGGCTGAATCCTTTCTTCAACAGCTTTATTATCCGTTTTCTCATTGCCGGTGTAAGCACTTCCTTGCGATGTTTTTGCTGCTTGCGCCTGTCTGCTTTTCGCTGGGCAAGCTCCATGCTATAGCTACCACTTCGGGCGTCGCAATTGCGCTTTATCTCCCTGTAAACAGTGCTTTTATCTACTCCGATAGCTTCCGCTATTGCTTTTTTGCTCATCGGTATTTGCAACATCATAGAAATTGCATACCTTTGTTCCTCGGTTATATGTTTGCTCATCTGCAACTTTTTTTTCTTTGGACGGACAATTAAAGCAAAGATAGCAAACTTTATCCATTCAGAGTGAGAGAAAGGGGGACATTGTCTCTCTTTCCTCTCTGAAAAATAAATGTTTTTATTGCTTATTATCCGCACCCAAAAAGTTGCATTTATAAGTTGAACTCAAGCATTTGAATTAGAAATTCTTTCAGAAAATGAGATATTGAATATAAAAGGTTTACATAAAATAAACGGAAGTTTGAATACCCATTGTTGATATTATGAGAAAGATTCTTAAAGTTTTCAGCTGGAGTATATTGGGTTTATTATCCTTAGCTGTATTTATCTTGTTGTTAGTACGTTATGTATTTAACAAGCAATTCCAGGAATATGCTTATGAATACTTGCAAAAGGATAAGATAGAACTTTTAAAGAATGCCGGTAAGTATGAGCCAGATACCTTGTCCTACACTTTTGTTTATCAGCAGGATACTGCTAAAGCACAACAAATCCGCAAATATTTTAGATTGGATACCCTTGTGAAACCTGCAGAAACCACATGGAACAAAGCTATCGCACTGGCACGTTTTGTAGCCAAGAACATTCCTCATGCCAATCAGAAAATATATCCAGAGAAGTGTAACGCAATAGGACTTTGGGAATATACCCGTACGGTAGAGCCGGCTTTTAACTGCCGCCTCCATTCAATCCTTTTGCATGAACTATTGCTGTCGGAAGGGATAGTGAACCGTTTTGTCACTTGTCTTCCCGCTGATTCGCTGGATTCAGACTGCCATGTGGTAAATCAGATATGGCTGCCCGAAATACAGAAATGGGCTATGCTTGATTCCGACATGAGAGCTTGGGCAGAAGATGAAAACGGAATACCTCTTTCTCTCGCAGAAATGCGTGAACGTTATATAAACGGTCAGGAAATTATATACCGTCCCTTATTGGATTCAGAGAAGAATTTCAATTATTACAAGATGTATTGGGCCAAAAACCTTTATTGGTTTATGTCTTGGGAGATAACCGGTTATAGTCGTGAAGAAAATAATCCTGCACTTTGCAAACATAGTCGTATTATAATACTTGTTCCTAAAGGCTTCGGTGGCTTTAATTTAAGCGACAATTCTGTAATGACTACGGATGAATCTCGTTTTTGGGCCGTACCGGATAGTCTGACGACAGTTTTACGTTAACGATATGCCTATGAGTACTAAACTTGGTTTCTATACTGAGATAAAAAAAGATATCTGTTGATAGAAATCAATTAATGTTCTGTTGGAAGAATTATAAAAGATTTCTGCATATTACTTTTTCCCATTATTATAGTTCACAGATATTGGAATGAATGCGTATATATGCATGCCTCTTTATTGCTTGATGTTGTGACTTTGCTTTATGCCTGTTTTGTAATAATACCTCTTCATAGTTATAATCAAGATTGTGCGCAAAGATAATCAGTTTGCCCAGAATTTGTTATAAAATGATTATCCATTTGTTATTTGTGGACTTATGAAAAACCATTTACTTTGCAACGTCAGAATCAATGAAATATAGAATTCTTTATGATGTCGTTGGAAATAGATAATTCATATCGGTTGTTTTTTGAATGGACTGTAATTCTGGTATGCTATTTTTTAATGATAGCCAAACTGATTATTGCGCTTAAGCGTCGTAAATATGGTGCTGCAAAGGTACAATTACTATTGTTGCTGATTGCAACTGTAATTGTAGCAGGTATTTTTTATTCATATCCCTAATCCTATCTGCAATGAACAAGTTATTTTTTACATCCCTGTTTTTGTTGTTTTCGTCTTTATCATTCTTCGGACAGAAAAGAGACTATCTGGCTGAAATGTATGCAAACCATCATGGAATAGCTCAAAAAGCAGGTACAAACAATCTGCTGAAAGAATTTATAAAACCTTACGGAAAAAAAGGAGAGGTCTTTGCTATCCTTTTTGCGCCTCAAGCCTGTCCGCGATGTGAAGTGGACATACCTTATGTGTTGGAAAATCTTCCGAAAATAAAACCTCAGGCCGAACTTGTGATTATAGCAGCCTACCACGACTCCATTTTGGCCAAACAATACATCGAAAAGAAGTTTAAAGCTCCTAATGTCATTATAGACACTGAAGGTATGCATGAAAAAATATTCCACTACCGCACCGGTCGGCTTGCCGTGACTTATATGTTGCAGATTGATGCCGAACAGGGCCGATTGATGTGTGGAGGCGATACACCCAACATGAGTGAGGGCTTTTTGTCTCAGTTTTGCAACAATACATCGTATTGTCCTTATTCCGAGATTGCCTCCGGGGGAGTTGAAGAAGTTGATTCTGAACCGGCACAGCGACTGGCTAACGGTACTTATGCTTCCGTGTTGATAGAAACGGACAATAGTTTCAATGTATCCAGCATTACGGAATTGCCTGATTGGTATGGAAACTCGTTCATCTATTCCGATGAACTGTCTTCTTCGGTACTACTGTTCAGTGTCGATAAGGATACGGCTCGCCTGAGTAGGAAGATCATTCCGACTGAAGTTCAGAAAACAGCATTTGTGGACATACCCCGGAAACAGTATGAAGAAATGGAGAGGCAGGGGCAGGTGTTTATCATGGCCAATTGTTGTGCCCTTAACCCTTCGGGCAAACAAGCCATAGCCTCTTTCTCTTTGCCCGACCTGTCTATGGAGAACGACACGACTATCGCTTATTACAACAAGGCCGTGCTGCTCTATGCAGATGCCGGTTCCGACACCTGTCAAATGTCTGCTTTCGACTTCGAACATGAAGCGTCTCCACTATACATGTACACACATGCCAGCCGTATCATGCCTGTAAGTAAAACGCTCGTTATGTTTGGATGCAGGAAAGGATTTCCAACCTGTAGCACCGGCGAAGAGTGTAAAAACGATAAAGAACAAGATATCTTCATGCGGGAGTTTTATGACAATTCACCATTCCTGGCCATTTTCAACAGGACAAGCGGCAAACGAACCAAACGCTTTGGACGATTACCGGACGTTTTCCGTAAAAGTATGACCGGTTACTATTTTACGCTACCCATCGCCGCTACCTATCAAGACTTGTTGGCATACAGTGACGGTTGTTCAGGGAAATTGTGGCTGACCGATAAGTTTGGGGAAGGTCGTCAGCAGGAATTTGATTTGTTTCATGTGGATATTCCCGATTCGGTTTTAGCAATAGCAGCTCCCTTGCGATATACAGACAGTTATTTCGAACCCTTTATAGCTATATTCCATCAGTATATAGAGATGATAAAGCTCGACAAGCAAGGAATACATTGCCTGATACGAAATGGGAAGTCGGCGGTCAAAAAAGAGAATGATCAGTACGAGTATCGTTTATTGGACTACAATGGTAAGATGGAAAAAAGTTTCAATATAAAGCTGGAGGAAGGAGATGAAATGCTTGCTATCAGTTTAGGCAAAGACAAGGAAGGAAATGTTTTTCCGTATTATGTATGTAAAAACAATGCCCGTTTTTATCTGAAATTGCCGGAACGGAAATGAAAAATTGGCTGAAATCCTGGATGTCAAACGGATAAAGGTACGTTGTTTTGACGATATGGGACTGTAGGGATTTTACGATTGAATCATTAACCTCTATGAATATCTGGTCGGACGGAGAAAGGCAGAGATGCCTGTTGTGAAACACTTGCACGGCTCGCGAGCCACACTTGTACCGCTCGCGAGCCGTGCAAGCATTCCACAGGAGCCATGCAAGTGTTGCTCCCTGCGAGCGCGTCCCCCTCTATCCTCCTCCTTCTCTCCATAAAAAACGCTGTGAAACTCTGTGTCTTCTGTGGTTCCCATCTTTCACCTTTCAACGTAACAGTCTGTCCATCATTGGTTTGCGTTGAAACGTGAAGTTGAAAACGATTTGTTGAACGCGTTTGGCCGAAACGGTTTGGCAGGCCGGATATTTGTCGTATCTTTGCCTGCGTACAAACACATAAAAACACAAAATAGACAATGAAAACAGCAAAGAATCTGATCAGCCGTGTCCGGAACCTGCTGACGGACGTACACCGTTCCGCCCCCTCCCGCCGTCGGACACAATCGTACGAACACGTATTGGAATACCTGCAACACTTCTGCTCCACGCTGCCCGCCGGAACGGAAATTGTCTTCCTGCTGGATGGCCGGAACGGAGAAGTGCGCTGGAGAGAACGTACGGCAAGGCTTGAACCGACCCCAAACGAAGCTGAGTATACGGAACAACCTGCCGCCGCCGAAGCGGTGCATACCGCTGCCGCCGAAGTTCCTTCCGCCTCCGTTACCACGGACGGGAAGCCTTCGAAGCAGCAACAGACCATGCAGAAACTGCTGCGTTTCCTGCGCCTGCGCTATGCCTTCCGCTACAACCGCCTGACGGAGCAGACCGAATGCGCCCTGCGCGACGCCTCTGCAGCCGGCGAACACCACCTTATATATAAGCCTGTGGACAACCGCCTGCTGAACGGCATTGCGCTGGCGGCCATCGCCGAAGGCATCGACTGCTGGGACCGCGACGTGCGCCGCTACGTGGAGTCGGACAACATGCCCGGTTACCATCCCTTTGCCCGCTACTTCGACACGTTGCCCGCCTGGGACGGTCGCGACCGGGTGACGCCTCTGGCTGCCCGGGTATCGGACAATCCGCTGTGGGTGCGCTCGTTCCACCGCTGGATGCTGGCTCTGACTGCAGGCTGGGTGGGGCACGACACGGGCGGCAAACGTGCCAACAGCGTGGCGCCCATCCTGGTAAGCCCCGTGCAGGGAATGGGCAAATCGACCTTTTGTCGTCTGCTGATGCCCGCCGAGCTGCGCCGCTACTTCACCGAAAGCTTCGACCTGAGCAATCCCACAGCCGCCGAGAACAAGCTGGCTGCCTTTGGACTCATCAATCTGGACGAGTTCGACAAGCTGCCTGCCACCCGCATGCCGCAACTGAAGAACCTGATGCAGATGGAGAACCTGAATCTGCGCCGTGCTTACCGCCGCAGCACCGAGCCGTTGGAGCGCATCGCTTCGTTCATCGGTACGAGCAACCGCCGCGACTTGCTGACGGACGCTTCGGGCAGCCGACGCTTCATCTGTGTGGAGGTGGAGCACGAAATAGACTGCACCACGCCCGTGGAGCATGCCCAACTCTACGCTCAGCTGAAGCACGAACTGCAGCAAGGCGAACGCTGCTGGTTCAGTAAGCGCGAGGAAGTGGAGATACAGGCAGTGAATCAGGCCTTCTATCGTGTGACACCTGCCGAAGAGGTGCTGGGCGCCAACTTCCAGTTTGCCCGGCCGGGCGAGCAGGGAGCGCGCGTCATGTCCGCCGCCGCCCTTTACGCCGCCCTGAAGCAGCAGAACCCGTCTGCCCTGACGGGCTACAGTTGTCTGGCCTTTAGCCGCTTGCTGGCACAGTTGGGTCGCCGCGTGCATACACGTTACGGCAACGGCTATTGGGTGAAGGAAAGCCGGATGCAGGAGGGGGAAGGAATGGATAAATAAAATGGTATAAAGGTTAATAGAGGAACATTGAGTTGTTCTTTTCGTTAGTTATTCTTTGGTCAAGAATTGGTCACAGAATTCGTTTAGTTTCTCCTGCATACGCTCTTGTGGAATGAGAATGCGTTTGTATTCGGCTATCATTGTCAGTTAGTTTGTCCAATTATTGGCTGGACAAATTCAGAGTTCAGATACTTCTTGACTGTTGCGGAGAATCTTTCCGAAGAATATTCGTCATAGAACATGACCATATTGTAAATGCTGCTTCGCCCGAAACCTTTGATGTCCGGTCGTTGAGAGCGGATATACTCGGACAGCTGGGTTACTACTTTACTTCCCCATTCTTCGCTTTTCAGTTTTGAAGAAACATAACCTCCCACATGCCAGGCAGTAAGTAACAATTCTTCGTTTACTGTTCTTGATGCTCGGGCTTGATGCAAGAGAATAATATCTATAACTTCTCCAAACTGTTGTTCTCTTGATGCGATTATACTATCCTGTTTCATATTTTTCGTTCTTTTTCTTTATTTGCTAACAACATTTTGAGCTTTTGTTACAGCGGAGTTTGTAGCCCGCACCTCTCTTTTTAACTCACAATGCTACAGGTCTATTATATTGCAAATGTAGAGATTTATATTAACGTGAGTTCGATATAAAATCAAAAAAAAGAAAGTTGTCTGTCATTGACAAAATTTATATCAATAGCTGGCTTCTTTTCAAAAAAGCAGTATGCTGCGATAGCCGACAAAGAGTTAGCTATAAAGTTATTGAATGAACGATGTCTGGAGTGCTCTATCTGTGCAATGTTCTTCAATTCGTCATTGACCGTTTCGATCAGGGCTCTTTTTCTGAGCAAGATCTTGTCGGCAATACTCATCAGTGAGTTCTTCATATTGTTCTTGACCTTGGTGACAAGTTGTATGCCATTAAGAAAAAGATTCTCGAACAGGGCCTGACCAATATATCCTTTGTCTGCACATAGTTTTCCTTTAATGTTCTTCAGGAACTTGCCCAGCTTCAAAGGCTCCCGGTCATCCACGTTTCCGGGAGTAAACATGAAATTGAGAATTTCCCCTTTGTCATTGATTATCAGATGCAACTTGAATCCGAAGAACCATCCCATTGAACATTTTCCACGCTCGGCAAGTCCTTCAAATGTCTTATGAATAAGGATTCTTTGGTTACGGCATACACGTAAGGGAGTGGAGTCCACAAAACTGATGCCGGTACAGGTTCCCAGCAGTACTTTTTTGATAAAGATGGTCAGGGGAAGTAGTACTTCCTTTTCCAATTCTACAAAACGGTTATAGGAAACTTGGCGCGGAAAAAGGTGTTTCAGATGTTTACAGACATACTCCTTGTAGTAATGCTTGAAACAGCGAAAACCACCGGAGTGAAACAGGATAAGAATAACCATAATCTCAGCATCACTCATACGGTTGGGTTTATTGCGATGCTTGGTCTTCTTATCATCAATCATATATTTTTCCTGTTGAAATGTAAATTCCTTGCAAAAATCATCGGCCATACAATAAATCTCTGTAACTTTAGACTCTGGAAACATAGTGATAATCGTTTAAATGTTATAATTGTTCACTATAAATTTAATACTTTTATCGCTATGTTCCTAATTTTCAGTGAAATATTTATTTGCTTATATCGAACTCACGTTATATTAGATTATTGGGATGGTTTTGCATTTTGTTTAGTAATTATTTTATTCTCTTTTACGAAACCTCTTTCTGCTGTAATGGAAGCCATATTTTTCCGTACTTTTCAAGGAATAGAGCAGCAGTTTTGCATAAAAGATAAAAAAAGAGGATGCATCCATTTGCGGATACATCCTCTGTATAGGGAACTTAATCTTTTGTTTTTAGCCCTTAAGCTGAAGAGTCTTTTGCAACTCATCAACTTAAGAACTTAAAAACTCAGAAACTTATTTTTCTGCGACTACTTCTTCGTTTTTCTTCTTCAACAACATGAAGGCGATAGGAGAAGCGACGAAGAGTGAAGACAGTGTACCGAATACAACACCCAGAATCATGGCGAAGGCGAAGCTGCGGATAGAGTCACCACCGAGGATGAAGATACACAGCAACACGATCAAGGTACTCAGTGACGTATTGATGGTACGTGCCAGTGTCGTGTTCAGTGAGTCGTTGAACAGAGTCAGCTTGTCACGCTTCGGATAGAGACCGAGGAACTCACGTACACGGTCGAAGATAACCACCTTATCGTTGATAGAGTAACCGATAGCCGTCAGGATGGCACCGATAAATGTCTGGTCGATTTCGAGCGAGAACGGCAGGATGCCCCAGAAGATGGAGTATGCACCCAAGATGACGATGGTATCGCAAGCCAGAGCTGCTACAGAACCGATACTATAAGCGATGTTACGGAAGCGGAGCAGGATGTACAGACCGATAGCGATCAGAGCCAGTACAACAGACCAGATAGCTGATACCTTGATGTCGTCGGCGATGCTCGGACCTACCTTCTGCGAACTGATGATACTTCCGCCGGTGTGGTTCTCGCGGTCGATGAATGTTTCCAGCGAAATGTTCTGAGTGAGCAGCGGCTTCAGAGTCTCGTACAGATAAGCTTCGATTTCAGAGTCAACGTTGCTGCCTTCTTCCTGAATGCGGTAGTTGGTACTGATACGTACAGTCTTACCGTCGGTACCGATGGCGATAACGCTTACGTTAGCATCACCAAACTTGCTGGAGATGAGCTCACGTACCTGTTCAGGTTCAACTTCTTTCTCGAACTGTACCTTGAAGTTACGTCCACCGGTGAAGTCGATACTTTGGCTCAGACCGCGTGTAAACAGGAAGCCGAGGCAAACTACGACAACGATGAGTGTAGTAGTCATCCATACTTTTCTGCGACCCATGAAGTCGAAGTGAGTATTGGCCATCAGGTTCTTGGAGATACCGGTGCAGAATGTCAGGTTCAGCAGCTTGTCCTTACCCATGAAGTGTTCGTAGAACAGACGAGTCATGAACACGGCTGTAAAGAATGAAATCAGGATACCGATGATCAAGGTAGTAGCAAAACCACGGATAGGACCTGTACCGAAGTTGAACAGGATGATACCGGTGATGATAGATGTCAAGTTAGAGTCGAAGATGGCCGAGAAGGCGTTCGAATAACCATCAGCCAAGGCTTTCTTCACACCCTTGCCTGCGCGAAGCTCTTCCTTGGTACGTTCGTAGATCAACACGTTGGCATCCACAGCCATACCCAGTGACAGCACCATACCGGCGATACCGGACATTGTCAGTGCAGCCTGGAAGGAAGAAAGAATACCCAGTGTGAAGAACAAGTTCAGGATAAGGGCGCCGTTGGCAACCATACCGGGGATGAAACCATACATGGAGCACATGTAGATCATCAACAGCACGAGAGCCACGATGAATGAAATGATACCGGCGTTGATAGAAGCCTGACCGAGTGACGGACCTACGATGTCTTCCTGTACGATGTGGGCAGGAGCCGGCATCTTACCAGATTTCAATACGTTGGCCAAGTCTTTCGTTTCGTCGGGGGTGAAGTGACCGGTGATGACAGAGTTACCGCCAGTAATTTCGTTCATTACATTCGGAGCAGAATATACGTAGCCATCCAATACGATAGCGATGCTGCGGTTGATGTTCTGCTTGGTCAGCTGTGCCCAGCGGCGTGCACCGTCAGTATTCATAGACATGCTTACGCACGGTTTGCCATATTGGTCGTAGTCGTCCTTGGCGTCTACGATTACGTCACCTTCCATAGCGGCACGGCCGTTACGCTCGGTCGACTTGATGGCGTAGAGTTCGAAAGTCTGTGCTTTCGGGTCGAAAGCTACGGCAGAAACACCCCACTTCAGACGCAGGTCTTTCGGCAGTTCAGACAGAACTTCGGGCATTGACAGATATCTGTTGATTTCTGCTGTATCCTTATAGCTGGCATAGCCTACTACCGGACCACCATTGGGGTTCACCTGCAGAATGGCCAGCAACGGATGTTCTTTCTTGATTTGTTCCAGATCGACAGCCTGTGATTTGCTTTCGCCTTTCAGAGCGGCTGCAAGACTGTCGGTAGTGCTGGTAGCCTGAGCTACAACGGGAGCTTCGGTAGCAACTGTATCAACGGCAGTGCTGTCGGCTGCAGTCTGTGTGCTCTGCAGAACGCGCAACTTGTTGTCGGCTGATTGCAGGTAAGGAGCTACTTCGTTTGCATTGTAAGTTTCCCAGAATTCGAGGTTGGCAGAACCTTGCAACAATTTTCTTACACGTTCGGGCTCTTTGATACCAGGCAGTTCGACCATGATGCGGCCCATCTTGTCTTCCAGACTCTGGATGTTGGGCTGAACGACACCGAAACGGTCGATACGTGTACGGAGCACGTTGTATGAGTTGTCGACTGCGGCTTTAACTTCTTCGCGCAGAACCTTCTCAACTTCTGCATCCGAAGATTTCTGGTTTACTTTGTCTTTCAACTGTTGGGTAGCGAACAATTGTGCAAGAGGTTGGTCCGGAGCAAGTCTGTGGTACTCGCGAACGAACAGTGTGATAACGTCGTCCTGACTTGTTGTAGCTTGTTTAGCGGCTGTTGACAATGCCTGGTTGAACGCTTCGTCGGTTTTGTTGTCCGCCAATGTCTTGATGACATCGGGTACAGAAACTTCGAGGATGACGTTCATACCACCCTTCAAGTCCAAACCAAGACTGATTTCCATCTCACGACAATCTTTCAGAGTCCAGTTGCCAAACCACACTTTCTCGTTCGCCAGAGAATCCAGGTAGTCCTGCTCCACTTTCTCGTCTCCTTTTGCATACTCCTTAGCCTTGTTGGTATAGTAGCGAGTTACAAAAGAAAAGGACAAGTAGAACACGCAGACCAGTGTGAGCAAGATGGCAAAAACTCTTACAAATCCTTTGTTTTGCATGTTACTTTTAGTTTATTATGATTACTTTATTTAATTAATTCTGATGTATATAGGGCTGCAAATATAGCTTTTTTTTCACATTTGGAAGTAAAAGGAACTCAAATATTTGCATATTATTTCATTCCGCGGTTTTTTAACATCGGTTCCAGTTGGGGCTCGGCGCCGCGGAAATTCCTGTAAAGAGTCATGGCGTCTTCGCTGTCGCCTTTCTCCAGTACGTTGCGTCGGAACAGGTCGGCTGTGTGGCGGTCGAAGATGCCGTTTTCCTTGAAGGCTTCGAAAGCGTCGTTGTCGAGCACGTTGGCCCAAAGATAGCTGTAATAACCTGCTGCATAACCGCCGATGATGTGGCTGAAGTAGGTGGTACGGTAACGCGGAGCTATTTCGGGAATCAGTCCCAGACGGTCCATGGCTTCTTTCTCGAAGGCTACTACGTCCAGACCAGTCGTATCGGTCAGGTTATGCAGGTTCATATCCAAAAAGGCGGCTGCCATCAGTTCGGTCGTGATGAATCCCTGATTGAAAGTCTTCTGATTGAGGATCTTTTCGATCAGTTCGTCGGGAATTGTTTCGCCGGTCTGGTAATGCTTAGCATACATCTTCAGCACTTCGGGTTCAGTAGCCCAGTGCTCGTTGATCTGTGAGGGCAGCTCTACAAAGTCGCGTACGACGTTCGTGCCTGATGTTCCCTTATATTGGCACTTGGTTAACAGACCGTGCAAGGCATGACCGAATTCGTGGAACAGGGTTTCTACTTCGTCGATGGTAAGCAGAGAGGGAGTGTCGCCTACAGGTTTGGTAAAGCTAGCCACATTGCATACCAGCGGACGGATATCACCTTGCTGCTCGCGGTAATTGCTCATCCAGGCACCGCCGCTTTTGCCTGCACGTGGGAAGTAGTCGGTATAGAAGATTCCCAGTTGCGAGCCGTCGGCATCTTTCACTTCGAATACTTGTACGTCGGGATTGTAGACGGGAATGCTGTCCATTGGTGTAAGGGTGATGCCGTACAGCTTGTTGGCTACGGCGAAAGCGCCTTCGCGTACGTTTTCGAGTTTGAAGTAGGGTTTGATTTGCTCTTCTTCGAGGTTGTACTTCTCTTTACGCAGTTTCTCGGTGTAGTACCACCAGTCCCAGGCTTCCAGCTTTTCGCCTTTGTTTTCGCGGTCCATCAGTTTTTGTAACTCGGCTGCTTCGGCCTTGGCTTTGGGCAGGGCGTACTGCCACAGGTTGTTCAGGAAGTCCATGACGGTCTTTGAATCCTTCGCCATGGTATTGTCGAGTACAAAGTTGGAGTAGCAGTCGAATCCCAGCAGGCGGGCTTTTTCGAGGCGCAGGCTGACGATTTCGGTGATGATTTTCTTGTTATCGTTCTTGTCGTTGTTATTACCGCGCTGGATGTAGGCTTTGTATACCTTCTCGCGCAGCGGACGGTTGGCCGAATATTGCAGGAAAGGCAAGCGGCTGGAGTTGTGCAGGGTAAACAGCCATTTACCTTCCTGTCCGGCTGCTTTGGCTTCGGCTGCGGCGCTCTGACGGAACCATTCGGGCAGTCCGGTCAAGTCTTCTTCCTTGTCGACAAACAGTTTGAATTCGTTGTTTTCGTTCAGGATGTTCTTGTCGAAACGAATGCCGAGGGTAGAGAGTTGTTTGTTGATCTCGCGCAGGCGGGCTTGCTTGTCGGCAGGGAGGTTGGCACCCGAGCGAACGAAGCTTTTGTAAGTCTTCTCCAACAGACGGCGCTGTTCGGTGGTCAGTTGCAGGCTGTCTTTCTGCTGATAGACGTCTTTTATCTTGGCGAACAGTGCTTCGTTAAGGAGGATATTGTCATTGTGCTCGGACATGACAGGAGCCAGCTTCATGGACAGTGCTGTGAGCTCGTCGGTAGTTTCGGCTTCGGTCAGGTTATAGAATACACCTCCTACACGGTCCAGAATGGGTGAGCTGTTGTCGAAGGCTACAATGACGTTATCGAATGTAGGTGCTTCGGCATTGGAAGTGATGGCCTGGATGTTGGCGTTTTGTTCGTCGATGCCTTTCATGAAGGCTGGTTCGTAGTGTTCCAGTTTGATCTGGTCGAACGGCGGAACACCGTACGGGGTTTGGAACTCGGTAAGGAACGGATTGGTTTCCGTCTGAGTAGTACAAGAGTACATCATACAACTTGCTGCTAAAATTAGAATACTTTTCTTTATCATGGTATTAAGGATTTATGTTTCGTAAATCAGTTGATAGATTCCGGTTGTCACTTTCTCGGGGCAATGTAGCACCAGATGGGGTAATGGTCGGACTCTTTTATGGAGCGGTCTACCGTACAGTTAAAACTCTGCAGGTTCGGGCTGACCAGTATGTTGTCTATCCGGAAATAGAATTTGTTCTGGTTGTACGAAATGCCCAGCCCGCATCCCGACTGGGTGAAGGCATCATCCATGTCCTGACTGATGACGCGGTGGGCATAAGAGATAGGGGTATCGTTGAAGTCGCCGCATACTATGATGTAGGGATGTTTGGAGCGGGCAATGGCTTTGGCTATACTGTCGGCTTGTGGAGCACGTATGGCGGAGGCTTCGGCCAATTTGCGGACAAGCAGGCGGGCACCGCTTTTTACTTTTTCTTTTTGCGGGTCTTTCAGCATGCTTTCGTATACCACTTTGTCTTCTTTGGTCAGTTTGTTCGATTCCAGGTGATTGTTGATAAGAGTCAGAGTGTCTTCTCCAATCTTTATTTCGTAGACGACGGAACCGTTGTAGTCGCTTTTGTAGTTCAGGGTATGTGCCGAAAGGATGGGGAACTTGGAGTAACAGGCCATTTTATTGGTCGATCCTTTCCCTTCGCCTACCGTATGGATGCGGTGGTAAGGGTAGTCTTTCAATGCTTCTTCTACATCTTTCTGCATCAGGAACTTCTTGGCTGTAGACGTTGCATACTCCTGCAGGCACAGAATGTCGGCTTCGCTGTCTTTAAGATAATTCAGAATGGGGTTCTGTCCGTCTTTCTTCATGGTTCCGTCAAACCCCATGATGTTGTACGACAATACTTTGAAACTGCCTTCGGGCAGGTTGTCCGTATGCCAGTTAATAGGACAATACGTATGCAGCTGTGGAAAGCACAGCAGGAAGCCTGCCAGTGGTACCAGTGCCTGCTTGAAGCGCTGTATGATGAGCCAGAAAATCAGAAAGCCACCATTGACAAGTGCAAATATCGGAAAAGTCAGCCCGAAACAGGACTGTACGGGGTGTAACTCCGGATTGATGTACGGACTGTAGGCAGCAAACAGCAGGAGCCCGGTAAAGAGCACGTTGGCTGCCAGAATCAGAAATACTACAAAGTAACCGAGATGTTTCACTTGCTTTCGTCAATAATGGATGTTCTTTTTGCTGTCGAAGAGAACGGCTACCGTTTGCTGGCGTCGAACAGACTCTTCTTTTCGTCGGCTGTCAGACTTTCGTAACCCGACTTTTTCAGTTTGTCGAGTATGCGGTCTATTTCTTCCGACTGTGCCTTTTTACGGGCATTGTATTCGTAGTCGCTTTTCCGGTTGGCGCTGTAGTGCACCTTCATTTTGGGCTTGCGCGGCTTGAAACTGAACAACGAACTGACAGCATCGATCAGTTTGTTGATCCAGGCTGTTGCGTCCGTTCCTTTACTGAGTCCGGCTGCAAACCAAAGTCCGGCCAAGGCGCCACCCAGGTGTGCGATGTGTCCGCCGGCATTGCTCGAAGTAATGAACAGCAAATCGGTTCCGATGACAATCAGTGCCAGATATTTCAGACGGATGGTACCGAAAAGCAGCAGGCGGATAGGGTAGTTGGGTTCGCGGTAGGCTGTGGCCGTCACAATGGCCAGTACCGAAGCCGAAGCACCCAGCATGAAAGAGTAGTCGACCATGGGGCGGAAGTAGGGGAAGACGTTATAGGCAGCCATGTAGAGGATACCGCCGCAGATGCCGCCCAGCAGGTAGACACCCCGCAGGTGTTTGGACGTGAAGAACTGCAGAAACAAAGCCCCGAACCAGTAAAGCCACAGCATATTGAACAGGATGTGCAACAATCCACCATGCATGAACATGTACGTCAGGATGGACCACGGCTGCACGATGAAACGTGCAGGGGAAGCCGGCAGTTCGAACCACTCGTAGAGTCCGGAAAGGCTGCGGTTGAAAAGCTGTACGATGACTCCGCACAAGGTAGTCAGTACAAATACGGCCACATTGATGTAGATCAGCCGGATATAAATATTACCTCTACGGAAGGTCTCTCTCAATTCATTGATAATAGTAGCCATTTCTTCTGTTCTTTCTTCTCCAATACATTATTAATATAAAGCCGAATATCATACCGCCCAGGTGTGCAAAGTGAGCCACGTTGTCGCTGGGGTTGTTGGCGAAGCCCGACCACAGCTCAATCAGGGCATATCCCATGACAAAGTATTTGGCCTTGATGGGGAAAGGCAGGGGGAAGATGAACATCGGCTGGTTGGGGAACAGCATGCCAAATCCCAACAGGATAGCATAAACAGCTCCCGAGGCACCTACGGTCGAGGCGTTCAATGTTAGGTTCAGATTGGCCATGGCCGGATCGACGAAATTCATGTTACGACTCAGGGCTTTGGCTCCTTCGTTGAATACGCCTTCGATGGCTTCGGGCGACATACCCGACTCCAGCGTGATGTAGCGTATACCGGTCACCAGCTCCTGAATGAGTCCGGCTCCGATGCCGCACAGCAGATAGTAGAACAGGAAGCGTCGCGGTCCCCATACCTGCTCCAGAATGCGACCAAACATCCATACGGCAAACATATTGAAGAACAGGTGCGTGAATCCACCGTGCATAAACATGTAAGTGATGAGCTGGGCCGCGTTGAAATTGTCGGCCAGAATAAAGTGCAGTCCCAAGTATTCATTCAGATCGATGCCATAGCTTTGGGCAACGATGGTACCAAGAAACATCAGTACGTTGATGATTAAAAGGTTCTTGGTGACAGTAGGTATATTGTTCATAATCTGTTTTTTCGTTCTGTGAGTTGCAAAAATACGAATAATTTCTGTTCTATAACAGAAAATGGGCTGACTATTCTTTGTTTTTATCAGAAATCCAATCTTTTTTTAGTGTTTTTATTTGATATTCAGAAATATTACTCTATTTTTGTAGATACCTGATTTAGTGGAGGTAATCACTATTGTATAACATAATTTATTAATTCGTCCATTATGAATAAAGCAGAACTTATCAGTGCAATGGCTGCTGAGTCGGGATTGACAAAAGCCGATTGCCAAAAGGCGCTGGATGCATTTACTGCATCGGTGATCAAGACTTTGAAGGAAGGTGGAAAAGTGTCCTTGGTGGGGTTCGGTACCTTTTCGGTGATAGAAAGAGCTGAACGTTCGGGAATCAACCCTACGACGAAGGAAAAGATTGTTATTCCAGCTAGGAAAGCTGCGAAATTCAAACCCGGTAATGAGCTGACCTTCGAATAAAAAGGAAATACGGGTCGGCAGACAATACGACGAGGAGACGTGTCGAAGGAAAATGAGGTGACGGCATCCGGTAGGGCGGATGAAGCGTGCCGAGAGGTTTCTTCTGACACGTCTCCTCGTTTTGGTTACTGCCTTTCGGAGTGCTGTGTTGCAGCCGAAAACGTTTCGCAGGCCGGCATCCGCTTTGTTTACAGGTGAAAATCGTCTTTCAGTGAAAGAGAAGCTTGTACCTTTCCGTGCTTTTATGTACTTTTGCACCAGGAAAATACATTATAAGTCATGAATATAGAACAGAAACTGGTTTCGTCCGTAGTCAACGGACTGAAAGCACTGTACGGACAGGACGTTCCTGCCGCACAGGTGCAACTGCAAAAGACCAAGAAAGAATTTGAAGGCCACTTTACACTTGTGGTGTTCCCCTTCCTGCGCATGTCGAAGAAAGGACCGGAACAGACCGCACAGGAAATCGGTGAATACCTGAAGGCAAACGAACCTTCGGTAGCGGCATTCAACGTAATCAAGGGTTTCCTGAACCTGACCATCGCATCGTCGGCATGGATCGAGTTGCTGAACGGCATTCATACAGACAAGCAGTATGGTATTACGGCTGCCGGCGAACAGTCGCCGCTGGTGATGATCGAGTATTCGTCGCCCAACACCAACAAGCCTCTTCACCTGGGACACGTGCGCAATAACCTGCTGGGTAATGCGCTGGCCAATATCATTGCCGCCAACGGTAACCGTGTAGTGAAGACTAACATCGTGAACGACCGTGGTATACACATCTGCAAGTCGATGCTGGCCTGGTTGAAGTACGGAAACGGCGAGACTCCCGAGTCGAGTGGCAAGAAAGGCGACCATCTGATTGGTGATTACTACGTAGCTTTCGACAAGCACTTCAAAGCCGAAGTGAAGGAACTGATGGCCCAATATATGGCCGAAGGCATGGGCGAAGAAGAAGCTAAGGCAAAGGCCGAAGCCGAATCACCTTTGATGAAGGAAGCCCGCGAAATGTTGGTGAAATGGGAAGCTGGCGACCCCGAAGTACGTGCCCTTTGGCAAAAGATGAACGACTGGGTATATGCCGGATTTGACGAGACTTACAAGCTGATGGGTGTCAGCTTCGACAAGATATATTACGAGTCGAATACCTATCTGGAAGGCAAGAAGAAAGTGCTCGAAGGACTGGAGAAAGGACTTTTCTACCGCAAGGAAGACGGTTCCGTATGGGCCGACCTGACAGGCGAAGGCCTCGACCACAAGCTGCTGCTCCGTGCCGACGGTACATCGGTCTACATGACGCAGGACATCGGTACTGCCGAACAACGTTTTTCTGACTATCCCATCGACAAGATGATCTATGTAGTGGGTAACGAACAGAACTACCACTTTCAGGTACTGTCCATCCTGCTCGACCGTCTGGGCTTTGAGTGGGGTAAGAGCCTGGTGCACTTCTCTTACGGTATGGTGGAACTGCCCGAAGGCAAGATGAAGAGCCGCGAAGGTACCGTAGTTGATGCCGACGACCTGATGGAAGAAATGATCAATACAGCCAAGGAAACGAGCAACGAACTGGGCAAGCTTGACGGACTGACACAGGAAGAGGCCGATGACATTGCCCGCATTGTCGGTCTGGGTGCGTTGAAGTATTTTATTCTGAAGGTGGATGCCCGTAAGAACATGACGTTCAATCCGAAAGAATCAATCGACTTCAACGGTAATACCGGTCCGTTTATCCAATATACGTATGCCCGTATTCAGTCGGTACTGCGCAAGGCAAAGGAAGCCGGTATCACGGTTCCCGAACAGCTTCATGCCGGCATCGAGCTGAGCGAGAAGGAAGAAGGCTTGATTAAGATGGTAGCCGATTTTGCTGCGGTTGTGAAGCAAGCTGGTACGGACTACAGTCCTTCTATCATTGCTAATTACTGTTATGATCTGGTGAAGGAATACAATCAGTTCTACCACGACTTCAGCATCTTGCGCGAAGAGAATATCGATGTCAAGGTGTTCCGTCTGGCATTGTCAGAGAATGTAGCCAAGGTCGTTCGCCTGGGTATGGGACTGCTGGGCATCGAGGTGCCAGAACGCATGTAAGCCAAAGCCTATAAAGACTAAAAACGCATTAGCATATATGCCTTGATTTTTCCCCAGTTAGGAAAAAATATTTTCCTAACTGGGGAAATTTTTTTGCATACTTGGCCTTAAAAATCCATGGAGGTGATGCCGGTGTGTAATGCAAGTACGGCTCATGAGCCACACTTGCACGGTTCGCGAGCCGTACAAGTGTTGTTCATGAGCCGTGCAAGTGTTCTGCAAAGCTGCTATTTTCAGTTCAGTTTTTAGCGTTTGCCTGTGCTTTTGGCTTTTGCTTTTCCGCGTTTGGGCTTGTCGCCATCTTTGTCTTCCTGCAACTTGACGAGTTCCAGACATGATTGCAGGCTGAGGTCTTGCGGAACAATGTCTTTGGGTATCTTATAATTGTTGCCTTTGTAGGAAATGTAGGGGCCGTAGCGTCCGTTCATGATTTCCAGTTCGGGTTCTTCGTCAAACTTCTTCAGGTGGCGTTTGGCTTCTTCGGCTTCTTTTTCTTTGATCAGTTCCAAAGCTTCCTCCAGCGTAATAGCCAGCGGGTCGACACCCTTGGGCAGGGAAACATACATGCCATTGTAGTGGACGTAAGGACCAAAGCGTCCGGCACCGATGGTGATGGCCTTTCCTTCGTGATCGCCCAGTGTACGGGGCAACTTGAAGAGGTCGAGCACTTCTTCCAGGGTAACAGTTTCGATGGACATGTCTTTCTTCAGCTGGGCGAAGCGGGGCTTGTCCTTGTCGTCGGCTGTGCCAATCTGGGCAACCGGACCGAAACGACCGATTTTGACCGATACTTGCCGGCCGCTTGCAGGGTCTGTGCCCAAGATACGTTCACCGGCTTTGTGGGCGCTCTTGGTGGCAAGAGTCGATTCTACCGAAGGATGGAAATCCTTGTAGAACGTTTTCAGGATGGATGTCCATTGCTTCTCTCCCTCGGCAATTTCATCGAACTGCTTCTCGACATTGGCTGTGAAGTTGTAGTCGAGGATGTTGGGGAAGTATTCCAGCAGAAAATCGTTCACAACCGTTCCGGTATCGGTCGGAATCAGCTTGGCCTTCTCGGCACCGGTGATTTCCGTCCGGTTGGTGTCGGCGATGGTGCCGTTCTGCAGTGTAAGTACATTGTAAGTACGTTCTTCTCCTGCCTTGTCTCCTTTCTCTACATATTCGCGTTGCTGGATGGTAGAAATGGTGGGGGCGTAGGTTGACGGACGTCCGATGCCCAGTTCTTCGAGCTTGCGCACCAGGCTGGCCTCAGTGTAGCGTGGAGGATGCTGGGTGAAGCGCTCGGTAGCTACGATGTCCTGATATTCCAGCTTCTGTCCTTTTTTCAAAGGCGGCAGCAGGCGTGCTTCGTCTTCCTGCTCCATATCGTCGTCGTAAGATTCGCGGTAAACGCGCAGGAAACCGTCGAACTTGACCACTTCGCCAGTAGCTGTAAAGGCATCCGCTTCGTTGCTGATGCTGACGGTAACGGTGGTCTTTTCTACTTCGGCGTCGGCCATCTGTGAGGCGATGGTGCGTTTCCATATCAGGTCGTACAGACGTTTCTCCTGCGGAGTAGCGTCTATTTTCGATTTCTGCATATCGGTGGGGCGGATGGCTTCGTGCGCTTCCTGTGCACCCTTGGTCTTGGTGGCATAGTGGCGCGGGCTGACGTAGCGTTCGCCCATCAGGTTAAGGATGGCTTCTTTGCTGCCATTGATGGCGTATTCGGACAGGTTGACTGAGTCGGTACGCATGTAGGTGATGTTTCCCGATTCGTACAGCCGTTGTGCCACCATCATGGTCTGTGCCACGGTGAATCCCAATTTGCGGGCGGCTTCCTGTTGCAGGGTCGAGGTGGTGAAGGGGGCGGCAGGCGACTTCTTCAGCGGACGGGTAGTGATGTCGCTGATGGTGAACGTAGCTGTGCGGCAACCTTCCAGAAACTTCTGCGCTTCGGCCTTGGTCTTGAAGCGGCGAGGCAGTTCGGCTTTCATTTCGACTGTTTTTCCGTCGGCATCGGGCACCAGGAAAACTGCTGTCACACGGTAGGCGGCTTCGGTACGGAAAGCTTGTATCTCGCGTTCGCGCTCTACGATGAGGCGTACGGCTACCGACTGTACACGACCGGCCGAGAGGGCAGGCTTTACTTTCTTCCACAGTACGGGCGAGAGCTCGAAACCTACGATGCGATCCAGTACACGGCGTGCCTGCTGGGCATCAACCAGGTTGATGTCGATGTTGCGCGGGTGCTCGATAGCTTTCAGGATGGCGCTTTTCGTAATCTCGTGGAAGACGATGCGCTTCGTATGTTCGGGATTGAGTTTCAGTACTTCGTACAGATGCCATGCAATGGCTTCTCCTTCGCGGTCCTCATCGGAAGCCAACCATACGGTTTCGGCGTTGGCAGCCTCTTCCTTCAGTTCAGATACCACTTTCTTTTTGTCGGCCGGTATTTCATAGTGCGGCTCAAAGTTGTTTTCAATGTCGATACTGAATTCTTTTTTCTTCAAGTCGCGTATATGGCCATAGCTGGAAAGTACCTTGAAATCTTTTCCAAGGAATTTTTCGATGGTTTTAGCTTTGGCCGGAGACTCAACTATAACAAGGTTTTTTTGCATAAATTTTTGTTTTGTAGCGACTCCTGTCACTGAGTTTGCCCGCAAAAGTAGGAAAAAACATATTTCCCACCTTATAATATAAGAGATTTTAGCAAAAAAGACCTTTTTTTGTAGGAAGAGTTCTGCCCTTTAGAAGCAGAAACTTACTCCTCCTACGAAATTGATGCCTTCTGCCGGATATCCCAGGTAGTATTGATACTTCTGGTTCAGCAGGTTGTTGGCACGGGCATAGATCGAAATTCCCTTGAACAGCTTGTACTCCAGTCCGGCATAGAGGTTGCTGACGGCGTCGATTGTTTGGCCTTCCACTTCCTGACGGGCAATGTGCTGGTAGCCTAGCTTCAGCAGGAATGGAGAGACGGGGCGGATGTCGACATGCAGATCAGCTTCGAGAGCGGGCTTGAAGAGGAGGGCTGCTTCGGCATAGGGATTTGTTTCGTCTTTCTTTGTATCCCAGTTGCGGTACGTACCCGAGGCGGCGATGGCGAAAATATCCTTGTAAGAGTAGCTGACTTCGGCTCCGAAGTAGACGTTGCTGGTGTTCTGTCCGTACAGCAGCAGAGCATCGTCGCCGAAACCCTGTACCAGGTCATTCTTCAGGTTCTGGTAGCCGCCGTAAATGTTCATCCACAATCCGGTGACGGGACTGGCTTTGAAGCCGAGGGCAGCATTCAGCTGTTCGTAAGTGGCGTCGGCCTGGCTGGCCAACTGGCCGTAGGGGCATATCGTCTCCAGTCGGCGGAAGTCGTTTTGCTGTTTGCCGCCTTTGGCCTGTACGTAGAGCAGATAGCTGTCGGCAAAGTTGTATTGGGCATAAACGTCGGGGGCTGCGCGGAACGTCTTACCGAATCCGAATGCCAGGTCGACGTGTGCACCCAGACGGAGTGTCCAGTCGTCGTTCTGCAGGAGGTAATACGGATTCATGTCGAGCGATGTGTAGTTTTCAAAGTCCGTATGCTGATAGAGGACGTTGTCCATGGCAAGAGCGACGCTGATGGACTGTCCGTCGCTGATGTCGCCTGTTACTTCGGCTTTGGTGCGTATCAGGGTTTCCTGCAGGTCGTCGTAAGGCAGATCGTGCTGGCGCTGATAGAGCATGAGGTTGGTCTCGGCACTGAAGCGGAAAGGCATTTCTTCGTCGGTCGACCGAACACCTACATGGAAGTCGCCCGAAGTGAACTTTTGCTTATTGCTGGGCAGGGCAGGCAGCAGGTTGAAGTTGCTCAGTCCGAAGCGGCCGGCTACATTCAGATCTACTTTATTAAAGGCGTGCAGATAGTCGATGGCTGCACGGGTGCGGTAGTAGAAGGCATCCCATTCTCCGTTTTCGCCGGGCAGGTTGAGACTTCCGTTCATGCCATCCATACCGAAATTCAGGTTCAGGCGGTCGCGCGACGAGAGGCTGAACAGGTAGTTGGCCTGAGCGTCCAGATTGCCATAATTACCATAACCCAGCCGGACGTAGCCCGGAGCGGCTTTGGGTTGTGTTTCTTGTCCAGTATAGGCCTGCATGGTAGTTGCCGGAATCTGTGCGGCCGGAACCATTCGTGCATCGTACTCTACAGCTTTCTTGCTGACGGTAGGTGGAGTCACCTGAGGCACTACATTGATTTTGGTTGCATCGTTGATGTCGGGGGCGTATTCTTGTTCCACTACGACTGTACGGTTCACAGTGGTATCTTTGGCTTGTTCCTGTGCTTGGGCTTGCATTGGGAAGACGCAAGCCGATAAAGCGGTAGCTATCAGAATGGATTGTATCGTTTTCATTGTCTATTATTTCAATTTTTCTAGTCGTTCTTCAATCATGGTCTCTATGTCGTCGTCGGCCTGATAATTCTGTTGCAGGCTGAGCAGGTATTGGCGCGCGTCTACTTTCTTGTCCAAGGCCACGTAAACATCGGACAGAAGGATGAAGCTGCGTGCCAGCCAATAGGCATGCGGTGTGCTCTGGTCGATGAAGTTCAGTATTTCTTTTTCGGCCTTGGCATATTCGCCTTGGTTATAGAGCTGTTGTGCCAGCAGGTATTTGGCTTCGGCACCATAGAGAGTGCGGGTATCCTTGGCCAGTACTTCCAGGTCGGCCATGGCTTTTTGCGTGGCTTTCTGGTTCAGGTAGGCCTTGGCACGGAAGTACAGGGCTTCGTTGTGCAGCTCGGGCGAAAGTTTGGCTTCGCTCAGCAGGCTGGTAGCGGCATGTATGACTTCGGTGTCGTCTTTCAGCAGGGCGGCACAGCGCAATATTCCGGTCGTACCCAGCTGTCGGCGTTCGGCTGTCGAGGCTTTGGCTTGCAGCTGTTTGTAGTCGGCCATGGCCTGGTCATACTGCTGACGGTTGAACAGAATTTCGCTGTGCATCAGCAGAGCTTCTTCAGAGTAAGGATTGTCGGGATATTCCAACAACTTCTCGGCATGTTCGAGTACGGCATTGTCGTCCTGTTGCTTTTTGGCAATGACGCAGAGGTAGTAGCGTGCATTCAGAATGAAAGCACCGTTCGGGAAGCTTTGCAGGTAGCGGCTGAAGCTTTCCTTGGCAGGGGCGATTTCTCCCTTCATGTACACCTTTTCGGCTGCGATGTAGGTCAGCGAGTCTTGTTCGCTGGGTTCGAAGCTGATATTGCCGGGCAGTTGTGCGGCAAGGGCTGCGAACTCGTCTACGCGGTTGGCATCGACATAGATTGACTTCAGGTCGCGCATGGCCAGACGGGCTTCTTCACTACCAGGGTATTGGGTGACTACGTGCTTATAAGCTTCGATGGCACGGTTGTAGTCGTTATTCTGATAATAGAGCAATCCGATTTCGGCTGCAGCCTTGCGGCTGACTGGGCTTTCGGGGTATTTCTTCAGCAGTTCGCCGAAGGTAGCAATGGCTTGGCTGCTGTTGCCTGTCTGTACGTAGGAACGTCCTTTTTCGTAGAGGGCGTTGACGGCATAGGGCGAACTGGGGTATTTGGCCGCCAGCTGGTTCAGTAATTGCACCTTGCCGGAGTAGTCTTTCTGCAATCCGGCTACCAGAGCCAGCTGATAATAGGAGTAATCGCCCGACGGCGTATTCAGGTTCTCTGCACGGGTATAGTATTGACGGGCTTCGTCGAAGTAGCGGTTGTGCAGATAGCTGTCGCCGATACGGTTGTAGGCATCGGCCAGCAGTGCGGGGTTATTCCCTTTTTGCAGCTGAATGAACTTCTGGAAGTTGTTTTGTGCCGTACCGTAATCTTTACGATGGAAGGCAATGTAACCCAAGTTATAGTAGGCCAGGGCAAACATGTCTGAGTTTCGCTGGGGGGTAAGAGCCAGATAATCGTTGAAGTTGCGTGCGGCTTCCTGCATGCGGTTCAGACGATAGTAAGATTCGCCGCGCCAGTAGTAGGATTCGGCTTTGGTCTGTAGGTTATACTGCCCCAAGCTGATGCTTTGGCTGAAGTAGCCGATGGCCTGTTCGAACTGGGTGTTGGTAAATGCCTGTGTACCTAATTGGAAGAGGATCTTTTGTTTGGCTTCCAGTATGGCTGTGCCCGGATGGGCGATGCGTTCGATGGACTGCAGGGCAGCATCGTAGCTGCGGGTATTCATATAGACTTCTACCAGGTAGTTGCTTGCCTTGTCAGCGTAAACCGAATTGGGGAAGTCGTTCAGGAACTTCTCGAAAACGGTGACTGATTCGCCGAAAGCCGAGTACGAGGTTTCGTGTATGCAGAGGGCATGGTTGTAGGCAGCCTGTTCCTTTACACTGAGGTCGGCGTTGGAAGTGGCAGCCTGTTCGAAAGCCATGCGTGCCTTATTTTTGTCGTCCAGTTGCAGGTAAGCCAGACCCATGTGCAGCCATGCGTTCTGAGCCAGAGCGTCTTGTCCGTCGGCTACTTCGTTCAGCAGTTCGGGGACACGGGTGTAGACTTTGCAATGATAGCAGGCAAGGCCTTGCATGTAGCGGGCATCGCGTCGCAGAGGATGCGAGTTGCTCTCGCTGGCATATTGGTCGAAGGACTTCATGGCTTCGAGGTATTTGCCCGTATGGTATTCGGCCGTACCGAGTACGTGGTACATTTCAGCTTCATCGGGCTGGCCGGAGTAGGCCGACAGGTAGTTTTGTGCTACGATTTCGGCCTTGTCGAAATTCTTCTTGATAAGGTAGATTTCGGCTATATAATAAGGAACCAGTGATTGGTATTTCTTGTCATCCTGCAAGGAAAGGAACCCTTTGAGAGCATCGTCATACTGTTGTTGTGTATAGCGGATGTACGACAGATAATAAGTACAGTCGGCAGCATACTTCTCGCTGACGATGCGCAGTGTCTCGAACCAGGTAGCAGCTTCACGGGTATTCCCTGTTTTCAGATAGCTGACGGCGAGGCGGTAAGTCATGTCGTCGCGTTCGGCGTTACTGAGCAAGTCGAGCTGTGAACCGTTGAACATGGCCAGTGCTGCGTCGTAATCGCCTTTGAAGAAGTAAGTCGAGGCGATAAGTGCCTGCAGGCGGTTGGCGTGAGGCGTGTCGGGGTGTTTCTCCAGAAAGGCTTGCAATAGTTCGGTGCTGCGAGGGTTGCGCAGTTCGTATTCGGCACATACCAGCATATATTCGGCTTCCAGCCGTTCAGCGGTTTCGGAAAGGGGTTGTCCGTCTCGGTCGGTTTGCTGGATGAAGGCCTGCAAGGGCGGGATGGCTGCCGAATAGGCTTTCTGCTGAAACAGGTTTACTCCCTCCTGATAAAGCCGTTGGGGAGAGGTGCTTTGCCCGTTGGTCTGTGCCGTGGCGAGCAGGGGTGCACAGCAAAGGGCTGTGCAGAGTATCCGGGAGATTTTATTCTTCATTTTCTTGATTTTAGAATGTGTATCTGACAAAAATACGCTTTTCGGGTTGATTTTGTTGCATTTGTTTGGCTTTTTTATAGATTCGCGCGGAGTCTGCGGCTTTCCAGAAACTTTTGCAGGCCTTTGCGGATGGAAGTCAGGCCGAAGTCTTCAGGCCGGATGTCTTTTATTGGAAGGAAAAAGGCATCGGCGGCATCGTCCATGGCTTTGAAGTGAAGCAAGTCTTTCACAGTGCAGTGGAAAAACATGTCCAGCGTATGTACGGGGAAGCCCGAATAGATGTAAATGTTGGGTATCGAGAAAAGATACTCGGCACGGGTCACTTCCATACCGGTTTCTTCCTTTACTTCACGGCACACACCTTCTTCTCCGGTTTCGAACATATCGACAAAACCGCCTGGAAGGTCAAGAGTGCCTTTAGCCGGTTCCTTACCGCGCCGGCAGACCAGCAGTTCGTCCTGTTCATTGACGATGAGTGCTACGGTTGCCGACGAAGGGTTGAAATAGTAGACGAAACCGCAGTCGGGACATTGCTTGGATTTTTCGTTATGAATCTCGAAGCGGTGTGAACCACACTTTGGGCAATATTGAAATTGTGATAAAGGATGTTCCATGTTCTTTGTCTTTTTGCTTTGTCGGCAAAGATAATGCAATTTGGAGGGATAACTTTCAAATGCAAAAGATTTATTTTCACGCTATTTTGCTACATTTGTCACTTGAATAATTGTATGGATGCAGAATTTAGTAAACAGACATATATATGGAAAAGATATTAGATCTGGAGAAGCTGACGGCAGACGTCTGCCGCATAGCCCGCGAAGCGGGTGCATTTCTGAAAAGCGAACGGCTGAACTTCCGTCGTGAAATGGCACAGGAGAAACATGCGCACGATTATGTATCATACGTGGACAAGGAGTCGGAACGCCGGTTGGTGATGGCATTGCGTGACTTGTTGCCCGAGGCAGGTTTTATCACCGAAGAGGGATCGGCCGAATATCACGACGAACCTTACTGTTGGGTGGTCGATCCGCTGGACGGAACGACGAATTATATTCATGACAATGCTCCGTATTGTGTCAGCATAGCCTTGCGCAACAAGCAGTCGCTTTTGTCGGGTGTGGTTTATGATCCGTGTCGGGATGAGTGTTTCTATGCCTGGCAGGGTGGAGGTGCTTATGTGAACGGGCAGCCGATGCGGGTATCTGCAGTAAAACGTGTCGAAGATTCGTTTTTGGTAGTAGAACTTCCTTATAACTCGGACAGTTATGCCCGTACCGGCGAGCATTTGATACACGAACTTTATGGTAAGGTAGGCGGTATTCGTATGAATGGTTCGGCAGCATTGGCTATCTGTTATGTGGCTGCCGGTCGGTTCGATGGCTGGCTGGAGGCTTTTATTGGTAAGTGGGATTTCTCTGCAGCAGCCCTTATGGTGCAGGAAGCCGGCGGACGAGTAACCGATTTCTATGGAAATGAGAATTTTCTGGAAGGTCATCACGTTGTGGCCACTAACGGTTATCTGCATCCGCTGTTACTGGAACTGGTGGCTCAAGTTCCGCCGAAAATGTAACCCGGTGGTTTATGTGGGAGGTTGTAAAACTCTGGCTTCATTCGTTACTGCACTTGCTTTTTCCTTATCGTTGTGCGGTGTGTGGCGAAGTCCTGATGGAGGGTGAAGAGGGAATCTGCATCTCCTGCAATATCGATATGCCCCGTACGAATTATCATTTGAAGAAAGATAATCCGGTGGAACGCATGTTCTGGGGGAAGTTTCCGATAGAGCGTGCTTCGGCATACTTTTTCTATCGGAAAGGAAGTGCCTATCACAGTATTCTGCATTTGCTGAAGTACGAGGAGCGGAAAGACTTGGGAGATGTGATGGGGCGTTTCATGGCAGCCGAATTGAAGATGAGCGGTTTCTTTGACGGGATCGATGTCATTGTGCCTGTGCCTCTGCATCCGCGTAAAGAACGTGCACGTGGGTATAATCAAAGTGCCTGTCTGGCAAAAGGTATTTCACGTGTGACAGGCATTCCGGTTGACCTTACCTCGGTTGTACGCGAAAAATATACGGAATCGCAAACGCAAAAGTCGGCGTACGAACGTTGGGAAAATATGAACGGTGTCTTCAGGCTTCTTTGTCCCGAACGGTTTATGGGGAAGCACATCTTGCTGGTAGATGATGTGCTGACTACCGGTGCTACGACCACAGCCTGTGCCGATGCGTTCGAGTCTGTGGACGACATACGTATTAGTGTGCTGGCATTGGCGCTGGCCGGTGACTGACAGATATGAAAAAAGAAGGTGTGTCAAAAAGCACACCTTCTTTTTTTTAGCACAAAGCCCCGACTTTCACAAGCTGGGGCTTTGTTATTACCTAAAGATTTTGTATCTTTAAGCATAAAGAATTATACATATGGCAAAGATACATTTTCGTCCATACACACCCAACCAAACGGTACTTTTTCCGCAAAGAATCGATGAAGATATTGCAGAAAACGATCCTGTACGCATGGTTGACGCTTTGGTTGAAAGCCTGAATCTTGAAAGTTTCAGGAAGTTATACAAAGAATGCGGCCGTAGTCCTTACCATCCCAAGATGATGCTAAAGGTTATCTTGTATGCCTATATGAACAATATATACTCCTGCCGGAAAATAGAAAAGCTTCTTCATCGTGATATCCATTACATTTGGTTAGCCGGTTATGAGAAACCGGACTTCATTACTATCAACCGTTTCCGTAATCGGGTGAAGAAGGAGATTAACGAAGTGTTTACCCAAACCGTACTTCTGCTTTCATCCAAAGGTTTCGTCAGTCTGAATGTGGAATATATTGACGGAACAAAGATTGAGTCCAAGGCCAACAAATATACTTTTGTATGGCGGAAGACTGTTGAACATAATCGTGAACGCCTGATGAAGAAAATCAGGGTTCTGTTAAGCCAAATAGATGACGTCATCGCTCAGGAAAAAGCTTCGGAAAACAACGATGGAATTGAGTTTACCCCTTCCATATTGACAGAAATGGCTGGGGAATTACGCAATGCCCTTGAACAGGCTGCAGAGCCTTCCACGAAAGAGCAGAAATCAGAGCTGAAAAAGAAACACAAACAGCTGAAAGAACTGGAAGCTCACAGGGATAAGCTTCAGGAATACAACACCCATTTGGGCAATCTTCAGGACCGTAACTCTTATTCCAAGACAGACAAAGAAGCCACCTTTATGAGAATGAAAGAGGATGCCATGCGTAACGGTCAGACAAAACCCGGATATAATCTTCAGATTGCTACGGAAAATCAATTCATTATCGATTATTCTCTTTTCCCGAATCCGACTGACACCTTGACGATGATTCCCTTTCTGAAGTCCTTTGCCGACAGATACGGGCAGTTGGCTCATACGGTGGTTGCTGATTCCGGTTACGGATCAGAAGAGAATTACCACTTTATGTCGGAAAACGGGATGGAAGCATACGTCAAATACAATTATTTCCACATGGAGCAGCGGCCAAGATTTAAACCGGATCCTTTTAAGGCCGAAAACTTTTTCTACAATGAAGAACAGGATTACTGCGTCTGTCCAATGGGGCAAAAGATGCAGAGGGTAGGTACCAGGCATACGAAAACCGAATCCGGATATGTAGTCGAATATGTCAGGTATAGGGCTGTCAGATGCGAAGGATGTCCGTTAAGATGTCTGTGTTTTAAAGCTAAAGGAAACAGGACGATAGAACTGAATCACCGACTCAGGATATACAAACAGAAAGCCCGGGAACTTCTCTGTTCCGAAGAAGGGTTGAAATACAGAGGGCAAAGGTGTATAGAGCCGGAAGCTGTATTTGGACAGATAAAATTCAACATGAACTACAAGCGCTTCCGTCATTTTGGGAAGGACAAGGTTCTTATGGACTTTTCCTTCCTGGCCATCGCCTTCAATATAAAAAAGATGTGTACCAAGATGAATAAAGAGGGTATAAATTGGCCAATTAAACACCTTTACGGCCTTATTACCGCTCATTTAAGCTATTGGGAACAAAATAATCGAGATTATCTTCAGAATATCGCTGCCTGAAAGAGTTAACTACGCTCTTATCGCTGATAAAGAAAAGAGGGTGAATCGCGTATTACGACACACCCTCTTTCTGCTCTTCGTCTTGGACTTGAACCAAGGACCCTCTGATTAACAGTCAGATGCTCTAACCGACTGAGCTAACGAAGAATGTTGCATTTGAGTTTCGCTCTTCGTCTTGGACTTGAACCAAGGACCCTCTGATTAACAGTCAGATGCTCTAACCGACTGAGCTAACGAAGAATGTTGTTTTTTCTCAAATGCGCTGCAAAAGTAATAGGATATTTTGAAATATGCAATATCTTTGCAGAAAATTTTTCGAAAAATGGATAAAATACTTGGTTTAGGAAATGCTTTGGTCGATGTACTGGTGACTCTCGAAGACGATAATGTGCTGAAAGAAATGGGTCTTACCAAAGGAGCCATGACATTGATTGATGAAGATAAGCTGCTGAAAATAAACGATTTCTTTAGTAAGAAGGAAACGCATTTGGCTACGGGAGGCTCTGCGGGAAATGCTATAAATGCGCTTGCTTCGCTGGGAGCGGCTACCGGACTGATAGGAAAGATAGGAAATGACCGTTACGGCGATTTTTTCAGGGAAAAGTTTCAGAAGCGTGGTACGGAAACGTTTTTGCTTACTTCGGATACCTTGCCGTCGGGGGTTGCCTCTACTTTTATTTCTGCTGATGGCGAACGTACATTTGCCACTCATTTGGGGGCGGCCGCTGCTTTGAAAGCCGAAGAGCTTACATTAGATATGTTCCGTGGATATGCTTATCTGTTCGTTGAAGGGTATCTGGTGCAGGATCACGATGTGATTTTGCATGCTATTGAACTTGCCAAGGAGGCAGGTTTGCAAGTATGTCTGGATATGGCCAGCTTCAATATTGTTGCTGGTGATCAGGATTTCTTTTTGCTGTTAGTAAATAAATACGTAGATATAGTATTTGCCAATGAAGAAGAGGCTAAAGCCTTTACTGGTAAGGAAGGAAAAGAAGCGTTGGATGTGATTGCAGGAATGTGTAGTATTGCTGTGGTGAAGATGGGAGCACGCGGATCGCTGGTACGTAAAGGTACTGAAACGATAGTAGTTGATGCTTGCAAGGTGGACCGTGTTGTCGATACGACCGGAGCGGGCGACTACTTTGCTGCAGGTTTTCTGTACGGACTGACAAGCGGTTATGCTTTGGAACGCTGTGCACGGATTGCCAGTCTTGTTTCCGGTGAGGTGATTCAGGTGATCGGTGCAGAATTGCCCGAAGAAAAATGGGATGTGATAAAAGGAAAACTCGAACTTAATAACTGATTGACGTGAAAAAGATTTTTAAGTTACGCTGGCTGGTAGCCATGATGCTGGTGCTGGGCGCGGTAGCCTTTTGGGGCTTTAAGAGCGGTGATAGCCGTAGTTTTCAGATTGCAAAGAATCTGGATGTATTCAACTCGATAGTCAAGGAATTGGATTTGTTTTATGTAGATACCATCAATCCGGACAAAACCATTCGCGAAGGTATTGATGCCATGCTTTATTCGCTCGATCCTTATACGGAATATTATCCCGAAGACGACCAAAGCGAACTGGAACAAATGCTGAAGAACTCTTATGGTGGTATTGGTTCTATCATTACCTGGGATGCCAAGCTGAAGCATTCGGTGATTGCCGAACCTTATGAAGGAATGCCGGCTGCTACTTCGGGACTGAAAGCAGGTGATGTACTAATGGCTATTGACGGGAAAGATTTGGCTGGGAAAAATAATCAGGAAGTAAGCGAAATGCTTCGTGGACAGGTGGGCACTGGATTCAAGCTGACTGTACAGCGTCCGGGAACGGAAAAAACATTGGATTTTGATATCGTGCGCCGTTCCATCCAGTTACCTATTATACCTTACTATACAGTGCTGGATGATCAGATCGGGTATATCAATCTGAGTACGTTCTCCGGCAATCCTTCGAAAGAATTCAAACAGGCCTTTCTTGATTTGAAGAAGAAAGGAATCACTTCACTGGTTATCGATTTGCGCAACAATGGAGGAGGTTTATTGGACGAAGCTATCGAGATTGCAAATTTCTTTCTTCCTCGTGGAAAGGTATTGGTAACTACCAAAGGAAAGATAAAGCAGGCCAGCAATACATACAAAACCTTGCGTGAACCGTTGGATCTTGATATTCCTTTGGCGGTGCTGGTGAACAGTTCTACGGCTTCTTCGTCGGAAATTCTGGCGGGCTCATTACAGGATCTTGACCGTGCAGTAATTGTTGGAAACCGTACTTTCGGTAAGGGATTGGTACAGACTACCCGTATGCTTCCTTATGGAGGAACGATGAAGCTGACCACATCCAAATACTATATCCCAAGCGGTCGTTGTGTGCAGGCCATTGACTATAAGCATCGCAACGAGGATGGCAGTGTGGGACGTATTCCTGACAGTCTGACTACTGTGTTCCATACGGCTGCCGGTCGAGAGGTACGCGACGGTGGTGGTGTGACTCCTGATATTGAGGTAAAACAGGACAAACTTCCCAATATTCTGTTCTATCTGGTCAACGACAATCTGATTTTCAATTATGCTACCCAGTACTGTCTGAAGCATGCTACCATAGCCGAACCGGAGAAATTTGTGATAACCGACGCAGACTATGCCGATTTTAAGGAAATGGTGAAGAAAGCCGATTTCAAGTATGACCAGCAGACGGAAAAGATTCTGAAAAGCTTGAAGGAAATGGCTGAGTTCGAGGGCTATCTGACAGATGCTTCTAAAGAATTCGATGCTTTGGAGAAGAAACTGACTCATAATCTGGACCGTGATTTGGATTACTTCTCAAAGGATATCAAAAACATGATAGCTTTGGAGATCGTGAAACGTTATTATTATCAGCGAGGAGCCATTATCGAGCAGCTGAAAGATGATGATGATTTGAAGAAAGCAGTCGAAATACTGACTAGTCCGGAGGAATATCGCAAGATGCTGAGCTCACCGGAAGTGAAAGAATAATAAATCCGTTTAATCTTTATTTTAGCCCGAATAGTACAACTGTTCGGGCTTTTATGTTCTATTTCTCCTTTTTGTGGCTTGTAAGTCCTATTCGTATTGCCTATATTTGCAAAAAAGAATAAACGGACGTTAAGAAGTAATTCTTTGTGGTTCCTGCGTCTTTTTTGTTTCCTTATATGCTGAATGAGGGAATCCATCGGCAATTGTAAAACGGACAAAATTATGAAGAACGTTAAAATTTGGCAAGTATTGTTGTGTGTTGTGCTGCTCGGTTCTGTTCCTGCTCAGGCACAGTTTCTTCGTACTTCTTATTTTATGGAGGGTAGTCATTACCGTATGCAATTAAATCCTGCTTTGACTCCTGGACGCGGATATCTTAATCTTCCTGTAATAGGTTCGTTCAACGCTACTGTCAATACATCTTCGTTGGGTTATCAAGATGTGATAGACATTATAGATAACAGTAGCGATGGTGATTACTTCATGAGTAGTGATTTTATCAACCGTTTGGATGCAACAAACGAACTGAATGTTAACCTGAGTACCGATATCATCTCTGCCGGTTGGTATAAGGGGAAGAATTTCTGGTCATTTAATATTGGTTTGCGTAACGATATCGGTGCTTCTGTTCCAAGAACCATGTTTGAATTCATGCGTGAGATGAATGGTGTGGATATTAATTCGATTGATTGGTCGAATTATAACCGTACAGTAGATAAGGAAAGTCTGAATATCAATTCGTATGCCGAGATTGGTGTAGGTTTTGCACGTGATATTAATGCTCGTTTGACGGTAGGTGGACGTGTGAAAGCCTTGTTGGGTATTGGTAATATGAAGCTGGATATAAACAAAATTGCAGTTAATACGAATTTGCAAGGTATTGCAGATGTTGAAAATCTGGACTGGAGTCGTGTAGCAGATGATCAGGAGTATGCCAATGAACTGGCAGAGAAAATCGGTGGTACAGGACGTATTGATGTGGAAGCTCGTTTGGAAAGCTCGTTCAAAGGATTGGAACTTCAGGAAAATGAAGATGGTTATATTGATGAGTTTAAGTTTGAAGGCGATAAACTTGGTATTGCCGGCTATGGTGCAGCAATTGACTTGGGAGCCTCTTATAAACTGCTCGATCGATTGACGCTTTCTGCTTCTATCCTCGACTTGGGCTTTATGAAGTGGAGTAAGAACGGTACGTCGGTTGCAACTTCCAGAAGTTCTGAAAACTTAAGTTTTGACTTTAACCAACCTACGCTGCAAGGAAAGGTGGACGAAGTGCAACGCTTTGCCAATGTAGTAGGTAGCGGCGAGGTACTGAACTTTGATATGTTGCAGATGCAGGTCGATGAAAATGAAGCTAAGTCGCGTTCAACCAGTCTGACATCTACGCTGGTAATCGGTGCCGAATATGCTCTGCTGGGCAATTGGTTGACAGTAGGAGCGCTTTATACCAGCCGTTTTGCTAAGCCAAAGACGTTGAATGAGTTGACGTTCTCGGCTAATCTCCGTCCTGCAAACAGTTTGAATCTGGCTGCCAGCTATTCTGTTCTGCAAGGATCGGGTAAAACATTTGGTGTAGCAGTGAAGTTAGGTCCGCTTTTCGTAGGAACAGACTATATGTATTTAGGCGAGAATTCGAAGAATGTAAACGCCTATATCGGAATCTCTCTTCCTTTAAGCAAGCAGAAGAAGCCTGCTGATATTTGAGAAAGCGTTAACCTGTAATTGTAAGTTAGGTAAGTTTTTTTATTCTGCTTTAAGCAGATTAAACCCTCAGTTTATTTTTAGTAAACAGGAATAGACTTATATTTATTGGTTTTCAGTGAATTAGGTTTGTTGCTGGATGGTTAAGCATGTAAATTCAGGCATATAAAAAGAATGAGCGGGAATGTTTATTTTGCATACATTCTCGCTCATTCTTTCTTTAAGAGAGGGGGTTAAGCCTTCGGATTGTCCTCTTTCCAGTCTCCGTTGGCTTTTATCAGTTCTATTAGTTTTTCTACGGCTTCTTCCTCGGGGATATTCTTTTCGATGCACTCTTTCTTTTTGTACAGGCTGATTTTACCTCGTCCGGCACCTACATAGCCATAGTCGGCATCGGCCATTTCGCCGGGACCATTCACTATACAGCCCATGATTCCGATTTTCAGTCCTTTCAGGTGGCTTGTAGCCGCTTTGATGCGGGCTATTGTCTGGGTAAGGTCGTAAAGTGTGCGTCCACAACCGGGGCAGGAGATGTATTCGGTTTTGCTGGTACGTAACCGTCCGGCCTGTAGAATGTTGAAGGCAGTAGCATCGATCAGTTTATCATCGATGTGCAGGCCCTTTTGCGGGTTGTTCTGGTTGAAGAGGAAGATTCCGTCGCAGAATCCGTCGAATATCAGTGCTCCCATATCGGTGGCAGCCTTGAGCTGGAAATCCTCGGTTTCAGCCTCGGCGTAGTGCTGGAAGAAAATGACAGGATTCTTCAAGCCTTCACTCATCAACTGGTGCACCAGTGCGCGTTGTTCGCCTAAACGGTTAGGATGATTGCTTTGCGCGATAAGTACCATTTCCGGATGGTATTTCAGGCAGGCTATAGCTTCGTCGTTCAGTCCCATATAAGTTATGAAGAGGAACTTCAGCGGAGAGTTGCAGGCGCTGAGGAACGGAAGCTGGTCGCTTTTGAAGGCAGGCCACGTATTCGGTTGGTTTTGCCAGACATCGGCATCGACAATGAATTGTACTTCGGATGCCTCTTTCCCTTCTGTTGTATACGTTTCGGGTTGTTTGTGCCCGATATATACATAGTCGGGCATGAATTGCGGATTGAAGTCCAGTTTGCCTTCCAGTCGTGCGGCAATTACTACGGGCTGCTGCTCACCGCCTATGTTACGCACAGCATGAGTGGTACGGCGCGCAGGATTCAGGTAAGAGAATGCTGGGGCCGTTGCTCCGGGGATGTAAGGATGGTCGTTGCGTTGTCCGATGTAGTCAACCAATTTACGTGCTACGGGGATTTCCGCTTCGGGTGCTTCACTCAGCGAAACCCGGATGGTGTCTCCAAGTCCGTCGGCAAGCAACGCTCCTATGCCAAGAGCCGACTTGATGCGTCCATCTTCTCCGTCACCGGCTTCGGTCACTCCGAGGTGGAGAGGGAAATGCATTCCTTCTTTTTCCATGACTTCTGCCAAAAGGCGTACGGTACGTACCATTACTACCGTATTGGAGGCTTTAATGGAGATGACAACATCGGTGAAGTGTTCTTCTACGCAGATGCGGAGAAACTCCATACACGATTCGACCATACCTTCGGGGGTGTCGCCGTAGCGGGACATGATGCGGTCGGACAGTGAGCCGTGGTTCACGCCGATACGGATGGCTGTGTGGTTTTCCTTGCAGATGTTCAGGAACGGAACAAAACGGTCACGAATCTTTTGCAGCTCTTTGGCATATTCTTCATCGGTATATTCCAGATGCTTGAATGTTCGTGCGGCATCTACATAGTTACCTGGATTAATGCGGACCTTCTCTGCGTAAAGAGCAGCTACATCTGCAACTTTGGGGTTGAAGTGGACATCGGCCACCAAGGGAACAGTATAGCCATCCTGGCGCAATGCGGCATTGATGTTCCGTAGGTTTTCCGCTTCCTTGACTCCCTGAGTGGTGAGGCGTACATATTCTCCTCCGGCATCTACAATACGCTTGGCTTGTGCAACGCATGCTTCGGTGTCCTGCGTTGCTGTATTAGTCATACTTTGTATACGAATGGGGTTGGAACCACCCATTGGGGTAGCACCTATGTTTACTTCCGAAGTTTCTCGGCGAGAATAATTGAATAAGTCCACGTAGATAATTGATTAAAGATTGGTGTTTTGGAATTATAAGAATATGGGTGTGCCAAATTAGGGAATATTTTTCTTTAGGCATGAATTACGCGGAAAAACACGAGAAAAATAATCCGTGAAAATCCGTGTAATCCGTGCCCGAAAATAACAATATGCAGTTGCTCTTAATGTTGACACACCCCATACTGTTCTAAGATACAGCCACTTCTTTTAAGAAAATATGGCTTAGTTGGTCTTATATTCGTATTTAATTTCTTTCAGATCCTCGTTTGCCTTGACTATTTTTTTCTTCAGTCCTTCTTTATAGGAGGCGAAGTTCTCGGCTAATATAGGATCGCTCAGGGCCAGAATCTGTACAGCTAAGATGGCCGCATTCATGGCGCCGTCGATGGCAACGGTAGCTACCGGTATGCCGGGAGGCATTTGAATGATAGAATACAAGGCATCCATTCCACTCAGTGAGGAACCCTTGATGGGAATACCGATGACGGGCAGCGTAGTATTGGCTGCAATCACTCCAGGCAGGGCTGCAGCCATTCCGGCAGCGGCAATGATGACCTTGATGCCTCGTTTGCTGGCATTCTTGGCAAAGCTTTCAACGGCTTCCGGTGTGCGGTGAGCCGATAAAGCATTCATTTCGAACGGTACATGCAAGTCATTGAGCAGTTGTGCGGCCTTCTCTACTACAGGGAGGTCGGACGTGCTGCCCATGATGATGCTGACGATAGGTGAATACATATTCGTTACTTTATTTATTATTTCAGTTGATAGGGAAGACTACAATCACAATGAAGATGTGCCTATAAGGCTAGTAAATGCTATCAGGCATTTACCAGTGCTTTATAAGCCTCTGCATCGAGCAATTCATCAAAGTTTGCGTCATCGGCAGGTTTGATTTTGATGATCCAGCCTTCGCCGTAAGGATCTTGGTTGACAAGTTCCGGCTGGTCGGCCAATGCCTCGTTCTGTTCCAGGATGGTTCCAGCTACCGGCAAGAACAGGTCTGAAATGGTTTTTACTACTTCGATGGTGCCAAATGTCTCACCGGCTGCCAATGTTTCGTCTACTGTGGGAATATCAACAAAAACGATATCACCTAATTGCTCTTGTGCGTAATCGGTAATTCCTACATAAGCTATATCACCTTCCACGCGGATCCATTCATGTTCTTTAGTGTACTTTACATCTGTTGGAAAATTCATAATTTTTAGTTTTAAGGGATTAATATTCTTGTTAATTATCTAATTGTTATTTTCTTTTTTGTTACGTAAGATCTTATCCATATTCCTTTATTCCTGCCCGACAGTTGTCAGAGCATCAAGATGCGGAACGTTATATTGCTCAAAGGGTGTAGCACCAGCAGTGAGCATAGCAGGCCTACGGCAAACCCTCCGACAACCTCGCCCAGTGTATGGTGACTTAAAATAAGGCGTGCCGTTCCCAATACCCCGGATATCAGAATGAACAGGCACAACCACCATACAGGATTGTAGCCGAACAAAGCACTGAAAGCGACCAGCCCTCCTACAATAGCTCCGGAACCGGCCATGTGTTCGCTCAGTTTCCAGCGCAAGTTCACTACTACACAGATGATCATCATAATCAGTGCTGCCAGAATGATACCGCTCATATACCAAGGAATGTTGAGCCGATACATCATTAGCAGGCAGAATATGTAGGAAGTAATGGTCAGGATGAACGGAACATAACGTTTTTTGCGATCAGCCAAATCCTCGGGAGTGAAACCGTTGATTTTCCGGAAGATGAAAATGGTAAGCATAGGCATCAGTATGGTGAAACAATACACCACTCCCAGCACTATCAGCTTGTATTGCAGCGGCATGATGCGCAGATAAGAAAAAATGAGTAGAATCAAGAATGCCAAAAACGGGATAGAAAACGGTGTGAATAGAACCGAAATCACTTTGGCGATCCTTATCAGGGTTTTGTCTGCAATGATATGTTCTTCAGTCATGATTCTATTTGTTTTTTGGGGACAACTTGAAAGTTTTATGATTACTGTACTATAAGAAAACTTACCGTCTTAACCGTGCCACAGGTATGTTCATCTGCTGGCGGTATTTGGCTACTGTTCGCCGTGCTATCGGGTAACCTTTTTCTTTCAGTATTTCAGTCAGTTCATCGTCGGTATAGGGCTTCTTTTTGTCCTCGTTGTCGATGCATTCTTTCAAGATCTTGCGTATTTCGCGGACAGACATTTCTTCGCCTCCCTCGGTGGTATATCCATCGTTGAAGAAGAATTTCAGCGGATAAATACCATAATTGGTCTGTACGTATTTGCTGTTGCTGACGCGCGATATGGTTGAAATGTCCAGTCCTGTGCGTTCGGCCACGTCTTTCAGTATCATGGGACGTAGCAGCGACTCATCGCCTTCAAGAAAGAAGGGACGTTGCAGGTCGATAATGGCTTGCATGGTAGTCATCAGCGTATTCTGCCGTTGTTTGACAGCATCGATAAATCCCTGGGCAGCATCCATTTTCTGCTTCAGAAACATCATAGCTTCTTTGGACTCTTTCGACTGATTGGCTTTGTTTTTGGTATGTTCTTCAACCATCTCGGTAAAGTCGCGGCTCATGCGCAGTTCGGGCATGTTGCGGTTGTTCAACGTGAGGTTGATGGTACCGTCGTCGTATGTGTCGACAATAAAGTCGGGTATGATTTGCTGCATGTTCTTGCCGATGGCTTCGCCTAGTGATGCTCCAGGGCGTGGGTTCAGCTTGCAGATTTCTTTGACGGCTTGCTGAAATATGCTGTCGTCAAGGTTCAGTTTCTGCTGTATCTTGTCCCAGTGTTTACGGGTGAACTCCTCGTAACATTCGGCGATGATTTTTTCTTCGACATACAATAAGGAGTCGGGGGCAGGATGCTGTTGCTCAATTTTCCGTTGTATCTGGATGAGCAGACATTCTTGCAGGTTACGGGCGCCTAATCCTGCGGGATCGAAGTCCTGGATAATTTTCAGTGCCTTTTCCAGTTCCTCGGTGCTGGCATTGATGCCCGAATAGATGGCGAGTTCGTCGCTGATGCTGTCCAATGACTTGCGTAGCAGGCCATCATCATCCAGAGAACCTATCAGATATTCGGCCAGTTCGCGTTGGTGCTCAGTCAGATCGCGCTCTCCTAATTGCTCTTTCAATGTTTCATAAAACGAAGTGGCATCCGAGAAAGGTATTTCTTCGGGTTGTTCACCTTTCGTGCGGTTGTTTTCCTGAAGCTTATAGTCGGGGATATCATCTTCGTTCAAGTAGTCGCTCAGCGAGTCATAGCTGGTATCTCCTTCGTCGTTTTCAGTACCGTTTTCAGAGTTTTCGGTATATTCGTCGTTAGAGGTCTCTTCCTTTCCTTCTTCCAGTGCGGGATTTTCCAGAAGTTCGGCACGCACCCTATCCTCCAGTTCCACAGCCGGAAGTTCGAGCAGTTTCACTACCAGAATTTGCTGTGGCGACAGCGTTTGTATCTGTTGCTGCGCCTGAGTCTGTATCTGTCGGGATCCTTGTGCCATATTTTAGTTCAGTTATGATTCTCACCGCAAAAATAGTGAATAGTTCGATAATGTGAAATCTTCGCCCGTTATATTTTCGAGTTAGCCAGGCTGGCTTCACTTGTATCTGCAGCTTTGCCAGGTAGGTATGGCTGGGGATATATTACTTCCCGTTTGTGTTCTATATTGGAAAAATATATTCTCATCACTGTGAGAATAGTTTTCTCATACTTATGAGAATGGTCTTCTCATTATTGTGAGAATAGACTTCTCATAGTTATGAGAAACTGATGAGACAAGTAGGTACGGAATGGAAACATTCCGTATTTTTAGATAAGAAGGATGCGTCTCGGCAAAAAAATTAAGCAAGCTTATTTTTTTACTTTCGACTTTCACTATCTTTGGATAAGATAGGATACGGTTCGGCATAATCAAATTGAAAATTTTATTTTCATTTGCTTCTGCTCTCACCTTTCACTATCTTTGTTGCAAATCAACTTATAAAAAATAGAAACACCATGTTTGCTAAAGAAACTTATGTACAGCGCAGAGCCCAGCTGAAAAAAAATATGGGTTCGGGGGTGTTATTGTTTTTGGGTAACGACGAGCAAGGCCTGAATTACGAGGACAATACTTTCCGTTACCGTCAGGACTCCACCTTTCTCTATTACTTTGGCTTGTCGTTTGCAGGTCTTTCTGCCATTATCGATGTAGATGAAGACAAGGAAATTATATTTGGAGACGAACTGACCATTGACCACATTGTCTGGATGGGTACACAACCGACACTGCACGAGAAAGCTGCAGCAGTTGGAATTACCGAAACCCGTCCGTATGCCGAGATAGCCGGTTATTTGCAGAAGGCCGTAGCACAGGGACGTACGGTTCATTATCTGCCGCCTTACCGTGCCGAGCATAAGCTGAAGCTGATGGACTGGCTGGGAATAGCACCTGCCTGTCAGGAAGGGTCCGTTCCTTTTATCCGGGCCGTAGTGTCACAGCGTAATTATAAGTCGGCCGAAGAAATTGCCGAAATAGAAAAAGCCTGCAACGTGACAGCCGATATGCATATTACGGCCATGAAGGTGCTTCGTCCGGGCATGTACGAATATGAGGTAGTAGCTGAAATGAATCACGTAGCCCAGCGCAACAATTGCGACCTTTCGTTTGCTACCATTGCTACCATCAACGGACAGACCCTGCACAACCATTACTATGGCAATAAGGTAAAACCAGGAGACTTGTTCCTGATTGATGCCGGTGCTGAACTTCCTTCAGGCTATTGCGGTGATATGTCGTCTACCATTCCTGCCGACAAGACCTTCACACCGCGCCAACGTGCTGTTTACGAAATACAGAATGCCATGCATCTGGAGTCGGTTAAGGCACTTCGTCCGGGCATCCCTTATATGGAAGTGTACGACCTTTCTGCCCGTGTTATGGTCGAGGGTCTGAAAGACCTGGGACTGATGAAAGGCAATGCCGAAGATGCCGTACGCGAGGGAGCACATGCTTTGTTCTATCCTCACGGACTGGGACACATGATGGGCCTTGATGTACATGATATGGAAAACCTTGGAGAACAGTGGGTAGGCTATAACGGACAGCCCAAGAGTACCCAGTTTGGCCGTAAGAGCCAGCGCTTGGCCATTCCGTTGGAACCGGGCTTCGTACATACGGTAGAGCCGGGCATTTATTTCATTCCCGAACTGATAGACCTGTGGAAAGCAGAGAAGAAGTTTGCCGATTTCATTAATTACGATAAGGTAGAGGAATACCGTCATTTCGGAGGTATCCGCAACGAAGAAGATTACCTTATTACCGAGACGGGCGCACGCCGTTTGGGTAAGAAGATTCCGTTGACTCCTGATGAAGTAGAAGCACTGCGCTGATTACGTTAATCAAGGGCTATTAAAAAAAGAACTGCGGGTAACAAGAGGCTGAATGGCATAAGCCGTATCGTCTTCTGTTACCCGCAGTCGTTTTTTCAGTTTGTCAGGCATGTAGTTCCAAAATGAATCGTGCCCCCTTTGTATAACTTTCGTCCAGTGTCAGCGAACCGTTCATTCGGGTTGCTATCAGTGCACAGATGGGCAATCCCAGTCCGTCGCCTTTGGTCAGGTCTTTTACCTCGGCAAACGGTTTGAAGATATTAGCCCGTTTTTCTTCGGCAATGCCACATCCCGTATCGCTTACGATAAACTGGTGAGTGTGTGCGCCACGTTTCTTGAAATCCAGCCATATTTTACCGCCGGCCGGCGTGTATTCGGCAGCGTTCTGTAGCAGATGTAGCAGGATATGCTCCAACTGTTCCGAATTGATTTTTACGGTCAGCTTGGGAGCGTTGACAGCCAGGGTTACATCGGATTTTGTTTTGTCTTTGATCTTCTCCATTACGCTTTCACAGAAGGTTGATATGTTCTTTTCCTCCATCTCGTAAGGTTCGTCCAGGCTGTTTTCCAGTTCCGACAGTTCCTGTATGTGGGCGTTGAATGCATGCAGTGCTTTCACTCCGGGCAGTTTGGCATCCAGTGTATCCAATGTCGGCTCCATTTGGGCAGAAATGTTTTGTATGAACTTTGTTTTCAGCTCATTGTGCTCGTTGGCAATGCTGATGGCTTTCTTCTGCTTACGCGTCAGCATGATGAAGCGCAACAGGACGATTGCTCCGAATACCAACACTGCTGCCAGTATCGCAGCCAATACGCATAGTCCGATGATAATATACTGTTTGGCACTTAACGAGTCATCTTTTTCCTGAATGGTGTTCAGGCTTTCATCGTATTTGCGTTTCAAGGCGCTCAGTTCGTCTTGAGCGTTCAAGGCTTTTACAGAGTCGTTCCATACGATGTATTGGTCGTATGTGCGTGCCACTAGTGCCGAGTTGTTGGCTTTGCGGGCAATGTCGATCAGGGTCTTGTAGCAGTCGTTTACTTTGGCATAATTCTTTTGGGCTTTGTATTTTCCTATCAGCCGGTTGATGGCTTCATCGCCTTGGGCATTCATGCCGAAAGTGTAATAATAGGTAGCCTGTGTATATAGCAAATCGTTGCTGAGTGAATCATTCCGGGCTGCTTTGGCTGTCTCTTCCAGCCGGTCAAGCTGTTCTTTGGCCCGTGAAGGGTTCTTCAGTTTGATGTACATCTGCAATCTTTCCTTGATAATGGGAAAACGAAGTTCGGGGAATGCTTTTTTCTCTTTCTGTTCTCCGGTGTAAACCACAGCTTCGGTATTTCTCAGCATGTCGAAAGCTTCTTTATAATAGTTTTCCTGATGATAAAGTGAGCTGACTTTGACTCCACATTCCACAACTTTACTGTATGCTCCCTGTGAAGCATAGGCATTGTAGGCTTGCAGGAAAAGATAACGCGACTTGATGTATTCCTTCTGTGCCAGATTCTGTTGCGCCTGTTTTAGCAGGTCGTCGGCGTTGTTTTGAGCGTATGCCCCTCCCAAGAAGCACCAGACTGTCAGGAGGAGCATGATTACTGTTCTTTTCATTATGATAATTTTAGTTTTTTGAGAAACAAGTTGTATTTTGTATTATGTATGGCTTGTATGTCTTGCTGTATCGACGGTTATTCCCAGTTGTCTGTCCTGAACGGATAAAGCGGGAGTTCCCGAATGTTGGCAACGTTACCCGGTTTGAAGTCACGGAAGCCGTAGCGTACAGCGGCAGGGGTAGGCACTTTGTCGGAGCTGACTTTGATTTGTCCTCCGTTGAGTTCTGCTTTTGCCGGATAGAAAACTTTGTCTTCGCCGGCTATCTCAAATCCTTGTATGTCGGTCATACGGTTGAAGCCTCCGCCGGCATTGTCGAACGAAAGCAGGGCTACTCCGTCTTTTATCTCCATTGATTTGTACACAGGGCCTACAGCCTCAATTCCCTTTATCTGATAGGTTTTGCTCAGTGCCATGTAGGCAAGCCGTTTCCCGACATTGCTTTTGTCTTTCGGATGAATGTTGTATTGTTCGTAGTTCTCTACAAGGTCGTTGGTCGAGATCATTCCGCTGTTGGGTATTATCTTTTGGGCATTGAACTGTGCTTCGCGTAGCAATGCGCTATAGTAGTTTTCGCTGGAACCGTATGGGGCTATCTCTACATAGTAGAATGGCAGTTCTCCCAGTCCCCATTCTTTTCGCCAGAGTTCGACCATCGTTTTCAGGCGCTCGGCGTATGTCTTGTGCTTACCTACGTTCGATTCACCCTGATACCACAGAAATCCTTTGATGGTATAGTTTTGCAAGGGTTTGATCATGCCGTTGTACATCAGGGTCGGGCTCATGTAGTGCCACCAGTCATGTCCTTCTTCCTTGCGGATGTCACGTTCCAGATTGATATCCGGATATTGTGCTACGATGTCGCGCGGAAGCCATCCTTCGACAGTAGAACCTCCCCAGCTGCTGTTTATGATACCGATGGGAATATCGAGAACCTGATTCATCATCATGGCAAAGTGGAAGCCGGTGGCACTGAATGCCGGAGCATTTTCCGGACAGCTGACTTTCCAGCTTCCTTTGCAGTTGTCCACAGGTTGAACCTGACCGTTCTTTTCGATGGTAGCTACCCGTATGCCTTTCCACTGGGCAGAGGTGGCAATAGTCTCGTTGGCACCTGCTACCGGACAATTCCAGAATCCGGCCAGAGGCATTTCCATATTCGATTGCCCTGAGCAGAACCACACCTCACCTATCAGGATGTTGTTGAGTTGCGTTGTCTCGCCGTCCGAGAATGTAATGCTGTAAGCATTGTAACTTGCTTGGGGCGTCTGTACTTTGGCAATCCATTTTCCGTCTTTATCGGACGTAGCCGTGTAAGTGCGGTTGTCCCACGATGGGCGGATGCTTACTTGTGCATTGGCTTTTGCCTTTCCCCACAACTTAACTTCGGTTTGCTGTTGCAGTACCATGTTGTCGCTCAGTATTTCGGGCAGTACGACTTTGCCCCAACTTGCTGTCTGCATCATGAGCAGGCAGGCTGCTACTATCTGTTTTTTCATTGTGTTATAATGTTTTTGAGTCCTTTTTCCGATTGTATTTGCTTTGCAGTGTCAGTACTTAAAGCTGCTTCCTCCCAGGAATTCACGCAACAGGGAAGTAGGTGGAATTTCCTTGTCCTGTACGGGTATGAAGTATTTGATGAACTTCAGCAGGCGGTATGCTTCGGCATATTCCGGACAGTTGCGTGGTACGCTGTTCAATATCGGTTCGGCATGTGAACGAAGCACGGCAAACTCGAACAGCAGGGCCGAATTGAACATGACGTCAGCATTTTCCTGATAAGGGAAAATCCATTTGTCCTCACCGGCGCGTACGCTCGGCCAGCGTGAGATGGTCTCCTGTGCCGAATAGCCTCTGTAGTTGAAGTCGCGGATGATGCGGCGCAGCAGACGGTTGTCGGTTGTCGGAATCCAGTTGTGGTCGTCCAGTGAAATGGTGGTCAGCGCCGAGACATAAATTTTGTATTTGCTTTCGGTCGGAATTTGTGGTGTCAGTTCCGGATTCAGAGCATGAATGCCTTCCAGAATCAGGATGGTGTGCTCGTCAATGCGTAGCTTGTCACCTTTGAATTCCTTTTTCCCTAATGTGAAGTTGAAGCGCGGAAGTTCCACTTCTTCTCCTCTCAGCAAGGCCTGTAACTGCTCGTTGAAAAGCTTGAGGTCGAGTGCGTAGAGTGATTCATAATCATAATTGCCGTTTGCGTCGCGTGGTGTATCTTCGCGGTCTACAAAATAATTATCCAACGATATGGGATAGGGACGCAATCCGTTGGTCATCAGCTGTACGGAGAGCCTTTTGCTGAAAGTCGTCTTACCGGAGGAGGACGGTCCGGAAATCAATACAAGTTTTACCCGGTTTCCGTTTTCGCCACGATGATAGATATCGTCGGCAATCTGGGCGATTTTTTTCTCTTGCAGTGCTTCGGCTACGTTGATGAGGTCGGTAGCATGCCCGTTCTCACAGGCCAGGTTGAAGTCGCCGACGTTACTCAATCCCATGATGTGGTTCCAGCGGAGATGTTCTTTGAATACGTCGAGCATCTTTTCCTGTTTCACCACGTCTTCCAGTGTGTTGGGATTTTCTTTGTTGGGGATGCGCAACAGCAGGCCATCATAATATTTGATGATGTCGAACAGCTTAATGAATCCTGTGCTGGGTAACAGATTACCGTAGTAATAATCTACGGTATCGCCCAACGTATAATAATAGGTATAGAGCGAGCCCGATGTTTCCAGCAACTTTACTTTGTCGTCCATACCCCGTTCGCTAAATACGCGGACGGCTTCGGAGGTATGGCATTCGGTACGATGGAAAGGAATGTCTTCGGCTATGATTTCCTGCATTCGCTTTTTTATAGCCTGTACGTCTTCCAGTTCGATGGGGCGTCCGATGCGCAGGTTGCAGAAGTAACCTTTGGATACCGGATGCTCTACATACAGCTTTCCGGTAGGAAACAGTTCACTGACAGCTTTATAGAGTATAAAGCATAAGGAACGCACATACGTGCGCATGCCCGATTGGTCGCGTATGTCGAGGAACTCTACGTCTTTATTGTTGTATACCCTGAAGTTCAGTCCTTCAGAGCGGTTATTTACCTTTGCGCTAACTACCTGATAAGGAAAATTAAGATTAAATCCGTAATAAATATCCAAAAGTGAGCTCCCGATAGGAAATTCTTTATAAATATTATTATTTTTGCAACATATTTGTAACATGTGTTTCATAAAGTCCTTTTTAATGGTAAATATACGCTAAATATAGGACTTAATAATGCATGAAGCAATGAAACCTCTTAATTAATTATAGATGGAATATTCTTTTTATGATTTTTTAAAGCTGCTGGGTTCATTGGCTTTATTCCTGTATGGAATGAAAATCATGAGCGAGGGGCTTCAAAAGTTTGCGGGCGACAGGTTGCGTAAGATTCTGACCGCCATGACGACAAACCGAGTGACAGGTGTTCTTACGGGTATGCTGATCACAGCACTTATCCAGTCTTCTTCTGCTACAACCGTAATGGTGGTTAGTTTTGTTAATGCCGGTTTGTTGACCTTGTCGCAGTCCATCGGCGTCATTATGGGAGCCAATATCGGTACCACGGTCACGGCCTGGATCATATCGGCCTTGGGCTTTAAGGTGGATATAGCAGCGTTTGCCCTTCCTTTGTTAGCTTTTGGTATTCCTCTACTGTTTTCCCAAAAAAGTTCCCGAAAGTCGGTTGGTGAGTTTATTTTCGGCTTTTCGTTCCTGTTTATGGGACTTTCCTATCTTCAGAGCAATGCTCCCGACCTGAAAGATAATCCCCAGATGTTGGCATTTGTGCAGAACTATACGGATATGGGATTTGTGTCCATTCTGTTGTTTGTGCTTATCGGTACTGTTCTGACCATGATTGTGCAGGCATCGGCGGCAACGATGGCCATTACACTGATTATGTGTGCCAACGGCTGGATCAGCTTTGAGTTGGGTGCGGCTCTTGTGTTGGGCGAGAATATTGGAACCACGATAACGGCCAATCTGGCGGCATTGACGGGAAATACGCAGGCACGAAGGGCAGCATTGGCCCATTTGGTGTTCAACGTGTTTGGTGTGATATGGGTGTTATGTCTGTTTGTGCCTTTCACCAACGCCGTATCCTGGTTTGTGGACAATGTGATGGGTACCAACAGTCCTGCGGTAGCTGTTTCGTTCAAACTTTCGGCATTCCATACGGCTTTCAACATCTGTAATGTGCTGGTGCTGATTTGGTTTGTCAAGTTCATCGAGCGTACGGTATGTGCCATCATTCCTTTAAAGGAGCAGGACGAGGAATATCGCTTGCGTTTCATTTCGGGCGGTATGCTGTCCACGGCAGAACTCTCCATTCTGCAGGCCAGCAAGGAGATACACCTGTTTGCCGAGCGTACTCACCGCATGTTTGGCATGGTGCGCGATTTGCTTCATACCGAGAAGGATGACGACTTTATGAAACTGTTCAGTCGGATTGAAAAATACGAAAACATCAGCGACAGCATGGAGCTGGAAATCGCCAACTATCTGAATTCGGTTTCTGAGGGGCGGTTGAGCTCGGAAAGTAAGCTGCAGATACGGGCCATGTTGCGCGAGGTGACCGAGATCGAGAGTATCGGCGACAGTTGTTACAATCTGGCTCGTACCATCAACCGCAAGCGGCAGTCGAATCAGGACTTTACCGAAAGCCAGTACGAACACATTCACACGATGATGAATCTGACGAACGAGGCTCTGGAGCGGATGATTGTGATTATCGAGCATACCGATCACCAGAGCAGCGACGTGAACCAGTCATACAACCTGGAGAACGAAATCAACAACTATCGCAACCAGTTGAAGAATCAGAATATAGTAGATGTCAACAACAAGGAGTATAGCTACCAGATGGGTGTACACTACATGGATATCATAGCCGAATGCGAGAAGCTGGGCGACTATGTGGTGAATGTGGTAGAGGCCAGTTGTGATATCAAAGAAAAGAAGGCTTCGTAACGACGAAGCCTTCTTCCTTGACTTTTGCGGTTATTTCAATCTGGTTTAGTGAGTTACCTCAAAATCTTCTTTACCGACGCCACACAGCGGGCATACCCAGTCGTCGGGGAGGTCTTCGAATGCGGTACCGGGCGCAATGCCGTTTTCCGGATCACCCAGTTCAGGGTCATAAATGTATTCGCATACGGTGCAGATGTATTTATCCATATTTCTATTCGTTTTTAAGTGGTAAATAATTTAATTTATTAATCTCAGTTTATAAACACAGAAAACTGTCTGATTGTTCACTGACAGTTGCATATCTCTTTCCTAAAAAAGATTTAATAGCATTAACAGTCTGAATTATTGTTGTATTTTTGTGCTCGGTTAATTAAAAACATGAACAATCTGCATGAGCGCAATGAAAGAAAATGTCAATCACATCGGGCTGACTGATGAAGAGGTACGCAAAAGCCGTGCCGAACATGGGGTGAATTTGCTGACCCCTCCCAAACGCCCTTCTCTTTTCAAACTCTATTTGGAGAAATTTCAGGATCCTGTCGTAAAAGTGCTACTTGTAGCTGCCTTGTTCTCGCTGATCATTTCGATAGTCGAGAACGAGTATGCCGAAACCATTGGTATCATAGCTGCTATCTTGCTGGCTACTGGTATCGGTTTCTTCTTCGAATACGATGCCAACAAGAAGTTCGACCTGCTGAATGCCGTCAACGAAGAGACGCTGGTCAAGGTGATACGTAACGGTCACGTGCAGGAAGTACCCCGCAAGGATGTAGTGGTAGGCGATGTCGTACTGTTGGAAACCGGTGAAGAAATACCTGCCGACGGCGAACTGCTGGAGTCTGTTTCCTTGCAGGTCAACGAATCCAACCTGACCGGTGAGCCGGTAGTTTCGAAAACAACTGTCGAAGCCGATTTCGATGAAGAAGCTACGTATGCTTCCAACCGCGTGTTGCGAGGTACGACGGTGGTCGACGGCCACGGCATGATGCGTGTCGAGGCAGTAGGCGATGCAACCGAGATCGGTAAAGTGGCCCGTCAGAGCACCGAACAGAGCACCGAACCTACACCTCTTAATATACAGCTCACCAAGCTGGCCAACCTGATCGGAAAGATCGGTTTTACGGCTGCCGGATTGGCTTTTGCCATTTTCTTTGTGAAGGATGTCATCCTTTTCTACGACTTTTCTTCGTTGCACACCTTTGCCGACTGGCTGCCCGCCCTGCAGGCCACGCTGAAATACTTCATGATGGCCGTTACGCTGATTGTGGTGGCTGTACCCGAAGGTCTTCCGATGAGTGTCACGCTGAGCCTGGCACTGAACATGCGCCGTATGCTTTCTACCAACAATCTGGTGCGTAAGATGCATGCCTGCGAGACGATGGGTGCCATCACCGTTATCTGTACCGACAAGACCGGTACGCTGACGCAGAACCAGATGCAGGTATACGAAGCCAGCTTCTATGGACTGAACAACCGCAGCGACCTGGCCGACGACGAGTTGAGCCGTGTGGTGATGGAAGGCATCAGTGCCAATTCAACTGCCTTTCTGGAAGAAGTCGTACCCGGCGAGAAGGTGAAAGGTGTGGGCAATCCTACCGAAGTGGCCTTGTTGCTCTGGCTCAATGCGCAGGGGAAAGACTATCTGCAGTTGCGCGAAGCGGCTCAGGTGGTCGATCAGCTGACTTTCTCGACCGAACGTAAATTTATGGCTACGCTGGTGCAGTCGCCTCTGTTGGGTAAGAAAGTACTGTATATGAAAGGAGCGCCCGAAATCGTATTAGGCAAGTGCAAGGACGTAGTGCTGGACAGCGGACGTACCGATGCCGTAGCCTATCGTCCGACTGTTGAGGCTCAGTTGCTGGGCTATCAGAATATGGCCATGCGTACGTTGGGATTTGCTTATAAGGTCGTGGCCGATGACGATACGCGCGACTGCGCTACTCTGGCTGCCGATGGCGACCTTTCCTTCGTGGGTGTGGTAGCTATCAGCGACCCCATCCGCCCCGATGTACCTGCCGCTGTGCAGAAGTGCCAGTCTGCTGGTATCGGTGTGAAGATTGTAACAGGTGACACGCCGGGCACCGCTACCGAAATTGCCCGTCAGATAGGACTCTGGAAACCGGAAGATACCGAACGTAACCGCATCACCGGAGCCGACTTTGCCGCTCTGACCGACGAAGAAGCGCTGGAACGTGTGATGGATCTGAAAATCATGTCGCGTGCACGGCCTACGGATAAGCAACGCCTCGTGCAACTGCTTCAGCAAAAGGGGGCTGTGGTGGCTGTGACGGGCGACGGTACGAACGATGCTCCCGCCCTGAACCATGCACAGGTAGGCCTTTCGATGGGTACGGGTACATCCGTGGCCAAGGAAGCTAGCGATATCACCTTGCTCGACGATTCGTTCAACAGTATCGGCACTGCCGTTATGTGGGGTCGTTCGCTCTATAAAAATATACAACGTTTCATTGTCTTCCAGCTGACCATCAACTTCGTTGCATTGTTCATCGTGTTGCTGGGTTCGCTGGTGGGTACCGACCTGCCGCTCACCGTGACGCAGATGTTGTGGGTGAACCTCATCATGGACACCTTTGCCGCTTTGGCATTGGCTTCCATTCCGCCCAGTGAAAGCGTAATGAAGGAGAAACCCCGTAAGCCGACCGACTTTATCATCACTCCGGGAATGCAGCGGATGATCTTCGGTGTGGGACTGGCTTTTGCCTGCCTGCTGATGGGTATGCTGCTCTATTTCGAACGGCAGGGCATGACGGTGCGCGAACTGACCATCTTCTTCACCTTCTTTGTGATGCTCCAATTCTGGAACCTCTTCAACGCCCGTGTGTTCGGTACAACCGATTCGGCCTTTAAGGGTATCTCCAAGTCCTACGGCATGGAGTTCATCGTACTGGCCATTCTGGTAGGACAGTTCCTGATTGTACAGTTTGGTGGGCCGGTATTCCGTACCGAACCGCTCGACGGAATGACGTGGCTGGCAATCATTGCTTCGTCATCGCTGGTATTGTGGGTGGGCGAGATTGTACGTCTGGTTCGCCGTTTAATGCAGAAAAAACAATGATACAGAAAGAAATAAAGAACCTGATTTTCGACTTCGGCGGTGTGCTGATTGATCTTGACCGCGGACGTTGTGTCGAACGCTTCGCACAGTTGGGATTGGAGCGGGTCGAAGAGATGCTGGGCCTGTACTATCAGCAGGACTTCTTCCAGCAGTACGAGAAAGGGCTGATCAGCAGTGCCGCGTTTCGTGACGAAATCCGTGCGAAGTCCAGCCGCCCGCTGACCGATGCCGAGATAGATGATGCCTGGAACAGTTTCCTCGTCAGCATTCCTTCTTATAAACTCGACATGTTGCTGGAGCTGCGCCGTCATTATCGGGTATGCTTGCTGAGCAACACCAACGAGATTCACTGGCTGTGGTCGTGCGCCAACGCGTTCCGCTACAAGGACTACGGAGTAGACGATTACTTCGAACGCATCTATCTGTCCTACGAAATGCGTCTGGCAAAACCCGATGCCGAGATTTTCCGCCGTGTGCTGGCCGATGCCGGTATGCGTGCCGAAGAAACCCTGTTTATCGACGACTCGGCAGAGAATTGCCAGTCGGCCGCATCGCTGGGACTATCTACTTATACTCCGAAACCTCATGAAGATTGGAGACCACTTTTCAGATAATTGCCCGAAAGTAGCTACCATCGGCTTCTTCGACGGGGTGCATCGGGGACACCGGTTCCTGATCGAACAGGTGTGTGCTATGGCCGCTGAGCGTCGTTGTGCGTCGGCCGTGGTGACGTTTCCAGTGCATCCGCGCAAGGTGATGCAGCCCGAATACTGTCCGCAGCTGCTGACTACCTGTCGCGAAAAGGAAGAACTGCTGGCTGCTACAGGTGTCGATTATTGCCTGATGCTCGATTTCACTTCCGAACTGGCCTGCTGTTCGGCGCACGACTTCATGGCCCTATTGAAAAAACGGTATCAGATTCAGGCTTTGGTGATAGGCTACGATCATCGGTTTGGGCACAACCGCAGCGAAGGTTTCGACGACTATGTGCGCTACGGTGCCGAACTGGGCATGGAGGTACTTCCGGCTTCGGCCTACTACTGCGAAGATGGCGGCGAGGTCAGTTCTTCCTGCATTCGCCGTCTGCTCAGCGTTGGCGACGTGTCAGAGGCAGCGCGTGGTTTGGGGTACGATTATTTTCTGCAAGGTACGGTGGTAAGCGGCTATCGGGTGGGGCATACGCTGGGTTTCCCTACTGCCAACCTTCGGGTGGACGAGGCCGACAAGCTGGTTCCTGCCGACGGGGTGTATGCCGTTCGGGTGACGGTTGACGGCTGTCAGTATGGCGGTATGCTGAGCATAGGCTATCGCCCTACGCTGGACAACGGTCCCGACCGCAGTATTGAGGTCTACATCTTCGATTTTCAAGCCGATATTTACAACCATCCGCTCCGCCTTTCCTTTGTACGCCGCATTCGCGACGAATTGAAGTTTACTTCGGTAGACGAGCTCGTGGCTCAGCTTCACAAGGACGAAGCTGTGGCACGGCAGTTGCTTTTCGCGTAAAGCGTGAAGCGGAAATCACTTATATTACCTGCATTTTACCCCCTCAGAAAAGGGCTTTCCAGGACACTTGCACGGCTCGCGAGCAACACTTGCACGGCTTGCGAGCCGTGCAAGTGTCGAACAAATGGATTGCAAGTGTCGCTCACGAGGGGAGCAAGCGTCTGAAAAAAGTCTTTCGGAAGAGAGCTTCGGAAGGCTCGTTTCACCCTTCACACAGCCGTTAATTACTATGTTCCATGTTTCACCTTTCACTGTAATACGCAACAGAACAGCAGTTTGCGGTGAAACATTACCAAAAAGGTTCCGGATGTGAAACGTTATTCGAAGAAATCTCCTATATTTGCGGTAGACGAATGTGGGGACTTGAATAACTTAATTATAATACACATGAACAAGAAAAACTACTCAATCCGTACGATTGTACTGGCTCTGTTAGGAGCCTTGTCCTGGTTTCAGACCGATGTGGTGCTGGCAGCCAATCCTTACCTTCCTTTGTGGGAATACATTCCCGATGGTGAACCTTATGTATTCGAAGATCCCGATCATCCGGGCAAGTATCGTGTTTATGTTTATGGTTCGCACGACTCCATGAAGACGGAGTACTGCGGACGCGAGCAGGTGGTGTGGTCGGCTCCGGTGGACGATCTGAACAACTGGCGCTACGACGGTATCATCTTCGAGTCGAAGACCGATGCCCGTGGTGAATGGCTGAATGCCGGTGGTGTGGGCGACGTGCTCTATGCTCCCGACGTGGTGGAAGTGAAAGACAAAAACGGGAAGAAGACGTATTATCTCTATCCGAACAATCAGGCAGGCGGACGCAACGGCATGGTGGCCAAGGCAGACCGTCCTGACGGTCCTTTCCGGGTATGCAACTGGAGTAAAGAGTCGCCCAAAGCGGCAACTGGCGTGCTGGCTTTCGACCCTGCGGTAATGGTCGATGACGACGGTCGTGTGTACGGCTACTGGGGTTTCGAAGAGTCGTGGGGTGCAGAGCTGGATCCTGCCACAATGGCTACCGTGAAGCCCGGTACTCAACCCGTGAAAGACATGGTATCGAGCCGCAAGCAGGACGGCGTGTTCCGCTTCTTCGAGGCATCGTCCATCCGTAAAATCAAGGATAAATATGTATTTGTTTATAGCCGTTGGACAGCCGAAGGCGAGTTTGGTTTTCCCGGTACCAACTATACGCTAGCCTATGCTTACAGCGACAATCCGCTGGGGCCTTTCACTTACGGTGGCACGCTGATCGACGGCCGCGGTCGCGATGTGGATGCTGATGGCAAGTCCATTCTGACAGCTACGCCGGGCGGAAACACGCATGGCAGTATCGTCGAAATCAATGGCCGCTGGTACGTGTTCTACCATCGTCAGTGTGGTACCAACGAGTATGCCCGCCAGGCCATGGTGGCCCCCATTGAGGTGAAGGTGACCGAAGGAGCGGGTGGCAAGGTGGAGATCACGGAAGGGGAATATACGTCCGAAGGTTTCGAGACGGACGGGCTGAATCCTTACAAACGCTATTCGGCCGGTATTGCCTGTTACTACACGGGGCCGCGTCCGGTTTATCACGAATGGCCCAACTTCTATTTCTCAGGTTCGTACGTGCAGCCCACTTATGGCGATGCCACGAACTTCGACGATCCTTATAACCTGCGTGTCAACAGCAATCCGGTGGTGAACAATACGGCAGGTTCCATCGTAGGCTACAAGTACTTCAACTTCGACCTTCTCGATCCCGACAAGGATGCGGAACTGTTGCTCAGCCTTAAGCCGCTGGGCGTGGAGGGTACCATTGATGTCATGGTAGGCAGTCCCTGGACGAGTCGTGGCGGAGTGAAAGTAGGTACGTTGCGTCTCAGCAAAGATACCCCGCAGCAGATTGCCGAGATGCGTATCAGTGTCTCCAAGGCTAAGGAGTTCAAGGGCAAACAGGCTTTGTTCTTCGCCTTTTCGTCGCCCACGGCCGACCGTTCTCTCTGTGAACTTCACAACCTGGTGTTTGCTAAACGTTGATGATTGGTTATCAGGAGTTCATCCCTATGTGAAGCAAAGGTATCAGAAACTCTCCTCTTTCTGGAAGGTTGTTCTCCCCCGATAACGGGGGAGTTAAAAGGGGGTGAGTACCCGAAGGGGGAGGTGGTAGGTGAAAACATAAAGTGTTAATATACAGAGTGTCGTAAAACCTACCACCCCGCCCGTTGGGCACCCCTCCTTCTATAAGGAGGGGAGTTAGATACTATACTAAGTTTCGACACACCATCCTTTACGCAGCCTTTCTATTGCTGTGTTTGTAGCTGTAGCGTGTTGGGGAGACGCAAAATTTTGCGTCTCTACCTGAGAGATGGGGCTGTGATTGCACTGGTATATTCCTGCTTGTTTTCTCTCTTTTCAGCTTTGTATTATTGCAAAACAGATTAAATTTATTGTTTTTCGATAAATTTTTTCTGTTTTTCTTTTGTTTTCTCCTAAAATAGTATTTCATTTGCATATCGAAAAACGATAAATGATTATCGAAAAACGGAATTGAAAACAAAAAACAGTATTCATTTAAACAGATAGTAATATGAAGGCTTTGGTTATGACAGCGATTATAGCAGTAGCAGGACTGGTCAATGTAATTGCCATAAATGCATGGCAGCAAGGCAGAGGCCATACGGGTGTAAAAATAGGGCAGAGTAAAGGTTGCGTCCAACTGTTGGTTGTAAAGTAAATGCTTCGTAGCAGGCCAAAATAATATATCATTTAAAAAAAGAAGAACGACGATGAAGACAGCGATAAAATTGGCATTGATTTATTTCCTGATGCAGATATTGGGTGCACTGACCGCAGGCCCGTTCTGTATGCTTTATGTCTATATCACAACCGGCAGCATGGATGCGGAAGTGGCGCAGAAGCTGACTATAGCTCCGACCCTGTTGTTGGGAATCGTTTACATGATGCTTTATTTGTGGAGAAAAGGCCATTTAGCCGATGACGGACTGATGTATTCGCTTACTACTCCGTCATGCCTGATGTGGAGCCTGCTGGCCGGTGTGGCTGGTCTTTTCCTGACCGACGCGCTGGTGTCGCAAATGGGTTTTCTGCCCGACCTGATGAAACAGACGTTCGACGCGCTGCAGTCCGGCTGGTTGGGCATTCTTTGCATTGCCGTGTTAGGGCCGATATTGGAAGAACTGCTCTACCGTGGAGCCATTACGAAAGCCCTGTTACAGAAGTATGCTCCGACCAAGGCGATTCTGATTTCAGGTTTGCTTTTCGGCATTGTCCATATCAATCCTGTTCAGGTGGTCAGTGCAGCGCTGATAGGCATTCTGCTGGCTTGGCTTTACTGGCGTACGCGGAGTCTGGTGGCCTGCATTCTGATTCATATTCTGAACAACAGCCTCTCGGTTTTCCTCAGTCTGAACTATCCCGAGGTCGGAAGCATGACCGAATTGTTAGGTACACCACTGGTGGTGATTATGACGGTTGTGGCGCTTGCCTTGTTCCTTCTTTCGGTGAAGAAACTGAGTGCTTATCAACTTTTTGCAACGAATACAACAACAGATAACAAGCTATGAAAAGAAGATTGAACATCCTTTGCGCCATCGTCCTGCTGGTGATGGGCTGGTCGGTAGGCGTGTCGCTCTACTACATGGGGCTGGGCATGACGAAGGGCGTCCAGATGGGAATGGATGCCGCCCGGGAGATGATGGAAGAAGGAAACAGCGTCAAGCTGGATGAGGTGAGCAACATGCAGGCGGTCTCTTTGTTCCCCAAGTTCCTGGGCGAGTGGGAAAGGGAACTTTTCACCGACTCGATACGCAACGAGAAGACGGGCCGTTACGTCCCGATGGCCTACTCGAACCTGATGGTCAGCGTGCCGGTGGAGACGCCCGCCTGGCAGAAGGTGGCTTCGAGCGTGATGGGCTTCCTGGTGCTGGTGGCCAACGTCTGGGCGCTGGTGTTGTTCATCCGCATCGTGGTGTCGGTCAACCGTTCGGACATCTTCAACTGGCGCAACGTCCGTCGCCTGCGCCGCCTGGGCATTCTGCTCATCGTAGGTTTTGTTTGCGTCCTGCTGTCCGAATACATGGCGCTGTGCAACCTGCGCGAGGCATTCGCGCTGGAGGCCTACGATCTGGCGCTTCCCGATTCGGTCAAGGTGACGAACCTGCTGCTGGGACTGATATCCCTCATTGTGGCCGAGGTCTTTGCCATCGGGCTGAAGATGAAGGAGGAACAGGATTTGACAATCTGATAGAAAGGAGACTGAGATATGAAAAGTATATTGGGAAAGAAGGGCTCGAAAGAGGAATTGGAAACCGTGATGTTTTGCCTGATGATAGTGTGTGTCAGTTGTCTGCTTTTCGTCTTTTTCCGCAATCTGAATTTATGCTACGATTTGGGGAAGGATGATACTGACGACCTGATTGCGAAGCTGCTGCCCGAGAATGTGACGCTGATAGCGATGGCTGTATGCAGCGTGCTTATTTACCTGATGCTGCGTAACGTGAAGAAAGGGCAGGTCTTTACCAAACGAAATTCGGATTTGATTATGACCATTGGGGTAGTGCTGGAATGTAATGGTATCTTGCAGATGGCCTTCAATGCTTTTTTGTCCGACTCAATGGGCGGAAACACCATTCCGATGGTTTATCTGTTACTGGGTGTCTTCTTCCTGTTCATTGCCTGCCTGTTCAAAGTTGGCATACGGATGCAGGAGGAGCAGGATTTGACAATCTGATGAGTTGACGAGGAGACGGAGGATGAGTTGACAAGGAGACAAGTTGACAAGACCACAAGGCCTCGTGGTCTGAAGTCTTTTCAACTCGTCAACTAAATTTAAATTGAAGAAATATGAGTACTATTTTTCATACCGACCGCAAATGGGTGGCAGGTGTCTGCTACATCGGTTTTCTTGTGTTGACGTTGATGTTAGCATCGTTCGTGTTTTTTCTGGTGATGAACCTGTGGGTAGATAAAGACGCTAAGTTTATCCGTATTTACGGAGGAATAGTTTGGATTTATGGTTGGTCGTATCTGTATCACCGTTGGGTGAAGCATTGCACTACATGGTTGACATGATAAAGGGAGGATTATAGATATGAAAATATTTAAGAAGTTGTATCAGCGCTACAAGGATATGGGGACACTGCTTTGGGTAGTATGTGTTTTTCTGGTAGCCATCATTGTATATTACACTCTTCCGGTGATTGACATGATACAGGCAGGCGGCGATGAACGTTTGCTGGGTTGGGCGTATGTCTGCAACCTGCTGGCCTTGGTGGTGCTTTGTGTGAACATCTTGCGGTTGGATTGTCGGAACCTGTTGAGCCATAAGACGGCCAATTTGTTGGATTTCAGCGGTTATCTCATCATTCTGCTGATGCTGATACGCAATAGGATTGTACGCGAGAGTGATAGTTTGAGCGACAGCTGGGACTATTCGTTGGATTGGATGACCATTATGCTGTTCGGTTTCCTGTTGCAGTTTGTCGGTAAGATTGTCCGCCGTGCTGTGAAACTGAAAGAGGAACAGGACTTAACCATTTAAACCTTTGCCTATGCCGATAGTAGTGAATTTAGATATAATGATGGCCCGCCGGAAGATTTCTTTGGGCGAGCTGGCCGAGAAGATAGACATCACTCCCGCTAACCTTTCTATCCTGAAGACGGGTAAGGCAAAAGCCATCCGCTTCTCTACCCTCGAAGCCATCTGCAAGGTGCTCGACTGCCAACCGGGAGATATTCTGGAATACAGAGAGGAGGAATAGATGATGGGAACGGCCGATGGAGAAAAGATGCTTTACTTCCGTCATCGTTCGGCGACGGATAAGGAGGAACTGTTGTCTGACAAAACTTGGGACGACCTGAACGGTGAAGCGCTCTTTGTTCGTGTGGATAGGACTTCGTCGGCCATTGGCAGACAGTATCTTTACAGCCTGTTGCGCTACGACCGTGTGTCCGGCGTCAGTCGCTGCGAAGAGGTGGTGGACAGCTTCACGGCAGATAAAACTTTGCGCGAGGAGGTAAGGCAGTTGTTACGTAAATTGGATACTTCCGATGCTTATCGCGTGATTGAACTGATTGACGAAAAAAAAGTGTTGCCTTTTGGCTGGCCGGTGGGTTGGCTTTATGTGATGCAACTGCTTCCCATTCTGTTTTTAGGTTTGCTTTATGCGACTTCATCTGCCTGGTTTGTAGGATTGTTGACGGTTTCGCTCATGGGGAATCTGTGGCTGCACTATCGCAACAAGTCGTGGCTGCAGATTTATTTCTTTTCTATTCCTTGCCTTTGGCGTTTGTTGAAGCAGAGCGAAAAGTTGTTGAAGTATCCCTTTGCCCGGGTGATTGACGGAAAGATAGCCGGTACGTTGCAGGCGTTGCGCCCGTTGCAGGAGAAATTGTCAGCTTTCCGTTTTCAAGTCCGGTTGGAGAGCGATGCGGCTCTGCTGGCATGGCTGCTGGCCGAGGTGCTGAATATCGTATTCCTGCGTGAAGTCATTTCCGTTACAAAGGTTTTCCGTTTGCTGGAGGGCAGACGCGAGGCACTTCATTCTGTTTTCTGTTTCTGGGGGATGGTCGATGTGCTTTGTTCGGTGTCAGTGTTACGCGATGAGCTTCCTTATCATACTCGTCTGAAGACTTGCCAAGGAGGAGAAACGTTCCGTGCCGACGGACTGTATCATCCGCTGTTGGAAGATTGCGTGTCCAACAGTCTGACACTTTGCGGGCAATCGGTATTGATTACAGGCTCTAACATGTCGGGGAAGACCACCTTTATCCGTGCTGTTGGTGTCAGTGTGCTGTGTGGTAAGGCATTGGATACCTGCTTTGCCGAGGCTTTCTGCCTGTTACCTGATACGAAACTTCATTCGGCTATCCATGTGGAAGACGACCTGATGGCCGGACGCAGCCTGTTCCTCCAAGAAGTACAGACGATGAAAGAGATGTTGGAACAGAGCAAACAAGGCAGCTGCCTTTTCCTGTTGGACGAACTTTTCAAGGGAACCAATACCACCGAAAGAATTGCCATCGCAAAGGCTGTACTTGCTGCGCTGGCTACCCAAAGAAACGTCGTTTTTGCATCTACGCATGACATCGAACTGGCCAGCCTGCTTGCCGGACAATACAGCCTTTACCATTTCTGCGAAACCATTTCCGACGATAAGTTATCTTTCGACTATCTGCTGAAACCCGGTCCTGTGACCGAACGCAATGCCATACGTATCATCGAGCTGTACGGTTATCCTGCGGAAGTAGTGGAGGAGGCGCGCCGGTGGGCGGAAGAAGATGACTAAGGGTATATTATTTCTTTAGGTACGGATTACACGGAAATTCGCGGATTGTTTTTATTCTTTTCCTCCGTGTTTTTCCGTGTAATCCGTGCCTAAAAAGACATGTACTTCATTTGAAATCCGCAAGGCCTTATCCTTCCTTCGCCTTAAACGCCAACGCATACATCCGCATCTGCTTCACCATGGCCAGCAGGCCGTTGCTGCGGGTGGGGGAAAGATGCTCTTGCAGGCCGATCTGAGGGATGAAGTAGAGGTCGGCTTCCAGTATCTCGTCGGGGGTGTGGCCGGAAAGCACTTTGATGAGCAGGGCAATGATGCCTTTCACAATCAGGGCATCGCTTTCGGCCTGGAAGATGATTTTGCCGTCCTGTTCGTCGGCTTGCAGCCATACGCGGCTTTGGCAACCTTCAATCAGGTTTTGGTCGGTCTTGTACTTTTCGTCAAGGGGTTGCTGTTCGTTGCCCAAGTCGATGAGCAACTGGTAGCGGTCCATCCAATCGTCGAAATCGCTGAATTCGGCGATTACTTCGTCTTGCATTTCGTTGATGGTCATATTGTGAGGTTTTTAGTTTTTAAGTTCTTTGGTTTTTAGTTTAGTTGATAAGTTGACGAGTTAACGAGGCTACGAGGAGGGGGGAGTTTTGTTGACGAGGGGATGAGGTTTCAGACTACGAGGGGTGGGCTTGTCCTCTGTTTCCTTATTCCCTCGTTAACTTGTCTCCTCGTCAACTTGTCCCTTGTTAACTCGTCAACTTGTCCCCTCGTCCCTTAAGTTTACTTCTCGTTATAAATCACCTCCAGCACTGTCTGGCCAACGGCGTTGAGCGTACCTTTGTCTATCACGTCCATATTGTCGTCGGTGGTGTGCCAGAAGTCGCCGAAGCCGGTGTCGCAGTTGGGGTCGTAGTTGATGATGTCCACGCAGGGAATCTTACGCAGGTTGTAGACGTACATGTGGTCGTCGGTCACTTCGGTGCCGTCCTGCTTGGGGAAGAAACTTTCGAAGCCCAGACGGTGGGCAGCGTCCCAGATCTTCTTTACCTGCTTGCTGGCTGTGCGCTTGGAGAAGAGTTCCTGATAGAAGGTAGCGTTCTTGCCGCCTACCATGTCCAGCAGGATGCCGTAGCGGGCGTTGTAGTTCTCTACGTGAGGCATGCGTCCCCAGTATTGCGAGCCCAGGCACCAGGTGTCGGCCTTGTACTGACCTTTGTAGAAGGTAGGAATGCCGTAGTCTTCGGCATCGAAGAAGATGATGTCGATACCGATGGTGGGTGCCTGCCGTTGCAGCTGGCGCGCTACTTCCAGCAGTACGCCTACACCACTGGCTCCGTCGTTGGCTCCTATGATGGGCGTCTGATGCTTCTTGGCGTCATCGTCTTCGTCGGCATAGGGGCGACTGTCCCAGTGGGCACAGAGCAGTACGCGCCGACGGCTGTCGGGGTTGTAGGCACCGATGATGTTGCGCGACTTCAGCAGGGTGCCGTCGTAGGCCACGAGGTCGGCGTATTGGTTGTAGACTTTGGCTCCGAACTGCTCCAGCTTGGAAGCCAGGTATTCGCCGCAGGCTTTGTGGGCAGTGGTGTTGGGCACGCGGGGACCGAAGTCGGCCTGTGTCTTCACGTACTGGTAAGCACTGTCGGCATTGAAGGTCGGCACGTTGACCTTTTCTTTGGCGACATCTTCTGTCTGGTCGGCGGCCGATTTCTTATTGCTGCTGCATGCTACGGTTGCGAACACCAGCAGCAGGCAGCATGAAAGTAAGGTGTAGTGACGTTTCATTGTTGATAAATTGGGAAATTGACAATTAAAAATGAACAATTTAAGTTTCTCAAGTTTATTAATCGGTTGTAGTTAAGGAGTTAAGAAGTTAAGGAGTTAAGCCGATACATTGTGAGCTGTTTGCTTCTCTATTGGCTTTTAACTCCTAAGCCCGTCCAAGACGGGCGATAACTCCTTTTAACTTCTTTAACTCCTGAAAGTTTCGCAAGTGCGAAACTTGAGTTAATAGTTAAGGGTTAAAAGTTCAGCCTGACTTCTTTCCGGCCCACTTCCAGCCTGACACCGGCGCCGTTTATCAGCGGCAGGTTCATGGTGACGTGGCCTACGGGGAAGTTGAAGCAGATGGGATAGTCGTACTCCTTCACCACGTCGGCCAGTGCGCCGTACAGGTCTTTGCCGAGCGACTTGTTTTCCTCGTATTCGGTGAACTGTCCGATGATGAGGCCCGAAAGCCGTTCGAGCACGCCTCCCAGTTTCAGGTTGTACATCATCCGCTCCACGGCGTGCGGCCGTTCGCCCACATCTTCTATAAAGAGGACGGTGCCTTCGGGCGGAATGTCGTAGGGCGTGCCGCGCAGTCCGTAGAAGACGGCCAGATTGCCGCCGCGTAGTGTGCCTTGGCAGGTGCCCGTATGGTTCAGCTTATGGGCAGGACATACGTAGTCGAAAGCGGTGCCGTCGTTGTCCTCGGTCCGGAGGGCGGCATTTCGTCCGAAGAGGATGTCGCGCAGGGCTTGTGTGCAGAAGTCGTCTTCGGGCTCCACGGTCAGATGGCGTGCCATGGGAGCATGAAGCGAGGCGAATCCGTTGGCCTGAAACACGTTGTGCAGGGCAGTAATGTCGCTGAAGCCGACGAGCCACTTCGGGTGCTGGCGGAAGCGGCCGAAGTCGAGCTTGTCCACCAGGTGCACGGCTCCGTATCCGCCGCGGCTGCAAAAGATGACTTTGGCCGTCTCGTCGTCCATCGCTTCCTGCAGGTCGTCGAGCCGTTGCTGTATGGTGCCGGCATAGGTGCCGTTCGAGCCGCCTGCATGTCGGGCCATGACCACTTCCAGCCCCCAGGATTCGAGCCGTTTTCGGGCTCCTTTCAGGAAGGCCTTGTCTATTTTGCCCGAGGGGGAGAGGATGATTACGCGGTCGCCCTCGTGCAGATAGGGTGGGAAAATAAGGCTGTTCATATCTTTTTCGTCTACTTTTCCGCAAAAGTACACAATTTCGCCACAGGGCAAACAAGGTGGGGTTAGTTTTTTTGTGGCGGCTGTGTATCAGTCGGTTTTCTTCTCCCGTAACGAGAAGAATCTTTTCTCCAGCAGAGAAAACAGTTCTCACAGTGAAAGAAAAGTATTCTCACGCCTATGAGAAGACTATTCTCATAACTGTGAGAAAACTATTCTCATGCCTATGAGAACATCCTTCTCATACTTGTGAGAATAAACCGGGCATACTGGAGTGTTGCGGACAGCGAACCTTTTGGCTGGCTTGCCTGTTTTTCATAAAAAATGTTTGTTTTATCGTTATTCTGTCAAAATGATATTGCCGAGACGAAATTTTACCCTGTCGTATGCTTTGATTTTCGACATTTTTTCAGATATTTGCTAAAAATCTAACGTTATGGAACCTATTCGGAATTTTGATCAGTTGACCGCCCACTTGAAAACCTTGAATAAAAGGAAACGCATTGCCGTTGTTTGTGCCAATGACCCCAATACGGAATATGCCATCAGCCGCGCTTTGGAAGAAGGCATAGCCGAGTTTCTGATGATTGGCGATTCGGCTATTCTGGAGAAATATCCCAGTCTGAAGAACTATCCCGACTATGTGCACACGCTGCACGTTGAAGACCCCGACGAGGCTGCCCGCGAGGCGGTGCGCATTGTGCGCGAAGGCGGGGCGGACATTCTGATGAAAGGCATCATCAATACCGACAACCTGCTGCATGCCATTCTGGATAAGGAAAAAGGCCTGCTGCCCAAGGGCAAGATACTGACCCACCTGGCCGTGATGCAGATTCCTACGTACGATAAGCTGCTGTTCTTCTCCGATGCCGCCGTCATCCCGCGGCCTACGTTGCAGCAGCGCATTGAGATGATCTGGTACGCCATCCGCGCCTGCCGCCACTTCGGTATCGAGCAGCCACGCATTGCCCTGATACACTGCACGGAGAAGGTGAGCGCCAAGTTCCCCCATTCGCTGGACTATGTGAACATCGTCGAACTGGCCGAAGCCGGCGAATTCGGCAACGTCATCATCGACGGTCCGCTGGACGTGAAGACTGCTTGCGAGAAGACCAGCGGCGACATCAAAGGCATCGTTTCGCCCATCAACGGCGAGGCCGACGTACTCATCTTCCCCAACATCGAGTCGGGCAACGCTTTCTACAAAGCCGTCTCCCTGTTCTCGCACGCCGACATGGCCGGATTGCTGCAAGGCCCCATCTGTCCGGTGGTGCTGCCCTCGCGCAGCGACAGCGGACTGTCGAAGTACTACAGCATCGCCATGGCCTGCCTGACGAGCAACGGACAGGACATGAACGAATAAAGCAGGAAGCAAGTCGTTTAACCATTCACCATTTATCATTCATCATTCACCATTTCCATGAAGATATTAGTCATCAATCCCGGCTCTACTTCGACGAAGATTGCCGTTTACGAAGATAACGTCCCCCGTCTGGTGCGCAGCATCCGGCATTCGGTGGACGATTTGTCCGCATTTCCCCGCATCATCGACCAGTTCGAGTTCCGCAAGAATCTGGTGCTCGAAGAGCTGAAGGCCGACGGCATCCCCTTCGAGTTCGATGCCATCGTGGGTCGGGGCGGATTGCTGAAGCCCATTCCCGGCGGCGTGTACGAGGTGAACGATGCCATGCTCGACGACATTGCCCATGCCATGCGCAGCCATGCCTGCAACCTGGGCTGCCTGATAGCGCACGAACTGGCCGTGATGCTTCCCGGCTGCCGCGCGTTCATTGCCGACCCCGGCGTGGTGGACGAGCTTGAAGAAATAGCCCGCATCACCGGTTCGCCCCAGATGCCTCGTGTGGTGATATGGCATGCGCTGAACCAGCGGGCCATTGCCCGGCGCTATGCTGCCGAGTGTATGGCGCTCCACCCTGAACATCCCGTGCGTTACGAAGACCTCAATCTGATTGTCTGCCACCTGGGAGGCGGCATTTCCGTCGGAGTGCACCGTCACGGGCGTGCCATCGACGTGCCCAACGCGCTCGACGGCTCGGGACCTTTCTCGCCCGAACGTGCAGGCACGCTTCCTGCCGGCCAGCTGATAGACCTCTGCCACTCGGGACGTTACACCACCGAGGAACTGAAGAAGCGCATTTCGGGAAAAGCCGGACTGGCCGCCCACTTGGGCACTACGGACATCCCGGCCATTGAAAAGCGCATTGCCGAAGGCGACCGTCATGCCGAGCTGATACTGAATGCCATGATCTATCAGATAGCCAAGGAGATAGGCGGTGCGGCAGTAGTGCTCTACGGCAAGGTCGATGCCATTCTGCTGACGGGCGGCATGGCGCATTCGGAGTACATCACCTCGCGCCTGTGCGAGCGGGTGTCTTTCCTGGCACCTGTGCACATCTATCCGGGCGAGGACGAAATGGAGGCGCTGGCCTTGAATGCGCTGGGCGCGTTGCGGGGAGAATTGCCGGTGCAGGAATATCGTTGACGATTGGATCGGCCGAGAGACACTTGCATTTCATTTATCAATCACTTGCACGGCTCGCGAGCAACACTTGTACGGCTCGCGAGCCGTGCAAGTGTCGTTCAAAGGGTATTCTTGCCGACGTTTGTTTCCTCTCCTGACCGGTCTTTCTCTCTTCCGATTTGGAAATATTTTTCATTCTTTGGTGAAGCCGTCTGCCGTTTCTGTGCTGAATGCTCCGAGAACTGTGTGTTTCAGGTTTCTCAAGGTGAAGTTTCAACGCAATCGGTTGTGTGTTAGTGAGTTGCTGTGAAACGTCTTTCCAGCTTTCAACAGACGTGAAAGATGTGGTGAAACGTTATGTTTCACCGTAAGAGGTTTGTGGTCAGATGTTTATATTCCGGGTGAAGGCGTGACGGAAGATTCTCGAAACTTTGTTCCAAATGGGGCGTGGGGAGCGTGAAACGTCTTTCACAAGCTTTGGATGTGGTGTGGTTTGTTGGGATGTTTGATGAATAATGTCGGGGACACGGGGAGAGTGATTAGCCGGAGCGGAAAGCCATGACAGGAAGAAGGAAGTTGGTGTTGAGAGGAAGAAAGATAAAGATTGGAAGTGCCAAGTCCCTCTTTGGCATAGTAAAGAGGAACTTGAGGAAGTCAGGGAAATTTTATATCTTCTTCGTTTGTCAGCGATAGGCAGGAATAGAATGTTAGGATCCGTTTTTTCAGTAAGTATGTGTATTTGGCTTGCGATTGCTTAGAAAGTGTGTCGGCCAGTTTCATCTTGATTTCGTTATATTCAAATACCGTGGATTTCCCTGCCGCATATTTCTCCAACGCATATCGATGCGCTTCCTGATTGGCCACGACTGCCTTTGTGGTCGATTTGTATTTCTCATAAGCCGAAACCGCATCGGTATAAGCCTGCTCGATGTCCTTATATAGCTGCTTCTTCTCATTCTCCAACGCCAGCCTCGCATTGTCCTCCTCGATGCGTGCCGCCCTTACTTGATTCCGTGTAGAAAACCGATCAAACAGAGGGATGCTGATGGTAAAGCACAAACTTTTCTGCATGTTGTTGCTGAACTGCCTACGGAAGGTCTCGCTTAATCTGCTTCCATCGTTGTAATACCCGGTATTAATGCCTGCGGCAAAAGAAATGGTCGGATAATACCCAGACTTTGCAATCTTGACCCCCTTAGCCTTACTCTGCAAGGAATAAAAAGCCTGCTGGATCTGCGGCATACAAGTCAAGGCATCCTGATAAATATGCAACGGACTGAGCGTATCAGACACGGCCACATTGCCCCCCAACGAATCAATATCAAAGTTGTCATATCCTTTCAGCTCCATCAATTGAGCTAAGTCCAGGAAAGCCAACCGAAGTGAATTTTTCGCCTCGGTAGCTGTCAACTCATCATCGGCCAATTGCGCCCGTACATCATACAACTGCGATTCAGCAGCCTTCCCATTTTCTATCAGCAGCAAAGTCCGTTCCTCCTGTTCCTTGGTCAGTTGAATCTGCTCCAAGGCTATACGGTAGATTTCCTTATTCAGCAATATCTGAAAATAGGCACCTGTTACATTCAGCGAAAGATTATTCTCTATCAGTTCCCGGTTCGCTTCTGCGGCCAACAAATCAAACTTGTTTTGCGAAAGCGATGCCGTCCGTTTGAACCCTGCAAATATCGGCAACTCCGTACTGACGGAAAAAGAAGAATTTTTAATGTTGCTGTTCTCATACGTATTATTCTGATTCAAAGAACGCCCATAAGTAAAGTTCTGCGAAGCCCCGGCATTTAAGTCCGGAAGGAAACTGTTCCGCATGCTATTCTTCTGCACCTTCAAACTTAGAACCTGATTCCGGCTTTGCTTCACCTCAATGTTATGCTCAACGGCATACTCAATACATTCAGCCAGCGTCCACTTGTTTTGCGCATGCATTTTGGAAGCAAAAATTAATACAATGAATAAAAACTTATACATAGGCTATTATCAATGATTCTCATGCTGCAAAAATAGACTTCCATCATCATTAAAGATGTTATGCTAATGTTATCAATATATTAATGTTTCAATATCCAATCCCAACATAAATCAATGCCATTCAAATACTCGTCTAATGAATTCTGCAACAACACATCTGGAAACAATGTCGTTTCAGTATTATTTTTATTAGGTCTCTCAAAATAGCCAAAACTAACATAGCCTTTTGTCTTCGAAAATGGCCAAATTACAGGTAATACATTTCCATAACAGGTAGGCTTTTGAGATGTAGGAGTTCCTATTATTGGAAATAAAGCATTATCTTTGATAGTTGTAAGCAGATAATTAGCACTGCTAAATGAATTTTGTCCTTGTATAAAATATACATCGCCATCATATTTTAATTTTATATCAGGAATTTCATTTACGGATCTAATAACATCACATTGTTCAATCAACCTTTCAGGCTTAGCATATGAGCATTTTAATCTTATGAATCCAGGGTAACAACTCATCAAGAAATCAGAATATCTTATATAAGAACTATATTTTCTAATACCTCCCATATCTATCCCTAAAAAATTCAATAGCAAATCACCCAACAAACTATTTCCACCGCCATTATATCGCAAATCTATAATCAATTTATGAACATTATTTCTATGTATGTTACTTAGCATTTCTTCCAAAAATTCGGTAAACAGTGGCAATGACCTTATCAATTCTATATTTGGAGTATTACCCATTAGATGACAGATTTGCATATAAGAAAACCTATCATACATTTCATTAAACTGGAAATAACATTTATCTTCAACAATCTTATACCAGAATGGATATGAAAGTTTTCTTGTTATATAATGTGATTTTATCTGCAGTATATGATTTTCCGATAACGATGTACATGATTGTTTTCGGATGCATAACTCACTCCCATCCGAAAACGAAAAAAGCAATCCACCATCAAAAGGAATACCCAATGAACTTAAAAAACTGTGACTGTTCATAAAATAGCTACCTGTTATACATGCTTTTATAATATTTTCTGATGGAACTATCCGCATTAGATTGTTGATGATTTCTTTTATGGATATTCCGTTTATCGAATTAATAGGCTTTCCTGTACAATTGGGATAAAGTGAAGATATGGAATAAAAATAAAAATCGCCATTATAATAACGCAATGTATAAGGATATAACTCATTATCATCAAGCATTACATAAGAATGTGCATCGTTAAATAATCTAAGCCATTTATTAAAAAGAACTTGAAAATAAACAAGCCCAATTGTTCTATTGTTATATATCTCAAAACATAATTTTTTTGTTTCATCTTTGATTTGTTCAAATCTTTCAGCATCTACTAAAGGAAGAGGATGGAACACCTCAAGAAATGCGAGTGAATTTAACAACTCATTTTGATATACAGTATACCCATCGTTATAATCAAATAGAACTGGAATACAAAAAAAATCATTCATAGAATTACATTGTATATATTACACTTTGTTCACTAAAAATTTATACCTCATATTCAGAAACGATGTCATCGCATATTTAAATATTGAACAATTATCATTGTTATTCTGCGTTTTTAAATCAGCACAACCACCTCCACACACAGGAAAATATTTACAATCCATACATTTTTTATTATCAATATAATCATTCTCTTTCATTAATCTAGCAAACATATCTATATCTGTGAGAATTCTTTTATCCATCAAATTTCCGACTACTTTATTATTATTACCCAAGTGATGCCAACATTTATATATTTCTCCCATTGGACCTATTAAAAACGAATTCATACAACGAGCCATACAAGATGATAACACAATATTTGGTATCATTTCTGGAATATAAATATTATAATCATTGTATAACATTGAGTAGAACTTTATGCGCTCCACATTATCATCTATGCAAACAGACGATTTACAAGACGCATCATGAACAAAACCCGGATATACATGTATGTTGGGATTAATTTTCTTTATCTGTCTATATACATTCACAAACTCATACATATTTGTTTTATCTACATTAATTCTAATGCTTAAAAGTACATCTTTGTTGGAAACTGACAATTCTTTGATATTATTCATAATAACATCAAAACTATCTACATTATTATTATGTGGTCTTCTTTTATTATGAGTTTGTTTATCCCCATCAATGGTTATTTGAACAGTCTTCAGTTTCAAATCATTCATCTTGTGTATAAACTCCCTGTCTAACAAATACCCATTTGTAACAATAGACGCATCGTACTCTTTTCCTAATGAAATGATCTTTTCAGATATTCTATATATGCTTTCTTTGGCTAGCAATGGCTCTCCTCCATACCAGCATACATGAATACGATTAGGATTATTTTTTACTATAAAATCCAAAATAGCATCTTCAACTTTTTTAGTCATATAGATAGCAGGTCTGTCTTTTTCAAAACAATATACACACTTAAAGTTGCAATCACATGTTGGAGCAATTGTTAATTTCATTGTTTGCATATCATGTTGGTATTGACTAAAAATGCTACCTTTTTACCACGTTTTCCAACTATTTCTTCTTTAGCCATTGCCACAACCTCGTGTAGAAAAGATTTGTGTAGCAAAGGTTCTCCTCCAAAGAAGTAAATCGTATATTGATTGCTTGCAGGGTTGGCCTCCAGCATGTTTTCTATTGCTTTTTGGGCAACGGACATGGGCATTACTTCTTTCCTGTCTTGTGTAGTGGATGCGAAACAATACTTGCAGGCCATGTTGCACCCATGTGTTACGTTCAACGTCAGCATATCTTGCCGGGGTTCGGTTGACGGACGTTCAGGCGGTGTACAAAGAACGTTCAGCGAAGCCGTTATTTGCGCAATTTCACTGCCGGACATCGTGTCGGATGTTTCATTTCCGGTGCAGAGGGTGAAATAGGCATCCATAAGCGGACTGCTGATTTCTAAGATCCGTTGGCTTCCGGAAAAGAATACATATTTCTTGTTTCCGAACGAGAATCGGTAAAAACTATTCTGTTTTAGTAAATTGCTCATAATTTAAAGATTAATATTCCTTTTTTCTTATTCTGTTGCAAAGGTAAATCTTGTTGAAATGTAATAAAGTTAGCTTTATGTTAGCGTTATGTTATCAAATCAAGGTTTATTCTTATACGTTTCTATATACTGCTATCCAAACTCCATCAACTTCTTTCCATCCCACTAAGATTATTTCACCGCCACTAATTTTTATGCATTCTTCAATAGACAAATTGGTTACTAATTTTTTGTTATTTCTCATATTATTTTGTTTTTTAATTACCTTTGCAAAGTTATGGATGTTGAATGTTATTGATTGTTAGTGCTCTGTTATCATAATGTTACTAATTTACAATGAAGCATATTTATTTTAGAAGTATAACTGTTATATGTATATTGCTAGTTTTTACATTGCAGTGTATTTGGCTTAAGAACTCATTTGATTTATTAAAGAATCAGTTTGAAAAAACTGTTAAGGAATTATTTGAAGAAGCTTCTTTTAAAGAAGCCACGTTACATTTCTCTGAACTTCCTAAAGATGTAGATTTTCTTGGTGCTCCAAGGACTGAAAATGAGAGGGTTTTCCCTGAGACTACTTACTTATTGGAAAGTTTAGGAAAATATAGTATTACCTGTAATATTAGTAAATTGGATTCCGTGTATAGGAAAATGCTTCTACAACACAATATAAATACTTATTTTTATATAGATAAGATGGAGTATGGAAGTATTATAGAAACTACTAAAAGAAAGGATATTAAGCATTTTGGAATTATTAAAACTCAATTAATTCCAATAAAGTTGGATGGCTCATTGAAGATACAAGCAATTTTAGTTAATCCTTATAGTGCCATTTTTAAGCAGATGGGATTGCTTATTATAGCGACTGCAATAATGATGATTATTATAATAGGATGCATCATTTATCAACTTAGAATAATATCCCACATGAATAAAATATTCAAAATCCGCGAAGATTTCTCCTATGCCATGATACACGATATGAAAACTCCGCTTACCACGATTGTTATGACGCTTAACTTTCTACATACCGGCAGGTTAGACGATAAACCGGAAAAGAAAGAGAAGTATTTTCAAATAGCAGAAGGTGAGGCCGACCATTTGTTGACATTGACCAACAAAGTATTGACTATCTCCAAGTTGGAACAGCATAAGCTGGATATGCAGAAAGAGGAAATCGAATTAATTCCTATTGTAGATAAGTTAGTCGATAAGTTTACTGCCAAAGCGGATAAACCGATACGTTTTATTAAAGACTTGCAGGCAACAGAGGTATATGCGGATGTGGAATACTTGGAAGAAGTGTTGGATAACCTGATAGACAATGCCGTTAAGTATTCGAAAGAGAATGTAGAAATCACCCTCAGTTCGTCGTGCAATGACAAGCACACTGTCCTCAGGGTGTACGACAACGGAATAGGCATTTCGGATAAAGACCAGAAAGTGATATTCAACAAATACGAGCGTGGTGCCGCCGGACGTCGGAAACGGAAACAGGGGGCTTCCGGTTTCGGTCTGGGGCTGAACTTCGTGCAACAAGTAGTGGAGGCGCACGGTGGGAATATATTCGTAAACAGCATTGAGGGCGAATTTACCGAATTTGTTATATCTTTGCCGTTACTGATGCAAGATTTGGATTAAAAAACAGTTTGTATGATTAAATTGCTATTAGTGGAAGATGACGCCAACCTTCGCTATGTAGTACAAGGCGGGTTGGAGGATATTATTGGAGGTTACGATGTACGTGCAGCTGCCAGTGGTGAAGAAGGACTTAGGGTTTGGGAAGAATTCAAACCTGACATTATCATCAGCGACATTGACATGCCCGGAATGGACGGTTTTGAGATGGTGAAGCGCATTCGGGAAACAGATCGTGATACTCCGATACTGTTCGCTTCGGCACTGACCTCGCCCAAAGACGTGCGGAAAGGTTACGAAATGGGTGTGAACAATTACATCAAAAAGCCATTCATCGCCGATGAACTGGATGCCCACATCCAAGCCATTCTGAAAATGAAAGAAGGTGCCAAAAGTCGCACGGAAACCGGATTCTGCAAGTTCGGCAACTACACTTTGGACACTGAGCACGCCAATCTGCGTGACGACCGTACCGGTCGGCAGCGAGTATTGACGCTGATGGAGGCTAAAATTTTGCAAATACTGGCTCAGAACAAAAACGAGACTATCCGTCGCGAAGCTATTCTGAGCCGCTGCTGGAACACGGAAGACGATTACTTTGCCTCCCGTAGTCTGGATGTGTTTATCGTCAAGTTGCGTAAACTTTTTGAAGATGACCCGGATATTGAAATCAAGACCATTCGAAAAGTAGGCTTAGCATTGCATGTTCACGACGGTACTGCGATGTGACGGGATGCAGTAAGGAGGCATGTTGCCTCCTGAGTCAGGAAGACTTTATCACCGAAATAAGGTACGAGGCGGCCGTGACAAGCAGTACGATACCTACAAAAACGAGCAGATTGCTGAGGAAACTTTTCTGGTTCAGCTCCGCTACCAGTTTCTTCTTGAAGAAAACGAGCAGGAAAGCTGCACCGGCAATTAAGAAGGCTCTACCAATGAAGCCGTAAGGGATAAAGAATGCCGATGCTATCAAGGCAAGGGCCAGCGGACGGAAAATGTTTTCTTGATGTTTCATGGTTACTTTATTTGATAATATTGTTTACTACGGTGTTTATTTCTGATAAATTTCGTGCATCGTATAAAGGTATTTTTTTCTCTTTGGATAATTGGGGTAGTAGATTTTTTCTCATTTCGTCACCAGCATCAGCCCCACCCCACGGACAGTTTTGATTTCGATATCGTCATCGGCTTCGAAAAGCTTGCGGAGCTTAGAGACGAAGACGTCGAGGCTGCGCGAGGCGAAGTAATCGTCTTCCGTGTTCCAGCAGCGGCTCAGGATGGCTTCGCGGCGGACGGTTTCGTTCTTGTTCTGGGCCAGAATCTGTAGTAGTTTGGTTTCGGTGGCGGTCAGTGTTTGGCGCTGACTGGTACGGTCGTTGCGCAAGGTGCCGTGTTCGGTGTCCAGGGTATAGGAACCGAATTTGCAGAAACCGGTCTCTGTGCGGGTATGTGTGCCCTGCGTCATCTTCAGCACAGCCTTCATGTGCGCGTCCAGTTCGTCGGCAATGAAGGGTTTCTTCACGTAGTTGTTCACGCCCAGTTCGTAGCCATGCTTCACGTCCTTGGGCGAGGTGAGGGCCGAGGCGAAGAGGATAGGCGTGTCGGCATCGGTTTCGCGGATGCGCCGTACCATCTCGAAGCCGTCCATCACGGGCATGTCGATGTCGCTGATGATGATGTCGGGTCTGAACGTTTCCCATACTTTCAGTCCTTCTTCGCCGTTGGCAGCCGTCTGTACTTCATAGCCGCCGATGATGTCTTCCAGTCCGCATTGCACCACGTAGCGCAGGTTCGGGTCGTCTTCTACCAGGAGTAACTTGATCATGGTTTCTGTGTATTTTCTGGCAAATATACGTATTTTGTAAACATCTTAACGAATAAGCCGCCAACTAATTAACCTGTTTCTAACTGGGCATATTGAAAAAAAGAAGAGGGTGCGTCGCCGTAGCAATGCACCCTCTTACGCTATATATAGAATTGATTACGTCCGTTAGTCTTTGTTGTTGGACTTCTTTTCTCTTCTCGGTCTTTCGGGACGTTCCGTATAGCCTTCGGGCTTCGGAATCAGTACCTTGTGAGACAGTTTGAACTTACCTGTCTTCGGATCGATTTCGAGCAGTTTCACGTCGATGTCGTCGCCTTCCTTGATTCCGGCTTCTTCTACGGTTTCCAGACGCTTCCAATCGATTTCGGAGATGTGGAGCAAACCGTCCTTGCCCGGCAGGAACTCAACAAACGCACCGTAAGGCATGATGGAGCGAACCTTGCCTTTGTATACTTCGCCTACTTCGGGGATAGCTACAATGGCCTTGATCAGGCGGATAGCATCGTCGATGCTCTGCTTGTTGTTGCCGGCAATCTCGATGCGGCCCACGTTGTCCACTTCTTCGATTGTGATGGTAGCACCGGTTTCTTCCTGCATACCCTGAATGATCTTTCCGCCCGGGCCAATGACAGCACCGATAAATTCTTTCGGAATGGTCATTGTTTCGATGCGCGGAGCGTGCGGTTTCAGGTCGGCACGCGGTTCGGCGATGCACTCGGTCAGTTTGCCCAGAATGTATTCGCGACCTTCTTTAGCCTGCAACAAGGCTTTTTCCAGAATATCGTACGACAGACCGTCTACCTTGATATCCATCTGAGTGGCGGTGATACCGTCTTTGGTTCCGGTTACCTTGAAGTCCATATCGCCCAAGTGGTCTTCGTCGCCCAAGATGTCGGACAGAACGGCATATTTCTCTTCACCCGGATTCTTGATAAGACCCATGGCGATACCTGAAACTGGTTTCTTGATCTTCACACCAGCATCCATCAGTGCCAATGTACCGGCACATACGGTAGCCATGGAAGAAGAACCGTTGGATTCGAGGATATCGGAAACAACGCGCACTACGTACGGATAGTCTTCAGGAATTTGTCCTTTCAGCGCACGCCATGCCAAGTGACCGTGACCGATTTCGCGGCGACCTACACCGCGCTGTGCTTTAGCTTCACCGGTAGAGAACGGGGGGAAGTTGTAGTGCAACAGGAAGCGTTCTTTATCTTGGTTGAGAACATCGTCTACAATCTTTTCGTCCAGCTTGGTACCCAGTGTGACGGTAGACAATGACTGTGTTTCACCACGGGTGAAGATAGCTGATCCGTGAGGGCCAGGCAGGTAGCCAACCTCGCACCAGATGGGGCGTATCTCGGTTGTCTTACGTCCGTCCAGACGCTTGCCTTCGTCGAGGATGCAGCGGCGCATAGCCTCTTTCTCGACATCGTGATAGTAGCGGTCGATGAGCGGAGCTTTTTCTTCGAGTTCCTCTTCAGTGAACTGTGCTTTGAATTCTTCGCGGATGGCATCGAAAGCGTCCTGACGTGCGTGCTTGTCACGGTTGCCTTCGCTGGCGATGGCGTATGCCTTGGCGTAGCAAGCGTCGTGAACGGCCTGACGAAGTTCTTCGTCGTTCACTTCGTGGCAATATTCGCGTTTTACAGTCGAACCTACTTCTTCGGCCAGTTCCATCTGTGCCTTACACTGAATCTTGATAGCTTCGTGGGCTGCCTTGAGGGCGGCGAGCAGTTCTTGCTCGGAAACTTCTTTCATTTCGCCTTCCACCATCATGATGTTTTCGTAAGTGGCACCTACCATGAGGTCCATATCGGCCTTTTCAAGTTGTTCGAAAGTCGGGTTGATAACGAACTGTCCGTCGATACGTGCAACACGTACTTCAGAAATAGGACCGTTGAAGGGGATATCTGAAACGGCAAGAGCGGCTGAAGCGGCTAATCCGGCCAGAGAATCCGGCATGTCTACACCGTCTGCCGAAAAGAGGATGATATTGACATATACCTCTGCGTGGAAATTGTCGGGGAATAAGGGGCGGAGAGCACGGTCTACAAGGCGGCAAGTCAGAATTTCGTAGTCGGAAGCACGTCCTTCACGCTTTGTGAAACCTCCGGGAAAACGTCCGAAAGCGGAGTATTTCTCTTTGTATTCTACCTGTAAAGGCATAAAATCTGTTCCGGGAACTGCGTCTTTTGCGGCACAAACAGTAGCCAGCAGCATGGTGTTTCCCATGCGGAGCATTACAGAACCGTCTGCCTGTTTTGCCAGCTTTCCCGTTTCGAGAGTGATGGTTCTTCCATCGGGCATCTCGATCGTCTTAACAATTGGGTTAATCATAAAAAATGTTTTATATCTAATTTTCTTTCAAAATTCGCGCAAAGATACATATTTTATTCTTCTAATATGGTGTGAATGAGATAAAAAGTTTTGGTTTTGCCGTTTTTTTGCTTTTCGAAGCGGAAGAAGTGTTGAAAATGCTTTGACTAAACTCGAAAAGAAGTATATTTGCACGGTTTCTACGACCGTTCTGGTGTTGCGGCGCCTGTTATCCGGCAGCAGAAACAAGGATTTAAAAAATAAAAATTAGAATGAAGCATATGAAGAAAATCTTTTTAGCCGTACTCGTGGCGGCTGGTTTGGGGGCATGTAATTCGGAACCGAAATTTGAGGTGGAAGGAAAGATTGCTGATGCGGCAGGCAAAATGCTGTATCTGGAAGCATCGGCCTTGGAGGGTATCACACCGCTGGATTCGGTAAAGTTGGGCGAAAGCGGAACTTATTCTTTCAAGCAACCCCGTCCCGAGTCTCCCGAATTCTATCGTTTGCGGGTAGAAGACAAGGTGATTAACTTCTCAATCGATTCGACCGAGACGGTTCAGATTGATGCACCTTTTACCGATTTTGCCACTACTTACGAAGTGAAGGGATCGGCCAACAGCCAGAAAATAAAGGAACTGACGTTGAAGCAGGCAAAATTGCAGAGTGATGTAGATGCTTTGGCACAGGCTATGCGCTCTCATCAGATTGGAGTCGATGTGTTTGAAGACAGTCTGGGCGTGTTGCTGAAGAACTATAAGGATGATGTGAAGATCAATTATATCTTTGCAGCTCCCAATACGGCAGCGGCTTATTTTGCTTTATTTCAAAAGTTGAACAATTACCTGATTTTCGACCCGTTGAACAACAAGGACGATGTGAAGTGTTTTGCTGCTGTAGCCACAAGTCTGAACAACTTCTATCCTCATGCCGACCGTTCGAAGAATCTGTATAACATCGTTATAAAGGGTATGAAGAATACCCATGCATCACAACCGAAGGCTTTGGATATTCCTCAGGAGGTGATTCAAGAAACGGGTGTAATTGATATCAGCCTGCGCGACATGAAGGGCGACATGCGCAAACTGACCGATCTGAAAGGAAAGGCTGTGATTCTGGATTTTACGATTTATCAGACTGCCGTATCGGCTACGCACAACTATCTGCTGCTTGACTTGTATAAGAAGTATGCTGACCAGGGGTTGGAAATCTATCAGGTTTCTTTGGATGCCGACGAACATTACTGGAAGACGACAGCCGATAATTTGCCGTGGATTTGCGTACGCGATGCCAATGGCATTTACTCTTCAGTAGCAGCTTCGTACAATGTAAAAACGGTGCCGACACTGTTCCTGATCAACAAAAATAATGAGTTGAGCGCGCGTGGCGAAACAATAAAAGACTTGGAAGCGGCAGTAAAAGCATTGCTGTAACTTGTTATAAATTAGAATATTTCATTTAAATATGTTACAAAGCACTCCTTTTTGCTTGACACGCATGATTTAAAAGATTATCTTTGCCCAACAATACGGAAAGAGGGTTCCAGCATGATGACCATGTTGGAATTCTTTTTTGTTTATAAGAACATTAATAAATTAAAATAATAAGGAGGAAAAAAGTATGGCTTACATGTCAGAAGAAGGCTACAACAAATTGTTAGCCGAATTGAAACAACTGGAATCGGTGGAGCGTCCTAAGATTGTAGCCGCTATTGCGGAAGCCCGTGATAAGGGTGACTTGTCGGAAAATGCCGAATATGATGCTGCAAAAGAGGCACAGGGTTTGCTCGAAAGCAAAATCAACAAACTGAAAATGGTGATTGCCGATGCAAAAATCATTGATGAGTCCAAACTGAAAACCGATACGGTGCAGATATTGAATAAGGTAGAACTGAAGAATGTGAAGAATGGTATGAAGATGACTTATACCATCGTTTCGGAAAGCGAAGCCAACCTGAAGGAAGGAAAGATCTCGGTCAATACGCCGATTGCCCAAGGATTGCTTGGCAAGAAAGTGGGCGATGTTGCCGAAATCAAAGTACCCCAAGGTATCATCAATCTGGAAGTAGTAAACATTTCATTTTAAACGGAAGGCAGGTCCCTGTATGGGGCTTGCCTTATTTTATCTTTATAGTTATGGCAACAATATTCAGTAGAATCATTGCAGGTGAGATACCCTGTTACAAAGTAGCGGAAGATGACAAGTATTTTGCTTTTCTCGACATCAATCCGCTGGTGAAAGGTCATACGCTGGTAGTTCCTAAACAGGAAGTGGACTACATTTTCGACTTGAACGATGAAGATCTGGCTGGTATGCAGGTTTTTGCCAAGAAAGTGGCACTTGCTATCGGTAAGGCTTTCCCTTGCAAGAAGGTGGGAATGGCTGTGCTGGGACTGGAAGTTCCTCATGCGCACATTCATCTGATTCCTATGCAAAGCGAGAAAGATATGCTTTTTTCCAATCCTAAATTGAAACTGACAGACGAAGAGTTCCGGGCTGTGGCCGAAGCTATTCGTTCTGCGTTCTGAAAAAGCCAAATTCTCCTTCTTTATACATAAAAAAACAGCAAGAGGGTATGCCGGTTGACATACCCTCTTTTTATTATATTATAGTCTTAAATTTCGCGCTCTGGTAGGCAATTTCATAAAACGGTTGCTTTCGATTGGTAATACTGAACAGACCATTGTTCTTTTTATCATTTATGCTCGGCCATTGAGACTGTTTTGTCCACCGTTTGGCACACAACGGGAGTATTGTCTTCATCCAGTGCGTAAACACTCTGTTGCATGTCCTTGCTATAACTATGGTTCGATTCATTCCAACGGGCATAATTCATGATGATTTCACCAGCTTCGTAGCGATAAGTCATTTGGAAATAAGGTTCCCATTTGTCCGATGTGCCATCCCATTTGTTGGCTGTCTTACAGATAAGGCGATTCTGTTCATCGTAAGCAAACTCGTAGCGTATGTGATTATGCAGATAATTGCCGTCTAATTTATAGATGGTACGAGAAACGACCAGATTGTTCTTTACTTCATCGTTTGTTATAAAGTTGTCCTGGGCCTTTGCTTCAGTGTTAAGAGCGCTCACTAATGTCAATACTGAAAATGCCAATGCTTTGAATAAATTTGTTGCTTTCATAATCGATATTCTTTTAAGTTATTATTTCTATTTCTTTTCTCTTTGGACTTGCTCCGCCTATGATAATTCAAAAGACGTGCCAATGAATCAAATATCTGATTATCAGTTTACAATAAATTTATAAGGCTGTTCGGAATCGGACACGTGTTCGCTTTTAGCGTACAGTAGACGTTTGTTGCTCTTTACTTTTTGTTTTCCGAATAAACGGCTGGTTATGGGGGTATTGATATTGTTGACCGCATAACTGATTTTCTGGAAACAAGAAGAGGATGCATTGTTTAGAAATGCACCCTCTTATCTTTTGAAATTAGTTGCTTTGGGCTGAAAAGCTAAGCATTCTGCATACTTCCGTCGGTTATAATCTGTTAAGCTTATATCAGATGTAATCTTCACCTAATTTGATTTGCGCATCGTTGACGTATTTCCGGATGGCATGTTCTTCGTCTTTCTTACAGATTAGCAGTACATTGTCCGATTCGGCAATCAGATACCCTTCTAAGCCTTCAATAACCGCAAGTTTGTCTTTGGGCAATACAACGATGTTGTCTTTGCTGCCGTAGAACATCGACTGACACTTTAAAGTTACGTTATTGTTTTCGTCTTTAGGTGACAAATCGTAGAGCGAACCCCAGGTTCCAAGGTCGGACCATCCAAAGTCGCCTAATGAAACATATACATTGTCGGCTTTCTCCATAATGCCGAAGTCGATCGATACGTTGGGGCATGCGGGGAAGTTCTCATCGATAAACTTCTTTTCGTCCGGCGTACCATAGACGTCTTTACCTGGTTCCAGTTTAGCAGCCAGTTCGGGGAGCAGTAATTCTCCGGCTTTGATGATAGTATTGACATTCCAAACAAAAAGTCCTGAATTCCAATAGAATTCTCCGCTTTCTACAAAGACTTTTGCGAGCTCCAATTCCGGCTTTTCGGTGAATGTTTTTACTTTATAGAAATTGTCACCCTTCTGTTCGGCGATTTGTATATAGCCATATCCTGTTTCCGGTCTGTTGGGCTTGATACCCAGTGTAAGCAGAATTTCCGATTTGGCAACGAATTCCAATCCTTTTGTGATGATATCGAGAAACTCATTTTCTTTCAGTATCAGGTGGTCGGAGGGGGCTACTACAATGTTGGCATTTGGATTGATGGCTCGGATATGGTAAGATGCCCATGCAATACAAGGCGCTGTATTTCTGCGTGTAGGCTCCAGCAAAATCTGTTCGCTGGTTAGCTCAGGCAGTTGCTCTTTTACAAGGGCGGCATACATATCATTGGTCACAATAAAAATGTTCTCAGTCGGTATAATCTTTTTAAACCGGTCAAAAGTCTGTTGTAACAACGAGCGTCCTGTTCCGAAGAAATCCAGGAATTGTTTAGGGAGCGTCTTGCGGCTGAATGGCCAGAATCGGCTTCCGATTCCTCCACCCATGATTACACAGAAGTTGTCCTTATTTGTCATCATTTTGTTTTTTGTTTAAAGTTTCTGCTAAAGTACAGTATTTTCTGTAAATGCGGAATGCTTACGGTGTGTTTTATTATTTTTTTCTTGTTTTTCCCTTGTTTTTTTATGAATCGCTTGCAGGTTTAGAAAAAAGCCGTATCTTTGCACCGCAATTGAGAAATCAATGCAATGCCCAGATGGCGGAATCGGTAGACGCGCTGGTCTCAAACACCAGTGGATTCACTTCCATCCCGGTTCGACCCCGGGTCTGGGTACTTCAAACCCTTGATAATCGACTGATTATCAAGGGTTTTTCTTTTTATCGGGCGTACTAAAAGTGTACTTCCTGACGAAAAGAAAAAGAAAGAGTACTTTCGCCGTTTTATCAACCTTATATTTATACTTTATTAACAAAAATGCTGCATATTTCTTCCTTTCTCCTGCTTTTGTTTGCTTTGAAAACGGTATCCATCACTTATCTTTGTAACCCAAACCGATTTTAATGCACAACGTATATGGAAGATTTCAGAGAAACCAACTTCAAAAAGATACAGCAGTTACTTGATAAATGTGTTGCCCATGAATACGGGATGAAAACTAATGCGCTTGCCTTAAAGCGTGAATACCTGACGGAAGCGCAAATGAATGACTACATCCGGCAAGAAATTTTCAACGTGACCGAGAACCTTGTATCCCTATGCCAAAAGAACCGTGCCCTGCACAATATACGTTTTGACATACTGATGCCGGACTTCCTTTGGGAAAGCGGTTTCTTCGAGAATCTCTCTTTTGACGAGCGGAAAAAATATATTTCGTTCCAATGTTCTTCTTTTGATATGGACAAATACCTGCAATCTTCCACTTGCTATGATGAGCAGCTTCCGTTCTTTTCTTCCATTGTGCGCCTTGTCATGCAGACCCAATATCTGGAATACCTCCAACAATCGGAGGACGCCAGTCATGCCTCTGTTCCTTTGGATGAGAAATCAGAAGAACAGCCAAAAGAAGAAGAGAAGGCACAGCCTGAGCCGACCAAGATAGTCGGGAAATCCAATCCATTCAAATCAGTCCTTACAACGCAACAAATCAAACTGTTTGTCGAATGTATCAACGAAGCGCACATATTCACCACGACAATCACCCCGAAAATCCTTTAGGACTTCTTCGCCTGCAAACTGAACGGGGTATTGAAGTCCAACAACAACCGCTTGCTGGCTTATCTGATGATGCAGCTTAGCTGCTACAACTATATCGCTTATGAGTGGCAGTCCGTCATAGCCAACAACAAGCTGGTACTTGCCAAGATAAAAGACAAATACCTCACACGCAGCGACTTGTCGAGCGCGACAGACAACGTGAAGTGCATCTACCCGAAAGGATACGAAATCATAGACAAATACATCAAGCAACTGCAAAAAGGTTGAGCATAGTCTGAGCGGTCAAACAAAGCTCAATTAGACTTCATTTCCAAGCCTTTAACTTTGCCCCCGTTAACAAAACGATGCGGCATGTCGGCATAGGTCAAAACAAAAATATTTCACGTGAGTTACCCGTAACTTATGTGTTGATGTTTTGGAGGATGCCGATTTTTGCCCCATCAAAAATAAAACGAGGGTGCGCACCTTCATATTGTTTCACCAAAAAGTTTCAAGCAATATGGAAAAAACTTTGGAAATGCGAGTGGAAGAACTCGAAAGAATGTTGTTCCTAACCAAGAACGTGCTTAGCTTTGATGAAGCGAGCACATTCCTCAACCTGTCCAAAAGTTACCTTTACAAGCTGACTTCGGGCAATCTGATTCCCCATTACAAGCCGCAGGGGAAGATGCTTTATTTTGAGAAGTCCGAACTGGAAGCATGGCTCCGCCAGAATCCGGTAAAGACCAAAACGCAGATAGAGCAAGAAGCGCAGAAGTATGTTCTCAACCATCCCTTAAAGAAGTAAAGCCCATGGAAAACAAGAAAAGCACGGAGGCTAAAGAGGACACCATCATGAATAAGGAAGATTTTGCTGCCCTTTGGAAAAGCATCCGCCTGAAAGTGACGGACACTTACGATGTGCCGCCTGAAATCCTTTGGGTGAACGGCTCCACCATCGGGACGCTGGGCAACTTCAGCGCCTCCACAGGCAAGGCGAAAAGCAAGAAGACGTTCAACATCTCCGCCATCGTTGCAGCGGCACTGACCAATGACGAGGTGCTGCACTATTCGGCGTGCCTGCCTCCGGACAAACGGAAAATCCTTTATGTGGACACCGAACAGAGCAGATACCATTGCCACAAGGTGATGGAACGCATCCTGCGGCTTGCCGGGCTGCCGACCGACCAAGACAGGGACGACTTTGTTTTCATCGTACTTCGGGAACAGACCCCTGACATGCGGAAGCGGATTATCGAGTATATGCTGGAGAACATGCCCGATGTGGGGCTGCTCATCATTGACGGCATCCGCGACCTGATGTATGACATCAACAGCCCCAGCGAATCGACCGACCTGATAAACCTGCTCATGCGCTGGTCAAGCGGATACAACCTGCACATTCATACCGTGCTGCATCTGAACAAGGGGGATGACAATACGAGGGGACATATCGGCACGGAACTGAACAACAAGGCGGAAACCGTCCTGCAAATCACCAAGAGCACGCAGGACGGGAACATCAGCGAGGTAAAGGCGGCACATATACGCGACCGGGACTTCGAGCCTTTCGCCTTCCGCATCAACGACAGCGCATTGCCCGAAGTCGTGGACGGCTATGTATTCCAGCAGCCCAAGCAGGAAAAAAGTTTCCCGCTTACGGAACTGACTGAACAGCAGCACCGCACGGCGTTGGAAAACGGTTTCGGCAAGCGCACCGTGCAGGGCTATTCCAACGCCATACAGGCGTTGAAGCAGGGCTATGCAAGCATCGGCTACGAGCGGGGACGCAATGTCCTCGTGGCATTGAACACGTTCCTCGTGAACAAGCGTATGATTGTAAAGGAAGGAAAGGGATACCGTTACAATCCCGATTTTCACTACTAAAACAGGTTTGGTTTAGTTCGGACATATATAAGGGGAACAGACTTCCCGTTTCCCGTCACTCCCGGCAATCAAGTCCGGCACAGTACGGGCGTATATATGAAGGTCTAAACCGGACTGGTACACTTCCCAATTATTCATCATCCACTAAAAAGTTTGCATTATGAACATTGAAGAAGCAAAGAAAATACCCATCACCGATTACCTGCACAGTCTGGGATATTCACCCGTCAAGCAGCAGGGAGCGAATCTATGGTACAAATCGCCACTGAGGGAGGAACATGAAGCATCCTTTAAAGTAAACACAGAACGGGAACAATGGTATGACTTCGGGGCTGGCAAAGGCGGCAACATCATCGCACTGGCACAGGAACTTTACTGTTCCGACCATCTGCCGTACCTCTTAAACCGGATAGCAGAACAGGCACAGCATGTCCGCCCGGTCAGTTTTTCTTTTCGGCAGCAAAGGTCGGCACCGAGTTTTCAACATTTGGAAGTCCGTGACCTCACCCATCCGGCATTGCTCCGTTACTTGCAGGGGCGTGGCATTGACCTTACACTGGCAAAAAGAGAATGCAGGGAACTGCGTTTCACTCATGACGGCAAGCCCTACTTCGCCATCGGTTTCCCGAATGTGGCTGGCGGCTACGAGGTGCGCAACTCCTTTTTCAAAGGCTGCATCGCCCCGAAAGACATCACCCATATCCGGCAACAGGGCGAACCGAGGGAGAAGTGCCTGGTGTTCGAAGGCTTCATGGATTATCTTTCATTCTTCACGCTAAGGACAAAGAACTGCCCTGTCATGCCCAACCTTGACAGGCAGGATTACGTCATACTCAACTCCACCGCCAATGTACAGAAAGCCATTGACGCATTGGGGCAGTATGAACGCATCCACTGCCTGCTCGACAATGACGGGGCAGGCATCCGGGCAACGCAAGCCATCACAGCGGAATACTCCTATCGGGTACGGGATTTCTCGCACAATTACCGGGAATATTCCGACCTGAACGATTACCTGTGCGGCAGGAAGCAGGAACAGAAAAACGGACAGAAACTGCTGCTAAGGCAGAAGAAAGGCAGGGGAATCTAACCCGGCGGAGATAGACACTGTGAGCAACGGGCAGACGTTTCTTAGGGGAAGCAAGGTTATGTTTCGGTAGACCGAAACCGCCTTGCTTTGCTCCCCGCAAAGGAAACCGCTCCCGTCGGTCGCAATTTTCAAGACAACTTCCAAAGACAAAAATGTATGACAGATACAAGGAACAAATCAGGCGGTCGTCCGGCAAAGAACCGGATAGACAAGCAAAGACGTGTGGTCAGCACGAAGCTGACCGAGTTGCAGTATTACGCCGTTAGGAAGCGGGCATCAGAAGCCGGGCTGCGTGTCAGCGAGTATGTGCGGCAGGCTGTCGTGTCGGCAGAGATAACGCCCCGGCTGAACAGGCAGGATACGGACATCCTCCGCAAACGGGCAGGCGAAGCGAACAACATCAACCAGCTGGCGCACCGGGCAAATGCCGGAGGCTTTGCGAAAGTGGCGGTCGAACTGGTGAAACTTAAGAACAGGATAGTGGAAATCATAAGCCATTTGTCGGATGATTGGAAAAATAAGGAAAGGAAGCGGGTTTAAGGGCTGTGTGGACTACGTGCTGGGCAAGCAGCAGGCGGTCTTGCTCCATGCAGACGGAGTACTGGCGGAAAGCAGGCAGGACATCATCCGCTGCTTCTGCGCACAAGCCTCCATGAATCCCCGTCTGGGCAAGCCAGTCGGACATATCGCGCTGAGCTATTCGGTAAACGATGCGCCCAAGCTGACGGACGAGAAGATGATACAACTTGCGCAAGAGTATATGCGAGAGATGAAAATCACCGATACGCAGTACATCATCGTGCGCCACCAAGACAGGGAGCATCCGCATGTGCATATCGTGTTCAATCGCATAGACAACAACGGCAAGACCATCTCGGACAGGAACGACATGTACCGCAACGAGCAGGTGTGCAAGAAGCTGAAAGCCAAGCACGGGCTATACTTCGCCAAAGGCAAGGAACTGGTTAAGCGACATCGCCTGAAAGAGCCGGACAAGTCGAAATACGAGATTTACACGGCTGTGAGGAATGAAATCGGCAAGTCCAAAAGTTGGCGGCAGTTACAGGAGCGGCTGGCAGAAAAGGGCATCGGCATCCGCTTCAAGTATAAAGGGCGTACAGACGAGGTGCAGGGCATCTCCTTCACCAAAGGTGCCTATACGTTCAAAGGTTCGGAAATAGACCGCAATTTCAGCTTCTCCAAACTGGATAAGCATTTCGGGAACGCAGGAATGGATACCGTAGAAAATAGCCAGCAGATAGTTTCCGCACCTATTTTGGAGCCTGAGCAAACACCGCAAAGGAACGACAGCCCTTCAATGGGCGGCTTGTTCAGCTTGTTCGATGTTTCGCCGTCTGCTCCATCGGACGAAGAAATTGACTGGAGTCTGAGAAAAAAGAAGAAGAAAAAGAAAAGACAACTTAAACTGTAAACGGATATGGAAGAAAATTTGATTTTAGAGGGGCTTCTCTCCATGGTCACGGAACTGAAGGAGAAGCAGGAAGCGCAGGTGACGCCAGCCGGACGCGAGGAAACCCTTTCCCGACTGGAGGCTATAGAACGGGCATTGTCTGAGTTACGCAGGAACCCGGCGGTTCCCGAAAAAGAGTTGCAAGACATCCTGACCCGGCTTGCCGAACTGCGGAAATCAGGACAGGAACAACGGCAATCTTTCGGGGAGGTCAAGAATTATGTAGTAGCCACTTTCGGCTGTCTCAAGGAAATGCTGGAAACAATGAAGCGGTACCATGATGAGCGCATGGCAGAAAAAGAAGAAGCCAAACCCGTACCGTTTCATCGGCGGATTTACAACAAAGTAACTTCTTTGGTACGCCCGAAGCTATTCCTCTTTTCGGCAGGTCTGATTGTCTGTGCCACGTCCCTGTTCCTGAATGTCCGTCTGGCTGAACGGATGGGGCAGTTGCAGGACAACGACATGAAATACCGTTATCTGCTGATGCAGGGACAAGCGGACGGCAATACCCTTGAAAGACTGGAGAATAAGTTCAAGTGGCAGCGGGACGAGCGTTTTATCCGCAACCTGACGGATTCGGTACTAGATTTTGAGGAACGTTGCCGCAGGCAGGCGGAAGCCTTGGAACGGGCAAAGCTGCTTAATGAGCAGGCTGAGCAGTTGAAAAAGGAAGCTGATAGGTTAGGAAATCAGTAAATAGCAAAAAGCCGAGGTGAAGGATAAGTCCCATAACTTCGGCTTTTGAGTTTAATAGTTATACGTAATTCACACAGACTATTTTTTTTAGACAAGCCTTGACCATCGTCAAGGTTTATATGATATTTTTCACGAAAAAAGAAAAGTGAAATCTTATTGTTAAGATTTTATTTTATATTTGCGCCGCTTGAAAGGAAAACAAATATATGTAGAACAAAAAACTACTTTTTATGGCAAACCTATCAAAAGAAGGCAATATTCAACATAAACTTGGATTTGCCGGGTTACTCATCACATTGGGTATTGTTTTTGGTGACATTGGAACATCGCCACTCTATGTTATGAAAGCCATCATTCATACTGGAGAAGCTCTTGATGAAAATTATGTTTTAGGCGCATTGTCTTGTATCATATGGACGCTTACTCTTCAGACTACGGTGAAATATGTGCTGGTGGCTCTCCGTGCCGACAATAACGGGGAGGGTGGCATACTTGCGCTTTATGCCCTTTTACGCCGCCACAGAAGAAGGTGGATTTACATCATTGCCATTATCGGTGCGAGCACTTTGCTTGCTGATGGTATTATCACTCCAGCCATTACGGTCACAACTGCCATAGAAGGACTTGAAAGTATCAGTCCGCATCTGCCTGTGATTCCTATTACACTGACCATTATTACCATTATATTTTTCGTTCAGCGTTTTGGTACAGAAAATATAGGACGGTCATTTGGCATATTTATGCTACTTTGGTTCCTGCTTCTTGGAATCGCCGGAGCTATCAGTCTGACTTCCTATCCTCAAGTATTCAAGGCATTCAATCCTTACTATGCCATACGGTTATTAGTGGAATCCCCCCACTGGTTTCTGATATTGGGTGCCGTTTTCTTGTGTACCACTGGTGCAGAAGCCTTATACTCTGATTTAGGGCACTGTGGCAGACGAAATATTACGGTCAGTTGGATATTTGTAAAGGTGATGCTTATTCTAAATTATTTGGGGCAAGGAGCGTGGGTATTGCATCATCCGGAAAGTGCAGAAGGTACAGTGAACCCATTTTATTCAATCATGCCACAAGAAATACTGTTGTTTTCCATAGCAATGGCTACCGGGGCAGCTATTGTTGCGAGCCAAGCTCTAATAAGCGGTTCATTTTCCATATTGAGTGAAGCTATGAACTTGAATTTCTGGCCTCGTATGCGTATTAAGCACCCTACCAACGTAAAAGGTCAGTCATTTATTCCAATGGTAAACCTTGTAATGTATATTGGAGTAATATTTACTATATTGTTGTTTCGAGATTCCACCCACATGGAAGCCGCTTATGGACTTGCCATAACTATTACAATGTTGATGACAACATTGTTGTTGGGATTCTATTTGCATATGCATAACATTCCACGCATTCTATCAATACTGTTTGTCGGCGGATATTGTGTTATTGAAGGTATTTTCCTTGCTGCAAACCTGTCCAAATTTATGGTCGGAGGTTGGTTTACGCTGTTAATAGGTGGATTATTATGTTTTATCATGTTTGTATGGGTAAGTGCCAACAAAATTCGTCGAAAACATATGTCTTCCAAACGGTTAAGTGAATACTACAACATTATTTCTGATATTAAGGCGGACGAAAGCATATCCAAATATGCTTCTAATCTTGTCTATGTGAATCATGCAGACAAAGAAGGTTGTGTGGACGATAAATTGTTGTATTCCATAATTAATAAGCAGCCTAAACGGGCAGATCATTATTGGCTTATTAACCTTGAATTTGTGGATACACCAGACACACTTGAATATAATTGTTCCACATTAATAAAAGGGACATTGTTTAGTATAACCATGCGTATAGGTTTTCGTATAGAACCGCGCGTGAGCCTTTATTTACGACAAGTAGTTGATGACCTTGTTGCGGATGGTGAAGTAGAACTAACAAGCTCTTATCCTTCATTGCATAAGAATGGCATACCGGGTGATTTTCGCTTTATTATTATCCACCGGATATATTATCCTGAAGATTCCCGTAACCGCCGACAAAATTTGCTGATGAGCCTTTATGCCTTAATTAGAAAGATAGGCATTGGAGAACCGAGTGCGTTGGGGCTTGACACATCGGTTGTTGTTGTCGAGCGTGTACCGTTAATTATAGCTAATAGGGCAAAACATATTCGTCGTATAGAGCGGATTAAGCCTGAAAAATGCGATAATGATGCTAATATAGTCTTGGAAGAACAGAATGTATCATAAGTGACTTGCTATAATTATCGTCTGCATTTACGGTTTAGTTCTGTCTTTTGTATATACATCCAAACTAACCTAAACCTATTCTTGTTGGCAGTAATAAACGTGCTGGCGAAAAGAGAAAGAATGGCTTTCCTTCTTTTCGCCAGTAGTGTTTTTTATTGCTAATAGTTTGCAGTTGAAATGAACTTCTTAATTTCCTCTTCAGTGGGAAGTTCTATCATATACTTTTGCACGAAGATGTTCGGGTCTAATCCGGCAGTGGCGTATTTTACCAACGTGTCGCCCTTCTCGGTGCAAAGCAGGATGCCGACAGGCGGATTGTCGTCGGGTTGCATCACTTCCGCCTTGAAGTAGTTAAGATATAGGTTCAGTTGCGAAGCGTATTCGTGGCGGAACTTGTCTATCTTCAATTCCACGATGACATGGCATTTCAAAATGCGGTGGTAAAACACGAGGTCGGCAAAGAAATAATCCCCGTCTATCAGGATTCTCTTTTGGCGTGCTTCGAAGCAGAAGCCATGTCCCATTTCCAACAGGAAGCGTTGCAGGTTGTCCAGAATGGATTGCTCCAAGTCGTTTTCCGTTACCAAAGCACGGTCGTTCAATCCCAAGAACTCCAACGTAACGGGCGTGTTAATAATGTCTTTGGGCTGCAGCGGCATGGCTTGCCGTTGCACCAAAGCAGATAAGGCTTCTTTGTTTTTCGACAATCCGCTGCGCTCGTAATAGAGGGAATTGATTTGTCGCTCCAGTTCTCTTGCTGACCAACAACCCCTTATTGCTTCCATTTCATAGAAAGCACGTTTGACCGGATTTTCTATTTTAGAAATAAACTTTAAATGAGAATACGGTAATCTTTCAAATAATCTATCAGCTTGTGTATTCCATTCACTTGGTTGATTATTAACGGATTGTAATTCGGCACTCACCGTGTGCCGAATTGGGTCTGTGAATTCGGCGGACAGTGTGTGCCGAATTTCGCTTCCTGCCAATATGTATTGTGCGATAGGCTCTTTCAGTTGCGGATAAACAAGGTATAGCCGCCGGAACTCACGAAACCTGCGCTCGTTCAGTCCTTTGACATTCAACCGCTGTTCCAGTTTCTTCAACAGTTGTTCGCCGTATGCGGCACGGTCTTCACCGTTTTGCTCAAACTCCACGATATAGCAGCCCATGAGCCAATTGCGGGCAGTCAGGGCGAGGTTTACAGCGTGTGCGGCTTGCGCCTGCAACGTGCTTTGTATCGTGCTGATATGTTTTACTAATGCTTCAAAGTCCATAATTGCAAAGGTAAGTCTTTTATGGTTAAAACTTTAATTCCGGCAGGCTGTTTATCGCCTCCTCTTTCAATTTATCCACCGCACGGGTGTATTTCTCCGTATGTTTCAGTCCGCTATGCCCGAGCAGGCTGGCAACCGTCTTGATGTTCGCCCCATTGTTGAGGATATTCACGGCGAATGAGTGACGGGCGCAATGCCAGCTTATGTGCTTATCTATCCCGGCTCTTTTCACCCAACGCTTGACGGATTTGCAGCAACTTTCATACGAAGGCAGGTTGAAGATGAGAGCGTCTTTGTTACCGTCTGCCGGCGGTTCTCCCACAAGCGAAAGAAGACCGTCATTGAGCGGAATGACCACACCGCTACTGGCGGAATGACCTTTGGTCTTGTTCTGCTCAAATTTTAGCAGCTTATTAGCGTAGTCGATATTCTTATAGGTAAGGTCTTTCACATCACAGAAGCGCAAGCCACAATACAGGCAAAAGATAAACGCACGCCTTACGTTGGGGTTCTCGTTGTCATAATGGCACGCAATCAACCGCTGGATTTCTTCCGGCGAAAGCACGTCCTTGCGTAGTATCTGGCTATCCGCCTTGCAGGTAACGCCTTTGCAGGGGTCTTTCAGCATCACATCGTGGTCAATCGCATAGTGGATAACCTTCTTGAAACGCTGGAAGATGCTTTTAGCCCCTTCGCCCACGCTCCGGGATTGCAGATAAGCTACGAACTGTTCCATCATGTCCTTCGTGATAAGTTCCGGCTTGATGCCGAACTCGTGCATCGGGTAATGCTCCTTCAAAAAGTCCTTGAAACGGCTTAGGGCGATTTGCACCATCCGAATGTCTTTCTTGGTATAGTCATTGATATAGGCTTGAAAATAATCCAAGAAATTCACGTTCCGGTCTTTTTTCAGGCGATAGCCCAACATACTTTCCTTAAACTCCTGTTCACGTTCAGCACGTATTTTTACAGCAAGCTCCAGTGTTTCCTTGTTCTGCTGGTGTTCCGCAGGGGTACGTGGCTTCTCTATCAGATACAGGCTGAGGTTCTCTTTTCGCCTGTGATGCTTGATAGCGAACTTCGGCTTTCCCCGCATCTTACCGCTTTCATAATACACCTGATTACCGTTTTCATCCAATACAGGCTTTTCCTCTCTACCCAAATAATACTCCAGATACAAACTAATTCTGCCGTCCGACAGCCTGTTTTGCTCCAATTTAGGGTTTTCTTTCGTTTTATTTTCTAACTTTGCCATTGTTTAGAGGTTTTATCCCGATTTAGGTACCATAACCGGGTGATTACGCTAAATAATTGATTTTCTTTTGTTTCCCGATATTGCAAAGGTACAAAAGAAAATGGAATTTCAAAGTGTACTAAAAGTGTACTTAATGACGAAAAATGGGCAAAATATGGCAAAAATAGAGAAAATAAGAAAGATGCAAATAATTGATAATAAGGAAGATAAATTCTTTTATTTTCCTATAATTTCTATGCCTTGTACCGGGTCTGGGTACAAGAAAAAGAGCTAAGTATTTGCAAATCAAATATTTATCTCTTTCCTTTTTATATTAATGTTCCCAAATTGTTCCCGAATATCCTCTTACAAGTTACTAAAGAAAGTTCTAAGCTATAAATATCGGGAACTTACTGTTTTTTGTATTTAAGGACTTGCGAAGAGCAGACAATCGCTTTATAATGTGCCCGATAGCTATGATTATCATTATGATACCTATTTTATAATGCCACAGTCCAAGTGGAGAGTTTGCTCCGCTTACTCCAAGTAATACGATACCTGTAACGGACAGCAATAAAAATATGATAGACAGAACTGCTGTAACCTTGCTTTTCCTGCCTATTCCGTTTTTTATGATTCCCTTATACCACCCCCAGTGTGTTGTCACATGGAATATGATGGCAACAAGGAACAATACACTGCTCACGACATGAACCACTGCCCAGTTATGCCATACTTCGTGGCTGTTCCCATGTCCGGCTATGTGCAGACCAATTCCTGAAATGGCAGACACGATGAATACAACGATTAAAATCCAGTCGATTACAAAAACTTTTTTCATACATTTCCAAATTTAATGGTGCAAAGGTCACTACTTTATCGGAAACGGACGATAACAATTGTAAAGAAATGGAGCTTAGCGACGGTTTCTGATGCGGGAGAGCGAAACAGGAGTAATGCCAAGATAGGAAGCTATGTAATGTTGCGGCACTCGTTGGATGATATTTGGATATTCCTTCAACAGTTCTTCGTACCTTTGCTGTGGTGTATTCTTGATACGGGACAGGAACAGGTGCTGGTAGAAGCTGAACCTCTCTATAATTTTCTCTTCATATAGCTTTCTTAATGAAGAATTGCCTTCTATCTTATTGTAGAAGTCTTCTTTCTTTATAAACAGGACTTCTGACGGCTCGATACTTTCCAGTGAGAACAGGCTCGGTGTACCTTTGTACAGACTGTCAAATGAAGCCACGAAATCTCCCTCGAAGAAAAACTGGAAGGTTATATCCTTTCCCTCATTGTAGAAAAACAATCTCAGACAACCTTTGCGGATAAGGTATATCCTATCCGCAATCTTACCTTCCTCCAGCAATATGGTCTTAGGTGGAATGGGCAAGGTTTCTGCTGTATTATGATTAAAAATATGATTGATTAAATTGTCTTTTGTCATAATCCAAAGTTATGAATAATTTGGCATTCGCTAAAGGTTAGAACAATATCATTATTCCCTAATCCGCAAGAAACCGTGCTGAAAGACGCGGATATTATGGCATAAATACCGATGAAAGTCAGGAACGAGCATGACCTGATTATGAACTTTCATCTTTTATTAAATGAAATTGGTTCTTAGCCTTGGTTCGTATGTTGGCTTTTCTATTCCTGCTTTCTTGCCGCTTTCAATGCATTTCAGTAGCCATGCCATGTTTTGCCCCAAGACTCTCATGGTTTGTAGCCCTTCTTTGTCTTGGTTAACATCATCAGGTGTGAAGCCATGTACAGAATTCCAATATTGAGATGATACAATAGGCATGTTGCAAATCGTGAAATATTGATTGAGTTGCTCAAAGGTTGCAGAGGCTCCTCCCCGTCGGCAAGAAACTACAGATGCTCCCAGTTTGCCAGCCATACGTTTTTCTGTGGCAAAAAATAATCTGTTCAAAAACGAAATCAGTTGACCTGTCGGTGCGCTATAATAGACGGGGGAACCTATGACGATTCCGTTAAATTCATCCAACCTCATCTGGATATCTCGTACGATATCTTTTTGGAAACAAAAACCTGTCGTCATGCAATTCATACAAGCAATACAACCAGAAACAGGCGCTTTACCCAAATGAAGCATTTCAGTCTCTATTCCATTTTGTTGTAATGTTGTTTCCACTTCGTGTAATGCCGTATAAGTGCAGCCCTTTTTATGAGGGCTGCCATTTATAAGTAATACTTTCATTTGTTGTCAAAATTTATAAGCCAGTTCTGCCGCCTGTTTACAGCCATCAGTATTCTTTATCTCTCCCTCATTCAGTACACCTGGTATGAGCACTTCTCCTGCCAGTTCCCATTTCAGCAAAGCTGCAGTTCTTTCCATAGAAATACGAACACCATCCATGACGGTCGGATCGTCTTCTTCACAGCATGTTATCAGTCCCCATTTCTTTCCGGCAACTTCCTTTCCGCCTACCACAAGTGAAAACATACAATCAATAACTCCCTTTATCTGTGCCGGTATTGAATACCAATAAACGGGCATGGTAAATACAATGGCATCGGAGTCAACTATTGAAGATGCGATAATGTCAAATTCTTCATTGAAAGAACAGGCTTTCCCAGTCTTGTAACATGTCATACAGGCATGGCAGCCTCCAATCTTCATAAATGCTGCATCAAAACGTTTTATTTCATGCCCACAATGTTCTGCTTCCTTTATAAAAGTTTCTGTCATGGCGAAACTGTTGCCATGTTTGCGTGGACTACCTGTGATAACTGTTATTCTCATGATATTTCCACCTTTTATTTTTGAATAGTATCTGAGTTCTGATTATATGCTTTTGCTACGCATTTCCATTCGTTGTTTATCTTTAACAGGAGCAAATAATCTGTAAAATCAATTCTGTCGCCCCATTTTTCTTCTAATACACGCACAACTGCTACAGTTTCTTCCACAGAAACGATGTCTATACGTGCCTTAAAGTTATTACCAGCACTTACCGTATCAACATTATGGTAGAATTGCTCGATGGAACCGTGTTCTAATTTGCCATCCAAATAGCCGAATAAGACTGCTTCATCGACAAATAGATCTTTTGCATAACTACTGTTTCCTTCTGCTACACTTTTAACAAATTTCATGGCAGCGTTTTCCACTGCTTTGTATTCTTCAATATTAGCTCTCATAATTTTATATTTTATGTGTTATTAATTCTATTGCAAAGTTAGGCGGTAGCCTCTGTTTATACAAGTACCGTAAAATTATTCATATACCGAAAATTTATTCGGTATACTTATTCTTCTGTATATTATTAGTAATTTTACCACAAAAACAGAATAATATGTACGAACGAAAAATACCTATAGACTTGGATTGCCCGTTACGATTGACCATGAGTCTTATAGACTCTAAATGGAAATCGTGTATATTGGATGAGTTGCGTTATCGCTCGATGCGGCCCAGTGAGCTTCATAAGGCATTACCAGAAGCTACTCCAAGAGTGTTAGACATACAATTGAAAGAATTGGTAGAAGATGGTCTGGTAAAGAAAACCATATTCCCCGAGCTTCCACCTCGCTCGGAATATTCAATAACGTCTCTTGGACTTACTCTTATCCCAATTATTGATGCTATGCTCGAATGGGGAAAAAAGAATAAGGATTTATTTGAGAGAAAATATGGTAAGTAAGTTCTATCTCTTTGCCCCCGTTGTAAAGGAAATCATAAAGACATACGTTGAAAACGGACAGAGCCTTATTATGGAAGGCTGCTATATACCGTTCGGCAGAGAAAAGGATTTTGCGGATGATTATCAGTGTGATATAAAATACATTTGTTTGATATTCAGTGAAGAATATATAAGGCAGCATTTTGCAGACATTGTAAAAAATGAAAGCGTAATAGAGACAAGACTATCTACGGATATTACTGCTGATGATATGATTAAGTCCAATGGATATAATCTGGAACAATGTAAATTGAGAAACTACAACTATATTTTTATTGACCATGTATATCAAATAAATCATGATATTATAGAAACACTCCAGTAACCTACTTACTAGAGTGTTTTTATTTTACTATTACAGCTTGAGCCCTTTGCTTTTTTTCTCTTCCTGTTGCGGCAGTATTGTTCCGTATCTAAGCCTGTACCATTGTTCCCTGAACCATTCGGTAATCGGCTTCCTGTTTATAGTCAGGTTCAGCCTGCTTTCATCGTCAGGGTCATTTTCCACCCTTAAAATATCATCCTTTATATCAAAGTTCCGTCTGTGCTGTTCTGAATAGATTTTACCGCTGCATTTCAAGGCTTCTTTCTTGACCAAAAGACTTTCTGTCATTTCTTTAGAGAATCCCAGCATGGCACAGAACTTTTCCATGCGCAGCATTTCCCTGAACATCGGAAACCATCTGAAAGCCTTGTCTATGATTCTGGCGAGCCGTGATAGTTCTTTTTCTTTCATGTCAAGTTCCTGCCTGTGCATTTCTCTGAGATTGTGGATTTGCGTATCATGCTGTTTCTGCATCTGCTGTATTTGGCTCTGCAATTTTTCAATATTGGTGTTCCGTTTTGAAACCTCGTCTTGCAGTTTTTCGTTGGCATGTTCCAGCTCTTTCAGTTTTCCGCTTCCGAAAAGAGAAGCAACTCCGCTTGTTATGGCTGTCGCTGCCGTGGTGGCTGTCTTCTTTAGCTTGTCAGTGCGAATTTCTGATTTTACCTGTTTAAGTTCCTGCTCGGCAAGATTTATCTGTTCTTCTTTGTGCCGTTTGGCAGCATCCATGCGTTGCAGTTCGGCTTTCTGTTTCTCGATGATAAAGTCGTTACGTTCCAGATGTTCCTTGCCTGTAACAGCCTTTGACTGCCCACGCTCCATCAGCAGGATGTCAGATGCCAAGGTCTGCATCTGCATCATGTCATCGTCATTGAGCTTTCGGCTCTTTCCGGTTTCGTGGTTCATCCAGTCGAAAACGATATGGGCATGATAGTTCGGCTTGAACCATCTTTCACCTACTTTGAAACTCTCCCTGTCTTCCACTTCCGGTTGACCGTTCAGCCAATGCCCTTCGTCCTTGTGCAGGAAGATTTGCAGCGGTGTGATTCCCCAGCGTCTCTGGCACTCCTCACCGAATTTGCGCACATCTGCCAGTGTCGTGTCCGACCTGACAAGCAGCACTCCTTCGCGTATGGGGGAGCATCCCGCAATCTTGACTGTCTTGCCGTTCTTGCCTTTGCGCTCCCGTTCTTTTTCCTGCATGGCACGTCCGGTCTTTTCCTTTACCATCTGTCTGATATTGTCATAATGCGTCCGCAAATCCGGACTGCCGAAGTCGGGATTTATCCACTGCTCGTTATCGGTGGAGAGTTCAGGAACTACATAGATTCTGGACTCTCCGATGTGGCGCATATATTCGGCAGTCCTTCTGTTGTGAGCCTCGCTCGATGCGATGTTGCAGGGCTTGATATGTATGCTTGATTTTGTTGCCATAGATACTTGTTCTTGGGTTTGTACTTTATTGTTTGCTTTTCTGCTGTCCGTAAACGCATGGGGTTCTTAGGGGTGCAACCCATAAGCGGAGATTGCAAAGAGAGGGTCACTCTTTGCTCTGGGTTCTCAGGGGAGAAACGCCCTGAGTGGGTTATTAGGGTAAAACCCTAATCCCCTCGGGAGAGCCCACAACTACGTAAGCGAAGCGTGTAGTTATAGTGGGCTATAACCGAAAGCCTCCCGGTTTATTGGGCGGTGTCTTCACTCTGATGGATTGGGCCTGTTTCTTTGTCTCTGCCCGTTTTTGCAGGTATTCGTTCAAATCCTTGCATCCGCTGTATATGTGTGAAGCGTCACGTATAACGTATATGTCTGGTATTGTCATACTCCTTTCTGATTTGCTGCAGGGCTTCCATTCCTGCACGGTCATTGTCAAGGAAACAGTGGATGCGTTCATAGCTGCCCAGCGGATAGAGAGCCTTGGAAACATTGGCTACAGAGTTCAGGACCATGTAGTCCTGTCTGTCGAAATCGGGGGATTGCGGACAGCTTTCAAGCCTTAGTGTCAGAAAGGAAAGGTAGTCCATGAACCCCTCAAAAACGTAACATGCTTTTCTCGGCTCTCCCGATTGTCTGATATGTGATATTTCCTTAGGTGCGATGCAGCCCTTGAAATATCGGTTGCGGATTTCATATCCGCCCGATATGTTCGGAAAGGCAATGGCGAAATACCGTTTACCGTTGTTGGTGAAGTGTGCCTCACGGCATTCTCTTTTCGCCAGTGCCGTATTTATTCCCCTTTCCTGCAGGTAAGAGAGCAGGGCAGGAGAAGACAACTGTACGATGTCAAGCTGCTGGAAACTCGGCTCGGTGGCAGACTGCCTGTGAAAAGAGAAAGATACGGGACGGACATGCGGTGTCTGTTCCTCTATGCGTTTCAGGATATACGGAACACTCTCCGTTGCGTAGAGGTGTGCCGCCAGTGCGATGATGTTGCCGCCCTTTCCCAGACCGAAGTCGAACCATTGTTCACGTTCGGTGTTTACCTTGAACGAAGGTTCGTTCTCTTCCCTGAACGGGGATTTGTACCAGAGGTTTACCCCCTGCTGCTTTACGGGGGAATACCCCAGACTGTGCAGATAGTCTGCGATTCTTATCTTTTTTGCTTCTTCTGTTGTCATTTTCGTACGGTTTAGTGATGAATGAAAAAATGATGATTTGATGAATTTTGCTTGTAATAAGCTGTTATACAGAATGGTAACGTTTCATCTTTTTCTCATCAGACTGCTTGCCAAAAAAGAAATGATGATTTCTCTTTTCATCAGCATTATATTCCGATGAATGAATGATGAACTTGTATTATACTATAATACAGTGTATTATATACTGTATTCATCATTTCATCAAAATAATCATATAGCGGTCAGCTGTTCCTTGGTTATCGTGTAGAACCTTCCTGTCTTCCTTTTCGTTTCGTAGTGGCAGTCACGGTGGGGAGCAATCTCATAGGCGGTGTAGGAAAGCGAGTTCGGTGCGGAAGTCAGCTTCCATACTTCCTGAACCACTTTCCGCACCTGATGTTTCTCTGCCTTTACCTGCGAATATATGAGCAGTGTCATGAGGTCGTTCAGACAGAATGAAACACTTTCCACATTCATGTTTGACATGATGTCAAGGAACAGTTCAGCCATTTCTATCTCCAGACGGTTTCGGTTGCTCCGGATGATTTTCTGCAGGGCTGCCGTATGTGTCAGCTTCGGATTGAACCACATACGGCTTTCCTTCTCCGTTGAAAGCTCCCTTTGCGTCAGGAAGAACAGGAAGGCTGGAATTTCCTCTTTCAGCTTTTGCAGGAAATTAGTGTCATCGTCCTTCAGCGGATTTATCTTCCTTACCCAGTATCGTGTTTCCCCTGCGTCTATGATTACAGGCAGGTACTCGTTGTTTGAACACAGTACGAACTTGGCGAAGAAGGCTATTTCCGTGCGGTCTTTTCCTTTGGCTTCCACCTTGTAATTGAAGGTAGTGCTCAGGTTCTTCAACCGCTCGCTGTCCTCCCTGCGGTTGAGCAGCACCTCGTCCACGACAATGAGCAGCTTTCCGGCCCAGTCGGAATTGAACTGGCTCCGGAAATCCTCGTTGGTGTTGAATGTCACGTTATCCCCGAATACGGCTTTCAGGAAATTAAGGAACGTACTCTTGCCCGTGTTCCTCTCTTCCGATACCAGCAGGAGTATGGGAAGTTTCTGCAACGGCTGCAGGAACAGCAGTTGCAGATAGTCCAGTCCCAGATTGTACTGCTCACCGAAAATGTGAAGCACCAGAGAACGTATGTTCGGGAAATCCCCTATCTGCGGAGTATGCTCTATCGGTTCGTACAGATTCAGGAAACCGTCAATCTCCTTCCGGTAGTTCAGATGGTCGGGAACGGTACAGAATCCGTCATACTTCGGGACGGTCGCAAGATAGTTCTTCCCGTAGTCCTGCCTGAGTGTGCAGTTGTTCCATATCACACGTCTTTTCTCATACCCTCCGCTGGCGCAGGGCTGGTTTACGACCTTGTACAGTGTCGTTCCCACACGCATGTATTCTTCCTCTTTCATAGGCTCAGATTGAAGGATTGCGTTCACCCAGGATTTTCTGTATGTCCGACTGTCGGTATCTGACCTTGTTCCCCACCTTTACGGGTTTCAGATAGTTCTTCTTTGCCCAGTGCCAAAGGGTGGTGTCGCACACGTCGCACATTTTCTTCACTTCCTCCTTTGTGAGGTACTTTTCCTTTCTCGCTTCCGCAATGGCGGTGGAGAGTTCATGCTTGGCACGGCTTATCAGCTGGTTTGAAAACATGAGCAGGTCTTCGCCTGTCACTTCCAGTTTGATGTTGCCGTTTCCGCTTTGGATAATTGCCATCAGGTCTGTCATAGGCTTGTTGAAACTGCCGGTTGTAAGACTTCCCGTTTCGGCAGTATTATAAACGAAAAGAGGGTGTGTCGTAATACGCGATTCACCCTCTTTTCTTTATCAGCGATAAGAGCGTAGTTAACTCTTTCAGGCAGCGATATTCTGAAGATAATCTCGATTATTTTGTTCCCAATAGCTTAAAT
>NZ_FNVV01000005.1 GCF_900108345.1 Bacteroides ndongoniae | reverse complement strand
ACAACTAATGCCATATGCAACATATAGGTTCAACAAAATAATAGCGGCTGAAACTATTAGGTTCATAGTGACAGTCGCTATTGTTGTATATAAAGGTTTAAAACTTGTAGTTTATCGAATGCTTACGGTAGTCTATGATATAGATGCAGAATGGTGGAATGATTTTGAAGTGCAACTTGGGAATCTAGATATCAATAAATTTGTATCAAAATTTACTCCACCAGCTAAGCCCATTGATGAAATTATAGCAGAGGCAAAACGGAAAAGGGAATTTGAGGAAAGGTATAATATACCACCCAGTTTGCATTTGGATTCTTATTGTGCAAAACGGCTTAAAGGTTTGCTTGATGTGTTGCAATATTGTTTTGAAAAATGGGTGGATAACTGCCTGAGGTTGATTACTGACCCTAAATATATCCATATTGAGAAAGAAGATTCATTCTTTATTAATTTTAATTATACGGATGTATTAGAAATGTTATATAAAATACCAGAAGAAAGAGTCCTTCATATTCATGGTCGATCTTCAAAACACGAACGTCTTATATATGGACACAATAAGTTTCTTTATGGAAGTTCAATGAGTTATGACGATGAACAAGTATCTTTTGAATTAAATAAATATCATAAGAATCCATATGAACATATTTTCAAGCATCAAGAATTACAAAAGATACTCAAAGATGTGGAGTATGTGCATATATATGGCTTTTCATTTTCCGCAGTAGATGGAGATTATATGGATTGGTTTTTCAACAATGTTTCCGCTACATCTCAATGGGAAGTTAGTTGGTTCTCTAATGAAGATAAAAACAGAATAGATAAATTCATATTGGATCACTGGAGTTTGAAGGGTAGACTAAAGACTATCAAATTAGAAGAAATAACCCAAACTGGAAAAACTTAGCATATAAAATCATAAACATTAATCATATAAAATAACCTATAATAATACAATACTTCGGTAAATTTTTACCGATAAATAAAAATAAAACAATAGAATCGGTGTTAGCCGGTTCAAAATTACATTAAAGAGATCATTGAAATACTGTCAAGAATGAATCGTTAAGGAGTAAGAA
>NZ_FNVV01000004.1 GCF_900108345.1 Bacteroides ndongoniae | reverse complement strand
TTTCTTACTCCTTAACGATTCATTCTTGACAGTATTTCAATGATCTCTTTAATGTAATTTTGAACCGGCTAACACCGATTCTATTGTTTTATTTTTATTTATCGGTAAAAATTTACCGAAGTATTGAAGTAATAGAAATGCTAAATAAAAAAAAGATTAGCCTTTATATTCAGAATTATGCCATTGAGACTTTGACCCAAGAAGGTAATGTTAATGCTATAAGTCAGTTTCTAATTACCATATTAGCGGAAGTTGCACGAATGGAACGTAAGACAATAAGGGAACGAGTAGAAAGCGGTTACAATAACTTTCGAGCTAATGGTGGAAAGGTCGGTAGAAAAGCTGGATATATGAAGAGTGATGAAACGATGAAAAAAGAATACGCAGAAGAATTACGTCTGTTGAAAAAGGGATATTCGTTGCGAAATGTGTCAAAACTCACCCACACGAGCGTTAACACTTTGCGTAAGCTATATGATAAATTTTGTTAATTTTCAGTTTAAAGCAAGCAAAACAACGCCGACTATAGTTAAATAAATTCAAAATATTAATTGAAATAAAAATATAAATCAATTAAGATTTTATAAGTCTGATTATCAAAAAGTTACATACAAAACCCAACAAAAAGTCGGGCTTTTAACACTTCTTTTTCCAATTGCAATTTGTAGTATATTTGCAATGTAAAAAACAAACATCGAATTTAAAAATAAGAAATAAGGAGGGAAAATATGCAACAAAACGAAGGAAAGGGCTAAGAGCATAGCTATCTGAAAAAAGGGTTTTACGCTTATCCCTGCCGCGGTAAAAGTCTTGGGGCATTATTTAATGACCAAGAGGCGAAAAACAAATAAGTGCAGCGATGCACATCTTAATGTTTAATAGCTATGTTAACTTTGGAAACATGCACAAAAATACTAAACAATGGAAAAAAGAAATATAGCAATGAAGAAGTGAAGCAGATTAGGGAATATCTTTATTTACTGACACAACTTCAGATAGAGAGCGAAAACGGATTAGGTTAACTTGAAAAATTAATTTTATGAAAGCAAAGGTAAATAATCAAACTAATGTAATCATCTACTGCCGTGTCAGCACGGATGAACAGAGAAAAGGCACAAGTGTAGAAGTGCAGGAAGAGAGATTGAGAGGATATTGCAAATACAAAGGTTACAATATCATAGAACTCCCGAACTTCAAAGAAGATGAGAGTGCAAAGACGTTTAAGAAACGCCCTGTAATGCGGTCTATATTGAGAAGCTGTTTTGATTTCATTCGATAAATTTGTTAAGCATGATTTGGATGAATGCGATTTGTACCATGGCTTCCGCAGTTTCAGCGAGGAATTCATAATCGATGGTTAGCCTTCTGAAGTTTTCCAG
>NZ_FNVV01000003.1 GCF_900108345.1 Bacteroides ndongoniae | reverse complement strand
TTGCACCTGCAATTCTAATTCTTCAAATTCTTGTCTGTTCATAATAATTGAGGTTTGATTGTATTCACTGCCGCAAAGCTACAACCAAACCTCAAAGTGTAAAAGGTGCATTTCTTCGAATGCTTACAGACTACCTGCATATTTTCGTAAATGAAAGGATAGTTATTCTCTAACCATAGTTGAAAATCTGCATATCGTGTAGCAAGCCCTGTATGAATATCAAAACCATTTCCGATTATGTATAGATGTTTCATTGCATTTCGTTCTATTATAATTCCAGATTGAACATATTAGGAAAATATCTTAATCTTTAAAGCTTAATGTTGTATTATGCCATTCTTACCATCCCAGCCAACTGCACGAAATAATCATTTGACCAAATATCAAGTTCCTTTGGATTACGTACGAAAGGCAATACATCTTCTTTCACTTGTTTTATATCAGCTGTAGAGAGACGCTCAATGAGTTTCTCTTTGAATAACTCTGGAGTTATATTCTCATTGTTAAACTGCTTGCATCGTTCTGCCAAATGAGTAAAATCTAACGGAACATTATGACGTACATACCATTCAAAATCGTACCAATCACGACCTTTGACTCTATTCTTCCACACACGATAGACCAGTGCATGCATCTTACCTGCAAACAAGTCTGGAAGTGTAAAACAGCGGGTCATAAATGAATGTGGCTGAAGTAATAGCTTTTGTTCCGTTTTGAAGTTCAACGGTGGACAAGTATCTACTTCAATCTTTATCTTTATTGACTTCTCTGTTTGGAAAGTCACATCATACACATCGGTATTATCTTTAAGAAATGCCGATTCGACCTTTCCAAAATTCTTCTTATCTTTTTTCTTTATTTCAACCTCACGGCCTACCATTGCAAAGGCATCAATGATAGCAGGAAAATATTTCGTAAAATCGAACTTGTCATCTTGCGCAAGCAGTGAGAAATCCATATCCTCACTGAAACGCTGCAAGCCATGAAAGATTCTCAGGCAAGTTCCGCCATAAAACGCAGCCGACTCAAAGAAGCCCCCAGCATACAGGCCTGCAAGTATCATTTGTTGGTTAACTTCAAATATAGCGTTTCGCTTATGTTGCTCCGTTGTTAAATCATAACGGGAGAGCATATTGTCGAATATTTCATTTTTCATCGTCTTAAAAATTTTAAAAGTGTCGAAATTGAATCAGCCTTTTTGCCTACATTAATATAATCTTCAAATATGGTTGCGTCCATATTATAGAACTCATCCATATCCATACGAATATCCTGCTCAAGATATATCTCTACATCCTTCATATAACGAAGAATGACTTTTGAGGAATTGGCGATCAAATCACACAAAGCCTTTTCCGGTGATGCAATAAGAAACGCATAGTCACCTTTATTCATACTCCTTACTCCTATCGGAAATGCCTTTCTTGAAATATATTTGTAGTCATAATTGCCGACTGGAGTTTGAAAGCTTCGGGGATGTTTTACTGTCATTGATTGATGAACATATACAGCCTCTGGAATAAGTCCATAATATCGTAGTGCAGTAGACATTGAAATATACGAAGGTGTATAGAGATGATTGGCGATCAACTCACTCGACAGAGTTTTTCCTGAATATTCAGGGTTGATCACATAAAGTCCTCGCTTCAATCTGATGATAACACCTTGTTTTTCGAGCCAAGTTACTTTCTTATTAGCAGACTTCAGTTCCGGATATAACGATTCAATGATTGAAGTCGTTACTGGAATGGTTTCTATTTCACTTAATTGTCTATCCATACTGCAAATATAGCAATAATTTGAACAATAAAAGAAATGAGAATTCTTTTTCTATTCAAAATATTACTGCTGAGACAATCTTAAAAAATAGCGACAGCTGTCACATAATGATTACCGGAAAGGTAGATTATTCTCTAAAATTTCTCATCATTCACCGATTGTAAAGACCTCATAGTACTTAAAAATAACGTGAGTTCGATATAAGCAAATAAATATTTCACTGAAAATTAGGAACATAGCGATAAAAGTATTAAATTTATAGTGAACAATTATAACATTTAAACGATTATCACTATGTTTCCAGAGTCT
>NZ_FNVV01000002.1 GCF_900108345.1 Bacteroides ndongoniae | reverse complement strand
AAGAGCCCTGATCGAAACGGTCAATGACGAATTGAAGAACATTGCACAGATAGAGCACTCCAGACATCGTTCATTCAATAACTTTATAGCTAACTCTTTGTCGGCTATCGCAGCATACTGCTTTTTTTGAAAAGAAGCCAGCTATTGATATAAATTTTGTCAATGACAGACAACTTTCTTTTTTTTGATTTTATATCGAACTCACGTTAAAAATAGATTCTATTTTCATAGATAAGACACTAAAAACTCACAAACCTGTTCATCAATACAAACATCAAGTCCTACCTCATCTTTAAATCTAAAAGAATAAGAAGCATCCTTTTCTTCTTTTTTCGAACTGTGAAGTAAATGAAGCCCTCATTGTCCCCAATACAAGTTTATGAAACTTTCCACATTTAGTAGAAAGCCCATGGGCTAAACCATTTTTGAGTCTGTAAGTATTTCATTGCCCATTTAGCTTTCTCAAGAATCGCTATTTTTCTAGTTTTTTCATAAAATTACATGATTAGAGATTAGGAACTGCACCGAATTTACCGAATTTATCTCATCCATCATACAGTGTACAATGAAATCACCATTTTTTTTGGCTGCCTTTTTCTTAAAAACATTAATGAGCATGATATTGACCATTGCTTTTACAAGAATATCCGTTCCATCCGACCCTACATTATTAATACGCACTGTCCAGCCTGTATCATTGTCGTTCTCTTTCACCCGAAACTGTAAACGGAAAGCATCACCTAACGATACAGTAGGACGATTGGGTTCATTATGTAGCTGATGAGACAGACTCTTCAGATAATCCATGACCTTACGGTTCACCTCATCGCGATCATTACCCGAGAAAAGATTCAATTCACCGATTGAGAGAGCATTCTCTATAGTATAATCATGAATGGATATAAGCAATTTCATAAGCTTGTCAGATGATTCATCTGACTTGAGCTCAATACTCTTGATTACACCGGCAAAATTCTTTTCTATAAAATCACGATTTATGTCTTGTATAACCCCATCTACATCTGATCTGCGTTTCATCAATACCCCGATCTCAGTCGATATACGTCCCAAAATATCCTTATAGTGTTCGCTTGTGCGTCTGCGGAAATCCTCAATTTTGTTATTGTCCATGAAGTCCTGTAAATCAATGGCAATCTGCAAATAATCATTGCCTGTTACAGGCATCGTATTGAAATGGAAAGCATTTTGAGGTTTAAAGTTACGATTAAAATTGAGAACCAATAACTTAAGTTTGTCAATTGATTCATGCTTTTGATTTATAGTACCCCTAAATAGACTCAAAAGTTGTTGACAATCCTGCTCAGTCTTCCTCGTATTGTCATCAGAAAGGAAAGCATCAGGTATCAAATGTTCGTTATCCACCATCTGACGGTAAAGTTCCAACCCCTCTCTCATATGCAATAGTTCATTAAGGAGCTTTTTCTGGTGTTCTTCCATTTCTTTACATTTTTTCTCGATACGTTTTCTTTTATCTTCATAACGTTGACGTATCATGGCGAGTCTCTGTTCAATAGTTTTAACAGTCTTTTTTATTTCCGGTTCTATGGCAAAAAGATTTTGCTCGATGTCACGAAATCTGAAAACTATTGAACGTTCATCTTCGATTCTCATCAATAGAGCCTTTAAACCATTTAAACTTAAACGATATTTCTCAAGCAAGTTAGTGTCAACACCTCTGCCGGCAAGTTCAGCTATCTGCTGTTCGTCAAGTTGTTTCTTCTGTTCGGAGAACTCCAGATTACGTTCTTTCGCTTCAGCCTCTTGTTTCTCTTTGAAAAAGCATAATTCATCTTCGAGAATTTTTGCTGCCTTGTTAAACGATGAATCAAGTTCCTTAAGATCTTTTTTAATCTTTATGTCATTCTTATTACGAGTTTCCTTCTCAGAATTCACTTGCAATACAGCTTCATTAAAGGAACGTTCGCGAATATCTTTTTCTTGATTAATCAACTCTTGCTCCTCCATCTGAAACTTATGCCTTCGGGTTTGTAGGTTTTGACGTTTGACAGGAATCTGTCTTTCTTCAACCTTCAACGATGTCATTTTCTGACGAAGCGGATTTACATGAGCGGCATATTTCTTACCAAGTTTAGAAATTTCTTCCTGAAGGGCAACTGGTAACTGTTCGAGTCTACGGTTAATCTGCTTCACCTGATCCTCCAGGTTGTTCTTCTCCAATCTATAGTCGTCAGGCGTACGGTGTACAGAAGCAATATTTTCCAAGTTCAATCTTATACCAAACAGTCCATTGGATTTTGTTTCCAACTGAGGTTCAAGTCCTTGAGCATATAGAATTCTTTCTTCGTCAACGACTTTGCCTATAGTGTTCTCCCAGCCTTCCGAATTTTCACAAAGCCACCTATACAGAGAACCGTCTAAACGAGCCAATATATCATCAATCTTCGCAATCTGTTCACGAAGGATTGTACGCTCAGTTTCAAGATGTTCCTGCTCACGCTGCGATTCCTGTTTTACTTCCGTTTCTTTCATCCCATACCCGGCAGTAATCCGATCTATCTGACTTTTTACCGCTGCCTGCTGGACTGTATTCTCCTTCTCCGTAAAATTCAATTGCTGCAGTTCACCATCCACCTGCTTAATTTCATTAGCCTTTGGATGCCACTGACGAAGTTCCTTCAGTGCATTATCAGCCCTGTTTTGTTCAAACAGCAGAATTAGCAAACGTTCATCCGAATCATGTCGCCAGCTATTGAAAGCATCCATAATCTGATTCCTGCTTTTGGTACGTTCTTCTTCCAGATTCTTACGCTTTATCTGAAGTTCGTCTTGCTTATGATAATACGCCTCTTTCTGAATGTTCTCGAACATCTGACGTGAATTTTCCAATTTATCCCTTGCGATGTTGTACTTTTCTTCTATAGATGCATGAGTTTTCAACAAATCATCCAATAGGGTTTGTTTTTCACTAACTTCCTGTCTGATAGCAGATTCACGGCTGGAGAGAATCAGTTTTTCATCTATACCTATAGCCTCAAATTCTTTTCTGGCTTGTGTTATATCCTTTAGTTTACCCTTATTGGCACCAAAATCTTGATTTAGAGAGTCCTTTTCTTTTTCATATTCTGATGTGAGTTCTTTTTCACGGTTATGCTCTTTATCTATTTCAGTCCCAACTTCAACAGTTTTAGCTTCCCAAAGAGGAATGTGTTCCTCACTATAAGCCACAGCATAATTGAGCATATGCCATATATCTGCCAGCTGCTGGTCAAGTGCAACGATTGTACGCCCCTGTTCAACTATTTTCAATGCCTGCTGCCGAACTGGATAACTACCATCACGTGATTGTCGGAACCAACAGTCTATCTCGTCATACTCTCGCTCAAAATCTGTAACAAGTCGTCTGTAGGACTGTAAATCAATCGGTAAATCTGCATCTGTCATGGATTGTATGATAGTATCCTTTACAAAATCTGCATCAAGCTTAGAAGCTGTTTTGATTTCATTCGATAAATTTGTTAAGCATGATTTGGATGAATGCGATTTGTACCATGGCTTCCGCAGTTTCAGCGAGGAATTCATAATCGATGGTTAGCCTTCTGAAGTTTTC
>NZ_FNVV01000009.1 GCF_900108345.1 Bacteroides ndongoniae | reverse complement strand
CCAATCGTTATGCCGTTTTTCTACCTATTTTCTACCCGACTGGCTGTTACAGTTCTGTATTTACTTTGATTTTCCCTATTGTTTTTTGTTCGTCACGTACACGGCAAAGTTCCCGGTGTGCTTTTTCCTTATATTCCTGAAGGACTTTGATTTCGTTACGCAATCGATTGTTTTCTTCCTGAAGGATCTGAAGATCTTTTGCCTGTTCTTCAGCTTTCATTTCAGCACGTACTTTCTCTTCAGCTGCCTTTGCGATAAGCTCTGGAGCCGGAAGCTGTATTTGTTTCTGTGCAGTTATAAATTCACTCATAAGCATACACAAGGCTTCTACCTGGTTCCTTTCCTTCTCGATGTCTGGAGGAACAGGAAGAAATGGTGTCGTTTCTTTGTCATAGATGTCGAAGTCGTTCTTTTCTATGAATTTCCAAGCTGTTTCAACCCATTCACCGACAGGCTTTCCTGCTTTTCGGCAATATATTTTTATTTTTTCGAGTATATTTTTAGGTACTCTTAATGTTGATGTTTGTATATTTGTTTTTTCTTGCATATCAATGATTTACTAATAAAAATATAAAGAATATATTTATTAATATACATATTCTACGAAAAATATATTATCGCTTTATTATATGTGCATCTACAAAGCAACCGCCGAAACCAGATAAAGCGTCAGGTTGCGTGTAAGTGACTGTTACAAGGGTTTGTCCCATGAATATCTCAATCTTGTCTATAACGGCTTCCATTGGCTTCCCTAAGCCTGTGGCTTCAGCAGATACCAATATCAAGTCTCCTTCTTTCATGTTTGTACTATTGTAGGTTATTAAATAGTTTTTCAAAAACTTCTCTGTTACAAGTAAAGTGATTATTATTAAAGAGCTTTTTGGTTAACCTCATTCCATAATATGTTTCTGGAAGTCTAAACTTTATCTCATTACCAAATGCAGATATTGCAAAGGTGTGCTCTACCTTATATCTACTTTTTAAACAATGTTTTATGGAATTGGGACCAACATAAGGCTCTCCTTGGATATCACTTTTAATTTTCTTTATTTTCCCTTTCCCTTCTGCAATAATATTTCTAATCTCATTATATTGAGATTCTGTTAAAGCAAAGTAATAACTATCATTTAGCACATCATGTTGGCTTGTGTTTTTCCTTCCAAACTCGATTGCTAATGTTACATATGATTTTGCATCGTAACTGACAACTGAAGTTTTTTGAAATGTGAGAACATAAAAAATATTGTTTTCAACTTTAACCTTTTCAATCCTAAGATCCCTGAAGTTCTGGTTTACATCTTCATCCATCGGTGAGTATCTTGCACTTGATCTATGTATTGTGTCACCTGAAACTTGACTTATAGAGAAAAAGCTTAATTCGTGAATTGTGTCTGATACTGACAATACTTGAGCTTTTATTTCGATGCCTATTATAATAGATAGGATAATAATGGAGAGTATCTTTCTCATAATGTTTTTTTTGAATATGTTACAGAATCAAATTATCTTCTTGTCTTTTACCTTTCCCCTCAGTGCGTTTATTATATACCCTTTTGGGTTCTTTTTATCCCTTGATTTTCCCTTCAGAGTTGAAAGCTCCAGCATTAAATCAAGCTCCTTTTGAGCAACCCTGAAAATGTCTATATTGTTTCTTATTTCCTGGTCTGTGAAAAGAAGCTCTTGCTTTAGATAGTTTCTGATAAGCCTGTCCAGATCCCAGCCCAGGCTGACCTGTTTTTGTAGTTCGTGCTTCTCGAGTTCTTCATCCCTGTGTTCCGGTTGGTATTTTGGATACAGTTTCAGTGAATGAAAAGAGCGACCGTCTTTCAGAACTTTGTATTCAAATGAATAAGGGCTTTTGGCATCCAATTCTTCTTTGGCTGGTTTTACAATCCATTTTATGAAATCGGGATTCCTTTTGTATTTGTCCTGTACACCAAACATGATTTTCAAGTCTTCTATACTGTATATCAAAGGTCTTTCTTGGCCGCTCATGAGCTCATAGAAACGCATTGAGTACTGACTTGTAAACTCCATGGCCGTTTTAAGTTCATACTTCCTAAAGCCCTTTGAAAAATTAAGTACGGCATTATATACTTCAGGTTGTATTTCAAATCTTACCCAACCTCTTTTGTAATTGAATTGTGGTTTCTCGATGATGCCTATCACCTTCCATACTTGTCCATCATCGAACTCAAAAGATTTGTTTCTAAGGTCTAACAGGGCTTTTTTGACACGGGTGTAGTTTTCATCATCATCATTGGCTAAAAACGCAGAAATGGGCATTAAAACAACTCTATCATCGTATAGCGTCTTTTCTATACGAAGTCCAGGATAAAGCTTTTTACCTTCTATCTCACATTGCATTGCTTCCACAAGCCTGTACAGAATGCGTTTTTCGTACACTGAGAAGTTGTACTTTGATACAGTCATTAAATAGCTCTGTATCACATCTTTGTTTGTTATTTTTATAGCCATACACCTTTACTTTTTAAAAACGAGAGATTGAATGTTCGCAAATATAAAAATTAAAAACGAGATACAAAAATGTATCTCCACGAAAACATTCAAAAACTCGTTTTTAAAGCCATAAATAACATTCAAAAACTCGTTTTTAGCATTCAAAAACTCGTTTTTAGAATGTTACTATTGTTTGTAACTTCTTATTTAACAATATGTTACAGCCGTTTTTTAAAAAGTTGATAAGCATATAATAAGCTATGCTTAAAAACAAGTCATAAAATTTTAGCCGGAATGTGGCTTCCAGACCTTCAAATCCGTGAAAAACGACTTTTTGAATGTTTGTGAAAGCAAAGCAAAGGCCAGCGCAGCGTTCTTTGAGGAACGAATTTTCCGCGCGTGTACACAAATAAGTACACAAAACTTTTGTTTCATTGGTTTTTATCCCTATTTTTGCAGTGTAAACCAATATATTAGAACTATGCAGATTGTTACAACACGCGAATTTCGTGCCAACCAGAAGAAATACTTCGAAATGGCAGAGACGGAAACGATCCTGGTTTCCAGACGCAATGCGGCACCTATCATGGTGTGTGCGGTCAGGGAAGGCGATTTTCCTTCAAGAGAAGAACTTGCGGCCATTCAGAGAGGTATTGAAGATATCCGGAACGGAAATACCTTCAGAATGGCCAAGAATGAGTCTCTGGACGATTTTCTTAACCGTATAGAGGGCGAAGGCAATGTATGAGATAGAATTTTCCAAAGAAGCGGTAAAACATGTCCTGTTAATGAGAAAATCCTCTCCGCAGCTTTTCAAGAAGCTGGAGAAGCTGCTTGATGAACTCCGGGAACACCCATATACAGGTACAGGGCATCCGGAACAGTTGAGATACCTGGAGGGTGTCTGGTCAAGGCAGCTGGACAAGAAGAACCGTATCAGGTATATGGTCAACGAGACTACCGTAATTGTGTTCATCATTTCAGCCTGGGGGCATTATGACGACAAATGAAGGATTGCAGGATGTGCCGTTTCGGAACTTACTGCAATCATTTTGAATTTGTGACAGAATCAAAATAAAGACAACTGCCGTTTATCCTCTTCTTCCTGTTTGTGTATTTTCTGGCTCTGCTTCTCATAATCGAGTATTTCCTGTATTGACCGGATAGCTCTCATTCTCTGTTCCGGAGTGGTGCGCCTTTTCATACCCTTTTCGATTTTCCCGGACTTCATCCAATTCGAATACATGTCGATCAGGCAAAGCACTTCTTCTTCCATTACTGTAGGCACTCTCATGGTCTTGGTGTACATGCCGGACACAGCCTTTCTTCCGGAACCTTCTCTGGCTCCACCTTTCCCGGTCTTTTTTCCTGGCTCCTTTTCCATAGGTCTGTTTTGTTTGATTTCGTAACGAAATCAAAGTTAGGTATTTTATATCGGATATCCAAGTAAAACCGCACACTGATTTGCACTGCAAACGGCTGCACTCGTCGGGACGGGTGGTCCCGCCCCTTGCCGTGCGGCGCTCCCCGACCGATGAGTTTTTTGTGGTGTTCCGGACATGGCCTGTTGTGCGGTTTTGTTGGGTAATTCTGTTGTGTACCTGTTGTGCGGTTTTCGTGTGTGTTCACGTGTGTGGGATAGGTTCTATCTCTCCCCGTCCCCTTTGCTAATTTCGCGCTGGGGAGGGTGTTCGATAGAACAGCAAGAGGAAACCGGGCAAGCCCTGTTTTTTCCTCTTGCCCTACGGGGTTATGCTTTGAAAATCAAAGC
>NZ_FNVV01000001.1 GCF_900108345.1 Bacteroides ndongoniae | reverse complement strand
ATCTTTGCCATATGTATAAATCTTTATGCTTAAAGATACAAAATCTTTAGGTAATAACAAAGCCCCAGCTTGTGAAAGTCGGGGCTTTGTGCTAAAAAAAGAAGGTGTGCTTTTTGACACACCTTCACAAATATATAACGAAAAATAATCGTAAATCAATGGATTTCAATGCGTTAAATTCGTAAAATCCAAAAACGAATTAAACGAATTTCAAGCGGATAGATAAGCCTTCAATTCCTCTATGGCAACATGGTCTTCCCCGATGTCCTTTATCAGTTTTTTGCTGCCTCCGAAAGGTGTGGTAAGGTTCCTGTACGCTTTCTGTATTCCCCTTTCGTGTACGATGCTGAGGTCTGTGTATTGCTGTTGCAGTGCGTTCCGGAAAGTCTTTATGGGACAGGGGCGCATGAAACGGTATTCCACCAGTGCGATGTACAGACGTGCGATGTCCGTTTCGGTCGTATGCGTTTTCAGCCTTGTTCCGATTCTTTCCAGAATGACATCCCTGTTCTCTATCAGCAGCTCCGGCAGGGTGCGTGTGTCGGCTTTTCGTCCTGCGCTTTTGGGCTGTCCCTGCTGCAGGCTGTCCGTATCTTCCGTTTCGGTTTCTTCAATGTCTTCTTCATCCTCAATAGACCATTCCACGAGGTTGTTTTCCTCAATGGCTTTCTGCTGCTTTCTGAAAGCCACCCAGTCTTCTTTGGTTCTCATGCCGCTGCTGATGCTCTTCTTGATGATGAACCTGACCATGTAGGAAACAAGCCATTTGTATAGTCTGGTAATACCTTTTCTTTTGGCCAGTTCCTCTCCCTGTTCCACCATGCACTCATAGCTCCGTCCGTAGTACAACCATGCGAGCATGGCAGGTATGATGCTCCGCCTTTTTGAATGATGGAACTCGTTTACAATCTTTTGAGCAAGGTCAGAATCCAGAAGCACATTCTCCAGTTCCTCGAAATCGGAGATTTTATCGTCTCCGATCCGTCTGCGTGTGGCTTCCTTGTATCTCGGTACCAAGGTTGTGGCAACCTTGAAAACCTTGACAAATCCCTTGAACTCCTTGTCGTTCATTTCTTCCACGAAAGCCGCATATTCATCGGGGTGGCTGTCAAGCCACTCCCTTATCAGTCTTTTGAAATTGTCGTATTCCTGTTGTCCCATATAGGTTTAGTCTAAAAGTTTAACGAGGTCTTTCTTCATCTCTTCGTCAATATCCCTGTACCGTCTGAAAGCCTTGCTGCCTTCCTTGTGTCCCGACAGTGCCGAAACAAGATTCGGGTCTTTCACCTTCTTATAAATATTACCGATGAAGGTGCGTCTTGCAAGGTGGCTGCTTGCCACTTCATAAAGCGGTTTTTTGACTTCATCACGTGTCAACGGGTCTAAGATAGTGACAATCCTGTCCACTCCTGAAAGTTTGAATATCTTTTTTATTGCCTCATTATATTTCTGTTCGGAAATGAACGGTAGCAGTTTTCCTTCATGGTCTTTATATCGTTCAAGAATTTCCTTTGCCTTGTCGTTCAACGGTACACGTACCGTAACCGGATTTCCTTCCTTTGTCTTTTTCTGTATGTATTCGACTGCACCGTTCACAATGTTAAGTTTGGTCATTCTGTACAGGTCGCTTACTCTGCATCCTATAAGTGTCTGGAAAATGAAGATGTCCCTCTGTATCTCCAACTGTGGAGTGGCTGAAAGGTCTGCATTGAAAATCCTGTCCCTTTCTTCAAGGTTGATATAAATAGGAGTTCCGTATTTGCATTCCTCTATCGGAAACTTGTCAAACGGTCTGTTGGCGGTCAGCTTGTTGTCGAAGCACCACAGGAAGAATGTGCGTATTCTTGAAAAGCAGTCTATCAGAGTATTTTTTCCACGTGGTTGTGGAGTTCTCTTTTCTGGGATGGTTTCATAAATGCTTGGGTACAGTTCATAATACTGGTATTCGTTCTCGAAGAAGTCCCACATGTCCCGAAGAGTTTCAGGGGTGACGGTATCAACATCAAGGATAAAGTCCTTTTGCCCTTTTTTAGTTGCACGTACATAAAGCTCATATCTTGTCAAAGTACGCTGTATTACACGGAAATTCTTTTTCCTGACTTCGGAAAGTTTGTGCTTTACAAGGAATTCAGAGAACAGTTCAAGCAGCATCGGTTTGTTTTCCGCTTCGATTTCCTCCTTCGTCTTGTATCTGTTGGGGTGGTGATATTTATCAATTAAGGTGCTCAACCATTCACTGTCTGATTCCGGTGTATAGTTCTGGTTTATCAGATTGAGGATATTTTGCACTTCATTGTTCAGAGCCTGTTTCTTTTCTTCGCTCACAAGTGCAACCCTGTCTTTGTAACCTTGCTTTTCGCTGCTCCAGTGGTTTGGGTTTATAGTCAGCTCGCTGGCTGCCTTTATGTCCTTTTTCCCGTCCCTTAGTCTGAAATAGATTGTTGCTACGCTGTTGGTATCATTTTTGCTTGCAGTCTTTCGGATAAATGCTGTTGCTTTCATAGGCTGAATGATTTTGTTATGGCGCAAATATAGCATTTGTTCCCAAATTGTTCCCATTCATCCCGAATTTATTTCAATCCAATTAAATTGAATTAACTTTTTAGTGTTGTGTAAAGTGCTAATAATCAGTTTAGTTTAGTTTAAACTTCATCGCTTTGCTATTCAAACGGATTGTTCCCGATTTAGTTATTTCAAATGCGGGTCTGGGTACTGAAACGGAGAAAGACGAAAGTTTTTCTCCTTTTTCTTTTTCCTTTCCTCGTAACTCGTTGGTTTGCTGAAAAATAAGGTCAAGCACCTTGTTGTATGAGTTGGTTCGATATTTTTCTCCGTCATATTCTATTTTATCATCAAATATCGAACCAATGAGTTTGATTTTAGTCTCTAAAGGCGCGTCACGGATGTAACTATCTATATTGTTTATCAGCATAATAGCATAGCTTAGCTTTGGTTCGATATTTTCCCGTTTGCTTAATTCGAGTGTTGAAATGCGCGTTTGAAGTTCCGATACCTCTTTTTCGTACCGTTCCAGGATGCGGTTATATCTATCGGAATGGCTTTTATCCATAATTAACATGTCTTCCACACTTTCTATCTGAGATTGCTTTGTTGTAACCTCCTTATTTAACTTGTTTATCTCAGTTTGAATCTCGCGCTTACTATCTCCGTGCAAGTCTTTCAACACTTCTTTATACAGGTTCAGCACCTCTATTGAAGGTTTTAATGCTCCTATATATTTAGCAAAACCCTCATTAACCTCTTCTGCTCGTTTTCGGATATGTTTGGCATTGTGGCAGCAATTATAATATGTGTACTTTCCTCCGTTGCCTCTGCTTGTTGCTCCTGTTAAGGAATGGCCACAGATAGGGCAAACGAGAAATTTCCGTAAAAATAAGTCGGGATTGGTGGGTTTACTTAGTTTAGGCTTACTTTTCTTTTTCCCATCGAGTAAATCTTGTATTTTTTGGAATGTATCTTCACTTATCAACGGTTCATGTCGCCCATCTACCAAGTGGGATGGAATGCCATTATACTCAGGTACTTTTATTTTTCCTATATAGAAAGGATTTCGGAGCATATCCAAAAAGGTACTTTCTGCAATTTGTGGGCAATACCTTCTTCTTGCATAATCCGCACTGATAGTTCCTTTGGCAAATTCTTCAAACGCTTTTCGTATAGAATTGGCTTCTTCGCTAAATTCGACATATTTTTCTATCACCATACCGTTATTATCCACACGGTGTTTGTTTTTATAGCCTCGTGGAGCTTTGTTGTAACATTTTCCTTGGGATGCTGTTCCGTAAATTCCATCCTTGGTCGCTTTTGAGCGGCTAATATTGTCGCCTTGGGCTTGCCCTATATAAACACCTAATAGCATAGGCCAATTTGCAGAATTGAAATTTATCTCTTCCTCTATGGCATTAGGCTCTACACCCATAGAAAGTAAATCGTTTACTACATTAGTAGCCTGAGGTAAGTCCCTTGAAAAACGATTCCAACGTAAGAAAAGCAACTTGTTTACTTCTTTCTTATGGCTCTTTATATAGCTCAGAAACTGTTTTGAATTGATTCAAGAATAATGTTACAGTCTCCTTAAAATTTGAAATCAGCAGGCCAATTGGAAAAATGTTATATCTTTAAAGGTACCAAACTATAAAGTTATGACACACTATCCAA
>NZ_FNVV01000011.1 GCF_900108345.1 Bacteroides ndongoniae | reverse complement strand
GAAAAAGCACACCGGGAACTTTGCCGTGTACGTGACGAACAAAAAACAATAGGGAAAATCAAAGTAAATACAGAACTGTAACAGCCAGTCGGGTAGAAAATAGGTAGAAAAACGGCATAACGATTGGAACTTAGGTTCTTTTTCATAACTTTGTGAAGCTAGGCTTTTAGCTCGAGCCGATGCCGTAATTGAACAAACGCATCTGTGAAGATGTAAACCCCAAAAATCGGGTGCATTTCAATTTGAAGTGCACCTTTTTTTGCCCATAACAGGTCTTTGTTGCTGCCTTGCATCGGGATTCCAAGTCTGGAACCCTTCACCTGCATCTTGACTGTTGCCGTGTGGATAATGACGGCAAGACCAACGATGTTCACGATGTTCACATCAGAGCAATAAGGGCTGCGGAAATTATCAACGCAAGGCATGGTTGGGAGCAACCTCAGGAGGTTCGTGAAATGCGCCAACAAGATATAGCGGAGTTTTGCGAATATACCCTTCAGAAGATGGATAGTTTCGACATTGACCGTTACTTTGATATGCTTCGCATGAGAGGCTATGAGGTCAATCCAAGGTATGACACTACTAACTGCAAACTTGTGGGCTACACCATCGGCAAGAATGCCTCAGTGTTCAAGGCTTCTGCCATCGGTCGAAAGTTCATGGTATCACAGCTTGAAGCCACATGGAAGAAGATGCATCCTAAGCCTACTCAGGTCAAGATGCGACCTGCTTCACCTTCCGTTTCACCGGCTCGCCCTGCTCGCCCTGTTGCTCAGACAACGAAACCTACCCAGTCCAATTCTAAGCCATTGCCAGTTGCTACCAAGACTGCCTTCAATGTCAATGTTAGCGGTGAAATGAAGAGAATCTATATTCCGAACACGGTCAAGGACATCTTCCTCAATGAGGTTCAGGTTCCTGATTCTGATATGACTGCATCAAGAGAGGACATTTCTCATGTAGGTATGCTTCTCTTCCTTGATATGATTGATGCAGCAACAACCGTGTCCGAATCTTGTGGCGGTGGTGGTTCTGCTCCTTCCTCTGGTTGGGGTAAGGATGATGACGAAGACGAGCGTGAGCGGGCTCGCCGTTGCCTCCAGATGGCTCATGCCATGTGCAAGCCACCGCAGAAAAGACGTTCATTCCACCGTTAGACAAATCCTACATATCAATGAGAAGAACAAAACATGTAGAAGAACTCATCGAAGATGACGAGCAGAAGCCTGACTTCGATGACATGATGAACGAAGTCCAGGAAGAGATTGAAGAGCATGATGCCGAGGATGCTGTTGTCAGTCGTGCGCCTGAACTCAGGCAGTTGAGTGAGAACATTGACAAAGCGACCAACACTTGGATCAATGCAACTCTTCAACTGGAGTCTGCCATCCGTAAGTACAATTCAGCTCAGACTGCTCTTGGCAATGCCGTTGACACTATCAGTGGTAAGGTTGACACCATCAATACCCACATTGACAATGTTCTGAAGGATGCCCCAACCAAGTTGAAGGTTTCAGTCAGAGTCGATGATGTTGACTGGAAGAAGATTCAGGACATGTTCGACAAACAACATGAATGGATGACCACTCAGATGCAGAAGCATATCCGTGAGGTCAATCAAATGTTTTATGAAGAACGTAGAAGGGTTCAGGAAAGGTACAAGGAGTACGACGGAACCTACCTCGGACACTATGTGCAGTATTTCTTCTGGTTCTTCTTTGTCCTTGGACTCGTTATTTTCGGCTTGGCTATCTTCCTGATGCTCGACAGTCACTACCACTGGACGAAGTAATCTAATGTTTATACCCTCCAAAATCCCTACGAAACTTGGCATAGTCTAAGTTTGTAGGGATATTTTTTTTCTTGAAAACGTCATTTTCTTGAAAATGTGCACTATTGCCCGTTGTGGGAGCCAGATAGCATGAGTAACTTTGCACCGTCAAAATAAACGAGTGTAAACCTAATTGTTATAAAGTAAGCATTCCGTAAACCACGTATAGATGGTTATGGAATACTTTTTATATAGTCCGCTAAATGGGAATTTACAATTCTGATATACTTCAGATGTAGGTTGCCGTTTCTAAAGCAATATAAAGTTTGTTTAAACTATGGTTGGCATTGTTCAAGCCTTTGGCTTCATATCCATTTGTATCCAAAATGTCACCTGTTTCAAAAAAAGCATACAACTTCAAATTGTAGAAGTCGCACACAGATTGAACTCCAGCCAATTCCATTTCTACAGCGATGCACCCTTCTTCCATACGTTTGCGTACAAGTCCTTTTGTTTCTCTGATCATCGAATCTGTCGTCCATATTTTACCTGTAATATATGGTACAGATAATTTGTCGAAAATTATGGAAAGTTCCTTGCTTGCGGCTATATCAATATAGTCGGATGGTGCTGCAAAATAATATGAACACCCGTCCCCTCTGTAACTTTGTGTCGGTATGATAAATCTACCTTGTGTGGTTGTACGGTCAAGACTGCCACAGGAACCGAACATAATGAACTTTGATGCTCCAGTTAGCCAGCTTGCAAGATGACATTGAGAGGATGCTACTGCTGAACCTATTCCTGACAGGTAGAAAGTTATCGTAACTCCTTTATAAGTTGTTTTATAGATATGCGTATCGCCATTGCAAGCCGGCATAGTTGCAATAATTTCAGATTCGTAGGAATCAAGTAAATGCCGATGAATCTCCTTCGAGAATATTATCAGGCATATATCTGCAAAATCTCCACGTCTGCCGTAGAAATCAAACAGATTGATCATTGGTTCAGTTTCAATATCATAACTATCAGTAATCATAGCATATTGAATCAGATGTGAGTTTTATATTGCTCCGGTATCTCAAGATTGAAAGTTCTGCATAATAACAGGACGTCGTGGACATCATTTTCATCGTATTCATATCCAAGATGGAACTGTACCTGTGCCTCCGGGTTTATGCATGTTACCTCAATATTCCCGATATTTCCTTTACCTGAGAAAGTTTCGCTTGGGAAAGTGTATCCGTCATATAGAATTCCATCTTCGACATATTCGAAACAATGCAGATCGATTATTCTTCCGTTGTCATCTTTCCAGACAGTATGGCTATCGGTCGTATAGTCCATTACAACTTCTCTGTATCCCTTCCAGGTAATCACGGATATGGCCTTACCATAGTCTTTCTTCTCTACGAACAGATCGATGTCGTTATGTATTCTTGTTTCTCTGCCTATAAGTGCATCGACACCCCAACCGCCGTCCAGAAACACCTTTACAGATGCTTCAGACAGCATTTCAAGAATCTCACATGCATCAAAATAAGTGACCATAAAATTGCAATTTATCGGTGCAAATATAACGAATCCTTCAGAAAGAACCCCCTTGTTTGCTGTAAGAAGTCGAAGAACAATCGAAGAAACTCCGATTTCTACGACCATTATCGAAGAATCTCTGCGCTTTGTCCTTGAAACTCAAAGCTATCAGGGAAAGATTGTAGTCTTGCAGACTCTCTGATAGTTGGGATTCTATGAAACAGTGGGTGAAAATAATTGCTATGTGCATTTCCTGTATCAATAGTACAAGATTGAGTTCTGGGATCAAGTCTCTTGTATGCTTTGGAACTTTGCCGTTTTTTTATAACTTTGTGGCTAACTATGGAGTACATTCCCATAGGACATATGTTAATAAATAAATAAATTCTATTAGGGCAAGTCTTTTTCCTCTTTCCCTCAGTCGGTGAGGACTGATACCCCCTTTTAGCTTTTATTTTATTGTTGTTTTAGTATTTCAGTCTGTGAAGATATGAGGAAATACATGGGGGCAAGAGTGCCCCTTTTTTGTGGGCAATAAAAATGGCGACCGAAACCAGCCGCCATTTTCCCCATGCGTTTCCGCAATGGGCTTGCCAGAGCCTACGCTTGAGTTCTACAAATATAAGCAATTCCGTTTTCTTCTGCAATTATAACGGCACAATACCGGGACAGTTTTGAGCAACTGGCTCCTGTAACTTTTTCCGGATATCTGCAAATTTGTTTTGTGAACGGCAAAAATTCTTTGTGAACAGCACTAAGTCCATACTCTCAGAATAAAATCACATACCCATTCCAAAACCCCGGCTTCTTTTCCTGGGCTGGTCGATTTCTTCCTCCTGTTGCTTCTTCCGCTGCGGTGCCTGGTTGATTTCCGGAACTTGGGATATACTGTTTCCCTGTTGTTGGCTCTCTTCCCGGCCTTGTTCCTGGTGCTGTTCCTGAAGATCCCGGCTCCATTCGGCTTTCATCTTCTCAAGCCGTTCATGGTTCACACGTTCCGCCCACTCCTTTTTCTGGAAGATTTCTTTCGGAGTTCCGTTCTTCATGGTATTGAGATAGTCGAAGGTCTGTTCCGGTGCCCGGTCATACCCTGTGCGCTTGTCAAATGAGGTTTCACACTTTCGGAAAAAATCTGTTCTGTCAAAACCGCCTTTCACGTTTCCGCAGTTCTTCTTCCCGGTGTGGTTGGTCTTTGGGCTTAGCTTCCTGGTGTTGCTCCTGTCCTTCCGGCTGACGATGATATGTGCGTGCATGTCGTACCGGTCGGCTCCCTTCCTCTCGAAATGGATCTTTCCGTAATACTCGATATCCTCTTTGTTCAGGCCTTTTCCGAACCCTTCCGCATAGTGCTGCATCACATCATCACGGACATACCTTCTCATGGCTTCAGCCTGTTCCTTCTCTGTCTTGCCCATTTTCTCCAGCTCCCGGCTGGAAGGGCTTACCGTGATCACATAGAACTTCGCATCGTTCCGGCTTAATTTTGCCTTGTTGTTGTCTATCTTGAAGGTTACTTCCTGTGCGCTTATGTAGTCACGTGAGTTATTGAAAAACGGCTGCACTTCCCGGCCGTTCTTCATGCGCTCCAGATCCTCATGCTGGAGATAGGTCGTTACTCCTGTGCAGCTCCCTGTATTGGCATAAGTTCCGGAACCGCCACCCTGAATCTTTATGTTCATAGCCCCCTCCTTTCCTTTTCCCTCTCATAGACTTTGTTTATATCATCGAGCAGCCCGGTCTTTCCTTTTGCATCGAGGAAGGAAACGATATGCTTATAGGCTTTAATCTGTGCCGTTTCGCTGGCTTCTATCCGCTTGAAGATAATATCCTGGTTCTTCCTGATAGTTGAATCTGCATCCCGCACCGCTTTTTCTGCCCTGCCTATGGCCTTGCCGTTGTTGTCGGAACTGTTGATTATCCCGGCAAGCAGTTCCTTGTTCTCCTTCAGGAACCGCCTGAACTTTTCTTCCGAAAGTAAGGATGAAAGGCTTATGGTTATCTGTGTGCTGGCTCCGGCCAGAGCTTCACAAGCCGGACGCACAAGATCCGTTTCCTGTTTCTTCAGGAATGCGAACACCTGGTCCATGCGCTTGATAAGCTTCTGCATTTCCTGTGCCGGGCTTTCATGCTCGACCGGGTTTATACCGTACTTCTCAAAGTAGTTTATGGCATGAGTAATATACTCCATTTTTGACACACTGTTTGCCTTGGCCAGACGGTCAAGTTTAGCAAAAGTAGTACGTTCTACCGCTACTGTTGTTTTACTGTCTTTTTCCATATAATTATAAGGCTTATTATAACAAATTAATATACTAACTAATTGGTTTACAAGATAGTATATTTATTCGTTATAACCAACATATAGCGGTTAATTTTTCTAATGCTTTGATTTTCAAAGCATAACCCCGTAGGGCAAGAGGAAAAAACAGGGCTTGCCCGGTTTCCTCTTGCTGTTCTATCGAACACCCTCCCCAGCGCGAAATTAGCAAAGGGGACGGGGAGAGATAGA
>NZ_FNVV01000013.1 GCF_900108345.1 Bacteroides ndongoniae | reverse complement strand
TTGGATAGTGTGTCATAACTTTATAGTTTGGTACCTTTAAAGATATAACATTTTTCCAATTGGCCTGCTGATTTCAAATTTTAAGGAGACTGTAACATTATTCTTGAATCAATTCAAAACAGTTTCTTAGTATTCAGAAAAACATTTTGAATACTTCGTGGAATATTCTGATAATGTGGACTCTGAACCAGCGCATAACGTGTATATTTATGGTCATGGGTATTACCGAAAATTATATCCTTAAACATAACACCGGATTCTATCCTGGCTGAAACAGCTACATTTTTGTCTATACGTTCTCGAATCTTTACCCAATCACTCAATACGTGGTTACTGCCATCAATTAACCATTCACGCTGATAAGGAGCATCAACAAACCTCCATGAAGCACGTCCCTGATACCTGCATACAACTATCGTATAAGCCCCATTATCACGCATCACCTCATAAAGTATATAAGAGTTTGACTGACTGAAATAGAAATCATCAAACGATTTCTGTCCCTGCTGAATACCTAAACGATGCTTATCCGCATTGTAGAAAAACAGCAATGCTCTCAATACAGTACTTTTACCAACCCCTTGGGTTCCTGTAAAATGCACATTTCCATCTACAGATATCTCTGCATAAGGGATATTAGCACTATTGATAAAAATTATCTTATTCAGGTATTTCATCTTCATTTGCTATTTGAATTATATCAATTATTTCTTCGGCATAACGGAATGCTGAAGTAATCTTATATGTTTCCTCAAATTCACTGATACATTCTGCAAAGCCCATATTCTGCATTTCCTGTAACAGCTTGCTTACTATTTCACCATTTGATCCAACCCCGTATTTTTTGAACAGATGGTGTGCCTTTTCCTTCAACTCAATATCCAGGCTTATTTGTTCTATTAAATGGCTTTTTCGGAACTGATAACCAGCGGTAAATGACGGATTATAGCATTTGAGAAAATCCAGATAGTCAAGCCATTTTGAAAAGCTATCCAATTTCTGTTCTATAGTCTGTTTAGCCTCTCCTATTCTTGAAAAATAGAAGTAACCATTACCAGATTCCATTTGCAGACCAATTTCCTTGAAATATTCCGTATAATCTTCCAGATTTTCTTCGACATCCTCATACAGATGACGTACAGAAGCGTCTGAACTGTCCACCGAAAGGAATTCTCCCCGGCTTAACTTATCGTATATTCTTCGAGTATTATTTCGCATAAATTATAGGATATTCAATGTTTTGATAAATTGCATATTTTCCAGTCATTCGGCATTCATTCGGATGCAGGATGACCAACTGACAGAAAAGTGTAACGTGTTCTTCAATATTACGTTTTATCTTATAGTCATATCTCAAAATGAATTCAAACAAATTATAGCTTGATGCCAAAAATGAATTCCAGACTTCAGCAGAATCCACATCCTTCAATAATCGGACATGATTTTGCAGTTCTTCTTCAGTCAACGGGTCGGCTTCCGTTCTTAGTGTTTTTTGTATTCCATTACGCTCGGCAATCCGTCTAAGCATCTTTACCACCAGTTCGTTTTCCCTCAGCATTTCTAAAGACAGACGAATCTTGTTGTATTGACGTGATTCCATCCAAAGAGGATTTCTTTCCTCCAACACATTTATAACATTCGTGTTAGCCTTGATGAGCAGCTGATCTTGCAGATACTTCAGTTTTCGTATTTTTTGTAAAGTTTATTCTGCTCGTCAATCTGATTAATATAGGAAATTATTTGTCTGTCAATCTCCATTAACGCATGATAGGCTTCTACAAAATCATGTTTCACATCGCTACAAGTCTTGGCCATGTGCGGATCATTAGCCATAATGAAAAAGGCATGCTCATTATCCATCAGTTTTTCACATTCACGTATCATAGTACGAATGCTACGACTCTTCTCATCCAAGTTCTCCAGTTTCTTTTTTTTGATAATATAATTGGGCTCCTGCTTATATGCATTATCCATATTACGCTTCAAATCAACAACATTCTTCAAAGTCCTGAATCCGGTCTTCTTTAAAAGCTGGCGCACACTATCCTGATATCCGGTTTTACGATTTATATTAGTTTCTTGTAGGAAATATCCTATATACTCTTTCAATGTGTTGATACATTCCTGCACACTCAACACACTGATTTCCTCATTGACATTCAGCACTTCTTCGAAGAAGTTCAAATAGTCACTCTCTATCTCAACCATATTGCCAGTTTCTACCAGTACACCATATTCTATCAGCTTCCTCAACCTTGCTTCATTCCCTCCGACAAGATCAATGGCAAGCCCAACCGGAAACTTCATAAGTTTTCGTTTTTCAAACATCTCACTTAGCAATCCTTGCTCATGTGAGAGCGTCTTGGTCAATTCTTCTATACTTCTAAAATGCGTCAGGACATCCATATATTTAAAACTCTGTGATTGGCACTACATCTATCTTATAACCGTCTTTCTCGATTGTGCATTTGTAATTATAAGTCACAATAACGAGATTATCACACTTTAATTCTCCAGCACATTCAACAATACTATCCACTTCACGCTTTTCCGTTTTAGGACTGCTAATATCATAACAGACCTGGACAAGACGTAATATGCGAGTTCCTTCACGAAGTACAAAATCAACTTCCTTATCGTTTCGTGAACGATAATAGAACATGGTCTTTTCAACATCATAACCTCGGCGTATAAGTTCTATGAAGACTTGATTTTCAAGCAGCCGTCCTAAATTGTCACTTAAGGAAAAAGCCTTGGACACCACAAAACCATTGTCAACTACATACACTTTCCTTGGAGCTTTTTTCATCAACTTTAGTTTATTATTGTAGCGCGACAAATAATAGAAAAGGTATGGTTCATGGAGATAGTCCATATATTTCTTGGTCGTATTGACACTGGAGAAGTCAAGTTCTGATGTCAATTCATTAGCACTGATAGGATTACAGAAATTCGACACAAGATACATGGCCAAGTTATTTAAATCTGTCACATTCCGAACATTATGACGCTTAGCAACATCTTTCCATATAATAGAATCAAATAACGTATCAAGATAACTCCGGGTCAATTGGCGTGAAGCAACTACTTCTGGATAACCGCCATTCCTTAAATAATCATCTGACAATACAAGGGATTCAGTTTTGTGCTCTGCTTTCAGTAGATGCAAATCAAGCCCATTCCAATCAAAAAACTCTTCAAGACTGAAAGGTAACATCTCTACCTGAAGATACTTACCTGTTAATACTGTAGCCATTTCGCTGCTTAACATTCTGGCATTACTGCCCGTTATTACGAGATTCTTTCCCATTCTATACAGTTCACTGACCCACAGGTCCCATGCATCAAGATTCTGGACCTCGTCCAACAGAATATATTCATATCCAGGATAAACATCATCCAGCATCCGCATGACCAAATCAGCATCCCAGGCTTCTAACAATTGATAGTTATCGAAGTTTAAGTATGCAAAATTCTTGTCCCGTAGCATTAGTAATGCCTGAGTGGATTTCCCCACTCGCCGAGGGCCTGTTATCAACTTGATAAGATGGCTGCTCAATAGCAATTCTGTATTTTGACTACTCTTACGTATTAAATAAGGACGAGACATCAGTTCATCACGTTCTTTGCGTTGATTCAGAATGATTGTTTTCATCTTTTATATGTTGTTATTCGAATACAATATTACTATTTTTTATTCAAATAACAATGTCTATTGCACAAAATATATACTAATTTATGCAGTATAAGATTGTTATTAAATAATATTTAGTATTATTGAGTGTAAGAACTGCCATGCTAACAGAAAGGTATACAGATAGCATGTTTTTAATGGCTCTACACACTATGGTCATAAATTGGTAACGTTGTGATGTCCTGACTTGGCTTTCTAATTACTTTTTCTGTCTTTCATTTTTCAAACCATCTCCCTAAAACGTCTAAGTGTGGAGATTTATCCAGGAATCAAAAATGCCTGAACTTGCGATGCAATAATATCATAACAAATACCTTTGCACCACAATTTTATTCATAAAGCCCGAATGTCGATTTACAAAAACTTAAAGAAACAATAATCATACTTGGTTTAGTATAAAAGCTCTGGCTGCCCCCAAAAATAATCATTAGGTTTAGATTAGAACTTGATTAGATATACAAAAAACAAACTAAACTTAAGCCTTATGCTGAAGAAAAAAAGAGGGACAAAGAGAAAATATAGAATTCTAAATCACGAGGGGCAAAGGAACATATTGCTCCAAAAACATAAATCAGCAGAAATGAAATTGTATTAGTGTTTTCTTTGCAGATTATCTCGCTTTTTTTTGTCCCTCGTTTGTTCTCCAGTATGAAAAAATGCCAAAACCATACATGATTATCAACACTTTATGTGTTTATGGCACATATTACATCGTCCCTTTTCCATCTGTTCCAATAAAAATACATTGTCTTTTAGCGAACAATACAGCCAGTATACATAGAGTTAATAATACATCTTTAGAAAACACTAACTTTACATACTAGCTAGAATGAACTATAGCAGTATCACATAATTTACTGTAATAATTTAACCCTATTTTATTCCTTCCTCATCCTTCATATCCATAAAATTTGCGTTAAAACGCTTAAAAATAGTTTCCTAAACGCTCCTGTTCATAAAATATAAGTGCGTATCATTATTTCATTTCTTACAGCAAATATCGCCCTCTGCCACTTACTATGCAAGGCTGCCCTGTTAATAAACCAAGCGCGGACGGGAAACCGGCCAAATGGTTCTGTTTCTGCCATCCGGATACAATGTCGCTTGACGATTATATTCGATGATGAGAAAAGAGGAAAAAAGCCCTTGTGGATAAATATTGAAGAACAGGATCAAACTGAAAGAACATCATTCAATCATATTATTGCGATACATAATCAGCAAATTATCGGCACTATTTCAAATTTGTGCCGATAATTTGTTATATTTATGACATAATAACAGATATGAGTAACGAAATAACATCAGCCATACTAAATTTTGCTGAAAAGCATCATGACTTTAATATAGAAGATTTGTCTGAGTGTCTCTGCAAAAGCATGGACATCAACAGATCTTCCCTGCTTTGGCATTTGTTCAAACTCGTAAATAGCAACGTATTTATCAGAACCGGCCGTGGCATGTATGCCAAAGTGACAAAACCGGTATTCTTGCCCCAACCTGCAGACGATATAATAGAGGTATTCAATCTGTTGCTGTCCAATTTCCCGTTTGCCAAGTTTTGTATCTACCAAGGTGAAATCATTTCACCACTGCAACACCATCTTTCATCCAACCGCATTATTTATGTGGAAACGGAGAGGGATTCAGCCGAAACCATTTTTGATTTTCTGAAAGGCGAAGGCCGACCGATTTTTCAGCGTCCCACTAAAGATATAGTATATCACTATGTGGATATGGACAGCAGGACCATCTTCGTGAAAAACCTTGTTTCAGAAGCTCCGTTGCAGAAAGTATCCGGCATTCCAATGTCCACATTGGAAAAACTTCTGGTTGATATTCTGAGAGATTCTGATTTCTTCTATCTACAAGGGAGTGAAAGCGAACGTTTCATAGAGAATGCCTTCAAAATGTATTCCGTTAATCGTAGCCGACTTTTCAGATATTCCAGCAGAAGCAAAGTCAAAGAAGAATTATTGTCCATACTGAATAACTTGAATTTGCAACGATAAAAAATGTTTTACGAAAGAATGGATTGACCAAATGGTCACTGCACAGCATTACAATGACAAGAAGCTGATTGAAAAAGTCATCCGTGCATTGTCATTGCTTGAGATGCCGGTCAAAGCAGAACCCATCTGATTTTCAAAGTACATTCTTAATGCTGACAATCGGCAGGTCTGTCCATCGTCTGTCCATAGACATTGATGTAATCTATCCTCCTGGAGCAAACATAGAAATAAGATTATCCGAGAAATCTATAGATTTCGGTTTCATCGAACTGGAGCTGGTAAAACGTAAACAGAGAAATGTTGCAAATATCCTCAAGAACCACTCCAAGTTCTTCTATAAAATAGCATACCGGAATGATACGGAACCCCAGTCTTTTATTCTGCTACTTAATTATTTCCCTAAAAACAATATTTTTTGCACAAATGGAAAGCGGATTTTTCTAATGAGCAATTTGGAATAAAGCGACCTGCATAATAAACCAAACGCGGACAGGGAATCGGCCGAATCGGTTCTGCTTCCGCCATCCGAATGCAATGTCACTTGGTGATTTGCATTTTGTCTTATTTTGCCTACCCTAAAGCAGGAAAATCCAGCCCCAATGGAAACTGGTAACGACAAACTATGCAACAGAAACATCCGCAAAAAATTGGCGGAATGAAATAGTTGTTGTACTTTTACAACATTAGACCCTCCAAAGCCTCTCAACGATGCTCAAATCTGGGGGGCGTTTTATTTTTATACCCTATGGGCATTCAATCTGACAAGGTTTATACATACCCAATTGAGATTGCCACCCTGCAGAAAAACAGAGGTTGGGACGTTAGGGACTCCCAACGGACGGAGCATTATATCCGAAACATTGGCTATTACAGGCTTGGCGCCTATCTGTATCCCATGCTGCAGATACCCAAGGAGCTTCATCGATACAAGGCAGACGGCTCCTTTCAAGACACACTTAACCCATATCGTTTCGATAAGAAATTGCGATTGTTTCTCTTTAACGATATAGAGAAAGTAGAGATTGCCTTGCGCAGCGCATTGACAAACATCGTGACGAGGAAACTGGCAATATCTTCTGGATGACAGATGGCAGCTTGTTTGTGAATGCTGACAATTTCAACCGAACCATGACATTGGTTGACAAGGAACTAAAAAGCTCAAAGGAGGAGTCCATCCTGCACTTCAAAAGAGTATATGAAAGGTCACTTGCAACAGCAATTGGCAGATTTTCCGATGATAGACATCAAGGTTTGGTTTACCTACGAGCTGACAAGAAGAACCGCTGTGGAAAGAATAGCCCCATAGACTGAACATATATGTTCCATTATTCCGCCTGCATTTTGCGAATGACCGTAAGAGACAGGCGGATTTCCTTTTTGAGTATATCAAGACAGTATATGAAATATTCATCTAGGTTAGTCTTCTGCCTTAGTTCCTACATACTTGTACGAAGTTCCTCTTCATTGGAAGACAGAAGTATCACATTAATAATCCAAGGATACAATGCCTTAGCTTTATTGGTATATCGGCAAAATATCTGCCCTATTAGTGAGCAATACTGAGATTTTCTGCGCAGACTGTGGCCTGCCTCCAACAATCTGCATCTTCTGATCCAACTTTCTTGGCGACTTTGTACCGATTGTTATTTTCGATACTGCTCAATATATCATATAATATGCAAATACAGCAATTATATGATATATTGATGGATAAATATTAAATTCAAAAGTAATTCTTCTGATATAAATTACTACAATCCATACTTGAATAAACATTATCTAAGAAGGTATATTCAAAGTATTTGATATTCTATTAGTTACAAGTATCCATACATTTTACGCCGTCAACAGAAAACTCAGAAGGAATTACAAAAATTAATTATGGCTGGCGAAAAGAGAATAAGTCAAAAGAAAATATTGGCATACAGAAAGATTACTCACCTCTAAGGTTGATATCAGTTTCCAGTCAAAATATACAAGTATCTATCTTTTTTTGGAAAGCAAAATAGTTTGGTTTAGAACTTTGGTAGATATACAATAAACAAGACTAAACTTATATCTAGAAGAGGCGACGAAAGAAAAGAGGTATAAAGAGCAAATACATCGCTTCAAAACATGAGGGACACGAGGGACAAAGGAGATTTAATAGGCTCCTTAATCACGTTTTTCAAAAATGAAATTGTATTAGTGTTTTCTTTGCAGATTGTCTCCATTTTTTTGTCCCTCGTTTGTCCCCCAGCATGAAAAATCGCTAAAATCATATTTGATTATCAACATATTATGAGTTTATAACACATATTGCATCGGCAGAAAATAACCTGTAAAGCAATAAAAAGTAGCACACCAAAATACATAAACACATAACTTACAATCCATTAGATTAATAATTCAATAATAAAACAATAACTCAGCCCACTGATACAGTGACCACTAATATCCATTGAGCAAAATCAGAATACCCCATTCATAAATGGTTAAAAAATGTACACTACGATCACACCTCATTCCCCAAACTCCTATGCGTTTTATTCTTTCGAAAATTTTATAACTGGCCACAAAAATTTTCCCAGTTAGCAAAAAACTTTTTCCTAACTATAAAAAAATCAAGCATCCAAATATCAATCACCACCAAACACTGAATAATAACAATGCGATAAAAACAAGAGCATTAAAAATGACAAAGAAATATTACAAACAATACAAGATCCCAATATACCATGTTTCCGATTGACCAAACATTTTCATCTCCTCTTCAACCAAAATTCCTCAAAAACTTATATATTTGGAAAAAGATTACAATAAAAAATTGTATTGTATTGTATTAAGAAAAGCAACAGAAAATAAAGATATTATAGATGGAAAAAGGAACATTGCATTCTTGCCCCGAATTGATTGACTATATCAACCACATCGGATTTCTGCCACTATTACGCATGGGCATTCCTGGATGGTCGGCCGAAGAAATAACAGATGAAAATTGCCAGTATACCCGCCTGCCCGATGGCGGATGGGAATGGCCGCTGTGGGAATGGAAAGGTGCTATCCTGCAGGAAAGTGGTTGTGCATACGGTAAGTTTTTCAATCGTAAAGCTGCCTTTATCAGTCGCGAATGGTGGCCTGACTTCTGCAACTACCGTCGAAGCGTTTTCCCTTCCCCCGAAGAGGGAAGCATCGAAGAAGCTATTCTTGATGTTTTAAAAACAGAAGGAAGCCTTATCACCCGTGAACTTCGCGCTGCATGTGGCTTCACTGGAACTAAAATGCGAAGCCGATTCGATGCTTATCTCACTCGCCTGGAAATGGGCGGATACATCGTTACACAAGACTTCATCTATCCTCGCGACCGCCACGGACACGAATACGGCTGGGGATGGTCGCTCTTAACCACTCCCGAAGCACTCTTCGGACGAGAAGCTTGCCACCCCAAACGCACCCCACAGGAATCACGCCAACGAATGCTTATCCAGTTAAAAAAAATATTGCCTGAAACTTCACCAAAAGTGTACGACTTCTTGTTGAAATAGTTCCCAAAAGTCAAACAAACCAATAAATAGACTACTTCTACAAGAACAATGTCAGCAAAGGAATGGTCAACACCGAAAGCAAAGTTGTAATAAAAGTTCCCTCGGCCATAATAACCTCCCCTTTAGCATATTGAATACAAAACAGTGTTCCATACGAAGCCACAGGCATAGCTGCCAGCACCACATTAATATTGGCAATAGTATTGTCGACACTGCAAAGGCGTGATATGTATAAGATGAACAGAGGAATTAGCATCAAACGCAAAGCCGACATAAGGTAAATGGCTACATTACCGAACATCCGAAGGACAGGTACCCGAGCTATCGACGACCCTATGATGAGCAAGGCTGCAGGTACGGTTACATTGCCCAATAATACAAAAGGTGTGCTGACAACACGGGGAGGCACCCATCCCGTCAGTACAACAAGGATAGAAAGGTACGAAGCAATCATAGCCGGACAATAAAGAGTATGCCAATTGAAACGCATATTGCCCTGGTCACCCGAAATAAAAAAGGTGCAAAAACAAAAATCAGCAAAGTGCTTGGAAAATTAAGGATACTGGCATAGAATACTGCATTCGGTCCGAAAATAGAAGCAACAATGGGATAACCGATAAAACCAACATTACCGAAAGCCAACATAAAGCTATAAATTCCACGGTCGGCCGCCTTGACAGGCAAATAACGAGGAAGCAGAAAAGCCGCACCTATCAACACCACATAAGTGGCAAACCCCACGAGAAGCAAGGGAACGATGAATGTTTTGTCAGGAAGCGTATCGCCCATCACCGATGAAAGTATCAGGCAAGGACACGTTACATTAATAACCAATCCCGAAAGCTTGCGGTCAAAATCCGCATCCATCATCTTCTTTTTACTCAGATAATAGCCGACGACTACCAGTACGAACAAGATAATCATCTGCGTTACTATTGCATCCATAAATCTTTTTACCTCCTAAAAAACTGGCGCAAAGATACAGATTATAGAATTTGGATATTCTCCACTCGGGCGGAAAATTGATAGCTAATATACTTTCCTCCTCACACTCACTTTACAGAAAAGTCATTGAACACCAGCCTATCCGTATCGTAACCACGCCGACGGAGTTTGTCAAGAAGTTCTTGAAGTACATTATCTGGTAAAGTCGCCTCACGACTCATAATCCGGAGGTCCCAGGTTCAAGCCCTGGCTGGTCCACATTAAGAATCAAGCACTTACAAATATTTGTAAGTGCTTTTTCTTATATACAGTGACCTTCAGGTGACCTTTTTGAGGCGAAACTCTGTAATAATGGCCTTTTGCAATTCCATGAAATTACAGAGAGTTTTTATAGATTTTTAAATAGAAAGAGTGGCTAAATCTGGCCTTTAAATAAATCATTGCGATTATTCGTGTAAGGGATAAGATGAGACCGCAATAACTTGTCGGGAAATTATTGAGTATTCTTGAAATTAATACATTATGCACAATAACATGATACACCTATTTTTTCTTTGCGTATATTTTGTTCTGTAACTTTGTATCCATAAATATTATGCAATATGGAAAGCGAAAAATTAACCATTGGCAAACTCATCGAAAAGGAGGTGAGGAAACAGCAAATTCCAATCACAGAGTTTGCACGATTGATTTGCTGCCAAAGGAACAATGTGTATGACATATTCAAGCGCAGCAAAATTGACATCGTACAGCTTAAACAAATATCAAAGGTTTTAAGGCGGAACTTTTTCAAAGAGCTTGCCGATGACCTTGAATTGATAAATGAAGAAGAAATGAGTGGGGCTGATGTAAAAAAGCAAAAGGCAGTATCACAATTCTTTGAGGTCGTACCGAATATATTGCGAGAATTGGGAAAAACGTCTACAATTATCTTCTGTAAATTGGACGATTCTGGCTATGAAGATTGTGCTACACCAGATTTTGGATTGCCCGACTATTTCATAACTTTCACCATCGGAGACACTCTCCAAGAGCGAATCGGCAACAACCTTGCGCTTCCTATTGGAGTAGTCCACGACAGCACGAATAACTGTGAAGTCGAAGTCTGCACTAATGTCGTCTATGGGTCAGTCTGTGTAAATGTAAAGCTGGATTACAAGACACAAGACGAATGGAGAAAAGTTTTGCTGTTAGCTTTTGAAACCTATGACATATTTGGACGGAGGTAATAATGAGAAATTTATTGGATGATTATAAGGAGGTTAAGGATTGCATCTACAAAGGTGAAACCTACTCTGTCCGTGACAATGGGGCGGTATTGCGCCATTCTCGCATAGGTAAAAGAGTGAGGAAAGAAGATGATATTTGGACATTCGGAAAAGCTAATGAACAAACTGGATATATGATTATTGGCGGCGAAAGAGTACATCGCATTGTTGCCTATGCTTTCTTAGGGGAGCCACCTACACCCCAACATGTTGTTGACCATATAGACACCAATAGACGAAACAATCGCCCTCAAAATCTAAGGTGGTTAACAAAGTTGGAAAATGTTTTGCTAAATCCTATTACAAGAAAGAGAATAGAGTTTCTATGTGGGAGTATTGAAGCATTCATAAACGACCCTTCAATCATACAGGAATTTGCCAATGACAACCCAAACTTTGCATGGATGCGGACTGTTTCCGCCGAGGAAGCAAAGGCTTCATATGAACGCTTGAAATTATGGGCGGAAACACCATCTGCCCCAACAAACACAAGCAATGGTACTATGGGCGAGTGGATTTATGCACCGACCAAACGCCACGAACACATTGAGCCATTTTCTAAATACAGTTCTGTACCCAGTAGCCAATCAGAATTCTCTGCCGTAGAATACAAGCAAGACATTCTGACTGAATCGCTATCACCGACTGCGATGCAAAAGTATTGGCGTACACCGACAGAATTTCCGCTATGCCCAATTCGTTGGGATGAAGAACCATTGGAAACATATTCCAAGATGCTTAAAAAAGGGGCTATCGTTACCAAGAATGAATTTTCCACTCATTATATTGACGATTTCGCCTTGAAAGGGGACTCCCTTTTAATCAAAACCCATGCAGATGATGGCATCAAGAAATTCTCTTTGATTACTGTGTCATTTGAAGGTGATAAATATATTCACGAGGGACAAACATTCTTTGAGGAACAGGGCGCACGAAAGGCTTTTACATTAGCCCAAGGTTTAGAATGGGATGGTGAAGATGGAATTGACGATTATTGCTAAAATAATTTGCTATATTGCTAAAAATGAGTAAATTTGTAACTATAACAAATCAACCATCATAAATTATGAAAAAGATTCTAGCCTCTTTAGCCGTATTCTTAGCTGTCATTAACATCATGGCACAAGAACACCTTTCATTCAAAGGGATTCCTATTGAAGGAAGCATGACCGAGTTTTGTAAAAACTAAAAACCAAAGGATTTACTTCTATCGGGCAGGAAAACAATATCTCTTTGTTTACAGGGGATTTTACTGGCCGTGAAGCGACTGTAGGTGTAACTGCTACAGACGATGGGAAAAATGTTTTTGCTGTAGTTGTGTTGTTTGAACCGAGCGGAGAATGGAACACTCTCGTTAACACCTATGACTACTATAAAGATTTGTATACTCGCAAATATGGTAAGCCGTCTATCTCAAAAGAAAAAAATCCAGCCCTTTCTGATTCCAATACTGCTTTAATGGCAGAAGTCCATCAAGGAACAGTTGTATATGGTAGTGCATGGGAAGTGACAGGTGGAGATATACAACTTTCAATTGAAAAATCCTCTGGGGTTTACGAAGGTATGGTGCTGATTCGCTATCGTGATTCTCAAAATGTAGAAGCCAAAATTCAAAGCGATTTGGATGATATTTAGATCCAATATCATCTTTGTAATCTTTGTTGTATACTCTCTATTTTCCAATCATACTTACCTTCTGCCACATCACCAACCTCTTTGAGTGTATGGCGATGTTTTATTTCGTCAAACGGCTGTCGGCTTTCCGCATAGTCACAGAGCCATGCTCCGACCGCGTTCTGCTGTTCGGTTGTTTCCCCGTACTCCTGCATCACGCTCTTGATGTCGGCGGCTTCAGACGGGGCGAAGAATGACTTGTGCCGCTCCGTGCCGAAATGGATAATCGCATCGATGGCTCTTTTGAACACCTCGCTTGCCTTGTAGAGCATATCCGCAAACAGGCTTAGGATATGCCTGCTCGCTTTCAGCGTACTCTGCAACAGGCGGATAGTCTTGTCTTTCTCCACCGTGGCTTGGCTCACCGCTTGGCTGATGCGCTGCCGCTCGCCGTCCTTTTGCTCCTGAAGCTGCCGTACCGCCTTGTTCCTTTCAATGGCAAATGAACGGCTCTGCACCAAAGCCCTGTCACGCTCCGTTTCGGCTTTCTGTTTTTCTGCGACCAATGCCTTTGTCCGTTCTTCCGCCTTGTCCTTTACAGCTTCGGCAAAGGCTTTCTTCATGCGTTCGTTCTCGGCTTTGAGTTTGGCGTTTTCCTTTTCGACCGCTGCGGACTTGCCGACCCCCACAAGGTTGCCAACGCTGTCCAGTATGCTGTCCACTTTCGCCTTTCGCTCGTCTTTCAACTGCTTCTCCTTTTCGGCAATCTCGCTGTCGAGGGCAAGACGGTACTGTTCTTTCGCCTTGTTCTCGTTCTCCACAGACATGAGTTCCGCTTCGGCTTCCTCCTTGGCGGCGATGGCGGCTTGCCTTGCGGCTTTCGCCTGTTCCGCTTCCTGTTTCTGTTTGGCGATGATGAAGTCCGTGCGCTCCAGATGTTCCTTTCCCGTCACCTCCTTTGAGGTGCCTCTTTCCATTTCCAGACACTCAGCCAGAACCGTTTGCATCTCGCTCATGGCTTTCTCGTCCAGTTTGCAGGATTTGCCCGTATCGTGGTTCATCCAGTCCCATACGATATGGGCGTGTAGGTTGGGTTTCCATGTGGCATTGTCGCCGGGTATTCCGTAATGCCCCTCGTCACGGTGGATGAACACCTGTAGGGCTGTGATTCCCCAACGCTGCCTACACACCTCACAGAACTTCCGTAACTGCTCCATCGTTGTGTCATCCTTGATGACGACCACACCCTCCTTGAGCGGAGTGCTGCCACGGACGATGGTCACCTTGCCCGTCTTCTTGTTCACCCGTTCCCGGTCTTTGGTCTGCATCGCCCGTCCTGTCTTTTCCTTAACCATAGCGGCTATCTGATTGTAGCGGTCGGTGAGCGTGGCTTCGCCGAAATCAGGTGATACCCATGTCTCGTTTCCTGCCATGAGGTCGGTACGGATGTAGAACTTCTCCCTGCGGATATTGGCGAGGTATTCCGCTGTCCGCTTGTTATGCGCTTCGCTGCTGCCGATGTTGCACGGCTTGATGTTAATGGATGTCTTCTGTGCCATAGGCTTGTCTGTATTTTGGGTTTCACTTCGGGTCATTAGGGCGGAGCCTTAATCGGAGGGTGCAGGGAGAGGGTCACTTCCTGCTCCGGGTTCTTAGGGGTGGAAGCCACTAAGCGGAGTTTCCAAAGAGAGGGTCACTCTTTGGTCGGGTTGCACAGGGCTGAAAGTCCTTGCCGGGTTCTTAGGGCAGCGTCCTAAGCCCCTCGGGAGAGCCCACAACTTCGGAAGTTATAGTGGGCTATATCTGGGCAAGCCCAGTCAGTCACGTCCACCAACGGAGTACCGCTGAAATCCTGCGCTGTGCGCCCGTCAGTTCCTCCCGGCTATGTCGGGTCTTCCACGCCGCCAATCGTGCCGTTCTGCGCTTCTTTCGGGCTTTCTATAGGATTGTTTTCATGCTGTCCGTTGTCATTGTCTGCGATATGGGGATTGTCGGCTTTGTCCTCCGCATCCGCTCTGTTCTCCGAACTGTCGAAAACCACAGGCGAACATAGGGAAAAAGAAAGGGCGGCTGCTCCGCCTGCCATGCTGTCCGCTTCCAGCCTTGGGCACTGGCAACCATCCGGCACGGTACACGGTTTGTTCTCCGACGGCATATCATTAGAGTATGGTGTCCGCACTCCGTCTGCCTGTCCTTTGGAAACTGCCGCAGGCTTGACATAATGGGGATTAGTCAGCAGGACACCATCCACATACCACCCCGTAAGAAAATGCAGGGTGTGTATGGATGTTCGGTTGTTGGTTCGGGTGGTCAGCATACCAAGCCTGTTGAAGTTGCCGATGAGCTTTCCGATGGTCTTTCGGTTGCAGCCCATGTATTCCGCCAGTTCCACATCGGAAGCTGCCGCCTGTCCCACCTCCAACTCAATCTCAACTCCCTTGATACGGAGGGCGGTCTTTGTCCGCACGGCTGCGGTCATCAGCCTGTGCAGGCACTTCTGCCTGTCGATGGCGGATCTGCCGTCCAAAAGGAAATCCCACTGCCCGGCGGAAAGGATGGTGCAGTAATGTATGGTCTGTTCGTTCTTGCACATAGTCTATGATATTTATAGGTGTTACACTGGTCAGCTACCTGCCCATGCCATACCCGTGTTCCGGCATATGGTATTCCCTGTCCGCTGCGATATGGTTCAGCACATCCTGCAAACGGTCGAGCTGGTCATGGTCAAGCACACGGATTGCGTTAATGGTTATCACCTGCGTGGCAATCCTGCGGTGTGCAATATTGTTCTCGCTCATCGTACCGTTACCGTCAGCATGGACTGAACGGAGGTAGGCATTGACCGCTTCCGTCTGTTCCTTTGAGGGGTACGGTGCTGCCCACCTGTCTTGAATGTAGCCGACCATTTTGCCGACCGCATCCGCCAAGAGCGGATTGCGCTGTGCGATAATTGGTATCAAATCTTCTTTCTTCATGTGACTGTTATTTTAGAAGTCTTGTGATTGTTTATTTCTCGTTGATTTTGTTGACTTTGTTGAGAGAGTACCGACAAAAGGGAAAATAAAAATCGCATCCAACGGTTTAGGATTCTACTTTTCTTTTTTGGCCAGCAATTCTGTTGAAAACTGTTGAGACTATTGTTGAATCATATAAGCCTTGCTCATACGTTTCTCCCTATATTTCATCAAATTCAACAAACTCAACGATAGTCTTTCAGAATTTCTCGGGTGACGGTGTAAAAGCGACCGACTTTCTTGGGTGATGCTGAATACTTCTGTCCCGGCAACACGGATATTTGGTAAGTGGAATAAGACAGCGCATTGGGAGCAGGCTCCAGTTTCCAACACTGTTGCAGGACATTCCTCACTTGGTGGCGTTCCACTCTTACCATAGAATAGTTGAACAACGCCAATAGGTCGTTGATGCAGAAATCCACCACATCCACCTGCATGCAGTCCATGATGTCGAGCAGCAGTTCAGCCATGTCAAGTTCTATGCGGCTCCGATTGCTGCGGATGATTTTCTCCAATGCTTCCGTGCGTATGAGTGACGGCGAAAACCACATTCGACTTTCTTCTTTGGTTGTCAAGTCACGATGCAACAGATAGTGCAAAAATGCTGGGATTTCGTCTTTCAATTTCTGTAGAAACGAAGTATCATCCTTCTCCAATCGGTTAACCTTCCTTACCCAATAACGTGTTTCCTCCGGCTCAATGTAAACGGGGAAATTCTCGTTATTGGAACACAGCACAAACTTAGCGAAGAACTGCACTTCATAGCGGTCTTTTCCTTTGGATTCCATTTTATAGGAATGGGCTGTGCTAAGATTCTTCAACCGTTCGCTATCCTCACGGCGGTTGAGCAGCACTTCATCCACAACTATCATCAGTTTGCCTGCCCAATCGGCATTGAATTGACTGCGGAAATCCTCATTCGTATTGAAAGTAACATTATCCTGAAACAATGCTTTCAAGAAGTTCAAGAATGTACTCTTGCCTGTATTCCGTTCTTCCGAAACCAACAGAAGTATCGGCAATTTCTGTGTCGGTTTCAGATATAACAGTTGAAGGTAATCCATTCCCAACTCATACTGCTCACCGAAAATGTGTTCCACCAACGAGCGGATATGCTTGAAATCGCCCTCCACAGGAATATGGGTTATCGGCTCGTAAAGATTGTAGAAACCTGCAACTTCTTTTTGATAGTTAATATGACTCGGTACTGTACAAAAGCCATTATACTTTGTGATGGGAGGAATATTGTTCTTTCCATAGTCCTGCCGGATAGTGCCAAAGCTCCATTGAATCCGGCGGGTGATAGTTGTACCATCGACCAAAGGTTGCTGCACTACCTTATATATTGTAGTACCTACTCGAATATATAATTCTTCCATATTGTATCTCTTGGGATTATACATTCAATTCATTACAGCCAGAACCCTGAACTTTCGATTTCACAAGTGAAGTAATCTCTCTTTTTGAGTAAAGATTACGTCCACCTAACTTGTGAACGATGATTGTACCCTCTTTCTGCATACGCCATAAAGTGGTGTAGGTGATGTGAAGCCGTTCACATACTTGGTCGCGCGTATAGTATTCGTCACTCTCTTCTGATGTCAAATCGGGCTGGGATTTCTTTCCTACCAACTCTTCCACTAATTCGGAAACAACCTGCTTGAGGTCATCCTTCTGTAACATGATAAAATTTCCTTGCATAATATGTTGTTTAGATGATTATGCCGCGAAATTATTATAGAACACAAAGAAAGCACCTCGGTAAAAATCGCGTCGATTTCTGCCGAGGTGCTTTTAACGGGATAGCGTTTCTTTTTAACTAACCAAGCGTTTATGATAGAATTAATATATATTGGGAGAAAGCAAAGTACGCAGTCTTATCTCCATCAACTTCGCTTGTTCCCTTCCTGTTTGAATAGTTTTTTCTGATAAACTCAAATTATAGCCATAGTCACCATGTTCATTGATAATGGCACAATAAAGGGCTTCTGCCCAATCAAAACCAGATTTGAATCCAAGGGATGGGAACCTCTCCAAAATGGCAGTATGAAAAGTTCGGTAATTGTAAGAGTCATTAAGCAAACCGCCATTAGTCAACGCAGCAAAAATATAGGCAAGAACGGAGTCTGTAGCATTCGTTTCCATCCATTCGGTGAGTATTGTTTCTATCCCATTGGTAAGAAGTTCCGCATAAGGTTGTATAAGCATTTCTTCAAGCAGGACACAGACTTGCTTGCGTCCACGGCGACCTTTAGATGCCTGTAAGGTGGAACTGACCACCTCTTTTGCCGCACCATTTTTACCCATAGCTTTCCATGCCCCTTTGGTATAAGCTGCTTTGTCAAAACTGGTAAGCATTAAAGAGCGTATAAATTGCCCACCAAAACCTTTCTGCCAGACAGACGAGTTTTCTCCCATCATTGTTTTGGAGAGTAAATCTCCCATCTTCACAAAACCATCGTCAAATATCATCCAGTAGAACGCACTACACATGAAAGGATTGTTATGCAGGAGTTTTTGTTTCGTTGCCTCTTGATTAAATGTAGAAGCAAACAAGGCTGTCAGTTTCTCATGGACTTGCTGGTAATTGCTTCCAAATTGAGCTCTATTGTAGCTTTCAGTCCCAGGACAAAGGCTTTCAAGTAATTCTGTAATGCCCTTAATTCCATTAAGAGACAGCATCTCTGCCAAGTAAGACATGCCTTTAAGAATGAAAGTCATATCACCTTCGTATGCTTTGGCAAAAAGATTTGCAAATTCTTGATAGTCTCCGGGGTGTTCATAGTGCCAGCGACGCAGGCTGAGCAAATTCAAATCCTTGTTAACTGCTTCTTGAGTTTCACGTTTCTTATCTTCCAAATAGGCATGAATGCCTTCTTTAATGTATTTTGCATCCTCTGATTGCTCAAATTTGGTCATGGCATATTCTATTCCTTAAGCCCATTGTCCAGTTCCAAATAGCAATACAAGCAGCAGGCTGACACATTCCCATCTTTTATGGCATTAGAGAATTTGTCAATCATCTCATCGGTAGCAACACCTTCTTCTGTGGTCATTATCTCCAAGATTATGTTTTGTAACGTAATTGCCTCATCGTCTATCTGTTTACTGTGGTTATCGCACAACAGATTCTTTAAGATTGATTGAATCTTGCTCTTAAAATTTGTATAGATTTCTTGATTCGCTTCAAGCCATTCCTGCATTTTCGCTTGAAGATGAAACTTATCAGGGGAAAGTTCCTTCATATTATTGTCCATATAAACAGCTCCGCTAAATGGTTAATCTTTGAGACATGCCAAAGGAATCACTTTAACCCCATCGGGACGAGAATATGCCATTGTTCCACCTGTCATCACAATAAGTAAATCTGGCTCCCGAATAGGTACCTGCTTCTCCGTCTTGTTGTGTTCCTGTATAAGCCTTTTGAGTTCGAGTAAGTGTTTAGCTCCTTCATCAATTTCGCTACTACCAAGTTTGCACTCAATGAGAGCATAACGTCCATCTTCCAAATGCAGCACTATGTCCGCTTCCAAGTCGTATCGGTCATGGTAGTAAGATACATGACTATTTAAATCAATGGTGTACGCCTTTAGGTCACGAATACACATCTGCTCAAAGATAAATCCAAACGTCCTAAGTTGCATACTTAATGATTCGGGAGATAGTCCCAAAAGGGCAATCGGTATAGAAGGGTCACAGAAGCATCGTTTTACACTGCTTCTGATAGCGGTCTTACTTCTTATGGCAGGACACCATGCACTTATGTTCTGGATAACAAATAGTTTTTCTAAAGCCGAAACATAATCATCAAATGTATCTACGTGACAACTTACTTCGCCAGACGAGGTTACATCATCTAAAAGAGATTTTTTCTTGACCAATGTCGAAACATTCCTGGCATAAGCCCGAAGTATCATGCTGGTCAGTTTGGCATCTCTTTTCTTTCCATCAATACCGGAAACGTCGTCAGAACAAATGGTTTGAACATAGTTCTTTGCCACAAGTAATTGAGCTTTTGGAGTACGAGCCAACAAAGAAGCCGGCCATCCACCTCGGGATGCGGCAAAGATTAGGTCTTCGACGGTCATCTTAGACATTTTACCGTCAATATCATAATCAGGATTGTTGAAAAGTTCTTTCAATGAAACTTCGCCCGTAGATTCTTGCGACTCCCACAAGCTCATAGGCAACATACGCAGCCGGGCAATACGACCAGCTCCGGAATGATGTATTTGAGATTTGTCAACAGCATTGGAACCAGTGAGTATAAATTGTCCGGGAATTTGGCGGTCATCAACAGTTGTTCGTACCGCATCCCACAACATTGGAGCATCTTGCCACTCATCAATAAGACGAGGTGTATCTCCTTTTAACAGAATGGACGGCTTAGTTTTAGCTGTGGCTAAATACTCCTCACGCATACTTGGGTCTTGCATTCTCAAGATGCTATTGGCAAGTTGAGATGCCGTAGTGGTTTTACCGCACCATTTGGGACCTTCTATCAATACTGCCCCAAATGCATCCAGTAAATCTTGCAGCAGGGCATCGGCTGTTCTTTTATAATAATTCATATAATATATTTTTCAATGGCAAAGATACACATTTTCTGCGAATTGTATTGCCAATTCGTGTTTTTTGTGGTAATTAAATCCACTTTTTTGCGGCATTTCATTCGGTATTTTTGCTGTGTTTTGTTCCGTGTTTTTGTGGTATTTCACTTGGTGCTCTTGCGGTAAACAGCTATAATTAGTCAGATAGATTAGCTATCAGTTCCATCCTCTCCTCTTCGCTTAAGCCCTTCAGCATCTCCAACAAAGCTTTCTTATCTACAACTGGGGCAGTTTCTTTAGGCTTCTCATTAAGCAAATAATAATTGTACTCCAACATCTTCGCAAGAGGATAGGTGCCTATATAGTTGGAAGTGATGTCACTGCCACCACTATGCCCCATGCTGTCACTTATATATTTATAAGGTACGACACCTGAATTATTGAGATTGGTAGCAAAGCTATGTCTTGCCCATGTTGGTGATGGTGTTTGTTCCAATCCTATGAGTTTAGCGACTTTTGCCATGTGCTCACGTATATATCTGTTATAACGTTGGATAACCCATATCTCCTGTTCAGGGGTAATAAGTTCGCTCATTATGGGAAATACCCTTCGCCCAAGTTTTGGAGCATTACCATATCGGTTGAGTATCTCTTGTATCTCAGGTGTAACAGGAAATATTACCTCACTGGCACTCTCGTTTCGTTCCCGGGTCTTATGACGAAGAAAACGCAACTGTTTGCCATGAGTGGCATAGTATAGTTCATCATAAGTCAGACGGAGTGTATCAGCAAGATTTTGTCCATCGCCTAAATACATAAAGAGGAATAATCCAAGGTCGCGAAATATAGCATGTTTTTCTCGCCCAAGAAACAACTCGTTCCTATCCTTGTCTTTTGCCTCACCTGCTTTCCAGAAGTCATAGAGTTTACGCATGGTAGCTACATCAAGAAACTCATGCTTGCGGCTTTGGGATTTATTGTAACCTGTGTCCTTGAACATTTCCTTGGTATCACCCTTCATCAAACCATTTGAGATACACATATTGATGATTGTTCTGAGGCTACGAAGTGCGATGGCAATGGTCGTTGTACTCAGTCCGTTCTTTTTCATGATTTTTACCCACTTCATGATAAACTCCTTGTTAATATCAGCAAATGATACATCCGTACCCAAGTCTTTCACAAAGCGGTTACGAACATCTTTGCTACAACGGGCTGAACCAGCCTTGCCCTCATTGGTCTTAGATTGAATGTATGAATCCCACACTGTAATAATGGTGCTGTCATCATCTTTTCTACCCTGAAATCTGTCTTGCAGCTTGCGAAGAGAGAAGTTGTTTTCTGCGATAAGTTGATTGGCGATAAGTTCCACCCTATCCATTAGATTTTTCATGTCGTTTCTCTCTGTCAGTTGAACACGACGGCCACTTTTCTCGTATTCGCACAAGGTCAACCATTCTTCCATAGTGTATGTTTTGCCCAAACGAAGAAAGACCTTCTGTCCAGCATGACATATACGCACGGCAACAGGAAGCGGTTGCGAGTAATCTCCTGCTTTTCGTATATCAAGAGTCAATGAACCATATACGTTGCCATTTGCAGCCGTGAATTTGGCGAGGCACTTTTCTCCCCTTGAAGTGGTTTTGGCTTCCATTTTTGCCGTTTTAGTGACCTTATTCGTCTCCTTCTTCTCCATAATATGTTTATTTACAAGTGATATTCCGCTCTCTTTGGTGACCTTCAGGTGACCTTTTCGCACGAAAACTACTGCAAATATACGTATTTTCCTGCAAACCACAAAATGTATTAAGTGCTGACAATCAGTATATTTACATAATATGTAATTTCATGAAATACCCTACAAAAAGACTCATAATCCAAAGATACTTATCGCTGCTACTTCCTACCAGCACATAACGATAGTCGGGATCGATGTCGAGCACATAATAATCAGCATAAAACCACAAGAAGAACGATACTTTCAACTTGCCCGGATCAGCAGCATCAGGTTGTTTGGCTTTTCCTTTAATCTCTTTGTACTTGCCGTCTTTATAACCAGCATTCAGCACTTCAATCCGTCCGTTATCAAGCAAGGTATAAGTAGCTGTCACCCGATTCATTCCCTCTTCAAAGCGATGATCATAACGTGCTATCTCGTACCATTTTCCCATAAAACGAGTCACATCGAAAGTCTGCACCGTCCGGTTGTCAATCTCCTTACTTGCAATAACAGAGCCACAACCACTCAATCCTAAGATAGAGCACAAAAGAATCAGAATGTTTTTCATACGCTTTCAAGTTTATTATGTGTAGAGAAGTCAACAAAATCGGTAATGTCACACAGTTGCCACCAGCATGTGCCACTCACTTCTCTCGTTCTACTCTTCCTATTGACAAAGATAAAACATTGCAGACACACAACCAAACAATCAGCCCTTGAATATTACGCAAACTTTACGTAATTTTGCCAACATCTTTTGTTCAGAAAATGAAAATCTACACATGGAATTGTTAGTATACAAAGCATCCGCCGGGTCAGGAAAAACATTCACTTTGGCCGTCGAGTACATCAAACACCTGATAGCAAACCCAAGAGCCTACCGGCAGATTCTGGCTGTGACCTTTACCAACAAGGCCACTACCGAAATGAAGGAACGTATCTTGCAGCAACTGTACGGTATCTGGCAGGCCGACCCCGCATCCGACGCTTACCTGAAACGTATAGAAGAGGACCTCGCACGCCATCACCAGACAGGCATGCCCAAGCCCTGTACAACCAGCGAATTGAGGCAACGCGCCGGCATGGCTTTACAGTACATTCTACACGACTATAGCCGCTTCCGCGTAGAAACCATTGACTCCTTTTTCCAGTCCGTCATGCGTAATCTTGCACGCGAGCTGGAACTGAGCCCTAACCTGAATATCGAACTGAACAACAACGAAGTATTGAGCGATGCCGTCGATACCCTTATCGACCAACTCACTCCCACCTCACCCGTATTGGCATGGCTTCTGGCCTACATCGACGAACGTATTGCCGACGACAAACGCTGGAATGTATCTGATGAAATAAAACGATTCGGACGAAACATCTTCGACGAAGGCTACATTGAACGTGGCGAAATGCTGCGCCAGAAATTACGCGATCCGCAAGCCGTCAGACTTTATCGCGACGTGCTGCGTGAAATGCTGACAGATGCCCTTGAACAGATGAAAGCTTTCTACGATCAGTTCGTCGGCGAACTCGAAGCCCATGCCCTCACCTCCGACGATCTGAAAGGAGGGACACGAAGCATTGGAAGTTATTTCCGTAAATTGCGCGATGGAAAACTGGCCGACAAAGATGTATTGAACACTACCCTGAAAAATTGCCTCGACGACCCGCAAAACTGGGCATCGAAAACATCGACGCGCAAAAAAGACATCATCCACTTAGCCGAAAGCAGTCTGATGCCCCTTTTGCGTGACTCAGAAAGACTACGTCCACAACGCAACCAAACAGTAAATAGTTGCCGCCTCTCTCTACAACATCTTGACAAACTACAGCTGCTAAACCACATAGACGAACAGGTACGTATCCTTAATAAAGAACAGAACCGTTTTCTGCTGTCTGACACGAATGCCTTGCTGCATCGACTGCTGGGTGAGGGCGACTCATCATTCGTCTTCGAAAAAATCGGAGCCAGCATACACAATGTGATGATCGATGAATTTCAAGACACCAGTCGGATGCAATGGGACAACTTCCGCATGTTGTTGCTTGAAGGCCTCGCACAAGGTGCCGACAGCCTCATCGTGGGCGATGTCAAACAATCCATTTATCGCTGGCGCAACGGCGACTGGAGCATTCTGAATAACCTTGGCAGTTCTACCAACAAAGACTCTTTTGGTTCCAACCGTTTTCCCATTCGTGTGGAAACGCTGAAAACAAACCGTCGAAGCGAAACCAATATCATCCAGTTCAACAACCATTTCTTCACCCAAGCCGTCGATTATCTGAATGCTCTGCACTTGGACGAACTGCACGAAGAATGCCACCCACTGAAGAATGCCTATGCTGATGTCGCCCAAGAATCACCACGCAGCCTGTCGCGCGGCTATGTAAAGGCCAGTTTCCTTGAACCCGACAACGACCACAACTACACTGAACAGACTTTGATTGCATTAGGCAACGAAGTACGTCATTTACTCGATAGCGGTATACTGCTAAACGACATCACCATACTGGTACGTAAAAACAAAAACATTCCTCTCATTGCCGACTATTTCGATCAGGAACTCCGCCTGCCTATCGTCTCTGACGAAGCTTTTCGTCTTGATGCATCCGTAGCAGTCGGCATGCTGATAGATGCCCTACGCATCCTGCTCGATTCTGATGACAAAATATCGCAAGCCTCGCTTGCGACAAACTACACCCAATACGTGGCTACCTCCCCGGTTCAATGGCATCAGTTATTCGCCGAACCGAACTCTGGCATACTGCCCGAAGCTTTCTGTGCACACACCGCAGAACTTCGCCTCATGCCTCTATACGAACTGTTAGAAGAACTATACAGCATCCTGCACCTCAACCTCGTCGCAAAGCAAGATGCCTACCTGTTCTCCTTCTTCGATGCCGTGACACAATATCTGCAAGACAATCCTTCGGACATCGGTCACTTCATCCGCCATTGGGAGGACACACTATGTGCCCAGACAATCCCTAGTGGCGAAGTGGATGGCATACGTATCCTCTCTATTCACAAATCGAAAGGACTTGAATTCCACACCGTGCTCATCCCATTCTGCGACTGGAAACTGGAAAACGAAACCAACAACCAGCTTGTCTGGTGCCAAGCGCCTTCTGCCCCCTACAATGCACTTGACTTGGTTCCCGTTACCTACAGTCCTCTCATGGCTGAATCTGTTTACCGTTCCGACTATCTGGATGAACGCCTTCAGTTATGGGTCGACAACCTGAATCTATTATACGTAGCTTTCACCCGCCCCGAAAAAAACCTCATCGTATGGAGCAAAAAGGACCAGCGTGGCACTGTAGCCGAATTGCTGGCCAACGCACTTCCTTCCGTAGCCAAAGCCATCGAAGGAAGCCTGTGGGACGAAGAATTCGCTACGTTTGAGAGTGGTTCTCTATGCCCTTCGACCCTATCCGGACAGGAAAATAAAACTTCTGCCAACAAGTTGGCTTTCAGTCCCCATAAACAACCGGTACGTATGGAAAGCCTGAAGCACGACATCGAATTCAGACAATCCAACCGCTCAGCCGATTTCATTGCCGGTATCGATGAAGAAGAATCTGCACAACGTTTCATCAACCGCGGACGCCTGCTTCACACCCTCTTCTCAGCCATCGAAACCGAAGCCGACATTGACAATGCAGTCTCACACCTTGTAGCCGAAGGTGTCATCGGCCACCAAACAACCGCAGACGAAATCAGAGAGCTTACCAGACGTGCCTTCTCCCTACCCGAAGTCAAACAATGGTATTCGGGAGAATGGCGCCTGTTCAACGAGTGCGACATCATCTGGCTTGACAACGGAAAACTGCTTAACCGCCGTCCCGACCGTGTAATGATGAAAGGAGATGATATCGTGGTTGTCGATTTTAAATTTGGTAAGCCTAGTAAACGATATAACCGACAGGTTCAAGACTACATGCGCCTGCTGGTACGTATGGGCTACACTGCCTCTCACATAAACGGTTACTTGTGGTATGTAGACATGCAACAAGTAGAAAAGGTAGATTTCGAGAAACAAGAAAAAACAAAAAACAAATAAAATAAAAATTCAGCAAGATGCAAACTTTCCTCCAACTGGTAGCCCACGACCTTTATCATAAGATAGGTAATGACCTGTCACGCACAGCCATTGTCTTCCCCAACAAACGTGCCAGCCTTTTCTTCAACGAATATCTGGCAGCCGAAGCCGACCGTCCCATCTGGTCGCCTTCGTATGTCAGCATCAGCGAATTATTCGGTCAGCTATCCCCCCTGAAACTTGGTGACCCCATTCGCTTGGTATGCGAACTCTACAACATATTCGTCCAAGAAACCCATAGCGACGAAACCCTCGACGACTTCTATTTTTGGGGTGAATTATTGATCAGCGATTTTGATGATGTCGACAAGAACCTTGTAGATGCCGACCGCCTTTTCACCAACTTACAAGACCTGAAAAATCTGATGGACGACTATAGCTTCCTCGATCACGAACAGGAAGAAGCCATCCGCCAATTCTTTCAGAACTTCTCTATCGAAAAACGTACGTTGCTGAAAGAACGTTTCATCTCCCTTTGGGACAAACTGAACGATATTTACCATCATTATCGCGACAGCCTGACCCAACTGGGCATTGCTTACGAAGGAATGATGTATCGCAACGTACTCGAACAACTTACAGCCGACTTCAATGCCGGTATTCCTCTGCTTCCCCGCTACGATCGTTATGTCTTCGTAGGCTTCAACGTATTAAATAAGGTAGAGAAAGCCTTCTTCTCCCTTCTGCAAGAGGCTGGCAAAGCTCTTTTCTACTGGGATTACGACATCTTCTACACCCGTCTGCCTCATGAACAGCAGCCACCCTATACACACGAAGCAGGTGAATTCATCTTGCAAAACCTCAAGATTTTTCCCAATCAGTTACCCGAATCGGTTTTCGACACCTTGCGGAGCAACAAAAAAATACAGTATATCTCCTCTCCTACCGAGAATGCACAGGCACGCTTCATTCCTCAATGGGGTCAAAGCATTGACACTACAAAGAACCTGAAAGAAAACGCCATTGTTCTTTGTAATGAAGCCCTTCTCTTGCCAGTGCTTCACTCGCTCCCGGCAGACATTAAAGACGTCAACGTCACCATGGGATTTCCACTGGCACAAACACCTGTGTACAACTTCATCAACGCCCTTGTCGAACTGCAAACCTCCGGCTATCGCACCGATACGGGCCGCTACACCTACGAAGCTGTGCTTAACGTGTTGAAGCATCCCTACACCCGTCAGTTATCCCCTTCGGCTCCGGCACTCGAATTGTCGCTTACACGCAACAACCGTTTCTATCCTCTTCCTTCCGAACTTAAACAAGATGCTTTTTTGGAGAAGGTATTCACCCCACAAAACGGCATTCAGGCTTTGTGCACCTACCTCATTGACATGATACAGGAAGTAGCTGTTCTCTACCGCCACGAAGACGATTCGTCCGACTTATACAACCAGCTCTACCGCGAATCGCTGTTCAAAGGTTATACTCTTATCAATCGTCTGCTCAGCCTGATTGAAGATGAGGTATTGACTTTACGTCTCGACACCCTGAAACGGTTGCTCAACCGCCTGCTGGTTTCGGCCAACATCCCTTTTCATGGCGAACCTGCCATCGGACTTCAGGTCATGGGAGTACTTGAAACACGTAACCTAGATTTCAAGAACCTGCTTATCCTCTCACTGAACGAAGGCAAGTTGCCCAAAGCCGAAGGCGAATCATCCTTCATCCCCTACAATCTGCGCAAAGCTTTCGGCATGACTACCATCGAACACAAAAATGCTGTCTACGCTTACTATTTTTATCGACTCATTCAACGTGCCGAAAATATCACCCTGCTCTACAATACTTCTTCCGACGGGCTGAACCGGGGAGAAATGTCACGTTTCATGTTGCAGTTTCTCATCGAATCGCCTCATACTGTTACCCACAGTTACCTCGAAGCAGCTCAATCACCTAAGCAAGGTCGCACCATCCAAATTGATAAAACCGATGAAGTAATACGTACAATGTACGCCACCTACAACAGCCGTCTCCATCCCGAGCGTCTGCTATCTCCCTCGGCTTTGAACTCTTATCTGGACTGCCGACTGAAGTTTTACTTCCGTTACATAGCCGGCCTTAAAGCACCTGATGAAGTCAATGCCGAAATCAATTCAGCTCTGTTTGGAACTATTTTCCACCGTTCTGCCGAACTGGTATATACCGACCTTACCAGCCACCAGAAGGAAATACATAAAACAGATCTCGAACAATTACTCAAAGACGACGCACGACTGCAAGAGTACGTCAACCGAGCTTTTAAAGAAGAGTTTTTCCATGTACCTCCTCAGGAAAAACCTGAATACAACGGAAGCCAACTCATCCACGCACGGGTCATTGTTTCCTATCTGAAACAACTGCTCAGAAACGACTTGCAATATGCCCCCTTCAGCATGGAAGCTATGGAAAAGACTGTAAAAGAAAGTATCGAGATTGAGACCTCCAAAGGAAAACTATCAGTAAACATTGGTGGCACTATTGACCGTATGGATAGCAAGGATGGTACTTTGCGCATTGTTGACTACAAAACAGGAGGCTTACCTAAGACACCTGAGAACATTGGACAGCTTTTCACCCCTTCTGAGAATCGCCCGGGTTACATTTTCCAGACCTTCTTGTATGCCGCCATCATGTGCCGCAAACAATCCCTAAAAGTAGCACCCGCCCTTCTCTATATCCACAAGGCTGCTTCCGACACCTATTCGCCGGTTATTGAGATAGGTGCTCCGCGTCAGCCCAAAATTCCAGTACTCAACTTTGCTCTTTACGAAGACGACTTCCGCGAACATTTACAAGCCTTGCTGAACGAGATATTCAATCCGCAAGAACCTTTTACCCAAACTGATGACACGAAAAAATGCGAATATTGCGATTTTCATAAATTATGCTGGGGATAAGTTGAAGTACGGAACACAATGCATAATGCCACCTATATGGCTTTATGCATCCAATTAAAAAACTTATTCAATATGTTAAAATAACAATATGAAATTAAAAAGCACAAATATGCTTTCAGTTTAGTATATTTAATTACTAAATTATCAACCAATCGTAACCGTTTAAACAAATGCTTTAATTTTATTATAAACAAGATTATTGAAAATTTACCATTTTGAAATTAATACCATATATTTGCCGTGCATTTTGACACAAATAATAGGTATTACAGGAAATAAAGTTAATCAAGATGGTAAAGCAAGAACTTTTTAACAACAAAACAAAGGAAAAGAGAGGACTATACGATCCGTCTTACGAACACGATGCATGTGGTGTAGGAATGATTGTAAACATCCACGGAAACAAAAGCCACGAATTGGTTGAATCGGCTCTGAAAGTGCTTGAAAACATGCGCCATCGCGGTGCTGAAGGTGCTGACAACAAGACTGGCGACGGGGCAGGTATCATGTTGCAGATCCCCCATGAGTTTATCTTACTACAGGGAATTCCCGTGCCCGAAAAAGGCCGATACGGAACAGGTATTCTATTTCTTCCCAAAGATAAAAAAGATCAGGAAGCTATTCTTAGCATCATCATTGAAGAGATTGAGAAAGATGGACTCACATTGATGCACCTGAGAAATGTACCCACATGTCCCGAAATTTTAGGGGAAGCAGCACTGACTGCTGAACCGGACATCAAACAAATCTTTATTACCGGATTCACCGACAGCCAGACAGCCGAAAGAAAACTATATATTATAAGGAAAAGAATAGAAAACCGCATAAGAAGGTCGGACATTCCTACCCGAAACGACTTCTACGTATGTTCGCTATCGACCCAGAACATTGTCTACAAAGGCATGTTATCGTCTATGCAATTAAGAGGGTACTTTCCTGACTTGACCAACAGTTACTTCACCAGTGGTCTGGCTTTGGTTCATAGCCGGTTCAGTACTAATACTTTCCCCACTTGGGGACTCGCCCAGCCTTTCCGCTTGCTGGCACACAACGGCGAAATAAACACCATCCGAGGAAACCGCGGATGGATGGAAGCCCGCGAATCGGTATTGTCCACCCCCACATTGGGAGACATACGCGAAATACGCCCCATCGTACAACCAGGTATGAGCGACTCGGCCTCGTTGGACAATGTGCTTGAATTCCTAGTCATGTCCGGTATGAGTCTGCCTCATGCTATGGCCATGCTCGTACCCGAATCTTTCAATGAAAAGAATCCTATCAGCGAAGACCTGAAAGCTTTCTACGAATACCACTCCATCTTGATGGAACCATGGGACGGTCCTGCCGCTCTGCTCTTCAGCGACGGTAGATATGCTGGTGGTATGCTCGACCGAAACGGTCTCCGTCCTGCACGCTACCTCATTACAAAAAATGACACGATGGTAGTAGCCAGCGAAGTAGGTGTAATGGATTTTGAGCCAGGCGACATAAAAGAAAAAGGACGCCTTCAACCCGGAAAAATCCTGTTGGTTGACACACAGGAAGGACGTATCTACTATGATGACGAACTGAAGCGCCAACTGGCTGAAGCCAAGCCTTATCGCGCATGGCTTGCCACCAACCGAATCGAATTGGACGAACTGAAAAGCGGAAGAAAAGTTGCACATAGTGTACCTCATTATAGCGACATGCTCCACATCTTTGGATATACCCGCGAAGATATCGAAAAAATTATTCAGCCCATGGCCGAAAATGGTGCCGAGCCCGTAAGTGCCATGGGTAACGATACACCATTGGCTGTATTGAGTGATCGCCCACAATTGCTGTTCAACTATTTCCGACAGCAATTCGCTCAAGTCACCAATCCGCCTATCGACCCAATCCGCGAAGAATTGGTCATGTCGCTCACCGAATACATCGGAGCTGTGGGAATGAACATCCTGACTCCTAATGCCGAACACTGCAAAATGGTAAGGTTGAACCACCCCATATTGACCAATACGCAACTTGATTTGCTTTGCAACATTCGCTACAAAGGATTTAAAACAGTAAAGCTTCCTATGCTCTACGATACTTCCAAAGGAAGAAACGGTTTGCAAGAAGCCATTGCCTCGTTGTGTAAGCAAGCAGAAGAAAGTGTCAATGAAGGAGTTAACTATATTGTTCTGACCGACCGTGAGGCAAACGACGCACATGCCCCCATCCCTTCACTCCTGGCCGTCAGTGCTGTACATCATTACCTGATTTCTGTAGGCAAACGTGTACAGACAGCCCTTGTAGTAGAAAGTGGCGAAATACGCGAAGTTATGCATGCAGCCCTGCTGCTCGGATTCGGAGCCAGTGCTCTGAACCCCTATATGGCTTTCGCCGTACTCGACCAATTGGTGGCCGACAAAGACATCCAGCTGGATTATGCCACAGCCGAGAAAAACTACATCAAAGCCGTATGCAAAGGTTTGTTCAAAGTGATGAGTAAGATGGGTATCAGTACCATCCGTTCTTATCGCGGTGCAAAAATATTCGAAGCTGTAGGGTTGAGTCAGGAATTGAGCGATGCCTACTTCGGTGGACTGAAATCATGCATAGGTGGTATCGGTTTGGAAGAAATTGTCAAATTCAGATTCAGAAATCCCCATCCTCAAATAGAGGGCTCGCATGCCGAAAGCGAAGATACGACAAAAGCCGGTAAAGAACTTTTGCCCAACGCAGGTATCTACGCCTTCCGTAAAGATGGCGAAAAACATGCATGGAATCCCGAAACCATAGCTACCCTGCAATTGGCTACACGTACGGGAAGTTACAAGAAGTTCAAAGAATTTACCCGCTTGGTAGATGAAAAAGAACAGCCTATCTTCTTGCGCGATTTCCTGGATTTCCGACATAATCCCATCGACATTAACCGTGTAGAGCCTGTCGAATCCATCGTGCGAAGGTTTGTCACCGGAGCCATGTCGTTCGGTGCCATCAGCCAGGAAGCCCACGAAGCCATTGCCATTGCCATGAACCGTCTGCACGGACGCAGCAATACCGGCGAAGGAGGAGAAGACAGCTCACGCTTCGACAACGAAACCAGAAGTGCCATCAAGCAGGTAGCTTCCGGACGTTTTGGCGTGACAACCGAATACTTGGTCAATGCTGACGAAATCCAAATCAAAGTGGCCCAAGGTGCCAAGCCTGGTGAGGGCGGACAATTGCCAGGATTCAAGGTAGATGAAGTCATAGCACGCACTCGTCACTCCATCCCGGGCATCTCGCTCATCTCGCCTCCACCTCATCACGACATCTACTCTATCGAGGATTTGGCACAACTGATTTTCGACCTGAAGAACGTGAACCCGCACGCCAAAATCAGTGTCAAGCTGGTTGCTGAAAGCGGTGTAGGAACCATCGCTGCCGGTGTGGCAAAAGCCAAGGCCGACTTAATCGTCATCTCTGGAGCCGAAGGAGGCACGGGAGCATCACCGGCATCAAGCATCCGGTATGCAGGTATCTCGCCCGAAATCGGATTGAGCGAAACGCAACAGACGCTGGTATTGAACGGTCTGCGCGGACAAGTCCTCCTGCAAGTAGACGGACAATTGAAGACTGGACGTGACATCGTACTGATGGCTATGCTCGGTGCCGAAGAATATGGGTTCGCCACTGCCGCCCTGATCGTACTGGGATGCGTGATGATGCGTAAATGTAATCAGAACACATGTCCCGTAGGTGTAGCCACCCAGGATGCCGAACTTCGCAAACGCTTCAGAGGACGAAGCGAATACCTGGTGAACTATTTCACTTTCCTGGCACAAGAAGTACGCGAGTATTTGGCCGAAATCGGAGTTGAAAGAATGGACGACATCATCGGACGGACGGATCTCATCATCCGAAGTAAACGCGATTACAAGAACCCCAAGCATGCCTTGCTCGACTTCTCGCAATTGCTTACCCGTGTAGAGAACGGAGCTGCTATACGCCACGTCACCGACCAACAACACGGCATCGACCACGTAAAGGATGTAGAAATCCTCCACGCTGCTGCCGAAACATTGGAGAACCAGAAAGAGATCTCCTTAGAATATACTATCGCCAACACCGATCGTGCCTGTGGTGCCATGTTGTCGGGAGCCATCGCCCAAAAGTATGGCGCTAAAGGACTTCCGGAGCATACCCTGAATATAAAGTTCAAAGGTTCGGCCGGACAAAGTTTCGGAGCCTTCTTGGTACCAGGTGTCAACTTCAAGTTGGAAGGCGAAGCCAACGACTACTTGGGCAAAGGACTCAGCGGTGGACGCATTGCCGTATTGCCTCCTGTTCGAAGCAACTTCGAAGCCGAAAAGAACACAATTGCCGGAAACACCCTGCTATACGGTGCAACCAGCGGAGAAGTATACATCAACGGATGTGTGGGCGAGCGATTTGCCGTACGTAACTCGGGAGCCATTGCTGTAGTCGAAGGTGTAGGTGATCACTGCTGCGAATACATGACCGGCGGACGTGTCGTTGTACTGGGTAAAACCGGACGAAACTTTGCTGCAGGTATGAGTGGAGGCGTAGCCTATGTATGGAATAAAGAAGGAAATTTCGACTATTTCTGTAACATGGAAATGGTAGAACTCTCGTTAATCGAAGAAGCATCGTACAGAAAAGAGTTGCACGAACTCATCCGGCAACATTATCTGTACACCGGTTCGAAACTGGCACGCGTCATGCTCGATGACTGGACACACTACGTCGACCAGTTTATCCAAGTAGTACCTATCGAATACAAAAAGGTATTGCAGGAAGAGCAAATGCGCAAGTTGCAACAGAAGATTGCCGACATGCAGAGAGACTATTAAACGATAAAGGAACAAAAGAAGCAAAACTTCCTTCCCAGACATGAAACCATCGTCTTTAATGTCTAATGAAGCGAAGCGGAAAGATAACTTCTTTAACTCCTAATGAAGTGAACTTCATAAACTAATGACAACATGGGAACCTCAAAAGCATTTTTAAATATACCCCGCCAGGAAGCGGGTTACAGACCGATAGAAGAAAGAATCACCGACTTCAGCCAGGTAGAGCAAACCCTGAACAGCCACGACCGTAAACTTCAGGCCAGCCGGTGTATGGATTGTGGCGTACCTTTCTGCCACTGGGCATGCCCGCTGGGCAACAAAGACCCGGAGTTTCAGGCTGCTCTCAGCAAGGGAAAATGGGAAATGGCTTACAGAATATTATCGCAAACCAACGACTTTCCGGAGTTCACCGGCCGAATATGCCCTGCGTTGTGCGAGAAGTCGTGTGTATTGAAACTGTCATTCGATGCTCCTGTCACTATCCGCGAAAACGAAGCAGCCATAGCCGAAGCCGCCTTCCGCGAAGGCTACATCCGTCCGCTGAAACCGGTAAGAAACGGTAAGAAAGTGGCAGTCATCGGTGCAGGCCCTGCCGGACTAAGCACAGCTGTCAGACTTAACGCCCAAGGATTCGAAGTCACTATCTTCGACAGGAATCCCATGCCGGGAGGACTGCTGCGATACGGCATCCCCAACTTCAAGCTTCCTAAAGAAATCATCGACCGACGCATGAAGCTTCTCAAGGAAGAAGGCATCCACATGGAAATGGGAGTAACCGTTGATGTAGAAAAGCTTCCGGAAGGATTCGATGCCTATGCATTGTGCACCGGTACTCCCGAAGCCCGCGACCTTAACATTCCCGGACGAGACCTGAAAGGTATCTACTTCGCACTCGACATGCTGGCACAGCAGAATCGGATATTGGACGGAGAAACCTTCCCGAAAGAACAACTGGTGAACGCTCATGGTAAGAAAGTGCTCGTTATAGGTGGCGGAGACACTGGAAGCGACTGTATCGGTACCAGCATCCGACAAGGAGCCGTAAGCGTCACTCAGATCGAAATCATGCCCCAGCCGCCCGTAGGATACAATCCAGCCACTCCTTGGCCCCAATGGCCTGTCGTGCTGAAAACAACTTCCAGTCACGAAGAAGGCTGTATCCGGCGGTGGAGCCTGAATTCGAACAAATTCATTGGACGGAACGGTCGTGTAACCGGTGTCGAAGTAGAAGAAGTAGAATGGATTCCGGCTGCCGACGGCGGACGTCCCACAATGAAACCCACCGGGAAAAAAGAAATTATCGAAGCAGATATGGTACTTCTGGCCATGGGTTTCCTGAAACCCAAACATCCGGAGCTTCCGTCCAATGTTGTGATAGTCGGCGATGCCGCCACAGGAGCCTCGCTCGTCGTGAAATGCCTTGCTGCCGGACGCCGTGCTGCTAAAGACATCGAACAGATGTTATCCGATAAGGAGAAATAAATTCATCACTAACCTTCAACAAAAAACGTAAATATTATGTGTGGAATAGCCTGCATCTTCAATATTAAACATCAAACGCCAGAACTGAGACAAAAGGCTCTCACCATGGCGAAACGCATACGCCACCGCGGTCCCGACTGGAGCGGAATCTATTGCGGCGGATCGGCCATACTGGCACACGAGCGACTCTCCATCGTTGATCCTCAAAGTGGAGGACAGCCGCTCTTCTCACCCGACCGCAAACAGATTCTGGCTGTAAACGGCGAAATCTATAACCATCGCGACATCCGGCGCGACTTCGCTGGCGACTATGAATTTCAAACTGGTAGCGATTGCGAAGTTATCCTTGCCCTATATCGCCGTTACGGAAAGGACTTCATCGAACATCTAAGCGGTATCTTTGCTTTCGCCCTTTACGACGAAGAACGCGACGAATTCCTCATTGCCCGCGACCCCATTGGTGTTATACCTCTTTATATAGGTAAAGACAAGGATGGTACCGTCTATTGTGCCAGCGAACTGAAAGCTCTGGAAGGCATGTGCGACGAATACGAACCATTCTTGCCCGGCCACTACTATTGGAGCCGCGAAGGAGAAATGCGCCCTTGGTACAAACGCGAATGGACTGAATACGATGCAGTCAAAGACAACTATACCGATAAAGCAGATAACGAGACACGCACTTCTGCCGCCTCGGCCTGCGATCCCGAAGCATATCGCATGCAAGTGTCAGCCATTCGTACCGCCCTTGAAGATGCCGTTCGCCGCCAGCTGATGAGTGATGTTCCTTACGGAGTACTGCTATCAGGCGGTCTTGATTCTTCCGTCATCTCGGCTGTAGCCAAACTTTATGCCGCCAAGCGTGTGGAAACAGACAGTACCCAGGCAGCCTGGTGGCCGCAACTGCATTCCTTTGCCGTCGGACTGAAAGGAGCTCCCGATTTGGAAAAGGCACGCCTCGTGGCCGAACATATCGGAACCGTACACCACGAAATCAACTATACCATTCAGGAAGGACTGGATGCCATCCGCGATGTTATCTACTACATCGAGACATACGATGTGACTACCGTACGTGCCTCTACTCCGATGTACCTGCTGGCTCGGGTCATCAAGTCGATGGGTATCAAAATGGTACTGAGTGGTGAAGGAGCCGACGAAGTTTTCGGAGGCTACCTCTACTTCCACAAAGCTCCTACTCCACAGGCCTTCCACGAAGAGACGGTACGCAAACTCTCCAAACTCTATATGTACGACTGCCTTCGTGCCAACAAATCCCTCTCGGCATGGGGAGTAGAAGGACGCGTGCCATTTCTCGACAAAGAGTTCCTCGATGTAGCCATGCGTATTAACCCTGCCGTAAAGATGTGCCCGGGTCATACCATCGAAAAGAAAGTGGTGCGCGACGCATTTGCCTCACTTCTGCCCGACAGTGTAGCCTGGCGACAGAAAGAACAGTTCTCAGACGGTGTAGGCTATTCTTGGATAGACACTTTGAAAGCCATAACCGCTTCTGCCGTAAGCGACGAACAAATGGTACATGCTGCCGAGCGTTTCCCTATCAATCCGCCACAAAACAAGGAAGAATACTATTATCGCAGTATTTTCGAAGAACATTTCCCCAGTGAATCGGCAGCCCGCTCGGTACCCAGTATACCCAGCGTAGCATGTTCGACCGCCGAGGCTCTGGCTTGGGATGCTAGCTTCAAGAATCTGAACGACCCCAGCGGCCGTGCAGTTGCCGGAGTTCACGAACAGGCATATTGATAAATCTCTCCATCGTAAATCTTAAAAAGAACCGTATCTTTCCTTAATATAGGATAAAGATATGGTTCTTTTGCATTTTTATAGTATGCAAACGTTATCCTTACAACCAATAAACTGTCTACAATGTAGTTAATCACCTACTATCACACAATCCGAAACTTTTATCAATAGGACCAAGATACATAAAAAGGCTCTCCTCTATTCTGAAGTATTCCAGAAGTCATACTTTCAGATTGTAGAAATATATCCCTATAATATTCCAATCTGAAACCTAAACACACAATATCTATTCATCTTGAAAGTAAAAGCTAAAATATTTAGAAAAAAGACAGGGATACAAATATAAAATAATCAAAACGTCGTATATTTGCATTGAAATAAAACAAAAAGATATACCAATCAATTATTAAAAGACAAAATGACAAGAGTGGTTAGATTTACTAAAATGCACGGAGCTGGAAACGACTACATCTATGTAGACACCCAACGTTACCCTATCGAGTATCCGGAAACACTTGCCATCAAATGGAGTGCTCCGCATACGGGAATAGGCAGCGACGGACTGGTGTTGATCGGATCATCGGAAAAAGGTGATTTCAGCATGCGCATCTTCAATGCCGACGGCTCAGAAGCCAAGATGTGCGGAAATGCCAGCCGATGCATAGGTAAATACCTCTACGAACATGGACTGACCCACAAACAAGAAATCAGACTTGAAACCTTGTCGGGCATTAAAATCCTGCAACTACATGTCAAGGACAGCAGCGTAAATTCCGTTACTGTAGACATGGGGATACCTGCCGACGAACCGGTCGACTACGACGGACTAGGAGCCAAACCGATGAAGGAACGTCCTATAGTTGCCGGAGGAAAACAATGGATCGGTACCACCATATCAATGGGAAACCCACATCTGGTGATCTTCGTAGAAGACCTTAACGAAATAGATATAGAAGATGCCGGACCGAAACTGGAAAATCATCCCTTATTCCCCGGACGAATCAATGTAGAATTTGCCCAAATTCTGGAAGACGGAAAAATCAGAATGAGAGTATGGGAACGCGGTTCGGGCATTACTCAGGCCTGTGGTACAGGTGCATGTGCTACCGCCGTAGCTGCTTGCATCACCGGACGTTGCGGAACAAAATCGGACATCATCATGGACGGAGGAACCCTTACTATTGAATGGAATCAAGAAACCCGACATGTACTGATGACAGGAGAAGCGACCCAAGTCTTCGAAGGAGAAATTAATATAGAAGATTGAGAAACAAAACGAGCTTTGCTCGTTCATTCAATTGACAGAAACTTAATTCAACTAACCAAATAAAAAAGATTATGGCTTTAATAAACGAACATTTCTTAAAATTACCTGGTAGTTACTTATTTTCAGATATAGCTAAAAAGGTAAACACATTCAGGATAACACATCCCAAACAAGATGTCATCCGTCTGGGCATCGGAGACGTTACCCGTCCACTGCCGCAGGCTTGCATCGAAGCCATGCATAAGGCAGTGGACGAGATGGCCAGCGAAAAAACGTTCCGCGGATACGGACCGGAGCAAGGATACGACTTCCTGATCGAAGCTATCCTTAAAAATGACTTTGCCTCCCGAGGAGTCCATCTGTCACCGGCCGAAATCTTCATTAACGACGGTGCAAAAAGCGATACCGGAAACATCGGCGAACTACTACGTTGGGACAACAGCATGGGGATTACCGACCCAGTATACCCGGTATACGTAGACAGTAACATCATGTGCGGACGTGCAGGAGTATTGGAAGAAGGAGGCCACTGGAGCAATGTCACCTATCTTCCCTGTACCGAAGAGAACGGATTCATTCCGCAAATCCCCGACCGACGCATCGACCTCATTTACTTATGTTACCCCAACAATCCGACCGGTACTACACTGACCAAAACGGAACTGAAAAAATGGGTAGACTATGCGCTGGACAACGACACCCTGATCGTATTTGATGCAGCCTACGAAGCCTTCATCCGCGAAGACGACGTGCCCCACTCCATCTACGAAATAAAGGGAGCCAAGAAATGTGCCATCGAGATACGAAGTTTTTCGAAAACCGCCGGTTTTACCGGGGTACGCTGCGGCTACACCGTAGTGCCCAAAGAACTGACTGCCGCCACTCTGACTGGCGACCGCGTAGCCTTGAACAAGCTATGGAACCGCCGCCAGTGCACCAAGTTCAACGGCACAAGCTACATAACCCAACGGGCTGCAGAAGCCATCTATACCCCCGAAGGCAAACAACAGGTAAAAGCCAACATCGACTATTACATGGAAAATGCCCGAAATCTGAAAGAAGGGCTCGAAGCTGCCGGATTAAAGGTATACGGTGGTGTCAACGCTCCCTACATCTGGCTGAAGACACCTCAGGGAATCAGTTCTTGGAAATTCTTCGAACAAATGCTCTACGAAGCCAATGTAGTAGGCACTCCAGGAGTAGGCTTCGGCCCCAGCGGAGAAGGATATATACGGTTGACAGCCTTTGGCAAACACGAAGACTGTACAGAAGCGCTGAAGCGCATCAGGAAGTGGCTGGCATAAAAAAGAATTTCTTTTTTACTCACTTTAAATAGTTTTAATAGGTATGAAAACAGGAAGATTGAAATCAGGAGTAATAGCCATCGCGCTATTATCTGCAGCTTTCGGAGCAAAAGCACAGGACAAAGTAGAAGCATCGGTCGGCGCCGACCTCGTAAGTGGTTACATCTGGCGCGGACAGGACTTGGGAGGCGTCAGCATACAGCCCGGCGTATCATTGTCCTACAAAGGTTTTTCACTGGCTGCATGGGCCTCGGTAGGCCTGGAAAGCTCCGATACAAAAGAAATGGACCTGACTTTAGGATACTCAACAGGAGGGTTCAGCGTATCGGTTACAGACTACTGGTTCAATAGCGGAAATGGTTACTTGCACTACGGTGCACACAGCACGGCACACGTGTTCGAAGCACAGGTTGGATATGACTTCGGCCCGTTGGCGGTTAACTGGTATACCAATTTCGCAGGTGCCGACTACGCGAAGTACGATGGCAGTCGCGCCTATTCTTCCTACATTTCGGTAGCAGCACCTTTCAAACTTGGCGGACTGAACTGGAGCGCAGAGATCGGTGCTACTCCATGGGAAACAGCTTTCTACAATAAGACAGGCAACTGCCCGGGGTCAAACGGTTTCACCGTATGCAACATCAGCCTGGAAGCAAGCAAGGCAATCCGGATCACCGATAGTTTTTCGCTTCCTTTGTTTGCCAAAGCCATCTGGAATCCACGTACCGAAGGGGCCTACTTCGTAGCCGGAATAAGTTTCTAACACAATCATAAATAGTTTAAGGTATGAAAAAGATTGAAGCTATCATCCGCAAGACCAAATTCGAGGAAGTGAAGGACGCACTGCTCGAAGCGGATATCGAATGGTTCTCCTACTACGATGTCAGGGGAATAGGAAAGTCCAGAGAAGCCCGTATCTACCGTGGTGTCATGTACGACACCAGTTCTATCGAACGTATTCTTATCTCGATTGTAGTGCGTGACAAAAATGCCGAGAAGACTGTACAAGCCATCCTGAAAGCAGCTCAAACGGGCGAGATAGGCGACGGACGTATCTTCGTCATTCCCATCGAAGATGCCATACGCATACGTACTGCCGAACGAGGCGACATTGCCCTCTACAACGCCGAACAGGAAAAATAGCACGCAACTCACAAACCACACAAAGACCAATTACAACAAATACAACTAAAGTAAAAAGATTATGGATACAACAACTGATACACTGGCGCAACTGGTTTCGGGCGTCAACACCGTATGGATGCTATTGGCAGCCATGCTGGTATTCTTCATGCAACCGGGTTTTGCATTGGTAGAGGCTGGATTCACTCGTACAAAAAACACTGCCAACATCCTGATGAAGAACTTTGTGGATTTCATGGTAGGTTCACTCCTTTATTGGCTGGTAGGTTTCAGCATTATGTTCGGACTGGGCGATTTCTTCGGTACGCCCCACTTCATGAGCTTGCTGTTCGACAGCAACGGTCTGCCCGATCCTGCCTCACTCCCTACCGAAGGCTTCCTCGTATTCCAGACCGTATTCTGTGCCACTTCGGCCACCATCGTTTCGGGTGCCATGGCCGAACGTACTAAATTCTCCATGTATTTGGTTTATACTATCTTCATCAGTGTACTGATCTATCCGGTATCGGGCCACTGGACATGGGGTGGCGGCTGGCTGATGAACGGCGATGAAGGTTCGTTCATGATGAATACGTTCGGAACTACCTTCCACGATTTTGCTGGTTCTACAATTGTACACTCCGTAGGTGGCTGGATTGCTTTGGTCGGAGCAGCTATCCTGGGCCCGCGCCTTGGCAAATACGGAAAGGACGGGAAGTCGAAAGCTATTCCCGGTCACAACTTGACCATCGCCGCCTTGGGGGTATTCATCCTGTGGTTTGGCTGGTTCGGATTCAACCCCGGCTCACAACTGGCTGCCGCTACAACCGACGATCAGGTAGCCATCTCACTGGTATTCCTCAACACCAACCTGGCAGCCTGTGCCGGTGGTTTCATGGCACTGCTGGTAAGCTGGTTCAAATATGGTAAACCGTCACTCTCACTTACCCTCAACGGTATCTTGGCCGGCTTGGTAGGTGTAACAGCCGGATGCGATGCCGTATCGCCACTGGGAGCTGTTATCATCGGAGTCATCTGCGGAACTTTGATGATCTATTCGGTAGAGTTCATCGACCGCGTACTGAAGATTGACGACCCCGTAGGAGCCAGCTCCGTACACGGCGTATGCGGATTCACCGGAACCATACTTACCGGACTGTTGTCTACCAGCGAAGGTCTGTTCTACGGTGCAGGCTGGGGATTCTTCGGAGCACAGGTATTCGGTGCAGTAATTGTAGGTAGTTGGGCAGCCATCATGGGCTTCATCATCTTCAAGGTGCTCGACAAGATTCATGGTCTGCGCGTACCGGCACGTATCGAAGAAGAAGGACTCGACATCTACGAACACGGAGAGTCGGCCTATAACTGATAGCTTAATCCCGGGCGGGCTTGGCCGCCTTCCCGGAAACCAGATAAAAAAGAAAATCTTTATTCTAACACATCATTTTTAAACCAACAAATTACAAAGGTATTATGTCAAAACTGAGATTCAGAGTAGTCGAAACGGCGTTCAAAAAGAAACCCGTTGCAGTGGCAATCCCCGAGGAACGACCTTCGGAATATTTTGCCAAGTATGTTTTCAACAAGGAAAAGATGTTCAGGTATCTGCCCAGCAAGGTATACGCAAAGTTGATCGACGTAATCGACAACGGTGCTCCACTGGATCGCAGCATTGCCGACGAGGTAGCTGCAGGAATGAAAAAATGGGCTCTTGAAATGGGAGCCACTCACTACACTCACTGGTTCCATCCGCTGACCGAAGGTACGGCCGAAAAGCACGATGCCTTCATCGAACACGACGGAAAAGGAGGCATGATGGAAGAGTTTACCGGCAAACTGCTGGTTCAGCAGGAACCGGACGCTTCGAGCTTCCCCAACGGTGGAATCCGTAATACGTTCGAGGCACGCGGCTACTCGGCATGGGACCCGTCGTCACCCGCTTTCATCGTAGACGACACTCTGTGTATTCCGACTATCTTTATCGCCTACACTGGCGAATCGCTCGACTATAAGGCACCGTTGCTGAAGGCGCTGCGTGCCGTTGACAAGGCTGCCGTAGAGGTATGCCACTACTTCAACCCCGACGTCAAGAAAGTATATGCCTACCTGGGCTGGGAACAGGAATATTTCCTGGTTGACGAAGGTTTGTATGCTGCCCGTCCCGACCTGCTGATGACCGGACGTACACTGACCGGACACGACTCGGCCAAGAACCAGCAGCTGGAAGACCACTACTTCGGTGCCATTCCGCCCCGTGTGGCAGCCTTCATGAAGGAACTGGAAATTGAAGCACTGAAACTGGGTATCCCCGTAAAGACACGTCACAACGAAGTGGCTCCCAACCAGTTCGAGCTGGCTCCTATCTTCGAGGAGTGCAATCTGGCTGTCGACCACAACATGCTTATCATGGCACTGATGCGTAAGATAGCACGCAACCACGGCTTCCGCGTACTGCTGCACGAAAAACCCTTCAAGGGAGTAAACGGAAGCGGCAAGCACAACAACTGGTCGTTGGGTACCGATACCGGCATTCTGCTTCACGCGCCTGGCAAACAGCCCGAGGACAACTTGCGTTTCATCACGTTCGTAGTCAACACACTGATGGCTGTCTACCGTCACAATGGTCTGCTGAAGGCTTCCATATCGAGCGCTACCAACGCACACCGTCTGGGAGCCAACGAAGCACCTCCCGCCATCATCTCTTCTTTCCTGGGCAAGCAGCTGAGCCAGGTGCTCGAACACATTGAGGAAAGCACGAAGGACGAACTCATCAGCCTCAGCGGCAAGCAGGGCATGAAGCTGGACATTCCGCAGATTCCGGAATTGCTGATCGACAACACCGACCGCAACCGTACCAGTCCGTTCGCCTTCACCGGAAACCGCTTCGAGTTCCGTGCCGTAGGTTCCGAGGCCAACTGTGCCAGCGCCATGATCGCCCTGAATACTGCCCTTGCAGAACAGTTGACAGACTTCAAGAAAGACGTGGACGAACTGATTGAAAAAGGCGAACCTAAGATTTCGGCCATCCTCGACGTCATCCGCAGATACATCAAGATCTGCAAGCCCATCCATTTCGACGGAAACGGTTACAGCGACGAATGGAAAGCCGAAGCTGCACGCCGCGGCCTGGATTGCGAAACAAGCGTCCCCGTCATCTTCGACAACTACCTGAAACCGGAAAGCATCGCCATGTTCGAGTCGACAGGCGTCATGACCAAGAAGGAACTCGAAGCCCGCAACGAAGTGAAGTGGGAAATTTATACCAAGAAAATCCAGATTGAGGCTCGCGTATTGGGTGACCTGGCCATGAACCACATTATCCCCGTGGCCACTCAGTACCAGACCGAACTGATAGACAACGTCTACAAGATGAAAGAACTGTTCCCGGCAGAAAAAGCAGCCAAACTTTCGGCCAAGAACCTGGAACTGATAGAGGAAATTGCCGACCGCACCGCTTTCATCAAAGAACACGTGGATGCCATGATCGAGGCCCGCAAAGTGGCCAACAAGATTGAATGTGAACGTAGCAAAGCCATCGCCTACCACGATACCATCGTTCCGGCCATGGAAGAAATACGCTACCACATCGACAAGCTGGAACTGATTGTGGACAACCAGATGTGGACGTTGCCCAAATACAGAGAACTGCTGTTTATCAGGTAACAGACACAAATCTATAAAAACATCGGCATTCAGCCTCCTCATCACCGTCTGGCAGTCAAACAGACAGAGGCGGCGAATGCCGGTTGAAAATTCTTTTGTTGGTTGTTTTAAGTTTATAAAGGGAGAGGTGCCGTGAGGCAGTTCTCCCTTTGCTTTATGCCGTACATACTATCCGCCTGTCGTCCACAACCGGCGTTTCCTTCGTTCCCTTTTAATGGGAATTCCAGTTTCCCTTAACGGGAACGGCAGTTTCCTTTAATGGGAACTCCGGTTCCCTCTAATGGGAACAGCCGTACCCACAAGTGGGAACCGGCGGTTCGACCAGAGAAAACCGGAGTCTACCTAAATCTTCAGTATTCCGAATCGGTTTATTCTACGATTTCGGCGTCTTCAATGTCGCGGCGAGTCTTCAGCGAAGTGCTGCCTGCAGGCATGTCAGCCTTCGGACGACGGCGCATAAACATGGCCCAGTTCAGCAATTCGGAAGCCGCATACACCAGGCTGCTTACACCGATAATGATGAAAGCCGTAGAACGCACGCCCGTAGGATTGAACAAAGCCACCAGCCCGGCTATCAGAATGAGCGACGGAACGACGTAAAATCCTGCCGGAACGGGCACCCAGCGACGGGCACTGACCAGCGAAGCAATCTGCTGGACTCCACCCATCAGAAGCACGAAGCCCAAAACATACGTCAGCAGGTCGGCAAAGAATCCCGGCATAATGATGAGCCACAGGCCAAACAACAGACTGCCCACCCCTTCGACCGGAAAACGGCGGCGCAACTCTTTGTCCTGTGCAAAATATCCGATAAGGCTGATAAGCGAAGGAACCAGAAAAACGACTCCGATCGTTATCACAAAATAATCGCCTGCACGGTCGGGAAACAGCACCAGCACCAACCCGACAACCAGCGCGCACACGGCACGCAGAAATGAATAACTTAATCCTTTCATAACTTCTATTCTTTTTTTGCGAAGATACGCTTTTATCACAACAATAGAACACATAACAACCGAAAAAAGATTGCTGGAGACAGCAATTTTACAAGAAACTTGGAAAAAAATTCCTCCGGCATTTGGAGTTTCCAACAAAATGACTACATTTGCCATCGTAAAACAACAAAAAGACAATGAAAACAAGATTCGTAAATACATATTGGTGGTGGCGCCCGTTACAACTCCTACAGTCGTAAGGGAGCAGCGCTCGTATGTATATATGTAATCAGTAACTGATATCGGAAAGAGCCCTGCCGCACTTGCGGCAGGGCTCTTTTTCGTTTATCACACTCTCAACATCCGAATAATAACTCTACTAAAACCATACAGATATGACTTTCTTAGTTGACAATCAAGGCTATTACGGCGAATTCGGTGGCGCCTACATCCCCGAAATCCTCCACCGTTGCGTAAAAGAACTTCAGGACACCTACCTCGACGTGCTGCAAAGCGAAAGCTTCCGCCGCCAGTACGACCAGTTGCTCCGCGACTACGTAGGCCGTCCCTCCCCACTCTACCTGGCCCACCGCCTTTCGCAGCAATACGGATGCAAAATCTACCTGAAGCGTGAAGACCTGAACCACACGGGAGCCCATAAGATAAACAACACCATCGGACAAATTCTGCTGGCACGCCACATGGGCAAGAAACGCATCATTGCCGAGACCGGTGCCGGACAGCACGGCGTGGCCACCGCCACCGTATGCGCCCTGATGAACATGGAATGCATCGTCTACATGGGCAAGACCGATGTAGAACGCCAACGCGTCAACGTCGAGAAGATGAAGATGCTCGGTGCCACAGTCGTACCCGTCACCTCGGGCAACATGACCCTGAAAGACGCCACCAACGAAGCCATCCGCGACTGGTGTTGCCATCCGCAGAACACCTATTATATAATAGGTTCCACCGTAGGTCCTCACCCCTATCCCGACATGGTGGCTCGCCTGCAGTCGGTCATCAGCGAGGAAATCCGCAAACAGCTGCTCGAACAGGAAGGACGCGACTATCCCGACTACCTCATTGCCTGCGTAGGCGGCGGCAGCAACGCGGCCGGCACCATCTACCATTACGTCGACGACCGCCGTGTGCAGATCGTCCTGGCCGAAGCCGGAGGCAAGGGCGTGGAAACCGGTATGACTGCCGCCACCATTGCCTTAGGCCAACTGGGCATCATACACGGCGCACGTACTTACGTCATTCAGGACGAAGACGGGCAGATACAGGAGCCTTACTCCATATCTGCCGGTCTCGACTATCCCGGCATCGGCCCTATGCACGCCAACCTGGCCAAACAGAAACGCGCACTCGTCCTGGCTGTCAACGACGACGAAGCCATCCGTGCCGCCTACCAGCTGACGCGCCTCGAAGGCATCATTCCCGCCCTGGAAAGTGCCCATGCTCTCGGTGCTTTGGAAAAGGTCAACTTCCGTCCCGACGACGTAGTTGTGCTGACCGTTTCGGGCCGGGGCGACAAAGACATTGAAACTTATCTGAAATATAATACATCTTCGTTCAACACCTCAAATACAACTGCACTATGACCCCAACTACATTCCGATACAAGACCGTCAGCCGCACCCTGCTCGGCGACCTGCACACGCCCGTAAGCACTTACCTGAAGGTACGCGACATCTTTCCGCAAAGCGCCCTCATGGAGAGTTCCGACTATCACGGAAGCGAAAACAACCGTTCCTTCATCGCCCTCTGCCCGCTGGCAAGCATCAGCATCGACCACGGCACAGCCATATTCCGCCTGCCCGACGGCCGGCGCGAAGAACGGGCCGTGACCGATACCTACCGGGTGGAAAATGCCATCAACGATTTTCTGGGCCGCTTCCGGGTAGAGGGAGAGTACAGCAACTACTGTGGCCTGTACGGCTACACCTCGTTCAACGCCGTCCGCTACTTCGAGAACATCCCGATAAAAGACAGCCGCGAAGCCACCAACGACGCCCCCGACATGCTGTACATCCTCTACAAGTACCTGATTGTATTCAACGACTTCCGCAACGAAATGATGCTCCTCGAAATGCAGGGCGAAGGCGAGGAAAGCCAGCTCGACGTGGTGCAGCGGGCCATCCACAACCGCAACTACACCGCCTACGACTTCCACGCCTCGGGTCCCGTCACCTCGCCGCTCACCGACGAGCAGCACAAGGCCAACATCCGTCGGGGCATTACCCACTGCCTGCGGGGCGACGTCTTCCAGATTGTGCTTTCGCGCCGCTTCGAACAACGCTTCACGGGCGACGACTTCAAGCTGTATCGCGCCTTACGCAGCATCAACCCTTCGCCCTATCTGTTCTACTTCGACTTCGGCGGATTCCGTATCTTCGGCTCTTCGCCCGAAACTCATTGCCGCATCGAGGGAGGACGCGCCTACATCGACCCCATTGCCGGAACGACCAAACGTACCGGTGATCCGCAGCAGGATGCCGCCAACGCCCGCTACCTGCACGACGATCCTAAAGAGAATGCCGAACACGTGATGCTCGTCGACCTGGCCCGCAACGACCTCTCGCGCAACTGCCACGACGTCAAAGTCGACTTCTACAAAGAGACACAATACTACAGCCATGTCATTCACCTGGTCAGCCGTGTCAGCGGTACGCTGAACAACGATGCCGACTCCGTCAAGACATTCATCGACACGTTCCCGGCCGGTACACTGAGCGGTGCTCCCAAAGTGCGCGCCATGCAGCTGATCAGCGAACTGGAGCCCCACAACCGTGGCGCCTACGGCGGCTGTATCGGATTCATCGGACTGAACGGTTCGCTCAATCAGGCCATCACCATCCGCACCTTCGTCAGCCGCAACGGCGTACTGTGGTTTCAGGCCGGCGGAGGAATCGTGGCCAAGAGCAACGAAGAATACGAGCTGCAGGAAGTGAACAACAAACTCGGCGCCCTGCGGAAAGCCATCGAAATGGCCGAGAAACTATAAACCACAACCCTTACAAAAACAACAAGAACCATGATAGCCATCATCGACAATTACGACTCCTTCACCTACAATCTGGTACATCTGGTGAAAGAGCTGGGCGCAGAAACCTGTGTGTTGCGCAACGACTGTTTCCGCCTGGACGAACTGAAACGTTACGACAAGATCCTCCTGTCGCCCGGTCCGGGCATCCCCGAAGAAGCTGGCCTGCTGATGGACACCATCCGCACCTATGCCGAAAGCAAACCGATACTGGGCATCTGCCTGGGCGAACAGGCCATAGGCGAAGCCTTCGGTGCCCGGCTGACCAACCTGAAAGAAGTATTCCACGGCGTACAGACTCCCGTAAAGATACTCCGCGCAAATGAAGACTACCTCTTCAACGGCCTGCCCGACGAGATTCTGGCCGGACGTTACCACTCGTGGGTAGTAGACCAGACCGACCTGCCCGACGCCCTGGCCGTTACCGCCGTCAGCCCCGAAGGCCATATCATGGCGCTGAAGCACCGCCAACTCAACGTACACGGCATCCAGTTCCACCCCGAATCGGTACTGACTCCCGAGGGAAAGACAATCATACGAAACTGGCTCCGGCAATAACCGCTCAAGACAGCGCGAACCCAAAGAAAAATTCTCTATACAACATACACTCAACAAAGAAAACATTATGAAAGAAATATTATCCCGACTCTTCAACCACGAAGAACTGACCTCGGCAGAGGCCCGGCAGATTCTGCTCAACATCACCCGCGAGATGTATCCGGAAGCTCAGATAGCCGCCCTGCTCACCGCCTTCCAGATGCGCGGCATCACAGTCGACGAGCTGATAGGATTTCGCGAAGCACTGATGGAAACACGAATTCCCGTCGACTTCAGTCCTTATCGCCCTATCGACATCGTAGGAACAGGTGGCGACGGTAAAAATACATTCAACATCTCGACCTGCGCCTGTTTCGTCGTAGCCGGTGCCGGCTACAAAGTGGCCAAGCACGGCAACTACGGAGCCACTTCGGTCAGTGGTGCCAGCAACGTCATCGAGCAGCACGGTATCCGTTTCACCAACAATGCCGACACCCTGAAACGCAGCATGGACCGATGCAACATAGCCTACCTGCACGCCCAGCTTTTCAACCCGGCTATGAAGTTTGTCGGCCCCGTACGCAAGGCATTGGGTGTCCGCACCCTGTTCAACCTGCTCGGACCGCTCGTCAATCCATGCCGTCCTGCCTACCAGCTGCTCGGCGTGGCCGACCTTGCCCAAATGCGCCTTTACACCAATGTATTTTATAAACTGGGCATCGACTTTGCCGTGGTCAACAGCCTGGACAGTTACGACGAAATCTCCCTGACCGACGAGTTCAAGGTAATGACCCGCCACTACGAACGCATCTACCGCCCGCAGGCTTTGGGCTTCAGTGCAGCCCGCCCCGAAGAACTGTTCGGCGGCGGCAGCAAGGAAGACGCCGCCCGCATCTTCGACAACATCCTGCACTGCCGTGCCACACCGTCACAGACACAGTGCGTAGTGGTCAATGCAGCCTTTGCCATTCAGGTGATGGAGCCGGAAAAGGAAATCGAAGAGTGCATCGCCATCGCCCGCGAATCGCTGGAAAGCGGGAAAGCACTGAATACACTGAAAACATTCATCGAAATAAACAGCTAAGGACATGAAGGATATACTATCGCAAATCATCGAGCACAAAAAGACAGAGGTACAGGCACAGAAGCAGGCCATCGGCCTGGAGCAACTGCGCGAACAGGTGAAGGAGCAACTGAAAACAGATAACACACCCCGCCGCAGCATGAAGCAGGCACTTGCCCAATCGGCAACCGGCATCATTGCCGAGTTCAAACGCCGCTCTCCTTCGAAAGGCTGGATCAACCGACAGGCACAGGCCGACCTCATCCCTCCCGGCTACGAAGCGTCGGGAGCAAGTGCCCTGTCCATTCTGACAGACGAAACATTCTTCGGCGGTACTTTGAACGACATACGCACGGCACGCCCGCTCACCCGTCTGCCCATCCTGCGCAAAGATTTCATCATCGACGAATATCAGCTGTTGCAGGCACGCCTGGCTGGTGCCGATGCCGTCTTGCTCATTGCTGCCTGCCTGACCAGCGAGGAATGTGCCACACTGACCGAACAGGCTCATGCGCTCGGACTGGAAGTCTTGCTGGAGCTCCACAGCGAAAGCGAGCTGGCATACCTCAGCACTGTAGCAGCCGACATGGTTGGCATCAACAACCGGAACCTCGGAAGCTTTGTCACGGATGTAGCCAACTCATTCCGGATAGCCGACCGGCTCAGGCAACAGACCTCGGCGTTACTTGTTTCGGAAAGCGGCATCTCCAGCATGGAGACCATACAACGGCTGCGCGCTGCCGGCTATCGGGGCTTCCTGTTGGGAGAAGTCTTCATGAAGCACTCCTCACCCGCCGAAGCCCTGAAACAGTTTCTTCAATCAGAAATACAACCGCGTGTTTAACTACTAATTTATCTTCAAACAACTATGATCATCAAAGTCTGCGGAATGACCGATGCGGAAAACATCCGCCAAATAGAACAACTGGGAGTAGACATGATAGGCTTCATCTTCTACCCCAAGTCACCCCGCTATCTGTACGGCATTCCTGAATATCTTCCACAACATGCCAGGCGAGTCGGTGTCTTTGTCAATGAAAGCAAGGAAAACGTCTGCGTCTATGCCGACCGTTTCGGCCTGGACTACATACAGCTGCACGGCAACGAATCGCCCGAGTATTGCCGTTCGCTCCGCCAGCAGGGACTACAGCTGATCAAAGCTTTCTCCATCGCTTCGCCCAAAGACCTGAACAGCATCTCGGCTTTCGAAGGCATATGCAGCTACTACCTGTTCGACACGAAAAGCGAGAAATTCGGCGGATCGGGCAATCAGTTCGACTGGAACCTCCTGCACCGCTACCAGGGACACACTCCCTTTCTGCTGAGTGGAGGCATCAACCAGTACAGCACACAGGCGATAAAGCAGTTCCATCATCCCCGACTGGCTGGCATCGACATCAACAGCCGCTTCGAAACATCACCCGGGCTGAAGGACGTAACGCGCATAAAAAATTTCCTCCAGACAATCCGGTAACGGACATTATCAACCCCCATTTATGTATAACCCTATAAAAAGAATATTATTATGAACCGCATCAACCAGCTTTTTCAGCATAATCCCCACAACCTGCTTTCCATCTATTTCTGTGCCGGTTGCCCCAGCCTTGAAGGTACTGCCGACGTCATCCGCACACTCGAAGAAAACGGTGTCGACATGACCGAAATCGGCATTCCCTTCAGCGACCCGATGGCCGACGGTGTCGTCATACAGGCTGCTGCCACCCAGGCACTGCGCAACGGCATGTCGGTACGCAAACTGTTCGAACAGCTGCACGACATCCGCCGCCACGTTCACATCCCGCTCATCTTGATGGGCTACCTGAACCCCATCCTGCACTACGGATTCGAATCCTTCTGCCAGCAGTGTGTCGCGTGCGGCATCGACGGCATCATCATTCCCGACCTTCCTTTCCGCGATTACGAAGAACATTATAAAGACATCGCCCAGAAGTACGACCTCCGCATCATCATGCTCATCACCCCCGAAACCAGCGAAGAACGCATCCGTCAGATCGATGCCCATACCGACGGTTTCATCTACATGGTTTCCTCGGCTGCTACCACAGGTGCCCAGCACGATTTTGACGCACAAAAGCAAGCCTATTTCCGCAAAATCGAGGATATGCAACTGCGCAATCCCCGCATGGTAGGCTTCGGCATCAGCAACAAGGCCACCTTCGACGCCGCCTGTGCACATGCCTCGGGAGGCATCATAGGCAGCCGCTTCGTCACCCTTTTGAACGAATCGGACGGCGATGCCGGCAAAGCCATCCGGAAACTGAAGACTGACATCGGTCTTTTGCAACTGGAATAACCCCACAACAGCCCTGCACAGCCAGAAAGACAGACCTATCAATGGCATATTTCCACACGTATTACAGAAATGTGTCATTGATACCTGTAAACAAAAGTGGATTTTTAATATTTTATATTAACTTTGCCGCTGAAATAAAAAGCGATATGTCTATGCAGATAAATTGTCCTTCCGTATTGTTGATTTATACCGGCGGAACTATTGGCATGATAGAAAATCCGGAAACCGGCGCACTTGAGAATTTCAATTTCGATCATTTACTCAAACACGTTCCCGAACTGAAACGTTTCAACTATCACATCTCATCCTATCAGTTCAACCCTCCTATCGACTCTTCGGACATGGAGCCCGCCTTTTGGGCAAAAATCGTAAAAATCATCAGCTACAACTATGATTATTTCGACGGTTTTGTTATTCTGCACGGTACCGATACCATGGCCTATACCGCTTCTGCCTTGAGCTTTATGCTCGAAAACCTGTCCAAACCTGTCATCCTGACCGGCTCGCAACTCCCCATCGGTACACTGAGAACCGACGGAAAAGAAAATCTGATCACCGCCATCGAAATCGCAGCCGCCAAGCATCCCGACGGCACGCCTGTCGTACCGGAAGTCTGCATCTTCTTCGAGAACGAACTGATGAGAGGAAACCGTACCACCAAAATCAATGCGGAAAACTTCAATGCATTCCGTTCCTTCAACTATCCCTCGTTGGCCAAAGTCGGCATTCACATCCGTTACAACGAGCATCTGATTCGGCGTCCGGATCCTACACGTCCGCTAAAACCGCATTATCTGTTCGACACCAATGTAGTAGTCCTCACCCTTTTTCCCGGCATACAAGAAAAAATCATTCATTCCGTTCTGCATGTACCGGGCCTGAAGGCTGTTGTGCTGAAAACATTCGGATCGGGCAATGCACCGCAAAAAGACTGGTTGATCAATTTATTGAAAGACGCCACCGAGCGCGGCATCATCATTGTCAACATCACCCAGTGCCAAAGTGGAGCAGTCGAAATGGAACGCTACGAAACAGGTTTGCAATTACTGCAGGCCGGCGTCATCAGCGGCTACGACAGTACGCCCGAATGCGCTGTCACCAAACTGATGTTCCTCCTGGGACACGGACTTAGCCAATCCGAAATACGCTACCGGATGAACTCCTGTCTGGCAGGAGAAATAACCAAGGAATAACCACACAAAAGTTACTTTCCTTCTCCTTCCTTCGTCTGTCTAAACAGGCGAAGATATCCTCTTTTTCCCTTGTCCGTAACTTTATCCTGTTTTCGTATGCCCCATGCAAGTGGGTATACGAAAAATAGGCCCTGTCTCCCGACAAGGCCTATTCACAACACAAACACAAAATAAAACACGACAAAACTACTATGCAATCTATCCTGTCTATGCCGAGGAGGCATAAGTATCTATCTAAGTATATTCACATACACCAAAGATAAAATCAGGAAGATTAGCCTCTATATAACAAATGCGGGGAAGCATTTGTTTTTCCAATTTCCTTAAAAAATGTTATTTTATTGAATTCCTCTTTCTCTTAACTTCAATTGCCAGTTCCATGCCGAACGCAAAGTATCTTCAATAGTGCTTTCTGCCTTCCAGCCCAACTCTTCATTGGCCAAAGCAGGATTAGCCCATACTTTCTCGATATCACCGGCACGGCGACCTACAATCTGATAGTTCAATTTCACACCTGTTGCTTTCTCAAATGCATGAATCAGCTCCAATACAGAAAGTCCGCGTCCTGTTCCAATGTTGAACACTTCTACTTTTTCTTTCTGCTTCTTTTCCAGAATTCGTGCAATAGCTACAACATGTGCCTTAGCCAAATCAACCACATTGATAAAGTCGCGGATACATGAACCGTCAGGAGTATCATAGTCATCTCCGAATACGCTCAGTTTCTCGCGGATACCAATGGCTGTCTGAGTCAGATAAGGAACAAGGTTTTGAGGCACACCGTTCGGCAGTTCACCCAACAAAGCAGTAGGATGAGCACCAATCGGATTGAAATAACGCAGCAAAATAGCATTGATAGGTGATCCGGAAGCAACAGTATCACGGATAATCTCTTCATTGATCTGCTTCGTATTTCCGTAAGGAGACTCAGCCTTCTTGATCGGAGCCTGTTCTGTTACCGGCAATTCATCCGGCTGTCCGTATACCGTACACGAAGAAGAGAATACAATTCCTTCCACTCCGTGCTTGGGCATCAGCTCCAGCAAATTGATCAAAGAAACCAGATTATTACGATAGTACAGCAAAGGCTTCTGAACAGATTCACCCACAGCCTTGCTGGCTGCAAAATGAATAATCGCCTTTATACCTTTATATTTTGCAAACACGGCATCAAGTCCGGCAAAATCCAAACAATCCAACTTTTCAAAAGCCGGACGAATGCCTGATACCTTTTCGATATTATCTACAACATCTGCACTCGAATTCGACAAGTTGTCTACAATAACAACATCGTAACCTGCATTCTGTAATTCCACCACAGTATGAGAACCAATATATCCAGTTCCACCTGTAACTAAGATTCTTTCTTTCATAAAAAAATAGATATTTAGCCGTTAGCTTTTCAATACGAACGCAAATGTAGAAAAATAAATCAAGAAAAAACAGAAAGAAGAGAAAAAAATAAAAAAAACGCGAATGACAGCCCTTTTCGCGGCCATCATTCGCGTCCAAATTCACATTATGATCGATTAAATTTTCACTACACCCGAGAAGCCCATAAAGGCCATCGCCAACAAGCCGGCTGTAATAAGTGCAATAGGAGTGCCCTGCATTCCTTTAGGCACGTTCACCAGGCTCATCTGTTCGCGCAGACCGGCAAACAGTGTCAATGCCAATCCAAAGCCCAATGCTGTTGAAAAAGCATAAACCACACCAGTCAGCAGATCATAATCCTTCTGGATAACAAGGATCGCTACACCCAGAATACAGCAGTTCGTCGTAATCAGCGGCAAGAATACGCCTAATGCCTGATACAAAGAAGGAGAAACCTTTTTCAGGATGATCTCCACCATCTGAACCAATGCTGCAATCACCAGGATGAAGGTGATGGTCTGCAGATAGCCCAGACCGAATGCGTCGAGAACATATTTCTGAATAAGGAATGTCACAATAGTGGCAATCGTAAGCACAAACGCTACTGCTGCCGACATACCCAGTGCCGTATCAATCTTTTTGGATACACCCAGGAACGGGCAGATTCCCAAGAACTGCGACAATACGATGTTGTTCACAAAGATTGCCGAAATAAATATCAATATATATTCCATACTTTCTTCAATTGATCGTTAAATTCATGATTCATTCTCCTTGTTTCAGGCCTTCTTCAAACGGTTTACCACAGCAATCAGATAGCCCAATGCGATAAATGCACCCGGAGCAAGAACAAACAACAGCATACCGTAGTCTTCTGGGAAAACAGTCAGACCGAATATCTTGCCCGTACCCAGCAACTCGCGTACAGCTCCCAGAAGAGTCAGACCCAACGTGAAGCCCAGACCCATGCCCAGACCATCGAACATGGAAGCCAACGGACCGTTCTTGGCAGCAAAAGCCTCGGCACGTCCCAGCACAATACAGTTCACCACAATCAAGGGGATAAACAATCCCAGTGTTGCGTACAGTCCGGGAACATAAGCCTGCATAATCATCTGCAGCAACGTCACAAACGAAGCGATAACGACAATAAACGACGGAATACGTACCATATCCGGGATCAGATTCTTGATCGCTGAGATTACGACGTTGGAGCAAATCAGCACAAACATCGTGGCCAATCCCATGCCCATACCATTGATTGCCGAAGAAGTAGTACCCAAAGTAGGACACATACCAAGCAGAAGCACAAACGTCGGGTTTTCCTTGATAACCCCGTTCATCAATACTTTAAAATTGTTCATAGCTTTCTACTCCTTTCATTAATTAACGCTAACCGAGTCCGTAGCAGCAGAGTCGGCATCATTAGCAGGTTCAACATGTTTTTGTGTAGCGCCCGTTGCACCGTCGGCCGTATTCTGGCCAGCATAAGCCGCATAGGCCGCATTCACTGCATTCAGAAAAGCACGTGAAGTAATGGTAGAAGCAGTAATGGCATCTACCTGACCGCCATCTTTGCTCACGGTCAACGGAGTCTCTCCCGGGTTAAGTCCTACGATATTTCCCTTATTTCCCTTCTTAAACCATTCGGCAGCTTTCGAGCCAAGTCCCGGAGTTTCGGCATGAGCCAACAGAGAATAATCGATGATCTTGCCTTCGGCATCAAATCCGACCAATACTTTCAGTTCACCGCCAAATCCCATAGACGTAGCCTCAACAGCTGCTCCAATATATTCTCCGCCTTTTGTAGCCGGATAAACAGCATATTGTACTCCGTTCACTTCCTGAATTTTCTTTTCCGCTATCGGGTCATTGTCAAATCCGGGAACAACGGCACTGACAGCGTCGCTCAATGTTTTGGCATTGGCTTGCGCAATGGGTTCTTTTGTCAGTTCATTGACATAAGCCAACAATGCTACAGAAACGGCAGTCACACCAGTGAGCACCAGTAACATATTCTTTAAGGATGATTCTAACTTTTTCATTTCTTTTTCGCTACCTCCCCAAAGCGTTTAGGTTTAACATATGTATTGATCAAAGGAGTGAATGCATTCATGATAAGAATGGCAAACGACATACCCTCGGGATAAGCACCGAACAGACGGATAATGACCGTCAGCAGACCAATGCAAACACCATAGATCAACATTCCTCTATGATTCATCGGCGAAGTCACATAATCGGTAGCCATGAAAATAGCACCCAGCATCAGACCACCCGAAAGCAGGTGTACCAGACCGGACGCATACTTTTCAGGATCAACCCAGTGCATGATCGAAGAGAATACAAATACTGTCACAAGAATCGATACAGGAATATGCCAGGTAATGATTTTCTTCCACAGCATATAAGCCAGTCCGATGAGCAGTGCCAATGCGCTGACCTCACCGATACAGCCACTGTTGTTACCGATCAGCAGGTGGAAAGACTGCGGCAGGTCGCTCAACGACATTCCGGGAGCGCCGTTGATCACACCTTTCATAATAGCCAGCGGAGTGGCAGTTGTCGTAGCATCCGTATAAGCCATCAGTTGTCCTACTTCCGGCCAGCTGGTCATCTGCACCGGGAAAGAAAGCAGCAGGAATACACGTCCGGCCAAAGCAGGATTGAAAGGATTACATCCCAAACCGCCAAACGACATCTTGGCTACGCCAATGGCAAAAAGTGCACCAATGATGATGATCCACACAGGCAGGTTGGAAGGCAGGTTGAATGCCAGCAGCACACCGGTTATGATGGCCGAACCGTCTGTAATGGTTGTATGAGGGTTCTTCAGCAGATACTTGCCGATCACCCATTCGAAAAAGAGACAGGCCAGCACCGAAGTAGCAGTAACGATCAGTGCTCCCAGTCCGAAGAAATATAGCGACACCAGAAAAGCCGGGATCAGTGCCACAAGCACCCCGTACATATTCTTCTTCACGCTATCACCTCCATGCACATGGGGTGAAAGGGATACAATTAACTTATTCATAGATTTGTGCTAATTTATTTTTTTACTTGGCGTGCACGTATCATGGCACCGACCTTTGCCTTGCCCAGACGTATAAAGTCCAGCATAGGACGATTGGAAGGACAGGTAAACTGGCAGGAGCCACATTCTATACACGACATAATATCTTCTTTTTCCACTCTCTCGAAATCGCCATGAGCCGACACAGTTGCAAGCAAATAAGGTTCCAGACCCATCGGGCAGGCTCCTACGCACTTGGCACAACGGATACAGGGCTGAACACTGCCACGCTTGGCTTCCTTATCGTTCATGATAAGTATGCCCGAGCTTCCCTTGGCAGTAGGAACATCGGTATTCACCAGCGCCTTACCCATCATCGGTCCACCACCGATAATCTTACCGGTATCTTCCGGCAGTCCGCCGCAAGCGTCAATCAGCTGCTTCATCGGCGTACCAATACGAGCCAGGAAGTTAGACGGCTTGGCCAGCGACTTTCCGGTCACTGAAATCACACGCTCAAACAGCGGTTTGTTTTTCTGAACGGCCTGATATACCGCAAAGGCTGTACCTACATTCTGTACCACAGCTCCTGTAGAGATAGGCAGTGCACCGGCAGCCACCTGACGTTTGATGATGGCATCGATCAGCTGCTTTTCACCTCCCTGCGGATATTTCACCTTCAAAGGCACAACCTCGATACCGGCATACGAAGCGGCAACTTTCGTCATCAGCTGGATAGCATCAGGCTTGTTGTTCTCGATACCGATAAAGGCCTTGTTCACCTTTACTGCCTTCATCAGGATTGATACGCCTACCATAATTTCTTCAGCGTGCTCCAGCATCAGCTGATGGTCGGCGGTCAGATAAGGTTCACATTCTACAGCATTGATAATGACACATTCGGCTTTGAATGCAGGCGGCGGACACAGCTTGACCTGTGTAGGGAAGCAGGCACCTCCCATACCAACAATACCTGCATCGGCTATTTTCTTCACAATTTCTTCGGCAGACAGGTTGCACTCTTTCACCAAAGTTTCACTACGGTCGATGCTTTCCTCCCACTCGTCACCTTCCACGTCAATAAAGATAGCCGGTTTGGCATAACCGCTGGCATCGATAACCGTATCAATTTTAGCAACTTTTCCACTGACAGAAGAGTGGATGGCCGCAGAGACAAAACCTCCGGGCTCGGCTATTTTTGTTCCAACCTTCACCATGTCACCTTTTGCCACAATCGGCTTTGCCGGCGCACCAATATGCTGGCTCAACAAAATCACTGCTTTGGCAGGGATCTCTGCCTTGACAATCGGCTGATGTGCTGAAAGTTTATTTTCGTGTGGATGTACTCCACCAATTGAAAATGTCTTCAACATACGATCTTGTATTTTAATTCGTTTATTTCTCTAATCTTTATTTCTTTGCATCAGCGGCCACTTCGGCAGCCTTTACTTCAGCGGCTTTCGGAGCCTCGCCCTGTGCGGCTTCTTCCGTCTTAGGTTTACGCGGCGGGAAGTTCAGAGCCACGATAGCTCCCTGCGGACAGGCTTCTTCGCACTTGCGGCACGACTTACATTTGTTATAATCGATATAAGCCAGGTTGTTTTCCAACGTAATGGCCTCGAACGGACATACCTTCACGCACTTTCCGCAACCGATGCAGGCAGCCGTACATGCCTTACGGGCCACAGCTCCCTTGTCCTTATTGACGCATTGTACGTAAACCCGACGCGATTTCTTACCCTGCGGACGGATTTCGATGATATTACGCGGACAAGCTTTCGCACAGGCACCGCATGCCGTACATTTGGCTTCGTCCACTTCGGGCAACCCTGTTTCAGGGTTCATGCGAATGGCACCGAACTGACACGCTGAGACACAGTCGCCACATCCCAGACAGCCATAGCTGCAACCCGTTTCGCCTCCATACAGAGAAGACATGATAGCACAACTTTTAGCACCGTCGTACTGATTGATTCGAGGACGGTTGGCACACGTACCGTTACATCTCACCACTGCCACCATCGGTTCGGATGCAGCAGCATCCAATCCCAGGATTTCAGCGACCTGAGTCATAACAGCCTGTCCACCTACAGGACACAATTTCCCTTCCAAAGAGCCAGCCTTCACACATGCGTCGGCAAATCCGCTACAACCAGGGTACCCACATCCACCACAATTGGCCTGGGGCAGCACAGCAGCCACCTTGGCTATTCGTGGATCTTCATACACGGCAAACTTCTTGGAAGCCACATAGAGCACAATCGCCGAAACGAGCGCTATGACTCCCAAAGAGATCACTGCAATCAGAATTACATTCATAGATCTGTTGTTTATTAGTTATTTATTTTAAATTAGTTAATCATCGGTTTGATCGAAAAGGAAAATTTCTTGCTCATCCGCGACCTGTTCATCCATAAGACACCATAGTACAATGCCAGCAACAAGAACGACACAAGCGCCGAAGACAATTCTTCTTTCCAAATACTCATAAAGACAAAAAGAGAAATTACCAAAATCAGGAAAGGGAATATAAAAGCATAGAGCACGGCCAATGCACCCATCGACACTTCTCCGACTACACAGACCCGATCCCCTACCCGATAAGAAGACGTATCTGTCACCGTTACATCAATCAGCTTTTCCTTTACGTCGGCCGAAGTGCAATGTCCCTTTATACTGCAAGCCGCACAAGCAGAAGTCTGAACAATCCGCACCTGAAGATGCGAATCTGTTATGTTTTCCACAATACCTTGATGTTCTATAGTATTCGCCATTTTGCAAAGTGAGCATTACAAATCGCGGCAAATTTACTCATTATTTACGAACTGCAAGGGATTAAATAGTTTTTTTGTGTGCGATAACGTTCATTTTTTGCATTTGAATGGTATTTATACTCATTTTACAATAAGCAGAGCCGATGAAATGCTCAAAATCACCCGAAAAGCCATTTCCGGGATTCTGCGACAGGGGGAAAGAAAAAGGATGTTTTCCCCTCCGCATCGCATCCCGATACGGCAGAGAGAACATCCTTTTGTATTGAGAAGAGGGTGTGTCGAAATGAAGATACACTCTCTCCACTATCATTCTGACCAATCTTCAGCCTTCGCTTACCATGAATAGTTGATACCGAAGCTCAACAGTTCTTTTACCTGGAAATAGCTGTCACCCTCGGTCGGCAAACTACTGTCATCAAAACGGGCATGAATATAAAGCTTGGTCGACAGGTATCTGTTCAGCACAAAGTTGAATGTATTTTCCCATTCGATGCGCACCCACTCGTAACTTGTCAGGAAGTCGAGACGAGACTCCAGCGAAATCGAAGGTATGATCTGCCACGTCAAGGTCGGCTTAATCTGCGAACCGAAATTATGTTTCACCGATTTTCCTTCCTCCAGACCAAAGCTCACCTCATTCACCTCACTGTTGCCTACATAACGCATGGTCCACGTCAAAGGTGCCATGAACACAGACAGGTTTATCTTACTCTTCACCAGCTTATAATCCATACCGACACTGGCCGACCAGTCAGCCGGTGCCAGGAAAGACGAAACCAACGGTTCTTCGTTGGCCTTATAGCCATGACAGAACTGGGTCTTGAATTCGGTCGATATAGTATAATACCATTTCGAAGCAGCCTGAATACCCAGCTTGCTGTAGATGCGCAGCTGGTCGGTATTCACCAGAAAATCGTGAAACTTGTCCGAGGGTGCAGATGTAAAGCCCAGCTTGGCATCCAACAGACTTTCCCACTGGATCTTTTCACGGTCGTTGTAGTTGGCAAACATCTGCAGGTTGGCGAGCACCGAATTGGTACTTTCTCCACCCTTGTACCAGTTGTCCGAAATGTAGTTCTGCGTTATCTGCAACGAACCGTTTCCACCCGTTGTCCACCAGTTGGGTTTATGAATCACAACTCCTGCATCTTTCTTCACCGTCATTTTCTCCTGCGAGAACAGTTTGATGACAGACGGTTTGGACGATGCTTCCTTTTCGATGTCATCCTTGAACAGTCTTCCCTGGTTAATCACATCCTCCGTCCGTGTAACCTTCCGCGGACAATGCACATAGGCCGACAGCAGTGTACGGTCTACCACCTCACCGATGCGGTCCAACGACGAAAAGCTCAGCGTATCGTACGGCAGCAGGTCGCGCGTCAGTTCGGGCACCGTATCCGGCTGCTGAAACTTCCACTCCAACGTAGAATAACGCTTCAGCGGACCATAAAAATACGTAAAGGGCACAAACATCCGGTAATAATACGGATTCCAGGCGATATAACGTTCCGAAGTAGCCGGATCGTTCAGATAGTTCAGTATCCCCAGATACTTTTCATACAGCACGGATACAGTATCTACCTTATAAAGTGAATCCACCTTATTCAATTTCAACATCAGATTTTCCTTTAAAATTCCAGATAAGGTATCGACCTTTGCAGTATCCTGTACACTGGTCTTTACCGTCTTCCCTTTATCGGGAAGAGCACTTGTGGAGTTCTGCGCCATCAGCACCGATGGGAAAAGCATGGTGGCTGCCATTATCCACATACAAAAACGTCTATTCTTCATAAAGCCCTGAATTTATGATTTGAGCGCAAAAATAACTTAATTTTATATAGGAAACAACCGACAATAAGTTAAAATCTGCTCTTTATGCTACTGGCGGCTTTACTTTTCTGCGGAATGAAGCCAAGTGGCAACTTCTGTAAATCCTAAACTCTACAGGGATATTAAATCCGAAAATCAGGTAAAATAGTCGTCTCCAGCGGTTTTTCACAATTGTTTTTGCCAAACCTTATGAACTTCCTCATTTTTTTCATAATTTTGCGCTTTAAATTGAAAACAAATTAATTAAAAACAGTATAGCTGTGGGAGAAACAAAGTATATTTTCGTCACTGGTGGCGTTGCCTCTTCTTTAGGAAAAGGCATTATCTCATCCTCCATCGGTAAATTGCTGCAAGCAAGAGGTTACAAAGTTACAATCCAGAAATTCGACCCGTACATCAACATCGACCCGGGTACACTGAACCCTTACGAACACGGAGAGTGTTACGTAACTGTAGACGGTCACGAAGCCGACCTGGACTTAGGACACTACGAACGCTTTTTAGGTATCCAGACTACCAAAGCCAACAATATCACAACCGGGCGCATCTACAAAAGCGTTATCGACAAAGAACGTCGAGGCGATTATTTAGGAAAAACCATCCAGATAATCCCCCACATCACCGACGAAATCAAACGCAACGTCAAGCTGTTGGGCAATAAATACAAATTCGATTTCGTCATCACCGAAATCGGAGGTACCGTGGGCGACATCGAATCATTGCCCTACCTGGAAAGCATCCGTCAGCTGAAAAGAGAATTAGGTAAAGACGCCTTGTGCGTACACCTTACTTATGTTCCCTACCTGGCTGCTGCCGGCGAACTGAAGACCAAGCCGACCCAGCACTCGGTAAAAGAACTTCAAAGCGTTGGTATCCAGCCCGACATCCTCGTGCTGCGTACCGAACACGAACTGAATGCCAACCTCCGAAGAAAAGTGGCACAGTTCTGCAACGTTGACGAAGAAGCCGTTGTACAAAGCATCGACGCACCTACCATCTACGAAGTTCCTATCCTGATGCAGGCACAGAAGCTCGACGCAACCATTCTGAAGAAGATGGATCTGCCGGTGGGCGATACTCCGGGACTGGCTCCGTGGCGTGCTTTCCTGGAGCGCCGTCACAAAGCCGAGGCTACAGCTCCTCTGCACATAGCCCTGGTCGGCAAATATGACCTGCAGGACGCTTACAAGTCCATCCGCGAAGCCCTGTCACAAGCCGGTACCTACAACGACCGCAAGGTGGAAGTAGACTTCGTAAACAGCGAAAAGCTTACAGACGAAAATGTAGCCGAAGCTCTGAAGGGCAAGGCCGGTGTACTGATCGGACCGGGATTCGGAGAGCGTGGAATCCCCGGCAAGTTTGTAGCCATCAAGTACGCACGTACTCACGACATCCCCACTTTCGGTATCTGTCTGGGCATGCAGTGCATCGCCATCGAGTTTGCCCGTAACGTACTGGGATACGCCGACGCCAACTCACGCGAAATGGACGAAAAGACTCCCCACAATGTCATCGACATCATGGAAGAACAGAAGTCCATCACCAACATGGGAGGCACCATGCGTCTGGGCGCTTACGAATGCGTACTGAAGAAAGGCAGCAAGGCATACGAAGCCTACGGCGAAGAGCACATTCAGGAGCGTCACCGTCACCGCTACGAATTCAACAACCAATATAAGGAAGAATACGAAGCAGCAGGCATGAAGTGTGTGGGCATCAACCCCGAGTCCGACCTGGTAGAAATTGTCGAAATACCTGCACTGAAGTGGTACATCGGCACCCAGTTCCACCCGGAATACAGCAGTACCGTGCTGAAACCGCACCCGCTGTTTGTTTCATTTGTGAAAGCCTCCATCGAAAACGAACGCGAACATGCTGCAAATGAAGATGCGAACGTAGAAAAATGACAACATCATTCATAGAAAAACTTTAAACATACTTTATTGACTACATGGACAAAAATACCATTACAGGTCTGGTTCTGATTGCCATATTACTGGTGGTCTTCAGCTTTCTGAGCCGCCCCAGTAAGGAAGAAATAGCAGCCCAGCAACGCTACTACGACTCCATCGCACAAGTACAACAACGCGAAGCCGATCTGAGAGCCAAAGCCGAAGCCGCACTGGCCAACGAGAAAGAAAAGCAGAGTCTGGACTCTACCAGCCTGTTCTTCAATGCCCGCAAAGGCACAGATACGCAGATTACCATCCAAAACGACGTAGCCCAGATTAGCGTCAGCACCAAAGGCGGACGCATTTCAGCAGCTACATTGAAAGATTGGAAGGAACAGGACAAGACAACTCCCGTCACCCTGTTCAGCGGTGAAGATGCTTCGATGAACTTCCTGTTCTATAACAAGAAGGAGACCATACAGACCGAAGACTATTACTTCACCCCCGTCAATCAGACGGATACAGCCGTAACCATGCGTCTGGCAGCCGATAGCGCAAGCTACATCGACTTCATCTATACCATGCATCCCGAAAGCTACCTGGTCGACTTCAAGATTCAGGCAGTGAACATGGACGGAAAGCTGGCATCAAGCAACAAATCGGTCGACATCGAATGGTCGCAGCGTGCCCGCCAGATCGAAAAAGGCTATACGTACGAGAACCGCCTGGCCGAACTTACCTACAAAGTAACCGGCGAGAGCACCGACTACCTCTCTCCTTCGAAAAACGACGAGAAAGAGTTGTCCGAACCCCTCGACTGGATTGCTTTCAAGAACCAGTTCTTCTCTACCGTATTCCTTTCCGAATCGAGCTTCGAGAAGAGCAAGCTGACGTCGAAACTGGAAGCACAGGGCAGCGGTTACATCAAGGACTATGCAGCCGAAATGAGCACCGCGTTCGATCCTGCCGGCCAGACACCTACCCAGCTCTACTTCTACTTCGGTCCCAACCACTACAAGACCCTGACCGCCCTCGACAAAGGACGCGACGACAAGTGGGAACTGAACCGTCTGGTCTACCTGGGATGGCCTCTCATCCGCTGGATCAACAAATGGTTCACCATCAACATCTTCGACTGGTTGTCCAGCTGGGGTCTGAGCATGGGTCTCGTACTGCTGTTTATGACGCTCATCGTCAAAGCCGTCGTATTCCCTGCCACGTGGAAGACCTATATGTCATCGGCCAAGATGCGCGTACTGAAGCCGAAAATCGACGAAATCAACAAGAAATATCCCAAGCAGGAAGACGCGATGAAGAAGCAACAGGAAATCATGGGACTCTATAGCCAGTACGGTGTCAGCCCGATGGGTGGCTGCTTGCCGATGCTCATCCAGTTCCCCATCCTGATGGCCTTGTTCCTCTTTGTACCGAGCGCCATCGAGTTGCGTCAGCAAAGCTTCCTGTGGGCCGACGACCTTTCGACGTACGACGCGTTCATCAACTTCCCGTTCCACATACCGTTCCTGGGCAGCCACCTCAGTCTGTTCTGCCTGCTGATGACGGTTACGAACATCCTGAACACCAAGTACATGATGCAGCAGCAGGACACCGGTGCCAATCCGCAGATGGCAGCCATGAAGTGGATGTCCTACCTGATGCCTATCATGTTCCTGTTCATCCTGAACGATTATCCTTCAGGCTTGAACTACTATTACTTCCTCTCCACCCTGATCAGTGTGGCAACCACCATCATCATGCGCAAGATGACCAATGAGGAAGCCCTGCTGGCACAGCTCGAAGCCAACAAGAAGGATCCCCGTAAAATGAAGAAATCGGGATTCGCCGCCCGTCTGGAAGCCATGCAGAAGCAACAGGAAGAACTGATGAGACAACGTCAGAACCAAGGTCGCAAATAAAATATCAGCCAACGGCTGCAAACCGGCAGATATCCCTCTCCGCAACTTGCCAGCCCACGTGTCTGAGTAAATGACGCGGACAACATAGATTTTTATCCATCGCCCCCTACGGGAAACGATGTATCATAAGAATTTGTGTATTCCGCGTCATTCTTATTCTAACCTATTCCAAAAACAATATGAAAACAACCTATCCTACCCACTACACCAACAAGCAAATCTGGCTCATAGCCTATCCCATCCTCATCAGCCTCATCATGGAACAGATGATCGGAATGACCGATACCGCCTTTCTGGGCCGTGTAGGCGAAATCGAACTTGGCGCTTCGGCCATCGCCGGCGTATTCTATACGGTCATCTTCATGGTAGCGTTCGGCTTCAGCATCGGCACCCAGATACTCATCGCCCGGCGCAACGGCGAAGCGAACTACAAAACCATCGGTTCGCTCCTCTACCAGGGCATCTATTTCCAGACCTTCCTGGCAGCCGTCCTGTTCCTGCTCTCCTACTGCTTCTCGCCCATCCTGCTGAAGCACATCATCGAATCGCCGCAAATCTACGAAGCAGCCAACAGCTACCTGCACTGGCGTGTGTTCGGCGCCTTCTTTTCTTTCAGCGCCATCATCTTCCGTGCCTTCTTTCTGGGCACCATGCAGACCAAGACCCTGACACTGAACTCCATCGTCATGGTCCTGAGCAACATTGTCCTCAACTACATCCTCATCTTCGGCAAGCTGGGCTTCCCCGCGCTGGGCATTGCCGGCGCAGCCATCGGTTCGTCGCTGGCCGAACTGATATCACTCGTCTTTTTCATCGTCTACACGCGCTACCGCATCGACTGCCCCAAGTACGGCCTCAACCGCATTCCCCGGTTGCAGCTGTCCGTATTGCGCCACATGCTCAACGTCTCTTTCTGGACCATGCTGCAGAACTTCCTGTCCCTGTCCACCTGGTTCCTGTTCTTCCTCTACATCGAGCATCTGGGCGAACGCCCACTGGCCATTACCAACATCATACGCAGCGTCAGCGGCATCCTCTTCATGGTCATGATGGCCTTCGCATCGACCTGCGGTTCGCTCGTCAGCAACCTGATCGGCGCCGGCCACGCCTCCAGCGTGCACTCCACCATCCGCCAGCACATCCGTCTGGCCTATCTGCTGGTGCTGCCCCTGGCCTTGCTCTTCAGCCTCTTCCCCGAGCTGATACTGGGCATCTACACCGACATTCCCGAACTACGTCAGGCCTCCATACCTTCGCTGTGGGTCATGTGTTCCACCTACCTCTTCCTAATCCCCGCTAACGTCTATTTTCAGGCCGTTTCGGGCACAGGTAATACTCGCACTGCCCTCGGCCTCGAACTGTCCGTATTGGTCATCTATGTGGCCTATATCACGTTCATTATTCTCTACCTGCGCCTCGATGTTGCCCTTTGCTGGACTTCCGAGATCGTCTACGCCACTTTCATCTTCCTTTTCTGCTACTACTACCTGCACAAAGGAAACTGGATGCTGAAGAAGATTTAAAGGAAGCGATGAACCCCGCGAATCTTGCAATCTTGCAATCTTGCATCCTTCCTCACACACACCCACGCGCACGCACGTACGCGCGCGTATATAAGGAGTGAAGAAGTTAAGGAGTTAAGAAGCTAAGAAGTTATGGAAGTTATAGAAGTTATGGAAGTTATCACTCCGCTTTGCTCTGTTAGAAGTGAAAGCCGATAGTCTTGCAAAAGGAGGAAATTGGCAGTAGCAGGCCTATTTGTATATTAACACTTTATGTTTTCACCTGCCACCTCCCCTTCCGGGTACTCACTCCCTCTTAACTCCCCGCTATCGGGAGAAAACAGCCTTCTGATCCTGAAAAGGTTATCATGGGCAAGAAGACCTCAACTCCTCCATTATCGGGAGAGAACAACCTTCAGGAAGGAGGAGTGTTTCAAAAACCTTTGTTTGGGCACATCCCCGAAAACTTCTTTCCCACTTCTAACTTCTGCAAGGCACCTGCCTCCCCTCCTTCGGGAAGGAGAGGTGCCCAATGGGCGGGGTGGTAGGCAATACTACACCTTATACTACGCGCGCGTACACATGCGCGTGGGTGTGTGTGAGGAAGGATGCAAGATTGCAAGATTGCAAGATTCTACTTCCCCAGTTAGGAAAATATTTTTTCCTAACTGGGAAAAAAAGATTGGGCAGTTAGGGAAAAAAACAAAGGGGTTCTATCTTCTACAGCTGGCGTTTCCAGTGCACAATTTTGTCACGATTGATTCCATAATCAGTACAATACTCGCAAAGATCCTTAGCCTCGCTACATAACAGGTAGAAGACATACACCTCCTGATAGTTTACTTTCCCTTTTGCTATAATCATTGTTATTAAATATATAGCGCAAAGACATGTTTGAGAGACATTCGTATTAAGACGAAAAAAAGAATGGTCACTTTATATTTTGAACTCACAGTAAGTTCATAAATTACAGTAAATCATACTAATTCACACATAATAATCTAATCTAGTGACTCTGGTTCATCTTCAGTCGACTCTGTTGTACTTGAATCAAAAGTTAAAAATATCTCAAGAAAAGCCGTCTCTCTATAAAAGTAATTAACGTGAGTTCGATATAAAATCAAAAAAAGAAAGTTGTCTGTCATTGACAAAATTTATATCAATAGCTGGCTTCTTTTCAAAAAAGCAGTATGCTGCGATAGCCGACAAAGAGTTAGCTATAAAGTTATTGAATGAACGATGTCTGGAGTGCTCTATCTGTGCAATGTTCTTCAATTCGTCATTGACCGTTTCGATCAGGGCTCTTTTTCTGAGCAAGATCTTGTCGGCAATACTCATCAGTGAGTTCTTCATATTGTTCTTGACCTTGGTGACAAGTTGTATGCCATTAAGAAAAAGATTCTCGAACNATGTGTATAAGAGATAGGGGCTCTTTTTCTGAGCAAGATCTTGTCGGAAATACTCATCAGTGAGTTCTTCATATTGTTCTTGACCTTGGTGACAAGTTGTATGCCATTAAGAAAAAGATTCTCGAACAGGGCCTGACCAATATATCCTTTGTCTGCACATAGTTTTCCTTTAATGTTCTTCAGGAACTTGCCCAGCTTCAAAGGCTCCCGGTCATCCACGTTTCCGGGAGTAAACATGAAATTGAGAATTTCCCCTTTGTCATTGATTATCAGATGCAACTTGAATCCGAAGAACCATCCCATTGAACATTTTCCACGCTCGGCAAGTCCTTCAAATGTCTTATGAATAAGGATTCTTTGGTTACGGCATACACGTAAGGGAGTGGAGTCCACAAAACTGATGCCGGTACAGGTTCCCAGCAGTACTTTTTTGATAAAGATGCTCAGGGGAAGTAGTACTTCCTTTTCCAATTATACAAAACGGTTATAGGAAACTTGGCGCGGAAAAAGGTGTTTCAGATGTTTACAGACATACTCCTTGTAGTAATGCTTGAAACAGCGAAAACCACCGGAGTGAAACAGGATAAGAATAACCATAATCTCAGCATCACTCATACGGTTGGGTTTATTGTGATGCTTGGTCTTCTTATCATCAATCATATATTTTTCCTGTTGAAATGTAAATTCCTTGCAAAAATCATCGGCCATACAATAAATCTCTGTAANTGATGCCGGTACAGGTTCCCAGCAGTACTTTTTTGATAAAGATGGTCAGGGGAAGTAGTACTTCCTTTTCCAATTCTACAAAACGGTTATAGGAAACTTGGCGCGGAAAAAGGTGTTTCAGATGTTTACAGACATACTCCTTGTAGTAATGCTTGAAACAGCGAAAACCACCGGAGTGAAACAGGATAAGAATAACCATAATCTCAGCATCACTCATACGGTTGGGTTTATTGTGATGCTTGGTCTTCTTATCATCAATCATATATTTTTCCTGTTGAAATGTAAATTCCTTGCAAAAATCATCGGCCATACAATAAATCTCTGTAACTTTAGACTCTGGAAACATAGTGATAATCGTTTAAATGTTATAATTGTTCACTATAAATTTAATACTTTTATCGCTATGTTCCTAATTTTCAGTGAAATATTTATTTGCTTATATCGAACTCACGTTAATTATTGCTTCCGATATCCCCCGAAAACGCTCCTTACTCGGCACAATTCAGTTTGTTATTCTTTAGAATAACCTGATAAAACATTCCATTATCGTGTCAGAAATAACATTTATCTTAAATCCTGTCTCTTAGCAATAAGGTAGCAATTACTTATCCGGAAAAACAGAGAATAAAACTAATTCAGAAAATCGAACGTGTTTTATATATGTAAATATGATTTAATCAAACATATTTATTCAGTTCTTCAACCAATAAATGTACAGTAGTTGAAGATTCTTCCATAGCAGGATTACCTTTTGAAATCTCGCTAAGTACAAAAGATGCGTTCTTTATTGCCTGAGATTGCAAATGATAAAGTCTGTTATACATGATAGCGCCAAATCCTTCACTTTTGGAATATGGTATTCCTAAAAGTTTCGATAGCATATCCGCATAATTCTGGCGATGAAAGGGACCTCGATAGAGATTAAAATGCAGCAAAAACCAATACTCAAATGCCTGATTACTATATGCAACACGAAAACCGTTCTTTTGAGCCAAAGCTATTGCCTGGTTGAAGTCTTTTGCTGGAAAATCATCCTTGTCAAAAACAACCCAACACTGGTCGTAATAATGCTTTTTCTTTTGTTCGGTATCACGTATACTGATTGCCTTATTGACAAGACTTATGGTATTCATTGCCTGACCTATGGCTTTGACAGTGGCTGTTGTCATGCGGAAAGCCTTAAAGTAGTCCGGTTCTGTACGTACCCCTTCACATACAATGAGAAACGACTGTTTTACATTTCTCGTTCCCTGCTTTCTGGTTAGACTACTTGTACGATGATCCTTTTTTATTTGTCTTCCCATACTCATTCCTCCATATTAAAGACCTTCTCCATTTCACCGATAATGGGAGTTGCACCATATTTGCCTAACAGATAATCCCTTTCAAATGGAGTATTGCTGCGTACCTTATATTCAACCAGTGAATATGCTTCAGTGGAACCGAAACTGTTTTTCTGAGTAAACCATATCTGGTCACGACGAAACATTCCGGCACTTAACAGGAATGTATCATGAGTGGTAAAAAGCAGTTGTGCGCCCTTCGGATTTGTTTTTGCCGAATTAAAAAGACTGATGATTTTACGAACCAACAAAGGATGAAGCTTTGAATTAAGTTCATCAATAACCAGAAACTTTCCATTATCCAAAGCATCAATGATCGGATATGATAAAGAGAAATATTTTATTGTTCCTTCCGATTCGTTACTGCTGAATGAAAAGGCTACACTATTGGTTTCTTTTCCCTCATCATCATATTGACGGTGGGTACTAACGATGCGGTTATCTGTTTTTACGATATTGTCTATCCCCAAATCTGCATATTTTGCAAAGTTCGTAATACGCAAACGAAGATTCTCATCATCCATAGACTTTAAAGCCTGTTTCCACAGTTTTTCCTCGTCATTGCCAAATATCACCTGCATATCATTCAGCCATTGCAAGATACTGACTGCTATCGGCTCATTGAACTGTGCTCCAGTAGACAGCAATAAAGCATTGTCACGCACCATTTTCTTGTTTACAAGTTCCATCAATAAAGAGCTCTTCTGATGAACGGTGGTTTCTTCTTCTGTCCTATAGAATATTTCAATTTCTTTAGCTCTCTTTTTATTTGTACGCTGGTATAGCCATTCAGCATGTACTGCTTTACTGTCAACTTCGAAACCATAACGGTAAGTGAAACCTTCAACGATAAAGGTTGCTTCCATCGTAGTCGGCTCATTCATTGAAGTTGAATTCAACCGAAAGTTCTCTACATCAATTGCTTCTCCTGCCTGACTGTTTTTGAAAGAGTCCGTGATAAAACGCCTATAAAAAGCGATAGCCTTCAGAACATTAGACTTTCCTGAAGCATTGGCACCGTAAATCACTGCACTCCTTAAAACAGATAATCCTGTATCGGGCACAGTTATCATATCGTTTGACTCTGTAAGAACATCCTTAAGAGCTGTTGCAACAAAGGATATTTTTAACTCGTCCTTTATTGACAGGTAATTGCTGACACAAAACTCTAAAATCATAAACTTAACTCCTATTTTTTGCAAGATTTCTACAAAAATAGAAGTTAAGTTTTGAAAATCCAAAAGATAACTAAAAATTATTGTTTGGCGAATACACTTTTAAAAGCCTTGAATTTGACATTATTTTAAATGACAAAGAACTTGATATATTGTCTCAAAAGTAAAAATACAGCCCATCACCCACTAATATCCCACTCATCTCACCGTATGAACCATTATGAACTTGACAGCTATTAACAGTCTTATTACTTTTGTAACAAATTTAATTCGAACGTATGAAAACATATCATCAACTTCTGTGTGCAACCATGCTTGCACTGTTTGTGGCAGGATGTTCGTCCGATCATACGGATGAAGTACCGGAACCCGAGTCTAAGAAAATCCCCATAACCCTCAGTTGCGGCATCACTGCGACCTCTACCAAGGCTACTGATACGGGATTTGAGACTGGCGACAAAATCGGACTTTATGTGGTGAACTACAGCGGAGGGGTGTCGGGACCGCTGCTTAACGCCGGTAACCATGTGGATAACATGCGATTCACCTACGATGGTACGTGGACTCCGGCCACACCTATCTACTGGGAAGATGAAACTACTCCGGCCGACTTCTATGGTTACTATCCTTATAGTAGTACGCTGACCAACGTAAAGGCAATGCCTGTCGAGACACTGGCCGACCAAAGCACCGAAGCCAACTACAAAGCCAGCGACTTTCTGTGGGGCAAGACGCTGAATGTGTCGCCTACCGAAAAAGCGGTGGGCCTGACCCTTGACCATGTGTTCAGTTGCGCCGTAGTAAAAGTGAGCGCCGGAAACGGATTCACCACCGAAGGACTGGAAGCGGCGAATGTGAGCGTGAAGCTGAACCAGGCTGTATGCCAGGCCACACTGAACCTGCAGGACGGCAGTGTAACTCCAGGTACGCAGAAAGAATCTGTCTCTTTCCTGCGCGGCAAGAACAACGAGTTCAAAGCACTGGTGATCCCGCAAAGCATTCCGCTGGCCGACAACCTGTTCACCGTAACCATCGACGGGCGTGACTTCAACCTGAAAAAGGAATTTACTTTTGTCGGTGGCAAGCGCCATACGTTTACCATCACCGTCAAGAAGACCAGCAACGGCATCAACGTTGATATAGGCGACTGGACAGATGATGGTGAGGACCATGGTGGCGTGGCAGAATAAACAGAACAAACAGAATAAACAGAATAAACTTAAATAGAACTCATATATGAGAAGCAACATCATTCACAGCTTGGCTATGCTAATGCTCGTCGGGGCACTGGCATCGTGCAACGATGACACCTTCGGTCCGAACGGATCGCAGGAGGAAAACAGACGCCCCATCGTTCTGTCCGGAGAGATAGAACAGGTGGCCGTGACACGTGTCAACGACAACGGTTTCTGCGATGGCGACGAAATGGGTGTCTACATCGTAGACTATCAGGGAAGTACACCGGGTACGCTGCAAAACAGCGGTAACCGCGGCAACAACGTGAAGCATACGTTCGACGAAGCCGCCTACAAGTGGAACTCGGCTTACGACGTCTATTGGAAAGACGATCATACGCACATCGATATTTATGGTTACTACCCCTTCGGCTCGCCCGAGGACGTCAATGCCTATGCTTTCGAAGTGAAAAAAGACCAGTCTACCACTACCACCAGCAACGAAATGGGCGGCTACGAAGCCAGCGACTTCCTGTGGGGAAAGGCTGCCGACGTGGCTCCTACGGAAAGAATCATCCGTCTGCCTATGCGCCACCGTATGAGTAGCCCGCGCATCACGCTGACCGAGGGCGATGGTTTTGCCGAAGGTGAATGGGCCGGACTCGAAAAACAGGTATTGATTAAGAACACCAAGCAGAAGGCTGTCATCAACCTGGCCGACGGAAGCGTCAGCGCTACAGGCGAAGTGAGCCCTACCGGTATCATCCCTTACGTAAAAGACAACGTGTTCCGCGGCATCGTAGTGCCACAAACCATTTCGGCAGGCACACAGCTGTTCAGCATCACCGTCAACGGTGTAGTCTATAACTTCAGCAAAGAAGAAGCCTTCACCTACGTCAGCGGCAAAATGCATAACTTCACCATTCAGGTGAACAAAAAGGAAGCGACAGGCGAATATACCTTCAAACTGGCAGGTGAATCCATCACCGCTTGGGAGAACGACGACGTGTCGCACGATGCTACCATGAAGGAATACATCGTCATCAACTCTACAGCCGGGCATCTGAAGGACTCGATTACGGCTGCAAAGAAGGATTACAGAAAATTGCAGAATCTGAAGATTACGGGAGAAATAAACTCGCAGGACTTCTACTTCATGCGTGATTCGATGGATGTACTGCAATCGTTGAATCTGAAAGAAGTAAGATGTTTACATGGGCAATTCGGAGGCCGTGGAGGAGGTTTCCCTAATAATAGTTGGGAATACGAGGATGACATCATCCCAGAAAGTGCCTTGAATGAAAAAAGATCGCTTGCCCGAATCATATTGCCTGACAAACTAAAAAAAATAGGTGACTGTGCATTCCGTGACTGTATCAGCCTAACAGGTAGCATTATTATACCTGAAGGTGTTACACACATCGGAGCCAGTGCCTTTCTGTGGTGTAACGGTTTAACCGGTTCTTTATCTCTGCCAAGTACATTGGAATATATCGGAGGCGGAGGTGCTGTCGATATAGGAGGAGCATTTGACGGTTGTAAATTTACATGCGAATTAAAACTTCCTGACAATCTAAAATACATCGGGCACAACGCGTTTAGTGGAAATCCTGGTTACTATGGAGAACTGAGACTTCCTGGAAAATGCGAATTTATAGGAGACGGTGCATTCGCTTCCTGCAAAAACTTAACAGGTAACCTATCAATACCGCAAGGTGTAACTGTCATCTCGCAATTTGCATTCAGCAATACAGGATTAAACGGAACATTGCAACTGCATGACGGAATTACTACCATCATGAATGACGCATTTTCCGGAAGCCCGCTTAAAGGAGAATTAGTATTACCTAAAAACCTAACAATGGTAGGTATAGGTGCTTTTTATGGCTGTGATTTCTCTGGAGAACTAAAGTTGCCTGCTAATATTGCATCAATCGGTGATAAAGCCTTCGCCTACAACTGGCGTCTGATTGGTATACTAGAATTTCCCGAAGGCATTCAAAGTATCGGTGCCGGTGCTTTCGCCAAATGTAGTGGCATCGAAGGACTCGTATTTCCTGAAAGCCTTGAAAGTATTCGCTACGAAGCCAGCTACTATGAAGAAGGCGGTGCTTTCCAGGATTGCTTTGGTATCGGTAGCATCGTCTGCAAGGGTTCTACACCTCCTTATGTGCAAACAGGAGCCTTCGATGGCGTAGCCAAAGACAACTTCACCCTTGAAGTACCGGAAAGTGCCATTCAGCAATATCAGGCCGCATCGGGTTGGTGCGACTTCAAACGCATTGCCGCCCATCGCGAGCTGGTATGCCGACCCAGCATAGCCAATGCAATCAATACCGAATGTACCCGTACGCTGATTGTTGATGCAGAAGGCGACTGGATAGTAGAAAGCAAGCCGGACTGGTGTACGTTGTCGCAGAACGAGGGCAGCAAAAAGACAGAAGTGACGCTGACCATCCATCAGATGTCATCGGGAAGCTCCATGCGTAGCGGAGAAATCGTATTCAAACTGAAAGACCAGGACTATCGCCACAAGTGTACCGTATCGCAATACGACTACATCTATGCCGAAGACGAAATCATCAACCTGCAGAAAGCCAGCAAAGGCAATCGGGGCGGCATCAACCTCGTCTTTTTAGGCGACGGATATGACGCCAAGGACATTTCGGACGGCAAGTATATGAAAGACATGCAGGATCAGGTAGAGAATTTCTTCGGCATAGAGCCGTACAAGAGCTATCGCGACTACTTCAACGTCTATACCGCCATTGCTGTATCACCGGAAACGGGTATCGGTACGGTCAACACCATCCGCTACGCCAAATTTGAAACGACATATACCGGCGGTGTAGGATTGAAATGCGACTACGATGCTGTCTTTGACTATGCACTGAAAATGCCTACCGTGACGACAGAGAATCTGAAAGAATCGCTCGTTATTGTGGTGCCCAACAGCACCGACTACGGCGGCATCTGCCAAATGTGGGAAGACGGATCGGCCATTGCATTCTGTCCGCTCAGCACGTATGGTTATCCGCTCGACACACGCGGAGTGATCCAACACGAAGCAGGTGGACACGGATTCGGCAAACTGGGTGACGAATACATCTATCACAATGCGTTCATCGACTTCTGTACATGTACTTGCTGCGGACATGTCGATGCTATCAATTGGGCCAAAGCCTTGGGATGGTACGAAAATCTGTCGCTGACCGGCAAGATGAACGAAGTGCCCTGGAGCCAGCTGATATTCGACGAGAAATACAGCGACTTTGTCGACATCTTCGAAGGTGGCTATATGCACAGCCGGGGCGTGTTCCGTTCGGAGCAGAACAGCTGTATGAACAACGACATCCCCTACTACAGCACCATCAGCCGTATGGCCATCGTGAAACGCATCAAGCAATATGCTGGCGAAGAGTTCAGCTACGAAGACTTCAAAGCCAACGACGTAGTGAGCAACGATGCTGCTACTCGCAGCTTCGACAACTTACGATACAGTGGAGGAAGTGTGCACAACTACCAGCTCCCGCCGAAGATTCACAAAGGCAGTCCGCTGGGCAACAAGAAAAACAAATAACGTCATAAACCTACTGATATGAACAATAACAAGTTACACCATATACTGGAAGCAGGACTCCTGTCAGTCCTGCTGATGGTGGGAAGCGGATGCAGCGACAACGAATCGCCGCTACCTGCTGCCGAAGATGAGAATGTGATGACTTTCAACGTCATGCACCCACGGCAAGCGGTTGCCGACTCAAGGGTGACGACTACATCCTTTGAAAGTGGAGACCGGGTCGGTCTGTTCATCACCCGCAAAGATACCCCACTGGAAGTTTCGGGCAACTACGTGAACAATGCCGCCCTGACTTTCGACGGGAGCCAATGGACAACCGAAAAGCCCGTATACTGGGACGGAGGCACTTACAACATCTATGCGTACTATCCGCAAATGAAACCGGTAACTTCGGTGGACAATCTGCCTTTCAGCGTGTCGACCAACCAGTCGGCCGAAGGAGAATACGAAGCGAGCGACTTCTTATGGGCTGGCCAACAGAACGTCAGTGCGAGCAATTCACCTGTCAACCTTCAGTTTGCCCACCGCATGAGCCGCATGCTGATCCAGCTGGTCAAAGGGGAAGATTTTGAAGGCGACCTGCCGGAAAATGCTGAAGTATTTATCCACAACACGGTGCCCGAAGCCACCATTGACCTGAGTGCCGGTGTAGTGACACGCTACACGTACGGCACCCGGCAAAGTATACAGGCCAAGAGTCTGGGGAACCATACCTATTCGGCCATCATCGTTCCCCAACGCCTGGACAACCGTCAGCCGCTGGTGGAGGTCATCATGAAAGGAGTGTCTTACCTGTACGAAAGCAAGTTTGTCTTTAAACCAGGCATACAGCATTCCGTGCAATTGGTTGTTTCTAAAAATCCGGAGCAGATAAAGATTGAAATAGGAGGAGAGTTGGAAAATTGGGACGAATAAAGTTGCATTAACTGGTAGGGAGATGCCATCCTTTCTTTTCTCATTTTTTATGGGAAAAGAAGGATAGGCATCTCATTTTAAGTTATCTTTGCCGTCACATAACGATGTAAAACCATGCAACAAACCAATCCTATTTTCCATATTCTTTTATCGAGCTTATCTGTCTGTGTTCTTTTCCTGTCGTCATGCCACCATTCGGATACCGATCCTGTTGAGGCTCTTCCGTTCCGTAACGATGGAACAACGTGGGGGTTGATAGCCACCGACGGGACCGTACTACAGCCTGCCGGGAGCTTCGAACATCGGCCATCGGCCGTTGTAGGAGGCATGTTCAGTCTGGCAAATGAAGAAGGACGTCTCCAACTCTACAGCCTGCACGATCCTGCACATCCCGTCAGCCAACGCAGCTTTGTACGCATCGGACATTTTTTCGAGAACGTGACACTTGCTCAGGAGGAAACAGATTCTCCGATTCTGCTGATAGACAAACAGGGAAACAATGTAGCCTCGACGGCCCAATATCCGCAATATGACATCGTACTGATGCATAACTTCAGCGAAGGTCGTGCACTGTTTGCCACAGGCAATGGAAAATACGGATATATGGATACACAGGGGAACATCGTTATTCCACCCATTTACGACCGGGCACACGATTTTCACGAAGGCCTGGCACTGGCCGGCAACACCAATAGCCAGGGACAGAGCGGCTACCTGCTGATTGACAGGAACGGAAAGATAAAGACGGCCATCCGGTTGTCCAACTCGCTGCTCGATGCCAGACTGTCTGACAACCGTCTTCTGTTCTGCGAATTGGGTACCCGTCACTTCGGCTACCTGAACCGGCAGGGAGAACCGGAACTCTATCTGCCCGAAAAGTTTCGCCTGGCATTGCCATACAAGAATGATATGGCTGTGGTAGAAACGGAGGAAGGACAGGGCGTTATCGACCGCCAGGGGCAACCGCTGATTCCGAGCATCTACGACAAAATATACCTGACTAACCACGGGCTCACAGCCATCTGTAAGAACGGGAAATGGGCAGTGGTCGATCCCAGAAATCAGGCAGCTATCCAATTTCAATACGATTCCATCGGGCACTATTACCATGAAGGACTTGCCGTAGCCCGGCAAAAGGGACGATACCTGCTGATTGATAAGGAAGGGAATCCGCAGGGAGATGTGACTTATAATGTCATCGGTGAGGAGCAGACTGCCAGCCGGTTGTGTCCGCAGCGTTTCCTGATAGAACGTCCATCGGCCGGAAACAGCATGAAACTGCAATCTGAAAGCATTGAAGACAAGCAGGGAAATGCGCTCCCAGACACAGACCTTGCACAAACATCCGGCAACCATACGACGGAACCCACAACAAAAACCTCCAGCCATATAGCTAGTCAGGACTGGAGGAAAGTAAGCGAACAGCATCCGTTCTATCAGGAAGCCATCAAAGTGGTATCGGGCAAACTGGACGAAAAGGATGCAGGGAACAGACAGATGATACTGAACTACGTAGAGCATCTGCGTACTTCGTATACAACCAAGGATATCGACTTTCTGGAACAGCTGTTCAGCGAAAACGCCCTTATTGTGGTAGGCACCGTGGTACACACGTCGCAAAAGGAAACCGGCTACCTGTCGCCTGCACAAGTCGTCTACAACGTTAAGAGCAAACGGCAGTATCTGGACCGTCTGAAACAGGTGTTCAAGGCCAACCGCAGCATCAACGTGAAGTTCAGCGATTTCCACATCATGCGCCATCCTACGGTGAAAGGTATTTACGGAGTCAGCCTGAGACAGAAGTACCGGTCGGACATCTATGCCGACGACGGGTATCTGTTCCTACTGTGGGACTTCCGTGACGAAACGGCCCCGAAGATTCACGTACGTACCTGGCAACCCCGTATGCAAGCTGACCATACGCCACTGCCAGAAAACGAAATATTCAACATCAATAACTTTAACCTGCAATGAAACGTACTTCATCCGTCCTACTATTCAGTCTGCTGCCGGTCCTCCTGCTGCTTTTACCCACAGGAAGCACCTTGGCACAGGACTTTACCGTACGCCATTTCCGTATATTGCCCAATGACATTTCAGCCTACATTGACCCGGTGCGCGACCTGAACGATGAAGCCTGTGCCCTGATCAAAGTTGTAGGTGACAAGGATTTTGTATTCTCCTCTCCACTGGGCATCGTAAAACGTAAAAACGATGTAGGAGAAATCTGGTTATACCTGCCCAAAGGTAGTGTGATGATAACCATCAAACATCCACAATGGGGCGTGTTGCGCGATTATCGCTTTGCGGCACCACTCGAATCGCGTATGACTTACGAACTGATGCTGACACCGCCACTCGGATATCAGTATCCGGTAGAAATGCCAACGCTTGAAAAGCAGCCTGTACTGCCCGACACCTCCCTGTACCTGGCTAAGCATCTGCCACCGCTTCCGCCTCAACGGCCCCGCCGGCCACGGGAGCCCTGGCGCAGGCTTATATTGCTCAACGCAGGTATACAGGCCGACGGGCCTTCGGCCGGACTGCGCCTGGCACTTATGCGGCGACACGGTGCGTATCTGCTGGCACAGAAAGATTTTCACGGCATGCCTCATACCCAGGGCGAATGCGACCGGAACGGACTTCTGCCCGGAACGGATGAAGCCCCCTACTACACCGGACGGACAGAAAAAGGACGCTGGATGCTGATGGCGGGAGGCATTCACCGGTTGATAGCCGACTTCTGTATCTACGAAGGTGTGGGTTACGGACAGCGGGATGTGGCTTGGGAACAATATGATAACAGTGCACTGCTGCTGAACACCGATTTTTCGTACCGGGGTATCAGTGCGGAAGCCGGTTGCCTTTACCGCTTCCGACGGATGGTGGTATCGGCGGGTGTTATGACCATCCGTCTTCAGTATTGGGAAGCCGCTGTCGGAGTAGGTATTAACTTCTAAATCCTTTCGAAAAAATGACTAATTATTTCCGTACATACATCCATATATGGATCATATTCCTGCTTACAGCCTGTAGTAAGGATGAAGAACCGGTGAACCTGCCTCCGTCGGTCAGCATAGAGGCAGCCAGGGACATTACGCGCACAAGTGCCCTGCTCTCGGGCAAGGTAACGCCGAATGCAGAAGGTAATGTCAGTCAGATTCGGTTCCGATACGGACTGACTTCTGACATGACCGAATCCGTCGACATATCCGTCACCGAGGAGCAGGATGTCTCGACACTATTGACTGGCCTGCATCCGGGAAGCACTTATTATTATCGCCTGGAAGCTGGAAACACATACAGCACCGTGCACAGTGAAACGATGAGTTTTGAAACAGTCCCCAATACAGAACCTACTGTCAGCGACCTGAAAATGCTGAACCAGGGACCGAGCAGCATCACCCTTGAATGCGAAATTCTGGACGATGGCGGAGAAGAAATCACCGCTACCGGATTTTATTTCCGGGCCGAGGAAGATGAACAGGAACAACAAATCAAACTGGGTAGTCCGGAAGAAAAGCGCTGGAAAACACGCATCGGTAACCTGCAACTAGAAACCACCTACTACATACAAGCCTATGCCGCTAACTCTATTGGTGAGACACGCAGTAAGGTGTACCAGTTCCAGACTGGTGAGGTGGTCGTACTGACAGAAGCCGGAACCCTTCATGAAGCAATTGGAGAACAGGAAAAATACCAGTTCACTACCCTCAGTATAGCCGGACCGCTGAACGGAACAGACATCCGTTATCTGCGCGACATGATGGGAACGGACATCGAAGGAGAGAATACCGACGGGAGATTACAGCGACTTAACTTAAACGATGCTTCGATTGTGGCCGGTGGTGCGAGTTACGACGGACAACGTTTCACAACTGCCAATACAGTCAGCCAAGGCATGTTTGCCAACTGCATCTGGTTACAGGAACTGACCCTTCCGGTAGGAGTAACGACGGTCGAAAGAAATGCCTTCGAAAACTGTACCTCTTTGTCTGTCCTTCATTTCTCACCATTGCTGGCACGATTTGCTCCCTCGGAAGGTTGCAGCAGTCTGACCATCCTGGACATTCCGGAAGTCAATCCGGCCTTTAGCAGCGATAATGGGATATTATACAACCAAAAAATGACAGAACTGGTATGGTATCCGGAAGGGAAAAAAGAAGAATACTTCCAGATACCGTCGAACATCACCACAATCAGGGAATATGCTTTCTACAACACCCGGTTACAACAGATCGACTTGCCTTCGTCCGTAAAGGAGATCGGGCAAGAAGCCTTTGCCTTTTCAGCAATCAAAAGCATTGTTTTGCCCGATAATATCAGCCTCATCCCTCATGGATGTTTTCAGCAGTGCCGGCAATTACAATCGCTGACATTGGGAGCATCTGTATCTTATCTGTCTGAATATTGCTTCGACGGTTGCTCTTCGCTGCAACACCTGTACATCAAAGCAAGCGATTTTCCGCCCGTATGTCAGGACGAAACCTTTGTCGGAGCGGAACAACTGTTCGAACAAGGTACCCTTCATGTGCCCTACGGCTGCCAGTCGATCTACAGGAAGCATGCTGTCTGGGGACAGTTCAGGAACATCGTTGAAGAGAGTTTTTAAAGCTACAGCCAGATCAGCAGCAATCCTACCGCAATGCTCACGATGGTGCACACCATTCCCGGCATCATAAACGAATGGTTGAGAATGTACTTCCCGATGCGGGTCGTGCCTGTACGGTCGAAATTGATTGCTGCCACCACTGTCGGATAATTGGGTATAAAGAAATAGCCATTCACAGCCGGGAACAATGCTATCAGCATCCAGGGAGAAATGCCTAATGCGATTCCCAAAGGGAGTACGGCACGGATGGTTGCAGCCTGACTGTAAAGCAGAATGGACATGACAAACAACGCCACCCCAAACAGCCATGGCATGGACTGGACAACACCTTCGATGGAGGAAGTCAGCGAAGACAGATTGCCGGCAATGAATGTATCGCCCATCCAGGCAATACCGAAAATGGCAATCACAGCCTGCATACCTGCCGAAAAAACACTTCCCTGCACAGCCTTGATACCGTCGATCCGACAGATAATCAGGATGAGAGCCGAAGTGCTGAGCATGATGATTTCGATAATGGAAGGCATGTCGAGTGGAACAAGTTTGCCATCTGCCCAAAATACAGGACGCAAGGCATCAACCGAACCAAACAATACAATCAGAAAAGTAGCCAGTAGAAATATGCCTACTGAGATACGGGCTTTCTGCAAATCGAACGATACAGTCGTTTCGGCCAGACGAGACTCTATCATCCCCTCCTTAAGACGGCGTTGGTATTCCGGATCGTTCACCAGTTCTTTGCCTACCTTCATCGAACAAAAGGCACCCACCAGTACCCCGATCAGCGTAGCAGGAACGGAAATCTTCAGAATATCGAACAAGGAAATGTCGAAACCAGCCAGCATGCCCAGCAAAGCCACCGTAGCCGCCGAAATGGGACTGGCTGTAATGGCCTGCTGCGAAGCAATGACAGCAATACCCAACGGACGTTCGGGACGGATTTCTGTCTCGCGTGCCACTTCGGCTATCACAGGAAGCACCGAATAGGCTATGTGCCCTGTTCCTGCCACGAAAGTAAACAGATAAGTAACCAAAGGGCTCAGCAGCGTAACCCATGCCGGATGTTTGCGCAATAACCTTTCGGCCAGCTTCACCATATAGTCGAGCCCACCGGCAGCCTGCATGCACGAAGCTGCCGAAATAACGGCTACAATCATCAGCATCACATCGATAGGAGGAGCCGTAGGCTGAAGCCCGAAAACAAAACAAAGCAAGGCCAGGCCTGCGCCTCCCATTACTCCTAACCCGATGCCTCCCAAACGGGCACCAATCACAATAGCAGCCAGTACAACAATCAATTGCAACCACATACTCACTCCATTTTTTTATTCTACATTATAGCCTGACACTTTCAGCAGGGGTTTGTTCCCCCGTGTATCTACGTCTTTCCAACGGACATGTATCAGTTTGCTCTCGCCCGGCAGCAGGGCAAAATAGTTGTCGGAATAGAACACGGGCAAGAACTGAATGCCGTCTTCATCGCCTACCACATTCAGCCGGATCATCAAAGCCGGAGTGGCAGTGCGGTTCTCGACAGTGATTCGGGCCGTCCATTCACCGTCAGCACGCTTCGCATATGCTGCCTGCGTATGCAGAGTAACCTTCGGAAGCTGTTTCAGAGCCTGATAGTTGTTCTCGACCTTACTGCGGTGATAGAAATTCTCGGAAACAGTCTTCCCATTTTCCTCCAGCAGTAACCTGATGAAATGTACTTCGCTCAGGTTGTCGGGGAATTGCAGTCGGATACACTTTTCGGTGGTATCTTCGCGGCTGTCTACTTTGACTTCCTTCTCCCAAGCTACGGTGCCGTTCATGTGGAGCACCTGTGCACGGGCCTTCAGAGCGGGATGCCGGCCGGCATGATAGTTCACCACTTCTACATCGTCCGTAGCCGGATTCCACTGGATGTGCAACGGTTCGGAAGCTTTCTTGATGGCAAAGTAAGCGGCTGTCGGTTCGAAATAATAGTCATACGTCTGCCACACCATCGAAGGCCAGCAGGGATGGCTCATCCACATCAGCAATCCCATACGGTTCTTGCTGCGCGACTCGAAGAGGCTGCGATGCCCATCGTAGTTCACCCACTGAGCCAGATCAGCAAATTCTTTGGCACTCTGTGGCTGACCGTATCCCGAAGCTATGATCTCATTAAAAGACGTTGCGCCCTGTGCCCCTTCCAGAGTATAGTCGTGCATGCCCCACTGATGCGACTGCGGCCAGATACCTTCGGGCGAATAGGTACGCAGAAAACTCTCATAAGTCAGTACGTTGGGCATGCCTCGCTCGCTGTGGAACTTGTCGTTACCGGTCTCCAATGTAAAGTAGGTTTTGGCAGGAAGCATACGGTAAGGACCGTGACCGCTCACTACCTCATCGGCCGAACTGGAAATATAATGAAGTCCCGGGTGTTCTTCCTTTACGATACGGCGCAAAGCTTTGTCGATAGTCTCGGGTGGGAAACCCTCGTTACGTCCGCAATACAAAGCAAGTGAAGCATGGCTGCGGATGCGCTTCACATAGTCCTCGGCATTGGCAATAAACATTGCCGGATTGTAAGGATCGGGACCGTCGGCAAGATTGGCCAGCCAGAAATCTTGCCAGATCATAATGCCATATCGGTCGCAGGCATCATACAATTCTTCGTCGCCAATCATGCCTACCCAGTTGCGAAGCATGGTGAAGTTCATGTCTGCATGATAAGCCACGGCAGTCTCGTATTCGCGGCCCCGGTAATTCAGGTTCGACTCACTGAAGCCCCAGTTACCACCACGGCCAATGAAACGGCGACCGTTGATGTAGAGGTTCAGCACGTCGTTCTTCTCGTCGAACGTCATCTGACGAATACCGACTTTGAAGTCACGGGTATCGGATACTTCGTCATCTACTTTGAACGTAAAGTTTGCATCATATAGATAAGGGGTGCCATAACCGTTGGGCCACCACAAACGAGGATGCTGCATACAAAGTTGTGGGAAACGGTCAGCATCGAATACAACCGTCCGTTCTTCACCGGCCTGCAAACTGACGGGTTGCTCGAAACGTACATCGCCTATCCGGCCCGACAAGATGCCACTCACGGCATTGGCGTCGTGATTCTTCACCACAACCTCTGCCGTCAGTCGGGCCTGGGTGGTGTCGAGCAAAGCCAGTTGGGTCTGCACGTAAGGATCCTGCACGGTGACCTTGCCAGTCGTTGTCAGAAACACATCGTTCCAGATACCAATGTTTCGTCCGCGTACGGTCGGTATCCAGTCCCAGCCGATGGTGGCATGGAAAGTAGGATTGTCCGCACCCAGAATACCGCCATTGAAGTCCGTACTCTGTTTGTTCTTTTCTTTCACGGCACCAATATGTTCATTCTTGATGATTTCTACGGCCAGAACGTTTGTACCCTCCTTCGCCCACCGTGTCACATCGAACTTACCGCGGATAAAGGCACCTTCGATACGTCCTACCTGTTGTCCGTTCAGGAAAACATTGGCTTTCCAGTTGATGCCGTCGAAGTTCAGAAAAACCCGGTCGCGCCGGAACGATTGCGGCAACTGGAATTCACGACGATACCAGAAATTGGAGTTAAAAAACGATTCAGATACCATCAGTTGATTGTCGGCATAGTTCGGATCGGCCAGCGCACCTACATTCTTGTACGAAGTCAATACGGTGCCCGGCACGGTAGCTGTCACCCACCCTTCAGGTTTATAAGCAGGCAAGGAAATGTCCTCGCCTACGGCCTGCACCTCCGAAGCTCGCTGCAACTGCCATCCACCGCCCGAAAGTAGCAGTTTGCCGTCTGCCGCTGCGGGCATGGCTGCCGCATGGGGCAGAAGTCCTCCCCGACCCATTACTTCCAATTCACTCAGTATGTAGCATTCCCCGTCTGCCGACTGGTCCATACAGACACGAACATAACGCCCCTTTCCATCGACAGCGATTTCGTCTGTCAGTTCTGTTCCGCCGGGCAACGAAGCTACATCGTGCCACGTACGGGCATCGTCCGAAGTCTGTATGCTTCCTTTGACAGCCTTGTTCACCCAGCGCAGAATTACTTTGTCAAACTCCGAACGGGTACCTAAGTCTACACTGACCCATTCCTTGCCCGCAGTGGCACTCATCCATGCACTGGTGAAAAACTGCGAAGGCTTCAAATCGACGGGTCCTTGAGCATCGGCAAACTCAACTTCGTGGAAAGTCCACTCGTAAGCACCCTTCATCCGCAAGCGGATGCGATAGGATGAATAAGACGCAGCATTGGCAAAACGGAAGGTCTCCTCCAGTCGGCGCATTGGCATGGACACAGTACCGGTCTGTTTATTGGGGTCGTTTACATCTACCCGACCATTACGGGCTTTGCCGAGCAATCCGCTTCCCCGGTTCACAGCCAGTACAGTCCAGGTAGTACCGTCGTTCGAGGCTTCCCACGTCATTTCGTACCCACCCTGAGCCAATCGATCGTCGTACACCAATGTACCGGTGACTACTGCATGGGTAACAGTTTTGCCATAATGGTGCATATCAAACTGGAAAAAGGCATCTTCACCACGCACACTATTGCGCGAATACGGCCCTCCGTCAATCATCCATTCCCGTTCCCTTTTGGGGACACTCCCCCCGGCAGTCCGGAGCTCGAAGTAAGGAGGCTTGCGGTCGGTCACGATGCCATCCGTCAAAAGTTGCGAGGTCAGGTTATAATCGTAAGCCGACGACTGATAAGTAGCCCGCAGGAGAGCCAGGTTACGATATTGGTTGCCTCCGGGTAACAACTCGGGCGAGAAGTCTTCTTCCGGACTGCCCGGATAGACACCAATGCCACGGGTGTAATAGTCGGAACGCAGATAGTCCCGCTCCGAAGCTGTCTGTGCATCGGCACAACCGGACAGAAGCAACAAGGCTCCTGCCCCACCATACAATATTAAAGCTGCTGCGTCTTTCTTCTTCATAAATCATCTAAACTAATAGGAACGGGGACGGTCTGCCGGAGCAGCACCAAACTGTTTATTCGGCTTGTTGCCCATCTCGAAGGTCAATGTACCGCCTTTCATAACATCTTCGTACGTGATATAGCTTTTCGGATAGGACTCACCATTCAGTCGGACAGATTGGATATATTTATTGTCCTTGCTTACGGCCGGAGCCTCTATCGTAAATGTCTTTCCTTCCGGCAGGTTAATGGTAACTTTCTCAAAGAGCGGACTGCCAAAAACATACACTCCGTGAGACGGATTAACCTGATAGAATCCTAAAGCAGACAGTACATGCCATGCCGACATCTGACCACAATCTTCATTGCCAATAATACCGTCGGGACGGTCAGTATAAAAGTTGTGCTGAATGTAACTGACTCTCTCCGCCGTCTTCCACTGCTGGCCGGCATAAACATAGAGGTAAGCCACGTGATGACTGGGTTCGTTGCCGTGGGCATACATGCCTATTAGTCCGCTGATGTCGGCTGAGGCCTGCTCACCCATATCACCTTCGGCCACAAAGAGCGAATCCAACTTGCTGGCAAAGCGGTCGTCGCCGCCCATCAGACTGATGAGTCCTTCGGGATGCTGAGGCACAAAGAAAGTATAATGCCAGCCATTGCCCTCACAGAAATCACCCCATCCGTGAATAGACAGGAAAGGATCGTAGGGCGTACGCCAACTGCCGTCGTCCATCTTCGGACGGATAAAATTGATACTTTTATCAAAATACTGTTCGTAGTAGTGCCCACGCTTCCAAAAAGTATTATATATATCTTCTTTACCCATCTTCTGAGCCATCATGGCCAGCCCCCAATCGCCTACGGCATATTCCATGGCAATGGAAGTGGCTTCAGGCATTTTGTCACACGGTATCCAGCCTTTTTCCATCACGTAAGGAACCCCACGCTGCCTGTCGTAAGTAGCTGAAGCGACCATGTAGTTCAACGCCCGTTCGGGATCGAAACCACGGAAACCTTTCAGATAAGCATCTGCTATTACCGGAATAGCACTGTAACCCGGCATTTGATTGGTTTCGCCTCCCACTAACGGCCAGATGGGCAACTTACCTTGCTGATCGTAGATACTCAGCATGGAATTCACCATGTCGGGCACTAACTGAGGTTGGAGAATGGTAAGCAACGGATGGAGAGTGCGGTACGTATCCCACAACGAAAACGTAGAATAGTTAGTCCAATAGTCGGCCTTGTAGATTTTATCATCGTGCCCACGGAACTCTCCGTTCACATCGGCATACAGTGTCGGAGCAATGAACATGTGATACAAACTGGTATAAAAAATCTTCTTGCCACGTTCGTCACCACTCTCTACGTTCACACACGACAGCATGCGATTCCAACGTTTTTCGGCATCCGAACGAACCTTCTCAAAGTTCCATTCAGGTTGTTCCGCTTTCAGATTAGCCAGAGCATTGGCACAACTGACGGATGAAAGGGCCACCTTGAGCTGCACCTTCTTCGGATTGTTCCGAAAGGTCAGTACCCCTTTCACCGCTTCGCCGGAAAGGCTATCTGATCCGACAGCCGCATCATCGTCAAATACGGCCACACTCTCAATCGGTTGATCGGACTTCAGCACAAAAAATACCTTGTGCTGCGGACTCCATCCCTTGGAAAAGCGGTATCCCTCAACCGTATATTCATCCGTCCGTTTCAACGCAGTCGCAAAAGCACGGTCGCCGTTGCCTTCCTTTAAGTTCACCAACAGCCGGGGTGTTCCTTCGGGGTAAGTATAACGATGAATGGCAACACGGTCGGTAGCCGTCAGTTCGGCACGCACGCCATTATCCATCAGCAATGAATAATAACCGGGAGCAACTTCTTCGTTCTCGTGCGAGTAATAGGTCGAACAGGCTCCCTTGATGTTATCCTGTTCGCCACGGGCAGTACGGACATCGCCTACATAAGGCATCAGAAGCACATCGCCCAAGTCGGCACATCCAGTACCGCTGAGGTGCGTATGACTGAATCCTATCAGTACACTGTCCGAGTAATGATAGCCCGAACACCAATCCCAACCTTTATGAATGTTCTGCGGCCCCACCTGCACCATGCCCAAGGGGACACTGGCACCTACAAATACATGTCCGTGCCCACCCGAGCCGATATAAGGATCTACGTAACGGAGGTAATCGGCACCAGCCATACTGTTTTCTTTTTGCAAAACGCATGCGGACGGCAGCACAGCCAGCAGTCCACACAGCAATATACCTATAGTAAATGAAAGTATTCTCATGGCATTATGTTTGTTTGAAAGTTTATTCGTTACAGACTGTTCAATAAATCCAGCTTCCCGTCATTGATTAACTTGATGATCAACTCACCGAACAGTGTGTTCTGCCAGGCAAACCATTTACGGGTGAACTTTTCAGGATTGTCCTTATGGAAAGATTCGTGCATGAAACCGGTACCGGCATCAGTTGTCATCAGCATACGGATACACTGTTTGATTTCCTCGTCGTCCTGACTGGTGAAAGCTTTCATCATGATGCTCATGGGCCACACCATATCGTATCCGATATGCGGTCCTCCAATGCCTTCGCCTGCCTTTCCCCTGAAGAAATAAGGATTGTCCTCGCTCCAGACAAAGCGGCGTGTATTCTGATAGACGGGATCGTTGATATCGACATCTCCCAGATAGGGCAAAGCCAACAGGCTGGGAACATTGGCATCGTCCATCAGCATGCAGCTGCCATAACCGTCTACCTCGTAAGCATAGATTGTACCATATTTAGGATGCTCGCAGGTGGCATATTTTTTCAGAGCCTGCTCTACTTCATTGGCCAGATCCGTGCATTGATGTGCCAGTTCCCCATTCTTGTTCACTTCCGTCAGAATCTCGGCCGCTTTCCGCAAAGAAGTCACGGCAAAGAAATTGGACGGAATGAGGAAAGGCAGGGTCGTAGCATCGTCCGACGGGCGGAAAATGGAGACTATCAGGCCAACCGGATTGGCAGGGGCTCCCCAACCGTCGTTGATGGTAGTATCGGTAGCACGTTCGGTTTTGCGCTGGAAACGGTAAGGTCCCCTATCCTCTTTACGTTGCTGTTCCTTAAAAGTACGGAGTACGTTACCGATAGCCTTCAGCCAGTTTTCATCGAAAATACTGGCATCGCCCGTCACTTTCCAATAGTGATAGGCAAGCCGCAACGGATAGCATAAAGAGTCTATCTCCCATTTGCGCTCGTGCAGTTCGGGCTTCATGTCAGTACGGTCGGTCTCCCACTGACTGCCCTTGGGACCGTCATTGAAAGCATTGGCGTAAGGATCCTGATTAATGCACAGAAACTGACGGCGAATGACTCCTTCGAGCATCGCCTTCAATTGAGGATCATCGTTGGCAAACTGTACGTAAGGCCATACCTGTGCACCCGAGTCGCGCAGCCACATGGCATGGATGTCGCCCGTATAGACAAAAGTGTCCGGTTTACCGTCCAGCATACGGAAGTGCACGGTGGTATCCAGTGTATTTGGGAAACAGTTCTCGAACATCCAGGCCAGATAAGGATTCTTCAGCAACGCTTTTATTTCCGCAATTTTCTTTTCGATGATATCCGACTGAAACAGACGCTCCTCCGGCTTGGGACGTTGGCTGATATAGCGACCAACGTTATCGTTCGGTGCCGTAAAAGATTCTTCCGGAATTTGTTCAACGGGGCGGGACATCCCGTAACGGTTTTCGGCTGCAGCAGTGCCCGACACCAGTCCCGACAGCATCAGGGCGGCAGCCAGTAGTTTTTGGTTCATCATATATTCTATTTACTTATCTTACTTAAGTTTCGCAAGTCTCAACTTATTAGTTGACAAGGCTTCAGTTAACAAGTCTACTAGGCTGGAACTCCCGGTTTGACAAAGTGTTGCTTGAAACGGCTTGCTACAAACGCCTTGTTAACTCGTCAACTTGTTGCTTGTCAACTGCAACTTGAGCTTGCGAATTGAAAATCGACGAAGTCAAAGTTGAATTATCTTACTTAACTACAATTTCATCGGTAAACAGCCAGCCCATCACCTCCCGATTCATGAATCCCTGGAAACGGACATATCGTACTTTTGCATTGCCTTCCCACCGATAGTTGCGGAAGGTAAGCCGTTCCTCGGTAACAGGGACGTCGGTCGCAATGCGCTTCACCTCTTCGAAGTGGAGCCCATCCTCGGACAAAGAAATCACGACCTCCTTCGGAAGCCATACTTCAGGACCACGCAGTTGCAGAAAGTCCGCTTCCACCAGCCTGATATCCGTCAGTCTGCCCAGATCGATGGTTACGTCCACATCCTTACACAGGAAACCTTGCCAGCGACGGTCGCCATACGTCCAGCCTCCACGCCATCCATCAGTCAGCGTAGAATCGCCCGAAGCCGGATAGGCCGATGAGAAAGGTTGGGCATACGTCACCGGACAATGCAAGGCAAGATGTTCGACCGGCTGCAAAGACTCCGGACGCTCGCCCACTTCTTTCTTTAAGTCGAAAGGATGATAGTCCTGCGACTGCAACCATTCCGTTTCCTTCAAGACGGATTTCCGGAAACGGGTCCAGTCTTTCCGTTCCGGCTCTGTCCACGCCACTTCGGCCAAGGCCAGCAAGCGCGGATAAATCATATATTCGGCATGTTCGGCAGTGGGAATATACTCAGTCCAGACATTAGCCTGTACTCCTTTAATGAACCGACGCTGCTCACTGCTCAGTTCGGCAGGAACTGGATTGTAGGAATATACTTTCTCCAAAGTCAGATAACCGCCAATCGCTTCGGGCTGTGAAACAGGAGCATCCTGATAGGCGTCCAAATAGCAAAACTCGCCGGGAGTCATGACAACATCGTGGCCAGCCTTGGTAGCCGTAATGCCTCCCTGCTCGCCCCGCCACGACATTACTGTAGCACTCGGAGCCAGCCCACCTTCCAGAATCTCGTCCCATCCTATCAGTTTACGGCCGTGACTGTTCAGGAACTTCTCTACGCGATGAATCAGATAGCTTTGCAATTCTTTCTCGTCTTTCAGTCCTTCCTTACGGATACGGTTCTGACACTTCGGGCACTTCTCCCAACTGCTTTTGGCTGCTTCATCCCCACCGATATGAATATACTCCGAAGGGAAAAGCTCCATCACTTCCAGCAACACGTTCTCCAGAAAAGTAAATGTTTCTTCGTTGCCAATGCATAGTTCACCGTTCTGATAAGGCTTGCCCGAGCAGGACAACTGAGGAAAGACGGCCAGTACTTCTTCCGAGTGTCCAGGCATCTCGATTTCCGGAATGACGGTAATGTGCAGTTTGCGTGCATGTTCCACAATCTCGCGTACGTCGTCTTGCGTATAATATCCACCTTCGGCATCGGCCTCATCCCGACGGCAATATTTACGTCCTCCCCTCCACCAGGCTTTCCAGTTGGGATAAGGACGATAGGCAGTCTGTTCCGTCAGCTGAGGATAACGTTTGATTTCCAGACGCCAGCCCGCACCGTCGGTCAGGTGCCAGTGGAAACGGTTCAGCTTGTAACGGGCCATGGCGTCGAGCTGCTTCATCACAAACTCCTTCGAACGGAAGTGACGAGATACGTCAAGATGCAGACCACGGTAATCGAAACGTGGATAGTCACTGATATCTACATAAGGTAAACTCCAACTACCTTCTTCAGGCCCTTCCTCTGCCAGTTGCAACAGGGATTGAAAGGCATAGAAAAGTCCTGTCGCAGTAACAGCCTCAACATGTACCCCGCCGCGGCCTACAGCTAAGGTATACCCTTCGGCAGAAGCTATACCCGGAATAGAATCTGTCAGTTCGAAACAGAAAGGTGCCCGCTCATCCTCCGACATCTGCAGCCTGAACGGGGAAGCTCCAAGCACAGCAGCCAGATCGGAGCGTTCAGTTCCTTTCAGATTGGTAGTAAACTGTCCTCCAAAAGAAAATGTGTACATACCAGAATGTACCTTATACATCTGAGGTTGAGGAATGAGGGCTAACGGGGAAGTGGACACACGCCCACATCCGACAGCCAATGCCATCAAGACAGTCAAAAGGGAAATCAAACGGATTTTCATAGCCTAAAAGTATTAAATCTTCTTCGGCCGCCTAAATTAGCAAAAATATTTTTAAATCAAAGATTTAACCGACAAAGAAAAACAAAGCCACCGGAAACAGCTCCGTCCCCGTCTAATACAGATTACCTAACTTTGTCCGGTAGCTGGCAGCAACGCTCTGCTGAACCGACAATGGAAACTCATCGTTCCAAACAGATTTCTGCATAGCGGTATCGGACAACTCAGCCCAATGGGAAGCGGGCAAAGAATAGTTACCATAGACCGGCAAAGCCACAGGAGCCTTACCCGACCTGCGGGAAATATAAAGAGCTCCCCCCACAACAAGCAACAACGCCATGCCGGCAGCCAAGATCCGGTAACGCCTCAAGAAGACAGACTTTTCCTGCACACTGCAGGACACCTCCAATGCCGAAGCATAACGTTCTGCCGGCTTACGACGCGTACATCTCCGCGAAACAGCAGCCAGTTTTTTGTCCTCCAGGATTTCGGCCATCTCGCCAATGATTATGCCCAACGAATAAATATCGGCACGCAGGTCAAGAGGCTGTCCAGGTTTCAGGGCTTCAGGAGCCAAGTAATAGCGGGTACCGGCAGGAAGCTTTAACGCATCGTAATCGTCACAGTCGGACAAGCCGAAATCGATCAATTTTACATTATGACCATTATGAGTCACCAGTATATTTTCCGGTTTCAAGTCTCGGTGTACAATCTGTTTCCCGTGCAGATAATGAAGCGCACTGCAAAGTTCGGTTATAAACTTACGCGCCAGTTCCGGTGTCAGCAGACCACGCTGCATAACTTCCTTCAGCGTAATTCCGTCAATGTACTCCAGCACAATGCAATGTCCCAGCTCCGGTAAGGTTTCCCAGCCTAAGGCTCTGCAGATATGAGGGTGCTCCAGTTGATAACCGATATCGAATTCTTTCCGCAACGCCTGTTCATAGAAATCGCTGCCAATGTATTCGGGCTTCAACGCTTTCAAAATATGCAAGCGATTATAACGCTGACAACGGAACAGACGTGCATAACCCGACACGGACACATACACCTCCGTCAGATTCGAAAAGCTCTGTTCGCCCGACTGAACGTCAGCATCGATAAATCCGGACGAAACTTCATTCTCTGCCATTGGCCAGCCCATTTAATAATGTCAATCCACCGTTACGCCCTGCGATGAAAGGCGAAAGCTTCACACCGTCGCGCAATACGTAAGGCAGGAAAAGCGGTTGTCCCATCAGGAAAGAGACTGCTTCGAAACGGTCACCCACCAACAATTTAGACTGCCGGGCTTCCTTTACTTCGAACAAATCGCCTCCTTCGTAGTACAGACGCAGATAACGATTAGGCGACCATCCGATCTCCAACTCCGAACCGGGTGACAACTCGCGGGTCACGATCTGATGAGCCGAGAAAAACGATGAATTATAAACCGGACTATTCTTCAGCCATGCGCAAAACTGCTTGAAATTGGAATGCCCCACATAGCGTGCCAAAACATCCAATGTACGCATACGAGGCAAATGAGAATCACCCACATACCCCCACAAACGTTTCAAGGTAGATGTCGAGACCAAATCGTCCACCTGCTGCTTCAGATGTAGAGAAAACTCATCGAAATCGGTCGAAGTCTGCAACGGCTTCTGATATGTCTTCTCCACCTGTAATAACAATTCTGCAATTTCCGGTTTATATATATTCATTTTTGTCTTGCATTATTTAACGAGACAAACTTACGGAAAAATCTTCATTTATAACACCTCCACAACAAAAAATGCCAATTAAAAGTTGAATGTGCATCTGTTAAATCTGCGTCATTGAGCTGTCTTTCTCTGTTTTGTCTCCCAAAAAATCTTATCTTTGCACACACCGAAACCGTGCGACAAAGGCAGTTATACCGCCGGTCGGCACGAAGCCCGACGAAATCAAACCAATACTATAACAATATGAAACATCTAAATCTTTTGCTTATGGCAGCAACCATGACGTGTGGAGCATGCGGAAGTATCCAAAACAGCGATACACCGGATGCAGAAGACCTCATCCAGCGTTCGGACATCCGTATCGAAAACCGCCGTATGACACCCGAAGCCCTGTGGGCCATGGGACGCATCGGAAGCGTAGCACCCTCGCCCGACGGTAAGCAGATAGCCTATGCCGTCACTTACTACAGCGTACCGCAAAACAAGAGTAACAGCGAACTGTTTGTCATGAACGCCGACGGCAGCGCCAACACACAAATCACCCATAGTGCCATGCGCGAAAACCAACCCGCCTGGATAAAAGGCGGTCAAAAACTGGCCTACCTCAGCACCGAAAGCGGAAGCAGCCAGGTATGGGAAATGAATCCCGACGGAAGCGGAAAGCAACAACTGACCAACTACGATGGCGATATAGAAGGTTTCTCCTTCAGCCCCGACGGTAAAAAGCTGCTTTTCATTGCCCAGGTGAAAACAGTGCAAAGCACCAAAGACAAATATCCCGACCTGGATAAGACAACAGGTATCATCGTCACCGACCTCATGTACAAGCATTGGGACGAATGGGTAACCACTGCCCCACATCCCTTCGTAGCCGACTTCGACGGTTCGTCCATCAGCAACGTGACAGACATCCTGCAAGGCGAACCTTACGAAAGCCCGATGAAACCTTTTGGCGGTATCGAACAGCTCGCCTGGAGCCCCGACAGCAAGGAAGTGGCCTATACCTGCCGTAAGAAGACAGGACTGGAATATGCCATTTCCACCAACTCAGACATCTACATCTACGACCTGGCCAGTAAACAGACACGTAACATCACCGAAGAGAACAAAGGATACGACACCAATCCGCAATACTCTCCCGACGGCAAATACATTGCCTGGCAAAGCATGGAGCGCGACGGCTACGAGGCCGACTGGAACCGCCTTTTCGTGATGGACCGCCAGACGGGCGAGAAACGTTTCCTGAGCAAGGGCTTCCCCTCGAACGTGGATGCTTTCTTATGGAACAGCGATTCGCAGAGCATCTTCTTCACCGGTGTGTGGCACGGTATGACTCCTATCTATAACGTAAGTCTGAAGCCGGACGGCTGGATTTACCAGCTGACCAACGGCCTGTACGACTACGGCAGCATCGCCCTGTGCGGCAAGGACCTCATCGCCACCCGCCACTCCATGAGCGAAGGCGACGAAATCTATGCCATTACCGACCTGGACAGCAAGCCTTTCCCAGTAAGCTTCTTCATGGAGGGCGGCCCGGAGCGGTTCAGCAGCACGGACAGCATCCGTCCCGACTACCCCGTCAAGCAACTCACCCACGAAAACCAGCACATCTACGACCAACTGGACATGGGCCGCGTAGAGGGACGCTGGATGAAGACCACCGACGGCAAACAGATGCTGACATGGGTCATCTATCCGCCCAAGTTCGATCCTAACAAGAAATATCCCACCCTGCTGTTCTGCGAAGGCGGACCGCAAAGCCCCGTCAGCCAGTTCTGGAGCTACCGCTGGAACTTCCAGATCATGGCAGCCAACGATTACATCATCGTAGCCCCCAACCGTCGCGGCTTGCCGGGATTCGGCGTCGAATGGAACGAAGCCATCAGCGGCGATTACGGTGGTCAGTGCATGAAGGACTACTTTACCGCTATCGACGAAATGGCCAAAGAGCCGTTTGTCGACAAGGACCGTTTAGGATGCGTAGGAGCCAGCTTCGGAGGATTCTCCGTCTATTGGTTGGCCGGCCACCACGACAAACGCTTCAAAGCCTTCATTGCCCACGACGGCATCTTCAACATGGAAATGCAATACTTAGAGACAGAAGAAAAATGGTTTGCTAACTGGGATATGGGCGGCGCATACTGGGAAAAAGACAACGCCACAGCTCAGCGTACCTTTGCCAATTCGCCTCATAAATTTGTTGACAAGTGGGACACGCCTATCCTCTGCATCCATGGCGAAAAAGACTGCCGCATTCTGGCCAATCAGGCCATGGCTGCCTTCGATGCCGCCAAGATGCGTGGCGTACCAGCCGAACTTCTTATCTATCCCGACGAAAATCACTGGGTGCTGAAACCACAGAACGGTGTGCTGTGGCAGCGCGTATTCTTCGAATGGCTGGATAGATGGTTGAAGAAATGATAATGAATTATGAATATAGAATTCTGTTCAAAATCCATAACTAACTTTTAACATTCCAACTGCTTTCTTCCCTTGATGAAAGCAGACATAAACCTATAACGGTTATTCAACATACAAAGTCCCTCTTTAGAAAACTAAAGAGGGACTTTACGTTCGTATATGGCTATCAATATTGCATAGCTTTTTATCCTGCATCATATTGTTTTCACAACAGCATTGCTTTCCCTATCACACAATACAGCTTGTGCTTTCCCCCTACATTTTATCCTTTTTCACCGAAAATGCCTTCACGCTTTCACCTCCTTACAAATGGCTCGTTATAAGGAGTTTCCGGTGAAAGCTATGTTTCAAAAACAATTTCACCTTTCTAATTCAGGAAAACACAACTATTTGCGAATACCCAACAATTGTGAAAGGTATGTTTCACTATATTCTTCTGTTTATCAATGCAATGAAAGCAATAAAGCGGTAAAAGTAATTTCAGGAAACAAAGTTCAAAGAGCGGTGAAACTTATACGTTCTCTTTCAGACAACAACTAATCACCTTTCACCGACATCATATGGATATTTTCACTCACTTGCAAGGCTAACGAACCACACAAGTGTCCCACGCGAGAAACATAAGTGCGGCTCGTCTTCCACACTGGTGTCTCTCGCGAGCCGTACAAGTGCGGAAGAGAACGCGTAGATGCAATCACTATTTCAACCCAAACAGGCAGAAATAAAAAATCCCCCGTTAAAGGACGAGGGAACCTAATGTTTTCACAACGGAATAATCCTTATTGTGAGTTGCTTCAAATTAGTATGGCAAATATACAAAGAAAAAAGCATTTAGCAAGTGATTTCTCATTTATTTTTGTAGATTTGTGGCAGATATAAAGATTTCCATTACCATGAAAAGAATATTAGGGTTAGATTTAGGTACCAATAGTATTGGTTGGGCAATAATAAATAAGTCTTTCGATAATGAGGGTAACGAATTGCTATGCGGTATAGAAGCAGCAGGTAGTAGGATTATCCCAATGGATGCTACTATTTTAGGAGATTTCAATAAAGGTAACAAAGTTTCTCAGACAAAAAACAGAACACAGGCTAGAAGCGTCAGACGTATGTACGAAAGACAGCATCTAAGACGCGAAAGACTCCATCGGGTACTATCTGTGTTAGGATTCTTGCCTCCTCACTATTCACAACAATTAGATCGTTATGGTAAATTTTTGCCTGATAAAGAGCCCAAATTGGCATGGTATATAAACGATGCTGGTAAATCACATTTTTTGTTTCAAGACTCTTTCCAAGAGATGCTAGATGTATTTAGAAAATACAATCCATCTGTCATTATTGGATCTCATAAAGTACCCTATGATTGGACTATTTATTATCTAAGAAAAAAAGCGTTATGCAAAAAGATTAAAAAAGAAGAGTTAGCTTGGATTTTACTAAACTTTAATCAGAAAAGAGGATATTTTCAATTACGCGATGAAGAAGAAGAACAAGTTTCTACCAAAACTCGACAATATTTCGATCGCCAGCAAGTGGTTGATATTATAGATACTCAAGAAGTGTATAAAGGATTGAAAATCATACAGGTTGTGCTGGCTAATGGTACTCAAGGGAAAATCTTCAAAAAAGAAATTCCTGATTGGATCGGACAAATAAAAGATATTATTGTAACTGTTGATATAGACAAGGATGGAAAAGATAAATATGATGAGGACGGCTCTCTTTCATGTCGTTTTAAAGTCCCTTCTGAAACCGAATGGGAAACAGAATGGAAATTAATTAAAGAAAAAACACAGCATGATTTAGAGGCATCTGGTAAAAGCGTAGGTGAATATATATTCGATACCCTCCTTCACAATCCGACGCAGAAAATTCGCGGAAAGCTGGTCCGTACCATTGAACGAAAATATTACAAGGAAGAACTATATCGGATATTGTCGAAACAAAAGGAATTCCATGACGAACTAAATGATAAGCAACTCTATGAAAGATGTCTGGAAGAACTATATCCCAACAATCCGGCTCATAAAAATCTAATGGCAACACATGATTTGCCTTACTTTTTAATAAATGATGTTTTATTTTATCAACGTCCGTTGAAAAGTAAGAAGTCATTAATAGATAATTGTTCCTTTGAAGGACATGAATATATAGATAGAGAAACAAATGAACGCAAATTTTCGCCAATAAAATGTATTGCAAAGTCTCATCCTTTATTTCAAGAATTCAGATTGTGGCAATTTGTTTCAAATCTTCGTATTTACCAAAAGGAAAAGGAAATTGACGGACGCTTGATGACAGATGTAGATGTCACGCAAGAGTTTCTACGTGACGAAGAAGACTATGTTGCCTTATTCGACTGGCTGAATGGGAAGAAAGAAATCAAGCAAGAACAATTTTTGAAATATCCGACATTTGGCTTAAAGAAAAAAGCGAACCAATACAGATGGAATTATGTTGAAGACAAGCCTTATTGCTGTAACGAAACACGTTCTCTAATGTTGGTTCGTTTAGAACAAGCTGGTATTCCGCTTACATTTCTGACTCGCGAACGCGAGAAAGCTTTGTGGCATATTTTATATTCTGTATCGAACAAACAGGAACTAAAGCAAGCTCTTGCATCTTTTGCTGGCAAAAATGGTTTAAACAAGAACTTTGTCGAAATATTTGTCAATACACCAGCATTCGAAAAGTCTTATGGATCATATTCTGCTAAGGCTATTAAAAAATTACTTCCTTTAATGCGTATGGGACATTACTGGAAAGAAGAAAACATAGATGTGCACACACTCGAAAGAATCAATAAAATTCTGTCAGGAGAATACGATGAAAATATCAAGAATCGAGTCCGGGAAAAAGCTATCCATTTGGAAGATTTATCTTCTTTCAGGGGACTTCCTCTGTGGCTTGCAAGTTATATTGTTTATGACCGTCATTCGGAAGTGAAAGAAGCCTGTCAATGGAAATCCCCCCAAGATATTGATGAATATCTAAAAGCGTTTAAACAGTATTCTTTGCGTAACCCGATTGTGGAACAGGTCGTTCTGGAAACTTTGCGTACCGTTCGTGATATTTGGAAACAAATAGGGACAATTGATGAAATTCATGTAGAGTTAGGACGTGAAATGAAAAATCCAGCTGAGAAACGTAAGAAAATGGCTCAGAAAATGCTAGAAAAAGAGAATACCAATCTGCGTATCAAATCCTTACTTGTTGAGTTCATGAACCCCGAATTGGGCATAGAGAACGTCCGTCCTTATTCTCCTTCTCAGCAGGATTTGTTACGTATCTATGAAGAAGGCGCATGGAATGCTTCAAACGCTGATGATAAAATGCACGATGAAATGCTGAGTATTCTGAAGAAATTCAATGAGTCGGACAGCAAAAAAAGGCCTACTTCTTCTGATATCAAACGCTATCGACTTTGGTTGGAGCAGAAATACAGATCACCCTATACAGGTGCAGTCATTCCATTAAGCAAATTATTCACTCCTGCCTACCAGATTGAGCATGTCATCCCTAAAGCCCTTTATTTTGACGATTCGTTCAGTAATAAAGTGATCTGTGAGTCTGAAGTGAACAAACTTAAAGATAAACAGCTAGGCTATGAATTCATTAAGAAACATCATGGTGAAAAAGTTCAATTGTCGTTAGGCGGTGTAGTCGAAATTTTTTCAGTAGATGCCTATGAACAATTTATAAAAGAAAACTATTCACAGAATAGTGCCAAGATGAAGAAACTTTTAATGGACGAGATACCAGAACAATTTACAGAACGCCAAATGAACGACAGCCGATATATCAGTAAGTTAGTTGTATCATTGTTGTCGAACATCGTCCGTAATGAAGAAGAACAAGAAGCTCAGTCAAAGAATGTCGTAGTATGTACAGGTGGAGTGACCGACAGATTAAAGAAAGATTGGGGAGTGAACGACGTGTGGAATAAAATCATTCTGCCGCGATTTGAACGTATGAATCAACAAACAGGAACCTCCGATTTTACGTCGGTCAATAGCAATGGGCATACAATACCTGCCATGCCCCTTGATTTACAAAAAGGGTTCAACAAAAAGCGTATTGATCACAGACACCATGCGATGGATGCCATAGTAATAGCATGTGCGAGCAGGAACATAGTCAACTATCTGAATAATCAATCGGCAGGAGAACACGGGAAGATATCCCGCTATGATTTACAACATCTGCTGTGCACCAAGGTGCAAGATGGCAATGGGTATCAGTGGGTTATTAATAAACCTTGGAAAACATTTACCCAAGATGTATATGAAACGCTGAGAAACGTGATTGTCAGCTTCAAACAGAATTTGCGTGTCATTAACAAAACAAGTAATTACTATCAGCGGAAAGAAAATGGAAGAACGATTCTTTCCAAACAGGATAAGGGAGATAATTGGGCAATTCGGAAATCGCTACATAAAGAAACTGTTTTTGGAGAAGTAAATTTACGTAAAACAGGTAGTACTTCTTTAAAGGTTGTTCTTACTAACCCGAAAGTAGTTGTTGACAAAGATTTAAAAAAGAAACTAATAGAACTCATACAACAAGGATTTAACGAAAAACAAATAAAGAATTATTTTAAAGAACATAAAGACAGTTGGCAGGATGTAAATCTAAAAAAAATTCCTGTGTATTTTTTCACAAAAGATACCCAAGAACATTATTTTGCTTCCCGAAAACTTTTAGATGACACTTTCAAACAAGATTCAATTAAAGAAAGTATTACAGATACAGGAATACAAACTATTTTGTTGAAGCATCTGAAAGAAGAAGGTAATGACCCTAAAGTTGCTTTTTCACCAGAAGGAATAGAGCGTATGAACAAAAATATAGTGCATTTAAACAATGGACATCAACATCAGCCAATTTATAAAGTACGAAAATATGAAAAAGGTGACAAGTTTGCAGTGGGTGCAAGAGGCAACAAATCCTCAAAGTTTGTAGAGGCTGCTAAAGGCACAAATTTGTTCTTTGCAATCTATGAACAGGAACAAGTCGAAAAAAGCAATGGTGAGGTAGTGAAGAAGCGCACATTTGCCACAATTCCACTGAATGTAGTTATCAGTCGGCAAAAACAGGGCAAATCTTCTGCACCTGCTGACGAAAATGGAAATTTGCCTTTATTCGTTCTTTCACCCAACGATTTGGTGTATGTGCCAACCAGAGAAGAGCTAAAGAATGGACAATTACCTGACAATCCTCATCCTGATAGAATTTATAAAATGGTAAGTTCTAGTGGTAACCAATGCTTTTTTATTCAATATGGAGTATCTAGTATGTTATGGGACAAAAATGAATTTTCTGCTCTTAATAAGATGGAAAGAGCTATAACAGGAGAAATGATTAAAGAAATCTGTATTCCATTAAATATTAACCGTTTGGGGCATATCACTTATAGACTATAACTATCATGATAAAAAAAACGCTATATTTTGGGAATCCAGCTTATTTATCCTTACGCAATGGGCAGCTGGTAATAAAGCTACCGGAAGTTGAACGAAATGGTTCACTTCCGGAAGCTATCAAACAACAAACGGATGTTACACGACCTATTGAGGACATCGGTGTAGTGGTTCTCGACCATAAACAAATAACTATTACTTCGGGTGCTTTGGAAACCTTACTGGAAAATAATTGTGCTGTCATCACTTGCGATAGTAAAAGTATGCCAGTAGGATTGATGTTACCTCTTTGTGGCAACACCACACAAAATGAACGTTTTCGAAAACAACTAGAGGCTTCGTTGCCATTAAAAAAACAAATGTGGCAGCAAACCATTCAAACCAAAATCCGTAATCAGGCACAAATATTAGCGCAATGTACAGGAGAGAAAGCAAAGTGTATGTTTGTGTGGGCCAATAATGTTCGGAGCGGTGATCCTGATAATTTGGAAGCCCGAGCTGCCGCTTATTATTGGAAAACAATGTTTGCTGATGTAGATGGTTTTACACGCGATAGAGACGGCCTTCCTCCCAACAATCTATTGAATTATGGATATGCTATTTTGCGTGCAGTCGTAGCTCGTGGATTAGTATCGAGCGGATTACTCCCGACTTTAGGTATTCATCACCACAACAGATACAATGCTTATTGCCTAGCAGATGATATAATGGAACCCTATCGTCCTTATGTTGACCGTCTCGTTTATTCTTTATTTAAAGAAAAAGGAGAAAATGTAATTATGGACAAAGCTGTTAAAACAGTCTTGCTTACCATCCCAACTTTAGATGTTCATATTGGTGGCAAACGTAGTCCATTAATGGTAGCTGTTGGGCAAACCACTGCATCCTTATATAAATGCTTTGCAGGGGAATTAAGACGTATCCAATATCCCGAAGAAGATTAATGGAACGCTTTAGCGAATATAGAGTAATGTGGGTATTAGTATTTTTTGACTTACCAACGGATACAAAGAAAGAGAGAAAAGCAGCGTCCGATTTCAGAAAAATGCTTCAGCGTGATGGGTTCACCATGTTTCAGTTCTCCATTTATGTCCGACATTGTGCCAGTAGCGAAAATGCCGATGTACATATTAAAAGAGTCCAATCCTTTCTTCCTCAATTAGGTCAGGTGGGTATCTTATGTATTACAGATAAACAGTTTTCCCAAATTAAGATTTTTTATGGGAAAAAGACTGTAGAGCCTAATGCTCCAGGACAGCAATTAGAGCTATTCTAAAAAAGTAAATCCTACTATTTGTAGGATTTACTTCAAAGAAACAGCATTTTTACAAATTCTAGCTATACTCATAAATCCCTGATTTACTAGTCGTTGCATACATTGAGCTGTTCTTTATGGTTCAAAGATACTAATTTGAAAGCAAATCACAACATTGTGTCTAAATTAGGGGTGGGGTATTGGCTGTTCTTTATGGTTCAAAGATACTAATTTGAAAGCAAATCACAACGATAGGACTAATTCATCCCTGTACTTGTAAGCTGTTCTTTATGGTTCAAAGATACTAATTTGAAAGCAAATCACAACACGTATTCGTTCGCGTATAACAGACTTTATGCTGTTCTTTATGGTTCAAAGATACTAATTTGAAAGCAAATCACAACTCAGAAGAGCGAAGCATGATTTCACCAGATGCTGTTCTTTATGGTTCAAAGATACTAATTTGAAAGCAAATCACAACAGGGTTTAGAATGATACTCGAAAATCCTTCGCTGTTCTTTATGGTTCAAAGATACTAATTTGAAAGCAAATCACAACATACTCTTGATTGTTCCGTCCGCTTCCGTTGCTGTTCTTTATGGTTCAAAGATACTAAAACTCGCCCACATACGGATCGATTTTGGAGAAATAATGCAAACTGTTGGAAATGAAAGGTGATGTGCGGTTGTATTCCGTATCCGTCATTGGGGCACATTTGCCATTTTTTGAGGGGTTAAGAAAATAAATCGCTACCTATCCGTTGCCTTTTTCAGATTGGGAAAACCGTGCGAAACGGGCTTCCGATTCCTCTGTCATATCACCGTAAAGAACGCTGTTCCTGCATATTTTGCGTTAGCGAAGATAGCCATTTTTTCGCAAAGCAGAAAAAATACGGGCCGGTTCTTTCGAGCATGGGACTTGTTTCCATATTCTGCCATATTCGTCATGCCTTTCATTTGGCTTTTATCCGGTAATTTTGCAACGAAAGGAAAAGAGTATGAATCAGACGAATGTAAAGGTTTCGTTCTACCTGAAAAAGAGCGAGGCGGATGCTGACGGGAATTGCCCCGTGATGGCAAAGTTGAACATCGGAAAATATTCCGAAGCGGCATTCAGTGTGAAGATGAAAGTCCCCCAGTCCCGTTGGGCTTCGGGACGCGCGTCCGGCAAGAGTGTGGCGGCAAAGGAAATCAACAACAGTCTGGATGAAATCCGTGCAATGGCATTGAGCATTTATGCGGACTTGTCGGCTGTCCGCGACGGGGTGACAGCCGATGAGGTGAAAAAACTATTGCTCGGAATGGCTTGCGGACAGGAAACGCTCCTGGGCTATTTCAGGCAATTCATCAGTAATTTTGAAAAGCGCGTAGGAGTCAGCCGCACGGAAGGCAGCCTGAGGGCGTACCGTAATGCCTACAACCATATCGAAAGATTCCTGCATTGGCAATACAGGCTGTCTGACATATCGTTTGCCGCATTGGACCGTTCCTTCATCGACAAATACGACTTGTACCTGCGGACAGAGCGCAATCTCGCACCCAGAACCATCATCAACCTGACCGTCCAATTGAAGACTGTCGTGGGCGAAGCCATAGCGGAGGGCATCATCACCACTTATCCGTTTGGCGGATATGAGCCGGTACACCCGAAAGCCGTGCAGAAGTATCTTACGGCAGAGGAACTGCGGCGGATTATGACGACCCCGCTTCATAGAAAGACCCTCTACCATGTACGTGACCTGTTCCTGTTTTCCTGCTACACCGGCATTCCATACGGGGACATGCGCCGGCTGACAAAGGACAACCTTTCATGTGCTGAAGATGGCACATGGTGGATCAAGAGCGCCAGGAAGAAGACCAAGGTGGAATTTGAGATACCCTTATTGGAGTTGCCGCTGCATATCCTGCAAAAGTATCGTGATGCCGCTCCTGGTGACAAGTTGCTGCCGGTGTACTGCAATTCCATGCTGAACCTTTACCTGAAAGAGATTGCCCGGATTTGCCGCATCGACCGTCCGCTCGTATTCCATCAGGCCCGGCATACATACGCTACAGAAATTACGCTCTCCCATGGAGTTCCCCTTGAAACTGTCAGTAGAATGCTCGGCCACAGCCGTATCGAAACCACGCAGATTTATGCGAAAGTGACTGATGACAAGATAAACTCCGATACAAAAGCCTTGAACCGGAAAATATTGGAACGCTTTTCTGTCATCATTTGACGAACCCTTAAAAGCAATGATATGGAAAAGAATACAGGCAATCAGAACACCAAACGCCGCAGCACCTTTGCGGTATTGTTCTATATCAACCGCACCAAGGTGCGCAAGGATGGGATGTGCCAGCTGCTATGCAAGGTCAGCATAGATGCGGAATGGGAACAAATCGGGACGAAAGTTTCTGTCAATCCCGCCATCTGGAATCCGGAAAAGGGACGGGCGGACGGACGGAGCGAGAATGCACTTACCGTGAACCGTGCCATAGACGACCTGACGCATGAGATTTGCGGACATTACGACCGGATAAAGAACAGCCTGGGGTTCATCACGGCGGAACTGGTCAAGAATGCGGTCAAGGGCATCGGACAGAAACCGCTTACCCTGTTGGCCCTCTTCAGGGAGCATAACGAGGAATTCAAGAAGCGTGTCGGGATAGACCGCATACAGGAGACATACGATTCCTACTTGCGTTCCTACAAACACCTTTCGGCATTCATCCGTGAAAAGAAGGGTGTGGAGGACGTGACATTGCGAAGCCTTGACCGGGCGTTCTATGACGATTTCGAGCTGTTCCTGCGCACTGACCACAACTTGAAGCCCAAGAGCGTGCACGAACACCTGTACCGCCTGAAGAAGCTCACGATGCGGGCTGTCAGCCAAGGCACATTGCGCCGCGATCCTTATTGCCGGCTGCATCCCGAACTGCCCAAGAGGAAAAGCCGCCACATGAAACTGGAGGATCTCAAGACATTGATGACCACACCGGTGGAGAAACCGCAGTTGCAGTTCGTAAGGGACATGTTCATATTCTCGACGTTCACCGGACTGGCATATGCGGATTTGAAAAAACTGTCAATCAATGATATTGCCCGGGCAGATGACGGTACATGGTGGATACATCTACACAGGCAGAAGACAGACACGCTTTCGTCTGTCCGCCTGTTGGATATTCCACTCCGGATCATTGAAAAGTACCGCAGCCAAAGAACGGGGGATAAAGTATTCAACGTGTACTCCCGTGGATATTTCATTTTATTGACAAGGGAACTGGGAGAGGTTTACGGCTTTGACTTGACCTTTCATCAGGCCAGGCATAATTTCGGCACTCATATCACCCTCTCGCTCGGCGTACCGATAGAAACAGTCAGCCGCATGATGGGACACACATCCATTTCCACCACGCAGATCTATGCGCAGGTGACAGACACAAAAGTGGATGAAGACATGAAAAGGCTGAGAGCCACCGGATTTTGGGACAAAACAGGCCTTTATGAGGAGGATTTCACTGCCGGGAAAAAGTGGAAAAGGAATTCTGACTCTCAGAAATAAGAAAACGGAGAAACAGCCTGCGATCCGGACAGGTTGTTTCTCCGTTTCTGATTATGAGGAAGGCTATACCCACCTCTGTTCTTCCCGGCACCTCTTGTAGGCATCCTCCAGAAGTTTCTGTATGTCGGATTCCTTGTAGAGCACTTTTCCTTGAAGGAGGTAATATGGAATGACACCGAATGTGCGGTATTCCTGCAAGGTGCGCCGGCTTATCCTGAGTATGCCGGACAGTTCCTCATCCGTCAGGAAGCGTTCTCCCTTGAATATCGGTTTGGGGGTCTTTTCCATGTCGGACAGCATTCTTTCCAGATTTTCCAGCCCTTGAAAAAGGACTTCAATGTGAGGGTCTTTCTTCTCTATGAAATGGTAACTCATGGTTTTCTTTTTATGGGGTGATAACTTGATTCCAACAGGTTCTGCACGTCCTCCGGCTTGTAGAACATCTTGTGTTTGATGCGCGTGAAAGGCAGGAGGCCCTTGTCGCGGTAAACCTGCAATGTCTTCTTCGATATGTGGAGCACGTCGCAGACATCCTGGTTGTCCATCCAGTTCTTCAAGTCTGTGTCCTCCTGTGAATGGCACAGCCGCGCCATCCGTCCTTCAAGTTCGCAGAAACGTGTCCGGAACTCGTCAAAGGTCTTTTTGTCTATACATATTATTTCCATACATCATGTCTGATTAAGATTGAATACCCAATTCCTTTTTGATTCTTGCGGGCAACGCCTTTCCTTTCCGGTTCAGGAACTCCTGCACCTCGGAAGCCTTGTAATAGGTACGCCCGTCAATCATATAGTAGGTCACGAGCTTCTTCTGGCGGTAACGCGCAAGGGTGCGCTTGGTCACGCCGAGCAGCTCGCACATGTCCTGGTTGTCGAGCAGCTTGTCGCCTTCAAGGGCGGCCGTCTGCCGGTTCATACGGCTCAGCCTGTCCTCGATTCTGTCGAAGCGTTCCATAATCTGGTGGAGCATCATCTGGAATGTCTCCCGGTCTATCTGTATCATACTGAATTCTGTTTTTAGTGCGTGAATACTTCGTTTACCGCACTGTTGCGCAACAGGCTTCGGTATAATAAAGGCCAAATCATAGACCAACGCGGCAGTTTATCCTTTCATAAGCAGATAAAATACTGAAAACCATAGAAATAAAAAATCAGCCTCCGTTTCGGAAGGCTGACGGGCATATTGCAAATGCAATCTTTTGCAATGGTCTATTGCAACATCCTGCAATAATTCAGGCGGCACACGCCGTTCCGGAAAGTCTTGGACTTGACAAGCCGCCAGTTGCCCGACGGGAGGTGGGCGGAAACGGATAAAGGGGAAGCGCAGACCGTAGGGATAAGAAAGATTACAAGTTCGTCAATGAGCCGGTATATCGACAGCCCTCTCAAGAGTTCCACGCTTTCCTCATCGTATATTTCCGCATGGAAGACAGTGGAAGACCCGGAAGTGTCTTTCTCGCAAATAAGGTCAACCAGCGGATAACCGGGAAATAAGTGTCTGGTGGAATGTTCCCGCCAGTACGGGAAGCCCATCCTGTCCGATTTTACCCATTCCATCAACGGTTCGCCTTCCGACGGGATGTTCCCGTCCAATGTCATTGCTATCACTGCCTGTAACCTTGCCATAGTCCTACCCTTAATGAGAAATAGCGTGAAATCCACGCATTATCAGGTAGAGGCTCTGGCAAGCCCAAAAACAGATCTGCATGGACTCACGCTATAGGGTATAGCATAAGCCTCACGCAAAAGCCTCTGTTTTTGAAATTTTGCCAGATTTCTACCTGAGACGTCTTGCGACTTATGTATGATAACCGGCAGGACTCCGGTCCTTGCCGTCATCAGTTCAGTATGTTGCGGCCGGAACTTATGCGGCGCACAGTTTTCCGACCTCTGTGCAAAAGTAGGCATTTTCTTTCATTCTGTAATGCCTTTTGCTCCTATATCTTGCGCCCGACAATGAAAAACATGCCGTTCATTTGTCAAGCAGGTAGTATTTTTTCATTTTCCGGTACAGGGTGGACGGGTCGATATGCAGCATCTCCGCCGCCTTCCTGCGGTGTCCTCCGCTTGCCTTTAACGCTTTCAGTATGGATAGTTTCTCTTCCGCTTCCGTTTCCGGGAACAGGTTGATTCCACCGTCCGTGTCGTCCGTCCGGATATTCAGTTCCGCCGCTTCAATCACCGGTTGCCGTGCCATTAGCACCGCCCTCTTGACCTTGTTCTGCAATTCGCGCACGTTTCCCGGCCACCGGTAGGAAAGCATCAGCCGCGCGGCTTCAGGAGTGAACCCTTCCGCTTGTTTCTTGAGTTCCTTGGAAAATTTCTCCCTGAAATGCTCCGCAAGCGGAAGGATGTCTTCCGGGCATTCATGCAGCGACGGCATGACTATCTCAAACTCGCACAGCCTGTGGTACAGGTCCTCACGGAAACGCTTTTCCCTGATGGCCAGCTGCAAATCCTCATTCGTGGCGGCCACTATACGCATGTCGGCCTTCCTTTCCCTGCCGCTGCCGATCGGAAGATAGGTCCCTTCCTGAAGGACACGCAGCAGCATGGCCTGCACTTCCGGAGACAGCGTGCCTATTTCGTCAAGGAACAGTGTGCCGCCCCTGGCCAGGTCGAAATAGCCCTCCTTGTTCCCGTCCGCACCGGTGAAAGTCCCTTTCACATGTCCGAAAAAGAGGGTCGGTGCCAGTTCTTTGGGAATCACGGCGCAGTTGACGGCCACCAACGGCTGTTCACGGCGGTCGCTGGAATAATGGATGCGCTGGGCGACGGATTCCTTCCCGGCTCCGTTCGGCCCGAGGATAAGCACGGATATGTCAAATGGGGCGACAGTCCGCGCAAGATTCTCCACCTCAAGCATCTTCGGGCTGTTCCTGTGGAAAAGGTCCTTGTCCTTGCCATAGACCAGGGCTTTGGGGCGCAGTATGTCCTTGATCAACTCAAGGAGTTCTTCCATCTGCACGGGTTTCGCTAGATAATCTTTTGCGCCGAACTTGATGGCCTTCACCGCGTCAGGCACGGAGGCATAGCCGGTCATGACGATGAAAGGAATATCTATCTTTTCCTTGTGCATCCATTCGAGCAGGGATATGCCGTCTCCTTCCGGAAGACGCACGTCTGCAAGGATCAGTTCAAAGTGTTCCGATTTTATCCGCTTTCTGGCACCCGGTTCGTCTATTGTAGTATGAACCTCGTAGCCGGACTTCTCAAGCCACTTTTTCTGCTGACCGGCCAGCATGATGTTGTCTTCTACGATAAGTATTCTATGCTTCATATATTAATTTCTTTATTGTTCATTTTCCGTTTCCGACAATAACCTTTCGGCTTCAGCAATCAGCCCGCATATACGGGCGATAGTTTCTTCCGTATACCTTTGAATCATATCCTCGTCAGAATCATCATGTAGAACCTCGCTGTACCTTTCAAGTTCATGGGAAATACCCAGCTGTTCCCATACCGGATACATGCGGTGGAGCGTTTCCCTCATCCGCCCTAAATTCATTTCAATGTCCGAAAGGGATTCCTGAAGCTCCGCCTTGTTCTTATGGGACTCTTCAATGAATGTCTCCAGAAGCCATTTCCTGTCCTCAATGTCGGCTGCCAGTGTGGAAAAGTCTGCTGAAAGTGGCTGCGTTGTTTTCTCCTTTCCCATAATGGAAGACATGAATGTCAGCAGTTCGTTTATTGAAAACGGTTTGCGTATGCATCCGGCAAATCCTGCGTCCGTATAGCGGCATCCGTCCCCGTCATTCCGGGCTGTCATTGCCGCGACCGGGACGGTCCTTGAATCACCTATATTGGAGTGCCGCAACAGGTATAGCAGGTCGAAGCCTCCAGTACCACGCATCTGTATGTCTGTCAGAATGATGTCATAATGTGTCCGGCGAAGTTCATTCACCACGGCCTGGGCACTCTGGCATTTGCAGCAGAACACGCCGTTTCTTTCCAGCATTTCCCCGATGATGCACAACTGTATCGGGTCGTCATCGACGACAAGAACTTTTCGTGGAAGAGCAAGCCTGCCTTCTGTTGGAACAGCGGTGGCTTTCACCGGCTCGTCCGTCCTGGGGAGAGGAATCCGTATTTCGAAGGAGGTACCTTCTCCCAAACGACTGGATACGGAAATTTCTCCTTTGAGCAGGCTGACAAGTCCCTTAGTTATCGCTAGACCAAGTCCGAACCCTTCGGCATCCATTTCCGGTGCCGCGCGTTCAAAAGGCCGAAATATCCGTTCCATGGATTTTTCATCCATGCCTATGCCCGTGTCCTGTATCCTGACAGTCAACATATCTTTTTCATACGATGCGAAAAAGTTGATTGAGCCGGATCTTGTGAACTTGATTGCGTTTGACAGCAGGTTGTCAATGACCTGTTCCATCCGGTCGGCATCACCGGAAACCGTGATGTCCGGAACATTTATATTCTTGGAAAAGAGCAGCCCCTTGTCATTGGCAGGCCGCGTATATTCTTCCGCTATGCTTTCGAGGAAGGAATCGAGACGGAAAGGAACAGGATTCAAGATTTCCTTGGCCTCGTCAAGACGTGACAGATCAAGCAGGCTGTTGGCAAGCCGGAGGATATGCCGTGATGACTCAAGGATGTTCTCAATGTGTGCATTGCGCCGCTTCCTGTCCTTTGTATCCAAAGCCAGTTCCGCACTGCCGCTGATGGCGTTCAAAGGACCACGTATGTCATGCGAGAGTGTCACTATGATTTTCTTGCGTATGTCGGACAGACTGCGGTTCTGAGCCAGAGTATCCTCCAGACTATTCCTATCATGTTCCCGACGCCGGAGATCGCGCATGATGATAAGGTGCGAAATGATGAGCAGGAGTATGGCCGCTCCTACGAGTCCGGCTATGAGACGGAAGGAATGTCTTTGCGCCTCGGCGAGTTTCTGTTCCCGATATTGGAAAGAGGTCTGTGCTTGCCCGTCAAGTTGGGTAATGAATGAGGTGAGCCTTGTGTTCAGTTCCTGATTGTAGAACCGAAGACTGTCGGTGTAGGTGTCGAGATCGCGGATGCGCTTCTCTTGCAGGGATATAAGCCGTTCGTTCAGAGAATGAAGAGGTGCGGCGGGAACCGGAATTGTCACCGTATCCTTTTTGCCGAACCATCCGGCTATGCCTTTCTTTCTCCTGATTTCTGTCCTGGTATGGGTGGCCTGTGAGGTCACTTTCGGCAGCTGCTCCGCTATGAGGCTGTCGGCTATTTCCTGCCGATGGAACGCTTTCATGATGCGGTATAGGTGATGTTCTTTGTCGGAGAGCAGCATCCGCAGGGTGTCCACCTGTTCCGGCAGGACAAATCCGGTACAGTTCTGTTTCAGGTCTGCTAACAAGGTATCGACCGACATGCGTTTCTTGTGATACTGATGGTACTCCGTGGTGTCCCATGCCATGACCGACTCTCCGAGGGTTGCAAGCTCCGTGATACGGCGGTGTACGGCGTTAATGTCCCGGCGGACAGACCGTATCTCCGCACTCTCTTCCTCGATTTCCCTTATCCGGGCACGGTCAAAGAGCAATATGGCAGTCATGCTGCCGATGACTGCCATAAGGATGACATAGCCGAAAAGTATCTTATGCTGTATATTCATAAATATGAGCTAATAATTATCATGTCCCGTTTTCTTCCCTGTGTATGGAGGCATGTAACAATACTAAACTCAACATTTGTTGCTGGTTCTCTACTAATGTTATCGCACACCTTCTTACCACATTCGCAATGGAACCACCGGAGATTTCGGTCTGGGCGGCGGTAGCGATGAGTTCTTCCGCATCATCGCCGAGCCATTCTTTAGGAAGCATACTGCGCCATAGGGCGGCGCGGAGTTCTTCGTCAGGCATCGGGAAGTAGATGATGGACTGGAAGCGGCGGGAGAAGGCTTCGTCGATGTTTGACTTCAGGTTTGTGGCAAGGATGACTGTGCCGGGGAAGTCCTCAATACGCTGAAGCAGGTAGGCGACTTCTTGGTTGGCATGACGGTCGTTGGAGGTGTTGGTCGAGGTGCGCTTGCCGAAAAGGGCGTCCGCCTCGTCGAAGAACAGAATCCAGTTGCGGTTCTCTGCCATGTCGAAGACTTTGGCCAGGTTCTTCTCCGTCTCACCGATGTATTTGGACACAATCATTGAAAGGTCCACACGGTAGACATCCATGTTGTTTTTTTTGCCGAGCAGGGTGGCGGCAAGGGTCTTTCCGGTTCCGGGCGGGCCGTAAAACAAGGCTCGGTAGCCCGGTTTAAGGAAGCGTTTCAGTCCCCAGCCTTCCATGATAGTGTGCTGATGTTCAATCCATGTATTGATCTCTTCAAGGGCTTCCAATGTATTGTAGTCCAGTATCATGTCCTCCCATTCCAGTTCCGTGGTGATGCGTTTGGCCGGAAATCCGATATTGTAGTCCGGCTTGTACTCCCTGTCGAGCAGGACATGGCTCAGAAACTCCTCGGAAGGACGGAGCTGGCCGCTCAGGAACGGCTCGCCTTCGCCAGCACCCTCCAGCCGCAGGATGTTCTTCGTATAGAACCAGTAATCCTTTTGGAACATTCTGATGACAGTTTTCTTCTTCTCCATATCCTCACCGGCAATGATGAACGAGGCGGTCTCACCCGTAGGCAGGAATCCGCCATGAGACAGCCCTTTCCAACCGCCGAACTCGGTGTACTGGCGGTCGAAGTTCTTGTTCTGGACGAAGAAGATGTCAAGGGCCTGCGGACATGTATGCGGCATCAGGGCCAACATGATTATCACACGGTCATTGAATGAAATGTCCTGCTGACCTGTCATCTCTTCCAGCCATCCGTCATCAGGGGGCACGATTTCCTCAATGGAAGAGTATTCGCACCCCTGCTGAAAATACAGCTGTATGGCTGTGGTCAGCATCCGGTTGAACCAGTCGATAGAGAGTTTCATTTAAATTCCTTTATTTTAAAGATAAGATGGATCTTTAGTTCGTTTACATTATTTTTTCAAAAACAATTTTTCTATTGCTGTATTTATTCCAATTTCCAAATTGTTTTTTGCAATTATTTTTTTGTTTTTTAGAATGACCTCTTCGCCTTTCTTGTTGTTTATTGTAAACATCTTTTTAAAATAACTATTATTTATTATATCAGTTATTATATCTTCTTTGTTATTTTCCAATAATTTATAAGCATAAATTCTATATTTCTTCTTATTAATACCTCTAAAATAGGATCCTGAATCAATAGGAATGGCCTTACCTGTATCAATATTAATGAATAAATTTTCTTCATTCATAGACCATGGCATCCATTTTCCATCACCAGGATCGTCATATTCTGAATTGCCAAGTTGATTCTTATATTTTTCCAATCCAAATCGATCATAATTTCTCATATACAAATCAAGAACTAAAATCTTTCCAATATTCTGGAATATGTTTTGTACACTTTTATCTTTGGGAATTTTATCTAATGAAATATTTGTAAGTTCTTGCCCATTAATTTTTTTCATCAACAATGCTGTATCTATTCCACTTATTTTCTCCCCATTTCTCCATCTATACCTAACATCCTTCAATGCGACTTCAACTGTTTCTTTCCACAAGCGAGATTTACTAGTAATAATTTGGGAATCAGGCGTTATCAATCCTAATCCTCTTGCCTTTTTATCATAAATTTCAGCACTTGAGTTATATCCACTTAATTTGATAACATATTTATCGCCTATAAGAGCTCCGTCATCTCCGTTGCTAGACCATTGATATTTACATTGAATTGGTTTTTTTTGAGAAAAGATATCCCATATAGAAATAGTTTGATGACAAGGAGAATTCTTTTTTTGTTGAAAAATAACTCTCGAAGCTACATGTTTTTTTTCACTATACTCTTTCATTGTAATAACTGTTCGCCTTTGCACCCATCACATCGGCCTCATGTTCAAGGTCTACATTGTCATTCACGGGCAGTCCACCCACTTCGGTGGTCGGTTCGACACGGCCTGCCATCTGCTGTGCCACATGCCATGCCTCGTGGGGCAGGTACTGTTCCTGTCCGGGAGCGACATGGATGTCGGTTCCCTGCGTGTAGGCCAAAGCCTGCACGGTTGCCGGTTTGTCGGAGTTGTAATGCACACGCACATCGTCCATTGAGAAGCCGGAGAGGTCTTCTATCCCGGCTTTCAAGTTGTCGGGCATCCCCGTCTCGTTCTTCTTCTGTACAGGCTGCTCGAACTTACCCTGCAGGGCTTCATCGTCTTCCTCACGCTGGACGGTCTGTGCGAATTTTCCCTGTAATGTCTCATCATCCTCGTCACCGAGCCGCTGTATGGGCTGCTCAAACTTGCCTTGCAGGAGTTCTTCGTCATCCTCCTGCCGTTGTAGCGTATTCTTGAACTTGCCCTGCAATGTCTCGTCCTCGTCTTCGAGCCGCTGCACAGGCTCTGCCACCGCCTGAAGGATTCCACCCTGACGGTTGTCAGCAAACTCCAGTGCGCCTTCACCGCCACGCTTCTGCTGGATGGTGCGCGGTACCTTGTTCTGGTATGTCTTTTCTGCTTCCATATCGGTATATGTTTAATTGTTATAATTCTCAAAATCAAATTCTTCCTTGTCACGCCAGACGACATTGATCTTCTTTTTCAGCCACGGCAGCCGTATGGTCCGGTATGACCACGGCAGGGAGTCCAGCAGGATGTCGTATGAGCGTTCCTCGACATACAGTACCCATTTGTCCTCGCGCTGCTCCAGTTTCCCTGGACGCTCGATGAAACTTTTCTGGAAACCTTTCACCGATGTGCCTTTCATCTTGTCCCAGTTGGCCTTCACTCCGGAGAGCATGGACTCTGCGGTCCTAATTTCATTGTCGGTCAGTTCCAATGTCCTGGGCAGCGGTACATGGAAAGGACATCCGGTCAGTATACGGTTCAATGCCAGTTCCTGCTCCCTGTATTCCCTTTTCTCGTCCGTAACCAGCCGCTGCAGGATGAATATCGCCCTTATCCTGGCTGCTGTATCTCTCAGGTCTTTCTTCCCGTCGGTATTTGCCTCCAGCAGGCCGAGCATATCAAACAGGCGGGTGAACCATACAGCCAACAGGCACAGTCCGACATTCGGAATCTCGATGTATTCCGGCAGGACGGCATCCTCCATAATCCGTTCTTTATCCTCTATATGCAGTTCCATTTCGGTTTCTTTGGCAACGGTGTCCTGCACGGATTTTCTGTCTTCATTATAAGGAATTATCTCAGGTATTTCAGACGTTTCAGTCCGTTTTTGAACCAGTATGGAACTCTTTTCTTGGCCCTGAACTTCTGACACAACATTCCCTGTTTCCTCAATGTTTCCCCGTTCCGTATTATCCCTGCCTGCCGATATGTGAGGCTCCAATGCTGAAATATAGTCCCGGACAACAGCCTGCGGTTCTAAATAATGTACATTATCCGAAGGATGGGATGCGAGGAAGATTACCAATGCTTCCGCAGATGCGGAATCGGTGATATTGTATTTTCCCGATACGGCGGTGATTGTCTGTCGCAAAGTCTCACCCAAAGTCAGGGAGATGCCCGAAATCATTTCCAATAATGTGTCCCTGTCAAGCCACGATGCCCACTTCGTCGGAATAATTGCCCTTGTAGCGGAAGTTCCCGATGAGTAGAGGATAAGCCTCCAGAGCAAGTCCGGCTGCCAGCGGGCATAGTGTCGAAGCAGTTGCGATTTTGCAGTATCGCTGACAGACGAAGATATCAGCCATTCCGACATCCTGTCAAGAGTCTCCGGCATCTGTCCATCTGCCGGAGAAGCTGGCGGCATACCTTCTGTTTCTGACGATGATGATTCGGCAGGAACGGTCCCGGAAGGCACAATGTCAGAGACAATCTTCAATCCGGCGGACTCCCATTCCTGATGTTCCGAAGCTGTATAGTCCTTGCTGCCGGTAATTGCAAAATGCAGGGTATCCATGAACATCCAGACAATACTTTCAGTATTAATGGAATCCGTATTGTGCTCTTCTGCAAGCATCATCAGTATTGCCTTTGCAATGGCCTTGTCATACTCTGTTCCGCTGGCACCTTTGAATATGACATCACCTGCACCGGTATCCTGCAAACGCATGACAATCCTCTCTGTCACTGAGGACAATCTGCTGTCAATACTGCCTGCAAGTTCCAGTAGTATATGGATATCCGATATTTCCGACCACAAGGCAAGCAAGCTGCTGTCGGAAATGATGCTCTCCCGTACAAGTTCTGCTGCCTTGTCCGGCCTCGCAGACATGAAACGACGGAGTAATTCCCGCTTCTGTGATATAGGGAAAGCATCGTCTCGAAGCCATTCTGCGATTTCGGCAGGATTATCAAGAAAGCGTTCAATTGGAGACTGGCCATCATGAACCCGAATATATTTCCTGATTTCGGACAACAGGGACAGAAGCGAGCCATTTTCAGCGTCAGTGGCAGCAACCCAGTATTCCCCGCCTGATGCCGGACTTTCCGATACCGATGGATATGGTTTCAGGACCAATTTATGGAAAAGGTACTCCAATGCAGCATCAGTATGGCCGTTGCCGACTGTATCGGTAAGCAGGCGGACAATATCCTCCATGCCGTTATCATCAACTGCCGGCAACATGGCTTTCCTTTTTGATACCAGCGATACGAGCAATGATAGCCATATCTCTTTTGCCGGGCGGGAAACGACACCTGCCAGGGTCTCCATATTGTCGGCAATCAGACTGACGGCCAAGGAAATGTAATATCCTGTACCATAGTAGCCGTATGCGGAGCCAGTCAGTCTTGATGCAATCTGTCTGAGCTGCGAACTTTCAAGAATATCTATCGCTTCCTCCAATATCCGTTCAGAATACAGGGCCGATACCAGTCCGATTTCATCACCATTCCATGTGTCGAACCATTGAAGCAGGAGCAGTCTTTTTCCGGAGTCTGGAATGCTTCTGTCAAGCAGCAACGCTTTAAGTGATGCGGGCGTTTCGGATGCCGCAGTTCCTTTGTCAGGATGCAGCGGACGATAGTACTGATCCGGAACACTGTCCGATACATTCAGTCCAGGTATTGCATTTTTGACGGCATCGAGAAATTCCCGTATCGGTTCCGGAACGGTACTGTCCTCTGAAGATGCCGCTCCTCCGACTTCTTTGAACAGCCGTTCAGTAATGCGCATGATTATTTCCCCGGCAGTACCCGATGTGGAAAGCGAACCGTCGGCTATACCTTCCAGAATCGTAAGATATACCATCTGTCCGAATCGGGATCTGTCGGTTTCTTTCAGCCATGAGACATGGGTGACAATATTGTCTGCCTGACCTGAAATGACGGATATAACTTCAGCCAGCTGCAGGGAAATCCTGCCAGCCAGCATGGATAATGACCTGCCATTCGAAAGGGATGCCAGCACAGAAATATTCCGCTTTTCCTGTCCTGCCTTCAGCCACCGTACCAACTCGTCCGGATTTTCCCTGACAAGGCGGTTTATGAGGCGTTTTTTAACGACAGGAGGAATATTATTGTCCTCTAACCATTGCCCGAAACTTTCCGTATACTTTATAAACTGGTCTAATGCTTCTGATCCTATATTCTCCGTTTTAGCATGGTTATAAGATATATTATCTCGCTCCACACGGAATGTGCGTGTAGTCTTCTCGTCTTCTGTCAATTCTTTCCGAATGGCAGATATATCATCCTTGTTAGGAGTGAATGCCCGGTCTGTGTTTACTGCATTCGCTTTTATCAGCGAGAGCTGCATCAGCGTATAGTAAAGTTCCCAGGCATAGCTGTCCCCGCCGGCAGGGGAGCCGTCCGGATTGAGAGGCTGGTTGTGGTAGATGATGTCAAGTACGGCGGTATAATGTTCAGCTCCGAACACCGCCATGAGGAACTGCACGGTCAGTTCAGCCTTGGAAAGGTATGACGGATAGGTGCGGCCGTGTATGAATGACAGCAGGCTGCGGTTCAGATGCAGGCGGAAATGCTGCTTGTCCCCAAACATCGGCACTCCGTTGAAAGGATAATACTCCAGCAGCCAGCTGTAGAGCCTGTACCAGTATTCCGGAAGGTCAATCTCCGCATGACTTTCCGTCTCCGCCTCCATGATGCCCCTGACCTGTGGGGACTCTATCAGCCCGGCCATGCCGTCAAGGATTCCTGATTTGCCTGTCTCATGTATGAGCTTGATGACCGTTTGCGGAGAATGCTCCAACGTGGCGGCTATGTGGCGCCGCTTCTCATATTCCCCGATGGCATCGGAGGAAATCACGGCCCGCAGGATATCCATACCGAAATCCGAATCTCCGGAGTGCATCGACAACCTGACGGCAGCATGTGGTCTGGACACAATCAGAGCGGCAATCCGTCCGGCATAATCCCTGCCCTTGAAGAAGTCCGCTTCCTTGGCCGGATCAAAATCACAGCCGCTCCACTCCGGCAGACAGAAGCCGTACTCCAGATAATGCAGGAAATTCTCAAATCGCTTTTCTGTCGCTGAGGCAGACGGACCGGTCTGATAACCGCTTACCCCTTCCAGATATTGTCGGGTAGATGACTCTCTGGCGGTAATTCCTCGTACTAGTGGAATGAAATTCCTCTCCAACGCCTCACGCAGCCTTGCCGGGAACTCGTTCATGAAATCCTCCTGCGGGATGTCACCGAGGTTAAGGTCGAGGCTGTCTATCTCGATGTAGGAGTCCTTGGTGTCATACGGGGAGAAGAAATCCTCCATCACATCTGTGACACAGCGGCGGCAGAATCCGTCCCAGTCCGCATAGAGGTCTCTGGCGAACTGCTCGTCCGTCATCCGGAAGCTGAACGATATCCTGTCAATCACTGTCATCGGCGTATGGTGTTACATTGTCAAACTATAATCCATCAAGTCGCGGTACCTGAACTGTCACCGGTGCCTGCTTCAGAGGCACGTGCGGCATCAATCACATCCGTCATGTCCTTCTGCAGTCCGGCACGCATCTCCTCCGGCAGACGTCCTGCCAGACAGTCGCGCCACTTGCGGTAGCATTCCTCGAACCTCTGCATCCGGGAGGCATTGAGCCAGCAGGTCTCCATTTTCAAATGTGCCGGAATCACCGACCTTGCCAGCTGTGTGCAGGCATCCCTGAAACGGGGCGAGTGCGTGCGGGCCGTCCATCCGGAGAATACCAGCAGGACGGAGAGCCGCTCCGCAGGCTTGAAGAGGCTCTTCTCCACCACATACACCGCCTCACACTGGCGGTTCAGCCCGCGCAGATAACGGCACAGGGTATTGGCCCAGCCGCGCAGACGCTCCTTATCGTCCGACCTCCCGAGATTCATCCTCAGCCGTTCCTCCCGTCCGCGGAACGCCAGTATCCACTCGCTGCCGTCCGGCACGAGGTTGTAGTTGTCCAGCCGGATGCCCTCCCGGAAAAGAGAACCGCTGATCCAGTTGGAGTTGAATATCGGCAGGCTGCGCCTCAGATCCTCGTCACGTCTCAGCCGTTCCTCCTCTGTCCCCGGCGGGTCGTCCGGCTCGATGGCCTCCACCATGTCGTCATCGAACAGGGAGTCGTCTATCATGGCGGAGTTCATCAGCTCGCGCACACGGTGCCCTTTCTCCCCGTCACCCATCAGTATCAGGTTGTGTCCCGGAAGGATGTTGCCCACAGATACCTCCTCGTCGCAGTTGAAGCCCAGATGCAAAGAAAGATGGCGTTTCACCGCAGGTATGTTCTCTCCTCCGTATGTTCCGGTAATATCCACTCCGCGCGAGCGGTAGCGGACCAGTCTCGGAAGTTCCCTCAGGAAAGCCATCCTGCGTTTCAGACGGTCATCCTCCGACCGGCTGTAGTAGTCGAATTCCCGTAGCCATAGCGGATTGCTGTCTGTCCCGTACAGGCCGTCAAGGAAGTCCATGTATCTGTCTTTCAATGCCGAGACATTCCTCTGTCTGTCCCTGCGCTTGCGCATGTCCAGAGTCCCTTCCGGCAGGGTCGGTATTCGGGAAGGCGAATCCTCCTCTTCGATCGACAGCAGGCTTTTCAACCCGGCCAGCTCGCCCATGCCCCTTTCCATCAGCAGGTCGAACAGCCGGAGGTAACTTCCGAAATTCACCGCTTCGGCTATCTTAGAGGCAGGCGTGCCGCTGACAAAATCCTTGTCGGATGTACGGTAGCACTCCGGCAGTTCACCGGCTACGGGATAATGTCCGTAGACATCCCTGTAACGGGCCTTGCGGCGCATTTCCTGTACCGAGGTGTCCCCATGTACATCCGTCATGCCCCGTCCGTGCTCCTGCATCAAGTGACGCATCCTCAAAGTAGAGCGCAGGAAGTACTTGGCTTTCAGTCTCTCCTTGAACTCGTCCACATCAGCATACACCCGCTCTCCTCTGACCGTCACCACCATGTCCGACAGGCTGTCGGGTATCCGGAGCATATATCCGTCCTTAAAATCCGTCACCGCACGCCCTTCCGTGTCCCTGAACCAGCATGTCTTGAAGCCTCTGACACCCTCTATCCCATTCAGCCGCCAGAACAGTTCCCTCTCGGTATTCCTCTGAAGCGGTATCACAGCACGCACGTCCTTCACCGGGCCATCATACCAGGAACTGAGGTCCGGTCCTTGCTCCGGATTCCCGGAATCGCTGACTTCCAGCTGTACCGAGCCGGACAGATACTGCATCGCTGTCCAGTATATCTGTACCAGTATCTCCGTGGCATTGCAGCCCGGCAGTATTTCCAGTTCGGCTTCCAGTGTCAGTTTCTCCGGCTGCCCGATCGTTACCCCGCCTATGGTCTCACACAGGTTGCGGTGGCGGTTCAGGAAACTGCGCACACGACCGATAACTCCAGCCTCGTCAGTAAAGAAAGGCGACAGCCTGAGAATGAAACTGTACGAGCAGTTGCCAAGGTCGGGGATTATATCCACATTCTGGACCATAGGGAACCGGGCGAGGATAAGCCTTCGGTAGTCATCCGGTGTCACCGGAGCGGACGGATAGACTTCGGATGCGGGGAAAAGCCCGTATCCGCACACCGACCATGTACCATCGGCGTCCGTCAGGTAGTCCTCCATGCAGAATCCTAACTTGTAGTCGGTCTCCGTTAGGGCATAGTTCACTGCATCTGCCACGGTCACACCCGGGTCATGCGGGTTGTAGTCCGTCCACACCTCTCCGGCAAGACGCTGCAGTTCGGCGAGTGTCCTGCGCTGGAGGACGGTATAGAGATCGTCCCCTTCCGGTCGTGTTATGTATAACGGTCTGTCTGCCATTTTCTTCGGTTTTCAGTACGACAATCACATATCCCACACGGTCTCTATCCGGCAGGAGATGAACTCCGCCCCGCGCCTTGTCCTGCGGCTGCACATCTGGAGGTACAGATGTCCGTCATGCAGCTGCCAGCGCAATTTTATCTTCCCGCTCCAGCCCCACCAGTGCTTCCGTGCCGACTCGATCCTGCGGCGGCTTCCGTCCGAATGGGAGGCCACGGCCTCGCATACGGAGTATCTTCCGCTGCGCGGATGGTGCCAGCAGGCGCAGATGCGGTACACTCGGCATCCGTCGCTGCCCCTCCCGCTGTCTGCATACTCTACGGGCAGGTCGTGCCAGTGCCCGTCGGCATTGATCCTGAACATGCCGTCATCCTCCGGAGAGGTTTCCTCTTCCTTGTCGGACAGGTACCGTCCGGCCTTCATCTCTCCCGGGACGGTCACGCTATCGTCCTGCCCGAGAATTAGGACGGCATCTCCCTTGCCGTTCAGTATCTCAAGTGTCCCGCCTTCCCCTGTGACAATGCGCCATAGGGGAGCGGCATCGGGAGATTCGGGCTTTTTCGCATACACCGTCGCTACCGTCTTCCCTCCCTGGGATGGGAAGAGGATGAGACCATCACTTCCGGTCACTTTCAGGCAGCCGTCTTCACGGATGTTGTGCAGTGAGTCTATCAGGGCGGCGAACTGCTCCTCGGTGGGTATCCTGCCCTTCTTGAAATATGACTTCAGGGTCTGTCTGTCTATGTGGCTGTTGTCCATATCGTTGTTCCTTTCTCTTGGTTATCAGTATCATATGCTTATCCTATGACAAAATCATTTCCTATCCGGGTCTCTTCTATGCCCGATCGGCTGTCCACCAATTCTATGCGGATGTCCTTCACATACAGCACTCCGGCCCTTGCTGTCGGGCTGTACCACCTGTCCCCGCCAAGCTCCGTTTCTTCCGCCCCGCTTACCTTGAGCGAGATGACATCGATGATGCACTTGTCGTTACCGACCCGCGAAAGAAGGGCTTCATGGGAGTATCTCTGGCCGAGTTCCGGCAGTGTGCCGTCTAAAAACCAGGAACAGAAATATATCATCACCATTCGTTTCAGCCTCCGTCTTACCTCACCCGTATCCTGCACGTCCTCCCTGATGACGGCCTTGAAGCCTACCTCTATCGGCTGGTACACCGCGTTGATGACTTCCATCCGGACAAACGGGGATGTCCTTTCCCTGATTCTGTTCCCGATTTCCGCAAGCTGCCACAGTGGAAGGAGCGGGAAGCTGCGCTTCTCCGGCTTCGGGAACACCACGACCTCGACCGTGCCGTCCTGCGATTCGGAAGGTATGCAGCACACTTTCTCTATGTCCGGGAACTGTTCCATGACCAGAGACTCATAATCCCCTTGACATACGGCCCTGTTGCGGGTGGAGATGCGGATCCGGCTGCGGATTCCCGTGTCTGCGGGATTCTCCGCCGGTCTGCCTCCGTAGCCGGGCAGTGGCTGCGAGACGGACAGTATGCGGCTGTCCTCCACGACTGGAGCGGCTATCGTCCCGGCAGGCAGGGAATGTCCGTTCCCGTTCCGGGCCGTGACACGGAAGCAGTTCAGCCATATTCCGTCCACCGCCGTGTCCACGGGGGCGTTGCCGTCAGGAAAGCTGAACATGAACCAGGACTTTCCGTCCGCTCCGGATGCGGGACATCTGACCTCGATGAATCCGCTGCGGGTCAGCCCTTCGGTCTCCTCGCACAGGATGTCCTCCTGTGTCATTTCCTCCCAGCCGGTTCCGTGCACATGGCGTGATACGGCCATCCGTCCGTGCCGGACAGCAGTGTCCATGCCTTGTCTGACCATGTCCCCTGTCATGATGTAGCGGAGATTCATGTACAGCCTCAGGCGGCTTGTGTCTCCCATGCCGCTGAATCCCAATATCAGCGATGGGACGGCTATACGGGGAACAAACAGCGGTATCGTATTTCCTCCTGTACAGGCGCATTCCTCGCATCCCGTGGTTTCTGATACTGCCAACAGGCGAGAGCCGATTCCGTCACCCGGACTGAAAGTCTCGTCACTCTCGTATCCGAATACGGCTTCCGCAAGCATGGGTACGGACGGCATGTCGGGTACAGGCACATGGTTCTTTTCCTTGGTGTTGTGCATCATGGCGGCTGCATAGAGCCGGTAGTAGTCGTTCATGCCGAAGCCGGTTTCCGGAGCATCCAGCGTGATCCGGTACAGCCCCTTGCTGTTGTGCGCGGCCTTGTATTCGGGGTCGCTAACCAGATTTATTGTTATGGAAGCGCTTTCGCAGAGGTTGCCCCTATCCGTTTCCCTGAAAAGGGACTTGTCCGAGTCCCGGCACTCTTTCCAGAGTCCGCCGTCCTGCCATTCGCAGCGTATTCTGAAGCTGCCGTTACCGATGGCTTCCCTTGTCCCGTAATGGCGGTATGTCTCCCTGAAGCCTTTCTCCGGCAACTTGTTCCAGAGACCTTTCAGCGACACTCCCACGGTATTCTTCATCGCCGCCTCCGAGTGGCCGAACACAAGCCGGTTTCCTCGCTCTCCCGTCGGGCCGAAAGGATAGAACGGCTGGCCCGGATCCATGTCCCCGAGGTCGCCTTTCAGGGTGAAGTTGCGGATGCCGTCCACTTTGGTGCGGATGCGCACACTGCTGATATTTAACCCCTCGGGCAGGATGTCTATATGCTTCCTGTCTGCGAAAAGCAGTCTTGCCGCAGGGTATTCCGTATCAGTCCCATGCAGTTCCGCACTGCACGGAGTAGGGGCAGGTTCTTCCTCTTTCAGGGTGAATGTGAACTCAAGGGAGTGGTCCTCTTTATTGAATACAAAAGTATATGGCATCTCCGTCCAGCCGTCCTCTCCGCTTACCTGCAGGCGGAACGCTGCCGTGGCCCCGTCCAGTATGCCCGACAGGTCGGGAACGGCAGAGCCGTCTTTCATGGCCAATGCCAAAGTGACGGTCACGCACCGTTGCCCCTCCGACAGCACGAGGCTGCGCGAGGTGACCATCCATCCGTATTCCAATTCGGCGGAAGTCACGCCGATGTGAGTGAACAGGCGGGCGGAGCGGTTTCCTTCAAGCAGCAGGGAGGCTGTGTGCAGCCTGTCGTCTTTCCTGAATACGGACTGAACGGAGGAAAGGACGGCCGGAACAACATACGCTTTTTCGTCAAGGGCATAGAGCAGGTCGTTGCCGTCCGCGGTCTTGCCTGCCGTGAATGCGGTGCCTTCCGGCAATGAGAATGTCCCTGTGGCTTTTGTCCTGTCCGGCTCTATCGTGATGAAGGTCCTGTCCTGCACGGCCTCTTTCGGTGTGTCATGCAGTATCTCCCGGCGGTAGAAAAAAGCCCAGTCTGTCAGTCTGGCGTTGAAATCCGATGCGATGCCGCAGTAGTTGCGTACCATCGTCAGCAGCAGGGCGAGCGAGGCGTCCATGTCGCCGCCGGATTCTATGCGGCTGATGTATTCCTCCGCCTTGGCCTGTATGTCCTGCAATGCTCCGAGCATCTGGAAATAGGGCTGTGTGCGGTTGTCCATGAATGCCGGCATACGCCTTGGCCTGTCCCGGTCTTCATCTCCGGTCGGTATGACTGCAGTGAGCCTGTCCCGTATCTCCACGGCCACCTGCATGGCCGGGCTGTCCGGACTGTAGCCGTGTGACTTGCGGATGAAGCGGTCCAGTCTCAATGACCACTGCGTGCTGCGGTTGATAAGGTTCCGGGTGTAGCGTTTCTGCAGCGAGGTGCCCTGACCTCCAACGAACGAGGATACATAGCCGCTGAGGTCCTTGCGGATTATCTCCACCAGCACCACCAGCACATGGTTCTCCCACAGGGAGGAAAGGCGACCTTCCTCCTCGTCATCCGCATTGATGAAGGGGATGTCCCCGCTTACGGACAGCAGCCACCGGAAGAGTTCCCTCCAGTCGCTCTCCAGAGCGTGGAAGTCCTCCAACGTCGCGGTGTCCTTCATGCAGTCCTTCCGCAGCGTGCCTCTCAATTCGTATGTCGGCTTCTCGTTCATCGTGTCATCACTATATGGTTCTTTAGTTTTCTATAATTTCGTTTGTTACAGTCCTGTCAGGTCAGTACCTTCATGAAAGTAGAAGGGATAGACCATGTTGGTGCGGCGGTTCGTCCGGCGGATGGTGTAGTCTAGGGTGATGCGCAGGATGCCTGCCTTCTCATCCGTATCGAAGTCCACTTGGTTCAGGTCCACCCTCGGCTCGAACATCACCACCGCCCGCTCTATCTCGTCACGCAGCAGTGTCTGCGTGGAGACATCCATTATCTCAAATACGTACCGCCGCACCGGGCAGCCGTAGTCGTAGCGGTGGATACGCTCGCCGGGCGATGTGCTCAGCAGCGTCCACAGACTTTGGCGTATGTTCTCCTCGTAGGCGACCATTCGGGTGGGTGTGCCGTCCTTGTCCAATGCCGGAGGAAAACTCCAGCCGTTGCCGAGGAATGTTTTGTTTTCGTTCATATTTCGTTATATACTGAATTATAATCCAGCATGGGATTAGAAACTATTTTTTTTGAGTATAAAATATACGTTTTTTCTTAACAGCGTCTTCTTTACGTGCTCTTTCTTCTTCATCAGAACTAAAATCATCTGATACTGTTGGAGAGAGTGCATTCCATATTTCTTGTTCATCTTCAGAAAGATCTTCGATACTTCTAACTCCTGATTGTACATCGTGGAATCTTCCCACTTGCTTTCTGCCTTCATCTGCCGAAGAAATAAATTTATATTTTTGAAGAAAATCATCAAGCGTATCTTCCCCTTGAGCTATCCTTGTTAACTCTCCTCTATATAATTTTGCTGCGCCGTGTTTTCTCCATTCTTCTGCTAAATATATTGTAGAATAGAGCATGGCAGCCCCTCTTTTCTCACCATCACTACTAAGAACAGACCCATCTTCTTGTAATAGAGCGTTAGCTATTTCTCTATCGCTTTTACCTCCAGATCTTAAAGCTTTAATATATTCTACATATTTATCCCCCATTGAAAATCCTCCATAATTGGATGCACGTGAGCCTATTTTAGGTGCTCCTCTTTTATGAGTTGCGCTAACTTCTCCAAAAGGTGTTTGTGCCCGTATTCCTGTAGAATTTTTTGTCCATTCTCTTAATTCTGGCATACCACGTGAAAGATGACGTTTAACATAAATATTACCCTCTACAATATCTACTACTTCATATAATAATCCTGTATTCATATCTTTATATATACCATTACCAACATCAAGCAAATTCAATCTATGCCCAGTTTCAGAAACAATAACCCAAACACCTTGAAGAATTGACTTTACAACTGTAATTTTCTCTTTATTTAACATTCTCGTTGCATTTTCAATTCTTCGACTAACCTTCTCCTTACGTTGTCTCGCCTCGTACATATCCATCAAATTTTTAAGATTATTACTCAATTAAAACTCTTTGAAGAGCAGCCGCCCAAAGGGGCGACCACTCTTAATGCCCGTCTTAACCCAACGGATTTTCAGTCTGGTCTTCGTCCGGAATAATGGTAGTGCCGCCATCCGTGGAAGCCTTTACCCTCTCAATGTTTATATATGTGTTGGTTGATGGTCTTGTCAACTGAATCATGGCACTCTTTTTATTCTTTGATTACTCCGACATGGTCTTCCGCGTAGGTTGTTCCGTTGATAGTGACACCGGCACGGATGGTGACAGTGCCGCATGTGCCATAAGAACCCGCTCCAACAAGACTGCTCAACATACATTGGTTTTGAAGCGTGAATGTTCCACCTTCAAGCGTGATTGTCCCGGCATCCTGGCTTACGAATTCTCCAATGTTGGCTCCGCCTTCTGCAGTTGGTGAACCGCCAGTCACGGTAATTGTACCTCCTTTGATGACAAGGTTGGCATTCTCATACAAACCGATACCTGCCCCATACAATAAATAGATAGCTGTGTCCGTTCTTCTCCGAGTTATGGTCAATGTTGCTTTAGGTTCGCTTTCTATGGTAAGCGTACCGCTGGAGCGTACTTCGATGCCGGAACCCAAGTCACTATAAAAGGGGTCAGCTCCTTTTGATGTCGGACTAAGTTGATTAGTACCGCTGAGAGTGATGTGGGCAGTTCCTTGGCAAATGATAGTAGGGCCTTCATTGTAAAAGATATTAACATCCTGCAGGGTAAGTTCTGTATCGGGTTCGACGGTGATTTGCAGGTTCTTTTGCTGTCCGTCACCCTTGAGGATGGTCTTTCCGCTGACGGTAAGGGTTGTGCCTTCGCAGGTGCCAAGGTCTATTTCTGTAGGTGCTTGCTCTACGCTGATGGTTATCGTATTAAGCGCCGCCACTACCGGGGTGAGGGGCGTGGTAAGAGTGGTTTCGATGCCATTCACCTTTACACGGTCTATCACTACATCGGGCACTACGTTGGCCTCCCAGCACTCAGTGCCGTCAGTATAGGTGGTGTGCTTCATCTTTATCCAGCCTTGCGTGGTGCTGCCATCGGTGACGGGAGCGCCTTCATTGTTCGTGCAGGTGGTGTAGCCGTAGACTTCCACGCTCTGCGCCATACCGGCCTGCGTGCCGCTGAGCACTAAGCGCACCTTGGCAAGTTGGTGCTTGAAGCCAAGGGTAATTTCATTGTTGTAGGTGGCATCCTGCACTTCGGCTTTCAGCAGATAGGCAAGACCATTTGTCTGGTCGCTGAAATCTATCGTCTCATCCGTTGGATACCAGGCGGTGACGCGGGCGGGGTCAGTGCTTGTCCAGTAGAGCTGCCTGTCAGGTGTCAATTCCTCGCCGACATTCAGCGTATAGTCTGCGGTTTCGTCGCCCAGCTGCACACGTATTGTTTCCGAGCCGTCCCATTCCCACACACTGCTCTTGCCATCGGTATTATCCTCAGTAACACGGGTCTGCGGTCCCTCTGCACTCCACGGCTCCGCGCCGCTTTCCACATTGAGGGTGACGCCGCCTATTTGCAACGGATATTCGCCGTAAGGCAATTCATTGCCTTGTCCGCCCGGTTCGTCCTGCGTACAGGCGGCAAGCAGCAGGAGGGCTGCTGCGGGGATTATGCCGATTAATGTTCTCTTGTTCATATCGTTCTCTTTTATGTTATTCTATTGTGTTTTATATACATTCTTCGTAACAATGCTCTCAACGGCAGTCATCCGCCAATCATTACAGTTGGACAGCCCATCACTATGCTGCCTCCGTGTGCGGTGGTGTCGCCCATCCGTGCGGCAGGCTTGCCTCCGATCATTACCGTGGCGGAGCCTTTGACAATGCTGTCGGGCGGCCCGACACATACGCACATGTCCCCCATGACAGCGGCAGGTATCTTGTCTATCAGTACATTCGGCACACCCGGACCGACTATCGGCCCTCCCACATGGGGTATAGGCGGCAGACCCGGAGTCTGCATGGGGCAGGTGTGCATGTCTGTCAGTCTTGCAGCCGGCGGCATAGACTCCTCCTTTCTATTTTATATGTTCCACTTCCATTCATATATCGTTTCTTTTTTCGTTTCACTTTCATCCCTGTTCTGAAAATTCATATAAAAAGAGGGAGTTCAAGGCCTGCGATATTTCAGAATACCGGAGCATACTTTCGTATGTGAGGATTTCTGAAATGAGCATAACGCAGAAATCACCTTTTTATATAATTTTCAATTTATCATGACCATAGCTCCCTTTACGGTAGTCTGGCCGCTGGCGGACAGTTCCGCCGTGGCTTTTCCCTTGACGGTCGCGCCCATCTTGCCCTGCACCGTGACGTTCAGCCCTTCGAGACTGGCGTCCTGCTTGGCCGAGCCGCTGAGTTTCATCGTGGCATCCATCGTGATGTTGCCTTTCGCACTCAGCTTTATGTTCTTGGCCGATGAAAGGGATATCCCGTCCTTGTCCATTTTCACCTCGTTCCCGTTGGCATCGGTCAAGGTAACGGATTTCCCGTCATCGTTGAGTTCCACCTTGTTGTTTCCGGGGGTGGATACCGTGATTATCTTCTTCTCCTCGTCAAACTCAATCTTCATTTTCTCGCGAGTGACGAGCGCTTTCATGTTGTTTTCCGCCGTATATTCATAAGGCGGCTTGTGCTTGGCCCCATAGACGGAGCCGAGGATGACCGGATGGACCGGGTCGTTGTTCACGAAGCCTACAAGTACCTCGTCATCCGGTTCCGGCAGCCAGAATGTGCCGGAGCCATTTGTCCCGTACAGGGATGAGAGCCGTGCCCAAAGTAGCTTGTTCTCTCCCTCTAGCCAAGGCAGTTCCACCTGTATGCGATATTCTCCGGCGGGGTCGCCGTCAAGTTTCTTGACCACCGCCGTATGCAGTCCCTCCATGCCGGGCAGAAGTCCCGCCGCCGCAGGACTCACCACATCCGGCTCGTCGGTGATGCACGCGGGGTCTATCCCGATGCCCGCCTCTGTTATCCACTCGTTCTTTTCAATGATATGGGTCACGGAGCCGATGAAGGCATTGCCGTTGAAGCGTTTGCCCAAGCCTTTCAGCTCGATGACACAGCCCGGCACGACCTCCGCAGCACCATAGAAGCTGACTCTACCCCTGTATCGTGACAGTCCGGCTTTCAATGCAAGGCTGTCCGCCCATGCTTTCAGTACGGAACTGTCTACCGGGGCATCTGTCTGGAGAAGCATGCTGCCGTCCGAGGAGAGGTCGCTTGCCGCCATGTCGCCCTGGCTGTTCAGGGACGGGGCGGAGGCGGAAGTCTTGACCTGCTTCTGTTCCGCAGGATTCCATGACACCGCATCGTAGCCTGAGAACTGGTCCCCTGCGGAAAGTCCACAGTCGAAGGAAATAAGATCGTTGCCGTATGTGACGGTCAGCACCGGGGATGCTCCCACATCCGGCTTGAACACCTTGATGGCAGTGCCTGTGGTGAGGATGAACATACCGCAAGCATCGGCACGGGAAAGGGCGAAGTCCCAGTCCGTACAGTAATACTGCACCATCTCCGGATGCTTGTAATCCGTGCCATCTACCGAAACGCTGCCGTAGGAGGAAAGGGCCTCGCTGATCATCTCGCTGTCCTTCTTCTTCTCGAAAATCCGGTTGTGCCGTCCCTGTGTGGCAGGCCAGGCGTTGTCCCTGCATTCCACCACCATCATGGAGCGGCAGTTCTTTCCGATACGGATGCCCGTCTGCATGATGATGCCCTCGAACAGGGTCTTCTGGTCGTTCAGGTCACCTGCATCCAGACGTATGGTATTGCCCGGCTTGAAACTGTCCGAATCGCTCTCATCGAAAGTCTGCGTATCCATGTCCCCGGCGTTGAAGCACAGGGTGGCCTTGCCGATCCGGTTCAGTTCGAGGCGAATGCGGGCCGAGACAAGCTCGAATGAGCCGTCCAGCCTGCTTCCGCCTGCGTAAACCGTCCAGGCAAGGATGCGGTCAGCGTATTTCGATGGTGAGTCTGCCATATTGCTCCTTTCTGTCTTTGTTGTCAACTCTTTTTAAGCGGAGGGAACAGCAGTTGTGTCCCAGCCGGTATGTTTCTGAAACTATCCAAGTCGTTGAACCTCGCCACCTCCCGGACAAGCAGGGAATCCCCGTATATCCTGTAGCAGAGGTAAGGCAGTGTCTCGCCCTCCTTGACGGTGATGAGCCGGGACATGTCGGGAGACTGCTTGGAGAATTTCTTGCGTTCCTCCTCGCTGTTTCGGAATCCGGTAAAGGTCAAGGACACCGATGCCCGTAGAGGATTACCCTTGTCATCAAAGAGGGTGTAGTCCACCTCGAACTTCTTCACTTGTCCGTGAAATACCATCGTCCCATACAGAACTTTCACATAAGAGGGGCGGTGTCCGTCCGTGTTATAGACATACAGCAGGTTCTCTATCTCCTGTATCTTATTGTACACTTGGTCATTTTCTTTCGTCCCCTCCACAAGCCCCGTGCAGTCTATGGTGAACTTGAACGACAGGTTCTCTGCCTTGTACCGTACGAATTTTACATTCCCTCCGATGGCTCCGAGCTGCCTGTCTTCGGCATACACGATTTCCTTGTCAAGTTTGAGCGTGTCTGGATCCAACAGTGCAGTATAGCTGCCTGTCTCGCTGCCGTACTTCGGGTCTGTGTACCCTGTAAATGTCAGATTCTCCATTTCTTTTCCATTCTATCGTTCAACGTTCCTTTTTTCTGATGTCCATCGAATGCCTATGCTCCTCCTTTTCAGAGAGTTCCTCCAGCACAGCCCGTTTAAGGGATTCCAATGCCCTCTGAGAAATCTCCTCCGGGAGGATAATTTTCTTCTCCACTACTGTACTGACCCGTATTTCCTTGATGACAATCGGCATTATCTGTTCCTCCTCAATGATTTGCACCGTAAAGTAATGGTCTCGACAGCAATCTTGCTTTCCGAGGCGTTCAGCTGACCGACAGTCCATTTGATAGGAAAAGCCCATTCACAAGTCCATCTTGCTGCAATCTTATCCTGTTCATCGAGCAGAGAAACATGCAGTGTACACGGCTTTATCTTTGCTCCGTGCTTAAACAGAAATGTGTTCTTGACCCAGACCGTGATTTTCTCGTTGATGGGCTCGATAGCACGTTTCAGAGTGACATCCGAGACTTTAACATCGGTTGCCAGATTCACCTTGTTGCTTCCTGTTTCAAGCACAAGTTCCTGACCAAGGCCATCCACCTCCGCAAAGGAGGCGGATGCCTTGTCTTTTCCCCACTGGAACTCCACCGTGAAGTGGAAGAGTACCGGCGGTTTCCATGTCTTGCTGTCATGAGCCATGCCTGAACAGTCAAAGGTTTACACTATGCCGGAGTCACACCCTCGTGGGCAATCACAATGGTTTCCATCGATACGCTGTTGCCGTCGGCCTTGAACCCTTCCACGGTGTACTTCTTCGGCCATGCGTTGGTCAGATTCCATTTCTGCACGGGTTCCCCGTTTTCATCTAAAAGGGCAACCGTTATGCTTGAACGCTTGATGACATTCATCTTTACCTGGTTGATCCAGTCCCATAGTTTCGTGTCTGATTTGAACATCGCTTTCTTGAGTGTCACGTCTCCGGTCTTCTTCAGCCCCGGCATCTTCACCTTGGTAAATCCGGGCATGTCACCGGAGCGGTATTCAATCACGTCGAACTCCATGTCGAGTCCTGATACTTCCTTGCAGGAGATCTTGCCTACATCGGCTATCTCCACGCTGAAATGAAATTCGGGCACGGGCCACGTTGCTGCGCTCTGTGCTGATCCATCTTCTGTCATAATTCTTTATGTTTTAATGTGTTATTAATTCAACATACAGTTATCAGCTCTTCTGCATCTGCTGCTGGAAGGTGATTTCGATGAACTCTGCCGGACGGGTAATGGCCACCAGTACCGTGATGCGCATGATGCCGTCGAGGATGTCTGTGGCGGTCATCGTATCACCCAGTCCCACATGAATTTCGTATGCGTCCTCCGGAGTGGCTCCGGCAAGTCCGCCCCGTTTCCATACGCTGCGCAGGAAGTTGTCTATCATCGAGCGCACGTTCATCCAAGTGGCGGCCACATTCGGCTCAAACACGTATGCCTTGGCTGCGTTCTTCACCGACTCTTCAAGGAACATCATCGTGCGGCGCACATTGACATACCTCCAGTCCTGGGAATTGCCGTCCAGTGTCCTTGCACCCCACACCTTGATGCCTTCGCCCGGGAAAGTGCGGATGGCGTTCACCGCCTTGCCGTTCATCGGCATGTTCAGGTCTTCCTGCATGGCGTTGTCGATGTTCTCGACGGGGCTGTTCACATAGTTTACGCTCACATTTGCAGGGGCTTTCCAGACCCCTCTCGTATTGTCCACCATTGTGTAGAGGCCTGCCATGGCAGCTGAAGGAGGAAGCAGGTTAAGCCTGTCTTTTACTTTGTTCACGATATACTGATAGCCCGGAAGATTCTGCAGCAGGGCGTTGTGCAGGTTGGTCTTCATGGCTGCCAGTTCGTCCGGCGTGCAGTCCGCTGTCTCGGCAGGAACTGTTTCTGCTCCAGTCTCGTCCTTCTGGGCCGGCTTCACCACCTTCTTGCCTGCGGCAATCTCAGCGTATGTGTCCGCGAAGTATTTCGGGAACTTGGAGCCGGGAGCGAAGAACGGAGCGATGTCAGGAGTCGGCTGGGTAAAGTCCCATGTCAGCACCGTGCCGTCTATGTCCTTGACGGACAATACGGATGTGTTCAGCCACGGATAGTAGGCGGCACCGTATGAGAGGAAATTGGCACCTACATTGGTGCGGAAAGTCTCTATCTGGTCGGACATGGTCTCGTGTGCGGCGGCTTTCGGCTGCACATCGAGGATAGCGATTCGGTTCATCATCTTTCCGCAATGCGCCAGCACCTGAGTCTGGATGTCCTTGCAGTCAGGTACGGATGCGGCTTCCGGGACGACCACCATCGTGATCTCCTGCTCCTTCTCCATGGCTGCGAGAGCGGCCACGACCTTGTCCTTGTCCACAGGCGCACCTTCTGCGTAAGTACCGACAGAGACGATGTAGCAGGTACCACCGCCGTTGGCATAGAACATGACCATCTGGTAATACAGGGAGAAAGGTCCGCTCTGGTCAATGACCGTGACAGCCTTGCTGCCGTCAGGTGACGGGAGGCTGTAGAATGGAGCCGGGTCGCCCTCCTTCGGAGCATCGCCCACGGAAAGCACGAATTTCGGAGCCGGTGCTCCGCCGAAATACTGCTGGAACTCGGTCATGGACGTGATCTTCCACGGCTTGCCGCTGAGGGAGTCCGGACCGTTCTGGGCTTTCTCGGTGATTCCGATGAAAGCCGGGATCGCTGTAGCCGCTTCGACTACCGAATTGGGAAAGGCGCTTTTCTCCACGATGTAAACGCCAGGGGTCTTCATCTGTGCCATAAGCTACTTGGGTTTAATTGGTTTGACATATTATTAATTATTTGGTTATACTTGTTCCTGACTGTCATATTCTGATTATGCGCTTCAGTATCCTTGGTTCCGAATCCAGATAGGCACCGGTCTCGGGCGGCGGGATATGCCGCATGAGGGTCTGGCGTCTGTCCGAGTTCTCCTGCCTGCATGTGAGTCTCAGGTCGATGTCATAGCGGACGTGCATCGGCACGGATTCTTCCGAAACCGTCCGGAATATGCCGTCCTCCGTCTTTGCAAACGGCGGAAAAGTCAGTCTTCCGCCTCTCTCCTCCAGCATGAGCTGTCCGGATGGCCGGAGGGTGTCCTTCCGGAAATCCAGCCGGTATTCCCACCTGCACGCTTTCGGAGTGAACCGCAGGGTGCAGCCCTGTGGATGACCTTTCAGGGCATCCTGCCACATCTCTTCTGTCAACCGTAGGCTGACCGTACATAAGCCGCGTCCGATCTGCCGTGCTGCGGCAGACTCCATCAAGGCATTTGTACCATCCGCTGTACCGCCTTCTGGAAGCGGAAGAGCCAGCGTATATGCGGCTGTCGGACGGAAGTCCTCCCACAGGGTGTAGAGGACGAACTGCGGGTCTGTGATGGCCAGGTCCAGTTTCAGGACATCCGTTCCGGTATCCGGCCCGGATCCAGCGGTATCGCACAGAATGGTCCATGAACCTACATCCGTCTGTCTGAACAGCAGTCCGCGCCTGCGCATGAGTTCCTGCCCGGGCGGTGCTGGAGTGCAGGAGAACGCCCGGCAGAGACCATCGTCAAAATAGCCGTGCCGGATGCTCAACATGTATAGCGGACTGTAACTGCTCATCTTGCTTATATCATTAGTTGTCTACATTCTTACTTCATTTCCTGTGGCCGCTCCTGTGCCGGAGATGACCGTGCCGGAGTCTATGGTCAGGCCGCGTACCTTGCAGATGACTGACGGATGGTACTGGCCGCCCATTGTCGTCCAGATATTGTGCAGGTCCATTGTGGACATCGGCACCACCTCTATGGTATATACCGCACCGTCCACACTGAACTTCGGCATGGACTGGATGAACTCCAGGGTGTCCGACAGGACTGACAGGGACTCCGCATATCGCTTGCTCTCGTAGACGGCAGCCAGCATGATGTGCATGTTCAGCATCAGCGGTGCAAGCCGTCCCGCATATCCGCTTGAAGCACGCTGCATATACACGCCATCCCCGGATGCCTCCTTTTCGAGGTTCACGAGGGATACCACCAGTTTGTTCGGTGTCTCTTCAGAGGCAGTACCGATAAGTCCTACCGTTGCAATCCCTTCGGGCTGGCGGTGAGTACGGCTGAGGTATTCCTCCAAGCGTTCGGCGTAGTATGTCAGTATCTTACGTATCATTGCGTTTCAGTTTAATTGTTCGGCACGAGGGTCGGTGGAGTATCCGGGGCATCGGTATGCCACAGGTAGGTGGCATCTGTGCCGAGGGCGGCGTTCATGGCTTCAGTGGCCTGCGCCCAATTAATAGCTTCTCCATCTACCTTGTAGGCTCCGTCCCACTGATTGTTTTCATTACAATAACCTACACCTACACCGTCGAAGTTGCTCCAATAGCAGGCGTTAGCCGTGGTGTTGATTTGCAGGAAACCGACAACTCCTCCTGTTCTATATGCAGTTGTTGATAGATTAGATAATTCTCCTACAGAATAACATCCAATCATGTCATTGAAGAACCTACAATATCCTGCAACGCCACCAACTGCTCTATCACTGGTAATTGAACCCGAAAACGAGCAACCTTTGATAACTGTTGCCGTGGCATATTCGCCTCCCAATACTCCGCCTACATAAGTAGAGTTTCCTCCTTGAATAGAAGCCGAGGAATGGCAATATTGTATAACTCCAGAATCCATCCTTCCGACGATGCCTCCTACATAGAACAATCGAGAATTTGTAGAGATGTTTCCAGAAACATTGCAGTTCGAGATGATACCTTGATTAGACCCAGCCAAAGCTCCTATTGCAGCAAGACCTTCATTAGAACTAACATTCAGGCTCACATTCTCAAGGGTCAGATTTTTTATGGTTGCATTTGTTCCTACACTACCAAACATTCCACAATAATAATTGAAATACAGATTTGTTATTGTCAGATTGCTAATAGTATGTCCATTACCATCGAAAGTTCCAGTATAATATGTATTATAATTCCCAAAAGCCACCGGTTCCCAATTCACGCCCGAAAGATCTATGTCTGTCATCAGGGTACAATTGGTACTCAAATCTTGGTTTGCCGCTTCCGCCCATGCGTCCAGCCCCTCGGCGGTATAGACGGAATAGGTCTTGGTGCTTTCGTCGTAGGTGTAATCTTTCAGGGTGATGCTGCCGCTGCCTGTAGCACCGTTTTCCCAATTGATACCTTCCGATACCTGCACCTCAAGCCCGTAGTGGAAGACGGTGATGTCGTAGGTATAGACATAGCCGGGGTTCCAGTTTACATTATTTTTCAGGGTGTAGTAAAACGGACCGTAGGAGGTGCCGTCCTTCTCGGCGGTAAAGGTAAACAGCCTTGAGCCTGCCGCCACGGACTGCGGGATGACAAAGGCTTCGTAAGTGGCGAAGTTGTCGGTCTCCGTGGTCGTGGCAAGGTGGGGCTTGATGCTGCCTTTGGTGCTACCGGATGCCCATGTGCCGAGCCAACGGTCGTCACTGTCCGCTGCCGTTGGGAGGGAGAACGAGCCGTCCATCGTGAGGATGTCACCCTCACCGATGGTCAGGCTAATGTTGTCTGCCGTGGCGCCGATGCTTGTGGGTAATCCTTCCTGCTTGATGTTTACCACCACCTTGGCGGTCTGGTGGTAGAAAGTGAGGGCGGGCGTCTGGGCGAAGCTCACAGCCTTGGATTCACTGCAAAGCAGGTCGCCTGACTGATAGGCTTCATCGCTGCTTTGGTCTTCCTCCACGCTCCATGTCCAGTCGTTGTTTTTCACCATGATATTCGGGTAAAGGCCCTGCACGGTGATGGAACTTGGATTTGTCCAGTAGTAGTCGCCGGACAGGTTGCCTTTATCGTCCACCGTGTAGTCGTACCACTCCGTGCCGTTCCCGTCGGTTACTTGCAGGGCTATCGTCTCATTGCCGTTCCACCGGTTGTCCACGGTGGCGCGGGTCTCTGCATTGCCCTCTATGGCGGCGGTCAGCATCAGCGGCTGCATGCCGTCGGGCAGCGTTCCAACATCGTCCTGCGTGCAGGCGGTGGCCGCAAGAAGCAGGGCGAGTGTCGAGAATGTATGTAAGGTATATCGTTTCATAATGTCCTGTTTTTACTTCTTCTTCAACACAGGCAGACCGTCGGTGCCGAGCTCCCATTGGTAGGCATTGTCGGTAAGGGCGGCGTTCATGCCGTCTATGGCATTCTCCCACGATTCGCCGTCATTCACCTTCGTGGCGTCTATCGTTCCTCCTTCATTATTGTATACTCCTTTGTCTGTATTAGCACGCCAATAGCAAGCTGTTATAGAACCAATGCTAAAATTATAATTTACTATACCTCCACTTGCATTCTCTTTTAATGTTCCGTCGAACCAGCAGGCGGTGATGCTGCCTTGATTTGCGTAGGCTATACCACTGACAGCACTGAAAGCGTCAATCTTCCCCGTTACGGAGCAGGCAATGACTTGGCCATAATTATTAACCACTATACCGGCTGTACCTCCGCCTGATTCGTATAATTCCACATCCACGAGTTGCAGATTCTTTACCGTTGCACTTTCTCCTGTTCCTCCAAAAAGCGAGGGAGCATTTAATCCCGTGATGCTGTACCCTTGTCCGTCAAAAGTGCCGTTGTATGTTTGAAAGCTATTACCTATTGGTGTCCAGTTCTTGTCCACCATATTGATGTCTTCGGTCAAGGTGCAGTTCAGCGATGGGTCGTTTTGTGCAGCTTTTGCCCATTCCGTCAGACCGTTGGGTGTATAGACGGAGTAGGTATGGGTGTCCGCATTGTAGGAGTACCCCAAATCCTCTGCCGTGCCGCTCTCGCCTACACCAAGTGTCCAGTCACCGATGGTGCAGCCTGCCAGTTCCAGCCCCTTGGCAGTGACATTGACGGTGTAGGTGTAGCGGCTGCCAGCCTTCAGCTCCACGCTGTTCTGCGGGCGGAAGTAGAAGGTACCGCCGTTCAAGTCCACTTGAATGAAAGGTGTGTTTGCTTTCACGGTCTGCGGTGCGGCAAGTGCCTCGTAGGTGTCGTTGCCCGGTGCATAGGTGCTGATGAATGCCGGATTGCCGCCGTCCGTGGAGAGGCCGGTCACATAGACTTCCGCTCCTGTCAGGTCGTTGATACCGGCGCCCTCTCTAAGTATAATAGTCACCCGTGCCGTGCGGTGGCTGAACGCCAAAGTCGGGTTGTCGAAGTGCACCGTCTGGTTCTCAGCGGAGATGTAGTCGCTGGCTGCAAAGTCGTTCGCTGTGCTTTGGTCGGCCTTCACCACCACGGTGGGCATCTGCGAGATGTTGGTCTGGTCGTATGGCCACCAGGCGCTGACGGTGATATCGTTGCGGCTCGTCCACCAGAACGGGGAGAGGTTGTTGCTCAGGGTAGCCGTCTTTTTCTCGGCATCGGTGGTTGTCACGCTGTACTCCTTCGTCTCGCTGCCTAAGCTGAGGGCCACGGACGTGACCCCGTCCCAGTTGCCGTCCACGGTGGCACGCGAAGCAGGGGTTGCCTCTACAGAGAGTCCGGTGGCGTTGATAATCAAAGGGTATTCGCCCTCAGGCAGACGGGTGCCGTCCGCCAGTTCGTCCTGCGTGCAGGCGGTCGCTGCGAGAAGCAACACTACCGCACCGGAGAGAATATATGATAGATGTCTGAAACTCATGATTCCTCAGGTTTTGAATGTTTTATTTATAAGTCTGCATTCACATTGCCACCGCTTACCGGATTCCAGTCACTAATCTCGGCCTTGCCGACGCTCAGGTCCTTGTTGCGGACGGTGACGGTCCATGTGTAATTGTTGCCGGCTTTCAATGCGCCCTCGGGTACGGTGAGCGTGGCGTTGTAGTCATTGTCGTTGAAATTCACAGTCAGGTCAATGCTTGTCATGGTCTGCGGAAAGAGGATGACCGACGAGGTGAGCGTGCTGCCTATCGGCATGGTGAGGTCGGCTGCCTGCGCGTTCTCATCCGCCTTGGCTATGCCGGTTTCGGTGTCGAAGCTGCCCGTCAGCGTCAGTCCGGAGAGCGTGTAGCTTACAGGCTTGACAGCGGTGAAACTTACTCCGCTGCCTGCCTCGAAGGTAATGGTGATCTGGCTCATGCAGTGGTGGAAGGAACAGTCCCTTCCGTTGTCCTTGGTGTTGTCGGTGAAGTCTATCGTAGGATGGTGCGTATCGGCAGTGGCTCCGGTGGCATAGAGGAAGTCGATGAGGGGCCGGTTTTCAGCCGTCTGGTTCTCACTTCCCGTGCTGACTCCAGTCAATACGCCCGCAGATTCGCCGGGTGTGCCCGTGAACGGATAGTAGGCGCGGAAGGTCACACTCTCGGGAGTCTGGAAGTAGATAGCGTTCTCCGACGGTGTGGTAAAGCTGCTGCCGTTCCATTCGTAGCATACGTTGTTGTAATAAGTACCCGTGCCTGCCACGGTAGAGACACCTATCTGGTCGTACGTGGTCCACTGCGTCCCACTGGCGCGGGTAGCCACCGCATCGGAGATTTCGGCGTTGATGCGTGCCGCCACAGGGCTGTTGTCCATTGCTTCGTTGTCGTTGGTGCAGGCTGCCAGGCTGAGGGCAAGCGCTGCGAGTGCAAAAAACTTGGTATTCATCGTATCTTAAATTTATTATTTTCTTTTCAGTTATCTGTCCGGTACGTCTTACATCTCGGCATCCACTCCGCCGCCGTCAATCTTCTCCCAGTCGGTGATGCCGGCTTCCACTCCGGCTTCCGCCGGGGTCTCAGCCATGGTACCGCCGAGGGTGAGAGGCTCTGTCTTGTCGGCGTTGAAGTCCGCGAGGGCTGCCGTGAGGTCGCTCTCAAGTTCCGTGGGTTGTGGGTTGCCGTTTGAGTATGTCAGCGTGGCGGTCAGCCTTTGGAGGTTGCCTGCGATGCCCAGAAGCCGCACGGTGGCGGTCCATTTGCCGGCATCGTCACCCTCGGTTATCCTGGTGAAGTGCAGGGCGACATCGGATGCCGCTCCGTAGGTTCCGGTGGCGAAGTCCAGCGTGCCAGCCGCTCCTGACAATGCGCCTTCGATGCTCTCTATCCTGTCCGCCGCATCGCCTGTAGGCTCGATAACAAGGGTAAGCTGGCGTACCTGCTGGTGCATCGCAGCTGTCAGGTCATAGTCGGTGTCGGCCTCGACGGTAACATCCTGTACGGAGGTCATCAGCCAGCCGGGGGCGTTGCTGATGAATGTTCCGGTTCCTGTTTCTTGAACTACGGTGGCGGTGGTGCCGCTTATCGTAATGTTCTCGGTGGTGTTATACACTGCGAGGGTGTAATCGCCGGGATTGAAGAGATAATCCGGCGCATGGGCCTCTCCGGTCTCCGTGCCTGTGTAGTCGCCCATCGTCACTGTCCATTCCTCAGGGATGCCCACGCCATCGCCCCTGTCGGTCCAGTCGGCGGTGACGGTGATCTTACCGGTGTCCGGATGCGGCGTGTCGTGAAGCTCGTCCTTTACGCAGGAGGTAGCGGCCAGCAGCAGGGCTGCCGTTAAAAGTGATGTCTTGTATATGCTGTTCGTTTTCATCATCTCATCCTCCTTTCTTAAAATAGTTGCCATACCAATGTCACTCCGGCGTTTATCGGGCCGACCCAGTGCTTGGTCCCGTTGCCGTCGCGAACCCTCACTCCATTGATCACCTCGTATTTCTCCGTATCGGCATTCAGATAGCCAAGTCCGAGGGTGAAGTCCATCGAGAGGGCTTCGGTCAGGCGCATCTGGTAGCCGCCGGTGATGCCGCCGCCGAGAAGGTCACCCTGACGGCCGGTGCCGGAGAGCTTGTAGTTGAACTGTCCCGCCTTGAACATCGCTCCGACATACCAGCGTCTTGCATCGCCCAGATACCAGCGTACCTCCGGAGACACTTCCCACAAGGCGTAGCGGCGGGCGTTGTCCTGCCATGTCCAAGACGTCCAGCTGCCGTTAACCATGATACCTACGGACGGGCTGATACGCCACTCGATGCCGAGATCGGGAGTGAGGGTCGCCCAGCGCAGCAGGTTGGCACGGAGGGACAATGTATAGGAATCGACGGTTTTCGATTTCTCGGCTGCGAGCCTTTCGGCTTCGGCCTGTGCTTGGGCAAGGCTGTCGGCCTTGGCCTGTTCTGCGGCAAGGTGTGCCTGTTCTCTATCATGTGCGATGCGATCCTGTTCAGCCTTTTCTGTGGTTATCCGCTGCTGTTCGGCATGCTCCACTGCAAGCTGTTCCTTTTCAGCACGCTCAGTAGCAAGTCTCGCTTCTTCATTATTATCCGCAGGGATAACTATCCGCACCGTCACATAGTCACCTCCTCCTGAGTGATTTTTAGTGATGAAGCATTCTTCTGTCAGTTTCTGTCGCACTATCAGTTCTGACTTCACCCGGTTGGAACGGACCTTCGACATGGCGAGATTTTCTGTCTCATCCTGTCCTGCCGTGCTGTATCCGTCCACATAGAGCGGAGTCTCTCCGGAGAGAATGTCAGCCCTGTACTGCTCCACGCACTGCATCAGTCTTTCCAGTTCCGCATTATTGCCTCCATAAGGAACGTAGAACATGTCCCTGTCCGGTACAAATCGGAAAGTGTAGACCGTATCCGGCTTTTCCTGTGCCGACAGAGGCAGCAGGAATAAAACGCAGATGACGGTCACTATGGTTTTCATTGTCTTACTCATATATTCATCTATGGTTTATTTGTTCTCTATTGGATACAAAAAGCCCCGGACACATACAGGCGCAATTTCTCCTTGCATCGTATGTAACCGGGGTATATAAACATGTCCACCCGTCCATTACTGCATGGCGGGGACACAGTATGTCCTGTGATTGTTTCTCGCTGAAACGGACTGACGGAAGCGTAATCCCTTCCGACGACCTTTTGAAAATTAAATAATTTGGAGTAAATTCCTGCGCGTACCCCCCCGATACATATTTTCACTATTACAAGTGAAATTTAACAATTCAAGTGAGACTGGACAGGTTTTGATAGAGGTTTCCTGTTTGATTATGAGATTGATTAGAGCACACAAAAGACTCATCGCCATACTTTCAAGAATAGCGATGCAAGCAGATGAAGGGAAATTTGCCTGCCATATCCGTTGTGTTCTATTGTCATAATCCATTTTGATATACTTAACCAAGTACAAAAGTAGAGAAAAATTTTATGTGATTGCAGAATCTATGGTTAAAAAATCATTGCCGAAGCAGAATATTTTGCTATACATGTTTCAAAAGAACAGATTTCAGACTCATATTTAAAACTTTGGCCCAAGGTTATACAGGTATCGGATTAACTTTCATCGTTTCCAGATTGAGGTAAAGCCCGTGATGCTCAATCATCCCGTGGCGGAACATCTTCCACAGAATGTTGCAGCCCAACTGCGCCAATGTGGAATTGATGAACAGATCCTGCTTTTCCAGAGCTTCCGCCAGCGAGCAGCTCGGGCCGGAATCTTTCTCCTTCACGCTCGCATATTTCACCAGCCGGGTGATGACTTTCAGCGAACTTACAGTTTCGTAGAGCCGGGAAACCGGTTGCTTGATTTTCTTCGGTACCGTTCCCAGCACGGCCTGGCCAGATGTCTGCGTGTTTCCGAAGTCCATCCAATAGAGGGGTGTCTCGTAACTTCTGTATTCCGAAACCGACACGGCTTTCAGCGTGTTCCACAGGTCGAGCCGTGACTTGATATTGTCCGTGCAGGTGATAGTTATATTGGCGAGGTTGTCCCGCCTGGCATCTTTCAGAATGGCCGGATAGATATCCGGTACCGCCTTCCAGCCGTTCCCGAAGAAGTTGTTCATGCGCGTGACGAGGCACTGCGCCTTGTTCAGGCCTATGTCCGAAGGGCTGAAGAGCTGGCGTCCGATGTTGGCTTCCGTTACGGTGTCCGGATCGTAGGCTGTCACGAACAGTCCGGGATGCCCGAGCCCCCTGAGTGCCATGTCGAACCGTGCCAGGCAGGTCAGCACCTGAGAGCCTGTCCCACCCGCACCGATGACATTCACTGTCACAGGATGCTGCGGGTTTATCAGGTAATTGTCGATATAGTGTACTCTCTTCATTTCAGTATATCTTTAAGTTTCAGATTCTTCAGCGGCTTCAATTCTTTCAGGTCGAAAGGCTTGCCCCTTGCCGCCTTAGTCACCAGTACGAGGTTTGACTTCGTTGGATTCCCGTGTCCTCCCAGATGGGAAAACTCCGTCAGCCAGAATTTTTTCTCCCAGTATTCGAGCAGGTTCACATAAGTCAGTTCCTTTGGCTTTTCTATCCTTGCCGAACCGAGACAGACGCTTGACCCTGTCACGTTGAAAAGTGGCGCCGCATAGAGTGCCGTTTCCATGCCGGGCCTGTCTTCCTTGTAGGCGTAGACGTCCAGCCGTGTGTCCCCGGCTTCGTAGATGATTCCCGGCAGGTTGTATTCCGCGTTCTCTATCCCGAGGCCGCTGACAAAGTACATCCTCCGTTTCCCGGGAGGATTGTACCAGACGTATCTCTCGCTTCCCTTGCGGGTATCCGCATACAGCAGGTTGGACGGTAGCCTGCCGTGGGGCGTACCGCTGTATGTTTCCGAGTAATTGCGTACCAGTTCGTTCATGAATTCCACCGTTACAGGATGTCCTTCACCCATCCTTCCCCTCGCGTCAATGCTCCGCTGCTCCAGGAAATACTTATTATTATTCCCTTCATAGGTATAAGCTATCAGTACCGCCCGTGGGCATAGGGTGGCATGTATCGTGTTCGTAAGCTCATTCTTCTCCATCTTCCTTATTATTTGATATGTGGTTTATGAACCTGTCCGCCCATCTGAAGAAACGTTCCGGATAATCATCGTCCATCTTGAACAGGCTGTCCGTTTCCGGGGATATTTCCATCGTGGTGACGGGAATCAGGTCGTATGTTTCCTGCCTGTCGGAATTGTACTGTTCTTCAAGACTTTCCGTCACGATGTCATGGATATCATAGGCAATCCGTATCTGCCTGTCAAGCCCCATCGGCCAGTAATCCGGTTCTTCCTCGAAGTACGGATCATAGCAGTATTGCATGATCGGCTTTTCCGGGCGGAGGAATTGCAGACCCTCTGTCATCAGTTCCAGCAGTGCCGCTTCCCAGTTGTCCTGCGGAGAATATTTCCGCATGGCGGCAGGTAGGTTCTTGTAATAGGAGGTCTTCTCCACCCGTCTCAACAACCTTCTGATTTTCCCGCTCCGGTATGAGCGGACGAGGGCATTTCTGCGCCGCACATCATCTTCCGGCTCATCCCGGTCCGCCGTTTCAATCCAGTCAAGTACCGTTTCAGTTTCCTCTCCGTCCAGTACCGTGGCTATCCCGTTGGCTTTCGCCATACCGCTGATGAACGATATGGCGATGCGCCTCAGTACCGGATTCAGATTTTCCACGAATTTTACGGGGAAATAATACAGCGTATATTCTCCCCACTGGTGATATTTCCACAGGTTGAAATACAGGCGCTGCCCGTTTTGCTCTATATTGACACCCGCATTGTCCTTGAGCAGGGTTTCCATGTCATATACCAGCTGGTTGATGCTTTCCCCGACATTCCTTCCCGGAACATGCTGGGCTTTTGCCCCCATGAGTTCTGCATACTTCCGGTAAGAACCGAGCAGGAACCTGTAGTTTTTATCCGTCAGTATGTTGAACGGTTCTCCGGCATGGTCTTTTATAAGAAATCCGGGTACGATACCGGAGAAGACCGTGCTTAAAAAACGATTACGGCACCGCTGGGTGCCGCAATCCTTCTTTCCTTTTCTGTTCCGTAACGGTAGGCTTGTCCGGTTTCCTGTATGATGTACCTTGCAAGTTGTTCCACCTGGGATTCGCTCAAGAGTCTGCATGATTTCTTCTTTTTTCTGTTGTCCTTTGCCATACATTTATCCTTTTGTCCCGATGGTGGTTTTGAACTCGTATTCCGCCATGTCCTCCCTGATGACCGGCCCGTGGACGGTTGCCGTCGTCAGTTCCGGGTACATGTTCGAATAATAACTCATGACCATGTCCGGCGTGAAATCCGTACCCGGATCAGCCAGGGTCACATACTCCGTTCCTTTCTTGAACTTGAATGAGCGTGTCATTCCTTTTACTTCGAGTGGCATAATCTTACATTTGTTGGTTTGTTGTCTGATATCTGTTTCCGCCTTTCAGCATTTCCATCGGGAAATCCGGGTAGTTCGCATACTCTTCCGGGTTGTAGTCCGGTTCGTCCTGCCCGTAGGAGGACGTTCCGTCTTCCATCATCGAATACCCGTCATACTGCGGCATGTCCCCGTCAAAGCCTGCCGCCGGCTGTAGCGGCTGTGGCGCCTGTTGCTGTCCGTATGCGCCCGGCTGAGGATATTGTCCTCCCTGACCGCGATACGGCTGCGCGGGGTATGGCTGTTGTCCTCCGGGATAAGGAGCCGTCTGCTGTACAGGCTGTCGCGGCGGTAAAGGCTGTCTGACAGGCTGCTGCCCACGGTTTGCCGGATGCGGCTGCGGCGGCATGTTCCCCGGAGCCTGCCCTTGTAGCGGACGGGGGTGTGGCACAGGTTGCGGCTGTGGCTGCGGTGCGGGTTGTGGAGCCGGCTGTTGGTCAAAGGCTTCCATGCCGAACAGGCTGCCCTTGTTGAGCTCGGTGGTCTGTACCTTGATTTTTTCCTCGATTTCCTTCGCCTGCTGAGGGTTGGCGTACGCCTTTGCCTGTCCAAACACGGTCACGGCCTCCTTGTGGTTTTTCGCCGTTGCCAGCTCGTCCGCCTTCTTCATCAGTTTCTCATACTTCTCCCGCTTTTCCTTTTCCTCCTTGGTCTCTTTTGCCTTCGCTTCCTTGGCCGCCTTGCTGTCTTTCGCGGTCTTGTCCGCCTGTTTCTCGAACTCCGCCATGTTGGTCAGCAGCCCCGATACCTTCTGCACCGGCCTTGCGATGGTCTGGAAGAAACCGCCGTCAAGCTCTTCCGGTGTCCCGGACAGGGTCAGCGGCACGATATGGTTCTGGGCCTCGTCCTTGAGCCCGTTTGACTTGGGCAGTACTGATACCGTCATGCCCGTGGCTGATTTGCGGATGACCAGCGTGATGTCCACGCTTCCGGCCATCAGTTGGTTGAACTGTGTAAAAAACATAATCTTTTGTATTAAATGGTTAGACATTGATTCTATGCGTCCTTGAAGAGTTCCGCCAGCAACCTGTCCCTATCCGGATGACTGCATATTTCCAGTATCGGGTTCAGCAGTCTGGAGATATGTACCGGACCGCTTCCTCTTGGCGGCAGCTTGATTGCCGGCTGCGGGATGTGCACTTTCGGTCTTCTTGCCACGGGCATCCCTATCGGGGCCGGTGACGGTTGTCTTGTGATGATCGCTTGTCGCATAATCTTTATTGTTTAATGTGAATACTCGGGCTTTGGCAGCCCGTTGAACTACGGGGGCCGGGCGGCGAATGCTTCCGGAAAGGCAAGGTTTTCGGGAAAAATACCGGAGCCTCCGGCGAGGATGATTTTTTCCGAAACCGCAAGGCCAGACCTTGCCGTCCGACAAGAAGCATTTGCCAACTTTGCCCTGTAGTTCATCGGGTCGCCAATGTCTGTGTCTTCCATTCCTGTCTTTCCACTTTTCCCATGCAATGTATGAGGATAAAAAAAGAGCCGTCCGTGTCCGGACAGCTCCCTTATGCTGTAATAGTAAAGCCTGCACATGTCCTATTCCTTTAGATTAGAAGACCAGAAAACTCAGGATGCACAGGATGATGGCGAGCGCCACGAGAATACAGGCTATCCGGTAGAGGAACCTGAACAGTCCCCTGAAACACACGATGGCCACGGCTGTCCATACGGGGGATATGCCGTGCGAATAAAGCCAGCTGAACGCGATGGCGGCTGTGAGGGCCAATGCTGCCGTCCTTGCCCACCTGTTGCCGGCTATTTTCCTGATTTTTTCTTTCGCTTTCATAATCTTCATGTTTTATGGGAATGCCATTCCCGGTTTCGGGGGCTGTCGTGCAGACCGCCTCCACAGGCAAGGTTTTTCGGGGAAAATACCGGAGCACCGGCGAGGATGATTTTTCCCGGAAACCGCAAGGCCCGACCTTGCCGGTGGAACCGGGCGGTCTGCGACCTTTGCCCGCGAACCGGAATGGCGCCGTCATTTCCTTTTCCTGCCTTTTCCGTCTTTCGGGAACGAGAGGACCAGGTTGAACCCCGCGTCAAAGGCTACCGCCGCATCGAAAGCAACCCCTTTCTTTCCCTTGAATCCCTTGATAAGACGGGTAGTGCCGGAGGAGAAAAGCTGCTCCAAGTGCTGATCCGTCAGCTCCTTGTTCAGGAACTTGCGGAACACGAGCAGGCCGCAACCCTCGTTGTCGCATTTGGCCGTCCTGCCCTTGAGGATGACATGGCCGGTCTTGCATTTGGGGCAGGTGAACGTGCGGACGGGTGCCGCCGGCAGGGAGAGTCTCAGGATCTCCCCGGTGGCCTTGCGGGTATAGTCCCTGATGGACGCCATGAACGCATCCGGGTCGAGCGTGTGCCGCTCTATCTGCGACAGGGCGTTCTCCCAGCTTCCGGTCAGGGAGACATCCGCCACCAGCATGTCCTTCACCGCCCCGTAGAGGAGAAGTCCCTTTTCCGTAGGCACGAGGCTTTTCCCGTTCCGTTCGACATAATCCCTCTTGAACAAAGTGGTGATGATGGCGGCTCTTGTAGCCGGTGTGCCTATTCCAATATCCTTGACGGCCTCACGCGCCTCTCCGTCGGCGATGTCCTTTCCGCATGTCTCCATTGCCGCCAGCAGCGTGGCTTCGGTGTAGAGCGGCTTGGGCACGGTCTTTTTCTGCACAAGCCCGTGGCCCGATACCGGAATCCGGTCCCCTTCGGAGAAAACGGCATGACCGTCGTTCAGCCCGTCCCCGTCCTCTTCCTTGTCCTCCTTCCTGCCGAAGACCCCGCGCCAGCCGGGACTGGTGACGGCGGAACTCTTCGAGCGGAAAACCGTCTCTCCGATACGGCACTCCATCAGCAGCGTCTCCTTTTTGCAGCAGGGCGAGAATGCTTCCAGCATCCGTCCGGCAATCAGGGCATAGACGGCGGACTCCGCTTCGGAAAGCCCTTCGGGGGCGATGCCGGTCGTAATCAGGGCATGGTGGTCGGTCACTTCCGTGTCGTCCACGCTGCAGGTGTTCAGGGCGGAGAGGTCGAGCGCCTTCCCGTATTTCCGGAATTCCGGCATGGCGGAAATCTTTTCCAGCAGTTCCGGAACATACGCCATGACATCCTGCGGGATGTGGCGGCTTCCCGTTCTCGGGTAGGAAATGAGCTTCTTTTCATAGAGCGTCTGGGCGATGTCCAGCGTCTTGGCCGCCGGCAGGTCGAGATGCACGTTGCAGTCCTTCTGGAGCGCCGTCAGGTCGTAGAGCAGCGGCGGTTGCTGCTGGACTTCCCTGCGTTCCGCTTTGGTGATTTCCGCCACGGAACCGGACGGGATGGCCCTGTATGCGGCTTCTGCCTCCGCCTTGTCGCCGAAGTTCCCGACACGGAAAAAACGGCGGTACGATTCCTTGCCGTCCAGCGTGATGTGGAGCTGCCAGTAAGGGGCGGACACGAATTCCCTGTTCTCCCTGAACCGGGCGCATATCATGGCCAGCGTCGGGGTCTGCACCCGCCCGATGGAGCTGTTCGGGGTGCCGGAGGCTATGGCCAGGGCACGGCTGGCGTTCATGCCCACCAGCCAGTCCGCCTTGGCGCGGCTGTCGGCGGCGGCATACAGGCTGTCATACGCCGAACCGTCCTTCAGTTCCTCCAGCCCTTTCCGTATGGCCTCGTCGGTGAGCGAGGAGATCCACAACCGTCTGAACGGTTTCGTACAGCCCAGGTAGTCGTATATCCAGCGGAATATCAGCTCGCCCTCGCGTCCGGCATCGGTGGCCACGATGATGCTGCCGCACCGGTTGAACACGCTTTCTATGATTTTCAATTGTTTCGAGGCGGCAAGGTCGGGCACCATACCCCTGTCCGTGCGTACCTGGCGGGATACCAGGCGGAACGGTTCCGGCAGCATCGGCAGGTCCTCCGCCGCCGTTTTCGTGTAACCGTATGCGTCCGGCAGGGCCAGCGACACGAGGTGCCCCAATGCCCATGTGACCATGTACCCGCCTCCGGCACAGTAGCCGTCATTTTTACTGTCTGCCCCGACCACACGGGCTATGTCCATGCCCACGCTCGGCTTTTCTGCGATGATTGCTATCATGTTGTTCGATAAAATTTAAGCCGTTTCCCGTTTTCCATGCGGAAGACAGGAAACGGCGGTTTGACATTCTTTATTCGATATTACTGTCCGGTTATCTGCCCAATGGGGTGACACCCTGGATTTCAAGAAGTGGCGCTTCGCCCTTGCGTACAAGCTGGAGCGTGGCGTCCATCACCACGTCCACGCCGAGGAGCACGAGGCTCAGCGGTATTACGCCGGTCTTCTCCCCCTTGAGGAGGGTGTCCAGTTCCCCGGCCATTTCCAGTTCGTCCTTCAGGATGCCGATGGCGGCCAGTTCGTTCCAGTCCACATCCTCCGCCTTGAAAGGCGCATTGTTGTTTTCCTTGTTCATCTTCTTGTTCATTTTGAGTTAAAACTTCTTTTCCCTCTTCACGGATGCATGTCAGGAAGCGCTGATTCCCTTGGACTTGCGGCTGCCCTTTTCCTGTCCCTGCTTCTGGGCCGCCGCCACCACGTTGCGCTGCGAGGCGTTCTGCTTGTGGTCCGGGTTCTCGTTGTAGAAGTCCAGGCGGCCCTGGTTGAAGTTCGCCTTGACATACTGCGAGATGGTCTTTCCGTCGTAGCCCTTGATGCCCTCGACCAGCACCGCCTTGCCGTCCTGGAGGTCGGCGCGTTGCTTCCGGGTCAGTTCCACGTTCCATACCTTGTCGGGTATCTTGAACTCTACCTGCTGGTCGAAGCCGTCCGGCGTGCGGGAGTAGCTCAGCCGCCCCGTCTCCAGGTCCGCCTTGATAAACGAGGAGAATTCCTCGCCCTTGCGGTTCACCATGTCGTTGAGGAAGATCGGCCTCCCCGCCAGAAGCTCCTTCTTTTCTTCCGGCGTGATTCTCACCCCGTTGATTTCGTCCGGGATGTAAATCTCACGGGCGCCTTCCGGGGAATCCGGGTTGTAGCGGGTATAGGCGGGCTTTCCGGTCGCCTCGTCCAGCTTCACGAATGAGGAGAAGATTTCGCCGTCCTTGCGCTTCATCCCCTCCACGAAGATGGCCTTGCCCGCGTTCAGGTCCTCGATCTGCTTCTGTGTCAGTTCCACGCCTCCCAGCGACTGGCGGTTGAAGAGCTTGTCGTTCTCGAAGATGTACTCGATGCCCCTGCGCTCGGCGTTGACCTGTATGAAGGCGTTGAACTCGTTGCCTGATTTGGCTGTCATGCCCTCGATATAGACTTTCTTGCCTTCCCGCAGGTCGTTCTTTTCCTGCTCGGTCAGTTCCACCCCTTTTATCTCGTTCGGGATGAACACGTTGTCCACTTTGGTGGCCACCACCTCATTGGTAAGCCTGTCTATGCTGATGAAGGACGGGATGTATTCCCCGTTGCGCCCCTTCAGCTCCACGACACGCCCCATGTTGCCCGTCTCCAGCAGGTTGCGCTTGTCCTCGTCGGAGAAAATGTGTCCGAAATACGGGCGGTCGAGGTCGGGCTTCTGGCGGATTCCGTGGATGCCCAGCACGATTTCCCCGTTTCTTGACTGCTGGAAGGACAGGCGGGCGTCGGTACGCAGCGCGGCTGAGCCGAAGTTCATGGTGATGGGCACGACCTGGTTGGTCTTGTAGCCCCTGAGCATTTGGTCAAGCAGCCCGCGCTCCTGGAGGTACTCGCGGGACAGTCCGAAGTTCTTCAGCTGCTCCCAGTTGATCATGGACTCGTTGTAACGGTACGGGTTCTGCTGCTGGCCTCCTTCTGCGGCGACCTGCGGCTGGTTTTCTTCTTTTTTTGCCATTTCTTCTTGATTTTGTGGGTTGATACTTTGGTTTTCCTTGTTCCGTGGGACAATCTCATACTTTTTCAGAAATTCCTCCACGGCCTCTGTCTTTTTTCCGTTTGCCATGTCTTCTATGGCCTGCCGTACTTCCGGAGTGTCCAGGCTTCCTTCCCTGACGGAGAGGATGCCGAAACGGGTCGGGTCCTTGAACTGGCTCCAGAAATTTTTGATGAAATTCTCGAAGATGTCCGCATAGCGGTCAATCTTCAGGAAGGAGTTGCGGTGCCGCTTGTCGGCGTCCACCGTCTTGAACTTGCCGTCCTGCCCGATTTCAGACACCGCCTTCAGGAGCAGCTCCATCTTGTCGAGGATGAAGACGATGTCGCTCATCTGGGCGTTCTCGGCGACCGTCGGTTTCGGGGGTTCTTCCCTTGCATTTTTCTTTGCCATAACTGAAAGTTTTTTTAGCGTTAATACTGATGTTGTCGGTGCAAATATATAGGACTAATTTTGATAAATAATTGATTTGTAATGTGTTAGGATATACATTACACCGTATGTCATCCTGTTTCACCGCAGGCTCGGGTACGGAAAGGGAAAAATCGTGGAAACACGAGGGGGAAACAGCCCCGCAGCGGAGGGTGCGGCAGGGAAAGGGACGGCACGGGAACAAAACCGGGCAGCGTCACCGCCGGACGGGACAACGCCGGCAAAACGGGAACAGAAACTGTACTATGCAGAGTGGGGAGCGAGCGAAGCCCTTGTCCCGTCCTGATGCGTTCCTGGAGACAGGAGGCGGATATTCGGTGGGAATGTGATGTGAAGGCGGCAACCCATTGGGATTTCCGATGTTGCAAAAAAACAGCCCCGCCAGATTGCTTTTCTTTGACCCTGTACTTATGCGTCGTAGGTCGCTTCGCTTGCCAAGTCCCGCTCCTTTCCCCAACTCGGACGGCAATACCGGAGCGTTTTTTCGGGCTGAAAATTACCATCGGGAATTTTCTGTCCCGAAAACCGGAGGCCCGAACGTGGAGGTATTCGCCCTCCGAGTTATCTTCTCCGGGGGACTTGCCAAGTGAAGCGGGGCTTATGATGCCGTTTCATAGAAGAATGGGGAAACAAACTCTTCGGGTATGCGAAACATTGCAGTGAGTATGCACAAGCAGTCAAAAAATGGCTACTTTCGTATGACCGTTGAAGAAATGAAGCATCTTCCGTTCACATTCTCCTTTCGTTCATTTATAATGAACATCATTAAAATATGAACAAATTTCTTTGCCGCCTGGATTTTGTTCATTATATTTGCAGCGTTCATTATAAATGAACATCACTAAAACATGAACATATTATGGCATTGGCTGAACGTGAAACATTAAACTTGGCATTGGAGGCATTACGGGAAAAGTTAGTATTGCCCGAAGAAACGGTCATTCTAAAAGAGGACAATGCATACAGGAATTATGATGCGATTGTCCAGATTATGAATGTGGAGTTTCTATGTGAAGTCAAAAATACGGTGACAACAGCCACCGTCGGGAATATTGCAAACCGGTTAAAGACCTTGGCTGCAACAGAAAAGCGGCCTGTATTGTTAATCGCCAAATACATAACGCCGACTGTCACAGCTGACTTGGCGACAAACGGGATCAATACCTTGGACTGTGCCGGCAATTGTCATATCAGATATGTAAAAGGAAATAAGATAATATTTCATCTGGCGAATAAAGGAGAAAAAAACACTTTAATGGCTGAAAAGCCTTATCCGGTATTTCAAGAAGCAGGATTGAAAGTCATTTTCTATTTATTGCAGGAATTTACCAATGTGAACAAACCGTACAGGGAAATACAGAAAGCGACAGGCGTTTCTTTAGGGGCAATCAAAAATGTATTTGATGTTTTGGTGGAGAGGAACTTTGTCCTTATGACCAACAGCAAGCGAACACTAAAAAACATCAATGCCCTTTTAAATTTGTGGACAGAAAATTATAATCAGGTACTGAAGCCTAAATTATTGCTCAGCAGGATGACATTCCGTACCAATGAGCAACGCATAAAATGGTTGGCTATGGAATTGCCTGATGGAATGTATTGGGGGGGAGAAAGCGGAGCAAACATGGTCGATTCTTATCTGGAACCCGGTGCTTTTGATATATATACACAAATTCCTGCCGCACATTTACTGAAAACAGGTTTTGTAAGATTTGATGAGAAAGGGGAGATAAGAATATACAAGAAATTCTGGAATTGGGAAACGGAAAATCATCTTGTCCCTCCAATTCTCACGTACGCAGATTTGATAGGTAGCGGCAATAGCCGTTGTATTGAAATGGCTGAAAGACTTTTGGACCATGGACTTAAAGATTACAAGTGAAAAAATAGCGAATCCATTACTGGTCGATTTGCTAAAAAAACTGACGGACAGTTTCAACCGCATGGGACGGGAGTTCTATGTCATCGGTGCGACTGCGCGGGATATAATCATCGGCCAGCTTGCCGATATCACATCTGGAAGGAAAACCCGGGATTTGGATATTGCGATAGCAATACCCGAATGGAGCGTTTTTGATGAAATAAAAGAAGTTTTGATTGCGGACGGATTCAAAAAGTCCAGGCATATGCACCAACGTTTTTACTATGGCGATTACGAATTGGATATAGTTCCGTACGGGGTCGCCAAGGAAGATGACAATATCTATTGGCCGCCGGAAGAAGAGATTGCCATGTCCGTGAAAGGTTTTGACGAGGTGTTATCGGATGCCATAACCGTGAATGTCGATGATGAATTTGACATAAAAATAGCATCGCTTCACGGTTTGTTCCTTTTGAAATTCAACGCATGGCTGGACAGGAATATCCAGACAAGCAAGGATGCCGAGGATATGTCGTTCATCCTATCCAATTATTTCATCGCCAATCTTGACCGCGGCATCCATCCGGAAGTTTATGATTGGGAAAGGTTCGATGAATATACCGTTGGAGGATACTGGCTTGCCCACGACCTGCTTTCCCTCTTGAACAAAGAACAGGTTGCCTATTACAAGGACTGCATTGAAAAGGAACTTGAAAAAGGAGACGGAAGCAGGCTGTTCAATCAAATCATAGAACACAGCCACGGTCTGGCTTATGAGACAGTGAAAGATGCGTGGCAAACCATTGCGGATGTTTTTCAAAAAGCGATAGAGGATGAAAATGATTGAATTAAAGGCTTTCAGCCATTCCGGAAAAGACAAGGACAACGAGGATTATGCCTTATGCCACAGGCTGTCCGACAACAGCCTTGTTGCCGTTCTTGCAGACGGCATGGGAGGCCTGTCTTACGGTGCATGTGCCGCAAAAATCATATCGGACTCCATCCTGGCCACTGTCATTGACAAGATTCAGGGATGTTCGCCGGAAGACGTATTGCGTATGGCATTCGATGCCGCCGACTCTGCCATATACAGGAAATGCAGGGAATTAAAGTGCAGGATGGGAGCCGCAGTGACCGTGGCCTTGGCCATGGGTGATTCCTTGTATTACGCGTGGCAGGGCAATGTGAGATTATACAAAGTGTCGGACGGCGAATTATCCTTATTGACAACAGACCATATCGTGGCAGACGCAGAAGGCATATATTTAACACGATGTGTCAACGGGAAGGGGTTTCGTGAAAATGTCCCGGTTATGCATGAAAGGCTGGAACAGGTTGACAGGATCATCATTTGTTCCGATGGCTGCTACCGGCATACAGACTTGAATGCCATGATAAACCATGGTGGAGCGTTTGAATTTGATGGAATCTTTGAAGATGACGCATCATTGATTGAGATGAAAAAAAGTAATTGAAGGGTTTAATCCGATGTTTTTGCAAGAATTGGGTTTTAACTTATCAGGTGAGAATTTAACGTCCAATTCCTACAAGAGGTGTTGTCAGGATGTGCGGAAAAAGTGCAGGAATAATCAGATTACTATTGCACTTTTTCCGCTCAATGTCCTGTCACATTTTTAGTTCTTGACACTTACGTGTGTATGCTCCAGCCGTGGAACGGCTCCAGGATTTTGGAAAGGGATTCGTCCGGCCTGCCGTGATAGAGCAGCCCTCCGACGACGCCTGTCCGTCCGTCGGGTGTCCTTTCGGCGAATCCGAAAGAATATGGTGCCATATCCCAATAGAGTTCGATTTCACTTTTCCCGTTCGAGTTCTTTTCCCATTGCTTCAAGTCTTCAATGCAGCGTTGCAAGGTCTTGTCTCCGATGCTTTTTGCGTATTCCACCACCTTGTCGTAGTGTTCCTGGCATTTGATTGTCATATCCGGTTGTCTTTAAGTTGTTGCAATAGTTCTTCATACTCACCGAAGCCGTAACATCCGGCCAAGACGAAATCTTCCCCGCATTTGTCGGCCAGCGATTGCAGACCGTCAAGGGAATCACAGTAGAAGAAAATCTCATCATCCTTTTCCGTATCCGACTCCATGCCCAGGGCGATTCTTGCCTCTTGGGTTTCAAAGGTGTCATTCCATCGTATGACGCAATCCAGGAAATGCGGTTCATGCCCCTTTCCCGCGCGGTATTCCAGATATCTTTCGCGGATTTCCTTCTTGATTTCTTCCGGCTTTTTCCATGAGCTGTCATCCACGATTTCAAAACCCGATCCTTCGACCAACAGGCAAGTCCCGTTGTCGTTCACCATCAGGGTACGTTTGCCCATATGCCTCTCACACATCCCTGCCCAATCCGGCAAGTCCCAACGCTCTGTTGTCCAGATTCCGCGCCAGGTTTCCGGAATGGAGTTGTACTCACTTAATGTAATCTTTCTCATGACATTGCATTTTATTTGAATGTTACAAAATTGACCCTGTAGGTCTTGCACGGTTTCCCGAATGCGGGATGAGGGTCAAACTCCCGGAATGAATCCCAATCCACGCTCATCGTGTATCCGTTCGGAAAATTTTCGGCAATGAACCGGGTTATCATTCCCTTGTCCTCTTCGGAAAGGAAGAGTTCTTCCTCAATGCCGTATTCCAATGAAAAGACCGCCCATTCGGGTATGTTGTCCCAAACGGGCGGCATGTAATTGTTCTCCTTCATACATCGGGATGCTTATTGCGGTGATGCCGTCAGTTTCCGGATAATGTTCCCAAGTTCCGTCTCCCATGTCCTGTCACCGTTCCCGGCAAAGGGATAAGTCAGCTGGTGCCAGTCGTGGTAATCGAAAAGTTTCATCCGCAGCGGATAATAGTCAAAAAGTTTCCTGCCGTCCTTGAATATGCGGATATGGTTGGTCCCTACATTCATGGACTGTAATCCGTTCCCGTGAAGAATCTCCCGGAATCTTTCCATTGGTGTGAAGTTGCTTCTCTTTTTCATATTTCTTTCCATAACTCGTTCAACAATACATTCTATACAACTCGGCATCCGGCAGTGTGCGCAATTCCTCCCCGGTACAGAAACCGTCGATTTCCTCGCATACCTCCATCGCCTCGTAGATACCGCTGCGCATATCGGTTATCAGTTCATCCCGCAGGCTTTCCACCGACACCCTGAACGTGCTGCTGCCGACATCAATTTCCCTGACGGGATAGGCGCGTCCTTTCCAATGGATTTGTCCAATGACTGTTCTGTCCCCGTTTTCAGCCGCCATGCGTTCCTTCCTGCACATCTCGCCACAGGCTTCCTTGCGGATATCGGCCGTTCTTGTCTTGTCCATAACTTTCTGATTTTATTCTGTTAAACATCTACCGGCTCGTGAGCCGATATTTTATTTCTTGCCTGCCATACCGTCCCGTGCCGGATTGTGCAAGGCTTTCCGGAAAAATACCGCAAGCGGAGCGCGGAAGATTTTTGCGGAAACCCGCGAGGGCCCGGCCTTGCTCAATCCTGACAGGCACGGGAAGACCTTTGCAGGCGGAAATAAAAAAGCGGCCTGTCGGATATTATTCCTTATTCTCTTCTTCCTTTGGAATCAGGTGCTTCAAGTCCGGATCGTTGGCTATGCGCTCCATCTCGTCCTCGATTATTTGCAGCACGTCGGCCTTTATCTGCGAATAGTTGCGGTCTATCTGCTGCTGCATGATGTCGTTTCCGTCCGCGTCCCTGAACTCGTTGATGACCGGTATTTTCTTATAGGCTTTCATCTCCTCCGACACTTTCGCGCTGTCCACGATGATGCGGGCATGGAAAATCTTCTGCTCTATCTCCTCCCCGAAGTTGTCGGCCACGCTGCCCACGAAAGTACCCTGCGAGAGGTTGGCGATCTTGGAGGCGGGTATGAGGGAGTCCATCTGCGTGTTGATGGATGTGGAGGTGTCCTGCCGGTTGATGGAGAGGGACTGCCGCTGCTGGAGTATCTTGCCGAACCGCTCCGACAGGCTCTTTGCCGTCTCGCCGACCACCTGCCCGCTGAAGATGTTGCCCACCGTGTTCTGGATGACCTTCGCCTCCTTGTCCCCGTAATCCCTCGCCAACTGGCTGAAGTCCTGGAAGCCGAGACAGACGGCCACCTTGTTGCTCCGGGCGGTGGCGATCAGGTTGTCAATGCCACGGAAGTAGATGGTGGGCAACTCGTCGATGATGATGGAGCTCTTGAGCTGACCTTTCTTGTTCACCAGCTTGACAATGCGCGAATTATACAGACCGAGAGCGGCCGAATAGATATTCTGCCTGTCCGGATTGTTGCCTACGCAGAGGATCTTGGGGTGTTCGGGATTGTTCAGGTCCAGGGTGAAGTCATCCCCCGTCATCACCCAGTAAAGCTGTGGCGAGATCATTCGCGAAAGCGGAATTTTCGCGCTTGCTATCTGGCCCTGGAGCTGATCTTGAGCTCCGCCTTGCCATGCGTCCATAAAGGGGGAAAGGTAATTTTCAAGGGACGGATACGAGGTCAAAATCGTGAAAATATCCGCATAGGGCTTGTTCAGGAATTCGATCGCATGAGGGAACGTACAGTACTTCCCGTTCTTGTAAATCCGCAAATACCAGATGATTGCGGCAAGCAGGATAATCGGTGATTCCACGAAAAAGTCACCCTGTTTCTGTATCCAGGTCTTGTTCAGGTTGAGCATTATCGTATAGGCCGACTCATAGGCATCGGATATGTCCGCCATGAATCTCGGGTTGATGGGATTGCAGCGGTGGCTGCGCCTCGGGTCATCGAAATTGATGACGTAGAATTCCGGCTTGACCTTGTAATGCGCCTTGTGCTTGAGCAGGTGGTTGTAGGCTATCTCCGACAGGTCCGGGAACTTGTAGTCGTAGATGTACATGGCAAATGACTTCTCTATCTGCTGCTTGATGTAGTTGTTCACCACGGCGTAGCTCTTTCCCGATCCCGGCGTTCCCAACACGATGGAGGCGCGGAAAGGATTGACGATGTTGATCCAGCCGTCCCATTCCCTGCCCTGATAGACAAACTTCGTGGGCAGGTTGACGGAATATTCGTTCTCCATGAGCCTTGTCTCCTGCATGAAACTCTCGTTGGCGGTGTTGAACACGTCCTCCATGAGGTTGTGTTTCAGCATACGGCTGATCCACACTCCCGACATGAGCAGGAGAATGTAACCTGCGGTGAGCGTCAGCGTATATGCGGCCGCGTTCACCGTCGGGCTGAACGGGAGGTCAAGCATCCACCAGTTCATGAAGAACAGCACCAGCCCCGAAAGGAAGGCGGCGTATATCTTCCGCCAGGTCATTTTCTGGTTCTTCACGCCCTTTGTGCCGAGGCATGACAGTCCCAGGAATATGAAGGCGAACACTTTCGTCACCAGCAGGTTGCTGAACAGCCCCGCCGTCCGCTGGAAATTAAGGAGTATCTTATCCAATACACCTATGTCTATACCCATATCCACGAATGAACGGTAACAGAACCAATAGACATGGACGATAATGAACACGATGGAAATGGCCCGCATGAATTCCATGACCTTGGCCAATCCCCTTAAATCATCTTCTTGTTGCATAAATTAAAAATTTTGATGGTTGGTAATTGACAATCAGGATATGCCGCGTGAACGGCGTTTCTTTTTCTTTTTGCGTTGCAGCCTGCGGGCAAGCGCCTCCTCCTGCGGGTCGGGACCGTTGATGTCGGGACTGAATATCCCGAAAGCCTGCTCGATGGCGCTCTCCATGCTGTCGGAAAGGTTCTCCCGTTCGCCAGCATATTGTCCGGGGAATTCCGGTTCGGGGAACTCCTGCGGCCTGTTGAAGAGCTGCTCGAAGGCATTGGCGGAGAACTCCTTGCCCAGACGGGAACCGTTATACACCTCCCGGTTCCTGTGATCGATGAAGGTCACGCCGTAGATACGCCCTTCCTCATTTTCCCGGAACACCACGTCAATGCCCTTTTCCCCGAGCAGCCGGACGAAGTCCTCCCGGTTTCCCCGGCATCCGTGCACGGCAAGCGCCACATCATCCCGTATCTTCGGCTGCCATTTCCGGTTCCTGAAGTCACGGACATTGGCGGCAATCCGTTTCTCTATGCCTTCGTAGCCGAAGCGCTTGCCGATGAGGGACGACTTTATGGGCGTGCATACCGGCCTGCCGCTGTCGTCGGTCAGGGTATAGACTATGCCGTTATAAGGCGTGCCCTCAAAATCACCCCTGACCTGTTTCGCCTCGATGTTGAAGCAGGAAAGCAGGGCGCTGTACTCCCCGAATGTCTGGAAGCGGTAGGCGGTGAACACGCTCTTGAGGATATTGCCGGCCTGACGTTTCACGTCCCCGTCCCTGTAGTCCGCCTTTTTAAGATACGGCTCCAGCAGTTCGTTCCGCTTGTCCGCCACCGGCTTGAGCCCGAACCTGCTCTCCAGTTCCCGGCAGGCTTTCATCGAGCGGTTCCATTCGTAGGCGTCGCTGATTTTCTCCCCGTTCTCCTTCACGCAGGTGGAGACGATATGGACGTGCCTGCGGCCGATGTCCTCGTGCAGATACACGATATAGGGCTGGTCGCCGTAGCCCATCTTCCGCATGTATTCACGGGCCAGTTCCGCGAACTGCCCGTCCGTGAGGCGGTCGTCCACCGAGGGGTTCAGGGAGATGTGCAGCACCGGCTTCTCCGTGTTCCTGTTTGCGGCGAGGTAGCTCTCGAACGCCCACAGCGTCTGCTGCATGACATTGTGGGGATTTCCGGTGAGGTCGGTCATCATGCGGTTGCCCGCGATGATGCGGGCTGTGGATTCATCCACTTTCTGCTGGTTGTAGGCGACCGCCCCGTAGAGCGATGCGCCCCTGTTGATCTTAGCCACCATTCCGCTGTTCCTCCTTCTTCCTTTTTATAAGGTACTCCTCCTCGAACTCCCGGGTCAGCATGATGATCCGCTTGCCCAGCACCACCAGGTCGATGGTGGCCTTCTCCAGGTTGCGCAGCAGGGCGAACGCCCGTTTCTCCCCGAAGTTGGACTTGACGGCCTTCACCGTCTGGTTGTAGTTGTTGCCGATGGCCTGGAACTGGTGGTAGAAATTTGTCAGGCGGATGTAGTAGTCCGTCGCAGCCTTGTCGATTCTGACGACCTTCATTTCGCGTCCGAAAATCATCGCCTTGATGAATCTTGCCCGTTGTTTCATCCCGGATTTTTCAAACAGCAGCTCGAATTTTCCGTTCTCTTCCGAGGTCAGCTTGATGCCGTAGCGGAATACTGCCGGGTCAGTCTTCGGTTTTCTGCCCGTGCTTCTTCTTGTTCTTCTTTTACTGTTTTCTTCCATGCGCATTGAGTTTTTCTGTTTTTGATTTTCCGTCATGGATTTCCGACTTTGGAGGAAATCCCTCCCGAGCCTTCAGGCGAGCGGCAAGTTTGTTTTGGGATGCCCGAATCATTTCGGGCTGCCCAAAACACAACTTGCTATGTTCGCTTGAACATGAATTTGCCTGAAGTCAAATTGAGTTTTGACCTTCAGCCTCATTCTTCGGCTTCGGGATAGCTCCATCCGGTATCCATTCCGTTGTTGGTGGCAAAGTTACAGCGGTATATTTATCTGTAAAACAGTGGATTATATGTAATAAGATGTCATACGGTGACAAGGGTCGTCACCGTCTCCGGATGATGGTGATCATTCGGGAAAATCCCCTTTTATTTGCAGTGCGGACGGTTGCAACCGGCCTTCTGATAGCGGAATAATGGTCATGTTATCCGATGATTCCGGTAACGGTTGGGATGATGGAAGCAATATCGGACGGGACCGTTGACGGATTGTCATGACCAACAGACAGACCGCGGATGGAAGCGATGTCGGAAAGATGCGGTAACAGTAGCATCAAAGGTTATGACACTGGATGATACCGTTAATGGATGCGGATTCGGATGGTTGGAAAGAAACGTCTGCGGATTCACGGATTAGTGGATGACACCGGTATTTATTCAATAACAATTAAAAAGAAAGACTTATGAGTAAAGAAACTTTGTTCGTTGCGATTAGCAACCAGAAAGGAGGGGTCGGGAAATCGGCCCTGTCCGTAGTGCTTGCCAGTTACTTCCATTTCGAGAAGGGACTGAACGTGGCTATCGTTGACTGTGACTCTCCCCAACACAGTCTCGTACGTATGAGGGAGCGTGACAAAAAGGCTGTTTCCAACAGCGCCTATTACCGGCAACTGATCAAACAGCAGTGGAACCAAGTGCAGAAAAAGGCTTATCCCATTGTAGGCTCCACCGCTGAAAAGGCAAGGGAAGCGGCTGATGCGATTGCGGCAAGCGGGGATTATGACCTTATTTTCGTGGATCTTCCCGGAACGGTAGAATCCACCGGGGTATTCCGAACGATTGTCAATATGGACTACGTGCTTACTCCCACCGTTCCGGACCTGATTGTGATGCAGAGTACACTGTCCTTTGCCACGACCGTGCTTGACCATATCAAGAAGATGGAAAATACCCCGTTGCTCAAGGACATCTTCTTTTTCTGGAACAAGTTGAAAAAACGTACCAATGTGGAGATTCTCAAGTCATATTCGGAAGTCATGAGGGAGCTGCATCTGACAGTCCTCGACAGCACGCTTCCTGACCTGTGCCGTTATGAAAAGGAGATTACCCATGCCAAGCGTGCCTTTTTCCGTTGCACGCTGCTGCCGCCTCCGGCCAGACAACTGGAAGGCAGCGGGCTGGTGGAACTTGCGGAAGAGCTTATGGTCAAACTTAAACTCGGACAGTCATGAAAAAGAAAATCGTAGAGGTGGACGAAGATGTACTGAAGGAAATCATTGTCGGCGACATACCTGTTTTCGGCAAGGACAGCCTCGCCCCGAAAGAAAAGCCCGTGGAACATCAGGAAGCGAAAAGCCCCGCCTCAACCGTACCGGCAGATACTCCAGCGGAAAAGCCCTCCGTGGAGAAGCCCAAAAGGAAAAAGGATGAATCCTGCGGATACCGGGAAAGGTTTCTGGTCAATATACCCGCGTCAAACCGTTCCCATGTGTATATCAACCGTGAAGTGGCCGAGTGCATCAAACGGGTACTGCCTGTCATCGCTCCGGAGATGAGCATATCCGGCTTTATCAGCAATATCCTTGTGGACCATCTGCAGAAACACTGGGACGAAATCAACGAATTGTATAACAAAGAGTATTATAAACCATTAAAACCATTTTGATTATGACACAGATTATTTTTCAGGCCATCGTTGCCTGTTGCTGCATTTACACTGCTTACAGATTGTCATTGTTTATTTTCCGTAGGCTGTTCAAGGGCAGGAAAAGAGGAAAGGATGTCCGCGACGTTTCTGGTGAAACGGCAGACATGACAAAAACTGACAACAGGGATGACGATACATCCGAGATTACGTTTGAGATACTGAAAGACATATCTGCTTCCAGGTCTCCGGAAAGCGGTTTCTATAAATCCATCTATCTGGTAAACTATCCTGTTGGAAATCGGATACAAGTCTATATCAACAAGGAAAATCACTCCCATATCAAGCGTTTTCTGGCAGTTACCGCTCCTGAGGTGCCCATTTCCGGTTTTGTAAACAGGATTATAGATGAACATTTGAAGAAGTACGAGCATGAGATGTCAAAGCTGTACACGGAATGTATCACCAAACCTTTATAATTATGACTGCGATAGTTTATTTTACCGTAAAGGCAGTATGTGCTGTCTATATATTGTGCCATTTGTGGACATTTATTTTCCACAGACATATGTACGGAATATGGGACCTCATTTTAAGGCTGATGCGGATTGCCCGTGTCAGAGTGTGGAGATACCGCAGACAACGCAAGGAAGAGGCGGAACGTCGTGCCCGCAGAAAGGCAAGGCGCAGAAAGCCGGAAACGGATAAGTCCAAAGGAAAAACCGAAACGGCTGTTCCGTCCTCTTCTTCGGATGACGATGATGTGATAGGCAAGACAAAGGTCATCTATCTGGAAGACCCGAAAGTTGCAAGGATGACTCCAACCCGTTCCGAGCCGATGGAGAAAATTCCATTGGAGGAAGACGAGGATATCGGTTCTGATGATGTGGAGCAGGAAAACAAAGGACTGACAGAAGAAGAGCGTGAGGAACTGATGGCTCCCGTAGATGCCGAACCCGACCCGGATTTCAACACGGCATTGACAATCGAGGAAATAAACAACGTAGCGGAAGTACTTACTTCCGGGATTGTTGACGAACAGAAAGCCCTGCGTGCCGCAAGAACCATCCATTACAAACTGAGTGAAACGGAGATACTGGCTTTCCTGACCGACAAGCTGAGCAATCTGGAGAAGGTGAACGGTTTGCTTGACAAGTATCTGGGAAACCGGAGGGGTGTATCAGGAAGAAAAGGCAGTAAGGAAGATGAGCCTTTCGATATAGACAAGTATGCGTGATCAGGAAGTTCAAACGTGGCCATCCTGAAACGGTCAGATGAAGGAGATTCTGGTTGAATCTGAAAGAGTGATACATACAGGATAACTTTAGTTTCATACCCCTGCTTTCCCTTTTTAATATTTAGGGGGAAGTGGGGGTATGCGATATGAGACGGTGGATATCCTATTTCCTATCCGGGTACAAAAGGTCGGGACTGACATTGATGAAACGTACGTAATCCTCCGTATGCGCGAAAGACTCGTCATTGATTCGTCCAGCCAGTTCATCGGGTGTCAGACATTCCACATCGTAGAATGTCTCGTCTTCAGGATCATCCAGACTTCTGGCGGGGGATTTCCTCCACATCTCAATGATTTTCTCATCAGAAACGTCTCTGCTGAAAAAACCGCAGTTCCATACAAAAGCGAGTAATCGTGTTTCTCTTTTCCCTGTATGGTCAGGGATTTTAATCTGTTCCTTTGATTTCATAAGAAACTGTTTTGAATTGATTCAAGAATAATGTTACAGTCTCCTTAAAATTTGAAATCAGCAGGCCAATTGGAAAAATGTTATATCTTTAAAGGTACCAAACTATAAAGTTATGACACACTATCCAACCGACCTGACTGAAAAACAGTGGCAAGTTATAAAAAATATTTTAGAACCGCAAGCGAGGAACCGAAAACATTCTCTTAAAGAGATAATGAATGCAATCCTTTATATCAACAAGACCGGCTGCCAGTGGCGTATGCTTCCCTCTGACTTCGCCCCTTGGCAAACCGTCTATTACTATTTCCGTAAATGGAAGCTTGAAGGCGTGTTTGAAGAGGTGATGGATACCTTGCACGCTTTCATCCGTAAACAGGCAGGGCGTCAGGAAAGCCCCAGCCTTGGCATCATGGATTCCAGAAGTGTGAAGACTTCCCATCATGTTGATTCTGACCGCGGTATAGACGGGAACAAGAAAATCAAGGGGCGGAAAGAGCACATAATTGTCGATACGCTTGGTCTTCCGTTAGCCGTCGCAATCCATGAAGCCAACCTGCATGACAGCAAAGGCGCTCCGCAAGTCATAGAGAAACTTGCTTATAAATTCCCGCGCTTGGTGAAAATCCTGGCAGACGGTGGTTATAAGGGAAAGTTGGCTGATTGGGTCAAGAAGAAATTCGGATGGGTATTGGATGTCGTGCTCAGGCCGGACGAATGTCCAACCAAGTTTCAAGTTCTGCCTAAGCGCTGGATTGTGGAACGCTCTTTCTCATGGCTGGAAAACTTCAGAAGGCTAACCATCGATTATGAATTCCTCGCTGAAACTGCGGAAGCCATGGTACAAATCGCATTCATCCAAATCATGCTTAACAAATTTATCGAATGAAATCAAAACAGCTTCTAAGTTCCTATCTTTTAATCTGTCCATTTTATATTCGGTTTATTTGGTTCATGATTGTTTTGCAATGCAGTTATGTCCGTTATCACTTCTCCAGTAAACAGATTGATGACTTCCCGTCCAGTTTCCACGGCCTTTTTCACGGTATGGTATGTACCTCCGTTGCACACGTTGTCCCAATATGCTATTACCATTGAAGCCCTGCTGACCATATAGGTGTCACGGCGCAGGTAACATCCCCTGTAATATTTTTCTGAAAGCATCACTACCCGGTCAGCCTTCTTAAGCAGTTCCCTGTAAAGCAGCTGGTCTTGCGGGTCAAACCATTCGGCTTGGGCTCTGAAAGGGATAGCAGCCGCCAGTGTCATATCCTCATATTGTTCTTTCAGTTGCAGGACAGCTTCAGCCGCTATCATGTCGAACCCTTCTGCCATGCCCGAATAAAATTCTCTGAAACCTTCTTCATAGAGGTTTTTTATCATAGTTATGACCTTTCCCCTGATTTGTCCGCTGAAGTTCCGGTAGTCCTTGTTTTCCTGCATCAGTCTTTGCTTCCGGTGTCCCGTGAATGCCGCTACCTTTTTTTCTTCCTGTTTCATGATGTTCTGTTTTTTGTTCTACATGTGTCCGGTATATGCCGGAGTTTGATTTCTTGCAGGCTTTTCTGTCCCGTGCCTGGATACTGCAAGGCTTGTCGGGAGAAAATACCGCAAGCGCAGCGAGGATGATTTTCTCCCGGGCAACCGGAACGGCCTGCCTTGCAGATTCCGTAAAGGCACGGGCTACCTTTGCCGGAAGAATCAAAGGACGTTTTCCCAGTGTTTTTCCTTTGCCGAAATCCCCCTGCCGATGTAACGTAATGACACCCGATGTCACGCATCGTCAGTGTTGTAAATCAATGGATTAAGCGTTATATATTCGTGGTCGAAATCATTTTTTTGTCTCACCAATTAAAAGTTTCGACACATGAAAAAAAGATTCTTTTTTGCAGCCATGATGCTGCTTGCAACGACAGGGGCTTTCGCCCAGGGTAATGGTATCGGCGGTATCACTGAAGCCACCAACATGGTCACTTCCTATTTCGATCCGGGAACCAAACTGATTTATGCCATCGGAGCCGTGGTCGGCCTTATCGGAGGCGTGAAGGTCTATTCCAAGTTTTCCTCGGGAGATCCCGACACCTCCAAGACGGCAGCCAGCTGGTTCGGTGCCTGCATCTTTTTAATCGTAGCCGCCACCATCTTACGTTCATTCTTCCTCTGATTATGGCGGAGTATCCTATCAACAAGGGAATCGGCCGCAGCCCTGAGTTCAAGGGGCTGAAAAGCCAGTACCTGTTCATCTTCGCCGGCGGACTGCTCGCCCTGTTCGTCCTGTTTGTCATCATGTACATGGCAGGCATCGACCAGTGGGTATGTATCGGCTTCGGTGTCATCTGCGCTTCGGTGCTTGTCTGGGTGACTTTCCGCCTGAACGCGAAATATGGTGAATGGGGACTGATGAAATTGCAGGCGCTGCGCCGCCATCCCCGCTACATCATCAGCCGGAAGGGTTTCCTCCGGTTGATTTGTCCAACCCCGAAAAAACGTAATGTATGAGAAATGTAATGAAAGCCGCCACACTGGAAAGCCGGTTTCCTCTGATGGCCGTCGAGCACGGGTGCATCATCAGCAAGGATGCCGACATCACCGTGGCCTACAGGGTGGAGCTGCCCGAAGTGTTTACGCTGACACGCGCCGAGTACGAGGCCCTCCATTCCACATGGGCGAAGGCTGTCCGGGTTCTGCCGAACTACAGCATTGTCCACAAGCAGGATATCTTCATCGAGGAGAGTTACAGACCTGACATCTGCCGGGATGACCTGAGTTTCCTCAGCCGAAGCTTTGAAAGGCATTTCAACGAACGGCCGTACCTGAACCATACCTGCTATCTGTTCCTGACTAAGACCACTAAGGAACACAGCCGCACGACAAGCAGTTTCAATGCCCTCACGCGCGGGTTTATCATCCCCAAGGAGATGCAGGACAAGGATACCGTTGCACGCTTCCTGGAATGCTGCGGGCAGTTCGAGCGTATCGTGAACGACAGCGGTCTGCTCCGCATGGTCAGGCTGACGGACGAAGAGATTACCGGTACGGAAACCTCCGCGGGCATTATCGAAAAGTATTTTTCGCTTTCGCAGGAAGATACGACCAGCCTGCAGGACATCACTCTCGGAGCCGGGGAAATGAAGGTCGGCGACAATGTGCTCTGTCTGCATACCCTTTCTGAAACTGAGGATTTGCCGTCATCCGTGGGTACGGACAGCCGTTATGAACGGCTCTCCACGGACCGCAGCGACTGCCGCCTGTCCTTTGCCGCACCGATAGGGATACTGCTCACGTGCAACCATATCGTGAACCAGTATCTCTTCATAGACGATTCGGCGGAGAACCTGAGGAAATTCGAGCAGACCGCCCGCAACATGCACTCGCTGTCCCGTTACAGCCGCTCCAACCAGATCAACCGTGAATGGATTGAGGAGTACCTGAACGAGGCGCACAGCAAGGGACTCACTTCCATCCGTGCGCACTGCAATGTCTTTGCATGGAGCGACGACCGGGAGAAGTTGAAGCGTATCAAGAATGATGTGGGCAGCCAGATTGCCCTGATGGAGGCCAAGCCCCGCCATAACACGGTTGATGTGCCGACACTTTTTTGGGCGGCCATTCCCGGCAATGCCGGTGATTTTCCGTCTGAGGAAAGCTTCTACACCTTCATCGAGCAGGCCCTGTGTCTGTTCATCGGGGAAACGTCCTACAAGGATTCGCTCTCGCCGTTCGGCATCCGCATGGTGGACCGTCTGACCGGAAAGCCTGTCCATCTGGACATTTCCGACCTGCCGATGAAGAACGGTACGATTACCAACCGCAACAAGTTCATCCTCGGACCTTCGGGCAGCGGAAAGTCATTTTTCACCAACCACATGGTGCGCCAGTATTACGAACAGGGAGCACATGTGTTGCTGGTGGACACGGGAAATTCCTATCAGGGACTGTGCAGCCTTATCCATGCCCGCACGCATGGCGAGGACGGCATCTATTTCACCTATGAGGAGAGTGACCCGATAGCTTTCAATCCTTTCTACGTGGAGGACGGTGTGTTTGACATCGAAAAGAAGGAGTCCATCAAAACACTTATCCTTACCCTGTGGAAACGTGATGACGAGCCGCCGACACGTGCCGAGGAGGTGGCGCTCTCCAACGCAGTCAATCTCTTTCTGGAGAAGATACGCACGGACAGTACCGTGGTTCCGTCCTTCAACACCTTCTATGAGTTCATCCGCGACGAGTATCAGGAAATCCTGAAGACCAAGCGTACACGGGAGAAGGATTTTGACGTGTGGGGGTTTCTGAATGTGCTGGAACCTTATTACAAGGGTGGCGAATACGACTATCTGTTAAACTCCGAAAAGCAGCTTGATCTGCTGTCCAAACGCTTCATTGTCTTTGAGTTGGACAATATCAAGGACAACAAGGTACTGTTCCCGATTGTCACCATCATCATCATGGAAACCTTCATCAACAAGATGAGAAAGCTGAAAGGTATTCGCAAAATGATTCTGCTGGAGGAGGCATGGCTGTGACATGTAAGTCTTGTATATGATTGTTCAACTTTCATTCCACGAGTTGGAAATAGAACGATTGAACCTGTTGTTCCGTCAACAGTAGCCTATGGGAACGTGCGGTATTAAGCAATGAACCCGTGCGGTAACAGAACCAACAATGAAGCCCTTCCGAAAGGAGAAGTCTGAACCGTGAGGGGATGACAACTGCCGTTAGTATCGAACGACAGGGGAGCTAGGCTGAATGGTATGAATAACGTAATGTGAACCGTTGATAAACGTCGTAACTTCGAATGAGCTGCTAATGATACTGGGCTCTAACCCAAAAGGGATGCAGTCGGATAACCTTCTCCATGCTAAGGTTACACGGACATAACGACTGCCGGCGGATAGACGGATTCTAACCCATTCGTTTGTCATATACGAGAAACATGGTAAACCCGTACTTCTCCTGTTAACAGCAGGTAAGCAGACCGTAAGTGAAGCCGAATGGAGTGCGGGCAGAGGAATGCGGAGAAAGCGAATGCCGTTCTGTAACGGAACGGATAGAGGTTGAAACATCACCTCACACGAAAGTGGGCAGACTTCCGCATGGTGGATGTTTTACAAGAAACTTATAGAACTTATTAAAGGAGAAAAGCAAATGAACGAGATTAAAACATCGTGTGCATCTACTGACCGGAAATGGAGCACTTGGGAAAGCATAGACTGGAACAAGTGTGAGATAGCGGTTAATAAGCTACAAGCACGTATTGTAAAAGCTCAAAAGGCGGGCAAACACGGCAAGGTGAAATCCTTGCAATGGGTGCTAACGCATTCGTTTTACGCTAAAGCTTTAGCCGTAAAGCGTGTTACATCAAACAGTGGCAGTGACACCGCAGGCGTTGACAAGGTGAAATGGTCAACTCCCAATGCCAGATTCAAGGCTATCGGTGAACTGAAAAGAAGAGGCTACAAGCCCCAGCCGTTAAAAAGGGTCAATATCAAAAAGAGTAATGGGAAACTACGTCCTTTAGGTATCCCGACGATGAAAGACAGGGCTATGCAGGCATTATACCTGCTTGCGTTGGAACCTGTATCGGAAACAACTGCGGACAGTAATTCCTACGGTTACCGTAAAGAGAGAAGTACTGGAGATGCAAGGGAACAATGTTTTTGTGTCCTTGCAAAGAAAACTTCTCCCGAATGGATTATGGAGGGTGACATCAAAGGTTGTTTCGACCACATCAGCCACGAATGGCTGCTGAACAATATCCCTATGGATAAAGTGATGCTGCGGAAATGGCTCAAATGCGGTTTTGTCTTCAACAAGGAGCTATTCCCCACGGAAGAGGGTACCCCACAGGGCGGTATCATTTCACCAACTCTTGCGAATATGACACTGGACGGGCTGCAAACTATGCTTGCAGAGAAGTATCACAAGAAATTTGTAAACAGGAAAACGACCTACTATCCCAAAGTACATCTTGTACGCTATGCGGATGATTTTATCATCACGGGTAGAAGCAAGGAAGCTTTGGAAGAAATCAAACCGTTAGTAGTAGACTTTCTCAAGGAAAGGGGATTAACCCTATCGGAAGAGAAAACAAAGATTACACACATTGATGACGGATTTGATTTTCTTGGGTACAATATCCGAAAATACAAAGGAGTGCTTCTAATCAAACCGTCCAAAAAGAGCCTGAAGAAATTCATGCAGAAAATCCGGGGAATCATTGATTCCAATAAAGGAAGCAAACAGGAATCACTTATAAGGCTCTTGAATCCTGTGATAACAGGCTGGGTAAACTACTATAAGAATTGTGTGGCTTCTGACACATTCAGAAAAGCTGACTACCTGATATTTGAAAAGTTATGGCAATGGGCTAAGAGACGACACCCCAAGAAAGGCAAATACTGGATTGCCGACCGGTACTTTACACGGGTAAAAAACCGCAACTGGTGCTTCGTGGCAAACTTCAAGAAAGGCAAGACTGATGACAGGATTGCACTGAAAAGGCTGTATGACACAAAGATTACCCGATATGTCAAGATAAAAGGTGAAGCAAATCCCTTTGACCCCGAATGGACAGAGTATTTTGAAAAGCGTAAGACTTACAAGATGCTACAGTCGCTCAACGGTAGAAAATCATTGCTGTACATGTGGGAAAGACAGAACCATTTATGTCCCGTATGTGGTAAACCCATAGACAAGGAACATCCTTGGGGAACTTCCCAACAAATAGTCAATGGCAAGAAAGTAAATTTCCTGCTGCATGACAGCTGTAGAAGAAAAGTCATTCAAACTAATAAGATGTAACTATGAGCTGGTTTCTATTAAATAGAAATTTAACACTGCTTGAGCCGTATGATTGGAAACTTTCATGTACGGTTCTGAGGGGGGAAAGGGGCAGTAATGCCCCTGACCTACCCGGCAAAGCCATCAGCAAGGAAGGTATGGCGGAATATCTGAAGTACCTTTTCAAGACCGTCCGAAAGTTTTTCGGAGAGGCTGTTGTCGTTACCCAGGAGGTGGAAGACATCATTTCGTCACCCATCGTCAAGGGAACCATCATCAACAACAGCGACTGCAAGATTTTGTTGGACCAGAGGAAGTATGTCAACAAGTTCGATGAAATCCAGTCCCTGCTGGGTCTGACCGACAAGGAACGTGCCCAGATTCTCTCCATCAACATGGCCAACAGCCCGTCCCGCAAGTACAAGGAAGTGTGGATAGGTCTCGGCGGAACACAGTCGGCGGTCTATGCCACCGAGGTCTCACCGGAAGAGTACTACACCTATACGACCGAGGAGACGGAAAAGCTTGAAATGATGCGGCTTACCCGGAAGCTGGGTGGCAATATCGAGCTGGCAATCAAGCAGCTGGCCGAGAGCAAGAGGAAAAAGTGAAATCATTTATCAACCAATTAAACTTCTGAATTTATGTATAGCGATCTGGAATCTAATGAAAGCAAACGCCGTGAGGTCGTGTCATCCTTCTACTGGTCCCTGATGCAGGGCTGGAATATTCCTCTTTCCATACAGGAGTATTACGGACTCACGGAGGATTACCGTCTGTTCCATCAGCTTGAAGGGATGGCTCCTGACGAATACCTGCGGAAGAGGCAGACGGGGGAAGTACCCGACATTCTGGAGGTGGATGCAAGACTGACACATGCGGTGGAGAAGATTTTTGAAAGTGTGTGTCCCCGTCCTCCGGCTGAATACCTCGACAAGTTGAACGGGGAACTGGAGAGGCTGGGCAGTATTGCCGCCTCGCCGGGTTCCGTACATGACCCGATACATATCCGCCCGGATTTTCTCGTGAAATACGGCATTGACAGGAGCAGTCCGGAGGATGTGATACGGAAACAGGCGGAGAAGGCTTACCGGGAACTGGACGCCCGATTTGTCAGGATGACCGGCAGACGTCCCTATGCGGACGAGTTCTTCAGGAATATCAGGCCTGCCCGCACGGTCTCTTCGGAAACAACACTGCGGAGGAAACCGCACATCACTGTCCGTCCGAAGCCGAAAGGCCGCAAGATGGGACTCTGAACTAACGGAAAAGATTTATCAACCATTAAAGATTAACGACATGAAGAAAAGAATTATGACAGCCTTATGCTGTATCTGCCTCCTTTCGGCAGGCAGGGCACACGCCCAATGGGTAGTGACCGACCCCGGGAATCTTGCCCAGGGCATCATCAATGCCGCCAAGAACATCGTCCATACGTCCTCGACGGCAAGCAACATGGTCAAGAATTTCCAAGAAACGGTAAAGATTTACCAGCAGGGCAAGGAGTATTATGACGGTCTTAGGAAAGTCAAGAATCTGGTACGCGATGCCCGCAAGGTACAGCAGACCATCCTGATGGTCGGCGACATCACGGAAATCTATGTGACCAGTTATGAGCGTATGCTCAGTGACCCTTATTTCACCCCTGAGGAACTGAGTGCCATCGCCCTCGGCTACACGAAGCTGCTGGAGGAGAGTGCCAATCTGCTGACGGACCTGAAGACGGTGGTCAACGAGAACGGCCTTTCGATGAACGACAAGGAACGTATGGACATCATCGACCGCTGTTATACCGACATGCTGCAATACCGTAGTCTGGTGCAGTACTATACCAACAAGAACATCGGCGTGTCGTACCTGCGTGCCAAGAAACAGAATGATCTTGACCGTGTGATGGCTCTGTACGGTTCACCCAACGAACGCTACTGGTAATTTCAAGGAGGATTGCTTATGGTATTGTTGGCTGTGAATTTTGACAATCTGCACCAGATCCTGCAAAGTCTGTATACGGACATGATGCCGCTCTGTTCGCAGATGACCGGCGTGGCCAAGGGCCTTGCCGGATTGGGAGCCCTCTTTTATGTGGCGTATCGTGTCTGGCAGTCACTGGCCAGGGCCGAACCTATTGACGTGTTCCCTTTGCTGCGTCCGTTTGCTCTGGGTATCTGCATCATGTTTTTTCCGACCATCGTGCTGGGTACGCTCAACAGCATTTTGTCACCCGTCGTGACCGGAACGCACAGGATTCTGGAGACGCAGACCTTTGACATGAATGAGTATCGGCAGCAGAAGGACAAGCTGGAGATTGAGGCGATGCGGAGGAATCCCGAGACGGCCTACCTGGTGGACAAGGAGGCTTTTGACAACAAACTGGATGAACTGGGAGCTCTGGACGCTATCGAGGCTTGCGGTATGTATGTGGACCGTGCCATGTACAACATGAAGAAGTCCGTGCAGAATTTTTTCCGTGAGCTGCTGGAACTGATGTTCAATGCGGCCGCGCTTGTAGTGGACACGCTAAGGACATTCTTCCTGATTGTCCTTTCCATTCTCGGACCGATTTCCTTTGCCATTTCGTGCTGGGACGGCTTTCAGGCCTCGCTGAGCCAATGGTTTGTCCGCTATATCAGCATCTATCTGTGGCTGCCCGTCTCTGATCTTTTCAGCAGCGTGCTGGCACGCATACAGACCCTGATGCTTCAGAGGGACATCGAGCAGCTGTCCGACCCCAACTTCATTCCGGACAGTTCCAATGCCGTGTACATCACGTTCCTGATTATCGGCATCATCGGGTATTTCACGATTCCGACCGTGGCCAACTGGATTGTTCAAGCCGGTGGAGGTGCAGGAAATTACGGCAAGAACGTGAATCAGGCTGCTTCCAAGACAGGCTCCATTGTGGGCGGTGCCGCAGGTGCTACTGTAGGAAATGTGGCCGGAAGACTAATCAAGTAACAATCATAAAACGAATAAGAATGGAATTCAAATCATTGAAAAATATCGAGACCAGCTTCCGGCATCTGCGCCTGTTCGGAATAGTCTATCTGGGTGTCTGCACCCTGCTTGTGGGCTATTCCGTGTGGAAGGCATACAGTTTTGCCGAAGCCCAGCGCCAGAAGATCTATGTGCTGGATGAGGGGAAGTCGCTCATGCTCGCCCTCTCGCAGGACCTGGAGCAGAACCGTCCCGTAGAGGCAAGGGAACATGTCAGACGTTTCCATGAGCTGTTCTTCACGCTGGCCCCTGACAAGAGTGCCATCGAGGGGAACGTGCAGCGTGCCATGTTCCTGAGTGACCGTTCCGCCTATTCCCATTACGGGGATCTGGCCGAACAGGGTTATTACAATAGAATAATTTCGGGCAATGTCAGCCAGCGTATCGAGATAGACAGCGTGAAATGCGACTTCAACACCTATCCGTATGATGTCATGACATACGCACGCCTTTTCATCATCCGTGAGAAGAGCGTGACGGAACGCAGCCTTGTCACGCATGGCAGGTTGCGGAATTCCACCCGCAGTGACAACAATCCGCACGGGTTCATCCTGGAAGGGTTCCATGTACTGGAGAACAGGGATATCAGAATGTATGACAGATAAAACAATGTATGTATGAGAAAAATGTATGTAAAGTTCAAGGAATGTATCGGGGGCAGGCTGCGCGGCCTTTGTGACAGACTCACACCCCGTCAGAGGGCAATCGCCATCATCGTGATGGTTTCCCTTTTCGCGCTGGTGAATTTCTACATGATTTTCCGTGCGATTTATGACATCGGACGGGAGGATGCCCGGCAGGACATCATCAGGATAACCCCGCTTGAGGTTCCCGACTTTGTGCCTGCGGATACCCTCTCCGATATGAAAGTCCGTGAGATGGAAGAGTTTTTTAACCAGTTCAACAAGTAAGATTATGAGTACAGATGCAGAAAAATTGAAACAGAAGCAGAAAATCAGGAAATATCTGGTTTTCACAGGCATGTTCCTGCTGTTCCTCGGGTGCATGTGGTTAATTTTCGCCCCGTCCGAAAAAGACAGGCAGGAGGCGGAAAGGAAGACGGGCTTCAATGCCGAACTTCCCGATCCGAAAGGTACGGGTATAGAGGCGGACAAGATGGCTGCCTATGAGCAGGCAGACATGATTCGCCGGCAGGAGGAGAAGAAGCGTACGCTGGCCGACTTCTCCGCCCTGACCGATGGACACAGACAGGATAATGTCCCGGAAACAGAACCGGCGCAGGACATTGCAAGTGAAAATGAAAGCCGTGCGTACCATTCAGGAGGAAACGGCAGGACGGGAGCCTTCGCCTCTTCAGCCTCGGCTTACAACGACATCAACGCCACTCTCGGTAGTTTTTACGAGAGTCCTGAGGAAGACCCGGAAAAGGAAGCCCTGAAAGCAGAGGTGGAACAGCTCAGACAGGCTGCCGCAGCGCAGACGGCCGGACCGAGCTACGAGGAACAGGTGGCTCTGCTGGAGAAGTCCTATGAACTTGCCGCCAAATATATGCCTTCGGGCGGCAGCACGGGAACAGCGGACAGTCAGGAGACGGAAAGTCCCTCAAGGGAGAGGAAGGCGAAAGCCGTTCCCGTCGGGCTGGTGTCCTCTCCGGTCGTGTCGTCCCTTCCTCAGCCTCTTACCGATTCGGTACAGTTCGCGAGACTGCTTTCCGGTGCTGATATCGGCTTCCATACGGCTGTGGGCAGTGCCGGGACACAGATGGCGAGGAATACCATACGGGCCTGCGTGCATGGCGACCAGACCATTATCAGCGGACAAAGCGTGCGTCTCAGGCTGCTGGAGGCCATGCGTGTGGGAAGATATGTGCTTCCCCGCAATACCCTGCTGACCGGTGAGGGACGTATCCAGGGCGAGCGGCTTGGCATTGAAATCCTGCAGGTCGAATATGACGGCAATGTCATTCCCGTGGAACTGACCGTGCTGGACAGTGACGGACAGGACGGGATATTCATTCCCGGTTCGACGGAAGCGAATGCGGTAAGGGAAGTGGCCGCCAACATGGGACAGAATCTCGGCACGACCATCTCCATCACCAACCAGTCGGCAGGTGACCAGCTTCTCTCCGAGCTTGGACGAGGGGCCATACAAGGCGTGTCGCAGTACATCTCCAAAAAGATGCGCGAGGAGAAGGTACACCTCAAATCAGGCTACGGACTGATGCTTTATCAGAACAACAATCAATAACCCATTAAAACAGTAAAGACATGAAAAAGATTCTTTTGATGCTTGCCCTCGCAGGCGGCGTTGCAAGTGCACATGCACAGTCGGCTGATACCACGGCCGTAAATGATTTGACCCTGAAGGCGGATATCTATCCGCAGCAGGAGGACGGCGACCTCTATCACGGGCTGTCCAGAAAGCTCACCTTTGATCGGATGATTCCGCCTTACGGTCTGGAAGTGACGTATGACAAGACGACCCATATCATCTTTCCCTCGGCTGTCCGTTACGTGGATCTCGGTTCTCCGAATCTGATTGCGGGCAAGGCGGACGGTTCAGAGAATGTAATCAGGGTAAAGGCTACCAGAAAGAACTTCCGTGAGGAGACCAACATGTCGGTGATTACCGAAAGCGGAAGTTTCTACACCTTCAATGTGAAGTATGCCGATGAGCCTCTGCTGCTCAACATCGAGATGGCCGATTTTGTTCATGACGGCAGCGAGGTGAACCGCCCGAACAATGCCCTTGACATCTACCTGAAGGAACTCGGCAGCGAGTCGCCCAAGCTGGTACACCTTATATCCAAGGCCATCCACAAGGATAACAGACGTCATATCAAGCATATCGGGAGCAAGGCGTTCGGCATCCAGTACCTGCTGCGCGGACTCTATACCCATAACGGGCTGCTTTATTTCCATACCCAGGTGAAGAACACGTCGAACGTGCCTTATGAGGTGGATTTCGTGACGTTCAAGATCGTAGACAAGAAGGTACTCAAGCGCACGGCCATCCAAGAGCAGGTGATATTTCCACTGCGTGCCTACAACTATGCCACGGCTGTCGCCGGAAAGAAGGATGAGCGTACTGTCTTTGTCTTTGACAAGTTCACCATTCCCGCCGACAAGATGCTGGTGGTGGAGATGCACGAGAAGAGCGGAGGCCGTCATCAGACCTTCACCGTGGAGAGTGAGGACATCGTGAGAGCGAGGGTGATCAATGAACTTAAAGTGAAATGACCATGAAGAAGTATCTGTTTCTTTTTGCCGTATGCGTATCGCTTGCCCTGTCATCGGGGCAGGCATACGCCCAGCGTTACCTTCCCGGAATGAAGGGTGTGGAACTCAGGGGAGGCTTTGCCGGAAACCTGAAATCACCGGTTGACTGGTACACGGGCTTTGCCGTGTCGGGATATACGAAAAGGGCCAACCATTGGGTGGCTGGCGTGGAATATCTGCTGAAGAACTACGGCTATCGCGGGACCTTCGTTCCACGGGCCCAGTTTACTGCCGAGGGCGGCTATTACCTAAAGTTCCTGTCCGACCCGGCGAAGATATTCTTCCTTTCTGTCGGCGGTTCTGCCCTGGTGGGATATGAGACGTTGAACTGGGGAGAAAAGGTTCTGTATGACGGTTCCATGCTTTCCTACCGTGATGCATTTGTCTATGGCGGAGCCCTGACGCTGGAGCTGGAAAGCTATGTGACTGACCGTATCGTGCTGCTTGCCCATGTGCGCGAACGTGCGCTATGGGGCAGTTCTCTGGGAAAATTCACGACACAGTTCGGGCTTGGAGTCCGTTTCATCTTCAATTAGACGCCTATGGATATAGAGATGATCAGAGGCATTCCCATTGAGGAATTCCTGTCCCGTCTGGGACAGGAGCCGGTCAGACGGCACGGCGACGAATGCTGGTATCTCTCCCCGTGCCGTGAGGAAAGGACACCTTCGTTCCATGTGAACACCCGTAAGGGCGTATGGCATGACTTCGGCACCGGGCATGGAGGCGACATCTTCACCCTTGCGGGGGAACTTTCAGGAAGCGACGGCTTCATGGCGCAGGCGAGGTTCATCGCCGGAGTATATGGAGGAACAGTCCCCGAATATGCCGGACAGAAAAGAGAAAAGGAAAGTGTCAGGACAGAAAAGCGCAAGGAGCCCTCCCGCTTCGAGGAGGTGGTTTGCGGTCCCTTGCGCTGTAATGCCCTGCTCGGCTATCTGAAGGGACGCGGCATACCTGCGGAAATTGCCCGTGCAGAGTGCGAGGAAGTACGGTTCCGGCTGTACGGCAAGCGGTATTTCGCCGTCGGCTTCAGGAACATGGGCGGAGGCTATGAGCTGCGGACCAGGTTCATGAAATGGTGCCTGCCGCCCAAGGACATCTCCGTCATCCGCAACGGCTCGCTTACCTGCAACCTTTTTGAGGGCTTTATCGACTTTCTTTCATGGAAGGTACTCGGCATCAGCCGCGGTGAGGATTATCTGGTCCTCAATTCGGTGGCCCTGCTTGAACGTTCGTTCCCTTTTCTGGACAATTACGGGAGGATCCGGTGCTACCTGGACAATGACGATGCCGGAAAAAGGACACTGTCCGTCCTTCGGAAACGCTACGGTGACAGGATTGACGACTGTTCCGACCTGTATGCCGGATGCAAGGACCTGAACGAATATCTGGAAAGCAATTTTCCGCCTGAACAGTAATTTTTTATAAACCGTTAAAACAAGAAATGAATATGAAACCGATTATGAACAAGAAAGGGCTGTTTGCCCTTGTATGCGCCCTGATGGGCATGACCTTCAGTATATTAACCTCGTGCAGCGATGACCTTGATGTGCAGCAGTCCTATCCCTTTACTGTGGAGACGATGCCTGTACCCAAGCGTATCGTGAAAGGCGAGACCGTGGAAATACGCTGTGAACTGAAACGGGAAGGACGGTTCTCCGACGCCCGCTATACCATCCGCTATTTCCAGCCGGACGGCGAAGGCAAACTGCGCATGGATGACGGGATGGTGCTGCTGCCCAACGACCGTTATCCTCTGGACAGGGAGGTGTTCCGTCTTTATTACACCTCAGAGTGTGAAGACCAGCAGAGTATCGACATCTATTTTGAGGATAACAGCGAGCCGGCACAGCTTTTCCAACTGACCTTTGATTTCAACAACGAGACGGAGGACGAGGATACCGTGGTTACTTCCGGCGGCAAGGAACTGCCTGTCGTCATCGTATCACAATGAACCTGACCTGCCTATGGGAATAAAAGCAAATTTGTTTGCGGCGTTTTTCGCCATCATCTGCTTCGGGAGCATACCGTTGCGGGCGGAGAATCCGGTAAAGGAAAAACAGGACAGGTTCAGCCTTGCGGTTGAGTGCATTAAGCGGTTCGAGGGCTGGCATGGAGAAAAAAGACACTGGCCTTATGTCGGGTACGGGCATAAGGTCCTTCCCGGGGAAAGGCTGACCAATGACATTACAAAAGAACAGGGGGATTCAATCCTGAGAGCGGATTTACGCAAGCTGTGCCGTATGTTCAGTTATCTGGGACGTGATTCATTGATTGCCGCTGTTTTGAGCTATAATGTGGGGGCATACCGTCTGAAAGGTTACGGCAAGATGCCCAAAAGCAAATTGTTGAAGAAGCTGGAGGCCGGAGACCGGAATATCTATAAGGAGTATGTTTCTTTCCGGTGTTACAAAGGCAAGGTAGTGCCGAGCATTGAACGGAGAAGGAAGGTGGAATATATGCTGCTCTTCGAAGAGTAAAAAAACGAGGAAGAATCTTTCAGTCTTTTGACTGTCAGTTTCTTCCTCGTCTGTTGTTCTACTTTCCGGTTATCGTTTCCGCCATAGGGTTCTGCCGGTGCATTTCCCAGTTCATGATTGCCGATTTTTTGCTTGAATTTGCATAGCAGTATTCGCAGAGATAAGGGCAGGTATTGTATTCCCCAATATCCTTGGCTGCCATACATCCGCATGAGGCACGTTGTCCCGGATCCTTTTTGTGATTGCTGACGAAGTATTTGTTGCCAGGTAGAAGCACAGCACCGTAAGGAAGGTCATTCATGTCGAAAAAGGCTGGAGACGGCATTTCCTGTATGGTGACTCCCAATGCAGACATCAGTTCCTTGTCTTTCCATGCCAGACGTGCTATCAGGTCACCGTCGATGCAGCGGTTACGGGATATCCTGTATTTGCCAAAATCCAGATTTTCGCCGCAGGTAGCCAGCTCCAGATTCCATCCTCTGTTACGGTTCAGTACCGTCAGTTTTCCGGCAAGTTCCTCCATTTTTTCTTTATTCCATTCATGATACGGGATTCCGCTGTCTGTCATGTTGGCCTTGACCTTTCTGTACGAGTCTATGTCTGCAAAACTGAAAACCAGCTTTTCCGTACAATTGTGTATCTCCGTTCCTACACGTTCGATCTTTTCAATCAGAGTATCCACGGATATGTTGTCTGTGAGTATCAGCGGATCGAACCGCCATATTACGGCTTCTTTACCCAATATCTCAGAAAGGGTCCTGAATGTTTCAATACGTTCTGTCAGCGGAGGAACACCGGTTTCCAGTCCGTCTTCCTCATAATCATTCAAAGTGAACTGGATATAGCAACCGATACCTCTTTCTTTCAGGATCGGCAGATAAGGAAGAAGAGGTTTGGGATTTTTCGACCAGAACACTATGAATCTTGTATTCCGGTAAGAGATATAGCTCTTTTTTCCGTTGAACGGGTTGTTCCACACGGAATAGCCGGTTTCGAGCCGATGGAAGAACCAGTCCGCATAAAATGCCGGGATGTCCGTGCTGCGGCTTGCCGATATGATGTCGGGAGCCGGGACTTCCATCTTTCGGCCGTCTATGATGATATTTGCTTTTTTCCAAGTCATATTGTTAAAATTATATAGTAAAGACAGGCGTCGGTTATGAACGCCTGTCCGGGTTGTTGATATGTCATTGGTTTGCTTGCGGCAAAAATAATATGAATATTTCATTCTGTAGCCGTTCAGCTTACCAGAACCGCATCCTGTATTTCCACCTCTGCTGGAAGACGGGAAAGCAGGAGTTCCGCCATTGCCCCATTCTGTGGAATCAGTGCCGGGAAATCCGTTCTGCCCGGCTTATATATCTCAGTCGCTACGTTATACAAGTCCCAAGCGGTGATTTGTCCCTTTTCGCGGACCAGTTTCAGCACCTCTTCCGTGAAGATGGAAATCTGGCTCTGGTTCAGCGGGTAGGTTTCCACGGAGGATGACAGGTTCCTGTCCGAACTGTCATGGGAGACGCGCAATGCTGTCAGCAGCCCGATATACATATACACTTCCTCCAGGGAGACAATTCTGCGTTTCAGCCGCTGAATCCTTGCGATGTCCTCGTTCATGTTCACCTCGAAGTTTGCCAGCCAACCGTCCACCGTTTCGAATACCCCTTCCGTTGTCACCTTGTTTTTTCCGTAATTGCAGATGCTCCTTTCCGGTGATAGGATACACTGGTTATGGCATATCTTCACGCACGGGCCTATGGCTGCCTGTATGCCGTCCTGATGGTAGGCGACGACCAGCGTAGTCGTCAGCTCGTCCGTTTCCCAGTCCTTGATCCGGATGGTCGCGAAGATGCGTCGGAGGATGTGCGCTTCCACTGCTTTTTCACCAAGTGTCTGTTCCACCTGCGGGAGAATGCTTACTCCCGGCTGTGTCTTGTTCCTGTTCTGTGCCGCGAAGATTTCTTCCACCTCGTAATCGAGGTTGTACTTCTCGCAGATGTCCATCATACGCTGCAGGACCTGGTAGTGATAGATGCCCTGGACAGGCTTGCCGTAGATGTCATTTTCTTTGTAGGTACGCTGGAGAGTCTCGAAGTTCATTACTTCGATTCCGTTGTTCTGAAAATCAAACTGCTGTTGTTTTTCCAATACTGCCATTGCTTCCATAATCTTGAATTTTATAAAGTTAATACTATGATTGTCTATCTTTTTTCAGGTATGTATCTGCCATCCGTGGAACGGTTCAAGTGTCACGGCAAAAGACCGGTCCGGTATTCCGTGATAGAGCAGACCGCCTACGATGCCGATGCTTCCGTCGGGATAGCGTTGCGTGAAGCCGAACGAGTACGGTGCATGGTCATAATAGAGCGAGATTTCGCTTGGATGGTCTGGATTCTCCTCCCATTTTTTCAGTCTATCCAGACAGTTCTGGAGTGATGTGTCACCGATGGATTCGGCGTAACGCTTTACATTCTGGAAATGTTCTTCATTCAGGATTTTCATGAGTCATTGTATTTTATCTGTTAAACACGTCCGGCTCCGGGAGCCGGTATTTTTTATTTTTCGCCTGCCTGACTGTCCCGTGGCCGTACCCGCAAGGTTTGGCGAAAGAAAATACCGCAGCCACCGGCGAGGATGATTTTCTTTCAGCCAACCCCATAGGGGCCTGACCTTGTCCGGGTACGTTGGACACGGGACTATCTTTGCAGGGAGGAAAATAAAATATACAGGTTGTGTGTCGTTGTATTTTCTTGCAGGTATGTCGGTGAGAAACCCATTGATTTGTTCGTCTTTGACAAAGGAATGGTGTACTTTTGCAAATCCTAATTTGAAAAATCATGGAAGATTATATAAAGAAAGCTGCGGATGCTTTCCTTGTGGAGCGTCCGTATGGTATGCGCGTGGATTACAGTAAGCGGGGATACGTGCTGTTCAACCGTAATCTCAATGTGTTGGGCAATGGGGAACATGCCCGCCTGGAGGAACTGCCTCTGGAGGAGTTTGATGTGGACGAGATTCCCTTGGAAGGAGAAATCATAAAGGAACATGCGGGTTTTACCGATGTGTTTTTCTATTCGGATTGTACCAATCCCTATGCAGGGTATGTGCTGGATCTGAAGAAGCTCAAGGTCTATAACCAGTTTATATATCCCTTGGCGATGGTACTGAACAGAAAGCTGTAAAATTCAGATAATAGCGGTAACAGTTGCATAGGAGAGCTGTTACCGCTTTGGATCTTATTTTCTGATTTCATTTCCGGCAAGAAATGCAAGATAGTCTGCCACAGCCTTATGGCACCCGGTAAAGTCGGGAGTACGGCGGCCTTTGTATTTTCGGAAACTGACGGTTCCGTTCCTGTCGATTGCTGTCACATGCCTGTTGAATGTCCCTTTGGTTCTGATATGGATGTCAAAGCCGTCCCTTCCGGTAATTTCAAGAAACATTTCTGCCGTTATTTTCTCACCGTCCAGGAATTTCCGCTTGTTCTCGTCAAGCAACTGTTGCCATCGGGTTTCTTTCTCCTTTCTTTCCAGTTCTTCTTTTCTTTTCCGTTCCAGTCGCTTTTCTTCCTGCTTTTTTGCATATTCCTCACGGGCCTGTACCAAAGGGGTGGAGTCAAGACCGAGTGCATTGAATACATGGACAGACAAGAGGGGAATGATTTTTCCATCCTCTACATCCTTCAGGGTGTTTTCAATCCAGTTCTTGCAATAGGTCGCCGCTTCTTCCCGGTACCCCTCCTTGTCAAGTATTCTGCGTGAATACTGTCCACAGGAAAAATGGACATCACCTATCTTGCAGATTATATGGAAACTGTCTTCACTTTCGTTTCCGTATTCGTTTTTTCTTGCCAGCGAGATGAATACATTCTCCGCATACGGCTCAAGTTCCATGTATGGGGCAACGATGGTGTTGCCGTCAAACTTGTATTTCAATACTTTTGCTTTCATGTTTCTATTCTGTTTTTCTGTCGGTAGATATTTCATCTATTATCTCATTCTCTTTTCTCTCACCTTTGAGGAAGGCAAGCAGCCGCCCGAAAAAGAACGGGGCTTGGTCTGTCCCCAGCTGTGAGCTTTCCCCGTTCCGGGTGGCGCATATTGCAAACCGTCCCAGTCCGAGACTGTCCTGTGGAGGTAGGATATGGAATGACAGGTTTCCCGTACCGTTGATATGAAGCCCGCCACGGTAGGTGTAGAATGTCTTTGCGGTTCTTCTGTCCGTATCAATGTCCACCCGGCTGTAGCCTGTTTTTTCCAGGTGCTCAATTATTTCCCGGACGGATATTTCCATGTCTGTACAACAGTTCGTCCAGTCCATGTTTGCCAGCACCGCCTCATAACGGTCATAAACCGTGTTGAACTGCTTCTGATATTCTTCAAGAAAATTTCCTTCGTCATCGCACATATCTTCAAGCGCAATGCCGCTTCTTTTCACGAGGGCGATATCCGCCAGTCCGCATACCGTTTCGATAAGCAGCGACCGTTCCATATCCCCGTTTTTCCCTATCCCGAATATTTTCATCCGGCAATACCGGAACATGGCAACCCGTGTCGACATGTCAAGGTCTTTCCATACATTGATATTTTCCTGTACATATAGCTTTTTTCTGATTTCTTCCGGCAACGAGTACCACCATTTGTTCAAATTTTCCGTATCCATAAATTTTGATTTAAGTTGTTTTAAAATTCCGCCTTGATTGCCATGTGCGGTATGCAGTGGCATATTCCTGCCTTTCCCGTTCCAGATTGCTTTCCGTTTCCGGGGTATATCCGAGCAGGCGTATGTATCCGCCGTTGCAGCCTGTCAGTTCGCAGCGCATTCCGGCTGCCTCCAGTTTCCCGATGCGTTTCTGTGCCGTCTTCGCACTCGAATATTCCTTGGGCCAGAAATAATGTTCGCCCTGTGAGCCGTAAAAGTCCTCTCCAAGTATCATTTCCCCGATATGTCTTCGGTTCTCGATGAAGCCGAACCGGGCCTTGCCCAGTGCCTGACGTATAGCCTTGTGTGCCGCTCCTTCGGGATGTCTGAAAGCTTCAGGATTGTCTTTTCCCGTAATTTTCGGCAGTTCCATCCGGTACGGCTGTCTGTAGCTGCCGATTCCGAGCGTGAGATAGAAGTTGGTGTGGAAATAGTCGGTCATGGGGTCGCTTTCATCGAAATTGTATGACATCACAAAATCCCTGACGTTTGTCATCACGTCCTTGGCCCGGTCGGTCAGACTGTCTGATGTCTGGATGTTGTAGTGGTTGATGTCTCCCTGTATTTTTCCTGACTCTTTGGTGAAAGCCTCGAAGTCTGCTTTCATCAGCCGGATAAGGATTGAATTGTATCCGTCCCTGCGGACCGAGAAGGTATATCTCGGGTAGGTTTCCTTGAGCCATGCCCTGACCAGTTCCGTGATCTCCGGTGCGGACTGTCCGGTATAGTTGTGTCCTTTCCAGCGGTATTCATTGTACACATATTCGGTGTATTCCTTTGCGGTGGCACCCTGAAAGTCGTGTTCGTAGCCTGTTGGAGCTGTGGAAACGCAGGGCTTGTCTTTCCAGACCTCGAACAATTTTCCGAATTCGGTGTTCACCTGCTGCATGAGGGCAGTGTCACCACCCTTGTCCGGGTGGTGAAGCATTGCCAGACGGCGGTATTCCTTTTTCAGGTCCGCCAGAGAGTGTATGTTTTGAAAATAAGTCATGTCTGTATCCGTTAAAGTCCCGCGAGACGGTTGATGAAATATATCTGCCAGTCCAGGTCAAGCCCGAGGTTGCTGCACGCGATTTCGAAGTCTTCGCTTCTCAGGTCGTTGTCCTCCTGAAGTTCCTGCAGGTTTCTTATCTCGTCGTCCAGGTATTCCTGTGCCTCTTCCTTGCCGCAACTGCATGAGTTGCAGATCAGGTCAATGATATTCCGTGCCATATCTGTTGTCTTTAATTGTTTGTCAGGTATATGTTCCTCTTCTCGTCATAGTTTTTGCCGTTCCACCATTCGTCGGCGGCCTCGGAGAATGTTTGCCCGGAATTGGCTGAAGGGAAATCGGATGTCTTGAATCCGGTCAGGTATTCAAGGTTATCGGTATTGTTGGATTTCCACCATTCCTGCATCTTTTCCAGAAAGGATTGCTTGGAGCAGGTCTCCACATTGTCCTCGCACTGGGAACACCAGATGTCATCGTCCACGTCACTGTGGTATTCGTTCGTGTTTACATCCACCCATGCCTGAATCTCAATCTCTGTTGAACCGCAGTCACTGCACACTTTGATTTTGGAATCGTCCGGGTGTTTGCGCCTGGCCTTGCCGTCATACAGGCTGACGGCCCGTTCCACCAGTTTTTCCCTGTAGCGGTCCGTCAGTTCCGCATAGAACCGTTCGGAGGCTCCGAATACACCCTTGTCCGTCATCAGACTCCATTTTTCCCAAAAATGTGGGTACATTTCCTTGAAGACTGTCTTGCACTCTTCCTCGCACCAGGTATTCCACATGTAGTAGAAGTAGCTGGACACTGCATTTTCCGCTTGATATTTCATACTGTTGTTTCTATTTGAGGTTATACATTTTTGCAAAATGGCTGTTCACTTCAGGAATCCTTTTCTTGTAATAGGGTTGGTTGTCCCTGCACCAGTCCGCCAGTTCCTGTTTGTTTCTGAAAGGTTCCCTCCAGCTTTGCCCGCTCATGATCATTTCCACCTGCGGGGCCAGCTCCCTGATGAACGCTCCGACAGTCCATCCCTCCCGGACGTGTCTGTCCATATTGACTTTTGTTGCCATATTGTCTTTCGTTTTAAGAGTTCCCGTTTGTATTTTCAAGTTGAAGCCTGACTGCTTCGTACATTTGATTGAGCCAATCAATGTTGCTGGCTCCAAGTTCGAAAGGACTCTGACAGAAAACCTCTTCCATACTGTCCTTTATTGTTGCCAACACGGTAATGAACTTGTCAGTAACCTCAATTCCTGTAACATAACACTCGTATGGGTCTCCATTATCGTCAAACCAGATAATCCATACGGGGTCTTCTTCGTTGTCGGTAAACGTGATTTCTTTCAGTCCCTGCGCATCAAGCAGCTCCCTGATGGCTTCGATTATGTCCTTTCTCAGTTCTTCAATCCTGTCGCTGAAACACATGGACGTGTATCTGACCTTGCCTTTGCCACCCCGTTCCCTGAAAGAAAGGATCTGCATGTCGGGGTGACAGCCGAATCTCCAGTCTGTCACCTCGTCATCATCGCAGGTAGTGTGGATGTTTCCGCCCAATACCAGACCGCAGTCTTCCGTTACAATTCTTTCCGCCTCGTCGCGGTCTTCCGCCACGACCTTGTAGGTACCCTCGAAGGTGTACCTTACTCTTACATCGTACTTTGCCATAATTCCTATGATTTGGTTAATGATTTCTGTTGTTGATTCTTATTCTTGGTTCTCGAACGATTCCGGTGACAACCGGTACAGTTCAGCCAGGTTCAGTTTGGCCATCGGATATTCCACCCATCCGCTTTTGCGTCTGTATCCCGTATCTTCGGCAAGGCTGTTCCTTATGAGAAATTCCATCGCTTCCGGATTGTTGTTTATGTCAATGAATGCCTGGTCGGGAATCCCGAATGCCGGGGAGTCTTCCAGATTGACGGTAAGTACCGTGTATAGTTCCCCGTTGTCCGGTGATTCCAGACTCAGAACCAGCCATCCGTTCGGGTAGAAGCCGATGACAAGCCTGAATTCCTTTCCATGGTACCGGAATGTCCTTTCAGACCGGTTTTTCCCGGATTCCTGAATTTTGAAGTCGTCTTCTCCTTCAGTGAATGTCCTCACCGGGCAGGACACATCGTAATGGCAGCCGTCTTCGTGACCGCACAGGTATTCTTTTCCCTTGAATAGGATGATTGCATATTTCTTTTCCATACTTGATTTTTTTAGTGACCATACTTGATTTATGAGGCGACAAGACCTATCTTTTCTCCGAAGAAGGAATCGCATACCCCGTACACATGCTTGATGGAGCATTCATATTTTGACCTCTCGTTGTCAATACGGAAGCGGAATCCGTGATAGTCCCTGACTTCCAGTTTCAGTCTGACGTCTTTTCTGAGTTCCATTTCCAGGAGGCTTCCGCCGCCGTACATGGAGCTGAAGATGCCACAGCAGTTGCCTTTGGGAATAATGACTTCCTTGAGCGAGAATCCGGCATCATAAAGTTCCTGCAGGCTTACCTTGCCGATATATGTCAGCAGGTTGGCACCGCAGCAGGAGTTGATGAGTTCCTGATAGAACTGTTCATAGGATACCTGTTCCTTGCCGTCCCTGTATTTTTTGTCGGGGAACCGGCCATATACCGTGTAGCCTTTCTCCACCAGCATTTTTTTCACTTTGGAAGGATTGAGGTTCAGCGCGTCTATCATATCCCCGAAATAGGATTCCTTGTACCGGTATCCTTCCTGCGATTCCAGCCAGTTGGAATTGATGCAGTCGTAGTTGGACAGCATCTCGACACGCACTGGTATGTCATCCGTGTTTTTGAGAAGTTCTTTCAGTGTGTCAGAGTCGTTTCTGTCATAGATTTCTTCCCTGATTTCATCTTCGTGTTCTTCGAAGAATTCTTCCACTTCCTCTTCCCCGAAGTCATGGAAGCCGGTGCATTCATCCTTCAGCTTTGAGATGATTTCACGGACGCTTTCCCATTCGGCGTCACCGTACCATTCGTCCACTTTTTCCCACAGACTTTCACAGCTCCTTTCTTCCAGACACTTCTGAATGGTGTCACGGCAGTTGTCGAGATTGTCGTTGTAGTCCACCCATACCAGCGTGTAGGACTTGTCCATGAGCGATTTCACGAATTCCATAGTCAGTCTTTCCTGTTCTTCCATTTCTGTTACCTGTGTACGGCAGGATTCCGTTTCCCGTACATGTCGTTTATAAATGAGAAGAGCGACCTTTCGGCCGCTCCCTTATCATCTGTTCTCTTCCTTGAGCCTTTCATATTTCTCTGTTTCCATTTCCGTCTCGCCGTCGAAGTGGAAATGTGCAGTATGACCGTATCCGGTCTTCGGCTCACCGCCGCACTGGTGCAGGGCGGTATCTATTTCCCAGTCGGTGTCACCGATGCCGAGGGATATGTATGTCCCTCTGAGCATACACCCGGCCAGCCTCAGTGCGGCATCCTTCCTTTGTTCCCTGCGGAGCCTGTCAAATGCCGCGAGCGCGATTTCCCGGTTGGGTATTTTTACCGTAGTTTCCATATCGTTTCATTTTCAGTTTGCCGTTTCCATGTCTTTTCCGTTGTCTTTCGCTGCCAGGACACCGAAAGGCAGATCGAGTATCCTGTGATTAAAACACAGCGTTGAATTGTAGTCCGTGCGTTGCCAGAGGGTGAAATGGTTTCCGGTGAACGACCATCTGAAATAGCCTGACAGCGAGCCGAATTGCGGGTTGACGTTCCTGCTTATGAGGAAGCGGTTCACGTCCACGATGTGTCCCGCCGTCAGTAGTATGTTCAGTATCTCCACGAATGCCAGCTGCGAGTATGGGTCGATAGGCATTACAGGTCCTTTGAAGTTGATTTCCATATTTTTTGTCTTTTAGTCATAATTGTCATCAAATATTTCGTACCGGAAGGGAAGCATGTCGCAGTAGTAGCTTGATACGCCCGTGTATATCAGGGCATCTTCTCCCGTGTCCGCGTCTTCTTCCGTTTCCGTGACGGTGTCCCCGTACAGGTCATGGTAGTGCGATACCATCATGTGCGGGTCATCCGTGGTGATGTCATATCCGTAACTTCTGCTCCAGTTTATGAAAAACTCCGTTTCTTCCTCTTCGAGCCTTTCAAGGGCATCCCTGATCTCGAAGAAGTTGGGACAGAGCCATTCACGGCTGATCAGTGTGTCCGGAATGTTTTCCCATTTCGGATACCGGTATTCCGGTTCCTCCTCCCCGGGAAACAGGTCGGAACAGGCACTCAGGAACTCGCCCATGTCGCTGTATTCGGACAGGTGCATCCAGTAGTCCCTGTAATCCTTTATGTCCATGAGATGCTGTGTGGTCACGGCAATCTCTGCATTGTTCAGATCCATATTACTTGTCTTTTATGTATGTGGATGCCGGGGATTCCATTCCACCGACCTTGACAAGGTGCCGTGTCCCGGCTGTGCAGGGTTTTGCGGGAAAATACCGCAGCTCCGCGAGGATGATTTTCCCGAAAACCGCCTGCGGCCTGACCTTGCTCAGCCGATGGGGACGCGGACTACCTTTGTCGGTGGGAATGGAACTCCCGGTCTTCTCCATACGGTTCATGTTCATTCTCTTATGCGCTGGCTTCCCCAGCTGATATGTATTTTGCCTTCACTGTCCTGCGTGCGGACGAGCAGGCTGTCGATGACGGACATCGTGATGTCGAATTCCTCGAAGATTTCTGACTGTTCCTTGACCTCCCCGGTCTTGATGAATTCGTTCAGACGCTCCTTGGTCAGTACCAGTGCCATCAGGTTCTGTTCGACCGAATCTTCGTAGGTGACGTAGTGGACATCCTTCATTTCTCTGGAATCGAGACGGATGAAGCGGAAATAGAACTGTTCCATGCGGGGGATGTTCCATTGCAGGGACTCCAGTATCACGTCGTTGCAGGTAGGTATGTTCACGGAACTGCTCAGGCTCTGTTGCGTGCATATCAGGATGCCGTTGATGGTGGAGTCGAATTCCGTCACGATACTTTGCCGTTTTTTGAAGGCGACATCTCCCTTGACCACATATACAGGTCTGTCAGGAAAATGTTCCCGGATATAGCTCTCATACAGGTCAAATGCCGCCAGCGTGGTACATCCGATGGCTACCTTGCCCGGTATTTCCCTTACAAGCCTTTCGATATACCGGGTCTTGGAGGGATACCTGTCGCCGTAATACCCCTTTATCAGGTGCGGTACCGAGCAGGCCTTGATAAGCAGTTTGATCTGCCTCATGAGTCTCAGCCCTGCATCCTTTTTCGTGTCTCCCGTGCTGTTGTAGTACAGTTCGCAGATGCGGCAGAATTCCTCGATGATGACACGGTATACCTCGTGTTCTCCTTCCGAGGGGCGGACGGTATGTGTCCGTATCCGGTATTTCTCACCCGCGAAGTCACGGAATTTGCGGGTGATGACCGTCTTGCCGATAAGTTCGGAGAGTTCGTCCTTGTTGTACACGTCCTGGTTCTGTTTCTCGATGCCGAATACAGTGGCTTTCCCCGGACAGTGGCAGGCACGGAAAAGGACATGCCCCCTGAAGGCGGGGAACGGTGTTCCGTAATCCGGGTTGTTCTCTTCCTCTATCTCGTGGTCCCTGTTTTCGTGGTAGACCTGCGGGCTCCAGCATATCATGTTCACCGAATTGTTGTAGAGCAGTTCGAACTGGCTGTACAGTTCCGCGATGTTGTTGCGGGTGGTTGTTCCGGTATCGAGAATCTTGTACCTGAGCCTTCTGAATATGCACAGGATGTTTCTTGTACGCTGCGATGTGGGATTGGTGATTTCGTCCGACTCGTCGAAGACAAGGCACAGTTTGCCGGAAGTGCGTTTTACGAAACGCATCAGTCCTCTTTTCAGTTTCCGGAGCATGGAGGTGGAGACGACAAGGAATGTCCCTTCCGGTACGTTGTCGAGGTCGCCGGCGGTCTGTATTGTACGGAAGCGTTCCTTGTTTATGGTAAGGAACGGTATCCAGGTCATGTTGGTGGCGATGGCCGGGGCAAGTATGATGACGTTCTTTGCCTTTCTGAACTTGAGCAGGTATTTCGCCCTGTGATAGACGGCGGCGGTCTTGCCTGAACCCTGCTGCCAGTTCAGCAGGGCGTAGCGTTTCTGCAACACGAGGTTCAGGTCGTGTTTCTGCAAGTCCGTGAATTCGCAGACTTCACCTTCCTTGTTGATGAACCTGGTGCGGTCCAGGTATTCCTTCAGACCGTCATCTTCCCGCATTTCCGCAAACTGGAGATTCTGGGTCTCATATTGCCTCTGTTTGCGCCGTATCAGTTTTCTGGCGGCACGGATCTGCCGCATGTTCTTTTCCGTGACGGTTTCCGGCATCGGGAGTTCGGCCCTTCCGAGTATGATGTCGTTGATGCCTGCGGCCTTGTGCGTGACCTTGTCGAGCAGACGCGGGGCATACTGTTTCAGCTTGAAGCCGTAGGATGTCTTCACCAATGCCACTTCCTTGCGCGGCACCACGTTCTGCGAGGTGATGTACCTGCGGATGATGCCGAGAACCTTGCCGGTGGTCAGCTTCTTGCGTTCCCATTCCTTTATCTGTTCCCTGGTGGCACCTTCCGGTGGTTTCTGGTTGCGGAATTTGGACACCAGTGCTTCCGCCTTTTCGATGTGCCTGTTCAGCACGGCATGGGTTTTCAGTTCGTACATGTACTTGGCGAGCCTGTACTCGAACTGTTCCAGTTCTTCCTTGTCTATATGGTTGGACTCCCGCATCAGTTGGAAGCGCAGCCGGTGTTTCATTTTCCGTACTTCGGCTATGCGTTTCTTCAGCTCATCCATGCTGACAAACTCTTCCGCGTTGTAGGGCTGCATTTCAATATGGAGGGAACGGCGGAGGAATACCATGATTTTTGTTGCGAAATTCTGTACGCCCACCGTAGAGAAGGCTGAATGTTCCAGCCTGGTCTGGCCGATGAAGGAGAAATTCGAGTTGATTTTCGCCACGCGTGTCTTTTCCCAGAACTCGTTCTGCATGAAGGAGAGAGGGACGATGACCATCAGGATTCCGGCAGGGTTGAGCACGTCATAGGCCTTGTCCATGTAGAATTCCTGCGACAGCCTGTAATCAAATTTCAGGTTGAAGGGCGGATTTCCGACAATGATGTCGAAACGCTGTTCGGGATTGTACAGCTGTATGTCGCATTTCTCGATATGGGCTTCCGGGTAGAGGTATCTGGCAACGGCCACCGCCTTGCCGTCGATGTCGAATCCGTAGGCATTGTGCAGGTTGGGCAGATGGTTGAAGAAGTTGCCCATGCCGCAGCACATGTCAAGCACCATTTCCGTAGATGTCGGGGATAGGGCTTCCATCATGTTTCGGCATATGTCGTGCGGGGTGAAGAACTGTCCCATCTCAAATTCCTTCTTGGCCTCGGCATAGTCATGGTAGCTGGCGAAGTCCGACTGTCTGAGGCTGTGCAGTCCTCCGGTTCCCGTGTAGCAGTTGTAGATGCTTTCCTTCGGGACGAGGTCCTTGCCGGAGTCTATGGCGAAAAGAATCTTCTCGTTGACCTCGGCACGCCTGTCCTGGGGAATCTGTTGGGGTATGATGGCATACATGTCTTTTCTTTTTTAATGGTTGGAAACGAAGACACCCCGCAAGGATGTCTTACGGGGTGCCTGAATAAGTATTTCATGAATCAGTCTTCTCTGAGTGTGATTTCATCCAGCCGCAGCTTCCTGTAGCAGTTCTCTGCGGCTCGGCTGTCTTTGAAGCGCACGTCGATGCGTCCGTTCTTGTAGAACTTGATCTGCTCTGCATTGGTCAGGGTGAGGCTGTACCATTCGGTTATATCCACATCGCGTCTGTCAAGGCCGATGACCATACCGCTTGAACCGTTTATCACGTCATCCGCCCCGTATGCGATACCTTCGCAGAAAATGTCCACTTTCCTCCCGCAGTCATACGAGAACTCATATTCCTTGTGGTATTCCAGATGGATGCTGTCCCAGGACACGATGTCAGGGAAAGTTATCTTGTCCTTTTTCAGTTCGGGCTTCACCTTGCTCCAGCGGGAAGGCTGTACCGTTTTCAGAAAACGGGCCAGCAGTTCTTCCTCTGCGGTCTCACGGAAACTTTTTCCGCCGAGGTGTTCGATGACCGTGTCCACGTAAGTCTGGTAGACCGGACGGAACCCCATGCGCATGGCCTTCTCGTCGATTACAGGAACAGGGACATCTACATTGTAGGTCCTGTTGAAATAGGAAATGATGCGACTCGCAAAATTCGCGTTGGCATTGCAGTTGTTGTCCGCAAGCTCGTTGATGAGGTCAAACGGTTTGAATTCGTTGTGGGTATAGTCATCCTCCCCGCTGTAGTTGAAATGGAAATTCCGTATAGTGACCTTACCGTTATCCTCATACTTGAAGTTCTTTGTTTCCCGGTACCGTTCCGCTTCTTCCTTGAAGATGGCATACCATCGGTCGATACGGTCAAGCGTTTTGTAGAGCTGGTCCTGCTGGAGCTGGCAATACTGCCTGTCCTGTTCTGTAATCTTGTCCTCGTTTCTCACTTGTACGTTCAGGATTCCTGTGAGCAGGTCAGTGTGGCTGCCTGCTGCTGTTGTTGCTGTTGTCTGCATAACTGTATTATTTTAGAGATTGTCAATTTCGGGTTTGATTCGGTAGCAGTAGGTGATGTGGCTGTCCATGTCCTTGACCAGCTTGACCTGTTCGAGATAAAAGTTGAGACGCCGTTCCACGGCCTGGACATCTATTTTGTCCCACTCGTGCTGCGGCAGGAACTGGTTCTCATGACGGAAACACCAGAGAACGATATGGTTTTCCTAGTTGCCCTTGAACACGGTCCCTTCATAGTCCTTCAGGAACTGCTGGAAGTCATCTTCGGTCCTGAAAGCTATGTCGTAGCCCTGGTACAGGTTGCGTGCGTCCGGACCCGTGTTTTTTGTCAGATAATACTGTCTCCATGTTTCCGTGGTGAAATCGCCGTAGAGAGGGTCAGGTTCGGAATAGGACCATAACGGCACTCTTGCCGTGAATGCGACGGCACCGTTGGCGCACGCACCGCAGTTGCCCCAGTCTTGGAATACCCCTTCCGTCCATCTGACGAACTTTAACTGGCGGGGGTCAATATGATGGAAGGATCCTCCGCTGACGCTTAAACCTATACCGTCATACTCTTCCCAGATAAAAGGGACATAGGGGATTTCACAGATGGAAATCAGTCCGTCCGTATTTTTGCGTTTCTCGATGAGGGCGTTGCCGTAATATTTCCCGTATCTGTCCACATAGATGAGTCTGTCTCCGACCTGCGGAATCTTTTCAGAGCGTGTCCTTTCTATCAGTTCCACATAACCGTTGGCCATATCCACGTCCTGCTGTGTCAGCCAGTGCTTGTGATCGTACAGAATGTTCAGTGGCTTGAGTGTTTCCACCGTGTACTTGTTCTTTGTTGCCTGTAACATAACATTTGATTTTTTGTTAGTCCGGCTTCTGGGGCCGGAGTTCCCATAACTACAGGCTTAAAAAGGTCGTGTTCCGTACATGCAAGGCTTCGGGAAAAAATACCGCAAGCCCTCCGGGGCGAGGATGATTTTTTCCACGAACCCGAAGGGCTTGGCCTTGCTTGTACGGGAAGAACACGAATTACCTTTGCCTGTGGTTATGGGGACTCGGCTACGGTATGCTCGTTTTCCCGATATGTTTTTATTCCGTAAGATTGCAGCCGTTTATATGGCCTTTTCAGAAAGAAATGTTATCTTTGCAAGTGAGATAAAGAGTTATTTGAAAGCATGAGAAATATGGCGGTTCGGAACAGTCCGGCTTTTTCTTATCCATTGCCCGTTCTCGTGCGAGTTTTATCCAATCTGTTGATAGTCAAATAAAACCTACCTGATTACAACAAATATACTAATTTGAAAGCAAATCACAACTCCGTACGACCTGTATCAGCGAATAGGCTAGCTGTTCTTTATGGTTCAAAGATACTAATTTGAAAGCAAATCACAACGTATCTTTGTAGTGTTGAAAGCAACCAATAGCTGTTCTTTATGGTTCAAAGATACTAATTTGAAAGCAAATCACAACACCTCGGCTTGGGCTACCTGAATGCCGATTGTTGTCTCCAATGGTCCAAAGATACTAATTAAAAAGCAAACCACAGCAACAAAAGGAAAGAGACGATTACACCTCTTTCGTATAACTGTTCAAATAAAACTTTTTAAAAGCTTTTGCATCTTCGATTAATCCATATCCGCCATACCAGTGACAATAACGATTAAATAAAAGAGCTTTTAGTGTGATCGGTGTATCATCCATCATGTTAAACTCAGAAAGCCCAGCAGAAATATATTCATCAAGCATATCACCAAGAATATCATCTTTATTAATGCTTAACGCAATCCATTTCTCTTCATAAAACCAAAATAGATTTTTATCCCCATTTTTGTAAGGGTTCTCTTCCTCACCTTTATAATACCTACAGAAAGGTAAATAATTATTTTTTTCCATGCTCAATATCTAATGTTTGATAAAGTTTAAATATAACTAATTTCATTCATCTGGAAGAATATTCAGACAGCTGTTCTTTATAATCCAAAAATACTAATTCGAAACAATTTTACTACCCCAATTTCAACTAAAAAAACAAAAGAGATTAGTTTTCAATTCCTCAAGCCAGAACTCCCCCATTTTACCCCTTCACTAAAATCCCCCATCCTTTCTCCCCCACCAACCACTTCCCCTACTTTTTCGATTCGCTCCTAAAAAAACAAGCGATTATTTTTGCAGTTCCAAATAAAACAGTACCTTTGCACCCCGTAAAACGAAAAGAGATTGCCGATATAGCTCAGTTGGTAGAGCAACGCATTCGTAACGCGTAGGTCGCCGGTTCAAGTCCGGCTATCGGCTCGAAATGTAGAGAAAGAGATGTGACCGCATCTCTTTTTTTTGTTTCAAGACGAAAAGAGAGAAACGCCACACTTCTTTCCAAAGATTTACGAACAAAAAATCGACGTATTCAGACTTAAATGAAAAAGAAACAGAAAATGCTTTTGGGAGGACTGGCGGCCCTGGTCCTCATTGGACTGGCATGTGCCGGAACTGCTTACTACCTGTTACTGGCTCCCCAGTTTCATCCGTCGAAAACCAGCTATATCTACATCGACCGCGACGACAATATCGACTCTGTCTGCCACAAGCTGAAGACACAAGGCAAAGCTGCCAGCCTGTCCGGCTTCAAACTACTGGCACGCTATAGGGAATACGGCCAGCATATCCGCACCGGACGCTATGCCATTCGCCCTGCCGACAATGCATACCACGTATTCAGCCGACTGTACCGTGGTTATCAGGAGCCTATGAACCTCACCATCGGTAGCGTCAGAACACTGGATCGCCTGGCACGCAACGTAGGCAAACAACTCATGATAGACTCTGCCGAAATAGCCAGTCTGCTGAACGACACGATGCTTATCCGGCAGTGGGGTTATCAGAAAGAGACCCTGCCCTGTCTTTTCATCCCCGACACCTATCAGGTATATTGGGACATCAGTGCGGAACAGTTCGTAGAGCGGATGCAAAAAGAGCACAGCCGCTTCTGGAATGAGGAAAGAAAACAAAAGGCGCAAGCCGCAGGCATGACGCCCGAAGAGGTATGCACACTGGCTTCCATCGTAGAAGAAGAGACCAACAACAACGCCGAAAAACCTACCGTAGCAGGACTTTACATCAACCGCCTGCACAAAGACATGCCTTTACAGGCCGATCCTACAGTCAAATTTGCCCTGCAAGACTTCCAACTGAAACGAATCAGCAACAAGCACCTGACCGTGGATTCGCCGTACAACACGTATCGCAACATCGGACTGCCTCCCGGACCGATACGCATCCCTACTCCTGTCGGAATCGATGCCGTGCTGAATTATGAAAAGCACGACTACATCTATATGTGTGCCAAAGAAGACTTCTCGGGGACACACAACTTCGCATCCAACTACACAGAACACATGAAAAATGCACGCAAATACTGGAAAGCCCTGAACGAAAGAAAGATTTTTAAGTGATTTTGTGTTCTTATGTAAAAGCAAAAGCTTATATTTGCGGTTAACTAACCGAAAAAACAACCACACAAGTTTCGCAAGTTCTGCAAAGCTTGTAGAAGTTAAGAAGCTAAAGGATGGCATCGCCTGCCTGAAGCAGGACGGTTTCACAGCCACCCATTAACTTCAAAGACTTTAAATTAATACCTAAAAAAGACAGATATGAGCAAACAACTTTTACTTGGCGACGAAGCCATAGCGCAAGCTGCACTAGATGCCGGACTTTCGGGCGTTTACGCCTATCCGGGCACTCCGTCTACTGAAATCACCGAATACATACAGATGATGCCTATAACGGCCGAACGGAACATCCACAACCGGTGGTGCTCCAATGAAAAGACGGCCATGGAAGCTGCACTGGGCATGTCGTTTGCCGGAAAACGGTCGCTGGTCTGCATGAAGCATGTAGGAATGAACGTGGCAGCCGACTGTTTCATCAATGCAGCCATGACTGGTGTTAAAGGCGGAATGATAGTCGTGGCAGCCGACGACCCCAGCATGCACTCTTCACAAAACGAACAGGACAGCCGCTTCTACGGCGACTTTGCACTGATACCTATATTCGAACCCAGCAGTCAGCAGGAGGCCTACGACATGGCCTACGAAGGTTTCCGCTTCTCCGAACAGACGGGCGAACCCCTGCTGTTGCGCATCGTTACCCGTCTGGCCCATTCGCGCTCGGGCGTAGAACGCAAGGAACAACAGGCTCAGAACGAACTGGCTTTCAGCGACGACCCGCGTCAGTTCATCCTGTTGCCGGGAAATGCCCGCAAACGCTACAAAGCCCTGCTACAACAACAGGACGAGTTTGTAAAAGCATCCGAAAATTCTCCCTTCAACAAATACATTGACGGACCCAATAAGAAACTGGGTATCGTAGCTTGTGGCATCGGCTACAACTACCTGATGGAAAGCTATCCCGAAGGCTGCGAATATCCCGTGCTGAAAATAGGTCAGTACCCGCTGCCCAAGAAGCAACTGACACAGCTGATAAACGAATGCGAAGAGATTCTGGTGCTGGAAGACGGACAGCCCTTTGTAGAAAAGCAGCTGAAAGGTTATCTGGGACTGGGCGTCAAAGTGAAAGGAAGACTGGACGGTACACTGCCGACCGACGGCGAACTGACCCCCGACAGTGTGGCACGTGCCGTAGGCAAGGAAAACAAGGCTGAATTCAGCGTTCCGTCACTGGTAGAAATGAGACCGCCCGCACTGTGCGAAGGCTGCGGACACCGCGACATGTACACCGTACTGACACAGGTGCTGAAAGAAGAATATCCCTCGCACAAGGTATTCAGCGACATCGGTTGCTATACACTGGGAGCCAACGCCCCCTTCCACGCCATCAACTCGTGTGTAGACATGGGAGCTTCTATCACCATGGCCAAAGGAGCGGCCGATGCAGGATTATATCCATCGGTAGCCGTCATCGGTGACTCGACTTTCACTCACTCGGGCATGACAGGTCTGCTGGATTGTGTCAACGAGAATGCCAACGTCACCATCGTCATCTCGGACAACGAAACAACCGCCATGACAGGTGGACAGGACTCTGCCGGAACCGGACGTCTGGAAGCCATCTGCGCCGGCATTGGTGTAGCACCGGAACACATCCGCGTAGTAGTGCCTCTGAAGAAGAACTACGAAGAAATGAAGCAAGTGATACGCGAGGAAATTGAATACCACGGAGTATCGGTCATCATCCCCCGCAGAGAGTGTATACAGACATTAGCACGCAAAAAACGTAACAAGTAAAGCCATGAAAAAAGACATCATACTTTCGGGCGTAGGAGGACAAGGCATCCTGTCTATCGCCACCGTTATCGGTAAAGCTGCCCTGAAAAAGGGCTTGTATATGAAACAAGCCGAAGTACACGGCATGAGCCAGCGCGGAGGAGACGTACAGTCGAACCTGCGTATCAGCGACCAGCCCATCGCATCCGACCTGATTCCGACCGGCAAGTGCGACCTGATCATCTCGCTGGAGCCTATGGAAGCCTTGCGCTATCTGCCCTACCTGAATCACGAAGGCTGGCTGGTGACCAATGCAGTTCCCTTTGTCAACATTCCCAATTACCCCAGCGAAGAAGCCCTCAAAGCCGAACTTGACAAGCTGCCGCACAAAATTGTGGTAAACGTCAGCGAGATAGCCAAGGAAGCCGGTTCGCCCCGTGTGGCCAACATCGTGCTGTTGGGAGCCACTATCCCCTTCCTGGGCATCGACTACGCTACCATGCAGGAAAGCGTACGCGAAATCTTCCAGCGCAAGGGCGATGCCATTGTGGAAATGAACCTGAAAGCACTGGCAGCAGGCAAAGAAATAGCAGAAAAACTTATACAATAGAACCATGAATGACAAGTACTGGGAAGAAGAAATCGAAACCATGCCACGGGAAAAACTCCGTGAATTACAACTGCAACGACTAAAGAAAACAATAGGCATCGCTTCCCATGCCCCTTATTACAAGAAAGTGTTCCAGGAGCACGGCATCACGCCAGACAGCATTCAAAGCCTGGAAGACATACGCAAGATACCGTTCACTACCAAAGCCGATATGCGCGCCAACTATCCTTTCGGACTGGTAGCAGGCAACATGCGCGAAGACGGAGTACGCATCCACTCGTCCAGTGGTACGACCGGTACCCCTACCGTCATCGTACACTCACAACACGATTTGGATTCGTGGGCCAATCTGGTAGCTCGCTGCCTCTACATGGTAGGCATCCGCAAAACCGATGTTTTCCAGAACAGTTCGGGCTACGGCATGTTTACCGGCGGACTGGGCTTCCAATACGGAGCCGAACGTTTAGGAGCGCTGACAGTGCCGGCTGCTGCAGGAAACAGCAAGCGTCAGATCAAGTTCATTACAGACTTCAAGACAACTGCCCTGCACGCCATCCCCAGCTATGCCATCCGTCTGGCCGAAGTGTTCCAGGAAGAAGGCATGGATCCCACCCAGACAAGCCTGAAAACCCTTGTCATTGGTGCGGAGCCTCATACTGACGAACAACGCAAGAAAATAGAGCGCATGCTGGGCGTAAAGGCCTACAACAGTTTTGGTATGACGGAAATGAACGGTCCGGGCGTAGCCTTCGAGTGTACCGAGCAGAACGGTATGCACTTTTGGGAAGACTGCTACCTGGTAGAAATTATCAATCCCGAAACAGGCGAACCAGTGCCCGATGGCGAAATTGGTGAACTGGTGCTGACTACCCTCGACCGTGAAATGATGCCACTGATACGCTACCGTACGCGCGACCTGACACGCATCCTGCCCGGTACGTGTCCCTGCGGACGTACACACCTGCGTATTGACCGCATCAAAGGACGTAGCGATGACATGTTCATCATCAAGGGAGTAAACATCTTCCCGATGCAGGTGGAAAAGATTCTGGTACAGTTCCCGCAGCTGGGAAGCAACTATCTCATCACCCTGGAAACAGTGGACAATCAGGACGAAATGATTGTAGAGGTAGAACTCAGCGACTTGTCGACCGACAATTACATCGAACTGGAAAAGATACGCAAGGACATCACCCGCCAGCTGAAAGACGAAATACTGGTCACCCCCAAGGTGAAACTGGTAAAAAAAGGCTCATTGCCTCAGAGCGAAGGAAAAGCTGTCCGGGTAAGAGACTTGCGCGACAACAAAGAAAAGTAAGTAATTCCCCCCCAAATTCTCCCCAGTTAGGAAAAAATTTTTTCCTAACTGGGGAATTTTTATTCCCTAACTGGAAAAAAAACAGAGCCTAGTTAAGGCCTATTTCTATCTGAAAAAGCGGGCCAGAATGATCCTGAAACGAACGAAAAGAAAAGGGAATGCGCCAACCTGACACATTCCCTTTTTTATAAGAAAGCCGCACCGATGATGTGATGAAACTCCGAATGACATGGTTTGAGTGCTCGTCCTCTTTGTAATCCACCGACTCAAAGGTTACCCCGAAGGGCGTGGCCCGCCATTGAGAAGCGAAGCTTGTCTCGGTATTTCATAAAAATTGATGAGTTTCCCGATCCAATCAATGCGGCTATTTTTTCTATAACAAAGATAAGAAGTTTATGTGAAAGAAACAAGCAATTGAACAAATTTGTGCGTTTCAGCCCCTCTTTTCTCTCGTATAGGCATAAAAAAAGATGCCAGCTACATCATCTGCAGTCGGCATCCTATCAGTTTTTCAATTTATCAGAGTCTTTATGCAGCCTTAGCCTTGGCAACAATAGCCTTGAATGCTTCGGGATGATTCATTGCCAAATCGGCCAACACCTTACGGTTGATTTCGATGCCGGCTTTATGCAAAGCACCCATCAGCTTGGAATAAGACATACCTTCCAAACGTGCAGCTGCATTGATACGTTGAATCCACAACGCACGGAAATTTCTCTTTTTGGCCTTACGGTCACGGAACGCATAAGTCAAACCTTTCTCCCAAGTATTCTTGGCTACGGTCCATACGTTCTTTCTTGCACCAAAATAACCTCTGGTCAATTTCAAAATTTTCTTTCTTCTTGCTCTTGAAGCAACATGATTTACTGATCTTGGCATAGTTTTTCTTTTTTTTGAATGTTAGCGCCATTGCTTTGAAACAACAGACTTAAAGCTAATGCATTCGGTTAATAACTTTGATACTTTTAGTACACTTTTCGATTACTTCATCGCTAAGAGTTCCTTCACCTGGCTAACATTTGTGGTGTCAACAAGTGTAGAATAACACAAGTTTCTCTTTTGCTTTTTAGTTTTCTTAGTCAGAATGTGACTATGAAAAGCGTGCTTTCTTTTGATTTTACCCGTTCCGGTAAGAGTGAATCTTTTTTTAGCACCGGAGTTCGTCTTGATCTTTGGCATCTTACTTTAACTTTTAAATTATTAATAATATGGTTACGCACTATACCGTGGCGCAACTCACTTTTCCATTAATTATTCTTCGTCCTCAGCGTCGCGTTGAACATTCTTGGGTTCTTCAGCGGGCTTCGGAGCAGCAGCCTTCTTGGGGCTGCCCGGCTTCTTGGGCGAAAGTTGGATAGTCATACGCTTTCCTTCAAGGATAGGCATCTGATCTACCTTTGCATAGTCTTCAAGGTCGTTGGCAAAACGAAGTAACAATACTTCTCCTTGCTCCTTGAACAGGATGGAACGTCCTTTAAAGAATACGTAAGCCTTCACCTTATCACCATCTTCCAAAAAGCCTTTGGCATGTTTCAACTTAAAGTTGTAATCATGATCGTCGGTCTGAGGACCGAAACGTATTTCCTTCACGTTGACCTTTACCTGCTTGGCTTTCTGTTCCTTCTGACGTTTCTTTAACTGATACAGAAATTTAGAGTAATCGATTATACGACAAACAGGGGGTTGAGCATTAGGAGAAATCTCCACAAGATCCGCTTCATGTTCCTCGGCAAGCTTCAAGGCCTGCGCTATCGGATAGACTTTCGATTCTACTTCATCGCCCACTATACGGACTTCTTTGGCACGGATCTGTTCATTAATCCGGTGTTGCCCTTTTAAGCTGTCATTCTTCATTAATAACTTTTACTTCCAGTTTGTTTTTTTACTATTACTACTAAATTCTTTTATCTTAAAAAAGCGTCATCTGAATGCATTTTCAGACTTGCTTCTGCAATTGGGCGCAAATTTACCACTTATTTATCATATTTTGCACTTCCTCGTAGACTTTTTTTGCAAAATCTTCGAATTTCATGCTACCCTGGTCACCTTCTCCCTGCTTACGAACAGAAACTTCTCCGTTTTCGGCTTCTTTCTCACCGACAATCAGCATGTAAGGAATACGTTTCATCTCGTTATCACGGATCTTGCGACCTATCTTTTCATTACGCTCGTCGACCAGCGCACGGATATCATACTTCTTCAGGCTGTTCTTTACCTCATTAGCGTAGTCGTTAAACTTCTCGCTGATAGGCAGAATGGCAACCTGATCGGGGGTCAGCCACAAGGGGAATTTACCGGCTGTATGTTCGATAAGTACGGCAACGAAACGTTCCATCGAACCAAACGGTGCACGGTGAATCATAACCGGACGGTGTTTCTGGTTGTCGGCACCGGTATACTCCAGTTGGAAACGTTCAGGCAAGTTGTAGTCTACCTGAATTGTACCCAGCTGCCAGCGACGGCCAATGGCATCCTTCACCATGAAGTCGAGCTTAGGACCATAGAAAGCGGCTTCGCCGTATTCGATCTTAGCAGGCAGACCTTTTTCCTCGCAAGCCTCGATAATGGCACGTTCGGCCTTCTCCCAGTTTTCATCGCTACCGATATACTTCTCGCGGTTAACCTTATCGCGCAAAGAAATCTGAGCTTCAAAGTTCTGGAAGTTCATCGACTTGAATACGATAGAAATGATGTCCATCACACGCAAGAATTCTTCCTTCACCTGGTCGGGACGGCAGAACAAGTGCGCATCGTCCTGCGTAAAGCTACGTACACGGGTCAGTCCGTGCAACTCACCACTCTGCTCGTAACGGCAAACAGTTCCGAATTCGGCAATGCGCAAAGGCAGATCCTTATACGAACGGGGCGAGTTCTTGTAAATCATACAGTGGTGCGGACAGTTCATCGGTTTCAGGAAGTATTCTTCGCCTTCTTCCGGAGTCTGGATAGGCTGGAAAGAATCTTTTCCGTATTTAGCATAATGGCCCGACGTGATATACAGCAACTTGTTGCCGATAGGCGGACACATTACTTCCTGATAGTCGTAACGACTCTGGATGCGACGCAAGAAGTCTTGCAGACGGATGCGCAAGGCAGCACCTTTCGGCAACCACATCGGCAAACCTTTTCCGACTGTATCGGAGAACATGAACAAATCCATCTCCTTACCAATCTTACGATGGTCGCGCTTCTTGGCCTCTTCCAGCAGAACAAGATACTCATCAAGCATCTTCTTCTTCGGGAAAGTGATACCATAGATACGTGTCATCATCTTACGGTCTTCCTGTCCACGCCAATATGCACCGGCTACAGAAGTCAATTTGATAGCCTTGATAGGTGCGGTATTGAGCAAATGCGGACCACGGCACAAGTCAGTAAAAGCACCTTGTGTATAGGTAGTGATATGTCCGTCTTCCAGTTCGGAAATGAGTTCACACTTGTATGTTTCTCCACGATCGCCGAACATTTTCAGGGCATCGTCTTTCGCGATATCTTTTCTTACCACCGCTTCTTTCTTGGCGGCCAGTTCTGCCATCTTCTTTTCAATAGCAGGCAGATCGGATTCCTTGATAGGAGTCTCGCCCGGATCGACATCGTAGTAGAAGCCGTTTTCGATAGCCGGACCGATACCGAACTGAATGCCCGGATACAACTCCTGCAATGCCTCGGCCAGCAAGTGGGCACTTGTATGCCAGAAGGTATGCTTTCCCTGCTCGTCTTCCCACTTATACAATACAACTTCTGCGTCCTCGTTAATAGGACGTCCCAAATCATAAGTCTCTCCGTTCACGCCACAAGCCAGCACTTCCTGTGCCAGGCGAGAACTAATACTTTCTGCTATTTGCAGTCCCGTCACTCCGTCGTTGTACTCCCGTACAGAGCCGTCTGGAAAAGTTATCTTTATCATAATAGAATTATTGATTTTTCAATTTTTCAAAGCGCAAAAATAGCTATTTCTTTTTGATAATCCACTTTTTAGCAAAAAAATGTTATTCGCTTCTGTCGGTAAAGCGTTTAATTACATTATATGCTGACACGATACCCAATTCACCGGCCTTGCTCAAATCCTGAAGTCCCTGCTTGTTGTTGCCAAGATAGATGTGAACCAGACCTCTGTTGAAATAAGCTTCACCGAATTCCGGATTCAGCTCGATGGCTTTGTCATAGTCAGCAACAGCCGCCCGATAATCTTTCAGCAATGTTGAAACGTTTCCTCGGTTGTAGTAACCATACACAAAATCGGGAGCCAACTCGACAACGTGGTTCAGGTCATCGCGTACAATATTATAATCGATCGTTGTAACTTCTGATTTCTTCGCATTGTTATTGTTAATTCCTCCTACCGTTGTCGGGGCGTTTCCTCCCTCCATACTTTCCTCAGCCTTCTGGTATTCCAGCTGCTTGCAACGCACCAAAGCACGCATAAAATAGGCCGGGAAGAAAGTATCATCCAACAGGATACTCTTGGTAAAGTCATCTACCGAACTGGCAAAGTCCTGTACCAGATAGAAGTCCAATCCACGCATGAAACGTTTTACGGCATTATGGTCATCGGCCACGATATCCGATGTATGCGAGTCGATCAGAGCAAAATGGAAACGTACCTGTTCTTCGGTCAACGGTGCTTCCATATTGGTGATACGCAACATTTTTGGGAAGAGTTTGGAACGGTTCAGTTCGTCGATGTAACGGTGGAAATGAACAGTACGTTTCACATCGCTCACCTTTTCGTAATAAGTCAGCGCATACATAGGCTCCTGTTTGATAATTACATTACGATCCTGCACGCGTCCGCGGTAGTCGCTCGTATAACGTTGCTCAAATTCCGAATCATCGGCAATCACAATCTTACGATAGTTTTCCACATTCTTATCCGACTTCTTACGAGTCTTACTATCATCTTTGGAAGAATCCGAATTGTCGGCCATATCTTTATCTGCATTGCCCGACGCCGCATTGTTCCGCTTGTCGATCTGCATCTTCATGATTTTGAACTCGTCCTGTTCGGCCCCTTTCGCATCACCAATCTTTTTACGGGCCTGGGCACGCTGGTAATAACCAGCCATAAAGTTTGGATAAGCATCTATCACCTTCGAATAGTCGCTGATAGCTCCACGGTAATCGCCGGTCTGCGCACGAAGCAATCCGCGGTTGAAGGTAGCCATCATATTGTCCGGCTCAATCTGAAGAACAAAATCGAAGTCTTCGATAGCACGGTTGTCATCGCCAACCTGCGCACGAAGCAATCCACGGTTATAGTGTCCCAGGAAGTTATTCGGATCAATGTCCAAAGCAAGGTCATAATCGCTCATGGCTCCTCTCAGGTTATTCTGATGGAAACGGGCCAAAGCACGGTTGATGTAATTGCCGGCATTGCGAGCACTCAGATGAATGGCCTGATCAAGGTCTGCTTCTGCTTCCTTATACTTGCCCTGCTGAATACGCACAATGGCACGCGCGCTCCAACCGTCTGGGTCGTAACGGTCCAGTTCAATGGCTTTCTCGAAATCGTTCAATGCCTGAATGGTATCGTTCTGTTTCAGATAGACCTCGCCACGCATCAGATAAGCAGGCGTATAACGGGGAGAAATAGCCAGCAACTTACCCAAATCTTCCTTAGCCGAGTCGTAATCTTCCTTCCGCATATGGCACAACGACAGGTTATGCCACAGCACAAGGTTTTCGGGATCATACTTTAAAGCCGTCTGATAGTCTTCGATGGCGCCATCAAACTTATTTTGCCGGATGCGCGCCAAACCTCTGATCTGGTAGGCTCCTACGACAAAAGGATTGCGCTGAATGGCCTTGTCGCAATCGGCCTCGGCGCCTTGGAAGTCTTCCAGATTAATCTTGGCCAAACCTCGGAAGAAATAAGGCTCAAACAGATAAGGCTTTGCGTTGATTACCTGATTAAAGTACTGAATAGAAAGCACGTAATCTTCAAAATACAAAGCATTTCGGGCAATTGTCATTACTCGCTCTGTATTGATTTGCGCACACAGCAATGCGGGAAACAGCAAAAGGATTGCTAATATTTTTTTTACCATTTTGTCTTACAAATACTTATATACGAAAGCAAAAGTAATGCATTTCGTTTACTTGACAGGACTTAGGAAAGAGTTTTTCCGTTTGTTTTTGAGTTTTTTAGTATCTCAAAACTTTCTATTCAGAACCGGTAAATCATTTCACTGTCTTAACCCGATAAGAGCAGCGGGCCTTACCTTTCAGCATAGCGTTCAGCTTGCCTTTAATCATCTGCTTACGAAGAGGCGACAAATGATCGATAAACATTGTGCCTTCCAGGTGATCGAACTCGTGCTGCATGACACGGGCAAGGTAGCCTTCTACAATTTCATCGTGTTCGACCATATTCTCGTCCAGGTATCTGACATGAATCTTATCACCACGTTTCACAGACTCGTGAATGCCGGGCAGACTCAGGCAACCTTCTTCCATCGAAACTTCCTCGCCCATAACCTCAAGAATATGGGCATTAATGTAAACCTTGCGGAAATCCTTATATTCAGGCATGTCTTCGGAAAGAACATCCAGGTCGACTACGACTACACGAATAGGCAAACCAATCTGCGGCGCAGCCAGCCCTACTCCATCGGCATGGTCCATTGTTTCAAACATGTTGGCTATAAGTTCTTTCAGGTTAGGATAATCAGGTGTAATATCCTCTGCCACTTTTCTCAATACGGGTTGTCCGTATACATAAATGGGTAAAATCATAAGTGTATTTTTTTAATGTTTCATTTCTACATTTACCGACGCGGCACGTCCGCCCCGTCTGTCAGCAAAAGCTTCAGCCACGCATTCCCCGGCTTTCCAGATAGGACTGCAGAATAATCGTCGCACTAATCTCATCGACCAAAGCCTTATTCTGACGGTCTTTCTTTTTCAGGCCGGCTTCCAACATTGTACGATGGGCCAGAACAGAAGTAAACCGTTCATCGACATACTCTACCGGCATATCGGGCAGCTTCTTCTTCAACGAACGTACAAACGGCTCAATCCGCTGCATGTTTTCTGACATTTCGTTATTCATCTGCTTAGGGAGTCCAACCAATATCCGTTCTACCGGCTCTTTGCTCACATAATCAAGAATAAACGACAGCAGCTGATGCGTAGGCACAGTTCTCAGGCCGTTGGCTATCATCTGCAAGGGATCGCTTACAGCAATTCCGGTGCGTTTTCGTCCGTAATCTATGGCTAATATTCTACTCATAATTGGTGCAAAAGTACGATTAAAAATCGAAACCTGCACCCAAATGAGACGCTATAATGCAAAAAAGGGCATCCGAACAGTCCGGATACCCCCTTTTTACTACCTGACACAGATTGTCCTTACTGCCAGGCATTGAACTTTTATCTGTAATCAGACCGGCTAAAAACCGGAAAACTTATTTTTTCTTCCAAAGACGTGTCATGTCTTCCAATGTCTTGCCTTTGGTTTCGGGAACCAACTTCCAAACAAAAATTGCAGCAATCACGCAGATGATTCCATACAGAGCATAAGCAAACATATGTCCAAACTTCTCGCCCATATCGCCCAGCGTCATGTTGTACATCGGCACAAACGTAGACGAAACGATGAAATTGAATATCCACTGGAAAGCCACAGCAATGGCAACAGCTGCGCCACGCACTGTATTCGGGAAGATCTCGGCAATCAGTACCCAGCAGATGGGGCCCCAGCTAAACATAAAGGAAGCACTATAAACCATAATACTTACTACAGACACCATCGGCGGAAGTCCTGTCAGCACATTGGACAGCGCAACACCGAAAGCACCGATAGCCATACCGATAGAACCGGAAATAAGCAAGGGCTTACGTCCCCACTTTTCGACTGTGAACACAGCCAGCAAGGTGAACAGAATGTTGATGATACCCATAATCACAGTCTGCACCATCGGATTGCCCATACCCATTGTTTCGAAAATACGGGGAGCAAAATAGAGCACAGCGTTGATACCTACAGCCTGCTGGAACACACTCAGCATAATACCGATAAAGATCACCATCCAGCCATAAGTGAACAGACGTTCGGTCTTTTCGTGGGCAGTAGCCTTGATTTCAGCCAAAATTACTTTAGCCTGAGTCACACCGTTAATACGGCTCAGGATATCCAAAGCCTTCTCATCGCGACCACACATAGCCAAATATCGAGGAGTCTCGGGAACCAAGAGAACAAGTATTGCGAACAAGCCGGCAGGAACAGCCTCGCTGACAAACATCAGACGCCAGCCGGTTTCAGTAGTCCAGGCAGCAGCTTCCGGATTCAGAATCTGATTTACTCCCTCGACTGCTTTGATAACGGGATTGGCATTGTCGCCCAAAATAAGGAAATTCACAAAATAAACCACCAGCTGACCAAAGATAATGGCAAACTGGTTCCAGGATACCAATGTACCCCGAATATTACTGGGAGCGATCTCGGCAATATACATCGGACAAATGGCCGATGCCAAACCTACACCGACTCCACCCAATACGCGATAAAAATTGAAAGCGATAAGAAGCGAATAAGACGGAACTCCGTAATCGTAGAACAGGAATTCGGGATAATAAGATCCCAACGCTGATAAGAAGAACAGAATACCAGCAATAAAAAGAGACTTTTTACGTCCAAAATTGGATGCACAAAAACCTGAAATGGCACTACCGATGATACATCCTATCAATGCACTGCTGGAAGTGATGCCGTGAATCGTATCTGTGTAAGTAAAGTCCGAAGCTCCCATAAAGAAAGCCTGAAGTCCTTTTTCTGCGCCTGAAATGACCGCCGTATCATAACCGAACAGCAATCCGCCGATAACAGCCACCATCACAATCGAAAAAAGATAGACCTTACTTCCTTTTTCTGTATAGTTCATGGTATAAAAATGATATTAGAAATAGTTTATAAACAAAAAAACAGGCTGCCTCTCTGCCGACTGGCAGAAAGCGCAGCCCATTACATATCACTTTAATCTATTAGCAATACATATTGAGGATAGCCTCGTACAGTTCTTGCTTGCCACTAGTCTGCTTCGGTTCACCGTTAGCCTTAGCATAAGCAACAACGTCTTCCAAAGTCAGCTTACCTTCTTCGAATTCCTTACCCTTACCGCTGTCGAATGAAGCGTAACGATCGGCCAGCATCTTCTTGTAAGGAGATTCTTCCAGCAGACGAGCTGCGCTTTCCAAAGCACGAGCCATTGCATCCATACCAGCGATGTGTGCGATAAAGATATCTTCCAGATCGGTAGAGTTACGACGAGTCTTGGCATCGAAGTTTGTACCACCGTTACCCAGACCACCGTTACGGATGATCTGCATCATAGCTTGAGTCAGTTCGTAGTTATCAATGGGGAACTGGTCGGTATCCCATCCGTTCTGATAATCGCCACGGTTAGCATCGATAGAACCCAACATACCGTTATCAACAGCTACAGCCAACTCGTGTTCGAAAGTATGTCCGGCCAAAGTAGCATGGTTTACTTCGATGTTTACTTTGAAATCCTTATCCAAGTTGTGAGCTTTCAGGAAACCAACTACAGTTTCTGTATCAACATCGTATTGATGTTTTGTCGGTTCCATCGGTTTCGGTTCGATCAGGAATGTTCCAGTAAAACCTTTGCTACGTGCATAATCACGAGCGATTGTCAGCATCTGAGCCAAATGTTCTTTCTCACGCTTCTGATCAGTGTTCAACAAAGACATATAACCTTCGCGGCCACCCCAGAATACGTAGTTAGAACCACCGAGTTCGATAGTTGCATCAATAGCGTTCTTAATCTGTACGGCAGCACGAGCCACTACATCAAAGTCAGGGTTAGTAGCAGCACCGTTCATATAACGTGCATGACCAAATACATTGGCAGTACCCCACAACAGTTTAATGCCTGTTTCTGCTTGTTTCTGCTTAGCATAAGCAACAACTTCTTTCAGATTAGCTTCATATTCTTCGATAGTATCAGCTTCTGTGCAGAGGTCTACATCGTGGAAGCAATAATACTCGATACCGATCTTCTGCATGAATTCGAAACCTGCATCCATCTTATCTTTAGCAGCCTGAACTTTATCTGTTGCAACATTCCACGGGAATTTCTTTGTGCCACCGCCAAACTGGTCACCACCTTCAGCACAAAGTGTGTGCCACCATGCCATTGAGAACTTCAACCAGTCTTTCATTTTCTTACCCATGACTACCTTTTCAGCATCATAGTAACGGAATGCCATCGGATTGCGGCTTTCTACACCTTCAAATTTAATTTTTCCAATACCAGGAAAATACTCTTTTGTTGCCATAATATTCTTTATATTTTATGCCTCCTACATATATATTGCAGGAAAGCGGGTTAATAATAAAATCTTCTTCTGTTCAATTAAATTAATCTCTCATAGACTTTTCCAAACGATGCTTCCAACGTGCATAAGCATCAAGATATTCCTGACGTTTGCTCTGGTTAGGCTCTATTACGTCTAGTTTTTCCAGTGTGGCAAAGGCTTCGTTGTTATCTTTATAAATACCTGCACCAATTCCTGCACCCTTGGCTGCACCAACCGAACCGTCGGTATCATACAACTCAATGGTAGCACCAGTCACACCAGCCAACGTATCACGGAAAATGGAACTCAGGAACATATTGGCATGTCCGGCATGTATCTTCTGTACAGGAATACCCATACCTTCCATTATATCAATACCATATTTAAACGAGAATACAATGCCTTCTTGTGCTGCACGTACAATATGCTGTTTGCCATGCAGATTAAAGTTCAGACCACGGATAGAGCAATTGATTTCCTTATTCTCCAGCATACGTTCGGCACCATTACCAAAAGGCAGAATGCTGATGCCTGCACTTCCAATAGGAGCTTGAGAAGCCAGTACATTCATTTCATTATAAGAAATACCTTCGGGAGCAATTGTACGTTTTACCCATGAGTTCAGGATACCTGTTCCGTTGATGCAAAGCAACACACCCAGACGGGTCTGATCAGCAGTATGATTGACGTGTGCAAAAGTATTGACACGAGACTTTGGATCATAGTTTACTGCTCCGTTCACTCCATAAACAACGCCACTCGTACCTGCCGTTGAAGCGATTTCACCAGGATTGAAGACATTCAGTGAAAGTGCATTGTTCGGCTGGTCACCAGCGCGATAAGTGATAGGAGTACCTTCTTTCAAACCTAATTCTTTAGCTGCAGCCGCAGTAACACGCCCCTGTTCGGCAAATGTCGGTTTTATATCAGCTATCAGCGAAGAGTCAAAGCCATAATAATCCATCAGAAATTCTGCCAGGCAATTGTTTTTGAAATCCCAAAACATACCTTCGGACAAGCCTGATACCGTTGTACAGATCTCACCGCTCAACTTCATCGCGATATAATCACCAGGAAGCATAATCTTGTATATCTTCTCGTAAACCTCCGGTTCATTCTCCTTAATCCAAGCCAACTTGGAAGCAGTAAAGTTGCCCGGAGAATTCAGCAAATGAGAAAGGCAACGTTCTTCGCCCAATGTCTCAAACGCACGCTGTCCATACGGAACGGCTCGCGAATCACACCAGATAATTGCCGGGCGCAGTACTTGCTGATTCTTGTCTACACATACCAATCCATGCATCTGATAAGAAATACCAATAGCCTTAATTTCTCCTCCGTTCACACCCGATTCTGTGAGAATAGCCTCCGTAGCCAGCTTCAGGTTTTCCCACCAGCTTTCAGGATTCTGTTCTGCCCAACCTTGTTTTACTGCAATAATAGCAGCTTCCGTTTTCGGGAAAAAAGCAGAAGAAACACATTTTCCACTTTCTGCATTTACCAAACTCGCCTTTACCGACGAGCTACCGATGTCATAACCTAATAGATACACTTTGAAATTATATTAAAAGTTAATAATTCTATGTTTTTACAAGGAATATACCCAGTCCCTCTTAACGTCTGGACTTATTATAGATTTTCTTATCGAAACGATAATAGCGGGCAGCACGATGAGCCACTCCCTGCTGACGTTCTTCGAGAGGTACTACATACTCCATTAAAGCGATTTTCTTATGGAAATTACGCACATCAATCGGTTTTCCATATATCAATTCGTACAGTGTACGCAACTGAGAAGCCGTGAATTTACGCGGAAGCAGATCGAACAGAGCAGACGGATTCGCTTCTACATACTGACGGATATACAGCAAAGCTTCTTTTATAATCAAATTATGATCAAAAGCCAAATCTTTGATATCCGGCAAAGCCACCCAACACGCCTGCAAATTATTCAAATCACGATTCAGCGTACGGTCAATCTTTACCAACGACAAATAAGCAATGGTCACAATACGTTCAACCTTCGACTGTATGGCACGTTCCAACCAATGAACATCTCTAGGGTCCTTGGTCCGGTCTTTAGAGCCAAAGGCCTTAAACTGTACCAGATTCACATTTTTCACACCAGTCAGTTCATTCAACACCCTTTGAGCAGCTCCATCCAGATCCTCATCCATATAAATCAAGCTTCCCGGCAATTTCATATCGTGAAACACTTCACCTTCTTCCTCTCCCATTCGACGGATAAGCAAAACCTTCAGCTGTTCTCCGTCAAACCCTATTACCACACAATCTACCGAGATGTGATTATTTGCCAATGGCATTTCGTGTTCCATGCTTTACATGATATTTTGATTAAACGCTGCAAATATATAGATGTTTTTTCAAAATGCAATAGCATAAGACATAAAAATTAGTATGTTATAAAGCATTATTTTTCAGAGAAATAGTTATCATACATCATACAATATGGAAACACATGCTTATCGTAAACAATACAATATGTAATATATACATTCGTAAACAATAGGCAAACACATAGTAGAAACAATGCGAAACATTCTCATTTATAAGGAATTCAAGCAGGATTAAACTATGCTATCCAATACACCACTTATTGTACCTGAAAAAGCACAGTCTACAATCGGATTGCACAAAAATTGCATATATGTGCGGTGATTATCAGAAAAAGACCTAACTTTGCAGCACTTTTTATATATAGTAACTAAAAACAATAAAAATGAAAGCATTTGTATTTCCAGGGCAAGGTGCCCAATTCGTAGGAATGGGAAAAGACCTGTACGAAAATTCAGCTTTAGCTAAAGAACTATTCGAAAAAGCCAATGATATCCTCGGCTACCGTATTACAGACATCATGTTCAATGGAACAGACGAAGATCTGCGCCAAACCAAAGTTACTCAGCCTGCCGTATTTCTCCATTCAGTAATCTCTGCGCTCTGCATGGGCGATGAATTCAAACCCGAAATGACCGCCGGACACTCACTTGGAGAATTTTCTGCCTTAGTAGCTGCTGGAGCACTGACTTTCGAGGACGGCCTCAAATTGGTATACGCCCGTGCTATGGCTATGCAAAAAGCATGTGAAGCACATCCTTCAACCATGGCTGCCATCATCGCATTACCCGATGAGAAAGTAGAGGAAATTTGCGCACAAGTAAGTGCCGAAGGCGAAGTTTGCGTAGCTGCCAACTACAACTGCCCGGGTCAGATTGTAATCTCTGGTTCGATCGAAGGAATCAATAAGGCATGCGAACTGATGAAAGCCGCAGGTGCAAAACGCGCTCTTCCACTCAAAGTAGGTGGTGCATTCCACTCTCCGCTCATGAACCCTGCCAAAGTAGAATTGGAAGCAGCAATTAACGCTACTGAAATTCATACCCCGAAATGCCCCGTTTATCAAAACGTTGATGCATTGCCTCACACCGATCCGGCAGAAATCAAGAAGAACCTCATTGCCCAGCTGACAGCTTCCGTACGCTGGACACAAACTGTAAAGAACATGGTAGCCGACGGCGCAACCGACTTTACAGAATGCGGCCCCGGCGCAGTGCTGCAAGGCCTGATTAAAAAGATAGACTCTTCTATACCAGCTCACGGTATCGCATAAAAAGTTCAAATATCATATATATATAAAAGAGGGTTTTAATAAACCCTCTTTTTTATATCTCAACAGAAATATAAGCTAAATATTTCTACCGCACGAAATTTCACTCAAATCTTTATTCCACCGCACTCAATATCCCATTTCGTGCAATGCCTTACACAACTGATCCGGGCACGAGGTAGGACGTCCACCACAATGGATACCTTCCAGACGTTTGATGACATCACACACCGGCATTCCTTTTACCAATCGGGAAATACCTTGCAAATTGCCATTACAACCACCCCAGAAAGCAACTTCTTTCAGGATGCCGTCTTCTACCTCCAACTCAATATTACTACTGCAAGTTCCTGCAGTTTTATAAGTATAAGTCATTATTCGCCCTCTTCCGGCTTCATATTAGTATACACCGTCTGAACATCATCAAATTCTTCCAGACGTTCTATCATCTTATTGATAGTTTCACGGTGCTCAGCTTCTACATCCTTCAAATCATTCGGAATATAAGTAAAGTCACCACCGACATCCTCAAAGCCGCCCTCTTCAAGGTGCTTCTGGATGGCAGCATAGCTCTTAGGATCTCCGTAGATAGTAATTGTGCCCTCTTCTTCGTCCTCTTCGTAATCTTCATCTACATCGAAATCGATCATATCAAGGATAAATTCTTCCATATCCATGCCATCTTTCTTTTTGAAAGTGAACACGCATTTATGGTCGAACAAGAATGCCAGCGATCCCATTGTACCCAAGTTGCCACCAAACTTATTAAATACACTGCGTACATCAGCTACCGTACGTGTCGGATTATCCGTCAGCGTATCAACAAAGACAGCTACTCCGTGAGGACCATATCCTTCATACGTCATGCTCTTGTAATCACTCTGGTCTTTTCCCAGCGCATTTTTAATCGCACGTTCAATATTGTCCTTCGGCATGTTCTCGCGCTTGCAAGTAGCAATCACCGAACGCAATGCCGGATTATTTTCAGGTTCCGGACCACCAGCCTTCACAGCTATGGCAATTTGTTTACCCAGTCTTGTAAAAGTCTTAGCCATGTGGCCCCATCTTTTCAGCTTTGTAGCTTTTCTATATTCAAACGCTCTTCCCATTGGTTTATTATTTTTAAATTGTTATATTACCTTTCTTTAATATCTTAATCTTCTTTATCAAGTCATACACTTCTGATACGAGAAACACGATAACCATCAGTCCGCCAATCCCCGCCATTATGCGCACTTCACAAGTGCTGCTACCGAGCGCCTTATTAAAAGCTACATATATCATATATATATCGAAGCAAATAAGTGCTACTGGCCAGACCAATGCTCCAAACCTGTTCTTTCTCATGAGATTACGTACAACTGCCCTCTTTGAATCATCTCAACTTGGCATCAAGCTTTGTTTCAAGATTCTTAATAAGCTTCTGCATGATCTTATCAATCTGCTTGTCATTCAAAGTCGCATTCTCATCCTGAAGCATAAAGCTTACAGCATAACTCTTTTTACCAGCTTCGAGATTCTTTCCCTCGTAAACATCAAACAAAGATACTTCTTTCAGCAACTTCTTCTCGGTTTCGTATGCAATCTTCTCAATTTCAGCGAACTGCACTTTCTTATCAATCAACAAAGCCAAATCACGCTTCACAGCCGGGAACTTGGTCAGCTCAACATAGTTCACCTTTACATTTCTGATAGCCTTAAGCAACTCTTTCCAATTGATATCCGCAAAGTACACTTCATTGTCAATATCGAAGCCCTTAAGAATCTTATGAGAAACGATTCCCAAAGAAGCCAACAGCTTACCGCCTCTTGTGTATACGGCCAAGGACGCAGCATAAATATCACTGTCCTGCACACCTACCACCAAGTCGCGCATCTGCAATCCTACACGACTGAAGATATTCTCTACATAAGCTTTCAATTCATACACCGAGCTGTCTTCGTCAGCATGCGCCCACGAGTTGGCAACTTTCTTACCAGTAACCCACAAGCCCAAGTGGTAATCCTCCGTATATGCAGCCAAAGCTTTCTCAGGATTCTTTTTCTCCTCATGATAATAATAGCAATTACCATACTCGAAGAATTTCAAATCTGCATTTTTACGGTTTGCATTGTGAGCAATACTTTCCAAACCGCCAAACAGCAAAGTCTGGCGCATCGCATTCAGGTCTGTACTCAAGGGGTTCATCAACATGACCAGATTCTTCGAGGGGTAACTATCCAAACCATCATAGTAGCCTGCCCGAGTCAATGAATTGTTCAATATCTCGTTGAATCCGCAACCCACCAACTGCTCGGCTATCAGATTCTGCAACTTGTTCGACTTATCATGTTCACCTTTTACTGTGAGACAAGATTTCAAAGCTGACGGAATTTCTACATTATTATATCCATAGATACGCAGAATATCTTCAATCACGTCACAGTCTCTTTGTACGTCCACACGGTAAGGCGGTACATCCAACACCAAGCCTTCGGAAGTTTCTTCCACAATCTTCATCTCCAGGCTTGAAACAATGCTCTTGATAGTTTCCGCAGGTATCGTTTTTCCTACCAGAGCATAAACCTTTTCGTAAGGCAGATCTACTCTGAAATCACTGAAATCGGCCGAACATACATCCTTGATATCACAAGAAATTGTTCCACCAGCCAGTTCCTTCACCATCAAAGCTGCCAGTTTCAGGCAATAAATTACTGAATTGGGATCGATTCCACGTTCGAAACGGAACGATGCATCAGTGTTCAGCCCATGACGACGTGCAGTCTTACGCACCCATGTAGGATGGAAATAAGCACTCTCCAGGAAGACATCCTTGGTCACTTCGGTAGAGCCTGAATTCAGTCCGCCGAACACACCGGCAATACACATGGCCTCTTCACGATTGCAAATCATCAGATCGCGTTCGCTCAGCTTGCGTTCTACGCCATCCAATGTCACAAAAGGTGTACCTTCGGGCATCGTCTTTACAACAACCTCTCCACCTTTAATCATGTCGGCATCGAAACAGTGCAAAGGCTGACCGAAAGCATGAACTATATAATTGGTAATATCTACTACATTATTTATAGGGCGCAATCCGATAAGGCGCAACTTGTTCTGCAACCACTCCGGACTTTCCTTTACTGTTACACCTTTTACCGTCACACCGGCATATCTCGGACATGCTTCGATATTTTCTACAGTCACCTGAATATCCAGATCGTGATTATCAACAGCAAACGCCTCAACCGAAGGACGCTTCAGTGTTGTCTGCTTGCCATTCTGTACCAAGTATGCATACAGGTCACGAGCTACTCCATAATGCGAGCATGCATCCGCCCGGTTCGGCGTGATGTCTACTTCGAGCACATAATCGCTTTTAATATTATAATATTCTTTGGCAGGAGTACCCGGTACGGCATTTTCCGGCAGAACAATGATTCCGGCATGATCCGTTCCGATACCAATCTCATCTTCCGCACAAATCATACCATTAGATTCCACACCACGCAGTTTCGACTTCTTAATGGTAAAACATTCGTCACCGTCATACAATTTTGTTCCCAGCGTAGCTACTACGACCTTTTGTCCTGCTGCCACATTGGGAGCGCCACATACGATCTGTACAGGTTCGCCCTGTCCCAGATTTACAGTCGTAACGTGCATATGATCCGAGTTCGGATGGGGTTCGCATGTCAGCACTTCTCCAATCACCAAACCTTCCAGACCACCTTTAATCGTCTGTACTTCTTCTACACTTCCCGTCTCAAGTCCGATCGAGGTAAGCGCAGCTGCTACTTCTTCCGGTGTCAAGTCAAAATCGACATACTCTTTCAGCCAATTATAAGAGATATTCATATTATTATTTTTTTATTGTTATCAAAAGTGACCTGCAAAGTTAATAAGATTTTTTGGTTGACAGAGAATTATGAGAGAAGAATTTACTATAGCCAAGCCTCTCGGCCACACGTAAAGCGAAACCACGACCGGAACAACGCGAAGGACAAAACGTCTACAGTCTCGTCAGCAATTCCTCCAGCAACCGGTCTTTTACTTCCTGCATCGGCACTTCATGTCCCAGTTCCTTCTGAAGCGACGTAACCCCTTTGTCCACAAAGCCGCAGGGATGAATATAGCTAAAATAACGCAAATCCGTATTCACATTCAAGGCCAGCCCGTGCATGGTCACATAACGGCTGCACCGCACTCCGATGGCACAAATCTTACGTGCTGTCGGCTTGTCGCCATCCAGCCACACACCTGTAGCCTTTTCGACCCTTCCAGCAACAACACCATACGAAGCACAGACAGCTATCACGGCCTCTTCCAGCAACCCGATGTACGACCTTACATCCAAAGCAAACTCTTCCATATTCAGAATAGGATAACAGACTTGCTGCCCCGGCCCGTGAAAAGTAATATCACCACCCCGGTCGACATGATACAGCGTGGCTCCTATCCGGTTCAACTGCTCTTCACCCAGCAACATATTCTGTTCCTTTCCACTACGCCCCAAAGTATATACAGGCGGATGCTCGCAAAACACAATATGATTCACATACTCAGTTCCTGCCAACTTGGCCTCCACCAGTTTGTCAAAATACTCCTTCTGCCGCTGCCATGCTTCGGCATAAGAAATCAGTTTCCAGTCTATCGGTTCTATTTTCATGGAAGCAAAAATAAAAATTTTTTTTCAAATCGGAAAGAATCCGAATAATTTATAACCCAATAAACGACAAAAGTCAAAACGTACTGTTTGCGATTCCTTCGAGCGACACTTGCACGGCTCGTGAGCGACGCAAGCAATACTCACGGGCTTTGCATTCCCAATCCGTAGGCTTTGCAAGCAATATCCGACGGGATTACTTATAAAACTCTGCGATATTGCTTGTTGCATCGGCTAACTACCGATGTTACGCGACTAAAGCAGATAGTTAAGAATAAAAAGTGAATAATTAGAAATGAAAAACAGAGTGAAGGATGGATACGCGGATGGCAAAGAACGCATTAATCAATTATTCGATATAAACTATCGTTTTAAAAAAATTCTTATTTTCTTTGTGTTACAATATTTTTTCTTTAAATTGCGACCGCTAATCAATAAAATCAGTTGGATATGTTTGCTCAACTTAGCGTATTGGGGATATTGTTACGAAAAAAGGTTTATTGATTATCAGTTATTTACAACAATTATAAACACTTACAAACGTGCGTATTGAGAGATTGTATCTGAAGTGTTTTGTCGTTTGATATTGGCTTTGTATATTCGATATGAATAGAGTTCTTTTTATTTTTTCTTATAAAGAACCGTTAAAAAAGCAGATTATGGAAAGACGATTTTTAGTAGGGATATGTTGTCTCCTATTTTCCTTGGGGAAGCTTTGTGCACAGACGAAAAATCTTATTGTTTGCGATCAGGAGGCTCGGATTCCTTTGGATGTAGTCACTGTATTGGCTTTAGATGAAGGCAAAGAGGTTGTTGGCACAACAATGACCTCCGATACAGGAGTGGCGTCTTTGGATTTCCGTAATTCATCACAGATTCGTATCCTTCGATTAAGTCGTGTGGGCTATCATTCTTTGGAACTTGAATTTCGGCAGGTTGCTGATACGGTGTTCCTTCAACCGTCAACACGTCTGGATGAGGTGCGAATTACTGCTTATAGACAGCTTGTCAAACTCAAACCGGGAAAATTGGTGTATGAAGTCGAGAATGACCCGGAAGCCCGCGATAAGAACACGTTCGATGTTATGCATAAAGTTCCTCTGCTGGTGGTCAACCGACACAACGGTACGATTGCATCGGAAGGAGGCCAGTCAATTGTTTATCAGTTAAATGGCAAACGTGATGCTTTACTACAAGGAGACATAGAAAATGTTTTACGGTCGTTGGATGCCGGTTCAGTGAAGCGGATAGAAGTTGTTACACAGCCTGGCATTGAATATGGACCAAACACGTTGGTACTGAATTTTGTGACTAAGGGTAAAATTGAAGGATATAGCAGTACTATAAGTACGGATGCAAGCGACAGCCGATGGAGAAATACATTGTTCGGCTTGACAAAATACAAAAAGTTTACCATGTCTCTTAGCTATACTAACCGCTGGGATTATGGGCATGGCGCTGTAGATGAGCGTGAAGAATATCGCGAGAATTCTGCAGACAATTATGCTTTCTACAAACGGACGGAAGATGATGGATATAAAGCAAATGCTCATGACATGGAAGGAACGGCAAGCTATGAAATAGACGACTTTTCCTTGCTAAGCGCATATGGCCGTGTTATTCTGAACAATGCAAGCAACCCGCATCAAGATATGTATGAAACAGGGACTATGTTCCGTCAGGACGGTACACGGAATTACTCTTACGCCAAGCGAAGCCACAGGCTGTTTCTGAACAGCGAGTATGATGCCTATCTTTTTTACGAACGACACTTGGGCAGGGGCGGACAGCAGGGAAAATTCTTTCTTGGGTATCGCTTCTACAAACGACCTTTCGATGAAACGACTACCTTGAAATACGAGAATGTAGAGTTTGAAAACAAGGATGCCGGTTATGAAGAGGACTTTTATGATTATGTGCGGAGGCACAAATCTTCCCGAGGATACCACACGGTAGAAACCGAGTTTGTCCATAAAATAGGTACTTGCCATAAGTTCTCGGTAGGAGGGAAATATATCATGAGACCAGAAAATGAAGATTTCACGTTGGACGTGTCGCCCGTATATTCGGAATCCTTTATTAGAGATGAAGAAGGTACGAGTCGTTATACACATCATCAACATGTATTCAATGGTTATGCTTCGTATAATTATCTTACGTCCCGTTTCAATCTTACGGGCGGCATGGTCTATGAACTCCAGCACGACCGTTTGCGCCATTCCGTCCCAGAGCATAATTTGGACAGGACTTTCCATAATGTCTTTCCTCGGCTTACTATGGCATACACTTGTTCTAAAAAAACGTCAATAGAACTGGCTTATGCCATGTCGGCTCTTCGTCCTGACATTTTTGCTCTCGATCCTTATATAGATGCGACTGTTCCCATGCAATTGTCGTATGGCAACCAGCGTTTGAAACCAGAAATATCACACACCATACAATTGGCTTCTTATCATGATTTAGGCCGTTATACGTTACGGTGGGCATTGTCACATCAGCATACTAACCGCATTATTTTAGATTATCGCTTTTTGGATGGAGATATGCTCCATCTGACGAAAGACAATCTGGGCAGAAAAAACTTGTCAGCATTAAGTGTTTGGTTTTCCGGAAGACCTTGCCGCAACCTGTTCATACGCCTGTCGCCGGTTGTGCACTATGTGTATTATGATGCTTCAAGGCTTTCCATGCAGAATGATGGCTTCTTTTTCCGTTTGCGCGGCGAAATGGAACTGGAACTGCCGCATTCTCTCTACCTAAGTGCCGACGGCGGTTACAATACACGCTATATAATGTTACAGGGACGGGGAAGCACGAGCTATAACTATACGCTGTCTCTCTCGAAGTATTTCTTGAAGAATCAGTTACGAGTCTCTTGTAGCGCAGGAAGTTTCTTGCCGACCCACTATACAAAACATAATGACTGGCAAGCCGATAATTATCGTTATCGTTCTTCTTACCGATATTATCAGGCTTATTTCAACTTAGGTATTCGTTACACTTTCGGGCGTTTGAAAGCCCGTGTAAAGAGTACGGATAAAACGATACAGAATAATGACATAAAAGTAGATTATAGCGAATGATATGAGCCGTTTGTTAGATGATATTGTACATAAGGAATTATCTCTTATGCGTAAGGAAAATCTGTTTTTGCAGCATGGTTTAATGGGCTATGCAATCTTTTGTTTCTGGTATGGACGCATGAGTCAGGATGATAAGTATACAAAGATTGCAGAAAGGTGTTTAATGCATGTATGCAAGTCTGTCAATAATAAATGTTCATTGGGAATTTCTGATGGATTATCTGGTATTGGGATAGGAATATGTTACTTATGTAGCAAAAACTATTTGGAAGGAGATCCCAATAGATTACTTCAAGGTATTGACGATTTTATGTTTAAGGTAATAGAAAAAGGATTGCAACAAGAACGAATTGAGAATGAAGCATATATAGATTCATTGTTAGATGTAATGCTTTATTTAAACTTTCGTTTAAGAACAGATATTCGTAAACCTTATGAAAAACAAATTCTAGAGTTGTTTTTCGAGAAAATATTAAATTGGTCATATCAAAATGCAGGATATTCATTTTTTGAAGAACCGTTGCCTTCTAATTTATCATATAGACTTGCAAAATTTTTATTTATATTAGGACATGTTTGTGAACTGAATTTTTATAATTCTCGTATAAAGAGAATTATCCTTGTACGTCCCCCTTTAACAACAATGATTATGGCAAGCAATATACGCGAGCCGTACAAGCAATACACGTGAGAGTTGCAGGCAATACTCGTGGACATTGCTTGCAATACTCGTGGACATTGCTTGTCAAACCCGGCGGCATTTAATGCAAAACCCGCTGGCATTGCTTGTTACGCCGGCTAACTACCGATGTTACGCCGCTAAAGTAGGACGTTGAGAATGAAAAATGAATAATGAAAAACGGGTGAGGGATGGATACGCGGACTACGCAGATGGAGCGGACGAACACGGATGAAAAGGAGAAAAGGGGAAATTGGGTTCACGCTTTCAACACGGAAAATCAGTGCTGATAATCAAAAGGATAGGGTGAAAGATAAGTTTCACGTGGGTTCAATTAAAAATGAATAATTAAAAATTAAAATCCGCGTTCATCCGCTCATTCCGTGTGGTCGCGTATCCATCTTTCACCACAAACGGTTAATCCTCAAAAGATTACGGTGAAACTTCACCCTGCAAATTGGTGAAAAACACCACTGACGACGCGGATTAGCACGGATTAAATGTTTTTGGGATGGGACAGTAGTGTAATCATGTGCGTGGGTATGAATGTATGCGTGTGTGGGTAGAGACGCAAAATTTTGCGTCTCTACGCGATGTGCGCGCGCGTATGAATTAATCTGTGCCAATTTGTGTGGTGATTGAAAAAGAAGTTGATTTTTGTTGATTATTTCTCGCCAAACACTTGACAAAGGCCTTCTGATTTTGTATCTTTGGGGAACAGTTAATGAGTTAATGAGTTAATAAGTTAACAAGGGAACGGGGAAACTCGGGGTCTGTAACCGCGCCCCCGTCCATTATCACTTAAACCCAAAAATCGCTATGAACTTGATTACGAACCTGAAAAGCTGGTTCCTTCCGTGGAACACCACACGCAAGGACAACACGACAAACGACACGACTAACACGACCGGCACGACGACAGCAGCGTCTTCCGCTTCTGCCTACGAACAGCTGTTCGCCGACCTGCAACACGTCTGCACCCGCCTGCCCGGAGGCGAAGTGTTCGTGGTGATAGGCAGCGGCGAGTTCAGTGTCCGCATGACGTGGACACCCGACAACCGTACCAAAGGCGAACAAAAACGTATGTTCAGCCTGAACGGCGGGAACGAAATCATCGAATGGGTGGACGCTCAACCCGACGAAGCCGCCGAAGCACGTATCCTGACAATGGAACAACCGCCTGTCATTGAAGAGGATACGGTGAAAGATACGGCAAAGGAAGTGGTAAAAGATGCACCCCAAGAAGAGGTTGCCGCACCTGCTGAAGAATCTCCTGCCCAACCCGAAAAGCCCTCGCGCCAGCAACAGATGATGCAACGCCTGACGCGCTACCTGAAACTGCACTATGCCTTCCGCTACAACCTGCTGACGGAACGTACGGAGTGCGCCCGTATAGACACTACCAGCACTGCTGATCCGCACCACCTTATTTATACCCCCGTGGACAACCGTACCCTGAACGGCATCGCCCTCGACGCCATGAACAGCGGCGTGGACTGCTGGGACCGTGACGTGAAACGCTATGTGGAGTCCGACCACGTGCAGACCTACCATCCGTTCGACCTCTATTTCAAGCACCTTCCCGCATGGGACGGTACCGACCGTGTGACCGAGCTGGCCAAGCGGGTGTCCGACACCGACCTTTGGACACGTGCCTTCCACCGCTGGATGCTCGCCATCACAGCCCAGTGGACAGGCCGTGGTGGAGAGGGACGCCGTGCCAACAGTGTGGCGCCGCTACTGGTCAGCACCGCACAAGGTTTGGGAAAATCCACCTTCTGCCGCCTGCTGCTTCCGCCCCAACTACGCGACTACTTTACCGAAAGCTTCGACCTGACCAACGCCACGGCGGCGGAGAACAAACTAGCCTCGTACGGACTTATCAACCTGGACGAGTTCGACCGCCTGCCCGCCAGCCGGATGCCCCAACTGAAAAACCTGATGCAGATGGAAGCCTTGCGCGTGCGCCGCGCCTATCGCCGCACGGCAGAGCCGCTGCCTCGCATCGCCTCATTTATCGGCACCAGCAACCGCCGCGACTTGTTGACTGACCTTTCGGGCAGCCGCCGCTTCATCTGTGTGGAGGTGGAACGCCCCATTGACTGCAACACCCCGATAGATTATGAACAACTTTATGCCCAGCTGCTGCACGAGTTGGAAAATGGCGAACGCTGCTGGTTCAGCAAGGAAGAGGAAAACGAGATCCAGCAAGCCAATCGCCCGTTCTATCGCGTCACGCCTGCCGAAGAGTTGGTCAGCTCCTGTTTCCGCTTCGCCGAGCCGGGCGAGCAAGGTGCCCGCCTGATGTCTGCTGCCGAAATTTATACCACAGTGAAGAAGAAGAACCCTGCTGCGCTGAAGGACTGTTCCTGCACGTCGTTCGCCCGACTGCTGGCGCAGTTAGGGCGCAGGGTGCATACGAAGTACGGAAATGGGTATTGGGTGAAAACAGTGGAAGCCTAAGCGTTGGAATGGCTCAATGCCCTGAATATATTGGAAAAAGAGAACAACTAATAAAACTCATTTTTTCCTTTTTCCATACAATTGGTTCGTCAATATATTCTATATTTGTCCTTAAAGAGCATTGATCAACAAATTGATTATAAAACAAAAACTGATATGAAAAAGCAAACTGTCAGCCAATTCATCTTTCTGCTTACAGCAAGCATTTTTTTCTTCTCGTGCGGTAACAAGATGAACAAAAACACAGGTTCATTAGAGTTCGACAGCATTCAAGTAAACGAGACTGCCCACCTTTTCGGAGATACAGCCAAGCCCGCATGCAATCTGGTTATCAACTTTACATTTGCCAGCCAGTCGTCCGACCCTCGCCTAAAGGATAGCCTCAACACATATTTCCTATCTGTCTGCCTGGGCGACAAATACCTCGCCATGCAACCCGAGAAAGCCATCGAACAATATACCCAAAAATACATCAGCGATTACCGGTCCGATTTAGAGCCACTCTATCAGAAAGAGAACAATGATACTTCGTCTGATGTCGGAGCATGGTATTCCTATTATAAACACCTACAGAGCCACGTGCAATATTATGCCAAAAATCTGTTAGTATACCGCTTCCGTTACGAAGAATATACAGGAGGAGCACACGGTATATATATGACTTCCTTCCTCAATCTTGACCTCCGCACCATGCGTCCTATCCGTCTGGACGACCTCTTTGCCGAAGGATACGAAGAGTCTCTGACCGACTTGCTCTGGAACCAGCTAATGGCTATCCACAAAGTTACGTCGCGCGAAGAGCTCGAAGAAATGGGATATGCCAGCACAGGCGAGCTGACACCTACCGAGAATTTCTATCTGACCAAGGAAGGCATTACATTCTATTATAATGTATACGACATCGCTCCCTACGTAATGGGGGCCATCGAAATCAGCTTGCCATGGGAAATGATGCAGCACTTGCTGAGCGACAGCCTTCAAATTACAGAATCCGTCAGATAAGACAAGAACAACCAGAAATTAATCTGCAACGTTAAAGCAATCAAGAAGGCAATGGACATTATTTTAAAATATTTTCCCGACCTGACAGCCGAACAAAAGACACAGTTCGCTGCTCTTTACGACCTCTACACCGACTGGAACTCTAAAATAAATGTAATCTCCCGCAAAGATATTACAAATCTATATGAGCACCATGTACTCCACTCATTAGGAATAGCCCAGGTGATCCGTTTCCGCCCCGGCACCCGTATTATGGACTTAGGTACCGGAGGGGGATTCCCGGGTATTCCGCTGGCCATTCTTTTTCCCGAATCACATTTCCATCTGGTAGACAGCATCGGGAAGAAAGTACGTGTAGCCAGCGAAGTTGCCAACAGTATCGGATTAAAGAACACGACTTTCTGCCACGAACGTGCCGAAGAAGAGAAACAGAAGTTTGATTTCGTCGTGAGCCGTGCCGTCATGCCCCTTGCCGATCTGATAAAGATCATCCGCAAAAACATTGCTTCCGAGGGGCGAAATGCCTTGCCCAACGGGCTTATCTGCCTGAAAGGTGGCGAACTGGCAAACGAGACTTTGCCATTCAAGCAAAGAACCGCCATATGGGATCTGAAAGATTATTATAAAGAAGAATTTTTCGAAACCAAAAAAGTAGTCTATACGGCCCTATAAGCCTGACTGCATTTTCACTTGTAAATCCTCTAATCTATAAATCAGAAAATCATACAAAAAAAGATGAAAATTAAAAGATTTGAATTCAATATGTTCCCCGAGAACTGCTACGTGTTATGGGACGAAACGCGCGAAGCAGTTGTCATCGACCCCGGGTGCTTCTACGAAGAAGAGAAGCAGGCACTCAAAGGATTCATTACCAGCTTCCAGCTGAATATAAAACATCTGCTCAATACCCACCTGCACCTTGACCACATCTTTGGCAACCCTTTTATGCTGAAAGAATTTGGCTTGAAAGCCGAAGCCAATCAGGCCGATGAGTATTGGATAGATGAAGCTCCCAAGCAAAGCCGGATGTTTGGATTCCAGCTTCAGGAAGCTCCTGTCCCGTTAGGTAAATATCTGCACGACGGCGACATCATCACCTTCGGAAACACCCAGCTCGAAGCTATCCACGTACCCGGGCACTCACCCGGCAGTTTGGTATACTATTGTGCCGCCGAACATTGCATGTTCTCGGGCGACGTACTATTCCAAGGCAGTATCGGACGTGCCGATCTGACAGGAGGCAACTTCGATGAACTGATAGAGCACATCTGCAGCCGCCTGTTTGTGCTACCTAACGAAACAGTTGTTTATCCAGGACACGGCGCACCCACTACCATTGGTATCGAAAAAGCCGAAAATCCATTCTTCAGATAAACCATATTATCTTGCTTGACAAAAAAGGAACCGAATTAAAAAACATTTTTAATCAATATAGATATGAAAAACGACTTATTGATCAATCGCCACATTGGGATTACTCCCCAGGATGAAGAGACTATGCTACGCAAAATAGGCGTTAGCAGCCTTGATGAACTGATAGACAAGACCATTCCGTCCAATATTCGCTTAGACAAGCCTCTCGACTTGCCCGAACCTATGACTGAATATGAATTTGCAGGCCACATTGCCCAGCTGGCCTCGAAAAACAAACTTTATACTACATATATAGGCATGGGTTGGTATGGCACCATCACCCCGGCGGTTATCCAACGCAATGTTTTCGAAAATCCAGTATGGTATACATCCTATACTCCTTATCAGACTGAAGTTTCCCAAGGACGTCTGGAAGCCCTGATGAACTTCCAGACCGCAGTATGCGACCTGACCGGAATGCCGCTCGCCAACTGCTCCCTCCTCGACGAAGGAACTGCAGCAGCCGAAGCCGTCACCATGATGTACGCTCTCCGCTCGCGCGCACAACAGAAAGAAGGAGCGAATACCGTTTTTGTAGACGAAAGCATTTTCCCGCAGACCTTGGCCGTAATGACAACCCGCGCCATCCCGCAGGGCATTCGCCTTACTGTAGGACGTTATAATGAAATGGAACTGACTCCCGACATATTTGCCTGCGTAGTTCAATACCCCAATGCCAGCGGTAACGTTGAGGATTATCGCAGTTTCGTTGAAAAAGCCCATGCTGCCGGTTGCAAAGTAGCTGTAGCTGCCGACATCCTGAGTCTGGCCCTGCTCACTCCTCCGGGCGAATGGGGTGCTGATATTGTCTTCGGATCGACACAGCGCTTGGGTACTCCGATGTTCTACGGCGGACCGTCGGCTGCCTATTTTGCCACACGCGATGAATACAAACGCAACATGCCTGGACGTATCATCGGATGGTCGCGTGACAAATACGGTAAGCTGTGCTACCGCATGGCCCTACAGACACGCGAACAGCACATCAAGCGCGAGAAGGCTACATCCAATATATGTACTGCTCAAGCCCTGCTTGCCACCATGGCCGGATTCTATGCCGTATACCATGGTCAGGAAGGCATCCGCAACATAGCCGAACGCATCCATAGTATCACCGTATTCCTGGAGAAAGCAATCAGCAAACTGGGCTTCCGCCAACAGAATACACAATACTTTGATACCCTGCGTTTCGCCCTGCCCGACAATCTGTCGGCCCAGCAAATACGCACCATTGCCCTGAGCAAAGAAGTCAATCTGCGGTACTTCGACAACGGTGACGTCGGATTCAGCATCGACGAAACCACCGACATTGCCGCAGTCAATGTCCTGCTCTCCATATTCACCATTGCTGCCGAACAAGACTGGCACAAAATCACCAGCATCCCCGACAGCAGTATTCTGCAGGATACCATCAAACGTAAAACGCCGTTCCTGACTCATGAAGTATTCAACCTGTACCACACGGAAACAGAGATGATGCGCTACATCAAACGCCTGGACCGTAAAGATATATCGCTGGCACACTCCATGATTTCGCTTGGTTCGTGCACCATGAAACTGAATGCTGCAGCCGAGATGCTTCCGTTAAGCCGCCCGGAATTCATGAACATTCACCCGTTTGTCCCCGAAGACCAGGCAGAGGGCTACCATGAACTTATCAACAATTTGAGCGATGAACTGAAAGTCATCACCGGATTTGCAGGTGTCAGCCTGCAACCCAATTCCGGCGCAGCAGGCGAGTATACAGGATTGCGTGTCATCCGCGCCTATCTGGAAAGCATCGGTCAAGGCCACCGCAACAAGATTCTGATACCGGCCTCAGCCCATGGAACCAATCCCGCATCAGCCATTCAGGCTGGTTTCACCACCGTAACATGTGCCTGCGACGAACACGGCAATGTCGACATGGCAGACCTTCGTGCCAAAGCCGAAGAAAACCGTTCCGACCTTGCTGCCCTGATGATTACCTATCCTTCTACGCACGGAATCTTCGAAACCGAGATTGTAGAAATCTGCAAGATCATCCACGATTGCGGTGCACAAGTCTATATGGACGGAGCCAACATGAACGCCCAAGTCGGCCTGACCAGCCCCGGTTTCATCGGTGCCGACGTCTGCCACCTGAACCTGCACAAGACCTTTGCTTCACCTCACGGTGGCGGTGGCCCGGGTGTAGGTCCTATCTGCGTAGCCAGCCACCTGGTTCCTTTCCTCCCCGGACATCACATGTTTGGCAATGCAGCCAACGAAGTTTCGTCTGCTCCGTACGGTAGTGCAGGTATTCTGCCTATCACTTATGGCTACATCCGCATGATGGGTGCCGAAGGCCTGACACGCGCCACCAAGATAGCCATACTTAATGCAAACTACCTGGCCGCTTGCCTGAACGATACTTACGGAATCGTATATCGTGGTGCTAACGGTTTTGTAGGTCACGAAATGATACTCGAATGCCGGAAGATTCACGAGGAAACAGGCATCAGCGAAAACGACATCGCCAAGCGTCTGATGGATTACGGCTATCACGCTCCTACCCTCTCATTCCCTGTTCATGGCACGTTGATGATCGAGCCAACCGAAAGCGAAAGCCTGGCCGAACTCGACAACTTCGTCCAAGTGATGCTATCCATCTGGAATGAAATTCAGGAAGTGAAAGACGGAACAGCAGACAAGACCGACAACGTACTGGTCAACGCTCCGCATCCCGAATACGAAGTAGTAGCAGATCAATGGGATCACTGCTACAGCCGTACCAAAGCTGCCTATCCGACAGAGAATGTACGCGAAAACAAATTCTGGATCAACGTAGCCCGCGTAGACAACACTCTGGGCGACCGCAAACTGCTTCCTACACGTTATGGAACATTCGAGTAAACCGAATCCGTTAACGGAAAAGAAGTAATATATAAAGAACTGGAACTGGTTATCAATGGCATCATTGATAGCCAGTTTTTTTATACCTGCCGGTTCTGTTTTATTCCCTCCCCAACGAAAAGCAAGCCAATTTTCCTCCCCCCTCCTCCTGCTACCCTCGTAAAGTATTCCTTTCGGAACACAAAAAGAGCCAATCTGGTAAACTACATTCAGAGAGAAAAACATATTTTTGCAACCTGTTTATCGGCTTCTGTTTTATCACACACCACCTCTCAGAGAAGAGAATCACACTATACAAACAGTCCGAGCGATCATACAGCTTTTTATTATTAACGTAAGATATAGACATGAGGCATTCCCTACTTTACATCATTTCGGCATGTTTGCTGCTAGCCGGTTGCGACATGATAGATTATCATCCTTACGATGTACGAATAAGCGGTGAAACAAATGTCAATGCACACAATATCGAAGAAATCGAGGCACGCTGCCTGGGCAAAGACACCCTACGGATCGTCACAATGAGTGACTCACAGCGATGGTACGACGAGACGGAGGATTTTGTCGAACATCTGAATCAGCGAAACGATATTGACTTTGTGATACATGGAGGCGACATGAGCGACTTCGGAGTCACCAACGAATTCCTGTGGCAACGCGACATTATGAATAAGCTGAACATACCCTACGTCACGCTGATTGGCAACCACGACTGTCTGGGAACTGGCGAAGAAGCCTACAGAGCCATTTTCGGTAATCCCAATTTCAGTTTCATTGCCGGACGTGTCAAGTTTGTCTGCCTGAATACCAATGCCCTCGAAAACGACTATTCGCAGCCCATCCCCGACTTCGAATTTCTGGAAAACGAAATTCACAACCGCAGGGATGAATTTGACAAGACTGTCATATCCATGCACGTACGCCCGTATGCCGACCAGTTCAACAACAATGTGGCACGGGTATTCGAACGGTATGTCATCGAGTTTCCAGGCATTCAGTTTTGTACTGCAGGCCACGAACATCATCTTTTTGAAGAAGAACTTTTCGAGGATGGAATCATGTATTATATGAGCGACTGCATGAAACACCGCAACTATTATATTTTCACCATAACACCTGAAGGCTATGAAAGAGAAGTGGTATATTATTAAAAAAGGCATTCCCTATTGCCTTGCTCTACTCCTGTCCGCATTCGCATTTCCGCTTCAGGCACAAATAGAGCAGGAAGACAGCATAAGAATCACCTATCGCGAACCCGCCGATTCTTCCACCATCCAGCAGGCAGAACTTCAGCACGATACCGTCTGGATAGTAAAACACGATACGATATGGGCACCACTGACCGACGAAGACATGCCACAGTATCAAAACAAATACGACCATCGCATCCGCCGCTACCGCAACCGCTGGGAAGCCCTGATACCTGTATACAGCAAAATTCAGTTTGCAGGCAATATAGGCCTCGTATCGGTGGGACCCGGTTGGGACTATGGACGTCACAATCAGTGGGAGACAGACATGCTTTTCGGCATTCTGCCTAAATATCAATCGAAAAAAGCCAAACTCACCTTTACTTTAAAACAAAATTATATCCCCTGGGACTTACGCATCAAAGAAAGCCCGTTCAGCATCAACCCGCTTACGTGCGGCATGTATGTGAATACCGTATTTGGTGATGATTTCTGGGTGAACGAGCCGGACCGTTATCCTAAAGGTTATTATGGTTTTTCGTCCAAAATACGCTTTCATGTTTTCTTAGGGCAACGAATCACGTTCAACATCGACCAAAAGCATCGCCTTATGGCTAAACAAATCAGCCTGTTCTACGAAATCAGCACATGCGACCTCTACGTGATAAGCGCATTTACCAACAAATATCTGAAACCCAAAGATTACCTGAGCCTTTCATTCGGCATAAAGATGCAGCTGATATAAACCGGATGTACGCCGCCGACTAGCCAAGAGATTTCTTATAACCCAAGCGCAAGGAGGCAAAAAGAGCAAGGCTCTGTAGCTCAAACGCTTGCAGTTTCCGTTCGTTTCCTGCCTTGGAAACAGTCGTTTCCTCTTTGGGGAACGGCCGTAACCTCCTTGGGGAATGAGAGTTTCCCCTTGAGGGAACTGACGTAACCCCAAGAGGATACGGACATAACCCCACGGGAATACGGACATACCCCCGCTGTTATCCCTGACGGAAACCTGCGGTTGGAGAATAAAAAGCAAAGCCGCGTGTGCCGCAATCGGGCAACTTCCGGCCCAGCGCCGAAAATATCCTCCGGACAAAGCTTGCGTTTCAGATTTAATTCGTACTTTTACCCTCTCTGTAAAGGCTCTCCAAGCATATGGCTCGCGAAGCCCGAATAAACAAAGCTTACCAGAAATAAGGATGAACAGAAAATACGGAAAGATTCTCATAGTTGACGACAACCAGGGAGTACTCGCAGCATTGCAATTACTGCTAAAGCCCTACTTCGATACCATAAAAGTACTTTCTTCGCCTGTCACACTGCCCTCCGTCATCAACGAGGAAAAATGGCAAATAATCCTGCTCGACATGAATTTCACAGCAGGCATCAACACGGGCAATGAAGGGCTCTACTGGCTGCACGAAATTAAAAAGGCTGTCCCCAAGCTGCCCGTTATACTCTTCACTGCCTATGCCGATATCGACTTAGCCGTACGGGGCATGAAGGAGGGAGCGGCCGACTTCATCGTCAAGCCCTGGGACAACCGCAAAGTCATCGAAACCCTGATACGTGCCATAGAAGACGGGCAACCGGCCAACAACACCGACCGGAAAAAACCGAAAACAGAAAAAGACAGCATGTATTGGGGAGAAAGTCCCGCCATGAAGCACTTGCAGCTGTTAGTACAAAAAGTCGCCGCAACCGATGCCAACATACTGATAACCGGCGAAAACGGTACCGGCAAAGAAATGCTGGCACGCGAAATACACCGACTGTCCCACCGCCACCAGCACGAAATGGTGTGCGTAGATATGGGGGCCATCACCGAGAGTCTGTTCGAAAGCGAGCTTTTCGGCCACATCAAAGGCGCTTACACCGACGCACATGCCGACCGTGCCGGCAAGTTTGAATCGGCCGACCAGAGTACCCTCTTCCTGGACGAAATAGGCAACCTGCCCTATCACCTGCAAGCCAAACTGCTGACAGCCATCCAGCGCCGCAGCATTGTCCGTGTAGGCAGCAACACCCCGGTTCCTGTCAACATCCGCCTAATTTGCGCCACCAACCGCAATCTTCAGGACATGGTACAAAGGAACGAATTCCGCGAAGACCTGTTGTACAGAATCAACACGATACATCTGGAAATCCCGCCGCTCAGGCAACGCCCCGAAGACATTGTTCCGCTGGCCGAAATGTTCATTACCCGCTTCTGCAAACGCTACGACAAGCCACTGGTCAGCCTCACCGAAAGCGCCCAAGCCAAGCTGAAGCAGCATCCCTGGTATGGCAACATCCGCGAACTGGAACACACCATCGAAAAGGCCGTCATCATCTGCGATGACACCTGCTTGCCTGCCGAACTGTTTCAACTGACCTCCCATCAGGAGAAAAGCCCGGAAATGCCGGCCTCGACCTTGGAAGAAATGGAGTTCAAGATGATTCGCAAAGCACTGGACAGCTGCAACGGTAACCTGTCTGCCGTAGCCGCCCAATTAGGAATCAGCCGCCAGACCCTATACAATAAAATGAAGAAATTCGGACTCTAACAAACTGTTACGCGAATGAAGGAAAAAGATCCAAGACAATACTATCCGTTCCGGGTGGGCGTCAGTCTGCTGGTGACTTTCATGGCAGGTTTCTTCTGGGCAACGCTTCTGTGGAATCCCCTGCCCCTGCCAAGGTTCCTCAATCCTACCTTTTGGGCCCTTGTGTTCACCGCCCTCTTGCCCGTCGCCCTATACTGGCAACACCGGCTTTACCGCCGCCACATACGCAACGTACTCTTTCTGCTCGATGCCATTGAAAACAATGACAACTCCATCCACTTCAACGAGGACGACCACAACCGGGAAAACCGGATAGTCAACCGGGCATTGAACAAAGTGGCATGCATCCTGCACAACGTCAAAAAAGAAACCATCCAAAAGGAGAAATACTACGAGCTGATTCTGGGCTGTGTCAACACCGGCATCGTAGTGCTGAACGAAAACGGAGCTGTCTATCAAAAGAACGATGAAGCCCTACGGCTGCTGGGCATCAATGTGTTCACCCACGTCAAGCAGCTTAGCCGCGTGGACTCCCGACTGACGGACACCATCAGCCAATGCCGCCCGGGCGACAAACTGCAGATTGCTTTCAGCAACGAGCGCGGCACGGTCAACCTGTCCGTACGCGTCAGCGGTATAGTGGTTCGCGACGAGTCTCTGCGCATTCTTGCCCTGAACGACATCAACAACGAACTGGACGAAAAAGAAATCGATTCGTGGATCAGGCTCACCCGTGTCCTGACACACGAAATCATGAATGCAATGACTCCCATCACCTCGCTCAGCGATACGTTGCTGCACCTTGTCGCCCAACCGGGCAAAGCGGACGAAGCCTCAACCCCAACGGTAGAAGAAGAAATACGCAACGGACTGCAAACCATCAGCAGTACCGGCAAGGGATTGCTCGCATTTGTCGAAACCTACCGGAAGTTCACCCGAATCCCGACGCCGGAGCCATCTCTGTTCTACGCCAAAGGATTCATTACACGAATGATCGAGTTGGCCCGGCACCAGCATCCCGACGCACACATCACATTCCAGACCGATGTCGCCCCCGAGGACCTCATCATCTATGCCGACGAGAACCTGATAGCGCAAGTCGTCATCAATATTCTGAAAAATGCCATACAGGCCATCGAGTCATCTCCCAACAAGGAAGCCGACACGGGTTGCATACGCATACGCGCCTATTGCAACGACTCCGAAGCCATATTCATAGAGATTTCGAACAACGGGCCACAGATTCCTCAGGAGATTGCCGAACACATCTTCATCCCCTTCTTCACGACCAAAGAGGGCGGAAGCGGCATCGGCTTAAGCATATCCAGACAAATCATGCGCCTGTCGGGTGGCAGCATTTCCCTTTTGCCCGGAAAAAAAACCACCTTTGTTTTAAAATTCAACTAAAGTTTGCTATCTTTGTATTCTCCTAACAATTTATTATTCAACAACATGATTTTTACAGCAGAAAACATCCTTCTTATCGGTTCTATTTTACTTTTTGTCAGTATCGTTGTCGGAAAGACCGGCTACCGTTTCGGAGTACCAGCCTTGTTGCTCTTCCTCATGGTGGGCATGGCCTTTGGCAGCGACGGACTGGGATTGCAGTTCCACAATGCACAGGAGGCACAGTTCATCGGTATGGTTGCCCTGAGCATCATCCTGTTTTCGGGAGGTATGGATACCAAGATAAGCGAGATTCGCCCCATCCTGTGGCCGGGCATCGTATTGTCAACAGCAGGCGTACTGCTTACAGCCCTGTTCACCGGACTCTTCATCTGGTGGCTTTCGGGCATGAGCTGGACCAACATTCACTTCCCGCTTATCACCAGCCTGCTGCTGGCCGCTACCATGTCTTCGACCGATTCGGCCTCCGTATTCGCCATACTGCGTTCGCAGAAGATAAACCTGAGGCACAACCTGCGTCCCATGCTCGAACTGGAAAGCGGAAGTAACGACCCGATGGCCTACATGCTTACCATCGTGCTGATACAGTTCATCCAGTCGTCGGGGATGGAAACGGCACACATACTGGGCTCGTTCATCGTGCAGTTCATCGTCGGAGCCGGCGCCGGCTATCTGCTGGGAAAACTGGCCATCCTCATCCTGAACAGAATCAACATCGATAACCAAGCGCTCTATCCGATTCTGCTGCTGGCATTCGTGTTCTTCACCTTCTCCCTTACCGACCTGCTGAAGGGGAACGGCTATCTGGCTGTTTACATAGCCGGTATGATGGTGGGTAATGCCAAGATTATGTACAGGAAAGAAATATATACCTTTATGGACGGACTGACATGGCTGTTCCAGATCATCATGTTCCTGTGCCTGGGACTTCTGGTCAACCCGCACGAAATGCTCGAAGTAGCCTGCGTGGCCTTGCTCATCGGTGTATTCATGATTCTGATAGGCCGTCCGCTCAGCGTCTTCCTTTGCCTGCTGCCTTTCGGCAAAAAAATAACGCTCAAATCGCGCCTGTTCATCTCATGGGTCGGACTGCGCGGAGCTGTTCCCATTATTTTTGCCACCTATCCCGTAGTAGCCAATGTGCCGGGCTCTGATGCCATCTTCAACATTGTCTTCTTCATCACCATCGTCTCGCTCATCATCCAGGGAACTACCGTATCGCGGGCTGCCCGATTGCTGGGCCTCTCCATCCCGATGCCCAAAACAGGCAACGACTTCGGTGTGGAACTGCCCGATGAAATAGACTCCGACCTGAAAGATATGACCGTCACTCCGGAAATACTGGCACAGGGCGACACCCTGAAAGACATGAACCTGCCTCAGGGAACACTGGTGATGATTGTAAAAAGAGGCGACGAATACCTCATTCCCAATGGAAGCCTGAAGCTGCATGTAGGCGATAAGCTACTGCTCATTTCGGAGAAAAGTAAAAACTAAAAAACATGAACTGCTTGTTTCGCATTGGTATAAGCCCTATATTTGCACGGTTTTAACTAAAGTGTGCCGATTTAACAAATGGAACAGAAACAGCAGTTCATTGACTACATTGAGCAAAGCATCATACAAAACTGGGACAGAAATGCCCTGACAGATTATAAAGGCGCCACATTGCAATACAAAGATGTTGCCCGGAAAATAGCCAAATTCCACATCGTATTGGAAAGTGCCAACATTAAGCCCGGCGACAAGATTGCCGTTTGCGGACGCAACAGCGCACATTGGGCCGTGGCCTTTCTTGCAACCCTGACCTATGGTGCAGTCATTGTCCCCATACTTCACGAATTCAAGGCTGACAACATACACAACATTGTCAACCACTCCGAAGCCAAGCTGCTGTTTGTCGGCGACCAGATATGGGAAAACCTGAACGAAGACGCCATGCCGCTGCTGCTGGGCATTGTGCTGATGCCGGACTTCAACCCGGTAGTCTGCCGCGACGAACGGCTGATGGAAGCATTCGAGCATCGCAATGCCATCTACGGGCAACGCTACCCCAAGAATTTCCGTCCGGAACATATCTGCTACCGCAAAGAGGCTTCACCCGAAGAACTGGCGGTCATCAACTATACATCAGGCACAACAGGCTATTCGAAAGGAGTCATGCTGCCCTATCGCAGCCTGTGGTCCAACATAGCCTATTGCCACGAAATGCTGCCCGTTCGCCCGGGCGACCACATCGTATCCATGCTTCCGTTGGGACATGTATTCGGTATGGTATATGATTTCCTGTACGGATTCTCAGCCGGCGCCCATCTGTACTTTCTTACCCGTATGCCGTCGCCCAAGATTATCGCACAGTCTTTCGCAGAAATCAGGCCACGGGTCATCTCCTGTGTACCGCTCATTGTCGAGAAAATCATTAAGAAAGATATTCTGCCTCGTGTCGACAACCGTATTGGAAAACTGCTGCTGCGGATGCCCATCATCAACGACCACATCAAGGCCGATGCCCGCAAGAAGGCAATGGAAATATTCGGTGGCAACTTTGACGAAATCATCATCGGAGGAGCACCGTTCAATGCCGATGTCGAACGCTTCCTGAAATCCATCGGCTTCCCCTACACCATTGCCTATGGTATGACAGAATGCGGTCCTATCATCTGTTCGAGCCGTTGGGAAACCTTGAAACTGGCTTCCTGCGGCAAAGCAACTTCACGAATGGAAGTCAAGATTGACTCCAACGACCCGCAACATGTAGCAGGCGAAATCGTCTGCCGCGGAGCCAACCTGATGCTGGGTTACTATAAAAATCCGGAAGCCACAGCGCAAATCATCGACGCGAACGGCTGGTTGCACACCGGTGACCTGGGCACCATGGACAAAGACGGTTACGTCACCGTCAGAGGACGCAGCAAGAACATGTTGCTTACAGCCAGCGGACAGAACATCTATCCGGAGGAAATAGAAAGCAAACTGAACAACATGCCTTATGTATCCGAGTCGCTGGTTGTCCTGCAGAAAGACAAACTTGTAGCACTTATCTATCCCGACTTCGACGACGCTTTCGCGCATGGCCTGCAACAGAAAGACATCGAAGGCATCATGGAAAACAACCGGATAGAACTGAACCAGCAACTGCCTGCTTATTGCCAGATAACGAAAGTCAAGATTCACTTTGAAGAGTTTGAGAAAACTGCGAAGAAAAGCATCAAGCGTTTCATGTATCAGGAAGCAAAAGGATAATCACTCCTTTCCTCCTATCAGTACATGCTGCAAAGCTTTTCTGGTAATCCGCCATATATAAAAACTGCACCGGACTGTAGACATTCGATTCTATGAGTCCGGTGCAGTTTTTCTTTTCAGCTCTGTTCGGGTCAGCCGTTCTTCAGCACATCGTCTTTATCGGGTGCATCCGGTTCGGGAGTAGCATCCGGCTGAAAAGGATTGAAATAGTAAATGCCTAACCGATCAAGCAGTTTCAGGAATTTGGGCAGCTTCTGCATAAACAGGCTGCAGTCTTTCTTTTTTGCCGGTGTCCATGCCGACTCGGCAACAGCTGCCAGACGGGGAAACGTCATAAAGTCAAGTCTCTTCTCATCGGCCACACGCTCGGTCCACATACTGAACTGAAGGCCCATCAGCTGATCTTCATAGCCTTGTGCCAAATGTATGATCGGTTCAGGGAAACGGCAAATATCCTCTATCGGATTATAGCCATCCCAGAAACGTCCTACCGTATGTTGACCGTACTGCACAAAGTCACCATACAACGGTCGGCGCGGGGTCATAATGACTTTGTAGCCGTTTTCCAAGGCCTTTACAAGCTGATGTTTTCTGTCGTGACGCCACCACATGACTACAGCTTTCTCGGGTGACACGCCTGCATCCACAATCTCATCCCAGCCAATCATGGTCTTTCCTTTCGAAGCCACCATGTCGGCTATCCGACGGATAAAATAATGCTCAAGTCCTACCTCATTGCCCAGATTCTTGTCCTTGATGAACTGCTGAATCTCCGGATCGGTATACCAGCTTTGGTTTCCGAAATGCACTTCGTCGCCACCTACATGGATATAGGGCGACGGAAAAAGGGAAATAATCTCGTCGAAAATATGGCTGATAAACTCAAAGGTTTCTTCCTTGCAGGGATGAAAAGTGAAACCTTCCCACTTTCCCTCACCTCCACCGGACACTTCGGGATAGGAACGGCAGACGGCTGTAGCATGTCCGGGCATATCAAATTCAGGAAGAATCATGATATGACGCTCGGCAGCATAAGACACTATTTCGCGTATATCGTCCTGGGTATAGAATTGAGCCGGTGCCTTCGGGTCGTGCCAGTTTCCTACAGCGCCTTCGGAGGTAAGCTTCGGATACTTTTTGATTTCGATTCTCCAGCCCGGTTCGTCAGTCAGATGCCAGTGAAAAACATTCAACTTCAGCGAAGCCATCATGTCAAGATACTGCTTGACCTTCTCCTTACCAAAGAAATGACGACTTTCGTCGAGCATAAAGCCTCTCCAGGAATACCGCGGAGCATCTGCAATCCTGCAACATCTGATTTTTCCTCCAGCCGTCTCAGCCAACTGCAGGAATGTCTCTTTAGCATAAAACAGTCCTGCTGCCGACGAAGCTTTCAAAACAACCTTGGCAGGAGTTACCTCCATCGTATAGCCTTCATCAGGCAAACCGGCAAGTTCATTCAGTTCCAGAAATACCTCTCCCGATGCCCGGGTATCTGCGGATACCTCTTTCAGTTCCTCGCCTAACTTCCCGGCCAGCAACGCTGCATATCCTCCGTTGCTGCCAACCTGAAGATTCCTTCCAACCATGAAATGCCCTTCTGCTTTCCGGACCTCTACCGGCGTCGGGAATAAAGAAACCTGAGACACCATCGGCAAGCTGAACAGGCATGCCATTGCCACAATAACGATTCTTCTTTCTAAATTTCTGATCTTCATGTCACATTGATTTTTCTAAATGTTGTTTTCCACATAGTAAGGGTTCACTCCTGCCGCGCCCGAAGAGTCAGCAAACACGGATAAACGATACTGAACAACGGCTTAACAGGCATGACAAAAATACAGATAAAATCTAAAAGAATAACCTAACCGAACAACTGTTTCCAGATAATGGACGTTAGTGTCATAACTATGGACTTTAGCGGCATAACTATAGACTTTAGCGACGTAACTATGGACTTTAGGAACCCTAACTACGGACAAAAAAAATCCCTCCTGCAACCCGTAAAAAAACAGGCTGCAGGAGGGGAAAAATAATATCAGAGTTCTATCAGATGCCTAAAGAAGCACGAACAGCCTCAACTTTCTTCTCAGCCTCGGCATTAGCACTTGCATAACATTTCGGACATCCCATTTCGCCTTTTACTTCAATATAGAACTTAATCTTAGGTTCTGTTCCCGACGGACGAACAGAAATCTTCGTTCCGTCTTCGGTAAAGTACTGAAGAACATTGGAAGATTCAGGCATATTCAGATCGGTCACCTGACCAGTTGCATTAGTCATCTTCAATGTCTTGTAGTCCTTTATCACGCAGACTTTCGATCCACCGATTTCCTTAGGAGGATTAGCACGGAAGTTGTCCATCATGGCCTTGATCTCTTCGGCGCCGCTCTTACCGGGTTTTACCACATTTACTGTAGTTTCCTTCGAGAAACCGTATTCTACATAAATACCCATCAAGATATCGTACAGTGTCTTACCCTGATCCTTAGCCCAAGCACAGATTTCGGCCAGCAAAGAGCAAGCAGAAACTGCATCTTTATCACGCACGAAGTCTTCGGCCAGGAAACCGTAGCTTTCTTCACCACCGCCAATGTATTGTTGCTTGCCTTCACGCAAACGGATTTCACGGGCAATCCACTTGAATCCGGTGTAGCAGTCGAGCATCTCAACCTTGTTCTTATCAGCCACAGCCTTAATAAGCTCGGTAGTTACAATTGTCTTCACGATGAAGTCGCCCGGCTGCATCTTACCAGTAGCCAAACGGTTCTTAATAATATAATAAAGGAATAACAGACAAGTCTGGTTACCGTTAATCAGTACCCATTCGCCCTTGTCGTCCTTACATGCCATACCTACACGGTCGGCATCCGGGTCGCTCGCCATTACAATGTCAGCATTAATTTCCTTTGCCAACTTGATAGCCAACGTCAGAGCTTCTGCATTTTCCGGATTGGGCGAAACGACTGTCGGGAAGTTACCGTCCTTCACCATCTGAGACTCTACACAATGGATATTCTCAAATCCCCACAACTTCAGCGAAGCCGGAATCAAGGCACGGCCTGCACCATGCAGAGGAGTATAAACAATGCTTAAATCTTTCTGACGTTTGATAACTTCGGGATCGATAGAGATTGAATGTACCTTATCCAGATAAGCCTTATCAACATCTTCACCGATAATCTGAATCAGATCTTTGTTTCCGTTAAATTTGATATCAGCTACAGTTACTTTGTTCACTTCATCAATAATTGCAGTATCGTGCGGTGCCAATACTTGGGCGCCATCATCCCAATAAGCTTTATAGCCATTGTATTCGCGCGGGTTATGACTTGCCGTGATATTAATACCACTCTGACAACCCAAGTGACGGATAGCAAACGATACTTCCGGAGTAGGACGCAAATCATCGAACAAATAGACTTTAATGCCATTGGCCGAGAAAATATCAGCAGAAATCTCTGCAAACTTACGGCTGTTGTTACGGCAATCGTGACCTACGACTACTGAAATCTGACCTTTTCCTGCAAAACATTTATTCAAATAATTGGCCAATCCCTGAGTAGCCAGACCCACTGTATAGATATTCATGCGATTACTTCCGGCTCCCATAATGCCACGCAATCCACCTGTACCAAATTCCAGATCCTTATAAAAACTTTCGATCAGTTCTGTCTTATCCTGGTTTTCCAACATTTTTCTTACTTCGGCCTGAGTTTCGGCATCATAAGCCGGGGTAAGCCACTGTTCAGCTTTCTCAGTCACCTGCTTAATCAGTTCTTGATTTTCCATAATACAAAATTTATTTAAAGATTTTACAATTCATATGCTCTTTACCAACAGATATATTCAAAACTTGTTTGCTACAAAGATAAACACATAAAATGAATTAACAAATTATTCAGGTATTTTATATCTGTCGCCTGTCTGCTTCACATATTCTTCCAAAAATTCTTTCGGATATCCGGGGCGAGTAACACCAGCGGGCCGTCCAATGGCATTACGCTCAAACTTTCCATCTTTCATCCGACGTACCACACCGTCGTTATACTTCACAACCAAGAATTCACCAAGACGCTTCCAAGTCTCCCATGTACTTTGGGCTGTCATGTTCGTATAATTGGTCAGGAATTGTTTGGCTTTTACCGGATCGGTTTCCAGCAAACGGACGGCGGCAGCTTCTACACCTTCCTGAGCGTTATTGAATGTCGTCTCCAGTTCAGTCTGAACAGCCCGGACGTCATCAATCATCAGGTCGTAACGCGGATATACCATATTGGCCACCCAGTTGAATATCCAGAAAGAAGAATTCCAGGAGAAAGTAATATAATCTGCACCATCAACAGGTGTATAGCATACAGGAACCTTATCGGTACAGCAGTATACAGGTGTAAACACTGTCATGTTGGCATCATCTACTCCGAACCAAAGTACGCCACCAATAGGATCGGGCATGTCTGAGCGCATCTGTGCTACAAATACAAAACCGCTCTGCTGTGTAGAGATAGGACGTTCATTAAAGTATTTCACCCCATTGACTTCGAAATCGAGTGGAGACAGACGATAAGGAGTGTGATACGGACCTGCACCAAAATCCTTGCTTAGGTCAAGCGGAGTACCTTCGTAATGATCGCGCATGGCATTCTTTACATCCTGTACAGAAATCTTCCGGTTCGGCTTTACGTAAAGCGGCATCGGTGTATCACTCTTTCCTTCGATATAAGGGAGAAATTCATTTCCACGATCGGTGAACATATTGAAATAACTCCACACGCGGGCTTCACAATAGCGACGGGCGCCAAAATCAAGCGGAGCATAAGCATCGGCAAAACTAAAGTCTTTATTCACTCCATTGAAGTAGCCTTTTTCGCGAGCAAAAGATATCACATCCGGAGAATAAATACAATTGTTTTTATCTTCGATATCAAACTGATGAATACGGCTTTGATTGGCATGTGCCGAAATACAGTCGTCCGGCACACGTACAGCTACCCATACAGCACCACGCACACCCGGGCCTTTTCCGATCATTTCCATAATCCATATTTCATTAGGATCGGCAATAGTAAACGACTCACCGCTACTGTAATAACCGTATTCCTCAACCAATTCTGTCATCACATTGATTGCTTCACGAGCTGTACGCGAACGTTGCAACCCTAAATATATCAGACTGCCATAATCTATTATTCCAGTAGTATCTACCAGTTCCGGACGTCCTCCAAAGGTCGTTTCTCCGATAGTTACCTGGAATTCATTCATATTTCCAATCACATTATAAGTCTGACGGGCCTGTTCTATCTTTCCCAGATATTTGCCGGTATCCCATTCATAAATATCAATCAGCGTACCTTTTTTATGTACACCTGCCGGATAATGATACAACTCGCCGAACAAGCCATAGGAGTCGGCAGAATAAGAAACAATGGTAGAACCGTCAGCCGAGGCATTTTTCCCAACTATCAGATTGGTACAAGCCAGCGCATTGACTACAGCTGTTAGCACCAACGAGACGGAAAGAATCAGTCTTTTACTTTTCATACTTTACTTTTTTATTTAATCGATATATTTGATTTAACTCCCAGATAATACACATACCTGAAACAGCACTTAATATACAAAATGATACTGACGGGTTGTCTTATTTCCACAACCGTCCGTAACGGTCATTACCAGCACATGCCTGCTTCCTTTCTTCACCCGTTTGGGATCCAGTTCGCAAACCAGATTTCCACTGACAGAATTAGGTTTGCCAAACAATGCGTATTTCCCATCAATGGTCCCCCGATAACTGCTGATACCGGTCTCCTTATCCTTGGCCTTAAACACGATGCGCCCCGTACGCCCCCATTGTCCTTGCCCTACCGGAGTCAGAACCGGAGGTACCGTATCAACTGCTACTGTATAGGTAGCCAGTTCGCGTATACGAACTTTCATAAATCCATCGTCGAACTTGCCCCCTACACCATACTTTCCTCCTTTAGAAGTCACACGGGCCACGTAATATTTCGACATATCGTCTACCGGATAATGTCGCAGACCGATGCTCAAATCACAATAGTCATGCAAAGGTACTACGACATCGTTCAACTGATAGGTATAGGAAATATCAGCACTGTCGGCATATATGGCATAATTCAGTCGGGCGTCCTCGTAAAGCATTCCACGAGGCACCACAAGTTCCATTCCCGGCTCTTGCAGGTAATTTGTCTTATCCCACTTAAAAACATATTTCTCCGGATAAGGAGGCATCATGGCAATCTCAGCCCTCTTTCCCTGCACAGTAAAGCGTACTTTGGATGTATTGCCCAACGCATCCATCAATGTATAAACAATCTGATAGGCACGTTCTTCATCTATATTTATCAGTCCGCGACTGTCATTGGAGGCATGCAACATGCGCAAACGATTGCCAGGAGCGATAAACGATTTCATATATTGTCCTTTCGTCCACGAGTTGATGTACCTGTTTTCTTCGTAAGCAAAACGGTCGACCACGCTGCGGAATACTTCTTTTCCATCTACTTTCAGGATCACCGTATGCACTCCATAACGATTCTGTGCCCCTTCCATATAATCATAAGCACGAATTCCCAAGCCAATCCATCCCCAAGCCACAATGGGTTTTCCCAGACGTTGCATGGAAAATGCGGTCGGTGTCTGCTTCCCTTCTACTTCTCCACAGCCAGGCTGAGGAAACACCATAATGCCTTGTGCACGTGGTGCTGTATGATCTTTTACATTCTTTTTAAAAAAGGGCAACGGATCGACGTAATCTCCGGTTGATGTTTCAAAAACATCCAGATGCAAATGAGGTCCGAACGAATATCCCGTATTTCCACTCAATGCAATGACTTGTCCGGCTTTTACCGGATATTCGTCAGGTGAGGGAGTTATATCCACTTCCCAGCTTTCTTCCTTATATTGCAGTTCTTCTACCCTACGGGCTATTTCGCCTACAAAAGCACTAAGATGACGGTTGATAGTAGAATAACCATTATCGTAAACAACATCAAGCACATATCCCGACCCATGAGTAACACGAATTCGGGAGATATATCCATCCGCCAATGCACGCACAGGCTTACCGGTCACTCCACCGGTCTTAAAATCCAGTCCCCCATGAAAATGATTGGCCCGTATCTCACCAAAATTTCCGGAAAACACAATCGGAAAATCAAAAGGAGGGTGGAATAAAACATCTTGTGCTTTCGTCTGCACAAAAAAGCTATACCCTACCAATAAAAAGAGAATAGACCTAAGATTTCCGTTCATTACAACAAACAATTATTTTTTATACTTAAACGTACGGCAAATATAAAAAGAAAGATTCAAGTAATGAAAAAAACTCGTATGCAAATGCCGATTAATCATTTTGCAAGCAAAAAGCTGCATATATGCTATACAACACACTTCACAAATAACAAAATATCAGAATTATCAGTATCTTTAGCCATGTTTAACCTCATATTTAAAACTTAAAGGTTATGATTATCGGAGTACCCAAAGAAATTAAGAACAATGAGAACCGTGTAGGAATGACCCCTGCAGGAGTTGCAGAACTGGTGAAGAAAGGGCATACAGTGTATATACAGACCAATGCCGGTGCAAATAGCGGCTTCACCGATGACGTCTATCAGGCCGTAGGTGCCAAGATTCTTCCTTCGATTGACGAGGTATATGCTATTGCCGATATGATTGTCAAGGTTAAAGAACCTATCGAACCTGAGTATAAACTCATCAAGAAGGGACAAGTTGTATTTACCTACTTCCACTTTGCCGCCGACAGAGTGCTGACTGAAGCCATGATAGAGAGCGGGGCTGTGTGCATTGCATACGAAACAGTCGAAAAAGAAGACCGTTCGCTGCCTTTGCTTACTCCGATGAGTGAAGTGGCCGGACGTATGGCCACACAAGTCGGTGCACACTTCCTCGAAAAGCCCCAGGGCGGAAAAGGCAAACTCATGGGAGGAGTTACAGGAGTACGCCCGGCAAGAGTACTTGTGCTGGGAGGAGGTATTGTCGGAACCAATGCCGCCCAAATCGCAGCCGGTATGGGAGCTGAAGTCATGATCACTGACATAAATCTTGCCCGCTTGCGATACCTCAGCGAAATAATGCCTAAAAATGTCAAGACACTCTACTCGTCCATGCACAACATTGTGACAGAGTTGCCTAACATCGACCTGGTAATAGGTTCTGTACTTATCCCTGGAGATAAGGCACCGCATCTGATAACCAGAGATATGCTGAAACTGATGAAGCCGGGAACCGTGCTGGTGGATGTAGCCATTGACCAAGGAGGCTGTTTCGAAACCTCACACCCCACTACCCACAGTGATCCTACTTATATAATAGACGGAATTGTACATTATGCAGTAGCCAATATTCCCGGTGCCGTACCTTTTACTTCGACTATGGCTTTGACCAACGCTACTCTGCCGTATACTGTAGCGTTAGCCAACAAAGGCTGGAAACAAGCCTGCAAAGAAGATCCGTCACTGGCACTCGGACTGAACATTGTAGAAGGCAAAGTCACCTACAAAGCAGTGGCTGACGTATTCGGATTGAAATACGAGACTATTGAACTATAAGAGATACGCTGTTTATCCAACCAGACGTTTTCTCGAAACATAAAAAATACACGGATGCTTCCCAACACTCATCGTTGTTAGTTGCAATCCGTGTATTTCTTTGCATACAGACTAATGTCTTATACCTTAATTTCTCCTGCTTTTCAGATCAGGGCATCTTTGCTTTTAAGTATCTCATCCCATGCTTCAGCATATTCTTTCTGCAAGTCGTTTACTACCTCCTCTACTGTCTGGATTCCCTTACCACACAACAAAGAAGATGCCTGCCCTATTTCCAGTTCACCTTCCTCCAGATTTCCTTCAAACATACCCAACTTGGCACGTCCTCGTCCCAATAACAAACGAAGTTCCTCTTCACTTGCACCTTTTGCTTCGGCAACCTCCACGTCACTTCTAAACTTATTCCGTACCAGACGAACCGGTGAAAGTTTCTTCAGCATCAAACGGGTATCTCCTTCTTCCAATTGCAAACAGTAATTCTTGAAAGCTTCACTGGCCGAACTTTCTGCAGTCAACGCAAAACGCGTTCCTATCTGAACGCCTTCGGCTCCCAGTGTTCTCACAGCCAGCATAGCTCTTCCGGTTGCTATTCCTCCGGCAGCTATCAATGGCAGCGATGTTACTGCTCGCACGGCTGGGATCAAGCACAAGGTAGTCGTTTCTTCCCGTCCATTATGACCACCAGCCTCAAAACCTTCTGCCACAATAGCATCAACACCCGCCTCTTCAGCTTTAACGGCAAAACGTGATGATGAGACAACATGCACCACTGTTATACCACGTTCTTTCAACCATCCAGTCCACTTCTTGGGACTACCGGCAGAAGTAAAAACAATCCTAACCTTTTCATCAGCCACAATCTGCATGATCGTTTCTATCTCGGGATACATCAGGGGAATATTAACTCCGAACGGTTTTGTTGTAGCAGCCTGACATTTCCGAATATGTTCACGCAAGGTTTCCGGATGCATGGATCCTGCACCCAACAGTCCCAATCCTCCGGCATTGCTCACAGCGGAAGCCAATCTCCAACCACTGCACCACACCATTCCTCCTTGAATAATAGGATATTTAATTCCCAAAAGAGAAGTTATTCTATTCATATCTCACTACAAAAAAATTAAATGTATGTATCGGATAATCTTCTTGACCATTCCATGCTTATACCAGCATATTTATAGTAAAAACAAACAATAACAGCAAAAAGTTTCCACCTTACTTCAAACCAGAATCCATATCTTTTCGTTCCCATACCGTAATCGAGTCTCCATACGTGCGCAATACCTCCAGCGTGCGCTTTCTGATCTTGCGTTTTTTGAAACTCCAGAATTCTCGGGTAAACGGCAACATCAAGTCCAAACCTCCTACACCACAGCCAGCCGTGCTCTGCCAGGTACCCACCATCATATTATTCAGCCGTTCTGTCGCCCGATAGCGTAAACCTGTAGCCTCTATCTGTTCCACGGATTCACGCAATCCGGCATCCAACGGATTTTTAGCCCAATTGGTAGGAGTCTTCAGTGTCTTCAGCTGATAGAATGGTCCTCGCCAGGTGTCTTTATCGACATGTATTTTCTTCTGATATACAGGATCCCAATTATAGGGTGTATTAGGTTTGTAAGGATACAACGTCAGCACAACTTTTTCTGTAGAAACCTTAGGAGCAGTCGGCAAGGTTTCATCAAAGTCCAGCCATTTTTTCTGCTTTGACAGCTTTTGATTTCCCATCAGTTTTTCCGTGAAACAGTTCTTCGATAGCCTCCGGATTCAGCTCCGGTTGCTTCTCGCCATCCAACAATTTCTGTAAGCGCAAAGAGTCCTGTGCCGTCCAGTTTTGGGAATAACAAGGGAGAGCTACTGTAAACAGCAGCCCTAAAACGAGCAAAAATGTTTTCATAAGGAAATCAAATTACCACCACATATATCCACTGCCACAAAGAGGTTCGTTATAGCAAGGATCTATTGTCCACATCGTTCGCGGATACTTGCGTGCCTCCCACCAACGACGATAGCGGGCCACTGCATCAATCACTTCTTCGTCCGACAAGAAGTAGATACCCTCATAATTCTCGGCATCCGTATGAACCATTTTACAGCCCATAGAAGCATTATGTCCCAGACGTATTGTCTCTACAGTCCACAACAGACATTCTCCCAAGCGCAACTTTCCGCCAGCCGAATAGGATACAGGAGCCAAAGGAAAGGAAGGGATAACCGTCAGATCGTCTGCATACTTCAACAGATCATCTATATCGTCCTGACTAAAATGCGGAAACTTACTTAGACCATCAGTACCTTCAGCCGAATAATTTCCGTTCTTCAACTGCTTGACAAACAGTTCAACATCCGGATTATTAAAGTCCAATGTTTCCTTGCCACAAGAGACAAAAGTCAATATAAAGAGTACAAACGTCAGAATGCGTCCATACATATATATTTTAGTTCTTAAGTTTTTCATCATACATTCAAATTTATGGTTAATAAATCATACGCACTCCACACAGAAGATTCATGTTGGTCGCCCGTTCACTACGTAAGCTCCGGACTTCGGAATCGGTTGCAAAATGATGCGAAAGCAGAGGCTCGGCAAACAAAGACAAACGTTCATTAAGCTTATAGCCTACTCCTAATCCTGCCACAGCCGAAAGGCGAACTGGATCTTCGGAAAAGCCTTTATTAACAATCTTCTCTGCACTTCCACCAACAACTGCATACAAATCTACTTTTGGAAATGTAGCCAAAGCTACATTCAGCCGCAACGGAACTGCCAATGCCTGCAAATCGTTGCCAACCGACTTACCAACCGGCAAGTAATTATACTGCAACCCAGCTTCCAAAGACAGGTATTTGTTCAATCTCCGTTCAACCGAAACCCCAGCTGTCAAAGGTGCCGCAAAATCCCCCTTAGGTAAAGAAGTACCAAGCGAAGCTTTCAGAGCCCAGTTGCGAACGGGAGCATGTACATCTTCAGTCTTATTATCTTTTTCCTCCGATATAGAAACAGAGGAATTTTCTTTTTGTTCAGAGGATTTTCCGGATAACGGTTTGTAGTGCAGACCACCAGCCTGAGCATAATGTCCTCCTCCCTGCGATTGGCGGTTACCGTAAAGTCGTTGCGTAATTGTGATAGATACTCTCACCGAAACATTTTCGTTTTCATCTTCTTCAGCCACAGCTGCAGGCGTCGCACTGGCCTGTCTCAACGGACTTGTATTCTGACTTCCCGATGCCATCTGACGAACCGGTGGAAAGGTTTCCTGTACAATATCTCCATCCAAGCTTCCCTTAGGAGCCAACGTTGCTACTTCTGTAAAAGCCTGCTCGATTTCTTCTTTAGGAGAGAAATACCAAAAAGCAGCAGAAGCAACTCCCAAAACAAAAACGACAGAAGCTGCGGCAACTGTACGATAGAATCTAGGAGAGAAAGGAATAGTCTTCTTCCCCGATACAGTTTGTGCTTTGAGCAAATCGTTTTGCAGATCTTCCCAAAAGCCATCGCGTACGTCCATCTCCATGCCTTCAAGACGACGACGGAACAAACCGGTGATTTCATCATTTTCTCTCATGGTCAATATATTCTTTAATTCTTTTTACCAATAGACTTTTGGCACGATGAAGTTGCGATGTGGACGAATGTTCCTTGATATGAAGCAGTTCGGCTATCTCCTTGTGCGACTTTTCTTCGAACACGTACAAGTTGAATACAGTACGGCATCCATCTGGCAACTCGGCAACAAACTTCATCAACAATTCTTCAGACAGCCGTGATCCGGCTTCAGCTACCTCCGTTTCATCGGCTATATCCGGCAATTGTTCTTCTGTCACCACTAATCGGTTGAAGCGTTGCTGCTTGCGCAGATAGTCGATAGCCTGTGTCACCATCACCCGGGTTACCCATGTACCCAAAGCACATTCTCCACGAAACGTAAAATGGGTAAATATTTTAATGAACCCATCGTGCAATACGTCATAAGCAGCATCCATATCACCCGTATAACGGTAGCATACTGCCAGCATCTGTTTGGAATAGAGAGTATACAACTCCCTCCGAGCGGAATCCATACCCGCTCTACAGCCCTCAACCAACTCTATCTCATTTTCCAATACCAATGCTCTTTTACGGGCGCCTCTTCCTTGCGCCATCCGTTAATTAGACGCAACACCTGGGACAATGCTGCAATATAAAATCTAAAAAGAAGTTAAAGAACAAACCTCCCATAAATCTGCATTAGCTATGCATCTTTTATGGGAGGTCATAACGTATCAAAACGTTCCAAACATATTTCTATTTATCAACAAGCTTTAAAGCTCATATCCAGTCCTTTCACCGAATGAGTCAAAGCGCCGACCGAAATGAAATCAACACCACACTCTGCATAATCGCGCAATGTGTCGAATGTGATACCACCCGAAGATTCTGTTTCATAACGCCCGCCAACCATCTCTACAGCCTTTCGGGTCATCTCTGGAGTGAAGTTATCAAACATAATACGGTCTACTCCACCAAGGTCGAGCACTTGCTGCAACTCATCAAAATTGCGCACTTCGATTTCGATCTTCAGATCTTTTCCTTTCGCTTTGCAATATTCCTTGGCGCGCATAATAGCCTTGTCAATACCACCTGCAAAGTCGACATGATTATCCTTCAGCAGTATCATATCGAACAATCCGATGCGATGGTTTACTCCTCCACCAATCTTTACTGCCATCTTCTCAAGGATACGCATACCCGGTGTCGTTTTCCGCGTGTCAAGCACACGGGTTTTTGTACCTTTCAGTTTTTCAACATATTTATGAGTCATTGTAGCAATTCCACTCATACGCTGCATGATATTCAGCATCAAGCGCTCGGTTTGCAGCAACGACTGCACTTTTCCTTCTACAATCATAGCTACATCACCCGGTTTCACTTCAGCTCCGTCATTAATGAAAACTTCGACTTTCATCGTAGGATCGAAGCGACGGAATACTTCTTTAGCAATCTCTATACCTGCCAGGATTCCAGCCTCCTTAATCAGAAGTTTCGACTTTCCCATTGCTGTTTCGGGAATACATGAAAGAGTGGTATGGTCACCGTCGCCGATATCTTCGGCAAAAGACAAATCAATCAGTCTGTCTATCAATTCTTGTTCCTTACTCATTTGTCTTATCAATTCTTATTTGATGTATTAAATACTTGTCACCCGTTTTTTTAAAGAAGCAGTTTACACGAAACTTGCCATTAGCCGTTGTCAGAGTTCCCACAATAAAGCTCGATTCATCGCGTTTGCCCTGATGGTTCACCCGAAAATCACTCACTCGATTTCCAGAGAAGAAACGGGCCATTTTATTCGTTGCCGTTCGTTTGTCTGCGCGTTCGGTATGTTTCTGAATAACCAGTTCGACCTCATTGCCCCAATATTTACCAAGCTCCTGAGAATTTCCCTTTTTAAAGGCCATCACAAGCGCATTTGGCACCTCTTGAGCAAAAAGCATAGGCAAACAAACAAGAAAGCCAGCCAGCAATAAAATAACTCGCTTTTTCATTTACACAATTATTAATGATAGGCAAAGGTAAGCATTTATCCCAAAATACAAGAAAAAAGTCTTATATTCTTTATAAAACAGGCCATAACGCACCATAATTTCTCTATATTTTGCCCCCAAAAACAACCTACCAGCAAGCGAAGAACATACTCCCAATATGTGAAATCGGTAAAAAGCCCTATCTTTGCAACCAAAACCAGAAACTTATGAAGACAATATTACTCGTCGTAGGGCGCACTGTAGAACAACATTTCATCACAGCCATTAACGACTACGTACAACGCACGAAACGTTACCTGCAATTCGAAATAGAAGTAATACCCGAACTGAAAAATACCAAAAGCCTCAGTACCGACATCCAAAAGGAAAAAGAAGGAGAACTCATTCTGAAGGCATTGCAACCTGGCGATGTTGTCGTATTGCTGGATGAAGGAGGTAAAGAAATGCGTTCCATCGAATTTGCCGACTACATGAAACGCAAAATGAATACAGTCAACAAACGCCTGGTTTTCGTCATTGGAGGTCCATACGGCTTTTCCCAGCGGGTATATGAAGCTGCCCAGGAGAAACTTTCACTATCGCGTATGACTTTCTCGCATCAGATGGTCCGCCTTATATTTGTCGAACAGATATACCGTGCCATGACTATCCTGAACAATGGCCCTTATCACCACGAATAAGGGAAAAAAAAGTGCAATGGCTTGTGCACTGACAGTGCACTAACTACTGCACTCTGAGTGCACAAGTTATTGCACTGTGAGTGCAGCAGTTAGTGCACTTTTATTTCTCAAGAGCGTGAAACCTGAAAGCCTAAATTAGAAAGCGACATCTCTACAAAACGTGCCCGCGGATTAGGAGCATGCTGAGTCAGCAATTCACGTATATGCAATGCTGCCTGCGGATCTTTGGCAACCATGTACAAATAGCCTCCCCCACCGGCACCAGGCAGTTTATAACCTAACGTATAATCTTTAATAAGGTTTATAATCTGTTCTACCGCAGGCGGATTTGTTCCACTGTCCAAAGCCTTGTTCTGCTTCCACGTTTTACCCACCATCCGTCCGAAAGCATCAAAGTCGTTCCGTTGGATCGCTTCTGCCATTTCCAAAGCATGCGTCTTCATTTCTGCAAGCAAATCCAGATGGACAGATGAGTTCAGAAACATGCAACGTACTATTTCAGCCAGAATCTCTTTAGCTGTACGGGTGATACCTGTATAATAAAGAAGGTGACAGGCACGGAACTCAGGATGGGTAAACAAATGGTCAGGCAACCAACGCACCAACGGATTCTGAATAAAGCCCGGTTCGGTCTGCAGCAACTTAACGCCTTGCAATACCCCACCGTACTGATCTTGCCAACCTCCACCGGTAGTAAGCAGCTGTTCCAATGCCAAAGTACGCCGACAAATTTCATTCTTATCCCAGGCCAACCCGCAAAAATCGCTTAACGATCCCAATACCGTCGAAGCCAATATCGAGCTTGTTCCTAAACCGGAACCTGCCGGAATAGCAGACAACAATGTGATTTCGATTCCTGTACCGAATGCTTCCAGCTGTTTTTCCAAAGAAGAATAAGTAACTTCCGAGAAAGCCGGCACAAAACCTGCCAGCGCCAAAGCTGCCTTAGGAATGGAGAAAGGAGAACCCACCTGTCTGTAATCCTGCAACTCATCAAAAGTAGACACCACCTCCATTGCTCCCATATCAATGGAACGCAACACAATGCGCAACTCTTTACAAGGTTTCACATACACCTGCAAAGGAGGTTGCCCGTTGAGTTCGATGGCCATGTTGACCACATTGCCACCGGCAAACAAGGAATATGGCGGAGTATCAGTCCATCCACCTGCTACATCAATGCGGACCGGACTGCGTCCCCATACAATCTGGTCACTGTAGACATTGAGATGCGGGCGACTCTTCTTCGCATACATATCGGCCAACAATCCTTCACGCAACAGGGCAAACGCACCCTGTTCGTCGGCCTTGAAATCTTTTCCACCCAACTTTTCTATGCGGGCACGCAACATCCGATTATGGATACGCTGCATCAACGGAGCATCATCAGGCAGTAGTTCAGGAGCAGGAAGCCCATAATGAGCAAATTCTCCGGCTATATCATCCAAATCTAACTGATAAAAAACGCTTTTCTCGTAATTGGCAGCCAAAGTCTCCAGATTCTTTTTTCTGAAACTTTCACGTTGTGCATACAGCAGCCTAAGATCGGCTTGTGCCGAGATCTCATCAGCCGAAAGACGTTCACTCTGCAACCAAATGTCTTTCCCTTTCTTAGACATTGGATCTGTGACCATCCAGTTCAGCACTTTCCCCATCTGTTCCGCATCAGACACAACCGGGAATAGCGAAGCTGCCTGCAAATCATCGGTTCGCTTACTCCAGCCTTCTGCTGTAAGTCCCCGCTCATCCAGCCAACGCAAGAAAGGCTTTCCCAGGAACATAGTCTTCTCGTCCTTCAAATCTCCCTTGAATACATCATCGAATCCATAAGGACGAACAGCCCAACGGGCTTCACTCAAAGGCACTACATCCACACAAACTCCGTCTGGCAATTCCAACTCCCAATTATTATATGGTACACCGGTAATAATCTGCCGTTTGCCCAACTTCCAACGTTCGCCTACAAAGCTGTTCTCTATCCACACATTATCATTATCCGAGGAAAAGCCGACATGTATCTCTGCATTCTGTACAAAAATAGCCGGATTCGGTTTCATCTTCCGATGGATAATCTGTCGCTGGTCATACACTTTGTTCTGTAACGTAACAGTAGACGACAACAGTTCGCGACTGGTTCCATAATGATAAAATTCACCTCCCGGCAAAGGCAATATCGCTACCGACAAGGCATTCAGTTCCTCGTCTGCAATACGCGGATGATTGCCCAATGCCAATCCGAAATCAGAATACAAATCGTAGTATCTCAAATCGGAATAAGGCTTTCCCGAACCATCATCAGGCTTTTGGGAGCGTTTCACCAATAAATCGACAGCTCTGTCGCTCAAAATCCATATACCGATATCCATCAGGAAAAGATGAGTCTTTGACAACTGCCCCAATTCGGCCAAAGTAGGTTTCTGAAGCATAAAGTCCAAAGCTTCCGGCTGTTTACGATCGGAAACAAACACCCCGTGATGAGTAGCCAATACAGGGTCTACCCACAATCCGTAACACACCACGTCTGCTTCAGGAATATCCTGCAAAGATTCTTCAGCCCGTATATAGACGTCGCCGCTGGCAATCAGCGTACGCAGTTTTTCGGGAGCGCGCTCCATGATTTTTTCATAAAGCGACAATTGCAGGGAAAGTAGATTTTGCCCCAGCCGTTGTCCTCGTGCCCAACGGAATACCGGAATAGGAGTAAGTATTTTGCCGGAAGGAGCATACGACGGTAGCCGCCGGCTTTGCCCGCCGGCATGAAGTAAAATACGTTTTTCAGTTTTGTCGGCATTCTGACGGCACCGAGCCCACTCTCTGAGTAACCAGGCAGTTCCACCTCCCGACCCTAATTTCACACCGACAGGATCTGATGTACAGAACCATTCCTTAGGGTCAACCTTCTCTAATTCATAAAAAGCCGAAACCAAATTGGGCGGCAAAGACAACATTTTTTGCATAGTGGCTATAAGATTAGCTAATGTTAAGTAAGTGCAAAATAAAGCAATCTTAGGCAAATTACATAACCTGATGATTATTTATTGCATAATTATAGGTAAATATCATAAAAAACATTATTTTAGCGCGCTTTATTTACAATAGTTCGTTAAAAATTAGCCTAGCCTAAGCGGCTCTGGCAGTAAATAAAATGAGTTCTTTGAAAAGTTTGTCAATTAATTGCGTGTTTGGTTCAATCCCAGACACGCAAATAAATCGTTCAAGCATGTAAGCATTGTGTATGACTGACTTGCATGATGATATGGAATATTTTATTCCCATCTTCTTACAGGCAGCCTTGGCGAGGTTTATCGCTGCAAGTGATGCATTAAAGTGGAATGCCAGTTTCCTGAAGTCTGTAGACTGACAGTTTGTTATTCCTGCATGTTGCTTGGCATCCCGAAAGCAGAATTCGAGTTGGAAACGTGTCCTGTAAAAGTCCAGTACATCCTGTGCGTTCTGTATTTCGTTTGTAGAGAAATACAGCTGCCATTTGTCCGTTCTTCCATCCATGGGATACCATACAGCCAGGCTCACAAAGCGTTTGAGTGCTTTGGAGTATGCTTTCAGTCCGTAAAGTTTACCCTTGTTTACTTTGTATTCGGTACATCTTGTAATGTCCAGATATTCAAAGTCAATCTTTCCGTCATACAATTTTGGACGTCCGCGTTTTCCTGTCCCATTTTCTAAGGTGGGATAAAACAACGCTGCATCATTTCTGAAACGGCTTATAACGTGGAATCCGTTCTCGCATAATGGTTTGATGAAAGTTGCCTTTGAAAAGAACGCATCACATACGACAGTGTCGGAAATCCGTTTCAGATGTTCCTGTATGCTGATAAGGTAAGAACTGTACCAGTCTACAAGATTCTTCCCGCGGCTTTCCAGCGTTGTGTTGTCAGGTGTCTGTACAGAGGCCAAAGTCATACATTCATGGTTGTCAACGTCTATAACTCCAATACCGGTTATCTCCAGTCCGCGTTTGTATTCGCCGGCACAACCGGACCAGAAATAGCCAATCCACGGTGTTTTGCTGCCGGATTTTGGAATGAAAGACGGATCAATGGCTATTGCCTTGCGACAGCCTTTAAGGTGTTCTCTGATGATGGCTTCATTGAAGGAAAACCAGTCAAAGTCATCATTCTCAAAATTGTTGCGGTATGTCTGTTCCGAGAAACATCCATATCGTCCCATTTGCAGGAAATTGATGCGGTCAGGTATAGCCATGAATAATTTCATTGCATCCATGAATACTTTCTGAAAAGATTTGCTTATATTTACAGCTGATTCGAGAGCGTTTCTGCACTCGGATTGGTATTGCATAAGGAGTGATTCTTTAGTCATAATTAAAAGTGGTGAAATACTTCTAATTTACTAAAAATCAGTGAATTATGCAATACTCTTCCTCTTTGTCTTCAGCTGTTTAGCATATATTTTCATCCCTTTTCTTACTCCTTAACGATTCATTCTTGACAGTATTTCAATGATCTCTTTAATGTAATTTTGAACCGGCTAACACCGATTCTATTGTTTTATTTTTATTTATCGGTAAAAATTTACCGAAGTATTGTTATTTATAAAAGAACCATTTACTAAAAAAGGAATCTGTTTATGAGGAACATTTTATTTATCTTGTGTTGCTTCTTCTCCGGTCTTCTTTTAGCAGACAACGTGACCGTAGAACAGGCACAGTCGTTAGCCGCGAACTTCTTTCGGGCAAGTACCCAGACTCGTAGCGCATCACCCCAACTACAACTGGTATGGGACGGGGAAGATCCGTCAACCCGAACTTCGGCTACAGAACCGGCTTTTTATGTATTCAACCGTACCGATTCAAAAGGATTCATTATCGTTGCCGGTGATGATGTAGCCATGCCTGTATTGGGCTATTCATTCGAAAACTCATTCAAGACCGAAAATATGCCAGCCAACCTGAAAAACTGGCTGCTGGGACTGAAAGATCAGATCAATGAAGCTAGAAACAATCATTTTACAGCCTCTGCCACAACGGAGCAAGCGTGGAAGAATGCAAGTGATGTTGTGGGCGACATAGAAGTAGAACTGGAAACCGCCAAGTGGAACCAGGATGCTCCATACAATGACAAATGTCCCATGCTGAGCGGCGAACGAACTGTCACAGGATGTGTAGCCACAGCCATAGCTATTATTATGAAATATCACGAATGGCCGGACTGCGGAGAAGGCACACTGGAAAGTTATACATATAAAGCTGCCAACGGTAGTACCCAAACAGTCCCTTCCCACACATTAGGACATGCCTACAACTGGAATAACATGCCTTTAATATATGACAAATCCACATCTGCCGAATCGGAACAGGAAGTCGCCACTTTGATGTACGACTGTGGAGTAATGTCGAAAGCGACTTATAACGTAGCCTCAACAGGAGGTACAGGCGCCACTACCCAAAACGCGATAACAGGTATGATTAACCATATGAAATATGACAAAGGCGCCCGAATACTTTATCGTAGCTGGTACTCGGACAGCGAATGGCATAAAATGGTGAAAGAAGAACTTGAAGCCCATCGTCCCGTTCTGTACGGAGGATCCAATAAACGAAATGAAGGCCACCAATTCGTATTGGACGGATATACCAGTAACAATTACTTTAGCGTAAACTGGGGATGGGGAGGATATTCCAACGGTTATTATCTGCTGTCTGGCCTGAATCCTAATGATCAGGGTATCGGTGGAAATACCGGTGGATTTACCGTAGGACAAGATGCTGTGTTCGGACTGAAGAAAGCAGAATCCAGTTCGGAATATGCAGACATACTGGCCATTGCTCAAAGCACCGAAGGAGGCAAAGGACTCTATACCAACGAAAAGAACATCCAAACAGGCAAAGAATTTACAATCTCTGCAGAATACATCTTTAATTTTGGTTTAAGCACTTTCAACGGTGAAATCGTAGTTACCCTATTCGATAAGAATGGACAAGTAAAAGAAGACATTAGTGAAATAGCCGGTGTACAAGACCTTGATCCGTTCCATGGAGTTGGCGGCGACATACCTTGTACGATTACACAACCCATCAAAGGTGGTGACCGAATCAAAATGCGTTTTAAAGGAAGTAAAGGTACCGAATGGCAAGTAATACCTGCCTACGATGAAAGTATCCCTGGAGAAATTCTTGTCCGTGAGGAAATAGCAAGTGTAGAAGAAGCCACTTCTTTCACTTACAACAAGACTAGTAAAATCATTACGCTGAACACTGCAGTCGATATCGCCTATAAGTTGACTTCAAATGATAATAAAGTAATAAAAGAAGGTACAACCGACGATTCCGGAGAAATCAAAATAGATACCAATGAACTGGAAGCCGGCACCTACACCATTGTATTAACTGGTGAAGAAGACAGTAAAACATTGAATTTCACCATCGGAAACAAGTAACAAGCATTTTTCTTACTAAAAATCAGAACTTCATATGAAAACCATACAGAAATATATATTATTCTCCCTCATCGGTTTATCCGCTGTTGCCTGTAAAGACGACCAGGAAGAATTGGGCGGAGGCGAAAAAGTAGAAGTAACCTTTACGACCGAAGTGCAGACGCGTGCATTGACAAACGTTACTACCGATATTGAAAAGGACGGAGAAACAATGAACGTATTCGTTCTCGAAAGCAGTTCAATCACTTCCGGGCAAGAAGTTCCCACTTACCAAGCCACCAGACAAAGCGGTTCCTGGAAAAGCAACCCTGTTCTGGAACTGACCAGTGGACAGAAAAAATATCTTCGTGCGTTCTATCCTTATAGCGCCAATATAGGAACTCCGGATGCTATAGCCATCGAGATCAATAGCCAGACAGACTACCTGTATACCGGCACGGCAGTTCAGGCTACTTACGAAAAACCTTCTGTGAAACTGACATTAAAGCATGCTCTTCCCATATTGGCTTTCAACATTAAAAAAGAAAACTACGACGGTGAGGGCAAGCTGGAACAAATCACCATTGAAGGAAAGAATTTCTATACCCAAGGAACTCTGAATATTGCTTCTGGAGAAATCAAAGGAAGCACACAGGAAAAATTCTCAATCACTTGTAATAATACCCTGTCTGCCGAAGGATGGAAGGAAGATATGCCCGACATGTTCTGCATACCTTTCACTTCATCCGGTTCAGATGTGAATGTCACCTTCAAAATAGATGGTAAAGACTATACCTGCCCTCTACCTAAATACGGTATAGCCCAAGGCGTTAAATACATCTTCCGTGCAGCCATGACTGCCAAAGGAATCACTATTTTCGATGCACCCGAATTAGTATCACTCAACTCTGACAATGACGACATGAGCCAATTCAGCTATGGAATGCTGAGAATTACACACAATAGTCTAACCTTCACCCCACCTACATTCTCTGGACTCAATATCACAGGAAACATAGACTGGGGAGACGGAAAGACAGAAATATACAGCACTGCCGCCCAACATGAGTATGAAAAGGACGGAGAAAAAACAGTGACACTGGAAATGTGGGGAGCAGAAGAAGTCACACTTCCTAAACTGACAGGAGTAACAGAAATAGACCTGACCGAATTCTAAGGCTATTCACCAATAGCTTGCAGCAACAGGTCAGGGAGTTTCCATGTAGCTCCTTTGATATTTAAAATACGGTTTTTACCTTCAAGCGTCAGAGCAAAAAGCATCTGGCGCTTGTCTTTTTTACCCACCACACGAGTAATCAGCTTCTTGCTTTCTACCGAGCGAATCACTTTCGAAGCATTCGAAGCAGATAATCCCAACGCCTCAGCAATTTCGCTTGCAGTCAACTGAGTACGGTCAAGCAACGTGCACAACAGCATGCCTTCATTCAGAGACAGATCGTACATTTGTACGAACTGTCCCTCAAATTCTGCAATAGCCCTGTATATATCACGAATCTTACACAAAGTTTCCATATAACCGACGTTTTATTAGATGAACAGATTTACATTAGCCTTGTCTGCACGTTCCATATAAGTGGCTACACCGCCTATTGTCACTTCATCGAGCAACTCTTCCCGACTAATTCCCATCATATCCATCGACATCTGACATGCTATAAACTCCACTCCCTGTTCCAATGCCTGGGCACGCAACGATTCTAACGAATCAACTCCCTTGCGCTTCATCAGAAAACGCATCATGCGGCTTCCCAAACCGAACATATTCATTTGCGAAAGTTTCAGTTTCAATGAACTGGACGGAAGCATCATACCGAACATTCGGCCAAAGATGTCTTTCTCCACCTTAGGCTTTTGTACTTTCTTCAGCACATTCAAGCCCCAGAAAGTAAAGAAGATGGATACCTTCTGTCCTGTAGCAGCGGCTCCATTGGCCAGTACAAAAGTGGCTAACGCTTTGTCCAGATCATCACTAAACAAAATCAATGTCTTTCCACGTCCAGATGGAACGGGCGTTGCCGTCGAGCAACTATTTCCTTTCTCTATTACTACCGTATAACGTCCTTTCGACTCACTTTTTCGGATCAGCTTATTGCCGGTTGTATCACACCAGGCCGACGCGTCGCGTGCAAAACCTGCATCAGTCGCAACCACTTCTATCTGTTGCCCTGGCTCGGCATGATCCATTGCTTGTTTCACCTTCATAATAGGTCCCGGACATTGCAAACCACACGCATTAATCTTCACCACCGGTGATTCACAAGCGCAGGATGATACTTCGTCTGAAACTGCTTCAGATTTGTAACATACTGTTTCGTCCGCAACCGGAACCGGCACAGAAGCTACAGCAGCCGAATAGGTTTTGTAACCGCCGATCAGGTTACGTACCCGTTTATAACCGTTCCCTATAAAAATGCGTTGTGCCAAATAACCACGCAAGCCAACAGCACAGAACAACACTACCGGCTTATCCGAAGGAATCTCCGACAAATGGTTACGCAACTCATCAAGCGGAATATTGACTGCTCCTGGAATAGAACCAAACGAGTATTCCTCTGGAGTACGGGTATCAATCAACATTACATTTTCTTTTTCTGCCAACAGTTCACGCCAGGTTATTGCAGGCATAGCTCCGCTAATAATATTAGAGGCTACGTATCCGGCAATAGCTATAGGATCTTTAGCCGACGAGAAAGGAGGAGCATAGGTATGTTCCGTCTCCATCAGATCGTACACTGTACCACCGCGCTTAATCAGTCCGGCAATCTGGTCAATACGCTTGTCTACTCCTTCGTAACCTATACATTGGGCACCATACAGTTTTCCCGTTTTAGGATGGAATGTCAACTTCAAAGTCAGCGGAAGGGCATCCGGATAATAACCCGCATGTGAAGCCGAATGAGTCACAGAACTGCAATAGTCCATTCCCCATTGTTTCAACCGCTTGGCAGCCAGTCCTGTCGAAGCGACTGTCATATCAAATACTTTAGCAATCGAAGTACCAATAGCTCCTTCGTATGCCACCACGTTCCCCAATGCCATGTTGTCTGCAACAATACGCCCTTGTCTGTTAGCCGGATTAGCCAAATAATTCAGCCAAGGCTTGCCTGTCAACGGATGCGGATATTCGATGGCATCGCCTACTGCATAAATGTCTTTAATGGATGTCTCCAGATGCTCGTCCACCCAGATACCACCAGTTTCCCCCAATCTTAATCCGGCTTGCTTGGCCAAGTCCGTAGCGGGACGCACTCCGATAGACAGCAACACCATATCAGCAGGAATCGTTTTACCACTTTTCAGAAAGACGTTAATCCCCTTATCCGTCCGTTCGAACCGAGTTACGCCCTCTTCCAGATAAAGTGCCACTCCTTTTTGAATCAGATGCTGATGCACAGGAGCTGCCATCGAGAAGTCGATAGGTGCCATCACCTGATTCCCCATCTCTACTACAGACACATGAACACCGGCATGATGCAAATTCTCAGCCATCTCCAAGCCAATGAAACCAGCCCCGACTACTACAGCGCGCTTTACGCATTTCGAACTGATGTATGATTTTATACGATCCGTGTCTTCTACATTGCGCAAAGTGAAAATGCCTTCCAAATCTATTCCCTCCAAAGGCGGCCTTACGGGTGTAGCCCCCGGAGACAGGAGCAACTTGTCGTAACTCTCTTCATACGTACTGCCATCCGCCTTTCGAATAGTTACTTTCTTATTATCGGGCTGTATAGATATCGCCTCATTCTCAACCCGCACATCTATACGAAAGCGTTTACCAAACGACTCTGGTGTCTGTACTAATAGTTTTTCACGTTCGGCAATCACGCCACCTATATAATAAGGAAGACCACAATTGGCATAAGAAATGTACTTGCCTTTTTCCAGCAAAACAATTTCTGCCTTTTCATCTACTCTTCTCAATCGCGCTGCTGCTGTTGCCCCACCTGCAACTCCTCCAATAATCATGTATTTCATCATTCAACTATTCATTTTAAGTTCGCACATATTTTAGTTTATGATGCAAAGAAAATATTTATTTTCCAATTATATATAATTTCCAATGGAAAATAATGTTAATTGATTAATATAATGCAAGAAAAGTATAATTATAAATAGGAATAGAAATAGTTACTTTAAACAAAAACAAGTACAAAGAAACAACTAAGAAAAAAACATGCTTATAATAAAAATGGCATGTATACGATGCAGATAAGCTATCTGTCTCATATACATGCCACCTTCCCATTCATCTTTTTTTTAAAGGAATGAAACGGGATCAGCTTTTATCTATTACCAACCTAAAGCTGACAAACCTGCATCCTGATACCAGGACATCGAACGGTAAGCGGTAGCTCTGGAAGCATTATTGCCGGGAATATACTGGGTAATACCATTAGCACCCTCCATCGAGAACATACCTACTACCTGCGAGTAATTCTTTGCAGTCGTATTCCAATAAGCGATGGCATCATCAAAAGCCTGTTCCCAAGTTGCAAATGAATCTTCGTCCAGAATCTCCTGCATCATCTGTTTCAGGTCGAAATATCCCACGTAATCTCGTCCCCATCCGTCATGATCGTAATCAAACACCTTCTCCATCAGCTCAGCATTATCAACATCTTCCTGCGGAAGCAATTGGGCCGTTATCGAAGCCAATTCCTGCAAAGCACTCGTACGCATCACACAAATGGAAGTACCACCGGTCCAATTATTGTTGGAAATACCGATTCCACCATTATAAATCGCTTCGTAGGATGCAAAATACACTTGAGCCATCCGAACAGCAGCATTATCCTCCGCCATCAGCGGCACCAGTTTATCATAAGGAGCACCCGGTCCCGGGTTTTCAGTGGGAGAACCGATGTAATAATCAGTAAAATTACGCAATTCGTAAGCTACTTCGACAGACGACATAAAGCATGCATCGAACATGATAAAACTAAAATGCGGCGTCGTTTTCAATAAAGAAACCAGCTCCGAGATATTCATCCGGTGATCGCCATCCGTTTTATCCTGCCCTACCCAACGTGTCGAAGCTTCTCCATAAGGAATCCAGCCATCGGCATGAGACCAGTATATCAGTCCGTAACTTTCAGCTTCAAAATTCGGACTGGAAAATACGGCATCAAACACTTCACGGGTTTCCTCCAAGCCACACGAATTACGGTCCTCATACTCACGTACAACTTCCTCCACAACCGTATCACCCGACTTTTTCAGTTCCACAAGACGTGGAGAATCACCCGTATCCAGATATACCAGCAGATGTAAAGCTGTAGCATCCGCCTCCTGCATTCCCTGCTTCATCTCCGCCAGATCCTTAAAAGCAAACGAAGACAAGCTGTTATCACCTGCAATATACACCAAAACCGTTCTTTTATAAGGTCCAGGTTCGGGATCATCGCTTCCACACGACGTTACCAAAAACATCAATAGCAAGAAAGGTAATATAAGCCAATTCTTTATCATGTCGATTTCAGTTTAAACTACAGATTATTATTCTTCCGGTTTCTTAAATGAAAAATCAGAAGGAGCAATGGATTGCAATTTCAGATTTCCTTTCACATATTTACCTTTTACCTTACTGGCTTCTTTCTGAAGTTTATTTTTGTTTTCAGAAAAATAAATCATACACGTATAATCCGGTTTCGCCAACTCATATTCCAGATAATTCTTCAGCTGATAAGAATAGAGTTCACGTTGTGGTAAAAAACCCCGCTTATCCAAAACTACACTGTCAAGCATTTGAATTTCCGTATAATACACAATCGTGTCATTGAACGAAGCCGCCACACCAAAAGCATAAACTTGTTTTTCTTTCTCTTTCTTCATAGAAAACGCCGAGCACAGCGTAAACACCAGTGTTACAGCCAATAAAATACGAAGATATTTCATAGGTTTCTTTAATTATATAGTTTGTTAATACTAAAATCCGTACAAGCCAAATGTTTCACATTCAACTGCATTTGCCGCAAAGATATAAAAAAACCGGCTGCCTGACGCAAGGCATACCGGTTTTTAATACCTTCTTTATTTGTCGGAAACTGATATTTCTTATTTATCCCAAATAAGACTTGAGCAATTTACTACGATTACTTTGTCTTAATCTTCTAATTGCTTTTTCCTTAATCTGACGAACACGCTCACGAGTGAGACCAAATTTGTCGCCGATTTCCTCCAGTGTCATTTCCTGTTGTCCGATGCCAAAGAACATCTGAATGATTTCCTTTTCGCGCTCGGTTAACGTAGAAAGAGCTCTATCAATTTCCCTCGCAAGAGACTCGTTCACCAACGAGCGGTCGGCCATAGGAGAGTCGTCGTTGACCAGCACATCAAGCAGACTGTTATCTTCTCCTTCCACAAAAGGCGCGTCTACCGAGATATGACGTCCCGACACCTTCAGCGTATCCGAGATTTTGTCTACCGGGATTTCCAGCTCATCTGCCAATTCTTCGGGCGACGGACGACGTTCGTTTTCCTGCTCAAACTTCGAGAAGGCTTTGCTGATCTTATTCAGCGAACCCACCTGATTCAACGGCAGACGTACGATACGCGACTGCTCGGCCAAAGCCTGCAAAATGGACTGACGTATCCACCATACTGCATAACTGATAAACTTGAAACCACGTGTTTCATCAAACTTTTCGGCTGCCTTTATCAGACCCAGATTACCCTCATTAATCAAGTCGGGCAAACTCAAACCTTGATTCTGATACTGCTTGGCTACAGATACAACGAAACGCAGATTGGCACGTGTCAACTTCTCCAATGCAACACGGTCACCCTTACGGATGCGCTGAGCGAGCTCTACCTCCTCTTCGACAGTAATAAGGTCCTCACGGCCAATTTCCTGTAAGTACTTGTCAAGAGAGGCGCTCTCTCTGTTAGTGATACTTTTAGTGATTTTTAATTGTCTCATCCTATAAATACGTATTTGGGCTACAAAGTTACGACTTTTTCTTTTGATGTTCAAAAACTTATCCCAACTTTTTTGCCTGAATTCAACAAATACATAACAAAAAGGACACCGATAAATATCATATCGGCATCCTCTTTTTCTTTTTTGTTTGCGATTATTACAATCTTCTTACCTTATTACCTTTTCCTTTACGGCAGAACGGTTAAAAATACCATTTCTCAAAAGTCCGGCATTTTATCCCCGTTCCGGCCTATAGCGGGTGTCATTCCTGGGACAAGTCTACAGCATAGCTTGCACGTTTGCCCGACGGGAACATACCAATAATGAACAATACCTGCTCAGGAGTTCTGGAAGCTTCCTTCATCACATTTTCCAAATCGTCAACCGTCTTCATCTGCACACCGTTAGCTTTCAGGATAATGAATCCCTTACGGATTCCGGCATCACTCATCTTACCGCTGCTGACACCTGTCACTTCCAATCCGTAACCCAAGTTCAGTTGTCTCTTCACCTCTGCACTTACAGGACGGAAGGCTGCACCCAAAATGTCCATATCGGCATTCTTTATAATCTTGGTAGTGCCCTGTTCGTTCTTCAAAGTTACTTCTACAGTCTTTTCTTTCTTGTCACGAATCAGTTTCACTTTCACCTTGTCGCCCGGACGATATTTAGCAAGAGCTTCCTGCAGGTCGGCAAACTTATGGATTTCTTTTCCGTCCATACCTACAATCACATCATCTACCTTAATATCGGCACCGGCAGCAGAACTACCCTCTACAATTTCTCTTACCCAAAGTCCGTCTATAACTCCAAACTTATCTCTGGCCTCTTTCTTAATCTCACTCAGTTTCTTTCCGTTTTTCTGATCCGAAACCTGAGTATCACCCGGTTCTTCAGCCAATTCCGTCACACTGACACCCAGCTTAGCACGCTGAACTGATCCATATTGCTTCAAATCAGCTACAACCTTCTTCATAATACTGGTCGGAATGGCAAATCCATAACCGGTATTCGAACCTGTCGGAGAGAACAAAGCCGCATTGATACCAACCAATTCGCCACGGGCGTTAACCAATGCACCACCACTGTTTCCCTGATTAATAGCTGCATCTGTCTGAATATATGATTCGATACCTTGTTTGCCAGTCATCTGTCCCATACCCAATGAACGGGCTTTAGCGCTGACAATACCGGCCGTAACCGTAGAAGTCAAGTTGAACGGATTACCTACAGCCAATACCCATTCACCCACTTTCAAAGCATCAGAATCGCCGACCGGAATAGTCGGGAAATCATCTCCTTCTATCTTTATCAAGGCTAAATCGGTTTCTTCATCTGTACCGATAATACGACCCTTAAACTGACGGTTATCATTCAACGTAACACTGATTTCATCAGCACCGTCAATCACGTGATTGTTAGTCACGATATATCCGTCCTTCGAAATAATGACACCCGAGCCGAAGCCTGTACGTTCGGGAGTCTGTATCTGACGTTTTTGCGTACCACCACGCCCGCCAAAGAAATCACCAAAGAAATCATAAAAAGGATCTCTTACTTCCACTTCCTGCACTTTGGACGATTGTGTAGAACGGATATGTACAACACCGTGAACGGAATTTTCAGCAGCTTGTGTCAGATCCACCGGCTGAGCGGCAGCTCCACTGAATGCAGCCAGATTTACACCCGGATTGGGCTCAAACATCTGATCGAATGACTGATTGGCATATTCTGCCTTTTGCATTAATTTATAGGTAGTGATACCTGCAACACCTGAACTCAAGAGTACGATTGCCGCAACTCCCAAGATGTTTTTTGTTGTCTGTTTCATATCCTTTTTTACTGTTTAAAGTGTTAATATTCGAGTTTCGTTTAACATTACGACGTTAAAATAACGACAAAAAACGTTCAGTTATTCCACTTGTCACCTTTTTTTGTTCTCTTTTAACAGAGAGGTTTTTGAGCTTAACAGCGGTTAACGACGAAAGCTGACAATTTTGCATTTATCTACTATTCTGACATGTTAAAAGACTGACAGATAGGACATGACAGCACTTTAAAGCTTTACTACTCCTATTCCCGGCAAATCCGAAAGGGTTATTTTTCCACCCACAACCTCCATTCCCTTGAAACGGTCGTTACTGATAAGCAAGTTTCCGTCAAGGTCGGCAAAGTCAACAGCCGGAGAAAACTGGGCAGCCGCCGAACAAGCGCACGAAGTCTCCGTCATACAACCCACCATCACCTTCATATCCAGTGCACGCGCCAATGTCAGCATCTTCCACGCCTCACGCATACCGGTACATTTCATCAGTTTGATATTGATACCCGTAAAAGCCCCTTTCAAAGACGGAACATCCTTCAGACGTTGCACCGATTCGTCAGCAAATACAGGCAAAGGACTCTGCTGGGTTACCCAGGCAATATCATCCAACTGCTCTTTAGGCATCGGTTGTTCGACCATAACAATTCCCTGTTCCTTCAGCCAGTGAATCATGTCCAACGCATGCTGCCTGTCCTTCCAGCCCTGATTGGCATCGACCGCTATCGGCAAATCAGTAACCGAACGAATGGCCTTTATCATTTCCTTATCGTTGTCACGTCCCAGCTTCACCTTCAAGATATTATAAAGCTCGGCACACTCTTCGGTCTTTTTGCGGACCACGTCAGCCGTATCAATACCTATTGTAAACGTTGTCGAAGGAGCTTTTTCCTTATCCAGTCCCCATATTCTGTACCAGGGAGCCTGCAACAGCTTACCTACCAGATCGTGCAAGGCAATGTCTACTGCTGCTTTTGCTGCCGTATCTCCCGGCGAAAGACTATCTACATACGCCAGAATATCCTCCAGTTGGAAAGGATCGCTGAACTGCCCCAAGTCCACCTTCTGCAAGAAAGCCAATACGCTTTTTACTGTCTGCCCCAGATAAGGCGGCATGGAAGCCTCACCATAACCTATTATGCCATCGTACTCAATCTCGACCTGCACATCGGGAGTAGTCGTACGCGAATAAGTAGCTACCGTAAAAACATGACGCAATTGCAATTCGTAGGGGAAGAAACGCATTTTCATTTTAGGAGCTGACCCCTGCTTATTAATATTAAATAGGTGTATTTTCTTTTTCTTGGTATCTGCCATAGCCTCCTCGGCAATCATTCCGGCACCCAGTGTTGCCAGAACAGCAGTCTTAAGGAAATCTCTTCTGTTTGTCATAACTCTGTAATTAGTCCGACTCCTCCACTCCCCAGCGATAATACGGATTGGTATCGGTTGTGTTCAATTCATCCATTTTATTTATATAAGGTATCACGCGCGTAGCAAACAACAGACGCCCCCGATTGAAAGCATCAAACAACGGATCGGAAGCATCGAGACTGCTGACATGTACATCGCCTTGAGAGTGAATAAAGCGCCCCTGCCCGATGTAGATGCCCACATGAACCACGCGCGCCTTCCGTTCGGCAGTGGCCGGACTGCCGAAAAACACCAGATCGCCAGGCTGCAGATTACTGAAATCGGAAGCAATCTCGATATGCTCGCCTACATAAGCTTGCTGTGAAGCATCACGCGGTATAATCATATCGTGCATGTACAGCACCGTCCGCACCAACCCACTGCAGTCCATTCCTTTCGAAGAAGTCCCAGCCCACAGATAAGGTACCCCAATCAGTGTATAAGCCGTCTTCAGAATAGAACCGGGATCCTTTTTCAAAGACTTCCGCCATTGTTTTTCGGGACAAGCATCTGCCTTCTCCACATATCCGGTGCGACCATCGGGATAAGCCACCTTATAAAAATCCTTCTTACTTCCCAGCCACTTCAGACGATTGCCTGCCACGATATCCGATACCGTCTGCGAACGACGGTTGGGAGCAGAATATACAAAACCATAATGAGTCGTGACAACAATCTTCTCCGCACGGTTCCAGTCCGCCACCTCTGCACTGTCCATCAGCCTGACACCTGCCCGATGCACCCAGGCAATATAATTATCCGGAGTCTGTATCCGATACCAGCCGTCGAACTGAAGCACACGAACCGGCATCCCCAATAATGCCTGAGTCGTCATCTCCGAAGCAAAGTCGGGCTTTACATGCAAGTTACACACCGACAGATTAACTACTCCATACGTTTTTCCTTCCAAAGCCGCCTCATCGGGAAGCACCTTCATACAGTCCATCACCTCGTAACCGGCCTTTCCAAGCCCTTGCAGCAAAGCCTCTTTGGCCGCTGCAGCCGTAGTCACTCCCCTCAGCATCATCTTCCGGCCGGAAACCGTATAATCAGTCTGGAACAATGCTACCCGTCCGTCGGGAGCATAAACCTGTTTCAAACTATCCGTCAGCCGAATCATATCTGCCGGCAAATCGTTACTTCCGACACCGGAAGCCTGCACCAATGAAGTCAAAAACAGGGAAAAGAGAAATAAATGAATAGTTTTTCGCATCTGCCAAATTCTTTTTGATAGTGTTTCTGTTAGCAAAGCTACAAATTATTTCTTTTGAGAGGGAGAAAAAGGGATAATTTTATTTTATACTGTGACGCGTTTACATTATCTTTGCACGCCAGAAGCAGTCGGTCGGTCTGTCGCTTGCGCCTTGTGCGTATGAGGAAAGTCCGGGCAACACAGAGCATTCCACTTCCTAACAGAAAGCTATCCGCGAGGGTAGAGTAACGCAGAAGAAAATAACCGCCACAATCTTCGGATTGCGGTAAGGGTGAGAAGGCGGGGTAAGAGCCCACCAGTCTTGTGGTGACGCAAGGGCTGTGTGTCTTGGAAGTTGTAAGGTCATGTAAACCGGCGCCACGAGAGTTGCTCGCTCCATGTCGGAGGGTAGACCGCTAAAGCTCGTATGGCAACATACGGCTCAGATAAATGACAGACAATTTGTCTTGACAGGACTGATAGATGAAAGGCGAATGCCCGAATCGAAACACGGCCCGCCAGGACAGATTACAGAACCCGGCTTACAGACCGACTGCTTTTTCTCTTTCTTTCTTCAATCCATGGATTATGAACAAACGTATAGCCACACTCTGGAAGTTCCTGACCTACGACATCTGGCGTATTACGGAAGACGAAGTCACCAAAACGACTTTCTCTCTCTATAACATCATCAAGACCATCTATCTCTGCGTTTCCCGCTTCGCACAGGATCGTCTGGCCAACAAAGCAGCCGCACTGACTTATAGCACCCTGCTCGCCATCGTACCCATCCTGGCCATTCTGTTTGCCATTGCCCGTGGATTCGGATTCGACAACCTGATGGAACACCAGATCATCAACGGTTTTGGCGGAGTCACAGGGACTACCGAATTCATATTCCAGTTTGTCGACTCCTATCTGTCGCAAACCAAGAGCGGAGTCTTCATCGGAGTAGGCCTTATCATGTTGCTTTGGTCCGTACTGAACCTGATCAACAACATGGAAATTACCTTCAACCGCATCTGGCAGGTAAAAAAAGCACGCAGCATGTACCGCAAGATAACAGATTATTTCTCCATGCTCCTGCTGATGCCAATTCTGATTGTCGTGTCAGGAGGTCTTTCCATTTTCATGAGTACCATGGTAAAGAACATCGAGGACTACACCCTGCTTGCACCACTTGGCAAGTTCCTGATACGGCTGATACCTTTCGTACTGGCTTGGGGCATGTTCACAGCCCTCTATGTCTTCATGCCCAATACCAAAGTCCGCTTCAAGCATGCACTGATTTCGGGCATTCTGGCCGGTACCGCCCATCAGGCATTCCAGTTCCTGTACATCAGCAGCCAGTTGTGGGTGTCGCGCTACAATGCCATTTACGGAAGTTTTGCCGCTCTTCCTCTGTTTCTGTTATGGCTCCAGATTTCGTGGACCATCTGTCTGTTCGGTGCCGAGCTGACGTATGCCGGACAAAACATCCGCAATTTCAGTTTCGATCAGGACACGCGCAGCATCAGCCGGCGTTACCGCGACTTTGTATCGATGCTCATCATGTCCCACATCACCAAACGGTTTGAAAAAGGAGAAACTCCCTATACGGCAGAAGCCATTTCGGAAGAGTGCCAGATCCCCATACGGCTTGCCAACCAAACACTCTACGAACTTCAGGAAGTCGGACTGATACACGAAGTGGTAGTCGACGCCAAAAGTCAGGACATCGCTTACCAACCTTCGATGGACATCAACCAACTGACCGTAAACATCTTGCTCAACCGGCTCTATACCCACGGATCAGAAAACTTCAAGATAGACAAGGACCACGAATTCAGTTCCGAATGGAAAGCCTTGATGAAAGCCAGAGAGGAATACTATAACAGCACCCAACAATTGCTGGTGAAAGACTTATAACAATTATCTCAACTTTGACTTCGTCGATTTTCAATTCGCAAGCTCAAGTTGCAGTTGACAAGCAACAAGTTGACGAGTTAACAAGGCGTTTGTAGCGAGCCGTTTCAAGCGGCACTTTATCAAACAGGGAGTTCCAGCCTAATAGACTTGTTAACTGAAGCCTTGTTAATGGTTAATGATTAGTAGTTAATGATTAATGATTAATTCTTCATTTCTCTGCACTCCCATTCGCCAATAGTCCCCGTTTCCGACGAGAAGGTTGCACCAATCTTATACACTTTGCGTACATCGGCTGCATACTCGCGTGCGTAACCCTTTTCTTCTATCTGCTGCAAGGCTTCGGCAGCGGTGCCGTCCAGCTTGAACTCGAAGATGTAGACATACTGCGGTGTTTCCAGCACACAGTCCACACGCCCTTGACTCTGCACCTTTTCCACATAGACAGTGTAGACACTGATCAGGCGGAGTATCAGATAAAAGGTATATTGGAAGTAACGTTCGCGTTCCACTTCATCCTCCTTGCGGCGCATGGTATAGGGGATGCTGGCCAAGAAGGAAGCAAACAACGTACGAAGTTTCTCGGTATCCCCCTCCTCCAGTGTCTCCACTGCATCGTCTATCCAGCCTGTCACCCGTTGTTTGGGTTGCAGATACGACGTGGCAAGCATGGTCAAAAAGCCATTCTTCACCTCGTTGTTCGGGAAGTCCAGCAAAAACTTGTTCATCCGCATATTATACCCTTTGATGGTCAAGTAACCACTCTGGTAAATCATCGGCAGTGGCATCTCCACGTCGGCTTTGTAGTCGATGAATTCCTCCGGACGATAGTACTTGCCCGTCAATTCGTTCAGGTTTTCATTAAAGTGGTTCAGCAGGCGAATGAGATAAGTGGGCGTACCTGAACGAAACCAGTAATCGTTCACGCGGCGGCTGTCCAATGCGTTGAGCAGGCTGAAAGGATTGTACACGTCTATCATACGGTCGCTGAAGTGGTAGCCGTCGTACTGCTGTTTCAACCGCTGTTTCATCTCCTCCGGCGTGCAGCGGTAGTCCACCGCCATGTCGGCGATGGGTTGCGGAAAGTATCGGTCGATCTCTTCCTGTGTGATGCCGCACAACGTCTCGTAACGCCCGTCCATGCTGATATCCTTCGGCTGGTTGAAACCACTGAACACACTCACCTGCGAGAACTTCGTCACACCAGTCAGCAACACGAACTGCAGGTGCTCGTCTGCTCCCTTAAATACGGAGTAGAAACCTTTCAGCACGTTGCGGTGACGATCCTCCAACTCGCGGTCAACATCGAGCACATCCAATATCGGCTTGTCATACTCATCAATCAGCACCACGCAGCGGCGTCCCGTCTGCTTGTGGGCGGCACGAAGCACTTCGATAAAACGATACCCGTACCCCAGTTCCTCTTCGCGGTCGGGTATGCCGTACTGCTTTTCCCATTCCGACACATGGAAATTGATTTTCTTTTCCAGTTCGCCAGAATCCGTAAAGTTCCCTCCATTGAAGTCCACATGGAACACAGGATATGTCGCCCACTCCGTCTCCAATTCGTCGATGGCCAGACCACGGAACAGTTCACGCCGTCCCAGAAAATAGTTTTTCAGTGTGGATACCAACAGGCTCTTCCCGAAACGGCGCGGACGACTCAAAAAGTATATACTACTTTCATGTACCAGGCTGTAAATTAAATCCGTCTTATCCACATAGACATAGCCGTCTTCAATGACACGATCGAAACTTTGTATTCCAATAGGGTATTTCATAAGCAGAACGTTTTCGTTTTCATACTACTTGCAAATATAAAAGATTTCCGCCCAATCAGGAAATAATCCTCTATTTTTCCCCTTCGTTGCACAACTCTCCCTATCTTTTTCTTATTTTGTTTCGCATAAACTAAAACACTAAACAATCTGCACTTTATCAAACTCGAAACGAATCATGAAAAAGAAAGAACACTTAACCACTTACATGGACCTGATTATTCAACAGCTGGAAGCGGAAGGACGCCTCGGAACGGCACACATCTATCGCAGTACACTGCATCGCATACTCGACTTCACTCGTAGTCAGCCGCTCACCTTCGGTGAAGTAACTCCCCTCTGGCTGAAAGCTTTCCAGAATTATCTGCTGGGACGCCAGTTGCAGTGGAACTCCGTTTCCACCTACATGCGCATGCTTCGGGCGGTATACCTGCGTGCGGTCGATGCCGGAATGGCCGTCTTCCGTCCCCGCCTGTTCAAAGGCGTATACACGGGCACACGGGTGACGGTGAAGCGTGCCCTCAGTGAAAACGACCTGCGTAAACTGAATGAACCGAAACCTGCTGTGCGCGAATGTAGCCTTGAGCGGACACGAATGCTGTTCATGCTGCTGTTCATGCTGCGCGGCATCCCTTTTGTCGACATAGCCTACTTGCGCAAGTGCGATTTGCAGGATAATGTCCTGATGTATCGCCGTCGTAAGACAGGAAGCTGGCTGACGGTACGTGTAGAGCCGCGTGCCATGAGCCTCATCGAACAACTGAAGACGCCGGACGAATCTTCACCCTATCTGTTCCCCTTTATCAACGGCACAGACGCCGATGCTTACCGTCAGTACCAGAGTGCGCTGAGAAGCTTCAATGCACGACTGAAGCGTCTGGGTGCATTGGCCGGTGTGAAAGGGAGCCTTAGCAGTTACTGTGCCCGCCATAGTTGGGCCACCATAGCCAACTATCACAACTACCAGCAGGAACTTATCTGTAATGCAATGGGGCATTCATCTGTCAAGGTTACAGAAACCTACTTCAAGCAGCACACTGATGAACGTATCGGACAAATGAACAAAGAAATACTTTCACAGGTATTTCGGGAATAGAACAATTATCGCACCAGATTAAAACTACAGACCACAACAACCAACAGTTGCAATACGAAAAGACTTTTCATAAAATCTGTATAAGGAATGATTCCGTTACTTCGTAGGTAACGGTTATACTTTTCTTTTGCCTTGATGCAAAAGAAAAAATACCAAAAGAAAAAATCAAGAGACGAACCTCCGGAACTACTCAGTCTTCATTTTTGCTAAAAGGCAGAGAGTCGCCGCGCTCCAAACAGTCTGTCTTTTTCAACGTAAGAAACAAAGACGCCGCTTCACGCCCCTCCGATTATGCCCAAAGGCTGCGCACGGCACCTTTGATACATTTGTGAGACACTTGTATGGCTCACAAGCAACACTTGCACGGCTCGCGAGCAACGCAAGCAATACTCGTGGCAATTGCAAGTCATACTCGTGGGCTTTGATTGTAATACTCGGTAGGATTGATTGTTAGACTCGTGGAGATTGTTTGTTAAACTTGCCAGCATTACTTGTTATGTCAGCTAACTATTAATATTGTCCGGCTAAAGTAGGTAGTTACATCTGTCAAGTGAAACTTTACGAGATGAAAGATGGATACGCGGACTACGCTGAGGAGGCGGACTTACACAGATGAAGAATAAAAAAGAAGAAAAATGCCTTCACGCTTTCACCAGAAGACATCTATGCTGATACACAGAAGAATATGGTGAAAGATAAAGCTTCATCCTGATTCAGTGAAAGGTCTTTTGTGAATAATTAGAATCCGTGTTCATCCGTCTCATCAGCGTAGTCCGCGTATCCATCTTTCACCATAACATGCTAATCATAAACGATTTATGGTGAAACCTTACCTGTAAAAACCTACACATACCCCTCCAGTCGGAAGGTGAAAGGTGAAAACAGTCATTTTATTTCCTCCTCCGGTAATATGTTAAATGCCCCCAACAACCGCTTAATCTTCCGACAGCATGAAACGCCGTATTTCTTTCATTCAGCTTATTTCACCTGCGCTTCATTCATTCTTGCATAAATATGTTAAAAACATGTGTTAAATCAAGACTTTCATTTGCTTATTTGTAAAAATAAAACAATCTTTGCAGCGAATTAGAAAACACACCCGTTACCTACGAAGTAACGGAACAACAAAACAACATCCCGCTAAGAAAAAAAATTGTGTTATGGACATGAAAATAGTGAAACGAAGCCTGCTGCTTTGTTTGCTGTTTGTCAGTATTTCACTTTCAGCCCAGAACTGGGCCGTAAAGACGAATTTGTTGTATGATGCAACGACTACAGTAAACCTTGGAGCAGAAGTCGGATTGTCACCCCAATGGACATTCGACCTTTCGGCCAACTTCAATGGCTGGACCTTCGGCGACAACAACAAGAAGTGGAAGCACTGGCTCATCCAGCCGGAACTTCGCTACTGGTTGTGCGAACGCTTCAACGGGCACTTTGTAGGCACCCATCTGCTGGGAGGTGTGTACAACTTCAGCAACCTCAATCTTGACTTCAAACTTTTCGGCACCGACTTTGGTGAACTGAAAGGCCACCGCTTCGAGGGCTGGATGGCGGGTATTGGTGTAGCATACGGTTACCACTGGATGCTGTCGCGCCGCTGGAGCCTTGAAGGGGTCATTGGCTTGGGTTACGTCTACAGCCGTGCCGATAAGTACCTTTGCCCGCGATGTGGCGAACAGTTGGAGGACAACGAACCGCATCATTACCTCGGCCCCACCAAGGCTGCCCTGAATCTGATATATGTTTTCTAAATATAATAAGGTGAAATTTTGAGATACGCGGACGACACGGAAAAAGACGGACGGACGCGGATAATTCCAACTCAAAAAACTACAAACTAAAAAGACACCATCATAGACATGAAACGAATCATTTTGATATATAGCCTTTTCTTGGGATGCCTTGGCGACGCTCTGCCACTCATGGCCCAGCACACCCTTCAAAGCGGTGCAACGGTCGAGGCAACCGACGTCTGCCGCCTGCGCGACAGCGTCATTATCACCATGCGGCTCGATCTCTCGACCATGGAGGTAGAGTCCAACCGCTCCATCGTCCTGATTCCCCTGTTTGAAGCCGAAGGCAAGCACATCGAACTGCCCTCGGTGGAAGTAATGGGCCGTAGACGCCAACTCTACTACGAGCGTAACGGACGCCGACACTACGCCGACAGCCCTTGGAGTGTCATACGTCGCAAGGAAGGCGAGGCACAGACTGTGAACTATCGCACTACCCTACTCTACCAACCCTGGATGGACACCGCCCGTCTGGCCGTGACCGAAGACCTTTGCGGCTGTAGCGAAGTGCAACCGGGCAACCAGCTGACGCTGCAGCAGGCCGACATCGCCTTTCGTCCGCAACTGGCCTACATCGCTCCCGAAGTGGAAGTGGAGAAGCGGCGCGCACTGAGCGGCGAAGCCTATCTGGACTTCGTGGTGAACCGCACCGACATCAACCCCACCTACCGCCGCAACCCCGATGAACTGGCGCGCATACACGCCTCCATCGATACCATCCTGCACGACCGCGACTTCCGCATCACCCGCATCACCTTGCGTGGATATGCCTCGCCCGAAGGAACCTACCGCAGCAACACCCGTCTGGCCGAAGGCCGTACCGAGGCGTTGAAGGCGTACGTACAGACGCGCTACGGCTTTGTCGACACGCTGTTCGTCACCGACTTCGTACCCGAGAACTGGGAAGGCCTGCGCCGCTACGTGGCAGGCAGTACGCTGGCCGACCGCGACGGCATTCTGGCCCAGATAGACAGCGACCTGGAACCCGACGCCAAGGAGCGCGCCATCCGCAGCCGCTACCCCAAAGCCTACGCCACCTTGCTGGCCGAGTGCTACCCCGGCTTGCGCCGCACCGACTACCGCATCGACTACACCATACGCAGCTTCAACGTGAACGAAGCCAAAGAAGTGCTTCGCACCCGCCCGCAGAACCTCAGCCTCGACGAGATGTTTGCCGTGGCGCAGACCTACGAGCCGGGCAGAGACGACTTCAAGCAGGTGTTCGACGTGGCCGTACGCATGTACCCCGACAGCGAAGTGGCCAACCTCAACGCCGCCTGTGCCCTCCTGGAGCAGGGACTGACCGAGCAGGCACAACCCTACTTGGACAAGGCTGGCAACAGTCCGCAGGCAGCCAACGCCCGCGCCGTATCGCTGTTGCTGCAAGGCCGTTACGACGAAGCCCTCCCGCTGCTGGAAGAGGCTCTGCAAGGAGGAGTGAAGGAGGCCGAGGAGAACAGGAAGATCGTTGGAAATGAAGAATGAGGAATGAAGAATTAAAAACGATATAAATGAGTCCACTTTAAAAAGTACACTTTTTGCCTTAGAGCATAACGTAGTTGTCATTCTGTCATCCTGAACGTAGTGAAGGATCTCCTTCGAAAGCTACGTGATAACAGATCCTTCACTCCGTTCAGGATGACAGAGCAAAGCGGACTCAGGAATGACGCAAAACGGTAAAGGGCTAAGGGTAAAACCAAGGTCAACAATTCACCCTAAACCCTCAATCCTCAACTCTCAACCCTAAGTCCTTAAAACAAAACAAAGCAGATCAAAACAAATAATTATTAACTCGATAAATAAGTAAAGATTATGAAAAAGATTTTTAAAAACATGGCTTGGATGCTGACCGCCACATTGGTGATGGCGGCTTGCTCCGACTCGCTGGACGAGGGTGACAACACCGGCCAAGGACCGCTTACCGGTGAAGGGTATGTGAAGGTGGCAATTAATATGCCTTCTACGAGTGGTAATTCAACCAGGTCTACCGATAATGAAGAAGGTGGTGCAATTGTTGACCTTGAAGATGGTAAGGCTAATGAATATAATGTAAACAACGCCATTCTTGCTTTCTTTAAATGCGATAAGACGTTAAACTCTGGTACTCCTGAAACCGAGGCTGCATTTGTTAAGGCTTATCCTTTAAGTAATACTGATTTAGCAATCTCAGGCTCTACAGAAACTCCACAAGTGACGGAACAGGTATCAGTTATTACTGAAGCTCCTAAAGTTGCCGATGATGAACAACTTTATGTACTTGCGATATTAAATTATAATAGCTCTTTATTTACAATTGACAACGGTACTTTAACAGTTAGTGGAACCACTGTATCAAAACTTTCTGATTTACAGAAGAAAATCTCAGCTTCAATAACAGGAGAAACACTAACAAATAATGACTTTGTTAACAAGTTTACCACTAATCCAACTACTTCTAAACAAGATCAATTTACAATGACAAACGCTCCGTTGTCTGACAAACCAGGAAATTCTTCTGAAACAATTTCAGGGGCAAAGGCCTATACTTTAGTGCCTGTCACAGTTTATGATACAAAAGCTCAAGCCATAAATGGTGACGTAGCTAAAATTTATGTGGAAAGGGTTGTTGCGAAAGTTACGTTGAAATTGGGAGCTACTAATAAGGTTACTGATGAAGATGCGCAAATAAAAGTTACTGAAGCAGATGGGACAGCTACACAAGATATTGTAGAAATAACCGGCTGGTGTCTGAATGTCACAAACAATTCTACCAAACTGGTGCGTGATGTAACAGGGTTTAATAACTCCGGATGGTTAGCAACTGCAACCGACCATAAACCTGAGCGCTTTGCAGGAACAAGAGGAATCAATGCTTCATTTGGTATTAATAACGAAAGTAGTTATTACCGTATCTATTGGGCCCAAGATTGTAATTATATAGGTACAGGAAGTACAGATGTTACGGACGCAGCTAATGATTTTACTACTTATTATACTAATAATGGCACGGTCACTCCTCAAGCGCCAGCTTGGAATAGTGGTCTTGCAACTTCTACAGCTGACAATGCTTGCTACTGCCTTGAAAATACGATGGACTATAACCAGCAGATAGATGACCGCACGACAGGAGTTCTGATACAAACGGACTATTATACATACTTCAATGGTGACACTGAAGCTCAAAAAAGAAGTTTTTTTATTTGTGGAACAAGTTCAACTAAGTATCCTGAAGAACAAGTAGGAGGTGGCTCTACTTCAAGTGGTACAGATGCCTTTGTTGATTATGTCATGAAGGAAGCAAACAAGTTGATAACTAAAACAGAGTATCAGTTTACGACAAATGAGTTGCAAATAAAAACTTCTCTGGCTTCTGGAACCTATACGAATGTTGCAGACGTGTTCACTTTTAATGCAACTAGCGATGAACTTACAGCACAACAAGCTGCAGTAAATACAGTAGTAGGTGGTAGAATTTCTTATTATAAGGATGGAGAGAACTATTACTATTCTTCATTGATACGTCACTTCAACGATGATGAAGGAGTGAAAGTACCTGCTGCTGGTGTTACATCGGTCAATGACTATGCACTAAAACATTTAGGCCGTTATGGCGTAGTACGTAATAACTGGTATGAAATAACTATAAACTCTGTTAGTGGACCTGGTGATCCTACAATCGTTCCACCGAGCGGTAACCCAGATGATGAGGCAGAAGGTTACATCAACTGTACCATCAACGTCCTCTCTTGGGCAAAACGTTCACAGGGTGTAGATCTGTAACATAGTGTGTGAGGCTGTGCCTCGTATTCACCACAGATTACGCGGATTGTCACTGACGGACGGAACAGGACAATCTGGAAGTTCAAGAAAAATCTGTGTCAATCCGGGAAATCTGTGGTGGATAAACACACCTCGCAATCTGCTCAATCAAATTAGATATAAAAAAGAACTTGATATGAACCATTGTGCCAAACATATACTGAAGGCAGGCTGGCTGGCAGGATTACTGCTGGGCTTGTCCGTTACGTCGTGTACCGACCTGATCTTCGACGACCGTGACGGGTGCGAACGGGGCGTGTATGTCAACTTCGTCTACGACTACAACCTGCATCGTTCCGACCTCTTCGCCGACCATGTGGGCGAAGTCACCCTCTACATCTTCGACGAACAGGGCAACTACATTGACAGCCGTACCGAAGCCAACGACGACGAATTCCAACCCCTACGGGAGTATGGCTATAACATGTATCTGGACCTTCCCGACGGGAAATACCGCTTCGTGGCACTGGCACATCAGCGTAAAAGCGACGACCAACTGCGGGGCAGCTTCCAACGTACGGAAATGAACGAGAGCAGCCGCATGGAAGACCTGCAGATAACCCTCGACCATACCCGTCTATACGACGGCGCCGGACTTGTCAACCACCAGGGCGAACCGCTGGACACGCTTTGGCATTCCATCTCCGACCAGTCCGTGGAAGTGCGACAAGGGCAGTATGCCTATCACACCCTGTCGCTGGTCAGAAACACCAAATACATCAGTGTTGTCCTGCGCGACATTGACGAACCCGCCGCAATGGACATCGACGACTACAACCTTTACATCACCGGAGGCAACATCCGGCTGAACCATGACAACTCCGAAGACCCCGATATCAAGGCCCTGTGTACACCTTTTGTCACGTGGAATACCCAAGACCCTGATGTCAGCAGCCGTGCTTCGACAGTAGGAAACATGGGACATGCCGACTTCATGACCTCGCGCATCTTTGCCCACGACGACATGGCCGACGACGAGGTATTGGTAGTAGAGCACAAGGAAACCGGCAAACGGGTCATCGAAGTCAACCTGCCCGACCTGCTCGGCCGCCTGTGCAACTACGACGAGCTGCACCGCTACTCCCGCCAGGAATTCCTGGACCGCGGCTACGATTACGACCTTACCTTCTTCCTCACCGACGGCAGTTGGGCTTATGCCAACGTGTCCATCGGTGTGCTGGGATGGAGCAAACGAATACAGAATGTAGATTTATGATGAAAAAAGTGATATATGCGTTTTTGTCTTGCTTCGCCTTGTTGCTGACAGGCGGATGTCAAGAACAGAATTGCGTGGAAGAAATCGACACTTCCCACGCAAGAAACTCGCTATATCTCAACCTGAGCCTTCGAGTGAACGACGGCAGCGGTGCCGCGAGCAGAGCTACCGATGAAGATGTCATACCCGGAACTGGCGATGAAAACACCATTCACTCTCTTTATATATATCTGTTCAATTCAGAGACCGGTGCTTTGGTCTATTGGGCAGACATTACCAACCTCTATCAAGCCGACAACACGAAAACGTATGCCATCAAATTGCAGGATATAAACTTGCCGGAAAAGGTGAGCATATACCTGGCTGCAAACCTGACCCGCCAGCAGGCGGAAAGCATTACAAGTCCGACAGCCTCCTATAAAACCAATGCCACATCCTATACAAGAGCCATCAACGAGTTTGCGCCTTACGAATTTATGCCACAGTTTGGAGTAACAGGTATTAGTAAGCGCGACATAGGCATCGCCATGACCGGACAGGCGGTTTCGGGTTCGGATAAAGTATTTGACATTCATGGCCATACTTCGCCTGACAAGCCGCTTGCCTTAACAGTTGATTTGAAACGGGTGGTAGCCAAAGCATTGCTTACGGTAGTGCCATCAGATGATGATGGTAATTATGCAGTAATCGCTTCTGGAAATGAACACAAAGGCTGGGTACGCATCAGCGACATCTATTATTTCCCCAACGGAACCAACAAAAGCCTGTATTGGTTTGAACAAGAGAACAATAAAGATCCCAATTCAGACCTTACAGATTATATTAGTTCTACAGGGACCGATACCGAACTTGCATTGAATACCGAAAACTATCAGAACGATTTTGTGTATTACAACCAGACGGAACAATATAAACTTTATTATGCTTATTATCAGGCTCAGAAGTTTGATCAGAGGATTGACGATAGTAATACTTACACAGCCGGTATGTATTTCCTGGAAAATACGTTTACGATACCGAAAGAAACGAGTGAATATAAAGCCCAACTGGAAAACTATAAGCTCGCCCTCCCGATGGTGACAAGCATATCCATCGCCTTGCGCTATACTCCCAAAGAGATTTATGTGGAAAAGGGACTGTATGAGAAATTGGAGAAAGGAGAGGGAATGTCGGCAAGCGAAAGAGAAAAATGGAATACAATGAAAGGGAAATATCAAGGCAATAAGCCTTGGGACGAAGCAACGTGGACAGAAGGTGTAAGTGTAAGTGCTGTCATCTTCAATGACGAGGCTGATGCCCAGTTCGTACTCACCATGTCGCTCAAACTGAATGAGGCCTATATTTCTTCCACGGAGTATGGCAACCAGGTGACGAACGGTACGTACAGCGGTACCAAGTTTCCGGACAATACTTTCTTTGCTTTTACGCCAGAAACAAATACCGATGAGAGTTTTCTGTATCATTATTATACCTACGGTGCCCGGCAAAATATAGAGAACCCCATCTATTATGTGCCTTACGTAGGCGGGTGGGCTTATTATTATACTTACTTGGATGGAGATGGAACAAATACTACAAATAAAGCGGTATATAGTGATTCGCAAGTAACGAGAAATACATACTACATCCTGAAACTGAATAAAATAACCCGATTGGGAGGGTCGAAGAGTGACCCCAACAACATCCAGGTGAATACAACCGTGGTTCCGTGGAAGAAAGGCGGTCGGCTGGATGTGGATTTGTGGTAAGCTTGAATGAACTAATAAAAAGAACGAAAATGAAACGGAATGTTCGATACCTGCTATTCCTGCTGTTCGTGCCGCTGCTGGCGGCTTGCGACCAGCCAACCGACGCATCGCTCTCCTTTACCGATGTGCCCATTCGGGTCAATACATCCGTAGAGGGAGGGGGCAGTACGTATACAGTCGGCGATGAAGAGGCGTGGGTGGGCGAAGAACTCCCTGCCAAGCTATTCTTCTGGCATGAAGGTGATTTTAATACGTTAAAAAATACATCAGAAACGAATGCACCTACCCCTTATTTCACCTACCTGATGAACGATGCAATCACTTCGTTCAGCTTCGCGGACAGCCGCTGGCTGGATACCGGGCATCCTTATCCGGAGAATCCAGACAAAACGGAAGCGTATGTATATGCCACCGGCTATGCGCCCCGCACCCTGCTGAAGGAAGACGAAACATCAGGATTCAGAAAACTGACCGTGACAGAAACGGATCTGCAAAAGGTGGCGCACTGTGACTTCCTGTCCTGCGATGCCCGAAGCGAACAGACGGGCAGTTTTGAGAAGCCTTTTGGAAATACGGCAGACAATGAACTGCAGTTCAGACACCTCACTTCCAAAATTCTGGTCTATGCTTCCCGACACGAGACCATTACCGGGCAAGTATATGTCAGAAAGGTGAAGGCTACTTTGACACTGAATAATGCAAATGCTAAGAACGATAAGTTTCATGTGCCAAGTGTGATTGAATGGACGGACGCTGCAAGCGGAACAAATACAGAATGGGGCTACCAGGTAACAGATACCTCCCCACTTACAGATGGTTTAACCTTTCAAGACAATACCGACGATATGATTATGGTGTTGCAGGATAAACGAATAGACTCCTGTTACGTCTGCCAGCCGTCTGATGTAAAGACCACTGCCGTTGATCTGAGCGTAACAGCCGAATACTCGTATCGACAGGACTTTAGTTCGCCCTATGAATTTACATGGAGCGGAACCAATCTGCCCATCAAGGCACTTGACGAGAATGGGGAAGAAACTGCAACGGAATTTAAGCCCGGTTATGTGTACGAAATATATCTGAAGTTCTATAAAACCGGGGTGATTGTAACTGCTAAGGAAGTGGAATGGGAAGACGGAGGTATCCATTATGTACCGGTCTATCCGCCCGGTACTTGACAAACAGATGAAAGAAATGCGTATGATGAAAGGAAAGAATTTTTATACAATTCTGCTGTGTGCCGCCCTGATGGTGGCAGGCACGGCGGCGTGCTCGGACGATTGGCTGTCGGGGGCCGATACTTCCCACGACTCCTCGGAAGAAGGACAAGTGGCTGCTGTCAAACTGGAGGGCAACGGGGAAGTAGTCTCCCGAAGCGCTTTTCAGGCAGGGACTGCCTATAGATTGGTGATGTTTACCAGAGGTTTTGAGGCGACAGATACATCAGCTCCTGATTTATCTGAAGATTCTGTACTCAGGTATAATGGGCTGGCTACTGAGACCGCTTTGGGTACGTTTCAATATCTGGTTGTTAATGACGACAGACATATTAATAATGACTGGTTTAGTTTTCGATCACTTGAGCCCATAGATGATGCAACTAAGACAGAGACCGGCAGACGCTCCCTCAGCTTCTACGGCTTTACCTATGGGGAGGAAAACGCACCGGAATTAGATACGGATGCATATACGCGGACGGAAGAAGTAGATGGAAACGGCGAACTGAAAGACCTGATGTGGGGCATCCTTGTTGACCAGAACGACGCCACCGCCGAGTTCCCGTGTGAGATTCCGTTCCGTCATGCCTTTTCCCGGCTGGAATTCAAGGTTTCTCAGTTGGAGTCTGAGACAGAGGCGGGGCAAGGTATGTATAATTTGGGCATCGAACGTATAGCGGTGACCGATACATACCAAAGCGGGACAGTGGATTTGTTTACGGGAAAGACGACACTGAATGGAGCACAGTCAGAGAGGCCTTTATCCAACATGGCCACAAATTATAATGTTGGGGAATATATCAGCGTAGACACCCCGGACAGCTTAGGTGCCATGATTGTCTTTCCTTCCGCTAAAGAGTCGTTAAGCGATGGCGTGGATAAATATACCATTGGTTTGAAGATAACCTTGAAGGGAACGCTAAATGAAGTAGAAAAACTGGTAGGAACGGGCAATGCTACAAAGTCATCGTCAGGTGACTATTATACCGGTGAATATATTGTAAAACAAGTGTATAGCAGTGTATATGGGGGGAATGATCTTACAAGTGATGGTTCCATTGCAGCTTCTCCACTTTATCTGCAGGCAGGCAGTAAATACACCCTGCACATCGTGTTGATGAAGGACGAGGTGCGGGTCGTAACCGTTGTGCCCAGCAAAGTGGAATGGTTGCCGGGGGAAACAGACGATGAGGGAAATACCTTTTCCACCGAGGTAGTAGGCCAGCCCATCTTCTTTGACAACACCATGTGGATGGACAGAAACTTGGGAGCAAACGAAGCTGACCCGGGAGGTAACTATAATCAGACTATCGGGTATTATTATCAAAACAATCGGAATATTCCGTATTGGCCGTATAGTACTGAGAGGTTTGGTTACTCTTATTATCCTAATCAACTTAACTCTATTCCTAAACCTGAAAATCGTTATTTAGATACTTTTACTTTTAGCTCTTGGGAAAATCCTTCGTTCAAAGTTTATCCTATGATTGATGAAAATATTATGAAGGGAGATTCTTATAAATATTATTGGAATTCTAATGCATCTAAATTGTTTTACAAACTGCCATCTGCTACTGAGAATCCTAATGCTAAATCATATATTTTTTATTGGGGAAAAGGATCAGCTGATGTCCCTTTAGATTGGACGACCAATAATAGTTGGACGAAGCGAGAAAATCAGCCTGCTCCTCCGGGGTATGCTTTGCCTACACAAGAACAGTTTCAAAGCGTATTCCCAACAACAGTTTTTGCGGGGAATATCACTTTCTGTAAGCTGAATAAATCAGACAGTGATTGGTATGGAGACCAAACAATGACAGAGGATATAATAAGGATTTGTGTCCCGTTTTATACAGATGGAGTGAATACCACTAATAAATTAAAGTATCTTCAACTGTGGAAAAATCTTAAAGACCCTGGAGCATCACCAAACAGAAATTCTTATTATAATGGGTGGTATGATCCTCATTTTTATATTAACAGTGAACCTGATGGAGACCCCTCTCCTGGTTATTGCTCGGTTTATATTATTAGTCGGAAAGGTGATGACTTATATACTCTTTCCATCGCTGATGATATAGAAAAATATTATCAAACCCTACAATGGGGAACTATTTATGGAATAAAAAAAGTTGGCACTTCTGAAGCTTATAGGATGAGATGGAAAGTAATGAATGCTCAAACAATATCTGGAGGCATTCCATTGCTTTATGTTAAAGTAAGTATGTACAGTTGTACGAAAAATGATAATTTGACTGCAGATAATTATGATAGTTATGATTGGGATCATCCTTCTTCTGAGATGTTTTTCCCTCTGTGCGGTGAAGTGGAAGGAAGAAATGCAACTCAAAGCCGCGTTAGTGGATTTTCATCCTATGGTTCAGCTGTACTTTATGCTTGTGCGTCAAACAATGCAGCCTTACATATTAAAATTACAGGTTCAAATAAAGCGAATCAGTATATGTCTGTAGTTAGCAATGAAGTCCAAACCAATGCGAAGCAAATCCGCCTGGTAAAAACTCAAAATTGACGAGGAAGTATGTGGAAAATAGAACGATATAAGAAAATGTGGGGAATGGCCGCCTGGTGCTGCATGCTCTTAGGATGGACAGCCTGCGACAACGATGCCGCTGCGGACAAAGTGCCGGGTGACGGCCTTGTACAGATACAGCCGGTGCTGTCCGGCAGCCTGGTGGCCGACGGTTTTAGCACCACGACCAGAGCCCCAGAAAACTTACCGGATCATGTAATAGTACCATTGCCCGAAGGAACGACTTTATGGATTATTGCAGAGAAGTCAGGTGAGGTGACTTCTACTTCTAAAACAGCTTATGTAGTAAAAGAAGTGAGCGAGGGAACAGGCGTAACATCGCTGTATCCTTGCGAAGTGGATGACGATGGGAAGGTGGTTTCGGTGGATGGAACGCCTATGTTCATATCGGAAGGAACCTATACATTTTGGGCGGTATCGCCTGCCCGGGAATTGAAGGATGGCAATACCTTAAGCGTAAAGAACGGAGAGGAACTGCTGGCTACAGACGACAGGTATGTAAAAACTGAACCTACTACCATTACAGTTTCTGGAAATTGGAGCAATGATGAAAGCAGAATTGAAGTTATCAAGCTGAACCCTTTGTTCAATCAGACAGCCCAACTAAAGTTTACCATTACTTCCGAAGCTAAATGGATTCACAGTCTGGAACTGCTGGCGGCAGGCGTGGAATACTCGGGACTGCAGGAAGAAACGGAAAACAACTGGAGTCTGACAAATCACTTGAATACCGACTATGGCATGAAGAACGGTACATACCGGGAGACGGAATGTGTGACGGGAAAGAACAGTGATGGTACCCATTACCTGGAAGTGACGACTCCTATTCTGCCGGTTAACGCCGTTGCCACTCCGGTGGTGGTGCTGTTCAATGTGCTGATAAACGGAGTGCCCAGCCCGTTCAGCATCATGCTGACCGAGAAGAATTTTCAGGCAGGATATTCTTATCATTACAAAGGAACCGTCAAACTGCAGGACGGTGTAGCGGTCATCGTATGGCAGTTTGTGGAATGGAATATGGATGTAGTATTTGATTAACAGTGTTTCAAAGGAAGAGGATATGAGCAACTATTTCAAGAATCTGGTCTATGCCTTAACGGTCTGTCTGCTGGCGGCCTGCGAACAGACAGTGGTGGACATGCCGACTGAACCGGGCACATGGACCATTGCGGCAGGCCCCATGAACAATTATGGCGGAACAACCCGCTCTTCATACACCATGTGGCCGGAAGAGGAGAACTGTATCAAGACGCTGGCTTTCTTCCAGTTCGACCCCGAAGGGATGCATACCCGTAACGAATTGTATAACTTCCGGAATTTTGCTACGGAGGACAATCCGTACGGTGTGTTGCAGGCTTCCATTTCGGATGTCAGTTTCAAGTCGTACAATGCGAACAATACGACCATCTGCGTGGTGGCCAATGTGACGGAACAGGATGTGAACGAGTTTTATAACCAATATACCACCAGCACATCGACCCAAGTGCGACTGGACGAGTTCAAGGAATGGACCCATAAGTTCCAATATAAAGTAGATCCCGATTCACTGGGGCATCTGAAACAGGTGTGCATGTTCGGCTATTACGAAGGAACACTGGGCGGAACGGAACAACTTCAACGGCTGATCTTAGGACGTCTTTGCAGCCGTATCGAGATAACACTGCAGGCTGAAAATGCGAATGCGGATTACTTTTCTTCGGGTGTAAGTTTCGAGTTCGACAACGTTCCGACCGAGGCCTATTACTTTTCTACCGGAGTGGGAGTAACCGATACACAAAAGGATAACCAATTTGGAACGACCGTTTCTTCGGTGACAACCGAGAAGCAGATGTTCTACTTTTACATGCCCGGCAATTCGGCACAGACCGAGGAGGCTGCATTGAAGCTGAACATCACTTTTGGCAATCAAACCAAGACGGTGACGCTTTGTACGTTGCCTCCGAAACAGAATGAAGGGTATGTGGACTATACCATCAACCGAAACAGTATCTACCGCTTCAACCTTACATTAAAGAAAGCCGCCTCAACAAGATGCGGAGAGTGTAAAGGATTGGTATCGTCTGCCCCCGTAGTTGCCTATAGCGGAGAAGATACGGAAATTTACTTCTAAGATAGTATAAAATAGAATAAAGAGAATATGATAAAATATGGATGGATATACATTGGTTGCTTTCTGTTAGCACAGAATGGGGGAAGAAACATGACTATTCCAAAAGTGCAGCAGAGGACTGTCGCACCACGGAAAGAAGGATTCCCCTTCCCCACCATCCCCTCCACCCTGACAGAACCCGAAGCCCGCAAGTCCTACCTCCTCACCCACTACTGGGAGCGTTTCGACTTTGCCGACACCACCTTGGTGGATAACCGTGACGTGACCGAACAGGGCTTTGTGAACTTCATCGCCCTGCTGGCAGATGGCACAACGCCGGACGAACTGATGCGTGAAAGCATGGAGAACTGGTGCAGGAGGTTTATTCCCTCGACTTATGCATGCCCGGTGCTGATGAAAATGGCGGATGATTACCTCTACAATCCGAATTCACCTTTCTACAACGAACATCTGTATGGAATGTATCTGGAAGCACTGATCAAGGAATTCCCCAAAGGGGATGCACAAATTTCGAGATTCGGCTTCAGGCTAAGCCTGCTGAAACGGAACAATCCGGGCAACCGGGCAACGGACTTCACCTACTACCTGCCCGACGGCAACCGCCGCACGCTGGCCGCTACACCGGTGAAGGGCGACCGCTTGTTACTGGTGTTCTACGACCCGGAATGTGAGTCGTGCCACGCCGTATTGGGACAGATGACAGCCAGCACGGCACTGGCAGAAGCTGTGAAGACGGGACGAATGAGTGTACTGGCCATTTATACCGAAGGCAACGAAGAAGCCTGGCGCAAAGCCTTGCCCGATATGCCCGAAGGTTGGGTGGTAGGCACCGACCGTGAGACAGTAAAGACCGGTGCGCTGTACGACCTGAAAGCCATGCCTTCGCTCTACTTGCTGGACGGACAAAAGAAAGTATTGCTGAAAGATGCCGCTTTTGAAGAGATAAGCCGCTTTTTAGGATTTTGAGTTGCTCACCACAGAGAGCACAGAGTGGTACAGAAAAAAGTCACCGTGAGGTGACGCGCAAGCCAGTTCATGGCTTAGAGAAGCTGGAACTGGCAGCACTTATCAGTGCGATAAGTGTGATTGTTTGTTTTGTTTGTCAAGCCATACTGCCTCAATGCGGTATGGCTTGTTTTTTCTCCTGTCAGGAAAAAAAATCCCAGTCAGAGAGATATGTTGCTCTAACTGGGAAATAATCGGGCTATAATACCCATTTTAATAATGATTGTAACTGATGACTTTTTCTGCCGGTTTCCTCGACTTCCGTCGTTTTTCTTTCACGGGATATCCGATTGTGATGTCAAGCAGCAACCGTTTGCCTGAAGGAATATCGGTCAGCTTCTTAATCTCTTTCTCGTCGAACCAGCCTAAAATGCACGACCCAAGTCCTTCGCTCTCGGCTGCCAGCACAATATGGGCGGCAGCAATGCCGATGTCGATCAGCGGGAAATATTTATCTTTTATCCTGGCACCTAGGAAGGAAGTGAAATTCATGGATTCCTCCACCACCAGAATATGAACCGGTGCGTTGCGGGCAAACTTGTTCATGCCCAGTCCGGCGGTAGCCTTTCCGACTGCTGCGGCCAGCTCGGGATCGGTAACGACGACAAACTTCCACGGCTGCGCATTGCAGGCCGACGGCGAAAGACGTGCCGCCTGCAATATGCGTTCCAGCTTCTCCTGCTCCACCGGACGTGACACATCGTAAGCACGGTCGCTCTGCCGCGCCTCGACCAGGCGAAGAAAATCAGACTCTGCAAACATATCTATCATTAAAATTTAGGTTTCACCTATCAAGTTCGGGTTGATAGTAAATCTCAACCTGCTTTCATCTTGAAATCCCCTCCTGGGTAAAGCCTCAATACTGTATCATCCGGCTGATATACTTTCCTATAATATCGAACTCCAAATTGACTACGCTTCCTACCCGGATGGCATGGAAGTTGGTATGTTCGAATGTATAAGGAATGATGGCAACCTGGAAGGTATCGTCGGTAGGGTTGCACACCGTCAGACTGACACCGTTTACTGTCACCGAACCTTTGTCGACAGTGATATAGCCCCGTTTCGCCATCTCCTTATCAAAGGCATAACGGAAGGTAAAATAGTAACTGCCTTCAGCATCCTTAACATCAATGCAGGTAGCAGTCTGATCGACATGGCCCTGAACGATATGTCCGTCCAAACGTCCGTTCATCATCATGCTGCGTTCTACATTCACTTCATCGCCTACCTGCAACAAACCGAGGTTGGAGCGGTCCAGCGTTTCCTTCATGGCTGTTACCGTATAGGTATCATCGGTCATGCTGACTACCGTAAGGCATACACCGTTGTGAGACACACTCTGGTCAATCTTCAACTCATTTACAAAAGAGCATGTGAAAGTGAAATGCACATTCTCCTGCTCTTTTACCATCGCCACCAACTTGGCGCATTCTTCTACGATTCCGGAAAACATATACTAAGTATTTAATTCTTTGGTGGTTAGGTTTATGAGTCTATAAGTTATTTTGTTTCAGCTCGAAAACCCACAAACTTACAAACTGATAAACTCACCTATTATTATTAAGATTTATACTTTGCGAAGATAGACATTTTTTCTTTTCTGACTAAAAGAAGGGGCAACAAAAAAGGCAGCTTTTCACAAAGCCACCTTTTTCAGTTTTCAATAGGTATTAGTTTTTTTTTAAGGTAAAAAGATTGTTTTCAGGATAACGATGCAAATATAGCGGCTTTTCGAGATACCAGCCAAATTAAAAAACATGTCTTATAACATCTTTTTGAAAAAACTTTTGGATTTGTTATCATTTGAAAGCAATTTTCTACATCCGCACCTTTTTCAAGAAACAAATATAAGATTTTTTTTCTTGAAACACTAAAATTATCCTAAAAAACTGTTTTCTTTCCTATATTAACGGGGATAGTTTTCATCCGTGCGTCCGCTATGTTTTAATACCTTCGCATCGATAAAGAAAACAATTTCCTCGGCTATATTTGTAATATGGTCGCCCGAACGTTCCAGTTTGCGGAACACACTGATGAGGTTCAAACAAGTCAATGCACTTTCGGGATGCTTCACTATATAATCGGCCAGAATTGCCGTCACCTCGGCGTTGATTTCATCCAGCAGGTTGTCTTTAGCAAAAACAGAGGTAGCCAACTCCTGACTTTCTTCCTGAAGAGCTTTTTTGGCCAGTTCCAGCATCGAAAGTACTTGTTTGATCATTTCCTCCAAACGAAGTTTCTTGATCAGTTCGGCATCCAACGCTGGCTCCTTACAATTAATGGCAAAACGTGCTACACCTTCTGCAAAATCGCCCAACCGCTCCAGATTGGTATTGATTTTAAGCATGGCCAGCACAAAACGCAAATCAATTGCTACCGGATTGTACAAAGCAATGATATCTTCGACATCGCTATCTATTTTCAATTCCAAAGCATTGACACGACGTTCACGGACCAACACTTGCTGTGCCAGTTCGCGGTCAAGAGTAAGTACTGCTTCTCCTGCCCTGTCAAGCTGGTTGTACACCAGATTCCACATCTCCTCTATCTCCTTTTTCAGCAAGACGAGTTCCGATTCGATAAATTTTACCATAACTTTTTTGTTTTTATAATTGATGATTTACTTAAGTTTCTGTTTCAATATTCCATTGGAAGCTAAGAATTTATAGTATTCAAAGCCAATAGTGCGGAAATCAGTCGTAACCTGTTCTACCGACCTTTAACTTCCAAACTCCACCGGAGAACGGCCACTTCTTCTCCCCCCCTTTACTCTTGTAAGTTTCGGTGAAACCAAAACTTGCGAAAGTTAAGCCTATTACATTGGATATGCAAAGAAACAGAGCAGATGTTAAGAGGATATGACTGCATTTTGAAAGATCTGTTACAAAAGTGTTACATTTCTGTTACATCCCCCTTGGATACTTTTCCACCGTTTACAACCGGAAATGACAATAGCCCGACACCATCAGGCACTTCATAGACTACTGATGCTGCTCCCCCCTTCAGGAAATCATAAAAAAGCACGGATATAATTCCTGCAAAATAGCAATATACCAAAAAATTAGTCGTATTTTTGCAAAGTTGAAAATAGTGAAAACTACGAAAAGATACAATTATGGCAGAAATGAAAAGCGAAGAAACAAGCGAAAAGAAAAGCTTGAACTTCATTGAGCAGATAGTAGAGAACGACTTGAAAGAAGGTAAAAACGGAGGAAGAGTACAGACACGTTTTCCGCCAGAGCCTAACGGCTATCTTCACATCGGACACGCTAAAGCAATTTGCCTCGATTTTGGCATTGCAGCTGCTCATGGTGGTGTGTGCAACCTGCGCTTTGACGACACCAACCCGACTAAAGAAGATGTAGAATATGTAGAAGCCATCAAGGAAGATATCAAGTGGCTGGGATATCAGTGGGGAAACGAATATTATGCTTCCGACTACTTCCAGCAACTTTGGGATTTTGCCATACGGCTGATTAAAGAAGGAAAAGCATACATCGACGAACAATCCAGCGAAGAGATTGCTGCCCAGAAAGGTACACCTACACAACCTGGTGTGGAAAGTCCGTACCGCAACCGTCCCATTGAAGAAAATCTGGAACTGTTCCAGAAAATGAACAATGGAGAAATAGAAGAAGGAGCCATGGTGCTGCGTGCCAAGATAGATATGGCTAACCCCAATATGCACTTCCGCGACCCGATCATTTACCGCGTCGTAAAACATCCGCACCACCGTACGGGAACAAAATGGAAAGCATATCCGATGTACGACTTCGCCCACGGTCAAAGCGACTTCTTCGAAGGCGTGACCCACTCGCTCTGTACACTGGAGTTTGTGGTACACCGTCCGCTGTACGACTTGTTCGTGGACTGGCTGAAGGAAGGAAAAGATCTGGAAGACAACCGTCCCCGTCAGTACGAATTCAACAAACTGAACCTGAGTTATACACTCATGAGCAAGCGTAACTTGCTGACCTTGGTAAAAGAAGGACTTGTCAACGGTTGGGACGATCCCCGTATGCCGACCATTTGCGGTTTCCGCCGTCGTGGCTACTCACCGGAATCAATCCATAAGTTCATTGACAAGATTGGCTACACGACCTACGATGCACTCAACGAGTTTGCATTGCTGGAAAGTGCCGTACGCGAAGACCTCAACGACCGTGCAACCCGCATTTCGGCTGTACTGAATCCGGTAAAACTGGTTATCACCAACTATCCGGAAGGACAGGTAGAAGAACTGGAAGCCATCAACAATCCGGAACATCCCGAAGAAGGCAGTCACATGATCGAATTCAGCCGCGAATTGTGGATGGAACGCGAAGACTTCATGGAAGATGCTCCGAAAAAGTATTTCCGCATGACTCCCGGACAGGAAGTACGTCTGAAAAATGCCTATATCGTAAAATGTACCGGATGCAAGAAAAACGAAGCCGGCGAAGTGGTAGAGGTATATTGCGAATACGATCCTGACTCGAAAAGCGGTATGCCGGGTGCCAACCGAAAAGTAAAAGGTACACTCCACTGGGTAAGCTGTGCACACTGTCTGGAAGCAGAGGTTCGTCTGTACGACCGCCTGTGGAAAGTGGAGAACCCACGCGATGAACTGGCTGCCATTCGCGAAGCTAAAAACTGCGATGCACTGACCGCCATGAAGGAAATTATCAATCCCGACTCGCTTCAGGTATTGCCCTGCTGCTACATCGAAAAGTTTGCAGCCGGCATGAAGCCTCTTACCTATCTGCAGTTCCAACGTATCGGCTACTTCAATGTAGACAAAGACTCTACTCCCGAGAAGATGGTCTTCAACCGAACTGTAGGACTGAAAGATACTTGGGGAAAAATCAACAAATAAATCAAAAAGGAGTTATTACTATTGATGAACAGAAAAAACCTACTGTCTGGAAGAGACAAAGAATTGTACGAACTGGCAGAACAATACGAAAAAGCCCAAAGGGAAAGAATGCCAATCTATATGGATGCGGACGACCTGGCGGACTTGGCGGACTGGTATGCCATGCGGAATAAATTTCAGACAGCTCTGGAAACCACTGAATATGGACTGAGCCTGCACCCCAACAACACTGCGTTGTTGGTGGAGCGGGCTTACCTGTTCCTGGACACTCAACGTCGTGGAAAGGCCAAAGAAATAGTCGAAAGAATCACCGACGATTTTTCTTCCGAGGTAAAAATACTGAAGGCCAACATACTGATGGGCGAAGGTAAACTGGAAGAAGCTGAAAAGCTGATCAACACCATTAAAGACAAAGAGGAACTGGCCAACATTATTGAGGTAGCTTACCTCTACAATGACATGGGGTATTCGCAGAAGGCCTCACAATGGCTAGAGATAGGAAAGGGACTTTATGATGAAGATGAAGCCTATTTGGCTGTAGTGGCCGACTGCCTGTATGGAGAGCGCAAGTTCGACGAAGCAGCCGTATACTACAATAAACTGATAGACAAAAATCCCTATTCTGCCCCTTATTGGTTTGGCTTGGCACGATGTTATTTCGAGCAACAACAGTACGACAAGGCTATCGATGCCTGCGACTATGCCATCATATCCGACGACGAATTTGCCGAAGCATACGTAGTCAAAGGACATTCGTTCTACCAGCTTGGAAACGACAAGAAAGCCTTGGAAAGCTACCGGAAAGCCGAAGAACTGCAAGTGCTGACTCATGACTTTGTCTATACCTTCATTGCCATGGGACATATCAGCCAAAATGAATGGGAGCAAGCCTATCACTATCTTAAAGCTGCCATAGACAGTTACGAGGAAAAGACAATTCCACTTGCCATGCTGTATTCCAATGCTGCCCTCTGCCTCTTCAAAATGGGGGAAAAAGAGAAAGCTTACCAATATAGCCGCAAAGCCATAGGAACCGATCCGAATGATGTGGAGAACTATCTGATATCCGGCCGAATTTATATGGAAGATGGAAATCCCGAACAGGGAATCAAGCAATGGGCCAGGGCGCTGAAAATCGCCCCCTATCCGGAGACTTGGAACGAAATAGGACTCATCTGTATGGAAATCAATCAGATAGAATATGCACGAGTAGCCTTCGAACACGTCAAAAAAGATGCTCCCGATTACGAAGGTATCAACGAAAGACTAACCTCCATTTATCTGATATTGCATGATAAAGAGAATTTTATGAAGTACAACCAGCTTTGTAAGAAACCCATCAGCCAAGATGAGTTAAAAGAATTGCAGCAGATGATGAACGGAGAAGAACGGGAAGAAATGGCTAAAATCATGAAAGATATTTTTGAATCACTGAAATAAATCGTTAAAACCAAGTAGAAGAAAAAATGGAATCAGTAGCAGAACTTCTCAAATGGGTACTGGAAAACCTGAATTATTGGGTAGTCACTATTTTTATGGCTATCGAAAGTTCGTTTATACCTTTCCCTTCTGAAGCAGTAGTGCCACCGGCTGCATGGAAAGCCATGGCAGACGATAGTATGAACATAATCCTGGTCGTAGTCTTTGCAACCATAGGAGCCGACTTGGGAGCATTGGTCAATTACTACCTGGCAAAATGGCTTGGACGTCCTATCGTCTATAAATTTGCCAACAGCCGTTTTGGACACATGTGCCTGATTGATGAAGAAAAGGTACGCCATGCCGAAGAATATTTCCGCAAGCACGGTGCAGCCTCTACTTTCTTCGGACGATTGATACCGGCTGTACGCCAGCTTATCAGTATCCCCGCCGGACTGGCCGGAATGAAAATGGGACCATTCCTGCTCTACACTACCTTGGGAGCCGGAATCTGGAACGCAATATTGGCGACATTAGGATACCTGATATACCGCTTCACAGATCTGAAAACCACCAACGATGTTTATGTCATGGCAACCAAATACAGCCATGAAATAGGATATTGCATTCTGGCATTGGCTATTCTGGCAATAGCCTTCATTGCTTACAAAGGACTGAAAAAGAAGAGCCAGAAGAAATAACGACATCACAAGAATTCATCAAAAGAACGGGAGAAAATATAGTTAAAAGCTCTATTTTCTCCCGTTCTTTTATATTACGCAGTCAGCTCTTATCTCAATCCCCTAAACAAACAACTATGAGTCCTTCATTTTCCAAGCCACAATTTATCGGATAAGAGTAGCCGTTAACTAAAGGAACGACAAGGCATCAGTTATCCTTTTGACAACCTGCTTTCTGAAGGGAGAAAGAGATCTGAAAAGAAAGAAATGAATGCCTACTATCCTTCTAAAACTCCCCAGTTATCCCCAGTGAGTGCACCAGTTATTGCACTCACAGTGCAGTAGTCAGTGCACTCGCAGTGCAACAGTTGGTGCACTAACAGTGCAGTAAGCAGTGCACTGGAACAGCATAGTCGGCGCATTTGGAAAGCACAATTCAAAAAATAGTAAGCTGTATCTATTGTTTTCAGTCGCGGCCTTCCCCGTGTCTTTCCGTGGCATCCGTGCCTGAGGGGAAAAAAAGAATTCTGCGTGCATGCGGAGGGAAAACAAAAAAGCCCCTCCGGAACTCTCCGAAGGGGCTTCTACTAAAACGGCGACTACCTACTCTCCCACTGTTACGCAGTACCATCGGCGTGACCGGGCTTAACTTCTCTGTTCGGAATGGGAAGAGGTGGAACCCCGATGCTATAGTCACCTTAATAAGGTCGACATGATGTCTGAAAGTAAAACCATCAATTCTGAACGTATATAACGACTATCCTGTATCCTCTTTGAGACCTAAAAGTGAACGGGCAATTAGTAATGCTCGGCTTTGGTGTCGCCACCTTTACACCTGCATCCTATCAACGTCATCGTCTTTGACGACCCTAAGAAATCTAATCTTGTGGCTGGCTTCGTACTTAGATGCTTTCAGCACTTATCCAATCCCGACTTAGATACCCGGCAATGCACCTGGCGGCACAACCGGTAAACCAGAGGTCAGTCCAACACGGTCCTCTCGTACTAGTGTCAGAGCCACGCAAATTTCATACGCCCACGATAGATAGAGACCGAACTGTCTCACGACGTTCTGAACCCAGCTCGCGTGCCACTTTAATGGGCGAACAGCCCAACCCTTGGGACCTTCTCCAGCCCCAGGATGTGACGAGCCGACATCGAGGTGCCAAACCCCTCCGTCGATATGAGCTCTTGGGAGGGATCAGCCTGTTATCCCCGGAGTACCTTTTATCCTTTGAGCGATGTCCTTTCCATACAGAAACACCGGATCACTATGCTCTAGTTTCCTACCTGATCGACTTGTATGTCTCCCAGTCAAGCGCCCTTATGCCATTACACTCTGCGGACGGTTACCAATCGTCCTGAGGGCACCTTTAGAAGCCTCCGTTACGCTTTTGGAGGCGACCACCCCAGTCAAACTACCCACCAAACAGTGTCCTCCATCCAGGAGTTAGAACTCAAACAACCAAAGGGCCGTATTTCAACAGCGGCTCCACGATGACTGGCGTCACCGCTTCGATGCCTCCGGCCTATCCTACACATCAGTTGCCCAAATTCAATGTTAAGCTATAGTAAAGGTTCACGGGGTCTTTTCGTCCCATCGCGGGTAATCGGCATCTTCACCGATACTACAATTTCACTGAGCTCACGGTTGAGACAGCGTCCGGATCATTACACCATTCGTGCAGGTCGGAACTTACCCGACAAGGAATTTCGCTACCTTAGGACCGTTATAGTTACGGCCGCCGTTTACTGGGGCTTCAATTCAACGCTTCTCTTGCGATGACGTCTCCTCTTAACCTTCCAGCACCGGGCAGGTGTCAGGCTGTATACTTCATCTTTCAATTTCGCACAGCCCTGTGTTTTTGTTAAACAGTTGCCTGGACCTATTCTCTGCGCCTCAACTTCCATTGAGGACCCTTTATCCCGAAGTTACAGGGTCAGTTTGCCTAGTTCCTTAACCGTGATTCACTCAAGCGCCTTAGTATATTCAACCCGACTACGTGTGTCCGTTTGCGGTACGGGTACCATGCAAGTTAAGTTTAGCGGATTTTCTCGGCAGTATGTTTACCCACACTATTGACTTGTCCCGAAGGACGCGTCATACTTTCAGGTTCGATTCTTTCCGTGGATTTGCCTGCGGAAATCAACATCTACTCCCTTAAACCGGCTATTCCGTCAGCCGGCGGTGGTGTCACTCCTGCGTCCCCGCGTCACCCTGCATGGTAGTAACGGAATATTAACCGTTTCTGCCATCGGCGTCGCCGTTCGGCTGAGCCTTAGGACCCGACTTACCCTGATCCGATTAGCGTTGATCAGGAAACCTTAGTCTTTCGGCGGGCAGGTTTCTCGCCTGCCTTATCGTTACTTATACCTACATTTGCTTTTCCACACGCTCCAGAATACCTCACGGTACGCCTTCAACGCTGAGTGGAATGCTCCCCTACCGATGTATAAACATCCCAGAGCTTCGGTAGAATACTTATGCCCGATTATTATCCACGCCAAACTCCTCGACTAGTGAGCTGTTACGCACTCTTTAAATGAATGGCTGCTTCCAAGCCAACATCCTAGCTGTCTTAGCAATCTGACTTCGTTAGTTCAACTCAGTATTCATTTCGGGACCTTAGCTGCTGGTCCGGATTGTTCTCCTTTAGGACATGGACCTTAGCACCCATGCCCTCACTCCCGACATAGAACTGGCACGCATTCGGAGTTTGTCAAGACTTGATAGGCGGTGAAGCCCTCGCATCTTATCAGTCGCTCTACCTCATGCCAGTATAAGTCGAGGCTGCACCTAAATGCATTTCGGGGAGTACGAGCTATCTCCAAGTTTGATTAGCCTTTCACCCCCACCCTCAGTTCATCCAGAAGCTTTTCAACGCTTATTGGTGCGGTCCTCCAGCTGGTGTTACCCAGCCTTCAACCTGACCAAGGGTAGATCACTTGGTTTCGCGTCTGTTCCTTCCGACTATCCGCCCTGTTCAGACTCGCTTTCGCTTCGGCTGCAGGCCTCAAGGCCTTTAACCTTGCCGGAAATAACAACTCGTAGGTTCATTATGCAAAAGGCACGCCGTCACACCGAAAGGTGCTCCGACCGCTTGTAGGCGCACGGTTTCAGGAACTATTTCACTCTTCTGTTCGAAGTGCTTTTCACCTTTCCCTCACGGTACTGGTTCGCTATCGGTCTCTCGGGAGTATTTAGCCTTACCGGATGGTCCCGGCTGATTCACGCAGAATTCCTCGTGCTCCGCGCTACTCAGGATACCACTATGCTTCGTCTGACTTCATGTACGGGACTGTCACCTTCTGCGGTGCTACTTTCCAGAAGCTTCCATTCGTCAGATTTCTTGCAACGACGTGGTCCTACAACCCCTGTCATGCCGTAACATGGCAGGTTTAGGCTAGTCCCCGTTCGCTCGCCACTACTTGGGGAATCATTATTATTTTCTTTTCCTGCAGGTACTAAGATGTTTCAGTTCCCTGCGTTGGCCTCCATCATAAGGATGGATGGTATTCCTTCAGAATACCGGGTTGTCCCATTCGGAAATCCGCGGATCAAAGGTCATTTGCACCTACCCGCGGCTTATCGCAGCTTATCACGTCCTTCATCGCCTCCGAGAGCCAAGGCATCCGCCATGCGCCCTTGCTTACTTTTTTGTCTTATCGACACAGCAGTCGATATATACTTTCAGCTTTCAACTTTTACTTTCATTTTGTACATCATGTCATAGATCGTCGTGAATGAAGAATGAAGAATTATGAATGAAGAATCAAAATTCAGGCATCCCATCACATAAGTGGAGAATAACGGATTCGAACCGTTGACCCCCTGCTTGCAAAGCAGGTGCTCTAGCCAGCTGAGCTAATCCCCCAGTATATCTTCAGGTAGTCCCAGGCAGAGTTGAACTGCCGACCTCTACATTATCAGTGTAGCGCTCTAACCAACTGAGCTATAGGACTGTCAGTCTAACCCTCGCCTTTCGGCTCGGCTTCTACTTTTCTCGCAATATCGTAAAAACAATCACGCAGGTACAAGAGAACGGTAAGAGAACCATCCGAACTTCATCTTTCGGACGTCACTCCAGAAAGGAGGTGTTCCAGCCGCACCTTCCGGTACGGCTACCTTGTTACGACTTAGCCCCAATCACCGGTTTTACCCTAGGGCGCTCCTTGCGGTTACGCACTTCAGGTACCCCCGGCTTTCATGGCTTGACGGGCGGTGTGTACAAGGCCCGGGAACGTATTCACCGCGCCGTGGCTGATGCGCGATTACTAGCGAATCCAGCTTCGTGGAGTCGGGTTGCAGACTCCAGTCCGAACTGAGAGGGGTTTTGGAGATTGGCATCCTGTCGCCAGGTAGCGGCCTGCTGTACCCCCCATTGTAACACGTGTGTAGCCCCGGACGTAAGGGCCGTGCTGATTTGACGTCATCCCCTCCTTCCTCACATCTTACGACGGCAGTCTATCCAGAGTCCCCAGCATGACCTGATGGTAACTGGATATAAGGGTTGCGCTCGTTATGGCACTTAAGCCGACACCTCACGGCACGAGCTGACGACAACCATGCAGCACCTCCACAGCGGCGATTGCTCGCTTATCCGTTTCCGGATAATTCCGCTGCAGTTCAAGCCCGGGTAAGGTTCCTCGCGTATCATCGAATTAAACCACATGTTCCTCCGCTTGTGCGGGCCCCCGTCAATTCCTTTGAGTTTCACCGTTGCCGGCGTACTCCCCAGGTGGGACACTTAACGCTTTCGCTAAGCCGCTGACCGTATATCGCCAACAGCGAGTGTCCATCGTTTACTGTGTGGACTACCAGGGTATCTAATCCTGTTTGATACCCACACTTTCGAGCATCAGCGTCAGTTACAGTCCAGCAAGCTGCCTTCGCAATCGGAGTTCTTCGTGATATCTAAGCATTTCACCGCTACACCACGAATTCCGCCTGCCTATACTGTACTCAAGGCTTCCAGTATCAACTGCAATTTTACGGTTGAGCCGCAAACTTTCACAACTGACTTAAAAGCCCGCCTACGCTCCCTTTAAACCCAATAAATCCGGATAACGCTCGGATCCTCCGTATTACCGCGGCTGCTGGCACGGAGTTAGCCGATCCTTATTCATACGGTACATACAAACATCCACACGTGGATGACTTTATTCCCGTATAAAAGAAGTTTACAACCCATAGGGCAGTCTTCCTTCACGCTACTTGGCTGGTTCAGGCTCTCGCCCATTGACCAATATTCCTCACTGCTGCCTCCCGTAGGAGTTTGGACCGTGTCTCAGTTCCAATGTGGGGGACCTTCCTCTCAGAACCCCTATCCATCGTCGACTTGGTGGGCCGTTACCCCGCCAACTATCTAATGGAACGCATCCCCATCGCTGACCGGAATCCTTTAAAAGGATATCCATGCGGAAGTCCTTTGCTATCGGGTATTAATCTTTCTTTCGAAAGGCTATCCCCGAGTCAGCGGAAGGTTGGATACGTGTTACTCACCCGTGCGCCGGTCGCCACCAATTGAAGCAAACTTCAATCATGCTGCCCCTCGACTTGCATGTGTTAGGCCTGTAGCTAGCGTTCATCCTGAGCCAGGATCAAACTCTTCATTGTAAGAATATCTTTTGCGACAGTTACCTGTCGGCATTTGCTCTGTTCAGGACGACCGATTGATTTACCGAAGTTCTCAATTTTTCTCTTTCATTATATATATAAGGAAAGAGGATTGACGGTTCTTCTTTACCCGGAGAAATCTGATCTTTCAATCTTCATTTCTCCGCTCTTGTACTACGTATTGTTTATGTAATCTCTTCATAGATCGCTTCTTCTTGACGAAGGCTTTTCTTTCGGAAAGCGGATGCAAAGATAAGAACTTTATTTCATATCTTCCAAATTTTTTCGAAGTTTTTTTTCATTTTTCTTTTTCAGGGTTTCTTTGCGAAGCGTTGCTTGACAAAGATTGCCTTCCGGCTCACTTCCCTTGCAGAATGTAAGCAGAAAAAGATTTAAAACTGCGAATCGTTCGTTCCGCGTATCTCAGAATGTCATTTCGTCGCTGCTCTCGTTCTCGAAAGCGGGTGCAAAAGTAGTGGGTTTTTAATTATGCTCCAAATATATCACACAATTTTTTTCATCTTTTTGATGAAGTTTTTGCTAAATAACTGATTTAGAGATATGTTGTAGAACATGTTTTTATAGAAGGTATCGTAGGGAAAAGGAAAGGGGACACATTATATATTCACATGTGCGCGCGAGAGGGGAAAAAGAAGCAAAAAGGGGAGAAAAAGGGAAAGAGAGGGAAAAGATAGGGACGAAAAAGCGCAAAAGAAAGGGCAAAGAGGGGAAAAGAGAAAAGTAAAAGGTATATGAGAATAGTCCTAAAACAAGTTTGTTTTTATCTCCAGATACTTATTAATCACATCCACTGAAAGGTTCTCTGGAGTAGTCAACAATGAAAATATACCATGCTGTTTTAATGAAGATACGATTAACCGCTTCTCAAAAGCAAATTTTTCTGCTATCACATGCCGGTAATAATCTTCTGTAGAATGTGAAGAACTTGCTATATATTCATTCAACTCTACATCTTCAAAAAACACGACCAACAAACGATGCCGATGACTAAGCTGCTGCAGATAAGGCAATTGACGTTGCAAACTATCTAACCCTGAGAAGTTTGTATACAGCACCAACAAGCTACGCCTGTAAAGATGCTTATCAAGATGAACGCATAAAGAGGAAAAATCACTTTCAACAAAATCTGTCTGCTGATTATACAGGGCTTCTAACAGGACCTGCATTTGTCCCTGTCGTTTAGAAGCTGGGATAAAAGTATCGAAACGTTCATTGAATGTGGCAATGCCTGACATATCCTCCTTACGCATAGCAATATATGCAAGTACCAAAGCTGCATTGATGGCATAATCCAGAAGTGTCATTCCCCGGAAAGCCTGCTGCATCATTCGTCCTTTATCGATAATAGCATAGACAGACTGAGCACGTTCATCCTGATACACATTCACCATCAAACGATTGCGTCTTGCAGTAGCTTTCCAATTAATCATACGAAATTCATCACCTCTTACATAATCCTTAATCTGATCAAATTCAGTATGATGCCCTACCCTACGTATACGCTTGATGCCTTGATCGGTTAGCCGATTATCAATTGCAAGCAACTCATAATGATGTAACATCAGAAAAGAGGGATATACCTTTACCTGACAAGAATCGCCGCAAGTATAACGTCGCGCCAAAATACCAATCGGACTTGAAGCAAAAACACGAATGAAACCGAAATCATAAACACCCCGACAGACAGGATGCAAACTATAATCGATATTCTTACCCTCATGAGGCTGAAGGTACAAATGAAAGTTTACATCACGTTTCTGAAAGGCAAAAGGTATTTCGTCAATAACTTCTACTGATACCGTATAAGAATAAGAATTTTCAACACGAATAGAGATAGCATTGTCGTCACCATTGGAGAAACGGACAGGGCACTTCCTAAAAGCCTTTATACCACGAACGTGATAAAGCATCCACCCGTCAACGAGCAAGATTATTGCAAATAATAACAATGCCCACTGCCCAATTACAAACAATGGTGCAAAAACATATCCACCGCCCAACAACAAGACGATTAATACCAAAACTATATAAAAACGAGAAGTTAAAAACAAAATCTGAAACTATAAAATTATAAACAAAAAATTACTGAGGTACTTCTATCTGATCAATCAGTCTTTGGGTTATTTTCAAAGGCGTATAGCCCTCCATTTCTGCTTCAGCTGTCAGAATCAAGCGATGCTGAAGAACAGAAGGTGCCACAAACTTAATATCTTCCGGAGTTACAAAATCGCGTCCCTGCAACAAAGCATACGCTTTGGATGCCTGAAGCATGCAAACCGATGCACGCGGCGATGCACCAAGATAAATGGTTTTGGCTGTTCGAGTTCGTTGAACTATCTGTACAATATACTGCAACAAAGTACGGTCGACAAACACTTGTCCAAGCAAACTCCTTAACTCCAATAGTTCACTTTTAGATAGTACTGGCACCACCTCATCCAACTTCACTAATGAAGCATTAGCCTGATGACGTTCAAGCACTTCGAGTTCTTCTTCAGCAGACGGATATCCCATCGTTATTTTCATAAGGAAACGATCGAGTTGTGCCTCCGGAAGCTTATAAGTACCTTCTTGCTCAACTGGATTTTGAGTTGCGAGAATAGTATACAATTCTCCCATAGGATAAGTAACACCATCAATACTGGCCTGCCGTTCTTCCATTACCTCGAATAAAGCAGCCTGCGTTTTGGCTGGAGCACGATTGATTTCATCAACAAGCACAATATCGGCAAACGCAGGTCCACGATGAAAATCAAAACCTCCTGTCTGCATATTGAATACAGTAGTTCCCAATACATCGCTTGGCATCAAATCGGGAGTAAACTGAATACGGCTAAAGTCTGCATCAATCAACTTAGAGACCAAACGAGCCAACAAAGTCTTCGCCACTCCCGGTACCCCTTCTATCAACACATGTCCATTACCTAAAATAGCAGTCAGGACAAGATCGACAATCTGCTCCTGCCCCACCAATACAGAAGCAATTTGCTTTTTCAATTCTGCTATTTTTGCAGAAAAGAATGTAAGGTCAAGCCTATTTTCACTCATAACAAATTTCTGGTTATATCATTCATGTTATCAATCAATCGTTTCATTTGCTGCTCACTCACCTTTGCATTCTTGCCATACACTACACTACGTACTGTATGGACAAGGGTAGCTATTGATTCCTTATCTATACCCGTCCGCTTTGCTATTCGATCGAAAGATCGGATGTCTTCTTCCACTGCTTCCAAATCGACCTGCAACGAACGGCGCAGCATTTCAGCAAAATAAATATATTTTTTACGCACTAAATCCGCATGATCTTTCTTCTGAAAATACAGAGTTCCTATTAACTTAACGAACTCCAATGACTTGTTCAATGGAGGCCGTACAACCGGAATAGCACGCTGCCGACGACGAGCCGTAAAAAACATAAAAAGTACAACTCCTGTCAACGTCAGATACAACGCCCAGCGCAAAGGGCGATGAGCTAAAAGATATCTGAACGGCGATTGTTGTACTTGTGAAGTTTCATCCACATAAGCTTCGGTCCGAACCAATGGCAAACCTTTCATCTGCGAAAGAATTCGGAAAATATAAGCTGCATTATTTCCATCTACCACACCATAATTGGTAAAAAGCAAAGGAGTGGAAACTAAAATAATTTCTCCTTTCCCCACAGGAACAGATAATGCAACAGGGCTATACTGCAAGGTATCAGTCATCAAACCATCCACATTTTTACCTACCACTTCATGTTTTATTGCAAGTACGTCTGCATCTGCTGAATCGGCAGACAAAGTCGATGCACACAATTGAGGATAGAAATAATATGCCAAAGAGTCGCCTGGCGATGCTATCCAGATAAGACTGTCGCGAGCAAACAAAGAGACTGCTTGTTTTTTCAATGCATTAAAATAGAAATAAGAATAATTCCCATGCACCCTCAACGTGTCTTCCAGACGAGCCGGAAACAAATTACTCACCAACAGAACTTTATCTCCACGACTTGCCATAGAAAGTAAAGCTTCCACATCAACATCGGACAATGCAAGGTGCTCAGAAATAGCCAAAAAGCCTCTACGTTTTAATGTATCTTCAGAAGCCAACTGATAAAACGTCTTACGGGACAAAGTATACGTTTCAGAAGCCGAAACAGACACTAAGCTATCGAAAAGTGCACACCCAAAAGGCTGCTCATCATAATGGCCAAAAGTCGGACGCCAGACAAAACGTTTAGGCAAACGACACTCTATAGCGAACATCAACAACAGAAAAGCAACAATTCCTACAACAAACCAGTGCCTGCCTTTCATGTATCACCCCCTTTCTTCACCTCACCCTGTAAAGCACACATAGAGCGGAAAAGCATTTCGGTTGCTTCAAAATTGCCATAACGTACACGCAAAAAATGATCGGTCAAACGACTGAAAGCTCCCATACGCACCTCGTATATATATTGCGTAGGAGTTTTGTAAGGCTGCCAAACAATGCGCTCCTCATCATTCAGCAACTTCAACGTCTGTAAATAAAGCAAACGTACGGCTTCCCGATAATTTTCTGAAGTTACTGCATGCGATATAGCCTTTTCAAAATCAATGCCATATATTGTATCTTCCGAAACCTCATACGAAATATCTGTCTGAGAATATGAACGAAGAAATAATGAAGGACGTTTTTTATATATAAACCAAACTAAAAAAAGCAATAATAAAACAACCAGTACAATCAAAATGACTTCGCCATATTCACTCATTACCCGACTACCGAAAAGCTCTTGCAATAACTTCCCTATCTGACGACTCAGCCATTCCATAATATTTATATCAGGAGTAAGCAACTCCCGATTATAATAATATGAAGGATCTGCCTGCCAGGTATTCACCAAATCAATATTATAAGCCAAAGTATCGGTAGCCGAAGTATTCATCTATGCTTCAAGGCAAATTAAAGTTGGTCAAAATGATTAATGTCTTCCTCTATTCTTACACTATCCATTTTTTCTGCAGCATGACCATATTGATAAGCAAGGCCTACCAAATAGAATATCATAGCAAGATAAGCACCGAAAGCCTGAAGAACACCAAACAGATAAAGCATAAAGTTATAGCCGGCAGAAGTACCTATTCCATTACCCGCATCGCTTGCTATAAAAAATGTCTTTACCAATATAGATATGTACCAAGGCATTGTCGTTACTCCCTGCAATATACTTGCTAAAAAGCCCATCACAATAGCCATCAACACAACGCCACCCCATGTGGCAAAACCCAGACGAAAAGCTTTGCTAAATGCTTTCATCAGAGATATATCTTCAAACAAATAAATACTTCCCCACAACAACAATGGTGCTAATAGCAACAAACATACAAACAGCAGCAGAAAAACAAACAAAACCGAAAAGGACGATACCAAGGAAGCCAGTACGCCAATCACAAGTCCCATCAGAACCATCATAAATATCGCAAACAGAGTAAGCGAAAACAATCGCTTGAAATTACGATAAAGCAATGGTTTTAATTCTCCAAATTCGATTCCTGACAAACGCTGTTCACGTTCATTATAAAGCCTCATCAAGGTATATACCAAAGCCCCCAACAGATTGGTACCGATTAAGCTGATCAATAAAAGCAATCCATAATAAGAAACAAATGTAACCACTTGCCCCGAATCGGTAAACATTGCTTCAACCACAGCCGGATCAGCTGTTCCAAGCATCATTCCCATCAGTCCATTCATGCTTAAAGCCTGTATCAGACTAACAGGCAACAGCAAGTATGTGACATACTTTAACAGCACTTTCCAATTCTCTTTGATAAAATCAAATGTTGCATTCAGTTTATCGCCAAACGTACGCTGGACATACATTGCGATTTTAGGTTTCTGTGTTTCCATATCGTCTTCTGTTCGGTAAATAAATATAATAATAAAGTATAAATATCAGCGACAGTACTATAATACCCAGCCGCAAAGCATCAGGCAGATTAGTATGACGCGTTATAAATCCCTCAATAAAACCAGCCATCACAAAAACTGGAACAGTACCGACTACAATCTTTACTCCTCGCCGTGCTCCTCGACGAAAAGATTCAGTACGTGAATAAGTTCCGGGAAACAACCATCCTTTTCCCAAAGTTAATCCGGCAGCACCGGCAACAATAATAGCCCATATTTCCAGTGTCCCATGCAACCAGACTGCCAACGCAGACTCCCATAATAATCCATGCTGATAAAAGAAAGTCTGGAAAGCGCCCAACATTACACCGTTATTGAAAAGCATATATGCCGTGCCGAAGCTGGTCAACAATCCCATAGCAAAACAATTGAAAGCAACCATCACATTGTTCAACGTAATCCCCAGGAACATTGGTACCTCTGACGCACTGCCATATACTCCCATAGGATTACCTTCTGCGATGTTACTGAGCGTCATATCCACATAAGCATTTCCTAAAATAAGCCGAACAAAATCCGGATCGTTCGCTGCCGAAAGCACGCCAACGCCTACACTGACCATAAAAATCAATAAAGAAAGCCATAACTCCCGACGTGAATCATACATCGCACAAGGTATTTCACGAGTCCAGAACGTAAACAGACGTGACCATTTTTCACGTTTGTTCCGATAGATTCGGTTATGCAAAGCCGAGGACAAATTATTCAGATAAATTGTAATTCTTGAAGTAGGGAAATGAGTCTGAGAGAAAGCCAGATCTGCCGTCAGTCCAACATATACGTCAGCAAGCTGGTCAGGCGACACACGATCCGCCTGTTCTACCACCTTTTCGGCCTGCTTCCACCTTTCGATGTTCTGACGAATGAACGTTACTTCTTTCATGATTAACCAAGGACTTCTGCTGTGTGTTTTAACTCAAATCGGTAACAAAAATAAGAGAATAATGATATATTTGCAACGAGATACCTAAAATGTTTTATCGAAAATGGCAGAATCTACTATTATTACCGGACAATTCGTCCGAATCAGTCAAACGCCAGCCAGCATTGGCGAACGATTGGTAGCGCTGATTATCGACTACATCATCATTGGTGTTTATCTGTTAGGTGTCAGTAAACTGTATCTCAAAGTTCACCCTACCGACGAAATCTCGTATATCGTCCTCACTGTTACAATTTACTTACCTGTATTGTGCTATGCTTTTCTTTGGGAAGTATTCAATCAAGGACAAAGTCCTGGCAAGCGGTTAATGAACATACGTGTGGTCAAATCGGATGGATCAACGCCCAGTATCAGTTCGTACCTGTTACGCTGGCTACTGTTTCCTATAGATGCGTTCCTGACCGGAGGATTCGGACTTTTGTCCATACTACTGACGCATAACAAACAGCGCATAGGCGATCTTGCTGCAGGTACTATGGTCATAAGAGAAAAAAACTATCGTAAAATTCATGTAAGCCTTGACGAGTTTGATTACCTGCGTCAAGGCTATCGCCCTACATATCCTCAAGCTGCCAACCTTTCGTTAGAACAGATCAATGTCATCAGCCGTACATTGCAGTCAAACCAGAAAAACAGAGCACAACGGATGGAACAGCTGGCAATAAAAGTAAAGGAGTTGCTATCAGCAACTCCCCATGAAAACAACGCAGAAAAATTTCTGCAAACAATTCTTCGCGATTATCAATATTACGCCCTAGAAGAAATATAATTGATACCCGAAAAATGCGTATGGCAAATTATTCTCTACTTGCCAGACGCTGCTCGGCCAAATGCTCATATTTTGTGCCAGGACGCCCGTAATTGGCATACGGATAAATAGATATTCCTCCACGAGGAGTGAAGAAACCCGTTACTTCAATATACTTAGGATCCATCAAACGTATCAAATCCTTCATAATGATATTCACACAATCTTCGTGAAAAGCACCATGATTCCGAAAGCTGAAAAGATAAAGTTTCAGACTTTTGCTTTCTACCATTTTTATATCGGGAATATAAGAAATACGTATTTCTGCAAAATCGGGTTGTCCTGTAATAGGACATAAGCTGGTAAACTCCGGGCAATTGAAGCGAACCCAGTAATCATTATCTGGATGTTTATTGTCAAAAGCCTCCAGCACTTCAGGAGCATAATCCTGCTTATATTCAGTCTTCCGTCCCAAAAGAGACAATTGGTCTTTCAATTCGGTCATAACAACAGATTTTTATAATAATATGATAAACTATAAAACAGTAATAAAAGATAATGGCTTATTTACGGGAATTCAAGTATTTCTCCAGTCCCTCACGACGTAATTTACAAGCCGGACAATGACTACATCCGTCTCCAGGAATACCATTGTAACACGTAAGAGTATCGTGACGAACCAAGTCAAGTACCCCTAATTCATCGGCCAAAGCCCATGTTTCTGCCTTATCAATCCACATCAAAGGTGTATGAATGACAAACTGCTCATCCATTGCCAGATTCAACGTCACATTCAACGATTTAATGAAAGCGTCGCGACAATCAGGATAACCACTGAAATCTGTTTGCGATACACCTGTTACAAGATGATTAATGCCACGTTCACGAGCATAAACAGCTGCAATGCTTAAGAAAAACAAATTACGTCCTGGTACAAAAGTATTCGGGAAAGTATCGGCCGGTTTTTCACTATCCATCGTCATGGAAGGATCAGTCAGTGAATTATGCCCCAACCGACCGATAAACGATACATCCATTACATCAAATTCTACCTCAGCTTTACGAGCTATTTCACGCGCCAGCTCCACTTCTTTCTGGTGCTTCTGTCCGTACAGGAAACTTAGCGCATACACTTTCTTAAATTCACGTTTTGCCCAGAACAGACAAGTAGTTGAGTCCTGCCCACCACTGAACACGACCAATGCACTTTCTTTATTCATCTTTTTAGTAATAAATATTAGAAATCTTTTATAACAATACAGACAAGAGGACTTTGTGTACCAAAGCTTTAAACAACTTTGTTTTGAAAAAGATTATCCTCTCTTTTTAAGAATAGTCAAATATCTGAGATCTTCCAGACTTTATACGAAATCCCCTCATCGTACACATCACTTCCATCGATCCTCTTTATGAGCCCGACAACACGAATAGTAACCGGCAATATTACCACTTCATACATCGACTTCAGAATAATCTGTATACACATCATCAGCAACAATTCCTGCCACGCAATGATACCACCGAAAGCTACAGGAAAGAAAATCAGTGAATCGGCCGTCTCACCTACCACAGTGGACAAGATGGCCCGTAACGAAAAATGACGCCCTCCACTGGCCAGTTTCATTTTACTCATCACATAAGCATTAAGAAAAGAACCGACCAAAAATGCAGCCAAACTGGCTACAACGATACGTGGCGCCATGCCAAAAACGAAATTAAAATGCTCCTCACCTTCCCAAAAAGGCGCCGCCGGCAAAGCTACAGCAGCCAAGCCCAACATCACTACAAAAAAATTCATGGCAAAACCACTCCAGATGATCAATCGCGCCTTACGGAATCCCCACACCTCAGCGATGCAGTCGTTAATGATATAAGAAACGGGAAACACAAGCAATCCGGCTGTCACCGTAATGCCACACACCTGAATGACTTTAGTTTCAAGAAGATTGGCTGCAATAAGGCAGACATTGAAAAGAATGCCAAGCAGCATAAAAGGAACAGATACTTTTTGCTTCATAACTCCTGTTTTTTACGTGGTTGTCCTAGAATACACGACCGCTATTCACGGCATCATACTTATTTGTTTTCGGCCTGCAAAGGTAGAAGTTATTTTTGGGATTACCAAGAGACGAACTGTTAATCCCTACAATATACACTTTGAGCACTTTGCAGTGCCAATACGTTCCAACCGACATAAAACTGTCTTCGGGACCAGCACTACAAAATGCTCAAATGCACATTATATAACAAAGAAAAGGAATATGCTATCAAAAGCAATAGTTCAGACTTACTCCAAACACCTTATTCGTACGGCTATATACATCCTTATCTCCATCTACAGGCAACCCCAATGCCTCTAACGAACTTCTGCGAGGAGCTTCCTTCGTATAGTCACTATAAGTTGTCCAGAAATAAGCTACATCCAGACTTAATGCCTGGCTCAGATAGATACGCCCTCCAAAGCCTATTGAGTAAGAATCACAAGAAAAACTGGTATCCGACTGAAAATCATCACTCAATCCATAATTCGTATTCTGATATCCACCACTAAGTGTCAGATACTTGGTTGCATCCCATTCTATTCCTGCCAAATACTCATGAGTTCCATGCTTCAATGTCTTCTCCTTGCCTCCAGCCATACCAGCATGTTTATCATCGAAGAAATGATATTCGAGCGAAGCACGTAAAGAAGGCAGAATCTCGTATCCGGCTGCTACCGACAACATAGACGGTACATCACTCGGTGTGTTTACTCCATCCTTAAAAGGTGCCATATAAGATTCGGCAGCAGAAGGATATTCCAGACGATTGGTCTTATTCTCTATATTCATATTAGCCTTAAACTCATATTTGGCAGCTACATTCAACTTCCCGTATTTAACGTCAACTCCGACAATCGGTGTCAACCCCCAACCCGACTGATCACAATCGAGCTCTATACCCGACTCCGAAAGTTTCTCCATCATTGGAGCCGAAATCTCAGCAGCCTGTGCCATTGCCTGCTCCAACGTAAGGCCAGCCCCCATCAACTTGCTCACAATAGCAGCTCCAACTTCTTCGGCTACCCCATCGTTCAGACCAACTTTCAGGAAACCACTATAACCACCAGAGAAATAATTCATACGAGCACCTGCAAAGACCGATATATGTTCGTTTACCTTATAACTAAGTCCTAACTGAGCGCCATAAATATACTGGCGGCCTTCCATAGCCGAATTAATAAAATATTTGTCCGGACTCATCCGATATCCAAAGTTCTGCTGTAAGGCCTGTGTTTCTTTTGTCACCATTCCGATGGCTGCGGCATCAAACATCGGCAATCCATGATCAAAAGACGCCTTTCCACCACCACCAACAATGGCAAAACCTCCTGAAAAGGCCCAATCGCCTTTTTTATAAACAGCATGTATGGAAGGGATGACCGGAGCCGAAGCTTTTCCCTCATAATAACGCGACGTATTATTTCCATCCATTGTCCAAAATGGGCTGACAGCCATAATGTCACGCGTCTGATACGCACTTTGTATGGTAAGCGATACCCGAAAACCATCTTCAGGCAGAAAAGCCAGTCCGGCTGGATTGCTATACACACCATCAACATCGATCGAAGCACCACGGGCTATCATACGAAGAAACGCGGCATTCTGATTTGTATTAGTCAGATAATCTCCCGCGAAAGTTGAATTAGAAACGATCAGCATCGCAATGCCAATCAAGATTTTTTTCACCATCTAAATTATTTTTAATCATTTCAGGCCGCAAAGGTATAACAAAAATGCACACCAACAAACACAGTGTGCAAAAATATACAGGAAAGCACATATCAGAAGAGCATATATTTGCAAAAAACAATTGTTTCTTATGAAACGAAACAAAGAAAAAAATTCATCCCGATCCCAGCATTGTTAACCTGCCTGCCGCATAGTCGGATTCTATTTGACATAAAATAACAACACAATCTTCAAAGTTATCCGACGTTTTTCGTAATATTGCTGCTAAATTCATTTATCCATGAAACTTGATTATATCTATCATAGTGGATTCGCCATCGAAGCAGACGATGTCACAGTCATTATAGACTATTACCAAGACTCATCTGAAGACAACTTCGAAAAGGGGATTGTACATGACTACCTGCTTCATAAAACAGGGAGAATGTATGTGTTGGCTTCCCATTTTCATCCAGACCATTTCAACCGTGACATATTGTCCTGGAAGAAACTGCGTCCAGACATCCGATACATATTCTCAAAGGATATACTGAAGCACAAACGTGCTACGGCCGACGAAGCAACTTATCTCCTCAAAGGCAGTATTTACGAAGACGATCATATCCGTATCGAAGCCTGTGGATCAACCGATTCGGGCGTTTCCTTTCTGATAGACTTGCAAGACAGACGTATTTTCCATGCCGGCGACCTGAATAACTGGCACCGGGGTGATGAATCTACCCCACAAGACATGCGAAAAGCTGATGGTGATTTCCTAGCCGAAATAAAATACATACAGCAAAGAATATCTGCCATAGACATCGCCATGTTTCCCATGGACAGCCGCATCGGTACCGACTACATGCGTGGAGCCAGACAGTTCATTGAGCGGATAAAGACCGCGGCTTTTGCTCCCATGCATTTCGGCGAAGACTACAGAGGCGGCAACGCCTTCCAACCTTTTGCCGAAGCCCAAGGATGCAGGTTTCTCGGCATCACGCACCGAGGAGAAAGTTTCGAACTATCATGAATTTTAAAACAAAAAACATATAACACTTATGAAAAAACTAACAAGAATTTTATTTATCGTAGCCTGCCTCTGTCTGCCAATAGCATTGCAGGCACAAAAGAAAGACGACAGCCGTTACCTGACAGGTGCCGTTCCCGAAGAGAATGGAAAAGTAGTGTTCAGCAAAACATTCAGCATCCCCGGCATGTCGCAGGATGCTGTTTTCGACCGTATCCTGCAATGGATGGATGCCCGCCTGAAAAAGAACGAGAATAACAGCCGTGTAGTGTATACTAAAAAAGAAGAAGGACAGATTGTCGGGCTAGGAGAAGAATGGATTGTCTTCAAGTCGAGTGCCCTATCACTGGACCGTACAAAAATAATATATACACTCACAGCCTTGTGCCAGCCCGAAGAATGTACCCTTCGTATAGAAAGAATCCGGTTCGAGTACCGCGAAGGTGAAGACAAAGAAAAATATGATGCGGAAGAATGGATTTCCGACAAATACGCCCTGAACAAATCGAAGACCAAACTAGTACGCGGACTGGCCAAATGGCGTAGAAAAACTGTTGACTTCACCGACACCCTTTTCGGAGAAGCAGCCAACGCACTGAGTGCTACTACAGCGCAAAGTAATGCAAAAGGCAACGGAAATACTGAAGGAAATGCAAATACGACCGGCAATACCGTTATCACCCCCAAACAGGAAGTTACCGTCAAAAGCAGTAATGCAACTGCTGTTGCTGCAACACCGGCAACCTCAGCCAGTTCGTATAAAGACGTAACACCCAGTCAGTTGCCAACTGACCTCATCCAGATGGGAGCAGGCAAACTGGTTATTGCTATCGGTACCGACAGCTTCAACATGACTACCATGACCGCCAACGCAGGAGGCTCATTGGGCAAGATGTCCGGAAAACCTGTTGTATTCACCATGCTATCACCCGACCAGCCTTACGAGCAACTGGAGAAAGCCGAAAACTACACCGTACGTTTCTATCCCAACGGGCAGAACGAACCCAGCGTCATACTGGAGTGCAAGAAACTTCCCTCACAGGAACCCCTCGAAGGACAGCCTCGCACATTTATCGGCGAAATTGTAAAAGCATCGGTCAAATAACCGGTCCGTACCGGCACAGCGTCCATGCGGCATAGCTGCGCTTTGCCGCGATGCAATCATTCCTCCAACAGCAGTCAGATGCTGACAGATAAGGCTTCGACAGGCAAGAATCGTTTCAACTACCCTTGCCTGTCGAAACTTTTTTGTTTCATCATGCAGAAACCAATCCTGCAAATACGTATATTTGCAGCCAGAAACAATAATAACATTTCGTATATGAGTATCGAAGAAGCCATGATGGGCGGCATCATTTTCAAAGGCAAGAAAGACAAGCCCAAAGAAGAGAACAAAATCAAAACCAAAGCCAAGAAGAAAACCTACATCACAGGCCTGCACGGTTCCGGAGCTGCCAAGATGAAGGCAGAAATCCGTCGCAAACGTGCCAACAGACATAAAAGCAAATAACTCCATGCTGAACACCTGCTTACTATCACCCGAGAAAGACCCGATGGGGGCAGCGATAGCCGACTACGCCCGCTCGGGCAAAGCCGCCCGCCTGCGTGTGTTTTCATCGCAATTCGATGAAGACGAAATCCCCGTGAAAGAATTGTTTCGCAGCGAGGCCTCCATGCCCCACCTGGAACAGACGGCCCTGAAGCTGGCCACAGGACGGATACTGGACGTAGGCGCCGGAAGCGGTTGCCACAGCCTTGCCCTGCAAAAAGCCGGAAAAGATGTGCACGCCATCGACATCTCTCCCCTGTCCGTCGAAGTAATGAAGCAAAGGGGCGTATGCCATGCCACACAGACCAACCTCTTCAGCGAACAGTTCTGTGGGGCATACGATACCGTCCTGATGTTGATGAACGGATCGGGTATTGTGGGCAAACTTGAAAACATGCCGCTATTCTTCCGTAAGATGAAGCAGCTGCTTGCACCCGGCGGATGTATCTACATGGATTCGAGCGACCTGAAATACCTGTTCGAAGAAGAAGACGGCAGTTTCCTTATCGACCTGGCCGACAGCTACTACGGTGAAGTAGACTTTCAGATGCAGTACAAAAATGTAAAAGGAGACGTTTTCGACTGGCTGTACATCGACTTCCAGACCCTCTCCTACTATGCCGCGGAAAACGGATTCAAGGCCGAGCTAATAGAAGAAGGAAAACATTACGAATACCTGGCCCACCTCAGCCAAGTCTGACCCGTGCGAGACGGCAGGTTTATTCGGACAGCATCTCTTCGATTTTACGTACCAAGGCTGCAAACTCTTCCGGATTGTACAAGCGGGTCAACATCACAATACGACCCGTCTTGTCGATCAGCACATTGCGGGTGATGCCCGACTGGCGCAGGGCGTAGCGGGCAAAGATATCCGCACCCGGATCCAAGCCCAGCGGATAGGTCACCCCTGTAGACTTGGCAAAAGCCTTCACTTTCTCCAGCGGTTCGTCACGGTCGATGCCGAACAGGGCAAAATCATCATCTACCCGGTGTTTCTGCCAGATATCCTTTTCGATAAAAGGCATCTCCTTGCGGCATACTCCGCACCAGCTTGCCGTAAACTGCAGCATGACCACCTTGCCACGAAGTTCGGACAGGGTTACTGTTTTCCCGTCGGTCAACTGCATGCTGAAATCCGGGGCCATATCCCCTACCTTGACAATGTAGCCCGTACTGTCGGCTACTACCTTCTCCTGTGCCATCAATGCGCTGCACACGAGCAATAAAGACGCTATCAGAATATTTACTCTTGTTTTCATGCCTACAAATATAGTAAATAGGAATGTCTTGCACAACTAACAGGGAAAGGAAAAGGCATAAAAAAACAGAAGCACATCGTTGCATGTGCTTCTGTTCTGAGGTACCTGGCAGATTCGAACTGCCGTACACGGTTTTGCAGACCGCTGACTAAGCCACTCATCCAAGGTACCGTTTTGTTTCGGCGAAACTCTCTTGTTTCTCGATTGCGGTTGCAAAGGTAATGCATTTTTTCTAATTACCAACTATCCGCAGCATTTTTTCTTCGATATTTTTTGGTTTTTACCGCAAGCCGAACGCTTCTCATCGTATAATCTCTTTATGTCACAGCCCGTTACACAGTTTGCGCACGGATTGTTTTTTTCATTCATCCGGCGAAAAAACATACGAATCCGTCGGCCTATCCAGTACAGACAGCACAAAAGTAGCAGTGCTACTACCCATTCTTGCCAATGGCTCATAACAACAGTCCTCCCACCTGATGAACAACAAAGGCTACAATCCAGGCAAGCACTGTGGTGTATACTGCCGTAAACAGTCCCCACTTCCAGCTTCCCGACTCTCCCTTAATGGCCGCCAGTGTGGCTATACAGGGGAAGTATATCAGGACGAAGACCATATAACAGAAGGCTACCAGCGGGGTGATCGGTATGCGTTCGCCCAGACTGGCGGCGTCGGCCTCGGCATCGTCCGTGTAGAGTATACCCAAGGTACTTACGACCAACTCCTTCGCTCCTACGCCGGAAAGTATACCTACTCCCAACTTCCAGTCGAATCCCAGCGGCTCAATGACCGGTTCTATTGCTTTTCCTATCATGCCGATGTACGAGTTTTCCTGCTGTTCGGCTACCGTGCTGTACGAATCGTGGCTGGGATAATACCCCAATGCCCAGATGACAATCGACGCTACCATGATGATGCCTCCCATCTTGCGCAAATACTGGGCACCTTTCTCCCACGTATGGCGGAAGATGGACTTCGAAGTAGGAAGGCGGTAAGGAGGCAGCTCCATGACGAACGGAGTATCGTCGCCCTTGACCAGGAATCGGCTGAAGAGGCGCGCCATCAGCACGGCCAGCAGGATGCCGATGGCATAGATGGCCAGCATGACCAGACTGGCGTTGTGGGGGAAGAAGGCTCCTACCAGTACCAGATAGATAGGCAGACGGGCACTGCACGACATCAGCGGAGTGATGAGCATGGTGATAAGACGGCTCTTGCGGTTCTCAATGGTGCGCGATGCCATGATGGCCGGCACGTTACAGCCAAAGCCCATGATGAGCGGTATGAACGACTTCCCGTGCAACCCCATCTTGTGCATGATCTTGTCCATGATGAATGCCGCACGCGCCATGTAGCCCGAGTCTTCCATCAGCGAAATGAAAAAATACAGTATCAGGATGTTGGGCAGGAAGACAATCACACCGCCCACACCGCCTATTATTCCGTCGACCAGCATGTCCTTCAGTGGTCCTTCGGCCATGTTGTTGCGTATCAGACCACCTAACGCGTCGACCAGCCATTCGATGCCTTGCATCGGATATTCACCCAGTACGAACGTTGCCTGAAACATGATGTAAAGGAACAGGAAGAAAATTGGATATCCCCAGATGCGGTGGGTGACGATGGAGTCGATAACGCGGGTGGTGCGTTCGCGGTCCATGTGGTTATCGACGTACGTCTCCTTCAGGGCACCCGATATGAATCCGTACTTCGCATCCGTGATAGCCTGCTCACTGTCTTCACCGATGGAGTTGCGCAGGCGTTGCTCTTCTTTGTCGCGCACATTCAGTATGTCCTGTCCGTTGGGCAGGTCGGCCACCATCTTCTCCAGTTCCTTGTCGTTCTCCAGCAGCTTGATGGCCAGAAAACGGGTCGAATACTTGTGGCGGATATTTTCGTTGACGCTGATGATGCGCTTCACCTCGTCGATGCTGCGCTCCAGTTCGGGACCGTGGTTGATGTGGATGTGGCGGAAGAAGCCGTTGGGATGTTCGTGTTCTTCCTTGTGGCTGCCATAGTCATGGTCGGGCACGTATTCCTTGTGCCAGTTTCGCAGGTCGTTCAGGATGTCGGGCCGTATTTTTCCGTCTTTGCCCAGAAAGTCTCCTCCTTCGTACATGCCGATGATGACATGGAACAAGGTGTCGACCCCCTTGCTGGTACGGCATACGGTGGGCACCATCGGCACACCGATCAGTTCGCTCAGCTTCAGGTAGTCGAGGGTATTTCCGCTGGCTTCCAGCTCGTCGAACATGTTGAGCGCAATGACCATGCGCACGTTCATGTCTATCAGCTGGGTGGTAAGATAGAGGTTACGCTCCAGATTCGAAGCATCGACCACATTGATGATGATGTCGGGCGTTTCGTCGATGATGTGGCGGCGTACGTATATCTCTTCGGGAGAGTAAGCCGAAAGGGAGTACGTGCCCGGCAAGTCGACGATGCGGAAGTGGTAACCCTGGAAGTCGAAATAGCCTTCCTTGGCATCGACCGTAACGCCGCTATAGTTGCCCACATGCTCGTGCGAACCGGATGCGATGTTGAACAAGGACGTCTTGCCGCAGTTCGGATTGCCGACCAGGGCCACGTTGATGGTACGGCGTTTACCCAGCGCGATGCGCTTCATCTCTTCGTCACTCAGGTGGATGTCTTCGCTGACACCCTTATGATAGTCCAGCCCGACGGACTGTTCCCTGGCTTCCTGTTCGCTGACTACCTCAATCATTTCGGCTTCCTGCCGGCGCAACGAGATTTCGTATCCCAGCACCCGGTATTTGATAGGGTCTCTCAGCGGAGCATTCAGAACTACCTCCACGGTCTTGCCTTTGATGAAGCCCATTTCCACAATCCGCTTGCGGAAACCACCGTGGCCTAACACTTTCACTATCACACCTTTCTCACCGGTCTTCAGTTCGGATAAACGCATAACTTCTATATTTCGTCTTAATTATACCACATTTTCCGCCCACAAAGATAGTTCATTCAGCGGTAGCCTACAAATAATTTAGAATGTTTTTAAATAACCGCCACTTTTCGGCCAGCAGTTACCATCGTGACAGTTGCATCCGGCAAGCATATATCTTTACAAGCAATATGGAGAAAAGTACCTTTGTATGCCGAGTGTACCTAAGTATACGACTGAGATACCCTAAGTATACGACAGAGATAGCCTAAGTATACGACCGAGGCACCCTAAGTATACGACTGTGACAGACCAGTGCTGAAGGATTAGCAGAGACCAGATACACGACTGATACACAGCATTTTGCACACCGACCACCATAAAAGTAATAAATATAAACTAACAGAGCGATACGAAAAGCAAAATTCTATCGTATATTTGCTGCATGATAACAGGAAAAGTAAAGCAATACATTGAGAAGGAACAGCTTTTCGCCCCGCACGAGAAGCTGCTTGTAGCCTTGAGTGGCGGTGCCGACTCCGTGGCGCTGCTGAGAGTGCTGCTGCAACTGGGCTATTCGTGCGAGGCCGCACACTGCAACTTCCACTTGCGCGGAGCCGAATCGGACCGCGACGAGAACTTTGTACGCCAGTTGTGCCTCCGGCTGCAAGTGCCGCTGCACGTCACCCACTTCGACACCACGCAGGTTGCCGCCCAGCGGCATATCTCCATCGAAATGGCTGCCCGCGAACTGCGCTACGAATGGTTCGAACAGACACGCCTTGCCTGCGGAGCCGACCTCATCGCCGTGGCCCATCATGGCGACGACAGCGTAGAAACCTTTCTGCTGAACCTGATACGTGGCACCGGCATCAACGGACTGCGAGGCATACGCGCCCGGAACGGCCGCATCGTACGTCCTCTGCTCTGCCTGTCGCGGACGGACATCACCGACTACCTGCACGGCATCGGCCAGGACTACGCCACCGACAGCACCAACCTGCACGACGAATATACGCGCAACAAAATACGCCTGAACATCCTGCCACTGCTACAGCAAATCAATCCCTCGGTGAAAGAAAGTATCCTGCAAACCGCCCGCCACCTGGACGACACCTATTATATATATAAGAAAGGTATAGACGAAGGACGGCAGCGCGTGTACGACGGCAGCCAAATCAGCATCCCTCTGCTGCTACAGGAACCTTCGCCCGCCACACTGCTGTTCGAGCTGCTGGCTCCGCTGGGCTTTAACCACGCACAAATCGACGACATCTTTGCTTCGCTCACAGGACAGTCGGGAAAAGTATTCATCGCTTCCGAATGGAAAGTCGTGAAGGACCGCGAATACCTGCTCATCGAGAACCGGCAACACACGGCCCGTCCACCCCAGTTGCAAACCGAAGAACAGGATTACTACCCCGGTTTCCCCATCCCCCGCGACAAGAATACCGCTTGCTTCGATGCCGGGAAGATACAACATCCGCTTGACCTGCGCCTATGGAGGCAGGGAGACACGTTTGTCCCCTTCGGCATGAAAGGGAAAAAGAAGGTAAGCGATTATCTGACCGACCGCAAGTTCTCCCTCGTGCAGAAAGAACAGCAGTGGGTGCTGTGTTGTGGCAACAACATCATCTGGCTGGTAGGCGAACGGACAGACAACCGCTACCGGGTAGACGAACATACCCGGAAAATACTGATCATAAAACTGCTTACAAGATAATCCGGTTTTCCTTTTCGCGCTGGAAACAGGTGGAAAGCATCTCGGCAAACGGCGTATCGTAACTGCGGGCCTTTTGCGGACATCCTTTCACGCAGGCACAACAGCGGATGCACTTATCGGCCAGCGTATGACACTCGTCACCCTTCACTATGGCACCGGCGGGACAATGCTTCGCGCAGTAGCCACAGTGGTTGCAACGCTCCGCATCCACCTCGGGCGTACGCGGCATGGGCATCCCGCTCTTGCGCAGCTTCACAACCTTACGCACAAAGCGCAACAGGGGGAAGAACGGCTGGCGCGGCCGCAAAATCTTCGTCACGTCCACCGGATACAAATGTTCCATATCGGCCGCCGAAGCAATCTTCGTCTGCAACTTCATGCCGAACTGTTCGGCATACTCTACATCAGCCGCGTCCGGACGCCCCGCCGCAATGGGGTATTGCTCATTGCTGTACGAATGTTCACCAATAAACGTGCCGCCCGCAATCACCTTGAATCCGCGCGCCGACACAAAAGCGTCAAGTTCTTGCAAAGCCTTTTCGTATGCACGGTTTCCGTACACAACCACAACCACTGCCGGAGCCCCTTCGTCCGAACGTATGTCCTTCATACGCTCCAGTGCCAGCGGAGCCACATGGCCTCCGTACACCGGCACCGCAAACACGGCAAGCGCCTGACGCGGAACCGTCAACGATTTCTCCGTCTCCAGCGTCACGTCTGCCACAGCCACACGCTCGATACCCGTTCCTCTGACAATCGCTTCGGCCACCCGTCTGGATGTGCCTGTAGGCGAAAAAGTTATCTGATAAACGTCCTTTATATCCATTTGCAAAATAATTTATAGGTTGAAAAACAGTAAGGCAAAGGTAAAGTTTTAAAATTAAAAAAACACAATCCGCTTACAAAACCAAAAATAATTATTATCTTTGTGCCGTTGAAAGATGCGGAAATATCCTGTTGCGGCAGGAAATGCCTGTCTGATTTCCGATTCAATATAACATATCCCAATTAAATCATAAAAATATAAAGTACATTGCCGACGTTGCCCCAACAAACAGAGCAGCTTAGCGACTGTAATCTTTCAAAACTAGAATTTTAACCAATCACACATATACTATATGTATAACATTATTCAATTAAACGACAAAAGTCTGTCGGAACTACAAGCTATTGCCAAAGAATTAGGTATTAAAAAAACAGATTCGCTCAAGAAAGAAGATCTGGTTTACAAAATACTTGATGAGCAAGCCATTGCCGGTGCTACCAAAAAAGTAGCAGCAGACAAGCTGAAAGAAGAGCGTAAAGTAGAAAAACAAAAACGCCCACGCTCCAACAAGAAGGAAAATAGCGAGAAAGCGCCCGCAACCAATAAAAACGAAGAAACAGCCAATAAAGAAAACACTAAAAAGGCCAACAAAGCTGAAAAAGCCCCAAGCGAAGTAAGCATCCAAGTTGCCACCACCACAACAGCCCCGAAAGCTGACGAAGAAACAACCGAACCGGCAGCAAGCACCGAAAACGCAGAAACATCCACCGCTGCCAAACGACGCGGACGGCCACGCAAAGCCAAATCGGAAACCACTGCCGACAAAGAGACAACAGTCGCACCGGCTGACGAACTGGAAATGAAGCCTGAAACGCAGCAACCTGAAGCAGAAAGCATCAAAGAAAAAAATGCCGTACAGGACGAAAGCCCCATCATAGCCGAAGCCAACGACGACTTTATCCCCATAGAAGACCTTCCTACAGATAAATTCGAGCTCCCGTCCGAGTTGATCGGAAAGTTCGAGGCTACCAAAGCCGAACCTCCTGTACCTGCTGCCGAACCGGTGCAGACGCCTCAGCCTCAGCAACAGCGTCCCCGCATCCGTCAGCGCGACAACAACCGTAACAACAATAATAACAACAACAATAATAACAACAATCAGCGCCAGGCACAACAACGTCCTGCACAACAGCAAAATACAAACGAAAACGCTGCTGCACAGGAACGCAAACAGCCCGAACGCGAGAAAGCATACGAATTCGACGACATCCTGACCGGTACCGGCGTACTGGAAATTATGCAAGACGGATACGGATTCCTGCGCTCGTCCGATTACAACTACCTGTCATCGCCCGACGACATCTACGTATCACAATCCCAAATCAAGCTCTTCGGTCTGAAGACTGGTGATGTGGTCGACGGTGTTATCCGTCCTCCCAAGGAAGGTGAAAAATATTTCCCGCTGGTTAAGGTCTCTAAGATCAACGGACGCGACCCGGCGTTCATACGCGACCGCGTGCCGTTCGAACACCTTACCCCACTCTTCCCCGATGAAAAGTTCAAGTTGTGCAAAGGCGGTTACTCCGACTCTTTATCAGCCCGTGTAGTCGACCTCTTTGCTCCCATCGGAAAGGGTCAGCGTGCTCTTATCGTAGCACAGCCCAAGACGGGTAAGACCATCCTGATGAAAGACATTGCCAACGCCATCGCCGCCAACCATCCGGAAGTATACATGATCATGCTGCTCATCGACGAGCGCCCGGAAGAAGTAACCGACATGGCACGTACGGTCAATGCCGAGGTCATCGCTTCTACCTTCGACGAACCGGCCGAACGCCACGTCAAGATTGCCGGCATCGTATTGGAGAAAGCCAAACGACTGGTAGAATGCGGACACGATGTTGTCATCTTCCTCGATTCTATCACCCGACTGGCCCGCGCCTACAACACCGTATCACCGGCTTCTGGTAAAGTGCTTTCGGGAGGTGTCGACGCCAATGCATTGCACAAGCCTAAACGCTTCTTCGGTGCCGCACGTAACATCGAAGGCGGTGGTTCGCTTACTATCCTGGCCACAGCACTTATCGACACGGGGTCGAAGATGGACGAGGTAATCTTTGAAGAATTCAAAGGTACAGGTAACATGGAGTTGCAACTCGATCGCAACCTGTCCAACAAGCGTATCTTCCCGGCTGTCAACATCGTTGCTTCGAGCACTCGTCGCGACGACCTGCTTCAGGACAAGCAGACACTCGACCGCATGTGGATTCTACGCAAGTACTTGGCCGACATGACTCCGATAGAAGCCATGGACTTCGTAAAAGACCGTCTGGAGAAAACCAAAGACAACGACGAGTTCCTGATGAGTATGAACAGCTGATACAAAGACAGCCTATCGTCGAAATATTAACGAATACGTATAATCTGAAATTACACTGATATTATGTTCGATAATCTAAGTGAAAGACTCGAAAGATCATTCAAGATTCTGAAAGGTGAAGGCAAAATCACCGAAATCAACGTAGCCGAAACGCTGAAAGACGTCCGTAAAGCCTTGCTCGATGCCGACGTCAACTACAAAGTAGCCAAAAGTTTCACAGATACAGTCAAAGAGAAAGCACTGGGACAAAACGTACTGACAGCCGTAAAGCCCAGCCAGTTGATGGTAAAGATCGTGCATGACGAGCTGACCCGTCTGATGGGTGGCGAGACGTCTGAAATCAACCTCGACGGAAAGCCCGCTGTCATCCTGATGTCCGGTCTGCAAGGTTCCGGTAAGACTACCTTCTCCGGCAAACTGGCACGCATGCTGAAAAGCAAGAAAAACCGCAAGCCGCTGTTGGTAGCCTGTGACGTATACCGTCCGGCAGCTATCGAGCAGTTGCGCGTACTGGCCGAGCAGATCGGTGTACCTATGTACTCGGAACCCGACAGCAAGAATCCGGTAGCCATCGCACAAAACGCCATTCAGGAGGCTAAGGCTAAAGGTTACGACCTCGTCATTGTCGATACTGCCGGTCGTCTGGCTATCGACGAAGAGATGATGAACGAGATTGCAGCCATCAAGAAAGCCATTAACCCCAACGAAATCCTCTTCGTGGTTGATGCCATGACCGGTCAGGATGCTGTCAATACCGCCAAGGAATTCAACGAACGCCTCGACTTCAACGGTGTTGTTCTGACGAAACTCGATGGTGACACACGCGGTGGTGCCGCACTGTCTATCCGTTCGGTAGTCAACAAGCCTATCAAATTCATCGGTACGGGCGAGAAGCTCGAAGCCATCGACCAGTTCCACCCCGCCCGTATGGCCGACCGTATCCTCGGCATGGGTGATATCGTTTCGCTGGTAGAACGTGCACAGGAACAATACGATGAAGAAGAAGCCAAACGCCTGCAAAAGAAGATTCAGAAAAACCAGTTCGACTTCAACGATTTCATGAGTCAGATTCAGCAAATCAAGAAGATGGGTAATCTGAAGGACTTGGTTTCCATGATCCCGGGTGTAGGCAAAGCCATCAAAGACATCGACATCGACGATAACGCCTTCAAGAGCATCGAAGCCATCATCAACTCCATGACTCCGAAGGAACGTACCAACCCCGAAATCCTGAACGGTTCACGCCGCCAGCGCATTGCCAAAGGTAGCGGTACCAACATCCAGGAAGTAAATCGTCTGCTGAAGCAGTTCGACCAGACCCGTAAGATGATGAAGATGGTGACCGGCAGCAAGATGGGTAAAATGATGATGCCGAAACTGAAGAAATAAAATACAGGAATCATTCCATAGAAATTCGGAAGAGGGAGGAAATTCAATGATTTTCTCCCTCTTTTATTATGGCATCTGAAGATTTAGCGTTACCTTTGAGCGGAAAACTTAGCTGCATAGGCAAAATCAGACAATAATAAAATAAAAAACACTATGACATTAATCGACGGAAAAGCAATTTCAGAACAGGTAAAACAAGAGATTGCCGCCGAAGTGGCGGAAATTGTGGCTCGCGGAGGCAAGCGTCCTCATTTGGCAGCCATCCTTGTCGGACACGACGGAGGTAGCGAAACCTACGTTGCCAACAAAGTAAAAGCATGCGAAGTATGTGGATTCAAATCGACGTTGATCCGCTACGAAGCCGATGTGACCGAAGAAGAGTTACTGGCCAAGGTACGCGAACTGAACGAAGATGACGATGTAGACGGATTCATTGTACAGCTCCCTTTGCCCAAACACATCTCCGAGCAGAAAGTAATCGAAACCATCGACTACCGTAAGGATGTAGACGGCTTCCACCCCATCAATGTGGGACGTATGTCCATCGGATTACCTTGCTACGTATCGGCTACCCCCAACGGCATTCTCGAACTGCTGAAAAGATACAATATCGAAACCTCCGGTAAGAAATGTGTTATCCTGGGCCGCAGCAACATTGTAGGAAAACCGATGGCTTCGCTTATGATGCAAAAGGCATATCCGGGCGATGCAACAGTTACCGTTTGTCATAGCCGCAGCAAGGATCTGGTGAAAGAATGCCAGGAAGCAGACATCATTATTGCTGCCATGGGACAACCCAACTTCGTGAAAGCCGAAATGGTAAAGGAAGGAGCTGTCATCATCGATGTAGGTACAACACGCGTACCCGATGCCAGCAGAAAATCCGGCTTCAAACTGACAGGCGATGTCAAGTTCGATGAAGTAGCTCCCAAATGTTCATTCATCACTCCTGTTCCCGGTGGTGTAGGCCCGATGACAATCGTCTCACTGATGAAGAATACACTGCTGGCCGGTAAAAAAGCTATTTATCAATAAGAACAAGGTTATGAAAACCTTGCTTGCAGTAGTTGCAATATTATACAGCGTAATTCTTTCCGCACAGGAAAGGATTACGCTGTTGTTTGTTGGTGACCTGATGCAACATCAGGCACAGATCGATGCCGCCCGTACTCCGCAAGGCACGTATGACTATTCCCCCTGCTTCTCACTGGTCAAAGAACAGATAGCCCAAGCCGACATAGCCATCGGCAACCTGGAAGTCACGTTAGGCGGACGGCCCTATAAAGGCTATCCGGCATTCAGTGCCCCCGATGAATATTTAAAAGCCATCAAAGACGCAGGATTCGACATATTGCTGACTGCAAACAACCATTGTCTGGACCGCAGAAAGCAAGGACTGGAACGTACACTGCTCATGCTCGACTCTCTGAACATCCCGCATGCCGGAACTTACCGCGACAGTGCAGATCGCAGGTCAAGCTATCCCCTGATTATCGAGAAAAAAGGATTCCGCATCGCCCTGCTTAATTATACCTACGGAACAAACGGTATTCCGACCACGACACCCAACATCGTCAACCGCATCGACAAAACCGTCATGCAGAACGATATCCGGCGGGCAAAAACATATCGTCCGGATGCCATCATCGCCTGCATGCACTGGGGCGAGGAATATCAACGTCTTCCCAACGACGAGCAACGCTCCCTCGCCAACTGGTTGCTACAGCAAGGAGTAACCCACATCATTGGCTCGCATCCACACGTCGTACAGCCTATGGAACTACGTACTAACGGAACGCAGCAACACGTCATCGCATATTCACTGGGAAATTTTATCTCAAATATGAGTGCCCCCAACACCGACGGAGGACTCATTTTCACATTAGAACTGGAAAAATACCCTTTGCGCTGCCACCCGATACCTCCGTCTTCATTTGAACTCTCTTCCAGGAAGCCGCACCCATCGCAGCTAACTCCCTACCCCTACTGTAAAGTGAAGAAATGTAGCTATAATCTGGTATGGACCATTCCGCCCAGATACAGCCACACAAAAAACTTTGTTCTACATCCTGTAGGGCTTCCAGCAGACTTATTGCCAGAAGAAGCGCGTAAACGACTGAAAATCTTTGTAGATAACACCCGCAGCTTGCTTCAGAAACACAACATCGGAATCGGTGAAAACAAAAAATAATAGTAAAACACTAATTTTTTTTCATCCATTTCTTTGCAGATTCAAAGATAATCCATATCTTTGCACCGCATTTAAGAAATGCACTAACATGGTGGCTGTAGTTCAGTTGGTTAGAGCGTCAGATTGTGGTTCTGAATGTCGTGGGTTCGAGTCCCATCTGCCACCCCCGCTAAAGAGGAAATTCAGCAATGATTTTCCTCTTTTTTTATGTTATAGTCACCCACTATCGGTCCGACACCGACTAATGCTGCAATGGATATGAAAATACTCTGGATAGACTTGAACAGCTCGTATGCCCATTCTTCGTTGGCACTCCCGGCGCTCCACGCACAAATCGCCTCCAATCAGAACATCGAATGGATAAAAGTATCGGCTACCATCAACGAGAATATCGGCATGATTGTCGACAACATCTATCGCTACCATCCAGATATTTTAGCCGCAACTGCGTGGCTTTTCAATCATGAGCAACTTTTGCACATCTGCACCCGCCTAAAAGCACTTCTCCCGCAAAGCTGCCTGATATTGGGTGGTCCGGAATTTCTGGGCGATAACGAAGCTTACCTCCGTAATCATCCATTTGTCAATTGCGTTTTTAGGGGAGAAGGCGAAGAAGCCTTTCCACAATGGCTATCATGCTGGAACCAGCCAGAACAGTGGACACACATTCCCGGCCTTTGCTACATTGATCCGCAACAACAATACAAAGACAACGGAATAGCCCGTGTACAAAACTTCCAGGCACTTGTGCCTCCTGAAGAAAGTTATTTCTTCAACTGGGACAAACCGTTTGTACAGCTCGAAACGACTCGCGGATGTTTTAATACCTGTGCCTTTTGCGTCAGCGGTGGAGAAAAGCCTGTGCGCACACTCCCTATCGAACAAATCAGAGAGCGCTTACAGCTCATTCATCAACATGGCATCCGTAATGTCCGTGTTCTCGACCGCACCTTCAACTACAATACACGCCGGGCCAAAGAACTGCTACAACTCTTCCTGGAATTCTCCCCCGACATTCGTTTTCATCTCGAAATACACCCTGCCCTGCTTTCCGAGGGACTGAAAGAAGAACTTAAGCAGCTTCCCCAAGGGTTGCTGCATCTTGAAGCCGGCATACAAAGCCTGCATGCCCCCGTCCTGGAACGCAGCAGAAGAATGGGTAAACTGGAAGATGCCCTTGAAGGATTGAAATTTCTATGTTCATTACCCAACATGGAAACCCATGCCGACCTCATTGCCGGCCTGCCGCTGTATCATCTGGCTGAAATATTCGAAGATATCCGTACGTTGGCAGAATATCAGGCCGGAGAAATTCAGCTGGAGTCACTAAAGTTGCTGCCAGGAACAGAGATGAGAAGACGCGCTTCCGAACTGGGGATATGCTACTCTCCATACCCTCCCTACGAAGTGCTACAAACCAATGAAATAAGCTGCAACGAATTGCAAACAGCACGCCGCCTCTCCCGGTTGCTGGACGGTTTCTACAATGTGCCTGCCTGGCAAGCACTAACCAGAACCTTTATCCTGACTGACCGGTATTTTCTGAACAACTTCCTGACGTACCTCACAGAGAAGAATTTCATCGACCAGCCTATGAGTTTAGAAAAGAGAGGCCTGATACTCTACGAATATTGCAAGCTCAACTACCCGCAATATCTGACGGATGCCAGCATTGCATGGATTGAAGCCGGCATGTCGCTGAAAAAACTTCCAGCAGAAAGAGTTCGTACCAAAAGACAAATACCCCCCACGGACTGGAAAGTAATCTATGGACAATACAAGCCCACCCTACGGCTCTGCTTCCTTCCTGTTGACGAGACACTGGAACACGGACACTGGTTCGGCTTTGAGTCGGAAATACAAATGAGCAAACCGGTCTTCAGGGCATATAGCTAAAAGGTCAGAAGTGTTCGGCAAACTGCATGAACACTTGTGCCAGCCCTCCTTCTTGTCCCTGCAGCCCCACAAAGTTGAGTGCACGCATCATTGGCATATCTTTAATCTCTATCACACGAAATATGCCGGCTGCCAGCTCTTTGCTTATGGAACGGACAGAAACAATTCCCATACAATCGGAATTTTCAAGAAAAAGCTTAATGCTTTCCGTACTGCCCAGATACATCAGCACTTGCAAGGACGAAAGCTTGATATCATGCTGCAGCAAAGCCCTTTCTATGACGTCCAATGTTCCCGATCCCCGTTCACGAAGCACCAACGGAATGTTTATCCTAAATTCCGCAGCATTTTAGTTTAACTTATTTTATAAGTACCTGAGCAACAAAAAGTTGCTCAGGATTTTGCCATGTCAGATTTTTCACCTATCTTAGTGTTGCAAATCAAAATATGTATCAAACCCGACAGACATGGCAAAGGTAGCAATAAAATCTGAGAAACTCTCTCCTTTTGGAGGAATTTTTTCAATAATGGAGCAATTTGACTCCAATCTCTCATCTGTAATCGACTCAACCCTCGGTATGAGATGTAGGCTGTATGGTTATCAATACAGCGAAATCATCCGTTCGCTTATGAGCGTTTATTTCTGTGGCGGCTCATGCATAGAGGATGTCACCACTCATCTGATGTATCACCTCTCGCTTCATCCGACACTTCGCACATGCAGTGCCGACACGATTCTCAGAGCCATAAAGGAACTGACCCAGGATAACATTTCCTACACATCCGACACTGGCAAGACCTACGACTTAAACACGGCAGACATGCTGAATACACTGCTCCTCAATTGCCTATTGTCCACAGGGCAGCTGAAAGATGGCGAGGGGTATGACGTTGACTTCGACCACCAGTTCATAGAGGCTGAGAAGTTTGATGCGAAACCCACATACAAGAAGTTTCTCGGATACCGTCCTGGCGTGGCGGTTATTGGCGACTTGATTGTCGGCATTGAGAACAGCGACGGCAACACAAATGTCCGTTTCCACCAGAAGGACACGCTGAAGAGGTTCTTTGAAAGGTTTGAAAAGAACAAGCTTATGATCAACCGTTTCAGAGCTGATTGCGGCTCGTGTTCTGAAGAGATAGTGGAAGAGATTGCTAAACACTGCAAGACCTTCTATATCCGTGCCAACCGATGCAGTTCGCTCTACAATGACATCTTTGCCCTCAGAGGTTGGAAGAAAGTGGAATTGGGCGGCATTGAGTTTGAGCTGGCCTCCATTCTCATCGAGAAATGGAAAGGGAAGGCATACCGTCTTGTGATTCAAAGACAGAAGCGGATAGACGGCGAACTCGACCTGTGGGAAGGAGAATACACCTACCGCTGCATCCTTACAAATGACTACGAGTCTTCCGAGAAAGAGATTGTCGAATTCTATAACCTCCGTGGAGGGAAGGAACGCATCTTCGATGACATGAATAACGGATTCGGCTGGAACAGGCTTCCAAAATCCTTCATGGGAGAAAACACGGTGTTTCTTCTGCTTACGGCACTCATACGCAACTTCTATAAATTCATCATGGCGAGGCTTGACGTGAAGAGGTTCGGACTCAAAGCAACAAGCCGCATCAAGGCGTTTGTCTTCAAGTTCATCTCTGTGCCAGCCAAATGGGTCAGGACATCAAGGCAGTATGTGCTGAATATCTATTCATGCAACAACGCTTATGCTGATGTGTTCCAGAATGACTTTGGATGACACCGACAACTTATGGTCGTGATTTTGCGTATTGCCTCAAGTCGCATGGTGGGGTAAGGGGATTTAATGCGTCTTTGTGGCGATTTTTGCTGCGTTGCACCCTCTTTTGCCACAGTGTCGCTACCTTTTTGACCTCTGTGTCATCTTATGAGGGCGGTTGCGGATTTGAGGTTTATCAAATCTTTGGGAGTTATCTCATCGGGCAACGACAAACGGCTACGGGTATGAACTACCGCCACAAGTTCGTCTTCCAGAAAAGAGGTATATTTCAGGTTAGGCAAGCGAAACACACCTTCCACTAATCCCAAATCGATACGATGCTCCTGCAACGCCGTTTCCACCTCACGCGAATTGCCGCTCAGAAGCGAAAGACTGATGTGAGGAAACTTGGCAATAAAACTGGCCAGTAACGGTGGAAGTACATACTGCGCAATGGTACTGCTGGCCCCCAGACGAAGCTCTCCCCGATACTCATTGTGCAATAAATGCATTTCATATTCCAGGCGTTTGTATTCATCCAGAATCCGTTCGCAATGCTTCAACAGCAACCGTCCCGACTGAGTCAGCGAAATCTTACTGCCCTGACGGTCGAACAGACGTGTCTGATAAGCCGTCTCAAGCTCCTGAATATGCTTGGTAATGGCAGGCTGACTGATAAACAGTTCCTGAGAAGCCTTGGTAAAGCTAAGATTATTAGCTACCGACTGGAAGACCTTTAACCGGAAATCACTCATTTCACAGTTCCTCCGGTTTGATTCCCAACGCTCCTGCCAAAGAGAAAGAAACAAAATCCCACTTATAATTCACAGGACTGACAGGTTGCTCCATAGTGAAAAGTATCGGTTTAGAGCAAGCCTCTTCATCGTTCTCATTAAAATATTTATGAAGCAGTTCATCCACCCGGCCACCAAAAGCACGCAAATAAGGCACTAAGACCAGGCGTTTCACCTCGGCTGAATCAAGCGCCAACGACATCAGGTCAACAAACAAGCTTCCACAGTCCGTAATACCTTCCGGATTGACACACGAAAACGATAGTTCGCCCAAAGGAATCCGGCAAGCCATTCCCTCCAAAGCAGACAAGCCAGAAGGTTCACAACATTTCAAATTCTTATTCGGTTCATCATACACCAGAATCACCTGAATATCATTCCCCTCTGTACGAATCCCGGCATCCAGTGCAAGCAGGTTCAGCCAACCGGGCAAATCAAGAAGTGGCAATGTCCTATCCAATTCTCCCTCCATCCACGTTCTGATTCCTGCCACTACCTCGTTCAAGAAGGCTGCATCCAGCAGAATCACATTCTCTGCAAATTTCACCTTATTATTGTTTTCCATCATTTCGTATGTTTACATCAATACCTTAAATATGCTACAAATATAAATAATATACTTGACTCATGCAGCATTCTTCCTGCCGAATATCCGATGCCAGCTCGCCATTTGCACGCTCAGCTTCAATACCTCGCCCAACAACAGAATTGCTCTATATCAAGCAAAACACGACGACAATGCAGTAATTATGCCAAGTTGACATTGGATTTAATAATAAATCATGACATTTTGTCCGAAACAAGACATTGGCAAAACTTTTGCCTCATATGGGGTGTAAAACAACTGATGAAAAAAAGAAAGGAGATTAAAATATGAACTTTAACAACTTTACCATCAAAGCGCAAGAAGCCGTTCAAGAGGCCGTAAACCTGGTACAACGCCGGGGGCAACAGGCCATCGAACCGGTACACCTGCTGCAGGGAGTGATGAAGGTAGGCGAAAACGTTACCAACTTCATCTTCCAGAAGTTGGGCATGAACGCACAACAGCTGGCAATCGTGCTCGACAAACAGATAGAGTCATTGCCTAAAGTATCGGGTGGCGAACCTTATCTGAGCCGTGAAGCCAACGAAGTATTGCAAAAGGCTATGGACTACTCCAAGGAAATGAATGACGAATTTGTTTCGCTTGAACCCATCCTGTTGGCTTTGCTTACAGTGAAGAGTACAGCCTCCAGCATCCTGAAGGATGCCGGTATGACTGAAAAAGAACTGCGTACCGCCATCAACGAATTGCGACAAGGTTCAAAGGTCACTTCACAATCGAGCGAAGACACTTATCAATCGCTGGAGAAATACGCCATCAACCTGAATGAGGCTGCACGAAGCGGAAAGCTCGACCCTGTCATCGGACGTGACGAAGAAATTCGTCGTGTACTTCAGATTCTGAGCCGACGTACCAAAAACAACCCTATCCTGATAGGTGAACCGGGTACCGGTAAGACTGCTATCGTGGAAGGACTTGCCCACCGTATCCTGCGTGGCGATGTGCCCGAAAACCTGAAGAACAAGCAGGTATATTCGCTGGATATGGGTGCCTTGGTAGCCGGTGCCAAATACAAAGGTGAGTTTGAGGAACGTTTAAAAGCCGTTATCAACGAAGTGAAAAAGTCGGAAGGTAACATCATCCTTTTCATCGACGAAATCCACACACTGGTAGGTGCTGGCAAAGGCGAAGGGGCTATGGATGCTGCCAACATACTGAAGCCTGCACTGGCTCGTGGCGAATTGCGAAGCATCGGTGCTACAACCCTCGACGAATATCAGAAATATTTCGAGAAGGACAAGGCACTGGAACGTCGATTCCAAACCGTCATGGTCAACGAACCGGATACGCTGAGCACCATCTCTATTCTGCGTGGACTGAAAGAACGTTACGAAAACCATCACCACGTACGTATCAAAGACGATGCCATCATTGCCGCAGTCGAGTTGAGTAACCGATACATTACCGACCGTTTTCTGCCCGATAAGGCCATCGACCTGATGGATGAAGCAGCAGCCAAACTGCGTATGGAAGTAGACTCCGTACCTGAAGAGCTGGATGAAATTTCGCGTAAAATAAAGCAATTGGAAATCGAGCGCGAAGCCATCAAGCGCGAGGACGACAAAGCCAAACTGGAACAAATCGGTAAGGAACTGGCCGAACTCAAAGAACAGGAAAGCTCGTACAAAGCCAAATGGCAAAGCGAAAAGACGCTGGTAAACAAGATTCAGCAGAACAAGGTCGAAATCGAAAACCTGAAATTCGAAGCCGAAAAAGCTGAACGCGAGGGCGATTACGGCAAAGTAGCCGAAATCCGTTACGGCAAGCTTCAGGCATTGAACAAGGAAATAGAAGAGACCCAGCAGAAACTGCATGCCATGCAAGGCGATAAGGCCATGATCAAAGAAGAGGTAGATGCCGAAGACATAGCCGACGTTGTATCGCGCTGGACAGGAATACCTGTCAGCAAGATGCTGCAAAGCGAAAAGGAAAAACTCCTCCATCTGGAAGAAGAACTCCACAAGCGTGTCATCGGTCAGGATGAAGCCATCGAAGCCGTTGCCGACGCTGTTCGCCGTAGTCGTGCCGGGTTGCAAGATCCCAAACGGCCTATCGGTTCGTTCCTCTTCCTGGGTACGACTGGTGTAGGTAAAACCGAATTGGCAAAGGCACTGGCAGAATTTCTGTTCGACGACGAAACGATGATGACCCGTATCGACATGAGCGAGTATCAGGAGAAACACAGCGTCTCCCGTCTGGTCGGAGCGCCTCCCGGATACGTCGGATACGATGAAGGTGGTCAGCTGACCGAAGCCGTAAGGCGTAAACCTTATTCGGTAGTATTGTTCGATGAAATCGAGAAAGCACATCCGGACGTATTCAACATCTTGCTGCAAGTACTCGACGATGGACGTCTGACCGATAACAAAGGACGTACGGTGAACTTCAAGAACACCATCATCATCATGACGTCCAACATGGGAAGTTCGTACATTCAAAGCCAGATGGAAAAGCTGAATGGCAGCAACAAGGAACAGATTGTAGAAGAAACCAAGCGCGAAGTGATGAACATGCTGAAGAAATCGATACGGCCGGAATTCCTTAACCGTATAGACGAAACCATCATGTTCCTGCCGCTGACCGAGCCTCAGATCAAGCAAATCGTAACACTGCAAATCAACAGTGTACGTAGAATGCTCGAAGGCAACGGAGTGGAATTACAGCTCACCGACACCGCCATCAACTTCCTGGCAAATGCCGGATATGATCCTGAATTTGGTGCCCGTCCTGTAAAACGTGCTATCCAGCACTACCTGCTCAACGACTTGTCTAAGAAGTTGCTGGCACAGGAAGTAGACCGCAGCCGTCCTATTATCGTAGACGTAAACGCCACAGGCGACGGTCTTCTGTTCCGGAACTAAAGCATACAAAAAAAGACTTAGCTGAACATGCAGTCGGCTAAGTCCTCACATAAAAAGCAGATCTTCACAACTTATTTGTGCAGACCTGCTTTTTTTATGCTGATACGGAAGCTCATTTTTTTGTCCAGTTAGGAAAAAAATTTTTCCCAGTTAGAGAGAAATATTTTCCTAACTGGGAAAAATATGGCACATAAGTATTATCTTTACCTCGTGTAACGAAAAGCCAAAAACTATGACGAAAGAAGAATTAATGAGAAAAGCCATAGAGCTATCTGTTGAAAACGTAGAAAATGGTGGAGGTCCTTTTGGCGCAGTCATCGCCAAAGACGGACAGATTGTAGCTACTGGAGTCAATCGTGTGACTTCCAACTGCGACCCTACAGCCCACGCCGAGGTAAGCGCCATACGTGCCGCTTGCGAGAAACTCGGAACATTCGACCTGAGCGGATACGAAATCTATACCTCCTGCGAACCCTGCCCCATGTGCCTGGGTGCCATCTACTGGGCACATTTGGATAAAATGTATTACGGAAACAACAAGACAGATGCCAAGAATATCGGTTTCGATGACTCCTTCATCTACGATGAACTGGAATTACCTAAAGACCGACGCAAATTGCCATCTGAAATAGTATTGCCCGAAGAGGCCATCAAAGCCTTCGATATGTGGATGAAAAAAGAAGATAAGGTGGAATATTAAGGAAATAAACACTATTGATAACAAAAAAAAATGAGTGTATCAGAAACTCACGAACTGAACGTTCCACTTTCTGATACACTCATTTTTGTATCTAATCCCAAAGTAGTGTCTTTTTATTTTTCTTCAGCGGCTTCTTCCTGCTCTTCTGCAACCTCTTCGAAATCTGTCAAACCGGCTGCTACCAGCAGATTGTACCAGGAAATCAGCTTTTTAATATCGGAAGAATGTACACGGTCGCGGTCGAAGTTTGGCAATACTTCTGCCAGATAAGTACGAAGTTCCTCTGATGTAGCCTTCTTCAGATCCATAACTACAGCAGCACCATTCTCTTTCTTCTTCATAGAAACCAGTACATCTCTCAATGGAATATCTTCTGCATCCGTATACATGGCAATATCACCCAACGAAATAATCTTTTCGTTACCGTAAGCCGGGAAGCGTTTTTTATCCACAATTGATTCTACAATCAGCATATTCTTTCCTTGAGAAACAAGTTTATACAATCCTGGTTTTCCAGAGATAGACAAAATAGTCTTCAACATAACTCTATTCTTATTTTATTTAGTTAATAGTAATTTTAATCGGATGGCAAAGATAATGCAAGCTAAAGAGAATACAAAATAAGGTTACTTATTTTTGCTTACACCCGTCCTTTGACCCAAGACAGGAAGCAAGGCATATCTTCTTTTTCTACAACGATGCAAGCAATTCCCGGACTTGTGGTATCAAAGTTTTCTCACCGTCGTTCACTATCACAAAATCGGCCTGACGGCGTTTCACCTCGTCATCCATCTGACTACGGATGCGCTGTTCAATCAATTTGCGCGACGAACTGTCACGTTCTATCGCACGCGCTATACGTACCTCACGAGGCGCATATACCATCAGTACTTTGTCCACTTCGGCTGTAAAACCAGCCTCTATCAGAATGGCCGATTCGATACCTACCAAAGGAAACTTTTCGTGTTCCTGCACCCATCGGCGGAAATCCTTCTTCACCTGCGGATGGACAATTGCATTGACCTCACGTGCATGTTGCTCCGAAGCAAAAAGATACGAAGCCAGCATCGGCTTGTTCAAAACACCACCTGCATACACTTCGTCGCCCAGCAAATCTACCAGCTTCCGACGTATTTCTCCGTCCGTCAGCATCAGTTTCTTTGTTTCAACATCAGAGATATAAACAGGCACTCCCATCACTTCGAGTAAACGGGACACAACACTTTTTCCACTGCCTATTCCCCCCGTTATTCCTATCTTAATTGCCATAATCCGATGGTATTTGCTCTATCAAAAAGTCTACCTGCTCCGGATGGATACGTACTTGCGTGACTCCTTCCGGCACATGTCCCAACTTCACTTTATACTTGTCCGAACCCAACAGCAGCAGTTCTTCATACGATACACGAATATGAAAATCATCAGCTGTAATCTTCCTGAAGCGGCTTAGTCCTACCTGAAAAGTGACTTGTACTTTCGAAGGAAAAGCCCGCAGCACCTTGTCGGCCGGGAAGTTAACACCCCGTAAAGGTACTTCTACCGTTTTCTCCGTATAAATATCAACAGGTAACATCATGTCAACCGAAGATGGAACATATTTTATTCCTTTGCGTGCCATCAGACCAACCTGTTGCTTCAACGTATCAGTAATCTCATCCTGTCTGACCCATTTCGTATAGGCCGCAGTTATAGTGTCTAAAGCCTCTTTCGAAGCATACACCAATACCGAATCAGGCGTAAAAACAGTATCCGACAAATAATATTGCCTGCCGGCATTCACCTCACCCAACAACTTCACTGGTACCAGTTTCGAATCACCAGTAGAATAATAATACTCTAACGTGTCCGGCTTCATAGCGAGCAAACGTGTTGACACATTCAGCTGACTAAGAATTTTCTTCTCGAATTCAGACGAAACGATACGCACATGATTGCTGTTGTCACTCGTCTTGTATTCATCGAAATTAATAGCAAGAGGATAGAAACTCTTCCCTAACATATAGTTCAACAATACAGTGCCTTTGTCCTTCACTTTGATATGCAACTCTGTAGCCGGTTCCGAAGTGATAACAACATTATCAGGTACCCCTTTCAACCGCACAGGGACGGAGAACTCCGTTTCATAGTCGTTGTTCAACGTCTGCAACAACCAGAAACCACTGGCTATAAAAAAGAAAAACAAAAAAATGAAGAACTCTCTGCTCTTGGCACTGAGCAGAAAGTTCTTCACTTGTGCAGCAATCTTAGAGTATTTGCTCTTTATATTACTACGATCGAGCATAGGCTCATATTCCTTCCTTTATTTTGCAGCCTGGCTACCATTAGCATCGGCAGCAGCGGCAAAAATAGAATTCTTATCAATACGGATCTTTACATTAGAAGCAATCTCAAGAATCACGTCATTATCATTGATTTCTTTGACCACACCATGAATACCTCCGGCAGTAATCACTTTCTGATTAACCTGAAGCGATTTACGGAAATTGGCAATTTCTTTTTGCTTCTTGTTCTGCGGACGAATCATAAAGAAATACATGATCACAAACATGGCTATCAGCATAATCCACATCATGCTACCGCCACCCGCAGGACCTGCGGGAGTAGCTTGCAGGAAGAATACAGTCATCAAATTCATAAATATTCAGTTTTAGTTTTTTAAATGTGAGCAACAAAGGTATCAGTTTTTCGTTAACTTCCCTTCTTTTTTTAATACCTTAACAATTCCGTCTAAAGTACCATTGACAAAACTGCCGCTCTTCAATGTACTATATACTTTTGCGATGTCGACATATTCGTTCAGGGAAACGCTGATTGGGATATTGGGGAAACTCAAGATCTCGGCCAACGCACACTGCATAATGATGACGTCCATGAAAGCTACACGCTCCAAATCCCAGTTGCGCGTATTCTCGCTGATCAGATGACGATAGTAGTCGCTGTTCAGAATAGCACGGCGGAACAACCGGCGGGCAAACTCGCGATCCTCATCATCCTTGAACTCGGGAAGCAGTTCCTGATTGGCTCCATTCTTTTCGTCAAAGCGTTTGATGGTTTTCAGTACAAAGGTGTCAACAATATCCTTGTCATCATTCCAATACAGACTTTGGTCTTCAAGCAGACTGTCCAGATCCTCGTTGTGGAAAATAAAGGTTTTATAAAGTTTCCGCCACAATTCGCGGTCAGCTTCGTACGAAGTTTCTGACGAAGCCATATATTCCTTATATATATCCGAAGCCTGAATCTTCTCATAAAGCCCCTTCACGAAATCTTCATCATTGCTCCAACTGCGTTTCTGGTTGGCGGCATAATCCATCAGCTGCTTGTTTCCCTCCAACTGGGCAACAAACTTGTTTTCCACAAATTTCATGTTCGGATACAATTCTTCAGGAGTAGGAGCCAATTTGGCCTTTGCAGTGTCAATACGCTTACGCGCATAGTTCGTCAAAGCAACCATCAGCATCAGCAGGTAATTGTAAAGGTCGTACGCCTTAGAAAGGCTAAAGAACAATTCTTTCTCCGCTGAGTCTAAATTTTTACTGCCGTTCTGATAATAAGCATATACAATCTGTATAATCTTAAGACGAATAAGAACTCTGTTAATCATAATGCTAAATAAATACTATTGTTTTAACAATGCAAAAGTAGACATTTTTAGTGAGTTGAGCACAAACAAATCACATTTTTTTATGCGGAAAGTCATTATCCGGCATTTTTCTTTTGACAGTTTAAAAAAAATCATCAATTTTGAAGCCGATTACAACAAGAATTTAGGCAATATGGAAGAGTTAAAGAAAAAAAACGGTGTTGATATGAGCGACAAAGAGATTGTATTCTCCCAGTCCATCAAAGCTGGTAAGCGCATTTACTATCTGGACGTAAAAAAGAACAGAAAAGACGAAATGTTTTTAGCCATCACCGAAAGCAAGAAAATTGTAACCGGCGAAGGCGACGATTCACAAGTAAGTTTCGAAAAGCATAAAATATTCCTTTATAAAGAAGACTTCGAAAAATTCATGGCCGGCTTGCAGCAGGCTATCCAGTTCATCCAACAGGAACAAGGCGAAAGCACTTTTTCTGATACAACTCCAGAAAACAGTTCCTCGGAAGCAAACAGCGCAGAAACTAAGCAAACAGCCAAGCCTGATTCATCGACATTGGAAGGAGAAATCAAAATAGACATTGATTTTTAAAAAGTATTTTTGTGTAATTCAAAAAGAAAATGTAATTTTGCACCGCTTTTTTGCAGCATCGTATGGATAGACCATATCGTGTGATGGTGAATTAAGCAACAAACAAACTTAATTTAGAGTAACACAAAAACTTTTAAAAGATGAAATCAATCGAAATTAAAGGAACTGCAAGAACTATTGCAGAACGTTCTTCGGAACAAGCCAGAGCTTTGAAAGCTATTCGTAAAAACAACGGTGTACCTTGCGTATTGTACGGCGGTGGCGAAAACATCCACTTCACTGTACCCGCAGAAGGCTTGCGCAACTTGGTATATACTCCGCACATCTACGTGGTTGACCTGATCATCGATGGCAAAAAAGTAAATGCTATCATGAAGGACATCCAGTTCCACCCTGTAAAAGATACTATTCTGCACGTTGACTTCTATCAGATCGACGAAGCTAAACCTATCGTAATGGAAGTTCCCGTACAGTTGGAAGGTCTGGCTGAAGGTGTGAAAGCCGGTGGTAAGTTGGCATTGCAAATCCGCAAGCTGAAAGTGAAAGCTTTATATAATGTAATCCCTGAAAGACTGATCGTAAACGTTTCTCACCTGGGTCTTGGTAAGACTATCAAAGTGGGTGAGTTGAATTTCGAAGGTCTGGAACTGCTGAATGCTAAAGAAGCAGTTGTATGTGCTGTGAAGCTGACTCGTGCCGCAAGAGGTGCCGCAGCTGCAGCCAACTAATCAGCATCTCCTTTATTTAAAATATCCTTTGACGCGGATTACGCAACCACTCGCAGATTCACTTATACAATCCGCGAGTAGTTGTGATAATCCGCGTCGCTTTTTTATGAATAATGCTGCATACTTGCGCATTTAAAACAAGTTATCTAGACAGACACTCATGAAATATCTGATTGTAGGATTAGGAAACATCGGCCCTGAATACCATGAAACCCGCCATAACATAGGATTCATGGTAGTAGACGCACTGGCCAAAGCCGCAGGAGCTACGTTCGAAGACCGCCGTTACGGATTCATCACCACGCTGTCGGTTAAGGGCCGTCAGTTACTGCTGCTGAAACCCTCCACATACATGAATCTTAGTGGAAACGCAGTCCGTTACTGGATGCAGAAAGAAAACATTCCTCTCGAAAATGTACTGATCGTGGTAGACGATCTTGCCCTTCCATTCGGCACTTTGCGACTGAAAGGAAAAGGTAGTGATGCCGGACACAACGGCCTGAAACACATAGCCGCTACTTTGGGTACACAAAATTACGCCCGACTGAGATTTGGCATCGGAAACGACTTTCCACGCGGAGGACAAATAGACTATGTGTTAGGCCACTTCACCGACGAAGACTGGAAGACCATGCCCGAACGGCTGGAAACTGCCGGAGAAATCGTAAAAAGTTTCTGCCTGGCAGGAATCGACATTACAATGAATCAATATAATAAGAAATAAATGAGCGAAGCCAGAATAGATAAATGGATGTGGGCAGTACGCATCTTTAAGACGCGTACCATCGCCGCCGAAGCCTGCAAGAAAGGACGTGTCAGCATTAACGGAGCACAGGCGAAAGCAGCACGTATGGTAAAACCAGGCGACGTCATACAGGTACGAAAACCGCCTATCACCTATTCTTTTAAAGTATTACAGACCATCGAGAAACGGGTCGGAGCCAAAGTCGTTCCTGAAATGATGGAAAACGTTACGACTCCCGACCAATATGAATTGCTGGAAATGAGCCGTGTCAGCGGATTCGTGAATCGAGCTAAAGGAACAGGTCGTCCTACCAAAAAGGACAGACGCGAACTCGAAGAATTTACTGCACCCGAATTTATGGACTACTTTGATTTCGACTTCGACTTTGAAGACGAAGACTGAAAACAAACCTCTTCCATCCATCATACAAGCAAACTTTACAAAACTACAGATAAGTAAAACAGGATTTTAACGTCAATGCATAATGATATGAAGGAAAAAATAATTAAATGGGGATTCATAGGCTGTGGCGAAGTAACCAAATACAAAAGTGGTCCGGCCTTTCAGAAAATAGAAAATTCCGAAGTTGTAGCCGTTATGAGCCGCGACGGTGCCAAAGCCAAAGCGTATGCACAGGAAAGAGGAATCCCCAAATGGTACGATGATGCACAAGAACTGATTGACGACGACGAAATAAACGCTATCTACATAGCCACTCCTCCTTCCTCGCACGCTACATACGCCGTCATGTCAATGAAAGCGGGAAAGCCTGTTTACATTGAAAAGCCGATGGCTGTCACTTACGAGGAGTGCTGCCGCATCAACCGCGTTTCGCACGAGACGGGAGTTCCTTGCTTCGTTGCCTATTATCGGCGTTACCTTCCCTATTTCCAGAAAGTAAAATCGCTGGTCGAAGAAGGTGCTATCGGAAATGTCATCAACATCCAAATTCGTTTCGCACAACCTCCACGCGATCTGGACTACAACAAGCAGAAATTACCTTGGCGCGTACAGCCCGATATTGCAGGCGGAGGCTACTTCTACGATTTGGCTCCTCATCAGATTGACTTATTACAGGAAATATTCGGCTGCATACTACAAGCCAGCGGCTACAAAAGCAACCGGGGCGGACTCTACCCTGCCGAGGACACACTGAGCGCTTGCTTCCAGTTCGACAGCGGCCTGGTAGGCAGTGGTTCTTGGTGCTTCGTTGCACACGACTCGGCACGTGAAGACCGTATCGAAATTATCGGAGACAAGGGCATGATCTGTTTCTCGGTTTTCACCTACGACCCAATAGCGCTTCACACCGAAAGAGGACGTGAAGAAATTATTGTCGAGAATCCCATATACGTACAGCAGCCGCTCATTCAGGCAGTAGTAGACCACTTGCTGGGCAAATCAGTATGTACATGCGATGGCGAAAGCGCTACTCTTACCAACTGGGTAATGGACAAGATATTAGGGAAGTTATAAACAGACTTCCCTACTCCATTTCCTCATCTTCATTCTTCTCCCCAACCAGCTTATACACATCTGCTTTTTCTCCCACAATCCACACAACATCGCCTTCGGCAAAAGGTTCATGCGGATCGGGAGCGTGAAGTTCGTCACTACCACGCTCTACACCGGCTATCAGACAATGATACTTCTCACGAATGCCGGCTTCCTTCAGCGTCTTGCCCAAGAAGGGAGAACCAGCATCGATGCGGAACTGACGAAGAATCGTTTCGCTTTTTTCCACCACGTCAGTATCCAATTCTGAGACTTTTGCCATCTCTTCGCCAAAACGGTTCAGTTCTTCATCCGTAGCTATCACCTGCAATTTATCTTGTGGAAACAAGCGGTCCATAGCACCGGGAATATTGATACGTTTCTTTCCACGCAGGATGGAGACAACATGCACACCATATTCTTTACCGAAATTCAGTTCGGCAAGCGTTTTGCCAACCCATCCCGACTCGCCCGGCACCACATAATCGGCCAGATGCAAGTCGCGCGAAAGCAGACGACCCGCATATTCAGGCTTCTTCTCGCCCATATATTCCGCCCGAATGTCACGCGAACGTAAGTTTTGGAAGAACTTACGTTCTATCAGTATGGACTGTCTTTTCAGCTGACGAGACAGAATCATCACAATCACCAGCAACAATGCAACACCAAACACCAGTCCGACCGACATCTTGAACAGTCCTGCAATGACGAACATCACAAAAGATACGGCCAGCAATATGCGCAACACAATGGTAGCTACTAGCGGCGCACGGTTTCCACGGTTGTCATTCCACAGTGTAACAAATTCCATGGAATGGTTTTTCTTGATCATGATGGCCCGCAGGAAAGGAGCCAGGAACAGAATCGTTACAAACGCTGCAACCAACGCTCCCCAAACGCCCGGTAATCCTTCCTTGCAAAGAGGTACCAGGAAACGGAATGAAACCGCTACTATAGCCACACACACAATGGAGTAAACGACCGTAATACGCACAAGCGATACGATCAAGCGCTTCCATAAGCTATCATGATTGACCGCACGCGAGCCCGATGTATAGCGGTCGAGAAAGCCTTTCCACCTTTTCGGCATGTGAGCATCCACAAAATTGGAAGCCGGTTCGGCCAGACGTATCATATAAGGAGTAAGGAAAGTCGTAATCACCGATACAGCCACCACAATAGGATAGAGGAAATGACTGGTCACATTCAGAGAAACACCCAACGAGGCAATAATAAAAGCAAACTCACCAATCTGTGTCAAACTGAATCCGCACTGCATGGCTGTCTTCAACGGTTGTCCCGACAGCAGAACGCCCAATGTGCCAAACAAAGACTGTCCGACAATCACCGCCAATGTTATGACCAGAATGGGGATAGCATATTCAACAATCATCCCTGGATCGACCATCATACCTACCGACACGAAAAAGATAGCTCCGAACAAGTCCTTTACCGGTTTTACCAGCTGCTCGATGTGCTCTGCCTCTAATGTCTCTGCCAGAATAGAACCCATAATGAAAGCTCCAAAGGCCGCAGAAAAACCCGTATGGGCAGCTATCACCACCATACCGAAACACAGTCCTAACGAAACGATGAGCATCGTCTCATCGCTCATCAGCTTGCGGCAGCGCTTCAGCAGTTCAGGAATCAGATAGATGCCTACCACAAACCAGAGTATCAGGAAGAAGAGCAGTTTGGCGACGCTTTCCAGCATTTCCGTCCCTTCGAAATTGTTGCTGACTGCCATGGTAGACAGCATCACCATCAGGACAATGGCCAGAATATCTTCCAAAATAAGCACACTTAACACCAGTCCTGTAAACTGCTTTTTCAGTATGCCCAAATCATCGAAAGCTTTATAGATAATGGTAGTAGACGACATGGCTATCATTCCTCCCAGGAAGATGCAGTCCATCCGCTTCCATCCGAATGATGTTCCCACTGCTACACCGACCAGTATCATACAGAAAATAATGGTACAGGCTGCAATAATAGCCGGACCTCCTACCTTTACAATCTTCTTGAAACTGAACTCTAATCCCAATGCAAACAGCAAGAAGATGACACCTATATCGGCCCAAGTCTGTATGTTGGCCGTGTCCATCACCGAAGGGGTAAAAGACAGATGAGGGCTTGCCAGAAAACCGGCTACCACATATCCTAACACAAGAGGCTGTTTCAGCTTCTTGAAAAGCAGTGTCATCAAACTTGCAGAAATCAATATAAGTGCCAAATCGGCAATCAGAGGAGCTAAATGCGACATAATATTATCCTTTTTGTCATTATTAGTGCAAAGTTACAACAAAGAAACGAAAACTCATATCTTTTTGTCTAATGTTTAATGACCCTTTTCTCGCCAGAAAAGGCAAAAACAGGAAAAACTTATTTTTCCCTCTAACAACAGCTGTCAATGAAAGGAGGATTACATAATTCATAAAGGGGGACTTGCATAGTTCGCAAGCACTCTTATTTCACACTCGTAATGCCCGCAATGCAAGTTTCCTATTTTTAGAACTACCCTACTGGGTAGTGGAAAAGTCTCACGAAGTATGGAACTTTGCAGAAGAAAACTAAAAGGATTTATGACTGCATCAATTTATTAATCGCTAATAATCAAACTTATATATTATTTCATATCGAATTCACGTTAAATATTACAGTGTTATTGCAAGCGTAAATAATAGTTCACGCCCACGCAGTTTGTAATCATAGATGTAAGTATTGATAGAATCGTATATCGTATAGCTATATGCATCTTGGTTTAACGCGTTTTGCAAGTTCAGATTAAACCTGAAAGCTTTGAATAACCAAGTTATGCCAAAATCAAGCAAGCCCGTTGTTTTACTCTGATTTTCTGTTAAGTCCTTTTTCACGATGTCTGATGAAGCGGACAATATAAAGGACTGTACCGGTGTGATTTTTAATGAGATTTTATGTACTTGCGACCAATAACTTCTCTTGATTTCCTCATAGTTCAAAAAAGTTTTGCTTATTTCACCGGAATAATCCAATTCGACATATTTGCATGGCTGCGAGGTCAATGTAGAGGAAATGCCGACACTTTGCCAGGAATAGGTTGTGAGCAAGCTGTTCTGCTCTGCCTGCTGTTGTCTCCATATATACAGTCCATTTAATGAAATTTTTGTCTTTATGGATTCAATTTGCTTGGTAATGCCCAGTTGGGCCGTTATGTTATGGGTATTGTTGGGCATATACAGGTAAGTTGACTGAATCAAGTCTGATGTTACCTTATGGGATGCCAGCAGATTGTTATGCTCACGTTGGTACATGATGTCAGCATTGACAAACCACATATCCAATGGTATCTTATAGTCATAGTGCAGGTTTGCCATCAACGATTGATTGTCCTGCAGAATGCCGGAACTGATTTTTTGAGTTATGTTGTCCGTCTGCACTGGGAACGTCAGGAAGTCCAGAATGTCCCCAAAGTTTCGTGTATAGGCTACTTGCGTCCTGAATGTAGAACGGCTGCTGAATTTATAGTTGAAATAAATTCCAGGACATACGGAAAAGAAACTGAATTTATCTTTTTCATTCTGTATGTAATTCTTGTTGTATATGTAATCTATCCGCATCGGTACGTCAGCCCGAAAGACATAGATGCGTTTCGGATGGGTATATTCATAGCGCGGAGCAAAAGCAACACTCAAATTACCACCTGTCATATCGTTCTTATTGGCTGTATTCTCTCGGTAGGACTGTAAATCTGTTTGTATTTTATCTGCCGAATAGTTCAGTGACAGTGGAAAATGAAAACGCGAGTTCTTGAAATCATAAATCGCAGACAGGAGATTCTTGGTCTGAAAGCTCAAGCTGTTTACATGCTGATGAATGTCGTTTCCTTCGTTTGTGACAGTAAGCCTGACTTGTGGAGTGTTGAATAACAGCACGGATGATGACAACCTCCAGCGCAGTTTCTTCCTGCGCCAGCTATATGAAAAATCATTTCCTACATAGTAGTCACACATGGACTGTTGCTGCATAAGTGTCTGGCCGTTTTCCGTAGTCGGCAAATCGTTGCGCAGGAACGTGGCCTTGCCAAATAGAGAATTATCAAGATAGCTTGTCGATGCATTGTTTTTATAAACGATGGAGAAACTGGGAGTATGACTGGTTGACAGCGAATTTATACCTTGGTCGATGATTATATTTTCATCCCCGTCATAGAAATTGCGTTGAATATCATAATCATATTGGCTTTTGTAATAGCTGTAATCGACGTTTCCACGCAATGTGGCTGTTTCTGTTATTTTTTGAATAAAATTGACTGAAAACATGCGTTCGGCAGGCGAGGCATACCGGTCTTTGTCCATCGGTGGAGTGGAAGCCGATACATTGCCCATCAGTTTTTCTGCCTTGGACTCTTCTTCGATTCCTCCGATAAGAGAAGTCACTTCATCTGAAGCAAATGAATATACGTTCCCTATTTTCAATGTGGTAATGGTTTGGAACTTGGGCTTGAAAAGCATACCGGCCCCGCTTGCCTGATATAGCCAGTCGTCACCATATCCGGCAGAGCCTTCATACGTTCCAATGGGTTTAAAACGTGCATTGTTATTCATGTTGATGTTTATGGCCACATCATCTGAAAAAATATCCTTATTCATGTTTATGGCCTGATGATTGTTCAGCACCTGAACAGAATTTACGTACGAGGCAGGTATATTTGTGGTCGCTATGTTATATTTCCCGCCAAGCAAATCCAGACCGTCAATGTAAAAGCTTGAGATGTCTTTCCCCAGGTATTTGATTTTGCCCGATTCTTCTACGTTTATGCCCGGAAGCTTTTTCAGGGCGTCTTTCAATGTATAGTCACTTTGAGTGGTATATGCAGAAAGATGAAAGGACAAGGTATCGCCGCGCTGGTAGATGGCCGGGGCCTTTACGACCACTTCTTTCAATTCCGTCGCTTTTTCTTTCATTGTAAGATTGCAGGTCTGGGACATATTCAAGATTTCGTTTTCCACAGATTCATACCCCATCGACTCGGCGATTAGCCTGACTTTTTTTGAATCAGTATGAAAAGCAACATTAAAATGTCCCTTGTCAGAAATTGCATAGGCAATGACGGTGCTGTCCGCAGAAATTTTGATGATCGCACCGTCGATGCCTGCGCCGGAAACATCTCTCAACATTCCTTCTATCCGACTTTGAGAATAAGCGATACCTGTAATAACGCAAAATAATATACTGAAGAATAAACGCATAGCCAAATTTTCATTCTAATTCCAAGGGAGTGTAACCATTTGGGCGAATCCGCAACTGTACACCGTTGATAAGGATGGAGCTTTTCCCTTCTTCATCCTTTTGCACCGTCATATCACTGATTGATTCCAGTGGAATGTTTGTCATGGGGTCCTCTTCAAATTTGTTCTTGCTTTTGACAAACTTGTCTCTTTCTACGGTCACTATGTTGGGGATATCCGGCAAAGCTATCGGCAATGTGCCCTTGCGGAAAGTAATGGCTTCAAAACGGTGTATGTTCTCCGTATCATGAGCCAGCATTACGAGGCCGGGAAGGCCACAAAATTTCCAAGGACCGAAAGTGGTCGGTATTTCCGGTGCGTACCACACGACCCATTTTCTTCCTCCGTATTCACCCGTCGCTTTTTTGCAGACGTATCCACAGACGGTATCGGTTTCATTGCCTAAACTCCACTGTATCGGGCGGAGTTTTTCCTTGTACAAATAATAATCCGGCGGTATTACACTGTAAACAGACATTTCCCCTTGCGGATGGTTCTGTAATACCGTCTGGTCGAAAAACAAACTGTTCCTTATTTTCTGCATCTGGTATTTTTTTATATCCTCGTCGGAAGCATGGGGGCTGGCGTTGACAGAATCGGACTGGAATGCCGTGTAATCCATAAAACAGGAGCAATCACGTCCTATCTGTAAAATAGTCGTATAGGTGTCCGTAATGGATTTTGAGTTTGTCACCTTATATTCGTACAGGCATTCATAATCTGTCGGGAACGTGTTGCTTTGTTGTGCGGACAATGACAAGGAAAGTCCCAGTCCTGCACTGAGAATTAGAAAATGTTTCATATACAATAAGTTTTATGAAGTTAATATCTGTTGATGGTTATTTATATTGAACGTATTTTCATAAGAATATTCGCATTACTTTTTTTGTGCAAAGGTATCGGGGCCGTGACAGACTGAGAAAAATAATCATTATCCTATTCTTATAGAATTATTATTAAATTATTATGGCCGATTAATATTGCCTTGCCCATGCTGTCCATTCAATTCAAATTGCCATATATTTGCATTATGGAAAAAAGAATCAAAATACTGAATTACCTGACAGTAATTGTCATCGTGTTATTTGCCATCGTGCAGGGCAAATGGCTTTATTCCCGATATAAGTACACGGTACAAACCTGTGCGGATACACTTTACAGTCGTGTATTTGAATCCGTTGATGAATACAACAAGGTGCGTCAGAGTGCGGTCAATAACGAAATTGCCGTTGAATATACGACCAGACGGTTTGTAAAAGGAGATACTGAGATGTTTTTATTTGATATCTATACGGCAGATATGCGCCGGTGTTCGGCAATTGACTCACTTTCGGCTGATTTGTTTTCCCGAATATATGAAACGCAACACCCTGACTGGTTAGATAGAGAAGTACAAGTGATTGTTGTCAAACAGGATCGGAAAGAATCGGAGGTTCTTGATGCGATAGAACGCAACTGTCTTAACAGACGGTTCCCGTTTTCAGCTGAGAAGCTCGACACGATAATGCAGTCTAACAACATCAGGCTCGATACCATTTTCACCGAAACAGCGGACTCGATAGTCTGGGAAGCTTCCCGTACGGAATGGGGGGCGTTGTTCCATCCTGTACTCTCCATAACCTATCCCTACGACATTCTTGGCAAGAAGCTGGTACGAATGGATTGCCCAATTGCATTGCCGCTGATTATAAGAGAAATGTCGGATATTCTGTTCTTTTCATTCGCCTTATCTGTTTTATTGATTGTTTGCCTTGTTGCGCAAATTACCACGATCCGCAAACAGCGTAAAATAGAAAATCTCCGGTCAGACTTTATACAAACCATGATTCACGAACTGAAACGTCCGATTGCAACGCTCAAAATGTGTGTCTCCTATATGGGTAATGAACGCCTTATGAAAGACATTGCGGGGCGGCAAATGGTCGTAGCGGATTCCCATACGGCATTGGACAGCCTGTCTGCTTTGTTTTCCAAACTGAGGGATTTGACCTTCAGCAAGGCAACCGAGATACCACTTAATATTTCAGCATTCAGTCTGCACGATTTGCTGGATGCGTGTATCCATAAACTGAATGTACCAAGTGACAAGAATGTCCATATCGTTGTTCTTCCTCACGAGGATATGATTATCACTGCTGACAGGATGCACATGATTAATATTATCGAGAATCTGTTGGAGAATGCAGTAAAATACTCGCGCGAAAAGGCTGAAATCGAAATAGATTATCGGAAATGTGACAATGACCACGTCCGTCTCTCAGTTAAAGATAATGGATTTGGCATTCCTAAATCAGAACAAGGACATGTTTTTGAAAAATTCTATCGTGGGCGGATTGGCTTTGATAAAAACATAGCAGGCATGGGACTCGGACTGGCTTATGTCCGCATGCTTGTTGAAGCACACCGGGGTAATATACGCATAGAAAGTGAGCTGAATCATGGAAGTTCTTTTATTATAGAGTTACCACAATGAATAAAAATGAAATACATATTTTGTTGGTTGACGATGACAGGCAGAACTCATTGCTTTTGAAACGTTTCTTGGAGCTCGAAGGATATTCGGTAGCCTACGCTTCCGATGGGGCTGCGGCATGGGAAATGTATAACCACCAACATCCCGACTTGATATTGCTGGATGTGAACATGCCTGTAATGAACGGATTCGAACTTGCACAGAAAATCCGTGAAACGGATAATGAGGTATTCCTGTTTTTTCTGACTGACCGTACGGAAAAGGCAGACCGGCTGAAGGGCTTCCACTTGAAAGGCAATGACTATATTCCCAAACCGTTTTATCCTGAAGAGCTGATTGCGAGAATTGACGAACGGTTTGAAAACAGGAAAGTTGATGTTCAATGTCGCTATATGATTGGGAAAACATTATTTGACAGCCAAAATTCATCAGTCACATACGATGGGATAACCCGTAATCTATCGGCACGTCAGACGGATATTCTGGTCCTGTTGTCACGAAGTGTCGGCATACTGGTGACGCGGGATGAAATTCTGAATCAGGTATGGGGCGACATCAGCTATTCTAATTCCATGTCTTTGAATGTGCAGATTACTTATTTACGGCATATTCTTGCTCCTGATAATGCCATTAATATTGTTTCTGTTAAGAAAAAAGGATATATTCTTCAGATACAATGACAAGCTACAAAGAATAAGTCTTTGATCTCATGGTTTGATTGGACAATCAATATGCTAACATAATAACCATGATCTCAGCGTCACACCCAAAGGACTTTATTGCAATCGTTTAAGCAAAAGGATCATTCTCGTTAGCATCCTCAAATCAGCCTCAGATTGGCCGCGATGCCCACGGCCTCAGTGATGTTTTCTGCGTGTAGCTTCTCGAAGAGTTTCTTCTTGTGGAACTAATCGGCCCCTCTATTGGGTACAGCTTACTTCCATAAAAAACTATAACCTTGAAGTTCGCTCTTGCAAGCAGGAACGGCTGGGGCTTACGATTGCATAGTCATGAAAAAATTGTTATACATCTTTCTGCTGCAGATTTTTTCCCATTTTCTTATCGTATGCCTGACCTCTGGGCACCAGATAGAGAAACATGACGCAGTCATCCACTATCTGTACATGATAGCTGAAGAAGGCACGATAACTGCCTATTCTCAGACGGTAGATAAACTCAAAATCTACCAGTTTCTTGCAGTCCGTCAGTTCCTCGATGTTTCCGGCATTGATAACTTCCTGTACTGCCTGACGCACTGAATCCAGCATTTTTCCGGAGAGTTTGCGGACTGCCTTTTCAAACTCCTTTGAAAATTCAACCCTCATTTCTCAGTAACCCCCAGCCAATCCATAAATTCCTTACGCTCGTTCTTATCCAGCTTGACCTTTCCGTCCGGGTAATTCTCGGTCATATAGCGGTAGGCTTCGCTGTCATCGTACTCTTCGGCTGTCTTGTCGAGCAGGTTTTCTATCAGTTTCTTCAGGTTTGTACCCTGGCGTGCTGCCATGACTGAAAGAACCTTAAACGTGTCCTCCTTCAGGTCGATAATCTTTTTCTTGTATGTTACTGTTGCTTCCATTATTCCGTCTTTTTTGCAAATATATAAAATATATACGATATATATGATATATATTGCTTTTTCTTTTAAGGTGTTCCCGTCAGGTTGGACTTTCCGCTGCAATCTTTAACGCATAATTTACCTACCCCTCTAAGGCATCAATAAAAAGGTGGTCCATTTCACCTGCTTGCGAGGTAAAGTTTCACCGTAACCTTTTGAGGATAAAACATTTGCAGTGAAAGATAATTAAAATAAAGCAGATGAACAACGGTGTTTTCATTGAATGAGCGTGAAACTTATCTTTCACCATATTCATCTGATTATCAGCACAGATATCTCCAGGTGAAAGCGTGAACCCAATTTCTCCTTTTCTCTTATTTATCTGTGTAAATCCACCCATTCTGCGTTGTTCGCATATCTATCCTTCACCCGCGTTATTCATTTTAATCATTCATTTTTCATTTTCAAAGTGCCACTTGACGCTCGTAACTACCTACTTTAGCCAGACAACATCGGTAGTTAGCCAACCTAACAAACAATGCTGCCGAATGTGACAAGCAATGTCGCCGAGTTTCACAAGCAATCCCGTCAGGTTTTGCCTGCAAAGTCCACGAGTATTGTCTGCAAAGCCCACGAGTATTGCAAGTGTTGCTCGCGAGCCGTACAAGTGTCGCTCGTGAGCCGTGCAAGTGTCGCTCATGAGCCATGCAAGTATCACTCATGCCTACCGCATAGCAACGTACTTCCTGCCTGTATCGCGTAAGAGTTTGTGTTCTTCAGCCTCTCCTTTCAGCAGTTCGCCTGGATGTATAAAACCACCATCCATCTATACATATTGTTAATTTCAGCCAAAATACATCTACAAAACAAAAAAACTCTTATTTTTAAGTCCAATAAACATTTCAAGAAGGTGAATCCTTAATTAATTGAGAGCGTTAATAATGAATGCCGCCAACCTGAATAAAACAGTACGTTATATGAAAAAACACAAGACTATACTCCCCGCTTACCACAACCTATGGAAACTGCTATGCCTATCCGCCTATCTGTTGGCTACAATGTACCTGCAAAGCTGCATCAATCGTCCCTCCTCTTATACTTGCGACCTGGATGCACTTGAAACGACACCGATTGCCTACAAGTCTTCTATCTACAAGAACGTAAAATTAGTTTTCCTCGACAGTTATCCACCTATTTCCTCCATCAAGAAAATGCTGGAAAACGAAGGGAACCTATACATTCTGGATACGGACAACCACCTGCATGCCTTCACCAACACCGGCAAATACCTGCACACGATAGGCGCAACCGACACAGACTTTGAAAAATACAAGAAAATTTCCGATTTCACGATAGCCTCTGAAGACAACTGTATCTATGCGATAGATACCGGAGCTCAAGCCATTCATACGTACGACCTGCTTACCGGACATTTTATTGAGTCCAAAAAACTGGACGACACACATTATCGAAGCCAGTACATAGCCTATGCCGAAGGCTTTCTCTACACCGATTTACTTCCCTTGCATGGTGGAAAACACTTGCTCCGTCGGTTGGGCCGGACAGCCAAAGAAGCTGATACATACCTGTTGCAGCAGGAAACAAACAACCTGACAAGCAAATATCAGCAAACATCCTCACCCTTTTTCCATGCTTCACATGGCGGGTTTTACTTCATACCCCCACTTTGCAATATTATTTTTGAACTGAAAAAAGGGAAAATCAACCCATTTCTGACAGTAAACAGCAAAAACTTTAGCGATAAAACCAGCCTCCCCCAATCTGCCGGCAAGGACGAAGAACAATCAAACCTTTCCAATAGAATTCATTACATCTACAATTGCATAGTCAACAGTCATCTTGTGTCTTTCAGTTATCTGCAAGAAAACACGCCAGCCACCGTCGTGAAAATGAAAGACAGCCCAAACATACTGAAAACCGACATGCTGACAGATGATCTGTTATTCAAGAAAGAAAACGTCGTTTACCTTCCCTTACACTATGCAACGACTAACTTCAACGGCGATTATTATTATCTGAATCCTCCGGGCGTCTCAATGCTGAAGGAATATGCCGATGCCGGTTATTTACTTTCCGACAGCAAAACCGACAGCAACAACAACCTTGCAGAAGAATTGCGCCCTATAATATTGTATTATACCTATAAGTAAATAGAAAATTAACACTCCCCCTGCCACGAATTAATTGGCGAAATATTTCTTTATTCAACAAGAATTGCCTTACTTTGTACTGTTTTATCCCCTTACGAGGAGTTTTATACCAACATTAATAAAAATAGTTATGAAGATTTCACACATTGAACATCTGGGCATCGCCGTAAAAAGCATCGAAGAAGCCCTTCCGTACTACGAAAATGTATTAGGTCTGAAGTGTTACAACATCGAAACAGTAGAAGACCAAAAAGTTAGAACTGCTTTTCTGAAAGTGGGTGACGTAAAAATAGAATTGCTCGAACCGACAAGCCCCGAAAGCACCATCGCCAAATTCATCGAGAAGAACAATGGCAACGGTGGTATGCACCACTTGGCATTTGCCATCGAAGACGGCGTAGCCAACGCATTGGCTTCGGCTGAAGCTGCCGGAATCCGTCTTATCGACAAAGCTCCGCGCAAAGGTGCAGAAGGCCTGAACATCGCTTTCCTCCACCCGAAATCAACACTGGGTGTACTGACTGAATTATGCGAAAAGCCTGAATAAACAAGGACGGATGTCTTTTCTGATTCCAAAGGGAATATCCGGACGATAGGAAATCTAAAAAAACAACTAGCCTTTTCCACCTTCCGGACTTTGGAATCAGAAAAAAGCATCCAGTCCAACTTTTCCTGTAAACATCGAAATTCCCAACTCTGAATCAGAAAATCAGAAAAATATTTAAATTCTAAAATTTATCAAAATGAGTAACCAGCTTGAAAAGATTAAAGAGCTTATTGAACTTCGTGCTCAGGCTCGTTTAGGTGGTGGCGAAAAGGCTATTGAGAAACAACATGCCAAAGGCAAATATACAGCCCGCGAGCGTATAGCCCAACTGCTTGACGAAGGCAGTTTCGAAGAAATGGATATGTTCGTAAAACACAGATGTACCAACTTCGGACAGGACAAAAAACACTTCTTGGGCGACGGTGTCGTAACCGGTTGCGGAACCATTGAAGGACGTTTGGTATACGTATTCGCACAGGACTTCACTGTATTCGGCGGTTCATTGTCTGAAACAATGGCACAGAAAATCTGTAAGGTAATGGATATGGCCATGAAGATGGGCGCTCCTGTTATCGGAATCAACGACTCGGGTGGTGCACGTATCCAGGAAGGTATCAACGCCTTGGCCGGATATGCTGAAATCTTCCAACGCAACATTATGGCTTCGGGTGTCATCCCGCAGATCTCCGGAATCTTTGGCCCCTGCGCCGGTGGTGCCGTTTACTCACCTGCCCTGACCGACTTTACTCTGATGACCGAAGGTACTTCTTACATGTTCCTGACTGGTCCTGCTGTAGTTAAGACTGTAACAGGCGAAGACGTAACTCAGGAAGACCTCGGTGGTGCCAGCGTACACGCTTCCAAGTCTGGTGTTACTCACTTCACTGCAGCAACAGGCGAAGAAGGTCTGGCCATCATCCGCAAGCTGTTGAGCTACATTCCCCAGAACAACCTGGAAGAAGCTCCTATCGTAGCCTGCACCGACCCGATCGATCGTCTGGAAGACTCACTGAACGAAATTATCCCCGATAATCCGAACAAGCCGTACGATATGTACGAAGTAATCGGTGCCATCATCGACAACGGCGAATTCCTCGAAGTACAAAAGGATTACGCCAAGAACCTGATTATCGGTTTCGCCCGCATGAACGGACAGTCAGTAGGTATTGTTGCCAACCAGCCTAAATATCTGGCAGGTGTGCTCGACTGCAACGCTTCACGTAAAGGCGCACGTTTCGTACGCTTCTGCGATGCCTTCAACATTCCTTTGGTAACACTGGTCGACGTACCGGGATTCTTGCCGGGTACAGGACAGGAATACAACGCTGTCATCCTGCACGGAGCCAAGTTGCTGTATGCCTACGGCGAAGCTACAGTGCCCAAAGTTACCGTAACATTGCGTAAGTCTTACGGTGGTTCTCACATCGTGATGAGCTGTAAGCAGCTGCGTGGCGACATCAACTACGCATGGCCTACTGCCGAAATCGCCGTTATGGGTGGCGCAGGTGCCGTTGCCGTATTGTATGCCAAGGAAGCCAAGGAACACGAAAATCCTGCTCAATTCCTTGCAGAAAAAGAAGCCGAATATACCAAGCTGTTCGCCAACCCGTACAATGCAGCCAAGTATGGTTACATCGACGACGTTATCGAACCGCGCAACACTCGTTTCCGCGTTATTCGCGCTTTGCAACAGCTGCAAACTAAGAAACTGACTAACCCTGCCAAGAAGCACGGTAATATTCCACTTTAACAAAATCTTCCGATTATGAACAAAAAGAAAATAGGAATACTTATCGCAGCGTTCATGACAGTTTGCGGCGGTGCTTTTGCACAAAGTGCCAGTAGCCTCTGCATCAACGAAGTATTGGTGAACAACAAAGACAACTTCCAGGACGATTATGGCAAGCATAACGCATGGATCGAGATCTTTAACACCTCGTTCGCCACAGTTGATATCCGCAACTGCTATCTGACCAACGATAAGAGAGTATTGGATAAAAGCCTGTCGGCACCCGAACGTGCTGCCATGATGTATCCGATACCCAAGGGAGACGTATTGACCAAGATTCCTCCCCGTCAGCACCTGCTCTTCTGGGCAGACAACGAACCCAAGCGTGGCAACTTCCACCTGAACTTCAAGCTCGATTCTGTTGGTCCGAACTGGATCGCCCTGTACGATGCCAACGGAACTACTTTGCTCGACTCAATCACTATCCCCGCCAATATCCCGGTAGACTGCTCCTACGGTCTGGTAGTAGATGGAGTAAAGGAGAGCGGATGGACAGTCATGGGAATCAACGGCCACTACGTGACACCCAGTACCAACAACAAGACGCTTGACTCCAACGAGAAAATCGATGGCTTCAAGATGAAAGACCCTGTGGGAGTAGGTATGGCAATCATGGCTATGCTTGTTGTGTTCTTTGGTTTGATCCTGCTGTATATTGCCTTCAAGATTGTGGGCAACATTGGTGCAGGCTTCATCAAGCGCAATGCCATGCGTGCACATGGCATTACCGACAAACAGGAAGCCAAGGAAAAAGCCATCGGAACTGAATCAGGAGAAATATTTGCTGCCATCGCCATGGCATTGCACGAGTATCAGGACAATGTACATGACATCGAAGACACCATCCTTACTATTAATAAGGTAAAACGCAACTATTCTCCTTGGAATTCGAAGATCTATACATTGCGTCAAACGCCGCATAAGTAAATCAATACTTACCATAAAAACTAAAGAAAAATGAAACAATATAAGTATAAAATCAATGGTAACCTCTATAACGTTACTGTTAATGATGTAGAAGACAACATTGCACGTGTAGAGGTCAACGGTACTCCCTACAACGTAGAGTTGGACAAGCCCCTGAAAGTTGCTCCCAAACCTATTGTTCGCCCGGCTGCTGCACCTAAGACCGCTACCGGAGCACCTGTCGTTTCACGTCCGGCCGCTCCTGCCAAGAACAGCGGCGTGAAGTCTCCGCTGCCAGGTGTTATCCTCGACATCAAAGTGAAAGAAGGCGATATGGTGAAGAAAGGACAGGTAATCGTTATCCTGGAAGCCATGAAGATGGAAAACAACATCAATGCCGACAGAGACGGAAAAGTTACTGCAATCAAAGTTAACAAAGGTGATTCTGTTCTCGAAGGAACGGATTTAATTATAATCGAATAAGTTTATGGAAGAAGTAAGCTTTTTATCATTTATTGGCGATAACCTGGTCGACTTCTGGGGGTATACGGGATTTGCGAATGCAACTTCCGGACACCTTATCATGATCTTGGTAGGTTTGTTCTTCTTGTTCCTGGCTATCAAGAAGAATTTTGAGCCGATGCTGCTGATTCCTATCGGATTCGGTATTCTGATCGGTAATATCCCGTTCAAGATTGACGCCGGCCTCGAAGTAGGTATCTACGAAGAAGGCTCTGTGCTCAACATCTTGTATCAGGGTGTAAAGACTGGCTGGTATCCGCCGTTGGTATTCCTCGGTATTGGTGCCATGACCGACTTCTCTGCACTGATATCCAACCCGAAACTGATGCTGGTAGGTGCTGCCGCCCAGTTCGGTATCTTTGGTGCCTATATGATTGCCCTTGCATTGGGATTCGAGCCTAACCAGGCTGCCGGTATCGCCATCATCGGTGGCGCCGACGGTCCGACGGCTATCTTCCTTTCTTCCAAGCTGGCTCCCAACCTGATGGGTGCTATTGCCGTATCAGCCTACTCGTACATGGCGCTCGTACCTATCATACAGCCGCCTATCATGCGTTTGCTGACTACCAAAAAGGAAAAACTGATCCGTATGAAACCGGCTCGTGCCGTATCTCATACCGAAAAGATCATGTTCCCCATCATCGGTCTGTTGCTTACCTGCTTCCTGGTACCGTCTGGTCTGCCCCTGCTGGGTATGCTGTTCTTCGGTAACCTGCTGAAGGAAAGTGGCGTAACACGCCGCCTGGCCGAAACAGCCAGCGGTCCGTTGACGGATGCTATCACTATCCTGCTGGGTGTAACGGTAGGTGCTTCTACTCAGGCTTCCGAGTTCCTGACACTGAACACTATCTTCATCTTCTTCCTGGGATTCTGTGCATTCATCATCGCCAGCGCTTCAGGTGTGTTGTTCGTTAAGTTCTTCAACCTGTTCCTGAGAAAGGGTAATAAGATCAATCCGCTTATCGGTAATGCCGGTGTATCTGCCGTTCCGATGTCGGCACGTATCTCGCAGAATGTCGGTCTGGAATACGACCCGACCAACTACCTGCTGATGCACGCCATGGGTCCGAACGTAGCCGGTGTAATCGGTTCGGCCGTAGCAGCCGGTGTGTTGCTGGGATTCCTTATCTAATCAGTAGAGATTATCCGGAAATCTTTTCCGGATCGGAACATAAGTGTTGCACACACTACAGACGCCTTTCCGCTAACTTGCGGAAGGGCGTCTTCTTTTTTACCGTTACCCCACTGCCGGACAAATGTTTTCCCCTTCCATAGCCGTTCCGTCAGCAACCTCCTAAAAACACTGTCTTTTTTTCCCAGTTAGGGAAAAATTCCTGCCCAGTTAGAGAAAATTTTTTTCCCAGTTAGGCAATTATTCTCCCCCAACTGACTACGAAACAGCACACTTCCCTTCCCACCCTGTTCGCAACTGAGGCATACACGTACAAACAATAGTTAAAATATACAAAGCGTATACTACGATAATATCGTAATCGATTTATATTTATTATATTGCAGCAGTTTTACGATCAATCATTTTAATTCATCACATGAAAAAGGTCCTTATTTACCTGCTTCTACCCGCTTTCACTCCATTCCTGAAAGCACAACAAGTACAGTCCATCCAGGAAGCGATGGCCAACTACGATTATGAAAATGCACTGACCCTCATTGCGCACGAAGATTCGCTCACCGTTCCCCTGCTTTATCAGAAAGGAAGGGCACTGAAAGGCCTCGGAAGAAACGCCGAAGCACTGGACGTATTCCGACTGCTCACCGTGCAGGACTCACTCAACCCACGGGCTTACATCGAGGCTGGCGAATGTTACAAGACACTGGGCAAGTTCCAGCCCGCCCTGCAATGCTACCGCCGCGTACTCGATCTGAAGCCCGACCATAAATATGCCCATATTCAGTACATTGGCCAGCTGCTGAACCTGCAGAAGTATCAGGAAGCCTTAGGCGAAAGCACCTCACTGGCCGAGCAGGACAGTTCTGCCACCATACTCCACCTGAAGGCACAAAGCCTGGAAGGACTCTACACCGACCCTAACATCCTGATAGGTGCCTATATGGAGATAAATGACCGCTATCCCGAAGACTACCTCGCCGCCTCGAAGCTGGCAAGCCTGTACATACAGAACAATTACTACGACTATGCCATCGAAACCTGCGAAGACTACCGGAAAACAGACACGACCAATGTCACCATCAACCGTCTGGAAGCCCAGGCATACTGTCTGAACAAAGAATATGCCAAGGCTTTGGAACGCTATCTCCCGCTGCTGGCTCAGGGAGACAGCTCCTTCTACAACTGCTATTACGCAGGCATCAGCCACTATGCCCTGAACCAGCCCTACGAAGCTCACGACCTGCTACAAGCAGCCCGCAAACTGGCTCCCGAACACGTTGACCTGCTCTACTACCTGGGGAAAGCCTGTTCCAAAACGCTATGGAAGGAGAAAGGGGTGGAATATCTGGAAGACGCCATCAGCCTGGCATTTCCCAAAGACAGTGTCGTGGCAAGACTTTATGACGGCCTGGCCGACTGCTGTCGGGAAGCCGGCGAAACACGCAAGCAGATCAAGGCATTGATGCAGCAATACAAATACGCACCACAAGCCCACAACCTGCTCTACAAGGCAGCATTCGCATCGTACTACCATCTGAAGGATATGGACGAAACCGAAAAGTATCTGGAAGCCTACCTCAAGACACGCCCCCAAGACAGTAAGAACAAGCCGCAGGAAATGACCGAGGACGACGATATCATCCTCAACGAGGATAATCGCTACAATGCTGCCGAAGCATGGCTGAATGACTTGCGGAAAAGGAAGAAAGTAGAGAATTTCTTCCAGGGCAGCCAAAAAGGAAAGTGACAAACCCACCGAAAAGCAAACGTTTGCATAATAAATCAGGACAGAATTGGCGGAGAACCTAAGTGTTTCTCCGCCAATTGTCTTATATTAGCCGCACAAAAAATCAACCGTAAAATTACTATCATGAAAAAGAAAGTATTCTCGCTTCTAGGAGGCGTACTGCTCTCGCTTGGTACATACGCTTCACCCAACATCGACAAGATTGATCCCCCCTTCTGGTATGCAGGCATGCAGAACCCCGAACTGCAGCTGATGGTCTATGGCGAAGGCATCGGCGACTCCCGCGTCACCGTAGATTATCCGGGCGTATCGCTAAGCAGCATCGTCAAGCTGGAGAGTGATAACTACCTGCTGGTCTATCTGAAACTGGACAAGGACGTACAGCCCGGCAAGATTCCCCTGACTTTTGTACAAGGTAAGAAGAAAACCGTACAGGAATACGAGCTGAAGGCACGCGCCATGAAAGGATGCGAACATAAAGGCTTCGACGCTTCGGACGCCCTTTACCTGCTGATGCCCGACCGCTTTGCCAACGGCAATCCGGACAACGACCAGGTAGAAGGCATGCTCGACGCCAAAGTAGACCGCAACGACCCGAACGCCCGTCACGGAGGCGACCTGGCCGGCATCGAACAGCATCTGGACTACTTTACCGACCTGGGTGTAACCGCTCTGTGGTTTACCCCCGTATTGGAGAACAACATGCAGAGTGGCAGCTACCACGGCTATGCCACTACCGATTACTATAAGGTAGATCCGCGCTTCGGTACCAACGAAGAATACCGCCAGCTGATAGAGAAAGCACACCAGCGCGACATCAAAGTGGTGATGGACATGATTTTCAACCACTGCGGTGTAGACCATGTATGGATCAAGGACATGCCGTCGAAGGACTGGTTCAACAACTCCGACTACCAAAACAACTTTGTACAGACTTCCTTCAAGCTCACATCGCACGTCGATCCTTATACTTCGAAGTACGACTTCGACCAAATGAACGATGGATGGTTCGTTCCGACCATGCCCGATCTGAACCAGAAGAACCCACACGTGCTGAGATACCTCATCCAGAACAGCTTCTGGTGGATTGAATATGCCAACATCGACGGCATCCGCATGGACACCTATCCTTACGCCGACTACGACGGCATGAGCCAGTGGATGAAGGAACTGAACGAAGAGTACCCCAACTACAACACGGTGGGCGAAACGTGGGTCACCGAACCTGCCTATACCGCCTGGTGGCAGAAAGACTCCAAGCTGTCTGCTCCGAAGAACAGTAACCTTAAGACGGTGATGGACTTCAGCTTCTACGACAAGATCAACATTGCCAAGAACGAGCAGACCGAAACCTGGTTCAAAGGTCTGGACCGCATATATGGTAACTTTGTATACGACTTCCTCTACCCCAACCCTGCCAGTGTATTGGCTTTCATCGAAAACCACGACACCGACCGCTTCCTGGGCGAAGGACAGAACCTGGCCATGCTGAAGCAGGCCACTACGCTGCTGCTCACCACACGCCGCATCCCGCAGCTGTACTACGGCACGGAAATCATGATGAACGGTGTAAAGACCAAGAGCGACGGATACGTGCGTTGCGACTTCCCCGGCGGATGGGCAGGCGACAAGCAGAATGCCTTTACAGCAGAAGGACGCACCGAATTGCAGAACGAATGCTACAACTTCTATAAGACCATCCTGAACTGGCGCAAGGGCAACGACGTGATTGCCAAAGGCAGCATGACACAGTTCATGGTGCAGAACGGCGTCTATGCATACGCTCGCCAATACGAAGGAAAGACCGTATTCGTGATGCTGAACGGAACGGACAGCGAAACAACCCTGCCACTGAAGTTCTACAAGGAAATCCTGAAAGACACCAAACAGGGTAAGGACATCCTGACGGGACGTACCATCAGCTTCACCGAAGACCTGAAGATGGCAGCCCGCGAATCGTTAGTCATCGAACTGTAAAACCAGCCCTCCACAAGAGGGAATAGATACGTCAGACGCAGATAAATGCCAATCATACGGTCCGGCAGCAGTCCGGATATTCCAAAGATTTGCATTTACCTGCGTCTGATGTGTCTGTTCATCGGCATGCTACCCACAACGACCTGTTCCCCGGCGGGGAGTCAGGTATCAGGGGCAGCACTCCATTTCCTTGCATACATTGCCCGCCTGCTCACACTCTATCGTACAATGCGAAACTCCGTTCTTGCGGAACGCCTCCTTCAATTCTGTCTTCACACGCTCCATCGCCGAAAGGTCGCCAAGCACCACATGCAGCGTAGCCGCGTTCTCCGTCGTACTGATGGCCCACACATGCAAATGGTGCCAACCTGCCACCCCCGACGTTTCGGATATATCGTGCTTCAGCTTCTCCATGTCAACGCCTTCGGGAACTGCATCCAACGAGAGGAACAGACTCTCTTTCAGCAATCGGTAAGTAGATACCAGAATAATGACGGCAATCACAAGGCTGACAGCCGAATCGATCCAGACCCAATCGGTGAAACTGATGATGACGCCCGAAACAACCACCCCTACCGACACCAACGTATCCATAAGCATGTGCAGGAAAGCGCCGTTGACATTGAGGTCGGCCTTGCGGTCCTTCATCAGCAGCCAGGTGGTCAGTCCGTTGATGACGATACCTGCACCGGCTGTCCACCCGATGGCTTCGCCCGACACGTCTGTCGCATTGCGCAAGCGATAGACACTTTCAATCACAATAGCCCCTACAGCCACCAGCAGGATAACGGCATTCAGCAGCGAAATCAAGATAGTGGCTTTCTTGTAACCATAGGTGAAGTGCAAACTGGCCGGATGCCGGGCCAGACGAAATGCAATGAGGGCCAGCATCAGGCTGAACACGTCGCTCAGATTGTGTCCGGCATCGGAAAGCAAACCCAACGAATTATAAACAAAGCCGACAATAGCTTCGATAAAAACGAACAGCAGATTCAACGCTATACAGACAATGAATATCTTGTAAAGCGAATCGGTCACTGCATGTGACTCGTGATGATGATGATGTTCCATACAATATATTTATTACTGATTACATTATTCTACCATGCAAAGATACGCTTTTACGAGTACAAGTGTATTTTCCGGCTCAACTTAATGTTGCCCCCATGACACTCACTCCGTCCGCCACCCCATCTTTCAGGAAGCATCCCCCTGCCGTTTGCCATTCCGGCCGGCCATCCCATCTTTCCATTCCTAAAACGAAGCAGGTACTTAATGACAAGCACCGGCATCATACACTGACGCCGGTGCTCATCAAAAAATACCCGCTATACTTACATGCCGGCTGGCATGCGATTGCCTTAAGCCGTGACGCATACCGTGCCGACGGCTGCAGCGCTTACCACTTTACTTCGTCAGTGGATATGACGCCATCGGCTGCATCTTCGGCCGTAAACGTAGCTCCCTTGTATTGCACGCAAAGCATCACAAGCGGTTCATTTCCATTGTTGCGGACAGACCGCAATCCTGCCGGGGCTACCCTTACCACGCTGCCTTCGGCCACGGGAAAAATCTGTCCGTCCACCTGAAACTCACCTTTTCCTGACAGGAAGAAATACAACTCCTCGTGAGTTTTGTGAGTATGCAGGAAGCCCGTCTCCGTTCCGGGTGCAAACGACTGAAAAGAGAACTCGGCCCCTGTGGCCTTCAAGGCAGCACCGCCGAATACCTTACCCGGGATTTTCATCTCCGGACCCAGTTCCAATACATATTCACCCAATTCGTTCAGCCGACCTACACTGATGGCGCTGAAATTCTTTGCTTCTGCAGTTTTTTCAATCTGTTTCATACGATGTTCTTGTTTATATCAATTACGATTCACGCTGCAAAGTTATCCACTAAAAAACTATTTGTCAAGAAGTTACAAATTCATCCCATACTAACCTTTTCCTCACTATTGCAGAGAATCAGGCAGTTGCGCGAACATAAAAAAATAGAAAAAATATAATGCCTCCGTACAGTCGGTAGTCAGGAAAAAAAATGTTAGCTTTGCCTGCGAAACCCAAGCTAACCCACATCGGAACATGCAAAAAAAAGGAGATACTAATTCGATTATAGAAATCTGTCCCATTCGCAACGTCATTGCACGCTTTGGCGACAAATGGTCTTTTCTCGTCCTGCTCACCATCGACGAGCACAAAGTGATCCGTTTCAACGAGTTGTGCCGAGCCATCCCCGACATATCCCCCAGAATGCTGTCGGGCACGCTCCGAACGCTGGAAGCCGACGGACTGATTTCCAGAAAAGTATATCCCGTCGTTCCGCCCAAAGTGGAATACCGCCTGACTGACATCGGCGATTCACTCATCCCTCACATCAACCGACTGACCGAGTGGGCCTTGGAGAATATGCAAAAAATCGTTTCGCACCGCAAACGGTTCGACGAGACGAAATAGACGCATGCATGCAACAATTCATCAATCAACCTCTATAAGATATGAAAGGAAAACTGATTTTCATCACCGGCTCCACCAGTGGAATCGGTGAAGGATGTGCCCGCAAGTTTGCGGCTATGGGTAGTAACCTGATACTGAACGGACGGAACACCGAAAAACTGGAAGCCCTGAAGCAGGAACTCACGGCACAGGGCGTGGAAGTGCTCACACTGCCCTTCGACGTACGCGACCGCCAGGCCATGCAGCGGGCCATAGACTCACTCGAAGGACGCTGGAGGGACATCGACGTGCTGGTGAACAACGCCGGACTGGTCATCGGCATGGACAAGGAATACGAAGGTTCGCTGGACGAGTGGGACGTGGTCATCGACACCAACATCAAGGCCCTGCTGGCCATGACGCGCATGATAGTGCCCGGCATGGTGGAGCGCGGACGCGGACACATTATCAACATCGGCTCCATTGCAGGCGATGCAGCCTATGCCGGAGGCAGCGTCTATTGCGCCACGAAGGCTGCCGTCAAAGCTCTGTCCGACGGACTGCGCATCGACCTGGTGGACACGCCCCTGCGGGTGACAAACATCAAGCCCGGCATGGTGGAAACCAATTTCTCCGTGATCCGCTTCCGCGGCGACAAGCAGAAAGCCGACAACGTGTACGACGGCATCCGTCCGCTGACGGGCGACGACATTGCCGACGTAGTCTATTATGCCGCCTCGGCCCCTGAGCACATGCAGATAGCCGAAGTGCTGGTGATGCCTACCTATCAGGCTACGGGAACCATCTGCCATCGGCAGAAATAAGAGTACAATAAACTACATAAATATTACATTTTAGTTATTTTCATTACCCATGAAAACAAATACACTTGAAACTTCACGCCTCGTCCTCCGCCCGTGGAACGAAGATGATGCCCCTTCACTGTACCGATATGCCTGCCACCCGGATATAGGTCCGATTGCCGGATGGCCACCGCATACATCAATAGAAAACAGTCTTGAAATCATCCGTACCATCTTCTCTGCTCCCGAAACTTACGCTGTTGTGTTAAAGGCCACTGGTGAGCCTGTAGGCAGTGTTGGCATCATGTTCAGTGACGGTATGCACAGCGCCACAATGGAACAAGGCGATGCCGAAATCGGATACTGGATAGGGGTACCTTATTGGGGACAGGGGCTGATACCTGAAGCTGTACGTAGTTTACTACACCGTTGTTTTGAAGAACTTAACATACAGACTGTCTGGTGTGGTTATTATGACGGTAATATAAAGTCGTGCCGCGTCATGCAAAAATGTGGATTTACTTTTCACCACACCGAAACTGGAAAAATATCACCGTTGGGCGATGTCCGCACCGAACATTTCATGCGGATGACAAAAGAAGAATGGAATACCCTCAATAACATAAATCTCCCATCCGAAACTTCTAATCATCCCTTATTATGACCGAACTCCGCCAAATCCCCAACGTAGGTACGCAGACCGAGCAAGACCTGATTGCCATGGGCTACACCACCATCGCCTCCCTGCGCGGCAAGCGGGCAGAAGAACTCTATGCCGAAGAATGCCGACTGCGCGGTTGCCTGATAGACCGCTGCCAGCTCTATCTGTACCGCGCCGTAGAATACTTTGTCAATGCCGAGAATCCCGACCCCGACAAATGCAAATGGTGGTTGTGGAAAGATGAATTTGTCGAACCCTCGCCCTGCGGAGCCGTATGTACCGAATGCGGCAACTTCCCTACTGCATGCAGCGGATGCCGGAAGATCCGCGGCAAGGTATTCTGGCTCCGGTATACGGACCACGATGTCTGCCCCATCTACCAATGCTGCCGCGAGAAAAGAAAAAAGAACTGCGGTGGCTGCCCCGAACTGCCTTGCCACCGCTTCATGAAAGACCCCACCCTGACGGACGAGGAGAACAATGCCCACCTGAACAGGATGCTGGAACGCCTGCAGGAAGCGGCGAAGAAATAAAGAAATCACCTTTCTGGAAGGTATAAAAGAAAAGTTTCTTATCTTTATCCGCCATTTCAACAGACTAAAGATGAAGAACCAGCCTTGCACCATCCGTCCCCTGCTTCCGGAAGAAACCCACTTGCTGAGCGACTTCCTTTACGAAGCCATCTACCTGCCCGAAGGCACCCCTCCTCCGCCTCGCAGTGTCATCCAGCTGCCCGAGCTGCAAGTCTATATCCGGGACTTCGGCACCCAACCCGACGACTACTGCCTGGTGGCCGAAGCTTCGGGTAAAGTTGTCGGTGCCGTCTGGGTTCGACAGATGAACGACTACGGACATGTGGACGGGCATACTCCCTCACTCGCCATCTCCCTCTACAAAGACTTTCGGGGGCATGGCATCGGTACCCGCCTGATGAAAGGAATGCTCGATCTGCTGCACGGCAAAAGCTATCGGCAAGTGTCGCTCTCGGTACAGAAGGCTAATCCTGCCGTCCGCCTCTACACAAAACTCGGCTTTGAAGCAGTGAAGGAGACGGAAGAAGAATATATTATGGTATGTAACTTATCAACGCACCCACTTATGAAAACCTCGCATCGCAACCAGGCGGTCTCTCCCACCATCACCTTCCGACCCGCCACCACGGCCGACATATCCGAACTGAAAAGCCTTTTCTGCAACACCGTGCTGACGGTCAATGCCCGCGACTATACCACTGAGGAAGTAGCCGACTGGGCTTCGTGTGCCGACCGGCCCGGTCACTGGGAGAAACTGCTTGCCACCCTGCACTTCATCGCTGCCTGCGATGCCGAAGGCCGTATCATCGGCTTTACCTCCATCCGCAACGATGGCTACCTGCACTCCATGTTCGTCCACAAGGACCATCAGGGAGAAGGTATTGCTACCGCCCTGTTGCAACAGATAGAAGTCTACGCCACGGAGCACGGCATCCGCGAAATAACTTCCGAAGTAAGTATCACCGCCCGTCCCTTCTTCGAACATCGGGGCTATGCCGTCGAACGTGAACAACGCGCACAGGCCAATCGGCTGCAATTGACCAACTATGTAATGAGGAAAGTCCTGCCTTCCTCTCTGGCTACTCAAACGGAGAATAAGCAACAGATTGCACAACAATCAAGCTGTGTCACGCCCCGATTCCGTCTGCGGCCATGGGAATCGTCCGACGTGCCCTCATTGGCAAAATACCTGAACAACAAGAAGATTTGGGATAACTGCCGCGACCGCCTCCCCTTCCCTTATACGGAAGCAGATGCCCACTCTTTTATCGACTATGCAACAAGCCGGCAAGAGCCCGGCGAGTACTGCATCGAAATAAACGGTGAAGCTGCCGGCAATATCAGCTTTATGCGGGGAACAGATGTGGAACGCTTCAATGCCGAAACCGGTTATTGGCTGGCAGAGCCCTTCTGGAACCAAGGCATTGCCAGCGAGGCCTTGCGCGAAGCCTTGCGACAATATTTGGCTGCGACAGACGTCGTCCGTATCTTTGCCAACGTGTATGAAAGCAACATCGCCTCCATGCGGGTACTCGAAAAAGTCGGTTTCCGTAAGGTAAGTGTTCTCCGCAATGCCTGTTTCAAGAACGGCCGCTTTGTAGATGCCCACTATTTTGAACTGCTGAAAGAAGAGTTTGCATGAACATCCAACTCATCACCACCGACAAGAAACGCTTTCTCTCCCTCCTGCTGCTTGCCGACGAGCAGGAGTCAATGATCGACCGCTACCTGGAGCGGGGAGATTTGTTCGTCATGTCCGACGCTGAAGCAATCCCTATCTCCGTAGCCGTTGTGACGGACGAGGGAAACGGAGTCCTCGAACTGAAGAACCTGGCCGTTGCACCTGCCTGCCAGCGCAAGGGGTATGGCCGGCAAATGGCGGAATTCGTCAGCCGATACTATGCCGACGTGTGCCACACGCTACTCGTCGGTACGGGCGAAAGCAGGCAGACTCTCAGCTTTTACAAAAGCTGTGGCTTTACTTATTCGCATACCGTCGCCGACTTCTTTACCCGCAATTACGACCATCCGATTGTGGAAGACGGGAAGGTACTGAAAGATATGATTTACTTGCGGAAAAGCCTGATTGAACTTCGCAACCTTCCTCTTTCTGAACGCACCGACGACCTTATACATACTTTAGTCGGATTATGGGATGCATCGGTACGGGCAAGTCATCATTTCCTGACCGAGGAGGACATCCTGCAGCTCACCCCGTTTGTAGATGAAGCCATCCGAGGCATTACTTCCTTAACTGTATCGTATCAAGGCAGCCTACCGGTTGCTTTCCTGGGCATCGAAGGAGAAAAAATAGAAATGCTATTCGTTTCTCCCAACTGTTTCGGGAAAGGAATAGGTAAACAGCTTGTCCGCACGGCTATCGAACATTATCACATACGCTATGTAGACGTGAACGAGCAGAATCCCCAAGCCGAAGGTTTCTACCGACATCTGGGTTTCCACACCTTTGAGCGAACCGAAACCGACGAACAAGGCAATCCGTTTCCTATTCTGAAAATGAAACTTTAAACAAGCATCAGTAACTTTATCGGCATCTGATTATATCCTATAACCAAAGAATTTACTTATATTTGCAAGCGGAAGAAGTAATTCGTCCATGGCATATTAAGTAAAGAAAGAAGCGTTATGCTTATCTTGTAGTTTGAAAACCTGAGAAACTTTCAAAAAGAGATACAAGGAAAAGCATAGTGGTTCTCACGCTATAGCGTGGGCTGCTATACTCATGTCTGTATCTCAGGTTTTCTCAGGACCTTCAAACTAAGATGTGGCATTGCAGTTCCACGCTTTTGCTTTTAAAAAGATATCCTTATGGCAACTGAAGGATAAAACGTAAAAAAGTAGATACAAATGAAAAACGAAACGAAGCCCATCACCGCCTCCACAAATTACATCGCCGCCTGTGGCCTGTATTGCGGAGCATGTCGTAAATACCTCAACGGTAAGTGTCCGGGATGCCGCCAGAACGACAAGGCAACTTGGTGCAAAATCAGACAGTGCTGCCAGAAGAATGGCTTTCACAGTTGTGCCGAATGCAGTACGGACGTAAAAGCCTGCAAGACGCATAACAATGTGATAGGGAAAATCTTCGCCTTCCTGTTCAACTCCGACCGCGCGGCGTGCATCCGCTACATCCAAGCCAACGGACGCGAAGCTTTCGCCGAAGAAATGACCCGACGGAAAGCGCAAACCATGAAAAAAAGAAAATAAAATGAAAGTTATGGCCCCCAACTATTATGCCGACACCTACACCACAACTGTCCGAAATGCCTGCCGCATGACAGCTGGTGATTTGTTCCACCTGATGTTCGTATGCTATCCTAAACCAGTCCAATATTTGCTAAGGCTACGCGACCAGTTAGTAAAACCGTTTGGATTCCAAAAAGGAGGTGGCTTTACAGAGTTGATACAAGAACAGAGCGAAGAAAGAATTGTTTTCGGCAAGTCGGACAAACATCTGAATTTTCAAGTACGGTTGGAATGCGATGCCCCTGACAACCGCACACAATGCCAATCCATTCGTATAATGACTTCCGTCAGATTCCATAACACTTTGGGCAAAACCTATTTCTTCTTCATCCGTCCTTTCCATTGCCTGATTTGTAAAACCCTGCTGAAACGGGCAGCACGAAACTGGGAGAAGAAAAACAACCCATAAGAAAACCCTAACCGAAAGAAACAATGAAACAGACCGGACAATCAACATTCGAGAAGGTATACCAGATGCCTCTTGACAAAGTCTATCCGCTACTGGTGAACAAAGCCACACGCAAAGGACGCACCCGCGAAGAAGTAGACGAGATAATCTGCTGGCTGACCGGATACAGTCCCCTGCAACTGGCAGAGCTGCTGAGCCAGCCTACCACCTACGGCGACTTTTTCCGCAACGCCCCGGCTCCCAACCCTGCCCGTAAACTAATTACGGGAAGCATCTGCGGCATCCGGGTAGAAGAGATTCAGGAACCGCTAATGCAGGAAATACGTTACCTGGACAAGCTGGTGGACGAACTGGCCAAAGGCAAACCAATGGAAAAGATTTTAAGAAACTCATAACATACATCAACCAACCATGAACAGAATCATTATCGTAACGGGCGGAGCCGGCGGCATCGGCCGTTGCATTGTAGAACATTTTGCAGCAGAGGGCGACCAGGTTTACTTCATCGACATCGACCGCGAAGTGACCCTCAACCAAGTAGAACGGATGCACCAGCTGGGGTATAAAGTGACCGGCTTTGTAGGCGACGTAGCCGACAGGCAGGCACTGGAAGACTTCGCCCAGCTGGTACTCGACGAGCAACCTCAAGGCATCCATTGCCTCATCAACAACGCCTGCCTGACGAACGGAGGCATCCTGACCGACTGCGACTATGACGAATTCCTCTACATTCAGCGCGTAGGCGTGGCGGCTCCTTACATGCTGGCCAAGCTCTTCAAAGACCACTTCTGCGGCATAGGGTCCATCGTAAACATCTCTTCGACCCGTGCCTTCCAGTCGCAACCCAACACCGAGAGCTATACGGCGGCCAAGGGTGGCATTACGGCACTGACGCACGCACTGGCCATCAGTCTGTCAGGCGTGGCGCGCGTCAATTCGGTAGCGCCCGGCTGGATAGACACCGGTAACTACCACGGCGACCCGAACCAACCCTACACTCCCTTCTACAGCAAGGGCGACATCGACCAGCATCCATCCGGCCGTGTAGGCGAACCGGAGGACATAGCCCGCGTGGTAGCTTTCCTGTGCGACGAGCGCAACTCGTTCATCAACGGCGAGAACATCACCGTGGACGGAGGCATGAGCCGTCAGATGATTTACCACAACGATTTCGGTTGGAAGTATCAGCCCACAACGTCACCCATATACGAATATTTGTTTCCAATTGATGAAGAATAAGCCTTTTCGCTGACACCCGCTTTTCACAGCGGGCCGAAAACAGGGCCCCAAAACAGCAAAAAACCACCTTGCCGAGAGGAACAACGCTTGCATTGCTCGGCAACAACGCTTGTGTTGCTCGCAAAGATTGCTTGTTTCCGTCCGCAACAAGGCTTGTTATCTGTCCCGAAAAGGCTTGTTTTCTGCAAAAAGAAGGGGAGTTTCCGACACAAAAGCCTCAGCTTTGCCACGGAAACTCCCCTTTTCGGCTCTGCGGAGCGCTCGCGGGCTCCGTTTTTCTTCTATTTCATTTGTAAGTATTTCGCTATCGTGCTGTCTGCAAGGCAGAAACGTTCCGTTCGCTTCGATTTTCGGCACCGGCCTTTCCCTTGGCCCGAAACAGACGATTCTCAGGCGGTCGGGAAATCAAAATGTCATTTTGACAAAACGGCCGATGCCCCTGTCTGCCTTACTCCTTCGCCGGAATCTCGGGAATGTAGAGATAGCTGTCGTACCGGCCACCGGTGTAGATGCAATGCCTTCCCACGTTGTGCGTAGCAGGCGACGTGACCACTTCGGCGGGGTCGGCGCATTCGTCGGCATTGCCACCCAGCGTCATCATCTCCGGCTGCTGGCCGGGCATGTAGGTAAAGTCCTCCTTGGGCACGGTGATGTGTGCCGAGCCGAAAGGTATGGCGGCCTTTTCGGGCTGATAAGCGCCGACCGTCAGTTGCAGTATCTCGCCCTTCTCGAAGAAAAGTCCCATCGGCCAGATTTCAATCTCGACGGGGACAATCTCGCCCGGCTTCAGCTTCTGCACGGTGGTGAAGGGATAGTAAGGCTCGGACTCGGTTGTGCGGAGCGTATCCAGCTGGCGCATGGAGACACGCATCTGTCCGGTAGCGACGATGCGGTTGCCTGTGCGGTCGGGAATAGGCTGCCCGTCTTTCGACAGTTTCTCCACGCGGACGGACAGGTCCATGTCGTCGTTGTCGGGGGCTGCCACCCACAGGTGCAGCTTCATGTAGCCGGTAATCTCAGTGGGCTTGTCCATGCGGTAACGGTAGTTCACCTGATGGCAGTCGGCGGCCGACTGGTATGTGTTGACGTTTTCCTGTTCGGGCAAGGCGGTGAGCAGCGTACTGTCCGCAGCCGACAGGTAGAGCTTCCGATAGACGGTGCGTGCCAGCGGAAACTCTTCTTCCGCACGGCCCACAATGTCGTGACCGCCGGGGTTAAGCACCGACAGGCGCACTTTCGGAGTCTGCTCCCAACCGTTGTCCACACCCTTCAGGTAATGGTCGAAGAAGCGGCGCAGGTCTTCCACGTTTTCGGGCGTATAGTAGTCGAACCACTCCTGCGTGTTGTGCACGCGCAGCCATTTTTCCTTCGACGCCATGCGGCGGTATCCGGCAAAGGTGCCGTGCGTGTGCACCGAGTTGGTGTAGCTGGCCACCACGTAGGCCGGTATTTCGATGTTCTCCACGCGGGCCGCCTTGTCCTGCCAGTAGTCACACATCAGCGATTTCTCGACAATCATGCGTGGCTGGTCTTCCAGCATGCCGTGAGCCGACGAGAAGGTTTCGGCAATCATCTCCGGAAACTCCGGCGTCGGGATGCCGCCCCGTGTGCCCGACTCGCGGTAGTGGTCGCAGAAGCCTTCCCAGGGAGCGATGGCAACCAAGTGTTCCGGCCGCTCGGCAGCGATGAACCATTGCGAGACGGTCAGCCACGAATTGCCTGACATGCCAACCTTGCCTGTACACCAGTTTTGCGAGGCAATCCACTCGATGACGTCGCAACCGTCCAGCGCGTCCTCGTGTCCCCAGTACAACAGGTTGCCCTCGGACATGTAGGCGCCACGCTTGTCCACATTCACGATGGCATAACCGTGGTTCACCCAGTAGGCGGGGTCGGGTCCTTCAAACTTCTCTAATCCCGAAGTGGCGTCCACCGGCACACCGGCACGCCCCGGCACGTCGTCCAGCATCTGTCCGCCGATCTCCTTACCATAAGGGCTCCACGCCAGGATGGCAGGGCAGGGTTTACCGTCGGTCGGACGGAACACATCGGCATAGATGGTGACCCCGTCGCGCAACTTGATGGGGACATCCCTTTCCAGCAGAATGTCGCACGCCAGCGGTTTGGATCCTTCGCGGCGCACACTGCCCTCTTGCAGCACCACTGTCTCCTGCCTGAAACCCGGATAGCGCACACGGTCCGCACTGACCGGCAAAGCCTTGCGCATGGGTACCTTTATCTCCTTGCCGCCGGCATCGTGCAAGGTGACTTCCTGTTGTGCCGCCACACGCTGCGTGCAGACGGCCAGGAGTGCTAGGACTCCTGTATAAATCCAATGCTTTCTCATATGATTTGCGTTTTTATGAATGACACATTCGTTTGTATTCCGGCGGCAAAGTTCGGCATTCTTCTCCGGAAAACGTTATCAAAACAAGAAACGGAATTCGTTGAATACGAAACAAAAGTCACTCTTGCCGCATCCGGAACTTCACAGGCGAAAGCCCCGTCTTGCGGACAAAGAACTTCCCGAAGACCGACTGGTCGGAGAATCCCAGTTCGTCGGCTATCTCCTTGACGTCAAGGTCGGTACACTCCAACAGTTTCCGGGCGTCGGCACACAGCAGCTCCGAGATGTGGAAACAGACCGTATGCCCGGTAATCTCCTTGACGATGCGCGACAGATAGGTAGTCGATATGTTCAACCGGTCGGCATAGAAGCCGATGTTGTGCTGCTCGCGGTAGTGATGCACCAGCAGACGCTTGAAGTTTCGGAATATCTCGCTCGAACGTTTCACGCAGGTTGCCTCTTCCCGGTTCTTCCCATACAGCGCATCGGCCATCTGCAGCAGCACAAAGCTGCATAAATGTCTGACAGCTCCGTCACGATAGAGCTGCATCGCCTGCAACCTGTCCGCAAACAGCTCCAGCGACTTCTGCAGGTAGCCGGCCTGTACGGCATTCAGCGAAAAGACCGGCAAACGATAGTTTCCGATGAACTGCGACACCTGGTTGTACACCAGCTGCCCTTCGGAAAGGCCGTCGTAATAATCGGGATCGATGTAGAGGCAGACGAAGGAGAAGTCCGCACTCATGCCGTCCAGCGTGGCCGACACACTGGGAGTCACCACCAGCAGCTGCCCCGCCGACAACGCATAAGCATGATAAGCATCGGATACGGTCGCCGTTCCGTTTACGACGAGCCAGAAGTAAAATCCCTTCTCGATCAGTATCTGCCTGTTGTCCGCAAGTGCTTCTTCCGTAAAATAGCCGAAAGGGAATGGCCGCGCCTTTTCCCCCTCTCCCGCCAGTTGCCATGCAGAGATTTCCATAACGATGAGTTTTATTCGGCAAAAGTAAGCAGCGTTTCGTTTTCGACCAAGAAAGGTCGCCTTTTTATGCACCGCAACCGGAAAAAAAGTCAGAACTTTGCCGACGATTCAACAAAACACATCCATTATTATGCAAGTATATAAGTCCAGGCGTTTCCTGCTGTTCGTTATTTCCCTGTTCATCAATGCCTTTGGCATTGCCTTCATCACCAAAGCCCTGCTGGGCACCTCGCCCATCACCAGCGTCACCTACGTGCTGAGCATGTTCACTCCTTATACCATAGGCATATGGACCATCCTGCTCAACCTGCTGTTCGTCGTCCTCGAACCCCTCCTGATGACGCGCAAAGAGCTGAAAGCCGACTGGCAAATGTATGCGCTGCAGATACCCATCGCCTGCTGCTTCGGACTGTTCATCGACTTCTCCATGTTCATCCTCTTCTGGCTTCACCCGTCCACCTACGTAGGACAGGTCGTAGCCCTGCTGGTGGGCTGCGTCATTCTGGCCTTGGGCATCGCACTGGAAGTCAAGGCGAACGTAGCCATGATGGCCGGCGAATATTTTGTCAACGTCATCACCAAGCGCTTCCACGGTAACTTCGGCTTTGTCAAGTTGGGCTTCGATGTCAGCCTGCTGGTCATTGCCTGTCTGCTGTCGCTCTTTTTCCTTTCGGACATCGAAGGCGTGCGCGAAGGTACGGTAGTGGCCGCCTTGGCCGTCGGCCCGATAGTCCACTTCGTCAGTCCCTACTACCGCTTCTTAGACAAGTGGATTGGCAGTCCCGACCAACTGAAGAAGACCACCGCAAGAAGCAGCCGCCACATCATCATCACCATTGCCCGCGAGTACGGAAGCGGCGGGCACCTGCTGGGCGAAATGTTGTCGAAGGAATTAGGCATCCGCCTGTACGACAAAGAGTTTATCCACCTCACCGCCCAGCGCAGCAACATGGACGAACAGTACATCGTGAAAAACGAACAATCCATTCCCTCCTTCTGGCTGAAGTACATCCTCTCCAAAAACAGTGAACAACCCATAGAAACCAGCCTCTCGCCCGACGACGTACTGTTTGTGGCCGAAAGCAAAATCATACAGGAACTGGCCGAAAAAGAATCGTGCATCATCGTAGGCCGCTGCGCCGACTTCGTGCTGAAAGACGATCCCGACGTACTGAAGGTCTTCTGCTACTCCGACCTGCCAAGCGCCGTAGCCCGCTGCGTCAGCGAATACAACGTCCCCAAGGACAAAGCCGAAGCCGAAATCCGCCGCATCAACCGCAACCGCATCCATCATTACGAATACTACACGGGCGACAAATGGGGCGAACCGCACCACTATCACCTGATGCTCAACACCGGAAGCATCGGCCTGGAGACTTCCTGCCAGTTAGTGAAAGGACTGTATCAGGAAAGGCAGAAAGCCATCGCAGCCCAATAGCCGCGCCTCAATAACGGAAAGCCTTGGCGGGGAAAAACAGGAAGTTCGGCGCCCTGAACTACCCGCATACAAAGAAAGGGGATGTGCCCGTGCGGACACATCCCCTTCTTCTATAATCTTGTGGAAAAATTATTCAGCCAACTTGTTGTCTGAACCCAGCACGTTGATGATTTTGTGCTTGTACAGTTTCTCCATGTTGTCACGAGCCGGACCCAGATATTTACGCGGATCGAACTCTCCCGGTTTCTCAGCCAGCACCTTGCGGATAGCAGCAGTCATGGCCAGACGAGAGTCTGAGTCGATATTGATCTTGCAAACAGCCGACTTGGCAGCCTTACGCAACTCGTCTTCGGGGATACCGATAGCAGCTTCCAGCTTGCCACCATATTTGTTGATAGTATCCACTTCTTCCTGAGGAACTGAAGAAGATCCGTGCAAAACGATGGGGAAGCCCGGCAGTTTCTCCATAACGGCGTCGAGTACATCGAAAGCCAAAGGAGGAGGAACCAGACGGCCGGTAGCCGGATCAACGTGACATTGTTCGGGTTTGAACTTGTAAGCACCGTGAGAAGTACCGATAGAGATAGCCAAGCTGTCGCAACCGGTGCGAGTAGCAAAGTCGATAACCTCTTCAGGGTCAGTATAAGTATGATGCTCAGCAGAAACTTCATCTTCTACACCGGCCAATACACCCAGCTCGCCTTCTACAGTTACATCAAACTGATGAGCGTAGTCAACAACCTTCTTCGTCAAAGCTACGTTCTCTTCGTAAGGCAGGTGAGAACCGTCGATCATTACAGAAGAGAAGCCCATGTCGATGCAAGACTTGCAAAGTTCGAAGCTGTCACCGTGGTCCAGGTGGAGCACAATTTCAGGATGAGCGCAACCCAGTTCCTTAGCATATTCTACAGCACCTTCAGCCATGTAGCGCAGCAATGTAGCATTGGCATAGTTACGTGCGCCTTTGGAAACCTGCAGGATAACCGGAGATTTAGTTTCAACGGCAGCCTTTACGATGGCCTGCAATTGCTCCATATTGTTGAAGTTGAAAGCCGGGATGGCATATCCACCTTTAATGGCACGAGCAAACATATCTCTTGTGTTCACAAGGCCTAATTCTTTGTAATTAACCATTTTGTTTAAAAGTTTATTGTTAGTGAATCAAAATTCTGTGCAAAAGTAAACATTCTCATTCAAAAAGCGGACACCTGCCCCAATAAAAAAACTCTCCGAACAAAAGAAAAACAAATATTTTTCAAGTGTTTGAAGAGTTTTAACAAAAGATTGTAAAGTCCACGTTGCAAACTTTATCCCGGCAAGCTGCCCTTCCGGACCGCAACATGCAAGGACTATATCTCCAAATATATAAGGACTATTTCCTTAAATATATAATGGTAGGAAGATGGTCGCTATATCCGTTCAGCCACGTCCGTCCGCCATGGGTGCGCAAGGGCGAACCTTTGTATTTTCCGTCTTGCTGTATCAGATAATCGCGCAGAAACACCTCGCTATGGTCGTATCGCAAGCCGCGACGCTTCTTCAGAAGCGGCTTCGACAGCACAATCTGGTCGAACAGGTTCCACTTGCCGCGATACAGCAACGTTCCTACTCCCTTATCTTCCAATGTTTCCCACCAGGGATTGTAGAAATCGGCCTTCTTCACCTCATCTCTGTATTTCCGTGCTCCAAGCGTCTGCATACTTTCATCCATCGGGTCGTCGTTCATGTCGCCCATCACTATCAGCTTTAGCCTGCGGTGTTCGTGGCGCAACGAGTCGGCCAGTGCCTTCACCTGCCGTGCCGCATGTACCCGCACAGGCGACTTGGCTCCCCTTGAGGGCCAATGATTGACTATGACGCAGACACGCTCACCGGCCAAGCGGCCTTCCACGATCAGGAAGCCGCGGGTCAGATGCACCGTATCGCCCTGATAAGGCTCCGACAGCACTAACTTCGACGCCTTCACTTCAAACTGCGTGGGATCGTACAGCAATGCACAATCTATACCCCGCTTGTCGGGACCTTCGTAATGGATAAACCTGTAATCAGAAAGAGAAGGCTGCTTCAGCAAGTCGGTCAGCACACGGTCGTTCTCCACCTCGGCCACCCCGATGAAGGCAGGTCCCTGCTTCACTACGTCGCGCGACAGGGAAGACAACACCTTGGCCATATTCGCCAGCTTGGCTTCGTACTTCTTCGAGTTCCACCGATAGCTTCCATCAGGCAAAAAGTCATAATCGTTCTTGCCTTCATCGTGAATGGTATCGAACAGGTTTTCAAGATTGTAAAACGCTACACTATACAAGTCGCGCTTCTCGTTTTGCGCTTTTGCCACCATCGCGCAGAGACAGAGCGCCAACAGAAAGAACATTTTTTTCATAATCGTACAAATAAAGTCAAGTTTCGAAATAAGTTCAGGGAAACACAGCCGGCGCCGCTACAACCACGCCTTCTTTATAATCCGGCTGCAAAAAAAGAAAATAAAACGGGATAAACCTATTTTTTCAGCAAACTTTTTTTCAGATTCAATAAATAGCACTATCTTTGCAGCCTGAAAAGTAAAATAGACCATTACACTATTTATTACCAAGATAGTAACCGAATAATAAATTAAAAAAGCAAATAGCGAAATGAAAAAAGGTATTCATCCTGAAAATTACCGTCCGGTAGTATTCAAAGATATGTCAAACGGCGACATGTTCCTGTCTCGTTCTACAGTTAACACGAAAGAGACAATCGAATTCGAAGGTGAAACTTATCCGTTGGTAAAGCTGGAAATCTCCAACACTTCTCACCCGTTCTATACCGGTAAATCCAAGTTGGTTGACACCGCCGGTCGTGTTGATAAGTTCATGAGCCGTTACGGTAACCGTAAGAAATAACTCTCTACGCTACACCCGTAAGAGGAAAGGGGATGTGTCTGCAACGATACATCCCCTTTCCTTTATATCCGACAACTTCATACCCCTGAATGTTTCAACAATCAAAATAACCGTATCATGAAAAAATATGTATTTGCATCCCTGCTTGCCGGATTGCTGCCAACTACTTTCCAGGCTTCAGCACAAACAGCCGAAGCACCGGGCAAGCAAACCCTGAAAGTAGAAATCACCGAAACACCCGTTGATGTTATCAGTAATGTGATCTATTCACAAATTACATTCCCCACCAACCGCCAGCTCAGAATGACGCTGCTCGTTCCGCGCACCCCCCAGCCCAAACCTGCCATTGTCTTTTACCCGGGAGGAGGTTTCATGACGGCCAACCACGACAGCTTCATCGCAATGCGAATGGCACTTGCCAAAGCCGGCTTCGTAGTGGCAGCCGCCGAATACCGAACCGTCCCCGACCGCTTTCCGGCACTTGTCATCGATGCCAAATCTGCCGTTCGCTACCTGCGTGCCCATGCCGGTCAGTTTGGCATCGATCCGCAACGCATCGGAGTCATAGGCGACTCGGCAGGAGGCTATGTAGCCCAGATGGTAGGAACGACCAACGGTGAAAAACAATTCGACGCAGGCGACTTCACCGAAGTTTCTTCCGACGTACAGGCTGCCGCAACTATCTACGGCATCAGCAATCTGATGAATATAGGTGAAGGTTACTCGGAAGACATACAAAAAGTACATGCCTCACCGGCCGTCACCGAAGCATTGCTGGTACACGGTCCGGCCTTTTTCAACTTTGCAGGCAGCAGCATCCTGAGCGATCCGAAAAAAGCATTGGATGCCAGTCCGATGGGACACGTCAAAAGCAATCTGCCTCCATTCCTCATCATGCACGGTTCTGCCGACCCGTTAGTATCCCCGGTTCAGAGTGAGCAACTGTACAAGGCCATGGTCGAGAAAGGCAACAAGCCAGACTACATTGTAGTAGAAGGAGCCGGACATGGCGACCTGTACTGGTACCAGCCGGCCCTTATCGATACGGTTGTCAACTGGTTTAAAAAGCATCTGGCCGGTACTGCCGGGACCGATGCCACAGCCGACAGCAACCAACAGAAATAGCAGGCAACAACCATTCAGAAAAAAGAGCAAAAGCCCTCGTCGGACTTTTGCTCTTTTTATATACTCCAAAGTTGCTCCACCCGGCAGCAACATCTCGTCGGCATCCGCTTATCATTTCAATACCTGCACTTCCCAGTTCACCTCTAACGGATTCTCCTTCATACGCCATACGAGGGGCAATGCCGGATTATCCCAAATCCACATCTCCGCCCCTTCCTGAACGTCGCGCACGTGCAGCAAGGCATGTCCCGAAACGTGTTCGTTGTTGTCCAACCATTCATATTCGGTACAGTTATATGCCAAACGGCGGTTAGCCTTCAACTGACGGTATGCCTTACGCGAAATCAGATAGGCCGTTTCCCGATCGGACAGCACTACCTTCCTCCCGTCCTCGGGCATCAGGAAACTAAGCACCTCTCCGCTTTCCATGGCTGCCGGAGTCAGCGTATATGAACCTTTCTGCCAGCGCAGGTTACGCAGAATACGCCAGTCCAGCACAACAGAATCTTTTCGCTGGGTGAAATTCATTTGGTATTTGCGTGTCTGCCCGTGCAGCTTGAAGACAAACAGCAACGTATCCGGTATAGCACTTTGTGCCGCAGCTCCCGTCCCCATAACCAGCAACAGGAGCAAAGTAATCAAATATTTAGCTTTCATATTTCTTATGTATCTAAGTTCTGCATAAAAGGATATGTCGGAACTTCAATCAATGATTCGGTCTAAACATCTCCTTGCCCCACTCCGAAGGCTTCTTTCCCATCTTCAGCACCAGCGTGCCGCCGGCCATCAGGTCCTTGTGGCGCAATGCCGACCACGGATAATCTTCCCCGTTCAGGGTAGCACTCTGCACATAACGGTTCTTTTCCGAAAGGCCGTCGGCCACAATCCGGAAGTCGTGTCCGTTCGCCAGATGCAGCGTAGTGGTACGAAGCAGCGGTGTGTTTATCAGGTAGTAGTCCTGACCGGCATTGGGATAAAGCCCCATCATATGGAAAGCCAGCCACGACGACATGGCACCCGAATCGTCGTTGCCCGGCAGACCTACAGGACCGTCGTTATAGCTTTCTGCCAGAATCGTATGGATGCGGTCGCTGCTCCGCCAAGGCTTGCCCAACCAGTGATACAGGCAGGGGGTAAGGAACGACGGTTCGTTGTTCACATTATAATAATTGCGGATAAAGAAAGTGTCCAACCGCTGTTCGAAAGCCTGCGGACCGCCACACTTCTCGATCAGCCCCAGTACGTCGTGCGGTATGCTCAGCGAATATTCCCACGAAGAAGCCTCGTAGAAGAACATGCTCCACCAGGGCGTGTACCACGGTCCTTCAAATGTCATAGGAGTATAGACATACTTGGGTTGCATCACCCGGCTGTGTCCGTAGGGCAGGCTGTCCAACCACTGGCCATCGGCACCGCGCGGCATGATGAAGCCCCGTGCCCCGCTGTGTTCGTAGTCGTCGCGCCACAGGTTCTTCCAGTTGCCGCTCTGCTTCAGGTAGTGTTGGTACAGTTCTTCCTTTCCCAGTCCCTTGGCCACGAGGGCAATGGCATAGTCACAATAGCTGTATTCCACCGTACGGTTTCCGGCACGGTCGATGCCCCAGGGAACATAACCCAGCTCCAGATACTCGCGCAAGCCGCCACGTCCTTCGGCCTCGTGGTTGGCACCCGGATCCACGGTAGCATCTTTCAGCATGGCTTGCAGGGCCAGTTCGTAGTCGATGCCTTCCAGTCCTTTTACAAACGCATCGGCAATGACGATTTCGGCATTCGACCCGCCTTGTGTACGTCCGTTGCAGTTGCCGCTCCGGGCATCGGGCATGTAGCCATCGCGCTTGTAAATGTTCACTAACGAACGGACAATATCGACCTCACGCTTCGGATCGATCAGCGTGATCAGGGGCGACGACGCACGGTACGTATCCCAAATGGCATAAAAGTCATCGTAATAAGGTTCGGGATCACTCCAAAGCGGATTCTCGCCCGTACGATCTACAGGCATCAGCATCGTATGATACAATCCGGTATAGAACATCCGCTTGTGTGCTTCGGGAGCTTTCTCGTCGATCTCGATTTTCGAGAACAGTGCTTCCCACCTGTCCAGGAGCTGACGGTGTACCTCGTCGAACGACCAGTGGGGAATCTCGTTGTGTGCGTTGGCCTGGGCACGCAGACAACTCAGGAAAGAGATGCCCACCTTCAGCTGCAGCATTGTGGCATCGCCTTCGAAACGAAGCAAAGCCCCCGTCTTCTGATGCGAATCGTACTGCGTGCGGTCGGCAGTGATGCTGTCGCCTTTCCACGTAGCCCATTCGCTGAAGGGGCGGTCGGTTTCGGCATAAAAGTAAACCGTATAGGCACGCCCGTTGTTCCATCCGCCACGAATGCGGGTATATCCGCACACTTCCCGGTCGGACAGTATCTGTATCTCCGAGCCCACAAACTGCTGGGCCTCGCGTGCATCGGGCACCGGACTTTCGCCCAAGAAGAAACCGGCGTCGATGGCCAGTGCCTTGTCCGCAGCCTCGGGATAAGTAAAGCGGTAGAACGAAGCCCGCTCGGCGGTGGTTATCTCCGTACGGATGCCGCTTTGCTTGAAACGGGTGTCGTAGTAACCCAAGCGTATGTTCTCGTACTCGCGATAATCGAAATGTTGCGTGCGGTCCAAAGCTCCGCAGAAAGGAACCACCAGCACGTTACCATACTTCGGTCCGCCTCCGGTGCCACTGACGTGTACTTGTGCAAAACCATCCACCCGTTCGGGCATCGGCAACCATCCACTGTTGGGAGAAGGTGTACAGTCGGGCGACGGCTTCACCATGCCAAAGGGGCACGACGGACCGATAAACACACGTCCCAGTCCCTCGGAACCAATACGCGGGTCAACGTAATCGGTCAGAGAAGTCTTCCGCTCTACCGACTGAACATTTGATGAAGCAGTAGCGACATGCGCCAACAACAACGCCAATGCCATACTGCAAAACAATCGTTGAATATTCATAACTATGCCATTTATTTACGTAAGTTCTTGTCTCCATTCAGATATTTTCCTGTCCGAATACATTTTCTTTTTCATTCGTTGTCTGCAAATTTAATCATAAATCTGCTTCTTTCTGACAACAGAATCCGAAAAACATCCGGGTTGATACTGATTCTCTTCCACCTGCTTCATTCACAAAACGACGTTGATAGGAATAAGGAAAAGCAGAATGAATGATGCTGTCATAAAAAAAGCCTTGTGTTAGCATCCGTAGCATGACACTACGGATGCAACCCAAGGCTTCCATTTTTAAAACTCTAAATAAAACAATCGCCTATTTTTTACCTTAAAAATGTATAACGAGTGATTAGTATCCAGGGTTCTGTGTCCAGTTGGTGTTAGTATTCATCACACCGGTCGGGATCGGGAATATACGACGGAATAATTCCGTTTTTGCTTTAGGATTAACCACATGCTTCAAACACCAATCATCTTCAAACTTACCGAAACGTATCAAGTCATTACGACGCCAGTTTTCATCGAAAAACTCGCGACCACGTTCGTCCAGAATATCCTGCAAAGTAGGATCACCTTCAAATGCCGGTGCATGAACATAAGAACGAATCTGATTCAGTAAAGAAGCCGGAGTATCGCCATTTGTTGTACTACCACCTCGCAGAATAGCTTCGGCCTTAGTCAGAATAATATCAGCATAGCGGAAAATAGGCACATCATTACTTTGATTACGGTCATTCAAATAATCATCGTAAGTGGGAAACCACTTCACCGATTTGTAACCTTGTGACCAACCAGTCACATTCTTACCAGTATTAAGCTGTTCAGGAACAGAACCTTCTTTTAATGTAATTTCTTTTGTAAAAACAAGTTGTTCTCCATTATATAATACAGGCTCATTAGTTAAATTACGATTATTGTCGAAAAAATAAATAGGTCCACCGACGATTGACAAGTTACGATCATCACCAGGCAAAGACAGCAAATCAACCACATTAGGATTTACAGCCAAGTTTCCACCGACAGACGCACTCAATTTAAATCCATACATTGACGGATCTAAAGAATTCATCTGTCTCCAAGTACGAAAACGAGCATATGTCATACCTTGAGCCTTTATGCGATCATAAGGCATAGCATAAATAAAATCTTTAATATGAGATCCGTTTTCAGGCCAAAACTTCTCACGGTAACCATCACTCAAATCAAACGGACCATTATTCATGATTTCATCACAAACTGAAATACAGTCGTTCAACTTCGGATTGTCAACAGAAGGCGTATAAGTAGTAACATCAGCACATGAATAAACGGCCCAGTTCAGATAAAGTTTTGCAAGTAAAGCTTTGGCCATCCAATAGTTCGGTTTACCATAAGTAGCAGCATTTGACTCCTTGCTAAGATTTGGAAGAGCTTTTAATAAGTCTGCTTCAATGAAAGCAGCTACTTGAGGACGTGGAGAACGATCAATGGACTCATCTTCATCAAGCAAATGATCCAAAATAGGAATAGCTCCATAGCAATCCATTAGGATGAAATGATAGAATGCACGCATAGCAAGCGCCGGAGCTGCAGCTGGTTCATCCTCTCCTCCAAAATCAAGAATTGCTTTATTGCAATTAGTAATACCTGAAGCCAAATCACCATACCAACCTACAGTCGAATCATCAGGAGTCAACATATGTAGCGTAGGATTTGCTTTTTCACCATTATCATAATAATCTCCATCAAATGAGATACCTGTAAATTCATCAGAAGACAACTCACATGCCCAATTATAATTACGTCCTAAGGCTCCTCTAAATGCATAATATACATTAGCCAATTTTGCTTCTGCAGCAATTTCTGAGTCGGGAAACTCCGTCAGTTGCGATGTTATATCTACATCAAGGTCGGTACAACCGGTTGTAGCTGCTGCCAAGAATCCGGCCGATATAAATAATTTGAATATCTTTTTCATAATTTTATTCTGTTAATTAGAAGTTTACATTCAATCCTAACATAAAGGTACGAGTACGCGGATAGAAGGAGTTACGCCAATCAATACCCGGTTCTATGCCACCCAAACTTACTTCGGGATCTGTACCAGAATAACCAGTAATAGTAAAGACGTTGTTGCAGGTAGCTGTTAACTTCAAATTGTTAATCCAATTACCAATCTTTCCAAAATCATATCCTAAGCTCAAAGTAGAAAGACGCAGGTAGCTACCATCTTCCAAATAACGATCAGAAGGAGCTTGTGCATTAACATCTGTAATTTTCTGATCAGTCATAATCTCTTTTAAACCATTCTTACCTTGTTGAATATTAGTCGTATTATTGTATTGTGCACGGGTAGCATTGAAAATCTTGTTACCAAATGTTCCTTGGAAGAAAGCTGTCAAAGTCCAATTTTTATAAGTCAATGTGTTATTCCATCCTAAGTTCAGTTTGGGTTGTGCGGAACCAACTTTCACACGGTCTTTTTCATCCAATCGAGTGGTAGTACCTATTACATTTCCATCCTCATCGTATTCATTGAACACGGAAACTCCTTCATCATTATAACCTGCCCATTTCCACATATAGAATGTGCCTATCGGCTCACCTTCCATAATACGTTGAATAGAATTCGCTTGTGCAGAACCGCCAATATTCGGATTGGCTGTATTAATATACGGTACAGAATAAGTATCATTAGATATTTTTTCAACAATATTCTTATTATGGGATAAATTCACCGTTGTGCTCCATTCAAAGTTTTTTGTCTGAACAGGAATAGCGTTAATACTAATTTCGACACCTTTATTACTTATATCTCCTACGTTAGCCCACATAGAAGGATATTGATACCTATTTGTTGACACCTCATAAGCAAGAATCAAGTCAGAAGTCTTTTTCACATAATATTCAATGGTTGCTCCCAAACGACCACCTAATACAGAGAAGTCAACACCGACGTTGAACATGGAAGTCGATTCCCATTTCAAATCAGGATTAGAGTTACGCAATGCACCGATGATACGATAGTTAGATTCAACTCCGTTAGAATCTACATAAGTAAACCAACCGGTACCACCATAAAGCATTCTCGAAATATAAGGATCAAAGCCCAGTGAGTTACCGCTGACACCATAACCTGCACGCAACTTCAAGTCATCAAATCCCCAATCTTTGGCAAACTCTTCTTCAGAAATACGCCATGCGGCAGAGAAAGAGGGGAAGGTAGCCCAACGGTTATTGACACCAAAAGCAGAAGAGCCATCACGACGAACAGTGGCCTGCAACAAATACTTACTGTTATATGAGTAATTCACACGGCCATAGAATGAAATCATACGCAGGGTATTTTCTGCAGAAGACCAGACACCATCAATTCCATCCATTTTGTTAGCCATACCCAAATTCTTGTAACCTAAATCATCATTATAAAAGTCATAAACAGTCAGGCCATATCCATCGGCTTTCGTTGTTTCTTCCCAAGAATAACCCAACATAATACCCAATTTATGAACTTCATTGAAAGTCTTGTCATAATTTAAATAAGTCTCAAACACTTTCTTGAGGTCTTGAGTTGTACGACGATGAGCCTGGCCATTATCTTTGACATAAGTCATTTGTGACTGTGAAGTATGGTATTCATCCCACAAGAACTGCTCGTTCTGATAAGACAAAGTTGCATTCCATTGTAAACCATCAATAATATCTAAAGACGCCTTAGCTGTACCTTGCATTTTTTTAGTTTGATGATGATAAAGGTCTTCATTAATCATTGACAGTGGATTATAGTTTTGAGAAACACCTACATAATTTGTCCAATTACCATTTTCATCCCGTACAGGAACCAATGGTGAATAATAGTTCATTGCATCATAAACACTGTTATTATCACCTCCTGTTTCAACAGAATTGTTATTGGTGATACTGGCATTCAGATTCATAGACAAAATCAAACGGTCATTCAAAGCTCTTGTCTGTACAAAAGCACGTCCGATCAAACGATCCATGTCAGTACCCTTAATAACACCTTGTTTCTCCATATAATTAATACTTGCAGTGTAAGAAGTACGATCACTCCCGCCACTAATCGACACATTGTGATTGTGAGTAAATGCTGTACGTTGCACTTCTTTCTGCCAATCCGTGTTTGCTCCGAAATCGTTATTGATGGTAAAGTTATTGGCTTTGGCATACGCACGCAGGTCGTCTGCAGTCATCATGTCAAGGTTCTTCATCACCTTGTCTGCAGCGATGTAAGCACTGTAAGTTACAGTAGCTTTACCGGCCTTACCTTTCTTCGTAGTAACGATGATCACACCATTGGCTGCCTTTGAACCGTAAATGGCAGTAGCTGTTGCATCGCGCAGTACGTCGATGCTTTCGATGTCTTCGGGAGCGACCAAAGCCAAAGATACGCCCGGAACGCCATCTACTACATAATAGGGCTCCATAGCCTCACCACCACGCAATGAAGAAGCACCACGCAGCGTGATTGAGGAGTATTCGCTGTTCGGGTCGCTGCTCTGTGTGATGGTCAGACCCGGCACTTTACCTTGCAGCAACTGGGCAGGACTGGTGTAAGTACCTACATTCAGTTTGTCGGCCTTTACAGTAGTAATAGAGCTGGTCACATCCTTACGAGTCATGCTACCGTAACCAATAACCACTACCTCGTCAAGTGCCTGAAGGTCTTCCTGCAGAGCGACATTAATAACATTCTGATTAACGACTATTTCTCTTGTTGTAAAACCAATATAGGAGAACATCAATGTTTTACCTTTCTCAACATTGATGCTGTACTTTCCGTCCACATCGGTTATACTACCATTAGTCGTGCCTTTTTCGAGGACATTAACACCCGGCAACGGAGCACCAGTCTTATCGGTTACGGTACCCGTCACCTTGTTCTGTGCAAATGCTAAGGTACTGCTTAGCAAGAACATGACGAGGAGCAAACTCTGCATCCATGTTCTTTTTCCTTTTAATTGTACATTCAGCATAAAATAAAGTTTTAGTTAAAAAAAACAGTTTTTATTCTCATTTTATATATTTATCACATTCTTTTTTCCGGCCGCAAAAGTAAAAGCCGCATGTTACATATTTATTTCAACAACATTTCAAAATGAACACAACAAACTAATAAACAGAAAGTTAGGGAAAGAACAAAAACAACAAGCCCATTCCTTCACTCTTATCATTTATACTGCTAAGTGTAAAGAAACAGGCTCCCGACGATGTTGCCTTTTAACAACAGGCAACAGATCAATGGAAGAAATACATTCATTGCTGTTTCCATAGCTCATTCTTAGATTTCAGTTGTCGCAAAGATACACTAAGCCCCTAAGGAAGGGGGAGAAAATAGCGCAAAATAGGGAGAAAATAGTAAACCAACTTTTCATCATCCTCATTCATCTTTCACCACAATTATCTATTAATCAACAACTTGCAAAAGTTCACTATTTTACTCCTACTAAAAACCAACAAAGAAAAATGTTTTTGAGAAAAGCGACACATACCTCCACCTACCTGTCCAAAACTCCGCTACTTGCTTTTTGCCCGTCCCATAGGAGAAAAAATACAACGGCCTAACAGCCGACAGAACGGAAAGACTATGCAGCCTCACTGCAACAGTTAGTGCAGTCACTCTGCATCAGTCAGTGCAGTGACACTGCATCAATACGTGCAGTTATGCTGCAACAGTTTGTGCAGCAACGTTACTCAACGTACCACTTCTGTTTTCCCATAAGGTTCACATCAAAAAGCGGATGCTGATAAAAGGACGCAGGTGAAGTTTCACCGTAATCGATTGATAATAAAAAAGTTGTGGTGAAAGATAGATACGCGGACTACAGGGGAAAGGCGGATGAACGCGGATTTTCAAATTTTCATTGAAAGGGCGTGAAGCTTCATCTTTCACCATATCCTGCTGTGTATCAGTGCGAAAATCCTCCGGTGAAAGCGTGAAGGCAAAATAGTGGGTTTAAGGTTTAATGTTGAGGGTGAAGGGTTGAGGGATGAGGGATGAGGGTGAAGGGTTGAGGGATGAGGATGAAAGAGAAAAGGATTTTTGGACGTGAACAAAAAAGGTCACTCTGCCATCTTCATTTTTAATGTTTCATTTTTCGTTTCCAAACTCCTACTTGGCGACTGTAACTACCTACTTTAGCGGCGTAACATCGGTAGTTAGCCGGCGTAACAAGTAATGTCGGCGGGAATGACAAGCAATGCCGGCAGGTTTTGAAAGCAATGCCGCCGCATCTTACAACCAAGCCCGCCGCATGTTGCAAGCAAAGGGCACGAGTATTGCCTGCAACTCCCGCGAGTATCGCAAGCATGGCTCGCGAGCCGTACAAGTGTTGAACAGGAGCCGTACAAGTGTTGCTCACGAATGCTCATTGCCATCCCATGTTTTTCCGAATACTGGCGCACACCGTATCGAAGCGATCAATAAGTTGTAACCAACCGGGTACATCCTTGTTCATCCATCCCATGACGACAACCATCTCCCGATGAATATCTTCCACACGATTCAAATTCCAGCAAATGGATTCATTATGAAAAGCAGTTTGGTGGAGAAAACTTTTTCAAAGAATGCTTTGTTATGTTCCATATCTTTTGTACTTTTGTATTGCAGTCCCGGGCGTTCCTCTCCCAGCTTTCAGTTACTGGTGATGAATCCGGGTTTTTTTATGCCTGCTTACAAAGATATAATTATTTCTTTTCATCAGCTAACTTTAATCCATATTCCTCCTTTAAACTACCGTTTTATGAGTTTAACAGCTACCCCCCGCTCCAACCGCCTGCACATCGTTCTGCTGGGCAAACGAAACAGTGGAAAATCTTCGCTGCTGAATGCACTGACCCACCAGCAGGCAGCATTGGTGTCCGACGTCGCCGGCACAACCACCGATCCGGTCTATCAGGCCATGGAAGTACACGGATTGGGGCCGTGCGTATTCATCGATACGGCTGGCTTTGACGATGAGGGCGAACTGGGTGCACTGCGTGTAGAAAAAACATTGAAGGTCATGCAAAAGGCCGACGTAGCCCTGTTGGTGTGCAGAGACGAAGAGGTGAAAGACGAACTGCACTGGCTACAACTGCTGAAGGAAAAGCAAATCCCCACCCTGCTGGTGCTGAACAAGGCCGACCTGCTACCCCGGGCCGAAACCGTGGCCGATGCAATAAGCAAGAAAGCCGGCATGCGTCCCCTCATTGCCAGTGCCCGGACGGGCGAAGGCGTGGAAGCTATCCGCGAAGCCCTGATACGCATGGCATCGGAAACGGTACAACCCGCCATCGTGTCGCACTTGGTATCGGAAGGTGACTTGGTACTGTTAGTGATGCCGCAAGACATCCAGGCTCCCAAAGGCAGACTGATTCTGCCCCAGGTACAGACACTGCGCGAACTGCTCGACCGGAAATGCATGGTGATGAGCTGCACCACCGACAAGCTGGCCGACACGCTGCAAGCCCTGTCGCGCCCGCCGCAACTGATCATCACCGACTCGCAGGTGTTCAGCACCGTATATGAGCAAAAGCCTGCCGAAAGTCTGCTGACCTCGTTCTCCGTCCTGTTTGCCCGTCAAAAGGGAGACATCGACTACTATCTGCAAGGCGCGGCCAGCATCGCCCGTTTGGGAAAGGATGCCCGCATCCTGATAGCCGAAGCCTGCACCCATGCTCCGCTGTCGGAAGACATTGGCCGCGTGAAACTGCCCCGCATGCTGCGCAAGCGTTTAGGAGAAGGCATACACATCGACATCGTATCGGGCGCCGACTTCCCAGACGATCTTTCGGGCTACGACCTCGTCATTCATTGCGGCGCGTGCATGTTCAACCGCAAGCACGTCATGAGTCGCATCGAAAGTGCCCGCCGCCAGGGAGTGCCGATGACCAACTACGGCGTAACCATCGCCTGGGTAAACGGCATATTAGACAAAATCGTCATCTGACGTCACCGCCCTGTGCAGGTGCCACCTGGTGCCAGAAGCGCTTTACGTCTTCCCAACGGTAGAACGATCCCTCCACGCTTTGGATGGGAAGTTTGGCTTCGCGCTCGTTCAGCAGGAAGCACACCAACACATCCTTCCCCGGAGCCCGATAGAAAATAAGCTGCAAGTTGGCACCCATGGGCGAGACTTTGTAGTCCTGCCATGCCAGATGAAACTTATCCATATCGGCCTCCTGGTTTGCACAGCCCTCCATCTGCATCAGGGCCAGCAATCGGATGAGGTGTGTATCGTGTCCGAAGCGCAAATCGGCAGCCGTCTTTCCGCCACGTATGGCAGTATCGGCCTTTGCCACAATATCATTCAACAGGTTGGAAGCACAGCGCGGCATCAGCCCCTCATTAAGCGGAGCTGCGGCGTTGCACACATACATGCGGGCATTCACCGTCCGCCAGAAGTCGCGCAGTTCGTCGTACTGAAAGAGGTCGTAAAACGACACTTGTCCGCACAAATCCACATTCTGCATGTCGGCGGCAATCCAATAAAGCGATGTCATGACATCGGCCGACTGTTTCTCCGAGAAGTTTTCGGCATGCTGAAACAGCGATTTCATCAACCGGGCCGGACGTATCATGCGACTTTCGAAAGCGTGAAAATCCTTGCGCCATGCAGCCTGCTCGGAGGTGAAAGCCTCGCCTTCGGGCGAGGTATAGGCAATGTAGTTCATGTACTCGCCATAAGCACGGCGAGTAATGCGCAAGGCAGAATTCTGTTCTTTCAGTCCGTCGGTGAAATAACTCATGCTCATCGCACAGCGGAGCGAAGTGGAAGAACGGGCATCGATGACCGCACTGTCGCCAAACACCTGCGGGAAGTTGCGGTACATGCGGACGGCAATGTCGTGATGCTGCCGTTCGCCAAGCGGCGTGATGTTGCCGCTGCGTCCGCGGGCATCGTCCCACACGCGATGCAGGCGCAGACGGACATCCTGTCCCAAAGCCGTCAGCTGATTGCATCGGTACAGCGAATCGAACAGACTGACCATCGCCACATAACGCACATCGTCCGTCATCCAACGCGAACCGTGACGGCCGTAATGGCTGATGTAGAACGGCTCATATCCTTCGGGAGCCGGTGCAGGCGCCTCCGTCGGTGCGGGATAGGCATAATAGATACTTCCCAACTGCTCGGGCGTGGGACGGCTTTGCGAAAAGACCGCCAGAAAACTGCAAAAAGCGCATATCGTAATCAGTATTCGTCTCATATTCTGTTTTTTACCAATAGACATTCAAATTCAAAAGTAGTTGTTATTTTCAGACACGGATTACACGGAAAAACAAGATATAAAGAATAAAAATAATCTGCGAATATCCGTGTAATCCGTGCCTGAATAAGTGGGATACAATGTATCGGATTCCCTCCTTTTCACTCCTTAACTGTCAGGCAGGAACCGGTCGGCTCATTCAATCACCACGTTGTGGGCATTCTTCTGCATCACACCGTCGGCAGCCTTGTCGGGCTTGGTATCGCCCCACATGATGCGCGAATCTTCTATATAAATGTCTGAAGCCGTATCGATGTAGAAACCGTACGTGCTATCATGTACAAAACCTTCGCCCAGACAGGGACGCTTGTCGTAGATTCCTCCGGGATAGCCGGTACGCTTGTATAGCAACACATCCACGTCCTTGAAGTAAATGTGATTCACCTTGCCCGGTACATCTCCGCCTACAAATACGCCGTTCTCGCTGGTACACTTGATATTCGTGAAGTAAATACGGCTCACCTCTCCGCAACGTCCTTCGGTAGCTCCCTTCGGAAAACGCCAGCCGGCATCCTTGTGATTGCCTACGGCACGCGGATAAGAAGTCACATAGATAGGCTCGGCCTTGCCCCACCACACATCGGAAAAGAACTGGCAGTCGATAAGCATATTCGAGAAAACAACGTTGGTCACCGTGCCTTCGTCACGGTTCTGAATGCCGACTCCACGGTTGCTGCCCCGGATGATGCAATTGTTGAACAGCACGTTGTTGATAACGTCCATGTTCTCCGACCCAATCTTGATGGCACACGAACGGGAAGTCATCACACAGTTGCTCACCACATTGTCTTCGCACGAACCGTATTCTTCGAATTCACGTCTGTTTTTCAGGCAGATGCAATCATCGCCCGACTCGATAAAGCAGTCGGCGATGCGTACCTTGCGCGAATGGTCGAGGTCGATGCCGTCGCCATTGCGGATCTTCAGGTTATTGAGTAGGGAAATACCTTCGATCAGCGCATCGTAGCAACCCACCAGATGAATGGTCCAGTAGGCACTGTTGCAGATGGTTACATCTCTGATCACTGTCTTCTCGGCATTGATAAGGGTCAGGACATGCGGACGCGGATCGAAGTCCGTCACCGGTTTCAGTTCGTACGAATCCTCCAGTTCCTTCCCCATAAAGGCCACCCCGTTGCCGTCGATGGTACCTGTACCCGTGATGGACAGGTTTTTCAGGTCTTTTCCGCTGATCCACATCATGCCTTCACCACGGTTGTCGCCAAAAGCGCTTTCGTTGTAAACACTTTCGTCGGGATTGGCCAACAGACGCGAGTTGGGCTCCAAATGGAAATTGACATCGGAAGCCAACTTCAGCGGACCACACAGAAAGGTATGCCCCGAAGGGAGCAATACGGTTCCGCCTCCGGCGGCACTACAGGCATCGACAGCCTGCTGTATGGCAGTTGCGTCGTCGGCCTTTCCGTCTCCCGCCGCTCCATAGTCCATCACGTTGTAAACTCCCTTCTGCCGTTGCTGGCACGCATTCAGCAGAAACAGGCTGAACAGGGCAAGAATCAAATGTTTCGTTCTCATATCTCGTTAAAAGTTTAATCGGTTGTTCGGATATGATCTACCTGCTCGTATCGGAAAGCCGGATACTGGCTGCCCGGCGCACTGTCACCGTAGGTCCGCACCAATTGCAGTCCGTCCACGTTGCGAAACAGGTAAGCGCTCTCCCACGTGGGCTCGGGATGCTGCATATCCCAGTTCACTTCGCAATCGACCAGCGACAGCTTATCAACTCCGTCGAACAGGAATCCGTTGCGCGAACGCTTGTCCACCGCGTCTTCCGGCTCCATAAACAGCTGCACGTCGTTCAGGCGGACGTTTCTGATCCGCCGGCTGAAGCCTTCAAGGCGGATACCACTCTGTCCGTGAGCGATGATGTGACTCAGAGTCACATTCTCGATGGTGCCCGACGGACCGTCTCCCCGCTTCTGCACGGTGAACCAGACGGGGTCTCCGTTTCCCCACCAGAAGGTTTCTTTCCGGCAGGTAGTGATGGCGATGTTCGAAAACAGAATGTTGCGGGCACTGCCACCGTCGCGGATTATCATATTCAGTCCGCGGTTTGCCTTGTCGATGACACAGTTGGAAACGGTAATGTTCTCGAAGTCGGCATGCGACTCCGTGCCGATCTTCAATGCAGCCGACGACGAGGTCAGCACGCAGTTAGTTATGGTAATCTGACTGCAAGGCAGAGCCTTGCCTTCCTGTCGGGTCGTCTTCAGGCAAAGAGCATCGTCGCCGGTATCGATGCGGCAGTTGCTCACCATCACTTGGCTGCATCCGTCGATGTCGAGTCCGTCGGCATTGACCCCGTTGTGACGGTTGGAAGTGATATAAACGCCATCAACCGTCACCCGTTCGCACCATTGCAGATGCACGGACCAGAAAGAAGATTCGACCACCCGGATGTCGCGGATGCACACACCGGTACAGCCAACAAAGCTAATGGCTCCGGGACAAGGCGGCACTTTACGGAACTTGCTCTGATAGTCGGCTCCGTAACGGGCGGCATTGGCAATCTCACGACCGGTAACCGAATCGGTGACGACAGTCTGTGGAGCGCGCCGATATCCGATGCGTTCGGCACGGCAGTGCAGGGTTCCGGTTCCCGTCACCGATATATTTTCGGCATCGAAAGCCCCCAACAGGACTTCACTCTCACTGGTATCGGCTGCTCCAACCTTCTGCCGTAAACCTTCATAGTCAGACACTTTCCGACTGGCATAAACGGTGGCACCGGCATCCAGATGCAGATTAACGTTGCTTTTCAGTACGACCGTCGTGCACAGGTAATTGCCGGCAGGCACCCATACCGTTCCTCCACCGTCGGCAGCACAGGCATCGACTGCCCGCTGAAAAGCCTCGGTAGAAAGTCGGGTAGTATCGGAAACCGCACCGAAAGCAGTCACATCATATACCGGAGCATGTCCGCCTCTGGCATACAGGAACAGAGGGACAAACAGTAACAGGAACAGACAGACAGGTATTCTATGTATCATAAGCATTAATATTCAATTAATTAATCAATCAATCACATGACAGAAGGCGGACAGTCGGCCGAAGCACTGCCCCAGGCTGTGTTGGGCTTATCGCCCATGACAAACTCCATCGTTCCTCCCCGCAGGATGTCCTCGTGCGAAAGGTAGTTCTTCGTATAAGGGCGACCGTTCAGACGGACACTCTGTATATAGATGTTCTTTTCGGAAGCATGAAGCACCTTCAATGTAAATGTACGCCCGTTCTCAAGATGCAGCACGGCTTCGCTGAACGAAGGACTGCCCAATATATAATAAGGTGTGCCGGGACATACGGGATAGAAGCCCAAAGCGGCAAAGACGTACCACGCCGACATCTGTCCGGCATCGTCGTTGCCCGACAACCCGCCGGGTGCCTGTAGGTACTCGGTCTGCATGATGTGACGCACTGCCTGCTGGGTCTTCCACGGCTGTCCGGCATAGTTGAACAGAAAGGCTACCTGATGACAAGGTTCGTTACCATGCCAATAGCGCTGTTCGCAGAACATGGAGTCGAGCTTGGCGATAAAATTGTCACGCCCGCCCATACATTCCATCAGACCGTAAGGGTCGTGAGGCACGTACCAAGTGTAATGACAAGGGGCTCCTTCTGTGATGAAGGAAGCAAAACGGAACGCATTATCGTCCGTAAGGAAACTGCCGTCGGCCCGACGCCCTTGTGCATAACCGGTACGAGGATCAATGACGTTGCGATAATTGCGGGCACGAGCCAGCAGGCTGTCAGTATCGGCTGTCTTGCCCAAAGCTGCAGCGACCTGCGCCAGAGCAAAGTCGTCGTAAGCATACTCCAGCGTACGCGATACCTGTTCCCTTGTATGGAACGCATCGGGAACAGAATCTTCAAGCGGAATGTATCCGTACTTCAGATAGGACTTCAAAGCCCTGCGCCCCATACCGTCACGGTATTCGCGTACATCGGCGGGTGATTGAAAAGCGTTCTTGCGCATGGCCTCGTACGCCTTGTCAATATCGAAATTACGGATTCCCTTACAATAAGCATCGGCCAAGGTAGCAATGCAGTGGTCGCCAATCATGGCAGCCGTGTAGCTGTTCCAGCACGGGAAAATAGGAAGCCACCCACCCTGTTCGTACTTCCAGACAAGCGACTGCATCATATCGCCCGCCCGTCCGGGGGTCAGCAGATTGACCAACGGATGCAAGGCACGATACGTATCCCACATGCTGTAGTCCTCGTAATAGGTACGTCCGGCAGGAAGCTGACGTACGGGAGTACCGGTAGCAAACGAAGGATAACGGCCGTCGGCATCGTTGAACGTGCGCGGCAGGAAAGAAGCCCGGTATAAGGCACTGTAAAATTTTTCCTTTGCTTCGCGGTTGTCGGTCTGCACTTCGACAAGTGCCAACCGATGTTCCCAGATATCTGTCAGTTCACGACGTGTACGGTCAAAATCCCAATGGGGAATCTCGGCTTCAAGATTGTTCATGGCTCCTTCGGCACTGACAAACGAGGAAGCAGCCTTAACCAACAGGTTCTCGCCTTCGTTCACATCGAATTCGACATAGGCACCGATACCACAGGCATTGCCTATAGCGTCACGAGCCGGAAATATGGAATCGCCTCGGAATACGCCGAAGCCTGTTATCTTCTTCTGGAAACGAACCACAAAATGTCCGCTATATCCGGCGGGCTCTCCCCAGCCCTGATAGATGCGGTGAACGGGATTGTAACCGCTGATGACGTTGTTCACCGTATCGACCGAGATAAATCCCTGTCCTTCATCGCTGTTCGGATTGACAACCAAATAGGCTTTACCGCTTTTCTGATAGGTGAAACGGAAAATGGACGAGCGCGAACGTGCCGTCATCTCTGCTGTCAGAGCCTCATCGGGCAAGGAAACGGCATAATAGGCAGGAGTGGCCTGCTCGGTCTGGTGCGAGAAACGGGTTACACGTGCTTCGGGCATGCACCGCAAACGGCTAAAAAGCGGCATCAGGGTCATGGAACCGTAATCCTGTGTGCACCCGCCAACAATCCAATGCGAATTGCGGAAACCCTGCAAAAGGCTGTCGGCATAATAGTAAGGAGCAATGCATTTCTCTTCGGTGTCGCGAGTCTGCGGAGTCCAGAAATTCATTCCGTTGGGTTCGAGTACTGCGGGCAACGTCTGTCCGTATTCCTCGGTATTCTTTCCAAACAGTCCCGCCGTATGCGTCACACTGGGAGCCGTACCAATCCGCGTATCAACATATGGCAGACGTTTTTCCTCCGCACTTTTCTCCGAACAAGCTGCACAAAAGCCTGCAACGGAAAAAATACACAAGACACTATATAAACGGATTCCTGTCATAACACTTTGCTCTTTCTTTTCAATTCTTTCTATCGAGAATATTCTACGATCTGCTTATAACTTGATATATATTTTCTTTTTGTACAGCCAATATCCGCATCCTCCCATTACCAGCGCGAAGAGCAACGAATAACATGCCGAAGCCAGATAAGGATCGGAAATGCACGAGTGAATGACTCCGTAAACGACAGGCTTGCTTTCCGTAGCACTTATCACAATAGCTGCCACTTCGCTCAGCACATACAGGAACAACGGATTGACTCCGAATACTTCGAAGAAGCGACACCAGTCTTTCTTTCCTTTCAGATCAATGAAGTAGGTCAGTGTAGCCTGAAGCATGGCTGCAAGTCCACAAGTGACCAGTACAAAAGTAGGCGACCAGATACGCTTGTTCAGCGGGAAAGCTTCTGTCAGCAAGCAGCCTACAGCCATCAGCAGAAAGCCTGTAACCGCCAGCTTCAGGATTCTTGTTTCCAATGAAATGCCTTTCTTCAGCATCAGTGCTCCACAGCAGAAGCCTATCAGTGTGTGAGCAATGGCAGACAAGGTACTGACTAACCCTTCAGGGTCAATCGGGCTCTTCCGGTAAAGGTGCTCTGTCCCTAAAATACCACGATCGGCAACACACAGAATATTGGTCTCGTCACACGCATATCCATTGCCCATACAGAGCAAAACAGCATAGCCCACCAACAATATGCCTGCAATCCATGCCAAACGTTTATTATTGACATACAATGCCAGAAGTGAAGCTACACAATAGCACAAAGCAATGCGGGGCAGCACTCCAGTCAACCGTAAATGGGCAAAGGGAAAGATATCGCCTTCACAAACAAAATCGAACCAACCGATGGCCCATCCGATAAGCAGAATGAACACGGTACGCTTCAGTATCTTCCGGATGACCGGTGCTGAAGGCTGAAAATCGAACTTGCGAAGCGCAATGTATGTGGATATCCCCATAATGAACAGAAAGAAGGGAAATACAAGGTCGCAAGGAGTCAGGCCATTCCATGCAGAATGGCGCAACGATTCGTAAGACTGACTGCCTCCGGCATTGTTGACTACGATCATACCGAACACCGTCAGTCCCCGCAATACATCCAACGACAAGAGCCTTTTCTTTTCCATCATTTAAATACTTTGGCAAACACTTCTTTGGCTACATCGATGCAATCGCCTTCGGGTGCTGACGTATATGGATTCGAAGCCAGCGTCCAAGGCTCTTCCATGGCATAAAAGTCGAGAGTTACGGCTGGTTTTCCGTCCAGTTCGTCCTGCAAGGTTTTCCAATAGGCTTCCCAGCGTTTATAATAGAAATCGCGCAAAATGCCGTTCCATTCTTTGTGGGCATAGTCGCGCAGACCGCCTTCGTCGGCACAGACACGATTGCCCCACGTGGTAATCTGCACACGGGCATTCCATTCATAAAGTTTCTTCTCCTCGGGAGTATTGCCCAATTTGCGTGCCTGCTCTATCCAGCGTCCGACACGGAACTCGCTCCGTGTACCCAACAGACGATCCTGCAACAAGAGCATATCGAGGAACTTGCGGGAATCTGCAGCAAAACTTTTCTTATCGAAACTCTTATAATCGGCTATCGTACGGTTGTAAACGATACGTCCCTTATCGGCAATGGCCTGACGAACCACGTCTATCAGATCGTACTCGAAATTGTTGTTGCCACGATAACGGTCGGCCACTTCCAACAACAGGCTGGCAGCCTCTTCCGTCACTGTCGGGTCGTAATAGTTGGCCATCTTGGACCAGCTTGACACCTGGAAATTGTTCAGCGAAGGACGGCCGCAGAAAATGGATTCGTGAGGGCCTTGCTGATTGTTACCGAAAGGACAGTTATAGATGGTATTGGCCAGCAGGGTCCATGCCTGTTCGATCTTCTCGTCGCGTACCCCGTAACGGGCAAACAGATAGTCCTTCAGCCATGCTTCTTTGGTGAATTTCTCCGGACGCCAGGGTAACTCGCACATCAGTTCGAACATCATCGGATTGTTCTCGCTTCCCTCCATTGTCAGACCGATACCCTTCAGATGGGCTGCCAACGGATTGTTTTTAGTCAGATAGAAATTATTGAGTAACTGATCCATACGCCCGTGCAAACCTACATTTCCACCGAAATTCAGCAACATGCAGAAGATCCAGTCGTGCTGTTCGTATCCCTTGTCGCGTTTCCAGATAGAAGGTATTCCCCACATGGGACGGCACTCACTGAAGAGGTCCAGAATAAGCAGATCACCATTCTTCAGATTTTTCATCATTTCCGGACGCGGATTCTCGGTCCACCCCTGTACAACCCATACAGCCTTCGGGTTGACTTTCTTCATGGCATTCATAATGGCTTTTCCTGCCGCATCGAAATCTACTGAAGCTGCATTCTCAGCTTCGTGGAAAGGATCCATAGAGTAGAAATCGGCTTTTCCGAACAAACGTTCCTGTTCGCTGTAATACAGATCGGCAATCTCGGCAAACCGTTCATCGGTAGGTTGCAGGAAAGCCGGACGGGTAAATCCGTTCCACAGATCAGATTTGGTCACATTCAGTCCCAACTTCACATCGGCATCGTGTGGCACCATGCCCGAATAACCGGGAAAGACAGGACGAATGCCGTACTCGCGCATCCGTTTCAGAATTCTTTTCTGCAAAGCTTCCTGCTGCACATACCAGGAGTCGGGATTCGGGCCACCCCAACCTTCGAGGTTGTTCATCGCCCACCAGGCCAGAAAAGCAGGTCCGGCGATAAAGCGGTTCACTTCTTCCTTCGTGTAACCAAGTTTCTGAAGCATATTAAACCAGATACATTCCTGTCCTACTGCAGCCAAAGGCATGTTGATACCATGCAAGGCCATCCAGTCAATCTCCTTTTCCCAGCGTTCCCAATCCCAGAAAGCCATTGTATAGGAATAAGTACAATAATTAAAGTCGTAGCGAAGAGACAAATCCGTTTCGTGGCGTTCTTTCTGTCCGACAGGCGGCAGTACATCGGGCAGCTTGGCAGTCATGCCATTCCATGACAACTGGATGCCTGCATAGTACTTCAGATACCAGTTTATACCTGTAGCTATATTCACATAGTTATTACCACGCACCACTACTTTATTGCCACGTTGATCCAGTTCGAAAAAATCTTTCTCTCCCTTTTTCAACTCGATGGCAAACTTGCGTGAAGCACCCTTATCTATTCTTTCCAACAAACCACTAATGGGGTTGCCAGCCAGACAGAATGTATACACTGATAAAAATAAAAGGACGAAAACTGTTCTGATTTTCATGATAGTACTTAAGATTGATATTCTTTTCAGCAAAAATAAGTACTTTCTCCAATGGAATGGAGGAAAATAGAAAAGTTTAGGCAGAATATAGTAAAGTTCAATCCGACAAAGGCTATTTCTTCAGTAAGCTACTAGGCAAATAACCAAAGAATTCCTTAAAACACTTCGTAAAATACTTGGGGTCGTTGAAGCCCACGGCATAAGCAATTTCGGAAACATTGAAATCGCCCGTACTTTCCTGAATCATTTTCTGTGCTATGTTCAGACGGTAACCTTTCATAAACTGACCGATAGGTTGTCCCGTCAGTGCCTGCATTTTTTTGTTGACCATCGTTTTACTGTACCCCATGTCACGTACAAAGTTGTCGAGCACATATTCCGAATCGCCATAGTTTTTCTGCATCAGCTCCAATGCCCGCGCAATGAAGACCTGATCCCGGGATTCTTCCTTCATGGGAAGGTCGTCCACATTGCTGCTGGCCGAAAACATCTTTTTATATTTCTGACGCAAATTCAGGATATTGCGAATACGCAGTAACAACATATCGGCATCGAAAGGCTTGCATAAATACTCGTCTACCCCAATCTTATAACTTTCTTTTTCCTGAGCTTCCGAACGAATGGCAGTCAGCATCAGGAAGGGAATGTGCGAAGTTGCCAGATTTTCCTTTATACGACGCGACAGTTCTAAACCATCCATCACCGGCATCATCAGGTCACTGACAATCAGATCGACGTTATGATGCTGTATGGTTTCAAGAGCTTCCTGCCCGTTTTCTGCTTCGAGCAGGCAATACTCTCTTTCGAGCAACGTACGAATATAGGAACGCATGTCCTTGTTATCTTCTACAATCAGAATAGTTGCTTTCTTCTGACCTCCCGTTAAGTTTTCCCCATCCAGAATCTTTGTTTCTTCCAATACCTTTTTATCATCAGCCAATTCTAGTTCTTCGCTTGGGACAAAAGGCATCAAGATGCGAAAAGAAGCTCCCTTACTATGATTATTGCGTGCATGGATAGTACCTTCATGCAATTCTACGATTTTCCGACACAAAAACAATCCGATACCCGTACCGCTTTGCCCGTACACCGGATACTTGACACTTTTCTTTGACTGAAAGAAACGGTCGAAGATCTTTTCCATATCTTCTTCAACAATACCATGCCCCGTATCGCAAACATCAATATAAAGCATTGGGGTACTATCCTTTCCACGTACAGACGCAACAAATACGTCAATGCGCCCCCGATCGGGCGTAAACTTAATGGCATTCGAAATGAGATTCACCAGCGCTTTACGCATGTAAGCGGCATCGAGCAACACCCACGGAGTACTGACCCGTGAGAAAAAGCGGATCTCAATCTGCCGCTCTTTGGCAAATACCTTAAAAGGCAATAATAACTCGGACAAAAGAGCAACGAACTGACAAGGCTTCCTGTCCAATGTAACTTTGTCCATATCCAGTTTCCTGAAGTCCATCAGTTCGTTGACCAACGAAAGCAAATAACTGGAATTGCGCTCAGCAATCTGCAAATCTGCCTTCACATGTTCGTCGGTCACTTCTTTCAACGCATGCTCAATCGGTCCGTGAATCAACGTAACGGGAGTACGGAATTCATGGGTAATATTGGTAAAAAAGGCAATTTTCTCTTCTGTTACATCTTTCACGTGTTGTGCCATCTCCTCCAGCTGTCTGTTCTGAACAGCTAATTTCTGAGTACGCTCCTCAACCTTCTGTTCCAGTTCAATCCGTTGTTCGCGGAAGCGGCGTGTCTTACGTCGATAAAACCACCAGGCACCCAATACTGCCAGAATCAGAATCGAAAGGTAGAACCATACTGTCTTATAGAAATAAGGTATAATACGCACCTGCACTTCCCGAACATATTCAGACCAATGTCCGTACTCATCGGTAGCACGCACCTGCAATATATAATTTCCGGCAGGCAAAGCTGTATATCTGACCATACAATCTCCCGGCAATGTTTCATTCCATTCTTTTTCATAGCCTTTCAAACGATAAGCAAAACGAATCCGCCGGTTATTGCCATAATTGCATGTTGTCAATCCAATTGAAAAACGACTTTCACTTTCGTGCAAAGTAATTTTAGAAGCTTTCGTAACAGGCTCTTCCAAATAATTGCCGTCCAACGGATAAACCACATTTCCGGCCACAGTCAGCGATGATAAACGCACTTCGGGAATGCCTGATGGTAACAGTTCATTTTCGGAATGAATAATAAGCAGTCTGCTGGTTGTTGCCAGATATAACAAATCGTTTCGCGACGAATAATAGATACCATTCCAATAGAACTGTGCAGTTGGCAAACCGTCGGACTGTGTATAGCTGATAAAAGTCATCGAATATGGATTGACTTTTGTCAGGCCCTCATATGTTACAATCCATAAATTGCCTTGTCCGTCTTCAGTCATCCCTAATACTGTATTGTTGGGAAGTCCGTGCTGCGTTGTATAGTTTTTAAAACTGAAACGTCCATTTTTGTCATCTGACAACTTATAAAGTCCGCTACCATTCCCTCCCAACCAGATATTGCCTTCATGGTCCTCCAGAATACTGTTTATCTTTTCAATCTTTCCCGATTCGGGATCATCCAGCTTATAACGCAGGTATGTATAATCGAAGCGTTTACGCGATTTGGCAAACGAAAACAAATCTATAATAAACACTCCCTGTGAAGAACCAACCCACAAACGTTTTTTCTTGTCTATCAGAAGTGCGTGAATTGATTCGAATTCGTTTGTAACCCTATCCAACAACACTCTACTAAAAGAATTTGTTTCACGATCGTAAAACAATACTCCACGAGTGGAACCAAACCAGATTCCCCGATTGATGGTATCCTCGCAAGCACTACTGATAAAATCGCCTTTCAACGTAGAAAATTCCTCACGGGTATATCGCTTGAATTTCCTTTCATCCGGTTTGTTCAGATCGAGGTCGTTGATACCAACTCCCCACGTATAAATCCACAAATGATTGTCTGCGGTTGTAAACAGACCGTTAATTGTATTATTACTGATCGAGGTCATATCACCCGGAGAGAACAAATATCGTTTATACGAATTGGTTACCGGATTCCATTCTACCAATCCTCTCTCTACCAGCCCAATCCATAAATTACCCGAAGCATCCTCGGTTATGGCATTAGCCGCCGCATGTTCACCTTCCTTGCCCAATAAAGGGCATGCCCACATTTCTGTCTGCAATCGTTTAGGTGAAAGCAGGTTAATGCCACCAGTCTCCGTACCTAACCAAATGGTTTCTCCAGAAGTAAATATACAATTGATGCCATTACAGTTAATGCCAGATCCATTTTGAGTATTACCTTGACGAATGAAAGAGAAAGTATCTGTATCACGATGGTATACATTCAATCCGTTCAGTGTGGAAACAATCAGATATCCCAATTCTGTCAGTTTGATATCCGTGATATAAGCCTGACTCAACATGCCGGGACGGTGCGTAGAGTAACGGTATCTTTTCAGACTTTTGGTAAAATGATTGTATTTGAACAGTCCGCGATTGGAGCCAATCCAAAGAAAGTCCCCATCCATCAGTAAACAGGATATGCGCCAGTCTTCACTGAAAGGTACCAGTTCATCGGACAAAGGAACTGCCTTTAAAAGATGGTTACCTGCCTTTTCTATTATACAAATCTCATTGTCAATGCCAGCACAAACAAAATCCCCCATATCCACCACAGCATGAATGGGTGAAGTGGCTTTTGACCTCAGTACATGATATTCACACACTTGCCCGTTAGCATCCAGACGAAGATGCCACAAATCATTGTTACATGCTATCCACAAATCATCTTTCTTGTCTTTGTAAATAGTATGAATAAAGCTATTTTGCAAACGATGAAGGATGGTATCAGAAGGAAAAGGAAGCCGGACGGAAGCGTATGTATTCAAGTTTATCAAATCGAGACCTCCTTCCGTGGCAATCCACAAACGCTTGAATTTGTCTTCACATAGGTGATGTACAAATCCGTTTTTCAAACGAATAGGATGTGTCTGGGAATTATAATTCAGAAACTGATAACCATCATAACGCGCAAGCCCGTTGTAAGTAGCAGCCCAAATATAGCCGTCAGAGTCCTGAATAATGTCTGTCACAACACTATAAGGAAGTCCAAAACGTTCGGTTATGAAATGAAAGTTGTACCGGTTGAAGAAGCGGTCTGATTCGTTGGAATAGGCAGAGCATACCCAACTTAAACAGACTAATACAACCAGCAACTTCAATCGTCTCATAACCAAGCTACTTTTTCAAATCCAACCTTTCAGAAACGGAAATCCCGCTCTCCTTTTACAATCTGTTCCAAATATTCGGAAGCTCGGGTTCGTATGGCTGCATTCGGAACATGCTGCATCTCTTGCCTGATCATCTGCCTACCCAACTCACGGGTTTCTTCCGACGCATAATCCTCCAGATATTCCTGCAAGGTTATCAAGGCATTGGGCAAACAGCAATTGGCTATCTGACCGCTTTTTACCAGCGACATGAACCGGTCACCCGTACGTCCGGCACGGTAACAAGCCGTACAGAAGCTCGGAATGTAGCCCAGACGAAGCAACCAGTTGACTACTTCGTCCAGCGTCCGGGTATCGCTTACATCGAACTGAGCGGAATTCTCTTCCGGCAATTCGGGCGCAGCATAACCGCCCACACTGGTACGCGAACCGCCGCTAATCTGTGAAATACCAATATCGAGCACTTTCTCGCGTGACTTCTGCGACTCTCGTGTCGAAATAATCATCCCTGTATAAGGCACACTGACGCGAATCACAGCTACAATCTTCTGGAAAGTCTCGTCGGAAATGGCATTCTCGAAGGTGCTGGCATCAATGTCGTCGGCTGAGCAGATACGGGGAACGCTGATGGTATGAGGACCTACGCCAAACGCTGCTTCCAAGTGTTCGGCATGCATTAGCAAACCTACAAAATCGTAACGATATGTATTCAGTCCGAAAAGCACTCCCAAGCCTACATCATCGATACCGGCCTGCATGGCACGGTCCATGGCTTCCGTGTGATAGGCATAATTGCTCTTCGGTCCACGCGGATGAAGTTTCTCATAATTTTCCTTATGATAAGTCTCCTGGAAAAGAATATAGGTACCGATGCCTGCCTCTTTCAGCTTGCGATAGTTTTCGACAGTTGTAGCGGCAATGTTCACATTCACCCGGCGGATAGCTCCGTTTTTGTGATGAATACTGTAAATGGTCTGTATCGACTCCAGGATATATTCTATCGGATTGTGCAAAGGATCTTCGCCGGCTTCGAGTGCCAGACGCTTGTGCCCCATGTCTTGCAAGGCTATCACTTCGCGGCGTATTTCCTCCTGCGTGAGTTTCTTGCGGGCAATAGTCTTGTTCTTTACATGATAAGGACAATAAACACAGCTGTTGACACAATAATTGGAAAGGTAGAGCGGGGCAAACATCACAATACGGTTGCCGTAGAAACGCTGCTTGATTTCCTTGGCCAGACGGAAAAGTTCTTCCGTCAGATCCGGCAGGTCGCATTCGAGCAACACTGCCGCTTCGCGATGCGAAAGCCCGCGACACTCGCGTGCCTTCTCTATCAGCGAACTGATCAGTACACGGTCGTCCTTATGCTGACGGGCGTACTCCAGTGTATCAAGTATTTCTTCGTGATTGATGAACTCTGTCGCTATAGACGATTGGGGATTATAAGCCATTATCTTGATCCTTTCTTATCTTATTCTTTATTAAACATAATCTCCTCTTCCATAATCGATGCGGTAGCCGATGCGATCCAATTCTTTCTGAAGAGCTTGCAAACCTTCTGCTGACTCGGCTCCCAAAGCAGCCTTATCGTTGTAAAGTTCGTACTTTTGCCGCACAGACAGCGGAGACAGATTGGGCATCACGACATTGGCACCTGCCAATATGCCACGGTTCCGCCCTTCGGGCGACAAAGTTGCCAGAGCGGTAGTAGCCGGAATCAGTGCACGTGGATGCATCAACCGCAGAATGGACAACAGGCGCAGCGTCAGTTCTACACTTCCAGCCTTCTCAAGGGCAAAAGGAGTAGCATGATGAGGAATGAAAGGCCCGATACCAATCATCTGCGGAGCCAGTTCGCGAATGAAAAGCAAATCGGCTACAATGTCATCAACTGTCTGCCCGGGACTTCCTACCATGATGCCTGTTCCTGTCTGATAACCAATATCTTTCAGGTCGTGCAGACAGCGCAACCGGTTGTCGCGGGACATTTCAGCGGGATGCAGCTGACAGTAATGGGCAGCATTATACGTCTCGTGCCTGAGCAGATAGCGATTGGCACCTGCCTGGAAGAAGCGCTCGTATGCCTCGCGCGACTTTTCACCCAGCGAAAGCGTGATGGCACAGTCAGGATAAAAGGCACGGATAGCCGAAACGACATCCACAACAAAATCATCCGTTTGCCGCGGGTCTTCTCCACCCTGCAACACAAAGGTACGAAATCCCAGTGAATAACCATGACGACAACACTCTAAAATATCGTCCTTCCCCAGCCGATAGCGCACCACATCAGGATTGCCTTTCCGGATGCCACAATAATAGCAGTTATCACGACAGTAATTGCTGACTTCAATCAGTCCCCGTACGTAAACCGATGTACCGAAACGACTTTGTGCTACCCGACGGGCACACTCCTGCAGATATGTGGAAGCATTGCCGTCCGGCATCACCAACAAACTGCGTAAAGCTTCGGAGGACAGTGCCTCACCGCCCTCCAGACGCTCTACGTATTCCTTCAGCCGATTCTGTGAAGTCATCGTATCATTCTCCGTCTCTGTTTTCGTATGACTCGCGACGCTTCAGCAGTTCCTGATTGAGCTGGCGGCGTCCGGCCATAAAGTCGTTGTGGGCACTCGGACCCGAAATACAGCCACCCTCGCAAGCCATCACTTCGATGAAACGTCCCTGCACCTTGCCTGTCTTGGCAGCAGCACGCAGCAATCCGATGTTCTTCTTGTTCAGGTCGGCTACCTGTATCATAGGAATACCTTCGGCCTCCTTGCCTAAATAAGCTTTAATAGCTCCTGCTACACCTCCTGCCTGTGCGAAACCGTGTGCCTCGCGTACAGAAGTATAGCTTACGGCGTATGCCGGAGTCTGCTTCAGGTCAATGTGGAATCCTTCGAATACGGAAGCGATTTCCTCGAATGTCATTACGTAGTCTACGCACTCATCGCGACGTGCCTCCTTGCGTTTGGCCACACACGGGCCGATAAACACAACTTTTGCCTCGGGATAACGCTGCTTGGCGATACGGGCAGCATAGTACATGGGCGAACCGGTAGTAGAAACATATTTCTTCAGCTCGGGCACATGCTTTTCGACCATTTCTATATATGACGGACAGCAGGACGTTGTCATAAACGCCTGTCCTTCTTCCAATTTTTCTTTCAACTCGGCAGCCTCGTGACTCACAGTATCCATGGCTCCCTGCGCAACTTCAATCACATCGGCAAAGCCTACCTTGCGTAATGCTCCGTACACTTCCTCGATGGTGGAATTGAACTGTCCCAAAACAGACGGAGCCGGAATGGCTACAACCTGTTCGCCTTCGCTGATAGCTTGCAGAATGTCGAACACCTGCGAAACCTCGAATATGGCACCAAAAGGACATGCGTTCAGACATTTACCGCAATAGATACATTTCGATTCGTCGATGTGCTCTACATTGTCCTCGTTCTTGCTGATAGCCTTTACCGGACAAGCTTCTTCGCAAGGCACAGGAATATAGACAATAGCATGATAAGGACAGTTCTGGTGACACTTACCGCAACTGATACACGTATCGTGGTCGATCATAGCCTGGCCGTTCTTCTTGAAACGGATGGCATCCTTCGGACAGTTCATGTAGCAACTGCGGGCCACGCATCCCCGGCAAAGGTTGGTCACTTCGTAGTTCACCTGCACACACGAAGAACAAGCCTCATCGATCACACACAGAATATTCTCCTTCAACTCACGACGCTTCTCCAAAGCCTGACGGGCATACTCGGAAAGCGGAGTCAGTTCGTCTTTCTCGTCTGTCATGTCAAAACCCAGCAAGGGGAACATCTTATACTTGTACACAGCACGTTCCTTGTGGATACAGCAACGTCCCAACGGACGCGCACGACGAGGACTCAGTTCGATAGGCAGACGGTCAATTTCCTCGATTAAACGATTCTGATTCCAAAGATCAACAAGTTTCGCCAATAGTTTGTGGCGAACAATCATAACATTATTGGTGAAAGCCATAAATATTGAATGTAGTGAATGAATTAGAATTAGGGGCGCAAAGATAAGAATTATAGGTTTTTTAACCAAATTTCATAGTACATTTGTGCATCGCTATCTGCATACAAACCTGACGGGCGAATCATACCTGCATGAGGCGTGAGCCACACTTGTGTTGCTCGCGAGCCATGCAAGTGTTGCTCACGAGCCGTGCAAGTGTCGCTCGCGAGCAACACAAGTGTCTCTCAACTGACATAAAATTATACTGAATTACAGCTATTTATAAAAACGAAAATATCCTGCCGAGAACAGTCTGATTACTGCCCCGACAGGATATGCTTATTTTATCCGTCGTTCTTCAGAGAAACAATCTTATTTACGGAAAGGCGGACGTACCACTACAGCCTTCAGCTTCCGGCCACGCATGTCGATACAGATCTCCGTACCCGGCTTGCTGTATTCCGGCTTCACATAGCCCATACCGATACCGATCTTACGGGTTGGCGACATGGTGCCCGAAGTAACCGTACCGATTTCCTCGCCTTCGGCACTGAACAGGCCATAACCATGACGGGGAATACCACGGTCCACCATCTCGAAGCCGACCAGTTTGCGCACTGTACCTTCCTGCTTCTGGCGCTCCAGCATGGCACGGTTGACGAAATTCTTTCCATCGACAAACTTCGTTATCCAACCCAAACCTGCCTCAATAGGCGAAGTCGTGTCGTCCAGGTCATTGCCATACAGGCAGAATCCCATTTCCAGACGCAGTGTATCGCGTGCACCCAGACCGATTGGTTTGATTCCGAATTCGGCTCCTGCCTCGAAAACTGCATCCCAGATCTTCATGGCATCCTCCGGATAGAAATACAACTCGAAACCACCTGCACCCGTATAACCGGTATTGGAAATGATGACATCCTTCACACCGGCAAACTCACCGTGAGTGAAATGATAATAAGGTATGGCCGAAAGGTCGATCGAAGTCAGTTTCTGCAAAGCAAGAATGGCCTTCGGACCCTGTACAGCCAACTGAGCCATACGGTCGGAAGCGTTCTCCAACTCAGCTCCTTCGGTATTATGGCTTACACACCAGTTCCAGTCTTTTTCGATGTTGGAAGCATTTACTACCAACAGATACTTCTCGGGTTCGTACTGGTAGACAAGCAAGTCGTCGACAATACCACCATCCTCATTGGGGAAGCAACTGTATTGCACTTTACCCGGGGCATCGGCCGTAACGGGAGTCAAAGCAGCTACGTTGTTCGACGTTATTTTCTGCAAGAAAGCAAGTGCTTGAGGGCCTTTCACCCAAAATTCTCCCATGTGGGAAACATCGAATACGCCTACACCCTGGCATACAGTAAGATGTTCGTCGATAATGCCAGAATATTCTATCGGCATGTTGTATCCCGCAAACTCGTGCATCTTGGCACCCAGCGAGATATGTTTTTCGGTAAATGGAGTTGTTTTCATGATATTCTTAAAAAGTTTAGTGTCAGATTCTTATTTTGCCACGATTTCCGCAATTTTCACAATGACATTCATTGCCTTCTCCATGCTTTGAATAGGAACGAACTCGAAACGTCCGTGGAAGTTCAGTCCGCCGGCGAAGATATTCGGGCAAGGCAATCCCTTGAACGAAAGCTGTGCTCCGTCCGTACCACCACGGATGGCTTTCACGTGAGGTTCTACCCCTGCAGCCTTCATTGCCTCGAAAGCAATATCGATGACGTGCATCACAGGCTCAATCTTCTCGCGCATGTTGTAATATTGGTCATGCAATTCCAAAGCTGCAGTTCCCTCACCGTATTCGGCATTGATAAATGCAGTCAGACGTTCCATGCGCTGCTTGCGCTGCTCGAAACGAGCACGGTCGTGGTCGCGGATGATGTAAGACACGGTAGTCTGCTCTACTTCGCCGTTCATACCAATCAGATGGTAGAATCCTTCATATCCCTCGGTATGTTCGGGCGTTTCGTTTTCGGGAAGCAAAGAAATGAAACGGTTGGCCACATGAAGCGAGTTCAGCATCTTGTTCTTGGCATAACCCGGATGTACATTGCGTCCTTTAAAAACTATTTTGGCCGAAGCAGCGTTGAAGTTCTCGAACTCCAGCTCGCCCACTTCACCTCCGTCCATCGTATAAGCCCAGTCGCAACCGAACTTCTCTACATCGAACTTATGAGCTCCCAATCCGATCTCCTCGTCAGGATTGAACCCGATACGTATCTTACCATGCTTGATTTCGGGATGCTGCTGCAAATAGACAACAGCCGAAACAATCTCGGCAATACCAGCCTTATCATCGGCCCCCAACAGCGTTTTGCCATCGGTCACAATCAGGTCTTCTCCCTTGTGATCGAGCAGTTCGGGAAAGCGCGAAGGAGAAAGCACAATGTTTTCTTCGGTACAAAGCACGATGTCCGTTCCGTCATAATTGGTCACCGTACGCGGCTTCACGTCTTTTCCACTCATGTCGGGGCTGGTGTCCATGTGGGCAATGAAGCCTACCACAGGCAACTCCTTGTCGACATTGGCCGGCAGCGTAGCAAACAGATAGCCGTTCTCGTCCAATGAGATTTCTTCCAACCCTAAAGATTCCAGTTCACTCTTCAAATACTCGGCAAACGTCATCTGCCCCGGAGTACTTGGTGTAAGTCCCGTCTCCTCACTTGACTGGGTATCGAAACTTACATACTTTAAAAAACGCTCTACTAAAGACATATGATTAACGGATAATATTAGTTTGTAAGTTCTTGAGTTTATGAGTTGAATTATAACTATTAACTTGCCAACTTAAAAACTCAAGAACTTAACCATGAATAATGCTACATTTAGAAACAGCTGCTCCCATCAAAACAGTGTGTACACAGCTTACATTTGGGCAAACCAATAGATTCGACCAGTGTTTCCAGCGTATTGAACTTCAATGAAGTCAGCCCAAAACGTTCGCGGATAATCTCGACCATCTTTTCGTATTCAGGCGAACCGGTAGTGGCGTACTTATCGAGGTTCTTGTTCTCATCGCCTTCCAACTCCTTAATAATACGACGTGTAATCAATTCCAACGGGCTCTTGGAAGCCGTGAATCCGACAAACGGGCAAGCATAAATCAGCGGCGGACAAGCAATACGAATATGTACCTCTTTCGCACCACAATCATACAGAATCTTTACATTGTCGCGCAACTGGGTACCACGAACAATCGAATCGTCACAGAACAACAAACGTTTTCCCTGCAACATGGCACGGTTGGGTATCAGTTTCATCTTAGCCACCAGATTACGCATTTCCTGCTTACTGGGAGTAAAGCTGCGCGGCCACGTCGGTGTATACTTGGATATAGCACGATGATAAGGTACTCCCTTACCTTCGGCATATCCCAAAGCCATACCTACACCCGAATCGGGAATACCGCAGGCACAATCCACCTCGGATGTATCGGTCTGTCCCATCTTCAATCCGCTGGTAAAACGTGCTTCTTCTACATTAATACCTTCGTAGCAGGAAGTAGGGAAGCCGTAATATACCCACAAGAAAGAACAAATCTGCATTTTATCTTCAGGCTTACGCAACTGTTCCACACCATCGGCACGAAGACGGACAATCTCTCCCGGTCCTAAATAACGGTCAATCTCATAATCCAGATTGGGGAAACTGCTTGACTCACTGGTCGCTGCATAAGCTCCTTCTTTTCGTCCTATAACGATAGGAGTACGTCCCCATTTGTCACGGGCAGCAATAATGCCATCTTCGGTAAGCAACAGCATAGAGCATGACCCTTTAATATGCTTGTAAACATTCTCAATGCCTTCCACAAAGTTCCGGCCTTGAATGATCAGCAAAGCCACAAGTTCAGTCTGATTGGTCTGCCCCGAACTCAACTCGGCAAAATGCATATTATGGCTTAGCAGTTCAGCTTCCAGTTCGGCCAAATTGGCAATCTTAGCTACCGTAACAATGGCAAAACGTCCCAAATGGGAATTCAATATGATGGGCTGCGGATCGGTATCGCTAATAATTCCAATACCTGAATTTCCTTTAAACTTGTCCAGTTCGTCTTCAAACTTCGTCCGGAAATAAGTACTCTCCAGATTGTGAATAGAGCGTGCAAATGTTTTCTGTTCCGAATCAAACGTAGCCATACCGCCACGCTTTGTGCCAAGATGCGAATTGTAATCGGTTCCGTAAAACAAATCAGCCACACAACTTGCCTTGGCAACTGTCCCAAAAAATCCTCCCATAAATTCTCTTTATTTTTATTGTTTCACTATTTTATAATTCTCCAATCCCGTCTGCAGGAATTCTACGTACTTAGGTATATCCTCATCGTAAGAGTACGACTTGTTCAACGGCTTACCTTCGTTGTCAATCAGCACATAGAATGGCTGGGCATTGGCACCGAACTTCACACGTTGCAGATAGCTCCACTTATCACCCACCGTACGCAATGTACGTTCCGTACCGTTCTCGACAATCTTTTGCGGCTGAGGAAGCGGGGTCTTATCGTCTACATATAATGTGATAAGTACATAGTCGTTACGGATAATATCACTGACTTTCTGGTCGGTCCATACAGCCAGCTCCATCTTACGGCAGTTGACACATCCATAACCGGTAAAGTCAAGCATGACAGGTTTACCCTGGCGACGTGCATATTCCATACCCAAATCGTAATCCATGAACTGGGCATGTACTTCGTTATTATAAAGATTAAAGTCTTGAGTCTTCATCGGCGGTGCAAAGGCACTGACAGCCTTCAGCGGAGCACCCCACAAACCGGGAACCATATAAACCGCAAAGGCCAGTGAAGCCAGAGCCATAAAGAAACGGGGCACACTGACTTTGGTATCGTCGTCATCGTGCGGGAATTTGATCTTTCCCAACAGATAGAAACCCAATAAAGCAAAAAGAACAATCCACAAAGCCAGGAAAGTTTCACGATCCAAAATGCGCCATCCGTATGCCAAATCGGCTACAGAAAGGAATTTCAGCGCGAAAGCCAGTTCGAGGAAACCCAACGTCACTTTAATGACGTTCATCCAGCCACCCGATTTAGGCATCGACTTCAGCCATGACGGGAACAGGGCAAACAGCGTAAACGGCAATGCCAATGCAATGGCAAAGCCCAACATACCGATAGCAGGAGCTATCACACTGCCCGTCGTAGATACCTGTACCAGCAAAAAGCCGATGATAGGACCCGTACACGAAAAAGATACCAGCGACAAGGTGAAAGCCATCAGGAAAATACTCAGCAATCCTGTAGTCTTTTCAGCTTTACTGTCGACAGCATTGCTCCATTTGGAAGGAAGCGTAATTTCAAACGCTCCGAAGAAAGAAGCAGCAAACACAACCAACATCAGACAGAAGAATATGTTGAATATTGCATTTGTAGAAAGAGCATTCAACGCATTGGCTCCGAAAATACCGGTAATAATCAGTCCTAACGCTACATAGATCACTACGATGGAAGCACCATACGTCCATGCATCACGAATACCCTTCTTCTTATCTTTGCTACGTTTCAGGAAGAAACTTACCGTCATGGGAATGATAGGCCATACACAAGGAGTGAACAAAGCAAGCAATCCTCCTACGAAACCCGTAATAAATATATATACCCACGACATATCTTCCTGAGCAGAAGATGTTTCGCCCATTGCCTTCAACTCATCAATCACCGGCTTCCAAAGATCTACAGTACCCTCTGTCACCTTTTCAACAGGATCAACTGGAACTGCTTCTTCCGTTACGAGTTCCTCGGTGGCCTGTGCCTGTTCCGTTGCAGCTGTATCCGTTTTCTCGGCAACGGAAGCTTTTCCGGCAGCCTTTCCAGAAAAATTAAAAGGCACTTGCGTAGGCGGAAGACAATTCTCGTCGTTGCAAGCACCATACTCCAGGAAACCTTCTATCTGATAGTTACCTCCGGTCAGCTTCAATTTCTGCACAAACTGAGCTGTATGCTCAAAATAACGCACTTTCATTTCGAACATCTGGTCATAAGCTGATACTTCCTTACCTACAGGTTTCAGTTTACCAACCAATGATGCCCCGGATAGTTTCTCGGTGTTGAATGTGGCAGAAATGGGGCCACCGTCACCTAACTCGGTAGAATACACATGCCAGCCGTTGTCGATAGTGGCCGAAAAAACAATCTCAACCTCATCGGCCGAAACATTCTTTAATTCAGTCTTAAACTTTACCGGTTCCTGAATCTGCGCCTGGGTCATCACGGCTAGAAGCAGCAGCAGAACCGAAAACAAACTTTTCTTCATCAGTTATTTCAATAATTACAAGGGTTTATCCAATTTCATAATCAACACAAGCACGGCTTTCCTTGACATGGGCAATCAGCTTGCCAGCAGCCACATGATCGGGGTGCGAAGCATAATACTTCACGTCGTCCAATGTATCGAACTCACTGTACAAAGCTATGTTCCACTCTTCCGAAGGGTTCATATTCAATCCAACTTCAATCTTCCGAATCACCGATATTTTGGCAGGAAGTGCTTCGATAGCCTTTTTAAAATTGTTCATTGCCTCTAACTTTTCGGCAGTCGGAGCCTCCTTTTTCAACTTAAATAATACTATGTGCTTGACCATAACTTTGTTATTTTAATGTTTTTACGTATATTTGTCAGCCGAAGCAGTTGTTTTCAGCAACTGCAAAAATACTTGTTTTGTTTCAAATATACATGTAAACGGATGTTAATAATAGGAATTGCAGGCGGAACCGGGTCAGGAAAGACCACCGTCGTACGTAAAATCATCGAGAGTCTGCCAGCCGGCGAAGTTGTTCTACTCCCTCAGGACTCATATTATAAGGACAGTAGTCATGTACCCGTCGAAGAACGACAGAATATCAACTTCGACCATCCCGACGCTTTCGATTGGGCACTACTTTCCAAGCACGTAGCCTTGCTGCGCGAAGGAAAAAGCATCGAACAGCCCACTTATTCTTACCTGACCTGTACACGCCAGCCGGAAACCATCCACATTGAACCACGCCACGTCATCATCATCGAAGGTATTCTGGCTCTATGCGACAAGAAATTGCGCAATATGATGGACTTAAAGATTTTCGTTGATGCCGACCCCGATGAACGGCTCATCCGTGTCATCCAGCGCGATGTCGTAGAAAGAGGACGTACAGCCGAAGCTGTCATGGAACGCTATACACGCGTCCTGAAACCTATGCACCAACAGTTTATCGAACCTTGCAAGCGCTATGCCGACCTCATTGTGCCTGAAGGAGGAAGCAATCAGGTAGCCATCGACATTCTGACAATGTACATCAAAAAACACTTGAATCACTAATCTGTAACAAGAAAAAAGATGGGGAAACGACACCTGCTATTTCCGGCCGGCTTGTGCCTGTCGCTCCTGATATTTATATTATTCGGAAGTTGCCGTGGAAAACAAGGTTCGTCCGAAGCCGAAGCAGACTTTGACGAACTACAACAGATCAAAGATAGTGGCGAACTGGTAGTACTCACACTATACAGTTCGACCTCTTACTTCAACTACCGCGGACAAGAAATGGGCTTCCAATATGAATTGGGCGAACAGTTTGCCAAAAGTCTGGGTGTCAAACTAAAAGTGAAAGTAGCCAGAAATGTGCACGACCTCATCCACAAATTACTGGCAGGCGAAGGCGACCTGATAGCCTACAACCTGCCTATCACCAAAGAATGGAAAGACAGTGTGACCTATTGCGGTGAAGAAATCATCACCCATCAGGTCGTTGTTCAGCATAATAACGGGAAAGAACGTCCGTTGAAAGATGTTACGGAACTGATAGGTAAAGACATATACGTCAAACCCGGCAAACATTACGAGCGTTTGGTCAATTTGGATAAAGAACTGGGCGGAGGTATACATATCCACAAGGTAAGCAGCGACAGCATTACAATGGAAGATCTTATCACTCAGGTTTCACAAGGCAAAATCTCCTATACGATTGCCGACAACGACGTAGCACGCCTCAACCGAACCTATTACCCCAATCTGAATATCCAACTCTCTATTAGCTTTGACCAGCGTGCCTCTTGGGCTGTACGGAAAAGCTCTGTGCAACTAGCCGAAGCCGCCAACCGATGGCACAAAGAGAACATGACATCACCAGCCTACACGGTCAGCATGAAGCGATATTTCGAGCACAGCAAATCTGTGCCCCACTCTCCCATCCTGTCGTTACGTGAAGGGAAAATATCCCATTACGATCATCTGTTCAAAAAATATGCACCCCAGATAAACTGGGACTGGCGACTGCTTGCTTCCCTTGCTTACACCGAGTCCAACTTCGACAGTACTGCCGTATCGTGGGCAGGCGCCAAGGGCCTGATGCAGCTGATGCCTGCCACAGCACGCGCCATGGGAGTCCCGCCGGGCAAAGAACAAAATCCGGAAGAAAGTATCAAAGCCGCAGTAAAATACATCGCGTCCACCGCCCAGAGTTTTGCAGCTGTTCCCGAAGAAGAACAAACCAAATTTGTACTTGCAGCTTACAACTCCGGTATCGGACACGTACTCGACGCGATGGCTTTGGCCGAAAAATACGGAAAGAACAAATACATTTGGCAAAACAATGTAGAAAACTACATCTTACTGAAAAGCGACGAAGAATACTTTACCGACCCTGTCTGCAAAAACGGCTATTTCCGAGGAATCGAAACGTATAACTTTGTTCGCGAAGTGACCTCACGATACGAACAATACAAAAAGAAAATAAAGTAAAAACGTTTCCTTAAAAAACTCAAATGTTGCCTACCTTCTGATAGATGGTAGACAACATTCGGCATAAAAAAGGTAAGAAAAACCTCAAATACAAATTAATTTTGTTATCGCGCCACAATTAAAAAACGGAATCGCAGCTTAAAACAGTTTCAGCCTGTTGGCACGCGCCTCTTCCAGTGAAACGGTTTTCACCTGCTGCTCTCCACTTTTTTCACGCAACTGGCGGTAAGTTTCGTCCAGCTCGGCCTGCAACTCACGTCTGGCATTTGCATTCATCAGACGGGCAGCCACTGTTGCATTCTGCGAAGCATCTTTCAAATAGATCACCGGAGCATGGTAGACCGGCGCAATCTTCAAAGCGGTATGCAGTTGCGAAGTAGTAGCACCACCAATCATCAGTGGAATATCAAGACCTGCTTTCTCCAGTTCCGCAGCCACATGAGCCATCTCTTCCAAAGAAGGAGTTATCAGACCACTCAGACCAATCATGTCCACTTTCTCTTCAACGGCACGTTGCACAATGACTTCGGCAGGTACCATAACCCCAAGGTCTACAATCTCGTAACCGTTACAAGCCATAACTACCGAAACGATATTCTTTCCGATGTCGTGCACATCACCTTTCACCGTAGCAAGCAGCACTTTTCCTGCTGAAGCTGCTCCGGCCTGCTTCTCCGACTCGATAACAGGTTGCAGAATAGCAACAGCCTTCTTCATGGTGCGAGCTGTCTTCACCACCTGAGGCAGAAACATCTTACCAGCTCCAAACAGATCGCCTACATGATTCATACCTGCCATCAGCGGACCTTCAATAATATCTACAGCCTTGGGATATTTCTGCAAGGCTTCTGCCAAGTCTTCTTCCAGATAATCGCCTATTCCTTTAGTCAGAGCATATTTCAACCGCTCTTCTACCGTAGTACCTTCCCTCCACGATTGCTGCGAACGAGTTACAGCCTGCACAACTCCATCTGCTGCAGCTGCTTTAGCTGCATCAGCCTCGGCCTTCAGACGTTCGGCCGTCTCAATCAGCCGCTCGGCAGCATCAGGCCGACGATTCAGCACCACGTCCTCAATACGCTCCAGTATATCGGCCGGAATGTCGGTATAGAGCACAGAAGTAGCCGGATTGACAATACCCATATCCATCCCCTCGCGAATGGCATGATACAGGAACACAGCATGCATCGCCTCGCGGATATAATTGTTTCCCCGAAACGAGAAAGAAAGATTGCTGACTCCACCACTGACGTGGGCGCCAGGTAAATTCTTTCGTATCCATCCTGCTGCACGGATAAAGTCGACCGCATAATTATTATGTTCCTCCATTCCCGTAGCCACAGCCAACACATTGGGATCGAAAATAATGTCGTGCGGATCGAACCCTGCTTTATCAACCAGCAAACGGTAAGCCCGCTCGCACACAGCCGTTTTCCGTTCGAACGTATCAGCCTGCCCCTGCTCGTCGAAAGCCATGACTACCACAGCAGCTCCGTAACGACGAATGATACGGGCATGCTCCAGAAACTTCTCTTCACCCTCTTTTAAAGAGATGGAATTTACAATCGATTTGCCTTGAAGGCACTTTAAACCAGCCAGAATCACTTCCCACTTGGAGGAATCTATCATTACTGGCACACGGGCAATATCAGGTTCGGAAGCAATCAGATTCAGAAAGACCGTCATTTCGTGTGCAGCATCAAGAAGACCGTCGTCCATATTGATGTCGATCACCTGCGCCCCATCTTCCACCTGCCGACGGGCTATGCTGAGGGCTTCCTCATATTTCTTTTCGTTTATCAGTCGCAGAAACTTGCGTGAGCCTGCCACGTTGCAACGCTCGCCCACATTGACGAAATTATTTTCAGGCTTTACTTCGAGCAATTCCAAGCCCGAGAGCCATAAATGCTGCGGACGGCGAGCGGGCACATGAGGCCGCGCGCCGGATGCCAGTTCGGCAAAACGGGCGATATAAGCATCAGTCGTACCGCAACAGCCGCCTACAATATTCACCAGTCCTTCGTCAATGTATTCCTGTATCTCACGGGCCATGTCATCGGGCGACTGATCGTACTTACCCAAGCTGTTGGGCAGTCCCGCATTGGGATAAGCACTAATATAATAAGGTGCACGTGCAGCAAGCTGCTCCAAAAAAGGTTTCAGCTGACGCGCTCCAAACGAACAGTTCAAACCTACTGAGAATATATCGGCATGCTGCACCGAAGCTAGAAAAGCATCCAGCGTCTGACCGGACAGCGTACGTCCGCCCGTGTCGGAAACAGTGACGGAAAGCATCAGCGGCACAAATATTCCGGTTGCCTCCATCGACTGCCGGGCTGCAAAAAGAGCAGCTTTAGCATTCAGTGTATCGAAAATGGTCTCAATCAGCAAAGCATCCACACCGCTCTCTAACAAAGCTGTCATCTGCTCCGTGTATGCCTCAGCCAGCTCGTCGAACGTCAGCGAACGGAAAGCCGGATTGTTCACATCAGGACTCATCGAGCAAGTCTTGTTGGTAGGCCCTACCGACCCAGCTACGAAACGAGGCTTGTCGGGAGTCAGTGCAGTAAATTCATCAGCCAGTGTACGTGCCAGTTTCACTGCCGCACGATTGATTTCATCAACCAGATGCTGCGTGTGATAATCGGCCATACTGATGCGGGTAGAATTAAAGGTATTGGTTTCGATGATATCGGCACCGGCTGCCAAATATTTACGATGAATATCCTGTATCACGTCGGGGCGCGTCAGGCACAACAAGTCGTTGTTGCCTTTCATCAGTCCAGGAAGGTCTGCAAAACGTTCTCCCCGAAAATCTTCCTCTGTTAAGTTGTATTGTTGTATCATGGTGCCCATGGCGCCATCCAGAATCAGGATACGCCTGTTCACCAACTCTTGTAAAGTCATGGTTCTTGAGTTTTTAAATTTCTGAGTTTTTGAGTTGACAAGTTAACAAGTTGGCAAGTTAACGAGACTACGGGAGCTTGTAGGTGTAGCCTTCTCCACTCGCCAACTGAACTCTATCGTTTAAACATACGCGCCATGTCGCGCTTGTCATCTTTTTCGCGGAGCGATTCACGCTTGTCGTACTGTTTCTTACCTTTAGCCAAAGCTACCACGACTTTGGCCAACCCTTTCTCGTTTATAAACATACGTACAGGAATGATAGTGAAACCAGGATCCTTCGAACCACGTTGCAACTTGTCCAATTCCTTACGATTGAGCAACAGTTTCCGCTCCCTGCGTGCCGAATGGTTGTTGTACGAGCCATAAAAATACTCGGCTATATGCATGTTCTTTACCCACAGTTCGCCGTTAGAGAAGTAACAGAAAGTATCCACCAAGCTGGCCTTTCCCAGCCGGATCGACTTTATCTCAGTGCCCGTCAGCACGATACCTGCCGTATAGGTATCTATCAGCTCGTAGTCGAACGTAGCACGTTTGTTCTTGATATTTACAGGAGCTTGTTTCATTTTCAACAATGAATAATGAGAGATGATGAATAATAACAGATCAGTTCAGCAACAATGTCAGCTTGTTGAACAATAACTGAATGACTGCCGGACAAACAATCAGCAGTATCGACGAAATCACCGTGAAACGCAGACGATCTTTCTCTTCTACTTCCATCAGGCTGCGACTGCCTTCCCACACCACATACACAATGTAGAACTGCAATAACATAGCGATGATATTGAAGTCGGGCAATACACCAATAATGATCTGAAGCAGGAAAGGTACAACCATGGCGTATCCTGCAAACTGACGCGCCAGGTTAATATCATCGTCCTGCATAAACAAGCGGACACGCAAAGCGTTGATAAGATAAGCTGCCAGGAAATAGCCGCCAAACAACGACACAGCCACAGCGCAACATTGCGTCATGGCATACTGAAAACTCTCCGGACCACTCCACCCCTTCAGCAGCAACGAACCGATGAAGACGGAGAGACCGCATAAACCAATCATAGGATAGACAAAGGCGGTAAACACCGTTCGTCTATCCTCTTCCAAACGAATTTCCTCCCAGGCACGGGCCGGGGAGGAAATCAGTAAAAGTGCGGTATGAAATAAACTTTTGTAGTTCAATTAGTCAAAATTATATTTAGAACAATCTATTTCGAATCTCGCTTCTTGCGCTCCTTCCATATTGTCGGAAGAAGAATTGCATTTACCTATCATAATGATCTTCGACATTTTCTGGCCTGCGCTTTCAATGGCTGCGACACCTGCTTGAATATTCAGCTCGTACATCACAACATTGTTCACGGTACGGCTAACTACCTCACCGGCCTCATCCGTCACATTGTGATTAACATACAGATAAAGCACTGTAGGTTCCGCAGGTTTTACCTCATAAGTTACTGTAAACTGATGTTTAGCCAATTCTTCTTCATAAGCATCATCATCGGCTACAACGGCACGCCAGAACAAAGCCGGATAAATCATAGTAGTCTTATCATAAAGCATCGGACATAAAGTAGTTGGCCACCCTGCATAGTTATATGTATATTCAAAAGCATATAACGCAGCATTTGAGACACTAGAACCAGATTCAGGGCTTGTATAAAGTCTGTCCAGACGAACCGGATCAGACAACAATGTTATTGTAATTTCTTTAGCCCCTTCAGGTACTTCATCACGATTATATTGAAAGTTTAGATTATACAAACCCTCTGTGAGTGTCAACATCACAGACTGGTCAGTCGGTATTAAACGAACTCCATCCATTGTTGTAAACGAAGCACCATAATAACCACCATCGTAACGAACGAACATTGAAGTTGATACAATCGGGTTGTCATCATCATTAAAACAAGAAGTCAACGAAATGCCCATCAACAGCGTAAGGGCAAGCGCAAAAAATTTTAGTTGTTTCATTTCTTTTTATAAATAATTTGGTTTGCAAAATTAGATAAAAGAATGGAGTTACACACGACTCTCCTCATTTTTTCATTGTTTTTAAGGTTAAATGAAAGATTAAGTAAAATACTGCATGAAGCGGCCACATATTAACAAATATTCAGAAACTTCAGTTTCCACTCCCTTTCTATTTCTGTTTCTCACATCACCAATCGAAACCTTGGAATCTACCTATACAATTGTGGCAAACAGTTCCAGATGCTCGTCGACATAAGCCGCCACCTGAGCCGTAAATTCCTCCTCACGCTCCAAAAATTCATCTTCCAATTCATCGAAAGCCTCATAGTCCTCGTACATGGCCATAAATTCGTCGTCGGTACGTTCGCGCTCCAGGTCTTCACGATGGGCATCGTAGATTTTCTTCGCAGCATACACCATCTTGCTCAGGTCACCCAGCCCCCAAAGCCTCATCACCTTGGCAAAGGGATTCACAAAAATGTACCCGCCATAACCGTTCTGTATCAGCTGACAGAAACCTCCCTCCATCAACTCATCACGGAAAATCTGATAGGCCAGCAACGTATGCTGTTCGCCGGTAAGCAAAGGCATCGTTTCAGCTGTAAGCTCACCTCCGGTCACCTTGCGATAGGCATCGGTAAACACTTGGATAAATGCATCCATTCCTTCGGCCGCAGCCTGACGCAAAGCTGCATCGGTCACTTCAATTCTTTCCATCCTTATTATATTATAGTTTAACTCAAGTTTTGCCAACCTATTCCCATCTACAGAAGAAAATATCCCCAACCCGTGCACAACCGTAAGAGGACACCCAAACGAAATGGAACTGTCTTTTACATATTAGGAAATTGAGTAAGCAAATATCGAAACTTCCCCGTAAAAAACGAAGCAATCCGAACAATTTATTTGCAAAAGCCCGACAACTGCAATCTCTACTTTGCATTCGGCCAGAAATAGGCAGTCCGTTACTTATTTTTAATAAAAAAGTCAAATCACAGGTTTGCCAGAAACGGGGAAAAGCAGTAACTTTGTGACCGATTCCGAAAAAGTGGATTTACTTTTTTATTATATAACTAATCTAAAAAAGAGCTAATTATGACTTATTCACACGAAGTGGAACACATGTGTGTTGTAAAGAAGGGTCCTAACCACGGACCGGCTCCTATTCCCGAAGAAGGTAAATGGGTAAAAGCTAAAGAAATTGTTGACATCTCTGGTTTGACACACGGTATCGGCTGGTGTGCTCCTCAGCAAGGTGCTTGTAAATTAACCCTCAACGTTAAGGAAGGTGTCATCCAGGAAGCTCTGGTCGAGACTATCGGCTGCTCCGGTATGACTCACTCTGCCGCTATGGCATCTGAAATCCTTCCGGGCAAGACCATCCTCGAAGCCCTGAATACTGACCTCGTTTGCGATGCTATCAACACAGCCATGCGCGAACTTTTCCTGCAAATCGTATACGGACGTACACAGTCTGCTTTTTCAGAAGGCGGTCTGATGATCGGTGCCGGTCTGGAAGACCTCGGTAAAGGTCTGCGTAGCCAGGTAGGTACACTGTACGGAACTTTGGCTAAGGGTACACGTTACCTGGAAATGGCCGAAGGTTACATCAAGACTATCGCTCTGGACAAAGACGACCAAGTTTGCGGATATGAATTCGTTCACCTGGGCAAGTTCATGGACGAAATCAAGAAAGGTACAGACGCCAACGAAGCTCTGAAGAAAGTAACCGGTACTTACGGACGCTTCAGCAAAGAGGCCGGTGCAGTTAAATACATTGACCCACGTAAAGAATAAGGAGGAAGGAAATATGATTAGAGAAGTGAAATTTGAAAGCCAAGACCGTCGTATCAAGCAAATTCTTGCTGCTTTGAACGAAAACGGCATCAAGGATATCGAAGAAGCTAACCAAATCTGCGAATCTTACGGCCTCGATCCTTATAAGACTTGCGAAGAAACTCAGCCTATCTGCTTCGAAAATGCAAAATGGGCTTACGTAGTAGGTTGCGCCATTGCACTGAAAAAAGGCGTTAAAACAGCTGCCGAAGCTGCCGAAGCTATCGGTATCGGTCTGCAGGCATTCTGCATCCCCGGTTCTGTAGCTGACGACCGTAAAGTAGGTCTGGGCCACGGTAACCTGGCTGCCCGTCTGCTGAGCGAAGAAACCAAATGTTTCGCCTTCCTGGCTGGTCACGAGTCATTCGCTGCTGCTGAAGGTGCCATCAAAATTGCCGCTAAGGCTGACAAGGTTCGTAAAGAGCCTCTGCGTTGTATCCTGAACGGTCTGGGTAAGGACGCTGCCATGATCATCTCTCGTATCAACGGCTTTACTTACGTACAGACTCAGTTCGACTACTACACTGGCGAACTGAAAGTTGTGAAGGAAATCGCTTACAGCGACGGTCCTCGTGCCAAAGTAAAATGCTACGGTGCCGACGACGTTCGCGAAGGTGTAGCTATCATGTGGAAGGAAGGCGTAGACGTTTCTATCACTGGTAACTCTACTAACCCGACACGTTTCCAACACCCGGTTGCCGGAACTTACAAGAAAGAACGTGTATTGGCTGGTAAGCCGTACTTCTCAGTAGCTTCTGGTGGTGGTACAGGACGTACTTTGCACCCGGATAACATGGCTGCCGGTCCTGCTTCTTACGGTATGACCGATACTATGGGCCGTATGCACTCTGATGCTCAGTTCGCTGGTTCTTCATCAGTTCCTGCTCACGTAGAAATGATGGGCTTCCTGGGTATCGGTAACAACCCGATGGTAGGTTGTACAGTAGCTTGCGCCGTTGACGTTGCTACTGCGCTGAATAAGTAATCTATACTTAATCAAAATAATAAATCCCTGTAACTTTATGAGTTATGGGGATTTTTATTTTATCAGTACTTCCATAGGTAAATTAGGAAGGAATAGAAAAAAGTCCTCACAAATAGCGCTATTATTGCGCAACTTTACTATCTTTGTATCATAAGCAAGTTTGTTTATGAAACTAATAGAAAACAACATACAGAAGATTTTCGCTTTGTGCAAAAAGTACAAGGTAAGCAAACTATTTGTGTTTGGTTCTATACTTACTGATCGTTTCAATGATGATAGCGATGTAGACTTCGTTGTTTCTTTTAACAAAGTAGAGGTAAATGATTATTTCGACAACTACTTTGATTTCAAATATTCGTTGGAAGAATTGTTTGGCAGAAAAGTGGACTTGTTGGAAGAACAGACTATAAAGAATCCATATCTGAAAAAAAATGTGGACGCAACAAAAGCATTGATCTATGGATGATTTGACAAAGAAACACCTGCAAGATATTCTGACTGCCATCGAAGAAATAGAAAGTTTCTTTGGTGACAAACCCAAATTGTTTGATGACTTTTACAGCAATCTTTGCCTTAGGCGTGCTATTGAACGAAATATAGAGATTATTGGCGAAGCAATGAACAGAATATTAAAAACGGACAAAAATATCGCCATCACCAATTCACGTAAAATTGTGGATGCAAGAAACTATATTATTCATGGCTATGACAGTTTATCGGCAGATATTCTTTGGAGCATGGTAATCAATCACCTGCCGAAACTAAGAAATGAAGTAACCACTTTATTAAGTTATGAATGAAACACGCTAGTTAAACAAGAATTCTCCCTTTATTTTTGTAAACTTCCAATTTTAGGGCACCCCCTTTTAGACGGGCGCCAGCAGGCACCCGTCTAAAAAAGAGTCCACAAATTTAACGATTATTATTTGCATATTGTCATGGGAAGAAGGTTTTCGTAATCCGTTCTTCCCTTTTTTAATTCTCTGAGCAGCCTGCAGAAGTAATCCCTGAAGGAGACTCCTACCTGTTTGCAGGTTTCTATAAAGGTATTATAGATTGCGGAGTTCTGTATTCCTTTCACGCTTCCGAAGAACAGACTGTTCTTTCGTTGGACAGTGATTGGTCTTATCGCTCTTTCAGCCGCCATATTGTCTATTGAGTATTCTCCATCGTTTCTGTAGGCGAAGATCTGATTCCAGAAGTTCTTCAGATACTTAAGGGCCTTGCCCATAAGTTCACTTCGGCTCTCATCCGGATTTGCAAGCAGATCATAAAGTTCCGTCCTTATCTTATCAATGATTTCCGTCGTTTCCTTACTGTTTCTTCTGTGGTAAATCTCGTCTGCGGTAAGTCTTTCCCGGCGGTAAGTATCTTCCATGCCGTATAACTTTCCTATCAGCTCAAGGAAGATTCTTGCCTGCAGGCTTCCCTGGTCGAAGGCATACTTGAACTTAGCCCTTGCATGAGCCAGACAACAGAGATGTTCTATATCCATAAGTTCGTTGTCAAGATACATATATACGTTATAACCGTCACTCTGCAGTGATTTGATTTTTGCATCACCAAGGAACTCCTTCAACACATTTCTGCTCCTTCCTCCATGTTTCTGCAAACCTTCATCGTCCGTTGTGTCCTCATAAAAGAAGATGACAATACGGGCTTTTCTGTTTACCAGACACCACATATAGGTCTTGCGTTTCTTATTGTAAGTGTGGTAACGAAGCCATGTCTCGTCCACATTCACGTTCGCACCGTCCTGAAGGGCAATCTTCTTGAGGGCAGGTATCAGCTTATTGAGTTGCATTGCACCTTTGTCGGCCCAGTTCAGCAGGTTCTGGACAGAAGTGTTCCAGTCCATATCCGACAGACGGTTTTTAGCTTCCCTGTATGCTGGCGTTGACATCTGGAAGCGGTTGAACATAAGATACGAGAGCATGTTTGCCGTAATGCTTGTACCCGGTACAATCTCATTGTAGATGTCAGCCCGGGCGTCATCTTTCATGGGAAGGAACATGCTTTCAATCCTGCCGTCGGCATGCTTTACCTTAAGCACTTCAAAGTGATGTTCCTCAATATGGCTCACGATATTTCTTATTTTACGATAGCTTGATGATATCACTACAGACCCCTCAGGAAGCATTGTATAATCGGACTTGTGTATTATCGGGGTGCCTACACAGTTCTTGTTGTATCTCATTCCTTTTCTATACGGTCTTTCCTTGGAATGAGGAGTGGCCGGAGTATCCTGCGTGTCGCATGATGCGGAAGGCTCTGACTGTGGAACTTCACCAGCCGGAGCAGTAGGAGTACCGTCAAAGTCATCCTTGTCGTCATGCTTTCCTTTTACGACCTTTTTGCGGTCAATGCCTTTAAGGCTTTTGGATGAAGCGTAAGTCTGGTTATTCATAAGTGAAAGACGCTCGACAAGGGCGTTATGCTTTTTCTCAAGCTTTTTGTATTCCTTGTCGCGGAGCTTGCATTCAATGGCAGCCTTCTCAGCCTTGCTGTTTGCCTTAAGCAGGGCATCTGTAAGGGAATCAATCTTACGGTTGGCGTCCTTCAGGTCTTTTCCTATTTCATCAAGTCGTGCTATCATTTCATCAAGCTGCTTGCTCTTGTTCTGATTCTCTTCAAACAGGAACAGGGCGAACCTCTTTATCTGCTCATTATCCATACCTTCAAGGGGTGTATGCTCCTTTTCAGGCCTGTTCATCATCTCTTCAAGATGCTTCTGTCTGAGTATGTGTTCTATGAGTTCCTCTGTTTCCATGTTCTCTAAATTTTATGTAAAGATACTCATTTTCAGTGAGATACGCAAATATTCAGAGAACTTTTATCGCTGATTTTCAGAGTTTTATCATTAAATTTTTATGCTCGTTATTACCGGAGTTTCAAGTATTGTGACCAGGTCTTTCCAGTCTATCTTATACACTGTCACGTCATCCTTGCGCTCTATCCTCATGAACCTGTAGCCCTTTATGAAGGACTTCTCATGAAGATAATAGGCATTGCGCTCATAGTGTATCATGCGAACCTTGCGCTGGTCTTTAGACATGAACATGTAAACATCGCCGTTCATCGGGTCACGGTGGTACCTGCCGCGGATTATCTCACATATACGCTGAGCCTTGCATCTCATATCATGAAGCTCAGGAAGGTAGTAGAAGTTGTGAAGACCGTTGATGCTCAGCATAAGCCCTCCAGTTTCTCTACCAGCGTTTTCAGCCCCTGATAGTCTAAGCCTTTCTTCTGAATGCACAAGCCCTCACGTGTTTTTATCGTCACCATGATGCTTCCTTTATGGGGAGTTGTATGTTTGGGCTTGTCTTTAGCAACATCCTGCCGTTCTTCATTGCCTGTCCGAATCAACTCTTCCGGAATTCCTTCCACTTCTACAGGTACAACCTTCTTTTGTGTCTTCTTGAACCAGTCATAGAATGCCGTGTATGGAATATTGTTGCTAATGCAGAATGAGTTGATGGAAACCCCTTTGGGCTCACCCTCGGTTTTGTATAGGAACCACAGTCTTTCAAAGTCTTTTTCGCTAAACATAATCTTTCAAGTTTTAAGTTTAGCACGAAGGTATGGGAAAGAGCCATGCTAGTCAATACGCCAATTTTGGAAGTTTACTTTATTTTTCCCTAGTTAGGAAAAAATTTTTCTCCAGTTAGGAAAATATTTTTTCCTAACTAGGCAATTTTACACAGCCAACTCCCCGACAGACAACAGAGAATCTGGCAAGCTTCCACACAAAATAGCCGAGCATTCAAAGAAAAGCCGTATCTTTGCGGCATGAAACAAGAATTGAAAGAAAACGGCGGACTTCCCGCCTCCATTTTATGGACGCTCGCCATCGTAGCAGGAGTATCGGTAGCCAACATTTATTACAACCAGCCCTTGCTAAACCTGATCAGACATGATCTGGACGTATCTGAGTTTCAAGCCAACCTGATAACCGTCATCACTCAGGTAGGTTATGCTTTGGGATTGCTGTTCATCGTACCACTGGGCGACTTGTATCATCGCAAGAACATCATCCTGACCAACTTTACGTTATTGATATTCTCGTTGCTGGCCATTGCATGGGCTCCCAACATCTACATCGTTTGGGCTGCCTCTCTGCTGACGGGCATCGGTTCGATGATACCACAGATTTTCGTCCCGATAGCCTCCCAATTCTCGCGTCCCGAGAACAAAGGCCGCAACGTAGGTATGGTCATTTCGGGACTGCTGACAGGTATATTGGCCTCGCGTGTGATTAGCGGATACGTAGGCGACGTACTGGGTTGGCGCGAAATGTATCTGATTGCGGCAGGACTGATGGTGATATGCGCCGTCGTTGTGCTGAAAGTCTTGCCCGACATCCGGCCGACTTTCGAAGGCAAATACAGCGACCTGATGAAATCGCTGTTCCAGCTGATACGCGATTATCCGGCTCTGCGCATCTACTCGGTACGTTCAGGTCTGGTATTCGGATCGTTTCTGGCCATGTGGTCGTGCCTGGCGTTCAAGATGGCCGGAGCTCCTTTCTATGCCGGAAGCGACGTTGTAGGCATACTTGGCTTATGCGGCATTGCAGGCGCATTGGCAGCCTCATTCGTTGGCGGAAGCATCAGGAAAGTAGGCATCCGACGATTCAATTACATCGGCTTCACACTGAACCTGTGCGCATGGGCATTGCTCTATTATGGCGGCAACAGCTATGTGGGCATCGTAGCCGGTATCATCCTCATCGACATCGGCATGCAATGCGTACAGCTGAGCAACCAGGCCAGCATCTTCGAACTTTGTCCTTCAGCCTCTAACCGCGTGAACACGATTTTCATGACCACCTATTTCATTGGCGGTTCCTTAGGCACTTTCCTGGCCGGAAGCTGCTGGGAAATGTGGGGCTGGGCAGGCGTGGCCCTGGCCAGTGTAACACTCACCTTACTGGCAGCCCTACTGACACTTTGTACCAAGAAATAACTTAGCAATCATAAACTTCACATGAATAGAGAAAAGAGAATACCCTCCCCATTTGTCTCCCTCCTGCCGATACTGCTGCTGGTGGGAATGCTGTTCGCCACCATTCATACTTTCGGCAGCGATGCGCTGAGCGGTGGAAGCCAGATATCCCTGCTCGTCACGACGGCTGCCTGCGCATTCATCGGAGTGGCTTTCTACCGCATCCCGTGGAGAGACTACGAAATAGCAATCACCAACAACATCAGCGGTGTAGCTACCGCCATCATCATCCTGCTGATAATAGGTGCACTAAGTGGTGCCTGGATGATTAGCGGCGTAGTGCCTGCCCTGATATATTACGGCATGCAGATTCTGCATCCCGACTTCTTTCTAGCCTCCACCTGCCTGATTTGTGTCATCATCTCCGTCATGACAGGCAGCTCGTGGACTACCATTGCCACCATCGGCATAGCCCTGCTGGGTATCGGCAAAGCACAGGGATTCAACGAAGGCTGGATAGCAGGTGCCATTATCTCGGGCGCTTACTTCGGCGACAAAGTTTCGCCTTTGTCCGAAACAACCATTCTGGCGGCGTCGGTCACCGAAACACCACTGTTCCGACACATCAAATACATGATGATTACTACCATTCCTTCGCTGGTCATCAGCCTGATACTGTTCACCGTCATGGGACTGACTCACGATACGGGCGGAACGGAACAGATCAGTGAGATTTCAGCAGCACTGGACAGCAAGTTCAACATCACCCCCTGGCTGTTGATCGTACCGATAGTGACAGGCATCCTGATTGCCCGCAAGGTACCTTCCATCATTACCCTGTTTGCATCAACCCTGCTGGCAGGCCTGTTTGCCCTTATCTTCCAGCCCGATCTGCTGAGAGAGATTGCCGGCAACGGCAGCCTGTTCAAAGGTTGCATGATGACCTTTTACGGCAGTACCAGTCTGCAAACCGATAACGCCATGCTGACCGAACTGGTAGCCACACGTGGTATGGGAGGCATGATGAACACCGTATGGCTCATCCTTTGCGCCATGTGTTTCGGCGGTGCCATGACGGCCAGCGGCATGCTGGGCAGTATCACGTCGGTCTTTGTACGCTTCATGAAGAATACCTTCAGTATGGTGACATCGACCGTTGCTTCCGGACTCTTCTTGAATCTGGCTACGGCCGACCAGTACATCAGCATCATCCTGACAGGCAACATGTTTGGCAACATTTACAAGAAGCGGGGATACGAAAGTCGCCTGCTGAGCCGCACAACTGAAGATGCTGTCACCGTCACTTCGCCACTGATACCTTGGAACACGTGCGGCATGACGCAGGCCACCATTCTGAGTGTGCCCACACTGGTCTACCTGCCATACTGTTTCTTCAATATCATCAGTCCGCTTATGAGTATATGCATAGCAGCCATCGGTTACAGAATTTATAAAAAGAAGGAAGACGACAATGCATAAACATCGGACGTTATCAATTATTATATCACGTTTGTAAGCAGATAAACGAACTATTCGCTACATTTGCAGGCAGAAAATAAAAAGAACAAGGAAATGCAGATAAGAACAAGGAATACACTGTTTTATTTGTTAGGAGGACTTCTTGTACTGACAAGCCTCTTCTCGTGCGGCGTAGACCGCTGGCCAGAGTACTATCCGTGGACGGGACGTGACCTGTGGATAGACAGCGTCATGCGGGAAGACTACCTGTGGTATGAAGAAATTCCTTCGTTCGACGACCTGAACTATTTCCTTGAACCGCAATCCTTCCTCGACGCAGCAAAGTCGGAGAAGGATAACGGAATCTCTTCGGTAGACACCCTACTGACTGCCTCCACTCCCAGCTACGGGTTTGACTATTCGCTGAGCCAGGTGCCGGACAACGACACGGCCTACTACGCCATGGTGACCTACGTTGTTCCCGAATCGCCGGCAGCCGAAGCTGGCCTGAAACGCGGCGAATGGATAATGATGGTGAACAACGACTATATCACCAAGAAAAATGAAACCATACTGACCGAAGGCGAGAGCAAAGACATCGTCATCGGGAAATATACCGTACACACCGAGACTGGAGAAGACGGAACGGAAACCGAAACTGCCGAAGTTGTAAAAGACCGAGAAAGCGTATTGCCGGCCACACGACCGGTAACAGATGCCGTCATACCGGCCAGCACCATCGTGCAACACAACAATAGTAACATCGGCTATCTGGCCTACAACAGCTTCGACACCGAAAGCGATACACAACTGCTGGAGTTCTCGAAGACTTGCGCAACGAACAATGTAAAAGATTTCGTGCTGGACCTGCGATACAATGCCGGAGGCGATATGGAAAGCGTACAAAGACTGGCCTGTATCCTTGCCCCATCCGACAAACTGGGCGGTACGCTGGCCACATTGCAATACAACCAAAAGAAAAGCGGAAAGAACCATGACCTGATATTCGACGCACAGCTGCTGGTAGGAGGTTCCAATCTAAATCTGTCTACCGTATACATACTGACAAGCGGTACCACGGCCGGAGCGGCTGAAATGTTGATCAACAGCCTGACTCCCTACATGAAAGTTATTGTAGTAGGCGAGACGACGAAGGGCGAATACATCGGTACCGAGCGCTTTGAGAACACGCAATTCATGTGGGCACTGCGACTGGCTGTCTGCGAGATATTCAATGCACGAGGTACAGCCAATTATACCAACGGATTCACTCCCAGCTATTCGGTCAGCCCGCTGAGCGACCCTGCTACCGTATTGCCTTTGGGTGACCCGAAAGAAGCACTGTTAAGCGCCGCTCTGGGAATCATTGACGGCAGCATCAGCCTGGACGGTTCAGAAACAACCCGCGCAACAAGTGCCGCCAACGTAAAAGAAGTAAAAATGAAACGTACCTTCCCACGAGGTATCATCGTCCGATAACCAGGCAGAAAGGTACAGGAGAAGAGCTTAGCGCTTGAAATATTTCTCGAAGAAAAGTATCTGATAATCGATTGAATTGTTCCAATACCGTCCGTCGTGAACACCAGGACGGGTAATGAAGTCGTGATCGATACCACGTTCCAACAAACGCTTGTGCAGGTCTTTATTCACTTCAAGGAAGAAATCCTTCTCACCGCAATCAATGATCAGTGCCAAATCACCGTTAGCTATACTGTCGAGCTGGTTGACAACGGTATGTGCATCCCACAACGCTTTGTTCGATTCATAGTCGCCAAGCTGTACTGCCATTTCCCAGTTCTTGGGGAAAGGACGGATATCCACACCTCCACTCGTACTGCCAGCTGCACCAAACACGTCTTTATGTCGTAAAGCATTCCACATGGCTCCATGTCCGCCCATGCTCAGACCAGTAATGGCACGACCTTTCCGGTCGGCACGCGTAGCATAATGGGCATCCGTGTACTTTATCAGTTCCGAAGAGATAAAAGTCTCGTAACGTACATCTTCATGCTTCGGACTATCCCAATACCAACTGTTCTCACCGTCGGGACAAGCAAAAATCAATCCCTTCTCATCAGCAATCTTCCCCAACTCCGGCTTGATGCCAATCCAGGTTCCGGCATTCCCACCATAACCGTGCAGCAGATAAACCACCGGACATGCCTGCGGATTCTCTCCCAAAGCTTTGTCGGGTACTACATAAATCACCTCTACCTTCTTCTTCATCGAAGGACTGTCCACCCACGTTGTATCGACACATGCACCCTGCACCGAAACAGCCAGCAACAGTAGCAAAACAGCGGACAAACTTGTTCTCTTTCTTACATTTTTCATTGTTTTACATCTATTTCATTATTTTTATGCGCCAAAATTAGTAAGTTTGCAGCATAAACACTCAAAACATTATATGGAATTTGTCATCATTCTTATCTTATTGGGTCTTAACGGCGTATTTGCCATGTACGAAATAGCTTTGGTTTCCTCCAGTAAAGCCCGTCTGGAAACGCTGGTAGGCAAAGGAAACAAAAGAGCCAAAGGCGTACTGAAACAACTGGAAGAACCGGAAAGATTTCTTTCGACCATCCAAATAGGCATCACACTCATCGGAATTGTTTCGGGTGCATACGGTGGCGCCACACTTGCCGACGATGTACGACCGCTGTTTAGCGTTATTCCCGGCCTTGCAGCCTATGCCGACACGCTTGCCATGGTCACGATTGTAGCCGTCATTACCTATCTGTCGCTTATCATTGGCGAACTGGTTCCCAAAACCGTGGCTCTGAACAATCCTGAGAAATGGGCAACTTTGCTCAGTCCTTTTATGATAGCTTTGACCAAGATATCGTATCCCTTCGTCTGCCTGCTGAGCGCATCAACCAAGCTGGTGAATAAAATGATCGGTATGGAAAACAACGAGGAACGCCAGATGACACAGGACGAACTGAAAATGATTCTGCACCAGAGTTCGGAACAGGGTGTCATCGACAAAGACGAAACCGAAATGCTGAAAGACGTATTCCGCTTCTCGGACAAACGGGCTAATGACCTGATGACTCATCGGCGCGACGTCATTGTGCTGCACCCTTCGGACACACAGGAAGAAGTATTGCGCATCATCCGCGAACAGCATTTCAGTAAATACCTGCTGGTAGATAAAAGCAAGGATGAAGTAATCGGAGTGGTATCAGTGAAAGACATCATCCTGATGCAGGGCAACAGCAGTCAGCCGTTCGACTTGCGTAGCATTGCACGTCCACCTCTGTTCATTCCCGAAAGCCTGTATGCGAAGAAGGTGCTCGAACTGTTCAAAAAGAACAAGAACAAGTTTGGCGTTGTAGTAGACGAGTATGGAAATACAGAAGGCATCATCACCCTGCACGACCTGACAGAAAGTATTTTCGGTGACATCCTCGAAGAGAACGAAACGGAAGAAGAAGACATCACCGTGCGTCAGGATGGCTCCATGCTGGTAGAGGCCTCGATGAACCTGGACGACTTTATGGAGGCTATGGGCATCATGAATTACGATGACCTGCGCGAAGAAGACTTTACCACACTGAGCGGACTGGCCATGTTCCTTATCGGACGGGTACCCAAGGCGGGTGACTTGTTCAGTTATCAGAATCTGGACTTCGAAGTAGTAGACATGGACCGTGGACGTGTAGACAAATTGCTGGTCATCAAACACGAGGAGGAAGAAGAGAAAGATTAACCAGCCCAATCATAGATATTAGTCAGTAGCCGGAAGGCATTTTCCAGCCCCGCCCTATGCGAAGAAAAGCCTTCGACGACTTGACATACATATATATAATAATGTATAGGAGCACAAAAAAAGATTGCAAGTCCTGACGATGCAGAGCTTGCAATCTTTGTTTTTTATATCCTTTTGTTTGCCCTTTCCTTTTGACGGGAGAGGAAAACTTATCAGCTAAATATTATTTCTTCGGAGAAGAATATCTGGCATTCAAACCATCCAGAATTTCCTTCGTGATGTTGTAAACGCTATCAGCATAAAGCAGGTTGTCGAAACCGGTATTGCTGATAATCAGGCTATAACCTTTTGTCTTGTTGTATTCCTTCAGGAATGCATTGATAGAATCGCGCAGTTGAAGGCTGTTCTTGTCGTTTTCGCTCATCAACTCTGACTGAAGTTTATTGCTCAAAGCCTGCAGGTCCTGTTCCAACTTAGCAATGCGGTTGTATTCCTGCTGTGCTCTTTCCTGTGAGAGATAGGCATTATTCTGATATTTAGTCTGGAATTCCTGTTTCTGCTTATCCAGTTCCTTGGCTTTCTGGTTCAGCGTCAGACGAACATTCTCGCTCTTCTTCACCATGGCTTCGTTCAAATCGATGCAGAAGTTGTATTTAGCCAAAAGGGTATCAATTTCCACATAAGCAATCTTCATGCCCGACAATCCGGCTGCAGCCTGTGCAGGAGCATCTGCTGTTTGAGTTTCTGTTTTGCCGGTACATTGAGAAAACAAAACGATCAGTGCAAGAGCTACCAAACCGTTCATCAGATAGTTCAATCTCTTCATAACTTGATAAATATTGTTTTTAGAATTAATTAGTTCAGACTCTCATTCAGTCTCTGTTCCAGTTCGTCGATGGAAAAGCGACGCTTGCGTTGCGCTTCCCTGTCCTGCGACTGTACGCATCCGATACCCCTGTCACGCATTGCCTTGCTTCCGCTGACATGTGAATTCGGGAAACGCCCGCCTTTCACAAAAAACACTTTTACGCCCAGCAATACGACGCAAATAGCAACTATTAACAATGTTATTAATATGGTATGGAGCATATTCACTATTTTTGTGGGTGCAAATATAGGGCTTTGGACGGACTAACGTACCCTTTTTACATTAAAAAAAGAGAGAGGGGAAGAGAATAGTCAACCATTTTAACCATATTTAGCAATGAGAGGTTAAACTAATGAAGATAATCGAATGAAAAATGAAGATTTAAAACCGCAGGGCGTGTTCCATTATTTCGCAGAAATATGTAAAGTGCCACGCCCCTCGAAGAAAGAAGAAAAGATTATAGCCTATCTGCAAGCATTCGGAAAAAAGCATAATCTGGAGACACTGACCGATGAAGTTGGCAACGTACTGATAAAGAAACCTGCCACACCGGGAATGGAAAACCGTAAGACCATCGTACTGCAATCGCACGTCGACATGGTGTGCGAGAAAAACAACGACGTGCAGCACGACTTCCTGAACGACCCCATCGAAACCGAAATCGACGGAGAATGGCTGAAAGCCAAAGGTACCACACTGGGAGCCGACAACGGTATTGGCGTAGCAACCGAACTGGCTATTCTGGCCGACGACACCATAGCACACGGCCCGCTGGAATGTCTGTTCACCATCGACGAAGAAACCGGACTGACCGGTGCTTTTGCCTTGAAAGAAGGCTTCATGAACGGTGACATCCTGCTGAACCTCGACTCGGAAGACGAAGGCGAACTGTTCATCGGCTGTGCCGGAGGCATCGACACCGTAGCACAATTCGCATATCAGGAGGTGGACGTACCTGCCGGTTACTTCTGCTGCAAGGTACAGGTGAAAGGACTGAAAGGCGGACACTCGGGCGGCGACATCCACCTGGGACGCGGCAATGCCAACAAAATTCTGAACCGTTTCCTGAGCCAGACACTGAAGAAGTACGACATGTATCTGTGCGAGATTGACGGCGGAAACCTGCGCAATGCCATCGCACGCGAAGCACATGCCGTTATCGCCTTGCCTGAGGCCGACAAGCATGCCGTACGTGCCGACTTGAACATTTTTGCTGCGGAAGTACAAGCCGAATACAACGTAACAGACCCCGACCTGCAACTGCTGATGGAGTCGGAAGCACCGCGCGCAAAAGCCATCGACAAAGACACCACCAAGCGTCTGCTCCAAGCCATCTATGCAGTGCCTCACGGTGTATACGCCATGAGTCAGGACATTCCGGGACTGGTAGAAACATCTACCAATATGGCTTCGGTGAAGATGAAACCCGGAAACATCATCCGTATCGAAACTAGCCAGCGCAGTTCTACCGCTTCGTCCAAACGCGATATGAACACAATGGTACGCACCGTATTCGAAATGGCCGGTGCCGAAGTTTCTTCGGGCGAAGGCTATCCGGGCTGGAAACCCAACCCGCACTCCGAGATTCTGGAGATTGCAACCGCTTCGTACAAACGTCTGTTCGGTGTAGATGCCAAGGTAAAGGCTATCCATGCCGGACTGGAATGCGGCTTGTTCCTCGACAAGTACCCGACACTGGACATGATTTCATTCGGTCCTACCTTGCAGGGAGTACACTCGCCCGACGAACGGATGCTGATTCCTACCGTACAGAAGTTCTGGGATCACCTGCTGGACATCCTCAAGAACGCACCTGTCAAGAAGTGATCTGCTGATACATAAACAAGGACTGACCATGACGGACCAGACACTGCCCGCGCCGAATCGCTGTTTCCACATTCTTCCTGCACCGGAAGACACAGCCACACGGCGGACGTGCCTTAAGCCTTCAAGGTCAGCCCTTTCTGTTTTTCCTCCGCTGAAAAGATGGGGAATTTGCGCTTGCATGTTGCTACTTGCCCTGACGGCATCCGGCCAGACACGCCGGGACACTGCCCGGTTCCGCGTCATGTCGTACAACGTCGAGAACCTCTTCGACTACCAACACGACACCCTGAAAGAAGACCGGGAATTTCTGCCCGACGCCATCCGCCACTGGAACTACACGAAATACCGGAAGAAACTGAACGACATCGCCCGCGTCATCACCGCCGTAGGCCAATGGGAAGCGCCTGCTCTGGTAGCCTTATGCGAAGTGGAAAACGATACGGTCATTCGCGACCTGACCCGCTACTCTGCCCTTCGCGAAGCCGGCTACCGCTATCTGATGACTCATTCGCCCGACCTTCGGGGCATTGATGTGGCTTTGCTCTATCAGCGGCACCTGTTCAAGCCCATTGCTCATCGAAGCATCTCCGTCCCGCCGCCCGGCAAAGACAGCCGCCCTACCCGCGACATCCTCCATGTCAGCGGCCTGTTGCTCAATCTGGATACGCTCGATGTATTCGTCTGTCACTTCCCCTCCCGCTCGGAGGGCGCAAGGGAGACAGAGCCTTATCGCCTACGGGCCGCCCGACTGGTAAGGCAGGCAGCAGACAGCCTGCTGCACGTCCGCCAACGGCCGCAAATACTGATTATGGGCGACTTCAACGACTATCCACACAACAAGTCCATCCGCCAGGTGCTCGGAGCACAGTTACTGCCGGAAAATGCCGGCGGAAATGCTGATTCGTCCGCCGTCGCTGCACAGCCCGATCCTTACAGGCTCTATCATCTGCTGGCGCACCGGACCGCCAGCCGCAAGCACTTCGGCAGCTACAAGTATCGGGGCGAATGGGGACTGCTCGACCACATCATCGTATCGGGCACACTGCTCCGCCCCGACGCACCCTGCCACACCCGAGGAGGAGACGTCTTTGCGCCCGACTTTCTGCTGGCTCCGGACAAAAAATACGGCGGCAGGCAACCCTTCCGCACCTATTACGGCATGAAGTACCAAGGAGGCTACAGCGACCACCTGCCTGTCTGGGCCGATTTCTACATCCTCTATTAAGCCCGGACCTGACGACTCACACGGTAGTTACCAGCCCTTCGAAGAAGTTGCTCAAGCCTTGGCGTGCTTCGGCCAGCTTGTCTTCCCAATGCTTCACCGAGTTTTGTCCGATGACGTCTGTCACATACTTCACGGCTATGAAAGGCACTCCCTTGGCACGACACACCCACGCCTGGGCAAAGGCTTCCATGTCTACTACGTCGCCTTTCACATCAGTCAGCTCGGTCAGGAAGCTGTCGCCGGTATTGCACGTACCGTTGTCGGGCCAGTGCAGGCAATAGCCTTTCTGCGCCAGCAGTTCGGCAGAGTCAATCTGCCACTCCATGCCCAGATCGGAAAGTTTCTGCATGTCGCGGTCGACAAAGTGGCGGCACACCAATACATCGCCCACCTGACGGCTGACGCTGCCTGCCGTGCCCACATTTACCACCAGGTCGGGCTGCCCGTGCGCGATGGCTTCGGCCAGATAAAAAGCCGACTTCACCTTACCGATGCCCGTGCGCAAATAGCCCACCTGCACTTCCTCACCCCCGACGATGCCGGGAAACTTCAACTCCGTAAATTCGCCTTGAACGGCGTAAGTAACCAGTATTCTCATCTTGTTTCTTTTTTATTCACCACCGAAGAGACAGCATTTCACAGCGTCTTCCTTATCCTTCCGGACAATGGCTCTGCAATACGCAGCATCCTCCGTGGCATACATTCTACATTTTAATATAAGTCTTCAGCGCCTCCACATACTCCTCGAAAGCATCGACGCCACAGGGGGTAATCTTACAGACCGTACAAGGCATCTTGCCCTTGAAAGTCTTTGTTACCTCCACATAGCCAGCCTTGTTCAGTTTGTCTATCTGCACGCTCAGATTGCCTGCCGTGGCTCCCGTCTGCTGACGGATGTAGACAAAGTCAGCCTCCTCGACACTGAGCAGCAGCGACATGACGGCCAGCCGAAGCTCGCTATGCAGCAAAGGATTCAGTTCTTTAAACATAACGGTTCCTTTCTAATGCGTTAGGTATAACCTCCCTGCGAGCCCGACGGTTCAACACATGCCCCGGGATAACCAGCGACAGCAGCACAATGACGGCAAACACAAGCAGCGTTGCAGAAGATACACCGCCGGAAACCACCTGAAACACCAGCACCAGACTCCAGGCAAAGCCCAGCGAAGGCAATCCCGAAAACAGGGTATAACGGATGATAATGCCCGTAAGCAGACTGCCCAGCGAAACCAGCATGGCACACAACGGCAGAATCAGTCCGTAAGCCTGATACAACGTAGCAAACACAGCCACACCACAACAGGCAATGCCAATCATCTGCCACACCTGACCCACCACACGGTCGGTATAGTCCTTCGCTCCCTGCTGCTTCCGCCACCGGCGGCCAAACCACCACGACAGCAACCATCCCACCACCGGCAGCGCCCAAAAGCCCCACAGGCAGGCAGTGCAGTTCGTGAAATACAAGGCAGCCCACACACCCAGTGTAACCACCACGCCGGTATATCCCCACAACAGAAACATATTTCCACCGCCCACATCCAGATTGCGGCGCGTATTGCGGATCATCTGCGCTATCAGCTCCAGACTCTCCCTTTCGTTCAGTTTTCGGTCTTCCATCATTTGTCCTCCTTCATTTGTTTTACATGTACAGGGTTCCCCCTCATTCTATTAGTCACAGTTGTCGTTCGAACTCCATTGCAAAGATAAGAGGTTTATTTTGTAAACCAAATTATATCATAAATAAAAATACGTTCTAAACTACTTTTTCTCCAGATCCGTACAACCGACGCCCCCGTACACATCCCCTCCACCCTGCACACCCTGTCAGCCGCCTACCCGCTATCACCCCACCACCCCCCAGGCTTCGCATAAAAACACGTCAGGCCCGGCACCTCCCTTCCCCTAAACACGAAGCCACTCATGCATAGGAGAAGTTACATCTCAGCACGCGAGATGAAAGCGACTCCCTATGGAAGAACCTTTCCAAACCATACAAACCTCCTTTCACGAATAAGCCCAACCACATCCATCCGTATACCAAGCCCGCAAGCATCCGATGGCATCCGCCCGCCCCACGCCGCCGAAGCCTTCCGAGAATGACGGCTCTCATCAACAAAATGACAGAATAATCGCCCTATTCAGGCAAAAACATCCTCCCACAGAAACAAAAAGAAGAAAAAAAACTCCCGAAAGACTTGTTTTTCTCTGAAAAGTTTTTGTAATATCCGAATAAAACGTATTTTTGTGTACAATTTTGGTGTAGTAATGACAGAAGAAGAAAAGAAGCTATTAAGTACCTTTGAAGCCAGGCTGCGTCATTTAATCTATCTGCACGATGAATTAAAACGCGAGAATGCCGAACTAAAGCAACTTCTCGATGCCAAAGAAGAAGAATGCCGGACACTGATGGCCGAATATAAGCAACTGGAACAGAACTACACAGACCTAAAATCAGCTACGACAATCAGCCTTAACGGCAGCGACGTAAAAGAGACGAAGCTGCGATTGTCAAAATTAGTGCGTGAAGTCGATAAATGCATCGCTTTGTTGAATGAATAAAGAAGAAGATGTATGAACGATAAAATAAAAATAAACCTGCAGATGGCAGGAGCTTCTTATCCGCTTACCATCAACCGCGAAGACGAACAGATGGTGCGGGAAGCCGCCAAGCAGGTCGATTTGAGGCTCAATGCGTATCGCGAACATTATCAGAGCGTTTCCGCCGAACGGATCATAGCCATGGTGGCCTATCAGTTCTCGCTGGAAAACCTGCAACAGAAACAGCGTAACGACACTGAACCCTATACAACAAAGATAAAGGAACTGACAAAGGTGCTGGAAGATTACTTTAAAGAACCGTAATCCGTACAACCGCCACCTTCAAAGTATACCTTATTTATTAAGTAGAAAACCCACGCACTGTGCAAAAGTCCGTCTTGCCGATAGAGACAGGCTTTTATACAGTGCGTTTTTATTTATATCTATAAAAAACAAATTAAAATGACAGTAGTTACAATAGTAGTATCCATTGCCTGCTTTCTTATCGGAGGATTCGCCTCGTACCTGTTCTTCAAGCACGGGCTGAAGTCCAAATACGATAGCATTCTGAAGGATGCCGAAGCAGAGGCGGAAGTGATTAAAAAGAATAAGTTACTCGAAGTAAAGGAAAAATTCCTCAACAAGAAAGCCGACCTAGAAAAAGAGGTAGCCATCCGCAACCAGAAAATACAACAGGCCGAAAACAAGCTGAAACAACGCGAAATGGTGTTGAATCAACGCCACGAAGAACTGCAACGCAAGAAACAGGAAGCAGATGCCATCAAGGAAAACCTGGAGGCACAGCTCGTAGTAATAGACAAAAAGAAAGAAGAACTGGACCACCTGCAACGCCAGGAAATAGAAAAACTGGAAGCCATCTCCGGACTTTCGGCCGAAGAAGCCAAAGAACGCATGGTAGAATCGCTGAAGGAAGAAGCCAAAACGCAGGCACAGTCCTACATCAACGACATTATGGACGATGCCAAACTGACTGCCAGCAAGGAAGCCAAACGCATCGTCATCCAGTCCATCCAACGGGTTGCCACCGAAACAGCCATTGAGAATTCCGTGACCGTATTCCACATCGAATCGGATGAAATCAAAGGACGCATCATCGGACGCGAAGGCCGTAACATCCGCGCGCTGGAAGCTGCCACAGGTGTGGAAATCGTTGTGGACGACACCCCCGAAGCCATTGTGCTCTCCGCCTTCGACCCCGTACGCCGCGAGATTGCCCGTCTGGCCCTGCACCAACTGGTGACCGACGGCCGCATCCACCCCGCACGCATCGAAGAAGTAGTAGCCAAAGTACGCAAACAGGTTGAAGAAGAAATCATCGAAACCGGTAAGCGTACCACCATCGACCTGGGTATCCACGGCTTGCACCCTGAACTGATCCGCATTATCGGAAAGATGAAATACCGTTCATCCTACGGACAGAACCTGTTGCAACACGCCCGCGAAACAGCCAACCTTTGCGCCGTCATGGCATCGGAACTGGGACTGAACCCGAAGAAAGCCAAACGTGCCGGACTGCTGCACGATATCGGCAAGGTACCCGACGAAGAGCCCGAACTGCCGCACGCACTCTATGGTATGAAGCTGGCCGAGAAGTTCAAGGAAAAGCCCGATATCTGCAATGCCATCGGTGCTCACCACGACGAAGTGGAAATGACCAGTCTGCTGGCTCCCATCGTACAGGTGTGCGACGCCATCTCGGGTGCACGTCCCGGCGCACGCCGCGAGATCGTAGAAGCCTACATCAAGCGTTTGAACGATCTTGAGCAGCTTGCCATGTCCTATCCGGGTGTGACGAAGACATACGCTATCCAGGCCGGCCGCGAACTGCGCGTCATTGTCGGTGCCGATAAGATAGACGACAAGCAAACCGAAAGCTTGTCGGGCGAAATCGCCAAGAAGATCCAGGATGAAATGACTTATCCGGGTCAGGTGAAGATTACCGTTATCCGTGAGACACGTGCGGTAAGCTACGCCAAGTAACATAGCTACATAAAAACTCTACCATTGAAGGCACGGATTACACGAAAAGCCACAGAAAGTTCCAACAACAATCTGTGGAAAGAAGTGTAATCCGTGCCCCGTTTCTATCAACACAGTTGCCGGCAGGAACAACTTACAACGGCCGGACCAACTTTAAATCCGCAAAGCCATGAACCATTATCAGTTTGAAGTCTGCGCCAATTCCGTAGAAAGCTGCCTCGCTGCACAGGCAGGAGGAGCCGACCGTGTAGAATTGTGCGCCGGCATTCCCGAAGGGGGGACCACTCCCTCGTACGGCGACATAGCCACTGCCCGCGAGCTATTGATGCATACGCGCCTGCACGTCATCATCCGCCCACGCGGAGGCGATTTCCTCTATACCCCCGTCGAACAACGCATCATGTTGAAGGACATTGAAAACGCCCGCCGGTTGGGAGCCGACGGAGTAGTCTTCGGCTGCCTGACGTCCGAAGGCGATATCGACATCGCCCTGATGAAGCAACTGCTCGAAGCCGCGCAAGGCATGTCGGTCACCTTTCACCGTGCCTTCGATGTATGCCGCCAGCCCAAGCAGGCATTGGAGACCCTCATCCAACTGGGTTGCTATCGCATTCTTACTTCGGGTGCACAGCCCACTGCCGAACAGGGTATTCCCCTGCTGAAAGAACTGCAGGCACAAGCCGACGGACGCATCATCCTGCTGGCCGGCTGCGGTGTCAACGAAAACAACATTGCCCGCATAGCCAGCAAAACGGGTATCCGCGAATTCCATTTCTCGGCTCGTGAGCAACTGACCAGCGGAATGCAGTTCCGCAACGAAGCCGTCTCCATGGGTGGAACGGTGTGCATCGACGAATATTCACGGCCAGTCACCACTGCCGAAAGGGTCCGAAAGACCATCAGCGCACTAGTTCAACAATAAGCCCGGATGCAGATTTCGGTTGTCTTTCCTACCCGTTTGGTCGGGAAAAGTGGCCTGTCAGTCAAATTTTGCCTTCAGAGGCAACCAAAGTCCTGCAAAATTGTTATCTTTGTAAGGACTAATCCTTTATACAGACAACTATGAAAGTACTGCAACACATATTCAATAACGTATTCCTGCTCGTCGGCTTGCTTCTTTCGTTCACTGCATGCAGCGACGACAACGACGTGACAGCCACCCTGCTCGACAAGGAATACGAACTGGTCGATATAGAATGGTGCCGCATGCCCGACGACGTATCGTTCAGCAAAGCACAATCCTTCACCCACGAATCAACTTCGCAACAGAAATCGGAAGGCAAGCATTACATCGAACTCGACGTGATGGAAGGCTATCGCCAAAGCTCCCTCTTCCTCCCCGATGACCCCGTACTGTTCCAGCGTCTGGCAGGTTCGGTCACCGACTCGGTTTGTGTCCCCCAAAGCGCAACACAGCCTACCACGGGAGTTTACTTTCACATGTACACGCGGAATATTCCACAGGTACCTTTCACTACCGAATATTACCTGTACAACTCCGAGCAGCCCGACCTGTACATCGAGTCGGAGACACCGTTCATCGCCTACATCACCTCGGAAATCATGGAGTATCAGGTGACTTACACCTACCGTGCCCTGTTCCGTGGGAAGACGACCGGCCAGGAGATAGAGACTACCGGCAAGTGGGAAGGTATTTATTACCAGAACATCGGCAATCAGGTACATTCGTTCGAAGGGGAGAACATCACCGAAACCGCTCCGGCGATGCCCTAACCGACCGTAAGCACATACCCTTTTTTCATCAACGACTCAATCCGTACGGTTGGGTCGTTTTTTAATGCCCTCCGCAGGTAAGTGATCTGCACGTTCAGGGCCAGCGAGTTGGCATAACTGTCGCTGCCCCACACGGCTTCGAGCAGGGCAGAGCGCGCCACCGTCGTGTTCGCATTGCGTGCCAGCATCCGCAGGATGTCGGCCTGACGCGAAGTGATGAGCACTTTGTGGGTGCCCGTACGGATTTCGTTGGTGCTGTAGTTGAACACCGAGCGGCCAAAGCCATACACTTCCTCCTCGACCACCTCGTCGAGCTGCGAGGAGAAGCGCTCGCGTATGCGGGCTATCAGTTCCTCCGGATAGAAGGGCTTGGCCAGGTAGTCGTTCGCCCGGAGGCGGAAGCCTTGCAGACGGTCGGCCTTGTCGCTGCGGTCGGACAGAAAGAAGATGAGGACATGCCTGTCCGCCTCGCGGATACGGGCTGCCACTTCGAAACCGTTCAGACCGGGCATGTTGATGTCGAGCAACACCAGGTCGGGCCTGACGTGGGGAAACTGCTCTACGGCCATACTGCCGTTTCCTACATAGGTGACGTCGTACCCCTCCTGTTCGAGGAAGCGTTTCAGCAGCAGGGAGTACTTCAAGTCATCGTCGGCAAAAAGAATCTTCAGTCGTTTCATACAGGGCTTTACCTCCGCGCCCTCTCCCCGAAAAGAGGAAGAGGAGAACGGCAGGATTTCTTTTTAGAATCTGTTATTCTTGTTTTCACTCATCGTTCATTGCGGGATGCAGACGGTCACCGTTGTCCCCTGCCCCGGGCGGCTCCGTAGGGTGACGGTTCCGCGGTGTGCCTCGGTCAGCAGCTTTACGTAGCTCAGTCCCAAGCCGATGCCGGGCACAGCAGGGTCGGGCAGGCTGGCACTGCGATAAAACTTGTCGAATACACGGGCCTGCTCGGCAAGAGGAATGCCTATGCCGTTGTCGGCTACGCTCAACGTGAGCCGGGCATCGGTCACTGCCGCTTCGATGACGATATGAACCACGTCGCCCGAATACTTCACCGCATTCTCCAGCAGGTTGCTGATGATGTTCGAGAAGTGTAACCGGTCGGCCCGCACCGTCAGCGAAGGGTCGATACGGACTTCGAAGTTAGTCTGCTTGTCCGTTGCCGACTGTTGCAGGAGTACCAGCTTGTCCACCTCTTCGCGCAAGTGGAACGTAGTGACGGTCAGTTGCGCCTGCCCGTCGTCGGCCCGGGTCATGTCGCGCAGCTTCTGCAAATAGGCCGACAGGTTGTCCAGACCTGCCCGTGAGTCGTGTATCACTTCTTCCATCGCCTGCCGGTCGGCACACATCTCGCGATGACTCAGAAAGGCCACACACGCCTTCAGCGTCTGCACGGGGCGTTTCAGTTCGTGAATCATGGTGTTGACAAAGTTCTTCCTCATCTCGTCGATGCGCCGCTGACGCAGGATGGTCCTGATCTGGAAGAGCAGACAGCAGGCCAGCAACAGTATCATCAGCAGGCTGCCCAACAGTTGCCACCCCATCCGGAGCAACAGTGCGTGAGGCTGTATCCGCACCTGCACACGCACCTGTTCGAACTTCATCGGGTTGTAGGGATAGTCGATCTGCAGCACGGGGAACAATGACGTGCCGAGGTGGGTCACCTTCTCCTTGCAGCGGTACAGCGTGTCGCGCACATGGGTCAGCTGCGTGGTAAAGGGCATTCCGTCGAGCCGTGCCTGCAGGATGGAGTCGAAGCGTTGCAGCGTGAAGGGCACGTCAACCTGCAGCTTGTACTGGTCCAGCACACGGACAATGTCGATCCCGCCAGAGTAACCGTCTTCACTACTCAACACCAACGAATCGACAAACTGCATGTTCAGCCTGTCGGTACGCACGCTGATGCTGTCTTTGCCCGTGCGGGACAGTCGCACCGTGTCGGGCATCAGGTCCGAGATGCTGGCTTTCAGCAGTTCGTCGGTATCCACTGTACCCACTTTGACCACCTGCCTGTACTCCTGCCTGCCGGCGGGGTTCAGGCTGTCTTTCTGGTCCCGGTAGCTCAGCGATATGCTGGTGTTGAGCGACACACTCGAAGCTCCGAACGTCTTTCGGGGCATCGTCCGGCGGATGGAGTCGTTCACGGCCACCGCATCCATGACGCGGCGGTACATCTCGTCGGCACACTCTTCGTTTTTATACCGGTACTGGTTCCACAGCCAGTAGCCCTGCCCCGCAATGATCAGCAGCATGGCCGCCAGCGAAAGCATCCATATAATCTTGATCCGTTGTTCCATTCTTCGTCTTGTTCGGTTCGTTTAGGGTTCCGGAAGCAAAAGTAACGCATCCGTTCCAATTAGCGGTACGCGCAAGGCGAGTATTCTCGGGCGAATAATATTTCAGTAATAACTTTCCTCCGTGCCGGCAGCTTTTCTTCATAGTTTTGTGTCGGGCAAGGCGGAAAAAGGAACCGTTTCCGCCACCTGCCCGCCCAAAGAAAACATGATACGAACCTTTAAAACAAGAAACAGTATGAAAACAACCTTCTTCCTTCTGACCCTCCTTTCGGTCCTCATCGCACAGCCGGTGGCGGCCCAGTTCAACATCCGCATCTCGACCGGCGAAAGCCTGCGGCAGGACACCATCGACCAGGCCGTCTATGTCGTGCAGTACGACATGCAAGACCGCAGCGACACCACCGAGACCGAAGCCCCCAACGAGACAGCCCTGCTGGAGGTTGGCCGGAAACTCTCGAAGTTCTACAGCTACACCAAATTCGTATGCGACTCGGTGCTGGCCGCCGATCTGGCCAACCATGCGTCGCAAGAGGTCATCAACGAGCACCTGGGCCGGTATGGGAAAAGCCGGCTGAGCGAACAGACCTTCAAGCGATTCCCCGACGGAAAGGTGACAACCCTCGACGAAGTGGCGGGAGGCATCAGCCGCCTGCGTTGCGAAGAGGCCGAGGAGCGTCCGCAGTGGGAACTGTCGGCCGACACGATGCGGGTGTTGTCCTTCGGGTGCCGCAAGGCCACCTGCCGCTTCAAGGGGCGCAACTGGACGGCCTGGTACACCACCGACATTGCTTCGAGCGAAGGCCCCTGGAAACTGTGCGGACTGCCGGGCCTGATACTGCTGGCCGAGGACGACGAGGGTCACTACCGCTTCGAGTGCACCGGCATCGAACAGTGCCGCGCCTATCGCCCCATCTTGTACGCCGGAAAAGACTACGAACCGATGAGCCGGAAGGCCTACAACAAGGTACACGAACGCTACTATGCCGACCCCGTCGGATTCATCACCGGCAACATGCCCAACGTGAAGATTACCATCAAGGACTCACAAGGCAACCCTACCAGCAACCCCAAAAACCTGCCCTACAATCCGCTGGAAATAGAGTAGCACGAACATCGCCTGCCACTCCGGCAATCGCCTGCCTCCGGCAGCGAATTATCCCGACAAAAGACGGGCTGCCGGAGGGTGTGGATGCAAGGGGGTAAGGAAGGCAGACAGGCAAATCATAAAGCGCTGACTACGTGATAGTTGCATTTTGGCTATCACAGTCGTATACTGAGGCACCCTCAGTCGTATACTTAGGTACCCTCGGTCGTATACTTAGGGGGGCTCGGTCGTATACCGAGACCGACACCCTTCCGGAGTGTCCATAAAAGACCTCCACTTCCTCCCCACATCAGCAACGAAAAATATTTATCAAATTCCCGAATATGAACCAGAAACTACCGATACTTTTCCTGGGGCTTCTTCTGACCCTATGCACCGCCCTGCGGGCACAAACGCTGGAGGGCCGCATCACCGATGCCGAAACCCGTCAGCCGCTGGAGGCCGTCATGGTGAGCGTGACGCGCGACAACATACTGACCGACTACCGTCTGACCGATGCCGACGGACGCTTCGCCCTGCCCTGGAAATATGAGGGCAGCCGGCAGGTGTCGGTTTCGCTGCTGGGCTACCGCACGGAAGTACGCACCGTTATCGCCCCCGGCCGGCTGGACATCGCTCTCGTGCCCGAAGCCGTCGTCCTGAAGGAAGTACAGATACGGCCGGGGCGCATCAGCACGCGCAAGGACACGGTGCGCTACGACCTGGCCCGCTTTGCCACCTCGAAAGACGTGCACATCAAAGACGTGCTGAAACGTCTGCCCGGTGTGGACGTGGACGAAAACGGCCAGGTGAGGTACAAAGGCAAACCCATCGACCATTACTACGTGGAGGGGATGGACGTCACCGGCGGACGATATGCCCAAATCAACAACAACCTCGACGCACGGGCCGTGAAGACGGCCGAAATCATGGAGAACTATCAGTCGGTGAAGGCACTGAAAGGGAAAATCAACTCCGAGGAAGTGGCCCTGAACCTGAAGCTCGATCCCAAGGTGCGCGACCAGTGGATATGGAATGCCACCGCGGGCCTGGGAGGCGGCACCGACATGTTGTGGGAAGGCAGCCTCAACGCCTTGCAGTTAGGCAAAGGGCGGCAGAGCATCTACAACTACAAGACGAACAACAACGGGGCCGACCTGAGCCGCGAACAGGACGTGCAGACTGCCGACGCGGATGCCGACACGCCGATGACAGGCTTCCTGACCCAGCCCGACATACAGGCACCGCTGGACGAACACCGCCTGCTCTTCAACCAGACACACACGTTGAATGCCAACCGCATGTACAAGTACGACGACAACCGCTCGTTGCGCCTACAGGCCGGATACACCCGAAACCAGCTGGAGCAGCAACAGGGCAATGTCCGCCTCTACTACCAGCCGGGCGACACCGTGCGACTGGACGAGGACTTCCAGTATACCCTGCTGGAACACGACGCCTTTGCCGAAGCCCGCTACGAGGACAACAGCGAGCGACACTACCTGAGCAACCGCCTCACGCTGCAAGCCAACGCCGGACGGAATCGCTCGGCGGAACTGCAACAGACTCTGAACACCGGTTCGATGCAGGCTGCCAACCTCTTCAGCCTGATTCGCAATGCCGACCAGCACACGTGGGAGGTCACTTCCACCACCCGTTATGCCTGGATGCCCTCGCGCCTGCAACTTCCGGCCGGAACCGACGACTACCGTCAGCAGGCGTTCCGTACCGACAACCAGGTCAGCTACCTGCACAAGCGGAACGGCCTTACCCGCCAGCACCAGGCCGGCATAGAAGGGGAATGGACACGCGACAACGGATTCGCAACCGGCTCGCTGGCGTTCCGGCTGCTCACCTCTTTCCTGCTCGACCGCGAGCCGTGGCGGGTTTCCCTCTCGCTGCCCGCCGGACTGAAGCACTACTTCGCGCAAAGCCGCCCCCACCTGGTGTTCCAGCCCACCCTGTACGTCAGCTATCGGCCGGACTATCACTGGAAATTCTCGACACTGGCCTACATCAACCGTTCGGCAGGCAGCACGTCCGACCTGTACCCGTACCTGTACCGCACCGATTACCGCACGCTGCACTGCACCAACGGGCTACTGCCGGTCAGCCTCAGCCAGAGCTATCAAGTGTATGGGGAATACAAGAATACGGCACACGAGTTCTTCGTCACCCTGTCCCTGCAATACGCGAAACGCCACAGCCGTACCCTGACCGCCCAATACATTGCGGCCGACACCCTGCTCTACCTCCGGCAAGCGATGCCCAACCACACCGAGCAATGGTCTGTCAGCACCCATCTGTCCAAAGGATGCTACGACTGGAACCTGAAAACCTCACTGGAACTGTCGCTGAACCGCAGTACGGGCAAGCAGCTGACCCTGTCGGCCGCCACCGGCACCACCAACACCGGCACTGCCGACGCCCTGCCGCAAAACTACCGCTACGACTACCTGAAGGCCGAGCCCAAAATAATCTGGGCCCCCGTCGATGCGCTCGAAGTGCAGTATCACGGCACGTTTGCCTACGGCGGCAGCAAGATTGGTGACCACACCCGCCTCAGCCCCTTACTCGATATGGTCAACCGCCTGCATCTGACCCTGAGCGTCGGAGACGTCTATCTGCGCCTTTCGGGCGAGCACTACCGTAACGACCTTGGAGGCGGCAACCACCAGACCACCTTGCTGGCCGATGCTACCCTGACCTACCGGCATGGGCGATGGAGGTTCGAGGCATCCGTCCGCAACCTCTTCGACAAACGGACGTATGCCTACACAAACTACACAGCTACACAAAGCTATACGTACTGGTTGAACATACGCCCGCGGGAGGGGATGGCGAAAGTCAGCTACCAGTTCTGATACGGGAAGTTCCGGTCAACAGCTCTTCACCAAGGCATACACCAGTATGCACCCTATCGTGATGCCGCCCACCGCTATCGGAACCCACGTCTCGCGGAACTCCTTCCGCCGATACTTGCCGAGCTTGACAAACAGCCAGTAGCACAGGCTGGCTCCCGCAAAGCCTACCAAAGCACCTGCCAGCAGGTCGCCGGGGTAGTGAACGCCCAGGTACGAACGCGAGTAGCAGGTCAGCAGCGCCCAAAACATGATGAACGCCGTGAGCAGGCGGTTACGGAATATATAGAAGACGAAGAAAGCCAGTCCGAACGTGTTGGCGGCGTGGCAGGAGGGGAAACCGTAGCGACCGCCCCGGTAACCGTTCACAATCTGCACCAAGTCCGAAATGGGGTTCTCTAAATTGGCCGGGCGAAGACGGCATGCCACCGGACGAATCAGGGTGGCGCATACCTGGTCGGCAAAGGTGATAGTCAACGCTACCGTGACGATGCAACCTAATGCCGTCTTCCATCCCACGTTGCGGAATATCACGTACAATATGGCGGCATACATGGGAATCCACACCAACTTGCCGCTGAAAGCATACATAAAGTAATCGGCCCACTCGGCACGCCATCCGTTGATAGCCAGCAGCAAATCGGTGTCCGCATCGGACAAGGCCGACAAAAAGTCAATTAACATCATCTCTCGGGTTCTGTTGTTTAGGGTTATCGGTTCAGTGATTCATCGGGTTGCCAGGTCGTCGTACAACTTCTGCAGATAGGCCTCGCCTGCACGCAGATTGGATCCCTTGTGCTCTCCTTCGTCAAGGACGACCTTGCCCGACTGGTTGTCGAATATCAAACGGTTGTCGGCAGTAGCCATACCGAAGGCATCGGGCACGGTGAAGAAGGCGAAATGGGGCGATGCCGGGTTCATCAGGTCCTTGCTGAACACAAATTCGCCGTGCGGCAAACCTAACTGTGCCAGCAGCGTTGCGGCAATGTCCTGCTGCGAGCCATAGACATCGATGCGGCGCGGCTTCTCGATGGCACCGCCCACCATCAGCAGAGGGATCTGGTAACGTTCGATCATGAAGTTGTTCACCGGTTCGGGCGTAGCTCCCAAGTGGTCGGGGACAAGCAGCACGACGGTGTTTTTCCACTGGGGTAACTCACGGTATTGCCTTATGAAGTCGCCCACACAACTGTCGGTGTAGGCAAACGAGTTCATGGCGTTGTTCTCTAAACGGCGGTAGGGCACTTCGAAGGGCTCGTGACTGCTGGAGGTCTGAATGACGCGATAGGCAGGCTGCTGCTGTCCGTCGGAGGCAGGAAGGGTGGCAGCCTCTTCCTTCAGGTCGTCCAGCAGGCGGCGGAATACCAGATGGTCGTGCACGCCCCACTTGCTCAGACGGTCGGAAACAGGGAAATCCACATCGGAGACAATGTCTTCGAAGCCCGACGACATCAGGTACGAGCGCATGTTGGTGAAGTCGGCATCACCACCATAGTAGTACTTGGCACTGTAGCCTGCCTTCTTCAGGCTGCGGGCTATGGCAGGCAGGTTCTGCGTTTTACGCGGATATTTCATGATGCTTGTCGTGGGCTGTGCCGGATAACCGCTCAGTATCGATACAAGTCCGCGGTCGGTACGAAAGCTGTTTGCATAGAAGTTGGTGAACAGCACAGCTTCGCGGGTCAGGCTGTCCATCTGCACCGCAATGTCGGGCGTGCCGCCCAGCGTCGCCATCAGCCGCGAAGAGAAGCCTTCCAGAATCACGATGCACACGTCGGGCCGCTGCGTGTTGAACAGGGTGCGGCCGGCCATGGTCAGCGAATCGGCAGACAGGGCAAGCAGCGAGTCGGCAGGCTGTACAGCTCCTTCGACAGACGGGTCAACCAGGGTGGCAAACAGCCGGTCGGCCTCGTCCGGCTCCATGAAGCGGTACTGGCTGGCAAAGTCTTTCTGCTTGGACAACGACTCCATCAGGCTGAAGGCCGGGTTGGTAGCAGCATGGTTCAGCAGGATATTGGTGCTGAAATAGACCTTCCCAGTGTTCATGGTAGAAACCGTAAAGCCCCCACGGATAGGGATAAACAGCAATCCCGTCAGCAGAAGCAGCAGGAACGACATGCCCAGACGATGGTAAGGCAGCTTCATCTGGCGGTACTTCTTCCCTATCAGCAACACACGGAAAAGCCAGTACAGCAACATGGCATACACCGCCATGACGAGTAATCCGCCCAACACAAACCACACACTGACACTAGCCATCGCCTCCTTAGGCGAGGAAAAGAAGTAAAACAGCGGAGTAGCATCAAGACGGAAGCCCCAGTAGCCGTATAAAGCAAGGTCGACCACGAAAATAACGGAAAGCAATATGGATATGAACAGGAAATACCCCTTCCAGATGCGGTGCAAAGCTCCCGACAGTGTCCATACGGTCACAATGGCCAGCAGCCCGGGAATCAGCGTCAAGTATCCTGCCAGCGACAGGTCGAGCGGAAGGCCGTGCCACATCACCTGCAGCCAGTCCTTCCACGAGGCATCGGCATACAGCGAATGATAGCAGAGCATGAACAACGGCTTCTGCACAACGAAGATACAGACGAACAGAAGATATGTCTTGAGGAATGCAATGAGTCTTTCTTTCATGGTGTCTTTTCTAGCTACTTTTTATCTAAGAATCTGATATTCCGGACAAAAATAGGCTTTTTATTTCTATTTCCGGTCATGATGCTGAAAGAAAAACGAAAAATGCCCTGCATCTGGAGCAATACAGACCAGCATACAGGGACATCAGAAAGGGTCGGCATCCGCCTTAATGGCGTTCCAGATGCAGACGATGGGTTATCGTGGCAGGTAGCTCGTTTTCGTAGTGAGTAACCATGATCAGCGTCTTGTCGCGTCGCTGGCAGAAGGCTTCGATCACCTTCTTCACCCGCCGGCGGTTGTAGGTATCCAGCCCATGCAATGGCTCGTCAAGAATCAGCAGTTCCGGGTCCTTCACAAAAGCACGTGCCAGCAAGGCCAGCCGTTGTTCGCCACTGGACAGCTGCAGGAACGGACGGTCCTTCAGGGCGGCAATGCCGAATATGTCCATCCACCACTCGCATACCGACATCTGTTCTTCCTTGGGACGCTTGTACAGTCCGATGCTGTCGTGCAGACCCGAAGCCACAATCTCGATGGCAGGCAGGTTCTTCAGATAAGCGCGGTGCATCTCGGGGCTGACGTAGCCGATGTGTTTCTTTATCTCCCAGATGCTCTCGCCCGAACCGCGCTTGCGTCCGAACAGGCTGATATCGCAGGCATACGACTGGGGATTATCGGCGCACACCAGACTGAGCAGGGTCGACTTTCCCGCACCATTTTCGCCACTCAGTGCCCACTTCTGGCCGCGCATAACGGTCCAGTCAAGGTCCTTCAGGATAGTACGGTCGCCATAACGGATGCTTACCTTGTTCAGCCGGACTACCTCGGCGGAATCGTAGTTGGCGTGTTCGTAGGGATAGTTCAGGATGCGTTGTTGCAGTTCGTCGAACGACTGGGCTGTGTCCTGCTCGCGGAAGGCCTTCAGATACTCCTCGCGCGTCATCTTGGGACCAACCGTCCGGTTGCTGACGGGCACTACATGGGTGATGAACGATGGGATGTCGTCGAGCATCGAGAGTACCAGCACAATCTGCAACGAAGCAAGCCGCGTCAGTTCGTCCAACAGATGGAACAGCAGATCGCGTGTCGCCGCATCGAGGCCGATGAAAGGATTGTCCATAATAAGGATGCGGGGCGAAGTCAGCAGCGTCTTGGTCAGCTGGAACTTGCGCAACTCTCCGCTGGAAAGCAGGATGATTTTCTTTTCCAGCATTGGTTCGATGCGGAACAGGTCGAATAGCTGTTGCTTCAGGGCATCATCCTTGATCGTCCCCAACAGGTCGCGTACCACGGGGGCATCGTCCTGATCGTGTGCATTCCAACGTTGCTGGTAGTAATAGTTGGCGTCGGCCGACCCGTACGTGTCGCGAAAGGCTATGTATTTGATATTATCATAAACCGCTTTCGAAGCCGAAGGAGAAAAGTCGTAAGACAATTCACCTTCGTACAAAGGATATTTGCCTGTCAGCATATCGACCAGCAGACTCTTACCGGCTCCGTTGGGGCCGACAATGGCGATGTGCTCCCCGTCCATGAAATCGAGTGAAACGGGACGGGCCAAACGCACAAGCGGGTTGCGTACGACGCCCCCCGCTACATGTATTGTATAATGTGGCATATTATAGAAATAAATTACTGATATATGATCATGGCCGACTGCGGCGCTACCGTCAGCGAGGGGCCATAGACTGTCGCCAACCCTTTTTCGTTGACTAAACCGTTCTGACAAACAACTGTATATTTGCCTTCGGGTACCGACAGGGAGGCTGACTCGCGGCGGGCATTCAGCACTACGATGATGTCTTTCCATGTATCGCCTCCAGCGTGATCCTTCAAGCGGTAAGCCACGAGGTTCGTACCTTCGACAGGCAGGAACTCCAGATGCTTTCTTACCAGTTCGGCATCGCCCAGACGGAAGGCCGGATGATTGCGGCGCAACTGTATCAGCCCCTTGTAGTAGGCAAATGCGTCGGCATTGAGCGTCTTGCGATCCCAGTCGATAGCGTTGATGGAGTCCGGACTCTGATAGCTGTTGTGCACGCCTTTCTTGTCGCGCATCACTTCTTCACCGGCATAGATGAAGGGGACGCCCTGCGAGGTGAACACAGCCGTCTGTGCCAGCTTGTCTAAGCGTACCAGTTCTTCAGGCGTGATGCCGGGTACACTTGCCTTCAGGCGGTCTACCAGACACATATCGTCGTGACACGACACGTAGCTGATCATCTGCGTAGGCTGTCCGGCCCAGGGAGCCTTGCTGTAATTCACCGAGTCGTTGTTAATCTGCGGATGCTTTACAGCACCTGCAATGCCAAACTTGATGCTTTCTTCTCCACCCGGCAGTCCGGCCAGAAATGCGCCTTGCTCGTTGTTGTTGAAAGGTCCTCGGAGAGCATCACGCATCTCATCGGAGAAAGCGGCGATGCCAGGCATCTTGTAAGTGTTGGCTTTCATGGCCAGCGAATCTTCGGGCATCTGCGGTGCCGAAGCAGCCCAACCTTCACCATATATAAATATGGTAGGATCGATAGCCGAAGCGGCCTTACGTATTTCGTTCATCGTTTCGATGTCGTGGATGCCCATCAGATCGAAACGGAAACCGTCGATGTGATATTCGTTGATCCAGTAGAGCACTGACTCGATCATGTACTTGCGCATCATGGGGCGGTTGCTTGCCGTCTCGTTGCCACAAGCCGAAGCGTCGGCCAGTGTACCATCAGGCCGCTGACGATAGAAGTAACCGGGCACGGTACGTTCGAAATTGCTTTCGGCTGTGTTGAACGTATGGTTATAAACAACATCAAGCACTACGCGGATGCCTGCCTTGTGCAAAGCCTGCACCATCTGCTTGAACTCGCGGATACGGACTTCCGGACGATAGGGATCGATAGAATAAGAGCCTTCGGGCACATTGTAGTTCAATGGGTCGTAGCCCCAGTTGTATTTGTTTTCATCCAGACGGGTCTCATCGACCGAAGCATAGTCGTACGAAGGCAGGATATGCACGTGCGTCACACCCAGTTCCTTCAGGTGGTCGATGCCGGTAGCCATTCCGCCGGGGTTCTTCGTACCGGTCTCGGTCATGGCCAGGAACTTGCCCTTATGCTCGATGCCCGATGAAGGATGTACGGAGAAGTCGCGGTGATGCACTTCATAAATGATAATGTCAGCAGGACTTGCCAGCGGCGGACGCTTGTCCTCGGCCCATCCTTCGGGATCGGTCTCGCGCAAGTCGATGATGGCAGCACGCTTGCCGTTCACTCCTACTGCCTTGGCGTTGATACCGGGAGTATCGCCTTGCCACTTTCCGTCTATCTTCACGTTGAAGGTGTAGAATTTCCCTTTCAGGTCTTTTTCTACTTTTGTCTTCCAGGTACCTTCCTCGGCCCGTTCCATGCTGACGGTCTCGTAGGCATGTCCACCTTCGCCTGCCTCGTAAAGCATCAGGCGTACTTCGTCGGCTGTGGGTGCCCACAGCGTAAACTGAGTTGCTTCGGGCGCATACTCCATCTCGGTCAGACTGCCGGAACGTACCGGATAAAGTTCAAAAGAAGTGTATTCATTCTTTGCCGGAGCACAACTGACAACTGTGGCCGCCGCTACTCCAATGATTACCAAATCGTTCAGCTTCACCATACTGTTATTATTTTATTGTTTCAATAATTTCGTCCATTTGTTCCTGTCTATCCTTTTACCTTGTCGGGATTCTTGGCGATGAAGTCTTTCCATCCACGATAGCTTTTCTCCACTGCCGGACGCCCCATCTGCAGGTAGTGGCAATAGGCGGCTGCCAGAGCATCGGTAGCATCCATAAAGGTAGGCATATCGGCCTTACTGAAGTGCAACATGCGCTGCAACATATCGGCCACCTGCTCTTTCGAAGCCTGCCCGTTGCCCGTGATAGCCATCTTTATCTTCAGCGGGGCATATTCCGTAATCGGGATGTCGCGACTCAATGCTGCCGCCATGGCTACTCCCTGTGCCCGTCCCAGTTTCAGCATGGACTGCACGTTCTTACCGAAAAAAGGTGCTTCGATGGCCACTTCGTCGGGCAGATAGCTCTCGATGATGCTCAACACCCGTTCGTGGATATGCCGCAATTTCAGGTAGTGGTCGCCAAACTTACGCAGGTCAATGATGCCCATCGCTATCATCTCGGGCTTGACACCCGTCACCCGCAAAACGCCATATCCCATGATGGTAGTTCCCGGGTCGATGCCCAGAATGATTTTTTCCTTTACCGGCTGCATCACACGATTACCTCCATCAGTGTAGGGAAGCCCACTACTTTGTCTTTGAACAGCTTCATCATCTCCTCATTCAGTTTCACGCCCTGTTCGGTGTGCCAGCGGTGCAGACTGGCAGAATCTTCTACCTCGAACTGCACAGAATAGCAGTTGCCTTCTTCGCGATGGCTCAAGATGCGAGTAATACGCGGTGAGCGCAATATCCCTGTTTTCTCCACTTCGGGCAAGTAGTATTCCTGCATCCAAATCAGGAAATATTTCTCCTGCCCGTCTTCCACATGATAGGTTGTATTATAGACCAGCATAACTTTTTTCTTATTTTTCTCCGCAAACATAGCAATTATTTCAGAATTATGCATTATATTTGCGCCGTCAAAACAAGAAAACGTTCCGCAAACGTTTCAATGACGCTTAAATTGGGGTATTAGCTCATCTGGCTAGAGCGCGACACTGGCAGTGTCGAGGTGAGCGGTTCGAGTCCGCTATGCTCCACGAAAGAGGATGTACCGAAAGATACACCCTCTTTTTTTATGCTTACTACCCTATCTTTTTCTGCCCAGTTAGAAAAATATTTTTCCCTAACTGGGAAAAAATATTTCTCCAGTTAAGAAAAAAATTCTACCGTATTATTTCTGCCACATTACTTACTTTTAAGGTCAAAAAGCACATGAACGGCTCGGACATAAACTGCTATTTTTGCAGAAAAACGAATAGCTATGAAACAATACCTTTTTGCTGTCGACCTCGGGGCTACCAGTGGGCGTACCATCATAGGAAACTTCACAACGGAAGGTTGGGAAATGGAAGAAATCAACCGCTTTCCCAACCATCTGATTGAAGTAAACGGCCATTGCTATTGGGACATCTACGAGCTCTACCGCAACATTCTTGAAGGATTAAAACGGGTATCTGACAGAAAAGATGTGGAAATCATTTCTATCGGAGTAGACACCTGGGGAGTAGATTTTGCATGCATAGGCAAAGACGGTCAACTCATGCGTCTGCCTTATTCCTACCGGGATTCACATACCAACGGTGCACCCGAAAAGTTCTTTATGCGTATCCCACGCCAACACGTCTACAACCTGACAGGCATCCAGGTGATGAACTTCAACACACTTTTCCAGCTGGACACAATGCGACGAGACAAGAACAGCGCACTGGACAGTGCGGAGAAAATACTGTTTATACCCGACGCCCTGACCTACCTGCTGACCGGAGAGACAGTCACCGAATATACCATCGCCTCCACAGGCCAGCTGGTCAACGCCACTACGCGCCAGCTGGAACCGGAATTACTACAGGCAATAGGCTTAAACACTTCCCACTTCGGACGTTTTGTATATCCGGGCGAAAAAGCAGGCGTACTATCGGCCGAAGTCCAACGCATTACAGGACTGGGAGAAATTCCCGTCATAGCCGTCGCCGGACATGACACAGCTTCGGCCGTAGCTGCCATCCCTGCCCGTAACCGTAACTTTGCATACCTGAGCAGTGGCACCTGGTCGCTAATGGGAATCGAGACAGACAACCCCATCATCACTCCTCAAACCGAATCGTTGAACTATACGAACGAAGGCGGAGTGGAAGGAAGTATTCGTTTTCTGAAAAACATCTGCGGCATGTGGCTCCTCGAACGATGCCGACAACAATGGGGCAATACCTCTTACCCGGAACTGATAGCCGAGGCATCCGCTTGTGAAGCATTCCGCAGCCTGATTTACCCGGACGATGACCGATTCAGTAATCCTATCAATATGGAACAGGCTATAAAAGATTATTGTAAAGACACAGGCCAACCTGTGCCCGAGACTCGCGGACAAATTGTGCGCTGCATCTTCGAAAGTCTGGCCTTGCGCTACCGGCAGGTATTGGACGATCTGCATGCCCTGTCGCCCCATCCGATAGAAACGCTACACATCATAGGGGGCGGTAGCCGGAACGAACTGCTGAACCAATGGACTGCCAACGCTGCCGGAATTCCGGTCGTAGCAGGTCCCTCCGAAGCAACTGCCATCGGCAACATCATGATGCAGGCAATAGCAGCCGGAAAGGCATGTGACCTGTTCGCCATGCGTCAGCTTGTCGCACAATCTGTTCCCCTGAAAACATTCCAACCGAAAGACAAGCCGATGTGGGAACAAGCCTATGCCCAATTCAAACACAAAACTCAGATATAAAAACCTTATCAATAAATAAAGAACCATGAAAGAAGAACTGATTGTAAAAGCTTACGAGATAGCCCAAGAGCGCTATGCATCCATCGGTATAGATACGGAAAAAGCTATGGATGCCCTACAGAATATACAATTGTCGCTGCATTGCTGGCAGACCGATGACGTATCCGGTTTCGAAGCATCCGGCGAACTATCGGGAGGCATACAGGCCACCGGTAATTATCCCGGTAAGGCACGAAACATTGACGAAGTGCGCCAGGACATTCTGAAAGCGGCCAGCTACATTCCCAGCAACCATCGCCTGAATCTGCACGAGATATACGGAGACTTTGGAGGAAAGTTTGTAGACCGCGACCAGGTAGAACCACAGCATTTTGAAAGCTGGATGCAATGGGGAGCCGAACACAACATGAAGCTGGACTTCAACTCTACTTCCTTCTCGCATCCCAAAAGCGGAAACCTTTCTTTAGCCAATCCGAACAAAGCCATACGCGACTTCTGGATAGAACATACCAAACGCTGCCGCCTCATAGCCGAAGAAATGGGAAAACGGCAAGGTGACCCGTGCATCATGAACCTGTGGATACACGACGGCAGCAAAGACATCACGGTGAACCGCATGAAGTACCGCGAAATATTAATGGAATCGCTGGACGAAATCTTTGCAACCGAATACAAACATATGAAAGACTGCATAGAGTCCAAAGTATTCGGTATCGGGCTGGAAAGCTATACGGTAAGTTCGAGCGATTTCTACACCGCATACGGAGCAAGCCGGAAGAAGATTGTCACACTGGACACCGGACACTTCCATCCCACCGAGAGCGTAGCCGACAAGCTATCGGCCCTGCTGCTGTTCATACCGGAAGTGATGCTGCACGTAAGCCGTCCGGTACGTTGGGACAGCGACCACGTAACCATTATGAACGACGATACACTGGACTTGTGCAAAGAGATTGTCCGTTGCAATGCATTGGATCGCGTACACATCGGTCTGGATTATTTCGATGCCAGCATCAACCGTATCGGTGCTTACGTCATCGGCAGCCGCGCCACACAAAAATGCCTGTTGCAAGCTCTGTTGGAACCGCTGGAGACACTCCGCCAGTACGAAGCCTGCGGACAGGGATTCGAACGGCTGGCTTTGCTGGAAGAAGCCAAGTCAATGCCTTGGAATGCCGTATGGGACATGTTCTGCCTGAAGAACAATGTGCCCGTAGGCGAAGGTTTCATTGCCGAAGTCGAGAAGTACGAAGCCGAAGTTACTTCCAAACGTTGCTGATACACCTCAAGGATTCTTAAAGCTGAAAAAGATGAATACACTGATAGGATTGCTGATCATAGCGATAGGCAGTTTCGGACAAAGCTGTTCGTACGTCCCTATCAATAAAGTGAAACAATGGTCGTGGGAAAGTTTCTGGCTGGTGCAAGGCATCTTCGCCTGGCTGTTGTTCCCGCTGCTGGGAGCCATGCTGGCCGTGCCTGCCGGGAGCAGCCTTCCCGAACTATGGAGCTCGGGCGGAGCCATCCCGGCCATCGCTTACGGAGCACTCTGGGGCATTGGCGGACTGACATTCGGATTGAGCATGCGCTACCTGGGTGTGGCCTTGGGACAAAGCATCTCTTTAGGCACCTGTGCAGCCTTTGGCACCTTGTTCCCAGCCATATTTGCCGGAAAAGATTTATGGCACGGAGAAGGCCTGATGCTGCTGACCGGTGTTTGCATCACGCTGACCGGCATCGCTATCATCGGCTATGCCGGAAGCCTCCGCTCGCAAAGCATGTCGCAGAAAGAAAAAACAGCGGCTATCAAGGACTTTGCACTGACCAAAGGTCTGCTGGTAGCCCTGCTGGCCGGAGTAATGAGTGCCTGCTTCGCCCTGGGGCTCGATGCGGGTACCCCCATTAAAGAAGCCGCACTAAGCAACGGGGTGAAACCGCTATATGCCGGATTGCCCGTCATCTTTCTAGTAACCCTGGGCGGTTTCTGCACCAATGCCGCCTATTGCATCCAGCAAAACATCAAAAATCATACGGGGAAAGAATATCTTTCGGTAAAGGGCAGTACCTTTGCCAACAATCTGCTTTTCTGTGCCCTGGCCGGTGTTTTGTGGTACTCGCAATTCTTCGGACTGGAAATGGGAAAAAGCTTCCTGACCGACAGTCCGGCGCTGCTGGCTTTCTCGTGGAGCATCCTGATGTCGCTGAATGTCGTGTTCAGCAATCTTTGGGGCATCTTGCTGAAGGAATGGAAAGGATGCAGTCCGCGCACCATACGCGTACTTGTCATCGGACTGATAACACTGGTAGCCTCTATCGTAGCTGTAGCAATGGCACAGGCTTAAACCAAGAAACAGAATGAAACGGAAACAACGATAAACGATCAATCATAAATACTGAATAAAAAATGGAATCAATCTTGAACAATCGTCCGGCACTGGCTGCCGAAGTAGAGAAAGCCGCCGAGGTAGCCGGCTATTTATGGCAGAAAGGCTGGGCCGAACGCAACGGCGGAAACATCACATTGAACATCACCGAATTCGTTGACGACGAAATCAGAAACATGCCTGCCATCAGCGGTGTTCTGAGCATCGGCACCTGCCTGCCCTACCTGAAAGGTTGTTACTTCTACTGCAAGGGAACCCAGAAACGCATGCGCGACCTGGCACGCCGACCGATGGAGAACGGAGCTGTCATCCGCATCCTGGACGACTGCACCAGCTACGTCATCATAGCCGACCAGCCCGTAATGCCGACTTCGGAACTGCCCTCGCACCTGAGCGTACACAATTACCTCATCGAACACGGTTCGCCTTACAAAGCATCACTTCACACCCACCCCATCGAACTGATAGCCATGAGCCATCATCCCAGATTCCTGAAAGACGACGTAGCAGGAACCCTGTTGTGGAGCATGATACCCGAGACCAAAGCCTTCTGTCCACGCGGACTGGGTATCATCCCTTATGAATTGCCCGGTTCTGTCAAGCTGGCCGACGCTACCATCAGCAAGCTGGCCGACTACGATGTAGTGATGTGGGAGAAACATGGTGTATTTGCGGTCGACACCGACATCATGTCTGCCTTCGACCAGGTAGATGTGCTGAACAAATCGGCTCTGATTTACGTAGCTGCCAAAAACATGGGTTTCGAACCCGAAGGCATGACCGAAACACAAATGAAGGAAATGACCGAGGCATTCAACCTGCCCAAATAAGCAACTGACGAAAGCCTTCTGATACTTACTTGTACCCCGCGTGAGCCACACTTGTGTGGCTCGCGAGCCGTACAAGTGTTTCTCATGAGCCGTGCAAGTGTTTCTCACGAGCCACACAAGTGTCCCACAAACCGCTATGAAGCGTAAAGTTATTCCACTGATAACAAGCCTTTTACAAAATCCGCCTATTCATGGGTGAAAAGCCTGTTGTTTTTCCGGAGGAAAAACAATAACTTTGTCACAGACACCAAGAAAGACACTTGCCATGAACATCTGCAACAACCATTCCGGAATAGAATTCAAATACCTGATAGTAAACGACATGGATAAGCGATTCGGCCTGTGGGTGAACACCGTCGGTTTTCAATCCATCCCGCCCCACTCGTCCTATCCGCTGAAGGACCATCCCTCCGGCTACTTTTTCAACGCCCAGAAGGGACGCACGTTGCGCGAATACCAATTGGTCTACATCACCAAAGGCCGCGGATTGTTCAGTTCTGAAACCACCCACGAGAAACAAGTATGCAGAGGTCGGCTGATGCTCCTGTTCCCAGGCCAATGGCACACTTATCACCCATTTAAACAAACCGGATGGGATGAATACTACATCGGCTTTGAAGGCCCTGTGACGGATAACATTATGAAAGCGGCTTTCTTCACCGCCGAAAATCAGGTACTCGAAGTAGGACTGAACGAGGAACTGGTATCGCTCTTCTCGCGGGCACTCGAAATAGCCGAGAGTGACAAAATCTCCTCACAGCAATACCTAGGCGGCATCGTGTTGCACATGTTGGGCATGATACTATCCATCTCGAAAAACAAAATATTCGAAATGAGCGACACCGACCAGAAAATAGAACAGGCCAAAATCATCATGAACGAAAACCTGCTGGGCGACGTCGATCCCGAAGAATTAGCGATGAAGCTAAACATCAGTTATTCCTGGTTCAGAAAAGTATTTAAGGAGTACACCGGATACGCCCCCGCCAAATATTTTCAGGAGTTGAAGCTCCGAAAAGCTAAACAACTCCTGATAAATACTTCGCATTCGGTGAAAGAAATCGCCTTCATGCTCAACTACAAGTCTACCGAACATTTTTTCTCCACCTTCAAGAAGCACACCGGATTCACTCCTTCGGAATACCGTACGTTCGGTAAAAGCGCGCTATAACGTTACAGTAACGTGAGTTCGATATAAGCAAATAAATATTTCACTGAAAATTAGGAACATAGCGATAAAAGTATTAAATTTATAGTGAACAATTATAACATTTAAACGATTATCACTATGTTTCCAGAGTCTAAAGTTACAGAGATTTATTGTATGGCCGATGATTTTTGCAAGGAATTTACATTTCAACAGGAAAAATATATGATTGATGATAAGAAGAACAAGCATCGCAATAAACCCAACCGTATGAGTGATGCTGAGATTATGGTTATTCTTATCCTGTTTCACTCCGGTGGTTTTCGCTGTTTCAAGCATTACTACAAGGAGTATGTCTGTAAACATCTGAAACACCTTTTTCCGCGCCAAGTTTCCTATAACCGTTTTGTAGAATTGGAAAAGGAAGTACTACTTCCCCTGACCATCTTTATCAAAAAAGTACTGCTGGGAACCTGTACCGGCATCAGTTTTGTGGACTCCACTCCCTTACGTGTATGCCGTAACCAAAGAATCCTTATTCATAAGACATTTGAAGGACTTGCCGAGCGTGGAAAATGTTCAATGGGATGGTTCTTCGGATTCAAGTTGCATCTGATAATCAATGACAAAGGGGAAATTCTCAATTTCATGTTTACTCCCGGAAACGTGGATGACCGGGAGCCTTTGAAGCTGGGCAAGTTCCTGAAGAACATTAAAGGAAAACTATGTGCAGACAAAGGATATATTGGTCAGGCCCTGTTCGAGAATCTTTTTCTTAATGGCATACAACTTGTCACCAAGGTCAAGAACAATATGAAGAACTCACTGATGAGTATTGCCGACAAGATCTTGCTCAGAAAAAGAGCCCTGATCGAAACGGTCAATGACGAATTGAAGAACATTGCACAGATAGAGCACTCCAGACATCGTTCATTCAATAACTTTATAGCTAACTCTTTGTCGGCTATCGCAGCATACTGCTTTTTTGAAAAGAAGCCAGCTATTGATATAAATTTTGTCAATGACAGACAACTTCCTTTTTTTTGATTTTATATCGAACTCACGTTACAGTAAAAGTTTCCGATTCAATCCCGTACATTGCTGTCGAGTACTACTGCAATGACAGTCAGGTCATCGGCCACCGGAGAGATTCCTTCCAGACGGATCGATTTTCCTTTCTGCGAGATTTTGACATCCTGACGGGTAGACAAAACCAATACCAAAACTAAAGAGCATCCGAAGCGTAAGTTCACACTTGCACAAAATTAACGGCCCCAAGACAAGCTATATCGTAATAAAATTGTATCTTTGCATCGTTTTTTACTTTAGGAATAACATAAGATAATAACTATGATAGCTAAAATCGAACAGCTTCTGCAAGAAGTAGAAGCAATGAAAGCCGCTAATGCTGAGGAACTCGAAGTGCTCCGCATCAAATACCTCAGCAAGAAGGGAGCCATCAACGAACTGATGGCAGACTTCCGCAACGTACCCGCCGAACAGAAGAAAGAGGTAGGTATGAAACTGAACGAACTGAAAAACAAAGCCCAAGAAAAAATCGCTGCGCTGAAAGAACAATTCGAAAGCCAGAATACGGGTTGCGACAACCTCGACCTGACACGCTCGGCCTACCCCATCAAGCTGGGTACACGCCATCCGCTTTCCATTGTAAAAAACGAAATCATTGATATCTTCGCACGCATGGGATTCAACATCGCCGACGGTCCCGAGGTAGAAGACGACTGGCACGTATTCTCGTCCATGAACTTTGCCGAAGACCATCCGGCACGCGATATGCAGGATACATTCTTCATCGAAAACAACGAAGGAAATGTTACGCACAACGTCATCCTGCGCACGCACACGTCGAGCGTACAAAGCCGCGTGATGGAAACGACACAACCGCCCATCCGCGTCATCTGTCCGGGACGTGTATACCGCAACGAAGCCATCAGCTACCGTGCACACGCTTTCTTCCATCAGGTAGAAGCCCTGTACGTAGACAAGAACGTATCGTTCACCGACCTGAAGCAGGTGTTGCTGCTCTTCGCTCAGGAAATGTTCGGTAGCGACACCAAGATTCGTCTGCGTCCGTCCTACTTCCCCTTCACCGAACCGAGTGCCGAAATGGACATCAGTTGCAACATTTGTGGCGGAAAAGGCTGTCCGTTCTGCAAGAACACGGGCTGGGTAGAGATTCTGGGATGCGGAATGGTAGACCCCAACGTACTGGAACTGAACGGAATTGACAGTAAGGTATACAGCGGCTATGCCCTCGGTATGGGTATCGAACGTATCGCCAACCTGAAGTACCGCGTCAACGATTTGCGCCTCTTCTCGGAAAACGATGTCCGTTTCCTGAAAGAGTTTGAGGCGGCACAATAACCGAGAAATCTCGTTCAACACATTCTTTTTCATTTTTCATTAGGCACTAATTACACGAAAAACACCGTGTTGCCTCCCCTTCCGACATGGCAACCGTGAGATTCGTATAATTCGTGCCTAAAACATTTTTTTCACACACATGAAGGACAGGCTCGTTACCCCCAGTTATTGCTTTATCCTTGCGGCCAACTTTCTGTTGTTTTTCGGCTTCTGGCTGCTGATGCCGGTACTTCCCTTCTACCTGGCGGAAGTATTTCAGGCCAACAAAGCCACCATTGGTGTTGTCTTGTCGTGCTACACCATCGCGGCCTTGTGCATTCGCCCTTTCTCCGGCTACCTGCTCGATACTTTTGCCCGCAAGCCATTGTATCTACTGGCCTATTTCATCTTTACTGCCATGTTTGCAGGTTATCTGGTAGCAGGCACACTTACCCTGTTCATCCTCTTCCGTATTATCCACGGCGTATCGTTCGGCATGGTTACCGTAGGCGGCAACACCATCGTCATCGACATTATGCCCTCCTCGCGCCGCGGTGAAGGACTGGGTTACTACGGACTGGCCAACAACATCGCCATGTCCATCGGCCCCATGACAGGACTGTTCCTACACGATGCCAGTGTCTCTTACCCCATCATATTCTGCTGTTCGTTAGGCTCCTGCCTGACCGGTATGCTGTGTGCTTCGGCCGTAAAGACTCCCTACAAGCCCCCCGTCAAGCGCGAACCCATCTCGCTCGACCGCTTTATTCTGCTGAAAGGTCTTCCGGCAGGCATCAGCCTGTTGCTGCTGTCCATCCCCTACGGTATGACTACCAACTACGTAGCCATGTACGCCAAACAGATCGACATCCAGGCATCTACCGGGTTCTTCTTCACCTTCATGGCCGTTGGTATGGCCGTGTCGCGTCTCTTCTCGGGCAAGCTGGTAGACAGAGGAAAAATAACACAAGTCATTGCCGCAGGACTGTATGTCGTCATTGTCAGCTTTTTCCTGCTGGCGGCATGTGTCTACATCATCCGCTGGAATAGTGATGCATGCACTGTCCTCTTCTTTCTGATAGCCCTGATGCTGGGCATCGGCTTCGGCATCATGTTTCCCGCCTACAATACGCTTTTCGTCAATCTGGCTCCCAACAGCCAACGCGGAACAGCTACCTCCACCTATCTGACTTCGTGGGATGTAGGTATCGGCATCGGAATGCTGGCAGGAGGATACATTGCCGAAATCAGTACCTTCGACAAGGCTTATCTGTTCGGCGCATGCCTCACCATCGTGTCGACTCTTTATTTCCACCTGAAAGTGTCTCCGCACTATCACAAGAATAAATTAAGATAAGCAGACAGCAACAGAGATTTCACTCCAAAGCCATCCAATATATATGAGAAAAAAAGAACGTTACGAAAAGATATTAGCCTGGTTTCGCGAGAACCGCCCAATAGCCGAAACCGAACTGCACTACAGCAATCCTTTCGAACTGCTGATTGCCGTCATACTTTCGGCACAATGCACCGACAAGCGTGTCAACCTGATAACGCCTCCGCTGTTTCGCGACTTCCCGACCCCCGAAGCACTGGCTGCAACAACGCCCGAAGTTGTCTTCGACTACATACGCAGCGTGTCCTATCCCAACAACAAAGCCAAGCATCTAGTAGGTATGGCCCAGATGCTGGTCAAGGACTTCAACAGTCAGGTTCCCGACACACTGGACGAACTCATCAAACTGCCCGGAGTGGGCCGTAAAACAGCCAACGTCATCCAATCGGTCGTATTCAACAAAGCTGCCATGGCTGTCGACACCCACGTGTTCCGTGTCAGCCACCGGCTCGGTCTGGTTCCCGACCGTTGCACCACCCCTTTCAGTGTCGAGAAGGAACTGACTCAGAACATTCCTGCCGAAGACATCCCCATTGCCCACCACTGGCTCATCCTGCACGGACGTTACATCTGCCAGGCGCGTACTCCCCGGTGCGAGGAATGCGGGCTGCAACTGCTGTGCAAATATTATTGCTCAAAGTATAAAGTAAGCAAAGAGAGCGAAAACAGAGACAAATAAAATAACATTTATTCGTACAAAAGAAAAAAAATAAATGCTAACTTTGCGGCAAAAAGAAAAGAGAGACCAAATACAGGCCTGCCAAAGTGCAGCCAGTAACGCATCTCTGCCGGAAAAAAGAAAGTAACACTTTTAAATAAATATAGAGATTATGACAATTGATCAATTTAACTTTGCCGGAAAAAAGGCATTCGTTCGCGTGGACTTCAATGTACCCCTGGACGAAAACTTCAACATCACAGATGACACTCGTATGCGTGCCGCTCTTCCTACGCTGAAGAAAATTTTGGCCGACGGTGGTAGTATTATTATCGGTTCTCACCTGGGACGTCCGAAAGGCGTAGCCGATAAGTTCTCTTTGAAGCACATCCTGAAACACTTGTCTGAACTGTTGGGTGTTGAAGTACAATTTGCTAACGACTGTATGGGTGAAGAAGCTGCCGTTAAGGCTGCCGCTCTGCAACCGGGTGAAGTACTGTTGCTCGAAAACCTCCGTTTCTATGCCGAAGAAGAAGGCAAACCGCGTGGTTTGGCCGAAGATGCTTCTGACGAAGAAAAGGCTGCTGCCAAGAAAGCTGTAAAAGAGAGCCAGAAAGAATTCACAAAGAAACTGGCTTCTTATGCCAACTGCTACGTAAACGACGCATTCGGTACAGCTCACCGTGCACACGCTTCTACGGCACTGATTGCTAAATATTTCGATAAAGACAATAAGATGTTCGGTTACCTGATGGAAAAAGAAGTGAAGGCCGTTGACAAAGTATTGAACGACATTCACCGTCCGTTTACAGCCATCATGGGTGGTTCGAAAGTTTCTTCTAAGATCGAAATCATCGAAAACCTGCTGAACAAGGTTGATAACCTGATCATCACCGGCGGTATGACATATACCTTTACCAAAGCTATGGGCGGTAAGATCGGTGTATCTATCTGCGAAGACGACAAGCTGGAACTGGCATTGGATCTGATGAAGAAAGCCAAAGAAAAAGGCGTTAATCTGGTATTGGCTACAGATGCCAAGATTGCTGACTCTTTCTCGAACGATGCTAACACCAAGTTCTGCAAAGTAAACGAAATTCCTGACGGATGGGAAGGTCTGGATATAGGTCCTGAGAGTGAAAAAGCATTCGCTGAAGTAATCAAAGGTTCCAAGACTATCCTGTGGAACGGTCCTACAGGTGTATTCGAATTCGAAAACTTCACTCACGGTTCACGTTCTGTAGGTGAAGCTATCGTAGAAGCAACCAAGAACGGCGCATTCTCACTGGTAGGTGGCGGCGACTCTGTAGCTTGTGTTAACAAGTTCGGTCTGGCTCAAGGCGTATCTTACGTTTCTACTGGTGGTGGTGCATTGCTCGAAGCTATCGAAGGCAAAGTTCTTCCGGGTATTGCTGCTATCAACGAATAAAAGTCAATCTATTCATACCCCAAGGCAGCTCTTTGAAAAAAGAGTTGCCTTTTTTAATTTATATCTTTACGTATGAAACACATCCTGCTTTCCTGCCTCCTTCTGTTATGCGGAGGATACACACTCAAAGCACAGGAAAATACAAAAACAGCAAACGAAGTAATAAACACTCTGAAAGAACGCATCACCCTGCAGGGATATGCGCAAGTCGGTTACACCTATGACGACCAGAATGGAGGGAGCAACACGTTCGACATCAAACGCGTCATCTTCATGGCAAGCGGCCAGATAACCGACAAATGGTTATGCTACTTCATGTACAGTTTTGCCAATACAGGAAAAATACTCGAAGCTTACACTGAATACAAGTTTCTGCCCGAAATCAAAGTCCGGCTCGGACAGTTCAAAACCATGTATACTTTCGAGAATCCTATATCGCCCTGCTATGTAGAGTTGATCAACTGCTATGCACAGTCTGTCAACTACCTGGCCGGTATCGACGGCAGCGATCCTCTGTATGGTTCAAACAGCGGTCGCGACCTGGGACTGATGGTATACGGTGACCTCTTCGACAAACTGATAAGCTACAACCTGGCTGTAATGAACGGACAAGGCATCAACAAAAAAGACCTGAACAACCAGAAAGACATCGTAGGCCGCCTCATCTTCCATCCGCTGAAATGGCTGTCGGCAGGAGGTTCGTTTATAAAAGGAAAAGGACACGCCGTTGCCGCCTCTGCCTACAATCCCGAAGTCGGTATAGGCGAAAACTATACACGCAACCGCTGGTCGGCAGGTGCCACGATTACCACCACTCCGGTTGACATCCGCACCGAATATCTGGCAGGAAAAGACGGAAACGTCAAAAGCGAAGGATATTATTGCACAGCATCGGTTCACGTATTGCCCAAACTGGACGTCATCGCTTCGTATGACTACCTCAACAAAAACAAGACTGCGGCAGACAAACAAACCAACTACGTGGCAGGGCTGCAATACTGGTTCTACCCCAAATGCCGTGTACAGGCACAATATACGTACTGCGACCGTCACAAGGGAGAAAGTTCCAACCTGATACAAGCCCAGATACAAGTCAGATTCTAAGCAAGTGTTTTTTGGCATCCTTTTTGTATATTTGCAACATATATAATCATACAAGAAAATATTCCCTATATATGAACGAGAAAAACATACAAGAGCAATACAATCATATCGTCCTTCTGCTGAAACAGAAACGCTTGAAAGAAGCCCAGTCGCAACTGCAGGCTTTCCTGTGGAATGCCAACAACTGGGAACTTCAGAACCGGCTGGAACAGGCACAGACCTCCTACCAGTACATGCTGCAATACATGAAACAGGGTACCGAGGACCCCGAAAGGCACAAACTGTACACACGCCTGCTGGCCGAAACCTGGGAAATTGCCGACCAGACACGGCTCAGTCTGCTGGAAAACGTTTCATCGTGCTATTACATCTGGCTGCGTAAAGGATGCAAATATCCCGTACCGGTACAAAGTCCGGGCGAGATACTGAAGGAACTGGAAGCCTACACCGACGACATGGCTGTCAGCCTGCTGAATCCCAGCGACATGAAGACCATCAACAAAGTCATCGAACGTCACGAAACGGCCCAGCAAGACATTGCATTGTCTACATGGGGAAACAGTGCCTGGACTACTACAGAGGCGGCAGAAGCCCAACTCTATCTGAAATCGGAACTGATCTCATCTATCGACTTGTGCCTGTTTACCAGTATGGTTACTCTCAGCCTGATAGAATGTTTCGACGCACGTAAGCTATCTTGGCTGATGGATGCCTACACGCATGCTGATACGCAAGTCAACCAACGGGCATTGGTCGGCATCGCCATCATTCTGCACTGTCATCCCGACCGCATCTCCCTCTATCCCGATCTGACAGCCCGTCTGTCCCTGCTCGACGAAAACGGTAACTTCGGCAAACAGCTGAACCGCGTCTACATGCAGTTGCTGTACAGCAAGGAGACTGACAAGATAAACAAGAAGATGCAGGAGGAAATCATTCCTGAAATGATAAAAAACGCGAATGCAGTCAGCAACATCATGAAATTCGACCTCGAAAACTCGTCCGAGGACAACGACCGGAATCCGGATTGGGAAAAGGTCATCAACCAGCCCGAATTCGAGAATAAGATGCGCGAGATGAACGAACTCCAGATGTCGGGAGCTGATATCAACATGAGCACCTTTGCCCATCTGAAAAGCTATCCTTTCTTTCAGAAACCTTACAATTGGTTCCTTCCTTTCGATAAGCGCCACTCTAGCATCGTCAACATATATGGTCTGAATCTGGACAATGAGAGCTCCACGCTTTCTTTCATCCTACGGGTAGGGAATTATTGCAACAGCGACAAATATTCGCTTTGCCTCATGATGGGCAGTCTCCCTTCTCAACAGCGCCAGCAGATGTTGCAGCAGATGAATGTACAGGGGATAAGCGAGGCTATGGAGGACCAGATCAACCAATACTCCCAGCGGAGCGAACAACCGGAAACCATCAGCAATCTTTATATACACGACATTTATCGTTTCTTCAAACTCAATCAGCGCAGAAGCGAGTTCCGCGACCCGCTTAAGGAGGACATCGCTTTACACAAGATTCCGGCACTGAAAGAGATATTGGGAAAGCCCGAACTGCAAAAGGCCATAGCCGATTTCTACTTTGCCCAGGAACATCCCATAGAGGCTTTACAGATCTATCTCGATCTGATTGACAACAACCATGCAGATGCCGACCTTTTCCAAAAAGCAGGCTACAGCCTACAGAAAGAAAAACGCTACAAAGAAGCTATTGAAGCCTATCGGAAAGCGGATGTGCTGAAACCGGACCACGTATGGACCATACGTCATCTGGCAGTCTGCTACCGTCAGTGTGGCGATTATGCCTCGGCTCTTGAATACTACAAAAAGGCTGAAAGCATACAACCCGAAAACAAAAACATCATCTTTGCTATCGGCAGTTGCCTGGCCGAACAAGAACGTTACGACGAAGCCCTTCAACAGTTCTTCAAGCTGGACTTCATGGAAAACAACAGTCTGAAAGCCTGGCGTGCCATTGGCTGGTGTTCGTTCGTCAGCGGCAAATACCAGCAGGCCATGAAGCATTACGAGAAAGTAATTGCCGCCAAACCAACTGCTACCGATTACCTGAACGCCGGCCACGTAGCCTGGAGCTTGGGGAACCTGGAAAAGACATGTGAATACTACGAAAAATCCATTCTGGAACTCGGTGGTAAGGAGGCTTTCCTCGAAGTGTTCCTAAAAGATAAAGAAACCCTGCTGAAACAGGGCATCGCTTCCGAAGACATTCCGCTGGTGCTGGATTTAATCTAATCCGAACCTACTGCCGGCAACAGGCGAAAGGAGGCGTTCGTTTCAGGCCAGTTAGGCAATAATTTTTCCCCAGTTAGGCAATAATTTTTTCCTAACTGGGGAATATTTTTTTCCTAACTGGGAAAAAAACAGGCTATAATTTCATCTTCGCCAATATCCGAGGGAAAGAAAATGCAAAAATCAGCGTACAGCAAATGGCGGCTACTGCATCGGAAATGCCTTCGGCTGCAAAAACACCCGTTACTCCCATCCACCGCGGCAACAACAAGGCCAAGGGTACCAGCAATATCACTTTACGCAATAGAGCTATAAAGATAGAAATACGCGCCTGCCCCAAGGCCACAAACATATTCTGACAGGCACGCTGCAAACCGAAAATAGTCATTCCACCCAGGAATATCGGCATCGAGCGTGATACTGTTTCAGTCAGGCGAACATCATTGGTAAAGACCGCTGAAATGACTGTAGGGAAAAGAATCATCAGCAACACCAGTACAAAGTTGAAAAGGAACATCACTGTCACTGCTACCTTGAAACAGGCCTTCACCCGTTCGCGGTCGCCATGTCCGTAATTGTAACTGGCAACAGGCACAAATCCTTGCGCAAAACCGGTCAATGGCACACTGACACACAGCATGGCTGCCTGCATCACCGCCAGCGCACTGACGTAAATATCGCCATAACGCTCCAGACTGCCATTCAGAACAAAGCCTACCAGACTTTCCGTACTGGCCATAATGAAAGGAGAAAGTCCCAGTGCCAAAGTAGCTCCTACAATGCGGCGATCTAACTTCATATAACGGAGTTCCAACCGTAAGGAAGCTTTCTGCGAAGTCAGGAAACGCAATACCCACACCGCACTGCACGCCTGCGACAGAATGGTAGCCAGTGCCGCCCCCTTCACTCCCATATCGAAGACAAAGATAAACAAGGGATCCAGCACTATGTTAAGCACCGCTCCAATGATAACCGAACACATAGCTACGCCCGGCCTTCCCTGACAGTTGATAAACAGATTCAGTCCTACCACCGTCTCGACAAACAGCGTTCCCAACAGATAAACCGACAGGTAATCGACCGCATAGGGCAACGTATTGGCCGAAGCACCGATAGCCAGCAGAATAGGTTCCATAAAGATATAGGAAATGGAAGAGGTGATGACTGCAAACAATATCAGCAGCACAAACCCGTTACCCAATATCTTCTCGGCGCGTTCGCGATGATTCTGTCCCAAAGCGATGGATGCCAGCGGTGCCCCTCCTCCGCCTACAATGGAAGAGAAAGAAGAAATCAGAATAATGATAGAACTGGTCACTCCTACTCCAGCCAGCGCATCAGTACCAATACCTGGAATGTGACCGATATACATACGGTCCACCAATGTATAAAGCAAATTAACCAACTGGGCTGCAACCGCAGGCAAAGCCATACGGAATATCAGCGGAAGCATCGGATCGGTGCCAAGTCGCTCTTCGTAACGAGTATCCATACATTCTATCTTTTTAGACAGGCTGTCAACGAAAACAAGCTGACAAGACTACAGAATCCTTATCAGCTTGCTCACCTACAGCCTTTCAACTATTTACACAATTGCTTTCAGTTCACGATACAGCCGTTGCACCGGAAGCCCCATAATATTGAAATAACTGCCCGAAATATTTTCCACTCCGATAAAGCCAATCCATTCCTGTACGCCATATGAACCGGCTTTGTCCATGGGCTGATAACGGTCGACATAATAAGTAATCTCTTCTTCTGTGAGTTGGGCAAAACATACCTCGGTCTGTGCAGCAAAGCTACGTTGCCAGTCGGTAGTCGTAATGCAGACGCCTGTAAACACTTCGTGTGTACGTCCCGACATATCCCGAAGCATCTGCAACGCATCTTCTCGATCCTTAGGTTTGCCCAGTACCCGTCCATCCAACCAGACAATGGTATCGGCTGTTATCATCAGCTCGCCCGGCTGCAACAGTGCCCGGTAGGCATCAGCTTTTTCTTGCGAAATGTACAGAGGAATGTCTGCCCCTTGCAGCGACTCCGGATAAGATTCGTCTACATCCGGCAAGGTACGAACCTCGTAATCGATACCAAGTCCCGACAATAACTCCTTACGACGGGGCGAATTGCTGGCCAATATCACTTTGTATTTTTTCAGATTCTCCAACATAAGCAGATTGAATAATGAAGTTTAAAGAAATGAACGAAATCAGAGAACTCACAAAAAGCGTTAGAACGCATTTACCATCCGAACGCTTTCTCGTCTGCCAGCCACAATCCCTGTACCTTCAGCACCTGCTCTACAATGTCGCGACCGCAACCATAGCCACCGTCCGCATAAGATATATAGCGCGAAACAGCTTTTACTTCGGGCACTGCATCTTTAGGGCAACAGGGAAGTCCGCACATACGCATCACTTCCAGGTCGGGGATGTCATCGCCTACATACAGTATTTCCTCATCCTTCAGTCCATGACGGTCGCGGAAATCGCAGTAGTCGTGAATCTTAACTGACGAACCCAGATAAATGTTTTCGGCAGCCAGCCCCAACGAAAGGAAACGCTTGCGCACAGCTTCCGTCTTGCCACCGGTGATGATGCCCAGCAGCACTCCCTGCTTGGCGGCCAGGTGCAAGGAATATCCGTCCTTGATGTTGACCGTGCGCATCGGTTCGCCTTCCACACTCATCGGTATTACATTGGCACTCAGCACTCCGTCTACATCGAACAAAAGTGCCTTAATTTTTTTCAGATCGTAATTTATCGTACTCACAATGACCAGTTTTATTCTTTTGAACTTTGATGGATGCTTTCGCTTATCAGCCGATATAGTTCCTGTACTCTGGGCTCATCGGCCAGCATCTGCAGATGTCCGTTAATGACGTTTTCGTCAAAACGTATGGCCGGTCCTGTCTGTGCAGCCTTCGGCTCCAACTCGTGTACCTTTCGTGCCGTCTCGTCAATCAGAGGCAACATCACATCAAAAGGCAGATCGTACTTCTTCAACAGCTTGTCGGCCAAGGCATACATATGGTTCGTAAAGTTACAGGCAAATATCGCAGACAGATGCAGGCTCTTACGCTGTTCGGACGAGGCCTCGAATACCTTTACCGACAATGCGGCCGCCACTTCTTTCAGGAACTGAGTGTTCTCGGCCGAAGAGCCTTCCACAAAAATGGGAATATGGCTGAAATTCACTTCACGCTGCTTGCTGAACGTTTGCATCGGATAGAACACTCCGTAACGTTCTACATGACCTTCCCATATACTCATCGGAATGCTGCCAGCCGTATGTACCCACAATGCCTTTTCTTTTCCTGCCACAATATCGGGCAGCAGCTGTACCAGCACCGCATCCTTCAACGAAACGATATACAGTTTGGCGTCTTTCACCAACTCAGTCAAATCAGTTGTATATTCAGCTTCCACTACCTGCGCCAGTCCCTGTGCCGACTCACGGGTACGGCTATATACCTGAACGATGCGAAATCCTTTCCGATAAAGGGCCTTAGCCAGATTGGTTGCCAAATTGCCGGCTCCAACCATCACAATCGACGTATCTTCTATACTTCTTCTTGCCATACAACACTCTTTTTCATCTTGTAGCCAACCAATAGAGAATAGCTCCCAGCACCAGCAACGCCAGCGGGAGCAGATAAGCGGACATTGTACCCAACAAGGCTGTTATCAGGTTGAAGTTCAGTATCAACCACAAGCCTATAAGTACCAGACCAACGGATTTGTCGTGCTTGAACAACAGAAATATCACCGCTGTGTAAAGTAGGAAATTATCTTTGTTCATCACCCACGGCAATCCTAAGGAACGGAAATGTATCAGCTTGTCCGCCAAATAAAGAATCCCGAACACGATCAGCGTGATTGCGGTTGCCTTGTATGTGTCCCGGTTATTATTTGCCTTCGCTGCACTCACCGTTATTGTCCTCCGTATTTATTCAGATGTATTTTCTCCCATTGCAGATGTTCTTCGGCAAAAGGCTTACGCTCCATACCCTTATGACCGATAGCAATGACACTGAGCACCTGCAGCTGCAAAGGGATATCCAGCAGTCCGTGGATAAATTCGTCCGACGGCATTCCGGCTGCCGTATAGCGTTCGCGCACCTGTACCCAGCAGCTTCCCAGTCCCATATCTTCGGCTTGGAGCTGCAAGTAGATAGAAGCGATCGAAGCATCTTCAATCCATACATCGCTTGCCAAAGGATCGGCCGTAACCACTACTGCCAAAGCTGCATCGGCAATAAATTGTGAAGCCTGCTCCTTACAGTGAGACAGTTCCTTCAATGTCTCCTTATCATCTACCACGATAAACTGCCACGAATTGCTCCGCTTGGAGGTGGGTGCCATCAGTGCAGCTTTCATCAACGTAACGACTTCGTCCTGAGTCAATTCCTCGGATGTAAACTTCCGCATACTGCGGCGATTCTTTATCAATTCACTGAAACTTTCCATAAAAAAACGATAATAATGAAGAAGCAATCAGGCAAATCTGCCGTTTGGACTTCTTCGTTCTTTTGCAATAAACTTGTGCAAAGATACAAGATTATTTTCTATATTTGCGAGCAATGCCTTTGAAACTGACAACATATTATCGGGGGAACCAGATTCCGGACTTGCCCGGAAGCAATACGTTCCACTCTACGGAGTTGTTTCACATCTACGAAGCAACGCCGGGCTATACTCCTGTCCTTATTGTTGCCAGCGAACAGGACCGTCCGGTAGCCAAACTGCTTGCAGCCCTGCGGAAAAGTGTCCGTCTCTTTCCGCCTGCCATCATCAAACGATGCGAAATCTACGGCACCGGAGAATACTTTGATCCCCAGTCTGATAAAGAAGCTATCTTCAGCGACATGCTGAAGCGCCTGACCGATGAAGCCTTGCGCGACTCCTTTCTGATAGAGTTCCGTAACCTCGAAAACGCATTATTCGGTTACAAAGCTTTCCGTGCCAACCATTACTTTGCCGTCAACTGGCTGCGTGTGCGTAACTCACTGCACAGTGTCGACCGCGTAGAAGAGCGTTTCAGTCCTTCGCGCATCCGGCAGGTAAAGAAAGGATTGAAGAACGGAGCTTACGTAAGAGAAGCGCATACTTCCGAAGAGATCAAGCAATTCGCCCTGATGCTACACAAGGTCTATTCTTCCAAAATACGCCGTCACTTCCCCAGCATGAGTTTCTTTCAGCACCTCGCAAACAAAATGCTGGACGACCAGCATAGCCGGATATTCATCGTCATCTACAAAGACAAAATCATTGGAGGAAGTGCCTGTATCTACTCGGACGACAATGCCTACCTCTGGTTCTCGGGAGGCATGCGCAAGACTCATGCCTTGCAATATCCCGGCATCCTGGCCGTATGGAAAGCTCTGGACGACGCCAAACAACGGGGCTACCGGCATCTGGAATTCATGGATGTCGGCCTACCCTTCCGTAAACACGGCTACCGGGAGTTTGTGCTACGTTTCGGCGGAAAACAAATCAGCACCCGCCGTTGGTTCCGCTTCCGCTGGAAGTGGCTCAACTGGGTGCTGAATAAAATTTATGAATGATGTGCAAATCAGGAGTTAAGAATGAACGGCTTTTCAACTACTGATTTGCACAAACTAACAGTTCTTATCTGGCCTATTTCAATTTAAAGACTACCGAGGTATACCCACCCATCTTCAACTGCATCTGTCCGTTGCCAACCGATTGTTGCACATTGCCTGAAACGGCTACTGCTTTTTCCACTTCATCCGTCAATGAGAATTGAAGCTCCGAACTTCCGAAGTTGTGCATCACAAGCAACTTCTCACTGCCTTTAGTCATGTACCAGGCAGCCAAAGCCTGATAGGATTTGTTTTCATCGTTGTAAACAGCATGTCTGCTCATGGTTCCCTCAGCCAAAGCCGGATAAGTATTACGCAACTTCGCAAAAGTAATATAAGTGTTCAGCAACGAAGCAGCGTCAGCTTGCTGCTCTGCCACGGAACGTACCGATGACGCCATTCCAGCATCCACCTTATCCGTATAGCTTGTTGTCGAAGCATCACCCCACAACATGGGACTGCGCACATATTCATCCCCATTATTCTTGGTTCCATAAAGTCCCAGTTCTTCGCCATAATAGATATATGGTGAACCAGCCGAGGTCAACAATACCGCTGCAGCCAGTTTACACTTGGCGGCCGACTTGCCTAACTTGGAAGACGTACGGTCTTCATCATGATTGGAAAGTTTAGTTGCCTCAATATAGTCAGAACGATAAGCTGCATATTCCTGTTGATAACTCATAATATCCTTGGCAAAGTAACAACCAGTACCATTGTTAAGAGCCCATTCCAACCTATACCAGAAGGAGAACTCAAACAGGGCAGGCAAACCTGCATAGTAAGGAGCCACCTCGTTGTGTTCCGAAAGTACCTCACCTACCATATAAAAGTCGTCAGTCTTACCAGTCTGTTTGTAGTACGCATTCATGTCGTCATAGAAAGTTTTCAGGAAACGTGGATTCTCGTCGGACTTGGCATTGTGATAGATATGCTTCACAGCATCCAGACGCAATCCATCCACACCTTTGTCTACCCATCCCTTAGCAGCATCCACCATAGCAAGATAAGTGGGATTAGTCGTAACCTCAGCTACAGGTCCATAGTTCAGGTCAGCAAACCAATCAGTATAAAAATGAGAATGATAATACCACAAGTTCATCGATTCAAACAGAATATCTGCAGCAGTCTTGTTATCCAACACAAACGGCTCGCCCAGTTTCACCTTCGACGATTTGGACGGAGCACCATACTTGGTTCCCCCATCCCACGTTGTATTGCTGGTACGAATCAGAAAGCCCCAACTTGAAGCAAAATCCACAGTCAACTCATAGATACCATTACCACGGTCATAAAACTTCTTGCAGACTTCATCTCCATAATATAAATACTTAGCACCGCTAGTACCCGTATCGGGATTATCCGCATCAGGAGTCTCGCCCGCTGTTACGGTCACCGTAGGATGGGCAGAGTCCGACCAGTCCAGTATAAACTTATAACATCCACTCATCTCGTCATCGGCCGAAGTTGTCGAGAACCATTCACCGGCGTTATATCCGGCGGCTCCTTCCGTAGCTATCATAGCAATATTGCCAGCAGCAATATCTGCCGCCGGATCTTGCGAAAACACATAGTAATCGCGATATTCGCTATCGGGAGATGCTTTAGCACTGACAAACCATGGATGATCCTTCCCTGTATGATTCATCACATAATCCAAATAGACTTTAATACCTCGCTGATGAGCTTCCGATATCAATCTCTCAAAATCGGCCATCGTGCCATACTGCGGATTTATCGCCGTATAATCCGTTACATCATATCCGTGATAAGACATGGCCGGATGAATAGGTGACAACCAAATGGCACTCACCCCCATCTGTTGCAGATAGTCCAGTTTAGAAGTTACACCGTTCAAATCGCCCCAGCCGTCCCCATTACTGTCCGCAAAAGAATATATCAACAATTGGTACGAAATGTCCGCCCGCTTCTGATTGTCCCAAGCATCAGGAGTAGCAGTCAATGTTGTCCACTCTTCTGTTGGCTCTGGATCCGGTTCGGGAGTTGGCTCTGGAATTGGATTATTGCTGTCCGAACAGGCACAAAGAAAAGACAGCAACATGGTAGCAACTGCTCCCAGCAAATAATATCGTATTTTCAACATCATAAAAGTTCTAATAAGTTATTCAATAGCTCAAAAATCACCCTAATAAAACGACGAAGAGGGTATATCATACAAGACTCACTTCTGATACACCCTCTTTCGCTTAAATCATTACTGATTATTCTTCTGTCAATGTAACATACGGAGCACCTTGAGTTTCCAAATACAATTTAACGGTAAAAGTTCCATCCTTTTCAACAGGAATATTATCTTGACTGTTGAATGTCAGATTAGAGAGACTCGCCCCACCGATATTTACAACGTCCCAAGTACCAACAGTACGGAATTTGATAGATTTACCTGCTACAAGCTGTACACTAGTAGCTTTCCAGCATTTTTCCACCTCATCATAGGTCAACGGCGTATCACTGTCCCAACCACCAGGTTGTCCGTCACCAATAATACCTAATTGAGTAAACGGAGTCAGTGTATAAGTCATGTCTACAAGATTGACTTCAATCATATAATGTCCGTCTGCCGGCACTGAAATGTTACCCGACATACCATCATTAACTAAAATGCCTTCATCATTATTAGAATTCAATCCCCAATTACCGGAACCATCCCAGTTATCAACATTAGAACGGAACTTGAAACCAGACACCAAGTACATAGCACCATAATATTTTCCATCGAAGTTAGGACCCTGCAAAGCATATCCAGTTCCCCATCCATTATTGTTGCCCACTTCATAGATATACTCTGCAAAGTTTAGTTTCTCAATGCTATAAGAGTATTCCATCATGTTGATAGTGACTTTTATAAACTTAGCATCGCCATCTACCATAACTTTCCAAGAACCATCATCTGTCAGTTCCGAACGGCGTTTCAGCTTACCTTCCATTCCATTTGCGCCATTTCCTTCTGCACAACCAAAAGCATAGGCCCAATCTGCCTTCTCAAGCGTAATATCGTCCGTAATAGCAAACCATATTTCACCATCCTCAACCGGGAAAGTACAAGTGAATACCGGATCATCGTATACATTCTTACCACTGTGACTGAAAGGAAGTGAAGTGTCAGTTATCTCCCAGGAGCTCGGTGCACCGATAAGATAATAATGTTCCGAAATCTGCGGTGCATCCAGCGTAATCTTCAAGCTAAAAGGATCTGCCTCTTTTTTAGCAACAATTTTTCCGTCTTCCGTTGTAATCATTACATCCGCAGCAACCTTTACATTCAGTGTACGTTCTACGGGAGCCTTTCCGTATATAGTGGCCACTGCATCCTGCAATTCGGCAGACACTACCGTACCATCAGATGCAGCTGTCAAGACAACCGTTTCAGCTTTGTCTTCTGCTGATAAGGTAAGTGCAAATGAATTCGTCTGACCACTTTCCAAATTAGTGGAGAACAGCTGAATGCTTTCAGCTGTTTCCGTTGCAAAATCAATGGTTTCAACAGCTGGTTGTACAGTGAGTGTGAACTTCTCTACTGCCTCATGCTCAGGATTACTCTGCGGGCTAGACCAGTCTGTGTAGTCATCATTGCAGGAAGCAAGTCCTGCAATGATGGCAAAGCCGTATATTAGTTTCTTATTCATATAAATATGCTTTTAAAGTCAATGATTAGATTTGTTTGGCAATGATGCTGAACTCACCGGTGATATCGTTAAACATAATAATCCACGTACCTGCGGGAACACCGATATTTTTACCACCATTTGTAGCCTTTCCACAAGTGTTAACTTCACCATCTTCTGCGCCATAACCCCAGTTCGTATCCCAAGAAGCAGGAATCTTGAACTTGATTTGCTCTACGGCATCCTCGGCAACAGTCAGTTCGTAACACCATACATGGTTCTCACCTTCCTTATTGACGGAAGTCATATTAGCATCTATCCATTCGTTGAAGCTACCTGTAATACAGATTTGGTCGTACACTGTCGGCGTGATATCCTGCGGAGCGATGACACACGTATTGTCGGCTGTATTCATCGTAACGAGGTAATAACCTGCAGGATTACAAGAGATGTTACCTGCATCACCACCACCATTGCGGAAGACAGCTGTGTTAGCACTTCCACCGCTCATGAAGCCATAATCCCAATTGCCCAGATCAGAGGGATTCATTTTCCAGCCACCTGTGGTGAAATAGTTAAGGTAAACAATCTCTCCTGCACCGGTAGCCTTGTCATACGAGTAACCGCTCTGGATGAACAAGGGGAAGGTACTTACGCCAATCATATCCTTGCTGGTACTCCAGCCACCATCACCAAAGATATCACCGATGAGGTAGAACATGATAGGTTCGGCATCACGCAATTCTACGTAATAGGGATTTACATTGATTGTCACAACATTAGATGCCACAGCATTCAAACGGTTCGTACCTTCTTGAACGAAAGCGTTGACACGGACTGAAACAGCCTGCTGAGCGGGAACAGCATCCTCTGTCCACTGGGCCAACTGTACCAAAGCCTTGTTGAAATCTACAGCAGCTACGTCTGTGACACACGTGGTAGAAGTCTTGTCTATGGCAATGTAATCGGCCACCGTTGCGCCGCTTTCATCGGCGAGTGCCTCAGCGTAAGATACAGTAAAGGAATTTGTGAGCGACAGTTGCACTTCATAAACAGCGTTGATGGGTGCATTGTCGGCTGTGTATTGGGGCTGTGACCACGAGAGTTGTAAAGCTTCCGTAGTGGACAGATCAACCGTTTCGTTGACGTAAGCAGGTGTGTTCAGCTTAAACTCCTTGGGTTGAATCAAGGTAGGGTTGGAATCGTTATCATCCGAACATCCTGTGAATGCGCCGACGGCACTGATAAGCAGTGCGCCGAGCAATAATTTATTCTTCATATTACAATTCTTTTTTTGTTCTGTGTATTAGTTTTCAGTCTCACTGTAACCGTCAATCTGAACCAAGTTTCTGTTAGCTAAGATTTCAGATGTCGGGATGGGATAAACGTTGCGGGTCTTATCGAAAGTTACACCATTGATGTTACCACCCTTATACGACCAGTTGTAAGTGGCTTGCGTACCACCAAATTGATTGAAACGGATAAGGTCGGTACGGCGCAAACCTTCGAAGTAGAACTCACGGGCACGCTCATCGAGTACATCATTGAGTGTATAGCTCGTGCTGACTGTTGCATGGGCACGCTTACGCAGAGCATCAATGTACCCCTTGGCTTTGCTCGAACCTTCACCATTAATGTGCATCTCAGCTTCGGCTGCATTCAGATAGGCTTCAGCCACGCGGAAGAGGAAGAAGTCTGTGTCAACATCATACGTATCGTGCGGAGTAGCACCTGTAGAGTAATTATTGTTCCATTTCGTGGTCACAATGCCCTGGTAGAAACTGGAATTGTCACCCAAATCAAGCGTGCGTTCGTCAGCACCATCACCTTTACCCCAAAAGAGAGCACGGTCATCGATGTTCAAAGCACGAATATCAGCAGTAGACTTACCTACAAACGATTCGGGATTACTTGTAAACTTGGCAATCAGTTCGGGACGGCAACGCATACCCGACCACGTGTTACCCGTAGTACCTGCAGTGAGGTTAGTCACAGTTTGCATCTTGTCGTTCCACATGGCGGCAATGAAGAACAGCGAGCCACCATAGCCTTTTGTAACTTTACCGTCTTGCAGCAGCGGGAGGATAGCCTCACAGCTGGAACCGTTAGAACCATTGTCACCCATGAAGAGCAGGTCGTAGGGACGGTAGCCGTTGGAAGTAGCTTGAGCAGAAATCTTTGAATCATCAAATAAAGAGTAGTCAGAATTGATAACCATTTCGGCATACTCCAGAGCTTTATCCCAATAAGGATTGTTCTGACCGTCGTTATTGAGGTAGGTACCGGCATTGAGATATAAACGGCTGAGCAACAACCATGCAGACGCCTTGTCCATACGGCCATAGTCAGGGTCAGTGTCTGTCTTGGCACGGGCAATAATCAAATCGGGCTCTGCCATCTCAATCTGTCCCTTTACCCAGTTGAAGAGGAACTCACGGCCCAATTGCAGCAGTTCGGCACGGCTGTAAGTCTTGCTTGCATCATACTTTTCGTTATAGCAATGTGCCTGCTGGGGAATATCGGCCGTGATAGACTCGACGAAAGTGGGGTCGCCAAAGAAGTCGAGCATCAGGAAGTAATTGTAAGCGCGGATAAGACGCACCTCTGCCATTTTCTCCTTGTCGCTTTGAGCTGCTTCAAGAGTGAGAAAATGATTACAATAGGTGATGTTAGACATCAAACGATAATAAAGAAAACGCAATGTGGCTGTACCCGGCATACAAGCATTGTAACCAATGTCCACGATACCGCCATCACTCCACCAACAAATACCTTCGTCAGTAGAAAGTACGTTGAAGTTGTAGAGGTTACGGAGCAAGGTAGACTTACCGGCATCGTCAATCGTAAAGTCGGCATTACCATCATTACCCTCCATGATAAGACCGGCATAACACTTACTATAAAGCCCCAGTATACTAGGATTAGCCTCCACATTGGGGTCGATATTGCCCTTGCTGAGGTCATCCATGCAAGAGGTACCCATAAATGCAGTCAATGCCATTGCGACTGCAGGAAATATCTTTCTTATTTTATTGAAATTCATATAAATCTTTTTTTAGAGTGAATTAGAAGTTCAGATTCAAACCAAGCAGGAACGTGCGGCTACGCGGATAAATGCTGCTTTCCATACCCGAAGTCTGTTCGGGGTCGAGTCCCTTATACTTCGTAATGGTAAAGACGTTGGAGCAAGAAGCATAGATACGGCCAGAAATACCATTATAATTGCCCGACTTGAAGAGGTTCTCGAAGTTGTAACCCAATGTGATGTTGTCGCACTTCAAGAAGCTGGCATTCTGTACAAAGTAATCAGTCAGTGCATAGTTGTACGAACTCCAACCTAAGTTGATGATATCTCTCGTACTGTTCTCGTAGTAGCCCTTCGAGTTATAAAGCACAGACGAATTGGCCTTGCCCGACTCGATGTTATTGTATACATAGTTGCCGAAGCTAGCGCGGAAGTTACTGCCGAGATCCCAGTTCTTATAAGAAAGACGGAAATTGAAACCACCTGTCCAAGGAGCAGTGATGCTCTTATAATAGTAGCGGTCGTTTTCGTCAATGGTACCGTCAGCGTTGCGGTCTACGTAAGCACCCATGATGGGACGGCCAGTTTCGTCATAGACCTGCTGGTACACCCAGAAGGAATTGGCAGGCAGGCCCACCTTGTGGTAAGTGATCTGCTGGTCAGTACCTACTTTCATGCCTGCTTCAATGACATCACGACCACCATAGAGTTCGGTAATTTCGTTGTCGTTATAGGCCACGTTCACGCCCAATTCCAAGTACCAATCATCTGTTTGTACAGGCTTGCCAGAGAGAGCGATTTCAACACCTCTGTTCTCCAGCGAACCGGCATTCAGCAGAATGGCGTTATCAAAATTCTGACCAGCGGGGATAGTCGGCGTGCAAAGCAAGTCGGTAGTTTTACGATAGTAAGCATCTACGTTCAAAGTCAAACGCTGATCGAACATACCGTAGTCCAAACCGATGTTGTAAGTCGTAGTGGTTTCCCAAGTAAGGTCATCGTTATAGGCCAGCGGTTGATAGAGCAGACCATCGTTTCCGGGACCTACGGGATAGCGGTGGTAGTCACTGGTACCAACCTTATAGATAGCAGTATAGTATTCCTTACCCGTGTTTTGCTGACCAGTGTTACCCCAGCCGAGGCGGAGCTTCAAGTCGCTCACGAGGTCAACGTCCTTCAGGAAGCTTTCGTCCTTCACACGCCAAGCAAAGGCTGCCGAGGGGAAGAAACCCCAGCGCTGTCCTTCAGCAAAGCGACTGGAACCATCGTAACGAGCTGTGAAAGTGAAGAGGTAACGATTCATCAACGTATAGTTGGCACGTCCGTACCAGCTGACCAAAAATGTTTGGCCTCTCCAACGAGTAGCGCTGGAACTGTTCACAGTACCCGCTTTGGGGTTACCATTGTCGTCTACACTCTCGTTTGTAGAAGGATAGAAATTCTGATACCATTGGTTACCCCAATATTTCATGTGAGCGTATTCATATCCTCCCATGATGTCGAAGTGATGATTTTCGTTGAAGTCCTTATAATATTGGATGTAAGACGAAAGCATTACATTGTATTTCTTTTCCACGTTCTCGCCTACACCACCGAAATAGAAGCCATAGGTAGAGAAGGGGTTATTGTTGGTGTATTCACCACCGTCGGAGTACTCACCAGCCAAGTTGACGTGCAAACGCAGATCTTCAAGACCGTGAACTTTATAGTCAGCCTCAAAATTACCCAACAGCACATGAGCACTCTTGTCGAACGTATAGTGGTCAATCAGTTCCACAGGATTCTTCGGAGCATCGTCGTTGCGGGCATAAGGGAAAGTAGGATCAAACTCAGCTGTTGTCTTGGTCCATTGCCAGTAGCCGCCCCAGTTCTTAAACTGTTCGTCACTGCTCTTAATAGGACGCGTGGGATCCATGGTGATGGCTGCACCAATGGCATCCGTGCCACCCGGATTGGTCTTGGCATACGAATACTTGGCGTTGACATTCAGATTGAGGTGCTTGTCAAAGAAAGAGGGATTCAAAGTGAAACCGGCAGTAACACGGCTGAAGTCCGAACCTTTCAAAATACCGTTCTGTCCTGTGTAGCCTACACTGACACGATAAGGCATGGACCACTCTTCATTGCCTACACCACCTGTGATGCTGACATTGTGATCCTGACTGATACCGGCGCGATAGATTTCGCTCTGCCAGTCTGTATCATATGTACCAGCCGAAAAATCGGGTGTACCATCGTCGTTAAACTTCTTCCAGCCCAAACCTAAATAAGCAGTAGATGTTTCGCCATACTTTTCTTTGATAACGTCTACGTACTCGGCAGCATTCAGCACATCCAGTTTTTTGGCGATAGTGCTGACAGATACCGTACCATTATAAGACACCTTCGGAGCCTGATTTTCATGGCCTTTCTTCGTGGTAATGATGATGACACCATTCGAACCACGGCTACCATAGATGGCAGTGGCCGAAGCATCCTTCAACACGGTGAAAGTCTCAATATCGTTGGGGTTGACCAACGAGAGAGGATTGCTCATACCTTTGGTGCTATTGCCGTCCATGGGCATACCATCAATCACAATCAACGGGTCATTGCTGGCGTTCAAGGAAGCACCACCACGGATACGAATCTGTGCACCTTCACCCGGAGCACCCGAAGCGGTATTAACGTTCACACCGGCAATCTTACCCTGAATCATGTCTTGAGCGTTGACTACGAGACCTTTGTTCTTTTCATCAGGCTTAATAGCCGTTACAGAACCTGTCAAGTCGTTCTTCTTGGCCACACCGTAACCAATGACCACGACCTCGCTCAACAGCTCCGTGTCATCTTGCATCGTTACCACTACCTGCGGGGCAGCAGCTACTTCCTGCGTTTTGTAACCAATGAAAGACACCACCAACGTGGCTCCCTGAGGAACGGTCAATGTAAAGTTACCATCCATATCGGTAATCGTACCATTGGACGTATTTCCTTTTTCAACAACATTAGCGCCTATCACACCACCCAGAGCATCTTTCACATGCCCCTTCACGGTAACATTCTGTGCATAAACGCCTACAGACAAGAACAACCCTAACAATAAGGGAAGAATCATTTGATAGATTCTAAGATTAACTTGCTTCATGCATCTAAAAAAAATTAAAGTTAACAATATTAATTATTACTATTCTTTTTCTTTCAACCGAAACTGTCACGTGCCGTTTACATAGCATTCCTGACTATAAGGTACAAAATGACTGAGGCAAATATATAGGTTATCGGATTATGTAAAGATACAGGAAGAGTTAAATGTCGAAATTGAAACATGCAAACGATTGCACCAGACGCGCAATGCCTCTCACTGTATATGAAGTTACCTGCTTTTCAGCCTCTCCTACAACACAGACGAACAATGCTTGTACTGCTCGCGAGAGACACTTGCATTGTTCACGAGCCACACTTGCACCGCTCGTGAGCCACACTTGTGTTGCTCAACTGCATTGCTTGCTACATCGCCTGACAACGATTGTTACACCTCCTGACATTGATTACGATTCCTTCCTGCATTAATACCTATTTTCTCCGACCAATGTAGATGTTTACACTCGTAAAGTATCACTTCAGAGATACAAAGTAGTACTTTAAAACAGCCATAACAGACATCCGACAAGACAGTCAGAATGCGTACATACCCACAAAAGTTCTGAAACGTAGTTTTTTGCTTTCACGCTTTCACCGTCTCCCTATAGTCTGATTAACAAACAATTGCGGTGAAACATGAGGTTTCACCCACGTTTCACCGCAATTTCAAAAAACAGGATTACGACTGTGTCTGATCAGTCTTTCCAGAATAGTCCTTTCACCGTAAACAACTTGTATTTAACCACTTACGGTGAAACCTCACCGATTATAGGTCTTTCTTCCGGCGTTTCACTTCACTTTCAGCATCAGCTTTCCTGCCTTCACCCCTTTGGCTTTGGCTTCGAACACCAAATTGCCCGACTCAGCTCCACTTTGTACAATAGCTGTCAGCTGACCGCTGAAGGCATGCATACGGGGCAGATGGAAAAGATCGAGGCAGGTTGCATCGCCATTGGCAGCAGCACGGAAACTTCCCGCTCCTTTCACAGTGAAAGAAACCAGACGGTCGTCGGCCGGACAAAGATTGCCATCCTTGTCTACCACCCGAACCGTTATATAAGCCAGGTCTTTGCCATCGGCCGAAAGTGCCGTACGATCGGCCACCACTTCCAGATGATGAGGTTTGCCCGCTGTACGTACAGTCTTTTCTTCCACCTTCTTGCCACTGTTATCGTAAGCCACCACTTTCAGTTCGCCCGGCTCGTAAGGCACGTCGGTCCACATCAGCCGATAACGGCGCTGCAACCACAACGAATCCTTTCCCTGCAAAGCACGAGCCTCATCGGATGTCAGTTTTCGCTGCTTGCCATAGCTTTTACCGTTTACAAAGAGTTCAGCCTCGGGATAATTGGTGTAAACAAAGACCGGTGTATTCTCTCCTTCACGTCCCGGCCACGTCCAATGAGGCAGCACGTGCAGCGTATTGTCCCGCTTGTTCCAGATGCTGCGATACAGGTAGTAACGGTCTTTAGGCAGACTGGCCAGGTCGATGATACCAAATACCGAGCTGTGGCTGGGCCAAGCATCAGTATCGTAAGGCGAGGGTTCGCCCAAGTAGTCGAAACCCGTCCATACAAACTGCCCCAGCGTCCAGTCGTAATCGTCAGCCAAAGCAAAATCCTCATCGGGCACATTCGACCACGAACAAGCTTCCAGGTCGTAACCCGACGACTGATGGTCGTCGTACATAGCCTGTTTCTTCAGTTCAGCCGGGAATTTATAGACTCCACGCGAGCTGACAGTCGATGCCGTTTCAGAACCCAGCACCAGATTCTGCGGCAGTTTCTCGTAAGACTCCACATAGCGGTGAGTGCGATAATTCAGTCCCGGCACATCGAGCATGGCCGCGAAGCCATTGGCCAGCACGCACGACACCTGATCCATACCACACGTCACAGGGCGTGTCGGATCCTCGCGATGACAAATGTCTTGCAAGAACGAAGCTACCTTGTAACCTTCAGGACTGCATTGCGTAGGCACTTCGTTTCCGATGCTCCACATCACCACGCTAGGATGGTTGCGATACTGGCGAAGCATGTTTACCATATCCTTCTCGGCCCACTCCTTAAAGAAGCGGTGATAGCCGTTTTCGCATTTGGCAATGTCCCACTCGTCGAAAGGTTCCACCATCATCATAAAGCCCATTTCATCGCAAAGTTCAACCAACTCCGGCGCAGGCATGTTGTGCGACGTACGGATGGCATCACATCCCATATCTTTCAACAGTGTCAGCTGACGGCGAAGAGCCGCTACATTGATTGCGGCTCCCAACGGGCCAAGGTCGTGATGATTGCATACCCCCTGGAACTTACGATGCTGGCCGTTCAGGAAGAAACCTTTGTCGGCCACCAACTCAATGCTGCGGATACCGAAACGGGTAGTATACTCGTCGGTCTGCTGCCCATCTACATAAATCTTTGAAACGGCCTTATATAAATAAGGTGTTTCGGGGCTCCACAACCGGGGAGCATCGACCAAGAAATTCTGTTCGAAAGGCTGACCGTGATTAATCTTCATCGTATTGTCTTTCGAAGCCACCACTTCACCTTCCGGAGAAAGAATCTGGGTCAAGATACGAACATCCTTCATCCCGGCTCCCTCAACAGTTGTTTTCAGACAAACTGAAGCATATTCGGCAGAAACGTGCGGTGTTGTCAGTTGCGTTCCCCATACCGGTACATGCACAGCCTCCGTCGCCACCACACGTACATTTCGGTAGATTCCGGCTCCCGGATACCAGCGAGACGACTGCGGACGGTTTTCAAGGCGGACAGCCAGTAGGTTCTTTGCTCCCTCTTTATTTAAATAAGGTGTAACGTCGCAATGAAACGAGTTATAACCGCACGGCCAGAAACAGACTTCCTGTCCGTTGACATACACACGAGCCTCGCTCATGGCGCCATCGAATACCAGCGACACCAGCTTACCAGCCGGAGCCTCGAACGTAGTCCGATACCACCCTACCCCAACATACGGCAAACCACCCGTACGTCCGGTCTTTACCGAAGCCGCAGTCTCCAGATTCTGAGTGACAGCCACCTCCTGCAAGTCGTGACTACGGTCGAAAGGACCATAGATGGCCCAGTCGTGAGGCACGGTCACAGCTTCCCACTGCTTGTCGTCAAAGTCAGGTTTCATGGCATCAGCCACATCACCTTTCATAAATTTCCACCCTTTTTCCAATAAGGTTTCCGTTCGCTGCTGCGCAACAGCCATCCAAGCCAGTAATGCGCAACATAAAGTCATCAATAATCTTCGGTTCATATTTATTCTTTATTATTCTTTAAACCCATCCATGATTACAGTCGGCCGGCCATCTTCGGTAAAAGCTCCCAAGCGGTATTGGCCCGGTTTGCATTCTGGTTCCCAATAGAATACACCTTTACACTTGTTTCCAGTATTTTCACGGCATTCTTTTATGAGACGTGCCAGTTGCTCTTTACCCTGTTTCAATACGGCATCGCTTGCCAGGCGTCCTTGGTCGTCAGCACACTCCATACCCGTCTCTACTACCATCACATCGCATCCGTAACGGGCACTTACCTTCTTAATATTAGCAATACAATCCGTAATCGTTTTTTCTGCCGTATATTCAGGATGTTCCTGCATGGTCCAATAAGGATAGATCGACATACCTATCATGTCCCATTTTCCGCCGTTCTTCTTCAGCTCGTCGAAGAACCAGGTATAAAGTCCATTATCATATCCATTGTCCAGATGAACAATGACAATGGCTTGCGGGAAAACCGCCTTTACGGCATCATAACCTGTATTTATAAAAGTGGCCAAATTGGCCCAGTTAGCCCGATATTTTATCTCAGTCGAAGTCGTATTCGATCCTTTCACGTCGCAAGCACGGATGTCATACGAAGCTCCGCTCAGCGAAGCATCTTCGTCCCACAACATACCCGGACGGATTTCGTTTCCTACCTGTACCCACTTCGGAGTAACTCCGGCCGCCTTCAATGCATTCAATACTTCGGTCGTATGGTTCGCCAACGCTTTCTTCAATTCGTTTATTCCCAATCCTTTCCAGGCAGCCGGCTTATGCTGCTGACCGGGATCGGCCCACCAGTCGCTATAATGAAAATCGACCATTACATCCATATCCAGTTTCTGAGCCCTTTTGGCTTTCGCTACCAGATCTTCCGTGTTGCACCAGTTGTCATGCTCCTTCGGATCAACCCATACACGCAAGCGGATGGCATTAAGCCCATATTCTTTCATCAAAGCCGTACATTCACGTGCTTCTCCAGCCTGATTCTTAAAAACATGTCCTTGACTTTCCATTTCAGTCACCCAGCTGATATCAGCCCCCTTAGCAAAATCCTGGCTTTCTGTGACAGTAGAATCTTCCTCCGACTCTTTATTATTAGAGGTTCCGTCTCCGCACGATGACAATAACAACAAGGCTCCCAGCGTCCAACTCATAAAGTAAAAGTGTTTCATAGTCTACTATTTAATAAATAAAACATATATACATAATCAACGATTCACCTAAAACAGGCTACAATGACCTCAACCTATTCAACAATAAGAGTACACAACTTATTATTCCTTAGATAATAGCTGAACCGCCTCAAAGATAAACAAATCTTCTACAACAACTATAAAGGCCTTTGACAAAAATACAAAAAACAACAGTAACACAGCCACCTTGCAAGAGCTACAAAGGAGCTCACCTATGCAATCGTTTGCAAAAACGGATAAACCGATAACAGTCAAGACATAAAACATTTTCAGGCAAATCGCTTACATTTGCAATGGGAACAAGAATATTATGCCTTGATACTTATTTAGGCAGACAACTTTTTTGCCTACCTTTGGGTAGAAAATACCGATACTTATGAATAAACCTCAAATCACCATCAAAGACATAGCACGCGCACTGAAAGTTTCGCCGTCGACGGTTTCCAGAGCGTTGAAAGACAACCCGGACATCAGCCAGGAAACACGCGATCTGGTACATGCCTATGCCAACAAACATAACTACAAGCCCAATGTACAGGCCGTGAATCTGCGGGCAGGACGGAGTAACACGATAGGCGTCATCGTTCCTCAAATGGTACACCATTTCTTTTCGTGCGTACTGAGTGGAATAGAACAGGCCGCTTCGGAAGCAGGTTACAATGTGCTTGTGGCCCAAAGCAACGAATCATACGAACAGGAAGTAAAAATCATACACTCATTTCTCGCAGCCCGTGTTTGCGGTGTCATTGCTTCACTGGCTAAAAACACCTCGCATTACGAGCACTATCAGGAACTGCTGGACAATAATATTCCGATTGTCTTTTACGACCGTATCTGTACCGGTCTGAATACAGAACGGGTGGTAGTCGACGACTATGCCGGATCGTTTGCCGCCGTTGAGTACATGATACAGACCGGATGCAAACGCATCTTTTTCTACGGTTCCGCACCTCATCTGGAAATCACCAAGAACCGCCGGAACGGCTACCTGGATGCTATGAAGAAATACCACATTCCGGTAGATGACACTATGATAAAGCTGTGTGATACCCGCGAACGTGCCATTGCCATCACCCCCGACCTGTTGGAATCGGAAGAGCGTCCTGACGGTTTTTTCGCCATCAACGATGAAACGGCTGCCGGAATTCTTTATGCCTGCAAACTGGTAGGCATAAAAGTCCCCGACGAAGTTTCCATCTGCGGATTCACCGACGGAGCCATCGCCCAAAACACCGATCCCAAACTGACAACCGTAGAGCAACACGGTGAAGAAGTCGGAAAAAGTGCTTTCAGCATCCTGGCCAACAAACTGGAAGGAGAAGAAAAACGCAGCAACAAGATTGTCAGGACAAACCTGATTATCAGAGGCACAACCAAATAATTTCTAAACCGATTCTGATTCAGGGTAACAACCAACTGAAAAACAATTAACAACAAATATCATGAAAGTAAAACCAGACTTGAGTTTTTGGAAGCTGTGGAACATCAGCTTTGGCTTCTTTGGCGTACAGATAGCCTACGCCCTTCAGAGTGCCAACATCAGCCGCATCTTTGCCACGCTGGGCGCCGACCCTCACTCTCTTAGTTATTTCTGGATACTGCCACCGCTGGCCGGTATCATTGTGCAACCACTGGTAGGTGCTGCAAGCGACCGCACCTGGACCCGCTTCGGGCGCCGCATTCCTTACCTGTTCATCGGCTCGCTTATTGCCGTACTGGTGATGTGTCTGCTTCCCAACGCCGGTAGTTTCGGCATGGAAGTAAGTACAGCCATGATCTTCGGACTTTTTGCCCTTATGTTTCTTGATACATCCATCAATATGGCCATGCAACCTTTCAAAATGATGGTAGGCGACATGGTAAACGAAAAGCAGAAAGGACTGGCCTACTCCATCCAGAGTTTCCTATGCAATGCTGGCAGTCTGGTCGGCTATCTGTTCCCCTTCATTTTTGCATGGATTGGAATCCAGAATACGGCTGCACAAGGAGTGATTCCCGACTCCGTTATCTATTCATTCTACATCGGAGCCGTTATCCTCATTCTTTGTGTCATCTATACCACTGTCAAAGTAAAGGAGATGCCTCCTAAGGAATATGCCGAATATCATGGTATCAGCGAAAACGAAAAGAAAGAGAAAACCAACATGCTGAAACTATTGGTGAAAGCCCCCAAAGCTTTCTGGACAGTAGGTCTGGTACAGTTCTTCTGCTGGTTTGCCTTCATGTTCATGTGGACTTATACCAACGGCAGTATCGCAGCCAACGTATTCGACGCACCTACTGTAGAAACCGTCGTGAACGGTGCTAAAAAAGTTTTGCTCGACACCACCAGCCTGCAATATCAGGAAGCAGCCAACTGGGTCGGAGTACTTTTCGCCGTACAGGCCATCGGTTCGGTACTGTGGGCCATTTGCATCCCCATGTTCAAAAACCGTCATCTGGTCTACTCTCTTAGCCTTATTCTGGGAGGAATCGGTTTTATTTCCACCTATTTCATCCACAACCAGTATGCACTGTTCATTTCGTTCATCCTGATTGGATGTGCCTGGGCAGCCATGCTTGCACTTCCTTTCACCATCCTGACCAACTCTTTAAGTGGTGGCCACATGGGTACTTACCTGGGACTGTTCAACGGCACCATCTGCATTCCGCAGATTATAGCAGCCGCACTGGGTGGTTCCATCCTGTCACTGTTCACTCCGGAAGGTTGTCTTCCTCCCGAAATCAATATGTTGGTGACAGCAGGCGTCATGCTGATTATCGGAGCAGCCTGCGTTTATATCATCAAAGAAGGTAAAGACAGTTAATACAAACACCGTCGCGACATTGCCTGTTGGCAAACCAGGCATCATTCTGTCGGGTCATGTAGGAGAAATGCTCCACATTGTTTCCCGACAGAGTGATGCCTTTTCATTTTATTTCTTATCTTTACGCCCATAACACTAATACGAATGCCATGAAAAAGTACCTGAAAACCGATGAATGGAACATAATAGAAGACAAGTTTCATGCCGACAACCTCCGCATGTCTGAAAGCATATTCAGCTTGGGCAACGGAAGGTTCGGACAACGTGGTAACTTCGAAGAGCCATACAGCAGCGACAGCTACCAGGGCTCGTTCGTAGCCGGCATTCCTTTCCTCGACAAAACACGGGTTGCATGGTGGAAAAACGGATTCCCCTATTACTACACACGCATACCCAATGCGGCCAACTGGAGCAGCATTCACCTGAGACTTATAGACGAAGAACTGGACCTTGCCCAATGGGATGTGGAAAGCTTCAACCGCCGACTCGACATGTACGATGGTATCTCCTACCGCGATGTAAAAGTGACTTCGCCACGCGGCAACAGCCTGCAACTGCATGTAGAACATCTGGCCAACATGGCTTTCCCCGATCTGTGTCTGATCAGCTACAATGTTACTTCCCTAAATTATAGCGGGAAATTGTCACTTCTCCCACTACTCGAAGCCAACCTGAACGAACGCTCGGAACAGACCGAAGAACGGATATGGAACCTGCTTGATTCGGGAGTTGCCCATGACTGCGCCTACTTATGGACACAGACCCGACGGGAAGATGCTCAAGTGTGCTATGCCATGACTTACCAATTCTATAAAAACCACAAAGAAGCAAGCCACAACCCCATACGCATTGAAAAAGGCAAGCAAACCGGCTTCAGCCTTGGCATCGACATGAAGCCCGGAGACACCGTAACCCTTCTGAAATATGTTGTGATAGCCTCTTCGCTTTATTATGAAAGACAAGAACTTGTCGAAAAATCCATTCACATAGCCCGTGAGGCCAAAAACAAAGGATGGGAAACCTTAACCCAAGCTCATAAACAGGCCTGGCACGACATTTGGGAAGAAGCCGATGTCGTCATCGAAGGAGATCCGGAAGCACAGCAAGGAATCCGTTACAATATTTTCCAACTTTACCAGACTTATAGGGGAGACGACCCAAGACTGAACATTGCCCCCAAAGGGTTTACAGGAGAAAAATACGGAGGCAACACTTATTGGAATACCGAACTGTGCTGTGTTCCCTTCTTCCTTTTGTCCACTCCAAGGCAAATAGTCAGAAATCTGCTGATGTATCGCTACAACCAGCTTCCCAAAGCCATTGAAAATGCCCGAAAATTAGGATTTGACGGTGGCGCCGCTCTCTTCCCGCAAGTAACCAACAACGGAGAAGAATGCCACAGCGAATGGGAAATCACTTTCGAGGAAATACACCGAAATAATATCATCGTGTATGCCATCATACAACATGCAAGCATCACAGGATCGATAGACTACATACTGCAATACGGCCTGGAAGTAATGATTGCCATCTCCCGTTTCTGGAGCCAGCGTACTACCTTCTCACAGGCCAGGCAGCAATATGTCATTCTGGGAGTGACCGGCCCCGATGAATATCAGAACAACGTAGACAACAACTGGTACACAAACTTTTCGTGTATACGTTGCCTGAAGATGACACTGAAACATCTGGATCTGGCTGCACAACAATATCCCGAAGAATACAAGCGTATATGCGCAGCCACACATTTCGACTACGAAGGCGAAACGCCTTTGTGGCGCGACATCATCGAACATATGTATCTGCCCCAAGATGCGGAGAAAGGAATTTTCGTACAGAACGACGGCTTTATGGATAAAGTGCTGCAAACAACAGATGCCATCCCTCAAGCCGAACGCCCCATCAACCAGCATTGGTCCTGGGACCGCATTCTCCGCTCCTGCTACATCAAGCAAAGTGATGTCCTGCTGGGCCTCTACCTTTATTATTTCCTGTTCGATACCGAAACTGTCCGGCGCAACTTCGACTTTTACGAGCCCATGACTGTTCACGAGTCGTCGCTGTCGCCCCACATACATGCCATACTGGCTGCACGCATCGGCGAAACCGAAAAGGCTTATCAACTGTTTGTACATGCTACCCGAATGGATCTGGACGACTACAACAATGAAGCCGATCAAGGATTGCATATCACCAGTATGCCTGGTTCGTGGCTGGCCATTGTCCGAGGATTTGCCAATCTGCAAACACAAGCCAATGAGTTAAGCTTATCGCCTGTCCGGCCTTCGCAATGGGAGAAATACGCTTTCCGAATTAATTTTCAAGGCAGGAAACTAAAAATAGAAATAGGCACAAAAATACAGATTACATTGCTGACCGGCGAAACCTTAAACGTTAAGATATATGATGTTGACTACCAACTGACTCCAGAACAACCGTTGTGCATAGCCTGCAACGGCTGATCCGTAACTGCAGCATTGCCACAACAACCAGCAAACTAAAACTTATATCACTCACCTGTTAAATAAAAAAAGGATGCACCGCTCCGATGCATCCTTTTTCACATTATCATCACAACTAATTATTATCCCAAGAACGAGATAAGCACACCGGCAGCCACGGCAGAACCGATCACACCGGAAATGTTGCTCGACATACAATAGTTGAGCACATGGTTCTTCGGATCATATTTTGTAGCAATCTCATTGCACACACGGCTGGCCATAGGCACTGCACTCAAGCCGGTAGCACCGATAAGCGGGTTGATCTTCTTTTTCGAGAAGAGATTGACTATCTTTACAAACAGAATACCACCCGAAATAGACAAGGCGAATGCAAGGAAACCACCAATAACAATACCGATTGTCGTCCAGTTCAGGAATGCCTCGCTCGTCATAGTAGCACCGACACTCAGTCCCAGGAAAATGGTAGCCGCATTCATAATGCTGTTGGCAGCCGCATCGAACAGACGGCTCGTATCCGAACCGATTTCCTTAATCAGGTTACCGAACATCAACATACCGATCAAAGGTACGGCAGTAGGCACGAACAAGGCCACAATGGTAGTAACCGCTATCGGGAAGATAATCTTCAGCACACGCAGGTTCTTGATTTCCGTCTTCGAAGGATAAAGTTTCTCCTGCTCCTTCATGTTGATCATCAGTTCTTTCTTGGTACAAAGCAACTTCACTACCAACGGAATAATAACCGGAACCAATGCCATATACGAATAAGCAGCAATAGCTATCGGGCCCAACAGATGGGGAGCCAGCTTGATCGTAGTAAAAATAGCCGTAGGACCATCGGCACCACCGATAATACCCAATGCTGCAGCTTCTTTCGGAGTGAAGCCCATCAGTACGGCACAAAGCAATACGGTAAAGATACCCAGCTGGGCAGCCGCACCGAAAATAGAAAGACGCAAATTACGAAGCATCGGACCAAAGTCAGTCAACGCACCTACACCCATAAAGATGACAGGTGGCAGGAAACCGGTCTTTATCAACATATAGTAGATGAAGTTCATCAGTCCCAGCTCGTGAGCAATTTCGTGCAACGGCATCTCCCAGATGTTCTTCATCACTCCGTTCACCATCACCATGCCGTTCTCGTCGGCTTGGATAACTCCCATTTCACCTCCAGGAAAATTGGCGATAAGCACGCCGAAGGCAATAGGTATCAGCAAAAGCGGTTCGTAATGCTTCTTGATACCCAAGTAAAGGAGAACGAAAGCAATGGCATACATCACAAGGAACGACGGATCGGCAATGATATTGCTGAATGCCGTCATGTCATAGAGTTTTGCAAATATATCTTCCATTATCCAATCTTCATTAATACATCATCTTCTGAAACTGAATCTCCCGGATTGACACAGATGGCAAGAACCGTTCCGTCAAAATCGGCACGGATGGCATTGTATGTCTTCATAGCCTCGATGTAACCCAAAAGATCACCTTTTTTCACCTTATCGCCCACCTTTATCGGAGTTTCCTGTGTATTCTTGGTCAGGAAGAACTTTCCTTCAAGCGGTGCAGGAACGTCTTTGCCTTCGCCTACAGGAGCTTCAACCTTGGCTGTAGCCGAAGCAGGCAGATCGATATCGCCATAAGCCACTGTCACACGATAAGACTGCCCGTCCACCTGTACGGTAAGCGTTTTCGGTTTGGCATCGTCCAGCGGAGACTTGTCGCGTTCGGCACGGCGTTTTTCCACATCAGCAAGGAAGTCTTCTTTTGCCTTTCCACTCTTATAAGCCTCGTATTGTGCAGGGTGCATGGCATATTCGAAGAGTTCTTCGTCGTCTTCGCCTGTCTCCCACTTGTTTTCCTTCATCATCTTGCGATACTTGTCGAGACAGTCGGGATAATTATCTTGCGGATTACCGGTGAAGAACTTGCGTCCTTCGCGTTCTGCCTTCTCCACAATTTCCGGAGCCAACTGACCCGGCAATTTTCCGGCTTTACCCAGAATCATATCCCAAATGTCGTCGGCTATCATACCCCAACGTTCCTTGCCTTTCTCCATGGCAATAACGTTCATCATGGCCAGGTTCTTGACATACTGGCTGAAAGGCGTTACCAAAGGAGGATAACCTACACGGGGCCATACATAAGCCACTTCGTTGAACAGCTTGATGAGCAGTTCGTCCTGCTTCATAAACGGCAGGTTGCGTTTGGCCTTGTATTTGTTGATGCTTTCCAGATTGGTTTCCAGATCGGCCATCAGACTTCCCATCATACCACCCGGCAGTCCCGGCCCGATCAGCAGGGAATTCATCAGACGGTTGCGAGGCGAGATGTACAGTCCCAGAAAATCGTCCATGAATTCCTGAATCAGGGCACGTACTTTCATATAAGCCTCCATGTTGATTTCCGGCACCTTGAATCCGGCATCTTTCAGCATGGCCTGCACACTGAGCAAATCAGCATGGCCTGTGCCCCACGACAAAGGCTCCATACCTACATCGATATAGTCGCATCCGGCTTCGCAGACAGCCAGAATGCTGGCCATGTTGAATCCGGGACCCGCATGACTATGGTACTGTATAGGAATATCCGGATGGGCAGCCTTGATGTTGGCCACAATCTTGCCCAAGGTTACAGGACGTCCGATACCGGCCATATCCTTGATACAGATTTCATCGGCTCCTAACTTGATGAGTTGCAAAGCCATGTCTGTATAGTATTCTACCGTATGTATGGGTGAATGAGTGATACACAGCGAACATTGCGAAATCATGCCTGCTTCGTGAGCATATTTGATAGAAGGGGCTATGTTGCGAATGTCATTCAGACCGCAAAAAGTACGGGTAATGTCCGTTCCCTGCGCTTTCTTTACCTTATAAAACAGCTTTCGCACATCAGCAGGAACTGGGCTCATACGCAAACCGTTCAACGCACGGTCCAACATATGGGTTTGAATACCTGCTTCATGAAAAGGCTTTGTCCAGGCACGTACGGCCTTATTGGGGTTTTCTCCAAACAGCAGATTTACTTGTTCGAAGCCGCCACCGTTGGTTTCAACACGGGCAAAACATCCCATTTCGACGATAGCGGGAGCTACTTTCACCAGCTGGTCTACACGTGGCACATACTTACCGGCACTCTGCCACATGTCCCTGAATACCAAGCTGAACTTTATTTCTTTCTTCATACCTTATTAATTGAATTTGTATATTACTTCTTTTCTTATCGATTACAGTTTCTCTACTTTAGTCACTTTTCCTTTATCGTGTGTCACTACCGACACCGCAGCAGCAATGGCGGCCATAATATTGGCAGGAACCGGGGCAGGCGCATTGGCTCCAGCTGACTTGGCAGGGACAGACTCTTCGGGTGCGTATTTATTCACCAGCGCAATAAGTCCTTTTCCTAAATAGATAACAATCAGCAGGATAGCAAATACTGTTGCCATACCTACCACCATTAGCAAAAGTGCGATATTCAAGTTCTCCATACTTATAGTTTATTAGTTATTTAGCCAGATTTCAAAAAAATCGTTCGAAATTACTGAATATTACTGAGAAAAAGTCGTTCAATTGTGATAAAATATATTAAAAAGGAAGATATACAATCCCCAGCCTTCCTTCTTAACTACTTAACAACCAAGAGGTAATTTACACTCTGCCATCACCTGAGCCTTCTTGATTCATAAACACCCTGCACACACATACAACTACATCTTACCCGACATCCAATCCGTGATAAACCGTGTCATCTACAGTGTTTTTCAGCAGTTTGCAGGATGAAGTTTCATCGTAATTGTCTTGGGAATGAGCTGTTTGTGGTGAAAGATGGATACGCGGACAACGCGGAGAGGACGGACGAACGCGGATTTTAATCTTTAAATACAGGCAGAACAGATTTCCTGAAAGGGGTGAAAGTTGATGCCAGTCTTGCAATAATTTTTTCCCAGTTAGGAAAAAATTATTGCCTAGTTAGCAAAAAATTTTTCTCTAACTGGGAAAAAATTAACGGGTTATACAGCCATCCCGATTTATGTTTCACCGAATGTCGGTGAAGCTTTATCTTTCACCATATTCTGCTGAATATCAACAAGAAATTCCGCATTAAAAGCGTGAACCCAATTTCCCTTTTTCTTTTTTTATCCGTGTTAGTCCGTCCTCTCCGCGTTGTCCGCGTATCCATCCTTCACCCGTTATTCATTTTTAATCATCCACTTTCCATTCTTAACTACCTACTTTAGCCGCGTAACATCGGTAGTTGGCCAGCGTAATAAGTATTGCCAATAAAGTCCACGAGTATTGCAAGTGTGGCTCGCGAGCCGTACAAGTGTCGCTCATGAGCCGTGCAAGTGTGGTTCACGGACTTGTTTTGCAAGCCTTGCAAAACAAAAAAAGCCGGACTGGGAAACTCTTCCCGTCCGGCCCTTCTATTCATTTTCAATGTCCTCAGTCAGACATCATTTGGCATAAAACGTATTAAACGAATGGCCTTGTAGACTTACAGTCAGGTACTTGCCACCCAACTGAACTGTCAGCTGACGGGCATCATCGTTGAAATTGGCAGCTACAACCAAATATTTGTTATCCGGCGTAAGCAACAGCATGGCAGGCAGCCCATCCTCACCTTTTTCTCTATAAGCCAACACCTTAGTACCTGCAACAACTTTGTTGCTGAAGTGTTTCACGGCATAGTATTCGGGAGTATAAGTAGCGGCTCCTGTCTTCGAATCCACCCGAATCAAAGCATTCTGTTTCCATCCCCAGGCACTGGTACCTTCGTCGCACAGGATGGCATTCCAGATGGTATATTCTTCGCAACCATTCCCCAGATAGTGATTTATCAGATGGAAAGTGTGCTCGGCAGCTTTCCAGTCGAACGTACCCGAACCACATTCACTTTCGGTCTGCATGTATTTATAGTCGGGATACTTCTTACGGATTTCGGGCAAAATCTGTCCGCCCCACCACTGGAAACCGATTCCCTCAACAGCATCTTTCATGCGGGGATCGGACAAGACACGGTCGACCAGCTCGATACGATTCGTATTCAGCGTACCTAGGTAAAGTTGTACATCGGGCAACTGTTTCTTCAGCGTAGGTGCCAGATACTCTACATTGAAACGGATGATGCCTTCGGGTGTCCAGGCACAAGCAGGATAGATGGAATAAGCCCACGGCTCGTTCTGGAACATAACCCGATTGACAGGAACACCCAGTTCACGATAGGCCGACACGAACTTGCAGAAGTAATTGGCATAGGTTTGCAAATAACGCGGATCCTGGATAAAGTAGTCGTTCTCGGTAACCTGTTTGGGATAGAAACGCTTGTCTACATTCTCCACTCCTTCGTAAAGGGCTATTTCGGCTTCGGCAGGCAGACGGTTGACCTTGGCATTGCTCTTGACGGAATAATAATGGTTCACCTTCATCCAGGAAGGAGGCGACCAGGGAGATATCCAGAACGTCAGGTCGGGATTTACCTTCAAGGCACGCTTCACGTAAGGGATAAGCGTCTGACGGTCGCGGTCGATGTTGAAGTATTTCAACGTAAAGTCGCCCGGCACTTCGTCACAACTGTACCAGTCGCGTGCATAGTCGTTGGCATTCATGGGGATACGTCCCATCGTAAACTTCAACTCACCACCGGGAGCAAAAATCCGGTTCAACACTTCTTCCTGGCCTTCCAACGGCAGCATGTTCAAAGCATCCCAGCCCAGTTCGTTAAAACAGGTTCCCCACTTCTGGAAGGTCTGTATGCAATCCGTACCATCCGTTTTCAACAAAGGAGCCTCCTCACACTTGGCCTGGAGTTTCACTTTCGCTTCCTTCCAGACGTTTCCTTCGGTACTGCTAATCCACACCATGGATTGAGCGTACATACCCGACAGGCTGAATAAAAGCCCACCGAGCAAAAAGATTTTTTTCAGATTCATGGTTCTCTATTTAAAGTTAGTATTCCTATTTTACCGCAAATGGATTTCCTGTCTTTTGCGACCGATGAAATCCTTGAAACGTTTTATCAGCTTCTGGTATTTCTTCTCTCCGGCTGCATTTCTGTTTTCCTGCGGATCGAGCCTGTAGTCAAACAGCGCCTCGTCCACTACACGGCTCTGTGACTTGTCGTACCACTCGGCATAACTGAATTCCGGCGTTACTACATTCACTCCTTTTCCCCACTGAATAAAAGCACAATCACGATGTTTTGCTTCAGGATTCTTCAGCACCGGCAGAAAGCTGCGCCCCTGCAGATGTTCGGGCAACGTGATGCCGCAAACCTCGCACAAAGAAGGATAGATATCTACAAACTCCACAATACTACGGCTCTGTCCTGATGTTGCGTCCGGACAACGAACCATCAGCGGAGCATGAGTAGCTTGCTGAAGCAACGTATGCTTGCCCCAAAAGTCATGTTCGCCCAAGTGCCAGCCATGATCGCCCAACAGCACCACAACCGTATTATCGGCCAGTCCCAACCGCTCCAGTTCATCCAATACCAGTCCGATTTGTGCATCGACAAAACTGACACAAGCATAATAGGCATGACGGGCCTCGCGATGGAAGTCCTCGGCCGAAGTATCGGTCACCCGTGTATACTGGAATATCTCCCTGGAACCTTGCACCTGCTCGGACAAGCCCTCGGGACGGTAGCGGTTATCGGCAATCTTGATGTCCTCCCTCCGATACAGATCCCAGTATTTCTTTGGAGCGATGAACGGCAAATGAGGTTTACGGAATCCGACAGCCAGGAAGAACGGACGGTCCATCTCTTTCAGACGATTCAACTCGGCCACCGCTTTACGGGCTATCTGATTGTCTTCGTAGCAACTGTCGGGCACATCGGCCGCTTCGCAATAGGGGCCACGATGACTTTGCGGATGAAGTTCGGCTTCGGGAATTTCCGTCTTCCATACATTCCACTTGTTGTACAAAGCCCAGTCGCCACTGGCCGGACTCACAATCCAAGGCGATTCGCTCCAACTGTCTGTCCGATCATCGAAATGATGGAACACCTTGCCAAGGGAAAGCGTATAATACCCGGCATTCTTAAACGCCAACGGCAAAGTGACCACGCCGGGCAGATCTTTTTCCGAACGGGTTTCGGCATCCACAAAACGACCCTCGACAATATCGGGATATACTCCCGTCAGCAAACTGGAGCGGGAAGCTCCGCTCACCGGTACGTTGCAATAAGCCTTCTGGAAGACTACCGACTGCTCTGCCAACTTGTCAAGATGAGGTGTAATGGCCACATCGCTACCATAGCATCCCAACTCCGGACGCAAATCATCTACCACGATGAACAGCACATTTTGTTTTTCCTGAGCCTGCAAGGCAGATACGGACAGACACGAAGCAGCCAGCAAGACTGCCCGGGAGGGTTTACGATAGAAGAAGGAAGGATAGAACATAATACCAAAGTTTTGATTTTTAAGAAAACGGCATGCAGCCAGCTTTAGTTGTCCAAACTACGCTTGCGCCACAATGCCTCTAAATAATAATAATCGGCATACGAAAGAGGTACATCCACTTCGCTCTCGTGAGGAGCAGAACCGGTGGAATGCAAAAGCAGGAAGCCATAGTTTGCCCCGTATTCCGACTGATAAGATCGGTTCAGACTATCAATTATCTTATCGGCTGCTGCCTTATACTTCTTGCCTTTCTCCATATCGGCATACTCCGAAAGTTCGTACAAGCCTGAAGCTATGATCGCAGCAGCCGAAGCATCACGAGGAACATCCGGAATGCCGGGAGCTTTCATATCCCAGTAAGGCACACCGTCTTCGGGCATATTGGACCAAGACAATATGAAATCGGCAATAGCCTCGGCCTGGCGTAAATAAGCAGCCTCTTTCGTAAAGCGGTAGCACAGAGTATATCCATACAGTCCCCAACCCTGTCCACGACTCCAGAACGAATCATCCGAATAGCCCTGATAGGTGCACTTCATACGGGCTGCACCTGTAGCCGGATCATAATCCACCACATGATAGGAAGAATAATCACTACGGAAATGGTTCTTCATCGTTGTATTGGCATGGTTCACGGCCACTCTCCAGTAAAGAGAATCACCTGTCAGCTGAGTAGCGCTGAACAGCATTTCCAGATTCATCATATTATCTATAATGACTGGATACTTCCAACGATCCCGGTTAAAGTCCCAGGAACGAATACACTTCACACGATCATCGTAACGCGAAACCAAAGTCTTGGCAGCCTGTATCACCACATCCTTATAAGAACGTTCTCCTGTCCACTGATAAGCCTTTCCAAAACTGTTATTCACCATAAAGCCCAGATCGTGCGTACCCTTATAACGCTTCACTTCTTCCAGTGGCCAGGTGAAACTGATGGCCTGCTGACGCCAATAATCGTTGTTCGTATAAGCATAAACATGCCACAAACTGCCCGGAAAGAACCCTGAGCACCAGTCGTAAGGCGATACCAATGCCAACGATCCATCCTTGGCAATACTACGCGGAATCACTTTCCTTTTACAGATATTATCTTTCTGTTTCTTTGCCTTGTTGGTCGCAGCAATAGCAAAATCCAACTGCCGGCAAGCAAAAGCAAAAGCATTATCCACGGACGAAGGAACCGCATACAACAAATTAAAACGGTCTTTCCAGTCAATTATCCGATGTGTGTCATATACCTTCAAGTACCCTCTACGGTTGGTGTCAAGATATACGGCTGCCCGATAAAGGTCCTGATACAACTTTTGTTGCGTACAATCCCATCCATCGTCTTGTCGATAAGGCCATTCACTTACATCTTTTCCGGCAAATTGTGCCAGATAATCCATCGCATCGTAAAGGCTACGTCCGTCCGACGACTCAAGGCCATCAATCTGCAATCCCCGATGCTTGGCCATCAGACAGATATCAATCAAATAATGCAGATTACGCTGTGAAGCATCAAAAGAGTGTTTACACTCCAGTTCATAAGGTTGTTTCCCCGACGGCTCTATCTGCTTGAAAATACGTTTGACAGGAATTGATTCTATCACTTTATCAGCCACTTCCTTTTTACCTATATATAAGGCATAAGCTATGACTTGCGCATCGTAAGCCGTTCCCCGATGGCCGGCCCATGCCTTCGCATCCACTTCTTGTGAAGAGGCTTGCATACCGTCCAGTAAATCAGCGAGCCAGGCTTTCAACCTCTTAGCATCTTTGGAAGTCAGCTGGCTGGAAGCTTCGAGCAACTGTACAGCATCCAGCATTTCAATGAACGGATAGGTTTCGAGTACATCAAAATTGTCCGGAGTCATCCGGGTATTCTTATCCAGGAAATTCGTCCGTATCAGCTCAACAGCCTTTTGAGCATAAATTTCTTCCTCACTAAAAAAGTATGCCAAAGCCAATGTTGTGATTCGATCGGAAATCATATCCACCCGCTTACATGAAGATTCACATTCAACTCCGGATAACGGTTGTTGTGTATCCACAGTGTCGGCTCCGATCTTTAAATATCCATCCGCTTGCGTTTTCAGTTCCTGCAGCGAAGCGGCATAATAAGCATCCTGCACCGACTGCTTGACATCCGTCAGATGATTTCTATCCCAAACAGACTGTGCATGCAATGAAAGTGAACAGCAGGAAATAACAAAAACACGTAATATCGATCTCAAATTCATAGCCCCATCCTATTAATAATTAATCCTATTAGCAAATTTTCTCTCCTTGGCCCATGTATCTTCCGATACTTTTAACCAATTGCCCAATTCTGTTTTTAAAAACTCAGCCTGTTTTTCAGGAATCTCTTCCAGTGTCAGCGAAGTCTGCTGATAAGGATCTTTTATATTATCGAACAACAGATAATTGCCATCCTTTTGTACCACATAAGAATAACGGTCGGTACGCACTCCTTTCTCTTTCAGCATAAAGTAGAAAGAAGACTGAGGCTTCTGGACGCTACCAAAATCACCGGTAAGAATGCCCTGAGAGTAATTTTTCCCTTTCACCGTATCAGGAAGTCGGTCAGCCAGTCCCAGCATGCCCAACAAAGTTGGCATAATATCCTGTGCTCCTATCATCAAATCATTTATTTGCGGTTTCAGTTGCGCCGGGTAACGCATTATGAATGGAATCAGCAAAGCCTCATCATAGATCACACCTTTGGCCATTCTGCCATGGCTTCCCATCATTTCTCCATGATCGGCAGCAAATATCACCAATGTATTATCAGTCAGTCCCTCCTCATCCAAAGCATTCAGAACACGGCCAATCTCATCATCGATGCATTTAACCAATGAAAAATAAACCTTGGCTTCCAGTGATAACCTCTCCAAATTTTTCGCTTGTTTGCCTTCGCCATACTCTACATTGGGACGAAGCAACAATTCCTTAGAACCTAAGTCCTTATAATATTTATTAAAGACCTCTTCCCGGCAATCGCTTACACTGGAATAGGGTGTATGAGGAGGATTCAAACTCCAAAACAGGCTGAAAGGTTTAGACGAATCCCGTTCCCCTTCACGGTTTTTTAAATACTTAATTACAACATCAGCCTCAACTTCCGAAGTAAAACGGTGATAAAAATAAGCCTCTCCATCCTTCTTCCCTCCGACCAATTCCGGACGGTTGGAATAGGCCACCGCATTGAAATGATTATCCCTCAACTGCTGGAACCAAAACTTATTACTTTTACGACCTCTTCCTTCCGGAATGTAAGTATCATAATTATAGGTATAATGTCCTCCTGGCTCTTCTGTAGTACCTACATAATTTCCTTTTTTATCGAATAAAGGTTCGGTACGATGCCAATGCGTTTTGCCTACGTAAGCGGTCTCATATCCCGATGCTGCCAGCACGTCTGTAAAACAAACAATACTGTCTGGAATGCCTTGCTTTTTCCCTTTAAAACAATTTGTATCTACCCCATTTTTCTCAGGGAACATTCCTGTCATTAACATGGCACGATGAGGACTGCTTAAAGGGCAAGTACTACAGGCACGACTAAAGACAACGCCCTGTTTAGCCAATCGATCCAAATTGGGCGTATGAACAGGATCACCCACGGTACTCAAAACATTACGATATGCCGGATCGCTCCATAAACTCAATGCATTCAACCGATATTGGTCTGCAAATATGTACACCAGGTTTGGTCGTTGTTCCTGTCCGAATGCCTGCGTAAATACTCCAACAGCAAATGTAAAAGGAAGTCCCCATTTTATTTTATCAAAACAAAACTCCATATTCTTCTATTTATTAAAAAACATCCATAATTTTATTTCATCACTTTTATAAATTGGCAGCTAAGTTAAACTTTTTCCCGTCAATCATTACTGTAACCTCTACACCATCCTCCTGAAAATGTTTGTTCGAAAAAGATGCATATATTTTCGGGGCGTTATCAGCGTTCTTCACCGGATAAATGACAGAGATATAGCGCACTGTATCTTTCCCTTTCTTTTCAACATCCAGCGCAACAGCCTTACGAGGTACCCGCTTCCGATAGGCAGTAGAACGCCATCCTTCCACTTCGTTCATCACGGCTTTCTGCTCAGGAAAACACTGTAACTTTACATTGCTATCCCCTTCGTAAGACGTTGTAATCGCAAAATCAGCCTTGTTTATAGAAACTTCTCCTTCAGCCAAATGATAGTTCAGATTCACTGTACTAGTGGCTGTACCCACCGCTTCATCTACAATCACAAAAAACTTCTGATCGACAAAAAAGACCGTCCGCCGATGTTTCAGGTCGGCATAACTTGGATTCTCTGTCACCAGAATCTGCACATCACCTTCCGGCTTCCAAAGTTTTGTAACCGACTGCGTTGTTTCCAGATTCTTGCCGTCAAGTGTCAGTGTATTGTGCGAAGCTGTCCGTCGGAACCAGTTTCGAAGTTTCATCACTTCACCATGTCCGGCATAGATATACGAACCACTGTCCGGAAAAAGATTACGACCATTCACCCAAAGTTCGAAAGTGCCATTATCGGGCTGGCAATGCCATTCTCCCTTGGGTCCGGCTTTTACAACCATTACCGTAGCATCTTGTTTCCAACCAGTTCTAAACGTAAAGAAGCCTGATTTCTTTGCCGCATGAGATAAGTAAGGTAAAGGAGTTCCTTCACGCCCTTCGGTTGCATAAAAACGAATCCATTCGCAATCGGGAAATAGCTGAAGCCATTCTTTATAGTTTCGGATTTCTCCAGAACGTTCACCCAACTTGGCATCACTGAAACAAGGGTTTGTATAATCAGGGAAACAAATATTCGAATAGAACTCAATCATATTTTTTATTGTCTGTGCATATTCTTCCGGAAACTCCTGGCGGAATCCGTTTACATCGGCCATGCGAAGTGCTTTACAAAAGATATTAATGGCCGCCAGATGATAATGAGGATCCAGTTCAAACTGTCCTCCATCGGCATATACCTGTTTCTTTATTTCCCGGTTCAGCACCTCAATACCGCTCTTTCTCCACTTCTCCGCATCTTTCAGCTCCGGGAAAAAGGTACCTGCATATACCATACGCTGTGCTTCAAACAATAAGTGATTGCCTTGTTTGGTATAATGCTTCAATATATGAGCGGCATGACGATGATAATTCACCAGAAATTCTGTCAGGAACTCCGGAGTAAAGAACTTAGACGAATTAAAAAGCAAAAACTGAGGTATCTGATCCTGTATGCGGTGACTGACTTCCAGCGGTCGCCAGGCATAACGCATATTCTCTTTATCTCCTTTCAGATTACCTTCAATGACTTGCTGAAAATCATCATCGTTTATTTCAATTAAAGGATTCTTTTTAATCCAGTCCATATATTGAAACACCCATTCACGGGCATATTTCTCATCTCCAGATACCCGATATACCTTTCCCATAGGTGTAAACCACTTGTGACGATGCAATTGCCAGCGCAATTCATTATCTTTCACCGGCCAATACTGCCAATCTATATCTTTGCCATAATTGAAAGAAGGCTGATATCCTTCGTGTACAAAAAAGGTATGCTCCAATGCATCATCGGCCCATTGCCAGTCTCTTTTCGAAGCTTTGATATGTTCTAAGTCCAAATCAGGATAAACTATTCCAGAACGGTTTCTGTAATAATCCAGCAAAAGCTCAGCGGCCTCTTTCCATTGTTGTCTTCCACAGGCATCTTTCACTTTCTCCAATCCGGGATAATCCAAATTCAGCAAATCAAAAACTTCCGTCCGCAATGTTTGCGCCTGGATCAGGGCAGAAAACAGACTAAAGCAGACAACTAAAATAAATCTCAAAGTTTTCATGGCATCAATCCTCACTACAAATTTGCAAATCTGATAAAAAATAAGGTTACACAGACTTCCACACCATTTTTCAATTCATGTCCATCTGTGTAACCTACTTTAAACAATCTAATTACCTCTCCAGACGATTATTACCAACCCGGATTCTGTCCCAAATTGGGATTCTTGAACCGTTCTGTATTAGCAATCGGATAGAAATATAAATTGTCTGTTATGGTACGTGATTCCAATAAGAATTTGGTATATTCAAAGTCATCACCATTCTTCACAACCTTAACGCCATAAATATCAGCTGTCTCGTCCAAGTCCTTCCAACGACGAACATCCCAGAAGCGATGACCTTCGAAAGCCAACTCTACACGACGTTCATTCTTCAGACGCTTCACGAAATCTGCTTCGCTCATACCACTCGGCAGTTCGGGCATGTTTACATCTGCACGGGCACGCACCTGATTGACAGCTTCACGCGCACTTAAAGGAAGTTCACCATCCTTATAATCCGGATTATGGAAAGCATTCACCATTGCTTCTGCATAGTTCAGCAATACTTCAGCATAACGGAACAGAATCCAGTTATGGTTTTTAGCAGTCACTTTGCTACCAGACTCAAAACTGATGGAATTATTGACGTACTTCTGCAAATAATAACCTGTTGTTGTAGCATTTTCAATCGGAAGTCCGTTAGCTCCTCCTTCCCAGATTTCTACATTGTTAACCGGCCACTTCATATTATTATAAACGATAGTCATTCCCATACGAGGGTCACGGTTCGCATAAGGATTGGCTTTCATATCAGGATTGCTCCAATCAAAAGCTGAACCGTCTGTCATTTCATAAGCATCCACCAAATTCTGAGTAGGACAAGTGGAAGTGCTACCGCCTTCTACTCCCATCGGGAAGTTAGCCTTCTCAAAATCTCCGTTCTCACCAGTGGCACGAGCTAAAATAACTTCGGCAACTTTGTTATTGGTATCATTGAACAAATCGGAATATTTCACCAGTTTATAGCCCAGCTCGGAAGAAGAGCCAATGATTTCATAAGCAGCCTTGGCTGCTTTTTTCCAGTTCTCCGCATTGTCACTGCTATACAACGGACTTGCCATATAGAGCAACATACGTGCTTTTAAAGCCAATGCCGTACCTTTGGTAACGCGACCAGTCTCTGCATCCGGAAAACTCTTGTAATCCACCGGCAAATAGTTAGCTAAATCAGAACATTCGTCCACAATGAACTGTGCAATCGTCTCAAAGGTAGCGGGAGTAACCTGATTAGCTTCTTCCTGTGTCAATACTTCTGTAACAAAAGGAACATTATGATAGCGTCTGATCAACTCAAAGTAGAAATAAGCACGCAGGAACCGTACTTCGTACTTGTAATTGTTAAAGCACTTCATCATATTCTCATATTCATCGGAATATTTCCAGTCATCGAAAGTCAGATTAGCTGTCTCTGCCAGATACAAATTGGCAGCCCGAATGCCTGTATAATAATTGCTCCACTGATCATCAACCGTATTGTTCGCAGACCAAGTACCGTTCACAAACCGTTGAATGTTGGAAGAATCGTATATATGAATAGCATCATCTGTCGCAGCATCGAGCATAGCTCCGTCTATCGAACAGAAATCGGCTTTCAAATATCCATAAATGTTCGTCACCAACTGTTTTACACGAGTATAACTATCCAGAACATCCTCTTTGGTATAGTTATCGGACTCATCACAATCCATAAAGTCGCATCCAGTAAGCGTAAACAACGACAGAAGCAATGCAAGTCCTTTTATTTTAATATTCTTCATCTTAATCACGTTTTATTAAAACTTCAAATTAAAACCAAACGCATATTGTCTCATTGTAGGATGAGCAACGCCAATAGACTCTGGATCGGCAATATCAATTCCATCCACACAGAACAGATCGTGTCCACGGCCAAAGATCTTTATACCTTTTACAAAAGCAATGTTCTTCAGCCATTTTTCCGGCAACTGATAATATACTTCCAACGTTCTCAATTTCAAGAACGAAGCATCGGCTACCCACAAAGAATTGGTATTATAGTTATTATCAGATCCTTGCGTAGTCAGACGTGGTAATGTTCCATTCGGATTGCTCTCGCTCCAGCGGTTGTCCCAATAATATTGAGATATGGTATTGTTCGATACCAACGGGCGATATACACTCTTCGTATCCAATATTTTACTATAATTGGCAGCTCCTTGGAAATAAGCAGTAAAACCTAATCCCTTATACTCCGCACCCACATTAAATCCGTAATAGATTTCCGGACAAGTTTCATTATATCCTAAAGCCACTTGGTCATATTGGTCAATACGCTTGTCACCATTCTGATCTTTAAATTTCAAATCACCGGGACGCACATCTGACAAATATTGCTTAACATCACGCTGATCAATTTCTTCCTGGCTTTGATAAATACCTTCCACTTCATAACCGAAAATCTGTCCAACTGAATGACCGGTACGTTTTAAATAATCATACGGACGGTATTCTTCATTCATCTCAATAATTTCATTACGGGCAAATGAGAACTGTCCACCGATTTGATAAGTAAAATCTCCGATATGATCGGTCCAGTTAGCAGCTACATCCACTCCGTAACTGTTGATAATACCATCATTCCGTTTAGGAACAGTCATACCAAATACCGATGAAATCGCTCCACTACCGTCAACCAAAATATCGGTACGATGATCATAATATCCGTCAACGGTCAAAGACAATTTATTCCAAGCCATCAAATCAACACCCACGTTCAGCTTATGAGACTTTTCATAAGTCAACCCGTCCACCGCAATGCGATATTCTTTCATTCCAGACTGGCTGGCAGGAGTATCTTTGAAATAATAGCTGTTTCCACTGCCAAAATAATATTTATACAGATTAGCATCAAAATCTGCACGTCCTGCTATACCATAAGATGCTCTCAGCTTCAACAAATTCAGATTATCCGATTTCAACCAATCTTCTTCTGAAAGTATCCATCCTGCTCCGATCGAAGGAAATATTCCCCAACGGTTACCCGGTTCCAAAACACTTGATGCAGAACCAGACAAGGCAAAATCTAAAATATAACGATTTTTATAAGTATAGTGACCTTGAGCTACTACATCCATAAACGCATATTTATTATTTTGATCACGTCCCGTTTTCTTATCCATGGAATACAACAATACAGCATTCAATTTATGTTCTCCCCAATTACGGTCATAATTGACCTGAGTATTAAAGTTAAAATGCGTATCCATTGTCTGAAGATAAGTGCTAAACTCATAATCAGTTTCTTCACGCAACTTTGTATAAGTATCTGCTGCGCCATCCCATCCTTTTACTGCCGACTGATAGGCATACGTACGTACATTTCCTTCACGATAGAATCCATAACTGTCATAACCAACATTTACAGTGGCTGACAAACCTGGCAATAAGAAATTCAAATCCTGGTTAATACTCATATCTGCATATAAGGTACGCCCCTGTGTACGTAAATATCCGGAACCTGCAATGTTTGCGATCGGGTTATTGGAATACACAGTTGTTCCCCCCCATATATCCTGCGAAGTTTTAATAGGGAAAGCACCAGAAGGGACCTGATACAACGCTCCGAACACATCGGAGATATCACTTTGAGGGCGATTGTTCTCAGAGAAAACTCCCAGCAAGTTCAACTTCACTTTCGTCGTATTGCTCACCTTGATATCCAGATTGGTACGAATATTCATTTTAGAGTATTTCAACTGTGTAGAGTATCCGTCGTTCTCCTCAGTAGGCTGATAAATACCCAAATTGTTCAGGTAATTCAACTGTGCATAATACTGCACCCTTTCACCACCTCCACTAATCGAGAAATTCACATTGTTGCCATAAGCATGATCGCGCAATGCTTCATCCCACCAATTCACATTGGGATAGAATTCCGGATACGTCTGTTCACGGAAGGCATCCAGTTCACGCTGGCTGTAACGAGGAGACAGTCCATCATTCTTCATGCCTTCGTTCAGCGCTTGCGCATACGTATATCCATCTACAAAATCAGGCAAACGATTAGGAGTAGAGAAATTAAACTCATATCCAAAATTAATTACCGGAGCATGAACCGCACCACGTTTGGTCTTAATATATACTACTCCATTGGCTCCACGAATACCGTAAAGTGCCAACGATGCAGCATCTTTCAGAACTGTAACCGATTCGATCTCTTGAACGGTCAAAGAAGATATTTCCCGCTCAAATCCATCTACCAGAATCAACGGCGTACTGCTGTTGCTGGTTCCTACTCCACGTATATATAAGGTAGCGCCATCGTCCCAGGCATATCCTCCGTTTTGAAGGACTTGCAATCCTGGAATTAGTCCATACAATGAATTCGACGGGTCAATACTGGTCTTATGCGAAATCTGTTCGGATGTAGCCATTGCCCCTGCGACAGTCGATTCCTTCATATTGAAAGAAATACCTCGTCCATATTGTTGAATGCTGTCTGTTACTTGTGCCGTTGCTACGCATGGCAACAGTAAAAAAGCAGCGATAAATTTCATACTTCTTTTCATAAGTACATTCTTGTTACTTTGTTCATTGAATCATCTTTTGTTATTCCCATCCAGGGTTCTGCACAAGGCCATACCCCTTGTTCACCTCGTTGCTAGGGAAAGCACTCAAATACCATTTAGGAGAGAAACCACCGGGTTTCTGCCAAGCTCTTTCTGCCAACTGCGGGAAAGAGAAATCGTATTCTAAAGTATTCTTATTACGATAGACATTGATACCATGTAGATGCTTTGTAAAGTCTGCTTCACGTTTCCAGCGAATCAGGTCAAAGAAACGTACTTCTTCCCAAGCAAACTCACAAGCGCGTTCACGAAGCACAGCTTCACGGAATTCTGTCTTTTCGTCTTGCTCACCTTTCAGGACCAATCCCGGCAATCCGACACGAGCTCGTACTGCATTGACATACTGATAAGCCTCACTTGTACGTCCGCACTCGTTCAAAGCTTCGGCGTACGACAAGTAAACCTCTGCCAGACGCAAATATGGCCATTGAATAATACGTCCCTTATACTCATTCTTACGGTCAAGAGCAAATTTACGACCAGCTATACCAGTAGCCAAAGATTTACTATCCAAAGAAGCAGCACTACTGTTCCAATGTTTGCCTGCAGGATAATTATTGGGATCATCACTTTTCTTTTGAAAAACTTCAGCTTTCGTACCCTGGAAGTCATCACCATCCAGCAAAATTGTCTCACTCAAACGAGGGTCACGATTTATGAAAGGGTTTTTACGGTGTTCCGGATTATCCCAATCAAAATCAGTTCCATCTGCCATAGGAAACATATCAAAACTCTCTTTGGTCGGACACCAACCACCCCAACGCATTGATTTCAACAAGAAGCTAAGCCCATCAGTTTTATAATGTCTACGAACTGAAACCAAAGATTCGGTAGTACCACGTGTATAGTAAGCATCCTGAAATGCCTGTCGATACGTGCCCGATGTATTTTTATCGACCAAACGATAAAAACCTTCACTTGCCATTGCATCAAAAAATTCCTTACCTGCTTCAGCTGCTGCTTCCCAACGCTTTTGATCATATCCACCAAACCAAGTCATCAGCTTTGTGGAAGCTTCTCCCTGATAATAAGGAGAATCGGAATTAAATAACGGACTGGCAACAAACAACAACGTGCGAAGTTTCAAACCCATAGCCGATGCACGCGTCAGACGGCCACTCCAGTTGCTCAAGTCATCACCGGTCAGTGCCCAAGGTAATTCCTTACAAGCAATAGCTTCATCCAACAACTTCACAATAAAATCGACCGTTTCCTGTAGGGTGGCACGAGCCGGCAAATTGGTTTCTTCGACATCGATGGCATGATCGACAATAGGCAAAGCACCAAAATGACGCAACATTTCCGAATACTGCAAAGCTATAATAATCTTGGCTTCAGCCTTCAGACGCAGTTTCTCACTTTCCGACATGTCAGGAATCCGATCTACATTCTTTATCAGAATCCACGCATTACGAATGCCCTGCCAGGAATAGCGGCCCTGAAACTTATATTTAGTCGCACCTTTCGCTGCACCAGTCTTATCCTCGGATGCCGCATTGTACACACCACTATAATAAAGTTCTTCCGGACCACCGTAACCAATACAAGACTGACTCAAGTCTGTCAAATTTTCAAGTACACCGACCCACATAGCTGTTGTAGTATTATAGTTAGTCGGAAATCCATAAGGCATTGTATAATAACTATACCACAATACCTGTTTTGCATATTCTGCAGTAGAAAAAATAGTATCGGCTGTAATATCTCCACCTGGGGCCTTCTGAAGGAACTTTTCGCCTAAAGCGAAATCTTCGCATGAAGACAAGGATACCAATAAAGATAACACCAATAGATGAATATGTTTTCTTATCCTTTTCATGATTATTCGTTTTTAATATTTAGAAACCTACTTTCAAACCCAGATTCACTACCATTACCAGCGGATACATGATATTACCATTTGCATCCGATTCCGGATCTACGATCTTAAGTTTATCAAAAGTCAACAAGTTATAACCTGTAGCATAAACACGTAAGTTACCTACATGTAATTTCTTCAGAACTTTCTCTGAGAAGTTATATCCAACTTCTACATTCTTCAGACGAATATAAGAAGCATCACGCAACCACAAGTCTGAATCCAAATAATTATTGGTCTTATTTACAAACGTGATAGCCGGTGCTTTAGCCGAGTTTCCCTTTTCCGGAGTCCAAGCATCCGTTACCTGATATTTCAACAACGAACGTGAATTAGTGGCCCCAAACGGTTCGCGATACACATCATTCAACATACGTGAAGTCTTTGTTGCTCCAGCCCATGTCATACTAAAATCAAAACCTTTATAAGAGAAGCCTAGATTAAGACCTCCAGTCAACAACGGATAAATAGGATATCCGATGGCAGCTTTATCATTTTGGTTAATTTTGCCATCACCATTTAAATCCTTATATTTCACGTCACCAGGCAACGGAGTGTAACCGGAACCGTGATCAGGTATTCCACCTTCCTTGCCTTTCAAGTTCTCGTAATTGGCAACATCTTCTTCCGAGAAGAAACCGTCGTATTTATATCCAAAGTTCTGCCCTACCGGACGACCCGTCTGACGCATATATTCATAAGGATAATTCACTTCATCCTTAAAGACCACCTTATTCTTTGCATAAGAAATATTGAAACCAATATTATAGCCAAAATCATTAATTTGATCTCTCCAGCTCAAAGCAACCTCAAAACCTTTGTTATCTACTTTACCCAAATTGGCCGTAGGCAATGTCACTGCCAAATAAGTAGGCAATACCTGGCGGGTAATCAGAATGTCTTTACGGTGTTCGATAAAGTAATCAAAATTTAGCTTCAACTTACTGTCAACAAAGTAAGCATCCAAGCCGTAGTTCTGCTTAGCTGCAGTTTCCCATGTCACATAAGGATTACCGAGTTTAGACTCTTTTGCTCCTGTCAGCAAGATTTTCGACGTATTTCCAAAATAGAAACCACCTTGTCCTGTCGTATATGAATCCGGCAAATAAAGAAAACGTGAACTGTCACTGGTACGGTCATTACCTACAATACCGTAAGAAGCACGTATCTTAAGATAGTCAAGAACCGGCTTCAAAGGTTTCATGAAATTCTCTTCTGTCAGAATCCAACCCAGAGAGAAAGCTGGGAACAAGCCAAAACGGTTTCCTGGAGCAAAATTCTCCGAACCATTATAACCGATATTCACATCTGCCATATAACGGTTGTTCCAGTCATAGGCAACACGTCCTACAAAACCAATATAGCTTCGGGGAATAGAGGCAAACTGTGAAGGTCCGCTTACATAGTAAGTCATGCTTTGATTATACATAGCCAGTGCAGACACATGATGCTTATCGAAATCACGCTTATAATTCAGAGCGAACTCCAAGTACCAGTCTCTTGCCTTACCCGGACTTTCCGAATAGCTCAAATTAGATTTATCTCCCACTCGGCGGAAATTATTGGTTCCGTCTTCATTGGCAACCACTTCATAATGCGGATACGAACAAGTGAATACTTTTGTCAGATTCATCGTATTATTATAGGAAGCTTTTACATGTGCTTTCAGTCCTTTGGTCAGGAAATCCAATTTCTGTTCCAACTGGAAGTCAAAGTTCAGTGTATTGCCATTACGAGTGTTATATCCTTTACCATAATAAGGATACAAAGCATCGCGTGGAGTACCCGGCAGATTATGAGTCTTAGAGTCAATCCATAACCATTTTCCGTCTACTACACCAGCACCCGACATAGGTGGTGCCCAATAAATATCACGGAACAAATAGCCAATATCACTACTGCCTTCATAGTTTGGTTGATTCTTATTGTTCACCCGGCCACCCAAGTTAATACGCATCAAAGTTGTTTTGGTCAAATCGAAATCCAAATTCATACGATAATTATAACGGGTATATTTGAAATTGCCGTCATACTCGTCTTCGAACGATTTGAAAAGACCATCCTGAGTAAATACACCGATAGATGCAAAATAACGCACTCTCTCCGAACCACCGGAAATAGAGAAGTTATGCTGAGTCTGCAAGGCAGCCTTTTTAATCAGCAAGTCTGTCCAATCAGTATCGGGGTAAGCCAACGGATTGCTATGAGTGCGATAAGCCTCAATGGCTTCATCAGTAAATGCCAATTGATCTTCTGCTACTCCGTCACGGCGTTGTGCATTGACATACGTTGTCGCATACTCGTAACTGTTTGCAAATTCCGGCAAACGGGTAGGCATCTGAACTGCAAAGGAAGTAGAAAAATTCATTCTCGGCTTACCTTCTGTTCCACGTTTTGTAGTCACCAATACTACACCATTCGCACCACGTACACCAAACACTGCAGTAGACGATGCATCTTTCAAGATAGTGATATCTTCTACTTCATTGGGGTCGATCTGGTTAAAAGAACGTTCCACACCATCCACCAATACCAACGGAGCAGACAAATCGGTAGAAAGAGAACCTACACCACGTATAAAGATAGTAGGATCATCAGCTCCCGGCTGACCAGTGCTCTGAATCGATGAAAGACCAGGCATTTTACCGGTCAAGGCATTGGAAAGACTGGAAACAGGAGTTTTCAACAGTTCCTTGGAATTAACAGATGCCATAGCACCAGTAACCGTAACTTTCTTTTGGGCACCATAAGCTATGATCTGCACTTCCTGGAGTTCCTGGATACCTTCATTCAGTTTGATGTTCAGTTTAGGCTCACCTTTGTAAACAATGGTTTTGTCTTCGTAGCCCACATAAGAAATCACAAGAGTAGCTCCAACAGGGACTTCCAACGTAAAGTGACCATCTACATCCGTAATAACACCATTCGTGGTGCCTTTCACCAACACACTGGCTCCAATTACCGGACCAAAATTATCCGTCACTGTACCTGTCACCGTTTTGCGATTCTGTTGCGTAATAGCAACTGCTGTTCCTTCCGGCACAAGATTCTCTGAAGAAAAAGCTGTCTGCCCGAACAGTAAGGAGGCAGTCAACAGCCATACCTGCTTTTGAGGTATCTTCATTGGAGTGAAGAAGTTTTTCATCTCAATTAAATTTAAGTTAATAAATAATTTTAAATTCAGTACTATCGTTAATGAAAGTTGCACAAATGTAGACCTTTGTTTTCAGTAATCCGTCCTACATATATTCTAAAAAACGGTAAAAAACATACAAATACCCAACAACGCAAAAGACGTACAAAAAGCGCCCTTTTAAGTACAATTTTACCCCATAGACACGTTACCTGATTTTCGGATTTCGATTTGGCTTGCAATCTTTTCCTCGCCTTATTAAGGTCCGTTTCGGTTCTCCAAGTATGAGAATAACATTCTCATAACTATGAGAATAGTTTTCTCATAAGCATGAGAATGGTCTTCTCATACCTATGAGAAACTAACGGAATAAAAGAATGCGTGCAGAAACTCAGTTAGCCCGATTCTGAATCCTAATTTATAGAGTTATCAGAGATTAAATGCAGCTCACATTCCACGGGCTGACCATGTTGGCAGAAGACAGTAAGCAGGGTATTCCCTTCCTGATGTTTCACAGAGAGTTTTTCGTTCTTGCAACTCAAGTTCCAAACACCCTTCAACAGAATCTGTTTAACTATAACCCGACTTGGTTCCTTCGTTGTATAAGTCTTAGTACTTATATTCAGGTTAGGATCACACACACTGATTCGGATACCTTCATTTACACGCCTATACATTGTCATCGTCTCTGCCGGTAAACGTAAAAGCAACTCGTCATCCGACAAGCTGACGGAATCGAACGCTGCGTAGGCGGTAATTCCAGTCTGCGCATCGCGCACAGCATGAACCGTATCATTGCACAAAAGTACGGTATAAGTATTCTGCGCAGATATATTCTTCAAATCTTGCTCATTCGGCTGTATCCAAATCATATACTCATAACTTTCACCCTGAGGAGATTTACCATGATCAATCCAGGCCGAAGCAAACTCTCCATAGGTTACCTCTTTCGTTTTTTCATGGCGCGACTCCTGTCTGGCTATCTGTGCTCTGACTTTTCCATGTTTCACATAGTAATAATTTCCGTAAGCATCCTTCAGACAAACTGGATTCAGGGTATCTCCCATCATTTCCAATGACATACCGATTTCTGCCATCTCATTATCTCCTAATCGGATGCTCATACCGTTTCGGAACACACTTTGAAACAGTGTCGTTTCTGTCGGATAATTCTTATTGCTGTTACGAATGCCTGTTCCGAGGCATATCAACCTGTCGTTAAAACAAAAGACTGACTTACGGGCTACGAAATCGGGTGTAAAATTCCGATAGTTCCTTTCCATCAGCTTCATGGCAAACATGCCGTTCGTACCTTCCAGCGAAGAACTTCCTGAAAAATTCTCTTTGGAATGCGCCATCATTGTTCCCGTCAAAGGGTTTTCCAACAAGTCGAATGGCAAATGAATCGTAGTGGTTCCCGGTAAGCGGTTCCAATCCCAGCCATTCTCCTCATATCCGCTCAACCGCCGCGAAGGTTGGCCCATAATCTGAACCGATCCGTAACTCTGATACCGTCCGTATCTGTTGTCGTTCTTATATATTTCCGATCCCCATACATCCGTATTATATCCCTTCAAAGTTACCATCCAGTCCTTACGCCTGAAAATGCCGGCCGAACCGTAATTATACACCCAAAAACCTTCGGGAGCTTTGGCCGACCTGATACCCTGCTCTTTGAAATAGCGTGCTTCAGGTGTATCTTTTTCACAAAGCCGAAGATAATCGGCAGCCAAATGATGATCGAACTCACGGCCTTCGCCGGACAAATCGCCTGAAAGAGCCAGATAAGCAAAAGCCGCAACATCTTCCTCACCCATTGAAAAACCGAAAGGATGACGCCCGCTGAGGCCTATCCCCCATTCATATTTGTTACTATAATTACGCATGGCAATAAAAGCCGATTTTAAAACCTGCCGGGCATCAACCGTCAGTTCGTAGTCCGTATGAGTGGTGAGCGAAACAAACTGTCCAACCGTCGCCAGTACTCCCGTTGTATAGGCCGGATAAAAACCACCATGATGAAAAGTCGTTCCATCCACCTTGATACCGCCTATGGTTCCCGGCGTATATTGCAACGATGTAGACAGCCAACGCGAGAGTCCTTTCAATGCCCGTACCCGCTCTCTTTCATCTACAAACATCAAAGCTGACACGATTTTAGGCATCAGCAAGGTATGCCAGCTGTCCAGCAGTTCATCCCGTCCGTACTGACAAGGTTTACGCGTTTCCTGTAATGCAGACCAAAACACTAAAGCTGAAAGAATCTGGTCCTTGTCCCGATTCTGCCAAATAACCTCCCGCATCAGCCATGCTGTTTTATAAATATCGCGAACCTGATATCCATAATGATGGTTAGTCCCCATGCCGCTTCCAAAAGCAAAGCCCTGATCAATAGCATATTTCCAAACCAGAAAATAATACTCAGCAGCCTGAGAAGAAGCATTATAATACGCATCATAAGCAAAGCCAGACAACATGGTTTCCAAGTCATTCCACGAAATCTCACCTTTTTCCCGATTCAACTCGTCGGGTGCAACAAGCGGAGCCCCCACAAACCCCGAACCCGAAGGACGGATAGCGACCTGCTGAAATACAGAATATGCGTCAGAAACAGCTTTATCCATATCACCTTTTGAAGAACAAAGCATTTCCGTCAATCTGGATTCTATCGTCTTAAGCTCTGTTTGCTCCTGCAAAGTCAATGCAGAAGATAAAGGAATATCATATTCATATTGTTCCCATTGCCAGACACGACACCAATGCCATAAATCCCTAAAATCAAAAGAATTGTTGTAAGGCATCTGCATATCCGGAGTAGTCCGGTCATTGGTTTCAGTTTCAGGGAAGAGAAGGCGGTCTAAAAAGACACGCCCTTTCCGCTGAGGAGCAACTAACCTACAGCCTGCAATATCCTTTCCTTCTTTACTACCTGCCATATGCTGAAAACCAATCCAGCAGGCACGCCAACCGGAGGAAGCCAGCCGGAACCCGAACTGATAAACAATCTTATTATCCGAAGAAAGAAATTCGAAACGGATAGAATCCTGTTGAGGAACTTCATTGTACATCCACAACGTAATGCCATATCGTTGTTTTACTTTTGACGTCAGTTCCAAAGGAGACTCTAACGGTATATACAATGCCGAACCGGGTTTATAATTCCACTCCAGGCACTTTGTTCCTTCTTTATAATAAAGAGAAGTCAACGCCAAATTGCCATTCCCGTCACACCGGAAACCAGCAGGTATTCCATCCTCAAATCCCATCACTTGTGCCGACAGATAACGAGCGACTGAGAATAACAACAAAAAACATAAGCACAATCTACGTATTATCATAGTATCTTGATTTTAAATGATCCGAATTATTTTTCCATATCCCGTTTCCGCTTCAAGGCTTCCAGAAAATAATAATCTGCATAAACCAACGGAACATCCACTTCACTTCCATGCGGAATACTGCCGACCGAATGCATCAGTAAAAATCCTCCATTCATACCCAAAGGTGAGCGATATGCCGGAGATGCCAAAGATTTCAGTATCAAATCGGCCGTTTTCCGATATTGCTCTTTACGAGTATACCCACTCAGCTCATAAAGAACCGAAGCAGTGATAGCCGCAGCAGAAACATCACGTGGTTCATGAGGGATGTTTATTGCATCATAATCCCAATAAGGAACCAAATCGTTCGGCATATTGGAATGAGTGAAAATGAAATCACACACTTTCTCGGCTTGTTTCAAATAAGCAAGATTCTGTGTATAACGATAACACATTGTATAGCCGTATATGGCCCATGCCTGTCCACGAGCCCATGCCGACTCGTCAGAGTATCCTTGAGCTGTACATCGGCTGCGTACTTCTCCTGTCTCTCCATCGTAATCGACTACATGAAATGAGCTTCCATCGCTGCGAAAATGGTTTTGTAACGTTTTGTCTGCATGAGATACCGCTATACGGTAGTATGTCGAATCGCCAGACATGCGAGTAGCTTCGAACAGCAATTCCAGATTCATCATATTGTCAATGATAACAGGACATTTCCACCCCCTTTTCGCTTGCCAACCCGAATGCACATTCCACGACTGGATAACTCCTGCTGCAGGGCGAAAACGAGTCGACAAGGACTGTGCAGCTGAGACAATAATCGATTTATATTGTTCTTCCCCTCCTAACCGGATACCATTCAAATAACTGCAACCAATGATAAACCCTACATCGTGAGTCGACTTGTTATATTGCACTTTTTCCAATAACGCAGTGTATCTCTCTGCCAGACTTTTCCAATGTTCGTCACCCGTCAATCCATAAAGATACCACAGACTGCCAGCATAAAACCCTGCTGTCCAATCCCATCCGGCAGTTGAAGCATACACCATCGTCCCGTCAGACTTTATCGTACGAGGAATGTGATTCTCTCCTCTATCCGTCAGTTCATTTAGTTGCATAGCATACTGTTCGGTTGCAAATATCACATTTTCTGCAACAAATCCAACAGGATGATTATCCGCGATACAACTTAGAATAATCCAGCACAGTATTCCGGTACATAATCCTATTTTTATTGACTTTTTCATAGACACATAACTTTATATTTTTCAAACGGTCAACAAAGACATTACAAATGTAACCAAAAACACATTATATAACGTAGCCTAATATTCATGATAAGGGAAAAAGCATACGTTATCTGATAAAATCGGAGAATGTACAAAAATGACAGGCAAAACGTATAAAAAAAGACCTTTTTTGCTTAGAAAAGTCACTCCTCCTTTAATTAAAAAAGTTATCTTTGCTCTTTATAAAATTGGAATACAATGAAAAAAGAATTTCTGCTGACCTTTTATCTTTTATTTCTATACCTTTTTCAGTGCTTTTCACAAAGCATACCTTTTCACCACCTGACAACCGACAATGGGCTATCACACAATTCTGTAGTATCCATTTATCAGGACGAACGCGATTTTATGTGGTTCGCAACGGCTAATGGACTCAGCCTATATAATGGAAAAGACTTCAAAATCTATCAAAAAGAGAAGGACAATCCTAACAGTATCCAGTACAACGACATTTATCAGATATTGGGTGACCGGAAAGGACACTTGTATATCCTAACAAATAGAGGAGCCTCAGAATATGACATATCTGAAGATAAGTTCACCCATCTGACAACTCAAGACGTAGCTGCAGGATTCTTTACCGACTCCTTATACATAGCTACTTCTTACGAAATATTCAAATACAATGGTAGCAAACTTCGCCCCGTATATAAGTTAAACAATCAACGGAACATACGTCGGTTACTTGTATCCAACGATTCCATCTTCATCGGAACTAATCGCGGACTTTATCTGCTTACCCCCTCCAAAGAATTGCAAACACTCATACCCAACGGACACATTAGTGACATCTTCAAAGACAGTAAAGGCTGTTATTGGGTGGCAGCACGTTCAGGTGAGGGTGCATTTCGCATACAAGGGAAACAGATAACCCATTTCGTACACGACCCCAATAATCCCGCCAGCATTAGTTCCAACTTCGTTCACCGTTTTTGCGAAGACCCGCAAGGAAATATCTGGATAGGCACCTTTAACGGTTTGGACAAATATAACCCAGTAAACGAACAGTTCCGACATTATGAGAAACAACAGACTCCGAAAAGTCTGTCCTATTCATCTATCTGGAGTTTGTATTGCGACCGTCAAGGCAATATTTGGGTAGGAACCTATTTTGGAGGTGTGAACTACTTCAATCCCAAGCAACAAGTATTTCGCGAATATCAACCCTCTCCTATTGAAGAAGAAGGGTTAAGCTCTAGTATAGTTAGCCGTATTACCGAAGACAATCGAGGTAACCTTTGGATAGGAACGGAAGGAGGCGGAGTGAACTTCTACAACAAGCAGACACAAACATACAAATGGTATACACTTGAAAAGCCTGAAAACGGAACTATAAAAAACAACATAAAAGCCCTCTACTACGATCCGCAACAGGAAGTATTGTGGATGGGTATACACATGGGAGGACTTTACAAACTTGACATCAGAACAAATAAAGGTACACGTTATCTGAAACACACCCACAACCTGCCTTCCAATAATGTTGAATCTATACTCCCTTATCAAGGCAAACTTCTGGTTGCCACTGATAATGGAATCATTTTCTTCGATCCAACCACAGAAAAATGCGAACGTTTTTTCAAAAACGATGAAATGTACGAAAAAACGCGCTATAGCAAAGGACTTGTACTGGATAGTCGGGGCATTTTATGGATTATCAGAAACAATAGTGGAGTATGTTCCTACAATCCAGCGACCAATAAACTGTCTACTTACAAAGTAAGCCACGCCATTGAGCATAGCCTTAGTAGTAATAGTGTCAACTCAATCTATGAAGACAGCCAGCATCGGCTTTGGTTCTGTACCAACGAGAACGGATTAGACTTATATCATGCAGAAACAGATAATTTTGAGAATCTCGATGCCCGTCATAACGGACTCTCCAGTAACATTGTCTATAACATTTGCGAACTCGATAGCAACAGACTGTTGGTTACTACCGACAAAGGTTTGTCCATCCTAAACTATAAGGAAAAAACATTCAAAAACTACAATCAGCTACCTTTAAGCTGCCTCAACGAAAATGCCCTCTACAAAACCCGGGAAGGAGAAATCATCATCGGTGGAACTCAAGGAGCCATCTCATTCCACAAACAGGATCTGAAACAAGAATCGCGTTCGTACAATATTCTGCCCTACCGGCTATTTGTTAATGGTAGAGAAGTAAAAGTAGGAGACAAAAGTAAAATACTAAAACAGGATATCAGCTTCACCAAAGAAATTACACTCAGAGCCGGACAAAACATTTTCAGTATAGAATATACTACTACCGACTTTCTGCCTTTCAACAAAGCCAACATCATCTACCGTTTGGAAGGATTCTCGCGAAGCTGGAACGACCTGAAACAGAATACTATTACTTATTCCAATCTGTCACCCGGCAAGTATACTCTGATTGTAAAAGCCGAAAATACCGACGAGACATTGGTTCCCCCCAGTCGGCTGACTATCCGGGTACTTCCTCCGTTTTATCTAACGGTTTGGGCTTATGTGCTTTACTTTATCATTCTGGTTTTGGCGGTATGGTACCTGAACCGAGTCTACAAAAGCCGTATCAGAATGCAGGAAATGCTGAAATATGAAAAGAAACATGCTGACGATATCGAACAGATGAACCAGTTTAAACTGCGTTTCTTCACCAATATTTCGCATGAATTCCGCACTCCTTTATCGCTCATCATCGGGCAAATGGAAATGTTGCTCTCACGCCAGCTTTCGCCCGAAATTTATAACAAGCTGTTAGGTACCTACAAAAGCTGCCTGCAACTGAAAGGCTTGGTAACCGAGCTACTTGACTTCCGCAAGCAGGAACAAGGCTATATGAACATCAAAGTAAGCGAGTACAACATTGTAGACTTCGTATACGAGCATTATCTGCTCTTTGCCGACTATGCCAAACTGCGCAACATCACCTTCACGTTTGAAAAGAGCCATGATGACATACCGATGTGGTATGACGCAAAGCAGATGCAGAAGGTAATGAATAATCTGATATCCAATGCCTTCAAGTACACACCAGATGGAGGACGCATTTCTATCTCTGTCCGGAAAAGAGGCAATGAGGTCATTATCGAAGTAACTGACAACGGACAAGGAATCGCTCCCAAAGACATCGAAAGAATATTCGACCGTTTTTATCAGGCCGATCATATCAACTCTATGTCACAAGCAGGAAGCGGTATCGGGCTGTCACTGACCAAAGGTATTGTCGAACTGCATCATGGTACTATCGAAGTTTTCAGTAAAGAAGGAGAAGGCTCTACTTTCTGCATTCATCTGAAAACAGGAAACGAACACTTCACTCCCGAACAAATTTGTACTCAGCAAAACTGTCAGGATGCCTCGACAGGTATCGACCTGAAAGAATACAACCAGTACAAAGCCTACTTGGACAAACAGGAGATAGCTATGCAGGACAATGAAAACCCGAAAGAAAAATACAAAATCCTGATCGTAGAAGACAATGACTCGTTACGCGAAATGCTGGTAGGAATCTTCGAATCGTTCTATACGGTAGTCACTGCCACCAACGGAAAGGAAGGGCTGGAAAAAGTACGGACCGAGCAGCCCAATATCGTACTAAGCGACATAGTTATGCCCCAAATGTCTGGAACAGAACTATGCCATGCCATCAAAAAAGACTTTGACCTCTGCCACATTCCGGTAGTGCTGCTCACAGCTAAAACAGCTATCGAATATAATATGGAGGGGCTGAAAATGGGAGCCGACGACTACGTAACCAAACCATTCAACATCAACCTGCTGTTGTCGCGTTGCAACAATCTGGTAAACAGCCGTATCATGCTGCAAGAGAAGTTCAGCAAACAACCCCAGACCGACATGCAGATACTGGCAACCAATACCCTCGATAAAAAATTCCTGGACTAGGCAATGGCCATCATTGAAGAAGAGATAGACAATGCCGACTTCAACGTAGACCAACTGGCTACCCGAATGGGCATTGCACGTACCAAGCTGTTTACTAAATTGAAAGCCGTCACCGGGCAGACTCCTAACGACCTGATTATCACTATCCGTCTGAAACGAGCAGCCTACATGCTGAAAAACAATCCGGAACTGAACATCTCGGAGATTGCTGACCGTACGGGTTTCAACATTCCCAAATACTTCAGCAAATGTTTCAAGGAGAAATACCATATCAACCCGACCGCTTATCGGAAAGGAGCAGACGCTTCTTCACCCGAAGACACAAAAGAGGATGAAGAAAATGATGAAGAGTAATAAATGAAACATAAATCAAAAGAACAAATATCTATGAAAAAAATTCATTCGGCCATTATCGCATCCTTATCAGCGATATCACTTGTTCAAGCACAGGAAAAGCCCAATATAATAGTCTTTCTGGTTGACGACATGGGAGTTATGGATACTTCCGTTCCTTTTATAACAGATTCCAAAGGGAATGTTCTTCCACAACCTTTGAATGAATGGTACCGTACTTCCAATATGGAGCGTCTCGCCAATCAGGGAGTACGTTTTTCTACCTTCTATGCACAAAGTGTAAGTTCTCCCTCGCGTACCTCCATTATGACCGGACAAAATGCAGCCCGCCACAGAACCACAAACTGGATAAATGCAGAAAGTAACAACAGAGACCAGTTCGGCCCGTACGAATGGAACTGGAAAGGACTAAAATCTACTGACGTAACCTATCCTTCAGTACTTAAAGCCGCAGGATACAAAACGATTCACGTAGGCAAGGCACATTTCGGATGCAACGACAGTTTTGCTGCTGACCCGTGTCATATCGGTTTTGATGTAAACATAGCCGGTTCTGCAATAGGACACCCAGGCAGTTATCACGGAGAGAATGGCTATGGCTGGATTAAAGGACAAAGAGCCAGAGCGGTTCCCGACCTGAAACAGTATCACGGAACCAATACCTTCCTTTCCGATGCGCTTACCCTTGAAGCTTTGAAAGAAGTAAAAAAGGCTGTGGACGAAGGCAAACCATTCTACTTAAATCTTGCCCATTATGCGGTTCACTCCCCCTTTGAAACCGATGAGCGTTTCATTAACCATTATCCCCAAGGAGAGAAAAATGACAAAGCCCGTGCGTTCGCTACTCTTATCGAGGGAATGGACAAGTCTTTAGGGGACTTAATGAACAAACTGGATGAAATGGGAATAGCCGAAAATACATTTATCATATTTCTTGGGGACAACGGAGGCGACGCACCTCTTGGCGATGCAGCCGATTATGGATCTTCCGCACCTCTAAAAGGGAAAAAAGGATCGGAATACGAAGGAGGTGTCCGAGTTCCCTTTATTGCAGCCTGGGCCAAACCCGATCCGTCCAACAAGTTTCAGAAACAGTTTCCAATAGCACAAAACTATGTGCAGACACAGTTTGGCACAGTAATGGACATATATCCTACCGTACTTTCAGTCGCAGGAGTTGACACTCCACAAAATCTGACTTTGGACGGAAGCAATCTGAAGAAGCTAATGGCAGGAAAAAAAGACAGAAGCAGGAGAGATGATGTACTGATCCACTTTCCACACCAGCACCGTGGCAGTTATTTCACAACCTATCGCAAAGGAGACTGGAAGATTATCTATTATTACAACCCTGAAAAGGATGGTATTCCTTCTTATAAACTGTTCAATCTGAAAGAAGATCCATACGAAACGACCGATCTGGCGTCTGTCAATCCCCGGAAACTTAAAGAAATGAGTCGTTTGATGATAGAAAGATTGCAGCTTGAGGATGCATTATATCCTGTTAACAAAGACGGTAAGACACTATATCCGGTAGAATTCAAACCACAACCATCCGAACAGCAATAGTTCTAACCTCTCATTTAGACATATTCACTAACCTAATAATTGCATCAATCATGAAAAAAAACATGGTATTACGTACATGGAGCACACTGTTTCTGCTCTTACTTATTACAACAGCATCACATGCGTACACCGAAAGAAACCTCCTTCAAAACGCAGTAAGCAAAGAACAGCTGAAAGAAATACTTGTCATGGACGCCGCATGGGTGCCCTACCCTGCCTATGCCGACCGTGAAGGATGGAACGCCATGCTTTCTGATAAAGACAAACAGGCATTGATCCGAGCCGGAGAAAAAATGCTGAACTACCGATGGCAGGTAGTACGAGCTACAGACTATCTGGAATATGAACGCAGTGGGGAAAGAAACATCATGCAAAACCCATACGAAGCCAACAGAAAAGCTATCAGCACACTGATGATGGCCGAACTGGCTGAAGGAAAAGGCCGCTTTGTAGACCAGCTTATCAATGGAGTGTTCTTCAGTTGCGAAATGACTTCTTGGGTACTGTCAGCCCACCTGACACGTCAAAGTACGAAGCGCTCGTTGCCCGACTGGCGCGAACAGGTCATCGATCTGGGCTCAGGAAACTACGGTTCTCTGTTGGCATGGGTGCATTACTTCTTCCATGATACATTCGACAAAGTCGATCCGGCAATTTCTCTACGCATACGCCATAGCATCCAGGAAAGAATAATGGATCCTTTTATGCAGAACGACCGCGAATGGTGGATGGCTTTCCACTGGAAACCGGGAGAAATCATCAACAACTGGAACCCCTGGTGCAACTCCAACGTATTGCAATGTTTCCTCTTGCTCGAAAACGACCGTAACAAACTTACGGAAGCCGTATGGCGCACCATGCAGTCTGTTGATAAATTTATCAATTTCGTAAAATCGGACGGTGCCTGCGAGGAAGGACCTTCATACTGGGGACATGCAGCCGGAAAGATGTACGATTATCTGCAAATCCTTTCGAACGGAACCAACGGGAAACTATCACTATTCAATGATCCGATGATACGCCGCATGGGCGAGTATATCAGCCGCTCGTATGTAGGAAACGGATGGGTTGTCAACTTTGCCGATGCCTCTGCAAAAGGTGGTGGCGACGCACCGTTGATATACCGCTACGGAAAGGCTGTCGGCAGCGAAGAGATGATACACTTTGCAGCATATCTCCTGCAAGGGAAACGTCCTACCATCCAATTGGGCAGCGACATTTTCCGAACACTGGAATGTGCATTATTCAATAAGGAGCTTGAGCAGACTGCTCCCGAGCACAATATTCCGGCTTGCACATGGTATCCTGAAACCGAATTCTGCTACTTTACCAACAACAACGGATGGTTCCTTGCCACGAAAGGAGGTTTCAACAACGAAAGCCATAACCACAACGATGTAGGAACCTTTTCGTTATACATAAATACATCGCCTATGCTGATAGATGCCGGCGTAGGAACATATACACGCCAGACTTTCAGCAGCGAACGCTACTCCATCTGGACCATGCAGAGCAACTATCATAACTTGCCTGTCATAAACGGAGTTCCGCAACGCTACGGACAGGAATATAAAGCCACCAACGTAGTATGCCGTGAAAAGCAACGCTACTTTTCGGCCGATATCTCAACAGCTTACCCTGAAGAAGCAGCCGTAAAGAACTGGATTCGCTCGTACAAACTTGGTAACAATGAACTTACCATTACAGATAAATTCTCACTGAAAGAGGCGAAAGCGGCCAATCAGGTCAACTTCCTGTCCTGGGGCAAGATTGATATAAGCAAGGCAGGAAAAGTGACCATCGAAGTAAAAGGGCAAAAGGCTACACTCGAATATCCATCAAACTTCAAGGCTACACTCGAAACCATTGAATTGCCCGACCCACGTCTTTCGAAAGTTTGGGGAGAACAGATTTACCGCATTGTGCTGACCGACACACAACAGAAACTGAACGGCAGTTACAAATTCGTTATAAAATAACATTTCATACTACTTGCAGAAAGCCTTAAAAGTTAACTGCATAAAAAAGAAATGGGCAAATATCCCAATTATAAAAAAGGATATTTGCCCATATTCGTCAATGCTTCGTCTATTTCTTCCAAGGCGCCAAATAGAGTAACCCATCTGTATTTCCGCCTCACTGCATGATTATTCCGTATCAGAATTCGCTCGTAAAATGGAACTTGATGTGCTTGAAGTCCATTTGAGCCATCTGCAATACGTAACCCGAATCGGCCAGGAACACGTCGCGGCCTTCGCGGTCCTTGGCCATGTACTGGTATTTGCGCTTCTTGAAGGCATCCAGTTCGGCCGGATCGTCGCTTTCAATCCAGCAGGCTTTGTACAGACTGACGGGCTCCCAACGGCACTTGGCATTGTATTCGTTCTCCAAACGGTATTGGATCACCTCGAACTGCAACTGTCCTACCGTACCGATAATCTTGCGGCCGTTGAACTGATTGACAAACAACTGTGCCACACCTTCGTCCATCAGTTGGTCGATACCCTTGGCCAGCTGTTTCTGCTTCATGGGGTCAGCATTCTCGATGTACTTGAACATCTCGGGCGAGAAGCTGGGCAAACCGCGGAAGTGGAGCTGTTCGCCTTCGGTCAGCGTATCGCCAATCTTGAAGGTTCCGTTGTCGGGCAAACCGATGATGTCGCCTGCCCAGGCCTCGTCGATGGTCGTTTTCCGCTGTGCCATAAACTGTGTCGGACTGGAGAAACGCATGGTCTTGCCATGGCGCACGTGATAGTAGGGTGCGTTGCGGACAAACTTGCCCGAACAGATCTTGCAGAAGGCCACACACGAACGGTGGTTCGGGTCGATATTGGCCGTAATCTTGAAAATGAAACCGGTGAACTTGGGTTCTTCGGGCATCACGATGCGTTCTTCGGCCTTCACAGGACGGGGACTGGGAGCTATCTCCACAAACGTATCGAGCAACTCTTCCACACCGAAGTTGTTCAGAGCCGAACCAAAGAATACAGGAGCCAGTTCGCCCTTCAGATAGTCGTCTACCTGAAACTCGGGATAAACGCCGTCTATCAGCTCCAGTTCGCTGCGCAACTTGTCGGCAAGGTTCTGTCCGATCCGGTTGTCCAATTCTTCGGTATGGATGTCAACTTCCACCTTTTCGGTTACGACCTGCTTACTGGGTTGGAAGAGGTTGAGCTTCTGTTCGTAAATGTTGTAAACGCCCTTGAAGCGGGGACCACTCTCAATGGGCCACGTCAGCGGACGCACGTGAATATGGAGTTCTTCCTCCAGTTCGTCAAGAAGGTCGAAAGGATCTTTGGCTTCGCGGTCCATCTTGTTGACGAAGATGATGACCGGCGTGTTCCTCATACGGCACACTTCCATCAGCTTGCGTGTCTGCGTTTCCACACCTTTGGCACCGTCCACCACGATGATAACGCTGTCTACCGCCGTCAGCGTGCGGTAAGTGTCTTCGGCAAAGTCCTGGTGACCCGGTGTATCGAGGATGTTGATTTTATAGTCGTGATAGTCGAACTCCATCACCGAAGTAGTCACAGAGATACCACGCTGTTTCTCAATATCCATCCAGTCGGAAGTAGCCGTTTTCTTGATTTTGTTACTCTTCACGGCTCCTGCCACTTGTATCTGTCCGCCGAAAAGCAGCAACTTCTCGGTCAACGATGTCTTACCGGCATCGGGGTGTGCAATGATTGCAAATGTACGTCGTCTTTCTATTTCCTGATTACTTGCCATATATCTGAATTACTTTTCTGATTCTTCTAACAATTTTCCGATGCACTCGGCAAGCGACGCTTCCCAATGGGGAATCTCAATGCCGAATGTTTTCTTGATCTTCGTCTTGTCGAGCACCGAATACGCCGGACGGGGTGCCTTGGCCGGATATTCATCGGTATGCAAAGGACCGACCTTGCAAGTGGTGATGCCTGCCAGGCGATGAATGGCTACGGTGAAATCGTACCACGAGCAAACACCTTCGTTGCTGAAATGATAAATGCCGGGAACGATTCCCTGACGGATAGCGGCGAAAATGGCACGAGCCAAATCGCGGGCATAGGTCGGAGTACCAATCTGGTCGAACACAACTCCGAGCGACTCACGTTCACGCCCCAGGCGGATCATAGTCTTCACAAAGTTGTTACCATAGATGGAGTACAGCCATGCCGTACGGATAATCATGGTACGGCTGCATTTCCGCATAGCTTCCTCCTCGCCTGCCAACTTCGTTATACCATATACCGAATTGGGGCAAGGCTGCATTTCTTCCGTATAGGGGATGTGCCCCGTACCGTCGAACACATAGTCGGTCGACACCTGTATCAATGCTGCTCCACGAGCTTCGGCAGCTTCGGCCAGGTAGCCGGAAGCCAGATGATTGAGTTTATCGCACAGTTCGCGGTTGTCTTCAGCCTTATCCACGGCCGTATAAGCGGCACAATTCACAATCAGGTCGATTGCATGATCGCTTACAAAGGCACGCACAGCCTGCTCGTCGCAGATGTCCAGTTCCTGCACGTCGGTAAAGAAATAGGTATATTGTTGGTTTTCGGCGGACAAAACCCGCATCTCATTGCCAAGCTGACCGTTGGCACCGGTTATTAAAATATTCATTTAAAAAATTGATACTTAAAAATATAATGTTACGATGAACAATTTTCGTCTTTGAGCAGAAGCCTTCTCAGGAAATCCTGTCACAGGTCTTCCAGTTCACCTTTCCGTTCCTTGGCATAATAGGCAGCCAGCATGGAAAGAAAACTGCTAATGGCTTCGATAGCACGTGCTGTTCCCTGACTGATTTCCCGCTTCTGAAGTTTAAGCAGCAATACGCCGTACAAGGCTTCGAAACAGGTTTCCAGTTCGGGTTCGTCGGTCTTTCCGTTTTTCTGGCGCAACTCCACGATGAAAGGCAACGCCTTGAAGTAAGCCGCGTTGTAGAACGGATATTTGGTAGACGACAACAGGGCGGCATGCAGGTCGGTCAGGTTCAGTATCACATTGCGGTTGATCTGCAGATGCCCCTTCTCCGTCACTCCTTCGGCACGCATCATCTCGATAAGGTTGCCATACCATTCCTTCAGCGCGGCACGTTCTTCTTCGGGATAACGCGAAACGATGTTGCTGCACATACGGTCGATGTCGCACCCGTTGGCACGTATCAGATCTTCCACTTGCCACATATAAATAAGGTATTCGGCAATGTTTTCTTCTTTCAGTTTCTGTGCTACCTTCATACCACTCTTCCTGATTAATCTTCCAAATCTGCTTCTTTCGTCAATACAAAGATTCTCCCATCAACGTAAATACCAGTCCCACGACCGATACTATCACCACTATGCTTCCAATGATACGGTTCAGCATCCAGATGCCTCGCAAGTTGAAGCGAGTCCGCACTTTATTGACAAAATAGGTGATACCGAACCACCACGAAAGGGCACCCAATGCAATGGCCAGATAGCCCGTAACAGCCTCGAACAGCAGCACGCCGGGACTGATGAAAGCAAAACGGGCGAAAAGTCCGACAAACAGCAATATGATGAGCGGATTGGAAAGTGTAACGAAAAAAGCCGTAATAAAGTTGTGAAAATAAGTGCCTTTGCTGCCCGAAACCGGACGGATGGACTGCACCGGATTGCTCCGGAAAGTATAGACACCGAATGCCAGCAGCAGAATGCTGCCAAAGAGTTGCAGATAAAAGATGTTTTTATTCACATAGTCGAATACGAAACTCATTCCGTATCCCGTCAGCAACGCATAGAATATATCGCTAAGCGACGCGCCTATACCTGTCACGAAACCATACCAGCGTCCCTTGTTCAGCGTACGCTGTATGCAAAGCACCCCTACAGGACCCAACGGTGCCGACACGATGACACCTATAATAAAGCCCTTCCACAATATGTCCAATATGGTTTCAATCTGAATCATGGGTGCAAAGATAGTGCAAACCAAGGGAAGTACAAAGCGAAAAACGAGTTTTTGACTCTTGTGCATCCACATGCATGCCCTATAACAAAAGCGGACGATGCAAGCAAATGGTATATGAAACAAAAACAACACTTGCACGGCTCGCGAGCCACACTTGTACGGCTCGCGAGAGACACAAGCACGGCTCGCGAGAAACACAAGCAATACTCGTGGGCGTTGCAAGCAATACTCGGCGGGATTACAAATAAAACCCGTGGGGTTTGTCAGCAAAACCAGTCGGCATTGCTTGTGAAACCTGCCTGCATTGCTTGTGAAACCCGACGGCATTGCTTCCGATACCAGACAGCATTGCTTGTTACGCCAGCTAACTACCGATGTTACACGGATAAAGAGGGACGTTGAGAATGAAAAATGAATAATTAAAAATGAATAGTGAAAGGGATACATTTCAAACTTCAAACCCTCATCCCTCAACTTTAAACCTTAAACCCTCCAATTTGCCTTCACGCTTTCACCCGGCTTTCAGCATACTGGTTTTCAGTGCAATACGGTGAAACATATGGTTTCACGGAAGATTCACCTTTTAGTTTCACCACTTCCGAATCTGCCCATTTTCCTTGGCTCCACCCCACGAAAAACAAATTTATTAATCATCTGATAAACAGAAAGATGCGGTGAAGGATGTAACGTACGTGCAAGTATCGATGTAACGTACATGCAAGTGAAGCAGCTTTTACGCTACCCTAAAAACCAAAATGAAACATACCACGCCTCCGAAGTAAAAGCTAAAAACAAGGTTTTTGCTTTGTACTTCACTCGGTTTGCACTATCTTTCCAGAAGAAAGGCGGCACCTCGGAAGTAAAAGCTAAAAACAAGGTTTTTGCTTTGTACTTCACTCGGTTTGCACTATCTTTGCATACGAAAAAGGACAAAGGGAGCCATAATCCCCGAAACAACTTGATAATAAAGAATTTTATCATCAACATAGCGCTATAATAATTATGATTTCTTTCTACAGAACTCCTCAAAAAAGCGTGATTGCCGTAGAATGCGAACACGCCATTTCGCAGGCAGAAAGCGAAAAGCTCTGCTGGCTTTTTGGAGAAGCCACCCCCGAAAGTGAAGAAAACCTGAAAGGATATTTCGTAGGCCCGCGCCGCGAAATGATTACTCCCTGGAGTACAAATGCCGTAGAGATCACTCAGAACATGGGCCTCAACGGCATTCTGCGCATAGAAGAGTACTTCCCCGTAGCCGACGAAAACGCCGACCACGACCCTATGCTGCAACGCATGTACAAAGGACTCGACCAACAAGTATTCACCACTAACCGCAAGCCCGAACCTATCGTCCACATCGAAGACCTCGAAGCCTACAACGAGCAGGAAGGTCTGGCCCTCTCGAAAGAAGAGATGGACTATCTGAAAAAAGTGGAGAAAGACCTCGGACGTCCGCTGACCGACTCCGAAGTATTCGGCTTCGCCCAAATCAACTCCGAACACTGCCGTCACAAAATCTTCGGCGGTACGTTCATCATCGACGGCGTAGAGCAGGAATCCTCGCTCTTCCAGATGATTAAGAAGACAACACAGGAAAATCCCAACAAAATCATATCGGCTTACAAAGACAACGTAGCCTTTGCCGAAGGTCCCGTTATCGAGCAGTTCGCACCCGCCGATCACTCGAAACCCGACTACTTCCAGGTGAAGGACATCAAGAGTGTCATCTCGCTGAAAGCCGAAACACACAACTTCCCCACCACTGTAGAGCCCTTCAATGGTGCATCAACCGGTACGGGTGGTGAAATCCGCGACCGTATGGGTGGCGGTAAAGGCTCCTGGCCCATCGCAGGTACAGCAGTCTACATGACCTCCTACCCCCGTTCGGAAGAAGGACGCGAGTGGGAAGAAATCCTGCCCGTGCGCAAATGGTTGTATCAGACACCCGAGCAGATTCTGATCAAGGCATCCAACGGTGCCAGCGACTTCGGTAACAAGTTCGGTCAGCCGCTTATCTGCGGTTCGGTGCTGACCTTCGAACATAAAGAAAAAGAAGAAGTCTACGGCTACGACAAAGTGATCATGTTGGCCGGTGGCGTAGGCTACGGCACGCAGCGCGACTGCCTGAAAGGCAAACCCGAAGCAGGCAACAAGGTCGTAGTGATGGGTGGCGACAACTACCGCATCGGTTTAGGCGGCGGCTCCGTATCGTCTGTAGACACAGGCCGATACAGCAGCGGCATCGAGTTGAACGCCGTACAGCGCGCCAACGCCGAAATGCAGAAACGTGCCTACAACGTAGTACGCGCCCTTTGCGAAGAAGATGTCAACCCTGTTGTCTCCATCCACGACCACGGTTCAGCCGGACACGTGAACTGTCTCTCCGAATTGGTAGAAGAATGTGGTGGACACATCGACATGAGCAAACTTCCCATCGGCGACAAGACCCTCTCGGCCAAAGAAATCATTGCCAACGAGAGTCAGGAGCGTATGGGATTGCTTATCAAGGAAGAAGCCATCGAACACGTACGTAAGATTGCCGAACGCGAACGCGCCCCAATGTACGTCGTAGGCGAAACAACCGGCGACCACCGCTTCTGCTTCGAGCAAGCTGACGGCGTGCGCCCCTTCGACCTGGCCGTTGACCAAATGTTCGGTTCTTCACCCAAAACATACATGGTAGACAAAACCGTAGAGCGTCATTACGAAATGCCGACTTACGAACTACCCAAACTGCATGAATACCTGGCCAACGTACTCCAACTGGAGGCTGTAGCCTGCAAAGACTGGTTGACCAACAAGGTAGACCGTTCCGTAACAGGTAAGATTGCCCGCCAGCAATGCGTAGGCGAACTTCAGCTGCCGCTGAGCGACTGTGGTGTGGTAGCCCTCGATTATCGTGGTCAGGCAGGTATCGCCACTTCGCTGGGTCATGCTCCGCAAGCCGCATTGGCCAACCCGGCTGCCGGCTCTGTACTCTCTGTCAGCGAGGCATTGACCAACCTCGTATGGGCACCGCTGGCCGAAGGTCTGGATAGCGTATCGCTCTCCGCCAACTGGATGTGGCCTTGCCGCTCACAAGAAGGTGAAGACGCACGCCTCTACACGGCAGTCAAAGCATTGAGCGACTTCTGCTGCGCTCTGCAGATCAATGTGCCTACCGGTAAGGACTCGTTGTCCATGACACAGAAATACCCCGACGGAAGCAAAGTCATTGCTCCGGGTACGGTCATCGTATCGGCTGGCGGTGAAGTGAGCGACGTGAAGAAAGTGGTTTCGCCCGTATTGGTGAACGACCATAAGACCACACTCTACCACATCGACTTCAGCTTCGACACCCTGAAACTGGGTGGTTCGGCTTTCGCACAGTCACTGGGCAAAGTCGGCGACGACGTACCTACCGTACAGAATCCCGAATACTTCCGCGACGCCTTCCTCGCCGTTCAGGAATTGGTGAACAAAGGCCTCATCCTGGCCGGACACGACATCTCGGCAGGCGGTCTCATCACCACGCTGCTCGAAATGTGCTTCTCCAACGTAGAAGGCGGTATGGAAATCAGCCTCGACAAGATTAAGGAAAACGACCTCATCAAGATATTGTTTGCCGAAAACCCGGGTATCGTTATTCAGGTAGCCGACAAGCACAAGGACGAAGTGAAGAAGATACTCGAAGACGCAGGTGTAGGCTTCGTGAAGATTGGTAAGCCGACCGATGAGCGTCACATCCTCGTCGAAAAAGACGGTGCCACTTATCAGTTCGGCATCGACTACATGCGCGACGTATGGTACTCTACTTCTTACCTGCTCGACCGTCGTCAATCAATGAACGGTTGCGCCAAGAAGCGTTTCGAGAACTACAAGATGCAGCCTATGGATCTGGCCTTCATGCCCGAATTCACTGGCAAGCTCTCGCAATACGGCATCAGCCCCGACCGTCGTACACCGAGCGGCATCCGTGCAGCCATCATCCGCGAAAAGGGTACGAACGGCGAACGCGAAATGGCCTACTCACTCTATCTGGCCGGCTTCGACGTGAAGGACGTAACCATGACCGACCTTGTAAGCGGACGCGAAACGCTGGAAGATGTCAATATGATTGTCTTCTGCGGCGGATTCTCCAACTCCGACGTACTTGGTTCAGCCAAAGGTTGGGCGGGCGCCTTCCTCTTCAACCCCAAGGCAAAAGAAGCGCTTGACAAGTTCTATGCCCGCGAAGATACCCTCTCACTGGGTGTATGTAACGGTTGCCAGCTGATGATGGAACTGAACCTCATCAACCCCACCGACGAGAAACGCGGACGCATGCTCCACAACGACTCGCATAAGTTCGAAAGCCGCTTCCTGGGTGTGACTATCCCGACCAACCGCAGCGTAATGTTCGGTTCGTTGAGTGGCAGCAAGCTGGGCATCTGGGTGGCTCACGGCGAAGGCAAGTTCTCCCTACCTTACGACGAAGACCACTACAATATCGTGGCCAAATACACCTACGATGAGTATCCCGGCAATCCTAACGGTTCCGACTACTCGGTAGCAGGTATTGCCAGCCCCGATGGCCGCCACTTGGCTATCATGCCTCACCTGGAGCGTGCCATCTTCCCATGGCAGAACGCTTACTACCCAGCCGACCGTTTGGGCAGCGACCAGGTAACACCGTGGATAGAAGCCTTCGTCAACGCACGCAAGTGGGTAGAAGAAAAGATGAATAATAAATAAAATCATTTTACCTCCCTCTTTCTAGAGGACACCATACGGATTGTACGCAGTGTCACGAGGATATTCCTCAATTATTCAGTGACTTCACGTACAATCCGTATTTATTTTATCCGTAAGATATGCCACCTCCTTTTTGCTTATCTCAAATAAAAATCCTATTTTTGTAATCTTAATACAAGGGCACATTCTCTGTTAGTGCCAATAAAAACCGACAATCATGTTGAAAAAGGTTCTTTCTTTCATATTCCTCCTGTTTCCACTGCTTTGCATAGCTCAGACTTACAAATACATTGGAGTAGAAAACGGACTAAGCAACAGACAAGTATATGCTATCCAAAAGGATAAAAAGGGATACATGTGGTTTCTTACACACGACGGAATAGACCGCTTCAACGGAAAAGACTTCAAGCCCTACAAACTGATGGACGGAGAAGAAGAGGTAAGCTCTATCCTGAACTTGAACTGGCTTTGTATCGACAAGAAAGGAACACTGTGGGAAATAGGCAAACAAGGGCGTGTCTTCCGTTACGATGACGTACACGACACATTTCAACTGGTCTACAAACTTCCTAAAAGTGCTTTTGTCAAAGAAATCCATTCCCCTGTCAGTTATGGCTTTGTAGATGACAACTGTGTTGTCTGGCTTTGCACTTCCGACCTCATCTACCTGTTCCATTCGGATACAAGCAAGGTTACCACCATTCAAAACGAAATAAACGGAAACATCACAGGAATCGAACAAATAGATTCGACACATTACTTTATAGGAACTGACATCGGCATTCATTATGCCCAACTTCAGAACAATACCCTAAAGGTGTCGCCTTGCGAACAGCTAGACAACCTCACACTCCAAATCAACGAGTTATACTACCACCGTCCTTCACACAAGGTCTTCATCGGTACCTTTCAGCGCGGAGTCTATGTCTACGAACTGGACAACCACCGGATGCGCCCTCTTCAGGCCGGCCTGATGGACATCACCATCAACTGCATCCAAGCTCTGAACGATAACGAAATACTGATAGCTACCGACGGAGCCGGAATTTACAAAAGCAACGTCCATACCTACGAATCGGAACCATATATCGTAGCCGACTACAACAGTAACAATGGAATGAATGGCAACAACATCAGCGATATCTACATCGATAACGAACAACGCATCTGGATGGCCAATTATCCCATAGGAATCACCGTACGCAACAACCGCTATGCTTCCTATCAATGGATCAAACACTCCATCGGCAACCGTCAGTCGCTCGTCAACGATCAGGTAAATGCCATCATCGAAGATCATGATGGCGACTTGTGGTTTGCTACCAACAACGGTATCAGCCTTTATGAAGTGAAGAGCGGAAAATGGACTTCATATCTCAGTATGTTCGACCAGGAACTCCATAGCAAGAACCATGCTTTCCTCTCTCTGTGCGAGGTAGCTCCCGGCATCATCTGGGCAGGCGGATACAGTTCCGGTATCTACGAAATCAACAAGCACAACAACAGCGTAAACTTCTTTACTCCTTCTTTGTTCGGCAACCTGAATATCCGCCCCGACAAATACATCCGTTCCATTACACTGGATTCGGAAGGTAAAGTGTGGTCGGGTGGTTATTACAACCTGAAAGAGATAGATTATAAGAAGAAGGAGATACGCTATTTCGACGATCTGACAGGAGTCACTACCATTCTTGAAAAAGACAAGAAACACATGTGGATAGGAACGACAAACGGACTTTACTTGCTTGACAAAGAAAGTGGAAAGCCGCAATCCATCTCCATGCCTATTGAGTCTTATTACATTTATTCTCTTTATCAGGCCGGCGACAGCCTGCTGTATATCGGAACAAACAATGCCGGTCTGTTGATCTACGACATCCGGACAAGCAAGTTCGAACGCTACTATACAGAAAACAGCGCACTGATATCCAACAACATTTACGATATTCTGTCCGACGGACAGGATAACATATTTCTTAGTACGGAAAGCGGATTAAGTAACTTCAGCACCGTCGATAAAACTTTCCACAACTGGACCAAGGAACATGGTCTGAAGTCTGACCACTTCAACGCATCCTCGGGAACGTTGCGCAAAAACGGAAATTTCATTTTCGGAAGCACGGACGGTGCCATCGAATTCAGCAAAGACATTGTGCTTCCCAGTGATTACAAGTTTAAAATGGTACTTAGCGACCTGCGTGTGCTATACCAGACGGTTTATCCCAACGACGAGGACTCTCCTCTGAAGACCGACATCAACGAAACAGAAACCCTCAGGCTGAAGTACGATCAGAATACATTCTCCATGCAGGTATCGTCCATCAATTATGACTATCCTTCGCTGATTCTTTATTCCTGGAAGCTGGAAGGCTTTTACGACGCCTGGAGCCGCCCCAGCCGGGAAAGTAGCATCCGCTTCACCAATCTGAATCCGGGAGAATACACCTTGCGCATACGAGCCATCTCGAATGAAAACCGCAATGTAATTCTGGAAGAACGCAGCATGCAGATCATCATAGAAAAACCAATATGGCTGAGCGGATGGGCTATCGCCTTTTACATCATCCTGTTGCTAAGCATTGTCGCTACCGGCATGCGTATTTTAATGATGAAAAAGCAAAGGAAAGTTTCGGACGAGAAAATTCGTTTCTTCATCAATACGGCACACGACATCCGTACCCCGCTAACCCTGATAAAAGCCCCCTTGGAAGAAGTGGAAGAACGCGAACAACTGAGCGAAAAAGGAAAAAGCAACCTGAACACCGCTTTGCGGAATGTGAATGCCTTATTACGTCTGACTACCAACCTGCTCAATTTTGAACGGGCAGATACATACTCCAGCAACCTACACGTAGCCGAATATGAGCTGAATACTTATATTGAAGAAACCATTCATGTGTTCAAGGCATATGCCGATGTCAAACGGATTGCCCTGACTTATGAAAAGAACTTCCAGTACCTCAACGTCTGGTTGGATAAGGACAAAATGGATTCCATCCTGAAAAATATCATATCGAATGCCCTTAAATACACACCAGAAGGAGGCAGCGTACAAATCTGCGCTACCGATAACAACGACTCGTGGAGCATCGAAGTAAAAGATACCGGAATCGGTATACCGGCATCCGAACAGAAGAAACTGTTTAAAATGCACTTCCGTGGAAGCAATGCCGTCAACTCAAAAATAACAGGAAGCGGCATCGGACTGCTACTGGTATGGAAACTGGTTAACATACACAAGGGAAAACTCAGCTTCAGCAGTACCGAAAACAAAGGCTCGTCCATCAAAGTCACGTTCCCGAAAGACAAAAGGAAGTACCGAAAGGCACTTGCTCATCCGGAACAGAACGATGGAAATGCCGGACATAATATAACTGTCCAGACTGCACAGGTCCGTATGCCAGCAGAAAAACAATCAAACCCCAACCAACAGTCGGAAGACCTGCCTAAACTGCTGATAGTAGAAGACAACGACGAACTGAGAACTTATCTGCAAAACAGCTTGTCCGACGAATATCGTATTCAGGTGTGCAACAATGGCAAGGAAGCCCTTGGCATGGCAAAAGAAATAATGCCAAGTCTGGTCATCTCGGACATTATGATGCCCGAAATGCGTGGCGACGAATTGTGCCAGATATTGAAGAAAGATATCGAGACTTCGCATATCCCCATCATTCTGCTGACAGCACTCAGCACAGACAAAAACATCATAGAAGGCCTGCAAAGCGGTGCCGACGAATACATAGTGAAGCCGTTCAACATCGGTATTCTACGAGCTACGATAGCCAATCTGCTGGCCAACCGTGCACTGTTGCGCCGCAAATATGCCAACCTGGAGCTGAATGACAAAGGCGCAGACATACCTTGCAGCAATTGCAGCAACGACCTTGACCGAGAGTTCATCGCAGCCGTGAAGAAAGGTGTCGATGAAAACATGGACAACCCCAACTTCAATGTCGATACCCTCTGCAGCCTGATGAATATGAGCCGTACCAGCTTCTACAACAAGATAAAAGCACTGACCGACCAGGCGCCGGCCGACTATATCCGCCTGATAAAACTGAAATATGCTGCCCAACTGCTGGAAGAACAAAGATACAGCATCACGGAAATAGCCGAAAAGACAGGTTTCAACGATGCCAAATATTTCCGCGAAGTGTTCAAAAAGCACTTCAACGTCAGTCCAAGCCAATATGCCAAGGACAAGCTACAGGAAAAAGAGAAGCGCCTGTCGCCCGAAAACCCATCGTAAGAGAAAGGGCAACATACACATTTCATCTTAAGAACTGACTAATAAACTCTTATCATTTTATGAATATTTATCTCGAAGCCTTCTCCATCTTCTTCAAAATCGGTGCCTTCACCATCGGTGGAGGTTATGCCATGGTGCCACTGATAGAAGACGAGATTGTAACGAAACGCAACTGGATAGCCAAAGAAGACTTTATAGACTTGCTTGCCATTGCACAATCGTCACCGGGCATTCTGGCCGTCAATATATCTATCTTCATCGGCTACCGCCTGCGAGGCATCCGAGGCAGTATCGTCACCGCATTGGGTACCATTCTGCCTTCTTTCCTTATTATATTGGCCATTGCCCTGTTTTTCCACAACTTCAAGGAAAACACGGTTGTCGAACGTATCTTTAAAGGTATACGTCCTGCTGTTGTAGCCCTGATTGCAGCCCCTACCTTCAGCATGGCAAAATCGGCTAAGATAAACAAGTACAACGTCTGGATTCCGGTCGTGTCTGCCCTGCTGATCTGGCTTCTTGGCTTTTCGCCCATCTGGATTATCATTGCCGCAGGAGTCGGCGGATACGTATGGGGAAGATACAGAAAAATGAAGAATGAAGAATGAAGAATGAAGAATGAAGAATTAAAAAGGAGGAAACAAAGATATGATATTTCTGCAACTATTTTATACCTTTTTCAAGATAGGCCTTTTCGGATTTGGTGGAGGTTATGCCATGCTTTCGATGATACAAGGCGAAGTGGTCACACGCTACGAATGGCTCACACCTCAGGAGTTTACCGACATTGTCGCCATCAGTCAGATGACTCCCGGTCCAATCGGTATCAATTCGGCTACCTACGTCGGCTTTACGGCTACGGGCAGTGTATGGGGATCGGTGATTGCGACGTTTGCCGTGGTACTTCCGTCCTTTATCCTGATGCTCACCATCAGCCGTTTTTTCCTGAAGTACCAGAAGCATCCGGCAGTAGAAGCCGTATTCAGCGGTTTGCGCCCTGCTGTGGTAGGACTGCTTGCTTCCGCAGCGCTGGTTCTGATGAACACCGAGAATTTCAGCTCGCCTACCGAAGATACTTACTCGTTCGTCATCAGCTGCATCATTTTCCTGGTGGCTTTTGTCGGAACAAAGAAGTACAAGCTGAATCCTATCGGGATGATTATTGCCTGCGGCCTGGCTGGGCTGCTGCTTTACTAAGCGGTCTACACTTTTCTATATAAAAGGCGCGGATTTCACAGAGTGTACGGATCAAAAAAACAACAAGCGATCCGTCGTGTCTGCGAAATCCGCGCCTTTATTCTGTCCGAAGATACCGACAATCAATCGGCCATCGGGACATCTATCTATTCCGTTACAGTTTTATTTTCTTCGATACCTGCTTGGATTCGTTCTGCAAACGATCGAGGGCAGTTACTACATAACGGTATTTCTTCTTTCCATCTACGTAAGGCAGCTTGTAGAAGCAGTCACGGGTAATGGCTACAATATGCGAGGGGTCGTCCAAATCGACATCTTCCTTGCTATCGAAACGATATACTACAAACTGCACGGCACGGTCCATCTCGTCCTTATACTTGGGAGCCGTCCAGAAAAGGATATATCCGTCTTCCGTCCATACTGGTTTCAGCTTACGTACCTTATCGGGAGCCTGATTGTCCATGAAGTCGAACACTGGCGGCAAAGCCGGATACTTGTGATATTCGGCAACCAATGCGTCGCGATAACGTCCCTGATTCTCGACTACGGCAGCTGCATACCACTGGCAACTTCCGCCGATGGTCTGGTAAGCACGCTGCAAAGCCATCTTACGCGGCAACTGGTTTATTCCGGGATCCTGCGGATCGGCATTCTGAATGGTGTTCTGCACCGACTGTCCGATAAACAGCGGACGGTTTTCGGTATGTTTGGCCCACCATCTTACCAACGTTTCGTAGTCGGCAGCCGGATGTCCGATGTGCCAGTATATCTGCGGAATATTATAGTCGATCCAGCCCTCGCGTGCCCACAGCAATACGTCGGCATACAGGTCGTCATAGTTCTGCAGTCCCTTCGTCTTGCTGCCCAGCGGGTCGCTGCTTTCGTTGCGATAGATGCCAAAGGGCGAGATACCGAATTTCACCCAAGGCTTCACCTCACGGATGGTCTCGTGCAACTGCTTGATAAGTGTATTTACATTGCTGCGGCGCCAATCGGCCTTGTTATCAAAACCGCCTCCGTAACGGGCAAAGCTGGCATCGTCAGGAAAATCGACTCCCTTAATCGGGTAAGGATAGAAATAGTCGTCCATGTGGATGGCATCGACATCGTAGCGCGAAACGATATCGCCCACTACCAGACAGATATGACGGCGACTTTCGGGCAAGGCCGGGTCGAAGTAAATCTGGTCGCCATAAGTCACAAACCACTCAGGATGCAGATTGTACACATGATTGGGCACAAGCTCGTTCCTCAAAGATGTCTTTACCCGATACGGGTTGATCCACGCATGAAACTCCATGCCACGCTTGTGGCACTCTTCAATCATAAACTGCATGGGATCCCAATACGGTTCGGGGGCCTGCCCCTGTACTCCCGTCAGATAGCGGCTCCAGGGCTCCAGACGCGATGCGTACAAGGCATCCGCCTCGGGACGTACCTGAAAGATGATGGCGTTGAAACCTGCCCCACGCAATGAATTCAGCTGTTCTATCAGCGTCTGCTTCATTTTCTCTGTCGACATGCCTTTGAATTGGCCATTCACGGCCTGAATCCACGCTCCACGGAACTCACGTTTGGGATAGCGTCCCGACGCGATATTTTGTGCTGATACCGTCAGCATCGACACACACAGCAACAGGTGCAATAATAGTATTCTAATCTTCATAATCCGGTATTTTCAATTAACTAAATTCCACGTAAGGTCGCAAAGTTAAACATTTCCGCGAAAATAACGAATAGAAATCTTTTGTTTCATGCGCTTTCCTGTTAAGCATAGGGGGTATAAAAACAAACTTTCACCACAGAAAGGCGCGACACAGCCACAGACCATCAGACCTGATCATCTGAAGCTAATAAAACGCTAAGCCTATCTGTAGTGAAAGATGATATCCCTCGTTTATTGATTATTTATACGCTTCCTTCAATTCTTCGTACCACTTCTTCAACACAAAGAATGCTTTCTTCTTTTGTCCCTGATCCGAAACCACACCTTTGCGGTTGAAGTCATCCTGTATACCCGGCACCTGACGACGGGGCGAACGGAAATCTTTCAGAATCCAGGGAGTCGTACCTGCCAATCCGGGAACACGCTTCAGCATATTCACGTGGCGAATGTACAAATCCTCCTGATATTCTTCCGTAAAGCGTTCGTTTTTAGGTCCATGATGTCCATACAGAGCACCACCTCCCCATTCGCTGATAAAGACCGGTTTCTGCACGTCGAATGTCCAGTTCACCCGGTCGCATTTTTCGGCATTACCGTCGTACCATCCCACGTATTCATTAAAACTGATAATATCCAGCAACTTGCCTAACGGATCGTTCACCGTCAGTACGCCCGGTTCCACTTCCGACTTCTCCATTGCTGCACCAATCAGACGCACGTTGTCCAAACTACGCGCTTTCTCGGCCAATGAAGCAAGAAAAGCCTGACGCGGTTCACTGACCGGTGTTTCGTTGGCAATCGACCAGATAATGATATTGCAACGGTTCTTGTCTCGTCCGATCATGTCGCACAATTGCTGTTCCGCATTCCGGTACGTATCTTTATTCTCCCAATGAATAGTCCAATACACTGGAATTTCCGACCAAACCAGGAATCCCATACGCTCAGCTTCACGCACCATTGCTTCGTTATGCGGATAATGTGCTAAACGGACAAAATTACAGCCCAACTCTTTGGCCCATCCCAACAACGTACGGGCATGGTCTTTCGAATAAGCCCGACCGCTCGAATAAGCAGTTTCTTCATGAATACTGATTCCTCGGCAAAAGATTTCCTTACCATTGAGCAGAATCTTGGTACCTTCCGTACGGATAGTTCGGAAACCTATCTCATCGGTCACTTTATCAGACTGGGCAGCCAAAGAAACAGTGTAGAGTTTCGGCTCCTCGGGTGTCCAAAGCACAGGCTTGGCTTTCACCTCAAACGAAGCATATCCGTTGGCATCAGTCTCTACTTCCTTCTTCAGTTTCAGTTCAGGTATGTCCAATAACACTTTCTGCGACTTGCTATCACCGTCAAGCTGTACCCATCCTTCAATTGTATTGGTATCGTTCTTCTTCAGCTGCACATAATAATCGCGAATGTAAGTCGATGGAACCTCAACCAGCGTAACCGGACGTGTAATGCCACCAAAGTTCCACCAATCCGCATTTACGGTAGGCACTCCTTCAGGACGACGTTTGTTGTCTACCTTAACCACAAGACTGTTAACTCCTTCTTTCAATAAATTGGTTATCTCGAAATTGAAAGCTGTAAAACCACCGACGTGACTGCCCAAGCGTTTACCGTTCAGCCAAACAATAGCTTCATAGTTGACGGCTCCAAAATTCAGGAACAGACGCTTGCCTGGCTGTAAATCGTAAGTGAAATGTTTCCGATACCACACCGTTCCTTCGTAATAATAAAGCTGTGGACGTTGCGTGTTCCAGTCGCCCGGCACAAAAAGAGTCTTGTTCGTTTCAAAATCATATTCCTGAAGCTTTGTCCGGTCCGAATAAGTTCTGTCCTGAGCATAACCATCATCGTATGGATTCAAACGATAGTCGTAATACCCATTCTCGAAAGGATCGACAATGGTTTTCCACTGCCCGTCAAGCGAGGTTACCTGTCGTGCATCAATATTCATAATTTGCGGAGCTAATTGCGCCCACGACAACAACGGGAGAAGTGCCCCCAAAATCAACAAACTGTTTCTTAGTTTCTGTTTCATGTTTTTAAATTTAAGATAATCCATTTATGTTTGTCATTACAATAGCCAAAGATAAGCACTTCCTGCGAACAAGGCAAATACTCAACAAAGACAATGTAAAACCATTATGTGAATATTATTCGTACATCACAACTTACGGTATCACATTATTTTCCACAGACAATTTTAAAACTTTTCTTTGCCTCTACCGGACGAATAGTTCCGTCTTCATTATAATAAAGAGGTGCTACACATACAGAACGGCGCCATTGGATAAAGTCACGTTCTGGGGATCCTTCTGGGATAAGTGATAAAGCTCGCTCTGATGTATGATAAAACAAATACCACTGCCCTTTATATTCTACAATAGACGAATGATTGGTACCACTGCTTACCTCCTCTAATATCACTCCTTTATATTGGTAAGGTCCGTATACGGAATCGGCCACGGCATAAGCAATTTGCGGTCCCCTGCCCGGAATATTAGGACCTGTTGAGTACGACAGATAATACTTGCCTTTGTATTTATGCATCCAGATGCCTTCAAAGAAATAAGGCAACTGATTCACATTGTCCAATACCACAGGCTTGCCTTCATACGACATCATGTCCTCATTCAGGCGTATGATGTTCAATGCATTCTGCCCAACCAACAGATAAGCTGTACCATCATCATCTATAAATACAGCCGGATCTATAAAGTCACGTGGAGCCTTTATGCCCGGCGAATGACGTGTTACCAGCGGTTTGCCAATCACATCTTTGAACGGTCCGACAGGAGAATCACCTACCGCTACACCGATATAATCCTGATCTGTAGGAAAATAAAAATAATACTTTCCGTTTTTCTCTACACAATCGGGAGCCCAAGCATATTTCTTCGCCCAACTCGTTTGCTTCAGTGGTTCGAATACCAGACCTTCGTCCTTATAATGGCACATGTCTGTCGTAGAGTATACATAATAATCCTCCATATCCCACCAACGGGCTTCGTCACGATCGTGACTGGGATAAATATAAAGTGTATCGTTGAACACACGTGCCGACGGATCGGCACTGTAGCGTATGTCAATAACTGGATTTATCACTTCACAAGACTCTTTCTCATAGTAACGTACATAGTCTATTTCCATTGTTTTCGGAAAAATAGATTCATCCACGCCCCAGTCATCTCCCCAAGTACCTCCAACCGCGATATTCATTATCAAATAGAACGGCTGGTCGAAAGGCCACGTCTTATATGAATCTTCCTTCTTGTGATATGAGAAGATGACCTGATCGTCAAACAAAATATCCAGTCGCTCCTCTTCCCACACCAATGAATACAGATGAAAATCAGTATCCAAAGTAGAAGAATGCCCATACCCGGACCCTATTCTATTTCCGTTCCTGTCAGAGTCAAACGTATGCACGGTCGAATAAGTCGTACTATGTTTTTCGTCGTCTCCCCATACATATTCCATTATATCTATCTCGCCTCCATTGGGCCATCCCCCATAAGGACTTTTGTCTGGAAGCAGCCATATAGCAGGCCATACGCCACGACCCGTCGGAATTTTGGCAGAAACATCAATACGTCCATATTTAAAAGTCTTTTTGCCACAAGAATGTACCTCTCCAGATGAGAACTTAAAATGATAATCCTCTTTACTTCCCCAGCCCCGAACACCTTTGTGCGGATCTTTATAAGCAGTAAGTATTAGCTTACCATCCTCCAATCGAGTACAATTCAGGTTCTCTTTCCGATAGTCTTGCCATTCGTTATTGATGACACCACCCGTATCACCTGTATTCCAATAGTTTGAATCAGGCAATCCCGCACCTTCAAATTCTTCTGCCCATGCCAGACGATAACCAGGGTAAGATACTGCTTCCTGCGCAAAAGCCCCCACTTGGAGTGACGAAGCTACAAGACATCCCATTATTAATGTTTTCAACTTTATGTTCATATACCTTCTCATTACATTGATGTTTTATTCAGTTCTGATTCATTTCTTTATTTTTCAATAACGATAGCCTATCAAATCTTTCAGCACTTTCTCTTTGAACCAGAAGCCATCTACTTTCCTTCAGCCGTCAAGCGTACAGTCAGCCCCTCCATACAATTAGGAGCCACACGCAACTCAAACTCTCCTGCTTCAACTTCCGGTTTAAGGTATTCGTTCAGAAAGGAAAGTGAAGAATAAGGCAGAGTAAAAGAGACTGTACAAGTTTCTCCAGCAGGGATATGCACACGACGGAAAGCTTTCAAACGCTTTTTCGATTGGGTGATCCGGCAATACAAGTCTGTCAGATACACCTGTACAATCTCATCGCCATCCATCTGACCGGTATTGGTAACGTCTACCGTAAAGCGGATATCTTCTCCTTCTTTTATTGCCGTTTTTTCCAGTTTCAGATTCGTATAAGTATAGGTAGTGTACGAAAGACCATAACCAAAAGGATAAAGGGGAACATAACGATCCTTCGGCAGAAAATCCTTCCCGTTATTATCGTACTCTACAATGCGCCCTTCACGACCGTAAGGACGATGGAGCAGACACATCGGTAAATCGCCCGTATTCCGTGGCCAGGTAAGAGAGAGTTTACCAGACGGATTGACCTCTCCTGCCAGTACTTCGGCCAACGCATTACCTCCTTCCTCACCGGCATAGAACATCATGACAATGGCATCGGCCTTGTCCATCCAGCGAGTCATTGTCACAGGACGCCCTTCGACCAGCACCACTACTATCGGCTTACCGGTTTTGGCAATTTCCTCGATAAATGCTTCCTGTACTCCCATCAAGTCAAGGTTATTACGGTCGCGAGTCTCGCCGCCAGTATGCCAGTTAGCCCCTCCCATCACCAAAATGCAAGCATCAGCCTCACGGGCGTTCTTGATTGCCTGTTCAAATCCATCTTTGCTGTTATCCGTCATTCCACAACCTTTCGTGAAAGTTATCTCCGCACGATTGCCCCAAATATTACGGATTCCCTGTAACGGACTAACACCGGAAACGCCTTTGGCCGAATAACCTCCCAACTGGACAACATCAGCATTAGGCCCCATCACAGCAATTTTGCGGGCACCCTTCAAAGGAAGAAGATTTTTCTCATTTTTCAGCAATACGATGCTTTGCCGGGCTGCTTCGCGTGCCAAGCTACGAAAATGAGGAGCATCACACAACTTTTCGGCCAAAGCCTCATCGACATACGGATGTTCGAACAAACCCATTTCGAACTTTACCCGAAGTATATGACGGACATTCTCATTAATATCTTCTTCGGATATTTTGCCTTGCCTGATCATCTCGTCCAATTTGACATAAGTATTCAATCGTGGCAACTCCACATCCATTCCAGCCTTTGCACACAAAGCCGCAGCTTCGGCTTTGGTCGGAGCGATATGAAGAGCACCGTGTGCATGATTGACAGCACTCCAATCCGACACTACATAACCGTCGAATCCCCACTCTTTCCGCAATACGTCGGTCAGCAACCAACGGTTGGCCGAACAGGGTATGCCGTCCAAAGAGTTATAAGCTGCCATCAACGACTTTACATGAGCCTCACGGACTGCTGCCTCGAAAGGTGGCATATGAATTTCGCGCAATTCACGCTCGCTCATTCCGGCATTACCGGAATCGCGCCCTCCATCGCCCACGAAATTGGCCAGAAAATGCTTGGGACTACATATCACACGGTTCTTCTGCACGCCTTTAATAAATTCCACTCCCATTCGTGAAGCCAGATAAGGATCTTCGCCATAACATTCATCCAGACGTCCGTGACGCGGATCGCGTGCCAAATCTAAAGTAGGCGACAGCACTTGGTGAATGCCTCGACTGTAAGTTTCTTGCCCGATAGCATCGGCTATGCGCCCCATCAGTTCCGTGTTCCAAGTGCACGACAAGGCAATAGACTGAGGATAAGAAGTGGCCCCGGTCGCCCGCAGCCCGTGAATAGCTTCGGCATCGATAATCACCGGAATGCCGAGGCGGGTTTCTTCCACTGCTATTCGCTGTATTTTGTTACCGGTTCTGACCGCCTGCCGGGCAGACATGTCTGTTGTAGGGCAGCTCAAGTGTCCTACTCCGTGCGTACCGAACTGTTTACGGACTTCGTCCATGGAATACTCACCGGTCGCATCAAAAATTTCGGCATTCTTTCCAAAATAAATGGCGGACATCTGATACAGTTTCTCTTCCAGCGTCATACGTCCGATTAAATCCTCTACCCGCTCTTCTACCGAAAGTTTCGGATTCTGATAAGGTAACTGTTTCTCCCAATCCTTTGCATAACTGGCCAAGGACATACTACCCAACAAACACAAAGCAAAAATCTTTTTCATTTTAATCATGGTATTCTATTTTTTCTAATTCTTATCTATCGTACAAACCTGTAAACAGACAAACACTTGTGTCCCATGCGTTGCACACTTGTTGCAGAGTTACTGCAAGCTTGTTGCAGAGCCGCTGCAAACCTGTATGCAGTGACACTGCAAGCCAGTTGCAGAACTGCTGCACACTTGTATGCAGTAAATTCATGACCAGTGTCCGACAACAATACAATGAAGTCAGCACCCAAACAAGTTCTGTCCTGCACACGTGGCATTCATCACCAATTCATCAAAGTTTCAGGCATTTTTCTGCTCCGGAGGTTTACAGTTTTACAACCGTAGGCTTTCCGCATAGCTCGCCCTGCGACATCGGACAAATATAAGTCTTACCATTCCAATTTACTCTGATTTCTTTCAGATTTTTATCCATACAAGCATCGGTCACACTAAGCAATGTACCTTCGGAAGTCTGTTCTATCAATACTACGCAAGGAGCAGAGACAGACAGCTGAAGATGTTTAGCTTTCAAACCCTCATCGGCACGATAGAAGACAGCTCCTGTCACTCTTCCGTCCGTTGAACGAACCGCTTGCAGCGTAGTATCGTTGCGCAATACCCGAAAAGGATAACGGTCGGCAGGCAAACCATCGCCACAGTACACTGCATAACCGTAAGTGTCGTCCGTAGGAGTAGTTCCGTGATCTATCCATAGACGCAGCATATCAACCTCAGCAGGCAGATTCTTTCGTCCCCGGTTGGCAGGATTCATTTTCACCCAATCCGTCCGTTTGGTTTCACAGACATAGTGCATCCGTTTCTGATACTCCGGGAAAGCAGAATAGGCAAAACCACCCCGTTGTACAATCCAGTCAATACCTTTGCCATGATGAACAAAAACGTTGCCCGTACGCTCCGTCTGATCAAGTGTGGTACGGATATTCCCGTTTACCTCGGGTGTAAGATTAGTAATGCCTGCTCCCAAAGCTACTACATAATCGCCTAAAATGAAAGCCGCTTTATGCGCCTTCACTCCATAAATCACACGGTCGGCTCCGCCACGGCCTTTGTCATTCACTCCTTTCTTGTCAGAAGCATTCATCTTCTCGAATACAAAACCTGCCGCAGCGTTTTCGCCTCCCGAAGTAGCAGCACCGGCAAAATTGTATTTGCTACAATAGCCACGCCAATTTTCAACAGGTTTCAGCTGTTCCATACCTTCACGGGCAGTTACTCCCGGAAATGCAGTCACATCGTACGCACCATACACGTTACGATATTCATTTCCTCGGCGCTGAAACATCAGTGCACCATCGTTCGTGTAATAATTGAACGCATCGGCAAAGGTGTAAGCACTTTCCAGACCATCGCAGCGCACCGACGCCATATTGGCTATCACGTGGTAACGGTCGTTCTTTTTCACCAGATCATCGTTATTGAAAAACCAGCGCGTACCATTGTAGCGGCCATCACCATTCATATTTATATTCATCGAGGGTATTTCACTCCGCAAACGTTTCAGTTCCTCCTGTTCATCAGGAGTGAACGATTCAATCCAGTTAGCCAGTACATTATCCAACAGACTGCTGTAAGGGATAGCAGCCGGAGCATCCATATACAACATCGAACTGCGATCTACGCAAGCCAGCTTATACCCTTTGTAATAATAGAAATTAGCCCCTCGGAAATAGTTCATCAATGCTTCCACATTTCTTCTATCCAGCTGTTGTGCCCAAGGAGTGCCTTTCAGTAAAGTAAGTATCCCCAACGCTCCGCGAGTACCGTCGATGGGATATCCCCACACCAAGCATTGACGTCCGTGCCCCCAACCGGCACCATCGGCCGTAAAGCCTTCGTTCCAAAAAGAATCGTCGTAAGTAGTCTGTGAAGTAGGCGTAATCCCCTTACGGCACACTTCGGCCAGCACATCGATCATAGGAATAGAACGGTACATAAAAGCCGCTTGCAACAGTGCCCGATATCCCACACCGTTACCTCCTACCCACCACACATGTTTGCGAAATCGTTCTTCCGACACCACATTCAGGTCGGTCTCATCCTTGCGATAGGGCTGCGTCCAAGCCTGTAAAGCTATCATCTTCAGCATGTCACATGCCTTTTTCAGCAAGAAGTCATCCGTTTTGCCCTTCTCCACGGCATCCATTTGAGGCAAATGGCAAAAATAAATATTGACGGCAGCCTCGGGCAAGGCAAAACACGAAGCATGAAAACGATACCACTCGTTACCGCGCGAAATCTCCAGTTCGCCATAATGCACAATGGCCTTCTGGCAACGCCTCCAAAGCTCACCATCTTTCTGCCAATCCAGTTCGCCTCGCCGGAAAGCTTCGGAGATAGCCCACAACCGATAGTACCCTTCCGTAATCGAACCTCCACTGTTGGCCGAATTTCCACCAACCACTTTCCCCGCATCCTTGTCATGCAAATCGGCAAACGTACCATCTGCCTGCAAAGTCTCCAGATAAGGGCGATAGTCCTTGGAATAATTATTCAGATTCAAATAAGTATGTTTGGCATAAAATTGCCTGAAATTCTCAATGGCCTGTCCTTTGGCGGCATCCTGCACCTGACGGGCTTCCTGATAATAACGCAAATAACAACGTTCAGCCATCTGTGCTTCACGGTTCTGTGCAGCAACTTCCCCTAAACAAAAACAGTTTAAAGCAAAAAACAAACCTATTCCGATATTCAATACATTATTTTTCATATATCACAAACGTTTTATCACAGAAAAAGGAAGAGGTCATCCCTTCACCCCAAGAGCTGAATGCCGAAATGTCCTCTCCGGTTTGGTTATCCTTTCAACAAAGCAGTATTACCTTTTCTTCAGCTAACCAGTCATTTTCTAATCAAAGGATACATATTTTGTCAATGATGCAAATGTAGTTCACATTCCTACAAACCAGAATACTGAATTGTGCAAAAGAAGAGAATGTAAGTTCATACCCTGCTTAAAAACATACTCTGTACGATTCAACCTCTTTTGTGTACGATTCAGCCTCACGCTTCAAATAGCCTAACTGCTCTTCCAAACAGATAACCGCTAAAGAATACAGTCATAAATAGCCATCTGCAAATTGGACAACTCGTCCAAAAAATGAGCAAGAATCGTACAACAAGGCTAAAAAATACACTATTCTATTGCTCAATAATACTTCTCAATCTATTTTTGCATCAGACAAACAGTAAGAAAAAAACAGGAAAAGTACCATGAAAATAAACTTATTATTGTTCTATCTGCTGCTGGCCACTCTTCAAACATACAGTACTCCTATATTTTTTCGCCACCTCACCGTAGCCGATGGACTATCCCACAACTCAGGCATGACATTTTACCAGGACGAACGTGGTTTTATCTGGATTGGTACGCGTAACGGACTAAACCTTTATAACGGACAAAATATACAGATATTCAGATATAATAAAAAACAACCTGAAAGTTTACACAGCAATCTGATTCATCAGATAACTGGTGACGGCAAAGGAAACGTCTACATCCGTTGCAACAAAGGACTCGTACGTTATAATATTCCTTCCAATCGCTTTAGCCGCTTGACCAATCATCCTGTAGAATCAATCTATTTTAACCAAGACCTTTATTATTGCCAGGGAGATCAAATTTACCGATGGAAAGAAAAAGGGGAAAAAGAGGAGGTTTTCCATTTAACAGGACGTGCAGCCGGACAAAACATCTTATGTCTGTTACAAAAAGCAGACTCTCTATTGGCAGGCACAAGCAATGGACTCTATTTGCTGAAAGGAGGAAAAACGATTTGTCTGATAGAGAACATACGCCCCAGTGATTTATTCTGCGACTCCCACGGATGGATATGGATAACCAGCTATGACGGGAAAGGATTATATTGCCTGAAAAATGGGAAAATAGAACATTTTTCCCATTCTAATTCCGATCCGGAAAGCCTCAGTCATAACCAGACACACCGTTGTTGTGAAGACCATAACGGTAATATCTGGATTTCAACATTCCACGGACTGGACAAATACAACCGAGAAACAGGTAAATTCACAGCTTACTACGCAGCAGAAGCCAATGGACTAACAGAATCGTCTGTCTGGGGATTAATGTGCGACCGTCAAGGAATCATCTGGGCCGGCACCTATTACGGAGGTGTTAACTACTTCACTCCAACTTCACAATATTATCAGAAGTATTATGCAGTGCCTAACGACAAGAACGGATTAAGCTCACCTATTATAGGAGAAATGACCACCGATATCAGAGGAGACTTATGGCTTTGCACAGAAGGTGGTGGAATATGCCGTTACATACAGAAAGAAAACAGGTTTCAACAATACCAACATAATGAGTCGTCCAACAGCCTGTCGCATAACCATGCAAAATGCTTATACTACGATGCCGACAGTGACTTACTGTGGATTGGTACCCATTTAGGAGGATTAAACCGAATGGACATCTCAACCGGACAGTTTAAACATTACCGCCACAACCCGCAAGATACAACCACCATCCCATCGGACATCATTATGAGTATAACTCCCTATCAAAATAGACTTCTTTTGGGAGGCCAAGGCCAACTGGCTCTGTTCGACCCCAGTACGGGAAAATCTGTACCTTTCTTCTCTTCTACAGAAGAACAAGCCATTACCAATTATACATACGCCCTCCATGTTGACAGTCAAAACAATTTGTGGATCATAAGCGGTGCAGGCCAAAGGCTCTGTAAATATGATATCCGACGCCGTACACTGAAAGAATACAAGCACGACCCAAATACTCCCAACAGCATCAGCGGTAACCTGTTCAACGCCATTTACGAAGACAGCCATCATAGAATATGGATTTGTTCCAACGGAAATGGACTGGATCTGTATCATCCCGAAACCGACCGTTTCGAAAACTTTGATACCGACAAAAACGGATTGGGCAGTAATGTCGTTTATGAAATACGCGAATTGTCCGATGGCAAAATGATTGTAACGACCGATCAAGGGTTCTCCGTCCTAAACGAAGCTTCAAAAACATTCACCAACTATGAACGTGGGCGTGACTTCCCCCTGAACTCAGTCAACGAACATTCTCTATATTATTCTACGACCACCAAAGAAATCTTTATCGGCGGCTTGGACGGTATGGTCTCTTTCCAGGAAGAGATCCTTCACAAAAAGCCTCATACCTACTCCATTTTCCCTTACAAGCTGACTGTTAACGGTGCCGTTGTTTCGGTGCAGGACGGAACCGGAATTCTGAAACAAGATATTTCAATGGCCGATCAGATTACTCTTCATGCCGGTCAGGATGTCTTTACCTTAGAATACACAACCACCAATTTTCTACCAGTCAAACGGGACCGGTTATCCTACCAGCTGGATGGTTATTCTAAGAAGTGGATTCCACTCAACGAAGAAAATCTCATTACATACACCAACTTGCCGTCTGGTAATTACACACTAAAAGTCAAGGCAACAGACGAAAACGGAGAGACTTTGTCTGCCCATCAACTCCATATCCGGATAATTCCTCCCCTGTATCGAAGCGGATGGGCTTATGCAATCTACCTGGCAGCAGCTTTACTGATTGTGCTCTACTTGCAGAAAATGCACAACACACGCATCCGCTTGTCCGAACAGATTATTTACGAAAAGAAACATGCCGAAGACATAGAACAGCTGAATCAGTCTAAACTAAGTTTCTTCACCAACATCTCACACGAATTCAGGACTCCTTTAAGCATTATCTTAGGGCAAATGGAGATATTACTGGCCCGGCAACAGGCCGGCAGTTCTTTGCACATAGCATTGAAAAGGGTTTATCAAAACTGCCAGCAGCTGAACAGTCTGATTACCGAATTGCTCGATTTCAGGAAATTGGAACAAGGTTTTATGACGATTCATGCCCGACAACAGGATATTGTCGGCTTCCTCCACTCACAATACCGTTACTTCGAAGATTATGCGTTTCAAAAAAACATTGATTTCCGCTTCGAAAAAAGCCATCAACATATCCTCCTCTGGTTCGACGACAAGCAAATGCAGAAAGTAATAAACAACTTATTATCCAATGCATTCAAATATGTATCGCCTAAAGGTCGAATTGTATTGTCGGTACGGAAAGCCGACGAAGAAGTACTTATTGAAGTAACCAACACCGGCAATGGCATCAAGCCGGAAGACATCAATCGTATATTCGACCGTTTCTATCAGGCAGACTATACCCATTCGTCTACCGGAACCGGTATCGGACTGAATCTGACTAAAGGTATTGTAGAACTACACCACGGACGCATCGAGGCCTACAGCAATCCTGGCGACGAAACCACCTTCCGCGTACATTTACTAACAGGATATTCACATTTCAAACCGGAAGAAATAGAACCTGTTTCCCCAGCAAATGCAGAAGAGTTGGAAAGCAAAGAAGTTCCTGATAATGAAGAGAATTTAGCTGAGCCATTGCCCCTAACCGACGATCATAAAGACGCAGAAACAACTGTAACTTCTCCCGCAAGCAAATGCAAGATGCTCATAGTAGAAGACCAACAGACACTACGGAATATGTTGGTAGAGCTTTTCACACCTTTCTACCACATACAGACGGCTGTCAACGGCAAGGAAGGATGGGAAAAAGTGCAGGCAGAATTACCCGACATTGTACTGAGCGACGTAGTAATGCCTGAAATGGAAGGAACAGAGTTATGCCGCCTTATCAAAGAGACCAAAGCAACCTGCCACATCCCCGTCATCATTCTTACAGCTTGCATCGAGCAAGAGCAGATATTAAAAGGATGGCAAACCGGTGCGGACGATTACATTGTGAAGCCATTCGATATCCAGTTACTAATTTCACGATGCAACAACCTGATAAAAAACCGGATGAGAGTAAAAGAACAATTAACCGATCCTTCCTCCACCATAACGCATATTCCCCAGCAATTGGCCAACGACATTCAGTCTCAAGACTTCATCAACAAAGCGACAGAAGCAATACGCAGACATTTGGAAAATTCAGATCTCTCTGTCCAACTTCTGGCTCAAGAATTAGGTATATCCCGTACACTGCTGTTCACCAAGTGCAGAAAGGCAACCGGACAGACTCCGTTAGAATTCATTCTAGACATTCGCATACAGGAAGCAGCCAGACTATTGGATACCCATCCGGAATACAACGTCAACGAAATCGGGGATCGTACCGGTTTTACTTCTCCGAAACTCTTCCGGCAACATTTCAAAGAAAGATTCCAGATGACGCCAACAGAGTACAGAAGACGGAAACGCCCGTAGAAACATGTGGGACCTTATAAAATCCACCCCAAAATTACTGTTTCATCCGTTTTTTGCGTAAGTTTGCATCCTAATAAGCGAAAGACGAAACATGAGCGAATCAAAATCTATCATCATCAAGGGTGCACGGGTCAACAACCTGAAAAACATTGATGTCGAAATACCACGCAACAAGCTGGTTGTCATTACCGGACTGTCCGGTTCGGGAAAATCGTCGCTGGCCTTCGACACACTGTATGCCGAAGGCCAACGCCGCTACGTGGAGAGCCTCAGCAGCTATGCACGCCAGTTTCTGGGGAGAATGAGTAAACCCGAATGCGACTTTATAAAAGGAATACCGCCCGCCATCGCCATCGAACAGAAAGTAAGCAGCCGTAACCCGCGTTCTACCGTGGGCACATCGACTGAAATATACGAATACCTGCGCCTGCTCTATGCACGGGTGGGCAAAACCTTCAGCCCCATCAGCGGGCAGGAGGTGAAGAAACACTCTACCGAGGACATCGTAAACTGCATGACCGAATACCCCGAAGGAACCCGGTTCACCGTACTGGCTCCTCTGTTGCTACGCGAAGACCGCACACTGGCCCAGCAGCTGGAGGTGGACATGCAACAAGGATTCAATCGGCTGGAGGTAAACGGTCAGATGGTACGCATCGACGAATACCAGCCCCGTGAAGGCGACACCATCTTCCTGCTGGTCGACCGTATGACTGTCTCGACCGAGAAGGACAGCATCAGCCGCCTGATTGATTCGGCCGAAACTGCCATGTACGAGGGCGACGGTGCCTGCTTGCTGCGTTTCTATCAGGCGGACGGCGGAACCAGCCTCTACCGCTTCAGTACAAAGTTCGAAGCGGACGGCATTACCTTCGAAGAGCCCAACGACCAGATGTTTTCGTTCAACTCGCCCATCGGTGCCTGTCCCGAGTGTGAAGGATTCGGACGGGTGATCGGCATCGACGAACACCTGGTAGTTCCCAACCGCTCCCTTTCGGTATACGACGGTGCTGTAGTGTGCTGGCGTGGCGAAAAGATGGGCGAGTGGAAAGACATGGTGATCAGAGGAGCCGAAAAAGCAGGATTCCCCATCTTCACTCCCTACTATCAGCTGACCGACAAACAACGCCGCATGCTGTGGGAAGGAACGCCCTACTTCGAAGGCATCAACGCTTTCTTCAAGATGTTGCAGGAAAACCAATACAAGATACAATACCGCGTCATGCTGGCCCGTTATCGCGGAAAAACCCTCTGTCCCAAATGCCACGGCACACGGTTGAAACCCGAAGCCGGCTACGTGAAAGTGGGCGGACGAAGCATTTCCGAACTGGTAGACCTGCCTGTCACCGAACTGAAAGTCTTCTTCGACAACCTGAAACTAAGCAAGCACGATGCTGACGTAGCCCGACGCATCCTGACCGAGATAAACAGCCGGCTGCAGTTCCTGCTCGACGTAGGACTGGGCTATCTGACCCTGAACCGACTCAGCAATTCACTCTCGGGCGGTGAAAGCCAACGCATCAACCTGGCCACATCGTTGGGAAGCAGCCTGGTAGGAAGTCTGTACATTCTGGACGAACCCAGCATCGGACTGCATAGCCGCGATACCGACAAACTGATACACGTACTGCGGCAGCTGCAACAACTGGGCAACACCGTTGTCGTAGTAGAACATGACGAGGAAATCATCCGCGCAGCCGACTACATCATCGATATCGGTCCTAAAGCCGGACGACTGGGCGGACAAGTAGTTTACCAGGGGGACATGAAGGACTTGCAGAAGGGCAGCGAAAGCTACACCGTACGCTACCTGCTGGGCGAAGAAACCATCCCTGTACCGACCCACCACCGGCCTTGGAACAACTACATCGAAATAAAAGGTGCGCGCGAGAACAACCTGAAAGGTGTGGATGTACGCTTCCCTCTAAACGTGATGACAGTAGTCACCGGCGTCAGCGGATCGGGAAAAAGTACACTGGTACGCGACATCTTCTACCGTGCCCTGAAGCGCGAACTGGACGAGTGCACCGAACGCCCCGGTGAGTTTGTATCGATAGGAGGCGACCTGAAGAGCCTGCGCAACGTAGAGTTTGTCGACCAGAATCCCATCGGAAAATCATCGCGAAGCAATCCGGTGACTTACATCAAGGCTTACGACGAGATACGAAAACTCTGGGCCGAACAGCCACTGGCCAAACAAATGGGATACACCGCCGGCTATTTCAGCTTCAACAGCGAAGGCGGACGGTGCGAGGAATGCAAGGGCGAAGGTACCATCACCGTCGAAATGCAGTTCATGGCCGACCTGGTGCTGGAGTGTGAATCGTGCCACGGCAAACGCTTCAAAGCCGACACGCTGGAAGTGAAGTTCCACGACATGAGCATCTACGACGTACTGGAGATGACTGTCAACCAGGCTGTCGAATTCTTCACACAGCACGGACAGAAAAAGATTGTAAAGAAGCTGCAACCGTTGCAGGAAGTCGGTTTGGGCTACATCAAGCTGGGACAGTCCTCGTCCACCCTGTCGGGAGGCGAAAACCAGCGCGTCAAACTGGCTTACTACCTGAGTCAGGAAAAGGCCGACCCTACCCTCTTCATCTTCGACGAGCCTACCACCGGCCTGCATTTCCACGACATCCGGAAATTGCTCGAAGCTTTCGACTCGCTGATCAAGCGGGGACACAGCATTGTCATCATCGAGCATAATCTCGACGTTGTCAAGTGTGCCGACTACGTCATCGATCTTGGTCCCGAAGGTGGCGACAAAGGTGGTTACATCGTAGCCACAGGCACTCCGGAAGAAGTAGCCCAATGTGCAGCCAGCTATACCGGACAGTTCCTGCAAGAAAAACTACAGGCATAAAAACAGCACCATCCGTACCCGACGAGGAGAGCATCTCCTTATAGGGTGCGGATGGTAATATCAAAGAAACATAAGCCAACTTTACTTTTTCACATAACGCCCTATGATCTTATTCGTTTCTCACAAGTATGAGAACAACATTCTCACGCATATGAGAAAACTATTCTCATACTTATGAGAATACCCTTCTCATGCTTTGAGAAAAAATAAGAAACAATAAGGAAAAAAACAGGAAACAGAAGAAAAACCTATGCCCGGCTCTTCGCATAAAAAAAAGTGTGAACAGCGCATCTTCTTGCCCTGTTCACACCTTTATTATATCCTCCTGTTTGCCCAAGCGGCACACAGAAAAGCAGTTCTATCAGAAATACAATCCGAACCCGACTTTTACTCCGAACTTAGAGCGGTCGCCATTCACATTCCAGTAAGCGGCAGGCTCGATGGTCACCGTACGCGAAAGAAAGAATGCATATCCGGCCTCCATCCCAAATGAAAACTTAGTGTCATCCAGATTTCCCCAGTCGTAACGATCCACATTAACATTAGCACCCAGGAACACACCAACCTTACTGAAATAATAACGGCCGCCTACACCCAACGAATAGATGTCGGCTCCATTCTCATTCCACTTGGCAGCACCGTTCACCAGCAAAGCCACGTTATCAATCAAAAAAGCACCTCCCTTAACTTCCAGTCCGAAAGAAGTCTTATCCGTACCGGTATCGTGCGACAGTTCCAATCCTGTCAGCGAAGGACTAACAACCCATTTTCCTTTCTCGAACTGTGCCCGGGCGGCTACCGAAGCGACCAACAGGCAAACAAGCAACATCAGTTTTTTCATATTATTTCAATTTTAATCCGTAAATATTCAGTTTCTACGCTCTTCATCACGCCGCTTCTGCTGCAGCTGTTCTTTCTTACGGAGCACCAGCCAGAGCAACAGCACTATGACGTACGAAGCCACTACCGTAATATACTTCTCCGCCTGCTCAATTTCTGTATTACGGGGCAGGAAATAAGCAGCCGTTGCCGAAACATAGATCAGCAAAGCAATGGTCAGTCCGGTCGATTTTCTGATTTTCTTCATCAACAAAGTTTTTTAGCAGTCTTGAAATACCATATCCTGAACCACACTGCAGCAACCACCGCAGCCAGTACAGCTATGATCGCCGCTTTATCCACCGACAAACCAATACCTTCGGGAGCTACACAAATGTACGTAGTACAAACAGCTGTCATAAACAAAGCCGGCAAATAGGTGACATAGAAATAGTATCCTTTCCGTTCACGCGCCAGATAAACCGTTATAGCCCACAATGTAAATACCGACAACGCCTGATTGGCCCATGCGAAATAACGCCATATCATATCAAAGCCAGCCGCATCGCGCATGCTGTACAGCAACAAGGCAATAGCCACCAGGAACATCGGAATACATATATACAAACGTTTCCGCATGGATTTTTGTTCTATACCCAAGAAATCGGCTACAATCAGACGAGCCGAACGGAAAGCCGTATCACCACTGGTGATAGGAGCGGCAATTACTCCCAAAACAGCCAGCACACCGCCAACCGTACCTAACCAGTTTTTGGTGATATCATCGACAATGACAGCTGCATTCGTTTCTGCCATACCGTTTTCATGGAAAAAGTAAGTAGCTGCGGCAGCCCATATCAATCCGACAATTCCTTCGGTAATCATAGCACCGTAGAAGATAGGTCGACCGTGACGCTCGCTGGTCATACACCGTGCCATCAGCGGACTTTGAGTTGCATGAAAACCACTGATAGCGCCACAGGCGATACTGACAAACATAATAGGGAAAATAGGTAAGGTATCGGCATTCGGGTGAGTATTCTCAACACCGTCCCAAAGTTCGGGCAGTGCAGGATGATTGACATACAGCATCACCAGAATACCTACCGCCATGAACAGCAATGCGATGGCAAACAACGGATAGATCTTACCGATAATCTTATCCACCGGCAACAGTGTAGCCAGAATATAATAAAGGAACACCACGATAATCCAGAAAGTCACATCCAGCGCATCCGGGGTGAGCTTAGCCAGCAATCCTGCAGGACCAGCCACGAAAACAGCACCGACCAGAATCATCAGAATCACCGTGAAACCACGCATAATCTGCTTGGTTGTCAGTCCCAGATAGCGTCCGACTATTTCAGGAAGGCTTTCTCCGCCATGTCGCAAAGACAGCATACCCGCCAGATAATCGTGAACAGCACCGGCAAATATACTACCCAATACAATCCACAAATAAGAAGCCATACCGAATTTGGCTCCCATAATAGCACCAAAGATAGGTCCTAGACCTGCTATGTTCAGAAATTGAATCATAAAGATTTTCCAACGAGGAAGCGGCATATAGTCTACTCCGTCGGCTTTCGTCAAAGCCGGAGTCTGACGGTCGTCCGGACCAAAAATCCGTTCTACAAAACGACCGTAAATGAAATAGCCTGCAATAAGAGCAAGCAAACAAAGTGTAAAAGTAATCATTGTGTGTTTCTTTTTATCATGTTAGAGTGCACAAATGTAACAGTATTTTAAATAATGGCACAACTTTATTCGCATTTTTGCTATCTTTGGCACAAAAAAGAACGATTTAAATGAAACGACTCATTTTTCTTCTGATATCCCTAATCTGTCTGGGAAGTATGCAAAAACTTACAGCCCAGCCCAAACAAGAAGTCAGAGCAGCATGGGTTACCGCCGTCTACGGATTGGACTGGCCCCGGACACGTGCCACCTCACCCCAAAAGATACAACAACAGAAAAATGAACTGATAGAAATACTGGACAAGCTACGGGATGCACATTTCAACACCGTACTGTTTCAGACCCGTACGCGGGGCGATGTGCTGTACCAATCGGCCATCGAGCCATACAACTCCATTCTGACCGGACAGGTCGGAAAAGATCCCGGTTACGACCCGCTGGCCTTTGCCATCGAAGAGTGCCACAAACGTGGTATGGAGTGTCATGCCTGGATGGTAACCATCCCTTTGGGAAACCGGAAACACGTTGCCGCCTTGGGCAAAGCCTCGGTTACCAAGAAAAGACCTGCCATCTGCGTGCCTTACAAACGGGAATACTTTCTGAATCCCGGTAATCCGCAAACCAAAGAATACCTGATGAGCCTGGTACGCGAAGTGGTAGAACGATACGACGTAGACGGCGTGCACTTCGACTATCTGCGTTATCCGGAAAACGCCCCCAACTTCCCCGACAAGTACGACTTCCGCAAATACGGCAAGGGGCGCACACTGGATCAATGGAGAAGAGACAACATCACGGAAATCGTGCGCTATATATATAAAGGTGTAAAACAACTGAAGCCTTGGGTCAAGGTGAGCACCTGTCCGGTCGGAAAGTACCGCGACACCTCGCGTTATTCCTCTCGCGGATGGAACGCCTTCCACACCGTCTATCAGGACGTGCAAGGCTGGCTGGGAGAAGGCATTCAGGATCAGGTGTATCCCATGATGTATTTCCGCGGCAACGGATTCTATCCCTTCGCCCTCGACTGGAAAGAACAATCCAATGGACGGCAAGTCATCCCCGGCTTGGGCATTTACTTTCTGGATCCCAGCGAAGGGAACTGGACTGTGGACGAAGTGGAGCGACAGATCCACTTTGTGCGTACCCACAAGCTGGACGGAGAAGGACATTACCGGGTAAAATACCTGATGGACAACACACAGGAACTGTACGACATCCTGACTGAAAAGTATTACACAGCCCCTACCCTGCAACCACCCATGACGTGGATAGACAGCATACCGCCTACCGCCCCCACTGCATTGAAAGTGGAAAAGCTGAAAGAAGGCTACTGGAAACTAAGCTGGAAACCCGGCACCGACAATGATTCTCGTAATGCACCCACCTACGTGGTTTATGCATCCGACACCTACCCTGTCGACACCAGCCGTCCCGAGAACATTGTAGCACAACGCATACAGGGCACAGAATTCATCTATGCCCCTATACTGCCCTGGACCGTGAAACGCTACTTTGCCGTCACCGCACTAGACCGCTGTGGCAACGAAAGCACAACGGCAGCCGAGTCTTACAGTTCTACCCGATGAACCTCGTCTACTCCGTCGATACTGCTAATGGATGCTATCACCTTCTGCAGCTCGCTGAACGAATGAACCGAAAAGTTGATAGTACAATCGGCAATCTCGTCAACAGTCTCCGTATTCAGACTAGAGATGGAAAGCTTCATGCCGTTAGTAATGCAATCCACCAGATCGATCAGTAAATGATAGCGGTCGACAGCACGTACATTGATACGCACGGGATAGAACACATCCTTATCTTCTGGAAAATCGACTGAGACAATGGAATCGCCGTCCTGCGACGCTTGGCGGATAGCCAAAGCACAATCGCGCTTATGGATGGTTATCGTACCATCCAACTCTCTGAAACCTATCACTTCATTGCCCGGCAACGGATGGCAGCATAGGCAACGGTTCTTGGGAATAGACTTTATCTGACCCAAATAAGAACGCAAGAAGCTCTTGGCCTTATACGTCTGCACACAGTCGAGCCAGTCGGGACGAGGAGCAAAGTCCGGATTAACTCCGACTTCCACACAGTCACCATGATGAAGTTCAGTCTTAACCGAGCACAGTTTACCATTCACCTTGGCATACTGGGCATGCGCCCCGATCGAATTGTGCAGTTCGAAAGCAAAGTCGAGCACCGTAGCCCGTTGTGGCAGATTGATAGGTTTACCCTGTGGAGTGAAAACTGTAATATCCTCGTTGTAAAGCGAACTTACCACACTGTCCATGAACCAGCCTTCGGCAGTCTGGCTGGCCGCATCCTTCAGCAAGGCACGGAACTTGGCAATCCAGTTGTCCCACGCCCCTTCCATCCGTTCAACGGCACACCCCAGCTTGGAGTTGAGTACCATACGTTCGGAAGAGATATGGATTTCTTCCCAAATGCCATGCTCGCTAAGCAGACGGATATGGAAACTCTGATAACCATTCTCCTTGGGAGAGTCGATAAAGTTGACGATACTGCCCGGTTTTTCTTTGAAACGGTCGGTCAGGATGGAATAGATATGCAGACAGATGCGCTTTTCATCTTCTTCACGTTCGGCCGGATAAATCAACCGGACTACATGACGGTAATCCAAATGCTTGAAGTCGCGCCCGGTAGACTGTATCTTCCGCCAGATGCTGTAAGGCATACGATAGCGCACTTCCGTACGCGCCTGAATACCTTTGCGGCGCAACAACTCCAGCATTTCGCCGGTAAAGGCGTCCAGACGCTGACGGTCTTCGGCTTTGTCGGCTTCGATGGCTCGTTCCAGTTCCTGATACTCCAGCGGACAACGGTAGCGTAAACTCAGATTCTCCAGTTCGCGACGAATACCGTACAACCCCAGACGGTTGGCCAGCGGAGCATAGAAGTAATCGGTTTCGCCCGCTATCTTCATCTGCTTTTCAGGACGCATACTGTCCAGCGTACGCATGTTATGCAAGCGGTCGGCCAGTTTGATAAGGATGGCACGGATGTCGTAATGCAGCGAGTCGAGCATTTGCTTGAAGTTTTCTACCTGCTTGGAAGTCTCATACTGCATTTTTTTCTGTTTCGTCACGACTCTGACCAAGTAGGCGACATCGGGACCGAAACGTGCCTTTATATCATCGAGTGTAAACGACGTATCTTCGGCCACGTCGTGCAGAAACGCAGCAATCACCGGATTAGGCCCCAGTTGCAATTCTTCGGCCACAATCCGTGCCACTGCTACCGGATGTATAATATAGGGTGCACCACTTTTACGTTTCTGTCCGGCATGAGCCTCTCGGGCAAACTCGAACGCTTCCCTAATGCGTATACGATCTTCGGCCGACACGTTACGCCGGTCCATTACGGACAAAATGCTTTCCAACTGTCCGTTGATTAATTTATCATAGTCTTCCATGGATAATGTTTTTCAGTAGTCAGGAAAATTCCGGCTGCATTATGCAAAAATAATAAAAAGGAAGAATATATAAAACGATAAGGACATTTTTTGAACATTACAGATAGCAAAACTGTTACTCAGCAACTTTGACGTAAGCCCGATAACGGCTTTCCGAACCGACCGGCACCAATGGTAAATAACCCGACAAAAGTTTACCGTCGTGTATCACAGCCTGCGACTCCCGCTTGTCAGCCTCGTGCGCACGGTGCAGACTGGCAGGATCGGAGAAATATTCCACGCGAAAACATCCGTTAGCAGAGGGTAACATAAAACGATCGAAGAAGAGACGGGCCACCACTCCCATGTTCATACGCAGGTTTACCTCCACACAAGGAAAAACACGATATTCACCATTCTCCTCATCCCCCACCCTGCAAATCATCATATCTACTCCCAAGAAGCCTTTGTATGCCCAACCATAACAACTGGTAAGTTCTTGCTGTAGACAGATACATATCTGCTGCCAGGCCGCCAAAGGAAGAAAATGCAGAATCTGTTGTTCGATTGCCTCATTGGACAACAGCCTATTCCCCGAATAAGCACCTCGTTCATCTGTATCGAACAGTGAATAACCGATAAAGGCCACATTTCCCTGCCCGTCGGACTGATATTCCAACGCAAAGTCCAATACCTTATTATATATAGGAAACCCTGTCAGAAATCCCTGCTCACGAATAATGCGTGCACACCGGCTGGACATCACCTCCGTAAAACCACTGCGACACCACAGCAATCCCTTTCCACTGCCCGACCAAGGAGTCTTGAACACACAACTACCCAGCCTGCGGGCGTAATCGCTACACGCCTGTACATCCAACAGAACCACACCACTACCACAACAAAAAGGCAATCCTGCCAAGGCTTGCAGAATACGCAATGCTACATCGCGTCCCGCTAAAGCCCGCAACCGGTTCAGACTTTCCACCGTCGGCAATGCGTCTTCGCACACTCCAGCTTTCAGTAAAGAACGGCGCAAAGAAACATTCCATCCCCAGGGATATAAGCTTGCAGGTGAAACTTCCGGCAACTGATTCCATACTACCGGCATCACATCCAACGGGAAATATTGTCGCATCTGCCCGGCAAAATCATATTCTGCCTCTTCCGACATCAGCACACCGCTTCCCGGTGCGGCATACCACAAAGGTAGCCAAGCCAAATCCGCAGTCATACGACGTACGGAAGCCGGAGCAATGTAATGTCCGCCGTTGTCTGCAAGCGCCATGTCGGCATCGGGATTGAAAAGATAGAGTTCCATATACACCTGTTTCTGCTGTTTCCGGGAGGAAAGATAAGAATTAATTTCCAATATTTTGCTATCTCCACTTTGCAAATCTATAAAAAAGCTATATCTTTGTCGCCTGATAAATATGGAATATAAAGCATGGAAGCATTTTATCGTACGCACGCTTATCTGGTAGAACATACCAACGCCCCTGTCCGCCGCGACCTGATGGACGAGATCGACTGGAACGACCGTCTCATCGGTATCAAAGGCACACGTGGCGTAGGCAAAACAACTTTCCTGCTGCAATATGCCAAAGAAAAATTCGGCACCGACCGTTCCTGCCTGTTCATCAACATGAACAACTTCTACTTCTCGGGACATAGCTTGGTCGATTTTGCCTACGAGTTTCAACGTCGTGGGGGAAAAGTGCTGTTGATTGACCAGGTGTTCAAACACCCCGACTGGAGTCAGGAACTGCGAATGTGCTACGACCGCTTCCCCAACCTGAAAATAGTATTTACCGGTTCGTCAGTCATGCGACTGAAAGAAGAGAACCTTGAACTGCGCGATGTGGTAAAAAGCTACAACCTGCGCGGATTCTCCTTCCGCGAATTCCTGAACCTGCAGACAGGAATGAAATTCCATGCTTATACGCTGGAGGAAATCCTGAGCAGCCACGAGCAGATAGCCAAAGGCATCTTATCGAAAGTACGCCCGCTGGATTATTTTCAGGACTATATCCACCACGGATTCTACCCTTTCTTCCTTGAAAAACGCAACTTCTCGGAGAATCTGTTGAAGACCATGAACATGATGGTGGAAGTAGACATCCTGCTTATCAAACAAATCGAGCTGAAATATCTTTCTAAAATAAAAAAATTATTATATTTGCTGGCTGTAGACGGGCCGAAAGCTCCGAACGTCAGCCAACTGGCAAACGACATACAGACATCGCGTGCCACGGTGATGAATTACATCAAATATCTGGCAGATGCGCGCCTTATCAACATGGTCTATCCGAAAGGAGAAGAATTCCCCAAAAAGCCATCGAAGATAATGATGCACAACCCCAACCTGATGTACTCCATCTATCCGGTGAAAGTAGAAGAACAGGACGTTCTCGACACCTTCTTTGTAAACACCATGTGGAAAGACCACAAAGTGAACAAAGGCGATAAGAACGTCTCGTTTATGGTAGACGAGGTCATGCCGTTCAAGATATGCCCGGAAGGTATGAAGATTAAGAACAACCCCGGTATCACCTACGCCCTGCACAAAGCAGAGATAGGACGGAATAACCAGATACCGCTTTGGCTATTCGGATTTTTATACTAAAGAAGCATATAGCCCAGAAAAACAAATACTTCCAAACAGAAGAAAAACGATTTTTTACTTTATAAAACTCATTTAGTTATGACTAAACAGAAAAAATTCATCACTTGTGATGGTAACGAAGCCGCTGCACACATCTCGTACATGTTCTCCGAGGTAGCAGCCATCTACCCCATCACCCCGTCATCCACGATGGCTGAACACGTGGACGAATGGGCTGCCGCAGGTCGCAAAAACATCTTCGGCGAAACAGTATTGGTTCAGGAAATGCAGTCGGAAGCCGGTGCTGCCGGTGCCGTACACGGCTCACTGCAGGCAGGTGCGCTGACTACCACCTACACTGCTTCTCAGGGTCTGTTGCTGATGATCCCCAACATGTATAAGATTGCCGGTGAAAACCTACCCTGCGTATTCCACGTATCTGCACGTACACTGGCCAGCCATGCCCTGTGTATCTTCGGCGACCATCAGGATGTAATGTCCTGCCGTCAGACAGGCTTCGCCATGCTGGCCGAAGGTTCTGTACAGGAAGTGATGGACCTCGCCGGTGTTGCCCACCTGGCTACACTGAAGGCACGCGTGCCGTTCATCAACTTCTTCGACGGTTTCCGTACATCACACGAAATCCAGAAGATCGAGAAGCTCGACAACGAAGACCTCGCTCCGCTGATCGACCAGGAAGCTTTGGCTGAATTCCGCAGCCGCGCCATGAACCCCATGACTCCGGTAGCACGTGGTATGGCTGAAAATCCTGACCACTTCTTCCAACACCGCGAATCTTGCAACCGCTTCTATGACGCCGTTCCTGAAATCGTAGAAGACTACATGAAGAAGATCAGCGAAATCACCGGCCGTAACTATGGTCTGTTCGACTACTACGGTGATCCGGAAGCAGAACGCGTCATCATCGCCATGGGTTCGGTTACCGAAGCTATCCGCGAAGTCATCGACTATCTGCGCGCCAAAGGCGAGAAAGTCGGTCTGGTAGCCGTTCACCTCTACCGTCCGTTCTCTGCCAAGCACTTCCTGGCAGCTGTTCCTAAGACTGCCAAGCGCATTGCCGTACTCGACCGTACAAAAGAACCGGGTGCCAACGGCGAACCGCTTTACATGGACGTTAAAGACTGCTTCTACGGACAGGAAAATGCCCCGCTTATCGTTGGCGGACGTTACGGTCTGGGTTCGAAAGATACCACTCCGGCACAAATCTTTGCCGTTTACGACAACCTGTCATTGCCGACTCCGAAGAACCACTTCACAATCGGTATCGTAGATGACGTAACCTTCACTTCTCTGCCTCAGGAAGCCGAAATCGCCGTAGGTGGCGAAGGCATGTTCGAGGCCAAGTTCTACGGTTTGGGTGCCGACGGTACAGTAGGTGCCAACAAGAACTCAGTGAAGATTATCGGTGACAATACCGACAAACACTGTCAGGCATACTTCTCTTACGACTCCAAGAAGTCAGGCGGTTTCACTTGCTCTCACCTGCGTTTCGGTGATACGCCTATCCGCTCTACTTATCTGGTTAATACACCTAACTTTGTAGCTTGCCACGTACAGGCTTATCTGCACATGTACGACGTAACCCGCGGTCTGCGCAAAAACGGTTCGTTCCTGCTCAACACCATCTGGGAAGGCGAAGAACTGGCAAAGAACCTGCCGAACAAGGTGAAGAAATATTTCGCACAGAACAACATCACCGTTTACTACATCAACGCTACTCAGATTGCACAGGAAATCGGTTTGGGCAACCGTACCAACACTATCCTGCAGTCGGCATTCTTCCGCATCACAGGTGTTATCCCTGTTGACCTGGCTGTAGAACAGATGAAGAAGTTCATCGTGAAGTCTTACGGCAAGAAGGGCGAAGACGTAGTGAACAAGAACTATGCTGCCGTTGACCGTGGTGGTGAATACAAGCAACTCACCGTTGATCCTGCATGGGCTAACCTGCCTGACGACGAAAAAGCAGCCAACAACGATCCGGCCTTCATCAACGAAGTGGTTCGTCCTATCAACGCTCAAGACGGTGACCTGCTGCCGGTATCTGCCTTCAAGGGTATCGAAGATGGTACTTGGGAACAAGGTACTGCCAAGTATGAGAAGCGTGGTGTTGCTGCCTTCGTTCCGACTTGGAATGCCGAGAACTGTATCCAGTGTAACAAGTGTGCCTACGTTTGTCCTCACGCTGCCATCCGTCCGTTCATCCTCGATGCCGAAGAGCAGAAGGGTGCCAACTTCACTCAGCTGAAAGCCGTAGGTAAGGTATTCGATGGCATGACCTTCCGCATGCAGGTGGACGTACTCGACTGTCTGGGTTGCGGCAACTGTGCCGACGTATGTCCGGGCAACCCGAAGAAGGGTGGCAAGGCCTTGTCAATGGTTCATCTGGAAAGCCAGATGGCCGAAGCAGACAACTGGACTTACTGCGTAGAACACGTAAAGAGCAAACAACACTTGGTGGACATCAAGGCCAACGTGAAGAACTCTCAGTTCGCTACTCCGTTGTTCGAGTTCTCGGGCGCTTGCTCGGGTTGCGGCGAAACTCCGTATGTGAAACTGATTTCTCAGCTCTTCGGCGACCGCGAAATGGTAGCCAATGCTACAGGATGTTCTTCCATCTACTCCGGTTCTGTTCCTTCTACTCCTTACACCAAGAATGAGAAGGGTCACGGTCCGGCTTGGGCTAACTCACTGTTCGAAGACTTCTGCGAATTTGGTCTGGGTATGGAACTGGCCAACGAGAAGATGCGCGAACGCATTGCCAAACTGATGAAGGAAGGCATCGAAAGCGAATCTACTCCGGCCGAATACAAGGCTATCTTCCAGGAATGGTTGGACAACAGCCTTGATGCCGACAAGACAAAAGACATCTACGAACGTATCGTTCCGATGCTCGAAGCTGCCAAGGACAAATGTCCGATCTGCAACGGCATCTACGGTCTGAAGCAATACATCGTTAAGCGCAGCCAGTGGATTATTGGTGGTGACGGTGCTTCTTACGATATCGGTTACGGTGGTCTCGACCATGTGATCGCCAGCGGTAAGGATGTCAACATCCTCGTTCTCGATACTGAGGTTTACTCCAACACAGGTGGCCAGTCTTCTAAGGCTACTCCGGTAGGTGCTATTGCCAAGTTTGCTGCAGCCGGTAAGCGCGTACGTAAGAAAGACCTCGGTCTGATGGCTACTACTTACGGTTACGTTTACGTAGCACAGATCGCTATGGGTGCCGATCAGGCTCAGACTCTGAAGGCTCTGCGCGAAGCTGAAGCATATCCCGGTCCGTCACTCATCATCGCTTACGCTCCGTGTATCAACCACGGTCTGAAGGCCGGTATGGGTAAGAGCCAGGCTGAGGAAGAAAAAGCTGTTAAGTGCGGTTACTGGCACTTGTGGCGTTACAACCCGGCTTTGGAAGCTGAAGGCAAGAACCCGTTCACGCTGGATAGCAAAGAACCCGAATGGGAAGGCTTCAAAGACTTCCTGAAGGGTGAGGTTCGTTACGCATCGGTAATGAAGCAATATCCTGCAGAAGCTGAACAACTCTTCCAGGCTGCTGAGGACAACGCTAAGTGGCGTTACAACAGCTACAAGCGTCTGGCCCGCGAAAACTGGGGAACAGAAGTTGCTGAATAAGCCAAATGCTCAGAAAAAGAAAGAAGGGGACCATGCTCCCACTTCTTTCTGATACCATAAACAATCCCCTGTAAGGCACAAAACCTTGCAGGGGATTGTTGTATATTGAAGAAACCACAGTGCCAACTTATGCATCATCAGTGCATCAGTTATTGCACTGCGAGTGCACTACCTACTGCACTGACAGTGCAGTGACTATTGCACTATGAGTGCAATAACTAGTGCACTTTTTTTTCTCTATTCCCGCCTTTTCTTTTCCCGATTTAACCTAGCGCTTTTTGTTTTATCAACTATATCAGCAGTCAGTTTTCGGAAGCTGAACCTTGTTTGAATAGCCACTTTGCTAAATATCGTTCTGACTGGGGTGTCAGTTTTCGATATATTAACGAGAGTTATCCTTATTGCCTTATCCCGTTCATAACTATCTACAATCAATAAAGGTTTTGGCATGTACCGGTACAATAATAGTACTTCCTAATTCATAAAGTTCTCCCTATCTCCCAAAGAAAATAGTCAAACATTTGACTATTTACCGGAGATATACTACCTTTGCGCCCTCCAAAGAATGAGTTTTATGACATCAAGAGATTGTATTCTGCAACTGATACGGACACGTATGGCCTCGCGACAGGCTATGCAAAAGCTGTTGAAACAAAGTGGCGCGGGTATCACTTTCGAAATGCTGCAAATAATGAGTTGTTTGTGGAGCGAACAAGGCATCAGCCAGCAGACACTGGCCGTCCGCACGGCCAAAGACAAGGCCTGCCTGACCAACCTGATGCTGAATCTGGAGCGCAAGGGATACGTATGCCGGCACGAAGATCCGAAAGACCGCCGTAACAAGCTTGTATATCTCACCGAAAAAGGTGAAGAATTCCACCAATGGATTGCCCCCGTACTGACGGCCTACTATGAACGGCTGGAACAGATACTCGGAACCGAGAAACTCAAACAGACCGATGAATTATTAAAAGAGTTGCAACATGCCATTGAAACGTATTAAACTGTTTGCCGCAATCGGATACCTGCTACTTGTGCCCGCCTGTACCTTTGCCCAAGCTACGAACGATACACTCTATCTGAACGTCGACCAACTGTTCGAACAGGCTACCCGCCAGCATCTTCAACTGGCCGCCGACCGTCTGAAAGAACAAATGACCGAAGAACGGACACGGACTGCACGCTCTGCCCGCCTGCCCGAAATCAGCATCGGACTGCGTGGAGGCTTTTTAGGACAGCCTGCCGTATGGAAAAACGGACTGAGCCATCCTACACATCCCGAATCGCCCGACTGGCAGCAAAATTATGCCATAGACTTCAGCCAACCTATCTATCAAGGCGGCAAGATAAAATATGGCATCCGACAGGCCGATCTTCAGCAAGAGATAGCCAGACTGCAAACAGCTACCGACCAGGCGGACATCAAGCTGGCTATGCTGCAGCAATACCTCAGCCTGTTCAGCCTGTACAAACAACACATCGTACTGTGCCGCAACATTGAGGAATCGGAGCGTAGACTGAAAGACATCAGACGCATGAAGGACGAAGGCATCATTACAAACAATGATGTGCTGCGTAGCGAAATGCAACTGACCGATGACCGCCTGGCCGTAACAGAGACAGAGAATGACATCCGGATTGTATCGCAACAGCTGGACATTCTGTTGGGATTGGACGAACACTTGCTCCTGCTCCCCGACACGGCATTGCTCAGCCGCGAATGCAATACAGGTTTGTATGCCGACTACATAGAACAGGCCGAACAGACTGATCCCTCCATGCTTCTGTTGCGCAAGCAAACCGAACTGGCCGAAAACAGCATCAGGCTGACACGTGCCGAACAGTTGCCCCAAGTGTCACTGACTGCATCGAACACGCTGGCCCGACCCGTATCGCGTACGCTGGCCGACATGTACAACAACAGTTGGAACATCGGGCTTTCGTTTTCATATCCTCTGTCGGCACTCTACCGCAACAGACATAAATTGAAAGAAGCCCAACAGAATGTATTGCTGATGCGCAATGCCGAACAGCAGAAAGCCCAAAGCATACGCATGACCATACAAAAAGCACTACTGAAGCATCGCGAAGCAACCGAACGCGTGGAAGCCCTGAAGCTCTCGGTGCGGCAAGCCGAAGAAAACTACCGCATCATGCGAAACCGCTATATGAACCAGCTGGCCATTCTGACCGACTTGCTCGATGCCGACAACCTGCGCCTGAACGCAGAACTGCAACTCACAACAGCACGTACGCAAGTCGTATACACCTATTACGAACTGCAACGTGCAGTGGGAGCATTATAGTTACCGAGCTATCGGGAACATACAGACCGAAACATCCATTACCTAATTTCATTAACCAATCCATAACCACCATGTCTGTACTACAAGCCAAATATAGAAGATTGAAACGCCAAAAGCGGCGCAACATCATCCTTAATATTATATGTATCCTCATAGCCGGTTCCGGACTGACCTGGACCGCCAACTATTTCTGGAGATACATCAATTACGAAATAACCAACGACGCCTTTGTCGATCAGTATATCGCACCCGTAAACATCCGGGTAGGCGGCTACATTCAGGAAGTACGCTTCACCGAACACCAGTTTGTACACAAAGGCGATACACTTGTCGTACTCGACAACCGCGAATACCTGATTCGCCAAAAGGAAGCACAGGCCTCCCTGCTCGATGCGCAAGGTTCACGCGACGTACTGGCCTCGGGCATTCGAACCTCGCACACACATATCGCCGAGCAGGATGCCAATCTGGCCGAAGCGCAAGCCAAATTGTGGCAAGCCGAGCAAGATTATCACCGCTACGAACGTCTGTTAGAAGAAGAATCCGTCCCCGCACAACAGTTCGACCAAGCTAAAGCCAACTACGACGCTGCCCGTGCCCGCTACAATGCCCTCTTACGCCAAAAAGAAGCAGCCAATTCGCAATACGACGAAGCCAACAAGAAGCATGTGAATGCAGAAGCGGGAATCCTGCGTGCCGAAGCAGCTCTCGACCTGGCCAATCTGAACCTTTCGTACACGGTAGTAACCGCGCCCTACGACGGCTATATGGGACGACGCACACTGGAGCCGGGCCAGTACGTCAGTGCCGGACAAACACTTTCGTACATTGTCCGTCAGTCGGACAAATGGATTACTGCCAACTATCGTGAAACCCAGATTGCCAACATCTACATAGGGCAACCCGTACGCATCAAAGTAGACGGCCTGCCCAATCGCATTCTTCACGGACATGTAACAGCCATCTCCGAAGCAACCGGTTCGAAGTACTCGCTCGTACCTACCGACAATTCCGCCGGAAACTTTGTCAAAGTGCAGCAGCGCATCCCCGTACGCATCGACCTGGACGATGTGGACGAAAAAAGCATGAGCCTGCTCCGGGCAGGCATGATGGTAGAAACCGAAGCCTTACGAAAGAAATGAAAACAGCACGCGAACTTGACATTCCTGCCCGGAAATGGGTGCCCGACCGTCTGTCAGTAGCCACCGTCTTTCTGATCATGCTGCCCATCGCCATGCTGAACGGCACGTATACCGGCAGTATGGTAGAAGTATCGAACACGCTGGGCGTCTACACCGAAGACATCACCATCGGCTACTATGCTGCATCGGCAGGCATGGCCATAGCCTACCCCATCGTACCCAAAATTCTGGGAGCATTGTCCGGCAAATCGCTGCTCCTCATCGACCTTACACTCCAATTCTTTCTCAGCTGGTTCTGTGCCCGTCAGGCCAACATCGAATTGTTGATAGCCGCCAGTTTCATCATCGGATTTCTGAAAGGCTTCCTCATGCTTTGGATTATCCGGCGCATCAAGTTCATCTTCAGCCCGAAAGACATCCGAAGCGAATTCTATGCCTACTTCTATCCGCTGGTATTCGGTGGCGGACAACTTTCGATGGTCATCACGGCCCTGCTGGCCTATCATTACGACTGGAAATACATGTACTACTTCATGATGTTGCTTCTGCTGGTGGCCATCCTGGCTGTCATTCTGTTCTTCCGTCAGGACCGTCCTTCGCGCCCTATTCCCTGGAAAGAACTGCATCCGCGCGAGATGCTCATCATCTCTACCGGCCTTCTGATGCTTATCTACGTCATCACTTACGGCAAGACGCTCGACTGGATGGCCTCTACCCGCATCTGTATCTATATTGTAATCGCTCCGCTGCTGATAGCCCTCTTTCTTTGGGAACAGTTCCATTCCTCACATCCGTTTGTCAGTCTGAAGCCATTGTTCCAGTGGAAAGCCATTGTAGGATATTTCTATATGATGATGGTCATGTTCTTCAGTACTTCCACAAGTCTGATCACCAGCTACCTGACAACCATTCTGCGTGTTGACACCACTCACACCTATACCCTCTACATCTGGCTGTTGCCGGGCTATATGTTAGGAGCTTTCATCTGTTTCTGGTGGTTCAGGTGGCAACGGTGGCGGTTTCGTTTTCTCATAGCCGGTGGCATGGCCTGTTTTGCCCTGTTCTTCGGGATGCTTTATTTCGGCATCTCGCCCGACAGTACCTACGAGATGCTTTACCTGCCGATGTTTCTTCGCGGATTGGGTATGCTGACACTTATCATAGCCTTCGCCCTGTTTGCTGTCGAGGACATGCCACCGAAACTTCTGTTGTCGAATGCTTTTTTCCTCATTTTTTTCCGCTCGGTGCTGACGCCGGTCGCCGCATCTGCCTTTTACAGCAACATGCTCTACCACCTACAACAGAAATATATGGTAGAGCTGTCCGAGTCGCTCACAGCCACCGATCCGTTGGCAGCCGTCCGGTGGCAATCTACATTAAGCAGCAGTCTGGCACAAGGACATGGCATAGACGAAGCTATGCAGCTGGCTACAAATACCCTCTATAACGTATTACAGCAACAGGGCACTCTGCTGGCACTGAAGCATATTCTGGGATGGCTCTTTATCGTTACGCTGGTCATTGCCATCGTTTCGCGCTTCATTCCATTCCATAAAACGGTACGCGTGCCGGTTATCCATACGGGAGAAGACATGGTGTAAGCCCCCTTTTACGGATGCGAGGTCACTTCTTCGAGTTCCATACCGCATCGGTAACCTTCCTCGTAAAGTGCCAGAAGTTTTTTAGTGTCGCGTTCAATGCGGTCTACCTCAACAGGCCGCACGGGGCGTATCACAATGACTTCGCCTTGTTCTTCCAGTTTTTCCACCTGTTCCAGCTGTTCGTTGTAGAGTAGGCTACGGCGGTTGATGGCCGCACGCAGCAAAGGATATTCTTTGTAAATGAAACGGGGTACACGTGTTCCCTGAATTTTCTTGCGGTATCCCCGGTTGCGAGTCAGCACAACCACGTTTTTACGACACCCGTCGGCACGTGCCCGCAACAAGGGAATGCTGTCAACAATACCACCATCCAGCATCGGGATGCCGTCCACTCTGGCTATCGGACAGACAAACGGCAAACTGCTCGAAGCACGCACAATGTCTATCACCCGTTCCTTGTTTTTCTTCTCTTCCAGGTAGTTGGCCTCACCCGTCAGGCAATTGGTTGTCACCATGACGTAACGGGCCGGATTGTTGAAATAGGCCTGATAGTCATAAGGCAGAATACGTTCGGGAAAGTCGTGAAACAGCAGGTCAAAATCCATAATATTGTGCTTGCGCAACAGATACTTCAGACCGATATAATGATACTTCTCCAACAGATCAATATTGCTGAACTTGGCCCTTCCGCGCTGCCCCGACATGTAGGAAAGTCCGTTGCATGCCCCGGCACTGACCCCTATGACATACGGAAAACGGATGCCCCGGTCCATAAAGCTGTCGAGCACGCCGCAGGTAAACACGCCACGCATGCCTCCACCTTCGAGCACCAGTCCCGTACTGGTGTCTATCTGTATTGTTTTCTTCATATATTCATTTGAATTAACGCTCAAAGATAGCTTTTGTTAGCGATATTCTCACTATCTTTGCCATCGGTAACAGAATTTTCCAACTAATTTAATCATGATGAAAAAAACTATCCTCATTGCCGCACTGGCTCTCGTAGCCTTCGACATGTCGGCCAAGAAGAAGACCGAACCCAAAGAAGAGGGTTTCGTGTTCACCACAGTTAAAGAAAACCCCATCACCAGTATCAAGAACCAGAACCGTTCGAGCACGTGTTGGAGCTTCTCCAGCCTCGGATTCCTGGAAAGCGAACTGTTGCGTCTGGGCAAAGGTACTTACGACCTTTCCGAGATGTTCGTCGTTCACCACACGATGGTCGACCGTGCAGTTAACTACGTACGCTACCACGGCGATGCTTCTTTCTCGCCGGGCGGAAGCTTTTACGACATCATGTACTGTATGAAGAATTACGGTCTTGTACCCCAGGAAGCCATGCCGGGCATCATGTACGGCGACTCTCTGCCTGTACACAACGAACTGGATGCCGTAGCCGGAGCTTATGTACAAGCCATCGGTAAAGGAAACTTCAGCAAGCTGACTCCGGTCTGGAAGAACGGCATCAGCGCCATCTACGATACTTATCTGGGCAAATGCCCCGAAACGTTTACTTATCAGGGCAAGCAATACACTCCGAAGAGCTTTGCCGAAAGCCTGGGCATCAATCCGGACGACTATGTATCACTGACTTCGTACACACACCATCCGTTCTACACTCAGTTCTCTATCGAAATCCAGGACAACTGGCGCAACGGTCTGTCCTACAACCTGCCGATTGACGAACTGATGGCTGTTATGGACAACGCCATCCGCACAGGCTACACCTTTGCCTGGGGTAGCGACGTAAGCGAACAGGGCTTTACCCGCGACGGTATCGCCGTAATGCCCGACGCAGCACGCGGTGCCGAACTGACCGGTTCGGACATGGCACGCTGGACAGGCATGACTGCTGCCGACAAGCGCAAGGAGCTGACCAGCAAACCGCTGCCCGAAGTCAACGTTACTCAGGAAATGCGTCAGACAGCTTTCGACAACTGGGAAACTACCGACGACCACGGCATGGTAATCTACGGTATTGCCAAGGATCAGAACGGAAAAGAGTATTTCATGGTGAAGAACTCTTGGGGACTGAGCGGCAAGTACAAAGGTATCTGGTATGCATCGAAAGCTTTCGTAGCATACAAGACTATGAACATCCTGGTACACAAGGATGCTGTGCCTGCCGAAATCAAAGCTAAACTGGGAATCAAATAACTTCCCTTACAACTGACTTAATACAGCAACGGGCTTCCACCAAGTGGAGGCCCGTTTTGTTTTCAGCCCTATACACCACCACTTCAGCACGCTTTTCGTACGGCTCGGCAACTACTGCACTGCGGCTATGTTAACGTTTGCTATCTTTATCCCGGAAAAAGCATTCCAGCAGTGTTTAAAGATTAAAAAAGGATAAAGAGAACAGTTCTTAAACATTATTAATCAAACACTAAGCAGTAAAAGCTGATTCAATTTGTTTTATAAACAGACAAGCAAAAAATAAAGCCTAACTTAAAAAACCAGAATTATGAAAAAGTTGACTCTAATGATGACAATGTTCCTGCTTCTATTGGCAGGAAGTGCCGCAGCACAACAAGAACAAGAAAGAGAATTGACGAAAGCCGAAAAGAAAGCATTGCAGGAGCACATCGACAGCCTGCTGTTTGTCGAAGCCGAACAGGCACTCGAAAACCGTGCCTTCACCCTCGAAGCCGACAGGGTAGTATTCAAATACGGTCAAACCGCCTACGTGACTTCCAACACCAACTTCGTATCCGTCAAAGACAAGCGAGCCGTCGTACAGGTGGCGTTCAACATACCGGTAAGCGGTCCCAACGGACTGGGAGGCGTAACGGTAGAAGGCAGCTTCTCGGACTACGACTTGCGTAAAGACAAGAAAGGGAACCTTAATCTGTCCATCAACGTCATGGGTACCGGCATTTCGGCCCGCGTAGACATCACGCTCTACAAAGGAAGCAATAAGGCATCCGTAAACATTACCCCCAACTTCAACTCCAACCGCATGACGCTCAACGGCTTCATCGTGCCCATCGAGAAAAGTACCGTATTCAAAGGACGCTCCCTCTGATGCAGAAGAACGGATAAGCAAACTTATTCGGGAAAGCCCCATCCGTACGGGCTTTCCTTCACCATAGAAAATAAACCAGAAGATTATGAAAAAGATTTTGTTATTGGCCTGCATGGCATTAGCCATAATGTCATGCGAGAAAGATCCGGATATGGACCAACTGGACAACGACATGGTAGTCTACACCGACTATGACAATGAAGCCGACTTCGGCAAGTTTCAAACTTACTTCCTGCCCGACAGCATTCTCGAAGCCGGGACCTACCGTGCCACCTACTGGAAAGACGAGAACGCCCAGAAGCTGATTAAAGCCATCGAAAGCGCCATGAACAGCCGTGGATATCAACGCATCACCGACCCCGAACAGAAAGACGAGGCCGACTTGGGCGTACAGCTGTCGTACATCGAACAGACCACCCACATCGTAAGCGGCGGTTACTGGAACGGATGGTGGGACTACGGCTACTGGGGTCCCTGGTGGGGAGGCTGGTACTACCCCTACACCGTGAGCTACAGCTACGACACCAACACACTGGTGATGGAAATGATAGACCTGTCGGACAATGGCACCGAGAATGCCAAACTGCCCGTCATCTGGTACGCCAACGCTTCGGGCTACCAGTACAACTCCTGGTACAACATCCAGCTGATGACCGATGCCATCGGACAGGCTTTCGAACAGTCACCCTATATCCAATCCAACAAATAAGAAACGGAGGTAAACAATGAAAACATATATCAAAACTCTGATGAAAACCCTGACGCTGGCTTCCTGCCTTATCCTGGGCATCAACCAGCAAGCCAACGCACAATGCAACCCCGAACGTAGGGCGCACCTCATTGTAGACTGGCAGATGAACGCCCCGCTGAACACCGACTTTGCCGATAAGATAAGCGGCTGGGGAATGAACTTCGAAGGCTTGTATGACATCACACCCCGACTTTCGGCGGGTGCCTTCGTATCGTTTCACACCAATCACCAATACGTCGGCCGGCAGACACTGCAACTTTCGCCAACCGAAAGCCTTACGACCGACCAGCAACGGTCGGCCTTCCAGTTGCCTTTCGGAGCCGCCGTCAACTACGCACTCTGCACACACTCGCAAGTGTGCCCCTATGTAGGTGCCAAGCTGGGAGCCATGTTTGCCCGCAACACCACCTACTTCGGCACACGCGGCCTCTACGACAAGGCATGGGGCTTCTATGCCTCGCCCGAAGTCGGCCTGAAAATCTACCCCACGAAACAGAAGAACTGGGGATTCCACCTGGCCGGCTACTACAGCTATGCCACCAACCGTACGGCCACACTGACCGGCGACATCGAAGGTCAGAACAACGCAGGATTCCGCCTCGGTATCATCTTCTGACCGTCCGTCCGACTGTTTTAAACCAGTAATAGATTCCTTTAAAGCAATGCCCGCACTTCCCCTATTGACGAGGAAGGCGGGCATTTTGCATATCCAAAGCCAGTACCGCCTTGCCCATACTACCACCATACGTAGCACTTACGCGTGGCCTTTCTATGTTCTTTCCCTTACTTACGTTTCATCTCGCGCCGCGAGATATACATCCCGCGTGCTGAAATGTGCATCCCGCGCGCCGGGATATACATCCCGGCAGCCAAGACGTAAGCCAAACGCCGGAAATATACCAAGCAGAGTACTACAAGGAACCAAAGAAATTGCTCAGTTCCATCTGCTTTGTGCATTTTCTGCTCCTATTTCTTGCCAAACCCGACACTTTCAGTAAATTTGCAAGCTGATAGCCAATTGCATATCCTGACAGGACAGGCCCCCAACCCTCCTGCCGGCATTGGCTCTGACAAAAGATAAATACTTATACTAATTATTTATTTAATATCATGAGTTTGAAAATCGTAGTATTGGCAAAACAAGTGCCCGACACACGCTGTGTGGGCAAGGATGCCATGAACGCCGACGGTACCATCAACCGTGCGGCCCTTCCGGCCATCTTCAATCCGGAAGACCTCAATGCGCTGGAGCAGGCGCTCCGCCTGAAAGACGCACACCCGGGATCGACCGTCACCATGCTCACCATGGGACCGGGACGTGCAGCCGAAATCATTCGTGAAGGACTTTACCGCGGTGCCGACGGCGGTTATCTGCTGACCGACCGCGCCTTTGCCGGTGCCGACACACTGGCCACATCGTATGCCCTGGCCACAGCCATCCGCAAAATCGGCGAGTATGACATCATCGTCGGCGGTCGTCAGGCCATCGACGGCGATACAGCACAGGTAGGCCCGCAAGTAGCCGAAAAGCTGGGCTTGCCACAAATAACGTATGTAGAAGAAATTGAGGAAGTGAAAGACGGACGCATCCGCGTGAAACGCCACATCGACGGCGGCGTGGAGACCGTAGAAGGTCCGCTGCCCATCGTGCTCACCGTAAACGGTAGCGCCGCTCCCTGCCGTCCGCGCAACGCCAAACTGGTACAAAAGTACAAACGTGCCATGGGTGGACAGGAGAAAGCAGCCCTGACCAAAGACGGCAACACACTGCCCTATGCTTCGCTCTACGAGCAACGCCCCTACCTGAACATCACGGAGTGGAGCGTGGCCGACGTCAACGGCGACACCAAGCAATGCGGCCTCAGCGGCTCGCCCACCAAGGTGAAGAAGATCGAAAACATCGTCTTCCAGGCCAAAGAAAGCAAGACCCTGACCGGCAGCGACGCAGATGTAGAGAACCTGATTGTAGAACTGATTGCAAATCATACGATTGGGTAACTATGGATAATTTAAAATTCAATAAGACAACTTTTATAATGGCTCCCAAAATTCTTAGGACACCAGCGCCATTAATATCTGATAGTTTTGTTGGACTATACACAAAATTACCCAAAAGTTATTCTACTAATGAAATTTATCTCGCATATAAATTCAAAGATAAACAAGAACGTAAAAGAATTGATGACATATTATTCAATACACAATACTTCTTTAATAAAGTTATGAAATGCTCTAAAGGCATTAGTTATGACTTTTATATATTCCAAATAGGAAATTGTTTTGATAAAGATAGCGAAATTGAACAAATTAAAAGAGGTGGTACTTTGTTATTCACATTTGATGATTACTTCCCCATATTTTGTTTTTGGGATGGATATTTAAATAAAAATTTAGATTTTAATAACTTCCGAATTCCCAATTGTATTGAAACTTTTTACGAAGATGATGAATTTTAGCAATTGAACTATGAACAACGTATTTGTATATTGTGAGATGGACGGCTGCCATGTTGCCGACGTCAGTCTCGAACTTTTGACCAAAGGCCGCAAGCTGGCCAACGAGCTGGGCTGCCAACTGGAAGCCATCTGCGCCAGCACCGGCCTCGAAGGTGTGGAAAAACAAGTGTTGCCTTTCGGCGTGGACCGCGTACACGTGTTCGACGCTCCGGGCCTCTTCCCCTATACTTCCCTGCCCCACACTTCCATCCTCGTCAACCTGTTCAAGGAAGAGAAGCCTCAGATCTGCCTGATGGGTGCTACTGTCATCGGCCGTGACCTCGGCCCGCGTGTATCTTCAGCCCTGACCAGTGGACTGACCGCCGACTGTACACAGCTGGAAATCGGTAGCCACGAGGACAAGAAGCTTGGCAAGACTTACGAAAACCTGCTCTACCAGATCCGTCCTGCTTTCGGTGGTAATATCGTGGCCACCATCGTCAACCCCGAACACCGTCCGCAGATGGCTACCGTTCGCGAAGGCGTGATGAAGAAAGAAATCCTCGACGAGAACTATCAGGGCGAAGTGATCTGCCACGACGTGGCCAAGTACGTGCCCGAAACAGATTACGTAGTGAAAGTCATCGATCGCCACGTAGAAAAGGCAAAACACAACCTGAAGGGCGCTCCCATCGTAGTGGCCGGAGGATATGGCATGGGTTCGAAGGAAGGCTTCGACATGCTGTTCGAACTGGCCAAGGAACTCCACGCCGAAGTAGGTGCCAGCCGTGCCGCCGTCGACGCCGGCTTTGCCGACCACGACCGTCAGATTGGCCAGACCGGTGTTACGGTTCATCCCAAACTGTACATCGCCTGCGGTATCTCCGGCCAGATCCAGCACATCGCCGGCATGCAGGATGCGGGTATCATCATCTCCATCAACAACGACGAGAATGCCCCCATCAACTCCATCGCCGACTATGTCATCAATGGAACGGTGGAAGAGGTAATTCCTAAAATGATTAAGTATTATAAGAAGAACAGTAAGTAATGGTATTCTAAGGAATTAAGGAGTTAAGAAGTTAAGGAGTTAAGCCAATAGTTTTACTTATGACCCAAAGTTTTAAAGACCTCATTGTTTGGCAAAAAGCGCATCAGTTTGTACTGAATGTTTATAAAAACACCGCTGCTTACCCTGCACACGAACGATTCGGTTTAGTGTCTCAGTTCCAGCGAGCGGCAGTTTCTATTCCCGCCAACATCGTCGAGGGCTTTAAAAAGATGGGGAGAGCAGATAAACTCCGTTTTCTGAACATTGCACAAGGCAGCCTGGAAGAATGCAGATACTACATACTCCTTTCTAAAGATTTAAATTACATTACTGAAAACAGCTATATACAATTAACTGGGAGCATAGAAGAAGTGAGTAAATTGCTGAATGCTTATTGTAAAAGTGTCACTAATAAACGCTTCGAGGATTAAGAAATAAGGAGAAGCAGAATTTAAACATTCGGCTTAACTCCTTAACTCCTTAACTCCTTAACTCCCCTAAATAAAAAGACTATGCCCAATTTTTATACTGAACATCCGGAATTGCGCTTCCATCTGAACAATCCATTGATGGAACGCATTTGCGAACTTAAAGAGCGCAATTATAGAGATAAAGATGAGTACGACTACGCGCCGCAGGACTATGCCGACGCTATGGACTCATACGACAAAGTATTGGAAATCACCGGCGAGATTACCGGCGAAGTGATTGCCGCCAACGCAGAAGGCGTAGACGCAGAAGGTCCTCATTGTGCCAACGGCCGTGTGGAATATGCCAGCGGTACGAAGCAGAACCTCGACGCTATGGTGAAGGCTGGCCTGAACGGTATGACCATGCCGCGCCGCTACGGTGGTCTCAACTTCCCCATCACTCCCTACACCATGTGTGCGGAGATCGTGGCTCAGGCCGATGCCGGTTTCGGCAACATCTGGTCGTTGCAGGACTGTATCGAAACGCTGTACGAATTCGGTAACGAAGACCAGCACAGCCGTTTCATCCCCCGCATCTGCGCCGGCGAAACCATGTCCATGGACCTGACTGAGCCCGATGCCGGCTCCGACCTGCAGAGCGTCATGTTGAAAGCTACTTACGACGAAGCCAATCAGTGCTGGCGTCTGAACGGCGTGAAGCGATTCATCACCAACGGCGACGCTGACCTGCACCTCGTACTGGCCCGTTCCGAAGAAGGTACACACGACGGCCGCGGCCTCTCCATGTTCATCTACGACAAGCGCGACGGCGGTGTGGACGTACGCCGCATCGAAAACAAGCTCGGTATCCACGGTTCCCCCACCTGCGAATTGGTTTACAAGAATGCCAAGGCCGAACTTTGCGGCGACCGCAAGCTGGGTTTGATCAAGTATGTGATGGCGCTGATGAACGGTGCCCGTCTGGGTATCGCCGCACAGTCAGTCGGACTCAGTCAGGCAGCCTACGACGAAGGTCTGGCCTACGCCAAGGACCGCAAGCAGTTTGGCAAAGCCATCATCGAGTTCCCCGCCGTTTACGATATGCTGTCCACAATGAAAGCCAAGCTTGATGCCGGCCGCTCGCTGCTCTACCAGACATCGCGCTACGTCGATATCTACAAGGCCCTGGACGACATCGCCCGCGAACGCAAGCTGACTCCCGAAGAACGTCAGGAACAGAAACGCTTCGCCAAGATGGCTGATGCCTTCACTCCGCTGGCCAAGGGTATGAACTCCGAATATGCCAACCAGAACGCTTACGACTGTATCCAGATTCACGGTGGTTCGGGCTTCATGATGGAGTATGCCTGCCAACGCATTTACCGCGATGCCCGCATCACCAGCATCTACGAAGGTACCACCCAATTGCAGACGGTGGCCGCCATCCGCTACGTGACAAACGGCACTTACGCCTCCATCCTGCACGAATACGAACAAATCCCGTGCAGCGAGGCCATGCAACCCCTGATGGACCGCGTGAAGGAAATGACCAACAAACTCGAAGCCTGCACTGCTGCCGTAAAGGAAGCCCAGAACCAGGAATTGCTCGACTTCACCGCACGCCGCCTCTACGAGATGGCAGCCGACTGCGTGATGTCGCAGCTCATCATCCAGGATGCTACAAAGGCTCCCGAACTCTTCGCCCAATCGGCACAGGTTTATGTCAACTACGCCGAAGCCGAAGTAGAAAAGCACTTCAACTTCATCCGTAAGTTCAAGGCCGAAGAGCTGGAAAGCTATCACAAGTAATCCAGAAGGATTTCAACATACTATATATAAGGAAGAGATTATTCCTGCCAAAGGGAATAGTCTCTTTCTTTTTTCTAACCACACAATTCACAAAAATAATAACCCAGAACTTACCTAATACTCCTTTAAAAAGCCGATATTTGCACCCAAATATTCAATCTGAAAAGAATAAATCCGATACAGAGCCATGAAAACCCATTATATCTTTCTCTCGGTCCTTCTCAGTATGCTGATGACAACCGGCTGTCAATGGACCTCCAAGCCGACGGCGCCCGAACTGACGTTCCACAACGAATGCCTTAGCCCCCTGCCCGCTCCGCCCCGCAATCAGGGACAAGCAGAAAGTTGCTGGGGATACTCTATGACCGCCCGTCTGGAAAATCTGCTGATGCAACGCAGCGATACAATTGCCCTTTCCCCCTGGTTCATCACACGGAAAGCCTACGAAGAAGCTGCCCTCCGCGCCTGGCAGGACAAGGCCCGCAAGGTTTCTATCCGTGGAATGGGACATACCTTTCTATCACTGGCCGGACGCTATGGCATTGTTCCGCAAGACGAATATCCCTGCCGCCCGCGTACCCGACTGAAAGATATGAACCGCGAACTGGCTGACTTACTGAAACAACACCGCAAAGATACGGACAGCGGTAAACAGTTCCTGCAAGAAGTCAACGCCATACTCGACCGCTACATGGGTACACTGCCCGAACGAGTAGGGAGAGACAGTCTCTCTTTGTCGCCACTGGAATATTACCACCGACTGACCGCCGGCATGCCCGACGTAAAACGCCTGACCAGTTTCCAATACACGCCTTATAACCAAGAACTGGTGCTGGACTATCCTGATAACTACGAACGGAAAAGCTTCATGAACCTGCCCCTCGACTCACTCTGCCGCATAGCCGAACAGACAGTGAAGAAAGGCGGCACCGTAGTATGGGAAGGCGACACAAGCAACAACGGCTTCTACTGGCGCGAAGGATTGGCCATCTGGCACGATGCACCCGTCAGTCCCGACGACCGCGAAAACAATTACCGCCGTGGCCATTTGGACGACAACCACACCTTGCTGCTTGTAGGATGGGCAACGGACAACGAAGGCCGTCCCTACTTCGTGGCACAGAACTCGTGGGGAACGAACAACCGCTATCACGGACTGATGTACATGAGCCTCGACTACTTCCGGATGTGGACTGTAGCTCTGTTCCTCTAGGTAATACTTCCATTCACACCAACAACACCTTAACATGAGAATCAAGAACTGCAAGCCTGCAATTATCCCCGTTTTGTTTCTGCTTCTGCTGACACAAGCCTGCAACTTGCGTCCACGCCCCGATGTAGAAGACATATTCGAACAAGCTACCGAAATGCAGAGAAACAAACGTCCGACCGAAGCAATGGCCCTGTACTACGAGGTACTGAGCCGGACAGACGATCCACACATCCAATCACGCAGTTATTATAACTTGGGAAGCATTTATTTGTGGGACAGAGTTTTCGATAAAGCCGCCGATGCTTATACCCAGGCTTACCAACGGGATTCGCTATTGTGTGACACGTCGGACATGGTCAAGACATTGGAAGCCCTTGGCACCATACGACATATCTTAGGAGACAGCATCGGAAATATCCGCTTATATAACCGTGCTATCCACCTGGCCCGACTGATTAAGGACTCGGTCAACTTAGCCGAAATCTATCGTCTGCACGGCTGGCACTTTCTGGAGAAAAACAATTTCGACTCGGCTGCCTTTTATACCCGCCTCAGCATGGACTTCAGCCAAAAGCCGGCCAAACTCTATGCCACACTGGCCGAAATCCACCGACATCGGTTCGACGTAGATTCTGCCCGTTATTACTTCAACTTAGGCATCCATGCACCCGACACCAAGGACCGTATGACCAGTCTGATGCTGAGCGCCCAACTGGAACATCACCTGGGAAACGACTCGACAGCCTATAACCAACTACTGACCTATACCCTATCTGCCGACACTCTATACGCCCAACAAAAGACTCTCGAAATAGAAAAACTGGCCTACCAGCACGAAGCCGAACTGAAAATCCGTCAGGTAGAAGAGCGCCACCGGCTCTACATCGGTTTGGGCATACTTGCACTGACTGTGGCCGCAAGTGCTTTCCTCCTCGCCCTGCAAAACCAGCGGCGCAAGAAACGGGAAGAACAACTGAAGTACGAAGCTGCCCTACAAGGACTCAACGAAAAAATAGCTTTGCTGAAGGATAACCTGAACGCAAACGACCGCGAACGCGAAGCACTGCTGCAACACACCGAGGAACAGATTGCCCACCTGCGAGCCGTGACCCTGAAACGCACTGCTATTGGCCGCCGCGTCATCCTGCTGGCCGAACAAGACAGCAAAGACAAGCGCAATGTTCGCGTACTGACCGAGAAGGAACAGACCGAATTGCGAAAAGCCGTAACCGACATCTACGCCGATGAAACCGCCCGCCTGAAAGAACGCTATCCGCGCCTTACCGAAGGCGACCTGCTCTATCACTGTCTGGCATCGGCAGGCTTCGGAACGTTTGCCATTGCCCTCTGCTTTGGCAATACGGATACAGGCATCGTAGCCCAGCGCAAACGACGCATGAAACTACGCATGGAAGCAACCGGAAACGAAATGTCATGCAAATAGTTCATAATATACTGAAATACAGCATTTAGCAGAATTATCATGTCATCCGTTTCTTTTCGTCTGCCATAGATTAGCCCGTAACTTTGCTGCATCATCAAAACCAAAAACAACATGCAGCAAAGACATCAAAACAGAGAACTCTACTTCCGCGAGCAGGTACAGACCTGCCGCCTTCACTACATTCCCTATGTGCAATCCTTTATCCGCATCACGTCCCAAACTCGTGTATTGGAAATAGGATGCGGCGAAGGTGGCAATCTTCTGCCTTTCGCACAAGCCGGTTGCCGGGTGACAGGCATCGACCTGGCTACCACGCGTATTGAAGAGGCACGCCGTTTCTTCCGTCAGGCCGAAGCAAAAGGTACTTTCCTAGCTGCCGACATCTTGCAATATGCACCAGTGACAAAAGAAACCTTCGACCTTATCCTGATGCACGACGTCATCGAGCACATTGCAGACAAAGGGCAGTTGCTCGCCGCTATCAAGCATCTCCTGTCGCCCGGCGGCCTCCTTTTTATCGCCTTTCCTGCCTGGCAGATGCCCTTCGGTGGCCACCAGCAGATTTGCCATCATACCCTGCTTGCCCACTTGCCCTTCATCCATCTGTTGCCACGAGTAGCCTATCGAGGACTGCTCCGTCTGGCTGGTGAACCCCAAGGTGGCATCAACGAACTGATGAACATCCGTCGTACACGTACCACCATCGAGCAATTCGAGAAACTGGCCCGCCAGCACTACCGGATTGCCGACCGACAGCTGTGGTTCATCAATCCGCACTACGAAACCAAATTCCACCTGTACCCCCGCAAACTGTGGAAGCCGCTCAGCCGTTTTCCCATACTGCGCGGTTTCTTCTCCACCTCCTGCTGGTATCTGCTGAAATAAAAGGAAATACAGAAACGACATTACCCGGACTATCACAGTGCATTAATCTGTGAAAATTCGGGTAATACTATATGACTTGTAAAGTAATTCCTTTAGTATGTCAACGCCTCTTCATGATACGTGTCAAAACACGGATAATGTTCCAACGGACGAGGCTGACAGAAGTCTATGCCGTCGAATATCGGATTGGGAGCAGCAGCCTGAGGCAGGATGAGATTGACCTTGGCATCCTCACCTTCGAGACGTACATCGAACTTTCCATTCTTATACGTATAATATAATGTACCACGGCCTATCTTGACCGAAGTCTGCAATTCTGTGATATCAGCCGGTAACTTGGGCTCGACAGTCACCGTACCACTCATCAGGTCGGGACGGATGCCAAGGAAATACTGGTACCATACACGCAGTTGTTCGGAGTTGCTCCACGCTTGCAGGAAAGTACCCGAACGGCCTGCCCACGAGTGTCCTTCACGCGGATGAGCATCGGCGTTTTCGCTAAGACTGCCCACTGCACCTTCGTGTAAGGCTTGTCGGTTCATGTTTTGGAAGAGTTTCCAAGCTGTCTCCTGCTGACCATACTCTATCATGCGTTGCATGGCAATGCCGTTATTCCACAACCAGACGGTGCCATTGTGATAAGCATCATCTTTATGGTAATAATGCCAGTTCTCGTGCTGCGGATGAAACTGAAGATCCCATTGCGCCAATGAAGCCACGCCCCACGGATAAACCAGTTCTTCCCACACACGACGGGTGACGCGTTGCTTGAAATCCTCGTCGGCTATCAGGTCGAAACAATAAAGCTGATTGGGACGGTATTGCAGATCGGGAGTGCCGTCAGCATTCAGGTGGTCGTAGATAAGAAGGCTATCCTTGTTGCAATAATCAGCCTCGAAGTTGCGAGCCAGGCGAACGGCTGCTTCGTGCCAGGCTTCGGCATGAGGTGCATCATCCATCAGACGAGCCAAGTGAGTACCGGCCTCCAGCTGTTTGTACCACAAATACTGGATGTCGTTGGCACGATTGCCGCGAGGTGAACCAGGGATGCCATTACGTTTCACGTCCATCCACGTGTCGGCATCGGCATGCAGCAGGTAACCTTTCTCGTCCGTGTGATGGCGCAAGCTCTGGTCGATGCTGAGGACAACGGAAGGATAAATATCACGAAGGAAACTGCGGTCGCCCGAATAGCGAAGGAGTTCTTCAGCCTCGATGACGTAACGCGGCGTACCGTCGGCAGTATTGTAGAGAATCCCCTCCAGATTGGCGCGATTGGGGATGCGGCCGCAAGTCACTGAAGTAGTATCGTGATCCTGCAACTTGGCAAAATCCTTCAGAATATCTTTCGTTACTTCAAACTGACCCGTAACAAGTGTAGCACCCGGCATAGCGATAAACATATCGCGCCCCCAATACTCGTTGAACCATGGCAAACCTGCATAAATGCCCTTACCTTGCTGCTCGGTAATCAGTTCGTCCATGGTCAGGGTAATCCAGGCCAGCGCCTTGTCCAGTTCGCGCAAGTTGGTGTGCAGCGGATTGTTCTCAGTAACCAAGTCGTTCATGCGTGCCTTGCGCTGATCCAGCCATTCCGCACCTTCCTGCCGATAACCGGCGATGAGCGAGTCGCAATGTGCCTCTGTACCATAAGCAATGAGGAAGCCTCCGGCAGATGCGGGTGCCTGCATACAGTTACCATTGAAGCTGATGCCAACGGGATTCAAAGGGACTACCTTCAACCGGTTATTCTCTGCCTCCTGTGGTGTGTAACACAATGCGTCAGTCTGTCGGTTGGCATCCTTCAGCAGCGTTTCATTCAGTGTAATGCCGATGCTGTCGCCCTGCACCTTATCCACTGTAATACTGAGCAATTCCCGGTTGTCCACCATGGCCAGTGTTTCGATTGCAACAGGCCAACGACGTACCAATCGGTCGGGGTAAACACACACTTGCGATTTGCTTCTTAATAGAGGCTTGCCGTCCACTGTCAAAGCATAGTCTGAGAAAATACGGCGTTTAGCCTGATTCCATCCGGCATACCAATCGGTAGGCTCGTCCTGATGTGTACGTCCATACCAGTATCCCGCCTTCTTGTCGGTATACGAATATTCACGATTTGCTTCGGGAGCGACCTCCACGCCCAGTTCATCAACTGTCAGTGCAGGAATAGAAGGAGTTTTGTCTGCCGACCCGCATGACATCAGTACAAGCACGGCCAACAGAGTAAGAAAACGATGTTTCATAGCTTTTGTTGATATAAGTTGTGTCTTTATTTTTCAGTTTGCAATATTAGGAAAAATATGGTAAATCTACAGCAACTTCGTACACAAACCGCTCTCAACCTGCCGGAAAACGTTTGCAGCAACGACGGGAAAAGGATTTTTTATCTTCTTTTCTACAAGGCTATTACGAAGAATATCGTATCTTTGTAATCAAGAAATAGATTAAAAAGGAGAACCAACGTATGAAAGCAACCATCTCAATGGAAAGCCTGTGGCAAACCATTCAGTCATTGTCACCAAAGAATAAAAAATGGCTGGCCGACAAACTGATTGAAGATCTTCAGATAGAAGAGGAAAGCATCGGCAAGGAAGAAATCCTGGCAGGAATTGATGCGGGGCTGAAGGAAGTCAAACAAACGCGAGAAGGAAAGTTGGAAGAAAAAACAGCAAGAGAGTTTCTGTATGAACTACAAGATATTGGTTAAGCCAACCTTCCAACGGGAAGCCAAACGGATGGCCAAACATTACCGTTCGTTTGCCAAAGACTATGAAACGCTGATTGAGGCTTTGGAACAAAATCCCCACCTTGGTACCGACCTCGGCGGCGGTCTGCGTAAGATACGTATGACCATTACCTCGAAAGGACGAGGAAAAAGTGGCGGAGCGCGGGTCATCACATTTACCGTAATCGTCGCGGTCGATGAAACGGAAATCAACCTACTTTACATTTACGACAAGGCCGAACGCGAGAACATTTCCTCACACGAAATAGAAGAATTATTACGCAAAAACGGGCTGGGGTAATCCCCGGCTCGTTTTCTTATGCCAACATTATTTACGTTTCCGCTGCGGACGTTCCTTCTTCATTTGCTCATAAGCTTTCTTCTGCTCATCGGTAAGAAGAGAAGTCACTTTCTTCTCCACTTCCTGCATAGCAGTCCGGCGCTCTTCGCGCGAAAGTTCCTTTTTAAAGAAGTCGGTGTAAAGGGCAGTGATTTGTTTCTCTTGCTCGTCGGTCAAATCCAACTTCTCGTCGAGGTTTTTCACTATTTGTTCAGGAGTACGTTTACGGTCATTACCGCCTTTGCGCTGAGCATCGGCACTCTGCACGCTCAGCATGGCCACAAGGGCCAAGAAAAGAATCTTTTTCATCTTTCTGTCATTTTTAAAAGGTTATCGAATAGTATATACAAAGCTCACCATCGCATACGGCTGCAGCACATTGCTGTTCACATAGTCGTAATAGTTACTGCCTGTGCGGTGAGTGAAGGCTTGATTCTGTTTCAGTACGTCGAAAGCTTCAATCCTGATTTCGGCTGCATTGTTCTTCAGGAACTTTTTGCCCAACGAGAGGTTCCACAGGAAATAATCCTCCGTGCCTGTGTCAAGGCCAGTGTATCCAATGTAGTTAAACGTGCTGCGGAAAGTCAGTCCCCAGAAGAAGGTCCAGCCCAACTTGGCGGCTGCTGTATGGGTCACATAGTCGCTGCCCGTGGCTGTATCCAGCGAACTGAACATCTTGTTGATGCCAGCCGAATAGGAAGCTGTAAAATCGAGATTCTTGCTGATGTTACTACCAATGATAATCTTAGGTATGAGGCTCAGCTCACGTGTCCGGCTCTCCACTCCGTCAAAAATAGTAGGAACGTTGGCATAGTTGGCCGAAAGACTGAGATTGACATTACTACGAATGAAATCTATAGGGAAACCATAAGTCAGCATAGACTGCAAGCTGTAGTAACCATCCAAGTTTACAGGACGGGTAAACTGCGAACCCTTATTAAGGGTCACCGTCGGCGAGAGGGCAATATCCTCTTTGGCCACAAAAGTACTGTCGGCCACGTAATCTTTCTGGATAGTAGCCCCTACCATGGCAATAAACGTATGTCCCGATTTGGTAGTACGGATGTAGCGCAGATTGGCCGTATGCGATATTTGCTGGTCGAGGTCAGGGTTACCGGCAGAAAGGAAAAGCGGATTGGAATTGTCTATCACATTCTGCAGGCTGGTGACCGAAGGAGCCGACGACTTGCTGCGATAACGCAATTGCAGTGAATTGGTACGGTCCAATGAATAACGCAAAGTGAACGACGGCAACACAGAAAAATAGTTGTGTGACAGCTCGTCGGGTTGTGGATAGACCAAATCGCCTGTCAGATCGGCCCATTGGGCATCGACACCCAGCATGGCATTGAACTGTCCCACGCGATAACGCAACCCTACACTTCCGGCTTGTGTCAGGTAGCCCGACTGATATTCGTTGGACAGACTCTCGTCCAACTGGTCATAGAGGTCGGTCACAGCCGAGCGTTCATAAGTCTTACGGTCGTTCTCCGAATCAGTATAACTCAACTTATATCCCAACTGAAGTTGCAGGTTATCGGTCAGCTTTTCCGTATAGCTAAGATTGGAGCGAAGACTGTACTGACGATTCAACGTCTGTTTCAGCTGACTATAATTATCTGTTGTCGACAATCCGTTTACACCATAAAGCGTATTGAGATAATCAGTATAGGTATCACCATCGGTATTGCTCATCTTACCGCTAAGCATCAGCGAAAGGGTACGCCCTTCTTTCAGAAAACGGTGACGAAGATTGAGGTCAACGCCTATGTTGTAAGCATCTGTACTACCGTTCGCAGTTGTTTCGGTTTCGCTTTCGGCCGTACCGTCCAGCAAGTTTTTGCCTTGGAGCAGGCTGTAGCTGTCGTTATTCTGAAAACTCAGCGAAGGACGAATCTGCAAGGAAGTACGGTCGCTAATCTGATAATCCAGCTTCAGATTGAATCGATGGTTCCAGTTCTCCATCTGGCTTTGTTGGTATTCACTGTAAGTCATACCCGGCAATACGGACTCGAAATATTCGCGATCGGTCAGCTGCTGCGTCAGATTGTCCGACTGGTTAAAGAAATAGCTGCCGGTTATCTTCCATTTATCACTCCACTGGTCTACATAGTTCAAGCCGAGACCATTGGCCGAAGTTACGCCTCCTAAAGAGCCTACCATGAAGTTCGATGTAGAAGCACCTCCCGCACCACTGCCCGAGCGGCTTCCACCGCCACGGCCACCACGGCCTCCGCGACCGCTGGCTCCCGACGACATTACACCAGCCAAGTCCTCCTGCGAAAAATTCTGTTGGTTGACATTATTAGTCATACCCAACACTGAAATACGACGGTCGTCATCGAAGAAGTTGATGTTACCGTTTACCTTGTAGCGATCGTCCGTACCATAACCGCCCGACACTTCACCAAAGGTGCCCTGACGGAAACCTCCTTTGGTAATGATATTGATAGTCTTCACCTCCTCGCCGTCGTCGAAGCCGGTAAACTCTGCCTGTTCGCTCTTCTTGTCGAACACCTCAATACTGGCAATAACGTCCGAGGGCAGGTTCTTGATAGCCAGGTTTACATCACCATCAAAGAATTCCTTACCATCTACCAACACTTTCTGAACCTGTTCGCCCTGTGCCTGCACAGTACCGCCTTCGACTACAATACCCGGCATTTTGGCCAGCAAATCTTCGGCCGAACTTCCCTCCATCACCTGAAAAGCTTCGGCATTATACGTCAAACTGTCTCCACGTTGTTCGGCCCGTGTAGCACGTCCCTGAACAGATACTTCGCCCAGTAACTGCGCATCCTCTTCGAGAACGATACGCAACGTATACGACTGTTGTTTATCCGTTATCCGTACTTTTTTCTCCATTGGCTTATAGCCTACATAACTTACGCTAACTACATACTCGCCTACCGCCATGGCACGAAAAGAGAAAACTCCCTCACCGTCGGTCGAAGTATAAGTCTTGGCCGATGTGTCCGAAACAGGTGCAATACTCACAGTAGCAGCAGGTAAAGGCTCGCCAGCAGTACGATCGGTCACAATACCGCTTACCGTTGCTTCTCCCTGTGCCCTCAATGCAGCATTAAAAGCCATCAAAATCAAAAGTAAAAACAATCTCTTCATACCTTGTAAAGTCCGTTTATGTTTCAATTATCTGATGCAAAACTATGCAAAGCCGGGCTATCGTAAAATACCCCTGCCCGTATGCAGTGGTGAACGACACGTATGAGATGGCAAACGACACAAAAAGACTTCCGTACAACAGGCGTCGGAAGAACAGTACAAGGCCTTTGTACTGACAGTTTAAAGGCAGTAGACTGACAGTTTAAAGCCAATAAACTATGAGTTTAAAGGCTATAAACTGGGAGTTTATTACCGATAAACAGAAAATAAACTGGGATTTATCCTTTATTATTGTATCTTTGTTGGAAATAAAAAACAGAGAAAGAAACCTCAACCGCCATGAACAACAAATACTTACCATTGGGCATCGACCTGTTCTTCTGCCTCATTCTGTTGCCAGCCATGATCACGCTACTCCCCGTAGAGCGCTGGTTGGAGAACAACTCGACCTTCGTTGTCCTGCTCGTAGGATGGCTCTGTACCGTCTACTTCCTGACGCGCAAGGCCTGTGTGCCGATGCTCTTCCGCTCGCGACGCCAGCTGATCATTGCCTTGTGTCTTTTAGTCGGTACGGTATTGGTAACATGGCTCGTCACACAATATCAGATGGAATTTCCTTTTCGCGGCGACCATCCGCGTTCCGAGCGCATCAGACGCGTCACCAACCTCTCGAAAATCAGGCTACACCAGCAGGGAACATGGTTCCTCTATCTCGTAACTATCTGCTTCAGCATCGCTGTAGGGTTGCTCACGGAGCTTTACCGACAGATGAGCGAACGGCAAAGTGTAGAGTTCGAAAAGAAGAAAGCCGAACTGGCCCTCTACAAGGCACAGATCAATCCTCACTTTCTATTCAACACACTGAACACCCTCTATGGCCTCATGCTGGCACAATCGGAGAAAGCAGAGGCAGCTTTCGTACAGTTCATTCACCTGGTGAAATACATGTATACCCGTGCCACCCAAGACAAGGTCAGCATAGCAGAAGAAGCCCAATACATCGAACAGTACATCGAACTACAGAAAAACCGGTTGGACGAAAGTCGTACCCAAGTAGATTATACCTACGAAAACAACCATGCCTGCCCCAATGCACAGATAGCCCCTATGCTATTAATCACTTTCGTAGAAAACGCCTTGAAATACGGAACCTCGGCACATGAGAAAAGTCTGATTCGCATCTGCCTACAGGTAAAAGACAATACCCTCTGCTTCATAGCCGAAAACCCGATTGTAAATCCACGCCCAGCCGACAAAGCACCCGGTATCGGCATTGCCAACTGCCGCAAGCGCCTGGAACTGCTCTACCCCTCGGCTCACAAACTGAACATCCAAGAACAGGATGGATGGTATAAAGTAGAACTGGAAATAAAATTGTCTGCATAAAAACTTTAAAAAGAAACAGCCATGAAGTGTATTGCCATCGACGACGAACCGGTAGCCCTCGGCATCATCCGGCAATTCTGCCAACGAAGCGGCGACATCGAACTTATCACCTTCACCGACCCTGTTGAAGGACTACAAAAGGTGAAAGACATGCATCCTGATCTTGTTTTTCTCGACATCGAGATGGGTGGTTTCAATGGCATTGACGTAGCGCGCCAGCTGCCCGCAGGCACCTTCCTGATATTTACAACGGCCTATGCCGAATTTGCAGTTGACGGTTTCGACCTCGATGCAGTTGACTTTCTGCACAAACCTTTTTCGTACAACCGTTTCGAACGGGCTGTGGAAAAAGTAAAACGTCTGCAAGAATTGCAACGTCTCCAAGCCAAACCTGTATTTGCCGATGAAGAAATCATGCTGAAAGTAGAATATAAAAATGTCAAAATACGGCTGGCGGACATTGAATACATCGAAGCCATGGACAACTACATACGGATAATACTCACTTCAGACAAACCGGTTCTGTCGCAAACCAGCATGAAGACAGTTATGGAATTGTTGCCCGCCGAACGCTTCATGCGGATTCACAAATCATACATTGTTCCCTTACATAAAATAGCCAGTTACAACCGTCGCCAGCTCACGCTACATCACCGAAATGTCGAGCTGCCCATCGGACGAGTTTATGCTGACGAATTTATGAAACGAATGAACCTTTTACCAATAAAAGATGTTTTACATAAAAATCTCTAGTATCATGAATATTCTGCACAACCCCGAACAACGTCGTTTCACCCTGACTCAAAACGGTGAAACAGCCCATGTAGCTTATCTCATCGAAAACGGCGCACTCGACATACGCCACACCATCGTTCCCGCTCCCCTCGAAGGACAAGGCATCGCCTCGGCCCTTGTCAAGGCTGCCTACGACTATGCCCTGCAGCAGGGTTATGCCTGCGTAGCCACCTGCGCTTATGCTGTCCGCTGGTTGCAGCGCCATCCGGAGTACAACGGCACTCCCAGCCAGGAATACTGCGAAGGAAATGCATGCGCCCTATAGGCCCCTTTCTCTGTATAAACAATAAAGCGGAAAGAAGCGCGTCGTGTAGTATCCACAAACGTGCTTCCTCCCGCTTTGTATTTTTCCTGTCCGGATTCTCAAAACAGGTCACCATACATCCTCAGCCGTCCGCGCAAAGCAGCAATCTCCTTTTGCATGCTTTCCATACGTTCCAGTAAGTGATGGATGGCATCAATTCCTTCCATATTGATGGAAAGATCATAATACATACGGCTGTAACGCTCTACATCCGGCAGTTGCGAGAAAGCCAGACACGGCTTTCCTTCCTCCAGCAAAATGTCTATCAGACCATTCTCTTGCAACAGGTCGATAAAGGCAGGTTCTATGTGGCATTTGTCGCAATAATCGCTGACAATAATCAAATCGTTCTGCATAGTGATACATTTTTAGTTCATACTCTGAATTTTACGGAACATTTCTTTCTGCTGTTCAGTCAGGTTGGTTGGCAACACAACATGATAGGTCACAATCAGGTCGCCAGCCTCTCCGTCTTTCTTGTAGACAGGGAAACCTTTACCTTTCAGGCGCACCTTGGTACCATTTTGCGTACCCGGTTTCACTTTCAGCTTCACTTGTCCGTCCAAAGTACTTACCAACTGCTCGCCACCCAGCAAAGCCGTATACAGATCGGTATTGACATCCACATAAAGGTCATCGCCCAGCCGCTTGAACACCGGATCGTCAGGGATCACAAACGTGATATACAAGTCACCGGCAGGACCACCGTTCATACCCGGAGCTCCGTATCCTTTCAACTTGATGACCTGTCCGTTGGCTACACCGGCAGGTATGGTGATACGCACTTGCTTATCGCCCACGGTCAGCACCTGCTTGTGTGTCTGTGCAGCCTCACGCAAGGACAGCTCCAGTTCGGCCTGATAATCCTGTCCGCGGAAACCACCCCGGCTTCTGCTGCCGTGTCCCCGGTGCCCGAAGAGTTCTTCAAAGAAATCCGAGAAACCACCGGCATTGCTTCCGGTAAACTCCTGCCCGTCGGACGAATACCAATACGTACCGTTACCGTCCGTACCGAAGCCTCCCGAACCGAAGCCGCCAAACCCGGCGCCACCAGCCTGCTGGCGGGCACGCTTCTGCGCTTCGAACTCATCGGCATGTTTCCAGTGTTCACCATACTCATCGTACTTCTTTCGCTTTTCAGGATCACTCAGCACTTCGTTTGCCTCGTTGATGGCCTGAAACTTTTCCTTTGCTGTAGGGTCATTCGGGTTCAGGTCAGGATGAAATTTACGTGCCAGCTTACGGTACGCTTTCTTGATATCATCCTGCGATGCCGTCTTGTCCACCCCCAGTACTTGATAATAATCAATATATGCCATATTCTGTCTAATTTTATATTTCAAACTACACCATTCCTCCGCCTGACTCTTACGGACAGGCCAACAATCTCATGCGGATGCGTCAAACCAAGCCATGTCATCCATACCTGAAAGTAGCAATATACAGCTACCCTCAATTTTGACACCCTCCTCAATAACAGCTCTTTGCAGTTGCAAGCAGTTCGCGGATGTCCTCTTCCGTAGTATCGAACGAGGTCACCAACCTGATTTCATCAGCCGCCTCATCCCAGAAGTAGAAGAAATACGACTGCAACAGTTTATCGATCACCCGACGGGGCATGGTCAGGAACAACTGATTGCTTTCCACTTCCTGTGTGAACCATACTTCGGGCAGCTCTTTCAATCCGTCGCGCAACAGCAATGCCATTTGGTTGGCATGACGGGCATTCTTCAGCCACAAGTCATCCTTCAGATAGGCTGTAAACTGACAGGAGAGATAACGCAGCTTCGATGCCAACTGTGCCGACTGCTTCCTGACAAATCGCGCTTCCTTCTTCAGGTCGGGATGGAAAATAATAACACTCTCGCCTATCATCAGTCCGTTCTTCGTACCTCCGAAACTGAGGATATCAATACCACAGTCCACCGTCAGTTCCTTAAACGTCAGCCCAAGTGCCGCACAGGCATTGGCCAGACGCGCACCGTCCATGTGTACATACATTCCATGTGCGTGTGCCAGCTCCGTAATGGCACGCAGTTCGTCGGGCTTGTATATCGTACCCAGCTCCGTACACTGCGAAAGGTAAATGGCTCCCGGCTGAGAATGATGCTGTTCGCCGAAGTGGCACAGATAAGGCCGCAGGAGTTCGGGCGTCAGCTTCCCGTCCGGAGTCGCTATTGGCCTGATCTGACAACCCGTCATACGGGCAGGAGCACCACATTCATCCACGTAGATGTGAGCTGTCTCGGCACAGAGTATCAGGTTGTAAGGACGTGTACACAGTTGCAGGGCAACAGCATTGCTACCGGTACCGTTGAACACAAACAGGACTTCGCAATCGGGCGTAAAGGCTTCGCGTATCTTGCCTACGGCTTCTTCCGTCCAGGGATCATCACCGTAGCCCACCGCATGGTCTTTATTGGCACGGTTCAGGGCGTCCATCACCAGCGGATGCACACCTGAGTTGTTGTCTGATGCAAAACTTCTCATATTCTTATGCTTCATCATTAAAAAAAGCCGCGGCATCTTTACAAACAAGGCAAGACACCGCGGCTGCTTTTATACTAATTAATCAGGGGAAATCGGCTGATTACATCATGCCTCCCATGCCACCCATACCGGCGTTCATCGGCATTTCGGGTTTGTCTTCCTTCTTCTCTACGATTACACATTCGGTAGTCAGGAACATACCGGCAATAGAAGCGGCGTTTTCCAAAGCTACACGGGTAACCTTAGCCGGATCGACTACACCTGCGGCATGCAAGTTCTCGTAAACATCGGTACGTGCGTTGTAACCGAAGTCGCCTTTACCTTCACGAACCTTCTGAACAACTACAGCGCCTTCCTTACCAGCGTTGGCACAGATCTGACGGAGCGGTTCCTCGATGGCACGCTTGATGATGTGGATACCGGTTGTCTCGTCGGCATTGTCACCTTCCAGACCTTCCAGCGATTCCAATGCACGGATGTAAGCTACGCCACCACCCGGCACGATACCTTCTTCGATAGCAGCACGTGTGGCACGGAGTGCATCGTCTACACGGTCTTTCTTTTCCTTCATCTCAACTTCGGAAGCAGCACCTACGTAGAGTACAGCTACACCACCTGACAACTTGGCCAGACGTTCCTGCAACTTCTCACGGTCGTAATCGCTCTTCGTAGCGGCAATCTGAGCCTTGATCTGTTCGCAACGTTCCTTGATGTTTTCCTTGTCGCCGGCACCGTTTACAATGGTCGTATTGTCCTTCGTGATGGTAACCTTCTCGGCAGTACCCAACATTTCGATAGTAGCCTGTTCCAGTTTCAAGCCCTTTTCTTCGCTGATAACTACACCACCGGTCAGGATAGCGATGTCTTCCAACATTTCCTTACGACGGTCGCCAAAGCCCGGAGCCTTCACGGCACAGATCTTCAACTGGCTGCGCAGACGGTTCACTACCAAGGTAGTCAGCGCCTCGCTGTCAACATCTTCGGCGATAACCAGCAACGGACGGCCAGTCTGTACGGCAGGTTCCAAAATAGGCAAGAAATCTTTCAGGTTCGAAATCTTCTTATCGTAAATCAGGATGTAAGGTTTCTCCATCTCACATTCCATCTTTTCCGTATTCGTTACGAAGTAAGCTGACAAGTAGCCACGGTCGAACTGCATACCTTCTACCACACCGATCGTTGTATCCGTACCCTTAGCCTCTTCGATGGTGATGACACCGTCCTTCGAAACCTTACGCATGGCATCTGCAATCAGTTTACCGATAACGGGATCGTTGTTGGCAGATACGGTACCTACCTGTTCAATCTTGTCGTAGTTGTCACCAACCATTTCAGACTGAGCCTTGATAGATTCAACCACCTTGGCTACGGCCTTGTCGATACCGCGCTTGATGTCCATCGGGCTTGCACCGGCAGTAACGTTCTTCAAGCCTTCGGCTACAATGGCCTGAGCCAATACGGTAGCTGTTGTTGTACCGTCACCAGCGTCGTCGCCAGTCTTCGAAGCAACTTCCTTTACCAGTTGTGCACCGGTGTTCTGATAAGCATCAGCCAGTTCTACTTCCTTCGCTACAGTCACACCATCCTTTGTGATGTGGGGAGCACCAAATTTCTTCTCGATAATCACGTTACGTCCTTTCGGGCCCAGTGTTACCTTTACAGCGTTAGCCAGTGTGTCGATACCCTTCTTCAATTGGTCGCGGGCATCAATATTGAATAATATTTCTTTTGCCATGATTTCGTCTAATTAAAAATTGATAATTGAAAATTGATAATTTATCCCAGTACAGCGAGTACGTCGCTCTGACGCATGATCAGATATTTAGTACCGTCGAGTTCGATTTCAGTACCTGCGTATTTGCCGTAGAGTACATGGTCACCAGCTTTCAGTACCATCTCTTCGTCTTTCGTACCGTTACCGGCTGCAATCACTTCACCTTTCAGGGGTTTTTCTTTTGCTGTATCAGGAATGATGATACCGCCGATTGTCTTTTCTTCTGCAGGTGCAGGGAGTATCAGAACTCTGTCTGCCAATGGTTTAATGTTCATAGTTCTTTTCGTTTTTATATGTTTTACTTATTTTTTCTTGTTTCTGCCTACCTTGACGCAGGCGATAAACAATATACGAAAAGCGTGCCAAACGCCAACCGGCACAAATTGGCAGACCTTTCCTGCCAATTTGACGCTACACGAATCAAACCTATGCAATTATTTCAGATTTCAGCCCGTCAGGAAGATGCAGAAAATTACCTAACTGGGGAATATTTTTTCCCTAACTGGGAAAAAATAATTTCCTAACTGGGAAAAAAATATTCCCTAACTATGGAAAAATCCATCGTCAGGGAATCAATCAATTCGTTTCTCAAAGCCGTATTTCTTCGGCACAGTTTATCTTGTTCAAATGCTCCAGAATGCCTTCGTCGAACTGACCATGGCACTTCCCATGTACAAAAGAAACAAAATGGCCACAATAAACATTACTACCCCAATCAGCAGATTGTGCCTGTTCTCGTTTAGTTGAATGGAAAACATAATAACCTCCTCCATATTTATAAGTCCGATGCAAAAGTAACCCACGCCTGTTACATTGCTTTTACACCCTGATTACAAATATACAAAAAAGGGAGCAGAAACCCACTCCCTTTTAATAGTCTTTTATCTTTCTTATCGGTTAGTCACCCAATTCTGCCACCAGTTCATCAGGAGTCACCAGACGCTGTTCGCCGGTTTCCATATTTTTCAGGGTCACCTTGCCTTCGTTCATCTCGTTTTCGCCCACCAGTGCCACGAACGGAATACCTTTAGCGTTGGCGTAGCTCATCTGTTTCTTCATCTTACTGCTGTCCGGGAAGATCTCGGCACGGATACCTGCAGCGCGTACCTGCGCCAGTACCTGCATGGAAAAGGCTGCTTCCTTTTCACCAAAGTTGATGAAAAGCAGTTGGGTGCCGTTCACGGCTTCCTTCGGATAAAGGTCCAGCTGGTTGAGCACATCGAAGATACGGTCGGCACCGAACGAAATACCCACACCGCTCACACCGGCCATGCCGAAGACACCTGTCAGGTTGTCATAGCGTCCGCCACCAGTGATGCTACCTATCTGCACGTCCAAGGCTTTCACCTCGAAGATAGCACCTGTATAATAGTTCAGTCCGCGTGCCAAGGTCAGATCAAGCTCTAATTCGTTTTTCAGTCCCAATCCCTTCAGGGTAGAAAGGATGAACTCGCTCTCTTCCACTCCCTTCAGTCCGGTTTCGCTGGCTGCCAATACCTGCTTCAGTGTAGCCAGTTTCTCTTCGTTCGATCCGCTCAGCAGAATGATAGGTTGCAGTTTGGCGATGGCCTCGTCGCCGATGCCTTTTTCACGCAGTTCGGCGTTCACGTTGTCCAAACCTATTTTGTCCAGCTTGTCGATGGCTACGGTGATGTCTACTATCTTGTCTGCCTCGCCGATAATTTCGGCAATACCGGTCAGAATCTTGCGGTTGTTGATTTTGATGCACACCCGTATGCCGAAACGGCTGAACACCGTGTCGACAATCTGCATCAGTTCCACTTCGTTCAGCAACGAATCACTACCCACCACGTCGGCGTCGCACTGATAGAACTCGCGGTAACGTCCTTTCTGCGGACGGTCGGCACGCCATACGGGTTGAATCTGATAGCGTTTGAAAGGGAAAGTAATTTCGTCACGATGCATCACCACGTAGCGTGCAAAAGGCACCGTCAGGTCGTAGCGCAAGCCTTTCTCGCAGAATTTGCAGGCCAGCTTGGCGGCGTTGCGGCTCAGCAGTTCGTCATCGGTCAGGCCAGAGAAGTAGTCGCCCGAGTTCTGTATCTTGAACAGGAGCTTGTCGCCTTCCTCGCCATACTTGCCCATCAGCGTAGAAAGCATCTCCATAGCGGGTGTTTCTATCTGCTGGAAGCCATAGAGGTGATACACGTCGCGGATGGTGTTGAATATATAGTTACGTTTCGCCATTTCTACCGGCGAAAAGTCACGGGTTCCTTTCGGAATACAAGGTTTTGCTGCCATATTCGTATCAGTTACATTTATAATCAGGCGGCAAAGTTACAGTATTTTATCCGGAAAATCTTCATCTGGGGGATAAATATTCCAACGGCCGTCGGACAATCAATGAAATTCCGCTTTATGCTATCTGGGTGGTTCATATAAATATTGTAGTGGAGGACGGGAGTTACAACAATACTAGTTTCATCTTTCATATCTGCTTTTACAACCCAATCATATTATAACAAACGGCGTTAAGACACGAAAAACATCGCAAAAAGGTTATAAGTATACAACCTTTTGCAACGTTTTCAGCATGATATGTTTTAAGTACAACTATCCCCCCTTCCCTGTTCGTTTGCATCATGCATATTTTCCCGATTCTGCATAAGGACACCACAAGAAATAATATTTGTGGTATATCTGTACAGACATTGATAGCATGCAGCAAAAAACTAAATTCATACATACATCAGTAAGCACTTGCACGTACGTTACATCACCACTTGCATGTACGTTACATCCTTCACCATATTCACCTATCTATCAAGCGATTAAAAATTGTGCTTTTCATGAAGTGAAACTGAGGAAAATAAGAAAACCCGGAGAAGGTGAAAGCAAAAGGTGAAACCTCCGTGAAGCCACATCTTTCACCATATCCGCATGAATACCAACGCTCTAAATTTCAGGTGAAGGCGTGAAAGCAATTTTCCTCTTTCTCATTCTTTCTCCGTGTAAGTCCGCCTCATTCTGCGTAGTCCGCGTATCCATCTTTCACCCGCAGAGTGCCACTTGGCGGACGTAACTACCCACTTTAGGTAGATAACATCGGTAGTTAGCCACCGTAACAAGCAATCTCCAGCCAAATAATAAGCAATCCCACCGCATATTACAAGCAATGCCGCCAGGTTTTGCACACAAAGCCCACGAGTTTTTCCAGCAAACCCGCCAAGTATTGCCTGCAATCCCCACGAGCATTGCTTGCATCGCTCCCGAGCCACACAAGTGTTTCTCCCGAGCCATACAAGTGTCCCTCGCGAGCCGTGCAAGCGTTACTCAAAGTATCAGCAACGCAATGCACGCACATGCCTCAGCATCGGCCAAAGCATGATGGTGCTGGGTCAGATCGTAACCGCAACGAGCCGCCACGGTGTGCAACTGATGATTGGGAAGTTCCTTGCCGAAGACGCGGCGCGAAGCGCGGCAAGTACAGTGAAACGTATAGCCGGGATAGTCCATGCCGTATGCCTGGAAAACGGCTTTCAGACAGCCTTCGTCGAAAGGACTGTTGTGCGCCACCAAAGGCAGGTCGCCAATAAGCGGTGCCGCCTCCTTCCACACGTCGGGGAAGGGAGCGGCAGCAGCAGTGTCGTGCCACGTCAGGCCGTGCACCTGCGTATTCCAATAGCTGTAGAAATTGGGGTAAGGACGTATCAGACGATAGAAGCGGTCGGTCACCCGCCCGTCGCGGACAATGACCAAGCCCACACTGCACACACTGGAACGGTTGCCGTTGGCCGTCTCGAAATCGATGGCTGCAAAATCCTTCATCGTCTGTCCTTCCTCCTCCATCAGTCGTTTACAGCGTCGGAACCGGTAACATAATTGAATACTTTCAGGTTGGAAATCCGGCTTTTGAAGTCTCCCGCCTTCTGCAACGGGAATACCAGCGTACGCACATAGTTCATGGAGTCCTTGCCGGCGTTGAAGTAACGCTTCTGAACATCCAGCTTCTCAACAAGACGGCCGTCAACGAAGAGGGCGGTAGACATGTGGTCGCCCTTAATCTGGATGTTTGCCTTTTCGCCCGGATAAGGCCGGTAGCCGAATGTATTCAGATAGCCGTCGCGAGCAAAGCCGAACAGTCCGCTTACAGGGTCGGACAGGTAGAAAACGGCGTTTTCCGAACGGAACAACTCGGTGCCCGGTGCTTCGGCAGCAGCTTCGAGATCGAAACTTACCGTATAATCATAACCGATTTCGGGATAAGACAAAGAAGAACCCGGAACAACCTCCGCTGCCTGGCAGACCATAGCCGGTTCACGGCCGATCCGTGCCAGCTGGTTTACACCCGGAGCTTCGCTCAACTGACGGCGCAAACGGTCGAAATCGGCATAAGGCAGAGCGGACTGTGCTCCCCATGTTTTCGCCGACAAAGTCTGCAAAGCCGGGAAAAGACGATGATGTATATCCTTGACGGAGATGCCGTTACCCACATGATCGTTCCAAACGGCAAACATGCCACCCAGAATGGCCGGGTGCTTCTCATCGAACACCACCTTTCCTACATGGGCAGGCGTCCACTTGTTGTACAGATATTCGTCATTCAGATAGTCATGATAATAACCCGCCATCGGGACAATATAGACCAGACCGTCGGGGATGCTGATCAGTTTGTAGCCCTGCTCCACCATAGCCTTGGGGTCAGCATAGCCATTATACCAGGCACTCATGATGACATTCTCCGACTTGACCGGAGTATCGCCTGCCGCATGGGTCAACGCTCCCCACACACAAGCCTGCTTACCATAACTCTCGACCAACCGGATATAGCGGTCGGTAAAGGCACGGAACTTCTCGACTACATCTTTCTTCTTGTTGGAATATTCGTCAGTGCCGATGTGCACACGCGGTCCCCAGAAGACAGGTTCGTCACCCTCCAGATACTCCTTGAAAAGAGCATCCATGAATGTATACGTTTCGGGGTTGAACAGATCCAGATGGTCCATGCCGTACTCGCGGCTGCCTATTTCGGGTTTGTAATGAGTGAATGCCAACGTATGAGCAGGAGCATCTATTTCGGGAATGATTTCGACAAAACGGCCGGCAGCTTCTTTCTGAAAGTCGATGAACTCGCGTTTCGTATAGTAGCCGTCGCGTGCCGTCAGCCCGGGATAAGTATCACACTCCAAACGAAAAGCAGCATAGGTACGACCCCAGTCGTGACCGAAGAACTGCTTGAAGCCATTGTCGTTAAGGTGTATCTGAAGAGTGTTCATCTTGTAGTAAGCCATCACCTTGACCAGGTCGCGAAGGTAGGACATGGGGATGAACTTGCGGCCGCAATCCATCATAAAGCCACGCAGGGCATAGTCGGGATAGTCGCGTATCTGTCCCTTTGGCAGACAACGGTCAGCGTTCTGCTCGCTCATCTGAAGCAACGTACGCGTAGCCCAGTAAACACCGGCCACTTCGGGAGCAGAAACGGTAACGGTACGATCCACACGGATGGCATAGCCTTCGGTTCCCAGTTTCTTGTCTTTCTTCAGGGTCAGAAAGATGTCACCGGTGCGCGGCTTTCCCTCCTCCACCCGAAGAACAGTGCCGAACATCTGTCCGTAATCGGCAGCAAATGCCTCGGCTACCGCCCGCAAGGCAGGATCTCCACATACAATACGCATGTCGGCAGAAGGCTGGAACATGCCATCTGCTCCCTTCCACTCTTTCAGTTCGGGAATGACAAAAGGTTTTTCGTTAAGGGCATACACGCCCAACTGCATACAAAGAAAAAGAACTAAGCACAAGGTGCGGGAAGCTGAAAAAAACGGTTTCATCATAAGAGATATTGTTTAAAGTTAGCAAAATAAGGAAAAGACGCATCACCTGCACTCCGGCCAAATGATGCGTCCATCCCAATATGATTCTAAAAATTACTCGCGACGTCCCAGATAGATCATGATGTAGTAGATCAGCGTAGCCAACGAGCCCAATGCAGCCACTACGTAAGTGTAGGCAGCAGAACGAAGAGCGTCTTCGGCCTTGTCATGATTGTAGGCATTGGTAATGCCACTGGCACTGAGCCATACCAAAGCACGCTTGCTGGCATTGATCTCGACCGGCAAGGTGATGAAGCTGAACAGCGTAGTAGTGGCAAAAAGAATGATGCCGATCAGCAGCAATTCCGGAAAAGAATTGATCATCAGAATACCTGCCAATATCACCCACGTCATGATGCTGGAAGCAAACGAAACTACCGGCACCAACTTGCTGCGCATGGTAAGCGGCGCATAGGCACGGGCATGCTGCAAGGCGTGGCCACACTCGTGGGCTGCTACGGCAGCGGCCATGATGCTATTACTGTTGTACACACTTTCACTCAGATTCACGGTTTTATTGGCCGGATTGTAGTGGTCGGTCAAGTGGCCCGGTGTATGAGTCACCTGCACATCGTAGATGCCGTTGTCGTTAAGCATCTTACGCGCTACGTCGGCTCCGGTCATGCCATTGTTGGTAGGTATCTGCGAGTACTTCTTGAACTTGTTTTGCAGGTTCATCTGCACCAGCCAGCTCACCACGGCTACACCGATAAATATAATCCATTGCATTCCTATCATTCCTGTTCCCATACTGTTTTCTTTACTTTAAATTAATAATCCAAATTTGTCTTTTCAAATATCAGAACAAATTGTTTGCCAAATATAACGTAAGATTGGCAGGATACCACAAGAATTAACACAGATTATAGATTTTCCTCACACGCTTTCTTGTAAAAAGCTACGAAGACACAAAGAAAAAGAAAACACTTCCGCATGACAGACAGCCATACAGACAAAAAACAAATGTACAACAAACAAAGTCACAATAAACTGTAAAACAATACATTGCAAAGAAAACATGTACATCATCTTTCTCCGTTTTTTTCCCCGCAAGGCATTATCTTTGCCAGCCCGAAACAAACGGGGCAGAGACAAAGAACTATCCGAACGAATTTATGACATTGAAAATTATCCTAACCGCCATCTTATTGCAGCTTGTCTTCCTCCAGCTCAAAGCAGATACCAGAACATGTAATGTACATGACACGACTGACAGCATCGCCATTCCACAACCCGGCAAAAGCAACGGAGCCTTCGCCCGAAACTTCTCGTACATGGGCATTCCGCTAATCGTGTCGGGCATCATCGTGAAGGAACAGAACACACATTTCCGTACCCTACGCAACCGGTTCGAGCCCAACTTCCACAAACGCTACGATGACTATACGCAATACGTGCCACTGGCTGCCACTTGGGGACTGAAGCTGGCCGGCATAGAAGGGCGCAGTTCGTGGAAAGAACTGGCGGTAAGCAATATGCTTTCAGCCGCTTTGATGGCCGGAACGGTCAACACCTTGAAATATACCGTCAAAGAAAGAAGGCCAGACAACTCAACCCGTAACTCTTTCCCTTCGGGACACACGGCCACTGCCTTTATGTGCGCCACCATCCTGCACAAAGAGTACGGCATGAAGAGCCCCTGGTACAGCATCGGCGGCTACACGCTGGCCGGGCTGACCGGCATCACCCGACAGCTGAACAACCGCCACTGGATAGGCGACGTGCTGGTAGGAGCCGGAATCGGAATGATTGCGACCGATCTGGGGTATTTCTTCAGCGACCTGATATTCAAGCCTCAGCACATTGCCCGCAATGCAGCGGCAGATTTCGGACGGTACGATCCGCCCTCCTTCCTCGCCTTCAACATGGGGGTAGCCACTGGACCGTCTCACCTAAAAACCGCCGAACTGTACGACACAGAAATGGGAACACCACTGGGCATGAAGCTGCACATCGGTGCCAGTACGGTGGTCAGCGCTGAAGGAGCCTACTTCCTGAATACCTACATCGGCATAGGCGGACGACTGAAAGTATCGACTACTCCGCTTATAGCGGAAATCCCTGCCGAGAACATGAAACGTTTCGACATGGACAACGACCGGCAGGAAGGTGCACCGGTAAACATGTTTCTACTGAACGGACTGGAATCGGACCACTTAGGCATGTTCGACGTGGACTTAGGCCTCTACCTCTCCTACCCCCTCAGTCCGCAGTTCCAGATCGGGACCAAGCTGCTGGCCGGGCGAAGGCTGACCGCCAACTTCGACCTGCAATCGGTGTGCCGCATCAATCCGCAGATATTCGACCGCACACGGGTGGACGAAGCGACCTACAACCAGTTCTACAAAGAAGACGTAGATTACTACATGCAGCAGGAAGGTCTGTCGCGACAGGAACTGCTGAATGAAGAGTTTGTGGACGACGATTTCCTGAAAATAAGAAGAAGCAGTTCCTTCAAGATAGGAACAGGACTTTGGCTGACCTACCGCTACAAGAAAGATGCAGCTCTGCGCCTGTTTGCCGACTATGACTACGCCGCTCCCCGCCTGACATACGACCTGAAAAACTCGTGGACGGACGACGAAGGAAACAGAGACGTACAATCGTACACGCGGCGCACCAGCATGCACAACATCACACTGGGCGCCGCCATTGCATTTGTTTTCTGAGTCATCGGCTTCGGTTCACTAACCGAGCAGCAATTCAACCACCTTATCGGTTTCGGTCGGCACTTCATCAAACAGCAGGGTGATGCCGCCTTCCACCCGCTTGAACTTCAGCGATTGACGGGTAACGAAGTCGAGCGCCTGTTTCACCTGCTTGCCTTCCAGCGGCAGGAAGAGTGCTTTGTCAGGTAGGTTCAGGATGTGTACAAACAGGCGGTTCCCCTTTTGTGTCGTCACTCCCCAGTCGTGCGGAGCAATGCATCCGCCACGCGTGCCGTAAATGGTTTCGCCATAAGTCTGCATCCATTCGCCAACCTCCTTCAGGCGTTGTACAGCCACTTCGGGCAGACAGCCGTCGGGCTGAGGGCCGATGTTCATCAGCAAGTTGGCATCCTTGCCTGCCGCCTTCACCAAGTAGTGAATCAAAGTCTTAACCGACTTGTAGTTCTGGTCGGTAATCTTATATCCCCACATGCCGTTCATGGTTTCGCACGTCTCCAGCGGCAAGCTGCTGACGTCCTGTCCCGAAAGTCCAGCCTTGTTTTCGCCCGGCAGATCGCGCTCGAAAATCTGGATATCTTCACCCTCGAAAGGCACCTGATGGTGGTTGTTGCCTACAAGGCAGGCAGGCTGCAACTTGTGGATAAGCTCATACTGTCCGGGAAGCTGCCAGTCGAAGTCGGGATTCTGATCCTGATCCCACCAACCATCAAACCAGATAGCTCCTATCGGGCCGTAGTTGGTTAGCAGTTCGGTGAGCTGGTTGTTCATAAACTGATAATAGGTAGGCCAGTTGCCTTTGGCGTCGGGGCGTCCTGTCCCGCGGCCGGTACGGCCCCATGGGTAATCTTCGCGATACCAGTCGAGGTGCGAATAATACAGGTGCAGACGGATGCCCTGCTTGTGGCACTCGTCGGCCAGTTCCTTCAAAATGTCGCGCTTGAAGGGAGTGGCATCGACTACGTTGTAATCGGAGTACTGGGTATGGAACATGGAGAATCCTTCGTGATGACGACTGGTGAAGCAGATATACTTGGCACCCGAAGCCTTGATGGCTGCCACCCATTCGGCTGCGTTGAAGCGGGATGGATAGAAACCTCCTGCCAGTTTGGCATACTCCTTATAGTTCAGGTTGTTGTTGGTCATGGTCCACTCGCCCGTAGCCAGCATGGCATACAAGCCCCAGTGCAGGAAGATACCAAAACGGGCATCGCGGAACTCCTGGCGGGATTTCAGATTCTCCTCAGTAGGAACATAATGCTGGGCACGCAGCGGAAGCGACAAGCCGGCCAGCAACAGCAGGGAAGCAAGAAAATGTGTTTTCATAAATCACCATTGTTTTTTGTAAAAGCTACCTCAGTACCCGTCAATAAGTAAGCTATATTCAGGTCCCGATGTAACCTTATAGTTATACTATATTATATATAATGTATCCCATGCCAGCAGAACAGACAACCGTTCTGCCACCACGGGCGTACAACATACAAAGTTAATGAAATCGATGAAAACCGCGAATAAAAACAGCGAATAATGCCGTTTTTACCACAACTTATGAACCTGCTCCTTGATATATTCATCGTATACCTCACGCACCACCTTCATCTCTTCGTCAGTGAATGCAGGAAGGGCAGAAGCGGCTGCATTGGCTGCAATCTGGGCAGGTGTGCTGGCTCCGGGAATCACCGTGCTGACAGCATCGTACATCAGAATGTAGCGTAAGGCAGCCAAAGCCAGGTTGTCAGTATTCAACCGTTCTTTGAGCACTTGTGCCGCCTTTACGCCGGTAGCATAATCGACACCGGAAAAGGTTTCGCCTTTATCGAAAAATTCTCCGTTACGGTTGTACGAACGGTGGTCGTCTTTACCGAAGGTAGTTTCCAGCGTATATTTTCCCGAAAGTAACCCGCTTGCCAAAGGCACCCGGACAATAACCCCCACATTCTGCTGCTTGGCTTTAGCGAACAGTTCATCAGCCGGACGCAAACGGAACATGTTGAATATGATTTCTATGGCCGAGATGTCGTGGTTCATTGCCTCCAGAGCCTCATCGATACGTTCCACGCTTACTCCATAATGCAGAATACAACCCTCCCGCTTCAACGCATCGAGCGTATCGAACACTTCCTGCTTGGAGTAGACCTCCGAAGGCGGACAGTGCAGAAGTACCATGTCGAGACAATCCCGTTGCATATTCTGCAAGGAGTTGAAAACAAACCGACGGATGTTTTCGGCATTATAGCCTTCCGCATTATGAGGATTAAGTCCCCGACCACATTTCGTCACCACGTAAATGCGCTCGCTACGTCCTTTCAAGAACTCGCCAATAGTTTTTTCGCTCAATCCGCCCTGATAAATATCGGCTGTATCGAAGAAATTGATGCCTTGCTCACATGCTGCTTCAAGCGTTTTGAAGGCTACTTCTTTATCGAAAGGATCGCCCCACTTCGAACCCAGCTGCCATGTGCCAAGTGAAACCTCGCTGATACGAAAGCCGGTTTTCCCTAAAATTCTGTAATTCATAATGTCAGTCCTTTTTTATAATTATACCAGTAAACAATAATAGTATATCCATATCTGCAATTATAAGCACAAAGATAGTATACGACATTGAATTAATAAATACATGAGAAATTATACATATACCGATAAATTAACTGGTATACTGACTTACAACAGAATATAATTCATACATTTGCGCATAAAACAAAAATAAACCATGTACAAAAGAAAAAATCCTTTGGATCTGTCGTGCGGCATCCGCATCACCATGTGTGTGATAAGCTCAAAATGGAAACCTTGCATCATCGATGCCTTGCGCGAGGGGCCTAAACGTCCCAGCCAGCTTCATCGGGAAATACCGGAAGCCATCAACCGCGTACTGGACCAGAACCTCCGCGAGTTGGAAGAAGACCAGATCATAGCCAAGACCATTTATCCGGAACTGCCACCCCACAGCGAATACCATCTGACAGAACTGGGTAAAAGCCTGCTGCCCATCATCGACATAATGGACGACTGGGGAGAAGAACACCGCCACATCTACGAAGCCCTGAAACTGTAAACGGCTACGTACTGTCCCAGCCGGTAATACCCCGGAAAACTTCTCGCTCGTGCTCAATAAAAAAAAGAAGAGAGCCTGTCCGGAAACCACGATTACGCAACATCCCCGCCATCAGGCAGCGGACAAGGCATCATGTTTTTCCTGACAAGCCCTCTTCTTATTTTTCTTTCGAATCCGAAATCCTGGCTTATTCTTCGGTATATCGTTCGATCGTCTGTTCGCGGTCGGGACCTACAGAAACGATTTTAACGGGTACGCCCAACTGTTCTTCCAGGAAGGTGAGGTACGCATTGAACTCTTCAGGGAATTCGTCTTCGCTCTGCATCTTGGTCATGTCGGTCTTCCAACCTGGCAGTTCTACATAAACCGGCTCTACACCTTCAGTAATGTCGTAGGGGAAGTATTCGATTTCTTCACCGTTCATTCTGTAAGCTACGCATGCCTTGATGGTATCGAATGTGTCGAGCACATCGCTCTTCATCATAATCAGTTTGGTAACGCCGTTGATCATCACCGAATACTTCAAAGCTACCAGGTCGATCCATCCACAGCGACGTTTACGACCTGTCACTGCTCCGAATTCATGTCCCAGTGCTCCAATCTTCTCACCGGTTTCGTCGAACAGCTCGGTAGGGAACGGACCAGCTCCGACACGTGTACAGTAGGCCTTAAAGATACCGTATACATCTCCAATCTTATTAGGAGCTATACCCAGACCTGTGCAGGCTCCGGCACAAATGGTGTTGGAAGAGGTTACAAACGGATAAGAACCGAAATCGATGTCGAGCATCGTGCCCTGTGCACCTTCGCACAACACCGACTTGCCTTCCTTCAACAGTCCGTTTACTTCGTGCTCGCTGTCTACCAGTGGGAACTGCTTCAGGTATTCGATACCCTCGAACCAGGCTTTCTCCAGTTCGGTCAGGTCGTATTCATAGTTCAGGCTCTTCAGGATTTGCTCGTGACGGGCCTTGGCGGCTGCATATTTCTGCTCGAAGTTGTGCAGGATGTCGCCTACGCGCACACCGTTACGGCTGATCTTGTCGGTATACGTAGGGCCGATTCCCTTACCGGTAGTACCTACTTTGGCATCGCCTTTGGCAGCTTCGTAAGCAGCATCCAGAATACGATGAGTAGGCAGAATGAGGTGTGCCTTCTTGGAGATGTGCAAACGCTCCTTCAACGGATGTCCGGAAGCTTCCAGCGCCTCGGCCTCAGCCTTGAACAAAGCCGGATCGAGCACGACACCATTACCGATGATATTTACCTTGTCACCTTGAAAAATACCCGAGGGGATGGAACGGAGCACATATTTCTGTCCTTCGAACTCCAACGTATGACCGGCATTCGGTCCACCCTGAAAACGTGCTACTACATCGTACTTCGGAGTTAATACGTCAACGACTTTGCCTTTGCCTTCGTCGCCCCATTGCAATCCTAATAGAATGTCTACTTTCATTTTTCTTTTTTATTATTGTTGTTCTTATTTTTCCGTTTGTTGGCACGCTCGCACCTGCTGCACAAGCCATACATATACAATGAATAGTGCGTCAGGTTGAAACGCCCCAGTCTGGTATTTTCAATAGCATGCTGCAGCTCTTCGTTCTGAAACTCGGTCACCTTGCCACACTGCGTACAGATCTGATGATGATGCGTATCGCGATTATAACATTTTTCGTACTGGGAAGATGTGCCAAACTGGTGCTTGATAACCAGCCGGGCATTGATAAGCAGAATAATGGTATTGTAGAGGGTGGCACGGCTGACACGGAAATTCTCCTGATCGGCCATCAGCGAGTAAAGCGTATCAATGTCGAAATGCCCGTCAATGGAATAGATGGTATCGAGTATGGCGTAACGTTCGGGTGTCTTGCGATGCCCGTGCGCATTGAGATATTCGGTGAATATCTGCCTGACCGTATCTTTCACATTCTGACTTTCCATATCGGGGTAGCAGTAAATTACAGCTTACAAAGTTAAGCCTTTTTTGTTGAAAGCAAGTGATAATAGGGATTTTTTCTTTAGAAACTACAGAGAAAGAGAGAAAAATAGATTTCCAAAGTAAAGACATAATATCTAAAGTAAGGACATCATATAACTACTTACTACTGATAATACATTAGTATGACTACCTACTATTGATATTACTACTGATATTATTTATAGTATGACTACTTACTACTGATATTACTACTTAATTAACTACTCATAAGTAGTAACGAAGAAAATCGGGAAAAGTTTCTTTTTTTTGTAATTTTCTTACTACTTTTTTTTACAATATGAGTATCAGAAGAGGGAAAAGGAAGGAGAGAAACAGTTTTCGAAATTTATCTAAAAACATCGATATTCTATACAACTTCCCCTGCCCTGTAGTTTGAAACTACATGGACTACAACTACTACCTTCTTTTGTTAAAAAAGGTTTAATAATAGAACTCCTTTAAAAAAATCATCCTTCCTGATATCCCGTTCTGAAGTCAAAGAAGTCTGATTTTTTTAACTTAACAGCTCAGAAGCCGATTCACCTCAAGAACCGTTAGGTTCCTGTTATTAATATAGTTGCCAGAATATCAAAAAACGTTTTTGTGGATAGTTGTCCACAAAATGTCTTTCAACAAGAATTTCATTCTTGTTTTTTATGATATTGTTCGTAAAGATAGGTAAAACAGCTATTAAAATATGTTTATTAAACGTAAAATATCTAAAAATAAGGGGACTAAAACAGATTTTCTCCGTTATATTATCTAAGAGAGAGAAGAAGAGCATCAAAAGCAAATGATAAAATAGATTACAAAGTAAAACCATAATCCATACAAATAAGACCAGCTTCGCCATCCCATTATTTCACCATCCACTATCATAACACAGCCCTCATGGCCTAAACTTCGCTGGGATATGCCCATAGAGACAACAGGACATAGCCCAACAAGCACCCCCATAAAGCCATCGCGACAAACCCATCACAAAACACAATCAGATTATTAACCCCCAATAAATATCACGAATATGGCATTCTATAAAAAAGCATACAATAAGAAAACCGAAGTATATTATCCCCGTGCCATCACCATAGGCACCGCCATCAATACCGACCAAATAGCAGAAGCATTGGCCGACAGAAGCACCGTCACCAAAACGGACGTTAAAGCCGTATTGACGGAAATGGCAGACGTCATGTCACAATACATGGCCCAAGGCAAAAGCGTAAAACTGGAAGGACTCGGTTCTTTCCGATTAGGACTGAACACAAAAGGCGTGAAAAACGAAGAAGACTTCGATTTCCAGACACAACTGCAACGCGTAAAAGTAAATTTCATCCCCGAGACTACCTATCCTGCCTCTACAGGAGCAGCCACCCGCAGCATGGTAAGCAATAGCCTCGAATGGATTGAGTATGACAAAGCACTGACTACCGCCGACAGCAGCGAAGGAGGGACTCCATCCGAAGGCGGAGGTGAGGATCCGTTAGGATAAGCTGAACCCGTAAAAATGCAAATAAGCTGATAAAATGTAGAGGGTGTTTTATCAGCTTATTATGGTTTACATCAATCGGCTAAAAAAGATCTGTTTTTTCCTGACTTTATTTTCAGATTTTTCTTAAAAAAACATCTAAGTTAACAAACTGCCTCTTTAGGGAGGGGGTAGTTATTATATAACTTATTCCTACAGATTGAGCATCTAAAATTATAAAAGTTGAAGTTACACTATATTTTATAGAACACCCTCTTTCCAAATATCAACATTATCCGAAATAGCTTTGACAGATAACATTTTGAACCTTGAGATTCTAATAAGGTTTATGGTAAATTAGTTATATATTCCCATTGCAATTTAAAAAAGATAATATTGAAATATACGATTTAACGAACCGTATCTGAATATTTCACCAAATAAGGTTCAATATTAAAATTAGTTCTTCTATACTTAGTTATATAGAAATTATTAGCAAACTTTGTTAGAGTACGATTTATATATGAACGCACAATATCTATTTTGTCCTGCTCGGGTAGTTGCTCTTTTACCCGAGCTTCTAAAATAGCTTCCATCATTAAAATAATTTCAGAAATAATACGAAAAAGATCAGTATCGATAAGCCTATTAAATTCATTTATGTGTTCAGTAACGAAAACATCAAAAGCATAATAGAAAGCTTCTTCTCCCCTATCTTCATAGTCTATTATATCAATAAGTTTTTGGATATCATCCACAAAATCTTTCTCACCATAAACGATCTCCACATATCTCCCCAAACGAGGGTCATAAGAAGGAAAACTTATAAAAGGTTCTGGAGCTGAAACAACAGGACAAGTTATTACAAAATCTGTAGCTTTCATCGAAAACTGGAAGACCGTACATTGCTTGCCTTGAATAATCTGATGATTAATAGAAGGCCCCTTACTACCAAAATTAAAAAATCCCATTTCTGATCATTGTTTAACACTTCTCCCGTTCCTTCAGAGAAGTTTATAAAAACACGAAGTGTGGAACTGCAATATATGATATTTGGGAAGTCTGATACAGCCCGAAATGAAAAAAAGAGCTAAACATCTGCAAATATAATCATTGATTTTCTGTGCTTTATGCGGTATCAGATTCGGGAATGACTTTTTAATTTGTCTTAATCCGTTGCAAGATTCTTCGGGATATATGGGAACATTTACGGGAATTTATTATACCTTTGCCGCATAACCGAAAAAGCAACGCAGATGAAAGTCACCGTCTATCTGAAAAAGTGTTCCCCCGAGGCCTCGAACATCTGTTTCAGGGTCAGGGATAGGAATGTGGACATAAAGGTCGTTTCCCCGCTTGAAGTGCAGGACAAGTATTGGGATTCCGATACCCTCAGCTACAGGCGCACGACAACCGTGCCTGCCGCTGAGCAGAAACGCCTGCCGGAACAGATCGCCGCCATCATCGAGCGGGCGCAGAAAACTTTCACGGACAAGGCGGACAGCAGGTGGATGAAGCAGGTCATCGAGGATGTGCTGTACCCTGTTCGCGCCTTTGAGCGGAACCACCCGAATCTGCTAGCCCGTGTCCACGAGTATCTGGAGAAGTTTGACGGCGCGGAGAGGACAAAGGAGCATATCGTCCGCTTCGAGCGCAAGATGACCCGCTACCACGACTACCGTCGGGAAATACTGGGCGAGGTAGATTTCACCCTCTTCGTGGAGACCGTTACGCTGGAGCAAATGAACGATTTTAGGGATTATGTCGTGAACGAGTACAAGCTGCGGCAGGAACACCCCGACTTCTATACTCCCCACATGCTCATCAACCACAGGCCGAGGCCGCTTTCCGGCACGACCGTCATCAACATCATGAACCTGCTCTGCACCTTCCTGCACTGGTGCAAGAAGATGAAGTATTCCGACAACGAGGTCTATGTGCTCTACGGCTGTAAGGAGCCTACCTACGGCGACCCGTTCTTCCTCACTTCGGAAGAGAGGAACATCCTGTATGACGCAGACCTAAGCAACAACCCGAAGCTGGCCGTCATCCGTGACATCTTCATGTTCCACTGCTATGTCGGCTGCCGCGTGGGTGACCTTTACCGTCTCACAAGGGACAATATCAAGGACGGTTTTCTGGAATACATGCCGCAGAAGACGAAGAAATGCGAGGCGAAGACTGTCAGGGTACCCCTGCACGAGAAGGCGTTGAAGATACTGGAACGCTACGATGCCAATGCCGACAGGCTGTTCCCGTTCAAGCAGATACACACCTACAACCTCGGCATACGGGAGCTGCTGAAGCGTTGCGGCTTAGACAGGATGGTCACCATCCTCGACACGCACGGCTACAACACCGTGCAGAAGCCCCTGTACGAGGTGGCCAGCAGCCACACGGCACGCAAGACCTTCGTGGGCAATCTTTACAGGCAGGTGCCCGACCCAAACCTTATCGCCTCCATGTCGGGGCATGTGGAGGGCAGCAGGGCGTTCAGCCGCTACCGCACGATAGACGATGACATGAAGCGCAGGCTTGTGGAAATGATAGACTAAGACAGAAAGGAGGACATACATATGAAAGTGACCGCATTCATCCGGAAGACCGCCGCCAAGAACAACATCACCGACCAGGCACGGGTCTATTTCCGTGTCCGTGACATCGGCGGTGTGGACATCAAGGCCGCAAGTGAACTGTCCATCAACCCCAACCATTGGAGCCCGGAACGGCAGGGCTACAAGCCCCGCGTGGCTCTGGTGTCGGAGGAGAAGAAGATGGCCTTCGACAAGGACGTGCAGCAGATCACCCACCTCATAACGAAAGAGTACCACCGGGGCGTGGACGGCAACTGGCTCAAAAGCCTGATAGAGGAATACCACCATCCCAACATCAACGCAAGGGGCGGCAACAAAGCCGACGAGTACCTGCTCTCGTACCAGATACGGAAATACATCGAGGAAACACCGCTCGCGGACGAAAGCCGGAAACACCATCTCGACAATCTCAACAAGGTGCTGCGCTACGAGCGTTTCCGCCACGAAGTGCTGCACCAGCGGGGCTTCCACCTCTGCATCGACACCATTACGGCGGACGACATCAGGGACTTCAAACTGTGGATGCAGGAAGAATACAGGTATGTGGACATGTATCCCGTATTCTACCGGAACGAGAAGCACCGTGATGTCGGGCAGAAGCGTTCCGAGAACAGCATGTCAGGGTCGCTCTACCGCATCCGCACCGTCGTCAAGTGGTGCATCAAGCGCGGACTGACAAGGAACAACCCCTTCGACCAATACCAGATTGCCCGGCCGATGTACGGCGACCCGTTCTACCTGACACTCGAAGAACGGGACAAGGTGTACTATGCAGACCTGAGCGGCATGGGAACTACCTACCCGGTCTACCGTGACATCTTCATGTTCCAGTGCCTGATAGGATGCCGCGTGAGCGACCTGAACAGGCTGACCAAGGCCAATATCGTGGACGGTTTCGTGGAGTACATCCCGCAGAAGACGAAGATGGAGCATGCCAATACGGTGCGTGTACCGCTCAACCAAAAGGCACGGGAGATACTTGAACGCTACAAGGATCTGGAGAACGCCCTGCTCCCCCGGTTCTCGCACTTCGGCTACAACAAGAAGATAAAGGAGATACTCAAGTATGTGGGCATCGACCGCAAGGTCATAGTACTCGACCCCAAGACAAGGGAGGATGTGGCAAGACCCCTGTACGAGGTGGCATCTACCCATACGGCACGCAAGACCTTCATCGGCAACCTCTACAGGCAGGTCAAGGACCCGAACCTGATAGCCTCCATGTCGGGACATTCGGAGGGCAGCCGTGCCTTTGCCCGGTACCGGAAGATTGACGACGAGATGAAGAAGGAACTGGTAAACCTTCTGGACTGATAATTTCCCTGTTTCCCCCCTCCACAGACAATGCAATATGAATATGGACGAGCAGAAACAGACATACGAACAGTTCAAGGCGGACATCCTCCAGTGGAAGGACGCACACAGGGAGGAATACACCCGCTTCGCGAAAATGATGGCGGACGGGAACGAGGTGCAGTACCTTGCCGTATGCCGGGCCATATTCAAGCAGCTGCCCGGCATCAAAAAGGAATGGCAGATATCATGGTGTGACGACAGCACGGACGGATTCGAGAACATAGGCCTCCATTTTAAAGAGAACGCGGTGCCGGAGCAGATCGTGGAACTTTACAGGAAACAGAGGGAAGAGGATGCGACTTCTCCTCCGTCCTCCTTCTGGGGCAGGATGAGATACATTTTCAGACAGAGCCTGAGAAAACGCCGCGTGACCCTGTCCGCCCCTCTTGTATTGAGCTGGCTGTATTACGGCAAGAGTTTCGAGGCCATGGTGGACATGGTCAGCAGGCAGGCTGGGCATCCCAAAGCAGGGAACGCCGAGCGGATGGGCTGCTCCATTGTCGTCAGGCAGATTATCGAGGTGTCCATAAAGAATGGCTTCCGCACGCAGGAGGACTGGGACAGGCATTTAGCCATGAAAAGTGCCATTGAGAAAGGCGGCATCGGCGAATGGGCGTTGCAGTCCGTAAAGGACAAAATTGGAGGTAATGATACCGAAAACAATCAGACCGAGACAACAAGTTCCGTCACCGGAACGGCACCACAGACACAGCGGAAGGCAGGAAAGAAGAAGATACAGGAGCGGCCGCTTGCAGATTATCTCAAGTGCGGAAACAAGGAGGCAGTTATACAATGCATCCGCAATTTCGTTTCCATAAACACGAGTGCCGTCCATCAGGCACTCCCGTTCTATGTGCTGAAAGACCTGCGGCTGGTGGCCGGGATGCACGCCGCGAAGGAGTACAGCGTGGGGATGGCATTGCAGTTCCCCGACCTGCCCTCGCTGAAAAGCGAGAGCGCCATACGGCAGGCGGTCGGCTTCCTGAAGGCGGCAAAGCATGTCATCAAGGACGGGAAAGATCAGATGGCACCTCTTATCGAGAGTGACGAGAACCGAGACCTGTACCGGACACTGGCAGCGGAAATCAGAGAAATCGCTGCCGATGATGAAGCGGAAACTGTGGCCGGATAGGGCAAAACGAGCCGTTTTACATGGACATGCAGACTTGAATTGTCATGACAATTTAAGACAAATTATTATATATCAATCCGTTTCAATTCGCATATACTTTTGCACCGTCAATCCTCTTCCCGGGGATAGGCGGTGCTTCTCTTTTACAAGCCATCGGAAGCGGGGCATCAGGGAACTTTTGAAGATGGTCATCACAAAATTCAAAACTGATATTTATGATTACCATAGAAAGTCTGGTTGAGCAGGGCGCGAACGTGAAACTGGAAGTCACGCCAGCCGACCTTAAGATGTTTGCCGAGGCCATCGTGCAGCGCACGATGGCGGCCCGGCAGGAAGAACTGAATGCGGAGATGCGGCGTGTGGCGGAAGAGACATGGCTCAACACAAGACAGGTGCGTGAGCTGCTGAACGTGTGCGAGGGGACGCTCAACCTGTGGGCGAAGCGCGGCTACCTCGTCCCCGTCAAGGTGGGCAACAAGAACATGTATGCCAGATCGGATGTCCGCCGTGTGCAGACGGGAGGCAAGTCCGAGAGTGTGACATCCTATTGCAAGAAGAAAAATGGCTGACATGACAAACACCCGACTTGAACTGTGCAACATGATCCGCATGGAGGCGGAGCATGTCAGTGATACAGGCTTCCCTCTGGATGTCTTTCCGCAGGCCGTGCAGTCCGTCATACTCGACATGGACCGGTACGAGAACTACAAGACCGAGTTCATCGCGACGGCCATGCTGTCGGCGGTATCGGCCGCATTGGGAGGCACCTACCGTATCCGCATCAAAGGCGAGTGGCAGAGCAACGCCGCCCTCTACATCATCCTCGTGGGCAGGCCGGGACTGGGCAAGACACCGCCGCTGGAGGCGGCATACCGCCCCATACGGAAGCACGACTACGCCCTATTCAGGGCGTATGAGTCGGAACTGGAGGCATGGAAGGCCGCCGGGGAGAGCGGCAGGAAGCCCGTACTGCGACGCACCGTCGTTTCCGACTTCACTCCGGAATCGCTACTGCTGACACATAACAGCAATCCCCGCAGCGTGGTCATTCTGGTGGACGAGATAATGGGCATGTTCAACTCCGCCAACCGCTACACCAACGGGCAACTCATAGAGCAGCTGCTCACGGCATGGAGCGGCGGGGCACTGGATGTGACAAGGGTCAGCAACACTATACCTGTGCATATTGAACAGCCGTGCATCAACATCATCGGGACCACGCAGACCAAGCGTGTGCATGAACTGCTGACGAAAGGCTTCGAGGAAAACGGCCTGCTCGACCGCATCCTGTTCGTGCTTCCCAAGTCCCGTGAAGTGCCAAAATGGACTGATTGGGATGATGGCGGGGAGGACAGGGCTTCCATGGCGGCGGCACGATGGGAACAGATACTTGGCAAGGTACTCGCCTTGGACTATGACACGGGAGAGGAAGAAAGGATGCCCCATGTGCTGTCTATGGACAGGGAGGCAAGGGAATATTTCTTCTCTTGGTGGAACAGGAAAGTGGAACGCATCAACCGGATAGAGGACGACGCCCAAGTGGAGAGTCGCGAGATGAAGCATCCGGCGCAAGTGGCACGGCTGGCCCTGCTCATGCAGGTGTTGCGGTATGCCATCGACGAGAGCCACCTGCAGTCTGTGGATACGGCATCGGTAAAGGCCGCCATCCGGCTGAACGGCTACTTCGAGGACTCGTACCGCCGCATCCGCTCATTCGTGGCGGAGGACATGTGCGAGGATCCGCCCAAGGTGCTGCTGTCGCTGTTGCCGGACACGTTCGACACGAAAACTGCCATCGCCATTGGGAAGGAATTGCAGAATGTCAGCGAGCGCACGGTGATGAACTACCTCAAGGAGCTGTGCCGGAGCAGGCTGCTGCGGAAGTCCAAGGCCGGGCATTACGAGAAAATCATATATGATAAATCTGTAAAATTTAATATATAACTATTTAACCATTTGTAAATGAGTAGTTTATGAATTTTGTTTCTGAAACAAGAAACAAATCAGGAACAAAAAATGGTTTTTTAGGTAAATCCTCGTTTTTTTGTTTGCATTACTTTTCATTCCTTTCACTTGCTTGCAATCAAAGCACCAATCCAAGCTATTACTATGCTTTCTCATCCTGATTCAATATATGTTTTTTCATATATCCAGGAATTCGCAGCGAAAAGAGAAAAGTATTGTTTTCAATGATCGATATCAATATGTGCAAAGTTAAAAATAATCATCCAAGCAATCAAATATTTGTCTATTTTTAGTTTACTTTAGTTTAGCATATATATAGGCTAATGGACTAAACTAAACTGTTTTTGCTCACTCTGCCACTCCCTTTTTAGACAGCAGAAAGTGGACTCCCTTTGGCTCCGTCCTTTCTCTTTTCGCTGCAATATATTCCTTTATAAGTTTACGAGTAAATATTTGTCCCTATAAGCATTCGACTTCGGGCTATTTGATGAATTGTGCCGCAAAGGTATTTGTCATGTCTTTCTTGTATGCAAGGTATCCTTGAGGTTCACAACAAAATCTCCACCTTGCTTTTGCAGCGGTAGTATTTGGTCGTGAAACCTTGCATAAAGAGCCATGACACCTTATGAAGCGACATAATTAATCAAGCCTGAAGTAGTAAATGCTACATGAGGGAAAAAAAGAAAACTTAAAATAGAATTATATGGCAAATTATGCGACAAACATTTTCTACGCAAGTACGGAAAACCAAAATGACCTCAATAAGATAGAGGCTTTCTTGGATGACAATTTCAGTTGTTATGCAAACAAGTATGGCAATTCTGTTGATGCAGAATTTCCTTCCCGGTGGGAATATCCAGAAAAAGAAATGGACCAATTGGTTGCCTCACTGGAAGCAAAAGATAAAGTCTATATTAAAATTCTAACTTATGAATTTGAAAATGAATATGTGAGTTTTAGAATCTTCTCTCAAGGCAAGTGGGAAATAAAAATATAATAGTGATGAGCAACAGAACATTTGATAACGAAAGCGATATTATAGGTTTATCCTGTACTTTATCCACGGCTTATAAAGGCTACACGGAAGGTGTAATTGTGGACGACTATGGCACTACCATAGTTGTCCGCCTTGAAAGCGGCAAAGAGATTTCAGTATTCCGAGATGAAATTATTATTCATGATTAAGCAATATGGCACAGATAGCAACAAAATTCGTTCAATGGGATGTTCCGGAGCTGGCAACATTACAAGGCAGCCGAGTGTATAAGTTGCGGGAACATCTGAATAATGGCGGCAAACTCAATAGAGAAGACAAGAATTGGATTACTCGCAACGTGAGCGAAAGCACCTATTTCAAACGGGGGATTGCCTTGAGCGGTTATCATTTTGATTTTTCCGATGTTCTCAAGCGGTATTTCGTCAAACAATACGGGCATATCCAAGAATATTATGCCATAGACAAAACCGCATTACGCTCAATACTGTATGGCAGGATTGAGGATATAGTTGAAGTAGTACGTTAGAATACATGGCTTATGGGAAAATTTGAATTTTATCAAGACTGTAAAGTCACAAGTTGGGAAAGAGACTATTTCACTGTGGAAGCCAACAGTTATGAGGAAGCAGAGGCAATCGTCCGGTCCTGGCGTTGCAAAGATGTTTCGAATATCATTGACAGCCGTCTTTCTCATGGAAGAAGTGAGGCTTTGCGTGATACTTCCGAGCTTTTGTTTCCCGAAGAAAACGATGGTTACTCGACTATTGAGATTTTCAACCAGGAAGGAGAATCTATCATGACTAATGCACTAAACGAAGACAATTATGAACGTAACGATTGAACACCCTTTTTGCCCTTACTGCAGCGAAGTGACAAATCTATATTTCAGAATTATTAACACGCTTCTTTTCTCAAAAGACGAAAACGAACTTCGCACAAGCATGGAGAGTCTAAAGAAAGAGACCCGGCTTGACGAGTATTTCACGTTCGGCTATGGGGCACACCATCTTTGGATATGCCAACGAAAACCGAGCGACAAAAACAAAATCTTTCCACACCGCATCATGATGATCCAATTCTGACATGGAGCCTCTGTACTATACGGACTGGAGTTGAATATTCAGTTCCAGCCCGTAACTTCATTTACCGCAATAACCTTTTATATCCAAAACTTCATTGAGACGCAGATGGCCATTGGCCAGACAATGATTTTTGCCGGATTATCCATTTATATTCTCTTTTGGCTGCGCCATATCCCTTTATAAAATAGAAGCTGAAACTCGCATAACGCGCCCGTTCCGCTTTGTCTCCCAATCGGGCTTCAGCCCTTTTTTCATTTTGCCTTCTTTTCCCTCATTTCTCTTGCCGGATAAAGGCTGCAACACCGATACGCCAGCACCCCTTTGCCAATTCTTCGTCTTACGGCCTTTCCCACGCCGCAGCTTATACGCTTACTGCCAGTACGGCATATCATCCTTGCCGCTTCAAATCATGAGACATGGTGCTGTTTCCCGCCAGAAGCTCTTCTTCCTATGCCAGCCGAGAGTTGAAACCAATTCGTGCCCATTGACAGCACCGTCCGTCTTTATTATTCCTTTAACCAGTTGCCAATTGTTTTTCCTCTTCTTTTTCGTGACTGCTTTCTATTGAAGTCGCCATATCGTTTTTCGTTGCAAAGTTAGTATGCAGCCGGGCGCGACCCATGGTCTTGACCAATGGCGTAACAGTACAAATCTTCCTTTATCAAGCCTCCGGTTTGGGAGAACCCCAAAATAAAGAGTATTTATACGTTATCCTTGGTGCATCCCTTTACTGCACCTACTTTTTATGCACCGTAAAACTGATTTATTAACTTCAAAAAGCAATCGAAATGAAAAAGTACGAGAACAATTTCGCAGTAACCGGTTATGTCGCAAAAGACGCCGAGGTTTATCAATTCACCAACACAAGTGTTGCACGTTTCCCTCTGGCTGTTGCCCGCCAGGAGAAGATCGGCGAAGAAACCAAGCGCATATCCGCTTTCATGAACATTGAAGCGTGGCGCAAGAATGAAAATTCCGGGTCGTTTGACCAGCTTACCAAAGGTACGCTGCTGACCGTGGAAGGCTACTTCAAGCCTGAAGAATGGACTGACAAAGATGGAGTGCAGCACAACCGCATCGTGACGGTTGCAGTCAAATTCTATCCGGCTGTCGAGAAGGAGGAAGAAGTTCCTTCGAAACCGGCAAAAGAAGCGAAAAAGGGCAAGAAGTAATCCCTGTTTTCCTGACAAAGCGGCTTTCGGGCCGCTTTTGTTTTGCTCGAAGCCTTCCGTAATATAGCCTTTTGTATTTCACGTTTTCCCCTTTTATTGCAATGCCTGAAATTCCCTACACGCCTATTTCGAAAGCCCGGTTATTTATTCTGCAAAGTTTGATTGCCGGTTGTTTGTCCTGTCAAGGAACGCTTATGCTTGCTGCTGAAAAATCTTCCTTTCCGACATGTCGGAAAGAGTATTTTTCGCATCCTCCTTGCCTGACAGACCGCCAATCTTGTGGGCAGAAAAATAATCAACCTTCCGATACAGGATGTATCAGAGGGAAATAAAAACAACTAAAAATTTTAATGATATGACATTCAGAGCATTTATGGCAGAGAACGGGTATAACGTACAGACTACTTTTTGGGAAGATTTTTCAGCGGCCGACATTTTCGGGTTATCGGCTATTCAGGACACTTTCAACCGTGCCTTTGAAGAGTGGAAAGGCAACTGCAAGTACCTTACGGAATTGGTGTTGGTATTGAATCACAAGATATGGCAGCACTATAAAACGAAACCGAATGTGGCGGCGTTGTATGATACACTCTGGAGACAGGCAGACCAGTATGCGGTTGAGAATCTGAAGGACGAAGAGTTAAGCTATTATTATGACGTAACGGACTGATTGTATAACAAGTTAATGTAAATTGAGTATGAACACGAATAACAAGCCAAGCACAGCAGGAAGGACAACGGCTGATGATATATTGCAACGAGACGCACGGTTCAGATATATGCTGTTAGCCAGGATGCAGTCAGATTGTGAGTATTATTTGGATTACGGAGGCAGAGACCCCAAACGCCTGTGGGCAGGTGATGAAGAACGGCAAATCGATTTAATGATAAAGTTGCACGACAGCTTCAAGGAAGGAGAAAAGCCGCAGTGGCTGACAATGGACAAGATTTTGGAATACAAAAAGGAAATGAATAAATGACACCAAGCCCCCTAAAAGTCAAGCAAAACCTTTGGGGGGCTTATATTGATATAACGAGGACGCTATTCATGACGCAGTTTTCCTCTTTTAGTTTTCCTTTTTTACTGTTCCCTTGCGTGAACAGTTGGCAGCAATGATTATTTATCATGACGGAAGCTGCTTTTGCTGAATCCGCCGAATATGCCCTTCACGATTTTGCAAAAGACATAAAGTACCAATACTACGACTATAATTTCTCCCATATCCTTTTTTATATTTAGCGTTACAAATTTCCAATAAGGGTCAGAGGCTTCCCTAAATATACTTAAACTGACAGGCAAATCCGTCACTAATATGGCATCGGTTGCCTTGACTTCCTATTTCCGATTTCCAGGTACGCGGCCAGGTTTCCTGCTGAGTGCCACATTGTACTTGCCTAAAATTTGGTACACAGTACTTTTGCTCTTGACATTGCAATGCGCCATGATTTCATTGACTGAATACCCGTTGTTGTACATGTCCACAGCTATTTTATCCCGCTCGGTCTTGCTCAACATTTTGCTCGTCTTCACCGGTACACTGATACTCTGTTGCAGGCGTATCACCCGGTCAGATGACTTGCGTAATACAGCCACTTCTTCCGGAAGAGATCCGAACATGGTCAGCACCTCCGCCGCCGTCGTGTCCGGAAACAATTCACCACGGGAGTCAATCTTGTCATGGATGGAAATAATGCGGACCACTTTGATCCGGCATAACTCTATCAATGCGGCCAACTCCCTCAAACCGCGCACGGCGTTACTGAATTTCGAGACAACCAGTTCGTCCCCTCTCTCAAGATTTGTCATGAGCTGTTTCCAGCGAGGTCTGAGCGTCTCGTGCTGGACTGATTCCTCTATCACTTGTACACAACCGTACTGGCACATCCATTCCTTGTCCGCATCATATTCATCATACGAATTTGCCTTAAATATATAACCAACTTTTGCCATGTCAATATCCAATACAAATGATAACAAGTGCAAATATACAAGTTTTATTTGAGTGGCCAAATCAAACCATTATAAAAATCGAACTATTTATTTTTTCGTCCTTTTTCCTTTCACTTGTTTTCATTGATAATCATACTATTAAGTACGATATTGAAAAATGCACAAAATACAGTTCCAATGGTATTAAGTATAGAAAATTATATATAGTTTTGCGTGAAATAGTACGAAAACATATAGTATGAAAATTCAAAAAACGAACCTTAAAGCATCAAGTTTTTTACACATGATAGCTGCCGCTTCAATTACGGTATGCATGTTCACATCATGTAATGGCGGATTGACTGAACAGTCCGAAAGCGATCCTGCCGGTACATACAGAAATTATCTGCTCGAAGTAAGGAAGATGAAATCTATTTCATTTGAAGAGCTGTCAGAAAACCTTTGCCAATGGCAAGCCATAAGAGATTCCGTTTTTAACCATGTCCGGCAGGACACGGTTGGGACCCATGGTCAAGACCTTCGTAAAACATGCGAAGGCATACATGATTCCCTACGCCTGGAGTTCTCGCGTCTGGCTTTGTCAAGGCCACGTTCCTATCAGGAGTTATTCCTATTGAAAAGAAAACTTTCATCTAATGACAAAGACAATGGATTAATCCGGACCGTGGAAAAGATCCGTCCATTCTTTGAGTCATTAGATAAACGCCCAATCCATAAGGGAGACAGGAAGCAAATCATTTCGGATTATCGTACTTTGCTGGCCAACACTCTCCGAAATGGCATACACGGGACAGATGACATGACAGAGTTCATCGGAAAAGAGGATGCTATTTTTCGGGCGTTCTTGCCATATCTGTGCAGCATTGGTGATGAAGACATTTCCGATATAACGCGTGATACGGAAAAATGCTGTTTGCAGATTTTGTTTGCCGCCGAACGTAAAGAGATACCTCACCAGGATGCCCTCGTTTACCTGGCCATGCGAACCAATCGCAGACTGATACTTAATACCGGAACCTGCATCAATGACATTCATAATCAAAAGGTCCAAACAAAAGCACAAGCCTACGCATATATCTGGATGCTTATGCGCCCATACGTTTCTATGGACAGTTTCCACCTGTCGATGCTTTCTTCCAAAGACCAGGAACAGCTTGAACGGTTTGCCGCACAGACACCGGCCATATTTGAGATTTTGTGCCGAATCTTGAACTCGGGAGACAACCGTCTGGATGAATTACCCGGAATGCTTATGGAGATTTACATTCACACGCTATAAACATAAAATCAAATGAATATGCTACGACACTTTCTGAAAGACTTTATGACGTTTGTCCCCCTTCAGTTGCCACAGCTGCTCGATGTAACCACTATGGAGGAGCCGCAGTTTTACGGGGACTATGTCCTGCTGACTTTTCCATTACATGATCCTTATGACCTGGAAGAAGTGATGGATATGCTGGAGGATGATATGGAACTGATTGTGCTTTATCATCACATTCCTATGCAAGACGAACCGTTCGGCCATAGTACATGCGCTTACTCCAATCCATCTTTCGGCCAAATGTTCAAGGTGAACGCGAAGACTGATTCCGATGGCAAGGTCCATACCGTCCTTGTAACCATATATGATTCACTTGAACAAATGTACGGGGATCTCTGCCTTGACTTGCAACTCCATTCTAAAAGCGGAAAGCTGAAATACCAGAAGAACAAGGAGGACATACTTATTGACTTTTTATAAAAACAACATCATCATGAGAAATACATTATACAGGCAGATGGTCTATTGGATCAATGCCCACCGAACATGGATAGAGGTCGCAGACGACAACCTCTATAAAGAACATATCATCTCAAGAAGTGACAGGACGGACTACCTTGTCTCCCGAACTTTGGTCCTGCGGGCGTTCAAGACAAACGGAACATACCTCGAAGGTACCACATGGGCCATCCCTGAACATGAACTGAACAAAGCTTTGGCTATCTATCGCAAACAGGACCGGTCATTCAAGCAGCGAATCAAAAAAGCTGCAATGAACCTCACGGCCGTGGATGCCGAAACCATTATCCGCTTGGCAACTTATGATATTGTCCACTTGGAACTCAGAGCAACACCTATACACGTACCCGAAAAACCATATTACTTATGTTACTGAAAATATTGCAACTCATCTTTTGCGTGACCCCTCTTGTACTGTCATTGATATTGTACAAAAAGCCATACCGGTTTATGGCAAAGTTTCACGCTTCCATGAAACAAAACATCAGAGCCCGCAAACTTTATACACGGGTGATTCTGTTCCTGCTACTGCTTTTCCACTATGTCTATGCAAGTGGACATGCTGGTGAATTCGGCATCCTGGTATCAACCGTTATCTGTGCCGCTATGTTCTCGTTCAAGCTGGCGGACAGGTGTCTGAGCCGTTTGCATGATTCCATGGGTCTGTTTGCCGGCATCAGTGCTATAACATTGGTCAGCTGCTTTGAACCGTATCTGTACACTACTACCGTAACTGCGTACTATATTCTTTTGGCAGCCCTGTTCTATCCCTCTGCTCCGGTCACAGCCGAATGCGATGATGAAGAAAAGGCTGAAGGAACGACAACGCATCCTGAAACGATATCCGAAAAGAAACACGATAATCATCACGCGATGGTGTCTTTGAAGCGGACAAAGGCAGCATTTCAGAAACTCCGCACTGTAATAATCATTAAAACAAAGTAAAATGGAAAATAGTCAAGAGAATACGACCTTTATATTGGCAGATGTCAAGGTGTTCGATTTCCTGAAGGAGAAAGCCGGAGACCGTAAAACGAAGACGGAAGCGTATTGGGACCTGCTGGACAGATCAATGGCAGGTTTTGTTTCTCCATTTGTAAGAAAAGTGGAGCGAAAACTTCTTCCCAACCAATGTCATGTGACAATCTCCGATCTTGCGGAATTCTGGCATTGGCATCGTGCCACTGTCCGAACCTTTCTGGATGCTCTGGAATCTTTCGGGCTACTTGAACGCACAAAACTTAATAAAAGCGTCATCATCACCATGACCGTGCAGTCTGGAAAAAATGCAATAGCCGGAACTGAACAGGAAGAGCCGGACTTTGCCACACGAATCGGCAGTATATTGTCCGAATGGGTCATCGGCAAAAAGACATCGGAGGATGCCGGTCATTCATGTGGTCAGGCTCTTTGCCAGGCATTAGCCGCCATTGCCGGTAAAGATAATTCTCAGGCTTCCGGCAACGGCACCGATACGGTATCGGCAGAAGTCGTCAGACAGGAAGAAAAACTAAGGGAAACAATATTAGAGTGTATTGCCAATGCCGCTCTCCAGCGTGTGTTGCGTAAGTCAAGATTCGATAACAGTTCACAATTGTCGCAGTTCTTCACCCTTGACCTCGGCGGTGAATGGGGCGCGTTTATCGAGACCGCCAAAGAGCTTGCGGAGCTTGTATTTAATCCCGAAACATCCGGCGCAGGTGTTGATATGGACAGGAACAAAGAACTCCTTAAATCGTTCCGTATTCCCTTTTTATCGCTTGCGGCAAAAGCCCAGACATTGTCGGACTGAACCGGGAAACGAAAATGAATTGTATAACCAGGAACAATCCATCCCTATCTCAGTCCTGACATCCTTCCAGTTTTATGAGGCAAGTGGGCTTGCCCACATGCCACGAAACAGAGGGAGTGGGTAGCCTAATACCCCTGCCGACTAACGTCGCAGGGAGGCATGTCCGAACAAGCAGCAAGCTGGGACATGATGGATTGTACAAAACAACACGGAAACAATATGGCAAATGCAAAACAGGTACTTGACGTACATGTATCCAAAGGGATAACAGTGGCTCAGAGTAATGAACATATGCGCAATTGGACAGAGAAAGGTTGGAAAAGGGCTACTGACCTTGGTAATTATGACACGACACGTGAACACCTGAATTTTGAAGTCGTATCAGGAGGTAAGATCCGTCCTATCGACAAAGGCCGGAGCATTCCTGAGCGAATGGCTGAACTGTTGCATAAACGAGGCATAAAGGATCCCAATGAAGGTTTGGAAGAACCGAGATTCCGTACAGTCGTAAATATCATTTTTGGGGGCTCTCGCACACGGATGCAGGAACTCGCATTTGGCAAGCAGGAAGTCGATTTTGAAAAAGGTGCGGACAATAGACACATAAAAAGGAAGAGTGAGATTGAACGTTGGGCAAAGGATGTCTATTCATTTGTCTGCGGCAGATATGGTGAACAGAATATTGCCGCATTCATTGTACATCTGGATGAGTTGAATCCACATGTGCATTGTACTTTGCTGCCAATCAAAGATGGGAAGTTTGCGTACAAGGAGATATTTGCCGGTAAGGACAAATATGAATTCAGCGAGCGCATGAAACAGCTTCATACGGACTTTTATGCAGAAGTCAATAGCAAATGGGGCATGTCCAGAGGCTCAAGTGTTTCCGAAACGGGAAAGAAGCATCGCAGTACAGAAGAATACCGTCGTATGCTGTCAGAGGAATGCTCTACAATAGAAGAGAATATCAGCCGCCATCAGCAAGTCCTTTCCTCTCTCCATTCGGACATCCGGATGGCAGAGCGCAGGGTCAAGGGCTTGACTTCAATGGTGGAAAACTTGAAAAAGGAGCAGGCCGAAAAAGAAGCCCAATTGTCGGCACTCAAAAATGATATGGAAGCCCGGAAAGGTGATGCACAGACTTTATCTGCCGAGAAAGAAAAGCTCGAAAATGAGCTGGCCGCTATCCAGAATAAATTGGCAGACAAACAGGAGAAGCTACAGACCGCTGACCGACAACTTTCCGAGCTCAAGGAAAATATGGATGCCATTCAGGAGCGGACAGAAGAACTGAAGGAAGAAGCATACAAATACTCGCGTGATGTACATTCCAAAGTGGACAGTCTGCTCAAGGATGCCATGTTGGAGAATATGGTCAATGAGTGGCGGGAAATGTCGGCACAGATGAAGCCTTCCGAACGGCAACAGTTCGATGACACGCTCCTGTGTTCCGTGGCGGAACGGGGGACGGAAGTCATGCGCTGTGCGACAATGCTGTTTCTTGGAATGGTCGATGATGCCACAACATTTGCCGAAACACATGGCGGCGGAGGTGGCGGAAATGACCTCATGTGGGGACGTGATGAAGACGAGGACAACCGTGCCTGGGCTCTCCGGTGCATGAAGATGGCAAGTCGCATGATGCGTCCTTCCAGTGGCAAAAAAGCCAAACGATAAATGGCAGAAATGTATTATAATCAAAGTTATAACAAATAAAAATCATTTGAATATGACAAAACAAATCATTCTTATCTTTGCCGTTCTCTGCTCCGTGCAGGTACAGGCAAATTCACGATATACAGAAAGAGATACTGTACAACATGAGTTCTTCCATGATGCCACAGAACTGTTCCAACCCCTCCAGCCGGTCTATCTTGACGGTGTGGTAGTGCCAAGAACCGGGAGTGGCAATTGGTTTGTCAGTGTCACCGGAGGTGCAACCGCTTTTCTCGGAACGCCTCTTGGCTGCGAAGATCTGTTCGGACGTGTGAAACCCTCGTACAACCTTGCCGTCGGAAAATGGTTTACTCCTGCCGTTGGCGCCCGCATACATTACAGCGGTTTGCAATTCAAAGATGCCGGGTTATCCACGAAAAATTACCATAGCGTCCATGCAGACCTGCTATGGAACCTGCTTGGTTATCGGTATTCCGGACAGGAGCAGACACGCTGGGGACTTGCCCCATTTGTCGGAGTCGGACTGATACACAATTCCTCCAACAAGACTTCTCCTTTCGCCTTCTCATACGGTATTCAGGGACAATATCGGATTTCAAAACGGGTAAGTGCAGTACTGGAGTTCTCGGGGACAACAACCTCACAAAAATTTGATGGCTATGGCCGAACAAACCGCCTGGGTGATCATATGGTATCACTGACAGCCGGATTCACCTTCCATCTCGGGAAAATAGGTTGGAAACGAGCTGCTGATGTCACGCATTACATCCACAGGAATGAACAGCTCATCGATTATTCCCGTGCCTTGTCCGAGAAGAACAGCCGCTATGCCGGACAACATGACCGCGACAAACGAACGCTTGCTGAACTGAAGAAGATTCTGGAAATCGAAGGTCTGCTTGATACCTACGGGCACTTGCTGGAAGATGAGAAGAATGGACAACAAAGATATCCTGTAAACAATTATAGTGGGTTGAACTCATTGCGTGCAAGACTGAAACACAGACATTGGGACGGAATATCTCCTCTCGATACGGCATTCATTCATAACAACAATAACAACAAGGACAAACAGAATCCGGATTCCCTGGTATCGAATAAATTCATAACGGCTGAAGGGCACAATCCCATGGTTGTGAATCATGTCTCGGATAGCTGTATCGGAGCTCCTGTATATTTCTTTTTCACTCTTAACACGGCCCGCCTGACAGATGTTTCACAGAAACTCAATCTGGATGAATTGGCAAGGGTCGCAAAGAAATATGACTTGCATGTAAGAGTTACCGGGGCTGCGGACAGTTCTACAGGGACATCCGGCATCAATGATTCATTGAGCCAGTCAAGAGCGGACTTTATCGTTTCGGAACTGAAACAGCGCGGCATTCCTGCAGAAAGGATCACAAAAATCAGCAGAGGTGGAATTGCCGACCATCAGCCGACCGAAGCCAACAGACACACGAAAGTTGAACTGTTTTAGCCATAGAGAATCTATTATTAACCAAAAGCCTCTCCGCTGTGAAGCGCAGAGGCTTTTTACTTGATACCTGGTAGTACGTATTCCGAAAGAAATCATTTGGAGGCTTCCAGTGATTCTTTTCTGAACTGTTTCAGAAGCTTTTCAAGTTCAAGTGACGCTTTACGGGCACGCATTCCTGCTGCCTTATTGCCTTTTTCAATCTGAAGTTTGGCATTCTCTGAAAACTGAGCGAACAATTCGCTGATCTGAGCAAATGAATTTTCCATATTACAATACATTTATATAATACAATACGTTGGCAAAGATATTGAAATATATCATTCTTTTGTCAGAACGCGTTCTGTTATATCATGAATAGCATGATAATGCCATTTTTATACCCATTTCTATATTCAATAAATTGATATTCTCTCTCATCACCGGCTTTCCTTGCCGGAGAGATTTCATATGCAAAGGTACAGCGACGGACGGTCGCCAAGTACCGCTGTGCTAACGGCTCCCGGATCTTCACGGCAGCCTTCCACAAATCGAAGATTTGGGTATTCCGCTTTATCCCGTCACTGTTTACTTGTCTTGTTCGTCCTATGCTCGCTGTCTGTCCTGCATAAAAATCATTCCCCGACAAGAAGCCGGAAGAGCTTCGATAAGAGGGATAACAAAAACAATGTTCAACAATTAAATTATTACGATTATGCCGAATTGGTGCAGTACTGCGTATGTGATAGATGGCGACGCAAAAGAAGTGAAGCAACTGTATGAGTTGATGAAAGGACTGGAAGAACGTAAGACACCTTCAGTAGAAAACGGATTTGGGACTACTTGGCTGGGATGTCTCGTGGATGCTTTGGGTAAGGATTGGAACGATGTACGTTGCCGTGGCTCTTGGAACGGACTTGAAATGGACGGTGATGTATTGAAGTTTTCAACAGAAACAGCGTGGGCCCCATGCAGTGAGACATTTGACCTTGTGAGGGAAGCGTTCCCCAATCTTCGCTATTACTTTCAGGCGGAAGAGCCAGGCATGGAAGTATATGAAACAAACGATGAATTTGGTACATATTTCAGTGACAGGTTCTTCTTGGACGCATGTTCCCCAGAGGAAGAGTATCTCAGTGAATATTTCGAGACCCAAGAAGATGCGTTCGCTTGGCTTGAAGAAAAATGCGGAGAGCCGATAAAGTCAGCAGAGGATGTCAAGGCACTTGACGAACGCTGGCAAAGCAAGAGCGAAGATGCCTTCTGCTACCTGCATGAATTTCAAATAGTAAACTAATTCAATCCGACATCAGCAAATGATTCCCGAGCATTATTTGTTCGGGAGTCTTTTCTATACTTTTATAGACCGCCTGTTTTACAAAACTGCGCTGGAGGTGCATACCCTTTATATTCGGCCAGATTATTCCTCTTGTAAGAAATATATGATTTCCTACCTGCCGGCACTTTCTTGTCGGAGAGATTTTATATGCGAAGGTACAGCGACGGACGGTCGCCAAGTACCGCTATGCTAACGGTTCCCGGATATTCACGGCAGCCTTCCGCAAATCATAGATTTGGGTATTCCGCTTTATCCTGTCCACTGTTTACTTGTCTTGTTCGTCCTATGCTCGCTGTCTGTCCTGCATAAAAATCATTCCCTGACAAGAAGGCCGAAAGGCTTCAAGAAAAGGGAAATAAAAACAACAACTTAAAATTCAGAATTATGCACAGCAGAGTTTTTCAAATTTCAACAACGCAGATAGACAAGGAAAACTATCTGAACGAAGACACCCTCAATCAGGGCGACAACAGTTTTTACGATTATTGTGCCGACATCAGCGATGAAGAGCGCAAGGAAGAGATAACCAATTTAGTCAATTCCATCCTGCCGAAAGGAATGTTCGAACTTGTATCGGAAGACACGATACGTTATACAGGTGATGGCATGGAACAATGGAAAGAGAAGTATGTTGCAGAAATCCGGAAGAAAGCGGACGCCATTACTGTCGAAAATATGTTTGAGTGGAGTTCTACATATTACCTCAAGCAGGCAATAGATAATCCGCTGGATACCGGCTATCATTTTTATCTGAATGGAGACGGATGCCAGTCATTTGCCGAGCCATCCTTTGAGTTCATGCTGTTTGTCAGCTCTCTTGAACCCGGCACTTTGCTCTATGTCGGAGGCGTCATTGATTATCACTTCTGACGGTATATGTCGTATAGCCACCCGCTACCATGCGGGTGGTTTCACCCAACTCATTTAATGAAGTACAGCAATCGAAAGTATTACAATGAAGACAAAAACACTCCATAGTCAGGATGCAAAAAAAGTTGGCATCAGCAGTTTTCCCAATTTTCACAAGTCAGGAAGCATCAGTGGAATGAAAAAAGCCTATTATGGACAGGACGCCCTGCTTGTGCGTTGTGGCAGTTATATTTACAATGTGTCAAGTGCCCCTGAAATATACTACAAAGTAGCACATTAGTATTTTAGTAAAGTAGTAAAATAGTAGAATAGTAAATAAGTAAAATAGTAACATGAAGACTTGCAGAAAAGATTTTCAAGGCAGGAAAAGCACAGCGGTTCTTAAATTGCTTTGCCGTAATATAGCTGCCGGACGTTTTAACTGGCGGAGATACTGTACGCCTCAGACTTATTTCGGTCAGGAGATTTGCGTTACACCATTGCACTGTTCCTATGGCCAAATCGGCTACACCGTGCATTTCCCTTACTCCAACATGCCGGAAGTGGAATATGATTGGGAAATGGGAAAATTGACAATAGATGAAGAAAACTGGAAAGAATATTTCCGACATAGCGAACAATGACAAGGGGCTGGCATTTTCTCCAGCCCTATATCCTTTTCTCAATCGTTGTATTCCTCTTATAGCTTTTTCTTGGCTTTTCTATATTGCTTATCTTGTTAATTGTCCCTCAAAAAGGACGCAATATCATAAATTATAGCGAACTTTGTAATTAAACGGTGAAAATCAAAAAATGTAAACTGTTGAGATAATGAATTATGAGAAACAATAAGAGTTACAATTATACAGATGAGTTTAGTGATATAGTCCATACTGCAAGATTTATAAATGCTGCAGAGTTGTCTGGGCTGTTCTTTTCTGCACCAAAGTGGATAACCCTATTGATGAAAATTCGTAATGCCATTATGAAGCCTTTTGGACTAAAAAGAGGAAAAGATTTATCGGATTTGGTGCATATTGAGACTGAGAATTTGGCAACTATAAGTAAAAATGACAAGCATCTTGATTTGGAAATTGCTTTTATGACTGAGCGTGTGGAATGTGACAGTCAACGCATATCTGTAAGTACAAAAGTCAGATTCCATAATCGTTTTGGAAAATGTTATTTTGCCATAATCAAACCGTTCCACAATTTAATTTGCAAAACACTCTTGCTACGAGCAAAAAACAACATTGAAAAATCTGTTTGCAGATAAGCATTATAATGCACCTGCAATCAATAAAGAAATCAAGGAATATGAATACAGATTATAAGGTCGGAGATTTTATCTATGATGCAGATATTTATGATGGACTGAATAAATTTCTGTCCGATTTAGAGTTTTACAAAAAATGGTTACCCAAAAATAAAGAGGCCAAAATACTTGAACTTTGCTGTGGAACGGGAAGACTTACGATTCCAATAGCAAAGGATGGCTATGACATTAAGGGCGTTGATTATACTTCATCCATGCTTGAACGGGCAAAGGAAAAAGCGCTTCAAGCCGGATTAAAAATAGATTTCATTGAAGCGGATATAAGAGAACTAAACTTGGGAGAGAAATTCGATCTTATTTTTATTCCGTTCAATTCTATTCATCATCTGTATAAAAATGAAGATTTGTTTGAGGCGTTGAATACTGTAAAAAAACACCTGAAAGATAACGGTTTGTTTTTATTGGACTGCTTCAATCCCAATATCCAATATATTGTCGAAAACGAACGGGAACAACATGTTATGGCTGAATATACTACAAATGATGGAAGAAGTGTATTGATAAGACAAAGTATGCATTACGAAAGTGCATCTCAAATCAATCGTATAAAGTGGCAGTATTTTATTGACGGTACATTTCACTCAGTCCAGAATATGGACATGAGACTGTTCTTTCCACAAGAGTTAAATTCATATCTTCATCAAGCGGGATTTAATGTTGTCCATAAATTCGGTGATTTTACAGAGTGTGAGTTTAATGACAATTCGGAAAAACAAATATATATACTGGAACTCAAGAAGTAGAGATGAGCAATAGAATTATACCATCTAAAAATAACCTGCACTGTTACGTATGTCGTAACCTGAAAATGATTATTGTATAGCAAAGGGGCTGGCATTCACACCAGCCCCAAATCCTTTTCATTCATCGTCGCATTCCACCGCTATATTCGGCCTCCTGCTGTTCCTCCCTGTATTCTTCCAGGTCGTTCAGTTGCTCATTCACGCCCTGGAGATTGGCATCCAGTGTCATGTTGTGGTCATAAGGGTAATGATGCTTCACGGTCATGCCCGCGTTGGTCATCGTCCCCACATCCAGCGAGTCACTGTCCCTGTTGTAATTGACATGCAGCACGTCGCCGTTCGGCATTTCGAAGACCGGCATCTTGTGCCGCGTCATTTCCGCAAACTGTTCTGCAGCCATCTCCCTCGCCAATGCCTTCACATCCTCGCTGGCCCTGTCAACTCCATATCTTCGGATATGGTCTCGAACTTCCTGTTCGGTGTATTTCAGCATCACGTCATAAGTTCCTCCTACACTACCGTTATACACGACAGCGAAATGCTGGTCTTCAATCAGCAGGTCATCGCCACGGTTCTGCAAAGGAGAGGCATAGGTGTACTGTTCATCCATTCCGTTCCCGTCGTAATACTCTTTCGCAAGAGTGAGCAGCCCGTTGTAGTCCCCTTTGTCTTTCAGTGCGTCAAGTCGGTTGGTATCGTCCGCCATTTGCAGATAGGCTACAGAAGCATAATATACCTTTTCCTTCGGGGTTTCCGTCCGTTCCTGATTTTCGGTCTTTTCCCTTTCTATATCCCTGGCTATCTGGTCTATTTTCTGCGTGATCATGGATGATGCCTTCTTCACGTCCATAAGTACGGTCTTAATGTACTGGGGTGACTCCTTCAGGTTATCCAGCCACGATTTCAGATACGGACAACTGTCCTCTTTTATATGTTTGGCCATTCCGTAGCGTTGGGAGATCAATGCACCGCACAATTCGGCCACAAGTTCTTCATCGCTATACTCCTTTGAACCGAAAGAGGTCGGTTGGAAACGGTTTAGCACACCTTCCGCACCAGTTGAATGTCCCATCTCATGGAACAGTGTTCCGTAAAATGCTTCCCCGTCCTTGAACTGCACCTTCTCCGGTACGGTGATTTCATTCTTGCTAATCGAGTAAAAGGCATCATCCTGATGTTTCACGTTGATGGGACATATCCATAGATTGTCGCGTATCATCCTATCCACCGGTTCGAAACTGAACATTTCACCTTCATGGACGAATGGACGGCCGTTTTCCTTTTCCAGCTTCTCCCACAGTTCAGGACGAGCCTCTTTCAGATTCGTCTGGGCGACGTTGAACACGCGGAATACCTGCATCTTGGGATACACGTTATACTCTTTCTTTTCGTCCTCGGACAAGTTTTTGTAATCGTCATACTTGATCTTCTCCTTGGTCTCCTTGTGGATGCAGGTAAATGTGGTCAGCATGACGGGAAACGATTTCTCGCCTTTCAGTACCGATACCCTCGGCAGTTCCTCGCCGTTCTTGCCCGGTTTGTTCAGTCTCTGCACGCAATCAAATGTGCAGAACCTCGGAATAGTGTATCCTTCCTTTTCGCAGTGCAGCATGAGCATAAGCGCATTCATACCGTTGTATTCGCGTCCGGACAGATTGCGTGGCCACTGAAGGCTGCCCTCGGTGAACCAGGGCTTCTTCCAGTCCTTGCTGATAGTCTCCAGCTTTTCAATCATCATTTCCGCAAAGAGGTCGAGAGCCTTGTCTTCGCTGTTCGGCCCGTCTGTATTTTGTCTCCTGTAGCCTGCCATAACCGTTACTGATTGGAGTTAGACGAATCTGCGACACATTGTGTAAGTTCCTCTACACGGCAGGATACATTAGGCTTACCGTTATGGACAGTCAGGCCCATCTCGCCCTTGGCATCGATCTTCACACCAGGCTGGAGCCATTCTTCACGCTGCCTGTTGAAGCAGAAGAAACGTACCCATTGGTACTCAAAGCCGTCAGCGACTTTCTCCGTGCTGAATGCCGAGAACATCGTGTAGGACTGGTCTTTCTTGTCCTTCTTTTCCTCGATGTTCTTTCCGACCTTTCCACAGAAAACCATCTCTCCTTTGAGAGTATTGGCCGCATCGGCAGCCACATCGCGGATCTCGTTTGCGAAAAGGTTGAAATAGGTCCTGTCGCCCCTGTGCTTCAGGTACATCGTACCGTCAATCTCGACACGTGAGCCTTTCCCGTAGCAGGAGGCTTCCTCCTGACCGCCATCTTTGCTCACATCGATCTCGACAGGCTTTTCCTGACCATCAGTTGCAGGAACCATTATCTGGAGAGGGAACGTAAAAAACGGTTTTCCCTCCTTGTTTGTGCGTGTAGTAGCATCGCGGTTGATAATACCGCATACAGTAACATTACATTTAATCATAACTCGTTTTGTTTTTAGAATGGTACATATCATCCGGCAAATGCTGGTTATATTGATGTTGAAGGTCTGAGAGCATATTCTAATCGGGCGCACGGATCATCGCCCAGACAAGCCATCCGGCAACGAGCAGCTGCACTCCCACGATAAGGAATGTTGCCGTCAAGCCAAACAGCTTGTAGCAGGACAGGACATACAAAGCCAGGTAGGATAATCCTGCCAGATACTTGCATAGCTGTATCATCACGCATTTTATCATATCGCCATGCTTCATCTTTTCAGATTTTCCGTTTGTCCTCGCTGCTCGGACATGCCCTGTTCGAAATTCTGTGAAGCCATTTCCGAAAGGATGGCAGTATTCAGCAATCCCGTCACGCGCATCCGCTTGGCTTCATCCGTAAGGGTACTGTTGTTCAGCACGGCCGACAGCCGGCTCAATTCTGCGGAACTCAACTCGCGCGATATATGCTGTTCGCCGTTATCCGCCTGAAGGACGGCTTTCCCGTTCTCTTTCATGGTCAGACTACAGCTTTTCATGTCAGGCAGCAGTGGTTTCAAGTCGATCTTTCCGCTATCCATGGCCCCCGAAACGGCGGCTTTCTGCTCTTCCTCGTTCTTGCTGTCAATCTGAACGGCCAGCACCATCAGTGAGGTAAAGGCCGTCATGGCCATCTCCATGACAGGGTCATTGCATCCGGACATGCCGACGCCACTGTCCTCCGAGGACAGCAGCTTTTTCATCCAGTCTTCGGTAGAAAGAGGTTTCTCGATTTTGGGTTCTTCTGTACTACGGTATTTCGCAAGCAGGTCATTGCCGTTGTACAGCACCTGCTGCTTGATATTGCCTTTCTGCGCAATCTCGGCCAGATATGCAGCCGGGTCGATGTCACGGCGCGTCCCGTCCGAATGGATGTTCACCACCCCGAAATGCAGGTGCTCTCCCGTGGTCCGTGTCCCCGTGTTGCCCGAGGTTCCAAGGCGTTGTCCTGCCTTGACACTGTCTCCCGCCTTGACTGCGATATCGCCAAGGTGCATATAGGTACACTGCACCTTGCTTCCATCCGGGCGGCTGTATTCGACGGTTACACTCTTGCCTCCGGCAGAGTTGGCATTGCCGTTTACCGAAACGACCTTTCCGCCGTTTTCCGTGGCCAGCACCGCATCGCCTTTGCATCGTATGTCAAGCCCCTTGTGCATCTGCTGCTTTTCTTTGTCCATCGGGTCCTGACGCATTCCGAAAGCAGAAGTGACAAAGAGGAATTCCTTGCGTTCCACCGGAAATGAATAGGCTTCTGCCTTTTCTTTCTCCTGGAGAGGATTGCTTTCCAGACCGAACTGCTTGCCCTGCGCGGCCATTTCCTGCATGACCTGATGGTCGTATTTGTCCAGGCCGTTCTGCTCGATGATCTTCTGCAGAGTCCCGGCATAGTTGCCCCCGGTCGCGTAACCGGCTTTGGCTATACCTTCCGTCCATCCCTTGTAGTCATCGGGACGGAGATTGAAACATTCCGCGTAGCGGCTGTTCTCCTTAAGGAACCTCGAATGGTGTTCATAGGAGTCTCCTACGTTATCATAGCTGCAGAATTTCTCGTTCGGCTTGTCATCCGAATACAGGCTGTACCGGCCGCCTTCCGCAATCCATGACTGTGTGGCCTTGATGCCGAAATGATTGTTTTCCTTGCGGGCCAGTTCACTCTGTCCGTTGGAACTCTCAAGGATCCCTTGTGCAAGTGTTACCGAAGCGGGGATGCCATACCGGCGCATCTGCTCCATGGCGTACTCTGCATACTTGTCTGCATATTCTTTATTTTTTCCTGCCATATCATTACCTCCTCATGCTTGAACGCTGTTCATTTTCTTCCGGCTCAATCCTGCGTTCGGACTGTTTCTCCTGTGCCGTATCAAAGAGAGTCCGTGTCTGGCCGTTTCCGGCTGTCCTTTCTGTTATGCCCGTTGTTCTGTTCCGGGCATCCGCGAGTCCTTCTGCATCCCGTATCACCACTCTTGCACCGCTTCTCGCAAGTTTCTGAAGGAAAGTATCGAGCTGGCTGACTGGGAATGTCACGGAAGCCGTAAAGCCTTTTTTCATGTCAGCCTCGTGCTTCTCCATTTTCAAGGCAAGCGTTTCCGTTACCTTGACGGCATCCTCGTTATAAGCCGTATAGTTGTCACCGGTTCTTACAAACTGGATAGCGTCCGGGTGTTTGGCCTTTATCTTGTCCCAAGCCTCTCTCTGCGGACTGACGGATTCAACGGTACGCTCTTCTCCATTCTGTCGGCTGACAGCTTCTCCCTGCCGTATCTCGGTTTCCTTCTCCTGCTTTTTCCCGGCGTGTTCCTCCTGCGACTGTCCCTTTTGCAGTATATCGGCAAACAGCGAGGCAGCCAGGTGCCGTTTGTAGCTGTCACGGTCTTCCGCCACCCACATGCGCTGCCATTGTTGCGGTGATACACTGCGCGGCTGCAGTTTCTGCCCGTCAATCGTTACGGCACACAGTACACCGTCCTGCTTGGTTTTGAATACGGACACACGCTGTATCCGGTTCAGGTCCACGTCCTGTGTCCCGCTGTTGAACAGATCGACTTTCAGGTCGGGCTTGATTTCAGCAAGCGCGTAATATTTATGAGCCAGTTCCATGCGGACCTTGTCTATATTATCCATGGACTGCTTGAGTGTGGAAAAGAAGCGGTTTATGTCTTCCTTATCGGGGTATATGCTATAACCTCTCTGATGCTCCGGCTTTATATAGAGAGCCCATCGGTTCTTGTCGTCCTGAATCATCTGGATCTTGTCAAATCCTACTTCGTTGGCCCGTTTTACTGCAGGGCTCACGTTCAGGGTCGAAAGCACTTCCAGGGCCCAGTTGTTCAACCGTGCCAGAGAGACCTGTTTCTCGGCAAAATACTTGTCATCAGGTCTGTAACCCAAGGCTCCGTCCGGATTGAAGAAACGCACAGTCTCGATGCCTTCCCGACGTAAAGCACGTCCGATACGGGCTTTGTTCATGCCGGGAATCTCGTTGTCCACCTCCGGTGATGCCCCGGCGGGAAGGATCACATCAGCCGACTTTGATACGGGATCTATGACAAGGACAATGGTTTTCTTGTCCTTGTCCGGACGTTTCCGTAACTCATCGGCCACGAAATAATGCTTGGGCAGCTGGTCCTGCATGTCAGATGTCTGTTTCCTGTTCCGCAAGGTGGCATATTCGATTTTCTCTCCACGTTCCGCTTTACGGATAACTTCGAGAGCATTGTTCACGTCACTCTCGAGGGCATCTATCATATTCGGGTTCTCTTTGAGTTCCCGGTCCCAATATTCCACCAAACTGAGACTTTCGTCGGACAAGCGGGCTGGCAGTCCCAGCTCCAGCATCTTGATTCCCGATGCTATTTCCACGACCAGCCGTTCCTGTTTGACGGCATCGTCGGAAGGCGGCATACCGTTTTTCATCACCATTCCCTCGCGGGCAAGCCGCTGCTGATGTCCGGTGGCACTTACTATCTGGCGCAGGGTTTCCTGCACATAATCGTTGTAATGGTCAAAGTTCTTTTGGCGGGGCATATAGACGGCATCTTTGTCCGTTTCATAATGGGGCATTCCGCTGCCATCGTAACGGACCGGCACAAGGTTGTCACGCATTTTCAGCAAGAAATCATTGAAGCGGATATGCATACGCCGTGTGTCTGCCTCCGAATATCCTCGTTCCATGGCATTCCCATCCTGTTGCAGAACGGCCCTGTAAGCCTCTTCGTCCACATGGGGAAATGTCGTCTGGTCTATATTGAACAGAGTGCGTATCTCTCTGTTATGTACTCCCTTATATTGTTTCTTCTGCTCATCGTCCAATGTGAGGTAGGTTCCCCGGTTGATGAACTCTTCAGGATTGTTCCTGTGGACATATTTGTTCCAGTTATAGTACAGGAACGGCACACCCTGTTCATGCTCACGTACCGACGTGCCTCGGGCCTTGGCATCACTGAACAAGGTGAACAGGTTCGTATTGCATCCGTTCCGGTCGGAATGCAATGCCATGAACAGTGCATTGAACGGGCTGGCCGACACGCCGTGCGGGTACAGCCTCGGATACCTCTTTCCAGAAGCGTTGAGCCAGTAACCATTGGCCTTCGAAGCCTCTCCCAAAGCAGTGGAAAGCAGACTGATTTGCCTTTCCTCTGCATTTTTCTCTATTTTGGATTTTTCTTTCATACAGTATATGTTTTGGGGTTATATGCTACTGGATACCTCGTGTACGCACGATAGTCTCCTGTTGGCCGTTGTCGTAATTGTCCGAGGCCCTTTGACGGAGCTGTTCGCTTCTGGCGAGTACGGCGTTTGCCAGCGTGTTGAGCGGTAAGGCTCCGGCCCGGTATGCGTCAGTCACGGTCTGCGATAATTGGATAGTACAGGGTACACGGTCAATTGTCGCGACAAGCATGTTGCCTTGAAGTACGGGATTCGTGATGCGGGGATTGAGCGGTTCGTCAGGATAATGGCGGTATTGGGCTGCACCTCTATTGGCCGTGTTCATTTCGCCTTCTGACCGTTCACGCAGCACTTCATGCCCGGCCTTGTTCAGCAGGTTCGCCCCGCCGAGACCGATAAGGAGCATCTTCAGCAGCGGATTCCGCACAAACATACCGGCCACTATGCTGGCTATAGGCAGCAGGTTGTCCTTGATGTTCAGGGACTGTGTCTTGCCTGTAAATACTCCCAGCAGAATATCCGGCAGCATCGCCATCACATAGCCGAGATTGCCGGCAATGTCTCCCATGCCGCTCAGTCCAAGGGTGCCGAGCAGATCTTCCCATCCGCCCGTGTTGCCGTTGGATGCCGGCGTTTCAGACAGGTCATTCACGGGATGTACCCCTGTTTCCTGCATGACCTCCGGCTCTTTTTCCGGTTGTACCGATTCCTGATGTACCTGTTCCGGCTCTTCCGCATCCGTTTGTTTCTTTTCCTCCAGACTTTTCAGGTAGGCTTCTTCCTGCCCCGGTGCGACGACCAGCGGCACATCCTTGTAGCGTTCCGGCCGTTCCTGTTTCAGCTTGTCCTGCAAGCCTTTCAGGAACGGGAACGGCTGCTGCTTCTTCATCCAGTCCGTAAAGTTGAAATTGCAGACCGGTATCTGTTTCTTCAGCTGCTCATTGGCGGTCGCCGTGAAACTGTCCTTGTCTGCGGTCATGGTGGCTGCTTCACGCCGGAAATCTTCAAACACATTGTGTTCGCTGCCGAATACACCCTGGCTGATACATTGTTCGACTGAAATCGACTTGGGGTCTTCCGGCTCCAAATGTGCCATGGTGGCGGAGACGGCAGCATCCACACCGATGAATCTGGCGAATGCCGCCCATGAGCCGGCACCGCCCAGCATGACGGTATCCGCCGAGGCACCCAACAGCCATCCCGCACCCTGCTCAACTTTGCTCGGCCGGTAAGCGGCCTCGCCACGCTTCTCGATCTCCTCGGCAAGCGGGGAACGGCTCAACATCTGCGGCAGGCCGAACAGGCTTGATTCCGCGGCCTTGCGGATGATATAATCAGCCGAAGACTTGGGCATACGGTCTTTCACCAGTTTGTCTATCATCTGCTGTTCCAGACGATAGTCCATGTAGGCATAGGCGAGATCGCCGCCAAGCTGTTCCGACAGTTCGTCGTACCGTTCGCGGCCGATTTCCTTCACGACTGCATCACGCCATTGCCCGGCCATATACGCAAGGTCGTGCTGTATGTCTTCCGAAGCGGCGATTTTCTCCTTGCACATCTCTACATAATCTTCCGTTGTCTTGGAGTTCCATTCGCCGGTAACTTTGAGCAGCTGGTACGGGTCGTTCAAAGGTTGGGCTGAAGAAGCCATCATGCTGAGAACCCCGCCAAGGGAGGTGGAATATTCCTTCATTTCCTCACCTTGTTTCCGGGCAAGATAATCTCTTGTCTCATCCATGACGGAAGCAAGGTGGTAACGGAAATAGTCATCCGAAAGACGTTCCAGTTCCGCGAATCGTCTGCTTTGTTTTATAGTTCCGTCCATAAGTATCCTATATCATATTTATCTGTTTCAACAGTTGTTCTTTTGTCTGTTCAATCGCATTGTGGTACACTTCCATCTGTTTGGGGAAGAACTCCTCCAGCCATGCGTCTTTCTCGATGTTGTCATGGATGAAGCGTATCGCCTGTTCACGCTCTATCTCCACGGAGGCTTCACCTTCCTCCCGGTTGTTGAACCATGCCTTTGTCCACCAGCGGACACCGGCCCGGTCCGGATATACCGACACGATACGCGGTATGTCGAAGCTCTGGATGTCGATGTCGAGTTCAGCCAGCGGATCAATGATGCCGCTGTAGCTTACGGCTTCGTCATGGAGTTTTTTTTTATGTCTCCGCTCATGGTGGAGAGGTACACGTTGTGACGCAGGGCCAGGTAATGCAGGAAATCAGCGATGAGCAGGTTCTGTACCTTGCTGACCAGCGGAATGGATTTATGCCCCAGTCCGAGAGGATTGGCCATGCTCGGCATGTTCTCGTAGAAATATTCTCTCATCGCCCCCATGGTGAAGATGTGGCGCAGGGACTGCTCCGTGTGCTCGGGCAACACGTAGGCTCCGCGTTGCAGATCCTCCATGTAGTACGGCAGGAAACGCAGCATCAGTTCCTCTATTTCCCGTTTGTCCTTGTCGTAATCGGTCTTCACGGTCATTTCCAGATCCGGGAATGCCGCCGTTTCATGTCCTCCCGCCTGACGAAGCGCACGGATGTTGCCGTAAAGCATGGTCAGGAACTCCAGCGGATTCAGTTCCTCTCCCTTGAACCGGGCTTCGATGTGCAGCCTGTCACCGCTCAAGGCCACAGTCTGACCGGCTTTCACGCGTTGCCCGAACTGCGCAAAGACATTTGACAGGTGTCCGTATGTCACCTCATATTCCCCGTACCGGATAGTCTGGCATATCCCGTGTACCGGATCATTGCCGACCCCTGACACGATTCCGCTCGCGACGGCAGACAGCCTGTAATATCGGGCGTTGAAGTCAATGCCATGGTGGAAAAACGGCTTGCCCGTTCCCGGGTCGGTCTGTTCGCCGTAACCGAGAGTCATTTCCACCTCCTTGCCCTGGGGCTCCTCGAAAGGCATACAGTAGCCGCTCTCGGAGTGAAGTATCATTTCTTCTGTATATTTCATTTCGTTCTGTATTGGTTCATAATGTTATCTTCTCATTCCTCCGTTATAGGTCTGTTCCTCGCTCTGGCCGGGGGAAGCCTGTGTCCTTGCCACGCTCTCCGTGTTCGTGTCACGGAAGACGCCGGCATTGTTGCCGATGAGCATCATGCCGAGGAAAGCCCCGGCGATCTTGCCCAACCACCCGAAACGTCCGAAAATGAGAAAAGCGGCGGCTATAAGGCCCGCGATACTCAATCCAGATACGTTGCCATGGCCGAGGTTACGGACAAAATTGCCGAGCATGTTCATGCCTCCGCCACTCGAAGCCTGCCGCAGGAAATTGGATACCCCGTCAAGTTTGGAATCTATTCCCGCCACAGCTCCGCTTAACGTGCCGACGGCTTCTCCGGCCTTGTCCGTCAGTCCCCGTACATCCTCGGCGGTATCTGCCAAGGCATCCGTGGCCGGTTCTCCGATGACCGCATCGCTCACGATGCGCACCACGCTCTTGTCTGTCGTCAGCTTTTCCCAGCCGACATAACCGATCGCACCTCCGACGGCGGCAGTCTTGACGGCTTGTCCGGCGCCCCGTAACGTCTGCGACGGATGAAGTGCCGCTTCACCCACGTTTTTCCCGGTTGCCAAAACAGCCTTGCCGGTACCTTTGGCCGCCTTGCCGCCATACTTCAATATTGTACTCCATACTCCCATATCTCGTTCTTTTTAAGGTCTTACATTTTTTCCGATCTGCTTCCATCTTCGTTTGGCGGCTTCCACAATGTCGCGTTTGTCCGCAACAGGGCGTGCGCCTTCGTCGATTTCATACCAGATGTCACTCATAGTCGTATATTTCACGGCCTTGGTCAGCCGTTGCAGCTTGGTGTTCATCAGCTTGAGCTTCGGCCTGATCCCGAAGACTATCTCCATGCGTTCCCTTTCCGTCATCTTGTTTTCCGCAAGACAGGCCATTCGTATGTCATTTACTATTTCCACACTGCCAAGCATCAGCTCCCGGTAAATCCTGTTGCGCTCCGTGGAAAGGGCTACTGCCAATGCGTTGGTCGTGCTCCGGCTAACCTGCCTGGTAAAATCTTCCATATTGTCCGTCAGCCTTGAGATTTCGTGATAAAAGCCATAAATCTGTGCGGCATAGCAGACGATGGACCGGAAAGAATCCAGATACTTGTTGAACTCCCTTTGCAGGTCGGCCGTAGCCTGTACTTCCTCTTTCGTCCATATATGTCCGGTAGTCTGCAGCATCATCACCTTCTCCTGGTTTTTCAGCTCTTTCTGCGCCTTGTCCGTGTAGAGCAGTATCATTCCGGCCAGAACCGGATCGTTCTGTGCCTGTATCTTGCCGATACAGATGCCCGTCAGCAGCATAACTATCAAAATCGTCCGTTTCATCGCGTCATTCTTTATCGTGTCAGGGAGGCTGCCCGGCGCCAGCGTGACATGGCCATGCGGGCCACTTCACCGTTGTTGCGGTCAAGCATACCTGCCGTCACATTTCTCCATACATCATTGAAAGTATAGTACCGGATGCTCAGGTAGAGCAGATGCAGCTTCCGGCTGAAAGCCGACAGCCTGTCATTCAGCGCCCATAGCGTAGTGCTGCGCTCCGCACCGGTCAGCATATTCTCTTCACCGCCTTTGGCAACGGCATCGTTCAGCAGTGTATATACGGAGACCAGTTCCGTGGCCGTCTCGATATAAAGGTTGTTCATGCCCATACTGGCAACGATACCCTGCGGGTTGTCCTTTATCGCTTTGCCCAGTTTACCCAGAGTCAGGAAGATCCGGACCCCGTCGTTATAGAGATGCGTACAGGCTTTCAGTGACGAAGCGTATCCGTTCACCGTCTTCAGGTAGCCGTTGTACTGTTTCTGCCATTCATGGATGCGGTTGAATTCGGCGGCGATGCTGTTCTGCAGGAGTGCCGTCTGCGTCTGTCCCTTGATCTGTTTTTCAATCTGGCCGTTTATCAGCTCGTTGCCCTCCGCCAGAGCAATCCACTCCAGCGGATTGGAAGCCGCTATCTGGGCTTTGGACACCTGCGGCAGAAGCAGGACGGCAACGAGGGCCAGACTCCAGTTAATGATTCGTGATCTCATATATTCCCTTTTTTCTTTTGTTGTATTCCACCCGTTCGCGGACAAGTGTTACTATGTCATCCCTGCGCCGGATACCGGTCAGATCAAGCCTGGGGGTATTCCGGTCCATCGAGAAAATGCTCACCGTCTTCAGCCCGCAAAGCTGCTGCAGCAGGCTTTGATTTTCCGTGAAGTCCACGATACGGTATAATTCCATATAATCTGTCTTACGCCAGATGATGCCATGCTCGCACACGAGCTGTTCGGACCCGATGCGATAGCGTATGCGTCGTAGATAGATGAACCTGTACACCAGGAACAGGGAAAGCAGAAGGGCGACCCACATGGACAGAGTCGTGAACGGCAAGCCGTCAATTCCGCCAAAGACCCATCCTGCACAGCATAACACAAGAATGGGCAGCTCGTTGATGACGAACTGTCCGGTGTGGGGCACAAACACATGAGTGCGGAATAAACGGTCTGTCTGCATGATGTTTTCGTTTTATCTGTGATAACTGGTCTGCCGTTCTTCCTCGTCCTGTCCTGAATGCCGTACTTCAATCGGATTGACCAGCCCCTCGGTCTCTTTGAGATACTCGGGATTGGTCTTGCCAAGCAACGCATCGTTCCAGTCCTTGTAGCAAGGCAGAATGGGAAATTCTCTGATATTTTCCGGGGAAATGTTCATCTGTCCGGCTATTGCCTTGAACTTTTCCACGAACAGCCGTCCGGCGGCATCATTGTCGAAACAGAGGTAATGGTGTGCCTCCGGTGTGGCGGCAAGCATACCCTTGATCTGACCCTCTGTAGGGGTACCGCCGGTAGATACATACACGCTCTTCCTGGATAGGTCCGGGTTGCTCTTGATCTGTTCCCGGTTGAGCTGATAGAAGGCCATCGCGTCATAGGCACTTTCAAACCATGCCACTCCGCCGACGGAATCCAGGTCACCCTTAAGGTTGGCTATCCACAGCCCCTCGCTTGAATTGCTGCCCTCAGCCTTGCCCTTGTAACTGCCGCTGCCGTCCGGACGCGGGCGGCCTCGTTCCTCAAGGCCGACAACCGTCCCCGGGTCTTTGGGCAAAGACATCGGAAAGGCAAGGTTCGTGTATCGGGTCCCGTCTTCACGGACTTTTGTCGCCAGGTAGAAATCTCGGTGGAAGGCATACTGTGTGTAGAGGTCGATTCCACGGTGTTTGAAGAAAGGATAGAACTTCTTCTGCGTATCCCTGTCCTGAGGGTTGAACCTGTGAATCTCGTAATCCGTTATGTCGAACGGTTTCACGTCACGTTTCGGCTGGATAATCCGTGTACTACGTTCCTCGATGGGATGGTTCAGCAACCGGTTGCACACGAGATTGACAAGCCGGTCCGGAGATACTCCTGCCCGGTATTCCGCGAAAAACTGCGGGTATTCCTTGATGAAGGATATGATGTTATAGACTTTCTGTTCCTGTGCCTTGAAACAGCACTTGCCGTTCGGCATCACGATGAACTTGTCGCCACGGATACGACGGCCTTCGCTGTCCATACGCACATACGACGGATAACGCAGACCGTCACGCTTGTTCAGATGATAGCCCGCGTCAATGAGTATGTCCTGAATGTTCAGTCTCTGTAGAAAATCATCGTATGTAAGGTCTCCGTTCCTCATAAGTTTACCTCCCCATTCTCATATCACCGATTTCCCGGTTCATCTGTGCCTCGAAATTCCGGATGGCAACATCCCTCGGAGTGTCAACACCGGGTTTGAAATAAGGACGCGGCCCATGGTAATGTTCCTCATAACACTCTGGCCCGTGATGGCATCTGAGATTATGCACGACCTCAGAAACCACCACGGCACCTGCTGAAAGGGCCGCAAGAATTTTTATGCCCAGTCCTTTGCTTGTTTCCGGACGGGGGCGCAGGTCTGCCTCGCTGAAGATCTTCGCGAAAAGTTTCGTCCGATGGTAGTCGTCCGTGGCGAGAAACTTGTCGTATTCCTTCTGGGTAATCTCGTGGCTGTAGGTCTGCCCGTCGATGACGGCGGTCATCCTGTACTTTCCCTCTTCCGGTCCGGGTTCCACGGCAATCTGGCTTATCTCGGTTCCATGCCCGCCGATCTCATCCGACAGCTGCAGGCTGTTGCCATAGTCTTCCGTCTGCCCGTTCGCCTGTGCGTATTCCTGGTAATGTCTTGCGGCCAGTTCCTCGTGCACTTCAGGATGGAGGCCGATGGCGATATGCTTGTCACTGTTCAGATCATCCAAGGTCACTTTATCCGCGAAATCTCCGGCAATGACCCCGTTCAGGAGCTCCAGACGTTGCTCAATGGAATGCTCTTCAAGAGAATTCGATGTAAGCGTTTTGATTTCCTCTTCCGTCAGGTCATAGACCATGTCCGCGTTGACATTCTCGGACTGCACGGTGAGGGTTCTGTTCTCCGCATCGACAATAAGCCCGTGCGAAGCAAGGCACTCCGACCATTTTTCGTTCGAGAAATAGACAGGCGAAGCGACAAGCTCCCTGTACGGGCGGGCAGGTTCCTGGCTGCGGGGACGGCTGACCATCGGTGTAATGGCAGCCTGCAAGTCCTGCAGGACATCACGGGGCTGTACGGGTTGTTCCGGCTGTCCTCCCTTGTAATAAAAGCCGTAGCCTCCGGACTGCAGCTCGCCGGGCTTCATGCGTCCGTCAGGACGTTCGGGGACAATGGGCGCTCCGGGGAAAAAGAGCTGTCCGCCGACCCTGCGCAGATGAAAACCGCCCTGCTGGCGCGGTGTCCATCCGAGTATGGGAGGAAACAGCCCCCAACGGCCTGTACGCCCGTATTCACCCATTCCGATACGGTAGCCGTGCAGACCCATCGCCACACGTCCGTTAGCATTGCGGGCATGGACAAAGTTCTTGGGCAGATAGAAATCCTTTGCAAGGATGCTTGTGAGCACATTGTAGGCTTTCTTGTTGGCAGTGTTTGTTCCCCAGTCCGTAAGCGCCAACAGTTGTTTCTCGGTAATCTGATAGGTCAGCAGCGGCGAATCGTGTCCCTGTACGATCAGCTTGTAGCCGCCACCGTCAAATGCGATATGGGCTTGAAGCCCGTTGCGCATCAGTATGTCGCGCATTTCAGGCTGCAAGTCCATCGCTCTGGGGTTTGTATTGGTTCGTATTGCCATAGTCTGATGTTATGATTGTTATCCGCTATGCGTTTCCTTCCTCCATCGCCGCTTCCAGCTGTTCGTCCTTGTAGCGGACAAATTCGGCGGCAGAATCATTCCCGATAACGAGGTTGCGTTCCTCACAGTAACGGGCATATTCCTCCTGCCACTCCGCGGAAAAATGGTTCACATAGTCGAGCCAGCCGTATTCGCCGCTCTGCATTTTCTCTATCAATACCTCTTCGGGATAATACTGGTGCTGTGCCATATCAATCGGTTTTTATTTGTGAATAGCTGCCGAGCGGTTGCGTTCCCCGGCTTTTTTCTGTTCGTTCCACAACTCTTCGGTATATTCCTCTTCCGGAACATAGTCGAGGTTTCCGTCATCTTCCATGACCCAGCAACCGTAACAGCCGAACGTGTATTTGTCCCATTCACGCTTGGACTGTTCCCTCCATCGCTGCTCGTCGCCGGAACAGAAACGGATACCGGTCTTGGAATGAAGGTCAATACCTACCGTGACGGGCTCATCGTCCACGACCAGCGTCAGCGGATCTCCGTGCTGCATTCCGTTCACCTCTGTTGCACCGAGATGCAGCTCCTCGGCCAGCACCTGCAGATTGCGCCCGATGATGGGCGTGGGAACATACATGACCTGCTTCGTCCCCGTGTCAATCTGGACGAAAGCCTTGTTGTGCCTGCCGTCAGCGGTTTCCACATCCGCGATGATGGCCTTGCCCTCAAGCAACTGTTTCTGCTGCGTTTCGTCAAAGCGTTCCAGCGGCGAAGATTTCAATGCCGGATAGAAGACCACGTCCGTCTGGCCACCCTCCATGCGGATAAGAGCGAATCGGGTACGGCTTTCCACCGTTTCTCCGTGCTCGTCGGTGACACGCACGGGAAGAACGGGCGAATGGCGTCCGTTGTAAATATCATCAAGGACGTGCATCGGCAGATCCTCGATCATCTCCTGCGTGAGCCCGAATCGGGCAAGCGTCGAAAAGGGAATCTCTTCAAATTCAAAATGCGCCTTTTTCATACTATATCAAGTTTGTAAAATTATGTTCGGCAAATATAGTATGACCTTGTAAATTCAAACAAAAACACAGATATATAAATGATTATAATATACCATTTTTATAACATTAGTACGATTTTCTTTGAATAATCGTACTAATTGCGATAAAATATGCAAACTAATAGCAGAATGCATGGCCGTTCATGTCGAACATAGACAGACCATGCTAATTTTGCAGCATGAGAAAAATTTTATGGATGATTATATCAGGCATTTCGCTCAGTCTGATACCGGCAATGGCACAATTCAATACAGTTTCCTCCGCTTCCGATTACTATCGGGAGGAAAGTGTGCAGGCGGCCACCAAGGACAAGGAAACAGCTTCAGACAATACGGGTTCCGGGAAAGGTGTATCGGAAAACACCGGCAAATCCGGGGCTCGCGGCGATGTGCAAAGGCAGATGGTGGTTGAGCGTTACCTGAGTGTCAGTTATCCGTTACCGAGAATCAAGGTAACTTCTCCATACGGTTACAGGAAAGACCCCTTTACCGGCAAGCGTAAATTTCATGGGGGAATCGATTTGCAGGCACGTGGCGACAAGGTGCTGGCGATGATGGCGGGAACTGTCGTAAAGGTCGGGCAGGACAAGACTTCCGGCAAGTATGTTACGCTGCAGCACGGGAACTGCATGATCAGCTATTGCCACCTTTCAAAGATTCTCGTAGCCAGGGGAACAGCCGTCCGGCCGCGTGATGCGGTCGGTATTACCGGCTCTACAGGGCGCAGCACGGGAGAACACCTGCATATCACCTGCCGCCTCAATGGCAAGAGTGTCGATCCCGCAATCCTTTTTGAGCATGTCAGGAGAGTACAGCAGGAATGTGTTTCGGCACTGGCCGAACTATGACTTTTTTCTCCCTTTGATTGCATGGCTGATACTGTCGCCCCATACCGACATCCGGACGACGGACATCGGCGGCATGGAAAACGTCTTTCCATAGAAAATGGCGGCAACCACCTTGCCGCCGTGCCTTTCTATTTCCTCCTTGTAGTCGGACACACTCTGTCCGGTCGTCAGCACATCGTCAATGATAATGATTTCTTTTCCCTTTATATCACCGGTAATCTCGTAATTCCGCTCAAGGACACGGCTGTCCGCTCCGTCCGCTTCATGTAGGCTTTCCCGGGCATCGCAGATCACCGTATCGTACAGTCCTGATGTCAGATCCGGCCTGTGCTTGCCCATATACCAGTTCAGCCGCTTGAACCGCTGTTCATACTTTATCCAGTTGCTGCACGGCATGAACATGATATGATAAGGCTTGCCGTCCGCCTGTATGGCGGTCATACATGCCTTGAAGAACTCGATGCCGTGTATCTCTCCCTGCTTGAACCGGTAGATGGAACGGCAGAATGTCCGTTGTGCTTCATTGAGAAAATCATTGTACCGTGACGGATAGTAATAGTCGTAAAATGCAATCCGGATTCCACGGAACTTGAACGGTTTGAGCGGATGCCTGTCGTCGAACCGGTCGGGATACATGCAGCAGAACATACGGCAGGCGTCTCGATGTCCGGCCATTACTGCCATACGGCAATAGCGGCCTCTTTCGTCTTCCCGGCTTGCGCTCCGTGCGGCTGCATACGCCGCTTCACCGGCTTTCCGTCGCCAGAAAGCGATGACATGCAACATCCCGACCACTATGCCGAGCAACACCAGGAGCACAAGTTTCTCACTCATATTGAACCTTTTTACTTTTGCAAAGTAAGCAAATTATCGGTGCTGGCCTTGAAATGGAACCGGTAATTTGTTCGATCCCATTATATATCCTTCTTGCCGTCCCCTTTTACAAGTCTCTTCCTTTTTCCTATGGGGCTTCCTTTCTCTTTTCGTCGGCGAATATAGGACGAAGCGTATCAATGCCAAACCGCATTCCATTCGGATGACGAAAACAGACTGCTGCACAATCGGTTTTCTATCCGGATTTGGCTTATGATACCAACTGCTTCATCCTCCTTATGCCTCAAAAAGTTGAAAATACAGCCCTCAGTTCAAAAAGAGGGAAATAAAAAACAGATTTTCAAACAATTAAAACGGAAAGAAATGAAAGAAGAAATCAGACAGGACGGCAGGACAATACTGTCAAGTGAAGACGGATTCAGCATCCGCATGTTTTTCAACAACCTGAGCGGAAAGAACTTTTCCGGAAAGGAGTACCGGGACTATGTCAGAAACATAGCCTTCGGCGAAATGGGATTCAGACCGGGAACAATCGAACTCTATTGCGACGGGAAGAAAGTCAGGACAGGCACACTTCCCGAACTCTGAACAGCAGTCAGGGGCAAAAGTCAAATTTCGTGAGGATAACTTATAAACGGGAGCCCAAGCGGTTCCGGCTAAAAGAATGAACAACTAAAAAATACAGGTATGGACACAACAGCAGCAACAATGCATCCGGCAGAAGAATATCTCCGTAACGAACAGAACCCACCGGTCTTGTATGTCAGGATTTACGGGGAACGCAGGAAATTGTTTATCAACCGTGGCGGGGAGAACGTCATCGGTATTATTGCGAAAGGGAAACGCAAACATGGCTACATCTTTTCAGACTGGAACAGCATCGAAAAAATCTATTATCCGTCACAGGAAAAGGAAGACGAAAAGGATATGGACAGGAAAATGATTCTCAAATACCAGAAGCTCGCACGCCTTGCCACGCATACCAACGACTGGCTCCGTAAGATTGCAGCAGCAGACCTTGAGAAGTCCCTGTACGAAAACCGTATCACCACGGGAACGGCTATTGACGGAAAGTGCATCCGACTCTCCACGATTGAGAAGTATTGCGGAAGCTGGGACATGCAGCGGTTCCGCCAGGCCATGAAGAATAAGGAGAAATTCTCGACGCTTCGTTTCGACTTTTGCGGTTATGACGGTACGCTTTGGTGCGAGCCGCGGGACAATGGTGACATGGCTGCAGGATTCAGCAAGGAGTACCGGAATTGCGGCAACGGCTATTACTATCTGCTAATCAATGACGAGTTTGTGATTGGTTACGATATTGACTGATAATCCACGGACAGACCTTACCGGGGCCCGGCAGGGTCTGTTTCGGCTTCGGTCTGCCGACGGCATAGTCCCTTTTTATCGACGGCATGGCCATGCGCCGTCCCTTTTTTACCTCAGATCTTCCTTTTCTATTTTTCCATCCGCCTGTTTTCAATCCTTTTCTATCCATCCCTCTTGTAGCTGCTCTTCCGTTCTCCGCCGTGCGACCTCGGGGGATTGGATTTTTCAGCAAAGGTAACCGCCGGTTTCCATTCCTGCCAATGCCGGCATTCTGCCCGTGGGGTCTCGGAAAAATCTTCCTCTCCGGCTGTCGAGCGTATTTTTCCTTACCGGCCATGGCGGATGTCCACCGCCACCTTTCAAGGCAGAAAAATAATCCCTGCGGCCGCAAACGGGCCGAAAAAAGGGAAATAAAAAAATAGGTTAAATCATGGGTTACAACAAATTGACATCATTATCGGCCAACATCAAGGCCATAGAGACAGCAGTAGCTATCCACTCGCAGGGCAGGACAGCCACGCAAGAGGAAAAACAGGTATTGGCGCAGTATTCAGGTTTCGGCGGTATCAAGGATGTACTGGACTTGGGTACGGACAAGCCGCTTGACAAAGAGGTTGCCGGGCTTTTGAACCGTCTGCTGGATGCGTTAAGGACACTTGCAGGGGGTGACGAGGCAGCTTGCCGTTCACTTGTTGAAAGCATCAAGTCATCTGTATTGACAGCGTTCTATACGCCGCAATTCCTGATTGACGCAGTGGCGGCACAGATACACAAGACCTTTTCTGCCAACGGCTTGCAGATGCAAAGTTTTCTTGAACCGAGCGTAGGCATCGGCGGTTTCCTGCCTGTAGCCATGCCCGGCACACGCAGCTATGCTTTTGAGAAAGACACCATTACAGGACTTGTACTTTCGCTGCTGCATGAGGACGCAACCACCGTAACGGCAGGCTTTGAAACGATAGGCACACAGGAGCTGGAGCATCGGAAATTCGATGTCATTGCCTCAAACATTCCTTTCGGCAACTTCCGTGTCTTCGATGCCGACCTGTGGAAAAAGGGCGGTATCTACGAACAGGCCACAAAGACCATTCACAACTATTTTTTTGTCAAGGCTATGGAACTGCTTTCCGAGGGCGGTCTGCTTGCCTTTGTCACTTCAAGAGGTGTGGCCGACACGGCAGGAAATAAGTTTGTACGTGAGTATCTGGTGAACCATGCCGACCTTATCAGCGCAGTACGTTTGCCTGACGCTCTTTTCATGCAGACAAGCGGTATCGAGGTGGGCAGCGACCTGCTCATATTCCAGAAACATACCAATAAGACGGCACTCTCCGCACGTGAACAGATGTTTTTGCAGGTAGCCAAGGAAATGTACGACATGAACGGAACGATGACTGAAAACGCCAACAGGCTGTTTTCCATGCCGAAGACCGTACTGGCGACCGACAGCCGTATCGTGATGAACCAGCACGGCAAATATGTACGCAAACACCAGTGGCTCGGCTCTGATGCGGCCATGGCACAATACCTTTCCGCTTTGCTCAAATACGACTTTGACCGGTATTTCCGCAAAATACTTTTCGGACAGCAGGGCGAAGCGTCCGTGCAGATGTCGCTGTTCGGGATGCAGGAGACGACCGCACTCTCCGTAAACAGAGGACGGAGAGCCTACACGGAAAAACTCGAGGACTGGATGAAAAGCGGTACATTGGTAATGTTCGAGGGGCAGATTGGTACGGTCGTGTTCCGCAAATCAAGCCACTATGCCGATGTGGCCGTGGATTTCGTTCCGGTGAACGAGGGAAAGGTCAATATGGAGCGTGCAGCCGACTATTTCCCTGTCCGTGAAGCGTATTTCCTGCTTTCTACGAAAGAAAGGGATTTGCAGACTGAACAGACTGCCATACGTGAGCGGCTGAACACCCTCTATGATGCCTTTGTAGCCAAATGGGGATTTTTCCATGAGAACGACAACAAGGAGTTTATCATGCTTGACAGCCTCGGTGTCGAGGTGTTCACTATCGAAATGCAGCTTGGCGGCGATATAGTCAAGGCCGACATCATGCGTGAGCCTGTGGCTTTCACTAAGATTGCGACCGACCGTATTCTACAGCCGTCGGAAGCGCTGGCAAGCAGCCTCAATTTCTACGGCAAGGTGGAAATGGACTACATCATGCGCTCTACCAGCCTGTCTGATGAAGATGTAATCGCAGCGTTGCAGGGCGAGATATTCTACAATCCTGTTACGGATGAATGGGAACACAAAGGCAAGTTCATTGCAGGCAACGTGATAGCTAAATGCACGGAATTTGTTTCCTGCATTCCCGACCTTTCGGAAAGGCAGCAGCAATGGACGGAAATATCCGTCAAGGCACTGGAGAACGCAACGCCCGAACCGATACCTTATGAAGAGTTGGATATCAATATGGGCGAGCGTTGGATTGACCCGCAACTTTACGCCGACTTTGCGGCAGAACTTTTCGGGGTGGAAGCCGAAGTGATGTACTTTGATGTCAACGATACCTATGTAGTGCGTCTGAAAGGTTACTCCCCGGCAGCATACAACACCTATTCCGTGCGCAATTTCAACGGTGAAGACCTGTTTGTTCATGCCTTGCATGACACAGTGCCGGAGATAACCAAAGAAGTGTATCGCAACGGCGACAAGGTACGTGTGCCCGACGAGGAAGCCATTCAGGAAGCGGCCACCAAGATACAGGAAATCCGCAGCAATTTCAACCAGTGGCTCGATGCCCGTCCTCTGGAAGTCAGGGATGAACTGGTACGCACATACAACGAGCGTTTCAACTGCTATGTCCGTCCGGCCTACGACGGCTCGGCACAGACCTTTCCGCAGCTTTCCTTTGAGCAGTTCCCGTACAACGAACTCTACCCGTCGCAGAAAGACGCAATCTGGATGATTAAGCAGAACGGCGGCGGTATCTGCTGGCACGAAGTAGGCACAGGCAAGACCATGATTATGTGCGTCTCGGCCTATGAAATGAAGCGTCTGGGATTGGTACAGAAGCCTCTGATTATCGGCCTGAAAGCGAATGTACACGAAATTGCCGACACGTTCCGCAAGGCATACCCGAACGCAAAAGTCCTGTACCCGGGCAAGGAAGATTTCACACCGGCCAACCGCAGAGAGGTATTTTCCAAAATCAAGAACAACAACTGGGATTGCATCATCCTGACGCACGAGCAATTCTCCAAGATACCGCAGTCCGAGGAAACCATGATAGAGATATTCACAGAAGAGCTTTACGATGTGGAGCGAAGCCTTGAAGTGTTGGAACAGTCCACCATGCGCTACCGTAGCCGCAAGATGCAGAAAGGGCTGGAAGTGAGACAGGAAAATTTGAAGGCGAAGCTGTCCGAGCTTCGTAAAAAACTGGACGACCGCAAGGATGATACCGTGGACTTTCATTCAATGGGTATAGACCACATCTTTGTCGATGAATGCCACATGTTCAAGAACCTCATGTTCCAGACACGCCACAACAGGGTAGCAGGTATCGGCAATACAAAAGGCTCGCAAAGGGCGATGAACCTGCTGTTTGCCATCCGTGACATCCAGCACCGAACGGGCCGTGACCTTGGGGCGACTTTTTTGTCCGGTACGGTGGTGGTAAATGCGCTGACAGAGCTTTATGTGATGTTCAAGTATTTGCGCCCACGTGAACTCAAGCGTCAGCAGATTAGCTGTTTCGATGCCTGGGCGGCCATATTTACCAAAAAGACAGCCGACTATGAGCTGAACGTGACAGGGGCAATCAAGCGCAAGGAGCGTTTCCGCACTTATATCAAAGTGCCCGAACTGGCGATGTTCCTGCGTGAAATCACCGACTACCGTACAGCCGACATGATACATCTTGATGTGCCGGAGAAAAATGTCCGCTTCCTCTCTCATGCGCCGACAATCGAGCAGGAAGAAATGATCGGACGCCTCGTTTCCTTTGCCGGTAGTGGAAACTGGGAAGACCTCGGGCTTGATACGATCGAGCCGGACAACCTCGACAAGGCAAAGATGCTCATTGCTACCAATGTGGCACGCAAGATGGCTCTCGACATGCGCCTTTTGGGTGAGAAGTTCAGCGATGATGCAGGTAACAAGGCTTCCATCTGCGCCCGAACCATCTATGACTATTATGTACGCTCGGCGGCCAATAAGGGTACGCAGTTTGTCTTCAGTGACCTTTCCACTTACAAGCCGAACGAGTGGAACATCTATACCGACATCAAGGAGAAGCTGGTACGCCTCGGCATCCCGGCTGATGAAATCCAGTTTATCCAGTGCGCCACCACGGAGAGGGCAAGGAAACGCCTCTTTGAAGACATGAACAGCGGCAGGGTACGTGTCCTCTTCGGCTCTACGTCGATGCTCGGTACTGGGGTCAACGCCCAGCAGCGGGCTGTGGCGGTGCATCATCTGGAGATACCATGGAGACCTGCCGACATGGAGCAGCGCAACGGTCGTGCGGTACGCAAGGGCAACACCGTGAAACTCTGGGGCGGTAACGTGGTGGACATAATCATCTATGGAACAGAGAAGACTTTGGATGCCTACAAGTTCAACCTGCTCAAGAACAAGCAGATGTTTATCAACCAGATAAACAACGGCACTATTGCCGTGCGCCGCATCGACGAGGACTGCATGGACGAGGACAGCGGAATGAACTTTGCCGAGTTCGTGGCTATTCTTTCAGGAAATACCGACCTTTTGAACAAGGCCAAGCTCGACAACAAAATCATGCAGCTGGAGAAAGAACAGGCCATATTCAAGAAAGAGCGCATCCGTGCGGAGCGTAAGATTGCGGCCAACACGGAAGCTGTCGGCAAGGCAGAGCGCATCGTGGCGCAGGTCGAGCAGGATATGGAGTATATCGCATCCTATAGCGGCAACAGGGAAACGCTGTTGCTCAATCTGCAGCAGGCTACCCGGGAAGAGACAGGCCGTGAACTGCACCGCATAGCCAAGACATACAGGGGCGAGGCTTACCGTACCATTGGCAGCTATATGGGGCTGAATCTGCTTGTCCGCAGCGAGTACACCCTTTCCGGCTCGTTCGACCGTAACGCTTTCTTTGTAGAGGGCGTAAGCGGACTGAAATACCGCTGTGGCGTGTCGGGTGCCCTGCCGTTGGGATTTGCCGAATCGGCACGATACCCGCAGGCCGCACTTGAAAGGATGCCGTCTTTGATAGAGAAGCAGCAGAAACAGATAGCCATGCTGCAGCACGAAATACCGACCTTGCAGGAAATCACCGCCCGGAAGTGGAGCAAGGCGGAAGAACTGGAGCGGTTGAAACAGGGATGTAAGGAATTGCAGCAGCGGATTGACGAGGCACTCAAGGAAGCCGAGCGTCCGCAGTCCGAAGTTCCCGAAGAAGAAAATACTGTCAGGGCTGCCTGACCGTGATTCATTGATTTAACCTTTTGCCTGTCCGGTCGTGATGATCGGGCAGGTTTTCCTGTGTTCCGACCTGCCGGGGCCCGTCTGACTTTTATAGGCTGGCATCTGCCTTTTTTATCCTCCTTTTCCCTTTTTATCTGTAACAAGCACTGAAAATCAGAAAATTGCAAGAAAATTACCCTGTTTTACACCCAAGAATGTAAAGCTGGGTGTTTATTGAGAGAAACAAAAGAAAAATAGGATAAATATTTGACAATAATATCCTATTTCTTAATTAATAATATTATGATGGCTTTAATATTATTCTCCACGTATAAACATATTCTGATAGTTAATCACAAGCCGTTTGAATGACAATACGAAGTCTGCTCCCAATGAACCTGAAAATAGCTGGCTGCTGGATTCTGTCTTCTTAACGACTTCCGTATCATATAATGTTACCGTAGTACCTGCTACCTTAAAACAGAACTTAGGCAATGTGACTGCTGTTGTCTGAGATATTCCACCAAAGCCTCCACGTGAGGTTGTATGTTCTGCAAGCCCCTCAATGGCATGAGGAAATATATCTGCGAATTTGTTCCCCAAATCTGACTTTACGTTTCCGGTATCAAAAATCAGATCAAAAGGTTTCTCGTCATAATTTATTCGTACCTGTGGTGTGTTTGAAGACAGATACATATTCGGCTCTCCGTCTGACACTTTGTGGGGAAAAAGATACTTGCCAGCTTCATTGTCTATGATTATTTCCCGTGCGTCCCTTATAAAGTTATAACCAAGCACTCCGTCAAATGTAAATACAGAATCTATTTCATTGTCGGGAGGAGCAACCATAAAAACAGGATTATGATATACCAGTTCTCCGATTTTCATAGAATCTGCCGTGGCGAGTCTCACAAAACCAATCTCCATACCTGATACGGGAATAGAATCTGCCACGATTTTCAAACCTGCTTCTTTCGCATATTTCTCTGAAACGAAATTGCCGAAAGAACAGCCTGTGTCGAAAATATAGTTTTTTGTTATGCCGTTTACTTCCACGGGGATATAAATATGCTTGCCTCTACCTACGGTTTCAACACTCATCAACACAGTAACATCTCGATTGGGACGTTCAAGATAAGGCTTTGGTACATTGGCAAGGGCTTTGCCTACTTTTTCTATAAACACAAAACTATAAAGAGATTCAAATGGTACAGATTGTTTAAGTGCATTAACCAAATCTTCTCCAACTTTTCCGGCTTGTTCGTACATTCCTAAATTTAAAAGATTCATACCCTGTAAAGCTGCCATTCCTATTGAGGTTTCTGCCCCCATTTCTTCTTGATGATATAACAATAGGCTATCAAGGGCAATAGCAGCATTATCCAAATTGTTGAATCCAATACCTAACTGTGTATCTGCTATAAGATTAAGCATCTTTATACTCACAGAGTCTCTTAATTTCGGATATTCATTTCTCAATTGGAACAAATCTCCGCTGTTCAGAATTTCCCCCATTTTCACATCAGCCTGTGTTTGTGAATAGACAGAATTATATCCGAACAAGATGGCAATAAAAATGAATGATAGTCTACTTGCAATTTTCATATTTATTATATTAAAGATTAAATATAAAGCAAATATAGTAAAAAAAAGTATGGGAAGGAGCTATCAAAATATATTTGATTACTCCTCTTTACGTGATTTGATTAATTTAACATTACAATTTGAAGCCTCTGTCTTTTTGCTCTTCTGTCGATCTTAGTAAACTATGCCGTCATTTATCAAACTGTTCTTTGAACATGGAAAACCATTTATACGCTTTTTCAAGTAAGGAGTTCAGCCGGGAAATATCCCTGTCTTTGGCTTCAAGTTCTTGACTGTGTATTCTTGAAGATCGCGTATCTGTTTGCCGTGCTATTTCTGCATTTGTTGCATCTTAACTTTTAATTCATCAATTTCTTTATCACACTTGGCAATTTCCTGACGCAAATTCCCATTGGTATTATCTATGATTAGAAATTGTATGATATTCTTGAATGTATAGGCTTGAGAGCCTTTTTATCGCCTCCCTTTATATCTTGAATTCAAATCACAGAGAAGTGAATAGACAGTATTACCCGACAGAGCAACTACGACAAAGCAATGCCATCAAAAAAAATGACAGCACACACAAAGCATAGACTGATTGTCTTGCCCTAAAAGATTGATTGGAATTTATTCAGGACTGCCTATCACTTAGATAGAAGTCCAAGGTCTGCTGAAATACATAATTCAAAAATTGAAATTGCTTGACTGCAAATTTAGTAACTTTGCTTGACAAATTAACGAGAAAGAAGAGAAAATGAAAGCCGACCGCATAACATCACCTATACGCAAGCAGGGGGTTCGTGCTTCGTAAGACAGGAAAGTGGTAAATTTAAAGTTCAGTTCATCGTAGGTAGCTTAGTGGTAAAAATCCCTGCCTGCGTATAGCTGCAAACCGTTATGCGGCAGCTTAAAAAAAGACGACACCAAACCAAAAAAATCATCTTGACAACCACCCGACTTTGAACTACGAAGGATGAAATTTTTCAGGGACAACTTCCAGCATTTCCAAAAAACAGTTTAACCATTGACTTGGAGACAAACAAACAATTTGAGCATTAAGGTTTAAACCGAATTTTTCCGAAATTGACCTGACCTGACTTTTCCTGAAAATCGACTTTAAAGCTGTTTTTACAGATAAATCAGGTTTCTCTAACAGACAGGAAATAAATGCTAAGTATTTGGCTTTAAACTTAAAATCAAAAAATAAGTGTTTTCTTTTAATGTTTAACAGGGCTGATTTGACAGTTGGCGGTGGCAAGAAACTTTCAGGACCTACCTCATAGACAAGTTTCAAATCAAAAAAAGTATGATAGAAAACGGTATATGGATTGTAAAGCTTCCTCGAAAATAACTTTTGTGTAGGTTCTAATTGAAGGATAATGGAACCTCCCAGAAAATTTCCAAGACTCTCAAACATCAGGATTTTGAAAATATCGGAAGTAATGCCATAAGGAATATTTGACACCACTTTGAAAGGAAATTTCGGAACTGCAAAATTCCTAAAATCACAACCGACAACTTGAACATTTCGGGCATCAGAAAATAATTTTCGTAAATGTTCAACCAAAGCTGTGTCGTTTTCAATAGCAACAACATTGTTGGCGATTTTTAATAAATGAACAGTAAGAAACCCCTTGCCTGCCCCAATATCTAAAACCGTATCCTGATTACTTATATTTGCTTGTCTTATTGCATCTTTTATTAGCACTTTATCAATAGTAAAGTGCTGACCCGTAAAACGAACGGGCAATTTCTTTTTTGTCATTAGTAACTTCTTACAGGTGAATACTTCTTGAGTTCAACTTATAAATGCAACTTTTTGGGTGCGGATAATAAGCAATAAAAACATTTATTTTTCAGAGAGGAAAGAGAGACAATGTCCCCCTTTCTCTCACTCTGAATGGATAAAGTTTGCTATCTTTGCTTTAATTGTCCGTCCAAAGAAAAAAAAGTTGCAGATGAGCAAACATATAACCGAGGAACAAAGGTATGCAATTTCTATGATGTTGCAAATACCGATGAGCAAAAAAGCAATAGCGGAAGCTATCGGAGTAGATAAAAGCACTGTTTACAGGGAGATAAAGCGCAATTGCGACGCCCGAAGTGGTAGCTATAGCATGGAGCTTGCCCAGCGAAAAGCAGACAGGCGCAAGCAGCAAAAACATCGCAAGGAAGTGCTTACACCGGCAATGAGAAAACGGATAATAAAGCTGTTGAAGAAAGGATTCAGCCCGGAGCAGATTGTCGGCAGGAGCCGCTTGGAGGGAATTGCGATGGTATCTCACGAAACGATATATCGCTGGATTTGGGAGGATAAGCGGCGGGGTGGCAAACTGCACAAATATCTTCGCAGACAAGGTCGCAGGTATGCCAAACGTGGTTCTAAAAATGCAGGGCGAGGATTTATCCCAGGCAGGGTGGATATTGATGAGCGTCCCGAGATAGTGGAACTGAAGGAGAGATTTGGTGATTTAGAGATAGATACAATTATTGGTAAGAACCACAAAGGTGCCATTCTTACCATTAACGACAGAGCAACAAGCAGGGTCTGGATACGCAAGTTGTCGGGAAAAGAAGCCATCCCGGTAGCTAAGATTGCAGTATGGGCACTGCGGAAAGTGAAAAACTTAATACACACAATTACGGCTGACAATGGAAAGGAGTTTGCAAAGCACGAGGAAATTGCGCAAAAATTGGAAATAAAATTCTATTTTTGCAAACCATACCACTCATGGGAACGTGGTGCCAATGAAAACACCAACGGGCTTATCAGGCAGTATATCCCAAAGGGTAAGGACTTTAGTGAAGTAACCAACAAACAGATTAAGTGGATTGAAAATAAACTCAATAATCGACCTCGTAAAAGACTTGGATACCTCACGCCAAACGAAAAATTTAAACAAATTATTAATCAGAATTCTGTTGCATTTGCAAGTTGAATTCAGCTCTGTCTTTCAATCCTTTTATATCTTTGTCCTTGCAGTCCGTCCTGACCTTCCGGCTTATTGTTCCGCGAAAGTAACGGATAACAGCTGCACCTTGCAAATCCTCACGGCCTGCGGTGGCCGACGGAAATCTTCCTTCTCGGGGAGAAGCGTATTTCTGTCGCCAGATTTGTCCGGTTGCCGTTATCACTTTCGTGGTGCGGAAAAATAAATCCGGCGAAGGTCTTTAAGGACCGAAAGCAGGGAAAGAAAAAAGTAAACTTAAAAAAACGATAGCATTATGGAAAATGAAATCAGAGAGAGAAGCGTGGAAGTGGACGGCATGACCTTGACACTGCTTCATAAGGACGGTAAATGGGTTTTCCCCCTTGTCACATATTACCAGCATGGACTCGGAACACCGCTTTGTCTGGCATTGTTGGCGTATGTAGAAGACAGTAACGAATTTGAGTCGGAAACCATCATCACGGTCAATCTGCCTGGTGCGGAACGCAGTGCCGGGTGTCAGTTCATCGACACGAACAACAACGGGGAAGAAGTTCTCGACTGGCTCATGCTTTACGGATTATGTACCCCTACCGGCAGATACGCCGTTTCGGGTTTCTGCAAGTATCCCGAGGTGGATTTTTATCAGAGCGAACGCTTCATGCAGCAGAAAGAGCTTTGCGACAGGTATTTCAACTTCGTTGATTGACAGGCAGGAGAAGGCGGTCATACGGGACTGCCTTCATGGCCTTGCCTGCCAGTGTCCTTTTATATGGATACCTTTCCGGTATTTCCTCCCTTTTCTATCCGGCTTTCCCCACCCGAAAATTAAGGTATGATGTCTGTGCCGCGGTCCGCCCTCCACTCCAAGGTACGGAAGGCTGTGCCCGATCAACGGCAGTCTGCATCATACCGCTTCATGCCGGAGCTTCGACATGTCGAAACAACCGGTATTCCGCTATATGGGCATCCTGCCTGATTGTTGCTCCGGCACATTCCGCCTTTTGTCCGCAGCTTTCCTTTCCGGGCCGACGGCGTCATGGGCAAACGGTGACACATTCTGCTTGTGCCGTCCGTCGTGTCTCCGGCATGTCACAATCAGAAAGAGTCCCCATTTTGTTTGCCCGGCAGACCGTTTTTTACCCGCCCAAGCCGTCATTCATCACTTTTATAAACATCCCCTTATATATGGGACAATTCTGCCTTTTATATCTGTATCGGGATTACCTTCTCTCGTCATACCTTGCCTGCCGCCGCGTAGGTTTTATCAGGTGCGAATGTAGGCTGTCGCGCCTGATTCTTCCGTTTTGAAGTGCATTTTGAAGGAAAATCTTCCTTGCCGGGCAAGAGTATTTTGCTTCAAAAAAACGTCGAATGGGCTGTACCGACATCCTTGTCATGCACCATAAAACCCCAAGGCGGTCCGGCAGAAAGGATCCGACCAGAGGGAAGAAAAAACAAAGTCACAGGTAATGGCAGGACTAACCACCTTGCCGCAAAACATTTTCAAATTATGCTATACATTCACACTATCGGTCGCATCGGAAAGGATTGTCAGGTTATCGAGGGTACACACGGTTCGTTTATTGCTTTTGACATGGCAGTAGATGACTTCTCGCACGGAAACGCCGTTACCACATGGGTAAGGGTACGCAGCAACAAGGAAAACCATATCCGCCTCTCCGAATACCTCACCAAAGGGCGCATGGTCCTTGTCGGGGGAACATTGTCAACTTCACTGTGGAAGGACAAAAACGGCGACAGCCAGATCCAGCTCTCCATCACGGCGGATGCCCTGGAGTTCATCAATACCGGTAAACGGGAAGGTACAACCTCCGAAGCCGACGGCCAAGCCGCAGCTGCCGATAACGCACCAGTTCCTCCGGCGGACATGCCACAGGACGGGGAGGAAGACCTTCCGTTCTGACATCTTCCGGAAAACGGTCACGGATGTAGTATTTACTAATTGTAGTAATTTAGGAGATTAGTAAATCCCGGGTTACGAAAAATAGTAGATACTACATTTAGTGGCTAAGTCTTTTAGTAGAGTAGTAAATACTACGATACTAAAATATGTTATAGTAGTAAAATAGTAAATACTAATTGTAGTGAAGACTAAAAATAGTATTATCTTTGTACCAGAACATTAAGACTCTGAATCATGACAAAAATTATAGCAGCTCTGAATCATAAAGGTGGGGTCGGAAAGACAACCACTACCATAAATCTCGCTGCCGCACTGCAGCTGAAGAAAAAACGTGTGCTCCTGATCGACATGGACGGTCAGGCAAACCTCACGGAATCCTGCGGCCTGTCCATCGAGGAAGAACAGACCGTGTACGGGGCGATGAAGGGCGAATACCCTTTGCCGCTGGTCGAACTGAACAACGGCCTTGCCATCGTTCCCTCGTGCCTTGACCTGTCGGCTGCCGAATCGGAACTTATCAACGAACCTGGCCGGGAACTGATACTGAAAGGGCTGATTGCGAAGCTGCTTGACAGCCGGAAATTCGACTATATACTGATTGACTGTCCGCCATCGCTGGGACTGCTCACGCTCAATGCGCTTACCGCATCGGACTTCTTGATTATCCCGGTACAGGCACAGTTCCTCGCCATGCGCGGTATGGCAAAGATTACGAATGTGGTTAAAATCGTCAGGGAACGCCTGAATCCGGGACTGAGCATCGGAGGTATCGTGATCACCCAGTTCGACAAGCGCAAGACGCTTAACAAAAGCGTGTCCGAGTTCATCAACGATTCTTTCTGCGACAAGGTGTTCAAGACCGTCATCCGGGACAACGTGGCTCTGGCGGAAGCTCCTATCAAGGGTCTGAACATTTTCGAGTATAACAAAAACAGCAACGGGGCCAAGGATTATATGGACTTGGCGCTGGAGGTACTGAAACTAAAGTAAAAACAATATGGGCAAAAGCGATTTATTGAAAGACGGTATGAAAAGCGGCCTTGACGGGCTGCTTTCATCAACCAAAAAATCCCCGCAGAAAAAAGAAACGGCTCCGGCCAAGGCGGAAAAGGAACCGGCGGTGCATTGCAACTTCGTCATTAACAAGAGCATTCATACCAGGATGAAATACCTGGCCATCGAAAAGAACATGTCTCTCCGTGACATCGTCAACGAGGCCATGAGAGAATATCTGGAGAAGCATGAAAAATGATTGAAAATTTGAAAGACGCACTATGAGAGAAATAAATCCCAAAGAAACCACCCGTGCATACGCATTTGAGCTTTGGATGAAAGCCCCGATGCCGATGGTTACATTTTTCAAGACTTTGGATGTCAGTCGTCTGGTCAAAATCAGCAAAAAGTCAGGTATGAAATTCAATATGCTGATGTGCTGGTGCATCGGCAAGGCGGCAAGCGGTATCAAGGAATTTTATATGCTGCCTGTCGGAGACAAATTGATGCAATATGATGCCATTGCGGTTAATACCATTGTTATGAACAAGGACAATGAGGTCAGTTCATGCGATGTGCCCTTTTCTGATGATTTGCAGCTATTCAATGAAGATTATCTGAAATTGACAACGGATGTAGCACAAAGCTGTGAGAACCACGACTTGACTGAAAGCATGGTAATAGGAACTTCCGCACTGGCCCAATATGAAATTGACGGTGCGGTAGGTATGTACAGCGGTATCTTCAACAATCCGTTTATGATATGGGGCAAGTACCGTAAGGGGTTCTTCAGGACGACACTGACGGTTTCATTCCAATTCCATCACACTCAAATGGATGGGGCACATGCTGCAAAGTTCCTGGATCGCTTGCAGCAGGAAATCAATAAATTACTTGTATAGCGATGAATATGGAAACACAAAGATTGATACTTCGTCCCTGGACAGAAAACGATGCAGAGTCTCTTTATAATTATGCCAAAGATCCTGCTATCGGCCCCATTGCCGGATGGCCTCCTCATACATCTGTGGAAAACAGCAGAGAAATAATACGCGATATCCTTTCTGCACCCGAGACATACGCTGTAGTATTGAAAGAAACCAATGAACCGATAGGCAGTGTCGGAATTATGTTCGCTGATGGCGTACACAGTGCGGAGATGCAGGATGGAGATGCAGAAATAGGATATTGGATAGGTGTTCCTTATTGGGGACAGGGACTTATACCGGAAGCCGTACAACGTTTGTTGAAGCGTTGCTTCGTCGAACTTGATGTGAAACGGGTCTGGTGTGGACATTATGACGGAAACATCAAATCCCGCAGGGTAATGGAAAAATGTGGATTCAAGTACCATCACACAGAAGAAGGAAAGACTTCTCCGTTAGGAGATATCCGTACAGAACATTTTACTTTGCTTACCAGAGAGGACTGGAAAAAACGGTAAGAGAAATATAAAAATGTCCCATGATAAGAACTACGATAAAATCATTTATACAGGCTGATTTGGAATCTGTCTGGCATTCTGTCACTTCACTTTACGACTATTCATGGCGAAGTGACATAAAGGACATAGAAGTTTCCGACGAGCGCCATTTCAGGGAGATAAGTAATGAAGGCTATGTCACCTGTTTTACTGTTACTGTTATAGAGCCTTTTCTAAAATATTCATTTCTTATGGATAATGTGAACTTTTCCGGGGAGTGGACGGGACATTTCAGACAGGCTGAAAATGGAACGGAAGTGATTTTTACAGAGTCAATTAACCTAAAGAAATGGTGGTTATATCCTTTTGCATTGTTGTATTTGAAATTACAGCAGAAACGGTATATAGCTGACCTGAAAAGAAAATGTGAACAAGAATGAACGGATCGGCCAAGTATATAATACGCCATTTGCAAGGTAGTGAGAACCATTTGCTAAGAGAATTTCTTTACGAAGCGATTTATATTCCTGAAGGAGTCAAACCGCCCTCAAAGGACGTGGTGGATTTACCTGAACTGAAACTGTATATTGAGGACTTCGGAAATAAAAAAGATGACTTTTGTCTGGTCGCAGACAGTGAAGGCAAAGTGGTTGGTGCTGTGTGGGTACGTATTATGAATGATTACGGACATGTGGATGACAGGACCCCATCGCTCTCCATATCCCTATATAAGGAATACAGGAGTAAAGGCATAGGAAGCCATCTTATGCGTGAAATGTTTCGATTACTTGAGAGCAAAGGATATAGTCGCGTCTCTCTGTCCGTACAAAAGGCGAACTATGCCGTCCGAATGTATCTAAAACTTGGATTTAAGATCATCCATGAGACTGAAGAGGAGTTTGTCATGCTTAAAGATCTCTCACTATCCTACTAAAGACGGACAACCTCTTATATATGTCATCTTCTTCAAGAAGACATCTCCCTATTATAGATTACCGGTAAATTATCGGTAATCTTTTTCTTTTATAGTTCCATAGAACATCAGTCCGGCATAACCCGTTATTGCCGTCAGTGGTGTACGTAATTCATGGGTAATGGTATGAACGGCTTTCTTGCGAGAGGCTATCAGTGCCTCGTTTCGCTTTGCCATTTGTTGCAGTCGCTCAATTAAATCTGCGGTTTCCTGTTTATATCGCTTGATGCGGTTGGCATTTCGGTGTATGATGATATATGATATGACCAGTAGCAGTATAACGAACCCTGTCAAGCCCCCAATCTGAATGAACGACCGTTCCCGCATGGCTGTTATCTCGGCTTCCCGCTTTTGTAGGTCAGTTTGTACTTTCCCGTCTATTTGAACAACCAGTCCTTGCAGTTGCCTGTTAAGTTCCGCATTTCGTGCGGCAAGGCTATCGGCATGAACCGATAAGCGACGGCTTTGCGCCTGTTGTTCGGTTCTCATATTCCGGTTAAAGGAACGGTGCATCGTGGTAGTCACAGTTGGTTTCGCTTCTTCCTTTTTGCCGAAGATGCCCAAGAATCCTTTTCGTTTAGGTTTCTTGGGTTGTTCTTGCACACTTTTCTGCGCGATTACGGGTACTTGACGGGGTATCTTATCGTTGATGGCTTGTTGCTGTTCAAGTATCTGCACGATTTGGCACATCTGCCGTTCCTTATCTTCGAGAAGATGGCGTACGCTGTCTATACGCTCTGCCGGATAGGTAGCTTTGAAACGGCAGAGCATACTGTCCATTGCCATACGCTGTGCATGGTAATGTTCGATATCTTTATCGTTCCATTCCAGTATTGTTTCACCAAATAGAGAGAATTTTATCATTTGAATATTGATATTGTTTATCTCTTTTCGGAACTCGTCTATTTTTTTATTGTCAAGTTCTAATGCTTCTATCTCCTGCCATTCATAGAAGCTATTATATGCTATACATCCGATAAGAACGGAGATAAGTATATACCCCAACCGTATTGTCTTATAGAAATTCCTGGATCGTTCCATTATTTTGATGATACTGATTTTTCAAACATGAATAAAAGTTTATCCTTTTCTTCCATACGGGTATTATCAGAATAACCGCCTTTTGTTATTTGATACCCACACGGCTTAACCATAAAAGTGCCTAAGCCTTTAGTGTATGAACTTACTTCTGAGGCATAGTCTTTACTTGTATTTAATGGAACTTTCCCTTCAATAAGACACCACTCATTATTACAACTGATACCTTTAATCTCAGACATCATTTTTTGCAGATCTGTAATAGCTTTGGAACTTGCTACTTGTGGTATCTGTAACTCAAAATAGAGCATCGGTTCGAGAATATCCACTCCTGATTGTTGCAAAGCCAGCCTGAAGACATAAGGGGTCAGCTGTCTGAAATCAGCAGGTGTACTTACCGGGCTATAATACTCGGCTTGAGTAAAAGTTACTTTCAGATCTGTCACTTCCCATCCATGTAAACCAGATTGGCAAGACATACGAATCCCTTCAAAAACGGCATTTTGAAAAGAATGGTTCAGATAACCATAGGAGATGTCACTTTCGATTTGCAACCCTGCCCCTAACGGTAAGGGTTCAAGAGTCAGCCCTATTGTGGCCCAGTAAGGGTTGGGTGGTACTTCGATCTGAATAATCTTATTGACCTTTTTTATAGGTCGTTCTTTGTAGATAGTCTTGATCTCATCAAAATGGACCTTTACGGAAAATCGTTCTTCCAGCAATGTTTGTATGATTTCTTTTTGGGTCAAACCATATAACGAGATTTCCAATTCATCACTATATGAGTTTATGGAAAAGGACAAAGACGGGTCTTCAATCCACAATGTATTCAGAGCGGATATCACCTTGCTTCTCTCTTCGGGCTTATTTGGCCGGACGGAGGATTTGAGAGCGGGATGCTGATGAGATAATCCTTGAATCAAACAAGGTTTAGCACCTAAATAATCTCCGATTCGAAAATCTTCTATATCTTCTACAATCGCGATATCATTGGCACCCACTTCATCAACATTTATCTCTCTGCCCTGATAAATAGTCTTTAGATTTTTAATCTTGATGAATTTTTCCGAATCGTTGATTCTTACAACGTCTCGAAGTCTCAGACTTCCGTCAATTATTTTAAGAAAACTTCTTTTATGCCCTTTGGGGTCATGCTCTATCTTATAGAGATAAGCTGAAAGTCTGTTTGAGACTGATGCCGGAGGAAGTATAAAAGAAGAAATGGCGTCCAACAACTCATTGATACCGATATTGAACATTGCTGATCCATGTAGCACCGGATAGACTTTGGCTTTTGCCACAAGAGCGATTATCGTATTCCAATAATCAGCCGGTGAAATTTCGCTATCCGCCAAATATCGTTCTAATATATCGTCGTCATGGTTGCATACAAATTCTTTGTGTTCTGCCCTTATATCTGTTGGGGTGCAAATCGGGTAAACGACTCCATCGACAACCGTTTGCATAAACAAGACGTCTTGCGACAGATTTGTTTTTATGTCCAGATATAAACGCTCAAGATTTACGCCGGCACGATCAATCTTATTGATAAATATAATTGTCGGGATTTGCAGTTTTTGCAAAGTCTTGAACAGCAACTTTGTTTGTGCTTGTATGCCTTCCTTTGCCGATAATATGAGGACTGCACCATCAAGCATTTTGAATGTCCGCTCCACCTCTGCAATAAAATCCATGTGTCCCGGAGTGTCAATGATATTGCATTTCACACCATTCCAAACAATAGATGTCGTAGAAGCCCGAATAGTAATTCCTCTACGTTTTTCTATATCCATAGAGTCTGTTATGGTGTCACCTTTATCAACACTGCCGCGCTTTTCCGTTGCTCCGCAGGCAAATAGCAGATTTTCGGTTACGGAAGTTTTTCCTGCATCAATGTGAGCAAGAATTCCTAAATTTATAATGTTCATTTGATTAAGCAATAATATACTACAATAGATGCATTGCCGAAACGCACCTTTTAATACCTCCTCGTAGCATGTAGAAAACTACAGGATTCTTAACTCGTATTAATATGTATATTATTACTGCCGCATAATTGAACGCAAATTTACGAAAAAAAAGTTCCCTGACAAAAGCACAAAGAACTTTTTTAACAATACTTAGTTAATTTTTAGTTTAGAGACTCATTTATAATATATTACGTCATATATACAGCACCTCTGACAGGAACTTGTACACCTGTCAGACAACCATAAACAACGAATCTTAAAATAGATGGGAATAATAGCCTGAAAGACTGAAAATAAGCGTCTAAAAAAATTGGCCAAGTCGCTAAAAATTAGTAAATTAGCAGTTGCCAGACAAACCAATTTGCTAATGGAAATTCAGCCACTTGACCAGCTCACCAAGATCATCAATGATGCCCTTGATGGCACTGCAAAGTTACGCAAAAGTTTTAAAACTTTCTTCGTCATTACTTCAATTCTTTTCCTAAGCATGACGAAACGTAAGAACTTCACCCAAATGGCGCTGTCCAGCGACTGCTGCGAGAGCCGTTTCAGACAGAACTTCCGGAAGAAGTTTGACTGGGTGGGATATAACCTTGCGTACTGCAGGGAGAAACTCCAGCACAGGATTGCCATCGCCATCGACCCGAGCTACATTCCCAAGTCGGGAAAGCACACTCCCGGCACGGGATACTTCTGGAGTGGATGCGCATCTGCCGCGAAATGGGGGCTTGAGATTCTGGGCATAGCGCTTGTTGATGCCGATGAGCGTGATGCCGTACATCTCAGGGCTGTGCAGACGGTGGACATCGTGTCCAGAGGCCGTCCTCCCAAGTACCTTGCGGGAATGGATGATCCAAATTCACTGCTGGCATGGTATCTTAAGGTCATTGCCTCTCAGAAAGATGCACTTTGGAAAGTCTGCAAGACGGTAGTTGCTGATGCCTATTTCTCGAAGAAACCTTTTGTGGATGGTCTCATTGCTTTGGGATTCAACCTTATAAGCAGATTCAGGAGCGATGTAAGACTGCGTTATCTTTATGATGGTCCCAAGACCGGCAAGCGTGGAAGACCTAAGGTCTATGGTGACAGGGTGGACATCAGGAATCTCGACATGAATGCGTTTGTGAGTGAAGACATCACCTCGGATGACAAGGTGGTAACACTCTATTCTGCGGTTGTCTGGTCGGCAGGTCTCAAGCGCAAGGTCAAGGTGGTCATTGTTGACTGCCTCGAGCCAGGCAGGAAGACTCAGGAGAGGAAGGTGTTCTTCTCTACAGACACCTCGATGTCTGCCAGAGACATCATGGACATCTACCGAACCCGATTCCAGATTGAGTACCTTTACCGCGATGCAAAGCAGTTTACCGGACTCGCCCACTGCCAGTCACGGAAGAGGGAATCACTGGACTTTGCGTTCAACATGTCGCTCTCCTCTGTCAACGTGGCAAGGGCTTTTGCCCGGAGTTGCGGCGTGCATCTTTCTGTCTCCAATGTAAAGACGCTGATTCATAATGCGGATATGATACAGAGATTTATTCGTATGTCTGGAAAGCACCCACACAGGCTATTAAATACCAACGATTTCAAAGAACTCTTATATTATGGCGTCTCGGACGCTGCGTGATTATCCAAAATTTAACGAACTATTGATAGAACATTTCTTTTATAATTCATCTTTTACCGCTTTCCGGCTTCATTCCCGCCGCACCGGCCTTGGTTTTATCAGATGCAAAGGTCTGCTGTCGCGCTTGATCCTCCGGCTTGAAGTGCATTTCCTGCAAATTCTTCCTTTCTGTGAAAGAGTAATTGGCAGGAAAAGCCGTCGTATGAAGCTGTACCGACAGCTGTAAACCGCATCCATAAAACCCCAAGGCGGTTCAAACGGGAAAAGAACCGACCAGAGGGAAATAAAAAACAATTCAAAATTGACATCGACATGGATAAAATAAGATTGGTAGTTTACAACGAATATGCACTGGGCTATATCATGCCCCAACAACCCGACAAGGTTTGCACATTGGCAGACAGGACTACGCTCGGCGCACCGTTTCGGACAATGCTTGAACCCTATTTCATTGGAAAGAACGATACCGTAAGGCTGGCTGGCAGGAAAGACTTCGACACGTTCCGGCTATCGTTCGAGGGATACGACAATACGCAGATGTACGAATATGACACCAACCAACAGGAATAGCAGTAATCAGACAATCAATGTATAACAAATCAAAATTTATGAATTATGGAAACAATGAACATTCAATCAGTAGCAGAGAAGAACATCGTATCAGTAGTTTTGGCAGATATTCAGCCGAGTAACTATAACCCACGCAAGAATTTTGATGTAGCAAGCCTTGCGGAATTGGCGGAAAGCATCCGTCAGCAGGGCGTCCTTCAGCCTATCGGGGTGCGCCCCATTGCGGAGAACCGCTTTGAAATCATATTCGGGGAACGCAGGTATCGTGCCTCGCTCATGGCAGGACTGGAAGAAATTCCGGCAATCGTTCTGAATGTTTCGGACGAGACCGCCGAAGAAATGGCGGTGACGGAAAACCTGCAACGCAAGGATGTAACCCCTATCGAGGAAGCAAACTCCTATCAGAGGCTGATAGAAAGCGGACGGCACGACATTCAGTCTTTGGCCATGCAGTTCGGCAAGAACGAGACCTATATCCGCACCCGACTGAAGTTCGTCTCCCTTATCCCCGAAATCGCAGAATTGTTGGAAAAGGACGAAATCACTATCAGCGTGGCAAGCGAAATTTGCCGATATGGCGAGGACATCCAGAGAGAGGTTTTCGACAAGCACTTGAAAGAGGGTATCATGTTTGGCAGTTGGCGAGGCATGAAAGCGACCGAGGTGGCAAAGAACATCGAGCGCCACTTCACGACAGACCTTGAACGTTACAACTTTGACAAGACCCTTTGCCTGTCATGCCCCCATAATACCAACAACATGACATTGTTCTGTGAGGGAACATGCGGAAAATGCGCCAACAAAGGCTGTCTTGATGAAATGAATGCCGCATTTTTGACGGAAAAGGCAATAGAGACCATTAAGACTTATCCTGCACTATCTCTAAGCCATGACGCATATTGCTATAATGCGGATGCGGTTAATCGCCTCAAGGAAATGGGCTATGAGGTTGTGGCACTGCAATGCAGATACAAAGACTACCCGACACTTCCCGAAGAGCCTGAAGCCGGAGAATATGAGACGGAAGACGAATATAAGGAAGCCAAGGTTGAATATGAGCAGGATATGAACGATTATATGGAAGAGGGCAAGGAACTTGTACGCAGGGCAGAAGCAGGCGAAATATCGCTCTTCGCACGGATTGGGAACGAAGACATTGTCAATTGTTATGTGGAGAATTCCATGATGAATGCCGTCAGTGGACAACAGGCAGGACAGGAACAGCTTTCCCCGATTGAAAAACTGGACAAGCAGGACAAGCGAAACAAGGAGATTGCCAGGGAAAAGACCGTGGAAGATACCAAAAAACAGATTTTGGAAGTGGATATGACCGAAACCAAGTTCGGGGCTGACGAAGAAAAGATGATTTATTTCTTCCTGCTTTCATCGTTGAGAAAGGAACACTTTGTCGCCGTTGGCATAGAGGGAGAACATTCGCCCTATCTGTCCAACGAGGACAAGACAAATATTGTGGCCAATCTTACACCAAAGGCAAAAGCCGTCATCCGCAGGGATTTCCTGATTGAGAATTTCAAGAACGCATACGGAAGCAACGCCATAGCCGACATGTTGCTTGAATTTGCAGGAAAACACATGCCGGAAAGACTTGCCGACATCGAGAACGGACATAATGAAGTTTACGAAAAAAGACATCAGCGCATCGAAGAAAAGAAAGCCGTCCTTTTGGTGCAGGAACAGGCCAAACAGGAAGCAGAGCAGACTGAAACCGATGCGGACAACGAAAAACAACCTCAATCCCAAGAGGTTGCTGCTTGACCATAATTCATAGTTGATTTCAGATGCAGGGCGGAGAAATCCGTCCTGCTTTTCTGTTGAGTGCCGGAGGCAGACCGGCGCCGCCTGACCTTTTTTATACACCTCACTGTCTTTCGGCAGTCTCCGTCTGCTGAAACAGTACGGACCGGGTTCTGGCTGATTCCTACAGGCCGCACGGGCGGTCTTCCGTCATCGGCCGGCCCGGATAACCTTTATAGCCGGACCTCTTATAATACCCCGGTAGTCTCAACATTTGTTTTCAGCGAAGTTACAGCATCTTTCCGGACAAACGCAAGATCCGGGTGAATTTGGGAAACAATCTCCAATCCTGCGGATAGTATTCTTTCCCAAAATCTTGCACGAAGTCCAGACAGAGCTGTGCACGGGCGAAAAAAATTGTTTCACCTTAAATCTTCGTTATTATGAATACATTTTCTTTCCCTCAGATTTCAGTAAATTACAAGGATGCCGATGCTGCAAAACGTATCATGGTAAACTCCTCCAGAGTGAGCTACGACATCTTCAAGGAGGCATACGATGAATGTATGCAGCATCATGAGGAATGCTGGGTGATGTTCCTCAATCAAGCCAACAGGCTTCTCGGACTCTCCTGCATATCAAAATGCGGCATCAGCCAGACCGTTGTGGATGTCCGTATCATCCTGCAGACGGCTCTTCTGGCCCATGCCTCGGGCATAATCCTCAGCCACAACCACCCGTCAGGCAACATGGTGGCCAGCTCCAGTGACAATGCCATCACAAGCAAACTCAAGAAAGCCTGCGAAATCCTTGACATCACTCTCCTTGACCATATCATCCTCTCGGATACAGGCTATCTGAGCTACGCGGACGAAGGGATGCTTTGACAGCATCTCTTTTCACGGCAAATCCCGTTATACTGCCGCCCTCATGTGCACCAGGCGGAGACTGTTATAAAACCTTCATGCACGACGGCAGCCCTGGGCTGCTGTAAGCACTCCGGTCCGGATCTGTGGCTGATGACGGAATCCGGCACGGGCCGTATTCTGCCATCGGCCGCTCCGGGAACCTTTATAGCTGCACCTGTTTTAACGCCGTCCGTCATAAGCCCCCGCCACCACCCTTATCCCTTTCTATTTCCCCTCTTGTATTGGCATGAGAGTCATTTCTTCTTTCGTCGTCCTTCTCGTCGCCGCGTGGACTTTACTGGTGCGAATGTAGGCGGTCGAGCCTGTTCCCTCCGTTTTGAAGTGCATTTCCTGCAAATTCTTCCTTTCTCTGAAAGAGTAATTGGCAGGAAAAAACATCGGGAGAGGCTTTGACGACCGTCTCTCGATGCACCGTAAATCCCGAAGCGGCTCCTCCGAAAAGGAGGCCGAACAGAGGGAAGAAAAACAAAATCGTTAAATATCAGAATTATGGACAAGGACATCAAAGAAAGCAGAGAGTACCGTCTCGCTAAAGACTGGGAAATGGCAGTCAACAATTACAGTTTCAATCCGGCTCGATTTGCAGCAGCAATACCGACCATGCACCCGACACTGCAGCAAAGCCTGTACAGGTTGATTAAAGAGTGTATCAAGGTTATGGCGGATGACAGCCGCAGGTACGACGAACGCAATATGGCTTCACACGAGGAAGCGAAATGTATCATGGAGTACCTGAAAGAACACGGGAGAAACATACCATTAAAGTGATAGACCGATGAAAAAGAAAGAGGTGGAATTTGCCGGCAGAACTTATTCTTGCCGTGTGGTGAAATCAAATGAAGGTGAAGAACTCCTTATCGGCTCAACAGGTTTGCTTGACGCACTCCAGCCCGGTAGTTTCGACAGCGAGAACGAGGGCTTTGCGAGTAAGGAGGCTGAGAAATTATACGATGAGATTTTCTTCTTCACCGATGCCGGAAGTCTCGAGCTGCCGGATGACGAGCTGGTTGAGATGCTGAAAGAAGACAACCCGGAATGGTTTGAATAAAATGAATATATAAATCTATTAAAAATCAAGATTATGGATAAAGAGTATGTAATGAGAGTGGCTGCGACAATTCGCGAACAGCTGGTAACGATGACCGACACGCCGGTCCTTATGTCATGGGGCATCGGGGAGTTTATGGCAACAGTATTCAATGACCTGCCGGGACTGAAATTCCATGTAAACGGAAGACTCTTCCAAGGGGAAGTGCTGATCTGTCTGAACGGCTCGGACTATTATGAAGTATATCTCCGGAACGGGACAGACATAGAGTGCCTCAGTGACGAAGTCTGCTTCGATGAACTGGGAGAACTGATAGACCGCCATATTGAAAGCGGAACTGACAAAGAGGAATATGCACGCTTCTGTGGACAGGCAGCCATGTCATTCGGATTTGGCAATTGATGAAGTGCTGTACTTATAGGCTAACCCCGAAGGCTCGCGTCTGAACCTCCGGGGTTATTGCTGTGTTATGGATGTGTTTTGTCCTTGTCTGTATCTTGATTCTCACACCGGTTCCCTTGTTTGTCAATGTAGTACCAGTCATCACTTTCCCAATACCAGTGCTCGCTGCCGGAGCCTGCCACCTCTTTCCGTTCCCCCGAATCGGTGACTTTCGCCTTGCCACCCTCGAATGGATAGCCGAAGGCAAAACGAGGACGGATGACGGTCTTGCCTGTCTCGTCTGCGTAACCGATACGCCCTTTCCGGTCCACTATGCGGTACAGTCCTTCACTTACATAGTCGTCTCCGTTGTCATATTGAAACGCTGCATAATGTCTTGCACTGCCGCAACTGCACAGCAGCAATACGGCACTCAGATAAATGATAATCTTGTTCATGATGCGGGTTGTTTTCATTTGATAATCTGTATTTGTTAATGTCAAGGCAGCAGGAACTGCATGTTGAAACGGCAGAACAGCATCCTTCTTTCCCTGATTATATTCATGTCTTCTTTTCTCCATATTCCATTCAATGATACCAAGTAAAAAGCCAGAAGATTAAACATAAATCAATCAGCCACAGACCAAGCGGCAATAGTAACTGAAGCCAGAAATATTTTTTATCCTTTTTTTCAGGATATCGGCGGTAATAGGCTTGTTCTCTCGCTTTTGTGAAATATTTCTTTTCTATCCTGGAAAATTGACGGAAATACACCGAAAGATTCTCCCTTCTTTTTTACTCTTCAAAAAGCAGCAGATATTCCACCTTCCTTCTCCGCTCGATGCTCGGAACTACCTTGCCTTTATAGCAGCGGAAGGAAATGTACTCCTTGTAAATATCCCTGTTTCCGGCTTCCAGTTTTTGTATCAGCTTGCTTTTGGGAAAGTCTTTGCTACCTAAAAGCCGGTACGGGCCTACCTGGTAGGCAAGACACGAGAGCAACGTAGAATCACGCCCGAATCTGCTGAACAGACGGCAAAGTTTCATCATGTCCGCTCGCAGGATGGAGTCTCCCTGAGCTTTTGTGATGTCGTTGGTAAAACTCTCTCCGGGAAGAACCTTATGACCCCATCCCACATAGGGCCAATGTTTTTTCTCACCATGCCAACCCTCATAGTATTTCGTGCATCTGATTGCCCTCTCCAGCGGTGGCAGCTTGTATATGGACAGTTGGGCAGTTCCCGTTTCTGTCCCATGCCTTTCCTTCCCATAGACTGTTGCCACTGCAGATACCAGCAGTATGATGACAAACATCCTTACGTGCTTCATTTCGCACCCCGTTTGTTCAACACATCCTTGATCATCTCCTTCACGTCCTGACCCACCTGCACGAAGTTCTTGTACAGGATGCGTTCCCGTTCCTCCCTCGATTTGAAGGTGTAGAATCTCGGCAGCGGCACATACGCGGCTTCCTCTTTCTTTATCTCTCCCATATCGAAGTCCGTCTTGCAGAAAAACTTTGTGGTCTTGAACTCTTCCGACTCCTGAATGTTCATCGAGCCGCCTACGCCGGTCTTGGTTTTCACGAAGTCCCTCGCTGTCTGCCCGCATATCCATCCCGTTGCCATATCGGAAATCTTTGATGCCGGCACCAGACTGTCCATGTTCTCGTTCAGGTTAATGCTGGTCTTGTCACGGTCAATGGTCACGCCCTTCTTCACTTGCACGACCTTACCGAAAATGTCATTCGACAGCCATTCCAGTGTCTCTTTCGAGCGGGCCGAACCGCTGACCACGTTACCCACGGTCGTGATGATCTTCTGCATACCTACCTTGCCGTAGTCGGCCTCCAGCTGCGGCAGCTCCTGGAATCCCAAGGTCACGCTCACCTTGTTGCTTCGGGCAGTTCCTATCAGTCGGTCTATCTTGTGGAAATACAGCGTCGGCAGCTCGTCCACGATGATGCTCACCGGGATGTTCTTCCCTTGGCCTGTATTCACTCGGGTGACAAGACGGTTCAGGATAAGGGCGTTCAGCGCACCGATAATGCTCTCCATCTCCGGGTCGTTGGCGATGAGCAGGTAGCTCGGGTTCTTCGGATCGCTCACCTTCAGGTCAAAGTCATCCCCGTCACGGTGGAATATCCAGTACGATTCCTTGGTCGCCAGACGGGACGTATAGACACGCAGCGTACCGATCATACCTTCCAACTGCTCCATGGCCTTGTTCCTGAAGGCAGTCTGGAACGGCCCGAGCAGCGGTGCCACCTCGTTGTCAGTCTCCAGTACCTCAAAGATGGTCTGATAACTTTCGTTCAGGAACGATAATATGTGCGGCATGTCCGAATACTTTCCCAGCCAGTAGGCCGGCTCCACGATGTTGCCGCCCTCTTTGTCACGCACGACTCCGGTCGGCTTCCAGAATTTGGTTTCCGGGTCCTGACGTTTCTCCGCATACAGCATGTTTCCGTCCTTGTCATACGGCTCCCGTTCGTAATTGACAAAGAAATAGATGCAGGCAGCAAGGAAGTTCACAGCGGATGTCTGGAAAAACTGGTCGCTTCCGCCGCCACCTTCCTTCTTGCCCTTCTGCAATGACTCGAGCAGGGTTTCCGCCGTCTCACTGGCTGCCGCCAGGTTGTTGATGTATTTTGCCTGAATAGGATTGACACGACGGCTGTATTCCACGTCCACGAAGTTGATCATGTTGAACTTGCACCCCTTGGGAACTCTTCCAAGCTTCTCGTTCAGCTTGTAATGGTAGTAAAGTTTCGTGGCAAGTGTCGGGAATTTATAGTCATATACAACCATGGCAAACCCCTTGGCACTGTGCTGACGGATGAACGGTTCAATGATACTGAATGTTTTACCCGAGCCGGGAGTTCCCACGACCCACGTTCCGCGGAAAGGGTTGCTGATACTGACCCATCCCTTGCGGAACTTCCCCTTGTAATAGTAGCGCATCGGGATATTCACGCTGTATTTGTTCTCCTGAATCTCTTCGCCCTGCTCGAAACTCTCGTTCTCGAAGTTGAAGCGGTCCTTCATCAGGCCCTCCTTGATGAACTTGGAGATATTGTCCAGGGCTATATGTACCAGTATCACTCCCACGAGCGAAGCCGCCATGTATAGGATACGGTTCAGCGGCAGCGTATAGAGCCGCATTTCCATCGGATGTCCGAACAGCCATACGGACAGGACAAGCAGAAGCAGTCCGCCGGTCAGGGGAAAAATCACCTGCTTGCGGGCGTTGAACTCCAGATGCTTCTTGTTCCTCGTACCGATACAGGTGATGCAGATCAGCAGTATCGTGGCTATCTTGCTGTACACGAGATGGCCGTCCTGATAGATCGTCCATCGCTTGATACGTCCGTGGATGTCAGTCAGTATGCCGCCCCACTGGTCGAATACTGCCGGGTCAATGGCATACTCGAAGAACTCCAGCAGAACCGACACATAGACGACTGCACGGAATATCTTGTAGAATCCTTGTAACTCTTTGCTTTCTTCCATTTTTTATAGCTTTTTTATTGGGTTGTGGTTCTGATCGCCTCGGATATTGTTGGACTTGATTATTTTGATTCAGACGAAAATAAATGTCATGTTTTTGCAGTAAAAAACAAGACTTTTCTTATATTTGCATCCGGAACAAAACGATTCGATTATGGTGATTACTAAACAGGTACAGGAAATACTGGACGCCACGCCTCCGGGCAAGGTGCTTACCATTGCCGATTTCAATGTGCTGCCGGAGTACCAGCCTGCGTTGGTCAAGGCACTCAGCCGTCTGGTGGCAGAAGGCTCTATCTGCAAGATTGCCAAAGGACGGTACTACAAGCCTAAACAGACGGTGTTCGGCACATTGAAGCCTCCGGTGGCAGAGGTGGTCAAGGACCTTCTGGAACGTAACGGCAAGCCAATCGGCTATATGACCGGTACGGCAGCATTTGCGCAGTTGGGGTTGACGACACAGATCACATCGGCCATTACGATAGGCACGAACAAATACCGCCGGCCTATGAAACGGGGCGAATACAGCGTGTCCTTCCTTGTACAGCCTAATGCAATCACACGGGAGAACATTCCTCTGCTGCTGATCCTTGACGCGCTCAAATTGCTCCGTGAGATTCCGGCAACATCACCTGACGATTGTGTGCGGGGCGTTGCTCGGCTGATAGCCGCTCTGTCCGAAGGCGATCTGGAGAAACTGGCGGACCTGGCCGAAAATTACCAGCCGTATGTCCGGGCATTGCTGGGTGCCATTCTGGACAGTCTTGGAGCTGACACCCGACAATTGCGTGCGACACTCAATGGGGTCACGACCTACAAACTTCCTGTCACCGCACAGGCTTTACCCACCAAATTAAAATGGAACATCGTATGAGACTACACGAGAATCAGCAACTGTTTGCCGATGCCATAGAAGCGGCTGCACGTCCGGTACAGGACGGCGGACTCGGCATCAAGAGTATCTTTATCGAGAAAGACTATTGGATCTGTCGTTCGCTGTCGCTTATGGCTGCCGGAGACAAGGATAATCGTGCCATTTTCAAGGGCGGAACTTCCCTGACCAAGGCCTACGGCATCGGGGCACGTTTCTCCGAGGACATTGACGTGGCCATCGCCGAAGCATGGACACTGAGCGGAAACCAGCTAAAGAACCTCATACGCCGTACATCGAAGAATATGACAGCCGGACTGGAGGAACTGGTCATCCCCGGCATGACAAGCAAGGGATCGCATTACCACAAGGCGTTTTACACCTATCCACGGGCCATAGATACGGAACAGGTCGGAGCAATCCGGGCTGGGCAACTCCTGGTAGAAATCAACAGTTTTGCCAATCCATATCCCTTCGAGCGGCGTTCTCTCTGCAGTTTCCTGACAGAGTTCCTGCAGGCTACCGGCAACAACCGTATGATAGAGGAATACGGGATGCAGCCGTTCGAGGTAAATGTGCTTGACCGTCGCCGCACGCTGACCGAGAAATTGGTGTCACTCATCCGATGCTCGCTGGCCAATCTATATATGCCGCAGTTGACGGCCAAAATCCGTCATTTCTACGATCTGCATCATCTGCTGAAAGATGAAGAGTGCCTCACGTATCTTCATAGCGATGCTTTCCCCGAAGATTTCAGGTCACTGCTCGAACACGACCGGCAGAGCTTTGACAAGCCCGAAGGCTGGCGTGACCGGCGACTGGAGGAGTCCCCGTTGATGACAGATCTGCCGCAGGTTTGGGGCAACTTGCAGACAGTTTACATGGGTGAACTCCCGGATTTGGCATATCGTGCCATTCCGGCCCCCTCGGATGTCGAGGAAAGCATACGTCGCTTGATGGCATTACTGCGTGAATTCGGCTCTGGTTTGTAATCGTATGTTGTCCAACAATGTCAAAGAACGCAATCGTATATCTCTGGTTTACCGGTTGATGGTTATAATCGGGCGTACCTTGTGCGCCTGTGTCTTGGGTGTTTCCTGTATGGCTCCGCTGCCCATCGAGTAAAGCCAGGCTTTTGCCGTTTCCTGTTCTGCCACTTCCGTGGATGTCCAGTACCAGCAGTCGCCGTCGGTCAGGGGCAACGGATCGCCCCCGCACTGTTCGATGACAGGATTTACCGTTTCCCGGATAGTATATAGCAGACGCATCTGTGCCACCGACGGAACGTATGCGCTCTGCCCGTAACACCAGAGGTCAAAGACCGCTTCCGCCATCGGCGAAGCCGTTTCCTTCGTTTCATATAGAGCAAATGTATTGGCATTGCCGTCATGTGCCGCGAGGTCCGCAGATGTGCCTTGGGCAATACCGAGGCTGTCGGCAAATGCCTGCGGGGTGATGTCCCACAGGTAAACCGCGTAGCCGTTTCCTTCCGCACCCTCATGCTGCCGGGTGTCGAACACGACGGCCACAGCCTTTTTCCCGGATTGCTGGTATTCCGTGTAGGACAAGGCCGTTCCGTCCTCGCACAGGACATGTCCCGGGCGGACAGCCGTGTCCGGTACGTCTATATGCGCGTCACAACCTGTCACGGCGACTGCTGCGACAAGTACCGGTACGAACCGGCTCACCTTTCTGAAAATGTTCTGTTTCATCTTTTCCCTTATTTTATCGGTAGTTTCACACCAAGGGCTACACCTACCCGAAGCAGATCCGCGCCCTTTATCATCAAATCACTCTTCGCCTGCCAGTACAGCGTCCATCCGGACCGCAGCACATAATTGTGCTCGTAACCGAAATGCAGGCCGCCCAGGAACTTCTTCGTGTCGCTTCCTGCCGAAGCTCCTATACGCAGGTTGCCGTAATGATTGCGGCCCCGTACCACGCAAGGCTTGTATGCCACGCCAAAGCCATAGGTGCGGTAGTTGCGCCAGAAGGATTCCGGACAGATATGGCCGCACGGGCCGCATTCGGCCCACTGCAGGTAGCCGTTGGCAAAGAACTCCCACGCGTGCCGGTAGTTCATTTCATGTTCGTATGAAAACGTCACGTCCATACCGTTCCTGTAAAGCAGCCCGACCCCCAGTGAAAGACGGCCGCTGTTGCGTTGTGCGTTCGCGCTGAAGGCAAGGCACATGCAGGCAAACATCAGAATCAGAGTCTTTCTCATAATCATTCCTCCTCCAGCAGGTCAGCGTTAAACGAATCGGCAGACAACACATCCTCATAATCGATGTTCAGGCTGATATTGCGGCCGCTGATTTGCTTTTCCGTCATTTCGACAGTCAGCAGCTTGTCGTTCGGGAAGGTCATCTTCTTGATGACAAGCACATTCCTGTAGCCATGTCGGAATGTCTTTCCCGGTTCCAGTATCATCGCCGGAGTAAGCTCGATAGTCTGGGCGTTGGTGGCCTTGGCGAGTTTCTTGTCAACGAGCTTTACCCTGATCTCATCGATGTCGAAACGGATGTTCGTCTTGTTCTCTATGGAAAAGTCTATGAAGAAGTAGTCCCCGACAGAGTATATGTTGTTCAGGCGCATCACCATACGGTGTGCCTTGGTGGCCACATTCCTGATTCTCGCCGGAGAGTTCCAGATCCGTCTGGCAAAGCGCGTCATCTCGGCGGTTGACATCGATACTGCCGGATTGTTGTAGGCGTTGCGCTCGTGAGGGAGTATCTCCTTGTCCGTTACGGCTTCCTTAAGCCGTGTGGTGTAAACCAGCGCGTATTGCGTGCGGTAGCGTTCCGTGATGACGGTCACGATGGCAATCACCTCGCCGTCCTCGTGCCCGGCTTCTTTGGGTTTCAGCCGTACAATGTTGTCCAAAGGCTGGTCGCCAACCACCTTGTCGGTGGAAATGTCCACCATGCGTACCGGCTCCGATGCCGTGATGACGGTCGTCACCTGTTCGTTGACCGTCAGTTGTTCCATTTCCTCGTAGGTCGTCTGCGCCTGTGCATTCCGCGTTCCCAGCAGTCCGGCTGTCAGAAGAAATACCGTTCCGATTTTCTTGAGATTCATATTCATGTCGTTGATTGTTTATATTCCATTTGTTTTTCTTTTACCCTTATGTCGTCGTATGTATTCGCTCCAGTTCTTCCCGGATACGGAGTTCGGCGATGTCGCAGTACTCCTTCACGGTCTCGAATCCGATATAGTGCCGTCCCGAACGGATTGCGGCAATGGCAGTCGTTCCGGACCCGATGCAGTTGTCCAGCACGGTGTCCCCCTCGTCGGTGTAGGTGCGTATCAGGTACTCGACCAGTGCCACAGGCTTCTGGGTCGGATGATAGAATGCCCCTGTCTTGTGTTCTTTCGGGATGAAAATGACCGATGTCGGATATTTGTTGTCCGCCATGCGTACCGGTACCAGCTTCATCTCCCCGTAGCACCGGTTCGTGAAACTGCCTTCCGTCATGCTGCGTCCATGGTTTCTCCTTTCGGGAGGGCACGGTGTCATCTGCGGATGATACACGGGCTGCTTCATGTAGAACACCAGAATGTCCTCATGCTGGCGCAACGGCATCCGGTTGGCATTGAGATGGCCCGTAACACGGTCCTTCTGCCATACGAGGTTATAACGCCAGATTCCCGGTTGGGAAAGCATGAGATGCGCGGAGAATATTCCCTGGGCGAACAGGATGATCGGACTGTCCGGCTTGATAATCCTACGGTACTGCTCCCACAGCGGACCGAGGGGTATCTGCCTGTCCCAACATGCTGACCGGTTGCCGCGGTTCAATACACCGTAAGGCAGGTCGGCGATGATGGCATCGACGCTTCCCTCCGGCATACGGCTCATGCCTTCCAGGCAGTCCATGTTGTATATCTTGTCCGTCTCTATCATATCGCGTTGTTTTTCGGCCCTCCAAGCTGCAGGGCACTCGCCCAAGTACAACGTCCCTTCCGGTTTTCCCGGACCTCACACTCCCAGAAGGTATTCATCTCCGCGTGCTTGAAATTGACCGCCCCGTCTCCCGGCCCGTAAAAGCCAGTGTATTTCTGGAAGGCGAACAAGGCGATTCTCCGCCCGTCCTCTGCCAGAAAGTTGCATATCAGGGCGAAGCGTCCACCTTTCTGCCACCATTGGGTACTCACGAGTTGCCCGACGAATGTTTCGGCCTTGTCGGGAGCGAGGAAGTCATCGTAGTAAAAGCCGTCCGTTCCCTCATGTAGTTTTGAAATATCTGTTTCCATTGTCTCGAACCTTTTTATTTCCTTTTTTCCTGACCATTGACCAGATAGACGAAAGTCCCGTATTTCAGCTTGACCTTGTTTTTCTTGATGGCCTTGCTGATGGCGTTGCTCGTCTTCTGGTAAGCGTTGTTCACCGCCTGCATTCCCCATTGGGCGAGGCTGTTTCCTGTAGTTCCGGTACTCATGCTCATGTTGCCCGACATGGCACTGCTGGCCACATCCTTGCTCGTTTCCCGGAACTGGCTGTTCGGTACATACAGACCCTCCATACCGTCCGTGTCATAAAGCGCGAGACTGACCTTCACAAGCTCGTCGTCCACAAGGATGCTGTTGATGTTTCCCTTGACACGTCCGGACGAGAAGCCGCTTACCGTGGCGTACAGGTACGTACCCCGTTTCACCACGCACTCGTCTATTTCCACGTCATCCAGCAGGCGCAGCCTGATGCGTGAACCGTCCACAGCCTTGATGTCCTCGTCTATGATGGCCTGGATCAGCTTCGGTTCACGGGCATCCTTCGCCAGCGTGTTGAAATAGTCCGAGGTGGTCTTCACCTTGCGGACTACCGCGCTGGGCGGTTCGTCTGCCGACGGTGCTTGCACCGGACGTTTCTCCTCGTCGATGGTGCCGGCCTCCAGTACATTCTGCGGCGGAACGGTGTCCGTGGTATCCGCCTCTTCAGGGGGCATCACCATGTTCTGTCCTTTCAGCCGTGCTTCGGCAAGGGCCTTTTCCAACTCCGCGAGTGCTTCCTGTTCACGCTCTTTGGCGGCGGCAATTTCCGCTGCCGCTGCTTTTTCCTGCTGTTGCTCATCGAGCAGGGCGATGTCATCCTGCGTGTATTGTGATTCATATTCTTCCTTGTTTTCATCAGGTTCGTCTCTTTCTATGTTGCCGACCGCCGAGTAGTCCTGTATCTTGCCCCACGATTTCTCCATGTTCTCGTATTTGCTGCCAATGCCGTCATCCTTGATCTGCGCTTCCGGCAGTTCCGGATTCAGGAATTCTGTTGTCTGCAGCGTCTTGTCCGGTATATCCGCCGTTTCGGTATGAAACAGGTCGAATATGAAGTAGGACGCACCGAGCAGAGGGATATAAAGAATGGCAGGGAGCATGTACTTCGGCTGTCTGAAATTGATTTTCTCAAATATCTTTTTCATGGCAAGTCTGTTTTGCTACGGTTTGTATTTCCTGTCCCGGTTTCCCTCAGTTCCTCTTCCTGCAACATCCTGTGTCGCTCCCTCAATACCGAATCCTGCATCTCTGTCGCTGTCCTCTCCGCAGGCTGGTGACGATATACCACTGTTATACGGTAGATGTTCCATGCCAGCCCGCCCAGCACGAAAGCGAACACGATGACCAGAAAAAGAGTACGGTGCACGTTGGCAAAGCCCTGTACCTTGGCTGCCGCCTTGTCTATACGGGTCGCCTTGGCAAACTTGCGTCCGGCTTCCACATCACGCTCATAGCGTTCCTTGTACTTCGGATCATTCCTGTCAGGCATCTTTTCGCCCAGCAGCATCCGTCTGAATCCCTTGATGTTCATATCCTTGATTGTTTAATAGTTGCTCTTGCTTTTCTGTTCTATATCCTTGTTAAGGAGAGTGCGCCAGTTCACTATCAGCAGACCGTGAGGGTTGTTCTCCGTTCTCGGTACACGCTTGAGCTGACCGGCAGTCACCAGCTCACGCATCAGGATGTTGCTTCTGCGTTCGATTCGCTGGCGGCCGTAGTAGGTGAACTCCATGGTGCTCTTGTCAAAGCGGATGCTGTCACAATAAATCGAGAACACGGCACTCGTGCCGAGGATGTTGGAATAAAAACCTTTCTCCTTAAGAGTGTTATATTGCGCCAGACCTGTTTCGTCCACCAGGTACATCGCCTTTTCCATCGTGTATTTGATGTATTTGTCATCAGGCGGCAAGGTGAAGAAATAGTGGTGGAACATCTCCACATGGCTTTTGGCTTCCACGTCAAGCGTTTCATCCATCGTGGTACGGTTGACAAGAATGGGCACGTTGCCGTCCAGCACGTACACCTTTTTCTGTGCATCCGACACCATTGTCCTGGCTGTCCAGATGCTCGATACGCTGATGATGACACATCCCACGAGAAAGGCCGTGCAGATAATGCCCACCAGCCGTATCTTGTTTTCCAGATGCTTGATAATCATATCGGTTTATTGTCTTTTCCCGTTCAACATCATTACATATTCATCGTGCAGCATCGGCATGACTGTTTCCTGCAGTTCCGCAGCGAGAGCCCCGAACTCATCGGAAAAGACATGCACGTAATGGCCCAGCGTCATGACCTGCACGAATACCCACCAGATACCGCGTTTGCGCACTTTCGCCTTTTTCTGCAACTTGGCCATTTGCAGACGGTAGGTCAGGTAAGCGGCCAGCGGCGCTGCATAATGGTCGTCATACTCGAAGCCTTCGTCAAGGGCTTCATACTCCGGGGTAACTACATGGTTTTCCGGAACTTCGGTAATCTCTTTTCTCATGCGTTCATTCGCGTAGCGCAGGAAGCGTCCGTCCTTGCACCATTCTTTGATTTGTTCTTGTACGTTCATACTTTTTTATTTTTAAGGATTGTTGTTTATATGTTTTTTATCTTATCTCATGATTGCCCCGATACCGCCTGTCGCTGTCATCTTGGCCTGCTGTGCCACGCCTTCTCCAAAATTTCTCGTACTGAAGGCCGTGTCGCCCTCCGGTATCATCCACGCCGCAAGGTCAGGTACAAGGTTCAGACATTTCAAGGCTACAATGCTTGCCGCCATCAGATAACCGGCGGAGAAGAAACTGTTCTGCAGGTAGGCCGCCATTGTCTGCTCGCTGGCCGTGATTGCGGTCAGGTTTTCCACCTGGATGCACAGCACGATGTCGAAAAGGAGCAATACATAGAAGCCCACGAAGTAGAGCATGGCCCCGTAGAAATGTACCGTCAGGTAACGCGTCAGCCATTTTGCCCAGGAACCTTCCCATTTCGGCAGCAGAGAGAACGCCCATTGCAACGGGCCGAATATCGTCAGCATACCGAGCAATATCTGCTGGCAGTAGATCGTTGCCCACCAGCCTATGCGGAACACGACAAGGGCAATCAGCATGATGATTTTGTCTATTCCCACGACGACACCGGCCGTCAAGGAGGTGAACCACAGTTCCGCGGCATCCTTTTCCATGCTGGTCACTTCATCCACACCGGTCTGCTCCATGGTCGCCTCGATAAGGTTGGGGTCTGATGTTCCCGTGTGGGCGACATCCGCCTGTGCCTGCAGGCTGTGGTACATCGTGTCCCTTACGTGGATGAGCTGCTGCACTTCCTCGAACTTGTCCGCTATCTGTGTGGCTTCCGCCTCGTACAGGTCATGCGTGTACGAACCGATGCAGTTCGGGATGTAGGAAAGGAAGTCCAGAAAACACCAGTCGCTTCCGCTGCCGGCCATACCCGTGTCTGCAGGCGGATACCACCAGCAGAGAACGATGGAAACAGCCAGCGGCCTGAACAGCTTCATCACATCCAGCGGCTCATGCTTCACCATCATCTTGTAGGCCATGCCTGCCGCCATGACAAGCGAGAACAAGGCGGCCAGAGCCATGCACATCTGCAGTATCCACCAGAACGGCCCCTGCGAACCCGTAAACGTCGCGTCCGTGAGGAACTCGTTCGTTTGAAAAATCACATCGTCAATCTCCTCCTCAAGAAGATTGATACCGAAATCAGTGAGTATATTTCCGTCTGCCATTTGCCGTCTGTCTTTTTAGTTTCACCTGTTTACACTCTCTTCACCGTCACCCCCGGAACTGCCGCCCGACTGTGAGCCACGCACCGCGAGACGCGATTCGTTCCAGCGGCTCATGGCTTCCCTGATGACGCTGCCTTTGTCCAAGGTACGGTCCGAGGTCGCGTTCAGCAGGTTGCTCGTCAGGGTGGCATTCTGCCGTTTGGCGAGATAGCTGACAAGAATCTCATTCTGCTGCACCACGTCGTCGTAGATTCGCAGATACTCTTTCTTCCGCTGCGCATTGGGCATATAGGCATCCCTGGTAGCATCAATGGCGCACTGGAAAACATGGTAGTATTCCGTCCAGCGTTCCCTGTCCTCCGGGGTGCCCCCGGCAGGAAGGATACGGTCGATGTTACGCTTCATCCTTTCCATCTGGCCGTTGATCTTGTCACCTTCGGCAAGCCAGGCGATATCAGCCTGTCGGTCCGCCACGTTCAGGGCCTCTATTTTCGCGCGGCTCACCAATGCCGAATCGATGGATTCGGCTTCGTCCGTCTGGTTATAGAGGTTGATGCCGGCTGTTGTGCGGAACCCCAGTTTGTTCTTTGCCGCTGCCGATTTCTTGTATTTGTTGTGTAATGCCCAGTAGTACAGTTCCGGCGTGAGGGAGCCCGCACCGGTTTCCATGACCGTAATCTGGTTCTGCTTCGGCGAGTCGTGGTTATAGGTCACATACTGCGCCTGTGCCGTTGCTGTTGCAATGATCGCAACCGTCATGAGCATGAGTTTTCTGTTCATCTTTTTTCCCTTTTATCGTTAGTAATCAAGCCTTCCGGAGTTGCGCCAACGTCCGAAGGCTCCTTCAATTATCTCCTGTTTGGTATGTTCACGGTATATCTTCGACTTCCAGTAGCCGATTCTTACCTGTATGTATCGCCAGGTCTCCATATAGGCCCGGTTCAGATGCCGTTCGATGTCGTCCAGAGACCTGTTCACGGCCTCCAGCACCATCAGCAGATCCGAAGTGGAGCAGGCCGCCGCTCCCGTGGCATACAGCGCCAGGTCGCTGACCGACTTGTAGAGTTGCTCCCCGTCATGGGCTATATCCCGTATAGCTTTCTCGTTGATGGTGATGAGCAGGGCGTCGGAGGGTTCGATGCGTCCGCGTTTCAGCTCCTTCTCGTGAAATGCCTCCAGCATGGACTTGTAGTCCGCTATCCGGTCACTTACCGTATTGTAGGTGTTCTTTGCGTTCAATACCGTGCGTAACGACTGGTACATCACATCAATGACATCAAAGGCACGGGTGTACCGGTCAAGGTCGATATTCAGCTCCTTGTATTCGCCGACCTCCTTGCGGCTGTATTCGTGCAGCAGCTGGTTGCTGTACTCAAGGGTACTTCGGGCCAGCAACAAGCTACGCTGCTTCTTATGGTCATTGATATAGGCTTCAACGGACACCACGTCGAATGTCCATTGTGCTTTGACGACATCAGGCAGGAGTGCAAGCAGCACTATGGTTATCAGCAAGGCCCGTTTCATGGTCTTTCCTCCTTTCTCCCGCTTCGCAGGCTACGGGCGTTTTCCACCCAACGGTCATGGCATTCTTCCACGAGAGTGAGGCGTCGCCCTTCGTCCATATTCAGATCCGGAAGGACATCCTTCAGCACGTCGATGATGCTGCGCTTGTAATGCATCATCTTTTCCAGGGATACCAGGTCGGCGTATATCTGCGTAATCCGGGAATCCACTTCACGCGCGATTTCAAGACGGTCACTTGACCACAGCAGGTGGTACACCTCTCCGGTAGAGGTATCTTCCATCGGAGTGGTACGGGCATATTCCGTCGTGATCTTGCATGACGGATGCTCCCGGGCGATTTCCGCGATACGTTCATTCACGATCCGCTCTTTTTCTTCTTCCGGAAGGTCCGGGTCGAATGTCAGCACGTCGGCCACATACGTGTCGGTGTATTGCGAGGTCAGTTCCCAGCTGATCTGTACAATGGCACGGTGAATCTTGATGCCGAGGAAGTATTTCGGCTTGCGTGCTATGCTGATGGTTGCCTTGAAAGTTATCTCGCCGTCTATATTCGGCATGGTCGCCTTGCGGACGAACGTGTATCCATTCCACGAACCGCCGTCCTGCCACGACAGACTGTAGGCCGTCTTGCAGTCCTGCATGATGGCCGGGATACGGTAGTAGTCGTCCGTCGGCACGTCATTGTCGTTTGCCGCTTCCTGCTTCGCATCAGCGTATTCCTTCTGTTTCTTCTGCCACTCGGCCAGTTCTGCCTTCAACTCTCCGATACGCGTCAGGTTGGCGTTGTACTGCTGCCTGTAAACGGCAGCATCCTCTACACTGGCCTCGGATATTTTCTTCAGCAGCTCCTTGTTCTCATCCTCCAGTGCCTTGATCTGTGATTGAAGCATGGCTACCTGGTTGTCTGCCTCCCGTATCAGCTCATCCAATTCCGAAAAGTCAAGTTCATTTTCCGTCACGGAGGTCTGCATGGAGCAATCCTTGGTATGGGCATTGGGTGAACCGCCGCATTTCCTGCATTTGTACTGGGTCGAACCTTGGCCCAGGGTGGCCCCGTCCGAGCAGGTGACGCTGATGGTCACGCTCTCGCATCCTTTAAGTTTGGCGGCATCCGTTGCCTGATAGTAGTTCCGCGCGTCGGAAGCTATGTAATAGACATAGCCGTCCTCGTTCTCGTTGAATTCCGACAGACGGGCATTGAGCTGCGCCTTGAAGGTCTCCAGATCCATAGTGTAGGAATCGAATATCTCTTCATACACGATTTCCTCATGGTTCCAGCTTTTCTTGACATGTATCTCGTAGGCGTAAGCCTTCTTTGTCTGCTTGCCGCCGCGGCTGATGATGTAGGCGTTCTGCCAGTAGTTGATGCTGTAAGTGTTGCCGTCATTCTGGTTGTTGAGCTGCTGTACACGGTTTCTCGACCATCCGGCATATCGTTCCGAGTTGGAGAGAGCCTGTTCCCGCTGCGAGGCATTGGGATAAAAACCGGGGTCGCTCGTTTCGAAACGGGTCCACTCACCGCCGTTCAGGATGCTGTTGTCGTCCGTGGGCGGGTAATAGTCACACAATGACACGCTGCCTTGGTCACGTCTGGCGATGTACCAGCGCTGCGTGTAATAAGTCCCGGCTTCGTCGTCTATATAGTCACTGGTCCAGCCGGCAAGGTCGTAATCCCCGAACTCGAACAGGCCGGCCACGTTGTCAGGACCGCCGATCTTGTCCAGCAGCAGGTTCCCGATACCTTGTTCCGCTTCCTCGAACAGACCGGAGTAATGGTCGTACAGGTTGGCAATCTCGCTGACCTTGCCCGAAAGCAGGTTATGGAACATACTTTCAGGCAGCAGGGCATCGCCGAGATTACTCGCACCGGCCGTTGCCAGACCGACACCCAGATTGTAGAGATTGTCAAGGTCGCTTTGCAGGTTCTCCCGTGTAAAGCGGTCAGGAATCCGGGAAAAATCGTCCAGCATCCGCTGCCAGTCTATACCGCCCAGTTCCGAAAGTTTCAGCAGAGGCACGACCTCGCTGTTGATCTCCAGAAAAGCGATGTCCGAGAACGAAAGTGTACTGTTTGTCACAACGCTTTCGAACTGCATACACAGGCTCTTCGTCTCATCGCACACCTTCATCAGGTAGCTGCCCCAGTGGATCGCTGTCTGTGGGGAGTGAAGCATCTGCTTTGCCACCACCCAGATTTTCGGTATGATCTTGTCGGCCACCATGTGGTAGATACGGCGGTAATAGTAGTTTTCCGTGCTGCTACACCAGATACCGAGGTCCGAGAGTGCTTTGTGTTCCAGAAATTTGGAAGAGAAGATTCCGGCTGCCGCCACCTCCGCCGCCGTATAGTGCTTCAGGATGTCATCGACCTGCTCACGGTAGTAGCTTTCAGCCACGACCTCCGTACCGAACGCGGCTGCCATTGCCGCCACGGTACGTGCGTCATAGTTCACGCTGTAATACTGGGCGTGGACATGCTGCGTGAAGGCAAGCAGCAGAACTGCAAAGACAAGTGACAGTCGCTTCATGTTCATTCTGTTCAACGGTTGAAAATATTACCTCTCCGCTTGCTGCGGTTGTTCTTCTCAGGTACTCCCTGCAGGGCCAGTATCAGCTTCTCTGCTTCCTCCATAGCCTCGTATGGGGACAGACCCCTGTATCTGACATACAGGTCTCTGGCTACTTCATACCGGCGCTGGTCCCACTTGACCGCCTCCGATTCCTCGAAACGCATGATAGCCGCGACGGCTTTGTCCTCGTCTGACTCAAGTCCCATATATACGTCCAGTTCCTTTTCAGTCATGCCCAGACGCAATCCGAAATTGCCCAGCATTTCTTCCATGTGCGCGATGCTCCTTTCCCCCAAATGGCGGAAATGAATCAAGTCCCAGTTGCTGTGCAGGCACAGTTCCCGGATGGTGGCAATATCGTGGCTGTTGCACACGTTGCGGATGCGGAGAGCGTAAGGCTCAACTCTGAACAGTTCCGCTATAGGTCGGTCTATATCAAATTTTCCCATTGTATCTGATTTTATTGTTTTGCTTTCAGGTTCAGTACCCGTCCGGCCTCGTTGACCTTCTGGGCGAATGTCAGGGACTTGCTGATGCCGCTGGCATCCCAGTCCCGGCAATAGGCTTCGATGGCTTCCTGATGGCTGCACCGGAGCTCCCTCTTGTAGAGTTTCAGGGCTTCCTTCTCAGCACGTTCGGTCGTGTAGGTCATGTAGCATTCATGCGGCTCTTCCACGCCATACACGCCGCTTGTCGTTCCCCTTCGTATGAATACCTCCCGGAAGAACGAACGGCCGTCCTTGTTGTCCAGCCGGTTGATCGTGAATATCTTCTTGCAGTCAACATCGGTGAGTCCGAGAATGGCCTTGATGGTGTCGAAACGCTCCTTGAACTTGCTCTGGTCAAGCAGCATCACCACATCGCTGTTGTTGATGATGGCCTCTTTCACGATTTCACTGCCGATGATGTCCTGTATCTCCTGTGTCACAACGCCCACGCTGGCCCAGAACTTACGGGCCGTCTTGTACATGAACTTGATGTACTCGGCCATCAGCGGACTGGCAATGGCTTTCCAGGCTTCCTCGATGACAAGCACCTTGCGGTTCTTCTTGATTCGCATCTTCTGCAGGAACACGTCCATGATTATCAGCGTGACAAGCGGGAACAGCAGCGGATCATCCTTTATACTGTCAATCTCGAACACCACGAAGGTCTCGTCGAACAGCGAACTGTCCATGTTCTCGTTCAGGGTCTTTTCATGGTTGCCGCCCCTGTAGAAGTCCTTCATCATGTAGCGGTAAGTTGAGAGGTCTATGCCCGAAATGTGGTTCTCGTGACAGATGTCCGGAATACGCTGGACGGAGTATTCGTAAAATGAATTGAACGAGAGTTCTTCCACCTTCAACTCCTTGCGCCTGCGTTCCATTTCGTCTATCATGCACTCGATACGGCTGTTCCGTTCCTGCTCGCTTTCCTCACGGTTCCCGTCACGGTTGCGTTCGTCTATGGCGAGGCTTTTTCTCAGGTCTTCCCGCTGCATGGGCGTGAAGCCGTCGAAGCCGTTGAAATACGCGTCGTAATAATCGGTGATTACATTTTCCACCAGACGGTCTTCCGTCTTCGTGACTGTTCCCTGCGTGCCCTTCCAGATCAGCAGGACAAGATTCTTCAGGAAGCCGGTCTTTTCCACGTTCATCTCTTCCTTGTGGATACGGAACGGGTTCATCGTGATGGGGCGTTCCTCCGTGTAGCTGATGTACTTGCCTCCCAGATACTCGCACAATCCCTCGTAGGAGTTTCCGGTATCGACCATTACGATGTCTGTACCCTGTTCGTGCAGCTGGCGCACGACAGAGTTCATGTGGAAGGATTTCCCGGAACCGCTCGGCCCGAGGGCAAAAAAGTTCGAGTTGTCCGTCAGTTTCTGTCTGCCTTCCTTGCCGGTGATGTCGATGGCGACAGGCACTCCCTGGCGGTCAGTGTAATAGACTTTCACCGGGGTGTCTTCGCTGTGCTGCACACGTTCCTTGTACATCAGGCACATCGCCGCGTCCGATAGGGTCAGGAACCGGTCATACTCTTCATTCAGGCTGTAGCAGTTGCCTGGGAACGAGCCGACGAACAGCTCCAGCTGGTTGTAGGCTCGTTTGGAGATATGGATTCCCATTCTACCGAAAGCATTCTCCAGATGATTCGTACACTTCTGCAGGTCCGTATCGCCGGACACGGCCACTATAAGGTTGAAATGGCTGTACACGAGCTGCTTGCTCTCGCGGGCAATCACCTCCTGTACACGTTTTATGTCTTCGACCGCTGCCTGGTTGCTCGGGTTGGGAATGCTCGCGTGCCGGTTCTTCTTCTTGTCCAGCAGCGATAGTTCACGCTTCTGGTTGGGAAGGAAGATGACCTGGTTATAGACCACTGTATCGGCATTCGGAATGCTGTCAATGGCCGAGACAAGATCCACGGGCATTTCCGTGTTGTTCACTTCTATATTGGTATAGGGTCTGATCATCGAAGGCAGCGAGATGCAGTCCACGTCCACGAGACTGTACACCTTGCAGCGCTTGTCACCCATCGAGACGCTCTCGTCGTCCGTCTTGAAGTTCGTCATCGAGATGATACGGTCCTTGAAGTTCATGGCGAAATACCGGTCCACGTAATCGCTTGCCTCGGATTTGTTCAGGAAACGCGCCTGCACGCCGCTGTCCCGTAACTGGTCCTGTACCTTGCGGATCTTGACAAGGAAATCACGCCATTTCTTGTTGTCGAACGAGAAAAGGCGGCTTTTCCTGGCTTCCTGCGTGATGGTCAGGTAACACATGCTGTCCGTGTACGCCCTTCCCTTGAAATACCGGAAATACGATTCAGAAAGGAACTCCTGCTTCCCGGTATCCTCGTTGACAAAACGCTTCCTCACGAAGATGTCCTGCTTGTGAATGGCATAACCTTCTCCCAAGGTCAGGGCAAGGGCGGAGAACAGATGCGTGAAATCGTAGTAGCTGTCTATGTTCGCCGAATACTTCTGTACCGGATTCTCGATCTTCAGCACGGCGGAGTATTCGCCCGTCTTGGTGTACAGGACACCCACGCCTTCCGTGTCTTCCACCGAGAAATAGATGTCCTGGAAGATACGCTTGCGCTTGCCTCCGGTACCGAACGCATGGACGGATATGGCCATACCCGCGCATAAGGCAACGAAAATCAGGATAATGTATAGGGTCATTTCAATATACGTTCAATTAAATAGGGGTAGGCCCGTATCTCATACGAACCTACCCGCGTTCAACATTCAATATAGCCACACATTGCTGTGATGGTTTAATTTTGTCAGACCTTACGCGAGTAGGCATAGACGAACACGCCTCGGTCCGTTCTCTTGCTGTGCAGACCTTTCCGCTGCTTGAAGATGATTAGCACGATGCCCACCGACAGAATGACTGTCAGCGCGGCCAGTCCGGCCACGAATCCGGCAAGGCAGTAAGCGGCTATGAAGCCCGCGATGGCTCCGCCTGCCGTTCCTGCCGCCCAATAGATGTAGCGGCCCTGCAATCCCATCACTTCAAGAGGACGTTGCAGCCCCTTGAACAGCGGATAGTCCGGATAACGTGTTTCCTTGCTTTTCATCCCTCGGTACTTTTATGCGTCAATGCCGAAAAACAAAGGAAGAGCCTGTGCTGCTGCAATCAGGAAAAGACATGCACCAACCACCATCATGATCTTCTTTTTGACATCCTGCTCTTCGTTGTTCATGGCGATGTAAACGGAGATGGCGCCGATAATGGCGACTACACCGGCGATGGCATAGCAGAGTTTGACCATGACTGGTACATACTTGACAATTTCCTCCGCCACGGTAGAAAGTGCGGTAGTACCGGCTGAATAGTCGCCGGCCGTACTCTGGGCCATTGCTGTGGTACCAGAGAACAAAGTGAGTGCAAGCATCTTCACTTTGGTGGAAACACCTTGGATGAATCCTTTTGCCTTTCGGCACATTTGTTTTACTTTCTGAAACATACTTGATCGTTTTTGAGTTAATATTTATGTATTGGATTGTTAAACAGCCTTATATGCGATAACCGAAAAATGCCGGAAGCACGATGGAGGCCCCGATGATGAACAGGCACGCGCCAAGCAGCGATAAAAAGGATTTGACGATGCCGTCCTCTCCAGTGTTCATCTTGATGTAGATCTGGAAGGCGGACACGATGACCAGAACGGATGCGATGGAGTAGCATATATACAGGACATACAGCATCATCGTGACCACGAAGTCGTGCATCGTGGCCAGCGCATCCGCTCCCCAGCTGTAGTTCACGCTGCCGCTCTTGGCGAAAGCCGCATAGGGTACAAGAATTAACAGGCATACTATCTTTTGCTTAATCGACATGCTACAATTTGTCTTTAATTGGTTTCCAGGCCATCTCCGGACGATTTTCCAGTTTGCCCCTGGAAAGCATCGCCTTGTACATTTCATCTGCACTGAAGCCATCAGACAGGTAGGGCGTGGTTTCCTCCATCTTTTCCTCCGCCTTGGCTTTGAGACGCTCCAGTCTTTCTTCCGGGGTCTCCTTTGTCTCCGGCTTTTTGTCCGCCGGCTTCTGGTCGGTGGCAGAATCGCCGCCTGATGTTGTTTCAGTATCGTATTGCTCGTTACCGACACGGAACCCGGTTTCACTCTCGCTCACGGCAACACTCTCTTCGTCCTCAAGTGTGCCGAGGTCGAAAACTTCCTCCTCTGTCTTGCCGGTTCTCCTTTTTCCATAGAGATCCTGCATAATGATGACCGCGTAATAAATGAGGTACGCGACCGTCAGAACAATGGCAAAAATGAAATATGATCTCATATCTTTTAGTATGGATATTGAATTTTGTATTAGTTTGATTTCACAAATAAAAAAGGAGAATTCTGAACTACGAAATAATTGTGTATTAAACGGATGTTTTCTTTGCAAGATTTATATCGATTTTGAAAATCGTACTATAAAATCGTACTATATCGCCTTAATGAACGGGAAAAATGAAGAAGTCAGGGCATAAAAAAAGCCCTCCGTTCAGGAGGGCTTCCATTGGCAGATTCGCTTTTTTTAGGTCAGCGTTTCTTGCCTCGCAAGCAATCATTCAGATCCTTGTATTCGCTATATCGGACAGCTTCGTTGCTGACCCGTTCGCCGTATAGTCCGGCTATGGTTTCCACGGTCTTTTGCCCGGCAAGGTCGTTGTCGAGATAACAATGTATATGCAGGTATCTCTGCAGGTACATCAATGCCTTTTTTAGGTTGTTTACGGAGTTCATGACAAGGTAGTCGCAAGGCTGGTCTATACAAATGGTCCAGTTGCATGACTGCTTCAATGTCAGGTAAGACAGAAAGTCCATGAACCCCTCGAACACGCAGACCCGTTCCTGTATCTCTCCGCACTGATGTCCGATCAGGGAGATGTCCTTGTTTTTGATACATCCTTTATAATAGGCGTTGCGCATTTCATATCCGCCCGAAACATTACCGAACGCGAGGGCAAAATAATGCCGGTCACGCAATTCATAATGGATTTCCTTGCAGAACATACGTCCTATGTCAGCATCTATTTTCCGGGACTGAAGGTAAGAGTATAACGCGTGATGCCGTAACGGGACGACAATCAGATTTTTCATATCCGATTCCACGGGACGGGGCGGAAGAGCCTGGAAACGGACTTTCGGCAAAGGCATATCGCTGGAATGCCGCCCGATGTATGCCAGTACCTCGCTTACACTTTCAGTCTGGTAAAGGTATTTACCCAATTCCACGAGGTCGCCTCCGGTGGCCGCCCCAAAATCATACCATTCGTTCAACCGGTCATTGACCTTGAACGACGGCGACTGTTCATCCCTTAACGGCGAGAGATACCAGTACTGATCCGATTTAATGTATTGCGCATGGTGGCCGAGCTGCGCCAGAAAGTCCACTATGCGTACCTGTTTTGCTTCTTCTATAGTCATGGCTGTTTTCTTTCACTTGTTCACACGGGAATGGTTTAGTTTAGTTTTATTCCCTATATATATACATACTAAAGTAAACTGAAATATATATGCCCGCGCCCGGCTTCATTCTTCATCAAAAAGCCTTGCTTCCGCGGGGGTCATGTCATAGTAGAACAGCTTGTCCTGCTTGACAACAAGTTTCAGGTTGTCCGTCAGGTACTGCAGCAGTTTTATCATGACACTGCGGCCACGTTTGAAGCCTATGTTTTCATAAGAGGCGATCAGACGTTGCAGTACATTCTCAAAGCCCCTGATGGGTTTGCCGTCAAAGGCAGCGGAAAGGGCTTCCCGGTGCTGCTCGATGCTCAGCTCCGTAAAGCTTGTCCGTTGCCTGGGCTTCGGGGTGTCACCGAACGTGTGCCCTTCGGCGATGACCGGGAGCCCGTTGTCGTCCACGGTGAACGCGAAGGGTTTGAACTCCTTTTCCCGGATATGCAGGGCATGGACTTCACTGACAGACGGATTCTCGTTGCATTTGCTGATGACCAGTACTGTTTCCGCCTTGTTGCTCATCTCCGTACCGATATGGCCTCGTACATTGTTGTCCCCTTTGTTCAGGTGCAGCACGCAATGGATATGCAGGTCGTAACGAGAGGACCATTCCATCATTTTGTTGATTACCTCCACCGATTCGCTGGTGCTGTTGATGTCCAGCATAAGATCGCGGATACCGTCAATGATAACCAGCCCGTAACCTTTACCCTGACGCAGGGCATAGTCTATCACACTTATACGGACTGTCGGAGAATACTCCCGCAGGCAGATGAAATCAAGGTTCTCGCTGTCTGCTGTGGTAGGAAGCCCGGCCAACCGCAGAATACGTTCCAGCACCGTGTGACAATGATAGCGGCTCTGCTCGGTATCGACATACAGGATCCGGCGTTTGCCTTCCGGCAGATGCGCCCGGTAGTTCAGCACCTGCTTTCCTGCCAGGGAAGCGGCGACAAGGGCGGAGACATTGAATGTCTTCTTGGATTTTGCCTTGCCGGTCGATGCACTGAAATTGCCGAGAGTCGCTATGGTCGAATTGTCAATCCAGATAATTTGCGGCGGGGTCTCGTATGTATCCGTCGCCTTGATTTGGGAAGCTGAAAGAATATCTGACAGACGGGTCTCTTCCAATCCCATTCCCGTCTTCTGGTCAGTTCTTCTTTCGTTTTCCATGGCGTTTCTCGTTTAAGAAGGGTTGTACTGCTGCCGCCTCGTGTGCCATCCGCGTGGCATCATCGACGGCAAGTTCATGATTCTGCAGGAGCCATTCGTCCAGTTCCTCCTTGGCAAAGTAGATCATCTTGCCGCGAGGCTTGTAGTGAGGAATCTCCTTGTTGGCCGTAAGTTTATACAGCATACTTTCTGATACCCCGATGTACATGCAGGCTTCCGAAAAAGTAAAGACCTTTTTGGTCGCGTAAATGTTCTTTTCCAGCAATTCCACCCGTTCCAGAAAGCTCTCGACCGGCTCCAGTTTCCGGATAATCGCTTCAAGGGCCGTGAGCCGTTCGCTCAACCTTTCCATGAATGTCAATCTGTTGGACATATTATTCGTGATTAAATTAGACAATAAGAGATGCACCTCTGTTTGTAACGCGTTGTATACAGAGGCAAAGGTAGAGTGTGAATATCTAAAAGCATTGGATGACAGTATGATACCGGTTTGGTAGCATATCAGTTATCATACTTTTGCTTTTCACATGGTTGACTTCTTAGCACTTCCTTTCATTCCTTCAGCTGGCTTACAAACTTTCTGATATTGTAAGCGGTTGAAGTCATTTTGTTCCTGACCAACGAAAGCGTGGTGGATATGCTCGTTGCGGATATGAAGTGCGAGCCGTCCTTGGATTGCAGGAAACGCCCTCTTTCGAGGACTGATTGCCAGTAAGGCTGAATGAATGAATTCTCAAGAAGGGCATCGAACAGGATAGCCACACGGCGCACGCTGTTCACCCGAAGACAGAAACCTATCTTGCAGGAGAAGAGAGATTCCATGTCGTCAATAGTTACGGGAGAACAGAACAGATGATAAGTATTGGCGCAAGAAACGATACCGGCCAGTTGTTTGCGCGAAAGACTGCAGTCAAAAGAAAGAAATGAAAACTTTGCCGGATTACAATCGGAAGATGCCAGTTCCGATGTGTCATACTTCCGCTTTAGTTCTATGCACTCCTCGAAAGAGAGGCTCGGGGCGGAAAAAAGCGGTTGGATAAGGTAGGGGCAGTCGGTCAGCAGTCCCTTGACGATGTGGATGTTCATTTCGTGGCAGTTCCGGCAGACCGCGTTATCGCAGTCAATATACCGGTGACTGTTCACAAAATCCTCCACATAACGGCGATACTGTTTGCCGTGGATTTTGACCTCCTGGAGATAAACTGTTTTTGCTTCGGTAAGCAGGGCGAAAAGTTCTTCCGCCACGTCCTGTGCCGATTCAATGTGATGCGGGTGTTTGCTCCCCTCAAAAAGAGAGAAGGCCTTTGTCAGCTCTTGTCATGTCGATTTACATTTTATTGGTTTATAATAATATATCATCATAAAGGTATCGTTTTTCGATTGTATCTGCAATCGATGACGCCCTTAAAATATCTACTTGTAAATTTGACATGATATGGTATATCATTGGTCACTCAAACAATCCGTTGACCAGGTTGACCGCATCATCCTTTTTCTGGTTGATGATTTTGGCGTACACCTGTGTCATTTTCACGTCAGCATGGCCGAGCAGCTTGGATGTCGTATATAAGTCTGCTCCGAGTGTCAGCATCATCGTCGCGAACGTGTGCCGCGCCGTATGGAATGTAAAACGCTTGTTTATTCCCGCCGCTTTTGCCCATGGTTTGATAAGAATATTGACCATTGCTGGGGACGGCAGGTCAAACACATGGTCATCAGGAGTTTTGTCTCCACGCGCAGGCATCCACTTCAACGCTTCCGGGGAAAGCGGGAGATAAATCGGTTCTTTGGTTTTCTGCATGGAAACCGACAGACGGTATTGTCCACGGTCAACGAATACATCTTTCCATTGCAACTTGATTATATCACTGATTCGCAGACCGCAGAAACAAGAGAACAGATAGGCACCTTTCACGGATTCATTTTTCATCGGGGTTGCGATCAATGCACGCACCTCTTCAATGGTCATGTATGACCGTTTGCTTTCAGGCAGACGGATCTTTTCCGACTTGCTGATTTTCGTGAAAGGATTGGACTTGATGATCTCGGCCCTGACAGCCGCATTCAAGGCTCCGTTCAATACCCGGTAATAAGTATGCAGTGTGTAATTCGACACTCGTTTACCTCTGGAACGGTATTCGGACTGAAGGTAGTCAAGATAATTCTGGCAGAATGTCTTGTCTATTTGATCCATCAACATACGTTCTCCCGCGTAATCCTTTAAGATGCGTATAGTGATGTCAATTTGATAACCGTCCTTTTTGCCACGCTTGGCCTGGTTCTCCTTGTAGGTATTCATCCAGTCAAGCAGGTAAACTCTCTCTTTGGTTTCTATACCGGCCTCGCCGTTGGTCAGCTCGATAATACGTTTGGACTTGATGGCATTGGCGGCATTCATAGTCGCCTGATTCTGCCGACGGGCATTGTTATCCGTTTCCGGAATGAGATACAACTTAAGATATTCGTATGTTCGTTTTCCGAAACGGTATATATCAAGATACAGACTTTGGCTTCCATCTGCCAGCTTCTTTGTCCGAAGGCGGACAGGCTCTTTTACTTTTGTAGGCTTCTTTACTCGTGGCATATCGATCCCTTCATAATTTTGTTTCTGTTGCAAAGATATGAATAAAGGTCGATATTGAGAAACAAACGAGAAACAAAATTGTACCGAAAAAGAACCAATCAACTGAAAAGAAAGAAAACAACTGAAAACATCAAGTATACTATAATCAATTGTAAATAAGCTGTTTTATTTGCACTTGTTTAGCTCTTGTTTTCATTTTAGGGCTTTACTTTATAAATCTGGCAAATTTAATATGACAGACAATGAACCGTCACCTCCAGACTGCAACGGATGACCCCCTCGTTGCAGCCTGCAGTCTTTGCAGTTTTGCAGTTTCAGGGTTCTAAAAACAGGTATTTCCTGCAAGACTGCAGGAACTGCAAACTGCAAATGACGGTTTCCACTTGCAGGAATCCACAAAAGAGAGCATCATGACCGAATACAGATTCCATCTTCAGAAATACCGTCCGGGCAGCAAGACCGTCTGTCCGGAGTGCGGCAGGAAAGCCTGCTTCACCCGTTATATCGACGAGGCGGGAGAGATTTCCTTCCCTGACAGCGTAGGCATGTGCGACCATATCAACAGTTGCGGTTACCACTACACACCGAAAGAATACTTCCGGGACAATCCGGCTGTCAAAGAAAGATTGAATGGGCAGGAAAGGTTTGGCGGCACACCGATAGCTGCAAGACCGCCAGCAAGAGCATTGCCCGAACAGAAACCACGGATTTCTTTTCTTCCCTCTGATTGGGTGGAGCAGTCCATGCGCAGGTACGACATCAACCCCTTGTACCGATACTTTACCAAAGTGATGGGCAAGGAGAATGTGGACAAGCTATTCAGCCTATACAGGGTCGGTACCTCAAGGAGGTGGGGCGGTGCGACCGTATTCTGGCAGATAGACCGGAACAGCAACGTGCGTGCGGGCAAGATTATGGGCTACGATGCCGTAACCGGACACCGTATCAAGGAGCCTTTTAACCAAGTCAGCTGGGTGCATTCCGTGAGGAAGGTGCAGGATTTCAGGATGAAGCAGTGCCTGTTCGGAGAACATCTGCTGTCGGACAACTCCGCCGTAATGTCCGCCAAGCCTGTAGCCATTGTTGAGAGCGAGAAGACGGCACTGGTCGCCGCCCATTTCATTCCCGATTTCATCTGGCTTGCCACCGGAGGGATACACGGGTGCTTCAATGGCGAAGCGGTGCAGGCATTGGACGGACGGGAGGTGATTCTTTTCCCCGACCTTAAGGCAACGGAGGAATGGAGGCAGCGGCTGCCCATGCTGGAACCCGTATGCAGGCGTGCCACATGCTCCGACCTGTTGGAAAGAATAGCGACCGACGTACAGCGCAGTCAGGGACTGGACATCGCCGACTTCCTGCTGATGGAGGACACGCCGCAGATGATTCTCGCAAAGATGATAGAACGCAACCCCATGTTGCAGACCTTCATCGACACCTTCGGGCTCGAACTGGTGGATACCGGGAGGGTGGAATGACATTTGGCATCAGATACCTTTCCGCCATCCGCCCCTGCCAGTCCGATTCATCTCCGGGCTTGCCCGTGTGCCAGTAATAGACCCTATGAGGGAGCCTAATTTCCGATGTCTATAAACCATGAGAATTAAAGAGAAGATATTTTCACTTATTATCCTTATTTGCAGTTGTTTGCATATAGTTGCACAATTCCCTTCAATTCCGAAAAAATCCCATTTTAGACACATTTTTGTTACCCGTTTTTGTTTCTTTTTCGACTAAAGAGACTATATTTGCAGTGTGATTTCAAGATGCGAACGCACTTATGACGGACAGGAGTAACAAAGATAGCAAAAAATCGCCAGTCAAGATAAGGTTCAAGGCGATGAAAGACGGCCGCAGATCCATTTATCTGGACTGCTACAGTAACGGCCATCGCAGCTATGAATACCTCAAACTGTATCTTGTGCCGGAGACCGACGACAAATCATTGCGCCGGAATGAAGCCACGATGCGGAAAGCCGAGACCGCCTGCAGGAAGAAATTGCGGGAATTGGAAAAGTTACCGACCGAGAACAGACGGCTTATGGATACGCAAGGCTGTATCTCTAATAAGGACATATCCATACTGGAGTGGCTTTCCCGTTTTAAGGAGATACAGCGTAGCCGCGGTGTACATGATATCCATGCTATAGACCGGGTATGTGCCATCCTGTCCGAGATGAACTGTGGCGAGATAAAGGTCAGGGACATCGGCAAGGAGTTCTGCATTGCCTTTGTGGAATACCTGAAGACCGGATACAAGACAGCCAAAGGGGAAAACCTAAAGCCAAAGACTGCCTTCAACCACCAATGCACACTCGTGACCGCTCTCAATGTTGCCGTACGAGAAGGAATCATTCCCACCAATCCCATGAACCTACTCTCACATCACGAAAGGGCAAAAGCGAGCAAAGGGAAAAGAGACTATCTGACCATAGACGAAGTGAAGCGACTGATTGCGACACCTTGCAAAAACAATATGATTAAGAACGCATATCTCTTTGCCTGCAACTGTGGTTTGCGGCTCGGCGATGTCCGTAAATTGAAATGGGGTGACATAACGCAGGACAACGACAGATGGATACTTTCCGTCATCATGAACAAGAGCGAAAAGCCAATACATATACCGCTCGGCGTGCAGGCAAGAAGATGGATGCCCGGATGTGAAGACAGCGGGAAACACGATGCCGGCAGCCTTGTCTTCGAGCATCTGCCCGGAGACTCCCACATCAATGACATCCTGAAAATATGGGCTGCCGATGCCGGAATAGCCAAATCGGTGACCTATCACACAAGCCGACACACCTTTGCCACAATGCTGCTCACGCTCGGCGCAGACCTTTATACCGTTTCCAAACTTTTGGGCCATTCCCAGATAAAGAACACGCAGATTTATGCTGAAATCATCAACCGAAGAAAGGACGAGGCGGTCAATCTTATAGACAAAGTATTCGATTAAAAACAAACCCTTTATAGATGACACCACTATGGCAAAAGCGATAAAGACACCCAGACAGCCCAAGGTCAAGGAACCTGTCAGAGTTCGTTACAAGGCACTCAGTGACGGGAGCCAGTCCGTCTATCTCGACATCTACCGTGACGGCAAAAGGCAGTACGAGTTTCTGAAACTGTATCTTATTCCGGAGACGAATGCGGCAGCCAAGGCTCAGAACAAGGCCACACTTGCTGCGGTTAACACCATAAAGTCGCAGCGCATCATCGAGCTGACCAATGGAGTAGCAGGGCTGAAGAACACCTCCCTGCGGTCGAAGATGCTGCTTCTCGACTGGATGCAGGCATACAAGGAGAGTCAGGAGAAAAAAGGAGTGCGAGGAAGTGGCAAACTGATATCCAACACGATGAATGTGCTGCGTGCCTTCAATGCAAAGGCGACCATGCGGGACATAAACCGCGACTTCTGCCTTGCCTTTATAAACTTCCTGCGTAACATCTATGTAAGCCCGAGTGGTAAGAAACTGTCGCAGTTCACCTGCGTTTCCTACTTCGGATGCTTCCGGGGAGCGTTAAATGCAGCAGTTAGAGAGGAAATCATTGCCGAAAATCCGGTAAACCGGCTTAATACGGACGAGAAAATCAAGATGCCGGAGAGCAAGCGGGAGTTCCTGACCATAGACGAGGTCAAGATTCTTATAGACACTCCGTGCAGACGGGAGGATGTCAAAGGAGCGTTCCTGTTCTCCTGCTACTGCGGCTTGCGAATCAGCGATGTACTGGCCCTGAAATGGAAAAATGTGGATAGTTCCGCTGAGCAGTGGCGCATCAATATCATCATGCAGAAAACCCGTCAGCCTCTTTATCTTCCCCTCTCCATGAACGCAAGGAAATGGATGCCGGAACGGAACGGAGCCGGAGATGAAGACCTTGTATTTCCCACATTGCCATGTGAGGACACCTGTAATGTACAGCTCAAACCGTGGGTCAAGGCGGCGGGCATAACCAAGCATGTAACCTATCATGTCAGAAGACATAATAAAAATTATATCTATCTAAATATGAAGTGATTAAGACTGAAGCGAAATAGACTTGTTAACGGTTTAGAAACCAGCGAACTTCTATATTCTTCCTCATTTTGCATTAAACGAAAGAACTTTCTTACTTTTGCAAAGGTACAAAACTTTACCCGTTTTCACGAATTTCCTAAAACTTTTTTTCATTCACGATTTCATTCCCTTGTTATTTTCACCCCTTCTGAAAGCCACTTCCGACTTGTTGCGTAGAAGCCGCTTTCAGAAACGGCACAAGCAAAGAAAAGCCCACGACGACCACAATGTCACAAGTGACACAGCCCTCGTCGTGGGCACTTCTTTTATATGCTTGTGCAGAACGGACAAGTCCGTTTTATCCATTTTCTTTTTCTCGTCTTCTTTTAGCAGCCGAAATGCCGCCGGATGCAGGGCACGGCAAGCGTGAATCTGCACCTGCGACTATTTCCGGCTGTCATGTCTTCCCTGTCCTCAAACCGTCTTGCCATGCTTTTGCCAAACCGGGCATGGCAGACAAGACCGTTTGAAGACATGTGCCGTCGGCAGAAAACTTGCAACCGCAAGCCATGCACGCATGACAATGACGGTTGCAGGACTTCTGTCACGGCGGCAGGAAAGCGGGGCTTTCCCCTTGTCCGTTGCGCCGCCCTTTGAACTTCCCCGTGGCGCGTTGCGCCATCCTCTATGCTCCCCCCTTTTCCTTCCCGCCTCTCCAGCAAGTATGCCGATATTCCCATGCCGCCATTCCAGACGGCATCAGTGGGGCATTTTCGTTGCAGGGGCAAAGGTAAAGACGGGATTAGGAACACAAATTTTTTAGCCACAATCTCCACACTTCGCAGGCTCAGGTAGTATTCTGTCGAAAAAATTTGCTGAACCTACTCCCTAACCTTTGCATGGCCCCAGAAACGAAAACGACCGATGCGCGGTCGGAAGACGTCACAAGGAAACATCGGACATACGGAGAGGCGAAAAGAAAAAGGACTCGACCCGACCTCCTCATCCGAGCAAGACAAGTAACAACAACTTAAAAATTGGAAGATATGAGAATGACATTGAACGACATCGGAAAGGCTTTGCGGAAAGTATTGTCCGCAGTAGCGAGAGCGGCATGGGGCATTACCCTTTGCGCAGGAGGTTTGGCGGTAGGCATCGCAGGGGAAATCCTATTGGGCGTGTTGAACTTCATGTTCGGCATCCTCACCGCACTACTTTCAATAGTGACAATTATTTGGACATTCATTTGGTTATTAACCCTTTAATTCATAAGGATATGGCGAAAAGAAACAGCAAGACGGCAGCGCAGCAATGCAGGTTTTACGAGGTGGACAACATCTTTGAGTATATGGTTGAAACGTACATTAACGGCAATTTCGGCACATTCCGAGAAATATACAAGGAGTTGTGCAAGGATGCAAGAAAGGACTTCATTGACTTTCTTTTAAGCGAGGTAGAGCCAATCTATTGGAGAGAGATTTTGAAAGAAACCATTTGACAACCAATCAAAAGAGAACCTTATGAACAAGACAACGGAAAAGATACCCACATGGAGTTTAGGGTACATCATCAACGGTGACATGACGGGACTGACGGACGAGGAAATCCGCATGATTGACGAATGGTTGAGCAAGTGGAAAGTGCAGATTGTCTCACCCCTTACGGACGAAGAAGGCAACACACAGCCCTATTTCTCACGTTATCCCCTTTTCGGACTTCCAGCCGAAGTGGAGGACTGCGACATACTTTACACGAATGACAACATCTAAAATCTGACGATATGAACAAGACAACAGACCATTTCAAGCGTACAATCCAAGCCTATCTGGACAACCGTGCAGCGGAGGACAAACTGTTTGCAGCAAATTACAACAAGCCGAACAAGAACATAGAGGATTGCGTGACCTATATCCTCAATTGGGTACAGAAAAGCGGCTGCAACGGCTTTACGGACGGTGAAATCTATTCCCAAGCCGTCCACTACTATGACGAGGACGACATTGAAGTGGGCAAGCCACTGCAATGCCAAGTAGTCGTGAACCATACGGTAGAACTGACTGACGAGGAAAAGGCGGAAGCACGGCAGCAAGCCATCCGCCAATACCAAGCCGAGGAATTGCGCAAGTTGCAGAACCGAAACAAGGCTAAGGCAAGCCAAAAAACAAACGCACAACAAGTTGAACTCTCATTATTCTGAACCTATGAAACCGAGAAACAAATTCGAGAAAGCGGTACTTGCACAGAGCAAGAAACTCCGCCCCATAACCAAAGCACAGATGAATTGGGCTTTCCGTGAGTGCATTGACCATTACGCCCACCGTTTGCCCAAAGGACGCACCACCTGCATGGACTGCGGTCATAGCTGGATTATGGACAAACAGACAAAATACTACACTTGCCCCGAATGTGGGGCAAGGCTGGAAGTGGTAACAAGTTATGTCCGCAAAGTGCAGCAGAAACAATACTTCACCGTTCTTACCACGTGTGGGGAATACCAAGTGCTGCGTATGTACCTCCTTTTCGTGGAGATGGAGAAAGGTTGCAAGGCTGACCCCTATGTACTTGAAATCGGTCAGTACTGGTGGAACAAGGAAGGACGCACGGCGGTTGTCGGCAAACAGCGGATTTGGGGCAGGTATCTTGACCTTTTCTCTTTTGCCTCTCCTATGGCTATCCGGCAGGACAACATCGCATACGACCACATCGCCCATTCTCCGATATACCCTAAATTCAAGGTGACGGACACGTTACGCAGAAACGGTTTCAAGGGTGACTTTCATGGCATTGTGCCGACCAAGCTCATCCCTGCATTGCTTTCGGACAGCCGTGCGGAAACCCTGATGAAGTCGGGCAATATCGAGCATTTGCGCTATTTTCTCTCCAAACCGCAAGCACTTGACAGATGTTGGCACTCGTACAAGATAGCCATGCGGAACAAATATGCCATAACCGACCTATCATTGTGGTGCGACCTTGTATATCTGTTGGAGAAATTGGGGAAAGACCTGCGCAACCCCCATTTCATCTGCCCGACCGACCTCAAGGCAGCCCACGACCTATATATGGAGAAAAGACAAGCCCAATTGGAGCGTGAACGGGAGCAACAGCGCATTGCAATGGAAGCCGAGCGGTTGGAGCGTGAGCGGAAACGTTTGGAGGATATGGTGAAAGAGAAAGACGAGTATATCCGAAAGAAAGCCGCTTTCCTCAACCTTGTACTGACGGACGGACTAATCATTGTAAAGGTATTGCAAAGCGTGGATGAGTTTTACGAGGAAGGGAAAGCCATGCACCATTGCGTCTATACCAACGCTTACTACAATGATGAAAATTCGCTGATACTGTCCGCACGAATTGACGGAGAACGCATCGAAACGGTGGAAGTGGACTTGCAGACGTTGAAAGTGGTGCAGAGCCGTGGCGTATGCAACTCCAACACCGAATACCACGACCGTATCATCAAATTGGTGGAGGACAATGCCGAGCAGATACGGCAGCGGATGAAAGCGGCATGATTGTATAACAACCTAATAAATACAGATATGGAAGTGAAAATAGAAAATATGGTTTTCGGATGGCACGAAGAACTGCCCGAAATGTTTATCGAATTGTTGAACACGCTTGTACTGACAAAGAACGAGCAGGATGTAAGGGGTGTAATGGAGGTATTCGCCCGAAAGGAACTTTTCAATGCTCTTTTCGCCTTTGGATATGGCGCACACCATTTATGGGTGACGCAGAAAAAGGCATCCGACCCCGACCAATGTTTGGAGAACAGATTACTGATTGTTGAATTTTAATTGATAAGGCTATGACAACGAGAATGACCATTAACGGAGTAAGCACCTGCCAAACGGCAGGAACGGAGAAATACGAGAGTTTCCAAATGAGTATCGGTAGGAAAAGGCGCACTTTCGTGCAATACGACTATCGCCATACAGACGGAGAGTTGTTCTCCTGCGTGAAACCCACTTTGGACGAGTGCAGGCGGCTGCGTGACGAATGGATTAAAGCGAAGGAGGACAGGCTATGACAGCAGGCTATGATACGCTGATAGTTACGTTCAGCGACCCAATCAAGGTATTGGACAATATGTTTTCCGATGTGGACGCATGGGGAACTGACACCCTCAAAGGATGGGTGGAGGACTATGAAAGTACGAGGTTTACGCAAATAAACGAGCATACGGCAGTCATCACTTCCGAATACAACATGCCCTGCGTAAAGGAATGGCTCACACACTGTACGACTATCGCCGAAATGAGAGAATTTTGAGTGCGTGGCGGTGAACACCACCTCCCACACTTACCATTAAAAGAAAAAGCATCATGAAATACTATTTTATACTGACAGACGGCAAGGACGCATGGTTGCAGTTCGTTTACCTCCCTTCGGGAGATTATGTGTCCGGCTATATCCGTGACCTGCGGAGCGTGGGAGTATCCGTGCATGACTATGACCTATGGACAAAAGATACACGCCCCATTGCCGAGCGTACCCTTGAAAATATCCGCCAGCGGATGAACTTCAAATAAAAAATCGGGGTGGCAAAAGCCACCCTTAACAAAGGACAACTTAAATATAAACGATGATAGCAAAGACGATTTTAGAACAGATGGGCGGACGCAGGTTTGCCGCCATGACGGGCAGCAAGGATTTCATAGGCTTGCGGAACGGGCTGCAAATGAGCCTTGCGAGGAACAAGACTTCCGCCAACCGCTTGAAAGTGATATTGGACGAGGATACAGATACATACACCATGTATTTCTACCGCCAGTCCATGACTAAGCACTTCGACATCAAGGTCAAGGAGATTGCCAAGTACGAGGGAGTGTATTTTGATATGTTACAAGACATATTCACGCAGGTAACGGGACTATACACCCGTTTCTGACCCTTCGGCGGGTGGCGGAGTTTGCCGCCCGCTACTTTTGACGGTGAGCAGGAGGCGGCTCAAAAGTAGCAAAAAGCCCTTTTGTTCCCATCTTCGATAAATAGGTATCATAAAAATAATTACATGATATGGACGAAATCAGACAGAACGGCAAGACCGTGTTATACAGCGAGGACGGGAGAAGCATCCCTATGTTCTTCAATAATCTGACAGGCAAGAATTTCAGCGGCAAGGAATACGAGGACTATATCCGATGTGTCGCTTTGACAGACATGGGATTTAGTCCGGGTGTCATTGAACTTTGCAGGAACGGTAAGACCATCAAACAAGGTGTCATACCGAATGTGATACCATAAATGCCATACAAGGAAAAAGAACCGATGAAATTGCTTCATCGGTTCTTTTTTATCCCATAGCCTCACGGCTCATATAGCAGCAGGAACTCCATTTTGCGCCGCCGCTCTATCGAGCGGACGGTTTTGCCCTTGTACCGGCAGTAGGCTGTGTATTCACGGTAAATGTCCCTGTTTCCGGCTTCCAGCTTGCGGACAAGCCTGCTTTTCGGATGCCCTCCATGACCGAGCAGCACCCCTTGCCCCACGTTGTAACTGAGAACCGTAAGCAGGAGCGCGTCCTTACCATACTTGCGGAACAGCCTGTAACGCACCGCCAAATCCTTGCGGAGCAGGGCTTCGGCTTCCGACTCCGTCATGCCGTAGGACAGCTTCTCGTTTGGCAGCCTGCGGTGTCCGTAGCCGTAATACGGGTAGTCGGAACGGTCATGCAGCCCCTCATATTTCTTCACCAGTTCGACGGCTATGTCCGCTTTCGGGTGGCTGTTGAACAGCGCCAGCAGCCGTGCCGTTTCCTCCGTATCCTGTGCCGGCAGGCTGCCGCAGAGGACAGCCGCCAGCAGCAGGAGTAACGCCTTGCGCATCATCGGCTGACGTTCAAGGTGTCCGACACCGCTGCATCCGAGTCGTTGTTGAACTCGACTTCCCACTCGAAGGCATTGCCGAAGTTGTCCTCCACCGTGATGGTCAGGCTCTGCGACTCGTCGCACTCCGAGGTGTAATACAGGCGGAACTTCTCGTTCTCCAACAAGTAGCGGTCGTTGGGCAGGAATACCAAGCCGTTATCCAGCTTCAGCGTGCCCTCGCCGTCGTATTGGAAATAACGGATGGTATAGACCGCCCCGTCAAATTCGCCCTCACGCACCAGCTCGCAGCGTATCTCCGCCGTTTCGCCCTGCGCCAGTTCCTTCGGCACGGGCATGGTCTCCACCGTGAACGGGTAGGCTTGCGTCACGTCCAAGTCATCATCGCAGGCGGTGAAGCCGAAGGAGAGCATACCCACACAGAGGGCAGCAAAGGTTCTTACTATGTTTCTTTTCGCTTTTTGTCTGTTGTCCAATTTATTCATGTTCATAATCTGTTATAGTCTGATGGATTTGTTTTTCTTTTCGTTCTCGCTTTGAGCCTGCCTTTCGGCAAGCACCCTTTGCAGGTGCTCGTTCAAGTCCTTGCACCCGTCATAGATGCCGGAGCAGTCCGATACCCTTCCGCCGTAACGTGCAAGCAAAGCCCCCAGCGTCCGCCGCCCGGCTTCGTCATTGTCAAGGTAGCACTTTATCCGCCCGTAGCCGTCCAGTTGGCGGTACGCCCTCGCCACGTTGGACACCGAGTTGAGCACGAGGTGGTCTTCCTTGCCGCCTATGCCCAGCGCACGGGCGGAGAGGTAGTCCATGAAGCCCTCGTACACGTTGCAGGACGCCGAGCCGACCGACAGCAGAGTCACGTCCTTCGGCGGCACGCAGCCCTTGAAGAACGGGTTGCGTATCTCGTAGCCGCCGCTTTCGTTGCCGAAAGCCACGGCGAAATACCGCTTGCCGTGCGTGGTGTAGCGCATCTCCTTGCAGTTCGCAATGGCGACGGCGGACGGTATGCCCCTCTCTTGCAGGTAATGGAGCAACGCCCGGTTCTGTAAAGGCAGCACCTCCACATCCTCGAAGCTGTGTCCGTCGGAACGGTGCGTATCAACGGCTTTTTGCGGTCCATAGTCCTGTGCCGGCATACCCGCCACTTCCGCCACATACCTCGCTTGCGTGAGGAAGTCGCCCGTCTTGATGAACTCGCCTGCCAATGCGAAGATGTTGCCGCCCTTGCCCTCGCCGAAGTCAAACCAGAGGTTCTTCTCCGGGTTTACCTTGAAGGAAGGCGTATGCTCCTCCCTGTAAGGCGACCTGTACCAGACGGCATTGGCACGCCTTTGCACGGGATGATGCCCCAGCCGGGCGAGGAAGTCCTCTATCGGAAACCGTTTCATCGCTTCTATGTCCATAGGCATCCGTCAGTTGATGATGAACTTGACACCTATCCCGTACTCCGTATGGCACACCCCCATGCTTCCGCCCCAGAGGAAACGCTCCCTGAGCGAAGCCGTCAGCGCGATGAAGTCCGCGAGGTACACCTCCATGTCCAGCGTGGCGGCGCAGCCATAGACGAAAGCATCCCCGTTGTTCAGCCTTGCCCCGTCGTACAGCGTCTTTTCGCCCCAGTTCACCGTTTCATATCCGGCAAGGGCTGACGCGCCCGCATAGAGGAACACCACCTTTTTCGCGTCCGACAGGAAGTTGTAGTAGAAGCCGCCCTCCGCCGTGAACTGCGCCGCAGGGATGGTCGTACTCCTATAATCATGGTTGGTTTGCAGGTATTCCACCCCGTACACCCACTTGTTGCCGCCTCTGGCGTAGCTTGACAGCGTGGCTCCCAGCACATAGCCGTCCGCCCCGTTCAGCCCGGCTTTCAGTTCGATGCCCCGCATCTTCGGCAGGCACCGCTGGGCTTCCGCCCGTCCTGCCAGGAGGACGGACAGAAGCGTTATAAGGAAAAAGACTCTCACTTTCATCGCACGCGCAGTTCGTTGATGGTTTCAGCCTGTACCAAGTCCTCGTTCTCCACGGTGAACGTCTGGTGGCGTCCGCCGTCCTTCTCGTTCATCTCCACCACGAGCTGCTTGCCGTCGGGGATGGTGAACTTCGGAAGGCAGAACACCGTGCGCTCGGACTGCTTCCCGGCTACACGGACGGCGTAGTTGTAGGCGCGGAGCGGGAACAGCACCTGTTCCTGCATGGCGGTACGCTTCGCCACCTTCTTGTCCACAATCTTGAACGTGATGTAGTCCACGTCAAACGGCACGTTGCTCTGGTTCTTGATTTCCGTGTGGAAATACAGCAGGTCATTGTGGACATAAATCCCTTTCAGCAGGTACTGGATGCCGAAACGCTTGCAGCCGATGTGCTTTACCTTGCGCTTGTCCTCCTTGTGCAGCGACTTCATGATGAGGTGCACCAGCATCGGGCTTTCGCTTCCCAGTTCCTTCAGGTAGATTTCCTGCGCGTTGTTCGGTCGGTTCACCGTGCTGCCGTCGTGGATAAAGTCCTTCATTTCCACGTTCAGGATAAGCGGCTCGTCGGCGTACTTCACGTTAAAGGTATAGAAGCTGCCATCCTCCGTGATGACGCTCATGTTCGTCTCGCTGCGGAAGTCCCTGACCGTCGCCTTCACACGGATGACGTTCTCCGCGCCGTCCGCCTTGCCCGCTATCAGGTTGGGCGAACCCAGGTCCACGTAGCGCACCGCCGCCGGAAACAGGATGTGGACGGTCTTGTCATACGTGACTTCCAGACCGTGCGGCGGTATCATGCGGTCGAACATCAGCTTCTTCGTCAGACCGTGGTACAGGTCGCCGTCCTCCTCCGTCTGCGGATAGACGTCCTTCACCAGTTCCAGCCCGTCCTCCTTGGCGGTGGCGGTGCTGTCGTTCGTCACTCCCTGCGCGTAGGTCGCACAAGCGATGCCCATCAGCAGGGCAAACATTGTCATTACTTTCTTGATACTCATTTTACGTTGGATTTAGTGGTGATTAAAAATTGGTTTGTTGATTATTTTTTCTCTTTTTTCGCCTTTATGTTTTTGGGCTGTTCATTCCTTTTCTTGATACAGCAGCACCTTGTACCCCGATTTCAGATGCACCTTGACCGTGCGCATCATTTTCGAGATGTACTGCGAGATGCCCTGTATCGCCCCTCGCCCCAAGTCGGAGGCGAGCTGCGCCCCCGCGTCGGTCGATATGTTGATGCTGCTGCCGAGCGAGCTGCCCATGTTCGCCCCGATTTCCTTTGCCGCGTCTATCTCCATCGAGCCGGGGATGAAGATGCCCGCCTGCCCGTCGCTGTCGTACACCTCCAGTTCTACCGGGATGATGCTTCCCCCGTGTTCCAGCGAGGTGATGCCGATGCCGAGCCTTTCGCCCTGCAACCGTGCCGCGCCCACAAGGAGCGTGTTCCGGGGGATGACGCGCCCCGACACGCGCATCGGCTCCAGCAGCCGGAGCTTCACCGTCTGCCCGTCCGTAACGGTCTGGTCGCCCTGCACGCAGGCGGCGATGGTGTTCTTTTCCGACGCTTCCACCGTGCCGATGGCGGTGTGGAAACCGTAGTTCCGTTCACCTGCGTAGTCCGCGATGAAAGCCGAGTCCGTCATGGGCTGCGGCAAGGCGGACACCACCGCCGGACGCACCCCGCTTACCGGTTCCGCCTTCATGTTCCTTTCGTCAGCCTTGGCGGATGTTTCCGTCCCTTCGGGCTGTGCGGTCTGCCCGGCATTGCCTTTCCCGTTCTGGTATCTTGCCGCCAGTTCGTAGGACTTTTCCAAGAGCGCGACCTGTTCCTCCATCGAGGACGGCTTGCCCTCCTGCGCCATCAGCATGGCTTCCAGTTCGTCAATGCGTTCCCGAAGCTCCTCCTTTTCCCGGTCCTCCTTCGGCGGCTCGTAGAACGTGCCCAGCGAAGTGTTCAGCCGCTCATAGGCGGCAGCGGAGGTGCGTATGCCCGCCTGTTGCTTATCGGCACGCTCATTTTCGGACGGTTCCGTCTGTGTCAGGCGGTAGTCGTCCGATGCAGCCGCCGTGTCCGGCTTTTCCGCGCCGTCGTGCCAGAACGAGGACAGGTCGCCCACCATGCCCCGGCGTTCTTTCTGCCGGTTCTCCAACTGCAACTGCTCGTAGGCTTTCGCCTTGTCACCGATGATTTTCGAGTCTTCGGGCAGGGGCATGTCCGTGTTGAATCCCTGACCCTGCTTCGCCTTCTCCCTGTCCTCGGAGGACGGTGCGAAGATGAGCCACATGCAGCCCAAGAATAGCAGTCCCATCAGCGGATAGACCAGCATCTTCCTGCGCTGCTGCCGCTGCTGTTCGGTCAGCGGCTTTTTCTCTTTCTGTTCATTTTTCTTCTGTTCCTTTTCCATACACATTATTATATAGGTTCATATTCTCCTGCACAGGCAGGTCCAATTTCTCGATGTGCCGCATCTCCATTGCCCCGTTCCCCTTGCCGAAACCGGCGATGGCGGTGACGGTCATGTACAGGCAAAGGACGGCGAAGAGGGCAAATGCCGTGAGGACTATCCCCAGACGCGCCTTCGGCGGCAGGGCTTCCAGTTTCCTGCGTACCCCGCCTTTCAAGCCTTCAATCAGAGTTTTCATCTTTCCCATACGCGCATCATCTTTCTATGGTTCGGATGTCCTTGTTCTCCAGCACCGTGAAGCCCTCGATGGTAAAGCCGTTGGGGTTGTCGTCCGAGCGGCTCGCGTTGAGCAGGCGGCAGGCGGTCACAAGCGTGCGTTCCGTCACGTTGCTCTCGCGGATAATCATCTGTCTTGCGTATGTCCTCGCCTCGTAGGGGTAACGGTCAAAGTTGCACACCACGCTGTCCACCTGAAGCACTTGGTTGATGTTGCCGGCGATGATGCGGTTGTAGAAGCCCTTTTCGGCGAAGTCGGCGTAGTAGTTGTACGCGCTCTTGTCCGCCAAGAGCAGGGCACGCTTCACGTTGTGCTCTATCGCGCTTTTCTCCGGTGAGAGCGTGAAAAACAGCTCATGGAAACGGCGCACGTGTTCCCTCGCTTCCGCCGGACGGTTCTGCGACAGGTCCTGCGAGAGCGCGAGCATCAGGCTCTTGCCCCCGTCGAGGACGTATATCTTCTGCCGCTGTGCCTCGGCAAAGCGGAAGGCGCACACCACCGAGCAGACCACCACGAGGGCGCAGGCTGCCGTATAGACGATGCCGAACAGACGTATCTGCCGGAAACTCGTCTCGATGTTCTTTAGTGATTTGAATTCCATTTTCTTTTCGTCTTTCTTTTTCTGTTTGTAAAATCATGTTTCGGTATCCTTTTTCCGAAGTGGCACTTCGGGGAGGTCAGAGTGGCACATAGGCAACCCCAATGTGCCACTTCGACCGTTCCGGCTGTTACCTCTTGAACACCTTTCCAGCCGTTCCCTTGATGAGCTTCCCGGCACGCCCCGCCACGTTTCCTGCGGCTGCACCTGCCACGCTGCCGCCCAAAGCCCCGGCGGTCCCGATGTTCTTGTTGTAGCTGCCGATGCCGCCTCCGGCCTGGATAATCCAGCCCGCCACCGTCGGTATGGTGAAATAACCCACGATGCCGATGATAAGGAATACGATGTACACCCCGTCGCTCGCGTCCAGCGAAAAGTTCGGGTCGGTCTGCATACGCTCGATGTCCTGCTGGAGCATCAGTATCTGGATTTTCGCCAGTATGGTGCTGAACAAATCCGACACGGGAAGCCACAGGTAAATCTGTATGTAGCGGCTGAACCACGCCGAGAGCGTCGAGTGGAAGCCGTCCCACACGGAGAAGGCGAAGGCTATCGGTCCCAGTATGGACAGTACCACGAGGAAGAACGTCCGTAGCGTGTCGATGATGAGTGCGGCTGCGGCGAACATCAGTTCAAGCAGTTCCCGGAACCAGTCACGCACGCTTTTCTTGATGTTGTACGCCGCCCGGTCCATGTACATCCCTGTCATCGTCACCATGTCCGAGGGCGACCAGCCCAGCTCGTCCAACTGGCGGTCGAACTCCTCGTCCGAGGCGAGGTAGGCGGTTTCCGGGTTGCGCATCAGCGCCTCATACTCCAGTTTGTCCTTCTGCTCCCGGTACTCGTTCATGTCGAAGGTCTGCTCTTCGAGAATCCCGTGTACGCCCTGCACGATGGGACTCAGCACGCTGTTCATCGTGCCCAATACGATGGTCGGGAAGAACAGGATGCACAGACCTAATGCAAAAGGTCTCAGCAGCGGGTACACGTCTATCGCTTCGGCACGGGCGAGCGACTGCCACACGCGCATCGCCACGTAGAACAGTGCGCCCAGCCCGGCAAGCCCTTTCGCCACGCCCGTCATGTCCGCGCAGAGCGGCATCATCTCGTCGTAGAGCGAAAGGAGTATCTGGTGAAGGTTGTCGAACTCTCCCATAGCCTACCAGTACCTTTCGTTAGCCGTTCCGTACAGCGACATCACCCGGTCCATGTCGTTCTTCTTCCTTGCCCGCAGGTAGCTTACCGAGATGGTCTTGCCCGTGTAGTAGCGCACGAGGTTGCGGTAGTTCATCAGGCTGCGGTAGGCGTTGTCGATAATCGCCAGCCGTTCCGCGTCCGAGAGCGACATCCCCGTGACGTTCACCACGTTCTTCAGGTCTTGCAGCACGTCCGAGCTTTCGTCTATCAGCATGGCGTAGCCCGACGAGATGGCGGCAAGCTCCTCCGGTGTATAATTCTCGTCCGAGAGCATCTTCTGGTAGTTTTCCACGTAGATTTCGGAGATTTCCATCACCAGCCCGATGCTCTTCGTCACCTTCACGCCGCCTCTTACCACGTCATGCACGGATTTCAAGGCGTCGTAATACTTCTTGCCCTGCTCGAACACTTTCTTGGTTTCCAAAAAGCCGTTCAGGGTGTTCGCCTTCGTGCCCGCCGTCTCCACCATCTCCTTGGCGGAGTTGATGATGCTCTGGGCGAGGTTGCCGGGGTCGGACACCACCCACTGGGCGTTTGCCGTGCCCGCACCCGTGAGGCACAGGCAGACCGCTATCAGCGGCATTTTCAGTTTCTGTTTTATTCTCATTCACGTTGGATTTAGTGGTTCGTTGTCTTTTCATTATTCTTCTTTCTTTTCGCCGTCCGAAGCATTATCCGTGTCCACCCGGATGTAGTCGCCGTTCGGCGAGAAGGTCAGCACGTCCGTTTCCTCGTTGTACGCCACGTCGATGCGGAAGCCCGTGTTCATGTAGAGGTTGCCGTTCTCCTCCCGTTGGAGCAGGTAGGTTTCCGGCTTCAGCCTGCGGCGCACGCCCGACCGCCGGAACAGCGTCACCTTGTAGTGTTCACCCTCCTTGTACACCAGCACATCGGGTCCCGCCTCCGCACTCTGCCAGTTGCCGCAAATCTTCTCACGGACATCCTCGTTTTCCTTCATTACCGTTTCGCAGGCTTGCAGCATCAGCGATGCCAAGCCAATCAGACCGCCGCAAAGCAGCAGCCGTTGTGTTTTTGTCAGTTCAATGTTCATTTTCTGTTTCAATTTTTAATGTCGTTGAATAATCTGTTTACTGTTTTTCTTCTTTCCGCCTTTCCGCTATCTGCCGTATGGCGGCTTCCATGTCACCGCCCAGCTTCTCCGCCAGTTCGCGGACTTCCATCTTCTCCGTTTCCTCCGTCGTGTAGGCGAGGTACTCGTGCATGGACACCTCCGTGGCGTACACCGCCGACTGCGTGCCGCCCAGCCCTATCCAGACCTCCTTGTACCGCCTTGACGGGTCATTGGACTGGTTGATGGAGAGTATCTGCGACTTCTCCTTTTCCGTCAGCCCCAACAGCCCCTGTATCTGGTCAAAGCGGTTCATAAACTTCCGTTGGTCGAGCAGTATCTTGCAGTCCGAGTTGTTGATGATGCTCTCCTTCACGATGGGCGACGAGATGATGTCGTCCACCTCCTGCGTCACCACAATCGCCTCGCCGAAGTATTTTCTGACCGTCTTGTACATATAGCGCAGATAATCAGCCATGTTCGCCGAAGAAAGGGCCTTGCCGGGTAGGTCAGGGGCATTACTGCCCCTTTCCCCCCTCAGAACCGTACATGAAAGTTTCCAATCATACGGCTCAAGCAGTGTTAAATTTCTATTTAATAGAAACCAGCTCATAGTTACATCTTATTAGTTTGAATGACTTTTCTTCTACAGCTGTCATGCAGCAGGAAATTTACTTTCTTGCCATTGACTATTTGTTGGGAAGTTCCCCAAGGATGTTCCTTGTCTATGGGTTTACCACATACGGGACATAAATGGTTCTGTCTTTCCCACATGTACAGCAATGATTTTCTACCGTTGAGCGACTGTAGCATCTTGTAAGTCTTACGCTTTTCAAAATACTCTGTCCATTCGGGGTCAAAGGGATTTGCTTCACCTTTTATCTTGACATATCGGGTAATCTTTGTGTCATACAGCCTTTTCAGTGCAATCCTGTCATCAGTCTTGCCTTTCTTGAAGTTTGCCACGAAGCACCAGTTGCGGTTTTTTACCCGTGTAAAGTACCGGTCGGCAATCCAGTATTTGCCTTTCTTGGGGTGTCGTCTCTTAGCCCATTGCCATAACTTTTCAAATATCAGGTAGTCAGCTTTTCTGAATGTGTCAGAAGCCACACAATTCTTATAGTAGTTTACCCAGCCTGTTATCACAGGATTCAAGAGCCTTATAAGTGATTCCTGTTTGCTTCCTTTATTGGAATCAATGATTCCCCGGATTTTCTGCATGAATTTCTTCAGGCTCTTTTTGGACGGTTTGATTAGAAGCACTCCTTTGTATTTTCGGATATTGTACCCAAGAAAATCAAATCCGTCATCAATGTGTGTAATCTTTGTTTTCTCTTCCGATAGGGTTAATCCCCTTTCCTTGAGAAAGTCTACTACTAACGGTTTGATTTCTTCCAAAGCTTCCTTGCTTCTACCCGTGATGATAAAATCATCCGCATAGCGTACAAGATGTACTTTGGGATAGTAGGTCGTTTTCCTGTTTACAAATTTCTTGTGATACTTCTCTGCAAGCATAGTTTGCAGCCCGTCCAGTGTCATATTCGCAAGAGTTGGTGAAATGATACCGCCCTGTGGGGTACCCTCTTCCGTGGGGAATAGCTCCTTGTTGAAGACAAAACCGCATTTGAGCCATTTCCGCAGCATCACTTTATCCATAGGGATATTGTTCAGCAGCCATTCGTGGCTGATGTGGTCGAAACAACCTTTGATGTCACCCTCCATAATCCATTCGGGAGAAGTTTTCTTTGCAAGGACACAAAAACATTGTTCCCTTGCATCTCCAGTACTTCTCTCTTTACGGTAACCGTAGGAATTACTGTCCGCAGTTGTTTCCGATACAGGTTCCAACGCAAGCAGGTATAATGCCTGCATAGCCCTGTCTTTCATCGTCGGGATACCTAAAGGACGTAGTTTCCCATTACTCTTTTTGATATTGACCCTTTTTAACGGCTGGGGCTTGTAGCCTCTTCTTTTCAGTTCACCGATAGCCTTGAATCTGGCATTGGGAGTTGACCATTTCACCTTGTCAACGCCTGCGGTGTCACTGCCACTGTTTGATGTAACACGCTTTACGGCTAAAGCTTTAGCGTAAAACGAATGCGTTAGCACCCATTGCAAGGATTTCACCTTGCCGTGTTTGCCCGCCTTTTGAGCTTTTACAATACGTGCTTGTAGCTTATTAACCGCTATCTCACACTTGTTCCAGTCTATGCTTTCCCAAGTGCTCCATTTCCGGTCAGTAGATGCACACGATGTTTTAATCTCGTTCATTTGCTTTTCTCCTTTAATAAGTTCTATAAGTTTCTTGTAAAACATCCACCATGCGGAAGTCTGCCCACTTTCGTGTGAGGTGATGTTTCAACCTCTATCCGTTCCGTTACAGAACGGCATTCGCTTTCTCCGCATTCCTCTGCCCGCACTCCATTCGGCTTCACTTACGGTCTGCTTACCTGCTGTTAACAGGAGAAGTACGGGTTTACCATGTTTCTCGTATATGACAAACGAATGGGTTAGAATCCGTCTATCCGCCGGCAGTCGTTATGTCCGTGTAACCTTAGCATGGAGAAGGTTATCCGACTGCATCCCTTTTGGGTTAGAGCCCAGTATCATTAGCAGCTCATTCGAAGTTACGACGTTTATCAACGGTTCACATTACGTTATTCATACCATTCAGCCTAGCTCCCCTGTCGTTCGATACTAACGGCAGTTGTCATCCCCTCACGGTTCAGACTTCTCCTTTCGGAAGGGCTTCATTGTTGGTTCTGTTACCGCACGGGTTCATTGCTTAATACCGCACGTTCCCATAGGCTACTGTTGACGGAACAACAGGTTCAATCGTTCTATTTCCAACTCGTGGAATGAAAGTTGAACAATCATATACAAGACTTACATGTCACAGCCAAGCCTCCTCCACGATAAGCTGTTTTCGGACGCCTTTCAGCCGCCGCATCTTGTTGATAAATGCTTCCATGATGATAATCGTAACCACCGGAAAAAGCTCGGCATTATCCTTCACCGAATCAATTTCGAAGACCACGAACCGCTTGTGCAGCAGGTCGATGTTCTCCGTGGAGTTGAGCAGGAAGTCGTACCGTCCGCCCCGGTAATACTGCCGGAGCGTGGTCAGGAAGTTGTCGATGTTGAAGTCCGTCTTCGCCACCTTGATGTAGCGTTCCTCCATCTCCTTGCGGTACACGTCCCGCATGTACTCGTAGAACGAGTCGAACGACGGCACGATGCTCCTGTCCTGCTGGATTTTCAGGATGTAGGCGTTCACCGCGCTGCCCAGTTCCGCCGACTCCGTTTTTGTGGCGGGTTCGTTCTCGCTTTTCCACAGGGTAAGCAGCAGAGTCTTGATGCTGTCCTTCTTTTCCACGTCGAACAGCCCGTCGTCCGTGTAGAACGGGTTGAACGAGATGGGCTTTTCCTCCGTGTAGGTGAAGTAGATGCCGTCCCTGCCCTTCGTCTTGCGGTGTATCATCTCGCACAGCCCTTGGTAGGAGTTGCCCGTATCGACCAGCACCACGTGGGATCCTTGTTCGTAATACTGCCTGACAAGGTGGTTCATGAAGAATGACTTGCCGCTTCCCGAAGGGCCCAATACGAACTTGTTTCTGTTCGTCGTCACGCCCCGCTTCATCGGCACGTCGGAGATGTCGATGTGCAGCGGCTTGCCGCTGATACGGTCCGCCATGCGGATGCCGAAGGCGGAGGGCGAGTCCTTGTAGTTGGTCTCGCCGGCGAAGAGGCACACCGCCTGCCCGATGAACGTGTGGAACGCTTCTTCCGCCGGGAAGTCGGCGGCGTTGCCGGGGATGCCCGCCCAGAACAGCGTCGGGCAGTCCGTCGTGTTGTGGCGCGGCACGCAGCCCATGCTCGCCAACTGGCTGCCTACATCGTTCTTGATGCGTTTCAGTTCCTCCGCGTCGTCGCTCCACGCCATCACGTTGAAGTGGGCGCGGACGGACTTCAGCCCCTGCGAGTGCGCTTCGTTCAGGTATTCCTCCACCCACTCACGGTTGATGACGTTCTGGCGGCTGTACCGCGAGAGCGACTGCATGTTTCTCGCCGTTTTCTCGAAGCGGCGCAGTTCCTCGTCGCTGTTGCCGATGAGCACGTACTGGTTGTATATGTGGTTGCAGGGAAGCAGCAGCCCCACGGGGGCGGCGAACGACAGGCGGCAGTCCGAGCGGTCGGTCGAGAGCCGTTCGTAACGGCTGTCCGTGGCCACCGCAGCGGGCAGGTCTTCCGTGTCCGACAGGGTGTGCAGGCACAGCCGGTTGTCGCCGATGCGCATCTCCCTCGCCGTCATTTCCATGTCCTCCAGACAGTCCACATTGCCCGGCGAGAGCGCGAAGTACCTGCCTATGATGCCCGTTTCCTTTTCCGTGCCCGTAAGCTCGTCATCGGAGAGCCGGCGCAGCCGGATGTGCCCCGAATCGTTCAGGATACGCGCGAACTGTTCCACCGCCTCGATGAACTTCACCGCCGTTTCCTTGTCCTGCATCTCCTTCGGCACGATGTGCCCCCGGCACAGGGTGTTCCAGTTGCTCTGCTGCCTCATGCGCTCCTTTGTCGTCTTCGTCAGGAACAGGTAGCACTTGTGATGGAGGAAAGGTCTTTCGTTGAAGTGCATCTCGTAGCTGCGGGCAAGGAAGCCCATGCCCTCCCTGCCTGTGTCGGGGCGGTACCGCTCTTTCACGTACCAGTCCTGCTTGTGCAGCACCGAGTAGTCGGGCAGCACCTTTATCGCCTTGCACCACGTGGCGTGGATGGCCTCGTACTCCTCTGCCGTGACGGTATAGACCTCCGGCAGTTCCACCTCGAAGGCGGCGGTAATGTCCGCGTCCTTCGAGACGATGCAGCCGTGCTCCACCGAGAGCAACGGGAAGCGGCTTTCCAGCGTGGTGGCTTTCATTACATTTCTCATACGTTTCTTCCTTTCTTTTTTCGTCTTAACAGATTGGACACCCGTCTGCGGTGGAGCACATGGCGGGGGCGCATCCGTGCCGCGCCCAGCTTCATCAGCCCGTGTTCGCCGTACTTCGCGTTCAGGCGGAACGTGAGCCAGACGGTGGCGGAAGCCGACACCACACCGAAGCCGATGCAGAGCCACTGGCCCGCGCCTGCCATGTACAGGATGACAAAGAGGATGAAGGCGGCAAGCAGTCCGCCTGCGAAGATGAACAGGTATTGCGCCTTCAGTCCCTTGAACTCCACCGGACGGCCTATGCCCTTGTTGATAGGGTATTCAGCCATTGTCCTTATACCTTATTATATATGTATAGGTATGCCCGTTTATTAAAGGAAGAACGAACGGAGAATCGTCGCGCTCACAATCAGGAAGATGCACGCCCCGAACCAGCTCGCGGCGGTCTTCGAGGTGTCGGGGTCGCCCGATGAGAACTTGCCATATACCTTGATGCCCCCGATAAGCCCGACGACCGCTCCGATGGCGTAGATGAGTTTCGTGCCGGGGTCAAAATAGCTGGTCACAAGGTTGGTAGCCTCATTGATGCCCGCCATGCCGTTGCCTTGTGCGGACGCTGAGATGTTTGCAGCCAGCAGAAGGGCTGCGAGAATGATTTGTTTTTTCTTCAATGTCTTTGTCATAATCGTTTCTTTTTTTGTGCCTCCGGGTTGGATAGTCCCTTTGGCGGTTGATACTTGTTTTTACTTCTTGCGGCTTTGGATGAAGCCGGCTTGTGGATTTAGTGGTTCGGTGGCAAGCCGAAGTTTAGCCGTAGTCGATTTTCTTTTTTCGCATCATTGTTTCGTTTTACTTGTTATACAAAATCACGGATATTGAAATCCTCAATATTGTCCGGCACGTTGGGGACTGTAGTCCGTACCGCCGTCGGGGTCGGTTCCTTCCGTATGGCGGCGGAAACGCTGTCCATATAGAAGTCCATCAGTTCGTTCAGTTTCCTGCGGGTCGCTTCCGAACTCTTTTCTATCATCGCGAACAGCTCGTTGCCCTTCATGTCGCAGAACACCATCCCGGCATGGCGGCGTTCCTCCCTTGTGACTACCGGTTTCTTTACCGTCCGCATGGCAAGGTCGATGTCCTCGAAGGTCAATCCTCCCGCCTCATGGGGTTCACCGTCATATTCCTCGTCCTCGTCATATTCTGCCATGTCCGACACGCGGCTGTCTGCAAACACCTCGTCCAGTTCCCCGTCGGGCACTTGGCGAGGATGGCGTTCCGGTGTTTCGTCGGCAAAGGTAACGTCCTTTTCGTCCACATCTTCACTTTGGGCATCCGTGGCAGCATTTGGCTTCATTGTGGCAGCTTGTGGCTTCCTTTCCGCCATTCGGAACCGGCTTTTCCCCACAATATCGTCGGGCATTCCTTTCATTTCGCAATCCTTCCCCTTGCCGTCTTCCGCCTTGTTGTCTTCCCGGCGTTCCCAAGTCAGGTAGATGACCATCCACAGGTTGAAGGCCATCATCAGCACAATCAACAGCTCGGCCATGATTAAAGCGGTTGAGAGGATTCACGGCGTATCAGGGCATTGATGTCGTCCCCGTAGGTCCGGAGGTGTTCCTCCAGCACGTTCTCGATATACCCGCCGATGGTACTGCCGTTCACGCCCAATGTCCGCACGATACGGGAGAGTTTCCCGTGCATCTCGCGGCTGAGGTAAATGCACTGGCGGTGTGTCCCCTGCCGGGGCTTCAGGTAGCGGAGGAAGCCGGCAGCCTTTTCCGTCCGGGCGTCGTCCACGATGTGGATGACCACATCCGCCGCTTCCGGGTTCTTCACTTGGGGAGTGTCCGCCTCCGGGCAGCCATTCCCCTTTTTCTTTGTTCTCGCATTAAAAAATCCCATCTTGTTTTCGTTTTTAAGGGTGAATAATCAATAAATGTCCTCGTAATTTTTCCGGTATAACCGGCGGATCACTTCCTCGTACTCGCGGAAGTGTTGCTCCAGCACGCGGTCCACATAGACCGACAGCGTAAGCCCGTTTTTCCCGATGACTTGCACGATGCGCTGTATCCGTTCATGGTAACTCTTGCGGATGTAAGCGGTCTTGCCCGAACACACGGGAACTCTCGGAGCGTATAGGAAGCGTTCCAGATAGGCCTCTTCTTTCTTCGCCTCTTCCTTTCTCGTCTTTGCCTGCGGCTTCTCCGCCGCGCTTGCCGCTTTCTCCGGGGCATTTCCTTCCGTCACGGCCTCTTCCGGGGCGGCGGGCGCGGGCATCTCCGGACGGAACGAGTCCAGGAACTTGCCGGGGTCAATATCGACATCGAGTTTCTTCGCCATCGGTTCAACGCTTTACGATGCCGAGTATTTCTTCCGCAAGGGCGTCGATGCCGCTCCCTTTTGCCAGCGCCTTGTCCGGCGGCAGCAATGTGGAGCGGAAAAACGGGCGGTCGCCTTCCTCCGAGCCTTCCTTGCGGAAACGCTTGCTGTCGGGCAGGCTGGTGTTCAGCACTTCAAGCCCCATCCCGACTATCACCTTGTCGTAGATGTCGTACAGGTCGGTCTTCTCGCGCTTGTCCACCATGTTCCACAAGAGGCGGATGCCCTTGATGTTCGACTTGCCGGTGGTGATCAACGTGTCGTTGATGATGCTTGCATATTTCAGCGAGCTTTCCATGATGAAACGGTCGGCGGCTATCGGGCAGAAGATGTAATCCATTGTCGCTACTGTCTTGATCAGTCCGAGGTTGTTCACCGTGCCCGTCAGGTCGAAGAAGATGAAATCGGGCGGTGTCGCCGACTCAATGAAGGGCTTGACCGTTTCTATCGCATTGTCGGGTCGGCTGCCCACGATCGGGTAGGCACGTTTGCCAATGCGCTTGAACTGGTCGTATGCCAGCTTGCGCAGGTACGGGTTGCGTTCGATGTTCTTCAGGTCACGCTCGCGCATGTCCTTGATGCTGAACTGGGGATAGTCGCAGTCCACGACCGCCACGTCATACCCCTTCACGTAATACAGGTAACTCGCCATCAGCACGGTGAGTGTCGTTTTGCCGGCCCCTCCCTTCTGGGTGGAGAAGGCGATGAACAAAGGTTCTTTTTTCATGCTTTCTTTTTTATTTATCGTTAAACATCAGCTCATGGTCTGGCAGGCAGCCGCCCGTGCAAACAGGCTGGCAGTCCGGCATCCTGTCCTGCCCTTGTGCCTTTCTGCCGGCAGGCAGGCACGGGGGCAGGCAGGAAGGCAGGCGGGAGGGCAAGGATGCCAGCCCGACGGCAGGAAGGCGTGCCGGCCATTCCGACTGCAAAGGAAAGGGACTTTCGCCAAGGTTGTATCACTCCGCCGGTGCGTGGCAGCATTTGGCTCCGATGTGGCAGCTTGTGGCGTTGTTCGCCCGCCTTTGCCGCCGCTTTCCCTGTCGCTTCCTCCGTTTGCACATCTTTTAATCCCGACCGTCCCGTTGCGTTCTTGCCTGTATGCCCCCGTGCCGGCAGGCAGGCACAAGGGCAGGCAGGGATGCAGGCGGAAGGGCAAGGATGCCAGCCCGACGGCAGGAAGGCGTGCCGGCCATTCCGACCGCAAAGGAAAGGGACTTTCGCCGAACTTATGTCCCTTTGCCCTTGCGTGGCAGCATTTGGCGCCGATGTGGTAGCCTGTGGCGTTCCTCAGCCCCTTTCCGACCCGGATTTACCCCCTACCTTTGCACCCAAGCGGCAGGGCAATGCTCCCGGCGCGTACCGCAGGCCCCGGCTCCGTCCTTCTTTTGGGCAGCCGGAGGGTATCGGGCGACCGATACCCAGTCAAGTCGGGAATGACAGGTTTACCCCAATCCGTCTGCTACGGATTTTTGTGTCCTCTAAGACACAGCAAGGTGTCCTTTGAGTAACTCAAAGGGTTTCGGGTTACTCCCGAAACGACCTTGCCCCTTGCGGGGAGGGGCTTCCTCTCCGAAGTCGGGAAGCCTGTTTTTCCTACCTGCGGTGCGGTTGCCGGAAGCTGCGCTTAGGCCGTGACACCACTAAATCCATTGTAATATGAACGAGAACAAGAACGGGGCTGCAAGCCCCAAGTGGGGGCGGCACCCGAAAGAAAGCCGCAAGTCGCACTGCGTGATGGTGCGTTTTGACGACGGGGAATGGCTCAGGTTCCTCGCCATGTACGAGAAGTCCGGCGTGTACGCGAAGGCGGTGTTCCTGAAGGCGCACTTCTTCGGGCAGCCCTTCCGGGTATTGGTCACGGACAAGGCTCTGCTCGACTACTGCACGAAGCTCTCCGCCTTTCATGCGCAGTACCGTGCCATCGGCAACAACTACAACCAAACGGTCAAGGAACTGCGTTGCCATTTCTCCGAGAAAAAGGCGATGGCATTGCTCTACCGGCTGGAGCAATGCACGAAGGAACTGGCGGCATTGATGCGCCAAGTCATGGAACTGTCCAAAGAGTTTGAGGGAAGATGGTCGCAAAAATCAATGTAGGCACGTCGCTGTACGGCGCACTCGCCTACAACGGACTGAAGGTGAACGAGGGCGAGGGCAAGCTCCTCGCCGTGAACAAGGTCTTCGACGACGGCAGCGGACGGGTGGACATCGCCCGTGCCGTGGGGGACTTCCGGCGCTATATGCCGGAGAACGTGCGTACACGGAACAAGGTCATCCACATCTCCCTCAATCCGCATCCCGACGACCGCCTGACGGACATGGAGATGGAACAGCTTGCACGGGAGTATCTGGAAAAGCTGGGCTACGGCGACCAGCCCTTTCTTATCTTCAAGCACGAGGACATCAACCGCCACCACCTGCACATCGTTTCCGTCAATGTGGACGAGCGGGGCAGGCGGCTGAACAAGGACTTCATCCACCGCCGCAGCAAGCGCATCACCACCGAACTGGAACGCAAGTACGGTCTGCACCCCGCAGACCGCAGGCAGCACCGCCATGACAACCCCTTGCGGAAAGTGGATGCTTCGCAAGGCGACGTGAAGCGTCAGGTGGCGAACACCGCCAAGGCGGTCATGGCGACCTACAAGTTCCAGACGATGGGCGAATACCGCGCCCTGCTCTCCCTCTACAACATTACGGTGGAGGAAGCCCGTGGCAACGTGGACGGGCGCGAGTATCACGGGCTGGTCTATGCCGCCACCGACGATGCCGGGAACAAGGTGGGCAATCCTTTCAAGGCATCCCGTATCGGGAAGTCCGTCGGCTATGAAGCCGTGCGGCGCAGGTTTGAATTTTCCAAAGGGCAGATCCGCGACAAGCGTCTGGCGGATATGACACGCAAGACCGTCGCCGCCGCGCTCGCCCGGACATACCGCAAGGAGGAGTTCATCGACCTGCTTCATGCAAAAGGCGTGGATGTGGTGTTCCGCCACACGGACGAGGGGCGCATCTACGGGGCGACCTTCATCGACCACCGCACGGGCTGCGTGCTGAACGGCTCGCGCTTGGGCAGGGAGTTTTCCGCCAACGCCTTGCAGGAGCATTTCACCCTGCCGTATGCCGGCACTCCGCCGATACCGTTCACTTTCACGGAGGACACGCCACAGGCAGACATCCGTTCCTATGAGGAACACGACGAGGGGCACTCCACCGGCTTGGGGCTGCTCGGTGGCGATGCATCGGGCGCACAGGCTCAGGAAGCCGCCTTCGAGCGTGACCTCAAACGCAGGCGGAAGAAACGCCGCAAGGGTTTGGGGCTGTAATCCATTTTTTCATCAACTTAAAAAAGAAACAGATTTATGTCACAACAGGAAGACGATTTGAGGGCATTGGCGAAAATCATGGATTTTCTGCGTGCCGTAAGCATTTTAATGGTGGTCATCCACCTCTATTGGTATTGTTACGAAGCCGTAAGGCTGTGGGGCATCGACATCGGCGTGGTGGACAGGGTACTGATGAATTTCGACCGCACCGCAGGGCTGTTCCGCTCCATCCTTTATACGAAACTCTTTGCGTTGGTGCTGCTGGCACTCTCGTGTCTGGGCACGAAGGGGGTCAAGGAGGAAAAAATCACGTGGGCAAGGATTTGGACGGTGCTTGCCGCAGGGCTGGTGCTGTTCTTTCTGAACTGGTGGATATTGTCCCTGCCGTTGCCCGTAGAAGCAAACGCGGCATTGTACACCGCCACCGTTGCGGCGGGCTATGTCTGCCTGCTGATGTCCGGCACATGGATGAGCCGCCTTCTGCGCACCAACCTCATGGAAGACGTGTTCAACGTGGAGAACGAGAGTTTCCAGCAGGAAACGCGGCTCATCGAGAACGAGTATTCGGTGAACCTGCCCACACGCTTCTATTACAGGAAGAAGTGGAACGACGGGTACATCAACGTGGTAAACCCGTTCCGTGCGTCCATCGTGTTGGGCACGCCGGGCAGCGGCAAGTCGTATGCCGTGGTAAACAGTTTTATCAAGCAACAGATTGAGAAAGGTTATTCAATGTATATCTATGATTTCAAATTCAGCGACCTTTCGACTATCGCCTATAACCATCTGCTGAATCATGGCGATTGTTACAAGGTCAAGCCGAAATTCTACGTGATAAACTTTGACGACCCGCGCCGCTCGCACCGCTGTAATCCCATTCACCCCGATTTCATGGAAGACATTACCGATGCCTACGAGAGTGCCTACACGATAATGCTCAATTTGAACAAAACTTGGGTGCAAAAACAGGGCGACTTCTTTGTGGAGTCACCGATTATCCTGTTTGCCGCTGTGATATGGTTTTTGCGCATCTACAAGGACGGCAAGTATTGCACCTTTCCCCATGCCATTGAACTCTTGAACCGCCGTTACGAGGACGTGTTTCCTATTCTCACCAGCTATCCCGAACTGGAGAACTACCTTTCCCCGTTCATGGACGCATGGCAGGGCGGCGCGATGGAACAGCTTGCCGGACAGATAGCGTCGGCGAAGATACCGCTATCCCGTATGATTTCCCCGCAGCTCTATTGGGTCATGTCCGACAGCGAGTTTACCCTCGACATCAACAATCCCGACGAGCCGAAGATACTCTGTGTCGGCAACAACCCCGACCGTCAGAACATCTACGGTGCGGCATTGGGCTTGTACAATTCACGCATCGTGAAGCTCATCAACAAGAAGGGCAAGCTGAAGTCGGCGGTAATCATAGACGAGCTGCCTACCATTTACTTCAAGGGGCTGGACAACCTTATTGCCACTGCCCGAAGCAACAAGGTGGCGGTCTGCCTCGGCTTTCAGGACTTCTCACAGTTGAAGCGCGACTACGGCGACAAGGAAGCCGCCGTAGTGATGAACACGGTGGGCAACATCTTCTCCGGTCAGGTGGTGGGCGAAACCGCCAAGACCCTTTCGGAGCGTTTCGGCAAAATCTTGCAGAAGCGGCAGAGCATCACCATCAACCGCGAGGACAAGTCCACCTCCATCAACACGCAGATGGAGAGCCTTATCCCGGCGAGCAAGATTTCCACGCTAACGCAGGGCATGTTCGTCGGGGCGGTGGCGGACAACTTCAACGAGCGCATCGAGCAGAAGATTTTTCATTGTGAGATAGTGGTGGATGCCGAGAAGGTGAAACGCGAGGAGCAGGCTTACAAGCCTATCCCCGTCATCACGGACTTCACCGATGCCGACGGCAACGACCGCATGAAAGAGATGATTCAGGAGAACTACAACCGCATCCGTGCGGAGGTGCGGCAGATTGTCGCCGACGAATTGCAGCGCATCCAGTCCGACCCCGAACTGCAACACCTGTTGCAGAACAAATAGGTACGCCATAGGCGAAAAGAGAAAATCCGTAGCTCGGTTCAATTCACGACCGGGTTACGGATTTTCCTTTTCTTGTATCTTCTTTTCCGCTTTGAGCAGCTTGTTGAGGGGGGAAATGACAAGGGTCATCAGATAGTTTTTCAACTCGCTGTCTTCCTTCATCAAGATGCCGTATTCTTCGGCGAAGGCTTCCAACATCCATTTCCGGATGTCTGCCATATCCTCCCCGAAAGGTATCAGCCGGTTCTCATTCCAATAGGAGGTAACGGCAGACACAAACATTGACTTGAAAGCCGCCTTTTGTTCCGCGTTCAGTTTCTTGTAGCGTGTCCTTTCTGTAACGGGCGGTTCGCTGTATGGCATGACGGATACCGGGTCATAGACGGACACCAAGTCGCCGCCGTAATCAATGATTATCGGCAAGTCTGGCTTTATACCATGTTTCCGCTTTTTCTTTTTCGCCATCGTGTTTGGGAAAATATGCCGCTATAAATGAAGAACGCCCCCCAAGTATGCTGCCTTGCGGCTCGCCTGGGAGGCTTATTATCTTTTAGTTTATAACTGCCTTGTTAATCTTGTGATGCAAAGGTAGGCATTTTTTCTTGAACGACAAGCGTATGAAGCCGGAAATATGACTATTTCCAGATTTTTTCGTTTTCCCAACCCTCGGCAAAGCCCATTGCGGAAAGTGGAGCTACGCTTTTGTATTCATTGACCAACGCTTTTAGCCTGTCTTTGAACGAGGAAGTAGGATTGGCTGTTTGTAAGAGATACCCCAACATACAGAAAAAATAATATGCCTTGCCACGCTGTACCGTATCCGGATTGCTTATCCATACCAAATTTTTGGAAAAATGCAGTTTTTCAGGAACGATGCTCATATCCCTGTTCCAAAGCCTTGCATGGTGGGCGCACAGGTTACGCACGTAGTTCATGGTATGCAACCATGAGCAGAATGTCTTGGGAGGCAATCCGAAATAACCGGCTATACCGTTGATGTCCGCTCTATTCTTCAATCCCGTACAGATACGGGACAGATGGTTGAAATACATGATTTCCACACTCATCCACGAAGGAGGATTGACCGGATTGTCATATTTGTTCCGGTAGTGCTGGATGAATACCTCCGCACGGTTGCTGTGCAATTGGTCGCTGATATGTTTCTGGATTTCGGCATACACATCGAATGTCACGATTGAACCGTCACGCAGCACACGCCGTTCCGGGGCTTTGAATATGGAGGGATTGTCTTGCCAATGGGAACCGTATTTGTGGCTTAACTGGTAAATGATTTGTGTCCGGACGGCGATTTCCAGCCGTTCAATGGCATCGAACACGAGCAGGCGCAATTTCCGGTCGAATACGTACAGGTCATACACCATGTCCCATGTCGTGCCTTCCTTGAAGTTGTCAATGATTGTGCCGTTCTCCTTTTTCTTATAAGGCAGCATATAGGCACTGAGCCGGTAATAGCTGATGTTGGCGAGCAGTCTCTCCGCCCGTGGTATGTCCGAAACAGACATGCCCCTTGATTGCAACAGGGCGACTTGTTCCGTATAGCTCAAAGGCGGTTTCTTATATGTTTCCATTCTGTATGCTTTATAAAATTGAGCCACCTTTTAAGGTGGCGAGCCTTAGCTTTTTCCATCTAAGGGGGATAATTGTTACAAAAGTAATCTTTTTCATGGAGAAAACAGGCAAGGAATAGTCTTTTCTTCACGGATGCGTATAAAAACAGGCAAGGAGACGCCTCACGCGCCCCCTTGCCCGGTCTCAAAAGAAAATATATGAATGAAATGATTTATCTTTTCCGCATCCGTTCCCGCTCCTCGTCCTCCTGCATACGCCGGTTCAGCTTCTCCGCCGCCTTGTCGAAGAAATAGGTGCGGCTGTCGCTCTTACGCCGCTTGATGTCGGCATAGGCGTTGTAGCATTGCTTGTCCTTCAGCTTCAGGCCAAACAGCTTGCCGAAGCCCAGCAGCAGCTCGGTCACGCCCGTCTCGCCGCCGTTGATGCACTTCAGCGAGTCCAGCCCATACACCATCTCCACGAAGTCGGAGAGGTTGCCCGTCCACCGCATGAGCAGGGCATCGGCAGGAGTGTCGTCTTTCTTTTCGTCTTTGAAGGGGATGGAGGATAGTGGCGGCACTTGGGTCTTCACGCCGTCGAGCAGGTGGCGCACCAGCGACAGCGCCTTTTCCACGCAGGGGCTGGCACGCCCGCCGGCATATTGGCTGACGGCACACAGTTCCGCTTCCGCAAAGGCGAGCGTGAAATGCAGGTGGCGGGGGCTGCCGCCGCCCGTATAGACGGCGAATATCTGTTCTGAAAACTCGGTATAGGCGGCTTCCTGCTCCGGGAGGCTCATCCCTTTCTCTTTGGCGAGGCGAAGCAGCCCGCCGCTGGTCAATGTTCGGTAATCCATATCGGTTATTCTTTTTAGTTCGTTGATGACGGTCGGTTGCCGTACCGTAAAGAATAAGCCAAATGGTATGCCGGTTATGCCCGCACGAAGTGAAAAACAATGTAATATACTGATAGATAAGCAGATAAAAATTTTAAGTTCGGAAAGTCGGAAAAATAAAATCCTCTCATTTGAGAGGACTGACAGAACCGTTGAGAGAATCATTCCGTCTTTTTCCGATAGACCAGCCGGCAGATGCCGTTGCCGAAACTCCGGCTCTGGCGGAGCGTCCATGCCGAGGCACGGGGCAGGTCTGCCAGCGGCGAGAGACCCCCGCCGGAAAGCTGCGGCAGCAGATAGACCACCAGCTCGTCCACCATACGGTAGAGGAACAGCCCGCGAAGCAGCTCCACCTGACCGGCGTCTGTCACCTCGGCCACATAGGTGCAGCCCTCGCTCATGCTTTTCAGTTCGCACATCAGGTCGATGAGCGGATAACCGGGAGGAAGCGTGAACGTGCAGCGGCTGAGCCACAGCGGAAGGCCTTCCCGGTCGTGCCGGAACCATTCCATCCATTGCCCGCCAGCCGGCGGAAGATACCCGTCGAGGGTGAGTGCCATGATTACCTGTATCTTTGCCATACCTCTTTCCGTATTAAAAGCCGAAAGCGTGAAACCCACGCGACTCCGGACAGAGGCTCTGGTAAGCCCGAAAACAGAAGTGCATGGGCTCACGCTATAAGGTATAGCATAAGCCTCACGCAACAGCTTCCGTTTCTTGAAATGTACCAGATTTCTGTCCGAAACTCTTGCGACTTATGTATAATATCGGCAACAGACACCGTCCGTCACCGTTATTCTTCTATGTCTTTGGCCCGGCCATTGCCATGAACAGCCAAACCGGTTACAAATGTACGAAATCCGACCGAAATTCGGGCAGGATACGCCGTTTTTATTTCACTTCACCCCGTACTTCTTCATCTTGCGGTACAGCGTCGCCTCGCTGACGTGCAGTAGCGCGGCGGCGTGACCCCGGTGTCCGCCGCACAGGGCGAGTGCCTTCTCTATCGAGGACCTCCATTCCGCGTCGCCCTTCGGGTGCGGGTGGATGCCGCCGGTAAGGGAGGACGTGCCGCCGTCGGGGAGGTCCAGTTCCTCCGTACCCACCAGCGGGCTTTCCGCCAGCAGCACGGCACGGCGCACACGGTTCTGCATCTCGCGGATGTTCCCCGGCCACGGGTAGGACAACAGACGTTCCTCCGCCTCCGGCGTGAAACCCTCCGTCGGCTTGCGCAGCTCGGAGGAGAAACGCTCCCGGAAGAAACCCGCCAGCGGCAGGATGTCCGCACGGCACTCGCGCAGCGCGGGCAGACGTATCTCGAACTCGGCGAGACGGTGGTACAGGTCTTCCCGGAAGCGGCTCTCGCGGATGCCTTGCGCCAGATCCTCATTGGTGGCGGCGACGATGCGCACGTCAGCCCTCCGTTCCCGGTTGCCGCCCACCGGCGTGTAAGTACCCTCCTGCAACACACGCAGCAGCATGGACTGCGCCTCATACCCCAACGTGCCTATCTCGTCGAGGAACAGCGTGCCGCCTTCGGCCATGCCGAAATACCCTTCCGTGTCCTTCTCCGCACCCGTGAACGAGCCTTTGGCGTGCCCGAACAGCAGCGACGGGGCAAGTTCTTTCGAGATGACGCTGCAATTCACCGCCACAAAGGGCATCAGGCGGCGGTCGCTCTCCTCGTGTATCCGGCGGGCGACGGACTCCTTGCCCGTACCGTTGGCGCCGAGGATAAGCACGGACACCTCCACCGGGGCAACCAGTGTGGCCATGCGTTCTACCTCACGTGCCGCAGGGCTGCCAAGCCGGAACAGGGTTTTTCCGCCTTGCGGCAGCGATAGCGAGGGACGCAGCAGCTCACGGACGGTATCGAGCAGACGCTCCGGATCTACGGGCTTGGGCAGATAATCGTCCGCACCCGACTTCACGGCACGCACCGCGTCAGGGTAGTTCGCATACCCCGTCATTACCACAAAGGGCACGTGACGGTGCCCGCCGTTCAGCCACTCCAGCAGCGACAGCCCGTCGCCTTTGGGCAGGCGCACGTCAGCCAGAACCAGGTCAAAGCCCGACTTGCGGATGAGCCTGCGGGCGGAAGGCTCGTCGATGGCTGTCTCCACCGCATACCCGCACCGTTCCAGACGGTCGCGCAGACGCTGTGACAGGGCGATGTTGTCTTCAACGATCAGTATCTTCTTTTTCATCTTCCATTCTTTTTATTTCAGCGGCGGCCTCGGTTATCAATGCGCCCAGACGCCCGATAAGCCGTTCCGTTTCCTTATTTATCTTGCTGTCACCGCCTTCCCTGTCGTGGAGCGTCCGGCGGTAAGCGTCTAATTCGTTCTCGATGCGCAGCAGTTCCCACATGGGGTACATCCGGTGTACGGTCTCGCGCAGTTCCAGCCGGTTGGAACATGCCGCCGCTTCTCGCAGGGCGGCGATGTCGCGCCGGCTTTCCTCGATGAACATCTCCAGCAGTTTCCGTTTGTCGCTCACCTCGGCGGTCAGCGAGGCGAAATCGGCGGTGGAAGCTGCGTCTTCTTGGGGCTCGCCCGTCCGCCATGTGACGGAGGAGAGGAAGACCAGCAGTTCCGGCGAGGAAAACGGCTTGCGTATGTACCCGGCGAACCCGGCTTTCAGGTAATTCTCACCGTCCGTGTCACCCCGTGCGGTCATGGCAGCCACCGGCAGGCTGCGGGACTGCCCGATGTGGGACTGGCGCAGCAGCCGTAACAGGTCGAACCCGTTTGTGCCCGGCATCTGGATGTCGGTCAGCAGCAGGTCGAACTCCCCGCCGCGCAGTTCCCGTACCACCTCCTTGACGGTGCGGCACGTTCGGCAGCAGATGCCGTTGCGTTCCAGTATCTCGCCCGTTATCGTCAGTTGCACGGGGTCGTCGTCCACCACGAGGACACGTTGGGGAAGACGACCGCCCGTGCCGGGCGGGGCGGACGGCTCTTCCACAACCTCGTCCGTTTCCGCCAGCGGCAGCGTGACCGTGAACGTGCTGCCCGCCCCCGGACGGCTCTCCACGCTGATCTCACCGCCCAGCAAACGCACCAGCCCCTGTGTGATGGACAGTCCGAGTCCGAACCCTTCCGCGTTGGTCTCCGGCGCGGCACGCTCGAAGGGGGCGAAGATCCGCCGGGCGGTCTCGCCGTCCATGCCGATGCCCGTGTCCGACACCCTGAGCCGCAGAAAGCCGTTCCCGTAACAGGTCTCCAAGATGATCTTCCCCGCCTCGGTGAACTTCACCGCGTTCGAGAGCAGGTTGTCGGCGATCTGCTCGATGCGGTCGGCATCGCCCCGGACCGTCACGTCCGTGTCGGAACGCTCGTCCGAGAGCAGCAGCCCCTTGCTGTTGGCCGTGTGCGTGTATTCCTCCACGATGCGGTCCAGCAGACCGCCGAGACGGAACGGCACCTCGTTCAGCGTCTCCTTCGACTCGTTCAGGCGCGACAGGTCGAGCAGGCTGTTGGCAAGGCGCATGATATGGCGGGAAGCGTCGAGGATGTTCTCTAAATAGGCATTGCGCCGTTTCCGGTCTCTCGTGTTCATCGCCAGCTCCGCGCTGCCGCTGATGGCGTTCAGCGGACCCCGGATGTCGTGCGACAGGGTCACGATGATGCGCTTGCGTATCTCCAGCATCTCATGCCCCTTGCGGTGTGAGTCCTCCAACTCACGGCGGTCACGGTATTTCCGGCGGATGTCACGGTAAATGAACACGTAAAGCAGCAGGGCGCACAGCAGTCCCGCCGACGAGATGGCGCATATCAGGGCGAAAGCCTGCTCACGCAGGGCGGACACCCGTTGCAGGCGTTCCTCCGTGCGCAGCATGGCGTCCCGCTCGAAATCGTTTACCAGACGGTTGATATGGCGGTTCAGCAACCGGTTACGACGCTCCAGCGAGTCAGACAGGGCACGGTATATCTCCTTCTGTTCCCGCAGGGCGGCGAACACGTCATCACGGAACTGCCGCATGTCACGCACATGACGGGAGTTCGGCACGACACGCACGGTACTCGCCCCATACGTCCCCTCATTTCCGTCCTTTCCCTTTTTCTTCTTGGGCTTGAACCAGTTCCAGAAACTTTTCTTGCTTTTCTTTTCGCTTTCCTGTACCGGTGCGCTGACCACACGGTCCGGCACCGAGGCGGACTGTTCCAGCGGGGGCAACCGCTCGCTGAGCAGACTGTCCATGCGGCTGGCCGTCGAGGGCGTCTCCGCCAGACGGAGAATCTGGGTCTTTTTCTCGGCAAGCAGCAGCCGCACCGTGTCGATGCGGCTCTGTTGCAGGGAGTCGGGATAGGCGTCGCCTAACCTTTTCAGTATCTCCGACATCCGGCGGTCCTTCTCTTCGTAGGAGCGCAGGTCGTCCTTGTCCCACAGCAGGGCGCCGTCGCTGTAAAGCAGCAGGGCGATAAGGCTCTTGAAGGCGTCGTTCGTCAGTTTCCGCTGTCCGAGCATTGCCCGTTCCTCCTGTTCGGCTTGCTGGAACACCCGTTTCTCGTACCACACGGCATAGACGATGCCGCCTACCAGCAGGGTAAGCAGCAGATAGCCCGAAAGGATCTTGACCTGCAAGGTTCCTTTCGGGCGGGGTGTGGGCACTGTATGTCGTTTTCCCATGAACTTTGCGGATTCTACAAAAGCGCAAAGTTAGGAGGGTATGGGTGAAGCCTTGTTCTGATTTTCTGCGGAAAATTTCTGATTTCCGGCGGACATTCATCCGGCTGCGTCTTTCCGCATTTGCGAGGGGGATTTCCCGAAGTTCCGCCGGCAGTAGTCCGACAGGGTCGATAGCGACTGGAAGCCGTTGCGCACGGCTATGTCGGACAGCGGAATGGAGGTATCTGACAGCATGGCGAGGATGTCTTCCTTGCGGCGCTCGCGCAGCCATCCGGCCACCGGCTGCCCGAACTCCTCCTTGAACCGCTCGCGGAACACCGTTTCCGACTGGTGGCAGCGGGCGGCCAGCTCACCTGCGGTCAGGGTGCCCACGGGCATGCGCCCGGCCATGAGACGTACCGCCTCCCGGAAACCTCCGCACCGGAAATCCGGCAGACAGCGTTCCACCCGGTGGAAGTCCGCTTCCGTCAGAAAACAGGGATAATCCTCGTCCCCTTCAAGCAGGCGTCGCCATTCTTTCAACGCTAGCCCAGTCATCAGGTTGTACAGGGTGTTCAGGTACGGGTGCTCGCCATGGAGCGTCATACGCCCTGCCACCTCCATGCAGAACAGTACCCCGGCACGGTGTTGGGTGCGGTAATAATGTACGGAAATGTCCCTTACATAGCCCAATGCGGTGTTGTCCCGGCAATGGGCGGCCAGCAGGTACAGGACGCACCATGTCCTGTCGTCTGGTGACGGGGCGGTGGCTGCCTTGCGCAATTCTTCGGTGAGCCACCGCACGGCGTGAACATTCTTCGCTGGCTGTTTCAGCACCGTCCATGTGTCCGCGCGGCGCAGGTCCACGAGGTCGGCCGTCTTCTCCACTTCTTTCAGCCATTCCCGCCACTCCGTGCCGAGGGCGGCATATTCCAACATGTCAAATAAATTATCACTCATCATATATGTTTCGTCTTTATTTTAATCCTTCCGTTTTTCCTTTCTTCATATTCCATTTGACTTTATTGTCATGCTCCAACCGATGCCGTCTGTGTGAGCCAAATGATAATCCGGACTGGAATACAATAAGGCTTGTCAGAATGGTATGAAGACCGGTATCATCTTTTGCGACCACAGGTACATTGACAAGGCTACAAATGCAAGCGTAAATAAAACAAACAGCAGCGAGAGTGTTCCCCACAAAAACTTTCTGGGTTCTTCCTCCACCTCTTTTTTTATACGTTCAAAAGCCCCATTTTTACGCAAGGAATGATTACGAATCATCCAAAGAATAAAACCTCCACCAAGTAAAATAAGTACATACAAAAGCCCGTAGCAAGGAATTAAATTATAACCTGTTAATCCATCTATCAAAAATACAATCCCCGAATATACGCAAAAGTCAAGCTCTACAACAAACAACATTGCCGTATAATCTCCTGCAAGTGTCTCCCGCCGGAATTGATAAAACTTTATATAGGTATATTTCCAGACATTCATATCATTTGGCATTAAAGGTTATTACCGTTGTTACAAGGGTTCTAAAAATCTCAACCCATTTTTGCCAACATAGCAGCAAAACAAGAAAAAGAGAACCACAAATATAATATACAGGATGGACAAAATCCCCCAGAGCATCTTCCGAGGCTCCGCTTCGACTTCTTTCCTTATGCGCTCGAACGCATCTCCTTTGCACATGGAACGGTTGCGAAGCCATCCAATGGTTAGCGTCCCCAATATATAAAGAGCAAAGAAGAATGGCTCGTATTTCGTGGACAATACATTATCCACTAATCTGTCGATAAGTATCAGTATTCCAAAATACAGGAACATATCAAGAAATGCCACAAACAACATGGCCGCAAAATCGTCCGCGCCGTCTTTTCCGATTACCCTGCGGCGTATCTTGAAGAACTTGATATATATGTATTTCCAGACGTTCATATCAATTCACTAACGATACCGACTTAAAAAATGCCGCCCAGGTCAGAATGAAATAGCAAAATGCCCATAAACTTCCCCAACTTCGTCGTCTCTTGGATTTTACCGCATACTCCTGAATCATATTTGAGAACTTTTCCTTGGCGAAATATCTCTTATATACAAAAGCAATGAATGGAGCCATTATGATGATTATACAAATCCAAGAAGTCAGCTCGTATCTTGTCGTTACCGGTATATATGCGAGCACATCAATGGACGTGTAATAATTGAGAAGATTCAGCAAAGTAAGTACATTCGCAAACAGGCATACTGAAACAACCATCACTGAATCCATCTTCCCGTTATTATCTTTTCTTTTTTGAGCGCGTCTCAGTTTGTAGAAAAAACGATATATCCAATATACTATTTCTTTCAACATAAGCTCTAAGTTTTAGTGTCCTTCTGTTTGTTTCTTATACTTCGGAGAATCGACGGTTAAAGGCTCCAATATCTTCCTTACCTTTTGCACCGCCTCTTTTCCGTCATGGAACAGGCTGCACCACACGACGACCAGTTTCCTTTCCTCTGTGAACACAAGGCATTGTTCCGGGGATTCCGGCGCCCATTTCAAGGCGTAGTACTCCTTTTTCCCAATGGCATTCAAGCAGCGATTGAAATCCGGGTTATTGGACGACAGGATGTCCACCGTTATCCAGATATTTCCTCCCTGCAGGGAATCCGTTCCGGGCACTTCGAGGTAATGGCGGACATCGCAGTATCCAGCTCGGTCGGCCATGCGCTCCGCTTCTCCGCATCCGTTCAGGGAGGATGCCAGCTCTGCCAGGACAGGCCGTATCATGTTTTCATGGATGCCTGCGCATTGCTCTTTATCTGCATCGTCTGTTATTATGATGGAATCACCCGTATAAGTGTACCGTAAGCTCTGCAGCAGCCGGTAATCCGGCAGCTTGTTCCCGTTCCGGTCGATATAATACCATCCGTCGCTTTCCCAATAATGGTACTCTCCGCCGGAACCGGGCACCTCTTTCCGTTGGCCGGAATCCGTTACCTTTGCCCTGCCTCCCTCAAAGGGATAGCCGAAAGCAAAACGGGGGCGGATGACCGTCTTTCCCTCTTTGTCGGCATAGCCGATGCGTCCTTTCCTGTCCACGATACGGTACAGCCCCTCACTGGAATAATCGTCGCCGTTGTCGTATTGGAAGACCGTGTAATGCCGTGCGCAGCCGCAGCCGCACAGAATCATGGCGACACACAGGAATATTATGTTTCCCTTTGTTTTCAGCCCGTATTTCCGTTGTCCCTTCTCCATATACGTCAGTTAAGTTATCGGTCAGTTGTCATGCTCCAACTGAATGTACCAGTCTCCCTTAATCCGTTTGTACAGCGTGGTGTCGTTGTATGCCTTGCGGTATATCTCGTTCAAATCTCCGTGTTCCGTGACGTGCCCGTCGGGATGGTCTTCCAGTCCCGGATCGTACACGAAGTCCTTGCTTGTCCCGCCAATCGAGTAGCCGTGCGAGAAGTACGGCACGCTAAGGCTCGTGTAAGTGGTGTCCTGCCCGTCCCAACCGGACTTCTTCATCGCCTCTTTCTTCGCCTCCTTCCCGTAGTAGAACACCCGCTCACAAGAGATTGCCGCCAGCAGCGAGTCCAGCCTATGCCGGTCTTCCGTGGAGATTCCTTTCAGGCAGGCGGTGTCCTGCGTGTCGTAGGGCGGATAGTACATTCCGTAGGGACAGCGGGCAATGACCTCCCGAAGCGTCTCGAACGCCGCCTCATGCGCGAGGAAGTGCTGTGTCATCTCCTCGTCGGACGGTGGCACGGGAGGAGCGCCGCACCCTGCCGCAAGCAGCAGCGCCGTCCACATTAAAATCGGTATGTATTTTCGTATCTTGCCTTTCATTTGCATACAAAATTATAAAAAACACCTCGCAATCCTGCCGTAAAAGCCGGAAAAATGGTACATTTACGCTCAATTTTCAATATGCTTCCTTGGAGTCTTCCTGATGATTCATTTCGGCTTTTGGAAGTTAGGAAGCTGTTTGTGACCCGTTTCAACACTTTAAGTTTTCCGCTTATTTCAATGAACCTTTCCACCGTTGTGGAACTTCAGCGCTGACTCCGGCTTAGTATTATAAGTAGGGAAACGCAATGTTCACCGCTACCACCAACGCCACGATAGCCGCAATGTAAATCACCATCGCCCGTTTCCAGTAGCGGGGATGCTCACGCAGTTCCTGCCGGACTTCCTTGCGGATTTTCTTGTCATCCAGAAATCCCAAGGGAATGACCATCAGCAGCAAAGCCAGCACCGACACGCCGTAAAAGACGACCTTCTGACAGTCGGATTCCAGATGCACATACCCGTCTTGTCCCGCCGCCGCGAACAGAGTGCCGTTCAGCAGGAGCAATTCGGGGAGGATGGTCAGGGCATATATCCCGGCCCCCAACGCCTTGCGCTTCCTTTTGTTGTTCCAATCGGTGAAATGGCTATGCATGATTTTATGCAGCATCACTAATATGTAGAAGAAGCGGCAAAACACGTTCCGACTGTCTGTCATTTGATAGTTTTGTCTATCCATTTTAGTACTGTTCCCCATAAGGGTATATTGGCGACAAGCAAAAAGCCAAGAGAGAACAGAAAAAAGTAACACCGGGCAGGGCTGAACTTGCGTCCCGCATAGTGCCGCATGACCGCCTTCCGCCGGGAGGGTGGATATATCCTGCCGGGCAGATAGACTACCACGCTACAACCAACAATCATGGCGATTACAAGGAAATCGCGTACAGGAGGGTCGAAACATAAGACGATGGTAATTATCGGCCCAAGGACAACAACCATGATGCAAAGCATCAGCATACTATCCCCGTCGGGCCGACGTGGCTCGCCTTTGTAATGCTGCTGCGCCATTTCTCCCAACCAAAACAAATAGTCGAAGAAATAGTAGCGTCGTGGCCGCTCTTGCTCTTTATATTCCTGTTTCCTCATAAGGCATTCCGTTTTTCGTTTCCTACGCCGTGGCAAAATAAAGGCACGCCACACCTGCCAGGGCGATGACCAGCAATGCGCCCACACAGATACGCAACGCCTTTTCGCCGAAAGTGTCGCGCACCCAATACCATCCCCACCGGTTCGGCTCGTAGGTCCATTTCCACCCGCATATCACGCCGATGAGCCACAGCAGCAGGATGCCGCCCGCTATCAGATAGCCGTAGCGGGGATTCTCGGCTATCCACTCAAAATGTCTGTCTATCTGTTCGTTCATTGTCTGTATTATTATAACGTTTGGTAGCTAATCACCCTTTTCAGGAGAGGTTGAGCCGCTTGTTATAAGCTGTTTTTTATTCATTTGCTTTTTCTATATAGCCAAATTTGATTTTCTTAATAACTGAATTAGGCAATGTTGAATTTGATAAAAATAAGACATCAAGAATCCTATCTTTATGCTTACAATAACAATCAAGTTCTGACATGACTATATCAGGACTTGATATTATAAACAAGCTATAATTATAAACAAATGCCCTTTTCATAAAAGTAGCTTTACCATCCACACTATTATCCAAATACGCATAGAATAGAGCCTTGTTATTCTGATACAATTCGATAAAGTCGGTGGGATGAAAATAATAATACGAATAGATATCCTTTTGAGGATGATAAGGCATAAATAATTTCTCGCCTACCATATATGAATATGTCGTTTTTAGTATGCTATTTATGCCGTCAATCATAGCACTCTTGTCCGTTTCGTTTTCTTCTTTCTCTACATTAAAGAATTTAGATAGAATATCCTCAATATTATTCCCATTGTATGTGATACAATTTTTTGATAGTTTTATGTGTCGGCTAAACTCCCAAGAATATGGTGAAGAGAAAAGAAACGATTGGAAGAGTTTATTTCTATAATGCGCCTTGTTTTTCAAATTTGACCGATTCACGTTAATAATATTCAGATATGAATATAGTTTTGTAAATTCATTAAAATATGAATTTGTATGAATAGGTGCAAATATCAAAGATTGTAAGCATTGTGCAAATTCCCAAATCGCCAAATAATCAGAATACATAGGCTCTGAATCATAGTAACACCTATCAATTAGTGTTTTCACCTTCTCCCCGTATTCAAACAAAAAGAAGCTGGGGGTTATTTGAAATAGGCTTATGAATTGTTTATCAGATAATCTGAATAAGTCATTTCGACTATCCGTTCTTTGAAAGATAGCCGCCAGAACTGCCAAGTCTATATTGCCATGGCAATTATATGATGCGTTTTCAGAAATACCTGTTATCAAATTTGGTTTCATTGTTTTCTGCTTATAATGTTCAGCGGGTAATCGACCATTATAGGCGATTCATCCGCTTGTTATGCGCTTTATTTTATAATACAATTAAATTCTTTTATAAAATGACTTCCTTCAATATCTTTTGATGCAGTAGGACTTATCTTTATCTTAGTTCTATGCACATTTTCACCTATCGTAATCGTCAGATTTCTGCATAATTGCTTAATCCTTTCTACCACCACTTGGTACACATCATTATAATTTTCCAACTCATCACATAGTATTTCTCTATTTTCCTCTGTTGAATATATTTTCTTAGGATATTGTAATTGAACCCCCATGATATTCTCCGGGGAATTTATGTAACTGAATTTGGTTTGTAACTTACGTTCTTTGTCAAGGTATAGAGCAAATATATTAAACCCAACACAAGGCTCACTGAAATCCATTGTTTTATACCATAATTTATCATTTGAATCTTGAAAGGGAGCTCCATAGGCACACTTACTTAGATTATTCGAAAAGCCTTTGAGCAAATTGTTGAGTATAATATGATCGATTCTTTCACCGGACGTTAGTAAACGGTAAAAATTTTCGTAATCCCTTACAAAATCTGCAAAGTTGCTTTCTATATAATCCGCAGGTACTCTCCTGCAGTGTTCCACAATGTGAAACCCTCGCAAAATGTCTTTCAATTCTTGCGGTGTAACCAAGAAATTGTAAATATGCCATCCTTTTGGATAATATTTCATGCTCATATTGTATTAGCTTCTAAGCAGATAATGGTATGCAGCTTGCCGCCGTTAGGTGGCACAGGTGCTTGTTAGCTGCTTGTTACACTATACTTCCTCTTTTATAATCAGTTATGGAATGCCCTAATTGAGTTATTAATTCTTGAACAGTTAATCGTTTGTCCATTATTTGTTGAAGTTCATTATTAGTTACACCAACCAACTGGACAAATTGGAGTTTTCCATTTGGGGTTGTAATTTCTCCAGCTTCATCAAGAATGGTAACGAAACCTGTTAATTCAGACAATCCTTCTGAGTCAATTCCATTCGTTTGACCAGTATAGATATATTCAAAAGGTTGGAATATAGAACCATTTGAGAACGTTTCTCCTGCCAAGGATTGTAAGATGCCACAAACACATTCTAACTCATTTTGGACATTGTTCAAAGACGATTTTTTTAATTTCAAAGTAAATTCAAAACCGTAACCGCTATATTCCTTATCTTCGGATTCTTTTTCATAAAGTTCAGACAATCCGTAAGATACAAAATGAAAGAAATCGTCACTTTCATACACATTTATATTATCTAACGGATCTCCTCCAAGTCTGTATGAAAACAATGGAGCGAAATGTAGTGGTTCCGTTTGCTTTGGATATAGTTTTAGGAATGTGTCTGTTATTGCATTCCATCCTGTCATGTTTTTTACTTCTTCCATACTATTTTTACTTTTTGTTTTGCAGCTAATGTTTGGCAGATAAACCACTTACCTTAAGGTTTCATCTGTTTGTTAGCAACTTGTTCAATAATCAAAATATCTCCAAAGATATTTGAAAGCATTTTTCTATACTCATTTACATCTTCAATTATATTTTCATCATATGACACAGTTATTGAAGTAATATCATCCATACATTTATGTTTTGCCGAAAAGACAATCCCATTTTGACGTAAAATGACTTTGCCGCATAATCCATATCCAGAATTAGATTGGTCTGAATACTCAAAATAATATGAGTCCATACCTAATTTAATATCTTGTTCATCAAATTCTAATGCTCTTTCGACAATTACATATTCTTTGGGTTCATTCTTATCATCAGCAAAACCAACTAAATATGAGTTGTATTCTGTCACTTCATATACTATTTCATTTGCTATAAAATTTATTTCCATATTTCATTTAGCTTAATTAGTTGCTAATGTTTGGCAGCCTTCCGCTTATTCAGTCGGTTTGCTGTTTGTTATCTGCCATTATTATTTACATACTCATTATTTTCGTTGATCCCGAAATGTTCTAAACGGTATTTGTTTCGGGCTTCTTTATCCAATAATATAACTCTTTGAGGACGATCTATACCTTTTAGCAACATCTTGTCATAATATGTATCTTCATACAAAATATTCCATGGCTCTAAACCGTAGTAAGCATTACATAAACATAACAAGTTGGCATCTCCGGTTGACTTGTTTTTATTTACTTGCTTTACGTCAGCAAGAGGTTCCGCATTAAAAAGGACTTTGAATGTCTTGTTATTCAGGCATTCTCCTGTAGTGTTTTGAATGGAAATAACTCTGCTTCCTTTCAATTCATCAAACAAAACATCCTCTGTAGCACATTTAATCTCAAAAATAGCGCAAGTCGGAGATTTAGGTGTTAAATGCGTCCCAATAATTTGCCCAAACATAAATGTGTTGTCCTTCAGTTTTAAGCTGAAGACATCCCCAACTTTCCATTTTGCAGGACGGGGACGCTTCCATTCTTTTAATTTTTTGAAGACCTTTTGCCTATCAGTATCGGAAACTTCTATTTTTTCTTCCTTTTGCACCAGATCATTTATAATACCTGCCACCAAAAAGATTGTATTTGCACTTCGACTTGAAATGTCCGCATAGTCAGATTCAAAATCTATACAAGGTTTAGGTTTCAAATCTGTATGATTTTCCAATTCGCTTTTCAATAAAGCTATAGCCTCCGATTGAAAATCAACACCGAAAAGTTTTGTCAAGTCTTGAAATATACAAAAACATGCAAGATTTTCATCCGGTAGTTGAATCTCGACATTCCCATATTTAACCAATCCATCCATATTCTATATTTTTCTATTTGGCAGATAATGGGTTGCAGCTAATCGCCATTTTAAGGCGATTGAGGTGCGTGTTAGTGTTTATTCCTTGCAATTTTAAGAATTTATTCAGTAGTAATATCAAAATCTTGTTTATTTCTCCATGCTATCCTAAGATAATCACCTTTTATTAAACCTATATCACGGTAATATCTAACTATTTCAGAGGGCGACCAATCCTTGTCATCGGAAAATAATGTTCCAATTTCCATTAACATTTGAAAAAGAGCTGCACGCTTTTCAACATCATCAGTAGGAATAGAAATAGAATAATATGGTTCTACTTTTTCAAATCCAAGACATATAAGTTCATTTTTAAAATTATCATTATCATTGACAAGCAATATATTATTTCCTGCCAATTCAATAGCAACGACTTTATCTTTTAATTTTTCATTCATCATATTAAACACTAATGTTATGCTATCAGCCGATTTGGCTGTTATTTTTTCTAAGTATCAGACCTCGTTGTCCTCCATTATTAAGTCGTCCAACGGGCTTTTGATATTGCTCTTATAGGTGTCGGCGATGTGGACATACCGCTCCGTTGTCTTGATGTTGTTATGTCCCATCAGCTCCTTCACAATCTTGATGTCCGTCCCTTGCTCCAGCAGATGTGTGGCAAAGGAGTGGCGCAGCAGGTGCGGATAAATCCGTTTCGTGATGCCCGCCTCCTGTGCGGCGGCTTTCAGCCGTTTCGACACGATGCTTTCCGTAAAGGGTTCGCCCGGCCTGCGCTCGAAGAGCCACACTTTCGGCTTATACAGACGGTTGTATTCCGTCAGCTTCTTCATCAGCGGCCTCGACAGCAGCGTGTAGCGGTCTTTCTTGCCCTTGCCCTGCCGCACCCGTATCAGGTTGCGGGACTCGTTGATGTCGCCGGGCTTCAGTTCCAGCAGTTCGCTGATGCGCAGGCCGGCGGAGTAGAGGATGGAGAACATGCAGAAGAAACGCAGGTCTTTCGCCGCCACATCGAGTATCCGCTTGATTTCCTCCTTGCTCAGCACGTCGGGCAGGGTCTTCTCGCGCTTGGCACGGTTCACCTTGTAGCACCGCCGTTCCTGGCCGAGCACTTTCTCGTAGTAGAACTTGATGGCGTTGATGCGCTGGTTCTGCTGGCACGAGGATATGTTCCGCTCACGGATGAGATACAGCAGGTAGCCGTTTATCTCGTCGGACGTGATGGCCTTTACCTCCCGTTCCCTGAAATGCTCCTGAAAATCCCGGAAGTAACCGGTATATACCCGTACCGTGTGGTCGCTGTATCGCACCTGACGGAGTTTTTCCAGATAGCCGGCGGGCAGCGGCGGACGGCTGTCCTCCTCTTTCCGGGGCGTGTAGCCCTTTATGGCGGAGTAGTCGATGAACGCCATCTTCACATAGCGGTCGAAGAACTCCGCAAGCACGAAGCTCTCTTCCGGCAGATAAGCCCTGCCGCCGACAAGCTGCACACCTTCCTCCTTCGACAGCGGCAGGCGCAGGCCGTCGTGGTCGAAGCTGACTTCGATGAACTTCCTGCCGTGCCGGACGGTCGGCGAAAGTTTTATTCGGGGTTTATTCTGATATATTTCCATAATGAACCGCTTTTAATGGTTGTCCGGAAGCCATGCCTCCGCATGGGATTCCCTTGCCCGGCACATAACAACATCCGGCGGCATTCAGGCACGGGAAACCCGTTGAGTGAATACCGCCGGACATGGCTTTTCCTCCGCTTTGCTTTTGAGAAGGAAGAGGGCAATGGGATATGGATAGGGGGCAGCGATGCGGATGGTCAGAACCGGTTTCTTGGAGAAAATCCGCAGCAGGAAACGGCACGCGGTAGAAGTCCGTCCCCGGCGGGACGGATACGGCTGCTCCCTTGTATGTCGTCGTTTCTCTTGCCATGATATGCTTTCCTATTAAAATTAATCCTGTTCATCGCATTCAATTTGGGGGCGCACAGCCCCTATACCGCTCCAAAGTTAAACAATTCCATTGAAAACAGAAGAAAAAACAGCCGTTTTTTTGCTGGTCTCACAGATTTTTCTTATAATACCCCGCGCAAGACGGGCAAGAATGCTCAGGCGGACAAATCCTTAGAGCGCTATCATAAAAAATTAAAAACGGGAGTGTGTCAAATATAAATTGCTACACTCCCGTCAGGGGTACACCGCCTTTCCCGGCTTCCGCTTACAGCTTCACTCCCCGGTATTCCCTGTGTTCTATCCCCGGACTGCCTATGATGACATGGCTGCGGATATAGTCATGCGCTGCATCGTCCGGCTTCGGCACATGTTCCGCTTTCGGCATTGTCTGACCGCCTTGTTCCTGCCCCTGACCGGGCGTTTCCTCTTGCTTGGGTGCCAGCTCCAGCTGTATCTTGCGGTCAAGGGCGGCAAGTTCGGATTTCAGTTGCTTCAATTCATCCTCTTTCTTCCATGTCTTGCCCGCTATCTCCCGCAACTGCGGTATCTCTTGCTCCAGCACTTCTTTTTTCGCCTTGTACTGGTCGATGACCGAGGGTATCTTCTCCAGCGCGTTCAGGAAGTTCACGGCGGCGGCATGGGTATCCGCCATCGCCAGATGCCCGTTGTTGTAGCTGTACCTGTAGTTGCCTGCCACCACAAAGCGGTTGTCGCAGAACTCCAGCCCGTCTTTGAGTGTCTTTTCGCTGACCACCTCGATGGGGAAGCCATACAATTCGCCCACGCGCTTGTACTGTCCTCCCGTCGTGGCGTTCTTCGCTATCTCCTGTAACCGCTTGCCGATGGCCTTCTCGTCGGTGGTGTCCAGCCCGTCAATCTTGATGGGATTGAGCCGGTTGCCCTCCTTGTCAGTCTGTACGGCGGCGGTAAACTTCTCCCAGTCCTCCGTCATGCCGGCGATGACCGCTTGGTTGTTCCTAAGCGCCGAGGTCTTGCTCTCCAATTTCAACTCCGAATCCCGCTTGCCCTTGTGGAACGATTTGCGTTCGCCCTCCAGCGAGGCGATTTTCTTTTCGAGCTTCGCCTTGTCCAGCAAGTCCGTGTTGCCGGAGAGTATCGCCATGTACTCCGAAAAGTTCATGCCCGACTTCTCGTCCATCGCCCCCTCGTCGATGGTTCGTGCGCCCAACGTGCCGCTTTTCAACTGCGAGATGAACGTCTGCTTGCAATGCAGCAGGTTGAACTTGTAGCTGTCCAGCGACTTCTCCACCGCATAGATAATGACATCCACCTTATTATCCGCATACAGCTTGGCAATCTCGTTGCCTTTCCGCACTGCCCGTCCGTCACGCTGGGCGAGGTCGGACGGGCGCCACGGCGTGTCGAGGTGATGGATGGCCACCGCCCTCCTTTGGGCATTTACTCCCGTGCCGAGCATACTCGTCGAGCCGAACAACACACGCACATAACCGCTGTTCATCGCCTCTATCACCGCCTTCCGTGCCTTCTCGTTCTTGCACTCCTGAATAAAGCGGATTTCGCTTGCGGGAATGCCGTAGTCCTCCACCAGCTTGCGTTTGATTTCGGTGTACACGCTCCAGCCGCCACCGGGCTGATACGTGCCCAAATCCGAAAAGACGAACTGCGTGCCTTTGTGCGCGTCGTATTTGCGGTAGTATTCCGCTATCATCTTGGCGCAATGGCTTGCCTTGTTGTCGGGGTGGTCTTCGTAATTCGGGTCAATCATGCGCATATCCAGCGCCATCTTCCGTGCGTAGTCCGTGGCGATGAGCATCTTCGCCTTCTCCTCCGTTTCCGAGAGCGGCGGTCTGCCCAATATCGTCGCATCTCCCGACTTGGCGAACTGCATCAGCTTCCCGATAAACACCTCTTGGTCCGGGGTGGGCGGTATGTGGTGCAGTATCTCGTTCTTCTTCGGACGGTCCACGCCAATGTCCTCCGCCGTGCGGTAGTCGGTTATCTCGTTGTAGAACGCCGCCAGCTCCGGCACCTTGATGAAATAGCGGAAGCGTTCCTTCTGCACGATGTTGTTCGTCACGTTGAACTCGAAGTCGGTGGTCTTTTTGGCGAATATCGCCGCCCATGCGTCGAAGCAGCGGATGTCCTGTTTCTCCAGCGCCTTCGGGCGCAGGTATTTGAACAGCAGGTACAGTTCCGTCAGCGAGTTGCTGATGGTCGTGCCAGACAGGAACGTCGCCCCCAAGTCCCTGCCCGTCCTCTCCTGTATGGTGCGGATGGCGAACAGCAGGTTCAACGCCTTCTGGCTTCCTTCGGAGTTGCCCAGCCCCGCCACACGGTCATGGCGCGTGTTGAACGTCAGGTTCTTGAACTGGTGGCTCTCATCGACAAAGAGGTGGTCGATGCCCATCTGCTTGAAGTCCACCACATCGTCCGTGCGTGACTTGATGGCGTGTTCCACCTTTTCGAGCTTCGCCTGAAGGTTGATTTTTCTTTTCTCCAGCCCCCTCAGCATGGCGCGTGACACGTCCTTGCCCTGATTGCGCAGCACTTCGAGGTTTTCCTCCACCGAGTCCAGCTCTTCCTGCAAGATGCGCTGCTGCAACTCCGGCGACTGCGGTATCTTGCAGAACTGGTCGTGCGACATGATGATGCAATCCCAGTCGTTGTTCTTGATGTCGTTGAAGAAGCGCACACGGTTGGCTGCCGTAAAGTCTTTTTCCGAGGCATAGAGTATTTTCGCGTTGGGATAAGCCTTGCGGTAGGTCTCGGCAATCTCGCGCACGTTGGCTTTCAGCCCGATAATCATCGGCTTGTGAACCAGCCCCAGACGCTTCATCTCATAGGATGCGACACACATTATCAGCGTCTTGCCGCCGCCCACTTCCTGGTCGGCGATACCGCCGATGTTCAATTTCAGCATCCATACGCAGTCCTTCTGCGAAGGATACAAGTCCTTTATCCCCAAGCCTTTCAGGTCCAAGTCCGGGAACTTCTGGTGCGAGCCGTCGTACTTCGGGCGCACGAAGCAGTTGAACTTGTTGTTGTACATGTCCGTCAGCCGTTTCTTGAACTCCGGCGACTGTTCCTCCAGCCATTCGGTGAAGCCGTTGCGAATTTCATCAATCTTCGCATTGGCAAGCTGTATGCCCTCGCTGTCGCGCACCTTGATGTCATTGCCGTGCTCGTCCTTGCCGATGCTTTTCATCATGTCCGGGCAGGTGTTGTGCAGGGCGTGCTTCAGGAGGTTCATGCCGTCGTAGTGGCGGTAATAGCCTTTCACCAGAAACTCGTCCGTGATTTTCATCGTCTTGTGGCTGCACGCCACCGCATACTCGTCGATGTTTTCCGAATAGGTTATCCGCACCTCCGTATCGAACAGGCGGCTCATGTAGGCGGCATACACTCCCGTGGGTATCCAACGCTCCCCGAAGTTGAAGTCCAAGTCCTCGAAGGGGATTTGTTCGGGCACGGCATCTTTCAGGGTTTCAAGCGCCTCTTTCGCCTGCGGCAGCATTTCGTGTCCCTCATGACTATTCACCCAATTTTCCACGTCGGCGACTTTCTGCACCACGTTTCCGGCGATGAAGCGGTCGGCAATCTCATAGCTATTCTCCAGCGGATTGTAGAACACTCGTCCTTTCAGGGCTTCGAGTATCTCCGCCTGCGGCAAATCACAAAGCGACTCCATGTAGGGCAGGTTCACGCCGCCGTACCGGTTCAGCGAGGCGGACAGGGCTTCTTCGGGCGACTCCACTCCGGCAAGTGTTTCCTGCGAGAAGGCGACGGGATGGTCGAAGATGTCCGCCTTGACGAACTGCCCGTTCTCGCCGCGCTCCAGCGAGAGCATGTTGCGCCCCGAAGCGTCCATCAGGATGAGCTTGGCGTTGTGCTTGGCGTTCAGGTTGCCGTAGCGCATGACAAACTCGTCATAGTAGGTGTTCAGGTTGCGGCGCAGCAGGGCGTTCTCCTCGTGGTTTTCCGCTTCGTGGGTGTAGAGCCGCTCGTAGGTGTTGCGCAGGTCGATGTAGAGCTGTGCCTTCTGCGCCTGCATCCCCTCCATGTCGAGCGGCTGGAAGGTCGCCCCGTACTTGGTGACATCCTTCAGCACCCCGATTTGGAAACGGACGCCGCCGGTATGTTCCCATACCAGCGAGCCTTCCTTCAGGTGCGGCTCCATAATGCCCTTGAACGGACGGGGCATCATCGTTTCCTCCTTCCTGCGCTGCCGCTCTTCCGGTGTCAGGGCTGCTTCCTCCTCCCGCATCTCCCTTTCCACACGCTCAATCCGTCTTCTTCCCTCTGCCTCAAAGCCGTTCTCTACCGGATAGACCGGGCGCACGGACGAGGATTGTTCCGTTTCCCTCGCCTGTACCTTTTCTTTTTTCGTCTCCGACAGCCCTGTCGTTTGCTTGGCGGCATTGGCATCCATTTTTTCCTTTCCCATCCGGCGCAGTTCGGCACGCCTTTCGGGTGTGAGTGACATCATCATCTCATAGAATCCGTTGATGGGCGGGTTGGTTTCCCAGTCCAGACTGCGGTAAACGGCATCCTCCGGGTCATCGTCTTCGGCTGGGGCGGTAGCGCCTTCGGGCTTTCCGTGCATGGGTATTGGCTCTTCGTGCCGGCTTTCCGGCATTCCGCTCGCCTCTTGACGGATGATTTCCTCCATCTCCCGTACCTCTTCGGGGCTGATGGCAGGAGCCGTTTCCGCGCTTCTGCCTCTTGCCGCTTCATTTTCTTTTTCCGCCGTTACCCTCTGCCCGTCAGCAGGCATCGGGAACAATGACGGTTGCACCGGCTTCCGGCGTTTGGACTTGGTTCCTTTCTTCCTGTCCGGTTTCAGTCCCCGTTCCGCCAATCTGCGCTCCTCCTGCGTGTAGCCGAACAGGTCGTACAGGTCCATTACAGGAGCCTCGGACCGCTTCGTTTCCGCTCCCTGCGCTACGGCTCTCATCGGCTGTACCGGATTCCCTTCTCTTTTCGTCTCCGTCTGTTCACCCGTATCCGTCAGGGCATTTCCTTTTTTCACCTCTGTACCCTGCCCGGCAGCAGTTTTGATGTCATTTTCTCTTTTCACCTCCGCTTCTTGCCCGGCAACCTGCCTGATGTCATTTCCTTTTTTCGCCTCCGCCTGTGCAGGCTGCACGACAATTGCCTGCCGGGGTTCCTGCCTTTCCCCCTTGACACCGTTGTAGCGTTCCAAGTCCAGCCGTGCCGACAGGTCCGCCGACAATATCCGGTACAAGTCCGTGGCGATGCCCTCCACGCCGCCGCTGTGCGTATATACCATAGCCGGCTTGCCGTAGGGGTCGGTATCCCTTTTCGCGTCGGTGTGGATGATGTATTCCGGGTGGTCGAAAAAATACCCGTTGGTGGAAATTCCCGTATGGTTGTTCTTTACGACATCGCCCAACCTCTTGTCCTCTTCGGAAAGTTCCTCCTTGCCTTCGTTCTTTTGCAGGATAATCAGGTCGCACCCCACCTCCGTGTTGGCATTGTCCGTGAACAGGTTGTTCGGCAGGCGGATGGCGGACACCAAATCCGCCTTTCTCATCATCATGTAGCGTGTGCCGCCGTTACCCTCCGTGTCCAGTACGCCCTGCGAGGTGATGAATGCCACGATGCCGCCGTCACGCACCGCGTCCAGCCCTTTCAGAAAGAAATAGGTATGTACCTTCCTTGCCGCTATCTTTTTGAATACCGAGCCATTGGTGTATTCCGGGTCGAACACCGCTATATCCCCGAAAGGGATGTTGGAAACCGCAAGGTCAAACCGGTTCAGGAACGGCTTTTCTATCTTCTCGAAGCCTTCCGTGCGTATCTTCTGCTGCGGGTACAGGTGTCCGAGCATCTTGCCCGTCAGCAGGTCTTTCTCGAAAGCCATGACCTCCGCCTGCGGATTGTCCGACAGTACCGGGGCGATGAACGCGCCCATGCCCGCCGACGGCTCCAGCACGAGCTTCGGGCGCACCTTCTTGTCGTGGAGCACGTCCACGATGGTGTCCGTGATGGCTTGCGGCGTGTAGAACGCCGTCAGCACCGAGGCTTTCAGCGAGTCCACATACCGCTTGTACTCCGTTTCGTCCCGGCTGTTCTCCCTGATGATACGGTGCAGTTCCACCGTCGGGGCGAACAGTTCAAGGTCGGACTTCACCCAATGCACGGCATCCGCCAGTTCCTTTGCCGGGTTCAGGATGCACTTCAGCCCTCCGAAGCCGCAGTACCGCTCCAGCAGCGCACGTTCCCTTTCCGTCGGGGTGCGCCGTTCCCGGTCAAGCGTGAACGCCGTGCGTACCGCCTCGATGTTGTCCCTCAGTTTCTGTTTCCTATTGAACGCCATAGGACTCCAGATAAAGCATGACGGTTCCGACCAGCTCCGTGTAAAGCAGGTCATGCGCGGGTGACAGGGCGAAGGTGTCATCCGACGTGTCGTAACCGGCAAACAGGTTGTTCAGGTGGGGGTAGAGCCTGCGGCAGAACGGTTCACGCTCCTGTTCCGCCACCTCGTCGGCAAACTCCCTCTCCACGACCTCCGTCAGCAGGGCGTAGGGAGAGAAGTGCAGCCCTGCGAGCAGCACGCGCATGGCTTCCTCGTGGGCGTCCTCCACCGTGCCGCCCGCCAGCCTTTCCTTCTCGAAGGTGGCGGTGGCTGCTTCCTCGCGTCCGGCAATGAAACCGGTATCCGATGCTTTGTCGGGATGGTATTTTCTCAGGTAGTCCAGCAGGTACAGCCCGTAATAGGACAGTTCCGTCGGAACGGTTTTCTTGTTCTGTTTCATCTTTTTATGGATTTAGTGGATAAATGATTATAGATATGTCCGTTACTCTTTTCACCGGCTGTGTGAGGCTGAGCCCGCCGACCTGTACCTCTCTTTTCGCCGGCTTGTCCGGCATTTGCCGGAAAGGAAGAAAAAAGGCACCCGGTATCCCTCCGAGTGCCGCCACTAAATCCATGTAAATAAACAGTATCAACGAATTGAAACAGATTATTCCATGAATCAGTGGCAAAAGTAATGCAAATCGAGGGGAGAACAAAATAAGTTCGCTTATTTTTATTCCGAGATGCTGCTTACTTTATCAAAAAGTAGTCATTTATTTTCTTCTTCCTTTCATGTTTGTCCCTTTTCTTGTTCTTTTCGCCTCCGGAAACTCGAACACGGTGTTGAAATCCGCATCGAAGGCGACCGCCGCGCTGAACGGCTTGCCCTGTTTGCTCTTGAAGCCGCTGAGGACACCCGTCCTCCCTTTTGCCAGCAGGTCGGTCATTTCCGTGTCGGTGAGCGTCCTGCCCGCTATCTGGCGGAACACCGGCAGGGCGCAGTCCGGGTTGTCGCAGCGCACCACCTTGCCGTAGAACTGCATCGTGCCCGTGCCGCACTTGGGGCAGGCGCAGCCCGATGCCTTGTGACCAAAGATTTTGTCGCAGGCGAGCAGTTCCGTGGTTATCTTGCGGGTGTAGCCCTCGATGTCACGCAGGAAAGCCTCGTGCGGTGTCCTGCCTTTTTCTATCTCCGCCAGTTCCGACTCCCAGCGCCCGGTCATTTCCACGTCGGCGATGTCCATGCCTTTCACGATGGAATACAAGGCAAGCCCTTTCTCCGTCGGCACGAGCGATTTCTTCACGCGCACCATGTATTCGCGCCGGAGCAGGGTCTCGATGATGGCGGCACGGGTGGCGGGCGTGCCGATGCCGCAGTCCTTCAACGCCTGCCGCGCTTCCTCGTCCTCCATGCCCTCGCGTCCGGCGGTCTCCATTGCCGCCAGCAGGGTGCTTTCCGTGTGCAGCGGCTTCGGACGGGTCATGCCCGAACTCATCGTGCAGCCGTTCATCGACAGCGTGTCGCCCTCCTTCCAGTCGGGCAGTACGGTGTCCTCCCTGTCCTCGCCATAGACCGAACGCCAGCCCGCCTTGCGGACGATGCACCCTTTGGTTTCAAACGCCACGCCTTCGCACTCCGCACGGACGGTGGTCGTGTCCTTGACGCACTCCGGGGAAAATGCCTCAATCATGCGCCCCACAATCATGTCGTAGATGAGCTGCTCGTTCTTGTAGAGTGCCATCGGACGGTTGGGTGTAACCAACAGCGCATGGTGGTCGGTCACTTTCGAGGCGTCCACGCTGCGGCGGTTCAATTCACCCATGCTTTCGATTTTATCTGCAAACGATGAATGAGAGGAAAGCCTGTCGAACAGCAGGGGTACTTCGGCAAACACATCCTCAGGGATGTAGCGGCTCGACGTTCTCGGATAGGTGACGAGCTTCGCCTCATAGAGCTTCTGCACGAGGTCGAGCGTCTGTTCCGCCGTGAAGCCGTGCTTCGTGTTCGCCTCCTTTTGAAGTGTAGTTAAGTCATATAATAATGGAGGGTTCTCCACCTTCTCTTTCTTTTCGACTTTGACAACGGTTGCCGCCATTTGTGCCTTTACCTTATTATATAATGCGACGGCTTCCTCCTTGTCTTTCCATTTCTCCACCGAGGCGAACTTTACAATCTCATTCACGCTCACCGACGGGGTGGAGAAATGCAGTTGGTGTACCGGTTCGGGCGTGAAACGCTTGTTCTCCCAGAAACGCTTGCAGACCATCGCCAGCGTGGGTGTCTGCACACGCCCTACGGAATACGTGCCCCGTCCGGCGGCGACGGTCAATGCCTGCGTGCCGTTGATGCCCACCAGCCAGTCGGCTTCGCTCCGGGCTTTGGCGGCTTGGTAGAGGTTGTCGTACTCGTGACCGTCCTTCAGTTCCTTCAATCCCTTGCGGATGGCGGCATCGGTCAGCGAGCTTATCCACAGTCTTTGAAAGGGCAAGGTACAGCCAGTATAGGCATACAGGTACCTGAATATCAATTCTCCTTCACGGGCGCAGTCAGTTGCCACGATAATACTGTCGCTCTCGTTCCACAGCTTGGTTACCACTTTAATCTGTTTCACCGCCGCAGCGTCCGCCTTGTAGCCCTTGTCCGTCTTCTCCTGACGGGGAACAAGCTCGAACCTTTCGGGGATGACGGGCAGGCTGTCGCGCCGGAAGCCCTTGATTCCGTACCCGTCGGGCATGGCGAGCTGTACCAGATGTCCCAATGCCCATGTCACGTGGTAGCCGTTTCCGGTGAAATACCCTTCTTCTTTCTTCATCGCGCCGACAATCCGTGCTATCTCACGGGCGACGCTCGGTTTTTCTGCCAATATGGTAATCATGTCTTTTTCTATTTAATTTTGTTGATACTCTTGTTTCTTCGGGTGGGAATGAAACGGGGCACGGCCTTGTCCGTGGGATATGCGGTACAGGGCGGTGTATGCTCCCCGTTTCAATCCGTTGATTATTGTCGGATGGATTTAGTGGCGGCAATCAGGACACCTTCACACCTTTGGATTTTCTTGTCTGCCGTTTCTGCTGGGTTTCGTCCTTTGGTGCGGTCTGACCCTGCTGCAACGGCTCCTTCACGTGCTTGGTGGCCTCGTTGGTCTTGCCCTCGTTGTTCACGGCAAGCTGCGTCCTGCTCTCGTTCGACGGGGTGACGGTCTGCGCAAGGTCGGGATTCTGCGAGTAGGTCAGCGGACGCCCTTTCTCGAAGCTGAACTTCAGGTACTTCGTGCAGGGCTGCCCTTGGTCGTCCTTCGCGTTGGCAAGCACCACCGTCTTGCCCGCCACGTAATCCTTGATTTGCTGTTCGGTAAATGTGTCGTCTTTCCATTTTTTGATGGGACGGATGCTGCCGTCCTCATTCGTCCACGAGCGGTTGCGGCGTTGCCGCTTCCCGTCGCTTTCGTTCCCTTGGTTCTGCTGCGTGTCGGACGGGTCATTGTTTTGCCCCCGCCTGCTGTCCGCCAGCCGTTGTGCCTGATTCTGATTTTTCTGTCCCGGCACGAACTCCACATCGCGCTTGTCGGCGTTCACTTGGAGCAGGGCATGGAACTTACGCCCGTTCTTGAGCGTCACTTCCTTGGGCAAGGCAAGCCCGGCACGCAGGATGTCCTTCTCCGCCGATGACACGGGGGTCAGCCCGATTTTGTCCGGGATGCGCACCTTGTTCGCCGGAACATCCACGATTTCATTCGTCAGGCGGTCGATGCTGATGTACGAGGGGCGGAACTCGCCGGTCCTCTCATCCGCCACGCTCACCATCTTGCCCAGATTTCCCGTGTGTTTCAGGTTGTTCCTGTCCTCATCTGTAAAGGAATAGCCCTTATAGGGAACATCCAGCCTTGGCGCGTCACGGATGAAATGCGGAGTGAGTTTCAGCTTGCCGTCCTCCGTTTTTTGGAATGAGAGGCGGGCTTGCAGCTCGTAGCTCTCGTAGCCGAAGGTCGGCTTCACCGTCACCAGCCCCGTCTTGCCGTAATTCATCAGGGCTTTCAAATCCTTTTCTGAAAGCTTTTCCCTGTCAATGCCGCACTTGCGCAGCTCTTCCCAGTCCACTTGGTCATCCGCTATCAGGTTCTGCTTCTCCGGCTTCTGTTGCTGTTGCTCCTGTGCCGGTTCCTGTACCTGTTCCGTCGGCGTTCCGCCCTCTTGGGACGGCTGTACGCCCTGTTCTTGTTTCAGTTCTTCCATTGTCTCATCTGTTTTTTGTTGTACACTATTTTCGTCAGTATTCTCTTTTTTCGCCTCCTCCGCAGCCAGCTGTTCCACAGCCTCCGTCTCGGCATTTTCTCTTTTCGCCTCCTCCGTTTCCGGGGTCTGTCCTCCGGCAAGCGTTTCCGCCGCCTGTCGCTGGTATTCAGAAGTGTCCACCTTGTGCGCCGCGAGCATTTCCGCATTTGCCGCAGGGTCTTTCAGCAAATCCTTGATGACCGGCAGCACCGCATCTGCCATGTCCGCCGCCACCCGGTAGAAGCCGAAGCGTGTCGGCTCCTTGCACTGGCGGTAGAAGTTCCTGAAGAAGTTATCCACCATGTCGCCGTGGCGGTCGAAGCGCAGGAAGTCCTGCGAGTGTTCTGCCTTTGCTGGAGCCGTCTTCGGATAACCCTTGCTGTCCAGCCCGGCTACTACGCTGATTTCGCCCGTCTTCTCGTCGCGGACGACCAGCACGTCTTTCTCGTTTTTCTTTTTCTGTTCCATTTTCGATGTTTTTTAATTTTAATTGATTATTAACACTACGGCTTGCGCCGCTTATCCGTTTTCTTGTCGTATCGCTTTCCCTTTGCCCATGTCCGCAAACATTGGGCGGGGCGGGATGCCGGGACTGCCGGGACTCTGCCCATGCATCCCTTTTTTCCTTCTTTTCGCCTTTGCGATATACTCTCAGCGGTGTCCCGCCACACGCTTCCCGCCTTTTCTCTTCGCCTTGTCCGGTTTCCTCTTCGCCTCCTCCTTCATCTTCAGCACCTTCTCGCCGTCCTGCACAACCTCCTCCATGTTCCGGCTGATGAACTCCAGCACGTCCGACTCCTTGTAGTAGCTCTTGCGGCTGATTTTCCGGTAGCGCAGCCCGTACTCGCTGCGGAAGCGTTGCAGCGACCGCTTGCTGGTGCGCAGCATCTCGCACAGGTCCTGGTTGTCATACAGCCGTTCCCCGTCCATGTACTTCACCCCGGCGGCATCCTTGTTTATCAGCACCGAGATGATTTTGTCCTGACGGTCAAACCGCTCCATGATGCGTTGCATCCATGCCTCGAACTGCTCCTGCGCCACGGTCTCCGGGTCTTTCCCCCTGACGGTTTTCCGCCCGGTCTTGCCGCCGTTTCCCGCACCCGTCCTGCCACGGGCTTGTTCCATTGTCATTGTGTCCATAACTGTTATTTCTTAATGATTACGGTGCAAAGGTCTGCAATCCGCCGCAGCCGCATTCCATAGTATGGGAAGGGTATGGAATGATTTTTTCCGTTTTCCTCCCGCCGCCCCTTGTTTTCCCCGCATACGGGCGCAAAAAAGGCGGCTCTGCCCGGCATTCAAGCACGGGCGAAGCCGCTCTTGTTTTCTCTTCCGCACCGTTCGAAATGTTAAATCCGGAGCGGAAGCCTGCGCCTCCCGAATATTTTTGTATATTTGAATTTATTGTATGCAATGCCGCCATTGCCGATAAACTGCCCTGTTCCCGCAACTCAAGCGGCCCGAAGTCGTGGCTCGGGCAACCGGGCAAAACGGGTCTCAACTTGTGAAGGCGAGTGGGCAGGGAGAATGGACGGCCGGAGAGGACGATGGCGGATTCCGTTGATGGTATAACATTATTGGCAATAAATTTAATTCCTCAAAAATACTACATGTAATAGTCTGAAAATCAAATTATTGAAAATTTTATGATTTTAATTGAGGAACAAATAAGAAACAAAATTGCTAATTAAAGTCATTTCCCGATTTTTTGTTTTCACTCTGTTTCTTTCCTTGCACTTGCTTATAATCGGGACTTCTTGAACAGCTTCCTTCCAGAATTTTTTTCCTCGTTCGACAGTTACATTTGAGCTTCCAAGAGCCATTGCAGCCAAAAGAAAAACAAGTCTTCTTTAGTTCATACAAAGGTAAGGAAAAACTTATAGGCAGGCAAATTTGTCTGCCTAAATATAGTTTACTTTGATTTAGCATATATATAGGCTAACGGACTAAACTAAACCTTCTCCCAGACTTCATTAAAATACTCCGTTCCCTATTGTACAGCACAAAGAGAAAACATTCTACGGTATATTTTTCTTTTCGCTGCACCCCCTTTTTATAAGCCATCAACCTTTTATACGAGTTCTTCCCTTCCCTGTGTTCGCACATCCGCTTTCGGGCTGCCTGATATGAATTGTGTCGCAAAGGTACTTGTCATGTCTTTCTTGTATGCAAGGTCAAAGCCTGACGGTTCACGACAAAATCTCCACCCTCCGCTTCGCGCGGGTAGTATTTAATCGTGAAACCTTGCATAAAGAGCCATGACACCTTTCGAGGCGACATAATTAAATCAAACCCGAAAGTAGCAGATGCTACAAGAGGGAAAAAAGAAAACTTAAAATTCAGAGTTATGGCAAACTATGCAACAAACATTTTCCACGCAAGTACGGAAAACAAACAGGACCTCGATAAGATAGAGGCATTTCTGGACGATAATTTCAACGGCCTTGTCAACCGGTATGGCGACACGGTAGATGCCGAATTTTCTTCCCGTTGGGAATACCCGGAAAAAGAAATTGATGAACTGGTAGCCTCTTTGGCAGCCAAAGACAAAATCTATATCCGCATACTGACATACGAGTTAGAGGACGAATACGTGAGCTTTCGGATATTCTCGCAAGGCAAATGGAACATCAAACTGTAACCTAAAACACATTCACTATGTACGAATACGAAGAAGACAGCGATATTATCGGCTTATCCTGCACGCTACACGATCCATATAAAGGTTACACGGAAGGCACAATTGTGGGCGACTATGGCAATACCATAGTTGTCTGCCTTGAAAGCGGCAAGGAAATTTCAGAATACCGTGATGAAGTGGTTATCCATGATTAAACGATAGCAAACGTATGATACAGATAGCAACAAAATTCGTCAAATGGGACATTCCCGAACTGGAGATATTACAGGACAGCAAGGTTTACAAATTGCGGGTACACCTGAATAACGGAGGCAAGTTAAACCGGGAAGAAAAAAACTGGATTACCCGTAACGTGCGAGAGAGCATTTATTTCAAACGTGGAATTGCCTTGAGCGGTTATCACTTTGACTTTTCCGACGTTCTCAAACGGTATTTCGTCAAACAGTACGGAAGTATTCACGAGTATTATGCTACTGACAAAACAGCATTACGCTCGATACTATATGGCAGAATCGAGGATATTGTAGAAGTAAACAGTTAAAAAACAAGGATAATGGGAAAATACAAATTTTATCAAGACCGTAAGGTTACAAGTTGGGAACGGGATTATTTCAGTGTGAAAGCAAATAGTTACGAAGAAGCCGAGGCAATCGTCCGCTCATGGAACTGTGAGGACGTGTCGAACATCATTGACAACCGTCTTTGCTATGAAGAGTGGCAAGCATTGACCGATACATCGGAATTCATGCTCCCCGAAGAAAACGACGGCAACCCGACAATAGAGATTTTCAATCAAGACGGAGAATCAATAATGACTAATGTACCCGAAACACCTCAATCAAACCAATAGAACTATGAATGTAACAATCGAACACGTCTTTTGCCGCTATAGCGATGAAGCGGAAGAAATCTATTTCCGAATCATGAACACGATTCTTCTTTCAGTCGATGAAACCGAACTTCGTGCAAGTATGGAACGCTTGAAGAACGAAACCCCGCTCGATGAGTATTTCATATTCGGATACGGAGCACACCATATCTGGATAAACCAACGGCGACCGAGCAATAAAAACAGAATTTTCAAACATCGGATTATGGTAGCCCATTTCTGACGGGAACAGGCAAGAGACCTCCGATGTACTTTTACGGGCTGAACTGGAACTGCCAGTTGCAGCCCGTTTCTTTTCTCACGATAAACATGCTGGCTCAATACCTTTTTTTATCCTCACAATCAAAATTCTTATACAGCCTGGAATATCCATTTATATTTTTCTTTTCGCTGCAACCCTTTTATATAAACTATCGGACCTTTTGCAAGAGACCTTCTCTTCCCTGTATTCGCACATCGCTTTCGGGCTGCCTGATATGAATTGTGTCGCAAAGGTACTTGTCATGTCTTTCTTGTATGCAAGGTCAAGCCTGACGGTTCACGACAAAATCTCCACCCTCCGCTTCGCACGGGTAGTATTTAATCGTAAAACCTTGCATAAAGAGCCATGACACCTTTCGAGGCGACATAATTAAATCAGGCCCGAAAGTAGTTGGTGCTACAAGAGGGAAAAAAAGAAAACTTAAAATTTTATAGATTATGGCAAACGATGTAACAAATTCAAATGGAAGAGTAACGGTAGACGAAGTAATACACAGAGATTCAGTTTTCAGATACCAGTTATTAGGACGCTTACAGTCAGATTGTGAGTATTACCTTAATTACGGTAACAGACACCCCAAATCCTTATGGGCTGGTGACGAAAAATTGCAAATTGAGTTTATGATAAAACTGCATGATAGTTTCAAAGAGGACGAAAAACCGGAGTGGCTTACGATGGATAAAATTTTGGAATACAGCAAGAGAATGATAACACAAGAAGAATAAAATTATCACAAAGAAACAGATTAAAAATGTAATATTATGGCATGGTTGGCAGTAAATAAAGACGGAACAGAATGGATTATGCCCGAAAAGCCCGTTGTGGGCATTGGGAGTATTTGGAAGAAGTGTACAACATACCAATCGAGATAGAACTCCCCAAAGGGACTGTTTACAAACTTCTCGGCAAAGAACTGACATGGGATGACGAGCCGGTAGAATTACAGACCGAAACAGAAAAAAGGTAAATACAGTAACGGGCTGTAGTATCAGTTTCAGCCCGTTTACACCGGCTAAGACAGATATGCCGGTGCGATACCCTCTTTTATTTTCGAACATACGCTCATACCGTTTCCTTCGGAAATACCCCTTTATACCTTCTGGCTACGCCATATCCTTTTATATCGAACGTTCACTCGCACGAACGCTACCTCGCCGCTTTACACACAAGGCAGCGTCCTGCCTTTTTCCCTTTGCCGTTTCTCCATTCCTTCGACCGGGAACAGGCAGGACAGCCCCACACTGATACACCGTACACGCCGATTGTCGGCTCTCCATCCGTTGAAATCCACCGCAAAAGCAGCCCTATGGGTTGGTCGGACGGCATACCCGCTTGTGCCGTTTCCATCTTGCCAGTGAACGGCATGTTTCCTATCCCTGGTATTCTTCCCGGCTTCATGCCGGAATAAGCCGTCCCTTGTGTTGTCAGGCGGACAAGTCCTTTCGAACCAAAATCCGCCACGATCTGTCTTGCCTCGTCTTTTTCGCGACCGTTTTCTATCGAAGTCATCATCATTATTCCGTTGCAAAGTTAGTATGCAGACGGGAACGGCCATGCGGCCTTGACCAATGGCGTACCGCATAAATCTTCCTTTATCGGGCCTTCGGTTTGGGGCTGCGCTCCAAAATAAAGAGTATTTATGCGCTATCCTTGGTGCATCCCCTTGACTGCACCTACTTTTTCCGCACCGTAAAAATGATTTATTAACTTCAAAAAACAATCGCAATGAAAAAGATCGAGAACAGTTTCGTAGTAACCGGATTCGTAGCAAAGGACGCTGAAATCCGCCAGTTCACCAACACCAGTGTAGCACGTTTCCCATTGGCAATCAGCCGTCAGGAGAAGAACGGCGATGAAACCAGCCGCATATCAGCTCTAATGAGCATGGAAGCATGGCGCAAAAAAGAGAATGCCGGTTCGTTCGACCAACTGACCAAAGGTACGCTCCTGACCGTGGAGGGCTATTTCAAACCCGAAGAGTGGTCCGACAAGGACGGCGTAAAGCACAGCCGTATCGTGATGGTCACCACCAAGTTCTATCCGGCCGTCGAAAAGGAGGAAACTCCCGCCGAGCCGGAAAAGAAACCGGGAAAAGGCAAGAAATAACCTCTGCCTTATCCGGACAAAGCGGCTTGGAAGCCGCTTTTGTTTTGCTCGTTACCGTTCCGGAACGTCCCCACTTTTATACTCCTTCATACTCCACACGAAGAGTCCGCCGTCGTCCATTGATTTTCCCGTGCAAAGTTAAGGCGGTCGGGAATCGGCAAGGCGCGGATTCATTTGTGGTTAACAACCATCAACTCGCAAGCTCGTCAATACTTGTTCAACACAAATGAAACCGTCCACGGGACTATCCGCTTCCTCCTTGCCTTATTTCCCTTCTGTCCGCCTTGTGGTCCGCACGTAAAATCAAATTCCGCCGGACGAGGGAAACCCTCCGAAGGCAGGGATAAAAAATGAAAGTCAAACTTAAAATTCAAAGCGTATGAAACAGATAATTTGGTCAAGCTATGACCTGTTGGACGAAAAGGCAAAAGAATACTATCAAAATTCCCAGAGGGAAATATTGGACGATGACAGTTACGAGGTCAGCGACGAAGAATGGGCTGAAGAAGTATATCGCTGGTTGGATGATGAACGGAGCAACCTAAATAAAGAAGTGGACGGCATTATTGTCGTGTTCGGCAACTTGGGATTATGGAAAGGCCGGAGACAAGGCTATCAAATATTGGGCAGCACCATTGCCGATATTTTGAAATCCCAGTGCGACGATGCAGAATGGTACGGCGACGGCTACAACATTCGCGGACGGATGGGCCATCATGACGGTACGAACTACGCCTTATATCGTATCGCCAAAGACCGTGACGAAGCGGAACGTATCGCCGATAAGATTTACAACCGTGAAATCGACGAAGAAGGTTTCCGCCGGAGAACACGTTCCCTCTATCCGTATGTAGCCGCCGTGTACGGCTGGAAAACAAGGCAGCGCAAGCCGGACAAAGCAGCATAAAATGCTGTCCACAAATACCGCAATGCACCCGCCAGAGGTGGTTGCGGTATCCTTTATCGAATGGCCGAACGCAGAACCGTCACCTTTTATAATCAGCCCTATTCCTTTTTTATAATCACTCACGGAGCAATATCCACCCTTTATACCGACCCCGGTCTTTCGCATATCTCCCGTCTTTTCTTCTTTCCATCACCGGTTTGGTTTTACCAGATGCAAAGGTAGGCCGTCGCACTTGATCCGGTGGCTTGAAGTGCATTTCTTGCAAAATTCTTCCTTACAGGGGTAAGAGTAATTTGGCAAGAAAAGCCACCGTATGAAGTTTTCCCGACAGCCATGTACCGCATCCGTAAAACCCAAAAGCGGTTCAGGAAGAAAGAGCCGACAAGAGGGGAAATAAGTATTAACAATTTCAAAAAACTAAGATTATGCCTAATCATGTGACAAACCGTTTAGAAATAAACGCAGACCGGGAAACAGTACAAAAAGTAATGAATTTCTTAAAAGGTAAAACCGATGATGACAATACGCCTTGTTACATCGACTTCAACAACATCATTCCTATGCCCGAAGAACTGTTGATAGAAAAAAACAGTAGTGGAGATTTCGGTATGAGATGTCTCGAAGCAATGCAGCGGCAGCCATTCTATTTTTTATTGGACGATGACGATTTGAGAGCCGTTCAATGGATGAGAGGATTGGCGGAAAAAGACAGACAAGAAGCGCTGCAACTTGGAGAAACGTATCTGGAAAACCGGAAAAAGTACGGTTATCCCACTTGGTTTGAGTGGTCTATCGCCACATGGGGTACAAAATGGAATGCCTATAACCAGAGTTTTGAAGAGCCGAACATACTTTGGTTCGATACGGCATGGAACGGCGTGCCACAGCTTATCCAAAAACTTTCCGAAATATTTCCGGATGTGGAATTTCATTACGCCTATGCAGACGAAGACTTAGGTTTCAATACGGGAAGAGGAACAGCCCGCAATGGAGAAATCGACATGACGATACCCGAAGGTGGAAGCAACGAAGCCTTTGAAATCATGTTTTTTGTGAAACCGGGAATGGACGAATATTTTGAACTGACGGACGAAGGTTACAAATGGGTTTCCTAAACATTCGGTACAGATAATGACCGGTACGGGTTCGGGATACATTGGCAATAGATGTGTCCTGAATCCTTTTGCCGGAATTACCCCTTTATATCTTCATAACCTTTTCCCTTTTATCGAAGTGCGGTCCGTCCCCCCCCCTTGTACTCCGGCTATCCAGCCGGAAAGCAATCCTCTTATAACACCTTAGCCTCTCCGTTTTACTCTTTACAGCCGTTTCCCAGACACACTCCATGCCGAAAGCCCGGTTATTGTTTCTGCAAAGTTCGATTGTCGGCTACCAGTCCCGACAAGGACCGCTGGCGCTTGCAGCCGGAAAATCTTCCTCTCCGCCTTCGTTGGAGAGCGTATTTACCGTTGCCTCCTTGCCCGCACTTGCCGCCAATCCCGTGGGCAGAAAAATAATCAGCCTTTCGGTACGGGATTGTACCAAAGGGAAAAACAAAAAACAGTTCAAACTTAAAATTTAAAGCGTATGACATTTAGAGAATTTATGCGAGAAAACGGTTACGAGTTACAGACAACTTTTTGGGAGGACTTCTCAATAGCGGACCGATTCGGTCTGTCAGCTATAAAAGACACTTTCAAACGTGCTTTCGAGGGATGGAAAGATAACTATAAATACCTCACAGAACTGATATTGGTACTCAATCATAAAATCTGGCAGTATTATGAAACGAAACCGGAATTTGCGACACTTTACAACACCCTTTGGGAGCAGGCAGGTCAATATGCGGTAGAGAACCTGAAAGATGACGAGTTAAGTTATTATTACGAGGTGACGGATTAAGCAAGGAAACACAAAGAGCCGCCGATGAAAGCCGGCTCTTTGTGCCAGCTCCTTTTTTATAACATACGGCAAAATAAATACCGCAACCGTCCACAAAAGACAGTCGCGGCGTCCTGTTATCCTGTGTAACCATTGCACAGCGGTCTCCCGACACACTTATGAAGAAAACCGTTTATACTTTCTTTATTTTCCCTCTTTTACCGCATCCAAGAATGTCTTTGCGGGCTTGAACGCAGGAACATGGTGAGCCGGGATCACGATAGTCGTGTTCTTTGAAAAGTTACGAGCCTTTTTCTCCGCCTTCTGTTTGAGGATGAAACTTCCGAACCCTCGCAGGAACACCTCGTTCCCGGCGATCATCGACTCCCTGACACTCTCCATGAATGCCTCTACTACAGTTGTCGCTACCGACTTTTCTATTCCGGTATCCTGTGCGATCCGGGCAATAATATCCGCTTTTGTCATACTGTTTTATTATAAAATCCGTCGCAAAGATAATAACATATCTCTTTGTCGCCTGAATTGCCGGCCTGATAATATTACGGAAACGATAACCCCCTTTTACCTCACGATGTTCCTTCGGCACGAACCGTTCTATTCCCGCAGACAAGCGGAAAGCCGCCGATAAGAGGAAAGGGACATCAAAAGCATGCAAGTCCGTATCCTGCAGTCAGGACAGGCAAGCCCCGGCCACCGTTTACCGGTCATGATGGTAATCACTCTTGCTGAAACCAGCGAAAATAGCTTTCAGAATCTTTCCGATAACATAGAAAACCACTATAAAAACGATAAGTTCTCCCATATTCTACAATGTTTAAAGTTAATATAAAGATACTAAAAATCAGCGAGAATAGAAAGCATATAGCCCTAATTCTCAAAAAATATTTCATTTTAATCCGGCGAGAATAAAGGCTTATTGCCCGTCTTTCGGTTTACGTTTGCCCAACGGCCCTTTGAATTTTCCCCGGTTCAGTTCGACACCATGCTTGTTGAGCACGCTGAACACCGAACTCCGGCTGTTGTACCCGCTTACCGCCATGATGTCCTCGAAAGAATGACCGTTGACATACATATCAACGATGGTATTCTCCCGGTCGGCCTTATCCATCGCCTTCATCGTTTTTTTCGGGACTTTCGCTTTCTGTTGCAGGTTCATGACATGCGCGGACGAATACCGCAATACCGCCACCTCTTCGGGAAGCGCCCCGAACATCTCCAGCACATCGGCAGCCGTCGTTTCGGGGAACAGTTTTCCCCGCGAGTCGATCCGGTCATGGATGGATATGATACGCACCACCTTGATTCGGCACAACTCGATGAACGCGGACAATTCGCGCGACCCACGGAGAGCGTTGCTGAATTTGGCCACCACGATTTCGTCGCCTCTTTCGAGATTCGCTACAAGCTGTTTCCATTTGGGACGCAGTGCTTCGTTATCGACCGATTCCTCTATCACTTGTACACAACCGTACTTCTCCATCCACTCTTTGTCAGCCTCGAGTCCGTCGTAACGGTCCGCCTTGAATATGTAACCTACTTTTGCCATATCACTGTGCGTTTCTATGATAATAAGTACAAATGTAAGAGTTTTATTTTAAACTAAACCATACTTTGAGCAAAAATAGTATGAGAAACCCTCTGAATATCCCGTTATCTTCACTTGTTTTCATTGAAAATCAAACTATTAAGTACAATGTTAAAAATAGCTTATAAAATAAATTTCGGCGGTTGACATCTTGAAATTTATACTTAGATTTGCGGTGATAAATACAAAATCAAACTATAAATCATATGAAATCATACTTAAAAATCATACTCTCCATTGCTGGACTTTCTGCCGTTTCTACTGCCGTTTTCACGCTCACATCATGCGACAGTACGAACGGCAAATCACTGGTCGAAGCCCAGTCCACTCCAGCCAATCTGTACCGGAAGTATCTGTCCGAAGTACGCGGGCAAAAAGAACTTTCCTTTGAGGACTTGACCGCTTATATCGGAAAGTGGCGGACCTTGAAAGACTCCGTGACCGCAGCCATGCACCGGGACACGGCTTATCGGACACATTCCGACATACGAGAGGAGTGCATTCTGCTGCACGATTCCGTCCGTTCAGAACTTTCCCGGCTGGCGATGTCGAAACCTCGCACCTACAAAGAAGTGCTGGTTTTGAAAGAACGCTTCTCACCTTATGCCGGGGACGTGGAATTGTGCCGTTCCGCCGAAGAGATCCGTCCGTTTTTCGCAGAACTGGATAAACGTCCGGCCTGTCGGGGTAGCAAGGAGCAAATTCTGTCAGCATATCGTAACGTGCTTGCCGAAACCCTGAACAGCGGAATACACGGGAACGGAGACCTCAAAAGATTCATCGAAAAAGAGGATGCCGCTTTTCGGGCTTTCCTGTCCGGGTTGTACGAGCTTGGCGAAGCGAATATGGCCGACATCACCCGTGACACGGAGAAATGCTGCTCCGAGGTGTTTTTCGCCGCCGGACGCAAGGAAATCACTTACAAGGACGCCACGATATACATGGCCTTACGTACCGACCGTCGGCTGATTCAGAACGTGCGTGCCTGTCTTGACAACATACGCCGTGGGAAGGTCACAACGCCCGAACAGGCACAAGCCTATGTCTGGATGATTCTACAACCTTATGCTTCCTTGGACGGCCTCTGCATGACGCTATTGTCCCCGGAAGATAAGGAAACCCTTTACAGTATGGCCGCAGAAACGCCTGCCGCGTTCGAGAAACTGCGCAGAATCCTGCCGTCGGAAGGCGACCGGTTGGACGAGCTGCCCGGTATGCTCATGGAAATATTCATCGCCTCATTGTAAAAGCCTATTCACAAAATAAACGATATATGATTATGTTACGACACTTTCTGGATGACTTCATGTCGTTCGTGCCCCTGCAAATGCCGCAGCTTCTCAATGTGGCAACGATGGAGGAGCCGCAATTTTACGGCGACTACGTTCTGCTCACGTTCCCGCTACGGGACTCCTATGATCTGGAGGAAGTCATGGACATATTCGAGGACGACATGGAACTGATTACGCTCTACCACCATGTGCCGGTCGGACTGGAGAAATCCGGCCATAGCACCTGTGCCTACTCCAATCCCGCTTTCGGACAGATGTTCAAGATGAACGCCCGGACAGACGCGGACGGCAAGGTAAACCGTATCATCGCAACGATCTACGATTCGCTGGAGCTGATGTACGGCGACCTGTGTCTCGACCTGAAACTCCACGCCGGGAACGGCAGCTTCAAGTACAAAAAGAATCAGGAGGACGTGCTGTTGGACTTCATGTAAAACAGGCACTATGCGAAACACGATATACCGCCAAATGGTTTTCTGCATCAACACGTATCGCACGTGGATAGAGGTGGCCGATGACAACCTCTACAAGGAGCACGTCATTCCGAGAAACAACCGGACTGACTTTCTGGTGTCCCGCACACTGGTACTGCGTGCCTGCAAACCGCACGGCACATACAACCGGGGCATGACGTGGACGATTCCGGAGCATGATCTGGACACGGCACTGGCTACATATCGTAAGCAGAACGGTACATTCAAGGCCCGGATGAAGAAAGGCGCGTCGTCCCTGACAGCCGAAGACGCCGAGACCATTATCCGCTTGGCCACTCACGGGGTTGTCCACTTGGAACTCGTGGTACGGTCCGTTCACATACCTTCAAAACCCTATTACCTGTTATGACCTGGATTATATTACAATTTGTATTTCTTGCAATGCCTGTCGTCCTTCCGGCATTATTGTACAGAAGCAGGCGTTACTTCATGGCAAGATTCTACGATAAGATGGTGTGGAGCGAAAAAGCCCGCAGGCTGTACGCCCATGTGTTGCTTATCGTACTGCTCCTCTTTCATTATGTCTATACGAGCGGACACCCCGGTGAGTTCGGTGTCGTGCCATCTACCATCGTGTGTGCCGCATGGGCCTCTTTCCGGCGGGCGGACCGATGGATGCGCGGTCTGCTCGACCGGCCGAAACGTTTCGTCTGGTTTGCGCTCTTGGCATTGGTCATCGGCTTCGTGCCACATCTGTACACGATGTCCGTAACCATCTCCTTTGTTCTTTTGGCTGCCCTGTTCTACCCGTCTGCAAGAGTCATGTCCGAAAGGACAGACATGCGCAAATTCCTCGAATGGCTGGAATATCCCGGAGCATTAGCCGACAGTTATCATAATATCATCACGCGAGGCTGCCACGATAATGCGGATAATGGCAACCTGAAACTATCCGCACATTATGAATCATCAAAAACAGAACGAAAATGAGAAATAGAAATGAAGCGCCCGCCGCCATACTGGCGAACGTGGAAGTGTTCGACTACCTGAAAGAAAAAGTCGGCGAGCGGAAGACGAGGACGGAAGCCTACTACGATTTGTTGGATAAATCGCTGGCAGGTTTCGTCTCCCCGTTTTTAAGAAGGCAGGACTACGACCTCTCTCCCTGCCAGTGCCATGTAACCGTTTCCGACCTTGCCTCGGAGTGGCATTGGCATCGGGCTACTGTCCGCTCTTTTTTGGACACGCTCGAAGCGCTCGGGCAGTTGGAACGCACCCGGTTGGCAAAAAGCGTCGTCATTACCATGCCCCTGCGGACCGGCACGCCTGCCATGCCGGACAGCGGACAAGAAGAAGCGGACTTTGCCACAAGGATACAGGAAACACTGTACGACTGGATTATCGGCAGGGCAACCTCTTTCGATGTAGGCAAATCATGCGGACAAATCATTCACCAGACCTTGACGGAGATAGCCGGACGGGACAGCCGTATCTATCCGGACAATCCTTCCGGCACGACATCGGCACAGACTGTCCGGTCAGAAGAACGACTGCGTGGGATCGTCTTGGAATGTATCGCCCATGCCGCCCTGCGACGGGTACTGCGTAAATCGAGGTTCGACGACGGCTCGCCGCTCGTGCAGTTCTTCCGGCTCGACCTCGGCGGAGAATTGGCGGCGTTCATCGAAGCCTCGAAAGAGCTTGCAGAGCTTGTTATCGAAGGAAAGCCGGACGGGACAGAGTTCGGTACGGACGAAGAGACAAAACGCCTTGAATCGCTTCGCAAGCCCTTTTTATCGCTTCTGGCGAAGGCACAAGAGGAAAGCTGAACGGGGATTCGCGGACAGAGATTGTATAACCACGGGCAATTCTCCCCGGTTCAGGTTCAAATATCCTTCCAGTTATAGCAGGCATCCGGGCTTGCCCGTCTGCCACTGAACAAAGGGAAGGGGGAGCCTAATACCCCTGCTGACTGACGTCGCAGGGAGAAGTGTCCAAGCAAGCAGCAAGCTGGGACACGGGGAATTGTCCGAAACAACACGAAAACAGTATGGCAAATGCAAAACAGGTTCTCGATGTTCAGGTATCGAAAGGGATCACCGCCGCCCAAGGCAACGAACACCTGCGTAATCGCAGCGAAGAGGCGGAGAAGTACGCCATGAGCAAGGGCAACTACGACCCCACCCGCAAACATCTGAACTTCGAGATTGTGCCCGGAGGCAAGGTTCGCCCCATCGACACGAGCCGCAATATCCCGGAACGGATAGCGGACATATTGGGCCGTCGCGGGATCAAAGACCCCAACGAGGGATTGGTTGAACCGAAATACCGCACGGTGGTAAACATCATTTTCGGCGGTTCGCGGGAGCGGATGCACGAACTCGCTTTCGGCACGCAGAAGGTGGATTTTGAAAAAGGTGCGGACAATACCCGCATCAAAAGGAAGAGCGACATCGAACGTTGGGCGAAGGATGTCTATGCATTCGTTTGCGGCAGATACGGCGAGCAGAATATAGCCGCCTTCATTGTACACCTCGACGAATTAAATCCGCACGTGCATTGTACGCTTCTGCCAATCAAAGACGGGAGGTTTGCGTACAAGGAGATATTCGCCGGAAAGGACAAGTTCGAATATAGCGCGAGGATGAAACAGCTCCATACGGACTTTTTCGCCGAGGTCAACACGAAGTGGGGAATGGAGAGAGGCCGGAGCGTCGCCGAGACCGGCGCACGGCACAGGACGACGGAAGAATACCGCCGTATGCTCTCGGAAGAATGTACCACCATTGAGCAACAGATTGGCCGACATCAGGAAGTCCTGTCCGCCCTCCATTCGGACATTCGGCTGGCAGAGCGCAGAGTCAAAGGTTTGACCTCGATGGTGGAAAACTTGAAAAGGGAGAAGAGCGAAAAAGAGGCTCAACTGTCGGCACTCGAAAATGATATGGATACCCGGAAAGATGATGCTTTGACCCTATCTGCCGAGAAAGAAAAGCTCGAAAAAGAGCTGACTGCTATCCAAGGGAAACTGGCAGACAAACAGGAGAAGCTACAAACCGCCGACCGACAGCTTTCCGACTTCAAGGCAAACATGGATGCCATTGAGGAACGCACGGAACAGCTCAAGGAGGAAGCCTACGAATACTCCCGTGATGTCCACTCCAAAGTGGACAGCCTACTCAAGGACGCCATGCTGGAAAATATGGTCGATGAGTGGAGGGAACTGTCGGCGCGGATGAAGCCTTCCGAACGGCAACTTTTCGACGACACGCTCGTGCGTTCCGTGGCGGAACGGGGAGCGGAAGTCATGCGCTGCGCCACGATGCTCTTTCTCGGTATGGTCGATGATGCCACTACGTTTGCCGAAACACGTGGCGGAGGAGGTGGCGGAAGCGACCTCAAATGGGGACGTGATGAAGACGAGGACAACCGGGCATGGGCGCTTCGCTGCATGAGGATGGCGAGCCGCATGATGCGCCCTTCCATCGGCAAGAAGCCCAAGCGTTGAATGGCAAGGTTTATAATAAAGAATCGGATAAACAACAAATTAAGGATATAAGAATATGACGAAAAATATCATTTTCATTATTGCGGCGCTTTGTTCGCTGCAAGCCCGTGCGGATGTACAACCCACGGAAAGGGATACTGTACACCGCACGTACCGTTACGATGACACAGAACTGCTGCAGCCGTTACAGCCCTTATACCTTGACGGAGTGGTCGTTCCGGCACGGGGAAACGGCAATTGGTTTGTCAGTATCGCCGGAGGTGCGACAGCTTTTCTCGGCACGCCGCTCGGTTGCGAAGACCTGTTCGGGAGGTTGAAACCCTCGTACAGCCTTGCCCTCGGCAAGTGGTTTACCCCGTGGGTAGGTGCACGCATAAATTACAACGGGTTGCAGTTCAAGGACGGCACGCTGGCCGTGCAGGAGTACCATTATCTCCATGCGGATCTGCTGTGGAATGTGCTTGGCGGCAGCTATGTCCGGCAGAAACTGGTGCGCTGGCATCTGGCACCCTTTGCGGGTATCGGACTGCTGCACCATGCGACCAACGGGCATAACCCGTTTGCAATCTCCTACGGCATACAAGGGCAGTATCGCATTTCCAAAAGGGTAAGCGCCCTCATGGAACTCTCCGGTACGACCACCTTCCAAGACTTCGACGGGTATGGCAAGGCGAATCGGTTAGGCGACCACATGCTTTCACTCACTGCCGGATTCTCTTTCCATATCGGCAAGGTCGGCTGGAAACGGGCCATAGACCCAAGCCCCTATATCCGCCGCGATCGGCAGCTCGTCGATTATATCAATGTACTGTCGGAACAGAACAGCCGCTACGCGGGACAGCATGACAAGGATAGCCGGACGCTGGCCGAGCTGAAGAAGATACTGGAAATCGAAGGATTGCTCGACACGTACAGCCATTTCTTCGATGATGACGATGCTATCGAGCGCAAAGGTTATCCGAGGAACAATTACAGCGGGCTGAACTCCCTGCGGGCAAGGTTGAAGAACAAGCATTGGAACGGAAAATCACCATTGGAAGGACAAGCCCCGAATGGAAATGGCCGGGCAGACAGCCTGCAGCACTGGCCGGATAGCGTGCCTGGTCTCGGAACAGGACAGTTCGAGAATCTTCCCGACAGCACTTTGGCAGACTATGCCGTTCGGATGCAGTCCGGACGGGAATGCATCGGTGCTCCCATCTTCTTTTTCTTCGAACTCGGCACGTCGCACCTGACAGACCCCTCCCAATTGGTCAATCTCGACGAACTGGCGAGAGTGGCGAAGAAGTACGGGTTATCGGTAAGCGTCATTGGTGCGGCTGACAGCATGACCGGGACAGTATCCGTAAACAATGCCTTGAGCGTATCGAGAGCCGGTTATATCGCCGAGGAATTAATCAAACGAGGAGTGCTGGGCGACAAGATAGTCCAAACTCACCAAGGCGGTATCTCCGATTATACGCCCAATGAGGCCAACCGACATACAAAGGTTATGCTGTATTTCAAATAATACTTTTTGTTCATACGATGTGCAAACAATTTATTCGTTTATGGAGAGCCGGTCTGCGAAGATCGGCTCTTTTTTTGTTCGCCCTGCATGAGCGGATTGCTTTAGGTGGCCGAACGCACCGCAATAAACACTGATTGTCGGTAAATAAAAAAATAAGCACCCGATTTTACACCTAATAAAGTAAAATTGGTCGTTTTTGCTTTATTCAAGCATATAACATAATTCTGCCACGTTATGAGGAGAAGGGTGGTTTTCAAATATTACGGAAATAGCCCCAATAGCTTCTTTATATTCACCTTTTCCGCAATAATGTATTGTCGGAGTATATTTTGGCATATTTTTACATTTAACGATTATCACTATATTCTCAGGGTATAAAATTACGGAGATTTATTCTATGATCAACGAATTTTATAAGAATTTGTATTGCAGCAAGAAAAATATATGCTTGAAGACAAGAATACTTGTCATCGTAACAAGCCTAATCGTATGAGTGACTTTAATTCCATAAACGGATATAATCTTCTGCAAGAGTGTTTGTTATTCCTTTTTTTTGTACTTTTGTATTCCATCATGTTGAATCATAATTTTTTACGTGCCAATGAATATGCAAGACTCTTATCTGACCTCGAAGCCGCACTACGAGATTCTGGACGGACTGCGCGGTGTTGCGGCTGCCATGGTAGTTGCCTTTCATCTGCTGGAAGCGCATTCCGGCGGCAATCATCTGAACCAGATTATCAATCATGGCTATCTGGCTGTCGATTTCTTCTTCATGCTTTCGGGGTTCGTCATCGGCTACGCATACGATGACCGTTGGAACAAGATGAGCACGGGAACCTTCTTCAAGCGCCGTCTTATCCGGCTGCAACCTATGGTGGTCATGGGAAGCATTGTGGGAGCCGCGCTCTTTTGGTTTCAGGAAGCTCCCTGCTATCCGGCAATGGAGGGCGTGTCCGTCGGCACGGTACTGCTGGTCATGCTGTTGGGCTGTACACTGCTGCCTCTGCCTCTAAAATGGGACATCCGGGGATGGATGGAAATGCATCCGCTGAACGGACCGGCATGGTCGCTTTATTACGAATACATCGGCAACATACTGTACGCCTTGTTTATCCGCAAGTTTAGCAAGACGGCGCTGACCGTCCTCGTGGCGATAGCAGCGTGCTTTACGGTACACCGTTGCCTCACAGCGCCTGCCGGTGACATCGTGGGCGGATGGGCTTTGAACTGGGAACAGCAGTACGTGGGACTGATCCGGCTGATGTATCCCTTCTTCGGCGGGTTGCTCTTGTCTCGGCTCGGCTGGCTGATACGCACCCGCAAGAACGCTTTCCGGTGGTGCAGCCTGATGATAATCGTCGTGCTTTCCGTGCCTCGTATCGGCGGGGAGGAGGGTTATTGGATGAACGGGCTTTACGAGGCTTTCTGCATCATCTGCATTTTCCCGGTCATCGTCTCGATGGGGGCGGGAGGCAGGATAACGGGCAAACGCTCCGCTGCCGTATGCAAGTTTTTGGGCGACATATCCTATCCCGTCTATATCACCCACTATCCGTTGGTCTATATTTATACGGCATGGGCGTTCAACCGTCAGGCGACGCTTGCCGAAGGGCTTCCTTACATGCTGCTCACTTTCATGGGGGCTTTCGCTCTTGCCTATGCCTGCCTGAAGTGCTATGATCTCCCGGTGCGCAAATGGCTCACGGAACGTTTCTTGAAGAAGAAATAAAAAGCGGTAAAGAAATCCTACATTTATTATCGTATTTCTATCGGATGACAGATAAAGTTCCGGCGCCGATGGTGTTTCGCGGACGACACAATCGGATAACGCGTACCCAAATGTCTATTACCGTTTCGCTGATAGAAGAAAAGCCCCTTGATGCCTTTGCTTGCCATAGGTTCGAGGGGCTTTTGGGGTGGCTGCAAACCTCTTTTTGTTGAATAGGTTCTTTCGATATTGTCACACCTTTTTCTATCCCGACCGACGTATAAAACGTGCGTGTGCATGTCGGTTGTACAGGCCAAAGACATACCGGGGGAATAAAAACAGCACTGCCCGCCTGTAAAGGGGTTTCCTACAGACGGGCAGCGAGTAAAGTCGGCCTTAAAGCCGGCGGTTGTCATTCGATGGTAACGCCGCTGGGCGGTACATAGGCCGCACGGATGCGGAGGTAGGTGCCGGTACGGGGGGCTTTGCCGGTGGTGCCGTTCTCACTCGTGTACGTATCGTCCCAGTCACTTTCTGCATAACCACCGTCTGGCAGGGCCTTGGTGGCACGGGCATAACTGTTGTCCTCATAGTAATCATATGGCCAAATACCAACCCGTCTTTTCCCCGCCGCCGATGACCAATAAAAATTGTTTTGAAACTCCGGATATGTATTGTAATAGGAGGTTAGTATGGCCTCTAATTGGCGAATGCCGGGCAAGAACCAACCGGAAGAATTGGTCATGCCCTGTACGACTCCGTTGTCATTGCGCTTGTTCTTGTTGTAGCAATACTCCGCAGCAGAACGGGGCTTTTCGTTCAGGTTCATTGTTGATTGTCCTGCTTTCGAAATAATATGCTGGGTAGCTTCAGCCCCGTTGTAATAGATATTGCACCAAGTTTCATCTTTTCCTTGTATGACCAAATTCCAACCCAAGTATTCTCCATTCAACCCCCATTCCAATCCGTCATAGATATAATTCCCTTCAAACTCGTTCAGGGGGTCGTAATGGGAAATATACTCTTCGTAGGCTTCTACATAGATTTGCTGCGTGGGATTGTCGTCGTCTCCCGGCACGGTTACCGGCAACAGACCGTGCTGTACGATTTCAATGGTACGGATGCGTGGCGTTTGCGTCTTGTCGTCGGTGTACGAGATGTTTACGGTGGCGGTGCGGTCTTTCGTGCTTAGGTTTTCGTCCAAGTAGAAATAAATACGGTCACGGTTCGTCTTAATGGTATATTCGGTATTATTCGCAAGGGTTTTGGTCACCAAGTCCGTGGTGAAGTATTTGCGTTTGCCGTTTCCCGCAGTCCATGCCTGTCCGGTCGCCAAATGGGTATCTGCACTCATGTCGTCAGAGAGTGTTCCATACTCCATATTTTCGGCGGGCACACGTTCCATGCGTATCCAAGTGTGACTTTCCGGGTCGGCTATGCTGACGGTCATCTGCGGATTTGCCTCCTTCTTGAAAAGGTACACGTCCAAAGGCGTGACACAGTAGTGGGCATCGTGCTCGCGTTCGCGCAGCATGGACAGGTAGAACGGGTTGTTCTGCTCGGTGATGTTGACACGGGCATCGAAGGTGATGTGGTCCGGGTTGTTACCCACATGGGTCAGCCCGCTGATGACGATGTTATTGGCATAGTGCCTGTTGCGTATCACCTTGAAGTCCTTCACCGGGTCACCTCCGAGATAGAAGGTGTATTCGGCCTCGATGGTGGTGTTATCCTGTCCTGCAGGCAGGGAGGGGTCGCCGTTATAGGTGGTGTAGTAGGCTCTCATCTTGAAATAGGTGGCCTTGCTGTTTTCATTCACTAACTTCGGCTTCCATCGCTGTTTGTCAACATCGTCTACCACTCCGGCCGGATACTTATAGCTCTCCGGATCTTCGTCCGGGGCAATCATGTTCTCGAACATGTAGAAGGTAAGGGAGGCGGCCCCGCCGTGGTTGTAAACGACGGCATCGCTCGGTATGTTTTCTACATTGCGGTATGGTTCATCGGTATTCAGCTTGGTCTGGCCATCGGCAGGCTCTGTCAGGGGCACGGCGGTAGGCATGTTGTACACGCCCCATTCCGCAATGGAGAGACGGGGCAGTTGTCCGCTCTCGTCCGAGTGGTCGGAATCGATACTGATGTTGATGTCGATACGGGCCATCAGTGCCTTGAGTTGCATCGTGAGGCTTCCCTTCTTGGTGAGGTCCACGGTAGTCGCGCTTTTGCCTGCCATCGGCATTCCCGTGCTGGGCAGGGTCGTGATGGCATCGTGGGTATCAGGGGTGTAATTGGCAGGGTCGTACACGAACGCTTCGAGCAGCTCCTTGGGAGTTTTCCCGTCTTTGCCCCCTTGGGGGAAGTTGTCGGGATAACCGTCACCGTCGGCATCGGCTACCACTTCCGGAGTCACGTTGGCCAAGGCGTAGATGGTGGTTTTTTGGGCGAGCGTTTGATCTACAAACACGTCCGTAGGAATGCTGACATTGCTCGTATTCGCCGACGGAGCCATATACGGCGAGAATACTTTCGTGTTGCTCGATTGCAGATAGTCGTCGTTTTCGTCGAAGAAGAACAGGTAGAGCTGGTTGATACGCTTCTCCTTGTCGTCCTTGGCGATGGCCGAGCGGGTGACGACTTGTTGCGGCAGCATGTTTTGGCAGACGGCCTCGATGGTGAATCCGTCGCCGGGCGGAACGGTACCGCCGCCAAAGTCCTCCTCCGTGGTGCAGGCTGTCGGCAAAAGCATGGCGGCCACCGGCAGGAAGTAATAAAATATCTTTTTCATCTTTATGCTGTTTTCAGTTGTTGCTTTATTGGATTGAGACGTCGCTGTCGCCCCCGTCTTCCCAGAACTCGTCCTCGGCGGCGATGAAGTTCAGCGCGAAGGTTTCGCCCACGAAGTTAAGCTGCGCCGTATAGCGGACGCCCGCACGGGGCTGGAACTGCGTCGGACGTTCGGCAGAGGCGTTCTTTGCTTCCCCCCTGTAGGTGTATTCGACATGGACCTTCACGTTCTCGCCGAAATAAGTGCCGTCCGTGGCGTTGCTCAACAGAAGCAGGTGTTTGTCGCCTATCAGGGGGACGGAACTGTTGGGAGCTATTGCAAACCCTTCCTCGTTGTTATATATCACGTATGTGCCGGGATAGGTGCCGCTGTAGGTGTAGAATCCGTCTTCGTTGGTGTTCTTGCTGAAATCTATGGTAATCGAGCGAGTGAAGTTGCCCGACAAGGTAACGCGCTTGACGGTAACAGTTTCATCATCTCCCCCGTAATTGTAGTTGTTCACGGCGAAGCCCAAGCCCGTCATGATATGGCTGAAATTGAAGCGCACGTTTCCCGTGGTGCGCAGGTGGTTATAGACGACGGAGACCATCGCGTCGGGCGTCTCCTTGTCGTCCAACGTGGTAGTCGCTACATCGCCCGTCTCGGCGAACGGCATGGTGAACGTCAGTTTCGGCACGCCCCGTGTGGTGGCATTGGTAGGACTTTCCACTGTAAAATCGTCCATCGGGTAATAGGCGAAGAAGGTGTACCGGTAGTTGTCGGGGGAGATCGCCTCCTGATTCTGCGTCGTGTTGTACCATTTTCGTGGGCCGCCACTGTTATTATAGTCATAAGTGCAGGCCGAGCCGTTGTAGGTGACGGCTTGATTGAAGAACACGTCGGGGAAGGCGTTGCCGCTCTTGTTGCCCCAGTTCGCGCTGCCCGATGCCCAGTCCATTTCGGTGTCGCTACCGCGCTGGTAGGGCACGCAGTAGCCCAATACACCGAATGTGCCGCCGGTAGGAAATGCGTCGTGGAACGTGCTCCGGGTGAGTTCCTCCACGGTAATGGTCGGGGCGGCAAAGCGGATGGCGTCGGAACTGTCGGCTTCGGGCTGCGCCCATTCCTCCTGCTGGCAGGCGGCGCAGAGGAGCAGGAGGGCCGGAAGTATGTATCGTTGCTTCATTTGGATGTTCATTTTATCGTCAGGTTACAGATAGCTTATAATAAGGTTATTGGGTCACGTCGATGGTTACGTTCCCGCCTATGGCGTCGCTCCATGCGTTGACCGTGGGCGGGTCGAACACGATGTAGCCTCCGCCGGTGAGGGTGAACGAGTAACGGTAATGGTTCGCCGCCTCCCACATGCTCACGGTGGTGGCAGGCAAGGTGTAGGAAGCGGACTTTTCTGTCTCGGCATCGGTGTCGTAGATGACGGTCAGCTTCACCCCGCCCGCAAGCGATTGCGGAATGAGCAGCAGGTCGCCCGACACGTTCGCGTTTCCGGCAGGGGTTACGTTGGTCTCTTTCTTCACGCTGACCTTCCCCGTTGTCGTGTTGTTCCACGCAGTTTCTGCGTTGTCGTCGTAGTCGCCCTTGACAGCCAGCCCCTCAAGGGAGATGGAACGTACCGTGGCGTTGCCTCCCTCGCTGCGTGCCACGAAGGTGAGGCGTGCCAGCAGATGTTGGAATTTGAGGGCTACCGCACCGGGAGTCTGGCCTGCCACGACGGAAATACCCGTCTTTTTCGCCGTCATCAGGTCGTACCCTTTCGTGGCGTCGAAGCCGTTGACGGTAAAAGTGCCGTCCGTGCAGGCGACAGAGGACACGGCATCGCCCAGCGTCTCCGCGGATGGGTAGAGGGCGTAGAAGTCGTAGGTGTTACCGGGGAGCCAGTATCTCGTGCCCTCGTAACCCCACATGCCGGAAAGGCATGTCACCTTCTCGGCGTCAAACACGCTCGTGGCCGTACCGCCCGTCACGGCGGTATAGCTGCCCCAAACGCTGAACGAGTTCCCGTCGGTCTGCATGTCGTCTGCGTCGTCGATGGCGGCTCGTGTCACGGCAGGACCGGCGAAACGGATCGCCAGACTGTCATCGCCTGCCTCCATGTCCGGACCCGTGCTTTCCGTACAGGCTCCCAGCAGGCAGGCTACAGCCGGTATGAACAAGGTCTTGAATAGGTTGTTATTCATAATCATACATTGTTTCTTTATATCCGGTCATTTCTGATGCTACCGGCAGCGTAAAATTAAGGAGTGATACTCCCGTTAGTGGCCATGAGGGGACATTCAACCCCTCATAACCTGATGTGATGTCTTTAGCTATTTGCAAGCAATCATTCTCCGACCTCATTCGGAGTTACTGGAGTTTGGTCCACGTCTGTCCAGTCTTCCACAGCATCGACCTTGAACTCAATTACCTGTTGTTTCAAATCCGGGTCAATCTTGCTGCCGTTGATTTCAACCGTATAGTTGTACCTGAAGCCCGGAGTCCATTTGCCTTTTTCTGTACCTTCTTTATCTCCTTGATAGTTCAACTTTCCGGTGAAATTATTTTCTGCTATTTTCCCTGATTTATCAGAGAATATCGCGGTAAAGCTAACCGACAACTCTGTGTTGTCTTGCGGAATGACGAAGCAGGTCGTCGAGTGAGAATCGTCTTTCACCGGCTCCGCAATATCCTCTATTGTTTCGAAATCATAGTCCGCCTTTGGGACACTTGCAGTCTCCCAAGCGATAGTCGGTTTCTCCACCTTATAAGTCGCTGTACCCGTAGCGGTTTGTACCGCGTTCACCTTGATGTTTTCGATTTTCATGATGTAGTCATGGGAGTCCGTGTTCGTGAAGGTGAACTTCACCTGAGACAGCATGTGGTAGAAAGATAAGCCTACCGGAGTATTATCAGAAGCTTGTGCGGTCTTTTCATCGGGTATGGCCACGATCAGGTCTTTGGCATTGTTTGCCGTGTAATCTGTGAACGTCAGTTTCTGCTCACCCTCGATGAAATCCACGTTCTCGTTCTCGATTTTGCTATTCCCATCAGAATAAGCTCCGAAACGATACTTCTCGCCCGATTGCCAATAAGCGGTCTGTACAGGATTCCAACCTGATTGATCTCCCACATTTCCTCCTGTTACCTCGACATTGGTATACACGGGAGTCCACGTGCCCTCTCCATAGTTTCCGAAAACGAAGAACTTGTTAAGATTTTCTTCCGTTGTTTCGGTCACACTACTTCTCGTTGAATGGTTCACGAAAGTCTCGAACTGGATTGCCCGGCTCTGCGGCATATCCACGACTTCTTCATTCGAACAGCTTGCCAGTGCTGCTACAGCCACGCCAAGCATCAAAAAACTTTTCTTCATAAGATGTAAAAATTAAATTAAAAATGGTTATTCCAGTACCTGTTATTTTATTCGTTTCAGTCGAGGGGCAGCGGTATGTCCACCCATTCTCCCCAGCCGTCCACATCCACGTCAAAGCTGCCTCCGCCTTCCAGACCCTCGTCATCGGAAATCGACAGCCCGCTCACGACGATAACGCCGCCCCGTGGTTGACCTTTTACTTGGTCGGTGACATCGAACTCGAAGGTCTTGAACTTGCCGTTCACCATTCTCACCTCCAAGTTCAGGCTGTACCGCCGCCCGTCCGTATCGCCTCGCCCGTAATGTTCTCCCGGGTAGTCGGGCACGCCGAACGACTGTACCAGAGCTTCCGCTCCATAATCTTCCAGTGTACAGTCGAACAGTACCGTGGCCGCGTTTTCCCCGGTATGCCCGTCGTTCAGGTAGACCGTTTCGGCCATGCCCGCCAAGGCTCCGCGTGCCAAGGCCACGTATTGTTGTCCGCTTTCGAACTCGTAGCGTATCATATAGGTGTAAACCAACGGACGCAAGGTAACCGGCAGCTCCGTCGGGACAAGTGTCTTTTCCGCCGTGTATTCTTCCATGTATGCCCCGTAAAGCATGTCGGGCTGGTTCACGGTACGTTCCCCCGCGTGCAGTTCCCGGTAAGAACTCCGGGTCACGCCTCGTGTGGTGGCAGTGGCGGATTCCGAGGCGGCCACACCGTCGAACACGATATATTCCGTATCATTGTTGTAGAACAGCAGCTCGTGCGTGCCTTCCGGCATGGCAACCCGTCCTCCTTCATCGGGCAGGTTGCTCTCCATACGTTGTCCGTCGCTGGTATAGACTTGGACGCGTATTCCGTCGGCCGGAGCAGGGCGCAAATCGTCATAGTCATGCTTCCAGTCCTCTTCCCACAATTCTTCCCAGTCATAGGTATAAGCACGTTCCCATTCCTGTTCCCAGTCGGAAGAGAGATTCACCTTCACGGACAAGCCATGTTCGTCATGATCGTAACACAGGTCCTTCCGGCAGCTCGTGGAAAGGAATGTCAATCCGGCGAGCGTGAGTCCCATGAGGGTATATCGTAGCGTTGTTTTCATCGTGCGCCTCCTTTCTTTTTACCGGTATCCCACAACCGCCACACGAGGGCAAACTTCAGTTTCAACGGGCCGAAGTAGTTCATCCGGTTTGTCTGCTGGTACACGTAGTGTCCGTCGATGGGAAGGTATTCCTCGTACTTGCTGTGCATGTAGCCCACCCCGATACCGGCCTCTAAGGAGAACCGCCGTCCGATGGGGAACATGTAGCCGTAGCTGACACCCACCATTTCGGCCTCGCCCTGATAGCCCTCCTTGCCGTTTTCGAGGTCGTACCACGTGAAGCCCCCGAACACGCCGAGGTAGTGGCCGTGCCACGGGTTGCCTTGCTTCTGCCCGAACCACCAGCGTCCCTCCGGGCTGATCGTGGCCACTTGGTAATACTTGTGCCTGCCATCGTTCTTCCACCACGCTATCTCGCCTTCGAGGTTCACCGTCCAGCGGTCGGCAATGCGGTATTCGACTTCGAGCGAGGGCATCAGTATCGCGTCGTAGAGCAGGTTGGTCTTGACGGCCAGCCGCTGCACCGTCGGTCTTTGCGGTTGCACGGTCGCTTCCTGCCGCACCGTTGCTGGCTCGGAGGTCGTTTCCGCCACGCTATCGGGTTGCAGGGCCGGTTCCGGCTCTTTCACTTCCGCCTCTTTTCGGGAAATAGTCACGGGCGATTCCGATTTCCGGTAGCAGGCCACCGAGAGACTGGAACGCAAATCCGGGAAGAAGTTCTCCTGCATGTACACGTAAGGCCGTCCGCCGCGCAGCTCCATGAGCTGTTTCTTTCGTCCGTCCACCACGCGTCCGGATTCATCGAACACCCATACCGGCGTGTGATCGAGGATGTGCAGTACCTCTTTTTTATAAAGCATATCTGAGGCAGCGACCATCCGGCGCAACATGTCCCACGCGATACCTTCGCCATGCATACTGACGATACTGTCGGGGATTCCGGCATGGCGCACGAGATAAGCTTTCAGGGAGTCGGCCCTGCGCTTCGACAGCACCTCGTTAAGACGGTTCGCACCGTCGGGTGATGCCCACGAGCGTATCACGACGTTTTCGAGACGCCCCGTCCCGTGTTCTTCGCGCAGAATGCGGATAAAACGCTCCAATTCCGTGCGGTTGTCCCGGAAGAGCACGTCCACGTTCCTGTGCCCCTGCCGGTAATGGATACGGGCCGAGTCCAGCTCCTGCGCATGAACATACCCGCCACAGAATAAAAGAAATAATAATAGTATTCGTTTCATTGTCATATTCCGTCTATGCCAATTTATATCAGCTATTTATTCAATTCCCTGTACGTTTATCCGTGCCGTTCTTCCCCTTTAAAAGGATAAAAAGCACCAAACCAACAAATAATCAGCCGGATAACTGTCAGTTGTGCCGGTTTATTTGTTGGTTAAATCGTTGGTTTAATCGTTCATTAAAAAAGCTATCGGAAAAAAGGTCGTATTATTCGGACACTCCGGGAAAATTTGTCCTGCTCAAAGAGTTGAAACGCAAATTCTTGCAGATTTTCTTTGTGGATAATTTCTATTTTTGTAGCTTTGTGGCTGAAAACGAACGTAAAATCATACCGTCCGTTTTTGCGACTTTCCTTTCCGTCTTGTCTCTTTTTCTTTCATGGCCTTGTCTATTTCCTTATAGCGGCTGCGGAATTTCAAGAACGTATCCCGCGAGATGTCGAAACGCCTGCATATATCGGTAATCGTACAGTCTTGCTTCAACATGCCGACGACGACCTTCCGGTTTTCAATCAACACGTTCATTTTCGTGTAACTGCCTTTTTTCCTGCCGAGAACGACACCCTCGGCTTTCCGCAAGGCAAGCGCCTCCTTGGTGCGCATCGAAATCAGGTTGCGCTCAATCTCCGCCACCAGCCCGAAAGCGAAACAGAGTACCTTGCTATTGATGGAGTTGTCGAACGAATACCCCTCTTTGGTGGTGTAAAGGTTGATTCCTTTCTCCAGACATTTGCCCATGATGGCCATGAGGTCCGTCAGCGTGCGGCTTAGACGCGACACTTCCGTTACAATCAGCGTATCGCCATGTTTCATGCGCCGTATCAGCCCCCCTAATTTACGGTCGCACCCCTTCTTTTTGCCGCTGGCGACCTCCGTTACCCACTGGTTAATGGAAAGATTTCTACTGTCGGCGAAACGCCGGATTTCATCTTGTTGATTAGCCGGGTTCTGTTTGCCCGTACTGACCCTTAAATAACCTATTATCATATCCTTAATTATTTTACGGGAGCGACATTGCTCCCGTCTGATATAAATAAGGCATGATGGTTCGAAATGAAAGGATTTTGTGCGTAATTGTAGATATAACATCTTATTTTACACCTGTTTTAATATCTTTCCGTTATTTCTTTCCTCTTCTCTTTTCGTCAGCACTCCCTTGTCGGTTGGATTTTCCTATGCAAAGGTACAGCGGTCGTCCGGCATCAAGCACCGCCGTGCTAACGGCTCGTGGATTGCCCGGAAGCCTTCCCAAATCAGAGATGTCCTTTCAGTCCCCCGCCATGCTTTGCCTGTCGGGTTGGGTATTCCGTGAAATCCCCGGCTGTTTGCTTGCCTTCCCGTCCTTTCCCCGCTGTCTGACCTGCATGTAAAATCTCTCCCGACAAGGAAAGCCGAAAGGCTTCCGAGAGGAGGGAAAAGAAAAACAATATTTAACGAACCAATAAAAAATTACGATTATGCCAAACTGGTGCAGTACAGCGTATGCCATCGAAGGCGACGCACAGGAAATCAAAAAACTTTACGAGTTGATGAAAAATTTGCAGGAACGGAAAGAGCCGTCCGTAGAAAACGGCTTCGGTACATCGTGGCTGGGCTGCCTCGTGGATGCCTTGGGCGAAGACTGGAACAAGGTGAGCTGTCGGGGAGACTGGGCGAACCTCGAAATAGAGGACGAAACCCTCCGCTTTACGACAGAGACGGCATGGGGACCGTGCAATGAGACACTCGACCTCGTATGCGAGAAATTCCCGTCGCTCCGTTACTATTACCAGACGGAAGAGCCGGGCATGGGCATTTACGAGACCAATGACAGCGAAAGCAGATATTTCCCAGACAAGTTCCGTGCCGAGGTATATACTCTCGAAGATGAGTATTATAGCGAATACTTTACCAATCGGGAAGCCATGTTCGAGTGGCTGGAAGAAATCTTCGGGCAACCCGTAACCTCCGAAACGGATGTGGAGCGTATCATGGAGCAATGGAAGGAAAAAAATGAGCAGGTTTATTGCAGCGTGGTCAAGTACGAAATTGTGGAATAAAATTCGAGACGACATGAAAACCTATCATTGGAAAGAGTACGGTTTCATCGGGACAGTGCCCGACTTTGCCCGACATCTCGGAGTATGCAAAAGTCAGACTTTTGTCAATGCGGTGCGGAGAGTTTCCCGACACGTATATAACTGTATGAGTGCGCGGGAACAGGCGGAATATGAAGAGAAGCGGGAGCGGGTAAAACCCGCTTTCCGCCTCTATCTCGACCAAGAGCATACGCAATTCGTCACGGTCACGAAAGAGGAATACGAGGCTATCGACCTGCCCGTGGTGCAGGAGGAAATCGGAACATTCAAACTGTGTTACAGAAACAGAGTCCTGTCTGCATCGTTTGTAGGGGATAACCGTGATGAAATCTCTGTGGCATCTGCCATGAAAAAATACAAGGAGGAAGCCGTGCGTTTCGCCGAGCAAGGCATGTTGGCCACGGGTTACTTCAATACCCGTCTGTACTCGGAGCAGTTCAAGGTTGAAATAAGCTATACAGCATTGGTGTTTTTACACGGACTGGGATTGCTCGTTCCTGCCTTCCTCCTGCTTCCCGGATGGCTGGGAGTAAAGGGAATCTGGCTTTCCATGCCGCTTACTGAAATAACGACCTTATTGCTCGTCTTCCTTTGGCAGTACCGTATGAAATAGAATAATAGCCCAAAAGCCTGAGAGGCAAATGGGCTATTAAAGCTATTTAACAAGCTATTCCGCATTGAAAGCCTTTCGGAAGAACGTTTCTATCTTGTCGAAAGGAATCACGCTTAGGTTGTAGTACAAGTCGGTATGGTGCGCCGGATACGATCAGCAGCTCCTTGTTGCCGCCTTTCAGGCGCTTGAAGGTGTTTTCCCTGAAATAACGTGAATGCGTCTTCTCCCGTGCATCCCCGATAGTCTTACCTTCACCGATTTCCACACCGGGCAGAAGATAATGCCGCCACCTATCCATACATTTTGCCCAGATTTTAATTGGTCCTACCTTAATAAAGCACCTGCAGAGATCATAATTATTAATACTGGATTAATATTTATGTAAAGTTGAAGAATGAAATAAACGTAAATTGTTATTTTTGTGACAAATTATTAAATAGACTTTACCATGAAAAAGAACTCAGTAAAAATATGGGCTATTTACCTTTTAGCCGCAGGAAGTCTGATGGCATGTGGAACACAAGACATTCAGACCGGAAACCTGAATGTCATCCCGTTGCCGCAGGAAATTGTAGAAACCCCGTCGGCGGCACCCTTTGTCATCAACTCTTCCACCACAATTTGTTACGAAGAGGGCAACGAGAAACTGGCAGGCACAGCCCGTATGCTTGCAGGTTATATCAAGGAAGTGACAGGAACGGAAGTCAAAATAGGAACTAAGGCTGGAAAGAACTGTATTATCCTAAAGGTCGATCCGTCCATTACACACAAAGAAGGCTACGAACTGAATGTTTCGGTCGATGTCATCACCTTGACAGGTGCTACAGAAGCAGGTGTCTTCTATGGCTGCCAGACCATACACAAGGCACTCCCCATAACGGATGGAAAGGCGCTTGCCTCACTGCCCGCAGGAACAGTGAAAGACTTTCCGCAGTACAACTATCGCGGCTTTATGATAGATGTAGGCCGTCATTTCTTCCCGAAGGAATACCTAAAGGAGCTGATAGATGTCATGGCACTGCACAACATCAACTACTTCCACTGGCATCTGACCGAAGACCAAGGCTGGCGTATTGAAATCAAGAAATATCCAAAACTGACTGAAGTCGGCTCTTACCGTAAGGAAACAATTACTGCGCCGGGGTCCGGGAAATTCGACGGTACACCGGTCAGTGGTTACTACACACAGGAAGACGCCAAAGAAATTGTAGCATACGCGGCAGAACGTTTCATTACGGTCATTCCGGAAATAGACATGCCGGGACATATGTTGGCAGCACTGGCTTCTTATCCGGAACTGGGATGTACAGGCGGTCCGTATGAAACGGCTACAAAATTCGGTGTTTTCAAGGAAGTGCTTTGCGGAGGAAACCCTCAAACACTGCAATTTGCCAAAGACGTGGTAAACGAACTGATGGATATATTCCCGGATGCACCTTATATTCACATCGGAGGAGATGAATGCCCGAAAGCGGAATGGATGAAATGTCCGAAATGTCAGGCCAAGATTAAGGAACTGGGACTGCACGACACTGAAGAACACAGCAAGGAGAACCAGCTTCAGGTGTACTTCATGAACGAAGTGGAAAAGGAAATTGCCAAACGAGGCAAGAAAATGCTGGCATGGGATGAGATTCTGGAAGGCAATCCTAATCCGGAAACCACGACCGTCATGGCATGGACAGGCATAAAGGCATCCGTCAAAGCCGCACAACTGGGACATTCCACTATCGTCTGCCCAATCAGCCACCTGTATTTCAGCAATCCGGGTTATAACCGCCTGAAAGGCATCAGCAGCGTAGAACGCGTATATATGTTCGAGCCTCAGTCGGAGAAGCTGACCCCGGAAGAAAAGAAGAATATCATCGGAGTGCAAGGATGCATCTGGACGGAATGGACAAAGGACAGCGTGAAAATGGAATGGCAGATGATGCCGCGTATCGCCGCGCTGAGTGAGTTGCAGTGGTGCAATCCGGAAAGGAAGGACTTGAACGGATTTCTGAAACGCCTCCGTCACCAGATGGATTTATACGAATTGTACGGCTATCATTACAAAGAAGACATAGAGGATGTGACAATAAGTGTCAAGCCTAAAGGACAGGACGGCATTGCGGTTGTCGAACTGAATACATTCGACAATGCATCGGTCTACTACACACTGGACGGTTCCGAGCCGACAAGCGAATCGCTCCGGTATACGGAACCATTCATGATAAATCGGACAACGACCATCAAGGCACGAGCTATCCGCAACGGGCGTGAAAGCAATGTAACCGAAGAAACTCTGACGTATAATCTGGCTACCATGCATTCCATCACCCCTTGAGTTCAACTTATAAATGCAACTTTTTGGGTGCGGATAATAAGCAATAAAAACATTTATTTTTCAGAGAGGAAAGAGAGACAATGTCCCCCTTTCTCTCACTCTGAATGGATAAAGTTTGCTATCTTTGCTTTAATTGTCCGTCCAAAGAAAAAAAAGTTGCAGATGAGCAAACATATAACCGAGGAACAAAGGTATGCAATTTCTATGATGTTGCAAATACCGATGAGCAAAAAAGCAATAGCGGAAGCTATCGGAGTAGATAAAAGCACTGTTTACAGGGAGATAAAGCGCAATTGCGACGCCCGAAGTGGTAGCTATAGCATGGAGCTTGCCCAGCGAAAAGCAGACAGGCGCAAGCAGCAAAAACATCGCAAGGAAGTGCTTACACCGGCAATGAGAAAACGGATAATAAAGCTGTTGAAGAAAGGATTCAGCCCGGAGCAGATTGTCGGCAGGAGCCGCTTGGAGGGAATTGCGATGGTATCTCACGAAACGATATATCGCTGGATTTGGGAGGATAAGCGGCGGGGTGGCAAACTGCACAAATATCTTCGCAGACAAGGTCGCAGGTATGCCAAACGTGGTTCTAAAAATGCAGGGCGAGGATTTATCCCAGGCAGGGTGGATATTGATGAGCGTCCCGAGATAGTGGAACTGAAGGAGAGATTTGGTGATTTAGAGATAGATACAATTATTGGTAAGAACCACAAAGGTGCCATTCTTACCATTAACGACAGAGCAACAAGCAGGGTCTGGATACGCAAGTTGTCGGGAAAAGAAGCCATCCCGGTAGCTAAGATTGCAGTATGGGCACTGCGGAAAGTGAAAAACTTAATACACACAATTACGGCTGACAATGGAAAGGAGTTTGCAAAGCACGAGGAAATTGCGCAAAAATTGGAAATAAAATTCTATTTTTGCAAACCATACCACTCATGGGAACGTGGTGCCAATGAAAACACCAACGGGCTTATCAGGCAGTATATCCCAAAGGGTAAGGACTTTAGTGAAGTAACCAACAAACAGATTAAGTGGATTGAAAATAAACTCAATAATCGACCTCGTAAAAGACTTGGATACCTCACGCCAAACGAAAAATTTAAACAAATTATTAATCAGAATTCTGTTGCATTTGCAAGTTGAATTCAGCCCCTGAAATGCGAACCCGACGAAAAATATACCTATCAGGGAGCAAACTTGCTGGTAGACGGCTTGCAGGGTGACGATAATTATCGTTCGGGACGCTATATCGGTCTTTACGGACAGAACTTCGATGCAATTATCGACTTGCAGGAAACGAAAGAAATATCTTCGGTCTCACTCGGCACATACCTTGTTCCGGGAGACTATATCTTCGGTCTGACCGGTTTGGAAATATATGGTTCTAACGACGGAAGCGCATACAGCAAGATTGCCTCGAAGACCATACCGGTACTGGAAAAAGGCAGCAAGAACAATGTACTGAAACGTGATACGGTAAGTTTCGGAAAGACCAAAGCACGCTATGTACGCATTATCGGAAAAAACACTCCGGTACTTCCGAAATGGCATCCGGGTGCAGGTAAACGAACTTATCTATTCCTTGATGAGATTACTATCGACTAAATTTAACAGACGATCACCGGAATAAGCCATCGACCGTATCATTACATAAAAGGGGTAACTCAAAAGTCAAATTTCATAAGGATGAGCTTATAAACAGTAAGTTAATGCCTTATTATTAAGAGCCTTGTCATGGCCCCGAGTAAACTGCACCCCGAAAGTTAGACAAAAACTTTTGGAGTGCAGTTCTGTTGATTCGAGGGGCTTTCTATATCATCTGTTTCCACGAGACAATTTTCTGTTTTAGCCGTTGTCCGTATCCTTTATATCATCGGGCTTTCCCCTTTATTTCACTGTTGTATCTTATCTTATTCTTTCCCTTATCTCGTTTCTGATACTCCCTTCCGGCTGGATTTTTCCATGCAAAGGTACAGCAGGTAAATCCGACAGTTTCACGCTTCAGTTGTTCTTCCTGTGGCATGTACGGATTCGGAAAGAACCTGAAAATCTTGCACCGTTCAAATACGCTTTGGAAGCCTGTTGCTTGGATAATGTACAGACTTTCAGTCGCCGATACATCACGCTCGAAAAAGCATTGCTTCATTGCCTGAACGGTTTCAATGAGAATGCGGTCATTCCGAACCGTTACCAATCCCTGCAAAACTATTTTTGCAGACATACACATGGCAAACGCTAATCCCCGGCAGAGGATTGTCTTGCAGTACAAGTCTCCGATCCTGTAAAACAGGTTTCGGAGACTTTATTCTGCACGGTCATTTCTCCGGTTGTCTTTCTATGTCGGCAGCTTCCTTGTTTAAGCCGGTACTCTATTCCTCTTATATTCAGCCGAATTATTTTTTATTCTATGATTTTTATTATAATTGTGTATACTTTAATGTTACTATTCATTCAATTTTACCCACTTTCGTTGGTTAGTACCAGACTCCATGACAAGACATTTTCCGTTTTCTATCATGTAAATGTGGGCATATTGGCAGGGGACAACCTCTTTCCCCTGCCGGTTGACAACACCGTTCCGGTACGTGTATTTGGCGACAGCTTTGACCGCTTCGGCATACTGGCCGCCACCCAAGTTGAAGCTTTCAATGCGGACATATCTGTCACAAGGAATAACCAACTTGGCTTCTTCTACGGTAGCACGTCCGGCAAAACCATCCTTTCCGCTTCCTTTGATATAAAGTTTCAGCCAATCGTCATATACATACATTTCATCATAGATTGGCTCGAGCACAATATTTCCGTCCGGGTCTATCATGCCATATTTCCCATCAAGGGAAACTTTGAGCAGGTTGTCCCTATATTGCTCTATTTTGTTATAAACTTGGGATGTGACTTGCTTGCCTGTCCGGTTATCCACCAGATAACAAAGACCGTCTTTATAAAGCGCATACCTGTTTCCCGGCAGTGTTCTCGAATAGTCGTATATGGGCGGAATGACCTCTTTTCCGTTCGAGTCAATGTAGCCAACCTTGTCGTTGAGAATGACATGGGCAAGGTTTCCGTCTGCAAACGCACCTATTTTCTCGTATTTGCATGGTGCCAGTACATTGCCTTCAAAGTCCATCAGACCGTATCTGGAATTATACGAGATGCGGTAATAGGGAGTGTCGTCTTTCGTGCGCAGCACTATCAGGGGCTTGCCTTCTTTATCCTCTATGGTATAGTAACCGTATTGGCAGGGCAGAATCATTTGTTTCTGCGCATTGAGGAAACCCTCCCTGCCGGCTTGGTTAACAACGAATAGCCCGCTTTTCAGTTGTTCTATTTTATCGTATTCAAACGGCACGAGCACTTTACCCTCCGTATCGATGATGCCTGTCTTTCCGTTCTTTACCGCATAGGCTTCGTGTGAGGCAAACGGCGTGATACGTTCATAAATGCAGGGAATGATTTCCCGGTTTTCCTTGTCGATGAAACCATACAGCTCCTCTTTTGCCACCAATGCCCTGCCTTGGTGGAAGTAAGCAGCCTGAGTATATTGCAGCGGGATGACGATTTCTCCTTTACGGTCTATGTACCCAAAGTACCTGCCCACTTGCACTACTGCCAAATCTTCGGAAAATTCTTCGGCATAATCGTATTTGCCTTCTATCCATTCCTTGCCTTTTTCATCGACATAGCCGAATTTCCCGTTTTCGCAACGGTGCGGTATAAGGGTAGATGGTGGTTGACTGTTACATGACACTATGAGCATAAGCGGAACAGCCAAGAATAAATGTTTGAGCATACTTCTGATCGTTTTCATAAATCTAAATTAGGTTGGACGATGTTTAATTTATTCTGATATATTGAGAACCCTCCTTTCGCCACGTCTTGCCTGAACCTGTTACATCTTTGTAGATTCCAAAGCCATGTTCGTAGGCTTCATACGTACCGTCATAATCTTCAATTATGATATTTCCGCGACTTCCATTGCTCCCTCCACTGCCGGAGAATGCTGCCAGCCCCAGCCACAGTAAAGCTCCAAGTATCAAGGTGCTCAACATTCCAAGAAAAGAAATTCCCAAACCAAAAGCAAACATCGTGAACGAAAGGCTCATCCAAATACCACAATCTCTTAACAAATAGAGCAATACTGCCATATAGGCAACGAAAGCAAGTACGAAATGCCAAGTCTCGTTAAAGAACGGAGCTCCTGGCGAATCAGGGGTGATACTGTCGTATCTATTGTAATTAAAAATACCTAAGAACAGGATTACTCCTACAATGATAAAGATACCAAACAGAAGTTTTCTCCAAAAGCCATCGAAAAGACTGCCCGTAAACTCCCGGTAAATAGTGTACTGGAAGAACAGGATGCCAATAGCTACAAAAAAATTGATAATAGTAAATATCCATCCTACATCCGAAGGGTCGCAGAACCAGACGAGTGCGCTGTCACTCCCAGCTCCGAACATGAACAGTTCAGCCCCGCCCCATAAAAGGCAACCTGCGTGGAACAACGATCTGGTATCTGTACGTAGTCCGATGAAGGCAATGACGGCAAACAGCAATATGGCAAAAGGGGTATAATGCCGGAGTTCGGAAAGACCGACTGTGGAGTAAGATGTTCCAGCCGGAGCAGCCAGAGTGGAGAAAGGCTCAAGGTATTGTTCATGCACATAGCCCGTGCGACCGTCATTCAAAGACACTTGTGCCCAATCATCTTCGCACGCCGTCACCTGCACGAGATCTCCATTGGACAACGACCCGATTTTAGCCCCACCCGGTGCATTGCGCACATTGAGCGTGGAGTTAACGTTTACCCGATATAGACCGGGAGCAATGGCGGCAAAAGCGGTCATCGCAAAAAGGACTACCGCCAGCATTAATAAAAATCTTCTCATGGCAAAACGAACGGTTTATCAAATGACGACTGGCGCAATCTCCATAAGACTGCCGCACATAATGCAATCCAACACAGGTCGATGGCAATATACCCGCATGGCAGCGGAAACATGTTCAGCAGGATAGATACCACCATAACTGTCGCACCCGCAATGCCTAATACTTTGTCTTTCTTAAACAGTAAGGCAAAGACAATGGCAAATGCCAAGAAAGCTGCCCAAAGCGCCCAATTACCGTAATAATTCAAATCGTTCATCCAATTCCAATTATTCCCTACACGGGACGAAAGCAGAAGCCACATAAAAGGATAATCAGACTTGCCTTCCGTTTCCCAATAATTCTCCAAAGAACGGTACATTTCATCTCCGTCAAAACTGGATACCATATACAAGTCGTAAACGGTATTCACCAAAATCGGAACGAGACTGACACACCACAGCACAAAAGCCGTTTCGCCCAGCCACTTGTTTACGTGTACTTTCACTTTGGCGAAGAAAAGCGTCGTGAAGAAATAAAAGCAAACTGTGTAAGGAAAGTTAAGCCACACATAAAGAGGATATAGGGTAGTCGTGCTGTTTCCTCCGAACTCACTATACCAACCAACCTTTACCATTTCATCCTTACCGAAACCGGACAGGAACATCAGATTGACTAACAGCACATACGCCGTAGTCAGCAGCATTGCGGTTATAATTATTTTCGTTTTCATATCCATAAGTTTTAGCTGTTTATTCGTGTGCATGGAGAGTGATGCCCTGACAGTTCACCCGTTGTTTTACGAATTGGTGGTTGCCGTCCTCAAAAAATGCTTCAAACGGGTCTGAAGAAAGATTGTACCGCCTGATATAAACATCCATGTACAGGTCTCCTATACGAAGTTCTCCCGCCCGTAGGGGATAGAGTAATAACTTCCGGAACACCGCCACCTGATAATTCTTTCCATTCCGATGCTCTATTTGCCATGCGCTGCCCCGCAAATCTATCGGTTCTATTTTGAAATCGTCCGAAGAGATGAGTTGTTCCATATTGGCGAGGCTATCTGCAAGGGATGTGGTATATAACTTGCATTCCAACACGACGGGTTCATTTATACGAGGAGAGCGTTCTGATACGTTCATTGTCATAAAGACATCCGGTTTTGGTTGTGGGTCGGAAGAAGGAGGTAATTTCCCGTCAGGTACGACATTCACTGCGAGTTGCTGCGAATGTAGCTGATGCCCGTTCACCACAATACTTGCAGAGGGAATGGAACACCTGCCCACCTGTAATGCCTGCAACACATAAGTATAAGACTCTTGATATTTCCGGTTTATTTCTCCATCTACTTTTTCCACATTGGTGGCACTGCTTTTGGTGGGGCCAAGTAACACCTTAAAGCCTTTCAATTCGGGCACAGCAAGATTCTGTATTTCAACAGTAGCAGGTTTCTCCGGGAAAGATACAATAAATGTTAGCCGGAACTGTTTATTAATTTCGATATTCTCCGGAGCAGAAACTGTAAACGTAGGATCATTATTTGCGTATGCTTTTGCCGCTGTTCCGATAGCGCATAAGCAACATACCCATGCAATAAGTCGTTGGGAAAGAAATGTCTTTTTTGCGTGAACCGATAATTTATCCATCATCCTAAGTTCTTTTATGTCTTCCCAGTCCTTAGAAGGCTGTTATTAAATAATAAAAGCGTGAACTGCAAATGCCACGTCTTAAATCGAAGGTCGTAGGAAACCTGTAGTACAGATATGGATATAGCAGCCCACGCTATAGCGTGAGAACCACTATGCCTTCCTTGTACTACATCTGAAAATTTCCTACGTTTTCGATTTACAAGATAAGCATAACGCTTCTTTCTTTTCTAAATATGTCTTGGATAGAGTTGCCTCAATCCGATTGCAAATATACGAAAAAACTATCAATAAACTCTTTTCCTGATTAGAAAAGAAATTGCTATTCAGTAAATTATATAACTTGAACCTTATGACCGCATTTGGCGACTGCATAATATGCACATAAAAAACGGCCTCGAATGATTATTCCGAGACCGTTTCTGTCAAATTCAAGTTATATCAGTCCTTTATATGGCAAGCGCGTTTTCAAAGGTGCGTCTTGTGGAATGTCATAATATTGCTTTTCTATCTCTTCTGTCTTGTATAGAGGAAGAAAGCCGTTTTTGTCGTAATACTTAAGCACCCTTTCCTCGTTGTACGCATCCACTACGATAAAGCGGCATCCCGTTTTATTGTCCTCGTGACGGAACCAGTCTTTTATAAAGGTCATCAGTTGCTGTCCTACATGGCTCGGTGTGCCCTGATATTCCCGGTTTACCCCCAGTCTTCCTATCAGTACAGCCGGGTAGCTACGCCCACGTTTTGGGTTTACGATATTACGTTACAAACGATTTTTGTCATTGGAAGAGATTAATTTGGTCTTGATGCTGTCATTAGCCAAGGTAAACAACGCTACAATACGGTGCGGAAATTCAGTCGTCACCCAACATTAAGTTTTCCCTAAAAGTTCATCCGCATATAAATCGGCATCATGAAGGAAAAAATCATCAAGATCATCCTCGCCGCAAGTGAAAGGGAGACACTTTTCCCGCACTTCCCTGTATAGGCAAGCATGACGCAATCATCGTATAAAGAAATCCCGTTCATTGTTAGTTGAATCGGAATGAACGGGATTTCTCCAATACCTTTTGTAGCCGTTTCTTGGCCGCCACGGACAACTGTGGAGTTACCTTTACGGCATTCTTTTCTGCATTACGCACGAAATCTTCTGCCGTAGCACCTTCCAAAACCGGAATATTCTTAATCGTTATAACCATAATCATTAATTTTATGCAAATACTACTTTATTACCATACAACAAAATGGTACGCTGAATTTAACAATAACAGGGCTATATCAATTCACAAACAATTTGCCACTTTTTTATGTGGTTATTCTAACCATATTACATTCCTCTTACTATCTTGTCGTCGCTCCCTCGCCGGTTAGATTTTCCCATGCAAAGGTACAGCGGTCGTCCGGCGTCAAGCACCACTGTGCTAACGGCTCTTGAATTTGCCCGGCAGCCTTCCGCAAATCAAAGATGGCCTTTCAGTTCCCCGACAGGCACGGGCATGTCGGGTTGGGTATTCCGTGAAATTCTCGGCCGTTTGCTTGCCTTTCCGTCCTTTTCCCGCTGTCTGGCTTGCATGTAAAATCTCTCCCGGCAAGGAAAGCCGAAAGGCTTCCGAAGGGAGGGAAAAGAAAAGCAAGTTCAACAAATTAAAATTCAAGGTTATGCACAGCAAGATTTTTCAAATTACTCGAACCCGAGTGGACAAGGACAACTACCTGAACGAGGACACCCTCATGCAAGGCGATGACAGCTTTTTCGATTATTGCGCCGAGATTGACGACGAAGAACGCCAGTACCATATCGACAACTTGGTAAACAATATTCTGCCCAAAGGCATGTTCGAGTTTGTTTCCGACGATACCATACGATACAATGGTGGTGCGGCACAATGGAGAGAAGATTTTGTCGCAGACATTCGAAGCAGGGCGGAAGCCGTTACCCCCGAAAGCGTGCAAGAATGGATTGGCCCGGTCTATCAGCTCGAGAAATTTCTGAAAAACCCGCTCGATACCGCCTACTGGTTCTACATGGACGAAGAGGGATTGCAATCCCACGCCGAGCAATCCTACGAGTTCCTGCGACAGGTATGCGAATTTGAACCCGGCACGCTACTCTATATCGGCGGTGTTATCGACTATCATTTTTAACCTCAAAATGCAGAACGATGAAAGGTACGGAACATTTCAAACAGACTATCAAGGAATACTTGGACGAAAAGGCACGGACGGACAAACTTTTTGCCGCGTCGTATGCCAAAGAGAGCAAGAACTTGGACGATTGTATCACGTTCATTCTCAACCAAGTCAAGGCAAGCGGCTGTTGCGGAATGACTGACGACGAAGTGTGGTCGCTCGCCATTCACTACTATGATGAAGACAACATCGACGTGGGAAACCCCATTAGCTGCGGTGTCGTGGTCAATCACAAGGTAGAACTGACCGAAGAAGAAAAGGCACAGGCTCGAAAAGACGCGCTGAAAGCCTATCAGGAGGAAGAAATGCGCAAGATACAGCAACGCCACAGCAAGCCGAAGCCGACTGCCAAAGCTGCACAGAGCAACCAAACAGAACTTTCACTTTTTGATTTCTGACCATGAAAGCACGGACGAAATTCCAACAACGGGTAGCAGCCGCCAATGGGCGGTTGCTGCCTATCACAGAGAAGCAGACAGAATGGGCGTTCCGGCATACCGTCAGACATTATGCTTTTCGTACCCCCAGCGGACGGACGACCTGCCTTGATTGCGGATATCGGTGGAACGAGACGAAAACTAAACATTGCCATTGTCCGAACTGCCATGCCAAACTGACGCTCAAAGACACGCTTTGCCGCAAGACGGACGAGAAAAGTTATTTTTCCGTCATCACCACGCAGGACGGATTTCAGGTACAGCGGATTTTCAGAATGACCGTTTATTATCACAAAAGCCGGAAAGCTCGGACGGACGTGTGCGAAGTGGCGAGGTATTGGATGGACGAGAACGGGAAAACCGCTCTGACGGCCTTACAACGGGCAATGGGACGTTACTTGGATTGTTTTCTATACGGGTCGGGGCTGGAACTGCGGAATGATAACTATGTGTATCGCCACATTGCCGACTGCTATGTCTATCCGAAATACACGGTTATTCCGAAGTTACGGCGTAACGGCTTGAAAGGTTCGTTTTCAGACATCGCCCCGCAAAAACTGATGAAAGCCCTGCTGTCGGACAGCCGTGTGGAAACGATACTCAAAAGCGGACGCAAACGCGACCTCAAGTATTTTATAGACCACGCACAGGATTTGGATTTATGTTGGTCATCCTACAAAATCGTGTTACGCCAGAAGTATCGGATAAAGGGCATGGGAATATGGGCAGATTATCTCCGTATGCTCGACAGGTGCGGCAAAGACTTGCACAACGCCCACTATGTCTGCCCTGTCGATTTGAAAGCCGAACACGACAAGTACCAGAACAAGGTGCGTATTCTCCAAGAACAGGAAAAACGCATGGAGCAGATGAAACGGGCGAGGGAAAACGAGGCACGTTTCAGGGAGTTGAAAGGCAAGTTCTTCGGTCTGGAGTTCACGGATGGGACGATAGTCGTCCGTGTACTGGACAGCGTGGAAGCCTACTACGACGAGGGCAATGCATTACATCACTGCGTAGGACAGTGCGAATATTACCTCAAACCGGATACGCTGGTATTCTCCGCACGGATAGAAAACAAGAGGGTCGAGACCGTTGAGTTGAGCCTCGAAACATTCAAGGTGCTGCAGTCGAGAGGGCTGTGTAACAAAAATACGAAATACCATAAACGGATTATGAACCTTGTGCATAAGAACATCGCACTTGTCCGAAAGCGTATGGCCGCCTGATACCGGCTGCTGTCGGTCAACCACCTGCCAATCGGGACAGGTGGTTGTTTATATTCCGGCCGTTGCCGCATACTTTTGTAGGTAGCGAACTACATTGAATCAGCCATTTATATGCCATGAGCAGGCAGGACGTTTATAGTTTGCTTCTCCCTTTTATACCGTCGGATTATCATTTCCTCGAAGCTCGTCACCGCCACAGACTGTTTTTACCGTGCAAAGGTACGGCGGACGAACGGCAGACCAAGTATCGCAGAGCTACCTTGCTGAAATTTGACGAAAACTTTCCGGAATCACAGATTTCGGTATTTCATAAAATTTCATCGGCGGTTCCTTGTTCGCGGTTCTTGCTTCCGCCGTCGGGTATCGCACATAAAAACCGACCCTGCGGCAGGCTGAAAAGCTCGGAACAAAGGGAAATAAAAAAACGAAACGATGACAACAACAGAACAAATTATCGCAGTAGCCACAGGATTGGGCTGGCAAGTATCGACAACGAAGCACGAAAATAGCGTGGTGTTCGATTTTCAGCAATATACGCCCAAAGGGCAGGACTTCAACGTCTCTGTTGAAATGAAAGACGGGGATTTCGACGGGTTTCTGTGCGGACTGGAAAATTTCTACGAAGGTTTCGACCCCGACTATGAAGCCTACCTGTGGATAGGCAATGACGGGCACGGCAAAAACGGTGCACCCTACTACATCAAAGACATCGTAACCGATATGGAAGAAGCCGAGAAAATGATAGAAACCCTGTATGAAACATTAAAAAAGCAATAGCATGAGAATGAAAACACTTTACACAAAAGATGCGGAAAGGGCAGGAATAAGCCGCTTTCCAAATTTCCACAGGACAGGAAGCATCGCCGGAATGAAAGAACTGTATTATGGCAAAAACGCCCTTTTGGTACGTTGCGGCAATTACATCTACAATGTATCGAGTGAACCCGAAATTTATTATAACATAGCACATTAAATAATATTCATTATGGAAAGGACAAGTTGTAAGACAGATTTTCAGAGTTGGAAAGGTATAATGGCTCTAAAATTACTTTGCTGCAATATAGTTGCAGGCCGTTTCGATTGGAAGAAATATTGTTGCCCACAACCTTATTGTGGTCAGGAAATTTGCGTCATACCGCTACATTGCTCCTATGGACAGATAGGCTATACCGTGTATTTCCCTTATGCTGATATGCCGGAAGTGGAATATGATTGGGAAATGAACAAATTAACTATCGACAAAGAGAACTGGGAAAGCTATTTAACGTGAGTATAATTCAAAATATAGCCAGTTGCCCGTCTTTGAAAAACATACATCAATGGCGGGCTTCTTTCAAAAAACAGTATGTTGTTATGGTAGAAAGGGAGTTGAAAATAAAGTTATATTAAAGGAGCGGGGCATAGAATATTCAATATCTTTATCTTCAACCATATATTTTCCCCGAAATTGAGCAATTTCTTTGCAAAAATCATCTGCCATACGATAAATCTCCGTAACTTTGGTCTCTGAAAATATCATGGTAATTGCTTAAATGTCGTTAATTGAATACTATAAATTCAATGCTTTTATTGCTATGTGCCTAATTTATTTACAGAATTAGAATTGAAAGAATATGACACAGACTTTTTATACCAAATGGCAATTTTCTGTCCTTGCAGATGCAGGGGGTTATGTATCAAAGGAATACAATAACTTCCAAACGGCGTTGTTGAGTGAAATATCCAAATATGCAAAAGCCGTGGATGCGGCAGTTGTAGCCGAGAGCAAGGGGCATTACCTTACAAGTTGCTTTATTGAGCGTAACGGTAAATTCGTGTACATAAGCCATTCTTCGGATGCGCGGATGGACGGTGGGGTAAAAATAGAACTTGATTCGTTCCTGATACGGACCGCCCGGCACGCAAAGGATTATACCGGTGGTATCAATCAATATTGCGATATGTCACAGCTACAGTCAATGATTGACAAACTGTTGTCTTAATGTAATGTATAAGAATGTGAGGTAGCGTTGAAGTGAAGCCACCTCACATTCGTTTCCGTTATCGGTGCAGACCGCTGATGTAGCTTTCCTCTTGCACTTCACCCTGATACTCCTCCATTTCGCCCAGTTTCTCGTTCACGCTTTGCAGGTTGGCCTCCATCGACTGACAATGGTCGTAAGCGAAGCGGTGTCTGTCGGGTATATCCGTACCGGTAAACGGTCCGGCATCGAGCGTGTCGGTTTCCCTGTTATACCAGACGAACAGATGTTTTCCGTTCGGCATCTCGAACATCGGGAGTTTCTGATGTTTCAGGACATCGAACTCTTCCGCCGCCATATCCTTGGCCACCTCTTTCACATCATCGCTGGCGTGGTCGGTTCCGTAACGCCGGATATGGTCTCGTACCTCCTGCTCCGTGTACTTCAGCATGATGTCGTAAGTGCCCCCGACACTTCCGTTGTACACTACGGCAAAGTCTTTATCCTCGATTAGCAGATCATCTCCCCGGTTCTGGAGGGGAGAAGCGAATGTATGCTGCTCGTCCATACCGTTGCCGTCGTAATACTCCTTGGCGAGTGCCAGCAATCCCTTGTAGTCGCCTTTGTCCTTCAATTCGTCCAGTTGCGTCGTGTCATCGGTAGATTGGAGATAAGCCACCGATGCGTAAAAGATACGTTCCTTGGTCGAGTGTTTGTTCTCTTGCTCTTCAGTAACATTTTGTTCCAACTCCTGTGCAATCTTATCCACCTTTTGGGTAACGATTGACGAAGCCCTTTTCACGTCCAGAAGCGTCGTCTTGATAAACTGTGGCGATTCCTTCAATTCATCGAGCCACCCTTTGAGGTATGCGCAACTGTCTTCCTTGATATGCTTGGTCATGCCATAGCGTTGTGCGATCAGTGCACTGCCGAGTTCGGCCACCAGTTCCTCGCGGGCATACTCTTTCGAGCCGAAAGATGTCGGCTGGAGACGGTCGAGAACACCCTCGGCGCCGGTGGAGTGGACCATTTCATGAAACAGCGTTCCGTAAAAGGCTTCTCCGGACTGGAACTGTTCTTTTTCGGGCACGATTATCTCGTTTCTCGTAATCGAGTAGTATGCTTCGTCCTGATGTTTCGGTTTGATGGGACAAATCCAAAGCTTGTCCCGAATCATCGTATCGACGGGCACGAAACTGAAATGTTCGCCGTTTTCGACCCTTTTCCCGTTCTCTACCTCCAACTGCTCCCACAACTCCGGTCGTGCCTCCCGCAAGTTGGTCTGGGCGACATTGAACACCCGGAACACCTGCATACGGGGATAAACATTGTATTGCGCCTTCTCCTCGTTGGAGAGCTTCTTGTAATCGTCATACTTGATTTTTTCCTTTGTTTCCTTGTGTATGCAGGTGAATGTGGTCAGCATCACGGGAAAGGATTTCTCACCTTTCAGCACAGATACCCTTGGCAGTTCTTGTCCGTCCTTACCGGGCTTGTTGAGCCGCTGCACACAGTCGAACGTACAGAAACGGGGAATCTTGTACCCTTCGTTCTCACAATGCAGGAGCAGTAGGCTCGGTATGGGACGCCTTGTCGTCTTTCGGCGATAGGTTTCCCCATACCTGCCTCCAAACCGAACGTACATGTCTCCATGTATTCGGCTTTCCGTTGGTAATGTCAATTTTCTGTTAAACATAGCTTTGAATCAGTGTATTGCATTTTTCGCATACTGCCAATGTCTTGCGTCCTCTCTTCAGCATTAATCTATTCCACTCCGTATCTGCTTTCAGTTTACAGAGTGTTCTGACATGGTGCATTATCAGTGGCACTTTATTTCCGCAAAGTTCGCACACACCGTTATTTAGCCTTTCTACAAGCGATGCCTGCGGCAGAAAATATGTATTCGGCATGTGGTCACATTCTGCAAAATCATTGACAGTTTTTCTTCTGAACCCCTCATTGTACAATACCCTGCACTTTTCTTGACCCTTGTTGTCCATATATCGGACAACAAAGTCCTGCCCTTCACGATAACGTTTCCATTCTTTACGCATGGTACTGTTATGTTTGTGTGCAAGAGTTTTAATGCAACTGCGTTTCATGATACCTCCGAAAGTACCTCCGACAGCTGAGATGTTATTGGCTATCGAATAGTAGTTATAGAACCCTCTTATTTCAAGGTTGTATCTGGCTATGATATCCTCCTCTTTCATGCTTGTTAGGAAGCCTCTGGATTCAGCCCACCATATTTCTTTGCCATTGACTTGTTTTATTGCCATAGCATTCATAGCGAGCAGTTTCTCCCTTGCAATTTCAGTAGGGACATGTAGCCTTACATTTCCGTTGAACATTCGATTCGTTCTACCGAGGCTATTCTTTACCTTGCTTTCGGAACGTTGTACATAAATTTCATATCCGAGAAATTTTGCCTTGTCCTGTGCGTTTGTGATTAAGGTCTTTTCCTCAGACAGCTCAAGTTTTAGTTGTTCTTGCATGTACTTTTTGAGGTCTGCCTTTATCGCTTCACAGTCGGCTTTACTGCCGATAACCCCTATAAGGAAGTCGTCAGCATATCTCACGTATTTTAGTCGTCTGTACTGTTCGTCCATGTCATTCCCATACGGGAGTTGTTGCATTTCTGTACGCATGTTTCTGATTTGCGAGATAAGGATTTTCCTTTTCTCCACGTCAATTTCGGCGTTCAGTTTACGTTTCAGCGAGTTTCTTTTGTTGCAAATACGGTTGTAGGCTGGATTTACCCGTCTCTTGTTACCCTTGTCGAACCTCTTGGCATACTCGTTCATGAACTTATCAAACTTGTCAAGATAGATATTCGCCAGTATTGGACTGATGATTCCACCTTGAGGTGTTCCCGAATAAGTATGATTGAACTGCCAGTGTTCTACATATCCGGCTTTAAGGAACTTTCTAATCAAGCGAATAAAGCGAACATCGTTTATTCTTTCTTCAAGTATGCTTATCAGTACGCTATGGTCTATGTTGTCGAAGAATCCTTTAATGTCTCCCTCGATGAACCATTTAGCCCCGACAAACCTTTTCTGAATGCTTGATAGTGCGGTGTGGCAGCTTTTGAAAGGTCTAAACCCATGTGAGGTGTATTCAAAATACCCTTCATATATGGCTTCAAGTATCATTCTTACCACCTCCTGTACAAGTTTGTCTTCAAAGGAGGGTATGCCCAACGGACGCATTTTACCGTTCTTCTTGGGAATATATACCCTCTTTGCCGGATTAGGTTGATATGTCTCGTTTTTGAGACTTGCTATAAGAGATTCTATTCTTTGAATGCTCATTTGGTCAATGGTCTTGCCGTCAGTACCAGGTGTCATATTGCCTTGCTTAGTGTAAATACGTTGATAGGCAACATAAAACATCTGTTCATTGAATAGATTTCGATACAGCCTTTCGAACCTGTAGCCCGAAACTTTGCTGTGTTCACATAAATTGTTTAATACTTGCTTTGGATTTCTCATAATGTCTCTCACATTATCCGTTGTTTGTATTAAAATTACCAACTGCTTCCCTTCGCCATGTACAAGGCTTTCCCTTGCTCAGACTACTACGGAAGCTCCGTTGCCATGTCGGGTATTCAGAGTCTTTACCCATAGCCTTTTGGCATCCCGATTTAGGCAATCTCCAGTTAGCACGCATAGTAACTATTGGCACGACAGATTGTCGGATGCGACTTTCGTTCTTTTCTTGCTTATCGCAAGTGCGTCGTGGTTGATACCTTTTGCCCATATTCCTAATGCTTTGGAATTGAGTACCACGAGAGGGCGTAGATATAACTGCCTTTCCGCCCACGCCACGCCTTATGCCGCTGAACTATCGTTGAACCAATGCAGGCTTCATCCTTATATCTGTCTTTCCCCCTCACGGAACTGTGTCGCATGACAGTTAGCCACACATTCCGTTTTACTGAAATGCTGTTTTCACCTTTTGCTTTCGCTCGGGGCTTATTCAGTTGGGAGTAGAACATATTGTATCCTATTCTAATCTCTTGCCACAGAGATATTTACTATGCGACCATTCTGGACGCACGCATCAGGGCATTCATACCGTTATACTCGCGCCCTGACAGGTTACGCGGCCATTGCAGTACACCCTCGGTAAACCACGGCTTGTGCCAATCTTTCTGGATGCTTTCGATTTTCTCGATCATCATCTCGGCAAAGAGGTCCAGCGCCTTATCCTCGCTGTTCGGTCCCTCCGTATTTCGCTTTCTATAACCGGCCATGACTGCTACTGATTGGAGTTATCCGATTCGGGAACATATTGCGTCAATTCTTCCACCCGGCAGGAGATGTCCGGCTTCCCGTTATGTGCCGAGACTGTCAGTTCGCCCTTGGCCTCTACCTTGACACCCGGTTGCAACCACTCTTCGCGTTGCCTGTCGAAGCAGAAGAAGCGCACCCACTGGTACTCGAAATTCTCATCGACCTTCTCGGTGCTGAATGCCGAGAACATCGTATAGGACTTATCCTTTTTGTCTTTCCGTTCCTCGATGTTTTTGCCCACCTTGCCGCGGAATGACAGTTCGCCCTTGATGGAATCTGCGATGTCTTTTGCCGTGGCGATACGGTCGGCAAAGAGGTTGAAATAGAGCTTTTCGCCCCGGCGTTTCAGGAACAGCGTCCCCGCAACCTCGACACGCAGTCCGTTTCGATAGCTGGATACCTTCTTTTGGGCACCCTCCTTGCTGACACTGATCTCGACCGTTTCGTTCCGGCCATCCTTACCTTGGATCACGATGCGGAGCGGAAAGGTCAGGAATGTTTTATCTTCCTTGGTTGTGCGCATCGAAGCGTCGCGGCTGATGGTGCCGCACGCCGTAATATTACACTTAATCATCTTCTTTTGTCTTTTTAGTGATACATAATCCACCGGACAAAGCGAGGTATCTTGAAGTTGAACATGCTGAAACCGTTTCCTAATCGGGTGCACGTATTCTCATGTAGATAATCCAGCCGGCAATACCCAGTTGAATGCCCACGATGACAAACGTCGCCGTCCAACCGAAGAGTCGGGAACAGAACAGGATATGCAGGGCGCAGGCGGACAACCCGGACAAATACCCGCAAAGTCGTATCATCACGCGTTTTATCATGACTTTTGGGATTATCTTTTCAGGTTTTCCGATTGTGCCCGTTGTTCGGACATTCCCCGTTCAAAGTTCTGCGAAACCGCCTCCGAGAGGATGATCGTGTTCAGCGTTCCGGTCACACGCAGTCGTTTGGCTTCTTCCGAAAGAGAACCGTCATTAAGCGTCACCGACAGGCGGCTTAACTCGGCAGAGGTCAGTTCTCGCGATACTTGGACGCTTCCGTTGTCCACTTGCAGGACAGCCCGCCCGTTTTCCCCGACCACGAGGTCGCAGGTTTTCATGCCCGGCAGCAGCGTTTTCAGGTCGATACGCCGGCTGTCCATCGCCTCGGAAATGGCCGCCTTTTGTTCTTCCTCGTTCTTGCTGTCGATTTGCGTCGCCAGCAACATCAGAGAGGTAAAAGCGGTCATGGCCATCTCCACGATAGGGTCGCTACACCCTGACAGTCCCACGCCACTGTCCTCCGAGGAGAGCAGTTTTTTCATCCATGCGTCGGGCGAAAAGTCTTTGCCAGCGACATTTCCTTCTGTTCCCTTATATCGGGCGAGCAGGTCGTTTCCGTTATGCAGCACCTGTTGTTTGATGTGACCCTTTTGGGCGATTTCAGCCAGATAAGCCGCCGGATCGACGTCCCGCTGTGTCCCGTCCGCATAAATCTGTTTGACGCCGAAGTGCAGATGTTCTCCCGTTGTTCGTGTTCCTGTGTTGCCGGATCGACCGAGCTTCTGGCCCGCCTGTACCATATCGCCTGCCTTTACGGAAATTTCGCCAAGGTGCATGTAGGTACATTGTACCTTACTGCCGTCCGGACGGGTGTATTCCACTGTCAGTGACTTGCCGCCGGGCGTATTATTTTTGCCATTGACAGCAATGACCTTTCCATCTTTCTCCGTGGCCAAGACTGCATCGCCGTCGCACCGGATGTCGATACCCTTGTGCATACGCTCCTTGCCGTCTGTCGGATCTTGCCGCATACCGAACGGTGAGGTGACGAATAGAAATTCTTTCCGTTCCACCGGAAACGAATACTCCGCCGCATTTCCGGCTTCCCGGAGCGGGTTCTCTTCCAAACCGAACCGTTTTCCCTGCGCTTCCATCTCCTGCATGACCTGACGGTCGTACTTTTGCAGCCCGTTCTGCTCGATGATACGTTGCAGGCTGTCGGCATAATGCCCGCCCGTGGCATAGCCCGCCTTTTCGAGGCCCTGCGTCCAGCCCTTGTAGTCGTCGGGAGAAAGCGAGAAACAGCGGGCATAGCGGCTGTTCTCTTTCAGGAAGCGTGAGTGGTGCTCATACGAATCGCCCACGCTGTCATAACTGCAGAACTTCTCGTTCGGCTTGTCATCGGAATACAGGCCGTACCGGCCACCCCCGGCAATCCATTCGGGCGTGGCCTTGATACCGAAGTGGTTGTTCTCATTCTGCGCCAGACGGCTCTGTCCGTTGGAACTTTCCAGTATGCCCTGTGCCAGCGTCACGGAGGCCGGAATGCCGTATCGCCGCATCTGTTCCATCGCATAGTCTGCGTATTGTCTTGTATATTCTTGATTCTTGTTTGCCATATTTCTACCTCCTCATGGTTGGACGTTGTTCGTTCTCGTTCTCTTCGTCGGTTGTTTCTGCAGGCCCGTTTTGCTGTGCCTTAGACATACCGTCACAATCCATCACGTATGCCCGTAGCGCATGAATTTGCTGCCTTGTTTCCTCATTGTCATGCTCGAATACCAATATGATTTTATTTGCATCATACGGAACGCGTTCTTTGCTCGGAGGCAGGTTCAGTTCGTTCGCAATGGTCTCCGCATCATACATGGAAGCGTAATAATTGTTCCCATGTTTGAAAAGGACAACCGCTTCCGGTTGTTCCTCTTTGATTTGCTCGTACTTACCATACATTTGTTCCGGTATATCTTTTATGGACAACTCTTTTAGGGATGAACCGGTTTTTTGGGCTTCTCCATCGGCTTGTTTCGAGTTCTTGTCTTTATCCTGTTGTTGGGTATCTTCTTCTTGTCTCTTTCCGGCAGTCACTTCCTGCGTCTGTCCTTTACGCAGCACATCGGCAAATAGCGTGGCCGCCAGATGGCATTTGTATTTGGCACGGTCCTCCGCCACCCACATGCGTTGCCATTGTTGCCGGGTGACGCTTCGGGGTTGTAATTTCTTTCCGTCAATGGTCGCCACGCACAGAGTCCCTTCTTGTTTGGTCTTGAACACGGACACGCGCTGAATCCGGTTCAGGTCAATGTCCTGCGCCCCGCTGCTGAACAGGTCCACTTTCAGGTCGGGTTGTGTTTCCGCCAGCGCATAATACTTGTGCGCCAGCTCCATGCGTACATTTTCGATATTGTCCATCGACTGTTTGAGTGTGGAGAAGAAGCGGTTCAGGTCGTCCTTGTCGGGATAGATACTGTACCCGCTCTGATGTTCGGGCTTCAGATACAGCGCCCAGCGGTTCTTGTCGTCCTGAATCATCTGTACTTGGTCGAAGCCGATTTCGTCCGCCCGTTTGACCGCGGGCGTTATGTCCAGTGTGGAGAGCATTTCCAGCGCCCAGTTTTTCAGCCGGGCCAGTGAGATCTGTTTTTGGGCGAAATAAGTATCATCGGGCCTGTACCCCCATGTGCCGTCAGGATTGAAGAAACGCACGTTTTCGATCCCTTCCCTTCGCAAAGCCCTGCCGATACGGGCCTTGTTCATGCCCGGCACTTCATTGTCCACTTCCGGCGACGCACCGGCAGGGAGTATCACGTCCGCCGATTTCGAGGACGGGTCGATGACGATGACAATGGTCCTGTCCTCCTTGTTCGGGTGTTTCCGGATCTCGTCGGCTACATAGAAATGCTTGGGTAGCTGCTCCTGCATGTCCGAGGTCTGCCGGCGGTTGCGCATCGTGGCATATTCGATTTTCTCGCCCCGTTCTGCCTTATGGATTACTTCGAGGGCGTTGTTCACGTCGCCTTCGAGGGCATCCATCAGGTTGGGGTTCTCCTTGAGTTCCCGGTTCCAGTAGTCCACCAGTTCAAGGCTTTTGTCGGACAGACGGGCGGGCAGCCCCAATTCCAGCATTTTGATTCCCGAAGCCACCTCCACGATTAGCCGTTCCTGTTTGAGGGCATCTTCCGAGGGACCCATGCCGTTTTTCATCACCATGCCTTCACGGGCCAGCCGTTGCTGGTGTCCTGTGGCACTTACGATTTGCCGCAGTGCCTCCTGTACATAATCGTTGTAGTGTCCGAAATCCCGTTGGCGCGGCATATAGACCGCATCGCGATCTGTCTCGTAATGGGGCATTCCGCTTCCGTCCGAACGCACGGGCACGAGATTATCCCTCATTTTCAGCAGGAAATCGTTGAAACGGATATGCAATCGCCGTTCGTCGGCCTCGGAATATCCCCGTTCCACGGCACTGCCGTCTTTCAGCAATACCATATCGTATTCCTCCTTATCCACGTAAGGCAGTGTCGTTTGGTCGATATTGAAGAGCGTGCGGATCTCCCGGTTATGTATGCCCTTGTACTGTTTCTGCACCTCCTCGTCCAGTTTCAAATAGGCATCCCGGCTGATGATGTCCTCCGGGTTGTTGCGATGGACGTACTTGTTCCAGTTGTAGAACAGGAACGGGACTCCCTGCTCGTGCTCGCGTACCGATGTGCCACGTGCCTTGGCATCGCTGTAAAGGGTGAACAGGTTGGTCTTGCACCCGTTCCGGTCCGAATGCAGTGCCATGAACAACCCGTTGAACGGGCTGACGGCGACGCCGCGCGGATAGAATTTCGGAAAGCCCTTGCCTGCGGCGTTGAGCCAGTGTCCTCCGGCATTCGACGCTTCGTTCAAAGCCGTGGAAAGCAACTCTATCTGTCGCTCCTCGGCATTCTTTTCTATTTGCGATTTCTCTTTCATACTCCAATTTTTTTGTCGGTTACGGGATTACTGGATGCCTCGCGTCCGCACGATGGTCTCCTGTTGTCCGTTGTCGTAATTCTGCGAAGCCATCTGGCGGAGACGGTCGCTTTGGACGAGCACGGCATTGGCCAGCGTGTTCAGCGGCAAGGCACCGGCACGGTAGGCGTCCGCCACCGTGGAATTAAGCTGCACCGTGCAGGGCACGTGGTCTATCGTGGCAATAAGGGTATTGCCTTGCAGTACCGGATTCACAATACGTGGATTGAGCGGCTCATCGGGATAGCGTCTGTACTGCACCTTTTTGTCGGTCGTGGCCACATTTCCGTTTCTCTCCGTCCTTTCTTTTCCCAGTGCCTCATGTCCCGCCTTGTTCAGCAGGTTCGCACCACCCAAGCCGATAAGCAACATCTTCAGCATCGGATTCTTGACGAATATGCCCGCCACGATACTCGCTATCGGCAGCAGGTTTTCTTTCAGTCCCAGCGATTGCGTCTTGCCTGTGAATATACCCAATAGCATGTCTGGCAGCATGGCCAACACACTGCCCGGATTACTCATGACTTCGCTGAAACCTTCCAGTCCGAGGAAACGGGTCAGCCCATCCCAACCGTTCTCGTTGGTCTGTATGGTCTGCGGTTCTTGCCCGGACGGCTCTTCCCGTATCGTTTTCTCGGTGGAGACTGTGGAAACCTGCACTTCTTTCGCCTCTTTTTCCCTCTGTTCGGATTCCTGACCGGCTTGTTCCGCTTCGGTATTCCCTCTTTCCAAGTCTTGCAGATAGGCTTCCTCCTGTCCGGGAGCGACCACCAACGGCACATCTTTATACCGTTCCGCCCGCTTCCGTTCTTCCCCGGCAGTTTCTTCCCGCCACGGCATATTTATACTGTCTGTTTTCCACCAATCCATAAAATCGAATGTTATAATCGGTATCTTTTTCTGTAACTCTCCGTTGGCTTCGGACAAGAGTGTGTTCTCTTTGGGTGGAATCGCCGCTGCTTCCTTACGGAATCCCTCGAACACATTGCTTTCGCTGCCGAACACCCCCTTGCTGATACACTCCTCCGCAGAGAGCGTCTGTGTCTCTTCTGCCCCGAAGTGATCGGCAACGGCCGAGATGGCTGTATCCGCTCCGATGAACCGTGCGAAGCTTGCCCATGAACCTGCACCGCCCAGCATGACGGTATCGGCTGAAGCCCCCAACACCCAACCTGCGCCTTTCTCCAACTTGCTCGGACGATAAGCGGCCTCTCCGCGCTTCTCTATCTCTTCGGCCAGCGGCGAGCGGCTTAACGCCTGCGGCAACCCCAACAGACTTGATTCAGCCGCTTTGCGGATGATGTAGTCCGCCGAGGACTTGGGCATACGTTCCTTTACCAGATGGTCTATCATCAGTTGCTCCACGCGGTAGTCCACGAAGGCGTAGGCGAGGTCGCAGCCCAATTCCTGCGACAGTTCATCGTAACGCTTGCGTCCGACTTCCAGCACGACGGTATCGCGCCACTCGCCGGCCATGTAGGCGAGATCGTGCTGTATTTCCTCCGACGAGAGAATCCGTTCCTTGCACATCCCGATGTAGTCTTCGGTTGTCTTGGAGTTCCATTCTCCTGTTACCTTGAGTGTTTGGTACGGGTCGGAGAGCGGTTGGCCCGCCGACGCCATCATGCCGAGTATGCCGCTTATGGAAGTCGAATACTTCTTCATTTCCTCGCCCTGCTTCTCGGTCAGGTAGGTTTGCGTCTGCGTCATGACGGGGACGAGATGATAGCGGAAATAACTGCCCATGAGAGTCTCTATTTCCGCAAACCTCCTGCTATGTTTGATTTCGTCCATATAATCAATATCTTTCTATATCATGTTTATCTGTTTCAGCAGTTGTTCCTTCGTTTGTTCGATGGCGTTGTGGTACACTTCCATTTGCTTGGGGAAAAACTCTTCGAGCCATGCATCTTTTTCGATACGGTCTTGAATGAAGCGTACCGCCTGTTCCCGTTCGATTTCCACCGAGGCTTCCCCTTCTTCCCGGTTGTTGAACCATGCTTTCGTCCACCAGCGGACTCCGGCGCGGTCGGGATAGACGGAGACGATCCTCGATATGTCGAAGCTCTGGATGTCGATGTCCAGCTCCGCCAGCGGGTCGATGAGTCCGCAGCCCGCTACAGCTTCGTCATGAAGTTTTTTTTTACCTCGCCGCCCATTGTGGAGAGGTACACCTCATGCCGCAGGGCAAGGTAGTTCAGGAAATCCGCTATCAGTAGGTTCTGAACTTTGCTGGCAAGCGGCATGGCTTTGCGCCCCAGTCCGAGGGGATTGGCTATGCTCGGCATCTGCTCGTAGAAATACTCTTTCATCGCTCCCATCGTGAAGATGTGGCGTAGCGACTGTTCCGTATGTGCGGGCACCGTGTACGCTCCCCGCTGCAAATCCTCCATGTAAAGCGGCAGAAAGCGGAGCATCAGCTCTTCTATTTCCCTTTGGTCCTTCTCGTAGTCGTTTGTTACCCCAGTTTCCGTATCGTAAAAACCTGCCGGGCCGTTGCCGTCGGTTTCCTGCAAAGCCTTGATGTTGCCGTACAACATGGTCAGGAACTCTATCGGGTTCAGCTCCTCGCCCTTGAATTTGACTTCTATATGCAGCCGTTCACCGCTCAAAGCCACCGTTTGTCCGGCTTCCACCCGCTGTCCGAATTGGGCGAACACATTCGACAGATGACCGTATGTCACCTCGTACCCGCCGTAACGGACTGTCTGGCAAATGCCGTGTACCGGGTCGTTTCCCACGCCCGACACGATGCCGCTGGCCACAGCCGACAGCATGTAGCACCGCGCTTTGAAGTCTATCCCGTGATGAAAGAACTTTTCTCCCGTTGTCGGGTGTACCTGCTCACCGTAACCGAGCGACAGTTCCACGTCTTTTCCCCGCGGCTCTTCGAACGGCATACAGTAGCCGCTGTCCGAGTGCAGGATCATTTCTTCCGTATATTTCATTGTGATATATATTTTTTATGTGTTCCTACCTTCTCATTCCTCCGCTTTGCGCTTGTTCCTCCGGAGAGAGTGTCGGCGTCTGTGTCCTCGATACCGTTTCCGAGGGAACCGTGCGGACAACGCCCGCATTGTTACCGATAAGCATCATGCCCAGAAACAGACCGGCGATTTTACCCAGCCAGCCGGAACGTCCGAACACGAGGTACGCCGCCGCAATCAGTCCTGCAATGTTCAATCCCGACACATTGCCTCCTCCGAGGTTTCGCAAAAAGCCGCTGAGCATGTTGAACAACCCACCGCCGGAGGCTTCCCGCAGGAAGTTCGATACCCCGTTCAGTTTCGAGTCCGCGCCTCCCACAGCCTCGCCTATGGCAGAGACCGTCTCTCCGGCTTTGTCTTTCAGTTCCTTCATGTCTTCGGTCGTACCTGCAAGGGCATCCGTGGCGGATTTGCCAACTACGGCCTCACTGACGATCCGTGCGACACTTTTGTCGGTGGTCAGTTTTTCCCAGCCCACATAGCCGACGGCAGCTCCGGCGGTAGCCGTCTTGACCGCCTGCCCGGCTCCCCGAAGGGTCTGCGAGGGATGCAGTACCGCATGACCGGCACTTTTCCCCGTCGCATTGGCGGCCTTGCCCATGCCTTTCATGGCCTTTCCGCCGTATTTCAATATCGTATCCCAAGCTCCCATATTTTTATTCTTTTTTAGGGTCTAACATTTCTTCCATTTTGCCGCCATCGTCTTTGGGCGGCTTTCACGATGTCGTACTTGTCTGCGACAGGGCGTGCGCCCTCGTCGATTTCCCGCCAGATGTCGCCCATCGTGGTATATTTCACGGCTTTGGTCAGCCGTTGCAGCGTCCGGTTCATCGACCGGAGTTTCGGGCGTATGCCGAACACGATCTCCATACGTTCCCTTTCCGTCATCTTGTTGTCCGACAGGCAGGCCGTGCGGATGTCGTTCACAATCTCCACGCTGTTCAATATCATCTCCCGATAAATCTGGTTGCGCCGCGTGGAGAGGGCAACGGCCAATGCGTTGGTCGAATGTCTGCTCAATTGTTTGGTGAAGTCGCCCATGTTGTCTGTAAGCTGCGATATTTCATGGTAGAAACCGTAAATCTGAGCCGCATAGCAGACAATCGAGCGGAACGAGTTCAGGTAATTGTTGAACTCCCGTTGCAAGTCCGTCGTGCCTTCCACTTCTTCCTTCGTCCACACATGCCCTGTAGTTTGCATCAGCATGACCTTCTCTTGGTTTTTCAGTTCCTTCTCGGCCTTGTTGGTATAAACCAGAATCATTCCCGCAAGGGTCGCATCGTTCTGCGCCTGTACCTTCGAGATACCGGCGCACAGCAACAGAATCCATATCGAGATTATCCGCTTCATCGTTCTTCGTTTTTTATTTCCCTTCTTTTCAACGGGCGATGGCTGCCGCCCTGCGCCAGCGGGACATGGCCAGACGGGCCACCTCGCCGTTGCTGCGATCTATCATACCCGCCGTTATGTTGTTCCACACGTCGTTCAGGGTATAATAGCGCAGGCTCAAATAGAGCAGATGCAGTTTCCGGCTGAATGCCGCAAGCTGATCGTTCAACGCCCACAGGGTTTTGCTCCGTTCCGCCCCCGTGAGCATGTTTTCCGTTCCGCCTTTGGCCACGGCATCGTTCAGCAACGTGAACACGGAAACCAGTTCCGTCGCCGTCTCGATATAGAGGTTGTTCATGTTCATGCTGGCAACGATACCCTGCGGATTGTTCCGTATCGCGTTACCCAATTTTCCCAGTGTGAGGAAAATCCGCACGCCGTCATTATAGAGGTGCGTGCAGGCTTTCAGTGACGAGGCATAGCCGCTCGCCGTCTTGAGATAGCTGTTGTACTGTTTCTCCCACTCGTGTATGCGGTTGAACTCTGCTGCGATACTGTTTTGCATCAGGGCAGTCTGCGTCTGTCCTTTGATTTGTTTATCTATCTGGCCGTTAATCAATTCATTGCCCTCGGCCAACGCCGCCCATTCCAGCGGGTTTGAGGCAGCAATCTGCGCCTTGGCCAGTTGCGGAAGCAGACCGACAAATACAACACACACCCATATACTAATGATTCGTAATCTCATAGATTCCCTTTTTTCGTTTATTGATTTCCACACGTTCACGGATAATCGCCACGATGTCGTCCCTACGCCGTATGCCGATAAGGTCGAGCCTTGGCGTGTTCCGGTCCATTGAGAGAATGCGAACCGTCTTTAACCCGCAAATCTGTTGCAGGAGGCTCTGGTGTTCTTGAAAGTCCACGATACGGTACAGTTCCATGTAGTCCACCCTGCGTATGAAAATGCCGTGTTCGCTGACAAGCTGTTCTTCGCCGACCCTGTAACGTATCCGACGCAGGTAGATGAAGCGATACAGCAGCACGATGAGCAGAAATAAGGAAACGACTCTCGCCATACTACTCAATGGCAGACCTTCCATGCCGCCGTGCACCAGCCCCGCCATGCACACGAACATCAGCGGCAGTTCGTCTATGACGAATTGCCCGGCGTGCGGCCGCAGGATGACGTTCCGGCTGTCTTGTATGGGATGCAGTGCGCTCATCGGCGAAAATGGGTCTGCCGCTCCTGTCCGGCTTTTTCTTCCGGCTCCTGCTCCTGTCCCTGTCCGACGGATGCTTCCTGCTGCTTCCGTTCGGCCAGAAGCTGTCCGTTCCAGCTCGTATAGCGATAGTCCGGCTCTTTACGGGTAATGGCGACGTCGTGTTCCTTGTCGATACCGAGGAACTCCCGCAGTTTCACCCGGAACTCCCGGTAGCATTTGTTCATCCTGTTTATCTGGTCCTGTACGTCTTCCGGGGCGCACAGCCTGCTCGAGCTCATCGAAAAGGCTTCATCCCGCTCGGCATCGAACTCTATGCAGCTCTCTTGCAGACCGCCCTTGGGCAGCAGATAAAATTCCCCTCCGTCCAGATCGTCGCCGTCCGGTATGGAATCGAGGTACGGTTTCCGTTCGGGTGTTACCTCGATGGCCTCACGTATCGTGCGGTATATCTCCTTTTGCAGACTTCTGGCAAGCACGCTTCCCGTATGGTCGTTGTCGAAACAGATATGCTGCCGGGCGGGGATTGTCTGCTCCAGCACGCCCCGCATCTGTTTCTCGGTCAGGTCACCGCCCGTCGAAATGAAGACCGCCTTTCGCAACTCTTGGTTTTGCGCCCGATGAAGCTGGTAAAAGGCCATCGCGTCGTAGGCGCTCCCGAACCAGTAGATATGTTTGGCCTCGGCAAGAGGCGTTCTGGCAGGGCTGGCGATCCATAGCCCTTCGTCCGTATTGCTGCCTTCTGCCATGCCTTTGTAGCTGTCTTGTCCGTCCAAGCGGGCGCGTCCGCACTCCTCGAAGCCTACGATTCTGTCCGTATTTTGGGGTAACGCCATCGGGAAAGCGAGGCAGATGTCCCTATGCCCGTCTTCGCAGTGTCGGGTTGCCAGACAGAAATCCCGGTAAAAGGCGTGCTGCGTGCCGAGGTCAATACCGCGGTGCTTGAAATAGGGGGCGAATTTCTTCTGCACTTCCCGGTCCTTCGGGTCGAACTTCTGAATGTCGTATTCCGTTATGTCGAACGGTCGGATCTCCCGTTGGGGCTGTACGATCGGCACCTCGTATTCCTCTTCGACGGGTATGTTCAGCAGACGGCTGCATACGAGGTCCACCAACTGGTTCAGGTCCATTCCCTCATAATATTCCGCGAATAACGTCGGGTGCTCCTTGATGAACGAAACGACGTTGTATTCTTTCTGCTGGGGTGGTTGGCAACAGCACTTCCCATGCTGTGTGATGACGAACTTGTCGCCCCGGATACGCTTTCCCTCGTTGTCCGTGCGGATAAACGAGGAGAGACGCAGACCGAAGCGTCGGTTCTGGCGGTAGCCGGCATCGAGCAGTATATCCCGTATGTCAATCCTTTGCAAAAAATCGTCCTGTGTAAGTTCCTTGTCATTCATTGTTTTCTCTTTTATTGTTTCATGTGGGGTGTGCCGTGTTGTCATCGGTGGAAACGTACTTGCCGTTCCTGTTCGGGTTCTTCTCTTCTGGCCGGCTCTTCGTGAACTGATTCTTGCAGCTTGGCCTTTGCCAAGAGCTGTTCGTTCCAGTCCTTATAGCCTTTTTCAGCGGGCTCGTACACAATAAGGCCGGTGCCGTCCTCGCCGGGAGCGGGAAGATTACGGATCGCATCCTCTATGGCCATGATATTTTGTCTCATGCCCTCCAGCGTTTCCTCACTGGCCGAACCCTCGGCAAGAGCCATCTCGTACTCATCTTGGCACACCATGCTCATCTCCTGCAAATATCCGTCGCCGATTGTCCGATAGTCAAGCGTACCATCTTCCCGATAGATTTCTTTGGGACGTAAAAGCGTGCCGACTATCCTGTGAAAGTCGAAGGGTTCGAGTTTTATTTCGTAGTTCTGGTTCTCCTCGCCGCTGATACGGACCTGCAGTTTGTCGTCTTTCGTCACGTTGCTGGTGAATGTCTTGCCCGCATGGGTGAGCGCGAAGTTGATGGCGAAGATCTGCCCGGCACGGTCCCCGTCGAAGCAGAGATGGTGGTAAGCGTGTGGAGTGGCCTCTGTCATGGCTTTGAACTGTTGCTGGCTCGGTGCTCCGCCGGTAGAGACGAACACTCCCTTTCTAAGTTCCTTGTCCCATTTCTGGTTAAGCTGGTAATAAGCCATTGCGTCGTAGGCACTCTCGAACCAATAGATACGCTTGGCTTCCGCAAGTGGGGTCTTGGCAGGGCTGGCAATCCACAGCCCCTCGCTCGAATTGCTGCCCTCGGCCTTGCCTTTGTAGCTGCCGCTTCCGTTCATTCTTGCACGTCCCCGTTCTTCGAAGCCCACGACCGTACCGTCGCCTTTGGGCAAGGTCAGCGGAAAAGCGAGATTGGTGTATGCCGCACCGTCCTCACGATGTTTCGTCGCCAGACAGAAGTGGCGGTGGAAGGCATATTGCGTGTAGAGGTCGATACCCCGGCTCTTGAAATAAGGATAGAACTTCTTCTGTGTCTCCCGGTCCTGCGGGTTGAACTTGTGGATGTCGTAGTTCGCGATGTCGAACGGGCGGATGTCCCGCTTGGGCTGGATAATCCATGTTGTCCGGTCCTCGATGGGATGGTTCAGCAGCCGGTTGCACACGAGGTTCACCAGCCGGTCGGGAGACATGCCCACACGATATTCAGCGAAAAACTGCGGGTGCTCCTTGATGAACGAGATGATGTTATAGACTTTCTGCTGCTGGGCTTGGAAACAGCATTTTCCCTGTTGCGTCACGATGAACTTGTCGCCGCGGATACGCCGCCCATCGCTGTCCAGACGGACATACGAGGGATAACGCAGGCCGTCGCGCCGGTTCAGGTGGTAGCCTGCGTCAATCAGCACATCCTGAATGTTCAGCCTTTGCAGGAAGTCGTCGTAGGTTAGGTCTCCTTCTCTCATAGTTGTCTTTATCTCCCTCTTCTCATATCGTTAATATCCTGATTCATCTGTGCCTCGAAATTGCGTATGGCCACGTCTCTCGGCGTATCGACACCGGGTTTGAAATACGGGTGTGGCGGGCCACCGAAACGCTCGCCGTAGAACTCCGGACCGTGATGATGATGCCGCAAGCCGTGGACAACGCCCGCCGTGATGACGGTTCCTGCCGTGAGGGCAGCGAAAATCTTCACGCCGAGACCGCGCTGCGCTTCCGGACGCATCTTCATGTCCACCTCGCTGAATATCTTCGAAAAGATTTTCATGCGGTGGTAGTCATCGACCGCAAGGAATTTGTCGTAATCCTTCTGGCTGATCTCGTGGCTGATGACTTGCCCGTCGATGACGGCCGTCATCTTGTACTTACCCTCTATGGGGGATGGGTGTACGGCTATTTCGTCGACCTCGACCTCCCTGCCGTGCCGTTCTTCCCGGTACCAGCCCTTGCGCTCGTCGAGCACGGAAATATCCCGTCCATCGACGGAAGCGGTTGCGCCATACGGCATCTCCTGCCGGAGTCGGGTTTCCAGCGGGGAGAGAATTTCCTGCTCCTGTTGCTGACGTTGCGTCAGTTCCTCCTGTACTTCGGGGTGCAGGCCGAGGGCGATACGCCGCTCGCTGTCGAGATCCGCCATTGTTACCTTGTCGGCGAAATCCGCCTTGATTACCCCGTTCAGGACTTCCAGTCGTTTCTCGACAGGTTGCTCTTCGATGGAGTTGGAGGTCAGGACGGCCGTTTCTTCTTCCGTCAGGTCATAGACCAGATCGGCGGCCACCTTTTCGGACTGTACGGTCAGGGTCCGTGCCTCCTTATCGACGATAAGACCATGTGAGGCGAGGCACTCCTGCCATTTCTCGTTGGAAAAATAGACCGGAGAAGCAATCAACTCCTTGTAGGTACGAGCCGGTTCCGTACTACGCGGACGGCTGACCATCGGCGTGATGACCGTTTGCAAGTCCTGCAGGACATCGGTCTGTCGTGCGGACTGTATAGGTTGTCCGTCCTTGTACTTGTAATAGAATCCGTAGCCGCCCGATTGCAATTCGCCCGGCTTCATTCGCCCGTCCCACCGTTCAGGGACAATGGGTGGTCCCGGATAGAATAGTTGTCCGCCGACCCGCCGCAGATGGAAACCCCACTGGTGGCGTGGCGTCCAGCCGAGGAACGGAGGCGGCATACCCAGCCGTCCCACACGTCCGTATTCGCCGATACCGATACGGTAGCCGTGCAGTCCCATAGCGACACGACCGTTGGCGTTACGGGCATGGACGAAGTTCTTGGGCATATAAAAGTCTTTCCCTACAATGCTCGTGAACACGTTGTAGGCTTTCTTGTTGGCCGAGTTTGTCCCCCAGTCTGTCAGGGCCAACATCTGACGCTCGGTAAGGTCATAGGTCAGCAGAGGCGAATCGTGGCCCTGTACCACGAGCCGGTAGCCCGTGTCGTCGCTGACTACGTGGGCCTGCATACCGTTACGCCTCAATATGTCCTGCATTTCGGGTTGCAGGTCCATCATTCGGGGGTTGGTATTCTTTCGTATCGCCATAATCCGTTGTTAAAAAGGTTTCCGTTATGCATCTTCGTTCTCCATCGCCGCTTCCAGTTGCTCGTCTTTGTAATGGACGAACTCGGCAGCGGATTCGTTGCCCACCATGAGACCGTGCTCCTTGCAATAGCGGGTATATTCCTCCTGCCACTCGGCTGAAAAATGGTTCACATAGTCGAGCCAGCCATATTCGCCGCGCTCCATCTTCTCGATAAGTACCTCTTCGGGATAATATTGGTGTTCTGCCATATTTGATGAATGTTAAGATGTTATTTGTGAAGTCCCGCCGCACGGTTACGCTCGGCGCTTTTCTTCTGTTCATTCCACAGTTCCTCGGTATATTCCTCTTCGGGAACGTAGTCGAGGTTGCCGTCGTCGTCCATCACCCAGCAGCCGTACACGCCGAAAGTGTACTTGTCCCACTCTCGCTTGGGCTGTTCCTTCCATTTCTGGCTGTCACCCGAACAGAAGCGGATGCCGGTCTTGTCATGCAGGTCGATACCCACCGTAACGGGTTCGTCGTCCACGACCAGTGTCAGAGGTTCGCCGTTTTGCATTCCGTTTACCTCTACCGGACCGAGATGCATTATTTCGGCCAGCACTTGCAGATTGCGCCCGATAATCGGCGTAGGGACATACATCACTTGCTTCGTTCCCTCGTCTATCTGCACGAATGCCTTGCTGTGCCGCCCGTCCGCTGTTTCCACGTCTGCGATGATGGCCTTGCCGTCGAGCAACTGTTTCTGTTGCGCCTCGTCATAGCGTTCCAGCGGCGAGGATTCCAAAACGGGATAAAACACCACGTCCGGCCGGCCGTCGTCCCTGCGGACAAGGGCGAAGCGGCTGCGGCTCTCAATCAGTTCTCCTTTCTCGTCAAGGACACGGACCGGAAGCACGGGAGAGTGTCTGCCGTCGCAAATCTCGTCAAGGACACGCATCGGCAAGTCCTCGATCATCTCCTGTGTAAGCCCGAATCGGGCCAGTGTCGGATAGGGTAATTCAATTAGTTCAAATCGTACTGTATTCATATTTAATTTTGTATTTTGAATTATACTTTGCAAAGATAGATTCTTTTCATTTACTTGTATATAATAGAATAATATTAGTGTATTAAGAGTGTTTATTTTTATGTTCAGAGTATGATTTTACGCATAAATTCATACTCTGAATGCCTTTTTTATTGTACTTTGGTCGAAAAAGGTCGTGGAAACGGGACATCTTGGGCGGAGCTGGTTATATTTGCCGCATGAGAAAGAAACTACTGGTTTTGATGGCGGGCATTGCGGGCGTCGCAGGCCCGGTCCAAGCACAATTCAATACGGTTTCGACCGTACCATCCCGATACAGGGTCGAAGTCGTTTCTGCTGATAGGGATAATGTGGCGACCTTGCCCGGAAACACGCTTTCCGTCCAAGACACTTTACCGTCGGCAGGAGACGCTGCCTCGGCATTACCCGCCGACACCTGCAAGCACGTATGGATAGAGCGTTACCTTAGCGTAAGCTATCCGCTGCGCCGGATGAAAATCAATTCGCTTTATGGGTATCGGAAAGACCCTTTTACCGGAAAAAAGAAGTTTCACAACGGAATCGACCTCCATGCGAGGGGCGACGAGGTGATGGCCATGATGGCGGGAGTGGTAGTGAAAGTCGGGCAGGACAAATCCTCCGGTAAGTATGTGACCTTACGGCATGGAGACTACACGGTCAGCTATTGCCACCTATCACGTGTTCTTACCCGGAAAGGAGCGGCTATCCGACCGAGGGATGTCGTCGGCATTACCGGTTCGACAGGACGCAGCACCGGTGAACACCTGCATATTTCCTGCAAACTCGAAGGCAAAAGCATTGACCCGTCAGTGATACTGGATTACATCAGATCCATACGCGAAGAGTGTGTGGCGGCATTGACCGAACTATAGTTGTCCATGATTTTATTCTTCTTACCTTATCTGTTTCTATGAAACGGGAACAAGAATATCATTTTTTGTCAAATAGGCACAGTCTTTGGGCAAAATTTATAGCTTCAGCAGAATTATTTGCTTTTAACTTTTGCAATATGTTTTGCCTATGACTATTTACAGTGTTAATGCTAATTTGCAGGGTATCTGCAATTTCCTTGCTTAACAAACCTTGCTTCATCAAACGTAAGACTTCTAATTCTCTATTTGTCAAAGGCTCATTCAATGTATCAGATAAATCTATAAAAATCTGGTCTCCTGTTTTTAAGTTATACAGATGGCTTTTGGTTATTTCCAGTTCTTGGTTTGCATCAATGTCAATAACTGACAGCATAAGCCAAATATTTCCCGATTTATCCAACTCAAGAACTTGTTCCTGTTCTATTATGCGGATATATTCACCTCGGACATTTCTTATCCTCATTTCATGAATGGCTTTATAGTTCATCTTTTCTGCATCGGAGAATGAACGTAATATCGAATAGATTTTCTTTCTTACAAGTAATCCATAATCTATATCGTCCGGATGTATAAGTTCTATAACCTGCCGATGTCCGTCAACAAACAACCTGCGGGAATCAACTCCATATAATTTAGGAATATTGTCAGAAACAAAAACAAATTTATTAGTGTAGCAATCAAACACCAATACAATACTATGCGTAATTTCTGAAAGTTTAATCCAGTCTTCTTTCCTTTTTTCAAGAATGGAATAATCAATTTCATCAAACATAGTGTTTGATGTTGGAAGTATATTTATGATTTTCTGTTCTATTTCATCAATCATCATGCTTGCTACAACATTTATTATTAAACAGTTAAACTGTACTCATTATAAATGACTATTGCCCTTGGAGTATATAGCATCTATCTTTGCACAAAGATACGCAAAAGAGTATAAGTATAAGATAAATAGATGTTTAATGTTTTAATTGTTTCTGTATGATAAAAAAGATTTGTTTAACGACACGGGACGGCAAAAGAGTTGTAGGTTGCAAAATTGTAGTGACATCAGTATTTGAAACTGACATTGAAAATATTTGGTGTAAGATTCAAGATATTGATACTTTAAGGGAGATTTGTAAACCCAAAGCAAGTTTTATATCCTATGACGATGTTCCTTCCGTCTGGAAAGAGGGAGAGACATTTTGCTTCAAATTGTTCCTTCATAGATTTATCCCTATTGGAAAACATACAATAAGCATAATTAAGATAGACAAAAAGTCAAGAGAGATAGTTTCAAATGAGTATAATAAAAGAGTAACTATATGGAATCATTATATTCAAATGGAAAAGATTGCAGAAAATGTTACAAGATATACAGATAGTATTGAATTGCATGCGGGTTATTTAACTCAGTTTGCAGCTTGGTGGGCTCTCAAATTTTATAAGCATAGGCAAAAAAAGTGGCAGGAAATTATATAATACAAGCCTAAAAACTATTTACAGAACTTTGGAGGTTATGCTGTTTACCCGATATGCGGAAGCCTTTCAGCAAATAGCGTAACCTCTTCTTTCCCATTCTATTTGTTCTTTCATATTGCTGGTTTCAACAATTTTTTTCAACCAGTTTTAATGTAGCCGCCCCAGACCACAGCCTTTACCAGTAACATCGGCGGTACGCTGACGGTCTTGCCATAGAAAATGGCCGCCACCACTTTGCCACCGCACCGCTCTATCTCCTCCTTGTAGTCAGCCATACTCTGTCCGCTCGTCAGCACGTCATCCACGATGATGACCTGTTTCCCTTTTATATCCCCCGTAATCCGGTAGTTCCTTTCAAGGATGCGGTTTTCGCCGCCCTTGGCCTCGTGCAGGCTGTCGCGTGGCTCGAACACATCGACATCGTACAGCCCCGAAGTCCGTCCCTTCCGATGGGTCCTAATGTACCAGTCAAGACGCTTGAACCGCCGGGCATACTTGAACTCGTCGCTGCACGGCATGAACATGATGTGGTAAGGGGCATCGTCCAGCTTCAAGGCGGACATACATGCCTTGAAAAAGCCGATACCGTGATTCTCACCCTCTTTGAACTGGTAGAGGGAACGGCAGAACGCACGCTGTTCTTCGTTGAGCAGGTCTGTGTACCGCGAAGGATAGTAATACCCGTAGAAAACGACCTTTATCCCGTGTGACTTGAACGGTTCGAGCGGTCGGTGGTCCTCGAAAAAGTCCGAACGGGCAAGACAGAACATCTTGCAGGCCTCCCGATGGCCCGCCATGACAGCCAGACGGCAATAACGGTCACGATCCTCGGCGGTAGCGGCTGCCCGTGCGGCTGCGAATGCCGCTTCTCCGGCCTTCCTTCTCCAGAAACCGATGACATATAGGAGAAGAGCCACGACACTGCACAAAAGAATAAACCAAAGTTTCGCTTCCATAATCGGCCGGATTAAATACGTCTATATCGTTTAGGTTGATTGACGGTACCTTTTGTCTCCTTCGAAATCAATCCAGCACATTGTCCAGATGAGTGTAATTCAAGAGTTTGATTTCCCCTGCGGTGTTTTCGAGCGTGCCTGCATAGATCACCGCCTTGCCCTCTACAGGACCTTTGACCCAGCCGTCCATCTGTTTTAATGCCTTTTCAAAATCAGCATGGTAAGTCATTGCCGACTTGATTTCGATACCGTAAAATTCCGAACCTTTTTTCAACAACAAATCGACCTCGTTCTGGTTCGAATCCCGGTAGAAATAGAGGTTGCTCTCCTTACCTTGGTTGTATCTCCGTTTCAACGCTTCCGTTACGATGAAATTTTCGAACAACGCTCCCCGCATTTTATCCCTTGCAAGCTGTTCCGGCGATTCGATGCCGAGCAAATGGCAGGCAAGCCCCGTGTCCGTGAAGTAGAGTTTGGGCGTTTTGGTCAGCCGTTTGCGCGTATTTTCGAAATATGGTGGCAGTAGGGCCACGATATAGGATGCCTGCAATACAGACAGCCACGCTGTAACCGTATGGGAACTGATGCCGATTTCGTTCGCCAGCTCGGAGGCTTTGAACAACGAGCCGATACGCCCGGCACATAACCGGATAAACGTGTGGAACTGCATCATGTCCTTGATTTGCAACAAATCGCGCACGTCCTTGTCCAGATAGGTTTTCATGTACGCCGGATATAGGAATTTGGGTACGTTGCGCCCTGAATAAATGGCGGGATAGAACCCGTTAAACAACAGATGGTCGAGCGGCGTATCGGCAGCTATCTCCCGTATCTCGGAGTAGGACATGGGCAGCAGCTCGAATACAGCGGTACGTCCCGCCAAGGACTGAGTAACCTTTTTCAGCATGGCGAACTGCGAACTGCCCGAAAGGATGAAGCGTCGGTCTGCATCAGCGTCCACCATACCTTGGATATACGACAAAAGGTTCGGGGCATTATGCACTTCGTCGAGAATCATGCCCTCCGTGTGCTGGTTCAGAAAAGCGACCGGGTCGTTTTCGGCAAAGCTCCGCACGTCGAGGTTCTCCAAAGAGTAGTACGGCAGGTGCGGAAACAGATTACGGATCAGCGTCGTCTTGCCGGACTGTCGGGGCCCGGTAACGGTTATGACCGAAAAGTAACGGTACGCCTCTTCTATCACGGCGGATAATTCCCTGCGTATATATTTTGTCTCCATATTTGTTTATGCAATTTTGAAATACGACTGCAAAATTACATAAATCCTGTTGCGGCGCAAATTTTTCGGGGTAGTTTCTCCTGCCTGTCGCCGTTTTTTTTCTGTTGTATCGGCAATTTTCTCTCTCACGTTGGCGGATCTGCCTTTCTCTTTTTGTCGGCGAATGTAGGACAAAGCGCATAAACGCCAAGCCGCATTCCATTCGGATGGCGAAAACAGACCATTGCATAGTCGGTTTTCTATCCGGGTTTGGCTCATTATGCCGATGCTTTATCCTCTCTCTGCCTTAAAAAGTCGAAAAACAGACCTGCACCGCAAGGCGAAAGCAGGGAAAGAAAAAAACGGCTTTCAATGTTTAACGAACTCTTAAAAACAAAACGAGTATGACAGATGAAATCAGACAGGACGGCAAAGTGGTGCTGTCGAGCGAGGACGGGTTTTCTATCCCGATGTTCTTCAACAACTTATGCGGCAAGAACTTTTCCGGCGAAAAATACCGGGATTATATCAAGTATGTAGCCCTCGGCGAGATGGGCTTCAAGCCCGGTATTATCGAGTTCTATCGGGACGGGGTACTGCAAAGAACGGGCGAAATCCCGAAGCCCTGAACCGCAAGCCCCGAAAATTCAACAACGAGAAAAACAGAACTTAATGATTTGCAGATATGGAAGCATTTACTATTCACCCGGCGGAAGCCTATCTCCGCAACGAACAAAACCCTACGTCATTGTATGTAAAGATTGAGGGGAAACGCAGGCGTTTGTTTATCAACCGTAACGAAAATGTCATCGGCATTGTCGCACCGGGGAAACGGAAAAGAGGCTATATTTTTACGAACTGGGCAAGTATCGAGGAGATATATTACCCGTCCCAAGAGCAGGAGGCAGGCAGTGGACACGGACAGGAAAATGATTTTAAAATACCAGAAACTTGCCCAGCTCGCTACACACGCGAATGACTGGCTGCGTAAAATCGCCAATGCCGATTTGGAAAAATCCCTTTACGAGAACCGCATTACGACCGGCACACGCATAGACGGCCAGTGTATCCGGCTTTCCACAATCGAAAAATATTGCGGTAGTGTGGATATGCACCTTTTCAGGGAAGCCGTGAAACAGGGTAAACAGTTTTCTACCGTGCGTTTCGACTTTCGCGGATATGACGGTACGCTATGGTGCGAGCCGCGAGAAAACGGCGATGTGATGGCTGGTTTTAGCAAGGAATATCGCGGCTGTCTGAACGGTTACTATTACTTGCTTATCAACGATGAATACATGATAGGTTACGACATCGACTGATTGTACAATGAAACTATAATCCGTATCGGGTAAGGCTCGATACGGGTTTTGTATTTCGGTCTGCCGACGGCACGATGCCCTGTTATACGATGATTTTCTCCTTTTCTATGCCCGTTTCGTCCTGTTGCCCTTGTACCCATTCTCATACCTCCCTCTTTTAGCTGTCGGTTTCCGTGCCCAGCCTTGCAGCGACCTGCGGGGTATTATTTTTCCGCAAAGGTATCCGGCAGTTCCAATCCTGCCAATGCCGGCTACGCCGCGAGTGAGGCGTAAAAATCTTCCTCTCCGTTGTCGAGCGTATTTTTTCGCTTCAGCCTTGTTCGATTGTCCCTGCCACCTTCAAAGGGCAGAAAAATAATCCCTGCGGTCGCAAACAGGCCGAACAGAGGGAAACAAAAACAAGGTTAAATTATGAGTTACAACAAATTGAAATCACTGGTGGCAAACGTGGAAGCCATTGCAACGGCAATGAAAATCCGTATCGACGACCGACAGGCCACCGACCAAGAGAAAGAGGTATTATCCCGATATTCCGGTTTCGGGGGTATTAAAGACGTGTTGAGCATAGGAACGGAACACACCGTCAGCAATGATGTGGCCGAGCATATCCACAGGTTGCAAGACCTGATAGAAGCATATCCTTATTATGACGATGCCATGCGGCAAGCCGTCATCGACAGTATAAAATCCTCCGTCCTGACCGCTTTTTACACGCCGAAATTCCTCATAGACGCAGTAGCCCGGCAGATACACGCCACATTCATGGATAACGGCCTGCAAATGCGCACCTTTCTCGAACCCAGTGCGGGAATCGGCGGTTTTCTGCCCGTCGCCATGCCCGACACTCGCGGTTACGCCTTTGAAAAAGATTGCCTTACGGGACTTATCCTGTCGCTTCTGCATGATAAGACAACCACGGTAACGGCAGGTTTCGAGACGATAGCCGACCAGCATCTGGAGCATGGGAGCTTCGATGTTATCGCCTCGAATATCCCGTTCGGCAATTTCCGGGTATTCGATGCGGAAATGTGGAAGAAAGGCGGCATGTACGAACAGTCAGCCAAGACCATACACAACTACTTTTTTGTCAAGGCAATGGAGCTGTTGAACGAGGGCGGCCTACTGGCGTTCGTTGCGCCGAGAGGAATTGCCGACACACCGGGCAACAAGTTCGTGCGCGAGTACCTCGTCAACCATGCCGACCTCATAACGGCCCTACGGCTGCCCGATACCCTTTTCATGCAGACAAGTGGCATAGAGGTAGGGAGCGACCTCTTGATATTCCAGAAACACAGCCGCAAGGCGACCCTCTCGTTACGGGAGAAGATGTTTTTGCAGGTCTCCAAGGAAAAGGCCGACACGGCAGGAACAATGACCGACTATGCGAATAAAATCTTTACCCTCCCCAAGACCGCCCTTGCCACGGACAGTCGCATTGCGCTGAACCAGTTCGGAAAGTACGTTCGCAAATACCAGTGGTTTGGCGATGAAAACGCCATGTCCCAATACCTTTCCGCACTGCTCAAATACGATTTCGACCGCTATTTTCGCAAGGCTCTTTTCGGCGGTCACGGCCAAGACAACGCCCCCGTACAGATGTCTCTTTTCGGCGAGCCGCAGACAGCCAAAGGCATACGTGCCTACACAGAGGACATGGAAACATGGATGAAGAACGGCGCAATGGTCGTTTTCGAGGGGCAGGTAGGTACGCTCCGGTTCCGCAAGTCGAGCCGTTACACGGAGACAGCCGTCGATTTCGTGCCGGTGGACGATGGCAAGGTAAACACGGACAGGGCCGCCGACTATTTCCCCATACGCAAGGCGTATTTCGAGCTGTCCGGCAGGGAACGGGAAGAACAAAAGGAGTACCCGGAGTTCCGTAAACAACTCAATGCCCTATATGACGCCTTTGTTGCCAAATGGGGATTCTTCCACGATAACGACAACAAGGAGTTTATCATGCTCGACAGTCTCGGTACGGAGGTGTTCACGATAGAAATGCAGGTCGGCAGGGACATCTTCAAAGCCGACATCATGCGTGAACCCGTTGCTTTCAAAAAGATAAACGACACGGAAACGCTCACACCAATAGAAGCTCTGGCAAGCAGTCTGAACTTTTACGGCAAGGTCGATATGGACTACATGGCACAAGCCACAGGCAAGGACGAAGAAGAAATCATCGAAGCCCTGCAAGGGGAAATCTTCTACAATCCGGCAGCCGGAGAATGGGAGCACAAAGGGAAGTTCCTTGCCGGAAATGTCATAGCCAAGCAGCAAGAGACACTTTCATTTCTCCCTGACCTCACCGGAAAGGAGAAAGAATGGGTCGAAGCGTCTGCAAAGGCACTGGAGAACGCCATACCCGAACCGATACCCTATGAAGAACTCGACATCAACATGGGCGAGCGGTGGATAGATACGAAACTGTACGCCGATTTTGCTTCCGAACTCTTCGGAGTGGGTGCGAACGTGATGTATTTCGACGTGAACGACACTTACTTGATTCGGCTGCAGGGATATTCGCCTGTGGCATACAATACCTATTCCGTGCGCAGCTACAACGGCGAGGACTTGTTTGTACACGCCCTGCACGATACCGTTCCCGAAATAACGAGAGAGGAATACCGGGATGGCAGCAAGGTACGAGTACCGGACGAGGAAGCCATACAGGAAGCCGCCGCCAAGATACAGGAAATCAGAGAACGTTTCAACCAGTGGCTCGACAACGAGCCTTTGGAAGTCCGGGACGAACTGGTAAGGACATACAACGAGCGTTTCAACTGTTACGTGCGTCCGCACTACGACGGCTCGGCGCAGACATTCCCCGGCCTCTCTTTCGAGCAGTTCTCCTACGACAGCCTCTATCCGTCGCAAAAGGACGCCATTTGGATGATAAAGCAGAACGGCGGCGGTATCTGTTGGCACGAGGTCGGCACGGGCAAGACGATGATTATGTGCGTGGCCGCTTATGAGTTGAAACGTCTCGGAATGGTTCAGAAGCCTCTCATTATCGGACTGAAAGCCAACGTGCACGAGATTGCCGACACGTTCCGCAAGGCATATCCCGCAGCCAAGGTGCTCTATCCGGGCAAGGAAGATTTCACCCCTGCCAACCGCAAAGAGGTATTTTCAAAGATCAAGAACAATAACTGGGATTGTATTATCTTGACACACGACCAGTTCAGCAAGATTCCGCAGTCCGAAGAAACCATGTACGACATATTCTCGGAAGAACTGGCCGACGTGGAGCGCAGCCTCGAAGTGTTGGAACAGTCCACCATGCGCTACCGGAGCGGCAGAATGCAGAAAGGACTGGAAACCCGGAAACAGAACCTTAAAGCCAAGCTCGCCGAACTGCAGATGAAGATAGACCGCCGGAAAGACGATACCGTCGATTTCCGCTTGATGGGCATAGACCACATATTTGTGGACGAATGCCACTGCTATAAAAATCTGATGTTCCAGACACGCCACACGAGAGTAGCGGGTATCGGCAACGCACAAGGCTCGCAAAGGGCGATGAACCTTTTGTTTGCCATTCGGGACATTCAACGCCGCACGGGAAAGGACTTGGGGGCTACGTTCCTTTCCGGTACGGTGGTCGTAAATGCGCTGACCGAACTGTACGTGATGTTCAAATACCTGCGTCCGAGGGAACTCAAACGGCAACAAGTAAGCTGTTTCGACGCTTGGGCGGCTATCTTCACGAAAAAGACCGCTGATTACGAGCTGAACGTAACGGGTACGATAAAGCGCAAAGAGCGTTTCCGTACTTATATCAAAGTGCCGGAACTGGCGATGTTCCTGCGGGAGATTACCGACTATCGTACCGCCGACATGATAAACCTCGACGTGCCGGACAAAAACGTGCGTTTCCTTTCCAGTGCGCCCACTATCCAACAAGAGGAAATGATCGGGCGGCTCGTCGCCTTTGCACACAGCGGACAATGGGAAGATTTGGGGTTGGATATTCCGCAACCGGACAATCTCGACAAGGCAAAAATGCTTGTCGCTACCAACGTGGCACGCAAGATGTCCCTCGATATGCGCTTGTTGGGCGACAAGTTCGGCGACGACGGGAACAACAAGGCTTCTATCTGCGCACGGACAATCTACGACTACTACGTGCGTTCGACCGCCAACCGGGGTACACAGTTCGTCTTCAGCGACCTTTCCACCTACAAGCCGAACGAGTGGAACATCTACAGCGACATCAAGGACAAACTGGTGGCTATGGGGATTCCTGCCGATGAAATCCAGTTTATCCAGTGCGCCAAGACCGAACGGGCGAGAAAGAAACTCTTTGCGGACATGAACAGTGGCAGGGTACGGGTGTTGTTCGGCTCTACCTCGATGTTGGGAACGGGAGTGAACGCACAGGAAAGGGCCGTGGCGGTGCATCATCTGGAGATACCTTGGCGCCCCGCTGACATGGAACAGCGCAACGGCAGGGCGGTACGCAAGGGCAACACCGTCAAGCTCTGGGGAAACAACACTGTGGACGTGGTGATTTATGGCACTGAAAAGACACTCGACGCTTACAAGTTTAACCTGTTGAAGAACAAGCAGATGTTCATTAACCAAATCAACAACGGCACGATTGCCGTGCGCCGTATCGACGAGGACGCTATGGACGAGGACAACGGCATGAACTTCGCCGAGTTCGTGGCTCTCTTGTCGGGAAATACCGACCTGTTGGAGAAAACAAAACTCGACAACAAGATTATGCAGCTCGAAAAGGAACAGGCCATTTTCAAGAAAGACCGCATCAGGGCCGAACGCAAGATAGCCGCCAATCAGGAAGATATGATAAAGGCCGAGAGTGCGGCAGAACGCATGACACAGGACTGGGAGTATATCACCTCTTACACCGGAGACCGGACGACCCGGTTGTTGAACCTCGCACAAGCTACGGCGGAAGAGACCGGACGGGAACTGCACCGCATTTCCAAAACCTACCGCAACGGGGCAATCAGCACGATAGGCACGTATGCCGGATTGAACCTGTCGGTGTACAGTGAATATGACAAGGGCGGTACATTCTACCGCAACACGTTCCTCGTCGAGGGTGTAAGCGGGCTGAAATACCGTTGCGGCATATCGGGAGCATTGCCTCTGGGCTTCGTGGAATCCTCCCGATACCCGCAAGCCGCCCTTGAAAAGCTGCCCGGCATGATTGAGGAACAACGGCAGAAGATAGCCAAGCTGGAGAGCGAGATACCTACCTTAGAGACAATCATAGCCCGTAAGTGGAGCAAGGCGGACGAGTTGGCAAGGCTCAAACAGGAGTGCAACGCTTTACAGCACCGGATTGACGAAAGCATGAAAGAGGCGGAACGCACGCAGCCAGTCCTTTCCGGACACGAGGCCGGCGACAAAGCGGCCTGACCGTAATTCATAAATTTAACCTTTTCCCTCTGTTCAGTTCACAATGACTGGGCAGGGGGATTTTTTTCACCTTACGGTCTGCCGACGGCCATACCCGGTTGTAGCGGAATCTGCCCCTTGTACCTCCGATGACTCCTTTTATATCATACTCCTTTTTATAAGCAGACTTCTGCTTCCACCTCTTGTAGATTGAGTTACCATCACGGACCGACGACCGCAAAGCCCGACACTTTTTTCCCGCAAAGTTGATTGCATCTCAAAACTTTGCCGCAAGGCCCATCTTCGATTTTCCTGATGAAAAATCTTCCTTCTCATTTCATTCCAAGCGTATTTTTCATGGAATCCTTGCCGCAAATCCTATGATGCAAAGACGAGGCAGAAAAAAGCATCGGACTTCCCTCCCTGTAATCGTTCGAACCGAGGGAAATAAAAACTTAAAAACAAATTGAAACATGGAAAGAAATTACAAAAGATACGCCCACGTGAATAAATAACTTGTATAACCCATAAAAATAATTCAAAAAATGAAACTTACAATGTATGAGCTTGAAAACAACCGGCAGACGCAGGAACGCGGCGAGAACCACCTGTACGATTCAGATTGTCCGGACATGCTGCCGGAACAAGACCCCGAACTGCCGCCGAAAGAGGACGCTTTCTACGACAAGGTTTTCGTTTGCGGCAAATCCGAACTCTCCCGCCGGGAACTGGAATCCTTGCCGGAACCATTCGACACCTGTCATGTTACGGACGAACAGATGGAACAGATCGTGTTTGAAACGGAAATGGAGACACGCGACAGGCTGCGGCTCGGTGACAATGAATCCATAGATTTTGACGACGACCGCCATAGTGAAGTCTGGTGGGAAGAAATGGAAAAGACAGTGGTAAGGCATGGCATACCATACTACGAAGACGAATAACCAAAATGTAACCTGCTCATCACATGCCAATGATGACGGATCGCCGCCATAGCTGCGGCGGTCATTTTTTCAAAACGAGGCTTCCTCCTTTTTTACCTTCAGGCTGTTTCCCCATTATATACCGGCTTTCCCAACCCGTGAACCAGTGGAAAGTCTGTGCCGTAACAAGTCGTCAGGGAAAGGTACGGGAGGCCCGTTCAAAACCGGCGGCAGCCCGGATCGTGCCGTTCCATGCCGGAGCTTCGACCTGTCGAAACAACACGGTATTCCACAGCCCGACCGGTCTTTATGCCGCTGGTTTCGGACTTTCCGCCTCTGTTCCGTATCTTTCCCTTGTGACCTGCCACGTCAAGGGCAAACGGCGATACTTCTTATCCGCCCCGCGCTTTCATTCCGCTCGGTCGAAATTCAGGCGTGGGACGGATAAGGAGAATCCCTTTCATGTTTGCCCCGGCAGACCATTGCCTGACCCGCCCAAGCCGCACTCTTTTCTACTTCATTTTCTCCTGCATTTATATCCGGCAAGGCCGTACCCCCTTTTACCGTCATACTTTCCGGACCGTTCCCGTCTCTTCTCTGCCGTTGCCGTCCGATTTTCCAACTGCAAAGGTCGGCTGCCGCGCTTGATCCGGCGGCTTGAAGTGCATTCCCTGCAAATTCTTCCTTTCTGCGAAAGAGTAATTGGCCGGGAAAACCGCTGTATGAAGCCCTGCCGGCAGTCGTGTACCGCATCTGTAAAATCCCGGAACGGTTCAAGCAGAGAAAAGAACCGAAAAAAGGGTAAAAAACAGATGTTTCACATAAAAGACAAGAGATGGACAAGAAAAACTGTAAAACAGGCAAACGCACAAAACGGCAGGTTGAAAAAATCCTGATGGTTATCGACGTCAAACGGGAAATCATAGATATTCTTCAGATAACCAATCGGCGTTTTATGTATAACCCGCAAACAGGCACTTTGATTTTAGGAGATGAAATGTACGGCAAAAGTATTTGCAGCTCCCATTCGCAAGAGTTCTACGCCTCAAAAGCAGAAGGACGCTTCGATGATTATTTGCGTGGGTGGATAGGTGTCTCGAAGAGCTATCCCCACGGTATTGTTCATTTTGCCCCCGCTGTCAGCATGGAACAGTTCGACTGTGGATTTGACGCGTTGCAAATGTTCGCCAGACTTGAGGGTGTAAACGGAGCTACTATCGTTCGGGGATTTTGCACTATGCCGGAACAGAGGATGGGGGATTTGCTGCCTTCCTCTCTTTGAGATACCGGCCCGGTCAAAATAGGCTATAAACGGGAATCGTGCCTATGGCAACACCATTGGCGGAGGGCACGATATCCGTTTATAAATACCGCAACTCCGTTGGCGGCTTCCTTTTATACCTCTCTCTTTCCCTCTGCTCTTATACTTTGGCGAAGCCCTCTTCCCTTTATATCAGTTATAGATATAACCTCTACGGTCTCCTCTCTGCCATCGCCGTCCGGTTTTTCAGATGCAAAGGTCGGCTGCCGCGCTTGATCCGGCGGCTTGAAGTGCATTTCTTGCAAATTCTTCCTTCTACGAAGAGTAATTGGCAAGAAAAGCCGTCGCATAAAGCTCTACCGGCAGCCATGTACCGCATCTATAAAATCCCGGAACGGTTCAGGCAGAGAAAGGAACCGAAAGAAGGGAAAAAATAAACAGTTAGGTAACGGCAGGACCAACCACCTTGCCACAAACAATTTTCTATTATGTTACATGTTCACACTATCGGACGCATCGGCAAAGATTGCCAGGTTATTTCAGGAGTACACGGCTCATTCATGGCTATGGACATAGCCGTTGACGATTATTCAAGAGGACAAAACACTACCACTTGGATAAGGGTACGTAGCAACAAGGACAACCATATCCATTTGTCCGAATATCTGACGAAAGGAAGACTCATACTCGTTGACGGTACGCTGTCATCTTCCCTGTGGAAAGACAAGAATGGCGAGAGCCAAATACAGCTCTCCATCACGGCAGAAAGCATTGCCTTTATCAATACCGGAAAACGCGAGGGTGCGGCAGCCGGAGCGGACAACGATGTAAACGGTGCAGACAGCGCACCCGTTCCTCCCGCCGATTTCCCGCAGGACGAAAAGGAGGATTTGCCCTTCTGATAAGATAACAACTATCTGAAAATAAGCAGATACTAAATATAGTATTTACTAATCATAGTAAAATAGGAAATTAGTAAACCTATTCTTGTTAAAATTAGTAGATACTATATTTTTGTTTTTTAGTTTCGTCCTTTCTTAAGAGTTCATACATCTCAAACATTTTTTCTATCCTTACAGAGTTTTTCAGAAAATGTTAGCCCATTATTTAATAGATTTGTCTTTCTTGCAGTTTATTTAATATTGGTTTTAGCACAATAGACTTAAAATCCACTCCTAACTTTAAGAAAATCACGGTATATAAGGTCCTGTTTCATGAAATTTCACTACCTTTGTGCCGGATTGAGGAAACTCTTTCCAAGACATATTAGAAAAGAAAGAAGCGTTATGCTTATCTCGAAGTCGGGAACGTAGGAAATTCAAGACTATTCAGAGAGAAAAGCGTAATTGGTTTCTCACGCTATAGCGTGGGCTGCTATTACCATACTCTGAATAAAGGTTATTCCTACGACCTCCGACTTAGAACGTGGCATTTGCAGTTCCACGCTTCGTGGTTTAATCAAGCAGACTCTACGGGACTGCAAGAGTCTTAATTTATGATGAACAGATATAGCCAGCAAAGTATTTGTATGCTGAAGAATATGTTCGTTAGCAGAAACATTGTTAAATGGGTTTTGTTTCTAATCCTTAATTTTTCCCTATGTACGCAATCTTTTGCAGATCATTATCGAGTGACCGCTCCCAACGGTCTTAATGTACGAGCTTCAGCCAATAAAAACGGAAAACTATTAGGACAATTGTCTAAGGATAACGTGATTGATGTTGTATCTATAGAAAACGGATGGGCTAATATCAATTATAATGGCTGGCAGGGTTATGTCAGCGCATCGTATCTGGAAGCCGTAACAGAAACAGACGAAGCGGGTACTTCCACCAAAGAAGAGTCATGGGACTTAACCTCTTGGTTGTTTGATTCCGAAGGAGAATCGGCTTGGTTCACAGCGATAAAGTGGATACTGTTTTTAGGCATAGCCATCTACATTATCAAGATTGTGTTACAATTCTTCGCATTGATGCTGGTTGTAGGTTTGATTGTTGGAGCGATTGGATTGGCAGTAGGTTTTATTCTTGATTGGCTGGGTTGGATAGACTCTGGTACCATGTGGGATATGGCCCAATGGGGATTCAGTATAGGCAACGGGATAGGTCTTATTATGGGTATTCTCGGTTTTAAAGACTTGCATAAGGGAGCGACGGAGTCTTGGAGCGGTTCATCATCAAGCAGTTCAAGTGGTTTGAAAACAGCAAGTTTTACTGATTCTGGAACATTATATCATCTTACACAAGATTCTCCCTATAGCGAGTGTGATTATACCGACCAATTTGGCGGCAAATGGGGACGCGACAGTTCCGGATTTTATCGCAAATAAATGAATAATGTAACGTATTGATAATTAAACAATAAAACTGTATGAAAAAACAAATTATTTTGAGCAGTTTACTATCCGCACTGCTGATTGGCAATTGTTTGGATACACAGGCTGCAAATGAGGCAAGAACTATCAATGATTTGCCTTCGATGGCAAAAGTTTCCCAGAACAAGAGAGAGGTGTCTCCGGAATTTCCCGGTGGTATCACCGCATTGGTACAATTTTTATCAAAGAATCTAAAGTATCCGACAGTTTGCAAGGAACAGAAAATACAAGGCAAAGTGTTGGTGAAATTTACAGTCAAGAGCGATGGCTCTATCTCAAATATTCGTGTTACCAAGTCTGTAGATCCTTATTTGGATAAGGAAGCTGTCCGCGTAGTGAAGTCCATGCCTCGTTGGATTCCCGGTACACAGGATGGCAAACCGGTAAATGTGGAATACACTCTGCCTATCACGTTTAAACTCTGATGAATCTAAAAACTATAAAACGATATACGTATGAAGCGATTATCTATTTTACTATGCCTCATTGTCTTAGGGGTATTTTTCATGAGTCATGCGACTTTTGCGCAAACAAGTTTTTCCATTCCTCCCAAGAGTTATCCGGTAAATGTGCCGTTCAAATGCGATGCCGGAGTGGATCGTTATTGGCATGTTACCAGCGTTACTTGTACGGGACGCGCCAATGGCGGCTATAAATTTCAGATAAAGGGAGTGGCACAGAAGACAAGCCGCAGTTTGCCCATAGACTTGTTCTACCTGATGCCGGGCAATCGGATAAAAACAGCGGGCACTTATTATTTCCCACGTATCGAGGAGGGAAAAACATTCAGTTTCGAAGTGGTATCGGCATTCTCCGGGTACGCTCCTTCCAAGTTTAACGGTTTTCTTATCTCCAGTGAAGTGTTGCAAAGAATATTACAACAGGAACTGGAAGAGCAAAAAGAAACAGACAAAGATACTCCCGAAAGAAGATTTGGTATGCCAACCACTCCGAAGGAAGATAGACGAGAACCGGCACAATCCAAGGTAAGCCCCAATAAGGTGTACAAAGGCAGCGAGGTGGATAAGGAGCCGGAATACCCCGGTGGAAACCAAGCATTGCTGGCGGATATTGCCCGAAGCATACGTTATCCCATGATCTGCAAACAGCAGAAGATTCAGGGCGACGTGCTTGTTTCCTTTATAGTGGAGAAAGACGGTTCGGTATCTGATGTTACGGCTGTGAAAAAGGTTCATGCCAATCTCAATACCGAAGCCGTAAGAGTGGTCAAGTCCTTAAAGGAATGGACACCCGGAATCAAAGACGGACAGCCTGTACGGGTACAGTCTGCCGTATATGTCACTTTTAGTCTTTAATTTTAACCATATAAAGCAACAGCATAATGAAAAAATTGATATGCCTAAGTTTGATAAGCCTTGTTTGTGGCTTCTTGAGTGTACACGCGTCTATACAAGCAGATGACACAAAACCCTTTGTGGGCAAATGGGAATATTGGAAAGGCAACAGCCAGATTCAGTTGGAAATAGACCTGTACAACACACCGACAGATGGCAGTTACGGTGCTTACAATGTGTTTGAAGGAGGCTATGGGCTTGCCTATAGTATTGTAGACGTCTATCACATTGATAATACAGAGGCTTCGGTTGCCGTAGAAAGCAGTATGGGAAAACAAAAAGCGGAGTTCAAGTACAATCCCACCACGAAGGAACTGTCCTTCTTGCCACCCGGTTCAGAGCCGGTAGTGTTTAAGCAGAAAGATAAATGTAACTATGTATTCATCAGTGGAGGAGATAAAATCAATGTCCGTTCCACCCCTGTATCGGGTAGTCCTTTAATGAAAGCCAACCGTGGACAAAGTTTCAGATTCTTGGGGAAAGAAAAGGGATGGTTCAAGGTAGAGCTTTCTGCCCAAGACAAACGTATCGGATATATTTCTCCGGAGTATGCTTTTTACTTGAAAGATAATACCATCCCAGAATCAGCCTTTACAAAAAGTTATGCCAACGGCTTAATATCTTTCACACTGGAAAAGAAAGGAGAACAAGTTTTTATGGTCAAAACGACCATGTATCCTCCACAAGGTGAAAGCATTCCTATGTCAAGCGTGGAGTCGTATGCCGGAAAAATAGAGGGTAACGCACTGGTCTTTACCTATTTTAGTGGAATGCCCACGCAGGACATCAATGAAATGTCGAAAGTAGAGCCTTATGTGGTGTATTACTGGAAAGAGTCGGGAATGTTTATCATGGAGGGCGAGAATTATGCAGCAGATATGTAAAAAGAGCAGCATCATGAAAAGAATGGTTTACCTTGTCGCTTGCCTGCCTTTTTGGCTGACATCGTGTGAAGAGAAAGTCACCGCCTTGCATTTCAACGAGGCGGAACAGGTATTTGAAATCGGAAAAGAGAGTGAACTGCGTTTCCTGAACGAAACGTTCGAAATCAAGGATAAAAACATGGAAGCACAAACGCTGCTCACCGATGCAGGCAGGGAGATTCCAGCAGATGAAGTGCGGATTAAACTGGTGAAGGACATCGAAATCAGCGGTGAATGGACACCGATTAAATTCCCGGTTAGGGAGTTCGACGGCAACGGACATACCATTACCTTCGACGGAATACGGGTGGTCATTGAAGAGAGTTCCAAAGGAGTATTTGATGTCGGTCTGTTTGAAGAAATGGGTGGTGAAAAAGAAGCTGTGGTCAAGGATCTGACATTGGCAGGTGACATGACCATCGACGCTCAAAAGAGAGAAGACGGTTATAGCCTGCTTGCCGGTTCTCTGGCGGGAAAGTTCAAGAATGGGTGTATCAAGAATTGTACCAGCAAGGTGGATATCTCATTCGCTGACAATAAGGGTATCTGTACACTCTGTCTGGGTGGACTTGTCGGAGACCTGGATAGCTACGGCTCCGAAGTGGAAGTGGCTTTGCGTGGCAAGGTAATCAATGAGGGCAACCTCACCGTTAATCCGTGCAGTGATGCCTACATAGGTGGAGTCATCGGGAGGGCCACCAATTATGGTAAAATCTTTATCAAAGAGAATGTCTGCGTCGAGAATAAAGGCGATTTGACCGTGCAGTGGAAGGCCGATGCCCAACCTGATCATAGCTACATCGGTGGTGTTGTCGGACTTTTCAAAACCAATGAAACTGATATAGAGCATCTCCATAATTGGGGAAACATCCGCTTGGACACACAGAATACATCTGCTACATTTAATATCGGAGGGGTATGTGGCGAACTGACACCTCACAACTACGAACGAATCTATCCGTTGGATCTGTACAATGCAGGCAACATCGAAATCAAGCATGACCTGCTGGCTGAATTTTCCGCCATCGGAGGAGTAATCGGCAGTTTCGGAGGTTCCTCTTTCCATCAGGTGGTGAATGAAGGCAAAATCATTGTGTCGGGAAAAGGATGCAAATACATCTCCGGATTGCTGGGTTCGGAAAGTTCGATACACGGGAACTGTTATCTGTATTCGTGCTGTGTAGATAAGGTCGGAGCTTATCCCGTCTGGAATATCTCTTATCATCCTGTCACCAAGCAGGTCCCCTGCAAGGAAAATCATCCAACAAATCAAAAATAACGGAACATGAAAGCATTACAGACCATACAAGCTGTCGGTCTTTCTTGCTTGCTGTCGATAGGAGCAGCAAGCTGTGGCAGTGAAGAAAGCAACCAGCCTTATACACCGCTTCAGGTGTATTTTGATCCGGTAAGAGTGGATATGAATGCGGAACATCTGATGCCTTATTTCGTAAACTATCCTACGGATTGGGCAAAGATGGGATTGCGCAACTATCCGAAGCTGGTCACCTACGAATACCACAATGCACAATGGGGTGTGACAAGCACCTCGCAATACGAGTTCTTGCCTAACGGCCGTTTGTCCGAACAGCGGCGCACTTCTTTCAATGTGGGTGCAACCGGATTTGATGTCATTTCGTATGAATATAACGGCAATTCCAATCTGACCCAAATCAAATCGGTAGATGACGGACGTTACAAACGCCGGAAAAAAGATGACGGCTTCACATACGACAGTGCAGGTCGGTTGATACGTCGCGACAAGAACGGGCGGGGACATTATGACACAACCACTTTTCTGTATGCCTATCACGGTAATGGGGTATTGCAATCCATCCTGCCCGAAAAAAAGAATGGCACGGTCAATGAATCGGGCGTGACGCTTCATGAGATGCAGTTTGACTCGCTCGCTCACTTGAAGTCTTTTGAAACACCGAAGACCACGAACATGTTCTTGAAAGACATCGACAGTTACAAGACAGGACAATCGGTGACAACCTATGTCTATACAGGCCATCTGTGCACACAAGCCGTAGAGAAGATTCCCGTTGAATTTGACGGGGGGAACGAAACACTGACTTGTACCAGCAGCTTTGCGTATAACTCACACGGAGACTTGGCTACTTGGACGTATAGCGGAGGTGTATATAAAAGTAAAGGCAACAACTGGCGGGTGGATGACATGACGTTTACCGTCTCCTACGATTATGTATATGATGAAAAAGGAAACTGGACACAAGCTACCGTTACATTCCCGGCTAACATCGATGAGATACCTGCATTGCGTACCTACTATAAGGCTTTCAGAGACGGATTTACATCGAATCGGGATCGTTCTTCTGCTGTCAAAGCGGGTGAGGCTCCCAGCCTGACAGTTGTCCGCAGCATTGATTACTGGGACGATGAAACGATTGCTTCCATGAAAGCTGCAAAAGAAAACGGTCAACCTGCCCTAATGGGTAGTTTACGCTACAAAGGAACGGATATTTATGGGTTGTCCGGTAAAGTCAAGTCGGTAAACGGCAATGAGGAATCACTCAAATTTGACCAGGCGGGCAATCTGATTGCCATGCAGAACAAGTTCGGAGACGAAGCGGCCTATCAATATGCCACAGCTACTTCCTATAAAGTGGAGGGATGGGGAGATTATGTGGTGAACATCGAATCAAAAGATGGTATGCGGACGGATATTTGTCCAGATGCTGATACCAACACGGAACTTGACCAGACCTATATGTTTGATAAGCGCAATCGTATCATCAGTCATCAGTTTACTTCGCACATGGCATACGTCACTTGGAAATACAGCTATGAAGGTGACAGCAAATACCCGGCCACGATGATACAGGAGCACCCGGAAGAAGGTAACACCACTTATCGCTATACCTATACCAAGTTCGACAAGCACAAGAATTGGATAGAGCGGAAGGTAAGCTACACCACCGAATACGATAAGTATGATGACAATGGGAACTATGTCGGCGATGAATATACTGCTCCAGAAGAATATACAGAGAAACGAACCATCGAGTATTGGTAAATTTGTAAAATATCTATTGATTTACTTTCTGACCCTTTCTCATTTGAAATTTGCTGATAAATAAACCAAGCCTTATTAGACAAGAGAATCTATTGCTACAATAATTGCTATGGATTCTCTTGTTTTTTTGTACTCATCTGTAAAGTGTACTCGAAGGATTTTTTCTGAAGAATACACTTAATTCTTGCATTTAAAAAGTACTGTAGTACAGAGCAAATCTGCCTTACTGTATAGCATATACTATATTTAGTATAATAGTAAATACTATAATACTAATATACTAAAATGATATATTGTAGTAAATTAGTATATACTAAATTTAGTAATTACTAAAAATAGTATTATCTTTGTATTGAATTTAAAGGCAATATGTTATGACAAAAATAATTGCGGTTCTAAACCATAAAGGCGGGGTCGGAAAGACGACCACCACCATCAATCTGGCTGCGGCCTTGCAGCAAAAGAAAAAGCGCGTGCTGGCTATCGACATGGATGGTCAGGCAAATCTCACGGAATCCTTCGGCCTCTCCATTGAGGAGGAACAGACCGTGTACGGGGCGATGAAAGGCAAATACCCCTTGCCGTTAGTTGAAACGGCAGGAGGTGTTACCGTCGTACCGTCTTGTCTCGATCTCTCGGCTGCCGAGGCCGAACTCATCAACGAGCCGGGACGGGAACTGATATTGAGCGGGCTGATAGCCAAATCGCTCGATCACCGGAAATTCGATTATATCCTTATCGACTGTCCGCCCTCGCTGGGATTGCTGACACTGAACGCCCTTACTGCGGCAGACTACCTGATTATCCCGGTACAGGCACAGTTCCTCGCTATGCGCGGCATGGCCAAGATCATGAACGTGATTACCACCGTCCAGGAACGCTTGAACCCGAAACTCGCCATTGGCGGTATCGTCATTACGCAGTTTGACAAACGTAAGACGCTGAACAAGAGCGTGGCCGAACTCGTCAAGGATTCATTCTGCGACAAGGTGTTCAAGACCGTTATACGGGACAATGTATCTTTGGCCGAAGCGCCTATAAAGGGCAAGAACATCTTCGAGTATAGCAAGAACAGCAACGGAGCTAAGGACTACATGGCTCTGGCACAAGAGGTACTGAAATTAAAATAACCCGATATGAGCAAGAGCGATTTACTGAAAGACAGCATGAAGGGCGGACTGGACGGGTTGCTGTCGCCCACGAAAAAATCTACCGGCGGGAAGCAGCCGGTAGCAGCCCCCACGGAAAAAGAAACGGCGGTCCATTGCAACTTTATCATCAACAAGAGCATCCATAACCGCATGAAATTCCTCGCCATCAAGAAGAACATGTCGCTGAAAGACATCGTGAACGAGGCGATGAAAGAGTACCTGGAAAAGAACGAACAGTAAAAAGATCATGGCTGCAGCGTCTCCCCACCAAGGAGACGGCAGCCATGCGTCCTTTTCTACCCGCCCGCTGTTTCCATAGGGCGCATTCCTCCTTTATAGTCTTACCGCCTATTCTTTTTTACCTGCCTGCAAGCGCAGGCATGCTGCCCGTTTTATTCCCTTTCTAACCCTAACAGGCATATTCCTTTTCTACCGATTCCTTTACCGCTTTCCCGGTCTCATTCTCTGCCGTCACCGTTGTGTTTTATCAGATGCAAAGGTCTGCTGTCGCGCTTGATACGGCGGCTTGAAGTGCATTTCCTGCAAATTCTTCCTTTCTGCGAAAGAGTAATTGGCAGGAAAAGCCGTCGTATGAAGCTGTACCGACAGCCGTGTACCGCATCCGTAAAACCTCAAGCGGTTCAGGCAGAGAAAGGAACCGAAAAGAGGGAAAGAAAAAAACAACTTAAAATTGACAGCGATATGGATAAAATCAAATTGGTAGTTTACAACGAGTACGCACTGGGTTATATCATGCCCGAACAACCCGACAAAGTTTGCACGTTGGCAGACAGGGTAACGCTTGGCGCACCGTCTCGGACAATGCTCGAACCCTATTTCATCGGGAAAAACGATACCGTCAGACTGGCAAGCAGGAAAGACTTCGACACGTTCCGGCTATCGTTCGAGGGGTACGACAATCCGCAGATGTACGAGTATGACACCGATAAAAACGGCATTAATTAATCAAACAATCAATTAATAACAATTTAAAATTTATGAATTATGGAAACAGCAAACATTCAATCTGTAGCAGAGAAAAACATCGTATCGGTAGCACTGGCAAACATTCAGCCGAGCAGTTATAACCCACGCAAGTACTTTGACGAGGTGAGCCTTGCCGAACTGGCCGAGAGCATTCGTCAGCAGGGAGTATTGCAACCTATCGGAGTGCGCCCCATTGATGAAAGCGGAAAGTTTGAGATTGTTTTCGGAGAACGCAGGTATCGTGCTTCCCTTTTGGCAGGATTGGAAGAAATTTCGGCTATCTTGCTGAACGTTTCGGACGAGACCGCCGCCGAAATGGCCGTAACGGAGAACCTGCAACGCAAGGACGTTACCCCCATAGAAGAAGCCAACGCTTACCAAAAACTTATAGAGAGTGGTCGCTATGATGTGCAGTCGTTGGCCGTGCAGTTCGGCAAGAACGAGAACTATATCCGTACCCGTTTGAAATTCGTCTCACTGATACCCGAAATAGCCGAACTTCTGGAAAAGGACGAAATCACAATCAGCGTGGCGAGCGAAATTTGCCGGTACGGTACGGATATTCAGAAAGAGGTGTACGACAAGCATTTGAAAGCCGATTCTTACAACAGTTGGCGAGGACTGAAAGCCGCCGAGGTAGCAAAGTTTATCGAACAGGATTTCACGACAGACCTTAGCCGTTACGCATTCGATAAGACCCTGTGCGCCTCATGCCCCCACAATACCAACAACATGATGTTGTTCTGCGAGGGTGGTTGCGGAAATTGCGCCAACCGGAGTTGTCTGGCCGAAATGAACGCCTCCTATCTCGTGGAGAAAGCCTTGCAGTTTGTGGAACAATACCCCTCCGTATCGTTGGGCTACCAAGATTTCAACAATAATGTGGTTGCAGTGGAACGCCTTACCGCTATGGGGTACGAGGTTGAGCATTTAAATACCTATGCCACGGCATACCCCGAAACGCCCGTAGCTCCCGAAAAGGAAGAATACGACACTATCGAGGAATACGAACAGGCATACAAGGAGTACGAGCAGGATTTCAGCAACTATATGGAAAAATGCAGGTCAATCCATGAACGAATCGACACGGGCGAACTTACGTTTTATATCTGCATCGGGCAGAAAGAAATTACACTGCGCTATAAGGCAAGTGCCACCGTCAATGCAAACGAAGCAACCGAAAAAACGCTCTCCCCGATGGAGAAACTGGAGAAGCAGGACGAGCGTAACAAGGAAATAGCCCGTGAGAAAACGGTAGAAGATACCAAGAAACAGATTTTGGATGTCGATATGTCCGAAAGCAAATTCACGCAGGACGAAGAAAAGATGATATATTTCTTCCTGCTGTCGTCTCTCCGCAAGGAACACTTCGAGATATTCGGTATCGAAGAGAAAGAAGTCTATCAACATCTTACGGACGAAGAAAAGATGGACATCATCGCCAACCTCACAGCCAAGCAGAAAGCCGTTATCCGTAGGGATTTCTTGATAGAGAGCTTCAAAGGCGCATACGGTAGTAACGCTGCCGCCACCCTCTTGCTCGATTTTGCCCGTAAGCACATGCCCGACACGCTCGCCGGAATTGAAAGTGAATACAATGAGGTGTATGAGAAACGCCATAAACGTATCGAGGAACGCAAAGCCGTGCTGTTGGTAAAGGAACAGCAGGAGAAGCAGACAGAAGCCGCCGAGACCGAAGAAACACAAGTCACGGCAGAAGCGCAACCCGAAGCACTGCCACAGCCTGAAGAAACGGCAGCTTGACCATAATTCAGAAGCAGGGCGGAGAAATCCGTTCTGCTGATTTGCATATTACCTACAAAAGGAGGTAACGATAACTGTGAGGACTGCATACGTGACATCGGTACGGCAATGCCCGAAGCCGGGCTGTGCCATGCAGTGCAGCCCGGCTGTCTTTTTTAGCACCTGCCACCGGCAGATCTCCCTTTTTACCCCTTCGTTTTCCTTTTGTATGGAAATCCCTTCGCCGACGGCTCTGCCCGTCGGGACATGCTTTTTCCGGTGCAAAGGTATTGCCTTGGAGGAACATTCAAGTACCGCTACGCTATTTGAACACAATTTTTCAGCAGCTTTCCCGATTTTCAATCGTCCATATTTCGCGGACGCTCAATACCGCAACTATAAAATTCTGTCCAAATTCCTTGCCTGTTTCTCCCTGAAAGGCAATCTTTGATGCACGTAAAAATCAAATCCCGACGGGAGAAGCCTGAAGGCTTCCGAAAGAAGGGAAAAAATAAAAACGATGTTTAATCAATTAATAGCGAAAAAAGTTTATGGAAATTCAATTTACAATCGTTCGTTCGGAAAACAAAGAGTATTTGTGTTACAAAGCAGGTGAAGCGTATGTAGATGCCAGTAACCCTATGATAGCCTTTGCCACAGGCGAAGATGAATTTGAAATCGTAGAGCCGGACAGTTCTTTCAGGCAGAAAGAATACGAGTTCAGAGGCGAACAGTATTACCTCGTACCAGAGTTTTACCGCAATGGTTGGTTAGCTCTCACCTTGGTAATGGTGGAAGATGAAGACGAATATATCGTGCTTTCCGTTAATTTGGAGGAAATGGACGCACTCGGTCTGCCGGACCGTACATTTATCGACGTCAATCATTACCCCGAAGCAATGGAGTTCTTGGTGAAAAACGGACTGGCAACCGATTCCGAGTATAAGCGCAGGAGCGGCTTCGTGGAATACCCTATGGCTATGTTGAACCTGCCGCTTCTTTATCAGCATAACCCGCAAATTTTTCAAAAAGCGAACATCGAGCCATTCGGAGAAGAATGTTTTTGAAAAAGGATTGTTCCACGAATAGAAAAGCATCGGGTTCCGAAATTTGAATGTACAAAATGGCGTACCGATAACACAGTCGGTGCGCTATCTCCTTTGTCTTTATCGCCCGTTTTCGTCCTTTTATAGTCAGCCTCCCAAATACCCCCCCCCACCACCCGTTTCCTCTTATAACTGCATTCTTTCCCTTTTATAGCGGCACGAGCCGCCTGTTTCTCCCGTCCGGCTTTCCCGTCCCTCACCGCACGGGTTTTATCCGATGCGAAAGTCGAACATCGCGCTTGATTCGCCGGCTTGAAGTGCACTTCTTGCAAATTCTTCCTTCCCAAGCGAAGCGTAATTGGCAAGAAGAGCCGTCGTATGAAGCTGTACCGATGACCGTGTACTGCATCAGTAAAACCCCGAAGCGGTTCCGAAGGAAAGGGATCGAAAAAAGGGAAATAAATAATCAATAACTTACAAGACAATGGGAAAATACGATTTTATCAAGACCGGGAATCTGCTTTACTGGCATGACCCGGACAACGGTTTGTCCGACGGGGCTTACCGAGTGATTTCTGCACCGGAAAACATGGAAGACGACAGCATTATTCTGATTTCATCCGGTACTTCGGAAGCGGAGGTTTTGCCTTCGGAATTATTGCCGATAAGCACGGGCAGAAGTCACAAAGAGGATTTTTTGCGCTGGAAAGCGGAACGTGAAGCCGAAGGCATGGAGTTTTACAATCGCCTTTCCGAAGTCATGGAAACGGAGGACGATTTGGCCGTAGGCGACATGGTAGCATTTACAAACGATTATGGAGTAGTATTCGGCCCCAAAGAGGTGTTGGCTTTCAGGAAGCCTTGGAACGGTGGCAGATGCGTGTATCTTGACAGCGACGCCTATTGGTTTCCCGACCGTCCCGACCAGTTGACCCTCCTAAGCAAGAAAGGGGCGGAATGACAATGACAAACCCACCTGCCACAAAAGCGGGTGGGTTCATTTTCCCTGCATGAAATCTCATGTTCTATTTTAATCGGCCCGTCCGGTTGTCGCTCACGCATTCCACTCGTGCGGTGATTTCCTTTTCTATCGTCTTTATCCATTCCTCTCCGACACCGGCCTCCCGGCCGTATTCCGGGTAACGCGAGACGATACCTATGGCCTTTTCTATGAACGGCTCTGCGGCCTTTATACCGTACCGGCGGGCTACTTCCATCAAATCCTCTGCTGCAATGCCCTCCGTTTTGTTGTTGACCGTCATGCTGTGGCGGTTTACATAATACGGCGCGTCCGGATCGACCGAGAACGTGTAGTCGTAGGCTGGAGCAACGTGCCAACCCCCGTCATTGCCCATCAGGAAGCTGAAATTCTTGTTATGGTCATCGACGTTCCCGCCCAGCACGTTCAGCACCATCGAGCGGAACAGTTGCCGGAGTTCCCCCGGCGGCACGCCGATACGGCAAGCTACCTCGAACAGTGCTTCGTAAGAATCCGCCGAGGGGTTCATGGCAGCCAATGTCTGGATATGCACCTTCTTGCCGTTCCGGCGGTCGAAACGCTCGGTCAGGAAGTGCGCTGTCTGCTCGCCTTCCAGCAGGCGGCTTGGCATCATCTGAAGCCCGGCATCCACGGCCATCAGGTAATAGCTGTATTCTATCCGTGTCGTCGGCATCTTCTGGTGTTCGTCGAACTTGACGATCATCGGCGTGTAGCCCGGATAAGGGGTCGCCACCTGTCCGGAGTAACATTGTCCCTCCTCGAAATTGACGTTGACCACCGCCTTGGGTCGTCGCCCTCCTGCGGACGTGCCCACCTTGAACAGGCTTTCGACCATCAGGTTGCCCGATACCGGGACGTTGAACCGTCCGGCTTCTTCGAAAGCCTGCCGGGCCAGTTGGTAGAGGTCGGCGATTTTGACCTTGAACGGTGTCTCCAGTTCCTCGGCAGTGGGCGGGACGAATTCCAATGCCCCCATGCCACGCCGTCCGATATAGGCAAGACGGTCGAGGGCGGACAAGTCCCTCATACGGATATGATGCACTTTGGCCCATTCGTTGAATACGGTGTTTCCCCAATGGTCGGGCAGTGAATCGGCTATGAACGACGGCAGGCCGCCGAAAAGCCGCTCTTCATCGGGATAGACCGGCAGGCCGCGCTGTGCGGCAACCCCTTTTACCGGCGCACGGAGCGGGGCGATGTCATAGCCGTCGCGGACATAATCGCTGTCGAAGTAGAAACAGGCTTTGCTGCGGTGTCCTTCCCGATTGGCGACAAGCGTGCCGACCTTTTTATCCCATAGGATTACATCGAGACTTTCTATCATTTCTTACCCCTCCTTACTCGTTTAGGTATCAGTTTCTCGATTTCCCGAAGCGCCATCGGCGGCATGGGAAGTTCCGGCAGAATCTCTGCGAGCCGCTCTTCCTGACCGAGCGCACGCAGCAGGGAGATGAAATTGGCCAAGGTCAGGTTACGGCTGACCCCTTGTTCAAAATGGCTGATTGTCGTCTGGCTCACGCCCGACTGTTCGGCCAGTTCCTTTTGGCTCATGCGGGCTGCCAGACGGTACTCCTTGACCCGCGACGCCAGAAGTGTCAGCATATCACTGTTTGTAGTATAGTTCGTTGCTTCCATAATATCAATATATCACTATTTATATACAAATATACGAACAATTATCCATATATAGATATATAATTTCTCTTTTTTAGCTTCCAGTCGTCCTTTTCTATTGCTTTCAGGTTTCCGTATTCTCTTCCGTCTGGCTTTCCTGTCCGTCACCGCATCGGTTTTTATCGGTGCAAATATGGGCTGTCGCGCCTGATTCCGTCGTTTTGAATTGCATTTCTTGCAAATTCTTCCTTCTGCGAAGCGTAATTGGCAAGAAAAAACGTCGGAAAGGGCTTTTTCGCCAGCCCCGGAAAGCACCATAAAACCCGAAGCGGCTCCGGTAACAAGGAAGCCGAGCAGAGGGAAAGAAAAACAAACGTTAAAAATTCAACAAATGAAGACATTAGAAGAATTATTGCAAGAACTGGGGTGTGAAGGTAACGCATTCGACAGCACCGGAGAATTTACAAAAGCGGGAGAAAAGGCGTATGACCGCTTGGAGCATTTGCTGTATGACATAGAAAGTCTTACAGGAAAAGAGGTGACACCCATAATTAGGGAACTTGACAGAATATGCAACGAGAACTATTAAAATTCAAGAATATGGACATTAAAGAAAGCAAAGAGTACCGCCTCGCCAAAGATTGGGAAATGGCGGTAAACAGTTTCAGTTTCAACCCCGAATGGTTCGCAGCGGCAATCCCCGACATGCACCCCACGCTTCAGCAAAGCCTCTACCGCCTGATTAAGGCGTGTATCAAGGTCATGGCGGACGACAACCGGCGTTATGACGAACGGAACCAAGCCTCGCACGAGGAAGCGAAGCGCATCATGGAATACCTCAATGAACACGGACGTAATATACCATTAAGATAAGGAGGATAATATGAGAACAAATGAAATTCAATTTGGCGGCAAGAGCTATGTATGCCGTATTGTGGAAGCCAACGATGGCGAAGAATTGCTGATTGCCCCGACCACCCTGCTGGATGCCCTGCAGCCCTGCAGTTTCGATGACGAAAACGAAGGTTTCGCCAGCAAAGAAGCTGAAAGTATCTACGACGAGGTTTTCTACTTCACCGACGAGAAAAGCATTCAGCTTCCCGAAAACGAACTGATTGCCGAACTCAAAGAGAGTAACCCCGACTGGTTCGAGTAAAAATCTTGGAACGATAATTTATAAACTTAGAGTTATGGAAAAAGAATATGTAATGCAGGTTGCACAGATCATTAAGGAACAGTTAGTAACATTAACCCCCATGACCGTCCTCATGTCGTGGAGTATCGAAGAATTTGCCGCCACCCTGTACAGGGAGTTGCCGGCACTCCGCATCAAGGTAAATGGACGACTGCACGCGGGATATGTCATCGTCGTGCTCAATGGCTCGGATTATTACGAGGTTTATCTTGTGAAGGGAATGGACGTGGAATGTGTGAACAGCGAGGTTTGTTTCGACGAACTGGGCGGTGTCATCGACCGGGCTATCGAAAGCGGTACGGACAAAGCCGAGTACGATAAATTCTGCGAACAGGAGCGACAGAATTTATATGTAACTGTTGTCACTGTCTGATTCCTCTTTTTGGGGGATGAAAGCCGTGCCTTGTCGGAAAACGAACAGGGTACGGCTTTTCTGTGCATGATACGATGGAAATGGATAAAAATCTGCCGTTCGTAAATGATTTCGGTCGTTCGTAAAACGGATTGTCTGTGGCTGCCTGTTCCCCTTATATTTGCGGTGCAGGTTCACAAAATAATAACGGGCGGAATCCGAAAAGCCCTTCAAAGAGTAGGAAATTAATCATATTTACATTATGACACATGAAATTAATATCAATGGAACGACAGATAAAAAGGCTGTGAGAATAGCATATGGCTATATTCAAAGAGACTATGGCTGTACTAATCTTAGTTTATCACCGAATCAATCAGGAGGATTAACGATGTCCGTCGATTCTAATTCGGCAAGAGAAGATATTGTAAATGCACTAAATGAACATTTGCCCAGCGGAGCTTATGCCGGTTGACAACAGTCCCTTATTTTCGTGATCTTCTATTTTATGTGACACAAAATTTGTCGTTCGTAAGCGATTTCGGTCGTTCGTAAAACAAACTTCACACTGGGATAGAGGTACTGTACTTTTATGATGTGAACCTGCAAACAGTTTTATATGAATTAAGTACATATCGATTTTTATTGATGTGTACTTAATTTGTATTTAAGAGAAATAGCTGTAAATACCCTGTATCTCCCACATTTTTTATACCTTTGCACTCTATTTTATACCGAAATTACATTTATGGAAATGATGATTGAGGATTTGAAACAACTACGCGAAAGCGAAGACCATATAGAATTTAAGGAAGCAAAGCGGAATTACCCGTTTGCAGGTGGAAAGCATGTTGATCCGAAAGAAAGGCGGCGGTGTGTGTTGGGGTATATTGTCGCTTTGGCGAATGAAAAAGGCGGGCGGCTGGTATTGGGTATGGCGGATAAAATGCCTCATACGGTTGTCGGCTCGGATTTTGCCCAAGACAAAGTGGGAGAACTCACGGATGAAATTTACGAAAGGTTGGGAATAAGGATAGAAGCGACCGAGCTTTACGAGGACGGTAAGCGTGTGCTTGTCCTCTCCGTACCCTCCCGGCCGATAGGCAGACTATTGAGGTTTGAGGGCGTACCTCTCATGCGTACCGGAGAAAGCCTGCGTGAAATGTCCGATGCCGAAATATTCAGGATATTGTCGGAACAGGAACCGGATTTCTCGGCCAAGATATGCGAGGGGCTTACCATAGGGGATCTGGATAAGGAAGCCATTGCGGAAATGAAGAGCCAGTATGCCCGTAAACAGGAAAATCCACTTTTCCGGACTTACCCCGACGAACAGGTGTTGTCGGATTTGGATTTGTTGAAAGACGGAAAGTTGAACTATGCGGCGCTTATCCTGCTCGGAAAGCCCGAAGCCATACGGAAATACCTGCCGCAGAACAACATTGTCGTGGAGTTCAGGATGTATCACTCGATGATACAATACACCGCACGCAAGGAATTTCAGCTGCCACTGTTTATAGCCATTGACAAGGTTTGGGATTACATTAACCAACCGGCAAGCAATCCGCTTCTGCATTACAATGACGGCCCATATATATTTGACATACCTTCATTCAACAAGGAGGCTATCAGGGAAGCAATCTTGAATGCCTGCTGCCACCGTTCGATGTTGATTCAGAGCGATGTGGTCATCAAGCAATATCCCGACAGCATAACCATTACCAATGCCGGTGGTTTCCCTTCAGGTGTGGATATAAATAACATCTTGACGGTAAACAGCGTTCCGCGTAGTAAACTGATGAGTGAGATATTGCAGAAGACAGGATTGGTGGAGCGTTCCGGCCAAGGGGTTGACAAGATGTTCTACAACTGTATCATGGAGGGAAAGGCACTGCCGGATTATTCGGGAACAGACCCCTATCAGGTAAGTCTCACGTTCAAGGCTCCCGTACTGGATAAGGATTTTGTCGTTTTCATCAGGAACGAGCAGAGCAAAAGGACACCTGCTGAACAACTGAATGTCTTTGAATTGCTGACTTTGTATAAAATCGCAATGAGGGATTACGAGGGACTTGAAGGGAATATCTTGAGAAAATTATCTGAAGAAGGTCTTGTAATAGACGAAAATGGAGCTTACCGCTTGTCGGAAGAGTACCGGAATGAAGCGGCTGAAAAACTGAAAGGATTGAATATGAACCATCTTAAGTCGGTATCGGATTGTTTCCGTAAAAATGGTTTTATCAACCGGGCTGCCCTCAAGGAAATATTCGCAGATATATTGTCCGAAAAACAGGTTCGGGCATTTATCTCCAAAATGGAAGATGCTGGTATTATACAAAAAGAGGGGGCTGGTAAATATACCCGTTATATAAAAACACCTGATTTCCCTTCTTTCGTGTAGGGCCGCAAGAAACCGATTTTGGGCCGCAAGATTATAACACATTGTTTATCAATGATTTTTTTAGGGACCGCAAGAAGCTGGTTTTGGACCACAGGATTTTCTACAATAGATAGGGAGCAAGAAACGCCTGCAATGGACACGAAATCATTGCAGGCGTTTTTTTTACTTTCCCTCATATCGGAATCCTATTTAGCCCCTCGTTTGTTCAGAACGTCCTTTATCATTTCTTTTACCTCCATTCCCACATTCACGAAATTCCGGTAAAGAATGCGTTCCCGTTCCTCCCTCGACTTGAACGTGTAGAACTTTGGTAACGGTACATACGCCGCTTCCTCCTTCTTGATTTCCTTCATGTCGAAATCCGTCTTGCAGAAGAACTTCGAGGTTTTGAACTCTTCCGCTTCCTGCACGTTCATCGAGCCGCCCATACCGGTTTTCGTCTTGATGAAATCTCGTGCTGTCTGTCCGCATATCCAGCCTGTCGGCATATCCGAGATTTTCGAAGCGGGCACGAGACTGTCCATATTCTCGTTCAGGTTGAAAGAGGTTTTGTCCCGGTCTATCGTAACGCCTTTCTTGATTTGCACCACCTTGCCGAAAATGTCGCCGGACAACCATTCCAGTGTCTCCTTGGCACGGGCTGAACCGCTCACCACATTGCCCACCGTCGTGATGATTTTTTGCATACCTACCTTTCCGTAATCCGCTTCAAGCTGCGGCAGCTCTTGGAAGCCGAGCGTCACGCTTACCTTGTTGCTTCGTGCCGTACCGATCAGGCGGTCTATCTTGTGGAAATACAGTGTCGGCAGCTCATCGACGATGATGCTCACGGGAATGTTCTTGCCCTGCCCAGTATTTACGCGGGTAACGAGACGGTTCAATATCAAGGCGTTCAAAGCGCCGATAATGCTTTCCATTTCCGGGTCATTCGCTATCAACAGGTAGCTCGGATGTTTCGGGTCGCTCACTTTCAGGTCGAAGTCGTCCCCGTCACGATGGAATATCCAGTAGCTCTCTTTGGTCGCCAAGCGCGAGGTATAGACACGTAACGTGCCTATCATACCCTCCAGCTGCTCCATTGCCTTGTTCTTGAAAGCCGTCTGGAACGGGCCGAGTAATGGTGCTACCTCGTTATCCGTTTCCAGTACCTCGAAGATGGTCTGGTAGCTCTCGTTTAGGAACGAAAGGATGTGCGGCATGTCCGAATACTTGCCTAACCAGTAGGCCGGATTCACGATCTCTCCGCCCTCTTTGTCCCGCACCACGCCTGTCGGTTTCCAGAACTTCGTTTCGGGGTCTTGCCGTTTCTCGGCGTACAACTTGTTCCCTTTGGCATCGTAAGGTTCGCGTTCATAGTTCACGAAAAAATAGATACAGGCAGCGAGGAAGTTCACAGCCGATGTCTGGAAGAATTGGTCGCTGCCGCCGCCTCCCTCTTTCTTGCCCTTTTGCAGGCTCTCCAACAGCGTCTCTGCCGTTTCGCTCGCCGCGGCGAGGTTGTTGATGTACTTCGCTTGGATAGGGTTTACTCGGCGACTGTATTCCACGTCCACGAAGTTAATCATGTTGAACTTGCACCCTTTAGGCACTTTGCCGAGCTTCTGATTCTTCTTGTAGTGGTAATAAAGTTTCGTGGCCAGCGTCGGGAACTTGTAGTCATAGACCACCATTGCGAATCCCTTGGCCGAATGTTGTCGGATAAACGGCTCGATAATGCTGAATGTCTTACCCGATCCCGGTGTTCCGACGACCCATGTTCCACGGAAACAGTTGGTTATATTGGTCCAGCCTTTGCGGAATTTGCCTTTGTAATAGTACCGCATGGGAATGTTCACGCTGTACGGGGTCTCTATCAGTTCCTCGCACTGCTCGAAGCTCTCGTTCTCGAAATTGAAACGGTCTTTCATCAGACCGTCCTTGGTGAACTTTGGTATGTTGTCCAGTGCAATGTGTACCAGTATCACACCCGCAAGGGAAGTCGCCATATAGAAAATGATGTTCAGCGGCAGGGTGTATAGTCGTATTTCCATCGGGTGGTTGAACAGCCATACCGACAGGGCGAGCAGCGACAGACCGCCTACAAGCGGGTACACGACCTGAGTGCGTGCATTGCACTCTAAATGCTTGTTATTCCGTGTTCCGAGACAGGTGATGCAGATAAGCAGTATCGTGGCTAACTTGCTGTACACGAGATTCCCGTCGTTGTATATCATCCATTGCTTAATACGTCCGTGAATATTGCAAAGGATGCCGTCCCAGTGGTCCAAGGTCGCCGGGTCGATGGCATATTCGAAGAACTCCATGAGGACGGAAACATACACCACCGCACGGAATATCTGGTAAAATCCCTGTAATTCCTTGCTCTCTTCCATTGCTATGTCAATTCTTTTTAATGCCCCAGAGGACATGGATATGAGGCCATTGTATACGGTTATCAGCAGTAAGCTGGCAGACATGGGAAACTGCATATAGAGGTTTAAGCCTTAAAGCGTCATATATTGCAGAAGCCCGTACTTCCGCTGTAAACTTCTCAAGGAAAATCCGGACAGCATCGTCAGAGCCACAAGTCATGAAATCAATGAAACCTTCAATCAATTCTTTATTGACATAGTAGAGCTGCCCTTGGAAAATATCATGGTAATGGCTGATACGACCGTTCCATTCCGTCCGGATTTCTTCCCTGCGGTTCTTTGCGGAAGGAAACCTCTCGTAGCAGTCTATTCCATCATCGAGGAATATGTAATTACCGGAAACGTCCTCTTGCTTAGGACATTTGCATCTCAACAGATACCCGAAAAATCCTTTGTCCGGATGTACTATATCCACATATTGTGGTGCATTGAAATCTTTAATTCCGTTCATAATCATAAATTCAGTTGTTGATGGTTATAATGGGACGCACTTTATGCGCCTGCGTCTTGGGCGTTTCCTGCATGGCTCCGCTGGCTGTCGAGTAGAGCCATGCTTTGACCGTCTGCTGTCCTTCCACCTCCGTCGATGTCCAGTACCAGCACTCGTTGGCCTCAGTCGGAAGCGGGTCTCCGCCGCATTTCTCGATGACCGGATTGATGATGCCACGTGCCGCGTACAGCAGACGCATCTGCGCCACTGAGGGCACATAGGCGCTCTGCCCGTATTTCCACAGGGCAAAAACGGATTCGGCCATCGGAGAAGTCGTTTCGTCCGTCCCGTGCAGTGCATTCGTGTTCGCATTCCCGTCGTATGCCGTGATGTCTGCCGACGTACCCTGCTCGACGCCGAGGCTGTCGGCGAAAGCCTTCGGTGCCATGTCCCACAGATAAACGGCATACCCGTTGCCTTCCGTTTCTCCGTCGGAATAGGTATGGAAGACGACGGCAATCGCCTGTTTCCCGGAATTTTCGTACTCGCTGTACGGCACGGCCTTGCCGTCCACACAGAGGACGTGCCCGGGACGTACTGCCGTGTCGGGTACTTCGATATGTGCGTCACAGGCGGCCAACACCCCGGACATAAAGACAGCCTGCAAAATCGGGCAAGCCTTTCTGATAATGTTCTGTTTCATATTTCCCTTATTTTATAGGTAGTTTAATACCAAGGGCGACCCCTGTACGCAGCACATCGGCCCCCTTTATCATCACGTCTCCCTTGACTTGCCAGTATAGCGTCCAGCCCGCCCGCAACACATAGTTGTGCTCGTAGCCGAAATGCAGCCCGACAAGGAACTTCCTCGTATCGCTTCCGCCCGAAGCCCCGATACGGAGGCTTCCGTAATGGTTGCGTCCCTTCGTGACGCAGGGTTTGTAAGCCACGCCGAAGCCGTAGGTACGGTAATTCTGCCAGAAAGATTTCGGGCATACATGCTTGCAGGATTCGCACTCTGCCCATTGCAGGTAGCCGTTGGCAAAGAACTCCCACGCATGGCGGTAGTTCATCTCGTGTTCGTAGGCCAGCGTCACGTCCAGCCCGTTCTTGTACAGCAGCCCCGCACTGAGCGAAAGGCGGCCGCTGCCCCGTTGTGCATTCGCACCGACGGCGAGGCACATGCAGGCAATCGTCAGGATAATCGTCTTTCTCATTGTCATTCCTCCTCCAGCAATGCCGTGCTGAACGAATCGGCCGACAGCACGTCCTCATAGTCGATATTCAGGCTGATGGCACGCCCGCTGATTTGTTTCTCCGTCATCTCGATGGTCAGTACCTTGTCGTTCGGGAACGTCATTTTCTTAACCACGACCACATTCCGGTAGCCGTGCCGGAACGTCTTGCCTGCCTCCAGCACCAGTTCCGGGACCAGTTCGATGACTTGCGCATTAGTCGCTTTGGTCAGTTTCTTGTCCGCCAGCTTCACCCGTATCTCGTCAATGTCGAAACGTATGTTCGTCCGGTTCTCTATCGAGAAGTCGATGAAGAAATACTCTCCCACGGCGTAGATGTTGTTCAACCGCATGGTCATGCGGTGTGCCTTGGTGGCGACGTTGCGGATCTTCGCGGGCGAGTTCCAGATACGCCGGGCGAAGCGTGTCATCTCCACGGTGGACATCGAGACCGCCGGGTTGTGGTAGGCGTTTCGTTCCTGCAACTGGATTTCCTTGTCTGTTACCGCCTCCCGCACCCGTGTGGTGTAGAGCAGTGCATACTGTGTGCGGTAGCGTTCCGTTACGATGGTCACTATGGCCAGCACCTCGCCGTCCTCGTGTCCGCCCTCTTTCGGTTTCAGGCGGACGATGTTATCTATCGGTTGGTCGCCGACAACCTTATCGGTGGAGATGTCCACGAAGCGTACCGGTTCCGAGGCCGTGATGACCGTTGTTACCTGTTCATTTACCGTAAGTTGTTCCATCTCCTCGTAGGTTCGTTGTGCCTGTACATTCGGCATTCCCAGTAGCCCTGCCGCCAGAAGAAATGCCGTTACGATTCCTTTTTTGTCCATGTCATTGATTTATTGATTTGTTTTTCTTCCCTTATCTCTTTTTCCTCTTGTGCCTTGTTCCTGCATTCCAGTTCCTCCTGAATCCGCCGCTCGGTAATCTCGCAGTACGCCTGTTCGATTTCAAATCCGATGTAGTGCCGTCCCGTGCGGATAGCGGCCACGGCGGTTGTGCCTGACCCGATACAGTTGTCCAGTACAACATCGCCTTCGTCGGTGTAGGTCCGTATCAGGTACTCCATCAACGCCACGGGCTTTTGTGTCGGGTGGTAGAACGCACCTTTCTTGTGTTCCTTCGGCATGAAGATGACCGAGGTCGGATATTTGTCATCGGCTATGCGTACCGGTGAGAGTTTCATCGTTCCGTAACAACGGTTGGTAAATCCCTCCGTTTTACGCCTCCCGTGATTTCTCCGTTCCGAAGGACACGGTGTCATCTGCGGATGATAGACCGGCTGTTTTTTATAGAATACCAGAATATCCTCGTGCTGCCGGAGCGGCATACGTTTGGCATTGAGATGTCCCGTCACCCGATCTTTCTGCCACACGAGGTTGTACCGCCATAGCCGGGGTTGCGACAGCATGAGCCATGCGGAGAAAAGCCCCTGCCCGAACAGGATAATGGGGCTGTCCGGCTTGGTAATCCGCCGGTATTGCTCCCACAAGGCTGTTAACGGTATCTGGCGGTCCCAGTTCGCCGACGGATTGCTGCGATTTAACACCCCGTAAGGTAGGTCGGCGATTATGGCGTCCACGCTACCATCCGCTATCTGTTTCATGCCCTCCATGCAGTCCATAAGGTAAATGCGATCCGTCTCTATCATATTGCGTCTGTTTTCGGTTCTACAATTTGCCGGGCGCTCATCCAGGTACAGCGTTCCGTCCGGGTTTTCCGGATTTCACACTCCCAGAGGGTATTCTTCTCCACATGTTTGAAATTGACCGCACCGTCTCTCGGCCCGTAAAAACCGGTATGCTTTTGGAAGGCGAATAAGGCAATCCTCCGCCCGTCTTCTGCCTGAAAGTTGCATATCAGGGCGAATCGTACCCCTTTGTGCCACCATTCGGTACTTACGAGCTTCCCGACGAATGTTTCGGGCTTATCGGGAGCGATGTAGTCCTCGTAATAGAAGCCGTCCGTTCCCTTATGAAGTTTTGATATATCTGATTCCATTGTCACTGCCCTTTTAGTTCCTGTTTTCCCGTCCGTTCACCAGATACACAAACGTCCCGTATTTCAGCTTCACCTTGTTTTTCTTGATAGCCTTGCTGATGGCATTACTCGTTTTCTGGTAGGCATTGTTCACCGCCTGCATACCCCATTGGGCGAGGCTGTTACCGTATCCGCTGGTATTCATGTTCATGCTGCCCGACATGGCACTGCTCGCCACGTCCTTGCTTGTCTCGCGGAACTGGCTGATGGGTACGTAAAGTCCTTCCAGCCCGTCCGTATCGTAGATTGACAAGCTGACCTTGACCAGTTCATCCTCCACCAATATGCTGTTGATGCTTCCTTTTACACGTCCGGAAGAGAAACCGCTCACTGTGGCATACAGGTAAGTACCACGCCTGACCACGCTCTCGTTGATTTCGATGTCGTCCAGCAGGCGCAGCCGCACACGCGAGCCGTCCACGGCCTTGATGTTCTCGTCGATGATCGCCTTGATGAGTTTCGGTTCCCGAGCGTCTTTCGCCAGTGTGTTGAAGTAGTCCGAAGTCGTCTTTACCTTCTTCACCACCTCGCTTGCCTTGTCCGTCTCCGCAGGAGCTTTGACCGAACGGCTTTCCTCGTCGATGGTTCCCTTGGCCTGCGTCATCGTGTCTGGCGGAGCCGCCGTTGCGGTGCTGTCCGTTTCGGACGGCATGACCTCCCGTTGTCCTCTCAACCTCGTTTCGGCGAGTGCTTTTTCCAGTTCTGCGAGAGCTTCCTGCTCCCGCCTCTTGGCATCGGCCGCTTCCGCTGCCAGATCTTTCTCCTTTTCCTGCCGGTCAAGCAGGGCGATGTCCTCTTCGGTGTACTGCGATTCATATTCCTCTTGGTTATTGTCCGGTTCGTCCCGCTCGATGTTGTCCACAGCGGAATAATCTTGTATCTTGCCCCATGATTTGGCCATGTTCTCATACTTGCTGCCGATACCGTCGCCGCCCTTGATTTGGGCGTCTGGCAATTCGGGATTCAGGAACTCGGTCGTCTGGAGTGTCTTGTCCTGTACCTCGGCCTTCTCGGTATGGAACAGGTCGAAAATGAAGTACGACGTGCCGAGAAGGGGGATATAGAGGATAGCCGGAAGCATATACTTCGGCTGCCTGAAATTGATTCTCTTGAAGATATTGTTCATTGTTTCCCTTTAATTGAGTTGCACATACTTGCTTATAGTTCTCTCAAACGGCATATTCATAAGCCTGCCGTTCTATTCCGGCCTTTCCGTACCGCTTTCCTTCGTATCGAATCTTCGTACATGCGGTACGGAAAGCATCTTATGCCGTTCCCGGAGCACGGAATCCTGCATTTCCGTGGCCGTTCGGCGGACTGGATGATGGCGGTACACCACCGTCAGGCGGTAAATATTCCATGTCAGCCCGCAGATGGCGAAGCCGAATACGATGACGAGAAACAGCGTCCGGTGGGCGTTGGCGAAACCCTGTACTTTGGCCACTGCCTTGTCGATACGTGTCGCTTTGGCGAAGCGTCGCCCGGCATCCACGTCGCGTTCGTAGCGCTCCTTGTATTTCGGGTCGTTCTTGTCCGGCATCTTCTCGCCGAACAGCATACGTCTGAATCCTTTGATATTCATAGGACTGGTAGAGTTAATAGTTGCTTTTTGTCTTTTGCTCGATGTCCTTGTTCAGCAGTGTGCGCCAGTTCACAATGAGCAGCCCGTGCGGGTTGTTCTCCGTCCGGGGTACACGCTTGAGCTGTCCCGCCGTAACCAGTTCGCGCATCAGGATATTGCTGCGCCGTTCGATACGCTGCCGCCCGTAGTAAGTGAACTCCATCTTCTCCTTGTTGAAGGTGATACTGTCGCAGAAAATCGAAAAGACGGCACTCGTTCCCAAGATGTTGGAATAGAAACCTTTCTCCTTGAGCGTATTGTACTGTGCCAAGCCCGTTTCGTCCACTAAGTACATCGCTTTCTCCATCGTGTAGCGGATGTACTTGTCGTCGGGAGCAAGGGTAAAGAAGTAGTGGTGGAACATTTCGACATGGCTCTTGGCTTCCACGTCGAGCGTTTCCTCCATTGTCGTGCGGCGTACCAGTATGGGCACGTTGCCGTCCAGCACATATACTTTCTTTTGAGCGTCCGTAACCATCGTGCGGGCCGTCCAGATACTCGACACGCTGATGATGACGCAGCCCACAAGAAAGGCGGTACAAATAATTCCGACCAGTTTGATTTTGTTCTCTAAATTCTTGATGACCATTTTGTTTGAATATTTATCGTTACTTTGTTATCTCATTACCGTACCCATTGCGCCTGTTGCCGTCATTTTGGCCTGCTGTGCCACGCCCTCGCCGAAGTTTCGGGTTGAGAACGCCGTGTCACCCTCCGGTATCATCCATGCCGCAAGGTCGGGGACGAGGTTCAGGCATTTTAGGGCCACGATGCTTGCCGCCATCAGATAGCCCGCCGAGAAGAAGGAGTTTTGCAGGTAAGCCGCCATCGTCTGCTCGCTTGCCGTTATCGCCGTTAGGTTCTCTACCTGTATGCAAAGTACGATGTCGAACAGCAGCAGCACGTAGAAGCCCACGAAGTAGAGCATCGCCCCATAGAAATGTACCGTCAGATACCTCGTGAGCCACTTCGCCCACGCACCTTCCCATTTGGGCAGGAGCGAGAACGCCCACTGGATAGGTCCGAAAATGGTGAGCATTCCCAAAAGAATTTGCTGGCAGTAAATCGTGGCCCACCAACCTATTCTGAATACCACAAGGGCTATCAGCATGATGATTTTGTCTATTCCCACGATGACCCCCGAAGTCAGCGACGTGAACCACAGCTTCGCTGCATCCTTCTCCATGTTAGTAACCTCGTCCACGCCAGTTTGTTCCATCGTCGCCTCAATGAGGTTTGGGTCCGACGTACCCGTATGGGCGACATCGGCCTGCGCCTGAAGGGCGGTGTACATCGTGTCGCGCACGTAAATCAATTCCTGCACTTCCTCGAACTTATCCGAGATTTGCGAGGCTTCGGCCTCATAGAGGTCGTGTGTGTACGAACCGATACAGTTCGGAATATAGGAGAGGAAGTCCAGAAAGCACCAGTTGCTCCCGCTGCCAGCCATGCCCGTATCTGCTGGAGGATACCACCAGCAGAGAATGAGCGACACGGCCAACGGCTTGAAAAGTTTCATCACGTCCAGCGGCTCGTGCTTGACCATCATCTTGTACGCCATACCTGCCGCCATGATGATGGCGAAGAGTGCGGCCAGCGCCATGCACATCTGCAATATCCACCAGAACGGTCCTTGTGACCCCGTAAAGGTCGCATCGGTCAGGAACTCGTTGGTCTGAAAAATCACGTCGTCGATCTCCTCTTCCAAGAGGTCGATACCGAAATCTGAAAGTATGTTTCCGTCTGCCATAGGTTATATGCTTTTAGTTCCCTCTGTTTACCGTCTCGTCTCCGTCTCCTGTATCCGTGCCACCGTCCGATTGTGACCCTCGCACTGTGAAACGCGATTCGTTCCACCGGCCCATTGCCTCTCGGACGATACCGCCTTTGTTCAGCCTCCGGTCGACAGTTGCGTTCAATAGCCCGTCCGTAACCGTAGCGTTCTGTCTTCGGGCAAGGAAACCGACCAGAATCTCGTTCTGTCGTACCACGTCCTCATAAATCCGCAGGTATTCCTTCTTCCGTTGCGCATTGGGCATATAGGCATCCTTGGTGGCGTTGATGGCGCACTGGTACACGTGGTAGTATTCCGTCCACCGTTCCTTGTCGTCCGTCGTGCCTCCGGCAAGGAGGATTCGGTCGATGTTACGCTGAAGCCGTTCCATTTGAGCGTTTATCTTATCGCCTTCGGCCAGCCACGCGAGGTCGATCTGCCGGTCGGCCACGTTCAGCGCCTCGATTTCGGCACGCTTGACCAGCGCTGAGTCGATGGCTTCCGCCTCGTCCGTCTGGTTGTACAGGTTCACACCCGCCAGCGTGCGGAACGACAGTTTGTTCTTACTCGCCGCCGACTTCTTGTATTTGTTGTGCAGCAGCGTGTAGTAGAGTTCGGGCGACAGAGCACCCGTGCCGGTTTCCATGACCGTAATCTGATTCTGTTTCGGCGAATCGTGGTTGTAAGTGACCGACTGCGCCTTGATGCCGCCAGTTGTGATTGTCACAACCGCCATGAGTAATAATGTTCGTTTCATTTTTCCCTTTCATCGTTCGTTAATAATCCAGCCGTCCCGCTTTGCGCCACCGTCCGAAAGCCCCGTCGATAATCTCCTTGACTTTGGGACGGTAAATCTTCTCTTTCCAATAGCCGATACGCACCTGTATGTACCGCCACGTCTCGATATATGCCCGGTTCAGATGTCGCTCGATGTCGTCCAGCGACGTGTTCACTGCCTCCAGCACCAGCAGTAGGTCGGAAGTAGAACAGGCCGCTGCTCCGGTGGCATACAATACAAGGTCGCTTACCGACTTGTAGAGCTGCTCCCCGTCATCGGCGATGTCCCGTATCGCTTTCTCGTTGATAGCCAGTATCACCACGTCGCCGGGGTCGATGCGTCCCCGTTTCACGATTCTCTCGTTGAAATCTTCCAGCAGTCTCTTGTAATCGCCGATACGGTCGCTGACCGCCGTATAAGTGCTTTTCACGTTCAGTACCGTCCGCAAGGACTGGTACATCACGTCGATGACGTCGAAGGCGCGGGTATAGCGGTCCAAGTCCACATTCAGTTCCTTGTACTCGCCGATCTCCTCGCGGCTGTATTCGTGCAGCAGCTTGTTGCTGTATTCCAGCGTACTGCGGGCCAGCAGCAGACTGCGCTGTTTTTTGTGGTCGTTGATGTAAGCTTCTACCGACACGATGTCGAAGGTCCATTGCGCCTTGGCGATGCCGGGCAGGAGAGCCAGCAGCACGACTGTCATCAGCAGGGCACGTTTCATGGCCGCACCTCCTTTCCGCTGTCTTTGCCGTTCCTGCCGTTTCCGTTCCGCAGGTTTCGCGCATTCTCCACCCAACGTTCGTGGCATTCCTCCACGAGCGTCAGCCTGCGTCCCTCGTCCATGTCCAGTTCGGGCAGCACGTCCTTCAGCACGTCGATGATACTCCGCTTATAGTGCATCATCTTTTCCAGCGACACGAGGTCTGCATATATTTTTGTAATCCGGGAATCCACTTCCCGTGCGATTTCGAGCCGGTCGCTCGACCACAGCAGATGGTACACCTCTCCGGTCGGAGTCTCTTCCAATGGCGGGGTACGGGCGTATTCCGTCGTGATTTTGCACGAAGGATGCTCCCGTGCAATCTCCGCAATACGGTCGTTCACCAGTTTCGTTTTCTCCGCGTCCGACAGGTTCGGGTCGAGCGTCAGCACGTCGGCCACATACGTGTCGGTATATTCCGTGGTCAGTTCCCAACTGATCTGCACGATGGCACGGTGTATCTTGATACCGAGGAAATATTTCGGTTTGCGGGCTATCGAGACCGTTGCCTTGAACGTGATGACCCCGTTGATATTCGGCATGGTCGCCTTACGGACATAGGTGTAGCCGTTCCACGCCCCGCCGTCCTGCCACGACAGGCTGTAAGCCGTCTTGCAGTCCTGCATGATGGCCGGTATGCGGTAATAGTCGTCCGTTGCCACATCGTTATCGCCCGCCGCCTCGGTTTTTGCGTCGGTATATTCCTGCTGTTTCTTCTGCCATTCGGACAGCTCGCTTTTCAGGCGGTCTATCTGTGTTTTGTTCGCATTGTACTGCTGTCGGTACACCGCCGCATCTTCCACGCTCGCCTCGGCGATTTTTTTCAGCAGGTCGGCATTCTCATTCTCCAACGCATTGATTTGCGACTGAAGGACGGCCACTTGCTTCTCCGCCTCCTGCAGCATGGCGTCCAACTCGGATAAGTCCAATTCGTTCTCCGTAACCGTGGTCTGCATGGCACACTCCTTTGAATGGGCGTTCAGGGATTTGCCGCACTTCCGGCATTTGTACTGTGTCGTGCCCTGACCGAGCGTAGCCCCGTCCGAGCAGGTTACACTGATGGTCACGCTCTCGCAGCCCTGTAACTTTGCGGCATCCGTTGCCTGATAATAGTTCCGTGCGTCGGAAGCTATATAATAGGTATAACCCTCCTCGTTGTCGTTGAACTCCGAGAGACGGGCATTGAGTTGCGCCTTGAACGTGTTTAGGTCCATCGAATAAGAATCGAACACCTCCTCGTAAATGATTTCCTCCCGGTTCCAGCTTTTCTTCACATGGATTTCGTAGGCATAGGCTTTCTTCGTCTGTTTGCCGCCCCGGCTGATGATGTAACCGTTCTGCCAGTAGTTAATATTATAGGTATAGCCGTCGTTTTGGTTGTTGAGTTGCTGTACCCGGCTTCTCGACCATCCGGCATACCGTTCCGAATTGGCGAGTGCCTGCTCCCGTTGTGATGCATTGGGATAGAAGCCGGGATCGGTCGTCTCGAAACGCGTCCACTCTCCACCGTTCAGTATGCTGTTATCGTCCGTCGGCGGGTAGTAATCGCACAGGGCGATACTCCCTTGCTCGCGTCGGCCGATATACCACCGTTGCGTGTAGTAGTTTCCCGCTGTCTCGTCCAGATAATCCGTTATCCACGAGGTCAGGTCGTAGTTGCTGAAATCGAACAGTCCCGCTACGTTATCCTCTCCACCCACCATGTCGATCAGCAGACCGCCGAGGTCATGTTCCGCCTGCTCGAAGAGCGCACCGTAATGATCGTACAGGTCGATAATCTTGCTGATCCTGCCGCCCATCAGCTCATGGAACGAACTGGTCTGCAGCAGGGCGTCACCGATATTTCCGATACCAGCCGAGGCGAGACCGACACCCATGTTGTAGAGGTTGTCGATGTCGTGTTGCAGGTTCTCCTTGGTAAAGTTACCCGGCACGCTGGCGAGATCGTCCAACATATGCTGCCAGTCGATGTCGCCCACTTCCGAGAGTTTCAGCAGAGGGGCGATGTTTCGGTTGATTTCCAGAAACACGATGTCCGAAAAGCCCAGAGTGCTGTTCGTCACTACACTCTCGAACTGCATACACAGACTTTTCGTCTCGTCGCAGATTTTCATCAGGTAGCTGCCCCAGTAGATAGCCGTTTGCGGCGAGCGCAGCATCAGTTTCGCCACCACCCATATCTTCGGCATGATTTTCTCAGAGACCATGCGGTAAATGCGGCGGTAGTAGTAATTCTCCGTACTGCTGTTCCAGATGCCGAGGTCGGAAAAGGCTTTATGTTCCAAGAACTTGGACGCAAAAATCCCTGCCGTGGCCACTTCCGCCGCATTGTAGTGCTTGAGAATGTCATCGACCTGCTCCCGGTAATAGCTTTCCGCCACGGCTTCCGTACCGAAAGCGGTAGCCATTGCCGCCACGGTACGCGCATCGTAGTTCACGCTGTAATACTGTGCGTGGACCTGCTGCACGACGACGAGCGACAGGAGTATGAGGATAAGTGACAGCCGTTTCATCATGGATTCTTTCCCAGTTAAAAACAGACGCCCGTCAGCGCGTCATGCCTCTTAGTGCACGTATCAGTCCGTCGGCCTCATATACGGCGGATTCTGCCACCAGACGGTGATGTATGAATACCTCCTTGGCGATCTCGTACCTGCGTTGTTCCCATTTCGCCTCTTCTTCCTCGTCCTGTACGGAATTTTCTATGCCGGCGTATTCGTCCAGTTCCTTACCGAGCATCCCCAACCGGAGATTGTATCTTTCCAGAACCTCCTCTATTTCCTCAATGCTTTTTCTACCCATGTCGCGTACCCTTACCAAGTCCTTTCCGGGCCATTGGCATAAATCCCGGATGGTCTTGATGTCGAACTCACGGAATATCCGCTGGATACGGGCTTCATATTTGCTCCCGAACTCAAGTGTCTTTACACTTTGGCTGATGTCTATCTTTTCCATTTTTGTAATTGATAATTTGATTGTTATTGTTTTACATGAAGATTCAATACCCGTCCGGCCTCGTTGACCTTTTGGGCGAACGGCAGGGACTTCCCGATACCGCTGGCGTTCCAGTCGCGGCAGTACGCCTCGATAGCTTCCTGATGACTGCACCGTAATTCCCGTTTATAGAGTTTAAGAGCTTCTTTCTCCGCCCGCTCCGTGGTGTAGGTCATGTAACATTCTCTTGGTTCTTCTACGCCGTACACGCCGCTGGTCGTTCCCCGGCGGATGAACACCTCGCGGAAGAAACTGCGCCCTTCCTTGTTTTCCAGCCGGTTGATGGTGAATATCTTCTTGCAGTCCACGTCGGTAAGGCCGAGAATAGCCTTGATTTCATCGAACCGCTCGCGGAACTTGCTCTGGTCGAGCAGCATCACCACGTCCGAGTTGTTGATGATGGCCTCCTTGACAATAGGGCTGCCGATAATGTCCTGTATTTCCTGCGTCACCACACCGACCGAAGCCCAGAATTTACGGGCCGTCTTGTACATAAACTTGATGTATTCGGCCATGAGCGGGCTGGCAATAGCTTTCCACGCTTCCTCGATGACCAGTACCTTACGGTTCTTCTTGATACGCATCTTTTGCAGAAACACGTCCATGATAATCAGTGTGACAAGAGGGAACAGGAGAGGATCATCTTTTATACTGTCGATTTCGAAGACGATAAACGTCTCATCGAACAGTGAACTGTCCATGTTCTCATTCAGCGTCTTTTCATGATTGCCGCCCCGGTAGAAGTCCTTCATCATGTAACGGTATGTCGAGATGTCGATGCCCGAAATGTGGTTCTCGGCACAGATGTCGGGGATGCGCTGCACGGAAAACTCATAAAACGAGTTGAACGACAGCTCTTCCACTTTTAGCTCCTTACGGCGGCGTTCCATCTCGTCGATCATGCGCTCGATACGCCCGGCCCGCTCTCCTTCGTCTTCGCCCTGCTTCTCGGCATGGTTACGGTCGTCGATGAGCAGCCCCTTACGCAAATCCTCCCGTTGCAGGGGCGTGAAGCCGTCGAACCCATTGAAATAGGTGTCGTAATACTCCGTGATAACCTGTTCTATCAGGCGATCCTCCGTCTTTGTGACCGTACCCTGCGAGCCTTTCCAGATGAGCAGTACGAGGTTTTTCAGGAAGCCCGTTTTCTCCACATTCATTTCCGCCCGGTTGATGCGGAATGGGTTCATGGTAATCGGTCTTTCCTCGGTATAGGAAATGTACTTGCCGCCCAGATACTCGCAAAGCCCCTCGTAGCTGTTACCCGTATCGACCATCACCACGTCCGTTCCCTGCTCGTACAACTGGCGCACGACAGAGTTCATGTGGAAGCTCTTGCCGCTGCCTGAAGGCCCTAAACAAAAGAAATTCGAGTTGTCTGTCAGTTTGTTTTTTCCTTCCTTTCCCGTGATGTCTATAGCCACCGGCACGCCTTGGCGGTCCGTGTAGTAAATTTTCAGAGGTGTTTCTTCGCTGTGCTGTATGTGCTCCTTATACATCAGGCACACCGCCGCGTCACCCAGCGTCAGGAAGCGGTCATAGTCCTCGTTCATGCCGTAGCAGTTACCCGGAAACGAGTTCACGAACAGTTCCAGCTGATTGTACGCCCTCTTGGAGATATGGATACCCATACGCCCGAAAGCGTTCTCCAAATGGTTCGTGCATTTTTGCAGGTCCGTACCAGTCGGTACGGCGACAATCAGGTTGAAATGGGTGTACACAAGCTGCTTGCTTTCCCGCGCGATGACCTCCTGTACCCGCTTGATGTCCTCCACGGCCATCTGGTTGCTCGGATTGGGAATACTGGCGTGCCGGTTCTTCTTTTTGTCCAGCAGGGCCAGTTCCCTTTTCTGATTGGGCAGGAAGACAATCTGGTTGTAGATGACAGCCTCCGCACTCGGAATGCTGTCGATGGCAGCCAGCAGGTCCACGGGCATATCCGTGTTATTGACCTCTATATTGGTATAAGGTCGTATCAGTGAAGGCAGTGCGGCGCAGTCCACATCGACAAGACTATATACCTTGCAGCGTTTGTCGCCCATCGAGACCGTCTCGTCGTCTGCTTTGAAGTTGGTCATCGACACGATCCGGTCCTTGAAGTTCATGGCAAAGTAGCGGTCCACGTATTCGCTTGCCTCGGCTTTGTTCAGGAACTTGGCCTGCACCCCGGCATCGTGCAACTGGTCATGCACTTTGCGGATTTTGACCAGAAAATCGCGCCACTTCTTGTTGTCGAACGAGAACAGTCGGCTCTTCTTCGCCTCCTGTGTGATGGTCAGGTAACACACGCTGTCCGTGTAGTTGCGCCCCTTGAAGTAGCGGAAGTAGGCCGACGAGAGGAACTCGTGTTTGTCGCCCGTCTCGTTCTCGAACTGTTTCCTGACGAAGATGTCCTGTTTGTGCAGGGCATATCCTTCGCCGAGCGTTTGTGCGAGGGCGGTGAAAAGGTGCGTGAACTCATAGTAGCTGTCGATGTTCGCGCAGTATTTTTGCACGGGGTTCTCTATTTTCAGGATAGCGGAATATTCGCCCGTCTTGGTATAGAGCACACCCACGCCGTTCGTCTCCTCCACGGAAAAATAGATGTCCTGAAAGATACGCTTGCGCTTGCCTCCGGTACCGAACGCATAGACCGACAGGGCCATGCCGGCACACAAGGCGATAAAAAGTAGAATGATGTACAAAGTCATCTCAAAATACGATAAAAAGGCCGGGCCGCCCGGATTTCAGGCGGCCGGCCCGCGTTCAACATTCAACAAGACCACACGTTGCCCGTGATGGTTTTTCTTTTCTTCTCACAGCTTCTTCGAGTGGGCATAGATATACACCCCGCGCCCGTCTTTCTTGGTATGCAGCCCTTTCCGCTGTTTGAGCATGATAAAGGCGATACCCGCCGAGACGACCGCAACCAGCACGACCAGTCCGACCACGAACCCTGCGAGACAGTAGGCGATTATAAAACCGACGATGGCTCCGCCGGCAACACCCGCCGCCCAGTAGATGTAGCGTCCCTGAATCCCCATGAACTCCAAAGGCCGTTGCAGACCCTTGAACAACGGGTAATCGGGATAACGTTCGTCCTTGCCTTTCATCGTGCGGGAGGTTTATGCGCCGAGACCGAAGAACATCGGAAGTGCTTGTGCGGCAGCGATTAGGAAAATGCAGGCTCCCACGACCATCATGATCTTCTTCTTTACGTCCTGCTCCTCGTTGTTCATGGCGATATATACCGAGATAGCGCCCACGATAGCCACCACGCCTGCGATGGCGTAACACAGTTTGACCATGATGGGGACATACTTGGCAATTTCCTCCGTCACGGTCGCCAGTGCAGTCGTACCGGCGGAATAATCGCCTGCGGAGTTCTGGGCCATGACGGCTGTTGTGCCGCACAGCAACATCAGCGTGAGCATCTGCATCTTTTTCGTAGAAAACATTCTTTTCATTTGTCTTTTAGTTTTTTGAAACATGATTATTTATTTTTTAGGGTAAGTATTGCAGTTCTTCCGAATCATCATCGCGGCAACACGCCGCCGGTTGCCGGTTTCTATATGCGATAGCCGAAAAAGGCAGGAAAGACGAGGAACGCACCGATCAGGAACAGACACGCGCCGACAAGCGTTATGATGGACTTGGTGATGCCGTCCTCGCCCGTGTTCATCTTTACGTAAATCTGGAATCCGGACACAATCACACAAATCCCGGCGATGGCACAGCATAGAGCTTGGACGTAAAACATCATCGTTACCACGTAGTCGTGCATCGTCGCCAGCGCATCCGCACCCCAACTGTAATTCACGCTGCCGCTTTTCGCCAGAGCTGAACAGGGGATGATGGAACAAAGCGCACATAGTATCTTTTTCGTTTTCGACATCTTACAGCTTATCTTTGACCGGTCTCCATTTCAGGCAGGGACGGTTGTCCAAGCGTCCTTTGGAAATCAACGCCTTATACATCTCTTCGTCGGTAAAGCCGTCGGACAGGTAGGGAGCGATCTCTTCCATCTGCGCCTCCGCCTTGGCCTTCAGCCTTTCAAGCCGCTCTTTCGCGGCTGCCTCCTTTTTCCCTGTATCGCCGTCTTGTACCGCAGGTGGGGCAGCTACGGCTTCCGTGTCGCATGTCTCATTTCCGATACTAAACCCGGTCTCGTTCTCCGAAACCTCGACACTCTCTTCCGTGGCATCCATCGGACCGAGGTCGAAAACTTCCTCGTCAGTCTTCTCCGTTCCCTTCTTTCCATACAGGTCACGGGTAATATTGACTGCGTAATAGACGATGTACAGCCCCGTCAGTACAAGGGCGAATATAAAGTATGAACTCATTTGTTTTTAAGTATGAAATTAAACTTTAATTGAACTTTGAAAGTACAAATGCAAAGAAATGTATTATATTCGATATAACGAAATCTCTTTATATCAAACAGTATTTTATTACATAGAAATAAGTACGAAACATATAAATTGAACTTTAATTTCATACTTTAAGGCGAATGTACCGGGAAAAACGGGCATAAAAAAAGCCCTCCCGGGAGGAGAGCTTTCAAGGGAGGGGTAACGATAATGCCTTACCGTTTCTTTCCACGCAGGTAATCGTTCAGGTCCTTGTACTCGTGATAACGGAGTGCTTCGTTGTGTACCCGCTTGCCGTACATGCCGGCGATGGTCTCTTCCGTTTTCTGTCCGGCGAGATCATTGTCGAGATAACAGTGTATTTCCTCGTACACCTGCAAGTGTTCCAAAGCCTTTTTCAGGTTGTTCACCGAGTTCATCACGAGGTAATCGCAAGGTGCGCCGATGCAGACCGTATCATCACCCGTCTGTTTCAGCGTCAGGTAAGAGAGAAAATCCATGAAGCCTTCGAACACGCAAACCCGGTTCTGTGCTTCACTATGAGAATGCCTGATGACAGAGATGTCCTTACACCGGATACAGCCCTTATAATAAGGATTGCGAATCTCGTACCCGCCCGCCACGTTACCGAAGGCAAGGGCGAAGTAGCGCCGTTGCCGCAATTCATAATGGACCTCCCGGCAGAACATGCGGCCGATGTCTCCGTCGATTCCACGGGAATGAAGGTACGAGAGCAGCGCATGGTGCTGCAACGGTACGATGAGCACGTCCTTCATGTCGGCTTCGACGGGTCGGGGCGTTGTCCCCGGAATCCGCACCCTTTGTATCGGGATAGCGTTCTCGTGCTTGCCTATATAGGCAAGCACTTCGCTCACGCTGTCCGTCCGGTAAAGGTGCTTGCCCAGTTCCACAAGGTCTCCGCCCGTCGCTGCGCCAAAGTCATACCATTCGTTGAGCCGGTCATTGACCTTGAACGACGGGGTACGCTCATTGCGTAGCGGCGACAAATACCAGTATTGTTTCGATGTTACACTCTGGGGGTGGTAGCCGAGGCTGGCAAGATAGTCCACGATACGCAGTTGTTTTGCTTCCGCTATGGTCATGTCATTTTCTTTTCACTTGTTTTCAAAAAACGGTTTACTTTGGTTTTTCTCCTATATATACCCGGACCAAAGTAAACTAAATTATTTTTCACCTTCCGCGTCCTCGCATTCTTCGTCGAAAAGCAAGGCTTCGGTCGGGGTCACATCGTAATAAAAGAGCTTGTCCCGTTTGACGATCAGCTTTAGGTTTTCCGTCAGGTACTGCAGCAGTTTTATCATGACGCTGCGTCCCCGTTTGAACCCGATAGCCTCATAGGAAGCCATGAGAGCCTGTAGTACGTTCTCGAAACCTTTGATGGGCCTGTCCCCGAAAGCGGCGGAAAGCGCCTCCCGGTGCTGCTCGATGGACAAATCCATGAAGCTGCTCCGGGCCTTCGGTCTCACGCTGCCATCAAACGAATAGTTATCCACCATGACCGGCAATCCTTCGTCATCAACGGAAAAAGCAAACGGTTTGAACTCCTTCTCGCGGATATGCAGCGCATGAACTTCACTGATAACGGGATTCTCCGCACTCTTGGTGATGACCAGCACCGTTTCCGCCTTATTGCTCATTTCCGTGCCGATATGCCCGCGCACATTGTTGTCGCCTTTATTCAGGTGCAGCACACAATGGATATGCAGGTCGTATTTCGACGACCACTCCATCATCTTGTTGATAACCTCCACCGATTCGCTGGTGCTGTTGATGTCGAGCATCAGGTCGCGGATGCCGTCAATGATGACCAGCCCGTACCCTTTGTTCTGTCGCAGAGCGTAGTCGATGACCTCAATACGCACGGCTGGCGTGTATTCCCGCAGGCAAATGAAATCGAGATTCTCGTTGTCGGTTGTGGTGGGCAGCCCCGCCAGGCGGAGAATACGTTCCAACACGTTATGGCAATGGAAACGGCTCTGTTCGGTGTCCACGTACAAGATCCTACGCTTGCCTTCGGGCAGATGCGCCCGGTAGTTCAAAACCTGCCGGCCCGCCAGTGACGCGGCGACAATAGCAGAGACATTAAACGTCTTTTTCGCCTTCGCCTTACCCGTCGAAGCGCTAAAATTGCCGAGCGTCGCTATGGTGGAGTTGTCGATCCATATAATCTGGGGCGGAGTCACGTAGGTGTCCGTGGCCTTTATCTGCGATGCCGTGAGAATATCCGACAGGCGATTCTCGTCCAGTTCCGCCCACGAGTTACGGTCAGTTCTTTTTTCGTTTTCCATAGCGCTTCTGGTTAAAGAACGGTTGGGTTGCGGATACTTCCGTCGCCATACGCATGGCATCGTCCACCGTAGGTTCGTAGTTTTGCAAGAGCCATGCGTCCAGCTCTTCCTTCGCGAAGTAAAGCATCTTGCCGCGAGGTTTGTAGTGCGGGATTTCCTTGTTCGATGTGAGTTTGTACAACATACTTTCGGACACGCCGATATACATGCACGCCTCTTGAAAAGTGAAGACTTTCTTGGTCGTGTAAATGGTATTTTCCAGCAAAGCCACACGCTCCAACAGACCTTCCACCGGTTCCAACTTCTTGAGAACCGCTTCTATGGCGGTCAGCCGTTCGCTTAACCGCTCCATGAATGTTGTTCTGTTTTGCATAAAATACATGTTAAAATTAGACAATGGAGAGTTACCTCCGTTATGCAGCGCGCTAACGGAGGTCAAAGTTATGTGATGTGAACCGGACAGCCGGAAATTCCGGCATGATACTATGCACGTATCACGGCAACTATCACTGTTTTATCTTTCACATACTTGGCTTTTTGGCACTTCGTGTCATATTTTCAGCCGACTGATGGCTTTTCGTATGCCGAGGTTTGCCGATGTAATGTTGTTCCTCGCCGCAGAGAGGGCAGACGAGAGGCTTGAAGCGGTAACATATCTTGTGCCGTCTTTGGACAACAGGAACCGCCCCTTGTCGAGAACCGACTGCCAGTGAGGCAGGATAAAGGTGTTTTCGAGCAACGCATCGAACAGAACCGCCACATGGCGGATATTGTTCACACGTATACAGAAATTCTCCTTGCAGGCAAAAAGCGCTTCCATGTCCTCGATGCGGAGAGTGGAAACGCAAAACAGATGATAAGCGTTGGCGCAAGCCACAATACCTGTCATCTGTTCACGGGAAAAATTGCAACCAAAGGAGAGAGGTGGAGCGTTTCTGGAATCTTCTGTACGTGAAGAGTCGAACCATACTCCGGCAATGTCGTACTTTTGTTTCAAGGCCATGCACTCCTCGAAAGAAAATGTTTCTGCGGTAAAGAGGCTTTTGACGAGACTTGTACAATCGAGCAACAGCCCTCTGATGATATGAATGTTCATTTCATGGCAATTCCTGCAAACCGCACTGTTGCAGTCGATGTACCGGTGGCTGTTTATAAAGTCATCCACGTAGCGGCCATATCGTTTGCCGTCTGCCATGACGTCTTGAAGATAAAGCTCCCTTGCTTCGGAGAGCAACTCGTAAAATTCTTCCGCTACATCCTGTTCCGTAGCGAAGTGGTGCAGATGTGGTCTCCCTTCAAAAAAAGAGAGGACCTGTTGTTTTGTCCTTTCATGTCGAATTGTTTTTTATGGGTTTATACTTATTATAATAGTGGCATTACTTCGACCATTTGAAATATCGGAGAAAAGCCGGAAATATTTACCTGTAAATTGAATTTGACATGTATGACTACATCAGTCGAATAGGCCGTTAACCAAATTGACTGCTTCGTCTTTTTTCTGGTTGATGATTTTGGCGTACACCTGTGTCATTCTCACGGAGGTATGGCCAAGCAGCTTCGATACGGTATAGAGATCCGCACCGAGCGTCAGCATCATGGTCGCGAATGTATGCCGGGCGGTGTGAAAAGTAAAACGCTTGGTGATTCCGGCCGCTTCGGCCCACGGTCTGAGATACTGATTGATATTTGAAGGCAGGTTGAACACAGGATCGTCCGCAGCCTTGTCCTCACGCTCCGGCATCCATTTCAACGCCTCGTTGGAGAGTGGCAGGTAAATCGGTTCTTTGGTCTTCTGCATAGCTACCGCCAGACGGTATTGGCCGTTATCGACAAAGACATTCTTCCATTTCAGGCCGACAATATCGCTGATACGCAGTCCGCAGAAGCAGGAGAACAGATAGGCATTTTTTACCCTCCCTTCCTGCATCGGAGTGGCAATCAATGCCCGTACCTCTTCGATGGTCATATAGGACCGCACGCTTTCCGGCATTTTGGGCTTCTCCGACTTTTCCATCTCGTTAAACGGATTTCTCAACAACCGTTTAGCCCGAACGGCAGCATTCAGGGCGCCATTGAATATCTGATAATAGGTGTTGCGTGTAGAAGCTGCTATCGGCTTTCCTTTAGGGCGGAAGGTTGTCAGCATGTAGTCGATATAGCCTTGGCAAAAAGCGAGGTCAACCCGATCCAATATAAATCTTTCCCCTGCATATTCTTTCAGGATATGGGTAACGGCTTTGATTTGACCGATACCCTTCTTGTCGCGTTTCTCTTGGTACTCCAGATAGGTTTGCATCCAGTCCAGCAGATAAATCTTATCCGTATGGTTCACGATACCGGCTTCACCACTGGTCAGTTCGATAATACGTTTCGACTTGATGGCATTTGCGGCAGCCATTGTTATTTCATTTTGCCGACGGGTATTGCTGTCCGTTCCCGGAATAAGATACAGCTTCAGGTACTCGTATGTCCGTTTGCCGTTGCGGTATATATCCAGATACAGACTTTTGCTGCCATCGGACAAATCCTTCATCCGAAGACGGATTGGTTCTTTTACTTTTTTAGGCTTCTTTATTCGTGGCATAATCGTATTCTTTCATTCGTTATTTTTCGTATGCAAATGTACGAATTAAAACTGAAATCAAGAAACAAACAAGGAACAAAAATGTACCCAAAAAGAACCGATTAACAGAAAATAATGAAAACAACTGAAAGAAAGAGCGTCTTTATAAAACACTGATATAAAGCTAATTTATCTATACTTGTTTGGATTTTCTTTTCATCTTTAATATACCTGTTTATTTATTGTCAATATCAACATGGCAAAATTAAAATCATTCATATTGTGTCTGCTTTTCCCTATCATGGTTTATGGAAAGGGAAGCATGAGGGATACCGTAAGGATTCAGGTTCATAAACAGACGTATGAACTTACCATGTCCGTGGATTCCGCTAAGAGCGGATGTGTCCCAAGGCCGGTTATCGTGTCCGTGAAACTTACCAAGGGAGGGAAGCCGGCAGGAGAAAGCGTCTTTCCGTTACCAGGCGACTGTCCTGATGAAGAAGAGATAAGCATTGAAGGCTCGGACAAGGGATTCACAATCAAATGTTCGTACTGCGAAGATTGCTCCCTTTATATTGGCTATGCCCAATTTGGATATTCAGAAAGGCTGGATGATTTTGTTTTGACAGGATATAAAGAAGAAATTATAGACAGGTGGTTTCCTGAATCGAAGAGTAAAATCGTGGAATACAAGTTCCGCCCTGAAAAGCCGTTTACTTTATGCGCTTTTTCAATCCAAGCTGTCAGGAAATTGATTCATCAGAACATAGCTCAGGAATACGAAATTACTCAAACCCGTACCGGTTTGTATCCGGTGTTCGCTTACTCTTCCAAGAAAGGCAAATTGTTGTGGGTAGAATGTCCGGTCGAGTTTATGATACATAACAGAGGTAAAAACAGGCTGTCAGTGCTTGATCATCCTTCCTATTACGGCTATGCCAATGAAGTTTATTATAAGCTTCTTGATAACAATCCTTCCAAGAGGTGGAATCGCGAACTCATTTATAGGAGTGAAGGCGACTCTATAGGAGATTATCTGGATTTTGCGGAATCCATTTTTCCAAACGAATCCAAACGCTTCATTATCATGCCACGGATTTTTGTTTATAAGAATCCGGATTTTCAGAAGCTGTTTGAGGATACGGTTGCGGTCATGGCACGTTCCCATAAGGAATCCCGTTGGCCTGTTGCCCCTTCTTCGCTATCCTCTGGTCAGCGGAAGTTTCTCAAGGAACTTATTTCCGGTGATTCCCTGAGAGTCCGGTTTTATTTAGATGCATTGGATCGTCATCATGCGGTAAATGTTCCTCTTGATACTGACAAGAGGCTTTCCTCTTTTTCTGATAAATGAAAAAACAGATATTTTATGCCCATCCGATTAAAACGACATAAAGGATTGGTAAAGACAATAGCCGTTATAGCTGCCCTTGTGCTGTCGGGGTGGCTATATCGTGAGCTTCATCCGACCATTATCTTCCATACTCCACAAGAGAGCAAGTATTTGGGAAAAATAGTTTGTACGGCAGATGGGGATTTGGAGGAACTGTATATCGAAAATCATACTGTCCGCTACAGGTTGCCCTACCTTTGGAGTTGGAAAGAGGAGGACGAGGTGGCTGTTTTCATAGATAACTACGGCGATGTCATCCGCAAAGAGGATTTGGACTTTTGGAAGTTGGATATTTATTTAGATGAAGATAATTGCTACAAGAGCCACAGCAAGACGGAATACTGTTGGGGCTTACGCCATATCTTACAATCAAAGACAGATAATTAGGATTGAATGACATGAAAATACTTATCTCTGTCATATTGAATATAATCTGCTGAGCGGCATGTTGCGTGTGCCTCAATTTATTCATTTTCGGGTATTTGACCAACCGGAATAGATAATTCGCAAAATTTTCCTGCCCTGCGGTCTGCCTTTCTGTTTTTTTTCCCGTATCTTTAGGCGGTGAGATTAGGATTGCCAACTCATTGGCTTAATAAAATAGGAACAGACATGAAAAGTATGAAGGTTATAATAATGGAAATGTTAGCCCTTGTTTTCGGGCTTTCAGGGTGCAGGAACACGGGTAAGCAGGCGCAGCAGGACTGGAGCGCTGTTCTTCCTGTGCCAAGTGCCGCACGCATCACGATGGACAAGCTCCCCGAAGTGTTGAGGAACGTGCAGGCAGGACGCACGGAGTTTGACTTCACGGGTATCTGTAGCAACGGTACGGACTGCATCTATTTCATGCAGGAAAACGGGAAGTTCTACATCGACTTTGAAGCCATGAGCAAGGAGCAGCTCCCTTATCTGGACTCGTTAAAACACTTTGCCGGGGAGCACGGCTATCCCGTTGTCGAAACGACCTATAACAATACCCCCGTTGATTACGACCATCTGGAATTTGCCCCCGTCCTCAGCCTGAAGGTCAATGCGGACATTGACAGCATCGTGAAAGTCGGGCGGCAGATTGAACAGGACATCTTCCGCAATGACAGCCGCACGGTTTATGAAATCGTGCCATAACCCGCCGTTGTCATAACCCGCCTACCGTTTTCCCTAAAAACACCCCCGTGACCGATACCGCGCCAAGCTCTTTCATCCTCCGGAACAGGTGCAGGAAGTTGGTCCCTGTCGTCAATACATCATCCAGCAGCACGATATGCTTCCCCCGGATGTACCGCCGCGTGAATTGCAGGTTCGAGAGTATCTCGCCGCCGCTCTTCTCCCGGCCTTTCAGTTGTTCCCGGTCTTCGGCTATCCATATCGCCTTATAGCCGTCTTCGATGCCGAGTTCCCTCGACAGGTAGTAGCAGGCTACCGGGAAACGCCTGCGCTGCCTCTCGCGCGTCGAGGCGGGGACGGGTATCAGCACCGTGTCTTTTCGCCCTTTCTCAAACCCGGCATGGAGCAGGGCAAACGCAAGGATCTGCGCCACCAGCTCCCCGCAATGCCCGCCTTCCTTGAAACGGAATATCAGGTTGCTCACCCGTTTCTGGTGTTCGTCCTTCTTCTCCATCCACGTGGGATGGTAGTCGTGCAGGTAATGGCACGTGCAGCCGTCAATCACGCATTGCCCCTTGAACGAGGTCTCGTAGGGGTAGAAGTCCTGCCGCTCGCTGCGCTCGAACGTATATTCCAGCAGTTCACGGTACACAGCGTTGCGCTCGCTTGAATGTCCCAGAGAGTACCACCCGGCGTGCCTTCCGGCCTCCATGATGCACATCCCGATTTCCAGCGTATCGCTGAACGGGTGATGCGACACGACATACCATCCATGCAGGCGGCACAGTTCCTGAAACTCCGGCAGGTCGGCGCATAGGAAATATAGGATACCCTCCTTGCGGATGACCAGCGTCAGTTCCGCTGCCGGCTTCTTCCGGCAGAACAGGCTCTCGCAGTACCCCACGCCGTGCCACACCGACTCCGCGCAGTCGCTGTCCTCAAACTGCACCTCCGCCTCTTCGAGCAATTCAAATTCTTCCACCATAGGCATAAATTTTAGGCCGGGCAACCTTCAGCAACCCGTGTTTTGACATTTGGATGCCCCTAATGTACAAAATTCCGGCAGTATTCACCTCCAATCCGCCCCCTTTTATGCTTTTTTTCCGATTTTCTCCGTTTCCATACCGTTGTCGTTCCTCCCGTAAGCCTTGACCATCGCATTTACTTCCCTTTATCCTACATTCCTCCGACCCGTCCATGTTCGTCCCCCCCCCGACACACCCATCATTCCATGTATGATTTTCTCTTTTCGCCTCCCGTATTTCGGATGCGTCCACCCATTTGCTGCCGGCGAACGGCGCCACAGGCTTCCACACCGAAGCCAAATGCTGCCACGCACGGCCCGGATGCACCATATCCCGCCGGAACCTGTTTACTTTGCGGCAGTATTCACAATTAAAGCAACAGATTTATGGAAACAGTAGTAGTTATCGAGAGAAAGACCTTCGAGGAAATCATGGCACGTTTTAACCGTCTCGTAAACCGGGTGGATGAAATCCGGCGCAAGTCGGAGGCAAAGCGTTTGGGCGAATGGCTGGACAGCTCGGAGGTGTGCCGCATCCTTCAGGTCAGTCCCCGTACCTTGCAGACCTTGCGCAGCAACGGCACGTTGGGCTATTCGCAAATCGTGCGCAAGGTGTATTACCGTGCGGAGGATGTGCAACGCATCATCCCCGTCGTCGAGGAGCGCCGCAGACGGGCGGCCCTGAAAGGGAAAAGCATCTGACCCCGCACCGAATGATTGTACCACTAAATCCATCGTAAGAGAATGAACGAACTGAATGAACTGATGACACGGGAAAGCGGGCCGGTGGTCCGTCTTCTCGAAAAGTTGGAGAGGACGCTGGCGGAGGTCGGGCGGCTGACGGAGAACTACCGCCCCGTGCTGGGCGGAGAACGCTATCTGACGGACAGGGAGGTGGCGCAACTGCTGAAGACCAGCCGGCGCACCTTGCAGGAACACCGGGATGCGGGACGCATGGCCTATATCCAGTTGGGAGGAAAAATCCTCTACCGCGAGTCGGACATTGAGCGGATGCTGCGTGAGGGCTACCGCGAGGCGTTCCATCACGGGGACTGACCGTCTTCCAATGACTGCTTTCGACCTGTTCCTTCGGATAGGAGGAGCGGAAGACAAGTGCGGCGCACAGGCAGGGACGATACTCCCGCCGTGCGCCGCGCTTGCTATATAGGGGTTGCCTTATCCTTTCATGCGTAACCCGTATGCCGGATGTTTGGCATGATGAGCAGTTGCATCCCTTTTCCTCCTTTGCCGTCGTCGCCGAATCTGCCGGTGACATATTCCCGCAGTCGCCGGGCCCCGTAGGTATCGAGGCGGAAAGCGAGGGCGAGAATCAGGGAGAGGCTGTACACCACCTGCCTGTTCCCGTCGGGCAGGCTTATGCGCCGTTCCGTTTCGTGGGGTGTTACGATGCCGCTTTTGTACACCGCCTTTACCGCCGCGCGGAGTGTGGGGGCAATCACCCCGAACAGTTCCACCAATTCCGGCTCGTCCATCCAGATGGAAGTGCCGGGAGCTTCCGGCACATGGAGCGTGCCGCGCTCATCCAATGTAATGATATGTCTTTCCATACATTTGTTGTTATTTTATTCAATTTCAATTCGTTTCCGCTTCTTTCCGGCTGTTGCGCCGTTCCATCAGTTGGTCCATATCCTTGGATATTTTCCCGTCCGTCACCTGCGCATAGACCTGTGTGCTGTTGATGTTGGCGTGTCCCATCATCTTTGCCGCGCTCTCTATCGAAATGCCTTCCGAGAGCAACAGGGTCCCGAAGGTATGACGTGCGCAGTGATGGGAGAGATTCTGCTCAATGCCCATCATGACGCCCAAGGCGTGTACCTCGAACCAGTGTATATCACGGATGGGCAGCGGGAACACCGGACGTGAATAGTCTTCCGTGTTGTAGAGCGACAATATCCGCTGCGCTACCGGATGCAGCGGGATGAACGCCTCCACATTCGTCTTCTCACGCTGCTTGCGGATATAGGGCCTTCCTTCCGCCGTCTTACCGATATGGCACGGATAGAGGTTGCGCAGGTCTGCGTAGGCCAGTCCCGTGAACGAGCTGAAGATGAACATGCGCCGGGCAAGCTCCACTTTTTCGTCCTCCATCGGCGTGTCCATGATGCGCCGCAGTTCGCCGCGGCTGATGTGCCGCATCTTGGGTGGGTCCTTCTTCTCGTAGGGCACATCCTCCAGCGGATTGCACCTCAGTACCCCTTCGTCCACCGCGATATAGATAAGGCGGTTCAGCCAGCACAGGCAATGGTTCACGTGCGTCGTCGCATAGCCCAGATCTTTTTTCAGGAAGAGCTTGAACGAGTGTCCGAACTCCTCCGTGATGTCGGCAAAGGCGATGTCCTCCATGCCTCTGGACTGGAGGAACTGTTGCAGGTTAAGCTGTGTGGTCTTCGACTGCCGGTAGGTGGAGGTGGAGTGTATTTCCTCCGAGCGTATTTTGAGACGTTCCCTTTCCGCCTCGCCGCCTTGGAGCAGGGTCTGCGGGATTCTCGCCACTCCCGTTACGGCGTTCTTCAGCAGTTCCGCGCTGACCGCTCCCTGCTCTTTGAGCAGGCGGTCGTAGGTCCGTTCCAGATTCTGGCGGAACTCCGCCAGCCGGTTGTTCTCACGTGCCGTGCGGATGCCTCCTTTCTTGCTGTCCCAATCCTCCGGGCGGCAGGTGATTCCCGTGGTGATAAGGATGTTCTTCCCGTCGATGGACACCCGGCAGAGGACGGCGCACGTGCCGTCCGGTTTGATTCTTTTCTTGTTGATGTAAGGCAATATCTTGAATGTGCTGCGCATAGAATTATTTTTTAGATGATACAAATGATAATGATGTTTTATGGAATGAGCGGCAAGGCCATTGAATGCCAATGCCTAAAATCCTGTTCGATGTATCCTTTGACGATGATAAATCCGTTCCTGTTCCGCTCATAGTGCCAGTTCCAGATCGCCGGTTGCTTCGATGAACCTGTCCATGTCCTCGAACAGCTTCTTCGGCGTGACACGGGCATAAATCTGTGTTGTCCGTATATTGCTATGTCCCAACATCTTACTAATAGTTTCAATGGGCACACCTTCTTCGAGCGTAACCAGCGAGGCGAACGAGTGCCGCCCCATGTGATACCAGAGGTCGGTCTCCAGTCCGGCGATGACACGCAGGATTTTCATGTTCGCCCGCAGCGTGCGGTAATGCTGCGGGGGCAGCAGCGTTTCCCGCGTGTCGTCCTTATACTTCTCTATCAGGGCGACGGCCTCCGGCAGCAGCTTTACGCGGGCTTTCAGTTCGTTCTTCTTGCGCCGGTATTTCAGCCACAGGCTGCCCTCGTCGTCCGTGAACAGGTTCTCCCGTGTCACCGACACGGTGTCCGCATAGGCTGTTCCCGTATAGCACGCGAACAGGAACAGGTCCCTCGTGATGACGACGGAACGTCTTTTCTCCGGTATCTCCACATCCCGCAGCTTCTCGAAGTCCTCCCGGCTCAACGCCTTCGGCGTGCTTTCTTTCTGCTTGGGCAGCTTGAAATGCACGAAGTGCCACACCTCCGACAAGCCCTCCTTGTAGGCTGTCCGGCAGAGCTTCTTCAGCAGGGCGAGGTAATGCCGTGTGGTCTGGTTGGAGTATCCCCGTTCCCCCTCCGTGTAAGCCTGGTATTCCCGGATGAACTGTTCGTTCAGAGCGCCAAAGGCGATGTCGTTCATCTTATACTTCTTCTTGACAAAATCGCCCAGTGTCAGCCGGGCGTAATGCCACGTGCTCATCGAGGTCGGGGACACGTCGATACCGATGCGGCTTTTCCGCTCCTCGATCATCCTGTCGAACAGGCGGAGCAGCGTCATTTGTGTCTCCATGCTGCCTTGCAGCAGTTCCTTCACCGCCTTGGCGTCGAAATCGCGTTTCCGTCCCTGCAACTCCTCGAATGCCGTGTTCACGGCGAGCAGCAGTTTCTCTATTTTCGCGTTTGTCTCCACCGCCTCGCGGCTCTTCCCGTCCAGACGGCTTTCCCGTGCGTTCCACAGCTTCGGGATGCAGGACAATTTCGTCCCGAACTGCGCCATTGTCCGGTTTACTGTAATTCTTCCCATGATGGGAGCTTTGCCCGACTTGTCGGGTTCGGTCTTCTTCAGGTAGAGCAAGACCTTGAATTTCTCAATTTTCATACGCCTACATTTTTTGTTTGCAAATTTACTATTGATGTAAGCGTTCATCGCTACGCAAAATGCTGTGTTTCACAGAAAAAGAAACCGTCGCCAAACTTTTTTCGACCCTCCGGTTAACACCGTCCCTTTTCGGTAACAACCTGTTAACGGTTTGGTAACTGAACCAATTCAGCATTTCTCCAAAATCCGTTTCTGCGACTTCTTCCAGATATTGAAAATCCGCTCATTATTAACCGCTTGCGTTTTTAACTCACCATTCTGTACCCACTTGCTTCGTCAATGATTTCCCATGTTGCCCGCCACACCTTCGCCACAATGTTGCTGACACTCGGTGCTGACCTTTATACCGTATGCAAGCTGCTCGGCCACTCGGATGTGAAGACCACCCAGATATACGCCAAAATCATCAACAAGAAAAAGGAAGATGCCATCAGCCTTATCGACATGGAGTTTGCCAATACCCGAACGGATATAATATAGAGTATGAGAAGATTGCCTGACGATTTCAATGTGAACATCCTGCTGCCGGGAGCAGTGTGGCTACTCATATCTGTCCTTGCCGGACGGGTAGCGGTCGCACGGCTTGAGACGGATGCTATTACCGTCGTCATGTTCGTGGTAATCTCGCTCGTTATCTTCATTGTTCCGATGGCTGTCTATATGGAGTATCGAAAGAAAATCGAGCAATTGTCGGAGCGCAAATCTAAAAAGGCTTCTTCACCGTCCGGTAGTGGTTCCTCTGGCAAGTCTCAATCGACCACAGAACCAGAGACAGCATGTCGGTTTTCCTTTCCACCGGATTTCCCGGATGCCTTGAAAGGAGACAGAACTATGATATTTATGGAAGCCTTGCGTCACGAAGGCTTTCTTGATGCAGAATACCGTCCGCATGATGGATGCAATGCCACACTGATGGCTTTCATCGCGGACAGCATAGCAGCAATCTGCAACATCAGCCGCCAGTGGAAAATTTTTGGCGACTATTGGCATCTGAACAATATGCGCCAGTTGTTGGATGTGAAGAACCGCAGGGGTTCCAAAGCCGACAAAGAGGATGTTATAATCTCCATTTTTAAGAAAGTGGCAGAAGCCGACGATAATATCCGCAATACCGATGCATATCGTAGTTGGGAGAGAAATATCAAAATTTAACCGCTTTATCGTTTCAGGCGACTCATCTCGCTTAACATCTGTTTTTTCTATTCCCTGTTTTCGTCTGTTTGCTGTTGTTTTACAGCCGTGCTTTTAAAAGTTTTCCACTTAGCTTTCCATCTGTTTTACAGTAGACTAACAGCCTTTGTCGTGTGATTTCCGATGGCTTACTTTGCACCGTCTTCCTTATCGGAACGACGGCTTTCACAGCCTAAGAAATCACATCAAAAACGACAGAAATATGGAACAGATGAACCAATTAATCTCGACGGCCGAGGCCGCGAAATTTCTCGGAATCAAAGTGAGTTATCTTCACAAGCTGATGATGCGACGCGTCATACCTTACTACAAGCCCAACGGCAAACTGTGCTTCTTTGACAAAGCCGAACTGGAGGCATGGATGAAGAATGTACGCGTGGCATCGCAGGCGGAACTCGACCAACAGGCACAGAAGTACATCATCAACCGTTCGAAGCGGTAAGTCATGGCGGGCATATACGACTACATTAACCAGTTTTGGACAGAAGCGGAGCGCAGCCCTTTCAACCCTACGGAGGTAGCACTTTATCATTACCTCCTGTATGAGGCAAACCGCCTACGCTGGAACATGCCGTTTGCCTGCCATACAGCCATCCTCTGCGTGCGGCTCTCGACCACCAAACAGAATATCAGCAAGGCACGGCAGCATCTCAAAGAACGTGGGCTGATAGATTGTCAGGTTGGTACAGGAATCCACACCCCTGCGCTATATTCCTTGACCATACAGCCGTCCCGGCAGTTGCCGCATCAGGTTACCCGACAGTTGACCCATGAGTTGACCGTACAGTTGCCCCATTCTAATATAAAAGATAAAGACGAAGATATTATCAACTCTCAACACGCGCGGGAAGATGGACATAAATCACTGGATGAGCTTGAGTCACTCCTGCTTGCCGATACGGTTTGGCAGGACAAGATTATCGAAGTGCTGGCGAAAAGAGAAAACTGGATTATTGACAGATACAGGCTACACGGGAATATCCGAGACTTCTTTGACGAGCAAAGAATCGGCGGAAACGCGCAGCGGAACGAGAGCGATTGCCGAAGCCATTTTTACCATTGGATTATCAAACATCTGAATACAACCCGATATGGAACAAAACGGAAATCCCCAACTTATAGAGACTCTGATGTCACGGCTGTGTCAGCCGAGGACTACGAAGGAGCGTTTTAGACTGCCTTTCGATGAAGAGACGGCTGCGAAACTGCTTAAATGTGCCATCGCAGGCGAAGTGAGCCGTTTCGGAGGCACATTTCTTTATCCTGACGCGGTAGACTCACAAGTCAGGAACCTTGCTGCGAGCCTTACCTCCGGCAGAAGGTGCGGGGTGATGCTGTGCGGCTTGTGCGGCAACGGCAAGACCACCGTGATGAGGGCGTTCCAGAACCTGCTCAATGTAATCAGGATACCGGACAACTACCACAGGACTGTGTATGGTATGCCGATCGTGAATGCCGTTCATATTGCCCATCTGTGTCGGAACAGCTATACCGAGTTCCTGCGGCTGTGTGATATGGAGATGCTCGGCATCGATGACATGGGCATAGAGCCTGTGGAGGTGCAGGAGTTCGGCAACATGCACAGGCCGCTGACTGACCTGCTTGCAAGAAGATACGAGAACCGTGGCTTCTCGTTCATAACCACCAACCTCGTACCGCAGCAGATACGCAAGTTGTACGGCGACAGGATTGCTGACAGGCTGAACGAGATGGTGGACAAGATTGTATTCGACAACCCTTCATTCAGAAAATAGAGGGAAGAATAAAAGCTGACAGAAACAGGATGCAAAAAACATTTTCCATTGTTCAATTATCCGGCACTCCACTGGCACCAGTCTGTTTTGGCTGTGGCAAGCGGACGGATGGATTGACATGGAGCGGTAGCGTTCAGTTGCGAGGTATGCCGAGGTATTACCGCCTACGGACAGTAATACCCCGACGCCCTCGCAACAGTCCGGCAGACTGTTGTCCTTGCCGCTCGCAGGCTCGCAGCTTCCCTCTTTTAGAAACCGTTTCACGACTTTTCAAAGACATCTGTTATATATGGAATACGAAGATACCTCCAGTCAGGAGCATGAGCAAAAGAAGCCCGTTATAAGGCGTGACAAGGTGGTTGTCACCAAGGTCACGGAACTGGAGCTTTCGCAAATCAAGAGCACCGCCGACCAATGTGGTATGACACGCAGCGACTTCATCCGGGCAAGGGTACTCGGCTACAAGCCACGGCAAAGGCTTTCCGACAGGGAACTTGACGGTTTACGGCAACTTGCGGCTTGCCGCACGGACATGGTGAACTTCGCCAATGCCCTGCACGGGTTGAACGATAACGAAAAGGTAAAGCTATTCCGCCATCAACCGACCATGCTTGAATGGTACGAGAAAGTGGCTCATGTCACGAACCATGTCGCCGACTTCCTGCAGTCCACGCAGACGGCGAACAGCTATCCGGCAGGGGCAACAAACCAAGAAGCTAAGGAGGACGGCGCATGATAGCCAACGCAAAGGCGGTAGCCCACGGCATAAGGGCGATGCTCTATGTATCGGGCGAATCGAGGAACAAGAAACATCCCGAAAAGATAACGCGCATCTGCGACAACTTCATGCCGCAGGGCATGGACGCTACGGGAATATGGACGGAAATGAAGTTCGCCACCATGAACCACGCAAACATCAAGAACAATGTCATCCGCATGGAGATAAGTCCGGCGATGGAGCATACCGAAGATTTCACCTTGGATGACTGGCGGCAACTGTGGTACGACTTCGCGGCGGCTTTCGACGAGCAGGAAATCCGGGACAAGGACGGCATGGTCGTTTCCCCACGCACCAACGTATCGGGCAGCAAGTCCTCCGTATGGCTGCACGAGGAATCCAAGAGCGGCATACCGCACCTACATGCCATCGTCTGCCGGGTGGACGAGGACGGGAACATCAACAACGACCACGCCATCCACCTCCGCGCACAACGGGCGGCAGAAAAGGTTGCAAGGCAAAGAGGCTGGACTACCGCCATGCGCATACACGAAGCCAACATCCCACAAGTCAGCGACGACTGCATGGAAGCCTTGCAAGAGCTTGACAAATGGTCATGGGACGGCTACCAAGAAAGGCTTGCCGCCAAAGGCTACGACTTGTATCTGCGCAAGGATAAGAAAGATGTCATTCGTGGTTATGTGCTTTGCAAGGGCAACACAAGGTTTAAGGCTTCCGAACTTGGTAAGGGGCGCAACCTGACCGCATCACGCATCAGGCAGACATGGGAGAAGCTGCATCCGGAACAGGACAAACAGAAAGCCAAACAAGCAAGCCCGACACCCAAACCGACCGCCACAGCAACACCGAAGCCATCCGTTCCTAATGAAGCCCGACAAAAGCCACAGCCATTGGTACTGCGAAACAACTCGGTTTACGAGGACTACACGGACTATAAGCCGAACCGCCAGCCCACGGAGTTTGAACATGACGGAAAAACCTACAAACGCTATCTGCCCGACAAGGTGCTTGACTTCTTCAACAACGAGTTCGACTACCAAGAACTTACCAACTGGCAGGACTTGCAGAACTTGGCGATGGCTTACTTCACCCTTATAGCGTCACCCTACGAGATGACATCCGGCGGCGGTGGAGGCGGCTCGCAGTCCGACCTCAAATGGGGACGCGACCCGGAGGAGGACGAGATAGAGTTTGCCCGCCGTTGTGCGCGTGAGGCTTCGCATAGGCTCGGCACACAGAAGAAATCAGGAATGAAACGCAAATGACAAACCCAATAAACAACAGAGGATATGAAACAACCCGATACCGCCGCCCTGCGTGAGCGGCTTGCCAATTATACACCCGAAGAGGAGTTGAAACAGGATATGCAGGAGCTTGACGGACTGCTTCAAGAAGTCAACTGTCAAATAGTTGGACTTCGCAATCTGCTGAATGAAATCCAAGCCTTGAAAGAAGAACTGCACGGCATACACGGTAGCCTAAAGCACACCGTCCAACGGGAACGGGCGGCTTTCAAGGCTCTGGAAGCAGCCAAGGAAAGTGCCGACAACATAGTGGACGGCATCAGCAATGCCATTGTCAAAGTGGAAAAGAATACCGTCATCCATGCTAAGGTTGATGACCGTGAACTGGCAAAGGTAAACCAATGTTCTGCCGACCACATCAAGGCAGAGAAAAAACTTTTGGAGGAACATAGTAAAAAGTTAGCCAAACACCTTCAAAAGAATGAAGGTATTTGGCTATCAAGTTTTTGGACGAAAATTATGATGTCCTTTTTTATATTTTACACTACTACTGGTGCGATAAAATCGCATTGATTTTAAATATCACCAAATAACGAGAGTTCTTTGACATTTTGGTTTGAAATGATTGATGAGTCTTGTTTTGTTATCAACGACCGCAGGTCTGTTCTTTCCAACGCGGATATTCTAATCAGGGTAGCCACCTCGGTGATTGAATATGGGCTGTTGCAGTCAACCTTTATTCTTGCCACTGTCAGATACGATATGATGGCAGCCCAAAGATGGATTTTGACAGCATTTTCCGAATATCCCCACAGAGTCTTTACGGTAATGTTCTGTTTAATCCACTTGAAGAATACCTCTATATCCCATCGATGGCGGTACAAGTTGGATATTTCTAAGGCACTGACTTCAAAATTGTTGGATATAAAGTCCACAATAGTGTCATTATCAGGGTCATAAACGCGGACAAATCTCATGTCTTCGGGATACAGCTTGCTTGAGTTATATCCTGTTACCCTTATACGGGAGTCTTCCAGTATGCCAGACTTGACATCGGCAATATCCATTTGCTCGACAGTATCGAATTTCATGTTCTCTTTTGGACGTGATACCCAAAATGACTGAGCCTGATGAAATCTAAAAAGTGCTTTAAAGTCAACATAAGCCTTATCCATCACGTAGAAAGCATAAGGCTCTGGTGTCAGTGCGTCAAGTTCGTTGCTGTCATGCCACTTGCCGTCCGTGATATGGATATTGGTAGGTATGTTGCCTCTCAAATCCAACAGGGTGTGCATCTTGATAGCTCCTTTGCTGTATTTCCCCAAAGCCCACGTTGCAAGCTTTATACTGGTCGATATGGTCGTGGAATCAAGTGCATATATCTCGTTATCAATGGTAATTTGAGACAGTTGGATATTTGAGTATATCGGTCTGAGCATGTCAATTAAATAAAGGCCCAACCCTTCAAAGATGCGGTAATCCCTGCTTTCGTTTGCACGAGACAATGAGGTATGGTTCACGGCCTTACGAAAGCCGAGATGATAAAGCATCTTGTTATGGGCTTCGAGGCATAGACAAATATCCCTCAGAGAATCACATCCCGTCAACTGTCCGAAAAGGAGATGAAGGAGGTGACTGTAACTGCTGAGATTTTTGGTATGCCAATCTCCTTGATATTGCTTTACGAGTTTATCAAACTGATATCGCGGTATATACTCGACAACTTGGGAAAATACAAACTTGCCCTGATTCATAATCCTGATATGTTGAAACTACAGGACTAATAAATCATTTTCAAATCAAAAAATCAATGAACGCTTATATTTGATTTAAAATTAATCGTTTAACTACAGTGATGTGGTTTTTATCGCACCACTAATAATTTTACACTATTCTACTTCTTATTTATGCTTACATAAAATAAAGTCCAAAGTATATATTGGATATTGTAAAATCCCTAAAAATAGGTATTGCCCGACAATTTCAAGCCTTGTACCTTTGCAGAAAAATTAAAAACAGACATTGTTCACTATAAATGCAAGTGCTGAAAGAAGACATACGAGGACGAATATTGACGGTTGCCAGACAGCAATTCGAGAAGAAAGGCTATTCCAAAACTTCCATGCGTGAAGTGGCGGAATTGGCTGGAGTTGGTGTCGGAAACATCTACAACTACTTCACGAACAAAGATGAATTATTCCATGAAGTGGTCCGTCCTGTTTTGTGCGCTTTGGAAGCCATGCTGCAAGAACACCACGGCATACGGGGCGAAGATATTATGATGATGCGGTCGGAAAAATACCTGAAATCCTGCATTGATGAATATGTTTCGCTTATAGACAAACACCGTTCGCTAATGGAAATACTGTTGTTCCGTGCGCAAGGTTCTTCATTGGAACGCTTCCGTGAGAATTATACCGACCGTTCCACGGAATTGGTTAAGGCGTGGTTCGCGTCCATGCAGCGGAAACATCCCGAAATCAATACGGCTGTGTCCGATTTTATCATTCATTTGCATACGGTATGGATGTTCACGATGTTCGAGGAGCTATTGATGCATTCCGTACCCCGGCAAGAGATGGAGGCTATTTTGCACGATTATATTCTGTTTGAAATCCAAGGTTGGAGAGCTATTATCAAGATATGAGATACAGACAACGTACATACGAACATTCAACCGCATCAGAACGGTTGGTAAGGAGGAAATCTTCACGGAGGTTTCCTCCTTTTTTTATGAACAATTCTGAATATCGTTCACTATTAAACACTCCAAAAATATGAGACAGAAATACGAGTTTAAGAGTATTGTAGCGGAAACATTGCTTATTCCGCTATACATGAGAGCCAAAGAAAGTCGCCGGAATAATCCCATTCTATATGACAAGGCTGCGGAATGGCTGGCGGACAGTTTGGAATACGATTATTCCCAGTTCGACGGGGCAAAGTTGAGCGAAGTGGGATGCGTGGTGCGTGGATGGTTTTTTGACTGCGCTGTGCGCCGATTTATTAAAGCACATTCGCATCCGGTCGTGGTCAATGTGGGATGTGGACTGGATACCCGTTTCCAGCGTATCGGAAGTCAGAAAGCAGTCTTTTATGATTTGGATTTGCCTGAGGTCATTGCTCTACGCCGGGAATTGATACCCGAACAGCCGGACAATGTCTATATTGAAGCGTCTTTGTTGGAGACCGACTGGATGGATGACCTGCGCCGGAAGCACCCAGAAGCAGAATTTATCTTCATCGTGGAGGGGGTACTGATGTACTTCTACGAGAAGCAAGTAAAATCCTTCCTGCATCACGTGGCAAACCGTTTCGGGGGAGGTGAATTGTGGTTTGACGTGTGCGGCACGATAATGAGCCGACATGGTGTGAAGCCCGATTCGCTCCGCAAACACGAGGCTCAAATCCGTTCCGGCATAAGCAACGGGTATGTGGTGGAACAATGGGAACCGTCTTTAAAGCTCATTGAACAGGCTAACTATATGAAGTTCTTCCGTTCACGCTGGGGATTCTTCTTCGGGCAGATATTGGGGCGCATCCCTTGGCTCTGCTACAAATTCAGTTCATTGCTCGGATATAAAATCACATCAAAATAGCGTAATAACAATGGAAAAATCAAAAAAGAAAAAAGGTTTGTCCCGTCTGTTCGAGATAGCGGGACAAAGGAAAGGTCTGCTTATATTAGCAGGTCTGCTGTCGGCTGGCAGCGCGGTGTGTATGCTTGTGCCTTATTGGGCAGTTTATGAAATTTTGAAAGAGTTGCTGTCGAATGGCTCCAATCTTTCCGCTTTGGACGGAACGGACATGATGCGTTGGGGATGGATTGCATTTGGAGGGCTTGTTGGCGGATTGATATTGCTCTATGCCGCCCTGATGTCCTCACATGTGGCTGCATTCCGTATCTTGTATGGGTTGCGTGTCCGTCTGTCTGAACATATCGGCAAACTGCCTTTGGGATATTTGAACAATACCTCTACGGGAGCCATCAAGAAAACAATGGACCAGAATATCGAGAAAATAGAGGGCTTCATCGCCCATACCATTCCGGATTTGGTCAATGTAATGGCAACGGTAGTGGTAATGCTGGTCATCTTTTTCTCGCTGGATGTGTGGCTGACAGTCGTGTGCATGGTCGTTGTGGTGCTTAGCTTATTCCTGCAATTTTCCAATTTCATGGGAAAAAGGGCAAGGGAGTTCATGGGTATCTACTACGATGCGCAGGAAAAGATGAGCGCGTCTGCCGTGCAGTATGTACGGGGAATGCCCGTAGTCAAGATTTTCGGGCAGAGCGTCCGTTCGTTCCGTCAGTTCAATGCCGAGATTCAGGCGTACAAGACATTCGCCTTGAAATGCTGTGACACCTACCAGAACGGGATGATTGCCTTTACCGTCTTGCTCAATTCGATGGTGACGTTTATTCTTCCTGTGGGCATCCTGCTGATGCAAGCCAGTCCGCAATCCTTGTCATTGGCGGTAGTATGGCTGTTCTTCATTATCATGGGGCCGGGTATGGCTTCTCCCGTTTATAAACTGACATTCTTGGGAGGCAACACGCGCGACATCGATGAAGGTGTAAACCGTATCGACCGCATACTTGAAAAGAAACCTGTGCCGGAGCCGGTACATCCGCAAGTGCCTGCCGCTTACGATGTGGAATTTCGCCATGTGTCATTCTCCTACGAGAACACAGAACAGGGAACACGGACGGAAGCCCTGCGTGATGTCAGCTTCATTGCACCACAAGGAAAGATAACCGCCCTTGTCGGTCCGTCAGGAAGCGGCAAATCAACGGTTGCCAACCTGATACCTCGGTTCTGGGATGTGGAGCAAGGGAAAATATGTATAGGCGGTGCAGATATACGCCAAATACCTACCGCAAAACTGATGGATATGGTTTCATTCGTCTTTCAAGACACTTTCCTTTTTTACGACACTCTTTATGAGAACATCGCCGTAGGCTCTCCTGATGCCACGAAAAAAAAGGTGATAGCCGCTGCGAAAGCTGCCCAATGCCACGATTTCATAGAGCGTTTGCCGCAAGGCTACGAAACAAGGATAGGCGATAAAGGTGTATTCCTGTCCGGCGGTGAAGCCCAACGGATATGTGTGGCTCGTGCCATATTGAAGAATGCTCCGATACTGGTGTTGGACGAAGCGACTGCTTTCGCTGACCCTGAAAACGAGCATAAAATGCAGATGGCTTTGCAGTCGCTGATAAAGGACAAGACGGTCATTGTGATTGCCCATCGCCTTTCTTCCATTATTTCTGCGCATCAGATTGTCATCATGAAAGAAGGAAGCATTGTGCAATGCGGAAGGCATGAACAATTATCCGTGACAGAGGGTGTATATAAAAACATGTGGGATGCCTATACGAGCGCATACCATTGGACGTTGAACAAAAACTAAAAGCAATATGAGAAAGAAGAATTTCTTAAACAAGGTCTTGCAAAACACAAGTTGTCCGCAAGGATTTTGGGGACGGATGATTTTGCGAGGAATGAATTGTTTTCATGCATCTTTAGCTAATCGTGGCATGAAGCAAGTGGAATGGCAGCCGGAATGGAATGTGCTTGATATAGGCTGCGGTGGCGGTGCGAATTTGAAACGTTTATTGAATTTATGTCCGAAAGGAAATATCTACGGCATAGACCTGTCAGAAGAAAGTGTTTCATTCGCCCAAAAGTACAACGAAAAAGACTTGAATAAAAGATGTTTCATACAACAAGGGAATGTTTGTTCATTACCTTATGAGGATGGATTCTTTAATGCAATCACGGCTTTTGAAACGGTCTATTTTTGGTCGCCTGTAAACATAGCGTTGTCTGAAGTGGCGCGTGTTCTCCGAGAAGGAGGTTGTTTCCTTATTAGTCTGGAAGCGAGCGACCCCGAACTTGGAAAAATGTGGACGGAACGGATAGACGGTATGGTTGTCTATACTCCGACAGAATTGGAAGAGCGGTTGCATGAAGCCGGATTTTCATCCATCAGAACAATCCGTAAAAAGGAAGAAATACATATTATAGCATATAAATAAAATAAGATATGAATGCAATAAAGAATATTACAATAGGTCACACGGAAAGACTTTACAAGCCGGTGGGTTACACCATGCTTGCCAACTTAGTCAATATCGTGCCGTTCTGTCTTTCCATAGAAGCGATACGTATCATTTTTAGTGCATTTGACGGGAGCGGACAACCGCTTGACACGACCCGCCTGTGGTGGATATTCGGCATTATGGCTGTTTATATGCTGGTCATGGCTTTGGCAGAACGGGCATCCTACCGAGCCAATTTTAGAGGAGCATACGAAATGAGTGCTTCCGGGCGTTTGTCGCTGGCGGAGCACTTGCGGAAACTATCGTTGGGCTTTTTGTCGAAACGTGATCCGGGTGATTTGTCGTCTATGCTTGTTACGGACTTCATGATGGCAGAAACCGGAATTTCGCACCACCTGCCCCAACTTATGGGTGCCATAGTCATGCCCGTACTGGCTTTTGCTTCGCTTGTATGGATAGATTGGAGGATGGCGGTCAGTATGTTTGCGGCCTTGCCGTTTGCCATGCTCGTCCTGTGGGCAAGCACAAAGGCACAGCGGAAGTTAAGCGGCAGGCAAATTCAAGCAAAAATAAATGCTGGAAATCGGTTGGAAGAATACTTACAGGGTATTCGGGTAATGAAAGCGTACAATCTGATAGGTGACCGCTTTGTCAGGTTACGCGATGCGTTTGCAGAACTTCGCCGTGCCTGCATCCGTCAGGAAGCCTTGTTAGGCCCGTTCGTCTTGTTGAGCATCACTTTGGTACGTGCTGGGCTGACAATGATGGTGCTATGTGGAACTTACCTTCTGTTGGGAGGGCAACTTTCAATCCTTGTATTCGTGCTATTCCTTGTAGTCGGTTCTCGTGTGTTCGACCCGCTGACTTCCGCACTGACAAACTTTACCGAGTTCCGCTATTTTTCCATTGCCGGTGGACGCATCCTTTCCTTGATGAACGAGCCGGAGATGAAAGGAGAACAGCAATCCCCGGCAGCGGGCGACATCCGGTTTGAACACGTATCGTTTGCCTATCAAGACAAGGAAGTGTTGCATGATATAAACATTACGCTCCCGAAAAACTCCTTGACGGCTCTTGTCGGACCTTCGGGAAGCGGGAAAAGTACGGTGATGAAGCTTTGCGCCCGTTTCTACGACCCACAGAAAGGATGTATCTTTTTCAATGGTGTTCCGATGAATGAGATAAATCCAGAAAGTCTGATGAGCCACATCTCTATGGTATTTCAGGATGTTTATCTGTTTCAGGACACCATACGCAATAATATCCGCTTTGGTAAAACTGACGCGACGGAAGAAGAAATTATAGCCGCAGCTAAAAAAGCCTGTTGCCATGACTTCATCATGCGGTTGCCCAAAGGATATGACACCTTGGTAGGCGAAGGGGGGTGTACCCTTTCGGGCGGAGAAAAGCAACGCGTATCCATAGCCCGTGCTATTCTAAAAGATGCGCCAATCATTCTGCTTGACGAAGCAACCGCCTCACTTGACCCCGAAAATGAAGTAGAAGTGCAAAAAGCAATCGATTCGTTAATCAAGGGACGTACCGTTATCGCCATTGCCCACAGGCTTAAAACCATCAAGGATGCCGACCAGATTATTGTCTTGGACAACGGACGGATAAAGGAAGAAGGCACACATGATGACCTTGTCCGAAATGAAGGGCTGTACGCTCATTTATGGAATATTCAAGAAAGCATTTCCGGCTGGAAACTGTAATTGTAAAATGGACTGAAAATGGAATTAATGTTTTAATACTTCCTTTTCAGTCCATCTTATATGTGAATGATTTACTCCTTTAATTGACATAATAAGAATTTTTCCAAACTTGTTTTATCTGCCAACTGAAGCATGTAAGTAGAAACAAACAGTTGGTTACTCATTCCGGCTATGGCAAACACTACCTGTTTATATGAAATAATAGATACATTGTTGACATATTGCGATAGATTTTCTAATTAACAAGATTCTGGTAAAAAATCGTATAGGTAATTAGTTGGAACCATATATTGCCAAGTTGTTACTATTCTGTTATTCAATTAGGTATTTGCCGTATTATATATCTGATAATAAAATATATTAAGTCACATACCTATCTTGAAGGGAAAAGAAAAAGTGGAAACTGGTCTACGACCATACCTTGCCTTTCCATTTTCCCTCATCTTGCTCCGACAGCATCTTGTGGAATGCCATTTTGTACCTATCCATTCCTTTGTTGCACCTTGAGTGGACAGCATTCGTCCGGTAATTTAACAGCGAATAGATTTGGTGCCATTTTGTTATCTACAACTCTCAAAAATGCATTTATATTATTGATAACTAATGATATATAATTACTAACTGATATAATAGCCTAATACCCCAACCGCCTTTCGGCGGCGGGATGCGTACCACTTGAAACAGCAAGCTGGGCGCATAACTTATCCGAGAAAAACTGAAAAGCATCCGGCAAATATGGAATGCCACTATATACTGAACCGTTACTTTATCTCATAAAAAATCATAGATAAAGTAGTAACTCGGTGTTATGTTGTATTGGTGAGTTTGTACTTTTACTCAAATATTTTATAAGATAAAGTACAAACTCACTCTTTGAAATTTGGCAGACACATATGGATTGAGTACCTTTGCGGAAACGGAAATATTATGCAGGACAAACTGGTTTCACGAGACAGGGAATGTGACGAACTGCAGCGGTGTCTGGAATCAGACCGCTCCGAATTTGTCATCATCAGCGGACGGAGGCGTATCGGTAAGACATATCTCATAGACAAGTTCTTCAACTATAAATATGATTTCACCTTTGTCGGCGAGCACAACACTCCGGCTTCGGTGCAGATACAGAATTTCATGAGGGCGATCAAGCGTCATTCGAAAAGAAGACAGCCGAAAGCCGGGACATGGTATGATGCCTTCAATGCGCTTGAAGATTATCTGGAGACATTGCCTTCAGACCGGAAAAAAGTCATATTCATTGATGAAATGCCTTGGATGGATACGCAGAGGTCGAATTTTGTCAATGCCCTGGAAACATTCTGGAACGGCTGGGGCAACAGGCGTACAGACATCATGCTCATCGCCACAGGATCGGCGACATCATGGATGGCGGACAAGATAGAAGCCAATCAGGGAGGATTGCACGCAAGAGTGACCTGCAACCTGCATCTTTCCCCGTTCAATCTGCATGAGACGGAAGAATATCTGAGGCAGCGCAACTGCAGATGGGACAGATACCAGATTCTGCAATGTTATATGATATTCGGCGGCGTTCCCTTTTACCTGAGCCTCCTGAATACCTCTGACAGTCTTGCACAGAACATTGACCGGCTCTTTTTTGCAGATGGTGCCCATCTCAAAGGGGAATTCGACGAACTGTACAATGCCCTGTTCAGCAATGCCGACACATATATATCAATAGTCAAGTTATTGTCGGAGAACAAGTCCGGACTGACAAGGGAGGACATAGCAAAAGCCACAGGTCTGGAAGGCTCTTTCTTAAGCAAGATACTGAAGAACCTTGAACGCTGCGATTTCGTAACCCGTCTGTCACATTTCGGGAGCAAGACCCGAGGAAGCATTTTCAGGCTTACGGACTTCTTTACATTGTTTTATTACAAGTTCATAGAATCCAACAATGCCAAGGATGAAAGGTGGTGGAGCAACAACATGGATTCCCGCAGCGTCTCTGCATGGATGGGACTCAGTTTCGAACTTGTGTGTCTGGCACATCACCGGCAGATAAAGGCGGCACTCGGAATAGCCGGTGTCGGAACGGCCATATCCTCATGGAGAAGCAAGGCAGATTCTGACAAAAACATGCCTGGCTTCCAGATTGATATGATTATCGAGCGAGCAGACCGTATCATCCATTTGTGCGAAATGAAGTTCAGCACTGACCGTTATGCCATCACTGATAATTACGAGATGAAACTCCGTGAACGGATGGGATTATTCCGTATGGCGACAAAGACCAGAAAGACATTGGTAATCACATTTGTCACCACATACGGAGTGGTGGACGGAAAACATAAAAGTATCGTCCACAGTGAAGTCACCATGGACGACCTTTTCAAATCATAGGAATATTATTGTTACGGAAGTCGGCCTATCATTGTCCTGATAGCATAAACGACAGATGTGGGACGGATTCTTGCCGCAGACAGGGCAGTTGACAGGCTCGAAGCGGTCACGAACCGTTTTCCATCCTTGGAAACCAGAAATCTACTTCTTTCAAGAATGGACTGCCAGTGTGCCTGTATGCACGACCTTCCGAGCAGAGTGTCGAAAAGCACGGCCACATGGCGGATGTTATTTACCTGAATACGGAAGCCCTCCTCGCAGGCAAAAAGAGTTTCCATATCCTCCATACGAACCGTAGGAACACAGAACAGATGGTAAGTATTGGCACAAGACACAATACCTGCCATCTGTTCCTTCGAAAAATTACACTCGAATGAAAGTGAAGCTGCGGTCGCCATTGGATCCGCATCATACGCAAATGCCGGACTATTTATTTCAGATGTGTCATACATCCTTTTCAGTTCCATGCAATCATCCAATGAGAATGATTCGGTAGCGAACTTTTCTCGCACACAATCCTGATAATCATGCAGAATACCTCGAACTATATGGATAATCATCTCATGGCAATTCCGGCAGACCACATTGTCACAGTCTATATACCGGTGACTGTTGATGAAGTCGTCCACGAAGCGGCGATAAAGTTTGCCGCTGTCAACGACATTCCGGAGATAGGCTTCTCTCGCTGAAGCGAGCAATGCAAAAAGTCCATTCCACACATCCTGCTCGGCAGTAATGCGCCGATGATGCAAATTTCTTCCAAAAAGAGAGAATACAGTTTTCTGATCTGTTCATATTCAATTTAAATTATAAGTATTTGAGTATAAATGAAATAACGTCGCTATAAATTATCTTGCTTCAACCGTTCTACAAAATGGTCAATCCGTTGCATCTCCTTCGGGATGTCGATGCCTTGCGGACAGTCGGGCGAACACTGGTTGCACCCGATACAGTGGCTGGCTTGGCGGAGCTTCGGCACGCTGCGGTCGTAACCGACAAGGAAAGCGCGGCGGGCACGGTGGTAGTCCTCCTGACCGCTGCGGGGCATATTCCCCTCGTTGATGCACTTGTTGTGATGCAGCAGGATGGCGGGTATGTCTATTCCGTAAGGGCAAGGCATACAATACTTGCAGTCGTTGCAAGGGATGGTCTGATACTGCATCATCAGGTCTGCCGTTTCTTGCAGGAAGGCAAACTCATCGTCCGACAGGGGATGCAGAGGCGAATAGGTGCGCAGGTTGTCTTGCAGATGCTCCATATAGGTCATACCGCTGAGGACAGTCAGCACACCGGGAAAACTTCCGGCAAAGCGGAACGCCCACGATGCCACGCTCTGCCCGGATTCGCGCTGTTTCAACTTGATGACGATGTGGTCGTGTACTTTGGAGAGCCGTCCGCCTAACAGCGGTTCCATAACGACGGCGGGGATGTTCCGCTTCGCCAGTTCGCCGTAGAGGTATTCGGCATTGACGTTGATGCCCGATGCGTGCCGCCAGTCAAGGTAGTTGAGCTGTATTTGCACAAAATCCCACGGTATGCCTGATTCCTGCAACATATAGTCGAACACCCGCACATCGCCGTGGAACGAAAAGCCCAGCTTGCGGATGCGCCCCGCCTCTTTCTCTTTGAGGATGAAGTCGGCAATGCCGCAATCGTACAGCCGCCCGCGCATTTCCTCCATTCCCGCGCCCGTGTCGAGGATGTGGAACAGGTAGTAATCGAAATAATCCGTCCGCAGGTGTTTGAACGAATCCTGATACATCTTCACACTGGCATCGTGCAACTCCTTGCCACGAAGCCCTGCCCCGTAGAGGCGGTGGTTGGACATCTTCGTGGCAATGTAATACGAGTCGCGCGGATGTCGGCTGAGGGCAATGCCCGTCGCTTCCTCCGACAGCCCCTGACAATAAGGCGGCGCGGTGTCGAAATAGTTCACGCCGTGCGCCAGCGCATAGTCCACCAGCCGGTTTACTTCTTCTTGGTCCACCACTTGCCCCTCGCCGTCGGGATTGGGCATCATCGGCCAGCGCATACAGCCGTAGCCGAGCAGCGACACACGGTCACCCGTCAGCGTCCGGTAGGTCATCTCTCCGCCGGGTTCGCCTGCATTGGTAGATGTTAATGAGCCTTGCCTATCACCACAAGCCGTCAGTCCTGCGGTCGCCATTCCAGCCGCTCCCGCTATCTTGAAGAAGTCGCGGCGGGAGATTGTCTTCTTATTTTCCATATTTGTTCGTATTATTTCCATTAGAGTTCTCTGTGCACCTCGTGCCCTTCCACATAAATTGCACTGAACGTGCGTGCCGGACAAAGATTCTCGCAAGCCCCGCAACCGACGCAACGCTCCACGTTGATGGCCGGAATCTTGGGCGAATCGGGATTAGCGGCATCCGAGGGTATCATCAGTATGGCTCCCGTCGGACAATGGCGGGCACAGTTGCCGCACTCCACGCCATCGGTCAGCGGCACACAATTCTCCTTGACCCATACGGCGTGTCCTATCTGCGTGGCGGATTTCTCCGCTGCGGTTATCGGGCGTATAGCTCCGGCAGGACAGACTTCGCTGCACTTCGTACATTCCGGTCGGCAGTAGCCACGCTCATAACCCATTTCTGGCTGCATCAGCTTCGTCAGGTCGGTGGACGGGCGAAGTACCCCGTTGGGGCATACCGACACGCAGAGCTGGCAGGCGGTGCAATGCCGGGCGAAGTCGCGTGCGCTCAATGCTCCCGGTGGCATTATCGGGGTCTTGCGGTCGGGGATTTTCTTGCTCTCGATAATCGCCAAGTCTCCGTCCACTTTCTTTTCCTGTGCCTTTAACGCGGCAGTTGTGGCAACCAAAGCCGTGGCGGTCAGAAACGAGCGGCGGGCATCGTTGATTTGCTCTGCTGAAATTTTAGATTCAACAGCTTTCGGTTGTGCGGCTTCCTTTGCCGGATGCTTGTAGCTGATGGCTCCCTTATGGCATTTTCCGATGCAATCCATACAAGCCACGCAACGGCTGTAATCAATCCGATGGTTGGCGATGTCGATACAAGCCGCCTTGCAATTCCGGGCACACAGTTTGCAGTTTACGCATTTGTCCTTGTCAATCACCGGCTTCAACCACGAGAAACGGGCAAGGAACCCCAGCACCGTACCTACCGGACAGATAGTATTGCAGTAAGTCCGTCCGTTCCGCCACGCCAACACTCCTATTATAATAAAGGAGAGCAAAGCGATAAAGAAGGTCGGCAGGCTTTTCAGCCACACCTCCGTTTCATAAAAAGCGTAACTGTCGGCTCGCTCCGCAAAATAAGCGAGCAGGTTGTTCCCCCAGCCGTATATCGGGGCGAACAGGTTGCCGGCTATCCGCCCGTATGAACTGTACGGCGCGAGCAATGCCACTAATGAGCCAATCCCGGCTATCATCGCAATGATGAAGACCGCCAGCACACTATACCGCAACCACGATTTGGCGGGAGAATAGCCGTAACGGTTCTTTTTCTGTTTCTTGCCCACCCAAGCGATGATGTCCTGCATCACGCCTAATGGACAAATGATTGAGCAGTACACCCGTCCGAAGGCAAGTGTCAGCAGCACGAGGAACACCACAACTCCCACATTCAACGCCAAGAGCGCAGGCAGGAACTGTATTTTGGCCGTCCAGCCCAACCAAGCGTGCAGCGTCCCCGTGAAGTCGAGGAACAACAGCGTGACGGCGGTGAAGAACAGGACGGCAAGCGTCAGTCTGATTTTGCGTAACATACTTCTCAACTGTTTTTATGGAATTTATATCGTAACCAAACCACCCCGTCCTCCATCTCTTTCACAGATAGCAGTTCAAGCGACTGCCCTTGCGAGGGATTTCCTTTGCCAATATAATGGAAGATGGATGTGGAGCCTGCTGAACCGTCGATGCCCGGATATATGACAAGGCTCAACTCGTCTATCAGTCCGGCTTGCAGGAACGCACCGTCTATGATGCCTCCGCCTTGCAGCGAGAGTGATTCCACGCCAAAGGTCTCCGCCAATGTATGCATCGCCGTGCGGAGGTCATCGCCTTTTGATCCGGCAAACAGATAGGAGATTCCTTTCTTCTGAAGATACTCCAAATAGAACGCAGGAGCCGTTTCAGGCAGGATGCAGACGATGCTGTCGCCCCTTACGGTAGCGGATTCATAGAGAATGTCCGCATCCGGGTCGGCTACCACAAAGAGACGGGTTGAAGTGCGCTCGGCAATAAACGGTGCAGGATGAGCTAACGGCGTGGTGTCCTGCGTATGAAATTTCTTTGGGAAATAGCCTTCACACAACGTGTTCTTGCCGAACATCCAAACGTCGGTATTTAGTTGGCGACCGATGGCGGCATAGATGCCCATCAGTTCGCCTTTGCTCTTCCCATTATATGGTTCCGTCCAGCGGTCAGTCAGCAGCCGACCATCCACGGAACCCATTACGTGACAAATAATTTGCGGGTACATATCGTTATCAATTTAGTTTATAATCCGGGGTCAATAGATAGTGCTCAGGTTGGCATCCGAATACCTGCCGATATAAAAGAGCCAACAGGCGTGGCTGATAGAAGCCGAACTCTCCGGCAACCTGTTCCAACGGACAGCCTTCCTTGTGGACACGCTTTTTGATGTACTCCATCATTCTGATGCGTATATATTCGGCAAGCGTTTTCCCGGTTTCTGCCCGTACAAAGTCGTTCAAGTACGCAGGTGAAAGGGAGGACAAAGCGGATTCTACCTTACTTATACCGCCTTCCACAGACTTTTGTCCGCATAATGAAAAATATTGGGAAAGCGTTTTGTCCAGCTTCTCCATATATTCCCCGTCAATGTCGGTGCGGCAGGCAAATTGCCGTTCATAGAAACGAACGCAGTAGTCCAACAGCAGTTCCAGCCCGGCAGATACAAGGCGTAGGCTGTGGCGGTCAATATCGCGCCGCAGTTCCTCGTGGAGATGTTCCAGACGGTCTTGCACGATGCGCTTCTCTTGCAAGGAAAGGTGCAAAGACTCGTTCTCCCGGTAATCGAAGAACGTATAGTCGGTTTTCTTGAACACAAGGCTTTTGGTGCTGAACAGCTCCGGGTGGAACAAAATACCGGATATGCTCCCGTCCACGGCATCCTCCCGGCAGACGCGCACGATTTCGCCCGGCTTCGTAAATACCAGCGTGCCATATTGGAAATCGGCGCACTTTCTGCCATAACGCGCTTCGCCGCATCGTGTCTGGACAAAGCGGATGGCGTAGAAGTTGCCCGTAAAGCATAATGTGCCGTCGTCCTCCAAGCGTGCCGGGTCGATGACGGCCACTTCCGGGTGCAACGTCGGCTGCTGCATCTGTTTGTTAAACTCGTCTATGGTAAATGTCCGTATATCGTTCATTACTATTTGTTTTATGTCTTGATACAAAAATACCGCTTCCGCTGTGGCGCGTCCATACACAGATTACGGATTGAAGCACCAATTTCGACGAAAGCGGCAAGAGAGCTTTACTAAAGGTCAGGCCTTTGGCTACCTCACCTCGGACTTGAGGGTATCTCATGTCCGACCTGAGCCTACCTCATGTCCGGGATGAGATAAGTTCATTCCAGATGTTTTCCAAAGAACTCCGTCAGCTTGCCCACAGCCTTGTCCACATACTCCGGCATCCAATATGTCTGGATGTGCCTTGCGCCGGGGATGAGATACAGTTCCTTGTTGTCCGTCCCCGTGGCTTTGCTGAAACATTGTTCGGTCATATAGAACGTGTCGGCAAGACTGCCCGCCATCATCAGGAGCGGCTGGTTGATGAGGTACATCCCTTCGCTGGCATCAAACGCCATCAAGTCCATCAGACTGCTTTTGGTATAGCGGAAGGTGGAGCCGGGATGCGCGTGTGTCTGGAGGTAATACTCATAGCCGTCGCGGTAGAGGTCAAAAGGGAGCTGCTTCGCCTGCTCCGGCGAGATGCCGCTCATATCGCCCACATATTCCGGTGCTTCGCCGTTTGCCTCCTTCTGACGGGCGGCACAGGCATCGGCGAGACGTTGCTGCACATCATTCATCTGCGAATCAAGGAAACCATTGCGCCGCACCAGTCCGGAGTTGAACATACTGAGCGTAGCGACCGCCTTGAAGCGTTTGTCCGTCTGCGCGGCTTTCAACGTATAGCCGCCACCGCCGCAGATGCCGAGGATGCCGATGCGGTTGGCATCCACTCCGGGATATTGCGTCAGGATGTCGGCGGCACGGTGTATGTCCTCGATGCGGTTGGCCGGCTTGTCCACGTTACGCGGCTCGCCCTCGCTTCCGCCCTGATAGGCTGCATCAAAGGCAAGGCAGATGTAGCCCTGCTCTGCCATCCGTTGGCTGTACAGACCTGCCACCTGCTCCTTACAGCCTCCGTTGGGATGCGCCACGACAAGAGCGGGATAGGTTTTCGCCGTATCATAACCGGCAGGGGTATAAACATTGGCAACCATCGTCAAACCGTTCAATTCGTAGGTGATGCGATGAATGTTCACCTTGCCCGGCTCGTTCTTCGTAATAGCCCCTTGATAAACAAGTCCGAAAGGATTGCTGTTGGGACTTAGGATAGTAGAAATGTCCACCGAAGCAAATGCTTGCTTAGTCTGTGCGACCGATGTGCCTGTCAGCATCAAAGCGGCGGCACCGCACAGCATTGTCTTGAATATATTTTTCATTATCATTACATTCTTAGAAGTTATTACATACACTCTTTCAACACCTCAAACAATTCATCCCGTGTGAACTGCTTGCAACATCCCGGCATCAGCAGGCAGGTGTCGGCAGCAGCACGAAGCACGCTCTCGTCTGTAATGCCCAACTCGCTCCAACGGGTAGGTAGGCCTATTTCCTTAATGAAGGCTTCGAGCGCATCGATGCCAAGGGCGGCGGTCTGTTCTACGATATCGCCTTTCACATTCCACACCCGTTCTGCCATACGCGCCAGCTTCTCCTTGCCTTCATTCAGCAAGTGACGGTAGAGCGAGGGATGGATGACTGCCAATGCCCGACCGTGGTTGCAGTCGGTGTAAGCACCCACGGCATGTTCCAGCATATGGCATTGGAAGTCGGTCTGCTTGCCCAACTTCAGCAGGCTGTTTTCGGCAAGGGCAGAGTCCCACATCAGTTCGCCACGGGCAAAGTCGTTGTCCGGGTCGGCTATCAGGGTACGGAGGTTCTTGATGACGTTGCGCATCACCGCCTCGTTGATTTCATCAGAGAGGTTGTCCGTCTGCGGCTTGCCCATATAGGTTTCCATACAGTGGCTCAATGTGTCGAATGCGCCGCTGATGACTTGTCCCATCGGAAGGGTTTTCGTCAAGTCGCTGTCCAAGACGGCGAAGTTGTGGTAAGCCCCAACCAGCGGCTGTTTCAGCTTCTTTTCGGTGTGGGTGATGACCGCCCCGTTGTTCTGCTGGCTCCGGGTCCAGATGCCGTGACGACAGCGCCCATCGGCACGAACTCCGTAGGATATTGATGCTTTGCGTACTGCATCTCCCAGATGTCCTCATTTAGTTTCGCTTGTGCAGACACTATCTTGCAGCAGTCGATGACCGACCCTCCGCCCACGGCAAGGATGAAGTCTATGCCCTGCTCGCGCACAATCCTTGCGCCTTCCTGTACTTTGGCGTATGTCGGATTGGGCATAATGCCTCCGAAGTCCGTCACATTCTTGCCGCATTCGTGCAGCCAATCCACCATCTTGTCATACAATCCCGTGCGTTTCAACGATCCGCCGCCGTATGCCAGTAGCACATTCCTGCCCACAAGTTTCATTTCTTCCTTGATTGCGTTCTCCGCACATCCTTTGCCAAAATGCTGGCGGACGGGATATTGATAGGTAAAACTGTTCATCTTTTCTATTTTTCTTTATTATGTCATTCATCATTTTTCGGGAAAAAGAACGGAAGCGCATTGTAGATGTATTCCATCGTCGGACGGTATTCGTGCCGTGCGCCTTCTTTTTCGTGGAAAGTCATATTGCCCGTATGGAACACTTCCGGCAGACGTGCCATCCCTTCAATTTGCAGCAAGGTCTCGCTGTATGCCGAATCACTTGTTCCGCTCGCCGCCCAAATATAGAAACCCGTTCCGGCGTATGCGGATTGCCGTACCTTGTCTGCCAGATAAGCCGCCGTTTCATCGGGGCGGTTCATTCCGGCAAACCTGCCCAACGACCAGCAGTCACCGCTAATGGGCATAAACCACTTGAACGCATCGAGTGTCTCGTCGAAGGCATACCAAGTCGTAACCGCACCCATTGAGAAACCGCCGATGGCACGATGTTCACGGGAAGCCTCGATGCCTTCCGCATCCGTGGTTTCAGCGTATGTACGGTATCGGCTTTCTACCACGGGAATCAGGTCGTTCACCAATTCCTGCGGCAAAGCACGGCAATACGGGTCGGCATCCGTATAATTGGCTGTGGGCTGGCCGTAGTTGTAGGTAGGTGTGACGACAATCATCGGGTCGATATCGCCGTGAGCAATCATCTGGTCAAGCAGTTTGCGGAGCATACCGTTTTCTGTCTCGAAATAGGTGGAAGCCGTGCCGTAATGCCCGTGTACGAGGTACATAATGTTGTACCGTTCCTGCCCGTCATAGCCGTAGGGCAGATAGACGTATGCCGTGTTCGTCCGTGCTGCGCCGCTGCCTTCCGCATAGTCGCGTGTGTTGTAGTCCACACGGACAATGCTGCCACGCTGTTCCGCTTCCTGTTCGTATCCGTCAGGGATGGGAGTCGTTTCACTGACAAGTTCCACTTCGGATGAAGGTGTACCGGAGTTGCCCGGAACGGACGAATTGCCCGTTTCCGGTAAGGTATCATCCGTACCACATCCGGCAAGAAACGCTACGAGAAAAAGCGGCAGTACCATATATAAACAGCACGTTTTCATTGTTCTGACATTCCTATCCGTCCGAGCCATTCACGTATGCCGTCTGCCGAACCTGCCACGCTGTTGCGCGAAATGCTGTAACCGTCCACCATCGTGGCGTTTGGCTCCATTCCGGCAATGTCGTCCACCGTGCCGCTCCATCCGCTTCCGCCGTGGGACGAGAAAGGGATGAGCGTCTTGCCCGTAAAGTCGTATTCATCAAAGAACGAATACATCGCCATCGGCATCTGATACCACCAGATGGGATAGCCCACGAAGATGACATCGTAATCATCGAAGTTCTCAATATCCGTGGCAAGAGCGGGGTGAATATCGTTCTGCCGCTCGTTATCGGCCTGTGATGCCAAATCATCAAAATTGCCCGGATAGGGTGTTGCTGTTTGTATCCGTACAATGTCAGCACCGGTGGTTTCGCTAATGACCGTTGCCATGTATTCCACGCTGCCGTACAAGTCGCCGTTTACAATCACACGGCTGGCGGAAGTGCTGGCATCCACACCGTCCGGCAAAGGCTCGGAGAAGTAGGCAACAAGTACATTGTGATTGGTTCCGGGCACTACTTCTTCGGTAGGGACATCTATGTCGTTATCTTCATTGTCACCACAAGAGGCGAATGCCAGCGTTGCGCAAAGCAAAGTGAAAGGAATAAAATACCGTATCATCTGCCAGTCCTTCTTCTATTTGATAACCTTAATCTCTTTCAGCCACTCCGTAATCCCGTCCGTGTTGCGGCTCACCGCTCCGAAACCTTTCAGATGCTTGGCGTCGGGCGTGAGTTCCACAATCTTGGCAAGGGTTTCGTCGCGATAGGTCGAGGCGTAGGTGCAGAACGGAATGACCGTCTTGCCCTTGAAGTCATAGCTCTCGGTAAAGGTGTTGATGATCATCGGGGCGGTCCACCACCATACGGGGCAGCCGATGAACACCGTGTCGTAACTGTCCCAATCTTCCACCTTGTTCTTGATAGCGGGGCGGGCGTTGTCTTCCTTTTCTTTCTTGGCTACCTCGGTGCAAGGGGTGTATTCCGTGGGGTAAGGCTTGACGGGTTCGATGCGGAAGAGCGTGCCGCCAGTCTGCTTGGCAATCTGTTCTGCTACATACTGTGTGTTGCCGCTCCAACTGAAATAAGCCACTAAGATTTTGTTGTTCTGTGCGTACAGGCTCATTCCGCCCATAACGAGCAGGGCGATGAGTGCGATAATCTTTGTTTTCATTCGTTCTTATTGTTTAGTATTATTATTCAATGATTCCAATCTCACGAAGCCAATTTTCCACATTCGATTCGTTGCTCAGGCTTCCGCTGGTCAATCCCAATCCGTCCAGATGCGCCTCGGCTCCTGAAGTCAGTTCTGCGATGCGTGCCAGTGTCTCGTCACGGTAGGTTGATGCATAGGTGCAGAACGGAACTACAGTCTTTCCTGCAAAATCATAACTCTCGGCGAAAGTGCAGATAATCATTGGTGTAGTGTGCCACCATACGGGACAACCGATAAAGATAGTGTCGTATGCCGCCCACGCTTCTTCATCGATGGTAGAACTTATGGCAGGACGGGCATCGCTGTCCCGTTCTTCCAATGCCACTTCGGTGCATTCGGTATAATCTTCGGGATAAGGCGTGACTGGCTCTATACGAAACAGGTCTGCTCCGGTATGAGCCACAATCTGTTGTGCCATCCGCTGTGTGGTTCCGCCCCAGCTGAAGTATGCCACAAGAATGTTGTTACTGTCGCCCGATGGTTCGTCGGGTGTATTCGGTTCATCCGGATTTTCTGTTCCTTCATTGTCATCTTGGTTTCCGGGCTGTTCTGTTCCCGGTTCTTCCGTCACGGGGTCATCGTCCCCGCAGGCGTTGAAAGTGAAGGCGGCAAGCGCCATCATCAGGTAAACAAAATACTTTTTCATCGTTCTTATAATTTATCGGTTATTACTCTCCTTATAACTATTGTATTCCTCGTCCGTTACCGGCTCCAGCCACGTCACGCCGCCTTTGTCCAGCTGTGTGCCGATGGCTATATGCGTAAATTCGCTGTCGGGAGCCGCTCCGTGCCAATGGATGACATCAGGGGCAATCTTCACCACATCGCCGGGCAGGAGCAGTTGGATGGGTTTGCCTTTCTCCTGATAATAACCTTTGCCGGAAGTGCAGAGCAAGAGCTGTCCTCCCTTGTGGCTATGCCAACTGTTGCGGCATCCGGGTGCGAAGGTCACGTTGGACACTGTGCAGCCGAAACCGTCCTGCGGAGTGACATAGCCTTGCAGCCAGGCCTTGCCCGTAAAATTCGGATTATCGGGCATCAGCGTACCGCGTGCGAACGGGTCGTCATCGTCCAGCCCATTCACTAAGGTTGTCATTTGCCTAAGCTGCCCCTCGGTAATGCCTTGACGCAGGCAGATGGCAGAATGTGACTTCAACATCGGTTCTACTCCCTCGCCCATTGCGGTAAGGATGGACACGGTGGCCAGTTCGCGCTCCTGCCACGTAAGCAAGTCACGCTCGAAGATGTCGCAGAACAAGTGTTCCTTCAGGTATTGCTCAATGATGGGGGCAAAGGCGGCATAACCAGTCTTGGGCGCATCGGCTGGTGTGCCACTCAACTTTTCAAGCAATTCCGCTCCACGGGTGTACTTCTCCCGTTTGTCGGTTATGGCTGATGCCTCGCGGCCTACGGTATCGGTAATGCCTTGTGCCTTGCGGCTGTCCAATACTTCCATAAAGGTTTGCAGGGCACGCAGGCTGCGGGGAAATCCGCAATAGGCGTAGGCGTGTACCAATACTTCCTTGATTTCATTTACTGTCATCCCATTGTCCAATCCACGGGAAAGGGATGTTTTCAGATTATTCAAGTCTCCCCGCGCCGTGGCCGAAGCGATGAGTACGATGTTCTGCTGGCGGATGTCCAGCGTGTCCGTTTGCTGTGCCTGTGCCGTCTGGCAGAGGGCAAGCAAAAGAAGTGTCAGGGATAAGATAGCTGTCTTCATAAATCATTCTGTTTTAATTATTATTCTGTGTGCAAAGTTACGCCGTAAGCCATCGCCCGTCCATACACAGATTACAGAAGGAAGCACCAATATCAACGAATGTATTTCGAGCATACCTCATACGGCGTATAAGGGTATCTCTAACGGCGTATGAGGTGGTCTCATACGCCGTATGTGCTCAAAAGAAAAAGCATCCCCGAAATTCTCATTCCGAAGATGCCCTACGTTTATATGTTATGAGACTAAGAAGAGTAGTTAGTCCAACCCTTTCTCTTTCAACCAAGCAGATAACAAGTCGGCAAGCTGTACGTTGTTCTTTTCCGCGAACAAGAAATGCGAGTTGCCTTTGATGCCTTGTTCGGGCAGATGCACCACCGTGGCATCGCCGCTGTGACGGTTGACGCAATCGGCAAACATCCGTGCCATTTGCAGGCGTACACGCCAACTGTCCATTGCCCAATTATCACTCGGCTCATCAGGAATGTAGTCACCGTAATAGATGATGATGGGGAAACGGGTCAGTTTCTCGAAGTCAGCCAAGGGAATGGATGTTGCCCCCAATGCCCCGAATGGACTGATGGTCTGCAAGGGTTCGGGTGTCTCGCCTTCGGGAAAGACGAAGCCGCTGCCCGGTTCGTAGGAAACAATGGCACGTACCTTGTCGTTCTTGATGGCGGTATGCCAGCCCGGTCCGCCGCCTTGTGAATGGGTGACGAGGATGCCGCCGCCAATCTTGTCCATCAGTGCTGCCACATCGGTAGCTATCAACTGTTCATCGTATGCCCCAGTATTGGGCGTGATTTGGCGGAAGAACTGCTCCAACGCTTCTGCCGACTGCGGGAACTGGCTGCCGTCATAATAATCCGGCCAAACGCCCATTCGGAAATTTTCAAACCAGAATTGGTCATCTGTCGTTGCCTTGATGGTTTCGTCCACCGTGCTGCGTCCGGCACGGCCCCGGCGCGGCTGGTCTATCAAGTAGGTGCTGAATCCCCGGCGCAGGAAAAGGGTGGAAAAACCTTCCCGTCCATCTGGCGTGGTTTCCCACGTCTTGGCGGATTGCCCGGCTCCGTGCAGAAATACAAACGGATTCTTGCGGGCTTTGACTGGTATTTGATAAGAAACATAGGCGTGGTCGCCGTGCAGGGTCTGGCCATCCGGTTTCAACGGCTGGTGCGTGTCGTAAGTGCCCGGTTGCGTTTTAATAGAACCGCCTATCAGGAAACTGCCTTGCTCACGAATAGCAAGGATGCTGTCGTTCATCATCCCCTCTTGAGCTTGGGTGGATTGCCCTCCACAACTTGCGCACAGGGCAAGCAGGGCGGACAGTATAAGATAATTCAATCGTTTCATAGGATTATGTTTTTATTTTGTTCCACCGAATACACGGTAAACCTAATACTGGTTTCGGATTTGCATTGAAATTATGTTTTTATTTTGTTCCACCGAATACGCCGGACATCGGCATCGCATCCAACGCTTGGTCTATCTGTTTCACTTCCTCTTCCGATAATGTAATGTCCGCAGCTCCAGCGTTCTCCTGCAACCGGTCGGGCTTGCGTGTGCCGGGAATGGGGACTATCCACGGCTTTTTGCAAAGCATCCACGCGAGGGAGATTTGTGCGGGCGTGGCATTTTTTTCACTTGCGATATAGCGGATGAGTTGCAGCAGTTCGCGGTTCTTATCGTAACTGTCCGGCTGGAACTGTGGCATTCCTGCCCGGTAGTCAGTCCCTGCGTCGAAGTGCGAAGCGGCGTTGTAGCGGTCGCTGAGCAGACCGTTGGCAAGCGGCGAGAAGGCTACCAAGCCGATGCCCAATTTCTCCAACATGGGGAACAAGGCTTCGTGCCAGCGTGCCATCATCGAGTAGCGGTCTTGCACGGCGGTGAGCGGACAGACTGCATTGGCACGGCGGATGTCTTCTTCCGACGCTTCCGACAAGCCCCAATAGAGTACCTTGCCCTCCTTTATCAAGTCCCTCACAGTTCCCGCCACGTCTTCTATTGGCACATTCGGGTCGGGGCGGTGCTGGTAATAGAGGTCGATATAGTTCGTCTGCAAGCGGCGGAGCGAACCTTCTACCGACCGGCGTATGCCCTCCGGTCGTGAGTCTGTTATCAGCGGATAAGGCACTTGCCCGCTTTCCATATCGAAGCGGAGGCCGAACTTTGTAGCGATGACCACCTTGTTGCGGCAGGCTTTCAGTGCATTGCCGAGCAGTTCCTCGTTGTCGTGCGGATTGTCCGGCGTGCCATATACTTCGGCGGTGTCGAAGAAGTCATAACCCATATCCACCGCCTTTGCCAGCAGTTCCGTCATTTCCCGATGGTCGGCGGGCGCACCGTAGGCGTGGCTCATTCCCATACAGCCCAAGCCGATGGCTGATACGCGGAGTCCTCTGTTTCCCAAGTTTCTGTAATTCATAATTTATCTGTTTTTCAATGTTTCGTATCACGTTTTTCTTTCCACCACAGTTGCCACGAGTTCACCACGTTCTGCCAGACGATGTAACAGCTTGGCGCCACGGAAATGACTGGCGTGAGGTAGGTGTAGGATACCCAGATGGCAAGTATCGTGTTCTTTTGGCCGAATCCCTGGCCACAACTGATATAATCGCCCAAGCGTCTGCCCACCAGCTTCCCGATACCGAATTGCCAGGCGCACGCGACCAATGCGGACAGGACCAGCAACCACATGACATGAGGGTCGAAATGGCTGTTCACCACCGAGCGGAGTGTAAGTCCGATGGCTATTATCAACGAAATGCCCCACAGATAAAACGCAAGGCTTCCGCACAGCCGCACGACCGCAGCGTGTACCTTCGGCAGAAATTCCCTCAATGCCCACGCTGCAAGGAACGGCGTAATGAGCAACGGAAACACACGCCGCAGGATAATCAGGAATTGATGTCCGAACGAGCCTGCGGACTGCATCTCCACCAATGGGAACACCGCCGGAATCATCACCGCCGCCACTAAGTTGCTGAGAATCGTGTAGGTGGTCAGTGTGGTCTCGTTGCCGCCAAGCCGTCCGGCAATCACCGCAGCAGCCGTCCCGGTGGGAACTATCAGGCAGACCAACGCCCCTTGCGCCACCACATTATAAGAGAAGTCCGGGAAAAAGTGAATGGGCAATGCCACTGCCAGACAGCAAACCAATTGCACCGTTATCATGATGATGTGCCATCTGCAGATTCTCATTTTGCGGGGATTAACCTTGCAGAAGGTGGTGAACAGCTGGATAAATACCATCAGCGGCAGGATATAATCATTAGCTCCCTTCGCCAGCACTTTCAGCGGACTGAGCCACGGGATGTAGTGGAACATCAGATAGACACCCACCCCTGCAAACATGCCGAGCGGAAGCGTCCACATCTTGAAGAAACGGATGATTTATTCTTTCATATCCAATCTGTTTTTGATTCATGCGCAAAGTTACGCCAAAGCCCCCTGTCCATACACAGATTACAGATTGTTCTCTCTTACCATCCGTCGAACGCCCTCTTCCGGCATAGTGAAGAACCGTTGCTCCTTGTTGAGCGAACGCATCTGCTGCATTTCCTCATCGGTGAGGGTGAAGTCGAATATCTGGATGTTCTCCTTGATATAGTCGGGATTGGTGGCTCCGGGGATTACAGAAAAACCTTCCTGAATGTGCCAGCGCAGGATGATTTGTGCCGGCGACTTGCCATGTGCTTCGGCTATCTTCCTGATGACGGGGTCTTTGAATAGTGCGCCATTGCTCATTGCGCCGCCCAAAGGGAACCAACATTCTACCTGTATGCCTTCCTTGGCGGCTTTCTTACGCATCTCCAGACGTTGGGCGTAGGGGTGGCATTCTATCTGGAGCACGGCAGGCTTGATGGTGGCGCTGTCCATAATGGTATTCCACACCTCGTCATTGGCATCGAAATTACTGATGCCGAGGGCGCGAACCTTGCCCATTTTTACAGCCTTCTCCATGTCTTTCCACGCTCCCACGAAGTCGCCGAAAGGCTGATGGACATAGAGAAGGTCTATATAATCCAGCTGGAGACGCTTCAACATATCGTCGATGGCTTTCAGGGTCTTGCCTTCGCCGTATTCGTTGGGCCAGAGCTTGCTGGTTATCCAGATTTCCTCGCGCGGGATGCCGCTTTCCTTCACTGCTTGTCCCACACCCTCCTCATCATTATAGGCATGTGCCGTGTCGATGTGTCGGTAACCGGCCTTCAGTGCCGTAAGACAAGACTGCCGACAGATTTCATTAGACCCTTGCAGGAAAGTGCCCAGCCCGAAGCGGGGCATCTCCACGCCGTTGTTCAATGTAACCAACGGCACGCCCGCCGTGGTGGTTTTCTCTTGTGCGTTCATTGCACATACGCCGCCGCAAACAAGCAAGGCGGACAGCAGGATTTTCTTGAATGTGTTCATACTTATTTGATTTTAGTTGTTTTATTGTCTGTTACTTTCTTTGATGCTCCACAACGATATGTGTTCGTTGCGGTAGCGGGCATTAGGGTTCACCTCGCCGCGTGCAAGCAACGGGTCGTCGGGCAAAGACCGGAACTGTATGGCTTTCTGCGGGCAGTTGTGGATGCAGGCGAAACAAAAGTCGCAATCGCCCTCGGTCTTTACTCCCGTGGAAGTCAGTTCGTAGTTGCCGCGCGGACAGACTTCGGTGCATACGCCACAGCCGATGCAGGCATCCGTCACTTGGAAATACTTCTCGCTCCGCATCAGGAAGCCAACCTCCGGGTCGAGGCGCGAAAAGGCGACAAAGCCGTCGTGGGCGCGGCGGGCTTCTTCGGTGGCAGGCTTCACCCACCGCATACGTTGCCCCAAGTCTGCCTTTATCTTTTCCAACTGTTCGGGAATGTGCTTGTCCATCTTCATCTGTTCCGCCATATCGAAATTGGGCAGCCAATTGTCCACCATCACGAGGGTGTTGATGTAGTCGAACTTCGTACCTGCCTGCTGTGAGATGCCGTCCCACAGCTCAGCGGCGTTGAAGTCAAGCATTCCATAGGTGAGGACGGCAAACTTATAACCTGCCTTGATGCGTGCCTGCTTGATGAAGTTCCGCACCATATTGGGCGGCATGTGTCCGTAGATGGGATAGACGATACCTATCTCGTCCGCCTCAAAGTCGTGGCGGCCCTGCTTTACTATCTGCGGGATGCTGAGCAGTTCGGTCTCTTCGTCTGCCAGTTGCCGGGCGATGTAGAGGCTGTTACCCGTAGCGGTGAAATAGAGGATGATACGTTTCTTCTTTTCGTTATCGCAAGAAGTCAATGCCGTGGGCATACTCAATGCGGCTGCTCCAGCCACGAACAATCCCATCCGTTTTAGTGCGTCACGGCGGGAGATGCCTTTGGGGTTGTCTTTATCTGTTTTCATAATCAATGCGACATTATCTGGGTTAGGAAACTGTCGAACCATGTAGTCCATTCTCCCTGTACGCCGAAGCCGTGCGGCCAACCGTCCAGTACGTGTTCTTCTACTTGCACACCGGCTTCACGGGCAGCGTTAGCATTGGCGATGAACTGGCGGTAGAAAGGATCTTCCGTACCGTAGGTATAGAATGTCGGGGGAATATTCCCGGCACGCAGGTCGTCCACGTTGTTATTTGATACGCTCAACCGTCCATAGAACGAGTAAATCATACCGATGGCGCATACATCAGCCGACACATCATCGAGCGCATCGGGGACATAGCTGTCATCCAATGCCGTGCCGTTCACCTGTCCATCAAAGTGCAAGGCTTCATCGCCACAGAGGATGCCGCCTGCGGAAAATCCCACCGACGCGATACGGTCAGGGTCGATGCCATACTGCCCGGCGTGGCTGCGGACATAGCGGATGGCACGTGCCAAGTCCAAACTGCCTTCTTCCATCGTATAGGGACGGACACGGTAGTTCACCACAAAGCTTTGCCAGCCCAGTTCCGCCAGACGCTCCGCCACAGGTGCGCCTTCGTTTCCACTACGGAACATAAACGCTCCGCCGGGGCATACCATTACGGCTCCCTTTACTTCCGTCCCGTCCGGCACGGGATACCAAACCATATTGGGACGGAAATCGGGGTCATCCTGATAATTGCCGTTATTGACGGTATAGTCCGTTATGGTTGGCATATTGCCTTCCGGCCACAGGTAGATGTGCTCTGCATCCGGGTCTTCCTCGGCTGGCGTTTCGCCTATCGGACCGAGGGGCGCGTCATTTTCCGTGTTGCTGCAAGCTGCCACACAGTTGGCGGCAAGCAGCAAACAGATGAGTTGAAATATCCTTTTCATCTTTATTTGCTCTTTCCATAATCACAAAGCCATTTCACCGTCTGCGGGTCGTAGTGCGAGAAGAATAGGCTATGACCCAAGTCCAATTGGCGGATGCGCTGCATATCCTCATCGGTCAGCGTGAAGTCGAACACATCGAAGTTCTGCTCCATACGCTCCTTGCGGACGGACTTCGGGATGACAATCACGCCGCGCTGGATGAGATAGCGCAGGGCGGTCTGTGCCGCACTCTTGTTATACTTGGCACCGACGGCTATCAGCGTTTCGTTACCGAAGAAGTTGTTGCGTCCCTCGGCAAACGGTCCCCACGCCATAATGTGTGTGCCGTATTGCTCCATAATCTGTTGCGCCTCTATCTGCTGGTTGAACACGTGGGTTTCCACCTGATTGACCATAGGCGGTATCTCGCTGAATTCCGCCAAGTCGATGAAGCGGTCAGGATAGAAGTTCGACACGCCGATGGCACGGAGCTTGCCCGCCTTATACGCTTCCTCCATCGCCCGCCACGTACCGTAATAGTCGTTGAAAGGCTGGTAAATGAGCAACAGGTCGATGTAGTCGGTCTGCAATTTGCGGAGCGACTCGTCGATGCTTGCCTTTGCCCGCTCGTATCTGGCATTGGAAATCCACACCTTCGTCACGATGAACAATTCTTCGCGGGGTACGCTGCAATTACGGATAGCGTTGCCCACGTTCTGCTCGTTGCCATACGCCTGCGCCGTGTCAATCAGACGATAGCCCACGCTGATGGCATCCCTCACGCACCGCTCGCACTCCGACGGCGATACCTGATAAACTCCATAACCCAAAATCGGCATTTCCACGCCGTTTCTCAATTTTACTGTATCCATATTCTTTTGTCTATTAATTGTTTTCTGATGCAAAATTACATCGGCAAGGCTTCTCCGTCCATACACAGATTACAGATAGAAGCACCCATTTCACCGAAACGCCGAAAATAGCTCGGACAAGGCTTGCGAAAGATTTTTAGCACAATCCGAGGGCTTCCACAGGGCTAAAACTGTAGAATAAAGGCTGTCCGAGCCTCCGACAGTGCTTATTTTCTTCGAGAACTGCTGTCCGACCCCTCGGATGATGCTTATCCTGCAGGATTGGTGCTATCCGAGCCTCGGACGGTGCTTATCCTGACGGATTGTCGTTGTCGGAGATATTGGCTGCAAATGTTAATAGACCTTAGTCCGGAACTGAGGCCACCTAAGTACGGAACTGAGGGTATCTAAGTCCGTAACTGAGATAGGCTCACTTCCGAGGTCATCTTTCATCGGTTTTCTTCCCAAAACCGGACAGCCCCGTCTATCCAGCCCTCGGCACTCGTACCGATGCCCAGCCCGAAGCCGTGCCGGAGGTTCGGATAGAGGTGGAACTCCGCCGGGATGCCGATGGCTTGCAGAGCTTCGGTGCGGCGGCGCATCGTGTTCGGATTGGCGATGCCGTCATTCGAGCCTACCACGGCATAGGTAGGCGGGTCTTGCCGGGTATATTCGCTATGCCCCGTGTAGGCCATCACCACCGTGCGCGGACGGGGAAGCTGTGCCGCGCCGAAAGCCTCCGTGCCGTAGGAGCCAATGTATGCCGCCATACGCGCCCCCGCCGAACTGCCCCACACGGAATAGCCTGCTGTATCGACCTGCAACTCCGTGGCGTGGCGGAAGATGTATTCGATGCCCACCGCCAAGTCCTCGCAAGCCGTCTGTGCGCTGCCCGTCTGATACTGAATGACAAACGTATTATACCCCATCCGGCTCAACGCCAAGGCGTGGGGAAATCCCTCGTGGATGGAGCCAACATACGAGAAGCCGCCTCCGGGACAGACAACCGCAAACGGTGCGCCCGGCCTGCCACGAAAGAAGAACAGTCCGGCATCCTTGCGACCCAAGTCGTAATAAATCCTGCGTCCGGCTGCCACCGAATCTATCATCTGATTGATATAACCCACGCACCGCTCCGCGTCAATATAATTATGGTAGGGAAGCAAACGCTCCACTTCGGAGAGCGGCATATCTTCGTCATATCCCCATTCCAAAGGCAAGATGTATTGGCTGAATCCCTCGAAAGCCGGATGAGCCAAGACATCGGCGATAGTGCTACGGGTGGTCAGATGTCCCGTTGTTGCAGGAATAGAATCATTCCCTTCCTGTGAGGGTATGTATGATGAAGCCGTATTCTCATCGCAACTGTTGAAAGATAAAATTGCCATAAGCAGACAGATATTGATAATCATTTTCATTTTGAACTTTGTTTTTGTCAGGTGCAAAATTACAGCAGCGTATGTCTTTCGTCCATACACAGATTACGGATTGAAGCACCAATATCAACGAATGGCATTCACCGCAAGTAGCGTCCAATCAACAGGATAACACAAATCACAGAATCTTGCACCCATTTTACAGAAATGTCTTCCCTCCTTGCTGAATGAGTAAAGAAAAGATTAATTTTGTGGCATCATACTTTACAATACTTCGGTAAATTTTTACCGATAAATAAAAATAAAACAATAGAATCGGTGTTAGCCGGTTCAAAATTACATTAAAGAGATCATTGAAATACTGTCAAGAATGAATCGTTAAGGAGTAAGAAAAGGGATGAAAATATATGCTAAACAGCTGAAGACAAAGAGGAAAGGTATTGCATAATTCACTGATTTTTAGTAAATTAGAAGTACTTCACCACTTTTAATTATGACTAAAGAATCACTCCTTATGCAATACCAATCCGAGTGCAGAAACGCTCTCGAATCAGCTGTAAATATAAGCAAATCTTTTCAGAAAGTATTCATGGATGCAATGAAATTATTCATGGCTATACCTGACCGCATCAATTTCCTGCAAATGGGACGATATGGATGTTTCTCGGAACAGACATACCGCAACAATTTTGAGAATGATGACTTTGACTGGTTTTCTTTCAATGAAGCCATCATCAGAGAACACCTTAAAGGCTGTCGCAAGGCAATAGCCATTGATCCGTCTTTCATTCCAAAATCAGGCAGCAAAACGCCGTGGATTGGCTATTTCTGGTCCGGTTGTGCCGGCGAATACAAACGCGGACTGGAGATAACCGGTATTGGAGTTATAGACGTTGACAACCATGAATGTATGACTTTGGCCTCTGTACAGACACCTGACAACACAACGCTGGAAAGCCGCGGGAAGAATCTTGTAGACTGGTACAGTTCTTACCTTATCAGCATACAGGAACATCTGAAACGGATTTCCGACACTGTCGTATGTGATGCGTTCTTTTCAAAGGCAACTTTCATCAAACCATTATGCGAGAACGGATTCCACGTTATAAGCCGTTTCAGAAATGATGCAGCGTTGTTTTATCCCACCTTAGAAAATGGGACAGGAAAACGCGGACGTCCAAAATTGTATGACGGAAAGATTGACTTTGAATATCTGGACATTACAAGATGTACCGAATACAAAGTAAACAAGGGTAAACTTTACGGACTGAAAGCATACTCCAAAGCACTCAAACGCTTTGTGAGCCTGGCTGTATGGTATCCCATGGATGGAAGAACGGACAAATGGCAGCTGTATTTCTCTACAAACGAAATACAGAACGCACAGGATGTACTGGACTTTTACAGGACACGTTTCCAACTCGAATTCTGCTTTCGGGATGCCAAGCAACATGCAGGAATAACAAACTGTCAGTCTACAGACTTCAGGAAACTGGCATTCCACTTTAATGCATCACTTGCAGCGATAAACCTCGCCAAGGCTGCCTGTAAGAAGATGGGAATAAAATATTCCATATCATCATGCAAGTCAGTCATACACAATGCTTACATGCTTGAACGATTTATTTGCGTGTCTGGGATTGAACCAAACACGCAATTAATTGACAAACTTTTCAAAGAACTCATTTTATTTACTGCCAGAGCCGCTTAGGCTAGGCTAATTTTTAACGAACTATTGACTTTAATAAATGGAGGAAACAAGATATGGGCGACATCATAAATATCAACAGCATCCACGATTACAATGAGTTTTTAGGGATTGAAACGCTCAATCCGTTGGTCACGTTCATCGACTTCAAGGACGTCAAGGTTTTGAAGCATAAAAAGAAACTTTACGGCTTCTACGGCATCTACCTGAAAGAGAAGATACACAGAAAGCTGACTTACGGGCGCAGCCAATACGACTATCAGGAAGGCACGTTGGTATTCGTGGCTCCCGGACAAGTGGCAGGTATTGACGACGGCGGTGAAACGCCCAATCCCGAAGGCTATTGTCTGCTGTTCCATCCCGACCTGCTGCGAGGCACGAGCCTTGCAAAGAAAATGAAGGAATATACATTCTTCTCCTACGAAGTGAACGAAGCCTTGCATATGTCCGAGCGCGAGCGGCAGACCATCTTCAACTGCTTCACCGAGATAGAGGAAGAACTGCACCACCGCATCGACAAGCATAGCCGCAGCATCATCACCTCCAACATCGAAGTCCTGCTCAACCATTGCCTCCGTTTCTACGACCGCCAGTTTGCCACCCGTGAGGCTATCAACCGCGATGTCCTCACTCGCTTCGAAGAACTGATGACCGGCTACTTCGATTCAGACAAGCCCGAGCAAATCGGTCTGCCCTCCGTGGCGTGGTGTGCCGACCAGCTCCACTTCTCCGCCAACTATTTCGGCGACCTTGTGAAGAAGGAAACCGGCAAGTCCGCCATCGAATACATCCACCTTACCGTTATCAACCGCGTCAAGGATTTGCTGGCAAGCACGAACAAGACCGTGAGCGAAATTGCTTACGAAGTCGGCTTCCAGTATCCGCATCATTTGAGCCGGATGTTCAAGAAAGTGGCTGGGTGTACGCCGAATGAATATAGAAGCGCAATTTAAAACGGCGCATTTACTTATAATAGCATTCAAATCCCGGTATTAGCATTGTAAATTCCGGGAACTTTGCGGTATCAAATTACAATGAATATTGAATGTATAATTTGATAATCAGAAAGATATAGAATATTATTCGGTTCAAGCGTGGAACTGCAATGCCCACGTCTAAAGTTGAGGTCCTGAGAAAACCTGTGAATACAGACAGATAAGGTAATAGCAGCCCACGCTATATGCGTGAGAACCACTATGCTATCCTTGTATTCACTTATGAAATTTCTCAGGTTTCAACTTTACAAGATAAGCATAACGCTTCTTAAAATTCTAATATGTATTGTGCAGAGTCGCTACTCTTGCACGGCAAAAATATAAAAAAAGAACTGCACTCCAAAGGTTTAATAAAAACTTTTGAAGTACAGTTCTTTCTTTTTTTTGAATTCCCCCTTCTTACTTACGCCTTTACCCTCCTACTTCATCCTTTACCAAACCGTATAAAAGCTGTTCCGATTCTTGGGAAGAATCCTTCATCCCCTCGACACGGCGACAAACCATAAAGGCATGTTCTTCGCTGTGCTGCATGAAGCGACGAATGGCGGCCATAGCGGCACTGCGTACCTGATACCCACCCGACAGAAAGGCACAAACTGCCTGATCGAGAAACTCATTGGCCACGCGGTCGGTCATGTCGCCCTTCTTCAACAACAGACGGGCAATGGTCAGGAAACCGCAGACCTGTGCAAGTTCGCGCTCGTCGGCAATCCATTGGAAAGCCTTGGCCGGAGCATACGGCAAATGCTGGAAAAGATTCATCGATGTAAGTTCGGCAATCTCGTTGTTGGGCATGGTGTCCACCCAGATATCAGCAATCTCGGGATAGAACGTGTCAACGGGCTGCAGCAAACCAGCCAGAATCTTGCACTCACGAATGTCTTCTTTCCACAAGGCCTGCGCCAGCGCATGGTCTTTCTCGTAAGCAGCAGCTATGCTTTTGATACGCGGCAGTTCCACACCAAAATTCAGTTTATAGACAAGACCTTTCTCGCGCATACTTTGCGACACGGCACCGTTCATCGAAAGGCGGAGCTGGGTCTTGATATCTTTCAGTTGTTCGTGTAAGTCCATCATTCAAATGCGGTATATAAAATCATTTTAGGCACGGATGACACGGATTTTCACGGATTATCTTTATTTTCATCCCCGTGTTTTCCGTGTAATCCGTGCCTGAATTATCCAAACAAAGCAACCTCAGACCTTATTCGTTGACATAAGGCAGAGTAGCATAATCCTTGCTATAGCGAAGCATCTGCTCGGCATAACCTTCGTCGTAGGTCACCTTTACATCGGTGATATTGCCATTGGCATCGGTTACAGCCTCGTACTTCGGATTGACAAAACCTTTGTAAGGAGCCAGGTTCAGCTTCTTGTAGCGATCGAGCACCTCGGCATGAAGTTCAGGATCGACCTTCACGGCATAGTTCTCGACCAGCTGACGGGCTGCCTCGAAATCGCCGGTCGACTTGATACGCTGTATCTCGGCCAACAGATCGCCGAACAGGGTACGCACTTTAGCGTAATCGTTCACTACCACGTAGGTCTTGCCGTCTTTCTTCTTCAGTTCGACCACCTTGTCGGTAGCACCCTTCTCGTACACCCAACGGGCTATCAGGGCACGGTTGCGCATGTGGGCTTCCTCAATCTGATTACCCGGCTCAATACGAACCAACTGCGTCATCAAGCCATTCATCAGATAAGTATAAAACTGCGCTTTGTAAGCATCGGCATCGGGCAGCAGGCCAAGCTCGACCAGTTTAGGATCGGCCACGTAATACAAACCGAACAGGTCGGCACGGGCTTCTTCGATGGTAGAGCCATAAGCCTTCAGTGCATCAGGATCGACACCCGGAAGCAACTTGCCGGAACCATGTCCCAGACACTCGTGCAAGTCGGTATGAAGTTCATCGGTCAGATCGGCATACTTGTTGATGTTGTCCAGCTCGGCTTGGCTATAAACGAATTCTTCATTGAAACCATTGCCATGAGCTGCTTTGTTGTAAGCATCGGTAATGTTCCCAATAGTGACCGACTTCGAACCATGCTGGCTACGGATCCAGTTGGCATTGGGCAGGTTGATACCGATAGCCGTAGACGGGTACAAATCGCCCGCCAGGATGGCTGCGGTAATAACCTTAGCCGATACGCCCTTCACTTGCTCTTTCTTGAACTGCTTATCAACAGGCGAATGATCTTCGAACCACTGTGCATTGCTACTGATGATCTCGGTACGGCGAGTAGCCTCAAGGTCTTTAAAATTAACCAGCGATTCCCAGCTTGCCTTCATGCCCAGCGGATCGCCATAGCTTTCGGTAAAGCCGTTCACAAAGTCGATACGTGAATTCAGGTCTTTCACCCAAAGGATGGCATAGTCATCGAATGTCTTCAAGTCGCCCGTCTCGTAATATTCTACCAGCTTGGCAATAACGGCCTTCTGTTCGGGCGTCTCGGCTACAGTTTCGGCTTTCTTCAGCCAATAGACAATCTTTTCAAGAGCTTGTCCGTAAAGACCGCCGACCTTCCATACTTTCTCCTGAATTTTTCCGTTTTCCTTCACCAGACGGCTGTTCAGTCCGTAAGAAACCGGAGTTTCATCTTTCGGATCCTTCAGAGCGTTATAAAAATCTTCAGCCTCTTTCTGCGTCACTCCTTCGTAATAGTTGCAGGCAGAAGTGAGCACCAGGTCTTCGCCATCGGCCTGATTGACACGCTTGGGCATCACAGCCGGATCGAAAATCACCGGAAATATCTCATCGCAGAACTGATCCAATGTCTGCCCTTCGGCCAAAGGAAGTTCGGAAGCATCTACACTGGCCAAAGCCTGCTTGAAAAATTCGGGAGTAAAGCCCGGCACAAACTTCTCGCATCCGTAATGATGGTGAATGCCGTTGGAGAACCATACCCGTTTCAGATACACTTCCATTGCCTTGAAATCGGCAGAATTCTTATCGCCTTTATAGCCGGTATAAACAGCTTCGAGTGCACGGCGAATACGAAGATTGTATTTACCATTCTGGTCGAACAGAATATCGCGACCCTGCAAAGCCGCTTCAGTCAGGTAGTAAACCAGTTCTTTCTGTTTCAGGGACAGGTCTTCAAACCCTGGCACCCGATAACGTAAAATCTGTAAATCAGCAAATTGTTCCACTGTATAATCAAATTTGTCTGCCTCGGCAGTTGTTGTTTTGGGATTTCCGCCACATGCAGCCAATAAAGCTACCCCAGCGGCCATCGATAATAATTGTTTCTTCATCATATTCAAAATAAGGACAAGATTCGCATTAAAATAAACTACTCAAAAAAAACAGTAGCTAATGATATCTGTATTTTTAAACGAGAAAAGGAAGTATTCCAAAACCCAGTTTCAGAATATTTCCTTTTTACGAGCTTTCCCACTTTCGCAAACTCAATTAACCATTCCCATGTTGTGTCATGAAATTAAATTTGCGAAACTCGGCCAAGCTTTATGCAAGCTTTTCACTTTTTATTTTTCTCGGCATGACGTTTACGGTAACCGTTTGGAGTCTCGCCCATATTCTTGTAGAACGCAGCATAGAACGACTGACGATTGGCGAAGCCTACCATCGTGCTGATTTCTTCTACATTTTTGTCGGCATAACGTTTATCGGTCAACAAATGCAATGCATCCTTGATTCTATATTCATTCAACAAACAAGAATAATTCATTCCAAAACGAGAATTAACCACAGCAGACAAATAACGTGTATTTGTTTGTAACTCCTTTGCCAAATCTTTGGCTGAATAATCGGGATCTCTGTACTTCTTCTGCACAACAATAATGTTCAATATTTTGTCGTACAACTCATCTGCCAATTCCGGACGGATCAAAGAACGGTAGGCAGCATTCTTTTCTTTCTTCTCGCGCAGGTTGTAAGGACGCTTCTTTGAAGTTTCTTCCTGCACTTTGTTTTCTAAATCACTCATTTTACTTAACTGGTTAGGGGTTTATTCATTTCAAGAAAATCTCAACAATTTCCTTTTAGACTTTACAAAAGTCTGACATTTTTTTTTTATATGCAACTTTTTCCGTACATATTTTTAGTGCATAAACATGCAAAATATGGATATAAAGCGTCTAAAGCAGGTCTAATAAGATTTTTTAACGTATAATTGCTTTCTACACTTGACAAATTAATAATAAACAAGCATTCAAAGAATTGCAGACATTCCTGATAAATAATGTAATTTTGCCCCCTGAAACCAAACATCATTTTATGCTACATACCCTCAAGACATATTTCGGTTACGACAGTTTCCGACCCCAGCAAGAAGAAATTATCCGTCACCTGCTACAGAAAAAAGATGCGCTGGTACTAATGCCTACCGGAGGGGGCAAATCCATTTGCTACCAGATACCTGCACTTCTTTGCGAAGGTACAGCCATCGTAATTTCTCCACTTATTTCCTTGATGAAAGATCAGGTAGAGAGTCTGTGTACCAACGGAATAGCTGCCGCTGCGCTGAACAGCAACAATGATGAAACCGAGAACATGCAGATCCGCCGTTCCTGCATGGAAGGCAAACTGAAACTGCTGTATATCTCGCCAGAAAAACTGTTGGCCGAAGCCAACTACCTGTTGCGCGACATACACATCTCGTTTTTTGCCATCGATGAAGCACATTGCATCTCGCAATGGGGACACGACTTCCGCCCCGAATATACCCAACTGGGTATTCTGCGGGAGATGTTTCCACGGATACCTATCATTGCCCTGACCGCCACCGCCGACAAACTGACCCGGCAGGACATCGTTAAACAGATGCGGCTACGAAAGCCGCGCATTTTTATATCATCATTCGACCGTCCCAACCTAAGTCTGACTGTGAAACGAGGGTATCAGCAAAAAGAGAAAAGCAAAGCGATTCTAGACTTTATAGAAAGACACCGGGGAGAAAGCGGAATCATCTACTGCATGAGCCGGAACAAAACGGAAACAGTGGCACAAATGCTACGGAAAAACGGAATACGGGCAGCCATCTATCATGCCGGGCTGGAGACAGAAAGACGAAATCAGGCACAGGAAGATTTCATCAACGACCGCGTACAGGTGGTATGCGCCACAGTCGCCTTTGGCATGGGTATCGACAAAAGCAACGTACGCTGGGTGATACACTATAACCTGCCCAAAAGCATTGAAAGCTTTTATCAGGAGATTGGACGTGCCGGACTGCCCAGTGACACCCTGCTATTCTACTCTATGGCCGACCTCATTCTGCTGACCAAGTTTGCTACCGAAAGCGGGCAGCGTGATATTAATCTGGAAAAGCTGCACCGCATGCAACAGTATGCCGAAGCCGACATCTGCCGGCGGCGTATTCTGCTGAACTACTTCGGCGAACAGCGAACGCACGATTGTGGTAATTGCGATGTATGCAAAAACCCGCCCGAGCGCTTCGACGGTACCATCATTGTACAAAAGGCTTTAAGCGCCATCGCACGTACCAACCAGCAGGTAGGCACACAAATGCTGATAGACATTCTGCGAGGCAACCTGAACGCAGAGCTGAAAGAGAAAGAATACCATCAGTTGAAAACATACGGAGCAGGACGAGACATTCCTGCCCGCGACTGGCAAGACTATCTGCTGCAAATGCTACAACTGGGATACTTCGAGATAGCCTATAACGAAAACAATCATTTAAAGATTACTCCTGCCGGCAGCGACGTACTCTTCGGCAGGGAAAAAGCAAGTCTGGTAGTCATCAGACGCGAAGAAACAAAAGATAAGAAACAAAACAAATACAGAAAGGTTGTCAGTACGCCCCAACTCCCCCTCGCCGGCATCGAAACCGGAGAAGAAGAACTGTTCGAAGCATTAAAAGCCTTACGCAAGCGTCTGGCCGACGAAGAAGTTCTGCCTGCCTACATTGTATTGTCCGACAAAGTATTGCACCTGTTGGTACAACAAAGGCCAACCACTATCGAAGCATTCGGAAACATCAGTGGCATAGGCGAATACAAGAAACGCAAATACGGACAGGCCTTCGTCGAGCTTATCAGACGATTTGTCTGAGGTGTAACGCTTTATTTGCTCTGGCGCATCAAGTCGCGGACTTCGCTTTGAGGAACTCCCAACGAAACTGCTTTTTCAAAATCTTGTTTAGCCTGAGCCTTCTTCTTCTGAAGCAGATAAATACGCCCACGCATCAGATAGGCTTCGGCCTGGCTGGGGTCGAGCTGAATAGCTTTCTCCAAATCAAGCATAGCCAGATCGCTTTTCAGCATATCCAGCTCCACACCGGCACGGGCCACATAGATAACAGCCAGTTCATGCAGTGTATAAGGTGTCGCCCCACCCTTATCGGCCAGCATTCCATCGAGCACCATCAAGGCTTCATCATACTTAGTGTCGCGCTGACAGAGTGTGGCCAATCCCAACCGACCACTGTAACTTTGCGGTTCCACCTTCAGTAAAGTATCGTAATCCTGACGGGCCAACTTATAGCTTCGCTGCTGCATGTAGATATATGCACGCATCAACAAAGCCTCACGATTGTGCGGATCAAACTCCAGAACCTGAGAATAATCGGCACGGGCTTTATCGTCTTGCCCCAGTTCCAAAGCAAGCGTAGCATGATTCATCAAAATAGGAATGGACATAGGTGCGATGTTCAATGCCATCCGATAAGACTCCAAAGCCAGTTCATACCGGTGTTGCCGGCGCTGAATAGTACCCAGATTGGAAAACAGCAAGGCATTATGCGGATTGGCAGGTTCGAGCTGCAATGCCTGACGGATGTATGACTCAGCCTGCTGAAGACTGTCCTGTTCGGTCGCTGCCACCGCACGCTCGCACAATTCGTTATAAGTCTGCGCCGCAGCCGGAAGAATAAAGAAAGCTGCCAGAAGAAAAGAAAACGTAATTTTTTTCATAAGTCAAAGAAGGAATAGTAGGGGAAAAAACAAATCAATACAGCCCTGATGACATATAGCGTTCGCCTGTATCGGGCAAAAGTACAACAATACATTTATCTTTCATCTCGGGCCGATTTGCCAAAACACTGGCGGCGTGAAGCGCAGCACCCGAAGAGATACCGGCAAGCAGTCCTTCGGTAGCAGCCAGCTCGCGGGATGCACGGAAAGCATCGTCATCGGCCACTGGAATAACCTCATCTATGACAGAAGCGTCGTAATTGCCCGGTATGAAATTAGCACCGATCCCTTGAAGGCGATGTGGGCCTGGCTTACCGCCTTCGAGTACAGGCGATGCAGCCGGTTCGACAGCTACTACACGAACCCGAGGATTATGTTTCTTCAACGCACGGGCTACTCCGCTGACTGTACCTCCCGTCCCGACTCCTGCCACGAAGACATCGACCTTTCCGTCCGTATCGGCCCACACTTCTTCGCCGGTCGTACATTCATGTACGGCAGCGTTCGACGGATTATCAAACTGTTGAAGAATAACGGCACCGGGCGTAGCATCGCGCAATGCCTCGGCTTTGGCAATGGAGCCCGCCATACCTTCGGCACCCGGTGTCAGCACAATTTCCGCTCCAAGTGCTTTCAGCAGGTTACGACGTTCCAGACTCATGGTTTCGGGCATGGTCAGCACCAGCCGATACCCTTTGATGGTAGCTACCATGGCAAGGCCAATACCGGTATTTCCGCTGGTAGGTTCAATCAGGGTTGCACCGGGTTTCAGCACACCCCGTTTCTCGGCATCTTCAATCATAGCCAATGCCGTACGTGCCTTGACACTGCCCGAAGGATTAAACATTTCAAGTTTTGCCACAAGCGGGCAAGACAAACCATGCAGACGGCTGTATGCTGACAATTCCATAAGCCGCGTATGTCCTACAAGGTCGATAAGGTTCTTTGCTATCTTCTGCATATCACAACTAATTATCTCATTTTATTTTAATATCAGTCTTCCTTTTCCAACCGCACAAAAGAGGTAAAACTGATAGTCTCCAATTGTTTAAAAGCCTCTTTTCGGTATTTGCACTCCAACGGACAGCAATCGCAACGCGAACGGTCAAAGATATTGCAAGGATCCAGATGGACAGTCAACTGAATGCGGTCAGCAAAACGCTCCTCAAGGGCAGCCTTCAGCCGGTCGCCCGATTTGTGTCCTTCTTCTATTGTATAGTACCAAGGTATGGTAAGGTCACAATCCATATACAGAAAACTTCCATACTTAATGACTTTGGTATTGTGAATATCTATCCATTCAGGACCACGCTTCTCGTTGAGAGTTTCGGCCAGCTGTTGCAACAATTCTTCATCGGCTTTATCAAGCAAGTTGGCAGTAGTCTTACGTAAAATAGATATGCCGGTAAAAATGATAATACATCCGAAAAGTAATGCCAGCGCACTATCTATCCACATGATGTGCGTGAAATGCAGCAGCAACAAACCAGCTACCAACCCAATAGTAGAATAGGTATCCGACTGCAAATGCTTGCCGCCTGCCACCAGTGCAACAGATGAATAACGCTTTCCTGTACGGATACTGTACCATCCCATCGCATAATTCAGCAAACCCGAAAGTGCTACAATGATAATACCAATATCGAGCCGCTGTACTTCTACCGGAAAGAACAGCCGTTTGATACCTTCGTAAATAATCATCAGCCCGGCCATACTGATCATGATGCCTTCTACCGAGGCCGAAAGTAACTCAACCTTTCCGTGACCAAAAGGATGACTCTTGTCTTTAGGACGAGCCGACCAATAGAGTGCATACAAGCTCATGGCACCCGCCGCAACATTAACAATACTTTCAAGAGCATCGGTCAGAATACCGACAGAATCTGTCAGCCAATAAGCAACGAACTTCCCTACAAGAATCAGAAAAGAGAGGAGCAGAATCTTCTGCTGCACTCTCTGTTTCAAAACTTCTTCTTTCATCGGACTTACATCAAGCCTTCTTCAAATAATCCACCAGCCAGGCACCTACTTCTTTTGTACCATACTTGGCACCACCTTCTACCTGAATTTCGGGGGTACGAACATTGGCATCGAGCGAAGCATCAACGGCACGACGGATAAGGGCGCCTTCTTCTTTCAAATCAAAATATTCGAAAAGCATAGCCACAGACAGTACCTGAGCCAGCGGATTGGCAATGTTCAATCCTTTGGCCTGTGGCCACGAACCATGGATGGGTTCGAATACCGGTGTGCTCTCTCCCGTTGAAGCGGAAGGCAACAAACCCATCGAACCACTGATCACAGAACCTTCATCGGTCAGGATGTCGCCAAAAGTATTCTCGGTCACCATCACATCGAAGAAACGTGGTTCCTGAATCATCTTCATGGCTGCATTGTCTACAAACATGTAGTCGGTCGTTACTTCGGGGTATTGCGGAGCCATCTCCTGAGCAATCTGACGCCAAAGGCGGGAAGAAGCCAGAACATTAGCCTTGTCGACCACAGTAAGATGCTTGCGACGCTTCATGGCATATTCGAAACCTACGCGAAGGATACGTTCAATCTCGGGACGAGTGTAATAGTTCGTATCCCATGCCTTGTCATTATCCTGATACTTCTCGCCGAAATACATACCGCCCGTCAGTTCACGGATGCAGAGGAAGTCAGCTCCTTCAACCAGCTCGGCACGCAGAGGCGACTTATGAAGCAAACATTTGAAAGTCTGTACGGGACGAATGTTGGCAAAGAGTCCCAGTTTCTTGCGCATGGCCAGCAGTCCTTGTTCTGGGCGCACTTTGGCCGTAGGATCATTATCGAACTTAGGATCGCCTACTGCCGAAAAAAGTACAGCATCGGCATTCTTACATATATTATAGGTATCTTCGGGGAAGGGATCGCCCACTTCGTCGATAGCATGTGCACCACAAATGGCATATTCATACGTCACCTTGTGACCAAACTTCTCGCAAACGGCGGTCATTACATCCACACCTACGGCGGATATTTCGGGGCCGATACCGTCACCGGCCAATACTGCTACTTTCAGTTCCATATTGTTTATTCGTTATTTTTCAGTAATTCTTTCACTTTATCTTTGTATTTTCTATTCTTACGGAGCCGACGGTCGCCTGCAATGAAACCGCACGTCAGCAAAGCTGACACCACAAGATTCACCAGCAAATTACCGTCTTTCCATTCCTTATCGGGACTGAGCCAACGTAAACCGACGTTGATACCCAGCACCAGAATGAATATCAGCACATAAAGTTGCCAAGGCTTCAATACAATCTTTCTCATCACTTCTTTCGATTTCTATTAGCTGCAAAACCTGTACAAAAGCCAAAGATACTAAAGTCCCGACAAGATAGAGTACTTCGCAACGCTAATTTTTGTTTTCGTATTCGTCTTCTATCATGTTCAGCATCTTCATCGTAGCCTTGATAGCAGCTTCCGTCTGATCGGCATCAAGACCGCGGGTACGGAAAACTTTGTCATCGAAGCTCCATGTGATGACTGTCTGCACGAAAGCGTCGGTACGTCCTCCGGGCGGAATGCTGACAGCATAATTGGTCAGCATGGGGAAACGCCGTCCCAACGTGCCTTTATATACTTTACGCAAGGCACGGACAAAAGCATCGTACTGACCGTCACCGCTACTGTTTTCCTCGTACTCCTGTCCGTTGATTTCCACCTTAATGGTAGCCATCGGTTTGAGACCATAAGCCAGATTGACGATGTAACTCTTCAGTTTGACACGCTCGGTACGGACATCGTGTTTCAGGACGTCGGAAACAATGTAGGGCAAGTCTTCTTGCGTGACAAGTTCTTTCTTATCGCCCAGTTCGATGATGCGTTCGGTAACCTTGCGCATGGATTCCTCGTCCAGTTGCAGTCCCAGATCTTCCAGATTCTTACGGATATTGGCCTTACCGGAATTCTTGCCTAAAGCATACTCACGACGACGGCCAAAGCGTTCGGGCAGAAGGTCATTATAGTAGAGATTACGTTTGTTATCACCATCGGCATGAACTCCCGCTACCTGCGTAAAGACGTTTTCGCCCACAATAGGTTTGTTGGCAGGAATAGCAATGCCGGAGTACGACTCTACCACGCGGCTAACCTCGTTCAGACGGCTTTCATCGATACCTGTCACGGCGTTGAAGTGGTCTTTCAGAATGGCCTGTACACTGGCCAGCGGTGCATTTCCTGCCCGTTCGCCCAAACCATTGATTGTTGTGTGCAAACCGCGACAACCACTTAACACTGCTGCCAGAACATTGGAAACGGCCAAATCGTAATCGTTATGAGCATGAAAGTCAAAGTGTGCCTGCGGATAACGCTTCTTCATCTTGCGCATGTATTCAATCACTTGCAACGGATTGAGGATACCCAACGTATCGGGCAACATGAAACGGCGAATACCCGTACCAGTCAATGCATCCATCAGCTGAAAAACATAATCGGGCGAATCTTTCATTCCATTACTCCAATCCTCCAGATAGACATTCACCTCCATATCAAGCGACTCTGCGTAATCGACTACAGCATGAATATCGGCAATATGTTCTTCGGGTGTCTTTTTCAACTGGTAGGTGCAATGTTTCATCGAGCCTTTGCACAACAGGTTGATAACACGACAACCAGTAGCATGTATCCAGTCCACAGAAGCATGCCCGTCCACAAAACCAAGCACTTCGACACGCTGCAACAAGCCCCGACGTGCTGCCCAGTCGCATATCATGCGTACGGCATTGGCCTCGCCGTCGGACACACGGGCTGAAGCTATCTCCACGCGGTCTACCTTCAGTTCCTCCAACAGCAGACGAGCAATCATCAGCTTTTCATGAGGCACGAAAGATACACCGCTGGTCTGTTCGCCATCGCGCAGTGTGGTGTCCATTATTTCTATTTTTGGATGATTCATTATTTGTCAGTTATTATAGCATACAGATGACACAACGCATAAACAACCTGTGGTCATCTCGTAAAATCAGTGTCATCCGCGTACTTTCGATTCGTACTCTTCTATCTTCCCTTTGTTCTCTACAAGGAAATCGATGTCATCCAGTCCGTTCATCAGACAATGCTTCTTGTAAGCATTGATTTCGAAAGTTTCGCTACGGCCTGTCACCTTGTTGGTTACGGTCTGGGCTGGCAGATTTACTTCGACTTCAGCCTTCGGATTGGCAGCAATACTGTCGAAAAGTTCCTGCAAGAAGCTTTCACTTACTACTACAGGCAATACGAAGTTGTTCAGTTCGTTATTCTTATGAATATCGGCAAAGAAACTGGAAATGACTACACGGAAACCATATCCGGCAATGGCCCAGGCAGCATGTTCGCGACTAGAACCGGAACCGAAATTCTTTCCGGCCACAAGAATACAACCACTGTAAGTAGGATTATTCAGCACGAAATCCTTATTCAAAGTTCCGTCGGCATTGTAACGCCAGTCACGGAAAAGGTTGTCGCCAAAGAACTTTTCCTCGCGGGTAGTGGCTTTAAGAAAACGGGCAGGAATAATCTGGTCTGTATCTACGTTCTCCAATGGAAGAGGTACGCAGGTAGAAGTTATGATGTTGAATTTCTGTTTCATCTTGATGAATGAAGAATTAAGAATGAATAATTAAGAATTTTCAGGAATGAAGAACCAAGAACAAAGAACAAACATCCGCTATATGCTGCACACAGAGGAAATTCTTCATTCTTAATTCTTCATTCTTCATTTATAAAAGTTCTCGCGGATCGGTTATCACACCCGTCACAGCAGCAGCGGCAGCAGTCAGCGGACTGGCCAGCAACGTGCGTGAACCGGGTCCCTGACGTCCTTCAAAGTTACGATTCGAAGTAGATACTGCATACTTACCTGCGGGCACTTTATCATCGTTCATTGCCAGACAAGCCGAACAACCGGGCTGACGGATCTCGAAACCGGCCTCGGCAAGTACTTTGTCCAAACCTTCTTCGCGTATCTGTGCATCGACCATCCACGAACCGGGCACCAGCCACGCTACTACGTGCGAAGCCTTTTTCCGTCCCTTTACGATGGAGGCAAAAGCACGGAAGTCCTCGATGCGGCCATTGGTACATGCTCCTAAGAATACATAATCAATCTGTTTGCCCAGCAACTGTTCGCCCGGCTGGAAACCCATATAGTCGAGCGACTTTCTGAACGATGCCTGAGCAGCCTCGCCCATACCTTCTGTAGTAGGAATGTGCTGTGTAATGCCCATTCCCATACCGGGATTGGTTCCGTAAGTAATCATAGGTTCAATGTCGGCTGCATCGAAACGTACTTCTTTGTCGAATACGGCATTGTCGTCACTCTTCAATGTTTTCCAATAAGCTACAGCCTTATCCCATGCTTCGCCTTTCGGTGCATATTCTCTACCTTTTATATAGGCAAATGTCACTTCATCGGGGGCTACCATACCACCACGTGCACCCATCTCGATCGAAAGGTTGCACAGCGTCAGTCGGCCTTCCATTGTCAGACTGCGTACGGCCTCACCGGCATATTCTACAAAATAGCCCGTAGCTCCGCTGGTCGTCATCTTCGACATCATGTAGAGGGCCAGATCTTTGGCTGTCACACCCTTGCCCAATTGTCCGTCTACAGTAATGCGCATTGTCTTCGGACGAGTCTGAAGAATGCACTGTGAAGCCATAACCATCTCGACTTCACTGGTACCGATACCAAAAGCTACCGCACCCATTGCTCCGTGAGTCGAAGTATGCGAGTCGCCACATACAATCGTCATGCCCGGTAAGGTCAGACCACGTTCGGGACCTACTACGTGAATAATACCATTCTTAGGATTCATCATGCCAAAATGTGTCAGTCCGAATTCTTCGGCATTACGGGCCAAAGTATCGACTTGTGTACGCGAAACAGGATCTTCGATAGGCTTGTCCTGGTCGTGTGTCGGAGTATTATGATCGGGCATACAGAATATCTTCTCAGGGCGGAAACAGCGGAGTCCGCGTGCACGCAGCCCTTCGAAAGCCTGCGGACTGGTCACTTCGTGGCAATAAAGGCGGTCAATATAGAGTTGTGTAGGGCCGTCCTCCACTTTCTGTACCACGTGGGCGTCCCAGATTTTATCAAACAGTGTATTCATTTTCTAAAACAGTTATTTATACAAATCAATTGCTTAAGAGAAAGTTATATAATATATAAGGTATAGATCAATCCAACTTGAATTTATTGATACAGTCGATGTAGGCCTCGACAGATGCTGCAATGATATCGGTATTGGCACCGAAACCGTAATAAACACGGTTATCATATTCTACCTGCATGTGAACCTTACCCATATCATCGCTGCCCTTACTGATGGCCTGAATTGTGAATTCCTTCAATGTCATCTGGCGGTCTATAATCTTCTTCAACGCCTTAATGGCAGCATCTACCGGACCGTTTCCACTGGCCGCAGCTTCAAACTTCTCGCCCGAAATGTTCAGGCCAAGGCTGGCTACCGAACGTACACCGACACCACTGGTCACTTGCAGATACTCCAGTTTGATACGGTGATTGTGCGAACGGTCAGCACCGGCAAGTACCAGAATATCATCATCGTTGATGTCCTTTTTCTTATCGGCCAGCTTCAGGAAGTCCTCATAAACCTTATCCAACTTTTCCTGATCGAGTTTTACTCCCAGTACTTCCAGACGGTTCTTTAATGCAGCACGTCCGCTACGGGCTGTCAGGACAATAGAGTTATCATCAATGCCGACGTCGTGCGGATCGATGATTTCATAAGTCTGTACATTCTTCAGCACGCCGTCCTGATGAATACCCGAAGAATGCGCAAAAGCATTCCTACCTACAATAGCCTTGTTAGGCTGCACGGGCATGTTCATCAGGCTGGAAACCATACGGCTTGTCGGATATATTTTTTGAGTATTGATGTTCGTCTCAATATCTATGTCTTTATGGCACTTGATAATCATGGCTACTTCTTCGAGCGACGTGTTTCCGGCACGTTCGCCAATACCGTTGATAGTAACCTCCACCTGACGGGCACCGTTCAGCACGCCAGCCATGGTATTAGCAGTAGCCATTCCGAGGTCGTTATGACAATGAGTCGATATAATAGCATTGTGAATACCGTCCACATGCTCCATCAGGTACTTTATCTTTGCCCCATACTCCGATGGCAGGCAATATCCTGTTGTATCAGGAATATTCACTACCGTAGCTCCAGCTTTGATAACCGCTTCAATAACACGAGCCAGATATTCATTTTCCGTACGACCGGCATCCTCTGCATAAAATTCCACATCGTCTACAAAACGGCGCGCATATTTCACTGCTGCTACTGCCCGCTCGATTATCTCTTCACGATTGGAATTGAATTTGTATTTGATATGCGAATCTGAAGTTCCGATACCAGTATGGATACGTTTGCGCTTGGCATATTTCAAAGCTTCGGCAGCTACATCAATATCTTTCTGTACAGCACGTGTCAATGCGCAAATAGTAGGCCATGTCACAGCTTTTGAAATCTCAATCACCGAATTAAAGTCTCCCGGACTTGAAATAGGGAAACCGGCCTCAATCACGTCAACTCCCAACAATTCCAGTTGCTTTGCTACCTGAATCTTTTCCACCGTGTTCAACTGGCATCCCGGAACCTGCTCACCATCGCGGAGCGTCGTGTCGAAAATAAATAATCTGTCACTCATCTTGTTTATTGTATTTATAAGTTATGTACATAAAAAAAGCCTTTCACACAAGGAAGTGAGAAAGGCTTTATATATCTTCAACTTACATATATTCACGCACGACACTCACTTCCGCTACATCTTCCTAGCAGAATAATAATACCACACAGCAGAATATATGTAAAGTTCTGAATCATTTTCTTCTATCTTTTAAACGTTGCAAAGGTATAGAATATTTCGTAGCAAGCAAACAAATTTGTTACTTTTTCAATTAAAAAACGACATTTTATAACCTGTTGGCAATAAATTCTAGTAATATAATACAAAAAGGCACATCTATATAAAAGATGCGCCTTCTTATATTATATACTATACCTACAATTATTTGTTGGCACAGTTACTATCACAATTCTTTTTAGGGCATTCTGCTTTCTCACAGTTGCCCGAACATTTATTATCGCAAGTTCCACTGCATACACTATCACCTGCACAACAAGCCTCATTAGCAGTTTTACAGCAAGCGGAGTCGCATACTTGTTCTGTTGTATCAGAAACTGTTGCAGCATTTTTCTTATTTCCACAAGATATAATGGTTAACGAAAACACCAATACAGCAGCCAAAAATAATTTAGTCTTCATAAATCGAATCTTTTTTTAATTAATAATATGCTTATATACTCCGCAAATACAATAAAAAAGCACAGTGCAACAAAAAGCATCTATCATAACCCTAAGTTTAAACAGCTTTCTCATCAAGATTCGACAAACTTATCATATCTTGGCGTACATCTATATGGATTTTATGCACTTTCCTACTGTCCTTCTAAAACTCCCCAGTTATCCTCAGCGAGTGCACCAGTTATTGCACTCACAGTGCAGTAGTCAGTGCACTCGCAGTGCAACAGTTGGTGCACTAACAGTGCAGCAGGCAGTGCACTGGAACGGCACAGTTAGCGTATTTGGAAAGCACAATTCAAAAGAAAGACATGCGGTATATATTGTTTTCAGGCGCGGCCTTCCCCGTGTCTTTCCGTGGCATCCGTACCTGAAAGAAAAGGAGAGTTCCTGCGTGCATGCGGAGGGAAAACAAAAAAGCCCCTCCGGAACTCTCCGAAGGGGCTTCTACTAAAACGGCGACTACCTACTCTCCCACTGTTACGCAGTACCATCGGCGTGACCGGGCTTAACTTCTCTGTTCGGAATGGGAAGAGGTGGAACCCCGATGCTATAGTCACCTTAATAAGGTCGACATGATGTCTGAAAGTAAAACTTTCAATTCTGAACGTATATAACGACTATGCTGTTACTATTCAAGACCTAAAAGTGAACGGGCAATTAGTAATGCTCGGCTTTGGTGTCGCCACCTTTACACCTGCATCCTATCAACGTCATCGTCTTTGACGACCCTAAGAAATCTAATCTTGTGGCTGGCTTCGTACTTAGATGCTTTCAGCACTTATCCAATCCCGACTTAGATACCCGGCAATGCACCTGGCGGCACAACCGGTAAACCAGAGGTCAGTCCAACACGGTCCTCTCGTACTAGTGTCAGAGCCACGCAAATTTCATACGCCCACGATAGATAGAGACCGAACTGTCTCACGACGTTCTGAACCCAGCTCGCGTGCCACTTTAATGGGCGAACAGCCCAACCCTTGGGACCTTCTCCAGCCCCAGGATGTGACGAGCCGACATCGAGGTGCCAAACCCCTCCGTCGATATGAGCTCTTGGGAGGGATCAGCCTGTTATCCCCGGAGTACCTTTTATCCTTTGAGCGATGTCCTTTCCATACAGAAACACCGGATCACTATGCTCTAGTTTCCTACCTGATCGACTTGTATGTCTCCCAGTCAAGCGCCCTTATGCCATTACACTCTGCGGACGGTTACCAATCGTCCTGAGGGCACCTTTAGAAGCCTCCGTTACGCTTTTGGAGGCGACCACCCCAGTCAAACTACCCACCAAACAGTGTCCTCCATCCAGGAGTTAGAACTCAAACAACCAAAGGGCCGTATTTCAACAGCGGCTCCACGATGACTGGCGTCACCGCTTCGATGCCTCCGGCCTATCCTACACATCAGTTGCCCAAATTCAATGTTAAGCTATAGTAAAGGTTCACGGGGTCTTTTCGTCCCATCGCGGGTAATCGGCATCTTCACCGATACTACAATTTCACTGAGCTCACGGTTGAGACAGCGTCCGGATCATTACACCATTCGTGCAGGTCGGAACTTACCCGACAAGGAATTTCGCTACCTTAGGACCGTTATAGTTACGGCCGCCGTTTACTGGGGCTTCAATTCAACGCTTCTCTTGCGATGACGTCTCCTCTTAACCTTCCAGCACCGGGCAGGTGTCAGGCTGTATACTTCATCTTTCAATTTTGCACAGCCCTGTGTTTTTGTTAAACAGTTGCCTGGACCTATTCTCTGCGCCTCAACTTGCATTGAGGACCCTTTATCCCGAAGTTACAGGGTCAGTTTGCCTAGTTCCTTAACCGTGATTCACTCAAGCGCCTTAGTATATTCAACCCGACTACGTGTGTCCGTTTGCGGTACGGGTACCATACAAGTTATGTTTAGCGGATTTTCTCGGCAGTATGTTTACCCACACTATTGACTTGTCCCGAAGGACGCGTCATACTTTCAGGTTCGATTCTTTCCGTGGATTTGCCTGCGGAAATCAACATCTACTCCCTTAAACCGGCTATTCCGTCAGCCGGCGGTGGTGTCACTCCTGCGTCCCCGCGTCACCCTGCATGGTAGTAACGGAATATTAACCGTTTCTGCCATCGGCGTCGCCGTTCGGCTGAGCCTTAGGACCCGACTTACCCTGATCCGATTAGCGTTGATCAGGAAACCTTAGTCTTTCGGCGGGCAGGTTTCTCGCCTGCCTTATCGTTACTTATACCTACATTTGCTTTTCCACACGCTCCAGAATACCTCACGGTACGCCTTCAACGCTGAGTGGAATGCTCCCCTACCGATGTATAAACATCCCAGAGCTTCGGTAGAATACTTATGCCCGATTATTATCCACGCCAAACTCCTCGACTAGTGAGCTGTTACGCACTCTTTAAATGAATGGCTGCTTCCAAGCCAACATCCTAGCTGTCTTAGCAATCTGACTTCGTTAGTTCAACTCAGTATTCATTTCGGGACCTTAGCTGCTGGTCCGGATTGTTCTCCTTTAGGACATGGACCTTAGCACCCATGCCCTCACTCCCGACATAGAACTGGCACGCATTCGGAGTTTGTCAAGACTTGATAGGCGGTGAAGCCCTCGCATCTTATCAGTCGCTCTACCTCATGCCAGTATAAGTCGAGGCTGCACCTAAATGCATTTCGGGGAGTACGAGCTATCTCCAAGTTTGATTAGCCTTTCACCCCCACCCTCAGTTCATCCAGAAGCTTTTCAACGCTTATTGGTGCGGTCCTCCAGCTGGTGTTACCCAGCCTTCAACCTGACCAAGGGTAGATCACTTGGTTTCGCGTCTGTTCCTTCCGACTATCCGCCCTGTTCAGACTCGCTTTCGCTTCGGCTGCAGGCCTCAAGGCCCTTAACCTTGCCGGAAATAACAACTCGTAGGTTCATTATGCAAAAGGCACGCCGTCACACCGAAAGGTGCTCCGACCGCTTGTAGGCGCACGGTTTCAGGAACTATTTCACTCTTCTGTTCGAAGTGCTTTTCACCTTTCCCTCACGGTACTGGTTCGCTATCGGTCTCTCGGGAGTATTTAGCCTTACCGGATGGTCCCGGCTGATTCACGCAGAATTCCTCGTGCTCCGCGCTACTCAGGATACCACTATGCTTCGTCTGACTTCATGTACGGGACTGTCACCGTCTGCGGTGCTACTTTCCAGAAGCTTCCATTCGTCAGATTTCTTGCAACGACGTGGTCCTACAACCCCTGTCATGCCGTAACATGGCAGGTTTGGGCTATTCCCCGTTCGCTCGCCACTACTTGGGGAATCATTATTTATTTTCTTTTCCTGCAGGTACTAAGATGTTTCAGTTCCCTGCGTTGGCCTCCACCATAAGGATGGATGGTATTCCTTCAGAATACCGGGTTGTCCCATTCGGAAATCCGCGGATCAAAGGTCATTTGCACCTACCCGCGGCTTATCGCAGCTTATCACGTCCTTCATCGCCTCCGAGAGCCAAGGCATCCGCCATGCGCCCTTGCTTACTTTTTTGTCTTATCGACACAGCAGTCGATATATACTTTCAGCTTTCAACTTTTACTTTCATTTTGTACATCATGTCATAGATCGTCGTGAATGAAGAATGAAGAATTATGAATGAAGAATCAAAATTCAGGCATCCCATCACATAAGTGGAGAATAACGGATTCGAACCGTTGACCCCCTGCTTGCAAAGCAGGTGCTCTAGCCAGCTGAGCTAATCCCCCAGAATCTTCAGGTAGTCCCAGGCAGAGTTGAACTGCCGACCTCTACATTATCAGTGTAGCGCTCTAACCAACTGAGCTATAGGACTGTCAGTCTAACCCTCGCCTTTCGGCTCGGCTTCTACTTTTCTCGCAATATCGTAAAACAATCACGCAGGTACAAGAGACCGGTAAGAGAACCATCCGAACTTCATCATTTCGGACGTCACTCCAGAAAGGAGGTGTTCCAGCCGCACCTTCCGGTACGGCTACCTTGTTACGACTTAGCCCCAATCACCGGTTTTACCCTAGGGCGCTCCTTGCGGTTACGCACTTCAGGTACCCCCGGCTTTCATGGCTTGACGGGCGGTGTGTACAAGGCCCGGGAACGTATTCACCGCGCCGTGGCTGATGCGCGATTACTAGCGAATCCAGCTTCGTGGAGTCGGGTTGCAGACTCCAGTCCGAACTGAGAGGGGTTTTGGAGATTGGCATCCTGTCGCCAAGTAGCGGCCTGCTGTACCCCCCATTGTAACACGTGTGTAGCCCCGGACGTAAGGGCCGTGCTGATTTGACGTCATCCCCTCCTTCCTCACATCTTACGACGGCAGTCTATCCAGAGTCCCCAGCATGACCTGATGGTAACTGGATATAAGGGTTGCGCTCGTTATGGCACTTAAGCCGACACCTCACGGCACGAGCTGACGACAACCATGCAGCACCTCCACAGCGGCGATTGCTCGCTTATCCGTTTCCGGATAATTCCGCTGCAGTTCAAGCCCGGGTAAGGTTCCTCGCGTATCATCGAATTAAACCACATGTTCCTCCGCTTGTGCGGGCCCCCGTCAATTCCTTTGAGTTTCACCGTTGCCGGCGTACTCCCCAGGTGGGACACTTAACGCTTTCGCTAAGCCGCTGACCGTATATCGCCAACAGCGAGTGTCCATCGTTTACTGTGTGGACTACCAGGGTATCTAATCCTGTTTGATACCCACACTTTCGAGCATCAGCGTCAGTTACAGTCCAGCAAGCTGCCTTCGCAATCGGAGTTCTTCGTGATATCTAAGCATTTCACCGCTACACCACGAATTCCGCCTGCCTCTACTGTACTCAAGGCTTCCAGTATCAACTGCAATTTTACGGTTGAGCCGCAAACTTTCACAACTGACTTAAAAGCCCGCCTACGCTCCCTTTAAACCCAATAAATCCGGATAACGCTCGGATCCTCCGTATTACCGCGGCTGCTGGCACGGAGTTAGCCGATCCTTATTCATACGGTACATACAAACATCCACACGTGGATGACTTTATTCCCGTATAAAAGAAGTTTACAACCCATAGGGCAGTCTTCCTTCACGCTACTTGGCTGGTTCAGGCTCTCGCCCATTGACCAATATTCCTCACTGCTGCCTCCCGTAGGAGTTTGGACCGTGTCTCAGTTCCAATGTGGGGGACCTTCCTCTCAGAACCCCTATCCATCGTCGACTTGGTGGGCCGTTACCCCGCCAACCATCTAATGGAACGCATCCCCATCGCTGACCGGAATCCTTTAAAAGGATATCCATGCGGAAATCCTTTGCCATCGGGTATTAATCTTTCTTTCGAAAGGCTATCCCCGAGTCAGCGGAAGGTTGGATACGTGTTACTCACCCGTGCGCCGGTCGCCATCAATTGAAGCAAGCTTCAATCATGCTGCCCCTCGACTTGCATGTGTTAGGCCTGTAGCTAGCGTTCATCCTGAGCCAGGATCAAACTCTTCATTGTAAGAATATCTTTTGCGACAGTTACCTGTCGGCATTTGCTCTGTTCAGGACGACCGATTGATTTACCGAAGTTCTCAATTTTTCTCTTTCTTTATATATATAAGGAAAGAGCATTGACGGTTCTTCTTTACCCGGAGAAATCAGACTTTGCAATCTTCATTTCTCCGCTCTTGTACTACGTATTGTTTATGTAATCTCTTCATAGATCGCTTCTTCTTGACGAAGGCTTTTCTTTCGGAAAGCGGATGCAAAGATAAGAACTTTATTTCATATCTTCCAAATTTTCTCGAAGTTTTTTTTCATTTTTCCTTTTCAGGGGTTCTTTGTGAAGCGCTGCTTGACAAAGATTACCGCCTGGCTTACTTTCCTTACAGAATGTAAGCAGAAAAAGATCTAAAACTGCGAATCGTTTGTTCCGCGTATCTCAGAATGTCATTTCGTCGCTGCTCTCGTTCTCGAAAGCGGGTGCAAAAGTAGTGGGTTTTTAATTATGCTCCAAATATATCTAGCACTTTTTTCAACTTTTTGATGAAGTTTTTGCTAAATAGCTGATTTAGAGATATGTTGTAGAACATGTTTTTATAGAAGGTATCGTAGGGAAAGAGAAAGGGGACACATTATATATTCACATGTGCGCGCGAAAGGAGAAAAAAGGCAGAAAAGGGATAAAAAGGGAAAAAGGGGGAAAGATAGGGACTAAATGGGCAAAAGGGAAGGACAAGGAAGGGAAAAGAAAACCTCAAAGCGGAGGAAAGGAGAGCTATCCATCGAAAGAAATAAAGACTTTACTCAAAAAGCATCAGTTAAAAACCGGAAACTCATTGTGACAAAACGAAAAAAGCGGCGACAGATATAGCAAATATCAATCCTATTATTTATCTTTGTTAGCTTAAAAAAGTTAGCAGTTTAAACGACTCAAAACAATGAAAGATTTTCTGAAATTTACATTAGCAACCATTACTGGTATTATTGTTTCAAGCGTGATACTGTTTTTTCTCAGTATTCTCGTGCTGTTCAGCATGGCTTCTACCACCGAATCGGAAACCATCGTAAAGAAGAACTCCATCATGATGCTCGATCTACAAGGGACACTATATGAGCGAAACCCGGAAGACCCTCTCAGTCTTCTGTTCAGTGATGACTATATCGTATATGGCCTGGACGACATTCTTTCGTCCATCAAGAAAGCCAAGGAAAACGAAAATATTAAAGGTATCTATATACAAGCCAACTACCTGACCTGCGGCTATTCTTCGCTGGAAGAAATAAGAGATGCCTTGCAAGACTTCAAAGAATCGGGCAAATTCATCGTTGCCTACGCCGATACCTATACACAAGGACTTTATTATCTGTCGAGCGTAGCAGACAAAGTACTGCTCAATCCTAAAGGTATGATTGAGTGGAAAGGCCTTGCCGCCTCCCCCATCTTCTATAAAGATCTGCTGGACAAAATCGGTGTCGAGATGCAGATATTTAAGGTAGGTACCTACAAATCGGCTGTCGAACCATTCATCGCTACTGAAATGAGTCCGGCCAACCGCGAGCAAATCACCGTCTACCTGAACTCTATCTGGGAACAGATAACCAAAGATGTAGCAGCTTCGCGCAACATCAGCGTTGACGAACTCAATACCGCCGCCGACCGCATGATGCTCTTCCAACCAGCCGAAGAATCTGTCAAATGCGGACTGGCCGACACCCTGATATACAAGAACGACGTACGCAACTACCTGAAACGCATGGCTGGTATTGACGAAGACGATGATCTGCCCGTTCTGGGACTCGAAGCCATGACCAACGTCAAGAAAAATGTGCCGAAAGACAAAAGCGGTAACATTGTTGCCGTTTACTATGCAAGTGGTGAAATTATAGATTACGAAACCACTTCACCTCTGGCATCGGGAACCGAACCGATGATCGTAGCAAGCGAGGTTATCAAAGACCTTCGGAAACTGAAAGACGACAAGAACGTAAAGGCCGTCGTATTACGCGTCAACTCGCCCGGAGGAAGTGCCTACGGTTCTGAACAAATCTGGTATGCCGTAAGCGAACTGAAAAAAGAGAAACCCGTCATCGTATCGATGGGCGACTATGCCGCATCCGGCGGTTACTACATCTCGTGCAATGCCGACACCATCGTAGCCGAGCCTACTACACTGACCGGTTCGATAGGCATCTTCGGCATGTTCCCTAATGTAAAAGGACTAACCGACAAAATCGGACTGAAATTTGATGTCGTAAAAACAAATCAGTATGCCGACTTCGGAGCATTGGGCCGCCCCATGAACGACGGAGAGAAAAGTCTGATGCAAATGTATGTGAATCAAGGATATGATCTCTTCCTGACACGTTGTTCCGACGGACGCGACATTAACAAAGAGGACTTGGACAAAATAGCCCAAGGCCGTGTTTGGACTGGTAGTACAGCCAAAGAACTGGGACTGGTTGACGAACTGGGCGGACTGGACAAAGCCCTCGAAATAGCCATCAATAAAGCCGGCATCGAAAGCGGCTACACCGTCATGTCTTATCCCGCCCCAAAAGGATTTTTCGAAAGCCTGATGGAAACCCGTCCGGACAATTACGTCAAAGCCCGTATGCTGAGCGGGAAAATTGGTGAATACTATAAGCCTTTCAGCGTATTGGAAAACTTCGACAAGTGCGAACGTATCCAGGCACGTATTCCATTCGAGCTGAACATTCAATAATTCAACAGAGGCAACAAGAAAGCATGGAAGAAAGAACTACCCAAATAGATTACAAACTGCTTCCCCTATCATGGTTGTACAGAATGGGGACAGACATACGCAACAAACTCTTTGACTGGGGATGGCTCCAGTCAAAGAGTTTCGACTTGCCTGTAATCTGTATTGGGAATCTTTCGGTAGGAGGAACCGGAAAAACGCCGCATACCGAATACCTTATCAAGCTGTTGCAAAACGAAGGCTTTCACCCCGCTACGCTGAGCCGCGGCTACAAACGGCGCACAAAAGGCTATCTGCTTGCCTCGCCGAAAAGTACTGCCCAGCAGATAGGTGATGAGCCATGTCAGATGAAACAAAAGTTTCCCGACATACAGGTAGCAGTAGACGAAAACCGTTGCCACGGCATCGAACAGTTACTCAAACTGCAGTCACCGCCTGTCGATGTAATCCTTCTGGATGATGCTTTCCAACACCGCCATGTCAAAGCCGGACTTAACATTCTGTTGACAGACTATCACCGTCTGTTCTGCGATGACACGCTGTTACCCGCAGGACGTCTTCGCGAATCAGCCGACGGGAAAAGCCGGGCACAAATCGTTATCGTAACCAAATGTCCGGAAGACATCAAACCGATCGATTTCAACCTCATAGCCAAACGGTTGCATCTGTACCCTTACCAGCAGTTATATTTCTCTACTTTCCGCTACGGCATGCCTATGCCTCTTTTTCCGGAAGTAGCCAAAAGCCGCCAAACCCTTTCATCACTGACGGGAGCCGAACAAGTACTATTGGTAACAGGTATAGCCTCGCCTACCCCATTGCTGAACGAAGTGAAATCATACACACAGCATGTGCATCTGATGGCCTTTTCCGACCATCACGACTTCCGCTCGAAAGATTTGCAGGAAATCGTGGAAAAGTTCTATCAGTTAAAAGAATGGGAAAGGCTGATCATTACAACCGAGAAAGATGCCGTCCGACTGAAACATCATCCCAACTTGCCGGAAGAAATCAAACCCTACATTTATGTAGTACCGATAGAAATAGAGATTTTACAAAATCAACAACATAATTTTAATCAAAACATAATAGACTATGTTAGAGCGCATTCAAGAAACAGCAGCCTACCTGAAAGGTAAAATGCACACCCATCCGGAGACAGCAATCATCCTTGGCACAGGCCTTGGCAGTCTTGCAGAAGAAATCACCGAAAAATACGAAATAAAGTATGAGGAGATCCCCAATTTCCCCGTATCGACCGTAGAAGGCCATAGCGGCAAACTGATTTTCGGTAAACTGGGCAATAAAGACATTATGGCCATGCAAGGACGCTTCCACTACTACGAAGGATACTCTATGAAAGAAGTTACCTTCCCCGTACGGGTCATGCGCGAACTGGGCATCAAGACACTGTTTGTCTCCAATGCCAGCGGAGGAACCAATCCGGCATTCGAAATCGGCGACCTGATGATTATCACCGACCACATCAACTACTTCCCCGAACATCCGCTGCGTGGCAAAAACATTCCCTACGGCCCGCGTTTCCCGGACATGAGCGAAGCCTACGATAAAGAGTTAATTCGCAAGGCCGATGCCATCGCTGCCGAAAAAGGCATCAAGGTGCAGCACGGTGTCTACCTGGGAACCCAAGGCCCCACTTTCGAGACTCCGTCAGAATATAAATTGTTCCATATTCTGGGAGCCGATGCTGTCGGCATGTCTACCGTACCCGAAGTCATCGTTGCCAATCATTGCGGCATCAAAGTATTCGGCGTATCCGTCATCACCGACCTGGGCGTAGAAGGCAAAATCGTAGAAGTTTCGCACGAAGAGGTGCAGAAAGCAGCCGATGCCGCACAACCTCTTATGACTGAAATCATGCGCGAGCTTATCAACCGTGCCTGATGACATAAAAACAACCATTACATTGTATTAATAATGAGAACAGAAATAGCTACCCTCGGCGAGTTCGGACTGATAGACCACCTCACCGAAGGAATCGAACCTCAAAATGAATCTACACGGTACGGCATCGGCGACGATGCCGCCGTGCTGTCTTACCCGGCCGAGAAAGAAGTGTTGGTCACTACCGACTTGCTGCTCGAAGGCGTTCACTTCGACCTGACCTATGTTCCGCTGAAGCACTTAGGCTACAAAGCTGCCGTAGTCAACTTCTCCGATATCTACGCCATGAATGGTACGCCCAAGCAAATCACCGTATCACTGGGTCTGTCCAAACGCTTCAGTGTAGAAGACATAGAAGCACTCTATGCCGGCATCCGTCTGGCCTGCGAAGCCTACCATGTTGATATTGTTGGCGGCGATACCTGCTCTTCCTATACAGGACTCACCATCAGTATCACATGTATCGGCGAAGGGGAAAAAGGCAAGACCGTTTATCGGAACGGAGCCAAGGAAACCGACCTGATATGCGTCAGCGGTGACTTAGGTGCTGCCTACATGGGCCTCCAGCTGCTGGAACGCGAAAAGATTGCCCTCAAAGGTACCGACAAAGATGTACAACCCGACTTTGCCGGCAAGGAATACCTGCTGGAACGCCAGCTCAAACCCGAAGCACGCCGGGACATTATCGAACGGCTGGCCGCTGCCGGCGTACAGCCCACAGCCATGATGGACATCTCCGACGGACTTTCGTCCGAACTGATGCACATCTGTAGCCAAAGCAAAGTCGGCTGCCGGGTCTACGAGGAACACATCCCCATCGACTATCAGACAGCTGTCATGGCCGAAGAGTTCAACATGAACCTGACCACCTGCGCACTGAACGGCGGAGAGGACTACGAACTGCTGTTTACCGTCCCCATAGCCGACCACGAAAAGGTGTCCGAAATGGAAGGTGTCAAACTGATAGGCCACATCACCAAACCCGAATTGGGTTGTGCCCTCATCACCCGCGACGGGCAGGAATTTGAGTTGAAAGCCCAAGGTTGGAATCCGTTAAAAGACGGGGGCAACACTACGCCTTCGTCCGAAACCGACGTCTAAACAAAAGGTTTTCCTCCGAAAGTAACATTTATTTGACGTATAATAGACACTGATAATAAGGCACATACCTTTTTATCAGTGTTTTTTCTTTATTTTTCTCTTGCATAGTCCAAAACTTTCACTACCTTTGCAACCGCAAACCTCAAGAGAGATGGTGTCATAGCTCAGTTGGTAGAGCAAAGGACTGAAAATCCTTGTGTCCCCGGTTCGATTCCTGGTGACACCACCAAAGCAAATCGCTGACAGATACAAACAATCTGTTAGCGATTTTTCTTTTATCTAAATTCTACCTTCACCCTGAATATTTTTCCAACCTTACTCTGCACATCCTCAACATGACGTTTCACCTCAACCTACTCAAAATAAACCAGTTACAGTGCAAGAAGACGATAAAACCGTCAGAAAAACAATATTATTGTCAGGGATTTGCCGGATGAAGTTTCACCATAAACTACTGAAGGTGAACAGATTGTGGTGAAAGATGAATACGCGGACTAAGCCGACAGGACGGATGAACGCGGATTTTTAAAGATTCTCTAAAATAAAATGAAACTTTATCTTTCACCATATTCTACTGATTTTCAGTATAGAAAATTCCCGGTGAAAGCGTGAAGGCAATTTTCCCTTTTCTTCTTTTTATCCGTGTAAGTCCGTCTCTTCCGCTTAGTCCGCGTATCCATCTTTCACCCACTAAAGTCCCACATGGCGCCCATAATAACCTACTTTAGCAGCGTAACATTGATGGTTAGTCGGCGTAACAAGCAATGCTGCCGGGTATAACAAACAATATCGGCGAGATTTGAAAGCAATGCCGACGGGTTTTGCCTGCAAAGTCCACGAGTTTTGCAAACAATTGCCTCGGGTTTCACAAGTAATTGCCCCGAGTTTTGCTTGCAACTCCCACGAGTATTGCTTGCATGGCTCGCGAGCCGTGCAAGTGTCGCTCACGAGCCACACAAGTGTTTCTCACGAGCCGTGCAAGCATCGCTCGCGAGTATTCCACACAGCAACTGCCGCCGGATTTTTTCCCAGTTAGGAAAAAAATATTGCCCAGTTAGGAAAAAATTATTGCCTAACTGGGAAAAAAATGGAGAAGAATTACCCGATGAGCCGGTTGCGATTCCAGAAGCAGGAAGTGATGTCTATCAATTCGTCGGCCGTACCTATCCTGTACAGGCGCTGATTGGTGGTAGGTTGGCGCAACCCTCCCAGATGCCGGATGTAGGGACCTATCTTGATATAGTCGAAACGGCTTCTGCAAATAGCCGGTGAAAGGATGGTGCGTCCGCTGTACCAGGCCACCTTCAGCTGCGGATAGCGTTGGCGCAGATAGCCCGCCAATCCGTTGACAGCAGCCGGATCGGAATCGCCTCCCATGAAACAGACACAGGTAATGTCCGAAGCATATTTCGCAAGAAACTCATCTAATGCCACAGGAGTCAGAGGTTTGCCGACATCGCCCCACAAGTACGAACTGTGACAACCCGGACAACGGCAAGGACAGTTGGACAGATTGATGGACAGCGTCACTTCATCGGGAATTTCCTGAAACACGATGCCGGCATTGACATACTTAAGCATAACTTATTTATTAACAACAAACTAAAAACTTTCAATCTAACTCGTTGCCGGCCACCGCATAGTAGCGCTGGGCGGCTTCGTGCTGACGGGCCTCGGAGAAATTGCTGACACGCTTCAGATAGCCGATGATGCGCGTCATGTAGTCTACGTTTCTGGAGTGGCAATGGGGACACTCGCGCAGGTAGCGCTTGTCGATGTAGCCACACTCGTTGCAGATTGTATTGGGGATGTTGAAGGTAAAGTAGTTGCATCCTTCTTCCGCCGCCACTTTCAGCAACTTCCGGTATTGTGCCTGCGAAAGGTACTCTTCGAGGTTCATATGCAGAGCCGAACCGCCCGTCAGGTGTTCGATGTAGGGAGCGCCGTGCAACCTGAACTTGTCGATGATGTTCAGCGAATCGTCCTCGACCACGTAAAAATAGCTATTATAGCAGCTGCGGGGTACGAAATAGCCGTCTTCCAAGTCCCACTTGGCGTGCTTCACACCCACATTTTCGGCCGGAATCATCTCGCAGTTGAACAGGACATTCTTCGTCTGATACTCCTTGTTCTTCTTTTCGACCAGTCCGAGAATGGTCTGCACAAAACGCAGGTAATCGGGATTGTCGCTGATCTTGATTCCCATAAACTCGGCAGCCTCAACCAGACCGTTGACACCAATCGTCAGGTATTGCCGCCCCATATTGATGTAGCCGGCATCGAACAGGGGCAACATGCCATGTTCGTGCAACGCTTTCAGATTCTCGTTATAAGCCAGCTGCGCCCGGTGGCACAGGTCGATGACATCGGTCAGAAACGTTTTGTAGTCGAGCTGATGATTGACGGCATACTGCACACAGCGGTTGATATTCACCGTCAGCACACTCTTCGAACCGGTCGATACGCCACCCGCTCCCAAGGTATAGCTGAAACCGTTGTCCTGTATCTCGTTGCGCAAGCGGCAGCAGCTGGACAGTGAGTCGGCACTGCTGCTCATATAAGTAAAAAAGGAATGCCCCTCGGCATACATTTCGGCTGTAAAATCGCCCCACTCCTGGTCTAGCACATCGCCGTCCTTGCTCAGCAGAGCCACCGTCTCGACCGGAAAAGTCAGCACCGTCTTGGTACGTTCCCGGTTGAACCACTTCATAAACCGCTTTTGCAGCCAGTTCAGCCCCTCCCAGTCGGGCTTGCTTCCGTCGGGGAAAAAGAAGTCGCCGAACAGGCTTTCGAAATAGTAACGGTCGTAGTACGAAATGTTCCAGAAGACAGCCTGATAGTTGCGCGCCCCGGTAGGCTGATTGATGGAATAGACAATCTGTTCGAAGCAATCGGTAATGATTTTATCGACCGTACGCTGCTTCAGCGAAAGGTCCACCACCTTTTCCGGCTCCTTGTAATACTCACGGCCGTACTCCAGCCCGATGAAATAGTTGAGATACATCAGAAACTCGGGCGTGGCACAAGCTCCGCTCAACATGCTCGAAACCATGAACACCATGTTGACGAAGCCCCCGCAGAACGACTTCAGGTTGGTGGGTGCCGTCGAGTTGCCGCCTATCGACTTCGTACCGCCTGTCAGCCAGGGGTACATCGTGATGGAAGCACAATAATTGGCCAGACTCGTCTCGTCATTCTTATATATAAAGTGGTGAGTCAGCAGGTCAAGGTACTGGTCCGCCAGTTCCTTGCCATACATTTTCTTCATCCGGTCGGTCAGCAACCGGCGGTTCAGGCGGATGAAGTTCGACTTGGGCAGTTCGCCGATCAGCGTAGCGATGTTTTTATGCTCCACATTGGCGTTGGCATCGTACTTCGAACCGGTAGCGGCATTGGTTGCCTCGCAATAGTCGGACAAGAACTTCAGTTCGTCCATCACTTCGCGGTCCTCCGCATGGCGCTGCCGGTAAAGCATGAACGACTTTGCCACCCGATAATGCCCCTCGCGCATCAGGGCTTCCTCTACCAGGTTCTGAATCTCTTCCACCTTGATGCCGTCGTACAGGTCGAGCCGGCTGATGATTTTCGAAACATTACTCAGGCTGACAGGCTCGTTCACCGAACGGAATGCCTTGATAATGGCATTCATTATCTTGTCGAGCGAGAAGCGGTCGGCCGATCCGTCCCGCTTCACAATTGTAAAGTCACTGGTTTCCATCACTGTTTTCATTGTTTTTCCTGTTTTGTCCGGCCAATAAACCACTGTTCGCACACAATATGGCTTCCCGAAGGCTACAGCCGGCATTTTGCGGACACACCTCTTCCTCAGGTATGCCTTTCCCACAAAAAGTTTAATTACTGAATATTTTCGCACCGCTTTTCTATCCCACGAGTAAAAACGGCCTTTGATGAAAATGGCAGGTCTTCTGACTGACTCCCGCTCCGACACCTTCCCAGTTCAGTTGACCAGTGGCAAGAGTAATTGTCGGAACGTTGAATGGAGCTTCACAGCAGCGGGACTGTTCGGGACTTTCACCCGATTCCCTTTTAATTCACGAAGATGAATATCCGCATGAAACCAATTCGCGGCAAATATAGCAGAAAAAACAAAAAGGCAGAGAAAGAAACCGGAAGTTTTTTTCAGCCGAAAGATGGGAAACAAGGCGAAAGATACCGCCAAATGGGTAATTATTCCCCAACATTGTAGCACAAATTCTACAATATCCCCACTTCCAGTCAGCCAACCGTCTGCCCGATTTTTGCAGCAATATTGCTAACAAACGTAAGTACAGGCTAACATTTCTGAAAGCGATACCCGAACTGCATATCCGGCACTGGAACACGCGGTATGGAAATAAAAAGAAAACATTTCTGCCCAGATAAGAGCCTAAAATGCCTGTTTTCAAACAATTCCCCTATCTTGTAAGAAACAACCCAAAAGGATTTTTATCATACAAACATACAACCGCATCGTCCAACAGAGCATAAACAGACATTAACAGACAAAATACAGTATGCCACAAATCGCTGTTTCTGTTGGCACTCCCTTTGCACTACAGTTTATGAGTGAGAAAATAAAACCTGAATATTCACCTAAACTTAAACGATTATGAAAAAGGTATTAGTAACAGTAGCGATGATTCTCGGAGTAAGCACTTTTGCAACGTTTGCACAAGAAGTAACCCCACCTGTAACAGAAAACGCAACGGAAGCTACCGCTCCGCAAGATGAGTTTGTAAAAATGGATCCTTCAGCACTGCCGCAATCCCTTGTCGAGAAACTGGCAGCAACAAACGAAGGCGCAAGTGTGAAAGAAGCCTATGTGAAAGAAACAGAAGGCAAGAAAATCTACAAGTTAGTTCTCGTCACGACAGACGAACAAGAGTTGACAGTCATTTTGGACGAAAATGGTGAGCCTGTCAAAGAATAAACTCTTCAGAATGTAAATACCCCTATTGGCAGTCCCGGTTCGCGATGAATCGGGATTGCTATTTCGAACGTTTGTAATCTGCGATAAAGCCTTCCATCATCCACTTGGCCAAAGCCTGACGGTTGGAACTAAGAACAAAACGACGCTGGTCGAAAGCATTCTGAATATTGCCCAGTTCGACAAACACGGCTGTCGGCGAAGCATTGAGCAGCACATACAGACGACGCGAGCTGACAGTACCTTCGAAACCACGGTTAGGCTGATGCCGGTCGTATTTCGATTCGAAAGTATTCTTCATCCCCGTAGCCAGCCGCTTACCCAGCGTGCTCTGCGGAGCATAATAAAAGAACACATCAGTCTGTGCACTCTTGCTACGGCTGTCTACATGCAGAAAAATTGCCCGGCAATATTTATACTTTTTACGATCCTTGCGATAGTATTCGTTGATTTTCGCACAACGTTGTTGCAGCCTTGCTACCTGGTTCAAAGGAATCGGATCGCCCATACAGGTCTCACGTTTGCTGTTCGACAGATAACGGTCGTTGCGGATACCGTCCTTGGCGTCTTGTATGATGATACGCACCTCGGCTCCTTCCTGCATCAGGTTGCGTGCCAGTCGCAGCGCTACATCGTATGCATACTCGTCCTCGTGCAGCTCGGTTTTCCCAATCCGACCTATCGCACCCGGATCAGGACCTCCGTGTCCACTCACTACATAGAAGCAGGCTCCTTGCAGACGGTTGCCTGTCACCTTTACATCCGCCAGTCTCTTCCCGAAAAGCGGCTCGTGAATCACACTTTTCCTGTTACCCGATTTCCGGTGCCTGCTATCTTCTCCTCCTCTGCTACCTTTTGCATGCAAAGGCGGCAACTGATATTTCACGCCCAGACGCAGCTCTTCCTTACCACGCAAGGCCTTTTTATTAAGTTCAAGAAATTCTTTATAATAACTTCTTCCCGGTCGGCCGTTGCGCTCAAGAAATGTCGAAATACCTTCACCAGCTTTCGGAGTGTCGCACTGCTCCTGCGCCGAAACCGCAAAAGAAAATACAACCAAAAGAAAGGATACGAACAGAATACGAATCATAAATCTACAATCAATATTTTGGAACGGTTGTGCACCAATAAATTATCATTTAACCTTCATTGCGGACAAAATTACATTATTTTCCTTACTTTTGCGAGCAGTTACATGTTAATTGATAAGAAACTAAAAAAAATAGATAGCATTATGGCAAAACAATTCAAGCCCGAGACCCTCTGCGTACAAGCCGGATGGTCTCCTAAAAAAGGAGAGCCGCGGGTGCTCCCTATCTACCAGAGTACAACCTTCAAATACGAAACCAGCGAGCAGATGGCGCGTTTGTTCGACCTCGAAGAAAGCGGATATTTTTATACCCGTCTGCAAAACCCCACCAACGATGCCGTTGCCGCCAAGATTGCTGCCCTTGAAGGAGGTGTAGCCGCCATGCTGACGTCCAGCGGACAGGCTGCCAACTATTATGCCATCTTCAACATCTGCGAAGCGGGCGATCACTTTGTCTGCTCGTCGGCCATCTATGGCGGTACATTCAACCTGTTTGGTGTCACCATGAAGAAGCAGGGTATTGACGTTACTTTTGTCAATCCTGACGCCAGCGAAGAAGAAATCTCCGCCGCTTTCCGTCCCAATACGAAAGCCCTGTTTGGCGAAACCATCTCGAACCCAGCTCTTGAGGTGCTCGACATAGAAAAGTTTGCCCGTATTGCACACAAACATGGTGTGCCCCTGATAGTGGACAACACCTTCCCTACTCCCATCAACTGCCGTCCGTTCGAATGGGGAGCCGACATCGTGGTTCACTCTACCACCAAGTACATGGACGGACATGCCACCAGCGTAGGCGGCTGTATCGTAGACAGTGGAAACTTTGACTGGGATGCCCATGCCGACAAGTTCCCCGGACTGTGTACACCCGATGAATCGTATCACGGACTGACGTATACAAAAGCCTTCGGCAAGATGGCCTACATCACCAAGGCTACCGCACAGCTGATGCGCGACCTGGGTAGCATCCAGTCGCCCGAAAATGCGTTCCTGCTGAACCTCGGCCTCGAAACCCTGCACCTGCGTATGCCCCAACACTGCAAAAACGCACAGGCCGTTGCCGAATACCTGCAAAAGAATGAAAAAGTGGCATGGGTGAACTATTGCGGCCTGCCCGACAACAAATACTACGAACTGGCACAGAAATACATGCCCAACGGTTCGTGCGGTGTTATCTCCTTCGGTCTGAAGGGTGGACGCGATGTAGCCATCCGGTTCATGGACAACCTGAAGTTGGCTGCTATCGTTACTCACGTAGCCGATGCACGTACCTGCGTGCTGCATCCTGCCAGCCATACACACCGCCAACTCACTGATGAGCAACTGATCGAAGCTGGCGTACGTCCTGACCTGATCCGTTTCTCGGTCGGAATAGAAAATGTGGACGATATTATCGCCGATATCGAACAGGCACTGAATGCCTGACATAACCCTCTTCCATCGGCATCGCATTTCAAAGCCATGCTGATGGAATAAATACAAATACAATTATACAATATTCATTATTCATCAACATCAATCAGACTATGGTAAAGATTACAAAAGAAGCTGCTTTGCTCTATCACTCGCAAGGCAAACCTGGAAAAATAGAAGTAGTCCCCACAAAGCCCTACAGTACACAGACCGACCTTTCGCTGGCCTATTCGCCCGGCGTAGCCGAACCCTGTCTGGAAATAGAGAAAAACCCGGAAGATGCTTATAAATATACAGCTAAAGGCAATCTGGTAGCTGTTATATCCAACGGTACAGCTGTGCTGGGACTGGGCGACATAGGCGCCTTGAGCGGTAAACCCGTTATGGAAGGAAAAGGACTGCTCTTCAAGATATATGCCGGTATCGATGTGTTCGACATCGAAGTAAACGAAAAAGATCCCGACAAGTTTGTAGAAGCTGTAAAAGCCATCGCACCGACTTTCGGCGGTATCAATCTGGAGGATATCAAAGCTCCCGAATGCTTCGAAATAGAACGCCGGCTGAAAGAAGAGCTGGACATCCCCGTCATGCACGACGACCAGCACGGTACAGCCATTATCTCCAGTGCCGGACTGCTGAACGCTCTGGAAGTGGCCGGGAAGAAGATTGAAGACGTGAAAATAGTAGTAAACGGTGCAGGTGCTTCGGCAACTTCGTGTACCAAACTGTACGAAGCACTCGGCGCACGTCGCGAAAACATCCTGATGCTGGACAGCAAAGGTGTCATCACCAGCGACCGCGAGAATCTGACCGAACAAAAACGTTACTTTGCCACCGACCGCCGCGACGTACACACCCTGGCCGAAGCCATCAAGGGAGCGGATGTATTCCTCGGACTTTCCAAAGGCAATGTGCTGACACAGGACATGGTACGCAGCATGGCCGACCACCCCATTGTGTTCGCTTTGGCCAATCCCACTCCGGAAATATCTTACGAGGATGCCATGGCTGCACGTCCCGACGTACTGATGTCAACCGGACGCAGTGACTATCCTAATCAGATAAATAACGTTATCGGTTTCCCTTACATCTTCCGCGGTGCACTCGATACACACGCCCGTGCCATCAACGAAGAAATGAAACTGGCTGCCGTACACGCCATAGCCGACCTGGCCAAACAGCCAGTACCCGACGTCGTAAACGAGGCTTACCATGTGAACAACTTTACTTTCGGTCCCGACTACTTCATCCCGAAACCGGTAGACCCGCGCCTCATCACCGAAGTATCGTGTGCCGTAGCACGCGCTGCCATGGAAAGCGGAGTAGCCCGCAAAAACATCGAAGACTGGGATGCCTACAAACTGCAACTGCGCGAACTGATGGGACAGGAAAGCAAACTGACCCGCCAGCTCTACGATACAGCCCGACGCAACCCGCAACGCGTAGTGTTTGCCGAAGGCATTCACCCCAACATGCTGAAGGCTGCCGTCGAAGCCAAGGCCGAAGGCATCTGCCATCCTATTATATTAGGTAACGACGAGGCTATCAAAAAACTCGCCAAGCAACTCGACCTCAGTCTGGAAGGTATCGAGATTGTCAACCTGCGCCATCCCGACGAAGCACCGCGCCGTGAACGTTATGCACGCATCCTGGCCGAAAAACGCGCACGCGAAGGTGTCACCTACGAGGAAGCCAACGACAAGATGTTCGAACGCAACTACTTCGGTATGATGATGGTAGAGACAGGCGAAGCCGACGCTTTCATCACCGGACTGTACACCAAATACAGCAATACCATCAAGGTGGCTAAAGAAGTCATCGGCATACAGCCCTGTTACTCCCACTTCGGCACCATGCACATACTGAACTCCAAGAAAGGTACTTACTTCCTGGCCGACACACTGATCAACCGCCATCCAGATGCCGAAACCCTGATAGACATTGCCCGTCTGGCCGACCAGACCGTACGTTTCTTCAACCACACTCCGGTGATGGCCATGCTGAGTTACTCGAACTTCGGTGCCGATCAGGAAGGAAGTCCGGTAAGCGTGCACCAGGCCGTAGACTACATGCAACAGCATTATCCCGACCTGGCTATCGACGGTGAAATGCAAGTTAATTTTGCCATGAACCGTACGCTGCGCGATGCCAAGTACCCGTTCACCCGACTGAAAGGCAAGGATGTCAACACACTTATCTTCCCCAACCTGAGCTCGGCCAATGCAGGCTATAAACTGCTGCAGGCCATGAATACGGAAATGGAACTGATAGGCCCGATACAAATGGGACTGAACAAGCCGATTCACTTCACCGACTTCGAAAGTTCCGTCCGCGACATCGTCAACATCACGGCAGTAGCCGTTATCGACGCCATCGTGGATAAAAAGAAAGCCTGCCAATGAGACGTCCGTTATCAAAAACACAAATAGTATGCATTGTGCTGCTTTGGGCAGCACTTTGCTACCTTGTTCTGGTATATGCCGAACGAATTGACGGTCCTGTAATCGTAACGCTTGCACTTTCGGCAGCGTTCGTATTCCTGCCTGTCTTTCAGTCTATCAAAAAGAATAAATAATATCTTTTTATTCCATTATGCGGGATAAAACAACAAAAATGTTGGTTTATCCCGCATTTTCTTTATAAAATGTTTGCAGGTTCCAATTTTATGTTTACTTTTGCAACCGCAATCAGCAATAAAGAAGAAGTTAGTAAGCAATATATTGTTTTAGGTAACATATAGTAAAAACCAATAAAAGAAAAATAGATTATGAATGCAGCTAAGGTATTAGAAGATCTGAAAAGACGTTTTCCCAACGAACCGGAGTATCATCAGGCAGTAGAAGAGGTACTGTCGACCATCGAAGAAGAATACAACAAACATCCCGAGTTCGACAAAGCTAATCTGATCGAACGTCTTTGCATCCCCGACCGCGTATATCAGTTCCGCGTAACGTGGGTTGACGACAAAGGCAACGTACAGACAAACATGGGTTATCGCGTACAGCACAACAACGCCATTGGCCCGTACAAAGGTGGTATCCGTTTCCATGCATCAGTCAATTTGGGTATTCTGAAATTCCTTGCTTTCGAACAGACATTCAAAAACTCACTGACTACACTGCCGATGGGTGGCGGTAAAGGTGGTTCCGACTTCTCACCGCGTGGCAAGTCAAATGCTGAGGTAATGCGTTTCTGCCAGGCATTCATGTTGGAACTGTGGCGCCACATTGGTCCCGATGTAGACGTACCGGCTGGTGATATCGGTGTAGGCGGCCGCGAAGTAGGCTTCATGTTCGGCATGTACAAGAAGCTGACACGTGAATTCAGCGGCGTGCTGACAGGTAAAGGCCGCGAATTCGGTGGCTCACTGATCCGTCCCGAAGCTACCGGTTACGGTAACGTATACTTCCTGATGGAAATGCTGAAGACCAAAGGCTGGGATCTGAAAGGCAAGTCTGTCCTCATCTCAGGTTCTGGAAACGTTGCCCAATATACAGCTGAAAAAGTACTGCAACTGGGTGGTAAAGTATTGACCATGTCCGATTCTGACGGTTATGTTTACGACCCCGAAGGTATCGACCGCGAGAAACTGGATTACATCATGGAACTGAAGAACCTCTACCGTGGACGTATCCGCGAGTATGCCGAACAATATCCGGGTGTGAAGTATGTAGAAGGCGCACGTCCTTGGGGCGAAAAAGCCGACATCGCACTTCCTTCGGCCACTCAGAACGAAATTGACGGCGACGATGCACGCAAGCTGATTGCCAACGGTGTGATTGCCGTATCCGAAGGTGCCAACATGCCTTCTACTCCGGAAGCTATCCGCGTATTCCAGGAAGCCAAGATTCTGTACGCTCCGGGTAAGGCTGCCAATGCAGGTGGTGTATCGGTATCGGGTCTGGAAATGACACAGAACTCCGAACGTCTGTCATGGAGCGCCGAAGAGGTAGACGCCAAACTGCACTACATCATGGAGAACATCCACGAGAACTGCGTGAAGTATGGTACCGAACCCGACGGCTACGTGAACTACGTGAAGGGTGCCAACGTGGCAGGCTTCATGAAGGTGGCTAATGCCATGATGGCTCAAGGCATTGTATAAGAAACAAACGCAGCCATAGATACTCAATACAACTAAAGAATCTCTTCTGTCGTGCATACACGGCAGGAGAGATTTTCTTTTATACACCTTTCATCTACTTTACATCTTATTATCAGAGAAATCGGCTAATTTTGCGCCGCATTATTCAAACAATGGACAAAAGAAACTAAAAATAACAATCCTCATGAATACAAAAGAAGTTCCGGTACTGCTGCTCACCGGTTATCTGGGCAGTGGAAAGACCACACTGGTCAACCAGATTCTGGCCAACAAACGCGGCATCAAGTTTGCCGTCATCGTCAACGACATCGGCGAAGTAAATATCGACGCCGACCTCATCCAGAAAGGCGGCGTTGTAGGCAAGAAGGACGACAGCCTGGTAGCCCTGCAAAACGGCTGCATCTGCTGTACGCTGAAGATGGACCTGGTAGAACAGATAGGCGACATACTGAAGATGCAGCGCTTCGACTACATCGTCATCGAAGCAAGCGGCATCTGCGAGCCCGAGCCTATTGCCCAGACCATCTGCTCCATACCGACGATGGGCGGCATGTATACCCGATACGGCATCTGCCGGCTGGACAGCATCGTTACCGTGGTTGACGCCCTGCGCATGCAGAGCGAGTTTGCCTGCGGCGACAACCTGACGCGCAAGCACATCGACGAGGAGGATATCGAAAACCTTATCATCCAGCAAATCGAATTCTGCAACATCATCCTGCTGAACAAGGCTTCGGAAGTGAAACCCGAAGAACTGGGACGCATCAAGCAAATCATCAAGACCCTGCAGCCGGCTGCCGAAATCATCGAATGCGACTACGGACGCATCGACCTTGACCACATCCTCAACACCCGTATGTTCAACTTCGAACGCGTAGCTACTTCTGCCGGATGGATACGCGAGATAGAACGTCAGGCCACTCCCGAAGAAGAACGGGAAGCCCACAGCTACGGCCACCACGACCACGAGGAGCACGAGCACCATCATGATGAAGAACATGAACATCACCACGACGAGCATGAACATCACCATGACGAAGCCGACGAGCACGGACACCATCACCACCACCATCACGACCACGAAGGCGGTGAGGTGGAAGAATATGGCATCCAGACGTTTGTGTACTACCGCCGACCGGCATTCAACATCCACAAGCTCGACCAGTTCATCGCTACCCGCTGGCCCCGCAACGTCATCCGTACCAAGGGCGTGTGCTACTTCAGCCACAACCGCGACATGTCGTACCTCTTCGAACAGGCCGGCGTGCAGAAGAAGCTGACCGAAGCCGGACTGTGGTATGCCACTGCTCCCGAAGAAGACCTCATCGAACTGATGAAACAGGAACCGGGACTGATGCGCGACTGGGACGAGAAGTATGGCGACCGGATGCAGAAGTTAGTCTTCATCGGCCAGCACATAGACAAGGAACAGCTGACACGCGACTTAGACGCCTGTTTAGAGTAACTAACATTTTGACACTTTGTATTTCACCTGCGGCGAGAATGCGATATTTCCGGCCGCAGGTGTTTTTGTTTCCATTTTGCGAAGCGTTTTTCCGCATCCGTCTCTTCTACAACACGATAGCGAAATATTGACATTCAGAATAGAAGAAAAACAATCCGCCTGACGGGGAAAAGCCATGATTCCGGCTCCGAAATACCATGTTGACGAACGCAACAAGCAATGTTGGCGAGCCAAACAAGCATTCCACAGAAGCGGAACAAGCAATCTGCGAGAGCCGAACAAGCATTCCGGAAGCAGCAGACATGCATTTTCACCTCCAAAAGACACTATTTTCGACTATTATCTGCATATATATGCAGTTTAAAGGCAGTTTTCGTCCGGTTCAACTTCTATTTCGGAAGTTTCAGAAAAAGGCCGTGTCAGCCAATACGACTAAATTTTATCATTTTGAAAGGAGAACAAGTGAAGAAGGCGTTCTTCTGTCACTCCAGCTACTCAGCTTGAGAAACCGTACAATTATCCTCTTTGCACAACGCCTCGTACACCCGCGGATGGAGGAAATAACGGATGTCGCGTCCCTCAGCAATGGCTTGCCGGATAAAGGTGGAGCTGATTTCGAAAACGGGAGCCGATGTCATCCTCACCGTCGGAGGAAGTGTCTGTGGGTCGACCGGATAGCCCGGACGCGGATATATGATGAGCGGAGTAGTGGCCAGAATACGTTCCGACTCGCGCCAGCGCGGGAACAGTAGCCAGTTGTCCGACCCGATAATCAGATGAAAGACGTGCTGAGGATAAGCACGCCGAAGCTCGTCGAGCGTATGCACCGTGTACGAAGGCCGCGGCAAACGAAACTCGAAGTCGGACGCCCGAAACTTAGGATAGCCCTCGACGGCAAGCTGAACCAGCTTCAGACGCAACGAGTCGTCCATCAGTTCGTCGGCCTCTTTCAGCGGATTGCGGGGGCTGACCATAAACCATACCTGGTCCAGTCCCTCGTATTCGCAAAGGTAGTTGGCCAAAGCCAAATGTCCGATATGAACGGGATTGAAGGAGCCGCTGAAAATGCCGATGTTCATCTGTTTCACTGAGATTGAAGATTTAAACAAGGATGTCCGTCACGATGCCCTATTTCTTCCTGCCGCCACGCAAAGTGCGCCATGCCATAAAGACATTGTAGCCTGTGACAAGCGCCACGAGCAACATGCATACCGTCAGTTCGTAATCCGAATAACAGTAGTAGCCCACCGCCAGACCAATCGATGCAAGGCAGAGCACAATGTTGATAACCAATAACACCTTGTTCTGTTTCGGATGCTCCGATAAGGGCGCCGGCCGGTTGCCTGAACCTCCGATATACGGCTTCATGACTGCAGGAATTGAGTGATTACTTCCAAGGCTTCGGCTTTAGCCTTCTCCAAGTCGTCGTTCACAATCACCTTGTCGAACTTCGGAGCAAACGAAAGCTCGTACTGGGCCTTTGCCACGCGGTCTTCGATTACTTCGGGCGTATCGGTGCCCCGTCCTACAAGGCGGCTACGAAGTTCTTCCACCGAAGGCGGCTGGATGAATACCGACAAGGCACGGTCGCCATAGAACTTCTTGATGTTGCATCCGCCCACAACGTCGACGTCGAACACCACGTTCTGTCCGTCGGCCAGTTGCTTTTCGACCTGTGCTTTCAGCGTGCCGTAGAAGCGGTCGTGATAAACCTCCTCGTACTCCAGAAACTCATCGTCTGCAATACGACGGCGAAACTCTTCCGGCGTCAGGAAAAAGTATTCTACACCGTCGCGTTCGGTTCCGCGCGGCGGACGGCTGGTAGCCGATATGGAAAAAGCCAGATTCAGGTTCTGTGTCAGCAGATAATTGATGATGGTTGACTTGCCCGAGCCCGAGGGGGCTGAAAAGATAATCAGTTTAGCCACAACGATTCTATTAAGAATTAAAATATTTAAGTAGTTAAATTAAGAGAGGAAGAATTCTTCCTTTCCATCACATCACGTTCAGGACCTGTTCCTTGATCTGCTCCAGTTCGTCCTTCATCTGAACGACAATCTTCTGCATCTCGGCATGGTTGGACTTGCTGCCCAGCGTATTGATTTCGCGCCCCATTTCCTGAGCGATGAATCCTAACTTCTTGCCTTGTCCGCTGCCGTTTTCCAGCGTGCTGATGAAGTATTTCAGGTGATTGGCCAGACGTTGTTTCTCTTCGTTGATGTCGAGCTTTTCGATGTAGTAGATGAGTTCCTGCTCCAGACGGTTTTTGTCGTAATCCACGCTCAGTGTTTTTTCCAAAGCTTCCGTAATGCGATCCTTGATTTTTCCGACCCGTTCCTTCTCGTAAGGCTCAACGGTTTCAAGCAGATGGGTGATGTTTGCTATTTTCTCACGGAATTTCTTTTCGAGGGCGGCACCTTCCTGCTTGCGGAAGTCCACCAGATGCCCGATAGCATCGCGTACGGCGGCAGCTACCACGCTCCACTCCTCGTCGGTCACCTCGACCGTCTCGTTCTTGGTCATCACGTCCGGCATGCGAAGCAAAGCTGCAAACCAGTCTTCGGGCTCGGGAATACCCGTCGCAGCCGATATTTCCTTTATCCGATTGTAGTAAGCCGTCACCAGTTCCTGATTGATGGGAGTAGCCAGTTGTTCGGCATCTTTCTTCTCAATCCATAAGCTGAAATCCACCTTTCCGCGCTCCAGCGTCTTGGCTATTTCGTTACGGATTTCCATCTCTTTCTCTCGGTAAAGCGGGGCAATGCGTGTAGACAAATCCATTGCCTTGCTGTTAAGCGATTTTATCTCAACGTTCACTTTTTTATCGGGCAGTTCGACTGTTGCCTTGCCATAACCCGTCATTGACTGTATCATAATGCTTCTTAAGTTTTGCGCAAAATTACACGATTATTTTAAATACTGAAAATAATCATGTATTTTTGTCTGCTGATTAAAAGATTAGAAACTATGTCATGTATCTTACATATTGAGACGTCTACTTTCGCCTGCTCGGTGGCAGTCAGCGAAGACGGACAAAACGTATTTACAAAAGAAGACCTGAACGGCCCATCTCACGCCGTTTCATTGGGAGTATTTGTCGAAGAAGCCCTGTCGTTTGCCGACAGCCATGCCATGCCGCTCGATGCGGTAGCCGTCAGCTGCGGCCCAGGCTCGTACACCGGCCTGCGTATCGGTGTGTCCATGGCCAAAGGCGTGTGCTACGGACGCGACCTGAAACTCATCGGCCTGCCTACGCTGAAGGTGCTTAGTGCCCCCGTGCTGCTCTATCACGACGAGCTGCCCGACGACGCCCTGCTGTGCCCCATGATCGACGCCCGCCGCATGGAAGTTTATGCCGCCATTTACGACCGCGCCCTCAGACCCGTGCGCGACATTGCCGCCGACATTGTGGACGAAAACTCGTACACGGAATTTCTGAACGAACATCCCGTATACTTCTTCGGCGACGGAGCCGCCAAGTGCAAGGAGAAGATTACTCATCCCAACGCGCACTTCCTTGACGACATCCGTCCGCTGGCCAGCATGATGTTTCCGCTAGCCGAAAAAGCTATAGCCGAACAGGACTTCAAGGACGTAGCCTACTTCGAACCCTTCTACCTGAAAGAGTTCGTGGCCAGCATGCCCAAAAAGTTGCTGTAAGCCGACGCCGTGAAAGAAAAAGACATTACCCAACGTCAATTATCCATTAACAAAATGCAATATAACACTCAACAGAAACGGATGCCTCTTCCCGAATACGGACGCAGCATCCAGAACATGGTAGACCACGCTCTGACCATCGAGAACCGTGCCGAGCGCCAACGCTGTGCCAACACCATCATCAACATTATGGGAGGTATGTTCCCGCACTTGCGCGACGTGCCCGACTTCAAGCACAAGCTTTGGGATCACCTGGCCATCATGTCCGACTTCAAGCTCGACATCGATTATCCTTTCGAAGTCATCCGCAAGGACAAGCTAGACAACAAACCCGAGCCCGTTCCCTACCCCAACACCAAGATACGCTACCGCCACTACGGACGCACGCTGGAAATACTGATCCAGAAAGCTTGCGAATTTCCCGAAGGCGACGAGAAGCGCAATCTGGTAGCCCTGATCTGCAACCACATGAAGAAGGACTACATGACGTGGAACAAGGACACGGTAGACGACCGCAAGATAGCCGAAGATCTTTTAGAACTGTCGAACGGAAAACTGCAAATGACCGACGACATCGTACGCCTGATGGCCGAACGCATCGAGCAGAACTACCGTCCCAACAAGGCTAATAATAACAACAACCGGAACAACAATAACAACCGGAACAATAATAAACGGAAATACTAAAATACCCTGCAACACCATGGCATCATTTGTAATAGAAGGAGGTCACAGACTTTCGGGCGACATCTATCCCCAGGGAGCCAAAAACGAGGTACTGGAGATTATCTGCGCCACTCTGCTCACACCCGAGGAAATCATCGTGCACAACGTCCCCGATATTCTGGACGTCAACAATCTGATTCAACTGATGCGCGACATGGGCGTCACCGTGTCCAAGCAAGGAATAGATACTTACAGCTTCAAAGCCGAGAACGTCGACTTGGACTATCTGGAAAGTGATGCCTTTCTGAAGAAATGCTCCAGTCTGCGTGGCTCTGTCATGCTGGTAGGTCCCATGGTGGCACGATTCGGCAGAGCGTTGATTTCCAAACCCGGAGGCGACAAGATAGGACGCCGCCGACTGGACACACACTTCATCGGCATACAGAACCTGGGCGCCGACTTCACCTATAACGACAAGCGCGAAATCTTCGAGATTACCGCCCGCGAGTTGAAAGGCACCTACATGCTGCTCGACGAAGCGTCCGTCACCGGTACCGCCAACATCGTCATGGCTGCCGTGCTGGCCAAAGGCAAAACAACCATTTACAACGCAGCATGCGAGCCTTACGTACAACAGCTGTGCCGCATGCTGAACCGTATGGGGGCCAGGATAGAAGGCATTGCCTCGAACCTGCTCACCATCGAAGGCGTAGAAGAGCTGCACGGAACGGAACACACCGTACTGCCCGACATGATCGAAGTGGGTAGCTTCATCGGAATGGCTGCCATGACAGGAAGCGAACTGACCATCAAAAACGTGTCGCACCAGAATCTGGGCATTATTCCCTACAGCTTCCGCCGACTGGGCATCCAGATGGAGCAACGGGGCGACGACATCTACATTCCTGCTCAGGACAGTTACGAAATAGAATCATTCATCGACGGCTCCATCATGACCATTGCCGATGCCACGTGGCCGGGACTTACTCCTGACCTTCTCAGTGTGATGCTTGTAGTAGCCACACAGGCCAAAGGCAGTGTACTCATCCACCAGAAGATGTTCGAAAGCCGTTTGTTCTTTGTGGACAAACTGATAGACATGGGAGCGCAAATCATCCTTTGCGACCCGCATCGCGCCGTTGTCATCGGTCACAACCACAACTTTAAGCTGCGCGGAGGCAATCTGACTTCACCCGACATCCGGGCAGGTATCGCCCTGCTGATAGCAGCCATGAGTGCCGATGGCATCAGCCGCATCCACAACATCGAACAGATAGACCGCGGCTACCAGAACATCGAAGGACGACTCAATGCACTGGGAGCACGGATAACGAGAATATAAACAATATGATCAAACGAGAAGAAGTATATAAAATAGGTATATTCAACAAGCCCCACGGCATCCACGGCGAATTGCAGTTCACCTTCAGTGACGACATCTTCGACCGTGTGGAAGCAGAATACATCATCTGCCTGTTGGACGGCATCCTCGTACCCTTCTTCATCGAAGAGTACCGCTTCCGTTCGGACACCACAGCCCTGATGAAACTCGAAGGAATCGATACCGCCGAACGGGCACGCATGTTCACCAACGTTGAGGTCTACTTCCCCATAAAACATGCCGAGCAGGTTGCGCCGGACGAACTGACGTGGAACTACTTCGTAGGGTTCCGTATGGAAGAAATACACCACGGACACTTGGGTGAAGTAACCGATGTGGACGACTCTACCCTCAACACCCTCTTCATCGTAGACCGCCAGGGAGAGGAACTGCTCATTCCTGCACAGGAAGACTTTATCGTCGACATCGACCAGCAGCATAAAGTCATTACGGTAGACTTGCCACAAGGCCTGCTGAACCTTGATGAAGCAGAAGAGGAATAAAACGAGAAAAGCCTGGTTTACAAAAAAACAATACTGAATAAACAGGATCGAATCATGATAAAGAAAAACAGGAAACGAAGAAAAGCCTTTTGGAAGGACATCAAATTCAAGTACAAACTGACCGTCATCAACGAGAATACGCTGGAAGAGGTCTTCGGTTTGCACGTGTCCAAACTGAACGGCATCTCCGTACTGCTTTCCGTACTTACTGTCCTGTTTCTGATTGCGGCCCTCATCATAGCAGCCACACCTCTGCGCAACTATTTGCCCGGTTATATGAACAGTGAGGTCCGTGCACAGGTCGTAGAAAACGCCTTGCGGGTAGACTCCCTACAGTTATTGGTCAACCAGCAGAACCTCTACATCATGAACATCCAGGACATCTTTCTGGGAAAAATCAAAGCCGACACCGTACGTTCCATGGACTCACTGGCCATTCTCCGCGAGGACTCGCTGATGGAACGCACCCAACGCGAAACCGACTTCCGCAAACAGTATGAAGAGGCCGAAAAGTACAACCTGACCAACATCACCGCTCACACCGAAGCCGATGGACTGATCTTCTACCGCCCCACCCGTGGTATGATTTCGGCCAAGTTCGATGCCGAACAACAACACTTCGGCACCGACATTGCCGCCAATCCCGGTGAAAGCGTTTTGGCTACCCTCGACGGCACGGTCATTCTGAGCACTTATACCACCGAAACAGGGTACATGATAGCCATACAACACAGCCAGGAGTTCGTTTCAATATATAAGCATTGTGGTTCGCTGCTCAAGAAAAGCGGCGATAAGGTGAAAGGCGGCGAAGCCATTGCACTGGTAGGAAATACCGGGCAATTGACTACTGGCCCGCATCTGCACTTCGAGCTGTGGCACAGGGGCAGGGCCGCCGATCCGGAATTATTCATTGTATTCTAAACCGAACAACTGAAATATACATTATATATAAGTATAGAGAAATACTCAAAAAACGAATCTGAAAATGATAAAGAAACAGATTGCCATATTAGGTTCTACCGGCTCCATCGGGACGCAAGCCCTGCAAGTCATCGAAGAGCACCCCGACAAATACGAGGCCTACATACTGACGGCCAACAACCGTGTCGAGGAACTCATCGCACAGGCGCGCAAGTTTATGCCCGAAGCCGTAGTCATAGCCAACGAGTCGAAATATCCGCGACTGAAAGAAGCACTGGCCGACCTGCCTATCAAGGTATATGCCGGCGAAGAGGCTCTTTGCCAGATTGTTGCCGAGAAACCCGTTGACATGGTACTGACTGCGATGGTGGGCTATGCCGGACTGAAACCTACCATCAACGCCATCCGTGCCCGTAAAACCATCGCTTTGGCCAACAAGGAGACACTCGTCGTAGCAGGTGAACTGATCAACGACCTGGCACGCATGAACCGCACATCCATTCTTCCTGTCGACTCGGAACACTCTGCCGTGTTCCAGTGTCTGGCTGGTGAAAACGGAAACGCTATCGAGAAAGTCATTCTTACCGCGTCGGGAGGTCCCTTCCGCACGTTTACTCACGAGCAACTGAAAACAGTGACTAAAGAACAGGCTCTGCATCATCCCAATTGGGAGATGGGTGCCAAGATTACCATTGATTCCGCTTCGATGATGAACAAAGGATTTGAAGTGATAGAAGCCAAATGGTTGTTCGGCGTACGCCCGGATCAGATAGAAGTAGTTGTACATCCGCAATCGGTCATTCACAGCATGGTACAGTTTGAAGACGGTGCCGTAAAAGCACAGCTCGGTATGCCCGACATGCGCCTGCCTATTCAGTACGCATTCTCCTATCCCGACCGTCTGCACGCCTCGTTCCCACGTCTGGACTTCACCAAATGTACGGAACTGACTTTCGAGCAACCCGATACCACCCGTTTCCGTAACTTGGCTTTGGCTTACGAAGCCCTGCACCGGAGTGGAAACATGCCCTGCATTGTCAATGCAGCTAACGAAGTGTGCGTAGCCGCTTTCCTACACGACCGCATCTCCTTCCTCGGCATGAGCGATGTGATTGAAAAGACCATGGAACGTGTATCTTTCATCAGCAAACCTACCTACGAAGACTATGTAGCCACCGATGCCGAAGCGCGCCGTGTAGCCGAAAGCGTCATCAATGGATAATTGAAAATTAATAATTAATAGTTGAATTTTAATAGTTGGATAAATAATGGAAACATTCTTGATTCGTGCCCTGCAACTGATTATGAGCCTTTCATTGCTCGTCGTCATACACGAAATGGGGCACTTCCTCTTTGCCCGCCTCTTCAAGACGCGAGTGGAAAAGTTCTGCCTCTTCTTCGACCCCTGGTTCACGCTGTTTAAGTTCAAACCTAAGAACAGCGAAACAGAATACGGTATCGGCTGGCTGCCTTTGGGTGGTTATGTCAAGATAGCCGGTATGATAGACGAGTCAATGGATACCGAACAGATGAAGCAACCCATGCAGCCATGGGAGTTTCGCGCCAAACCGGCATGGCAACGACTGCTCATCATGGTGGGAGGTGTGTTGTTCAACTTCTTGCTGGCCCTGTTCATCTACTCCATGATACTCTTTGCCTGGGGTGACTCTTACATTCCCGTACAGAAAGCCCCGCTCGGTATGGACTTCAACGAAACGATGCATCAGGCAGGCTTCCGCGACGGTGACGTATTAATCTCAGCCGACGGCGTACCCTTCGAGCGTATGGGTAGCGATCTGCTGACCGCTATTGTTGATGCTCGCCAGGTGACTGTATTGCGTGACGGCAAAGAAGCATCCGTCTACATCCCCGAAAACCTGATGGACCGACTACTGGCCGACAGTACACGCTTTGCCGACTTCCGCTATCCGTTTGTTATCGACAGTGTCGTAGCCGGGCGTCCTGCCGCACTGGCCGGACTTCAACCGGGCGACAGCATCACCCAACTGGACGGACGAAACATTGCCTATTTCGACTTTAAGGAAGAAATGATGAATCGCCAAAAGGACGGACAAGCCTCACACGATATCCGTCTGACCTATGTACGTAACGGCGTTACTGATACCCTCAGCCTGACAACCGATTCACTTTACGAAATCGGAATTACGGCTGAAATGCGTACCGCACGCCTGTTGCCAGTGGTACAGAAAGAATACTCGTTCTTCTCTTCATTCCCCGCCGGAGTAGCTTTAGGTATCAACACACTGAAAGGCTACGTAGGCCAAATGAAGTATCTCTTCTCTAAGGAAGGAGCCAAACAACTGGGTGGCTTTGGAACCATCGGCAGTATCTTCCCCGCTACATGGGATTGGCATCAGTTCTGGTACATGACAGCCTTCCTCAGTATCATTCTGGCCTTTATGAACATTCTGCCTATCCCAGCCTTAGATGGTGGACACGTTCTGTTCCTGCTCTATGAGATTATTGCACGCCGTAAACCGAGCGACAAGTTCATGGAACACGCACAGATGGTGGGTATGTTCTTGCTCTTTGCCCTGCTTCTTTGGGCTAACTTCAACGACGTACTGAGATTCTTATTCTAAAAGAATCTCGTATAAAATAAAAAGAATTGCACGTATGCATGACTGAGTCATGTATACGCGCAATCCTCCCTCTTAGGTTCACCATACTTTGAAAATACATCTATTCAAACGTGGCCTTATATCTGAACAAAAAAAGTCAATAGCTATGATACACACCATTTCCTTACCTAAACAACTCTTTCTTTTTCTACTATTGATTCTTTTGGCAAACATCCGTTACAACCTGCATGCCAACGATCTACAATTCATCCCGTTGAATTCCTCATCTTTACCGACCAACGAAGTGCGGAATTTATATCAGGACAATGATGGTTACATCTGGATTTCAACCTATAACGGCTTACTGCGCTTTGATGGCTACTCTAATATAGTCTATCGCCCTAATGGTATCGACCCCACACACAATATAAACGGCTTTGTAAACATTGTATCCGAAGACAACAACCACAAGCTATGGATAGGTACAAACAACGGCTTGTACGTACTTGACAAACAAAAGGGGAATATTAAAAAGATCATCTCTCCCCTCCTCCAAGTAAGCCATATTGAGGCCTTGGAATGTACCAGCAAAGGAGAAATATGGGTAGGAGCCAATAAAGGTATTTTCAGGAAAAGGGCAGGAAGTAATACTTTTGAATTATGTGATTCACAGATTCAAGAAACAAATAGTCCGTATTTTGATGTCAAATCCATCATTGAGGACTCCAACGGAAACATATGGATAGGAACGTGGGCTCAAGGGTTACTTCGTTACGATCCGAAAAGCGACCGATTCTATACCTACAGAAACATCAACCCGTCACAATCAGCACATACCTTATTCGAAGACAACAAAGGTAATATATGGATAGGGACATGGCGACATGGCCTGATCAAAATGGAAAATCCATACGACATGGATAACTATAGTCTTAAACACTTCAAACATGAAGAAAACCGGGAAGAAAGTCTGTGCGATAATATCATATATACAATCACACAAGACCGTAATACCGGAAAATTATGGATTGGCGCACGTAGCGGACTCAGTATTCTTGAATCGGAAAACGGAAACGGTACATTCAGCAACTATCTGCCCAACAAAGGAAAAAATCCATTACCTTTCAATGAAGTCAATGCCTTACTGTACAGCCGGGACGGACTCATGTGGATTGGTATGCTTGGAGGAGGTGTCTATACTGTAAACACCAGAAAAAAGCTGTTCAACTATGACCCGATAGCTCCATTATTGCAACGTTTCCCCACCAGTTCGGTACGCAGTGCTTTTCCAGCAAGCGAACAATCCATTTATATGGGAATTATGGGATATGGACTCATTGAATACAACGTTGCCGAACAGAAAGTAATACATTACAAACAACATTCCGCATTCAGTCATCTTCCCTATATATCAACCGTCAACGATATAATCCGCCTGTCCGACGGCACCTTCTGCTTTGCAACGTGGGATGACGGAATATGGTTATACAACGGTAAAGAGACAAAAGTAGTCAATACGCAAACACAACCTGCTCTGACCGATGTATGCATCTATTCGTTATTGGAAGACAAACGAGGCAACCTCTGGATTGGAACACGAACCGGACTATGCATGCTCGACCCGAAAGGAAAAATGTGGACCATAGACATGCTAATCCCCAACGAAAAACAGGCGTGGGCACAAGTTCCCGTTTTCAAAATAGTAGAAGACAAAAACAGCAATATATGGATAGCAACTCCCAACAATGGCATTTGGCGTCTGACATACGATGGAAATAAATACAGTGGGAAAATTTACGCCGCCTCGCATAACAACTCTCAATCAGTAGGTGCCATGACTATGTGTGTCGACAGCCATAACCAAATATGGGCAGGCACTAATGGAAACGGGCTTGATTTGTATGACGAGAAAACTGACCGTTTCCTGTCCGTGTTCAATGAACAATTCGAACCGGGCGATGTCGTGTTTTCAATGATTGAAGACAATTCAGAAGGACTGTGGCTGACCACCAATACCAAAATGTATCACATTAATATTAACCATATTGATGCTGCACATATTCATACCCATACCATGGAGGAAGGATTACAAGACCATATATTCAACCGTAATGCCTGTTTCAAGAAAGAAGACGGCACCTTATACTTCGGAGGTGCACGAGGACTGAACAGCTTCCGTCCGGATCAGATCAGCTACGACAACACTTCCTATCCAGTTGTTATTACCGACCTGCAAATACACAATACCTCCATCCGGCATTTACCTCAGGCAGAAGTAGAAAAAATACTCAACGCCCCATTGGATTATGCCACGCATATCGTACTACCTTACGATAAAAACAATTTCAGTCTCGACTTTTCAATACTGAGTTATATCAATCCACAACTAAACAAATACAAATATCAACTGGAAGGATACGACCCTAAATGGATTTCGACCAATGCCCGCCGTCATTTTGCCTACTACAACAATTTACCGGCCGGCGACTATATATTCAAAGTAAAAGGAGCTAATCCCAATGGGAACTGGTCGAATCAGGAACGCAGTATCCATATCACTATTCTGCCTCCACCCTGGTTGTCCTGGTGGGCTTATTGTCTGTACATTCTGCTGGCCATAGGCATATTTGTATACCTTTATATTACAATACGGAAACGTATGCTGATGAGACGTGCCATCGAAATGGGGAAATTGCAACGACAAAAACTCGAAGAAGTGAACCATGCCAAACTGCAATTCTTTACCAATATTACCCACGAACTGCTTACTCCTCTTTCGGTCATACAGGCTTCGGTAGAAGAACTGAATTTACAATATCCACGTATGAAAAGCCAGCTAAGAGGTATATCTGACAATTCCATGCGCCTCATCAGGCTTATACAACAAATTCTGGAGTTCCGGAAAGTAGAAAATGCCAAGCAACAACTGCGTGTATCCGAAGGCAACATCACCCTGTTCATCAAACGTTCAGTCATAGCTTTCACTCCGCTCGTACGGAAAAAGAAGCTATACATCGCATTAGAAAACTTCGACACTCCCTGTACGGGTTATTTCGATTCGGACAAGCTTGACAAGATTCTCTATAACCTGTTGTCAAATGCGGCTAAATACACTCTCGAAGGAGGGACAATCACTCTAAGACAAAGTATTGATCCTAACAACCAGCGTTATACATTCAGTATAAACAACCCGGGAACACCTATTCCCGCAGAGAAAATAAATCACCTTTTCGAACGTTTTTACGAAGGAGAGTACCGTAAATTCCATACTATAGGTACCGGAATTGGATTATCGCTTACCAAAGACTTGGTCAAACTGCATCACGGTGATATCCGCGTAACCAGTACCTTGGAAGAAGGTACCACATTCACCGTAGAAATTCCTTTCGGCCGTAATGTCTTCAGCAATGAAGAAGTAGACGATTCACCAAACAACTATCTGGATGCCGAAACCGAAAATCTTGATCACGAAGAAGCAGACACTCTGGCTGATAGAGAGGATAACATTCCCTCATCGCCCAACCATAATATACATGTACTATTGGCCGAAGACAATGAAGAACTGCGGAAAAGTATGGCAAGGATATTGTCGGCACATTTCCTTATATCAGAAGCAAAAGATGGCCGGGAAGCATGGCAAATGATCGGACAAGAAAAAATAGACTTAGTAGTAACCGACATCATGATGCCCGAAATCAACGGTATAGAGCTGTGCAAACAAATAAAATCGACATTCGAAACAGCCCATATTCCCGTCATCCTGATTACTGCACGCATCAGCGATACCAACCGTGTAGAAGGATACGAAGCCGGTGCCGACGGCTACATCTGCAAGCCGTTAAAGATATCGGTACTTACCGCCAAAATAAACAACTTACTTAAAAAACAAGAATTAGGAAAAAACAACGATGCACGCAAAAAACTGGTATTCGAAGCCAAAGAAGTCGACTATACACCACAAGATGAAGAATTCCTGAAAAAAGCACTGGATATTGTAAACAGTCATCTGGACGACCAGCAGTTCGATACCACAGCTTTCACCAACGAGATGGGTATGGCACGTACTACCTTCAACGAAAAAATGAAGCAACTGGCCGGAGTAACCCCTGCCGTATTCATATCAAACGTACGTATGCAGGCAGCTTTCCGACTGATACAGGAAAACAAAAAAATGAGAATATCGGAACTTGCCTATAGCGTAGGCTTCAACGACCCGAAATATTTCAGTCTCTGCTTCCGCAAAAAATTCGGCATATCACCCAAAGACATGAAAAGCGAAGGAGAAAAAACGAACGAAGAATAAGCAGTCTTGCATTCCAATACAATAACGCCCTTGCAGCAGCCCAGTCTGAGGAATGCATCCGACTACAAATTAACTCCCAAAAGGTAGAATAACTACCGGAAAAGGTCGAAAAAACACCAATCAACCTTTTCCGGTAGTTATTCTACCTTTCATTTTGCTCATTAATATACTTTTGCAACGAACAATTCATTTTAATCTTAAAAAACAATATTATGAACAGTAAAATTCTAACCGAAAGCAAAGCCTTAGGATTATTACTATTAGCGCTTTGCTTCTTCATCTCCCCGATGAATCTGTTTGCAAGTACCCAACAATCCGGAAACTATCGCGTAACCGGTATCGTAAAAGACGCCACTGGTGAAAGTATCATAGGTGCCAGCGTTTTGGAAAAAGGTACTAACAATGGTATCATTACCGACATCGACGGTAACTTCTCACTTTCAGTTACTCCCAATTCTACATTGGTTATTTCTTTTATAGGATACGCAACTCAAGAATTCGCTATTAACAAAGACAACATGCAACTGAACGTCATCCTGAAAGAAGACTCCAAAATGATTGATGAAGTGGTTGTCGTAGGTTACGGCGTACAGAAGAAAGAAAACCTGACCGGTTCGGTTGCCGCTGTCAACTTCAACGATGTAGCCAACATGCCGGTAGCCAATACAGCCAACATGCTGCAAGGCCGCTTGCCGGGCGTGATGCTGACCGGTAATGGTGCGCAGGCCGGTAAAGACAATCCGGAAATCCGCGTACGTGGTGTCGGAACTTTAGGAGATGCCAGCAAGAACAATCCCATGGTATTGATTGATGGTGTAGAAAGCTCTATCAGTCAAATCTCCGAACTGGCTGCCGAAGACATCGAAAGCGTATCCGTACTGAAAGATGCTGCCTCAGGAGCCATCTACGGTGTGCGTGCCGCCAATGGTGTGATCCTTATTACTACCAAACGCGGTGAAGAACAGAAACCGACAGTCAGCTATTCAGGAAGCATTGCCCTTCAACAGGCTACCGTGCTGCCCGACTACGTTAACTCTTACGAATGGGCCCAGATGTACAACGAATGCAACCCCGGTAAAGCCTATACTCCCGAAATGCTTGAAGCATTGCGTACCGGTTCCGACCCTGACCACTTTGCCAATACCGACTGGGCAGGAGAGATGTTCCGTACCGCTCCCATGCACCAACACCACGTGTCTGTTTCCGGCGGAAGCAAAAACGTACATTACATGTTCTCTACCCAATACTTCAAACAAGAAGGTATTCTGAAAAATACAGCTAACCAACGATTCAATTTCCGTTCGAACATCGATGCACAACTGGGCATTGTAAAGATTGGTTTGAACCTTTCGGGCAGCCGCCAAAGCATCGACGAGCCGACCACTTCGGTTACAGGCGAAGGTTTGATGAGATATCTGACCTGGTTTACACGTCCTACTGTTCCCGTACAATACTCCAACGGTCACTATGGTTATGTAGACGGCAACTCGGCCATCGGTCAGTCTGTATTCAAGAACCCCATCTATGCTTTGAACAATGGTTACAAGGACAACAAGAACTATCGTTTCGACGGCAAATTCTTCGGCGAAATCGACCTGTATAAAGGTTTGAAGTTCCGCTCCAGCCTCGCCTACAAATTCTATATGAACGATGTTACCACCTTCAACCCCAGAAGCCTGGCTATCTACAACGCTGAAGGTGAGGAACTGGCTCCTGCCGGTACCCAAAACACATTGACTGATTACCACTATCTGGAAACCAGCTATATCAACGAAAACATTCTAACCTATAACAATACTTTCGGCAAGCACGAAATCGGTGTATTGCTGGGACACTCCATTCAGGGCACACGCTGGGACAAGAACGAAGCCAGCAAACAGGGATTTCCTACCGACAACATCTACGAAATGGACGGCGGTACACAAAACGACAAGGTAACCGGTTCTGCTGAAGAGACTGCTCTGCAATCTTTCTTCGGACGCATCAACTACAACTACGACGGACGTTACCTGTTTGAAATGAACATCCGCCGCGACGGTTCTTCACGCATGCCGAAGAGTAACCGTTATGCTACCTTCCCCTCATTCTCGGGTGCATGGCTTATCTCGAACGAAAGCTTCATGCAAAACATCAACTGGCTGAGTTCACTGAAGCTGCGTGCCAGCTGGGGTAAATTGGGTAACCAAGAAATCGGTAACTATGCTTATACATCTACCCTCTCGGCACAAGGAAGCTACTACTTCGGCGATACGAAATATGTAGGTATGAAGACTTCCAAAATAGCTAACGAAAACATCAAGTGGGAAACCACTACCATCACCGACTTCGGTCTCGATGCATCCTTCTGGCAAAACCGTATCAACATCGTATTCGACTGGTACGACAAGACCACTTCCGACATCTTGCTGCAGTTGCCTATGCCGGGTATCTTCCTGGGTTCTTTGGGCGCTCCTTATCAGAATGCCGGTAAAGTTCGCAACCGTGGTTGGGAATTCGCAGCCAACTATTTCGACCAGAAAGGTGACTGGAGCTGGCAAGCCGGCTTCTCACTGGCAGGTGTAAAGAACGTAATCCTGAATATGAACGGCCTGGAAAGCATCAGCGGCAGCACCATCAATCGCGAAGGCGAAGCCATCGGTTCTTACTATGCATGGAAAGCCATCGGCATCTACCGTACCGAAGCTGACCTGAACCGCACCAACTCGAAAGGTGAAGTCATCAAGCAGAATGGACAGGCTCCGCAATTGGGTGACCTTATGTATGAAGACTTCAACGATGACGGCGATATCACCGATGCCGACCGTCAGATCATCGGTAATCCGTTCCCGAAACTGCAGTATTCTTTCAACTTAGGTTTCACTTACAAGAATCTGGATGTAACAACCTTCTGGCAAGGTGTAGCCGGCCTGAACCGCTTCAACTGGGACGAAACGACTATCTCGAACGGTGGTAACAAGACATCACGCTGGCTCGACCGCTGGTCGCCCGAGAACCCCAACGGCAGCATGCCACGCATGGGCGGAACCATCAACAACACGATGTCTTCTTTCTGGCTGACCAAAGGTGACTACCTGCGCCTGAAGAACATTGAAATTGGTTATACCTTCAAAAAAGAAGCATGGATGAACAAAATCGGCGTACAAAGCCTGCGTCTCTACCTGGCCGGTACCAACCTGCTGACCTTCACTTCATTGGACGACTACGATCCTGAAAAGCAAAGCGGAGATACACGCAATGACGTTCACCCCAACACCAAGACTTACTCATTCGGTATTAATGTTAAATTCTAAAACTATTTGAACACCATGAAACTAATTAATAAATACATAAGTTTGGCACTCCTTTCCGGTGCCATGATGAGCTCCTGTTCAGACAGCTTCCTGCAAAAGGACTCACTGACCGAATCATCCTCTTCTACCTTCTGGCAGACATCCAACGATGCCATGATGGCTCTGGCCGCCTGCTACGATGCCCTCCAGAGCAACCAGCTCTACAACTCCGACCAGTATACCTTCGGTCCGTTGTATATGGAATGCATCAGCGACAACGGCGGACACTTCAACTGGAGCGGCTGGATCGAAGGCTACGACGTAGCCATGGGTATCCAAAACCCCAGTTCATGGGTATTCAGCGACTATTGGAAGGCTAACTACGAAGTCATCAGCCGTTGCAACAATCTGATTGCCAACATCGATCGGGTAGACATGAGCGAAACGGAGAAGACACGCTACAAAGCAGAAGCCATCGTGCTCCGTGCTCTTATCTATACTAACCTGACCATGACTTATCAGGACGTGCCTTACCTGACCGAACCCCTGACCCTCGAAAGCCCCAGCAAGGAAAAAAGCAAACGGGCCGACATCGTAAACAATGTTATCACCGACCTGAAAGCCTGTGTAAACAGCCTGCCTGAAAAAGCTGACTTGGGACGTCTGACACGCGGCGCCGGATACGCTATCCTCGGTCGTCTGGCCCTCTACAACGAGAAGTGGGACGAAGCCATCAGCGCCTATCGCGAAGTGATGAAGCTGGGCTACAGCCTGCATCCGAAATACAGCGAACTGTTCACTCAAGCCGGACAGACTTCACCCGAAATTATCTTCTCCGTACGTTACGAAGGACCGGGTATGAGCGAAGGAGCTTCGTTCAACGCCCACTGGAATACACCTGGTGAATTTATCAACGGCACCATCGACCTGGCCGACGACTATTACCTGACTGACGGTAAGAAGACAGCCGATACGAACTATGGCGAAATGAAAGACGGAAAACTGGACGTAAGCAAGCCCAATGCCGCACACTGGGAGAACCGCGACCCACGTCTCTATGCCACCCTCTTCGTGCCCGGCATGAAGTGGAACGGTAAAGGTGGCGAAGGCGCATGGTACGGAGGTGCAGCCGCTTCCCTCTCTACAGTATACGTTATGAAATATTTCGACCCGTCGGACACCAGCAACTCATGGGACAACGGTCAGGACTTCTACGTAGTACGCTATGCCGAAGTACTGCTTTCGCTGGCCGAAGCACTGGTACAGAAAGGTGGATATGACGATGCCGAAGTACGTGGCCTCATCGACGAAGTACGCCAACGCGGCGACGTAAACATGCCGAAGGTAGAAGACGTTGAAGGTACCGGACTGAGCAAGGAAGCATTGCTGGAAGTCATCAAGCACGAACGCCGTGTCGAACTGGCTTTCGAAGGTCTGCGCCTGTTCGACGTATACCGCTGGAAGATGCTTGACAAGGCCGTTGCCAACATCGAAAAAGAACGCACCACACTGGGCCTGGCGTATGAAACACGCCAATACAATGGCGAACGCGACTACGTATGGCCCATTCCTACTGCCGAACTCGATTCCAATGAACTGCTCGAACAACACGAGCTTTGGAAATAACCTTTTCAGTTAGCAATAGGTAAATGGAGGATGGCCAGGCTAAAGCATATAATGACAAGGCCTGAGCCATCCTTTTCTTCTTAAACCTCAAATCCGCAACCGCCCTCATAAGATGACACAGAGGTCAAAAAGGTAGCGACACTGTGGCAAAAGAGGGTGCAACGCAGCAAAAATCGCCACAAAGACGCATTAAATCCCCTTACCCCACCATGCGACTTGAGGCAATACGCAAAATCACGACCATAAGTTGTCGGTGTCATCCAAAGTCATTCTGGAACACATCAGCATAAGCGTTGTTGCATGAATAGATATTCAGCACATACTGCCTTGATGTCCTGACCCATTTGGCTGGCACAGAGATGAACTTGAAGACAAACGCCTTGATGCGGCTTGTTGCTTTGAGTCCGAACCTCTTCACGTCAAGCCTCGCCATGATGAATTTATAGAAGTTGCGTATGAGTGCCGTAAGCAGAAGAAACACCGTGTTTTCTCCCATGAAGGATTTTGGAAGCCTGTTCCAGCCGAATCCGTTATTCATGTCATCGAAGATGCGTTCCTTCCCTCCACGGAGGTTATAGAATTCGACAATCTCTTTCTCGGAAGACTCGTAGTCATTTGTAAGGATGCAGCGGTAGGTGTATTCTCCTTCCCACAGGTCGAGTTCGCCGTCTATCCGCTTCTGTCTTTGAATCACAAGACGGTATGCCTTCCCTTTCCATTTCTCGATGAGAATGGAGGCCAGCTCAAACTCAATGCCGCCCAATTCCACTTTCTTCCAACCTCTGAGGGCAAAGATGTCATTGTAGAGCGAACTGCATCGGTTGGCACGGATATAGAAGGTCTTGCAGTGTTTAGCAATCTCTTCCACTATCTCTTCAGAACACGAGCCGCAATCAGCTCTGAAACGGTTGATCATAAGCTTGTTCTTTTCAAACCTTTCAAAGAACCTCTTCAGCGTGTCCTTCTGGTGGAAACGGACATTTGTGTTGCCGTCGCTGTTCTCAATGCCGACAATCAAGTCGCCAATAACCGCCACGCCAGGACGGTATCCGAGAAACTTCTTGTATGTGGGTTTCGCATCAAACTTCTCAGCCTCTATGAACTGGTGGTCGAAGTCAACGTCATACCCCTCGCCATCTTTCAGCTGCCCTGTGGACAATAGGCAATTGAGGAGCAGTGTATTCAGCATGTCTGCCGTGTTTAAGTCGTAGGTCTTGCCAGTGTCGGATGTGTAGGAAATGTTATCCTGGGTCAGTTCCTTTATGGCTCTGAGAATCGTGTCGGCACTGCATGTGCGAAGTGTCGGATGAAGCGAGAGGTGATACATCAGATGAGTGGTGACATCCTCTATGCATGAGCCGCCACAGAAATAAACGCTCATAAGCGAACGGATGATTTCGCTGTATTGATAACCATACAGCCTACATCTCATACCGAGGGTTGAGTCGATTACAGATGAGAGATTGGAGTCAAATTGCTCCATTATTGAAAAAATTCCTCCAAAAGGAGAGAGTTTCTCAGATTTTATTGCTACCTTTGCCATGTCTGTCGGGTTTGATACATATTTTGATTTGCAACACTAAGATAGGTGAAAAATCTGACATGGCAAAATCCTGAGCAACTTTTTGTTGCTCAGGTACTTATAAAATAAGTTAAACTAAAATGCTGCGGAATTTAGGTTAAACAAAAACCAAGCATATGAAAAAAACAAGGATTCGCTTCGAACAGCATAAATTAACCCTGATAACCGGTCTGCTGATACTGGCATCCTGCATCAGCGGAGGGGTACAGCTGAGTTCGTGCACCGCCGACAGCCATACCGCCTACTACATCGACCCCGTAGCCGGAAACGATGCCAACTCCGGCCGATCGGCCGACAAGGCTTGGCAAAGCCTGAAAAAAGTCAAGGAAATCACCCTTGCTCCCGGCGAACAAGTGTTGCTGAAACGGGGAGCCACCTTCAACGGGCAGCTCGAAATCAACGGAAAAGGTACCCCCGCACAGCCCGTCATCGTAGGAGCCTACGGAGACGAAACACTGCCCAAACCCTGCATTGTAGGCGACGAAACCTCGCTCTATGCCGTACGCATCTTAAATTCGGAATACCTTACCATGCGCGACCTCGAAATCGTAAACACAGGCAAGCAACCCCTGCCCCTGCGTACGGGTCTGAAGATAGAATGCCGTGACTACGGCGTGGCGCACAACATCTGCATCGACGGACTCACCATCCGCGACGTCAACGGGTCGCCCGTCAAGGAACTGGGCGGAGGCAGCGGCATCTACATCGTCAACGAAGGCGAACAGATACGTTCGTGTTTCGACAGCCTCGTCATCCAGAACTGCCACATCATGCGCTGTACGCGTAACGCCATGATCTGGAAAGGCTATTACGACCGCCGCAACTGGTTCCCCAGCAAGCATACCGTAGTGCGCTACAACCTTATCGAAGAAGTGCCCGGCGACGGTATCGTTCCCATCGGTTGCGACAGCACCCTCATCGAGTACAACGTGATGCGCAACTGCCCCGACGTACTGCCCATGACCGAAGCCGCCGCAGGTTTCTGGCCCTGGAGCTGCGACAATACCACGATTCAGTTCAACCACGTCAGCGATCACAAGGCTCCCTGGGACGCACAGGCCTATGACTGCGATTATAACTGTACGAACACCGTCATCCAGTACAACTACAGCCACGACAACTACGGCGGTCTGGTACTGGTATGCGACTCGGGCAACGAACGCGACTACAGCCTGGGCAACCAGCGCAGCATCGTGCGCTACAACATCAGCATCGGCGACGGCATCCGGCCCAAGCCCACCCGTCAGGGTATGTTCTCACCCAGCATCCACATTGCCGGACAGGTAGAGGATACGCGCATCGAGCGCAACATCATCCACGCCAACGTCAAGCCGGGCAAGGACATCGACCGCAGCATGATCGTGTCCGACAGCTGGGATGGCTATGCTGCCCGCACCACCTTCAGCCAGAACATCTTCTACACTGCCGAGCCCTCGCGCTTCGACCTGACCAAGTCCACAGACAACACGTTCAGCGGCAACTGGTACCTGGGCAACTACAACGCCCTGCCCGACGACCCCGAAGCGAAAACCGCCTGTCAGCAGTACGAAGAACAGATACTCTCTGCCGGAAGCGACGGCCGCCACGGCTTAGAGAAGCTGATGAAGCAACGCGACGTATGCGGCACTTCCTTCCTCTTCATCGACAAGGACCGCATCGAGACCTTCTTCGAACAACTGCAATAAATACGTATACCACTAGTCAGGGGCTGCATCCACTTCGGGTGCAGCCCTTATTTCGTTATTCAGTACCGACTACTTGCATTTCCCAAGGAAAAGTTATATCTTAGCTGCTGGGATGTACATCCCGCGTGCCGGGACACACATCCCAAGCCGCGAAATGTACATCCCGGCACGCGAGATGAAAGCAGCGTCAGCAGAAAGACCTATTTACCCCACGGCATACCGGCAAAGCATTCCATGAGTAAGGTCGACCAACTGCCTACCCTGCATAAGTTTAATCCATCACAAGAAAGGACGAAACACCATGCCCGAATATCAGATGCAGGAACTGACCCTGCCCAACGAAGAAGGAAAGAAAGTGACCTACCCGCGCATCAAGCTGTGGGGACAAGTGGACTTGGAGTACCTGGCCCGACACATCAACTACGCCAGTAGCTTCACCCCCGGCGACATCATCGGGCTGGTGCGTGCGCTGACCGAATCCATCGCCTACGAAATGGCGCAAGGACGCTCCGTCAAGATAGACGGACTGGGCATCTTCACCCCCTCGCTCGGGCTGCGCCCGCAGGCCGAAGAGCAACGCGACCTGCGCGAAAGCGAAGGAAAGGAGTACCGCATCAGCGCCGCAAGCATCTACCTGCGCGACATCAACTTCCGCGCCGACAAGGAACTCATCCAGCAAACCGGACAAAAATGCCACCTGAGCAAGTCGGAATGGAAAGCACGCCGCTCCTCGCAGCGCTATACTGCCGAACAACGTCTGCAACTGGCTCAGGACTACTTGAAAGAGAACCCCATGCTGCGGGTAAAGGACTATTGCGCCCTGACCGGCCTGTTGCGCAATGCCGCCGCCAGCGAGCTGAAGCGATGGAGCGAAACGCCCGGCAGCGGCATCGGCCACATGGGCACAGGCAGCCACAAAGTCTACGTCCGGAAAGAAAACGGATAACCGATCATTAACCATTCACCATTAATCATTCATCACTGCATGAAAAAGACAACTGCTACCCTGGCCGCCGTCCTGCTATGCGGAGCGACGGCCCTTCAGGCCCAGTCGTGGAAGCCCCTCGAACAGAAGGCTCTACAGGATGAAGCCTACGCCCGACACGATTGCGTCAACCTGCTGGACAGCACCAGCGTCACAGTACAACCCACCGGACAAGGCTCGTTCGCCGTGTGCCGCGCCGTCAAGGTGCAGACACCTGCCGGTGCCCTGCGCCAACGCGTACTGAAGTACGACTACGACCCGCTGACAGCCGCCGCCCGCTTCCGTCGGGTCACCATCCATCATGCCGACGGCACGAAGACCGAAGTGGACGTGACGAAAACCCAGGACTATGCCGCACCCGCCCGTGCCATCTACTGGGGTGCCCGCCAGATTATGATCGAACTGGGACAACTGAAACCCGGCGACGTCATCGACTACGAGATTGACAAGAAAGGATTCACCTACGCCCTGCTGGCCGATACGCCGCAAGAGGGCGACGACTCACGTTTCATCCCGCCCATGCGGGGCCAGTTCTACGACATCGTGCCCTTCTGGAGCAGCGACCCGACCGTACGTAAGGTCTACCGCGTCAGCCTGCCCGCCGACAAGGACATGCAGTTCCAGTTCTACCAGGGCAGCTGTGCCTCGTCACTGCGCTACGAGGACGGACGCAAAGTCTACACCTTTGCCTCGGACGGTCTAATGCCTTTCCAGCGCGAGCCGAACATGGTGGACTTCTACGACGCTGCCCCCAAACTGATGATGTCCACCACTGCCGACTGGCGTGACAAGTCGCGCTGGTTCTACGGCGTCAACGAAGACTACGGCAGCTTCACCGCCATCCCCAAAGCCCAGCGAAAGGTGGACGAACTGATACGCGGCAAAAAGACCGACCTGGAGAAAATAGCCGTACTGACCCACTGGGTGGCCGACAACATCCGCTACGCCGGCATCACGATGGGCAAGGGCGAAGGCTTCACCCTGCACAACCTGAAAATGAACTATACCGACCGCTGCGGTGTGTGCAAGGACATTGCCGGTACGCTTATCGCCTTCCTGCGCATGGCGGGCTTCGAAGCCTATCCGGCCATGACGATGGCAGGCAGCCGCGTAGAGACCATCCCTGCCGACCACTTCAACCACTGCGTAGCCGTGGTGCGCCTGCAGGACGGCACACTGATGCCCCTCGACCCCACATGGGTACCCTTCTGCCGTGAGCTGTGGAGCAGTGCCGAGCAACAACAGAACTACCTGCCGGGCACACCCGAAGGCACCGACCTCTGCCTGACACCCGTCTCTGCCCCCGAGAATCACTACGTACGCATCAACGCCGACAACCGCCTTTCTGCCGACGGCACCCTGCGAGGCAGCTTCACCATCGAAGCCGAAGGACAGAGCGACAGCAACATACGCCGCATCTTCACCACCGGCTTCCAAAGCGAATGGCAGAACACCATGGAACGCCAACTGCTCAACGTTTCGCCCAAGGCACGTCTCCTCAGTGTGGACTACGGACGCAATCCGAAAGACTATCAGAAGGCCCCCATCCGCATCACCTTCCGCTACGAAATACCCGACTATGCCATGAAAACGGACGAGGACGGAATGGTCTTCAAACTGTTTGTGATGAACAACCTCTACACGCAAGTGATGTCCTATCTGCGCATCGACACCAATCTGGAGACACGCCAATATGGCTTCAAGGACGGCTGTTCGCGCCTGGTAGAACTGAACGAAACACTGCGCCTGCCCGACCGCTACCTGCTGAAAGGAAAACAGTCGACAGAAACGACCGAAAATACAGTAGGAGCAGCCGCCAGTTTCGAGGGCAACATCAAAGGAGAGGGCAACCTCGTAACGGTAAAGACCACCCTCAAGCTGAACAAACGTGTGTACGAAGCATCCGACTGGTTCTCTTTCCGCAAAGCTGTCAACATGGCCAAGAGTTACAACCGCTACTTCGTTGCCAAAAAGAGATAATAACAATGTCCACCAATAAATCCAAGTGAATCAAATGAAAACAATCCATCTATATATAGGTGTACTTGCTCTGCTCCTGTCCGTGACCCTCACTGCACAGGCAGCCTCCGAAGCCCGCTTCGGCAAACTGTCGAAGACCTACACCTTGCACGCCGACGGCAGTCAAGAACTCCGCGTGCAGAAAGAACTGACCCTCTACACCCACGCCGCCATGAACAGCCTTTACGGCGAAACGTTCATCGTCTACGATCCGCAATACCAGCAGCTCGAAATACACGATTCGTACACGCGGCAGAAGGATGGTACCGTCATCCGTACCCCCGACAACGCCTTTGTCGAAGTGTTGCCCTCCGCAGCCGCCAATGCTCCGGCCTACAATCGGCTGAAAGAAATGGTAGTAGTACATACTGGCCTGGAGCTAGGTGCCACCATTTATTTAGATTACTCTATCAAGAGCCGTGCCGGCTATCTGCCCGAACTGGATATCTGTTGCCCGGTGAAGGAACTGTCGCCCATCGACGAGTTCACCTGCCGCATCGAAGTTCCCGAAAGCAAGATGCTGCACTATGAATTGCTGAATGCCTCCGCCCGTCCGGCAGAAGCAAACAAAGATGGCATGAAATCCGTCACCTGGAAACTGAAGAACGTAGAGCCGCGCCCCTACTCTTACCCTTCACTGCGAGGCAGTCTGGGCATGGTGCAGCAGGTAACTTCCGGCATGATGCCTGTTATCATGGCTTCTACATGGGCAAGCTATGCCGACGCACTGAAGTCACTTGCCCAACAGTTCACCCCCGGCGACCGCACAGTCATTGAAGCCCAACTGAACGAACTGAAGCAGGCAGCACAGCAAGACAGCACCGACCTGCGCACAGCCATCGCCACCTACATGAACAGACTGTACACCTCCAGCCAGTGCAAAGTGTCGCTGCAAGAAGCAGGATACCGCCTGCGTCCGGCATCGGAAGTCATCCGTAGTGCCTACGGTACACTGGCCGAACTGGTCAACCTGGATGTCGCCCTGCAACAGGCAGCCGGAATAAAAGCCGAAGCAGCCATCTGCGCCCTCCACCCGTCAGAAGCAGATAACCGGGGACTTGCTTCCATTGTTTCCCTCATAGCCCAATCCGAAAATGCTCCCCAAAAAGGAGCGGCCGTACAAGGAACAGGCGAATCCCGACTACAAGACTACATGACGGTGACTACCCTGCAGGCACAGCCCCTGAAACTGGCGGTAAACACAGCTCAAGACACTCAGAAAGACGTATTGGAAATCAATGCCGACAACTCGCAGACACTGCCCGACGGATGGCAGGTTGTCACCCTGAAACCGGTATCGGCTGCCTTACCTTTATATACATACGCTACCAATACCCGCATCCGCGAAAACATCCTGCTTCCACAAACCGTGGAAGTAACCTGCGAAACATTGGTCAAGCTGCCCGAAGGTACCACCTGGAGTCAGAAAGCCGACAAGACGCTGACTCGCTCATGTGGCAAGGTATCGTTCAGCTATAAGCAAGGAGCAGAGGGAGTAACCGTGACACGAAGCCTCAGCATCACACAACAATTACTCACTCCTCAGACCTACTGCGACTTCTATGCCCTGATGGCCGAATGGCGCGACAGCAACAACCACACACTGCTGCTGAAACCTGGTAAGTAAGACGAAAATACAAAACGAGGGCGCATCCAAAACGGACGCGCCCTCGCTGTTCTCCTATATAATACAGGTAAGATTATACCAGATGTGAAATCCACTCTTCACGCTCACCCGGCAGCAAGTCGATGACAGGAATCTCGATCATCGTGTAGCAGCCCGGTTGCTGACGCATAGCTGCACGTGCCACGCAAACCAATACCTGAGCAGTCAAAGCCGGATTGTTGATACGCATGTTGAACTCGAACAACTGGTTCTGCGTCTTGCCCGAAACACCCTTACGAGTCAGGTTCACACCGTGTCCCATGTCGAGCAGTGCGTCTACGCTGGGCACGAGTTTCACGTGTGTTTCGTCGTTCACGAAGTAAGGATCAGCCTTAATGGCAGCGGCCACCTTGTCGAAATCGTAACCTTCGTTCAGTTCGATGTATACCATACGGCGATGGATGCCTGTACCGGTAGGAATCGTCATGGACAATGCAGCCTTCACACCTTCAATGGCCTTTACGGCTACTGTGTGTCCCATACTCATACCCGGTCCGAAGTTGGTATACGTAATACCTTTCGGTGCAATGGCTTCGAGCAACGTACGTACTACAGAATCACTTCCCGGATCCCATCCTGCCGAGATGATGGAAACAGTATTGTGAGCCTTAGCCTCAGCGTCGAGCGTACGGCGCAGGTCGGCAATGCCTGTATGGATGTCAAAGCTGTCTACTGTATGGATGCCCAGTGCCAGAATCTCTTTGGCATATTTCTCCACACTGCGGGTCGGCGTACAAAGAATGGCCACGTCCACTCCTTCCAGTTCTTTAATATCTTTCACGACAGGATAATCGTTCAATTCAGCCGGACGGTTCTCGGCACCTGCACGGCGTACAACACCGGCAATTTCGAAATCAGGCGCAGCCTGCAAAGCCTGGAGCACATAGTGCCCGATATTGCCATAACCAACGATGGCAGCTCTTACTTTTTTCATACTTTTATCCAATTTAGTTATCAGTTTTCTTTTTAGTGGGTGCAAAAATACGCATTATTCATCAAATAGCGTACAAAACGGTGCAATCTTCCATTTTCTTTTTTTCTTTATTAAGACTATTTTATAGCCAATGGATATTTCGTACATTTGCACCGGACATATAACAAACCAGACATGGCATTTGTTCCGACCCCGAAGACGAAAGAGCTTCCAAACCAACAACTCAAGAACTCATAAACTCATAAACATATGATAGAATACCTCCGAGGCGAACTTGCCGAACTTAGTCCGGCAACCGCTGTCATCGACTGCAACGGCGTAGGCTACATAGCCAGCATTTCGCTCAACACCTACTCGGCCATACAGGGCAAGAAGACATGCAAGCTCTACATCTACGAAGCCATCCGCGAAGATACCTACCAGTTATACGGCTTTGCCGACAAGCAGGAACGCGAACTCTTCCTGCTGCTGATCACCGTATCGGGCATCGGAGGCAATACGGCACGAATGATTCTCTCGGCCTTGTCGCCCACCGAACTTATCAACATCATCAGCAACGAAAATGCCAATCTGCTGAAAACAGTGAAAGGTATCGGACTGAAAACTGCCCAACGCATCATCGTAGACCTGAAAGACAAGATAAAGACTGGAGCCGTCGCAGCCGCCATGGGTGTAGAACCGGGACTTCCGCTGGCAGGCATGGCCAACAGCGAACTGCAAGAAGAAGCCGTAGCAGCCCTCACCATGCTGGGATTTGCACAGGCTGCCTCGCAAAAAGTGGTTCTGGCCATTCTGAAAGAAACGCCCGATGCTCCGGTAGAACAGGTTATCAAACTGGCACTTAAACGACTCTGACATGATGAAGACAAAGAAAATATATATGAATGACTGGCTGACAGCCAACGCCCGGAACCAGACACAGCCGGCCGACAAATGGTATGTAGACTTTGCCAACCGTCTGCTTCCCCTGATCGACAGCTCTCCTCTGTATGCCGGTCATACGTTTTACGACCTGACCAAAACAGCCATCCGGGTAAGTCTGTACTTCTACGATACCATTGCCCAGTCTGGCGGCTGGAAAGTTTTCTGTGACAAATACCGACAGCTCTACCACCAGACGTTACCTTTCTACGAGTGTACCGATTACATTGACGACGAAATCAACCTGCCCGATGTATGCCTGTTGTTATGGGACAGCCTTTCGCAACCGGCTCTCCTCCCGGACGAAGACCATCCGGAATTGCAAGCTTTCGCCGATCTTCACGCTCCTTTTCATTTCCAGAATCCTTATGACAAGGAACTGTTGGCACTGGCCGGAAAACTGTATGATGAAATGGACAGCCTGTTCGAAGAAGCGCCTATTGGCGAAATACCTTCACCCGACTCGTGGATGATGAACAGCCAAGTACTGGAAACTCCTTCGCTTCCTTTACCCGAAATTACTCCCGACAGCCGACTGACCAAGGACGTGGAACGCTGCCTGAAGTACAGCAACGGCTATCCCCTGCTTTATTTCGCCACCTACCGCGAACTGCACACCTTCCTGACTCAAGAACTGAAGTGGGAAGACCATCCCGACGGTCTGCTGACCGACTTGAAAGACGAAAAGAACTTTGTGATCTATGCCAACGGCAAAGGCATGCTGATGGCTCCTGGTGTGGCAGCCTGCTTCTGCGATGCCCGTAATGCAGCCTACCATGCTTCGACGGCTGCTGCCGAAGCATACAAACTGTTCTGCCTGCCCGGCCATTGTCCGTTCGACCTGTTGAAGTATGGTATGCAGCACGGACTTCTGCCTGATGCCCAACTTCCCTTCCCGCAAGGAAAAGAAGTACTGCAGAACAACTGGGATTTCATAACACGATACTTTTTAGACGAATATTATGAGGGGGAATAAGAATACACATACTCGTCCGCGGCGGACCAGCAGCAAAAAAAAGCCGACAGGAAAAAGAATAGGCAAGTCGAAACCATCGAAAGCCAACAACCAGCTGAACAGAAGGGTAAAATAGGATCTGCCTGCAAGTAGCAGAAAAATAGAATACCACACACGAAACAATATAAAAGAAGTGCAAACATACTGTCATTTCCTCGACTCTGAACGGAATGGCAGCATATTTGCACTTCTTTTTTATGTGCCCTTATTTTCTAAGGATACAAGAGGGTATATCAAATTAAGGAAGCGTTTTCCTTTAGACACCCTCCTTCTCACGAAAGATTTCTTTCTTAAAGCTCGATAATTTCTTCGTTGCACACGGTCAGTTTCTCCACTCCTTCGGTAGTTACCAGCCATGAGTTCTCTATACCTAACGGACCGACACCCGGCAACACAATCTTCGGTTCCAAAGCAAATACCATGCCCGGCTCCAGCTCCTGCTTCATGCGGGGAGCGATAACAGGTGCTTCGTTTATTTCCAAACCGATGCCATGACCGATGAATTTAGCCTTCTGTCCTACTCCCATGAAATAATCGGCAAATCCGGCTTCCTCCACCATCTTGACAGCCGTATTGTACAAATCTTCGCACGCTACGCCCGGCTTCGCCATGTTGGCAATGGCTTCTTGCACTTCCAGACACGTCTGGTGTGCCGCATACGCCTTTTCCGGCAATTTACCGATGGAGAATACACGACTCATATCACCCATATAGCCGTAGAAGTTACCACCCATATCCACCATCAGACTCTGTCCTGCCTGCAACAGTGAGCCGTTTGCACCTCCCGGCAACGAAGGATCGAGTCCCTCACCACCCAAGGCAAAATCGTAGGGAGAAGGAGCAGCAGCATTGTCACCTGCCAGCAGACTGCCCATAAATATTTCCATACTCTGCCCAAACACACGGAAAATACCCAGACAGCCTTCCAGACGCATCAGCCGTTCTATCTCGATGGAAAGCTGACGGTCGGTCATGCCCGGACGATAAACAGACGGTATCTGTTCGTAAGCTTTGGCATGCGCAACTCCCGAACGACGGAAAATCTCAATCTCCATCACCGTCTTGATGCTGCGTGCCTGACGAATCAGCGACGAACCGCACGGCACAACTTCCGCTTCGGGGAAACAGGCTGCCAGCCGATTGTACTCAGTAAACGACAATTCATCGCCTTCCAACATCAGTTTTTTGGGCAAAGGCAAGCCACACTCCAGTATCAGTTCCGGCAATTGTTCGGGCTTGCGTACAGGAAGTACATGTTCTCCGGTAATGTTATTGGGGCGCTTGACAAACAGGCGAGCAGGCGATTCCAGCGGCAAATACAGGTAACCGCTAACTACAGTTCCGTAGGTATATATCAGATTGACATTGCAAGCAATAAGGGCGGCATCAATTCCACGTTGAGCCATCAGTACACGTATCTTATCACGTCTTTGTTTTAATTCCGGTTGTAACATCTTTTATAATTATGATTGGTTAGCATTCTTCGTTTTCGCACACAAAGATACAATTCTCCCGTCATAATTCCATCAATCCGGAAAATGATTATATACGCCTATATAAAAAAAGTACTGCCCCATACCTTCACAGGCCGCAGGCAGCACAAACCACAAATACAAATACAACTAAACAAAGTTTCTTTATACTATTCCCTGACCCATCATGGCGTGAGCCACCTTCATGAATCCGGCGATATTTGCGCCTTTCACATAGTTGATGTAACCGTCAGGTTCTGTCCCATATTTAACACATTGTTCATGTATGCCGTGCATGATAGTGTGCAGTTTCTCATCCACTTCTGCAGCACTCCAGCTCAGGTGCATGGCGTTCTGCGACATTTCCAGTCCGCTGGTAGCCACACCACCGGCATTTACAGCCTTACCCGGTGCATACATAATCTTGTTTTCGATAAAGAGGTCGATGGCTTCGGGCGTACATCCCATGTTGGATATTTCGCCTACGCAAGTCACGTTATTATCTATCAGGTGACGGGCATCTTCGCCATTCAGCTCGTTCTGTGTAGCGCAAGGCAGTGCGATGTCTACCTTCACTTCCCACGGACGTTTGCCAGCTACGAATTTTGCACCCGGGAACTGCTCGGCATACGGTTCAACGATATCATTGCCCGAAGCACGAAGTTCCAGCATATAGTCAATCTTTTCGCCACTGATGCCATCCGGATCGTAAATGTAACCGTCGGGACCGGAAATGGTAACCACCTTGGCACCCAGTTGCGTAGCTTTTGTAGCAGCACCCCAAGCCACGTTACCGAATCCGGAGATAGCTACTGTCTTACCTTTAATATCAATACCTTTCGTCTGCAACATCTGGTTCACGAAGTACAAACCACCGAAACCTGTAGCCTCAGGACGGATCAGCGAACCGCCGAATTCCAATCCCTTACCAGTAAACGTACCGGTAAACTCACGGGTCAGCTTCTTGTACATACCGAACATATAGCCTACTTCGCGGCCACCTACGCCGATATCACCGGCAGGAACATCCATATCGGGTCCCAGATGACGCCACAATTCCAGCATAAATGCCTGGCAGAAACGCATAATTTCGGCATCGCTCTTACCACGCGGTGAGAAGTCGGAACCTCCCTTACCGCCCCCCATAGGCAGCGTAGTCAGCGCGTTCTTGAAAGTCTGCTCAAATCCTAAGAATTTCAGGATGGAAAGGTTGACGGAAGCATGGAAACGGATACCGCCTTTGTACGGACCAATGGCATTATTGAACTGTACACGGTAACCCAGATTCGTCTGAACTTCACCCTTATCGTCCACCCACGTAACACGGAACGTAAAAATCCGGTCAGGTTCAACCAATCGTTCTATAATCTTTGCTTTTTCGAACTCTGGATGCTGGTTATATATATCTTCTATAGAAAGAAGTACTTCCTTTACGGCTTGAAGATATTCAGACTCGCCGGGGTGCTTAGCCTCCAAAGAGGACATGATACGTTCGATGTTCATAATATTACTTTTTAAAAGGTTATTGCCTCTGTTATTTATTCAAGGTCATTCGAGCAATTTGTCAGCGAACAACACTGCAAATATAGGGAAACTTTTCGTATTTCCTAAATTTTAAAGCGATATTTTGATTAATAAATGATAAAATGACAAAAAACTACGTATTTTATTGTAAGTTTCCAATTTTAGGGTACCCCTTTTTAGACGGGCGCCAGCAGGCACCCGTCTAAAAAAGAGTCCACAAATTTAACGATTATTATTTGCATATTGTCATGGGAAGAAGGTTTTCGTAATCCGTTCTTCCCTTTTTTAATTCTTTGAGCAGCCTGCAGAAGTAATCCCTGAAGGAGACTCCTGCCTGTTTGCAGGTTTCTATAAAGGTATTATAGATTGCGGAGTTCTGTGTTCCCTTCACACTTCCGAAGAACAGGCTGTTCTTTCGTTGGACAGTGATTGGTCTTATCGCTCTTTCAGCCGCCATATTGTCTATTGAGTATTCTCCATCGTTTCTGTAGGCGAAGATCTGATTCCAGAAGTTCTTCAGATACTTAAGGGCCTTGCCCATAAGTTCACTTCGGCTCTCATCCGGATTTGCAAGCAGATCATAAAGTTCCGTCCTTATCTTATCAATGATTTCCGTCGTTTCCTTACTGTTTCTTCTGTGGTAAATCTCGTCTGCGGTAAGTTTTTCCCGGCGGTAAGTATCTTCCATGCCGTATAACTTTCCTATCAGCTCAAGGAAGATTCTTGCCTGCAGGCTTCCCTGGTCGAAGGCATACTTGAACTTAGCCCTTGCATGAGCCAGACAACAGAGATGCTCTATATCCATAAGTTCGTTGTCAAGATACATATATACGTTGTAACCGTCACTCTGCAGTGATTTGATTTTTGCATCACCAAGGAACTTCTTCAACACATTTCTGCTCCTTCCTCCATGTTTCTGCAAACCTTCACCGTCCGTTGTATCCTCATAAAAGAAGATGACTATACGTGCTTTTCTGTTTACCAGACACCACATATAGGTCTTGCGTTTCTTATTGTAAGCGTGGTAGCGAAGCCATGTCTCGTCCACATTAACGTTCGCACCGTCCTGAAGGGCAATCTTCTTGAGGGCAGGTATCAGCTTATTGAGTTGCATTGCACCTTTGTCGGCCCAGTTCAGCAGGTTCTGGACAGAAGTGTTCCAGTCCATATCCGACAGACGGTTTTTAGCTTCCCTGTATGCTGGCGTTGACATCTGGAAGCGGTTGAACATAAGATACGAGAGCATGTTTGCCGTAATGCTTGTACCCGGTACAATCCCCTTGTAGATGTCAGCCCGGGCGTCATCTTTCATGGGAAGGAACATGCTTTCAATCCTGCCGTCGGCATGCTTTACCTTAAGCACTTCAAAGTGATGTTCCTCAATATGGCTCACGATATTTCTTATTTTACGATAGCTTGATGATATCACTACAGACCCCTCAGGAAGCATTGTATAATCGGACTTGTGTATTATCGGGGTGCCTACACAGTTCTTGTTGTATCTCATTCCTTTTCTATACGGTCTTTCCTTGGAATGAGGAGTGGCCGGAGTATCCTGCGTGTCGCATGATGCGGAAGGCTCTGACTGTGGAACTTCACCAGCCGGAGCAGTAGGAGTACCGTCAAAGTCATCCTTGTCGTCATGCTTTCCTTTTACGACCTTTTTACNGGTCAATGCCTTTAAGGCTTTTGGATGAAGCGTAAGTCTGGTTATTCATAAGTGAAAGACGCTCGACAAGGGCGTTATGCTTTTTCTCAAGCTTTTTGTATTCCTTGTCGCGGAGCTTGCATTCAATGGCAGCCTTCTCAGCCTTGCTGTTTGCCTTAAGCAGGGCATCTGTAAGGGAATCAATCTTACGGTTGGCGTCCTTCAGGTCTTTTCCTATTTCATCAAGTCGTGCTATCATTTCATCAAGCTGCTTGCTCTTGTTCTGATTCTCTTCAAACAGGAACAGGGCGAACCTCTTTATCTGCTCATTATCCATACCTTCAAGGGGTGTATGCTCCTTTTCAGGCCTGTTCATCATCTCTTCAAGATGCTTCTGTCTGAGTATGTGTTCTATAAGTTCCTCTGTTTCCATGTTCTCTAAATTTTATGTAAAGATACTCATTTTCAGTGAGATACGCAAATATTCAGAGAACTTTTATCGCTGATATTCAGAGTTTTATCATTAAATCTTTATGCTCGTTATTACCGGAGTTTCAAGTATTGTGACCAGGTCTTTCCAGTCTATCTTATACACTGTCACATCGTCCTTACGCTCTATTTTCATGAACTTATAACCCTTAATGAAGGACTTCTCATGAAGGTAGTAGGCATTCCGCTCATAGTGTATCATACGAACCTTACGCTGGTCTTTCGACATAAACATGTAAACGTCTCCGCTCAGCGGATCTCGGTGATACCTGCCGCGGATTATCTCGCATATACGCTGGGCCTTGCATCTCATATCGTGAAGCTCAGGAAGGTAGTAGAAGTTGTGAAGACCGTTGATGCTCAGCATAAGCCCTCCAGTTTCTCTACCAGTGTTTTCAGCCCCTGATAGTCTAAGCCTTTCTTCTGTATGCACAAACCCTCACGGGTTCTAATCGTTACCATGATGCTCCCTTTATGGGGAGATGTACGTTTAGACTTGCCTTTAGTAACATCCTGTTCTTCATTGCCTGCCTGGATCAACTCTTCAGGAATACCTTCCACTTCTACAGGTACAACTTTCTTCTGTGTCTTCTTGAACCAGTCATAGAATGCCGTGTAAGGAATGTTGTTGCTAATACAGAATGAGTTGATGGAAACTCCTTTGGGTTCGCCCTCGGTCTTGTAGAGGAACCACAGTCTTTCAAAATCTTTTTCGCTAAACATAATCTTTCGAGTTTTAAGTTTAGCACGAAGCTAAAGGAAAGGGACATACTAGTCAATACGCCAATTTTGGAAGCTTACTATTTTATTCCTTAAAACCCATTCCCAGGTTGTACATGATGAAGCTATATATGTCTGCCTGCTCCTCCAGCACCTTGCTCATGGGCTTTCCTGCTCCGTGTCCGGCCTTGCTGTCGATGCGGATAAGGGTCGGATTCGTTCCATCATTGCAAGCCTGCAGCGTTGCTGCAAACTTGAACGAGTGTGCCGGCACTACGCGGTCGTCGTGATCGGCCGTCGTAACCATAGTGGCAGGATATTTTGTACCCGGTTTCAGGTTGTGCAAGGGCGAATACCCCTTCAGGTACTCGAACATTTCTTTGCTGTCTTCGCTCGTACCGTAATCGCTTGCCCAGTTCCAGCCAATGGTGAACTTATGATAGCGAAGCATATCCATCACGCCCACTTCGGGAATGGCTACACGGAACAGATCGGGACGCTGCGTCATGCAGGCACCTACCAGCAGACCTCCGTTCGAGCCTCCCACGATGGCTATCTTGTCCTTATTGGTATAGTTGGCAGCTATCAGATACTCGGCCGCCGCAATAAAGTCGTCGAAAACATTCTGCTTCTGCATCTTTGTGCCGGCCACATGCCAGGCTTCGCCATATTCGCCGCCTCCGCGCAGGTTGACCTGCGCATAGATTCCTCCGTTCTCCAGGAAAGGAATGCGCATAGCCGAGAAGCCAGGATTCAGACTGATGTTGAAACCTCCGTAACCGTACAGGTATACCGGATTCGTACCGTTCTTTTTCAGGTCTTTCTTATATGTAAGGAACATGGGAATCTTCGTACCGTCCTTGCTGGGATAGAACACCTGTTCGGTAACGAAAGCATCGGCATCGAAATCGACCTTCGGCGCACGGAACAGTTCGTATGTATTCTTATCCATATCATATTTATAGGTAGCACCCGGAATGGTGAACGAAGTAAAGCTGAAGAAACATTCCTTGTCGTCCTTGTCGCCACTGAAGCCCACGGTTCCCAACGACGGCAGCTTGATTTCCTGCAACTGCTTGCCGTCGAGTCCGTACACATAAGCGTGGTTGGAAGCGTCTTTGTCGTAAGTCAGGAACAGCTTTCCGCCAATCACCTGTGCGCCCGACAGCACTGCTTCCGACTCGGGCACCAGTTCTGTCCAGTCTTTCAGTTCGCTCCTGGCAAGGTCGGCCACCATTATGCGGTTTTTCGGAGCTCCGTGGTTGGTGAACAGATATATTTTCCCGCCAATCACTTCCAGCGGACTATACTGATAGTCCATATCTGTAGCCATCGCCACAAAGGGAGCGTCATTCCGGCGCAGATCCTTCACGTACAAGGCATTTCCACGTCCTTCTCCGCTTTCGTACAAGAAGAGCATCGTCTCATCCTCGCTCACACTGCAAGTATAGAAGCGTTTGGGATAGGCCGGATTCTGGTACACCAGCTTGTCCTGCGACTGGGGAGTACCCAGTTTGTGATAGTATATCTTATGATTGGCATTCATGTTGGAGAACTCCTTTCCTTTCTCGGGAGCATCGTAAGCACTGTAATAGAATCCGTCGCTCTGCCATTCGGCTCCGGTAAACTTGGCCCATTCGATGTGATCGTCCAGCAGCTGTCCGCTTTCTGCATCCATCACATAAATCTCGGTCCAGTCCGAACCGCTACGCGAAATGGTATAGGCCGCATACTTTCCATTGTGTGAGAAGAAGATGCCGGTCAGTGCCACCGTACCGTCGTCCGACAGACGGTTAGGATCGAGGAACACACGTGGTTCGCCATCCAGCTTGTCCTGCACATACAATACGCTCTGATTTTGCAGACCGTCATTCTTGAAGAAATAATACTTTCCGTGTTTTTTGAACGGCGTACCTATCTTTTCGTAGTCGGACACCGCAGTCAGGCGTTTCAACAATGCCTCACGAAACGGAATCTGCAACAAGTAACCGTTTGTAACCTTATTCTGAGCTTCGACCCACGCAGCCGTTGCCGCACTGGTATCATTCTCCAGCCAACGATACGGATCGGGGACTTCCGTGCCGAAATACACATCTACCGTATCTACTTTCGCCGTTTCGGGATACACCAATTTGGATTGTTTCACACCACAAGATACTGCTGTCATACTCATAGCCAATGCTAAAATCTGGACTTGTTTCATAAAATATTTCCGTTCGTTCAGTGTTATTGGCGCAATATACGAATAAAAAATGAATATTTAAAAAACTATGGTTCGAAATATCGCGAATATTCTCCCCCGTTTTTCCCCAGTTAGGAAATATTTTTTTCCCAGTTAGGCAGATATTTTTTCCTAACTGGGAAAAAAACGGCACCCTTAAGTATAAAAGAATAGGCAGGAAAGCACAGGAAAACACAAAAAAACAGGAAACGAAGTCATCCGTCTTTCACCCTTCACAGCAATTCATTGATTATCAGCGAGATGCGGTGAAACTTCACACAGAAAACTTTGTTTACAACAGAAAAAGCGGTGAAATCACGATGTTTCACCAGTCTCCCAAACAAGTCTTGTAAACCACTTGCACGGCTCACGAACGACACTTGTATGGCTCGCGAGCAACACTTGCACGGCTCACGAGTAACACTTGTACGACTCACGAGCTACACTTGCATAATAGCCCTCACAACTATGGACTTTAGCAACGTAAAGAGGGACTTGGGAGGCGTAAAGAGGGACTTTCGGAGAATAAGGTTTGAGATAAAATGATAGGGGAATTTTTATTGAATAAGAATGTAAAAACGGCCTTGAAACAAAAAAATAGATTACTTTTGTCTTAGCATAAATCCAATAATAAATTAAGTATGAAAAATATGAATCTGGCTGTAGTCAGAATTATTCTGCTGTTTATCTGTTTTTGCACATATACGAGCTATTCACAAGCGATAAATATATCTCATTACGTTGAATTTGCCCACACATACGGCGTCATCCGCTACTTTTCTCCCAACCCATACACTAAAGACTGGTCAGAAAGCGATTGGATGAAAGTGTGTGCGTTACTTGCACATAGGATAGAGACGCAACCACTTGAGACGGTATTCCAACCGCTTGCTCCCACTTTATACTTCTCAACCGCACCCATTTTATCAAAGAAAGACACCACAAAATCGACTACTTCTGCCCAATTCTATTATTACAGTGGATCAGGGGAATTGAAGGTACCTTTTCTCGCTAAATTGCTGATGCCCGGGCTTGCCAATTATATTCCTTATTACAAAAGACTCTCTACCGTTCTCAACCTCCAAGACTCTGTAACCGCGCCAGTGCCCAACCGATATTATAACTACGCAGTAGGCAATGAAAAATATCTAAATATCCAGCATGCACTACCCAAAGAAATGTTTGATAGCAAGACTACGCATCGGCTGCTTACCGAGGCTAAAAATTATTGGAAACATCATCAAAGTAACGACAAGATGTTATCCTCAAATCGCCGATTTATTTTCGGACTACTGTCAGACAAAGCAGTTAGAATAGCTGATTTAGCTGTCCGTTGGAATATAGTCCGCCACTTCTACCCTTATTACGAAGAGGACAATCTTGATTGGGATCATCAATTAAAAATCTATCTGCAAAAAGCCATTCAAATAGGAGAAATAGATTCTTTTGAATCACTTCTTGAATGGTACGATACAATTAACCGTTTTCTCAATCCAATAAAAGACGGACATCTTTTCGTACGCAGAGACATGAATATTTCTAATATCAAAGCAACCTATCTACCCGAATACTTTGCAGACGTTGAAACAAGGTGTGTAAATGACACGTTACTCATACGTACAGAAATCGGTGGCAAACAAACTTGGCGTATGCTCCACACTATTAACGGTAAGCCCGCTTCCATACGTTTACAAAGTTGCAAGGAAATGACAAATGCTGCAACAGAAGCACATCGAAACAAAATAGCTGTTGACAAACTATTTTCATCCTCCGTATACGATACTCCGTTTGTTATCGAAAGTAGTGGCCTTGCGGAACAAATGCATAAAGATACACTTTATACTCGATACCCTGATTTACCTGTATCCAAACATGAAAACCAGCCTATCCGGAAATACGACAATGGGTTCCTGTACATTGACGCCACTTCACACAAGCTGAACGAGAAACGCTTTTTATCAGCACTAACTCCTGATATAAAAAAACTTTGTTTCGATTTACGAGGACTACCTTCGTACCGATTCGAAGATATTTTAGCACATTTAATCTCTTCCAACGTGAAAGCTCCAGCAACGGAAGTTCCGATTAACAGTTTCCCCTTCCAACAAAAATTATCGTGGCGTGTCAATACAGAAACTCTTCAAGCCAAATTACCTCATGTTAATTTGCCGGCAGTCTTTTTGTGTGATGCAGGAACCGTCAGTTGGGGCGAAACCATTCTGATGATAGTCCGTCACTACGGATTAGGCACAATTATTGGACAAACAACAGCAGGAACCACAGGCGATATGACACAATTCGATCTACCTCTGTTCCCGTTCGCTATGACCGGTATGCGTATGCACTGCATGGATGGAGAACAACACCACGCCCAAGGCATTGTGCCCGACAAAATTATTCCCATCTATGCCAATGACTATATAACTAATTATGACAGAACTTTAAATGCAGTTTTCAATATATTAAAATAAGTTCAAAAAAACACCTACAAACAACTTCCATACCTCTACATGCATAACCATCAAAACCATACCCTGAAAGCCGGCACACGTGCTTTGCTGATGATGACTTTTTCGTCGGTAGGAGGCGTAAGCTGAAGAACCATCCGCCCGCCAAACCACAGACTGACGCCTACGACGGCTTTGTGGGCAATGATATACTGACGGTTGGCCCGGAAGAACTGACGGGGATTCAGCAACTCGGCCAATTCATCGAGCGTCTGTCGGAAAATAAAAGTCTCGGAAGACTGGAGAACCGCCTTAACCACTCCATCGCTGATGTAGAAATAAGAGATCTGGTCTACACTGACCGGCACGAAACGGTCGCCTTTCACAGGAACCAGAAAGTGAGTTTTATATCCTTCTTCCCGCTTCAGGGCGTGCATGACAGCCTGAAAATCGGTCTTCGTACTCTCCGCTTTCGCACCTCCGAGCAGCTTCAGCTTGTCGATGGCCATTTGCAGGTCGGCACTGCTGATGGGTTTCAGCAAATAAGCAATGCTATTCACGCGAAAAGCCTGCAAAGCATATTCATCGTAAGCGGTGGTAAAGATGATGGGACAGGTGATGTCAACCTGCTCGAAGATGCCGAAAGCCGACCCGTCTGCCAGGTGGATATCCATAAATACCAGTTCGGGCATGGAGTGGCTGGCAAACCACTCCAGTGTATCGGTCACACTATCCGTCTCGCCTACAATATCGAAATCGGTATCCACCTCTTGCATGGCTGCTTTCAGGTTGCGAAGGGCAGCCTTTTCGTCTTCTATAATCAGTGTCCTCATATCAGTGGCAAGGTTACTTTAAAGTCGTTGTTGCTTTCTTCGATGGTAATGTCTTTCCCGAAAAGCAGCCGATAACGTTTGGACAGATTGGCCAGTCCGATGCATGTACTGCTACTGCTTGACAGTTTGGGCTGTATACGATTCGTGACATACAGTTCATTACCATTCGCCCGGATGCTGATCGTTAACGGATTCCGCCGGCTGATTTCATTATGCTTCACCGCATTTTCCACCAGCATCTGTACTGCCATTGGCGGTACCTCCCGCTGCAACAGCTCCTGCGGGATATCTATATCGAAGTGCAGATTGTCCTCGTAGCGCATCTGCAAAAGATATATGTACGAACGTACAAAAACCATCTCTTCATTCAGAGTGACAGTATGCGACAGATTGTCGTGCAACGTATAGCGCATGACCCTCGACAGTTCCTGAAGATAATTCTGAGCCTTGTCCGGCGATTCCCGTATCAGCGAATACAACGTATTGAGCGAGTTGAAAAGCATATGCGGATTCAGCTGGCTTTTCAAAGATTCGTATTGGTTGACAAGATTTTCCGTACGCAACTGCTCGTTTTCGAGCAGCATCTTGCGGCTACGCCGGTTCTGATAATCCAGATAGCAAGTGCCCGTCACAATGCAGGCTATCAGGATGTCCCTCAACGGATGCAGGTAATGATGGAGCATGGCAGTGATGGCCGGTATGCCGAAGTGCTGGTGAGCATAAACAAAGCCTTTTCCCAACAGGTTGCATACAACCAGTGTGACCACAAAACTCACCACTACTCTTTTCCAACTCAATGCTGTAGCCAAGCTGCCGGACATCATGATTCTGACATTGATGAAAAACAACAACAGTATGGAGAAATAAGTAAACAGTATTTCGTAACAGACATTGAGCCAATGAATATCCGGGAACAGATGGCTGCCCGATACAGGATCGGACAACGCTATCAGTTCGGGCAAGTGCATGAGGAACGCCACGATAACGGAAATGGCATTCAACATCAGCAGAAACTTCTTATGGATGCGCAATAACTTCATGCGGCAAAGTTAGTGTTTTTTATCCATAATTCTGGCCGCCACATACATTCCCGGCCGGAAATCGGAATTAGTCTGCGTGATACGCGCATAGACTTTAATGGAACGGTTGACGTTGTCCACCATCTGATCTACCGAAACAAGTTCGGCTGTGAACGTTGTATCCTGCATGCCATTGACCTTGAACGAAAAGCGACTGCCGGGCAACAGTTTGTCCAGGTCTTTTTCGTAAGCCGTAAGCTGCAACATGGGGTTGCTCTTGTCAATCACATCACAGACTGGTTCGCCGGCAGCAAAATACTTGCCTGCATTGACATTCATGTTGGTTACGTAGCCGTTGCGCGGAGCACGTACTTCCAGATAGGTGCGAATACCGTCGCGAGTCACTGCTACAGTATCTGTACCCAGCAAGGCCAGTTGGGCGGCAGCAGCCTCCATACGGCTTTTCATGGACAGATAGTCGGCCTTGCTTTGCTGCATACGTTTCAACGAAGCCGATTCGCCGGAAACAAGTTTCTGCTGACGCTCGTATTCCTTCTTCAGATATTCGGTCTGGGCAGCAGCATCGAGATAGGATTGCTGAAGCTCGATAAAGTCCGGATTGGCCAAAGTCAGCAGGATTTCTCCCTTCCGTACATATTCACCCGGCAGGACACGGATGTCGTGTACCGAACCGCCCATGCTCAGCGTAACAGTCACATGACTCTGCGGAGGCATGACAATAACACCGTTGAACGACGGCGGATTGGCCACGTTGGTAGCACCGCTTATGCCGTCTACTTCGGGAGTCTGTGTGGTGTCCGAACCGGCTTGCTCTGCCATCTCTGTAGCGTTTGCCGATTCAGTCTGCTGGGCAGAGGGATTTGAACACGATGCTGCCAGCAAAGCAAGCATCAGGTAAATCATTCGTTGTTTCATCAGGTTCATCTTATTCATTTTTTCTAATGTTCGTTTTTAGTGATAAATTCTTGGACTCAGGAACCACTGTCTTATTCAGTGTAAAGTTCCAATTCTAATAAGGTAACGTTGTAGGCATAGACCGTTTCAATATACCCGCGCTTGATTTCGCGGACAGTATTCAGGCTTTGAATGAATTCGCTGATATCGGTTTCATTCTCCTGAAACTTTTGGGTTGCACTTTGCTGTAAAGCTTCAGCTTCCTTGATAGCTGCCTGCTGATAATAAGTCAGACGTTCGCGCTGACGGGCAAGCTGGCTTTGCAGTTCGCTTACTTTATTGGACAGTTGCTGCCGATTGGCCTCTGCCTCCCAGCCGGCTGCCTGCATAGCGATGCGCGCCTGTCTGGCACGGCTCCGCTGAGGGAAAAAGAGAATGGGGAAAGAAGCCCCTACCATCCACGAATTAAGTCCGGTAAGCGGAGCTATCTTCTGACGGACATAACCAATGGAAAACTCAGGAAAGAAACGGCTTCGTTCAATTTTCAACAAGTCTTTTTTCTCTTGCAGCTGAGCATTGAAATAATCCAGATGACGGGTTGACAGGATACGACCCTCTGTCGGCATCTGCATAACCGACAGGGTCGTATCGGCAGGGACCAAAGGCCGATCGCTATAACAAGTCCATACAAACCGGCGTTCGGCCAGTGTCAGGTCTCCGGCTGTTTCCATCCATCGTGTATTCAGGTCGGCTGCCAGTGCTGTTATCATGTTACGTTCGGCCAGATCAATGTCTCCCTGAAGGTAACGCTGTTCACCACTGTTCCGCAACTGTTCAGCCAGTTCTTTCTGTCCATTGTACAAAGCGTTAAGGTTGAAAGCATACTGGTAGTACGCCCATGCCCGCTTTACTTCTGCAGTGATTTCTTTCTTCACCATGTCCCGATAGCTTTTTCCTTTGTTTATCTGCGTGTTGGACAATGCATTCTTGTAGAAAGGAGTCAGCAGAGAGCCAAGTGACTGCTCAATAGCCAGTTCGTTATCGTGGCGGTCGGTACCATTCAACTGTCCCCACGAATAACTGAAAGAAGTATTGCCACCATCCCAGGCTTCGCCTTTCGAAGCACGGGCACGTTCAATCTCCGACTCGGCCATCTTCAGACGCGGATGATTGCGCAAGGCTATTTCAACAGCCTGCTCCAAGGTCACCGGCTGCTGCGCTTGTACGGCAGGCACACTGATGACCAGCATGGCGATGCCAAGCATCATCCGACGAAAAGCAAGACGATTCTTCCTGCGTATGCGTCTGGCAGCGATACTGCCCACCAGGCGGTAGAATACAGGAATAATGATCAGCGTCAGTATGGTAGACACAATCAGTCCGCCTATCACAACTGTAGCCAGCGGACGCTGTACTTCGGCACCGGCCGAAGTAGCGATAGCCATCGGCACAAAGCCCAACGAAGCTACCAATCCGGTCAGGAAGACTGGGCGCAGCAAATGCGGACACCCTAAAGATATGATACGATCGGTACACATATGATATTTAGTTTGTTTGCGTATATCGTTGAAATGATTGATCATCAGAATTCCGTTCAATACGGCCACACCAAAAAGGGCAATGAAACCGACACCAGCCGAGATACTGAAAGGTAAGCCGCGCAGCCACAGAGCTACGATACCTCCAATCAGTGAAAGCGGAACGGTGGAGAATACGACCAGCGAATAGATGACGCTGCGGAACGCAAAGAACAGCAACAGCAGGATGAGCAGCAAAGCAATAGGGATAACCACCGTCAGAGTGCTGATAGCGTTCTGCAGATTTTCAAACTGACCGCCGTATTCGAAATAATAACCGGGCTTAAGTTTCACGTTCTTTTCGAGCGCGTCGCTGATTTGGCTGACTACTTGCTGAATGTCGGCATTGCGCACATTCACACCAATGACAACCCGGCGTTTGGTAGCGTCACGATTAATCTGGAGAGGTCCGTTCACCAGTTCGATACTGGCTACTTCACTAACCGGCAACTGAATGTTATCCTTAGTACGGACAAACAGTTTGTCGATGTTCAAATCACTCACCTTTTCCTTGTCCAGACGAACAACGAGGTCGAACCTGCGCTCGTTCTCGAATACCACTCCTGCCGTCTCGCCTGCATAAGCAGTACGGATAACAGTATTCAGTTCTTCGATGTCGATACCATAACGGGCTATTTTTGCGCGGTCGTAGTGGACAAGCAACTGTGGAAGTCCCATGGCCTGTTCCACCAATACGTCGGCTGCTCCGGGAACCTGTTCCACGTAGCGGGCTGCTTCCTGAGCCTTTGCATACAATTCGGCCATGTCTTCTCCATAAAGTTTGATGGCAATATCGGCCTTGGCACCTGTCATCAGCTCGTTAAAACGAAGCTGGATAGGCTGACTGAAGTTAAATTCGGCTCCGTCAATAGAGTCCAGACACTGTTTCATCTTCTCTACCATCTCTGCACGGCTCGACGCGAAAGTCCATTCGGCAAAAGGTTTCATAACAATCATCACATCGGCATCTTCCACCGCCATCGGGTCGGTCGGAACTTCAGCTGTACCGATCTTGGCTACAACATGCTTGATTTCGGGAAAGCGTTCTTTGAGACGTTTTTCTGCTTCGAGCGAAACTTCAATGCTACGGCTCAGCGAACTACCGGCAGGCAGCGTCATCTGCATGGCAAAGTCGCCTTCATCAAGGGTCGGGATAAATTCTGCTCCCAACTTTGTGAAAAGCAGCAACGAGAGCAACAGGGCTACAAAAGAAGCAGCAATAGTACCCCACACATGAGCCAGACTGAAACGAAGCACACGCTGATAGATTTTATTCAGCCAGTCGAAGAAACGGTCGGCCAGTGTAGGCTTCACCGTCATGGTACGTTTCAGGAAGAGGGATGCCATCATCGGAACATAAGTTATAGAAAGAAGAAGAGCACCGATAATGCAGAACACCAGTGTCTTGGCCATCGGCGTGAAGTATTTGCCTTCGATACCGGTCAAAGTCAAGATAGGGAAGAACACGATCAGAATGATAAGTACGGCAAACGTAGCACTTCTCACCACACGGCCTGCTCCTTTTTCTACTTCCTGATCCATCTCCTGAGAAGTCAGCGTACGTCCTTTCAGTTCCCGCCCGTAAAGATGGGCCAGGATTCCTTCCAGAATAACAATGGAACCGTCTACCACGATACCGAAGTCTATCGCACCAAGGCTCATCAGATTGGCCGAGACATTAAATATACGCATCAGAATAAAAGCGAAAAGCATCGCTAGTGGAATGACCGACGCCACAATCAGGCCGGCACGCATATTGCCTAAGAAGATAATCAGTACCAGAAACACAATGATGGCACCTTCCACCAGGTTGCGTATTACGGTAGAGATATTACGTTTCACCAGCTCCGAACGGTTCAGATAAGGTTCCACACTCACTCCTTCGGGCAGCATCTTCTGGACTTTCTCCACCCGCTTCTCCAGTTCCTTGGTCACGACATTGGCATTGGCACCTTTCAGCATCATGGCAATACCGCCCACACACTCTCCTTCGCCATCTTTCGTCATGGCTCCAAAGCGTTTGGGAGCGCCGAACTGTACTTTACCAATGTCTCCGATGTGTACTGGTATACCGCCACGATTGGTCACAACAATCTGCTCCACATCATGCAAATCGTTGATCATACCTTCCGAACGGATATAATAGGCACGGTTTACCTTTTCTATATAACTGCCACCCGTATTCTGGTTGTTGCGGCTCAAGGCTTCGAATACCTCGCCGATAGTAATGTTGAGCGAATATAAGGCATCAGGATCTACCGCTACTTCATATTGCTTCAGATAACCACCGAAACTATTGATTTCTACAATACCGGGAATACCCGACAATTGTCTTTTCACAATCCAGTCCTGAATGGTGCGCAACTCCATGGCATCATAACGGTTTTCATACCCCGGAGCTACCTTAAGCACATACTGATATATTTCGCCTAAACCCGTCGTGATAGGCATCAGCTCGGGAGTTCCTAGTTCCGACGGAATTTCACCCGCCACCATCTGAATTTGTTCGTTAACCAGCTGCCTGGCGTCCAGCGTAGGAACATCTTCCTTGAAAACAACCGTTACAACCGATAGCCCGAAGCGGGATACCGACCGTATTTCCTCTACGTTCATGACGTTGCTCATGGCTATTTCGATAGGGAAAGTGATAAGCTGTTCCACTTCCTGCGGAGCCAGTGTAGGCGACACAGTAACAATCTGCACCTGATTGTTGGTAATATCGGGCACGGCATCAATGGGCAGCGTCAGCATGGAATATATGCCAGCCGCCAGCAAAAGCAGCGTGGTCAGCGCCACAAACAGCTTCTTTCTGATTGAAAAATGTACGATTTTTGTAAACATAAAATAAGCGACACTAAATTTATAATGATTACAAAGTTAGTGCTTATACAATCTACATTCTCCACCTCACCGTTGAAACGCCCAAAATGCAGGTTGAAATACACAATACGGGAAATGACCTTACCACAACATTCGTTCACAGTTCCCATCCCCAAACGTTTCGGAAGTGTTCAATGTCCGGAACATCGCCAGTAAACTCCATTTTTTATTACCGCCTCCTTGCATATCCCAAGAAAAAGCACGAATTTTGACGGACTAATCTATTAAATTGCAAAAACAGACATGCTCAGCAAGTTCAAACTAAACCAGCTGTACTTCAAGGACACACAGTTTGCCAACCTGATGACCAGACGTATCTTCAACGTTCTGCTGATAGCCAATCCTTACGACGCTTTCATGTTGGAAGATGACGGGCGCATCGACGAAAAGATATTCAATGAATACACCTCACTCTCGTTGCGCTATCCGCCGCGCTTCACACAGGTCAGTACGTGCGAAGAAGCCCTGAAGCAACTGTCATCCATAACCTACGACCTCATTATCAGCATGCCGGGAACAGGCGACAACGAAGGTTTCGACGTGGCACGTAATATCAAAGGGCAATATCCCAACATCCCGATGGTGATACTGACCCCCTTCAGTCACGGCATCACCAAACGCATAGCCAACGAAGACCTCAGCCCGTTCGAATACATTTTCTGCTGGCTGGGAAATACCGACTTGCTGGTATCCATCATCAAGCTGATAGAAGACAAAATGAACCTGGAGCATGACGTCAACGAGGTAGGCGTCCAGACCATTCTGCTGGTAGAAGACGGCATCCGCTTCTATTCGTCCATACTGCCTAATCTCTATAAATTCGTGCTGAAGCAGAGTCAGGAATTCTCGACCGAAGCCCTGAATGCCCACCAACGTACCCTGCGCATGCGTGGACGACCCAAAATAGTGCTGGCACGTACTTACGAAGAAGCTATTCACATTTACGAAAAATACAAAAACAACATATTGGGTGTCATTACCGATGTCCGTTTCCCTCGCGTAGAGCGTGGCGAAAAAGACGGGCTGGCCGGTATCAAGCTTTGCGCCGCCATCCGCAAGGAAGATCCGTTTGTGCCACTCATCATCCAATCGTCCGAATCGGAGAACGTTTCGTATGCAGCCAAATACGGTGCAGCTTTCATCGACAAGAACTCCAAAAAGATGGATGTGGACCTGCGCCGCATCGTATCGGAGAACTTCGGTTTTGGCGACTTCATCTTCCGCAATCCCGACACACACGAAGAAATTGCCCGCGTAAAGAACCTGAAAGAACTGCAAAACATCATCTTTGCCGTACCTGCTGAATCGTTTCTTTACCACATCAGCCGCAACCACATCAGCCGTTGGCTCTATTCGCGTGCCATGTTCCCCATTGCCGAGTTCCTGAAACCCATCACCTGGAACAGTTTGCAGGACGTGGACGCTCACCGCAAAATCATCTTCGAGGCCATTGTAAAATACCGCAAGATGAAAAACCAGGGTGTGGTAGCCATCTTCAAGCGCGACCGCTTCGACCGCTACTCCAACTTTGCCCGCATCGGCGACGGCTCGTTAGGAGGCAAAGGTCGTGGATTGGCTTTCATCGACAACCTGGTGAAACGGCATCCCGAATTTGAAGAGTTTGACAATGCACGAGTAGCCATTCCCAAGACTGTCGTTCTGTGTACCGACGTCTTCGACGAATTTATGGAGACCAATAATCTGTATCAGGTAGCCCTGTCGGATACAGACGATGCCACCATACTGCGCTACTTCCTGAAAGCCAAACTGCCCGACCGACTGGTAGAGGACTTCTTCACCTTCTTCGACGTGGTGAAGTCGCCCATTGCCATCCGCTCGTCCTCGTTGCTCGAAGACTCACACTACCAGCCCTTTGCCGGCATCTACAATACGTACATGATTCCCTACCTGGACGATAAGTACGAAATGCTGCGTATGCTCAGCGATGCCATCAAGGGCGTATATGCGTCGGTCTACTTCCGCGACTCCAAGGCCTACATGCAGGCCACAAGCAACGTCATCGACCAGGAAAAAATGGCTGTCATCCTGCAAGAAGTTGTGGGTAACCAATATGCCGAACGATACTATCCTTCGATGTCGGGTGTAGCCCGCTCGCTGAACTACTACCCCATCGGCGACGAGAAGGCTGAAGAAGGCATCGTAAACCTGGCTCTCGGATTAGGCAAGTACATCGTGGACGGAGGATTAACCCTACGCTTCTCGCCCTATCACCCCAACCAGGTGCTGCAGACCAGTGAAATGGAGATTGCCCTGCGCGAGACACAGACTCGGTTCTATGCCCTCGACCTGAGCAACGCCGGACACAACTTCTCCATTGACGACGGCTTCAACCTGCTGAAACTGCACGTCAAGGAGGCCGAGAAAGACGGTGCACTGAACTACATCGCTTCAACCTACGATCCGTATGACCAGATCATACGCGACGGGCTGTATCCGGGTGGACGAAAAGTCATCACCTTTGCCAACATCCTGCAACACGACGTTTTCCCACTGGCACGCATCCTGCAACTGGCTTTGAAATACGGCCAGGAAGAAATGCGCCGTCCCGTCGAAATAGAGTTTGCCGCCACCATGAGCCGCGAAAAGGATAAGACAGGTACCTTCTACCTGCTACAGATACGCCCCATTGTAGACAGCAAGGAGATGCTCGACGAAGACTTGGCCGCCATCCCTGACGACCAACTATTGTTACGCTCGAACAACTCGCTGGGACATGGCATCATGAACGAACTGTACGATGTGGTCTACGTCAAAACAGATCACTACAGCGCCTCGCACAATCCTGAAATAGCACGCGAGATAGAAAAGCTGAACCAACAATTCCTGAACGAACAGAAGAACTACATCCTTATCGGACCGGGACGCTGGGGAAGCAGCGATTCCTGGCTCGGCATCCCCGTGAAGTGGCCGCACATCAGCGCAGCCCGCATCATTGTGGAAGCCGGACTGACCAATTACCGTGTAGATCCCAGTCAGGGTACGCACTTCTTCCAGAACCTGACCTCGTTCGGTGTGGGCTACTTCACCATCAACGCCTTTATGAACGACGGCGTCTATAATCAGGACTTTCTGAACGCACAGCCTGCCGTATACGAAACGCAATACCTGAGGCACGTACGTTTCAGTCAGCCGGTTATTGCTAAAATGGATGGAAAGAGGAAACAGGGAGTCGTATTGTTGCCGTCCGATTAAAAATACAACCGCCGTCCGTCTTTTCACCGAAGCCTGTGCAGGGTAATCATCACCACCTCGGCCGGAGCGAACAGACGGATGGCGTGCTGGGAAGTACCGATGCCGTTGGTCACAATCATCGGAATGTGAGCGGAATTGTATTTCAGCCCAGTCAGGAAACGTTGGCCATAGCGCGAAGGAACCACCGGTGCATAACCGAAGAGGGTGACTTGTCCGCCATGCGTATGTCCGGCCAATATCAAGTCGGCATGGGTTACAGGCACATCCTCAGCATAGTCAGGCGTATGGGTTAGCAATATCACAAAGTCGTCGGGCGACAGAGCAAGTGTAGGCGATTGCCCGTTCTGCTTCAGGTCGAACGGATTGCGCACACCGGCTACCAGTATGCGATCCTTATCCCGCTTCAACGTATCGACCTTATGCTCTAATAAACGGATGCCGCGACGTTTCATCTCGTTCACCACTTCGCTGTAACAGGCTTCGTAATCGTTGTTTCCTAATACGGCATAAGTCCCCAACGGAGTTTTGACCTGCGCCAGGGCAGCCATCAGCGGAGCCACATATTGGCAACCTTCGTGATAGTCGCCGCCCATCAGCAAGACATCAGCATGCAGGAACGAAAGTAACCGTACCAGATCAGCCAACCCCTCCTCTTTCAGCAGACTCTTGTAGTGCAGATCGGAAATGAAGGCAATCCGGCAACTGTCGAAAGCCTCTGGAACATCGCGATGAGTGAAATCGTACATCCGAACACGCTTCACCCCTTTGTACGACGACGAGACATCAAGCGTGGTAAACGTAATCTGTGTGCCCCGTTTCACGATCTCCTTCTTCCTGATCTTCAGCTTAGCCAACGAACGCGACGAACGGGCAGAACGCCCCGACATGCGGCGAATGTCCCGCAAATCGGACTGATCGAACGTAAGCACTCCCACAAGCGAGACCGGTAATCCTACCGTATCGGCTCGTAAAACGCTGTCAGCAACCACTTCGAGTGACGGTAAGGATGACACTAAATTCCGCTTCGACTTACACGACGACAGAAGCATCAACAGCAAAAGAATGGATATATAAAAGAACTTCTTATTCATAACTGGGTGCAAAAATAGGCTTTTTTGCTATCTTTGCCCGTGGAGATTCACATTTATTAGATTAGAAAGGTAGTGAAAATAAAGAGGCAGAAACAAACACACTACATAAATATAATGCGAATACTATCCGGCAACTTCCGGCAACCAATCATAAACAGTATAAAAGAAAGCCCATGCCTCTGTTTCCACCCATTATTTGGTTTTAAAATCATAAAGTTTCATTTGCAAATCTATACGGAACACATCTTGCATTGTTCGTTCCATGCCCACCACACGAATTCTAGGATCTGTTTCCCCGCTGTCCAATGAAATCTGAGTACCATTGTCTATTTCGGTAAAAGAGCAAAAGAGACTGATAGAATGAATTATATTAGATCCCACAGAAGTTTCAACATTCCACGACTGAACAGGAAAACAGAAACTTGCTTGAATGTGTCCGTTTCCATCAGATATCGCAGGGCTATAAGCCTCAGGAGTCTTAAAATTATACATGGGTTGCTTACCGGTAGTCAGTTCCTCATACAAATTTGTTGATGCCTTTCCATCATTATTGACGTCCAAAGCCTTATCTGTATAGAATGAAGCTATGTAATAGTTATTATCTGCGAATGGGCTAAATTTCGCTATCTTAAGAAATCCAATTCCACTAATAATTTTCCCTGGCATTGCAAAGGCAAAAGAAGCTTCCAATACGTCTAAAGCCGTAAAACGACCATTCAATCTTAAATAACAAGGAGGAAGCGTATCCTGACCTTCTACCCAATACCATTCATCCAAAATCGGGTTCTCGACAACCACAATTCCATTATCGAAAGTATAATGGCCTTTAGCACAAAGATGCGGACTATAAGTCGGAAGAGCAGACAGACTACGATAGCTAACGCTATCTGCACTTTCGAACGTAAGTGCAAAATCACCGTCGAATGCATAGGTTTTCCCAATAGGCGCACTTGTCATAACAAACGGGGTTTCATCCGTTATTACATCATTACTGACGCAAGAGAAAAAAGACAATAAAGCAAATAAAATAAACAGGTAACGAAGATTTCTTATCATGCCATTTCCATAAAATAATCAGATTATCAACCACATAACACATATTATCAACTTCTGCAAGTTTTGGTAAAGTCGAAACTTGCAGAAGTTAAAGATTATCGTCTACTTTCACAAAAAAGGAATATCAGAAACGATAACCCACCGACAACTGAAGGCCGTAATCACGCAAACTGCACATTTTATGAATACGTTTCAGCGCTTCGAAATAATCCAAAGACACGGTATAATGTTTTCCTATCACCGCTTTCAGACCAGCTACTCCCCCGTATGTCCATTTGCGCAAAGGAGATATTCCATCAGTTATTATTCGAGGATCCTCAAAAACGACGTAAGAAAAGCCATCCATCGGTTTCCATTGTGTATATATCATGGATTTTCCCTCTGCCTCCTGTTTCCCCGGATAAGCAATTGAAGAACTTCCGGCATTGAAGTTCCACATGGCATACAAGCCAATAGAAGGAATAAGGTTCAGGTTCTCTCTGATACGAAAGTTGTAGCCTACTTTTACAGGAAGCACCAAGTGATTCAGTTTGATTTCAGTATCGGGAAAAGGGAATCCTCCAAAAGTAGATCCCAACTTCATATTACTTTTTGTATTCATAAAGGTCAATCCCGAAAGCAACATCCAATGTCGCTTAAACTCATAATCGACCGTTACTCCTACTTGTCCTCCCGGTTTCATACCGCCTACCTTCTCCGACATCAATTTATGAAGCCCTTTAAAATGTGTCAGATTCATTCCGGCCTCTACGCCCCAATGAAATTCTTGAGCGAATATCAGACAAGGGAAAAACGCAACAAATAATACTGTAATAAACCTTCTCATAAACTTTATCCATTAAAAATAAATTATCTACCTAATTATAATCTATAGGGACCCGGGTAACAAGTTTGTCATTACATGAGGCAAAATTGAAACGTGTACTTTTTCTTTTAGCATACTGTGCTGCTTCGCTCATTGGTGTTACAAAAAATACCATCAAAAGAGCCATAACTAATTTTGTTTTCATTTTAGTGCTTTTTATTGATTAACGACTGCAAAGTTAATGTCCAACAATAAAAAACAGGCAAAAAATGAATCACACTACAAATACATAAGTAACTGTTTTACAAGCAAATAAAATTTTAGAATATCACATTTCATCTATAATCTCTATTCATCCGTTCCTTAATGCGATATTTCCGCTGGGCAATAATATGTGTATCTGTATTCCCAAAGCAAAGAGCAATAGTTTGATTGGAAAGCTCCGCTTTCTCCAAACACAAATATAAAAGATCCTCTTCTGTCAATAACGAATAATGAATCTTCATGTCGGAAATAAAATCTGCAAAAAGCTCCCAAACCACTTCTTTAAGTTTCTTCTGATCGCTATTACCTAATACAAGTAGTTCTTTCTTACAGTTCACTTCTTGTGTTGAAAGTCTTAATATTTTTTTGTAAATAGCACTCTGTTTAAAAAGCCAAATACGCAGGTTTTCTTTTTCAAATGTAAGCTTTTCAATAATTGCTTCCCGTTCTTTAATTTCCAGTTTATATCTTTCATTTTCTTGCGAAAAATCAACCTGCTTTTTCTGAAGAAGAGAAATGATACGCTGGCTTTCAGCAATTGAATGCTCCAGATTTTTATACCTTTCACGAGCTTGCCGCAAATTTTGTTCGATTACTATTTTCAGTTTATTCTGCTTATTGATACGATATTGAAAAAATAAAACAAGAATCAATCCACCAAATATAAAAGCTGCAACTATGTTTTTCAAAACAGACTCGTTTTTTTGTTGTGCCCTACTAAGTTTTTCCTTAATATCATACTGATGTACTAATTGTTCAATTTTAGTTGATTGATTAGTTCTGTAAACAGAATCAACTATCTCAATAAATTGGAATAACAAATCCGTGCATTCTAAATAGTTTTCCTGTTCTTCTTTTATACAACCTAAATTCAATAATATGCTAGCTTTCTCTTTCAAACTCAAACGACTACTATCCTCCAAACTCTTATTCATATAATAGGCAGCAGAATCCAAATTATCTTTCAAATAAAAGATATGTCCTATATTATTATAATGCACAGATGGTTTTTCCTTTTGGGAATGCCACAACAAAGATTGCTTGGCATAATATAAGGCAGAATCATACTGTTCTTGAGCACTATATACAGCACTCAATTTACCAGTAAAAAGATCTACCATAGCAGAATCTTTTTGCATCACACCATACTCCAAAGCCTTTCGCTGACAAAATATGGCTGAATCATTTTCTCCTATAATAGAATAATAATGACCAAGATTATACAACGCTATCGCCTTATCTTTATCCGTATAACAACAGCGATACAGTTCATCGAAAGTGTTTTTTGCTTTTTCGTACAAACGTGCATTGTAGTACTCATTACCTAAAGAACTTAGCAAATGTCTCTTCGTCTCTATCTCTTCAGGATAATTCCGAATAATATCAAGGCCTTCCAACAGAAAGCCAATAGCACGTTCGCTTTGTTCCATCTCTATTTCCAAACGGCCTTTATAAAGCAAAGTGATGGCACGTTCCTTCTGGTCGCTGTCATAATAGTCCAAAGCAAGATCCAACAGTGAGTCGCAAGGAAGCAGGGACTTTTCGCACTTATCTGTGGCACGAGCCAGCAATAGCGCATAATACGCACTTTCCGATGCAGACAAATTACATGTATCAGCCAACGTCTCCAACAGATAAAGGGCACTATCGGGACGTTCGGCCAGCAATGAATCGGCTTGTCGGAAAATTGTTTCCAAGTGTTTGTCAGGGCTACATGCCCAAAAAGAAAGCAACAGCAAATATAAAATCAGATTTGGTCTTTTCATCGTTATTCATGTATGTTTGTTCGGCACTTCAAAAGTACAGCATTTTCCATCCAGATTTTAGCCTTCTACCATCAATTAACAGGAGTTTTGGCTTTTTACTCCTTTTTTTCGTTAACTTTGCAAATATACTTCTATTATTAGAAAGCCATGAAAGAGATTAAGCAAAATTCACTACGGGCATGGGTGCTTGCCGCCCGCCCCAAGACCTTGACCGCTGCCCTCATCCCCGTGCTGCTGGGTAGCGCACTTGCTTTCAGCGACGGGTGTTTTCAGGAAATACCGGCCCTGCTGTGTGCCTTTTTTGCCTGCTTCATGCAAATTGCCGCCAACTTCATCAACGACCTGTTCGATTTCCGCAAAGGCAGCGACCGCGAAGACCGACTCGGTCCCGAACGCGCCTGTGCCCAAGGCTGGATTACGCCGTCGGCCATGAAGACCGGAATCGGCCTGACACTGCTGATTGCCTCGCTGACCGGCTTGAGCCTGCTGTTCTACCTCTGGGGAAAACTGCCACATGGTGGCTGGGAACTGATTCTGGTGGGTGTACTGTGCATACTGTTCGCATTCCTATACACCACCTACCTTTCTTATCGGGGCTGGGGCGACCTGCTGGTGCTGATCTTTTTCGGTTTTGTTCCCGTAGGAGGTACTTACTACGTACAAAGCGGCACACTGAATGCCGATGTGGTAGTGCTCTCCATCGTCTGCGGACTGGTGGTTGATACCCTGCTCATACTGAACAACTACCGCGACCGCGAACAAGATGCACGTAGCGGAAAGCGCACACTGGTAGTCCGCTTCGGCGAAAAGTTCGGCAGCCAGTTGTATCTGGGTTGCGGCATCCTGGCCGTATTGCTCTGTCTGTGGTTCCTCTACACCGGTCACCTGACATTACTCGAATTTATCTGGGCTCCCTGCGTTTACTTCTACCTGCATGCACTGACGTGGCGGAAGATGGTTGCCATACACAGCGGCAAAAAGCTGAACAGCATACTGGGAGAAACTTCGCGCAACATGTTGTTTATGGGGTTGCTGCTGAGTGTAGCGCTCTGTCAATGACAGATGCAACTTTCATAACCTCCTGAACCGCATCAAAGTATACTAAATCTCAAACTTAAACGTATTGTATAAACTGTATAAAACCTAAAATGAACAAACTGAACGGATTTCTTTACGGAATCATCTCGTCGGCATCATTCGGTCTGATCCCACTTTTCGCCATTCCGGCCATGCAACACGGCATGGACTTTATGAACGTGATAACTTACAGATTCCTTTTCGCCACCATCGCTTTAGCCATCCTTCTCAAAGTGAGGAAAGTATCTTTCGCCATTGAAAAGTCCGACTTACCTACCCTGCTGCTACTTTCGGTCTTCTACATCGTTTCGTCAGTCTTTCTACTTTGGGGCTACAAGTTCATGCCGTCGGGAATAGCTACCACCATCCACTTCATGTATCCTGTCATCACAACCCTGGTTATGATGCTTCTCTTCCACGAAAAAAACTCGCTGAGCCGCACTCTGGCCATCCTTATGGCAATAGCCGGAGTATATGCTTTATCGTATACCGACTCGCAAGGCGAAACCAATCTTGTCGGAATCATCATCGTATTATTGTCGGCCGTAGGCTATGCACTTTATCTGGTGACCGTCGGACAACGGAAAAACAAAGAACTGAAAGGCCTGCGACTTACCTTCTACGTATTCTTTTTCAGCACGCTGATGCTTATAACCGGAATGCTTACCACAGGCAGCCTGCATTCGATACCCGACATCCCGACCTTCGGCAATCTACTGCTTCTGGCCATTATTCCTACCATCGTATCCAACCTGACACTCATCGAAGCCATCAAATACATTGGAGCAACACAAACTTCGGTGCTGGGAGCTATGGAACCTGTAACGGCTGTCATTGTTGGCATCACAGTATTTGGAGAGGCTTTCACACTTCCCATTGCCATTGGAATCGTACTTATTATTGCAGCTGTCACCATCATCATCCTAAAAAGATGACAACAACCGAAACGGAGGTGTATCGTACCCGTTTCTTCCACACTTGCACCGCTCAAAACAAACACTTGCACGGCTCATGAGCCACACTTGTACGGCTCGCGAGCCGTGCAAGTGTGGAAGAAAGGTACTTTTTGGCAGGAACAACGCTTGCACGGTTGGCACATACGGATGCACAGGAAAGCCCGCAACCGAAAAGCATCTAAATAAAAAATGGAAAACAGAGAACCGCATCGGCCGTCCTCCGTTTTCCATTATTTGTCTATATGCACATCTCCTTACGCTATATGCTCAGCGCTTACCGTACATCCGTTCGTAGTAATTCTGATAGTCGCCGCTGGTTACTTCTTCAACCCAAGCCTGATTGTTCAGATACCATTCGATGGTCTTCACAATACCGACTTCGAACTTCGTTTCAGGATACCAGCCCAAAGCGTTGGTAATCTTGGTGGGGTCGATGGCGTAACGCTGGTCGTGCCCCAGACGGTCCTTGACAAAAGTAATCAAGTCTTCGTTGATCCAGCTGATATCAATCTGACCGTCGGCGCCTTTCACCTGTTTCTTCAATACCTGGCGGTATTCGGGCTTCTCGGTCATCAGGCGATGAATGGTGGCGATGGTCAGCTTCACAATTTCCAGATTGGTCTTCTCGTTATGACCGCCTACGTTGTAAACTTCGCCTTCTGCACCTTCGCGCACCACAAGGTCGATGGCCTTGCAATGGTCTTCCACGTAGAGCCAGTCGCGTACGTTGCTTCCGTCGCCATAAACAGGCAGCTTCTTGCCTTCAAGGATATTCTTGATAATCAGCGGAATCAGTTTCTCGGGGAAGTGATACGGACCGTAGTTATTGGAGCAGCGAGTGATAGTCACCGGCATCTTATAAGTATCGTGATAAGCCATTACCACCATATCGGCACTGGTCTTGCTGGCACTGTACGGGCTGTGCGGACAGAGCGGGGTAGTCTCGGTGAAATAACCTTCGGCACCCAACGAACCATATACCTCGTCAGTCGATACCTGATGATAGCGCACGCCTTTGCGCCAAGTAGGATAGCCAAACTCGTCCTTGCCAGTCACCCAAGCACGGCGGGCAGCATCCAACAGGTTCTGCGTACCCAGAATGTTGGTTTGCAGGAACAACTGCGGATTTTCGATACTACGGTCCACGTGGCTCTCGGCAGCGAAGTTCACTACATAGTCGAATTTGTATTCGGCAAACAGACGGTCGGCCAACTGGCGGTCGCAAATGTCGCCTTTCACAAAGAAGCAGCGTTCGTTGTCGATGTCAGCTGCAATGGTACCCAAGTTTCCGGCATAAGTCAACGCATCCAGAATGACCACTTTGATGTCGTTGTGCTTAGCCAGAATATATTTAATGTAATTTGCTCCGATAAACCCGGCAGCACCGGTTACAAGATATGTCTTCATTTGATGAATGAAAAATTAATAATGAATATTAAGTATTTAGTTCCTTAGCTTTTGAGTCTGTAAGTCCACAAGTTACTGTTTTACCTTACTCCATAGACCTACGCACTTACCAACTCCCCCTCTCGTTGGGAGAGGGGCCAGGGGTGAGGCATTATTTATGCGACTCTGCCAGTTCCATCAGGTATTTGCCGTACTCCGTTTTGCCCAGCTGCTCGCCCAGATGATAAAGCTGGTCTACATCAATCCAGCCCTTACGCCATGCAATCTCCTCGATGCAGCTTACGCGGAAGCCCTGACGGTTCTGAATGGTAGCTACGAAGTTGCTTGCTTCGAGCAGGCTGTCGCAATTGCCGGTATCGAGCCAGGCAAAACCGCGTCCGAAGAGTTCCACACGCAACGTACCTTCTTCAAGGTAGAGGCGGTTCAAATCGGTAATCTCGTATTCGCCACGGGCCGAAGGCTTCAGGCTCGCCGCTTTTTCGGTAACGGTAGCGTCGTAAAAGTAAAGACCGGGAACGGCATAGTTGCTTTTGGGCACTGCCGGCTTTTCTTCGAGAGAAATCGCCTTGCCGTCGGCATCGAACTCGACAACCCCATACGCACGCGGATCTTTCACATAATAACCAAAGATGCAGGCACCCTTCTCAATGGAAGCAGCACGCTTCAGCATGGCCGAAAAGCCCTGACCATAGAACATGTTATCGCCCAGAATCAGACAACCCGGTTCGCCGTTCAGAAAATCGGCTCCCAGCACAAAAGCCTGTGCCAGTCCGTTGGGCTGCTCCTGTATCTTATAAGAAAAGGACATTCCCAGTTCCTCGCCTGTACCCAGCAAGTCGCGGAACATCGGCAAATCGCGCGGAGTAGAAATAATCAGTACCTCACGAATACCGGCTAACATCAATGTAGAGAGAGGATAGTAGATCATAGGTTTGTCATAAACAGGCATAATCTGCTTGGAAATGGCCTTTGACAACGGATAAAGACGAGTGGCACTGCCACCGGCAAGAATAATTCCTTTCATATTTCAGTTCTTAGGTTTTATAAATATCAACGGGAGAATAAAATAAGAAGGAGGACAAAGCCCCACGGCTCTTGGTGCTATTCAAGACGCAAAGGTAACGAAATTTAGTTGGAGGACAAAATTAAAAGATTAAAAAATTCGACCATCTAATAATGGATTACGGCAGAAGAAAGATAGAATAAATCATGCTTTTTTTGTTAAAATCCACTTCAATCCTCAAAAGTGTGTTATAAAAAACAAGTTTTCCTACAGAAGATTTGCAGATTCCAGAAAAGGCCGTACCTTTGCAATGTGTTTTTCATAGTATTAGATTTAAGGTTAACAAAGGTTGGAGTACAGCGGTACTCCTTTTTTTATGCCCATACCCGAAGGCAGACACACTGTACATACCGCCATCCCTCTACTTCCGGTCTGCCAGTTCGATGACTTCCAAATCCCTGAATGTACCACTGTCTATCACAAAACGCACCAACGTACGCACTTTGTGAAACCCGCTGATGCCTGCCGCTCCCGGATTGATGTGGAGCAGATCGAGCGTCTTGTCATACTTCACTTTCAGAATATGCGAATGCCCGCTGACGAACAGTTTGGGTGGATGCACCAGTATGCTGCCCCGTATGGAAGGATCGTACTTGCCGGGGTAACCGCCGATGTGCTTCATCAGCACTTCCGCTCCCTCGACCGTAAAGCGCAATGTCTGCGGATAAAGCCGACGGATGTCCTGCCCGTCAATGTTTCCATACACAGCCCGGAAGGGACGGAAAGCAGCCAATTTCTGTGCTACTTCCAACGAACCGATGTCGCCGGCATGCCAGATTTCGTCACACGGCTCAAAGTACTGCAGATACCGCTCATCCCAATAAGCATGGGTATCCGATAATAAACCTATTTTCACCATAGTTTCTTTGTTTATTAGACAAAGGTAGCTATTTTTGTATAAAACTTAAAGCTCATGGAAAACAGATATTTCAAGCGCGACATCAGTTGGCTGTCATTCAACTATCGCGTACTGCTCGAAGCCGACGACGACAGTCTGCCTCTCTACGAACGCATCAATTTCATTTCCATCTATTCGTCCAACCTGGAAGAGTTCTACAAAATACGTGTGGCCGACCACAAAGCCATTGCCTCCGGAGTCACCCTAAGCGACGAAGAGAGCAAACAGTCGGCAGCCGAATTAGTAGAAGAAATCAACCGGGAAGTCAACCGCCAATTAGAAGAACGTATCCGCATCTATGAAAAAAAGATTCTGCCCGCACTGAAGAAAAACCACATCATATTCTACCAAAGCCGCAACGTAGAGCCTTTCCACCAAGACTTCGTACGCCGCTTCTTCCGCGAAGAGATATTCCCCTACCTGGCTCCGGTGCCCGTAAGCAAAGACAAAGTCATCTCCTTCCTGCGCGACAACCGCCTGTATCTGGCCGTCCGCCTGTTTCCCAAGCACGCCCCTGCCCAACCCGAATATTTCGTCATGAAGCTGCCTTACAGTAAGGTGCCGCGCTTCATCGAACTGCCACGCCAGGGCAACGACTATTACCTGATGTTCATCGAAGACATCATCAAGGCGAACATCGACACCATCTTCCCCGGCTACAACGTGGATAGCAGCTACTGCATCAAGATATCACGCGATGCCGACATCCTGATAGACGATACGGCCAATACGTCGGAAATCATCGAACAGGTGAAGACCAAGATAAAAAAACGCAAGATAGGTGCCGTATGCCGTTTCGTCTACGACCGTGCCATGCCGCAGGATTTTCTGGACTTTCTGGTAGACGCCTACCGCATCGACCGGAACGAGCTGGTGCCGGGCGACAAGCATCTGAATATGGAAGACCTGAACCACCTGCCCAACCCCAACAGGAAACTGCTTCCCATCCGAAAGCCTCAGCCCATGAAGCTGACCTGTCTGGACGAGCGTGAATCCATCTTCCACTATATTGAGAAGAAAGACCTGCTGCTGCACTACCCCTATCATGCTTTCGACCACTTCATCCACTTTCTGTACGAAGCCGTACACGAACCGACCGTACGCGAAATCATGGTGACGCAATACCGCGTAGCAGAAAACTCCAACGTCATCAACACCCTGATAGCCGCGGCACAGAACGGAAAGAAAGTCACCGTCTTCGTTGAACTGAAAGCCCGTTTCGACGAAGAGAACAACCTGGCTACGGCCGAAATGATGCAGAATGCCGGCATCAACATCATCTACAGCATACCCAAGCTGAAGGTACATGCCAAAGTGGCCCTTGTGTTGAGACGCGACCGCCAGGGGCACAAAATGACAAGCTATGCCTACATCAGCACAGGCAACTTCAACGAAAAGACCGCTACCCTATATGCCGACAGCGGCCTGTTCACCTGCAATCCACGGCTGGTCAACGACCTGCATAACCTGTTCCGCACCTTGCAAAGAAAAAAACAGAACCCTAAATTCAACCTGCTGCTTGTGGCACAGTTCAACCTCATCCCCGAGCTGAACCGACTCATCGACCACGAAATAGAACTGGCCAAGCGCGGAAAAGGAGGCCGCATCATCCTGAAGATGAACGCCCTGCAGGACCCTACTATGATAGAACGCCTGTACGAGGCCTCGCAAGCCGGCGTCGAAATAGACCTCATTGTGCGCGGCATCTGCTGCCTCATCCCCGGACAGGAATACAGCCGCAACATACGCATCACCCGTATCGTCGACACCTTCCTGGAACATGCCCGCATCTGGTACTTCGGCAACGGCGGAAAACCCAAGCTGTTCCTGGGGTCGCCCGACTGGATGCGCCGCAACCTGTACCGGCGCATCGAAGCCGTCACTCCGGTTCTGGATCCCGACCTGAAACAGGAACTGGCAGACATGCTATCCATACAACTGTCGGACAAACGAAAGGCCTGTTTCGTCGACGACAAACTGCGCAACTGCTGGAAGTCGCCCCACCCGCAAAAAGAGAAAATACGTTCGCAATACACCTTTTACGAGTACCTGAAAAGCAAATTGTAACACGGTTGTAATATGTATGACATTTCCATGCAACAAAAATGCTGTTCCTTTGCAGCCAAATAAAATACAATAGTTCATGGAAACAATTTATCTGTGTATCGTCATCTTCCTGTTCGTCCTTGCGGTATTCGACCTTATCGTGGGAGTCAGCAATGATGCAGTCAATTTTCTTCAGTCGGCCGTAGGAGCCAAAGCAGCTTCGTTCAAGACAGTCCTGTTCATTGCTGCTATCGGAGTCTTTATCGGCGCCTCACTCAGTAACGGCATGATGGACATTGCCCGGCACGGTATCTACCAGCCGGAACATTTCTATTTCGCCGAAATCATGTGTATCCTGCTGGCGGTCATGCTGACCGATGTCGTACTGCTGGATGTATTCAACAGCATGGGTCTTCCCACTTCCACCACTGTATCGATGGTATTCGAGCTGTTGGGAGGTACATTTGCACTGGCCCTTATCAAAGTCTACAGCGATGATTCGCTCGGTTTGGGAGACCTCATCAACACAGACAAGGCCCTGTCCGTCATCATGGCCATCTTCGTATCTGTGGCCATCGCGTTCTTCTTCGGTATGCTGGTACAGTGGCTGGCACGTATCATTTTCTCCTTCAACTACAAAAAGCACATGAAGTACAGCATTGCGCTGTTCGGCGGTGTAGCTGCCACTTCCATCATCTACTTCATGCTGATAAAGGGTCTGAAGGACAGTTCGTTCATGACATCCGACTACAAACACTGGATACAGGAGAACACCGGAATGCTGATCGTAGCGTTCTTCGTATTCTTCACCATCCTGATGCAGATTCTGCACTTGTGTAAAGTCAATATATTCAAGGTAGTGGTGCTGCTGGGAACATTTGCACTGGCACTGGCTTTTGCCGGTAACGACCTGGTGAACTTCATCGGTGTGCCTCTGGCCGGTTATTCTTCCTTTATGGATTATACGGCCAACGGTGCAGGAGCCGGAGCCGATGGCTTCCTGATGACTTCTCTGCTCGGTCCGGCCAAAACACCCTGGTACTTCCTCTTTGCAGCCGGTGCCATCATGGTCTATGCACTTTACACCTCTAAGAAAGCACACAATGTAATCAAGACTTCTGTCGACCTGTCCCGTCAGGACGAAGGAGAAGAAAGTTTCGGTAGTACTCCGATAGCCCGTACACTGGTACGTTGCAGTCTGATACTGTCCAACGGAGTATCGAAAATTGTTCCCGAAAGCGCCAAACGCTGGATTGATACCCGCTTCCAGAAAGACGAAGCCATCATTGCCGACGGTGCTGCTTTCGACTTGGTACGTGCTGCCGTCAATCTGGTACTTGCCGGTCTGCTGATCGCCTTGGGTACTTCATTGAAGCTGCCTCTCTCTACTACCTACGTTACTTTCATGGTGGCTATGGGTACTTCGCTTGCCGACCGTGCCTGGGGACGTGATTCTGCCGTATTCCGTATCACCGGCGTACTGAGCGTCATTGGTGGCTGGTTCATCACGGCTGGTGCAGCCTTCACCATCTGTTTCTTTGTAGCCCTCCTGATTCACTTCGGCGGAACAATTGCCATCGTTGCACTGATTGCACTGGCCGTATTCATGCTGATCCGCAGCCAGGTAATGTACAAGAAGCGCAAAGCAAAAGAACAGGTTAACGAAACCCTGAAGCAGTTGCTCCAAAGCTCGGACAATGCCGAAATCATCGAACTGCTCCGCAAGCATACCCGTCAGGAACTGACCAAGGTACTGGAGTTTACCGAAGAGAACTACGAACGTACAGTCACTTCCTTCCTGCACGAGAATCTGCGTGGCTTACGTCGCTCCATGGGTTCGGTTAAATTCGAGAAACAGCTTATCAAGCAAATGAAACGTACCGGAACATTGGCCATCAGCCGTCTGGACAACAATACAATCCTCGAAAAAGGTCTGTACTACTATCAGGGCAACGACTTTGCCAGCGAGCTGGTATACAGTATCGGACGTCTGTGCGAGCCCTGTCTGGAACACGTCGACAACAACTTCAAGCCGCTGGATGCCATCCAGAAAGGCGAATTTGCCGACGTCAGCGAGGACATCACTTACCTGATACAGACTTGCCGCCACCGCGTAGAAGACAACAACTACGACGGCATGGAAACCGAAATCCGCAAAGCCAACGAGCTGAACGGCGAACTGGCACGCCTGAAGCGTGAGGAACTGCAACGCATCCAGGGACAAAGCAGCAGCATCAAGGTGAGCATGCTCTACCTGACCATGCTGCAGGAAGCCCAGAACGTGGTGACCTACACCATCAATCTGATAAAGGTCAGCCGCAAGTTCCAAAGCGAAGAAGAGGCATAACAAGCCTGCCTGCTACAACTCTGCATAATACAACCGCAGCATCCGGAGACTGCTACAGTCCGTCGAATGCTGCGGTTGTTTTTTTATCTATTCCCGTTCCGGATTTTATCCCTACACGTTTGTTCGCCCGCCTTATAGACTCTCATCTGTTCTCCAAGCGCGAGAACGATCTTCTCATGCCTGTGAGAATAGTTTTCTCATAACTATGAGAACAGTTTTCTCATGACTGTGAGAATGTCTTTCTCATGCCTATGAGAATAAACTTCACCAACCGGGTTATGGTCGCAAATGCCTCGGATAATTGCGGAACATCAGTGGACTTGGAAGTCACTATTGGTCCGATGCCTTTTTCAATCCCATCTTCTGGGCACGCTCCAGCATGAACTGTCGGGCCGCTTCGTACTCGTTGGGAATGACGCCGTCCAGTATGGCATCCTTGATGGCGCTCTTCAGCGCGCCCACCTGCTGGCAGGGAGGCAGGCCGAAAGTCTTCATAATTTCCTCTCCGCTGACCGGCGGCTGGAAGTTACGGATGCGGTCGCGCTCTTCCAGGTCTTTCAGCTTCTGGCGCACCAGTTGGAAGTTGTTCAGGAAGCGCTGTTTCTTGTCCATGTTCTTCGAGGTGATGTCGGCTTCGCAAAGCGTCATCAAGTCGTCGATGTCATCGCCCGCCTCGAACAGCAGACGACGGACGGCCGAATCGGTCACTTCTTCATCGGCTATCACGATGGGGCGCATGTGCAGTCCGACGAGCTTCTGCACATATTTCATCTTCTCGTTCATCGGCAGCTTCATCTTACGGAAGATGTTGGGTATCATCTTCTCGCCAATGAAGTTATGATTGTGGAAAGTCCAGCCCAAACGGGGCTCCCAGCGCTTGGTGGCAGGCTTGGCTATGTCGTGCAGCAAGGCCGCCCAGCGCAGCCAAAGGTTATCGGTCTTCTTGCTGATGTTGTCGAGCACTTCGAGGGTGTGATAGAAATTGTCCTTATGGGCGCGTCCGTTGCGCGTCTCCACTCCCTGCAGGGCAACTAATTCAGGGAAAATCAGTGCCAGAAGGCCGCAACGATCCAGGTCGACAAAACCTTTCGAAGGTACGGGCGACAGCATGATTTTGTTCAGCTCGTCGGCAATACGTTCTTTCGAAATGATGGAAATGCGCTCCTTGTTGCGGCAAAGCGAATCGAACGTCTCATCGTCGATGTAGAAGTTCAGCTGGGTAGCAAAGCGGATGCAGCGCATCATGCGCAAGGGGTCGTCGCTGAACGTCACGTCCGGGTCGAGCGGCGTGCGGATGGTACGTTCTTTCATATCGTCCATGCCACCAAAGGGGTCTACCAGTTCGCCGTAGCGAGCTTCGTTCAGGCAGACAGCCAGAGCGTTGATGGTGAAGTCGCGACGGTTCTGGTCGTCTTCCAGCGTACCATCTTCCACAACAGGCTTGCGGGAGTCGTGCGTGTAGGACTCCTTGCGGGCACCGACAAACTCCACTTCCGTACCGCGGAACTTCAACTGGGCCGTACCGAAGTTCTTGAAGACAGACACATGCGCACCCTTGCCCAACCGACGGCCCAACGCCTCGGCCATGGCAATGCCGCTGCCCACCACAACCACATCGATATCCTTGGAAGGACGTTGCAGAAAAATGTCGCGAACGTATCCGCCTACCACGTAGCATTCCAGCCCAAGCTCGTCTGCCGTCGCGGATATTTGCTTGAATATATTGTCACTGAAACGCTGTTTCAGTTCTTCAGCTGTCAACTCTATCATATTTTATCGTTTAAGGAAACGCAAAGATACGGATATTATTTCTATTTTTGCTTCAAAAATACACTTACCTAAGTAGACGAGTTTATCAGTTTATAAGTTTTTGAGTTTTTAAGTTGAAGTAAAACAATAACTTATAAACTTACAGACTCAAAAAAACAAAGAACGGAACACCCATGAAGAAAGAATTACTCCTGGCCTGCCTTTGCGGCCTGCTCGTAGCCTGCGAAAACATCGAAAAGAAAGCTGCCGTACAGCTGCAGGCAGCACGTACCGCCTACGAAAACGGCGACTACAACGAAGCCAAACTGCGGATAGACAGTATCAAGATACTCTACCCGAAAGCATTCGACACACGGCGCGAAGGCCAGAAGCTGATGCTTGAAGTGGAACTGAAGGAACAGGAAAAAACTCTTGCTTATCTGGACAGCACCCTCAACGGAAAACAAAAGGAACTGGATGCGCTGAAAGGGAAATTCGTACTTGAGAAAGACACTGCCTACCAGCAAGTCGGGCTCTACCTGCATCCGTCACAGGTGATTGAGAAGAACCTGCACCGCTCGTTCCTGCGTTTCCAGGTAGACGAAACGGGTAAAATGAGCATGACCTCCATCTACTGCGGAGCAAGCAACATCCACCACATCGCTGTGAAAGTAGTAGCCCCTGACGGCAGCTTTGCCGAAACCCCTGCCTCGAAAGACAGTTACGAAACGACCGACCTGGGCGAGAAGATTGAAAAAGCCGACTACAAACTGGGCGAAGACGGCAACGTCATCGGATTCATCTGCATGAATCGCGACAAGAACCTCAAGGTGAACTATCAGGGAGAGCGTTCCTACTCGACCACCATGACTGCTACCGACCGCCAGGCTGCTGCCGGCATCTACGAACTGGCCCAAGTGCTGGCTGCCATCACCGAAATCAAACAGAACATCGAGGAAGCCAACCGGAAGTTGGAGTTCGTCAAGCATAAGCTGGCGCAACCCCGCACGGAGGAGTAGACTTATCCGTCCTGTTCCGTCAGCATCTCCAGCAGTTCCTTGTCGGTCAGCTTGTAACCGGCATTGGCGCCTTCGAGCAATGAGTCGGCCAAGTCGCGCTTGGTGCGGTGAAGGCGCAGTATTTTCTCTTCGATGGTGTGCTGGGCTATCAGGTGATAAACGGTCACACGATTCTGTTGCCCGATGCGATAGGCACGGTCGGTGGCCTGTTGTTCGATGGCCGGATTCCACCACGGGTCCAGATGGATGACGTAATTGGCTCCCGTCAGATTCAGCCCCAGTCCGCCAGCCTTCAGACTGATGAGGAAGATGGGGCACTCGCCCTGCTGAAACTTCCGTACCAGCTCCTCACGCTGCTTCATGGTTACCGAACCGTCCAGATAGAAATAAGGTTCGCCCTGCTCGTCAAGGCGCTTCCGAACCAACTCCAGAAAAGACGTAAACTGGCTAAAGACCAATACCCGGTTGTTACCCTCCTTTATTTCAGCTATCAGGTCGAGCAGCATCTGTATCTTCGTCGTCTCGCCTTTCCAGCGGCTGTCTGTCAGGGCTATGGAACAGGCTGCCTGACGCAATCGGGTGATTTCGGCCAGTGTACTCATGCTTACGGCATTGCTTTCTTCGAGCATCGCCTTGGCACGACGGCGAATCACTTCGTACACCGCCATTTCTTCTTCCGACAGCTCGACCGGCAAGGTGATTTCCATCTTCTCGGGCAGTTCTTCCACTACCTCGGACTTGGTGCGTCGCAGCATGAAAGGCTGGACAATGCGCTTCAGCTGACGTTGTTTCTCCTTATCGCCTTCTTCAATGGGAACAATGAACTTCAGGCGGAACTGTTCGTAACTGCCCAACAGGCCGGGAGTGATGAAACGGAACAGATTCCACAACTCGCTGAGATGGTTCTGTATGGGAGTACCCGTCAGGATGAGGCGTGCCGATGCCTGCAGTTGCATAGCTACTCTCGACGTCTTCGTATCACGATTCTTTATGGTATGTGCCTCGTCCAGACACACCACATTCCACTGCTTGCTCACCAGCGGCTCTTCCGCATTGACCAGCAGACCGTAAGTCGACAACACCACATCGTATTCGCCCGCACCGTCGATAAGTGCCTTGCGGTCGTCTGCCCCGTTCAGTACATGTACGTTCAACGTAGGGGCAAAGCGTTGCAGTTCGTTCTTCCAGTTGGGAACCACCGAAGCCGGAGCCACCACCAGCGACGCTCCTTCGGCTGCTCTGTACAACAAGAAAGCAATGGTCTGTACCGTCTTTCCCAAACCCATGTCGTCGGCCAGGCAGGCACCGGCTCCCCAACCGGACAAACGCACCATCCAGCGGAATCCTTCGAGCTGATAACCGCGCAAGGTAGCCTGCAAGGTGTTGGGAACACCGGCTTCGATCTTCATGCTGCGCCTGATCGACGTACGCAAGTCGTCCAGCAAACGGTTACCTTGTACTTCCAGCTCGCCCGTCATGGCATCGTCCAGCAAAGGCGCGTTGAAGCGCGAAATGTGCATCTGCCCATGTTCCTTCACGGTAAGCGCCTCCAGCTTACGCAGCTGTTTCAGCAGACTTTCGTTCAGTTTCAGGTAATCGGTTTCGTTCAGACGGATAAAGTTTCCATGGCTCTGTCCCAGCAAGTCGAGCAACTGTGTCATGCTGAGCACGGTGTGGTCGTCAATCTGCACATCTCCTTCGATGTCGAACCAATCGCCCTTTGTCTCCAGACGTACGTGCATGTTCTCGGTCGAAACGGGAAGCTTCAGACGCAGCTTTTCGCCTTCGGGCCACTCGATGTAATAAGTGTCGGAAGACTGGCGCACAAAGTCGATAAGCGAAAGCAACTCTTCGGGCAACAGGCTGATGCTCTGCCTTTCGAGCGAACGGCCGAAGCTGTCTTCCATGAAGTTGTTCAGCACTTCGTAATTCCTGCGTTCCTTGCCGAGGTGGCGCTTCACCTGCACCCGCTTGCCGTCTGCCTCGTCGAACACCAATGCGTTTCCTTCGCCGGGCAGAAAAGCTCCCTTGCCCTTCGGCAAAGGCTTGACATAGGTCTTTACCTCGAACTGCCTGCCTTGCGGACGGACTTGCAAAGCTATCTCAGCACTCCCTTCTACCGTTTCCAGCGTAGAGCCGTTCTCCAGCAGCGACGAATGCACTTCTACCGTATCACTGATGCGGGGCAGGAAGTCCTTCAGTTGCGCCTCGGCTTCCAAAGGGAAATATCCTACCATGAGCAGACGACGGTAATAATCCCACTGCTTCGGCGTGATAGGAATCACGGTATAATAAGTATCAGACTTCTTCAGTACAATATGACTATCGGGCGTATCAAGCAGTGCCGACAGGGGGATGTTGGAGGTTATGTTAAACCGGTTCCCCACTTTCTCCACCGACAGATAAGGTTTCTCCTCGTCTACCTTCACTTGTTCGAAAGGGGCGTAATAGCCGGTATACAGACGGTCGCAGCCTACCATCATAGGCAACATCACACTCAAATACATCGAATCATAGTTGCCCTGCCGGTATTTATTCCAGATCTGCCTGTCAAATTCGTCCATCAACGCCGAACCTTCCTGAAAGTAACGTATATTCGAAATAGGTTTTCCGCTGCTCCACTTCCCCGACTTCAGACGGGTCTGTTCGCGCACTTCTATATAGTTATACTTGATGAGGTACATCAGTCGTGCATCCTTTTCTTCCTTCTGCACGCTGCCTGTCTGGCTTTCGTTCTTCAACAAGTCTTCTATCAGCAACTCCCATGCCTGCTTCCGGCGTATGGAAGTCAGGGCGGGCGACGTACCGTAAATTCGGGTAAGCCGGGCACGTTCCTCCTCAGTCAGATCAATGTAAGCAGACAGTTCGTGCTTTAGTACGGCCTGTTGCGGATGCAGTTCGTAGAAGCCTTTGTCCTGCAAGGGATCTGTCAATTCAAAGTAACGGTTAAACAGAAAACCCAAGTACGAATATAAGACAGACGGATGGAAGAGTGAATCAAAGAGTTGCTGTACCAGTCCCAAACTGGCTTTTCGTTCTTCGTTTCTGAAAGCACTGGCTACGATATAAGCCGGCAACAGGTTCAGCTGTTCTTTCACTCCTCTTTTGTTCCTGAACCGGTCCAGTTTCTTGATGCTTGCAGGCGAATCATCGTGCACGTAGGCCATTATGAGGAAATAGCAGGTCAGGGGATTCTCGAAAATGTTCTTTTCGTGGGCTATCTTGTTTCTTATCTTCAAAGCCTTGTCGAACAATGCCACTGCATCGGCATACCTTTCTCTATGCAGGGCATATACGGCATTCAGTATCCAGAAGAATACGTCGTCGGACGAATCCTGCAAGGGTTTGTACTCGCCGTGCGAATAGTAACGGTAAAGGGCCAGCATGGAACGCAACCGGGATCGCATCGCTGCCGGCAAGGATTTTGTTTCCAACCATTGCAGCAGGTGATTCTGGTCATCAAGATAGTCGTTATCCTGCATATAGACCAACAATTTCGAGAAAGCCTCTGCAAACAAGTCATCGTCCAGTTTCAGGAACAAAGGACTGATGCAGGGATCAAAAGCTACAGGAAACAGGTAAGAGTACATTGAAACCGAAATACGCAACGACGGCAAATCGGCTTCCCGATGTTCGAGTACCGCCATAAAAGCTTCTTCCAGTTCGAGAAACATCGCATTCTTGTTATAATCGTGGTCCACACACCGGCGATAATCGGCTTCCCACTCCGGATGGCGTGTCTTCAGAAAATAAAGAACCGGGAAATAGTATTTATACGAAACACTATACTCATACATTTTGGAAGCCCAGTTGTAGTTGAAGATTGACAACATTCCCTTCGAATTCAGCAAGTCCAGCACCTTTTTCATGCCATGCGGCATGGTCGGCAATGTTTTCCACAACGTTTCCAGGCTCTTGACTGAAACAAAGTCGGCACAATATGCGTAAAAGCACAATACTTTCTGGAGGGTTTCATCCAGTTCTTCTATTTTCGTACAGTTTATAACCAGATTCATGACACAGTTTTCGATTAAGGGAAGCAAAGATAAAAAGAATTACATACAAATGCACTATCTTTGCACCTCATTTAAAACGGACTTATGATTTCAATAGACGGACTGGCCGTAGAATTTGGCGGCACTACTTTATTTAGCGACATTTCTTTTGTGATTAACGAAAAGGACCGCATCGCCCTCATGGGAAAGAACGGAGCCGGAAAAAGCACCCTGCTGAAGATTCTCGCAGGCATCCGGCAGCCCACACGGGGAAAGGTATCGGTGCCCAAAGACTGCGTTGTGGCCTACCTGCCGCAGCACCTGATGACGGAAGACGGACGCACCGTGTTCGAGGAAACTGCCCAGGCCTTTGCCCACCTGCACGAGATGGAGGCCGAGATTGAACGCCTGAACAAGGAACTGGAGACGCGCACCGACTACGAGAGCGACAGCTACATGCAACTCATCGAACAAGTGTCGGCCCTGAGCGAGAAGTTCTACGCCATCGATGCCACCAACTACGAGGAAGACGTGGAAAAGACCTTGCTGGGACTTGGCTTCGAGCGGAGCGACTTCGGCCGCCCCACCAGCGACTTCAGCGGCGGATGGCGCATGCGTATCGAGCTGTCCAAACTGCTGTTGCAGAAGCCCGACGTCCTGCTGCTGGACGAGCCTACCAACCATCTGGACATCGAGTCCATACAGTGGCTCGAAGACTTCCTCATCAACAACGGTAAGGCGGTGGTAGTCATCAGCCACGACCGTAAGTTTGTAGACAACATCACCACCCGCACCATCGAAGTGACCATGGGACGCATCTACGACTACAAGGTGAACTATTCCAAATACCTGGAGCTGCGCAAGGAGCGCCGCGAACAGCAACAGAAAGCCTACGACGAACAGCAGAAGTTCATTGCCGAAACCAAAGAGTTCATCGAACGCTTCAAGGGAACTTACTCGAAAACCTTACAAGTGCAGAGCCGCGTGAAGATGCTGGAGAAACTGGAACTGCTCGAAGTGGACGAGGAAGATACCTCGGCCCTGCGACTGAAGTTCCCCCCGTCGCCCCGCTCGGGCAACTATCCCGTCATCATGGACGGCGTAGGCAAGACGTACGGCGATCACGTGGTGTTCCGCAATGCGACGCTCACCATCGAACGCGGCGACAAGGTGGCTTTCGTAGGCCGAAACGGCGAAGGAAAGTCTACACTGGTGAAGTGCATCATGGGCGAGATTGAACACGAAGGAACCCTGACGCTGGGCCACAACGTACAGATAGGCTACTTCGCACAGAACCAGGCTTCGCTGCTGGACGAAAACCTGACGGTGTTCCAGACCATCGACGACGTGGCCAAAGGCGAGATACGCAACAAGATACGCGACCTGCTGGGTGCTTTTATGTTCGGCAGCCCCGAAGCCTCGATGAAGAAGGTAAAGGTGCTCTCCGGCGGCGAGCGTACCCGACTGGCGATGATCAAACTGCTACTCGAACCGGTCAACCTGCTCATCCTGGACGAGCCTACCAACCATCTGGACCTGAAGACCAAAGACATCCTGAAGCAGGCACTGATGGACTTCGACGGCACACTGATTGTTGTCAGCCACGACCGTGACTTCCTCGACGGACTGGTAAGCAAGGTGTACGAGTTCGGCCACCAGCGCGTCCGCGAACACCTTTGTGGCGTCTACGAATTTCTGGAAAAGAAGAAAATGGAATCGCTCAGCGAACTGGAGAGAAATAAGGTTTCCTGAAAAATCTTTTTGCATACCAAGACAGCCGTTTCCCCGTCTTCGTGACAGGCAAACGGCTGTTTTGCTTACCGCCTCTTTATCTGTTTTCCGCAAAACAGAAGCCCGAACAGCATAAAACGCCCGCAAAAGTGCATAGATATGCACAAAAACACTCCCGAAAATGCTTGTTTTCCACTTCCGCAACGCTTGTGCGGAGTCGGAAGAATGCTTGTATGGCTCGCGAACATTGCTTGTGCGGTACACGAACAACGCTTGTGTGCCTCGGAAACATGGCTTTCTGGTGGAAGGAACACTGGTTCCAGCTCCGTTTTCCGTCGTTTCCATTCTATTTCAACTGTAAACATTTCGCTATCCGTCTATCTATAAGAAAGATACAGAAATCTGCCCGCAAAATTGCGCACATCCCGGGCAACGGGCAGAAATAACGGATTCTCACCGCTTCGGAAATACAAAATGACATTCTGTCAAACCGTTTTCCTCCGCATTTGCGAGACTTGATTTTTAGCGTTATCTTTGTCAACATATAACCTTAATATTCCTATTCATGGTACATCTCTTAAAAAACAGTCTGCTCCTGGTTCTCCTGAGCTGCCTGTGCCTGACCAGCGCACTGGCAAACGACACCGCCGGGCAACCGGAAAAGCCTTACTGGCAAGACATTCAAGTGATTTCGGTGAACAAGGAAGCTCCCCGCTCCTCGTTCATGACCTACGGCGACCGAGCTACGGCCCTCACCGCCCGTTACGAAAACAGTCCCTACTACCAGCTGCTGAACGGCACATGGAAGTTCTACTTTGTCGATTCCTACCGCCAGCTTCCTGCCGGCATCACCGACCCGTCGACCGACACTTCGAACTGGGCCGACATCACCGTGCCCGGCAACTGGGAAGTGCAAGGCTTCGGCACCGCCATCTATACCAACCACGGCTACGAGTTCAAACCACGTAACCCGCAACCGCCGCTGTTGCCCGAAGCAACTCCCGTAGGTGTCTACCGCCGCGACTTCACCATCCCCGACGGCTGGGACGGACGCGACGTCTATCTGCACATCGCCGGAGCCAAGTCGGGCGTGTATGTCTATGTCAATGGCCGCGAAGTGGGCTACAACGAAGACTCCAAGAATCCCGCCGAGTTCCTCATCAACCCCTACCTGCAATCCGGCAAAAACGTGCTGACGCTTAAAATCTACCGCTGGAGCACCGGCTCTTATTTGGAATGTCAGGACTTCTGGCGCATGAGCGGCATCGAACGCGACGTCTTCCTGTGGTCGCAGCCCCGCATCGCCGTGCAGGACTACCGCATCGTTTCTACCCTCGACGACACCTACCGCAACGGTCTCTTCCGCCTGGCCATTGACCTGAAGAACCACAGCGGACAGGCCAAATCCGTCAGCATCGGTTACGAACTGCTCGATGCCGCAGGCCGTACAGCCGCCGCATCCGAACAAACCCTGACGCTGAAACCCGACGGACCCACGACGGCCACCTTCCAGAAAGAACTGGAAAACGTCAGCACCTGGAGTGCCGAGCATCCCAACCTCTACAAGTTGCTGCTCACCGTCAAGGAAGACGGCCGGGTGACCGAAGTCATCCCGCAAAACGTAGGTTTCCGCCGCATCGAAATCAAACCCATCGACCAGATAGCCGGAAACGGACAACCTTACACCGTGCTCCTGTTCAACGGACAGCCTATCAAGCTGAAAGGTGTCAACATCCACGAGCACAATCCTGAGACAGGCCACTACGTGACCGAAGAACTGATGCGCAAGGACTTCGAGCTGATGAAACTGAACAACATCAACACCGTCCGCCTGTGCCACTATCCGCAGGATCGCCGCTTCTACGAACTGTGCGACGAGTACGGACTCTACGTTTACGACGAGGCCAACATCGAGTCGCACGGCATGTACTATAACCTGCGCAAAGGCGGCACCCTGGGCAACAACCCCGAATGGCTGAAACCCCACATGGAGCGCACTGCCAACATGTACGAACGCAATAAGAACCATCCTTCGGTCACCTTCTGGTCGCTGGGCAACGAAGCCGGAAACGGATATAACTTCTACCAGACCTACCTCTATCTGAAAGAAAAGGAAGAAATGAACCGCCCCGTCAACTACGAGCGCGCCCAATGGGAGTGGAACTCTGATATGTACGTACCTCAGTACCCCAGCGCCAAGTGGCTGGAAGAAGTAGGAAAAACGGGCAGCGACCGTCCCGTAGTGCCTTCGGAGTATTCGCACGCCATGGGTAACTCCAACGGTAACCTGTGGGACCAATGGAAGGCCATCTATAAATACCCCAATCTGCAAGGTGGATACATCTGGGACTGGGTTGACCAAGGCTTGCTCGTCAAGGACGAGAACGGTACACCCTATTACGCCTACGGTGGCGACTTTGGTAAAGACATGCCGAGCGACGGAAACTTCTTGTGCAACGGTATCGTAGGACCCGACCGTACACCTCATCCAGCCATGGCGGAAGTGAAATACGCCCACCAGAATGTAGGTTTCGAAGCTACGGACCTGGCCAAAGGCAAGATTAAAGTAACCAACCGCTTCTACTTCACCGGTCTGAAGGACTACGCCATCCGCTATGCCATCCGTGCCAACGGCAAGACGCTGCGCGACGGCCGCCTCACACTCGACCTCGCACCGCAGGCTTCGCAAGAGATTAGCGTACCCGTGGCAGGACTCAGGCCCCAGACAGGCACCGACTACCTGATAGACTTCGAAGTAACCACCACACGGGCCGAAGGCTGCATCCCCGCTGGACACGTCATTGCGCACGACCAGTTCGTCCTGCCGCAAGTGCCGACCGACAAGGACGCTTATCAGGCCGGTGGTCCCGCACTCAGCATCGACAACGAGGGCAACGAACTGAAGGTTACCTCCTCGAAAGTCAACTTCACGTTCAATAAGCAGTCGGGCATCCTTACGTCCTACCGCGTGAATGGTACCGAGTACTTCAGCGACGGATTCGGCATCCAGCCCAACTTCTGGCGTGCTCCCAACGACAACGACTACGGAAGCGGAAACCCAAAACGACTGGAGATATGGGAAGTATCGAGCCGCAACTTCCAGGTATCAAGCGCCACGGCCGAAATGTCGGGTCGCAATGCACTGGTGAACATTGTCTACAAGCTGCCTGCCGGAAACGAGTTCTTTATTACCTATAAGATATATCCCGACGGCGTGATGAATGTGTCTACCCGTTTTACTCCTGCCCACCTGGACGGTGTGAAGATAGACATCTCCGAAGCTACCGCCACGGCCACCTTCTCGCCCGGACGCGATGCCCAAAGCGTCAGCGCACGCGACAAGATGGTAGTGCCCCGCATCGGTGTCCGCTTCCGTCTGCCTGCCACGATGAACCAGCTGGCCTACCTTGGCCGCGGACCGCAGGAAAACTACTGGGACCGTAAGGCCGGCAGCCCGATAGGACTGTACAACAGCACGGCCGACGACGAATACTTCCCCTACGTACGCCCGCAGGAGAACGGTCACCACTGCGACACACGCTGGCTCTCGCTGAACGGACGCGGAAAGAGTCTGCTGATTGTAGCCGACAGCCTGATGGAGTTCAACGCCCTGCGCAACTCCGTTGAGGACTTCGACGCCGGAAAGGCCATCAACCGCCCCTACCAGTGGAACAATTTCACTCCGCAGGAGATAGCCAACCGTCCCGAGATAGGTGCTTACGACAAACCTCGTCAGACGCACATCAACGACATCACCCCGCGCGACTTCGTTGAGGTCTGCCTCGACCTGAAGCAACAGGGACTGGCCGGTTACGACAGCTGGTACTCGCGTCCCGAACCCGAATACACCCTGCCTGCCGACCGCGAATACACCTGGGGATTCACCCTGATACCCGGAGCAGGAGCCGGTCAGGCGGTGAAGAAGTTGAAATACACTTACTAATCGACTAATTTATTATCTTAGTTCTTGGCAAGTATACGATTTACTTTTATCTTTGCAACCATCAGAAGCAAAAAGGCATGGAGAAAGAGAAAAAGTACATTGTATACTTGCTTTTTTTAGTCAGCATCATCATGCTGGCTGTACCCGTCTTTCCCCATCATCACCATGCCAACGGCTTCATCTGTATGAAGAACGATGTAGAGCCTAGCTGCTGCCACATACCTCACCACCATCACCCGGCCGGACATCCCAACTGCTGCCACGACAAGGGCTGCATCGTCAGTCACTTCCTGCAGCGCACCCCGCGTACCGAGCGTCAGGCTCCCGTGCTGAAACCCGTCCTGCTGCCCGCCGCACTCAGCCCGTTCATCAGACAACTGGCCGCCTTCGACGAGCCTTGTCTATCTGACTCATACTCACCCTACATTGAATCGCTGCACGGCGTCTATATCGTCCGTGCCTCAGGATTAAGGGCTCCTCCCAGCCTTCTTGCGTAATTGTCACGGTGTGCCTTCGCGCATATTGCAACCCGGTTGCACATCCGTATCACTACCTTTGCAGCCGGAAAAAGCATAGCATTAGTATTTAGCAAGAACTTAATCCATTTATATCAATGAAGAAACTGATATTTTTGGGAGTCCTCGTCGCATTGTCGCTGGGCTCCTGCAACAGCCGGTCCGCCGATACGCACGACGGACACAACCACGAGACCGAGAACCACGACCATGAGGCCGAACTGCATGAAGAAGCAGACGAGCACGACGGTCATAATCACGAAGCCGAAGAAGCCCATAGCGCCGGCAGTGGCGAAATAGTCCTTCCGCCCGCCAAAGCCAAGGCCGCAGGCGTTGAAGTAAATACCGTCAAACCGGGTACCTTCCATCAGGTCATCAAGACGAGCGGACAGGTACTGGCCGCACAGGGCGATGAAAGCGTAGCCGTTGCCACAGTGGCCGGTGTCGTATCGTTCCGCAACAAAAATGTAGTCGAAGGCATGCAGGTGGGCAAGGGAAGCCCGCTGCTCACCCTCTCGTCGCAGAACATGGCCGAAGGCGACCCCGTACAGAAAGCCCGCATCGCCTACGAAGTCAGCAAGAAAGAGTACGAACGTATGAAAGCGCTGGTAGCCAGCAAGATTGTTTCCGAAAAGGAATTTGCCCAAGCCAAACAGGCATACGAGAATGCCCGCATCAGCTACGAAGCCGTAGCCCGCAACCACACCCCGCAGGGACAGACTGTCACCGCCCCCATCGGCGGCTACGTCAAGAGCCTGTTGGTGAAGGAGGGCGATTACGTCAGCGTAGGCCAGCCATTAGTCAGCATCACGCAGAACCGTCGTCTCTTCCTCCGCGCCGATGTGTCCGAGAAATACTACAACGCCCTGCCCTCCGTGGCCTCGGCCAACTTCTCCACTCCTTATAATAATAAGGTATATAGCCTGACAGACCTGAACGGCCGCCTGCTGTCCTACGGAAAGGCTTCGGGCGAGGGCAGCTATTACATCCCCGTTACCTTCGAGTTCGACAACAAAGGCGAAGTCGTTCCCGGCTCCTTTGTCGAAATCTATCTACTTACCACGCCGATGGAAGGTGTCATCAGCGTACCCCGCTCGGCCCTCACCGAAGAGCAAGGCAGCTACTTCGTTTACCTGCAACTGGATGAAGAATGCTACCAGAAGCAACTTGTTACCCTGGGTGCCGATGACGGCGAACGGGTACAGGTACTCACCGGCCTGCACGCTGGCGACCGTCTGGTGACCAAAGGTGCCTACCAAGTGAAACTGGCAGGGGCTACAAATGCGATACCGGCACACAGCCATGAACACTAATTAAACGAAAAATGAAGAATGGAAGCTGCGCTTCCTAATGAAGAATTTTCCATACACAAGAATTCTTCGTTCTTCATTCTTAATTCTTCATTTAACAAGTTATGCTCAACAAAATCATACACTTCTCCCTTCAGAACCGCATCCTGGTGCTCGTAGCATCGGTGCTGTTGCTGATTGGCGGTACTTACACCGCCTTGCATACGGAAGTAGATGTGTTCCCCGACCTGACGGCTCCCACCGTAGTGGTGATGACCGAAGCCAACGGCATGGCAGCCGAAGAAGTGGAACAACTCGTCACCTTCCCCATCGAAACCGCTGTCAACGGAGCCACACACGTACGTCGTGTCCGCTCCTCCTCTACTCACAGTTTCTCCGTCGTCTGGGTCGAGTTCGACTGGGATACGGACATCTACCTGGCTCGTCAGATTGTCAGCGAGAAACTCTCGCTCGTAGCCGAAGAACTGCCGGCCGGAGTGGGCAAGCCTACACTGGGTCCGCAGTCGTCCATCCTCGGTGAAATGTTGATTGTCGGACTGACAGCCGACTCCACCTCCTTGCTCGACCTCCGTACGCTGGCCGACTGGACTATCCGTCCGCGCCTGCTCTCTACGGGTGGCGTGGCACAGGTAGCCGTACTGGGTGGTGACATCAAGGAATACCAGATACAGCTCGACCCCGAACGGATGCGCCACTACGGCGTCACGCTGGGACAAATACTGGAAGCCACCCGCGGCATGAACCTCAACGCCAACGGCGGTGTCATCTACGAATACGGCAACGAGTACATCGTCCGCGGACTGACTGCCACGACGAATACGGAGTTGCTGGGAAAAACCGTGGTTAAAGCTACGAGTGATGAGCTACAAGCGACAAGTGGTAGTGGCAGCAACTCGTCACTTCCAATTTTATTGGAAGACGTGGCCGACGTACGCATCGGTGCACAGACGCCCAAGTTAGGTCTGGCTTCGGAACGCGGCAAACCCGCCGTACTGCTCACTGTAACAAAGCAGCCTGCTACCAGCACCCTGGAACTGACCGCCAAACTGGAAGCCTCACTGAAAGACTTGCAGAAGAATCTGCCCCCCGACGTGAAAGTTTCGACCGACATCTTCCGCCAGAGCCGCTTTATCGAGAGTTCGATTGGCAACGTGCAGAAGTCGCTCATCGAAGGTGGTATCTTCGTGGTCATCGTACTGTTCCTCTTCCTGGCCAACGTACGTACTACCATTATCTCACTGGTCACCCTGCCCCTGTCACTTGTCGTTTCCATACTGGTACTACACTACATGGGGCTGACCATCAACACCATGAGCTTGGGTGGTATGGCTATTGCCATCGGTTCGCTGGTCGATGACGCCATCGTCGATGTGGAGAATGTCTACCGCCGCTTGCACGAGAATCGCCTCCTGCCGCCCGAACGTCGCCTGCCCATCCTGCAGGTGGTATTCAACGCTTCGCGCGAGGTACGTATGCCTATCCTCAACTCCACGCTCATCATCGTGGTCAGCTTCGTGCCCCTGTTCTTCCTGAGCGGTATGGAAGGACGAATGCTGGTGCCGCTGGGCATCGCTTTCATCACAGCCCTGGCCGCCTCAACGGTAGTGGCATTGACACTGACACCTGTGCTCTGCTCGTACATGCTGCGTAATAAAGAAGACAAACATTCTGAAGAAATTCAAGAACTTCCTGAAGTCACCGCTAAAGACTCCTCAGAGTCACCTGCATCCCCATCCAGAAATACCAATGGGGCCAATTCGGGCGACTCTGCCGTGGCCCGCACGCTGAAGAAAGCCTACGGCGCACTGCTCGAAAAGGCTTTGCATCATAAACGCGCCGTACTGGGCTGTACCATTGCCCTCTTTGCCGTCGCCTTAGGACTGTTCTTCACGCTGGGTCGCTCGTTCCTGCCGCCGTTCAACGAAGGCTCGTTCACCATCAACGTCTCTTCACTGCCAGGCATCTCGCTCGAAGAAAGCGATGCTATCGGACGCCGTGCCGAAGAACTGCTGCTTACCATCCCAGAGATACAGACCGTAGCCCGCAAAACCGGACGCGCCGAACTGGATGAGCACGCCTTAGGCGTGAATACCTCGGAGATTGAAGCTCCTTTCGAACTGAAAGACCGGCCGCGCAGCGAAGTCGTGGCAGAAGTTCGCGAAAAGTTGGGAAGCATCGTCGGAGCCAACATCGAGATAGGCCAGCCCATCAGCCACCGTATCGACGCCATGCTGTCGGGTACGAAAGCCAACATCGCCATCAAGCTCTTCGGCGACGACCTGAACCGCATGTTCGCCTTGGGCAACGAGATTAAGGACAAGATACAAGACGTTGAGGGCGTGGCCGACCTGACAGTAGAGCAGCAAATCGAACGTCCGCAGCTCACCATCACGCCCCGCCGCGAGATGCTGGCACGCTATGGTATCACCCTGCCGCAGTTTGCCGAATACGTCAACGCCTGTCTGGCGGGTGAAGCCGTTTCGCAAGTCTATGAACAGGGTAAGTCGTTCAACCTGACCGTACGCATGCGTGATGACTTGCGCGACCATGCACAGAAGATAGGCAACCTGATGATTGATACGGGTGACGGATTGCAAGTGCCGCTCAACTACGTGGCCGACATCCGCTCGACCATGGGACCGAACACCATCAGCCGCGAGAACGTAAAGCGTAAGATAGTCATCTCGGCCAATGTTGCCGACCGCGATCTGCGCTCCGTAGTGAACGACATTCAAGAACGTATCGACACCCAAATTCAACTGCCCGAAGGCTACCACGTAGAATACGGCGGACAGTTTGAAAGCGAACAGGCAGCCAGCCGCACGCTAATGCTGACATCGTTCATGTCTATCGTTGTCATCTTCCTGTTGCTCTACCACGAGTTCCGCAGTACGAAGGAGAGTGCCATCATCCTCATCAACCTGCCACTGGCACTGATCGGTGGTGTGTTTGCTCTGTTGCTGACCACAGGCGAAGTGAGCATCCCAGCCATCATCGGTTTCATCTCGCTGTTCGGCATCGCTACCCGAAACGGCATGCTGCTCATCAGCCATTACAACCACTTGCAACGCGAAGAAGGCTATGGCATCTACGACAGCGTTCTGCGTGGTTCGCTCGACCGTCTGAACCCGATTCTGATGACAGCCCTCAGCAGTGCTCTGGCCCTTATTCCGCTGGCTTTGGGCGGCGACCTGCCCGGCAACGAAATACAAAGCCCGATGGCCAAAGTCATCCTGGGCGGTCTGCTGACCTCGACGTTCCTCAACGGATTCATCATCCCGATAGTTTATCTGCTAATACACACCAAGAAAGAATGAAGAAAATAGTAATCATTTGTGTATGCCTTGCCCTGGCGGCAGGGCTACACGCCCAAAACAGCATTGAAACCATCCTCACCCAGATAGAGCAGAACAACCGGCAGTTGCAAGCCAATGCCCAGAATGTGAATGCCCAGAAACTGGAAAACCGGACAGCCAATAACCTGGCCAATCCAACCCTGTCGTACGCTCATCTGTGGGATTCGGACGACAAGAACATCACCGTGGGCGAAATGGTCATTGCACAAAGTTTCGACTTCCCGTCGCTCTACATCACCCGCGCCCGCATGAACCGCTACAAGGCTCAGTCGCTCGACGCCCAAGCCCTTGCCCTGCGTCAGGACATTCTGCTGCAAGCACAGGAAGCCTGCCTCGACATCATCATGCTGACCCGTCAGCAGTCCCTCCTCGACGAACGTCTGAAGAACGCCGAAGAGCTGGCAGCTTTCTACAAGAAACGACTGGAAACCGGTGATGCCAGTTCGCTGGAAACCAATAAAATCAATCTGGAACTGCTGAATGTACGTACCGAAGCCCGCATGAACCGTACAGCCTTGGAAAACAAGCTGCGCGAACTGACCGCCCTCAACGGCAACCAGTCGCTCGTACCCGGCCGTCCTTTGGCCGAAGGAGCTGCTACGCCTCATGCACTCAACCTGGGGCTTACCGATTATCCCGATGTCCCCCTGCCTGCCGACTTCGGCCCCTTGTGCGACGAGCTGCTGGCTTCCGACCCTACCCTGCTTGCCCTGCAGAACGACGGTGAAGCTGCACGCCGCCAACTGTCTGTCAGCCGTCAAGGCTGGTTGCCCGACCTGGAACTGGGATATCGGCGCAATACCGAAAGCGGACATCCGCTCAACGGGGTGGTAGTAGGTTTCTCCTTTCCTATCTTCCAGAATCACGGAAAGGTAAAAATGGCACGCTCGCAACTGCAAAGCATCGATTACCAAAAGGAGAATGCTCGACTGAGTGCTTCCACCGCCTTATGGCAGCTCTACGAAGAAGCTTCCAACCTGCAAGCCTCCATACACGAGTATACCGAGACTTTCGGCCGTCAGCAAGACTTGCGCCTGTTGCGCCAGGCACTCGAAGGCGGACAAATCAGCATGATAGAGTATTTCGTAGAAGTATCCGTAGTCTACCAAAGCCAAACGAACCTGCTGCAACTGGAGAACCAGTACCAGAAAGTAATGGCCAGAATATACAAGAGCAAACTTTAAATAATGAAGAATGGAAAATGAAGAATGGAAAAAGAAAAAATTCTTCATTCATCATTCTTCATTTCCCAAGCTTTCCGGTTGCTCCGGTACATAACTGCTCCGGATGCGCCACTCCTGCGGATAAAGATTATTGGCACGATTGCCGATGTTCTTCACAAATCCAAGAGGGAAACCACGGTACGTAAGAAATACAAAACCGCGAGGGGCTGTGTCCGAAAGGACTACAGCCTCTTTGCGCAAATAGGCAATAGCAGTAGGATAATCCACCTCTTCGCAGGCAAAAGCATCTTGCCGAAGCAGGCTACTCATGGCCAGCGCATGGGCGGGAATACAGTCTTTCCCTTTCACTCCAGCCACTTCTACACCTGCCTGCATCACTTTGACATGCTGCTTCAAAGCTGTCAACAAAGGTAGCCATGCCGTAGGGAAAGCCGCCAGCGTCTGTCCTTCGGGCACTAAGGTGTAACCTTCCGCATCACGCAGCCAGCCTTGCACCATTGCCAACTGTTCCTTTCCGAAAGCCGATCCCGAAGAAGCCTTTCCGCCATTTCCTTTCTTCCCGCGCTGTTTGCCAGCCGACTGTCTATCCGCGTTCATCCGTCCCGTTTGCATCATCGATATGTCTTCGCTTTCTGTTTCTTCTGCCTCACCAGCCTTACGCAATACAGCCAGGAAGAATCCTTCTCCCTGCGTCTTATGTGGTAAGAAACGGTAGACAGGGAAATCTTCTCCAGCCAGCAAATTGCCAGTGATCCCCCATTCAGCTGGCACGTCGAGCGGCAGCACTTCGGCTCCCAACTCCCGACACAACCAACGCACATTTTCTTCGTTCTCTTTCGTATTATAGGTACATGTACTATATACCAACAGTCCACCCGGCTTCAGGCAAGGCCAGATGTCTGTCAGGATACGCCGCTGACGCTGCCAGCAGATTTCGACATTCTCCGCACTCCACTCGCTTATGGCAGTCTCGTCCTTACGGAACATGCCTTCGCCCGAACAGGGAACATCGGTCAGAATAAAGTCGAAAAGGTGTTCCAAAGGTGTGAAATCGGAAGGATCGCTATTTGTCACCATCACATCAGGATGCCCCCACTTGGTCAGATTCTCGGCCAGTATCTGGGCACGGTTGCGCATCACTTCGTTGGCTACCAGCAAACTGCCTTCGGGCAACAGGCTACGTACATGGGTAGACTTTCCGCCCGGAGCTGCACAAAGGTCAAGCGCAGCCAACGGTCTGCCCGGCAGGTAACGCTTCAACGCCTGTTCCACAAACATTGACGACGCTTCCTGCACGTAGTAACAACCGGCATGAAACAACGGATCGAAAGTAAATGCCGGACGCTGGTTCAAATAGAATCCGCATTCCGCCCAAGGCACTTTGTTCAATGAAGAATGAGAAATGACAGAAGAAGAATCTGTACACTTTTGGGCATTCACACGTATGCTGACCGGCTGTTCCGCCTCCAGCAGAGCCGCAGCCAGACTGTTATATTCTTCCTCGCCCAACAAAGCGCGGGTATATTCGGTAAATAAAGGAGGTAATTGCATGATAATCTTCTATCTTCTCAAATTTCTTATAATGCAGCAATTTCTTCCATGCTCAATCCTGTACTTTGAGCAATAAGTTCAATAGAAACACCGGCTTCCTTAAACTTGCGTGCCAATGCCTTCTTCTCTTCTGCACGGCCTTCTGCAAGTCCTTCCGCACGGCCTTCCGCAAGCCCTTCTGCACGCCCCTCCGCACGACCTTCTGCACGCCCCTCCGCACGGCCTTCTGCACGGCCTTCCAACTTGGCAGTATCCAGCACATCATTCTGTATCATCACGGCATTGATATGCTCGTCGTACACATGACGTTCCTTGGGCGACATATTGTAATACTTCAGTTTTTCCCTTGCCTCGGCCAATCCCGGTGCCGTGGTATCAGAACTGATTTCGCCACTTTTCAGATACGAGATCCATTCCTCCAGCGGTGTCTTTGCTACCTTATTGAACTCGTTCACCCTAATCAGGTAGTATTCGGGGAACACCTCGCGCGGCATCTTGCGAATGATTGCTCCTTCCTGCTTGGCCGAAATGCTCAATTCGTCGCCGGTATGCACCCCAACAAAGTTTGTCACTCCGTGATACAAGTAGTCACTGCCTTTACCGATGTCGAAATAGAGAATACTGATGGAATATACCTTTTTCACCTCTGCATACGAATTCCCCAAAGAGATGTGCTCCGTAATGGCTTTCGAAACACCATATAGCACTCTCTCCAGATAGTACAGTTCTCGCGTATTCTGTATCTCAACAATGATGATGTCCCCGTTCTCCTCTTTTGCCTTGATGTCCACACGATTGAACTTATCATCATAGTTCGTCTGGTTGGCTTCGCTTTCGAGTATTTCCAGAATGGTGATTTTCCGTTCCAGCAACACGGTGAGCAAGCCTTCGAGTACTACAAAATTGGCCTTATCTCGCAACATACGCTTCATGGCCCAATCGAATCGGATGTATTTATCTTGCATCATGAGGAAGAGGTTTTGAGTTTATAAGTCTTTGAGTTATTGAGTCTTTATTTTCTGGAGTATCTTACCAGATGCAGCAAATATACGAAAAGGTAGTTGCAGCGGCAAATGAAAACAGGGTTTTCTAAAAAAGTTCTTCGTTCCAAGTTTCCCAGTTAGGGAATTTCCATTCCCTAGTTAAGAAATTCTCGTTCCCTAGTTAGGGAATTGCGGTTTCTCAGTCAGGCAATAAAAAAGCTTCTTCCCAGATGCCGCATACGAGTAATGTATATCCGATTGAATTCTATACATTCCGCATCATGCGCCTCTGAAAAGAAGCTTCTTCATTCAACCCCTACATCAGTAACTGATCTTCACTCCCGCAAAGTAGGAACGCGGCAGGCCGGGACCGTAGATGTAACCCGAGTCGCGCAGTTTGCCTTGGTCGAAGTCTTTCTGATAGGCGTTGAAAAGATTCTGCACGCCGGCATTTACCTGAAGGGTGATGTTGTTGTAGAGCGTGAAGTCGTACGCAGCTTTCAGATTCATTTCCCAAAAGTCGGGGGTAGTTTCGGCACGGTCTTTCTCGATGTAGCCGGCACGGTGCTCTACCAGCATACTGCCCGTATACGTACCTGACAGGGCAATGCTCAACGGCTTCACCGGACTGTAAGTCAGCGTCATATATCCATAGGTATCGGGCGTGCGGAAAATACGTTTCTCCAGAGGAACAGTCTCATCGTCGCTCCACCGACGGGCTTCCTTGTACTCGGCTTTCTGTAAGGTAACGCCTGCCTGAAGCTGAAGCACACTGAGCCAAGCCAGTTTGCCTTCGAGCGTCATGCCGTAGACGCGGGCTCCCTTTTCGTTGTAACGCTCGTTCTTCAGAATACCGTTCTCGGTACCAATCTCGCGCAAAGCAAATACGTCGGACAAGTCGGTATAGAAACCTTCGAGTAACAAGTTACCCTGCCAGGCTCCCCAGCGGTGATACATATCGGCCGAAAGGCTGAAACTGCGCGACTTTTCTTCACGCAAGTCCTTGGCCAGTTGAATCATGGACACTCTGCCACCTACATTCTCCACATGCAAATCCTCGTCGAAAGCCTGCGGAGCACGGAAACCTACGGAGTAAGCGGCACGGAAGTTAATGTCCTTTGTCGGGTTGTAGCGCAGATTAACGCGCGGACTGAAAATGACATGGTCTATCAGGTTGTGCTTGTCCAGACGTCCTCCCACGAGGAAGCTCCAGCGGTCGTTTTTCCACTCGTTCTGCAAGAAAGCACCGGCGATGCGTACCGTCTGGTCGATGCGGCGGTTGTAGCCCCACATGTTGTCGTGCATGGCATCCTGATTATACTCTACCCCACCCGTCAGGTCGGCAGGCAGGAAGAGACAACGGTCGAAGTGGTAAACGTATTGTGAACCAACTACCCACGTCAGGTCGGTAGTAGCACCGTAAGCGTCGAGCGAATGGTCGCCACCGTAGTAACTGTCGCGGTCGATGTGCTGCACGGAGGCATAAACGTTCATGCGGTGCTTCTCGTTGGGCGAAAAATAATCGAACTTCACACTTCCGCTGTTGATGCTGTGCTGGGTCTGCTCGGTGATGTCGGTCTCGTGAGGCGGACGGTCGAGCAAATTGCCACCACGGCGGAATTCCTGCAGATGATGGTATTCAAAGGTCAGTTTGGAGTAAGTACTCGTCTTGAGATACGAACGGAAACCAACTGTTTGGTTACGCAACTGGGGCAGCTCGGTAAAGCCGTCGCCGTCGTAATCGAAGCCACTGCGCTGGCGGTTCTGTCCAAAGACGTAAATACCTGCCTTATGGTCATCGGTCACCAACGAAGCGTTCATGGTCGTATTATTGTCGAACACCGAAAGGCCGCCCACGCCCATAATGGTATGTCCCAGCTGGGCAGAGTTGCGCAACGGTTCTTTGGTAATGATGTTGATGGTTCCCGCAATGGCCGATGCGCCAAACAGTGCCGAACCTCCTCCACGCATCACCTCCACTCTCTCTATCATGTTGGCCGGTATCTGTTCCAGTCCGTACACTCCTGCCAAAGCACTGAACACGGGGCGCGAGTCTATCAGAATCTGCGTATAAGGACCGTCAAGGCCATTGATGCGTACTTGCTGGAAACCACAGTTCTGGCAGTTGTTCTCTACCCGCACACCCGGCTGAAAGTTCAGTCCCTGTGCCAGTGTGGTTGAATTGGTCTGTTCGAACAGCTTGAAGTCCATGACATTGACCAGCGTAGGAGCCAGACGACGGGTTGTTTCGCTGCGGTTAGCAGTCACCACTACCCCGTCCAATGCCACGAGGTCTTCTTCCAGTTCGAAGTTCTCTTCCAGCGTAACGCCTTTCTTCAGCACAACGTTACGTGTCAAAGTTTTATATCCCACGGCACTGACCTGCAGTACGAACTCGCCTTCGGGCAGATTCTTCAGGAAGTAATGTCCTGTTCCGTCGGTTAGCGTACCGATAGTGGTACCTTTCAGTGAAACAGATATATAAGAAAGGTGTTCTTTGGAGTGTTTCTCAAGTACATGCCCCACAATGTTGGCATCCGATTTGTTCAAGTCTTCGGCAAAGGTTGTGGCTGGCAACAGTGCATAAAGCACCGCCACCACAAGAAAAATATACGTTTTCATGTGTCTTCTTTCTATAAATTAATAAAATGAGGAAAAGGGTAGATGTTTCCAAATAATCCATGGTGAATCCATGACACATCTACCTGTCATACAAATATAAATCGCGTCAGTCAGAAGACACAAACGGGAGGGGCACGCAAACGAAGGCCGTTTTCCTGTCGTGACAGACAAAGCCGTACCACACGGGGCACCGCCAATACGTTCAGCAAAACCAAGAAACAGGAAACGGCAGTCAGCAACGACGGAAGCGAAGAAGCGGTATAATGGCCCAGAAAAAATATCGTCTCGGCCTGATCCGGCGTATGCTGATGATTGGCTTGGAAGGGATGCGAGTGCACAATAATAACCCCGTTCACCACATGCGAGTGGTTGAACAGTGTGATTCCTCCCCAATACATCAAGAACAACAGGGGAAGAAAGAACTTCATGATGCGACGCAACTTCTCCAAAGAAGATTTATATGATTAAATTTGAAGCCGCAAAGATAAGGCTATTTATGCTAGTAAACAAACTTCAGGAATAACTATATATAGGTATTCCCAAATATTCTCCAATTCCACCCTCGTTCTCCCATGAATCTCCTATTTTTGTACCTCTACATCCTAACCACGCAATACATGAAACAAATTCCTAAAAAAAATCGTTTCTTTGCAACCTTGCCGGGGGATGTTCCGTCTAAACAGACAAAGAACCAAAGAAACTAAAAACAAACGAATATGAAACGCATCCTTTTACTTCTGGGCCTGATGGCCGCCATTTGCTTAGGAATACAAGCTGAAAACCGCACCGTGACCGATAGCGTAAACGGAAAGAAACGTGTCATCGAACTGACGGACACCACGATAAACGGACAACGGATTACCGACACACTGAGTATCACCATCTATGAAGGTAGCAGCACCTACAGCGACGACGAACCTTACCAACACCATAACAGTAGCAGCGGCCTGCAATGGGTAGGCTTTAACTTCGGCGACGAAGCGCCCGAAACTATCATTGCCATGACTGCCATTATCTTCGTGTTCGGCCTGCCGGCACTGCTCATTTTCATCATCTTCTATTTCCGCTACAAGAATCGGAAAGCCAAATACCGCCTGGCCGAACAAGCACTGGCCAGCGGACAACAACTACCTCCCGATTTCTTCAAAGAGGTTGAAAACCGTGACTTGCGCAGCCGTGGCATCAAAAACATCTTCCTCGGCATCGGACTGTTCATCTTCCTGTGGGCTCTGACAGGCGAATTCGGTCTGGGCTGCATCGGTTTGCTTATCATGTTTACAGGTTTCGGACAGGTAGTCATCTACTATACCCAACCCGAACGTAACAACGGTGCCCCTTTCATCCGAATGGAACGCGAAGGGAAATATACCAAAAAAGAAAATGATTCTGACGCCCAAAACGAAACACAACGATGAACCAACTCAACGACTTATCGCTGATTGCGCAGGTCGTAGTGTTTCATAATAACAGGGCCTTCGACCAGTTGGTCAGAAAATACCAGTCGGCCGTCCGACGGTTTTTCCTGAACCAGACTTGCGGCGACAGCGAATTGAGCGACGACCTGGCGCAGGAAACCTTCATACGGGCCTACACCAATCTGGCTTCGTTCCGCAACCTGTCCAGCTTCTCTACCTGGCTCTACCGTATTGCTTACAACCAATATTATGACTATCTTCGCAGTCGGAAAGAGACAGACGACCTGGACACTATGCGGGTAGATGCCCAATGCAGCACCCGACAGCCAGACACTGGCCTGAAGGCAGACCTGCACCGCGCACTCGCTACACTGAAAGACATAGAACGTACCTGCATCACCCTGTTCTACCTGGAGGACCAGAGTATCGAAAAGATAGCAGGAATCACCGGATGCCCCACGGGAACCGTAAAAAGCCACCTTTCGAGGGCCAAGGAAAAGATGGCAACTTACTTAAAACAGAATGGTTATGACGGAAAATAATGATAAACTACTGGAAAACTTCTTCGCCGAAAACCGGCAGGAAGTAGCCGACAACGGATTCAGCAGACGAGTGATGCACCGCCTGCCCAACCGGAACAGCCGTCTGGCACGCCTGTGGACGGCTGGCGGATTTACGCTGGCTGCCGTACTGTTTGTCCTGATGGATGGTCTGCAATTGGTATGGGACACTTTGCGCGAAACATTCACCACAACCGTAGCCAACGGCATGGAACAGGCCGACCCACGTTCGATAGCGATAGCCTTGGGCGTCCTTTTGTTCCTGATGTACCGCAAAATAGCTTCGCTGGCTTGAATAAACGTTTTTTCGTAAAGGAAAAACATTTTTATCGATGATATGTTATATCTTTGCCCACTTAAAAAACTAAAATGGCAAAGAAAGTTTTAATACATATCACCGTCAGCCTGACTATGTTCCTGCTTCTGTTTGCAGGGTATGTGCATGCACAAAGCACCAGCGACAGCATCGTCATGAACCGGCTGAAACAAATGGGAGCCCCATTGACCTATAACAACAAAGTGGAATTGCTGATGAATGGTCACGACAAGTTCACCGACCTGTTCGAAGCCATTCGCGGCGCCCGACATCACATCCATCTGGAATATTTCAACTTCCGCAACGACTCCATCGCCAACGCCCTGTTCGACCTGTTGGCCCAGAAAGCGGCCGAAGGCGTGGAAGTGCGTGCCCTGTTCGATGCTTTTGGTAACTGGTCGAACAGCAGCCCGCTGAAGAAAAAACATTTGGAAGCCATTCGCAAACGAGGCATCGAAATCGTAAAATTCGACCCCATCACCTTTCCCTGGTTCAATCATGCCGCCCACCGCGACCATCGGAAAATCGTAGTGATCGATGGGAAGATTGGCTACACGGGAGGCATGAACATAGCCGACTATTACATCAAAGGTTTACCCAAGATAGGCGAATGGCACGACATACATGCACGCATCGACGGCGATGCAGTCCGCTACCTGCAGGGCATCTTCCTGACCATGTGGAACCGCGAAACCGGACAACACATCGGCGGACCGGAATACTTTCCGGACACGCCCCAGCTGCCGGACAGCATTGCCGAAGAAATCATGATTGTAGACCGTACGCCGCGTGAAACACCGCGCTCCATCAGCCGAGCGTACGCCACTTCCATACGTGCGGCCGACAGCCTGATCCGGATTGTAAATCCTTACTTCGTACCCACCAAATCCATTCGTGAAGCCCTCAAATACGCCCTGAAAAAAGGAACACAGGTCGAGATTATGGTGCCCAAAGTATCCGACGTGCCGTTTACGCCCGAAGCGGCCTTCTACATCCTGCACAAACTGATGAAGCGGGGAGCCAAAGTATATCTGTTCAACGGCGGTTTCCATCACTCCAAAGTTATGATGGTGGACGACAGCTTCTGTACCGTAGGTACGGCCAACCTGAACAGCCGCAGCCTGCGCTACGACTACGAAACCAATGCTTTTATCTTCGACCCCGAAACGACAGCTGAACTGACCGAGATGTTCGAACATGACAAAGGACGCAGCACACTGCTGACTCCCGAAGTGTGGAAAGAACGTTCGGCATGGAAAAAGTTCGTGGGATGGTTCGGCAACCTGTTTACGCCGTTCCTCTGACCTGTCTGTACGCTGTTTGTGGGACACTTGCACGGCTCGCGAACAACACAAGTGTCGAACAAATGGATTGCAAGTGTGGCTCACGAGCCGTGCAAGTATCCCACAAAGCCCCTCCTGAAAGCCCACTAAGTTTTTTAAAGTCGGCAGTACCGATTTATCACCAAAAGAATTAACTTTGCAACGGCCTTGTTTCTGAAGACGGAATAGGTTCGGTATAGAAATAGCAGAAATACAGCTATTTACAGGACCAATAAACGTCTGAAAGAAAGGGTTGGAATCTCTCTATCAGTAACTATATCCTTGCAATGAAACAATATTTAGACCTACTCAACCGCATACTGACCGAAGGCGTCGAGAAAAGCGATCGTACCGGAACAGGTACCATCAGCGTGTTCGGACATCAGATGCGTTTCAATCTGGAAGACGGTTTTCCCTGTCTGACAACCAAAAAACTGCACCTGAAATCCATCATTTACGAACTGCTCTGGTTCCTGCGGGGCGACACCAACGTGAAGTACCTGCAAGACCATGGTGTGCGCATCTGGAACGAATGGGCCGACGCTGACGGCGATCTGGGACACATCTACGGCTATCAATGGCGTTCTTGGCCCGACTATCAAGGTGGCTTCATCGACCAGATCAGCGAAGCGGTAGAGACCATCAAGCACAATCCTGACTCGCGCCGCATCATCGTAAGCGCCTGGAACGTAGGCGACCTCAACAACATGAACCTGCCTCCCTGTCACGCCTTCTTCCAATTCTACGTGGCCAACGGGCGGTTGAGCCTGCAACTGTATCAACGCAGTGCCGACACCTTTCTGGGGGTTCCGTTCAACATCGCCTCGTATGCCCTGCTACTACAGATGATGGCACAAGTGACCGGCCTGAAAGCAGGCGACTTTATCCACACACTGGGCGATGCACACATCTACCTGAACCATTTGGAGCAGGTAAAGCTGCAACTGACGCGCGAACCACGTCCACTGCCGCAGATGCGCATCAATCCGGATATAAAAAACATCTTCGACTTCCAGTACGAGGACTTCGAACTGGTGAACTACGACCCGCATCCGCACATTGCCGGAAAAGTATCTGTATAACCCTGAAACAAACCTAAGATATATGATCAGCATCATCGCCGCCGTCGACCGCCGCATGGCCATCGGCTACCAGAACAAACTGCTGTTCTGGCTGCCCAACGACCTGAAACGTTTCAAAGCACTGACCACCGGACACACCATCGTCATGGGACGTAAAACTTTTGAGTCGCTGCCCAAAGGCGCGTTGCCCAACCGGCGGAACATCGTCCTGTCGTCCAACGCCGCCACCGTATGTCCTGGTGCCGAAGTGTTCACCAGTTTGCAGGAGGCGCTGGAACATTGCAGCAGCGATGAAGACATCTACATCATTGGCGGCGAAAGCGTCTACCGTCAGGCTCTTCCGCTGGCCGACCGCCTGTGCCTGACCGAAATAGACGACGAGGCACCACAGGCCGATGCCTATTTCCCTACCGTCGATCCCGCCGTATGGAAAGAAAAAAGCAGGGAGTCTCATCCTGCCGATGAAAAACATCCCTGCCCTTATGCCTTTACCGACTACGTAAAGAAGTAGCCAATCCCTGTCAAGCCGCACAATCAAGCGTCCAGCTCGTCATCCTCGCCTTCCACCACAATCGGCATCTGGCGCTTGATGGCTTCGTGGAACGAAATCAGCGTTTCGGTCCGAGCCAACCCCAGCGGTTGCAACTTGTCGTGGATAATACTCAGCAAGTGGTGATTGTTGCGGGCATACAACTTGATGAACATGTCGTACTTACCTGTCGTAAAGTGACACTCCACAATTTCAGGAATGGCCTCCAATGCCTTTGTCACGGCATCGAACGAAGCAGGATCTTTCAGATAAATGCCGATATAGGCACAAGTCTCGTACCCGATTTTCTCCGGATCAATCACAAATTCCGAGCCTTTCAGTATGCCCAGATTAGTCAGCTTCTGAATGCGCTGATGGATGGCAGCACCCGACACGTTACAGGCACGGGCTACTTCCAGAAAAGGTATACGCGCATTGTCAGCAATCAGTTTCAAGATCTGTTCGTCTAAAGTATCCAATTGATGATGTCCCATTTTCGATTCAAATGATTAATAAGTAACTTACTTTATTCCCGTGTTCACACACGGCTTTTGTGCAAAGTTAGTCATTTTTTTCTCGTTTTCTATCCGATTTATAACTTTTATGACAAAGAAAGAAATAAAATTGCAGATGCAAAACAAAGCACGTATCTTTGTGGATATAAATAAATGCTAACGAATATGAGAAAAATTGGATTGTTCCTGATAGGTTTGTGCATGTCTGCGGCTGCATCTGCACAAAACTTCAACGACTATTTTGCCGACAAGACGCTTCGGCTGGACTATATCTTTACCGGAAACGCAACCCGACAGGAAATCTGCCTGGACGAACTCTGCTCCCTGCCCGGATGGGCCGGACGGAAACACCATCTGGACGAATTGCCCCTGGAAGGAAACGGACAAGTGGTCGTAAAAGACCAGCAAAGCGGAAAAGCCATCTACAAGACATCTTTCTCATCACTTTTTCAGGAATGGCTGGAGACTGACGAAGCACAGCAGACGGTAAAGGGATTCGAAAATACTTTCCTGATTCCCTACCCGCTCCGTCCGGTTGAAGTAGAAATTACGCTGTTCGACCTGCGCCGCAACGTACAGGCAAAGCTGAAGCACATCGTCAATCCCGACGACATCCTGATTCACCACAAAGGACAGTCGCACATCACTCCGCACAAATATCTACTGCAAAGCGGCAGCGCCGAACAGTGCATCGATGTAGCTATCCTGGCCGAAGGATATACACCCGACGAAATAGAAACCTTCTATCAGGACGCCGACATCGCCTGCGAAAGCCTGTTTGCCCACGAACCGTTCAAAAGTCTGAAGTCGCGTTTCAACATCGTAGCCGTTGCCAGCCCTTCGCAAGACAGCGGCGTAAGTATTCCCCGTTTGGGCGAATGGAAGCACACGGCATTCAGCTCACACTTCAGCACGTTCTATTCGGACAGATACCTGACTACCTCGCGCATAAAATCCATCCACGACGCACTGGCCGGCATCCCTTACGAACACATCATCATCCTGGCCAATACCGAAGAGTATGGTGGTGGAGGCATCTACAATTCGTACACACTGACTACAGCCCATCATCCGCAATTCCGTCCTGTAGTGGTACACGAATTCGGCCATAGCTTTGCCGGACTGGGCGACGAATACTTCTACGATGACGATGTCATGTCGGGCATGTATCCGCTGGATATCGAACCGTGGGAACAGAACATCACTACCCGCGTCGACTTTGCCTCCAAGTGGGAAGATATGCTGGCTCCGGGCACACCGGTTCCTACGCCAACAGAGCAAAGCGAGACTTATCCCGTAGGCGTATACGAAGGCGGAGGCTATTCTTCGAAAGGCGTTTACCGTCCGGCCGACGACTGCCGCATGCGTACCAACAGTTATCCAACTTTCTGCCGCGTATGTCAGCGTGCCATCCAACGGATGATTGATTTCTATACCAAATAATCACCTTATAACCCATATTTCTATGATTACATTCGAACGTATCACCGACTCACGCTCTCCGCATTATCAGTACATGGAGCAACTGCTGGTGGCGTCTTTCCCGACAGACGAATACCGCGCTTTAGAAGAAGAACGGGAATATACCGACTCAAAAGAGATCTTTTATAACAACATTATATTGAACGACGGCGCCCCCATCGGACTTATCACTTACTGGGATTTCGGACAGTTTTATTATGTGGAGCACTTTGCCATCGATCCTGCACAACGAAATGGTGGCTATGGCAAAACGGTACTAAACAAACTTTGCGAGGAACTGCACCGTCCCATCGTACTGGAAGTAGAAACACCTGTAGAAGAAATGGCCAAACGGCGCATCGGATTCTATCAGAGACAAGGATTCAGCTTATGGGAAAAGGAGTACCTGCAACCTCCTTACAAAGCGGGTGACATGTACCTGCCCATGCACCTTATGGCATACGGTAATCTGGAATGTGAAAAATCTTTTGATGAAATAAAGAATCTTATCTATCGGGAAGTATACAACGTGAAATAAGAATACTTACCCCCATTTTTCTCCCTAGTTAGGAAAAAATATTTTCCTAACTGGGGAATTTTATTTTCCTAACTGGGAAAAAATCCGGCCCCAGTTCCGAAGATTTTTCCAAGTATATTTCAAGGTGTTTTGAGTCGTTAATTATTTCCTTCCTAAGCCATAAGTCAACGAGTAGATGCAGCCGCTAACTATTCACTCGACAAGCCGTCAGTTAACCACTCAGCATACCGTAAGCAGTACTCTATCATCATGACGATACAGGAGGACAAACTGATCACTTGAAAACGAGAGGATATAGCAAAAAAGAGGCCGGATCAATAAGACCCGGCCTCTCTTTTTATAATTCACCGATTAACAATTACTGACGTGGTTGTGCAGAATAGTTAATCTTCAATGCATAAGCTTTACGAAGAGCTTCCTTGATATCGGTTACGATACCCATCTTGGTATCCTGATCGACCTTCAAAGAAACGGTCATCAAAGGCTGATCAGATTCTTTCATACTGGCACGTTCACCAATAATATAATCCTGAATCTCAGAAACCTCTGCATAACTATCATTCAACTGGATACGGCTCTCATTACCTAATTTCTTACGGAACTCGGCAGTAGGCTTTCCTACATAGATGAACGTAACCAATGATTTCTTCTCCAGTTTTTCCAATTCTGTACCTTGCGGAACCTTAAACTCAACCTTTAATGTTACTTCACGCATTGTTGTTACAATCATAAAGAAGAACAACAGTGAGAAGATAAGGTCAGGCAGAGAAGAAGTGTTCAACGCAGGCATTCCGCGTTTACCAGATTTATTAAATTTTCCCATTACTTCTTTTCTCCGTACTTTTTAGGTTCTGCCTCAGAAATCATCTGAGGATAAATTTTACGAATTGCTTCTTGCTGTACTTCATCCAGATCAGCATAATTCTTACCCCATTTTTCCTGAGCTACTTCGTCACGCAATTCATTGTATGCAGCAACCAGCTCATTCTGAACAGCGATATATGCCTTGTAAGAAGTACCACGGTCACAACGCAAAGATATTACATGCTTCTCTGTTACTTGAACAGTTCCGAAGAACGGTACTTCTACCGCATATTTTTCCGGAAGCTTTTCATCATTGTTCGGATTAGCAATGAATTCCTTAGCTCTATCACGCAGTTGATCTACGTTAATATAGTCTTCACCACACATCAACTGGTCTTGTAAGTTCAAGAAGACTTGCAATACATTACGCTCCTTCAACTTGATATCATCTTTCTGTTGGTTTTCCTCGGGTGGTGGCGGCAAACGTCTTGCCAATCCACGGTCAGTATCCATAGAAGTAGTAATCAAGAAGAAGATGAGCAACAAGAAAGCCATGTCCGCCGTTGAACTGGAGTTGATTTCAGGTGTGCTTCTTTTTCCTTTTGCCATCTTATTCTTCTCCTAAATTATTTAAGTTTCTTCGAAATTCCAAAACCTACAATTAACAGGATGAGTACACCCATCATAATATAAGTGGAATACAAGAACATATCAGTGATCTTCAACCAAAACGGTACGTTCTCTGTACCTTCATAACCCGGTATTACCAAGGGAACATCACTGCCTACCGAATAAGTCACAACCAACAGCAGAACAATCATGATAAGTCCCAACAAAGATCTAATTGCCGTTTTAGGAGAATCAACCAACTTAGATCCAAACTGGAAGATAGCACCTGCTATCGTAATGAATACAGTAACAGCGAGCAAAATATACATCCAGTAAATCAATGCATCTGTCTGTGCAGGTTCCGACATGGAAGTATCTGCGACTAACCGTTGGGATACAGGAGTTTCCCCTCCGAAGAAGAAGAGTCCCAGTATTACCACCGTAATGAGAAGCATTACCAATAATACAGAACCTGAAACTTTTTGAATTCTAATTTTCATATCGCAGATATATTATTATTTTTTGTACTTCAGGTCATATTTAATGAGCATATCCAAAAGCGTAATAGAAGAATCTTCCATTTCGCTGGTCAAAGCTTCAATCTTAGTCAGGATATAGTTGTAGAATACCTGCAGAATCAAAGCAACGATCAAACCGAAGATAGTAGTAATCAAGGCCACTTTCATACCACCTGCTACAACCGTCGGAGAGATATCACCTACTTGTTGGATCTTATCGAATGCCTGCACCATACCGATTACAGTACCCAAGAATCCCAATGACGGAGCCATCGCAATGAACAATGTGATCCAAGAGCAACCTTTTTCCAGGTAACCAGCTTGTACACCACCATAAGAAACAACAGACTTCTCAACAACATCAATACCTTGGTCAAGTCTCAGCAGACCTTGATAATAGATAGATGCGATAGGACCTCTTGTGTTACGAGCGATGTCTTTAGCAGCTTCTACATCACCTTTTTCCAAAGCAGCTTCGATAGCAGCCAAGAACTTCTTTGTGTTAATTTCAGCCAAGCTCAGATAAATGATACGTTCGATGCAGAATGCAAGACCGATAACCAATGCAATAGCAACGAAACTCATGAAGAATGCAGAACCTTCGATGAATTTTGTTTTCAATTCCTTGTGGATACCACCTTCAGTAGCTTCTACAGCTGCAGGAGCAGCGGCTTCAGCGGGAGCTGCTTCAACAGCCGGAGCAGCTTGTTCGGTTTGTTCAGCTGCAGGAGCATCTTGAGCCTGAGCAAGTTGAGTTGAGCCAAATGTTAAGACTCCCATCACAGCAACAATTGCAAATAACTTTTTCATTGTGTGTCTAAATTTTAAGATTAATTAATTAATTTATTTTATTATATTTATTTGTTTCACAATTAATCAAAATCTGCGGAGAGACGGGGATTCGAACCCCGGATACCCTTTAGGGGTATACACGCTTTCCAGGCGTGCCTCTTCAACCACTCGAGCATCTCTCCTAATCAATGCCCCTTATAAATCGGGTGCAAATTACAAAAAAAATGCGAATAATCTGCGTTTTCAGCTACAAATGTATTCTTTTTTTCGTTCTTCCGGTGCATTCTCCCCGTTTTATATTGAATAATATCTCAAAATTAATAAACTTTAAAATCTTCGGAACGTTATTTGAGCATTCCAAACACTTTTAAGGCATTTTCAGAAGTCACCAACGAAACCTCTTCCGGCGTCTTGCCGTACACTTGGGCAACTTTGGTAAGCGTATCTCTGACATAAGCACTCTCATTTCTTTTTCCCCTATTGGGAACCGGAGTAAGGTAAGGGGAATCCGTTTCCAGTACCACACGTTCCAAAGGAATCTGAGCTAACACACCAGGCAATGTCGATTTCTTAAAAGTAACCACTCCATTAATCCCTAAACAGAACCCTTGAAACTCAAGAAGGCGTTCCGCTTCTTCTTGCGTTCCCGTAAAACTATGAAAGATGCCAGTTAAAGGCGTAGCTTTGTAATCTGCTAATACCTTATATATATAATCAAAAGCTTCACGACAATGAATCACGATAGGCAGGCCGTATTCCAATGCCCATTCAACCTGTTGCCTGAACACAACCTCCTGTTCTTTTACGAAGGTCTTGTCCCAATAAAGATCCATACCGATCTCGCCAATTGCCACAAACGAATTAGGTTCTTTCAGATAACGGCATACAACTTCCAATTCCTGAAGATAATCATCCTTCACCGAAGTCGGATGAAGCCCCATCATCGGATAACACAAATCTTTATAAGCAGCGCAAACCTGCAACAGCGGCTCAACGGTGGTACTGTCTATATTGGGCATAAAGATATGAGTTACCCCTGCCTGCCGGGCACGTTCCATTACTTCAGGCAAATCTTCCGAAAATTCTTCCAGAAACAAATGCGAATGCGAATCTACCAACTTTATCATCTTACTTACTTTATCTGCTTTTCACCGGTACGGTAATAATAGACCAGCCCATAACTTCTGCACAGGTCCAGTCTCTTTTCATTTGGACTAACCGCCTCGAACTTACGTTCAACCTGATTCCAAATATCCAAAATCAGTTCATCTGCCTCGGCACGCATTGAAGAGAGTGCTTCGAGACTCCGAGCCGTAGCCTCCTGATACTCCTTCTGCCGTTCACCACTGTCCATAAAAATATCATAGTGTACCTTTACCTTAGCAATAGTCGGATTATAAATCGGCGTTCCTCCTTGAGACAGACGACGAGTTTCTCCGTCTATGATTTTTCGCCCCCATGACGCCAGTTGAGTTTCGGATGACAAATCGGGCACATTACAACTTTGTGGTTCCAAGCCATAATATTCTTTATGCGATGAACGGATTTCCGAACGTATTACCGCTAAATTCAACACCTGAATGAAATGTGAAACATACAAACGAGCCATTTTTACATTAGATTGGTGTTTCTGACCAGCCTTTGCCTGCCTCGCAAAGCATTCGGTATAGTAACGCTGTGCTGCTTCAAACTTCACAAGAAACCGCCTGGCCGCCGACAACGACTTCCAGGATATGGCCATCGCATCACCGTTGCACATATCCGCCTTCGTTATGACAGCTTTCAAAGCCCTGATTCTGGCCTGGTCAGTATTCGGTAGTCTTCGGTAAGGCATTACATCTGTTTAAACCTATCAGACTTCACGATGCATCAGTTCGTTCATCATCGTTTCCAGTTCCTGTTTGTTTTCCGCAGGAACATTCACCCGGTTCAGACTTTCCGACGCCCGCTTGCTGTACTCCACAATTCGATTTTCACACAAAGCCTTCACTCCGATCTCGTTGTACAAACGGGTTACAGCAGCAATTTTCTCCTGCGGATCGAAAGCCTCACGGGTAAACCAATCGTTCAATAAAGCTTCCTGGTCGGTATTGGCATGTTCAAAAGCCTTTATAACCAGATAGGTCTTCTTATTGCACAGGATATCACCTCCGATGTTCTTTCCAAATCGAAGCGGATCGCCATAAACATCCAGCAAATCATCCTTCAGTTGGAATGCCAGTCCTAGATTTACGCCAAAATCATATAAAGCGTCCGCATCTTCCTTCGAAGCACCTCCTAAAATAGCTCCGATTTTCAAACTGGCAGCCAGCAGAACCGATGTTTTCAAACGAATCATTTCAATATATTCACCTTCCTTCACATCCTTACGCTGTTCGAACTCCATATCCAACTGCTGTCCTTCACATATTTCCAAAGCGGTCAGACTGAACAAATCCATCACGTCCTTCAACTTTTCGGAAGCGCATTGCGCCATAAACTGATAGGCCAACACCAGCATGGCATCGCCCGAGAGAATGGCTACATTATCATTCCACACCTTATGCACGGTTACCTTACCCCGTCGCATGTCTGCGCGATCCATCAGATCGTCATGCAACAAAGTATAGTTATGATACACCTCAATACCCGTAGCAGGTTGCAAAATCGACTTAACATCTTCCCTGTACAGATTATAAGCCATCAGCATCAAGACGGGACGGATTCTTTTTCCACCAAGCGATAAAACATAAGAAACAGGATCATACAGTCCTTTGGGAGTACGGGTAAATTGCAATCCGGCAATATGCCCCCTTACAATATCAAGTAGCTCTGAAGCCGTAAACATAGTAAATAGATCTTTTTTATCTTGAAAGAAGAGAGAACAAAAAGAGGCTGCTTAAAGCAGCCTCTTCTTTTTTTATATAAACTTTATTACTGCAATCTAAACATTACAGGCACTGTGTATTTTACACGTACGGGTTTACCACGTTGCATACCCGGTTTCCACTTCGGCATAGTACCAATCACACGGAGTGCTTCTTTGTCCAGATAGGGGTCAACACCTCTCAATACTTTTGCGTCTACAATACTACCGTCCTTGTTAACCACGAACTGTACTGTAACACGACCCTGAGTACCATTTTCCTGTGCGATAGTCGGATACTTGATGTTCTTGCTCAAGTACTGCATCAAACCAGCCATACCACCATCAGGAAATTCCGGCATCTGTTCTACAACCTCGAAGATTGTTTGTTCTTCCGGTTCTTCCTCTTCTACAGCAACAGGCACGTACTTGATTTCTACAGCCTGGCCAGTTTCCTCAGAAGAAGCAATTGTAGTTTCTTCTACATCAGCATCGTCCTCCACAATCGTCAAGGTCTCAGCAATAGACGGAGCCTCGGGAGGAGGAGGCGCAACAACTTCCGGTTGTTCGGTGATAGGAATTTCAATTTCCTCTTCAAATACAACATCGGTTACAGCTTGGCTTGTATCGATCTTCACATCGCGTTTCGTCCATTCGAACGCAACGAACATAAAGGCAAGCACGATTACGTAACCGACAAGCAGCCATGTAGACTTTTTGTTCTCCAAGTCTGCCTTAGGTGTCTTTTTAATTTCCATAATCTATAATAATAATTTTAGTGTTTCTCATTTGGGGCAAATATAGCACTTTTCCTACGAATGTTCACGCTTGGCTGTGTTTTTTTACACAATAGACCTTGCATTTTTATTTTTTTAATCCTTAAAAGGGCTTTATCTGCTTTTGTGCTACAAAAGTAACGAGATATTTTAAAAATACCCGTATCTTTGGCAGGATTTTTAAACGAAATGTCGAAAAACATTCTGATTAAAGCCAAAATCGAAATACACCTTATTATATATACACTCTTATGAGAAAGATTACAATTGCCATCGACGGATTCTCTTCTTGCGGGAAAAGCACCATGGCCAAAGACCTGGCCCGTGAGATAGGTTACATTTATATCGATAGTGGAGCCATGTACCGTGCCGTGACTTTATACAGCATCGAAAACGGAATCTTCCACGGGGACGAAATCGACAAGGAAAAACTGAAAGCACAGCTTGGCGACATACATATCAGTTTCAGGCTGAACGCCGAGACCGGACGCCCCGATACCTATCTGAACGGAGTGAACGTAGAAAACAAAATCCGGACCATGGAAGTATCGGCCAAAGTAAGCCCGATCGCCACCCTTGATTTTGTTCGTGAAGCAATGGTAGCACAACAGCAGGCAATGGGAAAAGAAAAAGGAATTGTAATGGACGGACGCGACATCGGTACTACCGTATTTCCGGATGCCGAACTCAAAGTGTTTGTTACCGCTTCGCCCGAAATACGCGCTCAACGCCGCTACAATGAGTTGAAAGCCAAAGGAGAAGCTGCCAGTTTCGACGAGATACTGGAGAACGTAAAGCAAAGAGACTACATCGACCAGCACAGAGAGGTAAGCCCGCTGAAAAAGGCCGAAGACGCTTTATTGCTGGACAACAGCCACCTGTCACTGACACAGCAAAAAGAATGGCTGAAGGAACAGTTCGAACGGATTACCAAAGCTTGAACAGGCAGACAGGAGGACAAAGATATGGTGAAAGTAGAAATAGATGAAGGATCCGGATTCTGCTTCGGAGTAGTAACCGCCATCCGCAAAGCCGAAGAAGAACTGGCCAATGGAGGAACTCTTTATTGCCTGGGCGACATCGTACACAACAGCCGCGAAGTAGAACGGCTGGAAAACATGGGACTGACAACCATCAACCACGAGGAATTCAGACAACTGAAAAATGCCAAAGTACTGCTTCGTGCCCACGGTGAGCCACCCGAGACATACGAAATAGCCAGACGCAACAATATCGAAATCATTGATGCAACCTGCCCCGTAGTCCTCCAGCTGCAGAAAAGAATCAAGCAGGAATTCATGGCAGAGGAAAGCAGTGACAAACAAATCGTCATCTACGGCAAGAACGGACATGCCGAAGTGCTTGGACTTGTTGGGCAGACCAACGGAAAAGCCATCGTCATTGAAAAACTGGAAGAGGCTCAGCGACTGGATCTCACCAAAGACATCCGGCTTTATTCGCAAACGACCAAATCGCTCGATGAATTCCGACGTATTGTAGAATATATCAAGGTACACATCTCCCCCGGTGTTTCTTTCGAATACTACGATACAATCTGCCGCCAGGTAGCCAACCGCATCCCCAACATCCGGAAATTTGCCTCTTCGCACGATCTGATATTTTTCGTCAGCGGCAAGAAAAGTTCGAACGGGAAAATGCTCTTTGCCGAATGCCAGAAAGTCAACCCAAATTCACATCTGATAGACAACGCGGCTGAGATAGACAACAATCTGCTCACAGGCGCCTCCTCCATCGGTATATGTGGAGCGACTTCTACTCCCAAATGGCTGATGGAAGAAATATCGGATGCCATAAAAGAAAGACTAACAAGCCAGAAATAGTCCTTTTCAGGAATTAGAAATTAACGTAAATTATCAGTCACGCCCTTGGGTTTTTCGTATCTTTGTGGCGAATTATTAACTTAAAAAAAGATTGTTATGGGAACAATTAAGTGCATCGGAATCTTGACTTCCGGAGGAGATGCTCCGGGAATGAACGCAGCCATCCGTGCTGTGACACGTGCAGCCATCTACAACGGACTTCAAGTAAAAGGTATATATAGAGGTTACAAAGGACTGGTGACCGGCGAGATTAAGGAATTCAGAAGCCAGAATGTCAGCAACATCATCCAGTTGGGAGGAACCATCCTGAAAACGGCACGTTGTAAGGAATTCACTACTCCCGAAGGCCGTCAGCTGGCTTACGACAACATGAAGAAAGAAGGCATCGATGCACTCGTCATCATCGGCGGTGATGGTTCGCTGACCGGTGCACGTATCTTCGCTCAGGAATTCGACGTTCCGTGTATCGGACTGCCGGGTACCATCGATAACGACCTTTATGGTACAGATACTACCATCGGATATGACACCGCCCTGAACACTATTCTGGATGCTGTCGACAAAATCCGTGATACAGCGACCTCACACGAACGTCTGTTCTTCGTCGAAGTCATGGGACGTGATGCAGGCTTCCTGGCACTGAACGGCGCTATCGCTTCAGGAGCCGAAGCTGCCATTATCCCGGAATTCAGCACAGAAGTGGACCAATTGGAAGAATTCATCAAGAACGGTTTCCGCAAATCAAAGAACAGCAGTATCGTGCTGGTAGCCGAAAGCGAACTGACCGGAGGAGCTATGCACTATGCCGAACGTGTGAAAAACGAATATCCGCAATACGACGTACGCGTTACCATCCTCGGCCACTTGCAACGCGGTGGTAGTCCAACGGCACACGACCGTATCCTGGCCAGCCGCCTGGGTGCAGCAGCCATCGATGCCATCATGGAAGGCCAGCGGAACGTCATGATAGGTATCGAGCACGACGAAGTGGTTTATGTCCCCTTCACCAAAGCCATCAAGAACGACAAACCTATCCAAAAGGAATTGGTGAACGTTTTACGCGAACTTTCTATCTGATACACAAGATTACCAACCGGCATAGCCGGTCTATCATATAAAAGTACATGTGTGTCAAATGAAGGAGCCTCTTTCTTCATTTGGCACACACTTTTTTTGCCAGCTATCGACATCTTCTATGCCGCAGCTTACTTATTATAGCCACTTCTCTACAACAATTTCCGTACGGTTCCACAGTTCTCCCATTTGCCAGTGGTGCAAATATTTATCTGACAAATGCTTCGGGCGACAACTTACATTCAGTGTACCAGTCCGTTGTCCGGCTTCCTCGTCCAACAGCAGACTGATAGCTGTAGCCGCTCCCTTACGGGGCGTACGGATAAACGGACGAAACAGAATATCTGTCAGCGGATCGAACCACATGTGCATCGTAATAATATCTGTCGAAACAATACCCGGATCGGCAGCATTTACCACAATGCCACGCTCCTTAACCCTGCGTGCCAAGTCGATGGTAAACAGCGTCAGCGCCAATTTGGTATTACTATAGATAGGAATACGCCAGAAAGCTCCTTTCTTGCCCCGCAGAAAGAAGTCGGGAAAATCAAGTTTCCCGATGGCATACGTACACGACACCATATTCACCACCCGGCTCCCCTCACCCATCAGCGGCAACAGCTTGCGCGTCAGAAGATAAGGTCCCACGTAATTGACGCTGACCGTACGCTCCAGTCCGTCGTTTGTAATGTGCAGGCCGGTTTCCATCGTTCCGGCATTGTTCATCAACAGTGAGATTCTTTCTCCTTGCTCCAGCAGGCGGTTGGCAAACGCAGCTACCGACTCCAGCGAAGCCAGGTCGATGCCCCGCACTTCAATGTCGGCATTGCCTGTTTCCTCAACCAGCATTCTGCGCCGCACTTCGGCTTTAGCCGGATTGTAGCAGGCCATCACTACCCGATAGCCCGCACGGGCTACGGCACGAGTGATCTCAGTCCCCATGCCGCCGTCCGCTCCTGTTATTACAGCCAGTTTCTTCTTATCCATACGCCTACCCCCTGCTTTCGATGCGTTCAATCTCTTTCTTCAGGCAAGGCGGCAACTCTTCCTTCAACCGTTGATGGCATGCCATGTCGATGCTGTACATACGGGCAATGCAGTAGTTGCTGTGCCGACACGAGCAGCGTGCATTCTCTTCCGCCTTCATACGATTCACAAAGCCCGGTTCGTTAAGTAGTGCGCGACCCATTTGCACAGCCTCGAAACCGCAATCCAGCACTTCGTCAATCTTCTGCCGGGCCACCAGTCCGCCTACATAGACCAAAGGCATGGTGAGCGCCTTGCGGAACTTCAAGGCATCTTCCAGGAAATACCCCTCCTTGAAAGGCACGGTAGGAATCATCCATTTGCCTACCATACGTACTCCGTACTTCAGCCACCAGCAATCCATATAGTGGGTCATGGTACGGATGGGCATCTCGCCGCGCATCACGTACATAGGTGCCTTGCTCACAAAGCCACCGCTCAACACCAGCGCATGGGCACCGCTTTGCTGCAACCGCTGCGCCACCTGCAACGACTCGTCCAGCTCCATACCTCCACGGAAGCCGTCGCGCATATTCATCTTCACCAATACGGCCATGTCGTTGCCGGCTGCCTTCATTACCTCGTCCATCACCATGTCCATGAAGCGCATGCGGTTTTCCAACGAACCGCCGAATTCATCTTTGCGATGATTGGTAGAAGGCGAAAGGAACTGACTGATAAGATAGCCATGCCCGGCGTGAACCTCCACAGCATCGAAGCCCGACTCACGCGCCAGATTCACTGCATGGCCGTAAGCACGAGCCATTTCCGGAAGTTCGTCGGCACGCAGGCCACGGACAAACGTAGGCGAATAAAGGTTGAAGCCGCTACTGGCTCCTACGGGCATACAGCCACAGATGCTTTTGTGTGACATGTTGCCGCAATGTCCTAACTGGATGCTGGCCGCAGCACCTTCGGCATGAACGGCATCGGTCAGACGGCGCAAGCCAGGCACAATCTCCGGACGCATCCACAACTGACGGTCGAAGGAAAGGCCGCTACGGGTAACGGCAGCATAAGCCACTGTCGTCATACCCACACCACCCGCGGCTACGGAGCGATGATAGTCGAGTAGCTGTTCCGAAGGCTTGTTGCCCGGACACATACTCTCGAAGGCCGCCGAGCGGATAGTACGGTTACGCAGCGTCAGCGGACCTATGGTTACAGGGGTAAACAGTTTAGAGTTCATTTATCTATGTTTCTTTAAGATTCAGATATAACATATTTTCCAATCGCGGACAATACGAGCGGATGCAGACCAGAGTTAATATATAAAAGGTATCACCCTCTTCCGCCCTCCTACCGCCTCATCGCCAAACTCCTCACGATAACGTTTGTGGATGGCATCGGCACGGGGCACCAGGTTGGCAAACGTCCACCAGACAAACACCCAGGCTGCCGGCGACGCGGTCAGTATGGCAAAGCCCGTCCACTCCACCAGTTCGCCGAAATAGTTGGCCGAAGTGACATAACGGTACAGGCCACGGGCAGGCAGATAATGCTTCGTATCGCCCGGACGGCGCAGATGACGGATGACATGATCGGAATGCAGGTTGATGCCCATGCCCACTACGAACAGCAACAATCCTGCCACGGCATGAGGTTTCAGGAAGTAATCCATACCGCCGTCATAGAGCCCTTCCGGTGCAAAATAGAACAACCCGCCGGCCTGCATCATTCCGTTCAGCACATTGAACACAATGCCCATCACCATAATGGCCAGTGGCATGCGGCTTTTTCCTTTCATCAGGAAAGGGAAAATGAACGAACGCTGAAGATAGTGAAGCTGAAACAACAGGAAAAACACATATACCGGCATGGAAAAGCCCATGCCACTACGCCCCCACAGCCAGAACATCACGACAAACACAGGCGCCTCCATCAGCATCCAGGCCAGCTTGTTGTTGATGGACAGTCCCCACGACGAGGTGCGGAACATACCGTAACCGGCCTTTACAAAATAGAGTGCCACAAACACAAACAGTGCCACGACACTCATCACTATCAGAAACAAGTGAAACTTTTCTACATCCATAACTGTCTCATTTATGCGTACAAATATAGTGAAAACTAAAACAATGGAATAAGTTTTATCCGAATTAAAATAAAGAATGACTACCTTTGCACTCATGAAACAGGAAAAAGAGACAAACAGCCCCAGCCTCCACCTGCAGCGTCAGCAATTGCTGTTGCGCATGGAGTACGAATACGAGAAGGAAGAGTTCCGCCGCCAGACCGAAACCATGGGCGTAGCACGCAAGGTGAAGCGTGGCCTGTGCTGGTTTCCCGCCACGGCCGGACGCAGCTACTACAACTCGCTCAACCAACTGGTGCTGGAAGTGACACGCACCGAAGATACCGACATCGAGCACTCGTTCGAGTACGGACGCCCCGTCTGCTTCTTCCGCCAGACGGCGGACGGCAGCCTCAACTATTACAACTTCCAGGCCACCGTCAGCTATGCCGACGACACACGCATGGTGGTCGTCATGCCCGGCGCGGGTGCCATCCTCGACGTGCAGGGAGCCGACCGCCTGGGCGTGCAGCTCTACTTCGACGAAACCAGCTACCGTACCATGTTCGAGGCACTGAACGATGTCCTCCGGGCCAAAGGCAACCGCTTGGCCGAACTTCGCGACACACTGCTGGGCACTTTGAAGCCCGGCTTCCGCGAACTCTATCCCGTCCGCTTCCCTTGGCTGAACCGCACGCAGGAATCGGCCGTCAACAAGGTATTGTGTACCCGCGATGTGGCCATCGTCCACGGCCCTCCCGGAACGGGCAAGACGACTACGCTGGTCGAAGCCATTTACGAAACGCTGCACCGCGAACCGCAAGTGCTGGTGTGTGCTCAGAGCAACACGGCTGTCGATTGGATTTCGGAAAAGCTGGTGGACCGTGGTGTCAACGTACTGCGCATCGGCAACCCTACACGGGTCAACGACAAGATGCTGTCCTTCACCTACGAGCGTCGCTTCGAGTCTCACCCCTCATATCCCGAACTGTGGAGCATCCGCAAGGAACTTCGCCAGCTGCACGGCAAGTCGCGCCGTGGCACCTACGAAGAACGTGAAGGCATACGCAGCCGCATCTCCCGCCTGCGAGACCGCGCCACAGCCTTGGAAGTGCAGATCAATGCCGACCTCTTCGACTCGGCTCACGTCATTGCCTCCACACTGGTCAGCAGCAACCACCGCTTGCTGTCGGGCCGCCGCTTCGGCACCCTCTTCATCGACGAGGCAGCACAAGCACTCGAAGCCGCCTGCTGGATAGCCATCCGCAAGGCCGACCGCGTCATTCTGGCGGGCGACCACCAGCAACTGCCGCCCACCATCAAGTGTTACGAAGCGGCACGCGGCGGACTGGAACGTACGCTGATGGAAACCCTCGTTACCCGCAAGCCCGACACGGTCTCCCTGCTCACCACACAATACCGCATGAACGAAGCCATCATGCGCTTCTCGTCCGACTGGTTCTACGACGGCCAACTGCAGGCCGACCCCAGCGTACGCCACCGCAGCATCCTCGACTGGGACACACCCATCTCGTGGATTGACACCTCGGAAATGGACTTCAAGGAAGAGTTCGTAGGCGAAAGTTTCGGCCGCATCAACCGGCAGGAAGCCGACCTGCTGCTCAGCGAGCTGGAGAAATACATCGCCCGCATCGGCGGACAGCGCATCCTGGACGAGCGCATCGACTTCGGCATCATATCGCCTTACAAGGCACAGGTGCAATACCTGCGCAGCAAGCTGCGTGGCAGTGCCGTCTTCCGCCCCTACCGCGACCTGATGAGCATCAACACCGTAGATGGTTTTCAGGGTCAGGAACGCGACGTCATCTTCATCAGCCTGGTCCGTGCCAACGAAGAAGGTCAGATAGGTTTCCTCTCCGACCTGCGCCGCATGAACGTAGCCATGACCCGTGCCCGCATGAAGTTGGTCATCCTAGGCGAAGCCGCTACACTGAGCCGGCATGCGTTCTACAAGAAGCTGCTGGAGTACATCAAGCAATAGTGTACCAATCAGCCAACAGTTATGTAAAAACAGTGCAACAGTTACTGCACTGATAGTGCAGTAGGCTGTGCACTCACAGTGCAGTAGTTATTGCACTACAAGTGCAGTAACTGTTGCACTCGTAGCGTAGTAGTTAGTAGATGTCTTTACCCAATTGAACTATACGTATTTTAGTCTTACAAACAATGTCAACAGACAGTTTCCCAAGAACAGTTTCTGCCTAAATAGACAAAATGCACGTTTTTGCACGCTCGTTTTGTTGCTCAATTCTTGCTATTTACTCATATTTGCAACAAAAAAATAAAACCATGAAAAAGAAACTACTAACACTCATTGCTTGCTGTGCGCTGCTTGCAAGTTGCAGCTCCAACAAGAGCAACCAATCTGAGAAAGAAGAAACGTTAAAAGTCTCTACAGAAAAAGTAGAATTGACTGATTCGGCCTTTTTTGCCCAAACCCGTATCTTGCCGCTTGAAACGACCGACGCTTCTTTGGTCCAGAGTATCAATGCCATCTGTATGGCTGGCGACACACTGTTTCTGCTGGACAACAGACAACAGAAAATCTTCATTTTCGACGGAAACGGGAAGTTTATCAATGCCATTCATGACATCGGCAACGGTCCGAAAGAATATGTTGCCCTGAGTGACATCAGCATACAAAACGGACTTCTGGCCGTCCTGTGCAACCGGCCTTATAAAATAATGTATTATTCCTACGACGGACAATTTGTCAAAGAACGGAACGTCTCCGACTATTTCCGGAACTTTGCCACAACCGACCGCTATACTTACTATTATAGTACAGCCCCTTTGGGCAAACGTATTTTCAATGTGTATGATGAGCAAAACGGAACGGAAAAGCAGATACCTTTTCCCGACGGTAAATACATGGGGGCAGAAGCTCAGGAAGAGGGAACAATATATCGCGTAAGCGCCGGCAGGCAGGTCACCGAAGGGCACAGCGTACTGTTCACCTGGCCTTTTGACTATACCATTTACAAAGCCGACAACGGAGAAGTAAAAGCCCTGTACACAATCGATTTCGGTGAAAGGACACTGCCCAAGGAACTGCTTGAACAACCGATGAATGTTTTCGAGTTTACACAACTCTGCGCAAAGGAAGGATACGTCCACACCATTGAAGATATGGTCGAAAACGAAGACTACCTGATTTTCAAGACCAACCCGTGGATTTTCTTAATAGACAAACAGGAAAGAACCGTGAAGCCATGCAGCTTTATACGGGTAACGGAATTTATGGGCGGCGGAAGCAACGATTATCTTGCCGTCAAGGGGACAGACATGCTGGCCCAGTCCTATCCGCCCTTCCTATTCAAAGGACTGATGCGGAATGTGATTGCCCAAAACCTTCTGCCTCATAACGAACTGGCAGACCAATTTGCCCGCGTGTACAAAGAACTGAAAGACGAAGACAATCCGGTCCTGTTACTGTTCCAGTTTCCAAGGAAGTAAAAGGCCAGGACCTGCCGAAACAGCCGTGAAGTTTCACCCTATATCACTTATACTAAGCGCATTGCGTTGAAAGGTAAAAGAAGAACTTTCGTTTTTTTGCGGATTTGCGTCACCGTGGTGAAACTTCATGTTTCACCACATTCGCCTGAACGCCACCCCAATGCAAGGCGGTGAAAGCGTGAAAGGTATTTCCGGATAAAAGAAATCAAATGTCTGGAGAGATGTTTTATACCACTTTACCCCCCCGCCGTACAACACAAGCATTCTGCACGAGCCACACCAGTGTGGAACAAATGGATTGCAAGTGTGGAACACATGGGATGCAAGTGTGGCAGAAATGATAGAATTTCAATCTTATCCTCAAAAATATCCGAGCATGAAAATAATGAGGGAAATATAATAAAGCAAACAATTTTTCGCTATTTTTGCCAAAGCAACCATTGGATAAAAGCACTATGGACATCGTTGTAGAACATAGCATCATCCGGGATAAAGCGGAATATCTGCTCTCTCTCATTTCTCATTTTGCCGAGCGTAACGGACTGAACAAAATGCAAGCCTACCGATACATCAAACGTTTCGGCGGTATCAAACTTGTGGACGAGCATTACAACATCATGCATACACTCAGTTTTGACGAAGCTTTGGATTCATTGACCCATTATTTAAATCGTCAGGGAGGAGCCATTACATGAAACTATATCACGGCAGCAATATTGAAATCGAGAAGATAGACCTCTATAAATCCAAACCCTGCAAAGACTTTGGACGGGGATTCTATCTATCAGACAATCAAATTCAAGCAGAAGAGCTTGCCAGATTCAGAGCACTGACTGTGGGCGGTAATCCTGTAATAACCATATTTGAATTTGATGAGTCCCTATTGGAAAATGGCGATCTGAAATATCTCAAATTTGAACATTATTCTGAAGAATGGGCCAACTTTGTATTTGAGAACCGAAAGAATGCTTTTACTTTCGATAACAACTACGATGTTATTTATGGACTTATTGCAAATGACAGAGTGGGCTTTCAAATTCAAAAACTGGAAGACGGAAGTATCGATATGAAAGAGTTTCTTAATCGTATTAAATACTTCAAAGGCGTTACTTACCAATATTTCTTTGGAACAGAACTTGCTATCTCTAAACTTAGGAAATTATGACCGACATTGATTACATGATAGAACATGTAGCAGCAGACCTCATCAGACTGCTCGTTAAAAAACAAGGCATGACATTCATTGACGCAGTAGACACTCTGTATACATCGGACACTTACGCCAAACTATCCAATCCTGAAACTGGACTATACTTCCAAAGTTCCAACTATGTCTACTCGTTTTTGGAACATGAGCTAACTACCGGAATAATGGGATAGATTAGAAACTATAAGAGGAGACATATCAAAACGCTTCCCCATAAAACAAGAATGCCCCAGCCGTGCAACGCACGCCGGGGCATTCCCTGTTTTTTCTACAATCCTAAATGACTTTAGTTGTTTTCCGGACGGAGCTTGCGTACCGTAACAGCAGTCTGCCACATTTCGCTTTCGCGCAGGGCTTTCAGTTCGGCATTCAGCTTCTCGCGATAGTCGGGTTGCGAGTTGCTGTCAATAGAAATCTGAGCTTCGTTACCACACTTCACGCTCTCATACAACTTCTGAACCACGGGTTTGATAGCATCGTGGAACGGGCCCATCCAGTCGAGGGCACCACGCTGTGCAGTAGTAGAGCAGTTGGCATACATCCAGTCCATACCGTTCTTGGCAAAAAGGGGCATCAACGACTGAGTCAGTTCCTCAACCGTTTCGTTGAAGGCTTCGGAAGGCGTGTGACCGTTCTCGCGCAACACTTCGTACTGTGCCAGCAACAGCCCCTGGATAGCACCCATCAGCGAACCACGCTCGCCGGTAAGGTCGGAAGTAGCCTCGCGTTGGAAAGTAGTCTCGAACAGATAGCCGGAACCAATACCAATACCCAATGCCAGTGTGCGGTCCATAGCTTTGCCCGTAGCGTCCTGATAAATGGCGTAAGAAGAGTTCAGTCCGCGGCCTTCGAGGAACATGGTGCGGAGTGAAGTACCCGAACCCTTCGGAGCTACCATGATAACATCAATATCTGTAGGAGGAACTACACCCGTACGGTCGCTCCAAGTGATGGCGAAGCCGTGTGAGAAATAAAGAGCCTTGCCGGCTGTGAGGTGCGGCTTCAGCGAAGGCCATACCGACATAACAGCAGCATCGGAAAGCAGGCACATCACAATTGTACCTCTCTCGGCTGCTTCTTCGATGCCGAACAGTGTTTCGCCCGGTACCCATCCGTCAGCAATCGCCTTCTCGAAGGTCTTGCCCGGACGCTGGCCAACGATAACGTTGAAACCATTGTCACGCAGGTTACAGGCCTGACCCGGTCCCTGTACACCATATCCGATTACTGCGATAGTTTCGTCTTTCAGAATCTCACGTGCTTTCTCCAAAGGAAATTCTTCGCGGGTCATCACATTCTCGATAACACCGCCAAAATTCAATTGTGCCATTTTGTTTTAGTTTTTTATTTGTGGCTTTCGCCTGGTTAATATTTTATTTTTTTAGTTTTTGAGTTCTTGAGGTTTTGAAGTTTTGAGTTCTTGAGGTTCTAAGTTCCATATAAACTTAAAAACTCAAAAACTTATAAACTTAAAAACTCAAATTCTATTTTCGCCCGGCAGACCGTCTCACTACCGTTCTTCTTCACTTCCACACCGTAGACGCCGTTGCCGTCGTCGTCCAGATAGAAAGAAAGTTCGTCGCCGTAATAGCTCTCGGCTACGTAGGCCATCTCGAAACGACGGATGCGTTCCGTACGATACTTCTCCAACGGGAAGAGGTCGAGAATATGCTCAATGTAACGGATACTGTTCACATGGCCGTTCACGTCGATGTCGCTATACTTGGCCTTCAGCGTAGACACTGGCTCCGTAGCAGTGATTTTGATGCGCGAAGGTTTCTCGATGGGGCAAGGCTCGTCGCATACATAGTCCACAATGCTTCCGTTGTGCATGGCCATCAGGTCGATGGGTTTGCGCGTCTGCATACTGATCATGGCCCATACGGAGCGTGCATAACCAATCTTGCGTCCATCCCTGCCGACAATGGCAAAGTTACGGTCGGTGAAGAGGCGATAGACGTTCTCCACCCACGTCTGCACCGAAAAAGTCTCGTACTGATAGGGCATCTCGTCCATCTCGATAGCCAGTCGGGACAATACCCACGTATAGTTTTCCTCGTTCAGTGTAGCCATGCCGAAACCGCGTTCGGTGGCATGAAAGCCTGCACAGTTCAGCAGGTGGTTGCCCAGCACGCCCAACGTCAGCCTTCCTGTAAAGTCTACATGGAAAGGTTCGGCTACGAAATTATAGGTTCCTATCTTGTTGTCCATAGGTCGAGGATTTTTAGTTTTTAAGTTTTTTAGTTTTTAAGTTTAGTTGACAAGGGACAAGTTAACGAGGCCACGAGGGGAAAAGGGACTCATTACTTGTTAACTTGTCTACTCGTCAACTTGTCTACTCATTTCTTCTTTACTCTTCAGATACTTTGCCTCACGTTCAGCCAGATATTCGTTCACCCGTTCGAAACAACTGGTAGTAATGGCCACACGGCCCGAACGGACAAACTGAAGCACACAGCCGAAAGTCTGCAACTCCTGGTAAAGACAGGTGATGTCGTCGCTCATACCATTCATCTCGACAATGGAGAACACCGGATTTACTTCCACAATACGGGCATGATACTTACGTATCACCTTGGAAACCTCCGGAGTCTGCTCCAACGCAGGAGTTGCCACCTTATAGAGGGCAATCTCATGCTGGTAGATCTCATCATCGGTGAAATAGTGCGCCTGCAGCACATCTATCTTCTTGGTTATCTGTTTCACCACCTTTTCAATGGTGTCACGATCGGTCCATGCGGTAATGGTATATTTGTGCACCCCCTTGATGGACGAGGCAGACACATTCAGGCTCTCGATATTAATCTGCCTGCGGGTGAACACAGCCGTCACCTGGTTGAGCAAGCCGGCGATGTTCTCCGAATGGACGATAATGGTATATAATGTCTTTTCAGTCATAATTCTTTGTTTTCAATTTCAACATTCCAACAGCATCTGGTTCACCGAACCACCCGGAGGTGTCATCGGCATCACGTTGCCTTCTTCTTCCACACAGGCTTCGAGCAGGAACGGGCCGTCGGTTGCCAGCATCTCGCGGATAGCATCAGCCAGTTCCGAACGTTCCATCACACGACGCGAAGGAATGCCGTAAGCAGCAGCTATCTGCATATAGTCGGGGTTCAACATGGGCGTGAACGAGTAGCGGCGGTTGAAGAACATGGCCTGCCACTGGCGAACGTTACCCAAATAATTATTGTTCAGCAGAATCATCTTGACAGGGGCCTTCTGTTCCATCACCGTGCCCAGTTCCTGCAGGTTCATCTGCAAGCCGCCGTCGCCCATGAAGACACAAACCGTGCGGTCGGGGCGTCCGAACATAGCACCGATGGCAGCAGGAAGTCCGAAGCCCATCGTACCCAATCCGCCGGAAGTGACAATGCTGCGCGGACGGGTGTACTTGAAGTAACGGGCAGACATCATCTGGTTCTGGCCGACGTCGGTCACCAGAATAGCATCGTTATGGGTTGCCTCGCTCACGGCACGTACCACTTCGCCCATACTCAGCTCGCGGGTAGTGCGGCACAGTTCGGGACGGATTACCTTCTCTTCCTCTACTTCTTCGTAGGTACGGAAACTGTCGAGCCACTCCCGGTGGGTGGCCGGTTTCAGCAGTTCGGTAACGGCAGGCAATGTCTCTTTGCAGTTACCCAGCACAGCTACATCGGTCTTGATGTTCTTGTCTATCTCGGCAGGGTCGATATCGAAGTGAATGATTTTGGCTTGCGGGGCATAGGTTGCAACGTTGCCTGTCACACGGTCGTCGAAGCGCATACCTACGGCTATCAGCACATCGCACTTGTTGGTGTTGATGTTCGGTCCCAAATTGCCGTGCATACCCAGCATGCCTTTGTTCAGCGGATGGTCGGAAGGCAAAGCCGACAGTCCCAACAAGGTGCGTCCGGCAGGCAGTTCAGCCTTTTCGATGAAAGCTAACAGCTCGGCTTGGGCATTTCCCAACTCTACACCTTGCCCAACGAGCACCAACGGACGCTGGGCAGCGTTGATGAGGTCGGCCGCCTGGCGGATAGCCTCCATATCCATGTCGGGTACAGGCTGGTAGCTGCGGATGAAGTCGACTGTTGCCGGCGCATACTCTGTCTTATCCACTTGGGCATTCTTGGCAAAGTCGAGCACTACGGGACCGGGACGTCCGCTGCGTGCTATGTAGAAGGCACGTGCCACAGCCCAAGCCACATCTTCGGCCCGGCGAATCTGATAGCTCCACTTGGTGATAGGTTGTGTGATGCCTACCAGATCGACTTCCTGAAAAGCATCCGTACCAAGAAAGCCCGTCCCCACCTGTCCGGCTATCACCACCATCGGCGTACTGTCTATCATGGCATCGGCAATGCCTGTAATAGTATTGGTGGCTCCCGGACCGCTGGTTACCAGACAGACACCTACCTCACCCGACACGCGGGCAAAGCCTTGCGCAGCATGGGTAGCTCCCTGTTCGTGGCGTACCAGAATATGGTTCAACGTCTTCCGATGGTCGTATAAGGCATCGAATACCGGCATGATGCTTCCACCCGGATAACCGAATATTGTTTTTACCCCCTCGTGTTCCAGCGAACGCATCAGGGCTTCTGCGCCTGTAATTGTATCTTTCATATCAATATAATGGATAATGGAGAATGGAAAATGGAGAATGAGTGATGAATTCTCAATTATCAATTATCCATTCTTAATTCTATTAGTCTATCAGTCTCACCGCCCCCTTGTCTGCCGAGCTTACTAAACTGGCGTAAGCCTTCAGCGCCTTGGATACCTCGCGGTTGCGGGTGACAGGCGTCATGGGGCGGGCAGCCAGTTCTTCATCGGTCAGCTTCACGTTAATGGTGCGGTTGGGAATATCTATTTCGATGATGTCGCCATCCACCAGCTTACCGATGTTACCGCCGGCAGCCGCTTCGGGCGAGATGTGACCGATGCTCAGGCCCGACGTACCGCCACTGAAGCGTCCGTCGGTAATAAGGGCACATTCCTTGCCCAAATGGCGCGACTTGATGTAGGACGTAGGATAAAGCATCTCTTGCATGCCCGGACCACCCTTAGGACCTTCGTGGGTGATAACCACTACGTCGCCACTCTGTACTTTACCGCCCAAGATGCCTTCGCAAGCAGCTTCCTGCGAGTCAAACACCTTGGCTGGACCTGTAAACTTCCAGATGCTTTCGTCCACTCCGGCGGTCTTCACTACACAACCGTCCAGGGCGATGTTCCCCTTCAGTACGGCCAGTCCGCCATCCTTGCTATAAGCGTGCTCCAAGTCGCGGATGCAACCGTTGGCACGGTCAGTATCGAACTCTTTGTAATAAGCATCCTGCGAACCCAGCTTCAGGTTGAACTTACCGCCGGGGGCACTGGCATACTTTTTCTGTGCCTTCTTGCAGACGTTGGGACTGGTGATGCAGTACTGGTCAATCTCCTCGGCCAGCGTCATGCCATCTACACGTTTCACACTGGTATCTACCAGTCCCCCTTTAGCCAGTTCGGCCATGATGGCTACGATGCCGCCTGCACGGTTCACGTCCTGCACGTGGTATTTCTGCGTGTTCGGAGCAACCTTACACAAGCAGGGCGTCTTGCGCGACAATATGTCAATGTCTTCCATCTTGAAGTCGGCTCCAGCCTCGTGGGCCACTGCCAGCAGGTGAAGCACCGTATTGGTAGAACCTCCCATGGCGATATCCAGCGTCATGGCGTTGAGGAAAGCCTCGCGGGTGGCGATGCTGCGGGGAAGTACGCTCTCGTCGCCTTCCTCGTAGTATTTGTAAGCGTTCTCCACAATCAGTTTGGCAGCGTCTTTGAACAGTTTCCGGCGATTCTCGTGTGTAGCCACAATTGTTCCATTGCCCGGCAGAGCCAGTCCGATGGCTTCATTCAGACAGTTCATCGAATTGGCGGTAAACATACCCGAACAGCATCCGCATGTGGGGCAGGCATGTTGCTCTATCTTGGCTACATCCTCGTCGCTCACCGTCGTATCGGCCGACTTGATCATGGCATCAATCAGGTCGAGGTGCTGCCCTTTCCACTCGCCAGCCTCCATCGGTCCGCCCGAAACGAAGACGGTAGGAATGTTCAGACGCATGGCGGCCATCAGCATGCCCGGCGTAATCTTGTCGCAATTGCTGATGCAGACCATGGCATCGGCCTTGTGGGCATTGACCATGTACTCCACACTATCGGCAATGATGTCGCGCGAAGGCAGTGAATAAAGCATGCCGTCGTGTCCCATGGCAATGCCGTCGTCGATGGCAATGGTATTGAATTCGGCAGCAAAGCAACCCAGCTTTTCAATCTCTTCCTTGACGAACTGCCCTATCTCGTGCAGGTGGACGTGCCCCGGAACAAACTGCGTAAACGAATTAACGATGGCAATAATGGGCTTACCCATCTGCTCACGCTTCATGCCATTGGCCACCCACAATGCACGTGCTCCCGCCATGCGGCGGCCTTGCGTGCTGAACGAACTGCGTAACTGATGTTTCATCTTCGTTATTCTCCTTTCAATAAAAAAGCCTTTCTCGTATGTGAGAAAGGCTTCAAAAAAATATCTTCATCAGGTATGGATACATACACAAAACCTTTCTCACGCTCTTGATTTCAAGACCACGACGCGAATAATATGCAGGACTGCCAGGTTAATGGATGTATGTAGCATCATATCTTTCTTTTTTAAACGATTCAACTGTTTTATTGCTTAACGTGTCGCAAAGGTAAGTGATTTTTTATAATATACAAGCAGTTTGAAGAAAAAAAAGATATTTTTCTATAGATTCGTAAGAAAAAGGCGCATAAAAGTCTCCTTTTATCATAAAAGTCGAACTAACGAAAGAGCAACAAAAAGAAACTGCCACGGCTTTGCAGGCAAAACCAGTGAGGTTTGTCCGGCTGTTGCCCCGCATTTGATGAACAAACACGAGGCGTTTTCCCTGCAAACGCGGGGCATTTTCCCGACAAACGCGGCGCGTTTCTAAAACAAACCTGCCCTCCAGTGTTCCAGACAACCGTTCCACAGGAACAGTCGCTAAAACCAACCGGAAGGCAGGGACGTTGTCGTTGTCATTCCATGCCACATTTATAACAACAACATCTTTCTTTTTTTCTTTATTTCTTTCTTTATATATATAAAGGAGAAAATTGCGCTTATTCTACGCAATTCTTCATCATTTTCCTTATTATCAAACGATTATCTACTACAAAACAATTGTTTTAGTAGTCATTACTCCCTATTTTCGACCAATTTTCCTTCATTTTTCGATGTTTTTCCACTGTTTTTTGCAGTTTTTCTGATGTTTTTTGCTGGATTTTCATCGTTTTTTCATCAAAACCTTGTCGAAACTGGAAAGATTTTCATCATTTTCTGTTGTTTTCTGAGCGTTTTCTGTTGTTTTTTTAGGTCAGCGCACTGCTATTTCGGCAAAGCCCATCGGCTCGTTTTCCGTAACCATACGGACAGCCTTCAGGTAGAGGTAACGAGCCTTGACCGGAGTAAAATAGACCGATTGCATAACCGGATTGTTACGGATATTAGAAAACTCACCTGCTTTAATCTTGCGAACATGCTGCCCATCGGCATCCGCCACAGACAGTTCATAATGGGAAATAAGCCCCCGATTAGGTTCACTCTGGTCGGGCAGAAAATGGAAAGATGAAACAAAACGTTCGCTGCCCAAATCGACAGTCAACAGATCGCCATCAACAAAACAAGTAGTCTTTTCGTCACGGTCAGATGCAGCAGCAGCCGATTCCGCGTTCACACCGGAGAGGGTGAAAGGAAAACTCTGCATTTTGGAAGCCTGTACTTCTTCAAAAAGCTTGTCTGCCTGCTCGCCAGCATCATATACCCCGATATTATTGAGACAAAGCGGACCACGGGCGTCGGTAATCCGGATACGAATGCCATCGGAAACTACAGAAGAAAAGCGCAAAAGACGCTTATAGCCAATGGTCGTAGTTTCTTCATTCAGCACAACAGGCTGCCAGTTGCCCGATGCGTCACGATACTCTACCGTAAAAGCCTTCACACGCTGACCCAACGGAATGTACTCCTGCAAAAGCATGCGGTTCATCCGCAAAGCCGATGAAAAAGCAAAAGTAATATCGGCCGTCACTACACTGTCTGTTGTAGCCCAGAATGTATCGTAATCGTTGTCTGTCAAGGCTGAAGCCACATAAGCACCACCCCGCTCGTCGCTCACCTGTGGAGTAAGGCCAGCTACCAGATTTGTTTTCAACTCTTCCTGTATGATCTGATGGAAACGGACAGCATTAGCCGAATCAATCGGATGAATCAGACCGTTTCTGTCTACCGGGAAGTTGAGCAACAAAGTGCCGTTATGACCTACGCTGCGATAGTACAGGTCGACCAGTTGTTCGGGTGTTTTCACCAGACTGTCTTGTTCGGGATGGTAGAACCACCCCGGACGGATGGATACATCGCACTCGGCAGCTACCCATTGATCGCCATCGGCATGACCATACTGAAGCTCATAGCTTTTGTCATAGCCGGGATAAACCTCGCCCTTACGAAGGAAAGACCAGTTGGTTGCCCCCGCAAAGCCACGTTCATTGCCCACCCAACGGCATCCGGGACCACCGTCGGAAAAGATAACAGCCTGCGGCTGGATGCTGTCCAGCATTTCATATATACGAGGATAGTTGTAATAGTTGCGCCGGTCGATGGTCCTCGTTTCCTTCGCTCCGCCGTACCATCCATCACCTCCATTGGCACCATCAAACCATACTTCGAAAACTTCACCATAATTCGTCAGCAAGTCACGCAACTGGGCATAAAAATAGTCCAGATATTCAGGTGATCCATAATTGGCCTGATGGCGATCCCATGGCGACAGATAGACAGCAAACTTCAGCCCATACTTCTTGCAGGCTTCCGACAATTCACGTACGATATCTCCCTTACCATCTTTATAAGGACTGTTGGCTACACTGTAATCGGTCCCGGCAAAAGGCCACAGACAGAAACCATCGTGATGTTTGGCCGTCAGTATCACACCTTTCATTCCGGCAGCCACTAACGTACGCGCCCATTGTTCACAATCCAAACGGACAGGATTGAACACCTCTGCCGGTGTGTCACCATATCCCCATTCCCGGTCGTTGAACGTATTCAGGCCAAAATGGATAAAAGCATAGGTTTCCATTTTTTGCCATTCCACTTGTTTAGGTTCAGGAACAGGCAACAGAGGAGCCGGAGCCTCAACATGGGTTGATGAACAGGAAGACAGGCCTACGGCCAACATCGAAGCCAGGCATAATGCTGACAAACTGGTACTTTTTTTCATATCATAGATTGGTTTTGATAAATAATCAGTTGTTATCGTTCAGGTATATTGTCCGCCGCTCGGCAATGGACAGCTTTGACCATGGAGTGACCGAAGTCCACAAAGCCAGGTCGGTAATGTCTGCCGGATAAGTTTCTCCACCGTTCAGATCTTCCTGCAGTGCCTTCAGCATCACATAGTCCATCCCCTGGTGATGGGTATCTACCCTCAATGCTTCCTGTCCCCAATGCTGCCAATAACGATGTTCGTAACGGCTGATATAGGACTCATCGGACTCCCAGGTTTCATTAGGACTGTACCCCTCAATATAAATCTGCCGACGGTCGCCCTGCCAGATGCCTTTGGTTCCCTGTATCTCAAAATCAAGGCTACGCGGACGAGGCAAAGTCGTATCATGAGTCAAAGTAACCAGAATACCTTTTTCGGTCTGCAACTGGGTTACTACGACATCCCCCATGGTAATTTTCTGATCCGACGGTCCGCCCAAATCACGAATACGCTGCAACAGACCAGCCGGTTTTGAGGCAAAGGAAGTAAGACTCTTAAAACGATCGGTACGCCCGATACCTGCTATCAGGCAAAGCGGAGCCAGACCATGCGTAGGATACAAATCGCCATTTCCCTCCTGATAAAAACGGCTACGCCAAACGCTTTCCGTCTTGTCACGGTTGCCCAGCGTGCCGTCATCGTCCAGTAGCAAACGACGCAAATCGTGGCGGTAGCCGCCACGCATATAAACTATCTCGCCCAACAGACCGGCACGCACTAATGTATAGACTGACAAATTCTCGCGCATGAAGAGTGTATTTTCCAACGGATAGACTTTGCGCCCTGCACGTCGGGCACATTCTATCAGCGGCCGGTATTCATCCAGATACAACCCGCCTTTTATTTCCAAAGCCACATCGGCTCCATGTTCCACACAGTGCAGCGCGTGTTGCACATGACACTGCCAAGGCGAGGCCACAAATACCAAGTCGGGATGCTGCCCATCCAGCATGTTCAGATAGTCATCCTCGCCGCTATTGTAACAACATACATCGGGCATCCCGATATCCGTTAAAGCCGGATCGGCAACTGCCACTACCCGAAAGCCGGAAATGCAACGCAACAATCGGAACAGTTGCATCCCCCGATACCCAACACCTATAAATGCTGTCTTTATCATATACTTGCCGTCAGTCTGTTCTTTTCCTTTTCATTGTACGAAATGTATGTCAAAGGTAGGCATTTTTTGCAACATAAGCCAAAAGTTTCCTATCTTTGCCCGGTAAAACAAAAGATTATTCACTAAAATCATCTTTATAAAAATGGAAAACAAATACATCACCGTAGCCTATAAACTGTATTCAATAGAGGACGGCGAAAGAGATTTCGTTGAAGAAGCCCCTGCAGAACACCCTTTCCAGTTCATTTCGGGATTGGGCATGACACTCGACGCCTTCGAAAGCCAACTGACCGGCCTGAATGTTGGAGACAAATTCGACTTCACCATCGGAGCAGCCGACGCTTATGGCGAATACGACGAAGAGCACGTTATTGATTTACCGAAAAACATTTTCCTGATAGATGGAAAATTCGACAGCGAACGTGTAGTAGAAGGAGCCGTTATTCCGCTGATGACAGCCGAAGGACAACGCATCAACGGCAGTGTGGTAGAAGTAAAGGACGATGTGGTAGTAATGGATATGAACCATCCCCTGGCCGGATGCGACCTGAACTTCGTAGGCGAAGTAGTAACCAGCCGTCTGGCAACCAATGAAGAGTTGGCTGAAGTAGCCCGCATGATGAGCGGCGGTTGTAGCGGCGGATGTGGAAGCTGCGGCGGTGGTTGCGGCGATCACGAATGTGGCGACGACTGCGGATGCGAAGGCGGATGCTGCCACTAAAAGAATGAAGAACTAAAAATGAAGAATGAAGAATTTCTTTGTGTTCCCTTATTGGGCAGATACACATCAAACGAAAATTCTTCATTCTTCATTTTTAGTTCTTCATTTACTTGCTTGTCATAATATCAAGCACCAGTCGATCCGTCTCGTTCATTCCCTGCGAACCGATCTTCGTCAAGTTACGGATACTCTGGTCAACGTCCTCGTCAATGATTCCTTCCACCGAAGTAACGCACCGGTTTTCCATCGCCATGATGGCTGAAAGGACTGCAGTCGACACACCGGTCGTCACCTTCAATGCACAGCTCGGCTTGGCTCCATCGCATATCATTCCCGTCAGATTAGCAATCATGTTCTGCACAGCATAAGTTATCTGCTCGTATGTGCCTCCCATCAGCCAAGTGATGCCACAGCTGGAACCTGTAGCTGCCACCACGCAACCGCATAAAGCAGAAAGACGTCCCAGACTTTCCTTTATATAAATCACCGTCAGATGGCTCAACATCAGGGCGCGTATCAGTTCCTCTTCCGACTTTCCATTCTCTTCGGCATAAACCACTACCGGAAGCGTGGCCGAGATGCCTTGGTTTCCACTGCCTGAATTACTCATTACCGGTATCATGGCTCCTGCCATACGGGCATCGCAGGCACCTGACGTATACGAAAGAATATGTGAAAAGACACTGTCGCCCATGATCTTATGCTCGTAATTTCCACGGAGCATCTTACCCAAACCGTGACCATAATCTCCTGCAAACGACTGCTCGGCAGCAGCCTTGTTCAGACGGGCCGTCTCCTGAATGAATCGAATTTCATCCAATGGAGCTGTCATTGCAAAATCGTAGACCTTACGGAAAGTCAGGCTAAGCTTTTCTTCTTCCTGCTCGGTTGTGCCCGAAGCTGTACGTTTGTCAAACTGTATCTGTCCGTTACAGGCTTCATACACAAAATTGGTATGCCCTCCAGCAATAATGGCCGTAGCCTCATCACCTCCTGCCTGACAGACAGCTTCTATGTACAGCTTCTCGGCAATATCTTTTTTCAAAGCAATCGATATCCGCTTATCGGCAATAAACTGCTTGCCTTCCTCTACAGCTTCGGGAGTACTATCCTTCAGCACTTCCAACTGGTAAGCAGATTTCCCTATCAGGGCTCCCAGAGCCACAGCAATCGGCAATCCTATCATGCCCGTACCAGGTATACCCACTCCCATCGCATTCTTCAGGATATTGGCACTAAGCCACAGCGAAATTTTCTCCGGGCGTTTACCCAATAACTCGGTGGCACGAGCCACACAAAGAGCAACCGCAATAGGTTCGGTACATCCGATAGCCGGAACAACTTCCTGTTTTACCAACCTGATAATCTTTTTTCTTTCTATTTCGTCCATACAAAAATCCTATCATTATTCAATAATCATACAAATTTAAAGGTAATAGAAGAGAAAACAATAAGATTCAGCGGCTTTTTTTGCAGAATGAGGCCTTTTAAAACCAATATTCCGAAATAATGGAGTATTTTTGTAACTTGCTAAATAATAGGTAATATTAATCGTAAAAAAGAAAAGAATTATGAATCTAAAAAAATGGATACTTACGCTCTGCATAGGTATAACCGCAATGTCGTGCATACAGAACGAAGCACTGAACATGGAAGCGGCAATAGACGGCTGTACAGGACCGGATATACAACTGACAAACATAAGCAACACTGAAAAGAGAGTATTGCTCTACGTACAAAAAGGAGCTGATCTTTCAAAGCAAGAACTGATATTTACCTTACCAGATGGTGCAACCATCGAAGCTAATGAAAAGAAGCAAGGTGATAACGGCAACATATACGACTTCAGCGAAGGCGAACATGCACGCTCCTTCACGGTCACTTCCGAAGACGGAGAATACACAGCTGTATACACCATCTACATCATCCTGACCGAACTTCCTACCACTTATCGCTTCGAACAATTGCTCGAAGGTTCAACCAGCAATTACGACATCCTTTACGAGGAAAGCGAACCAACAACAATAGGTGATTCAAAGAAGATTCTGGAATGGTCCAGTGGAAATCCTGGATACGAATTGACCAGCATGGCTAAAGATCGTACCGGCTATCCCACCATGCTCTCGACTGACGGCTACATGGGTAAATGCGTCAAACTGGAAACCAAAGATACCGGTAGCTTTGGCGCTATGGTAAAAATGTACATTGCCGCCGGTAATCTGTTTATAGGCAATTTTGAACTGGGTGATGCTCTGAAAGATGCTCCTGCAGCCACAAAGTTCGGATTCAAGTTCTTCAAACATCCTGTACGGCTGACCGGTTACTTCAAATATAAAGCAGGAAGCGTTTTCACAGAATCAGGACAGGCAAACGAAAACAGAAAGGACCGTTTCGACATTTACGCCATCTTCTACGAAGCATCGGATAACTCCTTTATGCTGAATGGTTCCAACGCATTGACTCATCCTTCGCTGGTTGCCGTAGCTAGAATTCCTGAAGAAGAAGCCATCGAAACCAACACCTGGACTAAGTTTGACCTTCCCTTCGAATTAAAAGAAGGCAAAAGTATTGATGAAGAAAAGCTTGCTCAAGGTAAATACAAACTGGGCGTCGTATTCTCATCGAGTGTTGACGGTGCTTATTTCAACGGAGCCGTCGGTAGCACACTTTATGTTGACGAAGTAGAAGTAATCTGTCAGGAAAATAACTTTTAATCAAACAGTTAACTAAATTACAATTCATATGAAAAAATATTATCTCCTCATAATAGCTCTGTTGTCAAGTGTGGCCACCATACCTGCATGGGCACAGCAAGAACGAACTCAAAGCATTATCCAGTCCTATCTGCACGGTTGGGAATATTCACTGAAAGCAGGTTTCAGCATCGGAGGAACCTCTCCCCTTCCCCTTCCTGTAGAGATACGTAGTATAGACGGATATTCCCCCAGTATGGCTATCTCTATTGAAGGCAACACGACCAAATGGCTGGATGCGAAAAAAATATGGGGACTTACCATCGGACTACGCCTGGAGAACAAGAGTATGACAACCGAAGCTACGGTGAAGAACTATAACATGAAGATTATCAATACCAATGGAGGCGAATTGAAAGGGCTTTGGACCGGAGGCGTAAAAACCAAAGTAAAGAACAACTACCTTAGTATACCTGTTCTTGCCAATTACCGTATCAGTCCACGCTGGAAACTGGTAGCCGGCCCTTACTTCTCATACTTACTTGAAGGCAATTTCTCTGGAAATGTATACGAAGGACACCTCCGCACCCCTGATGCTACAGGCTCACGCGTCAACTTCGAAGGCGAAAGCATTGCTACCTACGACTTCAGCGACGACCTGCGGAAATTCCAATGGGGATTGCAGCTGGGTGGCGAATGGCGCGCATTCAAGCATTTGAATGTTTATGCCGACTTGACGTGGGGTCTGAATGACATCTTCCAAAAAGACTTTGATACAATTACCTTTGCTATGTATCCCATTTATCTGAATGTAGGATTCGGATATTGGTTCTAAGTAAACATACTGGAAATAACGGCAGAGCCATTCGAGCAGAAGCTGAAAAATATAGAATTTCTATTATCAGCTAACTCATCCGAAAGACTCTGTCGTTTTTGTATCGCCTCCTCTTTTACATTCAGTCTGAATTTTCAGATGAATAAAAGATAAAACATCTGATGCTATCTTAATACTTTCCTGAATAAAATCAGAAAAAGAAAGAGAAGTCACATGCCACATTTCATGATGAAAAGGAAGAGAGAATATGATATAAAAAAAGCTGCCTCAAAGCAAGAGACAGCTTTCCAGATTATATTTTAGTATATTTTATTCACCGATGACTTCCAAATTGTCTACAATCAAAGTACTATTAGCCGCACCATTAAAGTTTGCACCATCTTTACTTGAAGAACATATAATAGCCAGTTTATATGTTTTCTCTGCATCATAAGTAGCGCCATCTTTCCAAGTAAAGTTCAAGTCAAATTCAGTCCATTCACTCTTGGCTGTACCGTCTTCCAATCTGGCTCTTGCAACAATACGCTCATCATCACTGTCAATGTTACTTCCATCCAATGTTTCATCAGCAGTAGTTATCGTATAAAGAACTGCCTGAATAGCACATTCATCTACCTCTTCCGTTTCTGTTGCTACACCTTCAACGGTTCTGATGAAAGGAGTTCCGGGAGCATATTTATATACGCCTTTAAATCTTAAAGGTTTCTTATCATAAACAACACCGAAGTGAGTCATTTTTAGAGCACCACCGGGACGCAAAGCACCCAACATATCATATTCAAAAGAACCAGTAAATACTGAACCTGCGGTAATATAAGCCTTGGCCAAGGCAGCCATAGTATTACGAGCATCACGCGTTACTAGCTTAGCTGCTTTCCCTTCGTAACCATTTTCTTCGATAACAACAGGATAACCGACTAATGGATTAGCTTTATAATTCAATAACTGTGCTCCTTCATTAGGAGTAGCCAATAAATTAAGAGGAAGTGGAGAATAATATGATTCATAATCTTCACCAAGATCAACCATTTCCCATTCATCGAAAGAGAAACTCAAAACATTCTGCAATCCAGATACAGAAACCTGATATGTCTTCGTCTTTCCATAATCCTCGGAAACAACAGTGTAAGTCACAGGACCTCCAGAGAAGTCTTGAGCCACACCTGTAGCCGGAGTCACTGTAGCACCTTCGGAAACTGTAATAGTTGGAACCAAAGCTGTGATATCAGCACCTTCGACAACCTTAAAAGTAATTGTATTATCATCATTGATAACAGGCTGCTCGGTCACAACATCAGTATTATCGAACGTAAAAGTCAAAATATCAGCCTCAGTCTTCTCCGTACCTGTCAATTTAGTACCGGCAAACGTAACTTTAACATCCTGCTCCATCGAACCAAGCATAGCCTTTATGTTCAAATTTAAAGAAAGAGTGCCGTTTGCAACAGAACCCTGAGCTTCAACATCTGCGTCCAAGCCAGCTACTTCTACCTTAACAGTAGTAGTACCAGTAAATGTATATGCATTACCGTTCGGAGTAAGTTCACAATTCAATAATTCAACATCACCTACCGGAATACCCATAAAAGCAAAATCCGTAATAAACAAGTTGATAGCAGTAGTACTAGCCTTTTCTACCATTATTTTCTGATAAGCAGAAGGCATATCCTGTCCCATAACGTTCACTTTCAGTTCTCCCTTGTATCCACCGGCAATCTCATCCTGAATTACCTGTGAATAATCGGCCGGAGTAGAATCATCGTCGCTACAAGCAACGAACAAACTCATTGAACAAATCAATGCGAATAAATAAAATAATCTTTTTTTCATACTTTCTAACCTACTTGATTTTAGTTAATAATATCTCCACAACGGAGACCTTAATTCTTCTATTTTGCATTAAGGGTGCAAAATAACACTTTTTGCATGACTTCCACAAGTTCTTTTCCACAAAAAAGTTGTTCCATTTTTACCATTTTTTTATAAGAGGCCTAAAGAGTTCTATGTTTTAAAAGAATTAAAGAGTAACTAATACCTAGCCTTTTAACTAAATAGTCCCAAAACAAAAAGACTGTTTACTTTGTACCATCCTTCAACATTCTGCAAAACTTTTCAAGACTTACGTTCAGATTTCACAAAAAAGCATTATCTTTATAGAAAAAATAAAATCTAACAAAGGCATCAAAGTACACTATAGTTATATATAACCTATTTAAAGCATATCGACTATGTTCAACTCATTTGGAAACATCCTGCGCCTGACCAGTTTTGGCGAATCGCATGGCAAAGGCATCGGAGGTGTTATTGACGGATTTCCCGCCGGTATCACCATTGACATGGATTTCGTACAGAAAGAACTTGACCGTCGTCGTCCCGGACAATCGGACCTTACTACTCCACGCAAAGAGGCCGACAAAGTGGAGTTTCTTTCCGGCATCTTTGAAGGAAAATCTACCGGCTGCCCCATTGGTTTCATCGTATGGAACGAAAACCAACACTCGAACGACTACGATAATCTGAAAGAAGTATACCGTCCCTCGCACGCCGACTACACCTACCGGGTGAAATATGGCATTCGGGATCATCGGGGAGGCGGACGGTCATCGGCCCGCGAAACCATTTCGCGCGTCGTAGCAGGAGCATTGGCTAAACTGGCATTACGCCAACTTGGCATACGTATTACCGCATATACCTCGCAAGTAGGCCCTATCCGTCTGGAAGAAAACTACACCGCTTACAATCTGGATCTGACAGAAACCAACCCCGTACGTTGCCCTGATCCGGAAAAGGCTAAAGAAATGGAACAGCTCATCACCCAAGTGAAAGCCGAAGGCGATACAATAGGCGGAGTCATCACCTGTGTCATCACAGGTTGCCCTGTCGGACTAGGACAGCCCGTTTTCGGCAAACTGCAAGCCGCATTGGCATCGGGTATGCTAAGTATTAATGCAGCTAAAGCTTTCGAATACGGCGACGGATTCAAAGGACTGAAAATGAAAGGATCGGAACAGAACGATGTCTTCTACAACGATGCCGGCCGCATCACCACCCATACCAATCACTCAGGAGGCATACAGGGTGGCATCAGTAACGGACAAGACATCTACTTCCGCGTAGCCTTCAAGCCTGTAGCCACTGTGCTTATGGAGCAGCATACCGTCAACATCGACGGACGGGATACTACCCTGAAAGCCCGCGGACGCCACGACCCTTGCGTACTGCCCCGGGCCGTACCCATCGTAGAAGCCATGGCCGCACTGACCATTCTGGATTTCTACCTGATAGACCGGACAACGCAATTGTAAGAGGCCTCTCCTCCGCCCCAAAGAAATGGGAGAAAGGAAACGGCTTACCTATTATATAATGTATTACTTTTAATCCACCCGCTCCCCCTCCGACGGATCAGGGAGCGGAAAAAGAGTTTTCCTCGCTTATGATCAAGACCTACATCTCTGAAAACGAATCCCGCATGCTGGACGAATTGTTCAGCCTCATCCGTATCCCAAGTATCAGCGCCCAGCCGGAACATCACGACGACATGCTGGCCTGTGCCGAACGCTGGCGTCAGTTGCTGCTGGAAGCAGGTGCCGACGAAGCCATGGTGATGCCTTCGCAAGGTAATCCGATGGTTTTTGCTCAAAAGAATGTCAATCCCGAAGCTCCAACCATCCTCATCTATGCCCACTACGACGTAATGCCGGCCGAACCGCTGGAACTGTGGAAAAGCGCCCCCTTCGAACCCGAAGTACGTGACGGGCATATATGGGCACGTGGTGCCGATGACGACAAAGGTCAATCGTTCATCCAGGTGAAAGCATTCGAATATCTTGTAAAGAACAACCTGCTGACTCACAACGTAAAATTCATCTTCGAAGGCGAAGAAGAGATTGGTTCTCCCAGTCTCGAAGCTTTCTGTAAAGACCACCGCGAACTGCTCAAGGCTGACATCATCCTTGTATCCGACACCAGCATGCTGGGTGCCGACCTTCCTTCATTGACTACAGGTCTGCGCGGACTGGCTTATTGGGAAATTGAAGTAACCGGTCCTAACCGCGACCTGCATTCCGGACACTTTGGCGGTGCAGTAGCCAACCCCATCAACGTACTGTGCCAGATGATGAGCCGCATTGTCGATGCCGACGGCCGTATCACCGTCCCCGGTTTCTACGACGATGTAGAAGAAGTTCCTCAGGCCGAACGCGACATGATTGCCCACATTCCTTTTGATGAAGAAAAATACAAGGCTGCCATAGGCGTTCGTGAACTGTTTGGCGAAAAAGGATACAGCACACTGGAACGTAACAGCTGCCGGCCATCGTTCGACATCTGCGGCATCTGGGGCGGATACACCGGAGAAGGTTCAAAGACAGTGCTCCCTTCCAAGGCTTACGCTAAAGTATCCTGCCGACTTGTTCCGCATCAGGACCACCACAAAATCTCCCAGCTATTTGCCGACTATATTCAAAGCATTGCTCCTGCCACCGTACAGGTAAAAGTCACTCCCATGCATGGCGGCCAGGGTTATGTTTGCCCCATCAGCCTGCCGGCCTATCAGGCAGCGGAGAAAGGTTTTGAGAAAGCTTTCGGCAAGAAGCCGCTGGCCGTACGCCGTGGCGGAAGCATCCCTATTATTTCCACTTTCGAACAGGTATTAGGCATCAAGACCGTTCTGATGGGATTCGGACTGGAAAGCAATGCCATCCACTCGCCCAATGAAAATATACCGCTCGACATCATTCGCAAAGGTATCGAAGCTGTAGTAGAGTTCCACCTGAACTTCCATTAAAGCTGTTGTTCACCCAAAGAATGGTCGGCTAGTACAAAACAACAGACCCGGACAACACCAAAAACAATATCAGTGTTTGTCCGGGTTATTTGTTTCAGACAAGCTGTTCGCTGTCTTTATCTGCCTCATCGCAACTACTTGTCAACAGACAGGCACAGTGTTAGAAAGGTTTTCGGAAACTGCATCCGTTACGCCATTCCGAACAGCCATAAGCAGTCTTTCCTTTTATAACGGTTCCTTTGCCACAGAGCGGACAAGGAGTACCCACCAACTCGTCGGTAGCAGTAGCGACAGGTGTAGCCACAGTCGTAGTAGCTGCTGCAGGAGAAACGGCAGCCGCAGCATCTGCCTTCTTCTTGCGAGGAGCTCGCTTTCCGGTTTCCTTTTTCGGCTTCGCCTCAGAAGCAGCAGCAGACTTCACCGCGCGTCCCGCTTTTTCCACAGAAGGAGTCTGCACGGTAATACGCCGATTACTGCGATCGGCCAAGACGCTGGCCACAATCTCGGCAACCATCTGCTTCAGTTCTTCCAAGAATTGAGCTGCATTATAGGTACGACGTTCTATCTCGCGCAGTTTCTTTTCCCAGATACCAGTCAGTTCGGCACTCTTCAGCAGTTCCTCGTGAATGGTCTGTATCAGCTCTACCCCCGTAGGAGTAGCAATCAGATTTTTCTTTTCTTTCCGGATATAGTTACGCTTGAACAAAGTCTCGATGATGGCCGCACGTGTAGAAGGACGTCCTATGCCATTCTCCTTCAGAGCATCGCGCAGTTCATCGTTATCCACCAGTTTTCCGGCAGTCTCCATAGCCCGCAGCAACGTAGCTTCGGTATACGGACGTGGAGGCTGTGTCCACTTCTCGACCAATTCGGGTACGTGAGGTCCACTTTCTCCTTTGACAAAAGCCGGAAGGACCCGGTCTTCGTCGCCGCTATCCTTTGTCCCTTCATCATTATTGTCCTGTGCCGAAGCGTTGTAATTGAATACCACCCTCCACCCCGGATCCAATATCTGTTTACCCGAGGTCTTGAACTCAATACCTCCTGTCTCGCCCATGACTGTAGTAGTAGAAAAACGACAATCGGGATAGAAGACGGCAATAAACCGACGGGCTATGAGGTCGAACACACGCCGCTCCAGGTCAGTCAGGTTGACAGGCGGCTGACCGGTGGGAATAATGGCATGATGGTCTGTCACTTTCGAATTGTCGAATACTTTTTTCGACTTGATCAGAGTGGTACCTTCCAGCGGCGCCGTCAGTGTTTCATAACCTCGTAAACCTTTCAGGATAGAAGGACATTTGGGATAAATATCGTCACTCAGGAAGGTCGTATCTACACGAGGATAAGTCGTTATCTTTTTCTCGTAAAGAGACTGGATAGTCTTCAGGGTGTCATCGGCCGAGTAAGCGAACTTCTTGTTACACTCTACTTGCAGCGAAGTCAAATCGAACAGACGAAGCGGAGCTTCCCGACCTTCTTTCTTGGTGACAGAAGTGACAGTAAAAGGCTCGTCTTTAATACGTGCCAGTAATTCCTCACCCCGTACACGGTCGGTAATGGGGTCAATACCACGGTTTTCTTCCTCTTTCTTAGGCTTCCTACCGGCCGCAATGGCTTCTTGCTGCTTTTCGGCCTCTAAAGCCAGTTCTTCATCACTCTTGCGGATAAGAGCAGAAAAGGACGTGTCGCGATAAACGGTATTGAGAACCCAATACTGTTTGGGGACAAAATGTTGGATTTCGAGCTGACGATTCACAATAAGCGCCAGCGTAGGAGTCTGTACCCGCCCGATGGAGAGGACCTGACCATTCTGACCGTACTTCATCGTATACAAGCGTGTAGCATTCATGCCCAACAGCCAGTCGCCAATGGCACGACTCAGGCCGGCTTCGTACAACGGTTGAAAATCGGCAGCATCGCGTAGTTTGGCAAATCCTTCACGGATGGCCTCCTCGGTAAGCGACGATATCCAAAGCCGTTTCACCGGACACCGGGCACCAGCCTTCTGCATCACCCAGCGTTGGATAAGTTCACCTTCCTGGCCGGCATCACCACAATTGATGATCATATCGGCCTTCTGCATCAGGCCTTCAATGACATGAAACTGACGTTCGTAAGTAGGATTACTGATAAGCTTGATGCCAAAACGGGGAGGAATCATAGGCAGATACTCCAATCTCCACGATTTCCAGTCGGGCGTGTATTCGTGCGGCTCTTTCAAGGTACAAAGATGGCCGAATGTCCACGTCACCTGATATCCGTTTCCTTCGATATATCCGTCTTTTTTATCCCTTGCTCCCAGCACGTCGGCAATATCACGTGCCACAGAAGGTTTCTCGGCTATGCAAACTATCATTACTTCTTCAGTTGTTTTTTAGTCGGGCAAAGATACAGATTTAATAAGGAATGAAAAAACGAAGAACTGGAAAATTCGTAGCCTCCAACTGAGGGAATATTTTTACCCAACTGGGGAAAAATATTTCTCCAACTGGGAAATAAATTACAGCTATCTGATAATGAAACAAACGTATTATCACCATTCCCCCACAAACGCATAAATTTTAATGCCCGTTTACCTGCATAAAAAAAGGGCTCCGCCGAGCCCAACCTTTGTTAATTTTAAATCTAATACTATGAAAAACATGCTGCAAAGATAATAATATCTTTGGTTTTTGCAAATATAATACCTAAAAAATATCCAGAATAACATTGATTAAGAAGAAGGGCGGAAATGTAAATACATCCCGCCCTTCTTTAACGATTAAATCAATGAATTATTCTTCATCCATCAAGATCTCCAAAATCTGGCAAGCAGCCTTGGCAACCGAAGTACCGGGGCCAAAGATAGCAAGGCATTAAATTAGGTAATTCGATCAATACCCCGGATTATTTTTAGCCTCTAACTTCGGATTACTCTGCAATTCGACCAAAGGAATGGGCAACAACTCATGTTTGCCGCTGACAAAGTTTTGGTAAGCAGGATAAGGTTTGTTTTCCTTTTTGTTCACCGAACTATTCTCACCGAAAAGTTTCAGAGCATCGGCCAACACCCCCCAGCGAATGAGGTCAAATTTACGCTGTCCTTCAAAAGATAATTCAAAGCCACGCTCCCAATAAAGAGCCGTGCGAAAACGTCCCTGTTCATCACCGTCAGTAATGAAAGGCAGATCATGTGTTTTTTTGCGGACAGCCATCAGTTGATCGTAGTTGGCCGATGTATAAGAAGTGGCTCCAGCACGTTGACGTACACTATTTAACAACATCCAAGCCTGTTCTGTCTTTCCCACTTCGTTGTAGGCTTCCGCTGCCATCAACACTACATCGGCATAGCGCAAGACACAATAGTTCACGTCACCATAGTTCATATTTTTGTTACGGCTTTCAGGAGCCATCCATTCTCTACGCCACTTACCTGGATACCAAGAACCGGCACCGCGTTCTTCCTTTACATGCTGCTTGTTTTTCCAAGCAAAACGATAAGTACAGATACTCACATCGCGACGCACATCGCCTTCCTCAAAAAAGTTCTTCCACTCAGGCACAGTAATAAAAAAACCGTTGGCTCTCCCCATATAGTTGGCTGATTCAGAAGAAGCAATCCCCGTAGGTTCGGCCACCAGCGGACCGTTGTAAATGCCCCATGCACCCCCGTTACGACTGCCTTGCTGGTGATAGAACGAAATTTCGAACAGACTCTCCTTACTATTAAGCACACCTTCAGAAAAGCCTTTGAAAAGAGCTTCATAACCACCTTCATAGAAGCCATGGTAACCATTTGCCTGAAAAGCATCCCACTCTGTAAGGGCTGCTTCAAAATACGTTTTACGGGTACTTTCATCGGGACACGACAGTTTTCCATCTAACTGTAAGCTATAGCCGGCACGTTGCAAATAAACACGCATCAGCAGAGCACGAGCGGCACCTTGCGTCACCCGTTCTGGACTGGACGAAGCCGTAGCCCAGTCCAGGTTATTCTTAGCAAAGTCCAAGTCAGCAATAATCTGATCGTAAATTTCCTCACGGCTCACTCGGGCACCGAATGCCTCATCGTAACTGGCCGAGTAGGAAGTCTTGAAAGGCACATCACCCCAACTCTTTACCAAATCGAAAGCTAGGAAGGCACGCAGGAAACGAGCTTCGGCATCGAGTGCTTTCAGTTTCTGACTGTCGGCATAGGCGGACATGTTCTCTATGCCGTCAATAGCCATATTAGCCCGGTCAATGCCCTGGTACTTCAACAGCCAAAGCATTCTGACCCATTCGTTGGTGGAATTTACTGTGTAGTGCACCATATCCTTAATCTGATTATCCGAACCAGTGCGGGCCAAATAATATGTATCGTCCGATGCCATGGATGCCATTTCGTACCAGCCATAGTGGCGATAGTCTGAAATAGAATTGTAGATACCCAAGACGGCCATTTCGGCCTTGGCCTCCGTACTGAAGAAGCCGTCCTTGTCATAACTCGAATTTGGGGTCTCTGTCAGCATATCCTCGCACGATGTGAACGAAACAGCCAGCAGAACAAATGCTATATATAATAATGTGTATTTTTTCATTGCTATCATTTGTTTATTGAGGTTAGAATGCGATGTTTACACCGAAAATGAAAGAACGGCTACGTGGATAGGAACCGAAGTCCACACCGGGAGTCAGCGGGCTACGCATGTTGCTCACTTCGGGGTCGAAGCCTGTGTAGGGTGTCCATGTGAAGAGATTGTTGCCGGTGGCATACACACGCAGATTGCTCAGCTTTATTTTCTTTATCAACTGTTTGGGGAACGTATAGCCCAAAGTCACGTTGCTCAGGCGCAGGAAAGAGGCATCTTCCACTGCCCACGAATGAATGTATTTGTTACCCTCCTGATTGTCATGCCAGGAAGCAACACTCTTGCCCTGGTTCATAGCAGCCAGTTCGGCAGGGTCGGTCACCCGTTCGCCTCGGTCGTTGATGGTCATCCAGCGGTTGTGGCTGTTCATCACATTCAGGGCATTATAATTTTCGCGTCCCACCTTGCTTGTCACCAACTTAGTAGCATTCAGTACTTCATTGCCATAGCTGAAAGTGAAGAACACACTCAGGTCGAAACCCTTGTAGGTGAGGTTGTTGTTCAAACCGCCGTAGAACTTGGGCGAGGCATTGCCTATGACCGTCTTGTCGTTCTCGTCTATCACGTCGTTTCCGTCCATGTTGCGGAACTTCCAGTCGCCCGGCTGCACTGTGTTGCGGTTGCCATAGCATGCCACACCGTCCTTCAGGGTGTAGGTTTTGGTAGTGGGGTCGTAGTCGAAATCGTCTACCTGATAGAGTCCATCGGTGATAAAGCCATAGAACTGGCCGATGGGTTCGCCCACAGCCAGGCGGTGAGTATTCTGATTGTAGCCGAACTTAGCCTCGAACAGCTGCACCTCCTCACCGGTCAATGCCTCAACGGTGTTCTTGTTGTGCGAGAAGGTCAGCGTAGTATTCCACGAGAAGTCCTTCGTAACGATATTCTGCGTATTGACTGTCAGGTCGATACCCACATTCTTTGTCTCGCCGGCATTGACCATCATCGTTTCATAGCCCGACGACATGGGCAGACGGGTGCTCAGCAACAAGTCGCTACTACGGTTGATATAGAACTCGGGCGAAACGGTAATGCGCTGTTCCAAGAAACCGAAGTCGAAACCCATGTTGAACGTCTTGTTGGCCTCCCACTTCAGGTCTTTATTCGGAATGACACTCGAAGCATAACCCGGCACCAGAGCATCGCCCATGGCAGTAAGCACGGAACTGAACAGTGCCAGACTGTTATAGCTGCCTATGCGGTTGTTTCCTGCCAAACCGTAACCGATGCGGAACTTCAGGTCGGAGAAGATATTGAGCTTCTTGATGAATTCCTCCTCACCCAGACGCCAGGCGGCAGATACGGCAGGGAAAATGCCCCACTTGTTGTCGGCACTGAACTTGGACGAGCCGTCGGCACGCAGAGTAGCACTCAGCAGGTACTTGTCCTTATAGTCATAGTTGACACGGGCGAAGAAAGAGAGCAGGTTATCATCATCATTCAGATAAGAATCAGACGCCGAAGGTGTACCGATACCCATGTCATCCAACTGGAAGTCATCGGTAGGCAAATTACTAACCTCGGTGTGAACATAACGTTCCCAACGATGCACATACTCCTGGCCTAACTGGGCGGTCAGCTTATGCGCTTTCTGGAAACGGGTTTCGTAAGTCAGCACGTTCGAGGTTTGAAAGCTGCCATCTTCCGTATTACGGATAGAGCCATAAGTACCGTTACGGCGTCCCATGATGGACTGGTCGCCATAAAACAGCTCGCGGCGTTGCGTACGGTAACGCATACCGGTGTTGTTGCGAAAAGTCAACCCCTTCATTATTTTATAGGTCAATCCGCCATTAGCCTGTAGCGTGCGGATTTCGCGGTCGTCTTTTTCTTCAGCTGCGTTTATCAACGGATTCTGCATCACATTGCCGGCTTCGTCGGTCAGCAGCGGATCTTCACCCATCAGCAGTTCGTCATCGCTGCCCTTAATGCCGATAGTAGGACGGTATTGCAGAATCTGTGCCATCTTGTTGAAGCGGGCATCCGTGTTGCTGCCGCCTTCGTTAGTACCGTTGCCTGCCACGCCTGCTCCGTAAATACTACGATAGTCGAAGTTGATGCGTGCAGTAACGCTGAGTTTGTCGTTCACCTTGCCGTTCACACCCAGAGTAATGTTGTGGCGCTCGCTGCCGCTGTATACCATGGCTCCCTCATCCTTGTTGTAGCTATAGGCCAGGTTGTACTTCACCGCTTCGCTGCCACCGTTCACGCCTACACGGTAGTTCTGCGTCAGCGTGGTGCGTCCCATGGTTTCGTCCAGCCAGTCAATGCCGGGACGGTTGCCATAGTTTTCGTGCAGTTCCAGGAAGCTGCCGTAGCGGTTCTGCCAGGCGGTCATGGTTTCTTCGGGGGTGGAGGTCAGCCCCACGGTGCGTTCATAGTCGGCCAGCACAAACTCTTCGGTACTCAGCACGTCGAGCTTGTTGGCAAGCTTGCGGAAGCCCACATAGGCGTCAAACGTCACCTGTCCTTTGCCCTCCATGCTCTTGCCACTCTTGGTCGTGATGAGTACCACACCGTTGGCACCCCGGGCACCGTAGATGGCGGTGGCAGAAGCGTCCTTCAGCACGTCGATGCTCTCAATGTCGGCGGGGTCGAGGCTGGACATACCGTCCTCTGTGGGGAAACCATCTATCACATGAAGAGGCTCATTGCTCTGAGTAATGGAGATACCGCCACGCACACGAATGGAAGCCTCTGCACCCGGCTGACCGTCGGTCTGTACAATCTGCACACCCGCCATGCGTCCGGCCAATGCCTGTGTAGCATCCGAAGTGGGCACTTTCATTAGATCCTCACTCTTGATAGAGGCTACGGAACCGGTCAGGTCCTTGCGCTTCACAGTAGCATAGCCCACAACAACCACTTCTTCAAGCAACTGGTTGTCAGCCTCCAGCGTCACATCAATCTTACTACGTCCCTTCACGGGCACTTCTATGGTTTTCATACCGATGTAAGAAAACACCAATACGTCTTTCTTGGCATCATTGACGGTTATGGTGTAGTTTCCGTTCATATCGGTGATGGTGCCCACGCCCGCCGCACCTTTGAGGCTGACGTTTCCGCCTATCACTTCCAAATTTTCATTGTCCATCACTCTACCGGTGACGGTCAGGCTTTGCGCACGAAGACCGGTGATGCCTACCACCAACAGCAAAGCTAAGATAAGATTTCTCATTGTTGTTTAAATATTAATAGAATTTTAAATGAATTATTTCCATGCTGACATTCAAAAAAGATTAAAGAAAAGCCCGACAAACGCCCTCTATTTCTTTTGAATGCTTTTATAAATATGCTTTGTTTAATATTGTTCGGCACCAGCAAGATTGTAATACAGTCTATCTTTCTGCCCATCCACCTCAACTTCTACCACGATGCGGCCATCACCAGCTTCAGCAAGTGAAGCATGAATGGTTGTGTTATCCGCCTGCTTGCGCGGGCAGATAACGGTGACATAACGAACAGGGTTTTCATCGTTCTTCTTTACATTGAAAGAGAATGCCGGACGGCGAATGCGTTCGCGATAAGCCACAGAGTACCATCCTTCCTCCTCTACCATCTCCATCGGATGAGCCGAGAAGCACTGCAACCGCACATTGCTCTCACCATCGTAGTGGGTAGTCAGGCGGTTTTGTTCGCGACTGACCTCCACTGCCCCGTCGCACAACTGATAGTGCAGGTTTACCGTACCTGTTGCCGGACCGATAGCCTCGTCCACCAACACGAAGTAACTGCCTCTGACAAAGAACACCGAACGTCGGTGAAGCAAACCGGAATATCCTGGATTCTCTGTTACCAATATCCGAGTATCACCCTCCGCCTTCCACAGGCGGGTGACAGATTGGGTTGTCTCCAGATTGCGGTTGTCGAGCGTCAGCGTGTTGTGTACAGCAGTCTGCCGAAACCAGTTACGCTGTTTCCACACTTCCTCATCGCCTCCGAACACATAGCAGCCCGAGTCGGGAAAGAGGTTCTTTCCGCCCGACCACAATTCAAAGGTACCGTTGTCCGGCTGACAATGCCATTCTCCCTTCGGACCAGCCTTGAGCACCATCACCGTAGCATCTTCCTTCCACCCGTTGCGTAAAGTGAAGAAACCAGTGACAGGCGAAGCATACGACAGATGAATGGGACACCGCCCTTCCTTGCCCTGCGTAGCAAAGTAGCGCAACTGCTCATCATCAGGGAACTGGGCAGACCATCTCTTAAAACTCTTGATAAAACTGTAGGGAGCCGACCGCCTTCCGTCGCTAAAACAGGGAACAGTATAGTCGGGAAACAGGGTGTTCAGGTAGAAGTGCATCATCTGGTGAATGGTCTCAACATATGAGTCGGGAAAATCCTCACGAAAGCCATTAGCATCGGCCATGGATAGTGCCTGGCTAAATATGTCAATAGCCGCAGCATGGTATCCCAAATCAAGTTCATACTGTCCACCGTCGGCATAGACCTGCTTCCTGATTTCACGGTTCAGAACATCTATGCCACTCTGACGCCACCGGGAGGCTTCGGCAAATTCGGGAAAGAAGATACCTGCATTGAGCACGTACTGGGCCTCGAACAACAAATGATTGCCCTCGGCAGAATAGTTTTCCTGAACGTGCACGGCATGCTTGTGATAGTTCACCAAAAACTCCGTAAGGAATGCAGGCGTGAAATACCGGGAAGGAAGGAACAGCAGGAACTGATCTATCTGGTCTTTCAAGCGAATACCCGTCTCCAGCGGACGCCAAGCAAAACGCACGTTTTCGACTTCGCCCTTCACACTGTCCACATCGGCCAGCTCATACAAATCGGGATTTATCTTCACCAACGGGTTCTTACGAATCCAGTCCACGTACTGCAATACCCATTCGCGAGCATACTTCTCATCACCCGTCACCCGGTAAGCCTTACCCATGGGAATGAACCATTTATGACGATGAAGCTGCCAGCGCAATTCGTTGTCGCGCACCGGCCAGTATTTCCAATCAATATCCTTGCCGTAGTTGAAGGACGGTTGATAACCGGTATGCACAAAGAATGTGTGCTCCAGGGCCTCATCAGCCCACTTCCGCTCGGTGGGACTGAGAGTCACTTTATTCAAATCCAAAGCCGGATAAACCACACCGGCACGTTGCCGAAAATAGTCCAACAGAGCTTGAGCGGCTTTCTTCCAGTTTCCGCGACCGTAAGCTTCCTTCACCTGCTCCAACCCCGGATAATCCAAGTTGAGCAGTGCAAAAGCTTCCTTGTTCAACGACTGAGCCTGAAGAACCATAAAGGTTAACGGCAAAGCAAGCAGTAAAGCATATATACGTTTCATTAATTTGAAGTTACAATAATTACTATCATTTATTTATAAGTTCATCACATTATTTCATCCGTGTCATTTGTTTCATCCCCCATCATCTATTCCGTGTCATGACAGGCGTTTTGTCTACCGCTTCCTGCACCTGCCACACACCGTCGATTTCATCGTAGAGTACGGAAGAAGAGGCATAGCGACGCATGTAAGGTGTGCCACCAATCTGCGGATTGTCTGCCCCCAGGCTGAACACCACGGGAACGGCATCGTGAGTCACCTCCAGCGCGGCCGGTTGCGAGGCATCGAGCACGGCGCGTATCTTCCAGTCGCCCACCTCAAAGATGTGATTGCCAGTGCTGCGCAACAAAGGTATATCGGCGCCCGTATGCCCCACCCGAACCACAGCCAGGAAACGCGCCGCACTACTGCCTTCCACCGTAGCAGTGAGGTGCCACTGATTGGGGGTAGCGGGCGTAATCTGTGCGGGCGGCACTCGGAACCGGTCCGTCTGACTCAAACTGAACGGCTCTCCACAAAACAACTGCGTCACCGCCACATAACTGCCATCGGCTCCAGCTGTAGTGAGCATCTGTTGTTCTTCGTCGATGCTGAAACGCACCGGGCTATGCAACAACCACTCCCAACGCACAGGCTCGGAAGCCTCCAACTCATCGTAAACAAGCAATATGTCTGGATGCAACATCAATACATGCCGCCGATAGCAATTCAACGGAGTGTCACCGAAACCATTTTCCGGTGTCTGGCTAATACCAGCCTGCTCGAAAGCAGAGACCCACATGGGGTCATCGGACACGCCACAATAAGCATGTGAAGCATCGCCCAAGCAATAACTGATATGACTGCCTCCCAAGGCACGGACTACGCTGCCATATCCTTTCGTGGAATAGGGCTGTCCTATACCATTGACCAACAGCGTATTGTGCGCACGACTATGACGATAGGACATCAGGTTGTGGGCATCGCTGAAATTCTGATAATAACCAGTACTGCGATAAACGGGCTGCCCCTCATAGAGCAGATTGAACGCATTCTGGCTGGCCGTTGTATGACTACCCGAACCGAATGTGCTGGAACGGAACGACAAAGCCAAATCATCATCCGTACTCCCCGGATGACTGTGCATGGCCACTTCGCCCGTATCCTCATACCACAACATTTTAGGCGCATCGGCGGGGAAAACCGTATCGTAAGTGCGGTCGGCACACATGCGGTAAAGGCGCAGCTCATAGTCCTGAGCCACCAGGTCGGCACACTCGGCGGCATACCAGCCCGCATAAGCATCGCCAGTTTCCCGTGCCAGATAGTCGGCAAAGGCAGCCGTTAGCCGGCTGGGGGTGTCGCCCTGCTCGCTGGCATCGCCAAAACCATTGCTGGCCGAATGAGGCGGGAAGCTATAAACCAAGGCCTGGCCGGAAGCACGATACCAAGGATGCCCAAGAAAGTCGAAACGAGCCACATAGGAAAGCAAAGCCGGCATATAAGCCAGTGTATGAACATTGGCCGGGAAATAGCCCGTTCCGTTGTGCCACAGACCATCAAGATTGAAACCACCGGCCGGAGCACGGGCCGTCCACAGCTCATAATAGTATTCCAGCATAGGTAACACTTCACTGCCATAAACCGGATGGTCGTAAAGTAAAAAAGCTATCTGGAAGTAAGTACGCATGTTCTGCTGCCAAAAATGATTGTCAAATATATGATTTTCCTGATAACCCAAGTTTTCTTTATAATAACGGCGCAAGACACGCATCAGCAACTCTTCGGCTGCCGAACGTTCTGCCGGGTCAAGTCTGTCGTGAAGCAAGTCGTAAGCCAAAAGGCAACATATAGCCACATCGGACGAGGTGAAATTGTCGGCAAACAATTGCCCGTCGGATGGAGAAGCCATGCAAAATGCCTCCAACATTTCGTGCAGCTTGTCCGCATAGCACGACTGGAGCGTGAGGTAGGCTGCCTGATAGAGCCAAAAAGCCTGTGCCTTCAAGACAGATGCCTGGGAACAAAGATCGCCCAAAGCCTGATAATTGGTGTCTAAAGCTGTTGCCGCGCGTGTCAACAATGCCTTATATTCGGAATGGGAAGCCACTTTACGACGCGCCTCGTCAATACGAGGAGCCAGAAAACAATATAGACGCGGATAATCACGCGGCGCGTTGCAAACAAAATCGGCAAAGGAAGGGGTGACAAACACAGCTTCGTCACCTGTTACCTCGAAAGCGATGGCCTCACTCCATTCACTTGCGACTGTCCCATCGGCGGCACAAGAGCGAAAGCGCCAGTACCATGTGCCCGCCTTTAGAACGCGGTGGGGATTGAAGAAGCATCCCGTCTGCAAAGTGGAAACAAGGGTCTCAGACGTATTGAACGATGCGCTAGACGAAAGGGCAAACTCCAGCATCTCGCCCGTCTTCTGGCTTTGGGGCACTATGAGGGGAGCCGGGTTAATCATCAGCTCGTTATCGGCCTTCGGATAAGGCTGTGTGCGTATCTTGTCGCGATAGGCATCGGGAACCTCGACAGCGGGTACTTCCTGTGGTTCGTCGGTCGGAGGAAGCGAATCAGACGTACAAGCGGCCAAAGAGAAAAGAAGGGCTATGAGGAAGACATGTTTCATGATAATACTATAAGAAAAAATGTACCCAATCACTACAGAGATTACACGAATTAACACAGATTATCCAATCGAAGTTCCGTTATTATAAACAAGCATCTGTAAAAATCCGTATAATTCTGTAGTGAATGGAAATACTGGAATATAGAGAAATAGAATAGTTCAGGTCAGGAATTGCGGCTATCCGAGCGGACTTCCGCCCTCCTCTTCGCTTCCGCCACTGCCGGTTCCGCCTGTTGCGCTTTTTTCTTCGCCATTCCAACGCGTCCAACGCACGCTGGCGGGAGCCAGGTTACGCGTCACAGCACGGCCCTGCGTATAATGGGTTTCGGGGGTGAAGCGAATGCGGGTCAATTCGATGTCCTCGGCGGTCACCTTGTCGGGCGTGTCCTGCCCGCCCTTGCGTGCGGCAATGGTGTAGCGGAAGAAACCGATGTCCTGCAGGTGTACGCTGCGGCCGGCGTTCATGCCACGCGCCATGACACTGGGCAGCACCGACAGCACAGCCAGCACGTCGGCCTTGTGTACGGTAGACATTTCCATGATTTGTTCCACCAGTTCATCCGTCTCCATAGGACGGTCGGTAATAACGGCGTAAGGATAGTACTTGCCGTTGGATTTCAATTGTTTGGGTTTGAAATATGCCATAGTCTTTCAGATTTTCACCTCTTGCAGAAGAGGCAGTTAAACATTTGGTTTTCTGTGTCATTCTATAGTAATCGACGACACGGCGACCCGTAGGGTACGATACGGCGACCCGTTAGGCACCAGACGGCGACCCGTAGGGTACGAGACGCCGTGTCGTCGGCAAGGCTTCGAAAGGGGGTTATTCGAAGATGGTCAGTACAGAAAAGATAAGACCCGAAGCTGTGGAACTCATTGTTTCGGTCTTGCTGACTGTGCCATCGGCCACGTTAATCAGGCAACCTTGTACGCTTCCATCTACCACCGACGAAGATACGCAATAGTAGTTGCCACTATAGGCAGCTTTCACATTGGCTTTAAGGGTAGCATCTTCCAATGCCATGAAATCAGTAATCTGTGCTATTGAAGGGATATACCATTCGCTCAGATTTGACGCGCTGACAGGAGTCAATTCATTATTGGTGAAAAAAGCGTTGAATATCTGGAGCGTACTTTTGTCTCCCTCCATAGCATCGAATGCTGTCTTGATTGAATTGCTGAAGCTATATCCGGCATAAGCCTGGCTTGCATCGTCTGTAGTAGCAAGGCTCAATGTTGAACAGTCGCCTAAACGCAAGCGATTAATGGCCTTGTTCAGTGACACAGCATACGCTTTTGCGGTTTTGCCTTCTGCATAAACTGAATTGTCGGCCTTACCCTCTGCCATAGAGAACACCACAGCCACCGCATCTGTAGCCTCAGCCACCACTTCGCCCTGAGCATTGATATAGGCGCCGACCTTCAGTTCGCCTGCCGGCTGAGGTTCTTCGGGGTCAGTTTCTTCACCCTCGAAGGCATCATCTATCACAACTTCCATCTTAATTTTGTCATCGCCCGGCTCTTCACCCGGCTTCAGGCTGACGCTGGTGTTGCTTTGAAGGCTCATCATCTGGTCAGGGGGAAGCTGGATGCTCTTGGTAGAGGTTCCTTCTTCGTTGCTGAAAGTGATGCTAGAAGTACGAGTTTCGCCGGCCACAGTAGCCAGCACATAGCAATAGAAAGCAAACTCACCATCAGTCAACACAGGCACGTAGCTATCGGCAGTGGCCTGAAGCTGTCCCTTAGTAGTAGCCTTACCCGTAGCAACGTTGAATCCGGCGCCTGCATAGAGATTAGGATTGATGTGAGTAAGACCGGTCAGGCCCAATGCATCCACATCAGCCGTCTTCACGGCAATGCGGGTGAAGGGACGCTTCAGGGTAACGCTGCCTGCCAGGTTGTCGGTTGCCACGGTTGCGCAGAAGGCATCGGCGGCAGGATTGTTGAACAAGTCGTTAGTTTTGTTCAGACGATAGGTAATGTTGGTCAAGGTCTCGGCGTTGTAAACCACTTTTTTAGCATCATTTATGTCAGTACCTTCCACATAGTCGGCCCAGAACAAGTAATTGGCTGCGCTTGCATTCTTTTCAAACTCAAAGGTAGCCTTTCCGGCGGTCACGGGCTGCACCATGCGGGTGCCTTCGATGACTGTCCCTTCGCTGTCCACTGCTTCCATGATGCAACGCATCACATATCCCTGTACATCAGCCACTGCACGCGTATCGGGTGTGGCACCGCTTACATTCACTGAGAGAACGACTTTACCGCCGTTGGTTTCATTGCTGGAAATGATTTCCTCCTGACTGCACGCTGCCATAAAGAGCAGGGTAAACACAGCCATCACTGAATAGAAAAAGTTCTTTTTCATGGTTACTTAAAAGTTTTATTTGTATATAAATATAGTTACTTAATTATGCTTGTTTTCATTTAAATGACCTCTACCTCCATGTCTATCTCGTCGTCGAAGTCGGGATCAATGCCCACACCATCCTCAGCCAGGGCTGGATCGGCCGTAAGGAAGTTGTCACGAACGGTGGTAAGCATGCCGGGAGTACAGCGTAGGCGTATGATGGAGCGTGCCACGGTCTTGTTCTGGCTGTCCACCACTTCTACTTCCACAGGCACAGCTGTGTCGGTCTCGTTGCACAGTACATAATCAAAGCCTATCTCAAAATCCTTGACGGGTGTTTCGGGCAGGGTAAACTCCTTACTATAGCTCATGTAGAGCAGAGAATTGCGCAACTGCCCGGTAAGCACATCAAAACCCATAGGTAAATAATCGCTGTACTTCACACGCACGGTGAACTTGTTGCCACTTACTTCGCCTGCTGAAACCTTGTCTATCAGCTTGTCGAGGTCGGTAGCCAGCAGACGATAGCGTGCCACAGGACGGCTGAGCGTCAATTCAAGAGGCACCTGCACGTTCCAGTCGTTGCGATAACTGCTCAAGTCCACTTCCTGCATGGCATAAAAGGCGTCTTTCCAGTCGGTGTTGCCTTGGTAGCGTCCATTGCCGATGACAGGAGTCAGGGTAGTGGTATCGTAGAACCAGTCAGCCCTCTGGTCAGCCTGCACATAGTCGGCCCAAACAGCCAGCCGGTAAGGGCGTGCGTGAAGTTTCAGGGATACGGGCACAGTGAGCAGGGTACGTCCGTCCACTACTTCTTCGTAAACCACCTGCCGTACGGAAGTGGCGTCGCTCAGATAGGCATCCACAATAAAACGGTGCAGGTAGGCAGCATCGCCCTCTGCGCGGGTGGAGAAAGCTTTCGATGCGGCTTCGGAAACAGTTAGACGGAGCGACAACTGTGCCTTAACCGTCACCTCTGTAGGGTCTACCCCCCACTCTCCTGTAGCTGTCATTTCGGGTTCTTCGTGCAACTGGCAAGAGGCCAACAAGAAGATGCAACTGCCCAAGAGGCTGAAAATATGTTTGAATATCTTTTTCATTGTCTTCATATATTTAAGATTAAAGGCGATAGACCAGCGACAGTCCCAAACGGGTCAGTCCCCAATAGTGACGGATGCGGGTATTAATCAATGCACCGTTCTCTATATTATAATAGGTATTGTATTTTAGGTTGGCATAACCCACACCTACATTGAACTCGGCTCCCCAGTGTTGCCCCAAGGGTAGTTTGTAACCATAGCTCAGTCCAGCTCCCAACAGTGGACGACCGACGTCCTGATAGCGATTGTCTTCCCACTTAAAGTTGAACCAGGCAGTATGGGCGTGCAACCCAAAGAAGTGTCCCCGTCCGACCTCGCTTCCTGTCCACCAGCGCAACTCGGGCTGCAAGGCAATGACGCGAAGGGCATGTTCACGCTGCGCATCCCACAGACTCCACATCACAGGCAAGTCGAGAGTCATCTTGCGGTGTAGCTGCACTTCGTAAGCCAAGTTGAGCACACCGATGGCATCGAAAGCCACGTTCGTTTTCAGAGCATGATATCGATTACCCGTAACGGGCACAGCTGTCTTCTTTGCTTTCTCAACGACAGGATTCTTACCAGCAGACTTCTTTCCGGCAGACTGTTTCACCAAAGTGTTTTTCTGCTTGTGGGCAACAGGCTTGGACGTCGGTTTGCCCGAAGGTTTCCACACTGCCGTTTCTTCGGGCTCGGCCGAAGTCTGTATCAGAGGCTTCACAGGAACCTGTGCCCCAACAGTCAGCGCGGCAGCCAAGCAAAAAGCCGACAGAAGAATACGTAAGATGAATGTTTTCATGATGAATCAGTTTATGAATAAGTGGTACAATTCAGATTTCCAACTCGGGAACTTTGTCGCGCATGGTAGTGACGTAGCCATTCTCATCTACGATGGTTTCCTGCCCCTTGTAGGTAATGCTCACCTTGTCCTTGGTACTACGTATGAAAAACGAAGGTGCGCCTTCGGCCTTGAGGTTAACACTGATAAGCCAACCACCGGCCTTAATACGGCCGTCCTCCAGAATTTCGGGTGCCTTGGCAGGATACTTCACAGCATGAGTGTTAATAATGGTGCCAAAACGATAGACTTTGGCTTTCTCCGACTTGGCCGTAAAATGATAATGGTTAGGATACTTTTTAAAGTTACCTTTATCATCGGCACGCAACCAGTTATGGGCTGGTACAAAGAATTGGCTGGTAGTATCGGTCTGCAAAGCACCTGTAGAGAAAATGTAAGCATCTGAAGCTCCCCCTCGTCCCGAGAGACCCTGTACATGAATATAACGTTTATCTGTTTTATCCACGCTCATTGGTTGAGTCACCGTATGCAACATAAAGGTATAATCAGCCGGTTCGGATGCTTCCAACTCATCGTAAATAAAAATATAACCAGTATTACCCAAGTTAACGATGTGGCGACGAAATTTCGTAAGAGGCACATCATCCCAACCATTCTCCGGTGTATAATGTACATCACTCTGCTCACCACGTTTCAACCACAGTGGAGAAATTACCTTACCATAAGCATTGGATGCATCACCCAGCACATAACCGATTTTCTCCCCTACATAATAGCGAGGAATCCATCCATAACCTTCCACACCTATGCGTTGTCCCATGCCATTAACAAGAATTGTATTATGGGCACGCGTACCACGATGACAAAGCATGCTATGCACATCAGTAAATTCGATATGGTGGCCACTGCTGTAGAAAATGGGCTTACCGCCGAAGAAGGTATTGAAAGCATTCTGGTTGGCCAAAGCATGGGAGGTCGAACCATAAGGGCTACTTCGGAAACTCCACATGGCGTTGCTGCCCACACGGTCCCAATTGGTCTGGAAAGATGCTAGGCCGGTTTCGGGGAAGACATATCCCCAAGGTAAAGCTGTCAGACCAGGACCATCAGGCAAAGGTTTATCACACTGTAGACGGAACCAGGCCAAATCACCAGGCTTAGCCAGCAAAGCCTTCTTCAAGTAAAGGGGGTCAACTTTAAGGGTACGGCGTACAAAGTCGGCTGCATAAGTATTGCCAGTAAGACGGGCCAAAGCATCCAAATAACCGATACGTATGCTATTAGGACGTGCAACATTCTGATGTGAACTACCATTACCACCCGATTTGGAAAAAGGAGGCTGCTGGAAGATGGTATACATTACATTGTTGGTATACCAAGGATCACTGAAATAATCAAAGCCTGTAAGTTTTGTATAATAATAAGGGACCTCGATAAGAGTGCGCGTATTAACCGTGAAATAGGAATCACCGTTGTGCCAACCTCCATCTTTATTCAAACCCGGGAAACGCGCCAACCATACGTTATAGCAATAGTCAGTCCACGTATCAGCCTCGGGCAAGTCACCATAAGTGGCAAAAGCAGCCATGGTTAGAATGCGGAGAGTCATTTGCCAGATATGATTCTCGGCAATATGATTCTCCATATAGTTATTGAAATGATTATACATGCCGTTGCCCTTCTCTCGGATGTCATCTAACAATTCTTTCTTCTGAGCAGAAGTCAGCAAGTCGTAGAAAGAATCGTAGGCCATAGAACAGAGTGATAGAAGGGTGGCATCGTTAAAATCGCCCTTCACGTTCGCGTTCTTATTCCAATCGGACATGATCATCACCCGACGGATAGCTTCATCGGCATACTTACGGTCTTTGGTCAGAAGATAAGCACGTATCAAGGCTTCGGTGTTTCCTTCTTCGGCATCGATAATGCGGCGGCTTTCACGAGTGAGGTATGAATTGATCTGCATCTGGTTGGTAAGGTTCTTCACCTGACTGGTATTGATGTCCTTCACATCCTTCATGGGTGTGGTCAACACTTTATCAGCGCGTTCCAGATACCAGGCTCTTTCTACCTTACCCAGACTTTCTTTTCTGAACTTGTCCCATTCATCCTTAATAATCCAAACGCGAGGATGCGACAAGGGCACACACGCCAATACTTCTTTCAATGAAGGCGGGCAGAAACGATGTCCGTTGTCTTTTACCTCTACCTGTAAAGTCTCGCTCCACTGTGGTTGACCGTCCTTGACATAGGCATACTGCCAGTACCACGTACCAGGCGACAACGGTTTCTCTGGGTTGTAGAAAGGCCAGCGGGTATCTGCCTGAAAACAACCTTTTTTAAATGTACTATCTTGGGCATAACGTATCTTGTAAGCCAACTTACTCTTATCTATCTTTTTGACCAAATGTTCAAAACCGTCCATGGGAGCACCATCAGACTGGGCTTCGGCCGGCAACGGCCACTGAAAAGACACGAAGCGATCGTCGACCATTGCACCGTTGAGCGGCGAAGGGGTAACACGCGATTCGTGCATCATACTTTGCTCCGTCAACCGGATGTTAGCCGGAGCTTTCTGAGCGCAGACCGGATTGATGGCTGCAGCAGAAAACAGAGAAATGAGAATCAAATTCTTCATGGTATGTATGTTTATTTAAATAATTCGCCTCATCGGATTTTCTGTTGGCAAATATCCGTATTTGCCCGAAAAAGAAGTATCGTTTTTGTATATTCTTCCTTTCAATTTTGGCGATTTCTGTTTCATTTTTGTATATCAAGCTTTCAATTCTGTACAAGCACTTATTCAATCACCTGGGAATGAAACGCATAGGAGAATAGGGACCCGGCGTAGGATGTTGCTTCATCCACTCTAACAGCAGAACACGATGCTGCTTCAACAGCTCTGTATATCGACGTTCCACAGCTAAATTGCGCATCTCTCCCCGATCGCATGTCATGTCGTAAAGCAATTCGCGGTTCTTCCCGGCTTCATACAATACATATTTGTAACGGGGTGTACGTACCATCCAGCCACACGTACCACCGGTCTGGGCAAACAAGGTTTCCGTCACCACATAGGAACGATGACTGAGGGCTGTGTCTCCACTTTCTGTCAACGCACGGAAACTGACTCCCTGTGCGCCGTCGGGCAACTTGGCTCCCGACCAATCGCAAAGGCTGGGCATCAGGTCCACACCATTATTAATAAGCTGAGGCATCACGGTTCCAGCATGCTTTGTACCGGGCAGACAGACAATGAAAGGCACGTTAACCACTTCTTCGTAAAGAGCCGTTTTCTGATTCCACTGGTGAGCAGAAGCTCCATCTCCATGGTCGGAGGTAAAAATAATGAGGGTATTTTTCCACAGGTTCTGTCGCTCTATCTCGTCCACAATTTTACCGATTTCGACATCCACATGTTCTATCAACCGATAGTAGGCATTGAGATAACATCGCCAGTCATCGGGAGTATAGTGTCGGGTCGGATACAGACGATAGCTCTGCTCACGCTCGTAGCTCAGCACATCTGCATCATAAGGGGCTATAGGAAAGTTAGCAGGCAGGTTAGGGCAGTCGTCCAGCTGGAATTCTTCAAGGTTGGCAAACGGGGTATTCTGACAACGGGCATACTCACAAATGTTATGCGGATTGTCGAACGAAGCCACAAGGAAGAACGGCCTGGTGTGTTTTCGTTGCAGGAAACTTACCGCTGACTCGGCAAGTCCGTTATCGTTATGACTATGCAGATTCTCAAAACCGAAAGCATGCGCGGCAGGCAGAGAATTAGTATTGACGTGCCACTTGCCCGCATAGGCTGTTTCATAGCCTGCCTGCTTCAACAATGTGCCCAGTGTACGGCTGCGCAGGGAGTCGGGCATGGGTGTCTCGTTCTCGGCCATACCTATTTCGGCAGGCGTATGACCGGTAAACATAGATGCCCGCGACGGACCACTCAATGGTAACGAACAGTAAGCGTTGGTGAAACGCAAACCGTGTGCTGCAAGACGATCCATGTTTGGCGTATGCAAATCAACGTTTCCAGCACAACTCATAGCCGTAGCTGTTTGCTGATCGGTCATAATGTAGATAATATTGGGACGCTGCTGTGCCCAAAGGGAAGCTGGAAACATCAGCCCGGCTACCCAAGCAATTTTCAAAGGTTTCATACTGATTAAGACTGTTTTCAGGGATTATCGGGAGTTAACTGAATACTATTAATGGTTAACAATCCTCCCAACGAAACGAAACAGAATGACAAATTCCTTAAACTTCTTATAATTTCTCATTCGTCATTCCTTATTCTCAGGTACTTGAGCAATGCCTCCAAATAATAATAATCGGCATAGTTCAATGGCACGTCAATCTCGGAGCCATGAGGTAGAGAGCCGGTAGAATGCTTCAGTATGAAACCGGCATTATTTCCTTTAACGGCCAGATAGTCCTTGCCTGACAGACTTTTGAGTATCTTTTCAGCATGAATGAAGTATTTGGAACTATCGGGAACCAAGGTACTCAAATCGAGGAAAGCAGAAGCTATGACAGCAGCAGCCGAGGCATCGCGCGGCGTATTGGACATAGCAGGCGCATCAAAATCCCAGTAAGGAATGGCATCGGAGGTTGTGGTACGTCGTATAATCATATCGGCCACTTGGACAGCCTGTTGCAAAAAAGCGGTATCCTTCGTTTCTTTATAACATAAGGTATAACCATAGACTGCCCAACCCTGTCCGCGCGACCAAGCCGACTCATCGTTCTTACCCTGAAACGTCTGTTTACGTTCCACGGTACCATCGGCATTGTAACTCACTACGTGATAACAGGTATGGTCGGGACGGAAGTGATTAGCCATGGTTGTACGGGCATGGCGGACGGCGATGTCTGCATATTTCGGGTCACCAGTCAGTTTACTTACATTAAAAAGCAATTCCAAGTTCATCATATTGTCAATGATGACAGGAAAATGCCACGTGCCAAAATCCCAAGAGCGAATACATCCGATGATGGAATCGAAACGACTACATAAATTATTTGCTGTCTCCACCAACAATGGTTTGATGGTATCGTTCGGTGCCAGACGCAACGCGTTGCCATAACTGCAATTGACCATAAAACCAACATCGTGTGTGCCTTTCATATAACGCACATTGTTTAATTTATTGGTGAAGCGAATAGCCTGCATCTTCAAAGAATCATTACCAGTCAACTCGTAAGCATACCACAATGTACCAGGAAAGAAACCACTGGTCCAATCGGAGATAGTACAAAGCCTCCTTTTGCCTAACAGCTCTTTTGCCGGATTAGGATGGATAGAATCAATGTTCACTTTGTGTTCCAACTGTTCTTCCAGAAACGGTAACTCGTAACCCGCCCATGTAGTACGCGGCATCTTCATAGAATCGGCCAATTCGCTAGCAGTAGATAACAACTGATAAACAGCTACCTCTTCCACACTGTCTATCCATGTTCCAGTTGTAGTAGAAGTCTGATAACGACAAGCTGTCAGCCCCAAAAACAAGACGGTTCCTGCAAACAAAACTTTTTTCTTCATGTTCATGGTCTTTAGAATTCATATTATTAACAAACAACGCCGGACAACTCTTTCTATCGTCCGACGTTGCAAAGATAAAGCGTGTCATATACATACGCTTTCAAAATACGCTTTCTCTATTTCTGTTCTGTTGAAAATGCTTTCAGTTTTGTCCAGCCTCCTTTCATTTTTGTACAAGCACACTGTTTATCAATCTACTTTCCGTATTCTGAGGGCAAACAACCAAAATACTTTTTAAAACTGGTAGTGAAATAAGAAGGTGTATTGTATCCTACCATTACACTGATCTCGGCCACAGTATACCGTCCCTCTTTCAACAATTTACAAGCCCGATTGAAACGTACTTTACGGATAAAATCGTTGGTCGACTCTCCCGTCAAGGCTTTCATCTTAGCATGCAAGCTAGATCTACTCATACACATTTCACGAGCAAATTCATCAGTAGTAAAATCTACATCGTCCAAGTGTCGCTCCATAATATCCATAGCTTGCTTCAACAGTTTTTCGTCTAACGGATTCAAGGCAATCTTCTCCGGTTCTATCTCCATCGACTTGGAATAGTATTCGATGGCCCGATAACGCGTACGAAACAGATTTCGTATCTTAGTCACCACAATATTCAACACAAAAGGCTTTGGAATATAATCATCAGCTCCCACCTGTAAGCCTTCCAGCTGTTCCTTAACATCGGCCTTGGCCGAAAGGATGATAACCGGAATGTGACAAGTATTCATATTCTGCTTAATAGCGCGACACAAGTGCAAACCGTCCATGACAGGCATCATTACATCTGTCAAGACAAGGTCTACCGGCAGTTCCTTTAGCCGCTTCAATGCTTCTTCTCCGTTACTCGCCTGCACCACCTGATACATAGTACCCAATTTTTCAGCTAGATAACAACGAATATCTGCATGATCTTCCACCACCAAAACAGTTTCTTTCCGAATTTTGTCTTCCTGTGTAGATGTTCCGTCCTCATCCGACAAAGAAGCATCGACCGGTTCGTCTTCTGTGTCCACCATGTACATCTCCTGCCGATTGGTTGTGTGTACTTCTTCTATCTCTTCTGTAGTACACTGTTTTTCTTCCAAAGTGTAAGCAGATTCAACCACTGGCACTAAAACAGTGAACGTACTCCCCTCGCCTTCTTGACTTTCCATCTTGACGACACCGTGATGTAACTCCACCAGACGTTGTACCAACGAGAGACCAATACCACTACCCAAATGTTCACTATCCGCCTGATAGAAACGTTCGAATATTCTGTCTTGTTTACCAAGAGGAATACCAATCCCCGTATCCTTAACCTGTAGCATCAACTCATCACCTTCCTGCCTCAATGTCACAGTTATACTTTTGCCCCTACCAGTGTACTTGAAAGCATTGGAAAGTAGATTATTTTCTATCAACTCCAAATATTCCGGATCGCAAAGAATCTTCCGGTCCTCCAAATCAGAGTCAAAACGGTAAACAATCTGCTTTTGCTGCGCCAGACGTTCATAGAAAAGAAAATTCTTCTCCATTATCTGTCGAATGGGTACAAGCCTTACTTTTAAGTGAAATACACCCAACTCGGCACGGCGGTAGTCCATCAACTGATTGACCAGATACAGCAGACGATCTGCATTGCGCCGGATGTGCTCCAACTGTCTACCCATCCAACGGTCTTGTACCTTAGCCAGCAAATCTTGCAAAGGCGCCATAATCAACGTCAACGGAGTGCGAAGTTCGTGAGATATATTGATAAAAAAGCGCAGTTTCATTTCATTTACCTCCTTTAACCGTTCTTTGTCAATACGTTCCATTTCAAGCCGTGCCTTCATGATTTTACGTGTCCAAAAGTAGCGAACAACAAACGCGATGCTACCCGCAAACGCCAGAAAAAACAGTATACCGGCCCACCAGGTCTTGTACCAAACTGGCAAGACCACTATTTCGAGTTCTGTAGGATGATCACTCCAAATACCGTCGTTATTGGCCGCCTTCACCAAAAAACGATAGTGTCCTTGCGGCAAATGGGAATAAGACACCGTACGCATAGTATGGGTCACAGTCCAGTCGGCATCATATCCTTCCAACTTGTAAGCAAAGATGTTGTGATTACCCGCTATATAGTTGGGAACTACAAAATCCAGCGAAAACATGCTCTGCTCCGCCTTGAGCGTAATACGCCTTGTACGTCCGATATGTCGTTCCAAGATACCAGTCGTGTCACCCGGATGCACAGTTTTATTAAATAGACGCAATTCTGTGAAAATCACTGAGGGAGTATAAGGATTATCTATTAGCTGGTCAGGATAAAACGCCGTCAGTCCATTGACACCGCCAAAATATATCTGTCCGTTTGCTGTAAGACAATACGCATAAGGAGTAAACTGATTACTTTGCAAACCATCCGCTGCCGTATAGTTACGACATGTTCCCATACGAGGCACGAAACGGCTCAAACCACCGTTTGTACTAAGCCACAGGTTGCCAGAACTGTCTTCCAGAATACCATATATCACATTGTTAGGCAGACCATCCGCCGTAGAATAACGTACCACTTCCCCTTTGTTCTCATCGAAACGGTACAGTCCGTCACGGGTGCCCAACCAGAATACGTGGTTAGCCTGCTCACGTATACACTGTATTTTTTTTCTCTCCAGTTCATGCCCAGCAGGAAGTAAAGACACCTGCTCCAAAGTGTTCCCCACTATACGAAAGACATGAATACTTTCTTTATCACTAATCCAAATACGCTGCTTGCTGTCTTCAAAGAACAATTGAATTTCGGATAGTTCTATGGGCTTTCCATCGGCTATCATCGGAAAATCCGTAAAGGTCCGGCTCCGTTTGTCGAAACATTTGATAGTCCGTACCGTACTTACCCACAATTCGTCTTTCCCTTTAGGAGTAAGAGTATACACACTACGACCATCAGTCACCCTATCCGACGGCATAAAGTTCTCTATTCGCCCACTTGGCACATGCAGGATACTGAATTCACCGGCATGGCTGCCAATGTACACCTCCTGTCGTTCTTCATCCACCTGCAAAGCCTTGATGTCATTCGAGGAAAGGCCATCCGCTGTCGTAAAAGCCCTAAACAGTCCCTGTTGCTTGTCATATAGGTTCAGTCCGCCGTTAGTACCTATCCACAGATTCTGTTTCTTATCCTCAACGATACAACTAATCACATTATTGTTCAACGAATTACGACCGGGCATCCGACTAATATAACGAAACCGATTCTTCTGTTCATGATAATAGTTCAATCCGCCGAAATAAGTTCCCATCCACATGCCTCCCTGCCGATCACAATACAAACTGCGTACCGATGTTTGAGACAAACTAGCTGGATTGGAGGGATCGTTCACATACTGTTCGAACGTGTCATCCTCCTGACGGTAAATATTCAAAGAAGTAAACGTGCCTACCCACAAACGGTTCCAATGATCCAAAGCCAACGAACGTACATAGTCTGATCCGATACAGCGCTCTCCTCTGGCTGTATAATGCCGTACTGTGGCATCGCTTAGGTCAAAACGATACAGTCCTTGCCCTTCCGTAGCCACCCACAAGTAAGAAGGAACCTGCATAAGTGCGGTCAAAATCCGACATTTTTCTAATTCTTTGAATGAATACTTTCTGACTTCTTTTTTACCACCAGAATATATGTACAAGCCCTTATCTGTACCTATATAAATAAGAGAATCGCGACGAGTGAGCGAATAACATTGCTCTACATCGACAAATCCAGTAAGTTCTGCAGGTTTCGATAAGCCCTCATGAACATCGAACATATACAATCGGTTCCCAGCCAAAAACAACAGGCTTAATGAATCAACAATAGCCACATGAGTAACGGCAAGTCTTTTGTTCAAACTGCCTTTCAAACTGTAATTACGGAAAGCATCCCGATTGGCATCATAGCAAGAAAGGCCAGACTCGGTACCTATCCACAATCGGTCATGCACATCTATGTCCAGTGCATACAGAAAATCGTTAGCAAGTGTAGTCGTATCCCGACTATCGTGACGATATACTGTAAAATCATAACCATTGTACTTATTCAACCCATCCTGCGTAGCGAGCCACAAACACCCCTGACTATCCTGTACAATGTCTAGTACCGTACTCTGCGACAAACCCTCCTCCAAACCTATACGAGCAAAACTCAGCTCCGAATTGAACTGTGCCTGTGCTTTTGTCACAATCAACATAACCAACAAACAAATGGCATAAACTATTTTTTTCATAGTATACATTCTTGACATTTCGGAGCTAAGGTACAATATTTTTTAAAAGCCAACAAAAAAGGGATAGGAAAATTACTTCCCATCCCTTCCTTTATTCATCCTCTTTTTAGAAGATTATTCTTCATCCATCAAGATCTCCAGAATCTGGCAAGCAGCCTTGGCAACCGAAGTACCGGGGCCAAAGATAGCGGCTACACCAGCCTTGTACAGGAAGTCATAGTCTTGTGCGGGGATTACACCACCGGCAATCACTACAATATCCTCACGGCCCAACTTCTTCAGTTCGGCAATGATTTGTGGAATCAAAGTCTTATGTCCGGCAGCCAATGAAGATACGCCCACTACGTGAACGTCGTTCTCAACAGCTTCGCGGGCAGCCTCGGCCGGAGTCTGGAACAACGGTCCCATATCCACGTCGAAACCACAATCGGCATAACCGGTTGCTACAACCTTAGCACCACGGTCGTGTCCGTCCTGACCCATCTTAGCAATCATAATACGCGGCTGACGACCTTCTTTCTTAGCAAACTTCTCGCACAACTCGCAAGCATGCTTGAAGTCGGCATCATTTTTACTTTCTGATGAATACACGCCTGAAATAGTTCTGATTATTGCTTTATAACGTCCTACTACCTTTTCACAAGCATAAGAGATTTCGCCCAAAGTGGCACGAACACGAGCTGCTTCTACAGCCAACTCCAGCAAGTTGCCTTGCTTGGTTTCCACACACTTGGTAATGGCGTCCAGAGCCTTCTGAACTTCTTCCTCGTTACGTCCTTCTTTCAGACGCTTCAGGTTCTCCAGCTGCTCCTGACGAACGGCAGTATTATCGATTTCAAGAATATCAATCGGAGCTTCCTTCTCCAGACGATACTTGTTCACACCTACAATGGTCTGCGCACCGCTATCAATACGTGCCTGTGTACGTGCGGCAGCTTCTTCGATACGCATCTTAGGAATACCGGTTTCGATAGCCTTGGCCATACCGCCCAGCTTTTCGATTTCTTGGATGTGTTCCCAAGCCTTGTGAGCAATTTCGTTAGTCAAAGACTCTACATAGTAAGAACCGCCCCATGGGTCAACGTTCTTGCAGATGTTAGTCTCTTCCTGGATATAGATCTGCGTATTACGTGCAATACGTGCAGAGAAGTCAGTCGGCAAGGCGATAGCCTCATCAAGCGCATTGGTATGCAATGACTGTGTATGTCCCAGTGCAGCAGCCATGGCTTCGATACAAGTACGGCCTACGTTGTTGAACGGATCCTGCTCGGTCAGTGACCAACCAGATGTCTGCGAGTGTGTACGCAATGCCAGTGATTTCGGATTCTTCGGATTGAACTGTTTCACAATCTTTGCCCAAAGCATACGTGCGGCACGCATCTTGGCGATCTCCATGAAGTGGTTGGTTCCGATAGCCCAGAAGAATGACAGACGCGGAGCAAAAGCGTCAATGTCCAGTCCGGCTCCTACACCTGCACGAAGATATTCCAGACCGTCAGCCAGAGTATAAGCCAACTCGATGTCTGCCGTTGCACCGGCTTCCTGCATGTGGTAACCGGAAATGGAGATAGAGTTGAACTTAGGCATCTTTTGTGATGTATATTCGAAGATATCAGAGATAATCTTCATCGAGAACGAAGGCGGATAAATATAAGTATTACGCACCATGAACTCTTTCAGGATATCATTCTGGATAGTACCAGCCATTTCCTCCAACTTGGCACCCTGCTCCAGTCCGGCATTGATATAGAATGCCATAATCGGCAGAACGGCACCGTTCATCGTCATTGATACGGACATCTTGTTCAAAGGAATACCGTCGAACAAAACCTTCATGTTCTCCAACGAGCAGATAGATACACCAGCTTTACCCACATCGCCTACTACACGTTCGTTATCAGGGTCGTAACCACGGTGTGTAGCCAAGTCGAAAGCTACCGACAGACCTTTCTGACCGGAAGCCAGATTGCGACGATAGAAGGCATTTGACTCTTCGGCTGTAGAGAAACCTGCATACTGACGGATGGTCCAGGGACGCAGCGTATACATTACAGAATACGGACCACGCAAATATGGCGGAATACCTGCAGCAAAATCAAGGTGTTCCATACCTTCGAGGTCCTCTTTGGTATAAACAGGCTTCACATTGATGTGTTCCGGAGTTTTCCAGTCGGCCTGAATACCGTTGGCTTTCTGCCATTCAGCACCGTTAACGGGCTTGAAATTGGCATATATATCTATATTTTTAAAATCTTTTCTCATCTTCTTTGGTAGTTGACGAGGATTCAGCCGACAAGTTGCCAGGGAATTGTTCCTTGCAGCTTGTGTCCTTGTCCCCTTGTTAACTTAATAATTTAGCATTGTATTCTTTCAGGGTTTCCAATACGTTGACACGGACATGGATGAAATTCTCGATACCGGCAGCTTTCAACTCGTCCATACAAGCAGGTGCACCCGCTACGATAAACATGGCACGACCGTCCAAAGCCTTGAAGGCAGGAACAGCGTATTCGGCATATTCATCATCGCTTGAGCAAAGTACTACGATATCAGCCTTGGCAGCCAAAGCAGCTTCTACTCCTTCCTCAACCGTAGCAAAGCCTAAATTATCTACTACTTCGTATCCGGCACAAGCCAAGAAGTTGCAAGAGAACTGTGCACGTGCCTGACGCATAGCCAGATTTCCGATAGTCAGCATGAAGGCTTTCGGACGTTTGCCGGAAGTTTCAGTCTGCAGACGCAAAGCTTCGAACTCGCTTGCTGCACGGTCAAAGTTCAATGAAGGAACATCTTTCTCGCAAGTATCTTGTCCGCCGCAGCAGCAAACAGCTTCCAAAGGACGCTTATCACCGGCCAACTCTGTAAAGTTAGGATACTGGTTAGTACCCAGCAGGATTTCTTTACGTTTGGCTACAGCTTCATGACGTGCCTTGTTGCTGGCATTGACTGCTTCCTGTACCTTACCGGCTTTTACAGCAGCATAGAAACCGCCTTCTTCCTCAACGGCGAGGAACAGATCCCATGCCTGCTTAGCGATAGAAACGGTCAGATTCTCGATGTAATAAGAACCGGCAGCCGGGTCGATTACTTTATCGAAATGAGATTCCTCCTTCAGCAACAGTTGCTGGTTACGGGCCAGACGCTCAGAGAAGTCGTTCGGAGTCTCGTAAGCCTTATCGAAGGGTACTACTGTCATTGAGTCAACGCCTGCCAAAGCAGCACTCATGGCCTCGGTCTGTGTACGGAGCAGGTTTACATAAGAGTCGAATACTGTCAGATTGAATGAAGATGTTTCGGCATGTACCTTCATCTTAGCGGCACATTTGCAGTCGCCTTCGGCCAGATAAGAATCTACGATGTCGGCCCACAGCATACGTCCGGCACGGAACTTGGCTATTTCCAGGAAGTAGTTAGAGCTGATACCGAAGTTAAACTTAATCTTCTTGGCTACGGTTTCAGCGGGTACTCCGGCTTCGGTCAGCAGATTCATATATTCGTTACCCCAAGCCAGTGCGTAACCCAGTTCCTGATAGATATAGGCTCCGGCATTGTTCAGGGTCAGTGCGTTTACATTGATTACGCGATATTGAGGCAAAGCAGCAGTAGCGGCAATCAAAGCCTTGGCTGTATCTACCAGGCTGCCTTTCTCCTTACCCTTGGACAACATTTTGTTCAGGTAATCGAAGTTAATAGAACCCTGCAACTTAGCCAGATCATATCCTTTCTTCTGGAAGTATTCCACCAGCAGATTGGCCAGTTCTACAACGTGTCCCTGACAAGTGGAGAAGTTCAATTCTACACAATCGGCACAAATGCCTTCGAGTAACGCCTCCACGTATGCGGCGTTCAGTTCCTTGGCCTTTACATGGAAAGACAAGGAGTCGATACCTTTGTTCAGGATGTCCAGTGCCTTGGCATTGGCTTCCTTTACATCATCCACCTTGATTTCCTGACGAACCAGCCACTCGTTGTTGTCTTTTTTGTTACCTCTCAGATAAGGGAACTCACCCGGAAGAGCGTCAGTAGTCTTCAGTCCTTCAAGATCTTCCTTACGGTAGAAAGGTTTCACTTTGAATCCTTCGTTTGTTCTCCAAACGAGTTTCTTCTCAAAATCCGCACCTTTCAGGTCGGCTGTCACTTTCTCCATCCACTGTTCAGTGCTGACGGGAGAAAAGTCCGAGAAGAGTTTTTCTTTACTGTCTGCCATAGTTTATTTAAAAAATTAAAGATGAATACAATTCATAATGTCGTGAATAGACTTGCAAATATACTGAATTACTTCAAAGAAAAAGAGTTTTTAGGGAATTTTCGCACGCAATACTTACTTTATGATATAGTTTTTCTGCCAGACAGAGCTACATTCCCCGAACAGCTGCCGTGAATCCATCCATCCGGCAAAATAAGAAGATATCACGACAACGGCCGATAAGAGAAAAAAGAAGTCCTTTTTCTACACTCGCGCGACACAGCAAAATAAAAAGTAAGAAAAACTTTTGTTAACTCCTTTTGATTAAGTATTTTTGCGCGAAATTTTAAAAAGCACATTAATTAAGGAGTATGGATTGGTTAGAAAGTTTGTTATGGGATTCCACATCAGTCGCCCATATCGTCTGCTTGTATGCATTCGTTATTTCGGTGGGTGTGCTGTTGGGTAAGATTAAGGTTTTCGGTGTATCGTTGGGAGTGACGTTTGTCCTCTTCACCGGCATCCTGATGGGACACTTCGGTTTCACAGGTGAAACGCACATCCTGCACTTCATCCGCGAATTCGGCCTGATTCTGTTTGTATTTTGTATCGGTCTGCAGGTAGGACCGTCTTTCTTCTCTTCGTTCAAGAAAGGGGGAATGACACTGAACATGCTAGCTGTGGGTATTGTCGTGCTCAACATTGTAGTAGCACTTTCCATCTATTTCATAGCCAACGGGCAAGTGGAACTGCCCATGATGATCGGTATTCTATATGGTGCCGTGACCAACACTCCCGGTTTGGGTGCTGCCCAGGAAGCTTTGAACCAGCTGCATTACACGGGCGATCCCATCGCATTGGGTTATGCTTGTGCTTACCCGCTCGGTGTTGTCGGCATTATTGCTTCGATCATCGCCATACGGTATATCTTCCGCATCAACCTTTCGAAGGAAGAAAAAGAGCTTCAGAGTCAGGAATCGGACATGAAGCACCAGCCCCACATGCTTCACCTGGAGGTTCGTAACGAATCGATCGACGGTAAAAAGCTGTTGCAGGTAAAAGACTTCCTGGGCCGTCCGTTTGTCTGCTCGCGCATTCGCCACGAAGGACACGTCAGCATCCCTAGCCAAGATACAGAATTCCACATCGGCGACCAGCTCTTCATCGTATGTTCGGAAGAAGACGCTGCTGCCGTCACTGCATTCATCGGACGCGAAATCCAGGTAGACTGGGAAAAGCAGGACATGCCTATGGTTTCGCGACGTATCCTTGTGACCAAATCAGAAATCAATGGTAAAAAGCTGGGAAGCATGCACTTCCGCAGCATGTACGGCGTGAACGTGACACGTGTCAACCGTTCGGGTATGGACCTGTTTGCCGACCCGAATCTGATTCTGCAGGTGGGCGACCGCGTCATGGTGGTAGGTCAGCAGGATGCCGTAGAACGTGTGGCCGGCGTGCTTGGCAATCAGCTGAAACGCCTCGACACACCCAACATCATCACCATCTTCGTCGGCATCTTCCTTGGAATCCTGCTGGGAAGTCTCCCCATCGCATTCCCCGGCATGCCTACTCCGGTCAAGCTGGGTTTGGCTGGCGGTCCGCTTGTAGTAGCCATCCTTATCGGACGGTTTGGACATAAGCTGAAACTTGTCACCTATACTACAATGAGTGCCAACCTGATGTTGCGCGAAATAGGTATCGTACTGTTCCTTGCCAGCGTGGGTATTGAGGCTGGTGAACACTTCGTGCAAACAGTGGTCGACGGAAACGGACTGTACTACGTAGGATATGGATTCCTGATTACCGTCATCCCGCTACTGATTATCGGAATCATTGCTCGACTATATTGCAAGGTCAATTACTTTACGCTGATGGGTCTTATTGCCGGAAGTACTACCGACCCACCTGCACTGGCCTACGCTAACCAGATTTCGGGTAACGATGCACCATCAGTAGGTTATTCTACCGTCTACCCGCTGACTATGTTTCTGCGTATTCTGGCCGGACAGATGATATTGCTGGCCATGATGTAACGGCAAAAGACAATATTCGCCAACGTCAGAAGGCGTGCTCCATAAGGGAATAAATTTCTTTAGGCACGGATTACACTGAATTTCACGGATTATTCTTATTCCTTTCCCTGTGTTTTTCTGTGTAGTCCGTGCCTAAAATCTATAATATACCAGCCATTTTTGAGTTTGACACCCTCTTTTTACGCTCCGTATCATCCGGAGCATTCATAATCTTTTACACCCAAAGAAAGTAAAAGACTGAGGGTATCACAGTCGTATACCGAGATACCCTCAGTCGTATACTTAGGGGGTCTAAGTCGTATACTGAGGCACTCTAAGTCGTATAGCATCGAGCAGAGGACACAGAATCCTCAGAATCAGCAGATTGCGAATTCACCCGAAGAGTCTGTGAGCGTAAGAAAAAGACTTACTTACAGTTATTATACGAAACCTTCGCACAGCGCACGCCAGCGCTTTCGGCATCACTTCAGTTTCAGGCGGACAAACTCTTCGATAAAGTCCACCGTCTTCTCGATGCCAAGTACGGAAGAGTCGATGCACAGATGATAAGTCGAAGCCATTCCCCACGTCTTATAACTATAATAATTATAATACTCCGAACGCTTCTTATCGGCACGGTTCATCATTTCCTCGGCTTCGTTTTCAGAAATGCCATGCAAACGGCACAGACGCGCGATGCGGTCCTCGCGCGAAGCCGATACAAACACGTTGACACAACGCGGATTGTCGCGCAGGATGTAGTCGGCACAGCGTCCCACGAAAAGGCACGACTTCTCCGCAGCCAGCTTCCTGATGACGTCGCTCTGCACCTTGAACAGGGCATCGTTGCTTAAACAGTTCATCGACGGAAGCACACCATCGCTAAAGAACGGGAAACGCATCCCGAATATGCCTCCCACCATGCCTTGCGAAGCTTTCTCATCAGCCTTTTCGAAAAACTCACGGCACAGGCCACTCTCCTCCGAAGCCAGGTTGATAAGCTCTTTGTCATAAAAATCGATACCTAAACGCCGGGACAGTTTCTCGCCGATTTCGCGTCCGCCGCTACCCAACTGACGCCCTATATTGACTACAAATTTATCCATAATCTATTTTCAGTTTTATTGCACTAGCAAATATATATATTCTGAAGGAAAACACCATCAAAAAGTAAGAAAAAGGTTGCTCACCCCATTGTTGCATCTGACGCAGCTGCAGCCGACTTGAACTTGCGGAATTGCCAAATCAACATGAAGGCCGCCACCAGACTGGCCAGAAAATCAGAAACCGGCATACTGAACCACACTCCGTCGGCCCCCCAGAAGCGGGGCAAAATCAGCAGGCAGGGAAGCAAAATCAGCAACTGACGCGACAAAGACAGGAAAATGGCCTTCCCCGCCATCCCGATACTTTGGAAAAAGTTGGCAGTCACCATCTGAAAACCAATTATGGGGAAGAACATCACAATGATGCGCAATCCGCGAGCCGACAGATCGATCAGTTCAGCATCGGACGTAAAAATGCTTACCACCAACCGGGGTACCGCCATGCCCACCACAAAGCCGAACGTCGTAACTGCCGTGGCGTAAACAATAGTCAGCTTCAGCACCTTTGTCACACGCGGATAAAGTCGGGCACCGTAGTTATATCCGGCTATCGGCTGCATGCCCTGATTCAGTCCCATCACAATCATCACCACAATATATACCAAACGGTTCACAATGCCGAAAGCACCGATAGCCAGGTCGCCCCCATACCGTTTCAGTCCCTGGTTGATAAGGATAACGATAAAGCAAGCAGCCACATTCATCAGAAACGGCGACATACCGATGGCCAGTGAATCGAACACAATCTTACGTTTCAACCGGAAAATCCCCCGATGGAAATGAAGCAGTTCGTCACGATTGCTGAACAGCCTGAACTGCCACATAAGGGCAATGATCTGAGCCAGAATAGTAGCCACAGCCGCCCCACGGATACCCATGTCCAAACCGTAAATGAACAACGGGTCGAGAATCGTATTAATCACCACCGTAGCTATCGTTGCATACATGGCCTTCTGCGGATGGCCGGCCGAACGCAGCACCGAATTCAGTCCGAGATACAAATGCGTCACGGCATTGCCCAGCAAAATAATCTCCATATAATCGCGAGCATAAGGCACCGTCTCGTCACTGCCGCCAAAGAAGTAAAGTATCGGGTCCAGAAACGGCATCACCACCAACGTAAATCCTACACCCAGCAGAATATTCAGCACCAGCACATTGCCCAGCACCCGCTGCGCCGTCTGATAGTCTCTCTGTCCGAGCTTGACCGATATCAGTGTAGACGCTCCCACACCCACCAGCGACCCGAAAGCCGCAGCCAGGTTCATCAACGGGAAGGTAAGAGCCAGACCGGAAATAGCCATCGGCCCAACTCCGTGTCCGATAAAGATACTATCTACCATGTTGTACAGTGAAGAAGCAGTCATTGCGATAATAGCCGGAACGGCATACTGCATCAGAAGTTTACCAATGTTTTCAGTACCCAACGCCGTGGGTGTCTTTTGTTGTCCTGTCATATCTTTCTCATTTATTCAATCCGGGCGCAAAGTTACTTCTTTTTCATCGGGTAGAAGTGTAAACAAAAGGTTAAAAATAGAGAATAAAAAAACAAAGAGCATAGATAAGGCGTCCCTTTGGCGTCATTTCGAGACAAAAAATAGTATTATTAAAAAAATGTTTCGTACTTTTGTACCCAAATAGAGTGAAATTTAACGATATGAACGTTTTAGAACTAAGTGAACAGGAAATCATTCGCCGCAACAGCATGAATGAACTTCGCGCGATGGGCATCGAGCCCTATCCCGCAGCAGAGTATGTAACCAACGCTTTCTCGACCGACATAAAAGCTGAATTTAAAGACGATGACGAACCGCGTCAGGTAAGCATTGCCGGACGTATGATGAGCCGTCGCGTCATGGGAAAAGCATCCTTCATCGAACTACAGGATTCCAAAGGACGTATCCAGGTATACATCACCCGCGATGACATCTGCCCCGATGAAAACAAAGACATGTACAACACCGTGTTCAAACGTTTGCTCGACTTGGGCGACTTTATCGGCATCGAAGGCTTCGTATTCCGTACCCAAATGGGCGAAATCAGCGTACATGCCAAAAAGCTGACTGTACTGGCCAAAAGCCTCAAGCCGCTGCCTATCGTAAAATATAAAGATGGAGTAGCCTACGACTCGTTCGAAGACCCCGAATTGCGTTATCGCCAACGCTATGTCGACCTCATTGTGAACGACGGTGTGAAGGAAACATTCCTGAAGCGCTCGAAAGTCATATCGACCATGCGTGCCGTGCTCGATGAAGCCGGCTATACCGAAGTCGAGACTCCCATCCTGCAATCTATCCCCGGAGGAGCAAGTGCCCGTCCGTTCATCACCCACCACAACTCGCTCGATATCGACCTGTATCTGCGTATTGCAACAGAGCTCTATCTGAAACGCCTCATCGTAGGCGGTTTCGAAGGTGTGTACGAAATCGGTAAGAACTTCCGCAACGAAGGTATGGACAAAAACCATAACCCCGAATTCACCTGCATGGAGCTGTACGTACAATATAAAGACTATAACTGGATGATGAGCTTCACCGAGAAGTTACTGGAGCGCATCTGTATCGCTGTAAACGGTTGCACCGAAACACAGATTGACGGTAAGACCATCAGCTTCAAAGCTCCTTACCGCCGTCTGCCTATCCTCGAAGCCATCAAGGAAAAGACTGGATATGACCTCGAAGGCAAGAGTGAAGACGAAATCCGTCAGATCTGCCGTGAGCTGAAGATGGAGATCGACGATACCATGGGCAAGGGCAAGCTGATTGACGAAATCTTCGGCGAATTCTGCGAAGGCACCTTCATACAGCCTACTTTCATCACCGACTATCCTGTCGAAATGAGCCCGCTCACCAAGATGCACCGCAGCAAACCCGGCCTGACCGAACGCTTCGAACTAATGGTAAACGGAAAGGAACTGGCCAACGCATACAGCGAGCTGAACGACCCGATAGATCAAGAAGAGCGTTTCAAAGATCAGCTCCGCCTGAGCGAGAAGGGAGACGACGAAGCCATGTTCATCGATCAGGACTTCCTGAAAGCCCTGCAGTATGGTATGCCTCCTACGTCGGGTATCGGTATCGGTATCGACCGTCTGACTATGTTGATGACAGGAAAAGCCTTCATACAGGAAGTATTGTTCTTCCCGCAGATGCGTCCCGAAAAGGTTACTCCGAAGGATGCACCAGCCAAGTACATCGAACTCGGCATTCCCGAGGAATGGGTACCCGTTATCCAGAAAGCCGGCTATAACCAGATTGCCGACATGGCCAACGTCAACCCGCAAAAGTTACATATGGACATCTGTGGCATCAACAAGAAATATAAACTTGAGCTGAACAACCCGACCGTCAACGACGTAACGGAATGGATTGGCAGAATTAAGAATTAATAATGAAACTACCCGGAAAGATAGCCATTATGGGCGGAGGAAGTTGGGCTACCGCCATCGCCAAGATGGTGTTAGCCCAAGCCGAGTCAATCAATTGGTACATGCGGCGCGACGACCGCATTGCCGATTTCAAACGACTCGGCCATAATCCTGCCTACCTGACTGGCGTCAAGTTTGATATCAAACGTATCAACTTCAGTTCCAATATTAATGAAGTAGTGAAAGAGTCGGATACCCTTATCTTCGTGACTCCTTCACCCTACCTGAAGTCGCATCTGAAGAAACTGAAGACCAAAATCAAAGACAAGTTCATCATTACCGCCATCAAAGGTATTGTCCCCGACGACAACCTCATCGTGTCCGAATACTTCACCAAGGAGTATAACGTGCCCGCCGAGAACATTGCCGTACTGGCAGGACCTTGCCATGCCGAAGAAGTGGCTTTGGAACGTCTTTCGTACCTGACCATAGCCTGTCCCGACACAGCCAAAGCCTGCGTCATTGCCCGGCAACTGGCCAACAGTTTCATCAAGACCTCCGTCAGCAACGATGTGGCCGGCATCGAATACAGTTCGGTGCTGAAGAATGTGTACGCCATTGCCGCTGGTATATGCAGCGGACTTAAATATGGCGACAACTTCCAGGCCGTGCTTATGTCGAATGCCGTACAAGAGATGAACCGCTTCCTACAAACAGTATATCCCCTGAACAGAAACGTGTACGACTCCGCCTATTTGGGCGACTTGCTCGTCACCGGCTACTCCAACTTCAGCCGTAACCGTACGTTCGGTACCATGATTGGTAAAGGATATTCCGTCAAAAGCGCCCAGATAGAAATGGAAATGATAGCCGAAGGATATTACGGCACCAAGTGTATCAAGGAAATCAACAGGCACTATCACGTCAATATGCCTATCCTCGATGCCGTCTACAATATCCTGTACGAACGCATTTCGCCAACTATCGAAATCAAGCTGCTGACAGACTCTTTCCGGTAATATGCATACCCGACAGACAGACCATGCACAATGTCTGTAAAGGCTAATAAAGAACCTACGAACTTAAAAATTAGAATATTATGATTAGTTTGAACATTGAAAAAACTTTTGGATTTGTTTCCAAAGAAAGCATTTCCGCTTACGAAGCCCAAGTAAAGGCTGCACAAGAAGCATTGGAAAACGGTACCTGCAAGGGTAACGACTTCCTTGGCTGGCTGCATCTGCCTTCTTCCATCACGCCGGAACACTTGGCCGACCTGAAAGCTACCGCACAAGTTTTGCGCGACAATTGCGAAGTAGTGGTAGTAGCCGGTATTGGCGGAAGCTACCTTGGTGCACGTGCTGTCATCGAGGCCATGTCAAACAGCTTCGCCTGGTTGCAGGAAAAGAAGAACGGCCCCGTTATTCTTTTTGCCGGACACAACATCGGTGAAGATTATCTATACGAACTGACCGAATACCTGAAAGGAAAGAAATTCGGTGTTATCAACATCTCCAAGTCGGGTACTACTACCGAAACGGCTCTTGCTTTCCGCCTGCTGAAGAAGCAATGCGAGGACCAGCTCGGTAAAGAAATGGCTAAGAAAGTAATTGTAGCCATCACCGATGCCAAGAAAGGTGCTGCCCGCGTCACAGCCGACCGCGAAGGTTACAAATCATTCATCATCCCCGACAATGTAGGAGGACGTTTCTCGGTACTGACACCGGTAGGTCTGCTGCCTATCGCCGTTGCCGGATTCGACATCGAAAAACTGGTAGCCGGAGCAGCTGCTATGGAAAAGGCTTGCGGCCTTAATGTTCCGTTTGCTGAGAACCCTGCCGCCTTGTACGCTGCTACCCGCAACGAACTGTACAAGAACGGTAAGAAAATCGAGATACTCGTCAACTTCAACCCCAAACTTCACTACTTCAACGAATGGTGGAAGCAGCTGTACGGTGAATCAGAAGGTAAAGACGGGAAGGGTATATTCCCCGCAGCCGTTGACTTCTCAACCGACCTGCACTCTATGGGACAATGGATTCAGGAAGGCGAACGTACCATCTACGAAACCGTTATCTCTGTTGAAAAGACTCAGCACCAACTGACTGTTCCGACTGACGAAGCCAATCTGGATGGTCTGAACTTCCTTGCCGGCAAACACGTGGACGAAGTCAACAAGATGGCCGAACTCGGCACACAGCTGGCACACGTAGACGGCGGTGTACCCAACATGCGCGTCGTACTTCCGGCTCTCGACGAAGAAAGCATCGGCGGACTGATGTACTTCTTTGAAAAGGCATGCGGTATCAGCGGCATCCTGCTGGGTGTAAATCCGTTCAACCAACCGGGTGTAGAAGCTTACAAGAAGAACATGTTTGCTCTGCTGAACAAGCCTGGTTACGAAGAAGAGTCGAAGGCTATCCGAGCAAGACTGTAAAAGACAGATACTGATAACAGCGCAGGCAAGCGCAGCGAGATGGAAAACACCGTTCCCTGCAAAGCGGAACAGACATCATTTCCCCTCCTGCCTTTGTCTGCGCTGTCTGTTGTTTACCAACTCCTCATTCCGTATAACTTAAAAACTTATTATGTTCGAAAAATCCATATCCGACTATCTACAGAAACACGGCTATCCCCACTTGCAACTGAAAGCCGCCCTGTTCGACATGGACGGTGTACTGTTCAACTCCATGCCCTACCATGCCGACGCGTGGCACAAAGTGATGGAACGCCACGGATTGCACCTCAGTCGCGAAGAAGCCTATCTGCACGAAGGGCGTACCGGTGCCTCGACCATCAACATCGTCTATCAGCGCCAGTTTGGCAAGGACGCCAGCCCCGAACTGATAGAAAGCATCTATGCTGAAAAGAGCAAGGAATTCAACTCGCACCCCGAACCCGAACGGATGCCGGGCGCTTGGGAAACACTGCAGAAGGTCAAGGCGGCAGGTATTACCCCCGTTTTGGTGACAGGTTCCGGACAACACTCGCTGCTGGACCGCCTGACGCACAACTTCCCCGGTATGTTCGACCGTAGCCACATGGTCACAGCTTTCGACGTGAAATACGGTAAACCAAATCCGGAGCCCTACCTCATGGGACTGGAGAAAGCCGGCGTACAGGCCCACGAAGCTATCGTCGTCGAGAATGCTCCCATCGGTGTACAGGCAGGTGTGGCCGCAGGTATCTTCACCATAGCTGTCAATACCGGCCCGCTCGACGGTCAGGTACTGCTCGACGCAGGTGCCAACCTGCTGTTCCCCTCCATGCAGGCACTTTGCGACAACTGGCAAGAACTGCTCGACGCATTGAAGAAGTAAAGCGAAAAAAGGCTATCTTTGCACCACGTTTAAAGGAAACAGCTGACTTACCATCATGATAGACCAGGCAACCATCGACCGGATTATGGACGCGGCACAGATCACCGATGTCGTGTCCGACTTCGTCACCCTGCGCAAACGCGGAGTGAACTATGTCGGCCTGTGTCCTTTCCACGACGATAAGACACCTTCTTTCTACGTATCTCCCTCGAAAGGGCTTTGCAAATGCTTTGCCTGCGGCAAGGGTGGAAACGCCGTTCACTTCATCATGGAGCACGAACAGCTGACCTATCCCGAGGCATTGCGTTACCTGGCCCGGAAGTACGGCATCGAAATCAAGGAACGCGAACTGTCCAACGAAGAAAAACAGGCGCAAAGCGAACGCGAAAGTCTTTTTGTCGTCAACCAGTTTGCACGCGACTATTTCCAGAACATCCTCCACAACCACGTGGACGGACGCAGCATCGGCATGGCCTACTTCCACAGCCGCGGCTTCCGCGACGACATCATCGAGAAGTTCCAGCTGGGTTACTGTACCGATAGCCACGATGCCTTTGCCCAAGAAGCCCTCAAGAAAGGATATAAGAAAGAGTTTCTGGTGAAGACCGGCCTCTGTTACGAGACGGACGACCACCGCCTGCGCGACCGCTTCTGGGGACGCGTCATCTTCCCCGTCCATACGCTGTCGGGCAAAGTGGTAGCCTTCGGCGGACGTGTGCTGGCCGCTGCCACCAAGGGCGTCAAAGTGAAGTACGTCAACTCGCCCGAAAGCGAAATCTATCACAAGAGCAACGAACTCTATGGCATCTACTTCGCCAAGCAGGCCATCGTGAAGCAGGACCGTTGCTTCCTGGTGGAAGGTTATACCGACGTCATCTCCATGCACCAGAGCGGTGTGGAGAATGTGGTAGCTTCGTCGGGTACAGCGCTGACCACACAGCAAATCAAGATGATACACCGCTTCACCAACAACATGACCGTGCTCTACGACGGCGATGCGGCCGGTATCAAAGCCTCCATACGAGGCATCGACATGTTACTCGAAGAGGGCATGAACATCAAAGTGTGCCTCCTGCCCGACGGCGACGACCCCGACTCTTTCGCCCGCAAGCACAACGCTACCGAGTTTCAGGCATTCATCAACGAACACGAAACGGACTTTATCCGCTTCAAAACTAATCTGCTGCTGAAGGATGCCGGACGTGACCCCATCAAACGGGCTGAACTGATCAGCAATCTGGTACAAAGCATTTCGGTAATACCCGAAGCCATCGTGCGCGACGTATACATCAAGGAGTGCGCCCAGCTGCTGCATGTAGAAGACCGCCTGCTGGTGAACGAAGTGGCCAAACGCCGCGAGAAACAGGCCGAACAGCAAGCCGAACGCATCGAGCGCGAACGCCGGGCCGCCGCTGCCAGAGCCAACACACCCGCAGGCAACAGCGCAACCGTGCCCAACAGCGACATGCCACAAACTGCTGCCAACGCACCGACGGATGACATTCCCGCACCTGCCGCCGACAGCCCTACGCAGAAAACGGCTCCTGCTCCCTATTCCCCAACCGACTTCCCGCCCGAAGCCGCCCTACCGGCGGATGCATACGAGTCGTTCATCCCACAGGAAGGCAAGGAAGGACGGGAGTTCTACAAATACGAACGGTTGATTCTGCAAATGGTTGTACGCTACGGCGAACGCGTCATGTGCAACACCACCGACGAAGCTGGCGAAGAAGTTCCGGTCAGCGTCATCGAATACGTAATAAACGACCTGAAAGAAGACGAACTCGCCTTCCACAACCCACTGCACCGGCAGATTATGACAGAAGCCGCCGCCCATCTGCACGACGAAGGTTTCATTGCCGAACGCTATTTCCTGAACCATCCCGACCCGGCCATCAGCAAACTGACTGTCGAGTTGGTCAGCAGCCGATACCAGCTGAGCAAGTACCACTCGAAGAACCAGAAAATTGTCACCGACGAAGAACGCCTCTACGAACTGGTGCCCACGCTGATGATCAACTTCAAGTATGCCATCGTCAGCGAGGAACTGAAGCACATGATGTTTGCCCTACAAGACCCCACCGTGGCCAACGACAACGAAAAGTGCAACTCCATCATGCAGCGCTACAGCGAACTGCGCGAAGTACAGAGCATCATGGCTAAACGATTGGGCGACCGGGTGGTGCTGAGTTTCTAAAACGAACGAACCGATTCGCGTTATACTCCTTCCACCACCCACTTCTCAATGCCACGCGTGGCATTGCTGAAGTTCACACCTATCTTATAAAGTGTCCGCCCATCGGCAGCAAAAGGCAGGGGATATTGCTTTTCATTGATTTGCCGAAGGGCTTCCTCGGCGGAACCTTCCAGCTTAAACTCCATCACATAGATATAGCGGTCGGTCTTGACGACCATATCCACGCGGCCATAAGATGTATGATACTCCGCCTGCGTATAAAAGCCCAGCAGCTTGAAGACAATGAACAGCACGTTCTGGTAGTGAAGCTCCAAGTCGCGTATCAGCTCGTAGGGCGTGTCGGCAAAGAAGCTCTGGAGACGGTGCATGAAGGCGTCGATGTTACCGCTACGCACCTCTTTGACAAAGTTCATTATCTCGAAAGACAAATTGCCCGAAGGAAGAGAAGCATAATTGGGCAACAGGAATTTGGTGAAACCCTCTTCCACTTCCTGATTTGGGAAACCCAATTCATAGGTCCTGAACTCCCTGTCATACCCCTTAATAGTCAGATAACCGCTCTGATAGAGGATGGGAACAGGATTCATGTACATGGTGTCGATGCCCCCCAGCGAATCGGCCGTAGCCATCTCCTCGGTCAGGCGGTGCAAGTCGTACTTGCTGCGCTGGAGCAGTTCTACAAGGAAAGTTGGTGTGCCCGTCTCAAACCAGTAGCTGCCGAACTTCATCTTGGCAAATGTATTAAGCAGGCTAAACGGGTTGTAGATATCCTCGCTATCTTCCACGAAATGGTATCCGTCGTATTGTTCTTTCAACTGCAGTTTAGCTTCGTCCTCCGTGAGATGGTTCTTTTGGGCCAGCATTGCGATGTCTTCCTTGAAATCGCGATGCAGTTCGCGTTCCGTAATGCCGCATATGCTGGCAAACCGGTCGTCGATGGAGATGTCCATCAGATTGTTCAGATCGCTGAACACGCTGACCTTGCTGAACTTTGTCACACCTGTCAGCAGGGCAAAGCGGAGGTATTTGTCACAACTCTTCAGCACACCATAGAAGGCTTTCAGTGTGTTGCGATAGTCGGTGAGCAGGGGTTCGTTGCCGATGGCCTGTAGCATGGGTTTGTCGTACTCGTCCACCAGCACCACCACATTCCGCCCCGTCGCCCGGCAGGCCTTCTCTATAATCCAAGCAAAACGCTCTTCGGGAGCACGATCCTTCTTCTCATCACCATACAGGACTTCCCAGCTCTCCAAATGCTGGTTCAGGATAGCGGTCAGCGAAGCGGCGTCCTCATACTTCCGCGCGTTCAGGTCGAGGTGAAGCACGGGGTACGTCGTCCAGTCCTTCTCCAGCCCTTCCATGGCGAGTCCCTGGAAAAGCTCCTTCTTTCCTAAGAAATAAGCTTCCAACGTAGAGATGAGCAGGCTCTTGCCAAAACGGCGCGGACGGCTCAGGAAGTAATATTTGCCCGTCTTTACCAACTGATAAATCAGAGATGTTTTGTCTATATAACAATAACCGCCCCGACGTATCTCTTCAAAACTCTGTATGCCTACCGGATAAATCTTGCTCATGGTCCTTCAGAATAATAAGTTACGCAAATATACATTTTTCTCGCAAACAACAGTCAGACATCGCAAGAAAAAACCGCCGCTCCCCACCCGTACGAGCGACACTTGCATTACATTTCTGAAACACTTGTGTGGCTCGCGAGCCGTACAAGTGTCGATCACGAGCCGTGCAAGTGTTGCTCAGACGCACGAAAAACGGGGATCATTTTTGCAAACAGACAGCACACAGACTTGTTCCCGAATCCTTTACCTGGCAACCTCCTGCAACTGTTCCTTCAACTTATCCCACTGTTCGGGCGAGGCAGCCGAAGTGAAGCGAATCTTCCCCTGCTTGTCGAAAATGACGTAACGGGGAATGCTCAAGGCACCCTGACGGCCAAAGGTGTCGTACACTTCCTGATGAAAAGCGTTCTGCACGCGAACGTGCTCGCCTTTCAATCCACAATAGGCAGCCATCTTCCGCCACTTCTCATCGTTCTCCGGACGGTCGATGGAGAGATAAAGCAATACCACATCATTGGCTGCGGCATACTCCTGCAACGGACCGATGTGGGCAAATGCCGCACGGCAGGGGCCGCACCATGTAGCCCAGATGTCCATAAAGATAACCTTGCCTTTGTACAGGTCGGTCACATCCTTTATTGTCTGGGCCGAGCTCACGTCGGGGAAGTGGAGGTCGGCCGGAATAGCGGTTTCGTTGAAGGCACGGTTCTTGCCCACGGCACGGCTCACCCACGGCATCCAAGGGCTTTCGGGATGCAGTTTGCAGAACTCGTCGGCCAGCGGAAGCAGCGCCGGGTCGTAACGTTGCTGCCCTTCATCTTCAAGGAAAAGTTGTGCCATAGCAGCCTCTTGCGCCTTGCCTATCAGCCGATGCTCGAAATCGTAAAAGGCCAATTCGACTCCCTTTTCCACCCCTTCGGGCTTCGGCTCGCCTTTGGTGTAGTAGCGGATGCCGGTGTCATAGCTCACCACCGAATAGAAAGCCCTGGAGAAAGGACTGTACGGATGATTGATGGAGCAGAAAGTCGTCATGCTGTCCAGCTCGGCCAGCCATTCCTGTTTCGTAGCTTCGGACGACCGGAAGGTGGTGGCCAGCAACTGATTCTGGAACGCCAGCAGCAACTGCATGCGTATGTCCTGACGGGCTTTGTCACGGAGTTCTTCGTCCACACCTTCCACCTCCTTGTCCAGCGACAGGGCATAGTTCGTCAGCTTGCGGCGTACCGATGCAGCGATGGTATCATCGGCTATTTCCCAACGGTCGCCCTGACGGGTCCGGATGTCGAACACGTCATCGTACAGCTGTGACATCACTTCTGCCACATGAGTTGTTCGTCCTGACCTTCCAGGATAGTCATCGGCTGCTCGGACTGCCCGTCCAGCTGCACCCGGATATTTCCGCCTTTTGTCAGCAACGTACCCAGCTTCTTTTTCCCATACAGAGCGAGGTTGAAACATTCATATTCGCCCCCGGGCAACGTCAGCGCGAAGGTACTGTCGGCCTGTAAGGCCAGTGTATCGTAAGTTTCCGAATTGAACATCCCGCCGACCGAACGGTAACAGATAAGAGTCGCCCCGTCGGCATTGCGCAGGGAACCTGTGATACGGATTTCCTGACGTGTAGTACATGCAGCACACAAGCTGCCCAGACATACTGCCCCGAGGACAGCTCTCCATACATTTCGTTTCATGTGTTTCATTATTGATTAGACTATTAGAAAAAACGGCGGAACATCCACCTGACACAAAGGTAACGTTTTTTATATCAAATACAAAGACTCCAGTTAAACAGAAAAGATTTCCGGAAGCTGTCTACTACGGTAGTTTATAAAACAAAGAAACGGCCGGGTAAATCTGGAAAAGCCAGCAAAGCAGCAGTGCACTGCCTTTGCACTGATACTGCAACGCCTTTGCAGCAACGGTGCAACGCCTTTGCAGTGGCAGTGCATCGCTTTTGCACCGACAGTGCACAGAAGTTGCAACAACACACTACAGGCTTGTTGAAAAAACAAAGTCCATAGTCAGCAACCCTAAAGAAGAGTATTACATTGCTAACTATGGACTTTACGCGCCAGCCCAAGGGAAGCTGGCTATAGAAATACGTCTGCTATAAGTTATAGACAGATCACAGGGAAGTAGAGTGATGCTTGATAAGATTCATGAACTCCTCTCTCGTCTTTGCCTGATTGAAAGCACCGGTGAAATCGGAAGTTGTGGTGATGGCATTCTGTTTCTCTACGCCTCGCATCTGCATGCACATGTGCTTGGCCTCGACCACCACCATTACACCCAGCGGATTGAGCGTCTCCTGAATGCATTCCTTAATCTGCAGCGTCATGCGCTCCTGCACCTGAAGCCGGTGCGAGAAGATGTCTACCACACGGGCAATCTTGCTCAACCCCGTGATGTAGCCGTTAGGAATATAAGCCACGTGCGCTTTGCCATAGAAAGGCAGCATGTGGTGCTCGCACAGGGAGAAGAAATCAATATCCTTCACAATCACCATCTGACTGTATTCTTCCTTGAACTTGGCCGAACGCAACACTTCATGAGGGTCCATCGTATAACCCTTGGTCAGGGTCAGCATGGCCTTGGCCACACGTTCCGGTGTTTTCAGCAATCCTTCACGCTCCACATCTTCACCCAGCAAGGTAAGGATACGCTGGTAGTGTTCCTTCAACTCATCCAATGCAGGAGACTCTATTTCTTCTTTTCCTAACATAGCTTTTTTATATTTGAGACTTTATAATGGTATATTAATCTGTTCTCTCACAATCGAAGCTTCTTTGAAAACACCCGTAGCACGCAGTTTTCGCATCATCGCATCGGCTTCTTCAATGCTGCGGTAATCGCCCGCCCGACACAGCCAGCGGGGCGGATTGAAAGAAGTGTAAACGGCCAGCTCCGGAAAATATTCCTTGATGCGCGAAGCCACCGCATGCGCCTCGTTCTTGGCCTGGCGGGTATTGTTTCCGGCATACACCTGAATGCGATAGCCCGAAGTTTTAATGGTTCTGGTGTCATCGCTTCCGGTAGATACATACTCCGAACCGATCAGAGCCGTGATACGCGCATCCTGATGGACACGCACCTTGCCTTGTCCGGGCACATCGCGCTCCAGACTTTTCACTATGTTGTTCTGCGCCACCGAAAAGGTTACGAAAGCGAAACATACCACTAAAAACAAACCAAGTCTTTTCATATATAATATGTATATCGATATGTGATGATTAAATATTGCATCCTCTCACTTCTTGCCGGCCAGGCAGAAAGCCCCGACAGACATGCGGCTTTTTCAGATACGGACTATACGTCATACATAAACGTTCTTCACTTATAATCCGTGTCCGGACAACGGCCTCGCCCGAAGGCTACAAACCGATTCATGTTTCCGACACACCGCCAGGTTCAGTTCACCGACACTCGGAAAGTGGAAGAAAAGGCAATTGATAACAAGCTAAAACGACTTGTCGGAATGTTGCATCCGCGCCCCGTTGCCCGTTATCAATTGCCCGTTATCAATTATTCATTGAATGCGTCGATGATGCCCTTGAAGTCAGCAGCCTTCAAAGCAGCGCCACCAATCAGACCACCGTCAACATCGGGTTTTGCAAACAATTCCTTGGCATTCGAAGGCTTGCAGCTGCCACCGTAAAGGATAGAGCAGTTGTCAGCGATTTCCTTGCCATACTTCTCGGCTACAGTAGAGCGGATGAAAGCGTGGATTTCTTCAGCTTGCTCCGGAGTAGCAGTCTTGCCTGTACCGATAGCCCATACCGGTTCATAAGCCAGGATAACTTTCGAGAAGTCCTCAGCAGACAGAGAGAATACAGAAGCCAGCTGTGCGGCAACTACTTCGTTCTGCTTGTTAGCCTCACGCTCTTCCAGTACCTCACCGATACAGAAGATAGGAGTCAGACCATTGGCCAAAGCCAGTTTTACTTTCTCTTCCAGGATTTCTACTGTCTCGTGATAGTAAGCACGACGCTCTGAGTGACCCAGAATTACATATTTTGCACCTGTAGAAGCAACCATAGCAGCTGAAACTTCACCGGTATAAGCGCCCGATTCCTTATCAGCGCAGTTTTCTGCACCTACACCAATCTTGGCAGGGTCTACCAACGGAGTAACCGATGCCAGATGAATAAACGGTGTACAGATGATTACATCACAGTTAGGCTTTTCGTTAGCCAGTACTTCATTCAGTTCTTTTGCAAGAGCAATACCCTCCTGAAGGGTTTTGTTCATTTTCCAGTTTCCTGCAACAATGTTTTTTCTCATTTTGTTTATATTTAAAAAGGGTTAATAATTTCTGTTACTTTACTACTGCTCTTCATCACGCTGCGGCTTGCTGCGTTCCGCCTTCTTCTGCAATCTGACCACAAACAGCTGATCGGCTCCAATGACAAAGGCCAATGGAACAATAAACCACAAGAGCACATAGCCCATCGTGTACCAATCGTTTACATATTTCTGACGGCCCAGTTCCAGCTTGTCCAGACTATCGGTCAGCACATATTCATCGGGCAGCTGGCTGTCACTCCACTTGTTCAGAATAGTACCGTCCTTAATCAGCAACAATCCGGGATTGGAACGTATGATAGTCTTCAACGTAATGTCGTCCATCTGGCAGAACGGATATTCGGCACCCGTACGGTCGCACCACAAAGCAATGGCGTCTTCAGGCGAAGAAGTCAGGGCATAAAATCCATATCCGTGTTCTACACTATAATCGTAGATTTCATTAATAAGATCGATATTGCTGTCATCAGCCTCCTCTATGCGATGGGCCACCAACAGGAAAGTATATCCGCGACTGGTCAGTACACTGTCTGTAATATCTGTCCCACTCGTCAGACTCTGCATCGCAAAATCATGAATAGGCGGTTCGTACCCCTTCTCCTTGACAATCGTACGGGTTTCGACAAACGTCCAGGTGCTGTCCGGATAGTTATCCAGCGTAAACTCTTTCCGCTTACCATCTTTCTCCATCACAAACGTCGTTTCGAGTACACTGAGCTTAGCCCCTTCGGGAATCTCCATCCCGGCCTTGATATTCGTTCCTATCTTATAAGGACGGAAATCAAGCAAAGGCAGGTTGCGCAGGCAATAGGCCGACAAAGCAAACACAAAAAGAATGGTATACATGGAGAAAATCCATTCCATTTTCAGGGTAATGAACCTTGTAATCTCCCGCCACTGACGGAATACAGTAACAGCTGCAACCAACAGCACCACATTCTTGCCAAAAGTCTGCCAATTAGTCAATACCAGTGCATCTCCGAAGCAACCACAATCCGACACCGGATCGGCTAAAGCCAGATAGAGCGTCAACGGAGTCATCACAAGCATCAGCAGAAATGCCAGCGTCGAAGAAATCTTCCGCCGAATACCTAAGAAAAGATAAATACCAGCACAGAACTCGATTGCTGCAAGCAATACGGCAAATAGTAACGGCCAATATCCCGGAAACCACGAAATCAGATTGAATGCAGTCAGATAATCCTGAATTTTATAAAACGAACCAAAAGGATCTATCGCTTTTACAAATCCGGAAAAGATGAACACTACAGCCAAAACGAAACGGCAGATGTTCACCCACACTTTCATGATAATATGTTTCTTATCAGTCTCCAAATTCTATCTTTATCAAACCGAATACAGAATAATTAATCATATCCATATAGTTGGCATCCACTCCTTCCGACACCAACGTCTGCCCAGCCAGACTCTCTATCTGTTTGGTACGGTAAATTTTCATCAGAATCAGATCTGTATACGAACTGATACGCATACTACGCCAAGCCTCATCGTAATCGTGATTTTTGGCAAGCATCAGGTCAAGCGACTGCTTGGCATACTTGTCATACAAGGCCAAAGCCTCCTCATTCGATATATTGGCCGACTCGGCATATCCCAGTTCCAGCTGTATCAGGCCTACAATTCCATAATTTACAATGGCAATAAACTCCGAACGGATTCCTTCATCCACCAATGCCACTCCTTTAGTCTCAATACTACGTATGCGATTGGCTTTAATGAATATCTGGTCGGTAACAGAAGAGGGACGGAGAATGCGCCACGCCGGACCGTAATCGTGCAGTTTCTTCGAGAACAACTCACGACATACCGCAATGACATGCTCAAATTGTTGTTTAGTATCTTTCATTTCCTTACTAATAGGCCACAAAGATAGTGATAATTGGAGAGAAATGAAAAGAGGACACTCTAAAATCTATTTAAAGTGCCCTCTTGCTATAAAGATTGTTTACGTTTTTGTTATGAACAACGCAATACCTGACCCGGACGCAAGATTGTTCTACGCGTGATACGGTTCAGCTTGCAAAGTTTATCAATGGAAACACCCTGACGGGCAGCGATTTTAGACAATGTATCTCCTCTTTTAACTTTATAGAACAAACCTTCGCCCGAAGCCATGCTCTTGGCTTTGTCCGAAGATCCTTTCGTCTTCTGGAAAGTATAGGAGTCTGCTACGATATCCTGTTTTTCAAAATCAAACATCAAAGCAGGATTAATAGGAATTCCCAAGAAACGGGTTTCGAAATGAAGATGCGAACCTGTCGAGCGACCTGTATTTCCACCCAAGGCAATCGGTTCACCGGCCTTTACACGCTGATTCACATCGACCAACTGCTTAGACAAGTGGCCATACACTGTCTCCAGACCATTATCATGACGGATCACTACATACTTTCCATAGCCGCGCCGTCCCTGATTCTTCACAATACGAACTTTACCGTCGAAAGCTGCACGGATCGTGTCGCCTACATATACTTTAATATCCAATCCGTAGTGAGCACGACGCCGACGGGGACGATAACCAAACACATCGGTAATGCGGGTGTGCTCGGTAGGCATACAGAAGCCCGTCAAATCAAACGTATATTTTTCAGGTACAATGGCATTTCCGTAAGCCTGTACAAGTTCATTATTCCAATTGGGATAGAGATCAAGCCCCGGATACAAAGCCTGTTCGGCACGTATCTGTTTCTGTAAAGCCAGCGAATCTACACTTTTTAATTTTCTATCAATCGGAGCCTGACGGGCAATAAGGTCTTGAGAAAAAGAATTCAGGCTGACCATAGCCGCCGCGGCTATCAAAACTGTTTTTATTCCTTTAAAACTCATTCTGTCTGTTGTCTTTCATTTTTGATACCCGTGGCAAGTATGTAATTAGAGAATCAGAGGCTTGTTCAACGCGAATATCCAGATTATTTTTAAAAATTTCCCCAAAGATAAAACTTCTCGCTGAAAAAGAGTACCCTTTATTAACTATTTTTTCAAGAGTAACAATCTAAAAACAAAAGTGAACAGGCTCTAACCCCCTATAAATAGGGGGAATAAGGCTAAATATGTTATACAACATAAAAGCGGAAATAAAGTGTATATTTAACCGTTTTTTCAACTAATGGCCGCCCAGTTAACGTTCGTCTTCCGCAAAGCCTTCAATTGTCTCCAGAGTATTTCATTTTCAGGAAGAACTCCGTTCGGATCAGCATCTACGATTTTTTGTGCCACTTCGCGCACATATTGCAGCAACTGACCGTCACGGGCTATATCGGCTATCTTCAGATCGAAGGCAATGCCGCTTTGCTGCGTTCCCTCCAGATCGCCCGGTCCACGCAGTTTCAGGTCGGCTTCGGCTATCTCAAAGCCATCATTGGTCCGCACCATAATCTCCAACCGTTTGCGGGTATCTTCTGCCAACTTGTAACCGGTCACCAAAATACAATAAGACTGGTCGGCTCCACGCCCTACGCGTCCGCGCAACTGGTGAAGCTGGGACAAGCCGAAACGTTCGGCATTTTCAATAATCATCACCGATGCATTAGGCACATTCACCCCTACCTCGATCACAGTGGTAGCCACCATAATCTGTGCCTCACCCGACACAAAGAGTTGCATTTCCCGGTCTTTTTCGGCCGGCTTCATCTTGCCGTGCACCTTGCATACCTTACAGTCAGGGAATGCTTCACATACATGCAGATATCCTTCCTCCAGATTCTTCAGGTCTATCTTCTCACTCTCCTTTATCAGCGGATAGACAATGTACACCTGACGTCCTTCCTCAATCTGCTTCCGCACCGAACGATACAGACTCTCACGCCGATTGTCGAACTGATGAATCGTAGCGATCGGTTTCCGTCCCGGCGGTAATTCGTCAATCACCGACACGTCCAGATCGCCATACAGCGTCATGGCCAATGTACGCGGAATAGGGGTAGCCGTCATTACCAGCACATGAGGGGGCTGCGCACTCTTTGTCCACAGTCTGGCCCGTTGGGCAACACCAAAACGATGCTGTTCGTCGATGACCACAAAGCCCAACGAAGCAAAGTTCACCGTATCTTCGATAACGGCATGTGTACCTATCAGAATCTGTACCTCGCCGCTGAGCAGCCCTGCCAGAATCGCTTCCCGGCGCTTTCCCTTCACCGAACCGGTGAGCAGTTCCACCCGTACATCCATACCATGCAGAAACTCCCGGATTGTATCGTAATGCTGATTGGCCAGAATTTCGGTAGGCGCCATCATACATGCCTGATAACCGTTGTCAAGTGCAATAAGCATACTCATCAGCGCCACAAGCGTCTTTCCGCTACCCACATCGCCCTGCAACAGACGGTTCATCTGCCTGCCCATCCCCATGTCGCGACGGATTTCCTTCAACACCCGCTTTTGGGCATTGGTCAGTTCGAAAGGAAGATTTTTGGAATAAAACGTATTGAATATATCGCCTATTTTACTGAACACATATCCCCGATACTTGCGTTGCCTGTCGCGTGCATAACGCAAAATGTTGAGCTGTACATAGAACAGTTCTTCAAACTTCAACCGGTATTGCGCCTTACGCAGCAGTTCGGCACTGGTCGGGAAGTGTATATTTACCAGCGCTTCGGTCAACGGCATCAGATGATGTTCGCGCAGTATGGCCGGCGACAGCGTCTCGGGCAGAGGATCAGAAAGCAGTTTCACCACCGTAGCCATCATTTTCTCGATAGCATGGGAGTTAAGCGAACTGCGCTTCATTTTCTCCGTCGTATTATAATAAGGACGCAGTCCCATCGTTTCAAGTTTCAGATCGGCCACAGCATCCACATCGGGATGAGCTATGTTGATGCGTCCGTTGAAAACCGTAGGCTTTCCAAAGACGATGTATTCCTGACGGATCTTATATTTTCCTATAATATATTTCACCCCCTGAAACCAGACCAGGTCCACCACTCCCGTTCCGTCGGAGAAATGAGCCACCAGTCTTCGGTTGCGTCCTTCGCCCACATCCTCGAAACTCAGGATCTCACCCTTCAGCTGTATGTAAGGCATGTTGCCATCCAGCTCGTATATACTGTATATACGGCTCCGGTCTACATATTTATAAGGGAAATAATACAATAAGTCGTGCAAGGAATATATACCCAGCTCCTTGTTGAGCACAGCAGCCCGCTGGGGTCCCACGCCCGACAGATATTTTATGTCACGCGAAGCTAAATCGAACATAACAAAGCTTCGGCAATCTTCAAGTCAAAAGGAGTCGTTATCTTGATATTCTCGCGGTTACCTTCTGTCAGCCAGACAGGCTCTCCCAAAGCCTCTACTACAGAAGCATCGTCGGTAAAGTCGGACGTATAAGGCTGACGATAAGCCCGCAGCAGCAATTCTGCGTCAAACACCTGAGGAGTCTGCACCAGCCGATACTCGTCACGGGGCACTGTCTCGCTTCTTCCTCCCTGACACAGGTGACGGACAGTCTCTACCACATTGACCACCGGAACAACCGCTTTCTTTTCAGCAGCCTGTTCGTAACAGCGGGCAATCACCTCTTGCGACACAAACGGACGAACTCCGTCGTGCACACCGACCAGACCAGACGTGTTTACCCTTTCCAGCGCATTCTTTACAGAATGAAAACGGGTTTCTCCGCCATCGGCCACTTCGTGAGGCACAGTAAAATGGTGCTCCCGGCACAGTTGTGCCCAATACGCCTGTTGGCTGACCGGAAGCACCAATATAATCCGCATTTCCCGATCGTAGTCATAGAAAGCCTGCAGCGTGTGCATCAGCACAGGCTTTCCTCCTATCGGAAGAAATTGCTTGGGCAACTCGCTGCCCATGCGCAATCCTTTTCCACCGGCTACAATCAGAGCGTATTTCACAGATAAAATGTATTAACGGATGATTATTCGATTATCCTATTCTCAATCGGGCACACACATGGCCTGCTTCAATTCGGCCACTTTCTCGGCTCCCAGCAGATGTTCAACCACAGCCAAAGCAAACGGCAATGCAGCAGCAGGGCCTTTTCCGGTAATGTAGTTACCGTCTTTCTCAACCAAAGCACCGGTATATTGGGCACCTTCCAGATACTTGTCAAATCCAGGATAGCAAGTAGCCTTGCGTCCTTTCAGCAATCCCATCTTACCCAGAATCATCGGAGCGGCACAAATGGCAGCAATCGGTTTGTTTTCATCGGCAAACCGCTGTATCAGTCTGTGCAAGTCCTCGCAAGCATCCAATGTAGTCGCACCAGGCAGTCCGCCAGGCATCAGAATAAGTTCGGCATCAAAGAAATCACAATTGACTATATTCTTGTCGCAAAGCACCGGAATGCCGTGCGAACCTGTTACTATCTCATTAGGAGTTACACTCACCATTTCTACCTGAAGACCGGCACGCTTCATGACGTCTACAGCAGAAAAGGCTTCCATTTCTTCAAATCCATCGGCAAAAAATACATAAACTGTACCCATAACTTTTATCTCCTTTTATTTTAAATTAAAGTAATATGTTATTGTTCCCGTCTGATTATCCACTCCGCCCACAGCATTGAAACGTGCTTTCCGGGCCGCGTCTTCGGCTGCTTTGCGCAAAGCAGAGTTTACGGTATTGGTTTGCCTGTTGATACTGGTTGCTATCACACGTCCGGCCGGATTCACCGTAATGTCCACCACTACCCGGCCTTCGTCCTGCACATTATATACAGGCTTCGGCAGGCCACCTTCACCCAGCGAACGGCCTCCCAGACTGAACGTACCATAACCGCCTACACCCGAGGTCGCTCCGGTCGGTGCATTTCCCGTCGGACTGCCTTGTATACCCTTTCCTTCGGTATTTCCCTTGCTGCCCATCTGCGCACCTTTACCAAACGCTCCGGCTACACGCTTACGGGCTGCTTCTTCGGCTTCCTTGCGTTCTCTCTCGGCTTTCGCTTCGGCCAGCTTACGGGCTTCTTCTGCCTTTTCGGCTTCCGTTTTCTCCGGTTTTTTCGGTTTTTCCGTTTTCTTCTTTACCTCAGTCTTTGGTTTGATGGCTACGGTCTCTTCCTCTTCCTGGGTAATCATCTCCTGTTCGGCTGCCTCCTGCACTTCGGGAGCAGTCTGTTCAGGCACCACGTCTACCTCTACCAGCGACGGATCGGCTGTCCCCCATGCATCGGGTACTTCACCCAGCATCACGGGCATACCGTCTTCTTCCACCTTCTCGGGCAGACTGAAACCGACCAGCAACAGAAGGGCTACAATAGCCACATGCACCAGCAACGCGCCTGTCAGTCCTACATATTTTGCTTTTTTCTTGGAAGAGAGCATCGGTCTATTTGTTGTTTTAACTGTTCATAATAAACAATGGCGGACATGCGCCCCTCCGTTCATCTGTTTTCAGGCGGACGGGTAGCAAGCACCATCTTGAAATGGTTCTCGTTGGCAATGTTCAGCACCTTTACGATTTCGCGGTAAGGCACCGACTCGTCAGCATAAAGAGCCACATACATCTCCGGCTCACGGGCTGCACATTCCTTCAGGAAAGGTGTCAGCTCCTCGACCGACAGGTTACGCTCCTTGTCATTGCCGAATGCCGCATACATATTCAGATCCTTGTCGATAATCACCCGCGCCAAGGGCTTGGCCGATGTCTGCTGTTTGCCTTGCGGCAACAACACCTTAATGGCATTGGGCGACACCATGGTCGAGGTAATCATAAAGAATATCAGCAACAGAAAGATGAGGTCCGTCATGGACGCCATGCTGAAATTGGGTGATATTTTGACTCTGCGCTTTAACATGAAGGTTGATTCAATAAGTCCATAAAGGCCATTGTCTTGGCTTCCATCTTATTCACTACGCCGTCAATCAGCGTCACCAGATAGTTATAGGCAAACATGGCTATGATACCTACAATCAGACCACCCACGGTTGTAATCATGGCCTCATAGATACCGCTCGAAAGCAGCGTGATGTCGATATTGTTACCGGCGTTGGCCATCTGCCAGAAAGCACGTACCATACCGGTCACCGTACCAAGGAATCCCAGCATCGGCGCACCACCCGAAATGGTTGCCATGATCGTCATGCCTTTTTCCAGTTTGGCCACTTCGAAGTTACCCACATTCTCGATGGCAGCCTGCACATCGTTCACCGGGCGTCCCAGACGGCTGATTCCTTTTTCAATCATACGTGCCGAAGGTGTATCTACACTGCGGCAATAGGCTATGGCAGCCTTCAGTTCACCGCTCAGAATGTAGTCCTTTATCTTGTCCATAAACTGCGGATCTTCCTTGCCGGCTTTCCGGATAACGTAGTTGCGCTCGAACAGAATGTAGAAGCACAGCAGGGACATCAGGCCCAGCAGTACCATAATCCAGCCACCTTTCATGGCCATACTCCACAGGTTCATCTCGTCGGGTGTGTTGACAGGTGTCAATACCGGATTGGCACCGGCAATCGAATCGGCAAGCGACGGAGCCACTTGGGCCCATAAAAGCATCAGATTCATCAGCGTAGACAGTTTTTATATTCCTGAATAGTACGTTCCAGTCCCAGGTACAACGCATCGCATATCAGCGCATGACCAATGGAGACTTCGTCCAGCCAGGGAATGTTTTTATAAAAATAGTTCAAGTTCACCAAACTCAGGTCGTGTCCGGCATTCAGTCCCAGTCCCAGGCTGCGTGCCACCTTGGCAGCCTCTACAAAAGGAGCCACGGCAGCCTCCCGGTCCTTCGGATAGGCACTGGCATAAGGCTCCGTATAGAGTTCCACACGGTCGGCACCTGCCTTGGCCGCGTATTCTATCATTTCCGGGTCGGTCGACACGAAGACCGATGTACGGATGCCCGCACCGTTGAACGTATCCAGCACTTCCGACAGGAAACTCTGATTAGCTTTCGTATCCCATCCGGCATTCGAGGTCAGCTGCGTAGGGCTGTCGGGCACCAGTGTCACCTGATGGGGTTTCACTTTCAGCACCAGGTCAATGAACTCAGGAGCAGGATAACCTTCGATATTGAATTCGGTACGGAGCAGGGGGCGCAAATCATAAACGTCGCTCCGGCGTATATGCCGTTCGTCCGGACGGGGATGAACGGTAATGCCGTCAGCCCCAAAGTTTTCGCAATCCAATGCCACTTTCACCACATTCGGTACATTGCCACCGCGGGCATTACGCAACGTAGCAACCTTGTTTATATTCACGCTTAATCTTGTCATAATACGTTCGATAGTTTGCGGCAAAAATACAAATAATAGCGATAAGTTGTCAGCAATCTGAGAAAAAAATGGCATCTTTGCAACGTATAATAACAGACTGAATATGAAATTCGCCATTATCGGAAACACCTATCAGGCAAGCAAATCATCTCATGCCGAAACCCTTCTGCACATCCTTCACGAGCGGAAAGCAGAACTTTGTATCAGCCGGGAGTTCCATCGTTTTCTGTCCGACGACCTTCATCTGAACGTTCCTCCTGCCGAATTGTTCGACGGTGACAACTTTCAGGCCGACATGGTCATCAGCATCGGCGGCGACGGTACTTTTCTGAAAGCTGCCAGCCGGGTAGGCAAGAAAAACATTCCGATACTGGGTATCAACACCGGCCGGCTGGGCTTTCTGGCCGACATTTCGCCGGTCGAGATGGAAGAAACTTTCGACGAAATCTACAATCATCACTATAAAGTAGAAGAACGCAGCGTACTTCAGCTGCGCTGCGACGGCGGGCATGTGTTTCAAGAGCCTTATGCCCTCAACGAGATTGCCGTACTGAAACACGACAGCTCGTCCATGATCAGCATACATACTTATATTAACGGTGCTCACCTCACTACTTACCAGGCCGACGGACTGGTCATCGCCACGCCTACCGGTTCCACAGCCTACTCACTCAGCGTGGGCGGCCCTGTCATGGTGCCCCACAGTCAGACCATCGCCATCACCCCCGTGGCACCCCACAGCCTGAACGTGCGTCCCATCGTCATTTGCGACGACTGGGAAATCACCCTCGAAGTCGAAAGCCGCAGCCACAACTTTCTGGTAGCCATCGACGGCCGTAGCGAATCGTGCAAGGAAGGAACAAGGCTGCACATCGCACGAGCCGACTACAGCATAAAAGTCGTCAAACGCTACAACCACATTTTCTTCGACACACTCCGCAACAAGATGATGTGGGGAGCAGATGTACGGTAATAAAGCACATTTTTCGCTTTTAACGGTTCGAATCAGCCTTGCCGATTTTCACAGTCGATACCATCAGTATGGGATTTTCTTCTCCGGTCATCTTTTCCACAATACTTTTCAGCTCCGGATCCTCGATTTCCATATCCAGCAAATAGAAAGGCGGAACAACCGTATAGAATTTATCGCCCCTCAAAGCCATAGGCAACAATGGGTATCCACCGTCAATATCATTCTTGATTGCCCAGCCTTCCGAAGAACATCTGTTCAGAGTTTTACCACTTCTTTTATCCCACAGATACACCCCGGTTTCATGTTCCGAATAATTATTAAACCCGACAAACAACAGGCTGTCGCTTTCCTGACATCCCGACACCGCCCTGAAAGCCGGATATCCCTTTCTGCCTTCCATACAATCCTCTGCGCTTAACTATTCGCTTTTCAGCATTGCCAGATGATTTTCCAGCCTCGTTCTGTTCTTTTCTCCGAAATCAACGAAATACGCCGGCGAATCTCCTTCCGTTCCAAGACGGTACACATAGTCCGAGAACGGGAACGTAAGTGTCCCCTCATCCCGTCCGCCATTTCCTCTGAGCATGTGATTGTCTATCACCTCCGTCATGCCTATTGACGCATCCGCATAAAGAGAATAACGGGTTTCTGCCGTATCTATATGATAAATGACCAACAAGGGCAACTGGCCGTCTTTCTCCAAAGCCGGGTTTTGTCCATAGTCGCAATATAAGACAAGAGTATGATCCATATAAATAAAATCACCCGCCAAGAAATCCAGTTTGATTGTTTCCTTAAACTCCCCTTCCAGACTATACACCAGAACTTTCTTCCGATCCAGAACATACAATACCCCCTCTTGCGAGTTCACGGCAACCTTGTCTATTTCAGAATATTCTTCAGGTCCGACGCCTTGCTTGGCAATCTTATACAGGTATTTCCCCTGGTCGTCAAAGAAAAAGATGGAAGCGGTCTTATTGTCCACAATGATTATTTTATTGTGCGCAAACAGAAGCTGGTCAACGTTACCCATCAGATTGTCGTCCGACGTCTCCAGCGGGATGTATTGTATTCCGCTTACAAATTCCGACATATTCAGCTTCTTTTGTGCCGGACTCGTCAAATCAATATTCGTCACCTGACCGTCACTCACCTGTTTGTCCCTGCAAGCGGTGACAAGCAAAAGGCCCATCACCCACAGCACTGTAAAAAGTCTCTTTACAAAAGTAGTCGTGTTAATGAAACTCATATGTTTAATTTTTAGGTTTAACAGCCTCAAAGCTCCGAAAACCTATCCGAATAGCCTAGAAAACGAGCGTGCAAAAACGTGCAAAACCGGAAAATCTGGAATTTCCTGCCCCAACAGAAATATGAATCTTATATCAAATAAAAAAAGCTCTTCCCCAGTTTCGACACATCCGGCTATTATCAGTACGATTATTTTATGCCGGTTCCATAATATTCAGCAATCTAATATTGAGTTTACTTTCTATCTCAGCAATGCTTTTAAATGAAAAGTTAACCTTGCCCGACAACATCTTACTTACATATTGAGGAGTAACCCCAAGACGTTCAGCCAATCCATTTCGATTAATTCCATTTGTTTCCATATAGTCAACCAATGATAAAGCAACATCACGAGACCATTTCAGCCATTCACGGTTTTCACGTCTCCAGGCTGCATTTTCTTGGAACTTTGAAGGTACACTACTTTCATGCTCCTTCAAAAAATCAATCGTTTTGCTCATAGTTTATTCCTCCATGTTTAAGTCGATGAAACTATCCTTATCAAACACACCATGTCGTTTAAGGAACTCCTTACACTTGTTCAACTTATTCAGTTCTATCATGGTATGTTCCTTATCCTGCATGGTTTTTGTCAATTTTATAGCTCCTCCAGTAACGACATATACATTAGGTTCCAACCTTATTGCATATATCCTAAGCCAACTATCATGCCTCTCACGTTCCCAATTACGAGCCTTCTGACGTGTTAGCTCCACACTCCTCGTATCGCTCACATCAAGAGGTCTGAACAGGGTGTCTAATTCTTCTAAAGCCTTGCAAATTCCATAACTATATAGTATTACAATGCAAATATAGCCATTTTAACCATAAACTTATAAGTTTAGTTACCTATTTTACAACATCTTTAGAAAGTCTTCTATAAATAACACCCAAGCTGTCAACAAACCAAACGTGCAAAACCGGAAAATACACCGATTTTTTCCCAGTTAGGAAAAAATAATTTCCCAGTTAGAGAAAAATTTTTCTCTAACTGGGGAAAAAAGTACACCTAACCAAGCAAATGCAAACAATCATTCCGGGCACCCACTTCCCGATCCTTTCATAATTCAAAAGGATAATTCAATCCAAGCGCGCTGCGTACCCTCTTTTTGGCAGCCTTTCCAAGCCACCAAGTACGTGCATTCATCTGTTTGCGCACCTGTTCAGTCCGTTTAGGACTGGTGACCGGAACTTCGTCCGCATAGCGGATACTTGCAATGAAGCGAGACAGATAAACTTCCTCATCCTCGCTACCTTCTTCGGTCAGCAGCATCTTCATCATGCCTATAGGATGACCCTGCTTATGAAGGTTGACGCTGACACAAATCGGATATTTGTCCTTGTACTCAAACCCTTCCGGCAGTTGCATCCGGCAAACGACCACCGTATCGGCACCGCAACGGTACACTTCCCTGCCTCGGGTGAACATCCTGACATAACGGCCCGTATCCACCGCAAGCCCCTTGTCCAGCGGATTCTCTCCCAACGAAGCTTTCAATTCCTCATACACTCTGTCTCGACCCCATTTATTGAAATAAGGATACAGCAACAGACAGTTCTCGTCCTCGGAAACCAAGGATACCGCATACTGCCAAAACGTTCCTTTCCCCGTATAAAGAGTAAGAGGATAAGTCTCTTTTGACAATACTTTAAATCCTTCTGGTTTCGTCACCTCAATGCCATACAACTTTTCAACCTGAGAACTATACAAGTCAAAAATGCGTTTCTGGCTCCATCCGCTTATACTGCAAAGCAGAACGACCAGCATAATAAAAGCCTGTTTCATAAGTATTATCTTTTCAGTTGATGTCTCAAAGTTCACAAAAGTAATTCAGATTATCAAGAAATCGAGCGTGCAAAAACGTACAAGCCTTATAAATAACCCTACTTAGTATCTATACCACCTACTTTTAACTCCTAATGGAACTAATCGAAGCAATAACTTGTTTAACTCCTTTAGCAATGATATCAAGGCTTCAAACAAAATACATATATCACATTCAATAGAAACGCCAAAAATGTAAGAATGCTTGGTATATAAGTATTTATTTCTTTTCTTTTTCCCTCAAGGGTCTTACCTACTGTATGAAGGAATAGGAAAAACCACATCGCAATATAAATACCAGAAATATACCAGTCGTTAATCACATAATTGCATTGCTTGTTAATCGCCATTAGTAGCACGGACAATATGGCCAAAGAAATAAATATTATATATAGTGCTTTCGTTTTCATCTTGTTGCGATTATACAGTCATAAATATTCTATCTGCTAGGTTAATAAGCCTCTTTTGACAACACGTTGAATCCACCTCAATGCCATACAACTTTTCAACCTGAAAACTGTACAGGTCAAAAATGCGTTTCTGGCTCCATCCGCTTATACTGCAAAGCAGAACGACCAGCAGCATCATAAAAGCATGTTTCATAAAGGTGCGTCAAAATGAAAAAGTATAATCTTTATGTAATGTCATCCTGAACAAAGTGAAGGATCTGAATGCCCGAGCATCCTTTTTTTGAGATTCTTCGCTTTGTTCAAACTATACCTAAATAATAAGAGCTATCTTGAGCGAAGCTAATGAAAAAATACGAGTCTTTCTCTAATTTAATACGCTCTTCAAAGTTCACAAAAGATCATTTTTTACTAAAAATTTCAACGGCCTTTTGTTCAATACTATCAAACGAACTTGCCTGTGCCTTCTTCCAATCGAGTATCTCCACCCGAATAACAACACCAAATTCGTCTTTCACCCGTTGCTCTATCTCCGCTACACGCACTTTCTTTTCCTCAAGATACCAAGTCAGATAAAGCAACAGGCTCGTCACTTTTTATCTGCTGGCAACTCCTTTTCGGAAAATTTCAAATTTAAGGGCGTTTTTTCTCTTCCTTCGCAAATAGCGATCATCTCCAGCGCCATATCTTCCGCGTCCGTCACACCGATTTTACTTTTTAATTCCTCATAAGCAGTCCTCATATTGTCCAAATCCTGCACCTCCTTTACTATTTTCAATTTGGCATTCCAAGCATTTCGTTCCTCCACCGTTGTACAACTGAAATAAGCTTTCTGCTCATCTGCCGAAAGCTCATTCACACTTTTGACACTTTTCTCAAGATAATTCTGAAAGACCCTTTGATAGTTCAAAAAAGCTGTTGTCTGTGCGATGGAATCAACCCTTTCCCGTTCGCTGTCTGTCAGTTTTGTATATGCAGGCAACTGGCTTCTGTCCTTTACTGCCCTATTTTCACTTATTTTTTCAACAATTCCATTTTTCCCTTCCACATTGTTACAGGCAAATAATAGAAAAGATAACCCACAAAGAGCAACAAGTTTCAATGTAATTCTACTCATAGTTGTACATTTTAAATATTCGACAAATAAGCTTCCGCTTCGTTATTTAAGTTGATGTCTCAAAGTTCACCAAACCAATTCTGACAACCAAGGAAGCGACTGTGCAAAAACTGTGCATTTTGTTTCGCCGCTATACTCAATGCAAAAAAGATTTCATTTTTCAAACAGCACCAGAGAACCTATCGGATCATATACAAATTTACCGCCCTTATGAGCAACGGCTACAGAATTAAAAGTTTTTCCTTTATATTCCCATTGTAACTCTATAAGTTCCATCCCTATTTTAAGTTCTTTAGTCAACTGCTGTTGAATCAGATCATATGTATCCTTCTGTCGCATGGAGCGCTCCTTTTCCCTACCCTCCTTCAGAGGTAGTATTTCGTAACGGGTTCCGGTTTCATTCAGATAAAACGCTCCTTTCGTATCATCAGCAAACGATCGTTTCAGATATTCATCCAACTGCTGCTGCGAGCTAATTTCACCCAGTTCTTTGTAACCCATCAGTTTTAGGTCTTTCATGCTTTTCTCTGCACATTCTTTCACAAATTCTATTTGTTCCTTCCACGTCGATAACACCTTTCCCTCACAAGGATCCGTTATCGTTTTCTGAGCATTCAGATTACACACAGAAAACAAGAAACTCACCACCAATAAAAAACTTCTTACTTTCATCATAATAATACACTTAACAGTTTTACACTATTGTTTTATATTTAAGTTTACAAAGACTTTTTATTAGGTGACAAGGCTTCAGCCAACAAGCTAATAAGCCCCCCAATACCCTATTTTATAAAGTACCGCCCGAAACGGCTCGCTACAAACGCCTTGTCAACTCGTCAACTGCAGATTAAGTTTGCGAATTGAAAATCGACGAAGTCAAGGTTGGATTAAGTTCATATCTCAAAGTTCACCAAATCAATTCAAATCATCAAGAAATCGAGCGTGCAAAAACGTGCAAACTCCGTAAATACACAATTTTTCTAATCAGAGAGGGTTAACAAGCACGCTTAACCACGCAGATGCAAGCAGTTCATTCCGGGCAATGCCGTTCGAACGTATCTCTGAACATACCTACAGGAAAGATGAAGTCAAGCGAACCGCGTATCTTATCCTTATCAGCCTGATCCAACCGACGGATGCGCGAATCTATCCGTTTACGTAACTTTTTGATCTTCTTTAGACTGGGAAGCGCCGGCGCTTCGTCCGAATAGCGCATGCTTCCGAGGAAACATTTCAGATAGTCGTCCGCATGTTTGCAGCCTTCTTCGGTCAGTACCATCTTCATGATGCCCGAAGCATGACCGCTCTTCCTGATAAGGATTCCAACATAAGCCGAATACTTTTCCTTGTATTCGAATCCTTTCGGCAGTTTCATCCTATAAACTGTCAGCGTATCGGCATTGCAACAGTCCACCAATTCTCCCTGAGTAAATATTTTCACATAACGGGCCGTGTCCAAAGGAATCGTAATATCCCACGTATCCATCCCCAACGAAGCCTTCAAGTCACTATATGCATTTCCTTTTATGTCCGGCCAATAATTGAAGAATGGATACAGCAATAGACAATTCTTATCCTCGGAAACCATAGAAACAGGATAAACAAAACCTCCATTTTCTCCCACATAAAATTGAATGGGATAAGAATCTTCAACCAACTCTTCGAATCCATCAGGTCTCGTCACCTTAATGTCATACATCTTTTCGACCACATGGCTGTACGCGTCAAAGACGTATTTCTGCCCCCATCCGCTTGCACTGCAAAGCAGAACGACCATCATAACAAAAGCATGTCTCATAAATATTATTTTTAAGTTCATGCCTCAAAATTCCGGGAAAAGCAAGGGATAAGCAACAAATCGACTGTGCAAAAACTGTGCATTTAATTTTAGCAGAAAGCAAAACTATGCATGAACTGTGCAAAAAGCTGTGCACGGAGTATGCAAGAGGCTTATAATGAGAGAATAAACTTATCCCACTCTTTGGCTTCCGAACCGTTTTGGAAAAACTTGGCACAAAGCCTCCGCCGAAGTGAACTGACGCCTTCGGGCGAAAGAAACAACAGAGCGGCAATCTCTTTGTTTTTAAACCGAGCCTTAATGAGCAGGCTGGCACGCCATTCTTTTTCCTTCAACTGCCCTAAGCGACCCAGCTTTTGAGTAAAACCTTCGAAGGAGCCATCGAGCTGTTCGGCAAACCGGTCCCACTCGGCAGAAGTGACGGCCTGCCCGGTTATCAACTTCTGCCTGAACAAGGCATAGATTTCCGACTGGGAAAACAGGTCCTGATCCAACAAACGCTTGTTTTGCTCCAATTCCACCTGCCGATTCATGTGGGACAGAATGTCGATTTGCTGCTGCAGCTGCTCGCATTGCAAGCTGCTGCCCTGCAACTGAGTGTTCAGTTCTTGGATGCGGTTTTCCAACCGATGAATATGTTCGCGATTGTCTTCTACAAACTGCCGGCTGTTGCGATAGGCCTCGGCCTGCAACTGCTCGGCCACCTGCAGACGCAGGCGCATGACCTTGCGCCGATGCAGATAATAGAGCGTACCGCCACACACGAACAAGACAAACGCCACCATGATGGCAACATTCGTCTGACGCTGACGCAGGTTCTGAAGCTTCAAACGCTGGTTCTCCTGTTCGCGAAGCTGGTAATTGTAATGCGAATGAGCATTGCGGACTTCATCCGTTCTGGTTAACTTCAAGATAGAATCGCCCAACGATAATGCCTGATCGAGATGTCGGGCAGCAGAAACAGTTCTTCCCTGCGACAAAGCGATGGAAGCTAATCCCCTGTTAGCCCATTCCTGTACATACAATGTGCCACATGATAACAATTTGTTATAATACCATTGTGCTGAATCCAATTGACCTACTTTATGATAATAATCAGCTGCAATAGAGTAGATTCCACTCTGATTAATTTTCTCGACATTCTGCAAGGCTTATTGTAAAGGGAAATAAGCAATTTCGTATTTCTTTTCTTTCGTATAATAGTATGCTAAAAAACCTTGTATGACTCTTACCAAATCCTTTCTTTTCAACAAACAGGATAGTTTATAAGATGCCCGATAATAAAATACAGTACTGTCTTGCTGCTCCAAGTTCATAAACAGTCCTCCCAACTGACTATAACTATATACCATATTTACACTATCTTTCAGCACTTTAAAACATTCAAGGCTCTGTCTGTATGCATCCAAAGCCTCTAAATAAAGGTTCTGCTGTTTCAGCAAGGTTCCCATTTGCCAATAGATCTTGCTTTTCAAAACCATATCCTCATCCTCGCGCATCGCGTCGAGCGCCCGCTGAAAATAAGCCAACGCCTGCGGCGCATCGCCCAAGTCGCGATACACACGGCCGGCATAGTAGTAGGCTTCGGGCAGGTGGGGAAGGCGCTTGTGCCGCTCGTAGTAGGCCACTACTGGCAGGATGGCACTGTCCGACGTATGCACGATGTAGGCCTTATCCTTCGCCTTGATGCAAAGCAGGCGGTAGTACATGCGGACGTACTGAGGTTCGTCCGCCGTGTCGGCGGCATAGGAGACAAGCAAGGCACAGGCACTATCCGGCAGCACGGACACCAGACTGTCCGCCGCAAGCAGCAGCGACGGATAGGGCTTGGGACGGCAGGCGGACAGGCACAGCAGCATGCACAGGGCGGCAAACAGAACGGGCAGGCTTTTAAGCGACGTGCCCGGGTGTGTTTTTTCGATTGTATTCATGTTCGTTTGTACGTATAAGGTCTGTATGCAAATATCCTACTTATCGACTACACCCCCAAAACAATTTGTATCAAATACCTTCGATGACGTAACATCGCGTGTTAAAAATTCAGGTTTCGCCCGTGTAACGCGTTGGAACATCTACACAAATGTTACATCAGACTTGCACGTACGTTACATAAACTTGCACGTACGTTACATCCTTCACCACATCATCTTGTTTATCAATAGATTAACAAACACACATCGAACAGGCTTAAATCCCGAAGAAATAGAAAAATCCGGAAAGGTGAAAGCAAGAGGTGAAACTTCCGTGAAACCGGATGTTTCATCCTATCTACCTGACAGCCAAGATCCTGAAAGCTAAGTGAAGGCGTGAAGNATTCATAAGTGAAAGACGCTCGACAAGGGCGTTATGCTTTTTCTCAAGCTTTTTGTATTCTTTGTCGCGGAGCTTGCATTCAATGGCAGCCTTCTCAGCCTTGCTGTTTGCCTTAAGCAGGGCATCTGTAAGGGAATCAATCTTACGGTTGGCGTCCTTCAGGTCTTTTCCTATTTCATCAAGTCGTGCTATCATTTCATCAAGCTGCTTGCTCTTGTTCTGATTCTCTTCAAACAGGAACAGGGCGAACCTCTTTATCTGCTCATTATCCATACCTTCAAGGGGTGTATGCTCCTTTTCAGGCCTGTTCATCATCTCTTCAAGATGCTTCTGTCTGAGTATGTGTTCTATGAGTTCCTCTGTTTCCATGTTCTCTAAATTTTATGTAAAGATACTCATTTTCAGTGAGATACGCAAATATTCAGAGAACTTTTATCGCTGATTTTCAGAGTTTTATCATTAAATTTTTATGCTCGTTATTACCGGAGTTTCAAGTATTGTGACCAGGTCTTTCCAGTCTATCTTATACACTGTCACATCGTCCTTACGCTCTATTTTCATGAACTTATAACCCTTAATGAAGGACTTCTCATGAAGGTAGTAGGCATTCCGCTCATAGTGTATCATACGAACCTTACGCTGGTCTTTCGACATAAACATGTAAACGTCTCCGCTCAGCGGATCTCGGTGATACCTGCCGCGGATTATCTCGCATATACGCTGGGCCTTGCATCTCATATCGTGAAGCTCAGGAAGGTAGTAGAAGTTGTGAAGACCGTTGATGCTCAGCATAAGCCCTCCAGTTTCTCTACCAGTGTTTTCAGCCCCTGATAGTCTAAGCCTTTCTTCTGTATGCACAAACCCTCACGGGTTCTAATCGTTACCATGATGCTCCCTTTATGGGGAGATGTACGTTTAGACTTGCCTTTAGTAACATCCTGTTCTTCATTGCCTGCCTGGATCAACTCTTCAGGAATACCTTCCACTTCTACAGGTACAACTTTCTTCTGTGTCTTCTTGAACCAGTCATAGAATGCCGTGTAAGGAATGTTGTTGCTAATACAGAATGAGTTGATGGAAACTCCTTTGGGTTCGCCCTCGGTCTTGTAGAGGAACCACAGTCTTTCAAAATCTTTTTCGCTAAACATAATCTTTCGAGTTTTAAGTTTAGCACGAAGCTAAAGGAAAGGGACATACTAGTCAATACGCCAATTTTGGAAGCTTACCTGCAATCCCCACGAGTATTGCTTGCATGGCTCACGAGCCGTGCAAGTGTTGCTCGCGAGCCGTACAAGTGTCTCTCAGGAGCGATGCAAGTATGGCACAGGTATAGTCAAGAAATCATCTAATCCTTATCGCTACACAATTTATAAACTTCGCATGCAGTCATCAGGAAAGCACCCGGTCCATAAAGTTCCGTCATATCGTGAGTCACTTTCTTAGGATCGGCCCCAATGGGCTGTACCCAGCACAACTTCCCATCCGGATCTACAGCCTCAGCCAAAGCCTGCCAGCCTTTTTTGACTATAGGCAGAAAATCGGCAGCCGGTAAATAGCCGTGGTTGATGCCATAGGCCAAACCATAAACGATGAAACCTGTCGAACTGGTTTCGGGCGAAGGATAGCTGTCGGGATCGAGCAGACTGGCATGCCAATATCCGTCCTTTCCCTGAAGTCCGGCCAAACGGGTGGCAAACTCTGTGAACAGCGCCTCGTAGAAGGGACGGAATTCAGTATCAGCCTCGGGCAGCGTTTTCAGTATTTCGGCCAGACCGGCAATTACCCAACCGTTGCCTCTGCCCCAAAACACCTTTTTGCCATTGGCCTCGCGCTGGTCGAAGTAACGGCTGTCCCGATAAAACATTTTCTCTTCCTTGTCATACAGATGATTGTAGGTAGCCTTAAACTCGGCATCCATGAAATGCATGTATTTGCGATTGCCGGTCAGACGGTACAGGCGGGTGTACACTGCAGGAGCCATAAACAAAGCATCGCACCACGTCCAGCGTTCCAGACGAAGCTGGGGTACACGGAAATCGACACTACCGTTCGAAGGATGATTCACCACCCACTCCGTACGTGCCAGCGTAGGTTCAAGCATATTCTTATCCCTAAATTTCTCGTACAGGTCGATGTAGGTCTGAGCTACACAGAAGTCATCGGCATGATACATCCGGTTGCCCAATTGCCAACGCTGCCCGGAGAAAGTTTTCTTCATCCATTTATAATAGGTAGAATCGCCCGACAGTTCTGCCCAATCGCATAGCCCCATATACCATGCACCTGCCACCCAGCCACGCTGGTCTTTCGCCCCATGCGAAGTGTTAGGAAACTCCTTGATTTGCCAGTCGGCTACTTTCTTGCCCAAAGTTTTCACGGCCTGACAGCTCCAGAACTCCTCGGACTGAGCCACGGAAACCGTAGCTTTATTATTGACCATGTTTCCTTCTGCATAAGCAGAGATCACACCTGCGGACAAACACAATGCCGCACCATACAATTTAATCCATGTTTTCATGATACAAAAAAATCGTTTATCTAAAATTATTTAAGTTTCGCAAGTTTATTAATCGGTTGTAGTTAAGGAGTTAAGAAGTTAAGGAGTTAAGCCAATACCTCTGTGAAAAGGATACAGACCATACACTTAATCTATCGGCTTTAACTCCTAGCCCACCTTGGTGGGCGATAACTCCTTTTAACTTCTTTAACTCCTGAAAGTTTCGCATTTGCGAAACTTGAGTTAATTAACCTGAACAAAAATAGTGATTTATGCATATACTTTGCATCAACAGCCCCAATTATCCACTAGAAAAGCTGAATTAAATCTGCCCTCAAAACATGCCGATTCACTTTTAATGATTATTTTTGCAACCGGATAAAACCTTTATGGCCTCAGGCTGTTAATAAAAAAATGAAGAATGAAGAACAAGAAAATGAAAAATGAAGAATGAGGAATGAAGAATTAGTTATCATTTACCATTAATCATTCATCATTAACCATTCATCATTCACCATTAACCACTTACCATTATTCTATTAATAATATGGCGAACAAAAAGAATGCGCTTGTCATCATGGTTATAGCACTGCTGGTGCTGCTGGTAGGAGTAACCATCCTGCTGTTTACAGAGAAAAAGACCAATAGCGAACTCGTACAGGAATTCCAGCTGGAAAAGGAAGACCTGGAAAACGAATACACCCGATTTGCACAGCAATACGACGAACTGAAGCTGACCGTCTCGAACGACTCGCTGGCTTACCTGCTGGAACAGGAACAGCTGAAAACACAACGGCTGCTGGAAGAACTGCGCACCGTAAAGAGCAGCAACGCCAGCGAAATACGCCGGTTGAAAAAAGAACTGGCTACCCTGCGCAAAGTCATGATAGGCTACATCAACCAGATTGACTCACTGAACCGCCTCACGGCTCACCAGAAAGAAGTGATAGCCGAGGTGACGCAGAAGTATCATGCCGCCTCGCAGCAGATCAGCAGCCTGTCGGAAGAAAAGAAAAACCTGAACGAGAAGGTGACCCTTGCCGCCCAGCTGGACGCAACCGGCATCACCCTCGAAGCCCAGAACAAGCGTGGAAAGAAGGCACGGAAGATAAAAGATGCCGTAAAACTGAAAATAGACTTCACCATCGCCAAGAACATCACGGCCGAAACGGGCGAACGGACCCTGTACGTACGCATTGCCAAGCCTGACAACTCCGTGCTGACACAAAATTCATCGGACACCTTCACTTACGAAAACCGCCAGCTGCCCTACTCCATCAAGAAATACATCGAATACAACGGAGAGGAACAGAACGTGACCGTCTACTGGAATGTGGAAGAATACCTCTACGCAGGTACTTATCAGGTCTACATCTTCACCGACGGCACCATGATAGGGTCGAAGGAATTTACGTTGAAGTAAGAAGTGGAAAGGGGGAGAGAAGTTAAAAGCCGATAGATTTCAGAACAGAAAACTTCGCCCTTACTCCCCTCCTCCCCCAGCCTTAAGCCTTAAACTCTCAACCTTAAACCATACCCCATCCCCCTCATTCCGTATTAAAAAGTTTAAAGTATTTTGCCGTATCGGCGAAAGCATATACATTCGCATTATTGCCTATGCAATAATTGTTTTTATAAAGAACTCATTTCATTACTTACACTAACGTATGCAGACTATGAAAAAAGTCTTATGTATCATCTATTTGGCCCTCCTTGCCTTTCCTATGAGCGCACAGCGTGTCCTCAGCCTGGATAGTTGTCGTGCATTGGCCATCGCCAACAACAAAGAATTGCTGATAAGCCAGGAAAAAATCAATGCCGCACACTACCAGAAGAAAGCGGCATTCACCAACTACCTCCCCAAGCTGTCGGCAACAGGCGGATATATGCGCAACCAGAAAGAATTCTCCCTGCTGAGCGATGCACAGAAAGGCGCACTCGGATCGGTAGGTACACAGGTCAGCGGCGCCATGCAGAGCGGCATACAGGGATTGCTGACACAGCACCCCGAACTGATACAGAATCCGCAATTCATGGCATTGCTGCAAGCATTGGGAAGTGCCGACATCGCCACCCCGCTCAACAATCTGGGCAACGCGCTCGTTGATGCCTTCCGCACCGACACCCGCAACATGTATGGCGGAGCACTGACCCTGACACAACCCCTCTATATGGGTGGAAAGATACGAGCCTACAACAAGATTACCCGATATGCCGAAGAGCTGGCACGCCAGCAACACAACAGTGGCATGCAGGACGTCATACTGAGCACCGACCAGGCCTACTGGCAGGTGGTGTCGCTGGCCAACAAGAAAAGGCTGGCCGAAAGCTACCTGCAACTGTTGCAGAAGCTGGACGGCGACATGCAGAAGATGATAGCCGAAGGAGTGGCTACCAAAGCCGACGGACTGTCGGTAAAGGTAAAGGTGAACGAAGCCGAAATGACCATGACCAAGGTAGACGACGGACTGAGCCTGGCACGCATGCTGCTGTGTCAGTTGTGCGGTCTGGACTTGAGCAGCCCCATCACCCTGGCCGACGAACAGGAAGAAAACCTGCCCCTATCCTCCATAGCTGCCAACGGAATCGACCTGGAGCAGGTATACAGTCTGCGCCCCGAAGTACGTAGTCTGGAGCTTGCGGCAGAGATATACAAGCAGAAGGTAAACGTAGAGCGCTCGGCCTACATGCCCTCCATCGCCCTAATGGGAAACTACATCGCTACCAATCCGTCCGTCTTCAACAGCTTTGAAAAGAAGTTCAAAGGCATGTGGAACGTAGGCCTAGTCGTATCGATGCCGATATGGCACTGGGGTGAAGGCATCTACAAAGTGAAAGCCGCCAAAGCGGAAGCCCGCATCGCCCGCTACCAACTGGAAGAAGCCAAGGAGAAGATAGAACTGCAAGTCAGCCAGTCGGCCTTCAAAGTGCGCGAAGCGACCAAAAAGCTGGCCATGGCCGAAAAGAACCTGGAAAAAGCCAACGAAAACCTGCGTTACGCCAATCTGGGCTTTGAAGAAGGAGTAATACCCGCCAGCAACGTGCTCGAAGCACACACGGCATGGCTTTCGGCACAGTCGGAAAAGATTGACGCACAAATCGACGTGAAGCTGACCGAAATCTATCTGAAGAAGGCGACGGGAGTGTTGCAGTAAGGGGAGCCTCACCCCCGGCCCCTCTCCCAAGGAGAGGGGGGAAGGGAATGAATATTCAAAAACTTAAGAACTTAAGAACTTAAGAACTTAAAAACTTAAATCCCCCTCGTCAACTCGTCAACTTGTCAACTAAAAACTTATAAACTTAAAAACTCAAAAACTCAAAAACTCATAAACTAAAATGGATACAAAATCACAAAACAGCAATATGCTGTTGGCATTCCTCACGCTGACCGGAGTGATTGCCATTGTTGCCGTCATTGGCTTCTTTATGCTGCGCAAAGGTCCTGAAATCGTACAGGGACAGGCAGAAGTAACCGAATACCGCGTGTCGAGCAAGGTACCCGGACGTATCCTGGAATTCCGTGTCAAGGAAGGACAAACCGTCCGTGCAGGAGACACACTGGCCATACTCGAAGCACCCGACGTGCAGGCCAAACTGGAACAGGCACGTGCTGCCGAAGCTGCCGCACAAGCACAGAACGAAAAGGCGCTGAAAGGTGCCCGCCAGGAACAGATTCAGGCTGCCTACGAAATGTGGCAGAAGGCACAGGCAGGAGTGACCATCGCCGAGAAGTCGTACAAACGCATCAAGAACCTGTACGACCAAGGAGTGGTATCGGCACAGAAGCTGGACGAAATCACTGCCCAGAGAGACGCTGCACTGGCTACCGAAAAGGCTGCCAAGGCACAATACACCATGGCCAAGAACGGTGCCGAACGTGAGGACAAGGCTGCCGCCGCCGCACTGGTGAATCGAGCCAAAGGAGCTGTAGCCGAAGTGGAATCGTACATCAACGAAACGTACCTCATCGCACAGAAAGACGGAGAGGTGTCTGAAATCTTCCCAAAACAGGGCGAACTGGTAGGTACCGGCGCACCCATCATGAACGTTGCCGTAATGGACGACATGTGGGTGACCTTCAACGTACGCGAAGACTTGCTGCAAAGCCTGACCGTGGGTACGGAGTTCGAAGCCTTTGTACCTGCACTGGACAAAAACATCCGACTGAAAGTGAACTACATGAAGGACCTGGGTACGTATGCTGCCTGGAAAGCTACCAAGACAACCGGACAGTTCGACCTGAAAACCTTCGAAGTAAGAGCCCTGCCGACCGACAAGGTGGAAGGTCTGCGACCGGGCATGAGTGTGATACTGGATAGAGAATAACGACGATGATCAACAGCCAGTCCAAACATAAAGCCCTGTTGGCCGTGATGAAGCGCGAATGTCGCCGCCTCGTCGCACGGCCGCTGTACCTGTTCTGCATGGTAGTGGCACCGCTGTTCTGCTACGTGTTCTTCACCACGCTGATGGACTCGGGTCTGCCCATCAATCTGCCCGCCGGTGTCGTGGACCAGGACATGAGCAGCACCTCGCGCCAGCTGGTACGCAATCTGGACGCTTTCGAGCAGACGGCCATCGTGGCCCACTATCCTACCTTCAACGAAGCACGGACAGCCATGCAGCGGGGCGAGATCTACGGATTCTACTACATACCCGAAGGACTGTCGGCCAAGGCACAGGCGCAACGCCAGCCCAAAGTGTCGTTCTACACCAACAACACCATGCTGATAGCCGGCTCCCTGCTGTTCAGGGACATGAAGATGATGAGCGAGCTGGCATCGGGCGCCGCCGCACGCACCGCCCTCTATGCCAAAGGCGCTACCGAAGACCAGGCCATGGCCTTCCTGCAACCCATCGTCATCGACACGCACCCGCTGAACAACCCCTGGCTGAACTACTCCGTCTATCTGTGCAACACGTTTGCGCCGGGAGTGCTGATGCTGCTCATCTTCATGGTGACCGTTTACTCCATCGGCGTAGAGATAAAGGAACGCACCGCCCGCGAATGGCTGCACATGGGCAACAACTCCATCTGGATTTCGCTGGCAGGAAAGCTGCTTCCGCACACGGCCATCTTCTTCCTGATGGGTATATTATATAATGTATATCTCTACGGATTCCTGCACTTCCCGTGCAACAACGGCATCCTGCCCATGCTGTTTGCCACCCTTTGCTTAGTGCTGGCATCGCAAGGCATGGGCATCCTGATGATAGGCACGCTGCCTACCCTGCGCTTGGGACTGAGCTTCGCCTCGCTGTGGGGCGTGCTGTCGTTCTCGATGTGCGGTCTGTCGTTCCCGGCCATGGCCATGCACCCCACGCTGCAGGCATTGGCCAACCTGTTCCCGCTGCGCCACTACTTCCTGATCTACGTGGACCAGGCACTGAACGGCTATCCCATGATCTATTCGTGGACCAACTACGTGGCACTGCTCATTTTCATGATGCTGCCCTTCCTGATAGCCCACCGGCTGAAGGCTGCATTGGTTTACTATAAATACATTCCCTGATGAAACAGCTGACGTTCAAACAAAGAGTCGTACAAGGCATCTACGACATGTTCTATATATGGAAACAGGAGTTCCGCACGACCTTCCGCGACCAGGGCGTGCTCATCTTCTTCATACTGGTGCCGTTAGTGTATCCGCTGATCTATGCCTTTATCTACACCAACGAGACCATCCGCGAAGTGCCCGCCGTGGTAGTGGACAACTCGCGCTCGGCGCTGAGCCGCGAATACCTGCGCAAGGTGGACGCTACCCCCGACGTGAACATCGTGACCTACTGCGCCGACATGGAAGAGGCCAAACTGATGATGAAGGAACGCAAGGCATACGGCGTGATCTACATCCCCGCCGACTTCAGCGACAACATCGCACGGGGCAAGCAGACGCAGGTCAGCCTGTACTGCGACATGAGCGGACTGCTGTACTACAAAGCCCTGCTGCTGGCCAACACCAACGTATCACTGGCCATGAACGCCGACATCAAGGTAGAACGTGCCGGCAACAGCACCGAACGTCAGGACGAAATCACCGCTTATCCCATCGAGTACGAGGACGTGGCACTGTATAACCCGACCAACGGCTTTGCTGCCTTCCTGATTCCGGTGGTGCTGATGCTGATTATCCAACAGACACTGCTGCTGGGCATCGGACTGTCCGCCGGAACGGCACGCGAGCACAACCAGTTCCGCGACCTGGTTCCCATCAACCGACACTACAACGGTACGCTGCGCATCGTCATGGGCAAGGGGCTGAGCTACTTCATGGTCTACTCGCTGGTGTCGGTCTACATCCTCTGTGTGGTACCCTGGATTTTCAAACTGAACCGTATCGCCATACCGGGCGAACTGGCTCTGTTCATCCTGCCCTACCTGGCTGCCTGCATCTTCTTCTCGATGACGGCATCCATCGCCATCCGCAATCGTGAGACGTGTATGCTGCTGTTTGTCTTTACCTCCGTGCCGCTGCTGTTCCTTTCGGGCATCTCGTGGCCGGCGGCTGCCATTCCTCCGTTCTGGAAGTACTTTTCGTACATCTTCCCGTCGACGTTCGGCATCAACGGCTATGTACGCATCAACAGCATGGGGGCGACACTGAACGAGGTGGCTTTCGAATACCGTGCCTTGTGGTTGCAGGCGGGTTTCTATTTCATCACCGCCTGCCTGGTATATCGCCGGCAGATCATCCTGAGCCGCAGACACATGATAGAGGCTTACAAAAAGATGAGACAAAAGCGAGGCCTGTAATGCTTTTCCGGGATTTCAGTTACTTTAACTATCCATGCAACCGAAATCTCGGAAACATTCGTACTTTTGTCAAAAACAACATCTTATGAAACACACTCTTATTTCTATCGCATGTATGCTGCTCTGCCTTTGCGCTCCGCTGAAAGCCAAAGAAAAAGTAATAGACCGGCCTCCGTTCTGCGTGCGTAACACTACCTCCATCGAAGTCAGCAAAGTAGTACTCAGCGACACTGCTACCGTACTGCACATCTACGCCAAGTACCACCCCAAATTCTGGATAAAGATTGCATCGAGTAGCTATCTGAAAGACAACAATGGCGAAACCTATCCGCTGCGTTCGGGTATCGGCATCACACCCGACCGGGAATTCTGGATGCCCGAATCGGGCGAAGCCGAGTTTCAGTTAGTGTTTCCGCCCCTGCTGGCAAACGCTACTTCCATCGACTTCAGCGAAGGAAGCGAAGTGGAACAGGGATTCAGCATCTGGGGTATTCAGCTGAAAAGCAAGAAACTGCCCGAACTTGAATTGCCCGAAGGGGCAACCGTACATCCGGTAGACAAAAGCCTCGAACTGCCGCAACCCGTCTCCCAATACGGCACAGCCACGGTGAAAGGCAAGCTGCTGGACTACCATCCGGGAATGACGAAGAAAATCAGGTTCATCCTGCTCGACCCTATCAAGTCTTATACAGAATTCGAAGCCAACGTTGGAGAAGATGGCAGCTTCAGTACCACCCTTCCTGTCTGTGGCACTACACCCGCTATCTGCGCCTCCTTCGGATCGCCCATCTATTTCTACGCCGAGCCGGGCAAGACGAGCGAACTGTTCATCAACCAGCGCGAACTCTCGCGCCTGCAGTCTAAGTTCCATCAGAACGCAAAGCCTTACGGCCCGCGGGTCTACATTAACGGCCCCTTGCAGGAGATAGCACAAGAACTCTCCACACAACCCTTCCACACGAACCTGACAGAAACGGCAATGGAGAAAGAAGATCTGGCATCATTCAAGACCGCGGTACTGGAAACCTTCGCCCAAAAGGAAAAGCAACTGGAGGCGCTGCCCATCTGTCGTGCTACACGGGAACTGCTGCACTTCGAACTGGACTTCAACTGTTACAACGCACTGATGCAGGCTCCCAGCATGTTGACCCAACAATACGTAGAAAAAAACAAGCTGGACAGAGAAACCGGTTATAAATATTTCGAGAAACTGATGCAATCGAAACCGGCCGACTATGCCCCGTCCAACCTCCTGAAGTCGCTGAACAATGCCCGACTGACGCAGGCTCCCTCATACTGCCTCGGCATCATCTACGCATCGGCTATCAAAGACCAGCTTGCCAAGGACTGGGGAACGGACAAAGGTGTATTCTTCGACACAGGACGTGCAGCAAAACTCTACCGTAGCATCAACGAATTTGTTCCGCTCACAGCCGAACAGACCGCCGCACTCGACTCGCTGCCTGCCGCTTACAAGCAACTACTGACCGAAGCCAACAACCATCTGCTGCAGACCATCGAAGCCAACAAAAAGAAAACAGGCTTCAACATCAACGAAGTGGGCGAAGTGAGCAACGAAGACCTGTTTGCCTCCATCATCAGCAAGTTCCGCGGCAAGCCGCTGCTCGTGGACTTCTGGGCTACGTGGTGCGGACCGTGCCGCATGGCCAACAAAGCCATGAAGCCGATGAAGGAGCAACTGAAGGACAAGGACATCGTTTACCTCTACATCACCGGTGAAACCTCGCCGCTGGAAACCTGGAAGAACATGATTCCCGACATACACGGCGAACACATCCGACTGACCAACGAACAGTGGGCTTACCTGAACGAACACTTCCAGATAAAAGGCGTACCGACGTACTTCATCATCGACCGCGAAGGCAACATCAAGTTCAAGCAAACCGGATTCCCCGGCGTGGACAAGATGAAGGAAGAACTGCTGAAGGTGACCGACTGATGCCCCCGCAGGCTTCGGCCTGTTCCGACATCCTATATATTATATCCCCCCTTTATGGGACACAAGTACGGCTCGCGAACCACACTTGCACGGCTCGCGAGCCGCACTTGTGTTCTGCACGAGCCGTGCAAGTGTCCTGTAATCGCCTCACTCAAGGGACGCATTCCGGCACTGCTCCGTCCACCCTCTCTCCTCAAAAGAGGCAAGCTTTTACAATAATTAACCCGTTGTCATTTGCTATATTACGAAATATTCGTAGATTTGCAATGAATTCAAACTAAAACTGTATTCCATGGAAAAGTTAACAATGCAAGAAGAAGAAGTGATGTTGTACATCTGGGAACTGAAAGAATGCTTCGTAAAAGACATCCTCGCCAAATTCCCCGAACCGAAGCCCCCCTACACCACCGTGGCCTCGATCGTGAAAAACCTGGAACGGAAGCAATATGTGAAACCCACACGCATGGGAAACACATACCGCTACACACCGCTGATCCGCGAAAGCGAATACAAACGGACGTTCATGAGCGGCTTTGTCCGCAACTACTTTGCCAATTCGTACAAGGAGATGGTCTCGTTCTTCGCCAAGGAACAGAAGATCTCGGCCAACGACTTGAAAGATATAATTGATATGATTGAGAAAGGAAAGGAGAAGTGAAAAATTCCTTTTCAACGAAGAATGAAGAATGTCCGCCTTGCGGACAAATGAAGAATTTCTCCATCGTACAAGAAAAGTTCTTCATCCGCCATTTTTAATTCTTCATTCTTAATTCTTCATTTTTAATTGAAAGATATGGTCTATTTTCTGAAAATCAACGTAGCGATAGCCTTGTTCTATGCCTTTTACCGGCTGTTCTTCTACAAGGACACGTTCTTCACCTGGAGGCGGACGGCTCTGCTGTGCTTCTTTGCCGTATCGGCTATTGTACCGCTGTTCAACATCCAGACCTGGATTGAGCAACAGGAACCGATGGCAGCTATGGCCGACCTGTATGCCACCGTGGTGTTGCCCGAACTGACGCTGACACCACAGCCCGAAACGGACTGGAAGCAACTGCTGGCCGACGGCATCGGGATCGTCTACTGGCTGGTGGTAGCCTTGCTGACGGCACGCTTCCTGGTGCAGCTGACAGGCATTATCCGCCTGGGCCGACGCTGCCCCACACAGAAAATAGACGATACCACCGTACATCTGCTTCCACGGCCGGAAGGTCCGTTCTCGTTCTTCCGCTGGATATTTGTCTATCCCGACGCACACACCGGCGAAGAACTGCACGAGATACTGACGCACGAGCGCACCCATGCCCGGCAATGGCACTCCGTCGACGTGATGATAGGCGAACTGGCGTGCATCGTCTGCTGGTTCAATCCCTTTGCCTGGCTCATGAAGCGGGAAATACGTACGAACTTAGAGTACATGGCCGACGAAAAGGTACTGGAGACCGGCCACGACTCGCGCACTTACCAATACCACTTGTTGGGTTTGTCACATCATAAGGCTGCAGCAACCATCTATAACAGTTTCAATGTTTTACCCCTAAAAAAGCGCATCACTATGATGAACAAAAGAAGAACCCGAGCAATAGGGAGAACCAAATACCTGATGTTCCTCCCGCTGGCCGCCCTGCTGATGATAGTCAGCAACATCGAGGCCGTGGCACGCGCCACACAGAAGATTACTGCTGAAGTTATGGAAGCTGTCACTCCCGCCGAAACACCCGAAGTACAGCCTCAACCTGAAAACATCGCTCCACTGCCCAAGCAAGAGCCTGATAACATCGCTCCATCGTCTCAAACAGAAATGAATGTTGCTCCTATACCCCAGCAGGAAAAGAGCAAGAAGGTGACCTACAAAGGAAAGATTGTGGACGACGAAGCGGGTAATCCGATTAGCGATGTAAAAATCATCATTGACCATAAGTATCAGTCAATTACCAAAAGTACAGTCAACGCCCAAGGAGAATTCCGTATAGAGACGTCGCCCGAAGCAAGTATTCTGTTTGAACATACCAAAAGTGACGGCAGCAAACTGGTGCGATTCTGTACACCCAAAGTATTGGCACAAATGAATCCCGACAACATGGTCATTGAGCTGATACCTTATATAGATATCAAAACAGCAGCAACCGAAGCCGATGTATATGAAGTCGTAGAAAACATGCCGGAATTCCCCAACGGAGGCATGACGGCTTTAAAGAAGTACTTATCCGACAACATCCGCTATCCCGAAGCTGCTCATAAGGCTGGCATACAGGGACGTGTCACCGTGCAGTTTGTGGTTGGCAAGGACGGAAGCATCGGAAACGTAAGCATCCTGAGAGGTGTCAACGCTGATTTGGATGCCGAAGCCATCCGCGTCATCAGCAGTATGCCCAAGTGGAAACCGGGCACACAGAAAGGCGAACCGGTCAAAGTGAAATACACCGTCCCAGTCATGTTCCGCCTGGCTCCTGAACCGGTGGAGAAGATAGACGAAACTACTGTGGTAGGCTACCACACACCCGTAGCAGGCGAAGTATATGACGTCGTGGACAAGATGCCCGAATTCCCCGGCGGCATGACCGGCCTGATGCAATACCTCAGTAAGAACATCCGCTATCCGGCCGAAGCCCAAACCAAAGGTATACAAGGAAGAGTGACAGTAGCGGTCATCATCAACACCGAAGGTAAGGCTGTCAACGCCAGCATTGTCCGAAGCGTCGACCCCATCCTGGATGCAGAAGCTCTGCGCGTGGCCAGCACCATGCCCGACTGGGTACCCGGCACCAAGGACGGAAAACCCGTGAACGTGAAATACACCTTCCCGGTGACCTTCCGCCTGCAATAATAATTCTCTCTTTACATAATTGATTCACTACAGAGGACACAGAGTAACACGGAGTTTATATTTCTTGAACTCTGTGGGACTCTGTGTCACTCTGTGGTGAATGCTTATTTCTTCACCTGCACAATCCGTGTCGGCTCCATCTCAATGTTGCGCTTGTCCACTTGGCGTACCACAGCAGCAGCCAGCTGAAGGAAGGCGCGACCGGTGAGGGTATCAGAGTCGAGAGCCACAGGTGTACCCTTGTCGCCGCTCTCGCAAATGCTCTGCACGATGGGGATTTGTCCCAGCAAAGGCACCTTCAATTCCTCGGCAAGCTGTTTGCAACCGTCCTTACCAAAAATGTAGTACTTGTTCTCCGGCAGTTCGGCTGGAGTAAACCACGCCATGTTCTCTACCAATCCCAGAATAGGCACGTTCACCTTGTCGTTGGTATACATATCCACACCCTTGCGTGCATCGGCCAGAGCCACCTGCTGCGGTGTGCTGACAATGACAGCACCCGTGATGGCAAGCGTCTGGAGCAGGGTCAGATGGATGTCGCTCGTGCCCGGAGGAGTGTCAAGGATGAAGTAGTCGAGGTCGCCCCAGTCGGCATCACCCACCAGCTGCTTCAGGGCGTTGCTGGCCATACCGCCACGCCACAGGGTAGCCTGTTCGGGATTGACAAAGAAGCCGATAGACAGCAGTTTCAGACCGTACTTTTCGATGGGGATGATGAGGTCGCGGCCGTCGATACGCTCGGCATACGGACGGGCATCCTCCACCTGAAACATTTTAGGGACGGAGGGACCGAAGATATCAGCATCGAGCAGACCTACCTTGTACCCCAGCTTCACCAGGGCTACAGCCAGATTGGCAGCTACGGTACTCTTGCCTACCCCACCCTTGCCGCTCGATACGGCAATAACGTTCTTCACACGGGGCAGCATCTTGCCCGGCTCGGGACGGGCTGCCTGACGGCTTTCGGTAGTGATGGTCACCTCCACGTCGGGCGACACATAAGTATGAATGGCCGTTTCGGCCGACTTCAATATGGATTTCATGAAGGGGTCGGTAAGCTTCTCGAAGATGAGCGAGAAGCTGACCTTCATACCGTCGATACGCAAGTTGTCGGCCACCATTTCGGCTTCGACAAGGTTCTTGCCGTTGCCCGGATAGCGCACGGTGGCCAGTGCGTCGAGAATGAGTTTCGGATAAAGAGTCATAATTGTTATTTATAAGGCGTTAAGAAGTTAGAGGAAGTTAGAAGGGTAAAGGGCGATAACCCCTTCTAACTTTTTTAACTTCCAATTCATATTATTTACTTGTCTGAAGCCCGCTCCGCTTGCTGCGGTTGTAGCTTCGGTATTCATCGAGTTCTATCTCCACATCGGGCTCGACGAGCACACCTTCGTGAGGCAGGCGGAAACGGATGTACTTGATGTTCAGCCCGCGGTCCAGCCATTGCTGCTCGTAGTAGGTACGAATGCTGAGTATCTCGTCGGCCAGTCCCGAGTGATACAGGTCTTCGGTCATCACTTCGACGGGCAGGTGGTTGTGCTCCACCATGTACTTGGTGTAGGTGAACATGAAGTTGCTGTCCGTCTTCAGATGTACCAGCCCACCATCTACCAGAAAACGGCGATAACGCTCCATGAAGTAGGTGGAAGTAAGCCGCTTCGTAGCCTTCTTCATCTGTGGGTCGGAGAAGGTAAGCCAGATTTCGCTCACCTCGCCCGGCGCAAAGAAGCGGTCGATGATTTCGATGTTGGTACGCAGGAAGGCGACGTTCGTCATGCCCGCCTGAAGCGATTCAGTAGCCCCTGTCCACATACGTGCACCCTTGATGTCGACGCCGATGAAGTTCTTCTCGGGGAAGAGACGACCCAGACCGACGGTGTACTCGCCCCGGCCACAACCCAGTTCGAGTACGATGGGGCGGTCGTTCTTGAAAAACGTTTCTCCCCAGTGGCCTTTCATGTCGAAAGGCACGTCATCGACTACCGAATAGGGGTATTCAAACACGTGCGGGTACTCCCGCATATCTGCAAATTTCGCTAATTTTCCTTTTCCCATAATTTAGAAAGTCTCCACCCAACCGGTGTGGCAATAAAACGCCCGGTCGGCGAAGGATTGGTGAAACAATGCATATTGGTCGACGCCCGTACAGTGGCACACCCCTAACCGTTGCGGCAGGCAGTCTGACAAGTAACGGGCTATCACGTTGTATTTTCCGGTTCTTGCCGTGCGGATATGAAAACCACCCAGCACCAGCTTCAACACTCCCTCCGGAAATGCCTCGCGCACCGTGCGGAGGATATTGGTGATGCCCCGGTGCGAGCAGGCACTCAGCACAGCCAGGTCGAGGTCGCGCTTCAACACCAGCGCCAGTTCGTCGTCGAAACGGTCGGGACGTTTCTGTCCGTCGGTCAGCGTGTAGAAATGTTCGAAATGCGTGTCAGCCTCATCGGCTACAGGCAATTGAGGGAAGACAAAGACATCCGGCAGAATCTCTTCGGTCTGCCCGACAAAACGGAAGCGGGCAAGATCAAGGTCATCGGGGTGCATCAGGCCGTTTTCGCGCTCGTCCTTGTATTTGGGACGGAGAGCCTCACGCTTGCACACCACCGTGGCGCGGTCGTTCAACCGAAGGAAGTGATGCAGACCGCCCGTGTGGTCACGATGCCCGTGAGACAAGACAAGGCAATCCACTTCGCGCAGATCGATGCCCAGCTGACGGGCATTGCGGATGAAGAGGTCGGACGCACCGGTATCGAACAGTACCTTATGCCCTGCCACATCAACAAGCAGGGAAAGCCCATGCTCTCCCTGCAAGCCCTTGCCATAGACCGTATTCTCGACAAGGGTGGTTATCTTTATGTCTCTGTTCACGCCGGTCATTCCACAACGGTTACCCATCCGTGCACGTCGGGCTCGTCGCCGTACTGGATGGCACGCAACTTGTGATAAAGTTTAGAGCAGACCTCACCCGGCTTGCCGTCTTTCGAGATGACGTACGAACGGTTGTTCTCGGGGTCGTCGATGCGCTGGATGGGGCTGATAACAGCTGCCGTACCGCAAGCACCGGCTTCCTCGAATGTAGCCAGTTCTTCTTCGGGGATGGGACGACGTTCTACCTTCATACCCATGTCTTCGGCCAGTTGCATCAAACTCTTGTTGGTGATGGACGGAAGAATGGATGTGGACAACGGCGTAATGTACGTATTGTCCTTGATGCCGAAGAAGTTGGCGGCACCACACTCGTCCATGTATTTCTTCTCCTTGGCATCGAGGTAGAACTCTGCCGAATAGCCGGCGTCGTGAGCTTCCTTGCTGGCACGCAGGCTGGCCGCATAGTTACCGCCCACCTTGAACGTACCGGTGCCGAGCGGAGCCGCACGGTCGTACTTGCGGGTGATGACGTAAGGAGTAGTGACAAATCCGCCCTTGAAGTACGGACCTACAGGCGTAACGAATATCAGGAAGAGATACTCATTGGAGGGTTTCACACCAACCTGTGCACCCGTACCTACCAACAACGGACGGATGTAGAGTGATGCACCACTCTCGTAAGGCGGAATGAAGCGTTCGTTCAGTTTCACCACCTTCAGCACAGCCTCGCGGAAACGTTCTGTCGGGAGTTCGGGCATCAGGATGCCACGGCAGGTGGATTGCAGACGGGCAGCGTTTTCCTCCAGACGGAAGATACGCACCTTGCCGTCCTTACCCTTGAAAGCCTTCAAACCTTCGAAAGCTTCCTGTCCGTAGTGCAGACAGGTAGCCGCCATGTGCATGGGGATGGTTTCCTCGCTGCATACTTCCAGCTCGCCCCACTGACCGTTACGATGATAAATTCTCACGTTGTAGTCTGTCTTCATGTATCCGAAGGACAGATTTGACCAATCAATTTCTTTCATATCTTTAAAGTTTTGAATATTCCTGCTTTGCTAATTGCAACAAAAATAATCTTTATTCTTCACTTTCTTGCTTTTCAGCCAGTATTTTTTCGATTTCCTGGTCAGCTTTGGTCAGTTTGCTCTCGCAGAAAGCGATGATTTCATTGGCTTCCTTTATTCTCTCGGCCAGTTCATCAATCTCCAGTTCGTTGTTGTCAATCTGGCTAACTATCTTCTCCAGGCGGTTCATGGCCTGGCTGTAGGTTTCTTTTTTCTTGGTTGACGGCATATGATTCAATTTATACGAGTTAAGAAATTAAGGAGTAAAGCCGATAGTCTTGTAATGGAGAATGGATAATGGATAATGAATACACGCAACTTCATTCTCAGTTCTCAATAATCAATTATCCATTCGCCATTCTTCGTTCAGCAGATTCTTGATTCACTACCGACTGCACTTCGCCCCGATAGAGCCGGGTTACGAGCCTGTCGCCCGGGCTTAGCAAAGCGGCGTCTTTAACGGCCTTGCCATCCTTCAGCGTGATGCTGTAGCCACGGGCCAGCAGCTTGTCGGGCGAGGCATCGGCAAGGCGTTGCTTCAACAGCTCCAGCTTGTGGCGGTGGCGGGCAAGCACAGCCTCCACCGAACTGTGCAAGTCCTTACGGGCGGTGAGCAGTTCCAGCTTGGCAGACGATACCCGGCGGACGGACGCTGTAGGGATGCGGTTGCGGCACTGTTGCAGGCGGTTGCGTTCCCACTTCAGGCGGGCAGTGACTCCTTCGTACAGGCGGACAGCGAGGTCGTTCAGACGGTCGGCTGCTTCGTCCATGCGGGCAATGAGGTATTCGGCGGCGGCAGTAGGCGTCTTCACACGGGCGTGTGCCACGGAGTCGAGCACCGTATCGTCGCGCTCGTGCCCGATGCCGGTGATGATGGGCAGCGGGAACTGGGCACAGGCAGCAGCCAGCAGGTAGGTATCGAAGCAGGAAAGGTCGGACGTGGCTCCTCCACCACGGATGATGACTACCACGTCGAAGGTGTCGGCGCGACTGTTGATACTGTCGAGCGCGGCAAGCATCGATTCCTCCACACGGTCGCCCTGCATGGCGGCGGCGAAGAGTTCGGTATGGAAGTAATATCCGCGCGGATTGTTCGTCAGCTGATGACAGAAGTCACCGTAGCCAGCAGCCGTAGCCGAGGAGATGACGGCTACGCGTCGGGGCAGTTCGGGCATGGGCAGTTCCTTGTTCAGAGTCAGCACGCCTTCTTCCTCCAACTGCTTCAGAATCTCGCGACGGCGGCGGGCCATGTCGCCCAGCGTATAGGTGGGGTCGATGTCGTGCACGGTCAGGCTGAAGCCGTAGAGTTCGTGGAAGCCCACAGAGACCTGCACCAGCACCTTGATGCCTGCCGTGAAAACCTGCCCCGTACTCTCTTCGAAGTAGGGACGGAGCAAACGGAAGACGTTGTTCCAGATGACGCCACGTGCCTTAGCCACGAGGTTGTTGCTACGCGAGTCCTTCTGCACGAACTCCACATAGCAATGGCCTGTAGCGGGGTGTACGCGCACTTCGCTCAGTTCGGCCTGTACCCAATACTCGTCGGGCAGGCACTGCTCTAGGCTGCGTCGCACCAAGGCATTGAGGTCGTATAAGGATAATGCATCCATCTTTGCGGATTCTGATTTTAAGTAAGACAAACAAATCGTTTCAAACGACGGGAACTTCCGGCAGACGAGTGGGCAGAATCAGCGGCTGGCTGTAGCCTGATATTCCTGATAAGCCTTCCACATGTCGGGCACGCCATAACCGTAAATGTTGTCGGGGAAGTCGGCGTGGTCGCCCGAACGGCGAACCAGTTCGATGACTTCCTTGGCCGTCAGCGTGGGACAGGCTTGCCACAGACAGGTGACCATGCCGCACATGATGGGCGAAGAGAAAGAGGTTCCGTTGGCTCTGCCCTGATTGCCATCGGTACGGATGACGTCGGCTCCCAGCCCCACCGCCATGACATCGGGCTTCACACGACCGTCGGCCGTATTACCGATGGAGGAGAACGGTGCCAGCAGGGCTTTCTTATCGATGGCACCCACGGTCAGGACATTGTCGGCATCGCCCGGAGGGGTAATCTTCTTCCACGAGCCCTGCCCTGAATTACCGGCGCTGCACACCAGTATCATGCCCTTGTCGGCCACGCGCGATGCCTGACGCGACATCAGGGAGTAGTGTCCGTCGAGGTCTCGGAAGCGGTAATTCTTCGACGGGTCGTCGAAGGAATAGTAACCCAGCGAGGTGTTGATGACGTCCACGCCCACACTGTCGGCAAACTCGACCGCCGCTGCCCAATAGTCCTGCTCTACCAAGTGCTCGGAATACTCGTCTTCGCTGCGCAGCAACCAGAAGGAGGCTTCGGGTGCGGTACCTATCATCACGTTGGGACGGTTCATTCCGATGCACGACAGTACGCTGAGGCCGTGGCTGCTCTCGGCATAGATGTCGGCCGCAGGGTTCACAAAGTCCTTTACCCCGAGAATGCGGATATTCTGCATGGCCGTTATGCTGTCAACGTTATGGTAGCCGGCGTCTATCACGGCTATCGTCATGCCTTGTCCGCGGAAGCCCGCCTGGTGCAGCTTGTCGCCCCGGCTCATCTGTATCTGCGTGATGGCAGCTCCATAAATGCTGTCGCGATAGACGGTAGGACGGTTCACCAGCGAGTCGCGCCGTTCGGAGAAGGAAGGGCCTTTGGGAGCCGTCCATACCTTCTCGGCCATGCGGACAAAGGGGAGCGAAAGAATGCGCCCGATAAGTGCTGTGTCGTTGCACGAGACGGTGACAAAGTTATCCCACTTGCCCGTCACCACCACGTTCACGCCCTGCCGGCGTATTTCGTCGACATATTTGCGGCAAACGGGCAGGTCGGTCGAGTCGATGGGCAAATGCTGTTTGCTCCGGCGTTCGATGGCCTTCGGCGAAAGGAATTCTTCGGGTCTGTCCAAGCTATACTCCGTGGCAGCCTTGTCTTTCAGACTGATGCGATACTTCAGCGTATCTTGCTGTGCCCCTGCAGTGAATACGGTAAAAGCACAGGTCAGTAACAAAATCATTCGTTTCATTATAAATAAGTATCAGTTTTTAAGTTTATAAGTTGTTGAGTTTTTGAGTTCATGAGTTTTTGAGTTAGCGAGTTTTTAAGTTAGTGAGTCGGTAAGCGAAAGCATTATAAACTTATAAACTCAAAAACTCACGAACTTAAAAACTCACCATTCACCCCTCGGTCACATACATGCCTATCCCCCGCTGTGAGGCGATAAACGAACCGCCCACTACCCGGCGGCCGATGTAAAACACTGCCGACTGCCCCGGCGCAATGGCCGATGCCTCTTCGTGGAAGTGTACCAGCAGGCGACCGTCGTCGAGCCGGCGCAGCGAACAGGGAATGGGACGGCTGCGGTAGCGGATGCGCACCGTCAGAGCGTCGCTGCCCATCACCTCGGCCTCATCGGTCAGTTGCTCCTGCTCGACCAGCATGTAGCGGGTACGCAACTGTTCGGCATCGCCCAGCATCACGGTGTTCTTCTGCGGATTTATCTTCAGCACATAGGCAGGCTTGCCGAGGGCAATCTCCAGCCCCTTGCGCTGCCCGATGGTGTAATAAGGGAAGCCCTTGTGTTCGCCCAGCTTCACGCCTTCGGAGTTGACAAACCATCCTTTGCCTACCTCGGCGTCTATCTCGGGACAGTGCTGGCGCAGGAAGTCGCGATAGTCGCCCTGAATGAAGCAGACTTCCATGCTTTCGCCTTCGTCGGCCTTCAGCGTATAGCCCTTGTCGCGCAGATAATCGCGCACCTTCAGTTTGGTATATTCGCCCAAGGGGAAGATGCAGCGGCGCAACACGTCCTGCCCCAGCCGCCAGAGGAAGTACGACTGGTCTTTCTTGTCGTCGTCGCCCGCCACGATATATATCTTTCCGTTCCGTTCTTCCAGTCGGGTATAGTGACCCGTAGCTATGTAAGCGCACCCCAGACGGTCGGCCCACTCCGTAAGGATGCGGAACTTGAACAAAGGATTGCACATCACGCAGGGGTTCGGCGTACGTCCCTGCCGGTATTCGTCGATGAAGTTCTGCACGATTATCTGCCGGAAAGCTTCACGCTCGTCGGCCACATGATGCTTGATGCCCATACTTTCGGCCAGCCGACGGGCCTCTACCGGTTCGTCGCCCCATACCCACATGGTCAGGCCTACTATGTCATACCCCTGTTCTTTCAACATCAGGCACGTGGCGGTACTGTCGATGCCTCCGCTCATGCCTACCAACACTTTCTTCTGCGTTCCTTCCATACTTCTATTCATAATAAAATTGCATGCATAAGTCCAACATTCTTGAATCAAATCTGTGTAAACAGTACATCAATAATGAAATACCTGCCCCGTATGTTCAGTCACGGCACAGAAAAAGGACTTCATCCTGCATCCGCCCGCCTCCCGACAGCCAGCAACGCTACTGCCCGCAAGGCCGGACCTTAAAGTCTGAAATGCAAAAGTAGGTGTTTTCTAGGAAACTACACAGCGTTTATTCCTTTTTATGACATCCGACAAGCACCGGCTACCTGCCTGCAAAAGCCGGACACTGTAACACAAATGAAACAAGTATGACACACAGACATAACACATGTTTCCGAACTTTGCCGCCGAAAACCTACAGACAACAAGAAACAATGAAGAAGAACATCCTGCTCCTGCTCATGGCCCTGTTGCCACTGGCTACTCAGGCTCAAGAAAAAGCCATCAACGAAGACGGAAAGAAAATCAATAAGGAAAAACTGGAAGGCAAGGACTACCTGCCCGAAGTGCACGGAACCATCCGCGCCAAATACGAATATCAGACGGGCATGAATGCCGGACGCTTCGAGGTACGCAACGCCCGCGTCAGCCTGACGGGCAACATCCTGCCCAGCGTGGCCTATAAAGCCGAAATAGATTTGTCGGACGAGGGACAGATCAAGATGCTCGACGCCTATGCCCGTATCTTCCCGCTCAAGGGCCTGGCCGTAACGGCCGGACAGATGCGTGTGCCTTTCACCATCGATGCCCACCGCTCGCCCCACCAGCAATACTTCGCCAACCGTTCGTTCATCGCCAAGCAAGTAGGCAACGTGCGCGACGTAGGTCTGACGTTAGGCTATAAGCTGCCTACCGACATGCCTGTCACCATCGAAGGAGGTCTGTACAACGGTACGGGACTGACCAACCAGAAGGTATGGCACAAGGAAGTGAACTACTCGGCCAAAGCAGCCATGTTCCTCACCCAAGGACTGAATCTGACCCTGAGCGTACAGGCCATCCAGCCGGAAGACATCCGGATGCAATCGTACGACATCGGCGCGTACTACGAATTCGGCCGCTTCCACATCGAAGGCGAGTACCTGTACAAAACTTACTCGAAGAATGCCTTCGACGATGTGCAGGCCGTAGATGCCTTTATCAACTACGACCTTCCGCTGAAGAACGGTCCCTTCACCAAGATGTCTTTCCTGGCACGCTACGACATGATGACCGACCAAAGCGACGCCAAAACCACCGACGAGACTACCGGCGCCCTGGTTACCACCGACTACAAGCGCCAACGTCTGACCGGCGGTATCACCTTCAGCCTCAGCAAGGCCTTCCGTACCGACCTGCGACTGAACTTCGAAAAATACTTCTACGCCAAGCACAGCATCGCCAAAGAGTCCGAACAAGACAAAGTGGTGCTGGAACTGATGGTACGCTTTTAAACACACAGAAGGCGATGTGGGACCGAATGCCCCACACCGCCATTCCTGCCTCCCGTTTCGGCATCAGCCCAACGGATCTTCGCCCGGCTCGCCGGTGCCGCCACCTTCTTCCGTAGTGCCACCTCCGGAAGATGGTACGCCGCCCCACTCATTTTTTTACAAAAACTCTCGATCTACGACTTTCACTTTCAGGATATTAAATTATAATTTTGCGTAAAAAGTGGAATCATGTATAATACCAGTCATATTATCACCCGGCCCGGATTATGGTAAGGGAATTACCTTTATCAGTTGTACTCCATGATAAGGGACCTCAGCAGTGTATTCCCCATCATATATACCGATGTCTTTCTGCCTCCACAAGTCCCTGATCAAGACCTTTCCACTCAGTCCCATTTGCTTCAAATTCAATTTCAAGTCATAGTTAACGGTTTGGATTTTCTCTGCTTCATCTTGATTCCATAATACAAAATAAGGATCCATCTGGAACAGACCTATTGCCCAAGAGCCATCACAAAGTTTCTTATACCAGATCTGCCCGTTCTCTACCGGGATCTTCACAGCCGGACTGACTAAAGGATCCTGGTTAACAGCAATCACCTCACTGTTAGTCAGCAAATTCAATGTAAAGTCATCCAAAGAAGCCATATCGCAACCGATTAATAACGGAGCCGACAGAAGGCACCACAATGATATATGAGCATATTGTTCGTCCGGAGTAAGAGCAGACTCTTGCACCTCGTTTCTCCATGCTTTCCCCAATTTACCCACTACCAGCATGTCCGGGTCATTGTAATATCCCGGAGCCGTAGCCCGAGCACAAACATCCTGGAAGCACCCGATAGCCGTAACTACATTCCATTCATCGGTAATGTCGCGTGTCGTACGCCACAAATCACCTCCTGCTTCTTTACCCCAATTCCAAACATTGGGAGCTCCATAGCCTACACAGTAGACAATATCCCGCTTAACCTCATCCAAAGCATTACGCATGACAATATAAGGTTCCTGGATGGTACTTTCTTCCGTATTCTTCTGAACGTCCATATATCCACAGTGGTCATACTTCAAATAATCAACTCCCCACTTAGCCCACGTTTCTGCATCAAGCCGCTCAAAACGGTAACTTCCCAAATAACTGCCGCAAGTGGTTGGACCGGGAGAGGAATAGATACCAAACTTCAGTCCCAATGAATGGATATATGCAGACAGTCCCTCAATATCCGAAAACTTCTCATTTGCCGGAAGCACACCGTCCGCCAAACGATCAGCAGCCTGCCAGCCATCATCAATATTGACATAAGTCCAACCATATGGCTGAAGTTTTTGATAGAATGCCCCCCACTCCACGCTTATACGTAACTCCATTTACAGTCAAGAGAGAAGGGGTTCAAACTACCGCTTGATTTTTTTGTGGCATCCCCCAATCCTGTACACAATAAAAAGCCTGATATACTCCATCAAGCCAGTATTCTTTGTTTTGTGCGTCCACATGCCCACAAAGACACAATAGAAGACACAAAATATACCATTTTCTCAATAATACGACTTTCATTACAACCATTTTACCTATTCTTAAAAAAAATTACCTTCACTCTTTTATAACCGTCGGATTAAAAAATATTTCATCTAGATATACTTGATACGATGATTCAAATGCAACTTTTACATAACGGGATTTTAAGTTCAGCTTATCAAACAAGACGCCTTCAATCCAAGCGTCATGCTTTGCATTTGGCCAATGTTCTACCGTTTTCACTGATATCAGATGATACTGTTTCCCATCATCGGAAACAGACAGACTGACAGTTTCCGGCAAACCGATATTTTCCGGAACATAATTCAATCCTCGTAGCATAACTTTATCCAAAGGAGAATCATCTGTCCCCAAATCGAACAACAATTCATGATAGCCAGGGGTAAAAACAGCCCAACAGGGATCTTTGGGATTTTCTTCGGACAGCCTACTGTCTACCAGCATCCCGCATTCTTTACTCTCGGTGCAGACCGAATTCTTGCTTTTCAGTGTACCCATGAAAGAAGCGCCTAACAATCCCCAATATGTTTCTCCCCGGCTCCAATCCATATAATTCATATAAGCTTTATTGGAACATCCTGGTTGACCTAACTGAAACGAAGAGGACGGCTTGTCAAACAGACTATACATCATAAAAGAAATGATAGTCTCAACCTCTGCGGCAGAAGCAGCAGCCTGTTGTGACAAAAGACGCGGATAAGCAGCCGGTATCAAGGCCGAAGAACGGTCGTTTGTATGGTTCTCCCAAGTAAAAGTCTCACAATTGGCCCATAATGCGATGTCCAGTTTATCATGAATGGCACGCAACTTCTTCCAATTACGTTTTAAACGTGGAAGGGGGAACTGCTCACGCACACAGCCTACCTCATCCTGATAAGCTATGATGTCGACCTTCAACTTGGCCAGCTGTTTCTCATAAGCCGGATCGTCAAAGGCTGAATCCACAATGCCATAAGGAGAAATCAGCGTCTTCTTCCCCGGAGTCAATGCTTTAGCTTTTTCGACCAACGTATTGACAGCCTGTACGGCATGTTCGGCAAAAATCGGACAAAGACAATCTTCTACCGGCAAATACCAACCATAAAAAGCAGTATGATTCTTATACAAAACAGCCAGTTCCTCCATCATCTGAAGCTGACGCTGCTTGATAGCCGGATCCTGTAGATTATCATCCTGATTTTTGGCCCAACCCGTACTCATAAATACTTTAAGCCCCAATTCACCCGCCATATCCATAATAGCATCTACGGGACTTTCTTTCCCAGAAGGATATACATGAGGCATCAACTTGGAAGGATAATAGGCTTTCCCTTCATTGGCTACAGCCATGAATACAAGATATTCGATACCCATTTCCGAAAGCTCTTTTACCTTCTGACGCCACAACGCAGGGTCGGTATGGTCAAAATGCTGTGGATTGGTATACTTATTACGCACATCCTGATAAGCCAGATTTATCCATGTTCCAGTAATAGGTTTGACTCCCATTATTGCCTTATTCTGCCCATGGCAACCCAATGGAGATAGTCCAAACAAAACATACAGACATATAGTCAAAATCAAAAAAAGTCGTTTCATAGTTTTATAGTCTATTCATTAAAAAGCATTATCTCATCAACCTCGTCTTTTCCTCATGCACGATACTAAACAACAGGTTCGTCCGTCAAATCCCAGCCCATAACCGTAGCAATATAAGGAATAAGCCACATTGCCATTTTTTTATGAGCAGAATAGCCCGGATGCCATGCAGCTCCCATATCCGTAGTTCTATTATAAAGGTTCTTATCCAGTCTCAATAAGAAAACATTCGAATCATTAAGCTCATCGATAACAGCCTGATAATGTTCAAAGACAGGTGCTTGCATAGCCACCGGATAAACACAGATGATGGGAATATCTCCGTAATACTTCCGCAATTGCATAACCAGTTGCGTATATCCCTTTACAAACTCTGATTTGTAAGGATGAGGTTCCGTCGAAAAATCGTTTGAACCTAAATTGACCACAACCAGATCGGGATGATAATCCGTAAAGTTCCACTTAATCGTAAGATCTTCATCAAATGTATTCAACATCCGGTCTTTCATCGTCACTTCCGACACCCGTACAGAATCTCCATAATTGCGTACAACCCCTCTGCCAGAATGCGCTATTAATGTGTAATCCGCATTGAAATAGCGTGCAACCATAGCAGCAAAAGCCATATTACAGTTTTCTGTTTCCAACAAGAACGGTTCATTACGGTCCTTTCCCTCCACCCCGTATCCACACGTCAAAGAGTTTCCGATAAACTCAATGTGGCGGGAACGCTTCACCGGTTCTTCTTTCAAATAGCCCGAATCGGAAAGGAGAAACTGATGAACAGTAGTCCGTCCGAATTCTCCTTCCGTCCGCTTCTGAACTCTCAGACGATGAAGGCTTTTATCTATCCCCGATACCAAATTGACCAGTGTGTCCGTTCCACTTATTTTAACAACCCTATGCAACCGGTCATCAACAAACACATTATAATAACTCTCTCCTGTTTCAGAGACCTTGATTGAAACATGTCCACCTGTAAAACGGGTTTCAAAATATGTCCCTACCCAATCGAAAGCTACCGAACCATCATGCGCAACCCAGGTCCGGCCAATATACCTCACAGCAGGATTATCCCCATTGAAAACATTATCGGAACCTTTGGCATCCAGTGCCGGAATCCCACCAACCAACAGCAAAAACAACAGGTATAGATAATAGCACTTCATCTTTTTCTTCTATTTATTTTTAGCTTTGGCCTTCAACTCTTTCAAATACTTCATATATCCATTGAACAAGTCAATCGTACGTTCCTCGCCTACACGAATGGACATATCCGGGTCATTGAAGACGCCTGGGAACTGATAACAAAGAATCTTTTCAAAATTAGAGAATAGATTCAGATCATGAATGATTTCTTCTATCGGACGAGGATACAACGAATTATCAGGATTAAACAGGAAAGCTTCCAAATCAAACCACAAATGAGACTTTGCTTTGTTACATGCTTCCTGAAGCATATCTGCCGCCTCTTTCCCCGTCAAATCACCAGCCGGCATACGGGCAAAGCCAAACGGACAAAGAATATCCAAATACTCCAATAATGCAGGATAAGTATCCATTCCATTGGGAACTTCAAAACTATTAGTAGCCAGCATGATAGGTTTCCCCGGTGCAAAGCTGTTGCAATAAGACTTAAATTCCTTAAAGAAGTTCACAATGTCTGCCTTCCTCTTTTTACGCATGTCCGGTTGTTGTTCCCAATTATCCAATCCTCCTCCGCTTTCCTCGGAAACATAAAAAGCATAAAACGATTCGTGATGGCCATACATATCCCACAATTCTTTAGCTACCCGTTTATGCCACTCCAAAGATTCCGGAGTAAAATCAAACCATGCAAATATGCCCACACCAACTAAAACATTCATTCCCAATCTGTCGGCTTCGGACAAGATGGCTCCTATAGGGTCTTCAGCCGTAATATCCATACGCCCCGGATATAATTCTGAAGGATAAAAAGCTTTTCCTGCATAACTATCTACTGTCGTATTATGCTTGCCCACATACTGTTCGTTACGAAAGACCTCTTGAATGACAATCATATCCATTTCAACCTTATGCATTGAACGTACCAATTCCTTCCATTGCTCGTCGGTCATTTTCTTTATATCTTTGTTCCAATGCTTGCCTTCAATTTCACTCCAATGATAAATGCCAGCCCAAGCTCCGGATATTTGTTGGATTGAACGGATATCCGACTCCACCACTTCAATATCCTTCGTTTTACGGTATGTTCTATTTCCATCAGTAACTTTCAGAATAACCTTGTGCTTTCCTAACCGCTGCTTGGTAGGTACCACAATCTTCACAGTTTCCGATTTTCCAGCCGGAACTGTTACAGATGACTCGTACAACAAAGTATTCCTTTTTTCTCTCCCCCAGTATATGGAAACCTCAAAAGTCCGTTGCTGATCACTTTTATTAATAATACCTCCCCGGATGTCTAAGTCAACTTTATTTGTGATTTTTCCTGGAGGAATCAGTGTCAGACTGACATTATTCTCATCAGCCCATAAGCCTGTAAAAAACAAAATAGAAATAACTAATAACAAAATACGTTTCATATCAATTTCCTTCTTTAGTAAAAACTACCTGGATAAATAATGTGCGATTCAACTTTTCCGCCAGCAGAACGAATATAAGATTCAAATGTACGCTCGCCGTCTTTCAAAATAATGATACGAGCTCCATTAGGCAGATTATTGTATACCGTATTTCCACCGGTGTATCGTCCGTATGCCAATACAACTTCCCGATAAGCTACAGCATAATCGTTATCATGATCATGCCCCACAAAAATCCCCATCACATCTCCACATTCTTTCATCGAAGCAAACAGACCGGAATTCATCGTAGGACAGCATACAGCCTCGCCTCTGATCCCAAACAATCTGTTTTTGTCTTCCGTGACAGCATCTTTATACTCGGGTAACGGGATATGAAAAAAAGCCAACGCAGGAAGAGGAGCACCATCATTTTGTTTTGTAAACTCCATACTTTGAGCCCTATACCAAACTATCTGATTAAACTTTATCCAGTCATATCCGGGTACCGATTTCAGTTTTGTGTACGAATGAGAATCCATGCAATATAATAAAGCTGCTCTCTTATCCTGTTCTTTCGAAGACATAACTGTCAAAGTATAATCGGGAACATGGTTCCCTGTACGAGCCGGCATCATGCAGCCCTGTTTCCCGGCAATATAATCGTAAAGTTCCACACGAGTCCGATCATACTCATCATCATGATTTCCAAACACAACAGCAAAAGGTACGCCACGCTTCATACATGGTTCCAAAACGATATCTAATCCTTTATAAGCTTCATTAGAAACCACAACATCTCCGGTAAATATTACAAAATCAGGATGTTCTGCATCTAACACCTCGTTTATCCGGTCTAAAGCAATCTGAGAATTCGCCTGATCATCGTATTTATAATGAACATCGGTAAATTGGACAATTTTAAAATAACCGTCTTTATTAAACACCAATTTCTTTTCCTGCGCATAGCTTATAAAAGCTGTAGATAACAGGATGATACATAATAGTAATTTCCTATACATATTTTCTTTATTTCAAACTTTTTATAATCTTCAATAATAATTCCGGTTCATCCGTCGTAATATAATCAAGTCCCAACTGATAATACAAGAACAATTCTTCCGCATTGTTTACAGTCCATACATTTGTCAGCAACCCCTTTTCTTTAGCCTTCTGAAACAAGTTCTTGTCTTGCCGATATGCATAATAGGAATAGTCAATGCCAGAAATAGAATCATTAACCAAATCCTGTAATTCTTTCTTTCCTTCCATCAGATAAAGGATTTTGGCTGTCGGATCCAATTGCCGAATACGTTTTAGAACATCATAATTGAAACTGATATATTCTACATATCCCTGCATCTTCATACGATGTACAATGCTAACAACAGAGTCCGTCAATTGCAATGTACGAAACAATCCTTTCTGGGAATCTTTTATTTCTATTATCGGACGAGTCGTATTTTGTCTTCTTGCAACCAGCAGCAATTCTTGCAAAGATGGAACTGGATCATCCTTATGAACCGTATTCTGAAATAATTCGGCCAGATTTGTGTTCTCAACTTCCATACCATACACATGAGGGTCATGTGAAAGCACAACTCTATTGTCTGCCGTCAGCCAAACATCCAACTCCGAGCCTTGGCAACCTAATGCAACAGCATTCTGAAAAGAACGAATAGAATTTTGTAATGCTCCACTCTGTTTCCATGCTCCACGATGAGCTACGATTCTGTTTCTGCTAAAATCATCTTTCAACAATTCAAATTCGTAAATCTGGCCATCAATCTGTAGACTAATACCAAATCTGTATGCACTCTGTCCCTGTGATAAAGCTTTGTTCTTCTTTAAACAAATAGACTTACTTTCCGTATCTATTCTAAAAAGAGAAGACGTATCAGATATCAAACAAACATCTGACGGAAGCGGATAAATTCTTCCAATTGTTACTCCTGGCTTATTGACAGGGATCAGATAGTTGTCTAATGTATATGCTGAAATGCCCCAAAGTTGCAGACAATTACTACAAATCAAAAGAATTAATAAAAAATTTACTTTTCCTATTTTCATATCAAATATCTTTATAGCAGTCCATTTTCTTCCAAATATTTTTTATAACCATCATAATTATCTGTTCCTTTTTTAAATGTTACCCAACTGAAGTTTGTTATATACTCAGTAAAAAGCCCTGCAACAAAAAGTTGCTCTTTCAATTCTTCCCAATCTTTTGCATGATAAGGAACATCTGGGCAACCACAACTCTTAAAAGACTCAATATCCACTCCAAATGTTACTCCATTGGCATCACATGCTTTCTTTATTTCTGCATACCAATTAGGCAAATCAACATCAAAATCGACAAGACAACGTCCTCCACAATCTTGAAGATATAAATAATCAATATTAGGTGTTTGAGCAAATATACGTCCAAACCATTCTCCACAAATATCTGCAGGCATACCACGCCACAAAGCTGGAGCTATCGAAACAGATTTATTTGACTTAGTTTTAATATAGGAAGCTACCCCTTCAAGATACTGTGCTAATAAAGAAAGAGCAGGTTCTTGTTGCCAACCGACAGGATATGATCCATCATGAAATTCCTCTGTAATATACCATCCGGCTAAACAAGGATGATTACCAAATTGCTCATAAACTTCATCAAAAAGCATTTTATTACGTTGCAAATTACTATCATACTTTGTTGGATCATTCGTATTCGTTTTGCTGTAATCTCCTGGATATAACCCCAAAATGAGTTTCATTCCATTACGCTCCGCCGCCTCAAACATTTTATCAATAATATCACATTTTACAGTAACCCATGGTAGGTTTGTGTTCTTATAGAAAGAGATATTGGTCGTTTCATCTGCCCCCGTAAACTGTTGAGCATATTGAATAATCCAAGTATCCAATCCAATAGCTTTGCTATCCTTAAATTGTTGATCCCAATTTTCATTTTCATAAGCATCTTTATTTAATTGAATAAAGATACTGGAGAATTTAGGAAGCCCCGGCTTTAATTCATATGAAGTCAACTGTTCCAAATTATCAATGCCAACCTCTCCATTTCCTGTCTCATGTTTTGTATTAACAATCTCTATTCTATAACCCTCACATCGGTTTAATTCCAGTTTCTCCGAAACCTCCCCTTCACCTTTTTTGTAAAGTTTAAAAGCGCTATAGGGCATTATTAATCGATTCCATCCATCCTTTGACAAAATATCTTTATCCTCAAAAACATAATAAGACCAACGTTTACGAGTATTGTCATGAGGAGCCTCTGCCGAAAATTGCATTTTATCTTCTAAAAGAACAAAACGGAAAACTCCTTTATTATCCTTATTGCCTTTTACCCAGATTGATAAACCTAACGGATAAAAAGATAAATCAAAACGCCAATCTCCCCACGTCTGCTCAAAATAAACTTTTTCAGGTGCAGCAGTTAAAGAACTGCCTGTAAACATATACTTCAAGCGGAAACTTCCATTTCCTTCCATCTTATCATCTCCCAACTCGTAATTTATTGTAGCATTGGTCGGCTCAGCTGGTTCCGGATCTGTCAACGTTGTATGATAAATCTCACAATTTAGTTCATCGAAAGGATTAATAATTTTAGTCGCTTTAGTTTCATTAAGAACCTTCTGAATTTCTTCTGCCAAATTTACATCATTCTCAAGTTTATTCTCTTTTTTATCGTCAGAACATGAAAAAAAGAAAAACACTAATGAAAAAATATACATCATAGATACTCTCATAACACTAAAAATGTTTATATGAGGATGTACCACTGTGATACATCCCCATTGATTAAATTAAGATCTTATTGAGGATTATAACTCATCTTATACATTCTAATGACAGACTCATTTGTATCAAATCCAACCGTTGCAGCTGCGATATATACATCATATCCAGAAGAGGTAGATTTTGAATATACAGCGACATCTCCCCACACATTATAATTTGTAGGAGCTATTTCTTCTCCTGAGAACAAATTAAACTTGTCATATCCATTCTCACCAGGTTTCAATTCCATCATTGAACGATCTGTTATTTCAAATACCTGCACCTTAGAATTTCCCCAAGCAGAGTAGTTTTGTTCATTCAATACCAAGAACTGATCTTGCTCTACATTGAATACTTTAAAATCAAGGATCTTATAAGCATGGTTCGACGGTTCCAATTCAACAACTTCCATAGCGGTAGAGAAAATATTAAAACGACTGCCTTGCTTTACTGATGAATTCTCATTCTCAGCATCATCTGCTGAAGGACGATAATAAGAAATATAATGTTCTGAAGAATCATCTAAAGTAGCACGTTGAATTTGAGCGCGAGACCAATTTCCTTTCGCAGCACCATAACGTAGTTTATTAGGCTGATTTGCAGGAGTAAGCAACGTACCATCTTGTAATTCCCAGTAATAAATATACATATCATCAGGAGCCATTCCATAAATAAATGCCCTTCCTTTTGTCACATCTCCAATAACACTCATCTCATATCCCATATCAGCTGGACAACCATCAGCATCTGTATAATCAAGCAAAAGTTTATGCTCGTTTTCTGTTTCAGAATAATAATAGACCATGAAACCTGCACCATAAATATTCTCACGTGCCGTAACAAAATGTCCTGCCGCATCTACATCAATCTTCATCATAAAAGTCCTTGCAGCATCAATTTTCTTGATAAATTCGCCACTATCCTTATCGAACAAATATATAGGTCCATCATATTCTTGCACAGCCAAATACTTCTCATTCATCGCAACACCTGTATTATTACGAGTAGCAAGCCCTAAATCCAAGCATGACTTCTTCCACAAATTAATAAATCTAGTTTTAGGATACACAGGTTCAACACGAATTGTATTATGATGTAGTGTACCATTTACATCTATAACCGTTATTTTACGAGGCTCTGTAAAGTCCAGTTCTCCACCTAAAGGAGGATCAACATAACAATTATGTTCCACGCTAACTGTACAAATAAGTCGGGTCAGATCCAGAGGAGCTTCATCACTGGTTGGAACTTTGACAACAATTTCTTCTCCTTCATTATATGGACCTTTTTTTTCAGCATTATATTCTATTGCATTTCCTGGTATACGAATAGTAACATTCAACAGACCATTAACCTGATCATTCCTTCCTTCTGATAAATCCGGAGACTCACAAGAAGCCAAAGGAAGAATAAATACACAAACAATTATTATTGCTATTTCACTAAAGATCTTCATACGCTATATTTTTTATTTCCATTCATCAAACTGTTCACATAATATATTTTGCTGTATTTCTGAAAGTGGAATAGGAAAACGATTATATTTTTCAAGATAGACACGCGTTTGCCCTGCATCACAATCAACAATTTCATATTCAAACCCATCTGAAACTTGAACAGGTTTTACTCCTTTCATATGGGTTCCATTCAATAATGTCGTTCCCAACCCCCAACGGCGGATGTCCCAAAAACGATGACCTTCGAAAGCCAGTTCAATCATTCTTTCACGACGTAACAATCTCATAAATTCAGTCTTAGTCGTAGCATGCACCTCAGGCATATCAACACGTGCACGAACTTCGTTTAACGCCTTTAATGCTTCATCCAGATTATTCTGTTGAGCCATAGCTTCGGCATAAATCAATAACACCTCGGCATAACGCATATAATAAAAAGTCAAATCAGTAGAACGCATTCCATCCTTAGGCAGTGTTTCATCAAACAGTTTACGCATATAATAGCCCGTACAAGTAGTACCACCTCCCATTGCATAACCATCTTTACTCCCTTCATAAGTATACAGTGTCTCACCCTTCCACTGGCATCCATTATATAGTATAGAAGCATAAAAACGAGGATCGCGTCCTTTATACGGATCTGCTACCATCTCTGGATCACTCCAATCGAAATCACGCCCATCAACCAACTGATATGCAGAAACCAAATCTTCTGTAGGACTCACCTCTGCATAGCCTCCATCGCTGGGAGGACAATAAAAATAATCAAATGAATAGTCCATTTTATTATCATAAGAATAACCAAATTCAATAATACTCTCTGAATTTGACAGAGGAGAACTTCTTCTATTCATAAACAATTCACCGTACCCTTTATCTTCTCTAAGAGGATTCTTATATAAAGTGTATCCCAATTTTTTTACTTCCAACGCTGCATCTGAGGCTTCTTTCCAGCGTTCTGCATAAAGCATCGCACGCGCTTTCATTCCATAAGCAGCACCTTTTGTCAACCTTCCGGAAGGAACTTTATCCGCATCTGGTAAATAAAGAGCAGCAAAATCCAAATCTTCTGCAATAAAATCCCAACATTCCTCTGGAGTACAACGCGCATGTTCTTTCTGTCCCAATTCCGGCAACTCTTTATAAAGGATAAAACTGGCTCCGTAGCGCTTAGCCAAATCAAAATTAGCTAAAGCACGAAAAAAACGTACTTCCGCCTCAGCCTCTAATGCAACAGATTCTGAAAAATTGTCCTTATGCTCGGCTAAATCACGCAGAAAACGACAACATGATAACTGCCAAGTATGTCGATTCTCCCACAAATCAAAACGATTAGACGCAGGAGTAATAGGAACAGAGCCAAAAACAAAAAGGTTTTCTTCATCCCTAGGACCATTCATTTTCAGAATGTCTGTACAAGCATCATTGCTAATTGCATCACCATAATATCCCCCAATAAGAGAATAAAATCCATTCAAATTTAACCTTAAATTATCTTCATTAGACCAAGCGATATCTTCCGGATAACTATCCGTCAACACCGGATCTATATTACAACTCACCACTGACAGACTTGTTGAGAAGACAAATATTTTAAAGAATCTATAAAAGTATTTCATTGCAATAGTATTTTAGAAAGAAAGATTTAAACCAAATTCATAAGTTCTCTGCTGCGGATAATAACCTTGATTGACACTTGGCATTTCCGGGTCTAGATGCTTCAAATGGGACAATGTAAACAAGTTTCCACCCGCAAAATATATACGAACTTTCTTCAAACCCGCAGTTTCAGCCCACCTACTGGGGATAGTATAACCTAATTGAAGACTTTTCAAACGTACATATGCACCGTTTTCAACCCACCAAGACGACATTTTACCACCATTATCCCGAGAAACGATACCTAAACGAGGATATTCCGCATCCGTATGATCAGGTCTCCAAGCACCTTCCACCAAATAATAGGGTGAATTCCCATCACAATAAAAAGGTTTAGTATAAAAAGTATTATCATAGCCAACACCAGAATATATTCCGCACAAGTTTACATCGAACAAGGCCGCACCCTGGAGCAACATAGAGAAGTCTATTCCTTTCCAATCAGCAGCAATATTTAAACCGTACATCATTTCCGGTGTACTGCTACGGCCTATGGGAACCATATCCTGATCCATCGTAATTTTCCCATCACCATTTATATCCTTCAATTTTATATCTCCCGGTAAAGTCGGACCATAAATTGCACTTTGAGCTATTTCCTCTTCTGACTGAAACAATCCTTCTGCTACAAATCCCCAATACTCACCCATAGGACGTCCCGTACTACGACGATAATTAGGGACATTAGGATCCTCTGTCATTTTCAATATTTTATTCCGTGCCCACGAAATATTTCCCCTAACACTATAATTAAAGTCCTTAATGCGATTACGATGTGTCAATACCAATTCAAAACCACGGTTATCATGCGAACCATAATTTATATATGCAGGATAATAATTTCCTAAAGAAGGAGGGAAACTTCCTGATTGTGATTCGAGCGAACGTGTTGTTTTCATATAAAAGACATCCAGTTCAACACCCAAAAGTCCATTCAACATACTTGATTCAATACCCACATTATATGTATCTGTCAATTCCCATTTTAACAAAGGATTAACAGGACGACTTGTACCTAAATATTTTTGAGGTTCTGAGCCAAATATTACTATGGGATCAGCAGACAAAGTTGCCGTAGAAAAATAGGTCATTGTATTACTAATGGCCCGATCACTTCCTAAACGTCCAATAGAAGCACGCAGCTTCAGATTCTCAACGAAAGGAACAGATTCTCTGAAAAAATCTTCCTGAGAAATTCTCCAACCAACAGAAATACCGGGAAATACTCCCCACCTATATTTTTTCGGCAAAGCTGTAGAAGCATCTATTCGGCTTGTTATCTCCAACAAATATTTGTCATCATATGCATAGTTAAGACGCATTACATAACCAGCCCTTTTATCCAATCCGTGCCCGCCTTTAACCAAATTTTCATTTACTGTCAAACCATAACTCATATCCATAATATCTGTAATAGGAAAATCTTCCCTTCCCGCCGAAAGACTTGATTCATCAGCTCTTGAAAATTCATACAAGAACAGTCCCGAAACAGCATGTTTACCAAATTTATTCGAATATTCAACTGCTGGTTGAATTGTATAACCTTGATTATCCGTAAACCATTGATTTAACTGTACCTTATTAGCAACACGTCCATTCTGAACATCCCAAGAACGAGTAGACTGATTCCAACATGCTAAATCATACGTCAATAGATATTTTTTCTGCATTGTATAATTTTTCACATACGATGCATTCAATTTTAAACTTAATCCTTTGACAAACGGCAATTTATAACGCATGGATACATTACCTTGAAAATAGGTCTTTTTAATATTATTTTTTCCAGAAAGGTCTCGTGCTGCAATCGGATTATTATTGCCATTACCATCTAAATTGATACTACCTACTGGCATACCACTTGCTGTATAAGGTTGCAAATAAGGATAAGACAACATTGCTTGCTGAAAAATAGAAGCATATGATCCTACACCTGCAGAAGCTCCCGGCTCATTTTCATTCGACACATAACCTGACAAATCAAACGATAAATCAAAATTATCCGTCACCTTAGCGTCCATATTAGAACGAAAATTATATTTATCATAAGAAGTTCTATCTATAATACCCTGCTGATTATATGCCCCCACCGAAGCAAAGAATTTTAGTTTCTCTGTACCTCCCGAAATAGAAACATTATTTGTATAAGTAGGAGCAATATCTTTAAATAATAAATCGAACCAGTCCGTATTTCCATAAACACTTTCTTCCGGACCAGGATTATTTATACGGTCAATTTCACCAGCTGTAAAGCGCAAATTCTCTTCAGCTACCCCATCCATACGTTGAGCCATATTATACCAATATGCATAATCTGAACCGTTCAGAAATTTAGGGAAATTAGTATTTTGGCTTAATGTAACAGCCGAATTAACCGTTACTGTAGGTTTCTGTATTTCTCCACGCTTTGTCGTAACCAATATTACACCTGCTGCTGCACGTACCCCATAAACCGCTGCTGCAGTTGCATCTTTCAATATTGTAATGGACTCTACTTCATCTTGCGTAAAAGATGGGAAATAATCAGTTACAACACCATCTATGACAATAAGAGGACTACCATCGCCTGCGCCATTTCCACGAATATACAAACTAGAACCATCATGACCAGGTTGACCACTACTTTGTTTTGTTATCAAACCAGGAAGACGACCTGCCAACATTGAAGACAAATTTCCACTTGGTGCCATCTTTAGTTCTTTATTATCAACCTGAGCAATAGCACCAGTCACATTTATTTTCTTCTGCGTACCATATCCTACAACCACCACTTCATCCAATAATTCAGAATCTTCCTTCATTACCACTTTCAGAATCCTCTCACCATTCAGAGATACCTTCCGCGTTGTGTATCCGATGTAAGAGAATGTCAGGTTAGCTTTAGCATGAGGCACCATAATAACAAAATGTCCATCTGCATTTGTCACAGTACCAACCTTACGATCTTCCGTAAAAACAGAAACTCCAATTAAAGGATTATCTGCTTCATCAAAAACATTTCCTTCCACTCTAATCTGAGCAATAGCCTTTATACTCATAAGAGCAGATAAAAAGAGCAGTAAAATAAAACATCTGTTTTTCATTATCATTCAAATTTAAAGTTAAAACTATACCATTCCATTCTTATTCTGAGAACCTATTTCTTCCAGCACCTTCCAACACTGATAAAGTCCACGAGGTACATGAAAACATCCTTTCCATTTACCACCTTTCAGAGGAAGAAGTACCTCACCACGACGGTTCAGATAACCATACCACTCAGGATATTTTTCATCTCTAAAGTGCGACCACACATAATCGTGCACTTCCTCAAACCACTCCAAACATTGCTTGTCTCCTGTCAGATAATAACCCTTCAAAAGCGAAATCAAAGTCTCAATATGTACCCACCACAGTTTTTGATCCCATTCAAGCTGCTGAGGAGGATTACCCAAACGATCCATAAAATAAAAGATTCCACCATATTGTTTATCCCACCCATAATTGAGCATGGTCAAAGTGATGTTTTTAGCCTTCTCAATCAGTTCCGGGCGTCCAAGACGTCTGCCCAAATCCATAATGAACCACATGGCTTCAATAGCATGACCGGGGGTTACCTGTCTACCTTCGAAAGAATCAGACAGAGAACCGTCAGATAAAACATTTTCTACGATTATTCCTCCTAGTTCAGGACGATAGAAAACATCCATTACTTCGTGAATACAAGTATCCATCGTCTTCACTAAAAACTCTTCGTCAAGCAAATGCTCTATTTCCAATGCGAGATTACAAAGAATCATAGGTAATGCAAATCCTTTCAGATTGCGGGTGCCTGGATGCAGCTTGTTCCACTTTCCTTTCGGATTGTCCACCTTTGAAAGAATAATATCAAACGTCTTCTTGGCAATCTCTGCATACTCCTGTTTTCCGGTAGCCAAACTCAACTGTCCAAATGCCATCGTAGCAAACGTATAAGAGAAGATGTTGTAAGGTTCTACTAAAGGATGCCCCTCACGATCGAGAGAGAAATACCAATTATAGTTTCCGTCATGCCCATACTTCTTCAGGAATTCACCACCTTGAACGGCACAATCCAGCCACTCTTGCTTTTGTTCCACTTTATTGTAAAGCATGGAGAACATCCACACTTCACGCCCCTGCAACCAAATAAACTTATCTGTATCAAACACATCACCATTACGCTTCAGACAAGTGAAATATCCTCCAAATTCACGATCCTGCGAATGATCCAACCAAAAAGGAAGAACCTTATCTAAAAGTTCATCTCTGTACTGATTTGCCAGTCTTTCAAAATCCATCATTTTTTCCGTTTTTAAATTAGATAGTCAAGAGCCTCTATCAAACTAATATTCGTTAATCTCTTCATATTTTTTATTATTCATCTACTGTATAAGTAATCACATCCCTTATCCAAATATCAGCACCTTTTATCGGATTCATCCATTTACACGTTATTTTATAGTTTCCATAAGGTTGTGTATAATTAAAAAACAATTCATGTTTACGATGATTATATTTCGATGGGAGCAAACATCTTTCCACCAATTTTGCATTAAAATATATATCCAACTCAGCGACATAATTTTCAGGAATATTCTCACCTTTAAGTTCGCCACGAATAACAGCGCCAACACCATTAAATTCAACCGACCGAAAATCCTTCACCCAATTTTCTACAATAAATTTCCGATCCAATTTCAAGCCTTCAAAAGAAACTTCTAACGGTACTGGTTGGGGAGATTGATACGCTATTTTGACATTGCCACCATCTACTTTTCCTCCTTCTCTTTCTACCATCTGCAAAGCATGATTAAAACTTAATTCACAACCTTTTTTAAAACTTACTGTATTGTTAAAAGGGAGATCCTCTACCACAGACAACTCCTGTTTATATTTCTCCGGAAGATGATCATAACCTATCATTGCCCCCAATATTCCTCCGGAAGAAGCAGGATTACAATCTGAATCTTGTCCTGCTCGTGTAGATATATCAATCGTTCTTTCAAAATCACCTTTTCCATAAAGTAAGCCCAAAACAATATATGCACCATTGACATAAGTTTCAATGTTAAACGGCATTTCTACTCCATCAGGACAGGCAATATCATTGTCACCCCATTTCTTCTCAATTCTCTCCCAACATTCTTTCCAATTATCTGGATACAGTTTACTCCATCTAATCACATCTGACATACATTCATAAAAACGGCTTCTTTCAGGAACGACTTTCAATGCTTCTGTCACAACATACTCAACATCATCACTTACATATGCCAAAGAATACATAGCCGCGACATATACTCCTCCATACCATCCATCTCCATAAGCCATAATATGCCCTACACGATCACAAATTTCTGTAGCACTATTCACCATACCAGGCGACATAATTCCTGCAAAATCCGCTTCTATTTGAAAATCCAGGCAATTTGCATGAGGATTATTATGCCAATGCCCACATTTCGAAGGTTCTATCCCCCTTAAAAGATTGTAACGAGCCATCTGATTAGCATGACACAAAGGATAGTCCTTGCCCAAGAACGCTACAGCAAATGAGTCGGTCGGTGCATCCAAACCACATTTTTCAATAGTTTCCACAAAAGTCAAATCAACGTAAATATCATCATACAATCCTCCACCAGCATCATACCACTTCTTAATTTCGCCAGATCCCCAAGGAATTCTGACCGAATCAGGAATCATCTGTGACAAATACTTAAACTCTGTTGGTCCACCATATGTACAGCCTATTATCTGTCCAGCCCAAGCGCCTTTCACTTTATCAAATAATATGTCTTTTGATAAAGTAACGTTCATCATTCCATTCTGATTAGCATTACAAGAGCATAAAGTTGCTATCATGCAACCAATTAGCAAACAATTCTTAATCTTCATTTTATATTTTATAATTTAAGGTCATTCTTCATTTTTTCATCCAATAACGCTCAATTTCTTCCAGCGATTTACCTGTTGTTTCAGGAACTAATTTCCAAACTATCAATATATATGGAACACACATAAATGCGAATAATAAGAAAGTGCCAGCAGGAGTCAGATTTTGTAACATCCAAGGAGTAAGCTGACCCACCAAATACGTACCTACCCAAAGAGCAAAACCTGCAATAGACATAGCTATACCACGGATACGAGTAGGATACATCTCGGACAACAGTACAAAAATGACGGCCGAAATGGAAATAGCACAGCAAAACACATAAAACAGAAAGAAAAACAACAAAAAGCTGTTAGATAAGCCTAATACTTCTGAAAAACGAAAATAGAAACCAATCAACAGTAATGACAACACCATACCCGAAACCCCATAATAAACAAGTTTCTTACGACCGACGCGGTCAATAATAAAGACTGCAATCACAGTTGTCACTGCATTAACGATACCTACCAATACCTGACTAAACAAAGCATCACCGCCAGACAGACCCGCTTCTTCAAAAATGGAAGGACCGTAATAAAGTACAGCATTCACACCCATGAACTGTCCCAAAATAGCAATAGCCGCACCAATCAATACCGCCTTCAGGATGCCGGGTTGCAACAAGAATTTCCAATCGGATTTGCTTTCAGATTGAACCACAGACTTTGTCTCGCTAAGCTGCACAACTGCATCCCGAGATAAAAGATATATCTTGCGAAAAACACCAAGCGCCTTGTCGTCACGACACTTGAGCACAAGCCAGCGGGGACTTTCGGGAATAAACAACACCACAAGGAAGAACAACAACGAAGGAACACAAGAAAAGCCCAACATACCCCGCCAAACTTCGGACACCAAAATTGTATTCATCCAACCACTACCAAGCGAAGCACCACTCTGTGAGAAATGCAGGAGTTGATAATTGGCCAAATAAGCACCAAGAAAACCCAAAGTTACCGCCAATTGATAAAGTGACACCAATCGCCCCCGATAACGCGCAATAGAAACCTCGGATATATAGAGTGGTGACACAATAGACACTACTCCGATTCCTACCCCACCCAACACACGAGCTACCACCAATTGATCGAATCCGCCGGCAAATGCACATCCTATGCCTGACACCGAAAAGAACAAAGCAGCTATCAGCATCGTAATCTTACGTCCATAACGGTCGCTCAATTTGCCGGCAAACAACACCCCGATGATAGAACCTACCAAAGCACAACCGACAAACCATCCCGTCTGAATCTGGTCAAGCCTAAATTGCGTCGTCACCAGCGATATGGTGCCCGAAATAACCGCCGCATCATATCCGAACAAGAATCCTCCCAAAGCCGCTACGACAGAAAGGAATACCAAATAAGAAAAATTTATATCTGTTTTCATACCTATTAAAGTTAATCTATAAGAAAATCAATGCATTATCTCTAACCATTCAAGAACTGATGAAACCGCTGGTTCCATACTTTGAAGCTATCGGTTTATCTCATCAATAACGGTCAAATTCTCTAACGGAGCAAATTAATCCATCTCGAAATATTCTTTGTATCTGTCATACAAATGTCCGGCCTGAATATAAGCCGACTGCGGACTCATGAAATGAGAAAACTCGAAAGTAATAGCCTTGTCATATCCGGCACGCTTGGCCGCTTCCAACTTCAAGCGGAGCTTATCAAACTTAATCGGCAGAAAATGGATAGGCATATCACGATCGAAAGTTTCTGCATTTGTCCAACACTTCATACTATATTTATCAGCCAACTTCTTATTTACTTCAAAAAATGCATCCAGTTCATCATAATCAATATGCCCATCCTGAAATGCACAAGCGTCAACAACATCATGAATACCATCGAATATCTCATTCCATTCTTGTTCATGCTGTCGTACAGATACCGTTTCCTTTTTGGTCAACTTACTTGTTCCCATAATAGCCTTCTTACCATCAATCCAAGGCGAAATAAAAGTCGGCAAGCCACCTGAGACATCCTTACACTGTTTGCCTAAAGCATGAAAAGCCGTAATAGCTCCTTTTGTAGCCCGACTGATTTCACCACTGATATACCATCCTCCAAAACTATCGAAACGACTACCATACTCCTCCCACACTTCATCTATCACATACTTGTTATCCTCTATCTCACAACTCAAGTCGCCAGTATCCCAATAACGCCCAGAATCGTACAAACCGAAATAGAACTTCATGCCATACTTCTCCGCCAACTTCAAATACATTTCAAGTAAATCAACCGAAGGCATATAGCAACCCTTACCAAGCAAATACTTCGACGGATAAGTAACAAACTTTCGATAACCAGAACGGATCATAATAACAGTATCTATACCAATAGATTTCATATAACGGAAATCAAGTTCCCATTCTTTTGGTCCCCAATTCTGATGAGGAATATCATGTGAAATCTCATCCAAAAAAGTCCCTGTTATTTTCAATCCTCCACACTTAGGTACAATCAATTGAGAATTGCCAGCCGACCCCTGTAAAAGCTGTTGCCCTTCTCTTTCAGATAATGACGCATACGATAAAGATGGAGCCGCCAGTAACGACACACCCGCAAAAACTGATTTTTTTATGAACTCTCTTCTACTACTCGCTTCCATCTGCATTAGATTATTAGTATTTTATTATATAACGCCGCAAATATACTAATCATTTTAATTATATCCAATAAATTAATAAAATATTTTATTATATATCGGCAAGATAATTAAATATATCACATAAATGAAATTATTATGTTATTAATTAATGAATAATTAATGAAATATTTTATTATCTTTGTGCATACTAATAAGAAATGATAATATGGCACAAGCATTACTCAAAGAAATAGAGATAGGGAGCAAAAATGCCCTATTAAAAAAGAGAATAATTACACATTATATATATAATGGAAGTTCTACTATTACAGATCTCTCTAAAGAACTCGATTTGAGCGTGCCGACCGTAACCAAATTCATAACAGAGATGTGTGAAGAAGGATACATCAATGATTATGGTAAATTGGAAACCAGTGGTGGAAGGCATCCCAGCCTCTATGGGCTCAACCCCGAATCCGGCTATTTTATTGGAGTAGACATCAAAAAGTTTGCTATCAATATAGCCTTAATCAATTTTAAAGGTGATATGCTGGAGCTGAAAATGAATATTCCCTACAAATTTAATAACACTCCGGAAGCATTAGAAGAACTATGTAAACTTGTCAAAAATTTCATTAGGAAAGCAGAGATCAATGCAGAGAAAATCATGAATATCTGCATTAATATTTCCGGACGGGTCAATCCTGAATCAGGTTACAGTTTCAGTATGTTCAATTTCTCGGAGAAGCCACTAGCTGAAGTACTGACAGAAAAGATTGGCAAACCAGTCTGTATCGACAACGATACACGAGCTATGACCTACGGAGAATATATGAAAGGATGTGTAACAGGAGAAAAAAATATCATCTTTATCAATATTAGTTGGGGACTTGGCATAGGTATTATCATTGACGGAAAGATATATACCGGAAAGTCCGGATTCTCTGGCGAATTCGGACATGTCAATGCTTTCGACAACGAAATCATCTGCCATTGCGGGAAAAAAGGCTGCTTAGAAACAGAAGCTTCCGGTAATGCACTACATCGCATTTTCCTAGAAAGAGTAAGCAGAGGCGAAACATCTATTTTATCCAACAGATTAAAAGATAAAGGTAACCCACTCACTTTAGACGATTTGATAGTAGCAGTCAACAAAGAAGATCCCCTGTGCATCGAAATAGTGGAAGAAATAGGCCAAAAACTAGGTAAACAAATAGCTGGCCTGATAAATATCTTCAATCCAGAACTAGTCATCATAGGAGGAACGCTTTCGTTAACAGGAGACTACATTGCACAACCAATAAAAACAGCCGTACGAAAATATTCACTAAACTTAGTAAACAAAGATTCCATAATACTGACTTCCAAGCTAAAAGACAAGGCCGGAATTGTGGGAGCCTGTATGTTGGCTCGAAGTCGTATGTTTGAAGGTTAATATCTATCCTAAAAAGAACTTACCAGATATTCTTCCTTTTCCGCATCTCCTCCCGCACCAGTTCCGCCTCCGTAGGCGACAGTTTGGGCAGCTTTACCGTCTGCGGACTCTCCTGCTGGTAAGCTTTCACTTCGTCGATAAGCAGTTGCCAGTCGTACAGGAATTCTTCCGAACAGCCATGACGGCGGTATATCTCTTTGGCTGCCTCCAGAATCTCGGGAGCGCAACTGTCATCCCCTTGGAAAACCACTGCGGGGATGTCGTGATGTATGCAGTCTCTTAGTAAACGTACTTGATCTTTCATTGCAGAATTCTTTTCTATTTTCAGTATTGCAACTTTCACCAATTTAACCCTTTGGCAAGGGGAATACAAAGATAAAGGGTATTTTCCAAAAGGTATTGCATAATAGCCGAAAAATCCGTATATTTGAGGAAACGAAGCAACGGTTATGGCTAACCCGAACATTCCGGGCATTCCCCGGACCGAACAAGACCTGCTGTATCAGAAACTAAGCGTTTACAACAGCGGAAGAACTTCTTACAAAGAAGTAGGAGCCTATCTTGTGGCATTGCCCCGTTACGAACACCCTGCATACTCACTGTGGATTTATTCGCCACTTCCCGAGCATCAATCCATCTTCTACATCTGCGACCTCTCCGAAGATGTGCACGATTCGCTGCGTATAGCCAGTACGCTCTGTTTCTATTCCCAGCGACCGCTCTACGTTGTAGAATACAATGCCAAAAGGATGCAAAGCAAAGGCGACGACCTTGTCTTTTTCGGAAAATATCGGGGACACTTTCTGCACGAGGTACTACGCATCGACCCGGCTTACCTGTCGTGGATTGCTTTCAAGTTCGAACCACGCATCCCCAAGCAGGAACGCTTTGTACAGATAGCCCGCATATATCATTCGGTCCACCTCGATGTGCAACGGCGAAAAAGCCAGCAACAAAGCAGAAGCAGTTTTCTAGGAAAAGAAGGGGACAAAGTAGAAAATCTGAAACTGACTGTCCAGAGTGTACACATCGAAGACAATCCCTACAAGACGCAAGTCATAAAGGGCATTCCACACTTCTACGTCAGACAAATGCTAAAGCTGAAAGATGCTGCCGGCAACCTCGTTACCCTGCGTATCAATGCACGGACAGCCAGTACACAGTCGTGTCTGCTCCCTGCCCTGGAACACGCCTATCAGCCGGGCGAAACAGTAGAAATCGCCTCGGCACGGATAGCCCGTACTTACCTGATAGGGAACATAAAATGTACGAGGCTCAATTATGTAAAGCTGCGATAGAAGCTTGCAGATGCTTTCACACTTTCTCAATCAGCACCGTAGCATAAGCCGAGATGCCTTCTTCACGCCCGGTGAAACCAAGTTTTTCTGTGGTTGTAGCCTTGATAGATACATCATCTTCATCTACCCCCATCACCGATGCAAGCGTACGCTGCATCTCGGGAATATGTGCCTTTAACTTAGGCCGTTCGGCGCAAACCGTAGCATCAATGTTACCGACAGTATAGCCTTTGGTAGCAATCAGTTCAACGGTTTTCTTCAAAAGGATTTTGCTGTCGATACCCGCAAACTCGCCTGCTGTATCAGGGAAATGATAACCGATATCACGCATATTGGCCGCCCCCAACAAGGCATCACAAATGGCATGAATCAGCACATCGGCATCGCTATGTCCCAGCAGCCCTTTCTCATGTTCCAGCCGGATGCCTCCCAGCCAAAGCTCGCGTCCCTCGACCAGCCGATGGACATCGAAACCAAAACCTACACGTATCTTCATAAGCTTTCTTATAAAACAATATAAACTACAACTGTTCTTCCTGCCACTTTCACAGTTATCGGATGTAGAAATCAAGCAGTTTTTCTTCGCCCAGATATCCTTGCAAATGTTGTCCGATGCTTACCGGTCCCACTCCCGCAGGCGTACCCGTAAAGAGCAGATCACCAATTTTAAGCGTCATGAAACGACTGACATAAGCAATAATATCGTCCACGCGGAATAACATATCGGCCGTATTTCCACGCTGTACCTCCTTGCCATCTATATCAAGATGAAAGTCCAGATTCTGCACATCCCCACCTGCCTGCTCCAAGGAGATAAAGTCGCCTATTGCAGCCGAATTATCAAATCCCTTACACAGTTCCCAAGGATTGCCCGCCTCACGGAACTTACGCTGAAGGTCGCGGGCCGTAAAATCGATACCGACCGTCACTGCGTCGTAATAACGACGGGCAAAACGTGGAGCAATATGCTTGCCCAATCGGCAGATACGTACTACAACTTCCGTTTCATAATGCACCTCGTTCGAAAAGTCAGGCAAAAAGAAAGGCTTGCCGTCCTTCAGTATCGCCGAATCAGGTTTCAGGAAGATAACCGGCTCATTATTCACAGCCGTATGTCCCAATTCCTCGTTATGACGGGCATAATTCATGCCCACAGCCAAAATCTTCATGACTAAATATGTTCAAAATTCAATCGGTTAAACATTACCGCCAGATGGGCGTACAGTGAAGTATTCTGCACCACAATATGCTCGGGCACCCGGATACGGAACGGAGTAAAGTTCCACACAGCCTTGATGCCTCCCTCCACCATTTTGTCGGTAATCTGTTGAGCTATCTCAATGGGAACAGTCAGCACACCGATATTGACATCGTACTCCGACATCTTCTGTTCAAACTCATCGGTATGATAAATAGGGATACCGTTCAGCTGTGTTCCTACCAGATCAGGATTCACATCGAATGCCGCCACAATCTCCAATCCGAAATGGTTCAAACCGGAATCGTGCAGCAAGGCTCCACCCAAGCTGCCTACACCAAACAGAAAAGCCTTATGCAAATTGGTAAAACCCAGAAAATCTTCTAATACAGCAATCAAAGTATCAATATCGTAGCCTACCCGTGTGCGGCCAGAGATATTGACATACGACAAGTCCTTGGCTATCTGAGATGCATCGATATTGATTTCTTTGGATATTTGCGTAGAAGAAACAAAACGTTCTCCTTTCTTTTTCAACAGCTTGACATTAGAAAGATACCACGGGAGACGGCGCAAGGTTGGCTCCGGCACTTTCATGCTATTCTTATGTTGAATTGCCCGGTTCGTGGTCATTCTCTTCAATTATTTAGGTTACAATAGACAAAAGTAGTCTTTTTTCTGTAAACGCTTGGCGATAGTTAACATAATTTCTACAAAACTTTTGACTGCATTGCAAGACTCCATGCAAAACATTATTTTTGCCTGTCGAAATCAAGGAACAGACATATACATATCCTATATATCAAGCATATTATGAAAAAGAATGACTGGAAAGAACGACTCAATGTAGTATACTCCACCAACCCCGACTTCCAATACGAAATGGAAGAAAACATCGAAGCACCTACCTTGCCACCCGCACAACAACGCCTGCGCGTGCAACTGGACCGCAAGAACCGGGGAGGAAAAGTGGTGACCCTGATAACTGGATTTACCGGTACAGAAGACGACCTAAAAGAACTGGGACGGATGCTGAAAAGCAAATGCGGTGTAGGAGGTAGTGCCAAAGACGGCGAAATCATAGTACAAGGTGATTTCAAACAGAAGATCATCGAACTGCTGAAAAAGGAAGGATATACCCAGACAAAGCCAGTAGGATAAAAAAGAGCGGCAACTACAGAATAAACCGTAGTTGCCGCCTTCATAAATATATTAAAGGAAATAATTATTCAGCACGCAAAGTGAAACGCTTGAAGTCGATAACCTTCAGTTCAGGATCAGCTTCTTTCAACACTTCTCTTACTGTCTTCTTAGGATCCATTACATCCTCCTGGTTCAACAGACAAACTTCCTTCAGGAACTTGCCCAGACGACCTTTAGCGATGTTCTGAATCATCTGCTCGGGCAGGTTAGCAGCCTTCTCAGCAGATACAGTAGCGATGATTTCCTTTGCCTTAGCAACATCTTCTGCTGTAATCCAGCCCTTAGACATGTTGCTTTCCATGTGATCTTCGCTATCTACGTGAGCAGGATTGATACCGGCTTTCTTCAGAGCTGCTTCAACAGCCTTCTGTACTTGCTCAGCCTTTGTCTTCTCAATAGCCACTTCGATTTCTTTCTGCTTGATTTCTTCAGATACGCCGTCTTCGTCGATCGCAATCGGGTTCATAGCTGCAATCTGCATGGCAACCTGCTTACCCAGTTGTTCGTCTACTTTCTTATTGAAAGCAACGATAGTGCAAAGACCGTTCTTATTCATGTGGTTGTAAACAACAGTATCAGCACCTTCTACTGTCATGTAACCGTCAAGTTCCATCTTCTCGCCTGTGATACCACTGCGGTCTGTTACAGCTTGAGCTACAGTTACGTCACCCAGTTGCAGAGCTTTTACTTCGTCCAAAGTCTTGCACTTGTTGGCAACAGCAAGATCCAGAATATCCTGAGTCAGTTTAACGAAGTCAGCATTCTGTGCCACGAAGTCAGTCTCGCATTTCAAAGCGATAACTACAGCAAAGTCGCCAGTAGTCTTAGCCAAAACGCAACCTTCTGAAGCTTCACGATCGGAACGTTTAGCAGCTACAGCTTGACCCTTTTCGCGAATAATCTTCATAGCCTTGTCGAAATCGCCTTCAGCGTCATTCAAGGCATTCTTGCAGTCCATCATACCAGCACCGGTCATTTTACGGAGCTTGGTTATATCAGCCATTGTTACAGCCATAATTTCTTCTATCTATTTAAAAGTTAATAATACTCTGTGTTATAAAGCAATTGAGAGCTGAGAACAGAGAATTGAGAATTGCCGTTTAAAGTAACTCTCAACTTTCAATTCTCAACTCTCAAGTATATAATTTAAGCCTCTTCGTCTTCTTTCATGAAGGCAGCAGCCTTAGATGCGTTGATGGCATCTTCGTCAGACTTGTCAAGGCGAGCTTTAGTAGCTTTCTTCTTGCCTTTGTTGGCAGGAGCTTCACCAGCAGCTTCCATATCAACCTTCTCTGCCTTACGCTCTTCCAAACCTTCCTGCATAGCAGCGCAGCAAGCATCCAGAATAACTTCTACAGACTTGGTTGCATCGTCATTAGCCGGAATTACGAAGTCTACGTTAGTAGGATCAGAGTTCGTATCTACAATACCGAATACGGGAATACCCAAACGGTTTGCTTCGCGAACAGCGATGTTTTCCTTCATAACGTCAACTACGAACAATGCAGACGGCAGACGAGTCAAATCGGCGATAGAGCCTAATGTCTTGTCCAATTTGGCGCGTTGACGAGAGATCTGCAGGATTTCTCTCTTAGAGAGGTTAGCATAAGTACCATCGTTAGTCAATTTATCGATAGTAGCCATCTTCTTCACAGCCTTACGGATAGTCGGGAAGTTAGTCAACATACCACCCGGCCAACGCTCGATTACGTAGGGCATGTTTACAGATGCAGCCTTGTCGGCAACCACCTGCTTAGCTTGTTTTTTAGTAGCAACAAACAGAACTTTCTTACCAGACTTGGCGATTTGCTTCAAAGCTTCAGCAGCTTCGTCTACTTTAGCAACAGTCTTGTTAAGGTCAATGATATGAATACCATTGCGTTCCATGAAAATATAAGGAGCCATTGCAGGGTTCCACTTTCTCTTCAAGTGACCGAAGTGGCAACCGGCTTCCAATAATGTATCAAAATTTGTTCTTGACATCTTGTTTTAATCTTTAATTCGTTTACTTTCTTTTTTGTTTTTCTAAACCAACCGCCGGGTAGCCTGTTCAGTGCGAGCGAGAGTCCCGGTAGTTTAGATGCTAAACGTATCCAGTTGACGAGGTTATCAGTTGACAGTCTACAAGACAATAGACTTATAGGCTCGTTAACTTGTCCACTTGTTAACTTATGTAACTGATTAACGTTTACTGAACTGGAATCTGCGACGTGCTTTCGGACGTCCCGGTTTCTTACGTTCAACAGAACGCGGGTCACGGGTCATGAAGCCTTCTGCACGCAGGGCAGCTTTGTCATCGGCATTGATTTTCACCAAAGCGCGGGCAATAGCCAGACGCAATGCCTGAGACTGGCCAGTGAAACCACCACCGCAAAGGTTCACTTTGATGTCATATTTTTCAGCAACACCCAATTTGTTCAACGGTTGCTTAACCACATACTGAAGAATGCTTGATGGAAAGTACTCTGCGAGGTCTCTCTTGTTAATAGTAATCTTTCCAGTACCTTCGCTTACGAAAATGCGTGCGATAGCACGTTTACGTCTGCCTAATGCATTTACTACTTCCATTATCTTCTTATTTAAGTGCGTTAATATCAATCATTTTCGGGTTCTGAGCAGCATGTTTGTGTTCGCTACCAGCGTATACATACATATTACCCAGCAATTTAGCGCCCAATTTGTTCTTAGGCAGCATACCCTTTACTACTTTTCTCAGCAACTTGTCATCACCGTTCGGTTTAGCCTGCAAGCGGGCAGGGGTGATTTCTCTCTGACCACCAGGATAACCTGTATATGACAAATAGATCTTGTCATTCCATTTGTTACCGGTCAGTTTCACTTTGTCGGCATTGATAATGATCACATTATCGCCACAATCTACATGAGGGGTAAAGTTAGGTTTATACTTTCCTCTCAACAGTTTCGCAACTTTTGCGCCCAAACGACCCAATACTTGGTCGGTAGCGTCAACAATGACCCATTCTTTAGTCACTGTAGCTTTGTTTGCAGAAATGGTCTTGTAACTTAAAGTATCCACTCTTGATTTGTTTTTTAATAATGTTACTACTAATTTTTTCTCTTCACCGCTAATCGGACACCCCGGACAAAGGCCGTCCAACTCGCTATGAATTAATCGCTTATCCTTTTTAGATAATAATCGGCTTGCAAAGGTACGGTTTTTCTGCGAACTGACAAACGATTTAGCCTTTTTTTGATTATCACCGAGTTGGCTTTTTCTCACCCGTCACAGATACATACAAAAAAACTTTCCCACCTGGGACGCACGCACAACGTTTTGTCCCGGATGGGAAAGAATTAAAAACAGAAACAACACTCTTGCTGACAAGTACAGAAAACTATCAGCGAACTATATCTTCTGGAAACTTATCGGGCATCACAACACGTTTCCACGTCTCGTGATACCAGCAATTCAGTTCATTTCCATTCAAGTCCTTCGATATAAAATACTTCAAATGCATGTATTCATCCGATTCCATTTCAAACTGAAGCACATTATCCTGATTGTCCAACATAGGCAGGTGAATGTTCTTTTCAATACTTTCCTTGTAAGAATTATCTGTCAGCTGTTCATAAGTTCCATAACCGGTTATAATGGCATCCGACCCAGGAATAAGCGTAAAATTAACAATCCGCCCATCCTTACCAAGTACTTTGAATGTATTACTCGGTTTCAGCATTCCAGGTACATCAGCAGACTCGGACACATAATGGCACAATTGCCAGATTCCTTCCAGATTGGCCGGTTTAAAAGCAGCCTTCTCCTGTGCGGAGACTCCTGCTACCGCAAGCAGCATAGCTGCAAGCATGGTAAAGAACAAATTTCGTTTCATATTCGTATCGTTTTTGGTTAACACTCTCAGCCTTAGGGGCTGTCACAAATATAAATAAAATTTTCGAGAATATAACACATATACAGAAAAAAAAGTCCGCACAATCTGATAAATTGTACGGACTTGCTCTTTAAGGGTAAAAAATATCCTTATTGTCTTTCAGCAAACAAATTCTTCAATTAGAACTCGGCATTACGCGGAGTACGCGGGAACGGAATAACGTCGCGGATATTGGCCATACCTGTCACAAACAGAAGCAGACGTTCGAATCCCAGACCGAAACCGGCATGAGGACATGTACCGTATTTTCGCGTATCCAGATACCACCACATGTCTTTCATCGGAATATGCAGCTCGGTGATGCGTGCCATCAGCTTGTCATAATTCTCCTCACGCACACTTCCACCGATGATTTCGCCAATCTGCGGGAACAACACGTCAGTACCCTGCACAGTCTTACCATCCTCATTCTGCTTCATATAGAAAGCCTTGATTTCTTTCGGATAGTCAATCATGATAACAGGCTTCTGGAAATGTTCCTCAACCAGGAAGCGCTCGTGCTCGCTGGCCAAATCGCAACCCCAATATACAGGGAACTCAAACTTATGTCCTTTTGCCACGGCTTCTTCCAGAATCTTGATACCTTCCGTATAAGGCAGACGGATAAACTCGGTATCAACCACCTTTTGCAGACGTTCTATCAATCCTTTATCAACCATCTTGTTCAGGAATTCCAGATCGTCACGACAGTTGTCGAGTGCCCATCTTACACAATATTTAATGAACTCTTCTTCCAGATCCATCAATTCGTTCAGATCTGCAAAAGCAACTTCAGGCTCAACCATCCAGAACTCAGCCAAGTGACGGGGAGTATTAGAGTTTTCAGCACGGAAAGTAGGACCAAACGTATAGATAGCACCCAAGGCCGTAGCAGCCAACTCGCCTTCCAGCTGTCCGGAAACCGTCAGACTGGCCTGCTTACCAAAGAAGTCGTCATCGTAAATAATAGAACCGTTCTCGTCCTTCTTCAGGTCGTACAGATTCTTCGTTGTCACCTGAAACATCTGTCCGGCACCTTCGCAATCGGACGCTGTGATGATCGGAGTATGGAAATAGAAGAAGCCCTTCTCGTGGAAAAACTTGTGGATAGCTATCGCCATATTGTGACGGATGCGGAACACAGCGCCAAACGTATTGGTACGGGGACGCAAATGAGCAATCTCGCGCAAGAACTCCATGGAGTGACCTTTCTTCTGCAAAGGATATGTATTGTCGCAAGTACCCAACACTTCTATCTCGCGGGCTTGGATTTCGGCTTTCTGTCCGGCACCGACCGATTCGGTCAGAACACCATTCACACTAAGGCAGGCTCCGGTCGTGATATCCTTCAGCACATCTTCGTCAAAGCTGGCCACGTCTACCACAATCTGCACATTATTTATTGTAGAACCGTCATTCAGTGCAATAAAATTCACCTGTTTGCTACCTCTGCGGGTACGAACCCATCCTTTCACATTGACCATAGCGCCAAAATCGTCACGCTTCAGCAGGTCAACAATCTTTGTTCTACTAATCTTTTCCATAATTCTATCGTATTCTGCAAAGAGTCAAAGAGCTGCATCGCTCCCCGACTCTTTACTACATTATATTAATACTCTTTTTTATTCAAACGAACCCATCCGTAAGAAGTTTACCTCCTGCTCTGTCAGGTAACGCCATTCGCCACGACGCAAACCCTTCTTTGTTAATCCGGCAAAGTATACACGATCCAGTTTCACCACCTTATAGCCCAGCGACTCGAAGATTCGGCGCACGATACGGTTCTTACCCGAATGGATTTCAATACCTACATCATTCTTCTTATTCTCGTCAGTATAGCTGATGGCATCTGCATGAATCTCACCATCGTCCAACTGAATACCGGCAGCAATCTGTTCCATATCTGCCTTTGTCAGATTCTTGTCCAGATGCACATGATATATTTTCTTTTTCAAATACTTGGGATGAGTCAGCTTAGAAGCCAGATCACCATCGTTGGTAAGCAACAGCACACCGGTCGTATTGCGGTCCAGACGGCCTACCGGATAAATGCGCTCGGTGCAGGCATCCTTTACCAGATCCATTACCGTGCGACGCGCCTGCGGATCGTCGGATGTAGTCACCGTATCTTTAGGTTTGTTCAGCAATACGTAAATTTTGCGTTCGATGCTGACTGTCTGATCATGGAACTTCACTTCGTCACCACGTTTGATCTTGGTTCCCAACTCGGTTACGACAACACCGTTTACCGAAACTACACCAGCTGTAATAAACTCATCGGCCTCACGGCGTGAGCAGACACCGGCATTAGCAAGGAACTTGTTCAAACGGATCGGCTCGTTCGGATCGACAAACTGTTCTTTGTATTCTATCTGTTTCTTCTTGCTGTACTTAGCGTTCGGATCGTAATCGGCTGTACGACGCTGACGGTTTCCACCTTGTTTGCCATATCCCTGCGGCTTGCCTGCACCACCAGCATTGAAACGCGAACGTTGCGGACGATCACCATTATCGGCATTCGGAGCAAAACGCGGACGTTGCGGGCGGTCGTTTCCATACGAACGTTGCGGACGTTCACTAGCTTCGGCATCATTATAACGCGGGCGCTGCGGACGCGCACCATAAGAACGTTGCGGACGATCGCCATACTCGTTATTCGGAGTAAAGCGCGGACGTTGCGGACGATCATTGCCATAAGTGCGTTGCGGACGACTCGAATTTTCTGAATTGGAATTGAAACGCGGGCGATACGAACGGTCATCGCTGTACGAACGTTGCGGACGATCGCCATTCTCAGTATTAGGATTGAAGCGCGGACGGTAAGAACGGTCGCTGCTATAAGCACGCTGCACACGTTCACCATTCTCCCTGTTAAATCTCGGGCGATGCGGGCGATCGCCATTTTCACGGTTATAAGACGGACGGTTATAACTTCCGTTGAACTGGTTACCATCACGGCCGGCATTCGAGTTCCCCTCTGCGGAAGAAGCATCGCGCCAAGTTTCGTTTTCTGTACTCATTTTGTTTTTATTCGAATAAAATTAGACGTTGGCCTCACGGCCGTTATTAGGTAGATGTGTCAAATAAAGGAGCTGCTTCCTCTTGACACATCCTCTTATTTACATTCCTGTATAATTGTGCGGAGTGATAGCGCGAAGTTCTTTCTTGATGTCCTCGCTCACGTTCAGCTCCTTGATAAAGTTCTTAATAGATTCTTCTGTTATGGCCTGGTTGGTGCGCGTCAAAGCCTTCAGTGCTTCGTACGGATGCGGATAGGCCTCGCGACGCAGAATAGTCTGAATAGCTTCAGCCACGACGCTCCAGCAGTTGTCCAGATCGCGATAGATAGCTGTTTCATTCAGCAACAGTTTACGCAAACCCTTCAATGAGCTCTGGATGGCAATGATAATATGTCCGAAAGGCACACCGATATTGCGCAGCACAGTCGAGTCGGTCAGGTCGCGTTGCAGACGAGACACCGGCAACTTCACAGCCAGATGTTCCAAAATAGCATTTGCCATACCCAAATTACCTTCGGCATTTTCAAAGTCGATGGGGTTCACTTTGTGAGGCATAGCACTCGATCCCACCTCACCGGCTTTAATTTTCTGTTTGAAGTATTCCATCGAAATGTATTGCCAGAAGTCGCGGTTCATGTCGATCATGATGGTATTGATGCGCTTCATGGCGTCGAAGATAGCCGACAGATTGTCATAATTGGAAATCTGTGTAGTATATTCTTCACGTTCCAAGCCCAGCTTTTCGGATACGAAACGGTTGCCGAACGCCTTCCAGTCGTATTCGGGATAAGCTACGTGATGGGCGTTGTAGTTACCGGTAGCACCACCGAACTTGGCTGTCACGGGACAGGCCTTCAGCGTGGCAAGCTGACGTTCCAAACGATAGACAAACACATTGATTTCTTTTCCCAGACGGGTAGGCGAAGCGGGTTGTCCGTGCGTCTTGGCCAGCATAGGGATGTTGGCCCACTCTTCAGCATACGTGCGAAGTTGTGCTATCAACTCTTCTATCTGCGGATAGTACACATTGTTCAGTGCTTCTTTCACCGAAAGGGGGATAGAAGTATTATTAATATCCTGTGAAGTCAGACCAAAGTGAATAAATTCTTTATAGTCGTCCATTCCACCCAGCTTGTCGAACTCTTCTTTCAGGAAGTATTCTACAGCTTTCACGTCGTGGTTGGTCACGCTTTCAATATCTTTGATGCGCTGTGCATCGGCTTCCGAGAAGTTGCGGTAGATGTTTCTCAAAGTTTCGAACACAGCCTTGTCCACCCCTTTCAATTGCGGCAAGGGCAGTTCGCACAGGGTAATGAAGTATTCCACTTCTACCCGTACACGGTATTTTATCAGTGCAAACTCAGAAAAATAATCAGCCAAGGCCTCAGCCTTGCCTCTGTATCGACCGTCGATCGGAGAGATAGCGGTAAGTAAATCCAGTTTCATACGTCGTATCTATAATGATAATTATCAGACTGCAAAATTACGGCTTTTTTCTGACTTACAAGGGATAAGAATGACATAAAAACTCCTTGCAACTATAAAATTATCCAAAATACATCCGCCACTGTCGCCTGCCTCACCTACCGCCGAACGCAAAAGGCCCTTCCTCCCTACCCTATCGACTTATCTATACCTTCCTATTTTCCCTAGTTAGAAAAAAAATTTTTTCCTAGTTAGAAAATAATATTTTCCTAACTGAGAAAAAATAAAGGGATAATTGCTACCCAGAAATGGCTATCCTAAAAAAAGAAAAAGAGGACACCTTTACATGTATCCTCTAAAAAATTGTCGGTGGGCGTTGACGGATTCGAACCGCCGACCCTCTGCTTGTAAGGCAGATGCTCTGAACCAGCTGAGCTAAACGCCCGTTTCGAATAACAAAAATAAAGAATTGAGTGTGGGCGTTGACGGATTCGAACCGCCGACCCTCTGCTTGTAAGGCAGATGCTCTGAACCAGCTGAGCTAAACGCCCGTTTTGAATAACGAAAGTGAAGAATTGAGTAGTGGGCGTTGACGGATTCGAACCGCCGACCCTCTGCTTGTAAGGCAGATGCTCTGAACCAGCTGAGCTAAACGCCCGTCACTTTCGTTTCAAAAGCGCTGCAAAGGTACGACATTTTTTGATATCTGCAAACAATCGAATGACTTTTTTCAAAAAAAAACATCACAGCCTCATCGAAACAGACGACGGTGTATCCGACCAAACAAACAACACTGTGATGTGCAAAGCACAAAAAAAGTAAGGACACACCTTGATGGTGCATCCTTACAAAATACAATAAAAATATCTCTATTCAGATTATTTATATTCCTGCCAGCTCTTGATCTGGATATCCTCCAATTTCATCTCGCAGAAAGCCTCAATAAAGGCACTAGCCAGACGCGCATTGGTGATCAACGGAATATTATGGTCAATAGCACCACGACGAATCTTATAACCGTTCGTCAACTCACGTTTGGTATGATTCTTCGGGATATTGACAATCAGATCAAACTTATGCTCGGAAATCATCTTCATCACATTATTCTCGGCATCGGGACGTTCATCCGGCCAGAAAACAGGCACTGTATCTACGCCATGGGCATTCAAGAAAGCTGCTGTGCCGGCTGTAGCATAGATCTTATAACCTTTAGTATAAAGCATGCGGCTGGCATCGAGCAAATCAACTTTCGACTTCATAGCACCCGACGAGAACATCACACCCTTTTCTGGAGAAGGAACTTTGAAGCCGGTAGCAATCATCGCATTCAGCAAAGCTTCTGAGAAATCATCACCCAAGCAACCAACCTCACCTGTTGAAGACATGTCTACACCCAATACAGGGTCGGCCTTGTGCAGGCGCGAGAACGAGAACTGGCTGGCTTTTACGCCAATCCAATCGATATCATAAGCCGATTTATCGGGTTTGGTATAAGGAGCATCGAGCATAATCTTTGTTGCGGTCTCGATAAAGTTGCGTTTCAACACTTTGCTGACAAACGGGAAACTACGTGAAGCGCGAAGATTACATTCAATCACCTTAACTTCATTATTGCGAGCCAGGAACTGAATGTTGAACGGACCTGAGATGTTCAGTTCCTTAGCAATCTGACGACTGATCTTCTTGATGCGACGGGCGGTAGCAAAATAGATCTTCTGAGCGGGGAACACCAAGGTAGCGTCGCCAGAGTGTACGCCGGCAAACTCGACGTGCTCGGAAATGGCGTATTCCACCACCTCGCCGTTCTGAGCTACGGCATCGAATTCTATCTCCTTCGTATTCTGCAAGAACTGCGAAACAACTACCGGATATTCTTTCGATACCTCAGCTGCCATCTTCAGGAACTCCTGCAATTCTTCTTCGTCGTAGCAAACGTTCATAGCTGCACCTGAGAGGACGTAAGACGGACGCACCAGCACCGGATAGCCCACCTTAGCCACAAAGCCTTTCACATCTTCCAAGCTGGTTAGTTCCTGCCATGCCGGCTGATCGATACCCAGCTGGTCGAGCATGTGAGAGAACTTATTACGGTTCTCTGCGCGGTCAATAGATACCGGAGAGGTACCCAATACAGGAACTGACTGACGATAGAGTTTCATAGCCAGATTGTTCGGAATCTGTCCGCCTACCGATACGATAACACCACGGGGTTGTTCGAGGTCGATAACATCGAGCACACGTTCGAACGACAGTTCATCGAAATAAAGGCGGTCGCACATATCATAATCAGTCGAAACCGTCTCTGGGTTATAGTTGATCATGATAGACTTATAACCCAACTTGCGGGCTGTCTGGATAGCATTCACCGAACACCAGTCGAACTCAACGCTGGAACCGATACGATAAGCACCCGAACCCAGTACAACTACCGACTTTTCGTTCTTATAATAGTTTACATCATAACCCTGTACGGCATATGTCATATAAAGATAGTTGGTCAGTTCAGGATGTTCACTGGCTACGGTATTAATACGCTTCACAGCCGGAAGAATACCCAGTTCCTTACGACGGGCACGCACCATGAGATTTTCCTTCTCCATGTTGCCAGTCGGATGAAGTACGAAACGGGCAATCTGAAAGTCGGAGAAGCCTAATACCTTAGCCTGACGCAATACATCGGCAGGTATGTCTTCTATCTTCTTATATTCGGAAAGTTTATGCTTATAATCGACAATATTTTTCAGCTTGCCGAGGAACCACGGATCAATCTTTGTCAGATCGTAAATGCGGTCAATCGTATAGCCTTCTTCCAAAGCCTGGGCAATGGCAAAAATACGAAGATCAGTCGGATGCGACAATTCGTGATCAAGATCATCGAAATGAGTACCATCGTTGCCAACAAAGCCATGCATACCCTGACCAATCATACGCAAACCTTTTTGGATAATTTCCTCGAAGCTACGGCCGATAGACATGATTTCACCTACCGACTTCATGCTCGAACCGATTTCGCGGCTCACTCCGACAAACTTCGTCAAGTCCCAGCGAGGAATCTTACAAATCAGGTAATCGAGCTGAGGTGCTACATAAGCCGAGTTGGGTGTACCCATCTCGCCAATCTGATCGAGCGTATAGCCTAAAGCAATCTTGGCAGCTACAAAAGCCAACGGATAACCGGTAGCCTTGGATGCCAATGCTGAAGAACGACTTAAACGGGCATTTACCTCGATGACACGATAGTCATTGGTTTCGGCATTGAAAGCATACTGAATGTTACACTCGCCCACAATGCCCAAGTGGCGGATACACTTGCGGGAAAGTTCCTGCAACATCTCTACCTGTTCGTTGCTGAGCGAACAAGTCGGTGCAACCACTATAGACTCACCTGTATGGATGCCCAGAGGGTCGAAGTTTTCCATGCTGGCCACGGTGAAACAATGGTCGTTTGCGTCACGAATAACCTCAAATTCTATTTCTTTCCAACCTTTCAGAGACTCTTCTACAAGAATCTGTTTGGAGAAAGTGAACGAGCTTTCGGCCAACTTCACAAATGCTTCTTCGTCGGGGCAAATACCACTACCCAATCCGCCCAACGCATAAGCCGAACGTACCATCACCGGATAACCGATTTCGCGAGCAGCCTTCAAAGCATCTTCCATACTTTCCACAGCATGGCTCTTGGGAGTCTTCATCGGTATTTCATCGAGCTTTTTGACAAACAAGTCGCGGTCTTCCGTATACATGATGGCTTCTACTGAAGTACCCAACACACGTACACCGTATTTTTCAAGAATACCTTTCTGATAAAGTTCGGTTCCGCAATTCAATGCAGTCTGTCCACCGAAAGCCAACAGGATTCCGTCGGGACGTTCCTTCTTGATAATCTCTTCCACGAAATAAGGAGTTACCGGCAAGAAATACACCTTGTCAGCGATACCTTCCGAAGTCTGAATCGTAGCGATATTGGGATTAACCAGCACAGAGCTGATACCTTCTTCGCGCAAAGCTTTCAAAGCCTGCGAACCGGAGTAGTCAAATTCTCCAGCCTGACCGATCTTGAGCGCACCTGAACCCAAGACTAACACTTTCTTCAAATCGTTCTTCATTGTTTCTCTTTATAAGTTGTTTTAATGTCTTTTACTCCATATATAAAAAATGCGTCATCCTTATCAAAGGACAACGCATTTATCAAAGAATTAAAAATATCTCTGCAAAAACGGAAAAACCATCAACCGGCGAATGAAATTCATTCGAACTAAAATAAAAACTGGTTCCCATTTCCTGTGACTGCATATACAATTTCTAAAGTTTTTGCAAAGTAACGACTTATTCGTGACATGAACAAATATTTCAGAAATTGTTTTGCAACACAAATGACACATGCCGTTATTTAACAAAAATAACAGGCTGTTCCAATTGTTATCTTGCCGTTTGATTTATCTTTTCCGTATCGTTTTTTAAAACAGCTTTGGTACGATACTCTATTGTTGCCGCCAAGTCTGTACACAGGCCACCATCATTTTCTCCGATTCCGACTGTACCAGTCCTTCAAAGATTAAACAATGAATTATTTACTCCGAGAACGCTTCCGAAATGCGGAAACATTTCCGATAATCACAGCTACCCTATTGTCCCTCGCAGCATTCCTGCTGATTTCCTTTCACTTTTTCACGAAAAACACCTACCTTTACGGCCAGAAAAAAGCAATGGGAAATGATTAATGGTAAATGGTAAATGACCAATGATTAATGATTAATGGTAAATGGTGAATGATTAATGGTAAATGGTGAATGATTAATGGTGAATGATAACTAATTCTTTATTCTTCATTTTCTTATTCTTCATTTTTTCATTTCCCGCTTTCAGTTTACGATTATCAATTATTCAAATATATAAGTATGGCAAAAGAAAAAATCATCCTCACAGGCGACCGCCCGACGGGACGCTTGCACATAGGACACTACGTAGGCTCACTGCGCCGCCGCGTGGAACTGCAGAATGCCGGCGACTACAAAGATATGTTCGTCTTCATAGCCGACGCACAGGCACTGACCGATAACATGGACAACCCCGAAAAAGTACGCCAGAACGTCATCGAAGTAGCATTGGACTACTTGGCCTGCGGACTGGACCCGACGAAGAGCACCATCTTCATCCAGTCGCAGATACCCGAACTGTGCGAACTTTCCTTCTACTTCATGGACCTGGTAACCGTCAGCCGCCTGCAACGCAACCCTACCGTGAAGACCGAAATACAGATGCGTAACTTTGAAACAAGCATCCCCGTAGGCTTCTTCACCTACCCCATCAGCCAGGCAGCAGACATTACTGCCTTCAAGGCAACCACCGTGCCCGTGGGTGAAGACCAGGAACCGATGCTGGAACAAGCCCGCGAAATCGTGCGCCGCTTCAACAACATCTACGGCGAAACACTGGTTGAGCCCGAAATCCTGCTGCCCGACAACGCCGCCTGTCTGCGTCTGCCCGGCACCGACGGCAAGGCCAAGATGAGCAAGAGCCTCGGTAACTGCATCTACCTGAGCGACCCCGCCGACGAAGTGCAGAAGAAGATACGCAGCATGTACACCGACCCCGACCACCTGCGCGTACAAGATCCCGGCAAGGTTGAAGGAAACACCGTCTTCACCTACCTCGACGCCTTCTGCCGTCCCGAACACTTCGAGCGCTACCTGCCCGAGTACCCCAACCTGGACGAACTGAAGGCACACTACCGCCGCGGCGGACTGGGCGACGTGAAGGTGAAGAAGTTCCTGAACGCCATCATGGAAGAAGAGCTGGCTCCGATACGCAACCGCCGCAAGGAGTTCGAGCAAGACATTCCCGCCATCTACGACATGCTGAAGAAAGGTTGCGAAGCTGCCCGCGAGACAGCCGCTGCCACCCTCGACGAAGTTCGCCGCGCCATGAAGATCAACTACTTCGACGACGCCGAACTCATTGCCGAACAGGCAAAACGCTTCAGCAAATAACTCCACCTCAGGAGTTGCACCACTTGCAGTAGTTAGAGAAGCCAAGAGGAGTTGCCACCTGTTTCGAGCAGATTTAAAGGTGAAAGCCGGTCGACAATGCAGGAACAACCTGATGTAACGGCTTAACTCCTTAGCTTCTTAACTATCCGGCAAGTATTTATTTCAGCATTGGAAATCAACAAAAACAAACTGGGATATAATTATTCTCATAGGTATGAGAAAAGGATTCTCATGCTTATGAGAAAACCATTCTCATAGTTATGAGAAAACTATTCTCACGCCTATGAGAAAAACATTCTCAAAGCATGAGAACGAATAAGCCCCACTTGTACGGCTCGCGAACAATGCTTGTTCCGCTCACGAGCCACACTTGCACGGCTCGCGTGTAATGCTTGTGTCGCTCCGCAGCAATACCTGTCATGCTCTACAGCACTGCTTGTTCAGCCAGCTAACTACCCATGTTGTCCGGCTAAAGTAGATGTTTACGCCCGCCAAGTAGAACGTTGGGAATGAATAAACCTTAAACCCTCTATTTTGCCTTCACGCCTTCACCGCGCAATTAGCATCAGATAATCAGGCAGATATGGTGAAAGAAGATGTTTCACCCGAAGGTTCACCAGACTTCAAAGGGCATAAAATTGTACTTGTATGATTTTATACCCTTTGAGGCATCTCTCACCATAAAGTACTCAAAATGAGCGGCTTTCGTTGAAACTTCACCAAAAAAACTTGGCAAAACAGAGAATCTCAATTTCAGAAAAGCAGAACAATAAAAAAGGACTGACTCAAAATAAAGAATCAGTCCCTCAAATTATACATGAAATTTATTCTATTTGTCCTACTTAGAAAACAATTTTTCAATCTCATCCTCACGGATAGTAGCCAGTACCACATGCCCATCCGGCGTGTAATTGGGCGAAGGACAGGCAAACAGACTGTCGACCAGATTGGCCATTTCATCGTTACTCAGCACTTGACCGTAAACGATGGCGGCTGCCTGTGCCAACGTAGCCGCAAGCATACTCTGCACTTCTTCCTTCACATCGCAACCTTTCTCCATGGCCGTATGCACCATGCTGCGCACTAGTTCTACCGGATTCAGTCCGTCGATGCCCGAAGGAACTCCGTTGATGGCATAACTGCCCCCACCCAATGAAGTCAGTTCGAAGCCCACTGCCGACAAATCGTCGGTAATGCTTTCGAGCACAGCAGCCTCGGAAGCCGGGAACTGAACGATTTCGGGGAAAAGCACTCCCTGCGACATGCCCTGATGCTGACGAATCTGCTGCATATAGCGTTCGTAGAGCACCCGCACATGTGCACGATGCTGGTCGATGAGCATCAGTCCCGATTTGACGGAAGTCAGAATGAAACGTCCCTTGAACTGCAGATGTTGCGCACCCTTTTCCATCCCGGTCTCCTGACCGTAAAGCGATGCAGGCGCTGTATCCGAAGGAGCAGTAACAGCCGACGAAGCCATAAAGGCGTCGGATGCAGATTCTTCCTCCCAGCTTTCACCGTCTGGTTCCGTAAACTCCGGCGCATTCATCTTGCTGGCCTTCTCCAAACCTGCATAAAGCCCTTCCCACTCTACCTGCTGACGGGAATAACTGCCCCCGCCACCATACGATGACGAAGATGATGACTTGAACGGATTGAAATCAGCATTATAATGCACCTTGGGCGGCTCTATCGGCCGGGCCTGTTCGAAGGCCGGAATGTCCGGCATGTCTTCCGTATCGAAGTCAATCTGCGGGATGGCACTGAACTTACCCAGCGACTCCTTGACTGCCGCCGACAGAATCTGCCAGATGGCCTGTTCGTTCTCGAACTTGATTTCGGTCTTGGTAGGATGAATGTTCACATCGATATTGGCAGGATCGACCTCAAAATAAATGAAATAAGAAATCTGCTCGCCGGCAGGAATCAGCTGCTCGTAAGCCTCCATCACTGCCTTGTGAAAATAGGGATGACGCATGTAACGCCCGTTCACGAAGAAATACTGATGTGCCCCTTTCTTGCGTGCCGACTCCGGCTTGGCCACATAGCCTGAGATTTTTATCATGCTGGTATCCACGTCGACCGAAAGCAACTGCTGGTTCAGCTTCTTGCCAAACACTGCCAGAATGCGCTGGCGCAGAGGCATGGGAGGAAGATTGAACAGTTCGGCATCGTTGCTGTAAAGGTAGAAGGCCACATCGGGATGCACCAACGCGATGCGCTCGAACTCGGCCAGAATATTACTCAGCTCCGTAGAGTTGGCTTTCAGAAACTTACGACGGGCAGGCACATTGAAGAAAAGGTTCTTGACCGAGAAGTTACTGCCTTTGGGACAGGAAACAGCTTCCTGGCTCTCGACTTTCGATCCGGCAATGACCAGACGGGTACCCAGTTCCTCGTCGGCCGGCCGGGTCTTCAGCTCTACTTCGGCTACGGCCGCAATCGAGGCAAGCGCCTCGCCACGAAAACCCATGGTGCGCAAGGCAAACAAATCGGCCGCCTCACGGATTTTGGAAGTGGCATGACGCTCGAAGGAAAGACGTGCATCCGTTTCGGACATACCCTTTCCGTCGTCAATCACCTGGATACAGGTCTTTCCTGCATCCGTCACTAAAACATGTATTTCCTGTGCTTCGGCATCGATGGCATTCTCTACCAGTTCCTTAATAACCGATGCCGGACGTTGAATCACCTCTCCGGCCGCTATCTGGTTAGCGACCGAATCGGGAAGTAAATGAATGATATCGCTCATGATAATCAAATAATCCCATTACTGATGGCATACCATATATAGAACAGGACGGCTATCAGAATCAAGGCCACCCCAAAGTGCATGGGGCGACGTCCGCTCTCCTTGCGGCGTTTCAGATGGGTGGTTCCTTCCACAAACTTCCCCCGGATGTCTTCGGGCGAAAATTCTTTCTCGGGCAACATGCCAAGTTCGCGCTTGGCTTTCTCTTCCATCTTCGCTAATCTTTCTTTCCGCTCATCCACATAGATATAGGGATGATGAAAGCCGCGGGGTTTCCGCATTGTAAACATTCCCATAACTCTATTTTTTAGTTCGTTTGATATGCATATTCCTTGGCGAAGTTACAGGTTTTCGGTCACTTTTCTGCAATACGTCACCTGCTTTTTTACCTCTCCACTCAAAAATATCATCTTTATTGAGAGGGCGTATATAATCGAACCAGACAAAAGAAGGCAGTTTGTATTTCTCCGCAGGAATCTGATCCATCGGATAGGCTATGCCATTGGCCTTGCCGATAAAAGCTCCCTGTTCCATTTTACGGTCTTTCAGCAACATTCGCAGGAAGCCTCCCTCAGAATAGTTCAGCATCATCAGCGTACTGTCCTTCTCTTCAACAGGATAGAAAACAACCAATACGTTACCGTTGACATCGACCCGGCGCATTTCTCCTCCAACGAAATAGGCTTTCATTTCTTTTCCGGCCACCTGATTGTAGTGTATGGAATCTTTCTGTTCTACAGCCAATGCCTGGTTGATGATATGAGCCCAGTCGATGGTGCTGTCGTTCATATACACCTTGATTTCCTCGCCCAGCAACTGCTGTTCGCCATACCACATGATGGGGTCGGTGTACATTGTCATGCAGGAATCCTTAGAGTTATATACCATCGAGTCACACACTGCCTGCACATCGGTACGGTAAGCACGTACTTTATGATAGGCACGCATTTCACGATACATGGAGTCGGTATCGAGGTTAAAGGTCACCAAACGCAGTGTATCGGCATGCATAAACAAGCTGTCGCCCTGCGAATAGTCGATAGCCACAGCCCGCTTGGTTGCCACAGCATTTCCCGTCAACTCGTTATAGAAACAGTAGTCACCGGTCAGCATGTTGCGGTTGACGGTATCGTTCATCTGAACATTATCGAATGCTTCTCCGTATCCCAGCTTCCGGTCGTAGAAAAGACTGTCGCCAGTCAGTTTTTTCCCTTGATTGGTCAGCACCGAACGGTCCAGCAACTCGGCCTGTTCGCTATTGGTGTTATAAAATCCACGTTCGGAATAAATATGATTCTGCTCGCTCACAATGTCCGACGGTCCAAGGATGGTTGCGATCTTTGTCTGCGTACTGTATTTCAGAGTATCCGAAGTCAGCACAAATTTCGGATTCACCAGTTTGACATCATGATTGAATACTGCCAATTTGGTAGCGGGACTATATTCTCCCCACACTGAAGTCAAAACGTTTTCTTCGTCGGTCAACGTTCCTCCTTCGAAATAATAACCCAGATTGTAAAGCCGGTCATAGTTCAAACTGTCGGTAGTAAGCACCGTATTACGGTTGATCATCCGGACATTTTCGCGTAACATGGCCAACTGCGACATTCCGTCATAATACAGATAATCGCCATAAATGAACAGCGTATCTCCCTGTTCCATATGAACATTCCCGAAGGCTTCCACCGAATTTATTTTCTCGAAAATCAAAGCACTGTCGCAAAACATATACATGCTGTCATGCCTCAACCGCACCGAACCAATCAGTACCTGCACATCGGGACGCATTTGTTTGTCAGCCTGTGCTTCGTCGGCGTACAACAGGTCGACACGTGTTTTCCCGGCTCTCTGGTTCGTTCTCTTCCCACCGGAAGCATGAGAAGTTCCGGTAGTTTGAGCCGAAGTTTTCTTTTTCACCACTGTATCCTGCACAGCAGTGTCCTTGACAACTCTCTCCGTCTTCCTAACCGGTGTCTTCGATAGCGTTTTTTTGTCTTGAGCTCCTAACAAACAGACACCAAACAGGCATAGAATACCTGTCAGGAGGTATCTATGCCTGTATAGCAGACCATTCTTATATCTTTTCATATTTATTCTTTAATCCAGCCCGGATATTTGAAAGCACAATCTTTTTTCCACTTATCATTGATGCGGACGTACGTGTGTTTCTGCTTCTCGCGTATCCACTTGTCCAACACTTCTGCACGTTTTTTCTCCAATACAATATTTTTCAGATTCTGGTAATCATCGGCCACGGTAGCTTTGTGTCCGTTGGTACGACTCTTCAGCTTAACAATGACACACTCTTCCTTACCCGTACGTTCGGGAATCATTGTGAACGCTTCTGAAATCTCTCCTACCTGCATCTTGTCTACCACCTTGGCAATCTCGGGCGGCAGTTCCTGCATCTCGAATTTGGAAGTATTATTATTGGGATTAGGCAGCAAACCGTAGTTATTGCGCGTATCCTTATCATGCGAAAGCAAAGAAGCAGCCTCCTCAAACGAGAACTTATTGTTACGGATATCATCGGCAATAGAGTCCAGACGTTCAGTAGCAGCCGTCAGTGCAGCCTCGGGAATATGAGGTTTCAGCAAAATATGACGTACCTTAATGCGGTCGCCTCGTTTTTCTACCAGCTGAATGATGTGATAACCAAATTCCGATTCTACAATCTTCGACACCTTATCAGGACTTTGAAGATTAAAGGCGACATTGGCAAAAGCTGGGTCAAGCTCACCACGTCCCATAAAACGAGGCAGCTCACCACCGTTGATAGCCGAACCCTTATCTTCGGAATACATACGTGCCAGCATCGTAAAGCTTTCTCCTTTGTTGACACGCTCTGTATATTCACGCAAGCGTCTCTTTACATCCTCTATTTCTTCCAAAGGGACTTTAGGCTGCTGTGTGATAATCTGCACTTCCACCTGAGTAGGAATATAAGGGATACTGTCTTGTGGCAAATCTTTAAAATAACGGCGTACTTCGGCCGGAGTTACTTTGATGTCTCCAACCAGCTTCTGCTGCATCTTCTGCACCGTGATCCCTTCGCGGGCATTTTCACGCAAAGTCTCGCGAATCTGGCTGGATGTTTTATTAAAATACTCCTCCATCTTCTCGCGCGAACCGATGTTGGCAATATACATATTGGTCATATAGTCAACACGCTGAATAACTTCATTTTCAGGAACCTCAATACTGTCGAGAGCAGCCTGGTGCAAAAACAGTTTCTGCACAGCAATCTCTTCAGGAATCATACAATACGGATCACCGTCGAACCGGCGGTTTTCCCACAAAGCATTCAGACGTGCTTCTTCCACTTCGGATTTTAATATAGCCTCGTCACCTACTACCCAAACTACCTCATCAATCACGTTGTCTTGTCCGTAAGCAGCAGAACCGGCAAGTAATGTCAAGGCAAACAAAACTATAAACTTAACGTTCATAAACTTTCTCATTCTTGATGTCTTATTACTAATAAAATTTAATCTCATTCTTTTTCACCGCTCTCTCGTACATGCCGTCTTTCAAATCTTTCATAAAGACAACTTGCTTCAGGTTCAATAGCATATCTTTCACATGTTTACGGGCAAATTCGTACGGTTCTTGTTCGCCAACCGGACGATAATCGCTTACATTCAAAAAGTAATAGAAAGCTGTGTCTTTCAGCTCTATATGGCGGTTTTTATTGAGATATTCCTCAGCATCGGGTTTATCCAAAGGCATCATGCCAAGCACTTCGGACACAGGAACCCATCTGTCATAAAAGTACTCATATTTCACAGCGTTCCGCATCTGATACTTCTCCAGATGTTCTACAGCATCGGAAGTCTCCGACTTGTACCAACGACGGACATTGGCAATATGAGGAGCTGTCAGCGGAACTTTAATAAAGAGTCCCTTTATCAAGGGACGGTCTATCTTGAAAAGCCCCTGGTTATTATTATAATAATCGACCAGCTCTTGTTCAGTAATCTCATCAGCCAACTTCTGATGTATCAGTGCCTGCTGATAAGTGTGCATAATCAGTGCCCTTCTGTAATTATCAACCAATTTATCGATTTCCTTATTGTCGGGTATATTATCACATGCCTTATCGTACAATAAAATATCCTCTGCCCAATTACGGATGTAGTTCTCGGCGAACAACAAACTGTCATCTTTCGACAAATCGGGTGGCAACACCGATTGCAAATCTTCACGATAAAGAAAATTCCCATTCAGCTCTACCAAAGGCGTCTTTCCTTCATGGTCGTAGTGTTCGCCACACGACACACAAAGTAGCATAAAAATAAGCCCAAAACAGGTTGTTCGCATTGCTAAATGATATTTTCTTTATTTTGAGTTACGAAGATAGTGGTTTAATTGGTTGCTTCAGTGATTATTAACGGTTTTTAAAACCTCTTGGTTAATTTCAACCTTACTTACAGCCCTCAAACTGTCCAACCAACGTAGCCCCGCATCCTGATAATAATCAACCAAAAGCCTGTCACGAATCTCCTGATAGCTTTCAGGACCGTTCACTTTTTTCCCCTCTACAACAGTAAAAGGATGATCCGGCAAGGGAACTGCTTTCCTTTTTTTAAACACCAGTTCATCAACAAAAGCATTTTCACCTACCGCAAACGTACCGTATTCAATGCTGACCTGCGACTTCCCATCCACATTGAAAACAAGTCGCACAGCATTGTTCCATTCCGCCTCAGGCAATTTCTTCAAAAACTTACGGACCTGTTTGGCCATCCGTTTGGTAACGGCATGAACAACCAATCCCCTGTATCGCGGTTCTTTCCAATCGTACTTAGCCCGATGAGTTTCAAAATACGACTTCAGCCGAGCATCATCACAAAAGTTTTTCTCATACACTTCCTTACGATAGATTTCGTAAGCCAGCAAACTGTCCTGATAAACCTGCAACTGTCCAGCCAGTTCCGGATATTTCTGCTCCAAACAAGAATTCTCCAAATCGAGTACAGACTTGGCGATAAAGTCTTCTATTTGTCGAGATATAGTTCCTGGGTGAGCTGCGGCAAAAGCATTAAAATCAACACCCGTATAAGGTTTGCCGCCAAGGACAAACAAAGTCCGAGTTGTATGGCCAGTCCTATGCAGTTCCTGCATCGCAAGATGATCGGGATTATAGCCAAAATCCTTCTTCAACTTTTCCACAACAGATGCCATCTCTTTTTTCACCTGAATCCGACCGACATGCTTTTCTATCAGACTGTCCTTGATGGCAGAAAATGGAGGGATTTCTTCCCTAGCCAGCACCTTTACGATATGAATTCCCTGAGGTGTGAAAAAAGGCTTTGATATCTGCCCTGGCTTCATACGGAAAACAACATCCTCAAATTCTATAGGCATCTGCAAACGACCTACCCAAAACGTCTGTTTCTCATCAGAAAAACACCGCACACACTCTTCAAAAGAGCTCCCCTTCTGTATTGCCTCGTATATCGAATCCATACGTACTTCGGCAGCATGAAGCATCCGGGCAGACGCGTTTTGAGGAAGATATCTAAATACATGGCAAACCTGCACACGTTCAGCATCATACCCGGTTGCCATCCTCTTGTACGTTGCTTCTACAATCTTATCAATAACTTGTTCGTTAAGCAAATAAGGCTTTGACAGCTTTCGACGATATTCTTCTACCTGCTGCCGAATATCCGGCAAAGTATCCATTCCCGCCTGTCGGGCAGCCTCAACCATCAAGCAAAAATCAATAAAACGGTCAATCGGATCCATTCGCCCAGTAGGAAAGAAAATACTGTCCCGCTCACATATCCGTCTAAAATCCGAATATGAGATTTCCTTTCCGTTGATACGTATCATCAACGGATTTCCCTGTAACATCATGGGATAAATCAATATAAGCCCAATCAGTATACAGGCAAAACGGAACCATTTTCCTACAATCATATTTGCTACAAAGATAAATATTTAAAAAGCTATTTTAAAGCAAAGAATGCCCGAAAAGCATATACTACTCCCCGGGCATTTTAACTTTATCTCACTGTTATTATTCAGGACGGCTATAATTAGGTGCTTCGCTGGTAATAGCTACATCGTGAGGATGGCTTTCAAGAACACCAGCATTAGTAATACGAGTGAACTTAGCTTCATGCAGCTTTTCGATATTGGCAGCACCACAATAACCCATACCGGCACGCAAGCCACCTACCAACTGATAGATAACCTCATACAAAGTACCTTTATACGGTACACGGGCCGCAATACCTTCAGGTACAAGCTTCTTCACATCACTGGTTCCGCTTTGGAAATAACGGTCTTTCGAACCATTTTCCATTGCTTCCAAAGAACCCATACCACGATATGACTTAAATTTACGGCCATTGAAAATAATTGTATCGCCCGGCGACTCTTCTGTTCCAGCTACCAAAGAACCAATCATCACACTCCAACCACCAGCAGCAAGAGCCTTGACAACATCGCCCGAATAACGTAAACCACCATCAGCAATCAAAGGCACACCGGTTCCTTCCAAAGCTTTGGCAACATCATAAACAGCAGTCAGCTGGGGAACGCCCACACCTGCAACAACACGGGTTGTACAGATAGATCCCGGACCGATACCAACTTTTACTCCATCAGCACCAGCCTCAACCAAAGCCTTAGCTGCTTCTCCGGTAGCAACATTACCTACTACAATATCAATATCAGGGAAAACTTGCTTTGCTTCTTTCAGCTTCTCAATAACATATTTAGAATGTCCATGAGCTGTATCAATTACAATAGCATCGGCTCCAGCCTCAACCAAAGCACGCATACGGTCGAGTGTGTCAACCGTAACTCCTACACCAGCTGCTACGCGCAAACGTCCTTTTGCATCTTTGCAGGCCATAGGTTTATCTTTGGCTTTTGTTATGTCTTTATAAGTGATCAGACCAACCAGCTTGTTATCTTTGTCCACAACAGGCAGTTTCTCAATCTTATGTTCCTGAAGTATTTGCGCTGCAGCCTCCAGATCGGTTGTCTGATTGGTTGTGACGATATTTTCTTTCGTCATCACTTCATCAATGCGTTTGCTATGATCTTTCTCAAAACGAAGGTCACGGTTAGTGACAATTCCTACCAAATGTCCTTCATCGTCTACAACCGGAATACCTCCAATCTTATATTCTGCCATCAACGACAATGCATCGGCAACAGAAGAGCCTCTCTTAATGGTAACGGGATCATAAATCATACCGTTTTCAGCACGCTTTACAATAGCTACCTGGCGTGCCTGTTCTTCGATAGACATGTTTTTATGAATCACACCGATTCCACCTTCACGCGCAATGGCAATTGCCATTTTGGCTTCTGTAACAGTATCCATAGCAGCCGTTACAAAAGGAATTTTCAACTCAATGTTTCTTGAAAACTTTGTCGAGAGTTCGACAGTTTTAGGAAGTACTTCAGAATAAGCGGGGATTAACAATACATCATCGTAAGTCAATCCATCCATAACAATCTTATCAGCAATAAATGACATAGGTATGCGTTTAAAATTTATTGCGTGCAAATATACGGTTTTTATTCCATGTCCGTATATCTACACGCAATATTTTTCTTTTATTAAGCTAACTTTCCAAGCTTAATTTGCCATTTCCGAGATAAACTTAATACGCACAAGACGCACTTCTTCTTCGGTAAAATCATCGCCTAATTCATCCAACGCATCATCAATGTTGTCCGTTGTCGATTCTTTAAAGTAATCGTAAATATCAAGCATATGATCCTCGTCCATAATATCTTCGAGGAAATAATCGATATTCAGTTTGGTACCAGAATAAACAATGGCTTCTATTTCATCCAGCAATTCGTCAAATTCAATGCCTTTCGACATTGCTATATCATCCAAAGCTACTTTACGGTCGATCGCCTGAATGATAGCCACCTTCATTTTCGACTTGTTGGCAACAGTGCGCACACGTAAGTCTTCCGGACGCTCAATTTCATTTTCTTCACAATGGCGTTTGATCAGCTTACAGAATTCTTCACCATAACGTTTAGCCTTGCCTGCTCCTACTCCGGGAATATTCTGCAGTTCCTCCAACGTTACAGGATAAATGGTAGCCATTGCCTCCAGCGATGGATCCTGGAAAATTACATAAGGCGGAACTTCCAATTGCTTGGACAGCTTCTTGCGCAAATCTTTCAGCATGGAATATAACGCCGGATCCACAGCACACGAGCCTCCTCCCCGCATCGGAGCTTCTTCTTCCAATTCTTCAAAATCGGTATCTTCCACAATTTTGAAAGATTTCGGATGCTTCAGGAATTTACGTCCTTCATCTGTCACCTTCAGCAAACCATAGTTTTCTACATCTTTGCTCAGATAACCGGCTATCAAAGCCTGACGAATAACGGCATTCCAGGTTTTATCTTCTTCTCCCATTCCGGATCCGAACACTTCCAGATCTTCATGCAAATGAGCCAGAACTTCAGAAGTTTCCTTTCCTTGTATCACATCTATAATATAATCTGCCTTGAAGTTCTCCTTTACGGCAAGAACAGTTTCAATGACAGTACATAATAAATCTTGAGCTTCCACTTGTTTTTTCGGATTTAAACAGTTGTCACAATTTCCACAATTATCTTCCGTGTACTCTTCACCGAAATAATGCAGCAGCGTTTTGCGGCGGCACACGGATGATTCGGCATACGCAGCGGTTTCCAGCAGAAGCTGCTTGCCTATTTCCTGCTCTGCTACAGGTTTTCCCTGCATAAACTTTTCCAGTTTCTGCAAGTCTTTATTGGTATAAAAAGTAATGCATTGTCCTTCTCCTCCATCACGACCGGCACGGCCAGTTTCCTGATAATATCCCTCCAGACTTTTCGGTATATCATAATGGATCACGAAGCGTACATCAGGTTTATCGATTCCCATACCGAATGCTATTGTAGCCACAATAACATCGATCTTCTCCATCAGGAAATCATCCTGATTTTGAGTACGCGTAGCAGAATCCATTCCTGCATGATACGGACGTGCGTTAATGCCATTTGCCTGAAGTATTTCGGCCAGTTCTTCCACCTTTTTCCGGCTTAAGCAATAAATAATACCCGATTTTTCAGGATTATTCTTGATAAACTTTATGATGTCACGATCCACATTGGCTGTTTTGGGACGTACCTCATAATAAAGGTTAGGCCGATTGAAGGATGACTTAAACACCTGTGCTTCTATCATACCCAGATTCTTCTGAATATCGTGCTGCACCTTCGGTGTGGCTGTCGCAGTAAGTGCAATCAGCGGAGCCTTTCCTATCTCGTTGATAATCGGACGAATCCTGCGGTATTCCGGACGGAAATCATGCCCCCACTCCGAAATACAGTGAGCTTCGTCAACAGCGTAAAACGAAATTTTCACTGTCTTAAGAAACTCCACATTTTCCTCCTTCGTCAGCGATTCCGGCGCGACATACAGCAACTTGGTCTTGCCGTTAATAATGTCTGACTTCACCTGATCAATCGCACTCTTGTTCAGAGAAGAATTAATAAAATGGGCTACTCCCTCTTCCTCGCTAAAGTTACGCATCGCATCGACCTGATTCTTCATCAAAGCAATCAAGGGAGAAATTACAATGGCCGTTCCTTCCATCAACAACGAAGGTAACTGATAGCACAAAGATTTTCCTCCACCGGTAGGCATCAATACAAAGGTATCATTACCTGCCAACAAGTTTTTAATGATAGCTTCCTGATTTCCTTTAAATGTGTCGAACCCGAAGTATTTCTTCAGCTGGTCTGTCAAATTTATATTCTTCCCTGCCATGATTCGTTAGGTTGTTTATTCAATTATCAGTTTTATTAGTCACACTAACAAAGTTATAAACAACTTCTTAAATTTCAAGCATATTCTGCTGATTATTTTTTCTGAAACTTCAAAAAAAGTAATCAGACAAAGATTAGCTTTTGATTTTAAGCATTTTGCAAACGAGCCACATTAGCCTTTTCAAGCTGGCTTTTGGCATAATCCAACGTCACGACAAATGTTTTTTTCTGTTCGGAAGGAACTTCGAACATCGCATCCATCATGATTGTCTCCACAATGGCACGCAATCCACGGGCACCCAACTTGTATTCTACCGCCTTATCGACAATGTATTCAAAAACAGCATCCTCGAAAGTCAGCTGTACTCCGTCCATTTCAAACAGCTTTATATATTGCTTGATGATAGAATTTTTAGGTTCAGTCAAAATAGCCCGCAATGCATTACGGTCAAGCGGATTGAGATATGTCAATACCGGCAAACGACCTATGATTTCAGGAATCAGTCCAAACGACTTCAAGTCTTGAGGAGCGATATACTGCATCAGATTCTTTTTATCAATAGTAGCCGTATTACGCACAGCATTATAACCGACGACATGCGTATTCAAACGCTGAGCGATCTTCTTCTCAATTCCATCGAAAGCACCACCGCAAATGAACAGAATGTTTTTCGTGTTCACAGGAATCATCTTCTGATCAGGATGCTTACGCCCTCCCTGGGGAGGAACATTCACTACCGAACCTTCAAGCAGTTTCAACAGGCCTTGTTGTACTCCCTCGCCACTAACATCACGGGTAATGGAAGGATTATCTCCTTTGCGGGCAATCTTATCGATCTCGTCGATAAAGACTATACCCCGTTCAGCTTCGGGCACATTGTAATCCGCCACTTGCAATAAACGGGTCAAGATACTTTCTATATCTTCGCCCACATAACCAGCCTCGGTCAGTACCGTCGCATCTACAATGGTAAAAGGGACATGCAGCAGTTTGGCAATCGTACGTGCCAGTAATGTTTTACCGGTACCAGTACTTCCTACCATGATGATATTCGATTTTTCAATCTCTACATCATCTCCTGCATCCTTCTGCAGCAGACGTTTATAATGATTATAAACAGATACTGACAAATAACGTTTGGCATCGTCTTGTCCAATAACATATTGATCAAGAAAAGCCTTGATTTCTGCCGGCTTCGGCAATTCCGCAAGATTCAGTTTTGAGACCCCGTTCTTTTTGGCGGCTCCCATTGCTTCTTGTGCTATCTCATAGGCCTGGGTAGCACAACTGTCACAAATGAAGCCGTTCATGCCCGTGATAAGAAAGCCTACCTCATCTTCCGAACGACCACAAAAACTACATCTATTCTTATTTCGTCTCGAATCTGCCATACTTATTTCTTAATCAATACTTCGTCTACCATGCCATATTCTTTTGCCTCTTGGGCAGTCATCCAATAATCACGATCAGAATCAGCCCATACTTTATCGAAAGGAGTATGTGAATGATCGGCAATAATAGTATAAAGTTCTTTCTTCAATTTCTGAATTTCGCGGGCAGTGATTTCTATGTCCGAAGCCTGTCCCTGTGCTCCACCCATCGGCTGGTGAATCATAACACGTGAATGGGTCAACGCCGAGCGCTTTCCTTCCGCTCCAGCTACCAATAAAACAGCTGCCATGCTGGCTGCCATACCTGTACAGATTGTAGCCACATCACAACTGATAAACTGCATCGTATCATAAATGCCCAATCCGGCATACACCGATCCGCCCGGTGAATTGATATAAATAGATATGTCCTTACCCGGATCTACCGAGTCAAGATAAAGTAATTGTGCCTGCAGAGTATTGGCCGTATAGTCATCGATTTGTGTACCAAGAAAAATGATACGGTCCATCATCAAACGCGAGAATACGTCGAGCTGCGTCACATTAAGCTGGCGTTCCTCCAAAATATATGGATTCAGATACCCGGCTTGCGACTTGATTACATCGTCCAGCACCAAGCTATTCATACCCAAATGCTTGGTTGCGTATTTTCTAAAATCATCCATTGTCTTTCGATTTATTATTAAATTAAAAACGGGTGCAAAGAAACAAAAAAGAATAGATAGACACAAAAAAAACAGGGATGTTTGAAGAGTTTTTCAAACATCCCTGTTTTTTTAAGTAACAAGCTGCAAACTATAAGCAACAAATATGGATATGATAATTATCTGAACCTATCCCTTATCTATTTGTTACAAAGCTTATTGCCTGCTATTTTCGGTTATATTATTCAAACATTTTGTTAAAGTCAACAGCCGAAATAGCCTTGTTTTCTAATGTTACCTGCGGCTTCAATGCAGTAGCAAGTTTGGTTTCTACTACACGGTTCACCAGACCTTCAACACTTTCTTTCTTCTTCAACATCTCTTTCGAGTAGTTTTCCAGAATTTCATCAGGCACACTCAGCATACCGTATTGTGCAAACTGTGCACGGGTAGCTTCCTTAGCCATGTCGGTAATATCCTTTTGCTCAACTTTGATATCGTTAGCTTTCACCAACTGCTCCTTAATCAGGTGCCAAGTCAGCTCTTCAATGCTCTTGTCGTAGTTGTCCTCAACAAACTTCTCGTCCTTATCAGGATTGTTCAGACGCATAATGCGTTTCAGCAATGCATCGGGGAATTCAAGCTTGCCAATCTTATCGGTCAACACCTTGCGCAAGTCGATAAGGAACTTATAGTCGCTATCTGCTACGAACTGGTTAGCGATAACTTCTTTCACCTTAGCACGGAATTCTTCTTCAGTCTTTACATTACCCTCACCAAATACTTGATCGAAGATATCCTGATTCAGTTCACCTTCTACGAAGCGGGTAATTTCTTCTACCTGATAGCTGAAGTTAGACTTCATTTCAGCAGCAGCCTCCTTATCGATCTTCAACAACGAAGCCAGCTCTGCCGGATTGCCATCCCATGCAGTGTGAGGATTGAACACCAGCACATCATTCACCTTAGCATTGGCGAAGATAGCCTTCTGTTCGTCATTCTTCATATAGGCAGGCATCATCACAGCACCTTCTACCTGGATACCGCCTTCCTTGGTGTTTCCTTCCTCATCAAGTTCTGCCAACAGACCTTTCAACAGATCGTTCTCGGCATAAGTCTCAACCTGTTCGTACTTTCCGTTGCGTTGAGTATAGGCTTTCACCTGATTGTTTACCATCTCATCGGTTACCTCGATATCATAATAGTCTACCTTGTCATCCTTGCTAACCTCTACTTTGAACTCAGGTGCCAAAGCGATGTCAAACAAGAATTCGAATTCTTCCATCGTATCGAAATCGATAGCCGGTTGTTTTTCTTCATTAGGCAGCGGTTCGCCCAAGATGTTTACCTTATTGTCCTGAATATACTTATATACAGTTTCTGAAAGCAACTTGTTCACTTCTTCGGCCAGTACAGATTTTCCGTACATCTTCTTCACCAGCCCCATAGGAACCATGCCCGGACGGAAACCCGGCATTTGTGCTTTCTGGCGGAGGTGCTTCAAAGCCTTGTCCACCCTTTCCTGATAATCTGCTTTTTCGAGCTTTACAGTAAGCAGTGCGCTTACCTTGTCAATGTTTTGCAATGAAACGTTCATCGTGACAAATTATTTATTTGATTTATACTATATTCCAAATTCTCAAAATGAGTGCGCAAAATTAGCGTTAATCTTTCAATTATCAAAAACATCGCCAAATTATTTCATTTCAGTAACATTCTACTTGGTTATTCTATCTTCTCCGCACAGCCTCCTCCGCAACTTTCTATACAGGCATCTGTCAATAATAAGAATCGATCATTTTTACAAAAGGAAACAAATAAGTACGGAGGCTGAAATTCGGCCTCCGTACAAACTTTTTTTTAGCAAACTGTTTTTATAAAAATCTACTCTTCTTCAAACATAAAACGTTTGAAATAAACTTGTTGTTCCTGAGCAGAAATACTAATCAGACGAATCTTCTGCACCTTACGCCCAGAGACCTGACCATTAAAACGTGTTTTACCATTCACCGGCTGAAGAGGAACAGACTCCCAATTTCGACCGTCAACAGTCGTTTCGAGGCGGAAAGAAGCCGCCATATCCGCAATACCCAAATCAACAGACAAACTTTTCAGTGTACGCAAGCCGTCTATCGACAGAACAAATTCACCACCCGGTTGCCAGCGAATTACCTCATTGACAGCAGCCACACTACCGCCCTTACCTTTATGCGAAACGGATAAGGAAGCCAACTGAGGAACGTTGCTGCTCATGGTATAAGGCATGTAAGCAGCACGGGTATCAAGCTGCGTCTTATACTTATTGTTATAACGAGTAACAGCTGATACAAACAAAGCATTAAAGGTAGGCAACAATTCTTTGCTTCCGCTTTTCACCCCAGGCTGATAGGGATTCTGATTGTAAGAAGTATCAATTTTGTACATCAGCATCTGCAAAGCCTTGGCGTGTGCATAAGCAGCATCAAAAGCCTCAGCATCCGAAGCTTTAAGAGATTGCAGCATACGGAGCACCGACTCTCCATATTGTCCCACCAGTTTAAACTGCATCAGCCACGGTTCTATTTCGGTTATCAAAGCCATATTTTCTTGCGATGCCATCAAGCAATCGGCCGCCTCTACAATTTTCCGGCATTCCGTTTCTACCTGGCTGAACGCATTTTCATCGATAGTCCCATTTTCCTTGTAAGCCGAGAGCAATGCCTGTAAAGCCGGTTGCAGGGCCACAGACTCATCGCGACGGAACCCATGACCGTTAACTCCCAAATCGGAATTGTGAACTGCAAAAGTTTCAAGACTGGAAGCGTGAAGAGGCATCAAACTGCGAATAGCACGTTTCCAGGAAGCATCACTGTCATAGTCTGCCAGATTCCAAGCATAGTCTGCCACACTATACAAAGCTATTTTAGAAGCTTCGGCATGTTCCATCGGATTAGAGACAAAACCTTCCATTTGATCGGCAATGTCGAGTCCGTTACCATAAACCGGTCCCATAAGCAAGTGATCGCGTACATAGTCTGAAACCGGGAAATTCCACCAGATGTATGCTTTACGTTTTATTAAAGGATTGATAAAGTCCATCGATTCACGGTCGATCGTGGCAATAACACGGTTTCCTGTCCACATGATCTGAATGCCCGGGTTCAGTTTCTCGCCCAACGTAGTAAGATAGCCTCCAGCCACGTTAGACCACGATCTGTTATATTCCGTAGGACACATGATGAGCGGTTCCACATCGCCCTTCACCTTTACAAAATGGTCATCCAGATAATTAAGCAGTTCGGCCTGCTTGTCTGCTTTGGTTCCTTCACCCGAAATATCATCGAAGAAAACAGCAAAACCACGCACACCCAGCTCATACATGCGTTCGAACTTATTCAGCAGATTCTGACGATCTTCATCGTTCCACTTAATATCCTGTCCCGGATGGATAGCCCAATAAAAGATTACCCCATTCTCGGCAGCTTTGTCTACCAGTTCTTTCAGCTGAGCCGCTTCACGTTCAGGATAAGGTTTCCGCCAGTTGGGAGTACTATGATAAGGATCGTCTTTCGGACCATACAAATAAACATTCATTTTATTACGTCCATAAAACTCCAACTGACTAAGACGTGCCTCATGACTCCAGGGAGTACCATAAAAGCCTTCCACCACACCACGGTAAGGCACATCAGGATAGTCCGTTATCTCAGCCAAAGGCAATTTAGGCAAAGTAAGTAACTGAGCCAGCGTCTGCACGCCATAATAAGTACCCCGTTCGTCGGTACCAGCAATAATAATCTCGTCCTTATCTATCTTCAGATAATAACCTTCCGGATTGGCAGGAATACGTCGAGCGTACTTTTTCACGGCTTTATCGCCCTTAGTACCGATACTGATGCGAAACGCAACCTTTTCAGCCTTACCAGGCAATAATTTTTCAAGCAAAAGCAAGGCAGGAGAATCTTCCAGTTTCTGATCAGCAGAAAGTGCATAAGTCAAAGGAAGAGCAATGCTGTCCTGAGACGCTTCATAAACCTGAGGAGTGGGTTGTAAATGGAATTCTTGGGCTGACAACATGCCTAACGACAGACAGCCCATAATTCCGGATAGCAGTAGTTTTCTTTTCATAGGAGTTAGTTTAATTATGATCGGGTACAAAAATACGCCTTTCATTCATATAAACCACCTTCCATTCTAAAAAACGCCAATAATCTGCCGCCCGGCCAGCTCTTTTTATATAAATCTCCGAATATAAGCTGCAGCTTTTCATTATCGATGTAAGGACAACTACAAATTATGCTCTCCAAGCAGCAGCCAAACAGATTCACATCAGATTTTCTTTCTGATCAGCAAACAGCAGCCACCACCCGGAGCCAGCTTCACCTGCACTACAGAATCGGCCGACACCTGTTGCCGACGCACTTTCAGCTGCTCGCGATTATGCAGGTAATGGGCATCATCGCCGTCTTCCACCACCACAGCCTCGTATTCCGTTCCTTTCTCCAGAAAATCCATTGGCAGGTCGAGTGTGCGTCCCTCTTCGTTCGTAGCCACACCTACCAGATAAGCCTCTTTCGTTTCTCTCATCATGGCAATGTACTCACCAATCTTTCCACAAAGCGTACGGCTCTCCAACCAAGGCATCTGCTGTGCACTGATGAACTCCAACAAAGGAGGATATTTACGATAGAATTCAGGAATATCGGGAATAACAGTAGCTCCCGAAAAGACGATAAGCGTACGCGCAGCCTCGGACACCAAAGTAGAAGGAACCGGCTGGCTTTCGTCCACACGGGTAGTGTGCCCCTGCCGTAGGTCGAACATACCGTTGTTCATGTCGATGGGACCTGCTATCATATTGACAAATACAGAAGTAACAAATGTCTTAGGCTGGAATACCCGATGGGCATCGAGCTGTGCCTGACAATATTCACGCGTAACGGCATTGGGCCACGTACGCATCTGACCGTAAGGATGAACAGGACCATCGTGGAAATCGACAAGCAGCCTGTTCTGTGCGCACAAAGCAGTTATTTTCTGTGTCCACAGATTCTTTTCACGGGGAGTTCCGCTCATAAAGCCATATTTGATTCCGGCTGCTCCCCACGAAGCATATTGCGAAAGAGTTTCTTCGATAGGATATCGCCGTCCGCCTACATCATTCAGATAGAGCCATACGCCCACCCCTTTTTCCTTACCATATTGGATAATACGTTTTACATCCGATGATTTGTCTCCCGAAATCGGATTAGACTCTGCCTCGTGTTCAGGACCGTACCAATTGGCATCAAGCACCAGATAAGGAATATGTTGTTCGGCTGCAAAGTCAATCATACGTACCCACGAAGGATAATTCATTCCATACGTAAAGCCTTCCCATTGGGCACCGTCAATACGCCAGTCCCAAACAGCCACACCGGGTTTCACCCACGAAAAGTCGCCCGTAGGATCGGGATTCAGCAACTCAATCAGGTGAGAATCGACCATCGCGCCAGGAGTACCTCCTACAAAAATCACTCTCCATGCTGACAGATAGCCCGCTGCCAGGTCGACCGCCTGAGGTTCAACTTCAAAAGTCCGTTCGCCTTTGGCTGAACGCAAAAGCAAAGGAGCATCGGTATGCAAGTCGGCTTCGTGCAGAGCCATGTACAACGTACTGTCCACCTGTACTGTCATTACAGGCTGGCGGGTACCTTCCGATTCAGTCAGACGTTCAGGGCCGATATTATGCCACTCGTTATTATAGAACCAAGCTGTATAATCGCCATTGAAAGCAAAACGGGTACTTTCCATCACCTTATTTATAGCCAATGGAGAATCTTCGGGAACAAAATAGCGGAATGCTACACCATCATCGTAAGCCCGGAAAGCCATGCCGAGCGTACGGTCGGAATCTCCCAAAGAAAAAGTCAGAGAAAGTTCGTTGTAGCAGTCTTTTACACTGCTTCGTTTGCCCCATACCGGTTTCCAGACACCATTATGCTGATTTCTTTCTGCAGATACCAGCTTAACACGACTGGCAGTAAACAGCTGGCTGTTCAGAGAATCCTGAAATCCTAACAACGAAGTATTCACCAACAGAGAGTCGTAAGCAGACAAACGATAACTCCAGTTTCCGCTATCGGATTGGAATACTTCGAGAGAAATCTCTCCGGCAGGAGATGTCAAAACATACTCTGTAGCTTTACCACAACCGGCAAAAGACAGAAAGAACAAAAAACAATACAGTAGTTTCATCAAATGTTTCATAATATTTCGGCATTAAATAATCTAAGGTAGTTTGTCTGCGAGCGAAAAGACTAAACCATAAAATCCTTGCGACGCAGCACAAAGCTGTTACTCAAGTACTTTTCGCGCACAATCTTATTCTCGGCCAACTCTTCAGGCGTACCCTGGAACAGAATCTTGCCCTCGAACAGCAGGTAAGCACGACTGGTGATACTCAATGTTTCCTGCACGTTGTGGTCGGTAATAAGAATACCGATGTTCTTATCCTTCAGTCGCCATACAATCTGTTGGATATCTTCTACAGCAATCGGGTCGACACCGGCAAAAGGTTCGTCAAGCATAATAAATTTGGGGTCGATAGCCAGACAGCGGGCAATCTCCGTACGTCGACGCTCACCACCCGAAAGCTGGTTACCCTTGTTCTTACGTACTTTCTGAAGACGGAACTCGGCTATCAGGCTTTCCAGTTTTTCTTTCTGATATTCCAAGGGTTTGTTAGTCATCTCAAGTACAGAAGCGATATTGTCTTCCACACTCATCTGACGGAAAACGGAAGCTTCCTGCGCCAGATAACCGATGCCGGTCTGAGCACGCTTATACACCGGATATTTCGTGATGTCAAGATCGTCCAGGAAAATACGACCTTCGTTAGGAGTTATCAATCCTACTGTCATGTAGAACGACGTAGTCTTTCCGGCACCATTCGGTCCGAGCAGTCCGACAATCTCTCCCTGCTTGACATCAAACGATACATGACTTACCACTGTGCGCTTTCCGTACTTTTTGACCAAATCTTCCGTGCGAAGCACCATTTTAGTTTCTTCCATATCAGCTAATTTTGCCGCAAATGTAGCAAAATATGCTGAAAAGCCGTACATTTGCAGACAAATACTAACTCAGAAGTTATGATAAAAGCCCTTAAGACAGTAGGAAGATATTTCATGCTCATGGGACGAACTTTCTCCCGCCCCGAACGTATGCGCATGTTCTTCCGCCAATACCTCAACGAAATGGAGAAGCTGGGCGTAAACTCCATCGGCATCGTATTGCTGATATCGTTCTTCATCGGCGCCGTTATCACCATACAGATCAAGCTGAACATCGAAAGCCCCTGGATGCCCCGATGGACCGTTGGCTATGTGACCCGCGAAATCATGCTGCTGGAATTCTCGTCCTCCATCATGTGTCTGATTCTGGCAGGAAAAGTCGGTTCCAACATCGCTTCCGAACTGGGAACAATGCGCGTCACGCAGCAGATTGACGCATTGGAGATCATGGGAGTCAATTCGGCCAGCTATCTCATTCTGCCCAAAATATTCGCCATGGTTACCATGATTCCGTTACTGGTGACTTTCAGTATCTTCGCCGGCATCATCGGAGCCTTTGCCACCTGCTGGTTCGGGGGCATTATGACGGCTACCGACCTCGAATACGGTCTGCAATACATGTTTGTAGAATGGTTCATCTGGTGCGGCATCATCAAGTCACTGTTTTTTGCCTTCATCATTGCCAGCGTATCGGCTTTCTTCGGCTATACCGTCGACGGCGGATCTATCGAAGTGGGCAAAGCCTCGACCGACTCGGTTGTGACCAGTAGCGTACTGATACTTTTTGCCGACCTGGTACTGACACAACTATTGATGGGATAAACGGAAAATCGTAACAGAAAACAGAAACAATTATGATAGAACTGAAAGGACTATGCAAGTCATTTGAAGAAAAAAACGTATTGACCGACATCAGTGCTACCTTCGAGAATGGAAAGACCAGCCTGATTATCGGACAAAGCGGTTCGGGAAAAACCGTACTGATGAAGTGCATCGTCGGACTGCTGACACCCGAAAAAGGAGAGCTGCTGTACGACAACCGCAACTTCTTGACAATGAACAAGAAGGAGAAAAAAGCCTTACGGCGCGAAATGGGTATGATTTTTCAAAGCGCCGCACTCTTCGACTCAATGACTGTGCTGGAAAACGTCATGTTTCCGCTGAATATGTTCAGCAACGACACTTTACGCGACCGTACCCGCCGTGCCATGTTCTGCCTGGACCGTGTCAACCTGACCGAAGCCCAAAACAAATACCCCGGCGAAATAAGCGGCGGTATGCAAAAGCGTGTAGCCATAGCCCGTGCCATCGCACTGAACCCGCAATACCTGTTCTGCGACGAGCCCAACTCGGGCCTCGACCCTAAGACATCGCTGGTCATCGACGAGCTGATACAGGACATTACACGCGAATACAACATGACAACCCTGATCAACACACACGATATGAACTCGGTGATGGGGATCGGCGAAGAAATTATTTTCATTTATGAAGGCCATAAAGAATGGGAAGGCAGTAAAGACGACATTTTCACTTCGAGCAACGAACGGCTGAACAATTTCATCTTTGCTTCGGACCTGTTCCGCAAAGTAAGAGAAGTAGAAATCCAGAATATCGAAGGATAAGATACAAAAAACGCAGCCATAAAGAGCTGCGTTTTTTTGTTCTCATAAAACCAGTTAATAGAATTGCATATCATCACGACATACATTTGTCTGCTATATGCTTCCTATCCGAAGCATTAAAGGAGATTTCAAATACGCCACAAAAATAACCTATAGTTTTCATATAAAAATCACGGAAAACCGTGAGAGGCTTCTTTTTCGTCCTTATTCCAACTTCAGCCATCCCCGTGACACGGCTTTCAATACCATATCAACGGAATTTCGAGCATCAAATTTAGATATCAGCCTTTTACGGAAAGTCTCTACCGTATTTTCCGAAATACTCAACTGGGCTGCTATCTCACGAGTACTCAGTCCCTTTGCTATGCCCTGCAACACTTCAAGCTCGCGCCGTGTAGGAAGGTCGTGAGGCAACAGTTCGGCCGAATGACGGGCCAACATCCGACAAATAGATGCAAAACGAGGGCAGGTGTACGACTTCCCCTGAAGAACACTGCGAATAGCCGCTGCCAATTCGGACGATGCCGAAGCTTTCAGTATAACGGCATTGACCCCGCTCTGGGCAAGCCTGTTTGCTATCCACACTTCTTCGTGCATCGTATTTACAATAATCAGCGCCTGTTCATTCAACTCGCGTATGCGGGCTATCAGCTCAAAACCAGACAGGTCGGGAATGCTGACATCCAGTATATAAATATCGTAATCACGCTTGGCTATCAGTTCAGCAGCTTTTATACCGGAAGTCACCGCATCGGCCACTATCGCTTCCGGCATCCGGTTCACAACCCGGCAAATGCCTTCGAGCACCAGGCTGTGGTCGTCAACCACTAACACTTCAGCTTTCTCTCTCTTCTCCATAATCGTTCAATTTCACTTTAACAGTTACTGCCAGATGCGTACCCTGCCCAGAATGAGCATCCAGCTGCACAGTTGCACCGATGGTTTCGGCTCTTTGCATGATGGTTTGCAAGCCGATTCCTTTTTTCTTCTTATTCAGGTCGAAACCTTTCCCGTCATCGTCTACACGCACGGACAATGATGCTCCTTCCAACCGCAACTCTACTCTGACCAGCGATGCGTCGGCATACTTCAAAGCATTGCTCACCGCTTCCTGAACGATGCGATAAAACTCAAAACCGATGGCTTGCGGAATCTGTTTCCAGTCAACTCCCTCGGTAGAATGATACTCGGCCTTCGTTCCTTCAGGCAACGACAAGTGCCAGATGTAGTCGCCCAGCATTTCGTCGATGGTCGCATACTGAAAAGCCGGCGGCATCAGTTCGTGCGACATGCTGCGCAAGCGTTCACGGGTAGCATCGAGCACCGCAAGCTGTTCATTCATCGCCTGGTCGTGACGGTCCTCGGTTATCGCCCGTATGTTCATGCCGAGAGCTAGCAGACTGTTGCAAACATCATCGTGCAGTTCGGCAGCCATCCGCTCGCGTTCACTTTCCAATCCGTCGATATACTTGCGTGCAAGACGTTGTTCGGTATCTTTCTGCAAAGCCAGAAACTGCCGTTCTTTTTCGCCTGCCGCCTGTGCCAACTGGGCCACACGTGCCTTCTGGCGCTGGCGCACATAAAGAAAAACAAGTATCAGCATCAGCAACAAAGCAATGGTTCCGCCCGACACAATACGGCTGCGCAACAATGCTGCTTCCCGCTCCAGTTCTTTCTGCTGCAAGCGCGTAATCTCCAGTTCTTTCTCCTTAGTCCTATATTTTACCAGAAAGTCCGAAAGCTGTTCGGAATATTCCTCACGCGATGCCGAGTCGCGCAAAGCGTATGCCGTACGCAGACTTTTATAGGCCTTTGGATATTCATGCAACGCATGCAAGCATTCGGACAAATGCAGATACACGTCATAATCCTTTATGTCGCGATAACCCGCCTTTTGCATATCTATCAGAGCGAGGTAAGAAACCATCGCCTCACGATATTGCTTCCTGTCCTGCATCAAAGGGGCACGGGTCTGATGATAACGATAACGCTCCACGTCCGTCCGAAGTTCGCCAACCATTTCCTCCAGGCTTTGCAAACAAATCATGGCACTATCCGTCTGCCCCAATGTACGATAGGCATTGGCCAGATAATTGTAGGCCTCGCAAAGACGTCGTTTGTTGTTTACTCCTTCCAACACCGGAATAGCCTTTTGCAACGTAACAACCGCCTCCCGACTTTTCCCTGCGATATTACACTGGATAGCTCCAAGATTGACATAGAACAGGCCTATCATCTGCGGAGTGCCATAGCGCAAAGCATAGTCGACCGCTTTCTGCGAGAAAGGAAGGGCTGCTTCGGGCTGGTCCGAATCGCAATACACCGTTGCAATGTTGCCATAAATGTGAGCAACCGTCCGGAAGTTACCTTGAGCCTCGCACAGGCGAAGTGCCTGTTCAAAACTATGAATCGATTCATTCAGCCGCTTCTTGCGCCGGTAGATAGCGCCCAGCTGATTCAGGTTTTCTATCAGCATAGCCGTATCTTTATCCAGCTCCGAACGCTTTTCGGCCTGAAGCGTATAGACAAGTGCAGAATCTGTCTTGCCTTCGTACAGAAAAGAACTGGCATAGTTGGTTAGCATCACCCGATAGTCTTCAGCCATGCGTGGCTCGTGCCTGGCTGCTTCCATTCCTTTTTTCAGATAGAAACGGGCTGAATCGTAGCGGGCAGACACATTGAAATAATAGCCCATGTCGGAAGAATAAGTAACAACTTTGTCCTGCATCCGGCCTCTTACCGCAAGGTCGAGCGCTTTGCGTTTCCAGCGGAAACCCGCATCGTAATCACCGTCGACAAAGCAGGCCTCGCCTTTCCAGGCATAGTATTCCCTGAAAGCAGCCAGACTTTTGTCGCGCACCGCCAGCTGCCGGATGGAATCGGCATAAAGAGAAAGCAGTTCGGGATATCGTTCGATCGAAGACAGGTAAGCGCATACGTCGGCATAGCTTTCCATCGTTTTCTTTTCGGCAGCCAGCCTACGCAGTTCAAGCAACCGACCTTCATCAGCCGCCCACAAATCTGCTTGAAACAGAAAAAACGAAAGTATGCACAATACCTTTATAATCTTCATGTATACGTATTTTGGTTCAGCGACAAAAATACAGAAAACCAATCTATCCGCATACGATTCAGGAATTTTTCTTTCGCCGGCAAAAATAAAATGACAATAGGGCATAAAAAAACCGCCAGCTTTGCAGCCAGCGGTCAAGAAATAATGATTCATTCCGAAAACCCGACGGAAGGGTTTTAAAAGACACTTGCAAGTCATTTGTCAGACACTTGCATTCCATTTGTGGGACACTTGCACGGCTCGTGCAGAACACTTGTGTCGCTCACGAGCCACACTTGCACGGCTCAAAACACCGTTTTGCAAGGCCTGAAAGCATCTCCAGACGGCTTTCGGAATGCCTCCGACACCTTCCCTCCTTACTTCTGACGGATATAGATGTTGATAGGAGTACCCGTCAGGTTCCACTTTTCGCGCATCTTGTTTTCCAGGAAGCGGCGATAAGGTTCTTTCACATATTGCGGCAAATTGGCAAAATAGACGAAAGAAGGAACCTTGGTATTGGGAAGCTGTGTGATATACTTAATCTTGATATACTTACCCTTGGTCGAAGGAGGCGGATAGGCCTCGATCAGCGGAAGCATCTCCTCGTTCAGACGTGCTGTAGGAATGCGGGTCATGCGGTTCTGGTATACCTGACGCGCTTCTTCAAGCACCTTCAGGATGCGCTGCTTGGTCAGTGCCGACGCAAAAATAATGGGGAAATCGACAAACGGAGCAAAACGCGAACGGATGGCGTCTTCGAACGTCTTCATCACCTTTACCGTCTTGTCCTCGACCAAGTCCCATTTGTTCACCACTACGACCAATCCCTTCTGATTCTTCTGGATAAGCGAGAAGATATTCAGATCCTGGCTTTCGATGCCACGTGTAGCGTCGAGCATCAGAATACAGATATCCGAATTTTCAATCGAACGGATGGAACGAATCACCGAGTAGTACTCCAGATCTTCAGTCACTTTGTTCTTCTTACGGATACCGGCAGTGTCTACCAGATAAAAATCGAATCCGAATTTATTGTAACGGGTATAAATAGAGTCGCGGGTCGTACCGGCTATCTCTGTCACGATGTTACGGTCTTCGCCAATGAAAGCGTTCACAATGGACGACTTTCCTGCATTGGGACGACCGACAACGGCAAAGCGGGGAATATCTTCATCGAGAATCTCGTCGGACTCTTTCTTGAATTTGCTTACAATCAGGTCCATCATATCGCCCGTACCGCTACCTGTCATAGCCGAGATACAGTAAGGTTCGCCCAAGCCCAAGCTATAAAATTCGGGGGCGTTGTATTGCAGTTCGTTATTATCAGTCTTGTTGGCTATCAGCAACACCGGCTTTTTGGCACGGCGCAGAATAGCGGCTACATGCATATCTAGGTCAGTCACACCGTTCATTACATCGACTACGAACAGAATAACATCTGCCTCGTCGACAGCCATCAGCACCTGTTTACGGATTTCTTCCTCAAAGATATCATCCGAATTGACAACCCATCCACCGGTATCTACTACCGAAAACTCACGCCCCAGCCATTCCGATTTGCCGTATTGGCGATCCCGTGTAGTTCCGGCTTCCTCGTTCACAATCGCCTGGCGGGTTTTGGTCAGACGGTTGAACAAAGTCGATTTTCCCACATTGGGGCGTCCTACTATTGCTACTAAATTTCCCATAGTTTTTCTTGTTTTTGCGACTATCCCAGTCGTATGAATACTAATCCAATTGATAACCGAAGTTACGCAATTCCTTGTCCGAATTACGCCAGTCCTTATCAACCTTCACAAACGTCTCCAGAAAAATAGTCTTTCCGAAGAACTTTTCCAGATCACGGCGAGCCTCGGAAGCAACCTTCTTCAAAGCCTTTCCCTGCTTGCCTATTATAATACCCTTCTGCGATTCACGCTCTACGTAAATCACCGCATTGATGTGTATCTTCTTATCATCTTCCTTGAACTGCTCTACCACTACTTCGACAGAATAAGGGATTTCCTTGTCGTAATACAGCAGAATCTTTTCGCGGATAATCTCGTTGACAAAGAAACGTGCGGGCCGGTCGGTCCACTGGTCTTTATCAAAATAAGGAGGAGAATCGGGCAGAAGTTCCTTGATACGCTTCATCACGTAATCAACATTGAATTTGGTTGCAGCCGAAATAGGAATAATTTCCGCTTGCGGCAACAATTCCTTCCATGCCTCGACTACCTCAACCAGTTTCTCCTGATTAGTCAGGTCTATCTTGTTGACAAGCAAAAGTACCGGTACGGTCATCTTTGCCACCTTTTCGACAAAGTCGTTATGCTTGTCCGGCGTCTCAACTACATCGGTGACATAAAGCAACACGTCCGCATCGGCCAGAGCCGAGGTCGAAAAATTCAGCATGGACTCCTGCAACTTATAATTCGGTTTCAACACTCCCGGTGTATCCGAAAACACAATCTGCATATCATCCGTATTATAGATGCCCATAATGCGGTGACGGGTGGTCTGAGCCTTGAAGGTAGCAATCGAAATCCGTTCACCGACCAAGGCATTCATCAGCGTAGACTTGCCCACATTCGGGTTGCCTACAATGTTTACAAAACCTGCTTTATGCATCGTCTTTCATGTTTTAGAATTGAGACAAAAAAACGCATCGAATTAAAAATAGGATGCGTTCTTTTTATATTATTCATCAGCAGTATGTTCAGGAAAAAATCAAGAACAAAACACTAGCTATTGCTTCTTTCCATCATATCCCCACTTCATATAAAGGGCACCCCAAGTAAATCCGGCACCAAATGCAGTGAAAATAATATTATCACCTTTCTTCAGTTTCTCTTCGAAATCCCAAATACAAAGTGGCAGTGTTCCGGCACTTGTATTACCATATCGTTCGATGTTGATCAGCACTTTCTCGTGAGGAACTTCCAAACGATGGGCTACTGCATCAATAATACGAAGATTGGCCTGATGAGGAACTACCCAATCGATTGTATCTTTTGTCAGTCCGTTCTTCTCGGCAAGTGCAACACTAATATCCGACATGTTCGATACAGCATACTTAAACACGGTACGACCTTCCTGATACAAGTAATGCATATGGTTGTCTACCGTAAAATAAGAAGCCGGACAAACAGATCCACCTGCTTTCAAATGCAGGAAAGGCAAACCCTTACCATCTGTACGCAACATTGAATCCATGATACCTACATCTTCCGTTGTCGGTTCCAGCATGAAAGCCGCAGCACCGTCACCAAAGATAGGACAGGTGGCACGGTCGCTATAATTCACGATCGAGGACATCTTGTCGGCACCTACAATAATGATTTTCTTGTAACGTCCCGAACGGATGTAATTGGCAGCTGTCTCCATCATGAAAAGGAATCCGCAACAAGCAGCAGACATGTCATAAGCAAAAGCTCTTTTCAGACCCAGCTTATCACACAAAATGGATGCAATAGAAGGAAACTGATAGTCGGGAGTAGAAGTAGCTACGATAACCAAATCAATATCATCGGGATTAGAACCGGTACGTTGCATCAGCTGCTTAGCAGCTTTACGCGCCATATACGAAGTTCCGAGTCCTTCTTCATTCAGGATATGTCTTTCCTTCACTCCGATACGAGTCATGATCCATTCATCGTTGGTATCCACCATTCTCGACAACTCATCGTTAGTCAGAATATAATCGGGTACATATCCACCGACTCCTGTTACTACAGCATTTATTTTTTCCATCTAAATATCTTTACTAATAAAAAGTACCAACACGAAGTAGTGCCTAAAAAGGATCGGTCACCCCACCCTTCTTAGACACACTATATACATGTTCAAGTACAAAATCATTCAGAATTTGCCGAAATTATACGGCAGCCTCTTTCTCAATAGCCAGCTTACCTCTGTAATAGCCACATGCGCTACATACAGTGTGATATACATGCCATTCACCACAGTTCGGACAAATAGCTAATGTAGGAGCTACAGCTTTATCATGAGTTCTTCTCTTTGCAGTTCTTGTTTTTGACTGTCTTCTTTTAGGATGTGCCATTTTCTTCTAATCTTTAATTGTTATCTAATATTTTCTTTAATTCATTCCAACGCGGATCAATCGGCGTTTCTGTTTCTTCTTCCGTCAGTACATCATCTTCCGGAATGAAGGCATCTTCCTCCTCCTCATCCGGAGTAGTACGTAGATGCTTTCTCAATTTACTGCTCATCGCCTTATTGCATTTTCCGGGAGCATGAACATGCTTCATCGGAATAGCCAAAGCTACAAATTCGTACATGAACCATGCTACATTAATTATCCCTTCATCTTCTGGAATAACGATCAGGTTTTCACCTTCTTCGGCATATTCATGTCCAAACTTCACCAGCAACTTGTCCGTTGAGCTCACTGGCTGCTCCATATCATCCAGACAACGGTCACAAGGCACCCACACCATCCCGTCTGTCTGAAAATTCAATTCAAAAGCACGAGATGTTTTTCGTACAACTAACTCTACATTGACTTTACCCTTCTGAACTTCAGGCCCGTCAATGTTAGCAAAGAAAAGGTTATCCAAAACAAACTCATACTTACAAGAGTCTGCCTGCATACCTTTCAAGTCTATTTTGTATTTATCAAACTTTCCCAAAGCTTCTTTTGTTTATTCGGGCGACAAAGATACAAATAATTATCCTCATAATGTAGCATTTAGGGGTAAAATATTCTTTTTTATACTGATTTTACATGCTTTCCATAATAAAAACGTAAGTATCCTATTCATATTAGATATGAAATAAAGTACAAAAAAGGATCGATATGTATATTACATAATCATGCTTAGCACCCATTCCTGCATTTCTCCCATGATTGCATATGCCTTTCTATTGTACTCTCTCTTTCTAACTATCCTTCTAAAACTCCCCAGTTATCCCCAGCGAGTGCACCTGTTATTGCACTCACAGTGCAGTAGTCAGTGCACTCCCAGTGCAACAGTTGGTGCACTAACAGTGCAGTAACTGTTGCACCGGAACAGCACAGTTAGCGTATCTGGAAGGAACTATTCAAAAGAATAACACGCAGGATATATCGTTCTCAGGCGCGGCCTTCCCCGTGGCTTTCCGTGGCATCCGTGCCTGAAGGGAAAAAAAGAATTCTGCGTGCATGCGGAGGGAAAACAAAAAAGCCCCTCCGGAACTCTCCGAAGGGGCTTCTACTAAAACGGCGACTACCTACTCTCCCACTGTTACGCAGTACCATCGGCGTGACCGGGCTTAACTTCTCTGTTCGGAATGGGAAGAGGTGGAACCCCGATGCTATAGTCACCTTAATAAGGTCGACATGATGTCTGAAAGTAAAACCATCAATTCTGAATGTATATAACGACCATTCTATATCTTATTTGAGACCTAAAAGTGAACGGGCAATTAGTAATGCTCGGCTTTGGTGTCGCCACCTTTACACCTGCATCCTATCAACGTCATCGTCTTTGACGACCCTAAGAAATCTAATCTTGTGGCTGGCTTCGTACTTAGATGCTTTCAGCACTTATCCAATCCCGACTTAGATACCCGGCAATGCACCTGGCGGCACAACCGGTAAACCAGAGGTCAGTCCAACACGGTCCTCTCGTACTAGTGTCAGAGCCACGCAAATTTCATACGCCCACGATAGATAGAGACCGAACTGTCTCACGACGTTCTGAACCCAGCTCGCGTGCCACTTTAATGGGCGAACAGCCCAACCCTTGGGACCTTCTCCAGCCCCAGGATGTGACGAGCCGACATCGAGGTGCCAAACCCCTCCGTCGATATGAGCTCTTGGGAGGGATCAGCCTGTTATCCCCGGAGTACCTTTTATCCTTTGAGCGATGTCCTTTCCATACAGAAACACCGGATCACTATGCTCTAGTTTCCTACCTGATCGACTTGTATGTCTCCCAGTCAAGCGCCCTTATGCCATTACACTCTGCGGACGGTTACCAATCGTCCTGAGGGCACCTTTAGAAGCCTCCGTTACGCTTTTGGAGGCGACCACCCCAGTCAAACTACCCACCAAACAGTGTCCTCCATCCAGGAGTTAGAACTCAAACAACCAAAGGGCCGTATTTCAACAGCGGCTCCACGATGACTGGCGTCACCGCTTCGATGCCTCCGGCCTATCCTACACATCAGTTGCCCAAATTCAATGTTAAGCTATAGTAAAGGTTCACGGGGTCTTTTCGTCCCATCGCGGGTAATCGGCATCTTCACCGATACTACAATTTCACTGAGCTCACGGTTGAGACAGCGTCCGGATCATTACACCATTCGTGCAGGTCGGAACTTACCCGACAAGGAATTTCGCTACCTTAGGACCGTTATAGTTACGGCCGCCGTTTACTGGGGCTTCAATTCAACGCTTCTCTTGCGATGACGTCTCCTCTTAACCTTCCAGCACCGGGCAGGTGTCAGGCTGTATACTTCATCTTTCAATTTTGCACAGCCCTGTGTTTTTGTTAAACAGTTGCCTGGACCTATTCTCTGCGCCTCAACTTGCATTGAGGACCCTTTATCCCGAAGTTACAGGGTCAGTTTGCCTAGTTCCTTAACCGTGATTCACTCAAGCGCCTTAGTATATTCAACCCGACTACGTGTGTCCGTTTGCGGTACGGGTACCATACAAGTTATGTTTAGCGGATTTTCTCGGCAGTATGTTTACCCACACTATTGACTTGTCCGAAGGACGCGTCATACTTTCAGGTTCGATTCTTTCCGTGGATTTGCCTGCGGAAATCAACATCTACTCCCTTAAACCGGCTATTCCGTCAGCCGGCGGTGGTGTCACTCCTGCGTCCCCGCGTCACCCTGCATGGTAGTAACGGAATATTAACCGTTTCTGCCATCGGCGTCGCCGTTCGGCTGAGCCTTAGGACCCGACTTACCCTGATCCGATTAGCGTTGATCAGGAAACCTTAGTCTTTCGGCGGGCAGGTTTCTCGCCTGCCTTATCGTTACTTATACCTACATTTGCTTTTCCACACGCTCCAGAATACCTCACGGTACGCCTTCAACGCTGAGTGGAATGCTCCCCTACCGATGTATAAACATCCCAGAGCTTCGGTAGAATACTTATGCCCGATTATTATCCACGCCAAACTCCTCGACTAGTGAGCTGTTACGCACTCTTTAAATGAATGGCTGCTTCCAAGCCAACATCCTAGCTGTCTTAGCAATCTGACTTCGTTAGTTCAACTCAGTATTCATTTCGGGACCTTAGCTGCTGGTCCGGATTGTTCTCCTTTAGGACATGGACCTTAGCACCCATGCCCTCACTCCCGACATAGAACTGGCACGCATTCGGAGTTTGTCAAGACTTGATAGGCGGTGAAGCCCTCGCATCTTATCAGTCGCTCTACCTCATGCCAGTATAAGTCGAGGCTGCACCTAAATGCATTTCGGGGAGTACGAGCTATCTCCAAGTTTGATTAGCCTTTCACCCCCACCCTCAGTTCATCCAGAAGCTTTTCAACGCTTATTGGTGCGGTCCTCCAGCTGGTGTTACCCAGCCTTCAACCTGACCAAGGGTAGATCACTTGGTTTCGCGTCTGTTCCTTCCGACTATCCGCCCTGTTCAGACTCGCTTTCGCTTCGGCTGCAGGCCTCAAGGCCCTTAACCTTGCCGGAAATAACAACTCGTAGGTTCATTATGCAAAAGGCACGCCGTCACACCGAAAGGTGCTCCGACCGCTTGTAGGCGCACGGTTTCAGGAACTATTTCACTCTTCTGTTCGAAGTGCTTTTCACCTTTCCCTCACGGTACTGGTTCGCTATCGGTCTCTCGGGAGTATTTAGCCTTACCGGATGGTCCCGGCTGATTCACGCAGAATTCCTCGTGCTCCGCGCTACTCAGGATACCACTATGCTTCGTCTGACTTCATGTACGGGACTGTCACCGTCTGCGGTGCTACTTTCCAGAAGCTTCCATTCGTCAGATTTCTTGCAACGACGTGGTCCTACAACCCCTGTCATGCCGTAACATGGCAGGTTTGGGCTGGTCCCCGTTCGCTCGCCACTACTTGGGGAATCATTATTTATTTTCTTTTCCTGCAGGTACTAAGATGTTTCAGTTCCCTGCGTTGGCCTCCACCATAAGGATGGATGGTATTCCTTCAGAATACCGGGTTGTCCCATTCGGAAATCCGCGGATCAAAGGTCATTTGCACCTACCCGCAGCTTATCGCAGCTTATCACGTCCTTCATCGCCTCCGAGAGCCAAGGCATCCGCCATGCGCCCTTGCTTACTTTTTTGTCTTATCGACACAGCAGTCGATATATACTTTCAGCTTTCAACTTTTACTTTCATTTTGTACATCATGTCATAGATCGTAAGGGAGAAATCCCTAAGTGGAGAATAACGGATTCGAACCGTTGACCCCCTGCTTGCAAAGCAGGTGCTCTAGCCAGCTGAGCTAATCCCCCAGATATTTTCAGGTAGTCCCAGGCAGAGTTGAACTGCCGACCTCTACATTATCAGTGTAGCGCTCTAACCAACTGAGCTATAGGACTGTCAGTCTAACCCTCGCCTTTCGGCTCGGCTTCTACTTTTCTCGCAATATCGTAAAAACAATCACGCAGGTACAAGAGAACGGTAAGAGAACCATCCGAACTTCATCTTTCGGACGTCACTCCAGAAAGGAGGTGTTCCAGCCGCACCTTCCGGTACGGCTACCTTGTTACGACTTAGCCCCAATCACCGGTTTTACCCTAGGGCGCTCCTTGCGGTTACGCACTTCAGGTACCCCCGGCTTTCATGGCTTGACGGGCGGTGTGTACAAGGCCCGGGAACGTATTCACCGCGCCGTGGCTGATGCGCGATTACTAGCGAATCCAGCTTCGTGGAGTCGGGTTGCAGACTCCAGTCCGAACTGAGAGGGGTTTTGGAGATTGGCATCCTGTCGCCAGGTAGCGGCCTGCTGTACCCCCCATTGTAACACGTGTGTAGCCCCGGACGTAAGGGCCGTGCTGATTTGACGTCATCCCCTCCTTCCTCACATCTTACGACGGCAGTCTATCCAGAGTCCCCAGCATGACCTGATGGTAACTGGATATAAGGGTTGCGCTCGTTATGGCACTTAAGCCGACACCTCACGGCACGAGCTGACGACAACCATGCAGCACCTCCACAGCGGCGATTGCTCGCTTATCCGTTTCCGGATAATTCCGCTGCAGTTCAAGCCCGGGTAAGGTTCCTCGCGTATCATCGAATTAAACCACATGTTCCTCCGCTTGTGCGGGCCCCCGTCAATTCCTTTGAGTTTCACCGTTGCCGGCGTACTCCCCAGGTGGGACACTTAACGCTTTCGCTAAGCCGCTGACCGTATATCGCCAACAGCGAGTGTCCATCGTTTACTGTGTGGACTACCAGGGTATCTAATCCTGTTTGATACCCACACTTTCGAGCATCAGCGTCAGTTACAGTCCAGCAAGCTGCCTTCGCAATCGGAGTTCTTCGTGATATCTAAGCATTTCACCGCTACACCACGAATTCCGCCTGCCTCTACTGTACTCAAGGCTTCCAGTATCAACTGCAATTTTACGGTTGAGCCGCAAACTTTCACAACTGACTTAAAAGCCCGCCTACGCTCCCTTTAAACCCAATAAATCCGGATAACGCTCGGATCCTCCGTATTACCGCGGCTGCTGGCACGGAGTTAGCCGATCCTTATTCATACGGTACATACAAACATCCACACGTGGATGACTTTATTCCCGTATAAAAGAAGTTTACAACCCATAGGGCAGTCTTCCTTCACGCTACTTGGCTGGTTCAGGCTCTCGCCCATTGACCAATATTCCTCACTGCTGCCTCCCGTAGGAGTTTGGACCGTGTCTCAGTTCCAATGTGGGGGACCTTCCTCTCAGAACCCCTATCCATCGTCGACTTGGTGGGCCGTTACCCCGCCAACTATCTAATGGAACGCATCCCCATCGCTGACCGGAATCCTTTAAAAGGATATCCATGCGGAAGTCCTTTGCTATCGGGTATTAATCTTTCTTTCGAAAGGCTATCCCCGAGTCAGCGGAAGGTTGGATACGTGTTACTCACCCGTGCGCCGGTCGCCATCAATTGAAGCAAGCTTCAATCATGCTGCCCCTCGACTTGCATGTGTTAGGCCTGTAGCTAGCGTTCATCCTGAGCCAGGATCAAACTCTTCATTGTAAGAATATCTTTTGCGACAGTTGCCTGTCGGCATTTGCTCTGTTCAGGACGACCGATTGATTTACCGAAGTTCTCAATTCTTCTCTTTCTTTATATATATATAAGGAAAGAGCATTGACGGTTCTTCTTTACCCGGAGAAATCTGATCTTTTCAATCTTCATTTCTCCGCTCTTGTACTACGTATTGTTTATGTAATCTCTTCATAGATCGCTTCTTCTTGACGAAGGCTTTTCTTTCGGAAAGCGGATGCAAAGATAAGAACTTTATTTCATATCTTCCAAATTTTTTCGAAGTTTTTTTTCATTTTTTTCAGGGGCTCTTTGTGAAGCGTTGCTTGACAAAGATCACCTTTCCGGCTCACTTTCCTTACAGAATGTAAGCAGAAAAAGATCTAAAACTGCGAATCGTTTGTTCCGCGTATCTCAGAATGTCATTTCGTCGCTGCTCTCGTTCTCGAAAGCGAGTGCAAAAGTAGTGGGTTTTTAATTATGCTCCAAATATATCAAACACTTTTTTTCAACTTTTTGATGAAGTTTTTGCTAAATAGCTGATTTATAGATATGTTGTAGAACATGTTTTTAAAGAAGGTATCGTAGGGAAAGGGAAAGGGGACACATTATACATTCACATGTGCGCGCGAGAAGGGAAAAAGAAGCAAAAAGAGGATAGAAAGGGGAAAAAGGGGGAAAGATAGGGACTAAGAGGCGCAAAGGAAAGGACTAGGAGGAGAAAAGAAGAAGGGACAGATCAAGCAAAAATAAAAAGACGAGTTGCATCAACAGCAGCTCGCCCTCAAAAAAATATGTAGTCTTCAGCAGGAGAATAGTACATTATCCTCCCCATGAAACTTTCCTCACATCAATATTGCAGCGGTAAAACTCAAAGACCTTCTTTAGACTCTTCCTGTGGAATACGCACAGAAGTATAAAGTTCAAGAATAGCAGCAATCGTCATACACACAATCCACTCGTTGCCGTGCGTAAAGAACATGAAAGCGCCCGTCAGCACCAGCAATATTGCTCCAAAAATCTGCTGACGCCGCAAACGTTTCACATTCGGACTTTTACTTTTGGACGGAGAATTAATCTGCGCAAGCGCCACCATAGCCGCCCCTATCGTATAAATATAAGGAGCAAGTTCCCATCCGGTGATATACACGGCAGCACCCGTCAGAGCCATAACGGCTCCTACAACAAAAAAAGCAGGTATCAGTTGTTTCATTATTCTATATCTTCTTCAAATACATAAATATCTTCATTGGGCTTCTTCATCAGATACTTTTCACGAGCAATACGCTCGATAGCACCCGAATCAACAGCCAACTCGTTGAGTCGTTCCGTATTCTCTTCATACTCATTACGATATTTTTCGATTTCACTGCGCAAACGACTTTCTTCACGCGCATACTGAAAACGACGCATCAGATTATTCTCGTCTAGAAATCCCAATATCACAGCAAAGATGACTAAAGTCACCAGATATTTATTGAAAAAACGGTTCTTACGGATGTAAGCCCAAAGCGAAGCAAGTTTATCCATCTGCCCTTAACTATTAAAAGACTACAATCGGCCGATACAACAAATGTTTACAGCCAATATTTACAGCCACAAAGATAAAAGGAATAAGCGAGAAACGGCAGCAACCAGATAATAAAAAATTGCAAAACACAGGTAATCTTCATCCAGCCCAACATTACCGACAAGCAAAATTTGTCTGACCGAATATAGAGATTTTCGATTTGTATGTGCTATCTTTGCACAGTATGACCAATGGAGCCAGATTTTGTACGCGGAATCCCGGCCACAGTGACAAGAAACTCCCAAATATGGAAAATTATATCGTATCAGCCCGCAAGTACCGTCCTTCGACCTTCGAGTCGGTAGTTGGACAACGGGCTCTGACCACTACTCTGAAAAATGCCATTGCCACCGGCAAACTGGCACATGCTTACCTCTTCTGCGGACCGCGAGGCGTAGGCAAAACTACTTGTGCCCGTATTTTTGCCAAGACCATCAACTGCATGCACCCCACCGCCGAAGGCGAGGCATGCAACGAATGTGAGTCGTGCACTGCTTTCAACGAACAACGTTCGTACAATATACACGAGCTGGACGCCGCCTCAAACAACTCAGTTGACGACATTCGGCAACTGGTAGAACAAGTACGTATTCCGCCACAGATAGGCAAATACAAGGTCTACATCATCGACGAGGTACACATGCTCTCGGCATCGGCCTTCAACGCTTTTCTGAAAACATTGGAAGAGCCACCCCGCCATGCCATTTTCATTCTTGCCACGACCGAGAAACACAAAATTCTGCCTACCATCCTTTCGCGCTGTCAAATATACGACTTTAGCCGCATCAGCGTGGAAGACACTGTTGCACACCTGGCATACGTAGCATCGAAGGAAGGCATCACTGCCGAGCCCGAAGCACTTAACGTAATCGCACTGAAAGCCGATGGCGGTATGCGCGACGCCCTATCCATCTTCGACCAGGTAGTCAGCTTCACCGGAGGACACATTACCTATCAAAGCGCTATCGAGAATCTGAATGTACTAGACTATGAATACTACTTCAGACTGACCGACCAGCTCCTTGAAAACAAAATAAGCGATGCCCTGTTATTGCTGAACGACGTACTGAACAAGGGCTTCGATGGCAGCCATTTCATTACCGGACTGGCATCGCACTTTCGCGACCTGTTGGTCAGCAAAGACCCTGCCACCACTTCACTGCTCGAAGTTGGTGCCAGCATCCGCGACCGTTATCAGGCACAGGCACAGAAATGCCCTGTTCCCTTCCTGTACAAAGCAATGAAACTTTGCAACGATTGCGACCTTAACTACCGGATGAGCAAAAACAAACGCCTGCTGGTAGAACTTACATTGATTCAAGTAGGGCAACTCACCGCTGGGGAGGACGATGCCAGTGGTGGGCGTAGCCCTAAACAAGCCATAAAACCTATATTCAACCAGCCTGCCGCCGCTCAGCAGCCACAGGCTACCCCTGCCATGCCCCAACAGCAGGCAACTGTTGCTCCACAGCAACCATCAGTGCAACCTCAGCAACAAGCAGCTCCTGCTACAAACAATGCACGCCAAGAAGCACCAGTACATGCTACACCGACCGCCGTGCTGCTTGCACAAGGTAAAGAGGAGAAGAAAATCCCTGTAACCCAAATGTCGAAATTGGGGATTTCCATCAAGCGTCCGCGTCAGGAAGAAGAGAAAAAGGAAATTACTACGCCTTCTTCCAATACGTCTACGACATCCACATCCCAACCTGTTGACGACTATATCTTCAACGAGCGTGACGTGAACTACTACTGGCAGGAATATGCCGGCCAAATGCCCAAAGAGCAGGTCGCTATCGCCAAACGAATGCAGAACATGCATCTTAACTTACTGAACGATACGACTTTCGAAGCAGTAGTCGACAATGAAATCGTTGCCAAGGAGTTTACCGGAATGATACCCGTCATACAAGACTACTTACGCAACCGACTGAAAAACAGAAAAGTCACCATGACCGTACGCATCAGCGCACCAACAGAGAAAGTCCGTGCTTACGGGCGAGTGGAAAAATTCCAAATGATGTCTCAGAAAAACCAAGCCTTGCTCCAACTGAAAGATGAATTTGGGTTGGAATTATATTCATAAAAAACGATTTTATATTTTCCCAGTTAGGAAAAAAAGTTTTCCCAACTGGGAAAATATTTTTCTCTAACTGGGGAAAATTCAGTTCTCATTTTTCCTAATTAATCAACTGATAATCAACACCCGCCTTTTAAGCTTCCTCAAAGCTTCGAAAGCGACTCTATTTAGACAGCATACAAATTAGATTTTTTTTAAACGAAGTAGGGAACAAGTAACCAAGAAAACCATTATTTTTGTCGCCGTAATTAGTACTAATAATAATTTAAAATCTAACGAAAATGGCTTACGTAATTAGTGACGATTGTATTGCTTGCGGAACTTGTATCGACGAGTGTCCGGTAGGCGCTATCTCTGAAGGTGATAAGTATTCTATCGACCCTGAAGCATGTACAGAATGCGGTACTTGCGCAGATGTTTGTCCTTCTGAAGCAATTCACCCGGGAGCATAATACAATCCTATTCAGAAAAGATAAAGGGATACACCGTTGCTGGTGCATCCCTTTTTTCATATACGTTCCGTCCTCATTCAGCGTGTCGGCTGATGCATCCCAGCCATCAGCAAGCCATTCTGACGGGCATAATCCAAATAGTATTTACGGTTCTTGACAGCCATTTCCGGATTCATATCATAAGAAGCACAGAAGTCTGGACGCACCAACTGGAGAGCTGCTCCATGCATCAAATCGCCCACAACGAGAAAACCACCCAGCTGATAGACCGTATGACCGGGTGTATGCCCTTCGGCATTCAAAGCTACTACCCCCGCCGGCAACGTATCACCATATTCGAACAAATGCAACCGGTCTTTGTAGGCCGACATCGTAGCAACAACCTTTGCCTTCTGATCGTCGGGCATCTGCATCCAACCATCGTATTCCTGGCGCGCAACATATACTTCAGCATGCGGGAATACAGCACTGTCAGCCTTCACCATTCCCCCTATATGATCGAAATGCAAATGGGTCAGGAATAAACAGTCAATATCGGCAGGCGATAAACCAGCGGCCTCCAATCCCTTCATCAGACGGCTGTCGGGTGCTCCCATCCCCGTATCAAACAAAATATGCCTTCCATCAGCTTCCACCAGAAAAGTACTGACTGACGAAGGTATTCCATCGGCTATTCCCAAACTGTCAACCAACTGTTGCGGCACATCGCCAAACAGACTTACCGGCATCAGCCGTTCTTTAGCATTATCACGTATCCACGTCAGTTTCACTCCGTCACGTTCCATCGTAGTAGTGTCCATACAAGCAAACAGAGCTTGTTCTTCACTCTCTGCTGCTGCTTTTTTCTGCGCACCACTGCCACAACTGCTTCCCATCAAAGAAGCAACCAGCGCACCAGCCAATAAATACAAACTTCTTTTCATGATCTCTGCTATTTTAGTCAATCTATGTTCTTTTTATCCATTAGTCCAGACAGTCACGCAAGCAAAACCAGAACAAGAATACGGCTCTACCTCATCCAATATTACTGTCTTCCAATATAAAAACAAAGATAAAAGAAAAATCCTCTTGCCGTACCCGAGAAAGGGATCCGGCAAGAGGATTTATAATAATTATTTGTATAACTACAGCTTACTTCAGTGCAGCCAATGCTTCCTTAATGCGGCGAATAGCCTCAACAATGTTTTCATCGCTAGTAGCATAGCTCATACGGATGCAATCGGGCGCACCGAAAGAAGTTCCGCCTACACAAGCCACGTGACCTACTTCGAGCAGGTACATAGCCAAATCATCGGAAGTATTGATTTTACGGTCACCAGCCGACTTTCCGAAGAACGAACTACATTTTGGGAAGAGGTAGAAAGCACCTTCGGGAACATTCACTTCGAAGCCCGGTACTTCCTTAGCCAGCTTCACAATAAGATCGCGACGGCGTTGGAAAGCCTGACGCATCTCTTCTACCGGAGCTTGCGTACCTGTGTAAGCTGCTTCGGCTGCTTTCTGCGATACAGAGCAAGGACCTGAAGTATACTGTCCCTGCAACTTGTTCACGCCTTTTACAATCCATTCGGGACCGGCAATGAAACCGATACGCCAGCCTGTCATAGCGTATGCTTTTGATACACCGTTGACGATAACCGTACGGTCTTTCATCGACGGAATCTGGGCAATGCTGTGATGACGGCCAATATAGTTGATATGTTCATAAATCTCGTCGGCAATAACGATTACCTGCGGGTGCTTTTCGAGCACAGCAGCCAGTCCGGCCAATTCCTCGGCACTGTAGACCGAACCCGTCGGATTGGACGGAGAGCAAAGAATCAATGCTTTAGTCTTTGGTGTAATGGCAGCCTCCAGCTGAGCAGGAGTCATTTTAAAATCCTGTTCGATACCAGCCGTTACAATAACAGGTGTACCCTCGGCCAGTTTCACCATCTCCGGATAGCTAACCCAGTAAGGAGCAGGAACAATGACTTCATCACCCGGATTGACAAGTGCCAAAACAGTGTTGCACACCGATTGCTTAGCACCATTGGCACACGAAATCTGGGCAGCGGTATAGTCCAGACCGTTTTCGTTTTTCAGTTTGGCCACGATAGCATTGCGCAAGGCTGGATAGCCGGCTACGGGAGAATAACGGGAATAGTTCTCGTCGATTGCCTGTTTAGCAGCCTCTTTAATGTGGTCGGGAGTATTGAAGTCAGGTTCACCGACACTCAGGTTAATCACATCCACGCCCTGTGCCTTCAGTTCGGCACTTTTCTGAGACATGGCCAATGTCGCCGACGGCGACAGACTGTTCAAACGGTCAGATAATTGATTCATCTTATTTCTATATTTAGAAGGTTGTTATATTCCGATTGCAAAATAACAGATTTTTCCCGACACGGAAAAACAAATAGTCAAATTACTTATTGAAGTGTAGCGTATGCCCCATGCGCTCTTTCTTCGTACGCAGGTAGCGCTCGTTGTAAGGATTGGGAGTCGTTTCGATAGGAACATTCTCGGTAATCTCCAGTCCGTAAGCTTCAAGGCCTACACGTTTCACAGGATTGTTGGTCATCAGACGCATTTTGTGTACCCCCAGCTCACGAAGAATCTGAGCACCTACACCATAGTCGCGTTCATCGGCCAAATGTCCCAGACAGATGTTAGCATCCACCGTATCCATACCGTCTTCCTGCAACTTATAGGCTTTCATTTTCTCCATCAATCCGATGCCACGGCCTTCCTGATTCAGATAAACGACCACTCCCTTGCCTGCCTTTTCAATCATTTCCATCGCTTTGTGAAGCTGCTCGCCACAGTCGCAACGCTTGGAAGCAAAAATATCACCCGTAGCACACGAAGAGTGTACACGTACCAGAATCGGCTCGTCCGGTTCCCACTCGCCCTTGAACAAGGCCACGTGCTCCAGCCCGTTGGATTTCTGACGGAAAGCGATCAGGCGGAAATCACCATGCTGGGTAGGCATGTGCACCTCTACCCCCTTCTCGACAATGGATTCTTGCTTCAGACGGTAAGCAATCATATCACGGATAGAGATGAGCTTCAGTCCATATTCATCGGCCATTTTACGCAACTCAGGCAAACGGGCCATGGTTCCGTCATCGTTCATTATCTCCATCAGCGCACCAGCCGGATAGAGTCCTGCCAGACGGCACATATCAACGGTAGCCTCGGTATGTCCGGCACGGCGAAGTACACCTTTTTCCTGAGCATAAAGCGGATTAATATGACCGGGACGACCGAAAGTAGCAGGAGTCGACGCCGGATCGGCCAACGCCTGAATGGTAGCAGCACGGTCGGCAGCCGATACACCGGTTGAACAGCCTTCCAGTTTATCGATAGTCACCGTAAAAGGAGTTCCCAGTACGGAAGTATTGTCAAGCACCTGATGTGGCAAGTCCAATTCCTTGCAACGCGACACGGTAATCGGAGCACACAGCACACCACGCGCATGTTTCAACATGAAGTTTACCTTCTCGGGGGTAATCTTTTCGGCAGCGATAATAAGGTCGCCCTCGTTTTCACGATCTTCATCGTCTACTACGATGACAAAGTTACCAGCCTTGAATTCTTCAATGGCTTCTTCTATGGTATTCAGTTTTACATTTTCCATATCGTTATTATTTATTTATCCCTGAGATTCTTTATGATATATATCACATCTTCGTTTGTCTTTATGACACGCTCCATATCCTTACTCAACCGTATGCGGAACGCCCAAATACGGAAATAGAAAAACAGTCCTACCGGGAACACGACTCCGCAGGCCAGGTTCAGCCAATAATTATGGAACGGACGTACATGAGCATGAACAGGTATCACCGGATAATTGTTCAAAGCTGTCAGCAACGACATGGCACGCGTGTTCGACATTTCGTCAATCAGCGCCTCCATACGTTCGTTGATCTTCTCTACTTCCTCGTCCACCTTATCGTTCATCCACAGTCTGAAATAATTTGGAGCATGCTTCAGATCATTTCTTGCCACATAGTCGCGACAATCGTCCGAAAGCTGCTGCAAGTCACCGGGGATTCTGTCATAATCGGGGTCGTGAATGATGACTTCCTTACGGAACATGTGCCGCACACTGCGGATACCGATAATCTTCTTAAACCAATTAATATAGGCATCAGCGTTCAGCACTACAGAGTCGTTGTTAGATTTGTAAGTAAGGAAAGCTCCTAACGGTGCCAGAATAGCTGTACTGGTCCACATACCCATCCAGACAATCCACTTGCCGTCGCGCGCCATCTTGTAGCCCGTATTATTAATGATATAATAGATAATGAATATCAGCACCGACACTACCACCGGCATACCCAAACCGCCTTTGCGGATGATACCGCCCAAGGGAGCACCGATGAAGAAGAATATCAGGCAGGCCAACGAAAGGGTAAACTTTTCGTGCCAAGCAGTCATATGCTTTCGAAGGGAAGACTCAGTCTGTTGTATATTAAAACCTTTGAAGCTCCAGTCGCTTGCTGCCGACTCGGCACGACTCACGGCCGATGAAATGATCTTCTGTTTCTCCATCAGCGTTGCCGCATCAAACAGACTGTCTACATTGAAACTGGAAAGTACGGCTTTCTCAATCTTGGTCGTATCAGACTTTGTCAGATGGGGTACAGGCCGGTAAGTAGCTTCCATCGCTTCGTTATAATAAGCCCGCCCCACACTGTCGTTCAGCACCTTCATCGAATCAATGTCCGCCTCCAACGTTGCCATATTTTTACTGCTCGACTGCCCGCTCATAAAGCCTTCGTCGGCCATGTTGAAGTCAGAGTCGAACTCTATGATGGCATGTTTCTCACGGAAAGCTTCCCGCTGATAGGGCACGTTCTTCTGGTTCATGCTCTGCGACTTCAGATTCTCGAACTGCTCACCGCTGAACAGATGCAAATATAAGTGCTGTTTATCTGCTGTCATCTCCAGGCGTCCGGAGTCGGCTTTGATGATCTGTGCGTTCTCGAATCCTTTCTCGAAATTATATATCAGTACGTCGTACAGCATACCGGTCTTACGGTCTTTGTGCTTCACATACAGGTTGTAACCCTCTATCTCGTCGTAGAACACGCCTTCGGGAATGTCCAACTCGGGCGATTTCTGTTTCATGGAAAGAAGTAACGTCCACAGTTTGGTCTGTGCCTTAGGCCCCACAACGTTCTGAAAATAAAAGGATACACAACAAATCAGCGAAATGAATACAATCAGCGGACGCATGATTTTGATCAGAGAAATACCTGCCGCCTTCATAGCCAGCAACTCGAACCTCTCACCAAAATTTCCGAACGTGATCAGGGCAGCCAACAAAATGGCCAAAGGAAGCGACACCGGTACCAACGTCAGTGCCGAATAGAAAAAGAATTGAGCCAAGACTGAAATTTCCAGTCCCTTTCCTACCATTTCGTCTACATACCTCCACAGGAACTGCATCATGAAGATGAAAAGGCAGATAAAGAAAGTGCCTACAAACAGCAGGCAAAAACTCTTCAATATAAATATATCTAACTTTTTTATGCGCAGCATCTTATTCGTATCATGCATTGAAGACACAAAAGTAGCACAAAAAAAGGAGTACGGAAAATTTTTAATCGAAAGTTAACTAAAAACCACACGTTCTCCGTAATGTCTCCACCTGCGACTCCCACAACTCACGTACGTCATCCACCTCGTTGGCGGCAGCAAAGTCAGTAATTTCGAGTACAAAGTCATTGGTCAGTTCGCTATTTGTCATCTTTAGTTCAAAATACTCGCGAGGGATTTCATTGTCCAACCAACGGAAACGGATAAATGAATAAGCACGTACAGCCACAATCTCGGCGGTCCGCTTTTCCGTTTTACCCCAAAAGAAGTCTACAATCTTATCATCCGACTGCACTCTGTCTGCAAACCAGCCTTCCAAGCCGGTAGGAGTACTGATGGCAGACCAAAGGATGCTTTTAGAAGTCGCGTTCAAAAGGTATTCCAAGTGTATTTTCTTTCTTTCCATAGTCATTATTCAGCTTTCTTTTGCGTTGCCAAGATAAATACTTTTTTCTAATTAGAAAAAGGAATCTATGCTTTTTGTTCCCACAGAAGAGCATATTTCACCACAACAAACTGATAATCAATACAAAATAAAGACATAAAAAAAGATGTTTCACATGCTTCATTGAAGTTTCAGAGAAAAAATGCACAAAAAAGACACGAAAAGTTTTGGTAGTTCAAATAAATGCTCTATCTTTGCACCCGCAATCGAGAAATGATGGCGGGATAGCTCAGCTGGTTAGAGCGCATGATTCATAATCATGAGGTCCCCGGTTCAATCCCGGGTCCCGCTACTCTGATAAGATAAGACTGTTGAGAGGCTTCCACTCTTGGCGGTCTTTTTTGTTTTATGCGCCTGTGAAAGGTGCACGAAACGTGAAGTTTCACCATACTCCATTACCTATCAGCGAATTAACTCACAAGTGAAAGCGTGAAAGGAATAAGCAGAATTCCTTTCAACAATAGCAAATAAAGCAAAAATCAGCTCCAACAATATCTGATTTCACCATAAAAACATAGCGTCCGAGCCACACTTGTGTGGCTCATAAGCCGCGCAAGTGTTTCTCGCGAGCCGTACAAGTGTCGCTCATGAGCCGTGCAAGTGTCTATTAAGGCTATATGAAGTGTCGAAGAAAAGCAATGCAAATTCATATTTTATCATTACCTTTGTAACAGGCAAACCTATTCCAGACACTCATTCTTCCAAACGTTTTCGAATGAAGCCTGAGCAAACCTATTTAAAGACACTAAAAAGAATAATCACCATGCAACCCTTTGACTATAGACCTGACGATAACCGGTATAATAACGGAATGAAGTATCGCCGTTGCGGACGCAGTGGCATCCTGTTACCCGAAATCTCACTGGGACTGTGGCATAACTTTGGCGATGTGGACACATTCGCCAATTCACAAGCCATGGCCCACTACGCCTTCGACCGAGGCATCACCCACTTCGACCTTGCCAACAATTACGGCCCCTCCGCTGGCTCGGCTGAAGAAACTTTCGGCACAATCATGAAGAAATCTTTCATGCCCTACCGCGACGAACTGTTCATATCAACCAAGGCCGGGCATGAAATGTGGCCTGGCCCCTATGGCGACTGGGGGTCGCGCAAATCGCTGATGAGCAGCTTAAACCAAAGCCTTAAAAGAATGAATCTGGACTACGTGGACATATTCTACTCCCACCGCTACGACCCCAACACACCGCTCGAAGAAACCTTGCAAACCCTTGTCGACATTGTTCGTCAGGGAAAAGCGCTCTATGTAGGCATCTCCAAATATCCCGCCGAAAAGGCAGCCTTCGCCTACCAATATCTGGCAGAGAGAGACGTACACTGCCTACTCTATCAAGGAAGATACAGCCTCTTCAGTCGCGAACCCGAAAAAACAGGCATCCTGAAACAGGCACAAGAGAACGGTAGCGGCTTTATCGCTTTCTCACCGCTAGCCCAAGGCCTGCTGACTAACCGCTATCTGAACGGTATTCCGGAAGATTCACGCATGGCACGGGGTGGATTCCTGAAAAAAGAAGCTCTAACAGAAGAAACTCTGAACAGAATCAAAGCCTTGAACGCACTGGCCTTGCAACGCGGACAAACGCTGGCCGAAATGTCGCTGGCATGGTTGCTGAAAGACGAATTGGTAACTTCGGTCATCATCGGAGCCAGCTCTGTAGGCCAACTGGCAGACAATCTGAAAGCTCTCGACAACACTTCTTTCACCCAGGAAGAACTAAGTCTGATCGAAAACATTCTTGCATGATTGGAACAGACATGTACGAAGCCTATTAAACTGGACAACCCACCGCTCACTCTTTTATCAGTGAGCGGTAGATTGCATCCTGTATGCGAGTACGGATATCAAGCTTCATCAGCTTCGTATTCCATACATCCGGATAAATACGGTTACTGAGGAAAACATACACCAGACGGTTATCCGGATCGACCCAGGCACACGTGCCGGTGAACCCTGTATGGCCATAAACCGAAGCCGGAGCCAACTTACCGCAAGGACTCTTTTCCGGATGCCGACTATCTGGCTTGTCAAAGCCTAGCCCACGGCGACTTATTTTGGAAACGCTAGTCGTAAAGAAACGACATGTCTCCCTGCTCAGATAACGTTTTCCGTCCAACTCTCCACCGTTCAGCAGCATCTGATAAATCTTTGCCACCTCACCGGCATTCGAAAACAGTCCGGCATTGCCCGATACTCCTCCCTGAAAAGCAGCCGACTCATCATGCACATATCCGCGAAGAACCGTTTTCCGCAGAAACGGATCGGAAGAAGAAGGCACAATTTCTTCTTTCGGTAGCCGTTGAAGCGGTAAATAAGCTGTATGCGTCAATCCCATAGGAGCATAAAACACTTTCTCCAGATATGCATCCAACGGCAGGCCAGACAAAGTTTCGACTACTTGCTGAAGTACGATAAAACCTACACAACTGTAGCGATAGCGCTTATCCCTCAAAGGCGCATCCGCAATCTTCTTCAAATAAATCTGCTTGAACGACTTGTCAAGCCAAAGACTGTCGGACACCTGCCAGACATGAGACGACGTACGTACTTTCGAGACAAGCCCTTTCTTGAAACGGAAATTCGAATTGGCCCATGTGCTGGCTCCTATCCGTACCGAATGCAGCTTATCCGGCTTCTGTTTGTAAAGTCCGCCCCGATAGCTATCCTTATCAATAGCTTCTCCGTAGAACAGCAAGGTAGAAGGAAGTCCCGATTCGTGCAACAGCAGTTCGCGAATGGTAATGTTGCGCTTGTCGGTATTCTTCAGAAAAGGCAAAATGTCTCCTATCCGATCAGTCAGATTCAATTTACCTTCATCGTAGAGCTTCATCACAGCCAGCAGGGTAGCCGTTGTTTTGGTCAGCGAGGCAATGTCGTACACATCGGTCGGCTTCACTGGAATTTCTGCAGTTCCGTTCCGGTTCATCCGTCCGTGTGTTCCAAACGCCTTGTTGTACATTTCCTTACCATCCTTCCACACCACAATCTGGCAACCCGGATAAGCACCTCTACGGATTCCTTCCTGGGCAATCGAGTCGATACACGCCAATTTTTGCGAGTTCATGCCATGTTCTTCTGGAATGAAATGAGGCACCGTCCGTGGCCCAACATCTGTCCCGGCTCCTGCTGCAAACAGACTGCCGATACTTGCCGACAACCTGCCATTGGCACAAGCCTTTCCGTATAATATCTTTGCCACCTGACATTGCACATCGTCTTCCGACGAATGAGCAAGCACTACCGCACCGGCCTTTGCCATACATTTTTCTATTGGAACAAGTTCCTTTCCAGAAACAAATGCCACAAAAGTAACCGGCACACTGGGCGCAAAATTATCAAAGAAAGACTTATAGGCTGACAGCTTTCGTACGGTAATGCCTACCACGATACGCTTGTAGTTCGCCAACGAATCCATCAGTTGTTTCCGGTTTTCCTCCGTCATATCCTGTGTCAGACAGAACTCCTTCGGTTGAGTATAAACCGATAGCTCCTTCAAGAAAGGCTTCAATCCATTTGGTTCGCCAACATTCAGCACCGCAACCTTTTTTACTACCGGATCAAGAGGCAACAGTCCCGAATCATTGCCCAGTACTGTTATAGATGCCAGATTGAGACGTCGTATCAGGTCACGCGTATGCGGTCGGTCAATCCGATTGGTCAGTCCAGACAAGCGGATATGAGGTTTCTTGTTCAAGCTCAAAGCATATTTATAAGTCAACACCTTCCGGCATTTGGCATCAATCTCTTCACGCGACAGTTCGCCATGCTTCACAGCTGCATGCACAGCGGCCACTTCCTCTTTGATACGGCGCGGCACCAGCAACAAGTCATTACCAGCCTTCAACGCCTGAAGACAAAGCGTTGCACTCTCGCCTACCCCCTTCATGGCAAGTGCATCCGTAAAAACAAGTCCCTGAAACTTCAGTTCTCTCGTCAACAAGTCGTACACCACATTACGCGACAACGACGAAGGCAATCCGTTACGAACCTCGAAAACAGGTACTTCCAGATGCCCCACCATAATGCCGCTTACACCGGCACGGATAGCCTTCTTAAAAGGATACAGTTCCACACTGTCCAGACGCTCACGGCTGAAAGGCAATAAAGGAAGTTCCTTATGCGAATCGGTATCAGTATCACCGTGCCCGGGGAAGTGTTTGCTGACAGACAATACTCCACCCGATTCAAGTCCAGTGGCATAAGCAATCACTTTACTTGCTACGTTTACCGGACTTTCGCCAAAAGAGCGAGTATTGATAACCGGATTCTCCGGATTGATGTTAACGTCGGCTACCGGTGCAAAATTGACCTGCACTCCAAGTTCGCGACACTGACGGGCCACTTCACGGCCATATTCATAAATCAGGCTGTCGTCCTGAATACATCCCAGCACCATATTCCTCGGAAACGAAGGAGTACCACGCAAGCGCATTGCCAGCCCCCATTCCCCATCAAAAGTCATCAACAGTGGAACCTCGGCCATCCGCTGTGCTTCATTAGTCAGTGTCACCTGATTCTGTAACTGTCCGCCCGAAAAGAGCAGACCGCCAACCTTATAGTCCTTTACGACCTTACGCAAGAGTTCCCTGTTCTTCTTCGTAGGCTGCGGTGCGATGGTATAAATAAACAATTGCCCGATACGTTCTTCCAAAGTCAGCTCTTCCATCACCGAATCCACCCACTGCCTGCAACGCACATCATCCGCAAAAGGGCGTATCATCAACGGTTCCACCGGTGCAGTCGGTTCGGGTGGAACAAGAGACAAGCTCCTATCGGAAGCCACATGTCCACAACAAACCATAAAGACTAAAAGGAAGAATAGCAATCGTTTCATCATAATCCACAAGATATTTTTATCTATTTCTTCAAACTCTGATAAATCAGTTCCTGAATATTTTCACGGATATCCAAATCGCCCAGTTTCGTATTCCAAGCATTCGGACAAAGACTGTTACTAAGGAATACATATACCAACCCGTTCTCCGGATCGGCCCAAGCGCATGTTCCGGTAGAACCTGTATGTCCATAAACCGTTGCCGGCGTAGACAGCGAACAAGGACTGCGCAATGCAACCGAAGCGTCAGGACGGTCAAAGCCCAAACCACGACGACTGTACTTCGACGTCTCGGTAGTAAACAGACGACAAGTTTGTTCGTTCAAGAAGCGCTTTCCGTTCCATTCTCCACCATTCAACAGCATTTGGAAAACAATAGCCACCTCACCGGCTGTCGAAAACAATCCGGCATTGCCCGACACACCACCCATACAGGCTGCTGTCTTATCATAAACGTATCCGCACAAATCCTGCCGGCATAAGAAATCATTGAAGGCAGTCGGCATTACTTCCGACTTATCATAACGCGACAATGGCAAATACATTGTACGCTGCAACCCCATCGGAGCATAAAACTCTTTTGCCACATACAGATTCAGCGGCAATTGTGTTATTGATTCCACCACCTGTTGCAACAGGATTCCAGCCAGACTACTGTACACCGAACGCCTGCCTATCAGATCACTTTTGGCAATCATTTGCAACATAGTATTCTTAAAACTTTTGTTCAGCCACAGTCCATCAGCCACCTGCAATGTATGTGAAGACGTCCGCGAAGACGATATCAACCCCTTCTTAAACTTAAAATCTGTACAAAAATAGCTGTGCTCGCTGACCCGTGTCCGATGCCACTGGTCTGCCCAACTTTGGGCATATGGTCCGTGTACAGAACGCGGATCGATCGTTTCAATGTAGAAACGTAAATGAGGTGCCAATCCAGCTTCGTGAAACAACAAGTCACGAATCGTAATGTTGCGTTTATTACTGCCGCGCAAAAAAGGAAGATAAGAAGATACTTTAGCATCCAGTTTCAATCGTCCTTCCTCATACAACTTCATCACCGCCAACACAGTAGACATAGGCATAGTCAATGCACCCAAATCGAACATATCAGTCTGCCGAACCGAAGTCGTGTCCTGCAAAGAATGCGTTCCGAAACCTCTGTCATAAATAGTCTGGCCATTTTTCCAGACCAGAATCCGGCACCCTGGATATACACCTTTTTTCAGCCCGTCTATGGCCACTTTATCTATCTGCTGCAAAACGTACGACTTCATTCCGATATCTTCGGGTAACATCCGTACCGGTTTCATTCCCGTTGCAATACTGCATCCTGCTCCCACCGGAAAAGACCGGCCTATATTGACAAACAGACGCCCCGTTGCCGAATCCTTCGCAAACAAAACATCGGCTACATACTGCTGCAAATCAGATTCTTGAGAATGAGCCAACACTAACGCACTGGACCTTGCCAAAGCCTGCTCCAACGCATATGTTGACTGAAAAGGAGCAAAGAACGCATAGACCAACGGAGCTTGTACTTCCAGGCTTTCCAGAAAGTTCTGCACTTCAGGGCCCAATATCTGTAAACCCTGTCCTGTGATACTGACAATCATACGACGAAACGGCTGCAACTCTAACCTTACCGATTCACACGCCGCCGCATCAGCATCGGCAGCCAACTGATAACGGACAATTCCAGCACTCTCCTTCAATCTTTCCACAAAAGCCGAGTCTTTTCCTGCTTCGCCAATACTAAGCACCGCAATATCTCCTTCAACCGGGGCCAAAGGTAAAACTCCAAAATAGTTGCTGACCACCGTCACCGCAGCCCGACGCAAATCGGCAGCCAATGCCTGTGCCGATTCTGTATTAATACGATAGCTGATACCACTGACCTGCAAATTCGGCTGTCTTCCACGTAAACCCAACATATATTTACGTGCCAACACTTTTCGGCAGCGTTCCTCCAACTCATCTTCTGGCAGTTCGCCCGACTGCAATGCTTTCACCAATTCATCATGTTCGCGCAAAGCATTTCCGTAAGACACAACCATACCTTCCAGAAAACGTTCGCCTTCCAGTTCTGCTGGCAAGATATCACCAAACATCCCCAGTTCATGAAACTCACGTAAGGCTTCAGTACGATACTTCTGCATCAGTATTGTATCTGTCATGCATTGCAAAGCTGCCTCATTAGGGAACACAGGGACTCCCGAAAGACGATCCGACAGGCGTCTTCCCCGTGTCGTAATCAACAAGGGGAGTTCAGATCCGCCCTGTGCCAGATTGGTCAGAATAGCCTGTTCTTCCGGAGTACCTCCATCGAATACCAATCCACCGATTTTGTATTTTCTAACCAACGTACGGACCATCTTTTTATTCTGGCGGCTTGCCTCAGCCGGCAACGTAGCCACCAGTAATTGTCCGATCTTCTCGTTCCGTGTTAACCGGGAAAAAACTGAATCGACCCACTGTCTGCAAGCCTCATCTTTTGTTGCGACCTGTGTATATTCCACACTTCGTGCTGACACAGGCTGTACAAAAATTCCCGATAACAATAGAACAGCCTCTAACAAATATATCTGAATCTTCTTTTTCATCATCTACACATCCTCACTCTTTAAGGAAAAAGATTATTCCGCTTGTAGTGTCAACTTCATCTTACCAACATAAACACCGCTCTTGCCAACATGCATAATAGGAACATCTTTTCCGTCAGCATTCTGATAGATCGCAGGATGTTCCATATTGGTATGGGTATGGCCACCCAAAATCACATCAATATTACGTGTCTTGGCTACAAGGTTGTTGTCATATTCTTCCGAGTCAGCAGCTCCCGGCTGAATACCCAAATGCGAAAGACAGATAACCACGTCGCAATGCTCTTTGTTCTTCAACAGATCAGCCATCTCCTGAGCTGTAGCCACAGGATCTTTATAGACCACACCTTCGCACTTGTCAGCTTGAACCAAACCCTCCAGTTTCGGACTGATGCCGAATACTCCTATTTTCAATCCACTACGTTCGAGAACAACGTAAGGTTTCACAATACCTTCAAGAACAGTACCTGTCATGTCATAATTAGCACAAACAACCGGGAAATTGGCCATACGAAACAAGCGCGCCATATTATCCATGCCAAAATCAAACTCATGATTACCGATGGTCATAGCGTCATACTTCATCAGATTCATAGACTTTATCTCAACTTCCCCTTTAAACAAATTATAATAAGGTGTACCTTGCGAGATATCACCGCAATCGAAAAGCAATACATCAGGATGCTCATTACGGAATTCTTTCACAAATGTAGCCCGACGCACTACTCCACCCATACCGGCAGCCGGATCGGCTGTATGCGGGGGAATAGGTTCAATACGACTATGCGTATCGCTAGTCTGAAGAATAAACAACTCTTTCTGTTGTGCCGAGACAACAACGGCCATACAAACCAACAGCAGGCCGACAATATAAAAACGTTTCATACGACTCATCAAAACTTTAAAGATTGAACAACTGAAAAATCATACTCAGACATCATTTTACGACAATCCGACCTTCCATACGTGACGTAATCACTTTCCCGGCAGCCGTCTGTTTCTCTACATACTGCATAAAAAGGTCACGCAAACGTGCCCCATCGGGACATTCCCGTTTTTCAGCCTGTATCAATGCTGTCATACCATCATTTCCCTCTGCCAGATAATCAATTGTTGCGATCGTATACAGTTTCTCATCCTCTACTGAACAGCCACTTATCGTGCCCTTCAACAACTTTCCATCAGACGTGATTTCCAGATTTATACCACTAACACCTTCTCCACCACGGGCTGCAATATTTTCAAACAGTTGCTTTAAATAGGTCCCCTTTATCGTAAGTACACAAAGCGCGTTTTCGAAAGGCAGTATCTCATAAATCTCAGCACAACTAATAGGTCCTTCTGTCAGCACACTGCGTAAACCACCTATATTGACAAGACCCATATCTGCCGGTTTACCCAAAACCGGTACCGCCGATTCGCGTAACACATCGGCTACTAGATTCGACAAAAGATCTTCCGGACGTTTACGGTCCATCGACACATCTGCCGTACCTACGACCCGATACATAATACTATCCACCGTAGCCTTATAAGGAGCAAGCAACGCCTGCGCATCCGCATCGGAACGAGCATCCCACGAAGAATCAATTGCCACCCTTTCCCCCTCAACCTTTATTACCTCGTAAGCAGAGTGACACGACATTAAAAAGAAGACAGTACCCAGCACCGTCCCTGAAAGAAGATTCAAATAATTCTTTTTCATCTGCATTTGTTTTACTGAAAATCCGCTAAACGGACACATACTTATTTTTTTCTTTATTGCCACAAAGATACTTTTTCTTGACGAACAACAAGTATTGCAAAAGGAAAAATAAACAAGGCAAAAACTTATTTTAAAAAACCGGGACACGCCACCGGAAAAACTACAGGAAAAGAATACCGTCCTCTCCAAACTTAGAGAAAAGACACTTCAAACAAAAATAAGCCGAAAACATTTGTGTATCTGACAAATAATTCGTTCCTTTGCACCGCTTTCGCGCAATCGCTGTCAGGACACACCGAGAGAAGCCTGGTATGTTGCGTTGTAACGATCAAACAATTTAATAATAAAAACAATGGATTTAATTAAAATTGCAGAAGAAGCATTTGCTACCGGCAAGCAACACCCGAGCTTCAAGGCAGGTGACACAGTAACAGTAGCATATCGTATCATCGAAGGTAACAAGGAACGTGTACAGCTGTACCGTGGTGTTGTTATCAAGATTTCCGGTCATGGCGAAAAGATGCGTTTCACTGTACGCAAAATGTCAGGTACCGTAGGTGTAGAGCGTATCTTCCCGATTGAATCACCGGCTATCGACAGCATCGAAGTAAACAAAGTGGGTAAAGTACGTCGTGCCAAATTGTATTACTTGCGTGCCCTCACTGGTAAGAAAGCAAGAATCAAAGAAAAAAGAGCTAACGGCTAATCATTTTGAACCGCTATCGAACAAGAGTGTATCCGCAACGATACACTCTTTTTTGTTTCCACACTTATCAGCCACATATCATAACTTAAGCTACACAAGTAAAACCTAGACGCTTTAAGCCTGATTGTCCACAAAAATCTGCGCAATTCAATAAAAAAAGAAAAGAGCATGTTATTTTCCAATAAACACACCCTTCTCTTCGTTCTAATAGTTTCTTATAAATCGAATCTGCTTATTTTACATCTTTCAGTTCCCAACCCAATGCACTGGCACCCAGCACAGCTGCATCTGCATCTTTGAGTTCCGAAATAAGCAATTTCGTTTTTCCTTTATAGATATTAAGTACATTTTCATCAATAGCTTTCTGAACAGGCTTGATGATATAGTCACCAGATTTAGCCAATCCGCCAAACAGTACAATCGCTTCCGGACTGGAGAAAGCAATAAAGTCGGCCAATGCCTCGCCTAAGAGTGTTCCTGTAAACTCGAAAATATCCTGAGCCAGTTTATCACCCTTTACAGCTGCATCGTACACGTCCTTCGAAGTGATATTCTCAGCTGGGATAGAACGAAGCAAACTAGGTTCGGTACGTGCAGTAAGGAACTCGCGTGCCGTACGTGCCACACCCGTAGCCGAACAGTATGTTTCCAGACAGCCACGACGTCCGCATCCACAAACACGGCCATTCTCACGGCGAATAATGGTATGTCCCAACTCACCGGCAAAACCATCGTGGCCATATACCATCTGACCATTGACCACAATTCCACTACCAACGCCTGTACCCAATGTTATCATGATGAAATCTTTCATTCCGCGCGCAGCACCATATGTCATTTCACCGATAGCAGCAGCATTGGCATCATTGGTCAGTGCCGTAGGAATCCCCAAACGTTCTTCGAACATATTAGCCAATGGAATTACACCTTTCCAAGGCAAATTTGGAGCAAATTCAATTGTACCGCTATAATAATTGCCGTTAGGAGCACCAATACCGATACCCTTTATTCTTTCCACACCACCGTTGGCTATAATCAACGGCAACAGGTGTTTGCATACTTCGTCCACATAATCGTTGACATCAGCATACGCTCCTGTTTTAATAGAACTTGTAGCCACAATCGTTCCACGCGCGTCAACAATACCGAAAACTGTATTTGTCCCACCTATATCAATACCTACTACGTAGGGCTTCTCCATGGTTGAATTCATGATATTAATTGTTTTTAAAGGGTTAGTTGTTAAAATGTTTATGTTTACAAAAGTCACAAAGAAAAACGACACTACAAAATCTTTTTTTAAAAAAATTCAGCCGATTTGCAACTTTTCGCAACACTTGTGCGTCTAATAGTAAAAATTAATAAGAGCAAACATTAAATCAAGAGAGTCGTGATACTACTAAAAGACATCAATAAGACCTACAACAATGGCGCGCCACTGCATGTACTCAAAGGCATAAACCTGCACATCGAGAAAGGAGAATTTGTATCCATTATGGGTGCTTCAGGATCTGGAAAATCCACCTTACTTAATATATTAGGTATATTGGACAACTACGATACAGGTGAATATTATCTGAATGGTACCCTTATCAAGAATCTGAGTGAGACGCGTGCCGCCGAGTATCGTAACCGTATGATTGGTTTCATTTTCCAGTCATTCAACCTTATTTCTTTCAAGAATGCAGTCGAGAACGTAGCCCTTCCCCTCTTCTATCAGGGAGTGAGCCGGAAGAAACGCAACGCCCTGGCATTGGAATACCTTGACCGTCTGGGACTGAAAGACTGGGCCAACCACATGCCCAACGAAATGTCAGGTGGTCAGAAACAGCGTGTAGCCATTGCCCGCGCTCTTATCACCCGCCCGCAAATCATTCTGGCCGATGAGCCGACCGGTGCTCTCGACAGCAAGACTTCAGTCGAAGTGATGCAGATTCTGAAAGATCTTCATCAGACAGGCATGACGATCGTTGTCGTGACCCACGAAAGCGGCGTTGCCAACCAGACAGACAAGATTATCCACATTAAGGACGGCATCATAGGCACCATCGAAGAGAATTTAAATCACGATGCTTCTCCGTTCGGGAAAAATGGATTTATGAAATGACATCTTCTATCTTCTAAAAAAGACAAATATGATTGACCTTTGGCAAGAAATATACGGCACCCTGAAGCGCAACAAACTCCGCACTTTCCTGACAGGATTCGCCGTGGCATGGGGCATCTTTATGCTCATCGTCCTCCTGGGAGCAGGCAACGGCCTCATCCATGCCTTCGAACAGAATTCGTCCGAGCGGGCGCTCAACTCTATCCGCATCTTTCCTGGTTGGACCACTCTGTCGTATGACGGACTGAAAGAAGGACGACGCATTGAGTTAGACAACCGAGACCTAGCAGACACCGAGACACAATTCCCCGAAAACGTGACCAGCGTGGGTGCCACTGTACGCCAGAGCAGCCTCAACATCAGTTTCGGCAAAGAATATGTCAATTTATCATTGCTGGGAGTACACCCCAACTACACCGAAATTGAAGCTATCAAAACTGCAGAAGGACGCTTTATCAACGTCACCGACTTGAAAGAACGACGTAAGGTCATTGTCCTCCATAAGAAATCTGCTGATATTCTTTTTGGTAAGACACATACCAATCCTATTGGTCAGTTTGTCAATGCCAGCGGTGTGGTCTATCAGGTTGTAGGGCTTTACAACGATCAGGGCAATAGTGAGCCCAGCGAAGCCTACATCCCCTTCAGCACCTTACAAACCATCTACAACAAAGGGAATAAATTGAACAACATCCTACTGACTACCGATGGCCTGACTTCCATCGAAAGCAACGAAGCCTTCGAACAAGAATATCGCCGTGTAATCGGTGCGAACCACCGCTTCTCGCCCGACGACACCAGCGCTATCTGGATATGGAACCGCTTCACCGACTACCTGCGTACCATGAATGCCATGGGCATCCTACGCACAGCCATTTGGGTGATTGGTATCTTCACTCTGTTGAGTGGTATTGTAGGTGTGTCGAACATCATGCTCATCACCGTACGCGAACGAACCCACGAGTTTGGCATCCGTAAGGCACTGGGCGCCAAACCGGCCTCTATCCTGTGGCTCATCATCATCGAAAGTATTACCATCACTACCTTGTTCGGCTACATCGGCATGGTGGCAGGAATCGGAGTGACGGAGTGGATGGACAACACATTCGGAAACCAGACAATGGATGCCAGCATGTTCCAGGCCAAAATGTTCAGCGACCCTACGGTGGATCTGCGCATCGCCATACAAGCCACACTGACGCTGGTCATTGCCGGTACGCTGGCCGGATTCTTCCCCGCCCGAAAGGCTACGAAGATTAAACCGATTGAGGCGTTGAGGGCGGATTAAAGGAAAGCCTCACCCCTCAAGCCCCTCTCCCAAGGAGAGGGGAGAAAAAGACATAGAATTTAAAAATAGAGATTAATATATAATATGGTATAATACATTCATCATAAAGTATCGCCTCCTACTCCCCTCTCCTTGGGAGAGGGGCCGGGGGTGAGGTTTCTTATTCATTATGAAAATAGACAAAGACACTTGCGAGGAAATCCTCGTCACCATCACCCGTAACAAGACGCGAAGCCTGCTGACAGCTTTCGGCGTATTTTGGGGTATCTTCATGCTTGTGGCTCTCATAGGAGGTGGGCAAGGCATGGAACAGGAATTGCGAAAACAATTCGAAGGATTTGCCACCAATTCTGGTTTTATTTTCGCCCAACCGACAGGCGAAGCATACAAAGGCTTCCGCAAAGGACGAAGCTGGGATCTGGAAATGGCCGATGTCGAACGAATTGGTAAGTTGAGCAAGATAGAGATTGCTACTCCTTCAGTGGCCCAATGGGGCAAGACTGCCATCTACGAAGGTAACAAATACGATTGCAGCGTCAAAGGTCTCTATCCGGACTACGAACAGATAGAGCATCAGGAGATTGCTTATGGACGGTTCATCAACGACGTGGACATCCGTGAAGCGCGCAAAGTATGTGTGATTGGCAAACGTGTCTACGAAAGTCTCTTCCCCAAAGGAGATGACCCCTGCGGAAAATACATACAGGTAGACAGTATCTACTATCGGGTAATAGGCATGTGCTCGTCCGAGGGCAATGTCAACATCCAGGGACAGGCTTCCGAAGCCGTCACCCTGCCTTACACTACGATGCGAAAGATGTACAACCTAGGCAATACCGTAGAACTGATCTGTTTCACCATGAAACCAGGTGTAAAGGTGGCCGACGTGGAAGAGCAGGTGAAACAGACCGTCAAAGCAGCCCACTACATCTCGCCCGACGACAAACAGGCTGTGATGATGCTCAACGTCGAAGCCATGTTCTCCATGATGGATGCCCTGATGACGGGTGTGCATATCCTGATCTGGATGGTGGGCCTGGGTACCCTTTTCGCCGGCGCTATCGGCGTGTCGAACATCATGATGGTGACCGTACGCGAACGTACCACCGAAATAGGCATCCGCCGTGCCATCGGTGCCCGTCCGCGCGACATCCTGCAACAGATTCTCTCCGAAAGCATGGTGCTGACTACTGTAGCGGGCATGGCTGGCATCTCGCTAGCCGTACTGGTGCTGCAGGTTCTTGAGGCAGCTGCCAATCCGCAAGGAGTCATCGAGACGCACTACCAGGTCAGCTTCGGCATGGCCGTCGGCACCTGTATCCTGCTCATCGCTCTTGGCGTACTGGCAGGGCTGGCACCAGCCTACCGTGCCATGGCCATCAAACCGATAGAGGCAATACGCGACGAATAGTAACTCGAACGGCTTTGAAATCCGCATTTCAATGCCGTTCGAACGAGCATTCCAACGACTTTCGAACGACTATTCGAGACTCCTTCGAACGATCGCTCGAAAACCAATCACCCAACATAAGAATATAAACTAACAACAAACATCAAATATGAAAGCAAAAAAGATTCTGAAAAGCGCATTGCTGGTTATCGTTGCCGGCATCTTCATCTGGACCTTCGTATTCCTTTACCAGAAGTCGAAACCAGAAGTCACCGTATACGAAACAGTCCGTCCTGCTGTGGCCGACCTGGAAAAGACTACCGTCGTCACCGGTAAGATAGAACCACGGGACGAGGTCCTCATCAAGCCCCAGATTTCGGGTATCATCGAAGAAGTCTACAAAGAAGCCGGACAGAAGATAAAGAAGGGCGAAGTGATAGCCAAGGTAAAAGTCATCCCCGAACTGGGCACACTGAATGCTGCCGAAAGCCGCGTCCGCTTGGCCGAAATCAACGGACGACAGGCCGAAACCGACTTTGCCCGCTTAGAGAAACTTTACAAGGACAAACTGATCAGTGCCGAAGAATATGAGAAAGGCGAAGTCACCGTCCGCCAGGCACGCGAAGAACTGCAAGCCGCCAAGGACAACCTGCAGATTGTAAAAGAGGGAATCACCCAAAACAGTGCCTCCTTCTCCAGCACCCTGATACGCTCTACTATCGAAGGACTTATCCTGGACGTACCCGTCAAGGTAGGTAACTCCGTCATCATGAGTAATACCTTCAACGACGGAACCACCATCGCCACCGTGGCCGACATGAACGACCTCATCTTCCGTGGCAATATCGACGAAACCGAAGTGGGCCGTGTCAGCGAAGGCATGCCGGTGAAAATCACTATCGGTGCCTTGCAGGACCTCACTTTCCAAGCCAAGCTGGAGTACATCGCCCCCAAGTCGACCGAAGCCAACGGTGCCAATCAGTTCGAAATCAAGGCAGCCGTTACTGTGCCCGACACAGTGGTTATCCGCTCAGGCTATTCGGCCAACGGTGAAATCGTACTCGAACGTGCCAGCCAGGTACTCGCTATTCCCGAAGGCTGCGTCGAATTCAAGGACGACAGTACCTTTGTCTATGTACTGACCGACAGCGTACCACAGCAGCAGTTCCGTCGTCAGCCCATCGAAGTAGGTATGAGCGACGGCATAAAGATAGCCGTCAAGAAAGGCATCACTACCAACGACCTGATACGCAATGCCAACAAAAACGATGAAGAAGAAAATTAACCACTAACCTAACCATCCGAGACAATTCTTATGAAACGATTACTCACCATAGCCTGCATAGCCTGTGCTGCCACCGGCTTGCAGGCACAAGACACTTGGTCGTTGCGCCGCTGCATTGAATACGCCATCGAGCACAACATCAACATCAGGCAAAGCGAAAACGCCGCCCGCCAAAGCGAAGTAGAAGTAAATACAGCCAAATGGGCACGACTGCCCAGCGTGAACGGTAGCGCCAACCAAAGCTGGAACTGGGGACGTACGCAAACCGCCGTGCCCGACGAAAGCACCGGCGACTACTCTACCGTATACGTCAACACCAGCAGCAACGGTACCAACATGTCACTCAGTGCCAGCGTTCCCCTGTTCACCGGATTGCAGATTCCGCACCAGTACGCACTGGCCAAACTGAATCTGAAAGCCGCCACTGCTGACCTGGAGAAAGCCAAAGAAGACATCTCCATCAACGTGGCATCGTACTATCTGCAAGTATTATTCAACAAAGAACTGCATCAGGTAGCCTTAGGACAGGTAGCCCTGAGCAAAGAACAGCTGCAACGCATCAGCCGCCTGGCCGAAGTGGGAAAAGCCTCGCCGGCCGAAGTGGCCGAAGCCAAAGCACGTGTGGCACAAGACGAAATGACTGCCGTACAGACCAACAACGACTATCAGCTGGCCCTGCTCGACCTCAGCCAGCTCATCGAACTGGAAACGCCCGAAGGCTTCGCACTGGAAGAACCTTCCGTCCAGCTGGAAATAACTCCGCTGACGCCTCCTGACGAAATCTACCAGAATGCCGTAGTCAACAAGCCCGCCATACAGGCAGCCCAGTATCGTCTGGAAGGCAGCCGTCACAGCATCCGCATCGCACAGAGCGGTTTCTATCCGCAAATCAACCTGAACGGAAGCCTGGGCACTAGTTACTACTCGACCATCAACCGTACGTTTAACCAGCAGATGGGTGACAACTTCAGCAAGTACATCGGCCTCAGCCTGAGCGTACCCATATTCAACCGGCTGAGCACCCGCAACCGGGTACGCACGGCCCGCCTGCAACGCGAAAGCTATGCCCTGCAACTGGACAATGCCAAGAAGACCCTCTACAAGGAGATTCAACAGGCTTGGTACAACGCTACCGCTTCCGAAAGCAAATACACCAGCAGTTGTGCCGCCACTGAAGCCAGCCAGGCTTCCTTCCAGCTGATGAACGAGAAGTACATCAACGGTAAGGCAACAGCCGTCGAGTATAACGAAGCCAAACAAAACCTGATGAAAGCCCAAAGCGACGAACTGCAAGCCAAGTACGACTATCTGTTCCGCACCAAGATTCTGGACTTCTATCAAGGCATACCGATAGAATGACGTAAAATAGTCGTATCTTTGTGCCCGAAAAGGATTTAGACGAGACTATAAGCATAAAGATATGAACAAAAAACATGTAAAAGTAGCAGCAGCCTCCATACTGCTGCTATTTCTGTTGGTTGCCACAGTGGCCTTCCTGAGCCGCGGAAGCTTGTTACGACACGTAGCCGGCAAACACATGGCCCGTTTAGAGCAACGCTACGGACTCGACATCGGCTATGAAAAGCTGCACATGAAAGGGCTCCGGACCATCGCTGTCGAGGGGCTGACCGTTGTTCCCGCAGGACGCGATACACTGTTGTCCCTGCAGTCACTCGATGTACGCATCGGACTGTGGGCACTACTTGGAGGCAATATCAATGTCCGTCACGTCGGTATGGACGAACTCTCACTCCGCTTCATCAAGCAAGATGGCAAAGCCAACTACGATTTTCTGTTCCTTCCCTCCTCGAAAGACTCCCAACCCGAAGTACCTAAAGCAGAGAGAAACTACGCCCGCCGCGTCAATACCCTGCTCGACCTGCTTTTCGGTCTGCTTCCGGGCAACGGCGAACTGAACAACCTTCATATCTACGAACGAAACGACAGCAACTTTGTTGCTTTCCACATCCCTCAATTGCACATTTCCGACCGACGCTTCCAGTCTCAAATGCTCATTCAGGAAGACAGTCTCAGGCAACAGTGGAACATCAGTGGCGAACTGAATCCGTCGGACCGCCGCCTGCATGCCACGCTCACTGCTCCCCAACTCACCGTCCCCTACATCCGCCGACGTTTTGGAGCCGAGGTACAGTTTGACAGCCTTACGTGCCGTCTGTCGCAAGAGAAAAGCGACAACAGCCTTGCTTGCCTTGTAGGAGAAGCCGAAGTGCGCGGCTTGCACGTCTATCACAAGCGTCTGTCCACCGATAAGATCAACCTTGACCACGGCCAACTTCGCTTCCACGTCGATGTGGCACCGCAATCCGTCGAGCTGGACAGTGCCAGTCTGGTACGCTTCAATGCACTCATCTTTCACCCCTACATGCGGATAGAACACCCGCAACAATCGGGAGCGGAGCCAACATGGCACTTCACTGCATCCGTCGACAAGCCCTGGTTTCCGGCCGAAGAACTGTTCAGCTCGCTTCCCAAGGGATTGTTCGAGAACCTGGAAGGCATCCGCACCGAAGGCGAACTGGCTTATCATTTTCTGCTCGATGTAGACTTTGTCCAACTGGACAGCCTCCGCCTTGAATCGGAACTGAAAAGCAGAAATTTCCGCATCCGCCAATTCGGACACACTCCGCTGAACAAGATGAGCGACGAATTTGAATACACGGCCTACGAAGACGGCCGTCCTGTCCGCACCTTCCCTGTAGGGCCGTCGTGGGAGCACTTCACTCCCCTTGCCGAAGTGCCGGACCTGTTGCAGATGTCCGTCATGCAAAGCGAAGACGGTGCCTTCTTCTATCATCACGGATTCCTGCCCGACGCACTGCGCGAAGCCCTGATACACGACCTCAAAGTACGCAAGTTTGCACGGGGAGGCAGCACCATCTCGATGCAACTGGTCAAGAACGTCTTCCTGACCCGCAACAAGAACATAGCCCGCAAGCTGGAAGAAGCACTCATAGTCTGGCTGATCGAAGGGCAACACCTCACGTCCAAAGAGCGCATGTACGAGGTATATCTGAACATTGCCGAATGGGGTCCTCTGATTTATGGTATTCACGAAGCAGCCGACTTCTACTTCGACAAACGGCCTTCACAGCTCTCGCTGGAAGAGTGTATCTTCCTGGCATCCATCATCCCCAAGCCCAAGCATTACAAGAGTTCTTTCACTCCCGACGGGCGTCTGCGCGACAGCCAGGAAGGCTACTTCCGCCTCATCGCCGAACGGCTGGCTAAGAAAGGACTCATCAGTGAGGAACAGGCCGCAAAAGTGGACATAGCCAATGTCACACTGCGCGGTGCAGCTCTTGCAAGTTTCCATGCACAGGCTGAGGAAGGGGAAGAAGAAATGGAAAGTGAATCAAAAGAATTGTGAAGCCAGTGTGAGACTTCACCTTTCACCACATTCCACTGATAATCAACAGTTAGAAGCCGGTGAAAGCGTGAAAGGAGAGAAAAACATCTGTCTTCAGACAGTGTTGTTTCCGGCTACAGCCTTCACCCTTTCACCTTTCTTTTCCCCTAACAGCTGTTACAAAGAGGGACTTTACAACCGCCAAGTGGCACATGGCGAACACAAACATCTACTTCAGCACCGGAAACTACCTACAGCCGTTGTGAGCCACACTTGCACGGCTCGCGAGAAACACTTGCACGGCTCACGAACGACACAAGTGTGGCTCACGAGCAACACAAGCGTTGCTCGAAGCCCCTCTGTATCAGTGTCTAAAATTAAATAAAATGAGAATTACACACAAGAAAAAGTAACTGACAAAAACTGACAATCGTCATAATCAGCAAGTTACAGAGTCATTGTCACGCTTTTGTAACGCTTCATACATTTTCTGAAAGCATTCTTCATCACTTGCATTCTGGTAACAAAAACTTCACTCTACGTAACATCGTCAGCAAAAATCGTACATTTCACGCCCTTTTTCGTATGGAGTTGGACGAAGCACGGTCGTTCTGTTCCTTTCTCGAAGGCTCTCTTGAAGGGCGGTGAGCCGGGGCCTTATCCTTGTCTTTTTTAGGGCGAATGACTTTCACCGGAGCCTTTTCGGGTTTGGGTTTCGGACGACTCGGTGCTTTCCAGTCGGGAGCTTTTGACGAACCGGGACGCAAGCGGATGCTTCCAAAGTCCGAACGGCGGCTGGAATGATAGTGCTTACCATCGCGGATGCGAAAATTGCCCGCGTAAAACGCATGATGGTAACGTCCTTTATAATAACTCACATGGTTGTGACGAGGGCGAGCATGTGCACCGCAATACGTCTTATAGTGTGGAGGACACGGATAATAGAAATGCTTATGGTTGGTGTAAGTCAGATAAATGCGGAAATTCCAACGTCCGCCCGATACATAAACAGGACGGAAGAAATGGGCTGCCTGAATGAAGTGGCCGTACTGGCTACGGTTGAGCACCCAGTGCAAGTCGTCGTTGCGGATGTCCAGACAATCGTAATAGCGGTTCAATGCCCACTCTTCGCCACGAAGCACATTGTCCATCAACGAACCGATGTTCGCGATAAAGTCGTAGTTGATTTCGTACACATCGTTATACTGCGCTTTGCTCAGCTTCAGTTCGTAAGCCATTTTGTCCGTCAGGAAACGGGCTTCAAGACGCACACGGCTGCTGCTCATCGCAGCACTACACAAAACAGTACTTGCCAGAACGGTACAAAACAGGATGATAAATCGTTTCATGGTTCCCTCCTTTTTTAAAGTATTGATTTCTTCATGTTACTATCGGCAAGGATTCCGGCTCCGTTCTCTCTACTCTCTAGTGCGAAGCCTGTCAAACGCCGGCCATTTCCGCTCCGGTGCCTTGCTCATGGCACAAAAATAGGGAGAGAAAATTCCCCTCCCTCGTCACATACTCTATTCCCTGGTAGGGAAATCCCTATTCTTTTGCCAGCACAATGCCGTCGTCCTGCAGCACCACCAGGCGTTTCTTGTACAAGTCGCCCACTGCCTTCTTGAACGTTTTCTTGCTGACGCCGAACATCGCATATATCTCTTCGGCCGGCGTCTTGTCGTTCAGCGGCGTGCGTCCGCCGTTGCTGCGGATATGTTCGAGCAGCGTCTTTGCAAAGTCGTCCACCTTGCCTGCACCGGGCTTCTGAAGCATCAGGTCTATCTTGCCGTCGTCGCGCACCTGCTTCACGTATGCCTTCAGGCGCATACCGGTATGCAGCGGCTGAAATATCTCGCTGTCGTAGAGCAATCCTCCGAAACGATTCTCGATAATGGCCTTGAAACCCAAGTCGGTCTTCTGCCAGATCAGCACTTCCACTTCCTGTCCCGGCACATAGTCGGCTTTTTCCTTCGACAAATAACGGTCTACCTTAGCCGAAGCCACAATCCGGAAACTTTCTTCGTCCAGATGAACGTGAACGACATAACGCTTGCCCACCTGCATTTTCATCTTCTGCTCACTGAAAGGCACAAACAGGTCCTTCATCAAGCCCCAGTTCAGAAAAGCTCCATACTGATTGACCCAGGCTACCTCCAGACAAGCAAACTGGCCTACTTGCACCAGCGGTTGCTGCGTAGTGGCCACCAGACGTTCTTCGTTGTCCAGATAGATAAAGACGTCCAGTTCGTCGCCTACCTTGCAATCTTGCGGCACGTAGCGTTTGGGCAGAAGAATCTCACCCTCTATATCATCGTCGAGATACATGCCGAAATCCACCTGCTTCACGACCTTCAGTCTGTTGAATTTTCCTAATTCGATGCTCATAATCTTCTACTTTTCGGGCAAAGATAATGGAAACAGCAGGCAGAACAAAATCGGGAAGCTCATTTTTAGGCCGAACAGACAAAATACCCCCCCATACTCCCCACCTAAAACCTGCCGGCGAATGTAAACTGAATATAATTATAACTTTTCAATCTAAAAGATAACTTTCTTCTATGAACAAGTCTATGCTAATTTTATTATCTTTGTGGCGAGAAATATAAAAAGAGACCTTTATATTCACTTTTAAATAATAAAGATTATGGAATTTCTAACTAACGAGAAACTGACCATCGTCGGCGCAGCCGGTATGATTGGTTCGAACATGGCTCAAACTGCCATCATGATGGGCTTGACTAACAACATCTGCTTGTACGACCCGTACGCTCCCGGTCTGGAAGGTGTTGCTGAGGAACTGTTCCACTGCGGTTTCGAAGGTGTAAACATCACTTTCACTTCCGATATCAAGGAAGCTTTGACTGGTGCTAAATATATCGTAAACTCTGGTGGTGCTGCCCGTAAGGCTGGTATGACTCGTGAAGACCTGCTGAAAGGCAATGCTGCTATCGCTGAAGAATTCGGTAAGAATGTTAAGACATACTGCCCCGACGTAAAACATATCGTTGTTATCTTCAACCCGGCCGACATCACCGGTCTGATCACTCTGTTGTACTCTGGTTTGAAACCGGGTCAGGTAACTACACTTGCCGCTCTCGACTCTACTCGTCTGCGCAGCGAATTGGCTAAACACTTCGGCATCTCTATGGACGCTGTTGAAAACTGCCGTACATACGGTGGCCACGGCGAACAGATGGCCGTATTCGCTTCTACAGCTAAAGTAAACGGTAAGGCTTTGACCGACATCATCGGTACTGACGCTCTGACTAAAGAACAATGGGCTGAAATCCAGCAGAAGGTAACCAAAGGTGGTGCCAACATCATCAACCTCCGCGGACGTTCTTCATTCCAAAGCCCGGCATACGTTTCTATCGAAATGATCGGTGCTGCTATGGGTGGTAAAGCATTCCGTTGGCCTGCAGGTACATACGTATCAAACGATAAGTATGACCACATCATGATGGCTTGGGAAACTTCTATCGACACTGAAGGCTGCCACTGCGCTGCTTTGAGCGGAACTGCCGAAGAACAAGCTGCTTTGGACAAGAGCTACGAACACTTGTGCGCTCTGCGTGACGAAGTAATCGCAATGGGTGTTCTGCCTACTATCGACCAATGGCACAGCATCAACCCGAACATCGACTGATAAGCTGATGAAAACTATCATAAGAAGGGCCGCCCACAAGCGGCCCTTTTTTATATAGCCACCCATAAGACAAGACTATAGAAGTAGTAATTCTTAATATACATTAAAAGTACGACAAGCTCTCCGATTCGTTCATCATAACCCATATATTTGTATCTGACAATATTAACCCGACAAACAAATATGAAAAAACTATTACTCTGCCTCGCTTTACCTCTATTTCTATTGACAATGAGCGTTCCTGCCTTTGCAAAAGACAAGACAGGAAAAGGAGAAAAAGTTATCGAAAACAAGCTTTACAGCATCACCCTCCCCAGCGACTGGGAACCAGGCAGTCTTCAGAAAAAAGACGGCACTCCCTACGAGCGCAATGCCGGCCCTTATCACCTATACATATTCCAATGGAACTCACCTAAAAAAGGAAAGTTCTTCGATGGATACGGCATCTTCCTACAAAGCTACGAACGACGGGACGGAAAGGCAGTCACAATGGCCGATATGGAAAAAGAAATTCAACGGAACAACAGTATCTCCGGAGTAAGTGATGTAAAACGGAGTGAACAAAAGGCAAAGCCGGGACAAAAACAGATACTTATCACCCGTAAAGGACAAAATTATAGTGAAGATAAAGGCTGGGTTTATATCCAAGAACGCATATACTACTTAATATACCCCGACGGACAACGGATGCACTTACTCAAACTATTTGTCACTGAGGATTTTTATCAACGGCAGTCCAATGCTGAAAAACTGATTCAAAAGATTTTTGCTTCATTCCGCGTAAAAGGAACTCCCCCCTCCCAATAAGATACAAACTCTACATCCGTATTTCCTTTAACACAATACTTTTAATAAAGGAAGGCATCTTTTTTACACATTTTCCCGCTAAAAATTTGCAGTATCAAAAAAAAGGCTTACCTTTGCACCCGCAATCGAAAGATAAGCAATGGTGTCATAGCTCAGTTGGTAGAGCAAAGGACTGAAAATCCTTGTGTCCCCGGTTCGATTCCTGGTGACACCACTTTTTTTTAATAAGGTATCGGAATGTAGCGCAGTTGGTAGCGCACTACGTTCGGGACGTAGGGGTCGGGCGTTCGAGTCGCCTCATTCCGACACAAAAAAGAAGGTGTGTCAAAAAGCACACCTTCTTTTTTTTAGCACAAAGCCCCGACTTTCACAAGCTGGGGCTTTGTTATTACCTAAAGATTTCCGCAAAGAATCGATGAAGATATTGCAGAAAACGATCCTGTACGCATGGTTGACGCTTTGGTTGAAAGCCTGAATCTTGAAAGTTTCAGGAAGTTATACAAAGAATGCGGCCGTAGTCCTTACCATCCCAAGATGATGCTAAAGGTTATCTTGTATGCCTATATGAACAATATATACTCCTGCCGGAAAATAGAAAAGCTTCTTCATCGTGATATCCATTACATTTGGTTAGCCGGTTATGAGAAACCGGACTTTATTACTATCAACCGTTTCCGTAACCGGGTGAAGAAGGAGATTAACGAAGTGTTTACCCAAACCGTACTTCTGCTTTCATCCAAAGGTTTCGTCAGTCTGAATGTGGAATATATTGACGGAACAAAGATTGAGTCCAAGGCCAACAAATATACTTTTGTATGGCGGAAGACTGTTGAACATAATCGTGAACGCCTGATGAAGAAAATCAGGGTTCTGTTAAGCCAAATAGATGACGTCATCGCTCAGGAAAAAGCTTCGGAAAACAACGATGGAATTGAGTTTACCCCTTCCATATTGACAGAAATGGCTGGGGAATTACGCAATGCCCTTGAACAGACTGCAGAGCCTTCCACGAAAGAGCAGAAATCAGAGCTGAAAAAGAAACACAAACAGCTGAAAGAACTGGAAGCTCACAGGGATAAGCTTCAGGAATACAACACCCATTTGGACAATCTTCAGGACCGTAACTCTTATTCCAAGACAGACAAAGAAGCCACCTTTATAAGAATGAAAGAGGATGCCATGCGTAACGGTCAGACAAAACCCGGATATAATCTTCAGATTGCTACGGAAAATCAATTCATTATCGATTATTCTCTTTTCCCGAATCCGACTGACACCTTGACGATGATTCCCTTTCTGAAGTCCTTTGCCGACAGATACGGCCAGTTGGCTCATACGGTGGTTGCTGATTCCGGTTACGGATCAGAAGAGAATTACCACTTTATGTCGGAAAACGGGATGGAAGCATACGTCAAATACAATTATTTCCACATGGAGCAGCGGCCAAGATTTAAACCGGATCCTTTTAAGGCCGAAAACTTTTTCTACAATGAAGAACAGGATTACTGCGTCTGTCCAATGGGGCAAAAGATGCAGAGGGTAGGTACCAGGCATACGAAAACCGAATCCGGATATGTAGTCGAATATGTCAGGTATAGGGCTGTCAGATGCGAAGGATGTCCGTTAAGATGTCTGTGTTTTAAAGCTAAAGGAAACAGGACGATAGAACTGAATCACCGACTCAGGATATACAAACAGAAAGCCCGGGAACTTCTCTGTTCCGAAGAAGGGTTGAAATACAGAGGGCAAAGGTGTATAGAGCCGGAAGCTGTATTTGGACAGATAAAATTCAACATGAACTACAAGCGCTTCCGTCATTTTGGGAAGGACAAGGTTCTTATGGACTTTTCCTTCCTGGCCATCGCCTTCAATATAAAAAAGATGTGTACCAAGATGAATAAAGAGGGTATAAATTGGCCAATTAAACACCTTTACGGCCTTATTACCGCTCATTTAAGCTATTGGGAACAAAATAATCGAGATTATCTTCAGAATATCGCTGCCTGAAAGAGTTAACTACGCTCTTATCGCTGATAAAGAAAAGAGGGTGAATCGCGTATTACGACACACCCTCTTTTATTTTATACCACATCTGCCCGAAAAAGCATCTAACTAAATCAGGAAAAGATAATGCGCATACTGTGCCGTTCCAGTGCACTGCCTGCTGCACTGCAAGTGCACTAACTATTGCACTGTGAGTGCACTGACTACTGCACTGTTAGTGCACCAGTTATTGCACTAACAAGGGATAACTGGGAACTGTAACCAGCCGTTAAGCCTTAGCCATCCATTACTCAGGCCGTTAGTTAGCGAGTAGGTACAGCCGCCTGCTTTGATGCGGCTGTCCTTTTCTATCAAAAAGTATTCAACCGGAGAAAATTACTGTTTCGTTACTTTTTTCCCCACTTGGCCTGACCTGTAGTAACAAAAAAGCGCAGAACTTGCAACAGTTCCACGCTTTCTTTATAATGGTTATATAAGTTTCTGATCAGAACAACTTAGCTGGATATTCACCGGCATCAACCAATGCCTTGATCTTGTCAACTACGCTTTGACGATCTTCCGGATAGGTAACGCCAAACCATTTGCTGGTAGTATCCAATACCTCTACAGTAGCAGTACCTTCGTTGATCAGTTTATCTACCATCAACGGAATAAAGAACTCGCTCTTCAGATTTTCTATGTTCTTCGGATCGCTCAGGAAAGTCTTGAAGAACTCTGCGCTATAAGCAAAGTAATCGGGAGTAAAGCCCCAGAAGTTCATGCTGACCGGAGTTGTGTCGGCTGTAGCTGTCCATTCACCGTTGTCATCAATATACTTCACTTCACCGTCAATGCGTTGGATCTTAGTACGTTCTACTACAGAAGTCAACAGATGCTTATCGTCTGTAGTACAAATACCACGTGATACAGTTCCACTCTCGCTCAGTGTGTTACCTACACGGAAACCAACCATTGAATATACATTCTTGGAACCTTCCGGCAAGTTAGCAAGGAATTTACCCATTACTTGGAAAGAATCACGTCCGTAGAAGTCGTCGCAGTTGATTACAGCAAAAGGTTCCTTAATAACGTCGGCGCCCATCATTACTGCATGGTTTGTACCCCACGGTTTCGTACGGCCTTCAGGGCAAGTAAAACCTTCGGGCAGTGCGTCCAATGACTGGAATACCAATTCACACGGAATATGATTTTCGTATTTAGACAGAATCTTATCACGGAAATCTTGTTCAAAATCCTTACGGATAACAAAAACAAGCTTGCCAAATCCGGCCTTGATTGCATCGTAGATAGAATAATCCATAATGGTTTCACCATTCGGACCCAGTCCGTCCAATTGTTTCAAGCCTCCGTAACGGCTACCCATACCAGCAGCCAGCAAAAATAAAGTTGGTTTCATATCAGTTATATTAAAAATAGGTTAGTATATCGTTTTGCATAGATAATGCGACAAAGTTAAAGAATTTTGCTGGAATAATCCAATAAAATTGCCGGAATACAACCAAAATAACCTACACCCCACAAACAGACCTACTTATTGTAACAAACTATCAGAACGGATAACCAATGGCAAAATGTACAGCCAAGCTATCGCGGAACTTCGGAATATTATAATAACCCGACTTGCCAGTGTCGTAAGGATTATGAAGTCCGACACCACAGTCGACACGGAAAACAAGGAAATCCAAATCGTAACGCAAACCGACTCCCGTGCCCAAAGCTATCTGGTTGGCAAAATCTTTCAGAGTCAGTTCACCACCGGGTCGGGAATCGTCCTTACGCATCAGCCACACGTTACCCGCATCGAGGAACAAAGCTCCGTGTAAATCACTGATAATACGGAAACGATACTCCACATTGGCTTCGAAACGGATATCACCCACATGATTGATGAACGAGTACTTATTGTCTTCATCGGGCGGATAGCCACCAGGACCGATATTACGCGCCGTAAAAGCACGTACACTGTTGGCACCACCGATATAGAACTGTTCGGTATAAGGTGCCGTAATAGCATTGCCATACGACCAAATGGCACCGGCAGCTATACGTGAAGCAATCATCTGATTTCTGTCTATTCGGAAATGATAACGAAACTCCGTATTCAACTTCAGGAATTGGGCAAAAGGTACCCCCAACAGCGTTTTATCCCTTTTACTGAAAGGTTCACCAAACATTCGGTAAATCGCAGAAGTCAGGTTACCTGCCGATGCTACGGTTGTCTGCCACCAGATGGGGTTACGTACCGAACGCAATGAAGCGTTGTCGTATGTATAAGTATACTCTATGGCCGGAATAAACTGGTCGCGCAAGCTGACATACAGAGCCGGATTTTCTGCCTGCAGATTCTGAAACGCCTCTGTAGGATTACGCAGCACATTAAAGGTTAGCCGGAAAGGTGTAAAGCTATGCTTGCTGGTAGGCTTGGGTTGAAAATCATACGTAGCGTTTCCGCCAAAAGCCAGCAATTTATAGTACTTGGCACGATTCAGCTGATCAACATACAGACGGAAAGTTGTCGTAGCCGGAAAGTCATACTCACGATCGCCCATCCGGGGAAAAACAACACGCGGAAACATCAACGACGTGGATAGGCCCATTTCGTAACTGTTCATCAGCGAAGAACGGTCTTTACCCGTCTGCCATTCGTAAGACCCGCTCAACTTCACATTCCACGTCTCGCCACCACCAAACACATTGTTCTTCGCCAACGTAAACGATGCTCCCGGACCAGTCTGGTTGTTACTTTTCATCTTTACATTGAAGTCGAACTCAGCATCGTAAGGCTTGTCGAGCATAGCCACAATCTTAACATCGAGCGTATCGGAAACAAGTGCCGTATCGCGAGGCACATATTGAATATCGGCATAACGGAAAATGCCAACGTTGGACAGACGACTCTGCACACGACTCTGGCGATAAGCACTATACAGTCCTTCGAACGAGCGGCGGCGTGTGATACCGGTACTGTCCTGCACCTGACGCTTCATGCGATAACCCTGATAGTTCGTCCATCGGTACACCATATTGGAACGAAGCTTTAACTTGTCGTGATAATAAATCTTCAGACCTTTGTACTCCACACTGTCATTGGGCATTTCTCCTTGTCTTCCCATCAGGAAAAATGATTTCCGCCCCACATAAAAAGGCCGTTCTGCCTGTTTCGACATGCCGGCAACCGGTACCATACGCATAGCCACATGCCCACCGGGCATCAGCGTAGTATCGGCCTGGTATACCAGATAATCAGGACGGAAATAATAACATCCTACGTTGCGAAGCAAATCACTGATGCGAGTACGTTCACCATCCAGATCGAGTACATTAAACTGCTCGCCCGGACTGATGAGCGACCGGCGACGGCTCGCCTCCATGATACGCAGCGTACGTTCACTGAAACCGTGATAGGTCACCGTATCAATCACATAAGGATTGCGCATGTCGACCGTATACTGCAACTTGGCCTTCAGCGAATCCTTCGGGTCGATAAAAGTCTGATAACTCACCGTACCATTGAAATAACCATAATCGCGCAACAGATTGCTCGCCGCTTTCTGACGGATATCGGGATTGACTGAGGAAAGCAATACCGGCTTGGCTGCAAACTTATTGAATATCCAGCGGCCGATGCCTTTCTCGTACTTCACAAACCCATTGTATACCCACAGGCCAAAAGGAAACGGAATACGCACGGTCGAACTACCGAAAAAGGAATTGTTCGGAGCAGTGGCAAGGGCAGCTTCAATCTCTTCCATAGCCGTCTCGCCTACCGGCGTAGTGCTGCGGTTTTCCACGATCATCGGCTTCTGTCCCGTATAGAGTATTTCTCCTTCGGGCAGATGTTTCGTTGTAGAACATGCCGACAGAAAAGCCACACCTATTATATATAATATCAGTCGTTTCATATCATTTCTCCTCATTCTTCTTGTCACTCTTCTATCAGTTTTTCGTCCTTCTTCTTATTACGCTTGAAGATGAAAAGCTCGCCCAGGCGGTCCATTTTCCGGCGAAGCACGAGGCCGACACCTGTTTCTGTAATTTCACCGTCCAGAATACTCTCGTAGTTCTTGTTGTGGAACACACGCACATAACGGGTGCCCGAAGCATCCAGACGATACTCCAGCGAGATGTTGTCGATGAACGATTCTACATCGTTGGTAGCATTGGCTCCGGTTGATACCTTGCCGCCAATCACAATTTGTACGCGGTCGTTGAAGAAGCGTTGCGAATAGCGGAAACTTACATCGGTCTGTTTCTCGCCAGTTTCGGCTGCCGTCCGGTCCTCAATGCCTACGCTGAAGCTGGCATCCATCTTCTCGAACGCCGAACCGGCAAGAGCATTGATCTGGCTCTGCAGCACACTGTTCAGTGCGGCACCCATATTCAGGCCGCCTCCTTTGCCGCCGTTCTTCATGTAGACACCCGTAGCAAGCATGGCAATGGCCTGCGTACTACGCTCCTCGGCTCCCATAGCCTGCAGTTCGTTCTCGACCGTTGCATCTTCGGGGGCTGTAATGTCGAACACCAGATCGGGCGCTTCCAAGCGGTTCTTGATAGAGATGGAAACATCGAAGCTGACCATCCTCGACCCGCCGTTATCATCGCTGGCCACCGAAGCACGTTTACGCTCTGTTGCCTTCAGGTTCAGGATAGGATTCATCAGATCGCCTCTCCACTCCACATAACTGCCATTTGTCAGCTGGAATTCTTCCAACGGAATGACAGGAAGCGAATACTTCAGTCTTCCTCCCGACAGCGTATAGCGCCCGTTCAGATTCATATCACCCATCGGGGTATATTGCAGCGTAAGGTCACCGCCGCCTTCCAGCACTACGTAATTACTGCGGTCTGGATTGAGGTCGGCCCGCAACTGCACAGAGTTGTCTATGTGAACCGATACAACCATATCCATTCCGCCCAGCGACAACGTCGGTACCTCGGCCTGCCGGACAGTGGTCGTATCGGAAAACGAAGTAAAGGTTACCAGGCCGTCCAGACGGTCCTGTACCGTCAGCGGCGAATCGGTCATGACGTATGTCACATCGGTGTTGCTCAACAGATTCATATTGCCTCGCATCACCAACGCATCCAGCGGACCGCGTACGGTGGCCATCAGGTCGACACATACCTTGCCGTACACCAGACTTTCGCGGGTGCGCGGAGCATCGAGCAATGTATAATTCTTTGCCCGCAGATTCAAGTCAGCAGTAGGCCGGTTCATATCGCGGAAATCAACATTACCGTCTATCGTGAAAGGATTGCGGCTGGTCGTATAAATGGCAAACTGATTGAACAACAACCGATTGTTTTCGAAATGTATCGGGCGGTTGTCAAACCAGAACTTTGCTCCCGCCTGACGGGCATATACCGACACACTATCCAAAGAAATGTCACCATTAAGCACAGGTGTATCCAACGAGCCTTCCAGATGCAATCCGCCGCCCACATGTCCGCTAAGCTGTACCATACGGTCGGGCACAAAAGCATTGGCTATTTGCAGAGGGAAACGTTCCAACGTAGCCATTACATCCAGCGATTCCTTCTCGCCTTTCTGAGTAAGGGTTCCGTCGGCAGTCATTACTTCCTCATCGTTCACCATCAGATAAGAGTTGAGGTAGTGTTGCCCCGTTTCACCGGGCAGCCAGGTAGCACCCAATCCCACATCGCCTACCGGCTGTTTCTCGTACGTCAGCTGCTTGATGTTTGCCTCGGCCGACAGTTGCAGGGAAGTTGCAGTCTGTACATAGTGTGCCTCGGCCGAGAACAATCCCGTTATGCGAGGCATATAAGGCATGATAGCAGTCAGCTCGCTCAGCCTGAAACGATCGAGTTCGATATTCATGTTCTGCAACGACACCGTATCGTCCCTGGCCGACTGCATACGGAAACACATGCCATCGTCGCTATCCATATCCACATTGGCGTACAGACGCATGTCCTTGTGCAGATACAGCCAGTTGGCCTCATCGGCAAAATGAAACTTACGGGAAGCGATGACAGGTTCCGACGGGGTAAGGCGGAACAATACTCCATTGCCTTTGCCATTTCCCTCTGTCAGCGGACGGGCATTAATGCCAAACAACAGTCCTGTACGGCCTTCACCATCCACAAAGTCAGCGGTCAGTTCGGCATCCTCGCTGCGTATCTCGCCCGTCAGCGTACTGCGGAATACAAACTGAGGGTTGCCGGGAGCATTGACGACACCTCCTTGCAGCTTCATGCGGGTCGTATCTTGTGCGATGGCAAAGAACAACGTATCGAGCTGCAACGAGTCGACGTGCAGTCCGTGTAGTGCTGTTCGTCCGTTGATACCTATTTCGGGAGTAAACCCAAAGCCTAAACTGAAATCATTGTAAGAAATGTTTTTCGTTGCCAGATAATAGCTGACAGGATTTTCCTTGCCTGCCGTCAGATACATGCCTGCCGATGGAAGCAACTCGCGCAGGGCAGCATGATCCAGCTTACGGTTGTCTATCTGGGCTGTCAACTCTTTCATGAAGCGATCGGACTGATCAAGCAAATGTTTCAGCGTATTCTCGGCACGGAAATTCAGCTTCAAATCGCCCGCATTCATATTCAGTTTGATGGAGTCTCGACGGGCCTCCGCTCCTACCGCAAAGGCAAAAGGACGCTTCAGAGGTTGGGGGGCGATGCCCAATTTGTGCAAATCGAGCTGAGCCACATCCATTTTCAGTTTGCCGTCCAAATAGCGACGATCGAGGCGCATATCGGCATCGGCCTGCATCTGCAACAAAGCATTGTCACTGGTCAGGCTGACCGTAGCAAGCTGAGACTTCAGCCCGGCATCCAGATGTACACCCGATACGTTCCAAGGGCCATACTGCAACCTATCCAGTGATGCCTGTACGGTAGCCTTTGTCCGATATGAAGTAAAGTCGGTTCCCTGCCCTTTGGCACGTACTTTAGCCGATAGCAGATAAAGGGAGTCTTTCGGCAGGAAGTGATGCAGTTGCAGAGAGTCTATCACCAAATCAGCTTCGTAAGTCTCGGCAGACGTATCATAAAAAGCATTCAGATCGAGAAGCCCGTGTCCTTCGTTCAGTTTCAGCTGGGCTGTATAGCGTGAGCCTTCCAGATCGAGACGTGCTCCCAAGTTCATACTGTCAGGGATGATAAAAGAACCGTCGGAAGCTGTTCCGGCCAAGTCGGCCAGAAAATTCAGGTCGTGCGTCTGCATCTCGAAGTCCAGCGTTCCTGTGCGTGTCAGGCTATCAGTCAGGTTCCACAATTCGCCCCCGCCGCTCAGCGAGAAGGCTCCCGGCAGATCGGCCGTAAAGCGTGAAATCTGCATCTGTTTCAGGTTACCTTCTGTACCGGCATGAATCACCAACGGGCGGAAGGGATAAGATTCCTTGAAACTGTCGGGCAGGCCACCGGCAAAAAGCAATACATCCTGCTTACCGATAAAGGCATTGAAGCGGGCCGACAAGCGTCCGGTAGTGGGTATATCGACCAACTCCCAATAGGTTTGCGCCGTCAGGTTCATTTCGCTGTTGGGCGTCTGCAGTTGCAGGGAAGGTACCCGTATCACAGTCGAATCTGACAAGAGGCGTCCGGTCAACGACGTAACACTCAGTCCGGAACGCTCGTTCATCGAAAATTCGCGTATCACAGCACTCATATCTCTGCCATGATACAACACCGAGTCAACTCCTATCCGTATGTCGCGCAAGGCTATGTGCGATGCGTCGAAACCTTCGGCTGGCTGAGCCGAACCGGAATCATACGTAAGTGTCGCTCCGGCAAGCTGAAAGCGGCGCCAACCATAAAGCTGACGTTCCAAATCGACAGTGGCATCTTCCAATCCCACTTCTTCAAGACGGGCAGCCAGCTGCATCGAATCGAGCGGCATATCAAGGCCGACCGATATGTTTTTCAACCGCATGGTATTCAGTTTCACCTTCCAGTTGACAGGCGTCGAAGTCGTATCGGGCACTGCCTCGATTGTGTCGGCGAGCATCACCTGCAGGTGAGTATCGGCCAGTTCCACATCGTTCAGTACGACAGTTTCGTTCATCAGGTTGATACCGTGACTTTTAAGCGAAAATTTTCCAAGTACCCCCTTGACCAGCATTCCGTCTACCAGATTGGAAGTATTGACTGTAGCCTGATTCAGCGTAATGTCGTCCACCTCGACCTGCCCACGTAGCAAAGGCCAGGCCTGCACATGCACATTCAGACTTTCCAAGGTAAGCAACGTATCAGGCTTCATCACTCCCGCCGAAACGTCAGCAGGCTGTATCACCTGCACTCCACGTACCAGCAGATTCAGTGGAAAACGCAGGTCGATACGCTCCACGGAGATGTCCATACCCGTTGATTCGGATGCAATAGACGTTATCTGCTTCCGCAGAAAATTCTGAACCGGAGGCACATAAAGCAATATCATCAGCAGAACGAACAGCAGGACCGGCGTGAGCAATATCCAGACCACCCATTTCAACCATTTCTTTTTCTTTTCCATACACAAGATACGAAGTGTTTTTTTGTAAAGGACGGCGAATCATACCTATGCCAAACTACACAAGCCGCATCCCTCCCTCACAAACATTCACAAAGTAAACAATTAATTTCGACATTTGTTGCTCTGAGGCAGAAAAGTATTTCACCTTTCACACACAAAAGGCCTCAACTGCATGCACCTTTCACAGCAACCAACTGGGGAATAGCCGTTTACGGTGAAACGTGAAACACAACAACCGTTATAGAAACGGCAGTGAAAGAAAAAACATATACACATACATCTTTGCCGGAACACCTTCCAAACATGCGTACGGCATAAAAGAAACATTGTTCTCTCCGGAACAAAAACAATACAAAATACAAGACTCTGTATTAAAGCCTTTTACAGTGCTCCCTACAACAGCCCAGCAAACCCGATATACAACACTTGCACGGCTCGCGAGCCGTACAAGTGTTGCTCGCGAGCCGTGCAAGTGTCCCACACGAGCGACACAAGTGTGGTAGAAAGGCTGCAAATACACGTATCGTAGTGTCTGCAGCCTAATCGGAAAAACAGGCAAACTTACTCGGCATTTTTCTTAAGCCACTCCAGTCTGCGCTGGTCGGGCAAGTGTTTCACCTTGAAGTGCTCGAAGGTAGCCTTGAACCCCTCGCCATCGGGACTGGCTCCCATCAGTCCGACCTGCATGGGGATATTATCCTGCATCCAGGCATTGCGCATCAGTATATATTCCTTGTCGTCGAAAGAATAAAACACTTCGACAGCATCAAGTCGTCTAACGGCCTTTATCCAGACACAATCCACCTTTTGGTCCAAAGCAATGACACTCCAGTCGGAAGTTTTGTGAGTGACTACCGTACTCAAATTGAATTTTCCGTCCACAAACTCAATACCGGCCTTGATATAGTTCTCGTGATCGATGCGCAGCATGAGGCCTGCCTGGTCAAAACGCGCTTTATAGTCTCCCGTCACCTTCACCTTGGCTTCGAACTCGCCTCCATACGTGGCGTAGTAGAAAGGCGCATCGTCCACTGTAAATCCGTAGTGCGAAATACGCCAATAGTCACTCTGAGGCGTTACAAACATGGACAATGTACGCCCCTCTATTTCCCATTCTTCCGGTTCGTTGAACCACTGCATTTTTTCCAAAGACTGTGCCATAGCCGACTGTAAAGACATTGCAACAAATAAAATTGATAATACCCGTTTTTTCATCTTGAACTTGTTTTAAAACTATTGCCAAAGGCCGATTATAGCTTTTCCGGCACTTTTCTGATCGGTCTTTGTACAAATTGATTATTTTTGCAAAAATACAGTCTCGCATCCAACTGTACAATGACTATTAATAACCATTTTGCCATGGAAATCATCCATCAGCTGAACAACGAACTACTCAAACCAGCGTCCGACGGCATGCCAGTGTGTCCCGACGAACTGAACTACTTCAAAAACATTGCCCGAAGCTACGCCTGTACCGAACAGGCCATTGCCGTACTGAGCGACATGCATACAGACACTAGCTACATTTACTATGGCAAGTTTGCGGAAACCCTCGGCCTCAAAGAAGACAACAAAACCGAACGGATTTACTCCATCTGGGAAGAAAAAATTCTCCAGCTTATCCATCCGGACGACCTGAACAGCAAATATCTGCAAGAACTCCGTTTCTTCCATTTCGTAAGGAAGCAACCCAAGGACAAGCAATCGTCCTTCTTTCTGATGAACAAGTTGCGTATGAAAAATCTCGCCGGAAACTATATCTGGGTACTGCACAGACTGTTCTACATCGCTATGTCTCCTACCAGCAACAACTTATGGCTAGCATTATGTCTGTACAACCCTCTTCTGTTCGACATATCGGCAAAAGGAATCGTAGCCAACGCCGTCAGCGGACAGACAATCGAGCTGAAAGACGACAACGGCCTCAATATCCTCTCCCGACGCGAAAGGCAAGTCCTTCAGCTGATCAGCCAGGGAAGAACAAGCAAAGACATCGCCGACGAACTGTACATAAGCATCAACACCGTGAACCGGCACCGGCAGGATATATTAAACAAACTGCAAGTGAGGAACTCCATCGAAGCCTGCAGAATAGCCAAAGAAATGAAAATTATATAGCCCCGTTTCCGGTCTGTCAGCCTGCAACAGAATTTCCGGAAGACGTCAGAATTCTTTCTTCAACTGCTCCAACACCTCATCGACCGCGGCAAGCACCTCGCCCGTGCATTGTTTCAGGTGGTCGGTGAAAGGTACATCGCGGGCAGCCTCCAACTCGCGCAAACGTACGACCAGTTCCGTCGCACCAATCAGGGTGAACAACGGTATCATCTTATGCGCTACGGCCGAAACATCTTTCAGGTTACCGTCATCAAGACCTTTCTTCAAGCGTTCTCTATTCAGCCCGGTCTCGGTAGCAAAACTTTCGAGGATGGACTTCGAAGCCTCAGCATCGTTACCCGAAAAGGCGGTCAGTGCCGAGAAGTTATAACCATGTGGTGAAGGAACGTCTGCATTCCCTGTTGCTGTTTCCGTCCGCTGCGGTATTTCCTGCCCACCCAGTTCGCCCAGCAGTTCCGACACCGTAAAGGGCTTGTGCAGGCATCCGGCAAAGCCATGCTCAACAAACTCGCTGCGCTGCATGTCGCTACGGGCCGTGACGGCTATTACCGGAATCTCTTTTGCCTGAGGAATATTGGAAGCGCGCAACAACTTTAGCAGGTCGAATCCGCTGATGGCCGGCATCTGTACATCCGTCAGCAACACATCGAACTGTTCCGTGCGAAGAGCGTCGAGCAGTTCGTCTAATTGCAGACACGACACAGACCCGATGCCGCTTTGCGACAACATGGCTGCAGTCAGCGTCAGCTGGATGCGGTCGTCATCAATCAGCAACACTCTCTTCAATGCCAGACTTTCCGGTTCCGGCTGTCTCACTTCTTCTGCAACGAGTACATCTGTTTCTTGCTTTTCGGGTAACGCCTGTTTCTTGCCGTCAGCCTCGCTCTTGTTCACTGGGAAGATGGGGATGCGAACCGTGAACGTACTGCCCTTGCCGGGAACACTATCCACATCGATACTACCTTCGAGCAGCTGCACCAGCATGCGAACTATGGAAAGTCCCAAACCGAACCCTTCTTTCCCCTGTGCACTAGGCAAGCGGGTAAACTCCTGGAAGATGCGTTCGCGATCGGCCGGTTCCATGCCCTTTCCGGTGTCGGATACGGCTACTACCAAACGACGGTTCTCATAACGTGCCGTCAGCGTAATGCCTCCCTTGTCGGTGAACTTGACCGCATTCGACAGCAGGTTGGTGATGATCTGCCGCAGGCGCAGGGGATCGCAAATATACGTGCCGTTCAACTCGTCCGAAATCTCACGGCTCAGGGTCAGCCCTTTTTCTGCCGTCAATGGTTCAAAGCTGACATAGATTTCTTCTAATAAATGGGCGGGATGGAAGGTCACACGATGAACCTCGGCTTTATGCAGATCAAGACGATGAAAATCGAGCAGATCGACTACCAACTTCAGCAGATGTTCCGACGAAGTCTTCATATTATCCAGATAGAAACGCTGACGTTCGTCCACCGTAAGCCTTGACAACAGATCAGCATACCCCATGATGGAGCCTAAAGGTGCCTTGAAGTCGTGCGTAATGGCCAGCATCAGCTTCTCGCGCGTCACCAACAGGTCTTCGGCACGGCGACGGGCTACCTCCAGTTCTCGTTTATAACGGTTACTGCGCGCCACGTCGCGCCCTATCAGCACCAGGAAGAAAGCTGCCAGCAATACAGCCCCCACAGCCACTCCGGCAATGGTACGCGCCGAACGCTGACGAACCTCCTGCTGATATTCGGCCTCAGTACGGGCACGTTGAAGCGTTTCTTCCTCGTAATTCTTCAACAAGCTGTCGATTCGTGCCGAAAGCATGTGGTCCATTCGTTTCAGATTATAATTGCGTCGCCGCACGATAACGCTATCGGCACGCTTCTTCTCGGTAATTTCACGTAATTTGGCCTGTAAAGAATCTGTCGGATTGTAGACATCGATCACCGTATCGACGGCAAACTCCAGCGATGTCTTCACTTGGATGGCAGTATCCTTCTTAGGAGGCGAAAACACTTCGCCCAACCTCTTGAAAAAGCCTTTCTTCTTAGGCCGTGTCACCATCGTGTCACGATGCGTAATGACCCGCCGTTGCACGCGCTGCTGCACGACGACCGAGTCGATCCGCTCGGCAATAATATGTTCGATATCGCTGGTCGAGAGCATCTTTTCATTCATCTCGCTCAGCGTACGCAGCATCCGGATGGTATTCTCGTCCTTCTCTTTGAGCAACACCAGCAGACTGTCGGCCCACTGCATGTCTTTACCCTCGGACTGGGTGAGCTTCTCGACCTCTCTGTGCACAAAGAACAAGGCCGACAGCAGCACCACCAGCAACAGGGCATAGCCCAAAATGATCTTCAGTTTCGAAACGCTGTTCATAAGTATCTACTATTTTTTGTTCTTTATGCCCAATCAGAGATTGAAAAGACATTCTTCAGTTCTTCTTGTACGTATCCCAGCGGAAACGGAGCCACAGCATCAGGCCGGCACTGGTCAGGCCGAAGGGGAATGCCATCCAGACTCCCGTTACACCCAGATTCAACACGAATCCACAAAAATATCCTACAGGCAAAGATATGACAAAATAGGCGATAAACGCTATCAGCATCATCGGCTTTACGTCCGAAATACCACGCAAGGCATTCGCGAAGTTAATCTGCAGACCGTCGCCAAACTGATAGATAAGGAACGGGAAGAACAGAGCCGACACCATGGCCGACACCTCGGCACTGTCCGTAAACCATCCGCCCACCCGGCTACGGCAGGCAAAGACAATGCTAAGCAAAACGACCTCCATAAACAGAATCAGATGAAAACCGGCATAAGCCACCCGGCGCACATTGGGCGTATCGCCCTGCCCGTGGAAATTGCTGACACGTACCGCTACCGCTGCTCCCATACCATAGAACATCATAAACGTGAATTGCGAAATGGTAAGCATAATCTGATGTGCAGCCAGTGCCATCGTACCCAGCCAACCCACCATCACCGTACTAAGACTGAACGAAGCAGTCTCCATACCCATCTGCAAGCCTACAGGCCAACCCAGCGCATTGAGCCGGCGGAATACGGCAGCCGACCAACCCAACCGCCACAGTCCTACCCTGTAGCGGGCAAAGCGGCGGCTGCGCCATACGATAAGGGCAAATGCTACCACCATCACAATGCGCGAAAACAGCGTACTCAGCCCCGCTCCCAGTAATCCTAGCTCGGGCAGTCCCAATTTACCGTTGATCAGAATGTAATTGCCTGCAATGTTCAACGCGTTGCCGCCCAGAAGCAGCCACATAGCTGTCTTTGTATCGGTAATACCGTCGGTAAACTGTTTGAAGCCGTTGAACAACAGAACAAAAAGCAGCGAAGCAAGCAACACCAGATAGTAAGGACGGATAAGCGGCAAAAGCTCTTCGGGCTGTCCTAAACGCCCGATATTGAAATAGAGTCCCCCCATAATCAGCGTCAGCAGTACGGCTACCAGCGCATTGGCCACCAGACTGCACAGCAAAGCCTGACCGGCTTCGGGGAAACGACGGTTACCGTAAAGCGCACCCACCACAGGCGTCAGTCCGTAACTGAAACCGGTACTGAAAATGATGCATAAGTTGAAAAGATTGTTCACGAACGAAGCCGCCCCCAGTTCCTCTGTACTGTGGTGGCCTATCATCAACGTATCGGCAAATCCCAATATGATTACGCCCAATTGTCCCACCACGATGGGAAAACCTAAACGGACAAGGGCACGGTAATGACCACCGTAGGTCTGCATCCAATGTTTCATTGGTTATCTCTTTTTAGAATAAAAGTTCTTTAAGTTTCGCAAGCACATAAAAGATTGCGCAAGCCTATCCCTTCCGATAATGCAGCACCGAACAGTTTTCCTGCCGAAAAGCCTGACGTGCCACAGCCTGCAACTGTCCGGAAGTCACCGCACGATAACGCTCCACCGTCCGGTTGATGTCCTCGGCCTGTCCAGTCAGCTCGTACCAGGCCAGGTTGGTAGCTACATTCAAGTAATTGATATTCCCGAATATCTGGGTAGACTCGAACTTGTTCTTCACCTTCTCCAACTCAGCAGCTTCTACGGGCTGTTGCTGCAACTGTTCCAGTTCCTTGCGTACAGCCGCCTCGGCCTGCTCAAGTGACACACCCGCAGCAGGTTTTCCGCTGATATGAAACAATCCGGCATCGCGCGACCCACTGATATAAGCATCGATACTGGAAAACAAGTTCTGCTCCTGCACAAGATGCCGGATCAGACGGCTCGAACGCCCGTTGCTGAGGATATCCGAAAGGATGTCGAAAGCATAGTAGTCGGCATCGTCCCGACTGCACATGTGATAGACCATGAACAAAGCATCCAACGGTACATTGCGTTCTACCGTTAGTCTGCGTTCCGCCTGTTGTTCGGGTTCGGCGGGCAGATGTCTTTCCGGTACATGACGATAAGGGACAGGAGCAAACCACTTTTCGGTAAGCCGTAGAGTTTCTTCCCACGAGATGTTGCCCGTCACGGCAAGTACGGCATTGTTGGGTGCATAATACCGGTAAAAGAAGTCTTCCACTTCCTGCAGCGTTGCCTGTGCAATGTGCGAAAGCTCCTTACCGATAGTGGGCCAGCGATACGGATGTACCTGATAGGCCAACGGACGCAGCAGATGTCCCACGTCGCCATAAGGCTGATTGAGACAACGCTGCTTGAATTCCTCCATCACCACCTCGCGCTGTACCTCCAGACTGTGCTCGCTAAAGGCCAGTCCCAGCATACGGTCGGATTCCAGCCAGAAGCCGGTTTCCACATTGGCTTTGGGCACCGTGAGGTAGTAATTAGTAATGTCGTTGTTGGTCCATGCATTGTTCTCGCCGCCGGCCAGCTGAAGCGGAGTATCGTAATCGGGGATATTCACCGATCCACCAAACATCAGGTGTTCAAACAAATGCGCGAAGCCTGTATGCTGCGGATGCTCGTCGCGCGCACCCACATCATAGACGATATTCAGCGCAACCATCTGCGTACTGGCATCTTCGTAATGCACCAGCCGCAGACCATTGTCCAACGTATGTCTGTTGATCTTGAACATTCCCCTTTTCCCGCTTTATACTTATTCCAATACTTCCACTTTGATAATCTTCACATCTTCTTCGGGACGGTCGTTGCGGTCGGTTTTCACCTTCTGGATTTTGTCTACTACATCCATGCCTTCCAGCACTTCACCGAACACGGTATATTCACCGTCCAGGTGGGGTGTACCTCCTACGGTTGTGTAAGCCTTTACCTGCTCGGGCGTAAAACGGAACTCGGGCATTTTGGCAACCTCGGCTTCAGCCTGTGCAATCAAGGTATCCTGTAAGTTCATCAAGCCTTCGTGGTCGCCGCTCTTACGGAGCTTATAGATTTCCTTCATGTGCTTTTGTGCCAAGGCGTTGAATGCATTGTTCAAGCGCATCTGTCCCATCTGCTGTTCCATGCTCAGCAAAGCCGAGTCACTGTATACCTTACCCGTAACGATATAGAACTGACAACCCGACGAAGCTTTCTGCGGATTCACGTTATCACCCTGACGGGCAGCCGACAAAGCACCTTTTTTATGGAAATATTTGGGATAGACAAACTCGGCAGGAATCGTGTAGCCAACATCGCCCGAACCCAGCATTTTACCTTTCGGCGCATTCTTCGATTCCGGATCGCCGGCCTGTATCATAAAGTCCTTAATGACACGATGAAAAAGAGTCCCTTCGTAAGTTCCGTTCTCGGCCAGCTTGATAAAATTATCACGATGTTGCGGAGTCTCATTATAGAGCTTCACCACAATGTCACCGGCACTTGTTTCAATCTTCAACTTTGTTTCTGTTTCCATACTTCTGTTCTTCTTGTTTCCCGGCCCGCAAGCGGTCAGCCCGCCAACCAGTAATATTAATAATAGTATAAAATACCTTTTCATCTTACTTTTTGTTTAAATTAAGTTTGCAAATATACGACTTTCGGGCAAAACGTCTTACCTTTGTACTTTAAAAGAAGTAAAACAGAAGGCTATGAAGTCAATATTGATCGTAGAAGATGATATCACTTACGGCATGATGCTGAAAACATGGCTCGGAAAGAAAGGATTCCAGGTCAGTTCGGCCAGCAGCATTGCCCGTGCACAAAAACTCATCGGTGAGTCGGAATGCATCGACCTGATATTGTCCGATTTGCGACTTCCCGACCGCGACGGCATAGACTTGCTGAAATGGCTGGGTGAAAAAGGCCAGTCCATTCCCCTGATTATTATGACCGGATATGCCGACATCCAGTCGGCCGTACAGGCGATGAAATTAGGTGCATGCGACTACGTGGCCAAACCTATCAATCCGGACGAACTGCTGAAGAAAATAAACGAAGCACTCAGTACACCGGCTGCCCCCACCCATCACCCCGTAACTACCAAAGAGAAGAAAGAACATCCAGCCAACCGGACAGAGCATTCGGCCTTCCATACTGATTTTTTGGAAGGAGAAAGCGATGCGGCCAAGCAACTGTACACTTATGTGAAACTGGTTGCACCCACCAACATGTCCGTACTTATCAATGGGGCAAGCGGAACAGGTAAAGAATACGTAGCCCACCGCATTCACCAGCTCAGCAAGCGGGCCGATCAACCGTTTGTGGCCATCGACTGCGGCTCCATACCCAAGGAGCTTGCTGCCTCCGAGTTTTTCGGCCACGTGAAAGGCGCTTTTACCGGCGCACTGACCGACAAGACCGGAGCTTTTGTTGCAGCCAATGGCGGAACCATCTTTTTGGACGAAGTTGGTAATCTGAGCTACGAAGTTCAGATTCAGCTGTTGCGTGCATTGCAAGAGCGCAAAATCCGTCCCGTAGGTTCGAACAAGGAAATCAACGTAGATGTCCGTCTGGTGACAGCTACCAACGAAAATCTGGAACAGGCCATCGAAAAAGGCTCTTTCCGTGAAGACCTGTATCACCGCATCAACGAATTCACCCTGCGCATGCCACAGCTGAAAGAACGCCGCGAAGACATCCTGCTCTTCGCTAACTTCTTTCTGGATCAGGCCAACCGCGAGATGGACAAACAGCTCATCGGCTTCGACGAAAAGGCCTCGAAAGCCCTGTTGGACTATCACTGGCCGGGCAACCTGCGCCAGATGAAGAACATTGTGCGCCGCGCCACCCTGCTGGCACAGGGAAAATTCATCACTCTGAACGAACTGAGCGAACTGAAGGAAATAAAAGAGCAGGCTGCCCCCATACCGAACATGGCCCTGCGCAACGAAGAGACTGAAAAACAGCAAATCATCCATGCCCTGCAACAGACTGGCAACAACAAGAGCCGTGCGGCACAACTGTTGGGCATTGATAGAAAAACACTCTACAACAAGCTGAAACTTTATAATATCACAGATTAAAAAAGTGTGGACTTATTCCACACTTTTTCCACAATTCCACACTTTTTCCACACTGGGATTTTTTCGCCTATTTACCCTTTTCATCTAAGGATCAGCCAATTATAGAAGATTCTTGAATCTGGCACGTATTTTGAGATTAAAATAATGTAGTGAGATGTATACACCCATCCACAACTACAGCAAAACAGGAAAAGAGTAAGCCCAAACCTAAATTATAGAATCTAAAAAAAGCAAATGAATTTATGAGATTATGACAAAGTATTAGTAGCAGCCCTGTTTATGTTTGTTTGTGGTGGTGCGTCTCTGGCCAGTCGTGGCCAGGGGCGCCCAAAACCAAGCATCAAACGAAGGTCGCCGAATAATAGTAAGCACACTGCTATATAAAAGCCGTTCCCTCCTTGTCTATTCTGGGGAACGGCTTTTATATTTTTCATCCGACCGGCGCATCATCAGCTACCGGAAATGACAATCAGATATCTGCCGGAAAGGCATGCCACAAATTACTATCAGGAACAGGCGCTACCACCTCAATGAGTTCTTTCGAAACCGGATGTACAAAACGGACCCGACGTGCATGCAGGCAAATGCTTCCATCGGGATTGGAACGCGGAAAGCCATACTTCAAGTCACCACGGATGGGACAGCCCATCTTAGCCAACTGGCAACGAATCTGATGATGGCGTCCGGTCTTCAGATCGACTTCAAGCAGACAGTAATTGTCCGAACGCCCTATCAGGCGATAGTGCAGAATAGCTTTCTTGCTGCCGGGTTTCTCTGAATCGTAAGCATAGCTCTTGTTCTGCTTCTCGTTGCGCACCAAGTAATGCACCAGTTCGCCCTCCGGCTCAGGGGGCATGTTCTTCACAATGGCCCAATAAGTTTTCTTCACCTCGCCGACTCTGAACATCTCATTCAGACGTCCAAGCGCCTTACTGGTCTTGGCAAAAACAACAAGACCGCTCACGGGGCGGTCCAGGCGGTGGGTCACACCGATAAAGACGTTGCCGGGTTTCTGATACTTTTCCTTCAGATACTGTTTGACAATCTCCGAAAGCGGCGTATCGCCGGTCTTGTCTCCCTGAACAATCTCGGAAGCGGTCTTATTGACTATAATGATATGATTGTCTTCGTACAGGACAGTCATAGGCACTGATTACATATTCATACCACCATCTACCTGAATCACCTGACCGGATACATAAGATGACATATCAGAAGCCAGGAAGGTAGCAATGTTAGCCACGTCTTCGGGCGTACCGCCACGACGCAAAGGAATCTTCTTGCACCATTCAGCCTTCACCTCGTCAGACAGGGCATCGGTCATAGCTGTCATGATAAAGCCCGGAGCGATGGCATTGGCACGGATACCGCGCGAACCGAGTTCCTGTGCGATAGACTTGGCCAAAGCAATCATACCTGCCTTCGAAGCAGAATAGTTAGCCTGTCCGGCATTACCGTGAACACCTACTACAGAAGCCATGTTGATGATGCTACCGGCTTTCTGACGCATCATAATCGGAGTACATGCATGGATAAAGTTGAACGCCGACTTCAGGTTGACGTTGATTACCATATCCCATTGTTGTTCGCTCATACGCATCATCAAACCGTCGCGAGTGATACCTGCATTGTTAACCAGAATATCAATGCGGCCAAAATCGGCATGTACGGTCTCAACAACCTTAGCTGTATCTTCGAAGCTGGCTGCATTCGAAGCATATCCTTTGGCCTTTACACCCAACGCTTCAATTTCTTTAACTGTAGCTTCGGCATTTTCATCGATCACCAGGTCGGTGAAAGCGATATTGGCTCCTTCTTGAGCAAACTTCAGAGCGATAGCCTTACCGATGCCACGAGCGGCGCCGGTGATAAGGGCTGTTTTTCCATTTAATAATCCCATAATTGTAATTGATTTATGAATGATTGATAATTATACTTTCTTTCCCAAGGCACCCAATACCAGACGTGTCACATAACGGTCACGCGTATCATCGTCCAGATTGGCACCGACATGCCCCCGAATATAAGGTGCCTCAATACCCTTTATACTGTAATGCATGATTTCGGCTGTCATGTCCAAATCGTCGATATCGAACACGCCTTTCTCCATTCCTTCGCGCAAGACATCCCTGAAAATCAATATTTCGTTGGCATCGAAGCGCTTACGGACTTTCTCAACCCGCCATATATCGCGGAAGAAATTGGCACGCAACGTACCGTTACGGTAAACCACCTCTTTCACCGCATCCAGATGGGTATAAATCATTTCCATCAGTTTCAGATCGGGCGAAATATCCTTCTCGACTACGCGTTTCATCATGTCCGAAAGGATATCGAGTTCCGACTCGACAACAGCCATGTAGATGTCTTCCTTACTTTTAAAATAGGTATACAGCGTACGTCGGCCTTTCTTGGAAGCGAGGGCGATATCATTCATCGTGGTATTCTCCACCCCCATCTTTGCAAATAGCTGACGAGCTACATCCACTAACTTGGCTTTTGTCTTCGATACGGTCATAGGTTAATTGCACATTGCTTAATAATTTGAGCAAAAGTAAGACTTTTCCGCATATATTACAAACAAATAAAGCAATTAATACCAATCTGGAGTTGAAATACATGCTTCGGACGCAGATGGCACAGATAAACATGGAATTTATAATTCGCCCCATATTGAAGCAACGCTTATACGAACAAATCTCATTGAACATCGCATCATCTTCGTCTGAAAAAATTTGCTTGCTCATACAGATAATATCTTCCCAAGTATTGCCTCCATTATCAACCAGAAAAAAATATTCTGCAAAAAATTTGCATATTCAAATAAAATCCGTACCTTTGCACTCGCAAATGAGAAACATCGCGGAGTGGAGCAGTTGGTAGCTCGTTGGGCTCATAACCCAAAGGTCGTCTGTTCGAGTCAGGCCTCCGCAACTAAATATAGAAAGAAAGGTGACCCGCAAAGGCCACCTTTTTTGTTATATTCCTCCTTTCCTTTCGTGGGGCAGTGAGCCACTCAATCAATCTGCCTGCCACATAAAAAAATCCTCAGCAATACACTTGCCCATCCCCACTGCCTATTATAATAAGGTGGAATTATCCTTCTGCCGTAAAACCCTACCGCATTCCAATACCACGTTCCCCCAAAAAAAAACTTTTTTATGCGCGAACTATTGTTTTTCTAAAAATCCTCTTTATATTTGCAGTGCACTATTATACTAATACACTTAATCAGCAGAAGGAAAGGCAAAGATACAGGTTGATAAGGCCTGCACTTGTATCTTGGAGCCTGACATCTGACTTTAAACAAATTACGGTATGTTGCAAGTAAAAAACATTTCATTCAGCTATCACCGCAAGAAAAAAGAAGTCTTGCACGACTTCTCGCTTGCGCTGGAAAAAGGAAAGGTCTACGGGCTGTTGGGCAAGAACGGTACCGGTAAATCTACACTGCTCTACCTGATGGCAGGTCTGCTTACTCCGAAGAGTGGAGAGGTTACGTTTCACGACTTAAATGTCCGCCGGCGGTTACCTGCCACTTTACAGGACATGTTTCTGGTTCCGGAAGAATTCCAGCTTCCGGCTATCTCACTGGTAAGTTATATCGAACTGAACAGTTCGTTCTATCCGAAATTCAGCAAAGAAGACATGGTGAAGTATCTGCACTTCTTCGAAATGGATCTGGATACTGACCTGGGCAGCCTGTCAATGGGACAGAAGAAAAAAGTCTTTATGAGTTTCGCCCTTGCCACCAACACTTCGCTTCTGCTGATGGACGAGCCGACCAATGGTCTGGACATCCCCGGCAAAAGCCAGTTCCGCAAATTCATTGCATCGGGCATGTCGGACGAACGAACCATTGTGATTTCTACCCATCAGGTACGCGATATAGACAAGGTGCTGGATCACGTACTGATTATAGACAACAGCCGCATTCTGCTTGATGCATCGACAAGCGATATCTGCGACAAATTCATGTTTGTAGAAAGCGACGACCGCACGCTGGCCGCACAGGCTCTATACACGCTGCCATCCATACAGGGCAATTATCTGATGTTGCCTAATACAGACGGTGAAGAGACTGAGTTGAATCTGGAATTATTGTTTGGTGCAACCCTGTCCCTGCCGGAACAGATTGCCGAGATGTTTCACCCCACAAAATAGCAAAGAATATGATAAAAGATACTTTTTTCAGCATGCCTCGCTTTGCCAGTATCTGTCGCAAAGAGATGGTGGAAAGCTGGCGCCCCAACCTGCTCCGTTTCGTCATGATGTACGGCATCATGGCCATCATTCTGATATGGGGAGGTTATTTGCAATACTCAAGCGAACTGCCCGGAAGTCATTATTCCGAAGACATCATGTGGAACATGACAGTGACATTGTTTGTCATAGCCATACATATCATGGGAATGCTGAGCGCTTCTTTCGTCATGGAACGGATGAAAAGCAAAACCGGACGGATAAACATCCTGATGACACCCGCCACCATGTTCGAAAAGTTCCTCGCACGATGGCTGATATATACTTTTGCCTTTCTGGTATGCTTTCTGATAGCATTCAAACTGGCCGACTGGACACGCGTAGTGATTTACAACATCTTCTACCCGGACATCGAACCGATAGCTCCCGTACCTTGGGATTATTTTCTGAAATCGGGATTCTATCAGGCTAAATCAAGCATCAGCATTAACATAGCCGTTTATTTCTGCCTGCAATCTTTCTTTGTACTGGGCAGCGTCATCTGGCCCAAACGCTCGTTTGTCAATACTTGCGTAGCCCTTGTGTGTATCAGCATTGCATACATCACGGTAGGAGTTATTGTTGCAAAAGTCTTTGCAGAACAATTTAAAGTACATGTAATAAACGGGATATACAGCTCGGAGGATTCTTTCAGTTTTGTTGTCATTAGCTTATGTTCATTCATAGCCCTGTTCAACTGGACGCTCGCCTATTTCCGTTTCAAAGAATCAGAAATCATAAATCGCTGGTAACATGAATTTTAAAGAAAGCAAAGCCATCTATCTGCAAATTGCAGACCGTATCTGCGACGAAGTATTACTCGGAAAATACGGGGAAGACGAACGCATACCATCGGTCAGAGAATATGCAGCTGTGGTGGAAGTTAATGCCAATACCACTATGCGCTCGTACGACTACCTGCAATCGCAAGGAATCATCTACAACAAGCGTGGCATCGGCTACTTTGTTTCACCCGGCGCATCCAAACTGATACTTTCGCTACGACGCGAATATTTTCTGAAAGAAGAAGCCGACTATTTCTTCAAGCAAATGTACACCCTCGACATTAAGCCTGAAGAACTCTCGGCCATGTATCAAGAGTTTATAAAGAATAAAAATAAAGAAAACGAATTATGAAACGTACCACATATATTATAATAGGAATGCTGTTTGCCGGAGCAATACTGGTGATTGGCACCCTGGCATCTATTCTCAGCACAGGTACCACCTGGGAAGAATCCTGTTTAGACATCAAAGGAGAACAAACAAGCAGACAAATGCCCGAATGCAGAGTTGTACACCTGATGTGTAAAGTGGAAGCACAGGATCTCGAAGAAAGGCATGTCAGCTTTGAACAGACAACACTGAAAATCGGCCCAACCGATTCACTGACCGGCAACCTGACATACACTTCCGAATTAAACAATTACATGGAATGGAAGACAGCAGGCGACACCCTCCAAATTTATTTCTCGTTCCCGACAGACAAACTGGCTCCACAATACCAAAAACTGAAATGGCTGAGAGTACGTTGCGAAGCTATCCAAATGAATATTCCCCAAGGAGTAGAGGAAATCATCTCAGAAAGCTATAACATGCATACACAGTTCAGCGGCCTATCCCGCGACTCACTTGCGTTCAATATCAATAGCCAAGGAGCAACGCTCATTAATGATTGCCGGATAAAATCCCTTTCAGCCAAGGCTCCAGCCCTGTTTTTCCAGAGTGGACAAGTAGATAACTTATATCTCAATCTTGACTTTATCACAGAGTGGACAGTTGACACAGATTCATTCCATATCGACACCGAACACCTTAGCGGCTCATACGAACCTAACTGTTATTTGCAAAAAAATGAATGCCGCCAGGTGCTCTGGACTCCGCTGAGCGAAAAAGCCGAACTGAACATCAAGCTGAAAGAAAAAGCCAGAATCAACGTCATAGAGTAAAGCACTATCCACGCTTTACATCGTTCCGGTGGAGCACTTACAGTAGGATCAATCAAGAAACAAAAACGAAAGGCAACGCTGCCACTGAAACTTTCTCCTTCATCAGGTTACGGTTTCAAGGGCAGCGTTACTTTTATATACTTATTCAGCCTGTACAATATTCTATTTTCCGATCCTTAGCCAGTCTGACTCACAGCCTGGTTAATCTTCTCCAGCCAATTTTGCCTATTATCCTTCTAAAACTCCCCAGTTATCCCCAGTGAGTGCACCAGTTATTGCACTCACAGTGCAGTAGTCAGTGCACTCGCAGTGCAACAGTTGGTGCACTAACAGTGCAGTAACTGTTGCACCGGAACACAGCAGTCGGCGCATTTGGAAAGCACAATTCAAAAGAAAGACATGCGGTATATATTGTTTTCAGGCGCGGCTTTCCCGTGTCTTTCCGTGTCATCCGTGCCTGAGGGGAAAAAAAGAATTCTACGTGCATGCGGAGGGAAAAAAAAAGCCCCTCCGGAACTGTCCGAAGAGGCTTCTACTAAAACGGCGACTACCTACTCTCCCACTGTTACGCAGTACCATCGGCGTGACCGGGCTTAACTTCTCTGTTCGGAATGGGAAGAGGTGGAACCCCGATGCTATAGTCACCTTAATAAGGTCGACATGATGTCTGAAAGTAAAACTTTCAATTCTGAACGTATATAACGACTATGCTGTTACTATTCAAGACCTAAAAGTGAACGGGCAATTAGTAATGCTCGGCTTTGGTGTCGCCACCTTTACACCTGCATCCTATCAACGTCATCGTCTTTGACGACCCTAAGAAATCTAATCTTGTGGCTGGCTTCGTACTTAGATGCTTTCAGCACTTATCCAATCCCGACTTAGATACCCGGCAATGCACCTGGCGGCACAACCGGTAAACCAGAGGTCAGTCCAACACGGTCCTCTCGTACTAGTGTCAGAGCCACGCAAATTTCATACGCCCACGATAGATAGAGACCGAACTGTCTCACGACGTTCTGAACCCAGCTCGCGTGCCACTTTAATGGGCGAACAGCCCAACCCTTGGGACCTTCTCCAGCCCCAGGATGTGACGAGCCGACATCGAGGTGCCAAACCCCTCCGTCGATATGAGCTCTTGGGAGGGATCAGCCTGTTATCCCCGGAGTACCTTTTATCCTTTGAGCGATGTCCTTTCCATACAGAAACACCGGATCACTATGCTCTAGTTTCCTACCTGATCGACTTGTATGTCTCCCAGTCAAGCGCCCTTATGCCATTACACTCTGCGGACGGTTACCAATCGTCCTGAGGGCACCTTTAGAAGCCTCCGTTACGCTTTTGGAGGCGACCACCCCAGTCAAACTACCCACCAAACAGTGTCCTCCATCCAGGAGTTAGAACTCAAACAACCAAAGGGCCGTATTTCAACAGCGGCTCCACGATGACTGGCGTCACCGCTTCGATGCCTCCGGCCTATCCTACACATCAGTTGCCCAAATTCAATGTTAAGCTATAGTAAAGGTTCACGGGGTCTTTTCGTCCCATCGCGGGTAATCGGCATCTTCACCGATACTACAATTTCACTGAGCTCACGGTTGAGACAGCGTCCGGATCATTACACCATTCGTGCAGGTCGGAACTTACCCGACAAGGAATTTCGCTACCTTAGGACCGTTATAGTTACGGCCGCCGTTTACTGGGGCTTCAATTCAACGCTTCTCTTGCGATGACGTCTCCTCTTAACCTTCCAGCACCGGGCAGGTGTCAGGCTGTATACTTCATCTTTCAATTTTGCACAGCCCTGTGTTTTTGTTAAACAGTTGCCTGGACCTATTCTCTGCGCCTCAACTTGCATTGAGGACCCTTTATCCCGAAGTTACAGGGTCAGTTTGCCTAGTTCCTTAACCGTGATTCACTCAAGCGCCTTAGTATATTCAACCCGACTACGTGTGTCCGTTTGCGGTACGGGTACCATACAAGTTATGTTTAGCGGATTTTCTCGGCAGTATGTTTACCCACACTATTGACTTGTCCCGAAGGACGCGTCATACTTTCAGGTTCGATTCTTTCCGTGGATTTGCCTGCGGAAATCAACATCTACTCCCTTAAACCGGCTATTCCGTCAGCCGGCGGTGGTGTCACTCCTGCGTCCCCGCGTCACCCTGCATGGTAGTAACGGAATATTAACCGTTTCTGCCATCGGCGTCGCCGTTCGGCTGAGCCTTAGGACCCGACTTACCCTGATCCGATTAGCGTTGATCAGGAAACCTTAGTCTTTCGGCGGGCAGGTTTCTCGCCTGCCTTATCGTTACTTATACCTACATTTGCTTTTCCACACGCTCCAGAATACCTCACGGTACGCCTTCAACGCTGAGTGGAATGCTCCCCTACCGATGTATAAACATCCCAGAGCTTCGGTAGAATACTTATGCCCGATTATTATCCACGCCAAACTCCTCGACTAGTGAGCTGTTACGCACTCTTTAAATGAATGGCTGCTTCCAAGCCAACATCCTAGCTGTCTTAGCAATCTGACTTCGTTAGTTCAACTCAGTATTCATTTCGGGACCTTAGCTGCTGGTCCGGATTGTTCTCCTTTAGGACATGGACCTTAGCACCCATGCCCTCACTCCCGACATAGAACTGGCACGCATTCGGAGTTTGTCAAGACTTGATAGGCGGTGAAGCCCTCGCATCTTATCAGTCGCTCTACCTCATGCCAGTATAAGTCGAGGCTGCACCTAAATGCATTTCGGGGAGTACGAGCTATCTCCAAGTTTGATTAGCCTTTCACCCCCACCCTCAGTTCATCCAGAAGCTTTTCAACGCTTATTGGTGCGGTCCTCCAGCTGGTGTTACCCAGCCTTCAACCTGACCAAGGGTAGATCACTTGGTTTCGCGTCTGTTCCTTCCGACTATCCGCCCTGTTCAGACTCGCTTTCGCTTCGGCTGCAGGCCTCAAGGCCCTTAACCTTGCCGGAAATAACAACTCGTAGGTTCATTATGCAAAAGGCACGCCGTCACACCGAAAGGTGCTCCGACCGCTTGTAGGCGCACGGTTTCAGGAACTATTTCACTCTTCTGTTCGAAGTGCTTTTCACCTTTCCCTCACGGTACTGGTTCGCTATCGGTCTCTCGGGAGTATTTAGCCTTACCGGATGGTCCCGGCTGATTCACGCAGAATTCCTCGTGCTCCGCGCTACTCAGGATACCACTATGCTTCGTCTGACTTCATGTACGGGACTGTCACCGTCTGCGGTGCTACTTTCCAGAAGCTTCCATTCGTCAGATTTCTTGCAACGACGTGGTCCTACAACCCCTGTCATGCCGTAACATGGCAGGTTTGGGCTATTCCCCGTTCGCTCGCCACTACTTGGGGAATCATTATTTATTTTCTTTTCCTGCAGGTACTAAGATGTTTCAGTTCCCTGCGTTGGCCTCCACCATAAGGATGGATGGTATTCCTTCAGAATACCGGGTTGTCCCATTCGGAAATCCGCGGATCAAAGGTCATTTGCACCTACCCGCAGCTTATCGCAGCTTATCACGTCCTTCATCGCCTCCGAGAGCCAAGGCATCCGCCATGCGCCCTTGCTTACTTTTTTGTCTTATCGACACAGCAGTCGATATATACTTTCAGCTTTCAACTTTTACTTTCATTTTGTACATCATGTCATAGATCGTCGTGAATGAAGAATGAAGAATTATGAATGAAGAATCAAAATTCAGGCATCCCATCACATAAGTGGAGAATAACGGATTCGAACCGTTGACCCCCTGCTTGCAAAGCAGGTGCTCTAGCCAGCTGAGCTAATCCCCCAGATATTTTCAGGTAGTCCCAGGCAGAGTTGAACTGCCGACCTCTACATTATCAGTGTAGCGCTCTAACCAACTGAGCTATAGGACTGTCAGTCTAACCCTCGCCTTTCGGCTCGGCTTCTACTTTTCTCGCAATATCGTAAAAACAATCACGCAGGTACAAGAGAACGGTAAGAGAACCATCCGAACTTCATCTTTCGGACGTCACTCCAGAAAGGAGGTGTTCCAGCCGCACCTTCCGGTACGGCTACCTTGTTACGACTTAGCCCCAATCACCGGTTTTACCCTAGGGCGCTCCTTGCGGTTACGCACTTCAGGTACCCCCGGCTTTCATGGCTTGACGGGCGGTGTGTACAAGGCCCGGGAACGTATTCACCGCGCCGTGGCTGATGCGCGATTACTAGCGAATCCAGCTTCGTGGAGTCGGGTTGCAGACTCCAGTCCGAACTGAGAGGGGTTTTGGAGATTGGCATCCTGTCGCCAGGTAGCGGCCTGCTGTACCCCCCATTGTAACACGTGTGTAGCCCCGGACGTAAGGGCCGTGCTGATTTGACGTCATCCCCTCCTTCCTCACATCTTACGACGGCAGTCTATCCAGAGTCCCCAGCATGACCTGATGGTAACTGGATATAAGGGTTGCGCTCGTTATGGCACTTAAGCCGACACCTCACGGCACGAGCTGACGACAACCATGCAGCACCTCCACAGCGGCGATTGCTCGCTTATCCGTTTCCGGATAATTCCGCTGCAGTTCAAGCCCGGGTAAGGTTCCTCGCGTATCATCGAATTAAACCACATGTTCCTCCGCTTGTGCGGGCCCCCGTCAATTCCTTTGAGTTTCACCGTTGCCGGCGTACTCCCCAGGTGGGACACTTAACGCTTTCGCTAAGCCGCTGACCGTATATCGCCAACAGCGAGTGTCCATCGTTTACTGTGTGGACTACCAGGGTATCTAATCCTGTTTGATACCCACACTTTCGAGCATCAGCGTCAGTTACAGTCCAGCAAGCTGCCTTCGCAATCGGAGTTCTTCGTGATATCTAAGCATTTCACCGCTACACCACGAATTCCGCCTGCCTCTACTGTACTCAAGGCTTCCAGTATCAACTGCAATTTTACGGTTGAGCCGCAAACTTTCACAACTGACTTAAAAGCCCGCCTACGCTCCCTTTAAACCCAATAAATCCGGATAACGCTCGGATCCTCCGTATTACCGCGGCTGCTGGCACGGAGTTAGCCGATCCTTATTCATACGGTACATACAAACATCCACACGTGGATGACTTTATTCCCGTATAAAAGAAGTTTACAACCCATAGGGCAGTCTTCCTTCACGCTACTTGGCTGGTTCAGGCTCTCGCCCATTGACCAATATTCCTCACTGCTGCCTCCCGTAGGAGTTTGGACCGTGTCTCAGTTCCAATGTGGGGGACCTTCCTCTCAGAACCCCTATCCATCGTCGACTTGGTGGGCCGTTACCCCGCCAACTATCTAATGGAACGCATCCCCATCGCTGACCGGAATCCTTTAAAAGGATATCCATGCGGAAGTCCTTTGCTATCGGGTATTAATCTTTCTTTCGAAAGGCTATCCCCGAGTCAGCGGAAGGTTGGATACGTGTTACTCACCCGTGCGCCGGTCGCCATCAATTGAAGCAAGCTTCAATCATGCTGCCCCTCGACTTGCATGTGTTAGGCCTGTAGCTAGCGTTCATCCTGAGCCAGGATCAAACTCTTCATTGTAAGAATATCTTTTGCGACAGTTGCCTGTCGGCATTTGCTCTGTTCAGGACGACCGATTGATTTACCGAAGTTCTCAATTCTTCTCTTTCTTTATATATATATAAGGAAAGAGCATTGACGGTTCTTCTTTACCCGGAGAAATCAGATCTTGCAATCTTCATTTCTCCGCTCTTGTACTACGTATTGTTTATGTAATCTCTTCATAGATCGTTTCTTCTTGACGAAGGCTTTTCTTTCGGAAAGCGGATGCAAAGATAAGAACTTTATTTCATATCTTCCAAATTTTTTCGAAGTTTTTTTTCGTTTTTCTTTTTCAGGGGTTCTTTGTGAAGCGCTGCTTGACAAAGATTACCTTCAGGCTCACTTTCCTTACAGAATGTAAGCAGAAAAAGATCTAAAACTGCGAATCGTTTGTTCCGCGTATCTCAGAATGTCATTTCGCCGCTGCTCTCGTTCTCGAAAGCGGGTGCAAAAGTAGTGGGTTTTTAATTATGCTCCAAATATATCAAACACTTTTTTTCAACTTTTTGATGAAGTTTTTGCTAAATAGCTGATTTATAGATATGTTGTAGAACATGTTTTTAAAGGAGGAATCACGGGGAAAGGAAAAGGGAACACATTATATATTCACATGCGCGCGCGAAAGGGGAAAAAGAGAAGAAAAAGGAGATAGAAAGGGAAAAGGGGGAAAGAAAGGGACTAAATGGCCAAAAGGAAAGGACAAGGAGGAGAAAAGAGAAAGATTTGGAGGAAGAAAGAATACGAATTCAGAAAAGAAAGATGAAGGGGCTAAAAGTTATATTAAAGATTGCCCCTTCATCAAAAAAGTCTTCTTTATCTTAAAAGACAAAGCTACTACTTGCATGCAACACTCGCCACTTGTTCACAGATACTCTTCATACCAGCTACAGAAGGATGACCAGATTGTTTTTCCACATCATGCAAAAGGATGTTCTGCACATTGTAATGACGGCATATCTCGGCCATTGAAGATGTTACTTCAGCTGACAATTCCGAATTGGTAATATTATAAATGGTTGCCTCCGGATACAACTTGATCAGGGAATCGAGCAAAAAGCAAAAAGCCGGACGGAACTGATACAAATCTTCTTTACTCCAATCGGAATATTGATATTCTCCAATCGGGGCACCTGCCCAACTATCATTTGTCCCACCAAATATAAAAATCACATCGGGACGTCCCAGATTATACATACGGGTGATAAAAGCCCGATCAGAATAGTCGTTCTTATCATAACCGGTACAACAGACGGTAGCTCCCGAAAATGAATTATTACGCTCCAACTGATAGCCGTTTTCCTTTATCAGCCGATACCACCAGGTCTCTTCCACATGCCGTACATCGTTTTGAGCATTCTTACCTCCTACTTCAGCATCGTACCAGCAGATATTAACAGACGGAGAAACATAACCTCCGTACGTAGAATAAGAATCACCTAAAATAGAAACTTTCTTTTGTGCAAAAGCATTGGTATACAAGCATAAAGAAAGCAAAAGAACAGATAACAAACAAAAATTTCTTTTCATATTAAATCAAACTAAAATATATAACACTTAATCAAGGAAACTGCCCAGTTTAAGCCTGATTACTGAGGTTTCCGGCATACAAAAATAATAAATATAAAGTAAAACAGATGCAGAGCATTATGCCTTATAAGATTTTAAGAAAACAAATATAAAAATCCGTGGATTTTAATAACTTTGCAACCTAATCCTTAAATAATTAACCATATGAAAAAGTATCTTTTACCAATTGTAGCACTTGCTTTTGCCGCTTGTTCTTCGAATGAGCAACAAGCCTCCTACTCCGTGGTTCCCCTCCCGCAAGAGGTTAACCTTACACAAGACTCTCCGTTCAAGCTGACACGAAGCACAATAATAGCCTATCCGGAGAATAACCCGTTACTGAAACGCAATGCAGAATTTTTGGCTGAATACATTGCTCAATCGACCGGTTATACCCTCCAGACTAAAGCCATAAAGGAAGGAGAAAGTGCAACAGGATGTATCACTTTAGGCCTCAACAGCGAAATAACCAATCCCGAAGGATACAAGTTAAGTACTTCGGCAGAAGGCATCCGCATTGAAGGACAGACCGAAAACGGTGTATTCTACGGCATACAGACATTACGCAAATCTATCCCAGCCGTAGCTCAAGGAGCTACCCTCCTATTGCCCGCAGGCGAAATTAACGATGCCCCCCGTTTTGCTTATCGTGGTATGATGCTGGATGTAGGAAGACACTTCTTCCCCGTTGAATTTATCAAAGAGTATATTGACCTGCTGGCTCTGCATAACATGAATACTCTGCACTGGCACCTCACCGAAGACCAGGGCTGGCGAATCGAAATCAAGAAATATCCGAAACTGACCGAAATTGGCTCTACACGAAACCGTACCGTCATCGGACACAATACCGACCAATACGACAACACGACCTACGGTGGTTTCTACACCCAGGATGAAGCACGCGAAATCGTACGCTATGCACAAGAACGCTACATCACCGTTATCCCCGAAATAGACCTTCCCGGACACATGCTGGCAGCTCTGGCAGCCTACCCCGAATTAGGTTGCACCGGAGGCCCGTATGAAGTGTCTCCCCTTTGGGGCGTATTCGAAGACGTGCTTTGCATCGGCAACGAAAAGACTTTACCATTTCTGGAAGATGTAATGACAGAGATTATCGATATTTTCCCATCGAAATACATCCACATCGGAGGCGACGAAGCTCCACGCACCCGCTGGGAAAAGTGCCTCAAGTGTCAGGCCTTAATCCGTGCCAAAGGACTGAAAGCCGACAAAGAGCACAGTGCAGAAGATCGTTTACAAAGCTATTGCATGGCACACATCGAGAAGTTCCTGAATGAGAAAGGAAGACAAATCATCGGATGGGACGAAATTCTGGAAGGCGACATAGCCCCCAACGCCACCGTCATGTCGTGGAGAGGCAGTGCAGGAGGCATCAAAGCGGCCCAGATGGGACACGACGTCATCATGACACCGAACACCTATTGCTACTTCGATTACTTCCAAAGCGCCGACAAGGCCAACGAGCCTTACGATGCCATCGGAGGATATGTTCCGGTAGAAAAAGTATATAGCCTTGAGCCCACTGAGGGCCTCAACGACCAACAGAAGAAACACATTCTGGGAGCACAGGCCAACTTGTGGACCGAATACATACTGTCACCCGAACAGGTAGAGTACATGGTGCTTCCGCGCATGGCCGCCCTTGCCGAAGTACAGTGGACACAACCTGAGAAGAAAGATTACAATGACTTTGTAAAACGCCTACTCTCTCTTATCCAACTTTATCAAAGAGACGGACTGAACTATGCCAAACACATCTTCGACATCCGGGCCGAAATCTCACCTGCCCCAACCGGAAAAACATCGAAGAAATCAGCCCTGATCACCTTGAACACCGTTGACAATGCCCCTATTTACTATACCCTCGACGGCAGCCAACCCAACGAAACCTCTCAGCCATACGACACGGCAGGCATCAGCATCGATCAGACAACCCAACTGAAAGCCATCGCCATCCGTGCGGACGGAAACGATAGCAAAGTGCTGCAGCGCGATTTCTTCTTCAACAAGGCCACACTCTGCCCTATTCAGCTGACCGGCATACAGCCATCTCCGAAATATACGTATGCGGGAGCCTCCATGCTGGTTGACGGACAACGGGGCAGTGACAACTTTGCCTCGGGCGAATGGCTCGGTTTCATCGGCGGAGACATCACGGCTGTGATCGACTTAGGAACAAGCGGAGACGAAATCAGACGTGCCGGAACTCATGCCTTCGTATCTTTGGGCGACTGGATCATGGGATGCAGCGAGATGCACGTAGCCATCTCCGACGACGGACAGTCGTACCGCGAAATAGCCACCAAAACATTCCCCGTGAAGACTGCGCCCGATACAAGAGGCATCGAAGACTACAGCATCGACTTCGCCCCCGTACGGACGCGCTATGTACAACTCACCCTGAGACCTGCCGTATTGCCCAAGGGACACAACGGAGCAGGCAATCCCGCCTTCCTCTTCCTCGACGAGATAGAAATAGACTGATAGCGACAGATCAGAACTGGAAATAAATGAAGGGCTGGATGTCCGAACTCTTCATCTGAATAACCAGATAAATCAGTGCAATCATCAGTACCGCCTTTCCCAGCAGGGGGAGGCGGATTACTGTTTTTGTACAGGCACGTTCCCAACTGTCGGGCAGGAAGTGAAGTACATATCCCAGCCCCATCAGGGCAAACACTTCCCAATAACCGGCCAGCAATTGCGGCAACAGTTGCGGACGGAACACGGTAAAAATCTGTCGAAGCATATCGACCGACGTAGCGAAGTCGGCATTGCGGAAGAAGATCCAGCAGAAACATACGAAGTGGAAAGTTACGACCACCCCGAAGAAACGCCGGATGCCATGACTCTGCTCGCCCTTCTTGCGCCCCGTCAGCGACATCCAGAACTTATGCACTGCCAAGGCCACACCGTGAAGCACACCCCACAGCACAAAGTTCCAGGAAGCACCATGCCACAGCCCACCCAGAAACATGGTAATAATCAGGTTGACGTACTGCCGCACTTTCCCCTTCCGGTTGCCTCCAAGCGAGATGTACAGATAGTCGCGCAGCCAACTGGACAGCGAGATGTGCCAACGGCGCCAGAACTCGGTGACCGAGGCCGATTTATAGGGCGAGTCAAAGTTGATATTGAAATGGAAACCAAGCAACAAGGCTATTCCTATCGCCATATCGCTATAGCCCGAAAAGTCGCAATAGATTTGCAACGCATAGCCATATACCCCCATCAGGTTCTCTACCCCCGAATAGAGCGTAGGGTTATCGAAAATGCGCTCTACAAAGTTGACGCTGATATAATCGGATATCACCGCCTTCTTAAACAAGCCGCTCACTATCAGAAAGATGCCGCGCCCCAGCATCTCGTTGGAAACAAACAACGGGCGGCGGATCTGCGGGATAAAGTCGCGGGCGCGCACAATGGGACCCGCCACTAATTGCGGGAAGAAGGATACATAGAATGCGTAATCGAGCAAATTGGTGAGCGGCTTTATCTCGCGCCGATACACATCGATGGTGTAGCTCAGCGACTGGAAGGTGAAAAACGAAATGCCCACAGGCAGGAAGATGTCCAGCATGGAGAAGGTGCCGCCCGTCAGCGATGCCCAGCATTCGAGCAGGAAATTGGTGTATTTGAAGTAGCACAGCAAGCCCAGGTTGACACACAGACTGACGACCACCCACAGCTTGCGTTTCCAGCGGGTCACCGTACGGTCCATCAGCAGGGCAAGCAGGAAGTCGCTTACGGTGACGACGGCCAGCAAAAAGAAATAGGTACCGCTGCTTTTATAATAGAAATAATACGAGAACAACGTGACAAACATCAGCCGGGCCGTCGTACGACGCTGCAACAGCAGATAGACGACGATAAAGGCCGCAAACAGCCAGAGAAAAATGCCACTGCTGAAGATCATCGGCGAATGCGGATCGTACACAAAGACATCGCGCAAACGCGTCACGTCGATATGGAGCCAGGAAAACAAATCATCCATAAAACAACTGAATTTAGAGTTTCATCAAATCTTATCTCATCCCCATGCAATAATCGTTGTAAGCCCTCAGCAGAGCCTGATACAGCATCTCGCCCTGCAGACGATAGCCCTCGGGCAAATAGTGCACATGGTCGGGGCGCATCAGGCCGGCCTCCTGCCAGTTCAGGCAGGCGCGTCTGACACCTCCTGCAATATTGTACAGGTCCCAGACGGCCAGACCATTGTCGTCGGCATAGCGGCGGATGGTCTGCACGGTCCTATCGGTACGGGGATTGATCTTATAGGTACGACGGCGCCGGCTTTGGCGGAAGCTTTCGTACGAGCCGGGAGGGGTCGTCATCAGCATGGGCACCTCCGGCAAACGTTCGCGCAGCATACGCACCAGGTCATCTATCTGCCTGTAGTGGGTCATGGAGTTGTATCGACGGTTATGGCTCTCGTTGGTACCGAACGACAGTATCAGCATGTCCGGATGCAGCTCGGCTATCTGGTCTATACGGTCGGGACGGGTAAAGGTGACGCAAAACGCCCCGTTAATGCCGAGGTCGGTATAACTGACCGTACCAAAATCGCGCTGCATCGCTTCGCCTACCGTGCGTGGGAAGATATGTCCGCGGATATGGCTGTCGCCCACGTGGACGATGCGCAACGTGTCCGTCACGACGCCCAAGTGACGCAGCCTCAACTGCTCCCAGATCGGGTCGAGGACGCCCAGACTGTCGGTCAGTACGTTGTCGGCCAACTGCCGGAAAGCAGCCGGATACGTCAGCCGCGGCAGAGCAATGGTATCGGTACGCATGGAGCAGACCGGCAACGTATCGGCACCGACCGCCACCACGTCCGGCATGGGGCAAAGCGGCACGGCATCCTGCGCCTGCACCACCGGCACGGCAATCAGCATCCACACTAAGCAGCACAATGCGTTGCGCCACCCGGCCGACAGCTTGTCAAGGTTCCATTTCTTCATAAGCACGCCTCCTGTCATACTGTTCCTTTCCGTAAACCAGCGCTTCGTACAGCAATTTTGCCAGATGCTTTCCGCCGCGGAAGTTGATGTGTGTATAGTCGTAATTGGCCATTGCAGGTTTCGCCTCCACCAGTCGTGCCATGCTGCCATCGCCACCCATGGCCTCGAACAGATTCCAGAATGCCACGCCGGCATCGGCCGCCAGATTCTGCTGATAACGCATCAGGTTCTTTACTCCCGGCATGGTTCGCAACTCGCCTTCTTCGGTCTTGTAGTCGCGGTCGCCCACGCCCACAATCAGGATGCCGGCCTGCGGAAAGGCTTCCTTCAGGTGCTCCAGCGCGGTATGCATGCCGGCTATGTATTTATCGTACTTCCTGCCAAGCTCGGTAGCCACATTCAGCCCGTACTGAAGAACAATGAGGTCGTACGGGCGTTCGCGGTCAAATTCGCGCAGCGTATGCATCGGTATGGAGCGCAGAGAGAGTCCCGACGTACCGCGCAGCGAGAAATTATCTACCGCAATGCCCGCGTCGCCATCCATCGTTGCGCCATAGAACAGCGTAGAGTCGGCCCGATCCACCGTCCAGCGGACCGACCCGATACGGCCTTCTACGGTCATCGCCTGCAGGCCGCCGGTAGGCTGAAACGTTTCAGTAACGGGTTCGTTGCGGTTGACACGCACCGTAATGGTGGTTTCACCCTTATTACAGAACAGGATGGAGACACGCCGGCACGTATCCAGCAGAGAGGCATATCTGCTCTGCCCCTTCAGCTCGACATAGGCGCCGGGGCCGGGAATGAAGTAATGGCCGGAGATACCCTGCCGGCTCTTGTCGAAAGCCACCGAGTCCATTGCCGAATGGCTTTCCCAACCGCCAAAGGTATGGCGTACGGTGGGGCGGAACCCGCTGACGATGGAAGTGATGGGCACAAAACCTACCCCACGGCCACCGTACTTGCGCTGCAGCATCTCGCGCAAATCGGCAGTCAGGATGTCGCCTTCGATAAAGGAATCGCCGAAGTAGGCGATGCGCACCACCCGGCGCGAGCGGGACGACAATTCGTCCAGTGCCCGGTAGAAAGGAGCCATGCCACGCATGGCGGAATCGCTGTAGTCTTCGATGCAGGTCATGCCCGTACGGCACGTATCGGCAAAGGCCGGCTTCGGCTTGGGCGGCGGAGGCAGCAGCGTATCGGGTTCTTCGAGCGGAACAGCAGGCGGACGCACGTCGCTCAGCAGATCGACCCGCCTCAGCTTATGCCCGCCAATGTTCAGGTCGGGCAGCAGGTACATCAGCAACAGCCCACCCAGCACAAGGAAGACCCAGATAGCGGTATATTTCAATGCATTTTTTTCCATACTTACTCCTTAGAGGAGGGCAAAAGTACGAAAAATGCAGGAAACGTTATCGCTTGTTTCTACGATATTCACAGATAAAGTTTTCCAAGACCTGCGCCCCTTTGATGGTCGAGATGCCACGCAGATAAGTAAACATAATTGTTTCGTAAACAGAGAGGAACGAATACTTCTGACAAATGTCCGTGTTCATCAGCAAGTCCAGCTGTTCGCGTACAAGCAGGCTCATGATCTCAAAATTGACATCATCGCGGAAGAGACCTTGCGAAACGCCTTCCTCGAAGAAACGGATGGCCTCTTCCGAGTTGCGGTTGTGACGGTTCATCATCAGCTCAGCCACCCGCGGATACTTCTTTATGTCCTCAAAAAATTTCTTATTGGTGGCATGAAACTGCTCGATGCTGTACTGGAAAAGCTTCAAGATCACTTCCAACACGTTGCCGGCTACGGCTTGTACCTCCTTCAGGTACTGTTCCTCCATTTCCTGGCGGCGAAGCACGCATGCTTCCAGCAGTGTCTCCTTATCGTAAAACACCTCGTAGAGGGTACGTTTCGAGATGCCCAACGAGGAGGCTATCTCGTCCATCGTGATACTCTTGATGCCATGTTTTGTAAATGCCTCGAGCGAACTGTCGATGATTCGTTTTTTCAGTTCAGCCCGCGGGGCAGGATTCTTCGTATTTTCTTCCATATCGATGCTCTCTCTCTGTACAAACCCATTACTATGGATTCCATGTTGAAAATTAAACGAAGCAAAGATAGAAAGAAAACTCAATATAAAAAGTGAGTTTTCTTTCTATGGTCAAAAGATTAATAAAAATTATATCATTCAGTAATCAAACTTCGTCCGGTTCAGGAACGCGACGGTTTTGTGAATTTCCTTGTACATCACGATGTCGTCTTTCACAAAAGGCACTTCCTTGCGGTACTCGTGCAGGAAGCGTTCCAGCAGAGGCGACGTCTTGAGCGGACGGCGGAACTCGATACCCTGCGCGGCGTTCATCAGCTCGATGCTGAGGATGTGCTCCAGATTGTCCATGATGCGGAAGAGCTTGGTGGCGGCATTGGCGCCCATGCTGACGTGGTCCTCCTGCCCGTTGCTCGACACGATGGAGTCGCTGCTGGCGGCGTAGCAGTACATCTTGTTCTGGCTGACCATCGAGGCGGCTGCATACTGCGGTATCATGAAGCCGGAGTTCAACCCCGGATTGGCCACAAGGAACTCGGGCAACCCGCGCAGGCCCATGATGAGCTGGGCAATGCGTCGCTCGGAGATGTTGCCTAACTCGGCCAGGGCGATACCCAGGAAATCGTACGAGATGGCCAGCGGCTGACCGTGGAAGTTACCGCCGGAGATGATGCAGTCCTCGTCGGGGAAGATGGTGGGATTGTCCGTCACCGAGTTGATTTCGGTGAGCAACACCGACGACACGTAGCGGATGGCGTCCTTGGTGGCGCCGTGCACCTGCGGAATGCAACGGAACGAATAAGGGTCTTGCACATGCTGTTTGGGCCGGGCGATGAGCTCGCTGCCCTCCAACAGCGTGCGGAAGGCTGCGCCTGTCTCTATCTGTCCCTGATGAGGGCGTATCTGCTGGATGCAGTCCATGAAGGGGTCGATGCGCCCGTCGAAGGCTTCGAGCGACAGGGCGGCGATGAGGTCGGCCTTCTTGCTGAGGCGCCGGGCCTTGAGGATGGCGAACACACCGTTGGCGCTCATGAACTGGGTGCCGTTGAGCAGCGCCAGTCCTTCCTTGCTCATCAGGTGGACGGGCTCCCAGCCGAACTCGTCGAGCACGCTGATGGCTTCGCGTTTCTTGCCTTTGTAATAGACGTCGCCCACGCCGATGAGGGGCAGGAAGAGGTTGGCCAGCGGTGCCAGGTCGCCCGAAGCGCCCAAGGATCCGCGGTCATAGACGATGGGCATGACGTCGTTGTTGAAGAAGTCGAGGATGCGCTGCACGGTGATGACCTGCACGCCGCTGTGCCCCAACGACAGGGCATGTGCCTTGAGCAGCATCATCAGTTTCACGATAACGGGCCTTATCTCCTCGCCCACGCTGCAGGCATGGCTCTTGATGAGGTTTTCCTGCAGGGTGCCCAGTTCGTCGGGCGAGATGTTCTTGTTGCACAGCGAGCCGAAGCCGGTGGTGATGCCGTACAGGGGTACGTCGGATTCGGCAATCTTCCGGTCCAGATAGTCGCGGCAGCGCTGGATGCGCAGCTTGGCTTCCGGAGCCAGTTCCAGTTTCAGGTTTTCGTTGATGATTCGCTCGATCAGTTCGAAGGTCAGGTCGCCCGACCCTACATAATACACGTTGTTCATACTCGCAGCTCCCGGTTTATTTCGTCCAACAATGCTTTCTCTTTCAGCAGGGCCTGGCGTTCCAGTTCGTCGGCCTCGTCCTGCAAGCTCAGGGCAAACTCCTTGTCCTTCAGCGAGCCTAAGTTGATGCGCACGTTCATCAGTGCGCCCAGCACGGCACTGCGGGCGGTCATCATAGCCACGCAGGCGTCGGTCACGGCGTTGCGGTTGCCGTGGCGGGCCACTTCCACGATGACGCTCATCAGCTCGTAAGCGTTGCGCGCCACCTGCATCGGTACCAGAGCGGCGTGCTTCGTGGCCTCCTGGATGGCGGCGCTGCGGGCACTCTTCTCCTCATCGGTGGCCTTGGGCATCTTGAAGCAGGCAAATACGCGGTCGTAGGCTTCGGAGTCGCGGTCGATGTCGGCCACGAAAACGTCCTTCCGTTCCGCTGCCAGCGCGGCGATGTGCTGCATCTGCTCCTGGCAGGCTTCGTAGTTCTTCTTGCCGAGGGTCAGGTTGGCCACCATGGCGGCTAAGGACGAGGCGATGGCACCACACAAGGCAGCCACACTGCCGCCGCCGGGCACGGGGGCGTTGCCGGCTACTTTATTCAAAAACTCTTTTACGGTTAAATCGACTAACATGATATTCTGATTTTAAGGTTTTACTTCTGTTTTTTCGGGTGTCCGAATGGCGGGACCGACGGGTAAATGTAACTTTTTATAACCATCAGCAAGCCTTTCTGTAAACCACTGACTATCAGAGCTCTATATTTAGACCCTCTCAGTCGTATAGAGAGGGGGTCTCAGTCCTATACTTAGGTACCCTCAGTCCTATACTTAGGCCCCCTCGGTCGTATAGCGAGGTGGAAAGGGCACAAGACTGTCAGGAAAAGCTACCGGTTCTTACCTTCGGTCACAGCCGGACACATTGCTTTATGAGGCAGGTCAGGAGGGATAAATCACTCCTTCCTTGATGGTCGCAATCACGCAGTTCATGCCGATGTAATAGGGCAGGAAATGGTAATTGTCGGTGTTCAGCACCACCAAGTCGCCCTTCTTGCCCACTTCGATGCTGCCTATCGAACCGGCACGGTTCAGCGCGGCGGCACCGTTCAGGGTGAGGGCCGTGATGGCTTCTTCGATGCTCATCTGCATATAGATGCAGGCTAAGGCAAACGTCAGCGGGATGGAACCCGAGAAGCAGCTGCCGGGGTTCAGGTCGGTGGCTAAGGCCACGGCACAGCCGGCATCTATCATGGCACGGCCGCGGGCGTAGGGTTCCTTCAGTGCAAAGGCAGTCAGGGGGAGCAGCGTGGCGACAACTCCCTTCTCGGCCATGGCGCGAATGTCGGCATCGGAGGCATGCAGCAGGTGGTCGGCCGACGTGGCAGACAGTTCCGCTGCTAATCCGGCACCGCCCAAGGGCACTATCTCGTCGGCATGCAGCTTCAGGTTGAAGCCCATCCCGCGGGCGGCGAGCAGCAGTCGGCGCGACTGTTCGATGGAGAATACCCCCTGCTCACAGAAGACGTCGCAGAACTCGGCCAGCCCGGCCTCGGCCACACAGGGCATCACCTCGCGAATGAGGAAGTCGATGTAGTCGTCGGTGCGTCCGGCATACTCCTGCGGCACGGCGTGAGCACCCAGAAAGGTGGGCACGATGTCCACCCGGCGGTGCTCGTCGCCATTCAGGCTGCGCATGATGCGAAGCTGCATCAGTTCCGTCTCTTTGTCCAGTCCATAGCCGCTCTTGCCCTCCACGGTTGTCACGCCCATGGCGTTCATCTGCTTCAGGAAACCTTCGGCCTTGGCGCGCAGACGTATGAAGTTGGAGGCTCGCGTGGCCTTCACGGTGCTGACAATGCCGCCGCCCCGCTCCATGATGCTCATGTAGCTTTCGCCTTTCAGCCGCCACGAGAACTCGTCGGCCCGCTCGCCTCCGAAGACGAAGTGCGTGTGCGAATCGACAAAGCCGGGCAGCACGCAACGGCCGCGGGCGTTGTAGTGCCAGTAGTGCTGATAGTACCCGTCGCGGTTCTCGCCGCGGTTGGGACCCACATAGGTGATGACGCCGTCGGTCACCTCGATGGTGGCGTGGTCCATCACCAGCAACTCGCCCATCTCTGCTCCCTTGCGGGCGGCAAATCCCATTGGGGTCACTACACGGGCATCGAATATAATCAGGTTTTCGCTCATAACTCCTTGTCTTTACTCCATAATGCGTGCTTCCAGTACCTGCTGCATCGAGAAATTCTCCAATCCCAAGTAGTAGGAGGCGGTATCAATCAGGGCTTCCATCGGCACCAAGCCAATGATCTCACTACCCACGATGCTCACGCCGTAACGACGTGCTTCGATACGTACCAACTCGAAGGCACGGTAGAGGGCAGTGCGGGTATAGTCGGTCATGTTGATGGACACCTGCGTGATGCCGCGGTCCTTCAGCTCTACGCCCATCGCCTTGCAGTAGCGCAGGCCGCCGCCAATGAAACGTATCTTCTTGGCAATGTCGTGGGCAATCTCTAAGCTGGGTGTGGAAAGGTTGATGTTGTAGGCCACCAGCGGCATGCGTGCTCCGATGGCCACAGTACCAGCGGTGGGGTGACGCTCGGTCGGACCGTAGTCGGGATGCCATTCGGGCTGGTGTATCTTCTCGGCCATGCCTTCAAACTCGCCTTTACGGATGGCTGCCAGGTTCTCGCGGTGGGGAGCCGTGGCAGACTTCTCGTACAGGAAGACGGGCAGCTGGTAGCGACGGGCCACTTCCTCGCCGACTTCGCGCGACAGGGCAATGGCCTCATCCATCGTCACGCCCTTGATAGGGATAAAAGGCACCACATCGACGGCACCCATACGCGGGTGTTGTCCCTGGTGGTGATTCAGGTCGATCAGTTCTACTGCCACGCCGATGGCTTCGATGACTGCGTCGCGCAAGGGTTCGGGTTCGCCCACGACGGTCACTACCAGGCGGTTGTGGTCTTCGTCGTTGCTATAGTCAAGCAGTTTCACACCGGCACGTGCACGGAACGGAGCTACAATCTGGTCAATCTTCTGCAAGTCGCGTCCTTCGCTGAAGTTGGGGACGCATTCCATAATTCTGTTCATATACATTATTTATAAGCCTTTCCGGCCTCACCCCCGCCCCTCTCCCAGGGAGAGGGGGGAAAGGAAAGAGAGGGAAAAGGAAAAGTGATTCATATTTCTATCAAAGTAAAAAAGCGTTTATTCTCCCCTCTCCTTGAGAGAGGGGGAAAAGGAAAGAGAGGGAAAGGGAAAAGTGATTCATATTTCTATCAAAATAAAGAAGCACTTACTTCCCCCTCTCCTTGGGAGAGGGGCCAGGGGTGAGGCCCGCCAAACTATTTATCAGCTCCTCATCCGCCAGATAGGGCATCGTGATGTGATAGCCGTCTTCATGGGTGCGGTTGAAGGTCTCGCTGGTCTCCATGGCGTGCGGATTGCGGGCCCACGAACGGCGGGCTACACCGCCCATTACGTCCCACAGCATGGCCGAGCGCAGAATCCGGTCCACCCGCTCGCTGCCGTCGCACACCATGCCGAAACCACCGTTGATGGCTTTGCCGATGCCTACGCCGCCTCCGTTGTGCAGGGCTACGAGGCTCATGCCGCGGGCACAGTTGCCGGCAAAGCACTGTACGGCCATGTCGGCCATGACGTTACTGCCGTCCTTGATGTTGGCCGTCTCACGGAAGGGCGAGTCGGTGCCGCTGACGTCGTGGTGGTCGCGCCCCAGCATGATGGGACCTACCTCGCCACGGCGCACCATCTCGTTGAACCGCAGTGCTATCTTCATGCGTCCCTCTGCATCCTGGTAGAGGATGCGGGCCTGGGTGCCCACTACGAGGTTGTTCTTCTCGGCATCGCGAATCCAGTTGTAGTTGTCCCTATCCTGTCCGCGGCGGGTGGGGTCGATGCACTCCATGGCGGCGTGGTCGGTCTTAATCAGGTCCTCGTGCTTGCCGCTCAGACATACCCAGCGGAAGGGACCGTAACCGTAATCGAACAGTTCGGGGCCCATGATGTCCTCCACGTAACTGGGGAAGATAAAGCCGTTCTTGTCGTCTCCGCCGCGGGCTATCTCGGTGACGCCTGCGTCGAAAACGGCCTTCATGAACGAGTTGCCGTAGTCGAAGAAATACGTGCCGCGGTCCACCAACGTTCGGATAACCTCGAAGTGTCGCTTCAGCGAGGCGTCCACCAGGCGGCGGAATGTGGCCGGATCTTTGTGAAGTAACTCCGTGCGTTCGGCAAAGGTGATGCCTGCGGGACAGTAGCCGCCGTCGTAAGCGGCATGGCAAGAGGTTTGGTCGGACAGGAGGTCGATGCGGATGTTGTAACTGGCGGCATACTCCAGCAGATCGACAACATTGCCGTGGTAGGCGATGGAAACGGCTTGTTTCCGCTGCATGGCCTCATCGGCCAAGGCAAATGCTTCGGGGAGGGAGGAAGTGACATGCCCTACCCAACCCTGTCGGTGGCGCGTCTCAATGCGCGAAGCGTCCACCTCGGCTATGATGGCTGCCGCTCCGGCCATTTCGGCGGCCTTGGGCTGTGCGCCGCTCATGCCGCCAAGTCCCGAAGAGACGAAGAGGCGGCCTGCCAGGTTGCCGTCCTGCGGGATGCCCAATTTCAGACGCCCAGCATTGAGCAGGGTGTTGAACGTGCCGTGTACGATGCCCTGCGGACCGATGTACATCCAGCCGCCGGCCGTCATCTGACCGTAGTTGGCCACGCCCATCTGCATGGCGGTATGCCAGTCCTGCTGGTTGTCGTACAGCCCTACCATCAGGGCATTGGTAATAATGACGCGGGGCGCTTCGGGCTTCGATTTGAACAGTCCCAGCGGATGCCCGCTCTCGATAACGAGTGTCTGCTCCTGCGTCAGCACCTCCAGGTATTGCTTGATGAGCCGATACTGCATCCAGTTCTGACACACCTGGCCCGTCTCGCCATAGGTAACCAGTTCGTAAGGATAGAGGGCGATGTCGAAACAAAGGTTGTTGTCGATCATCACCTGAAAGGCTTTCCCTTCGATGCAGTTTCCCTTGTATTCGTCAATCGGCTTAGCCTTCAAGTCGCCCTGCGGGCGATAGCGATAGCCATAGATGCGTCCGCGGGTACGAAGCTCTTCCAGGAACTCGGGAGCCAGGGTCTCATGCAGTTCTTTAGGGATATAGCGCAGCGCATTTTTCAATGCCGTGGCCGTCTGCGCGGGAGTAAGTGTATAGCCACGGTCCGGCGCCCGCCGGATGCCCTCCACAAAACTGGGATAGGGAGGCAATGTCTTGCTCAGGGTTATTTCCATGATATGATAGGTTAAGGATTTACAAAGTGTCAGTCCATTACAACTGATTCGTGTTGCAATATAGCAATTAATCCGGAAATACCCAATGAAAGAGGGTGAATATTTATCAAAAAGAAAGGAGGAAAGTCAAAAGCAGATAAAAACCAACCTGCAAGTATGATTCAGGCACGGATACACGACAGAACGGAGAGCTACACTCCGCACTTGTTCGTGCTATCCGTGCCTGAACACATTATCGGTACAATTACTTCCGCGTACACTCCGACTCGTCCATGTACAAATAGGACTTGCGGTAGCCACCGAGATCGACTACAATCTTCTCCAGTACCACGGCGGGGTGAAGTGGCTTGAAGTCGAGCGTATAGGTACCGTCGGACGAAGCGGGAAGGGTGAGCGTTACTTCCTTTTCAATCACGCGGCGAGCCACGGTGGGATAGAATACGGAGTAGACGTTCTCGGGCAATTCGTTCAGGTTGTGGTTGAAGTTGACGGTTTCTTCGTTGCCACCGCGGAAACCGACGGTGTATTTGTGGCCCTCAACGTCCTGGAAGGCCAAAGTAGACTTCACTACGACGATGACCTTTACCTGCTTCAGGTCGCGGGCCTCTTCGGGCAACTTCATCTTATAAGACAGAGACGAACCGGCTACGGGCACGGTATAGGGCATCAGCGTAACGCCGCCCAGCGTGCGGCCCATGTCGGGAATCACTTTCCACGACGTGCCTTCGGCGGCCTGACACTCGAAGAAGTGGGGAGCCTCCATGGCTACATAACCGTCGGCACCCGTAAAGACGTAGCCACCCACGGCCTTCTCGGGCTCGGCGATGCGGAATACTTTGGGCAGACGGTCGGCAGGGAAGTTGTCGTTCCACGAGCGGTAGCCGATGTGTTTCTGTATCATCATGTTCTTCCACTTGCCGCCGGACATCACGTTGTTGTAGTCGTCGGTCAGAGCCTTGTCGCGTGCAAAGGTCTGCTCCACCTTGTCGGCCCAGGCATTCGCCTCGGGATTGCCTTCGGCATAGAGCTTGTGGTTCATGGCCTGGGCGTAGTACATTTCGTAGAGGTTGGACATGGCCTGCACGGGGAAGAGTATCAGTTGCTTGTAAGCGTCGCGGTAGGCAGGAGCCAGCGTGAGGTACTGGCGCAAGGCTTCGGCCTCAAGGCGGGCATAGTCGTCGGCCACCTGCTTCCATTCGCCTGTAGCGAGGTTGTAGGTGCGGGCGTCGAGCATCTCGGCAGTCACACGACCGTTGTACTTGTTGTAGAGGTTGAGGATGCGGGCAGCCTCGTCGGCCTGTTCTTCGCCGAAAGCCTGGGCACAGAAGTTGCGGGGATGCTGCATGAAATTCTCGGCGGTATAGGCCAGCGGATTCCAGGCCATGTCGAGGAAGAGGGTGATGGGATATTCCATCGGCTTGAGGTCGCCCACGTTGAGTACCCAAAGTTTATCCACACCGTACTCATAGGTCAGGTGGAGCTGTTCCCACATACCTTGGATGGGGGTCACGTTCAGCCATTTCGTATTGCGGGGCGCGCCCACGTAGTCCACGTGGTAGTACATGCCAAAGCCGCCGGGATGCTTGCGTTCTTCGGCATTGGGCAGACGGCGTACGTTGCCCCAGTTGTCGTCGCAAAGCAGCATGATGACGTCGTCGGGCACACGCATACCCTTATCGTAATAGTCGAGCACTTCCTTGTAGAGCGCCCATACCTGCGGTGTCTCCTTGGCGGGTCGGCCGGTGACTTCCTTGATGATGCGGCGTTGGTTGTCGACAATGTCTTCGAGCAGTTTCACGTTGGTGTCCTCGCTCATGGCTTCGTCGCCGTCGCCACGCATACCGATGGTCACCACGTCTTCGGTGCCTTTCATGCGCTCGATGCCCTCGCGGAAGAATTGGTCGATGACTTCTTTATTGGTCGAATAGTTCCAGGCACCGTACTCCTTGCGCTTGCGTGCCCACTCCTGATGGTTGCGTGCCATCGGTTCGTGATGCGAAGTGCCGATGATGACGCCCATCTCGTCGGCCAGCTTGCCGTTCTCGGGGTCGTCTGCATAGAAAGCCCAGCTCCACATGGCAGGCCACAGGAAGTTACCGCGCAGACGGAGAATGAGTTCGAACACCTTTCCGTAGAATTCGTGCCCGCCGTAATTGGTGCCGAAGGCGTGCTTCACCCATCCGGTCAAGCAGGGTGCCTCATCGTTCAGGAAGATGCCACGATAGGTCACCGCAGGCTCACCGTCGGTATAGACACCGGGACGGACGCAGACAGCCTCGCGGGTCGGTACAGGCACGTCGGCCCACCAGTACCAGGGCGATACACCCATCTGGCGCGACAGTTCGTAGATGCCGTAGATGGTGCCGCGCTTGTCGCTGCCGGCAATGAGCAGCACGTCGCCTTCGATTCCCTCAAGGGGTGCGTGGAGGGTGGTGATGATGTATTTCTCGCGAGCGCCTTCCAGCTGTTTCTTGTCCAGCTTCTTGGCTTTTATCAGTTGCTTGATGAGGGGACTCCGGTCGGCCGAACCGACAATGATCTTCACGCCAGCAGCAGCGGCGGTAACTTTACCGGGTTTCACCCCGACTACTTTTTCGAAATCGGCCTGCAGGTTTTCCACGGCCATCAGCACGCCCTTGTGGTCGTCGTCGCTGCACCAGATGGCGGGTGCGGGACTGCCGGCGGCGTAAAGGGTAAGGCCGCCTTCGGACGGAGCAAAAGTGACAAACTGGTCGGCTGCCTGCACAGACAATACCGACATCCATAATAACAGAAATAAGGTAGAAATGTATTTCATGACATTTTTAAGTTAATAATGCCACAAAAATAACATCTTTCGGGCAAACAGACCTTACGGCTACGTTACATCACAGCCTTTTTGGGGCTACAGAAAGGATATTCGGAGGAAAACAAACCCGTACGGCGGCCATCGTGACTGCTGGTGCGGACGGAAAAGAAGACAGGCAACAAAGTCATTGCACACTGGCTGCACAGCGACTGCACACTGGTTGCAGCGTCGCTGCATACAGGTTGCAGAACTACTGCACGCAGGTTGCAGAGCCACTGCAAACGGCTTTGCAGTAACACTGCACACAGGCTTGCAGTAACGCTGCAACCAGTGTGCAGCGGTGTACAGTCCTGCCGGGCAGGACACAACCATCCGTATGATGAAGGAGAATTACCAGACTAAGGCTTGCTCGTAACCGTCGAAACGGGGTGCCGCAGCCAGTCCCATGTCACGGAAGACAGCCGTTATCCGGCGTTGTTCTTCGGGAGTGATAAGCCGCTTGCCGTTGCGGCTGAGGTAGAAATAGCGTTCGCACGAGAAACAACCCACTACGCGGGCGCGCAGCTCGGCGGCCTGCTTCACGGGAACTTCGTCGAACAGGTGCATCATTCCCCGGGCAAAGCGTACCGGTGTGTCGGGACGGTAAAGGGGACAGGCGGAAAGGTCGGGCAAGCGGTCGACGTAACAGGCATTGACCGTATGCAGCGTCTGGGGTTGCGGGTCTTCGCTCTGTTCGAGCAGACGGGCGGCAATGGCGCGCAGGCAAGTGGCACACTTGGGGCATTTGTCCCGTCCTGCAAAGCAATAGGTATAGGCACGGGGCACGTCTTGTAGCTGTATCATAAAGGTTCGTTTTTGGTTTGTATCATCTTCAGGTACCGACCGACTACTTCGGCCGACTCGCTTGTTTCGCCCTCGAAGCGGGCTCGCAGTTCGGGAAAGGCGGACAGCAATTGCAACATCTTCTCCTTGCCTACAAATTCGGAATGGCCCGTCTCGGGGTCGAGCTCGTAGTACACGCGGTCGTGCACAAGTCCCGAAGCGGCAATGGCGTCGCCTACCTCGCCTCCCAGCTTGGCAGCATCGGCAGGCATCAGCGTACTGGTGGCCGCCTGGCCTACGGGTTGTGCGGAGAAATAGATTTTTCCTCCCACCCACATGGCGGGCGCATACCACTGACCGAAGCGGTAGCGCTTGTAGCGCATCTTGCGGCAATTGACGTAAAGTGCCGTGTCCACGCGCACGGCATAGCAGCGCTTGCGTAGGTAACGGCTCATGCCCGAGTTCTCGGGAGCCGTAATGCGGTAGTCGGCACCGCCCATCAGATATATCTGATTCTTCGAGCGCCGCTCCACTTGCAGGGTTGTCACCGTGTCGCCCTGCTCCTCACGCAGTTCTTTCAGGTTGGCATACATGATTTGCTGCGCCGTGCAGGGCAAAACGCCCCCCAAGATGCTCAGCAACAAAGTCCATAATACGACCCTTTTCTTCATATCGGCTGTCTTTATTTAACGATTTTTCCGTGTTAAAGGTAGTCTATTTTGGAAAAACCTGCAAGAATGAGGCAAAAAGATTGTATCAGCCATTCCCAGAAGACTCCTGCAATCACTCTCCCCGCTGCAGTTTCAACAAAGTCTCGGCATAATTGCGTCCCAACTTCCGGTATCCTTCGGGCGAGAAGTGGAACACATCGGCAGGCTCTACGGCACTGCCTACCCCCGTACAGCCTTCCGAAGAAACCACATGGGCAGTAGGTATCACATCGGGCACAGTGGCAATGATGCTGTTCATCCCCCAGCAAAGCCCGCCTTCCTCCTGACGCAGCATCTCGCCAATCAGTATGGGCACCTCGGCAGCCTCCAGCCCTAAGTCGGCCAACAGGTCACCATATATCTTCTTCACCTTGCCCGGCCAGTCCTGCTGCATGTTGTTCGATTCGCCCTGATGCAGCAAGATGCCTTTAATGACACCTTCCTGCTGTGCCAGCCGCGCCATCTCGATCAACTTGCCGTAAGGCCAGCCACCGTAAGCATTCATCAGCCCCTGCTGCCAGGCATCAGCATTCTGATAGTAGTCGGTATAATGGTCCTTGTCGAAAGCGTCGATGCCTGCTCCGCCCAAAGCCACCACAATCACTCCAACCCTGATGTCCGGATTGTCTGCCACCAGCGTGCGGCCGAAATAATCGGCAGGCGTCAAGCCAGTTTCGGCACGGCACAACGGCGGCACAGCCGTATACCACTGCCCCGGCACGCGGTTCCAGTTGCCCGCCACGACAGCCATCATGCGGAAACGCTCGTCCACTCCTTCCAAGTCCTGCGGCTCGATAGCCGTATAATCGGGACGGGCGTACCCCTCCATATTCGATTGTCCGAAACACAAATAAATGTGGAAGTTGGGATCGGCACCAGTCTCCGGTTCATCGGTCTCTTCAGAATCTCCGGGTCCGTCGGGAACAACCGGCGGTGTATTTCCGTCCAACTCGGGTTCATTACTACAACCGGGCAAGGCCCACGCCAGCATTGCCGCCAAAAAATAAAAAGCAAGTCTTTTCATACTATTAATGTTACGTTCTAAGGTATATGTTTCTACTCTCTCCTCTGCCCCAACTGGCAACAACCCATTGAAGCAAACGCACAAAAATAGCCCCATGCCCTCAGGCAGACAAAGAAACATGTTACAAATACTTTCAATGAGGTAACATCCGGCTTAAAATATATTAAAAAGTTCCATTCCTTTTGGGGGGACAACTTGTAAGTCGGGGGGATGGCCGCTTAAAAACAACCTTTTGCTTTGTAGCCCCCTCACCTTTCCATATCTTTGCCCTCACAAAAAAACATAGCAAACCCATGGACAACATTCAACAGATAGCCGCCCGCTACCGCAGTCAGGTAGAAGAGGCGCAACAGGAACTCAACCGTGTACAACAACGCATTTACCGCATCGGGACGCTACGCGTCGTACTGTTCGTGGCCTGCGTGGCCGGACTGATTTACTTTTGGGACGAGAGCTGGAGCGTGCTTTGCGCCATTGCAGTTGTCACCATGCTCCCTTTCCTGCTCCTGATCAAGCGACACAACCGTCTGTTTGCCCGCAAAGACTACCTGGAAAAGAAAGTGGAAGTGAACCAGCAGGAACTGGCCGCGCTGGACTATGACACCTCGCCCTTCAACGGCGGCGATGAATACACCGATCCCGCCCACCTGTATACGTTCGACCTCGATGTCTTCGGGCAGCGTTCGCTGTTTCAGTACATCAACCGCACCTGCACGCAACCCGGCAAAGCCCGGCTCGCCTCCTGGCTGAACAAGCATCTGGAGAACCGCGAAGAAATTGTCCGTCGTCAGGAAGCCGTACGCGAACTGGCTGCCGAACCCGTGTTCAGACAACGCTTCCGCATACTGGGTCTGCTCTACAAAGGAAAGAAAGCCGACGAAAACGAACTGCGTGCCTGGGCCGAAAGCCCCAGCATCTTCCGGAAAAGACGAGTGCTACGCCTGCTGCCCGCACTGGTAACGGGTGTCAATGCCCTGTGCCTGCTGGCCGTAGTCTTCGGACTGCTGTCGGGCACCGTGTGGGGAGTCATCTGGATGATATTCGTCGTAGGTAGTTTCGCCTTTACGGGAAAAGTCACCAAGATACAGTCAGTCTACGGCAAGAAGCTCCAGATACTCGGCACCTATGCCAACCTGCTGAAGCTGATGGACAAGCAAGACGTACAAGCCCCGTTGCTGAAGAGTATCAAAGAGGAAATTGGTGGCGAACAGCGGAAAGCCTCACAGTCCATCCGACAGCTCAGCAAACTGATGAACGAGCTGGACCAGCGAAACAACATGTTCATGTACGCCGTGCTCAATGGTTGCTTCTTCTGGGAACTGCGACAAATCATGCGCATCGAAGCCTGGAAAGAACAGCATGCCGCCGAACTGCCCCGCTGGCTCAACGCTATCGGAGAGATGGATGCCCTTTGCTCGCTGGGCACCTTCGCCTACAACCACCCCGGCTACGTCTACCCCACCTTCACCGACAAGCCTTTCTGCTTCCGCGGCACCGCACTGGGTCATCCGCTGATGCACCGCGACCGCTGCGTGCGCAACGACATCGACATCGCCAAGCGACCTTTCTTCATCATCATCACCGGAGCCAACATGGCGGGTAAGAGCACCTACCTGCGCACCATCGGAATTAACTACCTGCTGGCCTGTATCGGTGCTCCGGTCTTTGCCCGCGAACTGCAACTCTACCCTGCCCGACTCGTCACCAGCCTGCGTACCAGCGACTCGCTCAACGACAATGAATCCTATTTCTTCGCCGAACTGAAACGACTGAAACTCATCATCGACAAACTACAGGCAGGCGAAGAACTCTTCATCATCCTCGACGAAATACTGAAAGGTACCAACTCAATGGACAAGCAGAAAGGTTCGCTCGCCCTCATCCGCCAGTTCATGACGTTGCAGGCCAACGGCATCATCGCCACACACGACCTGCTGCTGGGTACGCTGGCCGATGCCTACCCCGACGATATCCGCAACTTCTGCTTCGAAGCCGACATCAAGGACAATGAACTGTCCTTCTCGTACCGGCTCCGTCCCGGCGTAGCACAGAACATGAATGCCTGCTTCCTGATGAAGAAGATGGGAATAGCCATGACGGAATAGGCACAAGCGACAGGAATATAAAAAAAGGGATCGGCCGGATAACAGCCAATCCCCTACAAAGCTTAAAGTCAAGTCTAAACCTGTCGCAGGTATCTTATTTACATTTTAGATATAAAAGTAGAAAGTGCAGCTGCCTCCGTTCCGGTGAAATACTTCACTTTGGTTACAGGAGTATACGTATACGGAACAAACTGGAACAGCTGAACAGCCACAAACTTACTGTCTTTGGTAATCATCACGTCCATACGCACATTACCGCTGGCACCACTCTTCACGCCAGCCACTTCGGCCGATAAGTTGTCGAGCATATCTGTCAGACGATTCAGATATTTCAGATCGAAAAACAGGCTACGTTTGGTAGCCACACTGCCGGTAGGCAGATAAATCAACTGTTTCGACTTCCAGAAGATACGGAAAATTCCTCCCAATATCAGCACCGTACCACATACCATAAGGGCCATACTAGCCGTAGAAGTATTGTCAGTCATGCCGAAAACAGCAACAAACAAAAAGATTCCCAAGAGTACCATTACCCCCGAATAGAGCAAAGAAGCCACACTGGTACGCTTTACAATGTCAGGATGAGTTAATGTGAAAATAGTTGTGTTAGAAGTTTGAGTCGCCATAATATTTGTTTTTAAAGAATGAAATAAATAAAGTAAATAGGTCAGCCTACGGCCAGAAGCACCAAGAGACCGACATGCTAGAATCGGGCATTTTTTTCCCAGTTAGGAAAAAATTTCTCCCCTATTGGGAAAAAATATTTCCCCAGTTAGGAAAAAAATAAAGCCTGATATTGCTTAAAAGGAAACCCCATCGAAGGCTACAGAAAGCCTGCACAAATAAAAGGGGATAAGAAACAGGATTCTCTAAAAACACTAAATGAGAATACGCCGCAGTGCAAAGATATAATAATCGCACACCGGACTACAGATGCGGCAGGGCAAGGCATCATAAAACTTCCCTTGACACTGACTACGAACAGCCTCGTAATGGGCTATCTCGCCTACCCTTTCCTTCAAAAAACAAAGATATTCCATCACAGCCGAACGCTGCATGCGTGAAAAAGTTACAAGCTGCGAACAGCTGTTAGCACCGGCCAGTTCGGCATCGGGTAGACATGGCCATTGAGGCATGGTAAAACATTCCCCTTCTTCCTGCAACGAAGTCATCTGTTCCGTCAGCACACGAGAAACCGATTGGAGTGAATCACCCCCCAATGCTTCGTCCATGCGCTGTCCCAGAGCCAGTACAAGAATCAAAATACCAATGATTTTTACGAACTTAGCCATATCACCTACAAATATAACCAATAATTTACAGATACAGAGTTCCAGGGAAATCTTTTAATGTTTGTACACAAAAATATAGAAATAAAAAAAGTCGCCCCAATCACGGGGCGACTTTTCCATATAAAAGAATAGTTGATATTATTCAGCCTTAGCTTCTTCTGCTTTAGCTTCCTCAGCAACAGGAGCTTCAGCAGCAGGTGCAGCCTCAGTAGCGGCAGCAGAGCTCTTCTTAGAACGGCGAGTACGAGTAGCCTTCTTGGCAACTTTGTCCTTAGCCATGTTTTCGTTGTAGTCAACGAGTTCAATGAAGCACATTTCTGCATTATCACCCAGACGGTTACCAGTCTTGATGATACGAGTATAGCCACCCGGACGGTCTGCAATCTTCACAGAGATTTCTTTAAACAGTTCAGTTACAGCATACTTGTCCTGCAAATTGCTAAATACTACACGACGAGAGTTTGTCGTATCGTTCTTTGACTTCGTAATCAAAGGCTCAACAAACTTCTTCAGAGCTTTAGCCTTTGCAACGGTCGTAGTGATTCTTTTGTGCTTGATCAAAGAACACGCCATATTGGCCAACATAGCGTTTCTGTGAGAAGCAGTACGACCCAAATGATTGAATTTCTTATTATGTCTCATTGTTTATTCTTTATCTAATTTATATTTAGAAATATCAGTTCCAAACGACAGATTCAGACTTTCCAGCAAATCATCAAGCTCGGTAAGCGATTTCTTTCCGAAGTTTCTGAACTTCAGCAGATCCGTCTTGTTGAACTGAACCAAGTCGCCTAATGTTTCTACATCCGCAGCCTTCAAGCAGTTGAGGGCACGAACAGAAAGATCCATATCCACGAGTTTGGTCTTCAGCAACTGACGCATGTGCAATACTTCTTCATCGAACTCTTCGTTGCTGTCAGAATCACTTGTTTCCAAAGTGATCTTTTCGTCAGAGAAGAGCATAAAGTGATAAATCAGTATTTTGGCTGCTTCCTTCAGAGCTTCCTTCGGGTGAATGGAACCGTCGGTAGTAATTTCAAGTACCAGCTTATCGTAGTCAGTCTTCTGTTCAACACGGAAAGGCTCAATCTGATACTTGACATTACGTATCGGAGTATAAATAGAGTCGATAGGAATTACGTTCACATCGGTGCAATATTCGCGGTTTTCATCAGCAGGTACATAACCGCGACCTTTGTTAATCGTAATGTCTATCTGCATAGTTGCCTTTGAATCTAAATGACAAATAACTAATTCAGGATTTAACACTTCAAATCCAGTCAAATACTTACCTATGTCACCTGCTTTAAATTCAGTAGAATTCTCAATGGTAATACTTACTTTCTCACTTTCGAATTCTTCAACTACTTGCTTGAATCTCACTTGTTTCAGATTCAAGATAATGTTAGTAACATCCTCCTTAACTCCCGGTACACTGGAGAATTCATGCTCAACACCTTCAATCTTGATGGTGGTGATAGCAAAACCCTCCAAGGAAGAAAGCAGGATGCGGCGCAGGGCATTACCCACGGTAATACCGAAACCGGGCTCCAACGGACGAAATTCGAATTTTCCGAATTTAGAGTCCGCTTCCAACATTAATACTTTATCAGGTTTTTGAAATGCTAATATCGCCATGAAATTAATTATTATTTAGAATACAACTCTACGATCAAATGCTCTTTAATGTTTTCAGGAATGTCTGCTCTTTCAGGAACATGCAACAGTTTACCAACCTTCAGAGTTTCATCCCACTCCAACCAAGGATACTTGCTGTGATTGAAACCAGCCAATGAGTTAGCGATAACTTCCAATGACTTAGATTTCTCACGTACTCCAACAATCTGACCGGGTTTCACTGCATACGAAGGGATGTTTACAACTTCACCATCCACTGTGATATGCTTGTGACTAACCAGCTGACGGGCAGCTGCACGAGTAGGAGCAATTCCTAAACGGTATACAACATTGTCGAGACGACCTTCGAGCAATTGAAGCAATACCTCACCAGTAATACCTTTTGCCGTAGCTGCCTTCTCGAACAGGTTACGGAATTGTTTTTCCAAAACTCCATAGGTGTATTTAGCTTTCTGCTTTTCACGAAGTTGCACACCATATTCAGAAGTTTTTCTCTTTCTTGAATTACCGTGTTGTCCGGGAGGATAATTCTTCTTAGACAAAACTTTATCTGCTCCAAAGATACCTTCACCGAATTTACGGGCTATTCTTGATTTTGGTCCAGTATATCTAGCCATTTCTTTTAATTTTTAATTGTTAGTCATGAACTTAATTTGTTGCAGCCGCGATTGCAGAGAAGAATTATACAATCCAATAACAAAATCAAGTGTCATTTAAATAAAGGTAAATCTTAAACTCTACGTCTTTTCGGAGGACGACAACCATTGTGAGGAAGCGGAGTTACGTCGATAATCTCAGTAACTTCAATACCTGCACCGTGTACAGTTCTAATAGCAGACTCACGTCCGTTACCTGGACCCTTCACATATGCCTTAACCTTTCTCAAACCAAGATCATAGGCAACCTTAGCACAATCTTGTGCAGCCATCTGTGCTGCATAAGGAGTGTTCTTCTTAGAACCTCTAAATCCCATTTTACCGGCAGAAGACCAAGAAATGATCTGACCTTCGCTATTTGCCAGAGAAACAATAATGTTGTTGAAAGATGAATGAACGTGCAATTGTCCATTAGCATCTACCTTTACATTTCTCTTTTTTGCTGCAACTGTTTTTTTTGCCATATCAACAATTATTATTTAGTAGCTTTTTTCTTATTAGCAACGGTTTTCTTTCTACCCTTACGAGTACGAGCATTGTTCTTTGTGCTCTGGCCTCTAACAGGCAGACCGATACGGTGACGTACACCACGGTAGCAACCGATATCCATCAAACGTTTAATATTCAATTGAACCTCAGAGCGAAGATCACCTTCTACTTTGTACTCTGCGCCAATGATCTCACGAATCTTGGCAGCCTGATCATCCGTCCAGTCTTTTACTTTCAGGTCTCTGTCAACACCTGCTTTATCCAAAATTTTTGCTGAACTACTACGACCTATTCCGTAAATATAGGTCAACGCAATTTCACCTCTCTTGTTTTGAGGCAAATCGACACCAACTATTCTTATAGCCATATACTAAATTATTTTTTTTGCAAAAATAATAATATTATCCTTGACGTTGTTTATACTTAGGATTTTTCTTGTTAATAACATACAAACGGCCATTACGTCTAACGATCTTACACTCTGGCGTACGTTTCTTTAAGGATGCTCTTACTTTCATATCTTAATTTTATTTATATCTAAATACAATTCTTCCTTTCGATAAATCGTAAGGAGACATTTCAACTCTTACTTTATCTCCTGGCAAGATTTTGATATAATGCATCCGCATCTTACCTGAGATATGAGCAGTAATCTCATGTCCGTTTTCTAATTCAACGCGAAACATTGCATTAGACAATGCTTCAACTATAACTCCATCTTGTTCTATTGCAGATTGCTTTGCCATATTAATTTCTTAAATTGCTTTATCTCCTAATACTTCTTCAATGAACTTGAACGATGACAAGATATCAGCTTCACCAGACTCTATTGCAATTGTATGCTCGAAATGAGCAGCACATTTACGATCTTTCGTTCTTACTGTCCAGCCATCCCGCTCCATCACAATTTGACGGCTTCCCAAGGTAATCATCGGCTCAATAGCAATGCACAACCCGCGTTTCAACATCGTACCGTAACCACGTCTGCCGTAATTAGGCACTTGCGGATCCTCGTGCATCTCTTTACCGATACCATGACCTACAAATTCACGCACCACACCATAAGAATTGGATTCGCAATGCTGTTGGATTGCATATCCGATATCACCCAGGCGTTTCCCCTGAACTGCATTTTGAATTCCTATGTATAATGCCTCTTTTGTTACTTTAAGCAATTTGCGTACTTCCTCATCAACTTCACCTACACAGAACGTATAAGCAGAATCACCACAAAATCCATTCATGTAAGTACCACAATCGACCGAAACTATATCGCCGTCTTTCAGTACTACATCACTTGGTATGCCATGTACCACCTGCTCATTCACAGAGGTACAAATCGAAGCTGGAAACGGATCGCCATATTGATTGGGGAAACCCTTAAAAGTGGGAATAGCACCATTATCTCTAATGAATTCTTCCGCAACCTTATCCAGCTCCTTTGTAGTGACTCCAGGCTTAATAATCTTGGCTAATTCACCAAGCGTTTTTCCTACAAGCAAATTACTCTCACGGAGCAGCTCTATTTCATCTTCAGTTTTAAGAAATATCATTTCCTCAAAAAAGATTAATATGCAGCTACATTACCACTACGCCCTTTGATACGACCAGATTTCAGCAAACCGTCATAATGTCTCATCAACAGATGACTTTCAACTTGCTGCAGTGTATCAAGAACCACACCTACAAGAATTAACAAAGATGTACCGCCAAAGAACTGAGCAAATTCAGCTTTTACTCCAAATACACCAGCAAAAGCAGGCATAATGGCAACCAAGGCAAGGAAGAAAGAACCTGGCAAAGTAATGCGTGACATAATCACATCAATATACTCTGCTGTTTGCTTGCCCGGCTTAATACCAGGAATAAAGCCATTGTTACGCTTCATATCCTCGGCCATCTGAGTCGGATTAATGGTTATTGCAGTATAGAAATAAGTAAATAATATAATCAACACTGCAAAAATCAAATTGTACCAGAAGCTTGTATGATCAGTTAATGCATGAACGAAACCGCTTGCATTATTTACATTTGAGAAACCAATAAAGGTAATGGGGATAAACATGATTGCCTGAGCAAAGATAATAGGCATCACATTGGCAGCATTCACTTTCAAAGGAATATACTGTCTTGCGCCACCGTATTGCTTGTTACCGACAATTTTCTTTGCATACTGTACAGGAATCTTTCTCGTACCCTGAACAAGCAGGATTGCAAAAGCGATAACGACTAACAAAACAACAAGTTCGATCAAGAACATAACCAAACCACCAGTCTTATCAGTCATACGAGATACCAGTTCCTGGAACAGAGATTGCGGCAAGCGTGCAATAATACCCACCATAATGATCAATGAAATACCATTACCGATACCTTTATCAGTAATTCTCTCACCAAGCCACAAAATAAACATACTACCAGCAGCTAAAATGATGGTAGAATAAACGATAAACAGAGTCCAATCTAATGAAGCACTTAAAGAAGGTCCAGCCTGCATTTTAAGATTCATCAAATAAGAAGGAGCCTGGAACAAAAGAATCACAATGGTCAGATAACGAGTATACTGATTCATTTTCCTTCTACCGCTTTCACCTTCACGCTGCAATTTCTGGAAATACGGAACAGCGATTCCCAGCAACTGAATAACGATGGAGGCAGAGATATACGGCATAATACCCAAAGCAAAAATAGATGCATTGGAAAATGCTCCTCCGGAAAACATATTTAACAAAGCCAAAAGGCCCTCGCTTGTTTGCTCGTGCAACTGAGTCAACATTGACGGGTTAACACCTGGCAATACAACATATGAACCAAAACGGTAGATTGCCACAAACAATATGGTAATGAGGATCCGTTGTCTCAGATCCTCAATTTTCCATATATTCTTTAATGTTTCAATAGCTTTTCTCATTGAATTAGAGTTTTACCACTTGTCCACCAGCAGCTTCGATGGCAGCAGCAGCAGTCTTAGAGAATGCATGTGCCTGTACATCCAACTTAGCAGTCAAAGTTCCGTTACCTAACACTTTTACCAACTGGTTTGAAGAGATGAAACCAGCATCAACAAAATCGTTGATACCTACAGTCTGCAGATTCTTAGCTTCAGCCAGTTTCTGGATTGTATCCAAGTTAATAGCCTTATACTCTACGCGATTGATATTTTTAAAGCCAAACTTCGGAACACGGCGTTGAAGAGGCATCTGACCACCTTCGAAACCGATCTTCTTAGAATATCCAGATCTTGATTTAGCTCCCTTATGACCTCTTGTAGAAGTGCCTCCCAAACCAGAACCCGGACCACGTCCAATTCTCTTTCTTGATTTAGTAGATCCCTCTGCAGGTTTTAAATTACTTAAGTTCATATTGTAATTCGTTTTATTATTCAACAAATAATTACTTAACAATGGTAACCAAGTGTTTAACCTTATCCACCATTCCAAGAATTGAAGGAGTGCATTCGTGTTCAACCACACGATTCAACTTATGAAGTCCCAGTGCATCGAGAGTTCTCTTCTGGTCAGCAGGAGCACCAATTCTACTTTTTACTTGTTTAATCTTTATAGTCGACATAATTTTCCTCCTTATCCTCTAAAAACTTTTTCAATACTGATACCTCTGTTCTGAGCTACCATACGAGCATCACGCATTTCGCTTAATGCCAGAATTGTAGCCTTCACCAAGTTATGAGGGTTAGAAGAACCTTTTGATTTAGCCAAAACGTCCGTCACACCTACACTTTCGAGTACAGCACGCATTGCACCACCGGCAACCACACCCGTACCGTGAGAAGCAGGCTTGATGAATACTTCAGCACCACCAAACTTAGCCGACTGTTCGTGAGGAACAGTTCCCTTCAATACAGGTACTCTTGTCAAGTTCTTCTTTGCAGATTCTACACCTTTTGCTATAGCAGCTGTTACTTCACCTGCCTTACCAAGTCCCCAACCGATGATACCTTCTTCATTACCTACTACCACAATGGCAGAGAAGCTGAAAGTTCTACCACCTTTTGTCACCTTGGTCACACGATTAATAGCAACTAATCTATCTTTCAGTTCTATATCGTTTGAAATCTTAACTCTATTATTAAGTCCTGCCATAATGATTAAAATTTAAGTCCACCGTTACGTGCAGCATCAGCCACTTCTTTTACTCTCCCATGATATAAGTAACCATTACGGTCGAAAACAACAGTAGTAATTCCAGCTTCCTGTGCTTTCTTAGCGATCAGCTCGCCTACCTTAGCAGCTTGTTCCTTCTTAGGCATCTTTTCAGTCATACCCAAAGAAGAAGCGGCAGCCAGTGTTCTACCTGACAAATCATCGATAACCTGAACATAGATTTGCTTGTTGCTTCTAAATACACTCATACGCGGACACTCAGGAGTACCTGAAACTTTATTGCGTACTCTATATTTGATTTTAATTCGTCTTTCTATTTTTGTTGTCATAATATTCTATCAATTTAAATGATTATTTAGCGCCGGCCGATTTACCAGACTTTCTACGAATTTCTTCGCCAACAAACTTAATACCTTTACCTTTGTAGGGTTCAGGCTTACGGAAAGAACGTATTTTAGAGCAAACTTGACCAAGCAATTGCTTATCACAAGATTCCAGAATAATCAACGGATTCTTATTTCTTTCAGACTTAGTCTCTACCTTCACTTCAGGCGGCAACTGTATAAAGATACTGTGAGTATATCCCAAAGCCAGTTCAATGATATTTCCTTGGTTAGAAGCACGGTAACCTACACCGACAAGTTCCAACTCTTTCTTATATCCTTCAGATACACCAACAACCATGTTGTGAACCAATGCACGATACAAACCGTGGAACGCATGTTTTTGCTTCGGATTATCCAACATTGCGTTCTCGTTCTCTGTCAAAACTACATGACCGTCTTCGATGGAAACATTGATAGCAGGATTTACGTATTGGCTCATTTCGCCTTTAGGTCCCTTTACGGTTACTACATCATCCTTCAAAGTAACTGTTACTCCGGCAGGAATGCTAATGGGTAATTTTCCTATTCTTGACATTGCTTATTCCTCCTCATTAATATACATAACACAAAACCTCACCACCGATCTTCAGTTCAGCGGCTTCTTTGTTGGTCATTACACCTTTGGAAGTAGATATTATAGCAATACCCAAACCATTAATAACACGCGGCATATCCTTGTAACCAGTATATTTACGCATACCCGGAGAAGAAATTCTTTCCAGTTTCTTGATAGCGTTTACCTTGTTAACCGGATCATACTTCAAGGCTACCTTGATTGTACCTTGAGGACCATCTTCTACAAACTTGTAATTAAGAATGTAGCCTTTCTCAAAAAGAATCTTAGTGATTTCTTTTTTCAAATTTGAAGCCGGAACTTCCACAACTCTGTGCTTCGCTTGAATAGCGTTCCGCAACCTCGTCAAATAATCTGCTATTGGATCAGTCATATAAAAAATAAATTAAATTAATCAGGACTACCCTGACAATATTTAAAAAATAATAATTACCAGCTTGCTTTCTTTACACCCGGGATAAGACCGTTTGAGGCCATCTCACGGAACTGGATTCTGGAAATGCCGAACTGACGGATATATCCTTTAGGACGACCAGTCAGCTTGCAACGATTGTGCAGACGAATGGGGTTAGCATTCTTAGGCAATTCCTGAAGCTTTTGTGCAGCCTCATAAGCCTCTACAGGGTCACCCGTTCTAACGATTTTCTTCAGGGCAGCTCTTTTCTCGGCATATCTGGCTACTAATTTTGCACGTCTTACTTCACGTGCCTTCATTGATTCTTTTGCCATAACTTATCAATCTTTTTTAGCGTTCTTAAACGGTAAACCGAATTCCTTCAACAAAGCATAACCTTCTTCATCTGTCTTCGCAGAGGTTACAAAGGTAATATTCATACCGAGAATTCTTGTAATACTATCGATATTTATTTCAGGGAAAATGATTTGCTCCTGAATACCAAGGGTATAGTTACCCTTACCATCGAACTTACTTTCAATACCTTTGAAGTCACGGATACGGGGAAGAGCGACACGAACCAATTTCTCAAGGAATTCGTACATTCTCTCACGACGCAGAGTCACCATTACGCCAATAGGCATTTTCTTACGCAACTTAAAGTTTGCAATATCTTTACGAGAAACGGTTGCTACGGCTTTCTGGCCAGTAATAGCAGTCATTTCGTTAATTGCCACTTCAATAATCTTCTTGTCGGCAACAGCCATACCCAGACCTTGATTGATCACAATCTTCTTAAGTACGGGTATCTGCATAGAAGAAGAATACTGGAACTGTGATTTCAATGCAGGAGCGATACGCTCTGCATATTCTTTCTTAAGGCTAGCAGTATTACTCATTACTTAATCTCCTCTCCTGATTTTTTAGAATAACGCACTAAAGTCTTCTTGCCATTGGCATTAGTACTAACTTTTCTACCAACACGAGTTGGTTTACCAGTCTTCGGATCAACCGGATTCAAGTTTGAAATGTGGATAGAAGCTTCCTGCTTCACAATACCACCCTGGGGGTTCTTAGCGCTCGGCTTTGTGCTCTTCGACACCATGTTGATACCTTCAACGATCGCACGTTTTTTCTCAACAAGAACCTTCAACACGCGACCAGTCTTACCCTTATCTTCACCAGCGTTTACGTAAACTGTATCGCCTTTCTTTATATGTAACTTACTCATTACCTAAATCTTTTACAAAATTAAAGTACTTCAGGAGCGAGTGACACCACTTTCATGTTAGTAGCACGGAGTTCACGAGCTACCGGACCGAAAATACGACTACCTCTGATTTCGCCTGCATTGTTCAACAACACACAAGCGTTGTCATCAAAACGTATATAAGATCCATCCGGACGACGGATTTCTTTCTTAGTACGTACGATCAAAGCCTTAGACACTGCACCTTTTTTAATATCACTCGAAGGGATGACGCTCTTGATAGAAACAACAATAACATCCCCTACAGAAGCATAGCGACGACCTGTACCGCCCAAAACGCGAATACAGAGGGCTTCTTTTGCCCCACTGTTGTCACATACTGTAAGTCTGGATTCTGCTTGTATCATAATTACTTAGCTTTTTCTACAATTTCTACTAATCTCCATCTCTTGGTCTTGCTCAAAGGACGAGTTTCCATGATACGTACAGTATCACCTACATTACACTCATTCTTCTCATCATGAGCATGGTATTTCTTAGTCTTGCTAACGAACTTACCATAAATGGGGTGTTTTTCCTTAAATTTGGCAGCAACTGTGATAGTCTTGTCCATCTTGTTGCTAAGCACAACCCCAGTTCTTTCTTTTCTTAAATTTCTTGCTTCCATCAAACTCATCATTTATTGTTAAGTTCTCTTTGACGTAACTCAGTCTTCATACGCGCGATTGTTCTGCGTAACTGTTTGATCTGAGCAGGATTATCCAAAGGAGAAATAGAATGATTCAAAACCATTTGATCATACTTTGCTACTTCTGCTTCAACTCTTTCTACCAAATCACTGGTAGACATTTCTCTAATTTCTGCTATTTTCATACTCCTTACGCATTTTGATTTTGAACATCGTAATCACGTCTTACCACGAACTTAGTAGTGATAGGAAGCTTCTGTGCTGCCAAGCGCAAAGCTTCTTTAGCGATCTCATAAGAAACACCCTCGGCTTCGATGATAATTCTACCCGGTGTTACAGGAGCTACGAATCCTTCGGGATTACCTTTACCTTTACCCATACGTACGTCAGCAGGCTTTCTCGTAATAGGTTTATCGGGGAAAATGCGAATCCAAATTTGTCCTTGACGTTGCATATATCTCGTTACTGCAATACGTGCAGCTTCAATCTGACGGCCTGTAATCCATTTCGTCTCCAAAGCTTTGATACCAAATGACCCGAAAGCCAGCTGGTTACCTCTTTGGGCATTGCCTTTTTGACGGCCTTTTTGTTGTCTTCTGAATTTTGTTTTTTTCGGTTGTAACATAATTCCTAAAAATCAAATTCGTTAGCGATTATTTTTCTTTCTTTTGAAGTTCTTTCCGCCATTGTTTCCGCTATTGCTTCCACGACCACTTTCCTTGCTTTGTGTAAAGTTCGGAGCCAATTCTCTCTTACCATAAACTTCACCTCTACAAATCCAAACTTTAATACCGAGAAGACCAACCTTCGTCAATGCTTCTGCATGACAGTAGTCGATGTCTGCTCTGAAAGTGTGCAACGGAGTTCTTCCTTCCTTATACATTTCAGAACGTGCCATTTCAGCGCCATTCAAACGTCCTGAAATCTGAATTTTAATACCTTCCGCACCCATACGCATTGTATTAGCGATAGCCATCTTGATGGCACGACGGTAGGCAATCTTACCTTCAACCTGACGCGCGATGTTATTAGCCACGATAACGGCGTCGAGTTCAGGTCTCTTAACTTCGAAGATATTAATCTGGATGTCCTTATCGGTAACCTTCTTCAATTCCTCTTTCAACTTATCAACTTCCTGGCCACCCTTACCGATAATGATACCCGGACGTGCAGTACAAACGGTAATAGTCACGAGTTTCAGTGTACGTTCGATTACAATTCTTGAAACGCTGGCTTTAGCAAGACGAGCGTTCAGATATTTGCGAATTTTGCTATCTTCCAACAAAGAATCGCCGTAATTCTTTCCACCATACCAATTGGAATCCCAGCCTCTGATAATTCCTAAACGGTTGCTTATTGGATTAACTTTTTGTCCCATTTACCTTAATTTTGATCTTCGTTATTACTTTTAGAACCAACGAACAATGTTACGTGATTTGAACGCTTGCGAATTCTGTAACCTCTTCCCTGCGGAGCCGGACGCATTCTTTTCAGCGTAGCACCACCATCAACATAAATCTTTGTTACGAACAATTCGCCACTTTCAGCCTTACGTTCGTTTTTCTGCTCCCAGTTAGCAATTGCAGAACGCAGCAGCTTCTCCACTCTCGCAGCAGCCTCTTTAGAAGAGAACTTCAAGACGCCAAGCGCTCTGTTCACTTCCATACCGCGAATCATGTCTGCCACGAGACGCATCTTACGCGGGGAAGTAGGAACATTTTGCAATTTCGCAAAATACATGGATTTAAGGGCTTCTTTTCTTTTATCAGCCGATATTTTTTTTCTTGCTCCCATTATATTATTACTTTATTATTTCAGATAAATCCTGTCTTTATTTTTTCTTGTTACCAGCGTGTCCTCTGAATGTACGAGTTGGAGCAAATTCGCCCAACTTGTGTCCTACCATATTTTCGGTAACGTAAACAGGAATGAATTTATTTCCATTGTGAACTGCAACAGTATGGCCTACGAAATCAGGCGAAATCATTGAAGCTCTGGCCCAAGTCTTAACTACAGCCTTCTTGCCAGATTCATTCATGGCAAGCACTTTCTTCTCAAGTTTAACGTTAATATACGGACCTTTTTTTAATGAACGACTCATAATTTTCTCAATTAATCAGATTACTTCTTTCTTCTCTCAATAATATACTTAGATGATTGTTTCTTCGGAGCTCTTGTCTTAAGACCCTTAGCATACAATCCCTTACGAGATCTCGGATGTCCTCCTGAAGCACGTCCTTCACCACCACCCATCGGGTGATCAACCGGGTTCATAACAACACCACGGTTATGCGGACGACGTCCTAACCAACGAGAGCGTCCTGCCTTACCAGAACTTTCCAGTCCGTGATCTGAATTACCAACGCTACCTACTGTAGCCTTACAAGTGCAAAGGATCTGACGAACCTCGCCTGAAGGCAACTTGATAACGCAGTACTTACCTTCTCTTGAAGTCAACTGAGCAAAATTACCAGCCGAACGAACCAAAGCAGCACCTTGTCCGGGGCGTAATTCGATATTGTGAATTACAGTACCTACCGGGATATTTTGAAGAGGGAGTGCGTTTCCGATCTCCGGAGCCGCATCCGCACCTGACATCAAAGTCGCGCCAACTTGCAATCCATTGGGAGCAATAATATATCTTTTTTCACCATCTGCATAAAACAACAGAGCGATACGAGCCGAACGGTTCGGATCGTATTCAATTGTTTTAACCACTGCAGGTACACCGTCTTTATTTCTCTTGAAGTCAATGATACGAATTACCTTCTTATGACCACCGCCGATGTAGCGCATAGTCATCTTACCTTCGTTGTTACGACCACCTGAAGATTTCTTACCAAATACAAGAGACTTTTCTGGTACTCGTGCAGTAATTTCTTCGAAAGTACCAATAATTTTATGTCTTTGCCCCGGTGTTGTGGGCTTAAATTTACGTACTGCCATTTCTATTAAATATTGCTATAAAAATCAATAGTATCTCCTTCTTTCAACGTAACGATGGCTTTCTTAAAAGCGCTCTTACGACCATTGATGATACCTGCACGTGTGTAACGGCTCTTGTTCTTACCGTCATAGCGCATTGTATTTACATCAACTACTGTAACGTTATAAAGGGCCTCAATTTCTTTCTTAATTTCCAGTTTATTAGCTTCAGGACGCACGACAAAGCCGAAACGATTGTTCGCCTTATCAGTAATTGCAGTCATTTTTTCTGTCACTAACGGTTTAATAATAATTCCCATTATCTAAGCCTCCTTTTTACATTAAGATATTGTCAATAGCAGAAAGTGCGCTTTCAGTAAGCACAAGAACTCCAGCGTCCAATACTCTATAAGTATTCAACCCGGAGATAGTCTGCACGTTAGCACCCTTCACGTTACGAGCTGACAAATATACATTTTTATTTGCTTCCGGTAAAACTAAAAGCAGCTTTTTATCAGAAACTTTAAGATTTTTTGTCATTGCAACAAAATCTTTAGTCTTTGGAGCCTCAAAAGCGAAGTCTTCAACCACAACAATGGCGTTTTCTTTTGCTTTATAAGACAAAGCTGATTTACGAGCCAAAGCTTTTACTTTCTTATTCAGTTTGAAGTAGTAATCTCTCGGTTTCGGACCAAATACGCGTCCACCACCAACAAGTACCGGCGAATTCATGTCACCACGACGTGCACCGCCACCACCTTTTTGACGACCGATTTTACGAGTAGAACCACTGATCTCACTTCTTTCTTTCGATTTGTGAGTGCCCTGACGCTGGTTTGCCATAAACTGTTTAACGTCCAAGTAGATAGCGTGGTCGTTGGGCTCAATTCCGAAGATAGACTCGTTTAACGTAATCTTTCTCCCAGTGTCTTCACCTTTAATGTTATATACGTTAACTTCCATTATTTCTCAATTATTACGATTGAACCTTTGCAACCAGGAACAGAACCTTTCACCAAAAGAAGATTGTGCTCCGCGATTACTTTTAATACTTGCAGGTTTTGAACAGTTACTCTGTCGCCACCAAGCTGTCCGCCCATGCGCATTCCTTTGAATACTTTTGCAGGATACGAACAAGCACCGATAGAACCCGGTTTACGAGCGCGGTTATGCTGACCGTGAGTAGTCTGACCTACACCACCAAAGCCGTGACGCTTAACAACGCCTTGGAAACCCTTACCTTTAGAAGTACCTACTACGTCTACAAAATCGGCATCGTTGAACAGTTCTACAGTTACAGTATCACCCAGATTCAACTCTGTCGCAAATTCTTTGAACTCAGCCAAGTGTTTCTTGGGTGTTACTCCAGCCTTCTTAAAATGGCCCATCAAAGGTTTTGTAGTATGCTTCTCTTTCTTATCCTGGAAGCCCAGCTGAACAGCTGCATAGCCGTCCTTTTCTACAGTCTTCACTTGAGTAACAACACAAGGACCTGCTTCGATAACAGTGCATGGCACGTTTTTGCCCTCGGCACTGAAAACGGATGTCATTCCGATTTTTTTTCCTAATAATCCTGGCATTTCTCTAAATTTTTAATACTTAACTTACACTTTAATTTCTACTTCCACACCGCTCGGCAACTCCAGCTTCATCAGAGCATCTACTGTCTTAGCTGTTGAGCTATAGATGTCGATCAATCTCTTATAAGAAGAGAGTTCGAATTGTTCACGAGACTTTTTGTTTACGAAAGTCGAACGGTTTACAGTAAAGATGCGCTTGTGAGTAGGCAGAGGTATAGGACCGCTGACGATAGCACCTGTAGTCTTTACTGTTCTTACAATCTTTTCAGCTGACTTGTCAACCAAGTTGTGGTCGTAAGATTTCAGTTTGATTCTAATTTTTTGACTCATTACTTTTATTATTAAAATTATTATTCTAAAGAGAGTCCGCAGGTTAAGAGTCATTCGCTAACCTGCGGTACTCTGATTGTATTCTGTTGATTAAATCAGGTCAACACGTCCCTTCACTTCTTCCAATACTGCCTTGGCAATAGAAGTAGATACTTGTGCGTGATGATCGTAAGTCATAGAAGAAGTAGCACGACCAGAAGTAATGGTACGCAATGCTGTTACATAGCCGAACATTTCAGCCAGCGGAACCATAGCCTTCACGATGCGGGCACCTGAGCGGCTTGACTCCATACCTTCTACCTGACCACGACGTTTGTTCAAGTCACCGATCACATCACCCATGTTCTCTTCCGGAGTAACAACTTCCAGCTTCATGATAGGCTCCATCAGCACAGGACCGGCCTTAGAACAAGCATTCTTATAAGCCTGGATTGCACAGATTTCGAATGACAGCTGGTCAGAGTCTACCGGGTGGAAAGAACCATCAAGCAAAGTAACCTTCAAGCTATCCATCGGGAAGCCGGCTAATACACCGTTCTTCATAGCTGTCTGGAAGCCCTTCTGTACAGAAGGAATAAATTCCTTAGGAATGTTACCACCAGTTACTTCGTTGATGAACTGCAGACCGCCTTCTTTGTAGTCCTCATCGATCGGACCAACGTTAACGATGATATCAGCGAACTTACCACGACCACCAGACTGCTTCTTGTACACCTCACGGAGGTTAACAGTCTTCGTGATAGCCTCTTTATAGTTAACCTGAGGCTTACCTTGGTTACATTCAACCTTGAACTCACGTTTCAGACGGTCGATAATGATATCCAAGTGAAGCTCACCCATACCAGAGATAACTGTCTGACCAGTCTGCTCGTCGGTACGAACGGTGAATGTCGGGTCTTCTTCAGCCAGCTTAGCCAGACCGTTAGACAATTTATCCATATCCTTCTGAGTCTTAGGCTCAACTGCGATACCGATAACCGGATCGGGGAAGTCCATAGACTCCAATACGATAGGAGCATCTTCGTCGCACAAGGTATCACCAGTACGGATATCCTTGAAACCAACACCTGCACCGATATCACCGGCAGATACTACTTCTACAGGGTTCTGCTTGTTAGAGTGCATCTGGAACAGACGAGACACACGCTCCTTCTTGCCCGAACGGCTGTTGTAGATATAAGAACCGGCTTCAACCTTACCAGAGTAAACACGGAAGAATGTCAGACGACCTACATAGGGGTCAGTAGCAATCTTAAATGCCAAAGCTGCAGTCTTTTCGTCTTCATCAGGCTTACGGTCTTCCTCTTCACCAGTCGAAGGATTAGTACCTACGATGTTAGGAGTATCCAGCGGAGAAGGCAAGAAAGCACATACATAGTCGAGCAGTGTCTGAACGCCCTTATTCTTGAAAGAAGAACCGCAAAGCATCGGCACGATATCCATCTTCAAGGTTGCAGCACGCAATCCGCGGAGGATTTCTTCTTCAGTGATTGTATTAGGATCGTCGAAGAATTTTTCCATCAAAGCATCGTCGTATTCAGCTACTGTTTCCAGCATCTTGCCACGCCATTCTTCAGCTTCAGCCTGCAAGTTGGCAGGAATTTCCTCAACGTCATAGTCAGCGCCCATGGTTTCATCGTGCCACAGGATAGCTTTCATTTTGATCAGGTCAACGACACCCTTGAAGTTTTCTTCTGCACCGATAGGAATTACAACCGGACAGGGATTAGCACCCAAAACGTCCTTCATCTGACGAACTACTTCAAAGAAGTCGGCGCCCGAACGGTCCATTTTGTTTACATATCCGATACGGGGAACATTGTACTTGTCAGCCTGACGCCATACAGTTTCAGACTGCGGTTCAACACCACCTACTGCACAGTAAGCAGCAACAGCACCGTCAAGTACACGCAATGAACGTTCTACTTCGGCAGTAAAGTCAACGTGTCCCGGAGTGTCAATCAGATTGATTTTATATGTATTGCCTGCATATTTCCAACGAGTAGTTGTAGCAGCAGAAGTAATAGTAATACCACGCTCCTGTTCCTGTTCCATCCAGTCCATTGTGGCAGCACCATCGTGCACCTCACCGATTTTGTGAGTCAGACCTGTGTAGAACAAGATACGTTCTGAGGTTGTTGTCTTACCGGCATCGATGTGAGCCATGATACCGATGTTACGAGTCAAATGTAAATCACGCTTTGCCATTTTCTAAATCTTTAAGTTTTTAATTATTAATAGGTACCACTATAACATTAGAAACGGAAATGAGCGAATGCACGGTTAGCTTCTGCCATTCTGTGCATATCTTCTTTACGTTTGAAGGCACCTCCTTGTTCGTTGAAAGCGTCCATGATTTCGGCAGCCAGCTTGTCAGCCATTGACTTACCACCACGCTTGCGAGCAAAGATAATTAAATTCTTCATTGAAATAGACTCCTTACGGTCGGGGCGGATTTCGGTCGGAACCTGGAAAGTAGCACCACCTACACGGCGAGATTTTACTTCAACTTGAGGAGTTACGTTGTCCAAAGCTTTTTTCCAAATCTCAAGAGCAGATTTCTCTTCGTTCTGCATCTTGTTCTTCACTGTTTCCAGAGCTGCATAGAAGATTTCGTAAGATGTATTCTTCTTGCCGTCGTACATCAGGTGGTTAACGAACTTGGAAACTTTCACATCATTAAAAACGGGATCCGGAAGGATGACACGTTTTTTCGGTTTTGCTTTTCTCATTTGTCTGAAAGAATAATGTTTTTCGTTCTTGGTTGTTTACTTCTGTCTTCTTCAACTCTCCCTCCGGAGAATTTACTCAACCTTTAGCATCTCCAACAAACTAAAACGTAAGTTATTACTTTAATTGTTAATGTTCTGAGCTCTTAGTCCACCTTATTATTTTTTCTTAGCGGGAGCTGCCTGTCCTGGCTTCGGGCGCTTTGCACCATACTTAGAGCGACGTTGTGTACGACCGGCTACACCTGCAGTATCCAAAGTACCGCGAACGATGTGATAACGTACACCCGGAAGGTCCTTCACACGACCACCACGTACCAGTACGATAGAGTGTTCCTGCAAGTTGTGTCCTTCGCCCGGAATGTAAGAGTTCACCTCTTTACCATTGGTCAAACGCACACGAGCTACTTTACGCATAGCTGAATTCGGTTTCTTCGGAGTGGTTGTATACACTCTCACGCAAACGCCACGTCTTTGAGGACATGAATCCAAGGCAGGTGACTTACTTTTGTCAACCAGCACCTGGCGTCCTTTTCTTACTAATTGCTGAATTGTAGGCATTTTAATTGTTTTTAGTTATATATTATTGTTATATTAATTCAGAAACTATACACTTTTGGGCTGCAAAGATACTAATAACTTTTGAATAATCAATGCACTACGTACAATTATTTATTTTTAACGTATTATTTTTCACGGTCATTACACATTTCACATCCATCGCACAAACCTCCCCAATCAAACACCCGGCAATGTTGCAACCAAAGCCACGGACAGCAAACCTGCGGCGAAGACAACCGAACATTACACACCTCTCAACTGTTATTTATAAAGGTGGCATCTGAAAAAACCATCCGGAAAATACCGGCGAAGACACCGATCGGCCACCTGCCATTTATGTAACAAACCCTAAAAACAAAAGCGTATGAATATAAAAAGAATCATCGCCCGCGAAATACTCGACTCGCGCGGCAACCCTACAGTAGAAGTAGACGTAACACTGGAATGCGGCGCCATGGGGCGTGCCGCCGTACCCTCGGGTGCATCGACCGGCGAACACGAAGCCTTGGAGCTGCGCGACGGCGACAGGCAACGCTACGGCGGCAAAGGCACCCTGAAAGCCGTAGGCAACGTAAACCATGTGATTGCCCCTGCCCTCATCGGCATGTCGGCACTTCAACAGCGCGCCATCGACCACAAGATGCTGCAACTGGACGGCACACCTACCAAGTCGAACCTGGGAGCCAACGCCATTCTCGGCGTCTCACTGGCCGTAGCCAAAGCAGCCGCCAATGCCCTCGACATTCCCTTGTACCGATACATCGGCGGTACCAACACCTATGTGATGCCCGTTCCCATGATGAACATCATCAATGGTGGCTCGCACAGCGATGCTCCCATCGCCTTTCAGGAGTTCATGATACGGCCCGTAGGTGCACCGTCGTTCCGCGAAGGACTGCGCATGGGGGCCGAAGTGTTCCATGCGCTGAAGAAAGTGCTTCACGAACGCGGCCTCAGTACGGCTGTAGGCGATGAAGGCGGATTCGCTCCTGCCCTGAACGGCACCGAAGATGCGCTGGACTGTATCATGGCCGCCATCCGCACCGCCGGATACGAACCGGGCAAAGACGTCAAGATAGGCATGGACTGCGCTTCCAGCGAATTCTATAAAGACGGAGTCTATGACTACACCCTCTTCGAAGGCCCCCAAGGCAAGAAACGTTCTGCCGACGAACAGATAGCCTACTTAGAGGAACTCATCAACAAGTACCCCATCGACTCCATCGAAGACGGCATGAGCGAAAACGACTGGGAAGGCTGGAAGAAGCTGACCGCCCGCATCGGGCACCGCTGCCAGCTGGTAGGCGACGACCTCTTTGTCACCAACGTCGAGTTCCTCCGCAAAGGCATTGCCGAAGGTTGCGCCAACTCCATCCTGATCAAGGTCAACCAGATCGGTTCGTTGAGCGAAACGCTCGACGCCATCGAAATGGCCCACCGCCACGGCTACACCACCGTCACCTCGCACCGCTCGGGCGAAACGGAAGATGCCACCATTGCCGACATTGCCGTAGCCACCAACAGCGGACAGATCAAGACCGGGTCGCTGAGCCGTTCGGACCGCATGGCCAAGTACAACCAGTTGCTCCGCATCGAAGAAGAGCTGGGCGACCTGGCCGTATACGGTGTACCTAAATAAACACAGCACCCTCAGTGTTTTTTATAAACGAAGGAGGACAAGCCCCTTGGTTCTGCCACTGGCTTGTCCTCCTTACTTTATTATATAGAATGCCTTTTATAGCATCAGGCTTCACCCTTCAACGGGAAGATGGCCTGACGGCCGGCACCTTCCTGAGGTACCCGGATTTCGCCAAACACTCTTTCGTATTTGGCAATATTCTCTTCCAACGCACGAAGCAGACGTTTAGCATGCTCGGGCACCATAACGACACGCGACTGCACACCTGCCTTGGGCATTCCCGGCAACACGCGTACGAAATCGAATACAAACTCCGAACTGCTATGAGTAATGATAGCCAGGTTCGAATAAGTGCCTTGAGCCACGTCTTCCTTCAATTCTATTTGTAACTGTCCGTTATTATTTTCCTGATTTTCCATAAATATGTGTTTTTAGTTATTGAATCTGTCACAAAAGTACGGAATACTATTCGAAAAATACAAGTAAAAACGCATAAAAGATAACTTAGGTATCGGATTTAATATGCTTCCAGGAGTGAAAGAAGTTATCACTTCACTTAGAAATAAAAGCAGAAGTTTTCCTTCCTGATGAGAAAAAAATAAAAAAGAGAGTTCGCATTTTTCATGATTACGTTATTTTTGCAGAGTAATGAAACCGAAAATCTTTGTATTGTGAAATGAAAGCAAATGGCATAAACTTCGGAAAACTATTGATGCTCAGCTGTGTGCTCGCCGGATTATTGACCGCTTGTAACAGTCAGCCAGATGTCGCCCGCTTGCTGCGACATGCCGATTCAATGTTGACAGACCAGCCAGACTCCGCACTATGCCTATTGAATGACATTCTGGATGAATCGTCCTTTACACCACCCGAACAAATGCAGTTAATATGGGACAAAGCAATGGCACACTACCGGTTAGACATGTCGTTGGCCGAAGATTCATTGATAGGAAAGGCTGCTGCTTATTACCGCCAGTCGGGCGATTCGAGCAAACTCTACGACGGCTATCTGCTGGAAGGTATGTACCTGCGATGGGCAAACCGAGACAACGAGGCCATCGCTGTGTTTGATGAAGGCATTAATTTGGCCATTGCCAGACAAGACACAGCTGACATGCTGGTATTACAACGCAAGAAATTGGAAGTGTACTACAAACAGAGCCGCTACAAGGAATGCCGGAAAATGATAGAAGATATGTTGCGCATAGCCGACAAACTACCAGTAGAGGAACATTATCAGATGGTCTATTCACTGGCGTTAGTGTCTCAACTGGATGGTGATTTGTCTAATATGGATTGTTTAGAAAAAGCAGCCAATCTGGCGTTTGCTGCCGGTGATACGGCTTTTGCCTATCATATCCAACGCAATCATGGCGATGCGTTTATGCTAGCCGGCCGATACCGGGATGCCATAGAGCAGTTTCATCAGCTGATGAAGGCAAAGTTCTCTTTCACTACATCTTTCATTAATGCCATTAAATTGAGCATGGCTTATAGCTATTTCTGTCTGGAGCAATTTGATTCTGCCCGATATTATGTGAACCAGGTAGAACAATCTTTGGACGACATGCGCAAACGAAATAAGAATCAGACTCAACTGATTGAGAAAGGACGGGTATATCTATTGCGTGCCGTATTGGACAACAGGGTCGGTAATCCGATTGATATAGTGGGATTTGAACGTTATTGCGACTCCATAGAGGTCTCTCTTGCCGAAAAGCACCAGACAGAACTACGCCAACAGGAGACCCGTACTCGCTTACAGCAACAGAACTATGAACTTACCATCCGGCGCCAACGGCTGGAATTTCAGATTGTGCTTATCATCGCTTTGCTGCTGGGTATGGTTCTTATTCTAATAATAATGTACCAGCGGAATCTGAAGCGCAAAGAGCAAGTTATCCGTCAACTTTCGGACGATTTACAGAAACATCTGCGCCAACTGAAAGATAATGAAAGACTGATAACCCAGAATCAAGAAAGTATCAGGGAGCTACAAATGCAACTGGTACACCAGCAAGCTCATGAACAACAGGAACAACAGACATTCATCGAAAATCTGAAACTACAGAATCAGGAACTGACACAGCTCAATCAGGATTTGCAACGACAGATTGATATTTACTGGAAACAGTTGAACGATATGCCCTCCAAAGATAAGTTTACTCAGAAACTTACTGCTGAAGTATTGCAACTAAAAGACCGAGAACTTCTGTTGACCACACAATTGATAACCTCTACCCCATTGGTAAAAGAGCTACGCACTTCACCCCGTTTTCTACAATCAGAAGATTTTAATCATCTGACTACTTTGGTCAACAAGGTGTATCCCGATTTCACCTTACGGCTCATGAAGCAATACCCTCGTCTGACAGACGTTGACTTACAGTTGTGTATTCTTTTAAAATTAAATTTTAGCATTGCCCAGATTGCGGCCTTTACAGCGGTTTCTCCTACTTCTGTATCGCAGCAGAAGTCACGTACCAAGAAGCGTATCTTGCAACAGACACCTGATACTTTTGCTGATGGAGAAACGCTCGATTCATGGTTGTACAGGTTCTAAAAAATAGAGACTGTATATATCGTAATATTAGCAAAAACAAATAAGCACCTGTATAACAATAGGATACACATAAAAGCCTGTATATACGAGTTTGTTTAAATGTAAAAAAGAATCAGTTAACTTTGCCCAAAATAACTGAAACGTGAAAAATAAACTCCAAGCATGAAGATAAAGGCTCAGAAAAAACTATCCGAAAAACGAAACGAAACCCGATCTCCAGTCTGCATTGAATCCAATAAACAGCGCATACAAATATTGACTTCCGAAATGGAGCAATTGAAAGAACGGGAATGCAGACTGGCCGAACGTTTGATAGCCGAGCAGCCTTTGGTCAATGAGTTAAGAAGTAATCCCCGTTTCCTTAAAGAAGAGGACAGACTTCTTCTTTCAGCCTTGGTGGACGATATCTACAATAATTTCACGGTCCGTCTTACCACCCGTTTCCCAAATCTGACAGAGGTCGATATTCAATATTGCATCCTCCTTAAGCTCCATTTCTCAGTACCTCAAGTGGCTATCCTATCCGCCATATCACGTACTTCGGTCTATCAGCAGAAAGCACGCATTAAGAAACGGCTCTTACTGATGGATCCTAACCTCTTTATCAATGGTGAAACGCTGGATGCCTGGCTACACAAGTTCTAAACACATGATAATCAATAAATTTATATAGCATGAATACATTAAAACAACTTTTCTTGATATGTTGTGGCCTAATATATGCCTGTACTTTATCGGCGCAAAACATGAGTGGTAAAGTAACGGACGAGCAACAGCAACCCTTGTCTTACGCCAACGTTGTTTTCCTCTCCCTGCCCGACTCGGCATTTGTGGCGGGAGCGGTGAGCGGCGAGGACGGCAGTTTCAGCCTGTCGGCAGAAGGCGGGAAGGGCGTGCTGAAAGTGTCGTGCATCGGTTATACCACTTTATATAAGGATTGCGGGCCGGGCGAACAGCTGTCGCTGCAACTGAAAGCCGATGCGCAACTGTTGGACGAAGTGGTGGTGAAGGGTGACCTGCCCAAGACGAGGCTGAAAGGGAGCAGCATGATTACAACCGTGGCCGGAAGTGTGCTGGAAAAAGCAGGTACAGCCGAGAACCTGCTGGACCGCATACCGGGCGTATCGGCCGGTGGCGGGGCGGTAAGCGTCTTCGGACGCGGAGCGGCGGAGGTGTACATCAACGGGCGCAAGGTGCGCGACTCCTCCGAACTGGATCAGCTGGCCAGCGAAAACATCAAGTCGGTAGAGGTGATCAACAACCCCGGTGCCCGCTATGCGGCTTCGGTGAAGGCGGTGGTGCGCATCACCACCAAGCGTGCGCCGGGCGAGGGATTCGGCTTCAACAACCGTGCTTATGCCAAATTCAACAAAGACTGGACGGTGCTCGACCAGTTCAACTTCAACTACCGCTCGGGAGGCTTCGACCTGTCGGGCATGCTGGCCGCTTCCGACGGGCATGCATGGAGCGAAAGAAACGTTGTGCAGGATACTTATCTGGACAAGCTGTGGAAGCAGCACATGCACATGGACGAAAAGGAACATTCGCAGAACCTCTACACCATGCTTTCGGCCAATTATACGTTCGGCAACGGGCATGCACTTGGAGTACGCTATAACTGGAAACGTCAGCCCCGTTACGACAGTTGGGGAACACTGGACAGCGAAGTGCTACAGAACGGAGAGCAAGACGAACTGTTGCGGAGTGTCTATGAAAGTACTTCACGAGAAACCAGTCACACGCTGAACTTCTATTATGCAGGCCAAGTGGGAAAATGGAACATAGACTTCAATGCTGATGCCTTGTGGAACGGAAATGATACAGACGGATTTACCGATGAACAGGTTACTACCCCATCGGGAACGGAGACCGACCGTCGCCAGGTGAATACCTTCAGTCGGGCAGACAACAGCCTGTATGCCGGAAAATTAGTACTGTCGCGCGAATGGTTAGGTGGCGAACTTTCGCTGGGTGGCGAATATTCGCACAACACGCACGGCAACGACTATGTGAATCCCGAAGGACTGTTAGAAGATGACCACAGCGAGATAAGGGAAGGCAACGCTTCGGGCTTCGTGGAATATGGACGTTCGTTTGGTTCGGTCTATGTGCAGGCAGGTGTGCGTTTCGAACATGTGGCAGCCGACTATTACGAAGGAGGCAAACGGGTAGAAAGCCAAAGCAAGCAGTACAACGACTGGTTTCCGTCGGCTACGGTTGTTGTGCCTGCAGGAAATGTACAGTTGGCACTGAGCTATGCTTCGGACATTGTGCGCCCGTCGTACCACATGCTGAGAGGGAACATTGTTTACAATAACCGTTATACTTACGAAAGCGGTAATCCACTACTCCGTCCGCAAGTGGCACAAAACCTAATTCTGAATGCCGTATACGATTGGACGCAACTGACGCTGGGCTATGTGCACACGAAAGACGCGATTGTCACAACCAGCATCCCCTATTCGGACACCGATCCTTCCATCGCGTTGCTGACCAATACGAATGCTCCGGCATACAATCATACGTTTGCTTCGCTCTCGCTTACTCCTACCATCGGCATCTGGTCACCGCAGCTTACGGCAGCAGTCGTCAAGCAATGGTATCACACAGATACTCCCTGGGGGCGGCTCAATCTGGACAAACCGTTGGTAAGCCTTTCGTGGGAGAACAGCCTGAAACTTCCCGGCGGTTTCCTGTTAAACGCCGATGCTTCGTGGAGTTCGTTAGGTCATGAGGAAAATACGGAAGTGAAGCGACAGTTGTGGTCGGTCAATGCAATGCTTTACAAAGGTTTCCTGAACGACAGGCTTACGTTCCAGCTTCAGGCTACCGACTTGTTCAACAGTACCCGTTCGCGTTCGCTGGTGTACTTGGGCAGCCTGCGTACTTTCTATACGGATGCCGAACCGAACAGCCGAAGCGTCAGCCTGACCATCCGCTACAAGTTCAACGCAACCAAGAGCAAGTACAAGGGTACGGGTGCGGGCAGTTCGCAGAAGAACCGGATGTGATTGGTTGACAAGTGGGACGAGTTGACAAGGGGACGAGGTTATAGGAGGAAAAGGAGAACTTGCTCCTGAATGACAGAAAAGAATATCAAAACAAAATAAAAAGCAACTGATTATGAAGCGACTATCAACCTGCATATTGCTGTTGGCAATGGCAATATGCGCAAGCGGTCAGACACTGACCGGTAAAGTGACGGACGAGCAACAGCAACCCTTGTCTTACGCCAACGTGGTTTTCCTCTCCCTGCCCGACTCGGCATTTGTGGCGGGAGCGGTGAGCGGCGAGGACGGTAGTTTCAGCCTGTCGGCAGAAGGCGGGAAGGGCGTGCTGAAAGTGTCGTGCATCGGTTATACTACTTTATATAAGGATTGCGGACCGGGCGAACAGCTGTCGCTGCAACTGAAAGCCGATGCGCAACTGTTAGACGAGGTGGTGGTGAAGGGCGACCTGCCCAAGACAAGGCTGAAGAACGGGGCCAGCATTACGAACGTGGCCGGAACCATATTGGAGAAGGCGGGAACCGCAGAAAACCTGCTGGACCGCATACCGGGTGTATCGGCCGGTGGCGGGGCGGTAAGCGTCTTCGGACGCGGAGCGGCGGAGGTGTACATCAACGGGCGCAAGGTGCGCGATTCCTCCGAACTGGACCAGCTGGCCAGCGACAACATCAAGTCGGTAGAGGTGATCAACAACCCCGGTGCCCGCTATGCGGCTTCGGTGAAGGCGGTGGTGCGCATCACCACCAAGCGTGCGCCGGGCGAGGGATTCGGCTTCAACAACCGGCTGTTGGGACAGTACCAGTACGACTGGACGGTGCTCGACCAGTTCAACTTCAACTATCGCTCGGGAGGCTTCGACCTGTCGGGCATGCTGTTCGGAAGCAATGACCGGGACGAGTATTTCAAGACGGTCCGGCAGGATACCTACCTGGACAAGACATGGACACAGCATTCCGACCTGTCCAACCGCTCGCACTCGCAGCATCTGGAAGGCATGCTGTCGCTGAACTGGCAGGTGAATCCCGCCCATGCGCTGGGCGTGCGATACAACTACAAGCGTACCCCCAAGTCGGCTTCGGACCTGTCGATGCATACCGACGTGCTGCTGGACGGAGGGGCGTATGAACAAGCGGAGAACACGAACGCTTCGGATGCCCGCCAGACGGACCATCGGCTGAACCTTTACTACAACGGCACCGTGGGCGGGTGGAACGTGGACTTCAACTCCGACGGTCTGTGGAACGAGAACAAAGGAAGAAGCCTCGGACGGGAATACACCCGGACGCTGGAGCTGCCGGAAGAAGCCAGGGACATCACCACTTTCGACGAGAGCCGGAACACGCTGTATGCCGCCAAGCTGGTCGTTTCGCATGCGTTGGCGGGCGGCCAGTTTGCAGTGGGCAGCGAATATACGCGAAACAACCGGACAAGCCTGTACGACAACCGCGAAGGCATCCTGCAAGGCGAGGACGACGAAGTGAAAGAAGAAATGTGGGCCGTGTTTGGCGAGTACAGCCGCCAGTTGGGACAGGGCAGCGTGCAGGCAGGTGTGCGCTACGAGCATCTGAAGAGCGACTACTACGAGTACGGCGTGTTCAACAAAGAGCAAAGCCGGAAGTACTCCAACGTGTTTCCTTCCCTCAGCCTGTCGCACCCCATCGGCCAGGTGCAGTTGCAGCTGAGCTATGCCGCCGACATCACCCGCCCCGACTACAGCCTGCTGAACAGCGCTCCGCGCTACGTCAACCGCTACACCTACGAGGCCGGCAATCCGCTGTTGCAACCTACGTTGAGCCACAACCTCACCTTGGACGTTGCCTGGAAGCAGCTCTACTTTTCGGGAGGCTACCGGCACATCAAGGACGGCATGACCAGCTTCTGCGACTCGTACTCGGCGGACAATCCCGCCATCAGCCTGCTGCGACCGGTCAATATAGAAGACTTCGACAAAGCGTATGCCATGGTGGCCTACAGCCCGAAGTTCGGCTGCTGGCAACCGCAGTGGGTGGCCAGCATGGAGCAGCAGTGGTACAAGGGGAGCACGCCCGAAGGCAGCCGGATGTTCAATCATCCGTTGGGCAGCTTCCTTTGGAAGAACAGCCTGGAACTGCCTTGGGACATCCTGATGTATGTGGACGCGACCGTAATAACCCAGGGACATAGCGAGAACGTGCACAACGACAAGACCCAGTGGCGGCTGGACGCTTCACTGTACAGGGAGTTTGCCGGGAAACGCCTGTCGTGCCTGCTGAGCGTGACGGACCTGTTCAGCACCATGACGAACCACGTGACGGCCTATAGCGGAATCCGCACCCTGACAATGGGCACCGACACGCGGCGCACCTTCACCGTGACCTTGCGCTACAAGTTCAACGCGACCAAGAGCAAGTACAAGGGGACGGGTGCGGGAAGTTCGCAGAAGAACCGGATGTAGGTTAGTTGACAAGTTGACAAGGGGACGAGTTAACGAGGGGGAAAGGCCATAGGGAAAAGAAGGAGATTCCTTATGGCCTTGTTCATTATCCAGCAGTCCCAAACAGCATAGAAAAAGACAACGTTAGCGATGCTTGCATGGCTCACGAACAACACAAGCACGGCTCGTGAGAAACACTTGTACGGCTCGCGAGCAACGCTTGCAATACTCACGGGCTTTGCAGGCGATACTCGAGGGGTTTGCTTACCAAACCCGTGGGCTTTGCAGGCAAAACCTGACGGGATTGCTTGTAAAACTCGGTGACATTGCTTGTCATATCCGGCGGGATTGCTTATTACGTCGGCTAACTACCGATGTTATGCCGCTAAAGTAGGTGGTTATGAATGAAAAGTGAATAATGAAAAACGGGGGAAGGATGGATACGCGGACGACGCGGAGGGGACGGACGAACACGGATGAAAAGGAGAAAAGGAGAAATTGGGTTCACGCTTTCAACAAGGAAAATTAGTGCTGAAAATCAGACGGATGTGGTGAAAGATAAAGCTTCACGTTGATTCAATTAAAAATTAAAAATGAATAATTAAAATCCGCGTTCATCCGCTCATTCCGTGTATTCCGCGTATCCATCTTTCACCACAAATAGTTCACCCACAGAATATTACGGTGAAACTTCACCCTGCAAACTGATAAAAGCTCTGTGTCCTTCCGTGGTGATTGAAAAAAGAAGTTGATTTTTGTTGATTATTTCACCCTCATCCACTTGACAAAGGCCTTCCGATTTTGTATCTTTGGGGAACAGTTAATAAGTTAATGAGTTGACAAGTTGACGAGTTAACAAGTTAACAAGGGAACGGGGAAACTCGGGGTCTGTAACCGCGTCCCCCGTCCACTATCACTTAAACCCCAAAATCGCTATGAACCTGATTACGAACCTGAAAAGCTGGTTCCTTCCGTGGAACGCACGCAAGGACAACACGACAAACGACACGACTAACACGAACGACACGACGACAGCTTCCTCTTCCGCTTCTGCCTACGAACAGTTGTTCTCCGACCTGCAACACGTCTGTACCCGCCTGCCCGGAGGCGAAGTATTTGTAGTGATGGGCGGCGGCGAGTTCAGCGTCCGCATGACATGGACGCCCGACGACCGTGCCAAAGGCGAACAAAAACGTATGTTCAGCCTGAACGGCGGGAACGAAATCATCGAATGGGTGGATGCACAACCCGATGAAGCTGCTGAGGCGCGTATCCTGACAATGGAGCAACCACCTGTCATTGAAGAGAATACGGTGAAAGATGCGCTAAAAGAGGTGGTAAAAGATATGCCCCAAAAAGTCCTCGCCGCACCTGCTGAAGAATCCCCTACCCAACCTGAAAAGCCCTCGCGCCAGCAACAGATGATGCAACGCCTGATGCGCTACCTGAAACTGCACTACGCTTTCCGCTACAACCTGCTGACGGAACGAACGGAGTGCGCCCGTGTGAATAACGACCTAACGGGCAATCCGCACCACCTTATTTATACTCCCGTGGACAACCGCACGCTGAACGGCATCGCCCTCGACGCCATCGACAGCGGCGTGGACTGTTGGGACCGCGACGTGAAACGCTACGTGGAGTCCGACCACGTGCAGGCTTATCATCCGTTCGACCTCTACTTCAAGCACCTCCCCGCATGGGACGGCACCGACCGCGTGACCGAACTGGCCAAACGGGTGTCCGACAGCGACCTTTGGACACGCGCCTTCCACCGCTGGATGCTGGCCGTCACCGCCCAGTGGACAGGCCGTGGCGGAGAGGGACGACGCGCCAACAGTGTGGCTCCGCTACTGGTCAGCACCGCACAAGGCTTTGGAAAATCCACCTTCTGCCGCCTGCTGCTTCCGCCCCAGTTGCGCGATTACTTCACCGAAAGCTTCGACCTGACCAACGCCACGGCGGCGGAGAACAAACTTGCCTCGTACGGACTCATCAACTTGGACGAGTTCGACCGCCTGCCTGCCAGCCGAATGCCCCAGCTGAAGAACCTGATGCAAATGGAAGCCTTGCGCGTACGTCGCGCCTATCGCCGCACGGCAGAGGCACTGCCCCGCATCGCCTCGTTCATCGGCACCAGCAACCGCCGCGACCTGCTGACCGACCTTTCGGGCAGCCGCCGCTTCATCTGTGTGGAGGTGGAGCACCCCATCGACTGCACCACGCCGGTGGATTATGAACAGGTTTACGCCCAGCTGCTGCACGAATTGGAGAACGGCGAACGCTGCTGGTTCAGCAAGGAAGAGGAAAACGAAATCCAGCAAGCCAATCGCCCGTTCTACCGCGTCACGCCCGCCGAAGAGTTGGTCAGCTCCTGTTTCCGCTTCGCCGAGCCGGGCGAACAGGGTGCCCGCCTGATGTCCGCTGCCGAAATCTATGCCACGGTGAAGCGCAAGAATCCCGCTGCTCTGAAGGACTGTTCGTGTACGTCGTTCGCACGCCTGTTGGCGCAGCTGGGGCGCAGGGTGCATACGAAGTATGGGAACGGGTATTGGGTGGAGCCTCACCCCCGGCCCCTCTCCCAAGGGGAGGAGGGAACGGAGCGGGAATGAGAGAATTTCATCGGCTTCGGTAGGGTGCTTCGTGACCGACAGGCATAAAAAAAAGAGATGTGCCAACCTTGACACATCTCCTTTCTTCCTTTATATCTATCTGTTGGTAGATTATTCCTCTACTTTTTCGTCAACTGCATAGTCGAGCACTGTCTTCTTGTTGGCAAGCATACGGTCGTATTCTTCCTTCGAACCGACAATGATCTTCTCGAACTCGCGCTGGCCTGTACCGGCAGGAATCAGGTGACCGCAAATCACGTTCTCCTTCATACCCTCCAGCTTGTCGACCTTACCGTTGATGGCAGCTTCGTTGAGCACCTTCGTTGTTTCCTGGAAGGAAGCAGCCGACATGAAGCTTGAAGTCTGCAATGCAGCGCGGGTAATACCCTGAAGAATCTGAGTAGAAGTGGCGGGAACGGCATCGCGTACCTCAACCAGTTTCATGTCACGACGCTTCAGCATCGAGTTCTCGTCACGCAGCTTGCGGGCAGTTACGATCTGACCCGGTTGCAGGTTCTGCGAATCGCCTGCATCGACAACCACCTTCTTGCCCCAGATGCGGTCGTTCTCTTCCATGAACTCCAGCTTGTCCACTACCTGCTGTTCGAGGAAGCGGGTATCGCCCGGCTCATCGATTTCGACTTTACGCATCATCTGGCGTACGATGATTTCGAAGTGCTTGTCGTTGATCTTCACACCCTGCAGACGGTATACGTCCTGAACTTCGTTCACGATATATTCCTGTACGGCCGTAGGACCTTTGATGGCCAGGATATCGGCCGGAGTAATGGCACCGTCGGACAACGGAGTACCGGCACGTACATAGTCGTTCTCCTGAACCAGAATCTGCTTGGACAGAGGTACCAGATACTTCTTCACCTCACCCGTCTTGGAAGTAACGACAATTTCGCGGTTACCACGTTTTACCTTACCCATCGTAATCTCACCGTCGATTTCGGAAACCACGGCAGGATTGGACGGATTACGTGCTTCGAACAACTCGGTAACACGAGGAAGACCACCCGTGATATCACCCGCCTTACCTACGGCACGCGGAATCTTCACGATCACCTCACCGGCTTTCACCTTCTGGCCGTCTTCCACAACAACGTGACCACCCACCGGCAAGTTGTAAGTACGTATCAGTTCGCCGTCTTCGGTCATGATGTGTGCGGTAGGCACTTTCGTCTTGTCCTTCGACTCGATGATGATGATTTCACGCAAACCGGTAGATTCATCCGATTCTACCTTATATGTTACATTCTCGATTACACCTTCGAACTCGATCTTACCGGTAGCTTCGGTAATGATAACGGCGTTGAACGGGTCCCAACGGGCAATCAGCTTGCCCTTCTCTACCAGTTCGCCATCGGCAGCATACAGAGTAGAACCATAAGGCACATTGTGTGTAGAAAGCACGATTCCTGTATTTACATCCACGAAACGTACTTCAGCCAGACGGCCTACAACTACCTTGGCCGGTTCGCCCGACTCGTCAACGATGTCTACCGTACGAAGTTCCTCAAACTCCAGACGGGCATCGTTCTTGGCTACGATACTTGCGTTGGCCGCAATATTGGCGGCCGTACCACCGGCGTGGAATGTACGAAGTGTCAGCTGTGTACCCGGTTCACCGATAGACTGCGCTGCAATGACACCGACAGCCTCGCCCTTCTGTACCATACGGCTGGTAGCCAGGTTACGTCCGTAACACTTGGCACAAACACCTTTCTTCGATTCGCAAGTCAGCACGGAACGGATTTCGACACTTTCGATCGGAGAATCTTCGATCTTCTGTGCGATGGCTTCGGTGATTTCCTCACCACCGGCAACAATCAGCTCACCTGTAGTAGGATGAACGATGTCGTGCACAGATACACGTCCCAAAATACGTTCGTACAAAGTAGCGATCACTTCATCGTTGTTCTTCAATGCCGTGCAAACCAATCCACGAAGCGTACCGCAGTCTTCTTCGTTGATGATCACATCGTGAGAAACGTCTACCAGACGACGTGTCAGATATCCGGCATCGGCTGTCTTCAAGGCTGTATCGGCCAAACCCTTACGGGCACCGTGCGTAGAAATAAAGTACTCCAACACGGACAAACCTTCCTTAAAGTTCGAAAGAATCGGGTTCTCGATGATCTGACCGCCTTCGGCACCGGCTTTCTGCGGCTTGGCCATCAAACCACGCATACCGGACAACTGACGGATCTGCTCTTTAGAACCACGGGCTCCGGAATCCAGCATCATATATACAGAGTTGAATCCCTGGTCGTCGTTCGAAATGGTTTTCATCAAGATATTGGACAACTCTGAGTTGACATGTGTCCAGATATCAATCACCTGATTATAACGTTCATTATTGGTGATGAAACCCATATTATAGTTATTGATCACCTGCTCTACCTCTTCATATCCCTTCTGTACCAAGGCCTCTTTCTCTTCGGGGATGATGATATCGCCCAAGTTGAACGACAAACCACCCTTGAAGGCCATGTAGTAACCCAGGTTCTTGATTCCATCCAGGAAGTCGGCAGCTTCGGACACACCACAAACCTTGATTACGTGGCTGATGATATCGCGAAGTGACTTTTTAGATATAATCGTATTGATATAACCGGCTTTAGCAGGTACTATCTCATTCACAATAACACGTCCTACAGAAGTATCATGCATCATTTTGTCGACGATATTTCCATTCTCGTCCACATCCTTGACTACGACACTTACCGGAGCGTGAATGTCGCACTTACCTTCATTGTAGGCAATAAGCGCTTCTTCGGGACCATAGAAAGTCAAGCCTTCACCTTTGGCACCCTTACGCAACTTGGTGATGTAATACAAACCAAGCACCATATCCTGTGCAGGCACTGTGATAGGAGCACCGTTGGCAGGATTCAAGATGTTGTGCGACTGAAGCATCAGCATCTGTGCTTCCAGAATTGCCTCGTTGCTCAAAGGCAAGTGAACGGCCATCTGGTCACCGTCGAAGTCGGCGTTGAATGCCGTACAAGCCAACGGGTGCAACTGAATAGCCTTACCTTCGATCATCTTCGGCTGGAATGCCTGAATACCCAGACGGTGCAGTGTCGGGGCACGGTTCAGCAACACCGGATGACCTTTCATCACATGCTCAAGGATATCCCAGATAACAGGCTCCTTGCGGTCTACAATCTTCTTGGCGCTCTTTACAGTCTTCACAATACCGCGCTCAATCAGCTTACGGATGATAAACGGTTTGTAAAGCTCGGCAGCCATCAGTTTAGGAATACCGCATTCGCCCATTCTCAGTTCCGGACCTACAACGATTACCGAACGTGCAGAATAGTCGACACGTTTACCCAGCAAGTTCTGACGGAAACGTCCTTGCTTACCTTTCAAACTGTCGGAAAGAGACTTCAAAGGACGGTTAGCGTCGGTCTTCACTGCACTTGACTTACGCGAGTTGTCGAACAATGAATCGACAGCTTCCTGCAACATACGTTTTTCATTACGCAGAATCACCTCAGGAGCCTTAATCTCAATGAGTCGTTTCAGACGGTTGTTACGTATGATAACACGACGGTAAAGGTCGTTCAAGTCGGAAGTTGCAAAACGTCCACCATCCAACGGAACCAACGGACGAAGTTCGGGCGGAATGACGGGGACAATGCGTACAATCATCCATTCGGGCTTGTTGCGTCCACGCGAAGCACGGAACGATTCTACTACCTGAAGACGCTTCAAAGCTTCAGTCTTACGTTGTTGCGAAGCATCGCTTCCTGCACGGTGGCGCAGTTCGTAAGACAGAGCATCCAGATCGATGTGCGACAACAGGTCGTAAATAGCCTCGGCACCCATCTTGGCGATAAACTTATTCGGATCGGAGTCTTCAAGGAACTGGTTTTCCTTAGGCAGTTTCTCCAAAAGATCCAGATATTCGCCTTCTTCAAGCAAATCGTATTTCGCTACTTCGTCAGACAAAACACCCGGCTGAATAACGACATAACGCTCGTAATAAATAATGGCATCGAGCTTCTTTGTGGGCAATCCCAACAAATAGCCGATTTTATTAGGCAATGAACGGAAATACCAGATGTGTGCAACAGGCACTACCAACTGGATGTGTCCCATACGTTCACGGCGAACTTTCTTTTCGGTTACTTCAACACCACAACGGTCGCAGACAATTCCTTTATAACGAATGCGCTTGTATTTACCACAATGGCACTCATAGTCCTTGACGGGTCCGAAGATACGTTCGCAAAACAGACCGTCCCGTTCAGGCTTGTACGTACGATAGTTGATGGTTTCAGGCTTTAAAACTTCACCACTCGAATTCTCCAGGATTTCCTCGGGAGAGGCCAAACCGATTGAGATTTTCGAGAAATTACTCTTTATCTTATTATCTTTTCTAAAAGCCATACTTTATATATAATTGATAATTGACAATTGATTATTGATAAGCAGACGTTAGTTATTCCAAGTTGATACTCAGTCCCAAGCCTCTCAACTCGTGCAACAACACATTCAACGACTCAGGAATGCCCGGAGTAGGCATAGGCTCACCCTTCACAATAGCTTCGTATGCCTTGGAACGTCCTACAACGTCATCAGACTTGATTGTCAAAATCTCCTGCAGAATGTGGGCAGCGCCAAAGGCTTCCAATGCCCAAACCTCCATTTCTCCGAAACGCTGACCACCAAACTGAGCTTTACCACCTAACGGCTGCTGGGTAATCAACGAGTACGGTCCAATAGAACGTGCATGCATCTTATCCTCAACCATGTGACCCAGTTTCAACATATAAGTCACACCTACAGTAGCCTGCTGCTCGAAGGCTTCACCCGTACCACCATCGTACAGAGTTGTCTTTCCGTAACGCGGCAGTCCAGCCTTGTCAGTCCATTCATTCAAGTCGTCCAGCGTAGCACCATCGAAGATAGGAGTAGCAAACTTCACGCCCAGTTTCTTTCCGGCACTACCTAAAACAGCCTCGAATATCTGTCCGATGTTCATACGCGAAGGCACACCCAGCGGGTTCAATACAATATCTACCGGTGTACCGTCGGCCAAGAACGGCATATCCTCCTGACGAACGACACGAGAAACAATACCCTTATTTCCGTGACGACCTGCCATCTTATCACCAACACCGATCTTACGTTTCTTGGCGATATAAACTTTCGCCATCTGAATAATACCGGCAGGCAGCTCATCACCAATGGTAATGGCAAACTTCTTACGCTTCAGTTCTGCATCCAGCTCTTTGTACTTTCTGATGAAGTTCATTATCAAAGCATGGATCAGCTCATTGGTATGTGCGTCTTTCGTCCAGTTGCTTAACTGTATGGTTGTGAAATCAAGATCGCTGAAATCGGAAGCTGAGAAACGTGCGCCTTTAGCGATTACGTCGGTTCCCAGATAATCCTTCACACCTTCGGATGTGTAGTTTTCTGTCAGCTTCAACAGCTTATTGATAAGGATCTTTTTCAGATCAGCAACCTTTCCTTCAAATTCATCATCGATCTTGGGCAACAGTGCCTTGTCGGCCAGCTTAGAGCTGCGGGTCTTGATAACACGCGAGAACAGACGCTTGCCGATAACAACACCCTTCAATGACGGAGATGCCTTCAAAGAAGCGTCTTTCACATCGCCAGCCTTGTCACCAAAGATAGCACGAAGAAGTTTCTCCTCCGGCGACGGATCAGATTCACCCTTCGGAGTAATCTTACCGATAAGGATATCACCCGGCTCGATGCGAGCACCTACACGAACAATACCATTATCATCCAAGTCTTTCGTAGCTTCTTCACTGACGTTAGGAATATCTGACGTCAATTCTTCCATACCACGTTTCGTTTCACGAACTTCCAAAGAATATTCTTCAACGTGTACAGAAGTCAAAATATCTTCACGAACAACACGTTCATTCAATACAATAGCATCCTCGTAGTTGTAACCCTTCCAAGGCATATAAGCCACCAAAAGGTTCTTACCCAATGCCAATTCACCATTTTCGGTAGAATAACCTTCGGTCAGGATCTGGCCTTTCGTCACACGTTGACCCTTTTCACAAATCGGGCGGAGGTCGATGGTCATATTCTGGTTCGTTCTGCGCCATTTCGGAATGCGGTATTCCTTCAATGCAGGCTCAAAACTTACAAATTCTTCATCTTCCGTACGGTCGTAAAGGATGCGAATCGTTGTTGCGTCTACGAAATCAACCACACCTTCACCCTCGGCAGCGATTTGTGTACGAGAATCACGAGCCAACTGACGCTCGATACCAGTACCCACAATCGGCGCTTCGCTACGAAGCAGAGGAACAGCCTGGCGCATCATGTTCGATCCCATCAACGCACGGTTAGCATCATCGTGCTCAAGGAACGGAATCAATGAAGCGGCAATAGAGGCAATCTGCTGCGGAGATACGTCCATCAATTCTACTTCACTGGGCGGTACAACCGGGTAATCGGCATCCTGACGTGACTTAACCTTATCGCGAATAAACGTACCGTCATCATTCAACGGTGCATTTCCCTGCGCAATAATCTTGCCTTCTTCTTCTTCGGCCGACAGGTAAAGCAAACCTTCGGGCGACAAATCGACCTTGCCGTTGGAAACCTTACGGTAAGGAGTCTCAATAAAGCCCAGATCATTGATCTTCGCAAATACACAGAGCGAAGAAATCAAACCGATGTTCGGACCTTCAGGCGTTTCAATCGGACACAGACGACCATAGTGAGTATAGTGTACGTCGCGCACCTCGAAACCTGCACGTTCACGAGACAAACCACCAGGACCCAGCGCAGACATACGGCGCTTGTGCGTAATTTCTGCCAGAGGATTGGTCTGATCCATGAACTGAGACAAAGCATTCGTTCCGAAGAATGAATTTATAACAGAAGAGATTGTCTTCGCATTGATCAAATCAATCGGAGTGAACACCTCATTATCACGGACATTCATGCGTTCACGAATCGTACGTGACATACGGGCCAGACCGATAGCAAACTGATTGGAAAGCTGCTCTCCCACTGTACGTACACGACGGTTGCTCAAGTGGTCGATATCATCGACATCAGCCTTCGAGTTAATCAATTCAATCAGATACTTGATAATCTCAATAATATCTTCTTTTGTAAGTACCCTTACAGACATATCTGTTGTCAGATTCAGTTTCTTATTGATACGGTAACGACCAACATCACCCAAATCATATCTCTTTTCAGAGAAGAACAGATTATTGATGACTTCACGGGCACTCGCATCATCGGCAGGATCGGCATTACGCAACTGACGATAGATGTAAAGGACAGCTTCCTTCTCAGAGTTACTCGGGTCCTTCTGCAGGGTATTATATATAATAGAGTAATCAGACTGGTTCGGTTCTTCCTTATGAACAAGGATATTCTGAATGCCTGACTCAAGAATAATATCAATATGTTCCGGTTCAATTACAGTTTCGCGGTCGATAACAACCTCGTTACGCTCGATAGAAACTACTTCACCGGTATCCTCATCAACAAAATCTTCAATCCACGTTTTCAACACACGTGCAGCCAACTTACGGCCCACAATCTTCTTCAGATTGGCCTTGTTCACTTTCACGTCTTCTGCCAAATCGAAAATTTCAAGAATATCTTTATCATTCTCGAAACCAATAGCTCTAAGCAAAGTTGTTACAGGTAACTTCTTCTTACGGTCGATATATGCATACATAACGTTGTTAATGTCTGTAGCAAATTCGATCCAAGAGCCTTTAAACGGAATAATACGGGCAGAATATAATTTTGTACCATTAGCATGTACGCTCTGACCAAAGAACACACCCGGAGAACGGTGCAACTGCGATACAACAACACGCTCAGCACCATTAATAACGAACGTCGCCTTATCGGTCATATAAGGGATAGGTCCCAAAAAGACATCCTGAATCACTGTATCAAAATCCTCGTGATCAGGGTCGGTACAATACAGTTTCAACTTTGCCTTCAAGGGGACACTATAAGTAAGCCCTCGCTCTATACATTCGTCGATGCTATAGCGCGGCGGATCAATATAGTAGTCCAAAAACTCAAGAACAAAATTGTTTCTTGTATCAGCTATGGGGAAGTTTTCAGCAAATACCTTGTATAGTCCCTCGTTCTTACGTTTCTCGGGCGGGGTATCCAGTTGTAAAAAGTCTTTAAATGACTTCAATTGTACTTCCAAGAAATCTGGATATTCCAGTGGGTTCTTAGTTGAAGCAAAATTAACTCGTTGATTTACAGTATTTGAAGACATCTGTTAATGGATTTGTAGAACTTAATTTTAAATATATACACAAAAAGGTTAAGAACCCTTTTCACGAAGGGTTCCTAACCGACTTACCTGATTTACAGGCTAATTTTATTTAAGTTCAACTTCAGCTCCAGCTTCTTCCAATGTTTTCTTCAATGATTCTGCTTCGTCCTTAGCCAAACCTTCTTTTACTACACTAGGAGCACCATCAACCATGTCCTTAGCTTCTTTCAAGCCAAGACCACAAGCTTCCTTAACGGCCTTAACAACCTGAAGTTTAGCTGCACCAGCGCTCTTCAATACTACATCGAAAGAAGTCTTTTCTTCAGCAGCAGCTGCACCAGCAGCAGCGGGGCCAGCAGCAACAGCAACAGCTGCAGCAGCAGGTTCAATACCATATTCTTCTTTCAAGATTGTTGCAAGTTCATTAACTTCTTTTACTGTCAAGTTAACTAATTGTTCTGCAAAAGCTTTCAAATCTGCCATTTTTGTATGATTTTAATTGTTTAATACTAAATAAATTGATTATAATTTTTTTGAATCACACAAGCTTATAACAAGCCTGCGACTCTTTGTTTGAAGCTTACGCTTCGGTACGTTCACCAAGAGTTTTGAGAACTCCGTGAAGGGTGTTACCACCTGATTGCAGAGCAGAAATAACGTTCTTGGCCGGAGATTGCAGCAATGCAACAATATCAGCAATAACTTCATTTTTACTCTTAATAGCTACGAGAGCATCCAACTGGTCAGCACCAACATAGAAGCTTTCCTCTGCATATGCAGCCTTCAGTCCAGGAATACCATCTTTAGCCTTATCCTTGATCAACTTAGCCGGTGCGTTTGCAACATTGCAGAACATTACGGCAGTTGTTCCTTTCAAGCATCCATAAACCGGAGAAAAATCGCCCTCCAAGCTTTCCAAAGCTTTGTGGAAAAGAGTATTCTTAACCACCATCAGCTTAATGCCTGCCTTGAAACACTCAGCTCTTAATGCGCTAGTAGCAGCAGCATTCATAGCTGTAGTATCTACCAGATAGAAATGGCCATATTCCTTTACTGTAGCAGCAATCTGCTCAATAATCGTACTTTTATCTTCCTTTCTCATTATTACTCCGTTTTATTAGATTTCTTCAACAGATTTCGGGTCAATCTTAATGCCTGCACTCATTGTGCTAGAAAGATAAATACTCTTAATATATGTACCCTTGGCTGCGGTCGGCTTCAATTTATTCAAAGTAGAGATGAATTCTTTCGCATTATCGCGAATTTGCTCAGCACTAAATGAAACTTTGCCAATTGAAGTATGAACAATACCACTCTTATCAACCTTAAAGTCGATCTTACCTTGTTTTACTTCTCTTACAGCTTTAGCAACATCCATAGTTACAGTGCCACTTTTCGGGTTAGGCATCAATCCACGGGGACCGAGCACACGACCGAGTGCACCAATTTTACCCATGATAGACGGCATCGTGATAATCACATCAACATCAGTCCATCCACCTTTGATCTTTTCAATATATTCGTCAAGACCAACATAGTCAGCACCAGCTTCTTTTGCAGCAGCTTCAGCATCGGGAGTACAAAGTACCAAAACCCGTACAACCTTACCTGTTCCATGAGGAAGTGATACAACGCCTCTCACCATCTGGTTAGCTTTACGAGGGTCAACGCCCAAACGTACGTCTATATCCAATGAAGCATCAAACTTAGTAAAAGTGATATCCTTTACCAATTGAGAAGCTTCTTTGAGAGAGTATGCTTTCCCTGCTTCAATTTTTTCTGCAGCTAACTTTTGATTTTTTGTCAGTTTACCCATTCTAATTGAAGTTTATTAATTATTAACCGGGAACTCCCCTTTTACAGTAATACCCATACTTCTCGCTGTACCTGCAACCATTTTCATAGCAGCTTCTACAGTAAAACAGTTCAAGTCAACCAATTTGTCTTGAGCAATTGCACGTACCTGTTCCCAAGTTACCTCGGCAACTTTCTTACGGTTAGGCTCAGCAGAACCACTCTTTACCTTAGCTATTTCAAGCAACTGAATAGCAACGGGAGGAGTCTTGATTACAAAATCGAAAGACTTGTCTGCGTAGTAAGTGATAATAACAGGAAGTATCTTTCCTGCTTTGTCTTGGGTTCTGGCGTTGAATTGCTTGCAAAATTCCATGATATTGATTCCCTTAGAACCCAATGCAGGTCCAACGGGAGGTGATGGATTTGCCGCGCCTCCTTTAATCTGTAATTTGATTAGTCCAGCAACTTCTTTAGCCATTTTTTTAATGATTTATATATAAAACATTAATGAAGAATACTACAGCGTAACACCTGCACTATTCTTTCTCAACTTGCATAAAGCCTAATTCAAGCGGAGTTTTCCGCCCAAATATCTTTACCATGACCTTCAGTTTCTTCTTCTCAGTATTCACTTCCTCAATGATTCCACTGAAGCCTGTGAACGGACCGTAATTCACCTTTACCGTCTCGCCGACAACATACGGGATATTCAACTCTTCAGTTGCATCCTGAAGTTCATCGACCGTACCAAGAATACGGTTAACCTCCGATTGTCTCAAAGGAACCGGTTTTTCTGATCCACCTAAAAAGCCTATCACATTAGGAGTATTTCTCAAATGATGAGCAACCTCACCCACAAGAGCAGCCTCCACCAAAACATACCCAGGAAGATAACTTCTTTCCTTCACAATTTTCTTACCATTGCGAACCTGGTATACCTTTTCGGTAGGAATCAACACCTGAGATACATAATCACCAAGGTCGCTGTTCTTAATATCAGCTTCAAGGTATTCCTTTACCTTAGTTTCTTTTCCGCTAATAGCACGCAGAACGTACCACTTCTTTTCAACCTCAGACATTTTTCCTTAATTTTTAATGTGGATAAACAAATTCCATTACATTCTGGAAACATAGATCCATCAGAAATACTACCACTGCAATTAGTAGGGAAGCATATAAAACAACTACTGCACTGCTAGTAAGTTCAGAATACGTGGGCCACGACACTTTATGCACAAGTTCGTCGTAAGTCTCTTTAAAATAAGCTATAATCTTCTTCATTTTAAAAATATTAGCACGGGAGGAGAGGCTCGAACTCCCGACACCCGGTTTTGGAGACCGGTGCTCTACCAACTGAGCTACTCCCGTTTGAACATAATCAGTTCCCAGCTGAAGACCGGGAACTGATTTATATATTTAGACTATTAGTCCAGAATTTCTGTAATCTGACCAGAACCTACTGTACGTCCACCTTCGCGGATAGCGAAACGCAAACCTACGTTCAAGGCAACCGGATAGATCAAAGTAACAGTGATTTCTACGTTATCACCAGGCATTACCATTTCTACACCTTCAGGGAGAGTGATTTCACCTGTACAGTCCATAGTACGCAGATAGAACTGAGGACGGTATTTGTTGTGGAACGGAGTGTGACGACCACCTTCTTCTTTCTTCAAAACATAGATAGAAGCTTTGAACTTAGAGTGAGGCTTAATCTGACCCGGCTTGCAGAGAACCATACCACGTTTGATTTCGTTCTTGTCGATACCACGGAGCAACAGACCTACGTTATCACCAGCTTCACCTTCGTCCAACAGTTTGCGGAACATTTCAACACCAGTTACAACTGACTTCTTGTCTTCACCCAAACCAAGGATTTCAACTTCATCACCTACGTGAATAACACCAGCCTCGATACGACCAGTTGCTACAGTACCACGACCAGTAATTGAGAATACGTCCTCAACAGGCATCAAGAAAGGTTTATCGATATCACGCGGAGGCAGAGGAATCCAAGTATCGCAAGCATCCATCAACTCCATAACTTTCTCTTCCCACTTTTCAACGCCGTTCAATGCGCCAAGAGCAGAACCCTGGATAAACGGAGTGTTGTCACCATCAAATTCATAAGCAGACAACAGTTCACGCATTTCCATTTCAACAAGCTCCAACATTTCGGGATCGTCTACCATATCGCACTTGTTCATAAATACAACAAGTCTCGGTACGTTTACCTGACGAGCCAACAGGATGTGCTCACGAGTCTGAGGCATCGGACCATCAGTTGCAGCAACTACGATGATAGCACCATCCATCTGAGCAGCACCAGTAACCATGTTCTTTACGTAGTCGGCGTGTCCCGGGCAGTCTACGTGAGCATAGTGACGGTTAGCAGTTTCATATTCTACGTGAGAAGTATTGATAGTGATACCTCTTTCCTTTTCTTCAGGAGCGTTATCAATCTGATCGAAAGACTTAACTTCTGACAGACCTTTCTTTGCCAACACTGTAGTGATAGCAGCTGTCAACGTGGTTTTACCGTGGTCTACGTGACCAATTGTACCAATGTTTACGTGAGGTTTGGTACGTTCGAATTTCTCTTTAGCCATAGCTTTACTTGTTATTTATTTGATTAATAATCAGCTTACACTTTTATGAGCTGTTACCGGGACTTGAACCCGGGACCTCTTCCTTACCAAGGAAGTGCTCTACCGCTGAGCTATAACAGCAAGAGGAGGAAATAAGAGTGTGGGCAAAGATGGATTCGAACCACCGAAGGCGTAAGCCAGCAGATTTACAGTCTGCCCCATTTGGCCACTCTGGTATTTGCCCTAAAAAGCAAAGAACTCTTTTCCTTTTTTTTGAGAGCCTCTTGTCGGATTCGAACCAACGACCCCGAGATTACAAATCACGTGCTCTGGCCAACTGAGCTAAAGAGGCTTATTTTATGCAGCCGCTGCATCCTTGCTTAGGCTAAGCGGCTGCAAATTTAGGCATTTATTTTTTACCCGCAAAATTTTAGCGGATTTTTATTTGTTTCGTTGTTTTTCCTTGTACTTAACCAGCTGCTTTTCCAAAGCATCCAGACACAAGTCTACCGCTTCTTCGAAAGAGTCGCAAACTTTATTTGCATAAAATTCGCCATTCGGAACCAGCACTTTAACACCAGCTTCCTTATTTTCTGCAGTTTCTGGTTTAACTACCTTTAATGACACCTCTACTTTCTGTATATCATCGTAAAATCGCTCCAACTTAGCAGCTTTCTTCTGAATAAAAGCCTGCAATTGCTCTGACGCATCAAAGTGAATTGATTGAATTCTTACTTCCATAGTTACCTCCTTTTTTATTTAGGCCCGAGGATGAGCCTGGTTATACACTTTTTTTAGCTCCTCAAATGTAGTATGCGTATAAACCTCAGTCGTCGCCAAACTTTCATGCCCCAGCAATTCTTTAATCGCAACTAACTTTGCATCATGATTCAGCATCGTTGTCGCAAAAGTATGCCGCAGCACGTGTGGACTCCTTTTCTTTATAGCAACTACCTTTGAAAGAGTTCGTTTCACAAGGTTGGTAACGAAACTCCGAGAAAGACATTCACCGTTTTCGCGAATAAAAAAAGCATTCGACCGAACCGGCGCTACCTCATTTCTCCTGTTGACATACTCGGACATCATCACCTTCAGTTCTTCGCCAAAGGGAATCAAGCGTTGCTTATTTCTTTTTCCCGTCACTTTAATCTGAGAAAGAGAAAAATCAACATCTCCATCATCAAGTCCGATCAGTTCGGCGAGACGCATTCCTGTTACATAGAACATTTCTATAACCAAGCGATCCCGACAACCTTTAAATCCTTCACCGAAATCCGTATCATCCAGCACACGATCCATATCACTCTCCTTTAAAAAGACAGGCAAGACCTTCTTCTTTTTAGGAGCCACCACTCTTCGCAGCGGGTCAGAATCCACTTCTCCTTTGCGGAGCAGAAACTTGTAATAAGATCTGAGCGAACTCAACTTTCGGTTAATCGTAGAAGCAAGAAGCCCTTTATCCATCAAGCTTATCACCCATTCACGGATAAGTTCCGCATCTACTTCCGAAGGAGTCAAGTCTCCGACTTTTTCTTCTATAAAATCTTGCAGATCTTGGATATCAGCTTTATAATAGGCTACTGTCCCCGCCGAATAATTCCGCTCATACCGCAAATATTCTATAAAAGCATCTGTCAACAACATATCGCTACATCAATAATTCATGCAACGAATGTATGAAAAGAATTCAATACTTCAAAGGAATTTACGAATTATTAATCCTCTACTTGCTGAAGTTTTTGAACATAAACGGCATGCTCTTTCTTAAGTCTCTTAATTACAGACGGTTTGTCGAATTGCTGTCTGTTTCTTAATTCCTTAATAATGCCAGTCTTTTCAAATTTTCTTTTGAACTTCTTCAGCGCTTTTTCAATGTTTTCGCCTTCTTTTACAGGTACTACAATCATTTTTTTGTTTTTTAGTTGTTAATAGGTTAAAAATCTCACGATTAATTCGAGCCGCAAAAATACACATACTTTCTTTATTCACAAAACATTCCGAAGAAAAATCATAGAATAAGACTGAAAATCATGTTTTTCCAACAGCAACAAGCTAGTCATTCTTCAAAGCTATCAACCCAAAGACTTCCGATTCCCAAATACAGAAAACCGACGAAACGAACTCTCCTCTCTTCGATTCAACACAACTTAAGCCCACCAAAGTTGAATTATTAAAAGAAAGTAAGTAACTTTGGTGAAAAATCATTCCTTTTATATATAATATGTACGCAATATGAATCCAAACACCAATCTGCGTATTAAAGCGCTCCGAACTATTATGGAAAAAGAAGGCATAGCAGCCTTCATCATTCCAAGTACCGACCCACACTTAAGTGAATATGTAGCCCCACACTGGGAATCGAGAAAATGGATCTCGGGATTTACAGGATCAGCCGGCACAGTGGTCATAACTCACCATGAAGCCGGTTTATGGACCGACTCCCGCTACTTTTTACAGGCGGCACAACAGTTAGAAGGTACTGAAATAGTATTATATAAAGAAATGCTGCCAGAAACTCCCTCTATACCGGCATTTCTGGCTGCTCACCTAAAAGCCGAAGAGACGGTAGGTATTGACGGCAAAATGTTTTCTGCCACACAAGTTGCTTTACTGGAAAAAGAATTGGCCGAAGCAAATATTTCTATCAAAGCCATTGCCGATCCCATGGAGGAACTGTGGACAGACCGTCCATCCATCCCAAACACCCCAGCTTTTATCTACGACATCTGTTATGCAGGAAAAAGCTGCGAAGAGAAAATAGAGACTATCCGTAAGGCTATCCTAAAAGACGATGCAAAGTACATTCTGCTCACAGCTTTGGACGAGATAGCCTGGACACTCAATATCCGCGGGAACGACGTACACTGCAACCCCGTTGTTATCAGCTATTTACTAATAGGACAGGATAGTGTACATTTCTTTATCGAACCAGAGAAAGTAACCAAAGAACTTGCAGCATACCTCCATCACAGCAAGATAGAAATACATTCTTATAATGAAATCGAGCAATTCCTGAAGCAACTGAACAATACAAGCATACTGGCAGAGCCATCCAAAACCAATTATTCGGTCTATTCGGCTATCGCTCCGGAATGTACGATCGTAACCGGTCCTTCCCCTGTAAGTCTGCTGAAAGCAATCCGCAACGAACAGGAGATAAGCGGAATACGTTCGGCTATGTTAAAGGACGGCGTAGCTCTTGTCAAATTCCTGAAATGGCTTGAGACAGCCGTACCGACCGGCAAGGAAACCGAAATCAGCATCGATAAAAAACTGCATGAACTCCGGGCCGCCCAACCTCTCTACATCGGCGAGAGCTTCGATACCATCGCCGGCTATAAAGAACACGGCGCCATCGTTCATTACGAAGCTACACCGGAAACGGACGTTGTTCTCAAGCCCGAAGGGTTCTTACTGCTGGATTCGGGGGCACAGTACCTGGACGGAACAACCGACATTACCCGTACCATTGCACTGGGCGAACTGACCGAAGAAGAAAAGACCGACTACACCCTCATCCTGAAAGGACATATCGCATTGGCCATGGCCGTTTTCCCCGAAGGAACACGAGGAGCCCAATTGGACGTATTGGCTCGTATGCCGATATGGCAGCATCACATGAACTTCCTCCACGGGACAGGTCATGGGGTAGGACATTTCCTGAATGTGCATGAAGGACCGCAAAGCATCCGGATGAACGAAAACCCTGTCACCCTGCACGTCGGCATGCTTACTTCGAACGAACCTGGAGTCTACAAAGCCGGAAGCCACGGCATACGAACCGAAAATCTGGTACTGACCATACCGGCAGGCGAGGGCATGTTCGGCAACTATCTCAAGTTCGAGACTGTGACCCTATGTCCTATCTGTACGAAAGGCATTATTAAGTCATTGTTAACTACCGAAGAAGTCAACTGGCTGAATGATTATCACCATACAGTATACGAAAAACTTTCGCCACTTCTTGATGAAGACGAATGCCAATGGTTAAAGAACGCTTGCCAAGCAATTTAAGCACATCAATCTGTCAATCACATAATAAAAACTAAAAATATGGCATTAATAAAATCAGTAAGAGGATTTACACCCGAAATTGGAGAAAATTGTTTTTTGGCCGACAATGCCACCATCGTCGGCGATGTAAAAATGGGTCGTGACTGTAGTGTGTGGTTCAACGCCGTCCTACGAGGAGATGTCAATTCCATCCGTATCGGTAATGGAGTCAATATCCAGGATGGCAGCGTACTGCATACACTGTACGAAAAATCGACTATCGAAATCGGAGACCATGTTTCTGTAGGCCATAACGTTACAATCCACGGTGCAACCATCAAAGACTATGCTCTGGTAGGCATGGGAGCCACCATCCTGGATCATGCAGTAGTAGGCGAAGGCGCCATCGTCGCCGCCGGCTCTCTGGTATTGAGCAACACAGTCATCGAACCGGGAAGTATCTGGGGAGGAGTACCCGCCAAGTTCATCAAGAAAGTAGACCCCGAACAGGCCAAAGAGCTGAACCAGAAGATAGCCCACAATTACCTGATGTACTCACAATGGTATAAAGAATAACCACAAACTTGTTATTTCATACCTATAAATACTTTTTCAGCCGCCTCCGGCAACATGTCCAGAGGCGGCTGAAAATCATTAAAATATAAAGTTGGGAAAAATCAGAAATTAATCATTCCCAATATCTTATCCGTTGCACCGGCATTACCCGTCACATATTGTCCGGCATTCACACCAGTCTCTTTCAAGAACTTTTCGTCGGTAAGCAGACGGTCAAGCAACGCTTTCAGTTCCTCATAGTTCTTGATTGAGTAAGCACCTTTTGACTCGATCAGCTGAATAGCTTCCTGAAACTTCTGATACTTGGGACCCAAAATAACGGGAATGCCATAAACCGCTGCTTCGAGCGTATTGTGAATGCCTACCCCAAAACCGCCGCCAATATAAGCAATCTCACCATAACGGTAAATAGACGAAAGCAGGCCGAAGCAGTCTATAATCAGACAATCAGCCTTACGCACATTCGTTTCATCGGCACGGGTATAGCGCACATAAGGACGCTTCAGCTTACCGATTATCTCTACCAGATGGTTCTCATCAATCACATGAGGAGCAATAATCAGCTTGATTTCCGGATGCTGATTGAAATATTCAATAAACAAATCCTCATCGGGTTGCCAGGAACTACCTGCAACGAAAGTCATGGTATTGTTCTTAAACGCCTCAACCAGCGGCAGCACTTTCGCTTCCTCGCGTATTTGCAGCACACGGTCGAAACGGGTATCTCCCACTACTGTCACACGATTGATGCCAATCTTGGCCAGATAGCGTTTGGAGCGTTCGTTCTGCACAAACAGATGATCGAAGTTACGGAGTACATTGCGATACGTCCCCCCATACCACTTGAAGAATATCTGCCCACGGCGGAATATGGAAGAAACGCTATACACCGGAATGCAACGTCTGTGCAGTTCGTCCAAGTAGTTCTTCCAGAATTCGTACTTGATAAAGAACGCCATACAAGGATTTACCAGATCCAGAAACTTGCGTACGTTACGAGGTTTGTCAAAAGGCAGATAGCACACTACGTCTGCCCCTCTATAGTTCTTGCGCACTTCATAGCCCGACGGCGAGAAGAATGTCAGCAAGATTCCGTATTCGGGATACTTTTCGCGTATCTTCTCGATGAGCGGACGGCCCTGCTCGAACTCGCCCAGCGAAGCAGCATGAAACCAGATATAACGTACATTCTTGTCCAACTGCTGACGCAACAGTTCATACACCACCCAATGCCCTTTCATCATCTTCCGGGGCTTGCGGCTGAACGGAGCATCCAGATGAACAAGAATATCATAAATGGCAATCGCCAAATTGTAAAGTACGCTCATTTAGTCAAGAATTAGAGGTACAACTTTTGTTGATATTGCAAATCTCAGCCTATCACTTCTACCGCACGCTGTATGCGTTGCAATGTTTCTTCCTTGCCCAGAAGTTCTGTAATGTCGAACATGTGGGGGCCTTTGCATTCGCCTACGACAGCCAGACGGAAAGCATTCATCACATTGCCCATATGATATCCTTTCTCGGTAATCCAGCCTATTACAACATCTTCGGCAGGTTTCGACGAAAAGTCTTCGATGCCACGCAATACTTCCATCAGTTCACCCATAATGCGTGGAGTATCTTCCGACCAGCGTTTCTTTACATCCTTTTCTGCATAAGTGGCAGGTGCAACAAAGAAGAAAGCAGCCTGTGCCCAAAGTTCCTTCACGAAGTTCACACGACCCTTCACCAAAGAAACCACTTTCGTCAGATATTCATCAGAATACTTGCTGACATCAACACCATTGTCTGCCAGAACCGGCTTGAACAACTGTGCAATTTCTTCGTCGGACTTGCGCAGAATATATTCATGGTTAAACCAGATACCTTTCTTATAGTCGAACTTCGCACCAGACTTGCTGCAATGACTCAGGTTGAACAGCTTCACCAGCTCATCCATCGACATCAGCTCCTGATCGTTACCGGGGTTCCATCCCAGCAAAGCAAGGAAGTTGATGACCGCTTCGGGCAGATAGCCTGACTCGCGATAACCCGACGACACTTCGCCCGTCTTCGGATCTTGCCACTCCAGCGGGAATACCGGGAATCCCAGACGATCACCATCGCGCTTACTCAGTTTACCGTTGCCTTCAGGCTTCAGCAACAGAGGCAGATGCGCGAACTGGGGCATCGTATCTTCCCATCCGAAAGCACGGTAAAGCAATACATGCAAAGGAGCAGAAGGCAACCACTCTTCACCACGGATCACATGCGACACTTCCATCAGATGGTCGTCCACAATATTGGCCAGGTGATAAGTAGGCAATTCGTCGGCCGACTTGTAGAGTACTTTATCGTCGAGAATCGAGGAATTGATGACCACTTCGCCACGGATAAGGTCGTTCACATGCACGTCTTCGTTCGGTTCAATCCGGAAGCGAACTACATATTGCTTGCCGTCGGCAATCAAGGCATCTACCTCTTCCTTAGGCATCGTGAGCGAATTGCGCATCTGCATACGAGTCGAAGCGTCATACTGGAAGTTAGGAATCTCCTTACGCTTTGCTTCCAGTTCCTCGGGAGTATCGAAAGCTATATAAGCCTTGCCGGCATCGAGCAACACCTGCACATATTTCTTGTAAATATCGCGACGTTCCGACTGACGGTAAGGACCGTAATTTCCGCCGAAGCTAACTCCCTCGTCGAAGGGAATGCCCAGCCACTTGAAAGACTCTAAAATATATTCCTCGGCACCCGGCACAAAGCGGTTGCTGTCAGTATCTTCTATACGAAAAATGAGATCGCCTCCATGCTGACGTGCAAAGAGGTAGTTATATAAAGCAGTACGCACACCTCCGATGTGCAATGCGCCCGTTGGACTTGGAGCAAAACGGACTCTGACTCTTCTTTCTGTCATAATCTTCCTTACTTATAAATAATTTAGATGGCAAAATTAAGCCTTTTTTTCCACACTATTGTTTTTTTTTGTACTTTTCGCAAAAAATTCAAGCATTATGAGCTATTTCAACGAGAAACAGACCCGACTCTACAGAAATTTGCTATATAGAGCACTGATTTTCATCGGTACTGTCGCCCTTATTGTATACTTTCTGCCCCGCGACGGCAAATTCAACTACCAGTTTGATATTGACAAACCGTGGAAGTACGGCCAACTGATGGCTACCTTCGACTTTCCCATCTACAAGGACGATAAGGTAGTGAAACACGAGCAAGACAGCATACTGGCCAACTTCCAGCCTTACTATCAGGTAGACAACAGCATCGGCCAGGCTGCCATCAACAAGCTGAAGAACGATTATCAGCACCATTTGCGAGATATTCTGCCTTCGTCTGACTATCTCCGCCATCTGGAGAAAAAGCTGACTGAAGTCTACAGTGCCGGCATACTATCGACCGACAATCTTGAGCAGCTCCGTCAAGACAGCACGGCAGCCATCATGATTATCGACGACAAACTGGCCCAACAACGCAATACCGACAAGCTGTTTTCGGTAAAAAGCGCCTATGCCTACCTGATGAACGCCGACACCGTGCACTATCGCCGCGACCTTCTGCGCCAATGCTCGCTCAACGAATATCTGTTGCCTAACCTTACCTACGATCAGGAACGTACGGAAAGCGCACGGAAAGAAGTGCTCAACAACTACTCCTGGGCCAACGGCATCGTACTGAGCGGACAGAAAATCATCGACCGGGGTGAAATTGTCGACCAGGAAACCTACAACATACTGGAAAGTCTGCGCAAAGAGTCCATCCAACGCAGCGAATCGGTAGGACAGAAACGTCTGATGCTGAGCGGACAGATTCTGTTTGTCAGCATCTTCATGCTCTGTTTCATGCTCTATCTCGACCTGTTCCGCAAAGACTACTATCTGCGCAAGGGCAGCCAGTCGTTGCTCTTCACACTTATCATGTTCTATTGCGTCATCACGGCCATCATGGTAGCCAACAACATCTTCAATGTCTACATCCTGCCTTACGCCATGTTGCCCATCATCATCCGGGTATTCCTCGACTCACGTACGGCTTTCCTTACTCATGTGGTAACCATCCTGATCTGCTCCATCTGCTTGCGCTACCCTCACGAGTTCATTTTGCTTCAGATATCTGCAGGTATGGTGGCCATCTACAGTCTGCGTGAATTGTCGCAACGCTCGCAGCTGTTCAAGACAGCCTTGCTGGTCATTCTGACTTATGCTACCGTATACTTTGCCTTCGAACTGATAACTGAAAACGACCTGTCAAAACTGAACGGTAGCATGTATACTTACTTCATCATCAACGGCATACTGCTGCTGTTCACCTATCCGTTGCTTTTCTTACTGGAAAAGACATTCGGTTTCACGTCCAACGTCACACTGGTCGAACTGTCGAACATCAACAACAGCTTGCTGCGGCGTATGTCCGAAACCGTACCTGGCACCTTCCAGCACTCCATGCAGGTAGCCAACCTGGCTGCCGAAGCTGCCAACCGCATCGGCGCCAAAAGCCAGCTGGTACGTACAGGAGCCTTATATCATGACATCGGCAAAATGGAGAATCCGGTATTCTTTACCGAAAACCAGTCCGGAGGAATCAATCCGCATAAGAACCTGAGTTACGAACAAAGCGCACAGGTAGTTATCAGTCATGTAACGGGCGGACTGAAATTGGCCGAAAAGAACAATCTGCCCAAAGTAATCAAAGAGTTTATCTCGACCCACCACGGACGTGGAAAGACAAAATACTTCTACATCTCGTGGAAAAACGAACATCCCAACGAGGAACCCAACGACGAACTTTTCACCTATCCGGGTCCTAATCCGTTCACCAAGGAACAAGCCATTCTAATGATGGCCGACTCGGTAGAAGCCGCTTCGCGCAGCTTGCCCGAATATACAGAAGAAAGTATCAGCAATCTGGTAGAGAAAATCATCGATTCGCAGGTAGAAGACGGCTACTTCAAGGAATGCCCCATCACCTTCAAGGACATCGCCACCGTGAAAGCCGTATTCAAAGAAAAGCTGAAAACGATGTATCACACCCGCATCAGCTATCCCGAACTGAAGAAATAGACGTTGAACCCTCATAATACCAAGACCATGAAAGCCACTATCCAAGAAGAAAAACGAGCCACGAGCTTCCTGCAAAAGAACGACATACGAGTGGAAGAAATCAGCAGCTTCCGATTCATGCAACGCTATACGCCGCAACCGGAAAAGCACTGTAAGACCAACCTGTACGGATCGGGCATCCTGACCCTATTACTGAAGTCGGGCGAAGAAAAAGCACTGATTGTGCACCTGCGCCAACACCCCACAGCTCTGATACACTTCCTGCTTTCACGCGGTATTCCTTTCGAAAACTGCCGGATGGAAAACCGGCCAGTTACCCGCCGTCCTGAGCCTGCTACCTACAAGCGCATGTCGCTCTACATGTTCTGGTATTTCATTCTTTTTGTGATTTGCCTCGGCATGGGGTTCTACACCACCACCCTTAGTCTGCCCGCAGGTATCCTGTTGTCCATCCTGTTCTTCGGGATGAGCCTTTACTGCATGTATCTGCTCCAGACGCGTTTCTGCTATCTGAAGCTGGAAGCCGACCGTCTGACCATCGTCAGCGCCGGACGCGAAATACACTACGCTTACGACGACGTGCTGAAAGTAAACTTCGACTTTGCCCGCGAGCCCAACGCCACACACATCATGGAGGTGCTGGACAGTACATACCGCTACCGTCTGTTCTACATCGGCCGTGTGCCCCGCACCCAACTGAACCAGCTCACAAACCAACTACAACAAGCCGGAATAGACGCTACTTGTAGTCTGAATGCCGAAAAGCGGCACTATCACGACGTGTACCATGGATAATGGAGAATGGAGAATTATTAATTACTCTTCCTCATTATCCATTATCAATTCTCCATTATCAATTCTCAATTCCTCAAGCAGCCCGGCGCAGGCATCCTCCAGCAAGTCGAGCACATATTCGAAACCTTCGGCACCGCCGTAATAGGGATCGGGCACGTAGTCAGCATGCGTAAAGCGGGTGCAATAATCCGTCATGCGCCGTATTTTGCGCTCGGTTTCCACCGAGGGAGCACGTTCCTTCAAGTCTTCGATGTTGCGGTCGTCCATACCGATTATCAGGTCGAAATCGTAGAAGTCGCTGGTGCGGACTGGACGCGAACGGTGCGTCAGGTTGTAACCGCGCCGGATGGCATGGGCACGCATACGCGGGTCGGGCAGCTCGCCCTGATGAAAACTTAAAATACCCGCTGAATCTATCACAAACTGTTCCTCCAGTCCTGCTTCTTCCACCAAATGTCTCATCACTCCTTCGGCCGAAGAAGAACGACAGATGTTACCCAGGCAGACGAACAAAATCTTATGTTTCGGTTGCTGTTTCTTATTGTCTGTTTCCATTGCAATCATTGTTTACATCGGCACATGCCATTCGCGTGCAAAGGTAACATTTTTTTCATTGAATGGGCGTGAGTCTTCACCTTTCAACGCATTTCACTGTATATCAACACCTTCCGGTGAAAGGTGAAGGATGAAAGGAGGTTTTCGGAAACTCTGTTTATAGCAAATAAAAGGTGATTTTAGAGGCTTCACAAGCCACACAAGTACCGCTTGCGAGAGACACAAGTGTCGCTCACGAGCCACACTTGCACGGCTCGCGAGCCGTACAAGTGTCCCACAAACGGATGACAAGTGTACATCAAAAAGGGAAATAAATCTTACATCGGATCTACGTCGTAGTAAACGATGAGCGACTTGAAGCGATCCTCGGCTACCATCTCGCGCTGCACTTGTACGAGCAACTGGCGGGCACGAGCCATCGAAGCATTCATCTCGATTTTCACCACAATCTTACGGATGAACAACGTCTGGATGCGGGCCACAGGAGGCTTGTCGGGTCCCAACACCCGTGCGCCGAACACAGCACGGAGTTTGGAAGCCATCGTCTGCGCCATCAGGTCGAGCAACTGTTCGTTGCGGTTCTTCAGGTAGACGTACACCAAACGATAATAAGGTGGATAGCGGAACATCTGACGTTCGGCCAACTGCCCGCCAACCATTCCCTCGAAATCGTTGTGCATCACTTGCGGAATGATGGGATGGTCGATGCTCTTGGTCTGTAGTACCACCCTGCCCCGTCCGTTCTTCCGACCGGCACGGCCAGCCACCTGCGCCATCAGCTGAAAAGCACGTTCGTAAGCACGGAAGTCGGGATAGTTGAGCATCGTGTCGGCATTGAGGATGCCCACCACACTGACATGATCGAAATCCAATCCCTTGGAAACCATCTGTGTACCGATAAGAATGTCTGTACGCCCCTGCTGAAAATCGTGGATGATGCGTTCGTAAGCCGAACGGGTACGGGTCGTATCCAAGTCCATACGCGCCACGCGTGCTTCGGGGAAAATGACCTTCACATCGTCTTCGATCTTCTCCGTACCGAAACCGCGGTTGCGTAAATCTACCCCTTCGCAAGCCGGGCACTGCCGCGGGACAGGCTGCGTATATCCGCAATAATGGCAAGTCAGCTGGTTCAGCCCCTTATGATAGGTCAGACTGACATCGCAGTTCTTGCATTTCGGCACCCAACCGCACGTATGACATTCTATCATAGGCGCAAATCCCCGCCGGTTCTGGAAAAGTATCACCTGTTCCTTCCGTTCGAGTGCTTCGCGCATGTACTGAAGCAGCAAAGGCGAAAAGGGGCCGTTCATGCGCTTCTTCCGCTGCAGCTCCTTGATGTCAACTGGAATGATTTCGGGCAGTTGCAGTTCCTTGTATCTTTCTTTCAGCTCAACCAACGCATATTTATCGCCCTCGGTGGCATTGTACCAACTCTCCACACTAGGCGTAGCAGTACCCAGCAACGTCTTTGCTCCATACATCGACGCCAGCACAATAGCTGCGTTGCGGGCATGGTAGCGGGGAGCCGGATCTTGCTGCTTATAAGTATTCTCGTGCTCCTCGTCGACGATAACCAGTCCCAACCGCTGGAAAGGCAGGAAGAGGGACGAGCGTACACCGAGAATAATATCGTAAGGATGTTCGGACAGCTGTTTTTGCCATACTTCCACCCGTTCGGCATCAGGGAACTTGGAGTGATAGATGCCCAATCGTGAACCGAACACCCGCTTCAGTCGTTCTGTAATCTGAGTGGTAAGAGCGATTTCGGGAAGCAGATAGAGCACTTGCCTACCCTGCCGGATGACCTGTTCAATCAGGTGAATATAAATCTCGGTCTTACCGCTGGAGGTGACTCCGTGCAGCAGACAGACATTCTTCTGCCGGAACGAAGCCAAAATCTCGTCGTAAGCCCGCTGTTGATGCACGTTCAGTGCGTTCAGCGGTTCCTCTCCCCCACTGGACACCATATCGAGACGACCTACTTCGTAATGGTACACCTCGAACACACCTTTTTCCACCAACGCATTGAAGACAGCAGGCGTAGCCCCTGAACGTTGCAACAGTTCAGCCTTCGGCACCTCCTTCACCGTCCTGCCACCCAGGCAACCCGACAGTTCGATGTACTTCATCAGCAAGTCCAGCTGCTTCGGCGCCCGCCGTTGCAGTTCGTCGAAAAAGAAATGTAACCGACGTTCGTTGCGGGCAGCCTCGGTCAGACGTACCCGAGTCTCGGTCTTGGGCTTATAGGTGCGCTTCAGTTCTTCTTTTACAAATAGCGCATCTTTCTCCAGCAACGACTTCACTACCGACAGGATATTCTTCAGCCCGCTGTCTTTCTCCAACCGGGTCACAGTCTGTTCGGGCTCGGCAGTAAGCAAGTCGAAGACTTTCTGTTCGCGTTCGGTCAAAGGTTCGGTCGCCTCAAAGTCCGAGTTAAGCTCCACCACGGTCTCGCTCTCCAACTTCAGGCCCGAAGGCAAGGCTGCCTTATACACATCGCCCTGCGTACAGAGATAATAATCGGCCAACCACTCCCAGAACTTGAACTGGAGCGGAAGCAGCACAGGCTGCGTATCGAGCACGGCCGAAACTTCTTTCACTTCGTAATCCTGCGGTTTCAGGAAGTGCACATTGCGCACAATGCCCGTATAGAACTTCTTCTTGCCAAAGGAGACAACCACCCGACAGCCTATCTGCACCTCCCCGTCCATATCCGGCGGCAAGGCATACGTGAAACAGGCATTCAGGGGCAAAGGCAATATGACATCGACAAACTTTTCCATCGTGCCGGCAAAGATACGATAAAAAGACAGAAAGAGGGTGTATCAAATTAGGAAACTGCTTTCTCCAGTCATCCTAAATTTTGATACACCCTCCTCAACTAAGAGAAAATATATTTCTTAGAAAAGATAAGCTAATGAAATTTGCCAGGTCTTCGTTTTTCCGTTACCACCTATTTCATCACCAAGAGCCTCACCAACTCCCTTCCATGAGAAGCTGTCGCCCAAAGGAATCTGGTAATTTACACCGATCTGCAGATGTTGAATGAGCTTCACACCAGCACCAATATTCAGACCTACTTGTGTAGCTTTCGTATCAAAACCTTCCCATTTAGTATCTTTGAAATTAAAGAAAAAGTCCGGTCCGGCAGCTACATATACACCCAACATACTACCCAAGCCAATCGTATACTTCAGATTAACGGGAATTTCAATACCCTGTTGTTTCCATTCGTCCTCACCACGTTGCGAGTACATCAAGGCACCGTCGATGCCCAAACCAATTACCGGAACAGTAAACTCGGCCATCGGGCCAATGAAGAAGCCGGTAGTATTGTCACTTGTCGGTCCGTTTTTAAAGTCCAGTTTTGACATACTCAAACCGCCTTTAAGACCCCACTTCAACAGTTGCGCTTGCGCAGGCGTAGCCATAGCCAGACAGCAGATAGCCACTAAAAATACACCAAAAAACTTTTTCATAACTCTAAATGTTTAAGAATTTGCAACAAATATATAGATTATCTTAAAAAAAGAACAACATTTTTGCCAAAAAGTTCACTCCGGTCTTTTACAAGCCTTAAGTCTGCCCTTCTTCACCAAAGATTCGATTTAGCGCTCATAAGGCAGAAAGTGAAAAGAAAATCGTAAAAAAACAGCTGGAAAAGTATAACGAATAAAAGAAAATCTTACCTTTGCACCGTCAAAAGGAAGGAAAGATGCCAGAGTGATCGAATGGACCGGACTCGAAATCCGGCGAACGGCTTTTGCTGTTCCGTGGGTTTGAATCCCACTCTTTCCGCTAAAGATATAATAATCAGCCCCTTTTAATGACATCTCAAAAAGCTGTTCATTTTTAGGTACAGAATACACACCTCTTGTCAGGAGGTTCGTTATTTTCCGCAATGACGATGATGTGTGTAATCTGTGCCTATTTTTATGCTCAAACATGCCGAAAACCACGCTGCAATCCGATACAGCAATCCCCCCAATTATTTTTTCCCAGTTAGGGAAAAAGATTTCTCTAACTGGGAAAATATTTCTGGGCAGTAGGCAAATAATTATCAGACAGAATGCTTACTGTCTGTTTCCTTCTTATACTGAGTAGGCGTCTTGCCCGTATATTGCTTGAACGAGGTACTGAAATAACGTGCCGAAGCAAATCCCACTTTCTCGGAAATCTCTGTAAAATTGAAATTACCTTCCGCTATCAGTTTCATGGCCTGTTCGATCCTTATTTTATTAATGTAATCGTTGGCTCCCATGTCGGTAATAGCTTTCAGCTTATTGTACAGCGAGGCACGGCTCATACCGATCTGCTTGCACAAGAAAGGAATATCGAGCTCCGTATTGTCCAGATTGTCCACTATAATCTGATTCAGTTTATCCATAAAGAGAGTATCCTTCTTCGTCAGGTCGTTCTCACCAAGTACAGGCTGCTCACCAACCTGCTGATAATGCCGACGGGTCTGCACCCGGTTATACAACTTATTAACCACCTTAGCCAGAAGCTCTTTCATTTCGAAAGGCTTCTCCAAATAGCTGTCGGCTCCCAACATATAGCCATACTGCCGGCTATCCTCGTCGTTTCTGGCCGTAAGCAGAATAAAAGGAATGTGGCTTACAGCAATATTCTCCTTGACGGCCTTGCAAAGTTCATATCCGTTCATAACCGGCATCATTACATCACTGATAATGATGTCCGGACTCTCTTCGCAAGCTATCTTATATGCCTGTTCACCGTCATACGCCACCAGCACACGCTTGAACAAATCTTTCAGGTCATCGGCCAGGTAATCAACCAATGCTGTATTATCGTCCACCACCAATATCACATAATCTTTCAGATGAACACTGCTTATCTTATCCTTGTCGGGCATGGCTATATCGATAGACGATTGTGACGAAAGCAACTCATTCAGATAGGCATTGTTCTTCGGAATGTCCCGGGTAATGGTCTGCGACAACGGCAATTCGAAATAGAACGTAGCCCCTTTGTCTGGATTGTTATAAGCCCCGATTTTACCTTTGTGCAGTTCGACAAGTATTTTAGAATATGACAAGCCAATGCCACTACCTCCCTGCTCGGAATCTCCCTGATAGAATCGTACGAATAACTTGTCCGGATCGACATTCTTCAGTCCGATACCTTGATCGGAAACGGAAATCCGAATGTACTGCCCGTCTTCCGTCAGTTCTGTCTTCACCCGAACAGACGACTGAGCCGGGCTGTGTTTAATGGCGTTCATCAACAAATTGGACAAGATAACAATACACTTTTCCTTATCGAAAGATACCCGACCAATTTTCTCGTCAAGTTGTAGCTCAATCTGATTGATATCATTTTCATCGCCAGCAAAATTGGCGCATACCTCTTCGATCCACCGATTCAGATCGTAACTTTGTATATCCAGTTTAGTCATGGTCATTTCCATCTTTCTGGCATCAAGAACCATACTAACCTAAATTCCGCAGCATTTTAGTTTAACTTATTTTATAAGTACCTGAGCAACAAAAAGTTGCTCAGGATTTTGCCATGTCAGATTTTTCACCTATCTTAGTGTTGCAAATCAAAATATGTATCAAACCCGACAGACATGGCAAAGGTAGCAATAAAATCTGAGAAACTCTCTCCTTTTGGAGGAATTTTTTCAATAATGGAGCAATTTGACTCCAATCTCTCATCTGTAATCGACTCAACCCTCGGTATGAGATGTAGGCTGTATGGTTATCAATACAGCGAAATCATCCGTTCGCTTATGAGCGTTTATTTCTGTGGCGGCTCATGCATAGAGGATGTCACCACTCATCTGATGTATCACCTCTCGCTTCATCCGACACTTCGCACATGCAGTGCCGACACGATTCTCAGAGCCATAAAGGAACTGACCCAGGATAACATTTCCTACACATCCGACACTGGCAAGACCTACGACTTAAACACGGCAGACATGCTGAATACACTGCTCCTCAATTGCCTATTGTCCACAGGGCAGCTGAAAGATGGCGAGGGGTATGACGTTGACTTCGACCACCAGTTCATAGAGGCTGAGAAGTTTGATGCGAAACCCACATACAAGAAGTTTCTCGGATACCGTCCTGGCGTGGCGGTTATTGGCGACTTGATTGTCGGCATTGAGAACAGCGACGGCAACACAAATGTCCGTTTCCACCAGAAGGACACGCTGAAGAGGTTCTTTGAAAGGTTTGAAAAGAACAAGCTTATGATCAACCGTTTCAGAGCTGATTGCGGCTCGTGTTCTGAAGAGATAGTGGAAGAGATTGCTAAACACTGCAAGACCTTCTATATCCGTGCCAACCGATGCAGTTCGCTCTACAATGACATCTTTGCCCTCAGAGGTTGGAAGAAAGTGGAATTGGGCGGCATTGAGTTTGAGCTGGCCTCCATTCTCATCGAGAAATGGAAAGGGAAGGCATACCGTCTTGTGATTCAAAGACAGAAGCGGATAGACGGCGAACTCGACCTGTGGGAAGGAGAATACACCTACCGCTGCATCCTTACAAATGACTACGAGTCTTCCGAGAAAGAGATTGTCGAATTCTATAACCTCCGTGGAGGGAAGGAACGCATCTTCGATGACATGAATAACGGATTCGGCTGGAACAGGCTTCCAAAATCCTTCATGGGAGAAAACACGGTGTTTCTTCTGCTTACGGCACTCATACGCAACTTCTATAAATTCATCATGGCGAGGCTTGACGTGAAGAGGTTCGGACTCAAAGCAACAAGCCGCATCAAGGCGTTTGTCTTCAAGTTCATCTCTGTGCCAGCCAAATGGGTCAGGACATCAAGGCAGTATGTGCTGAATATCTATTCATGCAACAACGCTTATGCTGATGTGTTCCAGAATGACTTTGGATGACACCGACAACTTATGGTCGTGATTTTGCGTATTGCCTCAAGTCGCATGGTGGGGTAAGGGGATTTAATGCGTCTTTGTGGCGATTTTTGCTGCGTTGCACCCTCTTTTGCCACAGTGTCGCTACCTTTTTGACCTCTGTGTCATCTTATGAGGGCGGTTGCGGATTTGAGGTTATTACAATGTTTTCGGGAATGCCGAGCACGGAAAAAAGATTTTCATGGGTGACACAGGCAGCCTGACCGTTGGCATGATGCTCTGTCTTCTCAGTCTCAAGTTGACTATGTGTGGGACAGATGATAATACGGTACATATAAATCCGATGGTGCTGGCATTCTCCCCGCTGCTGATTCCTTGCTGTGATGTGGTCCGGGTTTATCTGCATCGGGTACGCAACGGAAAGAACCCGTTCTTGCCGGATAAGAACCATATCCACCATAAACTACTTGCTGTCGGAATGCAGCAGCGAAGTGTCATGATTATCGTCATATCCGTATCGACCGTATTCATACTGTTTAATATTCTTCTCTCCCTTTATCTGAATGTAAACTGGATCGTACTAGTCGATATCCTGATATGGACTTTCACCAATATCCGACTGACGAAACGTATCGGACAGCTTCAGTCGAGACAGGCAACCAACAAATAAAAATCAATGAAATATGAAAATCAGATACATTTTACTCTTATTGACCGTGGCTTCCCTGCTAGGATCATGTGCCGCGCCGAAAGTCGCTTATTTTACGGACCTGAAACCGGGTATGGCAGAGCAGGTTCTTAATCCATTGGAAATCAGGGTACGTCCCGAAGACAAGATTTCCATATTGGTCAACAGCAAAGACCCTTTGTTGATGGACCTTTTCAACCTTCCGATTATATCCCGACAAATCGGTATAAGATCAGAAGCATCCAACAATCAAGGAATGTCAGGATACACGATAAACAAGGATGGAAATATCGATTTTCCCGTGCTGGGGCATATCCATGTGGCGGGAATGACACGCGAGGAGATTGCCTTGTGCATAAAAGAAGAGTTGATCTCGAAAAACCTCGTAAAAGATCCGGTAGTAACAGTGGAATTCATGAACCTGACCGTTTCCGTGTTGGGTGAGGTCGCCAACCCCGGACGTTTCAATATCGACAAGGACAGGCTGACGCTCCTGGACGCTTTAAGCATGGCCGGGGACCTTACCGTCTACGGGAAACGGGAGAACGTGCTGGTACAGCGGGAGGAAAACGGCAAAAAGACCCTGTACCGGGTCAATCTGAATTCGGGATATGACCTTTATGCTTCTCCCGTGTACTACCTGCAACAGAACGATATTGTTTATGTCGAACCTAACTCGGTCAGGGCAAGACAATCGACAGTCAATGGGAACAACGTGCGGTCTACCTCTTTTTGGTTATCGTTGGCCTCGCTGCTGACCACCATTACCGTGTTGATCGTGAAATAAATATAGAATCTGATATGGCCGTAAATCAAAAGAATACAAAACCGGGACAGCCGGATGATTTCCTGCGGATACAGGATCTGTTGTACCTGTGCCTCGCGAGGTGGAAGTGGTTCGTCCTGTCTTTGGCGATAACGACAGGTGTTGCTGCTGTCTATCTGCTGTGTACCCCTGCCGTATATACACGCACTGCTTCGGTGTTGATCAAGGAGGATTCCAAAGGCAAGTCGGTTTCCCCGGATCTGGAATCCTTTTCGGAGTTTGGGTTGTTCCAGTCCAGCACCAATGTAAATAACGAACTCATCACCTTTCAGTCGCCGGCTTTAATGACCGAGGTAGTTAAACGATTTCGTTTGGATATGAATTACTTCGTTCCGGGGAAATTCCACCGTCAGGTGGCCTATGGACTGACATTACCAGTGGATGTAACGATAAGTGACTTTCCTGAAAACGAATCGGCTGGGTTTACATTGGAAGTACAGCCAGACAGCACATTACTCTTATCCGACTTTACACGTAACGGGACGGAGCTCGACGGAAAGGATATAAAGGGCCGCTTGCTCGACTCCATCACTACGCCATTAGGGAAAATCATTATCCATGCAACCCCCAATTATGTGAAAGGCGAGACATACACATTGTATGTAGGTAAATCCAGTTTGTATGATGCTGTAAACTCCTGCTCGTCCAATCTGTCCGTTTCATTGAATAATGAGAAAGCGTCAGTTATCGACCTGTCATTCAGGGATAATTCTGTACAACGGGCGGAGGATGTATTGAGCATGTTGATTTCCGTTTATAATGAGAACTGGGTGAAGGACAAGAACCAGATCGCTATCAGCACCTCGATGTTCATCAACGAGCGTTTGGGCGTAATCGAACAGGAACTGGGCAACGTGGACGAGGACATTTCATCCTACAAGTCCGAACATCTGTTACCCGACGTGCAGGCGGCTTCGAGCATGTATATGGCGCAGAGCAGCCAGACGAATGCGCAGATTCTGGCTTTGAACAACCAGCTCTACATGACCCGCTACATCCGGAACTATTTGTCCAATGACGCCAACCGTACCCAACTGCTTCCGGCCAATTCCGGCATTGAAAGCGCCAATATTGAATCGCAGATTGCCGAATACAACAAACAACTGTTGCAGCGCAACAGCCTGGTTGCGAACAGTAGTACGGAAAATCCGCTGGTCGTTGATATGGATCAGGCCCTGGCATCCATGCGTGGGGCGATAATCAGGTCTATCGACAATCAGATAGTAACCTTGAATTCGCAGATAAAAAGTTTGCGGCAGACGGAGCAACAGACAACATCACGTATAGCAGCTAACCCTACACAAGCCAAATACCTGCTCTCGGTGGAACGCCAGCAGAAGGTAAAGGAGGCTCTTTATTTGTTCTTACTGCAAAAGCGTGAGGAGAACGAACTCTCACAGGCATTTACGGCCTACAATACCCGTATTGTTGCCCCGCCCCACGGTAGCATGTTGCCGATGTCACCCGTGCGCAAAAACATCTTAATGGTCGCGTGTGCTTTGGGACTGCTTATTCCGGTAGTCATTATCTTTATATGTGAGAACATGAATACCCGTGTACGGGGAAGAAAAGATCTGGAAAGCGTAACCGTACCGTTCATCGGTGAAATTCCGCTGTTCACAAGAAAGAAGAAAGGAATATTCAGAAAGAAACCACAGGAAGTCAGGGCCATTGTTGTCAAGGAGGGCAGCCGTGACATCATCAACGAGGCATTCCGTGTATTGCGTACCAACTTGGAGTTCATGACTGGCAAGGATAAGGCATCGAATGTCATCATCGTGACCTCGTTCAATCCGGGCAGCGGCAAGTCGTTCCTGACCATGAATATCGCCGTGAGCTTTGCCATTAAAGGGAAGAAAGTGTTGGTAATCGACGGTGACCTGCGTCACGGCTCTGCGTCATCCTATATCGACTCTCCTACCAAGGGGTTGAGCGACTATCTTGGCGGCAGGATTGACAATCTCAATGAAATAATTGTCACCAATCCGAAACAGAAATATCTGGACATCCTTCCTGTCGGCACCATACCTCCCAACCCCACCGAACTGTTGTTCGACGACCGGCTGAAACAGGTAATAGATACCGTAAGGGAACAATACGAATATGTGCTGATTGACTGTCCGCCCATCGAACTGGTGGCCGACACGCAGATAATCGAGAAGCTGGCTGACCGTACTATTTTCGTGGTTCGTGCAGGATTGCTTGAACTGAGTATGCTTGCTGAACTGGAGAAAATCTACGGGGAGAAAAAATACAAGAACATGTCCCTGATCCTGAATGGAACCGAGGGAAGCGGTGGTCGCTACGGATACCGTTATGGCTATCGGTATGGTTATCACTATGGTTACGGTTCGGAATATCACTATGGTTCCGATGAAAAATATATAGAGTAAATCGTTGATTATCAAGCAATTAAATACGGAGTAAGAATGTAAATTTGATTTCCCTATTGTTTCACTAAAAATCACAACTATGGCACAGAACGATTTTACAGAAGACAAAGCGACCTTATTCGGTGCGGGTATGGTTACTGTAGGTGTATTTGGTAAAACAGCATTGATTACCAAAGGAGTCGGAGTGGTTGCCGCAACAAAAGCCGGAGTATTGGCTGGTGGATTTATCTGTCCTCCTGCGGCTATCTGTATCGGTTTAGCTTGTGTTGGGGCCGGGTTGATAAATCATTTCGGCAAGCGAAACTGGTGGTGAAGTTTATCACCGGGACAATCAATTCATTCCCGGATTCCGCATATATGTCATGTGGAATCGGGAATGATTAAAAAGTTTTATGTCATTATATGTGGTTTTTTAAAAAAAGGGAAAAACAAAATATAATAAAGCTAATCGGTTTTACAGACTATCATTCGCATATTCTTCCGGGCGTGGATGACGGTGTACAAACGATGGACGAATCTTTGGAAATTCTACGTTTGTATGAGGAGCAAGGGATCAAATCCGTATGGCTCACACCGCACATCATGGAAGACATTCCCAATACGACTGCCCATCTTCGCGACCGTTTTGCAGAATTGCAGGCTGCTTACACAGGTGGCGTACAACTGCACCTTGCAGCGGAAAACATGCTTGACAATCTCTTTGAGGAACGGCTGGGAAAGAATGACCTGCTACCTTTAGGCGAGAATGGCGACCACCTGCTGGTGGAAACCTCTTATTTCAGTCCTCCGATGGGCTTGAAAAATATCCTGCTTCGCATCAAATCTAAAGGATACCACCCTGTTCTCGCCCATCCGGAGCGTTATGCTTATATGGATGAATCGGATTACCGACAGCTAAAAGACATGGGTGTGAAATTCCAGATTAATCTTCCATCAATAGCGGGTATGTATGGCAACCGGATTAAGAAAAAGGCCATGTTTCTTATGAGAGAACAGGCTATTGCTTATATAGGGACAGATATTCACAGTTACAGTATATTTCAAAAGTTCATTTGTACAAGCGTTACAAGAAACGTACAAAAACTGCTTGATTTATAGTCAAGATTATTGCGGCTATGGATAGCCAAGCTATAACAAAAATTCCTATTAATAAACAACAAGATGACAAGCGGAGAAAAGGCTCTTTATCATTCCATTATAGAGCAGTTAAAAGATAAGGAACTTTCCGATAGCCAAAAAGACAATTTTGTGAAAAAGCTGGATGAACTGTTCAAAAGTATGAATGACCAATCAAAAGAATTTCAATTAAACTCAATTTTATGAAAGCATGTTTTATGGGCTTGGGCTATATCGGATTGCCTACAGCCATTATCGCAGCAAAGCACGGAGTACAGGTAACGGGTGTTGACATCAACCCCAAAGTTGTAGAGCTGACCAATCAAGGTAAGCTCCACATCATTGAACCGGGGATGGAAGAAATGCTGCAAGAAGTTGTGAAAAACGGGACATTGCACGCAAGCACGAAGCCGGAGACAAGTGACGCTTACTTTATGGTTGTTCCCACCCCGTTCAAAGGTAATCATGAGCCTGATATTTCGTATGTAGAGGCGGCAACTCGTGCTGTACTTCCTTTTCTCAAGGAAGGTGACTTATATGTAATTGAAAGCACATCACCCGTTGGTACGACTGATAAAATGCGTGACTTAATTTTCGCTGAGCGTCCTGAATTGGAAGGTAAAATTTATATCGCCTATTGCCCCGAGCGTGTACTTCCGGGCAATGTGATTTATGAGTTGGTACATAACGACCGTGTCATTGGCGGTATGAACGAAGAAAGTACAACAAAAGCAATCGAGTTCTACTCGCAGTTCGTACAGGGGACGCTGCATCGGACTAATTGCAAGACCGCTGAAATGTGCAAACTGACTGAGAACAGCAGTCGTGACGTGCAGATAGCTTTTGCCAATGAACTTTCATTGATTTGCGACAAGGCAGGGATTAATGTTTGGGAACTTATCAGGCTTGCCAACAAACATCCGCGCGTAAATATCCTGCAACCTGGCTGTGGAGTCGGAGGTCATTGTATTGCTATCGATCCATATTTCATTACAGCGGATTTTCCGGTTGAAAGTCGCATAATTTCTACAGCACGCGAAATCAACAATTATAAATCGTTCTATTGTGCTGAAAAAGTAAAGAACGCCATGTTTGAATTTGAACTGAAAAATCACTGTAAGCCTGTGGTAGCAATGATGGGGTTGGCATTCAAACCGGACATTGACGATTTGCGTGAATCTCCAGCAAAATATATCACAACTAAAGTAATGCAAGGATGTAATAATGCCAACATTTTAGTGGTAGAGCCAAATGTGAAAGAACATAACGTGTTCAAGTTGACAGACTATAAAGAGGCTTATGACAAAGCCGATATTGTTGTGTTCCTTACAGCCCATACACCTTTCAAAGAACTACCGTGGAAAGATGATAAAGTGATACTTGATTTCTGTGGAATATTTAAGCAATAGAGGTAGACAATCATTAAGTTTACCAAGACTTACCCTCCCAATAAACGTACACATATACTGATTGCAGATTTACAGAAAATCTATTGCTTTAAGAAGATGACATTAAGCCAAGTTTTCAAATCAAGATTGTTGTCAAATATTTGGAATCAGTTTCTCCTTTATGGTTTCAGTAGCATTATACCAATTCTACTAATTCCATATTTGTTGAACGTTATAGGAGTAGAAAAATACGGTCTTGTAAATTTTGCCATTATATTTAGCTTTTACTTTCAGATATTCAATGAGTTCGGTTTCGATTTATCTAATGTCAGGCATGTCGTCAATAATAGAGACAATCAAGAAAAATTGGGAAGGATAGTTTCTTCTATTCTGCAATGTAAGTTTTTTCTCATACTCTGTTCTCTATTTGTTTATATTTTAGTTGTAGGGTTGATTCCTTCACTAAGGAATGAACTCACGCTTTATATATTAGCCTTTATTCGTTTGATAGGGGTTGTCATTGCTCCCTATTGGCTTTTCCGTTCAATGGAGGACATTAAATATATAACACGTATCAGCGTGCCAATAAAGCTATTATGTATATTGCCTATTTTTTTAATCGTTAAGTCTACTGATGATTATGCATTGGTGATGTTGTGCTATGCTCTTGAAACATTTGTTTCAGGTATTGTCGCTTTATTCATTGCCCAAAAAAGATACGGGATCAAACTTCAAATAGTCTCGGCACAAGAAGTGAAATTTTATCTTAAGGATAGTATTCCGTTTTTCTCATCAACTTTTTTGATGAGAGCCTATAAAACAATGAATACCTTAGTGCTTGGCTTTATTCTTGGAGATTTTGCAGTCGGATTATATACAGCTGCGGAAAAACTTCATAATGCGTATTCATCATTTGTTTCTCCGCTTTTATCTCAGATATTTTACCCATATTTCACAAGGATAAAAAATATGGGTAGAGCGACTAAGATGGTATTGCTTTTATGTATTGCCAATACAATCGCTTTAGCTTGTATATATTTCTTATCACCGTATCTTATACCGATTTTTATTAAGACTGAAACAGCAAGTATAACCACGTATTTCAACCTATTCTTGCTTTTATTGGCGATTAGTGTGCCAGCTGACATGTTCGGTTTCCCTTATTTGGGCGTACTTGGAAAAATCAATGAGGTAAATATGACAACCATTTATTCTGCAATCATATACATCATTGTTGTCCTTGTCTTGATTCTTACTCACAGTATTAGCATAGGAAGTGTTATTTGGGCTTTGATTATAGCGAACGTGGGATGTTTGGTTTTGCGCCTATATTTAGCCAATAAAGTAAGAGTTGGTAATGTTGATAAACAATAGGATATACAATATAGATACTAATTCTCGACATTGGGCTATTTCTTTAGCCTTAATTGTAATCTTGTCTGTAATAATGACATTTATTCCTTTTGTAGGACTGTGTTTGTCATTAATGTTTTTCAGACAAAGGTTTGCCCCCATTCTATTTATTATCTTTTCTTTCTATTTTGGTTGGTTTTATGAGCCACAAATGGATTTGTTGGTTCATTATGAGCATTTTCATCGTATTGCCGACAAATCATTGGTTGAGCAATGGATGGACTCTGGAACATCAAAATATGGCAAAGAAATATATCCTGTATTATTTAAATATTTCATTGGTTTAATTGCTGATAACCGGAATTTTTTCTCTGCTTGTGCGTGTGTGGTATATACTTCTCTATTTATATTTGGAGTCGTAAAACCACTCCAGCCATTATATATGCAGAAAATGTCAATTCCTGCATGGCTACTCTTCCTGGGAGTGATTTTTACTGTAGAATACTATTGGTTTCTCGGTTTTCGCTTTTGGAGCGGAGCATTTGTTTTTACTGGCTTCTATTTGAGATACCTTAATTCAGGAGCCGTTAAGTACCTTTGGTTATCTGCGTTATGTATTTGTTTTCACTATTCACTACTCGCCTTATGTGTCGCGGCTGTATTAAACCTACTCTTGCGATATAGGTTTAAAGTGTACTATTTAATTCTTATCGTATCATTCATCGTTCGCTTTGCGAAAATCGCGTTTGTCACTAATATCGCACAATTTGGCATATTTGAAAACTACGTCAAAGAGAGCGTTAGGAATCAAAATATCATACAGTCTGTTGGAAAGTATGCAGAGGAAATACGCGAGTATGGTAATCAGTTCTATTTGCTTCGTGAAACAATTGCCGTTTTCGGTGTCTTGGCTGTGATCTATATACTATATAAAAAAATAGGGAAAGAATTTTGGGAGCAGAATGTCAAATTCTGGGGGTTCTGTATTCTCCTATTGTCTTTTGCCAATTTCGGATATGTCAGTTTGACTTTTTATGATAGATTCTTCAAACTTGCCGTGCTATTCTTATATGTTTTTACATATATGTGGGTTATGGATATTCAATCCAAATTGAGTTTTAAGTCCCAGCTACTAATAACTATGGTTACAATTATACCGGTATTGTATTTCATTGTTACACCATTAGTTGAACAGAGGCACATGTTGTTCCAACTAAACTTATGGTTTAGTAATCTATGTTCATGATGAAAAATTTTGTAATCTGAATTTCTCATCGTGCTGATGTATGGTCTATGGATAGCTACCAATACGAACAACCAAAAAGGCATAACATCAGAAAACGAAAATAGATTAACCGTTGATGTTCAATGTTCTTAATTATTTTAATCATATCAATTGAAACACTAACAATGAGGGTATTAATAACTGTTCCCACTAAATCCGGATATGGAGGAGTAACTAATTATTATTTAGGGATTAAAGAGTATTGGAAAGAAAATATTGAATATTTTTATTTCGGTCGTAAGCCTTGGCGTAATATATTTTATCCATTTTTAATTATCCGTTTTATAATCCGATTGATTTGCTTTAAACCTGATATAGTACTACTTAACCCATCGCTTGGAGATAAAGCCTTAAAACGAGATTTTATATATTTAAACATTTGCCGATTTTTCAGAAAGAAAACATCCGTATTTATTCATGGTTTCAATTTCGAGTATGCTAAAAATGCAGATTGGAAATGGATAAGTGCCAATTTGAATAAGGCCTTGTGTATTTTTGTGTTATCCCAAGATTTCAAGAATGAATTGATAAGGAGGGGGATAAAATCTGATATACATCTAACTTCGACAAAAGTACCCGATTATTTTATTTCAGGTTTTGACCTTTCGATGAGACAAGGAAAAGCCGAAAACATTATGTATAGCGGGCGAATAGAAAAGGCCAAGGGTGTATATGAAACAGTCGATACATTTTCAATACTTAAGTCACAATACAAGGATCTGACATTGACCTTTGTCGGTGATGGCTCAGAACTTCCTATGTTGAAACAATATGTTGAGAATAAGAAAATAAAGGATGTCCGTTTTACTGGAGAGTTACGTGGGGAAGATTTTAAAAAGGAATACATTAACGCCGATATGTATTTGTTTCTAAGTTATACGGAAGGTATGCCAACTGTGGTTTTGGAAGCAATGATTTTCGGACTCCCTATTTTTACCAGAAAAGTGGGTGGCCTAATAGATTTCTTTGAAAATGGAAAGATGGGATATATATCAAGTTCGTTAGATCCGGCAGTTTTTGCAGAAGCAATGAAACCATATATCGAGAATCCTGCTAAAATGAGGAGTGTATCAATATATAATTCCGAATATGCGAAAACCCATTTTGTTGCATCCGTTGTTGTCCGAAAATTTGAAAATACACTAAAGAAATATATTGAGCTATGAATATTCTGAGAATCAAGAAGCTAATATTTTTACACCTCCAACATCTACCCATGAAATCAAGGGCATGGAGACCATTAGTTTGCAAATGGGGTGGAGTGCAGATAATCAGCCCCAAAAGAACGTTTATCGGTGAGGGCGTCATATTTGACACAAATTATCCACAAGATATTTTTATCGAAGAAGGTGTTCGTTTGACATCGGGGGTGAAAATAGTAACACATTTCATGAATCCTAATACTGGAAGTTACGACAGGGGGAAGGTTCATATCTGCAAAGGCGCCTATCTCGGAATGAATACTTTGGTGGTAAAACCTGTAACAATTGGAGAGCGAGCTATAATTGGAGCAGGTTCTGTTGTGACCAAAGATATACCAGCCAATGAAGTTTGGGCAGGAAATCCCGCAAAATTTATAAGAAAACGGTAGGATTAATTCATATGGACATTATATCATTCTATAGGGTAGAACGTTGGCTATTTGAACGCCATATTCCGGTTTTGCCCAAAATCGTACAACTATTGATTTTTCTCATTTTCAATTCAAAAATAACCGCTGATTCAAAAATAGGAAAAGGGTCATACTGTGTGTGCAAAGGGATTAGCACTGTCTTAATACCGGGAACAGAAATCGGAGAAAATTGCGTATTAGGATTGCGATTTTCTACTGTACGGCAGTTTCCATATAAAGAAGTTCCTTGTCTAAAGAATAATGTTTGGGTGGGACCTAATGTTATTATTGCTGGCCCTGTTGTAATAGAAGATGATGTGGTAATCGCTGGAAATTCATTTGTCAACCGAAGTGTTCCCAAAGGTGCTATTGTAGCAGGATGTCCGGCAAAGATTATTGGCTGGAGAAAGAATCTTGATTATGCGATTGAGACAAACCCAAAGTATAAAGATGGCCGTATGCCATTCTTGACAAAATGAATAACACCAATGAATGATATTGCAGATGCTTTTTATAAGCTAAAAATTTATTGTGAGACTGAACATTTCAAGGGTTGGGATCCGTATGATGGTCTCAACTCTAAAATTTTTCAGGCAATTCCGCTGCTGAAAAAGTCTGTATTGTGCAGATTGATGGTCATACAAGGTTTCAAGCGTTGCCCTTTCAATATGAGACGGATGGCTTTCGTTCCGAAAGAGTATAACGCAAAAGGTATCGGGCTGTTCTTGTCCGGATATTGCAATCTGTATAAAGTTGTGGAAAATCATCCGCAATTATCCGAAAAAATGGGAACGTTGGAGATGATAAAGGCTCGGATTGAAGAATTGGCAGAGTTGCTTATATCCTTACAATCTAAAGGCTACAGCGGTGCTTGCTGGGGGTATAACTTCGATTGGCAGGCACGCCGTCTGTTTCTTTTTCCCAAATTCACGCCCACAGTAGTTGCTACAAATTTCTGTGCCACGGCACTGATGCAGGCATATGAAATAACTAGGAACAAACACTATTTGGAGATTGCATTAAGTGCAGCGGATTTTGTAATAAAAGATTTGCATCGCACGCCGTATAATGGTGGCTTTCTCTTTTCTTATAGTCCGTTAGAGGGTAATGACACTGTGTTCAATGCTTCGCTGCTCGGTTCTCGATTGTTGAGTTATTGTTTTTATTATACACAACAGGAGGAATACAAAAGACTAGCGGAGCTATCCATTAAAGCCTGTTGTTCCGGGCAACGGGAAGACGGGGCTTGGGTATATGGAATGCTCCCCGTACAGAATTGGGTAGACAGCTTTCATACAGGATATAATTTAGATGCGCTGATCGCTTATCAAGAGTTGACAGAGGATCATGCTTTCAATGGTTACATCGAAAAAGGTTTCGACTACTATGTCAATCATTTTTTCGAAGCGGACGGAACTCCTAAATATTATGATAACCGAATGTATCCTATTGACATCCATTGTCCAGGGCAGCTATTGATAACATTGACCCGCCTACATAAGATGAAAAAATATGAGGAACTTGCCAAAAAAGTATTGCAATGGACAATCCGAAATATGCAAGATAAAAAGGGGTATTTCTACTACCAATTAAAACCTGGCATCAGTTCTAAAATCTCGTATATGCGATGGAGTAATGCATTTATGTTTAATGCAATGTCGCATTATTTACTCGCAATATAAAATTTCCAACATAAATGAATAAAGTTTCTTTAAACGGAGTCGAAATATATCCGTTCGATTCCGAACAGTCTTTGTTGTCTTTTGTAAACGATAATAAGGGCATATTAGTAGCCATAAATGCTGAGAAAATTTTACATGCTACAGATCAGACACGAGGAATTATCAATCGGAACATAGGGTATTGCGATGGAGCCGGCGCACAAATGGCTCTCAAACAAAAAGGTTTTGAAAATGCGTGTAAAATTCCCGGTTGTAAGTTGTGGCTCAAAATTGTAGCTCAATTTTATAGAGAAAAGACTTTTTATTTGATAGGTGGTAAACCTCAAATCATAGAAGAAACTGTGTCTAAACTGCGTAAAGAATATGCAGGGATTCACATTATCGGTTATCGGGATGGATATATCAAGGCAAACGAGGAACGGGAAAGACTTATAAAAGACATAACCGAAAAAAGACCTGATGTGGTATTTGTGGCTATGGGGTCTCCTAAACAGGAATTACTGATGGAAGAAATACAGCATAGACACAAAGCCATCTTTCAAGGATTAGGCGGCAGCTTCGATGTATATACTGGCCATGTGGAAAGGGCTCCTAAATGGTGGGTGAACCACAATCTTGAATTTGCCTATCGGTTGCTCAAAGAACCGAAAAGAATAAAACGGCAAATTCACTTGATAAAGTATGCCTGGTGGCTGATAACTAAAAAATTATAGAACAATGAAGAAGGTAATGCTGGTCTTCGGGACTCGTCCGGAGGCCATTAAGATGGCTCCGTTGGTGAAGGAGTTCCAAAAAAAATCAGCAGACTTTGAAACAATCGTCTGCGTGACGGGGCAGCATCGTGAAATGCTCGATCAGGTGTTGCAGATATTCGATATCAAGCCGAATTATGACTTGAACATCATGAAGCAGGGGCAAGATCTGTATGATGTAACCGCCCGTGTGCTGACCGGGATGCGTGATGTGTTGAACAAGGCGAAACCTGATGTGGTATTGGTGCACGGTGACACAACCACTTCTACTGCCGCCGCACTCGCAGCTTTCTATCAGCAGATCCCTGTAGGTCATGTAGAAGCGGGCCTGCGTACCCACAACATATACAGCCCTTGGCCGGAGGAGATGAACAGACAAATAACAGGGCGCATTGCCACCTATCACTTTTCTCCGACCGCTTTAAGCAAGAAAAATCTGTTGACGGAAGGTGTGCAGGAGGACAAGATAACCGTAACAGGGAATACGGTCATCGATGCCCTTCATATCGTTGTTGATAAAATAAAGACTGACGGAGCTCTACAACAAGAACTTGCCGGGGTGCTGGAAAAAGCGGGTTACGATACCTCACGGCTTGCTGATGGCAAGAAACTCGTTTTGATAACCGGACACCGACGTGAAAATTTCGGAGACGGATTCATCAGCATGTGCACAGCCATTAAGGATCTGACGGCAAAATATCCATATGTGGACTTTGTCTATCCGATGCACTTGAACCCCAATGTCCGCAAACCTATCCATGAAGTATTCGGGGAGAATTTGAATAGTTTGGGAAATATGTTCTTTATCGAACCATTGGAATATCTGAGTTTCGTGTTCCTGATGGAAAAAGTGACCCTTGTCCTTACCGACAGCGGTGGTATTCAGGAAGAGGCTCCGGGGTTAGGCAAACCGGTACTGGTGATGCGTGACACCACCGAACGTCCGGAGGCGTTGGATGCAGGAACGGTAAAATTGGTAGGAACCGATTATAACAAAATTGTCTCCGAGGTATCGATTTTATTGGATGATGCATCTGCTTATGAGCAAATGAGTAAAGCCATTAATCCTTACGGTGACGGAAAAGCGTGTATGCGTATAACGCAAACACTTAATGTTCGGTTGTAACTTTTGTATTTTCTTGACACATTCACCAGAAGAAATATGTTAGTACCGAAGGTGAATGTCGTATTGCAGGCGGACAAAGACATCGGCAGCATAACAGAGGCAGACATTTGGCTCAATTGTATGGACGGCAACGGTAACTTCTTGTCTGTGGCTGCGGAAGACCATACCGGCGACGGACATTACATTGCCACCTTGCCGTTAGACTACAGCCCGGTAGAGCCTTTCATCCAAGTTCACTTGAATGAAATGGTCTATGATTACCTGTCCATTCCGAATTTCAAAGCGGGACAGGAATGTCAAATCTCGCTTATACTCGGTACGGACGGGCTTCGCACACCGGGAATAGGAGCTGAAATCGACGACTGGGAAGTTGTGGAAGGAGATGTCACATTCGTAAAATGACAAAATATAATAAATGACGCCTGCTGGTTTTGTTATCATTGGCAGGCGTTTCACTTTTTATCCCTCATTCAGGAATCCCGGCATTTACCGAGTGTTCCGCTTGTTCTGCACGTCTTTTTCCCATTTCGATGTGAAGGATTTACCACAAAGGGCTTGGAGAAGAAGAAACACATAGCAGAACTGAAAATCCGACCTAGCTAAAAAGAAAAACAGATTTCTTATTTATGCCTTCAGACTCCGGACAAATTAACTCTATAGTTTTTTGAGCATTCCTTCGTTCGTATTGGGATTTATGGTTATTTTTGTAATTCAATCAATAATATGACGATAATGGCAAAGACATACCAAAGGACTAAATTACAAGAAGTCACGATCAGAGGATATAAATCCATAGCCTATGACAGACCTGTGACCTTGAAGCTGGGTGATGTCAGCATCTTGTTGGGTGCCAACGGTGCAGGCAAGAGCAATATCATCAGTTTTTTCCGGATGCTGAGCTACATGATGAGCAAGTCATTCGGGAGATATGTGGAAATATCGGGCACGTCTCATGCCTTGCTGCATTACGGCATTAAACGGACACCGGTCATGTCCGGAGAACTGAAGTTTGCCGACAGCAATTCCATGGATGTTTATGGCTTTTCATTGGCCAATGCCACTCCCGACAGGCTGATTATCACGGAAGAGCGGATTACATGGCATCGCAAGGGGGAGAAAAAGCCCTATGAGATAGCACTGGAACCGAATTTCAAGGAGTCCGCTCTCGCAGAGTGTGAGGATCCGGTTGCCAAAACTATTTTCCAGATGCTTTCTTACTGCAAGGTATATCAGTTTCACGATTCATCGACAGAGGGGCCGCTACGTCAGGCTTGTCCCGTCGAGACGGCCAATTACCTCCAGTCGCACGGAAACAATCTGCCTTCTTTCCTGCTGTTCCTGCGGGAGAACTACAAGGATGCCTACAACCGGATTGTTGACTATGTCCGTGACGTAGTTCCCCAGTTCCAGGACTTCTATCTGGAGCCCGTGGGTGGTATCATTTCTCTCCGGTGGATAGATAATTCTGCCACGGACTATCGTTTCAATGCCTACCAGTTCTCCGACGGATCTATCCGTTTCATTGCCCTGGCCGCCTTGCTTCTGCAGCCTGCCCAGACAATGCCCAACGTCATCATTTTGGATGAACCGGAACTTGGCTTGCATCCCTATGCCATCAGCCAGCTGGCAGAAATGATTAAGGATGCGTCCATACACGCACAGGTCATTATTGCCACGCAGAGCAAGGATTTGGTCGATCATTTCGACATCGGCGATATCTCTGTGGTGGAAATGAACAAGGAAACGCAGGCAACCTCTGTCACTCACCTTGACGCCAAAGAATATCATCTTTGGCTTCAGAACTATACGGTGAGCGAACTTTGGGACAAAAACATCATAGGAGGACGTCCCGTATGAAAGCGAAGATTATTCATGTCCTTTGTGAGGGACAGACGGAACAGGGATTTGTGGAGGAAGTGTTGCGTCCCTACCTGCAAGCGCAAGGTGTGGCAGGTGTAAAAAGCATCCTGATTACCACTAACAAGAAAAAGAATGCCCGTGGTGGAATGCTGAGCTATGCTCAGGCGGTGACAGACCTAGAACTGTTGCGGAAAATGAAGATGGACGGCGAATACGAACGTCATGTTTTCACAACGATGTTCGACCTCTACGCATTGCCGGATGATTTTCCCGGTTATGAAGCAGCCAAAGCAATCGGTGAGCCTTACGCCCGTGTCGCAGCATTGGAAACGGCGTTTGCTGAAGCAATCAACGATAGTCGTTTCATTCCCTATATTCAGCTGCATGAATTTGAAGCTCTGCTCTTTTGCGGTATTGACTATCTGGCAAAGCGTTACCCCGGTTGTGAGAAACGCTGCGAACAGCTGAAAAAAGACCTGGAGAAAACCAGCAACCCCGAGCTGATAAACAATAGTCCGGAAACGGCTCCGAGCAAACGTATTATCAAGGCGATAGAAGGAGACAAAAAACAGCATTACAACTACAATAAGCCGGCTACCGGCAAAGATGTTACCAAAAGTGTCGGCATGGATGAACTTCGTGCCCGGTGCAGTCACTTCAATGAATGGATAGAAAAGTTGATAGACTGCTGATTCTGTAATCAGATAATATCAAGGTTCTGACAGACAGGTTCGAGTGTTTATCTCAAAAATGGAAGAGATGGGGATTATACAGAAAGAGGGTGTAGGAAGAAATACTCGCTATATAAAGACTGCGAGTTTCCCATCTTTTAATTGAGAAGACAATTTTTGCTCTGTCCAAAAAACAAGTTTTTGGTCAAAAAACAGCACAAATAACTGATTATCAATTATTCTTTCAATGCCCGAAAATCTGTTTTTTTGTACGAAAGAGTTCTTTCACTTTTCTATCCCTCATTCCGGAATTCCGGCATTTACCAGATATTACTAATTAAAAAATTTAGATAAGTAACGAGATGCTAGATTTGATTAGTTGCTCGTAAGGTATAAGGCATCGACATTCTTCTGTTATTTAGTCAGTTGAAAAAATGTAACAATTATTTCTCTGATACCTAATACTTTTTCTATTTACACCATCCACGGATTCTTATACGGATCATAATCCGTCTGGAAAGTAGCCAGTTGCCAGTCGGTGACAGGTTTCTTCGAGTCATCGACTTTGCGGGGAATCTGCGGATTAAGCCGTAGTTTGGCGGCATCATTGAGCCATTTCATGCTATCCTCGTAATCGCGCATGCGGACAACACTGACATTATTCGGAGCAATGAGTTTCGTGAGTTCGTAGATGGCCAGCCGGACCATGTGCTTCTTGAGATTGTAGTTGCGGGGGTCATGCAACGAGAGGTTCTGCCCGACTTGCGGTGTGTCCGCGTTCACATCCGTTTCCGGGTAAAATACCCGTCCGTCATAAACGACATATTCGTGTTCCGACAACTCATAGGCATTGTATGATGAATCGTAATCGGCTATGGCTCCCCAGCAGTCGGAAACCATCGGGTCAAGATTGTAATCGAAACCTTCAAGCGTCATCAAAGTATAGAATGCTCCTTCATACTCGACGACTGCCCACAGAGGATACTCGACAGGCTGCCATAACGAGGCTTCCGCCTCGATCCAACCGCCGACCAACGGGATACGGACATCATCGAACTTGTACCCGTTTTCATTAAGACAAGTATAAACAATGCCGTTATAATTCACTTTATCTCCCGGATAATAGGTGTTGAACTGGGAATAATTTACAACTTGTCCCGCATCGACACGGATATCAGAACTCTCTTCCCAATAGACAACCGTTGCCGGCTTGCGATAGCCGCTGACGGAGCGTATCACCTCATGGATTTGTCCCTCGAAATAGACATGCACACCCACGGGATAGGTAATCCGACGGTCGTATTCGGCGATATATTTTCCTTTTGCAAGTTCCTTTTCAATCTCGTAGTTCTCCGACAAATATTCCACGATACTCATCTCCGTCGATTCTTCCGCCTGGATGAATCGTGCATCATTGCCCCGCGTGAGTTGTGCCAGGGCTTCCGGAGTAATTATCCCAAGATAGTCGTCATTATTGAGAAACCGTCTGTACATATCCTTGTTCCGTTATTAGTATGAAAATCCTTCCTGAATTACCGATGTGGATACCACATACCCGTTCCCGTCGCCTCCGCTCTTGAACTTGTACCAGCTGTCACGCAGGTAGTAACAGAGCAGGTAGTCAAGGCAGTCGGACAAGTGCCCGTACCGTTCATATTTGACACCGGTTTTCGGGTCGGTGGTCTTCTGTTTGCTCTTGGTACCGTCCTCGTTACGAAGCTGGTAAATCAGATCCTGGGTAAGTTTGCGACATTTGATATCGATTTGTATCTCCCAGCCTTCATAGCCCCCGAATACCTCGTTGACGAACTCGCACCGTGTAGCCTGCGGAGGCTGCTTGCGTAATAGCTTTACCTTCGGTCGCAGGATTCCTCTGCCGAAAGTGTCCGTGATGATGGTATAGTTGTTGATGCCGTCCTCGTTGGTGGTGGAGCGTTGTAACCCGGAAGGGTCACCGGTCACATCCACTCCGCCGATATGCTTGTCCCGGTAAAGTTTTAAGCGTACTTTCCGTGCCAACGCAGGTGTGTTGTTCTCCTTTTCCTCCGGCTTGCCGAGTATCTCTTCCAGTATATAGACCTTCCTGTTTTCATAGTCTATTTGTGCGGAGAGCACCGACATTTGGGGGGCAACATTGAAGTCCCACACCGTGATGAGCGGCTTGGTCGGATCGTATGCTTTTTCTTTCAGTCCGGTAACGAGATGCCGGGAGCCGTCGAAACTGTTATAAATCGCCATATCGTTGGCTTCCACGAAATCCCAGTTGCCATAGAGCAGGCGTTCCTTTGTCGCCTGATCCCGGATCTTGTTCAGGGCCGCCTCGTACACCTGACGGAAAGCGATATTCGGGTTGTCAAACACGGAAAAAGGTATATACGCTTCACCCTCGCGGCAGATGACCTTGTCTCCGTTTTCGTCCTGCACGAAGCGGGAACGCACCCAGTTAATCGTCGGATTGGTGGTGAGCAGCATTCTCGGAGTCTTGAATGTCTCATGGGTTCTCCAGCGGAGACGGGAGAACAGCACTTCGACGGCCCGTTCCGAGATTTCCGACACCTCGTCCACCATGGCGATGGTGTATTCCGAAGAGCCGAAACGCTCGAAGTTGGGGTCGCTGGGGATATCCGCCATCTCCTTCATGATGATGACCGAGTCATTCCAGAATGTGAGCGTGCCTTCGAGGTTGTTTATCTTGTAGTTTGTATCCTCTTTCAGTCCCCAATCCTTCAGAATCGACTTGATGGTATTCCATGTCGATTCCTTCAACGACTTGAGTGTCTTACGGGCCACCACCGCACGGATATTCTCGAACCGGATACATGAAGACACCAGCCAAACGCTGCCGATATACGATTTTCCGCCGCCGGCCGCTCCGCCTCCCAGTATCAGCTGCGGCAGGTTCTGCGACTTGCAATGCCTGCATTGGGGCCTGTACTGAGGGTTGCCTTGCTGGTCATAGCCGATAAGGATTTGCTCGATCTCCCCGCCACAATGGGGACAATAGTTCGGTTGCAACAGTTTCCAGAGTTCATACTGCCGTGGGGACGGTTTGAACTCGATGCGCAGGTTTCTGGGTGGTTTGAGCCTGTTGACCGCCATTAGATTTATACAATCTGAATGGTTATGTCCCTTTCGGACTCGAGTATAGCATACAGTTTTTGGAATGTAGTACGGGATTCCAAAACTTTTCCCTTGACCGTATTCTTTCCCACGATGATACAGCCGGCGGAATCGACTTCGGTATTGCCGGAATGGATCAGGATGCCGAGGAAATGCGGCACATCATGCAGATATGGCATTTTCTTCTTGTACCTGGGACTGTACTGAAGAGTGACTTTATAAGTCCCGGCAGGAATGGCAGTCTTGGCATAGACCTTTTCCTTGCAGGTACAGGAACGGCCGCGAGGAGTATCCGGACAGGTTGCCGGAAGTTCCCTCACGGCATCTTCGATGGTATTACAGAAAAATTTGCCGTCGATGGACAGGTCACCTATGGTATAGGTCTGACCTTTGAATTTGCGGTTGAGTGTCAGCTTCATACTTCGATACTATTTGTATCGAAAGAGTAGAGACGGACGCCGGCTAATGTTTATTATATGTGTTTGTAAAAGGAGGATATTTCAGGAAATGATGTATCTTTGTGAACGGATTGACAGTATTTAATCAAGAGTTAATATGACAAAAGCGGATATCGTCAGGGAAATAGCAACGCAGACCGGTCTGGAGAAGCAGGTCGTGTTACAAGTTGTCGAAGGATTCATGGATAGCGTAAAGTCTTCCATGATAAACGGCGAGGAGGTTTATCTTCGCGGCTTCGGCAGTTTCATCATCAAGCACCGTGCGGAAAAGACAGCACGCAACATAAGCAGGAATACCACGGTGATAGTGCCTGCCCACAATATCCCGGCATTCAAGCCGTCAAAAGCCTTTGCAGGAAGGATGAAATCAGACAAATAAGGTGATTATATGCAACAGGAGCGTTATTCAGATGATCCTGTTACTTTATACAGGGCAACGAGGTTGGCATTGTCCGATTGGAACAGGAAACGGCCGTTGCTTAAAAGGCATTCGTGGATGGTGTTGTCATTAGGATCCGACTCCAATAAAGCCCCCGCCTTGTTTTCATCGATAAGAAGCATTTCTATGCCTTGTACGGTGGCGGCAGTTGCATCAGCAGGAATTTTCAAAAGTTCATCCATCAGATTCATGTCGTTCATAATATCTCCGTATTTGGCTTGAGTCCCGTCAAGCATTCAATGTACCAAGACCAAAAAGCGTGGGACATAACCCGTAGCACCGAGGTTCTGGTAAACCTATCCGCAAACAAGTTAAGCCCACGCAAAAGCATAGGCGAAAACTGTTTGTCCTGCGGATAAGTGAAATTTACCAGATTTACGCATTATATGTATAGAATGAAAACAACATCCAATAAATTGATAACAAATATCCTGTAAATCAAAGTTTTATAATCTTATTTTTATTTTCGGTTGTTTTCAGTACTTTCAGTAGATTGGCTCTTGTTTGGTGCAATTTTGTTTCTCATTTGTTTCTCAAATTCGATACTTATTCGTATATTTGCAGTAGAAAAAATGAGAAAGGAATCCCTATGGCACGAGTTAAGAATCATACAAAAGTCAAAGAGCCAATTCGTCTTCGGATGAAGTCGCTGAGCAATGGCAGCAAGAGCCTGTATCTGGATATATACCGCGACGGAAAGCGGACATATGAATACCTCAAGATGTATATTATCCCGGAAACGGATAGCAACTCCCGCAGGCAGAATCAGACGACAATGGACGCCGCCAATGCCATCAAGTCGAAGCGTATTATCGAACTGACCAGTAATGAGGCCGGGATTGTATTCCGTAAGGACAAGACTTTCCTGCTGGATTGGATGCAGGTTTATATGGAGGCTCAAGAGAGTGCCGGTAAGAAAGATGGCAGTCAAATCAAGATTGCCATGCGCATACTGAAAGACTATGCCGGAGAAATGGTCACACTGGATCAGATTGACGGGGACTTTTGTCGTGGCTACATCACTTATCTGCTGACGGAATATCATCCGAAAGGCAAGGACATATCGAACTACACGCTTCACAATTATTACCGTGCGTTGAACGGTGCGTTGAACTCTGCCGTCAGGAAGAAAAAGATGAAGGCCAACCCTTTCAACGAACTTGAGAAGTCGGAGAAAATCCGCAAGCCGGAGAGTATGCGGTCGTACATGACCATCGAAGAGGTACAGGCGTTGATTGACACTCCTATGCCCCACGAGGAATACGAGATTGTAAAATGCGCATATCTGTTCTCCTGCTTTTGCGGATTACGCATCAGCGATATAATCAAGCTGAAATGGAATGACGTGTTCGTTGACAGGGGACAGTACCGTTTGGCCGTGTCCATGAAAAAGACCAAAGAGCCTATTTACCTGCCCCTCTCTCCTGAAGCGTTGAAGTGGATGCCGGAACGTGGGGGCAAATCATCAGAAGATAATGTGTTCGACCTGCCGTCCGCCAATACAATCAGAATGCAGCTCAAACCTTGGGCGAAAGCAGCCGGAATCTCCAAGCGGTTCTCCTACCACACCAGTCGCCATACGTTTGCCACCATGATGCTGACGCTCGGAGCGGACTTATATACTGTCTCGAAGCTGCTCGGCCATGCCGATGTGAAAATGACACAGGTGTATGCCAAGATTATCAATAAGAAAAAGGACGAGGCTGTGAATCTTGTAAACGGTTTGTTTCACTAATTGAAGGCATTCTGTGGTCCATGTCTAATTTACAAACATATATTTACGGCATTTCTCCGGTTGTAAATGCAACCGAAGTTAATGCTTCCATCACATATTATAAACTCAAAAAGGTAAATCGACATGAAAAGACCTGAAGACGGCCTTCTCTCTTTTTGGAGGGAGCCAACACCTGCAGCACTTCGCTGCGGACAAGGATGTGGCGAATGAACTTTTCGCCCTGCTTACCGAAGCAAAAACAGTTTATCTCCACGATGTTGTGTTGGGTGGTAAACAGTACCACCGCTATGTGGACGATTTCGTAAACGGACACCGGTACATAGACTGTGACCATGCGGCCTGCCGGAACTGCCACGAAATGAACATCCACATTGTCAAGGGGCTGCTGACCGAGTGCGCCAGTTCCGTCCAGCCCTGCTTTGCCGCACCGGATTTCACGTTTAATGAGTGCATGAAGTTGAAACGGATGTATGACACCTCGGAATCGTTGTCTCCGCTTGGTCCGCCCCGTATCAACCGACCTGCGGCTCTCTCTCTTTCTTTTGGTTGTAATTTTACCCCGGAACAGATGAAAAGTATAGTGGCTTGCGCCAATACTTATCATCTGTTCTGTGTTTCTGTACGCATTGAAGACATGGAGGCTCTCTTCGCCTGCAAGAAGGGCTTTTCCATCCGCGTGAACAATATCCGCCGTGTGGTAATCCTGTTCGATGCGCTTCTTGAAAACTCGTTCATCCAATCTCGGTGGCAGAATGTTCTCGGCAAGGGCGCATTCCTGCAGTCCAAGGACGGGACACGCTCCGTTTCGGTGTCAACCCTGTCTTCCGCGCTGTCATCCATCAAGAACAACATGACATCGGTCGCATACAGCATCCGAAAGGTCATTGATCGGCTGAAAGAATGACAGAAAGTGACAAGAAGCGAAGTATGTGAAAGGTAAAAGCATGAGAGTTACAATGACACGTGCATAGTATCATTCCCCAAATCACGGCATCTTCGTTTACAGGACATACCTTTGACCTCCGTTAGCGCGCTGCATAACGGAGGTTTCATCTCCATTGTCAAAAATCAAACTGTGTTATTATGCCGAATAGAATGACATTCATGGAGCGGATGAGCGGACGGCTCGCCGCCATCGAATCGGTACTGAAGAAATTGGAACCGGTCGAAAGTCTCTTGGAGCGTATTACGCTGCTGGAAAATACCATCTTCACGACCAAGAGAGTTTTCACATTTCAGGAAGCCTGCATGTATATCGGGGTTTCTGAAAGTATGCTGTACAAGCTCACATCGAGCAAGGAGATACCGCACTACAAACCGCGCGGTAAAATGGTTTATTTCGCCAAGGAGGAATTGGACGAATGGCTGTTGCAGAATTATGAACCTACCATGAACGAGGCAGTGCGCAGGGTGACGGAAGCCGCCGCCACAGAACCGTTCCTTAACAAGAGACGCTATGGAAAACGAAAGAAGGATTGACCGCACAACCAGCATGGGGATGGATGAACACCGCCTGTCGGACATCCTCCATGCCTCGCAAATCAAGGCGACGGACATTTATGAGACCCCTCCGCAAATCATCTGGATAGATAACTCAACGATTGCCACGCTCGGCAATTTCAGTGCATCGACTGGCAAGGCGAAATCGAAAAAGACGTTCAACGTCTCTGCGCTTGTCGCCGCATCATTGGCGGGGAAACAAGTATTGAACTACCGTGCACATCTGCCCGAAGGCAAACAGCGTATTCTGTACGTCGATACGGAACAGAGCCGTTTCCATTGCCGCTCGGTATTGGAGCGTATATTGCGGCTGGCCGGGTTGCCCACGACGACCGATCCGGAGAATCTCGATTTTTTCTGCCTGCGTGAATATTCGCCGTCGGTGCGTATCGAGGTCATCGACTATGCGCTGCGCCAACAGAAAGGCTACGGACTGGTCATCATCGACGGCATTCGCGACCTGATGCTCGACATCAATAATGCCGGTGAATCGGTGGAAGTCATCAACCGGATGATGGAATGGTCTTCGAGATACGACCTGCACATCCACTGTGTGCTTCATTTGAACAAAGGGGACAACAACGTGCGCGGACATATCGGAACGGAGATGAGCAACAAGGCGGAGACCGTGCTGGTCATCAGCAAGAGTAACGAGAATCCCGGCATCAGCGAAGTCCATGCGCTCCATATCCGGGAAAAAGAGTTCAAGCCGTTTGCATTTACCATCAATGAAACAGGACTGCCCGTCATTGCGGAAGTACACTCGTTTGGCGAGCCCCCGAAGCCCAAGGCAAGAACGGGGTTTACGGAACTGAGCATCGAACAGCACCGCGAAGCTCTCTCTGCCGCATTCGGGGAAAAGCCCATCCGGGGATTCGACAACCTGCTGCAGAGCCTGATGGTCTCCTACGAGGCAATCGGGTTCAAACGCGGCCGGAGTGTCATGATAAAACTGATGCAATACCTGATAGACAACCTCAAGCTCATCATCAAACGGGACAAGTTGTTCTATTACGACATGACGCCTACCGAGGCCATGCTTTTTGATGAAGAATGAAGTCGTGCGCGGGCTTATATCATTTAGTATACTTTAGTATTTATATATATAGGGGAAAAACTAAACTAAACCTTTTTTTGAAATCAAGTGAAAGAAAAATAGATGACCATAGCAGAAGCAAAACAAGTACGCATCGTGGATTTTCTGGCACAGCTCGGCCACCATGCACAGCATATAAAATCGGAACAATACTGGTACTTCTCACCGTTACGGAACGAGCGTACCCCGTCGTTCAAGGTGAATGACCGAATCAATGAATGGTACGATTTCGGCGAGGCGACCGGCGGCGACCTGGTGGAACTGGCAAAATACATTTGCCGGACGGACTGCGTGAGCGAGGCACTGGCGTATATCGAGAGGCTTGTGAATGGCGCATCACTACCGAGAACCCGTATGCCGACCGCTCCACCCCGACCGGTGGAGGCTGAAATGAAAGACGTGATCGTGATTCCACTCCGCCATCACGCCCTGTTCTCTTACCTCCAATCCCGGCTTATCGACGCGGACATCGGCCGTATGTATTGCAAGGAGGTGCATTATGAACTGCGAGGCCGTCATTATTTCGCTCTCGCATTCGGCAATACCTCCGGTGGTTACGAGGTGCGCAACGCCTATTACAAGGGATGCCTGAACAACAAGGACATCTCATTGATAAGACATCTGACAGAAGAGACACAGGAAAATGTCTGTGTTTTCGAGGGCTTCATGGATTTCCTTTCCTATATGACACTGAAACTGGCAGGCGACCGAACGGTCTGTCTTGCCATGCCATGCGACTACCTCGTGATGAACTCGGTAAACAACTTGAAAAAGACGCTGGCACGTTTACAGGAATATTCGGTCATCCACTGTTATCTCGACAATGACCTTGCCGGGCAGAGAACCACAGAGACCATTGCCGGGATGTATGATGGACGTGTCAGCGATGAATCCTGCCACTATGCGGAATACAAAGACCTGAACGATTACCTGCGCGGAAAGAAACGCTGATATTCAGTGTTCTCCTTTGCCACCTAAAGCTCTCCACCACGAGAGCTTTTTTTATGCCCCGATTTCTCCATTTCCCTCCATAGAGACTGCAATATAGTACGATTTAATAGTTCGATTTTTGGAAATTACATAAATCTCATTAACGAAATAGATGTTTAATGCTCAATTATTTTATGGTTTTATATTTCGTGCGTTTCTTTGCAAAATCATACTAATACAAATTTTAATATTCATACTAAATACATGAACTCATATTTCATTTTTGCCATCGTCCTGACGGTTGCCTACATCATTTACTACGCCGTCATCATAGCGCATGACATCTACGGGAAAAAGGGGACGGACAAACCGAACGAGGAAGTTTTCGACCTCGGCGCACCGGAAGAGGAAGAGAGTGTGGCTGTCACGGAAAGCGAGACCGGCTTCAGTATCGGTAGCGAGAACTACGAGACGGAAAGTACGGCTACCTCTTCCGAAACATCCCTTGAGGATGTCAAGGACAAACCGGGAACGGCGCAGGAGAAACTGGAACGGCTGAAGGCCGAGGCGGAGGAACAGATGGAAGAGACCACGCCTTACCTGTCGGACGCACGCACGTCGGAGGAGATGTACAAGGCTATGATTTCCAAGGGACGGTTAGACAACCGACCGGAAATAAAGTGGAACCCAATTCAAGACCGGTTGTGAGATGTCGAAAGCTAAAAAGATTCTATGTGCGCTGTGCCTCCCGTTCCCCTACACGACTTTTGCCAAAAGCGGCAGCGTGAACTATAGCTGGGGAGCGGATGCGTTGGCCACGATGCACGACTTCGTGGTGACGATGATGCTCTATGTCCAGTATATCTGTTGCGCTATCGCCGGAGTTTACGTCATCGTGTCCGTCTGTCAGATATACATCAAGATGAACACGGGCGAGGACGGCATCACCAAGTCGATAATGACGCTTGTAGGTGCGTGCCTGTTCCTGATCGGGGCATTCTATGTTTTCCCGGTTTTCTTCGGCTACCGCATATAACCTTACTTGTATCAGGTCGCAGACAAATAAAGTATTCACTAAAAAAGTAAACGTATGTTTCAGAAAACCAAACAACTGTGCCGCAAGGCATTCGGATTCGTCAACGGAATCCCTACCAAAGTAATGATGTTCTCCTTCATGCTGCTGTCCGGCATGGTGGCGAAAGCGCAGAACTCCGCAGGCGACTATTCCGCCGGTACGAGCGCATTATCCACTGTCGCGGAGGAGATTGCCAAGTATGTGCCTATTATGGTGAAATTGTGCTACGCCATTGCCGGCGTTGTGGCCATCGTGGGTGCAATCTCGGTATATATCGCCATGAACAACGAGGAGCAGGACGTCAAGAAGAAGATCATGATGGTCGTGGGAGCCTGTATCTTCCTCATTGCGGCGGCCAAGGCGTTGCCTCTGTTCTTCGGTATTGCCGCTTAAACATCAAGGATAAGTATGAAAGGCAAGGACGAACGCTATCCGGACTACCCGCTGTTCAAGGGACTGCAACGGCCTCTTGAGTTTTTGGGCATCCAAGGCCGGTATATATATTGGGCGGCGGTGACGACGTGCGGAGCCATTGTCGGCTTTGTCGCCGCCTACTGCCTGCTCGGTTTCATTGCCGGGCTTGTCGTGCTGGCAGCCGTCGTATCGGCCGGTATCGTGCTCATCCTCCTCAAACAGCGGAAAGGACTGCATAGCAAGAAGGTCGTTCCGGGTGTGTATGTGTATGCCCACTCGCGCAAGATCTGACGAAAGAAAAACCATCACGGCAATGTGCATGGCTTTATTGATTGTTGAACGCGGGCGGGTTTGTCTTGAAGCAAGGCGAACCTGCCCCTATTTAATTACACGTATATCGAAATGACCCTATACATCATTTTATGTTTTGTCGCTTTGTGCGCGGGTATGGCCTTGTCGGTCTATGCGTTCGGTACGGGCGGCAAGCGCAAGCGAATCTTTCAGGACATCTATTTCTCGGCGGAGGAAACGGACGGTGTGGGTGTGCTGTACACCAAGACCGGCGAATATTCCGCCGTACTTAAGATAGAGAATCCGGTACAGAAATATTCGGCGGACATTGACAGTTACTACGACTTCACACACTTGTTCACCGCCCTTGCGCAGACGTTGGGCGAAGGGTACGCCATCCACAAGCAGGACATCTTCGTCAGGAAACAGTTTGCGAGCGAACCGACTGACGGTCAGGAGTTCCTGTCTTCATCCTATTTTCGTTATTTCAAGGGACGTCCTTACACGGACAGCCTTTGCTACCTGACCATCACGCAAGAGGCGAAGAAAAGCCGTCTGTTCTCGTTCGATAGCAAAAAGTGGCGCGACTTCCTTGTGAAAATCCGTAAAGTACACGACCAGTTACGTGACGGCGGCGTACAGGCCAGATTCCTGAACAAAGCCGAAGCGAGCGAGTACGTCGATCGTTACTTCGCCATGAACTTCAAAGACCGCACCGTGTCGATGACGAACTTCAAGGCGGACGATGAAACCGTGTCGATGGGCGACAAACGCTGCAAGGTGTACAGCCTTGTGGACGTGGACTGTGCCGCACTGCCCTCACAGATACGTCCGTACACGAATATCGAGGTCAACAACACGGAAATGCCCGTCGATTTGGTGTCGGTGGTGGACAGCATCCCGAACGCCGAGACGGTGGTCTATAACCAAATCATCTTCCTGCCCAACCAGAAGCGTGAGCTGTCGCTGCTCGACAAAAAGAAGAACCGCCACGCGAGCATTCCCAATCCGAACAACCAGATGGCGGTCGAGGACATCAAGCGTGTGCAGGAAGTCATCGCCCGTGAGAGCAAGCAACTGGTATATACACACTTCAACATGGTGGTGGCCGTGTCTGCCGGTGCAGACCTGCAAAAGTGTACGAACCACTTGGAAAACGCTTTCGGGCGTATGGGTATCCATATCAGCAAGCGGGCATACAACCAACTGGAACTGTTCGTCGGTTCGTTTCCGGGCAACTGCTACACGCTCAATGAGGAATACGACCGTTTCCTGACCCTTTCCGATGCGGCGATGTGCCTGATGTACAAGGAGCGTGTGCTGCACAGCGAGGAAACGCCGCTGAAGATTTACTACACCGACCGTCAGGGCGTGCCGGTGGCTATCGACATCACGGGAAAAGAGGGAAAGAATAAACTGACTGATAATTCCAATTTTTTCTGTTTGGGGCCTTCGGGCAGCGGCAAGAGTTTTCATATGAACTCGGTCGTGCGCCAGCTCCATGAGCAGGGAACGGATGTGGTGATGGTCGATACGGGGAACTCATACGAGGGACTGTGCGAGTATCTGGGCGGCAAGTATATCTCCTATACCGAGGAACGGCCTATTACGATGAATCCGTTTCGCATCAACCGGGAGGAATACAATATCGAGAAGATAGACTTCCTCAAGAACCTTATCCTGATGATTTGGAAAGGGTCGGACAGCCAGATTCCCGAAATCGAGTTCCGCATTGTCGAGCAGATAATCATAGACTACTATGATGCCTATTTCAACGGATTTACAAGATACACCGACGAGCAACGGGAGGTACTGCTGAAAAACCTGTTTGCGGCGGCCAGCCGAAAGAACCCAAACAAACCACCCAGAGAGGTGGATGAGATGGTGCGCAAACAGATAGAGGTGCTTGAGGCACGGCGGGCGGCTCTCAAAGTGTCGGAACTGAACTTCAACTCATTCTTTGACTACTCATTCGACCGTCTGGAGCAGATCTGCACCGAAAATGACATCACGACAATCAGCTACTCGACCTATTCGACCATGCTGCAGCCGTTCTACAAGGGAGGCGCATATGAGAAGATTCTCAATGAGAATGTGGATTCGGCACTGTTTGACGAGACATTCATCGTCTTTGAAGTGGATGCAATCAAGGAAAACAAGAAACTGTTTCCCATTGTCACACTGATTATCATGGACGTGTTCCTGCAGAAAATGCGCATCAAGAAGACCCGTAAAGTCCTTGTCATCGAAGAGGCGTGGAAGGCCATTGCCAGCCCGCTCATGGCGGAATACATCAAGTTCATGTACAAGACCGCCCGTAAGTTTTGGGCTTCTGTCGGCGTGGTGACGCAGGAGATACAGGACATCATCGGCAGCGAAATCGTGAAGGAGGCCATCATCAACAACTCGGACGTGGTGATGCTGCTTGACCAGAGCAAGTTCAAGGAACGCTTTGACGAAATCCGAAAGATTCTTGGTCTGACCGAGGTGGATTGCAAGAAGATATTTACCATCAACCGCTTGGAGAACAAGGATGGGCGCAGCTTCTTCCGCGAAGTGTTTATCCGTCGGGGGACGACCAGCGGCGTGTACGGCGTGGAAGAGCCGCACGAGTGCTACATGACCTACACGACCGAACGGGCGGAAAAGGAGGCACTGAAGCTTTACAAGAAGGAACTTCGGTGCAGCCATCAGGAAGCTATCGAGGCATATTGCCGGGACTGGGATGCCAGCGGTATCGGGAAGGCCCTGCCTTTTGCACAAAAAGTAAACGAGACGGGGCGTGTGCTCAACCTCCGTCCCGTGCATGAATCCAAATAAACATTGCAGCCATGAAACGACTACTCCTTATCCTGACCATCGCCTCGGTCACACTCTGCCAGACGGTTCACGCCCAGTATTACAGCGTGAACTACGACACCCGTACCGTTGCGGCGATGGTGGCTGCCTTCGGTACGGAAGCGGTCGCCGAAGGGTACTACCGGGAGCAGGTCGATGACGTCCTCAAGCACTACACGGCAGCGGAGGTCGCTACCGCCGGGATATTCGCGGCCAAGTTCTTGGAGCATAAAGCCCTGAGCGACCTCGGCATCTGGAACAGCCGTACGGAAAACTACTACTACCGGCGCATCTACCGGATGGTGGCGGAGAAAATCATGCCCAAGATATGGGTGGTGGCGAAGCAGATGCTCCATTCGCCGCAAACGGCTATCTATTGGGGCAGTTACCTGATGAAAGTCTGCGATGATACCAAAAGTCTGTGTATGCAGTTCGAGAGCGTGGTGACCAACAGCACGCTGACCTTTTCGGACATCGCCTTTCTCGAAATCAATCCGGAAATTGCCCCCTTGCTGAAACTCTCCGAAACGGGAAACATCGACTGGCAGCGGATGATGGACAACTTCGCCCGCATACCGGGCAACTTCACCCACGAGAACCTGAAAAGCGACCTCGACAACCTTTATAACACGGGGGTCGGCCTTGCAACGGCAGGCATTGCCAATCTTGGTGACGCCCTGTTGCAAAGCAGCTCGTTCCATGACCTGCTGGGTGGAAAGGTTGAAGAAATCGGCAACCTGTATGAACACTACGGGAGTCTATTCGAGCAGGCGGAACATGACATCAGCGGCTTGCTGATTGACATGGTGGGTGGTCCGGACAACGTGGCCGGTCTGTTCAACTTCAGCAACTACAACCTCACGGCATGGATGACCGACTACCTGGACGAAGCGATGGGGAACTATTACACGCAGCGGTGGTACATTGCCCGGCGTGACCAAGGGAGCGTATCGCTGTGCGACTACTATCCTCCGACGGACGACAACAGCATCCTGAACGGGGGCGCATGGGTGCGGTTCAACACGAGCGACCCGAATTTCTATCCTGATGCCTCGCAACGGGAACAGGTACTTGCCAACTCGGAAGGATATGCCGGTTGGTCAAGAAACCGCGTGCAGCAGTTGAACAACCAGAACGACGGGTTCAGCTACAGCATCAACTATTGGATGAGTGCCTATATCATCAGCAAGAAAAACAAGCAGACCAAAAAGGCATACGCATACGAAATCCATGTGAGCAAAAACTGGAACAAAGAAGAGGTCGTCTATGAGGAAGTCTTCGATTCCTACTCGATGGACTTGAACACGTTTCGGGCGCAACTGAATGTCCGGCTTGCGGAGTTCAACGAGAACGAGGACGGCTACACCTATTATATATCTTCCGGTGCGCGGAACTATTACCAAGCAACGGACGCAGCCAAATTGAAGGGATGCGAGAGCGTGACCATCAGCGTGACCTGTTCCGACGGGGTTACGCTCGGACAAGGCTCGACACAGTACAAGTGCCGCAAGTGCGGCAGCTCGTTGAATGCCCACACCAAGGAGTGCGCCATGCAGACCTCGGTGACGGAAAACGACCTCGACCTTTCGGAACTGGACGCGCTATTGAACGAGGCGAACAGCCAAGCGGCCAATATTGAAGCGCAAATCGGGGCATTGGAAAACGAGAACGCTGTCCTGCTGAAGAAAATCAGTACGGCGAGCATTGAGGATGCGGCGAATTACCGGCAGCAGTACAACGCGAACAAGACACGGATAGACCGTCTGAAAGGAGAACTCGCGGAATGGAAGAAGAAACAGTCCGACTATGCCCAAGCAAAGTCGGATGCCGCAGACGACAACAGCGTGGCGACGGATGACTATTACCGCATCCCTGCCATCATGCAGGACTGCAAGGCGGCATACGGTCTTACTTGGCAGGACGGCGGAGCATGGAACGGCTACTCGTATGTACGCAAGGCGACCATGCCGAATATCAACGGTATCATCACATTCAGGGCTACGGTCTCCATTGCCCGCAAGCCGAAATATTTTCTCGGCATAAAAATACACCGTACCATTATCCAAATCAAGTGGGAACTCACTTCGGAATATACGGACACACACGTCGCTGACGTGCTGACCCTTGATCCGGGACTTTCGGATGCGGAAAAGGCTAAACTGGTAAACGACCGGATAGCCGAAATCGCCCGTGAACATCCGTCCTGTAAAATCACGACGGAATACGCCCGCAGCGCACCGACGGAAGAAACGCCATCAGGCGACGTGTACCATCTGCTGTGGTCAAGCGACCGCCTTGAGATAGCGCGAGAGGTGGACAGCAGAATCACCAAGATATATGCCGACTTGGTATCGCTGGAAAAGATGATGCACTACAAGCGGAGCATCCTTGACGTGATGAAGGATGTGCAGCCCGGACTGGACACGGACGAAGGCCGTAGGCTGACACTCGTGGAGGAATGCCATGACCGCTGGGTGGAGAATGCACGGACGCTTCGGAGCGGCAACAGCAGGAATAGCAGAAAGGAGGTACGGCCATGAAACGTACCATACAGATTGCCGTCGTGCTGTTCGCCCTGCTGCCCGGTATCGCCAAGGCGCAGTGGACTTTCGATATAGTCTCCGTCGAAGCCTACATCAACGACCACAAGAAGCAGCGCAGCCTGCTGTTGGCTCGTAGCACCTTGGAGTACAGCAACAAGCTGTTGCACGAGTACAGCTGTAAAGAAATTGGGGACTATAAAGAGTTGAATATTGACCTTGACAAATACACCCGTGCGTTCGATGCCATCGACGTCATGTACCAGTCGTTGCGCACGGTGTTGAACGTCAAGAATACCTATACATCGGTCAGCGACCGTATCGGCGACTATAAATCGTTGTTGGAGGATTTCAATGCGAAGATCTTGAAACGTGGACGCATCGAATCCGCAGATACCCTGATTATCTCCATCAATGCGAGGGGGCTGAGGGCGATTGCCCGTGAGGGGGAACAGCTCTACAAGTCCGTGAGCGACCTCGTGCTGTATGCCACCGGAGCGGCAGCCTGCTCGACCTCCGACCTGCTGATGGTGTTGGAGGCCATCAACCGCTCATTGGACAACATCGAGCGGCATCTGAACCGGGCCTATTTCGAGACATGGCGGTACATTCAAGTGCGCATCGGCTATTGGAAAGCAAAGGTATATCGCTCCCGCACCATGCGGGAGATTCTCGATGACGCCTTCGGGCGTTGGCGCGGAGCCGGAAGACTGGATTATTAACGACAAAAAGAGAAGAATATGAACAGAAAACTATTACTCATGGCAGTGGCGGTCACCGTAACGACAGCCGTACACGCACAGTATGTAACGTACAACCATGATTCGCCGAAGCAGAATCAGGTAACGGTCATGGAAACCGGTACGGGCGCACTCTCGCCCGACCTCTATTATTCCGTGCTGCACAACAAATACAAGAAGTCGGCGGCGGCCAAAAACAAGCTCTCGTTCCGCACACTTGCCGGTATCAATCTCTACAACCAGGTGGACGAAGCGGAAGCCATTGATTCGGCTTTGGTCAAGCGGGCGAAGGTCGAGGCGTTGAACGTTGCCGACCGGCAGGCGGACATCGCGTGGCTTGCCGAGGGCGATAAGGTCAGCAGACAGATGGACCGGTTCCGGCGCAACATCGACCGTATTCTCCTGTCCGGCGGTACTCCGGCCGACAAGGAACGGTGGACGGAATACTACCACGTCTATCAGTGCGCCATCAACGCCACGAAAGACGCCTATATGCCAAACGCCCAGCGAAAGAAGGAGTATCTGCGCATCTACGAGGATGTGGCACGGCAGAACGAGATTTTAGTGAGCTACCTCGCCAAGCGTCAGAACGCAACGGCAACAAGCACACTGCTGAACGCAACGGACAACCGTACCCTGCATAAGGGCGGCATTGTCCGCAATGCCATGAGCCGGTGGCAGGAATCACGCCTTGCGGTGCGTGGCTCGCAATCGGGCGGCAACGGAAACGGCGAAGATGACAACGAGAGTGTAAACAGAGGGAAATAAAAAGACAGGGCTATGGCAAACGGAGATATACTTTCGGATTTCGGCATCAACCTGTTGGAGGAGGAAATAGATGATGTCATCTTTCAGACCAACGAGTTTCTGACGGACGCGACTTTTACCGGTGCGCAGGGTCCTTTTTGGTGGATATTGCAGATGTGCATGGCACTCGCGGCACTGTTCTCCATCGTCATGGCGGCAGGTATCGCCTACAAGATGATGGTAAAGCACGAGCCGTTGGACGTTATGAAGCTGTTTAGGCCGCTTGCCGTGTCGATTATCATCTGCTGGTGGTATCCGCCTGCGGACACGGGTATGGCGGGGAGCCGGAACAACTGGTGTTTTCTGGACTTTCTGTCCTACATCCCGAATTGCATCGGGTCGTACACCCATGACCTGTACGAAGCTGAAGCTTCACAGATATCGGACAGGTTCGAGGAAGTTCAACAGCTCATCCATGTGCGTGACACGATGTACACGAACCTGCAGGCGCAGGCGGATGTCGCCCACACGGGCACATCCGATCCCAACCTGATAGAGGCGACAATGGAGCAGACCGGCGTGGACGAAGTGACGAGCATGGAAAAGGATGCGGCGAAGTTGTGGTTCACGTCTTTGACGGCAGGAGTCATCGTGGGGATAGACAAAATCATCATGTTGATTGCTCTCGTGGTGTTCCGAATCGGTTGGTGGGCAACGATTTACTGCCAACAAATCCTGTTGGGAATGCTGACGATTTTCGGACCGATACAGTGGGCGTTCAGCATCCTGCCGAAATGGGAAGGTGCTTGGGCGAAGTGGCTGACACGCTATCTGACGGTGCATTTCTACGGGGCGATGCTCTACTTCGTGGGCTTCTATGTGCTGCTGCTCTTTGACATTGTATTGTGCATCCAAATCGAGAACCTGACGGCGATAACCGCCAGCGAGCAGACGATGGCTGCCTACCTGCAAAACTCGTTCTTCTCGGCAGGCTACCTGATGGCGGCTTCGATTGTAGCCCTCAAGTGCCTGAACCTTGTTCCGGACTTGGCGGCATGGATGATACCGGAGGGCGACACGGCATTCTCTACCCGAAACTTCGGCGAGGGCGTGGCACAGCAGGCGAAGATGACGGCAACCGGAGGGTTGGGCGGCATCATGAGATAATCCGCAAAAGATAATATAAACCCAATAAAAATCATAACAACATGAAATTGCAAGAGAAAATCAAAAGTTGGTGCAAGGATGAGAAATTCATGTCCTTTGCACAGGAACGAGCGAGAAAAGAGGTTTGCGAGGTGACGGAAAACCACCGCATCGACCCGCAGTATGAAGAACTGGACGAAGCCTTCGAGTACGACGACCGGTACATCGCCCCCTTGGTGACGTACCTGACGTACAAGCTGCGTCTTGCCCTGCTGCAGCGGAACGCAGGTAAGCGCAAAAGAGGAATCTGGTGGGTGCTTGTCCACGTGGAGATGCAGGGCTATTACGTGGAGATATTCTCGGCGGAGTTCGAGAATCTTTTGACGGAACTTCGGGATGCGGTCATACCCATGCTGCACACGGAATATGTACAGATGTTGAACGGTAAAAGGGAATAACCGATGGTCATCAAGAATTTGGAAAACAAAATAAGACTGGTGGGCATCATCTGTACCGCTTTTCTCGTGGGATGTGTCATCATCAGCTTGTCAAGTATCTGGACAGCCCGGACGATGGTCTCGGATGCGCAGAAGAAGGTGTATGTGCTGGACGGCAACGTGCCTATCCTCGTGAACCGCACGACAATGGACGAAACGCTTGACATGGAAGCTAAAAGCCATGTGGAAATGTTCCACCATTATTTTTTCACGTTACCGCCAGATGACAAATACATCCGCTATACGATGGAAAAAGCGATGTATCTGGTGGATGAGACGGGGTTGGCACAATACAACACGCTCAAGGAAAAGGGTTTCTACTCCAACATTTTGGGTACGAGTTCGGTGTTCTCCATCTATTGTGACAGCGTGGCTTTCAACAAGGAGAAGATGGAGTTCACTTACTACGGACGGCAACGCATTGAGCGGCGGAGCAACATCCTCATGCGGGAACTGGTCACGGCGGGGCAACTTAAGCGTGTGCCCCGAACAGAAAACAACCCGCACGGATTGCTTATCGTGAACTGGCGAACCCTGCTGAACAAGGACATCGAACAGAAAACGAAGATCAACTACTAAACAACGGAGTTTATGAATATCAAGGGATTCAGGCGGATGCTCTTCGGTGAAAAGATGCCGGACAAGAACGATCCGAAATACAAAGACCGTTACGAGCGGGAGGTGTCCGCCGGACGAAAGTTCGCCCAAGCGACACGCATTGACAAGGCTGCCGCCAAGGTGCAGGGATTCGCCAACGCACACCGGATACTTTTTCTGGTCATCGTCTTTGGTTTCGCTATCGGAGGGTTCACTTGGAACATCTATCGCATTACAATGGCATACCGCAACAGCCGGCCGACACGCACGGCGACGGAAATGCAGGATTCGGTGCTACGGGAAAGACACAAGAGGCTGCAAGGGGGTGAAATAAGGGAAAATCGGAACGAGAACAAGAAATATGAACCGCAATAAAGGAGTGCTTATGAATACACGATTTGAAAAATCAGTCCGCTCGTCGGACGAATGGTACACCCCGAAGGAGGTGTTGAAAGCGTTAGGCAGGTTCGACCTTGACCCTTGCGCCCCTATCCGTCCGTTGTGGCCGACCGCCGAAGTCATGTATGACCGGAACATGGACGGATTGTCCCTGAAATGGGAAGGGCGTGTATGGCTCAATCCTCCGTACTCGCGTCCCCTTATCGAACAGTTTGTCCGAAAGCTGGCGGAACACGGCAACGGCATCGCGCTGTTGTTCAACCGTTGCGATTCCAAAATGTTTCAGGACGTCATTTTCGAGAAAGCGACGGGCATGAAATTCCTGCGCCACCGCATCCGGTTTTACCGCCCGGACGGAACACGCGGCGATTCTCCCGGTTGCGGCAGCATCCTGATCGCATTCGGAGTGGAAAACGCAGAAGTGCTGAAAAACTGCAGCATTGAAGGCAAGTATGTACAACTCAATTAAAAGATGTATGATGAAGATATTTGATAAAATCAATTTCAGGGAGCCGAAGTATATGCTTCCGGCTGTCCTGTATATCCCGCTTCTGGTTGCATCGTACTTCATCTTCGACCTGTTTCATACCGAAACGGCGGAGATTCCGGACAAGACGCTGCAGACAACGGAGTTTTTGAACCCCGATTTGCCGGATGCCCGGCTTAAAGGCGGTGACGGCATAGGCAGCAAGTACGAGAACATGGCCAAATCATGGGGTAAGATACAGGATTACTCCGCAGTGGATAACATAGAACGAGATGAACCCGATGACAACAAGGAAGAATATGAATCGCAATACACGGTGGACGACATCGCCTTGCTCGATGAGCAACAGCAGGAAAAGGCTGCGGCAGCGCAAATTGCCGATGCCAAGACACGCGAGCAAGAAGCTCTCGCGGAACTGGAGAAAGCCCTTGCCGAAGCAAGGTTGAGAGGACGCAATGAGGTATTACCGGCGACCGATACGGACAGTACCGCATCGGCGCAACCCCCGACGGCAACCATAGAGGTCAAGGGAAAAATAGAGGAAGAGAGCCGTTCGGTAAAAGCCCCGTCAGAGAACGAACCGCCCAGCGAAGTGGTACGCAAGGTAAAGACGGCTTCGGATTACTTCAATACGCTTGCGGTCAATGCCCGTGAACCGAAACTGATAAAGGCCATTATCGACGAGGACATCAAGGCGGTGGACGGCTCGCGTGTGCGGTTGCGTCTGCTCGACGACGTGGAGATCAACGAGTGCGTGGTCAAACGAGGGTCGTATCTGTATGCCACCATGAGCGGCTTCTCGTCGGGGCGTGTGAAGGGGAACATCACCAGCATTCTCATCGAGGACGAACTGGTGAAGGTCAGCCTGTCCCTTTACGACACGGACGGCATGGAAGGGCTTTATGTACCGAACAGCCAGTTCCGGGAAACGAGCAAGGATGTGGCAAGCGGTGCGGTGTCGGGGAATCTGAACATGAATACCGGCAGTTACGGCAACAGTCTCTCGCAATGGGGAATGCAAGCCGCTACGAATGCCTACCAGAAAACGAGCAATGCCATCGGCAAAGCTATCAAAAAAAATAAGGTAAAGCTGAAATACGGCACTTTCGTCTATCTGGTGAACGGACGTGAGAAACAGTAAAAACGGAAGCCATGATAGAGATTGACAACATATATAATATGGACTGTATCGAGGGTATGAAGCTCATGGCGAACGGCAGTGTCGATGCCGTGATAGCGGATTTGCCTTACGGCGTGTTGAACCGTAGCAACAAGGCGGCACACTGGGACAGGCAGATACCGCTCGAAGCGTTGTGGAAACAGTACCGCAGGATCACCAAGCCGGGAAGCCCCGTTATCCTCTTTGCGCAGGGCATTTTCTCGGCGCAACTCATGCTCTCGCAACCCCGGATGTGGCGGTATAACCTCGTGTGGCGGAAAGACCGGGTAACGGGTCACCTGAATGCCAACCGGATGCCGCTACGCCAGCATGAGGACATCATCGTGTTCTACGACCGTCAGCCGGTATATCATCCTCAAATGACGCCGTGTCCACCGGAACGGAGGAATCATGGACGCCGCAAGACGGACGGTTTCACGAACCGCTGTTACGGTGAAATGAAACTGGCTCCGGTGCGTGTTGCCGAAGACAAGTACCCGACCTCTGTCATTTCCATACCCAAGGAACACAAGACAGGAGCATTCTATCATCCGACACAGAAGCCGGTAGCCTTGATAGAGTACCTGATACGTACCTATACCAACGAGGGCGATGTGGTGCTGGACAACTGCATCGGTTCGGGTACGACCGCCATTGCCGCCATCCGCACGGGGCGGCATTACATCGGATTCGAGATTGAACCGACGTATTGCGAAATTGTCGGACGACGGATTCGGGAGGAACTGGAACGTGGTCATGGATTAAAGAAAGCGAAATAAGGGAAATAAAGAAATAAACAATATCAACAGAAACGATATGAACAAGAAAATAATTGTAACTGCATTTCTTCTGGCGGCAGGACTTTTTGCCACACGGAACGCACAGGCTCAGCGTACATACGAAGAGATGGAACGGCTGACTGTCAATGAACAGGTAACGACCGTCATCACAGCCACGGAACCGGTCCGCTTCGTGGATATTTCCACAGACAAGGTGGCGGGCGACCAACCCATTGAGAACATCATCCGGTTGAAGCCCAAAGAGACGGGACACGAGGACGGTGAAGTGCTGGCCATCGTCACCATCGTAACGGAACGCTATCGCACGCAGTATGCACTCATCTACACCACGCGGATAAGCGAGGCGGTGGCAGACAAGGAAATTCAGCTACAGGAACGGGATGCCTACAACAATCCTACGGTCTCGATGTCCACAGCCGACATGGTGCGTTTTGCAAGACGGGTGTGGAACTCGCCCGCGAAAATCCGCAACGTGGCGACCAAGGCGCACCGAATGGTAATGCGCCTGAACAATATTTACTCGGTGGGCGACTATTTCTTCATCGACTTTTCCATCGAGAACAAAACGAACATCCGTTTCGACATCGACGAGATACGGGTGAAACTGTCGGACAAGAAACTTTCGAAGGCAACCAACGCGCAGACCATCGAGCTGACGCCTGCCCTGGTATTGGAACACGGCAAGACGTTCAAGCACGGCTACCGGAACGTGATTGTCGTGAAAAAGATGACCTTTCCGAACGACAAGCTGCTGACCATCGAAATGACGGAACAACAAATCAGCGGGCGCAATATCAGCCTGAACATTGACTACGAGGATGTGCTGTCGGCCGATTCATTTAACACCGCTTTATTGGAGGAGGAATGACGATGAAAAAGACGATAATACTGATGCTTGCCTGCATGTGCGTCTTCATGAATGCAAGTGCGCAGCGTAACAGCGGCCGCCTCTCGCTTGGAGTGGGATTGCTGTATGAGAACGGCATGGACGTAACGCTTGCTTACGAACATGAAATGAACTACCGCCATGCGTGGGAGTTTTTCGCCAACGGCTATCTGAAATGGACGGAATGTAAATCTTGCGGTCATATTTGTCCGGAATCCTTCTGGCGCAACTATCGCACTTACGGTTTCGGTGTGGCGTACAAACCTTGTGTGGTGCGTGGACGCAACCATTACGGCAACTTGCGTATCGGAGCTTCGGCAGGGAGCGACACGAACAAGTTTCTTGCCGGAATCCATGTGGGTTACGAGCACAATTATGTGCTGCGGTCGGGATGCACACTGTTCTGGCAGGTAAAGAGTGACATGATGATAAAAGGGGCGGATTTGCTGCGGACAGGTATCGTGCTGGGGGTGAAACTGCCGATAAAATAAAGGAAAAACAAAAAACGAAAATAACATGATACGAAAGATTCAATGGTTTGCAATGGCAGTGACGGCGGTATTGTGCGCTGCCTGTGACGCCCATATCGACGTACCTGATACGGCGGTACGTCCGGGACATATTCTCTGCGAGGACGGTACGGCTTTATCCTACGTACAGTATGAACAGTCGGGAAAACGGGCAATAGCGGTTGTCTTCGATACCGAACACCGTGAAGGTACGGAAGGGAACGGCTATGCGGTTTACCTGTGGGACATTGCTCCGGCAGCTTTTGCCGACAGCCTCGGTGTCGCACAAGGGACGTCGGCCGACATCGAGGCTTTGGACGGGAACATGAACACCTTTGCGCTGTACGACACACGGGAGACGGCTTCGCCTATGGCGGAAGCGGTCTTTGACCTGTGGCGGTACGGACAGAGTGCCTATATCCCGTCGGTGGCACAGATGCGGCTGCTGTATGCCGTCCGGGAAACCGTCAATCCTGTCATCGAACGGTGTGGCGGCCATCCGCTGCCGTTGGATGAAAACGACTGCTGGTACTGGACATCGACGGAGGTAACCGGACAGGAAACGGCGAAAGCGTGGCTTTACTCGACAGGAAGCGGTGCGATGCAGGAGACCCCGAAGACACAGGCGCACAAGGTGCGGCCGATTATCACACTGAACAGGTAGGAACGAAAAGAGGGAAAGGACAAAGACAATGGAAGAAAGCAAGGAACTACAAGGATTTTACAAAATATTCCGTGCGGTCATCTATATCTCCGTGCTGATGGAGTTCTTCGAGTATGCCATAGACCTTGCCATGCTCGACCACTGGGGCGGCATATTGATTGATATACACGGGCGCATCAAGCGATGGATGATCTATAACGACGGCAACCTCGTGTATAGTAAGATAGCGACCTTCCTACTCATCTGCATCACTTGTATCGGCACACGCAACAAAAAACACTTGGAGTTTGACGCACGCAGGCAAGTGTTATATCCACTTATCTGCGGATTGTTCTTGATTGTGTTCTCCGTGTGGCTGTACCATCATACGATGGAAACGAGGCTCTACACCCTGCCGCTGAACATCATCTTCTATATGGCGGCTACGCTGGTCGGTGTGATATTGGTGCATATCGCATTGGATAACATCTCGAAGTTCATCAAGGAGGGACTGGGTAAAGACCGGTTTAACTTCGAGAATGAAAGTTTCGAGCAGAGCGAAGAGAAGGATGAGAACCAGTATAGCGTGAATATACCGATGCGGTACTATTACAAAGGTAAATTTCGCAAGGGATGGGTGTCGATAAGCAACTGTTTCAGAGGAACATGGGTGGTTGGAACTCCAGGTAGCGGTAAGACGTTCAGTATCATAGAACCGTTCATCCGCCAACATAGTGCCAAGGGCTTCGCGATGGTGGTCTATGACTACAAATTTCCGACACTTGCCACTAAACTTTACTATCATTACAAGAAAAACCAGAAGCTCGGCAAAGTGCCAAAAGGATGCAAGTTCAACATCATCAACTTCGTGGATGTGGAGTACAGCAAACGGGTGAACCCCATTCAGGCAAAGTACATCAATAATCTTGCGGCGGCGAGCGAAACGGCGGAAACCCTGTTGGAATCCCTGCAGAAAGGCAAGAAAGAGGGAGGCGGAGGCAGTGACCAGTTCTTTCAGACTTCTGCCGTGAACTTTCTTGCCGCCTGTATCTACTTTTTCGTGAACTACGAGCGGGAACCCTACGATGCAAACGGAAAGAAACTGTATGCGGAGAAACGGCAAGATCCGCAGACGAAGTTCTGGAAGCCGACGGGTGTCGTTCGTGACCGTGAGGGTGGCAGCATCGTGGAACCTGCCTATTGGCTTGGAAAATACTCGGATATGCCGCATATCCTTTCATTTCTCAATGAGAGCTACCAGACTATTTTTGAGGTACTTGAGACGGACAACGAGGTCGCGCCGTTGCTCGGCCCGTTCCAAACGGCCTTCAAAAACAAGGCGATGGAACAGTTGGAAGGTATGATAGGTACGCTGCGTGTCTATACCAGCCGTTTGGCTACAAAGGAATCTTACTGGATATTCCACAAGGATGGGGACGATTTCGACCTGAAAGTTAGTGACCCCAAGTCACCCAGTTATCTGCTGATAGCCAACGATCCGGAAATGGAAAGTATCATCGGAGCGTTGAACGCTCTGATATTGAACCGTCTCGTTACCCGTGTGAACACCGGGCAGGGGAAAAATATTCCGGTCAGCATCATCGTGGATGAGCTACCGACACTGTATTTCCACAAGATAGACCGACTGATAGGTACGGCGAGAAGCAACAAGGTAAGCGTAACGCTGGGTTTTCAGGAGTTGCCGCAGTTGGAGGCTGACTACGGAAAAGTGGGAATGCAAAAAATCATCACGACAGTGGGCAACGTGGTAAGCGGTTCAGCTCGCGCAAAAGAGACACTGGAATGGTTGTCGAATGACATTTTCGGCAAGGTGGTACAGGTCAAAAAGGGCGTGACGATCGACCGGGACAAAACGAGTATCAATCTCAATGAGAACATGGACAGTCTTGTACCCGCCTCGAAAATTTCGGATATGGCGACGGGATGGATTTGCGGACAGACGGCACGTGATTTCGTGAAGACGAAAACCGGTACGGGAGGCTCGATGAACATTCAGGAGTCGGAAGAGTTCAAGACTACAAAGTTCTTCTGCAAGACGGATTTCGATATGAGGGAGATAAAAGCGGAGGAAGCGGCCTATGTACCGCTACCGAAGTTCTACACTTTCAAGTCGAGGGAGGAACGGGAACGCATCTTGTATAAAAATTTCATACAAGTCGGACAGGATGTAAAAGACATGATAGCGGATGTACTGAACAAGCGTGGGGCGAAATAAATCAAAATCCCTGCAATAATTTACGTGGTTATTGCAGGGATTTTTGTATTCCATTCAGCTACCCGAAATCTTGCGGACATAAATGAATCATCTGACAGTTTCCGATTTGGAATCGTTTTCCGACAGCAGATTTTGTAATTTGTCGATGTCCGGTAGAGTCTTGCGCAAATTTTCCGGCATTTCTTGGGCTGTGCGGTATGTCGCCACGCCCATAGGCTTATCATAGTCGCGCACCATGATTTCGACAAATTGGCGGTTGGCATCCTGACATAGGACAATACCGATTGAAGGGTTCTCGTGCGGTTTCTTGTCGGTCATATCATATACAGTCAGATAACCGCTAAGCTGTCCGAGATAATTCGGGCGGAACTTGCCCCGTTTCAATTCCACGATTACGCTGGCATTCAGTTCTCTGTTGAAGAATACAAGGTCAGCAAACATTTCCTCTCCGGCAACTATCAGGCGATGCTGACTGTCGATAAAAGTGAAGTCGTTTCCAAAACGGAGAATGAACTGCTTGATATTGGTTACGATTTGGTTTTCGATGACCTTTTCGTTCCAGTCCTGTTCGCGTTCTCCCACATTCTCCAGATTAACCATTTCGAGCATATACTCATCCTTGAACGCCAATGTCGCTTTTACGGCATAAATGGCTTCGGGCAGCACTTGAAGGAAGTTGCTCGGCAAAGATCCGCGATTTGAATAGATGTCTTCTTTCAAGTAATTTTTGAGAGAGGATAGCGACCACGCATTTTGAGCGGCACAATGGATATAGAACAATCGTTCTGCGATGTCTTTTGAACGAGTCAGGATTTCAATATGATGTGAAAAGCTAATCTTGACAAAATCGTCCCAGGTAAATTCGGTATTGACCGGTTGCCCGATAAGTTGCAGCAGTAGATGCTCGTCAATATCCAATTCGCCCAACGCTGTTGGATGAATTAAAGCCGTACCCTTTTCCGACGAATGGTTTTCCAATTCGCCCAACACTGTTGGACGAATTAAAAACGTCCTCCATTCCTCATAGAATGAGCGCATCCGTTTCAACCCCGATTCAGAAAAGCCGTGCAGACCGGGCAACTCCCGTTGAAGGAGCTTTGATATGGTAGGCAATGCTTTAGTACCCCAACAGCCGATGCGGGAATTTTCAGACACGAATTTCCCCACTCCAAAATACAACGAGAGAGTTTCTTTGTTGACCGCAGCCGCACTTCTATACCGGCAGCGTTCGATGGCATGTTTGATTATCTCTACTGCCTCTGCATATTGTGTATAATCCGATGGGATAACTTGTTGTTCCATATACATACGTTTTTGTGCCGCAAAGGTACGAAAAATACGGGATATACAGGGCAGAATGCCAACATATTATAGTGCCGTGTGGGTCTTATTCGGTATTTTTAGCGTTCCGGTTTCCTGCACTCGCTTTGCTGCCAATCTACTCACTTAGATGTTCATGTGTCTGGGGCGTGCCGAGAAAGCCGGTAGCGGTGTGGATAAGATTGTGAGCGGTTGGCAGTCTTTGGGTTGGCCGCTTCCTACTGTAGCCGAGGAAACACGTCCGGACTATGTTGTGCTGACCTTGCAGTTAGGGATGAAAACCCGACAAGAAAACCTCGCAAGCAGGATTTGAGAAAAGAGCAAATCTTGGAGTTCTGTGTTGAGCCGCAATCCCTATCTGATATTTTGCAACATTTAGGATTGAAAGATAGGGAAAATCTTATGGAGGTCTATATCAATCCGATGATTGGTGCAGGGGTATTGGAAATGACGGAGCCGGACAATCCCACAAGCCGTAACCAGATGTATGTAACGGTAAAAGTGGAACAAGAATTTCAAAAGTAAGTTTATAATAGGATATTGCGGCTTGGACGCATCCAACCTCATACAAATAACACTGCCCGCGTGAAAATGGGGGCAGTGTTATTTATATGGTAGTTCGCTTATTTAAGCTCGTGTACCGCTTAAAAGTTCGGCAAGTTGCCGGTCGCAGAATTTATCGTATTCCTCCTTGTCTGTACCGCTTTCGATAGCCCGGTCGATAACATCGCCCAGTTCGTCGAAGCAGACTTCTTCATTGACACACTTTGCATTGCTATCATCTTCTTTCAGTAGATAGACCTCGTAGTAATCAGAGCCGTTGAGAGCGATAACGACATATCCGGCGTGTAACCGTCCGTTTACTTTCAGCCGCAGTGCCGGTAATTCTTGGAATACCGTAGCGACAAATTCGCTGACTCCCCACGACATAAAGACGGGTATGGGGGTAAATGACAGTAATTGTTCTTTGATGGTCTGTGCGATGTGCATTACATACTCTTTATCCATAACTTTGATTTTTAATATGATTATTGATTTATGTTAGTTGAACCATTCGGGGTTATCCTCTTTTAATTCCGTGATGAGTTCATCGTCCGGTAATTTGAGGGTCTTCGCATCGGCGAAAAAGAAAACCTCGTCATATATTTGTTCGGCTTCCTTACTTGCAAAACCTTCGCTCTCGTCCTCGAAACTGCCCGGATGAAGTGCATCGAGCAGAGCGGTAGAGCCGATAAGTAGTTCTTCACCTTCGTTGGATTTCACGATACGGCAGATGTAGATATTGCCGTCAAATTGTAGTTCTTTCGTTTTCATACGCCTGTTATCTTAATGGGATATGTCTCCCGTTTGCCTTGAGGTATTCCATGATACACTTCGCTTCTTCGTGCGATGCACGGTTGCGGTCATCGTAATTGCGTGTCTCGTCTGCCATGACCACGATACACTCCTTTACCAACCTGTAAAGGCTTTGCTGCAGCGTGGGGTGCATTTCGGGGATAGCGGCTGCAAACCGTTTGGGATTGAAGCCGTAATCGTTCACTGCTCTTTCCCAGTCTTTGGCGAGCTGGTACTCCTTGCTTTCCTTGATGTTGTCCATAATCTTGAATTTTAATGATTTGTTTTTTATTCCCTCCGTTCGATTCCTTTCTGTCGGAACCGCTTTGGGATTTTATAGATGCGGTAAACGGTTGTCGGTACAGCTTCATACGGGAGGCTTTTCCTGCCAATTACTCTTTCTGAGGGAAGGAAGAATTTGCAGGAAATACATTTCAAGCCGCCGGATCAAGCGCGACGGCCGACCTTTGCATCTGATAAAACCAAACCGGGGCTGACAGGGAATGAAGCTGGGGAAACGCTATAAAAGGGAAGTTGAAAATGGTAAAAAAGAGAGGAAACGAAAGCTATGAATGGAGGAAGGGTGGGTGGTGACGGGTTCGTCAGAAAGTTAAAAGAGGTACTTGGGTCCTTTGTCCGGAGCATACAAAAATGAATAGAGGGCGGATTTCCCCCCCCCTATTCGTTATGACAACAACATTTGTCAGGCAGCTATTTCTTCCGTTTGCGGTTCGGTCTGTGCTTCCGCTTCGGGTTGCGGTTCATCGGGTTGTTCCGCTTCCTGCGTGGCTTGTTCCTGCAAAGCGGCTTTTTTTTCCTTAATGCGTTGGTGCCGCTTTTCGTACACTTCATTATATCCGTCTTGGATATTGGCAAGTTCTTCGGGCATATGCTTTTGGGCGAAGCCAAGCAACAGGGAGGCTGTGGCGTTGTTACCGAATGCGTCCTTGAAATTGGCAATCAGATAATCCCTGCGGATAACGGCTTTCTGCTTGGCGGTAAGGTTCTCGATGATGCGCATTTTGTCCTCGCTCGTAAGGTAGTAATAAGAACCTTTATCTTCAATTCCCACCTCATTGAAATGCTCTTTGCGGAGTGAGGAGAGCAGGAAGAAATACACCATTTTCTCCTCGTCCTGTCCAAATTTGCGCTCTGACATATCGACCTCTAAAATCCGCTTTTTGGTGTCTTCAACGGTCTTTTCGAGGGCAATCTCCTTGTTGCGTTTGTCCTGCTTTTCCAACTTCTCGATAGGTGAAAGCGGCATTTCGGTTGCTGTACCGTTTACGGTGGTAGCGGTATTTGCAACATAGCACAGTGTAATGTCGTTGCTCTCAATACGGAGATAGAGGGAGATTTCTCCTGCTTCGCTTCGGGTGCGGATTGCTTCGCATTTTTCGGTGTAACCGTTCAATTCCTGCCCGTAATCCTTTTCTGCATCCTCGTATTCCTCGGTGGTATCATAATCCTCTTTTTGAGGTGCTTGGGGGCTTTCGGGGTATTTCGTTGCATAGGTTTTAAGGCTTTCCACTTCGTAGCCCATAGCGGTAAGTCGGTCGATGACAGCTTCATTGTAATTGTAGCTTTCGTGGCAGAGGGGAACGGCAGGGTGCTGTTCCATGAGCCGCATAGCCTTTTCGGTAAGGTGCGATGTGTTCATTTCCACCAAGCAAGCGCGGTTGGCGCAATTTCCGCAACCACCCTCACAGAACAACATCATATTATTGGTATTGTGAGGGCATGAAAGACAAAGGGTTTTGTCGAATGAATAGCGATTGAGGTCTGCGGTGTATTGCCGTTCGATGCTTTGTGCCACCTCGGAAGCTTTCATGCCTCGCCAACTATTGTACTGCACCCCCTCTTTCAGATGTTGGTCGTACACCTCACGCTGTATCTCTTCCCCATAACGGCAGATTTCACTTGCCACGCTGATTGTGATTTCGTCCTGCTCCAACAGCAAAGCGATTTCGGGTATCAAGGAAACGAATTTAAGTCGTGTACGGATATATGCCTCCGTCTTGCCGAACTGCACGGTCAAGGACTGTACATCGTGGCGACCGCTGTCTATGAGCTTTTGGTAGGCGTTGGCTTCCTCAATCGGGGTCACATCCTTACGCTGCAGGTTCTCGGTAATCGCCATTTCCTCGGCTGTCTCGTCTGAAATTTCCATGACGATAGCCGGAATTTCCGCCAATTCAGCCATGAGGGAAGCACGGTATCTGCGTTCTCCGAATACAATCTCGAAACGGTTGTCCGCAATAGGGCGCACACCGATAGGCTGAAGCACTCCCTGCTGACGGATGCTCTCGGCAAGTTCCGCAAGGCTTGTCTCGTCAAAGTTCTTACGTGGGTTGTAGTTACTCGGCTGAATGTCTGCCAATGCTACCGATGTGATGTTCTTCTCTACTGCTTGAACTGCTGTTGTTGCCATAATCATAAAATTTAATTGGTTGATATTTGATTTTTTTATTTTCCCTTTTTTCGGTTCTTTTCTCTGCCTGAACCGCTTGGGATTTACAGATGCTTCAAGGGACTGACGAACAAGCTATTTTCAACGCTTTTTCCGGAAAATTACTCTTTCGCAGGAAGGAAGAATTTTACGAGAAATGCACTTCAAAGCGGTGAAATCAAGCGCGGCAGTCCAAATTTGCGTCTGGAAAACCAACCGGCGATGGCAGGAACGAGGCCGGACAAGCGGCAAGTGGAATAAATAAAAAAGTAATACAACCATGCGGTTATAAGAGGTAATAGAACAGGAGAACACCCAGGAGGGTATAAACAGGAAAAACGCTACCTTGTGGACGTGCCCATAAGATAGCGGTATGCTATAAAAGGTATATCGGATGGGGACTACAACCGCCGTACCGGTTATTTCTCGTGCTTTTCCAAATACTCTTTCATCGCCTCGTTCACGATGTCCCGTAGAGACATATTCTTTTCGATGGCGAGGTACTTCATCCGGGTATGAATACTTTTGTTTATGACAAAGTTGCAATGTACAGCAGGCTCTTTTTCCGTTTTGACCGGTGCAGGTTCTTTCTTTTGCGTGGACTTCCCGGTGGATGACAGCAAGCCGTCCAGTCCGCTTCTCATGCCGTTTTTCAATGAATCACTTTTGCCCATATCGTTTTTATTTTAATTTCAACACTTCTTTTGCTAACTCCATGTAGTCCTTTGCCCCGTTGCTGTTCTTGTTATACTCAAAGATATTCATGCCTTTTATCGGAGCTTCGGCCAATGATACATTGTCCCGGATGACGGTCTTGAATACCTTGTCGCAGAACGATTCGCTGATTAGTTCCGCCACACTTTTGTTGAGCGTCTTGCGCTTGTCAAACTGGGTGATGACAATGCCGCCGATATTTAGGTTTGGGTTCAAACGTTCCTTGACAATCCCGACCACATTTGTAATCTTTGCCATTCCGCGCATGGCGAGGAACTGCGCCTGTACCGGGATAATCAGGAAATCCGCCGATGTGAGGGCGTTCAGTGTCAGCAAACCCAGCGAGGGCGGACAGTCAATCAGGATATAGTCGAATTTACGGGTTTCAAGCAATTTTGCAATCAGCCCTTTTAGTATTAATTCCCGCCCCGGCTCGTTGATAAGCTCGGATTCTGTCGCCGACAAATCGAGGCAGGACGGTACAACGGAAAGACCGTTTTCCAACTCGAATACCGGTAAGGTATATTCGCCTTTCATCGCTCCGTACACCGTCCGTTCCTCTTCGATGGAGAGACCGCAGGATTCCGTGAGGTTTGCCTGACCGTCCATGTCGATGAGCAGTACACGCTTTTTCTTCTGCTGCAATGCGGCAGCAAGATTGATGGTGGTAGTTGTCTTTCCGACACCGCCCTTGTGGTTCAAAACTGCGATTATTTTTGTCATAATTTCGTGTCTTTATATCTGATACAAAGATAATACTATTTTTAGTATTTACTATTATTAGTGTATACTATTTTACTACTTTTGTATATTTTAGTATTATAGCATCTACTACTATACTAAAATACTGATTGACTAAATGTAGTGCATTCTATCATTTCTGATGGGATATTTCCTAATATCCTACTTTACTAACCTTAGTATATACTACATTTAGTATTTGTTGTATAACAGCAAAATAAGCTCATTTTGGAATTAGTCTTATAAATCATCATCATGCGCATTAGATAAATTCTGTCTCAAGTGCTTCCAACAAGTCGTGTATTTGTTTTTCCGCTTCCTCCATATCCGATACAATGTCCTTGATGTGGTAAGGTGCGCCATTTTTACCGTGCCCATCATTTCCAATCCATAGATAGGCTTCGTAATCCGGGTCAAAACCCTCGAAATATTGTTCCATGTCAGCAATGAGGGTATCAATGTCCTCACATTTCATTTCGGCACTGAAATTAAAATCCTGCCCATAGTTGGTATAGCGTTGGAAGTCGAACTGAATATTTGATTTATTTTTGTCATCCACACTTATACTCCAGCCTTTGCTTTGGGATATTTCCGTTACTTTTTGTATCTTTTCTTGAGCGGTCATAGTTTTGAGTTTATAGTGGGGAGACTTCACACCGTCCTACCGATTGCTTTAATCCGTTATTTGAAAGTAATACTCCTGCAGCTCGTCTGGCCATTCGGCGGTCATAGAGCGTGGCTTTCTGGTTGTCCCGCTCGTGCCATTGCCAAATTTTGTGATTAAGTACAAGGCACAGCTCTGTCCAATGCTTGTAGTTATCTTTCCATTCTGCCTTAACCTTTCTGTATGTGTCAGCTATGGCTTCATTCCCGAACTTGTCTGCCATAGAGAAGTCCTGCCAAAAGGTTGTCATCGGGTCATAGCCAGTAATTTCCGCTATATTCCACTTGGGAATTACTATTTTTAATATTTCCATACTTATTATTGTTTTTGTAATACTCATGAATCAAGATTACTATTTCCCTTTGTTCGGTCTGTTTGCGACCGCCGGGAAGATTTTTCTGCTTTCAGAAGGTGGCGGGGAACAATCGGACAAGGCTGATCCGGAAAAATACGCTCGACAGCGGAGAGGAAGATTTTTACGTGTCATTTGCGGCAGTATGCCGGCATTGGCAGGATTGGAGCCGCCGGTTACCTTTGCGGAAAATTCTGTTCCGTAGGTCGCACGGCAGCGGACTTGGGTTTAATGGGAATCCGTTAGAAAAGGAAAGATTTATGAATAAAAGAGTGAGGCGGCCAGCCGGGACGGACTTTCCGATGGACTGTCTTGGGACTACAGAGGGCAGGATTTATCCCGCCCCCTGTAATGCCAAGTCTGTCCGTGTCCGTCCTTTTGCAAAAAGGGGCTTCACGCACTTTATGTAACGTGTTACACAAAATGCGTGAGGCTGCTTGAAGCAAACTGGCCGCAGGATGTAAGGCTATATGAGGGAGAAAGGAATTTTATAAAAGGCCGTTGGTCGATCGGAACAACAAACCGTACCGAGACTTTGCCCGATACGGTCTTGCATATAACTCAGTCTATGTCATAGCCTATCATGTATTCATCGTTGATAAGCAGATAATAGTAGCCGTTGCCACAATTCCTGTATTCTTTGCTGAATCCAGCCGCCATATCTCCATTTTCGCGTGGCTCACACCATAACGTACCGTCATAGCCACAAAAGTCGAAGCGTCCGGTGGAAAACTTTTCGCCTTGCTTCAGTGCCGTTCTGAAACGAGCCATATCCCAACTGCTGCAATACTTCTCGATGGTGGCAAGTCCGATACACTTGCCGTCGATGCGTGTGCCGGTCGTGATGCGGTTCTCGTAGAGGGATTTATCCAAATCGGCATTAGCGATTTTGCGAAGCCAATCATTCGTATGCGTGGCAAGTCGGGCAAGTTTCTGGTATTTCAAGACCTGTTTCTTTCCTATGTCCGCTGCATCTTCGGGAGAGGATGACGGATAGTATATCTTCTCAATGCTTGCCCAATCCGTGAAGATGTACCCGCTTTTTCGTTTTCTTGGCGCAATAATGCCGATGACGTTTTCATTGCGGTTGATGAATAATCGCCTACGTTGTCCTGCAATCCTTACATATAAAGAGGTGGAATTCTGCTCGTTTCGGAGATAGGCTTCTGCCGGATGAATAGTTGTTGTTTCCATATTTGTATAAATTTTGATTTTTGCTGTTCCTATTTTGGTTTACCTGTTCAAAGTTCCGGGATTGTGCCGTTCTTATATAGAACACCGTCCCGATAATGGGACACGATGCCCGGCTTAAGTCCCATTTCCTCAAAGGCTATATGCCTGATATAGTCCTTGTATTCTTTGCCAATGAAATTCTTTCCACAAAGGTTGTTGAAAATCATAGGGACGGAAAAACCGTCTTCGCTCGATAATATCACTTTGTCGTCTTGTCTAATTTCTTCTACCATACTTGTTTACTTTTAATTGGTTGAACTATCATGCTGATTTTTCTTTTTCCCTGCTTTCGTTTGCCGTGCAGGTTTGTTTTCAGCTTTTTGAGGCAGCCAGAGGATGAAGCTGTGGCATCATAAGCCAAACCCGGATAGAAAACCGACCGTGTAACAGTCTGTTTTCGTCATCCGAATGCAATGCGGCTTGGCGATTATGCGCTTCGTCCTACATTCGCCGACGAAAAGAGTAAAGAATGACCTGCCGGTAAAAGCAAGGATTTTGTAAAAAAGAAGAGTCGTATATGATAGAAAAAACGGCTTGGGATGTGAGAAAATACCCTGAAAAATTTGCGGTGTATCGTATTTTATGTAATTTTGCAGTTGTATTTCAAAATTGCATAAACAGTATGGAGGCAAAATATATCCACAGGGAGCTATCCGCCGTGATAGAAGAGGCTTACCGCTATTTTTCAGTCATTACGGTAACAGGACCGCGCCAGTCCGGAAAGACGACGCTGCTCCGCAACTTGTTCTCATACCTACCGTATTACTCGTTGGAAAATCTTGATGTCCGGAGTTTCGCCGAAAACGACCCGGTCGCTTTTCTGAACCAGCACACGGAGTGCATGATTCTTGACGAGGTACACAACGCTCCGAACCTGCTGTCGTATATTCAGGGTATGGTGGACAATGATGCCGACCGGCGGTTTATCCTTTCGGGCAGTTCGCAGTTTGCCATGCTGAAAAAGGTTACACAGTCTTTGGCAGGACGTACCGCCGTTTTCGAGTTGCTCCCCCTGTCATACTCCGAAATACGGGAGCAGATCACCGATACGCCTCTTGACAACCTGCTGTTTAACGGGTTTTACCCTGCCATTTATTCGGGCCGTAACATACCCAAATTTCTTTATCCGGCGTACATGAAAACCTATCTGGACAAGGACGTGCGCGACCTGCTACAAATCAAGGACATGATGCAGTTCCACACATTCATCAGGCTTTGCGCCGGACGTATCGGATCGCTGTTCAAAGCCTCTGAACTGGCCAACGAAATCGGTGTCAGTTCACATACCGTTACGGCATGGCTGTCCGTCTTACAGGCATCTTATATTGTTTTCCTGCTACCTCCCTATTTCGAGAACACACGCAAACGGCTGACTAAAACTCCCAAGCTCTATTTTACGGATACAGGGCTTGCCTGTCACCTGCTCGGCATCGAATCGCCGGAACAGCTTGCACGGGACAAGATGCGTGGGGCGTTGTTCGAGAACTTCATCGTAACGGAAGCCTTGAAGCGGCGGTATAACCAAGGCAAGGAAAGCAACCTCTATTTTTACAGGGATTCGAACCAGAACGAGGTCGATTTGCTGTTGAAAAAACATTCGGGGCTATACGGTATTGAAATCAAGTCGGCGATGACCTACCATGCGGACTTCGAGAAGGCGTTGAAACAAATGGACGGCTGGGTCAAAGAAACCATACTGGGTAAGGCGGTGGCCTATGCGGGTACACTCGAAAATACTGCTGGAGAAATCAAACTTCTGAATTACAGTCACCTGGATGAGGTGTTGGCTTAACAGCCCTATAACAGTCCAGCTAATGCCGACACACACTCCTGCTGCATGGATTTGATGTAATCGAAGAGAACCGAGGGATTGATATTCTTGCCATTTAGCTTGCAGGTGACGTGCAAGTGCTCGCCTGTACTTCGTCCGGTCGAGCCGGTAATACCGACGGCATCGCGGGGACGGACTACCGTACCCTTGGCGGCCAGCACCCGTGAAAGGTGGCAATAGCTGACGGTGTAATTTCCGTGCCGCAGTGTCACATACTTGCCGGACGTCTTGTCTTGTCCCACTTTGACGACCACCCCCTCCATCATGGCCAATACCTGCTCGCCCCGTGCGTGCAGGTCGATACCCCCGTGAAACTTCCTCTTCCCGGTAAACGGGTCTTTCCGGTAGCCGTATGGCGATGTAATTCTGATGCGCTGCAATGGATAAGACACACTGAGATAACGGTCAATCCACAACTTCTTACTTTCATCGGCAGGTTTTGTCGAAGTCTCCTGTGCAGGAGCCATGCTTTCGGGTGTCGGCTCCGGCTTTTTCATACCCTCCTGCAAGGCTTCTACCTTGTATCTTTCTGGTGTCTTGGCAATCGTGTTGAACTGCGCCTGAACGGGCATCGTGCAGAATGAAATACCCGATATTGCTATCAGTAGAATTTTTCTCATTCGGCAAAGTTATAACGGGAATTTTCATGTCGGAAACAAACTACCGTCATTTCTTGTATTGGTTTGATATTTTGCGTCTATTAGTACGATTTTGATTAGATAATTGTACTAATGAAGATAAAAACAGCATATTACAACCATTTATATAGCTGTATTTTTGTCCGTCATAATAAGATGTCTCTATCTTTGTATAGTACAATTTTATAATATGAATATAGTATGAAAAAAGTTCAGATTGAATTTGATGAATTACCCTTTTCGACACTGGAACGATTCGGTCTTACAAGGGAAATGATCGAGGACTTGCCGATGCGTGTGTTGGAAGACATCTGCAACGGCCGGCATTCTCCCGTGCTTCCCGTGCGTGTCACTGACGAGCATGGCGGGCAAATCGAGAGCCGCAGCCGCTTTGCCTTTATCCGCATGGACGACGGTCAGGTGGATGTGGTGTTCTATCCGGCACTGAAATCCTCTCCACTGGAGCGGTATGACGAAGCACAGCAGAAACAGTTGCTCGACGGCAAGGCGATTGTCGCCGATGTGGAAATGTCGGACGGACGGAGCAGCAAGGCTTTCGTACAGATTGACGCCGAGACGAAACAGGTGATGTATGTCCCCACGCCCATCATCGCACGCAACCTGAAAGTGCTGGCCGAGGTCATGCGCCTCGGTACGGTGGAGGTAAACGGGATGCAGCACGGCGAGCCGCTGACGGTAGTCGTGGGCGGCGAGCCTGCCACAGTGGGCATCGACCTTCATGCCAAGACCGGCATCCGCATCTGTTCGGGCGACGCGCAGCAATGGCGCAACCAACCCAAGCGAGAGTGGGACAAATACACCTTCGGGTGCTACGGCTGCTGGGTCATGGACGATGACGGTAACCTTGACTACGTTTCGGAGGAAGACTACACCGAAGAGCTGTGGAACGAACAGAAGAAGAGCGGCGAGCGCAATCGTGCGACAGCTCTCCATAAGTAAAACATCAATCCGTACATTATGGCACAGAACGAATATTATCCCGAAGACGTACTTGTCGGGAAGATGCAGAGCGGCGAATACGGCTGGCTCGATTACGTCAATCATTTCTCCGCCGACTGGCAGGAGGAATACGCCCGTTACTGCGAGGAAAAAGGGCTTGCAGTCGGCAACGAATCCGCCGCCGAGTTCGTCCGCTTCAAGGACGAACAGTTGGAGGCAGCAATGGAAAGCGGAGACGCATAACGAAAACAATCAGACTATGGCGATACGAACGAATACCAATCCCCGGCAGATGGACTTGCAGCCCGAAATGCGCGATATGCTGATGCGCAACGGGCTTCAAGCCCATGTTGCACTTGACGATGCAGGGTATCGGCTGATCGTGCAGGGACATGACTCGCCCCTGCTGGTCTATCCGATCACCGAACGTCAGATGTTGGCACTCACGGACTGGGGAACGAACACTGCCAACAAGAAGGCCTACAACGTGCTGACGAGCATCGTGGGCAAGGACTTCTATATGCCCAAGAACTTCGTCCATGCCCGCAATGCCAACGGTCGTGTGGCTATGGGGCTGCACGGCTACCGCATCGTCATCGGCGAGTACGGGCGCATGGGGCGTATGGGAATGCCCCCGCCGTTCCTTGGCTGGACACCTCGCAACCAGTTGGGCTTCCACCTTCGCAGGGTCGGCGGCCAACTGTTCTTTCCGGGGCCGTCCATCGTACCCGAACGCCCCGACGGGCGCATGAAGCCCGGCGAACTGCAATCAGGCGGTTACGGCTTCTATTACAAGGGGCATCAACAGGAGCAGCCCGTACAGCAACGGGATGTGCTGCAGGACTTGCAGGCGGCTATCACGCCGATGGTCAGCCGTCCACGCAGCAAGGAACCGGCACGGCCGTACAAGGAGCTTATAGCCTCTCCGGTCTATTTCTCCAACGAGAAATGGGCGGAGTGCCTTGCCTCGCACGGTCTTGTCGTGGATGCGGAAAAGCAGACGCTGACCGTGCAGTCGGAAAGCGTCCAAGCCGATATGGTCTATGACCTGACGGAAGAGGAAGTGAGGACACTGGTTGCCGCACCCATCGAGGAGCAGCCCGTAGAGAAACGTCTGGAACTGCTGAACGGCATTATCGGGGCTGACTTTTCCGACAAAGTGACGATGGAGGCTCTCAACAGCGATCAACGCATCGCTATCGGTCTGCATCCCGAAGTACAGCAGGATTTGAAACAACGCCAACGGCAGGAGCAAGAGGCTTTTATGCCAGTGAAAACCTCGCTGCAACAGCAAGAGGAATCCGTACAGGGAAATATCGGTGCGGTAGTGGACGGGCGTGACCTCCAGTTTTTGAATGAAAACAAGGGATGGTATCGGGAAGAGAAACACGGGCGGGAAGTCGAAGTGAGCCAGATAGCCGTTCAACCGGCACAGACCGAGGGGAAATACAGGATGACCGCCGTTATCGACGGTCAGGCTATCAGCCATGAGATAACCCAACGGGACTACGACAAGTTCCTTGCTGTGGATGACTATCACCGGATGAAGCTCTTTTCCAAGATTTTCAGCGAAGTGGACATGAAAACACGCCCGGAAGCACAGCGGGGTCTCGGCACGAAAATCTTTGCCGCCCTCACCGCAGGTACGGTAGTCGCGGCGGGTGTCGCACACGGCATCCACCATCACTGCCATGCCCCGGAGTTCTACGGCGAGTGTTTCGGCGGTCCGCCACGCCCGTACTTCAAGCCGGGTGTCGATACGCCGAGGGATGTGGCCATCCGTTGTTTCGAGGCAGAGATGAACCGTGAAATCAATGATATGAGAATGGGGAGGTAAACCATGAGAGAGGGCGAACTGACTTATGACGATTTTCTGCGCAGGCTGAACATTCAGGACGTGCTTATCGACGCGGGCTATCACCTGAACCGGCGTGACGGCCTGCGCTATCCCTCGTATGTCCGGTTGGACAGCGAGGGGCGGCGCATCCGCAACGACAAATTCATTGTCACGCAGCAAGGGAAATGTTGTTTCAAACCGCAACAGCAGAAGTCGTATAACATCATTTCCTTTATCAAGGAGCATCCGCATTTTTTCGCGGAATACCATGCCGGTGTGTCTCCCGACCGACTGGTAAACCTTGTCTGCAACCGGTTGCTGAACCATCCCGTCGCTGACCGGGATACCCGGATTATCCAGCCTAAACGGGATGTGAAGCCGTTTGACATGGCGGATTACGACATTCACCAGTTCAATCCGCAGGATCGGGCGACACAAAAGAAGTTCTATCCGTTCTTCAAGCATCGGGGCATCGACCTTTACACGCAATACGCCTTCCACCGGAACTTTTGTCTGGCGACGAAACACCGTGAGGACGGCATGAAATACACCAACCTCGCCTTTCCGCTGACCGTTCCGAAAGATACGGGACAGGTTGTCGGTCTGGAAGAGCGAGGGCGCCCTCGCATGGATGGCAGCGGCAGTTATAAAGGGAAGGCGGAAGGGAGCAATTCGAGCCAAGGGCTATGGATTGCCAGCCCAGCCAAAACTACGCTTACCGAAGCCAAGCATATCTACTGGTTCGAGAGTGCATACGACGCGATGGCCTATTACCAGCTTCATCAGGCCAACGACAAGGATTTGCGGAAAGCGGTCTTCATATCTACCGGCGGTAACCCGACGGTGGAACAGATGCGGGGTGTCCTCACGCTCTCGCTTCCTGCCAAGCAACACATCTGTTTCGATACCGACCTTGCGGGAATCGAGTTTGCCAAGAACCTGCAACAGGAGATGTACCGGGCTGTCCGTTCCACCATCGAGGAGACACCGGAGCGGAAGCCTTATCTGGATTCCGTCGCTGACGGCAAGAACCTCGATGAAGGAGACATAGACCTGCTGCCCGACGCTTTGCGGTCGAGCTACGGGAAATATGAATCCGCATGGGAAGAAGCCATGTCGATGCGTTCGAGCGGCCTGTGCCATCCGGACGACATACGGGAACAGACGGATATCATGAACGGAAATTACAAGGAGTTCCGTGAAGGATTGCGGGAGTTCCTCGGTCTGGACAAGGCGAATGACGCCTCTTTTGTCCGTGAACAGCCTACCTATCCCAACAAGGACTGGAACGAACAGCTTTTGGCCGGGCAGAAACAGGAAGAGACGGTCGATGAGACACAGGCGAGAGAACAGTCACCGGAAGAGGAACAACAAACACACTTTCGCCGATGATGACCGATGCACCCACAGGACATTTCCAAAGCATCGTGCTGCAACCGCACGCCGGACAGTTCGTCATCGACGAGCTGCCCGCAATCGTATTGTGCTGTGCAGCATGGGTGTACGGTGGCATGGAGGGACTGCCTCTGACAGCTCTTGCCGTATCGGTTGCCGCATTGCTTTCTTTGGCATTGCTGTACCGTTTCATCTATCTGCGCCGGACACGCTACCACATCGGTAGCGAGCAGCTTATCAGCAGGCATGGGGTGCTGTCCCGGAAGACGGACTACATGGAACAATATCGTATCGTGGACTTTGTGGAACACCAAAGCCTCATGCAGCAGCTTTGCGGCCTAAAGACGGTACGCATCTTCTCGATGGACAGGAATACACCCCGGCTTGATTTGGTAGGCATCAGACACAACTTCGATGTGGTAACGCTTATCCGGGAACGGGTCGAGTATAACAAACGAAAAAAGGGAATATATGAAATCACGAATCATTAGTCTGGTCATTTTTGCCCTCTGCCTGATGCCACACTGGGCAAAAGCCCAAATCACGGCGTCCAATCCGTTGGAATGGATGGCGTTGGCCGAGGGCAACGAGGTTATCAATGACCAAATAGAGAAACAGATAAATGGTCAGACGAAGACAGCTATGCTGCAGAACAGCATCGCCGCCGAGTTTAACCGCATCCACAAATGGGAGAAGCAGTACAACAGTTATCTCAAGACGGTAAGCGGCTACGCTTCATCGCTGAAAGCCTGCACCCATCTCTACAACGACGGCGTGAGAATCTTTCTCACGTTAGGGAAATTGGGCAACGCCATCCGAAACAACCCGCAGGGCATCATCGCCTCCATGAGCATGAACAATCTGTATATCGAGACGGCAACGGAACTGGTATCGGTCTTCACGCTCCTGAATGACGCAGTGGCCAAGGGCGGCAAAGAGAATATGCTCACGGGTGCGGAACGCAGCAAGACCTTGTGGGCGTTGAACGACAAACTTTCGGTTTTCAGCCGGAAGCTGCACCTGCTCTACCTGAGCATACGGTACTATACCCTCAATGACGTGTGGAACAACGTGACGGCCGGGATGCTCGACCGCAACAACGGAGAGGCGGCACGGATGGCCATGTCCCGTTGGCGCAGGGCTGCCGTCCTTGCACGATAAAATCAGGTGAATGATGAAACGGACGATTTGGATAGGCATCTTATTGCTGTGCATCGGTATCGGCAAGGTTCGGGCACAGAACGACCCCGTGCTTGCCGGGATGATCCTGCTCTATACCGACAAGGCGGAAAAGGAGCTGAAGAACCAGGAGAAGGTCATGCTGATACAGACCACCGGACACCTGTGGACGAAAGAGGAAGTGAAAGCCACGACCGACCTGCAACGGGAGTTCAACAACTATTTGGACTCTTTCCGGTCGATAATCTGCTACGCAGCGCAGATATACGGTTTTTACCACGAAATATCAAGGCTGACGGACAATATGGGAGACTTTACCAGACAGGTAAGCCGCAATAGTCCCAACGCGCTGGCCGTTGCTCTCTCCACGCAACGGAACCGCATTTACCGGGAACTGATTATGAACAGCGTGGAGATTGTGAATGACATCCGCATGGCGTGCCTGTCAGACAACAAAATGACGGAGAAGGAGCGCATGGAAATCGTATTTGGCATCCGTCCGAAGCTCAAGATGATGAACAAGAAACTGCAACGGCTGACCAAGGCGGTGAAATACACGACGATGGGCGACATCTGGCGTGAAATCGACGAGGGGGCACGCCCGGCAGCCGACAAACGGGATATCGTGGAAGCCGCCAAAAGACGCTGGCGGCAGATAGGAAGAAATGTAAGACCTTAAAAACAGACAACGTATGGGCGTTTGGAGTACACTATTGAAATATGGCGGCAAGGCCATGAAAGGTGTCGGTACGGCTACAGCGACTACCGGCAAAAGTATGGGTAAGGCAGTGCTGCACCCTTCGCAGACCTTGCGTGGCGCGGGTCAGGCCGTCAAGACGGCGACCATCGGCGGTGCGGTCGGTTATGTGGGCTGGGAGAAGCTGACCACCGACAAAAGCGTGGTGCGTATCGTGAGCGATGCGGTCATCGGCGAACCGGCAACGAATACCCTCGCGGAGACGGCGGACGGAGTGCGTGAACTGACGGGCAAGGCCGGGGAAGCCGTCAGTTCGGTCAGCGGTGCGGTAACCGGCATCGACAACAAGCTGAACGGTGTGTCGAACTTTTTGCGCCAAGCCTCCGGTGGCGGAGGCCTTGATATGTTCGGCAACTTTTTCCGTAACCTCGGCAGCGGCAACGTGTCGGGGCTGAGTATTGCCGGGCTGGTTGCGGCGGCGTTCCTCATATTCGGACGCTTCGGCTGGCTGGGCAAGATTGCCGGCGCATTCCTCGGCATGATGCTCATCGGCAACAATGCGGGTGTCTTCCGAACGCCGGAGACAGAAAACGTGCAGCGCACCCGGACGCCCGAACTTCCGGCAGAGGAACAGACGCATGGCGGAGGGATGAGAAGATAGGGATATGAATCAATAGGTAAACAGCATGAAATATACAGAAGAAATGATCCTGCAATCCGATAGCGGTTATTGTATGCCTTTCGAGGAACAGCAGGGCAAAGACGTGGAGCTGTCGCTCGGCTACGGCGAACAGACCGACCCGGCGACGGGCGAGAAATTCTTTCATCACGGCATTGACTTCAACGTGCGGTGCTATATGCTTTCTGCCCTCGCCAGCGGCATTGTGTCGGGCGTGGGCAACGATTCCGGACACGGCATCTGCCAGACCATCCGCTACGGGGAGTATGAGGTGACATACGGAAATCTGTCCAATGTCTTCGCTCAATTCGGACAGCGTGTAAAGGCCGGACAGACGGTAGCTTTGAGCGGTGACAAACTGCACATGACCGTCCGCTTCAAGGGCGAGGAACTGAACCCGCTGGAGTTCCTGACGATGCTGTACGGGAACATACAGGCAATGCGTCAGGCCGGCGGACACGAGACAGACTATTTATCCGGCTTGGAGATGGAACTGAAAACCGATTATGAACGGGACAAAAGGGAGATAGAGGAACTGATGCTGCACTTCCTGCCGCACTATATGGAGGATTTGCGGCATGGAGCATACACCTTGCCCCGGAATACGGAGCAGTCGCTACGCCACATCTTCACGGTGGGCGCGATGAAGGAGTATTTCTACGAGAATATGCCGAGCATGGCCAATCCGCTCGGACTGGGACACAAGGCCATGCCGCTGGCCTGCAAGGTGCAGAACCTCCTTATTGCGGATTTCCTGCATTACCTCGCCCTGCGGCATGATGTGTACCTCTCCACTGCGAGCAGCGACATAAAAAAAAACTCCATGACGAAGCCCTGACCTATGGCGGCATCATAGACCCGTTGGCGGAACTGGACATCGACATACAGAGCTTCGACATACCGAGGCTTGTCACGGTCTATCCCGACCGGGCGGGTGTGCGCTGGTGGACCAAGGCATGGTTCAACAATCGGGAAGAGGGCGAGACATCCGTCGAAATCGAACGGGAGCAGGCGATACGGTTCATGCAGGACAACATCGAAAAGGACGCATGGCTGGAAGAGTTCTTTCCCCGGCAGATGGAGGTTTACCACAACGCCATCGAGCAGACGAAAGAACAGCTATTGAAACAGATAAATATATAATACACAACATGGATGGAATCAGACATAGCCGGCAATTCGCGGAAATAGAACGTCTTGTGAGCGATTATTTCCATTGCCATCTCGCTCCCGTCATGTCGAAAACGCAGGCTTTCCTCACGAAGAAGCAGGGCGAGGAAATGAGGGAGTATTCCACCTCATTGGGCGGCATACTCAGCGCAATGGCGTCTGCGGCACAGCCGATGGGCGACCCGTACCAGGTACTCAAGGTTACGGGCGAATGGAACTCGAAGACGACGGAGGACTACATCGGAATGTGCAAGGCGGAGATTACCGGCTCCAAGGAGATACAGCAAGACCTCGCATACATGGCCGGGCAATGGCGCGATACCGTCGTGCGGGAAATCGGGCGTGAACGGTACAACGAACTGTCGGAACAATTGGGCGGTGACCTTGCCTACGCCTATATGGACTACCGGGTAGAGGAACTGATGATCGACCGGCTGGTCAAGGAGCGAATGCCGAAATCGTCAGCCGACTACATCATCCGCAAAGCCGCAGAATCAAGCTTGCTCGGACTTTCGCAGACCTTGAACCGCTCGCCGCTTGCTGAGGAAATCGAGGCACGGGGCGAAGCGGCCTACCGTCCGAAAGGATGGGAAAAAGGTGCGGGTCGGGTATTGGGCGCAACGGCGGATGCCGTCATGATGGGTGGCGCAGGTTCGTGGGCGACATTGGCAAAGTTTGTCGGGGCGGACGTGGCTATCTCGGCAGTCGCCTCACGCTTCGAGCCTGAAAAGTCGCCCAAGCTCTCTGTGGAGCAATGTATCAGCAAAGGTGTGTTCGGTAGCGAACGGAACGTGTTTACGGACTTCCGTAAGGAGGCTGCAACAGTACAGACGGGTGATAGTGCGCTTATTGTGGCGGCCAACGAGCAGTTGAAGAAAAAAATACCTGTGATGAACTTTAATTTTTTGGAGTGGATGCAGACACCAAAGTTTACCCCTTTCCAAATGTCCGAAAAGCCCGGACACCCTGAAAAGAAAAATGAACGTGCCGAACGGTACAAGGATGTGCCGCTCATCGTCGCTCCCGGACAGGAAGAAGCCTATTTGAAGCATTTGGAGAAATATAAGAATGCAACGGCTGTAAAATCCACAAAGGAATCAACACAGCCGGAAATGGAACAGAGGGAAAAAGTGGAGAAAGAGGAACGGCAGGTGGTTATTCCACATGAGGAAGAAAAGCAAGAGAGAGAGGCTGTGCAGACCAACACGAACGGATGGAGCGGATTGCTCGGTACATTGGGATTAGAGGGATTGGGCGATATCACGGGCAACCTCGGATATGTCATGGCCATGCTGCCCGACATCCTGCTGGGAGCTTTTACCGGCAAGACGCAATCGTTGCGCTTTGGGGACAACCTGTTGCCGATAGCGAGTATTGTGGCCGGTCTGTTCGTGCGTAACCCGCTGCTGAAGATGCTCCTTGTCGGTCTGGGCGGCGCGAACTTGCTGAACAAGGCTGGACACGAGGCGTTGGGGCGTCCCATGCCGTCCGCCGACGTGCATACGGAAAACCAGTACCGCCGTTATCCCGACGAACCGCTCAATTCCCGTATCGTAAACCCTGTACTGCAAGGCAGCACGCTCATCGCCACGATAGACCGTGTGCCTTGTACCATCCAGCTCACGCCGACCGTCGCGGAGGCTTACCGTGCAGGGGCATTGCCGCTGAACACGCTGGCGAACGCCGTGCTTGCCAAGAGCGACCAGTTGCGCCATATTGCCTCGCAGAATTACGACGACGGACAGCGGGAGACGATTGTGCGCACACGGGGCATCCAATAAATCCATGAACAATAAAAGCATGATGATATGAAAGAAAAGTCGCAAATCGAAAAAAAAGCCGAAGAAAAGCAGACGGAACTGCTGTCTGCCGCACTGGGCGGGGCATCGAACGCCGGCGGCCATTGGCTCAACGTATCGGGCAAGGGATTTCCCCGGCTCTATCCGCAAGGGGTCTCGGCCAGCCCGTTCAATGCCCTCTTTATGGCCTTGCATTCGGACAATAACGGATGCAAGACCAACCTGTTCACGCTTTACAGTGAAACCAAGGCACGGGGGGCTGCGGTACGGGAGCATGAGCAGGGCGTACCGTTCCTGTTCTATAACTGGAACAAGTATGTCAACCGGAACAATCCGAATGAAACCATCGACCGTACCGCCTATCTCCAATTGGACGAAGAGCAGAAGGCACAGTTCAAGGGTGTCCACAACCGAGAAATCCGCACGCTTTTCAATATCGACCAGACGACGTTGCCCTACGTGGACAAGCCGGCTTACGAGGATGCGGTAAAGCAGGACGGCAGTGTTCAGGAAAGAGGATATGCCGAGGCGGACAACCGCAGGTTGCGCACTCGGTTCAACGACTTTCTATTGAAGATGCGGGACAACCTCGTTCCCGTGCGCTCGGACGGTAGCGGAGTTCCTCATTACGAGACGGACAAAGATGCGGTCTATATGCCGCGCCAAAAGGATTTTGAGCATTACCACGATTATGTGCAGGAAGCCTTGCGGCAGATCGTGAGTGCCACAGGACATCAACAACGACTTGCCCGTGAAGGCATGGTCATGAAGAATGGTGTGGCTCCGTCAGAGGATGCGGTAAAATATGAAAGGTTGGTTGTGGAACTGGCTTCGGGTATCAAGATGTTGGAACTGGGACTGCCCGCGCGTTTGTCCGATGCAAGCCTGAAGACGGTGGATTACTGGTGTCGGGAGTTCAAGGAAAACCCGTGTATAATGGACGCTCTCGAAAGCGACGTGAACAATGCGCTTGATGTTATCCGAAAAGCGGAACGGGGCGAGAAAATTGAGTACGCCACCCTGCGAAACAGACGGCAGACCACGACCATGCAGGAACAGATGCCCAAGCATTACTTTGTGGCGAATGAAATCCGCCAGCACCCGGACAAGGCGGCGAAAAGCATCGTCCTCGTCATCGACCGGGAGGCGAAATCGGCGGATGTCATTTTGCCGGCAGGAGCTTCGACCGAGGCGAACAACGAGATTCCCGGCATGAACAAGGGGCGTATCGAACGGGCATTGCAGAAAGAGGGTATCGAGCAGGTGCGTTTCTATAATACTGACGGTGCATTGGGTTACAGACCCGATGACAGCTATTTCAATGAAAAAATGGTGACACTGGCCCGGTTAAGGAACTACACGTTGGAAAAGCTCTCCACGCTGGACGTGTCGGAAGCTGTCAGACGGGCGAATGAGGTCGGGTTCGATGCCGTGCAGATGATTCAGGATGACAAGAACCGTTGGGCACTCTATATCAAGCCGGAAAACAAGGAGGGGTACAGCGTCTATCCCGACAAGGAGGATGTGAACCGTTTTTTCTCCACGCTCAAGCAGGCGATGGACAACATCGACAAGGTACGGATGGAGCTGGCGCACAAGTATTATGCACTGGCGGAGGTCAAACCCGACCTGAAAGTGGATTTGTTCGGCAGCGATACGCCGGAGATTGACCTGAACCGTATTCAGCGTGTTGCCATCTTCAAGACCAGGCAGGATGGAATCCAGTGTGTGGCAACCATCGACGGACAAAAGCTGCAGCCCCGCAGCGTCACTCCACAGCAGTGGCAACGGATGTGGGTGGCGGAAGACCGTGACGGCTACAAGCGGCATTTGGCGGCTACGCTGTTTGCCGATGTGCTGCAAAAGGGACAATCCGTCGGGGAACAGAAAGCGGAAGAGCAGGTACGGCAACAGAATGAGGTGGTGGCGGAAAATCGGTCGGAAGAGACGAATGATGAAAATATGTCTCCGAAACGGCAGTTTTGGGACAACCTCAAGGAAAAGCATCCCGACGCCCTGTATCTGATTCGTGCAGGAGAAGTCTATCGGCTTTATAATGAGGATGCGGCAAAGGGAGCTGATATATTGGGGATTACGATGAAGAAATATCCGGAACGTGGATTTTCGGCTTTCGCAGAGTTCCCAAGGACGCAACTGGACAGCTATCTGCCCAAACTTGTCCGTGCTGGTGAGCGTGTCGCCATCAGTGAGATAGAGCTACAGGATAAACGGCAGGACGAGCAGGAAACACATAGGGGTATTCATAGATAAGGAGTGACGATTATGACCAAGAATCAGGAATATGCACTGCAATACGCAGATTATGCGATGGCACAGATGCGAAGGTATGGCATCCCGGCTTCCGTCACATTGGCGCAAGGCATACTGGAAAGCAGCAACGGACAGAGCCGTCTGGCAAGGAACGAGAACAACCATTTCGGCATCAAGGCAACTTCCTCGTGGATTGCCGAAGGCGGCAAATACGGAATCTACACCGATGATAAGCCGAATGAAAAGTTCTGCAGCTATGACAGCGTGGGTGATTCATACGAGCATCATTCCCGCTTTTTGAAGGAGAACAGCCGCTATGCCGGTTGCTTCAAACTCTCCCCGGACGATTACAAGGGCTGGGCACAAAGCATTGAGAAAGCCGGTTACGCCACAGGCGGCAAGTATGCCGAGAACCTGCAGAAAATCATTGAGCAGAACGGCTTGCAGAAGTATGACAGACAGGTGATGCAGGAGATGACGGCACAAGGCCGGCAGTTCGGGGTGGAACACAATCCGCTCCAGACTTCCGAGAGTGCGGAACATGGAACGGGGTATTCGTTCCCGGTGGAACGGGAGGAATTTCTGTTCATTACCTCTCCGTTCGGAACACGGCAAGACCCGTTGGACAGCACAAAGCAACAGATGCACAAGGGCGTGGATATCCGTTGCAAAGCCGACGCGGTACTGGCTACGGAGAGCGGCGGCAAGGTCGTGGCGGTAAACCAGAACAAGAATACACCCGGCGGCAAGTCGCTGACGGTGGAATATGCTCGGACGGACGGCAGCAAGGTACAATGTACCTATATGCACCTCAAGGAGATTTCCGTCAAGGTCGGCGATACGGTACAGGCAGGCGGACGGCTTGGCACATCGGGCAATACGGGGACACGGACGACCGGGGAACATCTGCATTTCGGTGTGAAGAATATCTATGCCGACGGGACGAAACGGGATATAGACCCTGCGGCGTATCTGGCTGAAATCGCACAGAAAGGACATATCAAATTGCAAATGCTGCACAACGGAAATGACCTGCTCGTCAAATACAAGGCGGCGGAAGATACCGTGCCTGAAAAGAACCTTTCGCCAGACGGATGGATGAAAAAACTCCTTTCGTCGGAGGATAGCGGTGTGGGAATATCGGGATGCAACGACCCGATTGTGGAGATGGCGATGACCGCTTTCGCCTCCCTGATGCTTTTAGCCACACAGATTGATAACCGGGAGGAAGAGGAACAGAAGACGGCGATATCCGCCGCGATGGATCTTCGTACCATCGACCTGAAGCCGTTGTTGCCGAATATGAAGAACTGCGACCTGACTATCGGCGAGAACGGCAAGGCCATTCTGAAAGCGGACAACGGGGAACTGCATGTCTCGCGGGAGCTGACCGCTTCCGAGCTGAACCGGTTGTCTGCCACGTTGAACAACGGTACACTCACGGAAGAGGCCAAACAGATGCGTGTAACCGGTATGCTGAATACGGTTATCCTGTCGGAAGCGGCCTCACAGAATTTTGAGCAGGGGATGACCCGGCAACAGGGACAAACGGAAAACCTGCGAAGATAAAGGCATGGCGATATGATAAAATGCGTGATGATACAGCTATGCAAGTGTCTGGCGGGAGTTTCCCTCCTTGCGTTGCACCTCCGGTTCTGCTACCTGCTGTTGGGATGGATCGGGACGCTCGTTGTCGTGGGCGTGCAATTAGCCATCGCCGGATGGATGGTCTGGGCGATGATACGCGCACCCGACTGACCGCACTCTACAACAGTTCAACATCAATCAACCCATGTATCACTTGTCCGGATGATCCATGTATCATTAAAGACAAAAAACAGATGATTAAATGTAATGTTACGGTATGCGGCGTTATCGGCCGCGATGCGTCGGTTCGCAAGAATAAAGAAGAGAAAGAATTTCTGGTGTTTCCGCTCCGGGTACAGATTCCGGCGACGGGTGGCGGGCACACTATCGAGGTGGATGTCCGCAAGGAGGGCTGTCAGGAGGAAGCCGCCGGTTATCGGAACGGCTCCCGTGTAGAAGTGAGGGGTACGATGTATCTCAAACGCCGGGGCGACAAGCTATATTTCAACCTGTTCGCCGATGAAATCTGCAATGCCGCTACGGATGATGCGGATTGCGTCAAGGGCGAGCTGGTGTTTCGTGGTAAGGTCGGCCAGAACATCGAGGAAAAAAGGGATAAGAAAGACCAGCCTTATACGGTGTTCTCGGCGTTTAGCGCAGAGAAGGTCGATGACGGCTTCGAGTACCAGTGGGTGCGCTTCTTCTGTTTCGGTAAGGAGCGCGAAGCGTGGTTGCAGCCGGGTGTAAAGGTGGATGCCAAAGGTGAAATGAACCTGTCGGCACACAACGGGAAAATCAACCTTTCCTGCAAGATGGAGGAACTGACGCAATATGTGGCGGATTCGTCTAACTATAATCAATAAGGGTTATGGCCGGTTACAGAAAGAAGAATGCCGACGGACCGAACAGCGAGGACAAGGCTCTTGACCTGTTCGCCGAAATGATGATCGAGAAAATCGAGGGCATTCAAAAGGACTGGAAAAAGCCTTGGTTTACGGAGGGTACGCTACAGTGGCCCCGCAACCTTCACGGGCGCGAGTACAACGGGATGAATGCTTTTATGCTGCTTTTGCACTGCGAGAAAGAAGGGTACAAGATTCCCCGTTTCTGCACGTTCGATTGTGTTCAGAAGCTCAATAAGCCCGGAAAGGATAGAGAGGAACTGCCGCGTGTCTCCGTGCTTCGTGGTGAAAAATCCTTTCCGGTCATGCTCACCACGTTCACTTGTATCCATAAGGAGACTAAGGAGAAAATCAAGTATGACGATTACAAGAAACTCTCCGATGACGAAAAGGAACAATACAATGTCTATCCGAAGATGCAGGTGTTCCGGGTCTTCAATGTCGCGCAAACTAACTTGCAGGAAGCGAGACCGGAGCTGTGGCAAAAACTGGAGCGAGAAAATTCGCGTCCGGCAATCGAGGAGGGCGAGCATTTCAGTTTTGCCCCAGTCGATACGATGATAAGGGATAACCTGTGGATTTGTCCGATTACGCCGAAATATCAGAATGACGCCTACTATTCCATCACGAAGAACGAAATCATCGTACCCGAAAAGGAGCAGTTCAAATCGGGAGAATCGTTCTACGGGACACTGTTCCACGAGATGACGCACTCCACCGGAGCGGAAAACGTACTTGACAGGTTCAAGCCGACTACTTTCGGTTCTCCTGAATATGCCCGTGAGGAACTGGTGGCAGAGTTAGGCAGCGCACTGGTCGCACAGCGTTACGGCATGACCAAGCATATCAAGGAGGACAGTTGCGCGTATCTTAAAGGTTGGCTTGATGAGCTGAAGGAATCGCCACAGTTCATCAAGACAACGCTTCTGGACGTGAAAAGGGCAACCTCGATGATTACCCAGAAGGTGGATAAGATAGCGCAAGAACTGGAACAAAATGTCGGCGAGAAGCAGGAAAACGGAGCGGCAGCAAAGGAGAATACATTTTATTCTTCTGTTGCGTATCTCCAATTTTCGGATGACACGAGGCAGCTTGACGAACTTCGGGAGAAAGGCGATTACGAGGGATTGCTGACGCTTGCCAAGGAGTATTACGACGGCAATGGCATCAACGAACAGCATACTTATTTATCGGCCACGAACAACAAGGGTGACAGCCTTATTGCCGAGGATGAGAATTTCGCTGTCGTGTACAACGGGAGTGTCGGGGGAACCTACGAGGTGATGTTGAAATTCACGGAGCAGGAAATCCGAGACCATATCCGGCGTTACGGTGTCGATATCGCCGGAGATACAATAAAAGGGGTTGCCAGGGAGATGGCGGCGGAACAGTTCTCCGCTTTGGCGTATCAAAAGATTCCGGCCTTCGAGATGCCGAACGGTGAAGTGCTATATGTCGAATATAACAAGGAATCCGATACGCTTGATGTCGGGCAACCCACCAATGCCGGGCTGGTCGCGCAGCATCGTTTCCCTTACGACCACAATGTCGGGCTGGATGCCAATCTGCAAGCCGTGAACGAGAAGCTGAACGAGCTGGAAGAGTATCGGGCAGAACTACAAGAGGCAGAATACGGCAGCGGTATGCGCCGGTAAGGATGGAAAGAAAAAGATGCGGAACTGGTTGGCTCCGCATCTTTTTTGCAGTTTATTTCCCCAACAAACCGTCTATCATAGACTGTAAATTTGCTATGTCGCAATACTGGTTACATCCCCCTCGGTAGTCCTTTCCATTTTGAGCTGTCCGTATCAGAAACGAATCGAGTTCAATTCTTACGCCGCTGCCCATTCGTGACAGACCGGAAGAGTGGCTGATGTAAACGAACTTGCCGTTGCGCTCAATGAAGCAGGAGGTGTCATAATGCCCTTTTGAATTGGAAGCCACCTTTGCACCAACGGCTGCGGCATATTTGGAAATCTCACGCACCAATGCTGTCTGGAAACTGCGGTACTCTTTTGAAACATAGTCTCCTGCATCTGCAAGTATAGCGTCCTGCCATTTGGTATAAAAATTCTGTGCCATATTGATATTTATTATTATTCGTTCCGCAAATAACTTTTCCATTTCTCGCCGTCAATGGTCAGTTTGCCCATTTCCCAATCGTATTCCACTTCCGGTATATTGGTATAAGGGAAATGAACGGTGTAGCCTATCTGTCCGTAAGAGCAATGCAGAGGGGTAACGCAAATCTCCCAACCGAAGTAAGATTGCGGCGTGCAGTATTTTCGCCAGTTGAAACGACCTGCGGCAATATTGCCGCAAAGTCGTTTGAGTATGTCGTTTGTTGTCATTCTGTACCTCCTTTGCTGAGTATGGTGAGTTGTTCGGGACGGTCTGGAAACCAATAAGCATCACTGTCGATATATACGCATCTATAGCCATTCCAAGGTTTTCTGAAAGCTAATACTTCTTTGGGGCCAAATACCACCCCGTAGTCGTTTGTAAACGCCACCATATCGCCTACAGCCAAATCACTGTCTGTTTCCATGACTTCGGACAACCGGCTGAAAAACTCCATGCCCTCGGCTTCACGCTCTTTCTTCCAGCGCATAAACTCCTCTTTGTGGCTTCTTGATGAGCCAATAGGTAATAACTCCGATGCCAAAACCTCTGTCTCGGAAGAGCTTGTTGAGATTAAGATGATGCTGTCACTATCCACTTTTTCGGGAGTTGAGATAATTCGACATTCTATATCATTATCGGCAGTGTGCCAAAAAAGGAGGTTGCCTTGCTTGATGAAATCGTACTTGCTCATTGTCTTTTGATTTATTGTTTTTTTTATTTCCCTTTTCTTGAAGCCTTTTGACTTCGCCCAAAGGGGTTGTTTTCATGTGCGTCACAAACGGGGGGATGCAAGAACGATGAGCAAGGAACCTGCAATGAAATTTTATGAAATACCGTCATCTCCGATTACGGAAAGTTGTCGTCAAATTTTATTTCAGGTAGCGATAGCGGTACTTGGGCAATGTTCGTCCACCGTACCTTTGCACACGAAAACAGACCTGCGGCGTATGTCGGGGCTGTGAAGGGATTATACCCTTAAAACAGGAATATACCGGCTGTGAAACCGGTGGCGGAAGCTCTGCAGAGCATATTTATAAAAGTAACCGGGGAGCCTGTGCAAAAAAGAGAGCAACCACCCACTTTTGAGGCGGGTGGTTGCCAATGTTTCGGACAAACATCAGAAGTGGTAATCAACAACTCCTCCGATGTAGAGTATCGTTCCCGGTTCAAGCCTACAAACAAACTCCATAAACGTAAAGGACTGTTCGGCAAAAGACTGCAGCCATCGCCATCCAAATAGAAATGATAGGCGACATCCAACGGATTTTCCACTGCCTGTTTGAGATAATAGGTCGAACCCCATTCCAACATATTATCTGCCGTAAGAGCATTCGCTCTTTTTTTGATATTGGCGACATACTCCTCTTTCCATTGCTCTATTCCACCATTATAGCGCATGGTGTCATCGGATATAAGCTCGAACATTCCTTTGGGCAAGGCATGATTGACCAAATTGGCAATATCCTCTTTACGGTCTTCCTCGTCTATTTCTGAACAATAGTCATAGAAGCTCCCGTCTCCTTGCTGGAGTGTGTCCTCATTCAGATAGTTTTCTTTGTCTATCGGCTCCGTTGAAATTTGAAAAATCCTGCTGTGCATAATTGTAAATTTTAGATTGTCAAATATTTTCTTTTTTCCTTTTCTTGAAACTCTTTTGGCTTCTCGTCGGGGAATGATTTTTATGCAGGACTGACAGCGGGAAAAGGACGGATAAGGCAAGTAAACAGTGTACGGGATGAAACGGAATACCCAACCGCCCAATGTAAGAGCACAGTCAGGCTCGTCCGACTATGCCCTGCAACGAGGTGGGGAGTGAAAGTCAATCTTCGATTTGTGGAAGGCTGCCGTGAAGAATATCCGGGAACCGTTAGTGAAAGCGATACTTGACGACCAGACGCACGCTGTACCTTTGCATATAAAATCTCTCCGAAGAGAATTGCCGACGTGAGATGAAAAGAGACCATAATTGAGAAACGCTATTATTCATAAGGGGAAAAGACTATTCGTGGTTGTTATAAATGCTTGATTAACATGAAAATACAATTCGCGCCATAAAATAATCCTTTCTTGAAATAAAAATCACAGAAAAAGAAACAAGATTAAAAAATAACCATTAACTTTGCACCAGTCAAGTTTCCAATCGAAGCGTCGAACGGAATTAAAAGGGAATCCCGGTGAAAATCCGGAGCTGTACTCGCAGCTGTAAGTCCTATTAAAGTTTATCGCACTCTTTGCCACTGGTGAAAGCTGGGAAGGCGCGATAAGCGGGATGAGCCAGAAGACCTGCTTGATGAGATAGATTTAGTGACCACGGGATAATTGGCATTAGATTAAAATGAACAGAGGCTCGTCCACAGGCACCTATATTCTTTTTGATAACCGATTTCTCATTCGTTGCAAATCTGTCGCAATAAAAACGAATGTGTGTTTAAACTTTTTGTTTAACTTTTAATAATTAAGTTATGAAAAAGAATTTTAGATTCTTGGCAATGGCTGTTGTAGCAATGGCCGCCGCAGTGTTCACGGGATGTTCATCCGACGATGACTTCCTTGCTCCGTATGAGGAGAGTGCGATTCAAACCCGCGCGATAAGTTCTACCAATGCGCTTATCGATTTTGATAACGTACCTTCCAGCGTAATGGCTTCTGACCAGTATGGAAACAATCTCTATTCTGCCACGGCCAACGGCAAGCAGGTAACGACCGGCTACATCACTCAAATCGGGCAAACCGGTACGTACATTCAGTTCCCGATTAACTATTTGGAACAAGAATGGGTAAGCGGACAGCCTTGGGAATATGAATTTTGGAATGGTGGTTTTGCCATCTCTAATTTCCATAATCTGACACAGGGGGATTATCAAAACCAATGTAGCGTGTACTGGCCCAACGGCGGTCATAGCGGTAAAAATTTTGCTGTAGCTTTCGGTTATAGCGATTCATACAATGATTCACAAGCAACCTATGACAAATGTGCGAAGATTTACCTGACCGATGCAACCGGCTACAGAGTCGTTACCACAAACACTCCTGTCAAGGGTACACCGAAATATGGTAAATTCAACAGCGTATGGGTTTGTAATACGACTTATACCTACTTAGTCATGAAGGATGGCAACTCGTTTACACAAGGCTCTTTGTCGGCACAAAAAGGATGGTTTAAGGTGGTATTTGTTGCGTTGGATGCGACGGGTAAACCTACAGGTAAGGAAGTAGAATACTATTTGGCAAACTTCGATTCCAGTAAAGATGCAGAATCAGGTTTGACCAATAAAATCCGTACCGGATGGAATCAAGTGGATTTAAGCGGTTTAGGTGACAGCGTATGTACTGTAGCTATCAATTTCGAAGGAAGCGATTCAAGCGCATACGGATTGAACACTCCTGCTTACGTTGCTATAGACGATATTGATGTAACCGTAAACGAATAACATGAATTTGGGGCAAATGCTTTTTAACGGCAAGTGCAAAGTATTTGCCCCTTTTTATTATATCCCAATGGAGATTGGAATCAAATACTTTCTTCAAGGGAATTTCAGCATTAAAACTTGAGTTCAACTTATAAATGCAACTTTTTGGGTGCGGATAATAAGCAATAAAAACATTTATTTTTCAGAGAGGAAAGAGAGACAATGTCCCCCTTTCTCTCACTCTGAATGGATAAAGTTTGCTATCTTTGCTTTAATTGTCCGTCCAAAGAAAAAAAAGTTGCAGATGAGCAAACATATAACCGAGGAACAAAGGTATGCAATTTCTATGATGTTGCAAATACCGATGAGCAAAAAAGCAATAGCGGAAGCTATCGGAGTAGATAAAAGCACTGTTTACAGGGAGATAAAGCGCAATTGCGACGCCCGAAGTGGTAGCTATAGCATGGAGCTTGCCCAGCGAAAAGCAGACAGGCGCAAGCAGCAAAAACATCGCAAGGAAGTGCTTACACCGGCAATGAGAAAACGGATAATAAAGCTGTTGAAGAAAGGATTCAGCCCGGAGCAGATTGTCGGCAGGAGCCGCTTGGAGGGAATTGCGATGGTATCTCACGAAACGATATATCGCTGGATTTGGGAGGATAAGCGGCGGGGTGGCAAACTGCACAAATATCTTCGCAGACAAGGTCGCAGGTATGCCAAACGTGGTTCTAAAAATGCAGGGCGAGGATTTATCCCAGGCAGGGTGGATATTGATGAGCGTCCCGAGATAGTGGAACTGAAGGAGAGATTTGGTGATTTAGAGATAGATACAATTATTGGTAAGAACCACAAAGGTGCCATTCTTACCATTAACGACAGAGCAACAAGCAGGGTCTGGATACGCAAGTTGTCGGGAAAAGAAGCCATCCCGGTAGCTAAGATTGCAGTATGGGCACTGCGGAAAGTGAAAAACTTAATACACACAATTACGGCTGACAATGGAAAGGAGTTTGCAAAGCACGAGGAAATTGCGCAAAAATTGGAAATAAAATTCTATTTTTGCAAACCATACCACTCATGGGAACGTGGTGCCAATGAAAACACCAACGGGCTTATCAGGCAGTATATCCCAAAGGGTAAGGACTTTAGTGAAGTAACCAACAAACAGATTAAGTGGATTGAAAATAAACTCAATAATCGACCTCGTAAAAGACTTGGATACCTCACGCCAAACGAAAAATTTAAACAAATTATTAATCAGAATTCTGTTGCATTTGCAAGTTGAATTCAGCAAATTATAAATATAATGAAGAAGTATTTGCTTTTATTCTCCTTGACGATATTTCTATTTGCATGCAACAAAGACGAAGAAATATCGCAGGACGTGATATTGCCTCCTGTCATTGAGTTGGATAGCGAGGACGGAATCTACGTTGTAAAGATAGGAAAAGAGGTCGTTATTGAGCCGACCTATCAGAATGTCGATTACGCCGTTTATTCATGGAAATGCAACGGTCGTATCATTTCCGACGAGCCTCAATTGAAATACATTTTCAACGAATGCGGTTCGTATTACGTTACCCTGCGTGTGGATACGAGGGATGCCAGCACAGAGGAAGAAATTCGTGTGGATGTCAATGAATTGGCTCCGCCCGTTATTTCATTGGTAACCCCCTCTATAGGGCTTAAAGTTGTCGCAGGACGTGAGTATATCCTTACACCCGACATTCAAAATGCAGAAGGAGCTACTTATTTGTGGACTCTTAACGGAAACGAAGTCGGAACGGAAAATACTTATACATTCAAGCAAGATGAGTTGGGAACTTATGAACTGACCTTAACCGTAACAAATGAAGACGGACAATCAAAGAAGACAGTTTCTATTGAGGTTGTCGATAAACTTCCGATTGAAATCGTAGTTCCGTCATCTTTATATTTTACCGAGAATAATACCAAATACGTAGAATTAGGACGTACTTTGTTTGTCCGCCCCTTTGTATCAATAAGTGCCGAGCCTTCTTATCAATGGAGTTTGGACGGGCAACCGATTGAGGGAGCCAATTCTTTGGTTTACGGTTTCAAACCCGCTAAAACCGGAGAACACACGCTTACCTTTACTGTGAAATACGACAATCAAGATACAAAAGCAGTGCTCACCCGTAATATTTCGGTCTCCGGTGTCGATGAAGTCAGTGTCAATATTCCGGTGAAATGTTGTGAAGCGGCCGGAAAAAGACCTTTTGCTGCCGGAAATTCCATTTACAGCAATAAAGTATATGAATTTGTTCCGGCTCCGGGACAATTTGTAAACGAAACGAATACAGCAGGTTTCAATGGGGAAAGCACGCACGAAGCAGCCTGTGCTTACGCACAAAAACGTCTTGATAATGAACAATATGTTTCTCTCGGAGGTTGGGGAGGATATATTGTAGTAGGATTCGACCACAGTATCGAAAACAAAGGCGGTTATGATTTTTCCATCAAAGGAAATGCCTTTGATTCGTCAAATGAACCGGGCATTGTATGGGTAATGCAAGATGTCAATGGAGACGGCTTGCCCAACGATGAATGGTATGAACTGAAGGGTTCTGAATATGGAAAACCCGAAACCATTCAGGACTATGCCGTAACTTATTTCCGTCCCGGTCCCAACATGGACACCCAATGGCAAGACAACAAGGGAAATAAAGGGGCGATTGACCGTCTCGGCAACTATCACCCGCAAGAGTTTTATTATCCTTTGTGGATTGAAGAGGATTCCTATACGTTATACGGCACATGCCTGAAAGCACGTACCGAACAAAGCCCGTCGACAGGCATGTGGTCCAATAATCCGTTCGGGTGGGGATATGCCGATAATATTGGTGATGATATGCCCAATAAAGACAATCCTAACGCGGGAGCACTTGGAAACTATTTTAAGATTTCCGATGCGCTCAATATCGACGGCACGTCTGCAAACCTTTCCCATATCGACTTTATCAAGGTGCAGACCGGAGTCAATGTAAAAGCCGGATGGTTAGGGGAAAATTCCACGGAAGTTTTCAAGTTCTGTGATGAAAACAACAATAACGACAAATAAAATTCATTATGAACAAAATATATCATTTCATCCTATTCTGTTTCGCTACGCTCTGCCTTGCTGCATGTAGTGATGACGACCCTGAAGTAAGCGGAATAGACGGCAAGGATCACTTCATCTCCGAGTTTGCTCTAACTGTAGATGGCATTACCTATCAAGCCATGATAGTCGGGGACAAGATTACAGTTGAGATACCTTATAATACCAGTCTGAAAGGGGCTACCGTAGAGTATGCCCTTTGCGAGGGAGCCTCTATTAACCCGAATCCATCGACCATAGAGGATTGGGAGAATGAATGGAAATTCGTAGTTACCTCCAAAATGCAGGATAGCAAAGTATATTCCTATACTTATCAATATACAGACATCGAACAGAGCGGCAGCGTAGTACTTGCCACGCAAGCCGAGGTTGATAATTTTGCAAAGACAGGAATAAACAAAATCGAAGGCAGCCTGACCATCGGAACGGCAGACGGAGAAGAAATCACCAATCTGGACGGACTTGCCAACCTGAAACAAATCAGTAACTCCCTTGTCATCAATCCGTCTTACAAAGGAACGGATTTGACCGGGTTGGATAATCTGGAACAACTCGGAAGTTTCAAATTAGGTTCGACAACTTCTGCCAGTAAAAACATAATGCTCAAAACGGTTAATCTGCCCTCTTTGCTTGGAGTGACCGGTGATTTTGTCGTTAACAGTTCTGTCATTGAAAAAATATCTATACCCAAAGTCGAGTTCATTGGTGAGGATATGTATATAACTTCCGATGCTTTACTTGATTTGGATGCAAATGCCGTTGAATCTGTCGGAGCTTCCTTAATTGTCAAAGGTTCGGTAGCACAAAAAGAATCAGCGACAACCGAAGCCATTGTTTTCTCAGCGCTCAAACAGGTCGGGAATGAACTTACAATCCAATATTTTCCCAAACTGCAAGGAATTTATCTACCGGCATTGGAAAGTGTGGCCGGTACTGCCTCATTCTCCGATATGTCCTCCATCGGAAGTCTTGCAATGACCGAATTACATTCGGTTGGAGGACTAACTATAAAAAATTGCAAAGAAATTTCCATTGTTGAACTTCCCGGTCTTATTTCCTGCGGAGAGACCAGTGTGGATGCGAATAAAGTCAATAAACTCAATATAGCTTCTTTGAAAGATGTACTCGGTGATATGACTTTAACTAATCTGCTCATAGAAGAACTGGATTTGTCCCAGATAAATTTTAACGGAAATACACTTACCCTACAATGTAAGCAACTAAATAAAATCGTAGGATCGGAAACATTTAACGGTAGCCTTTTTCTACTTCCTAAAGATTGTCGATTGACAGAATTTACGTTGGAAGGAATCTCAAATATACAGGGTGACTTCCAATGCATAGATTATTTTTGTGTAAAAGAATTTGTTATGCCATTTATTCGTGTGGCAGGAGATATGACTATTGCATTGAATTCGGGAAGTGTTAATACGGCGGCGGAAATCGAATTTCCTAAATTGCAGGAAATTGGAGGGACCTTAACATTAGGGACAAATAGGAATGCAAATAATATTACCTTCCCGTTATTGAAAAAAATTCTCGGTTCATGTTCAGTTACGACTTACAAACTTAAGAATGATATTGAGTTTACCAATCTGGAAAGCATTGGAACGGATGGAGCTGATGCACAAATTAAGTTTGAGATTGAGGCTACTAATATTCTATGTCCCAAATTAAAAACGATAAATGGGAAGTTTGATATTGCAACATCTTCTTTTATGTTTGATATGGAAGTAGATAAAGTATCTTATCCTAACGTAGAATCAATATCCGAAAATCTTTCAATAACATGCCCGTATTCTGATTTTGGTTCTAATGGTATTTTGTCCATTGATTTTTCAGGTCTCAAATCAGCAAAAGGGATTAGTATAAGCGGGCAAGGAGATGTTACTGATTTCAGTTCTTTCAAATACCTGTTTGAAAACAATGTTCTAACAGGAGAATCTCAATGGTCTGTCAAAGAATGTGGTTACAACCCCACTTTCCAAGAGATGAAAGACGGGAAGTACAAGCTTGCCGAATAGATAACGAAACAATAAATTTTCTGCCAATCCTCGGTATGCTTACCGTAAGGTAAGCTGCCGGGGATTAACTATAAAAATAACGGTATGACCTATCACCAATTGAAATATCTGCTATGGAGCGTAGTTGTCGGAGTGACACTATCCTTGACATCCTGCATGAAGTGGGACTACGGCGATGCCGTGGAAGATTTCAACGCCACGGGAGCCGGACTGTTCATCACCAACGAGGGCAACTTCCAGTACGGCAATGCTACCTTGTCCTATTACGACCCGGCAACCAAACAGGTGCAGAACGAAATCTTCTTCCGTGCCAACGGCATGAAACTCGGCGACGTGGCACAGTCGATGACCATCTACGACAACAAGGGCTGGGTCGTGGTGAACAACTCCCACGTGATTTTCGCCATCGACCTGAACACCTTCAAGGAGGTAGGACGCATCGAGAACCTGACCTCACCGCGCTACATTCATTTCCTAAGCGACGAAAAAGCATACGTCACCCAATTGTGGGACAACCGCATCTTCATCATCAACCCGAAGAAATACGAAATTACCGGCTATATTCAAGTGCCGGACATGACGATGGAAAGCGGCTCGACGGAGCAAATGGTGCAGTACGGCAAATACGTCTATTGCAACTGCTGGAGTTACCAGAACCGCATCATCAAAATCGACACCGAAACCGATCAAGTAGTCGATGAACTGAAGGTCGGCATACAACCGACATCGCTGGTCATGGACAAGTACAACAAAATGTGGACGGTGACCGACGGCGGTTATGAGGGCAGCCCCTACGGTTACGAAGCCCCGTCGCTCTACCGCATCGATGCCGAGACCTTCACCGTGGAGAAGCAGTTCAAGTTCAAGTTGGGCGACTGGCCCTCGGAGGTGCAGCTCAATGGCGACAGGGACAAACTCTACTGGATCAACAAGGCCATTTGGAGCATGGACGTGACAGCCAGCCATGTGCCGGTACGTCCGTTCCTCGAATACAGCGGCACGATTTATTACGGACTGACGGTAAACCCCGCCAACGGAGAAGTGTACATCGCCGATGCCATCGATTACCAGCAGCAGGGCATGATATACCGCTACTCGCCCGAAGGGAAATTGATAGATGAATTTTATGTCGGGATTATCCCCGGTGCATTTTGTTGGAAATGAAGAATAAATTGCGGCATATATACCATATTATTTTCATCACGAAAAGACAGGAGATGACGATTCCAATGACAACCAAAGGAATGATTCTCGATCAGATGGTACAAATTTTCACAAGGAAAGGCTGTCATGTCTATGCCTGCAATGCTTTTCTCAATCATGTTCATATACTTGTAGAGATACCATCTCCCACGGACTTCGCAAAGATTATCAATAAAGTAAAAAGTTCTACAGGCGTTGTCTATCGAAAATATCCGGAATATGCGGATTTTTCAGGATGGGCAGCCGGATTTGATTCGTTTAGCGTGTCATTCAATGATCTGAATCGGGTAAAACACCACATTGAGAAACAAGAGACGGTTCATCAGGAACTTTCATTCGAGGACGAATACGACCAACTGCTTGAAGAAAACGGATTCAATGCCTATCAAGATTTTATGCGGGCATCATTCTCTGCATATGCTGCGGTAAATAACCATATTAAAAACAAAAGGAAATGACATATACAAAATATTTACTTTTCTCAATATTGGTTGTCTGTCCATCCGTGCTGTCTGCGCAGGGAATCACCCGGCGTATTCACCAGATAGACGAGGTGACCGTATGGGGCAAACGGCCGATGAAGGAAATCGGCGTGCAGAAGACGAAGTTCGATTCACTCGCACTGAAAGAAAATATCGCCCTCTCGATGGCGGACATCCTGACGTTCAACTCGTCCGTGTTTGTCAAGAGCTACGGCCGCGCCACGCTCTCGACCGTCGCCTTCCGAGGCACGTCGCCCAGCCATACGCAGGTGACGTGGAACGGGATGCGCATCAACAACCCCATGCTCGGCATGACCGACTTCTCCACCATTCCGTCCTACTTCATCGACCAGGCATCGCTGCTGCACGGTACTTCATCGGTGAACGAAACGGGCGGTGGACTGGGCGGTCTGGTCAAACTCGGCACGGCTCCTGAAGTCGCTGAAGGGTTCAACGCCCAGTACGTGCAGGGCATCGGCTCGTTCAAGACCTTCGATGAGTTCGCCCGCTTCACCTACGGAAGTGAGCGGTGGCACGTCTCCACCCGTGCGGTCTATTCTTCCTCGCCTAACGATTACAAGTACACCAACCACGACAAAAAGATAAACATCTACGACGAGGATAAGAACATCGTCGGACAGTATCACCCGAAAGAGCGCAACCGCTCCGGGGCGTTCAAGGACCTGCATTTGCTTCAGGAAGTGTATTACAATACCGGGAAAGGCGACCGTTTCGGGCTGAACGCCTGGTATATCAACTCCAACCGGGAACTTCCGATGTTGACGACCGACTATGGAGATGCAACCGACTTCGAGAACCGCCAGCGAGAACAGACGTTCCGCAGCGTCTTGTCCTGGGATCACATGAAAAGCAACTGGAAACTCGGCGTGAAAGGCGGTTACATACACACATGGATGGCCTACGACTACAAGCGTGAGGTCGCACCTGACAACTGGGCGTCGATGACCCGCTCCCGCAGCAAGGTAAACACGTTTTACGGTCAGGCGGAGGGAGAGTATTCTTTGGATAAAAAATGGTTTTTCACCGCCAATGTATCGGCACACCAGCATTTGGTACGGAGCGAGGACAAGAACATCATCTTGCAGGACGGTGGCAAGGCCATCGTGGGCTATGACAAGGGGCGCGTGGAACTCTCCGGCTCCGTATCCGCCAAGTGGCAGCCGATAGACCGCTTGGGTATGTCGGTGGTACTGCGGGAAGAGATGTATGGTTCCGATTGGATTCCACTCATTCCGGCTTTCTTCATTGACGGTATCATTTCCCCGAAAGGAAATGTGATGCTGAAAGCATCCATATCGCGTAACTACCGTTTCCCAACTCTGAACGACCTATACTTTTTGCCGGGAGGTAATCCCAACCTGAAAAACGAACAAGGTTTCAGTTATGATGCCGGGGTGAGTTTCGATGTCGGCAAGAAAGGCATTTACAAGTTGAGCGGCGGTGCGAACTGGTTCGACTCCTACATCGACGACTGGATTATCTGGCTGCCCACCACCAAGGGCTTCTTCTCGCCCCGCAACGTAAAGAAGGTCCACGCCTACGGCGTCGAGGTCAAAGCGAACTTCGCCGTGCAGCCGGCGAAAGATTGGCTCATCGACTTGAACGGGTCCTATTCGTGGACACCCTCCATCAATGAAGGTGAGAAGATGTCGCCTGCTGACCAGTCAGTGGGCAAGCAGTTACCCTACGTGCCGAAGCACTCCGCATCGCTGACCGGACGGTTGTCGTGGCGGACTTGGGCGTTCCTTTACAAATGGGCGTTCTACTCGGAACGTTACACCATGTCGAGCAACGACTATACGCTGACAGGACACCTGCCCGAATATTTCATGAGCAATGTCTCGTTGGAGAAAAACCTGTTTTTCAAACCGGTGGACATCCAGTTAAAATTCGCCGTCAACAACCTCTTCAACGAGGACTACCTTTCGGTACTCTCGCGCCCCATGCCCGGCATCAACTTCGAGTTCTTCATCGGCATTACCCCGAAGTTCGGGAAAAACAAGAAAAAGTCCGAAAATACAAATATGTAACGATATGAAAGCATTAAAGAATTTAAGCCTGCTGTTGCTACTTGTATTAGCATTCACAGGCTGCCACAATAAAAGTTCAAAACTCGCCGATTTCAACCGAACGGTCTATACACCTGAATACGCTTCGGGGTTTGACATAAAAGGTGCAGACGGCAAAAAGAGCGTATTGGTTACCGTCACGAACCCTTGGCAGGGCGCCGACAGCATCACTACGAACCTGTTCATTGCCCGTGATGACGAAGAGGTTCCGGCGGATTTCACCGGTCAGATGCTCAAGGGGGATGCCGAGCGCATCGTCTGCATGTCCTCGACCCATATCGCCATGCTCGACGCAATCGGCGAAACGGGACGCGTAGTCGGCGTGTCAGGCATCGACTACATCTCCAATCCCGACATTCAGGCACGGCGGGACAGCGTTGGAGATGTGGGCTACGAAGGGAACATCAATTACGAACTGCTGCTCTCGCTTGACCCCGACCTCGTGTTGCTTTACGGCGTGAACGGGGCAAGCTCGATGGAGGGTAAGCTCAAAGAGTTGGATATCCCGTTCATGTATGTCGGCGATTACCTCGAAGAGTCTCCGCTGGGCAAAGCCGAATGGCTGGTGGCACTTTCGGAGGTTATCGGAAAACGGGCGGAGGGCGAAAAAGTATTCGCGGAAATCCCCGTCAGATACAATGTCCTGAAAAAGAAAGTAGCGGACAATATCCTCGACGCTCCGTCAGTCATGCTCAACACGCCTTACGGCGACAGCTGGTTCATGCCCTCGACCGAAAGCTATGTCGCCCGGTTAATCAAAGATGCCGGAGGCGATTACATCTACAAGAAGAACACAGGAAACGCTTCCGCGCCCATCGACCTCGAAGAGGCGTATCTGCTGGCCTCGCAAGCCGATATGTGGCTGCATGTGGGGATGGCGAACACGCTTGATGAACTGAAAGCCGCATGCCCGAAGTTCATCGACACCCGCTGTTTCCGTGGTGGACAGGTCTATAACAACAACGCCCGCACCAATGCTGCTGGCGGCAACGACTACTATGAGTCGGCGGTCGTAAATCCCGACCTCGTGCTGCGAGACCTCGTGAAGATATTCCACCCCGAACTGGTCGAGGAAGATTTCGTCTATTACAAGCAACTGAAATAGATGCGCTCCCGTTCCGCCATATTGTTTGCCATGCTGGCCGCCCTCACCCTTTTCCTGTTTCTGCTGGATTTGGCGGTGGGGGCAGTCGCCGTACCGCTCGGCGATGTATGGGCGGCTTTGACGGGCGGCGACTGCCCGCGGGCGACGGCGAAAATTATACTGAATATCCGACTGATTAAGGCGGTGGTCGCGTTGCTGGCCGGAGCAGCTCTGTCGGTCAGCGGTCTTCAGATGCAAACCCTCTTCCGCAATCCTCTTGCCGGCCCCTACGTGCTCGGCATCAGTTCGGGCGCGAGCCTCGGCGTGGCACTCGTCGTGCTTGCAGGCTTCGGTTCGTCGATAGGCATTGCCGGGGCGGCTTGGCTCGGAGCGGCGCTCGTGCTGGTCGTCATCGCCGCCGTCGGCCACCGCATCAAGGACATCATGGTGATTCTGATTCTCGGCATGATGTTCTCGTCGGGAGTCGGCGCGATTGTACAGATATTGCAATATCTCAGCAAGGAAGAATCCCTGAAAGCCTTTGTCATTTGGACGATGGGGTCGCTCGGCGACGTGACCTTCGACCAGCTTGCGGTACTCGTCCCGTCGATTATCGCCGGACTGTTGTTGGCGGTGGTGACGATCAAGCCGCTCAACTTACTGCTGTTCGGCGAGGAGTATGCCGTGACGATGGGGCTGAACATCCGACGCTCGCGCGGGCTGCTGTTCCTCTCCACGACGCTGCTTGCTGGTACGGTGACCGCCTTTTGCGGTCCGATAGGCTTCATCGGACTGGCCATGCCCCACGTCACGAGAATGCTGTTCCGCAACAGCGACCATCGGGTACTCGTACCGGGAACCGTTCTTTCGGGTGCGGCGGTGCTGCTTCTTTGCGACCTCGTTTCTAAAATGTTCACCCTGCCGATCAACGCCATCACCGCATTGCTGGGAATCCCCATCGTGGTGTGGGTGGTCTTGCGCAATAAATCCGTCACCGCATGATAAAGTTACACGATTTTTCCATAGGCTACGGCGAGCGCACCTTGCTCTGCGAGGTGGAAACCACCATAGAAAAGGGCAGGCTGACTGCCCTTATCGGGCGCAACGGCACGGGCAAATCGACACTGCTTCGAGCCATCGCCGGACTGAACCGCCGTTATACCGGCCGAATCCTGCTCGACGGGCATAACGCCGCCGATATGCGAGCAGCAGAAATGGCCAGAACGCTGGCATTCGTCACGACCGAGCGCACACGCATCGCCAATCTCAAATGCAAGGATGTCGTGGCTATCGGCCGCGCACCCTATACCAACTGGATTGGAAAGATGCAGGAGGTCGACAAGGAGATCGTCATGCGGTCGCTCGCCTCGGTGGGCATGGAGGCTTATGCGGAGCGCACGATGGACAAGATGTCGGACGGCGAGTGCCAGCGCATCATGATCGCACGGGCGTTGGCGCAGGATACGCCGATTATCCTGCTCGACGAACCCACCTCGTTTCTCGATATGCCCAACCGCTACGAATTGTGTACACTGCTGGCACGGCTGGCGCATGAAGAAAACAAGTGCATCCTTTTTTCCACGCACGAGCTGGATATCGCCCTCTCGCTTGCCGATGCGATAGCCCTTATCGACCCACCCCAGTTGTCGTATATGTCGACCGAAGAGATGCGCCGGAGCGGCTGCATCGAGCGGCTGTTCCGAAATAATTGTGTGACGTTCGATGCCACGACAGGATTCATAAAAGTGGGACAATGACTAAGGAATATATCATAGAGAATTTCACAGCAAATATCAGCGTGGACGAATATATTTCACGCTTCCGGGACGAAAAACGTTTTGTCGAATTTTGCAAACAATGCCCCAACTACGGTAATAGTTGGGGATGCCCGCCGTTCGATTTCGATACCGGAGAATTTCTGCGCCAATATGAATATGCCCACCTGATGGCCACGAAAATAATTCCGGTCGAGAAAAATATTCCGATAGACAGAACGCAGGAATTGATTAAACCGGAACGGCTCAGGATAGAAAGGGAATTGCTGGAAATGGAGCACAGATACGGAGGTCGGGCATTCGCCTATGTAGGAAAATGCCTATACTGTCCCGATTCCGAATGCGCCCGCAAATGCAACCGTCCTTGCCTGCATCCGGACAAAGTACGTCCCTCGCTTGAAGCATTCGGGTTCGATATGACACGAACACTCTCGGAACTTTTCGGGATAGAGCTGCTTTGGGGAAAGGATGGTATTCTACCGGAATATCTTGTGATTGTAAGCGGATTATTTCATAATTCGGCAGAAAATATTATCAGTCATACGAAGCGTAATCAGGATTCAGGAAACCTATAATCTTATTACCCTCATTGATAACAAAAGTCCCTGCAATCCGAATTATAGATTGAGGGACTCGATGAAAGTGAATGTAAAAACTAAAAGAACAACTCTACTTTCGTATGCCTGTTGACTTCGACCGGTACATGGTCGGCTATGCCGCCTCTGCTTACCTTGACGATGCGTTCGATCGGTATGCCACGCTTTTTCAATTCTGCAACGATATAATCCGCTCTCGATGTACTTAATGAACCATTAAGCACAGGAGTTCCAGTCGAACTGTCGGCCGCACCGGTTACTCTCAAGGATAATCCGTATTTCTTGGCCACGCGAGCCAGTTCATCAAGGTTAAGCATTTGGGAAGCATCCGTCAGGTGCGCCGTATTGAGGTTAAAAAAGAAATAGACAGGCGACCCGATGCAATTCCCGGCTTGTATGAGTTCCGTCCTTTCAGAGACGATTATGCCCGGTTTCTCGGCATCATCTCCGTTGTTGCCATATCCAATACTTGCAGAATCAAGCGGCGAGATTCCATCCCAATGCCGGTTTTTCAATCTTGCCCGTAGTGAGTTCAATCCGCTGTAATTATTTCTGGGATAACCTTGACGGCGGTCGGTCTCATCGTCATTAACCAGATGACCGTACTTGTCAAGCAATCCTTCTATTTCCAGAATTTTCTTCAATTCTGCGACCGTCCGTCGGTTGCGGTCGTACCAGTCTTTATAACGCTTGTTTTCTCCGGATAAGATATTGGCATGATCCACGAGCCACTCATTCTGACGAATGTAAGATGTCGCATCAACCGCGCGTTTCCAACCGACCTTTCCGAGATGAAACGTGAAACCGGCGGTCAGCGATACCATGTGGTCGCCGAGGCGGTTCGGGCGTCCGTAACCATCGAAGTCCTGAAAGGTGGTCGTGCCGGAGAGTTCCAACATGGCACTTACTCGTTTGGAAATCCGATATTCTCCCTGTACGCCATACGAAACAGTAAAGGGATTATTCCCGTTAGAGGCATTGTGCAACAGGCCGACACCGGCAAAGGGAGCAAGATTCCAGCGTACCTGTTCTTGCCGGGCATATCTGCAGCCAAGGACATTCCACAGCAGATCCGCATGGATATGGTGGTAGTCCTGATTGGACAATGTTCCATCTTTGAACTGCACACCGCTGTAATTGATACGTGCGCCGACGGACGGAGTGAACCATTTTCCGACTGCGAAACTGTACGAGGGTTTCAAGCGTCCGAAGAGGTCTTCGCAGCCGAGAGGTGTGCCGAGAAAGGCGGACGTACCCCCGGCAATACTGACAAACCAGTTGCCAGTCAGGGATGCCGGAAGTACCACTCCGTCAAGATAGACGGGCTGTATCGGTTGCAGTTCCTCCGAGACATTATAGTACGGTGTATGTTGTACAGTATCCACCTGTACGGGTTGTATACTTGCCTGTGCCTGCAACGTGCAAAGCACGGCCAATATAAAAAAGATTTGTTTCGTCATATTCCAATGATATTATTCGTTATACTTTTTGATTTGTCATGAGACGTATGCCACTTACCGTTTGGGTTTCTTGCCAATGGCCGGACGCATCATGCGGCTCGCCATCCTCATGCTGCGGAGTGCCCATGCACGGTTGTCCTCGTCCTCATCGCGCCCCCATTTCAGGTCGCTGCCGCCACCTCCGCCGCCACGAGTTTCGGCAAAAGTGGTGGCATCATCGACCATACCGAGAAACAGCATCGTCGCGCAGTGCATCACGTCTGTACCTTGTTCCGCTATGGACTGGACGAGCGAGCCGTCGAACAGTTGCCGTTCCGCCACGTCCATCTGTGCCGATACGTTCCTATACTCGCCGACCACATTTTCCAGCAGGACATCCTTGAGCAACGTGTCCACTTTGGAATGTATATCATGGGAGTATTTGTAGGCTTCCTCCTTGAGTTCCCCGGTACGTTCCTCAATGGCATCCATGTTCTCTTTCAGCTCGGCAAGCTGCCGGTCAGCCGTCTGTAACTTCTCCTGCTTGTCTGCCAGTTGCCTGTTGATGCCTGCCAGCTCTTTCTCCAGACTTTTAACTTGTGCGGCTAATTGTTCCGCATCGCCCTTGTTCGCTTTCAAATCCTGTTCGGCTGCCGATAGCAGAGCCTCTTTTTCGGCTTTCGACTTCTCAAGGTTATCGACCATTGTCGTAAGCCCCTTGACCCTGCGCTCTGCCAGACGGATGTCCGATTGAAGGGTTGCCAGCACCTTTTGGTGGCGGTCTATATTTTCCTCGATGGTCGTACATTCTTCCGATAGCATACGGCGGTATTCTTCGGTAGTCCTGTGCCGTGCGCCTGTTTCGGATATGCTTGTTCCTCTCGACATTCCCCACCTTGTATTGACTTCGGCGAAAAAGTCGGTATGAAGCTGTTTCATCCTTGCGCTGTATTCAAACTTGTCCTTTCCGGCGAATATTTCCTTGTACGCAAAGCGGCCGTCTTTGATTGGCAACAAAGTACAATGCACATGAGGGTTCAATTCGTCAAGGTGTACGATGAATGCGGCGATGTTCTGCTCGCCATATTTGCCACTCACGAATGAATAGACGTCTTTCGCCCAGCGTTCAATATCGCTCATTCTTTTGATACGGGTATTGTTCGCACCTTCATCAAAATCCACGTTCTGCGTGCCGAACGCGAGTTCGTGCATCCGCTTACGGGAACCGCCGAAAATGAAGTTCACCACCGTGCGGTACTTCGGTTCTGCCAGTCCTTCGTTGGGGTCTTTGATTCCACGCCTCTCCAATATGTCCGCCATCCGTTCGGGAATGTTGCGGCTCGTGTCAATGGGACGTACCTTGCCTCCGGGCGCAATCTCGAAGTTCAGGTGTTTGCGTGTGGGGTCGTAATTCCCCTTATTCATAGCGTACTTTTCCGCCCTTTCACTGCGGTCACGCAAATGTTCGTTGCTTTGGGCTGCGGTGATGCCTTTCGACACCTGCATATCAAGTACCTGTTTTTGATCTGCCATACTCTTTTCGTGTTGTTTGGACAATCCGTCCTGTCCCAGCTTGCTGCTTGCCCGGACAGCCTACCGACGGTCGGAGACCTATCGGGGTATTAGGCTCCCCCTTCCCTTTGTTTCGTGGCAGACGGGCAAGCCCGTGTGCCTCCTATAACCGGCAGGATAACCGTTAAGGGATGGAGGTGGATTGTTCGCGTTATACAATCTGTTTTCGACTCCCGGTTCAATCCACCATCGCCTGTGCCTTTGCCAGAAGCGATAAAAAAGGTTTGCGAAGCGATTTGAGGCGTTCTTGGTCTTCGTCCATGTCGAAGTCCGTCACTGATGCCTCGGTGTCGAGAATCAGCCCGGCGAGGTCTTTGGCGGACTCGATGAAAGCAGCCCATTCTTCACCGAGGTCAAACCGGAAGAAATCCACAAGCGGCGAACTGTCATCGAATCTCGACTTGTGCAGGATTTTTTGCAGGGCGGCGTGGGCGATGCAGCACAAGGCTGTTTCACGATGTTCCGTGACCAAAGTGCCGGAATGTGCGGAGGTCGTGTTGGAATGGGTGTCCAAACAGAGTCCGGTGTCACGGTCGGCAATTTCAGTCTTTGCCAGACTTACGAGTTGTCCACATATTACGCCAGTTTCGGCAGCGGTCGTTTTGCCGATTACCCAATCGGACAATACCTCACGGAGCTGTCTGGCAAAGTCCGGCTGCTCCTGTGCATTGCGGGGCTGTGCTGCCTGACCGGATTGTACGGTCATGGTAATGACCACGCTTTTGGGAAGCTGGATGCGGGTCAGCAAACCGAATGCCTCCATTGCACTCAAAAAAGAACGGACGGTAGCCCTGTGCCAATGCCACTCCGATGCGAGGTCGGAAACGGTCAGGTGGCACTGGTTGGGTTGCAGCACGTAGGCCTTCTTTCTTAAAAACGGAGAAACGAAACCTGCCAGTGATTTGTCCAACAGGTCACAGTACGCTTCGGTGCGTGTTTTGCGTTCATCCCCTTTCTCCTTGAGATATTCGAATACCTCCCTGTCTGCCAATATGGAAACAGGTATCTTTTGGTTATTTTTCATTTTCATTCGGTTTTAATGATTCATATTGTGCGGATATATCAGTGTTGCCGCTGTCCGCTTCATGCGGCAGATTTGCGTGATGATTCTCGTGATAGGATTCTGACAACATTCCGGGATGCTTTGCCCATCCGGAAAGTGTGTCCGTATCCTTGCATTCGGACATGACCCGAACGGAGGGATAGAACAGGGCTGCCAGAAGAAGATAGGCAATGGTTATCGCCAAGGTGTACAGATGCGGCACAAAGCCGATGACCAGTGCGCCCGATGCGAGTGTGACAAATGCACGGGGGCGGTCAAGCAACCTGCGTAACCAGTTGTCCGTCCGTCGGAACGAAAACATTGCGGCACAGACACCGGTAGAGAGTAGGATTCCAAACTCACCCATATGTCCACAGGCATATACATAATGGAAAAGAAGCAGGCATATCAGCCATACTTGCACATACAGTTTACGGGCGTTGCCGCTTCGTGCCATTGCCATGTAAAAGGGTGTCATGAACCGCTTGTTGTTCTTGTACAATGACATTGATACCCCGAAAGGTATCGCGCAGAAAATGAGTAGCAGGATATTCAGTAACATAAGTAATAGGGCTTTTCGGGTATGGGAGTGGGACGCACAATGAGTTCCAACTGGACAATACCGTATGTCGCCAGCCGGATAAGGGTTTCGGCATCCTTGGGCGAAAAGTACATGGCCGCTTTCTTGATGCGCTGCTTGAATGTAATGTCTTGCTTTCGGTAGATGGCCAAAGCCTTGTCCAGTTCGTGTTCGGGAATAGTCCATGTCGTACCCTCGGCGTGTATGCCGTTCGTCTTGAAGGCACGCAGTACCAATGTACGGGAAACGAGGTAGTCGGTGCGGTCGGTTCTTGAGATGATATGCTCCTTGTAGAGATTGTCATCGGCAACCTCTATCCACGTCCGGTAGGCATTGATGCAATAGACCATCTGTCGGTATAAGGTGTTTCTCATATAAAATTCATCAGCACGTCGGACTTGTCTTTCTTGTATTTCAGGAACCCGCTTTTGGAGTGTAGTTCCAAGTCGAGGCATAAGTCCCCGTACATCTGCTCCAAAGAATCATAGATGGTGACAAGGATGCTGTTTACATTGCCCTCCGTATCCGTCTTGGCGTTCATCTTGAACATCTGTCCGAAAGCGGGATTCGAGTATGCACAAGTGCTGTGACCGAATTTTTCCGTCCGCATCGGAATATGGTGGTAGAGCGTGATCAACTCCATGTCGTCCTCGAACATATCCATTACTTCGTCCAGTTCGTAAGGGGTGCGCAACGGAAACGTAAGCAGCACATAGTCGCCGTAGAACTGCGGTTCTTCCATCGTCGTCACATCGAGCAACTGCGGAAGTTGCAGGGGGACGAATGCCATGAAGTCATTATAAAAATGTCGTAACATATTCATATCTTTTTCTGTTGTTATATTTTACAGCGTGTGTATGAATGCCTCCATCAGCATTCCGGGCAGCTCGTCCAAGCGGTTGTCTCCGGGGTGCAGCATCCTGCCCAACTCCCTGAAAGCGTCGGGTGTCTGCGAGGCAAGCATATCGAGTTGCTCTCTTTCTTCGGCTGAAAGCAACGCCAGGCAGAAACCGTCCAACGACGAATAAGGCTGGAGAAGCATCCAGATGTAGGCTTGTGCCTGTGCCGGTGTCTTGACTTTTTTATTGCAGATGTCGTCGATACAGGTTCGGATATTCTGAATCAGCCTGCGGTTGGTGCGCATGGCCAGATAAATCATGGCATTGCGATAGGTGATGTCGTTCCGTTCGGCGGCAAGGAATATCTGTGCACAGCATCGTTCCGTGTCATGAGTGATGTCGGAAAGATTCTCGCCGTCGAAATCAGGCAGACGTGAAAGGAATGCCCGGTACACGGCATCCTCCTTTTCGATAAAGGTCGTCAGGTCTGCCATACAATGAATACCGTAATCAATCGTTTCAGCAAGGGTAGTTCGATAAGTGGCAAGAATGTGTTGTCGGTTTCTCTGACTGACGGGCCGGTTATCCAATGAGGCAAAGAACGGTCGGATTGTTTCAGCCGCACGATGCAACTCTTTGTCTTCAAGATGCGGTGAGATTTGTTCTTTTACCCACAGTATATCCTTATAAGTGCGTGTTTGAGACAGCACCATCCGTGAAAATTCCATGCGGATGGAATCATGTATCTGTTCACACTCTTCTCTTACAGTGGAATGAAGCCGGCCAAGCGTATCACATTCGAGATGCAGGAATACGGAATCCCTCAATGTTTGCCATTGCTTGAGGTGTCCGGCCAATTCTTTAATGGAGAGTTTTTTCTGCCTGCGTATGTCGGACAGGTATTCCCTGTATGTTCCGGCAGGGTCATTCTTGGCTTTCGCCAATCGTTTGCCATTGCCGTTGTCGCATGACGCGCATAGGAATATGGCAATCGAAACGGCAATTATTTTGGCAAAGATTATCGGCTGTTTTAAGTTCGATTTTAATGTTTTCATACTATATCATTTCGTACTATTTAGTGCAAAACTATATATTATTTTTGATACTTCGCATCCGAAAAACCGTATTTTGTGCATTTTTTAATATCGTACTTAATAGTATGATTACCAATGAAAACAAGTGAAGATAAAACACGTGGAAATGTACGATTTTCGTTTTTTAATATAGTATGATTCATATACTCGAATAAAACTTGTATATTTGCACTTGTTATCATGAATATTGTATATTGATATGGCAAAAGTCGGTTATATATTCGAGGCTAATTCCTACGATGCGTTTGATGCGGATAAGGAATGGATGCGCCAATATGGGTGTGTACAGGTGGTTGAAGAATCGGTCGGACACGAGACGCTTAGGCCGAGATGGAAACAACTGATGTCGAATCTTGAAAGAGGAGACGAATTGGTGATGTCAAAATTCAGCAATGCCGTTCGTGGTTTACGGGAACTATCGGCATTGATTGAGCTATGCCGCATCAAGGTCGTGCGTATTATCTCCATTCACGATAAAATTGACACCGACAACAAATTGTTTCCGGACACGACACCGGCGGAAGTATTGGCCATGTTCGGGGCATTACCGGAGGAAGTGGCTGTTTTGCGGAAGTCGTCGGATAAAATTATACGCCTGCAGCAGAGTATCAGTATTCCGATTTCCAAAAAAAGTATGAGTAAAACTGAACGGGACAAAAAAATCGTGGATATGTATAACAATGGGTATTCAATCCGTGATATTTGGAAAGAAAGCGGTGTCCAAAGTAAAAGCACCGTGTACAGCATTCTCAATAAATACAAGGTTCAGCTTAACCGAACACCGGGACGAGTGCCGGGCATCCGGAAATAGAACTTATAAATCAATATGGATATTGAAAATCAATAGATTGCTTGCGTAATTCATCGTTTTTTCGTATCTTTAAGTTGGATATAACTATATAAAAACAAGACCTATGGGAGATATTATAATTTTATTGCTGGTGTTCTTGGTAGTGGGCAGGCTTTTGAGGGGCGTGTTCGGAGGATTCAGCAAAAGCAGTTTTCGGGATGACAAATAACTCCGGATTGTTGTAACTGGCAGATATTTGTTAATTTTGCACCGTATTCATAAAAATCAAGAACAATATGACAAAAGCGGAAATTGTCGCTCAGATCTCACGGCAGAGCGGAATAGAGAAAACGGTGGTGATGACTGTGATAGAATCATTCATGGAAAATGTAAAAGAGTCGATGGTTGCGGGAAACGAGGTGTTCTTGCGCGGGTTCGGTAGCTTTATCATCAAACGGAGAGCTGAAAAGACGGCCCGGAACATTTCGAAGAATACGACAATTAAAATTCCCGCTCACAATATCCCTGCATTCAAACCTGCCAAAGCATTTCTGAATGCGGTAAAAGAGAACAAGTAGAGTATAAAAGTACAGATGGTGCAACAACACCGTAATGAGTAAAACAAAAGCGACCCGAAGGCCGCTTTTGTCGTGATAAGGCAAGGATTATTTCTTGCCTTTTTTCGCTGGTTTGGCCGGCTTTTCAGGAGTTTCCTCCTTCTCGACGGGCGGATAGAACTTGACGGCGACCATCACGATACGGTTGTGTTTCACACCGCTTTGGTCGCTCCATTCTTCGTAAGCATTCGATAAACTCCCCCTTTCATTCTAAAAATGTGATATTACTTTTGTAATCAAAGTAAAAAAGCTCAATTGTTATGTCACATCAATGGACCATGGAAGATTTTGAATCTATTTATTCCCGTTTCAAGTCGAGCGGACTGTCAGTTATGGATTTTTGTTCGAATGAATGTATTCGTCCCAAACGTTTCTACGAGTGGCGTTCCAAGCTGTTGCGCAAAGGCGGCTTTATCCCGGTAAAGGTAAACAGTAAGGGCCAGGTCAGTCTTCCCCATAAGGAGAAATCCCTGCTGTCTGCCCCTCCGGTCAGCCCGTCGCCAATTCCCCAGCCGCTATGTGAGATCTCCTATCCCAATGGCGTCACAGTCCGCTTGAACAGCCCTTTGTCACCGGAGGTATTGCAAACCCTGATATTTTTGAATTCAAACCGTTAGCCTATGTTTTCTTTGAATGAATCCAACAGATATTATCTTTACCCGTATCCGACAGACATGCGTAAGAGTTTTTATACGCTTAGCGGCATCGTGACCAACCAGATGGGAAAGAATGTACGGGACGGTGACGCTTTCATTTTTATCAATGCGAATTGTACCTGTATGAAAATCCTCCATATGGAATATGGTGGTCTGGTGATATACCATATGAGGCTGGAACATGGGCACTTCCATCTGCCGGTCATAAATACGGAGGAAGGTCGGATTAAAGCGATTGAAACCTTCTGGAATGACCTTGTGATGATGGTTCAAGGAATGGACGGCAGCAAGGTCAGGCGTTATAAAAGGAGTGGTTTCCATGGGTTGTAGTTGTAACAAATTATAACATATACAATGCCGTATTCCGGCTGTTTTTTAGTATCTTAGCATCATATTTAAACGATTATGCCAACCGATAAGGAATTACTGATAAAGGATCTCATGCACAAATGCGACTGTCTGTATAGAGAAAACAGCCGGTTGAAGGAGATGGTGTCCACGCAGCCCCTTAAAGCTGCGGACAAAGAGGTGTATGAGGCTTTATTGTCTGACAAGGATGCCATAATCGCCCAAAAGGAAGCAAAAATCAACAGTCTGGAGCAACGTGTATCCTATCTTGAACGGCAGTTGTACGGTAAGAAGGCGGAAAAGTTCATAAAGCCTGACGCCCAGGACCGCTGGCTGGATTTTGAAGGCTTTGACATGCTTCCCCAGGAGGCTGAAGCCGCAGAAGAAGCAGAAAAGGAGTTGAAGGCTACCAGAGAAGCGATCATCGCCCGTAAAAAAGCGGGGAAGCAGCATCCTGCGAGAAAATCCCTTCCGGAGAATCTTGAGCGTGAGGTGGTCCATATATATCCCGAAGGGTATAATCCGGAAGAGTGGACGCTCCTTCCCGGAGAGGAAGTGACCGAGATCCTTATGCACGAGCCCGAGAAGTTCTATATCCGCAGGATAGTGCGCCATACAGCCAAACGGAAGGGTACAAACGAGTTCAAGACCGGCCCGCTTCCCGTCATGCCAATAGCAAAGAGCTATGCCTCTGCCTCATTGCTGGCAGACATGATGATAGGGAAATATGTGGATCACATACCGTTCCACAGGCAACTGGAACAGTTCAAACGTGTGGGGGTACATCTCCCCGCGTCAACGGTCAACGACTGGTTCAAGGATGTGGCGGATTTGCTAAGGCCCCTTTACTTCCGATTATGGGAGCTGGTGATGCAGACTGACTACATACAGTCGGATGAAACGACAATCCCCGTGATGAATGACGAGAGACACAAGACGGTCAAAGGTTATATCTGGCTTGTGCGCAGTGTCATGACCGGACGTCAGTTCTTTTACTATGACAAGGGTTCCCGAAGTGGAAAGGTGGTGCTGAAACTCTTCGGCAAGTTCCGGGGAGCCATACAGACGGACGGATACGAAAGGTACGAGATGCTGGACGCCAAGAAAGGTATTATCCTTCTTGGCTGTTGGGCCCATGCACGCAGACATTTTTGGGAGGCAAGAAAGAATGACATGCAGCGTGCCGACTATGCGCTCGCACAGATACAGTTGCTTTATGACGTGGAGCGTAAGGCTGACGATGAACGCCTGACTTACGAACAGAGGGCTGAACTTAGGGCACGTCTTGCATATCCCATACTTGTGCGCTTCGAGAAATGGCTGGTCAATGAATATCCCAAAGTAATGAAAGACAGTCCGATCGGAAAAGCCATAAAATATACATACGGAAGGTTCGACAAACTCTCCAGGTACCATCTGGACGGTCGTTACAGACCGGATAATAACGAGATAGAAAATAAAGTGCGGCCTGTCGCGTGCGGCAGACGTAATTACCTGTTCTGTGGCAATAATGATGCCGCTGAAGATGCGGCGGTGCTCTACTCGTTCTTCGGCTGCTGCAAGGCTGCCGGGGCTGACTTCCGCACGTGGCTGATCTACTTCCTTGAACATATACATGATTATGACGATGACTACTCGATGGATCTGGCCGAATTGTTACCTGACAATCTGTTATCCAAGGGCAAGATATTATCCGTTACGTCACCGGAATCTCCCAAGAAAGACTCCTGATACCTTCGTAAATCTCGCCTAAACACGGGAAAACTACCGTTTTATGCCAATCAAGACGGGAAAATAGGGAATAAAGTGCCGTTTTTATCTTCATTATCCCCGATAAATAGGGAAAATAAGGGAAAGAATACCCTTTTATACCAATTATGGCGGGAAAGTAGGGATAAAAATATCGCTTTATCACATTTGTCACAGGAAAATAAGGGGCAAAGGGGAAAAACTTCCTTTTATCCGCTCCATTAGTAGGGATAATATCAATTACTATAGAACCCGCACATCTTTGGGTTGAATTGATGTAACAATAAATCATAGAACGATAAAATGAATAAACGACATTATGAACATACGTTACCCAATATACGAGGGAGTTTATCGAATACTTACCATTCTTCGGGCTTGAAATACCCCTCGACGGTCAGCATCGTACCCTTGGTCAGTTGGTCGAACGACCCGGTGTTCTCGTTTTTACGCCACGCCTCAAAATTCATAAAGGCGGAAACGCGTTTGGATTCCTCGCCATTATTCTCCAATCGGCTTACTGCCAGAGGGAAACGTGCTACACTTGCGTTGGTGAACTGACGGATTTCTGCATCCTTTCCTACGAAACCGGTTACTACGAAATTGTTTTCAATCTTTTTCATAATGAATTGTTTTTAGAAGTTATTAAATCAATTTTACGCTGCCTCAAAAAGTAGGTGCAGTTAAGGGGATGCACCAAGGCCGGACGCATCAATACTCTTTATTTTTGTCCGTAGGCAAAACCGGAAGGCTCGATAAAGGAAGATTGTACGGCTGCGCCATTGGTCAAGACTTCCAAAGTCGTTCCCGTCTGCATACTATCTTTGCATCGGAAAATGATGATGACTTCGGCGGAAAACTATTCTGAAAATGAGCGGAAAACCGTAGTTGCAGGGGAAGTGAAAGTGCAATCCGTCCACCGGCACAATGGTGCGCGTTTCGGCTGTAAGTCCGCAGAATCGGCAGGTATTTTCGTGTAATTCGGTCGGACTGAATTGAGGTGGCTACAAACAGAACACTGAACTGACAACAGGTTGCGGTACCGCAGAAGGGAATATCAACGAAGTGGCGACAAAAGGCGGAACGGGGTATCGGGGTACTGCCATGTTCCCGTCCGGCAGAAAGAAAAGGGGACAAAAGGGAAAAAGGAAAGAACCCTGCTTTTCGGAAAAGCGGACGGAGCTTTTCACGAATGGCTGTTTTTTACAAAAGGATATGGCGCAGCCAAAAGAGAGAGATAGATGTAAAAAAGGGAATGCGGCGTGGCAGGAATGGAAGATTATCCCGTTCCTGCCTGCCTGTATCATCAAAATTCTGCCATGATTACCCGATGCTCGAAAATCTTTTTTTGATTACTGGGACGTCTTTGGCAAACCCATAGGTGATGCTTGCCATAGCCGAAGACGAAATAATCATCAAGGCGTGTTTTTTCTTGTAGGCGTTCCATGCCGGTACGCAGTTCCGCTTCATCGGTTGAGAAAAGAATCGTGTTGATGATACGGAAGTAGAGTTCTGTTACCTCGTCACAATAAGGACAAAAGCTATGCTCAATCGTTGCTTTCATGTTTCTTTGATTTTAATTCTACTTCTACTATGTCTTCTATTCGACCATACAGGACAGAGCGCAACGCTGTTTTGTCAATGGCGTAATACTCGGCGATATGTCCGTGCTGTTTTACGAAATATCGTTTGAGAACATCGGAGAAATCAAAGAAGTAGCCCATCAATGCGATACCTCTTTTGAAATGGATGCACTCTTTCACGTTTCGGGTAATCCAGTTCTTGTCTTCACGGCTCAACTTGTCTCCGTTATCAAGTTGTTCCCGTAACTGGTAAACCCTGCTGTCTTTCAGCTTCTCTAATTCGGGTACGTCCCATTGGACGAATTTCATTGCTATCTGCTGCATCGCTCTTGTATTTAATCGTAAATAATCACTTCATCACGATACTCGACCACCTCTTTGCCACTACTAAGACGCACCACTATTTTATTGCCGAAGTCGCCGACAACTGTTCCCTCAGAGTAGCCTTTATAGGGGGTAAGCAAGGTGCAGTGCGCACCTATAATTTCGCTATTTTCTTCGTATTCGTACATAAGTCATGTCATTTTACGGTTACAACTTGATATCCCATTTCCCCTGTGAGAAGATTCTGAAGCTCACGTATTCGTCTGTAAATTCGTAGGACAGAATTTTGATATAAGTTTTGTCTTTGGCTTCCAACGAAGCTATCAGTCTGTCGATTTCTTCTTCCGGATAAACCCAACGAGAGGTAAACTCCGCATCCACGCTATCGCTGTGTCTATTGACAAAGCCGTCGAAAGTGTCATCCAAGAATGCCTCTATCTTGTCGAGGTCTGCTTTGTTTTCCGTCCTTGCGTAGAAAATGTTTGTTGCATAGTTTGCCATAATCCTAAGTTTTAAGTTTTTTATTTTCCCTCTTTTAGCATTTCAGCTACTTTCGGGCTTGATTGAAAATTATGTCGCCTCAAAAGGTGTTATGGCTCTTTATGCAGGGTTTCACGACCAAATACGACCTCTGCAAAGCGGAGCGTGGAGATTTTGTCGGGAACCGTCAGGCTGTGACCTTGAATACAAGAAAGACATGACAAGTACCTTTGCGACACAATTCTCATCAGGCAGACCGAAAGTTGGGATGCGAGGATAGAATGCCTATGGCAGAAGTTACGATAAAAGGAACTTCCGTAAAATTGGGATGCAGCGAAAAAAGAAAATATCGGTGCGATTATCTTCTCTTTTGACTGTGAATATAAAAGTAAGGGGGAGAACTTCGGTAAAGGTTTAGTTTAGTCTATTAGCTTATATATATGCTAAACTAAAGTAAACTAAATATAGGCAGATATATTGGACTGCCTGTATAGGTGTTTTGAGGGAAATGGTTACCTTTGCAAAAAACAATGTTCCTTGAAAGAAACAGAGATTTGTCCTTTTTTCTTTTGGCTGTAGTTATTCATCCATAGATGACTGCAACAATCACTCTTGGCGAGAGGATGAAAATCGTGTGAAAAGACTTGGAAAAATACTCAAAGTACGAACAAGTGAAGAGAAAGAAAGGTAGTGCAAACAAAAAAACAAGAAAATAAGATAATTCGTGTTTCTGTTCCTAATTTGTTTCTTGATAAAAACACATCACAATATAAACTATTAATTTACAAGATATTATGATGTGAAATTTTGAGATATAACTAAATTTTCCAGATTTCGGTGCATGACAAAAGCTAACGCTTTCCGTATTTTATTATGTCGTTCTGCCAATATGGTTTTTATGCCGCATCTGCAGAAGAACCGGCATTATGTGATAACGACCGGACGTGTAAAGGCTATTTCTTGGATTCTTCCAAGGAAACCTTACGAAACTCTTTCATCAGTTTTTCCAATTCCAACGAAGTCTTGCGGGCACGGGTACCTGCGGCCTTGTTGCCTTTTTCAATCTGAAGTGCCGCATCCGTGGAGAATGTAGCATATACTTCCTGTATCTTTGAAACCAACTCTTTCATATAAATATTATTTAAGTTATTGACTACAAAGGTAGTGAAAATAATCAAGAATAAGAGCGATTCTGTCAATATAATAAATATCACATTGGTAATCAATGACTTTTAACAGCCATTATACCGTATGATTTATCCATCAGAGAAATTGTCAAGGTGTTTACAACTTTATGGATATGTCTGGTCAGAACATTTCTTCCATCTGCCGCTTGATTTCTTCCCGCTTTGTATTCTTGTAGTAATGCTTATAGATGGTCAATGGGCTGTTACCAGCCATCTCTGCAACCACATACGGATTATTACCGGCATCTACCATCTTCGATATGAAAGAGCCACGGGCGGAATACCATGTGATGTTTTCTTTAATGCGCAACATCTTGCATGCTTTCGTCAAGGTTTGTGAAAGGCGTGTGGAAATTTGCTTGACACGTGTAGTCTTCTTGGAAGTGGTCGTGTGTTTATGAGTAAAAACAGGAAATACATAATTTCCATAACTTTGCCCACGGTATTTATTCATGATGGCTTTTGCTTTACTGAGTAATTCCGGTTTGGCTGTTTTGGGAAACTTGATACGTTCATAGACGATGCGGTCTTCCTGGACCAAATCCCATGTCAGGTTACATACATCGACATTCGCCATACCTCCGGTATAGTAGCTGAACAGGAACAAATCAAGATGCAACTGCTCTTTTTTCGTAAACAAGGTACGGTCAACATTTGCGATTTTAGCTATGACTGTTTCCGGAACTGCTCTTGAAGTGGTTTCCGGCCAATTAATATCATCACCGAGACAGAGGAAGTTATCCATATTCACCCCGTACATCTCTTTCTTTTCTGCCTGCCTGCATACGGCACGGAGCAACCTTAGTTTGTGTGTAAGTCCGGCCTTGTTGCCATTTCTGATACCTCTTTCTTTAAGCCAAAACGCAAAGTCAAGAAGAAACTCTTCTGTAATATCCGTAAAGAAATAAGAGGAAAAGGCTTTTTCATATTTTTCCTTTGTAAACGCCTGCAGTTCACGCTTGAGATAGACATACCGTTTAGCATTGGTCGTGCTGTCGACAATCTGACCGTTCTTGATGCGTTTCTTGTTTTTGAATGTCTCTTCAAGATAATCGATCATCTGCTGGACACTCTTTACTTTGACCTCGGGTTTGGCCGCCTTGATTTCATCGAAGCAATGTGATAGCTGGACGGGCGACCAGTTCCTGCCTTCCATCTCCCAGGTATCGGCGACATGCAGATATTTGGTTCGCAAATCGAAAAGCAGTTTGTTCTTGGTAGTGGCCTCCGCACTCCCTACACGGAAACTCTGAGACTTGACATCCCAGTCTTTTAATAGCCCTGTGATGTTTATAACCTTCGGCACACGGGCGTAACCGGTCTTGAAGAAAATTATCTCCAGCTTGACCATCTTGGTGTCTTTCGGGTTCTGCTTACCCCTGATGTTAATCGTGTACATAGACTGATAACGAGTTAGTTAATGACTTATTATTAATTCGCATTAGTAGGAATCAATTGGTATTAATTAACCTACATAGAAACCTACATGAAAAGAGTAGTTTCCTTAGCGAAATAATGTTTATACGGATAAATCCGTACTTGTGTCATTTACTAACTCGTTATCAATCAACTATTTTCCCTAATCACAAAAGTTGTGTCCGAAAAAAGGGTGTGCCAGATAGACACACCTTCTTTTTTTATTTTCCCCAGTTAGGAAATAAAATTTCTCTAACTGGAAAAAAAATAAAGGGTCAGCGGATATTACACAACAGGTCCGAGCATAAAGGATTAGCACTTATTAAACTCCTTCACTGCATCAAACATAGCCAACACATTCTGAGGCGGAACATCCGGCAAAATATTGTGTACCGTATTAAATACAAAACCACCTCCTTTTGACATAATCTCCAGACGTTCCAATACCTGTTTCCGAACCTCCTCTGGAGTACCATTGTTCAACGTACCGACTGTTTCGACTCCTCCGCCCCAGAAAGTGCAATCCTTTCCGAACTCCCGTTTCAGGAATTCAGGCTCCATGTTCAAAGAATTAGTTTGTACAGGGTTGAAAATCTCGATTCCGGCATCTATCAGATCCGGCATCAAACTGGATATAGAACCACAAGAATGAATAAAAGTATGCATGTTACTATGCGACTTGACATAATCGCACAACTGCTTATGCCGCGGCTTAAACAGAGTTTTGTAAGTATCCACATCCATAAACGGGCCAGTCGTCATACCCAAATCGTCGCCAAAGCGAATGATATCTACAATGTCACCCACCGAAGCACACACTTTCTCCAATGTAGCCAAATGACGCTCCAACAACTGGTCCAGCATTCGAGCAACTTCATCCGGATCGCAAAGTAAATCCATCAAGAAATTATCCATACGCCGCAAGAATGTACCCCATTCAAAGAGATTACACCCACAGACAATCATTAAGGCCTTATCCGTCGTTTCGCGCAAATGAAGAGTGCGTTTGCGCAACTCATTCCAAAAATCGGGATCGGAGGCATGATCCCAAGGACTGTGTACATAACGCGACCACAAAACCTTCCCCATCTCATTGTCCAACGTAGAATAATCAGTAGGGAAACCGTCTACATAAGGGAAATAAGTCTGATCGAAAAAAGTCGCTCCTTTGGGCATCCGAGCCAATACACGCACACCATCGTCATCGTAACACGAATAAGAGCCATCTGTTTGCTTCACCGGATGAAAACTTTGAGGATAAAAAGCCTTGTCGCCATTGGCCAATACCGTTTCGTGCCAATCCTCGGGACGAGTATTGAAAGCTCGGCCAACGTCTATAACATCCACACCAAACTGATCGAGTACAGCCATGTCCGGTTGAGCCAACTGCTGTACCACATCATAAATCCATACCGGCAAGTCATCCCGCCCTATCGCTTTAAGTAAATTAGAGTAAGCGATGGCCGATATACCCGAACTAGGAGTTGCCCCCATATCTACAGGAACCCTATCGGGCTCTTTATGAGCTATTGCTACTAAAACACGTTCCCTTGAAGTCATATTCTTATTCTACTTTTTAAATATAATTGTAAATTCTGTCACATCAATACATATATTCATTTCCACATATATAAATTATATCAGCTTCACACTCGGCGTAAACCAAAAGCTAAGGCTTGAATATACCTATTATAAATCACCGTTTTCCAGCAGCTTTTGCACTATCTGGCCAGTCCATCTGCTTCGGAAGTCCCTTTCCTAGTTTCACCCCATAGAAATTGCCTGCACCACTCTTCGAATACAGACAATCAAACTGAAGCTTGACAGATTGCTCTCCCGACAAAGTAACAGTTTTCCCCCGAGGTAAACTGATGGTATAATATCCATCCCCTTCCGGCGAAATACGTGCCTGATAACCTTCTATTACATACACTTGTTTCCAATCAGGAAGATAGATCCTACACTCCTGACCTGCATCACTGTGAATACGAACCCACTCTGTTTGTCCTTTTTTGCGCAAAGCTGATACAACAAATCCACCTTCCGCCCTAAGATCATGAAAGGAGCAATCCTGCCATTCGGCAGGTATGGCAGGGAAAATTCTTAAAGTCTCTCCCCATCCCTGAAGAAGCATTTCTGTAATAGCCGTGGCTGCACTAAGCGGAGTTTCTATCACAGGGTTCTTACCTCCACTTTCTACATACATTGTGTTAGGCAGAAGAAGGCTGATTCCTATAGGCTTATTCAAATAATGATATAACTGCGCATATGCTTTCTCACCATTCCCCTGATATGCATAAAGCGAAGCCGCTCCCGTATAAGAATAACCAGCCAATCCTTTCCCATCACCAATAGTCATCCAATGATCAATAGATTTCTCCAATAGAGCGTTAATTTTGGGACGTGTCGTGTCCTGTAGTCTTAACGGATAGAACGAAAGCAGATGCGAGTAATGTCTGTGCGACTTTGCCAAAGGCTTATCACTGGCTATCATATATCCATTTTCATCCACCGGACAGGGATGAAGTTTTTCCAAAATATTCTTCCATTCGACATATTCTTGCGGTTTCTCTCCTGTACGGTCGCTCAGCTCTATCATTGTCTGCAACAGCCATCGGAGCGCCGCCAAATTATAGTTACTGTTATTATACGTTTTAAATCCCTCATATTCAGGAGACTCTGTATCCAGCAAATGAATAATTCCATTCTGCTCCTTCAAATGAGGTACATAAAGCTTGAACAATTCACTCACCTTAGGCATAAAACCATCTTTAATCTTCTTCCAATCTTCTCCGGCATAGCGCATGTAGGAATAATAAGTGTGAAGTGCCCAGGCAAAATCTCCACATCGTGCAGGACCATAAGCAGTCATAATATCAACAAACAACTCATCCAATAACTTCTGATAGTTGACACCTTGCTGCAACCGATTGGTAGCATGGGTTGCCATATAAGTAAGCTGAACATTCAGATTCCACCAGATTCCCGGCCATTGGCTGGTTTTATAGAAAGTTCCGAATGTATCCATAACCGGTCCTTCCGGATGAGAACATGTAGCCAACTTATACAACTGAATATGATAAAAGTTTTCCATTCGTTTATCTGGGATGTTTATCATTCCAGTCCGATAATAAGCATGCCACCAGGCTTGCATATCCTTCATCAACTTCTCCTTTCCTTTCTTAATAGCCTTTTTCACCTCACGTTTGGCTTGGGGAAGCGAACGGTCGGACAGCGGAACCTGATTCATCGTCGAAAGGAACAAAGTCGATCCGCCACTGGTAGAAACTTCCTTCCAATAAGTTGCATAATCGCCACCAGCGAGCAACGGATGCACACTCCAGCCCTCGTGTCTGCCAGCAGTCTGTTGTGGCGCCGGGTTGTCTTCATAACCCATCTCTTTTTTAAGATGGGGAAAAACCTGTATACGAGGCGAACTGGGACTGCCAGGATGAAGCTTCCAGACATACGGAACAGAGGTCTTGATATCTACAACATTCACCTCCATATCATAGGGAGTGAAAGCTGTCAATGAGATATCACCTTGTTCGGTATGCAAAACACCAGTCAGAGTTGCATCATAGATATCCAATCGCATCGTACCCGAAAGTATTTTCGCTTCAGGATATAACTTCATCTTGCCGACATCCATTCGGCAATAATCTGTCATGACAGAAGCCCCCTTAATCCCCAAAGAACTTTTACGGTCAGGAGCCAACCGATGATCCGTAACATCCGGACGCCCCAACCAAAGAGTCAGCGAATTGTCTACAGAATCGACGTATACCATCATACCGATCCTACCATTACCCAGGAAAGCACCTTCGTTCCATTGCATAGGCAATTGCTCCCATTGCAATGCCTGAGTTTCCATATAACTTCCAATGTTATCAGTAGTCTGACTACATAGACCACCAAAAACAAGCGTAAAAACAAAAAGCAGAATTATTTTTTTCATAGCAGACATTTTATAAGAGGAAATAGCAATAGTTATTCCTCAAAGAATAAATCAACAATATTAAATGAATACCTCACAAGACATCAAACAAGTTAAAGTGCAGCTTCACATTAATTACTGCTCATTCCTATAATAAAAGAAGATGTTACCAAAATAGACAGACCGATATACATCCATACGCGCACCCGAGGTGCTACCTGTTTCCACTCTCCCCGGTACAGTCCCCAAATCGTAGCAAAAACAATGGTCAGAGACATCAGGATTCCCCATGCTGTAAAGGAATACTCTCCCATAAAACTCTTCCCCATGCCATACGTAATCATATTGAGAAACCAGAGAAAACCAGACAGGGCACAAAACAGATAGTTCGGTATCAGCTTTCCCGCACCTGCACTGGCAAACAATTTCAGACTGCCATTTTTATAACCGACCCAAACGCACCATATCAGAGTAATCAGAAAAGAGCCGGCAAACAAAACGGTTACCGTGGGAAGCATAACAAACAGCTCATCTACTCCCCGCTCCAGAAGAATACGCGAAATCCCATTACCCTGTTCAATGCCCAAAGCCTGCGAGGCTCCTGTCAGACCAACAAACAAAGCCAACAGGATGCCTTTCCTAAAGTTGAGTGTCGGCTCCTGCCCATTACCGGACTGAGTATCCTTTTTATAACCGGCATAAGCACTTACCAATACGCCTATTATACCTATTGAAAGTCCCCAAACCAGCATCACCCCGCCAGCACCGCTGAACATACCGATAATCCGTCCATCAAGTACAGGAGGAATTACCGTACCCAATACCATCATCAGTCCCAACGAAATAATAAATCCTAAAGATACCCCCAAATATTTCAGCGACAGACCAAAGGTGAGATTACAGATTCCATACAGAACTCCTAACAGGAAAATCCTTCCGAGCAATCCCGGCGGACACACAGAAAGCACCGACAGAAAGTCTGGACAGAAAACCAAGCAAGACAACAGGGGAACCACAACATAAGCAAACAAACTGTATACCAGCCAATGGTTCTCCCACTTCCAGCCTTTCACCTTCTCGAACGGCATAGAAAAGCTTCCTGAAGCAAAGGCTCCGACTGCAATTAAAGCTATTCCAGATAACAAATCTACATTCATAGGCTAAAATCAAAATCACTTATGCTTAATCCGACGATAAACACACGTGGAGCTGTGACAAATACTGCATCCGTATGGGCGCTTCTGCATATCCACACCGATCCCTATTATTCCGCTAACCGACTTAATCGGTTGCATCAGACACGATGCTGTCAACGTTACTCCTGTATGATTATCGTCTATCAAAGAAAATAAAGCCTGCTGTCCGCTTACATGCCATTCGCAATAGCCCGGACTATACCGGTTACTAATCTTCATCTCCTGAAGATTCATCTCCGTCTCCAAAGCCTGCTGAATGCGGTCCATTGCATTTTCAACCGTCACCGACCCTATTGCATCGGCAATAAAAGCTTCCGGCAAATCTCCCTGTTTCAGATATTCGTTTGCCAAATCTGTAAAAAGCGATCCAGCGGTACATACAAAAACCGCCAAGGCGGAGGCTTCCTTCATATAAGAAGCGATTCTCTTGCCTGCCTCTAGCTTTGTTTGGCCACAATAGATCAGTCCGTTTTTTACGTCCACCCCATCGCAAGGACAAATAGTATAACCGCCTACGATACCCGGATTCTCCTGCAGACGTCCAAGTACACCACGGATCACCGGAAGCAAATCCTGATAGGCCTCTTCGTCCGTTATCTGAAGAGCGGCTTCAAGCATTTTGTCATCCGGACAGACATCGGCAAAACGAAATCTATATTCTCTAAACATGACACATTTCTCTATTATAATCGGTCAATGCCTTGATAAAGGCCTCTATATTCTCTACCGGTACTCCTGGAGGCATATCGCACCCTGAAGAAATAACAAGATTCCGATAGCAAGAAGTCTCTTTTAACAAAGTATATGTTTCCTGATAGACCCGATCCGGCGAAGCCTGTTTGAACAAACCGACCGGATCCAGGTTTCCCATCACCAAAACCGAATCAGGACACTCCTCCAATGCACGTTTCATATCTATTGCATTGCCGAAATGTAAAGCGGAAGCACCTGTTTTCAACATGGCATCCGTGCACTGCCCCGTATTGCCACAATTATGAAGTATCACCACAAAATCATCATCCTGAACAGCTTCCACAATCTGACGGACATACTTCGTAGAATATTCCAGGCAATCATCATTCGACAACAAGCCGGCTGCAGGTTCGGCAATAATAACACCTGTAGCCCCCAAAGCCTTAAAGGCCTTACAATAATCTATAATAAAACGGGTACATTTGTCCAGTAACAGACAAACGGCTTCCGTATCAATATAGATGCCTACCATAATTTCCGACATGTCATATAAGCGTCCCGCCAGCGAAAACGGACCGATACATCCCGAGAAGACCGGCTTGCCCGTATGCTGCACAGCCAACCGATTCGCTTTCAAATATTCCGGCACACGGGCTGAGTCAAGCGAAGGGAGTTCCAACTGCATCACGCTATCCAAATCGGAAACCAACCTCCCCGTCACATTGGGTATTTCGTGTTCGGGCATCAGAACTTCTGCCCCAAAAGCCTCAGCCTCTACTGTAAGATCCATGATAACCGTACAGGCAGATGTTCTATAAGTGTCCATCACATTCTTAATGGCCTGATAATGTATTTCGCCATCAGTAACAGCCTCACGAATCGTATGTCCTGTGGCTTCGATACCCGGATGAGTCATTATCAGCATGGCTTGCCGCTCTTTTCCGTTTACAATCTTTTCAACCCACTTATTCATTTTTACGAAGCTAAAGAGTTCAACCAGTTAATATTATCCTGCGGATCACGGGCATACGCATCGGCTCCTATTTCAGCAGCAAACTGAGCGTTAAGAGGTGCACCGCCTACCACAATTTTCGTTTCAGGATGTTTGGCACGAATGGCCGTAATCATCGGCTTCATGTTGCTCATAGTTGTTGTAAGCAGAGCCGACATACCACACACAGCACCAGGATGAGCATCCAAAGCCGAAATATATTTCTCTGCCGGCACATCCGTACCCAGGTCTATAACCTCCCATCCGGCACCTTCCACCATCATGGCTACCAGATTTTTCCCAATATCATGCAAATCACCTGCAACAGTACCTACAATAAACACTCCCTTACGTTGGATGTCTCCGCAAAGGAAAAAAGTCTTCAAATGTTTCATAGCCTCATTCATGGCCTTGGCAGAAAGTAGCATCTGAGGAACAAAAATCTTGCCTTCTGCAAATTTCTCCCCCACTCTGGCCATGGCAGGAATCAACGACTCATCCAGAATTGTCTGCGGTGTCACACCCGCATCAAGTGCCTCTTTCGCTAATTCAAAAGCACCAGGCATTCCTTTCATTGCAGGAGGATAAGGCGATGCTTGATTAATTTTCCCCATCTCCACGCATGTCTGCAGTTTAGTCAATAAATCTATCATAATTATTCTTTTTTATATTATAAGCAATCACATCACCCGCTTACGTAACTCCTTCAATATCTCAACATCCTTTTGCCTCAACTTGCCATCACGCCCTGGAGGGCAGTTCAGAATGAGGATGTTATTGTTTTTGGTGCATTGACGATACAGTTTGGCCAATTCATCCACACTCTTATAAGTATGATCCTGAGTATGGTAAAACCATCGACTACTGATACAAACTGTAGACTCCCACGGCATATAGTAGAGATGTCCATTGTACGAAAACAGTTTCGGGTCATTGTCTGTCGGCAAATACGGATCTCCCAGACGGAAATCACTTGGAAAATATCGAATGGGGAAGCCTGCCTGTTGCTTGTCTGGCGTAATTGCCTGAGCATTCGGATTGTCCTTAGAACCGATAGTCCAGTTAACCCCTACAAGGCAATGAGGTTCTCTTGATTTAATTGTCTGGTAAATATCCATAATCGGCCAGCGGTAGTTCTCTTTCACCCAACCTCCATCGAACCAGAATTCTACAATATGCACATATTTCTTCGTTATGTCAATCAGCTCATCCAGCTGTTTAAGCATATATTCATTATACGCCCCGTCCAATTGCAAATCTCCAACATCCGCATTGGTTTTCCGACCCCACAGAGAATAATAGAGTCCTAAAGCTATATTGTGTTTCTTACAGGCCTTTGCTACCTCTTCGACCACATTTGTCTTATTCGAAGAATTAGCCACATCGTATTCTGTATATTTGCTGTCCCACAAACAAAATCCGTCATGATGCTTAGCCACCAATATCACATACTTCATTCCCCCGGCTTTGGCAGCTTCCACCCATTGCTCGGCATCGATAGCCGTAGGAGCATAAGAAGACGCCGGCTTACTTCCATCCGTCCATTCTTCATCGTGGAACGTATTAATGCCAAAATGGATGAACATACCGTATTTACGGTTTATCTGTTCCAACTGTACCTTACTTGGCTGCAAGGACGGTTCAGGCAATATCAGTTTTTTCCGCACCTGACCATAAGACGGTGTCACTGCCAACAGCAAAATAGCCAAGCATATATTTCTCATTTTCATACGTAACGGTTATTTAGAAAGATACAATAAAATTCAGTCACAATGGAATACCTCTTCCATTTCGGCCCACCACTCACCCGGTTTCCTGTCTTCCAAGGGGCGCTGACACGGACCACAAAGTTTCCACCACTCCTGCGTCACCGGATCGGCAGCCATACGGGCCATATCTGCTTCATAATCTTCCCCTACATACTCATAATAGCTATAAAGCATGCCGTTTCTATAATAAATGGAATAATTGCGTATATTACACAAACGAATCATTTCCAGAACTTGCGGCCATACAGCAGAATGGAGCTTCTTATATTCCTCCAGTTTTTCAATATCCACACCGATAATACTTCCTACGCGTTTCATTGTCAGATTTCAATTAAAAAGTTAACGATTTGTTTTTTTACAAAGATAAGTGTTACACAACAGCGCGAAGAATAAAAAATATTCCAAAACTTTGCAAAATCCGACATAAATCATGAATATATGCCTATATTTACAACCGACAATCAAAAGCGCTAACTCACTATGAAATACGCCAATTACCAAAATACACTTTCATTGCACATGATTTATACCGGCCACTGCGAAGTCGGCAAAGAGTGGTGTTATCGAAATATTATCAGTCCTTTCACCCGTCTGTACCTCATAGATAAAGGAACGGCCAACGTCTACATGAATCAAAAAAAGTATGAGCTTTCCGAAGGAGACATGTTCATTATCCCCAAATTCACTTTTCATACATACGAGTGCATTGAATACATGAGCCATTATTATATCTGCTTTCTTGACCAGCTGATCGGAGGGAAAAACCTTTTTGAATACGCCGACATTTTATATAAAGTCCGAGCTACAACACTAGACGAATGCCTAATGAAACGTTTCTTGGAGCTAAATCCCAACTGTTACATCACCAACCCCGACCCCAAAGCATACGACAACAGACCTGAACTCTTCAACATCAATCGTGAAAACATCCACCAGGAATTCAAAAGCGATCTCGAAAGCAACGGTATACTACTCCAACTATTCTCCAAATTTATCGGCACAAGCTCTCAACCAATAGCCAATGCCAAGAACCCATACAAACGAATGATTAAGGTATTCAATTACATCAATAATAACCTAAGCAAAAACATTCACGTGGCAGAACTCTCAGAAATCATGTGCATGACACCCGATCACTTTACACGCATATTTAAAAACCTGAATGGCATGACACCCAACCAGTATCTGCAATTCAAACGAATAGAACGGGCACAGACACTCATGCTATCGTCCGGCATGAATATCAAAGAGATAGCTGAAGAAATCGGTATCCCTAACCTCTCTCAGTTTTCCAAATTATTCCACAAGCAAACAGGGATGAGTCCCAGCTGCTATCTGCGAAAACAAAACTCCTGAAATTAGAAACAACCAACACTGACAGAGCATCAGTAAGTTAGTTAGGGATATTCAGTAAATGTCCCTAAATAAACATCAGATATTTCTGTATGATTCCCCTCATAGGCATAAAGTCGCGTTATACTTACCAAAATGGCTAAATATATAAAACTGTAACATTTTAAATATGTATTTCTCATATTCAGTATTTACACTTTATGCAAACCATCGTAAATCATATAAATCCGCAACTTAAAACAGCTTGATGCTCAAAGCAAAGGACTTAATTCACATATAAGGCAATACAGATATTTCTCCTTAACAACTGTCAACCGCGCAGTAACGGAACTTGGGTTATTTTACATAATCCAACTTGACCACTACAACTCTGATTTTTTGATCTTCTTTATCTGTCTGTATTTTAGCTATATGCCAATCAGATGGAAAAAACAAAAAGAAGCGCTCAGGAGTAGAATCTATAAACATGGCCTTAGACACATCATAAGAGTAACCTATAATATCCGGCACATATGCCTTATTAGGATATGAAGTATCATGATGAAGCAATGCAAAGCGCTCTGTTCCCTTAACAACGTACTGAAGATCAATATGATGATAATGCGATTCAGATCCACGTTTATCCAAAGGCTCATTTACACCATCCTCCACATTGGCATATAAATCCGTATTAGGTATGGAATATTTTCCAGCAGAAATTGTTTGCAAATCAGTCTGAGCCAACCATAAGAATACGGCATCCCATTGTGCTTTATTCTTATGATACTGCGAATAGAACTCAGCCAAATTTGTACTTACGTCAGGCAAAGCCTTAAATCCGTTACTCCATTCCTTCTGCAGAACCCAATAAGTATAATCTACCTGAGATTTGCAGCAGTTTTGGGAATATGATGCATTACAACAGAATACAAAAATAATAACGCAAATAAGAAAGTTTAAGTTTTTCCACATATTCATCTGTTTAAGTTCAATAGTTCGTTAAAAATTAGCCTAGCCTAAGCGGCTCTGGCAGTAAATAAAATGAGTTCTTTGAAAAGTTTGTCAATTAATTGCGTGTTTGGTTCAATCCCAGACACGCAAATAAATCGTTCAAGC
>NZ_FNVV01000014.1 GCF_900108345.1 Bacteroides ndongoniae | reverse complement strand
GTTTGATACATATTTTGATTTGCAACACTAAGATAGGTGAAAAATCTGACATGGCAAAATCCTGAGCAACTTTTTGTTGCTCAGGTACTTATAAAATAAGTTAAACTAAAATGCTGCGGAATTTAGGATTATGAAGGCTTTCATATTTAGTATTCTTGTACTTTTGTTTTTTATTACAAGCTGTAATAAGAACGATGTAATTACTGAAGAAATAAAACAAGCTCCTATAATTGAACTCGATAGTGAGACTGGCATTTACACTATCAAAGTTGGGCGTGAACTGACAATTGCCCCGACATATAAATATGCGAATAATGCACTTTATGCATGGACAGTAGATGGAAAACTTCTTTCATCTGAATCAATATTGAAGTATACATGGAATCAGGAACAACATCTATATATCAAATTGCGAGTTGATACACCAGAGGGTTATGCGGAAGAAGAGTTAAAAGTAGAAGTATTGGAGTTAACTCCACCTACAATTTCAATCATAATCCCCTCTAAAGGATTAAAAGTGCCTCAAAACACGGATTATATTTTATCTCCAGATATTCAACATGACGATCTTGAAAATTTTAGAATTGAATGGGTACGCGATGGAGAAATCGTCGGAACAGAAAAAGCATATACGTTTCACGAAAAAGAACTCGGTACATATTCGATAACAATCCGGGCATCCAATATAGACGGAGAAACAATCCGTGATTTCGACGTAGAAGTTGTGGAAACAATGCCTTATTCCGTACGGTTTCCGACACCATCCTATACACAAACTTCTACGGATCGTTATACTTTTGCAGGGCGTCCTGTATATTTGCGGCCTTTGCTGGAATATTTCGATTATCCACAGTATCAATGGCAGGTCAATGGAAAAATTATGGAAGCCGCTACCGACAGGGTTTTTAAATTCACGCCGACGACTCCTGGAGAATATTTCGTTGCTGTTACTGTTACAGAAAAAATGCCCAACACACAGCCACTTTCACGTAACATAACACGTAGTAATACTTCAATTACAACGACAGTTAAGGTTATTTGTGAAGAAAAAACGGAACAAGAACGCTATCGGCAAGCGACAGCGACAAGTTCAGGTATTTGGGATAAGGTTTATGAATTCATTCCTGCTCCCGGACAGTTTATTAATGAGTTATCCCAAAATACCGGATTTATAGGAAATGAAACGACGCCCCAACAAGCCATAGAGTATGCAACGAAACGATTGAACAAAAAAGCGCATGTTTCACTGGGATCTTTCGGTGGTTATATCATCATCGGTTTTGACCATAGTATTGCTCCGAGTGGCCGAGAATACGATTTTGCAATACAAGGAAATGCTTTTAACAGTTCGAGCGGTGGCTCAAATGAGCCGGGCATTGTTTGGGTAATGCAAGATATAAATGGCAATGGCCAGCCAGACGATGAATGGTATGAATTAAAAGGATCTGAAACCGGCATCGATGGTACAATACAAGACTACGAAGTAACTTACTATAGACCTGCACCCAGAGCACATACTCCGTGGGTAGATAGTGAAGGTAATTCAGGTTCTGTCGATATGAATGCATACCATGGCCAAGAATATTATTATCCCAATTGGATTAAAGAAGATAGCTATACATTATATGGGACGCGTCTGACTCCTCGCAACAATCAAGATCCCGTTACAGGATATTGGGCGAATAACGCTTATGAGTGGGGGTATGTGGATAATATGGGTTCAGATAATCTGGTAGGAGGAAATGTCATTGATGGTAGCGGTCAGCGCAACGGATTCAAAATAGCCAATGCAATATATCATGACGGGACTCCAGTAAAATTGCAATATATAGACTTTATCAAAGTTCAGTGTGGAGTATTATCGAAAAGTGGTTGGCTTGGAGAGATATCCACAGAAGTATTTTCATTTGAAGACTTATCAATAACTAATAATCAATAATATGAGACAGTTTTGGCTTTTACTATTCATTGCCCCATTTCTTTTTTTATCATGTTCAGAAGATAATCAGACTCCAGAAAGTCCTGCTGATGCCGATGACAATTTTATCACATCAGTCGTGATGACTGTGGCAAGTCAATCCTATACAGCGGAAATAATTGACAATATAATTACCATAACAGTTCCATATACTGTTTCGTTAAATAATGCTCAAGTCGAATTCAAATACACATCCTCGGCAACAATTATTCCCGATCCGGCAAGCATTACTGACTGGGATACGGAACGAACGTTTCGTGTAACCTCTTACAATGGAGAAGCGAATGATTATACATATAAAGTCATTAAAGACGAGATTCGCTATGAAGGGGATGTGGAATTGAAGACAACAGCGGATGTTACGGCTTTCATTGATACGGACGTAACGGTTATCAAAGGTGATTTGATTATCGGGTCGGATGCTGAGGATGCAGAAGAATTGTCGGATATCGCCGCATTAAAAATATTGAAGGAAGTCGAAGGAAACATCATCATTCGGAAAAGTTATGTTGGACAAGATCTTACGGGACTTGATAATATCACTTCAATTGGAGGTTTGCAAATAGGAACTGAAACTGCCTTTGCGACCAACAGTAAATTGCAGATGGTCAGTATGAGATCTTTGCAGCATATTACTGGCGACATCGTTGTCTGCAACAATCAAGTAGCATATGTGCAATTCGACAACCTTGAAACGATTGATGGAAATATAATATTCAGGACTTCATCTCTACAAAGTTTTGAATTCCCTAAATTAACCACTGTCGTAAAGGATTTTGATCTCCAGTGTCTGACAAGTGACGGAGAACCAGGAGGAGAAATCACATCTTTGAGAATTCCTGAATTGACAAAAGTAAACGGTCGCTTAGGGGTTAATAATTTAGGCAAAATGATTTCTTTGGAATTTCCGAAATTACAAGAAGTTGGAAGTGTGGATTTTGCTTCTATACCGATTCCGTTGGAGACCCTTTCATTGCCGGAATTATCGGTAGTAAACGGCGACCTTAATCTCGTTTCCAGTTATATTGCGTCCGATGCTTTTACATCTACGGGAAATAATAAATTACAAGAAATAGATGGACTGTCTAACTTGTCGATTGTTAAAGGCACATTGACAATATCTAAATTCCAAGTCTTGAAAAAATTACCGGATTGGAGTAAATTAGAACAACTCGGAGGACTGACCTTGCTGCGTTTATTGGAGTGTTCTGATCGAATTTTAGATTTGAGCAAAGTAAATTTTGTACCTTTTGAGGATAACGAACCTTTAATTTCTATTACAGACGGGACTATATTCTCAAAAATTATCACAAAAGAGGATATGTCGCAAGTTAGCATGTTTCTAGCTCCGAGCGGTATTACCGGTTCAAGTGTTGGAATAGATCCAGAATTGAATTTTAAGAGTATTAAGAATTTTAAGTATTCTAGCAATATGACAACAGATCCTGTATTCCAATTTGAACGAGTTTACGGGAATATGGAAATTATAAGAGGTTCAAAAAAAGGCGTTTCAGCCCCTAACTTGGTAAGTGTAGATGGATATTTAAGCATCGAAACTACAATGGCAAACAATATCTCGTTCCCGAAATTGGAAATTGTCGGAGGTCAGTTATGTATTATCGGTAATCTGAACGCTGTTTCTAACTATGATTATGATTTTACGAATTTAAAGTCAGTCGGTTGTTCAAGCAATCCTCAATATATCAAAGAAGGGGTGATTAATAATATTTTATATGGTTCTTTAGATTTTATGGCATCAAATAAAGATTTTACATTTCCGTCATTGGAACATGTCGGGGGTGTTGGTATGACTGTTCGTGCCGTAAAAACTATTTCATGCCCCAAATTGCAGGCCATTGATGGAACACTTTGTGCTGCAAATGCAGCATCGCTTACGACTTTCAATATGCCAACTTTAACAAAACTCTCAGGAGTTCGATTTATCCGGTTGACACGGTTTGTTGATTATACGTTCTTCAAATCTTTTGTAGAAGAAGAGCAAATCAAGAAAGAAGACTGGCTTGTAACCAATTGCGGTTATAACCCCACCTACGAGGATATGCAAGCCGGTCGCTATACCCAGCAGTAACACCCATTATTTTACAAGGGAACAGGGTACTGGCCGAAAGACCGGTACTCTTTCCCGTTTATAACAAGCCAATGAAACATCTGATACGACATATCATTCTTCTATGCGGGTTGCCGCTGTTGCTGGCGGGCTGCATGGAGTGGGACTACGGAGATGCGGTGGAAGATTTCAACGCTACCGGAGCCGGGTTGTTCATCACCAACGAGGGCAACTTCCAGTACGGCAATGCCACGTTGTCGTACTACGACCCCGAAACCCAACAGGTGCAGAATGAAGTGTTCTTCCGTGCCAACGGCATGAAGCTGGGCGACGTGGCGCAATCGATGTGCATCCACGACAATAAGGGCTGGGTCGTGGTGAACAATTCCCACGTGATTTTCGCCATCGACCTCAATACGTTCAAAGAGGTGGGCCGTATCACGAACCTGACTTCGCCGCGCTATATCCATTTCCTCAGCGACGAGAAAGCCTATGTCACCCAATTGTGGGACAACCGCATCTTCATCATCAACCCCAAGAAATATGAAATCACCGGTTACATCCAGGTGCCGGACATGACGATGGAAAGCGGCTCCACGGAGCAGATGGTGCAGTATGGCAAATATGTCTATTGCAACTGCTGGTCGTACCAAAACCGCATCATCAAGATCGATACCGAAACGGATCAGGTGGTAGAAGAACTGAAAGTCGGCATCCAGCCCACCTCGCTGGTAATGGACAAGAACCACAAGATGTGGACGATCACCGACGGTGGGTACGAGGGTTCGCCCTACGGCTACGAAGCCCCGTCTCTCTACCGCATCGATGCCGAGACGTTCACCGTAGAGAAGCAGTTCAAGTTCAAGATGGGCGACTGGCCTTCGGAGGTGCAGCTCAACGGTACGGGCGACAAGCTCTACTGGATCAACAAGGACATATGGTCGATGGACGTGGATGCGGAACGTGTTCCCGTGCGCCCGTTCCTCGAATACAGCGGTACGATTTATTACGGCCTGACCGTCGACCCCGTGCGTGGCGATGTCTACGTGGCCGATGCCATCGACTACCAGCAGCAGGGCATTGTCTACCGCTACTCGTCCGAAGGTGAACTGATCGATGAATTCTATGTCGGGATAATCCCCGGCGCATTTTGTTGGAAGTGATGGGCAGGATACGACACCTATACCATCTCATCTTCGTTACCAAAGGACGCAAGATGACGATTCCGACAACGGGAAAAGGATTGATGCTCGAGCGGATGACACGGATTTTTACAGGGAAAGGTTGCCGCGTACATGCCGCCAATGCCTTTCTCAACCACGTGCATGTACTTGTCGAGATTCCGAATTCCGGGGATTTCAGCAAGATCGTGAACAAGGTGAAAGGCGCCACGGGAACGGTATACCAGAAAACCCCGGAATATGCCGACTTCTCCGGTTGGGCTGCCGGATTCGACTCGTTCAGCGTGTCGTTCAGCGACCTTCACCGGCTCAGACGGCACATCGAGGAGCAGCATACAATCCATCAGGAGATCTCGTTCGAGGAAGAATACGGACAACTGCTTGAAGAGAATGGGTTCGACCCGCATCAAACGTCCGTGCCGGCATCCTCCACGGTACATTTTTCCGCGAATACCCACCCTAAAAACGGAATCAAATGATTTATACGAAATACATACTTTTCTCGCTACTGCTCGTCTGTCCGTCCGTATTGTCCGCGCAGGGAATCACACGACGCATCCACCAGATAGACGAGGTCACGGTGTGGGGCAAACGCCCGATGAAAGAAATCGGCGTGCAGAAGACGAAGTTCGACTCGCTCGCACTGAAAGAGAACATTGCCTTATCGATGGCCGACATTCTGACGTTCAATTCGTCCGTGTTCGTCAAGAGTTACGGACGCGCCACGCTCTCCACCGTTGCTTTCCGCGGCACGTCGCCCAGCCACACGCAGGTGACGTGGAACGGCATGCGCATCAACAATCCCATGCTGGGTATGACCGACTTTTCCACCATACCGTCCTACTTCATAGATCAGGCCTCGCTGCTTCATGGCACGTCGTCGGTGAATGAAACGGGCGGCGGACTCGGCGGACTTGTCAAACTCGGTACTACGCCGCAGGTCGGCGAGGGCTTCCATGCCCAATACGTGCAGGGCATCGGGTCGTTCCGCACGTTCGACGAGTTCGCCCGCTTCACCTACGGCAGCGACCGATGGCAGGTCTCGACCCGCGCGGTCTATTCGTCGTCGCCCAACGATTACAAGTACACCAACCACGACAAGAAGATAAATATCTACGACGAGGAGAAGAACATCATCGGACAGTATCATCCCAAGGAACGCAACCGATCGGGTTCGTTCAAGGACCTGCACCTGTTGCAGGAGGTATATTACAACACCCTGAAAGGCGACCGTTTCGGGTTGAACGCATGGTATATCAACTCCAACCGGGAACTGCCGATGCTCACGACCGATTACGGCGATGAGACCGCCTTCGAGAACCGCCAGCGGGAGCAGACGTTTCGTGGTGTCCTGTCATGGGACCATATCAAAGAGAAATGGAAAGTCGGCGTGAAAGGCGGTTATATCCATACGTGGATGGCCTACGACTACCGTCGTGAGGTGGCGCCGGACAACTGGGCCTCCATGACCCGTTCGCGGAGCAAGATAAACACGTTCTACGGACAGGCGGAAGCGGAATACTCGCCCGGCAGGAAATGGTTCTTCACCTCGAACGTATCCGTGTACCAGCATCTCGTGCGCAGCGAAGACAAGAACATCATCCTTCAGGATGGCAACAAAGCCGTCGTCGGATATGACAAGGGGCGTGTCGAGCTCTCCGGTTCTGTATCGGCCAAATGGCAGCCTGTCGAGCCGTTGGGCTTGTCGCTGGTCTTGCGCGAGGAGATGTCGGGCGACAAATGGGCTCCGCTCATCCCGGCATTCTTCATCGACGGACTGATTTCGCGCAAAGGGAACGTGATGGTGAAAGCCTCCGTATCGCGCAACTATCGTTTTCCGACTTTGAACGACCTCTACTTTCTGCCGGGCGGCAACCCCGACCTTAAAAACGAACACGGCTTCAGCTATGACGCCGGAGTGAGTTTCGATGTCGGCAAAAAGGGGGTATATAAACTGGGCGGCAGCGCAAGCTGGTTCGACTCCTACATCGACGACTGGATCATCTGGCTGCCGACGACCAAGGGGTTCTTCTCGCCGCGCAACGTGAAGAAAGTCCATGCCTACGGTGTCGAAGTGAAGGCCAACCTTGCCGTGCAGCCGGCAAAGGACTGGCTGATAGACCTGAACGGTTCCTATTCGTGGACCCCCTCCATCAACGAGGGCGAAAAGATGTCGCCCGCCGACCAGTCGGTGGGAAAACAACTGCCTTACGTGCCGGAGCACTCCGCCTCGCTGACAGGACGGCTGTCATGGCGGACGTGGGCGTTCCTCTACAAGTGGGCTTACTACTCGGAACGTTTCACCATGTCGAGCAACGATTACACGCTGACAGGCCACCTGCCCCGGTATTTCATGAGCAATATCTCACTGGAGAAAATGCTGTCGTTCAAACCGCTGGATGTACAGTTGAAACTTGCCGTCAATAACCTGTTCAACGAGGACTATCTCTCGGTGCTGTCGCGTCCTATGCCCGGCATCAACTTCGAGTTCTTCATCGGCATCACCCCGAAATTCGGGAAAAGCAGAAAATAATGTAAACGTAAATAAGGTAATGATATGAAAGTATTAAAGAATTTGAGCCTGATGGTGCTGCTTGCGCTGGCATTTGCAGGCTGTCGTGGCAAGAGTTCCCAACTTGCCGATTTCAACAAACAGCTTTACGCTCCCGAATATGCCTCGGGATTCAAGATTGAAAGAGCAGACGGCAGACAGAGCGTGCTGGTTTCCGTCATGAATCCGTGGCAGGGCGCGGATAGCGTCACCACCCGGTTGTTCATCTCCCGTAACGGGGAACCCGTTCCCGAGGGTTTCGACGGGCAGGTCCTCGAAGGGGATGCGCAGCGCATCGTGGCGATGTCCTCGACCCATATCGCCATGCTCGACGCCATCGGCGAGACGGCACGTGTGGTCGGCGTTTCGGGACTCGACTATATCTCCAATCCCGACATTCAGGCACGCCGCGACAGCATCGGCGACGTGGGTTACGAGGGAAATATCAATTATGAACTTCTGTTGTCGCTCGACCCTGACCTTGTGCTGCTTTTCGGCGTGAACGGGGCCAGTGCGATGGAGAGCAAACTCAAGGAGCTCGGCATCCCGTTCATGTATGTCGGCGATTATCTCGAAGAATCTCCGCTGGGCAAAGCCGAATGGCTGGTGGCGCTTTCGGAGGTCGTCGGGAAACGCGCGAAGGGCGAAAAGGTATTCGCGGATATTCCGATCCGATACAATGCGCTGAAACAGAAAGTGTCCGGTGCCGTTCTCGATGCCCCGTCGGTCATGCTCAATACGCCCTACGGCGATTCGTGGTTCATGCCCTCGACGGAAAACTATGCCGTGCGGCTGATTACCGACGCCGGAGGCGACTACATCTACAAGAAGAACACGGGCAACTCTTCGACGCCTATCGACTTGGAGGAGGCATACCTGCTCGCTTCGGAGGCCGATATGTGGCTGAACGTCGGCATGGCGAACACACTCGACGAACTGAAAGCCGCCTGCCCGAAGTTCGCCGATACCCGCTGCGTCCGAAACGGCTATGTCTATAACAACAACGCCCGCACCAATGCCGCCGGAGGCAACGACTACTACGAATCGGCCGTCGTGAATCCCGACCTTCTTCTGCGCGACCTCGTGAAGATATTCCACCCCGAGTTGGTCGAAGAAGATTTCGTATACTACAAACAACTGAAATAGATGCGTTCACGCCCCGTCATCCTGTTCACCGCGTTGTCCGTGCTTACGGTCGGCCTCTTCCTGTTGGATTTGGCTGTGGGCGCGGTTCGCATTCCCGTCGGCGACGTATGGGCGGCCCTGACGGGCGGCGACTGCCCGCGGACTACGGCGAAAATCGTACTGAACATACGGCTGATAAAGGCGGTTGTGGCTCTGCTGGCCGGGGCGGCGCTATCGGTCAGCGGCTTGCAGATGCAGACATTGTTCCGCAATCCGCTGGCCGGCCCCTACGTGCTGGGCATCAGCTCGGGTGCAAGCCTCGGCGTGGCGCTCGTGGTGCTGGCAGGCGTCGGCTCGTCGATAGGCATCGCCGGAGCGGCTTGGCTGGGTGCGGCCGTCGTGCTGCTCGTAATCGCTGCCGTCGGACACCGCATAAAGGACATTATGGTGATATTGATTTTGGGTATGATGTTCTCGTCAGGCGTGAGCGCTGTCGTGCAGATATTGCAATATCTGAGCAAAGAGGAGGCGTTAAAGGCGTTCGTCATCTGGACGATGGGGTCGCTCGGCGACGTGACGGTGCCGCAGCTCGCCATCCTCCTTCCGTCGGTCATCGTCGGGTTGCTGCTGGCCGTATGGACGATCAAACCGCTCAACCTCCTGCTCTTCGGCGAGGAATATGCCGTAACGATGGGACTGAATATCCGCCGTTCGCGCGGTCTGCTGTTTCTCTCGACGACGCTGCTGGCCGGCACGGTAACGGCTTTCTGCGGCCCGATCGGCTTCATCGGTCTTGCCATGCCTCACGTCGCGCGGATGCTCTTCCGCGAGGCCGACCACCGCGTGCTCCTGCCGGGAACCCTTCTCTCGGGGGCGGCGGTATTGCTTCTTTGCGATATCGTTTCCAAAATGTTCACTTTGCCCGTAAATGCCATTACCGCACTGCTGGGAATCCCGATAGTCGTATGGGTGGTTTTACGCAATAAATCGATGACGGTATGATAGAACTGTGCGATTTTTCCATAGGCTACGCAGAGAAGAGGCTTCTCGATAAGGTCGATGCCTCTTTCAAAAGAGGACAGCTGACTGCCCTTATTGGCAGGAACGGCACGGGGAAATCTACACTTCTCCGTGCCATAGCCGGACTGAATCATAATTATTGCGGTAAAATCCTGCTCGACGGACATTGTATCGCAAACATGAGAACTCCGGAGAAGGCAAGGCAACTGGCATTTGTCACGACCGAGCGCACACGCATCGCCAACCTGCGGTGCGAGGATGTCATGGCTATCGGCCGCGCCCCTTACACCAACTGGATCGGCCGCATGCAGCCTCAAGATAGGGAAATCGTCATGCGGTCGCTCTCTTCGGTCGGAATGGAGGCGTATGCCGGCCGCACGATGGATAAGATGTCGGACGGTGAATGCCAGCGCATTATGATAGCCCGTGCTCTGGCTCAGGAAACGCCCGTCATCCTGTTGGACGAGCCGACCTCGTTTCTTGACATGCCCAACCGTTACGAATTGTGTTCCCTGCTCGCACGGTTAGCGCATGCTGAGGGCAAATGCATTCTGTTCTCCACTCACGAACTGGATATAGCCCTCTCGCTGAGTGACAGAATAGCCCTTATCGATACGCCCGTCCTTCACTGTCTGCCGACCTCCGAAATGATCCGCAGCGGGCATATCGAGCGGCTGTTCAACAATGCCGCCGTACAATTCGACCCCGTGAGCGGGATCGTGAAATCCATGCCAAGAGACTGACTTTCCTGTCGGGAAACACGTCAGACGCAATGAGGGTGTCCCAAAAAGTATTTGGCACCCTCGTATTCGTTGTAAGACATGTCGTTTATTTCGATACCTCGCACATCAGCACGCCTTTCCCCGTCACATCGGCTTTCGAGACCGTGATGGATTTTCCCGTGTAGGTCTTCACGACGGAAGTCCCGGCAGAGTTCCACAGTTTCCATGTATAGGTATAAGCTGTCCCGCCCGTGTCGATTTCCTCACCGCCCCTGTATAACACGGCTTTGGCATCCACGTCATTGCCGTTGTTCTTGATGGTGAACCCCTTCTGGCTGACCAGATCAACCGTGATGGGGTCGGACATATCCGTGAAGGAGATGATGTCGCAGACGACCTTGTTCGCCGAGGCGTTGCCCGCCGAGGTGTCCGTATCCTTGATGGCGCACTTGAAGGTCTCGAAGTTGAGAACGGCATCTGCCGTAATCGTGATTTCGTTTGTCGTCCAGCCTGCCGTCACGCCCCGAGGATTGGTCGAGGTAAGGCATGCCCAGCCGGCACCCAGCATGGAGTTGTAGTAGGGACACGAAACGGCGGCTCCCGATGCGGCTGCGGCACTCAGTGCGGAGGTCAGCGTCACGACCTTCGTGGAGGCGTTGACTGCCGAAATGGTGTACTGTGCCGATCCTATGGTTATCCTGCCTCCCGCCTCCATGTTCATTACCGAAGCGACCGTTATGGTCGTGGCTCCGGCTGCCGCGGCAGCTGTCAGTGTCGTGCCCGCGAATACCGCCGAATCCTTGATGCCCCACGCGTAGGTGACGTTCGTCGTGTCGATAGAGGCTCCGCGCCACAGGTCGCAATGCGCCCTGAGCGTCGCCACCTCGTCGTTCTTGAATACGATGCCGTCGGGTGCATACGCCACGGCGGCGATCATCGCTCCGGCGTTCAGGTGCTGCGTGAACTGAATCTCCGCCCGGAACGGAATCTCCAGCCCGTTGGCGTCGATGTAAACCGCCTCGAAAGTATAACGCACTTGCGGAGCGGAAACGGTCATGTGGTTGGCTTTGACGGTAAGGGCATACTTGGCCGATGCCGCGCCGATGGTGCAGCTGTCCTGTCCGGAGACGATCGCCGTACCGTTCTTGTACCACTTGGCCGAGCCGCTCTTCACGCCTGCCGTAAGCGTCGCGGCATTGCCTACCGAGGTGATCTGGTCGGTCGCCGCCTGACCGCTGACGAAGAGCGAAGGGGTAAGTACCAGATAGGGAGAAGCCGCCCACGAAGGGGCATAGGCATTGTTGTCTCTGTTGTACACCTGTGTCAGGGGCTGCGAGGAGCCGATGAATGCCTGCAACGATACCGCGTCGTTCTGGTCGATGATGGTGACCTGCCCGCGGGCTACTTTTACTGCCATAATAGATTATCGGTTATTTGTTATTTCCACTTCGCAATCGAAAACGGCCTTGCGCCACACGTCCCCGCCGGTTATCTCTATCTCCCTGCCGTAACGCGGTGCGGCGTTCCATATCCTGTCACTCTCCGTATCGCGGCTCGTCCGTATCCAGCGGAAATTGCCGTCGGGAATGAGCGATGTAATCTCTTCACCGCCCCTGTACACCCTGGCACGGAGTACCGTCGAGACGATTCCGTTGCGGAATGTCGTGCCGTTTTCAGACTCCACATAAACAGTATAGGAGGGAGATCCGTCGTAAAGTTTGAAAAAGGTATGGGTCGCACTGATTTTTTCATTACGGTATGTTGCCGTGTAGCGGAGGGTCAGCACGTCGCGCCCTTCCCAGCCATGAAACGGGGGTGTCATTTCAAATACGGCGGCATTGCATCCGGCATCTTTCCATATGCCGTCAACGGCAAGGTATTCCCACTGCCGACTTTCCGGCTCGAAATTGTATTCGGTCGCCACAAGCGGGATATTCTCCGGCTCGCATGCGCCTGAAAGCTCGTCCTTGAAATGGAACGCCGTGCCGCCTGTCAGGGAGACGGAACGGGGCTTGAGCAGTTCCTGCGCCTCCTCATCGAGGTCTTCCCAGCGGATGGTCACATCGCGCAGTTCGATGGTATCCTTGCCCCACTTGAACCGTCCCGAGGCGAAATGGCCCGTCCCGTCCGGATGGATGACGAAAGAACCGTCCCGTGAAACGATCGAGCCGTCTTCGTTCAGCCGCAACAGGGGATTCTGTATGGTACCCCCGATACCTCCCTTATTGAACCAGGCACCGTAATCGTCCGTGTAGGACAAGGCTTCATCGGTCGCCTGATAGGGGGTCACGTTCCTTCCGGCCTCCAATTGAGGGGCGGACAACGACAGGGGGACGGAAGCGGCAATGCCGAGACACATGACGGGGGAATCTGACCCGCGTATGAGGAACGGGACATTATAACGGACCCATCCTTTACCGGCAGCCACCGTCCGATCACCGACAAGATGTTCATCCTGATAGAACCGGATGGCTGCCGTATCTTCCGCTTTTATCCAGACTGAGAAACAATAACAGACTCCTGTATGAGCCTCCCGCCAGGCGGCACTTTGCGCACCAAGAAGACTGTCTCCGGCTATCCGTACACACCGCCCGAGTCCGGCGGGAGATGTTTCATCCAGCTCTTCCGAATGGCTGAACCGGCAGGACAGGCTGTCGGGTATGACATTCTTGTGGATTTTGCCCACATAAAACGTGCTTGAAAAACCGTTCTCGTCTCCCGCGGTAAGCGTGCCGGCTATATTGACATTGCGTGTGGCATAGAGATTCTGGAAATAGGCCCCGTAACCATCCAACATGCCGAAGACCGGATCGATGATGCCGCTGACCTTTCCCACACGGGCCTTGCTCGCCTCGCTGAAAGCGGATACGGAGGCAAGACGAACAATGTTCAGGTCGGCGACCTCGCACCAGTCCCCCTCGGAGGCCAGGCTTGATGTCAGGTCAAGAAACAGGCTCCGGCTGTACTGTGCCGGGTAATCCACGGTGATGACCCATAACTTGTACTTCCATTCCCGGCCGATGGAGATTTCATCTTCCGCATCCGTCTTTTCACGGTTCGTATAGCCGAATCGGATCGGTACGGAACCTGATGTTTTGGAAGACCTGACCTTGAACGATACCAGCAGGCGCTCCGGGTATCCGACCGGTTCTTCCAATGTCAGCATCAGCCCGAAGGAAGCGTTTCCTGCCGGTTCCGCGTTGCGGATAATGCGGACAATGCGTGTCGCTTCCGAATCGGCATCCAGATATTCCGTTTGCAGCATGCTGCCATAAACGGCGTACCTGGACTTGTCCGGCACTCCCGCCATGCCTCCGTCCATGACGGGATAGCACAGGGAGCGTTCGGTCGCCATGCCGTCGATGACATCCATATAGGGTGAATCGCTGTCAGAAGCCGTCAGGTACAAGGCGCCGCTACGTGCCGTATCGAACAGGTTGGTAATCCGCACGAAGTCCAGCAGTTCACCGCCCTGCGGTTCGTCCCCGTCCAGCAATGCCCCGATGAAATAAGGGGCGTCCTTGTCTCCGACAAGCTCCGTTCCGGTTTCTGTCACGCACATCAGCGAATAGACGGTACGCTCCCGTTCGGCATATTGCCTGCGGATGATATCCCCGGCTTGCAGTCCCTGTGTCTTCTGCGAGTCGGGGGCAATACGGATCTTGTATGTCGGATAACGGAATACGGACATGGATTATGACAGTTTTTCCACGGTGTCTCCCGAACAGCTGTCGCTGATCCAGAAGGAACCGTTGGTTACCGAAGTCTTTTCGACCTCGAACTCATAGGCGCGGAACTTACGGCGGGCCACCACCTCGTCGAATGTGGCGGAGACGCCTCCTGTCGTCCGGTTCCGGCGGACAGCCCATCCGCTTCCGGAAAGGCCCGGGGAAAAGAACTCCGAAGAGAGCGACCCGGTAAAGACGCTGTTTCCGTAATGCCGGATACCGTCCTCCACCGCTTGCAGGCGTAACGCCTCTGTCAAGTATAGGATTCTGTCAGTAATCCGGGTGGGCGACGCATGGATTCCGATATGCCCGGCTGCTTCCAACGGAACAGCGACCGTAACGAAATCGGCATCGGTGCGGATATGGAACGATTCGCTGTGACGGTTCTGCGGGGCATAACAGCTCACGGACGGACGGTGTGAAAAATCCGTGCTGTGAGGGATAGCCGTCCTTACGTCCTCTTCCTCGTAGATTACCTCGGAAGAAAGCGATACGCGCTCCCTGTCGCCTGTGAACATAAATCCCTCTGCTGTGCCCATCCGCAAGCGCTTGTGGATAACGATACCTTCATCGGAAGTGTCTACCCGGTATGAGGAGAGCAGGTCGGCGCCGTAGTTGTGGCGGACAGTCAGCGAGCCCGGAAAACAAGCCTTTCCGTAAGGGGAAAGCATCAGACACTCGCCGTCCACGTCCGATATGCCGGAGAACAGGCGTATCTTCGGGGTATGGTCGCCGCCTAAAAGAAGGTCACCGCCGATACTCCCGAACTGTATCTTGTCCTTGTCGGTACAGAGCAGTACGGGAACATCTCCGATCCGGATGCCGAATCCGTCCAGGAACGAGAGGAACCCGCCGAGCGCGACATCCTCTTCCGAAAACGAAAGCAGACATTTCCCTTTGTCGCCCAGTTCCACGCCTTGCAAGGCTTTCAGTCCGCCATCCATGACCGTACTCCCTCGCACCGTCAGATTCCGTCTCACCATGCCGTCCCGCATCGTCCAATCCACCGTGTCCGTATTGGCGTTGCCACGATGATAGACATCCTGCCCGCCCACGGCCAGCCGTGTCGGGGAGATGGATATTCCTGTATCCTCGTCCCCGATAATCCATGCCCCTTTGGAATGTACCGTCGCATCCAGAAAGTCTATATGGGAAGCGTTGATTGTAGCGGTGGCCTTGTCCGCGTCGTAACGGAGCAACTGCCTGCCGCCGATATGCAGGCTGTCGCCCCCGACTTTCAGGTTGCCGGTAATCCTGATACCGTACTCGATGGCAGTTACCACACCTTCCGGATCGGTAATGTCCTGCGAATAGGTTTCCAGGATACGGGTGTTTCCAATGCCGGCTTCGAAACCGTAATTGGCACTGAGCTTGCCGGTCATGTCACCGCCCGATTTCTTCAGGTAATCCAACAGCAAGCCACCGCTTCCGGAACCGCCTTCTCCCGTAACGGCTCCGGCAATGGCGGATGCAAAACCGTAAGCGGTATTCTTCAGTCTCAGGCTGGTCTCGTCGCCTTCCTCGATGCCGTAAGGATGCTCGTCGTCCTTTTTCTGCTGGGCATTGAAAAAGTTATGGTACAGCTGTGCATAGATGGAATAGCACAGGCTCTCCTTGTCGAGGGTTTCTATATCGGGATGCAGTTGTACGCTCATTTGGTATAGCTGGTCTTGGAAAGAAATTTCTGGATACGTGATGTCAGCGAGATGAAGTTCGGCATATTGATCGGCGACATCGTGCCCATCAGTGTGGGAGTCATGATTTTCGAACATTCCGTCAGGAAGTCGAGCATCAGCCGGGCAAGCTCATTACCCAGAACCAGCGGCTCGGTGGCATTCTCGTCACCGAGCGTCACCTTGTTGTCGGCAACGGCAACGGTCGTGGAATTGACCTTTTGTACCACTTTATCTGCTGTCTGTCTGACTTCAGACTTGTCCACCGTATGCGTGATGCTTTCCGCATCGATAACGGTTGTCGCTTCCTTGTCCTTGTCATTCCTAACGGTTGTTGTGACGGCCGTCGGCGTATAGTGGGTGGAGGTCTCGTTACCGGTGGTTTCCAGTTCGTCGTAGTCCGGGGAAGAGTCGTTTTCCGGATCCAGTTCCTCCATTTCGGTCACGCCGATGACGGTTTCCGTGCGGGCATTGAGCCGCAGGATATCCACATGGGAGAAGTTAACCACATAGGCATAACGGGTGGCGGCATCCATGAAGATGGTCACGTCGGAAAAAAGTGCGGGGACGATCAGGAAGCCGCCTTCGCTGTTGGTGGCGGCCGAGAGCAACACGCCTTTATGGATAACAGGTTCGGCGGAGGCCGTCTCGTCCGGGTACTCGCCGACATCAATGGTACCGCCGTAGTCGGAAAACTCCTCGTCCGAGGGGTTGTCGTGTATCTTGGCGACATAGCCGTGTATCATGCGGGCCGTACCGATACCGGACATGCCTCCGGGAGCCAGATTGATACGCTCCATACTCCGTCCCAAGGCTATCTTGCGGATAGCCTCACGGATAAGCAACTGGTTGGATTTGTCTGAAGACATGAGTTTTTTGAAAGAATAGGAGGAGCATAGTTTATTGGTTGCCAATTATTTTGTACTTTTGCAAAGACAATGATATTACTTATGAAACAAGAAATTTTAGAATCCTATATTACATATATATTTGATTTCTTTCAAAAATCAAGATGCTTTAAAGCCGGGCAAGGTAACATGCTCAGAAATTTTAGATTTGCAGCTGAAAAGCAATTTACTCGTAATCAATTGGGTATATTGTATTTCCTGGTAAATACCCTCATTGATAATGGCTATCTCTACTTAAAAGATAGAGATTTTATAGCTCTTACGGAGAATGGTGCCGATGTTATAAATGGGGGAGAGTGTGTTATTCCTAAAATTTCCCTTGAGCGGACAATTTATGAAAAAGAGACCAGTAGATCAGATATATATGAACAGCTTTGGAATATTATCGGATCGAACAAAGAAAATGATTATGCGCCGCTGTATGTAGATGGACCATTGTTTTATAATACAATCAGGCCATATTTAACAACATTGTCGTTACCTCATACATATGGGGAATATATGGCAGAATTGCGGGAAAAGGAAGAATTTACATCAAGAATTAAATGGTATAGGACTTTATTTTTAGCTCTTGATGAGAATGATGTACAAAAATTCCTCAAAGATTTGTCTATCAAAATAAACAGGCTGCTGCTAATGAATACTCCAAAAGATGCGATACAAGAAGCTTTGAATCCTTGGGCAGATGTAGACATTCCTACAATCGATAATACGCCTCTGCCTGAAATTCTCAATAAAGTGGCGGAAGAACCAATTGTGAATAAAAACAAGCCGTTTGTGTTGATTTCGTATGCGTGGGAGGTAGAAGACAATGTCTTTATGAATTGGATTCAAACTTTCGCCAAAGATTTGCGAAGACGAGGGATTGATGCTCAAATAGACCAGTATCAACCTCATGGAACTGACTTGCCTAAATTTATGCTTGAAAGCATCCGTAAGGCAACTAAAGTTCTGTGCATTCTGACTCCAAAGTATAAAGAGAAAGCTGAATCCGGTAAAGGAGGTGCCGCTTATGAAGGGGGTATAATATCACATGAAATATATAACAATCAGGGAACCACTAAATTTATACCGGTTGTACGCAAAGGGTCTTTTGAAACTTCGACACCGGATTTCATTAGTGGAAGAAAAGGTTTTGATTGCTCTACTGACGATAAATACAATAGCGAACTTCCGAATATTATCAAGGTAATAAACGAAGAACCATTGATAGAAATTCCTCCTGTTGAATAACGGTAAATCTTATTTCCTAATTTTATACGGAATACTCAGTTGTTGCCTGTATCCACCCACCCCGAAAGTAGTCGTTACCTCTTCCACGAGGTATACGCCGTTCTTGGAAGGATTACGGTAGTCGATCAGTTCCACCTGTACGGCAGGAGACAGTCCGAAATCCCCGAATACTGTCACATTGCCGGTGATTCCGTTCAGATTGTAATTCCGAAAGTATTCCGTCGTCTCTTCTACAAGCCGGTCGGAATTGATTCCGACATGAGGTGACATATATGGTACGATGGTATATGTGGATAAATCCACCTTGGTCCTGGTCTTCGCTCCTGATGCCGTCGTGTTGCCCGTTACTTTGTGCGTCTTTTTTGAAATCTGCGTGGCATTGACCGTCTGAAACTCCTTGCTGCCCGGCGTCGCCGGGTCGTATTCAGGATTCATGCGTACTGTCACCTCAAAGAATTTTTCATCCGTCCCGAGTGCCTTGCCCGTCACCGCCAAAAACTTCGGATCGGTCTTGACCACTTTCAGGTTGCTCTGCGCCACATGCTCGTTGAAGTATATCCTGTACGGTCCTGTCGATTCATCCTCCGGGAATACCGGCTGAGCCTTGCTGGACGAATAAGGACGCCCGACGGCAATGGACGGTATGGCCCCGTCATCATCGGCATCGTATTTTAAAAAACAGTAGACCTTGTACTTCGACCATTCGGAAAGGATATCCGCTACCGTGAAGTTGTCCGTGACCTTTACCTTGCCGATATGTATCTCAAACCGCTTCGTATCCGAGTGTATCCTGAAGCCGGTATCTTTCAGGATATTATACTTGCCTTCCAGCACCTCGTTCACCGTCGTCCCTTTCGCCGGGGTCTCGAAATGAGGTGCCTGTTTCAGTTTGAGTTTGTAGGCCATATTCTCACACTGGATTTCCAGCGTGCTGTCCGAATTGTATCCGGTAATGTATCCGTCGAACATATTTTTCAGCACGCCGTTGTAGCCCAGCTTGATATTGATGCGCTGTCCGACCTTGAATGTCGTCTCGTCAACCAGACGCTGCGCGCTGCGTTTCTCGATGATGACACCGTCCTGCATCACCTCCGTCGTTATCCTCGACACGTCCTTGCCCTCCAATGTCACGTTCCCGATAATCGTGGAGCGGCATACCGACCCTTTCGGGAATATCACTTTGGCCGTTCCGATCAGCTTCTTGTAACTCTCGTTGATTTCGAGCGACTGGACTTCCGTAATCTCCACGCCGTTCTGTATCCTCATCGGATTGGATGGGTCGGCATCCCCGATGGTGATGCGACAGCAGAGGATATCCATTGCAGCTATACCCATAAACGTGTCAGTTTAAGCAACGAGGCGGGGTCGATGACCTCCGTACCGAATTTAACATACTTGATCCACTTGTTCGTGTGCTTGATGGCCGTGTCCACCTTTTCCTGTTCCGCCAGTTTCAGTTCCACGGCTTCCGATGGCTCCACGGCGACACAGTTCAGCGAATACGGCTGCACGTTCCGGCAATCCGTAGGCTGTAAGGTATAGCCCTGTATAATCAACCGTGAAATGTTGAACTGGCGCAATACCGTGTTGTCGCAATCGATGACACCCTTGTATTGTACCAGCCTGATAAACTTGGACACTTCCGCCTCGGGATACACGTCCGGGTATTTGGAGGTGATCTTGCCGTTGATGGTAATCTCGAGGTCACCCCCGGATATATATTCCTTGCGGGTATAGTCCCGCCCCTGTACCCGGGTCAGCAGGATATTGTTCCGGCTGCTGACCTGTACCTGCGGTCCCAGGTCCACGAATGTCACCAGTCCATACCGGCTGTTCGGCAAAACCTTGCACTCGCTGTTGTCATAATACTTCCCCTCCTCTGATATGGACAGTTCCAGAAAATCCGCCACTGTCCGGCCGACGATGGAATCGATATGGTTTTTCTTCTGCGCCACCGCCTGCTGTTCCCTGATGAGCTGGTAGTACTGTCCGGTCTTGTTCGCAAGGCTGGACTGCGACTGTGTCTGAAGATATTTGTCCCGCACCTGCTGTTCCCAGTATTTGAGGTATCGGGGATAGGAACGTAGCAACCCGTAAGCCGTCTGCGAGGCAACCTGTATGGCTGCCCGTTTGAGCAGGTCATGGTGCCTGGAGAAGTAATGTACCTGCCCGTCCTGCAATTCGGCAAGCCCCATGCCCAACGCCAGACGCGTGGCGTTGCTGATGTATCCGCCAAGCGAACCGTGGTTGAGTATGCCTCCGCTCAACAAAGTCGAGGCCGCGATTTGTATCAGTCTTCCCATAATCCTTTCATTTTATGCGTTCCAGGAGGCATCGAAGTCATGCACGACATCGATGAGCGCCTGTGCCAGTTGTTCTTTCAGGTTCTGTATCTCTTCCGTCTGCCCCTCCTTCGACTTCATCAGGTCGATGGTCCTGACACTGAGCAGGCTCTCTATGTTCACGATGACCTGTTTAGGTGCCGCCGAGGACAACCGCCCCGTGCCGGAATAGTTGCCGCCGGCCCCTCCGTCATCCAGATGCGTGTTGGTAATCGGGTTGGCAGCAAACGGACGTGTATCGTTGGAATCCGGTTCGTTGCCGTACTGGTCGGGAGTGAAGCCCGCCACGCGGAGGATGTTCTCGGCTGCCTCCGCCGAACCTCCGAAAGTCTGCCGGAGCGATGAAAAGAACTTCACGAGTGTCGTATGTGCCAGCTTGCGATGCGCGATGTTGTCTATACGCTGCGCATCGGTGGCGTTCTGCCCCAGTGCCCGCTGTTTCCATAGCCCGTTTTCGTCCTGCTCGAATCCCCAGGCCCTGAACTGGTCAAAGTCGAACCCTCCCTTACGCATCAGCTCATGCGCATTGGCGGCACTCGATATGGCATTCCGATAAGCGGTGGCGGCACGCACAATCTCCGGAACGGTCTGCGTGTTCATGTACCGGGCATAGTCGTATGTGCGGGCGGCAACCGCTTCCGACCTGTCCCCGATATCATTCACATAGACGGCCTTGCCATCCTGCATACGCCACAAAGACTTGTCGAGATCCTTCTCCTGTTGCCCGAAACGCTCCTTTACCGTCTTGAGGAAAGCGTCCACTTCCAATACCGTACCCATCTTCCCGAACTCGGCGTACGCGGCATCGATACGTGTCTGGCTGTCGCGTTTGGCAAGGGTGACAAGCGCATCCCTTATGTCATCCTGACGGGCTTTGTCCATGTTATACACATGGTCTCGCGATACCATCCCCTCAGATGAAGCGATGGCAAATTCCCCCAAGAACCCGGCCCACCAGTTGGATGTGAAGGCTCCGATTTTATGTCCCGAAGCCTCTTCGATACTTTTGCCGGCAACGACCTCGTCCACGGCACGCTTTGTCTTGACAGCCATGTTATAGGTCTCGCTCAGGGAGGAGTAAAGTGCCTCTATGGACGGATAACGGTACTTGCGGTTCGATTCGATCTCTTCCAGTACGGCATCCTTCGCCTCCTTTATCTTCCAGGTCTTGTAAGCCACCCATCCCAAAGTCCCGACCAATGCGGCTATACCTGCCGTGGCGGCAACCGCGCCTGTACTGATGGCACTCAACGAGGCGGCAGCACCGGTCAGTCCGCTGCCGGTAGCCACCTGTGTGGCAAACAGCGACTGCAGGACTCCTTTGGCTCCGATGACACCGCCCCCGGCCATCAAGGCGCGGTTCATCGCTCCCCGTCCCGCCACGCCTGCGGACTGCATGGCCGACACGATGGCCCGCTTCTGGGCAAACGAAACCTTACCGATACCACCCGCCCCCAGCAGCCCCTGCACGGCACTGATTGATGTCGTGGCCGCAGACTGTTTGCCGATAAACCCCATGGCGATGCCGATATTCGTCAGGGCTCCCGCCACCTTGAACAGCCGGGTCGCGACAACGCCTGTAAAGACAAGCGGTTCTATCCAATGGAAATTGCGGGTCACCCATGCGCCGATATTGCCGATCACGGTGAAGATGTCCAACAAGGCATTCCCGATGGACACCAGGCCACGGGTAAATTCCGGAGCCTTGAACTTTGCCAGAAAAGTGCGGAGCACAGTGCGGATAGAGGGTTCCAACACCTCGTATGCCTGCATGAACCCTTCGGTCAGCTGGGAGGTCACCTGCGCCCACAATCCCTTGGTCGTATTCTGCTTTACCAATGCCAGTTCTGAGGAAACGCCCTGGGACCCCCGGTTATATGAAGTCAGTTCTCGTAGTTTGTCGTAGTTCTTCAGGAACATCATCGCCGCGTTACCGCCAATTTTCCCGAAGATTGCCTGGACATCCGCCATCGACGCGCCCTTCTTGTTCAATTCCTCGAAAATGTCCGCTATAGGACGGAGTTTCTCGACCTGCACCCCCTCGATGTCGCGCATTTCCGTGAACCGGATGCCCAGGCGGTCCAGAACTTCCTGTGCCTCCTTGGTAGGTTTGGCAAAACGTGTGGAAAGAGCACGCAACGAGGTTCCCGCCAGCGTTCCCTTCAGACCCATATTGCCCAAAAGACCGATGGCGGCACTGCTTTCCGTGAAGTCCACGCCCGCCATACGCAGGTAACCGGCAGCCATCTTGTATGACTCCGCCATCTCCACGATATTCACATTCGAGCGGGAAATGGTGGAGGAGATAATGTCCGCCACGCTGTCCATGCTGTCGTTATGGATATCATAACCGGCCATGATGTTCGTGGCCAGGTCGGCGATATACGACACGTCGTTGTCACCGATAAGTGCCAGGTTCGTGATCGGGCGGATGGACTTGTTGATTGTCTCGATATTCATGCCCGCCATCGACAGGTATTTGACGGCACCGGCAATCTCCACGGCTGTGTATTTCGTGTCGATGCCGATTTTACGGACATGACGGGCCATACTGTCAAAACGGGTCTCGAATGTCTTGAGGTCGCTGTCCGCCACACGGAGGATGGAATGTGCCGATTCCATGATGTTGGAATAGTCGATGGCCTTCGTCAGTTCCGAACGGATCAGGCTGTAACCCATATAGGCATTGAGCATCGAAGCGAACGGGAGGTTCCTGAGTGACGGCGCTTTCGAATACTGGATACGGTTGATGGCGGCACGGCGTTTACTGCGGTAGAGCGTACCGGCTGCAGTATGTTCCCGCTGCATGAGCCTGACGGACTGCATCGCATTGCGCTGTTCCTGCCGTCTTGCAGCCTGCTCGGCCTTTATACGTTCCGTTTCTGCCTTACGGCGTGCCTGTTCTGCCTGCCGGCGTATTTTCTCCGCAGCACGGGCGGCATTCTTGCACTCCCGTTCTTTAGCCCGCGCTTCATCGGCACGCCGCTTTTCCGCCGCGGCGGTTTCTGCCAGAGCCGCCTTACGGCGCTGGTCTGCGGTAAAGAGCTCCTCCGCGTGGACCAGTTTCTGGCGATGCAGCTGCTGTCCTGCATAAAGCCGTTCCATCAGTTTTTGCCGGGCCTTTTCGGGCATTACGAAGGCCTGCGGAGCATATGGCACCGGAACGGAAGGTGTGAGTCCTTCGGATGGTATGCCTCCCTGCATGTTGAAAGAAATGACAGAAGCACTTTTGATACGACCCAATAGGGAAAGTATCTGCTGCAACCTGTTTTCCGCCGTCCCGGTCTTGATTTGCAGTTCCCGGTCACGTTCCATGGAAACCAGGGCGGAGTTGATTTTCCCGATGGCTTTGGTAATGCGTTTCTGCGCGTCTGCCATCGTGCCAACGGACGAGGCGGCATTCTTTTCGATCTCCGCTTTGCGCATCTCGGCAGCCTTTTTCTCGTAAAGGCTTTTGGCGTTGGCCTTGATTTTCTTGCTGTCCAAAGCCTGACCGGCATTGATGGTCAGGCTGATGCCTTTGGAAAGCGTGGAAATATCCGTGAGTAACCCCTTGATACGTTCCAGCTTCTCTTCGCTTTTTTTCGTATCGATGGTCAGGCGGTAATCGAAATTACGTTTCTTGCCGTTCTTGGTGCGGAACACGCGGTCTATCTCGTCCATCATATTCTTGATGTTCGTGACGGCCGGAGTCAGGGACGCTTTCGCCTGTACCAGCTTGCCTACCGCCTCACCGAAGGCGATAACCTGCTTGGTGCCCTGAGAGGCATCCACGTTGATGGAGTAGTTGACCTGATAGTTCTGTTCCTGAGCCATGGTAATGGGTACTGCGTTAAAAGAATAGTCTTTCCGCAAGGGCGGAGATTATGAAACGAAGGCCGCCGCAAACCGGAAGCTTACGGCGGCAGGTCAAGGAGTCCTCTCCGGCAATGACATCGGAACGGGCATACGGCTGATGAGCATCTGCTCGTGCAGCCACAACGCCTCTTCGGAAAGCATCGCGAACTCCTCGTCGGAAATCGTGTCGAGGTTGACGCCGGGAAAGTAGTGGCGGACATAGATCATCCGCTGGCGGATGCGCTGCTCGTCGGTCACTACCCACCGGCTTATAAGTTTACCAGGACACTCTGGCGGGTGGTGATCAGCTCGGAAAGCTGTCCCATCAGACCGAACAGGAAGAGCGACTCGTCGTCCACGAGTTCCTTATCTCCGTCCACGAAGCAGTCGCGGGCCAACGTGCGCATGGCGATTACCTCGTCCTTTTTGGAAGCGGCCATGAATTTGCTGAACTGCGGAAAGCTCGGTTCGGACATGTAGGCCACATAAATCTCTTTCTCGCCGTTTGCGGTGTCTCCGAAAACGACCATCGGACAAATCTTGCGGAGTTTCTTCTCCTCTTTCAGTTTGAGGGCTTTTTCCTTGATCTTGATCTCCTGTTCCAATGAAAGCATTTTTTCGTCCATATCGAATTTGTTTTGATTCACCGAAAGAGTAGGACAAAGAATCGTGGAAAGGTTGAAGACACGGTTCTTATTCACTTGTAATCCATATGTTATACAAAAAACTTCTTTGCTCCTGATATTCCCAGATCAGTCTTTAAAGGAAATTTCGCTGAATATATTTCATATATTTCTTTGATATATAGTATATAATCGTTAATTTTGCATATTCTCAAACATAAATGATTATGTGCAAAATAGATGATTTTATAGATGTGACAAGCCGGTACATCGCTGAATTGCTTGATTTGAGGGCGGACATCAGGCCGGTCGAAAAGGATGTCTTGCATACATTCCCAGCCAATATTACTGCCGGTTATACATTTTGTACGGCTAACTTGTTGGGGCATGACGTAGTTCTTCTGTATAGTGCAGACAGTTCTGCATATACTCCGGGGCAGATGCGGAAACAAAAAGAACTGGTTGAGCGAAAAGCCCAATGCCCGGTAATATTTGTATTGCGTACAGTGGCGGCCTATAATGTACGGCGTCTTGTCAGACATCGTGTAAATTTCATCATACCGCAAAAGCAAATGTTCATACCGGATTTGTTGATAGATTTGAAACCGCATAAAAATAATATCGGGGGCGGTGAAGAAACGCAGATTCCTGCAATTGCCCAATGCATAATCCTTTATCATCTTGAAGTAAAGTCTCTCGAAGGGAAAGGAACTTATGATATTGCAGATCTTTTCAACGTGTCGTATGCCAATGTAAACCGGGCGGTCAGATGGCTGAAAGATAAAGAAGTTATCGCTTTATCCGGCGGCAAGACAAAGAGTATGATATTTCAGTTCAAAAAGCGTGAATTATGGGACAGGATGTTGCCGTTCCTGGCGAACCCCATCGAGCGGATTGTATATACCGATAGTCTGCCTGATGAAGTATTTTGTATTAGTGGAGTAAATGCCTTGTCGGAATATTCAATGCTGAACAAGGAAAAAAATGACACTTATGCCATTGCAAAAGAAGAAGCTCGACGGTTGCAAATCCGGACAGACAAGGAATATGGCGAGACCCGCATAGAGATATGGCGTTACAATCCATGTTTTTTCTCAAAAAACGGCATTGTAGACAAATTGTCTTTATTTCTGGCCATGAAGGATATGGATGATGAACGCATTCAAATAGAATTGGAAACTATGATAAATAATATGATATGGTAAGAGGAATTGATAAATTCAGGGAGTTTTTCACCGGATATGAAGGAAACTATGTCATCATAGGTGGTACTGCCTGTGAAATGCATGAAGAAATATATGCACAAACTCCAAGGGCGACCAAGGACATAGACATTATACTGATTGTGGAGGCGCTGTCTTCGGATTTTGCTGCAAAATTCTGGGAGTTTGTAAAAACCGCAGGGTACAGACAAAGGAATAAGGGAACCGGGAACGGGGAATGCAGGCATGAATATTACAGGTTCAAGGAACCGGGAAATCCGGATTTCCCGTATCAGATAGAACTCTTTTCACGAAATATCGGGGTTGTCAAATTCCCGGACGATGCCCACATTACCCCCATTCCGGTTGATGATGACCTGTCAAGTCTGTCAGCCATTTTGATGGATGATGACTATTATAATTATACCATTGAACACAGCACGTTGGAGGAGGGCGTACATATTGCGAACATTGAAAGTCTTATCTGTCTGAAATGCAGGGCCTATTTAGAAATGACCGAGCGGAAAAACAATGGAGAACAAGTGGACAGCAAACATATCGTCAAGCACAAGAAAGATGTATTCCGGCTGGTTGCCATGCTTGCTCCTGCCGACACCTACGAAGTTCCTGATTCGCTTAAACAAGATGTTGACAGGTTTTGCCTGGCTGTCAAAGAAGAAGTGCCAAACTCTGATTTTTTCAAATCGGCAGGACTTAAAAGCATTTCCGGAGAACAGTTATTGGAACAACTTGAAGCCAATTTCATAACACAACAATGAGAATCCAATACGCATCCGACCTGCATCTCGAGTTTCGGGAGAACAGCAGTTTTTTGAAGCACAACCCGCTGGCTGTTGCCGGAGAAGTGCTTGTCCTTGCCGGAGATATAGGATATATCGGAGATGAGAACTACTCCAGACATCCGTTCTGGGACTGGGCTTCCGGAAATTACAGCCGGGTCATCGTGGTTCCCGGAAACCACGAGTTTTACAAGATGTTCGACATAGACAAGCTGTATAACGGCTGGTCGCTCAAAATCAGGGAAAACATCACCTGCCACTATAATGCCGTTATCCCATTGGGTAACGATATAGAATTGATCGCTACCACACTGTGGTCACATATCCTGTTGCAGGATGCCTATGAAACTGAGGCAGCCATCACAGATTTCCGCAGGATGCGTTACGGCAGCGAACCGCTGGACTGGACAAGGTTCAATGACGAACATTCGCGCTGTTTCCGTTTTCTGGAACAGAGCGTAAAACAAAGTACTGCCAGACATCTCATTGTCGCCACTCATCATGTACCGTCATTCGAACTGATGGCGCCGGAGTTCAAGGGCAGTCCGCTCAATGGGGCATTTACCGTGGAGCTTGGCGGTTTCATTGCAGACAGCCCGATTGAATACTGGATATATGGCCACTCGCACCGCAATATCAATAAGGTCATCGGAAACACCCGGTGCATATGCAACCAGTTGGGCTATGTGTTCAGTAACGAGCATACGTCATTCGATAAGGAAGCGCATATTTCGATTTAAGTCTGCCATACATAAATCCCGTCTGTCAGCCAAGGTCAATATCCGGCAAACAGACGGGTTATTATGTAACAAATTTATGGTTGACTATTGAAGTCGTGGCTTCACCAACTTCCCGTCGATACCGCATGTTTCCAGAACCGCGGTATTTTCTTTGTTGAAGGCGATCAGGCATGACGGCGCTCCGGCCGTACCACCCTGTTCCCCCGTAACATGGTAAAAACTGAGCCGTCCCTTGATAAAGAGTATTGAATCGGCGTTTGGGAATATCAGTTCGTGGAACAGGCGCGTGTCCGTGCGGGCAAAAGTGAGCGCGACGGCATTCCTGTGTTCGACACACCTGCGGATAAACCGGACAATCAGTGCAGTGTCATAGGGAGGATTGCAGAACACACGTCCGAACCAGGGTTGTTGCAGGCCGTCATCCTCAATGGTATAGTGATGTCGCGCCGTATCCCATGGGCGGTTTACGGGCGAACACGGATCCAAATCGAACGGCCCCAGCCTCCGAAGCAGGCAGGGAGGCGTGAGCCATTCGTTCTTTCCGGTAGAAGATTTCCCCTCGAAAGTTACATCCATGACAGCTTAGATTGTATCACCCGAGCCGATTTGGATATCGAACGGGTTGAGATCGAATTCATGGGTGATATTGGTATCATCCTGCTGTGACTCGAGACAATCCTCCGTGAAGATGCAACCTTTGAGCGTTACGGTCGTCGTTGTCCAGTCCTCGCCGGCCATCGGGTTGGCAAAGCTGATAATCAGGTCGAACTCGCCGATTTCGAGCAGCGAGCCGTACACCGAACGCAACAGCTGTTGCGTGGCATAGTCCATCGTGATGCTCGCCGTATAGGTAATGTTCCCGAACCCCCTCGACACCGGCCGTCCTCCCATGCCGTAGTTACTTTCGACCTTGCGCTTCTTCGACCATTTGATGGCCGACACGCCTTCAAGGGTCGTGGAACCTTCATCGATTCCCAGGGCGGTCGATGACAGGGTTATCATCGACCACGAGTATGCTACATTGTTGATTATTGCCATATGCTATGTCTTATTTGCGGTTAATGACAGTCCTTCCTCTACATAAATCTTCACGGCCACGCCCACCGGGACAAGGACATAGGAGATGCGCAGCGTGTCGTCCACCAACACGTTCTGGTTCGGGTCGATAGTGACGGCGTATCCTGAAATTTCCTGCGCCGCCTGCATCTTGGCCAGTATATCCCCGATGAGTGTCTTGAAAGCTGTAATCTTCGACGGGGCGAGGAACCCGGTTGAAGGATTGACCATCAGCGGTGAGTTCACATACGGCAGCAGGGCTGCACGCACGGCACGGCGGCTCTTGTTGATGGTGCGGTTCCGGGCAATGGTACGGAAATCCCCATGTGAGCATGTCTGGTCTTTCGAGATGTAGATCCCGTTCTCGCGGCCGGCATACTTGATGGGAAAAATATACCCCTTATCGTCGAGTTCGTCCAGCAGTGACGGGGAGAGTGACTCGTACCGGTTCAGGCTGAGGAAGTTCTCCTCTGCCTCGTCGAGGTTGATGTCCCCGAACCCCAACTCTATTTCCTGGAAATCGTCCGCGAAGAGATTGAACTGCTTGACCCATGCGATGGATTCGTGCACGTTGGCCTTTGCTATGGCTCCCATAACCGCTCCCAAAAATCCCACGGGCGTATGGTTCCTGTTGCACATCTGCATCGTGGAGATCTTTTCGTGATGCGCCTGGCCGAATATACAGCTGATACGGCTTGATTCACAGATGCATGAAGGTATTTTATTCAGGTCAATCTGACGCCCCTCAGTCGTATCCGCCCCCGTATTGGAAGGATTGGCGGAAAGGATGAGCGAGAGCGGCTGGTTCTGCTCCGCAAGCCCCACGGCCACGTCGTTGAGCCCCTTTACCAGATTGAGGTTGTATTGTTCCGATGCGCCGTTCGCTTTCCACAGCGGCTGTTCCGTCCATATGCCTATCTGGTTGATCATACCCCCGGCAGCACGCTGCATGATTTCCAGCGCATCCCAGTTCGCCGAACAGTCCGCGAACATCACGTAGAGTTTTCCTGAACCGCCCGGATTGCCGGACATGCGGAAAAATTCACGGATATGGTATGCCGGGATGCCGTGCAGGAAATTGACATTCATCTCCTCCTCGTCGGTTGCCTCCACACGTTCGATGATACCGAAGTCGTTCACGGCGGACTTGAACGAGGTGATGTAGCAGACATCGCCAGGCTTGAGCCTGGTCTCATTGGTTTTACCATACCCCTCCGTGAAAAGCGTCGGCTGGAGGGACACGTCGAACAGCAGTCCCGTCACCTTCTCGCCCGACGAGCCGGTATCGTAAGGAATATTGCCGTCCACATCCTTGATAAATACATTACCGAGTGCCATTATGATTTCTTTTTAAGTTCGTTGTAGAAAGGATTCCTGTAGAGTACGGCCTTGCCCCTGATGGCGGCCGCCGTGTCCGGCGCATAGGTTCCTCCGTGCGTGTCGATGTACAGCGACGGATATGCCGGGAACTTTTTCAACAGGGACAGGATGTGAGGCTCTGTCGTCTCCTCCGACCCTGCATTCCCTTTCCCCGCGGTCTTGGCCGGCAGCCTGTCTTCAGTCTCGCCGCCTGTCCCGAGGTTTTCCGATGCCGTTTCCGGAACGGGCACCGCCTGAGCCTCCGGTGCAGGAATATTATTGTTGTCTGTCTGCGGAGTTTCCTCCGTGTTGATTTTCTTTGCCATAACAGTAGAATGAAAATGGGGAACGGGGCCTTGCCTCCGCTCCCCGGGTGGATATTGAGAATGAAGAAAGGTGTGTTATTCGCTCTTCTTGTAGGCGGTATGGACCACGATCTCCGCCGGGCGGACGATGTTCACGTCCATTTTCATGCGCATCTGGAAAAAGAACAGCTCGGAGTTGGCCTGCAGACGGTCGATTTTCAGGATGTCCGTGTCGTTCGCGTAATCCACCCCCATCCACAGGTTGGAGTCCATGCCGGTGGAGAACTCGCCGAGCACCATCGTGTGTTCGGGGATTCCCACGACCGGGACGATGCGCTTGCCCTTGAAGCGATAGCGGTTGACCTCGGTATTCTCGGAATACTTGACCTGCTTGTCCGAGATATATTGGTCATACGCGTCCCAGGCGTCCCATCCGACCACAAAGGTCAGAGATGTCTTCTTTCGGATCTGCTTCGGACATTTCCTCCACATCGCATAGAGCGCCGCCTCCACCGCGGCCCCGTCCGTCAGCTCGGTCGTTCCCGAAATGATGCACTGCCCTCCGGCAACCACCTCGGCATCGGAGGAGTTCACATTGTCGAGGATCCGTTTGATGACCCCGTCAAAATATTTCTCCTTGTTGGCTCCGATTTTCGTGCAGCCTTCCGGTGCGGTAATCTTGGCCACCGTCTCTCCTCCGCGGGCGGAAGTCCAGATGGCGTTTCCGATATACTCGTTTTTCTTGTCCATAAGGAGACGGAGCATCGTCGCCTGGATTTTCGGGTCGAGCTCGCGGAACACGAGATTGCCTTCCGGCTGCGCGAAACGCCAGTACTTCTCGTAGTCCCTCGGGTTAAACTCGAGATAGACCATAAAATCGGACGGCTCAAGATGGCGTTCGGTGAACTGGTACTCGTTCGTGCCGTCATCGCCCTTGGCTCCGTGGATGGGTTGTGGGGTCGGCACGTTGTCCTGGATAATGTTGCCCAGCTTGATGGCAGGAAGCGTATAGCGGTGCTGGATGCCCGTCTTGATATGAATCAGTCCCTCGCGGACTGTATCATTGCCCTGCACGGTATAGGTCAGCAAGTCCTCAAGTACTTCGCCGCTATACCCGTTTTGAAGAAAGTTTACTGTATCAGCCATTGTCGTTTTAAGTTTTCCGTTGAAGAATGAAACTCGGCCGACTGGCGGATACCTGCTGTTTCCGCGCGAGACACTGCGGTCTCCGGCATGTCAGTTAAAATCGGGCGGACGCCCGCGGATAGTCTGTCAGAGCTTTCGGAACTTGAAATCCGCACCGACCACTTCCGCCACCTTCTCGGCCATCAGCTGTTCGGCGGTCTTTGTCGCTTCCGCCGTGGCCTGGATGTTGGCAGGGTCATCGGCGATTTCCTTCGAGATTTTCTCCCGCGCGGGAATGGAAGCCAGCGTGCTTTCCGCCAACTCGAAGTTGGAACCGGCCATCTCCACCCACTGCGTTTTCGCCTCACGGTCAATCTTGCCTTCTGCAATGGCATTCTCCACCAATGTCTCGATACGGGAAGCCTGCTCGTCCTTCTCTTTCTGCTCGTAGGCGGAAAGGCGTGCCGTCGCTGCGGCCAGGTCTGTCTGCAAGTTCCGGATGGAGGCGTCTTTTCCGGCGATGACGGTCTGCGCGTCGCTCAGTGATTTCTGTATTTCTCTGTATTTGGGTTCCATCGCGGCCAGTTCAGAGATACGTGCCATCACGTCCTTGACCTCACCGTCCTTCATGCCCAGCGAGGCTGCAATCGCCCCGTACTCAAAGCCTTGTGTCTTGTTTTCGTTTGCCATATCGTTTTCCGTTTCTGTAAGAGTAGGTTCAATGCCTTTGAAAGGTTTATTTCCCGCGCTGACACGGCTCATCAGTTCCTGGATGGCGGCCGTATCGGTCAATCCTTCTATCTCGTCATGCACTTTACGGCAAAGCTGCTTCGAGGTATGGATGACATGCTCCGCAGGTATGATGCCGGCCTTGACGGCAGCCTGTGCGTCGAAATAGGTCCCGTCCTTTCCTGCCTGTCCGTCCATGATGGCCCGCACATGCTCCGCTTTCAGGCCGAACCGTTTCCGGTAAATCGTCTCGATCTGTTTGGTAAAAGCCGTTACCATGTCCGACGGTTCCCCTCCGTCATCGTCCGGCAACATCGGGTTATGAATCATCAGTATGGCATAATCACGCATGAGAGAACGCTTGCCCGCCGCCCAGATGATGGAGGCCATCGATGCCGCGACCCCTTCGATGATACATTCCGTATCCACCGTGGCATTGGCGATGGTGGAATAGGTGGACATGCCGTAAAGGACACTGCCGCCCTCCGAGTTGATCAACACACGGATACAGGAGGGACGGATGATATTTTCCAAAAAGTCGAACTCGTCATTGAAACGTGAGGTCGTCTCTTCCGTCACGCGACCGAAGAAACGGATAACAGCCGGCTGGCCTGCCTTCGCCTCTCCGACGACATATTGAAGTGTGTTCATATCCATATGCAAGGGTTATTTGAACAAGAGTAGGCGGTGGGAAAAGAAAAGGTTTTGCACTGCTATTTATGGAAGTGGAAATATGAGAATCCATCCATTTATGGAAATGCGATTATCTTTACAGTATAATAGATTGTTCAAATTACAGACCGGTTGCAACTATTTGTATCAAGACCGGCATGCTGAACATTCTAAATTCAGCAAGTACAGAAAATGTATCATGAGTCTTGTATTATCTGCTGATTCATGTCTGTTTATACGCAGTGCGGATAAATCTCCTGCATGGATTTCAATTTTTCGATCCGGTATCCGAAAAACCAGATACTTCGTCATGTTCCGGACGCGGATGGAAGCCGTGTCCGCCGCTGTCATGTTGCGGCGCATCGCTGTGTTGGGTGAACGGGGGCATGACCACATACCTTTTTACCCAGTCCCTGTATTTCCACGCGGAAGATTCCCTGAACCATACCTCGTAGTCTATCCAGTACGCCTGCAACATATTGGTTGAAAGCGGCATGTCGAAATAGGTCAGGTTGCACCGCTCGCTCAGCGCCGGCTCATGGTTCTTGGCATCCTGTATGGCTACATTGAGCCGCTGGAAGACCAGAAACGCCTCGCATTCCTTGTCTTCGTCCGCATTGTTGAGCGTATTCAGGATAAACCGCACGCGCATGGTGGCGCGTCCCTCACCGATACGCTGTTGCTGTACCAGGTACCTCACGTTGATAAAGTGGATGAACACGGCAGGGAACACAGTCTCATACTCCGTGTTATCGTCACGAACAATGCGGGCGAACTGGCCGTTGTCGATAGCGACGGTTTTGAACAGGGGCGGCGACAACGGGTCGTCCGGATTCTCCCGCAGGGTCAGGACAGCCCGCTTAACGGCCCGGTATATCTCCACGAAAGGGTTCGCGGAAACTTCTTCAGGCAGGCTCTCCGCCGGTGCCGACGGTTGTGCGGGCTGTGGTGCGGGGTGTTTGTCTTTTATCATAGCGGCTGGTGTGGAAATCCTTTAAAAATCATATCTATGAAATGGACGGCGATATAGTCGTCCGTTTTCGGTGAGAATCCGATGAACTGCCGGTGTACGGGACGGCGCGTGGAATACTGGTTTACCGTGTACAGCCCGAACTTCGGATCGGTATTGTGTATGGCGGCATAATGCCCGTAACGCTCCTTGCTGCGTCCCCGCTTGCCCTTGACTGGAAAGCTCTTTTCCGTAGTCCACATGCAATACCTGGCGCCTTTCCGGAAGATGCGCGTACGGTCCGAACGCCGTCCCACTATGTCTGTCCGGCCGGCTTCCGACTGTATGCTCCGGGCCAGAGTCCCCGTATCGTTCATGAGAGGATGGGTGAACCTCTTTCCCCATTTGGAGGTACGAGGCGCCCATTTGCTACCGTTGAATCCCCCCGAAGCGAATGAGGACAGGAACTGCTGCCTGGTATAGTCACCGGCAGCAGTTGCGAAGTCGAATACGTTGAACTCTAGCCGGCTGGCCATGACGCGCGTACTGGTCCTGCTTACCCAGTGGCTGCAAAACTCATCAAGCGTTATCTTGGGCATAGGCGAACTTTCCTTTAATGCGTTTCACAATATCATTCATGTAACCCGGAAGCGGGACGGAGAAATAGCGGTGCGCATCGGAAAAGATACGCCCGCCGGTTGCCAGGCTCTCCCGGAAGACCGGATCCACCTTTTCCAGATAGTCTCCCTTATCCGGCAAAGCCGCCCGGACAGCGGCGAACCCCTCCGCGACCAGAAAGCAGCGGCATCCCCATTCGATCGGCGGTATCAGTTCCGGAGGAAACTCGGATTTGCGGAAGGAAATCCCTTCCAATGAAAGATGCCAGGCACGTACCCGTTCATCGCCTTGTGTCATGTAGGTAAGCACGGTATCCATATCCACCGCCATCCACCATGCGGCCATCGAGGCCGCGAAGAATACCTGGTTGTTCTCTTCCTCCGCATGGACGAGGTTATACCTGCGGCATATCTTTTCGTGTGCTTCCATGTCCTGTTCATCCGCTGTCTCGGGCAGTTCCCCGAGCATGGAATACTCCTCTGCCGCGGCAAAATCCACCAGGTTGTCTATGGCTGCAATCAGGATGTCACGCTGCTGCCGTTCCCTCTCTGTTGTAAAGGAGTTGTGATTTTTCAGTATCTCCAATGCCCGGTCCATGTCGATTCGCAGACCTGTCAGCGCACGGTCTATGAGGAAAGAGGCACGCAGGGTGATGATGTCCTCTATAATGTCGAGACGTTCCGCGCTGTTCTCCCAATAGAGGATCAGCCTGCGGAATGCATCGAAAATGACACGATACTCCTTTTCCGTATCGGATTCCGTGGTTGCAGATGCCCTGACAGCTCTGAACGGAGCGTTGTCCGGGAGCGGAAGACGGGCTTCTATTCCGCTCCCCGCAGAAAATTTCCGACCTTCGCCCCCCGGGGGCGTCCGTAACGCCGGAAATACTCCTCGTCCGACATGATGCCCCGGTCGTTGTGGCTGAGACCGGATGAGCCGCCTTCGGCTCCGAAACCTAATCCCGGGATAACATTGAGCTGCCGGCCCACATTGATACCGAACTCTTTCTCGATCTCATCGGCCGCCACTTCATATTTGTCCGTGATCAGCGAATAGAGCTTGATGCGGTCCTCGTTGCTCATCTCTATCCGGTTCGAATACCGGAACTCCAATCCTCCGGGGATATACCCGATAGCCACCAGGCGGGGGATTATCTCCTCGTTCATGATGTTTTCGATATACCGACGGTAGACTTCGATACGGTCGCGGAAAATGTCCTGGTGTGCTTTCGTGGAACCCACGTACGACTGCATCCCTCCGGCCATCGACTCGGAGCCGAGCACGAGGTTGGCAACTTCCTTGTTCACAAACTCGATAAGCCCGGTATATATCTTTTCCGAGTTGGACATGGTGAATGTCTTGATATCGACCTCGTCCTCAATGCCGGTAACCACCACCTTGTTCTGTGCCGCGTTGGCTATCTCGTTAGCCAGCCTCTTGCGGTCGGCGTTGCTCTCGCTGACCGTCTTTCCGTGGATAATCGGCTGTCCGTAAGTATGGGAAAAGTTCACATAGTTGGCCACCGTGAATTTCTTGGCCAGTATCAAAGGGGTCGTGGCGGAAAAAAGTCCCAAGTCGCCGGAGTTTACCAGTACATAACAACGGTAATATGCCGGGTCATGTAAATCCCAATGCGGCTCCCACAGTCCCTGCCGCTTCAGTACCGTTTTCTGGTCCGGTAACACATTACGCCGTTCGATGATGTTGACTTCCGCCAGCCTGCCCGTTCTGGGGTCAGTATGCGGCATGATTTCAAGCAGGGTGTACCCGTAGAGTTTGGATTCCACTATGCCCTTGATTATCTTGTCGAACTGCGAACCCTGTATCTTCAGGGAGTTCGCCACGTCCTTGATGTATTTTCCCTTTTCGTTTACACGGGCAAGCATATAGCGGTCGCCGAGAATCTGGCTTTCCAGTGTCTCGACAACGGAACGTATATGAGCGTCCTGTTGCAGGCAGGCTTCATACAGGTCAATGAGCCGGGCGCGGTCATCGAGAATATATCCCGAACCGGTATCCTGACGACATGAACGGTAGCGGTTGTTGCGCTCGATTTCGCGAACATACTCCTGAATTGTCTTTTTGGAGGTCTTAAAAATACTCTCCAAGAGTTCCCCGTTAAATGATTTGTCCGATGTAGCCATAATTTTTTTGTTTCTTGTTCAAAGAGTAGAGACAATCCTCAAGAGAGGTTTTTACGGCTAAAAGAATATATGGAGAACGGGACTCTTAATGCTTGATTTACAAACCGAAATATGCAACTTAAATATATAGATATTTCGGTTTTATTTGCGTTGTAAATATCTTATTATCAGTAATTAACAATTTATTAAAAGTGTAATTTATGTATATATTTATAGTGTATTTCATATTAAAAAGATATATCTTTGCACCACGTTAGATACAAATCCAAGAACAATGAAAAAGAGAACATGAAAGAAGAAAAGATTCCCTGCCGGATAATCCGGTACAGGGAGTTCCCCGATCTGCTTTTCGGAACGTTACGGGAAGACGGACCGGTCTATTTCGACGCGACACGCTTCATCCAGGCCAAAGGAGATGCACGCCGGCATAATGTCCGTGATTTCCGTGTCGCTTTCCATCACTGGGCAACGGCGTTGGCAGACGCCTACGGAATAGACAGGGAAAAGATGATCATCCGTGACGAGGCGTCGGGACACCTGTTAATTGATGAATGTCTGGCTCTATTATTTGTCGTTTACATCGATCCCGCGTTCGGTGTCTACCTTCTGGAGCGCGTGGACGAACTGCTGTCCGGTGGATTTACGGTTTCAGACACTTGGCTGGTACAGGCTGCCGGTCTTAGATTTACAAAGGAGGAATTAACGCAAATTTTAGAACAACATGAGACGCAGCACATTTAAACGACCCAAGATGGTGCTCATCTTCAACGGGGCACAGGTTCTTGTAGCGGTCACGCGCTCGCTGCACAGCGCGGCGGAATTGACAAAAGGCAACTTGCAGGCTATCTCATTCTGTTGCACGGGCAAGTATGTATGCAGCGGCGGACTCTATTTCAGGCATCTGCATCCGGATGTGGAAATCGAGCTGGCCGACCTCGGCACACTGATGCTGAAAGATTATGACGCCCTTTGCGGCGAGAAACGCACGTACTATCCGGTGCGCAAGATGGCACATAAGAGAGCCTTGCTTGAAAACAAACGTAAGTCTGATAACCAAAAGAAAGGAGGAAATACCTATGAGGGAAAATAGGAATGTTCCGTTCCGGGACTGGAACATAAGGGTTTCCCGGAACCATAACGGCCAGCTCCATATCTGCGCCGTGGATATATGCGATATACTCAAGCGGGACGAACTGCTTGAAAACGGCGCCATCGCCCGTGTTTGCCCGACGGCATTGAAAATCAGTTTCCGGAAAAACGGCAGGGAACAGTGGGGTTTCCGTCCCATCGATATGCGTCGGCTTTTACAACTGGTACGCAAGGAGACTATTATACCCCGTGACCTGCTTGATGAATTGGAAGTGTGGGGCAACAAGCTTCTGGAACTGGAAGCCGGGGAGCTGCACGCCGTCCCGCAGGACGACATCGTCATGCACTTCGAGGAAGGGTTCCCCGTCACGTTCCGGCGTGTCGGCGACAAGCTGATGGTCAACGCCACGCAGATCACGATGCACTTCGGGAAAATCCCGTCTGAATGGCTACGCATCGCTTCCACGGATATGCTCCGCAGGGAAATGGCCGGCAACGGACATACCGGGAAATACGAGTCGCAAGTCTTCACCACACGGGGGCGGGGGCACGGTGCGACCTGGTTGGAATCACCGCTTGTCATACCGTTGGCCAGATGGATCGCCCCTGACCTGTCTTTGGCGGAATGGTTGGGCGAGGCTATCGGCAAACTCTCCGTGAAACGAGGGAAGACAATCGTACGCGAACGCCCCAGGGTGGCGGCACCCGGTCTGCCCTGTATGGATTGTCCCATGCCGCAGGATATGGAATCGGCGACGAGACTGATTCTGGAACTGCGGAAGGTGGTGAGTGAATCCCTGCCGAAAATCGTATTCTACGAGGAGTTTATCGAGAACAGGGACTGGTTCAAGAGCACGCGCATCGCTGACGAACTCGGCATATCGCCGCGACAGTTGCACCAGTTCCTTGCCGAAGAGGGCATCTGCAAGTACGAGAAGCGGCAATGGGTGGTCTTTCCTTCCTGCCGGGCCTGGCAATGCGATGTGCCTTACACGTGGGAGAACAGCCGGGGCAAGGTATATACTTTCGGATCCACCAAACGATGGACACAGGCCGGACGGGAGTGTATCATAGAACTGTGGCGCAAGAGGAACCCTGAATACTGCCCACCGGGTGCATAGCGATGGAAACGGCATTACAGCGGATCATCCGCAAGACAGGAAGACGGCCGGTAGAGTGCCGTTGCCGTCTGTGCAGGCAGCAATGCCGGATACCGTGCCTCGGTACGCCGGAAGACATCCTCCGGTTGCTGAAAGCCGGATACAGGGAGCGTCTTGCACCCACTCGGTGGGCGGTAGGCCTGCTGTTGGGAAAAATCCCGTATATCGTGCCGATGGTACAGGCGAAACAGGAAGCAGGCGGGTGCACGTTCTTTCAGGACGGACTGTGTGAACTGCACGCGGCAGGGCTCAAGCCCACTGAAGGCAGGTTGTCGCACCATACCATCACCATGGAGAACCTGAAGTTCGGAATGTCGCTCTCGTGGAACGTGGCCAAAGAATGGCTGGACGAGCGGAACTTCGACACGATACGGGAGATTGTCCGGATAATGGGAAAATAGATGAGGGACGGTTTCATGAATGAAGTATCAGTATAACCGGTTGATTCCTCCTTTGCCGATTTCATGGAACCGCCTCTTATTAATTCATACCATTTGCAAACAGTTCGTATTAGTCGCGGCTATCCTTTATCAGGAAAACATTTAAACGCGAATGATATGAAACTGAAAAGCAGAATGACCGTCGGGGAGATGTCGGAACACCTGACGGAACATACCGGCAAGTTCGCCAACCGCGTATCCGTGGGGCGTTACGCCAAAAAACTGGGATACGCCGTGTATAAACCGATGATAAACGGCAGGATATGCCAGTTCTATGTCAATCCGTCGATTAAGGATGACGGGGAAGCGGAAACATTACGGACGAACGAACGCGAAAACGGACATGAAAGGGAATGACGACAAAAGGCAACACGTGATACCGTTTATGAAATGCTTCACCGGGCTGGTCGGCGCGTTCACCCCGGAAGAGGTCATCTTCATGCTGTACATGGCAGACCGTACACGCCTGCGTGAAAAAGGTTACGACACCTTGCGCAGCAAGCGGTACTACATGGAGAACATGGAGATGGGTTCGCGGATTTTCGACAAGTGCGTGGAAAAGACAACGCGTATGGGATTGCTTGAACGGGTGCCGGTCAGCGGGATGTACGATTACCTGTGGCACATGGATTCCTACAACCGGCTTGTAGGGATATTGGCGGAACTTGGAAATCCTTTTTCTACCAGGGCATTCTGTCATCGGATGTTCGATGTGGAAAAAAGGACCGTGGCATCCGTCTCTGACGAAGAGGTCAGCCAATGGAAAGAGAGACACCGAAAAGTTTGAGCGTATCTGTCCACGGAACGTAAATGAATAAAAACAGACGGCATCGTTGTGATTTGCCGTCTGTTTTTGTGTTTTTGCGACATAAAATCCGATAAAACCGGAAGGAGGTGGTAGCCGGGTACAATATTATCCGGGCAAACGACAGAATATGCTAAATATACTTATTCAGTTCTTCCACAAGAAGATGCACCGTTGTCGAAGATTCCGCTTGTGCCGGCGGTATTCCCTCCATTCGGCGCAATACGGCTTTTGCGTTCGTGATGGCCTGAGCCTGTTTACCGCCCAGCTCCCTGAAAACACGACCGCCTGTACCGGCTTCCTTGTTGTAGGAGAAGCCCAACAAGCCGGATAGCTTTGTTTCATATTGATTTCTGTGCATCGGGCCTTGTACCAGGTTATAGTGCAGCAAGAACCAATACTCGAAAGCCTGGTTGCTGTATGCCACCCTCATGCCACCGGCTTCCGCCATACCGATAGCCCGGTTGAAATCCCGATCGGGAAAGTCATCCTTGTCAAATACCACCCAGCACTGGTCATACTCGCGTCCTTTCTTCCGCTCTTCTTCTTTCATCCGTAAAGCCTTTTGGACAAGACCTACCGTATTGAGTCCCTGGCCTACCGCTTTAATATTGGCGGAGGTCAGGCGAAACGCATTGAAATAATCCGGTTCCGTATTTACCCCCTCGCAGATGATCAGGAAGGATTGTTTGACCTCACGGACAAAACTGATACGCCTGAGTGTCCGTGCCGCGCGTGGATCACGCTTGTTCGTCCGTGCTGCCATATTCTTCCTCCCTCAGGTCAAATAACCGTTCAAACTGGCCGATGACAGGGATACCGCCATATTTCCCCATCAGGTACTCCTTTTCGAAAGGTGCACTGTTGCGAACCTTGTATTCCGCCAACGAATAGAGTTCCGAGGCTCCAAACGAATCTTTCTGTGTAAACCAGATCTGATCCCTGCGGAACAGGCTTGCATTAAGCAGGTTGGTGTCATGTGTCGTGAAAATCAACTGTGCATTCCTGGGATTTGTCACTCTGGAATTGAACAGCCCGATGATGCGACTGGTCAACAGAGGGTGCATTTTCGAGTCGAACTCGTCGACAACCAGCCTTTTGCCATGATCCAACGCGTCGATTATAGGATAAGCCAGCGAGAAGTATTTGATCGTACCCTCCGACTCGTTTACGCGGAACGGGAAAGTGACCGTCTTCGTGGCGTTGCCCTCCTCGTCATATTGCTGGTGTGAACTGATGACTGTATTGTCAACCTTGCGTATGTCGTCGATTCCGAAGTCTGCAAACCGGGCAAACTCCACAATACGCCTTTTCATGGACGGATCATCGATCTGGGCTATCGCCATTTCCCAAATCCGCTCGTCGCTGCTGCCAAGAACAATCGTGGTGTTGGCCAACCATCCCATGATTTCCACCGAGACGCTTTCGTTGAACTGTGCTGCCACGGAAAGAAGCAGCGCATTGTCGCGCACCATTTTTTTGGCGACAACCTCTTTGCCGACCGAAAATTTGGGATGCAGTTCATACTCATCGCCGTCACGCAGGAACAGTTCCACCTCCTTTGCCTTGCGCTTGTTGCCCTTTTGATAAAGCCACTCCCGGTGTACACGTTTTTCATCGACTTCAAACCCATAGCGGTATTGGACCGTTTCGTCGGCAAAGACCGCCTCAAAATAACTGGGCTCCTGTTCCGTCCTCCGGTTGAGACGGAAACTTTCCACCCGTATGCTTTCGCCGGACTGCACGCCTTTGGAGGAATTGATGACAAACCATTTGAAGAAATCGAGCGCTTTGACTAGATTCGATTTCCCGCTGGCATTGGCCCCGTAGATGACCGCACTCTTCAGCAAAGAGAGGTTCGTACCTTCAAGCTCAAAAACAATCTCATCGGACCGGGTCTGTTTTTCTTTCAGCGCGGAAGCAGCCAAAGACAAGGTCGCCGGCTCCTTGAACGAAAGGAAATTTTCGACTGTGAACTGAATAATCATATTATATCGCAGTTATATGTAAATTTTATGCAAATATAGGGGATATTTTTCATATATAGATGTTTTATCGGATCTCTTTTTGCGGTTATTTTCCTGCACGTGAAAATCAGACCGTTTTCGTTCTTGCAATGCTGCCCTGCAAAAGGCGACTGCAATTTTCCGAAGCGGCAACATCGGCTTGCGATTCATGCTCCCGATAGTGGAATTTGGGTGGAAAGACGCGAAATTCGCCACATCTTTCCCCTCAATGTGGTACAAATGTACCGTGTATCTGACAGGAGGGGTGTTACAAATGTAGCAACAATACTATAAGTAGTATTATACAAGAAGAAAGAAGAAAGATGTACTTTTTTCTTTGACGCAAAGAAAAAAGATACCAAAAAAGAAACAAATCATGACAGACGGCACGCCGTCTGTTTTTTTGTTTTTTTGAATCGGAAAGTGTTGAAAACGGATAAGATGAGGATTAAAGGACCACTTCCTCCCCAGATACAAGAGAGAGAAACAGAACGAATACCTTATACCGTCACCCTCTTACCGTCTGGCATCCTTGTCGCGGTTCAGCCTTACGACAGAGCGCACGCAGTCACGTACCAGTTCGGCATCCCTCCGCTCCATGAAATAGTTCCCGCATTCCAACCGTTTCCTGTCCGCCGGCCTGTTGTTGTCCCTGCATTCACGGATTTCCAGTATGTCATTCAGGTAATAGTACTTGTCACCGCGTCTGACACGTGTTGCCAGCCGTTCGAGTTCCTTCAGCCGTCCGTTCCATGCAAGCCCTTTCTGGCGTAGAGCATCGGAAAGCCTGCTACGGCCACTGGTTCCGATAGGCAGTATCTGGAGATTCACCGCGTACCCGACTGTTTCATGCAGGGAATAGCGCAGGCTCCCGTCTTCGTCCAGCAGGCAATACAGCACAACACGTCCTTTTGCGTCGATTTCCTTGAAAGCCCCCAGTATTACATGCTCATCCAGGATACTGAGTTTTACCAACTGTCCGTCTTTGGGAGCATAGAGAGATTCCGAACATACACCCCGGCGCTTGTCCCATGCAAGATGGCCTTCGTTCAGCAGGCGTTGGAGGGCAATCTTTTGCTCTGCGCTCGCTTCCCGGCAATCATTCAGAAACATGACCGCGTCATCGGTAACGAGTTCTTTGCCCGCAGTCATCCTTACCGGAACCGACACGCAATTACCCGTGACATCTCCCACAAGTCCGGTTTCCGATGTCCCACCGTTGAAGACGACCATTCCCTTGCGAATGGACGACCCACCCGTGCTGTCTTTCGGAATACTCCCGATTTTCTTCTTATGATATGATTCCATTCTTTCGATTCTTTATCCAGATATTTCCTGTAACAGCAAAATGCCATACTTCATACATAAGTGGATACAATACGGCAAATATACGTATAATTCACCAAAAAGGCAGGTAACTGAACCCCATTTCTTCTGCATTTCCACGGTTTCCTGTATAAAGTCACAAAAACCGTACAAATAAGTCGGAATCCATGTGGATAGCTTCGTTCTGTATATTCTATATGATTAAGGAACAAAACATTACAAGATTGTCCGATTGTGAAAAGCATATCCGAACATACTGAATGACAGGAATACACATCCTCCTTTTCCGTCGTCCAATCCGGTTAAGAACAGTCAATATACCGACGTGTCTCTATATATTTTTTGATACGTTTTCAGCGTATCTAAAAAACAGCTTCAAGCCGGAACCCGGAAATCGTGCAGAAAGTCTGTACACCCGTGAAAATTGAAAGGACAGGCATCCACAAATGAGAATATTTCAAAAATATGGGACATGGTGAACACCAGCACCTTAAGCAACCATGATAAATACAAGTACTTTACTGTATATTTTTTGATACCTGCTTACAGTTTCAATCCGAAAGCCGCATTTTGAGCCGTTTTGGAAAACCGGACTTGAAAAAACGGCCCGAGGACAGAGACCGAATCCGCACCCGAGGGTACACCCTCCCCAATCTTTTTATTTTTATTACACCATTGAATATCAATAATTTATTAGGTTTACTTTTGTATAAAGTAAGCCTAAAAACGTCTTTTACATTATCTTTGCTTACAAATTGAAAGTAAAAAAATCTTTTCAGTCCTATTTTATCCATTTTAAGCAGCTAATAATCTGATAATCAATAGACAAAACTGATTTTGATTTTATACATACGTTGAAACGGGGCTTTTTTGATTTTTGCAAAGGAAAAATTTTTTTCAAAGAAAATCATTTTTTCTATTTTATTGATATTCAACTATTTACAAATTCACTTCGCGCGCGTGCGTTCCATATTCGCAAAAAGGCTGTTTTTGGAACGTTCCAAATTTTTTTTCTCAAAAAGTTTTGCAGTTCTGAAAAACGGTTTTATAATAGTCATGTACTCGAAAGCCAAACAAACGGCAAACAAGTACGGAGAAAAACGAATAAAAAAATAGATAGTAAAAAACAGAATTAAAAAACAGAAAAGCAAAGACCGCCGAGAGCGAGAAACAAAAACGGCGTTTACACGAAAGTGAGTTGTTGAGCCGTCAAAGGGTAACACCCGAAACAACACCGTGTGCGTTTAGGTACGCTTAAAGAGTGCGTTAAATAACCACGCTTCGCACGGGGCAATAATACCAGTATTGCCAACCTACGAAAGTAGGGAAATTTATGGAACGGGATAAATCGTATTTATTCCGAGTGCCGGAAATACGTCAAGACTTTTGCAAGTCGCTGGGAGTATTGAGAATACCGCCACTGAAAAGGACGTGCAAGAATAATGCCATAATTGCGCCCTTGTGCGCACGGAGATAAAATGCACGGTAGCGGAAAAACAGTCCGCACGGAGCTTGAGAAAAGAGCATTGCCAATGTTATGCCCATAATCACCAGCCGCCCACCGCCTTACTGTTAGCTGTCGGATTGGAAAAGATCCGGAACGTGCCAGAGAAGCGTCTTGCCGAAATTGGAGTAAAGCAGCGCAGAGCCACGACACGATGAGTAGAACTCGTGCAAAGATACGATATGCCGAAAATGCGCTCATTTGGATAGCTCTGCTATGGGGTACGTTTTAAGTGCGACAAAGTTACGAAAAATTTTGCCGTGCAGGGTGAAATGCACGGCAAATTTTTGGGCGCGTGGCAGGAAATGCCACACTTTGCGCTATGGTGCAAAGTTCGGGGTTCGACTCCCCGAGTGCCCGCAATGCGTGATTTTGCGCAGTGTTTCTAAAATTTTATCATTATGGCAACTTCTAAATTGAACAAGGAACAGTATGCAAACATCGGTTCGTTTGCAGGTATCATGTTGGTTTACAACTCTACCAACAAGGACGGTGAACTCGTGCAGACGGCACAGCACTTTTTCGGTGCGGACTTTGAGCCTGCCGACAAGTCGGACAACGAGATTTTCCGTGTGATTAAAAACATGGTCGCAACTATGTGGCACACCATTGCGGAGGAAAAGAAACTGCGTGCCGATGCCGACGGCATACGCTCGAAATTCCGTGCCACAACCCCTGCGGAAATCATCATCTGCGAGAAGTCGGGAAATCGTATCAAGAAGTACGACCTTACCGACAGCGTTTGGGCGCGTATCGGTCTTGTGCCGACCAAAGTAGACCTCGAGAAGTCAAACCGTGATTTCCAAAAGACAATCCATGCCGCTGCAAAGGCTATCCGCAACGCCATGGATTTCGCCCCGAACCTCGCCAGCCTCGAAAAGCCAACCGAGAAAACGACCAAGACCGGCAAGGCTGAAAAGGTGGCGGAACAGCCTGCCGGAACGGTTGCCGACGAAAGCAAAAAGGCGGCATAAGGGCAACGGAGTAACTGAAACCTGCCCGAAAAAGGCAAAAGGACGGCAGGCAGCCCGCTGAACGTGTGGGACTGCCTGCCCTTTTCGTATCTGCCGTCGTAAGCGCGTGTTCTTGTGACGTATGCCACGGATACGCGCTTTTCATTTCGGGCGAAAGCAACTGTAACGTGATAGGCGAAAAGAATTTCCCGGCAAAAAACGGTGCCGGGACTGTACCTCCGCCGCAGGACGGGGAGTACACCGTGGACGACCTGAAGACCGCTCTGGAAGAGTCCGAGCGGTCGCTGCATGATGCCGTCTTCATAGCCCGCCAAGTGTGGGAGAAGGACTGCGATGCCGTGAAGTTCGACATCGACGACCTTGTGCAGATAGAATCGGCATTGCAGGAGATATGCAACATCACCGCAGGAATTGACAGCGGGGACGATGGCGAGTGACATGACGCGCACACGTGCTGCGGAAACTGCGGGGCGTGCGCGCTTTTTCGGGCATTGATATACACTGTGTCAGGATTGCACCCTGAAATGCCCGCACTTTTCTAAAATTCCCTCCGATATGACTTCCTTGCGCCGTGAGGCGTTGTGCCTACCTTGTATATAACACGGTTAAGCACGGTCTGGCGTTCTGCGGAACCGCCTGCCGTGCTTCCGCTGTTATCCTGTGCGGGGAAGCGGAGAACGGATGTGCCAATAATAAAACGAATAAATATGATAGAAGTGTTTGACGCAAAGCGCACCCGCAGTTACGGGTGCTTTGCCAGTTTCAAGGCTGCCACCGATACGCTTGACAGCCTTGCCGCGACGGGACAGCTCGGAAGTGTGCCCGCTGTCAGCGTGGCGGCGTATTGCAGCGGCGTGTTACAACGGGAATATGAAGCGGTGTTTGTCGGTGGGAAATGGCGTGTGCCGAAATCTCCGAAAAGGCGGATGCCGGAAACGAGACCTGCCCGTGGGAGACGTCGGCGGAAATGGTGCAAGGAGTACGCTACGGCGGAGCTGATGTTCCGAGAAGGGTTTCCCGACCATTTGAACCGCAGTTATCCGCTCTCGGCGGACAGCCTGAGACGGTGCAACCGGAAATGCAGAATTTATATGCAATAATAAAAACGCAATGAGTATGAAAACATTAGCAGACGTGAAACGGAAAATGACGCTTGGCTCGAAGTGGCGGTGTGTCCGGCTGTTCGAGGGCGGAAAAGACCTCGGCGTGCGTGAGGTCGGGAAAGTGCAGGGTAATGCCGTGGCATTCCTCAAACCCGACGGGAAACTCTCGTGGCTATGGTGGCCAAAGGCAAAGGACGTGCAGGTGGAAGAAAACGCCTTCACCGTGCTCCAGAACGGAGTGCCCAAGCTCAAGTACATCTATGCCGGATAGGTGTTCCGGAAAAAATCATGCAAAATAATATGAATTAATAACAACTATGGGGGCGGAATGCCCCTATGCTTTTATAAACGGATAAAGAAAATGACAGAAATAACGAGAAAGCAGATATCTGGTCTGCGGGTAAAGATGTATTAACGGCTATGGGAGAGGAACATAGAATCAACGAGATAAAAGGTGTCATCATCAGCCGTGCCCTGCTCAAGGAATACGGGTATGATGGCGATATGCCCACCGACAAACAGATGCAGGTCATCGGCAACGGGTTACTTGAATACTGGGGCGTAAGCGACGGTTTCAAGGAAGCCCTCGCCAGTACAATGGAGAACATGTTCGGTGTAAAAGCAAAAGATTAGGTCTATGGAAACGAAAGAACTTACTACCCACCAGCGTGGTGTTATTCTACGCGGCATCTGCGGCGGGGCTGCATTGAAAGACAAGTCGCCGCAAATATCTGAAAACAATACCGTCATAACCTGCGCCGGAGGGTTGGAGATTTGGGACATCTGCTGCATCAGCAGTGATGCCGAAGCCTTCGGCCTGAAACCGTCCTTCGGTTATGACGGGCACACGAGAATCACTTTCACCCCCAAAGAATAAGCGGAATGAAATCATATTACTACTTGGACTACCTGCACCGTGAAATCTTCCTTGAAGAGGAGGATATTCAGACCGTTCCGGAATCAGGCAGGGCGGACGATGCCTGTTCCGCCATTGCCGAAAAGCCGTATGTCGTGGAGCAGTTCATGGCGGACTCTTTCCGGACACTCAAAGATGTGGCCAGCCGCCTGTGCGATTCCCCTGATATTAAAAGCCGCCACGATGCGCTGATGTATATCGTGTGGAGGGTGGCACTGGACATCAAGGAGTGGCGGACTCTGAGCCATAGCGAAGCCGCCGTCAAGGTAACCCGTGAGGACGGTTTCGTGTGGCTGCTTGTATCGGCGGAAAATGCCCGGAAGCTATGGGAGGCAGACGTATTCTCCCTGTACAGGCTTTATGCCGATGATTCGGAATCCCTGATCGAAAGCGAGGCGGAGCTGGAATCGACCATCAAGGGCGGATACCAGATAGGTATCGAGGTGGGGTTCGCCTCTGTAATGGACCATGCCGCCCGGATGAAGCAACAATAAAAATCGGAAACAATCAAATAACGAAATCAAGAAGAAAGGTATGGAAACAACATTATTGACAAAGGAAAATGCCCATCGTGTGACCATGGTGCGGCGTGTGGATGCCCCGGAAAGCGAACCGGTAGCGTTTCTTTTCAGGGGAAAGAGACACGGGTATTGCAGCTATTCCCATCTTGTAGGGAATCCGGGCAAGGAAGAAATCCTCGCCCCGGCGGACTTCAAGGACTGGGAAGTTGTGGAAGTGGCGCACCCGGGCTATCTGGAAGAATATTTCAAGCAGGCGTGCAGCTCCTACAACCTCACCTCCTTCTCACCCGACGAGCGGGGTGAGTCAGACATCGCCTCGCACGAAAAGGAACTGCACGAGGATTTGCAGTCGATGCCCGAGCAGCAGCGGGAACGTTACATGGAAAACTACAAACGCTATTTCTCTGCCATGATCGCCGCCAACAGCCGTTGTGCCAGCGCGATGATTACGGGACCTGCACGCTTCAACACGGGCCGCAACGAAAAGGCCTGCAACAGCCACGCCAAGAGCGTCACGGCGTTCCGGGAATGGCGAGAACGTGCACTCGAAGCGATTCGCAAGGCTACCGAAGCGGCCAAGCCCGAAGAACAGCGTCTCGAGGAGGAGTGGCAGAAGGTCAAAGCCTTTATCGACGATGCCGCCTCGACCATTCACGGTATCGATACGGGTACGGCACGAGGCTATAGCCGGGCTCTCTTCGTCAGCAACCTCGCCGGGCGACTCTCCACCTATGTCAACCATGGCAACGTGGAAATCATCGACCGTGCCGTCGCTCGTCTGCGAGAGTGGAACGACAAAGTCAAGAAACCTGTCGTCACGGCACGCCATTCAATCTTCAAGTATCCCGAACTCGTCCGCAAGGTGCGGGAAAAGCAGCAGGAACGGGCAAGCCGTGAAAATCGTGAGATTCCGTTCGATGGCGGCAAGGTGGTCTACAACTTCGAAGAAGACCGCCTGCAAATCCTCTTCGACAAAATACCCGATACCGATATGCGTACGACCTTGAAGCGTAACGCTTTCAAGTGGGCGCCACGCAACCAGGCATGGCAGCGCCAGCTCACCCGCAATGCCGAATATGCCGCCGGTCAGGTGTTGAAAATAACCATTTAATCCAGTGCCCATGAGATACATCATCGATTCACGTTATTTCGACGGGACATGCCTCACGTCGATGTCGGATGACATGCACAGCGACTACGGCGGCGAGACGCTGGAAGCACTGCGCGAAAGGGAGAAGAACCCGTACCTGGTCGCTGTATCACCGGTACGCATGACACTGCTTGTGAAGCGTTATACCCGGGCACTTTGCAAGCCCTTCCATGAAATTACGGAGGAACGTTATTACGAACTGCTGGAATGCCTGCCTCCGGCCCGCATGCAGAGCGACTGGTTCTTTGTCGGGGAACCGTATTACCGAAACCTGTACGCGCTCTGTTTCGAGTCGGACGGCAGGTATTTCCGGGCGGAACGTCCCGTACGTCTTTCCAATGTGGAAATCTACCGCCAGATTCGGGAACACATGGAGAAAGTAAACCTGCATCCCGCCATCGTCAAGAAGGCTTCCTTTGTCAAATATGTCAATTGGTACAAAAAGACGGTCACCTACATACCGTACTATTTCGAGTATGGAGGTAAAATATATTTCCTGAAGAACCTCGCCACTCGGACGGGATCCGAATTTGGCGACCGCCGGGAACGGAACGAGATGGCGGCATTGCTGAGGAACCTGCGCGGAAACCGCTACGAATACTGTACTTTCTACTCCCAAAAGAAGGACATCTTCGAGTTTTTTGACTGGCTACGGAAGAACAAATACACGCTGGAAATCCAGGGCGACTTGTTCGACTTTGCGGATGACCGCTCCCACGTGGACTTTCACGGCAATGTATGCGAGTATTCGGCTGTGTTCCATTACCGCATCTATTCACGCAAGCTTTTTGGCCATATCATTAACCAGCTACGCACCGTGAAACGGTATCACGCGTGGCATAAAAGGAGGGAAATACGATGAAAATCTCAAATGAACCTACCCCATACCTCCTGCTCAAGGCAGGAACTGACAGTGCATGGGATTGCTGCGACTTTGCAATCGTGTACCTGTCAAAAGAGTGGAGACAGACACAGTCCGGCAGGCTGGAAGCCGTCAAGCCATTCAAGGATGACATCAGTTTCCAGTCTTTGAACTTTTATGACATATCGGTTGGTTTTTACCAGCCGGACGAGGACGGGATACTGGGCAGCGAGGACTTGCCGGAAGACAATAACTGGTGCTTCGTGGAACTGACCGAAACGGAACTGGAAAGGTTGGTTCCGCCGGACAATGTGCTGGTCAGCCATATCTTGGCGGTATTTGCAAACGGGGAAGCCAGATACCGGGCGTACGGCAAACATACCGACGAGCGATTCTGGACTGAAAAATTCCCTTTGCAACAGATTTTGGATATACTGGCGAGTCATGAATCTTAAAATTTCAAAGCAACTATGACAGAAATCATCAAAACGGACGGAACACGCCAACCCGTGCAGCCAGCCAATGGCTCAGACTTCACGCTGGAGGAGATGCAGGCGATTGTCGGCGGCTACATCGAACTGGTGGAACTGGACGGGAACACGACAATGGTCGTCAACGAGGAAGGCAAATTTATCCCTCTGTCCCTCAATCTTGAAGCGAGCAGGATATTCCGTGCTCATCACCCGGCGTCGAAAGACTTCATCGTTGGGGACGTACTTGTGTGCAATAACAATCAAATCAGATAAAATTATGGATAAAGAGAAAGCAAAAGCGCTCAGCAAGACCCTCGCATGCTACAAAGAATTACAAGAGAATAACAGTGTAAACCTGATCGAGTTCCATACCGCTGACGGGCAGAAACACGGTATCGGCAACCCGGAAGCCATCAAGCTGTTGCTTTCGGTGGCCGTCATCGAACTGGAACGCCAGCTCCGGACCGCACAGTTCGGTGATATTCCGGAAAGCCTGGAGAACAGCCGCGAGTACAAGGCGGCCAAACAGCTGGAATACGCCATGAACGATTTGGGATTCAAGTCCGAACGTTTCGCCCAGGCTCTTCCTTATTTCCACAAGACACTGGAACAGACATTCTTCAGAACGGTAAAGGCTTCCATTACCGCTATGGCAGGGCGTGATTCACGCTGCATTGACGACCGCAACCGTGCTTCATACGAGATGTGTCAAATGCTGGCCTCCATGCTGGAAGATACCCGTCTGCCCTTTATCTAAATGCCATGTTCATAGACGAGAGGACACAAAACCGCCTCCATGCCGTGCCGGGAGAGAGTATCTCCCACGGCACGATGCGCACGCAGGACCTGATTCCGGCGTTCTTGGACGTTATCCGTGACACACCGGAGTACGTGCAGGTGATGAATGCCATCCCCGCCCATGCCATGGAGGACAAAGAAGCAGACTGGTGGAACAGCGATGACGCGGCGGGATTGCTGGAATCGCTGTTCGACACGCTCGATAGTTACTCACCGGAGGGGTACTATTTCGGTGCTCATCTCGGTGACGGGTCCGATTACGGATTTTGGAAAATGGACAAGTGAATGTCGGAACATGGTACGGATTACAAAAGACAAGCGGCATGACATTCTCAAAGACGGGATTCGTATCGGGCAAATCTATCTTGCCCGTGCCGAAAGCAGGAAATTAAGATACTGGGCAATCTCTTGCATGAGTGGAATCGGCTTCAACACTTTCAATGAAGCCCGCAGTTATGCCAAGGATTTCCTTTAATAAAAGAATCGCATGAAAAATTGGATACAACAGATGCTTTTGTGGCGTAAAAAGACGGACAAGGGCAGAATGACACTCGGAAAGGTGCAGAAAGAGTATCGCGAGAATGACGTATGCATGGGAGAACTCCTTGATGCCCTTCCCGCCGACGGCCTTTCCATAGAGGAAGCTTTCGAGCTGGCTATCACCGCCAAGAAGTGGGCGGACGGAGACCGTTTCTACCGGAGTATCAACGATGGAGAACCGGAAGAATTGTAAGGTAAATAACAATAAACAATAATGACAAATGAGCAGATATGATTTTATAAGATTCGGCGGCTTTGTCAACTGGGCGGACGAGGACACGGACACGTTCCGGAAAATGAAAGTCTGCCTGCCGGTAAAGGAGCCTGTCGAAGATGACACGAAAATAGGACTGATTTCCACGGACGAGGACAATCCGGAAGAAATCGCGGTTTCCTATTCCGTCAGGGCAGCCGAACTCATCCCTTGGACGGACTCATTCCAGGAAGGATACTGGAAAGCCCTGATAGTGGCAGAGGCAAACGGAGCAGGCACGGACGTATTGCTGCCCATGCTCAAAGATGCCGGACTATGCCTGATGGAATGTGTCTTCCTGATGCTCCGGAGCGATGCCTGCAAACTGTTTCCGGTCCTGTGCCGGCTGTTCCCGGAAGTGGAGGAAATGTTTGAGATTATCACATGGAATGACAGGGAATATTTTGTCAGGGAACTGACGCTGTTCCGTGGAACGGGCGGGGAATACAAAACCCTGGTCTCTGTAACGGGTCTGCAAGACGTGCTGGTCGGCAAAGACGGCGCACCCATATCGGACGAGGCGGAGGCCGTGGACCGGAAAATCTGCTATTACTTCACGGACGAGGAGTTCCTGCTGCCGGAAGAGCGGCTTGTGGCCCTTGCGGAGGATGCGTGAGAAATCATAATGTATGTACAAAGACCAGAAAATGAATAAAAGAATGAACAAACAGCAAACCACTCCCGTTACCGACACTTTTAAGGGGATGCTACTTATGTCAATGGGTGTCCCTGTAGGAAACATCCGTCCCTACCGTTTGAAGTCGGCACCTTCCTGCCTCGGCGGTTTCGAGCGCATGAGCGTAGCGGCAGCACGAGCCTCGGGAATGGATATCCCGGAGACGGAGAAAGAGAACGATGAAGTTTACATATGCCGCTTGGGACCCGCCGTCTTCCATAAATGGATGCCTGTCTGGATGTTCGAAACCGCTTTCGAACCGGTTCCCGAGCAGAGACGCGGTGACCGCATCCGAACACTTACGGAAGAGATGAACAACCATCACGTGGCGGAGAAAGCCCTGAATGAAAAATGTTACGCCCTGTCCGTGAAGCTGCTTTCCGAGTGTGGCGGCAGCCTTGATGACAACGGTGAACAATCCTCGACCTATCTCCATGTTGTGGACCGTGACCCCGTGGAACTGGTCATCACGAACGCGTCGCTCCGGAAAGACGGGAAAATCTTCATCATGGGTTACAGTTACTACACGGGCGAGGAGTACGAGCAGGAATGTGACGTAGAATCCGGCATGGACATACTGAATTTTATCCTTTCCCAAAAAAGTTTTGAGTGCCATGAATGAAGACAAGATATTGCAAATGTTCTTCGACATAGGCCGGTGGACGAAGGCCATTGAGAAAGGCGTGCTGAAAGACATTAGGAAAGACCAACTTATTCGGCTGACCGACGAGCATACCCGTATGGCGATGGCCTATGCCATGCGCCGGGGAAAGTACGAGATTTCCCCTCCCCACACGGCGCAGATACCCAAGGACAACGGTGAGTTCCGCACAGTGTACGTAAACGAGCCGATGGACCGCGTAGTACTGGGTATCGCCAACGACCTGCTCTTCGAGTTGATGCCGGAGATGCTGCACTCTTCGTGCAAGTCCTACCAGACCGGTATAGGGTGCGGCAAGGTAGTTACGGAAGTCAGCCACCGGATGACAGAAACCGGCAATAGCGGCTGTCTGGGCTGGAAGTCCGACCTTTCCAAATACTTCGACAGTGTTCCGATACGGTTCATCGACGAGGCGTTCGACAAGGTGGAGGCCAAACACGGCCAGTCTGCCCTGATAGACGTACTTAGGAAATATTACCACTCGGACCTCTATTTCGATGAAGATAACCGGTTGCAAAGCAAGTATCAATCCTTGAAACAGGGTTGTGCTGTGGCTAGCTGGCTGGCGGATGTACTGCTCTACGACCTAGACAGGGAACTGTCACAAATGAACGGCTACTACGTCCGGTATTCCGACGATATGCTTTTTATCGGCAAGGATTATGAAAAAGCGATGGACACACTCCAAAAACGCCTGGAAGATAAATCCATGAAGCTAAATCCCAAGAAAGTGGAATACCTGGCAGCCGATGTCTGGTTCAAGTTCTTAGGATTCAGTATCAAGGGCGGCATGGTCTCGCTCTCGTCATCACGCATCAAGACCTTCCAGCACGAGATCGAGCGGCGGACAATCCGCTGCCGGGACACGACACTGGCAAAAGCCGTGGACGCCGTGAACCGTTACCTGTACAAGGGCGAGTTCAGCTGGGCGATACAGGTATTGCCGGTCTGTAATGTGAAGAGTGACCTCAACGAGCTGAACAAGTTCGTGATGGACTGCTTTAGAGCCGTTCAGACGGGCAGGTGCAAGATCGGCGGTCTGGGATATGTCCGAACCAAACCGGATGGCTGCATCGTCCGGGGACGGGGACGCAACGTGAAGGCCAACCGCGATAAAACAGACCGGGACATACCGGGTTACCTGACTGTCGGCTGCATGCGTAACGCCCTTCTGACCAGCCGGGCGGTGTACAACACGCTGGTGGCATCGCTATAAGTTACGCCGGGCACACGGCAGAACGGGTGGACGGGCAGGCTATTCAACGTTACAGGCTTATAACCAGAATCCATATCGAGATTAACCGGTCTAACACCCGGTTAATCCCATCTCGATTCTGGCTGCGCCTGTAATGTATCGGGAAATTAAAGTCATGTGCCGTCTGTCCCGTACCCGTTACCGGAGCACACCGGGAAAGTTCAAGGAATAGGTTTGGGCATCCCGCGTACCAACGTCTTCTTTCCGAGTCTGAAGGCGGCTGACCGTCGCCTTCGGACTCCGCAGAAGACCCATACGCGGGATACATCGGAAGCATAAAGCCATGTGCCGGTATTATGAGAACTTTCAGTCTTTTCCAGCACGGGAACGTGCGGTTCGGGGGAATGGATTCAGCCTGCTGTCCCCGATAAGCCCGTCTCGCGCCGTCGTATCCCTAACGTTATACGACGGCGCCATTCCGGCTTCCGCCACAGCAGACATCGGACCTGTAAAGGAACGTGCCGGCATTCCGGGAACCGCAAAAAGAACAGCACAGGGCAAAGGGGGCAAGGCCGGGATTTCAACAGAGCCGCAATTCACACGGCTGGAGCCTGTGTTATCTCCTGCTAACACGACAGATGACACAGGTTCCAGCTGTACTCGCGGCCCGTATCAGGTTTTTAAAGGGATGTACCGTCCGGATGAGTCCCCTGAACAGAAGGTAGCGCGACCGCATATGCACGAGGGACCCAAATTCAAGATACAGTATTCAAGCTTGGTCCTGAGCCAGGCAACTACCTGGTTCAGGACCGAAGTCCTACTGTATTTATCAGGACTATAAAGATACGCGCCAGGGGTTTGAGTGCCATTAATTGTAAACAGGTGAGAAAATGGAAGATATTTACCGAGAAACCGTCACCGCCATAGAGAACGGCGCAAATTTCCGGATTGATTTCCAGTCCAGAAGTTTAAAAGTAAACGGGAGACACATGATACGGAACGGCAGGTATGATGGCGCTCCGTGGTTGCCGGAGTACGGCTGCGGGGATTTTTTCACGGATGTGGAGGAGCTGTACCGCCGCTATAAACATTCGATACCATCGGAGCGCAGCCAGAGCAAGTCCCGCCGGTATTTCATGGCATTGCCCGAAAGTGACCTCGAGGACGGGGACATGCTGTACGGGCAACACCGGGATACCGCGCAATTCGAGCTGGAATTCTATATCCTCTGCCGGATTATAGGCGGGTTCACATGGAATCCCGAAACGATGGGCAAATGGTTCTGGCAAAGCGAAAAAGACAAGGACCTGGTGATACTCAGAAAATGGGTGGAACCCGGAAGTAATCAATTATTAACAAATTCACAATGAGTAGAAAGAAACAAGAAACAAAAGTCCTGTGCCCCGGATGCGGCACGGAATTCGCCATCGCGGACAAGGAATTTGCCGCCACGGGCACCGTTATCGGCAAGAATTCGGATTTGGGCACCGTCTATCCGGTGGTGGCCGGCCATAATTCTCCTGCCGGACTTCCCAAAGGGGCGCGGGAGCGTATCGAGGCACTCCGCGGTGCCGGTGTGGACGTGAGCTGCCTGTTCGCCATGCAGGGAGCCGAGGGCGGCGAGTATATCGCCTCCAACAAAGACGGGAAACTTACCATCCTGGATGACAACGACCCGATATTCGGCAGCATCATGGCACAGGGTACCGTTCCCAACAACCGACTCTTCCGCCGGTGGGTCATGGCACAAATGTTCCATATGATGTCATACACGCATTACCGTGAAAAAGAGCCGGCAGGGGTGACCGAGATGATTCACCGGAAAGGCTATGATTACCAGTGGAAAATGCTCTTGAACGAGCTGCACGCCCAGATGAAGATGGAACACAAGGACATCACGGGTTTTGCCGAGAGAAACCGCTGGTTCAACCGTGATGTGGTTTTGGCCATCGCGAGCGACTATGTCAACGCGCTGAAAAAACACGTGGGCAACCTGGAAACAAGAAAATGCAAGGGAGTTCCCTACAAGCGTATACACGGCCGTAATATTTTCGTGGAGGACCTGCAATCCAAACTGTACTACCCGCTTTCCATCGCGATAACCCACATCAGGCACGCGTTGGACGCCACACAGCTTTACAACGCGGTCAGACAGTTCAATGACCGTCGTATCCGGCTGCCATGGGGCACTCCTCAAAGCAAGGCATGGATGGATGCCTATAAGGGAGCCGGGGCGTTCTTTACCATGCAGAACCTGATTCGTTTCCACGGTTGCACGGCTGTCAATGACCGGGGTCGGCGTCTGGACAAGTACCAGTCACTGACGTTCCTGTCAGCCAAGGCGGAAGAGTATAAAAACGGAGAAGGCTGGCGGTTGCTGGCAGTCCTGAAAAAAATGCTGGCGGACAACAATATCAACATCAAAAAGAAGATGGCGGCATGGCGTAAGAAATAGGCCGTCATCACCATCCGCCCGGTAGGCGGCGCGGTGTGGCGGGTCAGAATAAATTAGTACTCCCTCCATTGAAATGATGCTCATCCCTGTTAACACAAGATGAGCATCTTTCAATGGAGGCATTACATCGAAAACGTAAAGAGATGCCCCTGTTTGACGACCACACCGCTATTCTAATCAAAACGACATAATCCTTTATACGATGAGCAAGAAACAACTACGACGCAGGGCCTACCTGCTGTACCGGTTACGAAAACAGGGTATCCGATGCCTGACACGTTGCCGGACCATCTTCTACCTTTACGGGGAGGATCCTAAATCAGTACCGCAGATTTGCAGCCTGATAAGCGAATTCCATTTCCATGTCCAGTTTGAAATACCCGCCTGACATGAAACCGGGAGACATTGCAACGCTGAAAGTGCCCTACAAGGGCTATCGCCGTATAGAACTGTTGGAACGGCTCCAATACACCTGGCTGGTACGCATCTGCGAGAGCAGGAAGGAGATCGAGGTCTATGAAGACGAGTTCGAAACGGATTAAAGGCACGGAACAATGAAAGGAGAACAACAGGAAGAACGCGTACCGAACTTCATCGGCAATGCCGTCATTATCCTCACGGCCAGCCATCTGGGCTGCGAGGTGGAGATGCTCGCCACCGCACAGGAGGTGTGGCGGACGAAACGCCTGCCCGAGGCGGTACTGCTGGGCATGTACGAAAAGGCCGCACGCGATGCCGTGTCGGCTGTCCGGAAGAGAGGTCTGGCGGAACAGGCTGACCGTCTCGGAGAGATATTTTACAGGACGGGGGAATTTCCCCCGCCGGAAGAAGACAATACATAAAAAGGAGTAACAAATGAAAACAAGGACTTTTCAGGAAATATATGATTTCTGCCGTACGGACGATACCTACCGGAGCTATTTCGAGGCATCGGACGAGTCCCGCATTACCGGAGCAAGGGCAAGAAAGTACTATTACGGCGACATCCGCCGAGGCCAGTGCCGCGTGGGGACATTCATCTACCGCCAGTCGATGCGGCAGCTTGAAAGGTTCCTCGGGGGCGCAAGGCAGGACCACTACATCCATGTTGACCCGCCGGCCTGCCGGGGAGTGAGCCTCAAGGACGATATGTTCCCCGGCCAGACCGCCTATATCGTGGTACATGTCAGGAGGCAGGGTGTGCAGATTGAAATCGAACACCCGTTGCATGGTGGATGGGTGCATTTCACGGCACGCTCCCACCGTCCCTTCACCAGGGAGGGAATCATAGCCGAGGCGAAGTCCTACATTGACAGCCACATCCTGCTGGCACCGGGAAGATACCGGGACTTGCAGCTGGAAAATATGGTTTCCAAGGAACAGTTCCCCGCATGGTACAGGCTGTATAAAATGAGGCTGCACGACCGGGCGGAAGCCGAACATCGGGACATGGTGGACAGATACAGGCACAGGAACGACCTTACCTACGGGGAAGCCCGTGACATGCTCGCGGCTTCGGGTATATTCTTCGACCTGAACTGCGACGAGTTCGAGCGGGACGAGATTACGGAACAATTTGTAAGACTTTGTAACAAGACATAATACCCAGGCAAATGAATCTATATAATCAAATCAAATATAACGGGTACCGCATCAACATCTATTATGATGATGACGCCCGAAGCCCGCGTGAAGCATATGACAATCTCGGTACGCTTTATACGGCACATCGTCGCTACCGCCCGGAGAAGGAGTTTGATGACCACTTCGATATCGACAAGGTTTTTGAAGGGCATATCGGAAATTTCCGGGAATCGTTCCTGAAGGAATATATCGCCCTGCCGGTCTACCTCTACGACCATGGCGGCATTACAATATCCACCTCGCCGTTCAGCTGCCCGTGGGATTCCGGATTTTTCGGAATCATCGCGGTACCGTTGGACAAGGTGCGCCGGGAATACGGGTGGAAGAACATCACCGCGAAACGCAGGAAGCGGATCGAGGGATACCTGCAAGACGAAATCAGTACCCTTGACAACTACTATACCGGGGAAGTTTTCGGGTATCGCATCATGCCGGAAAGTGACGATGACAATGAACTGGACAGTTGTTGGGGATTCTATGGTACGGAATGTATGAAAGAACTGGAAGCCGAATGCAGGCATATTATCGACGGGCAGAACAAAGCGGTAGCATAAAATAGAAAAATACGCATAATAACTGGAAATACAATGAAGACATCATACGGACTTGAATTTGACACGGTAACAGAAATCAATCCTGAATGGAGCGGCTATGACAAGACGATAGCAGGATGTCACCTGGCCAATGCCAGGGTGGTCATCGTGGATACGGAATACGGGCAACCGATAGACAATGAGCATGACCTTGAAGAAATCTACCGGATTCTCGAAAAGAAAAAGACAGGCCATACTAAAAATGAACGACATGGAAGAAAAACGAGATAACAAGGAAATCAGGGTACGCCTGCACCATATCGACCGTGGAAACTGCACGGAAGTGTGGGAGGTGCAGACAGAGAAGGGTAAGCCCAAACGCTATCTGGGACGTGACGACGGTTATGGACCGAAGGAGTGGTACACGCTCTGCGATGCTCCCTACGGCTATTGCGAACGCGACTGCCATGTGAGGGAGGACCTCACCCTCATTGTCTGCGACAAAGATTGGAACGAGGTGTTGCGAGACGGAACGGACAGGGAACGCTTTCCTGAAAGTTTCCCTTCACTGGATGAAGCCTGCAACGAGGCATGGAGCAAGGTCGTGAAAGTGCTTCCGCATGTCACGCACAAAGGTTTCGGGCAGTGGATCACCAAACAGTCATTCCTCCCGCTCAGCCAGACCGAAGAATTGAATTGGCGGGATAGCTACTATGAGGAAGAAGCGAGTGAGATACTCTCACGTTTTACATGGATCGGTGAAGAGTATGCCATATTCAAGGTTACCCAGAGGCACACCAAGTGCGACGCCCAATGGTACGAGTATTACGCGGGGAAGACAAACCGGCAGGAACACGAGTGGTATACCCGTTTCTTCGGTTACGAGTACCATGACCGGCATATCAGCGACGTACTCCGGACACTCGGAAGGCGGTGCGACGACATCATCCGTACTGCGGTGGAAACCCGCACGGACCACTATTACGGGCGTACGGTTTCCTGTTTCATGGACGAGTTCATCGGTTACGACCTGTCCCATGAACAGGTCCGTGACGCCAAGGAATGCAGATTGCGCAAGGCACGGGAAGACTACGACGAAGCGAACGCCTACTATTACAAACTGAAAGAGAATGAGGAAAGCATCCGTGGTATCGAATTGATGCTGCACTGCATAAGACAACAAATCCGAAAAATGAAAAGATAATGGCCAGAAACTACATGTAGCCAGAGTTTGGCAAATCGAATACAAATATCCGGGTATGTATGGCGGGGGCGGTCAGGATATCTTTTATGATATCCTGACAATGTTCGAAGTTGATAACTCCGCAGAAGACGCCTATACCGATGACTTCGAAATAGCCCGTTCGGGTCTGCAGCAGCTAAGAAAACATATCTCAGAACAGGATGAAACCTTCCGGCAGAATGCCGAAGAATTTTATTCCTGCCTGGCAAAGGCCGGGATGGACCGGGAAAAGTTTATCGAAGTACTTGATTGTCTAATCAACGGCAGTGACCAAAGCGATGCCTATGTGCATGTCTCATGGTTTTAATGATATGCCATGAAGGCGTTTCGAGCAAACCTGCCGTAACATCAAACCTGTATGAAACCTAAAGATAACGGGCTGGCCAACCTTCATGACCGGAAACGTGAGGAACGCGGTTTCTGCTGCATGCAACTGATCATATTCCTTACAGACAATGGAGTGAAGAGCTGGGATGAATGGCACCGGGCGCATACCGACGCGGCCCGGGGCGAATGCAGATACCGCAAGCGGTGCCCGGTTTATGGACGTAGCAAACATTTAATGAACAATAAATAATATGGTACTTAATATTGTAAAAAACGACCTGCCTGCCTCATGCATTGCAGAATATGTAAGATGCGTGTTTGACAATGCCAAAGTAAACATCAAAGATGAAAATGCAGTATCCGTCGACATCGAAGTGACCGGAAAGAACGAGCTGCACTCTTTGGAAGGATTAAAAGAGTTGGAATACTATTTTAAAGATTATGACATAAGAATATGGTGACCGCCATGCAACGGGCGGCAAACCGGAAATTGTTCAACTACAGATAAAAAACAAGCAACATGGAACAGGAAAAACCTACAAAGCCGGAAACAGACAGAACCTTTCCGGAAGACGATGACACACTTTACCGTGAAATGACAGTGCACATGCCCCGCTGCTATTTTCCGACTTCGCTAGGCGAGAACAGTATCCTCAAATTTGCCGGAGAGGAATTCCGCCGCGTCAAGAATATTGTCTGCCGGCGCTACAACTTTAACGAGGACAAATATATCCGGGAGAACGCCGGCGTATCCCCTTTCGACTCTGTTCGAGGCAACTTCGAGCAGGAAGTGTACAGACGTCTCCGTAAGGATTATGCGCACCTCAGTATCATCTCCATCAGAAGATCACTTATGGAGAAAATCCGCGACGCCGTGAAGAAGGAGAACAACATCATCGGCACGTTCTACCGCAACTGCGGCGTACATTACCGGGAGGCGGAATCAGCGGAGTATGAAACCTCCCCGATAGTGGTGGTCCACAATTCCGCTTTTTACGGATACGGCGGTTATGAAAGTGCGACCGTTTATGAACTTTTCATCGACGGGAACGGCAAACTGCTCTGCACGCTCAACGGCGAAGCCGGCGAGGATTTCGATGAGCCCATCGGACAGGTACAGACCGAGGGATTGCTTGAGATTGCCCACTGGCTGGAAGAACACGGGTTCATCTCCGCTGATGTCAATGACGACGAGATTGTCGTATGCGAGGGGTGCGGTTCAGACAATATACAGACCCAGGCATGGGTGGATCCGAATGCCCGTACATTCATCGGTACCACGGGTATAGACCGCTATGATAACTGGTGCGACGAATGCGAGGACCATCAGCCATTCTGTACTTTAAAAGAGTTCAAAGAACGCATGGAGGAATGGTGGAACTCGTTGGACGCAAATCAAATGGAACAGATCACGGGTTGCCGTCAGGACAAGTGTCCGGCCGGAGACAACCATCAGGGGTTTGCCGAAACCTGCAATGAATGGTGGGAAAACAAGGGCTATGACGAGAAACGTAAAATCTGGAAAGAACATAATGACTGCTGATTATGATTTACAATCTTCTTAAACGCATACAGAACCTGTTGGCTTCCAAGCCGTCCGGGACAAAGGAGGAACAGGAAATCCTGAGTCTGGTCAGCCAGGCGCTTCCTGCAATGCTCAATGGGCATGATACGGAAACACTTGCCGCCAATGAGCTGCTGGTACGGATATGCCCCGACACCAAACGGCCGGTCCTCGTATGCCATAACGGCAACGGGCAGTGCCTGTGCCTGCACAATGGGACGACGGAAGAGGATGCCGTCGACGTGGACTTATGGCTGCGTTCCAACGGTAGAGAGTGTAACGGCTACAACAAGTTGCAGGAGGCTGTCGTGGACCTTGCCTACAATGCCGGGGCGGACAACCTGTGGGAGGACAGGGACTCCCGTGCCGTCAATGCCGAGATCGTCCAGTGGGCGGAAGAATTCGAGACTGAGCATGCGGGCACTGATTGGGATGCGGAGGACTACTTCCTTGCCATCGACAGGTTTTACAAGGAAAAGACAAAACAAATGAATCCGGTTACAATACCGGCGAACTGAAAAAATGGCAACCGAATGGACAAGGAAATTGCAGAAGAAATCATCCGGGAAAACCGTTATCCGTCCGGATATGACATACAAGACTATCTGTTTGACAATGAGGATACTGTGCTTTCTCTGGAGGACGGAACGGAGCTGCTTGATGACTTCGACCTCTGGAAAGAACGTTCCGACCTCGAACTTGAAAAAATCATGGACCGGAACTACTGGTCCTCGACTGGTGGATATTAGATTAAAAACAGGAATATAATTATGGTAAGAGAACTTTATCAACGGCTCAGGGAATATTTCAACAACTTACCCGAACCGACAGAAGAGGAAAGACAATTTATCCGGGAGCTGAACGCCGGGTATTTCCCTATCACGTCCGTCCACCGCGATGACCTGGAAGGACAAGGTTTCGATGTGGAAAAGATCAGCGATGACGACATGCAGAATCTGGCGGAAAAGATGGCCGACGATTACTGCGAACAGTTGTTCTGGCCCAGCATGGAAATCATTGCCGGAGAAATCCTGAGTTTCCCGAAAGTAAAAACAAAAGACATTATCTGTCCGAAATGCAATTCGGAAAATATCCGTTATGATATTCACGAAAGTCGGTTCCACTGCGGCGAGTGTTCCCTGGCATGGGATGACAAGTTATATGCACTCGTGGAATTTCCCGAGGAAAGTGCTCCTTTCGAGGAAGAAGGAACCGGTTATCCGGCATGGGGAAGCGGGGAGAACGGGGCGCTTTACGTGCCCGAGGAAGACTATATACGCCATACCGGCAAATCTCCCGAACGGGACAAGTGTTACCGTGCCGTGTGTTGGCCGGACTCCCAGAAATACATGGGAACGAAAGGTTGTGAACCCATACAGGATGAAAACGGGATACGGGATTTCGGCACATCGGCATACTGGGTGCCGCTGCTTCTGACGGAAGAAGCGGCAGAGCGACGAATGGACAAGAAAAAGGTACCGGTATGCCCCGAATGTGGGGGCACAGATATTGACATTCTGAGTGACGAGGGCGTGGCCGTATGCAATGACTGCTGCCTTGAATGGCCTTACGCGGAGGATTGAGAATGGAAACGGTAGATGTTTATACGGAACGAGGCGACCTGGTCACCTGTTCCGATTGCGGCAAGGTGATGCTCCTGCCGTATGGAGCGGATAAATGTCCCGCCTGCAAGAAAGAAGGTTGCCTGGTATGGACGGACGAAAGCTTGCGGGAAGCCGACATCGACTCCCTGCTCGAGAGGCACTGTAACCTGCACCAGAAGAGCGAACTGCAACCGGAGGAGTATCTTTCACTTTCCATACTGGTGACCGAGTATATTCCATATCTGGCCGATAAACCGCAGACAGCGCGTGAAACCCTGTTCCTACTCCTTGAAACCGGCTCTCTTTTCGAGAAATACTGGCGGGATACAAGATGCTTCCAATCCGAAAATATCTACACGCCCGCCATCAAGACACTGCTTGACAAACTGGACGTGAAACTGCGAGAGGGCGACACGATTCCGGTAGAATACCAGGATTGCCGCTCCCTGGAGGACTTCTTCAGGGTCGTTGCCGGCGAGCGTCCGGCAAAGGAAGAGGTATCGTTTTCTTCAGATAAGGAGGGAAACTATTATTTCAACGGACGCAAGGTCAAGGTGGAAAATTCTGACGAGTACGCCTACCGCCTGCTGAAAACCAAAATACAGACGAGCTACCGGCGTCCGGTAGATTTTTACTTCCGCTTCCTTGCCCGTTTCGGACCATACGGAACTTATGGCAACGTGTATTACCCGAGTATCACGGACCTGATATGCAGGCGTTACCTGCCTGAAACCGCAAAATGAATTCCGGAAAGGCGATGGACAACGGTTCACCGCCTTTCTTATTGTATAACTTTTTTAATATCAATCATTATGGCAACAGCATTAGCAACAACGGCCGCCCCCGTGCAGTTCGATTTCCAGAACAACAACGTCGAGGTGATGACGCTCGACACGCTCCGGCGCACACACAAGGAAAATGACATCTATGGCAACCCGCTCAAGGGAATCTACCATTACGAGGTGATAGAGCGCATGGCGGACATCTGCCAGAAACACAACCTGAATTACGAGGTGGAGGAAATCTTCGCCGCCCAGAACAAGAACAAGGCACAGCCCGGCGTGGTCGTCCTGCCCCAGGTGGAACAAAAGTACGGGGCGATGGCCGTCGAGGCGCATATCCTGCGCCGCGTTTATACGACCATCCGCATTAAGGAATGGGAAACGGACGAGCTGACCACGACGCTTGTCATCGCCTTCCATCAGGACGGCATCCAGGCGGCCATCGGCCCGTGCGTCAGGGTGTGCCACAACCAGTGCATCCTCTCCCCCGAACGCAGTGTGTCGAACTACGGGAAAGACAAAGTCACCACCGAAGAGCTTTTCGGTCGTGTAGACGAGTGGCTCTCGAACTTCGAGGTACAGATGAACGAGGACAGGGAACGCATCCGCCGCCTGAAAGCGAAAGTAATTACCCCGGTGGAGATGTACGCCTACATCGGATTGCTGACAGCATTGCGCGTATCGCATGACAGTTCCGACAAGCGTCTTTCGTCCAAGGTGGAGACCTATCCCCTGAACCAGTCCCAGATTTCCATCTTCACCGAGGACCTGCTCAAACTCACCGAAGAGAAGAAGACGCTCACGGCGTGGGATATCTATAACGTGGCAACCGAAATCTACAAGCCCGGACGTACGGACATTCCGGCCATGATTCCCCAGAACGGGGCGCTGGCCGAGCTGATGCTCTCGGAAGGGTTGCCGGAATCTTAAAAGGCTGCCACGTGACAAGAATCAAGGGACAACTGACGACAGCCGACTACCTGCCCATAGCGGAATATAACAGGCTGGTCCGCGGGCTTGAGAAGGACGGCGAGTACCTGTGGGAGACCTACTGCTGGCTGTCGTTCTGCACGGCATGCAGGGCCTCCGACGTGAGGACCCTGCGCTGGAAAGACATCTTAGGAAAAAGCACCATGACCCGCATCGAGCAGAAAACAAAGAAAAACCGCCTGATCAAGTTCAACAGGGACGTGCAGGAGAAGAACCGTTTCCTGTACGAGATGCTCGGACAACCCGCCCCCGAACAGTACATCTTTCTCAGCCCGCGTACCGGGAAACCTTACTCGCTGGAATACATCAACAGGCTGCTCAAGGTATTCAAGGTAAGGTACAGGCTGCCGATCAGGGCATTCTCCACACATACCTTCCGCAAGACTTTCGGGCGCTATGTCTACGAGCTGATGGGACGCTCGGCCGAGGGCCTGATCCTGCTCAACCAGATATTCCGCCATTCCAACCTGGAAACCACCCGGCGCTACATCGGGCTGGCGCAGGAGGACATCGACAAAGTGTTCGATTCCATACGTCTATGAGAATATTTTCAACGATGCCCGGAACCCGAGCGGGAGGTTCCGGGCTATGCTTTATATAACATATCAAAATCAGAACTGTAAATGGACACACCGATATATATCGACACATACTTCCGCGTCGAGTCCGGCTATGACGGCGGTCGCATGCCGGAAGAGAAAGCCGGACGCTTCTTCGACGAGGTAAAGCGCCTTTTCACGGAAACAGGGTTCAGCATCAAGGAAAACAAATACAAAGACGGTTGTCCCGAGGTGTATCTCGGAAAGACATGCCTGTACTGTCATCCCCAATCGTTATCGGGCCCTGTTCTTAAAGAGCACATGGAGCTTATCGAGAAGATTCTGGCACAAGGAACGACCTTCCGGTACCTACGTACTGACACTTACGGCGAGATTCTCGACCTGACGGAGGAGGAAGAACTCGCGTATTACCACAAGACTCATGACATGACTATCGGGGGTGTCTTTCTCGACGCCTTCCGCACCAAGCGCCGGAACCTGTACAAGAGCCGGGAGCAGGTGCTGGAAATACTCGTCGAAAAGCTGCGTGTCAAGACACTCCGTGGGAAGTCCGTTTATTCGAACACCTCCCCGGCATACCGTTATATCAGGGAAATGTACGGGAAAATGGTGTCTGAAGGACGGCTCGTCGAGGGATGCAAGCAAACCGCTTCCGGGAAACTGCCGCTCTGCCGCACGGCAACCGGCAGGGAACTGAAAATGAAAAGACGGGAAGACGACAGGACGGAATGACACGCGGTTCCGTACCGGACATGGCCGGATACCAGTCCGAAGACTTCTGTAAATCATAATTTTCAAGCCGGACTGTCAATCGAAAGAAGGACGACCCGGCTATACTTCAACAACAAGAGATAGCACTATTATGAGCATACAAATCGGAAAACTGTTGCCGGACGGCAGTGTCCGGCACATCAAGGCGCTCCATGAGACGCTTTCAAAAGACCTTGTGAGGAAACTCCGGGTGTTCTATCCCAATGACAGACGGGTAGATGCCCTGCTGTCGCTGGGCGACATACAAAAACTGGGACCGTCACCCTATGGAAAATGGACAGGAACCGGCGATACCGTCCACTGTTTTTCAAAGATCCGTGACGGACGGGAAACACCGCGGCAATCCGCATCACGCATCGCGGACAACGCAGACATTTTCGGCCGCATGGAGGACACGTGCCTCCTGTTCGATAACGGCAGATGGCATGTCATGGACAAGGGAGAATACTGTGAACAGCCGCTCTTCGTCGAAGATACGCCCTCCCATGACAGCATGAAACCGATCACGGTATATGTGAACAACCATGTCCGACTCGAAAAGATAAATACACCGCAGCACTGGCAGGGACTTGAGGAACTCGCCGAACGGGAATCCAGGATACTCTATGTCTACCGGGGGTGCCGCCTTGTGAGAATCGTCCGTTCGTCCAACCTTAAAAAGAAACTGTATGCGGCACAATAACATCGTATCGGCCATAGAATGGCTGCCGGAACACCTGTTCACGGAAGAGATCGTGGAAGCAGCCGTCGAAAGCAAGGAAATAGAGGTGCTGAGCCATATTCCGGGACGTTTCCTCACACCCGGACGTATAGAACGAATCATCGCGGGCAGCACGGAGAGCTGGCACAGCTTCGAGCTGCGCAATATTCCGGAGGCGTACCGTTCGGGAGCAGTCTGTGACTACGCCATGCGCAAAAAACCGAAGAATATCACGGCCGTTCCCGAAGCAATGGTTACCCGAGAAATGGCAGAAGCGGTCATCCGAAACGGACGCGGGGATTTCGACATTCTCGCCTTCATACCTGAACGCCTTTGGGATGCGCAACTGGCATACCTGGCCTTGCGCAGCTATATTTACGACCCGTATTACACGGACAGCAGGACAGACGCCGTCATGAAAACGGGGCTTATCCTCGGATATGTCCCCGTTGAGGTAAAGACTCAAGAGTTCTATTACGGGATGCTCGACGGGATGAAAATATTGAGCACGGTTACCGATGCCGTCGTGCCGTCCCGTTTCAAGACTGCGGCATACTACCGCAAGATGGCGGAACATGACCTCTCGCTTGTTCCCGCCCGGTTCTATTCCTATGAGATTCTCCATGCGGCTGTCTGTTCGACCGAAGGAAAAAACTTCATCACAGACCCCCAGTTTTTCAAGCCGTTGTCGGTATATCTGGACGACATGCTGGCGGACCGGCTGATGGAGAAACACCCTTACATGTTCGGGGAGTTGCCGAAGCGGTTCAAGACACCGGAAAGACTGGTCATTGCCATCGATAACAGCAAACGGGAGACGAACTGCTATATCGACGAGGAAACTGAACAATCCCTGCTCTCGGTGGAAGTGTGCAAGGCATTCATCCGAAGAAACGGCAACTGTCCCGAATTTCCTGAAAATGTATGGACGCGGGAATTTGTCGACTACTGCATGGAGCACGGGACGAGTTTCCGCTGGTTCCGCCAGATGCCCAAAAAGTTCCAGAGCTCCGCGAACACGCAGGCGGCGTATGATTACGGTCATTACCATATCTGTGACTTTGCCAAACGGTTCATCACTCCGCAAATGGCGAAGGAGTGCTACCAGGAGCGCAGTTATGCACATGCCATCCCCGGACATTTCCTCACGGAGTTCTGCCGACAGACCGGACTGCCCGAGAAGTTCTACGGCGGGGAAACCACGATGCTGTCGCTGAAAAACAGCCGTGACGACTATACTTACTGCAAAGTCGGCAATACCTGTCTGGCCTTTTACCTGAAAGAACAATACGAGCCGTCCTCGGCACATCTGATGATGACGCGGTCGGATTCAAAATACTGCACGCCGGAGAAGGTGTTCGACGTGCCTGTCGGAACCTTCCACCGCACGTGGCTGGAAAAGATCGTGGCGGAAAACGACCCCCGCTTTGTCAAACCCCGTGTGGACAAAGCGTTGAAAGCCGTACAGGCGGTCTGCTATTACGGTGTCGAGAAGTTGAAGGACCTGAACCGTACGGAAATCTTCCGCAACACCTTCATGGGTGAGACCATCGGTTACTGCGCCCGCCGCAGGGACCTGACCTACCACAGCGACAACTGCGGGACCCTTATCGAGGGCTTGAAGTTCAAGATCCGGGGAATGGCTGTCCCCGTAACCTTGGCGGAAGACATGACTCCTTATACGGCCGACATGCTGCACCGGAAGTTCGGCTTCTGCTATATCGGAATGACGGCATTCGCCACGGACTACGGCCTGGACATGGAGAAGGCATACACCTTTGCACAGATGCGCCAGATCGTAAGGGAGAAAGGGCACAAGCCGTCATTGAGAAACTACAAACGTGAACTGAAACAAATAAACATCATACAATGAAAAAATACCGGATAGCTATCGAAGAGACGCTCCGTAAGGTCGTGGAGATCGAGGCAGAAACGCCCGGTCTGGCCGTCTGCAGGGCGGAAGACGAATACAATGAAGAGAAACACGTGCTGTCAGCCGACAATTTCGCAGGAGCTGACATCGCGCTCTCGACTGATGACAGCACGGTCATGGAGACTCTGGAAGACGTGGATTTCATCGGATACGTGCAACGCCGTTTCGAGGAATGCCGGGAGTCCATATCCGTCGAAGACAAAGTCCGGCTGGCATTCGGAAGTTTCGACAACGCCCTGTATGAGTTCGGCGAATACCGTAAGGAGGCGGCCCGGAACCGCCCGCAGGTCTACCTGCTGTACCGGAGCGATGCCTGGCACAACCGTTCTTCCATGGAGCTCATAGCCCCGTTCTCCTCCCTCGAAAACATGATGGAGTACCTGCGGCGTAAGAAGAAGGAATTCCGCCTGACGGAAAGTGATCTGGAAGAGTTCAAGAACAACCGGCAGACGAAGGGGCGCGACGAAAACTACCTGTACGAGTCGGATTATTTGGATGTGCTGCCGGAACAGGAACCCGAACTGCCGCCGAAAGATGACGCTTTCTATGACAAGGTTTTCACCTGCGGGCAATCCGAGCTGTCACGCAGGGAGTTGGAATCTCTGCCGGAGCCGTTCGATACCTACCATGTTACGGACGAAGAAATGGAACAGATTGTGTACGAAACGGAAATGGAGACACGGGACCGGCTGCGGCTCGGTAAAAGAAAGCCCATAGATTTTGACAATGACCGCCATAGTGAAATCTGGTGGGAAGAAATGGAAAAAGCAGTGGTAAGGCACGGCGTACCGTACTACGAGGCCGAATAACGAAAATAGAACCTGTTCATCACATGCCATAATGATGACGGGCCGTCGCGGCTACGGCTGCGGCGGTCTTTTTTTTCAAAACGAGGTGAGTATTCCACCCCTTATACAAAACGATTACCTACTCTTAAAAAAACGGATTTATGAAACAGACAAGACAGGATTTCTTCACGGCGAACGGGGAAGGAATCAAAATCATGACATTTACGGAGTTCGCCCGGCATATCCTGCGTATGGAATGCGGGGAAAGTCTGGAACTGTATGCCGTTGTGAACCGGCAGACACGGGAATGCTCCCGGCCGCTCTCTGTCAGAAAGGAACAATGGAACGGTACGCCCTTTTACCTGCTCGGCGGGCACGGGCAGGAAGTCCGTACCATCAATTTTGCGGGTCGTCCGAAAGAGGAGTTTGAAACGACCTGCCATGATGTCTTGGACAGCTACGATGCCGTGGAAAGTATCGGGGCGGTCGTGTCAAGACTGCGTGAATTATCTCCTGAAGAACTGCATAAGCGGATTGCGGAAGAGATGAAGACCGGCTGTAAATACCTGTTGGTCTACCGCAGCGAGGAGGAGATGACGGCCGCACTCGACGGCAAGATATACGCCATCAGCGATACGGACGGCAAATTCCTTTGCGACCTGTATCAGCCGGATTATCTCCATCTGGAAAACGGGGGCGATATTGTGGACACCGCATCCATTCCGGACATGCATTTCCATTCCGATTGGGCAATCGCCAACCCCACGGTACGCGACAAGGTGCTCTCCTCCCGGATGGTGATTATATATACCCACGAAACGGTAACGCTATGATAGAGATTGGCAACAGGATAGAAACGCCGGAAGGTGTGTTCTATGAACTGGAATACGGAGGGGAAGGAAACATCTACAAGAACGAGGATGCCTTTCTCAACCGCCCCGATGAAGTGTGCTATGTACCTGAATACGCGGCAGAAGACCGTGAGGACTGGCGTGTGTCGGAGAGCAGTGACGGCTGTTTCACGCATAACTCACTGCTCGCCCTGTGCAAGGGTAATGAAGAGGTGTGCCAGGATCTGTTTTACAGCCTTGAATGGACGTACCCGACCACCTTGCTGGAAGAATGGGACTCGAACGGCTATTTCGATGAGATCGAGGGCTGGTATGACAGTAACGATTAAATGGAACGGCATATCATGGACAGGAAATACAAAATCACATACTCGGGAAAAATCACGGGCAAGACCCCGAACTACATATTGAGCCTGCGGGCGCATCTGAAAGGCATCTTCCCTGAAATGGAACGGTATGGTAAGGAAGAATTCGACCACGTGCTTCATTGCATCAGCTCGTTCATTGATGATTTTACCTTCAAGGTACGCAATTCCCGATACCGGGGAGACATCCTGAAAAGGACTATCAGTAACGACTGCCTGAAAGTGTTCAACCTGGGTGACGAGAAAGTGATACTGACCGTCTCCTTCACCCCGCTGGAAACATGAAACCAACAATATGACAGATATGGATAAAATACAGAAAGACAATGCGGAGCCGGGCAAAGCCCCGGACAAAATGAGCGCCGACAAGCTGCATCTGTTCGCCACCCAGTACGCCTTTATCGACGGACGGCTGCACGAGGCCGAGCAAGCCATGCTGAAATTCATGCTGGAGTTCCTGGCACAATATGGCCGCGTATCACTCGGCCTTACAGAAGAGGAGGAACTCGATGACAACAACTTCCCCGTCACGACAACCTTGTACGGGAAGCACGACACGCCCCGTATCAAGCTTACCGATGTCTACCTGACGGATGACGGGGAATATCTCCTTGCTGACGGAATAGATGCGGAGACCGGGGAAAAACGGGACGGATTCTATATCTACAGCGAACAATACGCCGATATCTTCCAGTTCGTCGGCCACGCTTCGGAGATGAACTGACGAATGAGGAACAACCATAAAACGAAATATCAATGGACTGTATCAAAGATTTACAAGACGCCATCCGCAACATTCTCGTGAACAACGGCCTTACGGAACTCTGTCTGGGAGAGCCTGACGAACTGGACGATCCCACCTATATCATCTGGTATGACAGGCACTGTGAGCCTCACGAAGACCCGGTATTGAAGGTTTACCTTGAAAATGAGGGCATTGCCGTTGAGGTCGAAGCCCGCAGTTTCGGGAACACGATAACCGTCTACGATTATGACATAGACCGTATTGAATGGTGGAAAGGCATTCATGCCAATATTCTGGAAGTGCTGGAGCGTGACGGCAAGCGCCGGTGTCCGGCCTGTGGCAGGACGGTCAAGGGGAAGCAGCGGTATTGCGGTGCCGGATGCCGTGATTTCATGACTCCCGGACCGACAGTGGAGCAGGTCGCGGAAAAAGCCAACCGGAATATCCGCAAACTGGCAAGCCTTGCCGCCGGAAAAGACAAGGCGTACCGGAAGCGGCTGATAGAGAAATATACCGTCGGTCCGTCATAAGCCGGCTTTGTTACACTAAAAAATGTATGATATTATGGCAACAAGAACCATTTACCTGACCGTACGGCTCGATATCGACAACCCGAAGGCTGATGAAATAACGGACGAAGAGGTTGACGAAATTATCAGCGAAGTGGACTATGAATTCAAAAATTACGGGGACTATGAAATCGACACGGAAATCTGCGGGAAAAATGACGAAGGTGGTCTTTAGACGCTATCCCGACGGACAGGTCATCGCCCTGTTCCCGGACATACCGTGGAGCGGACGGCGGGGTGAAATAACCTCCTACATGCATGTCGGCCAGCATGGCGCAGCCGACTATGCGGGCGTGATCGCCATGACACGGCCAGCCCATGAAAAGGAGTACCGCAACCCGCTTTCCGAACTGAGAGCCATCGGTTACGATGACCTACACATCATGCGGCGTGCAAGACCGAAATTCATAAACAGCTAAAAACAAATCTTATGTCTCATAAACCGAATGCCGTTCCTGTCTTGCAGGAGGGAACGGTCTATACAATTATACTTGACAACGGACGAAAGGTCCACGACGTAATCTATCATGCCTGTGTCGCCTCCGGCAAGTCGTATTTCGCCAAAGGCGATAAGACCTATCCCGCCGAAAAGGTGCGGAACCATTCAATCACCGGACATGCCGCATCGGACGGCTCTAGAAGGAACGGCACACCCAATCCCGACCGCTTCGCCATCACGGATGAAGTGTGCGAGGTCGTTGATGTAGTTACCACGCCGGAAACCAATCCGGAAATGTTCCGGTGTCGTGTCAAATGCCTGATGTATTCAGGCCTGTCACAAGCCGAGGCTGAGAAAGTCATCGCTTCAACGCCACTAAAGCTGGAACTCTTCTACGACGTAGGCCGTGGCAGTTTCGCTATTGACGCCGAGGCAGTTGGCAACACACCGCTGTATAATCCTTACACGGGAAAGGAAATCCCGGATGAAACCTAAGCCGAACTACATCGAATATGAGAGAACTATATATCAAGAATCTCTGCATCGAGATTACCCGACGTTGCAACATGCGCTGTACCCATTGCATGCGGGGAGATGCCGAATCCGTGGATATCCCTTTGAAACATATAAGCAACCTGCTGCGGCATGTCAGGCATATTCACCATTTCAACATCACGGGCGGCGAGCCGTCGCTTAACGTCCGGGCCATCCGCCATATCCTCGAACGGGTACGCGCCTACGGTATTACTGTCAATGACTTTTATATCGTAACCAACGGCTCTGCCACATCCCGTTCGGAGGAATTCATAGAAGCCTGCGCCGCACTGTACGAGTACCAGGAGGAAAAGGAACAGGACTCCGGCCACATGCTCGAAATGAGCGACGACCGCTTCCATGATCCGGCAGAGCATGCCGCCACGCTCGCGGCACTTTCCCCGTATCCCTTTTTCGGAGTCCGGGGACAGGCCGAGCGTATCTTCCTTTTCCGGGAAGGCCGCAGCACGGAGGGGTTTCCGAACCCTGTTCATGGGATTTATCTTACGGAGGAGAACTACGTTTACGGCGACCTCTGTCTCAATGCTGAAGGCATGGTTCTCTCCAACGGGGACCTGAGTTATGCCCGCCAACGGGAACATGCCCTGTGTCCCTGCGGGAAACTGATGCAATATCTCCGGATGACCTTGAAAAAGCGTCAAAAAGAAAGATTGTACGAATAAATACACAAATCAAAAAACTTATGTCAATCGTATGCAGTATCTGCGGCGGCACTGGAGTGAAATGTACCGCCGTCATCGACCCGAACACCAGACAGTTCCTCGAATTTACCCGCAACGCCTTGTCGGACGGCCGGTGCAGCCAGTGCGGCAACGTTGCCCTGACCGACCCTGACGAAGTAAAAGCCGGGCTGGACAAGCTTTGGACGGAATATACGGCGCGGCATCGTGCCGCCCCCAACTACACCTGCTGCGACATTGTCCGGCATGGTGATTACGACGGGTGTGAAAAGGCGTATATCCGCATCGGAGGCCCGTCAGACGTGGTCGAGAAGTATCCGGTCGTGGCCGTGTGCCGCGACCTCGAAGAGCTCAAATCACTTGCGCTCCCTGACCCGACGCGAGAATTTACCCTCATGGGAATTCAAGGGTTCGAGTTCCACGACGTGTTGGAAAACAAGACCTACGAGATCGGGGTGGACGACCTGAAAATTCCCGTCACGACGAAAGAGGTGCTGGACTTTTACCCGGCGGAACATCGGCTGAAAGAAACGGACATCGAACAATATGCCGCGGCTTACACGGCCCGTATCAAGGCGTACAGGGAGTATACCCGTCAGCTCGACGCCACACTCGTGCGGCGGCTTCTCGACAAAGAGCGGCTGATGAAAGTCGGCGAGAGCGACGGTTTCCGCTTGAAACTCCATTTCGACTGGTTTGTCATTTTAAAGCGGGAGAACGAAAGGATGTACGCGCCTTTCAAATACGCTGTAAATGCTTATTGTCTGGATAATATCCAAACTTTCGACCGTCGTTATGTCACGCTCGAAGATGCCTTGCTCCACTGCCTGAACGGTTTCAACGAGAACGCGAACATTCCTAACCGTTACAAGTCCATCGGGCATTACCTGTCGGGGAAATCCTGACGACGGGCAGTGTATCGACGGGTTACCGGAGGCCACGGGTGCTTTCCCCTTGACCGGAATACCGTCGGAACAAGTAACAATGTAACCAAAGAATAAAAAATATGATGAATGATTATAAAATCAAGAACATTCTCGAATCCCTGAAAGAGGAGGTCGAGAACGGGAAGGTATCCCTGCGGGAAGCTGCTGTCGAACTTCATAAAGCCGGCTGGACGAATTTCATCGACATCGACGCCACGAGGAACCTACTGAAGACCCGGAATGTAACGGGGAACGGAAATGTCCCGGGAGTTTCCGACATGATGGGAAAATACCGCGAGATGAAAGCGGCGCACCCGGATGCCCTGTACATTTTCCGAAACGGGGAATCTTGTGAATTGTATGAGGATGATGCCATCGCCGCTTCCGGCATTTTGGGCATTGCCACCGCCGAACGCGTCGACGGGCAAGGGAAAGGCGTCAAGGAACTGCGGTTTTCTTTTCGTGACCTGGACGTGTATCTCCCCAAACTGATACGCGCCGGAAACCGGGTGGCTGTCTGCGAACCGAATCAAACCGGTTCGGGCAAACGAGTTTGATAACCATTAAATAACAAATATTCAAAACCCAAAGACACATGATAAAGATAACAACGATTTTCGGCGAGGACGCCGTACGGGAATATGAAGAGAACAATGAACTGCCTTCTGAAGAATGGCTGGCGGATAACGGGGGCGTCGTGGACGAGAAAGAGTTCGAGACTGAGGCGGAGTACAATGCCTACATCGCCGGGGTAAACGATGCCGACGGATGGAGTGATTATCATATCATACGCCACCGGTCGGAAGAGGCGGACACCTCGAGAGAGGAAAATCTCTGGCTACGTCTCGGAATTAGCGTCCGGGGCAGCCGGGAGGACATCGAAAGGATTCTAAACGGGGACACCGAAACCCTTCGGAAACTGCTCGATGCCGGACGTTATGGGATTGGCGGAGAGACCTATGTCCCTGGTTCGACCGTCGAGGGGTACAACGAGGACCACGACACGGAGTTCGAGGAGGAAGACGTGGAGTTCCATTTATAATAAAACCACACCATCTGCAATAATGATAACAGTAAAAGTTCTACTCGGTAAGGATACTGTAAGCATATACAGGAAAACCGGGGATATCTCGTCGGTGGAGAGCACGGCCGAATCCGGGGGATATGTGATAACCAGACATTTCGAGACCGAAGCTGAATACAAAGCCTACGCAATGGCTGTGGAAGACCTGGACGGACATGAAGACTGGCAGATGCTGGCTCCTGCCGTTACGCCGGAAGCTCCGTTCCGCAAAGGGGAATTTGTCCGGCTGACAGACGATGCAATTAAGCGGATACGTGAAAGTTTCGGGGACGGACCGGCTGACTACAGAAAGGAAATGATTTTGGAGGTGATTGCCTGGTGCCGCTATGAAGGCACATGGATCATTGAAGTCCGAGATATCCGTGAAGACGATACTCAGGAGTTCGATGCCGTTTTTCTGCGCCCCTTGACGGCACGGGATCTCGTGGCTATTTCCGCACCCCGACACCCGCTATCCACTGCGATATATCCTATTCACATCCGATAACTTAAATGATGCATGATGGAAAATATATTCATACTGCCCGGAAACGAACAGGAACTGTTTAACCGGTATTTAGATAACAACGAATACGGCCCTCTGAAAGAACGGCTGGAACTGGTCAGGAAAGCCTTGAGCAACAAGCTTTCCCCGGATGAACGCAATAAGCACGGGCTGAACGTGGGTGTGCATGAACTGTCCATGGAACGTAAGGAACTGGAAAGAAAGATATTCCAAATGGCACTCAAATCCTTTGCAGAACGGGTTTGTGACGAGCAACGCGCTCTTTGCGAACAGGGGTTCTGGCAGGCACCGTGCGGCAAAGAGGCGGAATATATCTCCTCCGCTCCGGTTCCGGACCTTGTAACGGACGTGAAGCAGTACAAGACCATTTGCCGCTGGTGGGAGAAGCTGTCCGATACCAGGAGGCTGAAGGTAGCGGCGATGTTTGCAAACGAACTGGGACCGATATACGGGCACGACACCGAAACGCTGGAACGGATTTATAGCCGCTGGTTTCTACTCTCCTTAGATGGCAAACAACGCATCTACCATTCATGGACCACAAACGAAAAACAGACTTCACTATGCCATACAAAAGCTCGGGAATAATCATCAGCGGGACACAATATGACCGCAGGCAGAAGCTCACTCCTTTTCAGAAGGCTGAAATTTTCCACCGTTACATGACAGAAGCTGTCAGCCAGCGCCAGCTTGCCCGGGAATACGGTGTCAGCCGCAGGCTGATAACCTTCATTGTGAACCCAGAAAGCGAAGAGCGGAACAAGGAACTGCTGAGAGAGAACAAGGCAAAAGGCTTGTATAAATATGACCGGAAGAAACATACCGAAAATATACGCAACCACCGTCGTTACAAACAGAGATTATTTCAAGAAGGTAAAATCATACTAAAAGATGGATAGACAATGAGAATACAGGAGAAACAAAAAGCGTTGGAACAGGAAGTTATAGCCAACCTGTGTGCGATACCGAAAATGCCGGAAAATATGTTGCCCCATACGGTATATGTCGAGGAGGAAGGGGAAGACGGGTATGGGCACGGGATACCGGTATACACCATGTACCGGTTGGAGGAGATACGCACGGACGGAAGCTGCACGCTTTACAACGCGGAAAGCCGGGAGCGTTTCACCTGCCGCCACCTGCATGAGATTAACATGGACTGGCTGGTGACAGTCTGGGAACGTTATCTGGAACTCTGTGTCGAGCAGGATATCTGGAAAGGGAATGCCGTTGCATTCCTGAAAGACCGTACCGGCAAACCGGAAGAGGAAATCATTTCATTCGTGGAAACCTCGTGGGACAAATGCCAGGCTTATACAGACAACCTCAAGGCGTTTCTTGGGGAAGATAAAGACCGGGAAATATGGATATTCTCTTTCCCGCTGGACGAATTTGAACGTGACGTTCCGGCCGGGAAAATCATCGTTGATTACGAAAATAACCCCGCAACGCGGGTTGAGAAGATGATACCGCTGGAATTTACGGCCAACATCAATGATGAATGTTTTGATGACCGGAACAATTGGGTAAGAGCCATTGAACTTCCCAAGCAGGAATAATAAACTATTTGAATCAATAAATATGATTACAAAAGAAAACATTGGCAACGAGACCTTTGAGTCTATGACCATCAATGACACGCCTGCATTGTTTACGGATATGCGGATTGACCGGAATGCCGTTCCGGAGGGACTGTACGCATACGATATCCGGGAGTCGGATGACGGGGACCGTCTGGCGACCATCGAACCGACGGTGATGGTAAATCATGGCGGAACCATCCTGACCAGGAAAGAGTTTATCACGGAAAAGGACGGCTATGTACAGATTGACGAATACGGTTTCGAGGACTCCATGACACTGGAAGAGTGGCTTGAGGAAAACAATTAAATGTATAAAGGATATGGATATTAAGGAACTGACAGAAAGATATCGGGATCGTTTCGATGCCCATTACCTGCAAGACGATAACGGAACCGGCAGAAAAGGTCGGAAACGGAAAAAGGAAGTTGAGACCCCGAATTTTCTCAAGGATGTCATCCGGCCGATCCTGGACACTTTGCCGGACTTGTTGCCGGAGTACGGGTTCACCAAAACTACGGATGATTACGCCATGTACGGCGAGTATTACCGTATCAAGGCGGGTATCGTCCTCGTGGGAGGTTTTTCCATCGATGAGGATTTTAACCTGTACTTCACGCCATTGTTCCATGGCAAAGCCTGCGGTAAGAGTCAAAAAATCGACAGCATCGGACAACTCGTTGAAATCATCCGCGAACAATTTGAAAGAAGGGAGGTGAAGATGAAAGGATAGTTTCATGCAATAGACATGGGTCGTTCCGTAATTTATTGTATATTTGTCAGATGAAGAAAGTCTGTATATGTATTTCGGACGAAAGCCCGGCAGTTGAACGGATTACAGGCACTTTCATGTTTGGCTGACATCAAACCTAATATATCTATTTGATATGAAAAAGGAAGAGATTATTCGCCGCTGTTACGGCGGCATGAAGGAAAGGCATGGCGTGGAAACCATCATCCTTTTCCATGTCGGAGATTCATTCGAGGCGTATTTTGATGATGCCGAAACGATTACCCGGATCACGGAAGTGCCCCGGTTCAAGATGACGGCGGCGGGTATACCTGCCATCAGGATTTCCGACGCCGCCTTGGAAGAATGTAGAAACCGGTTGCTGGATGCAGGATGCAAGGTATGCGTGTCCGAGGTCCGGGGGGTATCCGGCCGCCACATTCTCAAAATCAATGAAACAAATACGGAAACGGGCCGATGAATTGGTATTGATAGCGGCAGCAATAGGTCCTTGGACACTGTTGGTGGTAGCGGTATTAATCATCGGAACGCTGAAATGCTGTCTGACCACGGACTCGGACAGCATTGACGAAAGTATCAACAAATCACCGGGGATAGTCGCGCATGTCATGGTACTGGACAGTACGGATAATGGTTTTCGGGTGGTTTATGCGACGGCTGAGCCGGTAACGGATGAAAGGTTTGCCGAGATATGCGACAGGCCGGGTATTCTGGAGGGGTTCGAGAACCTGAAACGGAAAGCTCCCGAACACTTTGGCGGCAACCTGCTGGAAACCGACATCTGTGACTTCGCGTTGTACGCCTACCGGTTTCCTATCGATAAGGACGTACGGATACACAATATCTTTGTCGCCGGTAAAGAGAAAATGGACTTCTATGTCCGGAACAACCCGGACCTGCCCGGGTGCGCTACATGGATGCACCACGGTACGGAACAAGGGAACCAATATCTGAATGCTGACGATATAAATCACTGTATACCCAACGGAAGGCGGATTTACCGTTATTGGAAATGCCGTTATCTACTGCAAACTTCTGATACTGACGAGCGTTTCAGTCATTTTACAGAGGAGGAAAGGCTGTACTGAATGCAGCCTTTTCTCTATATATATTACACATAACCATCTGAAAATTAATAACTAAAACGTTTTGTTGGCGTGAAAAATTGGCATATATTTGTATGGAAAAGTGACCCATTGAAAACAGATTGTCAATTGAAAGCAATAGATTGAATATGAAAGAACAGTAATATGACATCGGAAAAATCGCAACTGAAGTTTGCGAGATCGGAAGAGACGGGCGAACTGATAGGGTTCGTTTCGCGCCATTCCAAGACACGTAAATTGATGGGAGTCCGTGAAGACTCAAGATTCGGCAAGCAGATTTGTGTCCTTTCGGAAGACCTGAAAGGAACTCTCGAGCCAAACATACTATACTCGGTAGAGTTGAAACCCATGCACAAAGCCAACGGGTATGTAGTCGTTGCCGCTACCCCCGTGTTATTTCAGGCGCATGTGGAAACAGTGATCGTCCCGAAGACATTGTATCAAGTAACTGTGACGTTCGGCAACAAAAAGATTTTCTTCGACCCGAAAGACGGCAAGAGCGTAATGAGCCGCACAATAGACGGTGTGCTGGAAATCCTCAAGGGACGCAAGGATATCAAGTACAAGGAAGGTGTCATCACCGACTATCTGAATCAGGCGCGTGCTCTGGTACGACGTATGGAATCCGACGGGTTCATCTATACGGGAGACAGACATCAGGGAGGAATTCAATGAAAGAAAAACCGGTCGTGGGTATTGCGACCGACGGTGCCCATTCTGCAAAAGAGAGGTTGACACGCTTCCGGGCTGTCGACCTCTCTTCAGGAAAAGAACTCTTTTCCAAAGCTATCGGTAACTGGACGAACAATATCGGGGAGTTTCTCGGCATTGTCGAGGCGGTCAGATATGTCATGGAACATCCGGAAAGTCCGCGAACAATCTACTCGGACAGCATTACAGCCATCACGTGGTATTGTAACAAACAGACAGCCTCTTCACGCAGATGCCCGGCATTGCAGAAAGCGGAGATATTCCTCAAAGTGATGGAGGCAAGAATCAAGGACATCGAAGTGCTGCACTGGGACAACCGCCTGTGGGGTGAGATTCCTGCCGACTTCGGAAACAAATAACAACATCAATATGGCAAAATTAAAATCACAGTCACAGAAATATGTTGAGCTGAAGGAGGAAGACTACCTGCTGCTCATCGAGAATACCATCAAGATGGAAGCCCTGAAGATTGCCGGTATCGAAAAGATGCCCATATACAAGGCTATGGAACATATCCTTGAACACGAGCACATCGACCTGCTCGTCAAACCCGTTTCAAGGAGATATTCTTGATTTTTTTAGGTGGACAATAATACACCCCACAAGCAAAATCAATGCTTATCAGTACCAAATGATAGTATATAATAACAATTAATGTAAATCAATGCAAATCAGATGATTAAGAAAGTGGCGCATGTACGGAATTATCTATACCATACATGCGCCACTTTGCTCTATACACTTTTTGATTTCCTTGATTGATAAAAGAAGGTTCTTTTCCAGTGTTTTACAATCCGACTTTTTTATATACTTTTGTCTTCAGTATCAGTTGGTTATTGAAACCCTCTATGTATGCTTATAAGTAGAGATTAGCTTTTTTAAGCGAAACTAACTACTGGTTATCAATCAATTATCAAACAAAAAAAGTTTGCCAAAAAGCACACCTTCTTTTTTTAGCACAAAGCCCCGACTTTCACAAGCTGGGGCTTTGTTATTACCTAAAGATTTTGTATCTTTAAGCATAAAGATTTATACATATGGCAAAGATACATTTTCGTCCATACACTCCCAACCAAACGGTACTTTTTCCGCAAAGAATCGATGAAGATATTGCAGAAAACGATCCTGTACGCATGGTTGACGCTTTGGTTGAAAGCCTGAATCTTGAAAGTTTCAGGAAGTTATACAAAGAATGCGGCCGTAGTCCTTACCATCCCAAGATGATGCTAAAGGTTATCTTGTATGCCTATATGAACAATATATACTCCTGCCGGAAAATAGAAAAGCTTCTTCATCGTGATATCCATTACATTTGGTTAGCCGGTTATGAGAAACCGGACTTCATTACTATCAACCGTTTCCGTAATCGGGTGAAGAAGGAGATTAACGAAGTGTTTACCCAAACCGTACTTCTGCTTTCATCCAAAGGCTTCATCAGTCTGAATGTGGAATATATTGACGGAACAAAGATTGAGTCCAAGGCCAACAAATATACTTTTGTATGGCGGAAGAGCGTTGAGCGAAACCGTGAACGACTGATGAAGAAAATCAGGGTTCTGTTAAGCCAAATAGATGACGTCATCGCTCAGGAAAAAGCTTCGGAAAACAACGATGGAATTGAGTTTACCCCTTCCATATTGACAGAAATGGCTGGGGAATTACGCAATGCCCTTGAACAGACTGCAGAGCCTTCCACGAAAGAGCAGAAATCAGAGCTGAAAAAGAAACACAAACAGCTGAAAGAACTGGAAGCTCACAGGGATAAGCTTCAGGAATACAACACCCATTTGGACAATCTTCAGGACCGTAACTCTTATTCCAAGACAGACAAAGAAGCCACCTTTATGAGAATGAAAGAGGATGCCATGCGTAACGGTCAGACAAAACCCGGATATAATCTTCAGATTGCTACGGAAAATCAATTCATTATCGATTATTCTCTTTTCCCGAATCCGACTGACACCTTGACGATGATTCCCTTTCTGAAGTCCTTTGCCGACAGATACGGGCAGTTGGCTCATACGGTGGTTGCTGATTCCGGTTACGGATCAGAAGAGAATTACCACTTTATGTCGGAAAACGGGATGGAAGCATACGTCAAATACAATTATTTCCACATGGAGCAGCGGCCAAGATTTAAACCGGATCCTTTTAAGGCCGAAAACTTTTTCTACAATGAAGAACAGGATTACTGCGTCTGTCCAATGGGGCAAAAGATGCAGAGGGTAGGTACCAGGCATACGAAAACCGAATCCGGATATGTAGTCGAATATGTCAGGTATAGGGCTGTCAGATGCGAAGGATGTCCGTTAAGATGTCTGTGTTTTAAAGCTAAAGGAAACAGGACGATAGAACTGAATCACCGACTCAGGATATACAAACAGAAAGCCCGGGAACTTCTCTGTTCCGAAGAAGGGTTGAAATACAGAGGGCAAAGGTGTATAGAGCCGGAAGCTGTATTTGGACAGATAAAATTCAACATGAACTACAAGCGCTTCCGTCATTTTGGGAAGGACAAGGTTCTTATGGACTTTTCCTTCCTGGCCATCGCCTTCAATATAAAAAAGATGTGTACCAAGATGAATAAAGAGGGTATAAATTGGCCAATTAAACACCTTTACGGCCTTATTACCGCTCTTTTAGGCTATTGGGAACAAAATAATCGAGATTATCTTCAGAATATCGCTGCCTGAAAGAGTTAACTATGCTCTTATCGCTGATAAAGAAAAGAGGGTGAATCGCGTATTACGACACACCCTCGTCTTGTTATAATATCCTGTCTAAAAAAAGTGACAGGGGATAAATGAACCGATTATACTGTTTCAGAGCATCCATATCCAGCTTCATGTTTTTGTAAGGATTTGAATCGTCTGTATAGAAATAGATGTCTGTTGTCTGGTTACCATTTTTTATAATTTTCCCGTTCAATGGTATCGCGTCCACATCCTCGAACTTTTCAAGGGGAAGGCCTTCAATAGAACCGGTTTCCTGTTTGCCGAGACTATTTGTATAGTGATTGAACAGTACAAATCCTTTTCGGGCATAATCAATGTGAATGCCGTATGGACGGTTGCGGTAAAAGTTTTCTCTGGCTTTTTCCTGATAATTTTCCATTATAATACCGGTTTGACAATTTCAATCTTCAATCCGAGTGCATCAATGATACGGCAGAACGTACTGATACCCGGATCTACAATACCTTTTTCTATTCTGGAGATATAGGACTTGTTGGTCCCGATTTTTTCAGCCAGTTCGGACTGGGTCATCTTTTCCTTCTTTCTGGCATCGCATATAATCTGTCCCATGCAGTAGGCGTATGCCTCCTTACGGAACTCCTCACGTTCAGGTGTTCCCGGCTTGCCGAATTCCGCATCCATGATAGCATCGATGCTGGTCAGGTTTTCATTTCTTGCTTTCATAATACTCCTCCTTTATCTTTAATGCCTTTTCTATTTCAGAAGGCGGTGTCTTCTTTGTCTTTTTCTGAAATCCGTTGAACAGGATTACGATGTTCCCGTCATCAAATATGAAGAATACCCGGAAGATGTTGCCTCCATATTCAGCACGGATTTCATAGAGCTCTTCGCGCAGATACTTTACGAACTTGCTGCTTACCCTTTCCTGTACTTTCAGCATATCAAGAATGTAGTATATCTTACGGGCTTCCTCTTTTCTGAGAGATGAGATAAAGTCCATGAAATAATTCTTGTAGGCTGATATGGTCCTTTCCTGTTTCATGCTGCAAATATATATAAAGTTTACATATCAGGCAACTTTGAAAAGATGAAAATAAATTATTCCTCATTTTCCAAGTTGGTAAAGTTAAAACATTCCGTAACGATGAAGTCTTCTCCTCCGTATTCTGCCAACGCCATGAAATCGGACAGGCTGTCGCAATAGAAGAAGATGGTATCATCATGCTCTTCCGGAATGTTTTCGAGTGCTATGGAAACTTCCGTTTCTTTCATATCATCTTTCCAGATGATACGGCATAAGGCCAGTTGCGGTTCGGTATTGTAAGTCTCTGTAAACTCTTTATATTTCTGAGATATTCCCTTCTTTACTTCAGATGTGTCGCTTATGACTACTCCGGTTTTACAGTTGTCGCACCACCCATACTGAAAAGAGTCATCTGTATAGTGGTCAAAGTCCTTTGTATTGGGATTTATCATCGCTTCACAGGTTACGTTTGTACTTCCGCATTTGCAGCATATAACATTATCTTCTTTTATATGGAAGATGTTTGTTATGGCTTCCAGAATATCGTTAAGCCATACCGGATTGGCCAGAGCCGCCTCATGGCGGCTTGTTACCTTATAATTTTCTCCGGTTATCTTATCATGGACTTCAAGTGTGATTCCTTTTCCGACAGCAGTTACCTTGTGTACGGAACATTCGCACGGATCACCCATCTTGTCAAACCAGATTACGTAAACCGGATTGTCATTGTCTGTCAGTATTACTTCGGAAACCGAGTTTACCTTCATCAGTGCAAGTATCCTGCCGATGATTTCATCGCACAGGTTTTCAATTCTTTTTTGGAGAATATTCATATTCAGATAAGATTTAGATGTTGGACTTCTTTTTTGTATTTCTCCAGTGAAGGCTTGTATCCCTGTTCATGGATAACGTCCTTCAGCTCTTTCAGGGTATAGGTCCGGGCTATGTCCAGTCCGTAGTCTTCCGCAAAGGCTTCTATTCCAATCAGACAATACCCCATATTGCGGTGTACCGTTTCTGCATTGATTTCCATAGAGTCATCTGTTCCTTTGGGGAGTACAGCCTGCTCCTTCAATTGACGGATCTTGTATTGCAGGCCGGAGGCGAGCCTTTCCATGTTCCTGTCATGGTAGGTCAGCCCGTCCTTGCGGATACAGTATTCCACTGTCTGCCCCATGAAAGAGTTGCGGAATATTTCGCAACCCAGTATGGTACGGATATGTTCCACCTCATAATACCGCATGGCCTGTACATCCTTCAAATCCTTTTGAATCTTCGGAATCCGGAATTGCGGGTCGTTGTCACATATTGTCTTTTCCAGCCATGTCCGGTGGAATGTAGTAATCTGTTTTCTGAACACTGTCTTGGCAGGCATATATCGGTTGGGATGGCGTGTCATGATAAGATAGTATTCACTTTCATGCCATCCGCGTTTACATTTTTGTAAGGCGATGTAAGCGAGTCCTATACGGCAGTATCGGCGGCTGTCATCACGGTCCCTGATATGCTTGAAATCCGTTTCACATCCATAGAATTCGGCTGGAAGCCCTGTATATTTTTGGAATTCCATGACCCGTTCCTTGAAATACCGGATATTATCCTGGTCTTTTTGACATAACAGCCTGGACATTTCAGGTGTGATGAATTCCATCCGCAGATAATGGAAGTATTGAGGCTTCTCCTTGAGAACCTTCTGGGCAAGTTTTCTGGTCTGTAGTTTCTTCGGCAGTTGAGGGAGCCAGCGCAGACTATGGCCGTATTCGGTGAAATATTCCACAAGTTCCCTGTTCCAGCGTTCCGATGGAATATCAGGGTAGAACGAATCCCTTCTGGCCAGTGCCATACAGACCTCTTTCGTCATCAGGTTCGGTTCAAGAATGAAGTTGTAACTGTTGATTTCTCTTTTTACTTCAAGTGTATGAATAAGTCTTTCCGGTGTCCGGAACCGTCTGGGAAGTTTGTTAAACAGGTTAGGTTCCAGCTCCATTGCTTTGTCAGCCATGGCATCATCCGCATGTTTGGAGAACCACTCGTAATGTCCGTATGAATCGAAAATGCCATGCAGGTTGCCTGTCTTGTGACAGATGGCCTTCCATACGGTGTCATAGTCAAGCCAGCGTGTATCCACTTCCTTGATACAGCGTATGGCCCATTCCTTGTAGTATGCTGCCTGTTTGAAACATTTAGGCATCATTTTGTCGATAGTCATGGTTGCGATACGTCCGTCATGGATCAGTTCTTTCCAAAGTCTGAAATCCTTGGCTTGTCGCGGAACGAAAGAAAGCATGACGCTTGTTTCATATAAGAACTGCTGTTCATACCTCTCTGAACAGTACCGGTAACCTCCGTTTTGCTGTACGTCACGGTAAAGGGAGTATATTGCATCACGGACTGGTCCGTTGTTCCATGAGGATGAAGGTATCAGATGCAGGTAGTGCATGAAATTCCTGTGTGCGAACAGCGATTCAAGTATGTCACTGTTCCTGTATTTTTCCGGTATGTCAGGAAAATTACTCTTTTCGGCCTTTATTGCCCTTAGACAAATCTGGCGATTACGTTTTTCTTCAGGTATCTTCGAAAGCTGCCAGGAACGCCATCCGTAATCATCTGTTTTGAATATACTGTCAAGTATTTCAGAAGTAATATATTTCTCCGGCAGATAGTTGACCAATTCCGGACGGTGTTCGGTTGCGGCCAGTTCAACCATTTCCATTGTAATGAATTTGTCCGGCATACATGATATGGCCGTTGTCATATTGATTTCTTTCATGATTCCAGTTTTTTAGGTTTGATGACTTTTATAAGTTGTGTTTTGCGGAATACATATACCGTTTTTCCTTTTTCACTGACTCTTTTGGGAAGGCTTTTCCAGGTATCCCATCCGTTTACAATTTCCGGAGTGAATTCCAGTTTTCCCGTTTCGCCGATTACGGCAAAGGAAAGTCCTTTGTCCAAAGGGGAAGGCGTATGGTCCTTGTCGGGAACAAAGACTGAAAATTCAGGATGGCTGATTTCATAAATTTTTCCTCCGTAGCCCAGAAGCCATCTGCCATTTTCATACAGGTAAGTCCAGTCACCGAGCAGGAAGAACTTTTCCTTGCCTGATATTTCCTTTGCTTCGTGAATGGGATTCTCATTATTCAAAGGCCAACAGCTTTTCTTGTTTTCGTTTGATGACAGGCTTCCTTCCAGATGGAACTGGTTTCCCAAAGCGAGCAGTTTTTTCACCCTGTTTTCCGTACTGTAGAATGTCCTGAGTATTCTTCCGCAGTTTTCAAAATCCCCTTTTTCAAAAACGGTGATGTACCGTATTCCTTCCGGCAGGGACATTCCGATGTAAGTGCTTTCGCCATTTGTCATAGTCGTATATTTTTATATGATTGTTTATGAATGGGATTCTTTGTCATTCCAAGTCTCTTGCACGGACTGGATTGTAGGGACAGGACTGTACCAGGTAATTGGTATTCCTGCCCTGAGTCTGACTGTGCTGTCTGAAACATTCGACGTCATCTTCCTCCAGTTTCAGTTTTCTTCTGTTCTTCTGCAGGAAGTCTGCTGCCTTTTCTATGGAAGAGAAAACTGCCTTTGGTTCGAATGAACTGTATTCGTGCCATGCGTTGCAGCTGAAAAGGATATACATTTCAGCCTTTTTTCTGTTACTTGCTGCCATATCTTATCTGATTATTACAGTTAATAAAATACAAAGCCCGATTCCGCTGGTGACGGAACCGGGCCTGTTGTCTTCGGTCTCAGATTCTAATTCTGGTTATATGAAAGCAGGAAATCGGCCATTGCTCCATTTTGTGGAATCATGGCAGGAAAATCAGTCTTTCCAGGCTTGTAGATTTCTGTCGCTACATTGTAGACATCCCACGCTGTAATGCGTGGCTGTTCAAGTGAGAGTTTGAGCAGTTCTTCCGTAAACACGGAAATCTGTCCCTGGTTAAGCGGATAGGTGTCCACCTGTGATGCCAGTCTTTTGTCTGCACTGTCATGGGATACACGCAGAGCCGTCAGCATACCGATGATCATGTACAATTCACCGGGTGTCAACACCTTTTCCTTGAGCCTTTGGATTCGGCTTCTGTCCGCATCCATGTCACGCTCAAAATTGCGCATCCAGCATCTACCTTCCCGAACAGTTCCTCGGTAGTCACCTTGTCCTTGCCGTAGTTGGCAACGCTTCGTTCGGGTGAAAGGATACACTGGTTGTGGCAGATACGTACACAGGGACCTATTGCCGCCTGGATACCGTCCTGATGGTAGGCTACCACGAGTGTGGTTGTCAGTTCATCGGTATCCCCGTTCAGAATGCGGATGGTCGTGAAGATCCTGCGCAGTACATGTGCTTCTACCGCCTTCTCTCCATAGGTCTGTTCCACCTGTGGCAGGATGACCACTCCGGGCTGTGTACGGTTCTTGTTCTGGGCGGCGAAGATTTCCTCCACCTCGTAGTTCAGGTTGTGACGGCGGCAGATGTCCGTCATGCGCTGGATGACCTGGTAGTGGTAGATTCCCCTTACCGGATTGCCGTAGATGTCGTTCTCCTTGTAGGTACGCTGTAGTGTTTCAAGGTCCATTACTTCGATTCCGTTGTTCTGGAAATCAAACTGTCTCTGATTGTTCAATGTTGCTAAAGCTTCCATAATTATATTTTTTAAATGGTTGGTAATTATTTGTCCAATAGGTTGATGATACGGACTGCCTCTTTGAAGCGTCCGATATTTTCCGGAAGAGGATTCCTGTATTCCTCTTCCTTCATGCGTCTTATAGAAGGTATTCCCGTCAAGGGCAGAGCCTGGTTGACTTTCCATCCGTCGGTGAATGCCTTCGGCTGGAGACTGTCATGACAGATCACTTCCCCGACACATCCGTGGACGAGCATGTTGCATACGGTCATCATACAGCAGGTCCGGCTGATGTCTTCTCCGACCAGATAGTTTCCCGGATTGTGCGCATGGTATGCCAGCAGGAGCCTTCCGCTGCCGCATGTGGGGTCTCCCATCCTCTGTCCGGTCTCTTTTTTACCTGCCGCGCACATGACCATGAGTTCACAGATATGTGACGGCGTGAAGAACTGTCCGTTTGCCTGCTGTCCCGGTTTTGAGCAGTAAGCCATGTGGAGTTCACCGAAAGCGTCGAACCAGCCCGACCTGCCGATTTGTTTCTGCATGATACGTGTCCATTCGGCTGTCATTTCCATGAACGAGGCGTTTTGCTGACGCTTGTATTTCCATTTGCTTATTGGCGGTGCTCCCGGAGAGAAGCCGTGGATGATGAAACGCAGCAGGTCGTTGAATACGGTCTGTATTTCATAGCCGCATGAGGAGGCAAAGCCTGTGATGAGCCTGTCGAGCGGCCTGACTTCGTTGGAGATTTCATATCGTGCCATATTCCTTTATTTTATAAATGGTTATAGACTGTCGTTGATTCTGTATACTGTTACGGTATGGTTTTCATTGTCCGTGTGGATTCTGACCGGACCGTATCCCATGAATTTCATGCGGATTTGTCCGTGCTGTCCCATACCGTTCCACTGCTCACGTGATATTTCCCTTATATCCATGCGGTAACCCCACTTTCCGTAACTCTTTTTCTGAGATGAGATGTATAGCGTTCAGCCTGTCGGGTGATCATATCACAGAATTTCTGGCCGTTTTCTTCCTCACCCCTGAAATAGGCGACCATCATCAGCAGGTTCTTGTTGTAATAATGCACCCATTTGTCATGGAAATGTGCGCCGGGAACCTGTCCGAATGTTTCCTGAAACAGTTCCAGTGTCAGATCCTCGTCCTGTCTCCTGTTGTATTCCCATATTGCCAGAAGCAACATATCATTGTAATTCAGTCTCATATTGCGTTGGTATTTGAAGTGGCCATTATGATGTTGCAGCAACCGATTTCCCCGACATTCTCCTTCAGCTTTCCGTTGTTTACCAGTCTGTCGTATGCTTCATGCACAAACCTGTATGCAGGCGAATCATATCCGATACCGTGCAGATGTGATGTCGTCGCCACATTTATCCGTGATGCCATCATGGAAAGTATGTCCTCTTTCCCTGCCCGGCGGTTGCTGAAGGCATCCAGTATATTCCGGTGGATGCACGTTCCGTATCTGGCACGGTAATATTCCATTTCTTCTTCATCGGTGAAGGAATACACTTCTTCCGCTATCGTATTCTTTACAAGACGGAATGTGCTGCCTCCTTTTTTCAGTATGGCTGTAACCTTTGGAATATGCAATGTCTCACAGTAGCCGCTTATTTCCATAGGATGCACGTGCAGGCGTGTCTTTCCTTTTACAAGATACATGGCCAGTGACGTACAGCCGGTTCTGACCGTATCGAATTCTTCTTCATGAAATTTTTCTTTTATTTCCTTGTAGAATGCGTCCGTTTTCTCATGGGAAAGATCTTTTTCCCATTCATATCCGGTTTCCAGACTGAAAAGCAGATGGAAGAGGGTTATCCGTCCGGTCTTGCTTTCCCAGTATCCGTAAAGGTCGGCCGTACTGGATTTCGGTCCGAACCTGTATCCGTCTGGAGTATAGCTTTCCATCACTTCCATGAGTGAATTCATGAAATTTTCCGATTCTTCGGAATTCCACCATTCTGACGTATCGTCATCCATGGCATAAGCCGGTATATGGTTCATAACCTGCAGATATTCCGGAGTCTCTTTCAGAATGTCCAGCATCCTTGTGACGGCTTCCTTCCTTTTTCTGATGGAGAACAGTGCCGTTCCGGTATCCGCGTGAAGCCTGTTCTGTGTCTTCTGGTCTGTAATCATGACTTCTGATATTTATTGTTATATATCGTCTGCCTGTAAGGTACAGGCATTCTTATTTCTTGTTGTCCCTGTTGTCTGTTTGCCCGCATCCTTGCAAGGCTTGGCGGGAAAAAATACCGGAGCGAAGCGAGGATGATTTTTTCCCGCCAACCAGCCCGGCAGGGCCGCCTTGCGGGAGTTGCGCGGCAAACAGCTATTTTTGCAGCAAGAAATGAGGATGCAGTCATTTTATCCTTGTAAAAACTGGGAATTTAATGATTATGATTATAGTAATAACATGCACATATGCCGAATTATGAAGCCTGCAAATATGGCTAAAATGATGTTGTAGGCTTTGTCTACATATAACACTGAAGACTTATAAACTAACGCCTTAGATTTTCCCGATAAATGTATCTTTGCTAAGATTAGCTTTGCTTACATATATTAATTTATGTACCTATAAACTCTTATAAATAATCATATTAGGACTATAAAACACATGAAGTCTTTATACAAAAACTGAAACAATTAGAAACTTAAAGATGATTGTTGCCTTTTGGCAAATGTTCATTATCGTAAAAAACAAAAGATTGCCTTGTGAAAAACTTCAAATTTTATAGGGTGAAAAAACACAATATTAGCTATAATAAAAAAATCCTATCAGTTCCTCAATAGGGAGTCTGATAGGATACTTTTCATATTCACCCTTTTATAATTTGGATGAAATATTCAATATAGTTTTAACTTTTACTTTATTAGAATTTAGTGTTGATGTTTCAGTAAGATCAAGTTATTAATAATATAAGACTATAAACAGTTGCAGCGAGTATCGCACTTATTGGAATCGTAAGGGTCCAAGCCGTCATTAAGCTTTTGGTAATTCCCCAACGAACAGCTGATAAACGACGGGTAGCACCTACTCCTATAATGGCTCCTGATATGGTATGGGTAGTACTTACCGGAATCTTTAGGTATTCTGTGAGATAAAGAGTGAATGCACCCGCAGTCTCAGCAATGACACCTTCTAAAGGGGTAACTTTGGTAATTCGATTTCCCATGGTGCGCACTATTTTCCATCCTCCCGACATGGTTCCCAGTGAGATTGCGGTAAAGCAGGAAAAAGCGACCCAGTCGGGTAAATCGCCTACGTTGTTTACCCCCATGCCAATGCCTTGCGAATGGGCTGCTATCAGGGCAGCTGCAATGATACCCATTACCTTTTGCGAGTCGTTAAGTCCATGCCCGATGCTGAACAGGGCGGATGAGAGCAACTGTAGTCTTTTAAACCATTTCTCTGCGGTGTGGGGATGGGCCTTACGGCACAGATTCAGCACTATCAGAGTGAAGAGGAAGGCTACAAGCATACCTATGACTGGAGCCAGAAAAATGAAAAGCACGATTTTCAGGATAACCGAACTTTGAATGGCACCAAATCCATAAGCTGCAATGGCGGCTCCCGCAAACCCGCCGATAAGTGTATGGGATGAAGAAGAAGGAATTCCTCTCCACCAGGTCCACAGGTTCCAGATGATGGCTGCAATCACTCCAGACAAGATGACTGGCAAAGTAATGTATTGCTCATAGACTGTTTTTGACACAGTGTTGGCAATGCCGAAATCACCGATAAGGTATTTAGCGATGAAAAACGCCAGAAAATTGAAAAAGGCAGCCCAGATTACAGCCTGGAGCGGAGTCAGCACCTTGGTAGAAACAATGGTAGCTATTGCGTTGGCTGCATCATGAAAACCGTTGATATAGTCAAAAATCAGGGCCAGTACAATGATGGTGATGAGTAATTCCATGTGCAATTCTTTTTTTCAGGCATATTTTACGATAATGTTTCTCAGGAGCTTTCCTACATGGTCGGCGGCATCTGTCGTCTTTTCCAGTTCCTGCATGATTTCTTTTGTCTTGATCAGTTCAATGCAGTCTGTTTCTTCATTAAACAGTTGCATGATGAAAAGGTCATAGACCTCATCCGCATGGTTTTCTATCTCATGGAGCTTCTGACAGTAATCTTTCAGTCTGGACGGATTTTTGCTGAAGGTTTCCAGCTCATCCATGGCCTTGCAGATGATGGAGGCTCCTTGTTGTATGAGGACAGCCAGCTCTTTTCCGCTGTCTGAAATGGCGTGCGGCTTGTAGATGGCAATCCGCTTCGAGGCACTGTGAATGCGGTCGGTCACGTCATCGATGGAAAAGGCCAGGTCATGTATGTCTTCCCGGTCAAAGGGGGTGATAAAGGTCTGGCCTAGCTCCATGAAAATCTGCTGGGTTATCTGGTCGCCTTTTCTTTCAGCCTCCTTCACTTTGTGATAATACTCCTGCCATGTCTCTGGTGTGTCATGGTTCATGCTGTCAATCAGAAGTTCAGAAGCATTGAGTACGGTTTGTGACAATTGGTTTAATAAAGGAAAGAATTTGCTTTCTTTGGGTACAAATCGGTTTAACAGGGAATTTTTCATACTGTTGTTCGTTTATTTTTTATTCGTATATATTCAATGAGGGCAGGGCAGAGTGAAACCAGTACGATGCCCATCAAAAGTATTTTGAGGTTTTGCTGCACAAAAGGGATGTTTCCAAAGAAATAGCCTGTCATGCAAAAAAGTAAGACCCAGACAGCTGCCCCGACAAGGTTGTAAATCATAAACAAGTAATAATTCATGTGTCCCATTCCGGCGACAAACGGTGCAAAAGTGCGGACAATGGGGACAAAACGGGCAATGATTATGGTTTTTCCGCCATATTTCTGGAAGAAATGATGGGTTTTCTCCAAATGACTTTGCTTGAAGATCTTTGAGTCTGGTTGGGAGAACAGTTTTTTCCCGAAATAATGTCCAATCAGGTAGTTGCAGGAATCACCAAGCACGGCTGCGATGAAAATAACCATCATCAGCAGGCTTATTTCCAGTGGCATCCCCGGAAGGGATGCCACTGCACCGGAGACAAACAGAAGGGAGTCTCCGGGCAGAAAGGGGGTGACTACAAGTCCGGTTTCACAGAAAATGATTAAAAACAACAAGGCATATGTCCATTCATGGTATTCCTGCACGAGTGTAATCAGATGCTGGTCTATATGTAGGAAAATATCAATGAAGAAATCCATGTGACGTATGCAGGTTTTTTATGAATGTACTGGCTTTTTCTCCTTTCAGGCAGCACAGTTCTGTGACTGGTTTATACAAGAAAGAACTATAGGTCAGCAGTTGAAATGCGGCATATTGGTTGTCTTTTGAGTGAACAATCAGCAAATACAGCTGCGGCTCTTCTCTTGACATGGCAGGCAGGTCACAATAATCTGCCAGGTATTTTTTCAAGCCTTGGAACTGTTCTTTGCTGAATGTCAGGCTTTTTTTGCATACCATGCTGCCTGTTCCTGCATAGGCCTGATAGCGGGCACGGAAAATCAGAAAATAGAATGAAATGACTGCCAGCAAGCTTCCGGCAGCGATTTTCAGGGCATTAATATTGGATTCTGAGGTGCTTTCCGGTAAGAAAAACAGACTGATACCGGCAGCCAGCAAACAAATTGAAAGGCCTATGGTGAGGAAACTGGTGCGTTTCCGTATATCCTGTGTGGGATATGACTGTGATAGATTAAATGTTTCCATGAATTTCTTGTTTTTGTAGTTGAAAATTAAAGAGAACTATTGGGTAGCCTGAAGCCCTTGCAGGGCCTGTCTGGCCGTAGCGTTTTCCGGATCAAGTTCCAGAATTTTGTTCCAGTATGCTTTAGACTTTTCATAGTCCTTTTGCAGGAAATAATAGTATCCCAGGTAACTTTCACATTCGATGAGGAGTGATTTGGACGCGTCTGCTTTCTTTTCCAGCAAGGCCAGAGCCGATTCGTAATAAGGCTTGGCCAGTCCTTCCGTACTTTCAGGGTCGGCCATGGCATTGGTGCGGGCTCTCCAGAAATAGCCCAGGTAATTGTCGGGTACACGTTGAGATACTTCTGCAAAGATTTCGTCGGCTTTCTTCAAATAAGCTTCTTTTTCGGTTTCATTGGCGGTACTGCTTCCGGCCGCTATGTAATACAGTCTTCCCATCAAGAACATGTCGCTCACCTCGGCCTTTCCTTTCAGCCCGTCCAGATACACTTGGTACAGGCGGATGGCTTCAGGGTAATTTTGCAATTTTTCGTGGGCGGCAGACGCTTCCTTGGCTATTTCCGGATGCTCATGTGCCGCATCCGCTTCGAGGGCTTTTTCAAACCATTGCATTGCCTCGTCGTTCCTCTGGTCTGCCAATGACAGACGTCCACGGTATAGAAAGTCCAGGTAGACGTAGTCGCTTCCGTCCGGACGGTCAAAAAAAGCGTCAGCAGCTTCAAGCCCTTCTTTATAGGCGGCAATTTCATACAAATCGTACATACGCAGACGTTTCAGGAGATGGTTGTCCTTGTCTGTAGCAAGCCCTTTCTCTACGGCCTTCAGTGATTGCGCATAGTCTTTGTTCAAATATAGCAGCATGGCGTAATACCCGTAGTCTTGCGCATCAGGAGTTCCTTGTTGCATGAATTCGTCGTAAGCAGATTTTGCTTTGCCATAGTACCCTGCCTGATAGTACGCATTGGCTAATTCACGGTTTACTTCCAGCAGTTCAGGATGGTTTGCCTTCAATTTTGTCAGCATGTCAATAGAGAGCTGAGGGTTCACCCCGATGTAGGCACGTGCGTATTTGTAATAGGCATCGTAGCAATCTGCATCGAACAAAATGGCCTGTTCGTAATATCCGCATGCCGTGCCTACATTTTTCTGTGCCAGGGCAATGTCACCTGCCAGCATATATACCGGAGCCGATTTGGAGTCTGTTTTCATGGCACGGTCAGCATAAACTTGTGCTTCAGCCGGGCGGTTATGATCCAGATAGGCGTTGCCTATGGCAACCAGCAAGGAGATGTTTTTCTTGTTTTTCCCCTTTAGTAACTCGCTGAATTCTTTGGCGGCTGTTTCCGGTGTTTCATTGATACCGGAAGCTATCTGTGTAATTAGCCTGTGGGTTTCAGCTGTAAGAGTTTCCTGGGCATAGCAGTATGAGGCAGAAAATATCATTCCGCTGCATACAAAGCATAAAATTTTATTTTTCATCATAAATTGCTCATTAAATTAGAAATCATCTTTTACGTTTACAATCCGGACTGGCTGTGTAGCCGGTATCAGTCCTGACTTGAGGATAATCCGTTGTCCGCGCTCTCCTGTCAGAAACGTCATCAGTCCGGTAGGGAGTGCTCCTTTGGGGTCATTGATAAGGATGTACACCTCATTCGTCAGCGGATATTGTTTTAACGCCAGATAAGCCTGATAAGGTCTGTAACTGTTTTCTGGAGTAGCTTCACTGCTTTCCGAAACCGACATGACCCTGACTCTTTGGTTGAAGGAGAGCCGTGTCGTATCTGCCTTGTTGCCTATCCAGTTGGCACCGATAATGCCAATGGCATCCGGTGTGGCAGCTACATAATCAATTACTTCTTCATTGCTTTTCCGTGCCTTTAATGAGGAAGAAAGAGGTTTCCCTTGGCAGATGGAGTCGATGACATAATGTACGGTTCCTGAGTTCGGATTGTCGAACACTACTTGCATGCGTCCCAGCCTTGACTTTGGGTTTAACTCTTTCCATTCCGTGATTTCTCCGGTGGCGATGCGCCGGAAGTCTTCCACTGTAATGAGTGAGTCGGGATTGCAATGGTGGGTAATCAGTGCGATTCCGCTGGAAGCCATTTGAATGGATTCCGGAAAGAATTTGCGTGTATGAAAAGAAATTAATTCCTTTTCTGTCAGCCGGCGGTTGGTGATTGCCAGACGTACGCTGTCTTTCAGCAACAGGTTGACAGCTTCTACCTCACTGCAATAAACCGGGGTGATTGAAGCCTCGGGAGTCAGTGCCTGATATACTTGCAGCTCTTCTTCCATGATAGGCTTGAACGATTCGTCTACGGCAATGCGGATTTCTCCCGAATACAAGGTTTCCTCTTTACCGTTTTTCCCGGAGGAATTACAAGCCGAGAACGTGAGCATGCACAACAGATATAGCATTAATTTCTTTTTCATACACTTGGTGATTACTGTAATTTAAAAACAATAGGGCAGGTATAATAAACCGGTACGTTACGGCCGTTCTGTTTCCCGGGAATCCATTGTGGCAGCGATTTTACCACGCGTATCGCTTCTTTGTCGCAATAAGGATCCAGTGAACGGAGCACCTTGACATTTTCCACATGGCCTTGTGCATTGACAACAAAACGCAGAATGACTTTTCCTTGTATGCCATTCTCTTGTGCAATGACCGGATACTTCAGGTTTTTGGCTATGTATTTAAGAAGCTCTGCTGGCCCTCCCGGAAATTGTGGCATCTGTTCTACCATCATGTAAGGCTCTTCTTCTTGAGCTTCTGGTGCCTGGGTAATGACTTCCTGCAAGTCGGCAATGTCTTTTCCGTTCAGTTCGTCATTGCCTTTCACGTCGGCGATGGATATTTGTACCTTGGTCTCTGTCAGCTCATCCTGGCTCTTGAGCTCATCGTCATCGTGCACTTCCTCGTCTTTCTTGATGACCGGTGCCGTGAATTTGATGGTACTCTTGAGAGCCGGAGGGGGTGGGGCAATGGGTTCTACCTTTTTCAATGTTTCTTCTTTCACTTCCGGCTCCTCCAGGGCAGAAAGCTGTGTCACTTCCACCATTTCTTCTTTCTGTTCCGGCATAGCCATTTTGACAAGACGGGGTAAGGTGAATCCGGCAAATGCCACAACTGTGACAATAACCAGAGAGGCCGTCTGCCGTCTTCCCAGGTCACGGCGCATTTTATAGGCACCGTAATTTTTATTTCTGTCTTTGAAAATGAGTTCGCACCATTCCAAAGAAGTTAAATCAACCTTTGACATTTTTCCCTTTTTTGAAGTTATACATTCCTATCTGTCGCTTTTTGACTTAACTCACCATGAGAGAGGTAGTTGTCTATCAGGAAACGGTCGCCGTCCGTAATGTCGACAATTACGTATTTCCCTATGCTGCAAATCTGCATTTCGTCCAGCGCATCTATCAGATTCTTATAAGTCGACTTGTCCATTGCCTTAATGATGACGGTAGGAGTGTTTTTTCCCGATTTCACGCTGGCAATTTCCTTCTTACATTCCTCTTCGGTGATTTCAAGCCTTGCTTTCTTATCCTTAAGCTCACGTACTTTCTTGACTGCTTCGTAGTTTTTGCTGAGCAATAGTTTACGCAATCCGCTGGCTTCGTAGGTGGTTTCTTTTAGTGAAGCATAGTTCTTGTAGTCCGGTTCGCCTTCGTAATAATAGAGTTTTCCGTCCTCGCCCAGCAATAAAGTCAGTGCCTGAGAGGCCTTGACTTTATTCTGTTGCTCTTCGGTGATGTTTTTATCATTGGATGGCATGCTGATTTCCATTGTTTGCGGCTTGCTCAATGAAGTACACAGCATGAAAAAAGTAATCAGCAGCATATTCATGTCGACCATGGGAGTGAAATCCACGCGGATATTCATTTTTTTCTGCTTGTTACCTTTCTTTTCTTTATTGTTGTTTTCTTGAATTTCAGCCATATTTCTTTTTCTTTATTCTTCCGGACCCGATTTTAAGGAGGTAATCAGATTGTATCTGTTTTCCTTGAGGTCTTGAAGAGAGTTCATCACTTTTTTTATGACCGCGTAGGGTGTTTGCTGGTCGGCCTTGATGGCAATGCGCAAGTCATGGTTCGTGGCACGTGCATTGCGCACCCATGCTTTGAACTGGTTGTCGATACTGTCACAAGGGATTCCCTGGTTTTTTAAGGTGCGGTCCTGCTGTTCTGTGCTAAGGGCCAGGAAAGATTTCATGTGGCTTATTGGTACTCCGAAAGTCTGGCACAAAGAAAATTTCTTTATTTCTTGCGGGGTAAATGAAAGCCCGTATTCCTTTCCCATTGCTTCTAATGTGGCTGCCATGTCACTTTGCTTGTCAAGACTCATAAAGATTTTTCCATCAGGGCCTACCAGGATGGACATGATGTTTGTTTCGGGTATCTTTATTTCAGAAATTGATGCGGGAGTGACAACCTGCACAGGCTCTTTTTTCACAAAACTGGCTGTCAGCATGAAAAAAGTAAGCAGCAGTACGGTTACATCGCTCATGGCTGTCATGTCGATGAACATGCTTTTCTTCTGAATTTTAGCTCTACTCATAATTGAAAATTTTAAATCAAACTTCTGTTTCTGTCTGCATGAGGAAAACCTCGGCTGGCAGAATTAATGAGTAGCTGCGAAAGTCTGTACAATGGAGAAGCCCACTTCGTCAAGGCTGTACGTCAGCTTGTCTATCTTGTTGGTGTAATAGTTATAGGAAATAACGGCCAGTGCACCGGTCAAGATACCAAATGCGGTGTTAATCAAGGCTTCAGAGATACCTGTAGACAATGCAACTGAGTCAGTACCTCCTCCGGCAGAAAGCGCGGCAAATGAACGGATCATACCGATTACGGTTCCCAGCAATCCCATCAAGGTGCCTAAGGTAGTGATGGTAGCGATGATAGGCAAGTTCTGCTGCATCATGGGAAGCTCAAGTGCGGTGGCTTCTTCCAGCTCTTTTTGTATGGCAAGAATTTTCTGGTCTTTCGCCAGTTCATTGTTCTGCTCCATTTCGCGGTATTTACGGAGAGTGGAGCTCACTACATTGGCCACTGAGCCGCGCTGCTTGTCACATAATTCTTGTGCTTTCTCCATGTCTCCTTTATTCAAGGCATCTTTAATCTGCGCCACGAATTTGGAGAGCTTGCTTCTTCCGAAAGAGGCGCGAAGGGTAAAATAACGTTCTACGCTTAAGGTGAGCACAGTCAACAAAAGAGTTTGGATAACAGGCACAATGATACCTCCTTTATAGATAGTTCCCAACATGTTTCCTGGAAGCGGATGATTGTTAGGGTCATTGTTCATGAAGTTGGCCGGGTTTCCAAACACAAAATGATAAATGCAAATGGCTACGATGAAACATGCGATGATGATTAAACCTGCGGCTTCTATTCCTTTGAAAGATTGTTTTGAGTTATTCGTTTTCATAATTTAATCGTTTTATAGAGTTTTGTTTTTTTTGAAAAGTTTAGACAATAAGTAACTGGCTTGCGTCAAGCATGTGAAGCAAGAAATCCATATCCACTCCGACACTTTGCAAGGGTGCCGGAGCAGTGAAAAACAACTAACCTATAAAACGGCTAAATAATGATTTTCCTCATGGCAAATACATAGTATTCGCATGAAGGAATCACACAATGAATGTTTGTTGAAGGGTAAAGGCTCTCCTTGTCCTTCAATAAACCTACCTCACGTAGGGAATGATAGAATAATAATAAACGTAAGGAAAACTTGATGTTTTGTTCATCATTGCGCATCACACGTTTATCTAGCAATCTGTTGAATGAATGGTCGTGGGTAAGCGTGCTGAACAAATCATGCGTTTTATCCAGAGTCGCATAGATAAAATGGAAGGTTTCGTCTGCATCCGTCTGGTTTGATACCGCAGATGAGGTCTGGGCATCATGGAACGCATGGTTACATGAAACAGCCTCTGCCATCTCTACTCTCATAAAGATGACCGCCAGTAACAGCATTATTTTAAATATGGTCTGTTTCATATATTCAATTTCTATTTTTACTAAAACTCCGGCAAATATAGATAATATTCTTAATCTGGGCAAAATATTAATGAACTATTTTCCGTTTCTTCTAATTTTAAACTGTAATTAGCATAAAAATATCGGGTTTGTAATAATAGCATCGTAAGTTTTTCCGGACTTTTACTTTGTAAGTAATAAGAGGAATAATATAATACGATTCCTTGGAATTGTTATACTTCATTTTATAAGGTATATCTGCCTAATTCCTGCATAAAATATTTGTAGTTTAAATATATCAATATTCTAATTGATTTTGAAGTGAGTTTATCGATGTAATTACATGGATGAAGTATTTATAGGATGGAAAAACGTGAAAGTTTTATATACAAAAGACTATAATCTTGAAAAATTCCTGTCGTTGACAATGTAAGCATACTAGATTCAGTGATGCCTATATTTCCAAGGTTTTGTTTTCTTTATAAATTTCTAGACTTTAAGGTACATTATCGGATTGATATCAGTTATTGTAAAACTTAGGATCTATGTATGTATGCTCCATCCGTGGAAACGTTCCATGATGACGGCAAAGGACTCGTCCGGATTTCCATGATACAACAGTCCTCCGACAATGCCTGTATTTCCGTCCGGATAGCGTTCGCAGAATCCGAACGAATATGGTGCATGGTCGTAATAAAGTTCGATTTCGCATGGACGGTTCTCGTTCTTCTCCCATTGTTTGAGACGTTCAAGACAGTTTTCTAGGGTCTTGTCATTGATGGATTTTGCATACTGTACGACCTTGTCGTAATACTCTTGTGAACAGCAGATTTTCATATAATTTGAATTTATTGGTTAGTAAATGTTTTTTTAGTCAATCCAGAAAGTACCGCAATGAGGGCATCTGCATCCGGCAGGATACTCATTCGAATATCGCACGTCACGGTGGCGTTTGTAGTTCATGTCACCGAAGGTGCATTTCCCGCTTCGGAATGTCTGCTCGTAAGCGGCTTCCTGTTTCTTGTATTCAGCCATCCGGCTTTTTCGGACTGATCCGGTAAAAGGTTTCATGCCCGTTGCCCATTTTGTGGAATCACACCAATCATTGGTCATACCGCAGACTTCATTGGCATAAGAATAATGTACCTGTGAATCGACAAACAGGTTCTCCCTTCGGAAAGGGAAAGTGATGTCCAATGGAATCCGTACATGATGTCCGGAACCGTTCCGGCTGTCGGCAATGGCCACCACTACATTCCCGTGGAAACGGATGCTCTTGAAATCCTTCTCAGGGTCTTCACTGATGAGCCTGTCAAACATGGCGTTGAAGTAGATGCGCAGTTCTCCACCGTACGTGGCATTCTCTACCAGTTCTTCAATCTTCTCGTCAAACTGCCCCTTTTTCAGATGCAGTGCGCGGCGTACCTTATGGCAAGCCATGGCGACCGATTCTCCCCGCAGTGAACAACCTGTCAGATATCCGATGATTTCCACTCCAAGCGAATAGAAAAAATTAGTAACGGACGAGTTGCGTATCAGGTCCTTTACCGGGTCGGAATCGTTCCGGTCGTAGATAAGTTCCCTGATTTCATCCTCATGCTCTTCAAACTCTCCGGCAAGATTGTCCGCTTCCATATTCTTTCTTGTCTCCTCCAAATAGTCGTGCATGTTTGAGCTTTCCTGTTCCTCATACCATTCGTATGCCTTTTCATAGAGTTTTTCCATATTGTTGGAACGGATGCATTCCTCCTGGATGTCTTCATGCTCATCAAGATCATCCCGGTAGTCCACGTAGTAGAGGCTTACATACTGTGGAATATAGTCTGTAAGTTGTAATGTCTGGTTCATGATTCCTGATTTTAAGAGTTATACAAACGAAAAAGCCCTGCTTGTCGTGCAGGGCCTGATTCTTGTGGAACTGAAACCTTTGGAATGTCTGTTTGTATGGTATCTCCATGTCTCAAGCAGATAATCCTTGGTTCCCTTGATACTTCCGTGTACCATACATCCCTTTTCATCGTACAGGTAGCAGGTGTTAAGGAGAACCGGTATGCCGTCATGCACCTTGTACATGTGCAGCTCAATATCATTCTTTATGGCGGCAGACTTTTCCTTTTCCACTTCCGCATCTTCCTCGCTCAAATCATGGTTTTTGTAGTTGCACCACACGAAAAAGGCTTCCTGTTCGGTGTCGCCCAACTTTTCCACCGCATCCCGCAAGGTGAAGAAGTTCCCGGAAATCCAGCTTTCGGAAATCAAATTCTCCGGGATATTCTCGTAATCCTGAAACATAAATTCCGCATCTTCCTCGTCCTTGTGAAGCTCCCGGCAGGCTTCGTAAAATTCTTCTTTATCCGCATAGTCCGACAAGTCCAGCCATGCGCCGAACAGTGAACCGTTGTTATACTTGCCATAAGTGCCTACATAAACGCTCGCTTCTGATAATGCTGTTGTTTTCATATCGCTGTAATTTTTTAAGTTTTTAATTTTTATGCGGATTCGAGAGGTGAGGGAGTTGAAGTTTCACTGAACTTTTTTCCGTTTCCCGTAAATCCGACCTTTTTTTTATGCGTCTTCCGGTCGGGTCGGTCGTTTTCGTTTCACATAGGCAGGTTTGTGAAGGGGTCTTGCTATGCAAATTTTTCCGACAAAAAATTTTCCCCGACCAACGGAAGACGGAACAATTTTTTTCGATGAAACCTAATTTGCAGAGCCAAAAGCCCCCGTAGCTACCTTTGCCTATTGAAGCGTGAAAAACGACCTCCCGGCTGGGGGACTGCGTAAGGGGGAGGGTTTACCGATAGGGAAACGGGATAAAAGTTCTTGTTCCCTTTTATCTGATAGGGAACACTATACGAAGCGGGCGGGAAAGGCAAGGGTGTCGGAAGCCCGTCTTTCGATACGCTTGTGCGGTTTTCCGAAGGCTCTTTTCACGAAAAACAGTCAGCCATGCCCCGCACGGCTGGCGTTTCGGGGAATGTGCCGGAGGAAAAGGAGATAAAAAAATGCGGGTAGCCCGGTGGACTGCCCGCAAGATGAATGGATGCTATTTGTTGGAATACAATCCATTAAACAGCATTTCGTTACCGAAACCGTTACCTGTCTGTTCCCGGTTCGTCATAGGTAACGAATCCGATTCTGCGGCGTTGCTTTTGCTCTTGGGACTGGCTCAAAAGCTGTGTCAATGCCTGATAGATGTCGTTGAACTGTGCATCGGTGTTGGCTTCCAGTTCCTCAATGCGTTTCAACAGTTCCTCATACCCTGCGACCATCTGACGCATAAGGACAAATGCCCGCATGATGGAAATGTTCACCTCGATGGCGGTCTGGCTGCGCAAGACGGATGAAAGCATGGCTACGCCCTGTTCGGTGAAAGCCATAGGCAAGGCTGCGCCAAAGTTGTAATCAGGGGGTATCACATTTTGTGATACCCCTATGGATAACAATAAGTTGGCTTCCTCTTTCGAGAGGACAAACATAAAGTCGGACGGGAAACGACCGATGTTGCGTTTGACTGCCTGTTTCAAGGCTCGTGTTTCCACTTGGTAGAGTTCCGCCAAATGGAAGTCAAGCATCACCCGGCAACCCCTGACTTCAAAGATTTTGTTTTGAATGACCTGCAAATCCATAAACTTCAAAATTTTATTGTGATTAAACGCTTGTTTTCCTTTCATTCAGTCTTTGGGCGAACATATCCATGTCGGCACTCAGTTTCGTGTCGATGATTTGTAGGCTCGGCTGTCGGCGCCATGCCACCTTACGGTGGTAGGTTTCCGACAGCCTGCCTCCGAACCGTACGTACACGTCTCCATGTATACGGCTCTCCGCCCATAACGGCATTTTAGCTATTCTCCGCATGAATCATGTTATGACATTCTGCACAGACGATTAAAGATTTTCTATGCATTTTGAGCATTTTACGTTCCCATTCGGTTTTGCCTCTTAATTCTGAGAGTTTCCTGACGTGGTGTGACACAACATTTCCTTCTTTTCCGCACAACTCACACTTATTTGCAGTCAGTCTTTCGACCAGACTCATAGATGGAGTGTTGAACAGGTAGGGCAAGTTATCACATTTTTGAGTTCCCAAGTCGGTAATACGCTTGAAGCCCTCATTGTAAAACACCCTTGGTTTGCGTTCGCCTTTCTTGTCCGTATACCACACCACAAATTTATCATCTTCACGATACTTGTCTGTTATGGTTCTGACGGAACTGTTAAGTTTTTGCGCAAATGTCTTTAGCATACTGAACCTCATGATACATCCAAATGAACGTCCAAGTGCCGATGCATTGTTTGCAATGGAGTAGTAGTTGTAGAATCCTCTGATTTCTGTGTTGAAACGTGCTACTATGTCTTGTGGCTCATTGTCTATCAGGTATGTTCTACCTTTAGACCTCCACACTTCTTTGCCATTTTGTGTTTTCACATTCATGGCTTCAAGACTCAGTAACTTCTTCTTTATTACTTCTCGTGATACGTGTAGTATCACATTACCATTACGATGTCTACGAGTTTCTCCTCTTGCATTTTTCTGCGTTGTGTAATCTTTACGGACTGATATTTCATAGCCGAGAAATTTTGCACTGTCTTGTGCGTTGGTTATCAAGGTCTTTTCTTGCGACATCTCCAACTTTAGCTTTTCTTGCATAAATTGTGTAACATCCGCCTTGATTTTCTCGCACTCTGCTTTATTTCCAATGACCCCTATAAGGAAATCATCAGCGTAGCGTACATAATTCAATCTACGGAAATTCTCATCCATATCGTTACCGCTCGGCATAGTCAGTATTTGCTGTTGCTTATTACGAACTTCCTCCCGCATTGCTTCCAATTTATCAACGTCCGTCACCTCCTTCATTCTCTTCTTTAGATAGTGAACTCGATTGTTCAGTCTGCCGATATCCTTGTTGCGGTGTCTAACTTTACCCTTATGGAAATCTTGTGCATACTTCTTCATATACTTATCGAACTTGTCCAAGTAGATATTAGCCAGTATTGGACTGATAATTCCACCTTGAGGCGTACCCGAATAAGTTCTATTGAAGTGCCATTCTTCCAAATATCCAGCGTTGAGAAATTTACGTATTAACCGAAGGAAACGCTCGTCAGATATGCGTTCCCTCAGAATTTCTATCATCACGCCATGGTTGATATTGTCAAAGAAACCTTTTATGTCTCCCTCAATGAACCACTTTGTTCCGTTGAAATTATTCTGTAGACTCTTAAGTGCCGTGTGGCAGCTTTTGTGTGGTCTGAAACCATGTGAAGTCCGTTCAAAATATCCTTCGTATATGGCTTCGAGAACCATTCTCACTACCTCTTGCACTAATTTATCTGCAAACGTAGGGATACCGAGCGGACGTAACTTTCCGCTCTTCTTCGGTATGTAAACCCTCTTTGCCGGTTTAGGCCTATAGACTTCGCTTTTGAGACTGTCTATTAATGCGTGTATCTTGTCAATGCTCATGCCGTCCTCCGTCTGTCCATCAGTACCGGGTGTCATATTGCCTGGTTTTGCATGAATGCGCTGATATGCGACTAAGAACATCTGCTCATTGAACAGAATACGATAGAGTCGTTCGTATTTGTAACCTGACTCGTTGCTGTGTTCAGCTAAAATGTTTAATACTTGCTCGGGATTTCTCATACGTCTCTCACGTTTTCCTTTGTTTGTACTAAAGTTATGGACTGTTCCCCTTCGCCATGTACAAGCCGTTAACTTGCTCGGACTACTATGGGAACTCCGTTGCCATATCAGATATTCAGAGACCAGCTCTCATAGCCTTTGAGGCGTTCTGACTTAGGCAATCCCCAGTTAGTTTCACTTGATAACTATTAGCGTGACATATTGTCGGATGCGACTTTCGTTCTTGTCCGCTTATTGCGGCTGTGTCATAGTCGGTTCTTAATGCTCTGCACTAACGCACAAAATAGCCAGAGTACTATGAAATAGCGTATATAAAAGCCTTCCGCTATTGCAAGATGTGGTACCACCGAACTATCGTTCAACCAATCAAGGCTTCATCCTTGTATATGTCGTTTCGTCTTGCCCTTCAGTCGCTACTTGGCTATTAGTAGACTCAGGACTTTAATCAGCATGCTACACTCCCCGTTAGGTTTCCCCGTCGGATAAGCTGATTGACGATAGGATTATATTGAACCCAATCCTAACTTCTTACTACAGAAGTATTTATCAAGCGACCAATCTGGGCGCACTAGCGTAAATTTGTGTGGTTCTGATGTTTGTGTGTCCCAACATCTTGGAAACACTCTCAATGGGTACGCCGTAACTGATACTGAGGGTCGCGAAACTATGCCGGGCAACGTGATAGGTGATTTTCTTGTTTATGCCGCACACCGTTGCGATTTCTTTCAAGTAATCGTTCATCTTTTGGTTGCTGATTACTGGAAGAATCTTGCCGTCAGGCAACTTCCCGTCATACTTCTGTAAGATGGCTTTGGGAATATCCAACAAACGGATATTGGACGTTACGTTTGTCTTGTGTCTTTTCTTGATTATCCACAGGTTGCCGTCAAAGGAAACCTTGATGTTCTCCGCCCGTAACTCGCACACATCCACATACGACAAGCCCGTATAACAGCTAAAAATGAACATATCACGTACCTGCTCCAGCCGCTTGCTGGCAAATGTCTTCTGATAGATGCGGTCTAACTCGTCTTGTTCGAGATACCCCCTTTCCACATACTCAAACTTCAACTTGTATGCCCCGAAAGGATTAAAGTTAATCAAGCCCAGATTGTGGGCGAACAGCACAACGGTTCTGAAACGCTGCACAAACTTCATGGCGGTGTTGTGGGTACATGGATAGTTATCACGGATGAACAGGTAGAAGCCCTCGATGAACACCACGTTTATCTCCCGGAAGCTGATGTCCTCCACATGGTAGTTCGTGCGGATATATTCGGCGAGACGATTCTTTGTAAGTTCGTACCGGGTGTATGTCCGGTGTGTGGCGGTCTTTCCCACTTTCAGCGCATACTGCTCGTTATGCTGTGCGAACACTTGCAAGAGGGTCTTAGCCTTTTCCTCTTTGCCTAAAAAGGTGTTGCGTACCTTTTCAGCGGTAACATAACCGTCCCTTTCAGTATGGTCTGGTAGTGCTTGTACAGGGTGGCTTTGATACCGTCCAGCATTTCATTCATGCGGGTAAACTCCGCTCCACGTCCGGACACCTTTCCCGTCTTGGCTTGCCAGTTCTTGGGATTGACTTCAAGTTTAGTGTTGAACTGTGCCAGTTTCCCGTCAATGGTAATACGTGCCATAATAGGCATATTACCGTTCTTTTTTACCTTGTCCCGCTTCAAGAAGAACAATACTCGGAATGTCGATTTCATACCTCATTTTTTAAGTTACAAAACTACTTTTATTAACTCATAATGAGATAAATGCAGGGTCGCCAAATCCCGACAGCGTTCCGCCAATTTCCGACAAATCGTACCCCTTTTTTGAAAATCTTGTCGGGGGTACGAATTGGGTACTAATTTTTGTCCGTCAATGCCCTCTTTTTGGCGGTCAAGGTCGCCAAAGGGCAATAAAAAAAGTCCCACAAAATATTGATTTTGTAGGACTTGTCTTTTTATTGTCGCCTTTTGGCTTTTCTTTTGGTGATCCGCTTGGGGCTTGTTCCGAGCGAACCTATCTCCCTGATTACAAATCTCTTTAATCCATCTTAAAATCGTACCGTAACGATTTAGTAACGATTTTGGGTGATGCTCTTTGTCTGCCATCGGCAGCCGTTTGTCATCCGTTTTTGGATGCTGCAAAGGTAAGCAATCGCTTTTTATTTTCCAAACCTTTGATTATTAAAATCTTAATTTCCTCATTCAGTGCAAGGTGCGAGCCTATATATAGGATAGGCTTGCACCTTGCACTTGAAAAATGGTTGCATCCTGCTTAATACACCTGCAATTTTCGGGTTTCACCAATTTCCATCCGTCAGGAAATCGGCAATGTGCCGGTGTCTTACCCCTTCGATATTGTCCTGCCAGACATCATCCATACTCACAACATATTTGGGGTAATGGTCGCTGATGGCAAGCAAAGGGGCGAACTCGCGCTCTACCGTCGCGTCCGATTCCATCCGATAAGTTACCTGAACATAAATTTTTTCGTCCTTGCGGATGCCTACGAAATCGACTTCACGATTGTCCTGCTTACCAATGAACGTGTCATATCCGCGACGCTTCATCTCCCAATAGACAATGTTCTCCAACGCACCTGAAATCATCCGGTCTTTATAGCCCATTACGGCGTAAACCAGCGACAAGTCGCTGACAAAATACTTCTCGTTGGTCTGCAACTGTTCTTTCCCCTTGATGTCGTAACGGGGCACACGCTGGATGATGAATGCGCCCTGCAAGGCATCCAGATAATTATAAACGGTGTTGATGTCCACCCGCCGTTGCTGGCTCTTGAAGTAGTCGGCGATATTCTTTGCGTTAAGCCGGTTGCCGATATTATCGAACACGAAGCGTACTACCCGTTCCAGCAGTTCCACGTTGCGGATGCCATGCCGCTGTACTGTGTCGCGCAGAATGACGGAAGAATAGATGTCATACACCAGCTTATAAATGGATTCGAAGCTGTAATCACCCGTATGGACTGCCGGGAAACCACCCATGCGAAGGTATTTCTGAAACTCTTCCCTCAATGCTTCTTTGTTATCTGGATTTATACCATGAAACAAAAGATATTCATTGAAAGACAACGGCATGATATGGAAACTGACATACCTGCCTGCCAGATAGGTGGACAACTCGGAGGAAAGCAGCCGGGAGTTAGAGCCGGTTACATAAACATCTACATCCCAATCCACCATGAAAGAATTGACGGCCTTTTCCCAATCCTTCACCTCTTGTATTTCATCCAACAAGATATATACTTTCCCATCGGTCTTTTCCACTTTATCCTTGATATACAGGTACAAGGCTTTCGCATCGGCAATATCCATCCATTCAAAACTCTCAAAGTTCATATAGACAATGTGCTCTTTGGCAACCTCCTGACGCTCCAATTCTTCTGCTATCAGTTGCAATACGACTGACTTTCCGCACCGGCGGATACCGGATATCACCTTGACGAACGGACGGTTCATAAAGGACCGGATTTGTTTCATATATAGTTCTCTTTCTATCATGGCTGCGCGTATTTATGATTATACCTGCAAATATAGTAGATTTGTTTTTATTATTTATGGCTATAACCATAAAAACTGCAATTTCAGTACAATTTATATGGCATACAAAATGAGTATAGAGTTCTGACTAATGGCGGAAAACAAAAAATGATGGTGTAGTATACGTATAGTATACCATGCGTCCCTTTTTATTCCCATTCTTTTGCAGCAAACTAATTCAAAAAAGAGTTTGCAATGGAAGTAATCACAATGGAAAGCGACGCCTATAAGAGGCTCGTGAACAAAATCGAGCAGATAGCCGATTTTGTGGCGGAGGCAAAACTGCCCTCCGAAGAAAAGAAAGAAGCGTGGCTGGACAGCAACCAGCTTGCTGACGCGCTGGGCATCAGCACCCGGACGCTGCAACGGCTCAGGGACGACAATCTTATCAGCTACTCGATGCTTCGGGGACGGTGCATGTACAAGCTCTCGGAAGTGGAGCGTTGTCTGGAAGAACGGACTATCCGGTGCAAGCCGGGGAATCTGGAAGAATTTCGCAGGAACTACCTAAACAGAACGGGACATGATAAGAAAAGATGACATTCTGAAGGCAACCGACAAGGGGATTCATGTATTCCGCCATTATCTCGGCAAGGATTTCAAGGTGGGGAAGAATTTCCTGAACCCGTTCTACCGGGACACGAAAGCATCGTGCAATATCTATTACGACCGCAAAGCCGGGGTGTTCAAGATGAAGGATTTCGGCAACGAGGAATATTCGGGCGACTGCTTCGAGCTGGTGGGCAGGTTGAACGGACTGGACTGCCGCAATCCGAAAGATTTCGTGGAAATTATGCGGATTATCGACCGGGACCTGTATCTGGGGCTATCAAGGAATGATAACTTGGAGGAAAACCGTCCTATGGGAACCAATAGTGAGTTTGATGTGCCGGCTGATATTCCTGTAGAACGGCGCAAGCGTCCGTATGCCACCGTACAGAAGCCGTTTTCGACATTGGAACTTGCTTTTTGGGGCAAGTCCGGCATCCAGGAAAACATCCTGAAGCAATATCGGGCGGTTTCATTAAAGAAGTTCAGCAGCGAGAATGCGGATGGCAAGCCCTACACCCTTATCGCGACAGAACAAGAACCTATGTTCGGCTATTTAGGACGGAAACATGTCAAAGTATATCGTCCCCAATCGCAAATACGTTTCCTGTACGGGGGCGATATGGGGGAAAATTACTGTTTCGGGTTGGAACAGCTTCCGGCCAAAGGCGACCTGCTGTTTATTACCGGAGGGGAGAAGGATGTAATGAGCCTTGCCGCGCACGGGTTGAACGCCATCTGCTTCAATTCGGAAACAGCCATGATACCGCAAACGCTCATCCACCGGTTAAGTTTCCGTTTCAAACACATCGTGCTGCTTTTCGACACGGACAAGACCGGGCTGGAAAGTTCTTTGAAACGGGAGGAAGAACTCAGGCTATATGGAGTTAAAAGGCTGGTATTGCCGCTTTCGGGCCAGAAGGAGGAAAAGGACATCAGCGACTATTTCGCGTTGGGCAACAGCCGCGAGGATTTGATAAGGCTATTTCTGGAATATCTTGATACATTATATAACGAAGCTATGTCAGCACTAAAATCATGCGAGTTGGATTTCAACAACCCGCCACCTGTGGCACAAATGATAGTATCGGTGAACGATGTGCCGCTGGGAACACAAGGGAACCTGCTCTGCATCACCGGCGGGGAAGGTACGGGGAAAAGCAACTATGTGGCAGCCCTGATTGCCGGAGCTGTGAAACCGGAAAACGCGGAGGGCATCGACACGCTGGGCGTTTCCATCGAAGGGAACCCGAAAGACAAGGCGGTGCTGTTCTATGACACCGAGCAAAGCGAGGTGCAGCTATACAAGAACGTAAGCACCCTGCTGCGCCGTTGCGGACGCGACACGATGCCGGAATGGTTCAAAGCGTATTGCCTGACGGGGATGAGCCGCAAGGAGCGGTTGAAGTCCATCGTGCTCAGCATGGACAAGTTTCACTACCAATACGGGGGCATCCATCTGGTGGTGATTGACGGCATTGCCGACCTGATACGCTGCGCCAACGACGAGGCGGAGAGCATCGCCGTCGTGGAGGAACTCTACCGGCTGGCGGGCATCTACAATACGTGCATCGTCACGGTGCTGCACTTCATCCCCAACGGGCTGAAGCTGCGCGGACATTTGGGCAGCGAACTGCAACGCAAGGCTGCCGCCATCCTCTCCATCGAAAAGGACACGAACCCCGCCGTTTCGGTGGTGAAAGCCCTGAAGGTACGGGACGGAAGCCCGCTGGATGTGCCGCTCATGCAGTTCGCATGGGACAAGGAGAAGGCGATGCACGCCTACTTGGGCGAGAAACCGAAGGAGGAAAAGGACAAGCGCAAGGAGGAGGAACTCGTGGCAGTAGCACGCGAACTGTTCAGCCGGAAACGCTTCATCGGCTACATGGAGCTTTCAGAAGAGCTTCAAACGGCTTTCGAGGTGAAGGAACGCACGGCCAAGAGCTATATCCGCTTCATGCGAGAGAAGGAAATCATTGTGAAATCACCCGACAGCCCGAACAGCTACATGCTGGGCGAGGTATAAAAGCACAGGAGGAACGGCCATGTTAGTGGACAAGACTGAATTTGAGGCATGGATGGAGCGCATCATGGGCGAGCTTTACCGCATATCGCGCAAGCTGGACAAGGCGGAGAACCGGCAGAAACACCTGAACTACCTGAACGGGGAACGGCTGTACGACAACCAGGAGGTGTGCCAACTGCTGCGCATCAGCAAGCGCACGCTCCAGCGATACCGGAACAACGGGGCGTTGAAGTTCCATTCAATATACCACAAGACCTATTACAAGGAATCAGACCTGCACGAGTTCATCCGCAACAACTTTGACGAGAACGAAATCAAACGTCAGGCACGGAAGGACAAGCTGTCGGAAACCTATCCGATGCCCGAAGAAATAGATGAAAACGGCAGGGAGAAAGAAACAGAAGGAAAAGAACTCTCAGATGATTGTGGATAATGCATCTTGGATGTTCATCGTTCAGGGATACTCTCTACCGCTGTGAAGCAGGAAGTTCCCGCTATTTAGGTTAAACAACCGGCTTCATTCTGTCGGGAGGACAGGGTGAAGCCATTCTTTTTGCAATCCGGGAAGGTGTTTTATCATTTTTATTCTCCAAAATTTGTAGATTTTGCTGTTATAATCTTCAAAATTTGTAAGGCAAGAATTGGTTAGGGTACTTTTGCACATCAAAATTTGTGTCCTCAGTGAATAAAATTCCAGTTTCGTGTCGCAAAAGCTGGAATATGCTCCATTGGAAAAGCCACCAAACATATTTCATTTCCAGTTTTGCCATTCAAAATATGCTATTATTTCGTTGCTATGGTAGAGAAAAAACAGTATCTTTGCAACAGGTAACATTCACATAAGTAATGAATATTAGGTATTTCCTGCTAAAAATATGATAGATACAATAACCATAAAGAATTTCAAGTCCATTACATCGGCCACTTTCTCAATAGGAAATGTCAATGTATTTATCGGAGCCAATGGTTCCGGCAAATCCAATATATTGGAAGCTGTTGGGATGGTTGCCGCAGAGCGCTCTTGCCAAATAGAGGTCAATGCCATGATACAAAAAGGTATCCGTATTGCCAAACCGGATTTGATGTTCAGCTCTTTTTATGGGCAAGCGGCCAATAATACCATAAACGTGAATCTATCCGGTACGGAAGGAGAACGTATCCAATATGCAATAAATAATCCAACGCCAGAAGATATATATTCTACTTGGGCTGCTTCATGTTCAACCGGAGCAAACCGGGGAAATATGGATGTCGTTACAAGGAAAATGGAGATATTGCGGGCATACATCGCTAAATACCTTATCTATTCATTATCTATCAATGCACTTCGCGGATTGACTTCTGACAGTATGCAATATCCGTTGGGTGTGAACGGGGAAGGTCTTGATGTATTGCTGAACAACCTTCCCAAAGAGGAAATCGTCCAAATCAAGGAATCCGCAAAAGAATATATATCATGGATTGAGGACATATTTTTCGACAGTGAAGAAAGATATAAGATGCAAGGATATAAGTTGGGACGGAGCAAGTCCAATCTTTATTTCAGGGACAAATTCATGCAGAAAAAGAACAACTTGTTTTCTGCGGAAAATGCCAATGAAGGCGCATTGGAAGTATTGTTTTACCTGACTTTGTTCATCAGCAAGAAGACACCGGATTTCTTTGCCATAGACAATATAGAGAATGGACTCAATCCTCGTTTGTGCAGGTTTTTGATGAAAAAGATTGGCGAATTGGCTCTGAAGAACGGCAAACAGGTATTGATTACCACCCATAATCCGGCTATTTTAGACGGGATGAACTTGAATGATGACAGCCAACGGTTGTATGTCGTAACCCGTAATGACGAAGGGAAAACGCAGGTCAAACGTATCCAGACCAAGGAACAGAGCGGAGAACATCGCATGATGCTGTCTGAAATGTGGATGAAAGGATTGATTGGTGGTGTTCCCTACAATTTCTGACCATATGAGATTAGGAATAATAGCCGAAGGAAAAGCTGATATTGCCGTGATAAAAGCCGTCTTGAAAGCGGCAAAAGGCATTGACGGTAGCGACATCGTACAATTACGCCCGAGCGAGCAGTTTGACGAAACGGATTTGAACGAATTGAACTTCAGCAACTGGAATCTGGTCTTGAAATCATGCGGAGATGAACATCTGCTGCAACCATTTTTCGATGGTTTAATGGGAGATGCCCTGCTGGTTGTCCAGATTGACACGGCAGAACGTGGAGAGGCCGGATATGACATTGCAGAACCTTTACGCACGAAAGATACCGATTGGAAAGCATACAGCGAACAACTTTATGGCAACGTAAAAAGTAAGATAACCGAAATTATTCCAGAAGCATACCGGGACAAAATTGCTTATGCAATTGCCATAGAAGAAACCGATGCTTGGCTGATACCTTTGTTTGATACCTCTTGCAAAGAAACAGCCCAATATGCAAATCCTAAAGAACATCTACACTATTTGATTAACCGGATTGACCGTAAGAAAAGGAGCAAGTATATAGATACTGATAAAAAGAATCTGGATTATAGCAATATAGCCAAAGATATGAAGAAAGGGTTAAGGCTATGCAGACAAAAGAATAAAAGTTTGGATTTGTTCTGTTTGGACATTGAAAATAAAATAACGGAATAGGAAGTATGGCTCGACCGATTAAAGAAACGCCGGTGGTTACCGGTAAGGACGCTAAACGCTTTGCGGAGAAGATGGCTCACTTGAAACCTGAAAGCAGGGAAGAAAGGGAGGCTGCAAAGAATGTTTATGAGAAGTTCAAGGCTCAATATACATTCTGGTGAAAAACATATCAAGAATGTATTCGAGATTTGAGATAGAAAAACTTGGCAACTACCATATACGTGTAAGGAGGTTGCCAAGTTTTTCATTAAGTGTGCCCTGCTCACAGCTTCATCCTCCATTTCGGTTTTTCCTGCGGTTTCTCCGTGCCGTCCTCCGGCTGGGGGATGCCGTCAGTCATTCCCTTTTCCTTACCCGCGCTCATCAGTTCCTTGATGCTGATGCTCTTGGGCATGGCGTGCAGCACCGGCGGTTTATGCTCCGCCGCATGTTCCATATAGTCGGGCATACGGTGGATGTATGGCTCGGACGATGCCGGGACGGCAGGGTTGCCGGGCATTGAGGGGGCGGGTTGCGCTACCGATGGAGCTTGTGGCTCCGGCCGGATTTCCGTTACCCCTTCGGTGTTGGCCTCCTGCGCATCGACGGATTTGAGGGAGAGCAATATCCGGCGGTCGAGTGCGGCAAGCTCGGCCTTGAGCTGCTTTAGTTCATCCTCCTTCTTCCATGTTTCGTCCACGACCTGTTTCAGGACGGGGATTTCCTTTTCGATGTCGGCATTGTCCCGCGTGTATTTCTCTATCAGGCGGGGGATGCTGTCGAAGGCGTTGATGAAGTTCCGGCAGGCGGTCTGCGGGTCGGCCGCCAAGCGTCCGTTGTTGTAGTTGTACAGGAGCTTGCCCGCGCCGCACACGAAGAAGCGGTTCTCGCAGAAGTCCAGCCCTTCCTTGACGGTGGTGTCGGTCTTGACCACGATTTCGAAGCCGTAGAGGGAGCCGATGGGAACCGGCTGGCCGTGCGTGCGCTCCTTGTCCTCTATCTCGTGCAGTCGGGCGGCAATGACTTTGGGGTCGCTGCCCGTTACCCCGTCAATCTTCAGCGGGTTGAGCTTCTTGCCGTCCTTGTCGTACTGCACGCGGCTCTCGAAGTCGGCCATGTCCTGCCGCGCCCTCGCGATGATGTCGCTGTTGGAGGCTTGGTTAGCCAACAGGGTCTCCAACCGGATGCGCGAATCGCCCTTGCCGCGCTGGAACGCCTTGCGCTCGCCCTCCAGCCCTGCAATCTTCTTCTCCAGACGCGCCTTGTCCAAGAGGTCGGTGTTGCCGGAGAGGATGGCGACATACTCGGAGTAGTTCATGCCCCCTTTCTCGTCCATGCTGCCCTCGTCGATGGTGCGGCTGCCCATGCGGTTCTGCTTGAGCTGGGTGATGAAAAGCTGCTTGTTGTGGAGCAGGTTGAACTTGTAGCTGTCCAATGATTTCTCCACCGCATAGATGATGACATCGACCTTGTTATCGGCATAGAGCTTCGCCACCTCGTTGCCCTTGCGGATGCCGCGCCCGTCGCGCTGCTGGAGGTCGCTTGGGCGCCACGGTGCGTCCAAGTGATGGATGGCCACGCATCTTTTCTGCGCATTGACACCCGTGCCCAACATTTCGGTGGAGCCGAACAGCACACGGATGCGCCCCTCGTTCATCGCCTCAATCATCGCCTTGCGCTTCTTCTCGGTCTTGGCTTCCTGAATGAAGCGTATCTGGTCTTCGGGGATGCCGTGGTCTTCGACCAGTTTGCGCTTGATTTCGCTGTACGGGTTCCACTGGTCGGGCTTGTACGTGCCCAAGTCGCTGAACACGAACTGCGTGCCCTTATGCTCGGCGTATCGGTTGTAATACTGCGCAATCATGTCGGCGCAGTGGGTCGCCTTGTTGTCGCGGTCGTCGTCATATTTCAGCGGGTCGATAAGCCTCATGTCGAGCGACATCTTGCGGGCATAGTCGGTGGCGATGAGCATCTTGGCCTTTTCTTCCTTCTCGGTCAGCGGCGGACGGCCCAATACGGTGGCGTTGCCGGTCTTGGCGAACTCCATGAGCCTGGCGATGAACTCCTGCTGGTCGGGCGTGGGCGCGATGTTGTGCAGTATCTCGTTCTTCTTCGGGCGGTCGATGCCGATGTCCTCCGCCGTGCGGAAGTCGGTAATCTCGGAATAGAACGAGGCGAGTTCGGGCACCTTGATGAAATAGCGGAAGCGTTCCTTCTGCACAATCTCGTTGGTCACGGAAAACTCATAGTCAATGGACTTGCGTGCGAACACCGCCGCCCATGCGTCGAAGGAGCGGATGCCCTGCCGCTCCAGTTCGTTGGGGCGCAGGTATTTGAACAGGAGGTACAGCTCGGTCAGTGAGTTGCTGATGGTCGTCCCCGACAGGAATGTGGCTCCCAAGTCCTTGCCGGTGCGCTGCTGGATGGTGCGGATGGCAAAGAGCATGTTGAGCGCACGCTGGCTGCCCTCCGAGTTGCCCAGCCCCGCCACACGGTCGTGGCGCGTGGTGAACATGAGGTTCTTAAAGCGGTGGCTCTCATCGACAAAGATGTGGTCGATGCCCATGCGCTTGAAGTCCGCCACATCATCCTTGCGGGTTTCTATCTCGTGCGTCAGCTCCTTGAGCTTGACTTCCAAGTTCATCTTGCGCTTTTCCGCGCCCTTGAGTTGGGCATTGGTTACCTCGCTGCCTAACTGGTGCAAGACTTCCAAGTTTTCCTCCACGCTGTCCAGTTCCTGCTGCAAGATGTCGCGCTGGATTTCGGGCGACTGCGGTATCATGCCGAACTGCTCGTGCGAGAGGATGATGGCATCCCAGTCGTTGTTCTTCATCTGGTTGAAGATTTCCACGCGGCGGTCGGGCGTGAAGTCCTCCTTGCCCGGATAGAGTATCTTGGCATGGGGATAGGCGGTGCGGAAGGTCTGCGCAATCTCGTGGATGTTCGCCTTCAGGCCGGTAATGAGCGGCTTGTGCGCCAATCCGAGCCGCTTCATCTCGTAGGCGGCGACGCACATTATCAGCGTCTTGCCGCCACCCACCTCATGGTCAGCGATGCCGCCGCCGTTCATCTTCAGCATCCAGATACAGTCTTTCTGAGATGGATACAAATCCTTGATGCCCAGCCCTTTCAAGTCAAGGTCTGGAAAGGTCTGGTGGCTGCCGTCAAACTTGGGGCGCACGAAACAGTTGAACTTGCGGTTGTACATGTCCTCCAGCTTCTTCTTGAACTCCGGCGACTGCTCCATAAGCCAGTCGGAGAAGCCTTCACGTATCTCGTCAATCTTGCTGTTGGCCAGTTGCGTGGCTTCGGGGTCGCGCACCTTGATGTCCTTGCCGTCCTTGTCCGTGACGGTCTTGGTGATGTTGGGCGTGGTGTTGTGGATGGCGTGGCGCATGAGGGCCACGCCGTTGAACAGGCGCGTTTCGGAACGGACTGCATATTGGTTATAGATACGCGGGCTGAGTTCGGAGGCACGGATATTGTACTCGTCCGCGCTGGCGTTGTAGCGGACGGACACGTCGGTGTCGAACAGCCATGAGGCATAGCGGCTGTACACGGCAGCCGGTATCCAGCGTTCGCCGAAGTTGAAGTCCAGTTCCTCAAAAGGAATGGGTACCGGTGCCGCCTTACGCAATGCTTCAAGCGAAACGCGCGATTCGGCATCTTCGGGATGTGTCTGCAAGTATTCCTCGATATACTCCGCCTTTGCCACGACATTGCCCGCGATGAAGCGGTCGGCAATCTCGAAACGCTTCGCCAGCGGGTTGTAGAACACCCTGCCGCGCAGTTCATCCAGCAATTGTGCCTGCGGCTTGTCGGTGAGCGATTCCATATATTCCATGTCTGCCTCGCCATATTTGTTGAGCGAGGCCGCCAATGCCTCGTGCACATCGTCGGTGTGGGTAATCTCGTTCACGTTGTACGACACGGGATGGTCAAAGATGTCGGCCTTGACCGCCTTGCCGTCGGTATAACGCTCCAAGGCGAGGATTTCCCGGTTATCGGCATCCATGCGGAACAGGTCGATGTTCTTCTTGTCGTTCAGGTTGCCGAACTGACGGACAAAGCCGTCGTACAGCCCGTTCAGGCCCGCACGCAGTTCCCCGTTCTCCTGCCGGTGTTCCGCTTCGTCGTTGTACAGGCGGTGGTAGGTGTCGCGAAGTTCAATGTAGGATGCGGCACGCTGCTGCTGGCGGGCAGGCAGTTCCAGCGGATGGAACACAGGGATTCCCTTATCCATGCCGGAGAGGTAGCCGATTTGCCCGTCCATATCCACCAGTGAGCCGTTCCGGTAGTGCTCCAGCCTTTCGCCGGTGAAGGGGCGTGGCTTCATGCGCTCCTGCCGTGCGGCCTCTTCCTCCGCCCGGCGGCGCTCCCGTTCCCGGAGTTCTTCTTCCGACGGGGCTTGGGGTGCGGCTGCCGGTTCGGGCTGTGCAGTCCGGGCAGGCTTTTCTGCGGGCGATGCGGCAATGGCATCCCCCTTGTCGGGTACGGACTGGCCGCTGAGCGGTTCCACAATGTCGAACAGGGAGAGCTGCGGGGTGTCCTGCTTCTTCTTCCGCTTGGGCTTCCGTCCGGTGCTGAACGCCTGCCGTTCCTCCTGTGTGAAACCGAAAAGGTCATACAGGGACATCAGTGGCTCCTGCGTGACGGGTTTCTCCGGTTCAGAGCGGACAATGGGCGGTTCTTCCACAACCGCCTCCGGCGTTTCCGTCGCGACACGCTGCTGTTCCGGCTTGGATAACGCCCGCACCTGTGCAATGCGTTCCTGAAGACTTTCCGCCCGTACTTCCGCCAGTTCGCGCAACTCGCGCACCGGCGAGAAGCGGAGATAAAGGTCAAGGTCGAGGTTTTCCGACAGGTTCTTGTCCAGCATCCATTTCAGGTCTGCGGCGATGGCATCCATGCCCCCGTCATGCAGGAAGACGCGTGCCGGTTTGCCGTAAGGGTCGGTTCCCACATGGCCGCGCGTATGGACAATGGCGGCGGTACGCTCGAAGTATTCATTCTGGGTCGTGCCGTCGGCCTGCGTGCTGACTTCCACGAAGGCTTTTTCAAGGCCGGTGTATTCCCTTCCGGATGCCGTGTCCTTCTGCAACACAATGAGGTCGCTGCCCACCTCCGTACCGGCATAGTCGGTAAACAGGTTGTTGGGCAGGCGGATGGCGGACAGGAGCCGCGCCCTTTCCATCAGATATTGGCGCACGGGAGTGCCCATCGCGGAGTTCATCACCCCTTGTGAGGTGATGAAAGCCACGATGCCGCCCTCGCGCACGGCATCCAGCCCCTTGACGAAGAAATAGTTGTGCAGGGAACCGAGCGCGAAACGCCGTGCCGTACCATCGTCCATCAACGGGTCAAATACGCGGATGTCGCCGAAGGGGATGTTGCTCGCCGCCACGTCGAACCGCCCGTTGTCCTGCGGGGGAAGCTCCTCGAAGCCTTGCACACGGACATCCGTACCGGGCTGAAGCTGCCGGAGGATACGCCCGGTCAGCAAATCCTTTTCGTATGCCGCCATTTCGGGCTGGGCGGTGGCCGTGAAAAGATGCGATTGGAAAGCGGTGATGAAGTTACCCGTGCCCGATGACGGGTCAAGGAAGCGGTGCGGCGACACGCCATGCTCACTTAATGAGGATGCCAGTGCACCGATGATTTCCGGCGGTGTATAGAACGCGGTAAAGGTGGATGCCTTCACACTGTCCACCAGCCGTTTGTATTCCCGTTCATCCGTCGCCCCCTCGCGGAGCACGCCATGCAGTTCCGACACAAGGGGAAAGAGTTCGCGGTCGCTCTGCGTCCAGCGGAGGATGTCGGTGAGCTTGCCGAAAGGGGACAGCACCGCCTTGATGCCCCCGAAACCGGAATAGGCGGCCAATACCGCCTGCTCCTCCGGGGTGGCGGCACGCCTCTCCCGTTCCAGACGGAACATCAGGCGGATGGCCTCGATGTTGTCCCTAAGATGTGCCTTCTTGTTATATGCCATTTTCTTCGAGCCAGATTGAGATTACACCGGCCAGTTCCCCGCACAGCCGGTCAAAGTCGGGGGTAAACTCAAAACCGTCGCTCAGGTCGTAACCGCTGAACACCCTGCCGCATTCGGGCAGGAGCTGGAGAGCTACCTCGCGGGCGCGGCCTGCGGGTACCTCATCGGCAAACTCGTTCCACAACACGGTAATGAGCGTGTCGAGCCGGGAAAAGTGCAGACCCTGAAACAGCACCTCGTCCGCCTGTTGGACGGCTTCGTCATAATTCATGCCCGACCTGACGGCATTGCTGAACGCTTCGGCGGCAAGTTCGGCACGCGCGCGGATAAAAGCATCGTCGGCAGCCCGTTCGGGATGCGATTCGCGGAGGTAGGACAACAGGGTAAGGCGGTAATAGGACAGTTCGTCCGGCTCTACCGACGGAGCCGGCATGTTCGGTTTGTTCGGATTCATGATTCTTCTTTTTATTCGTGTTACAAAATACATTTTATGCCTGTATAGGATGAAGCCGTACCTGATGTAGCATCAAGCCGGACTTCATGGCACATCAAGTCCGACCTCATCCCGCTTCAAGTCCGAGTTGATGTCGGGAGGGTCATTTCTTGGAAGATTTGCCTTTGGATGGTTTCTTGTCGGCAAACTCGTAGCCCACGGAGAAGTCGGGGCGCAATACCAATGAAGCGTCGAAAGCCTTGCCCTCCCTGCTTCTGAAACCTTTGATAACACCGGTTCTGCCTTTGGTCAGGAGTTCGGCAAGCTGTTTGTCCGACAGTTCCTTGCCGCCCTTGTTACGGAAGAGGGTAAAGCCACAGTCCACATCGGCGCATTTGACGACCTTGGGGAAGAACAGCACCCGGCTGTTCCGGCATTTGGGACACGGGTATTCGCTTTCCGAAGGCGCTACGGACACTTTGGTTTCCAACAGTTCGGTCACAATCTGTGCGGTATATGCCTCGATGTCGCGCCGGAAGGCGGCTGCGTCGGCTTCGCCCGATTCGATGCGTGCCAGCGTGTCCTCCCATGCAGCAGTCATTTCCACATTGGCAATCTTCTTGTCCTTCACCGTTTCATAGACCGCCATGCCTTTGTCGGTGGGCACAAGGCTTTTCTTCTCCCTCCGGATATAACCGCGTGCGAACAGCGTTTCGATGACGGCAGCACGGGTGGCAGGGGTTCCGATGCCCGTCTCGCGGATGCTCGCCCGTAGCTGCTCGTCGTCAATCTCCCTGCCGCAATGCTCCATCGCCGAGAGCAGCGAGCTTTCGGTGTGCAGCGGCTTGGGTTTGGTCTGCCGCTCTACCGCTTCGAGTGCCTTTATCGGGAGCGTCTCGTCCTGTTCCAGATTTGGGAGTGCCATACCCCCGCCATCGTCCTCTTCCTTTTCGCCGCGCACGGCACGCCATCCGGCGGACTTGACCACCGTGCCCTTGGCCTGCACCGTGTCGTTGCCCACCGCCGCATGGATTTCCGTTACCTCCTTGATGCAGGGGGCGGAAAAGGCTTCGAGCAGGCGGGCGGCTACCATGTCGTAGATGGCCTGTTCGTCTTTGGACAAGCCGTCGGGCAGGTTCTCGGTGATAACCAGCGCATGGTGGTCGGTTACTTTCCCTCCGTCCACGCTGCGGCGGTTGAGCGGTGCGCCGGAAAGCGACGCGGCATACTGCCCGAAACGCGGATGTTGCCGCAAGAGGGCGATGCGCGAGGGGATTTCGTCGAACACGTCTTCGGAAATGTACCGGCTGCCGGTGCGCGGATAGCTCAGCACCTTTTTCTCGTACAGGCTTTGCGCAAGGGAGAGCGTGCGGTCGGCGGAGAAGTCCAGCCGGGTGTTGGCATCCCGCTGAAGGGCGGTCAGGTCATAGAGCAGCGGAGGTTCTTCTTTGACCTCCCGCCGGGCAAGTGCTGTTATGCGGAGCGTGCCGCACGCTTTCATTTCGCCCAACGCACTGTCTGCGGCGGTCTTGTCCTCGTAACGCTGTTCCGCTGTGGCATGGAACGCAATGCCATCCTTCTCCACCGTGATGCGTATCTGCATGTACTTCTTCGGGGCAAACGACTTGTTCTCCAGATAACGGGAGCAAATCATGGCCAATGTGGGTGTCTGTACCCGTCCGAGCGAGAACACGCCCCGCCCGGCGGCAAGGCTGAGCGCCTGCGAGCCGTTGATGCCGATGAGCCAGTCCGCTTCGCTACGTGCCTTGGCGGAAAGATAGAGATTATCATAATTGCTGCCCGGCAGCAACCGTTCCATCCCTTCGCGGATGGCCTTGTCGGTCAGGCTGCTTATCCACAGGCGGACAAACGGTTTGGTGCAGCCTAAATAATGGTAGATATATCTGAATATCAGCTCCCCTTCGCGTCCGGCATCAGTCGCCACGATGATGCGGTCGCCACCCTCAAACAGTCCTTTGATGATGTTCAACTGGCGCACTACGCCGGGGTCGTCCTTGTATTCCTTCCCCTCACGCTTCTGGCGGGGGATGAGCGTGAATTGGGCTGGCAGTATGGGCAGGTTCTCCTGCCGGAAACCGGCAAACCCGTAGGCTTCGGGCATGGCCAGTCCGACCAGATGCCCGAACGCCCATGTTACGGCATAGCCGTTGCCTTCCAGATAGCCGTCCTTCCGCTGTTCGGCTCCTACAATCGCCGCGATGCTTTGCGCCACCGACGGCTTTTCTGCGATAATGACATTCTTCATATACATTAGTTATTATAGGTGAATACTCAAAGCGATACGCCGGCACCTTTCTTCTCGGACTTCCGGACACGGCGGTTCTGCGTGGCGGCCTGTGCAGGCTTTTGTGCCTGTGTTTCTGCCTGACCTTGCGACTGCTTCTTGCTCTTGTCGGGATTCCAGCGGAAGAAGTCGAACTTCATCTTCTCGTAGTTGGGGCGTACATAGGCGTTGAACGTGCCTCCGACGCCGTCGGACATGCCCTTGACATAGGCCGCCTTGCCTGCTTTCAACGCATCTTTCTGTTCCTGGCTCAGTTCCACCCCTTTCAGCTTCTGCGGGATGATGATTTCGCGCTGTCCGCTCTGGCTCTGCCTCTGCTCCACCTTGCGGTTCAGCCCCCGGAAGTCGTAATCGAAGCCGCCCTTGCAGACGTTGTACTGGAGGCGTGCGTCGTAATGCTTCTGCCTTCGCTCAGACCACATGCCCTCGACCAGTACGGACTCGCCGTTCATCAGCCGTAGTCCCTGGTCTTCGGTCAGCGCGACCCCGTTGATTTCGCGTACCTGCTTCATATCCTGCATGGGAAGGTGGTGCAGGCGGTTGGTCTTGGGATTGAAGGACAGAAGACAGGACTCCACCGTACCGTCAGGTTGGCGGATGTCAATGGTTCGTCCGGCGTTATTCGTTTTCAGCAGGTTGTCCTGCACTTCTTGGGGCAGTTCCGTTCCCATGTACTCCTTCAAATCCGGATACCGTTTGCAGCATTCGATGTTGAGTACGGGTTTTCCGTCGGGCGATTCCACCAGCCGGATGCAGGCCGGTGTTTCAAAGCTGATGCCCTCGAAGTTGGTGCGGATGTCAAGCACGGCGGATTCATGCCCGTTGAGCAGGCGTGCCGTACCGATTTCGCCCAACGATTCGGGCGTGATGCCCATGCGTGCGAGCTGCTGCCAGTCCACCTGCTCCATGCTCCACTTCGTGGATTGCTGCGGGGCGGGTTCTTCGGTGGCGGGAGCCTGCCGCAAGTCCTGTTTCTGTACGTGCTGTTCCGGGTCTAACCTGTACCCGTCAATCATGGCCGCGTTCTCTTCCGGCTTGCGGAACAAGTCCGCCATATCCTTGGCGGCAGCAAGCAGTTCCGCCGGGATGTGGTAGAAACGGAAGTCGGACGGGTTGTCAAACTGCCGTTTGAAATTGGAGAAGAAGGCTTCGAGGATGGATTCGCTGCGGCCGATTTTCAGGAAATCGCCGTCGGGCTTGGCCTTTGCCAGCGGCTGGGTCTTCAATGAGCCGTCCTGTTCGATGCGCTCTACCACATGGGGCTTGTTGCCGTCGGAAGCGTTGGTCATTACCAGCACTTCGTCTTTCATGTCCTTGAGGTTGTCCATATACAAATGAATTAAATCGTGAAACAATAAGTTGATTGCGGCACGAAAGTAAACGGGCTGCCTTGCCGGGCAATGGGAAATCGGCGGACGGGAGGCAAGTGGCTATGGGGTGGCGTGAAGTGTCCGCCCGCTTCTTTTGAAAAAACATCCGACCACCCGGTTTGCCCTTCCGATTCTTTTCGTATCTTTGGGGCAGTGGGATTAGATATGTGCCTGACGGTGTGCTGAATACCGGGCAGGTTATTTACCATTAGCAATAAGATACGGCCATGAACATTAAAAGCAATATTTTAGGATGCCTTTCCTACATCGGAATAGCCATAGAGTTTCTGTTGATAATTCAAACCTATATATTCTTGGATATGGGGAAATACGGCTATATGTTGGTAACCGGAAGCCTTGCGGTGATTCCGTTTGCCATTATGTACTGGAATATGCGGAGAAGCCAAAGGCGGGAAGAAGACAACAAAAAGAAACACAAGGAATGGCTCCGTTCCAAAGGCGTTGCGTTGGAAGTGGATTTGAACAGTTGCAAAATTTCCGAAAACAAACGAACCGTCCATTATACCCGGATGGACATTCCTGCTTATTCGTTAAAAACACGTTTACATGCGCCTGCTTCACTGGATGAACCGGATTTGCCCTACCAATCATGGCGCAGCCAGAGTACGAATGCCAGCGAAGCACTTATGAATCCAGACCGGATGTATGAACCGTTTTCTTATGAACGCTGCTATTGCATCGTAAAAGCAACCTTGGATTACAAGGGTAAACGGACGCAGTTTTTCAGCGAACCCATACTGATGGACAAGTGCAGTTTGGGCGTTTTTCTTGCCTTGCATAAAAGCGGAATCATTTATGTCAATCCCCGAAATAAAAAGGACTACTTTTTCGACCTTGATTTCCTGAAGTGAGTCCGATATAATTCAGAACATCGTAAGTTGCCCGTCTATGAGAAAATTGAGGTCATTGGCTGCACTTCATCTAATCGTTTTGCGCCAAATGCTTGCCATAAACACAATATTTCCTTATCTTCGCTGACCAAAAAACATAAACCTACGCATCAGCATGATAACCAACCGGGAAGAAATCATTGACAGGGCATTCGGGGTATTTGTCAGGATGAACTATGAGAAGGCAAGCATCATCACGCTTGCCAGAGCCTGCGGACTGACCAAGACGGGCATCGTCTATTATTTTCCGCACAAGCTGGACTTGTTCATGGCTGTGGTGGACAAGTATGTGCTGCAAATACACAAGCCGGACAACAAGTTTGCCGCTCCCGCCGATACGTTGGCGGAATTTATCGGGCAATACGTGGCGGGAGTAGCCGCTTCCATGAAAAGGATTCTCGAACTGATTGGCGATAACCACAGCCCGCATGATTGCAGCCTTAATTCCTATTACTTCCATTTTCTCTCGCAAGTGCGCATGTACTATCCGGACATCAAGCAAAAAATCGAGCGGATTTTCCAACTGGACTATGAACTTTGGGAGAAAGTCATACAGAAAGCGAAGGAAAGCGGAGAAATCGGGAGCGACACGGACGTGAAGAAAGCGGCAGCCCTGTTCCGGCAGATGTTTCTCGGACTGTCCTACGAACAGGCGTTCCTGAACGGTCTGGACGTGGACGAACTGGAGAAAAACTTCCGCTATGTTTATTCCCTGCTTAAAGCCTGACGCCGTTTAGTCTTTTTAACTTCCATTATTTTGAACGATTGTTCAAAATATACCGTTTTTTCACTACCTTTGAAGCCATGAAGCAAAATTCGACGACATGGACAAGGCTCAGAGGCAAAGAGGGAGCATCATCCTGCACAAGGAAGAAAAGGATGGTGTGGATTATGTCCGGATAGAGTATGCAGGAAACGGGGCAATCCCCCTGCTGCTTGCCCAGGATACAGGCGTGGAAATGACCGGCAAGGATTCCGCTTGCATGGCGGCTGCCGTTTTCAAGCTGTCGGATTTCTACGACCGCTACTCTCCCCATGCCTACATTGATTACAGCCGGGTATATGTGCGGCATCCCAGACCCAAGAGGGAATACACGCTGCCGGAAGGCTATCTGGAACTGCTGGAACAGAAACGCTACAGCCCATCCACCATAAAGACCTACCGGGCTTATTTCAGCGACTTCGTGGAGTACCACAAAGGGCGCAACATCGACCGCCTGAAAGTGGCGGACATCAACAGGTACATTCTTTATCTTGTAAACGAAAAGAAAATTTCCGTTTCACAGCAGAACATGCGCATCAACGCCATCAAGTTCTACTACGAGCAGGTGAAAGGCGGGAAACGGCAATACTACGGCGGCATTACACGGGCCAAGGAGTACAAGACACTGCCGGAAGTGTTGAGCCGGAACGAGATAAAGCGTATCCTTGACCAACTGTCCAACATCAAGCACCGCTGCATGATTTCTCTGGTTTACTCTGCCGGATTGCGGCGGAGCGAACTGCTGAACCTCACCCCCAAGGACATCAACAGTGAAACAATGTCCGTGCGCGTCATGGGTAAGGGCAAGAAATGCCGCTACTCGCTGCTTTCGCCCAAACTGCTGGAAGAGCTGCGGCGGTACTTCCGTGAATACCGACCGAAGAAATGGCTGTTTGAGGGCGAAACGCCCGGACAACCGTACTCGGCAAGCGCATTGGTGAAAGTGCTGAAAGAAGCCGCACAACGTGCGGGCATCAAACACCGGGTGCATGTACACATGCTCCGCCACTCGTTTGCCACCCACCTTTTGGAACAAGGGACAGACTTGCACACGATACAGGAACTGTTGGGACACAACGATATAAAGACTACTGCCATATATCTTCATGTGTCAAGTGCGCACAAAGCCAAGATACCCAATCCGCTTGACGCTCTGGATGATTCGTAGGGTACAGCTATTAGAGATTAGGAAACGCACCTGCCGGGTGTCGATTATCGAAATATTTTACACCTAAGGGTGCATTTATTAATACATTCAAGGCAAATTAAAACAACTAATATACAGCAACTTACAAACAAATGAACAAATGTAAAAATAATAACGGTAGTGAATGATTGATTTGATAGATTACATAGAAAGGTGTAGTTCCCGGAAAAGCACATATCGCTTGGCGGACTTTTTCAACCGCTGGTGGGACGAGTACGCACAGCACCCTGCGGAGTACATCACCCCCGAACAGTACAAGGCGGTGAACGCTATCCGTGTGTGCCGTACAGCCGCTTTGGGAATAGACACATACGCCTGCCCCGATTGCGGGGAGGTGCGGGAAATCAGTCATAGCTGCAAGAACCGTTTTTGCCCGTCATGTGGCTGGCGTGATACGCTGAAATGGGCGGCACGCATGAAAGAAAAGTTGCTGCGAGTGCCGCACCGCCATGTTGTGATGACCTTGCCGCATATCCTGCTGGACTTGGTGAAGCGCAACAAGAAAGAAATACTGAACATTCTGATGCGGACTTCGGCAGACACGCTGAAAGACTGGATGATGCACAAGTTCGGATTGAAAACCGGGGTGATTGCCGTGCTGCACACCTATGGGGAAACAAAGCAGCTTCATGTACACACCCACATGATTATGTCGTGGGGCGGCATCGACAGCGAAGGTAAAATAGCCGTTCCCGAACATGATTACGTGCATATTCCCTCTATCCGCAGGGTGTTCCGCTACAAGTTTGAGAATGCGCTGATAGGACTGTTCGATGCGGGCAGGCTGGAACATGACTTTCACGACCGCATGGAGTTTATGGGCTTCATCAAAAGGGTGGCGAACAGAAAGGACTGGATTGTGCATCTGGAACCGCCCATACAAATGCCGGAGCAGGTGATACAGTATGTGGGCAGGTATTCCAAGCGGGCATGTTTGAGCGAGTACAAGATTACGGCAATGGACGGCGAGAACATTTCATTCCGATACCGTGATTATAAGAACTCACCCGACAGGAGAAACCCGGTGGAAAAGGAACTGACGCTGCATTACCGTGAGTTCTTTCCCCGGCTGCTGCAACACGTTCCCCTGCGCTATTTCCGCATCGTGAGGTATTATGGCTTCTACTCCAACAAAGGCAACCTGCCGGAAGAATACTTCGGACGGGATGAAAGCGAGATAGAGGAAGCCGGAGTGCAACAGGCAGAAAGTGAATACGAGAACCCTTATTTCTGCGAGCATTGCGGACGGATGAGATTTTACAGCCACACTACGGTAACGAGTGGCGGCATCACATATACGGTTGTATTGGAACATTGCGACATACACCGGGAAAAATCGGCATGACAGCAATATGGGATAGCTATGCCCTGCCGTGAACAGAAACAGTAAAATTCCATAAAATAGAAGAAAGGAGAACAAAAAAATGAATGAAATACGGATAAGAGCTGTAATAAAACGAACCGGGTGCAGGAATGAACTTCACACCCCTTTCTGCCGGAAACAGCAGTCAAAAATTGAAGTTCTATATAAATATGTAATAGTGCATGGTGGGTAAAACTGCCTTGAACAAAGAAATGAAGCACCTAAACGGTGCTTATTTCCGAACCATTAGATATAATTGATTCATGAGATATACAGTTAATATAATAGTGAGTATAAAGGACGTTATTAAAAAGATGGATATTGGAATACCAGAGTACATTTCAAATATCCAGTCTTTCTATTTATATCTTAAAGAGAAATGTGATTTACCACATGTTAATCAAGGTGAAGTCTGTATTTGCAGTAAGGATAAGAATAGAGATATAACTTTATTTGTGATAACTGATACAGAATCAGTTCTTTACTCTCCCTTTGAAGATATAAGTATGTTTGCCTCTATTTCTCCTCTTTATATTTCTTATTGTAACACTATTGCACGAGCAGAAGAAATATTTCTCGCAAATGAAGGTTCTCACTATTATATGTGGCATGAAGGCTATGAAGATGAGTATTCAAAGTATGGAATCGCTAAAGAATTGGAAGAAGAATGGCTTCAAGAATACTGTTTATCTCCCAAGATTCCTTAAATATATCTAACAAGGTCGAGATAACAGCTGAACGCTGTTGCTCACCAAACCATTACCAACTAAAATATATAAATCATGAATAGAGAAACATTATTTGAAAGTTTTTATACAAAAGCAGAAAAAGCGATTAATAAAATGGGGAAACAAAACATCAAAGATATCTATGCTATTTCCTTTTGGAAAGATAATCTTGAAGACGACCCCCGATGTCCTGTTATTACAATAGGCTATAACACTTTAACTCAAGTGGAAGTAGCAAAAAGGAATGCCAGTAGTTTAATGGAAGCCAAATGGAATTATGCTTTTTGGCTACAAAACGAAGTGGGTACTATTGGTGGTAATGACAAGAATCTCCGTCTGTATTTTAAAGAAGCCAATTTATTCTATACTCAACAAGAGTATTCGAGAGCCGAAAAAAATGGAGAAGAAAATAAGTTGGATGAACAAGACGACCAAATGCAGTCGGTCTTTATGGATATTATCATTTCTGTTATTCAAGAACTTCATAAAAAAGGTGTCATAAAAGAGCAATTAGGTAAAGAAGTTCCTGTCATTGTTCACGAATTGGAATATTACGACTTACCTATTATGTGGACTACAAGAAGTAATCCGAAATCATTGATTGATGAGTTCTTGAAATCTTATAATGATGGATGTTTATAAAAAGTTGGTAACAAGCGAATGAGCTGCCCTAACGGTCTGCTATTCACAACCCATTAGTAACAACATTGTTATGAGAAAAGAAGTTGAACAATTAGCTTTAATGGGTGCTATGCCCAATGAAACAGACGAACGAATAACGGCTGAATTAATTTATGAATATGAAGACTTATTATGCAAGATAGTTAAGCCTATCACTTGGGATGAAGCACATATTTTAATCAAGCTCTTTCCGCCGACTGCTTTATATGGAATAGAATGGACATTGTTACATTTAATAGAGTCTGTGTATTCAGAAATAAATTCTCTTGAATACAGAGAACTTATAAATGAATGTAATAGTACAGAGTTTAAGGAAATGCTTGTTCAACGTCTTAATAACTCACAACAGAAAAAAGTTACTAACAAAGCGTGATAACGCTTGACAGCGTTCCCCGCTATCCCATTAGCGAAAACAGAAACCAGTATGATACAGCAAATAGAAAAACTGAAAGAAATAATCAATCAAAATAGCATGGGGCATTTGCCTTTACCCTATCGTGTTGATTTGATGAAACAAATAGGCAACTCCCGGACAGTGCAAAAAGTGTTGTGTGAGTGCTGTAAGAAAGCCTGTTCCAGCTTCCCAGAAGAATTTTGTGCTGAAAACCTGTTGGTTGAAGTCTTGTCGGAAATGGACAGTTATCTGTACAAGAATAAAGGAATTGCCGAAAGCATATTGGTTTCTGTAGAACGGCTGCGCAATTATGTGGAACAATCCGCAGACAGTCCTGACAACATGGCAAGCTGGGCTATCATATCTTTGGGATATGCAATCCGTTATGATGCAGCTTCCATATTAGCAATAGAAGACTATAATGGTGAAGATGATGATGCTTTTGATTTCGAAAGCTGGAATGCGGATTTTATATGCTCGATAGCTTGTTCCGGCAGCAATCCCTTCGTGGAAACTGGAAACGTAGAGAAACGTAAAGAGTACTGGTTGTGGTATGTAAAAATGGTATTGGAAGTTTCTCAAAATCCAAATGTCAAATACCAGTCATTACCAGTATGCAAAAGAGCAACTCCTTTAATTGATATACCTGTTCGTCATCAATTAGATTTAGTAAAAACAAATAAAAGAATATCTTTTGATGATATTAGAGATGCTATTTTACTTCAAATACCTTCTGGGATAAAATGGGATTTTATAGATGTTTTATTTGTATCATGCACCAGCAGTATGTTAAATATACATTCTTCTACTGGAGATAAGATAAAAATAGGGACGATGGCGACCATCAATATATGCAAGGAATTTAGATTAAAACGAAAAGAAATGTATATGTATTATCCAAAGGAAGGAGCTTGGTTCTCTCTAAAAATGGTCATTAACTCAAATAGTTCTTACAATTTGGATTTTAATTATGATAATTGGGATGAAATTCCAAGTTATTTCCAGGAATTAGATTGGATTTTGAGCTTTTACACCAAATTTCCACGAAGTATAGAATATACCCCTAAGTGGTTAAGGAAAATAGTTGGAAGTAGAAAGCTGTACTTGACTTAGTTTCTGTGAGTATATAAAATAATTTCGCTAACAACGCAGGATAACGGCAAGCCGTTCCCTGCTGAACCATTATAAACAATAAAACAATTTTTTATGGAAGATTCTGATATTCTAAAGAGATTTGACAATGATAAGCTAATAGATGTTGTAAAAAATTATAAGCGTTACGGCTATGATGATGAAATTCGTGATTATGCTATTAATTTATTGAAAGAAAGAGGCTGGAGCGTTGAGGATTTGAAAACATTCGGTTATTGGGAAAATTCCGATTACGAAGAAGCATTGATACAATACAAAGCTTATTGTAGAAATTCACTGATAGCTGTCTGTGTCTTGGTATTAAGTCTTTGTATGCTGGTGCCTATCTATCTTGTATTTGTTTTTATGGCATATCGGAATGTATGTAAGTTCTATCAGGCATTAGGGAGAAAGGAAGAAGCTGTATTCTCCTTTGACTTGTGTTGGCACGTTTTGTTGTTCTTTTACCTAAAAGAGAAAATGAAAGAGGAGTTGAAAGGAATAAGATAAGTTTATAACAAGGTCGAGATAACAGCTTAACGCTGTCCCTCACCAAACCATTAGATACAATTAGATATGAATATACCTACTGCAATAAAGGAAATACTTGTTCATAACCATTGGGATGAATTTAACTTTCAAATGATGTCGGATTGTTACGCTGATAAGTTGAAACAATCCTATTCAAAGTTTGATTATCCTTTGAATGACGGTATTATAAGCAAGATTGCTCTATTCTATAACATGAAATTAGAACTGAACCAATCTAATATTCTTTATTTTGATGTCAAGAAAATAAAGAAATACAGCCCGGAAGCTATGCAGAAAGTGGCTGTGAAGTTAAAGGTCAATAAGGTTATCTATTTAGCAGACATTCATCCCGGTTATTTGACTGTATGGTTAGATGAACGAGAACAAGTGTGGGCTGATTATGATAATCTTGTTTATTATTATGGCAGTGATATATTCAGTGGTGTTCAAAATATTATATCGGGCAATGTCCTTGAAACCATAAATTTAGTATCTAACAACGAAAGATAGCATCTGACGATGCTCCTTTCTAACCATTACCAACAAATAGCGTACATATATGAATAATACAACAAAAGTAAGAATTGTATATGAATGTAGCATAATAGGCATTGTTTTGCTGACATTCTTAAAAAGTATGTTCCCATACATGGGGGCATGGTGGCAAGTAGCTATTATCGCCTCACTTGTAGGGCTATGGTTCTCGTTGTCTTATCTGAAACGTCATAATTATAAATGGGGTTTCAGCTACATAGAAAATCACTTATACATTGACCTGTTATTGAAAGTACAGAAATGGTTTCAGAACGCTACAATCATAGCCCTATTGATACCTGTCTTCTTAACAGACCTCATGTATAATCATTTTTGTTTTGTAGCATATATATTGCTTGTAGGCATGTTCTTAGGTGTGAAGCTGGCTACTTACACTGTAGAGTACGCCATATATAAAAGCAAATTCATTGGAAACAAAGGAAGATAACCCCTGAACGGGTGTTTTCCACCAAATCATTTGTCTGTTCTATTACTGTATCTATGTCGTTTCCCTTGTTGTCCAGTTGGCGACTTTTTATCTGTTGCTTAGTAGCGCATGAGGAAATTCAAATTGGAAAGTAAAATAATTATGGACTATATTACAGCAGAAAGATTGGGTAGAGTTCTTATATGGGCATGGAACAAGTATGTGAAGAAAACTGCCATTCCTTACAAGGAGATTGACTTTCATTATCCGGATTGGGTCTTTCTCTTGACAGGTCTTGTCTTTTGTGGAATTGCGCTGGGGATTATCCTGCTTTATTTTGCATTTTGGAGAACATAATCGTTTTGGATGAATGAAACAATGAGCAAACCGGGCAAATTAAAGGCATTTGGCAGGGAACGATAAACATAAACAAGCTAAATCCCTACTGTGCGGCATTTCCGGCGGAAATCGGAACAAGCGGACACGTGCAACCGGTTATCTTTACGAATTCATCGAACAATAAAAAACATACCGCTTATGAATACAGACTTCATCGAACAGTTGTCCGCCACCGCCCCGGCAGGCTTGGAACAGACCACCGCCGCCCTGTGCGGAGAAATGAAAGGGCTGCTGAAAGCCCGCACCCCGAAGCATTACCTCGCGCTGGAACCCTACGCGCGGGACACAAGGCTATGCCACCACATCCTTGACCTACTGACGGGACAGCCCGCGCTGCCGGAGGTGTCGGCTCCCGGATGCCGCCCGCTGCTGATGCTGCTCGCCCTGTCGGAAGACACGGAGGTGCAGAACCGGCTGCTGCACGAACTGGCAGAGCCTTGGCGGAAAGCCTGCCGCACGCCGGAGATGCTCTACCTGTGCGACGTGCTGTACCAGACCGGCATCCCCCGCCCCCTGTACAACCTGTGCAACGAGGTGTGCGACTATTTCTTTGTGGAGCGGCGCAAGCAGATAAGCCGCCAGCCCACACCGCTCACCGAAGCGGAGCTGCAACATGCCGAGAAACGGCTGAAGCCCCTGTATGCCGCTGTGTTCCGGCTGAAGGTGAACCGTTACAGCTACCGCACGAACAGCGTGGAGGAACTGGCGGGGATGCTCTGCATGAGTGTATCGACCTTCCGCGAGAAATTCAGCAGAATCTACCGGAAGTCCGCCAACAAATGGTTGCAGGAGCAGCGCATCGGTCAGATACGGCGGGACTTGAAATACCACTACGACCGCCCGCTCAGGGAGATAGCCGAGAAGAACGGCTTCGAGTCGGCCAACCGGTTCTGGGAGTTCTGCACGGGACAGATGAAGCAAAGCCCCAGCGAGCTGCACAAGGAGCTGTACGACGAGCTGTGCGAGGAACGGCGGAAGTTCTATCTGGGCGAGTGACGGCATTTCCGGCGAAAAGCGGAACAGCCGCGCCTGTCCCCGCCGCTATTTTTGTCATCCATAACCGACAAAAATAGTTTCATATGGATATCTTCTATCTGTGCCCCTACCTGCTGTTGCTGGAACAGGGGGATTGCGATACCGAAAGGCTGAATGAGGCAAGCGACGATTTCATACGCCACCTCAGCCATCTGCATGAGGAACACGGCAACCACACCTGCGTGTTCCTCCATCTCCAATACACGAAGTTCCGGCTGACCATCCTGCGGGAACGCTACCACAACAACGGGCAGAGCCATCTGGTGTGCTACTGCCACGTGGTGGGAGCTATCATGTATGTGGAAAACACGATGGAAAGGATGGAAAAAAGACGGGCGGGTTCCGGAAACGGAGAAGCCCGTCCGCCCGGCGACGGGCCTCCCGTGCTGTGGACGGACGACGCCATCCACCTTGTCGAACTGCTTTATGCCTGCCATGAACTGAAGCTGTTCAATAACGGCGAAATCACACTCAAGCAAGTGGTGGAATACGTGTGCGGCGTGCTCGGCGTGGACGTAAAAAACGCTTCGAGCTACTATGCCCGGATGCGGCGTCGGAAAGGCGACGACCGCACCTATTTCATCGACCGGCTCCGGGAAGTCCTGCTGCGGAAGATGGACACGGACGACGAGAAGCAATACCGGCGGAACAAGTAGCCTACGCCTGTTTGTTCAGTTCCAGCAGGTGCTTCAGATTCGGGTCACTCCCGATACGTTCCAGTTCGTCGGCGACAATCTGCCGGGCTTCCTCCTTAATGCGGTTGTAGTTCTCCTGCACCATTTCCTTCATGCGGTCGATGCCGTCGGCATCCCGGAAGTCGGTGATGACGGGTATCTTCTGGTAAGTCCTTTCTTCTTCCGCCACCTTCTTGGCATCGACCACAATCTCGCAATGGAAAATCTTCTGCTCGATTTTCTCGCCGAAGTTGTCCGCCACCGAACCGACAAACATGCCCTGCGTCAGCGAGGAAATCTTGCTCGGCGGGATAAGGCTGTCCATCTGGGTGGAGATGGAGGTGGACACATCGTTGCGGTTGATGGAGATGGACTGCCGTTTCTGGAGAATCTTGCCGAAGCGCTCGGAGAGCGTCTTGGCCGTCTCGCCCACCACCTGCCCGGAGAAGATGTTGCCGACGGTGTTGATGATGACCTTCGCCTCCTTGTCGGTATAGTCGCGGATGAGCTGCGAGAAGTCCTGAAAGCCCAGCAGCACGGCCACCTTGTTGCTACGCGCGGTGGCGATAAGGTTATCCAGCCCCTTGATGAACACGGTGGGCAGCTCGTCGATGATGATGGAGCTTTTCAGTTTGCCCTTCTTGTTCACCAGTTTGACGATGCGCGAGTTGTACAGTCCGAGCGCCGCCCCGTAGATGGCCTGCCGGTCGGGGTTGTTGCCGATGCAGAGTACCTTCGGCTCGTCGGGATTGTTGATGTCGAGGGAGAACTCGTCGGCGGACATCACCCAATAGAGTGCCGGGGAAATCATGCGCGAGAGCGGTATCTTGGCCGAAGCAATCTGCCCCATGAGCTGGTCGGCAGCCCCGGCGAGCCATGCGTCGAGGAAAGGGCTGAGGTAGTTCTCCAGTTCGGGATAGGAGGACATGATGGGGAAAATCTGCTCGTAGGGCTTGTTCAGGAACTCGACCGCATGGGGGAAGGTGCAATACTTTCCGTTTTTGTAAATGCGTAAAAACCAAATAATTGCAGCAAATAAGATGGTGGGCGACTCGACGAAGAAGTCGCCCTGCTTGGCCGCCCAAGTACGGTTGAGGTTGAGCATGATGTTGTAGGAACTCTCGTAGGCATCGGAGATGTCGGTCATGAACTTCGGGTTGAGCGGGTTGCAGCGGTGGCTGCGCGAGGGGTCGTCGAAGTTGATGACATAGAACTTCGGCCTGACCTTGTAGCCGTCCAGATGGCGGAGCAGGTGGTTGTAGGCGATGGTGCTCAAGTCCGGAAACTTGAAGTCGTAAATATAGGTGGCATAGCCCTTCTCAATCTGCTGTTTGATATAGGAATTGACCACGGCAAAGGATTTGCCGCTGCCCGGCGTGCCCAAGACAATGGAAGCACGGAAAGGGTTCACCACGTTTATCCAGCCGTGCCACATCTTTTTCCTGTACCAGAAGCGGGTGGGCAGATTGACGGAATACTCGTTCTCGATGAGCCGTGTCTCCTGCATGAAGGATTCGTTCTCGTTGTTGAACACATCCTCCATCAAGTTCTGCCGGAGCAGGCGGGACATCCATACCCCGGCGGCCAAGAGGCAGCCGTAGCCTGCGGATAAGGTGAGCAGATAGAAACCGGTACGCGCCGAAAGGGGCAGCGGCAGGGCAAGCAGCCACCAATTGAAGAAGAACAGCACGATACCGGCGGCAAGCGCCGCCCAGATATGCGGCCACTTAATCTTTTCCTCTTTCACGCCTTTTGTCCCCAAGCAGGAGAGCGCGAGGAACACAAGGGCGAACAGCTTTGTCCAAAGAATGGACGAGAACAGCCCGGTCGTCCGCTGGAAATTGAGCAGTATCCTGTCCACCACCCCGATGTCGATGTTCCATTCCTTCATCGAGGGGTAGCAGAACCAATATACATTGACTATGACGAACAATACGCTGAGGGCACGCATGAAGTCCATGACCTTGGCCAGCCCTCTCAAATCATCTTCCTGTGACATAAGTTATACTTGTTTTAACGGTGATTGAAATTCGGTTGAATGTTATCCGGGCTGCATTCAGTCCTGCCGCCCGTACCTGCGGCGGCGTTTCTTCTTGTCAGGCTTGTGCAGGCGCGGATAGCGCGGAACGGCACCGGTTTCCGGCTCAATGACGGACAACAGCCCTCCCAGTACCTTACCGTCCGTATCGGGTTCCGGCGCAGATGTTGCTATATGTGGCTGTACCTCTTCCGACAGTCCGGGCTGCGCCACGTTGAAACGCGCTTCCAAGGCATTGGCGGAGAACTCCTTGCCGAGCCGGGAGCCGTTGAGCACGGTACGGCTCGTGTGGTCGATGAAGGTTACCCCGTAAATCCTGCCAGATTCATTGCGGCGTAGCACCAAGTCCATGTTCATGACAGCCAGACGGCGGCGGAAATCCACTTCATCCCCGGCCTTGCGCAACGCATCGGCCAACAGAGGGCGCAGCCGCTCGCGGCAACCGTCCGCCCTGATGCGCGAGGCTGACCACTCCATGCGCCGTTGCAAGCCCTCCGCACCCGCCATCCTGCCCAGCCTTGCCGACTTGATGGGGGTCGCCACCTTGTTCCCGTCCGCATCCAATGCCGTATAGACAATGCCGTGATAGGCGCGTCCGCCCGCTTCGCCCCAGACTTCCTCCATGCCTATGTTATATAAAGAGAGCAACGCCCGGAACTCGCCCATCGACTGGAAGCGGTAGAGCTTGAGCAACGGCTTGACGGTATCAGCTATCTGCCGGCGTATGTCGCCCTTCGTCGCATCCACCGGGCGGAGCTTCCACTCCTCCGCCTTCTTCTGCCCCTCTGCCGGATGCAGCTCGTACTTCAGTTCCAACTGCTCGGTTATTTCCTTGCTCCGGCGGTGCTCGAAGCGGTCGGAAATCTTCCTGCCCCCGCTGTCCACGCGCAGGGACACGATGTGGATGTGGTGGCGGTCGATGTCCTCGTGCTTGAAGATAAGAAAAGGCTGGTTGCCGTAGCCCAACTGCTCCATGTACTCCCTGCCGATGGCGGCAAGCTGCCCGTCGGTCAATGCATCGTCGGGATGCGGATTGAGCGAGATGTGGATGACCGGCTTCTCGGTGCGGTAGTGCGAGGGAAGCCATGCCGTGAAAGCCTCCATTGTTCCGCCCATGCGGAAACGCCCGTCCTCCGGGTACGGAAGCAGGTTGGCATCCAATATCTTCGCGTGCCCATTCTCCACCTTCGTCTGGTTGTAAGCCAACGCACCGTACAAGTCCTTACCCGTGCTGATTTTCGCCACCATGCCGCCTGAGTTCTTCGGAAAGTCCGACAATGCGGCGGCTGAGCGCCACCAGTTCGAGGGTCAGCTTCTCCAATTTATAGAGCAATGCCAACGCCTTTTTCTCGGTAAAATGCACATGCAGTTCCTTGACCGCCTGGTTGTAGTTCACACCGATAGCTCGGTACTGCTGGTACAGGGCGGTGAGCTTGGCCACATACTCCATCGTGCCCCGGTCGGTGCGTATGACCCGGAAGCTGTCGCCGAAGATACGCGCGGCGATGAACTTCGACTTGGACGAAAGGCCGGACTGCTCGTAAAGGGTGAGGAACCGGGCGTGCTGCGCGGCGTCGAGATTGACGGTCTCGCGGTGGAAGGCGGGCGCGGACTTGGGTGTCCGTCCGCCTTTCCTTCTTTTCGGGTGTTGCTGTTGTTCATTCATGCTTGCTGTCATTAAAAGGTGAAACCTGCCCGTCCGTGGCCGTGCCGCCGTTATGCCCCATCCTTACAATTTGCGACTTCGGAGCCAAATTGCGCCCCCTGCAAGGGCAAGCGTTTTTTGCGGCAGAAGCGGATGCGTGCTGCAAAAAACACAGCTTGCTATGTTCTGGCGAACATACGTTTTCCCCACCGGTGGAGAAAAGCGCTTTCGGGGAAAGCGGACGATAACCAGACGGAAAGCCTCCGACCACGCCAACGGATTCATGCTGCAAAGGTAGGAAGCGGAGCCGTTTGCAGCACAACACCCCGACTGGCCATATTATGCCATAGGACAGCCACTTTGCCCGGAGGATGATTCCGACGGTAGCCAGCACCTCCGTTGCAACGTTGGGACAGCCAACCGGACAATCAGACCGACAACCAAACATACCGACAACCGGGCGGTTGCAGAACCGGACAACCCGTCAAGCGGCTAATGACACAAACAGCCAGCCATATCAGCCACCGGTGCATCAGCCATTCCACCCGGCAATCATACGGATGTCCAACGGACTATCCGGACAATCAGATGTCTGACCAACCAGCCAGCCACTCCACGCCAAAGCCGAGCCACTCGCGCCCCGAAGCGTGAAATCCTTTTCCACCGTTCCCGTTTCTCTTTTCCTTTGCCGCATCATTTGAAACGGAACGGTTATGCCAACAGAAAAAGAAACACTTTACATCGCCTTCTCCACCCAGAAGGGAGGGGCGGGCAAGACGACCCTGACGGTGCTGGCGGCCAGCTACCTGCACTACGTGAAAGGGCTGAACGTGGCGGTGGTGGACTGCGACTATCCGCAGCACAGCATCGCCGAAATGCGCAAGCGCGACTTGAAAACCGTCATGGAGGACGAACACTACAAGGCGATGGCCTACCGCCAACTGCAACGTATCGGCAAGAAGGCCTACCCGGTCATCGAGGGCACGGCGGAGGATGCCGTGGAAAAGGCGGAAGGACTATTAGAGAAGCTGCCCGGCACGGACATCGTGTTCTTCGACCTGCCCGGCACGGTAAACAGCGGCGGCGTGCTGCGGACGCTGGCGAACATGGACTACATCTTTTCGCCCATCGCGGCAGACCGGGTGGTGATGGAAAGCACCCTGCGCTTCGCCACCAAGTTGAAGGACACGCTGATAGACCCGGGCAAGACGAACATCAAGGGGCTGTACCTGCTGTGGAACATGGTGGACGGGCGCGAGAAGTCGGAACTCTACGGAGTATATGAGGAAATCATCCGGGAGCTGGGGTTGCAGGTGCTGCAAACCTTCCTGCCCGACAGCAAGCGGTTCCGGCGCGAACTGACGGGGGAACACAAGGCGGTGTTCCGCTCGACGCTGTTCCCGGTGGACGGCACGCTCGCCAAGGGGAGCCATATCCGGGAGATAACGGAAGAGATACTCACCATTATCGGGAGGTAGCTATGGGGGAACGGAAGAAAATCAGTCTGACGGAACTGGACGAAAGCTCCATCGTCGCCTCGTTCAAGGAAGAACAGCCCGCTCTGGCCGTCCCTCTGGCGGTGGAGCCGGAAACGCCCGCATCCCGCCAGACGGAACAGCCGGACATCAAGCCAGCCCATGAGAATGAGAGCGAATACCTCCGCCTGTTCATCCACGAGTCGCCCGTATGCGCCCGGCTGGGCAAGACCATCTACTTGCGCAAGGAGTTCCACGAGCGGATACAGCGCATCGTGCAGACCATCGGAGGCAACCGGGTATCGCTGTTCAGCTACGTGGACAACGTGTTAGAGAAGCATTTCGCCGACTGGCAGGGGGACATCGAGCGCGAATATGAGCAACGGAATACGGGAATCTTTTAGAAAACAATCCATCTATGACAACCTTTATCACGTTATGCGTCGTGGGCTACCTGCTCTGGACAGCCGCCTATCTCCTGTATGAGCGGCATGAACGCCGGAAAAGGCAACGCGAAAGCGAGGAAACACTGCCCCGAAAAGTAGCCGACGCGGAAGACATTTTGGGCAAAAGCACATTTTCCCTGTGCCACTCCACGCCACAAGTACCCGAGAAAACAGAAACCGTGAAACCGGAAAGCGAAGCGGGTACTTTTGCAACGGAATCGGAACGATACCCCAAGGTGGTGTCCGCCGACGAGCTGGACGCGCTCTTTGCCGAAGGCGGGTTGGAACCTGTGGAGGGGCAGGACGAACCGATGGAATACCGGGAAACGGATGCCGGTGAGCCTCCAATAGACGAAGATGAAATGCTGGAAGGTCATGCGCCCAAAGCGACAGGCCTCCGTTTCGAGGACATGGGGTTGGCAGTGCGCATGGCGATGGATGACAGCACCGCCACCGAAGCAGAACGGCAGCAGGCCGGACGTGCACTTGCCGAACTCAAGGGCACGCCGATGTTCGACCAGCTCACCGCCGGGGATGCGGAACGGGAACGGCGCATCGCCTCGCTCATCGAGCTGCATCTGGCGGACTACCGCAGGCGGCGGCAACCGGAGCCTCCCGCCGAGCGTATCGTACCCGGTGATTTTTCCATTGACGACATTGTTTAACAGCGGTCTATCCGCATAAAACCAACTTTTTATGAACACAACAAAGAGAATCTTTTTCATGGCGGCCTGCCTGATGGCAGCCGGTGCGCTCTATGCGCAAGGTAACGGACAAGCGGGCATCACGGAAGCCACGCAGATGGTCACCTCGTACTTCGACCCGGGAACGAAACTCGTCTATGCCATCGGTGCGGTGGTCGGCCTGATAGGAGGCATCAAGGTATATAACAAGTTCAGTTCGGGTGACCCGGACACGAGCAAGACCGCCGCCTCGTGGTTCGGGGCGTGCATCTTCCTGATAGTCGCCGCCACCATCCTGCGCTCGTTCTTCCTCTAATCCCTATACATAAATAATATATAGAATAGGATTATGGAATATGAACTGAACAAGGGCATCGGGCAGAGCGCGGAGTTCAAGGGGCTGAAGGCACAATACCTGTTCATCTTCGCCGGAGGACTGCTTGCCGTGTTCGTGGTGTTCATCGTGATGTACATGGCAGGAACAGGCCAATGGGTGTGCATCGCCTTTGGCGCGGTATCCGCATCGATACTGGTATGGCTCACATTCCGCCTGAACGCCAAGTACGGCGAGCACGGGCTGATGAAACGGCTCGCCAAACGGCAGCACCCGCGATACCTGATTAACCGGATTAGCGTCCGGAAGTTATTCACCCCAAAGAGAAGCCTATGAGAAATATATTGAAAGCCGCCACGTTGGAAAGCAAGTTCCCGCTGCTGGCCGTCGAGTCGGATTGCATCGTCTCGAAAGACGCGGACATCACCGTGGCCTTCGAAGTGGAGCTTCCCGAACTGTTCACGGTAACCTCTGCCGAATATGCCGCCATCCATGCGGCATGGTGCAAAGCGGTTAAGGTGCTGCCCGACTATACGGTGGTACACAAGCAGGATTGGTTCGTGAAGGAACACTACCGCAGCCGGACGGAGGGCGAAAAGCTCGGCTTCCTCTCGCGGAGCTATGAACTGCACTTCAACGAACGGCCTTTCCTGAACCACTGCTGCTACTTGTATCTGACCAAGACGACCAAGGAGCGGATGCGGATGCAGAGCAGCTTCTCGTCGCTGTGCCGGGGCTTTATCATCCCCAAGGAAGTGAACCGGGACACGGCGGCACGTTTTTTAGATGCCGCCGGGCAGTTCGCCCGCATTGTAAACGACACGGGACTGGTCAGACTGCGCCGTCTGTCGGGCGACGAGGTAACCGGCACGGAGGAACAGTCCGGCCTGCTGGAGAAATACCTCTGCCTGTCGCTGGAGGACACCGGCACGCTGGAGGACATCGAACTGGGCGACGAGGGGGTGCGCATCGGCGACAAACGGCTGTCGGTCTATACGCTCTCGGAACTGGACGCGCTGCCGGGCCGGGTCGGTACGGACAGCCGCTATGAACGGCTCTCCACAGACCGGTCGGACTGCCGCCTCTCCTTCGCCAGCCCGGTGGGGCTGCTGCTCCCATGCAACCACATCTACAACCAGTACCTCTTCATCGACGACAGCGCGGAGAACCTGCAACGCTTCGAGAAGACGGCACGCAACATGCAGTCGCTCTCGCGCTATTCGCGGAGCAACCAAATCAACAAGGAATGGATAGACCTGTACCTGAACGACGCGCATTCCTACGGGCTGACCTCGGTGCGCTGCCATTGCAATGTCATCACGTGGACGGACAACCCGGACGAAGTGAAGGTCATCCGCAACGACACGGGCAGCCAGATTGCCGCAATGGAGTGCAAACCGCGCCACGACACAGTGGATGCCGCCACGCTCTATTGGGCGGGGATGCCGGGCAACGCGGCGGACTTCCCGGCGGAGGAATCGTTCTACACCTTCATCGAGCAGGCCGTCTGCTTCTGGACGGAGGAAACGAACTACCGCAGTTCGCTTTCCCCTTTCGGACTGAAGATGTCAGACCGCATCAGCGGGAAACCGCTGCACGTGGACATCTCCGACCTGCCGATGAAACGGGGCATCACCACCAACCGCAACAAGTTCGTGCTGGGCGGTTCGGGTAGTGGCAAGTCGTTCTTCATGAACCACCTTGTCCGCCAATATTACGAACAGGGCACGCACATCGTGCTGGTGGATACGGGAAACTCGTATGAGGGGCTTTGCTCGCTGATACACCAGAAGACCGGCGGGGAGGACGGCATCTACTTCACCTACACCGACGAGCACCCGATAGCCTTCAACCCGTTCTACACCGACGACCGGGTGTTCGACATCGAGAAGCGGGAGAGCATCAAGACGCTGCTGCTCACCCTGTGGAAGAAGGACAACGAACCGGCCACGCGCTCGGAGGAGGTGGCGCTGTCCAACGCCGTGTCGCTCTACATCGAGCGCATCCGTTCGGGGGAAGTGGAAGAACCCTCGTTCAACACCTTCTACGAGTTTGTGAGGTCGGACTACCGGCGGATACTGGAGGAGAAACAGGTACGGGAGAAGGATTTCGACTTGGCGGGCTTCCTGAACGTGCTGGAACCCTATTACCGGGGCGGCGAGTACGACTTCCTGCTCAACTCGGACAAGCAGCTTGACCTGCTGACGAAACGTTTCATCGTCTTCGAAATCGACCAGATAAAGGACCATCCCATCCTGTTCCCCGTCACGACCATCATCATCATGGAGCTGTTCATCAACAAGATGCGCCGTCTGAAGGGCATCCGCAAGATGGTGGTCATCGAGGAAGCGTGGAAGGCCATCGCCTCGGCGAACATGGCGGACTACATCCGCTACCTCTACAAGACCGTCCGCAAGTTCTACGGGGAGGCGGTGGTGGTCACGCAGGAAGTGGAGGACATCATCTCCTCGCCGATTGTGAAGGAGAGCATCATCAACAACTCGGACTGCAAGATTCTCCTTGACCAGCGGAAATACCTGAACAAGTTCGACCAGATACAGACGCTGCTCGGGCTGACGGACAAGGAGAAGGGGCAGATACTCTCGGTGAACATGTCCAACGACCCGACGCGCAAGTATAAAGAAGTATGGTTCGGGCTGGGCGGCGTGCAGTCGGCGGTGTATGCGACGGAAACCTCGCTGGAGGAATACCTCTGCTACACCACCGAAGAGAGCGAGAAGGTGGAAGTGCAGCGCATGGCGGAGAAGCTCGGCGGCAACATCGAGCTGGCCATCAAGCGGCTGGCGGAGGAGAAACGGAACGCAAGGGAGGGATGAGCCTATGGAGTATGCCACGTTGTTCCCGCTCGACCGCATCTGCGGACGGTGGAAAAGCCGGGGCAAGTCGCCCCCGGTCAGGGTGTACCGCGAAGGGCACACGTACCGCATCGCCCTTGCCTATCGCTGGGGAGCCGTGCTGACCGCCACGCTTTACCGGAACGGACAGGGAACGTGGGCGGAGCTGCCCGAAAGGGTGCAGGTCGCCTATGACGAAGATAACGAGCGGCTCGTGCTCGCCTCGGAAGGGGTGTATGTACGGGACTGCAAGGAATACGAATATTGACAAGGACATTTTAATCATCAACGGACATGAAAAGAATACCAATAGCAATTTGCCTTACGGCCTTGCTCTGCACCGCCACGACGGTCCGGGCGCAATGGGTGACCTTTGACCCGTCGAACCTCGCGCAGAGCATCGTGAACACCACGCGGAACGTGATACAGACCACCACGACCGCCGAGAACATGGTGAAGAACTTTCAGGAAACGGTCAAGATTTACGAGCAGGGAAAGAAGTACTACGACGCGCTCAAGTCGGTACACAACTTGGTGAAGGACGCCCGCAAGGTGCAACAGACCGTGCTGCTCGTGGGGGAAATATCGGACATCTACGTGAACTCGTTCCAGAAGATGCTTGCCGACGAGAACTACACGACGGACGAACTGGCCGCCATCGCCTCGGGCTACACGAAGATGCTGGAGGAAAGCAGCGGGATGCTCGACGAACTGAAGACGGTCGTCACGCAGACCGGCCTTTCCATGACGGACAAGGAGCGCATGGACCTGATAGACCGCATCTACCGCGATGTGAAGAACCACCGCAATCTGGTGCGCTACTACACGAACCGCAACATCGGCGTGTCGTACCTCCGGGCAAAGGAGAAGAACGACACGCGGCGCGTGCTCGACCTGTACGGAACCGATAACCAAAGATACTGGTAGCCATGACGGGAGAAAGTACATTCGGCAACCTGCATGAAGTGCTGCGCAGCCTTTATGACGAGATGATGCCGCTCTGCTCGGACATCACGGGCGTGGCCACCGGAGTGGCTGCATTGGGCGCATTGTTCTACGTGGCCTCGCGGGTGTGGCAGGCGCTCTCACGCGCCGAGCCGATAGACGTGTATCCGCTGTTCCGCCCGTTCTGCATCGGGGCGTGCATCATGTTCTTCCCCACCTTCGTGTTGGGAACCATCAACGGCATCATGAGTCCCATCGTCACCGGCTGCCACGGCATCCTGCAAGGGCAGACGCTTGACATGGAGGAGTACGCCGAGAAGCGGGAGAAACTGGAATACGAGGCATTGGTGCGGAACCCGGAAACGGCCTATCTGGTCAGCGACGAGGAATACGAGCGGCAGATTGAGGACTTGGGCTGGACGCCGTCGGAACTGAAGACGATGGCGGGGATGGCCATCGAGCGCGGCAAGTATGAAATCAAGCAGACCATCAGCAACGCCTTCCGCAGTTTTCTGGAGCTGCTCTTTCAGGCGGTGGGGCTGATACTGGACACGCTGAGGACGTTCTTCCTTATCGTGCTTTCCATCCTGGGGCCGCTGGCATTCGCCATCTCGGTGTATGACGGCTTCCACAGCACGATGGTGCATTGGATATGCCAGTATATCAGCATCTACCTGTGGCTGCCCATCTCCGATTTGTTCAGTTCGGTGCTGGCACGCATCCAGACGCTGATGATCGAGAAGGACATCGCGGCATTGACCGACCCGAACTTCGTGCCGGACACGAACAACTCGGCCTACATCATCTTCATGCTCATCGCCATCGTGGGGTATTTCACCATCCCGACGGTATCGACATGGGTGATTCAGGCGGCCGGAGCGGGCAACTACGGCAAGCAGGTGAACAACTCCGCCGTCAAGACCGGCAAGGTGGCGGCAGCGGCTACCGGTGCCGGAGCAGGGCACATTGCGGGCAAGCTGCGGGGCAAGTAAGCTCAAACGGCGTATGAGATACCCTCAGACGGCGTGTGAGCCTGCCTCATACGCCGTCTGAACAGAAAGCATCAATAACAAGAATAAAAGAAAATGGAATTCAAATCATTAAAGAACATCGAAACGAGCTTCCGGCAGATACGCACGATGGCGATAGCCTTCGTCGTGCTGTGCGCGTTGGTCACGGGCTACGCGCTGTGGAGTTCGTACAGCTTCGCCGAGAAGCAGCGGGAGAAAATCTACGTGCTGGACAACGGCAAGTCGCTCATCCTCGCGCTCTCGCAAGACCTCTCCCAGAACCGTCCGGTCGAGGCGCGGGAACACGTAAGGCGGTTCCACGAACTGTTCTTCACGCTCTCGCCCGACAAGGCGGCCATTGAGAGTAACATCCGCCGGGCGTTGTACCTGTGCGACGAGAGTGCCTTCCGCTACTACAAGGACTGGGAGGAGAAGGGGTATTACAACCGCATCATCTCGGCGAACATCAACCAGACCGTGCGGGTGGACAGCGTGGCGTGCGACTTCGAGCGTTACCCATACATCGTGACGACCTACGCCCGCCAGTCGCTCGTCAGGAGCAGCAACATCACCGAGCGGAGCCTCGTAACCCGCTGCCGCCTGCTGAACTCGGTGCGGTCGGACAACAACCCGCACGGCTTCACGATGGAGCAGTTCACCATTCTGGAGAACCGCGATTTACGGACCATGGAAAGGTAAAAGCGTATGGGAAAGACAAGGAAGTGGCTCCATTACATCCCTGACCGGATAAGCGACGGGATGCGCTACGTGTGCGGGCGGATGTCGCCCGATGTGCGGCTCATCGTGGTGGTGGCGATGCTCGTGGGATTCAGCGCCCTCTCCATCTACATCACCGTGTCGTCGATATACAACATCGGCAAACGCCGGGGAGAGCAGATGAGAATAGAACGGATGCGGCAGTTGGAACTGCATCCGGACATAAGCAAAGACAGTATCCATTTTAATCATGACAGGAAACATGAAAGAGAACAAAACGGAAAAACAGCCGGAAACGGCAAAGAAGAATGAACGCGGGCGGAAGGAGTCCCAACCGCTGACTCCCGAAGAAATCCGGAAACGGAGGAAGATGCTGGTCTATCCGCTGTTGTTCCTTGTCTTCGGCGTGGCGATGTGGCTGATATTCGCACCGTCGGACGAAGGGGAGAGCCTGCCCGACGGCTTCAACGTGGAAGTGCCCATGCCGGAGGAGAAGAACCTGCCTTCGGACAAGCGTGCCGCCTACGAGCAGCAGGACTTCGAGCGCAAGCAGCGGGAGAAGATGAGCACCCTGCAGGACTTGGCGGTGGCGGAGGATGATACGGAAAGGGAGGCCGTGGAAGATGTGTTCCAGACCGAAGAAACTGCATCATCGGGCGGGTCGTCCATCCGCACCTCGGCGGATGCCTACCGGGACATCAACCGGCAGATTGGCAGCTTCTACGAGCAGCCGGAGCCGGAGGACGACCAGAAAACGCTGGAACTGGAATGGCGCATACAAGAGCTGGAACGCCGGGCGGAAGAGGAACGCAAGGCAAAGGAAACCGCCGACGAACAGCTCCGCCTGATGGAGAAATCCTACGAGATGGCCTCGCGCTACCTGCCGCAAGAGGGTGGCGGAGCGAAGTCCGTACCCGTAACGGAAACGGACAAAAGGACGGTCAGCCCGGTCACGCAGGTGGCGGAACAGGTCGTGTCGATGCTGGCACAACCGATGTCCGATGCCGAGTTCATGGAACGGTACAGCCGTCCGCACAACATGGGGTTCCACACGGTAACAGACCAAGCGCACACGGCAGGCAGGAACAGCATCCGTGCCTGCATCCGGCGCACGGTTACAGTGAGCGACGGCAAGGAGGCGGAAATCCGCCTGCTGGAACCGATTGACGTCGGGGGCATGTATATACCGGCCAACACCGTGCTGACCGCCACGGCACGCATCAACGGGGAGCGTATGGAACTGACCATCAGTACCATTGCCTATAAAGGGATGGTCGTGCCGGTGGAACTGGAGGTATATGACATGGGCGGCATGAAAGGCATCTCGGTGCCGGGGTCGCAGGAACTGACCGCACTCAAGGAGATGGCGGCCAACATGGGTTCCACGATGGGCAGCAGCATCAACATCTCCACCGATGCCGGGGCGCAACTGGCCTCGGACTTGGGACGCGGCGCGATACAGGGGCTGTCGCAATACCTCGCCACGAAGTTCCGCACCGTCAAGGTAACGCTCAAGGCGAACCACGCGGTGCTACTCGTGGCCAAGAAATAATCTTATGTATCACTATTATTCACAAGGAAAAATGAAGAAAATTATGCTTATGGCGGCGTTCATCGCCGCAATGACCCATGCCCAAGCGCAGAGGGTCGTGGAAGAAACCGACTTGAAAGAAACGGAAGAAACGGCTGTTCCGGCAACTTCCGATGATGGCGGGGTGAAACGAAGCCCGTCCACCGGCGATTTGTTCGACGGGCTGACACGCCCGATAACCTTCGACCGGATGATACCACCGTATGCGCTGGAGGTTACGTTTTACAAGACCGTGCATATCATCTTTCCCTCCGCCATCAAGTATGTGGACTTGGGTTCCGCCGACATCATTGCGGGCAAGGCTGACGGCTCGGAAAACGTGCTCCGGGTGAAGGCCGCCCTGCGCGACTTCTCCCGAGAGACCAATCTGGCGGTGATAACCGAGGATGGGAGCTACTATACTTATAACGTGAAATATGCCGACGAGCCGGTCAAGCTGAACATCGAGATGAAGGACTTCCTGCACGACGGGGAGGCGGTGAACCGCCCGAACAACTCGCAGGAGGTGTACCTGAAGGAGTTGGGCAACGAATCGCCGCTATTGGTGCGGCTCATCATGAAGTCCATCCACAAGGACGACAAGCGGCTGGTGAAGCACATCGGCTGCAAACGCTTCGGCATCCAGTACATCCTGAAGGGCATCTACACGCACAACGGGCTGCTTTATTTCCATACGGAACTGAAGAACTCCTCCAACGTGCCGTTTACGGTGGACTTCGTGTCGTTCAAGGTGGTGGACAGGAAAGTGGCGAAGCGCACCGCCATCCAAGAGCAAGTGATTGTACCGCTGCGTGCCTACAACTACGTGACGGAGGTCGGCGGCAAGAGCCGGGAGCGCACGGTGTTCACCCTGCCCAAATTCACCCTGCCGGACGACAAGCAACTGGTGGTGGAGATAAACGAACAGAACGGCGGGCGGCATCAGCAGTTCACGGTTACCAATGCCGAACTGGTGCGTGCCCGTGTCATCAACGAACTGAAGGTGAAGTGAGATGAAACGGACAGTGTTTATTCTAATCGGCATGGCGCTGTGCCTTGTCCTTGCAGGCAAGGTGCAGGCGCAACGCTGTCTGCCGGGCATGAAAGGGCTGCGCCTGACGGCGGGCATGGCGGACGGCTTCCATTCGGCAGGCCGGCGCAATGAGCTGGGCTACCACTTCGGGCTGTCGATGGACTCGTACACGAAAGGGTGCAGCAAGTGGGTGTTCGGTACGGAGTACCTGCAAAAGTACCATCCGTACAAGGACACGCGCCTGCCGGTGTCGCAGTTCACGGCGGAAGGGGGATATTACTACAACTTCCTCTCGGATGCGAACAAAGTGTTCCTCTGCTACGTGGGCGGCTCGGCGATGGCGGGTTATGAAACGGTGAACTGGGGCGAGAGCCTGCTTTATGACGGGGCACGCATCACGGACGGCGACGCTTTCGTCTATGGCGGCGCGGTATCGCTGGAGATAGAAACCTACCTCACCAACCGGACAGTACTGCTCCTCCATGCGCGTGAACGCTGCCTGTGGGGTGGCGGTACGGGAAATTTCCACTTCCAGTTCGGGGTGGGGCTGAAATTCATATTGGACTAATAAATCATCAAGACAATGAAACGAATGACTGAACTGATTTTTACCGCCGGTTTCGCATTGGTAGCCGCCGTGCTACTTTGCGCCTGTTCCGACAAGCTGGACATCCAGCAGGTGTATGAGTTTGATTTGGCAACCCTGCCGGTGCAGACCACCATCGTGGAAGGCGGGGAAGCCGAGATACGCTGCCAGTTGGTACGCAGCGGGCGGTACGAGGAAACGGAGTATTTCATCCGCTACTTCCAGCCTACGGGCAAGGGGGAGCTTCGTCTGGAGGACGGTACAGTGCTGCAGCCCAATGACCTCTACCCGTTGCCGGGCGAAACCTTCCGGCTCTATTACAAGTCGCTCTGCACAGACCAGCAGACGATTGACATCTACATTGTGGATTCGTTTAACCAGACGGTAACCAAGAGCTTTTCGTTCAACAACGAGACGGAAGAAGGAGTAGAGAACCCGGAACAGCCTGCTCCATAATACTGACGGCTATGCTTTGTTTTGCCATTGCTTACTTGACACTTCTTGCCGTAACCGGCTGTTGCATCTGGCGTGCCATACGCCATGCCCCGACTGATACGGAGCTTTGGGGCGAGGAAACGGACTGACATGCCTGTGGTGTGAAACGGTTGCAGCCCGTCGGATTGGTTCCGGCGGGCTGCTTCTGCAAGCGCATCATCCCTCTACAATTCCTTCATTTCCGCTATGGGCATGTAATGTTCCAACCATTCCCTTACGGGCTTCATGTTGTATTCGGATGTGATGACTGCCGTATAGCCGTTTATCGGGGTGAAGCGTGTGGTCTCGTAATCGTCCACCCACTTCTTCAGGCTGTCCACGCCCCATGTGTCGATGTCCTCAAACCTACCGTCCAAAACCTCGATGGGTTCGCTAAATGTGATTATCAGCGTTTCGTAACCGTCATTCATTGCCGGCCTCCTTTCTTTCCTTTTCCGATAACCATGCATCGCGCCTGCGGCGGCATTCCTCCAAAGTCGGAGCCACGCAGGAGAACAATTCCCCATCGGATGCCCTGTAATCGTACTGCACAAGCGTGCGTTTTCTTCTCCCAAAACCAGTCTGGAATTTCTCGAATTGTTCCGTTCCTGCTGCCCGGCAGGTCGAAACGCCGTTTTCTGTCATTCTTGTAACCATCATACAATTCCTTAAAATTCGACAATCAATAAGCGGTTCTCCATGCACTTGTCCGGGTCAGATGCCATCCTTTGTTTGAGCCAAAAGTGGCTGCTCCCGTATCCGAAAGCGAAGAAGCGGTTGAACTCCTTGCTTTGTGCAAATACTTTCACCAGTTCGCGAAGCTCCTGTTCGTCCTTTGTCAGCGTCACGGAATTGATGAACTTTACCAACACTTCGGGTATCCGCTCGTCCCACCCGAAAATCATGCTTTCAATCTTTACGTCCATACATTATATATTTATAGGTGAATAATCAAAAAAGGCTCAACTGCTGCGGGGCGGTATAGCGTAACTTCAGTTCCCGCAATCCGGCTTTCAACTTGCGGATATACTTCGGGTTGTAATTTCCCTTGTCTGTCAGGGAGTGGCGTTCCGCATAAGTGTAATGCCCTTCCAGCCGATGTATTCCCGTGCGTACCGCTTCCTTGTAGTCGGAAATGGGTTCATCCCATACCGATGGGTGGCTACCGCCTCCTGCCGTGCCGGTACACCAGCTCACCGTAACGGCATACGTGCCATTCACGGACTGGCCGATGTGTATCACGTTGGATGTGTCCAACCGTATTTCCTCCACGATGGGCAACATGCCATTTATCCATCCATATTCGTTGAACTGCTTGTCCACATAGCCGAAAACAAGCCTGCGCTCGTAGGTATTCACGTTCAGCACAATTTGATGCACGCTTTCGCCGAAGCTCTCGAAATAGGCGGTCTGTTCCGCATCTTCCCGGCGGAGTGCCTGGATATAGCGGAGAATGATGTGCCGCTCACGCTTGCAGGCATGGTAGTCCGCCAAAGCCTGCAATTTTTCTTCTTTCGTCATTTGGGATATTATCTTGTCCATACCGTAATTCTTTAGATGGTTGCTTTCAGTATTTCCACGTGGTATTGGGGATTGACTTCCCACAACAGGTATTCGATGAACAGCCTGCGTGCGTCCTTCTCCAGTTCCTTGAACAGCCGGGTAAAGGTGCTGTGGTTGCCGTTGATGTAGGTTTCCACCATGTACTCGAAAATGTCCTCCACTTCATAATACTTGCACTGCTGTGCGATAGTCTTGCTGTACCGTTTCATAAGCGTTCTTATTTATAAAGGTTTATAATTATTCTGTTCAGCATCTGCGCCTTTCCTATGGTATAGTATGTGCCGCCATAGGGCAGTCCGTCCCAATAAGCGAGCATGATTGCCGCATGTTCCACCAGAAAGTCGTTGCGCCGGTGGAAACAGCCCTTGTGATAGCTTTCTGAAAGGATAACCGTCTTGTCCGCTTCTTCCAACAGACTGATGTAAAGCCTCTTGTTCGTGTCGGAATAGCGTGCGGACTGCTTCCGGAAAGGGATGGCAGCTACCAACCGTATATCGGTTAATTCGTTTCTTACCGTCAAGACTGCCTTTGCAAAAATCAAATCGCTGCCTTCCGCCATGCCTGAGAGAAAGTTACGGTAGCCCAAAGCATACAGTCTTTTGATTTCCGTCACCATGCCTGTAAAAAGAGTAAGCATGGGTTGGCTTATCCTGCCGGAGCGGTGTCCGGTAAACGAAACGTTTTTTGAAATGTCTGTTGTTTCCATGATGATGTGAGTTTAGAGTGTTAATACCCAGACCATGAAAGCGACAAGCGAAACAAATGCCAACAGGAACACAAGGCAGCCCCACAGGAAACGTACTACACCCGCAAGGAAGTTCCACACCAGCCACAACCCGACGAACCACACCAGCAGGGAGCCACCGTACAGGGATGTGCAGAATGCCGCAAGGGAGAACCTCACCGCCACGCCCACGAATTTATGCAGAGGCAGATTGGGAAGCGACTTATTTCCATTTGTTTCTCTTGTTGCTTTCATAATCACGACATTTTTTTTATGCATTGACGAGTTGGGTGAGCTGACTTATTTCGTAAGCGGGGCAAAGGATAGGGTTTTGCAGAAGCAAATTTTTTCGGTGGAATACTACCTGAGCCTGCGAAGTGTGGAGATTGTGCCTAAAAAATTTGATTAGTCCGTCAAAACCCGAAATTACCTTTGCGCACGTAATAAGTCAGCTCCCCCAACCTTTCAATAGCACATTGTGGAGTGATGGGGAATGAAAGCGGCAAGGGAAACATACCGTAGGAACGTTGATTTCTCTCCGCAATGGACTTTTCCGAAGGAGGTTTTTTAAGGATGGCAATGGATTATTGGCTTTATTTTCTTACCTTTGTGCCAGCGGTGCAAATAGCATCGTGGTAATGTTGTTCATTTACCGGCATCCAGAAATCGCCAATTTCAAAACACGAAGGTAAATGAACCGGGTAGGTTATACCTTGACGTAACCTGCCGGTTCACTTCGTGTTAAGCGTTTGGCGATGCTTTGGGTGCGGTGGCCGGCAGCGTTACGTCATTTGTTAATACCCGAAAGATATGGAATTACAAGCTACCGCCCTGAAGGGCATCGTCCGTTCTTCCGATGAAGGACTTTTCTATCTGTTTCCCATCCAAGATGTGTCCACCTTGCAGCAGACGAAGGCGCATCTGACCTGCGCCATTGATGTATTGAGCCATCCGGAGGAATGCTCGCCGGAACAGCGGCTGGATGCCGTGCGCACGTTGAACAGCCTCGTGGCGGCATTGAGCGTGCATGACGACGACCATTATAGTGCTTTCGACTCCGCCCTCGAAGGCGGCAACGTGCAATAACGGGCGGGTCGGGCAAGCGTAAAAGCCTACCTTGCGGCAAAATCGGTCAAAGAAAGGTGGCGTATGGGATATGGTGTGATGATTTGGTTCATCACGCTTGACCATGCGGCATGTTTCTACGGTTTTGCGTAGGCGGCAAGGGTATTTCCATTCCCGACGGGAACGGGGATATGCTTGCCGACGGAAATGACGGGCTTTTACATTCCGCTGCATGGGTCGGGGATTGGAATATTGTATTCTTTGCATTTATCCCAAGCCTGCAAGTCGCCCAACCCGTTTCCGTGAGTTGCCCAACTCAGCACTTTGGGTTGCTCGACTTGCGGAAATGTCGAAACCAAGGGTGTGTCTTTTTTATTCTTTCCCCATTTTCACCGTCCGTCCCAAGAATAACCCGGTAACGGAGTTGGCTCCAAGCTGCATCAGCCTGCGCTTCATCTGCGTGAAGTTCTCGCCGGTGGACACGATGTCATCCACAAGAAAGACATCGCGTCCTTGAAAATAGACGGGGTGGAAAATAAGGTTGGAGAGCTTGTCGAGGCCGTGAGTGCCTTTCATCTGCTCACGGTCTTCCCTTATCCATGTGGCACGGAAGCCGTCGGTGATTTTCAGGCGGCGCGAAAGGAGGCTGCAAAACCGGGCGAACCGGGCGGCGTTGCGCTCGCGGGTAGCCGCCGGGATGGGGATAAGCACGGCATTGGCCGCCTTTTCCTTGTAGAAAGGCATACGGGCGATGCAAAGGGAGAAGATTTTGGCGACAAGGGCTGCCTGCTGTCCTTCCTTGAAGCGGAAAACCAAATTGCTGGTCTTGCGGTCTTCCACGCCGATATTTTTGCAGCGCGTGGGGTAATAGTCGTGGATATAGAAGCACAATGCGCCGTCGATGCGCATCTTGCCCTTGAAACGGGTGTTGTAGGGGAAGAACCGGCGCACGAAATCGCTGTCGAAGGTGAAACGGAGGATGTCGCGCCAAAGGGAGAGCGTGGCTTCGTCCTGCACGCGATAGACCTCGCCGTCGATGCTCTCCTTGTCAGCCAGCCCGATGCCGATGCTCAGGCGGTCGTTGAAAGCGTCCTTCGACACGATGTACCAGTCGAAGGACTCGCATATCCGCACGATGTCGCACTCCCGGCTACATAGGAAATAGAACGTGTTGTCGGGCTTCTGGATTATCAGGAACTCGCCGGGCATCTCGGAGAGGATGAAGTAGTTGCCTACCTGGGCTTCGGGCACTTCATTGAGGGGAACGGATATGTGGAGGTCTGTTATCATCTTGGGGCTTTTTCTGCCCAAAGATAAGGGTTTGGAGGATACAAAACGAGCCTTGCCCGGTTTATTTCACGGACAAGCCCCGTTTTTGTGGGATTTCAGTTTTCAGGTTTCGTTACTCTCCTTCAATCGGCAGCGTTCCTCCTTCGCCTTTTTCTTTGCTTCCTTCTTCGCCTCCAGTTCGTTCAGGATTTGCTTCAAAGGCTTCACTGCATCGGGACGTTCTTTCTTGAAGTGTTTGAAATAGATGTCCTCGATGAATTGGGGTAAAGGGGCTTTCCATGTTTCCTGCCGATGGTTGTCTATCTTGCCTAACTTATCGGGATTGAGACCGAGTTCACGCGCCATCTGTACGTGGGTGTCGGACAGCCGATGTTTTTTCTGCGCCGTTATCCACTTTTCTATCTGCGATTTGTTTGTAGCCATATTTCCTGTTACTTAATTGTATGAAATGAATGTCTGGTTGTCCGAAGCGTTGAACACGACAAGGACTTCGGGCTGCTTCTCCTTCAGCCGCTTGTACTCGCACAGGGAGTTCAGCACCCATTCGCGGAACAGCTTCGTACAATAGGTGTTGATGCGGAAGCTGAGGAAAATGACGGCCTCCAGATTATAGTAGGTAACGTATCGCTTATCCTGCTTCTCCGTGATGGTTGCCTCGCTCTCGTTCAGGATGCGCGACTTGAAGATGGAGCGCATATTGGCGTCTATCGTCTGGATGAACACTCCGAACAGGCGGGCAAGCTCGTGCTTAGTAAGCCATACGTTGCCGTTCTCCAACTTGACGCTGACTGTGGGGTGACGGTTGATGTCCTCCAGCCCGGTGATGGTGATATTTCCTCTGTGTAGCATAGGGGTATCGGTTTAATTGGTGGGACAAATGTACTAATTTTAACCGGCTTTCTGCGAAGAACCATTCTGAGCTGTCCTTAATTTGCGTTCCAGCACGTTCATATCATGGCTCAATTTCCGGTCCACAACACGGGCATAGATTTGCGTGGTCTGGATATTGGTATGGCCAAGCATTTTTGATACGCTTTCAATGGGCACACCTTTGGTAAGGCAAATTTCGGTCGCGAACGAATGTCGCGCAAGATGGTAGGTTATCCGCTTGTTTATCTGACAGATAGCTGCAATTTCCGCCAAATATTCGTTCATCTTCTGGTTGCTGATGACCGGCAGAAGTTTGCCGTTTCTTGTCTTGCCTTCGTATTTGGCAAGTATTTCCAACGGGATAGGCAGCAAGGGGATAAGCGATTCCACTCCGGTCTTTCCCCTGTCCTTCATAATCCACTTCTTGCCGTCCACCCCGATTTGGATGTCTTCAGCGGTCAGCGTATAGATGTCGCAATATGGCAAACCGGTATAACAACTGAAGATGAAGGCGTCGCGTACCTGTTCCAAGCGTTTCGATTGGAACTCCTTGTGGTAAATCGTATCTATTTCCTCCTGCGTCAGATAGCCCCGGTCGGTCTTGTCGAAGTTGAAGCGGAAATTGTTGAACGGGTCAAGAAAAGACAGGCCGCTTTTCTGCGCGAACAACAGAATCGTATGGAAACGCTGCACGAACTTCATGGCCGTATTGTTGCTCACCTCGCATTGTTCCCTTAAATAAAGGTAGAAATTCTCAATGTGGGTAACCGTGATTTCCTTGATAGGAATATCCGAAATGTTATATTCGCTTTTCAGGAACTCTATCATCCGCTGCTTGGTCAGCTCATAACGCGAGTAGGTCTTTTGCGTGGCGGTCTTGCCAACCTTTTTGGCATACTGCTCATTGTGTTGGGTGAAGTAGCTTATCAGCGTCTTGTCCTTTTCCTCCAACCCCAAAAAGGCATTGCGGATTCTTTCGGGCAGGGCATAGCCATCGGTATTCATCATGCGTGTGTAGTGCATGGTGATAGCCGCCCGGATTTCATCGAGAGTCTTGTTCAGTGAGGATACCCTGAGGTTTTCTTTTTTCTCCGCACTCTGTTTATTGACAACTGCCCGTCCGAGTTTCGTATCCCAATTGTCGGGATGAACATCCAGCTTGCTGCTGAACTGCACTTGGTCGCCATCCACCGTGATGCGTACCATAATAACCACATGACCGTTTTTCTTCGGTTCGTTCTTCTTTAGATAAAAGAGAATCTTGAATGTCGATTTCATAACCGTAACGTTTTTAGTTTGCAAAAGTAATTTTCCACATCCAAAATTACGGCGACATTCGAGTGCCAATATTCGACAAATGAATGACTTAGCATCAAAATCGTTACGGTTTTTATCGTAACGGAAAACCGTAACGATTTAGTAACGAATAATCTTCATAGGGTGGCTTTTTAAGGTCATTTCCCTGTCGCCACAGGGTAAGAAAAAAGCCCCCTAATCTGTTGGATTAGAGAGCTTTGTCTTTGTTTGTCAGGAGCTTGTCTTTTCTCCTCAGTGATCCGCTTGGGGCTCGAACCCAAGACCCCAACATTAAAAGTGTTGTGCTCTACCTGCTGAGCTAGCGAATCAAACCTGTTTGCTATCATTTCCTGATTGCGAGTGCAAAGGTAGGGACTTTTTTTGAATCTACAAGGGGTTTGATGATTTTTTTTCGTCTTCTATATCACTTTTTTTACATGTCTCTTGATTATCAGTGATTTCCACCTTACTAATTTTTTCCCGGTTAATGATGAAACGTTGGTAATAAGAGAGCATCAGGGTAGTAAGGGGAAGGGCAATGATCATACCCAGCATCCCCATCAGCGAACCCCATACCGACAGAGATAGCAGAATGATGGCCGGATTGAGCCCTGTGATCTTTCCCATCACACGCGGCACGATGAAGCCGTCCTGGATAATCTGTACGACAACAAAGACGGCAAGTGCGGCAGCCAGAATAAGCCAGAAATTGCCTCCGGTGTCGGCTGCTTTCAGGATAGCCAGTATGATGGTAGGGATAAAGCCGATGATTTGCAGGTACGGAACCAGGTTTAAAGCTCCGATGAATAGTCCCAGACCGATGGCCATCGGGAAGTCGATAATGAGGAAACCGATACTGAACAGAATGCCTACGCACAAGGCAACGAAGGCCTGTCCGCGGAAGTAACGGTTCATGCCGTTTTTAACGTCGTTCAGTAAGTCGGTCACGAACTTGCGATATTTTACGGGTACAAGATAGGGCCATCCTTCAGAAATGCTTTCATAGTCGAGCAGGATGAACACTATATATAATAGGATAATAAAGAAGGTGAACACGCTGAACAGCAAGTTGACAGACTCGGAAAGTATGGTCCATACGCCAGGTAAAGTTTCTTTTAGTGCAGCCAGCAGGTCCTTTTCGTTGAATATCTGTATCAGTAAGCGAGTATCAATGTTTTCGCGCAGGAAGTCGGACAACGACTTGGGGACGTTGCCGCCTGTAGTAGTGCTCGAAAAGTATTCGATTAGCAGATCCTTCACTCGCCCGAATTCTTCTATCATGGGCGGTACCAGCAGGAAAAAAGCGGCTACACCTACCAGCACAATACTGAGCAATGCGCAGAAGATGGAGACAACCCTGTTCTTAAGCCGAAGCTTATACTGAAAGAAGGTGACCAGCGGATATATCAGATAGGCTATCAGCCAGGCAATGAAGAAGGGAAGAAGCACGCCGCTCAGGCGTTCGAGCAGCATAAGAATACCGATGATGATGGCGCCGATGATGACGCCGCGGATGAAGCTGTCGAAAGTGATTTTCTTGCGTTCCATATTCTGACGTTTTTTTAGGAGTGGGGCAGGGGATTGTCGTTGTGCTTACGGTCTTCGGCTATGGCTTGCTGGTAGCACGAGCGGCACAGTGGCTCGTATTCTTCGGTTTCGCCAAGCAACACCTGTTTGTCGTTCTTTACGGTACGGTGCGAGAAGGCGGCCAGTTGTCCGCATTTCACGCAGATGGCATGAACTTTCGAAACTTCGTCGGCAATGGCACACAGCCCCGGCATCGGTCCGAACGGGCGGCCACGGAAGTCCATGTCAAGTCCTGCCACGATGACACGGATGCCATTGTTGGCCAGCTGGTTACAGACGTCAATCAGTCCGTCGTCGAAGAACTGGGCTTCGTCGATACCTACCACGTCTACTTCCGAGGTGAACAGCAGGATGCTGGCCGACGAGTCGATGGGAGTCGAGGAGATAGAGTGGCCTTCGTGCGACACTACGTCTTCTTCCGAGTAGCGTGTGTCAATGGCGGGCTTGTAGATTTCGACCCGCTGTTTGGCAAACTTGGCGCGCTTGAGGCGGCGTATCAGTTCTTCTGTCTTTCCGGAGAACATGGAGCCGCAAATGACTTCGATTCTGCCCCGGCGCTTGGTTTCCTGTATATGATCTTCCGAGAATAGTACCATGTCTTTATACTGTTATGTTGGCCACAAAAGTAATACTTTTGTTGGCTTTAAGATATTATTTCATTATTTATTTCTACATTTGTGGCATTAACATGGATGGACATTGAAAGGTTATGCAGACTTTATTGACAGACATTGAACTGGATATTCAGGAATTGAAATGTGTGATGCAAGCCGTTGAGCAAGGAAATAATCCGGCTTTGCGCGAAGTAGCCAGACGGAATATCCGTCAGATGCAGGCTCGTTTGAGCGAATTGGAGCGCCTGCTTGACGAGACGACTGCAACTACTTCGGTCGAAACGGTAGCTGTGGCAGAAGCTGTTCCGGCAGCTGAGCCGGTAACACATGAAGCTCCGGTTGAGGCCGATCTGGAAGAACCTGTTCCGACTCCGGTTGTTGTTCCGGTGTTTCAGGAAGAACCGGCAGAACCGGCACCTGCCGAAGAGCAGGTACGTGTCCCTGTCGAAGAAGTAGTTCCTACCGTACAGCCTACTTCCATCCTGGCCGAGCGTATCAGATCCGCTACCGACCTACGCCACGCCATCAGCCTGAACGACGCGTTCCGTTTCACGCGCGAACTGTTTAAAGGCGACGGAGCGCGGATGAATGAAGTGGTGGAGCAACTGGGCAATGCAGCTACGCTGGACGAAGCGTTGCGCATATTCTATTCGACCGTGGTGCCCGATGAGGAAAACGAGGCAACCGCTGATTTTATCGAACTTCTTAAGAAATACTTCAGTTAAAGCAGACTATAAAGATATGGGAAAACTGTATGTAGTGCCTACCCCTGTAGGAAATCTGGAGGACATGACCTTCCGCGCCATTCGCATATTGAAAGAAGCCGATCTGGTGCTGGCCGAGGACACCCGGACCTCAGGCATTTTGCTGAAACACTTCGAAATTAAGAACGCCATGCAATCTCACCACAAGTTCAATGAACATAAAACGGTGGAAAGTGTTGTTAATAGAATAAGGGGGGGCGAAACTGTAGCCTTGATATCCGATGCAGGTACGCCGGGTATTTCCGATCCGGGCTTCCTGCTGGTACGCGAATGCGTGCGTGCAGGTATCGAGGTGCAATGCCTGCCTGGGGCGACGGCTTTCGTGCCGGCTCTGGTGGCTTCGGGATTACCCAATGAGAAGTTCTGCTTCGAGGGTTTCTTGCCACAGAAGAAGGGACGGATGACCCGCTTGAAAGCATTGGCCGAGGAACCACGCACGATGGTGTTCTACGAGTCGCCCTATCGTTTGCTGAAGGCTTTGACCCAGTTTGCCGAGTTCTTTGGAACCGAGCGGCAGGCATCCGTGTCGAGAGAAATATCGAAAGTGCACGAAGAAACCGTGCGGGGCACTTTGGGCGAACTGATAGAACACTTCACGGCTAACGAACCCCGTGGAGAGATAGTAATTGTAGTAGCAGGAATAGACGATAAATAAACACTTTTATTAATTCAAACGTAAGGAAAGGAAAAACGTATGAAAAAGTTTGCAGTATTAGTGGCATGCACGGCTGCGTTGGTATCGTGCAATAATTTTTCGGGAGGGAACAACGACCGTTTGCAGGCCGAAAACGATTCGCTCTTGATGGAGCTGAACCAGCGCAATACCGAGTTGGACGAGATGATGGGAACATTCAACGAAATTTCGGAAGGATTCCGTCAGATCAATGCGGCTGAAAACCGGGTGGACTTGCAGCGTGGAGCCGTTGCCGAAGGCTCGCTGAGCGCTAAGGAACAGATTGCTTCCGACATCGAATTCATCCGCAAGCAGATGGAAGAGAATAAGGAACAGATTGCCAAATTGCAGGCAATGCTGAAGAACAGTAAGAACAACTCGGCTCAGCTGAAGAAAGCTGTTGAATCGCTGACACAGGAGCTTGTTGTAAAAACGCAACGCATCGAAGAATTGCAGGCCGAACTGGCTTCGAAGAACGTCCGTATACAGGAACTGGATGCCGCCGTATCCGATCTGACGGCTGTCAAGGAAGAACTGACCACTGAGAACGAAGCCAAGGCGAAGACTGTGGCCGAACAAGACAAGGCTCTGAACACCGCTTGGTTTGTTTTCGGAACGAAGAAAGAGCTGAAGGACCAGAAGATTCTGTCCAACACAGGTCTGTTTAAGAAAGGTGAGGTAATGCAGGATGCCGATGTCAACAAGGACTACTTCACTCAGGTAGATATCCGTACGACGAAGGAAATCAAGCTTTATTCGAAAGATGCCGAAATTCTGACTACTCATCCAGCTGGCTCGTATGCGCTCGACAAGGACAACAAAGGCCAGCTGATTCTGAAGATTTCCAATCCGAAAGATTTCTGGAGCGTATCCAAGTACCTCGTTATTCAGGTAAAATAAGTCTAATTTTATTCTATTAATTTCGGGTACGGGCTGTACGGATTGCAGCGGAACACTTCGACTGTTCCGTCTGCACTGTGTGCAGCCCGTTTTTTTGAAACGTACAGGCTTTAACCCTCTTATGACTGAACTCTTCAGCCTGAACCTTTTCCTGTTTCAATCCATATACGCATGGCATATAAGAATCTGTTCTTCGACCTCGATGATACGCTGTGGGCTTTCACGCAGAATGCCCGCGATACGTTCGAGGAATTGTACGACAAGTATCGTTACGACCGTTTTTTCCATTCCTTCCAACATTACTATACGCTCTACCAGCAGCACAACCTGGAGCTGTGGGCTGCATACGGGCGCGGGCAGCTGACCAAGGACGAACTGAACCGTCAGCGCTTTCTTTATCCGCTCGAAGCTGTCGGTGCGGGCGATGCCGAGTTGGCAAAAGCCTTTACGGACGATTTCTTTACGCTGATACCTACCAAGAGTGGACTGATGCCGCATGCGCGCGAGGTGCTCGAATACCTGCATCCACGCTACAACCTGTACATCCTGTCCAATGGTTTTCAGGAGTTGCAATGCCGCAAGATGCGTTCGGCCGGTATCGACCGTTACTTCAAAAAGGTAGTCCTGTCCGATGATATCGGCGTGCTGAAACCCCGTGCTGCCATCTTCCATTTTGCTCTTTCGGCCACCCAGTCGCAGTTGGGCGAGTCGCTGATGATAGGCGACAGTTGGGAGAACGACGTGGCTGGAGCTGCCGGTGTGGGCATGCATCAGGTGTTCTACGACGTCTCAGGCAACAGCCCTCTTCCTTTTAAGCCTACTTATCGGATAACCGATTTGAAAGATTTGCTCGGAATCTTGTAGCACATGTCAGATTTAGTCGTATTTTTGTGTATTCAATACTATACTTAAAATTCTGTATTATGGAAACCCTTATTCCTTTTGCATTACTTTGCTTTACGTCTTTTTTCACACTGACCAATCCGCTCGGCACCATGCCTGTGTTTCTGACCATGACTCAGGGTATGACGGAGCGTGAACGCCGTTCAGTTGTTTCGCGTGCTACGCTGGTGGCATTCATCACCATCATGGTATTTACTTTCGCGGGCCAGTTTCTCTTCAAGTTCTTCGGTATTTCGACCAACGGTTTCCGTATAGCCGGCGGATTCATCATTTTCAAGATAGGTTACGACATGCTGCAGGCACGCTATACGCCGATGAAGCTGAAGGACGAGGAAATCAAAACCTATGCCGACGACATCTCCATTACGCCGCTTGGCATCCCCATGCTTTGCGGACCGGGTGCCATTGCCAATGCTATTGTGCTGATGCAGGATGCCAACACCTTTGCCATGAAGGGAGTGTTGATAGGCATGATTGCCTTCATCTATCTGCTTACATTCTTTATCCTGCGTGCTTCTACCCGCTTGGTAAATGTGCTGGGCGAGACGGGCAACAACGTGATGATGCGTCTGATGGGTCTGATTCTGATGGTAATCGCCGTTGAGTGTTTCGTGGGTGGTGCGAAACCGATTCTGGTCGAGATACTGAAGGAAGGTATACCGGGTATTACTCAGTAAGGTACTTGTTTGTCTCGTGTGAGATACAGGTGTTTATAGCTTATTCCACCGTTTTTACCCAATACCCGTTCCCATACTTCGTATGCACCCTGCGCCCCAACTGCGCCAGCAGTCGGGCGAACGACGTACACGAACAGTCCTTCAGAGCAGCAGGATTCTTCTTCTTCACAGTTGTATAAATATCCGCCGCCGACATTAATCTTGCACCCTGCTCGCCCGGCTCGGCGAAGCGGAAGCACGAGCTGACCAGTTCTTCGGCGGGTGTAACGCGGTAGAACGGGCGATTGGCTTGCTGAATCTCGTTTTCCTCTTCCTTGCTGAACCAGCAGCGTTCGCCGTTCTCCAACTCGTGCAGCAGCTGGGCGTAGAGTTGTTCATAATCCACCGGCGTGGTGCAATCAATGGGGCGTTCCACCTCCACACAGATAAAGCGACGGCTGCCCGAAAGGTCGGTCAGCAGGTCTCGGCGGTTGCTGGTGCCGATGAAGGAGGCGATGCGGGGCAGCGGCTCTGCCGTGCGACGATAGGCACGGCGCACGCGTAAGGCTTCCATCTGCATCAGGTTCTTCAGCTGGGGCATCCGGCTAGCGGGCAGGCGGTCGAACTCGTCCAGATTGATAAGTCCGTACGAGGCTAGTTTGTTCTCCGCCGCCGTGACGTTGGTCAGGTCGAAGCTTTCGGTAAAGTAGTCACGCAGTTGGGGCGGGAGCAGCAGGCGGCAGAAGGTAGATTTGCCCAAACCTTGTGCGGTGCTGATTAAGAGCGGTGCCACACTGTTGGCACGGCGTCCCTCTCCGCCACGGCCCGTCCACTGGGCGGTGACGGCCAGCATCCAGCGGTGGAAGGCACGTGTCCAAAGTTCGCTGTCAGCAACCCGTTGGGCCAGTTCGGTCACACGGTCGGTGCCGTCCCATGCGGGAAGGTGCTTGAAGTAGAGGTCGAACGGATGGTAGGCCTGCACGTGGTCGGACTCCACGTAGCGTTTCACGTCGCGGTCCCAACAGTCCACGCCGCTGTCGATGGCATCGAGGGCAATGCCGTTCAGCGTGCGGCTGTCCACGGGGGTATAAATAAGGTGGTGCGGATCGGCTGTGCTGGTAGTGTCCAAGCGGGCGCATTCCGTGCGTTCCGTCAGCAGGTTGTAGCGGAAGGCATAGTGCAGCTTCAGGTAGCGCGTCAGGCATTGCATCATCTGTTGCTGGCGCGAGGGCTTTTCGGGTTGGACAGGGGATTCTTCAGCAGGCGCGGCGACCTCTTCTTGGGGAGCGCCTTTTACCTCTTCCTTTTCCGCATTTTTCACCGTATCCTTTTCAATAACAGGTGGTTGCTCCATCGTCAGGATGCGTGCTTCGGCGGTTTCGTCGGGCTGTGCATCCACCCATTCGATGATTTCGTTTCCGCCGTTCAGGCTGAACATGCGCTTCTGTTCGCCTTTGGCACGGTCGTCGGGTGTCCAGGTCATGCGGACGCTGAACTCGCCGCCGCCCATCACTACAAAGACTTCGCCTCCGGGCAGGCGGGTGCAGACGTGTTGCAGGTCGGCGAACAGTTGTTCGTAGGTGGAAGCGGTAGAGGCGGCTTCCGTCGTGCCGGTCGTGTTAGTTGTCTCGTTTGTCGTGTTGTCCTTGCGTGTGGTGTTCCACGGAAGGAACCAGCTTTTCAGGTTCATAATCAGGTTCATAGCAATTTGTGTGTTTAAGTGAAAATGGACGGGGGACGCGGTTACAAACCCCGAGTTTCCCCGTTCCCTTGTTGACTCGTCAACTCGTCAACTTGTTAACTCGTCAACTTGTCAACCGTTCCCCAAAGATACAAAATCGGAAGTCCTTTGTCAAGTATTTGGCGGGAAATAATCAACAAAAATCAACTTCTTTTTCAAGCACCACGGAGAATGCGGGGGCTTTTGGGGGTCACCACGGAGGACACAGAGTTTCACAGATTAATTTACTCAACTTTCGCAAGCTCAAGTTGCAGTTGACAAGCAACAAGTTGACGAGTTAACAAGGCGTTTGTAGCAAGCCGTTTCAAGCGGCACTTTATCAAACAGGGAGTTCCAGCCTTGTAAACTTGTTAACTGAAGCCTTGTTAACTAATAAGTTGAGCACTTGCGAAACTTAAGTTAATTTATACACACGCACACCCTCCAACGTTTAATCCGTACTAATCCGTGTCATCCGTGGTGAATATCCCCCGTCATGCCGCACGAATATTTCTTTTCAATGTTTGGAAATGTAGCAAGAACTTCGTTTATTTGCGTTATAAACTTCATTTTGAAAGACTATGGCAAATTACATACGTTTCGACTGGGCCATGAAGCGGCTGTTGCGCAATAAGGCCAATTATGCTGTATTGGAAGGACTGCTGACCACGTTGTTGGAAGATAAGGTGAAAATCTGCAAGTTGCTGGAAAGCGAAAGCAACCAGGAGGATGAGTATGACAAGTATAACCGTGTGGACATGCTTGCCGAGGACTCACGGGGCGAACTGATCCTGATAGAAGTGCAAAACAACAACGAGTACGCTTACTTCCAACGTATGCTGTTCGGCACGTCGAAGTTGGTGACGGAATATATCAACCGTGGCGAGGGATATGAAAAGGTGCGCAAGGTGTATAGCGTGAACATCGTCTATTTCTCGTTAGGGCACGGAAAGGACTTTGTCTATCATGGCAAGACGGAGTTCCGTGGCATTCACGAGGGAGACCTGTTGGAGCTTTCGCCATTCCAGCGTCAGACTTTCAAGGTCGATCAGGTGAGCCAGCTTTATCCGGAGTACTACATACTGAAGGTGAACGACTTCAACCGCGTTGCAAAAACTCCTTTGGAAGAATGGATTTATTACCTGAACACGGGCGAAGTGCCGGAAGGTGCCACCGCACCGGGACTGGACACCGTGAAGGAACAGTTGCAACTGGACCGCATGAGTCAGGATGAACTGAAAGCCTATTATCGTCATTTGGACAATATCGTCATCCTTCGGGACAATATCCAGACAGAACGGGCCGAAGGAAGGGCCGAAGGTAGGGCTGAAGGTAGGGCTGAAGGAAGAGAAGAAGGATTGGCTGAAGGTAGAGCTGAAGGAAGGGCTGAAGGTGCCAAGGAAGAGCGTCTAAAAAACGCTACTGCCATGAAAGCCGCCGGCATTCCAATCGAAACAATAGCCCAAATCACCGGACTCACAGTCGAGGAAATCAAAACTTTGTAAACGGTCACTGAACCACGGAGGACACGGCTATTCAGTTTTGTTTCACTACGGATTACACTGATTTCACAGATTAATTTATACACATGCACCCCTCCAAACGTTTAATCCGTGCTAATCCGTGTCATCTGTGGTGTTATTACCGGTTTGCCACGTGAAGTTTCACCGTAATCTTTTAATAATGAGTCGTTTGTGGTGAAAGATGGATACGCGGACTACACGGAATGAGCGGATGAACGCGGATTTTAATTATTCATTTTTAATTTTTAATTGAATCAACGTGAAGCTTTATCTTTCACCACATCCGTCTGATTTTCAGCACTAATTTTCCTTGTTGAAAGCGTGAACCCAATTTCTCCTTTTCTCCTTTTCATCCGTGTTCGTCCGTCCTCTCCGCGTCGTCCGCGTATCTATCCTTCACCCACTAAAGTGCTACTTGGTGCTTGTAACCACCTACTTTAGCGGCATAACATCGGTAGTTAGCCGGCCCAACAAGCAATGCTGCCGAGTCTGACAAGCAATCCCGTCGAGTTTTACAAACAATGCTGTCAGGTTTTACCTGCAAAGTCCGCGGGTTTGGTAAGCAAAGCCCGTGAGTATTGCCTGCAACTCCCGCGCGTATGGCAAGCGTTGCTCGCGTGCCCTGCAAGTGTGGCTCACGAGCCGTGCTTGTGTCGCTCGCGAGCCGTGCAAGTGATATGAGACACTGTTCGTATTTTTTTTGATGTTAAAAGCAAAGGGCATTTCGGCTCTTTTCCATTTGTTTGCAGTAAGCTTAAATCTTTTTACAAGAATTCACAAAGTATTTACGTAGAAAAGGGAATTTGTATAGCCAATCTACCTGAATGGATTGGGCTATAACAAATTCCCTTTTGTTTTATAGGAACAATATAACTATTATTCGATAGTTACTTCTGCATAAGCAAAATGAGGTATTCCTGCGTTTCCTCCGTCAATAATGAGAGCTACCAATGAATCAAAGCTAATGGTCTTTCCTTGAATGCTTCCAATATTATCTCCTGCGAATAAATCTCCAGTATTGGGATCCAACATGCAGTATTGATAAGGACCATAATTAGGTTCATCGACGATTTGTTTATCTGGAATAACCACAGTGCCTTTCTCCAGATCGAAAATCATTTTTACAGGTTCCAATGCCAAGGTAACACCGGCAAAAGAAGATAATCCTTTGATATACGCCACTTTTTCGTCTTCTTCATCAGCCACGATTTCTATGTTTACCGGAACAATAGGAGCACCTTCTATGCTGAGGTTATATCCGCTCAATGTCCGTTTACCAAGGAAGTCGCCCAAGTAATGACTTTCTGTAGTAAAACTCTTTACATCAGACGTTACTATACGATTGGCTGTAAGTGCATAAGCACAGGCGTAAAAAGTAGTTCCAGGAGCCAACGTAGCTTGAATGGTAGCCTGGCTTTCGCTCATATCAGCGGCAACAATGGTAGAGTTGTTCAGGTCGGGCTGTGCCTCTGTACTAATTAGTACTCCGCATTCATATGCTTCAGGCGTTCCTTTTTCATTCAGATCGATTGTGAATGAAGCAGTGTATTTATTCACTGTGACACTTTGTAATGATATGCTTGGTGCGGCAACTTCCGCAACCCTTGTTTCATCAAGGGTTGCATCGGTTTCGCAAGCTGTATTAATGGCAAGCAGGCTAGCTGCCAATATCATTGCTCTTATTTTTTTCATACTCAGATATCTAAAAATAATAAACTGTAATACTTTTATTTGAATTTGCTTTCAGTCGGTGCGGGATTCTGTTCAGAAGCATCAATAGCGTCGTTGTTGTCAAGTTCTCGCAACGGTAATTGGTAAAGGAAATACCAGCTTCCAGCATCGATGGTGTAACGTGCACTGCTCAGGTGGTTGCTGCCTTCGTAGTTGCGGTCGATGCCTTTTTTCAGTCGCAAATGGTCGAACAAAGAGAAACCTTCACCCCATAATTCCAGACGGCGTTGCTGATATACGTCATCGGCTGTGACTGAATTAGCTTTCCACGAAGGATCTCTTTGCGACATCAACTCCTTTAATACTTGTGCAGCACCTGTGTAGTCGCCTTTGTGAGCAAGTGCTTCTGCTTCAGTCAATATCATTTCAGACACTCGCATGTATACATAGTCGGCTTCCCAATTGGCAACTTTTTTAAACTTGATGTTGGTATATTCGGGGAATGCAGCCTCTTTCGGAGTATACTGAACGCCCGTACTGGTGTGTTTGAAGAGTTTTTTTCTAACATCTGTCGGATTCATGGAGTCGTACAGGCGAGCATCAATCTTACGATACTGACCTACGTCGCCACCGTATCCGGCATCATAGGAACACATGAATGAGAAGAACGAAGCGAATGCTGTAGAGGTCTCCGGTGTAATGTCGGCACCCCACATCCATTCCTTTGCACCGATATTATTGAATGCATTGTCTGCCAGCAGTTCTTCGGGAGTGTATACGCTGTATCCGGCACGAGCTTTGCGTGCATACGTAATGGCATCGTCCCAGTTGTTTGTAACCAGACATACGCGTGAATACAAACCGGCAGCAACTTGTTCGTCAATCATGGTTTTGTTGGGACGTTTCCAACCTGCCAACAGTTCCATACCTGCTTTAAAGTCTTTCTCTACTTGTGCATATACTTTCGACAGAGGAGCACGGCCTGCATACGCATCTGCTGCTTCTTCTGGAGTCAAAACAATGGGCACGCCCGGGGCTTCTTCGTTTCCTACATAAGTCTGTTGGTACATCTGTGCCAAGTAAGCATGAGCGAATGCTCTATATACCAAAGCTTCTCCTCTGTATGCCTTTAAATCAGCATCTTGCACGTCAGTTGAAATCTTCGAAATAATATCATTCGCTTTGTTAATGATAGAATAGAAGAAGTTCCAATAAAAGAAAGGACGTACATATTGTTCTCCCCAATAATCCAGCTGATAGTCAAATGTAAACCAACCGCTTCCTGCAACTTCAAATGCGAGGTCGTCGTTCATTACATCGCCTAAGTGGTAGATACTCATCAAGCCAAAATCGTTGTGTACTGTGCTAGCGCTAGATTGCGTATTATATTGATATGTATAATTGTTCAAGCCCAACATTAACGGCTCAACCACTTTGATCAGTGCATCGGGGCTGCTTGAACCGATTTCGTCAATTTCGTCTTTGCTGGCCACTCCGGCATTTTCAGTGTCGAAAAAGTCGTCACCACATGCAGTCAGAAGCGAACATGCAGCAGCCAAAAGGAAAATTTTTCTAAAATATTTCATATACTTTTCTTTTTATCTGTTATTAAAACTCTAAGTTGATACCGAATGATACTGTACGCATGGCCGAATAGTTGTATCCGGTCTGTCCGTCCAGAATACTCTGACGAGGATCGAATCCACGACGTGCAGACAACAAGAAGAGGTTATCGCCTACAATATACAAGCGTAACTTTTCAATATGTACTTTTTGCAACCAATTCTTGGGAAGCGAATAACCTAATGTCAGGTTACGCAGACTCAGGTAAGAAGCCTTGGTCAGAGCACGGTCACCTGAACAACCTTGGTTAAGGTCGTTGGTCTGCAGGCGAGGAACATCGGTATAACGGTTTTCCGGAGTCCAACGATTAAAGATATCTTTGTGCCAGTTCTTTCCGGCAGATCCAGCTCCCATGAATCCTTGGTAAAGTGAATCGTATACCCATCCGCCAATTTGGTATGCGAAGTTTGCATTCAAATCAAATCCGTATGTTTCGATGGTTGTCGAGAAACCGCCGTACAGATCAGGTATTGGAGACTTGCCTAGTTCGTAGCGGGTTGCAAGCTCTGTCTTGTTGACTGTTTTTTGTCCGATTACGTTTCCGTTTTCATCTGTTTCGTCGGCCCAATACAATGCGTCTCCGTTTTCAGGATCAACTCCTGCATATTTGTAATCGTAGTAATTGTATAAAGGTTTACCAACTTTACGGAAATAGTTTCCTGTAGCCCATCCGTCTTGCGGGCGGTCAGCTGGCAATTCCAAAAGTTTGTTTTTGTAGTGGGTAGCATTCAAGGCTACATTCCATTTGAAATTATTGTGAGTGAAGATATCGTAGTTCAATTCGATTTCTACACCTTGGTTACGCATGCGCATGGTATTTTCGTAAATACCGCTCGGTACACCTTGTGAAGGAGGAAGTGGCTTGTAATACAGAAGATCCCAAGTTGTTTTGCTGAAGTATTCAATGTTACCTGAGAGCCTGTCCCATAATTTAAATTCCACGCCAGCATTGAAGTTGTTACTCTTCTCCCATGTAATGTCTTTATTTCCACGGAATACGTATTGAGTACCAATGGCACCGTCATTGCTAACCACTATGTATTGGTCTTTATAAGGCTGATTGTTACCAATATTATCGTTTCCTTGTGTTCCGAAGCTGGCTTTCACTTTCAAGTCGTTAATCCAAGTCAGGCTCTCCATGAACGCTTCTTTGTTCATTCTCCACGAAGCACCTACTGACCAGAAACTTCCCCAGCGATTGTCTGGATGGAAACGTGAAGAGGCATCTCTACGGAAGCTTCCTGAAACATAGTATTTCTCATCAAAGTTATATTTTACTTGACCAAAATAACCTTCCAATGCATATTCTGCTGCAGACGAACTGGCATCAGATAATTTGGCAGCATTATCAAGTTCCGGATTATCAGGTACAAAGAAATTCTCTTTCTGTGCCCAGAGGCTTTCGCTACGGTCCTGTTTGGTTTCGTGCCCCAATAATACCTCTACATTGTGTACTTGATTGTAAGTGTGAGACCAGTTCAATAACTGGTTAGCGTTGATTACAAAATAGCGACTCATTTCGGTTGTTCCACGTCCGTTTACATTCAGAGCATCACCTCCGATTGGCGTTTGGAAACTAACAGAACGACTATTGAAATTGTCGATACTGGCATTTACGGTTAATTTAAAATCTTTCAGGAAAGAAAATTCTGCGTATGCCTTGGCATTGACAACATCTGTTGACCCTCTGTAAATGTCATTCAGTTGTTGATCAATGGGGTGAACGTTAGATCCTTGTGGACGTTTACCCATTTCCGTACCATAGTCATAACGTACGTTCCCTTGGCTGTCATATATTTTATTTCCTTCGCTGTCGTACATGTATACCGGATAAATCGGTGCAATAGTCTGTCCGAAGTAGAAAATGGATGAGTAATTTGAGCCTCCAACGTTAGGTGAATTTGTTTTTACATTGCTGTATGCCAGATTGAATCCAGCTTTAAACCATTTATTGACTTCCTGATCTATTTTGACACGTGCATTGATACGGTTCATGTCCGAGTTTACCGTATACGAATTGTCGTATAGATAACCCAATGAAGCGTAATACGTAGTCTTGTCTGTTCCACCGCTAAGCGAAACGACATTTTCCTGTCGCATACCGGGGCGGAAAGCTTCTTCCAACCAATCATCGTGATACAACAGCCGGGCGCTGGAATTTAACCGTCCAGTAACAGGATTTATTAGTTCTGTATCTGATACATTATAGTTGTTGTATCCTCCTAATTCTTTAATAAGGTTCTGTGAAGCAAAAATTCCCGCTTGGGCATAAGACATACCTTGGTTGAAATGCGCATTGTTACGAATCGCTTCCCAATAAAGTTCATAGTACTCAGCCGGTGAGGTCAATATATCATAGCTGGGAATTCCACGTGTATTTACACCTGTACGGTTTTCGAAAGTAACTTTTACTTTACCACTTTTACCTTTTTTAGTTGTAATCAATACAACACCATTAGCACCACGCGCACCATATAGAGAGTTTGCAGCTGCATCTTTTAATACTGTCATGGACTCTATATCGCTTGGAGCTATCTGGTTCAGATTTCCTTCATATGGAACACCATCAACGACAATCAGTGCTTCTTTTCCGGCGGAAATAGAACCGATTCCACGTACATAAATGTTAGCTGAAGAACCCGGCTGTCCGCTACTTTGTGAAATTTGCACACCTGCCATTGCTCCTTCCAATGATTTAGAAACATTTGAGGTTTGCATCTTGGCAATTTTCTCACCGCTTACTACGCTAGCCGAACCTGTAAATGATGACTTCTTAGCTGTACCGTAAGCTACCACCATTACTTCATCCAATACTTCTGTGTTTGCCTTTAGTACGATACGCATACTAGGTTTAATTTCAGCCTCTTGCGTTTCCATACCAATGTATGAAATCTGCAGAGTCTTCGCGGAACTCAAGGCATTTGTTTTAATCTGATTTTCTGGCGTTTATGAATCTTCCATAGAACGGGATTATTATTCGTTTTCCCGCTCTATGGGTTTACAAGGCATGATAACTGTCCACGATTCTACCCTCATTCTACTGATTTTGATTATTTATTGCTAATAATCAATAAATTATAAATATCTCGGATGAAAATAGGAAATCCTTAAATGATACTTTTTTCTTTTCCTGCTATGATATAAATTCTGGAAATAAGCATGTGACACCAATACTGGCTGGCTAATAGTGTATGATAGAAGTCAGTGTTTGGATAATGCAAAAGGTTTGGACAGTTGATGTTTTTCCAGATCTTGAATCACAGTCATATCCATGATATCTGTATAAACCTGCGTGGTCCGAACACTTTTATGACCTAAAAGTTTCTGTACAGTTGTAATATTTACCCCTTTATATATTAATAAGGTGGCATTTGTATGACGGGCAGCATGAAATGATATTCGTTTGGAAATACCAGCCAACTGCATCAATATTGCTAAAGTTTTGTTAACGTTTGAATTGTTGCCCAAACAAAAGAAGTCGGTTAGATTATTGACATATTTTTGAAGAATTAGCAATGCTTTACCGTTGAATAATAGATAGAGTGGTAAACGTACTTCTATACCAGTCTTAACCGATGTGTACATCAGCCATGTTTTCTTACCTATAGATTGAATGTTATCGGAAGTAAGATTAGTGAAGTCTGAGAATCGTAATCCGGCATAACAACAGAATAAGAAAGCATCCAAGGTTTTCCTATATTTAGAGTATTTCCCATCCAATGAAAGCTGTTCCAGTCTTTCCAATTCTTCGGGTAGAAGATGTGTATGGCTACTTGCAACCATTTTGATTTTATATTTTCGGAATGCATATTTCTCAAAAACCAAATAGCCCTTGTTAATAGCTACATTTATATAACGTTTCAAGTGTTTCATGTGCTTGGCAATCGTGTTCGTGTGATATCCTTTATTGCGCATGAAAGCCTCAAAAGCTGTTATGAAATCAAAGTTAAGCTCTCCGAATGTTACGTTTTTCCGAAATTCTTGGAGCAGCAGAAGCGTAGAGCGATGATTATGTTTAGTGCTATCGCGTAGTGATGATGTGTCTATTTCATGTCGAAAAAAAGGTAAAAAACGATTTTGGTTACCTTCATTTTCGACTTCTTCTTTCAACAGGTCAAGTGTGATGATTCGTCCTTGCCGCCACAAATCCAATTCCTTTTGTTCCATTGATATGACAAAACTATGGATGATTCTATTCAGTTCGTTGGCATTAGGATGTTTTCTGACCAATCGCTTTCCAGTATCCCATTGTTCGGGGCGCAAATAAACCTTTGTCGAAAAATACTTCTTCTTTCCGTTCAGATAGGCTTCGACCTGAACTAATGCCAAGCCTCGCTTATTGAGGCTTTTTTTGCGGTTGTAAACCAGGTTGTAGGTAATCTTGTTCATCATAAGCTATTATATTTAGTCATATTATAGACGTTAGCAGACTAAATAAAAACAGTATTTTACAATTTTACCCCATATGATAACAATCCGCAATATTTTCCATTGCGGATAGAAATGGATTATTTCTACCAAAGTATAATAAATTTGAATAAATAGCACGATATTTGCCACTCATCCTGTCAATCTGTCAAGGAACACACGGGAGAGGAATTCTATCATTCAAATTTGTATTGTTGGATATATAGTTTAATATACAGCATTTAAAATAAAAAGATCTTTTTTACCCTGCCATAGTCTTTTTTAGGTTATAGAAACTTTAAAAACGGTACGATAATTAACGTTTTTATGTTAAACGAGCCATTCTTCAAAACAGAAAAAGATAATTTTATCAAATCAGAGTGATAGTATTTCTTCCGCCGTTTATCTTTTATTAATACCAAAAATCTGTTGTTAAACATAAAAACGAGGAATTCGATAACAAATTGATAGATTTACAAGGTTTTTTTGATAAAACAGTTGTCCGTTTCATATTTATTAATATATTTGCATTTTGTTAGAGTAAAGAAACAATTAATGTAAAGTTAAACTTTAAGAGAGAATTTATGAAAAGAAAATTAATGCTGTTATTGGCCTGTCTTTTTGTAGGAATAGGCTTAGTAACTGCCCAAACTCAGAAAGTCACGGGTGTCGTGATTTCGGAAGAAGACGGGCAGCCAGTTATTGGAGCGTCTGTATTGGTGAAAGGTACACAGATTGGTATTGTGACCGATATAGATGGTAAATTCGAATTAACGAACGTACCAAGTTCCGCGAAGACTCTGCAGGTTTCGTACATTGGTATGGAGACGCAAGAAGCTGAAATTAAGCCTACTATGCGCATCATATTGAAATCGAATACTGAGATTTTGGATGAAGTGATGGTGGTGGCTTATGGTACGGCTAAGAAGTCTGCATTTACCGGTTCGGCTACAGTAGTAGGGTCAGAGGAAATCGGTAAAATTCAAAGTTCCAATGTGGCTAATGCCTTGACTGGTAAGGTTGCAGGTGTGCAATTAAATACTTCTTCTGGTCAGCCGGGCGCAACAACTCCTTCGATCCGTGTACGCGGTATCAGTTCTATTAATGCAGGTAATGATCCGTTGATCATTTTGGATGGTGCTCCCTATGATGGAGATTTGAACAATATAAGCTCTCAAGATATTGAGTCAATGACTGTGTTAAAAGATGCTGCATCTAATGCTTTGTATGGTGCGCGTGGTGCTAATGGTGTGATTATTATTACTACTAAGAAAGGTAATTCAGGAAATGCCAGAGTTACGGTAGATGCTAAATGGGGTTCGAATTCACGTGCAACGCAGGATTATGACTTCGTGAAAAATCCTGCACAGTATTATGAAATGTATTATGGTGCACTGAAGAATTATTTCTTGTCGCAGGGGCAGAGTGAATTTAATGCGCATGTTAATGCCAACAACAATATGCTTGGAAGCGGTGATTATGGTCTGGGTTATAACGCTTACACCATTCCGGATGGACAATTCTTGATAGGTACAAACGGTAAATTGAATCCGAATGCTACATTAGGAAATGTTGTTAATTATGGGGGACAAGACTATCTGATTCTTCCAGATGACTGGTTGGAAGAAGCTTATCACACAGGTTTGCGTCAAGAATACAATGTGTCAGTTTCAGCTGGTACAGACAAATCTTCGTTCTATACTTCTATCAGTTATTTGAAGAATGAGGGTATTGTAGATAAATCAGATTTTGAACGTCTGACAGGACGTATGAAAGCCGATTATCAGGTGAAAGATTGGTTGAAAGTAGGTGCCAACATGTCGTACACACATTTCGATGCCAATTCGTTGGGGGAGGATGGTTCGTCTAATTCTTCAGGTAACCTGTTTGCTTTGGCTACTCAAGTAGCTCCTATTTACCCGTTGTATATACGTGATGGAGAAGGAAATATCATGATAGACAAGAACGGATTCACCGTTTACGATTTTGGTGACAAGGATAATGCTGGTCTGAAACGCCCATTCCTTCCAGGAGCCAATCCTTTCGCGGCTAATTTATTGGATACTAATAATGCTGAAGGTAATGCCATGACGGCTACTGGCTTTGCTGAAATACGTTTCTTGAAAGATTTTAAATTTACTTGGACGAGTGGTGTCAATATTGATGAAACACGGGGAAATGGTTTCACGAATCCTTATTATGGCCAGTATGCACCATCTAACGGTATCGCAAGTAAATCGCATACCCGTACGCTGTCGTACAACCATCAACAGCTGCTGAATTGGCGTCATTCTTTCGGCGCACATAACATAGAGGCTATGGTGGGACACGAATCTTATTACCTTAAAGTTTATGGATTGAGCGCTACGAAGTCTAATGTTTTTGATCCTAATAATATCGAACTTGCAGGTGCCATTACCGAACAGGGAAGCTCTTCTTCTGTTTCGGACTACAACACAGAAGGTTATTTTGGCCGTATACAGTATGACTGGAATGAAAAGTATTATTTCTCTGGCTCTTATCGTCGTGATGCTTCTTCTCGTTTCCATCCTGACCATCGTTGGGGTAACTTCTGGTCAGCTGGTGCTGCCTGGATTATTTCCAAAGAAGATTTTTTCGATGTAGAATGGGTAGATTTGCTGAAATTAAAAGCATCTTATGGACAACAAGGTAATGACAATATCGGAAATTATCGTTATGTTAACCAGTATAATATTGTAAACGCAGGTGGACATCCGGCTGCACTGCCTGTGACCATGGGTAATAAGGATATTACATGGGAAACCAACGGTAACTTTAATGCCGGATTTGATTTTGAGATATTAAAGAATCGTATGAGCGGTACGGTGGAATACTTCAACCGTAAGACTAGTGATATGTTGTTCAGTTTCCCATTGCCTCCTTCGTATGGTTACACTTCTTACTATGCTAATGTGGGTGACATGCGTAATCAGGGCATTGAAATCGAACTGAAGGGTACCCCAATACAAACCCGCGAACTGACTTGGGAAATAGGTGTGAATCTTACGCACTATAAGAACAAAATCAGTTATCTGCCTGAAGAACGTAAGACCATGGAAGTAGATGGGGTTAAAGGTTATAGTAGCGGTAGCTATTATTTCGGTGAAGGTGAAGCTCTGTATACTTATCGTATTAAGAAGTATGCTGGTGTTGCAGAGGACGGACAGGCTATGTATTACAAGAACATTGTGGATGCCAACGGTAATGTAACGGGACGTGAAACAACTACCAGTTATGCTGAAGCTGATTATTATTTGTGTGGAACAGCATTGCCTACTGCTTATGGCGGTTTCAATACTAGCCTGAACTATAAAGGATTTGATCTGAGTGTTGATTTCGCTTACCAGCTGGGTGGTCAGGTGTACGATAGTGACTATGCTGGCATGATGTCTTCACCGACCAAGGATAGTAAAGGTACCAATTTCCATGCCGACCTGCTGAAAGCTTGGACACCGGAGAATCCCAACAGTAACATTCCACGTTTCCAATATGGCGATGTTTATACTACGGCTTCTTCCGACCGTTTCCTGACCGATGCATCTTACCTGAGTTTACAGAACATCAATTTCGGTTACACACTGCCGGCTAGCCTGACACATAAACTTGATATTGAAAAAGTACGTGTTTACTTAAGTGCTGACAATGTTTGGGTATGGTCAAAACGTCAAGGATTGGATCCGCGCCAAAGTATCAGCGGTTCAGCTACCAACTCATACTATGCTCCTATGCGCACTATTTCAGGAGGTATTACTTTGACTTTCTAAGTGTTATAACAACTTAATTAATTGATATAAATATGAAAAAAAATATAACGAAAATATTGGCGGGAATTTGTCTCTCATCCACCCTCTTCATGACGACGGGGTGCATTGAGGAAACTTTTCCTACAGGTTCGGCTACTGAAGATCAGTTGACATCTTCCAGTATGGCCACTTCTGCTATGTTGTGGGCTATACCGGGCAGTTTGAATGTTCCCGGAAGAATTAGTAGTGACTATCACTGGGACTGGGGCTATGGCTCTATAATGCACGTACGTGATGTGATGACTGAAGATATGGCTGTAGTCAGCTCAGGTTACGATTGGTATCAGTCTTGGGAGATGAATCAAAATCAGGGTGAAAGTTATGTGTATCCTCAATTTATCTGGAACAGTTATTGGCAGTCGATGTTGCCGGTCAATAAACTTATTGGTGCTACTAATCTCGAAACAGCTACCGAAGCTCAGGTGGGGTATGTAGCTGCTGCGCGTGCTTTCCGTGCCATGCTTTACATAGATATGGCGCGTATGTTTGAATTTTTGCCCAATGATAAGACACAGGGTGCCAATGTAGAGGGATTGACAGTACCTATCGTAACAGAAGCTACTACCGAAGCGGATGCACGAAACAATCCACGTGTTACAAGGGAAGAAATGAAGGAATTCATTTTGGCCGATCTTGATTTTGCTGAGGCGAATATTGAGAAATCATATGTACAAGGAAAACCCATGTCTAAGACTTTGCCTGATCTAGCAGCAGTATACGGTTTGAAAGCCCGTTGTTACATGTGGCTGGAAGACTATGCTAACGCTCGCGACTACGCCCGTAAGGCTATTGCTGCTTCGGGACTGCTGCCTATGACTGAAGATCAGTGCCTTAGTACTTCGAAAGGTTTCAACGACATAAATTGTTGGATTTGGGGTTCTAAGATGGTATCTGAGGATGACGTGGTAAAGACCAGTTTGCTGAACTGGACTTCTTGGATGTCTAATGAAACAGCTTTTGGATATTCCGGTCATGGTCCTTTTATCATGATAGGAAAGAGTTTGTATGATCGTCTGAGCGATACAGATTTCCGTAAAAAGATGTGGAAAGCACCGCAAGGCGGTATGCTGGAGGGAGAAGAGCCTTTTATTTCGGGCTATGAAAATGTATTGCCTGAATATGCTTCTATCAAGTTTCGTCCTGCTGAAGGTAATACGGAAGATTTCAATGTAGGGGCCGCTTCGGCTTATCCGCTGATGCGTGTGGAAGAAATGTTTTTCATCGAAATGGAGGCTGCTGCACAACTGGGTGATGCTAATGCATTGAGCTTACTGACTGGATTTATGACTACCTATCGTGATCCGGAATATGCTTTCGCAGGTACTGGCGAAAAACTGATTGAAGAAATTATTTTCCAAAAACGTATTGAACTTTGGGGAGAAGGCCAGACATTCTTTGATGTGAAAAGACTGAATATGTCGGTAACTCGCGGTTACGAAGGTACTAACTTCTCGGATGCAGTACGTTTCAATACCAATGGTCGTCCGGCATGGATGAACATCTGTATCGTGCAGACTGAGAAGAATAATAACGAGGCACTGAGAGGTTACGAAAATCCTGACCCGAGCGACAAATACGAGGCATGGATTGATCCTAATGCTCAGAATTAAGAAAATAGGTAGCTTTTAAAATATAAACACGTATTGTATATGAATAAGATAAATCATTTAATGCTTTTCCTGATGGGCATCATGATGCTCGGATGGACATCGTGCTCCGATAGTGTAGATTATATTGCTCCCGGAGCAGTGGAAGGCTTGGGAGCCTATTTCCCAGCTACCGTAAAGACGGCGTATAAATTGGACGGATCTGAAGGTACTATTACGCTGGAGGCTATGCGTACAGCTGTAGGTGGCACTGTTGATGCACAACTGAATGCAACTTTTAATGAAGGTGGAGAACAAGTTTTCACTGTACCCTCAACAGTTCATTTTGAAGATGGGGAAAATACATCAAGCGTGACCATTAATTATGAAGGCTTGAAGCGTGGTACTAACTATGAGATAGCGTTGAGTTTCGACGAAGGTACCCCTTATTCTAATTCCGACATAACTTTGGCCATAGTATGGCCCGAAGAGGTTGTGTACGAGTGGGAAGTAGTGAGTGATGAGGCTATTTATACCGAAAATTTATTTGCTATGTATGGTGCTACTAATATAGTAATGACTAAGTTAGAAGTGGAAAAAGCTAAAGGCTATGACCTTTACCGTTTCAAGAGTCCTTATACCAATGAATATTTCGAGTATGTGTTTGGCATGGATGTATTCCCTGATGATTACACTGATTTCCCCTATATTATGTTGGATGGTGAAACATTTAAGGAATATAAGAAGTGGTATGTGCCTTCTACTAACCTGCGTTTTAGAATGGTAGATGGAGAGGGACCAGCCTTTGATACAGAATGGAATACATTTGGTTCATTTGCAGGTAATCTTTCTACTAGTGAAGGACCTATTCCGCCTACAAGTACCGATTATCCGTTAGGCACATTCAACAGTATGAAGCAGTTGTTTGATTTTGGTGCTATTTATCACCGTTTGGATGGTGTGGGATACTACACCACAGGTACTTTCACCTTGGCACTGAATCCTGCATTGTTAGAACCTGACTATGATCGTGATTATACTTGGGAACCATTGCCTGAAGCTACAGGTTATTTTACTACTACTTCAAAAGAGTTGGAGGAGAAAAACTGGATGCAGGCTGTAGAGCAGTCTAATGAGGATGCAACTTTCTACCGTATGCCTAACTTGTATTCAGCTGCTGATAAAGCTCATATTTATTTCCATCTGAAGGAAGAAGACGGAGTGACAACTGTGGAAATTCCAAGAGGACAGAATACGGGTATGGTTACGTATGGTAATACTGTTTATTTGGAAGGTACACCTAACAAGTCGAGCTTTGATCCCGTTACCGGTACACTAGTACTTGGTTTTACGTTCTATATGGCTGATGAAAGTGGCAAGAAAGTAGCTGAATTAGAGAAAGTAACAGAGACCTTCTTATGGGGACAGAGTGAACTTGACCAGTTACAGAAGAATGTTGCCATTGATAAGTATGTTGGTAATTGGATAGCAAACTGCACAGACGGGAAAGAAGAAGTACAAGTATTGGCTCGAATCACGAAGTACAATGATAATACGTTGCTGGTTAATGGTTTGTCGGGAGCGAGAGACTATGATGATACAATGGCTTTGACGTATGATCAGGAAAATGGCTATTTGTATTTCAATATGCAACAATGTGGCGATATTCAGGGATTTTCGAGTATGATTGCTCCATTCGATACTCAATCAGGTAGTTTGGATGATGAAAGATTGATAGGTGGTTTGACTAAGGATGGTAAATTGAAGTTCTTGAATGACGAAAGCAATGAGGGTATTTATGATGCTATGATATATGTAGTTTTGGTAGGAGATCAGCCAAGTCCGTTAACTGGTTACTGGAACAATCTGATATGGACGCCTTATAAAAATGAAGCTTCTTCTTTCGTAACAGAACTTGATAAAGTTAAGGTATCGTTGGACTTCAAAGCTATAAGTCGGGATGTAACCCCGCGTCGCCACTATACAAAAGACTTGAAAATCAATCCTACAAAGTTTAAAATGGATTTGAATGTTACTCTGGATAAAAGTAATGCTTCATTCAACGATTTTTCTTTGGTGAAATGATTTTACTCAAATTGGACTAGTATAAGTTATACGCTGAAAAATATGGCGTATAACTAACATAATTAGCGAGCCGTATCAGGTACTCTTAGAGGTCGTGATGCGGCTCGTCTCTTTGTAATAGCTCGAATTCTATTGTCTGGCAGTGGACCATTACTCGTTAACCGTTGTTGCATGGGCGACCAACTAGATAGATATAACTGGTACATGCCAAAGAGAATAGCTCTGTATTGCCACTCTCATTAGCATTGGAAAAATGGATTTCAAATCTTGATAGGATTTCTTTATTAATGGGTAGGATCGTTTACTTCGGACAGATAATATAGTAATTATTCCCGATAAATCAGTATATTTGCCGCGCAATGATGCTGCGTATTGGCTGGAGCTGGGCAGTTGTCCGCACAGCTACCTTTGGAACGGACAGCATCGGAACAGTATATATATAAATAAGGTATAGAGAAATGGCAATGAAAGAATTTGTAATTTCCGAAGCACAGGTAGAGACAGCCGTGTTGGTGGGACTCATTACGAAGACGCAGGACGAGCGTAAGACGAATGAGTACCTTGACGAACTGGCCTTCCTGGCTGAGACAGCCGGGGCGGAAGTCGTAAAGCGGTTCACGCAGAAGCTGGACCAGGCTAACTCGGTGACCTACGTCGGAAAAGGTAAACTGGACGAAATCAAACAATACATCCACGATGAAGAAGAGGCAGAGAGAGAAGTCGGAATGGTAATCTTCGACGACGAACTGTCGGCCAAACAGATACGTAACATCGAAGGCGAACTGAAGGTGAAGATTCTGGACCGTACGTCGCTCATCCTCGACATCTTCGCCATGCGTGCACAGACGGCCAACGCCAAGACGCAGGTCGAACTGGCACAGTACAAGTACATGTTGCCCCGTCTTCAACGCCTTTGGACGCACCTTGAACGTCAGGGTGGTGGCTCGGGTGCCGGTGGTGGAAAGGGCTCTGTGGGACTTCGTGGACCGGGTGAAACACAGCTCGAAATGGACCGCCGTATCATCTTGAACCGTATGTCGCTGCTCAAGGAACGCTTGGTCGAGATAGACAAGCAGAAGGCCACGCAGCGCAAGAACCGTGGACGTCTGATCCGTGTAGCACTGGTGGGGTATACCAACGTCGGCAAGTCTACACTGATGAATCTTCTGGCCAAGAGCGAAGTATTTGCCGAGAACAAGCTCTTTGCCACGCTTGATACGACGGTGCGCAAGGTCATCATCGACAACCTGCCATTCCTGCTGAGTGATACTGTCGGTTTCATCCGCAAGTTGCCCACCGATCTGGTAGATTCTTTCAAGTCGACGCTGGACGAGGTGCGTGAGGCTGACTTGTTGCTGCATGTGGTAGACATTTCGCATCCCGACTTCGAAGAGCAGATAGAAGTAGTGAACAAGACACTGGCCGACATCGGTGCGGCCGGTAAGCCCATGATGCTTGTGTTTAACAAGATAGATGCATATACCTATGTTCAGAAGGATGAAGACGACCTGACTCCCCGTACCAAGGAGAACTGGACGCTGGAGGAACTGATGCGTACTTGGATGGCCAAGATGGAAGACAACTGTCTGTTCATTTCAGCTCGCGAGCGTATTAATCTGGAAGAAATGAAGAACGCGGTATATAAGCGTGTAAAGGAACTGCACGTACAGAAGTATCCGTACAACGATTTCCTTTACCAGAACTACGACGAAAACGGAGAAGTATAAGCATACGCATTGTTCCGGCCTTGCTGGAGAGAAACAAACTGAATCTCTATGAAACGTAAGCAGATGCGGCCCTAGACAGGCGGCTTCTGCTTGCGTTTCATGTGTTTTCGGGGCGTCCTGAAACAAGGATAAACAAACTGAATGAGATAACGAAGGTGTGTTAAAATGAGAGGCTATGGACTTTCTGTTATGGATTACGTGGAAAACACGGATATCAGAATAATCTGTGAATTTCCGTGTGATCCGTGCCTGAAGAAAGTATCTCCTTAATTGGGCACACCTGCATAAACCATGAATATCGAATGAATACGTATAGAAAACTGACCGAAGACGAAGTGCTTCGGCTCAAGAGCCAGTCTTGTCTGGCCGACGATTGGGAGAAAGTAAGTGTGTCGGAAGGCTTTTCGACCGAATTTGTACATCATACCCGTTTTTCGGGTGAGGTGCGACTGGGTGTGTTCCAGTCCGAATTTACACTGGCGGGCGGCATTCGCAAGCATTCGGGACTGCGTCATGTGACATTGCACAACGTCACTGTGGGTGACAACTGTTGCATTGAGAACGTGCAGAACTACATTGCCAACTACGAGATTGGGCACGACACGTTCATCGAGAATGTGGATATCATCCTCGTCGACGGCCTTTCGCGTTTCGGAAACGGTGTCGAGGTGTCGGTCCTCAACGAAACCGGTGGCCGCGAGGTACTTATCAACGATAAACTGTCGGCGCATCTGGCTTATATCATGGCACTTTACCGCCACCGTCCCGAACTCATTGCCCGGCTGAAAGAGATAACAGAATTCTATGCCAATAAGCACGCTTCTGCAATGGGTACGATAGGCGACCATGTGACGATTATGAATACAGGTTCTATCAAGAACATACGCATTGGCAGCCATGCCCGAATCGTTGGTACTTGCCGTCTCTATAACGGTAGTATCAACAGTAACGAGGCTGCTCCGGTATACATTGGAGATGGGGTTATCTGCGACGACTTCATCATCTCCAGCGGCTCGCACGTCGACGATGGAGTGATGCTGACCCGCTGTTTCGTGGGGCAGGCCTGTAAGTTGGGGCATAACTATTCGGCCAGCGATTCGTTGTTCTTCAGCAACTGCCAGGGAGAGAATGGTGAGGCGTGTGCTATCTTTGCCGGACCGTTCACTGTGACGCACCACAAGTCGACGCTGCTCATTGCCGGTATGTTTTCGTTTATGAATGCCGGTTCGGGCTCTAACCAGAGCAATCACATGTACAAGCTCGGCCCCATCCACCAAGGTACGCTGGAGCGTGGTGCCAAGACTACGTCCGACTCTTATATCCTGTGGCCTGCTCGTGTGGGCGCTTTCTCGCTCGTCATGGGGCGCCATGTCAACCATTCGGATACGTCCAACCTGCCATTCTCGTACCTCATCGAGCAGAACAACACCACGTATCTGGTGCCGGGCGTCAACCTGCGCAGTGTCGGTACGATTCGTGATGCGCAGAAGTGGCCCAAGCGCGACGGCCGCAAAGATCCCAACAAGCTGGACTTCATCAATTATAACCTGCTTAGTCCTTACACCGTGCAGAAGATGTTCAAGGGGCGTGAGACGCTGCTCAACCTGCGTCATGCCAGTGGTGAACTGTCCGATATCTATTCTTTCCACAGCGCCAAGATACGCAACTCGTCGCTGGCCAAGGGCATCAAATTTTACGAGATTGCTATCCACAAGTTCCTCGGCAACTCGGTCATCAAACGGCTCGAAGGCATTGACTTCCGCAACGATGATGAAATTCGCGCCCGCCTTCGTCCCGACACCTCTATCGGTACGGGCGAATGGGTGGATATCTCTGGCCTGATAGCTCCAAAGAGTGAGATTGATGCCTTGATGGATGGAATTGAAAACGGTTCTGTCAACAAGCTGAAAGAGATTAATGCCGAGTTCGAACGGATGCACCTCAACTATTATACGTACGAGTGGACGTGGGCTTACGAGAAGCTGGAAGAGTTTTACGGCGTGAAACCCGAAGCCATGACGGCTACCGACATCATTCGCATCGTCGAGAAGTGGAAAGAGTCTGTCATCGGCCTCGACCGCATGGTTTACGAGGATGCCAAGAAGGAGTTCTCCATGGCCTCCATGACCGGTTTCGGTGCCGACGGCTCGCGTCTGGAGAAGGAAATGGACTTCGAACAAGTGCGTGGCGACTTCGAGAGCAATCCTTTTGTCACTGCCGTGCTGAAACACATCGAGGTGAAGAGCGCGCTGGGGGATGAGTTGATAGGAAGAATGAAGAAGGTGGAGAATAAATAGGCTTGTACAGGCAGGTACGAAGAAACGATGTATTGGTAGGGAAGCTAATAAATTATTCCTAAAAACCTCCTTTGCCGCCAAAGAAAAGGCTTTCGATTAAAGAAATATTTCGATAATACTTCTTACCTTTGCAAGCAACAAGATTATAACAACTTTAAAGCAAGTAGTAATTATGGCAACAACACCTCCGTTCAAGTATCAGCCCATGTTCGAGAAGGGCAAGGATACGACTGAGTATTATCTGCTTACGAAGGACTATGTGTCTGTAAGCGAGTTTGAAGGAAAACCCATCCTGAAGATTGAAAAGGAAGGACTGACCGCCATGGCCAATGCCGCTTTCCGCGATGTATCGTTCATGTTGCGCCGCTCGCACAACGAGCAGGTGGCCAAGATCTTGAGCGACCCCGAAGCCAGCGACAACGACAAATATGTAGCACTGACTTTCCTGCGCAATGCCGAAGTGGCTGCCAAGGGACTGCTTCCCTTCTGCCAGGACACCGGTACAGCCATCATCCACGGCGAGAAAGGCCAGCAGGTATGGACGGGCTACTGCGACGAAGAAGCCCTTTCACTGGGTGTGTACAAGACATATACTGAGGAGAACCTGCGTTACTCGCAGAACGCTCCGCTCACCATGTACGAAGAGGTAAACACCAAGTGCAACCTCCCCGCACAGATTGACATCGAGGCTACCGAAGGCATGGAATACGAATTTCTGTGCGTCACCAAGGGTGGCGGTTCGGCCAACAAGACTTACCTGTATCAGGAGACGAAAGCCATCCTGAACCCCGAGACGCTCGTTCCCTTCCTCGTTGAGAAGATGAAGACGCTGGGTACGGCTGCCTGTCCGCCCTATCACATTGCCTTCGTCATCGGTGGTACGTCGGCCGAGAAGAACCTGCTGACTGTGAAGCTGGCTTCTACTCGTTTCTACGACAACCTGCCTACTACGGGCAACGAGTACGGTCGTGCTTTCCGCGACGTGGAACTGGAGAAGAAAGTGCTCGAAGAGGCTCACAACATCGGTTTGGGTGCACAATTCGGTGGTAAGTATTATGCTCACGACGTACGCATCATCCGTCTGCCGCGTCACGGCGCATCGTGCCCCGTTGGTTTGGGCGTATCGTGCTCGGCCGACCGCAACATCCGTTGCAAAATCAACAAAGACGGTATCTGGATTGAGAAGCTGGACAGCCATCCGGGCGAACTTATCCCCGAAGAACTGCGTCAGGCAGGCGAGGGCGACGCTGTACGTATCGACCTGAATCAGCCGATGGCCGACATCCTGAAGGAACTGACCAAATATCCGGTTGCTACCCGTCTGAGCCTGAACGGTACGATCATCGTAGGCCGCGACATTGCTCACGCCAAGCTGAAAGAGCGTCTGGACCGTGGCGAAGACCTGCCGCAATACATCAAGGATCACCCCATCTACTACGCCGGACCTGCCAAGACTCCGAAGGGCATGGCTTGCGGTTCGATGGGACCGACGACTGCCGGACGTATGGACCCGTACGTTGACCTGTTCCAGAGCCACGGTGGTAGCATGATCATGCTGGCCAAGGGTAACCGCAGCCAGGCTGTGACCGACGCCTGCAAGAAGCATGGTGGTTTCTACCTCGGTTCTATCGGTGGTCCTGCAGCCATCCTGGCACAGAACAACATCAAGAGCATCGAGTGCGTAGAATATCCCGAACTGGGTATGGAGGCTATCTGGAAGATTGAAGTAGAAGACTTCCCGGCATTCATCCTCGTAGATGACAAGGGTAACGACTTCTTCAAGCAACTGAAGCCCCGTTGCTGCAAGTAATAACAATCGTCGGGCAGATTTTCCGGTGGGTAAGTCTGCCTGATGCAAACCATAAAACGGATGGCCGCCGGAAGTCCTGTTGCTGATTGCGACAGGCTTCCGGCGGCTCTCTTTTTGGGGGTGCCTGACAGGGCTTTGAGCGACACTTGCACGGCTCGCGAGCAACACTTGTACGGCTCGCGAGCCGTGCAAGTGTTTCATAAATGGAATGCAAGTGTCTCTCGGAAGGGCTGTGAGAGTGCTTCTGGAAGGGGGAGAACTGCCGGACGGGGAAAGTTGGCTTCAGCCGGATTTTTGTGTGCGACTGTTTGGCAGATATCGCCATCGTTTACTATCTTTATGCGCTGAAATCATGAAGAATAGACATTATGGAACAATCTCTTTCACGACAAGACACTGGTCGTATTGTGTGGCTGGACGTGGTCCGGCTGGTGGCTATGTTCACCGTTGTGTGCTGTCATTGCACCGATCCTTTCAATTTCTTTCCGGGTACTTCGCCCGATATCGGTAAAATCAAGTTCTGGGGAGCTGTTTATGGGGCAGCGTTGCGCCCGTGTGTGCCGCTGTTTGTGATGATTACCGGTGCCCTGTTGCTTCCGGTGAGCGGCAGTAGCGGAACTTTCTACCGAAAGCGCATCGGGCGTGTATTCTTTCCGTTCCTCATCTGGTCGGTTATCTATAACCTGTTTCCGTGGGTGACAGGACTGCTGGGCGTGGAGCCGCAGGTGATTCTCGACTTCTTTCCTTATGCAGGCGAGGATGTGATGCGTCAGTCGTTTGCCGTCAGTCTGGGGTACATTGGAGGCATTCCGTTCAACTTCTCCATATTGGATGTACACATGTGGTACATCTATTTGCTGATAGGCTTGTATCTGTATTTGCCCATCTTTTCGGCTTGGGTGGCACAGGCTTCGGAGCGTGCCAAGCTGGGCTTCCTGGCCTTGTGGGGCGTGACGTTGCTTTTACCTTATTATAATGAGTTCGTAGCCGGGTATCTGTGGGGCACGTGCTCGTGGAATTCGTTTGGCATGCTGTACTATTTTGCCGGATTCAACGGTTATCTGCTTTTAGGCCATTACCTGCGCCACCACGACTGGAGCGGACGCACGCTGTTGCTGGTCGGGGTGCCGATGTTTGCGGTGGGCTATGCCGTGACGTTCGTCGGGTTCAGGCACATGACTTCTTTGCCCGACTATACGGACGAAATGCTGGAGTTGTTTTTTACCTACTGCTCGCTGAACGTGGCATTGATGACCATTCCCGTCTTCATGCTTTGCAAGCAGATTCGGATACGTTCAGAACGCTTGCAACGTGCGCTGGCCAACCTTACACTCTGTGGATTTGGCGTTTACATGATACACTATTTCTTTACCGGCCCTTCGGTGGTGTTGATGCGCACGCTCGATGTGTCCATCCCGTTGCAGATACCGCTGGCTTCGGTTGTGGCGTTCGGAGTGTCGTGGCTGTTGGTTTCGCTGGCTTATCGGTGCTTCGGGCGGAATACGCGGTGGGTGCTGGGCTAAGGTGCGAACGTGCCGGAGAGGACGTGCCCATCTGAATTCAGGCGCGGATTACGCGAGAATTCACGGATTATCTTTCTTTCTTCCGTGTTCTTCCGTGTAACCCGCGCCTGAAAACTACTATCGGATACCTTTGGGAGGGTATTCGCTTATTCCAGATACTTAGTCACCTTGCCACTGATTTGCAGCAACGAGATTTCGCAGAGTTTCGTGTTGTACTCGGCAGTCAGTATGCGTTCTTCGGCGTCGAGCAGGCTCTTCTGTGCCTCGCGCATTTCGATACCGGACAGGTCGCCCAGCATGTATCGCTCCATGGCGATGTCGTGGTTGTCCTTGGCAGCGATGAGGTTCTGCCGTTCCAGGTTCAGCATTTCGAGGTTATTGCGGTAGGCTTGCCACAGGTTGCTCAGGTCGGCGCGCAGGGCCAGTTCCAGCTCGTTGCGTTGCAGGCGGGCGTTCTTCACGGCGATGGCGGCGTTGCGGCGTTCGCGGCGGCGGTTACCGTCGAAGAGGTTGAAGCCAATGGTCACTCCGCCGTTGAAGCCGAAGTTGTTGCGGCGGTCGTAGTTGTTCACGTCGTACTTGTTGAAGGTGTAGCCGTAGCCGGCGTTCAGCCGTACGTAGGGATAGTTGCGCGAGTTCACCTTTTTATAGTCCATCTGTGCCAGCACGGTGTTTTGGTCGGCCTTCAGCAGCGAGGCGTTCACGGCCAGTGTGGCGTTCCACAGTTCGTCGAAGTCGAGTGAGGCGTTGACGTCTATCAGGCTGTCGCGCGTCATGATGAGCTGGTCCACGTTCTCGTTGCCCATCAGTTCGTTCAGGTTGATGCGCGAGGTGTGCAGCAGTTCCTGTTGCTTCATGTACTGGGCGCTGTCGGCGTTGAAGTCCACTTTGGCTTGCTGGTAGTCCAGTCGCGAGAAGTTTCCGATGTGGTAGCGAGCTTCGACGATGCGCAGGCGTTCCTTCGACAGCTGCACGGCGTATAGCAGGTTCTTCATACGTATCTTCTGCTGCACGAAGTTGTAGTATTCGGCGGCCAGCGAGGCGATGAAGTCTTCCAGCGCGATGCGTGTGTTCGTCTCGCCCTGCTCGCGCAGCAGTTTCAGTTGCTGGTAGGTGGTCGAGATGTTGAACCCGTCGAAAAGCGTCCAGTTCAGGTCGATGCCCAAGTCTACGGTCTGGTCGAAGACGTTTCGGCTCTTTTCCGTCTCGCCCGTGGCGCGCAGGCGGCTGTCGGTGTTGTTCAGTGTGGCCTGGTAGCCGCCCGTCAGGTCGATGGTGGGCAGTGCTCCGGCGTTGGCCAGTGTGGCGTTGTTCTTGCTGATTTGTTCTTCGTTGTGGGTGATGCGCAACGAGTAGTTGTTGAGCAATCCCTGTTCGAGGCACGACTTCAGCGAGTACGTGGCAATGTTCTGTGCCTGCGCCGCCAGCAGGACGCAGGCGGCAGCAAGCGATAATATCAAGCGTTTCATTATATCTCTTTTAGTTTACTTCGGTTAGTCGATATATAACTGTAAATAGCAGGTACGATGTACATCGTCAGCAGCGTGGAGACGAGCATTCCGCCTACGACGGCCGTACCCATGGCGATACGTTGGTTGGCTCCCTCGCCACTGGCAAAGGCCAGGGGGATAAGGCCGATGATGGTCGAAGCACTGGTCATCAGGATGGGGCGCAGACGTTGCAGCGAAGCATCTTTGATGGCTTGCATCTTGTCTTCGCCTGCTTCCTGTTTCTGGTTGGCAAACTCTACAATCAAGATACCGTTCTTGGCCACCAGTCCGATAAGCATAATGATACCGATCTGGCTGAAAATGTTCATCGTAATGTCGCTGAAGTACATGAATATCAGCGCTCCGGCAATGGCCAGCGGCACGGTAAGCATGATGATAAGCGGGTCTTTAAAGCTTTCGAACTGTGCGGCCAGAATCAGATAAATCAGGAAGATGGCCAGGATGAAGGCAAACATCAGACTCGATGCGCTTTCGCTGTAGTCCTTCGAGTCGCCCGCCAGTGCGGTGCGGAAGGTTTCGTCCAGCACTTCGTCGGCTATCTTGTCCATCTCCTCCAGTCCCTCGCCGATAGTCTTTCCTTCCGATAGTCCGGCCGAGACGGTGGCCGACACGAAACGGTTGTAACGATACAGCTTCGGAGGTGCCGTTCCGTAGACCAGTTCGACAAGGTTGTCCAGCTGAATCATTTCGCCGGCATCGTTGCGGATGTACAGTCCCGTCAGGTAGGCGGGCTTGTTGCGTTGCTGGCGGTTGATTTCACCCAATATCTCGTACTGCTTGCCGTTCATGTAGAAATAGCCCATGCGCTGTCCACTCAAACCATACTGTAAGGTCTGCGCGATGTTTTTCGTACTGACTCCCATCACTCCAGCTTTGTCACGATTGATCTGAATGCGGGCTTCGGGCTTGCTGAACTTCAGGTCGACGTCGGCCATCTGGAATACCTCGTTCTCGTAGACACGCTCCATGAATTTGGGAAGCACTTCCTGCAACTTTTCGATGTTGGTGGCCTGCAACACGTATTGTACGGGCATGCTGGCACGCCGTCCACCAAAGGATGAAGGCTGGCGCAGGAAGGCGCGCGCTTCTGTCTCGGGCTTCAGGGCGCGGGTCAGCTTCTCGGCTACGTCCATCTGGGTGTAATCGCGTTCGCGTATGTCTTTCAGGGTGATCTGTACGTTTCCGCTACCGCTCGATACACGTGCCGTTACCGCAGCAGCGTCGGGGATAATAGAGTCGACTACATCATTGATGCGTTCCGTGTAGTCGCGGATGTATTCGTAGCTGACGCCCTCGGCGCCGATGGTGCTGATCGTGATTTGCGAACGGTCCTCCAATGGAGCCATTTCGGCAGGAATGCTGTTCCACAAGACGAAGATGATGCAGAACGTGGCCAGCGTGAATACCAGCGCAATCCACCGCTTACGCAAGAAGGCAGCCAGCGAACGACTGTACAGGCGGTTCATACCCTCGAAGAAAGGTTCCGTTTTGCGGTAGAACCAATTCTTCTGTTCCTGCCGTTTCAGCAGCTTGGTAGCCAGCATCGGTGTGAACGTAAGCGCGGCGAACGAAGAAATGATGATGGAGCCTGAAATGACGAAGCTGAACTCGCGGAACAGGCGGCCCGTGGTGCCCTCCATGAAGACGATGGGGAAGAACACCGCTACCAGCGTGATGGTAGTGGAGATGACGGCAAAGAAGATTTCCTTCGCACCCTCGATGCCCGCCTCTTTCGGCGGCATGCCGCGCTCAATGCGTACATAGATATTCTCGGTCATCACAATGGCGTCGTCTACTACCAGACCTACGGACAGGACAACAGCCAACATCGTCAGCACATTGATGGAGAAGCCAGCTACATACATTACGAAGAAGGCACCGATCAATGATACGGGAATTACGATACAAGGCACCAACGTCACGCGCCAGTCGCGCAGGAACAGGAAGATGATGATGATAACCAGCACGAAAGCCTCATAAACGGTGCTTTCCACTTCACTGATGGAGGCGCGGATGAACTTGGTGTTGTCGAAACCGTAGCTGTAGGTGACGTCTTCGGGCAAGTCTTTCTTCATGCGTTCCATACGGTCGTATACGGCGTCGGCTATCTGGATGTGGTTGGCACCGGGCTGGGGCACCACGACTACGCCCACCATGGGCACGCCGTTCATCTTCATGTAGCTCTTGATGTCGGCGGCACCCAGTTCGGCACGGCCTATGTCGCTGAAGCGGATGATACGGTTGGCGTCTTCCTTGATGATGAGGTTGTTGAACTCTTCAGGCGTGTGCATCAGTCCTAATGTGCGGATGGTCAGTTCGGTTGTATTACCTTCGATACTGCCCGAGGGGAGTTCGATGTTTTCCTGGTCGATGGCGTTCTTCACATCGACAGGCGTGATGCCGTAGCCCGACATCTTGGTCGGGTCGAGCCACAGACGCATGGAGTACTTCTTCTCACCCCAGATGCTGACGCTACTTACGTCGGAGATGGTTTGCAACTGTTCCTTGACGGTGAGGTCAGCAATCTCGCTCAGCTCCAGCAGCGAACGCTTGTTGCTTTGCAAGGCCACCATCAGGATGGGTACGGCATCGGCGTCGGCTTTCGACACGGTGGGAGGGTCGCAGTCGCGCGGCAGGTAGCGTTGGGCACGCGACACCTTGTCGCGCACGTCGTTGGCGGCCGTTTCCAGGTCGACGGAAAGTTCAAACTCCACCGTGATGCGGCTCATTCCCTGCTGGCTGACGCTGGTCAGCGAACGGATGCCGGGGATACCGTTGATGTTCTGCTCCAGCGGCTCGGTAATCTGGTTCTCGATAACGTCGGCGTTGGCACCCGTGTACGAGCAGGACACGGAGATAATGGGATTGTCGACCGACGGATATTCGCGCACACCGAGGTAGGTATAACCAATGAAGCCGAAGAGCAGGATGATGATGGTCAGTACCGTTGACAACACGGGGCGGCGTATGCTTAGTTCGGATATGTTCATGTTAGTCAGTGAATAGGAAATAATTAATAATGAAAAACGGGAAAGGCGTTGACAGGCTCTACAGAAGCGGCGGTCGCGGTGCCGTCTCTCCGTTCCTAACTATTAATTATTAATTTTTAATTATTAATTCTATCGATGGTCACAGCCATTCCCGTGCGCAACTGTTGCGTACCCGAGATGATGACGGTATCGCCTTCGGCCAGTCCTTTTACGACCTGCACAAGTGCTTCGGTGCGGATGCCGGTGACGATTTCGGTCGGTTCGGCTTTACCCGAGCGGTACAGGAATACCTTGTCCTTACCCATTTCGGGCACGATGGCTTGCGAAGGAATGGCCAGTGCGTCTTTGAACTCCTGTTTCTTCAGTGTGATAGAGGCGTAGCGTCCCGGCATGATGCCTGTGGGGTTAGGGTAGAGGGCGCGTACGGTCAGTGTGTGGGTGTTGATGTCGAGGCTGGACTCGCGTGCATAGACTTGTGCGTGATAGTCCTCAAGCGATCCTTCGAGGTTGAAGGTGAGGTTGGTGCCCACCTTGATGTCGCGGGCATAACTTTCCGATACCGAGAACTCCAGCTTCAGAGGCGATATCTTGGTCAGCTTGGCCACGATGGTCGTTGGTGAGGCATAGGCACCTACGCTGACCTGACGCAAACCGATGACACCGTCGAAGGGGGCACGCAGTTCGGTCTGTGCTATCTGGGCTTCGACGCTTTCGATGTCGGCGTTCAGCGTGGCCAGTTCGGTTTTCACCTGTTCGTAGGCTTCTTGGCTGACGGCGTCGCGCTTCAGCAGGGCGTCCTGACGGAACACGCGGTCTTCGGCCAGCTTCAGTTGGGCTACAAGGCGTTGCAGCTGTGCTTGCAAGGGGCGGTCGTTTACCTTGGCCAGCAGCTGCCCTTTCTTGACGGCGGTGCCTTCTTCAAAATTGATTTCGGTGATTTTGCCCGATGTTTCGAACGACAGGTTTACTTCTTCGTCGGGTATCAGACTACCGATGATGGGGATTTCGTCGGTAAGGACTTGCGGGCGTACAATGACGGCGTTGATGTTAAGCGCCTTTTTCCCTTTACTTTGATTAGTCATCACTTTGTTGGCTTCGGCCAACTCTTCGTTTGGTTTGGGCATTTGCGAATAAATTCCCCAGCCTGCCAGGCCGGCGCCTATCACGGCGATGATGCCCCATTTTACTCTCTTCTTCATGCTCTATTGTCGTAGTATTAGTAGTGTATAATTCAGCCATTTGATTGGGCTTCTAAATTACGCAAAGGTTTAAAGCGAAGAAAGAAGATTATGCTTTATTAACAGAGGTGGTTAATGAACACAGACATGGGCAGATAAAAGAATATGGTTCTGCCATCGGGAAACCGATGCCGGGCAGAACCATATATGAGAGAGGTCCTAAAACGAAAGTGCGTTTATCCTTTCAGAGCTGTCAGGACAGAGGGCAGCAATGCTGCGATCTTGTTTTCGTTTTGGGCGGTGTAGAAGTTTCCGTCCGTCTCGGTAGCGTTATCGGTGGCTGTTCCGTTCACGATGGCGGGTTTTGCCAACGGATGCACAGCCAATTTCCTGCCTTTTGTGATGCCGGCTTTTTCGAACATCAGTGCGGCTGCGCAATGTCCGATCATGATTTTTCCTTTTTCGCCAAACGTTTTCAGAACTTCCATCAACATGATGTTATGTGGCTCGTCGGCATGTTGGGCAAAGACAGGAATGGCATCGCCGCAGGCAAAGACCAGTGCATCGTATTCGTCCTCATGCCCTTTCAGGTTAGCTATAACATCGTCTGCTTGCAGGGCAATGCCCGAGTTGGTCCGAATGTCTTTGGTGGGAGATACGGCATATATTTTGTAGGAAATGCCGTTTTCGTAAAATGCCTCCAGATACTGGAACAGGCCCGAGCCGTTTACTGGGTTTACGGCCAATACTGCTACTCTTTTTTTCATAAGTTTAAATGTTTAAATTGTACATTGGTTATTCAAAGTAACTTTCTTACTTTTGTGTGGACAAAGGTAGCGGGAAACTTGCTACGTGGCAAGAAGGCACTTGATTGTAAGATACTTACACGTATGTAACTTTTGCTGGATATGAACGGATTGTAAAAGGTTAAAAAGAATGAAAAACTTTCATCATGTAGGTGCCTGTCCTGTGCGCGACGTGCTGGACAGGCTGGGAGACAAGTGGACAATGCTGGTACTTATTACGCTGAAAGCGAACGGAACGATGCGTTTCAGCGATATCGCGAAGTCTATAGGTGATGTGTCGCAACGGATGCTGACCGTCACTCTGCGGCATTTGGAGGCAGACGGGCTGGTGAGCCGGCAGGTTTATCCTGAGGTGCCGCCGCGGGTAGAATATGAACTGACGGAAAGCGGCTATAGCCTGATGCCCCATATTGAGAATCTGGTGGCGTGGGCGTTAGAGCATCAGGACGAAATTCTGTCGAGACGTAGCCGGGCAGAGGGGTAACAGTCAGACTTAATACCCCGAACGGTACTTGCCCTCTTCCTTATCTTCGAGCATGCTGAGGTAGGACTGGTAGCGTGACTCGCTGATGTAGTGTTCTTCGACGGCGCGGAGAACAGCACAACCGGGCTCGTGACGGTGGGTGCAGTTGCCGTAGCGGCAGTCGGCCGAGGTGCGGAAGATTTCGGGGAAGTAGTGGCCTATTTCCTCTTCTTCCATGTCGAAGGTGCCGAAGCCTTTGATGCCCGGCGTGTCGATGATGTAGCCGTCGCCTTCGACGGGGAACATTTCGGAGAATGTAGTGGTGTGCATTCCCTTGTTGTGGACGGTAGATATCTCGCCCGTCCGTGCGTCGGCTTCGGGCAGGATGGCGTTGATGAGGGTGGACTTGCCTACGCCCGAGTGGCCCGAGAACAGGGTGACGCGTCCGCGCAGTTCGGCCTTGATGGCGTCGATGCCCAGTCCTTGCTTGGCCGATACCTTGAAGCAGGGGTAGCCGATGGTGGTGTAGAGGTGGATGAGGCTGTCCAGATAGTGCAACTCGTCTTCATCGTAGGCGTCTACCTTGTTGAAGATGATTTTGACGGGTACGCGGTAGGCTTCGGCCGAGGCCAGAAAGCGGTCGATGAAGGTAGTAGAGGTTTCGGGATAGTTGACGGTGACGATGAGCATGCACTGGTCGAGGTTGGAGGCGATGATGTGCGACTGTTTCGACAGGTTCGAGGCGCGGCGGATGATGTAGTTCTTGCGGTCCTCGATTTCGGTGATGAAGGCGGTGCCTTCTTTGTTTTGGATAATCTGCACGTAGTCGCCCACAGCCACGGGATTGGTGCTGCGGATGCCTTTCAGGCGGAAGTTGCCTTTTACCTTGCATTCGATGCATTGGCCTTCGTCGGTCTTGACGAGGTACCAGCTGCCTGTATTTTTGATGACAAGCCCTCTCATTTAATTAGAATCGGGGAAATGAAGAATGAAGAATGAAGAATTGGGCTGCGCAACAGCCACCCGTAAGGAAATTCTTCATTCTTCGTTCTTCATTCTTCATTCAGTTTATACCGTCATGATTTCTTTCTCTTTAGCGGCCAGCATTTCGTCGATCTGCTTGATGTACTTGTCGTGTACCTTCTGCAGCTTTTCTTCGCCGCCCTTCTGTGCGTCTTCGGCCAGGCCTTCCTTGACGGCTTTCTTCAGTTGGTCGATGGCATCGCGGCGAGCGTTGCGTACGCTTACTTTGGCTGTTTCGCCTTCGCCCTTACACTGTTTGGCCAGTTGCTTACGGCGTTCCTCGGTCAGCGGCGGTATGCCGATGCGGATGATTTCGCCGTTGTTTTCGGGCATGATGCCCAGCGATGAGTCGATGATGGCTTTCTCGATGACGCGGAACATGTTCTTGTCCCACGGCTTGATGGCGATGCTGCGTGCGTCGGGTGTCGTCACGGCTGCCACGTTGTTGATGGGCACCATGCTGCCGTAGGAGTCAACACGGATACCGTCCAGCAGGCGTACGTCTGCCTTTCCGGCACGGATGTGGGCCAGTGCGTCGTCCAGATACATCACTGCCATGTCCATTTTCTCCTGCGCTTCGCCTAAGATGTCTTTTACGTCTTTCATATCGTTTCGTTCGTTATAGGATGGTTGATTTGATTAAGTTTAGCAAATGTAGCGTATTATTCCTTTTCTTGCAACAAAGTGGAGATTTTTTTGCTCGTTCGGTTCGTCGGGAATGCTTGTTGCGGAGGAAAACAGGGCTTTTCGGCTCGGAAAACAGCGTTTTCGGCCTTCGGAAACCTTGTCTTTTTTCTATTTCAAATGTCCGTATTTTGCTATCGCTCTGTATCTGAGGCGAATGCGAAAAATTGCTTCCGTTTTTTCCGACGGACGGGCTGTGGGGCGGAAATATCGGATTCTAGGCGGGTTGGCGATGCAAAGTGTCAAAATGTCGACTGTCGGTTGTCGGCGCGCAAGGTGGGCGGATGGCTGTCGGCGGGCGGTTGAAAAAAAACTCCTGATTGCCGGTACGCCATTTGGAGGAAATACATATCTTTGCTCATCGCCAACAGGCGAACGAAGTTAAATATCGAAATAGATGAAAAAAGGCTTGCTGTTTTTCTTTCTGATGTGTGCCGGTGCTTGTCTTCCGGCCTTGGCCCAACAAGATGATGCGAGGGCTCTTCAGTATCACGAGATGCGTTATCAGCCCCAGCTGCACTTTAGCGTGGGTGTGGGGGCGAATACAGATATGAGCGAACCGTCGCCCAATCCGGCTTCCCTGCTGTTCGGGGTACGTCCGGAGACGGTGCCCGCATTCGACTTGCGGATGATGCACCTGTTTGCACCGCGCTTCGGGTGGTATGCCGACGTGCGTTTCAAACTGTTTAAGAGCCGCAACGTGTACGAAACTCTGGGGTCGCAGCTGGGTGAAGCGTTGCTGAACAAGCTGTTGCCGGGAATCGACCATCTGCATCTGGCCTACAGCATAGGCGGTGTGTTCCGCATCGAGGGCGACCGCTGGCAGTGCTATCCCCGTCTCGGAATCGGGCAGAGCTATTATGGTACCAACCGCAAAGCAGAAAGCATTAAGGAGGGCGAGAAGGAACTGTTGCTGAACTGCGACGGGGCGGCCATCTGCCTGAACTTCGGTGTATCCACGCAATATCGCCTGACGCCCCGGATGGCTTTGCTGTTCGACGTATTCTGGCAACAGCCGCTCAGCACGGCCAAGAGCTACCTGTACGAAAAAGAAGGCGAGGCCGAAGCTCAGGAGTATGTCTACCGCAGCAGCACCATCGGGCGCGAACTGAATGTCAGTCTGGGAGTCAACTTCTGCTTCGGCCCCGCCCGTCGTTAGTTGTGTACCAGCGTACCTATTTCCTCGCCGGCGATGACTTTCTTCAGGTTGCCCACGGTATCCATGTCGAAAACGATGATGGGCAGGTTGTTTTCCTTGCACATGCAGGTGGCGGTGAGGTCCATCACTTTGAGGCCGCGGCGCAGCACTTCGTCGTAGGTGATGTCGTGGAACTTCGTGGCTGTCGGGTCCTTTTCGGGGTCGGCGGTGTAGATGCCGTCCACGCGCGTACCTTTCAGCATCACGTCGGCTTCAATCTCGATGCCGCGCAGTGAAGAGCCTGTGTCCGTGGTGAAGAAGGGGTTGCCCGTTCCGGCAGACATGATGACTACTTCGCCTGCTTCCATGCATTCGATGGCGCGCCATTTATTGTAGAACTCACCGATGGGCTCCATGCGTACTGCTGTCAGTACACGTGCCTTTACACCTGCGGCCACCAGTGCCGAGCTCAGCGCCAGGCTGTTGATGACTGTAGCCAGCATACCCATCTGGTCGCCCTTCACGCGGTCGAAACCTTTTGAGGCTCCGCTCAGTCCGCGGAAGATGTTTCCTCCGCCGATGACGATTCCTATCTGTACGCCCATTGCGTGTATTTCCTTAATCTGTGCTGCATATTCGGCCAAACGCTTCTCGTCGATGCCGTACTGCTTTTCGCCCATCAGGCTCTCGCCGCTGAGCTTCAGTAAGATTCTTTTGTACATTGCCATAATTCATTCAGTTTTTCGGTTTGGGGCAAAGGTAGGAAGAAAAAACGAGAGCAGATGTAAGTGACTTCCTGAATTTGTTGCGTAGCAGTGCTGAAAAAAAGCAAGTTCTTCTTTCGATTGGCATTTTCTCCGTTTCAGTCGCCCGAAACTTCGCTTGGGTAAGAATTCTCTTATATCCTTCCGGCTTCGCTTTATTTTTGCAGCAGTGATTATATGCAGAAGTAAACGAGTTATGAAGAAGAAAATGAAAACAGAACTTTGTGGTGTGTGTCTGGCTCTGCTGCTGACAGCATGCGGAGGGCCGGCCGAAGAAAACCGGGCATTGCCCGTAGTCAGCGTGGCGCAAGCCGAAGCCGTGACAGGCAGCGGCAGTCGCAACTATACCTTTATCTCCGAACCCTGCCGCACGACGGAACTGGCCTTCCGTGTGGGCGGACCTGTGCAGAGCTTTACAGTACAGAGCGGTCAGTTCTTCCGCAAGGGGCAACTGATTGCCGCTATCGACCCGCGCGATTTCCTTGTCCGCAGGGAGCGCGCCGAAGCCCTTTGCCGTCAGGCCGAAGCCGACTATCGCCGTACGGCCAGCCTGTACGAGAAGAATAATGTATCTGGCACGGCTTACGAGAAAGCCCGTGCCGACTATGCCCGCGCCCGTGCCGATTACGACATGGCGCTGAACGAACTGAACGATACCCGGCTGATAGCCCCTTTTGATGGCTATGTGCAGCAGGTATACATTGAACGCCATCAGGAAGTGAAAGCCTCGCAGCCCGTGCTGACTTTCATCGACCTTTCGCAGGTGAAACTGGAAACTTACGTGCCCGAGGACATGGCCGTATCGCTTCGCCGCGGGGTGCCCGATTCAGTGTTTCAAGTACGCTTCGACCGTTTGCCTGGACAGGTGTTTGCTCCTGCCGAAACCTATCTGACGCAGACGGCAGCCGATAATAATCTCTCTTTCCGACTCACTCTTTTACTGGACAATCAGGACAATAGCTTGCTTGGAGGAATGGCAGGGAGTCTCTCTGTATCTCTCTCCTCAACTTCTGCTTCACTCTCCTCTCTGGCCATTCCCCAGGCGGCTGTCTGTCAGGACGACCGCCGGGGCAGCTATGTCTGGACGGTGCAGGCCGACGGCAGTGTGAGTCGTTGTCCGGTTACATTGGGCCGTTTGCTGAAGGATAGCCGCGTAGAAGTTGTTTCTGGCTTGAAGCCCGGTCAGCAGGTAGCCGTGACGCGTCAGGCCTATCTGAACGAAGGCGAAAAGGTAGTAGTGGAACAGGCTGATGCCGCAGAATAGGAGGGAACATCGCATGAAGACGATTGCTAAATTTTTCCTGAAGAACAAAGCGCTGAGCTGGCTGTTACTGGGGCTGATATTGCTGGGAGGCATCATCTCGTACATCGGTATGGGTAAGCTGGAGGACGCACCGTTCACCATCAAGCAGGCCGTAGTGACCACGACTTATCCCGGCGCTTCGCCGTTGGAAGTGCAACAGCAGGTGACCGATGTGCTCGAAGAAGCCATACAGTCGCTGGGCGAGCTTTATTATCTGAAGACGGAAAACCGCGCCGGTCTGTCCAAGATTACCGTTTATGTGAAGAAAGAGATACGTGCCGATGCCATGCAGCAGCTTTGGGACAAATTGCGCCGCAAGGTAGGCGATGCACAAAGCAAGCTGCCTGCAGGAGCAGGTACTTCGGTCGTGAACGACGACTTTGGCGATGTGCTCGGCGTGTTCTATGCCCTGAGCAGCACGACACGTACGTACCGCGAGCTGGAAGATCAGGCCGAACGCATCAAGAACGAACTGCTGGATGTGGAGGATGTGGCCCGGGTGGAACTTTTTGGTGTGCAGAACCGTACCATCGAGATAGAGGCCGATCCTGCGTTGCTGGCTGCCAGTGGCGTAACGATGGCCGACATCGCTGCTGCCTTCGATCGCCAGAACCGTGTAGTAGATGCCGGTGCGGTAGAGACGGCACACAACCGCCTTCGTGTGGAGGCATCGGGCAGTTTCACGACATTGGAAGAACTGGAGAACTTGACAGTAGTGTCGCGTAGCGGAGCTTACTTCCGTTTAGGCGAGATAGCTGCCGTGAGCGAAGCCTATCTGCACCCGGCACGCAGCCTGATGCAGACCGATGGCGTACCGGCCGTGGGCATTGCCATCTCGACTGTGGCCGACGGCAATATGGTGGATATGGCCGAACGGGTGTCTGCCCGCATCGGCGAGCTGGCCGACGCAATGCCCGAGGGTTATCACCTCTCTGTCGTTTACGATCAGGGCCGCGAATCTGCCGCTGCTAACGATGGTTTTGTCCTTAACCTCATCATTTCGGTGGTGACGGTGGTGGCTGTGCTGCTTTTCTTCATCGGCATGAAGAACGGTATCCTGATAGGCAGCGGACTGGTATTCTCCATTTTCGGTACACTGATATATATGTATGGTACAGGCATTGCCCTGCAACGCATGTCGCTGGCAGCCATCATCATTGCAATGGGTATGCTGGTAGACAATGCCATTGTGGTCTACGATGCCACGTTGGTCAACATGCAGCGCGGCATGCGCAAGCGGACAGCCATCCTTTCGGCTGTAGGCACTACGGCTATGCCTTTGCTGGGAGCTACGCTTATCGCCGTACTTACTTTCCTGCCTGTTTACCTTTCGCCGCACATCACGGGCGAACTGCTTTCATCACTCTTCATTGTGATTGCCGTGTCTCTGTTGCTCAGTTGGGTACTGGCCATTTCGCAGAACGTGTTCTTCGTGCAGGAGTTCGTACGCCGTCCCCGTCCGGAGGAGCTGAAAGGCGAACTCTTCCAGGGACGTCTTTACGACCGTTTCCGCCGTGCTTTGCGGTGGACCATCCGTCATCGTTATGCCGTACTGGCAGGCATGCTGGGTCTGTTGCTGTTGAGCGGTATGGCTTTCCGGCTGATTCCCCAGCAGTTCATGCCTTTGCTCAACAAGCAGTATTTCTCTGTAGACATGTGGCTGCCCGAGGGTACCCGCGTGGAGGAGACGGCCCGTCAGGCCGAGGCACTGGCCGACACGTTGATGCGTCGTGTGGGAGTCAGACATGTATCGGTTTTCGTAGGGCAGACACCGCCGCGTTACTATCTGGCTAACGCTGCTTATGGTCCGCAGAGCAATTATGCCCAGTGTCTGGTCGAGGCCGAAAGTCCTTCTGTAGCCCGGCAGATGCAGGCTGGTTTGCAGGATGAGTTGTCGCAACGTTTCTCGGACGCACTGGTACGTGTCAACCGTTTTGAACTGAACTCCATTCCGCAGGCACTCATCGAAGCCCGTTTCTGTGGAGACGATCCGCGGGTGCTCGACTCGTTGACGCAGGCTGCTATCGACGTGATGCGGCGCAATCCCAAAGTAATGAATGCCCGTAACGAGTGGGGTAACAAAGCCATGATGCTTCGGGCTGCCTACTCCCCCGTGAAGGCGGGCCGTCTGGGCTTGGGCAAGGCCGACCTGATGACAGCCGTAAAGAGCACGGGCGACGGTACGGCCGTGGGCATCTACCGCGATGGCGACAAGCAGGTACCCGTATTGTTGCGCACGGCGGGTGGCAACAACCTGTCGCAAGACGGCTTGGGCGACCTGGCTGTATGGAACGGACGCAACTCTGCCCCGCTGGCACAGCTGACCGACAGCATTGCCCTTGCCTGGGAGTGGCCGCTGGTGAAGACCTACAACCGGCAGCTTTCGATGGCGGCTCAGTGCGACGTCCGTCCCGGTCACACGATGAAGGAAGTGCTTGGTGAAATCCGTAGCGAGATTGAACAGATGCAGTTGCCGCCGGGTTACACCTTCTTCTGGGACTCGCAATACAAGGACCAGAAAGAAGCCATGGCCGCACTGACGAAATATTTCCCCCTGGCACTGGTGTTGCTGGTACTTATTCTCGTGGCATTGTTCGGCAATTTCCGCCAGCCGTTGCTCATCTTCCTCATCCTTCCGCTTTCGGTCATCGGGGTGGTGATAGGCATGTTGGTGACAGGTTTTCAGTTTGGCTTCTTCTGCATTGCGGGCTGGCTGGGGTTGCTGAGTATGATTATCAAGAACGTCATTGTGCTGGTCGACGAGGTGAACCTGCAACGCAAGGCGGGTGTAAAAGCTTCGGATGCTATTGTTGAGGCTACGGTGTCGCGTACACGGCCTGTGCTGATGGCTGCCGTCACGACCATCTTTGGCAGCATCCCGTTGCTGTTCGATGTGGTGTTCGGCGGTATGGCGGCTACCATTGTCTTCGGGCTTTCGTTTGCCACGTTGCTTACGCTCTGCGTGACACCTGCTCTTTATGCAGTTTTCTATCCGGAAGCAGCCAAGAAGTGAGCTGTTTGTACAGAACATTAATCAGACATTATTCACCTTAATCAAGTTTTACGGATGATATTGTTCTGCTTTAGCCTGATTAAACAGTCAGTTTAGCCTTGGTAAACTCTCAGTTTACTGCCGATAAACCGACAGTTCAAAGCCGGTAAACTCGAAGTTTACTACGGATAAACCGACTGTTTATTTCCGATAAACAGAAGATAAACTGATGCAGCCTTGTTTGTCAGGTGTTTGTAAGCCCCTTGACTTATGGCTGTCAGTTGCAAGACTTAACTTATTTAACAACCATTATCGTATGAAATCAAGATATTCTATCACTATGTGTTGTGCCTTGTTGGCATGTACCCTGCAAGGACTTGCACAGGAACATCCGTTGCTCGATGCCTATCGTGCCCAGGTACAGGCTTACAGTCCCGACCTGCGGGCTGCCGAACATGCCGTGGGCGCAAGCGATGCAGCGCGGCAGATGGCACGTGCTGACTTTCTGCCCAAACTTTCGGGAGGGGCCAACTTCAACTATACAGGAGAGCCGTTGCAACTGGACGTAAACGTGCCGGGCACAGATGATGTACTTTCCTTCGAAGGAAGAAATACGAAGTACGGTGCTTCGCTCAACTTGTCGCAACCGTTGTATACAGGCGGTGCCTTGCAGGCAGCTTACGACAAGGCACGGGGCGAGGACCAAATAGCCCGTCAGGAAGTGCGTCGCGTGACGAACGATCTGCGATACGAGGCCGACGTACGTTATTGGAACCGTGTGGCCCAGTGCGAGCTGGTGTCTGTAGCCGACCGTTACCGTACGTCGGTAGCGCAGTTGGTTGCGGTGGTTCGCGAACGGGTGGAGCTGGAGTATACCGACCGTAACGACCTGCTGATGGCCGAAGTACGGCTGAACGATGCCGACTATCGGTCGGAACGTGCCCGCAACGAAGCCGAAGTAGCTCGCCTCTCGCTCAACGCTCTGGCCGGAATCCCCTCCGGGGAGCAGATACTGACAGACACGCTGGTGGCAGTTCCTTCTCTGGCCGGATTGTCTTTTCAGGTGGAGGATGCTCTGTCGCGTCGCCCCGAGATGCAGATGGCCGAGACGAACATCGGCGTGCAGCAATCTGCCGCACGCATGGCCAATGCCCGTTATCTGCCCTCGCTTTCTGTGGGAGTGGATGGTAACTACTCGTCGCCGGGCTATGACTTCCGGGCAGACCTCGACCCCAACTATTCGGTTTACGCCAAACTCAGTGTGCCTATCTTTGAGTGGGGCAAACGTCGTCATACCCGCAACAAAGGCCGCTATCAGGTAGACATAGCCCGTGAACGCTGTATGCAGGTGGCCGACGGGCTGCGTCTGGAGGTAGAAACAGCCCGTTGCAACTACCAGCAGGCAATGGAGCAGGTGCGACTGACCGAAAGTTCGTTGCGCAAGGCGGCCGAAAGTGAGACGTTGGCACTGGATAAATATCGCGAAGGCAGTGTCTCCATTGTAGAGGTTATCAATGCACAGCTCTATCATCTGGAGGCACAACAGAACCATATCCGTTCGAAACTGAACGCCTGTCTGGCAAAAAGTGCATTGCAGCGGGCTTGTGGGGAAGGATAAATCGCTATATTTGCGGGTGTACCGCCGCCGGTGTACAGGAAATTATCCGGATGCGCAGGCGGACTGTACGCCGAAGCTACCGGCTTTGTACAATGAACAAAAACAGAACTCGTATGCGACCGACCAGACAATCATACATTTGGGACATCTTGCTGTATTCCGGATTGGGATGTTTTTCCTATTTCTTCCTGGTGCGCTTTGCCGACATTCCTTTGCGCCATCAGGACCGGCTGCTGACACCCCAAGCCTTTGTAGCTGTGATGCTGTTGTTCAACGGCGTGGGACTGGGAATGCGTTATATCCGGTTGCGGTTGCGGAGCAGCTATCCGGCCTTTCTCGACAACCGGCGGCGGATGGTGCTCTTTCTGGTGCTGTCGGCCTTGTTTCTGTTTGCCCTCAACTATCTGCTGCTGGTATCGGTGAAACTGCTGCTCGACATTCCCCATCCTTTTCAGTTGGTGTATAAGGGGACACGCCTGCTGCTTATTACGTGGCTGACGGAGCTGGTCATTGTCAGTCAGTCGGTCAGTAACCGTTTTTACAGGGACTTGCTTGCTGCTTACCGCCGTACGCAACAGCTGGAGGAAAGCGCCTTGCAGGCCCGCTACATGGCACTGCAAAGTCAGCTCAATCCGCATTTTCTGTTCAACAGCCTCAATACGCTGATTGCCGAAATCGAATACAATCCGCAGGGAGCAGTCGGCTTTACCCGGAACCTGTCCGACGTTTACCGTTATATCCTGACGTGTCAGGACAAGCGCCTGGTGAGTCTGCACGACGAAATGGGGTTTGTCGATACGTATGTCCAGCTGCACCGTGTCCGTCTGGGTGATTGTCTGACGGTAGACTGGCAAGTGGCCGATGCCATTCGCGAGGAAGCCCAACTGCCACCCCTTACGCTGCAACTGCTGGTCGAAAACATTGTGAAACACAACGTCATCAGTCCTTCGCGCCCGATGACTGTGACGGTGGAGGCACTGACGGACGGAGAAGGAAGTGCCTGGCTGCGTGTGTCGAATCCCGTACATCCCAAGTTGGGAGCTGTTTCAGGCGGACATGGGCTGAAGAACCTGGCGCAGCGCTACCGTCTGCTGTGTGGTAAGGAGATTGTTGTGGAGAAGCAGGAGAATTGTTTTGATGTGAAAGTTCCTTTACTATATGAATGAATACCGATGGATGAATTGATGAACAAGAAGACAATCAGGGCTGCCATCATCGAAGACGAGCTGCCCGCCGCCCGACTGCTGCAAGGCATGCTGAAAGAGCTGCGCCCCGAGTGGGACATCCTGCTGCTGCCCGGAACGGTAGAGGAGTCAGTGCAATGGTTTGCAGCCAATCCTCATCCTGACTTGCTTTTCCTGGATATACAACTGACAGATGGGTTGTCTTTCTACTTCATCGAGCAGGCACAGCCCGAAAGCATGATTGTGTTCACAACCGCTTACGACGAGTACGCCGTCCGTGCCTTCACCGTGAACAGCATCGATTATCTGCTGAAACCTATCCATCGGGAGCGTCTGGCCGATGCCCTCCTGAAGTTTGAACGTCTGACGGCTCCCCGCATCCGTCAGCAAAACAGTTTGCTCGATATGCCCGAACTGCTTCGTGCCCTTGCCGGACATCAGGCAAGCGCCTATCGTACCCGTTTCTTAGTGAACGGTGCACGCAACCTTTACACCCTGGCTGTGGACGAGGTATGTTACTTCTATTCGGAGGAGAAAGTGACTTTTGCCGTAACGGCCGATCGCCGCACGCACATCATCGATCTGCCACTTGCCAAACTGGAGGAACAACTCGACCCGAAACGCTTCTTCCGCGTCAGTCGCCAGTTCATCCTTTCGGCCAACTGTATTCGTGATCTGGAGCCTTACTTTAACGGAAAAATGGTAGTACACGTTACGCCTCCTTTCGACGGCAGCATTCAGGTGAGCCGGGAACGGGTAGCGGCCTTGAAGCTGTGGCTGAACAGTTAGGCCTGTTCAGCCGCCAGAATCTGATAATCTCCGGCTTCCTTCGTAATCTGTGCCTGTAGCTCTTCCAGTGTGTAGCTTTTGCCGTCGGTGAATTCGATGGTGGCTGCGGGCGGGTCGAGGGTGACGGTGGCACGGACGCCTTCCAGACTGTTCAGGGCTTTCTCCACGTGCATGCGGCAGTGGTTGCACATCATACCTTCAATTTTATAGGAAGACTTAGAGAATGAAGAACCCTCGGAAAATGAAGAATGAGGAGTGGAGAATGAAGAATTTTCTTGAGGACGTTTGGGCATTGAGCAGCCCAATTCTTCATTCGTTTGGGATTCTTCATTTTTCATTTTTAATTCTTCATTACTCATAGATTCTTCATTACTCATAGATTCTTCATTCTTCATTCTTAATTCTTCATTTTTCAGCCTCAGACTATTTGTCACCACACTGACGCTGCTGAAGGCCATGGCTGCCCCGGCTATCATGGGATTGAGCAGAAAACCGCAGACGGGGTAGAGCACACCGGCGGCGATGGGCACTCCTATCAGGTTGTAGAAGAAGGCCCAGAAGAGATTCTGGCGAATGGTTCGCACGGTGAGGTGCGAGAGGCGCAGGGCTTCGGGCAGTTTGCCGAGGTCGCCCGTCAGCAGGGTGATGCTTGCCACGTCCATGGCTATGTCGCTACCGGTGCCCATGGCGATGCTGAGGTCGGCCTGTGCCAGGGCGGCGCTGTCGTTGATGCCGTCGCCCACCATGGCTACGGTTTTGCCCTCGTGCTGCAGGCGGGCGATGAACGAAGCCTTTTCTTGCGGCAGCACGCCGGCGTGGTAGTGGCGGATGCCTGCCTGGGCGGCGATGGCGCGGGCAGTGGATTCGTTGTCGCCCGTCAGCAGGTGGACTTCGATGCCCTGACGTTGCAGGGCGGCGATGGCTGGGCGCGAGGTCGGCTTGATGCGGTCGGCAATGGCGGCAATGGCCAGTGCTTCGTGTTCGTCGGCCAGCCAGATGACGGTCTGCGCTTCGGCCGTCAGTCGTTCGGCTTCTTCCTTCAGTTGCGGGCTGACACTGATACCTTGTTCGGTCAGCAGACGGCGGTTGCCGGCGTAGTAGAGGGTGCTGCCTACCGTGCCGCGGATACCCCGTCCGGTGAGGCTTTCAAATTGCCTAACTGGAGAAATATTTTTCTCTAACTGGGGAAAAATATTTTCCAAGTAGCGGACGATGGCTTCGGCCAGCGGATGTTCGGAGTGTTTTTCCAGTTCGTAGAAGGCTGCGGCCAGACGCTCGTCCTCGTTTTTCCAGCGGAGCGACGTCACTTGCGGATGGCCTTCGGTGACGGTACCCGTCTTGTCCAGCACTACGGCGTTTACGCGTCGGGCGCGTTCCAGGCTTTCGGCGTCCTTGATGAGGATGCCCCGTTCGGCTCCTTTGCCGATACCCACCATGATGGCGGTAGGTGTGGCAAGTCCCAAAGCACAGGGGCAGGCTATGATGAGCACGGTGACTAATGCCAGCAGGCCGTGAGTGAAGCCGCCGGCTGGGTCGAACACCATCCATGCGGCAAAGGCCAGCAGGGCGATGCCCATGATGACGGGCACAAAGATGCCCGCTATGCGGTCGGCCAGCTTCTGTACGGGAGCTTTGCTGCCCTGAGCGTCCTGCACCATGTGGATGATTTTGGCCAGCAGCGTGTTCTTTCCCACCTGTTCGGCACGGAAGACGAAGCTGCCTTTCTGGTTGATGGTGCCGGCATAGACACGGACACCCGCCTTTTTGCTGACGGGCACCGGCTCGCCACTCAGCATGCTTTCGTCCACATACGATTCGCCGCTGACTACTGTTCCGTCCACCGGTACCCGTTCGCCGGGTTTTACCAACAGCAGATGGCCGGGAAGAACCTGCTCCAATTTAAATGAAGAATTAAGAATGAAGAATGAAGAATCTTTGGAAAATGAAGAATGAGGAATGAAAAATGAAGAATCTTCTTGAGGACGTTCAGGCATTGCGCAGCCCAATTCTTCATTCTTCATTCTTAATTCTTCATTTAAATAGGGCTCTTCATTCCCAACAAGCGTTACCGTCTTCGGCTGCAGCCCCATCAGCTTCTTGATGGCACTGGTAGTGTTGCCTTTGGCACGCTCTTCGAGCAGACGGCCCAGCAGAATGAAGGCGATGATGACGCTGGAAGCTTCGAAATAGACGTGCGGCTCGATGCTCCGCGACAGCCAGAAGTCGGGAAACAGCAAGTTGAAGACGCTGAACAGGTAGGCGATGCCGGTGCTGAGGGCTACGAGGGTGTCCATGTTGGCTGCACCGTGTTTCAGTTGCTTCCAGGCATTGATGTAGAAACTTCGGCCTAACCAGAATACTACCGGCGTGGCCAGTATGCCCGTCACCAAGCCGGCATAAGGCATGTCCATGAAGACCATGCTGATGACGATGATGGGCAGCGACAGGACGATGGCCCACGTGGCGCGGAATTTCAGTGCCTGGTATTTCTGCCGGTGAGCTTGCTCCACTTCGTCGGCCGTATGTTCGTCGGTGTGTATCAGCAGGTCGTAGCCGGCTGCCTGTACGGCCTGTTGCAGGGATGCTTCGTCGCAGCAATCGGAGTCGTACTCGACGGTAGCCGTGGCGGCGGCATAGTTTACTGCCGCGTGCCGGACACCCGGCTGATGATTCAGTGCCTTGTCAACCCGCGCTGCGCAGGCGGCACAACTCATGCCCATCACAGGGAAGGTTTTCTGAATGGTATTCTTGTTGCTCATGTTATCCTTCTTTTGGCTTTTCGCGGTGCAAAGATACGGAAAACGGAGGACGTTGTGTCGGGAGTGGCTGTTAAAAGATGTGAGTTGTTCTGCCTGTCAGCCCCCGTCTGGAAGGCTCTGAGAAGGGGGGCTGAGCCGTGCAAGTGTGGCTCGCGAGCCGTGCAAGTGTCTCTCGTGAGCCGTACAAGTGTCTCTCACGAGCCGTGCAAGTGTCCTGCAAACGGGGAACAAAGGTGGCTTTAGCCTACTGCCGGCGAGGCGAATGCACGACGCACAACTCCGCGGCTCAGCACCGTCTGTACGGCTCCGCGCACAAACAGGTAAACGATGAAAGCCAGCCACAACGCATGATTGCCCAGTACCGGCCGGAGCCCGTAGTGCAGGGCGAAGAAGCAGACGGCAGCCGCAGCCATGGAAAGAAGCATGCCGCGGGTGGCAGTGGCACCGATGAACACTCCGTCCCAAATGAATGCCGCCACGCCGGCAGCAGGAATGGCCAGTGCCCAACCGAAATAGCTGTCGGCAGCGGCGGTCACCTGTCGGTCGTCGGTAAGCAGGCACAGGAAGGCATTGCCCCCGAAGGCATAGGCCAGGGTGAAGAGGACCGCCATCAGGAAGCCCCACACGAAGAGCCGCCGCACCGTATCGCCGAATGCCGCACGGTTGCGCGCTCCGATGTAACGCCCGCTCATGGCCTCGCCCGCATAGGCAAAACCGTCCATCACGTACGAGAACAGGGTGAAGAGCTGCATCAGCAAGGTGTTGACCGCCAGTATGATTTCTCCCTGAGCGGCACCGGCCGAGGTAAAGAACAGGGTGACTGTCACCAGGCAGAGCGTGCGCAGAAAGATGTCGCGGTTGACGGCGAAGAAGCGCCGCATCGCCTGGCGTTCCCACAATCCGTTGCTACCTGCATCCGAGCCACCGCCTTGTCTGCCGGGCAGATACTTCTTCAGTTTGCCATATTGGCGCAGCCATAGTGTCAGCCCCATGACAAAGCCGGCATATTGCGCAATGAGTGTGCCCAGTGCCACACCCTCGACCTTCATGCCGCATCCGAAGACCAGGCTGAGGCTGGCCACGATGTTGACCACGTTTTGCGTGATGGCGATAAACATGGGTGTGCGCGAGTTCTGCATGCCGATGAACCAGCCCGTCAGCCCGTACAGTCCCAGCATGGCAGGAGCTCCCCAAATGCAGATATGAAAATAGACGGTCGCCATCCGGCGTACTTCGTCGGTGGGCTGTATCAGCAGGAAAGCCGCCTGACGGATGGGCACTTGCAGGGCGATGAGCACCGCCGCCACCGCCATGCCGATGCCTACGGAGCGGAGCAGGATGCGAACCACCTCGGGCAGATCGCGCCGCCCCAGTGCCTGCGAGGTCATGCCGCTGCTGCCCATACGCAGGAAACCGAATATCCAGTAGATGATGTTAAACAGCATTCCGCCCACGGCGATGGCGCCGATGTAGGCCGGTGCGCCGAGGTGTCCCACGATGGCCACGTCGATGAGGCCGAGCAGGGGCACGGTGATGTTGGACACGATGGACGGCAGGGCAATTTGCAGGATTTGGCGGTCTCTGGGCTTCATGAAATTTCCTCTTTTTTCTTTGGGCGGCAAAAGTACACAGAAAAAAGGAAAAAACGGACAGAAAGATTAACAATAATTCAACTTCGGCGCGTTGTTTGTTGTTATGGAAATATCTACATTTGTAGGTGGTTTCCCGAGACGGGGAATCTGGATATAAACCTATCAGTCTTACATCAATGAAAACCTTAACTTTGCTTCTATCTATTGTTTTGTGCTGCCCCTTGGCGCTCTTTGGCCAGTCGGCCGCTGTGTTGCTGGAGAAGGTTGCCGAGGCACTTGCTTCGGGAAACGATGAGTATGCCGTCAGCCTGTTCCGTCAGTCGGCTGTAGCCGATGCCGAGCAGACGGAAATGTTCTACTGGACCCACGTCAACAAGAATGCTGCGGTGACTCCGCGTCTGGCTCAGGAGCTGGCTGTGCGTTACAAAAAAATCAGGAATTACGATAAAGCCTATCTTTTCTATCGGGAAGTGTTGCAGGCGCATCCTCAGGATGTGCCCACTCTTGTGTCGTGTGCCGAGGTACAGTTGATGCGGGGCGAGTCGGACGATGCAAAACGTATTTACGAACAAGTGATGACGCTCGATCCCGAGAACCTTCAGGCCAACATCTTTCTAGGCAATTATTTTTACCTTCAGGCCGAGCGTGCCCGAAACAAGCTGAACGAGGACTACCGAAAGATAGCTTCGCCTACGCGGATGCAATATGCCCGTTACCGTAACAGCCTGTCAGATATCTTCTCGAACAGTTATTCCAAAGCTCGTACCTACTTGCAGAAGGTACTCCAGCTGTTCCCCTCGACCGAGGCCGGAAAGACGCTGGAGAAAATCAAAAGCATCGAACTGGAAATGAACCGTTAAGCGACGGGGAAAGCGACGCTTAGGATGGCTCGCCTCCGGCCTTTTCGCGCAGCTGTTTCAGGTATTCGGACGGTATTACGCCGTACTCTTCCTTAAAGCATTGGCGGAAGTAGAACAGGTTGTTGATGCCAACCTTGGCCGCTATCTCCGAGATGGTGTATTTTCCTTCGAGCAGGAATTGCTCGGCATATTTCATTTTCATCTTGCGTACGTACTCGTTGGCCGACATACCGGTCAGCGCCTTCATCTTGCGGTACAAGGTAGAGCTGCTCATGCACATCTTGTCCGAAAGGTAGCCTACGTCTATCTTGTCCGACGACAGGCGGGCTTCTATCAGTTCGTTGATTTTATGGATAAACTCGTTGTCGAGCTTGTTGAGCGACTCCATGACAGCAGCCGACTTGCTTGGCGCCTCCCCCGACTTGCTGCGGAAATGTTCCGATAGGATGCGGCGGTTCTGAATCAGGTTCTCGATGCGGCTGTGCAGCAGGCTGGCGCTGAAGGGTTTGGTCAGGTACGAGTCGGCACCCACGGCATAGCCTTCTTCCTTGTCGTGCAGCGAGTCTTTGGCTGTAAGCAGGATGATGGGGATGTGGCTGGTGCGCACATCGCTTTTCAGGGCACGGCACATTTCGTTACCGTCCATCACGGGCATCATGATGTCGCTCACAATGATGTCGGGGATTATTTTCAGTGCAATGTCTCTTCCTTCCTTGCCGTTGGCAGCCGTACGTACGTCGAAGTGTTCGCTGAACGATTCGGCAATGTAGTCGCGGATGTCCTGGTTGTCTTCTACGACCAGCAGGATGGGATGTTCGTCGGCATTCGGTTCCGGCTCCTGTTCCGTGGTTTTCTCTGCATCGTTCTGCTGGATATCGGTGTGCAGGGCGTTGGGGTAGAAGTTATCGGTCAGCAAGCTGATGCGGAACGTGCTGCCTTGATTGAGTTTGCTTTCGACGCTGATTTCGCCTTCGTGCAGTTTGACGAGGTTCTTTACCAGTGCCAGTCCGATGCCCGTACCCGATGCCTGATGCTTTCCACCTTCCTGATAATAGCGTTCGAAGATGTGGGGTAGGGCATCCGGATGAATGCCGTAGCCGGTATCGCTTACCCAAAGTTCGGTGTAGCAGATTCCGGTACGCTCGGCGAGACGTATTCCGATGGTGATGCTGCCCTTTTCGGTGTATTTGATGGCATTCGAGATGAGATTGTCCAATATGGACTGTATCATCTCTTTGTCGAAATACATCGTTATGTTTTCCTCTTCTATATCCAGTTTGATTTCTACATCTGGCTTTTGGTTCAGTTCTCTGTATTTCAGTCCGGTTTCGTGTACCAGTGCGGCAATGTTGCCCCGGCAGACACAAAGTTTCCGGTTTTGGGTTTCGGTCTTGCGGAATTCCAGAATCTGGTTGATGAGGTTGAGCAGGCGTATGGCACTCTGATGTATGACGCTCAGTTTCTGAGCATCTTTGGCCGAAAGCGAATTGTTCTTTTGCATATCCTCCAGCGGTCCCAGTATCAGGGTGAGCGGTGTGCGCAACTCGTGAGTGATGTTGGTATAGAAACGCAGACGTTCGTTGTTCAGTTCCTGTTCATGTTGCAGGTTCTGTTTCTCCAGTTTATACAGGGTTTCTGCATCCAGCCTTTTCTTGTAGATGTAGAGCAGTACCGACAGAATGGAGATGGCCAAGGCAAAATAAATCGTTTTGGCCCACCAGGTAAGCCATAAGGGAGGGGCGATGTATATATCCAGCGTAGTCATGTTGTCGGCCCATTCCTGATTGCGCATACGTGTTCTTATCTGCAACTTGTATTTTCCGGGCGACAGGTTGCGGAAAGTCAGGTTATGGATGTCGGTCACGGTGTACCATGCATTTTCGAGTCCTTTTAACATATAGGCATACTCCACCTGGTCGGTCAGGGCATAGTTCTGAATGTTGAAGGCTACGCTGAAACTGCTTTGCCAATGTTCCAGTTCTATGCTTTTTTTGCCGTTTAGGGGTATGATGACAGGCTTGTTTTCGAAGTTTTCGCTGGGCTCGTGGATAACCAGAGAATTGATGAATGCCGGTGGCGACTGACGTTTCTGTAATACCAGTTCGGGGTTGAAGTAGCACAATCCGTCTATGGAGCCGAAGTACAGGCGTCCTACCGAATCGGTTGCCGTGCAGTTACGGCTGAAGTTGCCTAGTGGCAGGTTATCGTGCTGGTCGTAATTGTACAGGGTGTCTCCATCGTTGCACAGGCAGCTGATGCCTTTGTTGGTGCTGAACCAGATATTGCCCTCTTTGTCTTCGTTGATGGCCTGAATGTGTGTATTAACCAGTCCGTCTTCGCGTCTGTATACTTTGTAATCCCGCTTTTTCAGTGAAGGGAAACACACCAGTCCGTCGCCGGTGGCAGCCCACATGCGGCCTTTACTGTCTTCGTAAAGAGCATTGAGGGTGTTCGACGGAAACTGGCCGGCTACGTTGAAAGAAGCTATGGGATTGAACGATTCGTCAAATATTGTTAGCCCGCCTCCGAAGTAGCCTACCCAAAGCTGTCCTTCCGAGTCCTTTACAATGCACCGTACCAGATCGTTTGTCGAGCCGTAGTGGGCTTTTATCTTGTGTGTATTGCGGTCAATCTGGTAAATGCCTTCGCTGGTGCTGGTCCATATATTCCCTTCTTTGTCCTCGTGGAAAGCTCTGACATCGACATGACTTTGTGCAGGCGGAAGGATCTGTTTGAAGTTGCGGATTTGTGCATCGTAGTAGAGGATGCCTCCATAAAAAAGGCCGAACCATAGTCCTCCTTTCGAATCGCACAGAGATGCCTGTATGGGTGCACCGGACAAATTCTTGTTCCGGCTGTTATAGCAATCTACCTGTTTTCCCTTTCTGAACAAGTCGATTTCGCCTTCGTCCATACCTATCCATAGATTACCTTGACGATCGGCACAGACACTTGACACAATTTTACTGGTCAGGTGGTTATCCGTGTAAGGGAAAGGAGAATACTTGTATACGGAGAATAATGGCTGGCTGCGGTTGATGAAGTTGATTCCCCCGCCGTAAGAGCCGGCCCATACATTGTTGTATGTATCTTGAAACAGGCAGCGGATGGTTGCTTTGGACAAGCCATACTCGTTGTTTTCTTCTTTGATAATTGTCAGATTACTGTGATCGGGTGCATGGGACATGTGTTGTGAGAGGTCCATTATGGCAATTCCACCGAACTCCATGGCTATCCACAGCTGGTTGTCGTTCAGCTGTTTTATGTCGTGTATGCGGTGCGAAAGGTTTTTGTCTTTATCGTTGAAGCGGATGAACTTTTCTGCTTCCGGATTGAATAAGGCAAGTCCTTTTCCTGTTCCTACCCAGATGTTTCCGTTGCGGTCTCTGCATATGCTTCCTACTTCGTTGGAAGGCAAACTGTTGGCGTCGTTGGGGTCGTGGGTGAAGTTTTTGATAGTTTTCTCTTTGGTAGACAAGATACTGAATCCGTTTTCAGCATGGCCGACATAAAGGATTCCATCTTCTCCTTTCTCAATGGCCCAAATACCGTTACAGGGAAAGCCGGGTACGGTTTGCGAATTGTAGTGGGTGAATTTACCGGTCTTTTTATCCAGATATTCAATGCCGCTCCAATAGGTACTGATGAAGAGATTGCTGTCATTGGCAGCTATAATGCGGGTTATGTCGTTTGTGATAAGACTTTCCGGATTGTTGGGATCGTGCTGGTAGACGGTAAAGGTGTTTTGGGCATAATTGTATGCATTCAGTCCGTTGCGTTGTGTTCCTATCCAGAGTATGGAATCCTGAGGATCGTCAAGAACACAGTTCAACTCGTTGCCGGCAAGGCTTTGTCGGCTGTTGTTTTCTTCTTTATAATAGGAAGAGAAGTTGACACCGTCAAATTGGTTCAATCCTTCTTCCGTCGCAAACCATAATACGCCCCTTTTATCTTGAGCGATGCTTACGACGTGGTTGTTGGACAATCCTTGCTTGATGCCTAGATGTTTTATAATATAAGGTTGCGCTGTTGCAGTAAGTGGCAGCAGGATACATAAGGTGAATAAGACTTTTTTCATTGTTACATGCACTTCTTGTTCAGTCAGCCAAAAATACAAATAAATTCGTTAGTTCGTGTATACGGATCGTTCATTGACCGATTTGTATTCATTCATTGCACGATTTCGAGTGTCTCATTCGTTTGCTGTAGGATATATTTGCACCCGATTTGAAGAATATGATTCATTCTTTCTTTTAACCCCGATTCATAATTAATTAAATAGTTTACCATGAAAAATGTAAATCAGTTAGCATTATTATTACTGCTGAATGCCTGTTCGGTTGCCGCTCAGGATGTAACGGTAAGCGGACCGGATCAGAGGTTGCAAGTTGCTTTTGACTGTCAGACCGACGGTGGGCTTGCTTATTCGGTCGTGTACGATGGAAAAACAATGTTGGCGAATTCTCCTTTGGGACTTGAAACCAACATGGGAAGTTTTGTGAAAGGCCTGAAACTGGAGCGTCACGAGATTCATTCCATTGATACAGTCTACGAACAGTCGCGTATCAAAGCGTCGCGCATTCATTATCAAGCTAATGAACTGACTTGTCATCTGACGAATGCCGAAGGCAGGCAGATGGCTGTCACCTTTCGTGTCAGCAACAATGATGTAGCACTTCGTTATTCTTTACCTCGTCAGCACGGCACAGGAAGTGTGCGTATCATGTCCGAAGCCACCGGCTTCCATTTTCCGGAACAGACTACTACATTCTTGTGTCCGCAAAGCGATGCCATGATTGGCTGGAAGCGGACGAAACCCAGTTACGAAGAAGAATATAAAGTAGATGCGCCCATGAGCGACCGTTCGCAATATGGCCATGGATATACTTTCCCCTGTCTGTTCCGTGTGGGCGACGAAGGTTGGGTATTGGTCAGCGAAACCGGTGTGGACAGTCGCTATTGTGCGTCTCACCTCAGTGATGCCGAGAACGGCTTATACCGTATAGCGTTCCCTATGCCCGAGGAGAACAACGGCAATGGTACAGTAGAGCCGGCGTTTGCTTTACCTGGTAGTACCCCTTGGCGTACGATTACTGTAGGCGAAAGCCTGAAACCTATCGTTGAAACAACTGTTTCTTGGGACGTAGTAGAACCCCGTTACACTACGAAGCAAGATTATCGCATGGGACGCAGTACGTGGAGCTGGATTCTGTGGCAGGATGACAGCTCGAACTTCGACGATCAGGTGAAATATGTCGATTTGGCTGCGGCGTTAGGATATGAGTACGTATTGGTAGACAGTTGGTGGGATAACAATATGGGATATCAGAAGATGGAAAAGCTGGTGGAGTATGCCCGTAGCAAAGGAATAGGAATCTTCTTGTGGTATAGTTCCAGCGGTTATTGGAACGACATCGAACAAAGCCCTATCAACAAAATGGATAATGCCATTATCCGTAAGCAGGAGATGAGCTGGATGCAGAAGTTGGGTGTAAAAGGTATCAAAGTGGACTTCTTTGGTGGTGACAAGCAAGAAACGATGCGCTTGTACGAAGATATATTGAGCGACGCCGACGACCACGGACTGATGGTTATCTTCCACGGATGTACTTTGCCACGCGGATGGGAACGCATGTATCCCAACTATGTGGGTAGCGAAGCGGTACTGGCTTCCGAGAACCTGATTTTCAACCAACACTTCTGCGACAACGAGGCGTTTAATGCCTGCCTGCATCCGTTCATCCGCAACACGGTGGGCTGTATGGAGTTTGGCGGTACGTTCCTCAACAAACGTCTGAATCGTGGTAACGACGGCGGTACTACCCGTCGCACGACCGATGTCTTCCAGTTGGCTACTGCCGTACTGTTCCAGAATCCGATCCAGAACTTTGCATTGGCTCCCAACAACCTGACCGATGCTCCGCAGCTGTGCATCGACTTTATGAAGCAGATACCTACTACGTGGGACGAAGTCCGCTTCATCGACGGTTATCCGGGCAAGTATGTCGTTCTGGCACGCCGTCATGGTGATACGTGGTACGTGGCTGGTATCAATGCCACCCAAGAGCCGTTGAAGCTGAAGGTAGACTTGCCTATGTTGTCCGGCAAAACAGTTTCTTGCTACAAGGATGACAAAAAACAGCAACCGATGTGTGAGTCACTGAAAGTAAAAGCTGATAAAAAAGTCCAGCTCGACATTCTTCCGCAAGGAGGCGTTGTCTTGGTCGGAAAATGAAGCTTATAACGCTCAGAATAGCCTACAGGGCATGTTTAGAACATATTTTGAATGATTTGTATATGTCCAAATCACGATTTCGAGTTGCTTTTTCGTGCTCTGTGGGATAATTTTGTATTCCAAAATAATATCAATTTTTATATTAACTTTAATCTATTAGCAAATGGATTCAGAACTAATGAAAAACAATCGAAAACTGGTAATGAGCCTGCTCCTTTGTGCTGGTTTCATTAGCGGTAATCCTCTTGTTGCAGTTGCTGGTTCGGGTGATCTTTCCGTACAGGGGGTCACTCAGAGTACGACAAATCCCAAGCGTACACTGCTTGGTACTGTAGTCGACGCTTCGACCGGTGAAGCGTTGATTGGTGTAAACATCCGGTTGAAAGGAACGGATACGGGAACCATTACCGATATAGATGGTAAGTTCTCTATCGAAGTTACCAGCAAATCGGAACTTTTGGTTTCTTATATCGGTTATAAATCGCAAGAACTGGTTGTTGGCGATCTGGGTGTCATGACCATTAAAATGGAGTCGGACAACGAAGTGCTGGACGAAGTTGTTGTTGTAGGACAAGGTACTCAGAAGAAAGTATCAGTTACAGGTTCTATTACTACCGTTAAGGGTGCTACTCTGAAGGCTCCGTCATCTTCACTGACCAATGCTTTGGCCGGTAAGTTGTCGGGTATCATTTCGATGACCAATAGCGGTGAGCCGGGATCTGCTTCTGAATTCTATATTCGTGGTATCAATACCTTTGGTGGTGTAGCTACTCCGCTGATACTGTTGGACGGTGTGGAAATCTCATCAACTGACCTGAACCGTATTCCGGCGGAGTCTATCGAGAGTTTCTCCTTGTTGAAGGATGCTTCGGCTACAGCTGTTTATGGTAACCGTGGTGCTAACGGTGTCATGTTGGTTACCACCAAGAAGGGTGCCGAGAATACGAAAGCTACGGTAAACGTATCTTTGGAAGCTTCTTATTTCAAGCCGATGAATGTTGTAGAATTTGCTGACGGTGCTACTTATATGCGTACTTATAACGAAGCTGCACAGGCAAGAAGTGCTACAACCATTACTTCTCCCCGTTATACGGAAGAGCAGATACAGAATACGGCCAACGGCACGAATCCGTATGTCTATCCCGATGTGGACTGGTACGACCTGCTGTTCAGGGAAGGTAACTATAACCAGCGTGCCAATATCAATGTTCAAGGTGGTGGATCGCGTGTATCTTATTATTTAAGTTTACAGGCCAATCACGATACCGGTTTGCTGGATGCTCCGACTGATTATTACTACAATCCGAACATTAATAACTGGGAATATAACTTCCAGAATAATATTTCGTATAAGCTGACCAATACCACGACGGTCGACTTGCGCATGATGGCTCAGATCGGTAACCAAAAAGGTCCTAACTATTCAACTTCCGATTTGTATAAGGCTGTTATGTCTGCCAATCCCGTTTCATTCCCTGCTTATTTCCCCGGTGATGATGAGCACATCTATTTTGGTAATGCAGAAGTAAAATCGGGTGTGTATGGTACGAACCCTTATGCTTATATGATGAGTTCATTCAAGGAAACCAACTATAACACATTGAACACTTCGCTGAATTTGACTCAAGATTTGAGTTTTATTACAGAAGGTTTGAGTGTGAAGGCATTGGTGAATTTTAAGAACTGGTCTCAGTCTTATTATTCCCGTTCACTGACACCTTATTATTATAGAGTAAAAGATGGTTCTTATGATCCGGCTACAGATACTTATGACCTGGAACTGCTGCAAACAGGTACTGACTATGTTAGCCAGTCCGGAGTCACCAAATCGGCCGATCAGACATTTTACTTTGATGTTCGTGCCGACTGGAAGCGCAGCTTCGGTGAACATAACCTGTCGGCGATGTTGATGTACATGATGCGTGAATATCGTAGTGATGTATTGCCTAACCGTAATCAGGGTTATTCCGGCCGTCTGACTTACGACTATGCCAACAAGTATCTGTTTGAGTTCAACTTTGGTTACAACGGTTCCGAACGTCTGGCCGCCGGCGAGCGTTTCGAGTTCTTCCCTGCAGCTTCTATCGGTTGGGTGGCAAGTGCAGAAAAATTCTGGGAACCGATTTCTCAGTATATCAATCACTTCAAGATCAGAGCATCTTACGGTCTGGTAGGTAGTGACCAGTTTAACGGAAGTGCTCCTCACTTCTTGTACCAAAATAACATCAGCATCGGTGCCGGACATAATTTCTGGACGGGTCTGCCTACCAACGAAACTTTCCGTAGCGGTCCTGCCTTCTATGTATTGGCTGTTGAAAATGCCGGTTGGGAACACGTAAAGAAGTTTGATATCGGTGTGGATATGTCAATTCTGAATCAGGTGAACATCACATTTGATTATTTCCACGACCTTCGTGACCGTATTCTGATGGCTCGTTCTTCATGGCCTAATCTGTTGGGATATTGGGGTTCGGTACCTTGGAGTAATATTGGTGAAGTAGTGAATCAAGGTGTGGAATTAAGCGTCAACTGGACCAAACAGTTCGGTAAAGACTGGACGGTAGATTTCCGTGGAAACTTCACTTATAACCAGAACGAATATAAGTATGTAGACGAACCTGAATATCCGTATGTATGGCAGACTAAGACTGGGAAACCGCTGAACGTACAGACAGGTTACATTGCCGAAGGCTTGTTCTCAAGTCAGGAGGAAATAGACAACTGGGCCGACCAGTCACAGCTGGGTGCCAACATCATGCCGGGTGATATCAAGTATCGTGACGTGAACGGCGACGGACAGATTACGACCGAAGACCAGGTTATGTTGTCGCCTTACGATGAAATCCCCCGCATACAGTACGGTTTCGGATTGAACGTTTCGTATAAGAAGTTCGATTTCGGCGTATTCTTTAACGGATCGGCTAAACGTAAGATTATGATCAACAGTGGTTATGCTCCCTTCTTGTCGGGTGGTGGTGACGGATCGAACGTAGAAAGTCTGGAACGAAACCTGATGCAGTGGATTGCTGATGATCATTGGTCGGTAGACAACCCCAACCCGAATGCCGCTTATCCGCGTCTGGGTATCACAAGTGCCGACATCAACAACAACATTCAGCCTAGCTCTTACTGGTTGCGCAATGGTAACTTCCTGCGCTTTAAGACACTCGAAATCGGTTACCGGTTCCCGATGTGTCGTGTTTACTTCAGCGGTGATAATCTGGCTGTATTCAGTCCCTTTAAGTTGTGGGATCCTGAACTTGACTGGAACTCCTATCCGTTGCAACGTACATTTAACTTAGGTGTTCAGTTTACATTCTAAAAAAGTTGGTTTAACTTACATTGTATATAAAGATATGAAACTTCTAAAGAAAATAACCCATATAACGCAGGCTTTACTGATACCGTGCTGCCTGCTCACTTCGTGCAACTATCTGGATGTCATTCCGCCTGCACAGGCCGACTTCGACGATACGATGAAAGATGAGGCTGCTACCTTAAGCTTCCTGTACACTTGTTACGGTTATGTACCCCGTTGTCAGGTTTACGACTTCAAGGCTTACGAATTGTCGGCCGATGAAGTAATCTTCCCGAAGGATTGGGACATGTACGGTCAGCAAATGGCTTGGGGAACAATATCGCCTTCTTATTATAAAGTGTGGAGCGGCAGTCAGACTTCGGACGATTTCAACATTTGGACTCCCAGCTACAACTGGATTGGTTATGTTCATCATTTCCTCAGTCTGATTGACGAGCTGCAACCGACGGGTGTGACCGAGGAGGATAAGGCCCAGTACAAGGCTGAGTGTTACTTCCTGGAGGCTTACTACCATTTCCGTGTCTTACAGGCTTTTGGTCCGTGTCCGATTATTCCTGAAAAAGTAGATCCGAACATTACGAACGAAGAGATTCCGGGACGTTCTCACTTCGATTATTGTGTGAACTGGATTGTTCAGAAGCTGGACGATGCAGCTGCCGTACTTCCTGCTGTTCGCGAAACGGCTGACTTGGGACGTGCAACTTCTACCATCGCCAAGTGTCTGAAAGCCCGTGTACTGTTGTATGCAGCTTCTCCGTTATGGAACGGTTCATTCCCTACACCGAGTTGGAAGAATACCAATTACGAGACTCCGGGCTACGGTTACGAACTGGTCAGCTCTTCTTATGATGAAACGAAGTGGACGCGTGCGCTGACTGCCTGTCAGGAAGCTTTGAGTGCTGCTCAGGCTGCCGGTTACCAACTTTTTGATATTGAAACAGCCAATGAGAAGGCAGAACGTGACGGCATCGACTTGCCGTTCATTCCGGGACGTGAAGAAGATACGGAAGAGAACATCCTGTTCAAACAGCGTGTCCGTATGTTCCAGTATCTGGTAACTGCTACCGAGGGCGACAATAACAAGGAACTGATTTGGGGCCAACGTATCGACTCTGACGGAACCAACAGTGGTGAAGCTACCACAGCCCGTCTGCCGAACCGTGTAGTGAAGAAAAGTAACGGAAGCTGGAACGGTGGTTGGTCTGGATTTGCACCGACTTTGTACACTGTACAGCATTTCTATACCGAGAATGGTGAATTGCCCGAGGACGATCCTGACTTCTTCCCGCAGAGCGAGTGGTATACGCGTTTCTATGAAGGAGCTTCCAGCCCGTCGCTTACAACCGATTTGGATGGTGAAGATGTCAAGAACGATATTATCAAGTTGAATGCCAAGCGCGAAGCCCGTTTCTATGCCTGGATTGCCTACGACGGATGCGAATATGCCAAGAAGATTAACAACGGAAACCCGCTGTGGTTGAACTTTAAGAACACGAACACCAATGGTTGGCGTGCTTCCGATTCGCGTAATATCTCAGGAACCGGTTACCTTTCGAAGAAGTTCATCGATCCGGCTATCAACTACACAACGAGCGGTTCGACCAATCATGCTGCTGCCCGTCGTCCGTACATCCGTATGGCTGAGTTGTACTTGAACCTGGCCGAATGCTACGCTGCTCTGAATCAGGAAGGTGAGGCTTTGAACAATCTGAACATTATCCGCAAACGTGCCGGTATCAGAGACCTGACGTCGGCCGATCTGTCGGAAATGAGCCTGATGGACTGGGTTCGCAACGAACGTTTCGTGGAACTGTTTGAAGAAGGACACCGTTACTACGACCTGCGTCGTTGGGTGATCGCTCCCGACATGCTGAAAGCCGGAACACGTTTTGGACTGACCGGTTTGACCTTGAATCCGACTTTCGAGGAATTTAATACGCCAATACTTATTGACCAGCCTTTCAAATGGGATACCAAGCAATATCTGCTTCCTGTATGGTCGAGAAGTGATTATGATGAACTTTACAGCAACCCGCAGATGGTACAGGCTCCGGGATATTAATCGTCTTACTATAAACAACACATTCTATGAAAATTAAAAATATATGGTTGGCAGGCGGATTGCTTCTGTTGGCAGCCTGTAACGAGTCGGAATACGATCTGGAGAATCTGGTTCCGGCGGAATATCATAAGATTCTTTACGTGAACAACAGTGGTAAGCAGGAACTTACCCTGTTCGATACGGAGGAAGATAATACGTACTCCTTCTCGGTGTTCAAGGCGGGCAGTGACCCTTATCAGACGGCTTCGGTCGATGTCAATGTCCTGTCGCAGGAAGAAGTGGACAACGAATACAGTCAGTTGGAAGGTGTCAGCTACAAAGTGCTGAGTACCGACTGCTACTCGCTTGGTACTACTCATCTGGATTTCTCGGTTGACGACCGTTACAAACTGGTAGACATCGCGCTGAAGCCACAACAGGTGAAAGCGTTGATGGCGACCGATCCCGAGTCGGTATGGGTGTTGCCTCTGCATGTGACCAGCGAGAGCGACTCTATCAATGCCAATAAGGATGAACTGTTCTTGCAGATTATGGATGTTATTATGCCGGCACTGGGCTTTACCAGTACATCAGTAACTGTCGACCAATACAATTACGGTTCGGCACCGGATCTTAACAAGAACATTGGTATCGGACTCGATACCGACAACAAGTGGGACATTACAGGCCAGTTGGTGGTAGACGAAGCCTACATAGCTGAGTACAACGAAGAAAACGGTACCGTTTATCAGATGCTGCCCGAAGGAACCTATACCGTTCCCGAGTCGGTAACGCTGGCTGCAGGTATCACCAATTCGAGCATCTCGGTTGCCGTGAGCGCCAGTGCATTGGAACCGGGCGACTACATGTTGCCTATCCGCATCGAAAGCGTTTCGCAGTTCTCTATTTCGTCTAGCAATGCCGTTTATCCGCTGGCTATCCGCATCATGGCTCCCGAACTGGATCGTACCGGCTGGACTGCCGAAGCCAATACGGAAGAGCTTGTAGGTGAGCTTCCAAGCGGTAAAGCTGATTGTGCTCTCGATGGTGATTTAGGCACTTACTGGCATTCTATGTGGAATAGTGGAGTCAATCCGGGTATGCCTTACGAAATCATTGTTGACACGAAGTCCGAGCATACTTTCTCGCAGTTTGCTTTGGTTCAGCGCCAGCACGACAGCTATATGGATACCGCTTACGGTAAGTTCTACGTCAGCTCCGATAAGGAAGAGTGGACCGAAGTAGGCAGCTTCTCCATGCAGCAGGTAATGACTGCCCAGACGTTTGGTGTGATTCCGACCGAAGGACGCTACTTTAAGGTCGTAATCGAAGCCAGCTACCGTGGCAACAATGCTTCGCTCAGCGAAATCTACGCTTACGGATTCTAAAGGCAGACGTTCTGCCGGAAGGCTCTGAGTATACAGCAGAGGGCGAGTCAAAATTAAGAAGTATTATTTAAACTCCCCTCCTTCTGGAAGGAGGAGAGTTTCAGATACTTTTGTTTTGACTCACCCTCTTTTATTTTGCCGATGGAAGTTTTTATATCTTTGCATTATAGAATACGATTAAACGATTTTTCTTTATCATGAAAAACAGGCTGATTACTTTGCTGCTGGGGCTGTTCTTTGTTTGGGCTCCAGTGATTCCGGCCGCTGCCCAGGTATCCTTTGGCAAAGCCGGTAAGTTTAACGACGGATGGCTGTTCACGCTCTCCGACGATTCGTTGATGTCCTCTACCGACTACGATGACGCCCGCTGGCGCAGGCTCGATTTGCCTCACGACTGGTCGGTTGAACATCATTTGTCACCTTCGCTGGCCAGCTGTACCGGCTATCTGCCCGGCGGCGTGGGCTGGTATCGCAAGCATTTCCGTATCGACGACGATGCGGCACGTCATTACATCTACTTCGAGGGTGTATACAACCGCAGCGAAGTCTATCTGAACGGGCATCTGCTGGGCAAGCGTCCGAACGGTTACATTTCCTTCATGTACGACCTGACTCCTTATCTGAAGGAAGGCGACAACGTGCTGGCGGTACGCGTGGACCACAGCCGGTCGGCCGATTCGCGCTGGTACACGGGTTCGGGCATCTATCGCGACGTGTGGATGGTGTCGGCTCCAGAGGTTCATTTTGCACAATGGGGCATTGGCTGGCATGCCGTTTCGCTGACCGATCGCAGGGCGGTGATTGCCGTTGACGTGGAGGTGGAAAAGCATGTGGAGGCCACAGGACGGATGGAAGTGCGGACGGCTTTGTTTGATGCCGAAGGCCGTTGTGTGGCTCAGACTTCCGGACGTGTAACTGACGGTAAGATTGGGCTTTCCAAACAGACGTTAACCTTACGGGTGAACCGTCCTAATCGGTGGAACCTTGATACACCTTATTTATATACGTTGAAAACGGAATTGCTGTCTGACGGCAAACGTCTGGACGGCAGCGAAACGAAAGTCGGACTGCGTACGCTGGAGTTCGACCCTGACAAAGGATTTGCGCTGAATGGCCGCTGGATGAAGGTGAAAGGCGTCTGCCTGCACCACGATGCCGGTGTGCTGGGTGCCGTAGTACCGCCCGAAGTGTGGGAACGTCGTCTGCTCAATATTAAGCAATATTTAGGTGCTAATGCTATCCGCCTGAGCCATAACCCGCAGGCTCCTGTTGTGTACGATTTGTGCGACCGTCTTGGCCTGCTTGTAATGGATGAGGCTTCGGACGAGTGGGAGTTTCCCAAGCGGAAATGGGTAAAAGGTTGGAATAAGGGAGAACCGGTTTTCCAAGGTTCGTTCGACTTCTTCGAAGAATGGATTGAGCGCGATGTGACGGACATGGTACGGCGTGACCGCAATCATCCTTCCGTTTTCCTGTGGAGCATAGGTAATGAGGTGGACTATCCGAACGATCCTTATTCACATCCGATATTGGATGGAAGTACCATTAATCAGCCCATGTTTGGTGGTTACAAGCCGGATGCCCCCGATGCCATGCGTATCGGCGTCATTGCGCAGCGGCTGGCTGCTTGTGTGAGGGCGGTGGACACAAGCCGTCCGGTGACAGGTGCTTTGGCTGGTGTGGTGATGTCCAACCAGACGGCTTATCCCGAAGCTGTCGACGTGGTGGGCTACAACTACACCGAAAACCGTTATGATGAAGACCACGCCACATACCCCGACCGTGTCATCTACGGCAGCGAGACGGGTTCGGGCATTGATGCTTGGTATGCTGTGAAGAATAAAGACTTCATATTCGGTCAGTTCATCTGGACCGGTACCGACTATCTGGGTGAGGCCGGTGCATGGCCTTCCCGTGGATTGGGAACCGGATTGCTTGATTTTTCCAGTCTTCCGAAGCCTCGCGGACATCATCGTGCTTCGCTGTGGTGCGAACATCCGGTGACCTACATCGGCACCTATCCCAAGGCCGACTATCTGTCGCCCGATGCTTGGGACATCTGGAACTACGAACCGGGGCAGATGGTGCGCGTGGTGTGTTATACCAATGCTCCGCAGGCACGCCTGTTGCTCGACGGCAAGGAAGTGGGGGTGCTGAAACCTTACGACCCGCAAAGCGGCATCATCCATTGGGACATTCCCTATCAGGCAGGCGAACTGCGTGCCGAAGGCTGCGACGAGGCGGGCCAGGTGCTGTCGTCCTATAGCATCCGTTCGTCGGGCCGTCCGTATGCCATCCGTGTCAGTGCCGACCGCACGTCGCTGTCGGCCGACCGTGCTACGGCCCATCTGACGGTAGAAGTGGTCGACGAACAAGGCATCGTGGTGAAGCTGGCCGACAACGATATTCGTTACACCATCGAGGGTCCGGCACGTCTCCTGGGACTTGAAAACTCGAACAACAGCGACATGAGCGACTACACCGCCCGCCATCGCCGCGTATTCCAAGGCCGTCTGCTGGCTTACGTGCAGACTACGGGGCAGAAGGGCGACGTGCGCATCCGTTTCACTTCGCCTTTGCTTCAGGGAGCCGAAGTCCTGCTTCGGGCGGAATAGGCTTCGACTGCGAACAACACTTGCATGGCTCGCGAGCAACACTTGCACGGCTCGCGAGCCGTACTTGTATTATTCGTGAACATTGCTTGTTACGTTGAATTACTATTGATGTTACACTGCTAAAGTAGGTAGTTACGAATGAAAAGTGAATAATGAAAAATGAAAAACGGGTGAAGGATGGATACGCGGACGATGCGGAGAGGGACGGACGAACACGGATAAGCACGGATAAAAAGGAGAAAATGAAAAATTAATAATTAAATCCGCGTTCATCCGCCTCGTCTGTGTAGTCCGCGTATCCATCCTTCACCAATTCATTTATATTCAGTTGCTTGCGGTGAAACTTCACCCGATAGGCTCTTGCGCTCATCACGGCTGTAGAAACGGCCTGTTTTTTCCCTAGTTAGGAAAAATTTTTTTTCTAACTGGGAAATAATTTTTTCCTAACTGGGAAAAAAAACTTGCAAAACTGGCATCCGCGTTCTTTTGAAAATGAAATCAGTTTGTTACCTTTGTCTTATCGTACAGTAGAATGACTCGAATTGAAGAGCTATAGAACTGTAACTGTAATAACGAAGATAGAAACTGTATTAGGTGTGTAAAAAATGTTCAGCATGAAAAATCTCGCTAAAATTCTCCTATTTTCTCTGTCGCTGCTCAGCGTCAGTTTGTCGTCGTGCTCCGAAAGCGAAGACAGCGTTCTGCCTATCGAACTGACTTATGAAAGCCCGGACGTCGTGTTCGACAATGAGAACCCCCGTATGACGATGATGGGCTACGAAACGTCCGAACGCGTGCTGCTTATTCGTGGCGGGCAAGGCGAATACCGTGTGGAGAGTTCCAATAATGCAGTAGCAGAGGCTCGTTGCGAGGGCAATCGGCTGTTGGTCCGTCCCATAGGAGCAGGGAAGACGAACGTCATCATCCGCGACGAAAGCGGCTGTGACTATTGTTTGTCTGTGTCGGTAGGCTATCCGTTCTATAAGTATGCCGTGATAGACAACCGCGTGTCGTTGCAGGGCGAAGGCCTGACCGATGACGAAAAAAAGGCGTTGGAAAAGGAAATGCTGGAGGCACAGACCGGACCTGCCGTTTTGGAAAGTTACGCCTTTGTCTATAAGAATGAAGCCAAAAGCGAAGGTACGCTGGTGCTCGGTTCTTCACATTACAGCTTCGATGCTTCGGCACAGGTCGTTGTACCCGAAGAGCCGTTGCAGGTCGATGTACGTACCGACGACGGTTTTGCCCGCAGCTTCTTCTTCGAAAGTTTTACGCCCGTACGTTTCTCGTCGGAAAACGGCAGTGTCTCCGACGAACTGTTTCTGAGCGAACGCAATGCCGGAGTTGCGCCCGCTACCCGTGACCTCGACCAGACACCCTATTTCCGTTGCTTCGTCTTCGACCGTACCGCGCAGTACAAGGACCGCTATCCGGTTCTGGAGCACGCCTGCTACCTGCAAGTAGCGGTAGAGCAGTATGTAGGGGTCACCACTGAGGACTGAGCCGGGCGGTTTCCCCCTTTTCCCGCTGCAGGCTTCGTGCCTACAGCACGTATTGTACTTCCTTGAACAGGTAGCTGCGTTCCTTCCCGTTCTCGTCTTCCAGCACAAAGCGACCGTCCGCTTCGACGCGCAGCAGGCGGGCCTGAAAGCGACCGTCGGCATCCTCGTACATGTGGTAGCCGCGGCGGCGGAACAGCGAACGGGCGTAACGGGCATTTACTTCGTCGGCGTAGGTTTGGGGATCTTCCATGCGCAGTCCTTCGTAGTAGATTTTCATCCGTTTCAATATGTGCGTCAGTATCTCCTCACGGTTCTGTTCCTTGCCGGTGATCTGCTTCAGCGAGACAGGGTTGGGAGCATCGCTGCGGAAAATCTCCTGATTCACGTTCAGCCCGATGCCACAGATACAGCGGCTGATGCTGCGTCCCGTCAGTTCGTTCTCTATCAGCATGCCGCAAATCTTCTGTTCGCGGTAGTAGATGTCGTTGGGCCATTTGATAAAGAAGTCGTTCGACCACCGGTTTAGCTCTTCCTTGATGGCCAGCGAGGCTATCTGCGACAGGATGAACTGTCGGCGCGGCTCCAGAAAGGTGGGGTAGAGGACGACGCTGAACAGCAGGTTCTTGCCTTTCTCCGACTCCCAGCTGTTGCCGCGTTGCCCTTTGCCGGCCGACTGGAACTGGGCGGTTACGGTTGTGTACTCGGCAACGGACTCGGGCTGTTCGTTGCACAATTGGCTCAGGTACTGATTGGTCGATACGGTCTCGTCGACGTCAATCATCGGAAACGTAAAGTTCTCAGGCAATGTTTTCATATTCGTTACGCGTTTTACGGTTGAATTTCTTGATTACTTCTTCGTAAGAGAAAATAGCTGTTTTCTATGTCCATGATTAATATGGTTATTCCCTTGCGTTTCAGAACAGGGGCGGGTAAAAAGCTTCTTTGATGTGTTCGATGCGGAAGTTCTCTTTTTCGCCTACGGCAGTGATGATGTCGAATCGCACAGGAGCATCGATGCCGAAGTGCTTGATGTAGGCGTCGGCTGCTACCACGATGTGGCGTATCTTCTGCCAGTCCACAGCTTCGTGCGGCTCCTTGTAGTCGGTGTTCCGGCGGGTCTTTACTTCTATTACCACCAGCTCGCCGTCCTTGGTTGCCACGATGTCCAGTTCCAGGTGGTTCTTGCGCCAGTTGCGGTGGAGTATCTCGTAGCCGTTTTTTTCGAGGTAGCTCACGGCTGCGTCTTCTCCGGCTTTGCCTAAGGTATTGTGCACTGCCATTTTTTCAGTTTTTGGTTCTTCCCCTACAAAATTAATCTTTTTTCTGCTTTGTATTTACAGAAGTAAAGCTAATTTTGCAGGAGAAATATGAGAAAGCGAGATAGAACCTGTGCCAAGTCCACGCCTCAGGAACCGAAACGCATGCAACGCATGGTGTGCCTGATGAGCGAGGAAGAGCTGCGGATTGTGGATAGTTATCTGCGTAAGTACAAGATAACGAACAAATCACGTTGGCTGCGAGAGACTGTGCTCGCTTTTATCCATAAAAACATGGACGAGGATTATCCCACGCTGTTTGGCGAACATGACATGCGGCGGTAGCGGATAGTATTTCCCTCTTGTTCCTCATTTCTCATTCTTCATTTCCTTATGGACGATACTTACTACATGAAGCAGGCCCTGGCCGAAGCGCAGAAAGCTGCCGAGCGGGGAGAAGTGCCGGTTGGTGCAGTAGTGGTGTGTAAAGACCGCATCATCGCACGTGCTTATAACCTGACAGAAACCTTGACCGACGTCACCGCGCATGCCGAGATGCAAGCCATTACAGCAGCTGCCTCCTCGCTGGGCGGAAAGTACCTGAACGAATGTACGCTGTATGTCACGGTAGAACCGTGCGTGATGTGTGCAGGGGCTATCGGATGGGCACAGACTGGGCGTCTGGTCTTTGGAGCAGCGGACGAAAAGAGAGGATATCAGCGCTATGCGCCTCAGGCATTGCATCCCAAGACGCAGGTGTCGCAAGGCGTACTGGCCGACGAGTGTGCCCGGCTGATGAAAGAATTCTTCTTGAACAAACGGCGCTGACAGGCGTGCCGGATTATTCTTTTACTTCCTCGAAGTCGACGTATTCGCCGTCGTCTTTCGTGAAAATCTTTTTGCGTTTGAAGTGTATTTCCCCTTCTTCGGGGCTGATTCCTTCGTCGTTGTTGGTGCGCGAAGAAGTCTGTTGGTTGTTCCCGCCAAACGAATAGCCACCGCGGTGGTAGTTCTGGCCAGCTGTCTTCTTGCGTCCGAAGCCGAACAGGCTGCGCACCAGTCCGCCAATGATACTGAGGCCGATGAGCAGTATCGCTATGATGAGTATGAACAGGAATCCTATGAAATGTAACATGTGTATCGAAGTATTTAAGTTGTTTCTTTATACAACTGCTACTACAACAACCGTGCCAGACTAAAGTTCACGCTTTTTTCCGTCCTGTCAGCAGCGAAACGAAGATGTACCACACGATGCAGGTGGCAAATCCTTTCACTTGCAGCGTGGCAAGGAAAACAACGCAAAGTATCAGGAAGCTGAAACTTACTTTATTGTCTTTCCATGACAGATTCTTGAACTTGAGCGAGAACATGGGAATTTCCGAAACCAGCAGCCACGAGAACAGGCACACCAGTACCAGCAGGTAGAGCGGGTGGAAACTTTCGCTGACGAGCAGCGGATGGTAGCCGGCTACCAGCGAGGCCCAAAACAGGGCATTGGCAGGAACGGGCAGGCCGATAAAGGAAGTGGTCTGGCGTGTGTCGTTGTTGAACTTTGCCAGTCGCAGGGCCGAAAACACTGCTATCAGAAAAGCGGCATACGGCAACCACGCTGCAACTCCTTCCATATAAGCCGGATAGTGCATTTCCTTGAACAACGAGAAGACGATGAGCGAAGGAACCAGTCCGAAGCTGACATCGTCGGCCAGCGAATCCAGGTCTTTCCCGATGACGGAGTGAGCATTGAGCGCACGTGCGGCCATACCGTCGAAGAAGTCGAACACGGCACTGATGATGATGAAGAGAAGTGCCATTCCGTACTGTGCTTCGAAAGCCATCACACCGGCTATGCAGCCCGAGAACAGGTTCATGCAGGTCAGCGTGTTGGGGATATGGCGGGTAATGCGGTTTGCCATGATGTTACTGGTTTTATTTAAGTTTGGCTATCACGGTTTGGTTACCGGTAGTCAGTTGTCCTAATTTGACGAGGATTTCGGTGCCCAGCGGGAGATATACGTCCACGCGCGAGCCGAATTTGATGAAGCCCATGTGTTCGTCGATGTAGCATTCTTCGCCCGGTTCGGCATAGGTCACAATGCGTCGGGCCATGGCACCGGCTATCTGGCGTGCCATTACTTCTACGCCTTCGGGGGTTTCAATCACTACCATCGAACGTTCGTTGTCGGTGCTGGCCTTGGGCAGCCAGGCTTTCATGAACTTGCCGTTCTGGTGGCCTACCTTTTTGATAGTACCGTCTACAGGGTACCAGTTGGCATGTACGTTGACGAGGCTCATAAAAATAGAGACCATGATACGGCGGTCGTGGAAGTATTCCGTTTCTTCCACTTCTTCAATCACTACTACTTTGCCGTCGGCCGGGGCTACGACTACCTTTTCGGTGTCGCCGCCAAACAGACGGATCGGGCAGCGGAAGAAGTTCACCATAATACCATATACCACAAGGCTGATAGTTGCAACGATGTAGAAGGGAATTTTGCATTCCAGTCCGAAATACAAGCCGGCATTGAGTACGAGCAGCAACAGAAAACTGCCTACCAATGTGTGTGTTCCTTCACGGTGAATACGTATCTTTTTAAGTTTTTTTAGTCGGACCATTTACCTTCGTTTATATTTTATACTAAAATTATCTGCAAAAATAGGCTTATTTTGAAAATCTAACAAGAAAAAACAAGCAGAAATGCAAGTGTTGATAACTTTTAGGGGAATATTTTTGTTAGATGTTTCATTGATTGTACTTTTATGCGTTCAATATAAAAGAATGTTTGTATGCAGGATTTTGTTCATCTACACGTTCATACCCAGTATTCGCTTCTTGACGGACAAGCCAGTGTCAGCCGTCTGGTAGACAAGGCCATGAAGGATGGCATGAAGGGAATTGCCGTGACCGACCACGGAAATATGTTCGGCATCAAGGAGTTCACCAACTATGTCAACAAGAAGAATGGCGGGCCGAAAGGAGAAATCAAGGACCTGAAGAAGAAAATGGCCGATATTGAGAGCGGCAAGGAGGAATGCGAGGACAAAGAAGCAGCGCTGGCTGATTGCCGTTCCAAGATAGCCGAGGCTGAAGGCCGCATCTTCAAACCCATCATCGGCTGCGAGATGTACGTGGCGCGCCGTACGATGGATCTGAAGGAAGGTAAGCAGGACCAGAGCGGTTATCACCTGATTGTACTGGCCAAGAACGAGAAGGGATATCACAACCTGATCAAACTGGTGTCGCGTGCCTGGACAAAAGGATACTACATGCGTCCGCGTACCGACCGTAGCGAGCTGGAGAAGTATCACGAAGGACTGATTGTCTGTTCGGCCTGCCTGGGAGGCGAGGTGCCCAAGAAGATCACCAACGACCGGCTGGAAGAGGCCGAGGAAGCCATCCGCTGGTATAAGAATCTGTTTGGCGACGATTACTACCTGGAACTTCAGCGGCACAAGGCGACGGTGCCCCGTGCCAATCACGAAGCCTATCCGTTGCAACAGAAAGTGAATGCCAAACTGCTGGAGTTCGCCAAAAAGTACGACATCAAAGTGATCTGTACCAACGATGTTCACTTTGTGGACGAAGAGAACGCCGAGGCGCACGACCGTCTGATCTGCCTTAGTACGGGCAAAGATTTGGACGACCCCACCCGCATGCTCTACACCAAACAGGAGTGGATGAAGACTAAGGCCGAAATGAACGCCCTGTTCGAGGACGTGCCCGAAGCCTTGTCGAATACGTTGGAGATTCTCGATAAAGTGGAATTCTACTCTATCGACCATCCCCCCATCATGCCGACCTTTGCCATTCCCGAGGACTTCGGCACAGAAGAAGAATATCGCAAGAAATATACCGAACAGGACCTGTTCAACGAGTTCACCCGCAACGAGAACGGTGAAGTGGTGCTCGACGAAGAAGCTGCCAAAGCCAAAATCAAGCGTTTGGGCGGCTACGAGAAACTGTACCGTATCAAGCTGGAAGCCGACTATCTGGCCAAGCTGGCCTTCGACGGTGCCAAACGCCTGTATGGCGACCCGTTGAGCGAGGAGGTGAGGGAACGGCTTGTATTCGAGCTGTACATCATGAAGACGATGGGTTTCCCCGGCTACTTCCTCATCGTGCAGGACTTTATCAACGCTGCCCGTACCCAACTGGGCGTTTCCGTTGGTCCGGGACGTGGTTCGGCGGCTGGTTCGGCTGTGGCCTACTGTCTGGGTATCACAAAAATCGACCCTATCCAGTATGACCTGCTGTTCGAGCGTTTCCTCAATCCCGACCGTATCTCCTTGCCCGATATCGATGTGGACTTCGATGATGACGGACGTGGCGAAGTGCTGCGCTGGGTGACCGAGAAGTACGGACAGGAAAAAGTGGCTCACATCATCACCTACGGTACGATGGCTACGAAGATGGCCATCAAGGACGTGGCGCGTGTGGAGAAGCTGCCGCTGTCCGAGTCGGACCGCCTGTGTAAGCTGGTGCCCGACAAGATTCCCGACAAGAAACTGAACCTGCCCAATGCCATCGCCTACGTGCCCGAGTTGCAGGCAGCCGAAGCATCGCCCGACCCGCTGGTGCGCGAAACCATCAAATATGCCAAGATGCTCGAAGGCAATGTGCGCGGAACCGGTGTACATGCGTGCGGAACCATCATCTGCCGTGACGACATTACCGACTGGGTGCCTGTCAGCACGGCCGACGACAAAGAAACGGGCGAGAAGATGCTCGTCACCCAGTACGAAGGCTCCGTCATCGAGGATACGGGACTTATCAAGATGGACTTCCTCGGTCTGAAGACGCTGTCCATCATCAAGGAGGCGGTAGAGAACATCCGCCTGCACCGCGGACTGAAGCTGGATATAGACAAGATTTCGATTACCGACCCTGCCACTTATCAGCTGTATTGCGACGGTCGTACCATCGGAACCTTCCAGTTCGAGTCGGCGGGTATGCAGAAGTACCTGCGCGAGTTGCAGCCCAGTACGTTCGAGGACCTCATCGCCATGAATGCCCTGTATCGTCCGGGACCTATGGACTACATTCCCGACTTCATCGACCGTAAGTGGGGCCGTAAGCCTATCGAATACGATATTCCCATCATGGAGAAATATCTGAAGGACACGTACGGCATCACCGTCTACCAGGAGCAGGTGATGTTGTTGTCGCGTCTGCTGGCCGACTTCACCCGTGGTGAGTCCGATGCACTCCGTAAGGCGATGGGTAAGAAACTGCGCGACAAGCTGGACCACATGAAGCCGAAGTTCATCTCCGGCGGACAGAAAAACGGTCACGACCCGAAAGTGCTCGAAAAGATATGGGCCGACTGGGAGAAGTTTGCTTCGTATGCGTTCAACAAGTCGCATGCCACGTGCTACTCGTGGGTGGCTTACCAGACTGCCTACCTGAAGGCCAACTATCCTGCTGAATACATGGCGGCTGTGATGAGCCGAAGCTTGTCGGACATCACCACCATCACCAAGCTGATGGACGAATGCAAGGCAATGGGCATACAGGTGCTGGGTCCGGATGTAAACGAAAGTAACCTGAAGTTCACCGTCAACCCCGAAGGCAACATCCGCTTCGGACTGGGTGCCGTGAAGGGTGTGGGCGAAGGCGCTGTGCAGAGCATCATGGACGAACGTGCCAAAGGCGGGCCTTTCAAAGGTATCTTCGACTTTGTGCAGCGCGTCAACCTGAATGCCTGCAACAAGAAAAACATCGAATGTCTGGCACTGGCGGGCGGTTTCGACAACTTCCCCGAACTGAAGCGTGAACAATACTTTGCCGTCAACTCGAAGAACGAAGTCTTCATCGACACATTGGTACGCTACGGCAACCGCTATCAGCTGGACAAGGCGGCAGCCGCCAATTCGCTGTTTGGTGGTGAGAATGTGGTGGAGATTGCCACTCCCGAGATTCTGCCGGCCGAACGGTGGAGCGACTTGGACCGCCTGAACCGCGAGCGCGAACTGGTGGGCATCTATCTGTCGGCTCATCCGCTGGACGAATATGCAGTAGTGCTGGAACATGTGTGCAACACGCACATGGCTGAACTGGACGACAAAGCCTCGCTCGTAGGGCGCGAAATCACCATGGGCGGCATTGTCACTTCCGTACGCCGTGGCATCAGCAAGAACGGAAATCCTTACGGCATCGCCAAGATTGAAGACTACTCGGGTTCGGCCGAACTGCCTTTCTTTGGCAACGACTGGGTGACCTATCAGGGGTATCTGGGCGAGCGTACCTTCCTCTTCATCAGGGCGCGCTGCCAGCCCAAGCAATGGAGGCAGGACGAACTGGAGCTGAAAATCACTTCGATGGAACTGCTGCCCGACGTGAAGGAGAAGCTGATTAACAAGATAACCATCGTCATCCCGCTGGATGCCCTCAACACGGCCCTCATCACCGAACTGGCCGAGCTGACCAAGGAGCATCCGGGCAATACGGAGCTGTACTTCAGGGTGCGCGACACGGATACGAAGCAGACACTCGACCTCGTTTCGAGGCCTGTCAGGTTGTCGGTAGGGCGTGAGTTAATTTCTTATTTAAAAGAACGTCCGGAGCTTGACTTCCGGATAAATTAGCTATCTTTGTTTCACGAAGATAGGATGCGGTTCGGTAATGTCAAGCCCAAAAGTAAACCTTGGGCTTGATATTACGCTCACCTTTCCTTATCTTTGCCACCACTAATATCAATTTCATACAATTAAATTATTTGTAACTATGGCTTTAGAAATTACAGACAACAATTACAAGGAACTGTTGGCCGAAGGCAAACCGGTTGTGATAGACTTCTGGGCTCCGTGGTGCGGACCCTGCAAGATGGTAGCTCCCATCATCGAGGAACTGGCTACCGAATACGAAGGCAAGGTAATCATCGGCAAGTGCGACGTGGACGAGAACTCAGACATGCCCGCCGAATTTGGCATACGCAACATCCCCACCGTACTTTTCTTCAAGGAAGGCAAGCTGGTGGACAAGCAGGTAGGTTCGGCTCCGAAACCAACTTATGTGTCGAAAATCGAAGCACTGCTGTAACATCCGTATCAGACAACTGACGTTAAACCTCTAAATTCATACATTATGGGACTGGAAGACGATTTCTTGAAACAGGATGCAGACGATGAGAAGACCATCGAGTACATCAAAAACTATCTGCCGCAAGAGCTGAAGGAGAAGTTCTCCGACGATGAGTTCTATTATTTCCTCGACTTGATTGACGAGTATTATTCGGAGAGCGGCATTCTGGATGCGACTCCCGACGACGAGGGATACATCGACATCGACCTGGAGAAGGTTGTGGACTACATCATCAAGGAGGCCCGTAAGGATGAAATGGGTGAATACGATCCCGAAGAGATTCTCTTCATCGTCCAGGGCGAGCTGGAGTATACCGAATCGCTGGAAGATGAAGACTGATCCCGCTTCCGCAAGCCGGAAACGGCGATGAAGAAATGCTGAGGGAGGGCGTACCGAAACAAAAGTATCTTAAGTTCTCCTCCTTCGGGAAGGAGGAGTCCCCGATAGGGGGAGGTGGTAGGTGAAAACATAAAGTATGGATATACGATGTTTTGTGATAACCTACCACCCCGCCCGTTGGGCACCCCTCCTTCCCGAAGGAGGGGAGTCTGATGATACCACTTGGTTTCGTTGCGCTCTCCCTCTTTTTTGCCCCCTCGGAGAATGCTGTCTATAAGGCAGTTGTGGGACACTTGCACGGCTCGCGAGCAACACTTGTACGGCTCGCGAGCCGTGCAAGTGATACAGACGAGCGACACAAGTGTCCCACAAACGGTCTGCCGGAGCCGCTTTACTTGATGTTTTCGCGGATCTTCGTCAGGTATTTCTTCATGCCTTCAGCATCCTTGTTGGTGATGATTTCCAACAGCTGCTTCAGCTCGACGCGGATATTCTCGACTTGTGCCGGCGTGCGCGGGTTGAAGAGGATTTCCTGCAGCAGGTAGTCGTCTTCGTTCAGCAGCCCCTGAGCAATGGCCATGTGCTTCTTGAAGGTGGTGCCCGGTGCTTCCTGATGCTTCATCACGGCTGCAAAGACGAAAGTCGAAACGAAGGGGATGGACAGCGAGTAAGCCACCGTCTCGTCGTGCTCGTCGAAGGTGTATTCGAAGATGTTCAGCTTCAGCGTCTGATACAGGTCCTTGAAGAAGATGCGTCCCAGGTGATCGCCTTCGGTGATGATAATGGCGTTCTCCGTATTCAGGTGGTTGAGGCTGGCGAACGTGGGTCCGAACATGGGGTGGGTGGACACGTAGCGGAAGCCGCTTTCCTGATAGAACTTTTTCAACCCGGTTTTCACCGAAGCGATGTCGCTCAGGATGCAGTCCTTGGGCAGTACGGGCAATACCTGGCGGAAGGCGTCGAGGGTGTATTTCACCGTGGCGGCGTTGATCACCAGCTCGGGTTCAAACTCTTTTATCTCGTCCAGCGTGGTAAAGCGGTAGGTGTTGTAGACAAAGCGCAACTGGTGCGGGTTGACGTCGAACACGGCCGTCTCGTGCTGGAAACTCAGTACGTCGTTGAAGAAGGAGCCCATCTTGCCGGCTCCGAGGATTAATATTCTCATAATATAAGCCTCACCCTCGTCCCCTCTCCCAAGGAGAGGGGGGAGTGGGATGTTTTAAGGCCTCACTCTTTCGTCTTGCTCCCAAAGAGAGGGGAGAGTGAGGCGGACATTATACATAATTTTATGGTTGTACAGTTGTATTATCAGCCGGAGCATTCTTCTTCCTTCTCCCTCTCCTTGGGAGAGGGTCGGGGTGAGGCTCCTTATTTATTAATGATTTCCATCTGCTGCCTTACACTCTCCTCGTGGATAGCTTCGAATACTTTCTTGATGAATTCCGAATCCATACCACAGAGGGCACCTTGCGAGCCGCGCTTTTCGAGGATTTCATTGTAGCGGCCGGTCTGAAGGATGGTCATGCCGTGCTCCTTCTTGTAAGTACCTATTTCGCGAGCCACTCGCATACGTTTGGCCAGTTCCTGAATCAGGTTGTCGTCGCACTCGTCAATCTGCTTACGCAGTTCGGCCAGGTTTTCGGTGCTCTGGTTGGTTTCGCGGATGACGAGCAGATTCAGTATGTAGTCCAGAATGTCTGGCGTCACCTGTTGTGCGGCGTCGCTCCAGGCAGCATCCGGATTGCAGTGGCTCTCTACGATGAGGCCGTCGAAACCCAGGTCCATGGCCTGCTGACACAGCGGTGCCACGAGTTCGCGCTTACCGCCGATGTGGCTGGGGTCACACAGAATAGGCAGGTTGGGGATGCGGCGGCGCAGTTCGATGGGGATGTGCCACTGGGGCAGATTGCGATAAATCCGCTTATCGTATGCCGAGAATCCGCGGTGGATGGCTGCCAGACGTTTCAGTCCGGCCTGATTGATGCGCTCCAGGGCACCGATCCACAGTTCGAGGTCAGGATTGACGGGGTTCTTCACCAGCACGGGAATGTCCACACCGCGCAATGCGTCGGCTATCTCCTGCATGGCAAAGGGGTTGGCTGTGGTGCGTGCGCCTATCCACAGGATGTCGATGCCGGCCTTCAGTGCCTCGAATACATGTTTGGCGGTAGCTACTTCGGTAGCGACGTACATGTCTGTTTCTTTCTTCACTTCCTTGAGCCATGCCAGGCCTTCTACGCCGATGCCTTCGAAGCCTCCGGGTTTGGTGCGCGGCTTCCAGATGCCGGCACGGAATATTTTGATTCCCTTATCTGCCAGTAGTTTGGCAGTGTTCATTACTTGTTCTTCTGTTTCGGCGCTGCACGGACCTGCAATCACCAAGGGACGTTTGTCGTCGACGCCCGGGAGGGCAATCTTTTCTAATTCGAGTTCCATAACGATTGAATTAAGCATGATGAATGAAGAATGAAGAATTTATCTGCGGTGGCATTCTCGTTCTTACGGATTCATCATTGTAGGTTCTTATGTTTATTAATTGTTTCTGTGGTTTACGAATGAAGCAGTCTAAAATTCTCCGTTCTTCATTCTTCACTCTTCATTTTCTTTATTCTCTCCAATGCTTCCGCCAGTTTGGCATCCTTGCAGCAGAGCGAGATGCGGATGTAGCGTGCACCGTTCGAGCCGAAGATGAAGCCGGGGGTGATGAAGACACGGGCCTCGTGTAGCACGCGTTCGGTCAGCTCTTCCACATCCTTGCACCAGTCGGGGATGCGTCCCCAGAGGAACATGCCTACCTGACGTTCGTCGTAGGTGCAGCCCAGTGTGTGCATGATTTCTCCGGCCAGTTGGCGGCGGTTGCGGTAGTTGCAGTTGTTACCTTCGTACCAGTCGGCAGTGGCGTCGAGGGCAGTGGCGGCAGCCAGCTGCATGGCGCGGAACATACCGCTGTCGATGTTGCTCTTTACCTTCAGCACCCATTGTACGAATTGCGGGTTCGAGGCCAGCATACCGATACGCCAGCCGGGCATGTTGTGGCTCTTGCTCATCGAGTTGAACTCGATGCAGCAGTCCTTGGCACCCGGCACGCTGAGGATGCTCAGCGGATGGTCGTTCAGGATGAAGCTGTAGGGATTGTCGTTCACGATGATGATGCCACGGCGGCGGGCAAAGTCAACCAGACGTTCGTACAGCTCGGGCGTGGCGGGTGCGCCGGTCGGCATGTTGGGATAGTTGGTCCACATCAGCTTGACGCGGCTCGTGTCCATGGCTTCCAGCTGTTCCCAGTCGGGCATCCAGCCGTTGTCCTCGCGCAGGTTGTAATTCACCACTTCGGCTCCCAGAATCTTGCTTAGTGACGTATAGGTTGGGTAGCCGGGATTGGGCACCAGTACCTGTTCGCCGGGGTTGACGAAAGCCAGTGTGACGTGCAGGATACCTTCTTTCGAACCGATCAGCGGTTGTATTTCGGTCTTGGGGTCCAGTTCCACGCCGTACCAGCGCTTGTACCATGCGGCAAAGGCCGAGCGCAGTTCGGGGATGCCTACATAGGGCATGTAGCCGTGACCGTCGGGGTTCTGGGCAGCTTCGCACAAGGTGCGGATGGTCTGTTCGGAGGGCGGCATGTCGGGGCTTCCGATACCCAGACTGATAACGTCCATTCCTTGGGCATTCATCTGTGCCACTTCCTTCAGCTTGCGCGAGAAGTAGTATTCGCTGACGGAAGACAACCGGTCCGCCGGCCTGTAACTCGTAGCTTGTAGCTCCTTACTCGTAGCTCGTAACCCATTACTCGTAGCTCGTAACCCATTACTCGTAGCTCGTAGCTCACTACTCGTAGCTCGTAGCTCACTACTCGTAGCTGTATCACAGTGTAGATTTTCCTTCTTCATATTCTCCCAGTATTTTAAGTTCTTTGGTCAGCGGTGTGATGGCCGCGATGGATTGTTTGTATTTCAGTACATTGTCGAACACGACGTCTACATAGAATTGGTATTCCCATTCCCGTCCGATGATGGGCAGCGACTGTATCTTCGTCAGGTTGATGCGGTAGAACGACAGGATGGACAACACTTGCGACAGGCTTCCTTCGGTGTGCGGTAGGGTGAATACGATGCTTGCTTTGTTCACCTCGTGCGAGCGGTGGCGGTTCAGTTCGTCTACCTGCCAGGGGTCGGCCACTACTAGGAAACGGGTGAAGTTGTGCTTGTTTGTCTCAATGCCTTCCTGCAATACTTTCATGCCATACAGTTCGGCTGCTGCTTTCGAACAGATAGCTGCATGTCCTTTCAGGTGTTCCTTCTGGATGATTTCGGCACTACGGGCGGTGTCTTCGCCTTCCACAACTTTGATGTTAGGATGCTGGCTGAGGAAATCGCGGCACTGCATCAGTGCGATGGGGTGCGAGTTGACTTCGGTGATGTCGTTCCAGTCCTCTTCGGGCAGGCAGACAAAGCTGTGCGAGATGCGCAGTTTGTGTTCGCCGATGATTTGCGTGCCGCTTTGCCGCAACAGTTCGTTGTTGTGAAGCAGGCTTCCGGCAATGGTGTTTTCAATGGCCAGCATACCAATCACTTGGCTGTCCTGGCGAATGGACTTGAATACGTCCTCGAATGTAGCGCAGCATATCAGTTCGATGTCTTCACCTTCGAAGTATCGGTGGGCTGCAATGTCGTGGAAGGAACCCAATGTTCCCTGAATGGCTATTCTTTTCATAAGTCTGTACTGTAACAAAAAATCCCGCTTCCAAACATGGGAGCGGGATTCATATCTTTAACTTTAAGTTCTTAATTCAGTTCTTAAGCGTCACTGTCACTTGACACATACAAACTCCCGCTCTACTTTGTTGCTAAAGTAAAAGTAAAAGAAGAAGTAATATGCGTAAGTAAACAGATTCATGCTTTTGTTCTCTTTTTGTTTTTAATTATGGGGCAAAAGTAATACTTTTCTTTTAAAAGCAAACAATATTCCATGTTTTTTTTGAAAAGAGTATCAAAATTACTTTTTTAGTACCAGAACGTCCACTTGTACGGGACGGTGGTCCGAAGCAGTGGTCTCAGGCAAGACATTTTGTTGCAACACCTTGAAGTCACATTCATTTGCGGTATACCCATAGATGTAGTCAATACAGTGGTCGGGACGGTCGGCTGGGAACGTATATGCGGTGGTATCGCTCAGTGTGGTGAAGTGCCGATTCAGTTCCTGCTGAGGCTTTTCATTGGGACGGGAGTTCATGTCGCCTGCCAGCAGTACTGGTTTGTGGTGGTACTTTTCTACTATTTTCAGAATCTCCCGTACAGATGCCAGCTGGTCTTCGGGCGTTAGCGATAAGTGGGTGGCGCAGAACACATAGTCCTTAAATTCGGCCACGAGCATGGTTCGCTGTTCTTCGCGTCCGGGCATAGGTATTTTCTTGTAACTCAACGGCTGTTCTTTGGACAACAAGCCGATGCCGTAACTTCCTCCTTGAAAGGGAATGGCAGATACAAAAATACCGTGCATGCCGGTGAATGTTTCCAGTTCTTTTAAGGCATAGACACCATTGTTACGTTGAGTCATGCTGTCCAGTTCCTGCAGAGCCACTACGTCGGGATCAGCTTGCTTGATGACTTCTGCTATACGGTTGTAGTCGCGAACGTTGTCCAGCCCAATGCAGTTGTGTACATTGTAGGACATGACACGCACGGGTATTATATCCTGTCCGCAGGAGCAGAGTCCGCAGCACAAGGCAAGAGTGTAAGCCAGTAAATGTTTCTTCATGGATACGCTTGTTTAAATTGTAGCACCATGGTCGGCCGGATAGACAACTCCCCATTCGGCCCGCAGCTGGTCGAGCAGGCGCATGATGGCCAGTGTTTCGGCATGAGGCATGGCTGTAGGTTCCAGCTTTCCTTTGCGCAGGTCATCGATGCAGGCCTGTACTTCGTACTCATAACCGCTGATTTGGGGCGGGCAATCGTAGATCTTCACCAGTTGGTGGTCTGCATTGTAGATGGCTGCCTGGTGTGGGTTGTTGATGTTGTCTACTATGATGTATCCTTTATCGCCCGAGATGATGCCCTGGCGGTTGTTGGCGCAGCTCACCGTAGCTTGTAGAGCTGCCATTTTGCCGTCGGCATAGCGGAAAGAAATGCTTTCCTGGATATCTACGCCATATTCGTTCTTCACGCAGTGCGACTGTATGTCTGCGATGTCGGTATCGAAAACCATGCGTGCAAAGTTGATGGGATAGACACCGAGGTCGAGCAGGGCACCTCCGCACAGCTCGGGTTTGGCTATGCGCTCCTTGTTGGCGACGGGATAGCCCAGGCTGGCTGTAAGCATGTCCGGTTCGCCGATGATGCCGCTGTGAGCCAGCTCGCGTATAGTGGTCGAGAAAGGCATGTAGCGTGTCCAGATGGCTTCGGCAATGTACACCTGTTGCTCTTTGGCCAGTTGCAGCAGACTTTCTGCTTCGCGGGCATTGGCAGTAAAGGCTTTCTCGCACAGAACCGCTTTGCCGTGCAGGATACAGAGCCGGGCATGTTCATAATGATGCGAATGCGGCGTAGCTACGTATACAAGGTCGATTTCCGGGTTGGCAACCATTTCTTCGTACGAGCCGTAGGCGTGTTTGAAGCCCCATTCTTTGGCAAAGGCCTGGGCGCGTTGGAGGTCGCGTGCGGCAACGGCGTAACAGTTGACATCCTTCATCTGTTGCAAGGTAGCAGCCATTTTGGTAGCTATTCCTCCTGCTCCCAATATAGCAATGTTGTTCTTTTCTTTACTCATCGTTTTTTTCTGTTAGTTTTATGATAATGGGCTTATGCCCTTTGTTTCTTCTTTACCTTCATTCTGTTGGCTCAGTAGGGCGCATATTTTTTCCCAGTTGGAGAAAAATATTTCCCCAGTTAGGAAAAAATTTTTTGCTAACTGGGGAAAAAAATCAGGTCTTACAGCCCCAATATGTCCGTCTGCCGACCTCCGGGCTGGTTATTGTACTGGCCGTTGAAGGCTTCGCTTTCCTTGGGGTTCAGTTCGAGTTCCTTTTTCATGTCCTCGGTGGCACCTTCTTTGTCGCCGTTCAGCAGCTTGGCACGGCCGCGTTCGTGATAGGCCTGCACGAAGTTGGGGTTCAGGTCGATGGCCTCGTCGAAGAGGGCAATGGCTTCAGTCAGTTTCTTTTGTCCGATGTACAGTTGGCCCAGGTAGAGGAACCCCTGTTCGTTGAAAGGATTCAGTTCGGTGACGTGGGTATAGTCGGCTTCGGCACCGTCAGCGTCGCCGTTGGCTTCTTTTATTTTGCCACGCAACAGGAGGGCACTTTCGTCCTCATCGTTCTGTGTCAGGATGGCTTCGATGTCTTCCATGGCCTCTTTGTATTGGTGCATTTTGGTCAAGGCTTCGGCACGCATCAGGCGGGCTTCGGTGAAGTCGTCTTTCAGTACGATGGCTTTGGTCAGGTGGGCGATGCACATCAGGTCGTCTCCCTGTCCGTTGTTGGCCTTGCCCAGCAGATAGTGAGCCATGGCGTTGCCTTCTTCGATGGAGATGGCTTTCTGTGCGGCTTCGGCCATGGCAGGATAGTCTTCCAGCATGTAGCACACGTTGGCCAGTGTGAGGTAGGTGGCTGTATGATTGGCTTCGTGCTGGATCATGGTTTCCAGCAGACGGCGTGCTTCTTCCAGCTGGTTGGTCTGGATGTAGACCTGTGCCAGGTAGCTCATGGTTTCGAAGTCGTCCTGCAGCTTCAGGGCTTCGGTAAAGCATTTGATGGCATAGTCGGTGCGTCCCATGCGCTGGGCACGCATTCCGTCGTACTTGAATATCTCAAAGTTTTTCTGGTCGTTTTTTTGTTTTTCCGCTTCCGGGTTTTCGGGCTTGCCGGAGAAAAAAGATTTGAAGAATCCCATGGTTATCTTTGCTTTTAAGTGTTACAATGTTTGAAAACGCCCTCTTGATCTGGCACTTTCGTCTCAGGAACCTGCAGCTGTCTGCCTTCGGAACTTTGCTGAAGGAGGAGCGGCAGTTTCTTTCGTGAAACAAAAATAGTGCAAATCGGGTGCAAATAAAAATTTATTGTCAGGTTTCTGCATCCGATTCGCAGGCTTGCGTCGTAAGTAGGCTTGCGGAGGGCCGGAAAGCTATTGGCAGATGGTGGCTTTTCCGGTAGTTCCGGGTTGTAGCTGTAGCATACCGTTGACGGCAAAGATACGCTGCTCGTCCAACAACTGTTGCAGGGCTTCGGTAGCATCTTCGCGACTGATGTTGAGTCTTTCGGTAATGGCCGACGGAGGTAACGGACCTTCGGCAAGCAGTTGCAGGATGGACTGGTGCAGCTGATCGGGCGCATCGTCGAAAGAGCCTTTCTTGTGGCGGAGTCTGATGCACGTGTCGCACTGTCCGCAGTTGTGCTCGTTCTTTTCGCCGAAGTAGTAGAGCAGCATGCGGCTGCGGCATATCAGGTCGTTCTCGACATACTCCAGCATGTACTCGATGCGGTCCTCGTAGCGGCGTTTCCGTTCTTCATAGACGGAGGGGGGAATATGAATCTGGCTGATGTCCATCCGCTCGCGCGTATATATTATATAAGGTATCTTTTTCTGCGGGATGTAGCTGACGATGTGAAGTTGCGCCAGACGTATCAGCGCTTCGTACACTTGTCGGCGGGTGAGGCCGGTGCGCGTGGCCAGCGAATCTTCGCTGATGAAGGCGTAGTCGGTGAACAGACCTGTATACGAGCGAAGGATAATCTGTATCAGGCGGTCGGTCTCGTCGCCCAGCCCGCGGAGTTTGTACAGTTCGTCGCGTCGTACGGTGAAAAGCAGGCGCGAGGCGTTGTCCTGTTCGTCGGTGTACTCCAGGTAGCCGGCCTGGGTCAGTATCTTCAAGGCGCTGTCCACGGGCACGGGGAAGTACTTGAACTTGCGGCAGAAGTCCTCGATGTCGAACTCGCGCACACAGTCCTGCCCGTCGCCCATCGCCATCTGGTAGTAGTATTGCAAGTGTTCGTAAACGTCCTTGATGTAGTCTTTCTCGGGGAAGGTATCGGGCACGCGTTTGCGCAGCGCGGCTTTGTCGGACCGGGCGTAGAGGATGACGGCATAGGCTTTCTGTCCGTCGCGTCCGGCACGACCGGCTTCCTGAAAGTAGGCTTCGACGGAGTCGGGCAGGTCGAGGTGGATGACCAGACGTACGTCAGGCTTGTCGATGCCCATGCCGAAGGCGTTGGTGGCTACCATGACACGGCTTTCGCCCGTCTGCCAGCGGTGTTGGCGGATGTCTTTGGCGGCGTCGTCCAGTCCGGCGTGATAGAAGTCGGCGGTGATATGTTCGTTGTTTAGTAGTTCGGCGGTCTCGCGGGTGCGGCGGCGGTTGCGCACGTAGACGATGGCGCTACCCTCCATGCGGCGCAGGATGTGCAGCAGTTCGGCGGTCTTGTTCTCGGTGTGGCGGACGATGTAGGCCAGATTCTCGCGTTCGAAACTCATGCGGAAAACGTTTTCGCGGCGGAAATGGAGGCGTGCCTGTATGTCCTTTACCACTTCGGGGGTGGCGGTAGCGGTGAGTGCCAGCACGGGGACGCCGGGTAGCAGGTCGCGCACTTCGGCTATCTTCAGGTAGGCGGGACGGAAGTCGTAGCCCCATTGCGAGATGCAGTGGCTTTCGTCGACGGTGATCATGCTGATGTGCATCTTGCGCAGTTTGGTGCGGAAGATGTCGGTGCCGAGCCGTTCGGGCGAGATGTAGAGGAACTTGTAGTTGCCGAAAATGCAGTTTTCGAGGGCGGTGACAATGGCCTGCCGGTCCATACCCGAGTAGATGGCAAGTGCCTTGATGCCCCGTTTGCGCAGGTTCTGCACCTGGTCTTTCATCAGGGCTATCAAGGGGGTGACGACAAGACACAGCCCTTCCTGTGCCAGGGCAGGCACTTGGAAGGTGATGGACTTGCCGCCGCCGGTAGGCATCAGCCCCAGCGTGTCGTTGCCCTCGCTGATGCTGCGGATGATGTCTTCCTGTATGCCGCGGAAGGAGTCGTATCCCCAGTACTGTTTCAATATCTGGTAGTAGACGGGCGATAGCATACGGTTGCCGGACTATGGGTTATAAATGGTTTCACAAGGGCTCAGTTGGGCTTGATGTCTTCGATCTGAAGCTGTACTTCGCCACGCTTGTGGGTGTTCTCCTCGATGGTGTAGCAGATGTCGAACGAGCGCTTGGTCTTGATGTAGCGCACGTGCGAGCTCTGTCCGAAGGCAATGCCGTTCATCACGTTGTTCGACTTGTTGTCCACCAGTTCCAGCTTGATGTGCTCCTGGTCGCGTCCCACTACCTTGCTGGTGCCATAGTCGTAGACGTTGTGCGTACAGAATATGGGCTTGGTATTCTCGGGACCGAAGGGGTTGAACTTCTTCAGGTCGTTGAAGAAGCGGGGCGTGATGTCCTTGAAGTCGATTTCGGCGTCGATATCGATGATGGAGCTCATCTGTTCGGGACGGATGTTCTGCGCCACAAACTCTTCGAACCGCCGGGTGAAGAGGGGAACATTCTCTACCTTCATCGAGAGGCCGGCTGCATAGGTGTGCCCGCCAAAGTTTTCGAGCAGGTCGCGGCAGTATTCGATGGCTTTGTAGACGTCGAAACCCGATACGGAGCGTGCCGAACCGGTGGCCAGGTCGTTGGTGCGTGTCAACACTACGGCGGGGCGGAAGTAGATTTCGGTGAGGCGCGAAGCCACGATGCCGATGACTCCCTTGTGCCAGGCTTCGTTGTAGAGGACGATGGAGTGGCGATCGGCCAGTCCGTCGAGTCCGGAGACGATGGCGTTGGCCTCTTCGGTCATGTTCTTGTCGAGGTCCTTGCGGGTCTCGTTGTATTGGTTGATTTGTCCGGCTTTTTCGAGGGCAGCGGAAAAGTCTTTCTCGGTGAGCAGGTCGACGGCTTCCTTACCGTTCTGTATGCGTCCCGACGCGTTGATGCGAGGGCCTATCTTGAAGACGATGTCGCTGACGGTGATTTCCTTGTCGGCCAGTCCGCACACGTCGATGATGGCCTTTAGCCCGACGCTAGGGTTGCTGTTCAGCTGCTTCAGGCCGTGGAAGGCCAGTATGCGGTTCTCGCCCATGATAGGGACGATGTCCGAAGCGATGCTGACGGCCACAAGGTCGAGCAGGGGGATGAGGTGGTGGAACTCGATGCCGTTGCTGATGGCAAACGCCTGCATGAACTTGAATCCTACGCCGCAGCCCGAGAGGTGCTCGTAGGGGTAGGTGTTGTCGAAGCGTTTGGCGTTGAGTATGGCTACAGCAGGTGGTAGCACGTCATCGGGCACGTGATGGTCGCAGATGATGAAGTCGATGCCTTTCTCGCGGGCATAGGCTATCTCGTCCACAGCCTTGATGCCGCAGTCGAGCACGATGATGAGTTTGACGCCCGTCTCCACGGCGTAGTCCACTCCTTTGTAGGACACCCCGTAACCTTCGTTGTAGCGGTCGGGGATGTAATAGTCGATGTTCGAGTAGAACTGTTGAATAAACTTGTAGACCAGTGCCACGGCTGTGGTGCCGTCTACGTCGTAGTCTCCGTAAATCAGTATCCTTTCTTTCTTTCCCATTGCCTTGTTCAGGCGCGCTACGGCCACGTCCATGTCTTTCATCAGGAAGGGGTCGTAGAGTTCGGGCAGTTGTGGGCGGAAGAATTTCCGTGCGGCGGCAGCCGTCGTTATTCCCCTTTCCACGAGCAGTCGTCCCAGTATGGGGTTAATGCCCAGTTCCCGGGCCAGTGTCTGGCTTGTCTCTGCCTGTTCGGGTGTGATGGGTAAATAATTCCATTTGTGAGTCATTTTATATATTGTTTTTTCTTTTTCCAGTCTCGGGTGTCGGGGGGCGAAAAGAGCCCATTTCCCCAACAAGTTGTAAAGGTAGCAAAAAGTCTTGAAACAAGGATGAAAAAGGCCACGAAATCTTTCCGTAAGGAGCAGAAATGGGCAGACGGGGCATTCGGACAGCGAGGGTTCGTAGCCGAAAATGTGTTTTTTGTTTGCTTGTGCGCAGACCTTTCGTTATATTTGCAAAACAATGAATGTATGATATAGCCCATGACACCTCCGGATATAGCACACTCGACCCGAGAAGAGCGCAGAGCCTTCGTTGCCGATGCGTGGAAGTGTCTGCACAATTGCGAATTATGCGGCAAATGCCATGTTCTGAAAGGGAAAGATGCGGAAACGCTTTATGCCGACTATATCGAGGGGAAACGGACTTATATGGACATTACATTGGAAATAAGAAACAATAACTATTAAAATTGGAATTATGGACGTAAAAGAACAAGTGTTGGCAACAATGAAAGAGGCCGGAACTCCTCTGAATGCAGGTAAAATAGCAGAACTGAGCGGACTTGACCGCAAGGAAGTGGACAAGGCGATGAAGCAGCTGAAAGAAGAGGGTGCAATCGTTTCTCCGGTTCGCTGCAAATGGGCACCTGCTGAAAAATAAGTTGAACGTATGTTGACGTCGGGCGGCAATACCATGTAGGTTTGGGGTTGCCGCCCGATTTGTCTATGCATCGAACCGATACTTTTGTTAACGTTCCGGCTTTACCGAAACTTAAAAACTTTTACCGTATGCTTACATTCATATCCTGTGCCAAAACCATGGCTGCACGCTGTGCGCTGAACGTGCCTGCCGTGTCCGAACCCCGCTTTGCCGGCGAGGCGCTGCACACGGCGCTCGAACTGTCGCAATATCCGGCTGCCGAGCTGGAGGGCTTGCTGCGTGTCAATGCGAAGATTGCTGCCGAAAACCGCTTGCGCTACCACGACTTCTGCTCCGAAGACAACCGCCCGATGCCTGCCATCGGTGCCTATACGGGCGTGGTGTTCAAGCGCATCGCTCCTGCCGACTTCACAACCGATGACTTCCTCTTTGCGCAGGAACACCTGCGTATCACTTCGTTCCTCTATGGACTGCTGCGCCCGCTCGACGGCATCCGGCCTTACCGCCTGGAGGGCGATGTGCGTCTGGCGGCGAACGGTGGCATCACGATGTTCGACTACTGGAAACCGCTGCTGACTGACGTCTTCATCGACGACATCCGCCGGCAGGGTGGGGTACTGGTCAACCTGGCGAGCAGCGAGATGAAGGATCTCTTCGACTGGAAGCGTGTCGAATCCGAAGTACTGGTCGTGACGCCCGACTTCCAGGTGTGGAAGGACGGACGGTTGAAGACAGTCGTAGTCTACGCCAAAATGTGCCGCGGCGAGATGACGCGCTACCTGCTGAAGAACCGCATCGATTCGCCCGACGGACTGCGTGCTTTCGAGTGGGAGGGCTTTGCCTTCGACGAAGAACGTAGCACGCCCGACCGCTGGCTCTTCACGATAGGCTGATGCGGAAACCGCCGTGTCACGCTTAAAACCGTTTGGCTTTCAAAATGTTCGATATTGGCTTTGTTTGCTGACACGGCCTTCGTGCAAATCTTTCGAAATAGAAGCCGTTGAGGCTGAAAACCTGCATAAACATGCGCGAATACAAGTGTTGTATGCGGAAAATATGCACTTTCGGACTCTTGAACGCTTGCACGGCTCGTGCGGATGGCCTGTACGGCTCGCGAGCGACACTTGCACGGCTCGCCTTCCACACTTGCGCGGCTCGGGAGCGTGCCCCGTTTTCGGAGGAAAACGCTGCTTCCGATGCTGAAAAACGGTGCTTTTGTGCTGCTTTCCGGCTGTCTGTTCGCTGGCTGAAATGTCCGGATTTTGCTATCGCGCTGTATGCCAGGAGGATGAATACTACGCGCTTCGAAAATCGGCACCAGCCTTGCCGGCGGTCCGAAAAACACGATTCTCGACCGCCGGAAAATGCAAAGTGTCACTTTGACATCAGTGGTACGAACTGCGGTACTCCTGCGGGGTGACGCCCGTCATCTTCTTGAACAGGCGGTTGAAGTACGAATAATTGTCGAACGCCAGCGACGAGGCGATATTTTTCACCGGCATGTTGCTGGTGACGAGCATCAGCTGCGCCTTTTCAATCTTCTTCTGGTTGATGTACTGTAAGGGACTGACGCCCGTCTCGTGCTTGAAGAGGCGGCTGAAGTGGTCCTTCGACAGGCAGGAGTCATCGGCTAGTGCGTCGAGGTCGATCATCTCGTACAGGTGGTTGTGGATGTAGGTGATGGCCGTGCGCACCCGCTCGTCCTTGCTCTTTATCTTCTCCTGCGCGCGCTTGACGAAGTGCGACAACAGCTGGTAGACGATGCCTCGCGACTCTATTTTGTCGCAGAGGGCGCGTTGCTTGTTCTTCATCACGTTTTGCAGCAGTGTGGGGTTGTTGTCGTACGACGTCGGGTCGGACTTCGGCAGACTCATGTGCGGATTGATGGTGCAGAGTCGTTTGAAGAGGTACAGGTCGAGTTCGGTACCCGGAATTTCCACAGGCATGTCCCATTCATCGAAGAAGCAGCTTTCCTGCCGGTGCTCTTCATATATATGTAAGTAGTAGTGGCAGAAGTAGGAGTTGCAGATGTAGCTGTGACTCGTGAAGGCCGGGATGCAATACATGTGGTTGGGCTTCAGCAGGTAGGTACCCGTAGGAAGCTCGATTTGCGCTTGCCCGTCGGTGACGTAGTACAGCCGCATGAAAGGGCTGTTGACATTCTTCCAGTTCCAGTCGGCATTGTGTATGGCCAGGCCGACGTTGAGAACCAGCGGATGTAGTTGGTCGATAGATGTTTTCATGGTATTTGTTGTGTTTGAAAATCTGGGGTAAAGGTAGTTTTTCTGTTGTAACTATCAAAGAAAATATCGGAATAGTGCAAGCTTTTGTCGCTTTTGTTCTATCGATTCGGATAAAAACTGCTAAGATTGTCGGTTTTGTGCTATATATGGTCGAAAATGTTCTATCATAGTTCTGACCTTATTGTGTATTTTTGTGCTGTCAAATTATAACCCGATTCAATTAACCCAAAACAGAACACTACTTATGAAGAACAAGATTCTGCTATTCTCATTACTATTTTCAGCCAGCGTTGCTTCGGCACAGAATTATCAAGTACCCGTGTCCGAGCAGGACGAGCCGATGATGACCGGCAAATTTGAGCCCACGTGGCAGTCGCTGGAAAACTATCAGGTACCCGAATGGTTCCGCAATGTCAAGTTCGGCATCTGGGCGCACTGGGGACCGCAATGCGTCGAAGGCTCCGGCGACTGGATGGCGCGCAGCCTCTATATGGAAGGCTCCAACGAGTATAATTACCACGTGAAGAACTACGGTCACCCGTCCGAGGTAGGCTTCAAGGATATCATTCCCCTGTTCAAGGCCGAAAAGTGGGATCCCGACAAGCTGGTCGGATTCTATAAGAAGATAGGTGCTCAATACTTTTTCGCCCTGGGTAACCATCACGACAACTTCGACTTGTGGGACAGCCAGTATCAGCCTTGGAACTCGGTGAACATGGGTCCGAAGCAGGACATCCTCGAAGGTTGGGCCAAGGCAGCTCGCAAGCATGGCCTCTATTTCGGCGTCAGCCTGCATGCCGACCACGCCTGGAGCTGGTACGAACCCTCGCAGCGTCACGACACGAAGGGCCCCAAGAAAGGCATTCCCTACGACGGCAAGCTGACCAAGGAAGATGGCAAAGGCAAGTGGTGGGAAGGTTACGACCCGCAGGACCTCTACGCCCAGAACCATCCCTTGAGCAAGAACAGCTGGGATAACGGCATGATTCACAGCCAGTGGGCCTGGGGAAACGGAGTCTGCATCCCCACACAGAAGTACGTCACAAACTTCTACAACCGTACACTCGACGTCATCAACCGCTACAATCCCGACATGCTGTACTTCGATGTGACGGTAGCCCCGTTCTATCCCATCAGCGACGCCGGACTGAAAATAGCCGCCCACTTCTACAACCACAGCATGGCCACCCACAAGGGTAAGCTGGAAGCCGTTATGTTCGGCAAGATACTCGACGAGAACCAACGCAAAGCTCTGGTATGGGACGTGGAACGCGGCGCGCCCAATGAAATCGTCGCCGAGCCGTGGCAGACCTGTACCTGCATCGGTGGCTGGCACTACAATACCTCTATCTACGAGAACAACGGCTACAAGTCTGCTGCCAACGTAGTGAAACTGCTGATGGACGTAGTCAGCAAGAACGGCAATCTGCTGCTGAGTGTCCCCTTGCGCGCCGACGGTACGTTCGACGAGAAAGAAGAAGCCATCCTCAACGAGTTTGGCGACTGGATGAATATCAACAAGGAAGCCATTTACGACACCCGTCCCTGGAAAGTATTCGGCGAAGGCCCCATTGCTAGTGCCGACATCAAAATCAATGCCCAGGGCTTCAACGAAGGATCTTACGGACAGGCCACAGCGCAGGAGATCCGCTTTACACAAACCAAAAAATACCTATATGTCACCGTTCTGGCATGGCCCGAGAATGGTAAAGTCACTGTGAAATCCCTCTCTGCCGGCAACGAACTCTACCCCGACGAGATAAAGAAAGTCGAACTGCTGGGCTACGGTAAAGTGAAGTTCACCCGCACCTCCGCCGGCCTGGAAATCGAGCTCCCCGCCAAGCGGCTGAACGAGATTGCGCCGGTGTTCAGAATCAGGAAATAATGAAAACGTGCGTCAGAATATAAATAGCTGAAGTCATTCTTCTTGTTAAACAAGAATGACTTCGGTTTATTTCTTTCTTACTCGTGATATCCTGTTTGTCCGATGCCTGCATGCTACAGTTGGGAAGTCTGCATAGAGCATGCCGGCAAGGGAAAGAACAAGGGGGTACTTGTTCCGGTTCAAATAGTTTGTTGCAGATTTGTATATCCAAAAGGAAAGACCTAACTTTACATTCATCATAACCCGAATGTCGCGGAATCAGGAAGAACACAGTGAGGTGTTGTTGCCAGCCATTGGCTGGAGTAAAAAATGGGAATGTTCTTCTGTTTTCAGTTCTACATGCACCGATGTACGTCTTTTTATTGGCCGGGTATCGGGCAGGGAGAATGCTTGTGATGCAGGAGCAATTCTTTTTTTGTTACTTCCGTTTCCGTTATTTTAAATAATCAATTAAAATTATTTTTTATGCAACCCAATCAAGGTTATAAAACGAGACAACATGCTGTGCCTGTGAAGCGTTATTGTCAGACGCTAAGTTTGAAGAACAATCCGGAGCTGATAGCCGAATACCGGGAAATCCACAGTCGGGAGAATGCCTGGCCCGAGATTTTGGAAGGCATCCGTTCGGTAGGAATCCTGGAGATGGAGATTTATATTTCGGGAAGCCAGCTGTTCATGATAGTCGAGACTCCGCTCGATTTCGACTGGGACTCGGCCATGGAGCGTTTGGCGCATCTTCCTCGTCAGGCGGAGTGGGAAGACTGTGTGGCCCGATTCCAGGAGTGTGCCCCCGGCAGTACTTCTTCACAAAAGTGGAAACTGATGGAACGGATGTTCTATCTGTACGATTGATAATTTCGGAAAACGGCAGCATCGGGGAAAGGAGCGCCGCACAGCGGCAACCCATTACTTGATGCTGCTTTCTCTTATCTCCAGACGGGTGGGCACTACCACCTGTCTGACGGTTTTGTCCCCCTTGATGCGGTCTATCAGCAGGCGGCAGGCGGTTTCGCCCATGCGGTAGGTCTGATGTGAGACGGCCGACAACTTGGGCTCTACATAGTTGGCGTGCTGTTCGTCGGTATAGCCGATGATGGCTACATCCTGCGGGATGCGTAGCCCGTGACTCTTGATGACTTCCATAGCGGCAAAGGCAAGCGTGTCGTTCATGGCCAATATGGCGTCGGGAGGCTGGGGCAGTGACAGCAACGATTCAGTAGCAATTTTCCCCTCTTCGTAATCTATTTTGCGGCATACCACCAGCTCTTTCTGTATGGGGATGCGGTTCTCGCGCAAGGCTTCCAGGTAGCCGTGTTTCCTTCGCCGTACGATGTCCAGATGGTTGGCACCGCCGATGAAGGCCACCCGTTTGCTTCCGTTGTCCAGCAGGTGCTGCGTAGCCATCTGGGCAGAGTGTTCGCCGTCGGCCACGACGGTAGAGAACATGTCAGTCAGGCATACGCGGTCGAACAAGATGACAGGCATGTTGATGTCGGCCAGTGCTGCCCAGTGGCCGAAGTCGGTCGTCTCCTGCGACAGGCAGGCGATGATACCTTCGACACGCATGTTGACCAGATTCTCGATGTTCTTCTTTTCGTGCTCGTACGACTCGTGCGAGGTCGTGATGATGACAAAGTACCCGTTGGCAATGGCCATATCCTCGATGCCGCTCAGGATGGAGGAAAAGAAATGGGTGACAATGTCCGGCACAATGACTCCGATGATGCGCGGAGCATTTTTGCGCAGGCTGATAGCGAACGGATTGGGACGGTAGTTCAGCTCCTGTGCCAGTTGTTTGGCGCGGGCGCGCAGGTCGGCACTTATCTCGGGGCTGTCCTTCAGCGCCCTCGACACGGTAGGCACCGACACGCCGAGCTCGCGTGCCAGGTCTTTCAGGGAGATATGTTTCGGGTTTGCCATCGGTGCGTTGTTGGGATTCTTTTCAGTTGCAAAGAAAACACTTTTCGGCTGAAAAGCCAGCGAAACAGACAATTCTTTTTACGTAAACCGTTACGTGCCTTTTTACGGACTTATGTGAGGGAAGGGGAACGGATTGCCCCTATCTTTGCCTGTATAGAAATCAACATTTAAAAACACAAGATTATGCAATACCATGAAATCGGTAAGACGGGAATGAAAGTATCTTCCCTGAGTTTCGGAGCTTCGTCGCTGGGCGGAGTATTCCATGACATTAAAGAAAAAGAAGGCATCGAAGCCGTGTTTACAGCCATCGAACTGGGCATGAACTTCATCGACGTGTCACCCTACTACGGACACTACAAGGCCGAAACTGTGCTGGGCAAGGCACTGAAAGACATTCCCCGCGACAAGTACTACCTGTCCACCAAAGTAGGACGCTACGGCAAAGACGGCGTCAACACGTGGGACTACTCTGGCAAACGCGCCACAGAAAGTGTCTACGAAAGTATGGAACGCCTGAATATCGACTACATCGACCTGATTAATGTGCACGACATCGAGTTTGCCGACCTCAATCAGGTGGTGAACGAAACCCTGCCTGCACTGGTGGAACTGCGGGAGAAAGGTGTTGTAGGGCACGTGGGCATCACCGACCTGCAACTGGAGAATCTGAAGTGGGTCATCGACCACTCTGAACCGGGTACGGTAGAAAGCATTCTGAACTTCTGCCACCACTGCCTGAACGACGACAAACTGCTAGACTTCCTGGATTACTTCGAGTCGAAGGGAATAGGTGTCATCAACGCATCACCCCTGTCGATGGGCTTGCTGACCGAACGTGGTGTGCCCGTCTGGCACCCGGCTCCACAGCCGCTGGTTGAGGCCTGCCGCAAGGCGATGGAATACTGTAAATCGGTCGACTACCCCATCGAGAAACTGGCCATGCAATACTCTGTCAGCAATCCGCGCATTGCCACGACCCTCTTCAGCACGGCCAACCCGCAGAATGTACGCAAGAACGTGGCCTTCATCGAAGACCCCATCGACTGGGAACTGGTGAAGAAAGTACGCGAAATCATCGGAGACCAGCAGCGTGTCAGCTGGGCGAACTCTTAAAACCGTGAGCCATGGAATATCCGATTATCGATGCGCATGCCCACTTGTGGCTGCGTCAGGACACAGTGGTGGACGGTCTGCCCATCCGCACGCTGGAGAACGGCCGTTCGCTCTTCATGGGCGAGGTACGGCAGATGCTTCCGCCCTTTATGATTGACGGTCGCAACTCGGCCGAAGTCTTCCTGTCGAACATGGACTATGCCCAGGTGTCGGCAGCAGTCATCACACAGGAGTTTATCGACGGCATACAGAACGAATACTTGGCCGACGTGGCTGCCCGCTATCCCGACCGCTTCTTCGTGTGCGGTCTGTGCGAGTTCCGCAAGCCGGGCTTCTACGAGCAGGCCGAGCAATTGATAGAGCAGGGATTCCGCGGCATCAAGATTCCCGCCCAGCGTCTCTTGCTGAAGGAAGGCCGCGTATGGCTGAACAGCGACGAGATGATGCGCATGTTCCACCTGATGGAGCAGAAGCAGGTGCTTTTGTCCATCGACATGGCCGACGGCGCCACACAAGTGCCCGAGCTGGAAGAGGTGATACAGGAATGCCCGCAGCTGAAGGTGGCTATCGGCCACTTTGCCATGGTGACCATGCCGGGCTGGACCGAACAGGTGAAACTGGCCCGTCATCCGAACGTCCGCATCGAGTCGGGCGGCATCACGTGGCTGTTCAACGACGAGTTCTATCCCTTCCGCGGCGCCGTACGCGCTATCCGCGAGGCAGCCGATCTGGTGGGCATGGACAAGCTGATGTGGGGCTCGGACTATCCGCGCACCATTACGGCCATCACCTACCGCATGTCGTACGACTTCGTGAGCAAGTCGGCCGAGCTGACCGACGACGAGAAACGGCTCTTCCTGGGCGAGAATGCCCGCAGCTTCTACGGCTTCGGTACGTTGCCCGAACTGCCTTACATCAAGAACATGTCAGAATAAGGAGGGACCGGTTATGAAGAAACAGAATTACGCTGTCCCCTTGATGCTCGTCTTTACGCTGTTCTTCCTGTGGGCCATCAGCAGCAACCTGCTGCCCACCATGATACGACAGCTGATGAAGACGTGCGAACTGAATACGTTTGAGGCCTCGTTCACCGAGACGGCCTACTGGCTGGCCTATTTCATTTTCCCCATCCCCATCGCCATGTTCATGAAGCGATACAGCTACAAGGCGGGCATCGTCTTCGGCCTGTTGCTGGCGGCGTTTGGCGGACTGCTGTTCTTTCCGGCCGCCATGCTGAAGGAGTACTGGGCTTACCTGTGCATCTTCTTCATCATCGCTACGGGCATGTGTTTCCTGGAGACGGCGGCCAATCCGTACGTTACCGCCTTGGGCGACCCGGCTACGGCTCCCCGGCGGCTGAATCTGGCCCAGTCGTTCAACGGACTGGGAGCGTTCATTTCGGCCATGTTCCTGAGCAAGCTCATCCTGAGTGGCACGCACTACACCCGCGAAACGCTTCCTGCCGACTATGCCGGTGGCTGGGAGGCCTATATTCAGACGGAGACCGATGCCATGAAGATGCCTTACCTGGTACTGGCCATGTTGCTGATTGTCATAGCTGTCGTGTTCGTCTTCTCGAAGTTGCCCAAGATTGGCGACGAGGAGCACAAGGCGGCAGCCGGCTCAAAGCTGATTGACTTCGGCGTGATGCGTCGCTCGCACCTGCGCTGGGGTGTCATCGCCCAGTTCTTCTACAACGGCGGACAGACGGCCATCAACAGCCTTTTCCTGGTGTATTGCTGTACGTATGTGGGGCTGCCCGAGGATGAGGCCACCACGTACTTCGGACTCTATATGCTGGCTTTCCTGCTGGGCCGCTGGATCGGTACGGGACTGATGGTGAAGTTCCGTCCTCAGGATATGCTGCTGGGGTATGCCTTGCTCAACGTGGTGTTGTGCGGAGTGGTGATCGGCTTCGGAGGCATGGTGGGGCTGTATGCCATGCTGGGCATCTCGTTCTTCATGTCCATCATGTACCCCACACAGTTCTCGCTGGCCCTTAAGGGACTGGGTGACCAGACCAAGAGCGGCTCGGCTTTCCTTGTGATGGCCATCGTGGGCAATGCCTGCCTGCCGCAGCTGACGGCCTACCTGATGCACGTCAACGAACAGTTGTACTACGCTGCCTATATCATTCCGCTCATCTGCTTTGCCTTCTGCGCCTACTATGGCTGGAAGGGTTACAAGGTAGTGGACTGATACGCGGCTACACGGCTTCTGAAGGACACCTGCACGCCTTTTGCAGGACACTTGCACGGCTCGCGAGAGACACTTGTACGGCTCGCGAGCCACACTTGCATTGCTCACGAGCCACACTTGTGTCGCTCAAAAGGCCGGAAAGTGCGGTCCGGAAGGCAGGACTCCGGTGGCGGAGAATAAAGAATGGAACATTGATAATGAAACTAGAATAAACTAACTGATAAGATGAAAGCAGTACAAATTACCGGCCCTTCTGAAATGAGGGTCATCGAGATGGAGAAGCCTGTAGTGGCTCCCGGACAAATTTTGGTAAAGATAGAATATGTAGGCTTTTGCGGTTCGGACCTGAACACGTATCTGGGTCGCAACCCGATGGTGAAGCTGCCCGTAGTGCCCGGTCACGAAGTAGGAGCTGTGGTCGAGGAAATAGGCGAGGGCGTACCCGAAGGCCTGTTTGCCAAAGGCATGAGCGTGACACTGAACCCCTATACCAACTGCGGAAAGTGTGCTTCGTGCCGCAACGGCCGTGTCAACGCCTGCGAGCACAACGAAACGCTGGGCGTGCAGCGCAACGGCGTGATGTGCGAATATGCCGTCATGCCTTGGCAGAAAGTGATTCCCGCTCCGTCGATGTCGTCGCGCGACTGTGCGCTCATCGAGCCGATGAGTGTCGGTTTCCATGCCGTTTCGCGCGGTCAGGTGGTCGATAACGAACGGGTGATGGTCATCGGTTGCGGTATGATTGGTATGGGTGCCATTGTCCGTGCTTCGCTGCGCGGCGCTACCGTCATTGCCGTCGACCTGGACGACGAGAAGCTGGAGCTGGCCCGCAAGGTAGGAGCCACGTACGTCATCAACTCGAAGACGGAGAACGTGCACGAACGCATGCTGCAGCTGACCGACGGACTGGGTGCCGACGTGGTGATTGAAGCCGTAGGCAGTCCGGTCACCTACGTGATGGCGGTGGATGAAGTAGGCTTCACGGGTCGCGTGGTGTGCATCGGCTATGCCAAGAGTCCGGTAGAGTTCCAGACGAAACTGTTTGTGCAGAAGGAGCTTGACATACGCGGTTCGCGCAATGCCCTTCCGGCCGACTTCCGTGCCGTAATCAATTATTTGCAGACGGGTGTCTGCCCGATTGACAAGTTAATCAGCCGCATCGCCGAGCCCGAAGAGGCCGCTGCCGCCATGGCCGACTGGGCAGCTGCTCCGGGAAAGGTGTTCCGCATTCTGGTGAAGTTCAATCCCCTCCAGAAGTAACAGTGCCGCTTTGCGGTCGAGGCCTCCGGCATAGCCGGTCAGGCTTCCGTCGCGTCCGACGACGCGGTGGCAGGGAACAATGATACTGACAGGGTTGTGACCCACAGCGCCTCCGACGGCCTGTGCAGCCACAGCCCTGTCGCTGTTTTGCAGCCGGGCCAGTTGGCGGGCGATGTCCCGGTAGGTCACCGTCTGTCCGTAGGGGATTTCCTGCAGCAGTTTCCATATCTGCTGGCGGAAGGGGCTTCCTGCGAGTTGCAGGGGTGGGTTATTACAGGGGCGGCAGCCGCGGAAGTAGTCGGCCAGCCACAGGCGGACGTCGTCGAACAGGGGCAGGTCGCGCCATTCGTATGCGTCGGCTGTCAGGTCGGGAAAGTACTTCTGCCCGTCAAACCACAGGCCGGTCAGGCAACAGCCGTCGCCAGCCATCGTCATCGGCCCCAAGGGCGAGAGGTAGGGTTGCAGGTAAGTCATGGCATACGTGCGTGGAAGGTTACTTCTTTCTCCTCAGGTCTTTGCCCTCGTAGCGGCAGATGGCTTCTATCCAGTCCTGCTCTAAGGGCTTGGATTCGTGTCTGGTGAGGTCGAACGCCACCATCACCGAGGTGCAGACGCATTTGGTTTCGTTCGTCAGCGTGTCGATGACCCGCTGCGCCAGGCGGAAGCTTTTGGTACCGATTTCGGTGACGGCAGTCTGCACGGCAATGTGGTCGGAACCGTAGATTTGCGAGAGGAAGTCGGCTTCGATGTGGACGACGACAATGCCGTCCTTCTCCCAGTCGACATGCGGACACACCGAAGCGAAGTATTCCGTCTTGCCCAAATCGTAGAACGAGAAATAGACGGTGTTGTTGACGTGTCCGAACTTGTCAACGTCGTTAAAGCGTAGTTGTATAGGCAGTGTGTGGTTAAAGTGAATTTCTTCCATTGTTTTCTTCGAAACGTTGTTAGTTATCGCTGCAAAAATACTATTTTTGCGTGTTTAATCAATGAAATTATACAGCAAGAAATGACAGAAGACATCAAAAAAGCCTGCGAGGTGATGAGCCGGGGCGGGGTGATATTGTATCCCACAGACACCATCTGGGGAATCGGGTGCGACGCTACCAACGAAGAAGCCGTGCGCCGCGTGTACGAAATCAAGCAACGTGCCGACAGCAAGGCCATGCTGGTGCTGGTCGACTCGGCCGTGAAGGTGGACTTCTACGTGCAGGACGTGCCCGAAGTGGCATGGGACCTCATCGAACTGGCCGACAAGCCGCTCACCATCATCTACTCCGGAGCGCGCAACCTGGCGCCCAACCTGCTTGCCGCCGACGGCAGCGTAGGCATCCGCGTCACCAGCGAAGCGTTCTCCAAACGCCTTTGCCAGCAGTTCCGCAAGGCCATTGTTTCGACGTCGGCCAACATCAGCGGACAGCCCTCGCCCGCCAACTTCAGCGAAATCAGCGAGGAAATCAAGTCGGCTGTCGACTATATCGTGGGTTTCCGCCAGGAAGAGACCGGACACCCCAAACCTTCCAGCATCATCAAGCTCGACAAGGGCGGACTGATAAAAATAATCCGGGAATAGAGCAATGGCAAAAGAACATAAAAGCAGATTGCAGCGCTTCATCATCTGGCGCGAGAAGAACCTGAAGGAGAAACAGTTCATCCTCATCCTGAGCTTCCTGGTGGGCATCTTCACGGCTTTCGCGGCACTGATACTGAAGATGCTGATACACTGGATACAGAACTTCCTGACGGAGAACTTCGATACGACCGAGGCCAACTACCTGTATCTGGTCTATCCGGTAGTGGGTATCTTCCTGGCCGGACTGTTTGTGCGCTATGTGGTGAAGGACGACATCAGCCACGGAGTCACCAAGATTCTGTATGCCATCTCGCGGCGGCAGGGGCGCATCAAGCGGCACAATACGTGGTCGTCCATCATCGCCAGCTCCATCACCATCGGGTTCGGTGGTTCGGTCGGAGCCGAGGCGCCTATCGTGCTGACGGGGTCGGCCATCGGGTCCGACCTGGGTTCCGTCTTCAAGATGGAGCACCGCACGCTGATGCTCCTCGTGGGCTGTGGTGCGGCGGGTGCCGTGGCGGGCATCTTCAAGGCGCCCATAGCGGGACTGGTGTTCACGCTGGAGGTGCTGATGATCGACCTCACCATGTCGTCGCTGCTGCCCCTGCTGATATCGGCGGTGACGGCGGCAACGGTCTCCTACGTGGTGACCGGGCAGGAAGCCATGTTCAAGTTCCACCTGGACCAGCCTTTCGAGTTGGGGCGCATTCCCTACGTCATCATGCTGGGCATCTTCTGCGGACTGGTTTCGCTCTACTTCACCCGTGCCATGAATTCGGTCGAAGGCGTCTTTGCCAAACTGCAGAAGCCATACAAGAAACTGATGGTGGGCGGTGCCATGCTCAGCATCCTTATCTTCCTCTTCCCTCCGCTCTACGGCGAAGGCTACGACACCATCGAACTGCTGCTCAACGGCACCAGCAATGCCGAGTGGGACACGGTGATGAACAACTCCCTCTTTTACGGGCACAGCCACCTGCTGCTCATCTACCTGATGCTGATTATCCTGTTCAAGGTGTTCGCTTCGAGTGCCACCAACGGGGGCGGCGGTTGTGGCGGTATCTTTGCGCCTTCGCTCTATCTGGGCTGCATTGCCGGTTTCGTGTTCTCGCACTTCAGCAACGAGTTCGACGTGACGGCCTACCTGCCCGAAAAGAACTTTGCCCTGATGGGCATGGCGGGCGTGATGAGTGGCGTGATGCATGCCCCGCTGACGGGTGTCTTCCTCATTGCCGAGCTGACGGGCGGTTACGACCTGTTCCTGCCTCTGATGATTGTTTCCGTCAGTTCCTATCTGACGATTATCGTCTTCGAGCCCCACAGCATCTATTCCATGCGTCTGGCCAAGAAAGGCGAGCTGCTGACCCATCACAAGGACAAGGCCGTGCTGACGCTGATGAAGGTGGAGAACGTGGTGGAGAAGGACTTCATCGCGGTTCGTCCCGACATGGATTTGGGCGAAATGGTGCGGGCCATTTCCCAGTCGAGGCGCAACGTCTTCCCCGTCACCGACCAGGAAGGCAAGTTGCTGGGCATCGTCCAGCTGGACGACATTCGCAACATCATGTTCCGACAGGAGCTTTATCACCGCTTCACGGTGGGCAAGTTCATGACTTCGGCTCCGGCACGCCTGCTCGATACCGACAGCATGGAGCAGGTGATGCAGACTTTTGACGACACACAGGCATGGAACCTTCCCGTGGTCGATGCCGACGGGAAGTATCTGGGTTTTGTGTCGAAGTCGAAGATATTCAATTCGTACCGTCAGGTGCTGGTGCACTTCTCGGACGAGTGATTTCTGTAGAAGGAAGGCAGGGAGGGATGCGTCGGATGGTATCTGAAAGTGTTGATATTCAGTAATCCGTAAAACCTACCACCCCGCCCGTTGGGCACCCCTCCTTCCCGAAGGAGGGGAGCCGAGATACCCCATTCTTCATTCTCCATTCTTCATTTTCCCCATTCCTCATTCTCCATTCTCCATTCTCCATTCTCCATTCTCCATTCTCCATTATCCATTAAATCCTTATCCCAGCGGGTCCTCCCCTCCTCCCGGTTCCGTCGTTCCGCCGCCGGTCGAGGTGCCGCCTTCCTTGCCGTCGTCGTAGCCACGCAGTTCGGTGAACTCGATGCCCTGCAGGGCTGCGGCGGATCGGGTGCGTTTGCCGCCCGAGTAGGTGTCCATGGTTTCGGGCTGGAAGTTGATGCGGGTGGAGGTGACGTGCGTCGTGGGCACCCACTCGGCGCGCGTGTCGGCAGGTTTGGAGCTGAAGCCCACCTTGAACGAGCCCAGGCCGTTGATTTTCACGCGGTTGCCCGCCAGCAGCTGGTCGCGCAGCACTTCGGACAGTTCGGTCAGCACGGCCAGCACGTCGGAGCGCTTCATCGAGCTGTTGCGCTGGATGAGTTCGGCCAGCTGGTCGGTGTCCACCACTTCGTCGGGCACGGCCTTTGCATACCACTTGCCCTTCTGGGGCGATTTCTCTCGGTTGTCTTGATAGAGTCTGTACTTGATAGCCATAGCATTTCGTTTTTTCAGGTTTATATTGCGGGCGGAACAAGCCTCCGTCCTTGGCTTTTCTTTTTGCTGTGCGTGTGTGCCGGAGTGTCCGGCGTGCGGGAGGCGGCCTTCCGATGTGCAGGAGGTGGCTTCCCGATATGTGGGAGGTGACCTCCCGATGCGCGGGAGGTGGCCTCCCGTTGCGGGCGGAACTTTTCCCGCCCGATGGTTTACTATTTTTTCAAGGTAGGCAATTCTCCAGTGAGTTCGTAACGCCACTCTGAACCTGCATTCTGCAGGGCGGCGTTCATGGAATCAATGGTATCTTCCCATTTAACATTTGTACCGTCCACCTTGATGGTGCCGTTGGTGCCGCTATCCATTTTGCCAATACCATTAGCAGGGTTGCTGCTCCAGTAGCAGGCGGTGTTTTGGCCACTATTGTTCATACCCACAATGCCGCCGACATTGCCTTGTCCGCTGACAGTTCCCGTGGCATGGTAGCAGGCGGTTACGGTACCTTGGGCATTAACTCCCACCACACCGCCGGCATAGCCGGTAGTCGATGTGACGGTCACGTTGCCCGTGGAGTAGCTGGCCATGAGGGAGCTATTGTTTCCTAGGTTGCCCACCACGCCGCCGACGGTGGAGTAGCCTTCGACTGCGGCGGAGGAGTAGCAGCCCACGATGGTTACCCCGAGATAGCTGCCTCCGGCTATTCCGCCGACATTGACACTACCCGTCACAGTCCCTTCCGCCGAGCAGCCGGAGATGGTGCCATAATTCGTTCCCACGATGCCGCCGGTATCGTTGAACCCTCTACCTGTCACCGTGCCATTGACCGAGCAATTCTCTACAGTGCCGTCGTTCTGTCCCGCAATGCCGCCGACGTGCGTGCCACCTGTTACGTTCACTTCTGTCAGCGTTACGTCCTGCACCTTGCCTCCGCTGCCGAGACGGCCAATCAGTCCTACATAGTCCGTTCCCGATTGGTCAATCTTCAGCCCCGTGATGGTATATTTGCCGCCGCCGTCGAAGGTGCCGGTGTATGGTTGGCTTTCAGTCCCTATCGGCGTCCACTCCCCGGTCAGGGTGATGTCGCCGGTCAGGGTGATGTCGATGTCGGTCTTCCCCTCTTCGTTCACCAGCTTGGCGAGGTTCTTCAGACCCTTCCCGTTGTCCGTGTTGTAGATGGTCTGTCCCTGGTCGTCGGTCGTGGTGGTATAGCCCGGGTCATAGTCCAGCGTGATGTTGTAGAACTTGCCTGCCACGGGAGTGATGCCGGAGGAGAGTTCGCGCTCCTCGGTGCCGTTCGCCCGCAGCTTGGTTATTGTGTAGCCGGGCACCACGTTCGCCTCCCAGCAGTTGATGACGTTGCCGTTTTCGGTGTATTCGCACTTCTTCATCTCTATCCAGCCCTCTTGCGAGCCTTGTCCGGCCTTGCCCTTTTCATAAGTACACTGTGTATAGGTATAGAGCTGAAGGGAGGTTACCTCGCCGAGTGCCGCGGCTGTGGGCGTGACGCGCACCTTGGCCAGTTGGTGGGCAATGGTCAGCATGACGGGTGTCTGGTAGTTGCCCGTGCCCGAGCCGTACAGCAGGTAGGCAAGACTTTGGCTTTGGTCGCCGAGGTCGAGGGTGCCGCCCGTGGCGGGGTACCAGGCGGTGACGGTGTGGTCGCCGGTGTCGCTCCAGTACAGGGGTGTTTCGGCTTTGACGGTGTGGTCGTCCTGCACGGTGTAGATGCCAGTCTCGTCTTTGCCGTCTATCTGTACGGCGAACAGGTCGCCCGTGTCGAACACGCTGCCCGTGCCGTCCACGGTCTCGCTGACGCGTGTCTGCGGTGTGCCCCAGGGCTGCGCCTCGCCGCCCTCGGTGCCGAGGGTGATGCGGGCTATCTCAAGGGGGTATTGTCCTTCGGGCAGACGGTCGCCGTCCGCCAGTTCGTCCTTCGTGCAGGCAGCCATGGCAAGGAGCAGCGCGGCTGCGGCAAGAAGGACATGGATGGAATGTCTTTTCTTCATATCGGGTTGTTTTTTATTTGTTTTCGTTTTGTGCTGCCGCCGCCTGCGAAGGCGGCCGTCGCACCATAATATCTATGGGCAGCTCCGGCTTGACGCATGCGCCGGTGCAGCGGTATGTGGGGCTTACAGCGTGATGCTTACATCGTTCGAATCTCCGGGTTCCCACGGCTTGATCTCCGGTTCTTCCACCGTGATACCATTGTTACTGAGCGTTATGTTGTAGGTGTAGGCATAGCCTGCGGAGAACTGATTCGCTTCAGGCTTGGATGGATTCGGCAGTGTGGTTGTATAGTCCAGTCCGTTGAAAGACACTGTAAGGTCAAGAGAGGTGGTCACTCCCTGCGGGAGAATGATGACTTGCGAAGTGGTGGCACCGCCCAGCTGCATGGTAATCGGCGATTCGGAGGCTGCGGTTACGGCAGTCGTGCCGGTAGCCGTGTCGAATGTGCCTTCATGCTTCAGCCCCTCCAACGTGTAGCCGGCAGGTTCCGTTTCGTTGAAAATGAGACCATCGCCTGCCTTGAAGGTGAACTTGATGAGACTCATGCAGTGGTGGAACGCATGGTCGCCGGTGAAGCTCACCGTCGGGTTGTGGGTGTCGCCCGTGGCTCCCGAGGCAAAGAGGAAGTCGATGCCCGTGCCCTGCTTGTCGGCTGCGGTGCTGACGGTCACCGTTCCGCCGTCAGACTGATACGGATAGTAGGCATGGAAGGTATGCGTTTCGGTGTCATTGAAATAGATGGTCGTACCGTCGGTCACGAACTGTCCGTTCTCTCTCTTGTAGGGCACGTTGGAGCAGCCTGCACCGGTGATGCCGATGCGGTCGCCGTCGGTCCAGTCGGTTCCTTCCGAATTGACGCGGGTAGATGCAGCCTCATAGATTTCGGCCGTAAACTGGGCGGCTACCGGGCCACCGTTCAGGTTCTCGTTGTCGTTGTTGCAGGCGGCCAGTGTCAGTGCCAGCGCTGCGAGTGCAAAATGTCTTGTTTTCATCCTATTCACTATTAATTGTTAATTATTAATTTTCCTACATCCCCGCATCCACATCGCCTCCGTCCACCGGTTCCCAACCGGTGATTTCGGCGTTGCCTTCCTCCATGCCGACAGGCGTTTCCAGCGTGCCGGTCACGCGGTAGGCGGTGGTCATATCGCCGTTAAAGTCCGCAAGGGCTTCCGTCAGGTCGACCTCCGTGCGCTGTGTGCGTCCGCCGTCCACAAATACGATGTCCAGCACCATGGTCTGCACGGCTCCCATCGCACCCAGCAGGCGCACGTTGGCCGTGAGCTTGCTGCCTTCGCGGGCAAAGGCAAAGACCGTGGAGACAGGTTCGCCGATGGTCTGTTCCGCCTCCATGTCGAAGGCACCGGCTATGCCGCCAAGGGTGGCAGTGACGCTCTGTATCAGTTCGGGGCGGCCCTGCGTCACCTCCAGTTCCAGTTGCAGGTCGCGCACGCGCTGCTGCGGGGCGGGGCTGACGCGCAGCGTGTCGTCGGCAGCCACCGTCATCTCCCGGCAGGCGGTCTTCAGGTAGCCCGGCAGGGGAATGACGGATGCACCGTCCGCACGACTCATGCCGCCGGGGGCATTGACCCGTGCTGTCCGTCCGTCGAAGGTGAAGCCCTCGGCACGGTTGTAGACCACCAGGCTGTGCGCTCCCGGCGCAAGCAGCCACGGGCAGGTAAAGGGCGAACCGTCGATGTCGGCCGTCTGCCCGTCGATGTCCATCACATAATCGTCAGTAGCCGCCAGTCCCGTCAGGCTGATGGTGACAGCTCCCCGGTCGGGGTGGGGCGTGCGGTAGAGCGTGTTCTTCACGCAAGCGGACAGCAGCATGGCTGCCACACCTATCATATAGTATATCTTCTTCATACCACTCAATTCCTCATTCCTCATTTAATTCTTCATTCTTCATTCCTCATTCTTCATTTAATTCTCCATCCCAAAGTCACCCCCGCATCAATCGGTCCCCACCAGTTACGGGTCTTCGTGCCACGGAAGACACGCACACCGTCGACCACCTCGTAGCGGTCGTAGTCGGCCTTCAGGTATCCCACGGCCAGCGAGAAGTCGAGCACCAGTGCGTCGGTCAGCCTCATCCGATAGCCGCCCGTCAGTCCGCCGCCCGTCAGGCTTCCTTGCTTGCCTGTTTCAGATAGTTTGTAGTTGAACTCGCCCGTCTTGAACATCGCGCCGAAATAGCCGCGCTTCTCCTTGCCGACATAACGACGCGCCTCGGGCATCACTTCCCACAGCGCATAGCGGCGGTCGCGGTTGCTCCAGCTCCACGCGGTCCACGAGCTACTGACCAGTATGCCCCACGAGGGGTTGATGCGCCACTCCAGCCCCAGATCGGGCGTAAGGGATGCCCAGCGCAGCAGATTCGCCCGCAGGGACAAACGGGGTTCGGCCGGGCTTATGCCTGCCCCCTGCTGCGCCATGGCCGGGAGCAGCAACAGCGACAACAATACGGTCGCAATCAGTTTTTTCAAGTCTATCATGGATTAATGGTAAATGGTTAATGATTAATGGTTAATGATTAATGGTTAATGATTAATGGTTAATGATTAATGGTAAATGGTTAATAAATTCTTCATTCTTCGTTCTTCATTCTTCATTTTCCTGTTCTTCATTTTTTCCCCGCCCCGCCCAAGTGCAGCAGGAAACAACAGAAAAGGGCGGAAAACTCCCGAATAAAGAGTTCCCGCCCTTGCATATATATAATAATAAGGTATATTGACGCGCGACTAACGTCAGGTGAGAATGTGTGTGTGTGTGTTTACACAAATTCCGCACATATCCAAATTCTTAGCTGACTTATTGGATGGATGATGAATGGAAAAGGGCACACAAGAAACCTCCCTTTGCCAGTAAAGGGGGGAAGGCTGCTCTTTGTTTGCGAAGCTGGCCATACGCGTTGTGCTTATTACAGAGTGCTTTTCTGCCATAAATATCAGATTTGTGTGCTATGAACTAATCGCAAAAATAAGATTTTATCATTATATATCAATATCTTTCTTATATTTTTTTCGCTTTTCTGCTTCACCATCCCCCTTCATTAACCATTAATCATTAACCATTAACCATTCACCATTCTAAAGATAAATCTTTGACGATAAGGAAGAATTGTCTACCTTTGCGGATAACTAAAGCGGCTTCACCTGTTGCGGCTGCCCCTAAAATCCTTAGACAAATGAAGAAAGAAGATTTACGCATTGTATATATGGGTACTCCCGACTTTGCCGTGGAGGCCCTGCGCTGCCTGGTGGAAGGCGGTTACAACGTAGTGGGCGTCATCACCATGCCCGACAAGCCTGCCGGTCGCGGACACAAGTTGCAATACTCGCCCGTCAAGCAGTATGCGCTGGAATATAACTTGCCCCTGCTTCAGCCCGAGAAACTGAAGAACGAGGAGTTTGTGGAAGCCTTGCGTGCCTGGAAGGCCGACCTGCAGATTGTGGTGGCATTCCGCATGCTGCCCGAAGTGGTGTGGAACATGCCCCGCTTGGGAACCTTCAACCTGCACGCCTCCCTGCTGCCCCAATATCGTGGCGCGGCGCCCATCAACTGGGCAGTCATCAACGGCGAGACGGAGACGGGCATCACGACTTTCTTCCTGAAGCACGAGATTGATACGGGCGAAGTCATTCAGCAGGTGCGCGTCCCCATAGCCGATACCGACGACGTGGGCATCGTCCACGACAAGCTGATGGTGCTGGGCGGCAAACTGGTGACCGAAACCGTGGACGCCATTCTGGACGGCAGCATCCACAGCATCCCGCAAGAAGAGATGGGCGTGACGGGCGAGCTGAAACCGGCTCCCAAAATCTTCAAGGAGACATGCCGCATCGACTGGAACCAGCCGGTGAAGCGCATCTACGACTTTGTGCGCGGCCTTTCGCCCTATCCTGCCGCATGGGCAGAGCTGAAACTGCCGGAAGGCGAACCGGTCGTAGTGAAAATCTTCCAGACGGAAAAGATCATGACGCCCCATTCGCTGGAGCCCGGTACGCTACAGACCGACGGCAAGACCTACATCCGCGTGGCGGCAGCCGACGGATTTGTGGGCATCTGCGCCTTGCAGCTTCCCGGCAAGAAACGGCTGAAGACCGACGAACTGCTGCGCGGCTTCCGGCTGACGGACGAGGCGCGCTTCGTGAGATGAAACAGAGAACAGAACCTTTAGAGATACTATGACTGTGTTATGAAACCGATTATTTCTCCCTCTATCCTGTCTGCCGACTTCGGTCATCTGGCGGACGACATTGAGATGCTGAACCGTAGCGAAGCCGACTGGGTGCACATCGACATCATGGACGGTGTGTTTGTGCCCAACATTTCTTTCGGCTTCCCCGTGCTGAAGTACGTAGCCAAGCTGGCACGCAAACCGCTGGACGTGCATCTGATGATAGTGCAGCCCGAGAAGTTCATTCCCGAAGTGAAGGCACTGGGCGCACACGTGATGAACGTGCACTACGAAGCCTGTCCCCACCTGCACCGCGTGGTGCAACAGATTCGTGAGGCGGGTATGCAGCCGGCGGTGACCATCAATCCGGCCACTCCGGTGTGCATGCTGAAGGACATCATCAACGACGTGTACATGGTGCTGCTGATGAGTGTCAATCCCGGCTTCGGCGGACAGAAGTTCATCGAACATTCGATAGAGAAGGTACGCGAGCTGCGCGAACTGATTACGCTTTCGGGTTCGGATGCCCTGATCGAGGTGGATGGCGGCGTGAATCTGGAAACGGGTGCACGGCTGGTGGCTGCCGGTGCCGATGTGCTGGTAGCGGGCAGTGCCGTGTTTGCAGCTCCCGATCAGGAAGAGGCTATCCGTTCGTTAAAGCGGCTGTAAATGTCGTCTGTCTGGCGGCGACATCCTTTCCTGCGGCTGTTGGTAATGCTGATGGCTGGTATTGCGTGTGCCGACTATTGCCCCTCGTGGCAATGGACGGACGTCAGCCTGGCAGTAGGGGTGGCATGTGTGCTGCTGATGGTGTGCCTGCGGCGTTCTGGCAGAATATTTTTCGGACTGTTGACCTATGTGATGATGTTTGCCTTTGGCTTTCTGCTGATGGGGCAACAACTGAAGCTTACGCACTACGACGTCGGAAACGGGATTTCCGACTGCCAGATTCTGCTGACTGAGGTTCCCGAACCGAAGCCCAAGACCGTCATGTGCCGGGCCAGGTTGCTGGCCGAGGCGAGGGGCGATACGCTTTCGCTCTGCTACGGGCGACCTGAATTTCTGTTCTATATAGCTAAAGATTCCGTTTCGCTTGCCTTGCAGCGGGGCGACACGCTGTGGGTAAGAGCGCGGCTCAAACCTCCTTCCAACGAGGGTGTAGCGGCCGGGTTCGACTATGCCCGCTACCTGAAACACAACGGTGTGAGTGGTACGGCCTATGTGCCCGCGGGGAAATGGATAAAGACGGGGCATTCCTCGGAACGTACTCTGCGGCAGAAGGCGCTCGACCTGCGTGAAGAGTTGCTGGGCATCTATCGCCGTCTGGGGTTTGCAGGCGATGAGTTGGCGGTTCTTTCCGCGCTGACTCTGGGCGACAAGACCGATTTGAGCAAGGAACTTATGGAAACGTATTCCGTATCGGGAGCCAGTCATGTACTGGCACTCTCGGGACTGCACGTCGGTTTCATCTATGCGTTGATTCTTGTGTTTTTCGTACCCTTGTGGAAGCGGTGGAGGCGTTTGAAGCCTTTTCTGTCGCTGGTAGCTGTGGGGCTGTTGTGGGCGTTTGCTTTCCTGACGGGGCTTTCGTCGTCGGTGGTGCGTGCGGTGCTGATGTGTTCGCTGTTTGTGGTGGTGGGACTGCGTACCGAAAAGGTGCTGACGATGGACGCGCTGATTGTCGCCGCATTCCTGATGCTGTGCTGGCGTCCGTGCTGGCTGTTCGATGTAGGTTTCCAGATGTCGTTCTCGGCAGTGGCGGCAATTCTGTTGCTGATGCCGGGATTGTGGTCGCTGTGCCCATTCGGCAACCGTTTCCTGCGATGGGTGTATGGATTGCTGGCGGTTTCGTTGGCGGCGCAGGTGGGGGCGGCCCCGCTGGTGGCATTCTACTTCGGACGGTTTTCTGTCCATTTTCTGCTGACTAACTTATGGGTGATTCCGCTGGTGTCGCTGGTGCTGTATGTGGCGGTGGGCGTACTGCTGCTTACGCCTTTCCCCGTGTTGCAACAACCGCTGGCCGAGGGACTTCGGGTGCTGGTGCGCTTGCAAAACGAGGGACTGCGCTGGATAGAGTCGTTGCCGGGTTCGTCGATTGACGGCATTAGGCTGCATGTGGCAGAACTGATCATGATTTATGTATGCATCTACCTGCTTTGCAGGGCACTGTATCGCCCTACGGCACGTGCCGTCTACTGGGCATTGGGGGGAGTGGCGCTGCTGTTGGTGACGAGGCTGGGGTACTTGTTTTATTAGTTGATGAGTTGACAAGGGACGAGTTGACGAGGGAGGTGATAAGTACATAGGAAGTGCTCTTGTTGTCTGTAGCCTTGTCTCTTGTTCCTTGTCTCCTCGTTAACTTGTCCCTCGTCAACTTGCCAACTCGTCCCCTCGTCCCTCCTTAAAAAGCGTAAAGAAAATTGTTTATCTCGTTCAAATCCTTAACTTTGTGTCCCAATAGAGGAAACCATTAAATCTTTATTGCCATGAAGTACAAGCTATTGGTTCTTGATGTAGACGGTACGCTGCTGAACGACGCAAAGGAGATTACGAAGCGTACCTTGTCGGCCCTGCTGAAGATACAGCAGATGGGCGTGCGTGTGGTGTTGGCATCGGGTCGTCCGTCGTACGGCTTGATGAAAGTGGCCAAAACCCTGGAACTGGGCAATTACGGTGGATTTATCCTGTCGTACAACGGTTGCCAGATTATCAATGCACAGAACGGAGAGATACTTTTCGAACGCCGGATCAATCCCGAAATGTTGCCTTACTTGGAGAAGAAAGCCCGGAAGAACGGCTTTGCCCTGTTTACTTATCACGATAACCTGATTCTGACCAACAACTCGGACGACGAACATGTGCTGGACGAAGCCGAACTGAACGACCTGGTCGTGATAGAGGAGGAAGAGTTCTCGACCGCCATCGACTTTGCCCCGTGCAAGTGCATGCTGGTGAGCGACGACGAAGCGGCACTGGTAGCCCTTGAAGAGCACTGGAAGAAACGTCTGAGTGGTGTGCTCGACGTATTCCGCTCCGAACCCTTCTTCCTGGAGGTAGTGCCCTGCTCGGTTGATAAAGCCAATACGCTGGGTGCCCTGCTCGAACATCTGGGCGTGAAGCGCGAGGAAGTAATGGCCATTGGCGACGGTACGTGCGATGTAGCCATGCTTCAGCTGGCCGGCATGGGCGTAGCCATGGGGCAGGCACCCGACTCGGTGAAGGCTTGTGCCGACTACATCACCGCCTCGAACGAGGAAGACGGTGTAGCAGCAGCCGTCGAGAAAATGATACTGGCCGAAGTGCGCATCGGCGATGTTCCCCTTGACCAGCTGAACGCTCAGGCACGCCACGCCCTGATGGGTAATCTGGGAATACAGTACACCTACGCCGATCAGGATCGTGTGGAGGCTACTATGCCGGTGGACCATCGTACGCGGCAGCCTTTCGGCATTCTGCACGGAGGGGCCACACTGGCACTGGCCGAGACGGTGGCCGGACTGGGTTCGATGATTCTTTGCCAACCCGACGAGATGGTCGTGGGGATGCAGGTGAGCGGCAATCACATTTCGTCGGCACTCGAAGGCGATACGGTGCGGGCCGTGGGTACCATCGTCCATAAGGGACGCTCGTCGCATGTCTGGAACGTGGACGTCTTTACCTCGACCAACAAGCTTGTCTCTACCGTCCGTGTGGTGAACAGCGTGATGAAGAAGCGTTGAAAGCCTAAGCCTCCTCCACGGTCTCCGGGCCGTTCCGGTAGTTCCCACGCTTTCGGGGGAACTATGAAGGAGGGGGTATGCTATGCTTTTGTTTTGTTTTGTTTTCTTTTCTTTTCTTTTATTTGTGTACCGCGGGCAGGTTCAACCTGCCTTTTTGCCCTTAAATGTTGCAGAAAAGGGATTATTGACGACATATTGCGTAATATTTGCGGGCTGTTGCGGTGCACAGACTGTGCAAGCATGACGTGCGAACTGCACTTGCATGGCTGGTGAACAACACTTGTACCGCTCACGAGCCACACTTGCGTGGCTCGCGAGAGACACTTGTGTGGCTTGCGAACCACACTTGCGTGGCTCACGAACCATACGTGCATAGTTCGTCCTGTCCCTTCCGGCTGCAAATATAGAATGGCTTCGGGAAATATAAAAACGAAACGGAGAGTAGCGTTCAACAAATCGTCGTGTTGAACGCAACTCTCCGTCTTTTCTATCTCAGAATCAGAATGATCCCTTACTCTTCACCGTAGATGTACTCCACGGGCGACTTTTTGAAGCGCAGAATACGGGTATCGTGCACTCCGGCACCGTTTTGCGTCAGGTACAGGCCGGCCATGCTGCCGTTGAAATACCATCCGCTGCCTGTGGGCGAATATACGGTAAACAGTATGTTGTTGTAGTGGCCGTGGTAGATGCCCGATGTATTCCATTGGGCAGACGGGCCATACCACACAACAGGCTCGTATTGCGTGAAGTCGGGACTCTTCATGGCGATGTAGATGAGGTCGTTCAGAGCCAGTTCGTCGATGACGAGATCGTTCCGCCGGCGCTGTTCGCGCTGTATCTTGCTGTGCCCTTCCCAGGGATTCTTCAGGATATGGGTTCCGTTCCACATCACCCATACGTGGTCGGTGGCATCGAATACGCGGTTGAACTCTTCCATGCTGGGTACCTCGTAGCCGTCGGGGGCAAGGGTGGTGGGCTCCAGCTTGTTCATGTGTGTATTGCCCGCTGTGGTGAATCCGTCAAGCACGGCGACGCCGTCTTGTACTATTACTTGCATGCCCTGTGTGCGTCCTCCCTGATAAGCCCAGCCCCAAAGGTCGTAGAACTCGTCGATGGTGCAGTCGCGCAGGTAGTTGAATACCGTGGTTCCGGCTTTTACGGCAGGGTCGTTGGACGAAAGAATCTGGTCGTCGAACGATTTTGAGTTGCCGCGGGCATTGTACTTGCACCACCATACGCCGTGCAGCCAGGTGACAGGTAGTCCGTAATTGCGGCGCGATACGGTATATGCCTCGCGTGCCGAACCATCGGCTTTGTTGCGGATGACGATTCGTGCTTCCTGTACCCGTCCGTTGGCAGTAGGATCGTTGGGCTTCCAGCCGGCCAGTACACGATAGACGTTGTTGCCTTCCTCTTGTGGAGCGATTTTCATCCACGGATCTTCACCTTCGTTGAACTCGGCAAAGATTTCTTTTTCTTCGGGCAGGGTGATTGTTGCCAGTTCGTTGTCGATGTAATGATCGAAACGGTGGGCATAATTTTGCAAATCAAAATCCAGCAATCCTTCCATTTGCGTCGGATTGGCTTGCAACACCAAGCGAATGTGGTCTTCGGGATAGGAGTTGTCCAGTCCTTTGCGGTGGAACTGCAGGCTGGCTTCATTGCTGGCATGGCCCGGCGGATAGAGCAATTTGCGTATCCGAAACAGGTTCTTACCTTCGATTCCGCGTGTCTGTGTCACGGGCTCTACGGTCAGCGGATAGCCTTCGAGGGGGAGCATCTCCAGTTCGTCATCACAGTCTACGGCCAGCAGCACTTCGGTGGCGTTGTGCGGGAAAATGAGAGTACTTCCTCCGTCGGCCACCTGTACGTCGTCGGGCAGTTGCGAGGCAGACCGGTCCACGGTGAGCCGGCTGTCCAGACTGGGGATGAGCTCGGTATCTTCGCCTTTGGCCCATTCCTCAACCACGAGGTGTGCTCCACTCAGGTCCTTGCGTAGGGTTATGGTGTAGATTGTGTTGCGTTTCAGTACTTCGGGTAAGGGCTGTTCCATTTCGTAGGTAGTTCCGTCCATCTCGGCTTTAACGTAGACTTTCAGGTCGGGATTGGCCTGCTCGTACAGATACATGATGGCTGCCGAGTCCTGTTTCAGTCCTTGGTCGAAGGTCAGCAGGATGTCTTCTTTTTCGGCTCCCTGCGGTGTCTGTACGTCGGTTTGCGGAAGGACAAATGTCTGTTTCGCCGCACTCCTTACTCCGAACTGGTGTACGCTGAAACTGCCTGCTACGCGGGCGCGGAAGTCGAGTCGAGCCGTTCCGTGCTTCAGTGTCAGGGGAATGGTACTGACGGCTTGTCCGTTTAGTCCGATCTGTCCGGTCAGGAAGGGCTGTACGTGTCCGTTTGCGACCGTAAGGGTTTGTTGGCAGAAGTCCGCTTCGGTCAGCACACCGGTTTCGGGCACTAGACCAGTTTCCGCATTGGCCAGCACGTACAGCGTACCGTCTCGACGTTGCAGGTCGAGGTTGTAGCTGTTCTCGCTTTCGGCTGTCAGTTGGGGATGGTATTCGGTCAACACCCCATTTTCGAAGAGATAGGCATCCATGCGTTCGATGCGGTTCTCGCCGGATACGGGTTGTGCCTGTCCTTCGGCGCTGAAATGGCTGAGGCTAACCCGAAGCAAGGTATGGCTGTTGTCGGCGAAGTATTCGTTGGTATGCTCGTCCGAACAGGCATTCAGCATCAGCAGGGTTGCCAGCAGGGCAGTTGTCCGTGTAATGTATCTTTGGATGTTCATAAGTTTTAAGCTTTTAAGTTCCCGAGTTTTTAAGTTTCTAAGTTTCTGCTTTCTTAAGTTTTAAGGTTCCTGACTATTTTGAATTTTTGGGTTCCTTCAGTTTTGAGTTTGTAGAGTTCCCTCTCTGTAGAAAAGTAGGAACCCCGCAAACTCAAAAACTCAGGAACTTAAAAACTCAAAAACTTACAACTGGCATTTAGCGTCGCCGTCTGTAAGGAGTCAGGTCGGTGTTGGTACCTTCTTCCCATTCGTCGTACGATACGTTCAGCTTGATATCGAGGCGATCCTGACGTACGGTAATGGTGTAGACGGTATTTCTCTTCAGCGGACCGTCGAAGGCTTTGGTCAACGTCTTCTCTTCACCGCCGATAACGGCTGTCGCGCTGATTTCTATGCTCTGGTTCTCCTGTTCGTATACATAGAGCATCCCCGATTTGCCGTCGGTGATAGGTTGCTGGAATACCACGGTTGTATCCTTGCGGTTGGCGTTGGACGGCGACTGGATACCTTCTTGCGGGAACAGGTAAGCCGAATTGGCCAGATTGCGTACAGTGACGTTCTTTACCGATACTTCCTCGATCGATTCTACGGCCAGGTCGAAACGTGCCATTCCGCGCTTCAGCGATACCGAAGCAGTGCTTGTCTGGCTTCCGGTGCTTTCCAAAGCCAGCATTCCGGTGAAGAAGTGTTCTGTTTTAGCAGGCATGTTGATGATACTTTGTTTCCAGTTCGTTTCATCCAGTTCTGTCCCTTCCAGACCTTCGGTGGGGATGGTTCCGCCCGTATAAGCCAACAGGTAAAGATTACCCGAACGACTGTCTATTTGCAGGTTATAGTTCTCGGATTCAGGAGCTCCCAGTTCGTAGATCTTTGTCATTTTCCCATCTCTGAACAGGAAAGCTTTAACGTCGGTTATGTCATTTTCGCCATCAGCAGCCTGAATCAGACTTTCGTAGGCGGCCAGTCGGGCATTGATGATTGTAGTACCCGGGTTGCCGGACGGCAGATTTTCTTCTGCATCGTTCGTACAAGACGTCATCACAAATGTGGTGCATACTGCAAAGGTCATAGCCTTCATAAACTTCAATTCCATAATCGTTTGTTTAGTTTTGGTTAATAATAAAAAATGTAAACTACATGTTGTCAGCTATCGGCTGAAACAGTGATTGTATTAGTTGTATATGTATTCTACCGGACTTTTGATACAGCGTACTGCACGGGTCTTGGTAGAGTTTTGTGCTGTAAATTTGAACCAGTTCTGCCCCGGACGGCTGGCTTGTGCATAGCCTTCCATGTACCAGCTGCTCGATGTGTTTCCGGTAATGGCCATTATGATGGACATTTGTGCGATGTTTCCGGCAGTGTTGTTCCATTGATGTCCCAGTCCGTACAGTGTCCAGTGATTGCCTTCGTACTCGAAGTCGTAAAAGGCTATCGTACCGTAGGATTGGTCCAGAAATCGGGCTTCACGTTCTACAATGTTCACGGTAATGGTTTGTCCCTGGCTGTTCTGGTGGGTTCGGGTACCTACACCTCCGATATTGCAGTTGGTGCTCCACACGAAGAAAGCATAATCGTCGTATGTTGGCAACTGATAGCCATCGGGTGCCATTTGCGTGGCAGGTATTTGCCCCCAGTTTTGTGCGGAGCCTTTCATCCCTTCGTGGTAGAATGCAGTTCCGTTGTGGCTCAGTGGCAGTTCGTCAGGATTGCCACCCTGATACTGTCCGCCCATTAGAACCAACAGCTCGTCGTCGCTGCAGGTGGTCAGGCGTTCCAGTACGCCGGTTCCTGCTGCCAGGTCATCGGCTATGCTGATCTGGTCGCTGAAACTCTTGACGTTACCCCGCAGATTGTATTTACACCACCAGGTTCCGTCGATGTTGACAACGGGAAGTCCCCAGTTTCTGCGCCGTATAGGATAAGCTTCGCGGTTGCTTCCGTCGCTGTCGGTGATGACCAGGCGGGCTTCCTGCATGCGTCCGTCGGCTTCGGGATCGTTGGGTTTCCATCCGCCCAGTATGCGATAACTGCCGGCATCCTCGGCCAGTTTTATCCACGGTGTCTGCCCGTTTTCCGTTTCTACTGTAGCTATTTTACCAGCGGGCAGAGTGAGACGTCCCAGTTCTCCTTCTATGTATCGGCCGAAGTCGCATATACCGTCTTCATCGAGGATAATGCTGCCTTCGAGCTGGATAGGACTGGGCAAGAAAGCAAGCACGATGCGCCCTTTGTGGATCTGCTCTTTGTATACATCGGCATAGATGTATTCGCGTATGGTACCGGGCAGACGGTGAACATTGCTCACTGTAAGGCGTGCTACCGGTTCAAGGCTACGGTTAGCTGTAGCCTGTACGCTGACTCCGGTGATGCGTCCGTCGACTGTGACTGTTGCTCCCGGTTCGGCATCGAGAACGAGGTTAAAATTGTTCTCGGTATAGGGGATGAAGACACTGTCGCAGGTGCTGTTTACCTTTACGTTGGCCGGCAAGGCAGAGGCTTCGACATTAACCCTTGCTTTGATTTGGGTTTCAGAACCGGAGGTATCGCCTTGTTCCCAGTCGCCGTTGCTGATGTTCATCATTACGTCACCTCCGCGTCCGTACACATGGATGGTGTAGACCGTGTTGCGTCGGATGGTGGTGGGTAGGGTAGCCTTCAACTTGTGCAGCGCATTTCGGAAACGCACCAGTACTTCGGCCTGTATGTCTGTGTCCTGTTGCTCGCAGATGTAAAAGATTGTTTCGCGCGCATTGGACAGGGGAGTGTTATACTGCTTGTCGAAGCGGGTGGTCGCTGCATCCTGAGGATGGGTGGCGGTTGCCTGCGGGTTAAGGTAACCTTCGTCGGCCAGGCCGTCGATACTGACTTGCAGCACTTCTACACCCTAGTCGGTCGATTCGAGGTCGATGCGGGCAACGCTGCGTGTCATGGCAACGGTCAGTTCCGACGCTGACTGACTGTCCAGTTCCTCCCGACCGCTCATCAACAGTCCGTGTTCCGTCATATCGCTGGTCGAAGCCGAGAGGGCCAGAAAGTCGTCGAGGGTAGTCGCGCCGGGCACCAGTGCTTCCAAGGCTGTTACTTGCGAGGCATTGGCCAGGAAGTAAAGGGTTCCGCGGTTGTCGGCCAGATTCAGATAGCAGCGGCCGTCATCGCCGGGCACCAGCGGACCGTAAGTTTCCTGCAACTGTCCATCGTCGAAACGGAAAGCTTTTACGTCGTTCATCCGTTTGTCGTCGGTGGTAGCGGCAGTGCCTTGCAGCCCGGCAGGTTGCAGAATCACAGATAACTGTCCTGCGGCGGGTGTATCGGAAAATTCGGTTTCGGCAGTGCATCCGGCTCCCAGTAGGGACGCAAAGAGGCAGCAAGCAATAAAATTGTATTTCATTGTTCGTTGTTTTAAGTTTTAATAAGTACGTGTGCACGGCTATGGTGCGGTGTAGGCCTTTGCCATCAGGGATACAGGGTCGGGTTGTTCCGGCTGTTGAGGTACGACGGTGAGTCGATGGGGAACTGATGCAGATTGTTGACGTAGAAGTTGTTCATCAGCTTCTGTGCCCAAGGACCGTAGGTGAAAGCACTGCTGTGGTTGTATCCCATCACGTGACCCAACTCGTGGAACATGATTTCGCAGGCGTAGGTGTTATTGTAGTGTGTAAGCCAGGCGTTTTGATAGGCTCCGAATATAATGCCTCCACCCAGTCCGATAACACCGTTACCCGAGTATACCAGTCCTACTTGCAGGGTACGTTCTCTACGCATCTGCGAGAGTACTTGATCGGCTGTCACCTTGTCGTCTACACCACCGTTGCCATATAGAATGTCTTCGTTGGCTCTGAGGATTTCTTCGTGTTCGTCCATGTCGATCATGTAAGTGAAGTTGATAAACATGGCCACTACCTCGCGGCAATGTACGGGACGTATACCCATCCAGTTGCCTACCGGGCCTCCGTTTGGCAGGTCGGGGTCGCCTCCGTAAAGGCTGAAGTAGATGTCCCAACCGTGTACGATGGATTTTATCTTGGCCCAGTACGGGTCGTCGGACTCTATCTTGTATTGGGCTCCGGCGAGCTGTGCAGGTGTCAGATTGCCGATTTCGATCAGCTTGCCCGACTCGGTGCGGTACATGCCGTTACGGCTGCTGAAGGCGACTTCGTGAAAGAAGTCGGCAAAAGCCGGTATGGAGTCGAAGTAGGCCAAATCGAAATACTCGTTGCTGACGGACGGAATTTGTGCCTTGATGAGCACCCGTTTCAGGTCGCGAGGCGAATAGAAGCGGGCATGAAGCTGACCGGCATCGTTCACCTTGATTTGCAGCGGGTGTGCGGTGTTGAACCTCCGTTGTGACGGGTCGGCATAGATGGTTTTGGACTCTCCGTCTTGCAGTATCTTGGCATGATTACCTTCGTTGTAAGCCTGTCGGGTGACGTACATGGTGCCCTGATAGTCGTCGGGATGCTCCATCCGTGCGTGTACCTGTTCGATACGGTTAGGGCTTATGGCGTCTACACCGAACAGGTAGCTGCATTGGCGCTCACCGCCCCGATAGTGGGTGGTAGTGAGGCTGATTTCGGCATTAATCTGCGCACCTGCGGTGGTAGGCATAAACCAGTAGGTGTTCTGGTCGTCCAGCTCAATGGGATCGGTCTGCCCGTTGCTTTGTCCGGCATATCCTCCGTCGCCGGTGAAGGCTGTGTAGAAGGTACCGGTGTGAAACGACAGTGTCTTCTGCGTTGTGGCAGTACGCACGTCGTCGTTGTTGTAGAGCAGGCCGAGGTCGAGGCGCCCCATGATGCGCTTCTGCACGATTTCGGCGGGCAGATGCACGATGTATTCGTGACCTCCGGCAACGGCCTCGCGGCTGACGCTGAAAGGGGTCTTCGAATAGAAATATTCGGCTTCGAGAGGTTTCTGCAGGTCGGACGGGAAGCTGATCCATTGGTCGGTTTTCTGCTTCAAGGGGTGAATGGTGGCCCCGTCGTCGAGCAGATTGCCTTTGATGGCAAGAATCAGCAGTTCGTATTCGCCTTCCTTCAGGCCTTCGATTTTGATTTCCTGGTTTTGGTGGTTGTAGATGCCCTTCAGGCCGCTGGCTATGGCGCCGTCTTCATCGACTACGTAGAATTCTACCCGGTCGTAAGGAGCATCGGTTTCGGTAGTTTGGCGGGTGTGGGCATCGTCGTTCTCGTAGCGGTCGCTCCGTAGTCTGACGGTAGGTGTGTCCGCCGCCGTCTGTAAGGAGTCTGCCCATTCATCCTGTTGGCAGGAGATAAAGGCCAGACTGCATAAAAATGTTATCCAAACAATCTTTTTCATCCTGTCTCTGTAAGTTGTGGTTCTCTCTAATACCTGTTATACGTTTGTTATCCTGAATCTCTTTTACCTGTTGTTCTTTTTTCGGCTTCGGCCATGAAAAAAGCGCGATGTGTCTCGCCGGTTGGGGTGAAGGCATATTGCGCTTTTGTATACTATAAACGTCGTTTGAGTCGAATTGTTCATTGCACATTTGCGGCTTCGGCGTTTTCTATGTGTCCGACCGGAGCTTTCCGGCGGGTTTTCATTGTCATTAAACGGAAATGGTAGAGAATTGTTTGGGGAAGCTGTGATATTTAACTTTTCTAAACAAATTCATTGTTTTCGTCTTTCTTGGGTTTAGGCCTTTCTGCCGGGGCGTTTGAGCGACGCAAGTGTGGCTCGTGAGCCGTGCAAGTGTCTCTCGCGAGCCGTACAAGTGTTTCTCACGAGCCATGCAAGTGTTGCTCGCGGGCGGGTTGGGAAATATTTCGTCCGGCGTGCCTGTCCTTCCAAACTTTATTTGTACTTTTGCCGCTTCGAAGTAAAACGAAAAGAACATGTTGACGAAAGTTATTGAACAAGCCAATATCGACCATTTTGCCAAATGGCTGGACCGTGCGGACAAGATGGTGATTGTGTCGCACGTGGGTCCCGACGGCGATGCCATCGGCTCTTCGCTGGGATTGTGGCACTTCCTGAACTCGCAGGATAAGACTGCTAACGTGATTGTACCGAACGCTTTCCCCGACTTCCTGAAGTGGATGCCGGGCAGTAAGGACATTCTGTTGTACGACCGCTATAAGGAGTTTGCCGACAAGCTGATAGCCGAAGCCGACGTTATTTGTTGCCTCGACTTCAATGCCACCAGCCGTATCGACGCCATGAAGGAAGCTGTGTTGGCCTCGCCGGCACGCAAAATCTTGATTGACCACCACCTGCATCCCGAGGATTTCTGTAAGATTACCATTTCGCATCCGCAGATTTCGTCGACGTCGGAGCTGGTGTTCCGTATGATTTGCCGCATGGGCTACTTCAGCGATATCACGCGCGAGTGTGCCGAATGCATCTACACCGGTATGATGACCGATACGGGCGGGTTCACGTATAACTCGAACAACCGCGAAATCTATTTCATCATCAGCGAACTCCTCACCAAAGGTATCGACAAGGACGAGATCTACCGCAAGGTGTTCAATACTTATTCCGAAAGCCGTTTGCGTCTGATGGGGTATGTCCTGACGCAGATGAAGGTCTATCATGAACACCGTGCTGCCCTCATCACACTGACCAAGAAAGAACAGAGCCAGTTCAGCTACATCCGTGGCGACAGCGAAGGATTTGTCAACATTCCGCTCAGCATCAAGAACGTTGTCTTCTCCTGTTTCCTGCGCGAGGACACCGAACGGCCTATGATTAAGGTATCGCTGCGCTCGGTCGGCACCTTCCCCTGCAACCAGCTGGCAGCCGAGTTTTTCGGAGGTGGCGGACACCTGAACGCTTCGGGAGGCGAATTTTACGGAACGATGGAAGAAGCGAAAAAAGTGTTCGAACAGGCGTTGGAAAAATACAAGCCCCTGTTGCTGAAGTAGACCGTTACGGTGCCGTATGCAGCCGTGCACAACGCCTTGCATACGTGACGAAAGGTTAAAAGATACGAACTTTCTGTCCGTAGCTTTCAATATTCGGGGAAATCAGATACTTTTGTACAGAATTACTAATTGACAGAAATGAAGAAACTTACCTTATTTTTATTTACCCTGTTCGCACTGAGCCTGGCTTTTCAGGCCTGCGACAATACAAAGACTTATGCTGAGATGCGCGAAGAAGAAGATGCCGCCATTGCCGACTTCATCACCGAACATGGCATCAAAGTCATCTCGCAAAGCGAATTCTATGCACAAGATTCGATGACGGCCGAGAACGAATACGTACAGCTGGCCAGTGGAGTCTACATGAACATCGTAGACAAAGGCTCCGAAAATCCTGCCGATACGGTGAAGCCGAACGACATTGTTCTGGTACGCTTCATGGAGTACAGCCTGCTCGACAAGGACACAACTTTGTCCAACATCAATGCAGTCGATGTAGACGAGTTCCTCTATCAGGTTACCTCTTCTTCCATCACCGGCATCTTTACGAACTCCAACGGTTACATGTGGTCGTATTACGGTACTTCAGCAGTGCCAGCCGGCTGGCTTGTTCCCCTGTCCTATGTACGCGACCGTGCTCACGTGCGTTTGATTGTACCTTCGAAGATGGGACATCAGACAGCCATGCAGTACGTCTACCCTTACTATTATGACATACGTAAATATCAGATATATTGATACTTCATTTCTAACCAAATAATTTAAATTATTATCTATGACACTGATTAAATCTATTTCCGGCATCCGCGGAACCATCGGCGGCAGTGCAGGCGAGGGACTCAATCCACTCGACATTGTGAAATTCACTTCAGCGTACGCCACTCTTATCCGTAAGACGTGTACCGTTAAAAGCAACAAAATTGTAGTAGGCCGCGACGCCCGCCTTTCCGGCGAGATGGTAAAGAACGTTGTGGTAGGTACCCTGATGGGTATGGGATGGGACGTGGTCGATATCGACCTGGCTTCTACACCGACTACCGAACTGGCAGTTACGATGGAAGGTGCCAGCGGTGGTATCATTCTTACCGCTTCACACAATCCCCGTCAGTGGAATGCCCTGAAACTGTTGAACGAGAAGGGTGAATTCCTGAACAAGGAAGAAGGCAACGAGGTGCTCCGCATAGCCGAGGCCGAGGCTTTCGAATACGCCGAAGTTGACAAACTTGGAACTTACCGCAAAGACCTGACTTATAACCAGAAGCATATTGATAGCGTGCTGGCTCTCGACTTGGTGGACGTAGAAGCTATCCGCAAGGCCGACTTTCACGTAGCCATCGACTGCGTGAACTCCGTGGGCGGTATCATCCTGCCTCAGTTGTTCGAAGCACTGGGCGTGAAGCACGTTGAAAAACTCTATTGCGAGCCTACAGGCGACTTCCAGCACAACCCCGAACCGCTGGAGAAGAACTTGGGCGACATCATGAACCTGATGAAAGCCGGCAAGAACGATGTAGCTTTCGTAGTAGACCCCGACGTAGACCGTCTGGCCATCATCTGCGAAGACGGACGCATGTACGGCGAAGAATATACACTGGTCAGCGTAGCCGACTACATCCTGAAGCATACACCGGGTAGCACCGTGTCGAACCTCAGCTCGACTCGTGCCCTGCGCGACGTGACTCGTAGCTACGGACAGGAATACTACGCATCGGCCGTAGGTGAAGTAAACGTAACCACGAAGATGAAAGAAGTAGGTGCCGTTATCGGCGGCGAAGGCAACGGTGGTGTCATCTATCCGGCCAGCCACTACGGACGCGACGCTTTGGTAGGTATTGCCCTCTTCCTGAGTCATCTGGCACACGAAGGCAAGAAGGTGAGCGAACTGCGTGCTACTTATCCTGCTTACTTCATGGCTAAGAACCGTGTAGACCTGACTCCCGAAACCGATGTAGACGCCATCCTGGCTAAGGTGAAGGAAATCTACAAGAACGAGGAAATCAACGACATCGACGGTGTGAAGATTGACTTCCCCGAGAAGTGGGTACACCTGCGTAAGAGTAATACCGAACCGATTATCCGTGTATACAGCGAGGCTCACACACAGGAGGAAGCTGAAGAAATCGGTCAGCAGATTATGAAGGTAATCGAAGAACTGGCGAAATAAATAGAAAAGACTAATAATGAAGAATGAAGAACTGCCTGCCTTGTGCAGGACGGTTCTTCATTCTTTTTTTTATGCTCTGGTATGTTCGGTTTGCATGAGGGTGTCAAAAACAAAAGTATCTGAAACTCTCCTCCTTCTGGAAGGAGGAGTACCCGAAGGGGGAGGTGGTAGGAAAAATAAATATTGATACACAGAGTGTCGTAAAACCTACCACCCCGCCCGTTGGGCACCCCTCCTTCCAGAAGGAGGGGAGTCAGATACCATAACTAAGTTTTGACACACCTTCACTGTTTTAAATGATTTTCTCTATCTCTCCCTCGAAGTTGGGCGTAAAGACTCCTTTTCCCAGATTGGCACGTATTTCTTCGATGGGCCAGAAGCGTCCGCCGTCCAGCTCGTCGCTGGGGGTGACGGGGCCGTCGTAAACTGTTTTATAGGTGAAGACCAGTTCGCGTTCGCGGGCTGATTCGAAGACGTAGTGTGTCACCTGCTGGGGCGTAAACTCGGTGATACCCAGTTCTTCGCGTACTTCACGACGGAGGGCTTGTTCTACACTTTCGCCCAAATCCACATGCCCGCCTACAGCCGTGTCCCACTTGCCCGGCTGGATATCCTTCCACTCAGGACGCTTTTGCAGATAGAGTTCGCCACGCGAGTTGAATACGTGCAAGTGTACGACGGGGTGCAGCAGCTTGCTGCCGTTATGGCACTCGCCGCGTGTGGCGGCACCGATGATATTCCCTTCTTCATCGACGAGGGGAAACATTTCTTGGTTGTTGTCTTGATTCATATTTGTTATTCAGTAGAAAACTTCTGTATCAATTCGATGATGACAGGCCGTATGACGGGCAGGTCTTCTTTAATGGTAGAGAAGACAATACTTTCGTCTATGGCTTCCAATATCTGTTGCAGGCGGTCGCATACCGTATATTTCTTATACATAAACTGTATCGTTTAAGATGTTGTCCTTCAGTAGCGGTCGCAGGGAGTTCCGGAAGCGGACTAAATCTACATTGCAACCGAAGAGTGCTTTCAAGGCTTCTTTGAGCTCATACATCAGGGACAGGGAAGGCTTTTCCACTTCCACGACAATGTCAATATCGCTGTCTTCTGTATTTTCCTGACGGGCAACTGAACCGAATATGCCGATATTGATGATGCCGAATCTCTGGCCGAAGGTTTGCTTGAAATCCTTCAGTTTCTGTTTGCATTCTTCTAACTGTAACATATTCTAAAGGTTTTATGGGTTGAGCGATACAAATATAAGCATTTCTTCCTTTTGGGCAAATATCGACAGGATATAATCTTACGGTATCAGCAGCGACGAGTCCCCGTAGCTCAGAAAACGGAAGTCGTGGGCCAGGGCATAGTCGTAGATGGTGTGCCAGTCGCCGTGGACAAAGGCCGAGACGAGCAGCAGCAGCGTACTCTGTGGCTGGTGGAAGTTGGTCACCATGGCACGGACGATGCGGTAGTCGTAGCCTGGGGCGATGATGATCTGTGTGCTGGTGTGCAGGGCTTCTATGCCGTGACGGTCCAGATAGTCGCGGACGGCCGTCAGGGCTTCGACCGCTGTGGGGGCTTCGCCTTCCATTTCGTAGGGCTGCCACTGGCGGACGTGCAACTGTTCTTCCGTAGCGTCAGGGTTCTGCAACAGGGTGACGCCGATGTGATAGAGGCTTTCGAGCGTGCGCACCGATGTGGTGCCTACGGCTATGGCCTGCCCCTCGTGGGCTATCAGCTTTTCTATCGTGCCGCGCGATACGGAGATGTACTCTGTGTGCATCTCGTGCCCTTCGATTTCTTCGCTCTTCACAGGGCGGAAGGTGCCGGCACCTACGTGCAGCGTCAGTTCTTCCAGGTCAACGCCTTTTGTGCGGAGTGCGTCGAGCACGCGGGGCGTGAAGTGCAATCCGGCTGTAGGGGCAGCTACGGAGCCTTTTATCTTGGAATAAACCGTCTGATAGGTCTCCTTGTCGCTTTCCTGTGTCTCGCGGTTCAGGTAGGGCGGGATGGGCAGCTCGCCGAACACTTCGAGAATGTCGGCAAAGGTCACCTCGGGATTGTCCCAGTGGAAGTCCACCCAGTGACTGGTGCCGCGGCACTCGCCCCGCTCGGCAGTCAGCGTCAGCGGACGTCCTTTTACGGTCATCTCGCGGCGCAGGGGGCCTTCTTTCCACTTCTTCAGGTTGCCCACCATGCAGAGCCAGGCGGCGTGCTCAGTCTGCTGGAAGTTCAGCACGTAGTCGTTTGGCTCGATGGGTTCCAGACAGAAAACCTCGATCAGTGCGCCCGTTTCCTTGCGGAAGTGCAGGCGGGCCTGAATGACCTTGGTGTTGTTGAACACCATCAGGCTGCCTGCCGGCACGTAGTCGGGCAGGGAGGTGAACTGGTCTTCGGTCACCTGTCCGTGGCGGTAAACCAACAGTTTGGACTGGTCGCGTACAGGCAGGGGGAACTTGGCGATGCGCTCGTCGGGCAGCGGATAGTTGAACTCGCTGATGCGGATATGTTTAGGGTCTTGTCTCATAATCGTATTTCTCCTTTTTCGGGTGCAAAGGTACGGATAATTAGGGAATGCGCGAATAGCTGCGGGGAAGTTGTTGTGGCATTTTTCAGCAACCGACAAGTCGGTACGCAAAGTCTTACTTCGGCTTTGCAAAGAGGGACTTTACACTGCTAAAGAGGGACTTTGGGGGCTCAACTTGTGCTTTCACCCTGTATGATGTTTGATTTTTCCGAAATAGCCTTCACGCTTTCACCCTGCTGTAACTCTTTCATTACAAACATTTTCCGGTGAAAGATATGTTTCACGGCTAGTGTCACTGTGTAAGCGTCTCCGCGCTTACGATAAATTCTGGCAGAACGGATTTCCTGGAAGGGGTGACAGCAATGTCAGTCTTGCATTTTTTCCCCAGTTAGGAAAAAATAAATTCCCAGTTAGGAAAAAATTTTTCTCTAACTGAGAAAAAATTAATGTGTAGTACAACCATCCCGATTTATGTTTCACTTTACCTTCAGTGTAGCGATGGTGAAACATCATGTTTCACCATATTTCCTTGTATATCAGTATGAAAATACGTGGTGAAGCCGTGAAACCAAAATCCCGAATGTTTGTTTTTTAGCCGTGTAACATCAAAAGTCAGTCACCACAACAAGCAATGTCCGGCCAGGACACAAGCAATCCTGCCGCCTATCGCAAGCAATGCCGCCGGGTTCTGTCCACAAAGCCCGCGAGTATGACTCACAACCCCGCCAAGTATTGCCTGCAATCCCCACGAGTATTGTTTGCAATCTCCACGAGTATTGCTTGTATAGCTCGCGAGCCGTACAAGTGTTTCTCGCGAGCCACACCAGTGTGGAACAGGAGCCGTGCAAGTGTGGAAGCAGTAGTGTGCAGGAAAAGAAAAAAGGGACAGAATATTTTGCTTTTTTATATTTATTTTAGTATATTTCGAGCCGAAAACGCTATAGCTCTATTCTTTGTTAACTTTATGCCTGCCACTTGAAGTTGAAAAATGGAGTCTCTTTACGATAAATTATATCCTTAATCTAATTTTTTTCGTAGGCAACTTTTTCTTTTTCCCGATTCATTTTTATTGTCACGTTTAAAGTAGTACATTTATGAAAACGAAATTCAGATGGAATGCGATGCAAGTCACTTTGACGAATATATTCATTTGGACTTTGATCCTTGGCCTGATGTCCCGGTTTAATTGGGTATATTATTCATTGGTAACTGTGCTGTTGGTAGGCTGTATCGGGGTTTATTGGAGGTTGTATTTGCAGGACAGAAGTAATTCTGAATGTCGTTCGTGTGAAGCAGATCTGTTGCTTGCTAATGATTCGAATGTCCGGAAATGGCGTTGTTTGCTGTGGATAAGTCTGGGGATTGCATTTGTTTCCTTTGTTTTTACATGGATATGGGTGTCCGATGTGGTTGTCATCTCAATTATTGAATGTCAGTCAACGATTCTGATTCTTATTTGCAGCGTAGTTCTTGATAATCGGATTCGTAAGTTGAAAGATCGGGCTTTGCAGGCGGAGAAATAATCTTGTTTAAATTCAATTTATGGTTATGAGAAAAAGTATTCTTTTTTGTTTCTGTTTGTTTTGTTGCTTGATTTGTGTTGCACAAGAACAAGAGCGCAAGGAAAAAGTCGCGATTTCGGTAGATTTAGGTGGCGGTAAATTGTTCGGGACTACAAATCTTTCTCCTTTTGGAGAAATTTATCGGCAGCAATATGATAAGGGTTTTTCGGGCAGCATTAAAGCCACGTATCGATTTCAGCAAAACTTTCAGGTGGGGCTGAAGTATAATCTTTTTGGAGCTACGGCAGATTTTGCGTTGCATAGCGGTGAATGGGTCAACAGCGATTTGTCGCTGAATTATTTGGCTCCCCAAATCGGTTGCCGGTACGATGTGACGGATCGGTTGATTTTTGATTTTATGTGCGGCGCAGGATATGCTTATTATAAAAACAGCGGTGTTTGCGACGGAGAAAGTTTTAAGGCAAAAAAAGGTTTTTGGGCTTCGAATTTCGATTGCTCTTTTTACTATCGGCTGTATCCTAATCTGTACTCCGGGCTTGGGTGCTCTTTTACCGGCGGCAAGGCTTCTTCCTATGAAATGAATGGCCATAAGGTAGAATTGGAAGGACGGAATGAGCTGAAACTGTTCCGGGGTGACATCTATTTTTCTGTACGCTCTTATTTTTAAGAAATAGCTAACTGATTTCAGAACCATGAATAAGAAATTAATTGCTCCCCTGATTTATTATTTCTTGGCTATTGCAGGATTCACAACGTCCCTTTTATGTCAAGAGAACAATAGGTTGTTTTCTTTTTCTATGGCTTTGATGTTTACAATGAGTGGTAGTCTGATTGGGGAATTGGTTTCCAAACGAGTTCAAGTAGCCAAACCGCCATTGCAGAAACTTGGAAAATGGCTTTTGGCAGCCATTCTATGTTCTGTGTTATGCTACGTTTTCATGACTGACATTACAATCAGAAACATTTTCATCGTGGTCATTAACGTTACTTTGGCGTTAAGTACAGTTTTCTATGCTTTTACTCATTGAACGATTAGGAAATATGTCTGTGAAACGTTATTTGTAGAAACTTATAAATGTGTATGTATGAAAACGAAATTCAGATGGAATGCGATGCAAGTCTCTTTGGCGACTATATTCTTTGGGGCTTGGTTTATCGGTATGATGTTCCGGTACAATTGGGTGTATTATTTACTGGTAACTGTGTTGTTGGTGGGGTGTGTCGGGTTTTATGTGCGCCAGTATTTGCGGGATAAAAAACAGTCGGAGCAATTTCTGGAAAATGCCAAATTTGAACATGATTCGAAGGTTCGTATGTGGCGCCGTTTTTTATGGGTTGCTCTTGGTCTTCACTTTCTGACAATTGTTTTTAAATGTATATGGATAATTGATGTCGGAAGTGATATATGGGCTTTTTTAGATTTGCCTTTCTTGTTTGTCATTCTTTCTGATTTCTTCCTACATATCCGTATTTGGAAACTGAAAGATCGGGTTTTGATGGAAGAGGAATAGACGGTTTTTAGGTAGTTATTCACGTTGTAATATTGTAAGAACATGGGAAAAAAAGTTCTGATTTCCTCTTTGAACAGATTGCTTGCCGTATGGCTGTTTATGATGTTCTCGGGTGTCTTTGCGCTTCGGGCGCAGAAGATATACCTGACCGATGCCGAACCGGCTGCAAGGTCGGTTGTGCTTACATATAGTTGGGGGATTGCGGGTTACGCTTCGTCGCATGGCATTTCGGCTTGGGATGTGGATGGCAAGGGCGGTGGTGTGGCCAATACGCTCCGGCTGATGACTTATTCTTCCTCTAACAGTGTGGGGTATGGGCTTTTGCTGTATGATGATATGCACTCGCAACGTTTCCGCGACGAGGGAGTGAAGGAGAAAGTCAACCTGCTGTATGTGGCTCCTCAGGCGTCTTACTTGAAGCGGACAACGCTGTTTCCCTCCTGCTTCGGCACGATGGGGGGAGGTGCCGGTTATGTGCACTATCAAAGTAAATCGACTTTTTCCGGCCATCCCGATGTTAAGACGTCTGCTTCCAGTGTGGGGCTTAACGCCTTTCTTAATCTGGAATACACCTTTGCCCGCCACTGGGGTGTCTGTCTGGAGGTAAATGCCCTCTATTCGCCGCTCAATCCGTCGGAAGTACAAGCTGATTTCATCCCTTGGAAGCAGCGTGACAAGTTCGGCTTGTTTGTGCTGACTACGCAGTTGGGCATCTCTTGTCATTTTTAGAAGTCACCACCGATATATACTGATATAAGTTTCGCAAGTTTATTAATCGGTTGTAGTTAAGAAGTTAAGGAGTTAAGAAGTTAAGGAGTTAAGCCGATACATTGTGAGCTGTTTGTTTCTCTATTGGCTTTTAACTCCTAAGCCTGTCCAAGACGGGCGATAACTCCTTTTAACTCCTTTAACTTCTACAAGTTTCGCACTTGCGAAACTTGAGTACTGATATAAAACGAATCGCGCCTTAATGCCGGTTGTACGTATAGCGACTGGCGTCAAGGCGCAATGTGTTTGTATATAGCCTTGTTCATGATAACCGATTTTCTTTGTCATGAGGTTCTCGAACGCTTTTTTCTGCAAACGAATGGAAACCTTTTTTGAACAATTTTAGTAATTATGTTATAAAACATGCCTGATTATAGCAAAATATATGCAAGGATATATATATTTGTGAAATCCAAATAAATTATTCATAATTTTTGAGAGAGAGTATTATGATAGCAACAGGAGGTCTCCTTGTTCTTCTTAATTCCACCCTATATAAGTAAGGATTGAAAAGCCTTGCAGATATCTATTTTTTGAAAAACACGCCGGGGAAGCACTCCGGCAATGGAAATATTATACTTATAGGAGGACCAAATTATGACAGGTATGAAAAAACGTTTTCTGAGGATCTACTACAGTTCTAAGACTCCATTTGTATGTCTGCTGTTGAGCTGGGCTTTTTTCTGTTTTATCTTGAATGGACAGGTGGCAGAAGAATTTCGGGCGGTTTATCAGTTGTGGGTCACTGCAATTAGCCTGTTTGTTGCTTTCGGTTTGCTTTATTACGAAGTCTTTGACAAAGAACGTTTCGAGGCGAAGAAAGAAATGTCCCGTCGCTTGAAATGTGCGGGCGAAGCAGAGATAGACGCAGCTTTCAGGCAGTCGGCCCGTGGAATGTGGAACAGTCCCAGGGTCGAATTGTCTCTCCTGTTTCTTCTGTGGGCGATTTTTGCCGTTATTATCTCCGATTATCAGGATTCCGTTTTTATCGGGGTCAGCCTTTTTGTCGTATGCTGTTTCGTGCTGAATGTTTATAACCATTGCAAAAAACAGTGTCCGGAAGAGCACCGTTTTTCAGAGCGCTGAATTTTGAAGGTGGGAAACTGCTATGATGATTCTTTAACTTTATATACTAATCTAAAATCAAAGAGCATGAAAAACAAACTTCTTGTGTCATTGCTTTTCCTTTTTGTAGGAATTGCTTCCATGACAGCGCAACAGACGGGAGTAAGCGGAGTCGTCATTTCCGGTGAAGACAATCAGCCGGTTATCGGGGCTTCCGTATTGGTGGTCGGCACAACGGTCGGAGTGACAACAGACGTTGATGGCAAGTTCCGGTTGGACAATTTGCCTGCATCGGCCAAAGAATTGCAGATTTCCTTTATCGGATTCAGAAAGGAAGTTGTGCAGATCACGCGTGGAAAGAATATGAAAGTGGTTTTGATGCCCGATTCCGAGATGTTGGAAGAAGTGGTGGTAACCGGTATGACCAAGGTGGACAAACGCCTCTTTACCGGAGCAGCCGACCAATTGTCTGCCGCCGATGTGAAACTGGACGGTATGGCCGACATCAGCCGTGGCCTGGAAGGACGTGCGGCAGGTGTGTCCGTACAGAACATTTCGGGTACGTTCGGTACGGCTCCCAAAATCAGGGTACGTGGAGCCACCTCTATTTACGGTAACTCCAAACCTTTGTGGGTGGTGGACGGAGTCATCATGGAGGATGTGGTAGAGATTGGAGCCAACGACCTTTCTTCGGGCGATGCCACTACACTGATCAGTTCGGCCATTGCCGGATTGAACTCGGATGATATTGAGAGTTTTCAGATTCTGAAAGACGGTTCGGCTACCTCTATTTACGGTGCCCGTGCCATGGCAGGTGTGATTGTTGTGAACACCAAGAAAGGAAAGGCCGGTACTACCCGGTTCAGCTATACCGGTGAGTTTACTACCCGCCTGAAGCCTTCGTACCGTACGTTCAACATCATGAACTCGCAAGACCAGATGGGCGTATACAAGGAGTTGCAGAATAAAGGCTGGCTGAATCTGGCCGGTACCTACCGGGCTGCCAACAGCGGTGTTTACGGCCGAATGTACCACCTTATCAATACATACGACCCTGTGACAGGCCAGTTTGGTTTGCTCAATACGGTGCAGGCCCGTAACGAATACCTTCGGGCAGCCGAATACCGCAATACCGACTGGTTCGACCTGCTTTTCAGCAATGCACTGATGATGAACCACTCGGTGAGCATATCAAGCGGTACGGAGAAGTCGAACTCATACATCTCGCTCAGTGTGATGACCGATCCGGGATGGATGAAGAGCAGTAGCGTGCAACGCTATACGGCTAATATGAATACGACTTATAACCTGACTAAGGAACTGTCGCTCAACGTTATCGGTAATGCTTCTTATCGTAAGCAGAAGGCACCCGGTACCATTGGTCAGTCGCGCGACGCTGTGTCAGGCGAGGTATCGCGTGGTTTCGATATCAATCCCTATTCGTATGCACTGAACACTTCGCGTACGCTGGATCCGGACGAAATCTATACCCGTAACTATGCCGACTTCAACATCTTCAACGAGTTGAATACCAATAACATCTTCCTGAATGTCGTGGATCTGCGCTTTCAGGGCGAATTGAAATGGAAACCGCTGAAGGGACTTGAACTGAGTGTGTTGGGAGCAGCCAAATACTCTTCTTCCTCGCAGGAACATAAAATATTGGAGTCGTCTAACCAGGCGATGGCTTATCGTGCCATGGACGATGCTACTATACGCAATAGCAATACCTGGCTTTATACTGATCCGGACGTACTCAATTCGTTGCCTTTCAGTGTCTTGCCTAATGGTGGTTTCTATAATAAGACCGATTATCGTATGCTCAGCTGGGACTTCCGTGCGGCAGCCAGCTACAATACGGTGTTCAGAGGAGAAAACATCCTGAACCTGTATGCCGGTATGGAAGCCAATGCCGTCGACCGCAGCAACAACTCGTTCGAGGGTTGGGGTATGCAGTACGAGAATGGTGAGATTCCGTATTTCGATTACCATGCTTTCAAGAAGATGCGCGAAAATAATTCTACCTATTATTCGCTATACAATACCAAGAAACGCATGCTGGCCTACTTTGCTACCGGAACTTACTCTTATAAAGGACGCTACAGCCTGACGGGAACCATCCGTTACGAAGGAACCAACCGTCTGGGTAAGGCCCGTTCGGCCCGCTGGTTGCCCACTTGGAACGTAGGCGCCGCCTGGAACGTACACGAAGAATCCTTCTTCCAACATCTGGAACCGGCTTTTTCGCACATGACCCTCAAAGGCTCCTACAGTTTGACAGCCGACGCAGGTCCGTCATACGTTACCAACTCGGTGGTTAACATCAACAGTTTCACACCCTGGCGTCCCAGTGCATCGGTGGGTGAATCGGGCTTGCAGATTGTAGAATTGGCCAACGGTGACCTGACTTATGAAAAGAAGCATGAGTTGAATATCGGATTGGATTTGGGTTTCCTTGACAACCGTATTAATCTGGAATTGGCTTGGTATAAGCGTAACAACTACGACCTGATTGGTGCCGTACTGACACAAGGTGTAGGTGGTGAAACACGACGCAATGCCAACCTGGCCAGCATGAAGTCGCACGGTTACGAGGCCACTCTTTCGACCCGCAACATCGTTACCAGGAACTTTAGCTGGAGTACCGACTTTATTTTCGGTTACAGCAAGACGCAGATTACCGACCTTAAATCACAGACTTATTTGTTCGATCTTGTGACCGGTTACGGACAACGCGAAGGCTACCAGTGGGGTAGTATCTTCTCCATACCTTTTGCCGGACTTGATTCTGACGGTTATCCGACCTTTATGTGGAACGGGAAACTGGTGGATAAGACCCAATACGGTAGTATCAACTTCCAGCAGCTGGAAAATCTGGATTTCCTGAAGTACGAAGGTCCAAAAGATCCGACCATTACCGGTAGTTTCGGTAACATTTTTACCTGGAAGAACTTCAAGCTGAATGTGTTTATTACTTATGCCGCAGGCAACAAGGTTCGTCTCGATCCTCGGTTCGCGCGCAGCTACAACGACCTGGACGCTACTCCCAAGGAATTCAAGAACCGCTGGATGATGCCGGGCGACGAGAAGATTACCGATATCCCCGTCATAGCCAGTACACGTGATAACAATAAGTACAGCAACATGAACTATGGTTACAACGCATACAACTATTCTGATGCACGTATTGCCGACGGTAGTTTCATCCGAATGAAAGAGATTTCGTTGAGTTACGATTTCCCGAAGAGCCTGCTGGGTGGTCAGAAGATTGTCAAAGGCCTTTCGTTGAAAGTGCAAGGTACGAATCTCTTCCTGATTTATGCCGACAAGAAGCTGAACGGACAGGATCCGGAATTCTTCAATTCTGGTGGTGTGGCCGCTCCGGTACCCAAGCAGTTTACGTTCACAGTAAGAGCCAATTTCTAACCATTAACAGTTATCTATCATGAAAACAAAAAATATATTATTTGCATTAGGCGTTGCCGGCTTGATGGGAAGCATGCAGTCTTGCGACAGTTTTCTCGACACTATGCCCGACAAACGTACGGAAATCAATACTCCTACTAAAGTAAGGGATATCCTGCTGTCTGCTTATCCTACACTGCATCCTACCATTATGTTCGAATTCATGTCCGACAATTATGCCGACAATGGTGACATGTACTCCAGTCCCATGAACCTGGCCATTGAGTCGTATATGTGGAAAGATGCCGTAGAGTCTGACTGGGATAGTCCGCAGGAAGTCTGGGATGCCAATTACCGTGCCATTGCTTCGGCCAATCAGGCTCTGAGTGCCATCGAAGAGATGGGTACGCCGGCCGAGTGCCTGCCTTACAAAGGAGAAGCACTGTTGTGCCGTGCTTACGGACATTTTATGCTGGCCAATACGTTCTGCATGGCTTATAACGAACGCACTGCTGCCAACGAACTGGGCATTCCTTATATTACTGCTCCCGAGGAATCGGTAGGCGTGGTTTACGAACGTGGTACGCTGGAGGATACTTATCGTAAAATCAACGAAGATATTGAAGAAGCACTGCCATTGGTGGCCGGAATTACTTTCAATGTCCCTATGTATCACTTTAACGAAAAAGCGGCTTATGCTTTTGCAGCACGTTTCAACCTGTTTTACGGAAAAGATTACGATAAGGTTATCGCATATGCAACCAAAGCTATCGGAACCGATCCGACAAGCGTATTGAGAGACCTGAACGGATATGACAAGTTTACCACCACCAAGGAATGGACTTACGGTTATATCAGTGCTGACGAACCGTCAAACCTGCTGCTGATAACCAACCGTTCGCTTTACGGACGTGTAGGTAACCAACGTTACGGCATCACCAACGACATTTTCCGTTCGCAGCTGGCGTGGTCTTACTTCCCCGGAAACAAGCAGCTGACTGTTTACAACACGGTGTTCCATTACAATTACATGAGCTATTTCATCCCGAAGATGACCGAAATCTTCGAAATCACCAACCAGATAGCCCAGACCGGACAGCCGCACGTTGTCATTCCTGCTTTCACTACCGACGAAACGTTGCTCTGCCGTGCCGAGGCACACGTGTTGAAGCAGGAGTATGAAGCTGCCGCTACCGACTTGTCTTACTGGTACATGAAAAAAGGTATTTCGGCCTGCAGTGCCCAGCAGATTATCGACTTCTACAAGGCTACCGACAGCAAAGGCAACCCCAATGCCAATGTGAAGGAACTGCATACAGGTGTTACCTATACGGAAGAACAGACTTATCTGATTCATGCCGTACTCCATGCACGTCGGGTAGAAGGTCTGCACGAAGGTATCCGCTGGATGGACATCAAACGCTATGGTATTTCCTATCAGCACAACATCTATAACGGAGAGCCTTTGACCCTGTTGCCGGATGATCCGCGCAAAGCCATTCAGATACCGCAAGAGGTATTGTTTGCCCCGGGCGATATGACTCCCAATCCAAGATGACTTTTTTAGCAAAACATAACGATATATAAACAGATTACGATTATGAAACTGAAATATTCCTTATTATTTCTGCTCTTGAGTGCCATGCTTTGTGGCGCATGCAGCGAAGAAGACCTGAATCCCACCAGCATCTTTGATGACGAAGTGGAAATGGAAAAGAACGAACTGGACATCTGGCTGGACAATAACTACCTGTATCCTTACAATGTAGACTTCAAATACAGGATGGAGGACATTGAATCGAGTTTGAGCAATAACTTGGTTCCTATTGAGTACGATCTGGCTGTACAGATGGCACGTATTGTGAAGCATGTGTGGTTTGAGGCTTACGACGAGATAGGCGGCATCAACTTCACGCGGCAATACGCTCCCAAAATCATTCATCTGGTCGGTTCGCGTCAGTGGAATCCCAACGGTACCATTACTTTGGGTTACGCGGAAGGCGGCTTGAAGGTGACACTGGTAGGCGGAAACTGGCTTGATCCTACCGACATTGCCGACTTGAACGAAATGTTTTTCAAGACTATGCATCATGAATTTGCTCACATTCTGCATCAGACCAAGGAATATCCTGTTGAGTACAACGACCTGAGCGAAGGACATTATTCGCCCTCCGGATGGAACAACCGTCACGACATGGCCGATTATGCGCCCTTTGGTTTTGTTACTGCTTACGGCAGCAGCCAGCCGGGTGAGGATATTGCCGAAATGACAGCCTGTTTCCTGACTTGGACCGATGCTCAATGGAAAGCGCTGGAGGAAGGTGCCGGAGCAGAAGGATGGGCCATTATACAAACGAAGCTGGGCATTGTAAAAGATTACATGCGTACCAATTTCCAGATTGATATGGACAAGCTGCGTGCGGCGATTGACCGGCGCTGCGACGAACTGCAGCGTATGGATATCAATGCACTGCCCTGATGATTGTCGGATAACGAATGTATAACACTAAAAACTGAAGTTATGAAAAACAAACTTTTATATATTATACTTTTAATGGCAGGATTGTTTCAGGCTTGTGCTCCTGAAGTGGACGACCTTTTCGACAAGCCGGCCCAACAGCGTATCAACGAAGAGATTAAGGCCTGCCGTGATCTGTTGGTCAGTTCGGAACAGGGCTGGAGGCTGGAGTATTTTCCTTCGGCTACCCAGGCTTACGGAGGCTATAACATGATTCTGAAGTTTACGGAGAAAGAAGTGACTGCCGCTGGCGAAACTGCCAGCAGCCCGTCGTACACGGAGACCAGTCTTTATTCCATGGGTTCGGACATGGGGCCTACGTTGAATTTTGATACCTATAATTCCATTATCCATTACTTTGCCGATCCTGACAAGCAGGAAGGTGCCGGATTGGGAAAAGGATATGAAGGCGATTACGAGTTTATCATCATGGGGCATTCTGACAATGAAATCATCTTGAAGGGCAAGAAGACCAAGAACGTCATGAGGATGATACGTATGGAGGAATCGGCCGAAAGTTATCTGACTGCTGTGCAGAAAATCAGAGATGACTATAACTCATTGTTTGGAGTAGAAGGTGCGTCGGGCACTATCAACGGACAGTCGGTCAGCTTGTCTTTCCCGTCCGACCGTAAACTTTCTGCTCAGATCGGTACTGAGGAATTGCAGAGTGCTGCGTATTTGTTTACGTCGACTGGTATCCGTTTTTATTCGCCTCTGCTGATAGGGGGCAAAGAAGTAGATTCTTTTGGATGGTCGTTTACCGATCAGGCTTTCGAATACGAAGGACAGACTATTCCGTTCCGTTACGACCCGAATATGGAGGACTATACGCAATATCTGGGCAAGTATACTATGAAGTATAATGGCTATTATGGAGCTTCGTCGTTGGAAATTGAACTTACAATTGGAACGTATAAACAAAATTATATCATCAAAGGAATGCTTCCGATTGATGTTATCATGACGTATGCCGAGCCGGTAGTTGATGGGGTGAAGACTCCGCGCATGGAATTGCTCAACCAGCAGTTGCTCGACGGAAGTGGCAATTATCTGTCTGTATGGAATGCCGAGAGTGGCCGCCTTACTTGGGGAGGAACCGATTTCCGATATGGTATGTACGGCGAACGTGATGCAGATAATCCTAATTTGTATCGGTTTGTAGACGATGGTCGACGTGAAGAAGCCACTACGGGTATGATTTTGTGGGGACAACCGGGAGAATACAGGGCATATGGAGAGTCGCGCTTTGCTCACATCACTTTGCTTAAGCATGACTGATACGCTGCTGAAATCTTAGGTTGCCGGCTTTGTACGGTTGGCAACCTATGAACAGAAAAATGGTAAACCAAATAACTGAAAAACGTATGATAAAGAAAATATATACTTTGTTGTTAATGGCATGTTGCATCGGATTTGTAGGATGCTCCGACGACGATGAAACAGTACAAGCCACTTTGAAAGTTGTGAAGTCCGATGTTTCTTACGACTGCTTCGGCGGAGAAGGAACGATCGAAGTGAATTCCGCAGATCCTGTTACTGCAACCAGTTCTGTCAACTGGTGTCAGGCTACTGCCAGTGGGAATGTGATTCAGTTGAAAGTTGCTCCCAATCAGAGTGAGTCGAGCCGGACGGCCGTCATCTCTCTTCAGTCAGCATCGGGAAGTACTCAAGTTGCCATCTATCAGATGGGAGATGTTCCTATTTCGGACATTGAAGGCCGAGCTTTGGGTAAGAATGGAGAACAGTTGACATTTCATCTAAAATCGGCTAATGAAATTCAGATTGAAAGTTCGGCCGATTGGCTGACTTATCAACTGGAAGGTGAACAACTGACGGTCAATATAGCCGATTTTCCCCCGGGATCTCCTACGGGAACCCGTTCTGCAACACTGACTGTCAGTGCCGGGAAGGTATACAAGATGCAATACACATATTCGCAGTTCAACATGGAGGGTGAATTCGATTGCTTCCGTTCGGTAGATGGTGTGCAGCAATCATACGGCACATGCCGGCTGGAAGAATCGGCAACTCCGTTGGTGTATAACGTGTATCCCAAAGGAAGTATTTTTGATGGTCCTTATAAAATCAGTTACGAAAACGGTAAGTTCGTCATCCGCTTCAATCAGGTGTTGGGAGCTTACGATGCCAAACGGAACATCGTACTGTGTGCATACGATAAGGCCGGAAGACTGTCGTGGGATACGAAAATTGAATATGTAGCCCCGGTTGCTTTCAATCAGGAGACAGGACTTATGACGCTTACATTCCAGGACAACGGAACCTGGGCAGGACAGCATGTGGACGGATTCTATTATAGTATCACCGACGAGCAAGGAACTCCTACGGGAACCGGATGGGCGGTGACAGACATTGTATGGGTAAGAAAATAGCAGACTCTCTCCTAAAGTTACGTTTTCTTTTCTTTGAAGCGTGAAAAGAAAAGAAGATGAGGTTTTGAAAAGGTAAAGGGATGGCGTTGTGAAACGTCATCCCTTGTTTATTTCTGCCTCCCATTATGTCCTAACCTACTATTCTCTCAGCTGCTAGATGTGTCTTCACCGTCCGATGAATCCTTTTTTCTTTTACTTTCTTTATATCTCGCGCGCCGGGATGTATATCTCAGCACGCGGGATTCATATCTCAGCACGTGGGATGTATATCCCGGCGCGCGAGATGTAACTTCCTGCGTGGATAGAACGATTGTGCAGGATAGAAACAGCGGACTGGGTTGTAACAAGGCGGTGACGTATGGCTTTTAAGGACATTCCTTTGCAGAAACATTTGTCTTGGGGGTATCTCGTGCCATTTTAGTGATATTTACGTATCTTTAGATAAGATAGGATGCGGTTCGGCATAGCCATATTGAAAACTTTGGTTTTCATTTGTCTCTGCGCTCACCTTTCACTATCTTTGCCACAAGGAAACCGAATGACTAAACAGAAAAGACATGATAAAAATAGGAGATAAAGTTCGCTTTCTGAGCGAAGTTGGTGGCGGAAAGGTCACCGGATTTCAAGGTAAAGACATTGTACTGGTAGAAGATGCTGACGGATTCGACATCCCGATGCACATACGCGAAGTGGTGGTGATTGAGACCGACGACTACAACGTGCCCACGCCCGCTTCGAAAGCTGCCAAGGCCGAACGGAAGAAAGCCGAGGAGCAGCCCGCCCGTCCCGCTGCGTCGCAGCAGGCTTACGAGCAGCCTCTGCATCGGGTAGAAAAGCCCGAAATATCAGTTTACCGCCAGCCGGAGATGAAAGGCGGCGATGTGCTGAACGTCTATCTGGCTTTTGTGCCCGAAGACATCAAGGCTGTCAGCACTACTCCGTTCGAGAGTTATCTGGTGAATGATAGTAACTATTACCTGTACTACACCTACTTGGGTGCTGAAGGAAAGGCATGGACAGTGCGCCAGCATGGACTGATAGAGCCTAATACCAAGTTGCTGCTCGAAGAGTTCGAAAAGTCGTCGCTCAACGACCTGGAACGCGTGGCCGTGCAGCTCGTGGCTTTCAAGGACCGTCGCTCCTTCCAGCTGAAGCCCGCAGTCAGTGTGGAACTGCGTATCGATGTGGTGAAGTTCTACAAACTGCATACTTTCCAGCCTACCGACTTCTTCGAAACGCCTGCCCTGATGTACGACGTGGTGCGCAACGACCAACCTGCCCGTCAGGTGTACGTGTCGGCCGAAGATCTTCAGGAAGCTCTGATGCAGAAACGTTCGGCCGATGCCCCCAAAAAACACCAGCCCGCAGCCAAGCAAGGCGGAAAGAATGGCATCGTAGAGGTGGACTTGCACATCGGCGAACTGCTGGACGACACGCGCGGCATGTCGAACGGTGAGATGCTGAACTACCAGCTCGACAAGTTCCGTGAGGTGATGGAACAGTATAAGAACAAGCGTGAACAGCGCATCGTCTTCATCCACGGCAAGGGCGACGGCGTGTTGCGCAAAGCTATTTTGGACGAACTGAAGCGCAAATATTCCTCCTGTAAGGCGCAGGATGCTTCGTTTCAGGAATACGGATTCGGTGCTACAATGGTGACCATTAGATGATAAAACGCTTGTACCATATCGTTTTGCTGCTTTGCCTGCTGGCACTGGCAGCCTGTGCTTCCAGGGAGAAAGAAGAACAGCCTTCCGAACTGCGGACGTTCGAACGCTTTTCGGCTTTGAATGGCGATTCTGTTTCGACTCATCCTTACGAAGTGCGGGCAAAGGCAGTGCAGGGTATGCAGGCATCGCACGACAGTCTGACGTGGTACAATTATCTGGCAATGGCGCTGAAAACCTATCTGGTTACTTCCGAGATGGACTCGGCACGGCTGGTGGTACGACAAATCGAAGACTTCATCAGCCGTCAGCCTTCTTCGCCGCAACTGGCCGACCTGGCAAGTGACTGCGCCAACAGTAAAGGCAACATCTACGTGCGTACAGGTTATATGGACTCGGCAGCAGCTTGCTACCATCGCGCTTACGAGCTCCGTATGCAGAGCAACCATAAGGAAAGTGTGCCCGACATCCTCATCAATCTGGCCGATGCCTGCAACCAGCAAGGCAAGCTGGACGTGGGAGCGGCCTGGTATCGTCGTGCTCTGTTGCTGTGCGATTCGCTTCAACTTCCCGACTCGCAGAAATATCCCATTTATTACGGATTGGGGCAGATCTATGTATGGCTGCGCGACTTCGAACAGTGCGATCATTACTACAATCTGGCAGCCAGGTATTTCGACGAGATGCGACCTACCGAGAAACACTTCTACCTGAACAACCGCGGCACATCCTATTACTACAGAGGCGATTACGAAACAGCCCTTACCTACTTCCGCCGCGTGATAGACCTGACGACGGAATATCCTGAAATGGTGTTCGAACGTAACCTGACGTGGCTGAACCTGGCCGATTGCTTCATTTCGTTGCAACAGCCCGATTCGGCAGCCCTTTATATCAACTTGTGCGAGCCTTTTTTCAAGGAATACGGAATGCCTGCCGCTCTTTACGCTATCGATACACAGAAGATGGGCCTCTGCTTGTTGCGGAAAGATTTGGAAGGCGCCCGCCGGGTGCTGGCTTCGAGCGTCACTTCGCCCGACGTCTACCCCGACCTGATTCATGTGCGCAATCGCAATCTGCAACGCTATTTCGAGCAGACCCAGAACTATCATAAGGCCTACGATTACCTGAAGAAAAACCGTGAACTGGACGACTCCATCCGCAACGAACACGTCAAGATGCGTACAGCCGACCTTGCCCTGCGCTATCAGCAGGACTCTACACTGATGTCGCAGAAAGTGCTCATTCAGGCTAAGGAAAACGAAGTGCTCGAACTAAGGCAGACCCGTATCATCTGGATTGCCTTGTGCGGAGTGGCTTTCCTCGTGATGGTCTTTATTTATATGTACAGCAAGAAGAAGCGTGCCCTGCTGCTTGTCGAAAGTCGTCGTACCGTTTCTACCCTTCGTCTGGAGAACATCCGCAACCGGCTTTCGCCTCATTTCATCTTCAATGTGCTCAATCAGGAGATGGCCGGACGCAAGGAGGAAGAGAAGCACGAACTGGCTTCGCTGGTCAAGCTGATGCGCCGCAATCTGGAATTGGCCGAGCAGTTGTGCGTTACCCTGTCCGAAGAGTTGGACTTTGTGCGTACTTACATCGATCTGGAGTGCCGTTCGCTGGGCGATGCTTTCTATCCCGAAATCAGTTTGGCTCCCGATGTGCATCCCGAACAGGTCATGCTCCCTTCCATGCTGATACAGATTCCCGTAGAGAACGCCGTGAAGCATGCTTTGCGCGGCAAGGAAGGCGAACGCCGACTGTGGATAACTGTAATGCGTACGGCAAGTGCCATCAGTATCAAAGTGACTGACAACGGTGGAGGTTACCGTCCGAACAGTCGTAATCGGGGGACGGGCACCGGTATGAAAGTCATCATGCAGACCATTCAGATTCTGAACATGAAGAACAAAGAAACAATCGACGTTTCGGTGCACAATGTCCTTCTCGACAGTGGTGAGACAGGGTGCGAAGTCGCTTTCCTGCTTCCCGACAAGTACGACTATACGATTTAAGAATGTCTTCTTAGTAACGTTTTTCGATTGGATAATCTCGATAAACGTCCGGATAGTCCACATTCTTCGTTTGCGCTTTTGTGTGAAATAAATATAATATTTATATTCGCCCAACAAAACGACGAAAGCTATGGAGAGATTTAGAGTGGTAATAGTGGACGATGACGACGTTTCATTGGAGAATCTGGACTTCAGCCTGCGCAAAGATACCCGCTTCCAGGTGGAGGGAGTGGCCCGAAACGGGAAGCAGGGAAAGAAGGTCATCACCAAAGTACGCCCCGACCTGTTGTTCCTGGATGTAGAGATGCCCGATATGACAGGGATGGAACTGCTACAGGACATACGCGATTCGATTTCCTAGAATATGAAAGTTGTCTTTTATACGGCTTACGACAAGTACATGATACAGGCCATTCGTGAGTCGGCTTTCGACTATTTGCTGAAACCGTTCGAAGAACAGGACCTTCAAGATATTCTGGAAAGGTTTGTACGTCAGAAAGAGGCGGACAGCCGGATTGTGCCGTATGCAGGAACTCCGTTGCATGCCGGGCAGACATTCATTGTGTTCACTCCGACAAACGATATGCGTGCATTGCGTCCGGCCGAGATCGGTTTTTTCCGTTACTGTTCCGAGCGTAAGCAGTGGGAAGTGATATTGAGTCAGCAGCCACCTCTTGTATTGCGCCGTGGAATGACAGCCGAGCAGATTATCCAGTATTCGCCCTGTTTTGTGCAGATACATCAATCGTACATCATTAATATTGATTATCTGATGATTATAAAAGACAGTAAATGTCTGCTTTATCCACCTTTCGACAAGGTGGACGAACTGCTCGTCTCGAAGAAATACAAAAAAGAACTGCAAGACAGATTTTGCTTGTGAAAGTAGCTCTGTCTACACATGTAGGTAAATATATGACTGGTTAGAACGATTGCGTTGCCATCATGGTGGCGGCGTTAATCAGAAAAGGCACCGGAGAATTGCTCTCCGATGCCTTTTTTATTTGAATTGTTAAATCAGTTTCATCCTTAATTATCGGAGTGAAGTGTTACTTCACTTCGATACCTTTGTTTTCCAACGTAGTGTTCAGAACCTTTGCATACTCTTCGTATTGCTTTTCATCCAAAGTTTCCTTCATCAGTTTCAGGTTGGCTTGAACAGCTTTACGTCTCATTTCATCCTGATCTTCTGCTACTTCGTTGGCCAATGTCATCTGCTTTTTGAAATATTTGCAAATGTCTGCCACTTTTTCATGCTGGCTTTGAGTCAACTTCAGGTATTTGCTCAATGTATTTACATTGATGGAACCTTCCCACTTCTTTTCCGTTGTCGGTTGATTGCCTGCTGCAAAAGTTGTAGCTGCCAAGCAGAATGCTGCCACTAATGTTAATCCAAAACGTTTCATAATACCTACTTTTTTAAATGTTAATCCTAAAAACTTTGTTATCCTAAAAACTCTTGTCCTAATACCTATTGAAAAACTCTAAGCGCTTAGTCTTTCTTTTTACCGATGCAAATATATGGACATGTTTTATAACACAAAAACAAATGAAAAAGAAAGTGTATGGAAAGCACTTCTTTTTTGACTTATATCAATTTCGGTGTGTGAAAACGTACTGTTTTTCGTGTATTTTGTAATAAGAACGTAATATTATAGGCTGTTTAACATTAATGGATGACGTATATCAGTGTTTTGCTTACAAAAAGACAAAAGTAGGTTTGTCTATAATGAACAGAATAAAGTGACAAGGAAGGTTACGGAGAAATCTGTCAGGCAACCATGGAATATAGATACCACTACCAGTTCCTTTCCGCTGTATCGGGTGATGATGGGCAGTGTAGTGTCCATGGTTGTGGCACCTCCTACGGCAATGGGAGCCAGTTTACCGAACCAGCGTACCAGCAATGGAGCGGCAAGCAGGGCGATTATTTCGCGCATAATGTTGCTCAACAGGGCGATGGTGCCCATGGCAGGACCTTTGTATTCGGTGATAATGATGCTGGAAAGCGAATAGTATCCAAAGCCCGAACCGATGGCACAGCAGTCAGCCGCGCTGCGGTGGGGCAGCAGTAGCGAGACGACAAGGCATCCGGCCAGCGTGCCGCCGATGGTCATCAGCGGTAGCAGGGCAAAACGTGGATTCAGTTGTCGGAAGCTCAGCAAGGTTTTAGGGTCGCACCCCACGCTGATACCTACAAAGAACATCAGTGCGCAGAGGGCGTAGAAACTGAGATCGGCTACGTTCAGGCTGTCGGGCAGCAGGTGTTGGTGTCCGCAGACAATGCCCAGTACGAAGAAGGCGATGATGATGAGACTACCTTTCATGACTTTGCGTTACCTCCTTTCCGGCAGATGTAGTTCCACAATCCCCAGGCTGCCAGACTGCTGCCTAGTACGGCAAACAGGGTGATGAGCAGTGCTTCTACTCCCAACGTGCCCAGGCCGTTGATGATGTCCGGGTTGCCTCCCACTTCCGTGCCCAGCAGGAAGAGTAACAACCATATCAATATGGTAATGATGCGGCCCACAGGGCGTGTGTTGCAGCGGCGCAACAGATAGCCCGTTCCTACACCGCCCAGCATGAGTGCAATAATGATCAGTACAAACATAATTTCTTGTTTCAGTAGATTGAGGGCACAAAAGTAGGCCTTTTTACCGAAATATCCTATGTCCGTATTGCTTCTTTAGGCTTTTTGTCAGACCATCCTGATACTTGTCAGGGAATGTGCAGGACGAACTGTGTGCGCGAATCGGCACCGACGAATCCCAGTCCACCCGTAACGTTGGTGGGGATGCTGACGGGTTCCATCAGAACTTCTTCGTAATTTTCGTCATCGAGTGTGTTCAGAGCCTTCTGGTAGCGGTATTGTTCTTCGGTAAGGCTATAGATGCTGACGGTAATGGTCTGGCTGTTGTGGTAGTCGATGTAGTTGAGGAAGTATGGCGGTTCGGTATGGTAAGTAGGCGTATAGACTTTCAAGGTGGCCGATGCATCGGGAAAACGATTGTCGGTAAACAGGTTGTATTTGTTTCTCGTGGTGGGAAACAGTTCATTCTCCTCGTCGTTGTAGTTGTGGGGATGGCCATCGGTCAGGATGATGTCTTCGCGGTTGATAATCTTGGGCATCGGGACGGAGGTTAGCAAGGTGTCGCGTTGTTCTTTTACGAGATTTCCTCCTGCGTCGTAACGATAGGTCCAGTATGTCACCAATTGCTGTAGTTCGTGGCTGATGTCCAGCCGGTAGTAGCTTTTTTCGCCGGGCAGGTCTTTCAGAGTGATTTTATACTGGCGGTAAAGTACATCTCCTGCATACTCGCGCAGATAGGCCAGGGCTGTATCCACTTGCAGGCTTTCGATGGGTTGGGGAACGGTGGTTTCTGCGCTTGCATGGTAAGTTCCGTTTTCGGCTATTGCCTCCAAGCGGATGTGATCGCCCGGGTGCAGTTCGGAGGTGATACGGAACTTCTTGAAGTGGATATTACGTAGCAGTTGCTCGAACTGTTCGTCGTCTATCGTCCCTTTCAGGTCGCTGCACAGTTCTTCGGGCGAAATCTCTTCGGGTGTTTCCACAGCTTTTCCATTAATATATAAGGTAAGACTGCCTTGTGTCACCCGTCCGATACGGTTGCCTTCGCTGAGGTGCAGGTAGGCATAGTTCTCTTTTGCGCCGGCAGTGAGTTGGGCGTTCAGTATCAGTTGAGGTTCCCGAGCCTGTTCGTTGTAGGGGATTTCGTTGGTACATGCAGTCAGTGCGATGCAGGTAACCAGAATAATTTGCAATATGCAGGGAATGTGTTTCATATCTTTCATGTTTAGGAGTTAGAATCTGTATGTATAGGTCACCGAGGGAATCAAGGGCAGAATGGTCAGCTTCTTGATAGTGGTTTTGGTATGCTGTGTGATGATCTCTCCGGGAGCAAAATTTTCGTAGATATTTTCTTGTTTGGTATATACGACGTTGGGATTCATGGCATTGTAAAGGTTGTAAATGCTGATGTTCCACGTACGCATACCGTGTTTGGTCTTCCTGTTGAAGTTGATGCCGACGTTCAGCCGGTGGGTGGGAGGAAGCTGATAGTTGTTCCGGTGAGAAATGTAGTTTTCCTGACCGATACTACCGTCGGGTTTGATGACGATGGTTTGCCGTTCGGGTACAGTCATGTAGCCTCCGGTGTAGAATATCCACGAAGCACCTACATCGATGCGGTCGCTGAACTTGTGGTTCAGGCAGAGGTTCACACTGTGACGGCGGTCGTACTTGTGCGGGAACCATTGTCCCTGGCTGATGCTACCGTCTTTGAAACGGCGTTCGCTTTTGGAGAGGGTGTACGAAATCCAGCCGGTTGTTTTACCCACCGTACGCTGTGCCATCACTTCCAATCCGTAACAGCGTCCTTCGCCCATCTCTACTTTCTCTTCCCAATAGGTGGAATTGCCGAAGAAGGAAACGCCGTCCTGATACTCCAGAATATGGCGCATTTGTTTGTAGTAGCCTTCTACGGAGAACTCCCAACCCGACAGCCCGTCGTAGTAGAGTCCGGCAGCATATTGATTGGAGTACATGGGGCGTATGTTGCGGGTGATGGGTACCCACAAGTCAGTAGGCATAGAGAGGGGAGTGGACGAGAGCAGATGTACGTATTGTGCCATGTGGGCATACGAGGCTTTGGCTGCCAGCCCATTGCCCAGGTCGTAGCGCAGGGAGAGGCGGGGCTGTGCCGACAGATAGCTCTTACCCTGTGTGTGGAAGAGGGTCAGGCGTCCTCCCCAGTTCAGGCTGAGCCGGCCGGACAGTTCCCAGTCGTCTTCGGCATAAAGGGAGAGTTCGAAACCCCGTTGTGCCTGATTGATGCTGGTTCGGTAGGTGGTGTCTGCCGGTGTGGTGGAAGTTCCGTAGTTCCCTTCGTGTGCGGTGGAGACACCGGGACTGAACAGGTGGTGGATAAATTCGGAGCCGAACCGTACGCGGTGGCTTGTAGAGGGCGTATAGTCGAAATCCATACGAGCACTCCAGTCGCGTATGCCCGAGTGGAATTTTGATGTATAGATTTGGTGTTCCAATGTGTTGCCGTTCTGTATTTTACGGTTTTCGGTATCTTCTTGTAGGGTCATGCGGTATTGGTTGTACGCTACGGTGGCGTTGCCAAAGAGCTTGGGACTGAATACATAGTTCCAGCGGGCATAGCCGATGAGGTTACCCCAGTTCAGGCGGGCTTTGCTGGTGTAATATTGCTGCGGAGAGGATGAATAGTCAGTCGGCTTGTCGTCGTTGTAATAGTGGTAATGGTCTTTGCCGCGGTAAAAGCCTAAGAAGAGGCGGCTGCGGTCGTTGAACTTGTGATTCAGTTTGGCATTCAGGTCGTAGAAGTAATAGTTGTATTTATCGGTGGAAATGTGAGTACCATATGACTCGGATGTGTTTACTGCATTGGGAATCAGTGCGGTGGGCATGAATCGTCCGCTCAGCGAGAAGGAAGTCTTGCCTTTGCGGATAGGGCCTTCGAGGTGCAGTTTGTCTGTCAGCGAGCCGATACTCAGCGAACCGTGATACTGGTGCAGGTCGCCGTCGTTGGTGCGCACATCGACAATGGACGACAGACGGCCGCCGTAGCGCGCAGGAAAACTGCTCTTGAAGAGGCTGACATTCTTTACGGCTTCGGGAGTGAATACCGAGAAGACACCCATCAGGTGGTCGGCGTTGTAGACGGGGATGCCGTCCAGCATTACCAAGTTCTGGTCGGGCGTACCGCCACGCACATACATGCCGGCAAATCCCTCCATACCAGCCTGTACGCCCGGCATCAGTTGCAGCGTCTTCAGCACGTCGGCTTCGCCAAGGATGGAGGGCGTGTGGCGTATCTGTGTGATGGGGATGTCGTGCGAACCCGTGTTGGCAGACTGGATGCCGGCTTCTTTGCGTTGCGAGGTGATGACCACTTCCTGCAACTCGACGTTGCCGGCCAGCTGTATGTTGATGACCGTATCGCGTGTCAGAACAAAGCGGCTTTGTTGCGGCCGGAAGCCAAGGTAGGAAAACGTCAAGCTGACCTCTCCTTCGGGGAGGGTCAGCGAGTAGAGGCCGAAGGTGTTGGACGAGGTGCCGGTGGCATATCGGCCTTCGGTGACGTTGGCACCGATGAGGGTCTCTGCCGACCCCTGCTCGGTGACGCAACCGCTGATGGTGAATCGGCGGCGTTCCTTCTTCTTGGGCATTTCGCGCTTGCGCAGTACGATGTGCTTTCCGTTGATGGAGAATTCCACAGGCTGGTCGCGGAAGGCCTGTTCCAGCAGTTCGCTGATGGTGAGCTGCTTTACTTGCAGACTGATGCGGCTGTTCAGCCGTACTTCCTCGCCGTAGACGAAGGTGAATCCGGTGGAGTTTTCCAGTCGTTTTACCAGACTTTCCAGAGTGGCGTTGCGTATTTCCATGGTGAGTCGGGCATTGGAGCTTTGTGCCTGCATCCGGACGCTTAGCAGAACCACACACATCAGAAGCAAGGCTCTGATGTGGTGGTGTTGAAAGAAATTAGATTGAATCATAGTGTTTGGTTTTTGTATATATGTTCATGTATTATTGTTTTTCGATGGTTTTTGTCTGTCGGGGGCTGATGACGATGGTTCCGCTTTCGTCACGGTAGCCGAAATGGCCAGCCTGCTGCAACACGTCGAGTATCTCCGTCAGACTTTCACCGCTGCTGAAGGTGGCAGTGAGGCGATAAGTAGCCAGTTGCGCACCTTCGATGCGGATGGGTGTGCGGAAGGCGTTGGATAGCTGTCGTGCGATCTCCTGCAACGTCTGTTGGCGGAAGAGGAAGAGTCCGCGGCTCCAGGCTATCTCGTCGTCGGCCGCCGGAGTGGCTTCCTGCCGTAATAATCCGGTATGGCGGTTGTAGACGGCTGCTTCGTTGGGTTGCAGTAACAGGCGCTTCTTGCCGTGGTCGGTGCTGACAGCTACGGAACCTTCGAGCAGGGTAGTCCTTACCTCGGTATCAGCGGGATAGGCTTCCACATTGAAATGAGTACCCAATACCTGCACTTCCATTCCGCCAGCTTCCACGGTGAAGGGGCGTCGGGCATCCTTACTTACCTCGAAATAGGCTTCACCCTGCAGGCGTACATCGCGCCGGTCGTGTTCGAAGCGTTTGGGGCAGGTGAGCGACGAATACCGGTTCAGCGTCACTTCCGTGCCGTCGGGCAGCGCCAGGTTGCGTACTTCGGCCAGGGTAGAGAACGTCTGCATGGGCACGGGGCGCAGTGCTTCGTAGGCCGTCCATCCGGCTATGCAGAGCAGGACAGTGGCTGCAGCGCCCGTCAGCCAAAGGCGGAAACGGCGTTGCCGGTGTGCGTGTGCGAAGATTCTGTCTTCCAGAATCTTCCAGCTGTTTTCGGCCGAATACTTTCCCCGGGGCGAGCGGGTGGAGCGGGCCAGACGGTCGAGCAGATTATCAAACGGGTCTTTCATCTTGTTTTTTCTTTTTGCTTATAAAGACAGTGGTTGCGTCCGGATTCCCTACTGTCGGAGCGAATTTTTTTTCGTTTATCTTAAAAAGCCGTTTTTTCTCTGCCTGTTCCCTTTCGGTCGGGGCGTTTCCTTTCCTTCTGTCATTTCTTTCCTTTGGGTTTCAGTTTTATCATCAGTTGCGTACTTTTCACCTCTTTGTCTTTCGGAGTACATACCAGCCGCAGGGTGCCTTGCTTGCCTATCCGTTCGGGATAGATTTTGATGCGTACGTTGGCCGACTTCTTTTTGGCACGAATCACCACCTTCTTTTCGGGGATGCTGAATACGGGTTTCTTGCCGGGAGGCGTTACGCCCTCGATTGTCACTTCGCGGTCCTGATCTTTCTTGTCGGCGGCGATGATTTTCACATCCAGTTCTTCGCTGCTCCTTCCCGGGTCGAAGGCATAGTCGAAGCTATGCTTTTCGAATCCGATGTAATCGTGTGGATACTTGGAGTCTTTGCTGCACGAGGCAAGCACGGACAGGAGCAACATGGCTCCGGTAGTCAGTTGGCAGATTGTTTTCATGTTGTTTATAAATATGTAAAAGAAACATTAAATGTATAGTCAGGCGAATCGGAGCAATCTGACTCCTCTTCTGGTTTTATCTAAATAGCTGTTTATCTGCTTGTTATTAAATATCTTTTCGCTTGATTACGGGGCCTTTGAGAGACACTTGCACGGCTCGCGAGCAACACTTGTACGGCTCGCGTTCGACACTTGTACGGCTCACGAGCCACACTTGCACGGCTCAAAGCCCCCGTAAGCTTGTTTGCTATAAAGACGTGAGTTGTCAGGAAATCCCCTACTGGAGATGTGGTAATAAAAGTTAATTTAGCGTATTATTCATCGCCTTCGTCGGGCAACAGCATCTTTCTGAGGCGGGTGGTGGCTTTTTGCAGTTGTGCGTCCACTGTCTTTACGCTGATGCCCAATGCCTCGGCCACTTGTGCATAGCTTTGCCGCTCTTCGCGGATGCGGATAAAGACTTCGCGGCAACGCTGAGGCAGGCGGTCCAATGCCTTGACGTAGCGGGCAAAAAGTTCTTCGCTGATCAGTGTTTCTTCGGGCGATGAGGCTGTGTCGGCCGGTTCGGGCAGGTGTTCGGCAGGCAAGGGGCTTTGCCGGTTTTCACGCTCCAGATAGTTGAGCGAGGCGTTCTTGGTGAGGATGAAGCAGTAGTCTTCGATGCTGTTCACTGCGGGCAGGCGGTCGCGCATCTGCCACAGGCGCATGAAGACGTCGAGCACTATCTCCTGTGCGGCGTCTTCGTCGCGGACATAGTAGTAGGCTATGCGGAACAGGCGGTCGTAAGTCAGGTCGTAGAAGCCCTTGAAGGCTCGTTCGGAGTCTTCTTCCTTCATCTGTCTCAAATAGCGTCTGACTTCCTGTTCGGTCATGGTCGGTTGGTTGGTTCGGACGCAAAGGTAATTGTTTTTGCGAACATCGGGCAACTGTCCGTTCGGAAAATGCGTGTGGCGTGTGCGGAGTCCAGGGTGACGACGAAAAACAGGATTCAGTCGTCCACATACATCAGGTCGCTCATGATGCCGTCCGAAACGAAGATGCCCCGACGCGTCAGCCGCAGAAAGCCGTCTTTCAGTTCCAGCTTGCCGTCAGTCAGGTAGGGAGCGGCCATGTCGAGGCAATATCGGTACAGCTTTTCGCCGTATTCCTGCCGTAACTGCTCCATCGGAATGCCCCACATGGTGCGTAGTGCGGTCATGACGCACTCGTTGTAGCGGGTGGCGGTGTCGCGGTATTCCGTTTCGAACGGACGGTTGCCGCTTTCCATGCCTTCAATATACTGCGTCAGCGACGATACGTTCCATTCGCGGCCGACGCCGTCGAACGAGTGAGCCGACGGGCCACAACCCAGATAGGGAATGCCTTGCCAGTAGGAAGTGTTGTGGCGCGAGTGCCGGCCGGGTTTGCAGAAGTTGGATATTTCGTAGTGCACGTATCCCGCTTTGCCCAGTGTATCTGTCAGGGCAGAGAAGAAACGCAGGCTGCTGTCCTCGTCCACCTGGCTGACGCGGTGAGCCTGTAGCATGTCGTACAGCGGTGTACCTTCTTCGTAGGTCAGGTGGTAGGCCGAGATGTGTTCCACGTCCAGAGCTACAGCCTGTTGCAGATCGTCTTGCCAGCGGCGGTCCGTCTCGCCCGGCAACCCGTAGATGAGGTCGATGCTGATGTTTCCGAATCCTGCCCGCCGGCAGCGTCCGACGGCTTCAATGGCCTGGCTGGCGTTGTGGCGGCGGTTCAGCAGACGCAGCATTTCGTCGTCGAACGTCTGTATGCCCATGCTGATGCGGTTGAAGGGGAGCCGGTCGTGCAGCATGGCGACATAGTCGTCAGTCAGATCGTCGGGGTTGGCTTCGAGGGTTGTCTCTTCGCAGGCTCCCAGCCCGTATACTTCTTCGAGGGTTTCGAATACAAGGGCAAAGTCTTCTTCGTTGAGTTGCGAGGGAGTTCCGCCGCCAAAGTAGACGGTTCGCACCGGTTCGCCTTTCAGGTACTCCTTTCGCGAGCGCAGTTCCTGACACAGGGCCCGGATGTAGCGTTTCTTCAGTTGGCTTTGGGTGGTGGAGTAGAAGTCGCAGTAGACGCATCGCGTCTTGCAGAACGGGATATGTATGTAGATGCCGGCCATGATGAGTATTTTATTGATTTATGGGACAAAGTTAGGGAAAAAATAACGATTTTTCCGACTTTATTCTCCTGCATCTTTGGAGCGACAGTTTTAGGTATTCATTTTTTTTATGTACATTTGCGCCATACATGAGAATAACAATAATTTAAGGAGACAGAAAATGCTTCACCGATTCATCCTCATTCTTTTCTGGTTTCTTATTCCCTTTATGTGCCGGGCAGCCGAGCCTGTAAGGGCTCCTTTGTCTTTTGAGTTATCTTTCATCCTGAACACTTTGCCAAACAAGGAAGTACAGTCCATTTATCAGGACCGTGACGGTTATCTGTGGATTGCAACGCGGAACGGTTTGTTTCAGTACGATGGTTACTCCATCGTAGCTTACAAATCCAATTTCGCCAATCCCGATCTGCTGACCAGTAACAATATCCTTTGTGTGGCCGAAGACAATAAGCACAATCTCTGGATCGGTACGTATAGCGGACTGAACGTGCTGGATAAGCGTACGGGGCAGATGAGTAAGATAAACAATCCTGAAATGAACGGAAATACGATTCCGCAGATTCTGGTAACGAAAAAAGGACGCATTCTGTTTGCAACAGACTGGGGACTGTACGAATATGATGAAAAAGCAAATACTTTCCGTTCTTTCGGTTATCCGGAAACCGCTAATGTGATGCCGAAAACTACGGTAAAAGCGTTGCTCGAAGACGACAGAGGGGATATCTGGATTGGGACTTGGGATCGTGGTCTTTATCGCTACGAGACTGCTACAGGCAAGTATTTTGCTTATCCGCGCCTGAACGAACAGAATTCGGCGCACGTCTTGTTTCAGGACAGTTATAAGAATATCTGGGTGGGTACGTGGCGTGGCGGATTGATGTTGCTGAAAGACGCTTACGAGCCGACTCGTACAACATGGGTCACCTATCGGAGCAATCCGGCCGATCCGACTGCTATTTCGGACGACATTATCTATAGCATAGCCGAAGATATCAATACCGGATCACTTTGGGTAGGTACCCGACGTGGGCTGAGTGTGCTGTCTCTGCATGGAGGCGACTATACCGGCCGTGAAGTTTTCAGCAATTACTATCCGGACGATTCCGAATACTCCATTGCCAGCGATGAAGTGACGTCGGTGCTGTGCGACCGCCAGGGACTGATGTGGATGGGGATGATTGGTGGCGGCATCACCAAGGCCAATACCCGCAAAGCAGATTTCGTATGGGATGGATTGCAGGAGTTGAAGCGTGTGATGAAAACCACTTCGGTACGCAGCATGCTGATCGATCGTGATAACTGCTTGTGGTTGGGGATGGGATCCTATGGGTTGGCCGTCAAGGACCGTAATATCGGGAAAACCGTTTATTATACCCAATTGCCGGATACGCATGGGTATCGCGATATTACTACAGTGATGTCCATTATGCAGAGCTCGCTCGACGGGCACATCTGGCTTGCTGCCTACGACGATGGTGCCTACGAAATAGAGAAAAAGGGGCTGGAACAATGGCATATAAAGCATTATTCTCCGCAGGAAGCGCCTTGGCTGGCCGGACATTGTGTCTATCATGTTTACGAAGATTCCAAGCACAATCTGTGGTTCTCTACCCGCAACGGTGTATCCATGCGCCGGGCCGACGGAAAGGCGGTCCGCTTCGATTCGCTTATGGTGGAGAATGACGCTATGCGTAGTGTTGTGACATTGGGTGTGGTAGAGGGGAGCGACGGTGACATCTGGGTAGCTTCGGGTACGCATGGGGTCATCAGGCTGCATTGTGATGCTTCGTCCGGCGAATGGAAGTTACAGGCCTATTCTTCCCGCAATCATAAACTGAACAATGATTATGTAGACTGTCTGCATCGTGACGCACACGGGCGCCTTTGGGCCGGTACGGGAGGCAGCGGACTTAACTATTATGACAAGGAAAGCGATTCTTTTTTACCGATGCATGCCCGATGGAATCTTCCGGGCGATGCTGTTGCCAGCATCAGGGACGATCAGGAAGGCAACCTTTGGTTGGGGACGAATGCCGGGCTTGTCCGACTTACGGTTCCTGACAATCTGAAAGATAATGCTTCTTTCCGTCTTTATACTACGATAGACGGCTTGCAGGATAACATCTTCCTGCGGGGAGCCGTGACGGTGGCCGGTAACGGAGAAATGTTTTTCGGCGGACACCAGGGTTATAACAGTTTCTATCCAGACAGTCTGGAGGTGCAGGTGCCACCTCCGGCAGTGAAGGTAACGGACATTAAAGTCTATAACCAGTCGTGGAAGTTGTTGCCCGATGCGGAACGCACGGACATCTCTCCTCTTTCGCCGAGTTTTGCCGAAGAAATCAGACTGGACTACCAGCACAACAACTTCAGTATCGAGTTCTCGGCGCTAGACTATGCTTCCCCCCAGCGGAACAACTATGCCTACAAGCTCGAAGGATTCGATGATGACTGGCAGTATACCGATGCTTCCAAACGTTTCGCTTATTATAACAATCTGGAACCGGGTACTTACACGTTTCTTCTGAAAGCTTCCAATTCAAACGGTGTTTGGAGCAAGGAACCCTATCGGATGAAAGTTGTGATATTGCCTCCGCCTTGGGAGACGTGGTGGGCTTACACCCTGTATGTCTTGCTGATAGTTGCTGCTGCATATGGCACATATAGGCAGGTACGCAACCGCATCCGCCTGCGCAACGCGCTCCATCTGCGCGAAATGGAAAAGGCCAAGGTCGAAGAAGTGAACCATGCCAAGTTGCAGTTCTTCACCAACATCACTCATGAGTTGCTTACACCGTTGACCATTCTTTCGGCTTCGGTGGACGAACTGAAGCGTGTAGCGCCCGAATACAAGGACCAGTATCGCGTGATGAACAACAACATTAATCGTCTGATAAGGCTGTTGCAACAGATACTGGAGTTCCGTAAGGCTGAGAGCGGTAACCTGAAACTGAAGGTTTCGCGTGCCGATCTGGCTTTGTTTGTACGTCGGAGCCTTGACAGCTTCCGGCCTTTGATGTCGCGTAAGGATATGCACTTCAGTTTGTCCTGCTCGCCCGAGCCAATGTCGGTCTATTTCGACCCGGACAAGCTGGACAAGATTCTTTATAACCTCTTTTCGAATGCTTCAAAGTACAATCGTCCCGGCGGCACCGTCAGTGTAACGCTGGAAGGCCGGACAGACGATACAGTGTGCCTCATTGTAAAGGACGACGGGGCAGGTATCCCGAAAGATGCGCAGAAGGAACTTTTCAAACGCTTTTATGAGGGTGACTACCGGAAGTTCAAGACCATTGGTACTGGTATTGGTTTGTCGTTGGTACGCGACTTGGTTGTGCTGCATCACGGAACCATCGAGGTAGAGAGTGAGGAGGGAAAAGGAACTGCCTTTATCGTAACTTTCCCTGCACGGCGAGATGCTTATGCCGAAGAAGAAATAGATGATTCGCTGTCGGAAGATACAGAGCGTCAGGAAGTAACGCCTCAGACTGATATCGTAGAGCCAGACGCTTCCGAAACGGCTGCTGAGGAGGAAACGGAACCTCTGTCGCCTGCCGTACGCCGTACGTTGCTGATTGTGGAAGACAGTGAGGACTTGCTGCAACTGATGACGAAGCTGTTGGGTACCGATTATAACATCTGTACGGCTGCCAACGGTAAGGAAGCTGTTGAGATAGTGGGCAACAGAGAAGTAGACCTGATTGTATCCGACGTCATGATGCCCGAAATGGACGGTATCGAGTTGTGTCGCTATATCAAGGGGCATTTTGAGACTTCGCATATTCCTATCATCCTGCTTACGGCAAAGAATAAGGAAGAAGACCGGGTAGAGGCTTACGAATCGGGAGCCGATGCCTTTATTTCCAAGCCTTTCAGCCTGAGTGTGCTGCATGCCCGTATCAGTAACCTGCTCCGTACACGCGAGCGGCGCAGCATGGACTTCAAGAAGCAATTGGTGTTCGAAGTAAAGGACTTGGACTATACAAGCATCGACGAAGACTTCCTGCAACGGGCCATCGACTGCGTGAACCGCCATCTGGCCGATGCCGACTTCGATCAGTCGGACTTCTTGGAAGAGATGCACACCAGCAAGTCTACCTGTTTCCGCAAGTTGAAGTCGCTTACAGGACAGACTTACGTATCGTTTGTCCGTAATATCCGCATGAAGGCTGCCTGCCGCATCATGGAAGAAAAGAAAAACATCCGAATTTCCGATTTGGCTTATGCTGTGGGTTACAACGACCCACGCTATTTCAGCAGCAGTTTCAAGAAAGAAATTGGTATGCAGCCCACCGAGTATATGGAACGCTTCACGCAGGGAGGCGGAGTAATCGAGGAATAATCTTGCTTGTTCGTCACTTGCATGGCTTGCGAGCCGTGCAAGTGTTGTTCGCGAGCCACACTTGTGTTGCTCGTGAGCCGTGCTTGTGTCGCTCGCGGACATTGCTTGTTACCTTTCGTGACATTGTTTGTTAAGGTTTCGAGCATTACTTGTTATGCGCTCCAGCTAACGTAGGTGTTTACGTTCACCATGTACTACTTGATGCTCGTAAAGTGATACTTTAGAATTGTACTGATGGATTGTAGGCAGACTATAGTCAGGTGAAACCTTCGCAGATGGTGAACAGAATTCCGGAAATAGCCTTCACGCTTTCACCCCTATCCTTTAATTGTTGATATACAGTGGCATACGGTGAAAGCTGAGACTTTACGGATGTTTCACCGTTTTCCCGCATACAGTGTGTACCGGATGCTTATCTTTCAACGTAATGTGTTTATATCGAACGATTTACGGTGAAACTTCACCAGGAAACTTGCTGCCGAACAGAGCAGTAGCCGGTGAAACATCCGTCAATCACTTTCTGTGCGGTTGGACTTCTCCGGTTGGATTTTGAAACGGAGGAGCATTTATCTTGCATTTTTCGACTGCATTTCGTTCAATTCTTAATTTATATGTTTTGTAACATTGTTTAAGTAAAAAGGAATATATCTACATGTTGAATAATGTTTCATTTCTTGTTGAATATTGTTTCATGGAACTAAATTCAACCTCTTTGGACCCTTTCAGAAGGTTTTTTGCATAGGGTAGGAATATTTTTGTAGCTGAATTCGATTGTGAAGAAACGCAAACAAATTCATTTTTTTTAATAATACATGTTTAATCTTAAAATTATTGCTAATGGAAAAGCAAGAAAACTTCTCAGGATGGCGAAATCCTAACGTTCGCCGATTGCTTCCAGCCGCAATTTTATTGTGCCTTTTCCTCTCGGCTCCGATAAAAGGATATGCAGAGGATAGACCTATGCCGGAGACGGTGCAGCAGGGTACGGTGAGAGTGACGGGTGTAGTGAAGGATATCAATGGTGAACCTGTGATTGGTGCCAACGTAATGGCTGTAGGTACGACGGTGGGTGTGATTACCGATTTGGATGGTAAGTTTACGCTTGATGTTCCTGCAGGAAGTAAGTTGAAGATTAGCTTTATCGGTTACAAAGATCAGGTGGTGACTTTGAAGAAAGCTGGCGCTACATTGAACATTGTGCTTGAAGAAGATTCGCAGATGCTTGGCGAAGTAGAGGTTGTGGCCTACGGTGTGCAGAAGAAAGTATCTGTGACCGGTGCCATTTCTTCAATGAAGGGTGACGATTTGCTGAAGACGCCGGCCGGATCGGTGAACAATATTCTTTCCGGTCAGGTGACAGGTGTATCTTCTGTACAATATTCCGGTGAGCCGGGTGCCGATGCGGCAGAGGTTTATGTACGTGGTATTGCAACATATGCCGATGGTGCTTCTACAACGCCGCTGATTCAGGTGGACGGCGTGGAACGTGACATGTCTCAGATTGACCCGAATGAAATTGAAAGTGTGACAGTGTTGAAAGATGCTTCGGCAACAGCCGTGTTCGGTGTACGCGGTGCCAACGGTGTTATCTTGATTACGACCAAACGCGGTGCCGAAGGTAAGGCTAAGATTTCATTTTCGACTTCGGTAGGTGTAAATGTCCGTACAAAGGATTTGGACTTTGCCAATTCTTATCAGTATGCCGATTATTACAATATGATGAGCATTAACGACGGTGGTTCGCAGATATTTACTGACGAGCAGCTTGCCGCTTTCCGCGATCATACCAATCCGATTCTTTATCCGGATATCAACTGGATTGATTACTGTATGAACAAAGCTTCTATCCAGTCGCAGCACAATGTGAACATTTCGGGTGGTACGGACAAGATGCGATATTTCGTTTCAGCTGGTATGTTCTCGCAGAACGGTATGTTCAAGCAGTTCAAGGCAGCCGATGACTTTAACTTTGATTACAAGCGTTACAACTATCGTGCCAACCTGGACTTTGACATTACAAAGACGACGTTGCTTTCGGTAAACATCGGTGGTCGTGTGGAAGTGAAACGCACGCCCGAGTCGGACGAAGACCAGAACCAGTTGTTCCGTAAGTTGTATTGGGCTGTTCCTTTTGCCAGTGCAGGTATTGTGAATGGCATGTATATCAAGTCGAACGGCGATTACCTGCCGTTTACGGGGACCGATGGTTTGGCTTCTTATTATGGCAAAGGTGCCCGTGTAAAAACCAACAATGTGTTGAACGTCGACTTGGTACTCGACCAAAAACTGGATTTCATTACAAAAGGACTTTCTGTCAAGTTGAAAGGTTCTTATAATTCGGCATACTCTAATGTAAAAAGATCGTATGCTTCGGTAGCCAGCTATACTCCGATTGTGGCTGACGACGGTTCTATTTCTTTCCGCAAATCAGGATCGGACAGCCAGTTGAGTTATAGCGACGGAGACTTTGGGAAGGCTCGTGACTGGTACATGGAGTTGGCTTTGAATTATAACCGTAAGTTTGGCGATCACAACGTTTCGGCTCTGGCTCTTTACAATCAGTCGAAGAAATACTATCCGGGTGGTGTTTATAACTACATACCTTCGGGTTACGTTGGTTTTGTAGGACGTGTGACCTACGACTGGAAGACTCGTTATATGGCCGAGTTCAACGTGGGGTACAACGGTTCTGAAAACTTTGCTCCGGGTAACCGATATGGTCTGTTCCCAGCCGGTTCGTTAGGATGGGTAATCAGCGAAGAACCTTTCTTTGAACCTTTGAAGGATGTTGTCGGCTATCTGAAAGTACGTGCATCATTAGGTTTGGTAGGTAACGATAAGAACGGTTCGGAACGTTTCATTTATTTACCTGGCAAATACGGATTTGGTCAGTATGACGGATATTATTTCGGCCAGAATGTAGGGAATAAGAAACCGGGTGCTTGGGAAGCTTCTCAAACCAATCCGGAGTCTAAATGGGAGACCTCGCTGAAACAGAACTACGGTATCGATTTCAATATTCTGAAAGACCGCCTGAGTGTTTCGGTAGACTATTTTATCGAACACCGTAAAGATATTCTGACCAAGCCCGATTACTTGCCCGGTATTTTGGGTATGGTGCTTCCTCCCGTCAATGTAGGTGAGGTGGAAAACAAAGGTTACGAATTGCAGTTGAAATGGAATGACCAGTTGAGTGAGGATTTTCGTTACTGGGCAACTTTCAATATGTCATATGCTACTAATAAGATTGTTTATATGAACGAGGTGAAACAGAATGAACCTTGGTTGTACGAAACAGGCCGACGTATTAATTCTCGTTTGATGTATAAATTCTGGGGATTCTACGATGAGACTGCCGATGCCCGCTATCAGGAGGAGTTTGGCCGTCCCATTGCCGACCATGGTATTACGTTGGCTCCTGGTGATGCAGTGTACGTCGACCTGAACGGTGACGGCAAGTTGGATGGTAACGATGCTACCCGCGATATCGGTTTTACCGATATACCAGAATATACAGCCGGTCTGACAGCAGGATTTGCTTGGGGCAAGTTCGACTTCTCTATGCAATGGACCGGTGCTTGGAATGTGGATCGTATGTTAAGCGAATTCCGTCGTCCGTTGGGTGATACCAACCAAAAGGGTTTGCTGCTCTATCAATATGAAAATACTTGGCGTTCTTCGGCCGATTCGTTTACGGCTAAGTTTCCGCGTGCATCGAGCAGTCATGCCAACAATAACTATGCCCAGAGCGACCTGTATTTGGTTAATGCCAGCTACTTGCGCTTGAAGAATGTGGAAATCGGTTATAACATGGATTTCCCCTTCTTGAAAAAAATAAAGGTAAACAACTGCCGTCTCTATGTGAACGGTTACAATCTGCTGACGTTCACGAACTTTATGTGGGGTGATCCGGAATCTCGTCAGAGCGACCGCCCTAACTATCCTTTGACGCGAGTATTTAACATAGGTTTGAAAGTAGGTTTCTAATCCTTTCATACGTAAATAGAAATAATATGAAAAAACTGACTAAATGGTTTATTGCGGCATTTGCAGGAGGCATGTTGTTGTTCTCCTCGTGTGTCGATCAGATAAAGTTCGGCGATAGCTTTCTGGAGAAAGCTCCGAGTACCGGTGATATGAACCAGGACACTATTTTTTCTAAGGCCGAATATGCACGTGCTTTTTTGTGGAAGACGTATAGCTATCTGTATTATGGTTTGGCAACAAACTGGAATGCTGTGGATGGGAAGATGAACACAGGTATGTTTGAAGTTCTGTCCGATTGCTGGCACAGCCACAATTCGTGGGATGGAGTGAACCGTAAATATTATTCGGGTGCTTACAAGGCAAGCGACGAAGATACGGGCGATGACACTCGTTTCAATTATACAAAAGAGAACTGTTGGGAAGCAATCCGGGCTGCATGGATGTTTATTGAAAACGTAGACCGTGTTCCTGATATGGATGGCGCTGAGAAATCACGTCTTGCTGCCGAAGCGAAAGTTATAATTGCATCACGCTATTTCGATCTTTTCCGTCATTTGGGAGGACTTCCACTTGTGAAACAGACATATGGCATCGAGGCTTCGTATGAGGTGCCTCGTGCAACAGCTGAGGAAACAGTGAATTACATGGTTGGCTTGTTGGATGAAGCTGCCGCCGTGCTTCCTTGGGATTTGGGTAGCGACGATGTCAACTGGCAAGGCCGCTTTACCAAAGCCGCAGCTATGGGGCTGAAGTGTAAGATTCTGTTGTTTGCAGCCAGTCCGTTGTTCAATGATAATGAACCTTATTGTACTGAGAATCCTCAAATTGCGGTCGAAAGCAAACAAGTTTGGTATGGGGGATATAGTGCAGATTGGTGGAACCGCTGCTGGACAGCTTGCAATGAATTTTTCACTGAACTGGAAAATAAAGGATATTATTCATTGATTGAGTCCCAATCGGCTACGTCTTCAGGCTATCGTTCTGCTTTCAACAAAGCTTATTTTATTCGTGAAAACAATACAGAATTGTTGATTTCTACCCGTATTATTGGTAAATACAATTGGGATTGGTGGTATTATTGGGGTGAATGGGTGACATTCGGCGGTTATACTCCTACTTTGGAATATATGAAGATGTTCCCTATGAGCGATGGAAAACCCTTTACCGAAGACTATCTGAAAGACGGTGCACACCCTTTCTTTGAAAATAATGATTACGACCAGCCTAACCGTGACCCTCGCTTGTATGAGACAATGTTGGTAAACGGCGCACGTTATGGCGACCATGCGGCAGAATTATGGGTTGGCGGACGTGAGAACATTGATGGTTCTCGTCTTGAAACTGGCGAGACTGCTACAGGTTTCCGTTGCTACAAGTTTTTCAAGGAAGGAAAAGGTAGTTTGGCAGGTAACTATTTGGAATGGCCTTATTTGCGGTTGGCAGAGATGTATCTGATTTATGCTGAAGCATGTCTGCAGGCAAAGGGCGATTTTGCAGGTGCTATAGCCAATGTTAACAAAGTGCGTGCACGTGTTGGATTGGGTGATCTGGATGCTTGCAATCCAGGTAAGAACCTGACAAGCAATAAAGAAGCTTTGCTTGAAGAAATTCTTCGTGAACGTGCTTGTGAATTGGGTTTGGAAGATGTTCGTTTCTTCGACCTGATCCGCTACAAACGTGCAGACTTGTTTAAACAGCCGTTGCATGGTTTACGTATTTATCGTAACGATGGTGGTGGTGATAAACCTTGGAGCGGAACCGATGGAAATAGGGATGAGTTCCCTGAAAAACCGGCTCAATTCCGTTATGAGATATTTACTTTGGGAAATATAGCACGCTCTTGGTGGACAAACTTCAGTACAAAATGGTATTTGTCTGCTTTCCCGCCATCCGAGGTGAATAAAGAGTATGGATTGACTCAAAACCCGGGGTGGAATTAATGTTTGTGTAGAAATATACAATTAATGAAGAAATAAAGATATGAAAAAATACAAGATATTAGCTTTGGCCATGTTGTCTTGTGTTGCCATGAAAGGCTTTGCACAAGGAAACAATGTGACCGGTAAAATTGTAGACAAGCAGGGCAATCCGGTAGAAGGTGCGTTGGTGTTTGTTGAAGCCAACCCGTTGGTACAGGTCGCCACAGATCGGAACGGATTGTTTGAGATAGCTGCCGAGCAAGGAAGTACCTTGAAAATACAGACTTGGAATGATGCAACCAAAGTGGTTCCGGTGGGCAAGAACGATAATAAGGTAATAACCATCGTCATGGATTTCTCTACTGAAGCTGTGAATTACGGTTTCGGTTTGAAGCAAACAAATGCCGAATCTACCGGAGCGGCATCAACTGTTTATGCCGATCAGATTGACAATCGTTCTTCCTTTAATATCGGTAATTCGTTGTATGGAAATGTTACAGGTTTGACGACCATGCAGAATACCGGTTCTGTATGGGATCAGATTCCTTCCATGTATGTCCGTGGACTTAAGACCCTGAACGGTAATAACGGAGTATTGTTAGTCGTAGATGGACTGGAACGGGATAACAATTGGAACGCCTTGAATTATATTACTCCAGAGGAAGTAGAGTCTGTAACCGTGTTGCGTGATGCGGCTGCTGTGGCTCTTTATGGTTATAGGGGCGTGAATGGTGTGATTAATATTGTAACTAAACGTGGTAAATACAGGACGCGTGAGATAAATTTCTCTTATGACCATGCATTCAATTCTCAGACTGATATTCCTGAGATGGCTGACTCTTATACCTATGCGAATGCTATTAACGAAGCATTGGCCAATGATGGCAGAACAGCACGCTATTCCCAAAATGAACTGAATGCTTTTCAGAGTGGAAAATATCCTTATCTTTATCCAAATGTCAATTGGGCAGATGAAGTATTTCGTGACAGGGGAACATCTGACATCGCTACGTTGACATTCCGTGGAGGTTCCTCAAAAATGCGTTATTTTACGATGATGAACCTGCAAAATAATCGCGGTTTTATCAATAATGCTAATTCAAATGCCGGATATTCAACCCAAGAAAAATATTCGAAGGCAAACTTCCGTTCGAATCTGGATATTGATTTGACTTCTACCACACGCATGCAAGCCAATATCATGGGTGTTTTGAATGAGTTTAGCCGTCCTGCATCAAGTGGAGAGAATCTGATATACAAGACTTTTATGGTTCCTTCTGCAGCTTTCCCCATCAGAACAGAGAGTGGTTTGTGGGGAGGTAATGCTACTTGGGGAGAAGGTTATAATCCTGTATATTTGGCTCAAGGACGTGGCTATACGAAAGGACATACCCGTGCTTTGTATGCCGATATGGCTTTACAACAAGATTTATCTTCAATTACTAAAGGTTTAGGAGCTACTCTGCGCATCGGTTACGATAACATTGCTTCTTATTGGGAGGATTACAGACAACGTGCCAAGTATGGTATGCAGACTGTTACCAAGTGGGAAAATGGTGAACCGATAGAATTCTCTAATTTTGAGGGCGGTGTTAATGACGGTTCTATTGATGCCAATAATTATTCAAAACTGGATTGGCAGCATCGTTCTTTTAATTTTCAAGCAAATGTTGATTGGAAACGTAGTTTTGGAGTACACGACATCTATACTATGTTGTTATATACTTATAAATACGACAATAAAAATGGTGTAGGTAATACTTTGTTTACACAAAGCGCATCGTGGTATACTCACTATGGTTATAAGAATCGCTATTTTGCAGATTTCACGTTGACTTCTTCTGCTTCTAACCGTTTGGATCCCGATAGCCGTTGGGGATTGGCGCCTACTATTGGTTTGGCATGGGTCATTTCTAATGAAAGTTTTATGAAAAATCAGAATGTGATTGATTTTATGAAGTTACGTGGTTCGTTTGGTATCATTCAGACAGACAATATTCCATCTAATGGATATTGGAATGAAACTGTAGTAGGTGGTAACAGCTATCCTATCAAGGACAACCATACGGGAAGTGATGGTGGTTGGCAGGAAGGGCGTTTGCCTTCTTTGAATGGAACGACAGAAAAGGCATATAAGTACAACCTTGGTTTGGATATGTCTATGCTGAAAGGACTTACATTGACTATTGATGGCTTTTATGAAAGGCGTTCGGATATTTGGGTAAGTTCAGCTGGACAGGTATCTTCTATCATTGGCGTTTCTGCTCCGTATGTGAATGGTGGTATTGTGGATAGCTGGGGCACAGAAATCGGTTTGGATTATAATAAGAATTTTGGTGACTTCCGCATTCGTTTAGGAGGTAATTTCTCTTATTATACCAGTGAAATCAAAGAGCAGATGGAAACTCCCCAAGCTTATGATTATCTTTATGCCAAGGGCAAACCTGTAGGACAGATTTGGGGATTGCAGGCTGTCGGCTTCTTTATTGATGATGCAGATATTGCCAACAGCATTCCGCAACAGTTTGGACCTGTAAAACCTGGTGATATTAAATATAAAGATGTCAATGGTGACGGTGTGGTTAATTCGAACGATGTGATTCCGATGGGGTATAATACAACCTGTCCTGAAATATATTATGGTTTCAATGTAGGCTTTGAGTGGAAAGGATTGGGCATTGACGCTTATTTTCAGGGTGTAAGTAATTATACGGCTGCCTTGAACTCATATGCTTTTTATTTGCCATTGATTGATAACACATCTATTGCAAACTATTATTATGAGAACCGTTGGACACCTGAAACTCCGAATGCTCGTTTTCCGCGTTTGAGTACAGAGCGTGTGGATAATAACTACAATTATAATAGTTCGATATGGTTGCAGGATCGTTCGTTCTTGAAATTGCGTAATTGCGAAGTTTATTACAAGATTCCTCAGGCATGGCTAAGTAAGATTAAGATGAAAACAGCCAAGGTGTATGTACGTGGTGTTGATCTTTTCTCGATAGATAACATCGAAATAACTGATCCTGAGGCGATGTCTCCTTACGATCATCCGGCAACTCGTTCTATCCATGTTGGTGTGTCACTTGGACTTTAATAATGGCTTATAAATATTGAACCAATAAACTAATAAATATATGAGATTGAAAAATATATGTTTGGTTTTCGCTTGTGTAGCAGGTTTATCGGCATGTACCGATAAAATGGACTATCATGAGTATACCAATTATAACAAAGACTATGTATTTTCGGATTTCGGACGTACAGCCGGTTTTGTGAACAATATCTATTCTTGGCTGGATTCGGATATGCCCAGTCTCACCTCGTTGGCTTCAGCTTGTGACGAGGCAGAAATGGCATTGACATATTCTTCGGTGCTTGATTTTACGAACGGAAACAGGACAGCACTTTATACAACTTCTTATTTTGGTTATTATACGCCTATCCGTGCATGTAACTATTTCCTGAAAGAAACTAAGAATCTGGATTTTTATGATTTGCGTTTTACGCAAGATTATCAAGAGCAGATGAAACGTTTCAATCGTTATCAGTATGAAGTGCGTTTGTTGCGGGCTTACTATTATTTCTTGCTTGTTCGTGCTTATGGTGATGTCCCTTTCACCACTGAAGTATTGACAGAAGAAGAGGCCAATTCTTTGGGACGTACTTCAGCTGACGAAGTTTTTGATTTTATTATTTCTGAATGTGATGCTGTTGCATCTGAGTTGCCGGTTTCCTATTATGGCCTGGAAGATGCAGCCGGTGGTGTGAGCAATCCGGAAACGGGACGTGTAAATCGGGGTACCGCTTTGGCGTTAAAGGCTCGCGCAGCACTTTATCGTGCTAGTAAGCTTTTTAACAAGAGTGGTGATAAACAACTTTGGAAAGAAGCAGCTTTGGCTAATCAGGAGGTAATTGATTATTGTGCAATGAACGACATTACATTGGGAAAATATACCGACCTTTGGGGAACTGATAATTACAAGGCTGGTGAAGTGATTTTTGCTCGCCGTTTAGGAGATATTAATTCTCCAGAGTATTATAATTTCCCTATTGGTATGGAGAACGGTCAATCTGGTAACTGTCCTACACAAACTTTAGTTGATGCTTATGAGATGAAGAATGGTGGTGAACCGGATCCACGTAATCCGTATGAAGGAAGAGATCCTCGTTTTAAGATGACTATTGCTTGTAATGGTGATGAGTGGCCTAATACAAATCCATTTCCGTTGGAAACCTATATAGGAGGACGTAATGGTGCTCCGATTTCATATGCGACTCCTACAGGTTATTATCTGAAAAAGTATTTGGATGGCACTATTGATATCAGTTCTGGTGAAGGTACAGGTGGAAAACGTCACAGTTGGATTACCTTCCGACTTGGGGAATTTTATCTGAACTATGCCGAGGCTCTTTATCAATATATAGGTTCTCCTGAACAAGTAACAGATGAGTTTTTTCTGACTGCTCGTGATGCTGTAAACAAAATTCGTACCCGTTCGGATGTGAATATGCCTCTTTTGCCAAAAGGATTGAGTGGAGCGGAATTTTGGGAACGTTATAAACGCGAACGTATGGTAGAACTAGCTTTTGAAGGGCACCGCTTTTGGGATGTACGCCGTTGGAAAGAAGGTGGATTTACAAGTATTTCACGTATGGAGATTACAAAGACAGGTGACAATATCTTTTCGTATAAGAAGACTACGAAGTCTTTAGTATGGGATGATAAGATGTATTTGTTCCCTATACCGGATAGTGAGATTCGTTTAAATCCGAATCTTACCCAAAATCCCGGCTGGTAATTATTATGATAATAATGTAGGATTCTTTTATAAAAACTAAGCATATGAGATATAGTTTAAAATATATGGTTGCATTGGCTTGTGCATTGGTTTGTACAGTTGGATGTGACGATAAATTAGAAGTGTTTGAATTGGAAGGCTCTTCGGCAGCTCCTATATCGTTCGATGTTTCCAAAGTGAAGGCAGAGGCTTTGCCGGGTTCGATTCAGTTGACATGGCCAGCAACGGAAGAAGGTTTTTCTTATATGAAGATTCGTTATACTGATCCTTTGCAGAAGAAAGAGGTTTGCAAATTGGTATCAAAAGGAGCAACTGGGTTGTTGGTAGAAGATACTCGTGCACGTTTTGGTGACTATACTTTTTCTTTTCAGACTTTCAACGCAGCTCATGAGGCGGGTATTGTAACAGAGATGAAGGCTAAATCAGGTCCGGCACCGGCTACCTTGACAGAAAAGAACCGGACAAAGGTAACAATTACCGAAGATCAACTTAGTACGGATAATCAAGAACCTTCTGAAGGACCTATCAAAAACTTGATAGATGGAGATGTGAACACTTTTTTCCATACTCGTTGGAGTCAGCCGCAGGTTGACCTTCCCCAGTATATCCAAATTGATTTCAGGGAAGAACATGAAAACTTTGCTATCAAGTATACTACTCGTAGCACAAGTAATACGGATGGATACCCTACTTCTGCTGATTTGCAGATTAGTGCAGATGGCGAAGTGTGGGAAACAGTGGCTTCTTTGGTGGGATTACCTGCTACAAGTGCAACTGATTATTCCTCAGATTTTGTAGCTCCTGGCAAAAAGTTTAAACATTTTCGCTTCAGTGTGACCACATCTTCACAGAATAAGAAATATTTCCATATGTCGGAGTTCTCTTTTTATGATGTGGATGTGGAAGTCTATGATCCTGAAACAGTTCCTTTGGATTAATTTAAAGAAAATAGTTTGTTATGAAAAATAATATGAAATGGATAGCGGTCTGTTGTATGACTGTCTTTTCTATCGGATTTTATAGCTGTAACAAAGAATATGTAGATTTGGAATATAAAGGCAATATAGATCTGAATCAACTGAATTTGGTACAGGCACGTGAGGTTTGGAACGGAGCCGAATGCAATATTAATGTTCCGGAACTTAAATATGACCCTGAAAAAACTTCAGAGAATTATTCCTATGCTTTAAGTGCTGCTCTTTATCAGGAGCGTGTAGCCGGGCAAGAAAATACTGTAGACTTAATAATAGATGCAGATTCATTAAATACGGCAATCGCTAAATCTTTGGAGGGAGGACTTTATGCGAAATATGTTGATGTGGAACTGTTACCGGAAGAGTTTTACCAATTGTCGGCCGATAAGTTGACATTATTTGCAGGTAATGTATTTTCAGAAGAGGCTTCCCTTTTGATATTTTCGCAAAATTTGGTCGATTACATTCAGAAAGAGTTAAAGCAATCTAAAACGTATGTATTGCCTGTTAGAATATTAAATTCTACTTTTTATCAGATCAATTCGAAAGTAAATACATTGATGTATTTTATAACTGTGACTTACGTGAAGGAAGAAGAGGAAGGACCGGAATATTTTCCTGTGACGGATGTTCCTGAAATAGGTGACGCATATGGGGAAACTGATCTGAAATTGGTATGGCATGATGAGTTCAATGGTACTGGTGCTCCCGATTTGGAGAAATGGCGTTTCGAGGAAGGATTTCAACGTAATGAAGAATTGCAGTGGTATTCCGATCAGAATGCGGTTTGCCAAGATGGTGCTTTGGTTATTACTGGAAAACGTCAACGTGTGGACAATCCAAATTATGAAGAAGGTAGCAGTGATTGGAAGAAGAATCGTGAATATGCCGAGTACACTTCGAGTAGTATTGTTTCTAAATTCCGTTTCCGTTATGGAACTATGGAAGTTCGTGCTAAGATTCCTACAACCAGAGGAGCTTGGCCTGCTATTTGGACAACTGGCATTAGTAATGATAGCTGGTGTTGGGAATGGCCGCTCGGAGGTGAAATAGATTTACTGGAATATTATTTGGTAAGCGGTACTCCGAGTATTCATGCTAATGCTTGTTGGGGAAGTGACACTCGTTGGAGTGCAAAATGGGATTCATATAATCGTCCTTTGAGCGACTTTACGAATAAAGATTCGAAATGGGCAAGCAAATATCATGTTTGGCGGATGGATTGGGATGATCAGTACATTAAATTGTATTTAGATGGAGAACTGATGAATGAGATTGATTTAAACAATACTTCTAATGGATCTGGTGGTCTGAATGATTGGTGGAGAGGATCTTGGCGTAATCCGTTCCGTGATGCAGGAAATAGTGGTGACGGAGGTTTAGGCCAGCAGATTTTCTTGAATTTGGCAATGGGAGGAAATGGAGGGGCGCCAGACCTTTCAAATCTGCCTATGGAATACCATATCGACTACGTACGGGTATATCAGAAAGCTGAATAAGGCCAACGCTTGATTTTCTATAATTCCCGTATTATTTATTCCTGTCAAGGGATTGAATAATACGGGATATTTTTTCTCTTTTGACTGATTCTTGCCCTTTTTTGGCTTATTTATGGCAGGTTTTATAGGGCTGAATGACGTATATTTGCAATAAATACGTAAACAAACATAAAGATATGCTGATACAATATTGTAAAAAAGGTGTTTTGTCGGTGCTTCTCGTTTGCGGAGCATGGGCAGGAGGATTTGCACAGGAGTGGAATCTGGTATGGAGTGAGGAGTTCGACCGTGACGGAAAACTGGACGAAGCGGTGTGGAATTACGAGAACGGTTTTGCACGCAACGAGGAAGCGCAGTGGTACCAGCCTGACAATGCTTATTGCAAGGATGGAAAACTGGTGATCGAAGCCCGCAAAGTGGAAGGACGGAAGAACCCTTTGTACGAGGCGGGCAGTAAGGACTGGCGCAAGAAACGTGAGTTCATCGAATATACGTCCTCATCGGTTACGACTGCCGGGAAGAAGGAATTCCTTTACGGACGCTTCGAAGTGTATGCCAAGATTCCTACAGCCGGAGGGGCATGGCCGGCTATCTGGTTGCTGGGAAAAGGGGTACAGTGGCCTTCGTGCGGTGAGATTGATGTGATGGAGTATTACCGCATCAAGGGTGTGCCACATATTCTGGCCAATGCCTGCTGGGGTACCGACCGTCCATATCATGCCAAATGGAACAGTGCCAAGATTCCTTTTACTCATTTTACTGACCGTGATGTCAACTGGGCCGACAAGTTCCACTTGTGGCGTATGGATTGGGACGAAACAAGCATCAAGCTTTATTTGGACGATGAACTGCTGAACGAGATTCCTTTGAGCGAGACAATAAACGGTAAGATAGGCCAGGGAAGCAATCCTTTCCGCAAGCCGATGTATCTGTTGCTGAATCTTGCCATCGGAGGCATCAACGGCGGACCGATAGACGATGCTGCTCTGCCAATGAAATACGAGATAGACTACGTGCGTGTCTATCAGAAGAAATAACTTATTATAATATGTAATCAATAAACCATTATACAAAATATCATGAAGACAAGAAAAAGCTTATGGCTACTCCTGGTAGTAGCTTTGTTGTTGCCGGCTCAGCTTGTTTCGGCAAAGAAGAAGAAAGAAAAAGAAATGACCGACCGCGAACTGTGGTGCGACGTGATGTACCGTATGGCGGCTCCTGTACTGAGTAACATGAGCGAAGGCCGCCTGCAGGAAAATATGCTGGTAGAGCTCAGTCCTACATGGGACGGACGCAATAAGAAGGTAACTTACATGGAATGCTTCGGCCGTCTGATGGCCGGTCTGGCACCGTGGCTTTCGTTGCCCGATGATGATACGGCTGAAGGTAAACAGCGCAAGCAGTTGCGCGAATGGGCACTGAAGAGCTATGCTCAGGCCGTTGATCCACAGGGTAAGGATTACCTGTTGTGGCGCAAGGAAGGACAGACACTGGTCGATGCCGCTTACGTGGCCGAAAGTTTCTTGCGTGGATACGATGCTTTGTGGATGCCGCTCGACAGCCTGACGAAGCAACGCTACATCGAAGAGTTCAGCCAATTACGCCGTGTCGATCCGCCTTATACCAACTGGTTGCTGTTTTCATCGACGGTAGAGTGCTTTTTGCGTAAGGCAGGAGCCAAGAGCGATACGTACCGCATTGTCTCTTCACTTCGCAAGGTCGAAGAGTGGTATGTAGGCGACGGTTTCTACAGTGACGGACCGGGCTTTGCCTTCGACTACTACAACAGCTTCGTGCTGCATCCTATGTACGTTGAGTGTCTTGAAGTATTCACCAACAGTGGCAAAAATAAGGTTTGGAATGCGCCCGATTGCAACTTCCAGCGTGCCCAGAAGCGTATGCAGCGCTATGGTTCTATTCTGGAACGTCTGATTTCGCCCGAAGGTACTTTCCCCGTATACGGCCGTTCCATTACTTACCGCACCGGTACGCTTCAGCCTCTGGCCTTGCTGGCATGGCGCGGATGGTTGCCGAAGGAACTGTCGAACGGACAGGTGCGTGCCGCCATGACGGCTGTCATCAAGCGCATGTTCAGCGACAACCGCAACTTCAACGAAAAGGGATTCCTCACACTCGGCTTCAACGGTTCGCAACCCAATATCTCCGACTGGTATACCAATAACGGTAGCCTTTACATGGCTTCATTGGCTTTCCTGCCGCTGGGATTGCCGGCCGATCATCCTTTCTGGACCGACGCTCCGCAAAGCTGGACCAGCAAGAAGGCTTGGGAGGGCGAAGATTTCCCGAAAGATCATGCTTATTATGAATAATTTTTCCGGTTTCTCTGTTTACAACCCTTATTCCTGATATGAGAAACTTACGAAATACATGTCTGCTGCTGGCATTGGCTTGCCTGCCCCTTGGAACAAAGGCGCAGGAGGCCGTGCCTGCCGCGAGGCTGGTGGAGGTAGGCGAGGGGTACAGCCAGACGTCGGTCAATACGGCGGTGTTCCGCAACAACTCGTTAGTGACCAGTGGCGACGGGCAGTACATAGCCTATTACGATGCCGACGGCTATCTGATGTTGGGCAAACGCAAGTTCGGTTCCGACCGTTGGACACTGCACCGCACACAGTACAAGGGAAATGTGAAGGATGCCCACAACGTCATCAGCATGATGATCGATGGTAAGGGCTATCTGCACGTGGCTTTCGACCATCACGGCCATCCGCTGAACTATTGTCGCAGCCTGAAGCCTTATTCGCTCGAACTGGGCGAGAAGGAACCGATGACCGGTGTCGACGAAGGCAACGTGACTTATCCGGAGTTCTACCTGCTGTCGGGCGGCGATTTGCTGTTTGCCTACCGTTCCGGTTCGTCGGGGCGGGGTAACTTAGTGCTGAACCGTTACGACGTGAAGACCGGACGATGGCATCGGGTGCAGGATGTGCTGATTGACGGCGAGGACAAGCGTAACGCTTACTGGCAGCTCTACGTGGACGAGCAGGGCACCATCCACTTGTCGTGGGTGTGGCGCGAAACGTGGCACGTAGAGACCAATCACGACCTTTGCTACGCCCGTTCCTACGACAATGGCGTCACTTGGTACAAGGCCAACGGGCGGAAGTACGACTTGCCCATCCGTCTGGGCAACGCCGAGTATGCCTGCCGCATTTCGCAGAATTCGGAACTGATCAACCAGACCAGCATGAGTGCCGATGCCGGAGGCAATCCGTACATCGCTACCTACTGGCGCGACCCTGACAGCGACGTGCCCCAGTATCGCATTGTGTGGCACGACGGGCTGGAGTGGCACAGCCGTCAGGTAGGCGAGCGCACTGCACCGTTCTCGCTCAAGGGCGGAGGCACGAAGATGATTCCCATTGCGCGTCCGCGTATCGTGGTGGATGGCGGCGAGATATATTACGTCTTTCGTGACGAAGAGCGGGGCAGCAAGGTATCGGTGGCCCATACTACTGATGTGGCCAACGGCAAGTGGCAGTTTGCCGACCTGACCGACTTCGCCGTAGATGCCTGGGAACCTTCGCACGACACTGAACTGTGGAAGAAACAGCATCGTCTGCACCTCTTCGTACAGCATACCCGCCAGGGCGACGGCGAACGTACCGTCGAATTTGCTCCGCAACCGGTCTACGTGCTGGAAGTCGGCCGCTGACCTGTTGCGTATCACATGAAATCATAAAACAACTCAAAGACATACAGACATTATGAAGAAAATTATTTTTGCATTGCTGGCTTTGGCTTTCTGCCTGGGAGGAACACCGTGCCTGGCACAGCGACCGAACGCGAAGAACGTGGTCAAGATAATCGACAAAGTGAACCGTCACTGGCAGGAGATGCATCCGAAGCACGGACGTGCTTTCTGGGACAACGCCGCCTATCACACCGGCAACATGGAAGCCTTTTTCCTGACCGGCAACCGCGATTACTACAACTATTCCGAAGCCTGGGCCAAACACAACGAGTGGAAGGGAGCCAAGAGCGACGACAAATCGAAGTGGAAATACAGCTACGGCGAGAGCGACGAGTATGTCCTCTTCGGCGACTATCAGATCTGTTTCCAGACTTACGTCGACCTGTACAACGTGGAACCGGCCGACTACAAAGTAGCCCGTGCCCGCGAGGTGATGGAATATCAGATGAGTACCGACAAGAACGACTACTGGTGGTGGGCCGACGGTTTGTACATGGTGATGCCCGTGATGACCAAAATGTATAAGCTGACCAACAATCCGCTTTATCTGGAAAAACTGCACGAATACTGGGAATACGCCAACAGCATCATGTACGATGCCGAAGAAGGCCTGTACTATCGCGACGGCAAGTACGTCTATCCCAAACACAAGAGTCTGAACGGAAAGAAAGACTTCTGGGCACGTGGCGACGGCTGGGTGCTTGCCGCACTGGCCAAGGTGCTGAAAGACCTGCCCGAAACCGACCGCTACCGTCAGGAGTACATCGACCGCTTTCAGACCATGGCCAAGGCCGTGGCTGCCTGTCAGCAATCCAAAGGCTACTGGACACGCAGTATGCTCGATCCTGAACATGCGCCGGGTCCTGAAACCAGCGGAACGGCATTCTTCACCTACGGCTTGCTGTGGGGTATGAACAACGGCCTGCTGGACAAGGCTACCTACGAACCCGTAGTGATGAAAGCCTGGAAATACCTGTCTACCGTGGCTTTGCAGCCCGATGGCAGTGTGGGCTATGTACAGCCCATCGGCGAAAAAGCCATACCGGGTCAGGTAGTCGATGCCAAGTCTACCTCCAACTTTGGAGTCGGAGCATTCCTGCTGGCCGCTTGCGAGATGGTGCGCTATCTGATGTAAATATTGTTTGTAGCCGCAAGGCTGTACCGACAACGATTTCTCGAATTTTTCTTTATTCTCGGACGTCCGCAGCCGCTTTTTTCGAAGGTGGTCTGCGGACTCTTTTTTATTCGGAAAACAGTTCTTTTATGGATTTACTATTCTTTTGGTAATCAGTGTTTTGTGAATATGTGGATTACCCGCTTGTTCTACACTTGTGTTGCTCGTGAGCCGTGCAAGTGTGGCTCGCGAGCCGTACAAGTGTTGCTCACGAGCCACACAAGTGTTGTTCGCGAACCACGCAAGTGTCTGTCTCGGACATTGCATCCGTGTGTTTCGAAATGGGCTTTCGCGCGGTGGACAAAGAGCTTTTTCTCTTTTTCTCAGTGTCAAAATAAAGTGATTCGTCGTGGATTGTGTGTCAGGATGAAATGCTGTGGCGGAAGGGGGGACGTCTCTTGTCGATTTCGGTAGAAAGTCAGGGCGAGGACGATGGGCATGCCAGAAGAAAAAAACGGTACTATTTGACTCGTCTGACAGGCTTGTGCATGGGGTACGACAGATTTTTATGCCAAATGAACCATTTCTGCCCCCATTTTGATTGATTTGTAGTTGCATATGTCTGTCTGATTGTGTATTTTTGACACCAAATAAAAATGTAAAAAATCCACTTAACAAAAGCGTCGTAACCATGAGAAGCACTTTTAAATCCATTGCAGTAGCAATCAGTCTGATTTTCTCAGTAGTTTTGTCTGCTTTTTCCCAGCAGAAAGAAGTTCAGGAAAAAGATTATGTAGCTTATTTATTCACTTATTTCACCGGCAATCACATCAGTGAAGAGGCCGTATGCTATGCCGTCAGCATGGACGGATATTCTTATTGGGCACTCAACGGTGGCAAGCCGGTGCTCGATTCCAAAGTTATCAGTTCGACGGGCGGCGTGCGCGATCCTCACATCCTTCGTGGCGAGGACGGCAAAACGTTCTATATGGTACTGACCGATATGGTATCGGCCAACGGCTGGGACTCCAACCGCGCCATGGTGCTGCTTAAGTCCAACGATTTGGTCAACTGGACTCATACCGTCATCAACATGCAGAAGAAGTACGAAGGTCAGGAGTCGCTGAAGCGCGTATGGGCGCCGCAGACCATCTTCGATCCGGAAGCCGGAAAATACATGGTCTACTGGTCCATGCAGTATGCAGGCGGTCCGGACGTTATCTATTATGCCTATGCCAACGACGATTTCACCGACTTGGAAGGCGAGCCCAAAGTCCTCTTCTTGCCCGAGAACCGCAAGTCGTGCATCGATGGTGACATTGTGTATAAGGATGGCGTGTTCCACCTGTTCTACAAGACCGAGGGACACGGCAACGGCATTAAAGTGGCCACTACCCGTTCGCTGACTTCTGGACAGTGGACCGAAGAGCCCGACTACAAGCAGCAGACCACCGATGCTGTCGAAGGCGCAGGAACCTTCAAACTGATAGGGCAGGACAAGTACATCCTGATGTACGACGTCTATATGAAAGGCCGTTACCAGTTCACCGAAACTACCGATCTGAAAAACTTCAAGGTGATAGATAACGACGTGAAGATGAACTTTCACCCGCGTCATGGTACCATCATCCCCATCACTCGCGACGAACTATTGCGCATCACCGAGAAGTGGGGCAAGCCTGCCGAGTTGGGACAGCTTCCCAACAACCCCGTGTTGCCAGGCTTCCATGCCGATCCCGAAATCGTTTACTCGCATCAGACGAAGAAATACTACATCTACTCCACCACCGACGGACAGCCGGGTTGGGGAGGCTGGTACTTCACAGCCTATTCGTCGGATGATCTCAAACACTGGACGTATGAGGGCGTCATTCTCGATTTGAAATCTGAACAGGTTCCCTGGGCCAACGGTAACGCCTGGGCACCCTGCATCGAAGAAAAACTGGTGAAGGGTAAGTATAAGTACTACTTCTATTACAGCGGTAATCCCAAGAACGGTCAGGGCAAGCAGATCGGCGTAGCCGTGGCCGACTCGCCCACAGGCCCGTTTGTCGATCTGGGTCATCCCATTATCACCGAGTCGCCCGTGGGTGGTGGCCAGCAGATTGATGTAGATGTGTTCACCGACCCCGTTTCGGGCAAGACTTACCTGTATTGGGGCAACGGCTACATGGCCGGAGCCGAACTGAACAAAGACATGGTATCCATCAAGAAGAAAACCCTCACCGTGATGACCCCCAAAGGTGGTACGTTGCAGGACTATGCCTATCGCGAAGCTCCTTACGTGTTCTATCGCAACGGACTGTATTATTTCATGTGGTCGGTTGACGATACGGGTTCGCCCAACTATCATGTGGCTTACGGCACATCCAAGTCGCCCTTGGGTCCCATCGAAGTCGCAGCGCAGCCCGTTGTGCTGAAGCAGAATCCCGAACAGCAGATTTACGGTACCGCCCATAATTCCGTACTGCAAATTCCCGGTACTGATGAGTGGATGATCGTTTATCATCGTATTAATAAATGGTATCTCAAAGATGCCCCGGGCGTACACCGTGAAGTGTGCATCGATCGTCTGCAGTTCAACGACGACGGTACCATTCAACCGGTAGTGCCCACTTTTTAAACATTATCCAAATCACAAACAAACATAATATTTTATACCATGAAACTAAAACTGATACCGGCTCTTTTCCTGTGTATGGCAACTTTGCCGGTAGTTGCACAAGATGCGACGGTAGCCGGCCCCGACGGTAAGTTGCAGCTTGCTGTCAATTGTTCGGGAGACAAAGGTGCTTCGTATTCCGTAACCTACAACGGCAAAGTGATGCTGCTCGACTCTCCTTTGGGGCTGAAAACCAATATGGGCGATTTTGCCGGACAACTGAAACTGACCGGACATTCAACAACGGCCATCGACACCGTTTATCAGCAGTCGCGCATCAAGGCTTCAAACATTCATTATCAGGCCAATCAGTTGGTCTGTTCATTCGAGACAGCTGAAGGAAAGAAGATGTCGGTCACTTTCCGCGTCAGCAACAACGATGTCGCTTTCCGCTATACGCTTCCCCGACAGAACGGTACGGGCAGTGTGCGCGTCATGTCCGAAGCCACCGGATTCCGCTTCCCCGAACAGACCACAACATTCCTCTGTCCGCAGAGTGATGCCATGATTGGCTGGAAACGTACCAAGCCCAGTTACGAAGAAGAGTATAAAGCCGATGCGCCGATGGATGTACGTTCGCAGTATGGTCACGGTTATACATTCCCCTGTCTGTTCCGTGTGGGCGAAGACGGCTGGGTATTGCTCAGCGAGACGGGTGTGGACAGTCGTTATTGCGGTTCCCGTCTGGGCGACTTCAAGGATGGCATGTATCAGATTGCTTTCCCTATGCCCGAGGAGAACAATGGCAACGGTACTGCCGAACCTGCTTTTTCCCTGCCCGGCAGCACTCCCTGGCGCACGATTACTGTGGGCGAAAGCCTGAAACCGATTGTCGAGACTACCGTTCCTTGGGATGTGGTGGAGCCGCGCTACGCCACGCAGCACGACTATCGCATGGGCCGTGGCACCTGGAGCTGGATTCTGTGGCAGGATGGCAGTATCAATTACGACGATCAGGTCCGCTACATCGACCTGGCTGCAGCAATGGGCTACGAATACGTGCTGATAGATAACTGGTGGGATACCTATATCGGTCGCGAACGGATGGAAGACCTGATCAAATATGCTCATAGCAAAAAAGTTGATGTATTCCTGTGGTACAGCTCCAGCGGTTATTGGAACGACATCGAACAAGGACCTATCAATCGAATGGACAACGCTATTCTTCGCAAACAGGAGATGCGCTGGATGCAGAGCCAGGGAGTGAAAGGTATCAAGGTAGACTTCTGGGGCGGTGACAAACAGGAAACGATGCGTCTGTACGAAGACTTGCTGAGCGATGCAGACGACCACGGACTGATGGTTATCTTCCACGGCTGCACCTTGCCCCGTGGATGGGAGCGTATGTATCCTAACTATGTGGGTAGCGAAGCGGTACTGGCTTCTGAGAACCTGATATTCAACCAACATTTCTGCGATAACGAGGCATTTAATGCCTGCTTGCATCCGTTTATCCGCAATACGGTAGGTTGCATGGAGTTTGGCGGTACGTTCCTCAACAAACGTCTGAATCGTGGTAACGACGGTGGTACTACCCGTCGCACGACCGATGTCTTCCAGCTGGCTACTGCCGTGCTGTTCCAGAATCCGATCCAGAACTTTGCATTGGCTCCCAACAATCTGACAGATGCTCCGCAGCTGTGCATCGACTTTATGAAGCAGGTGCCTACTACGTGGGATGAAGTCCGCTTCATCGATGGTTATCCGGGTAAGTACGTTGTGTTGGCACGCCGTCATGGTGATGCGTGGTACGTGGCTGGTATCAATGCCACACAAGAACCGCTGAAGCTGAAGTTATCGTTGCCGATGTTCGAAGGCCGCAAAACAGTTTCTTTCTACACGGACGACAAACAACTGGCACCGGTGCAGAAAGAACTGAAACTGAAGAAAGGTTCCGTGGCCGAAGTAACCATCGCGCCGCAAGGAGGAATCATTTGCATGTAATAATCTGATAAACTGATACCATTTGAAAAATGAAGAAGATTTTATTTTCATGTCTTCTGGCTATGGGAAGCGTTTCCCTGCATGCCGGAATCACAGGAGTAGCCAATGTGCCCGACTCGGTATACCTCTTTTCGTATGCTGATGCCAACGGTCAAAGTGGCTTGAAATTTGCCTGGAGTGGCGACCGTCAGTACTGGACGCCGGTGGCTGGAGGTTATAATTATGTAAGGTCGGACTTCGGCCCGTGGGGTAGTGGAAAGAAGATGTTCCGTCCCCGTCTGGTGCAGGGTAAAGCCGATGGAAAATGGCACTGCACGTGGGAGGCCACCCAAAGCGGTCAGGTAGTGGCACATGCCGCTTCGTCCGACTTGCTGAAGTGGGAGCGTCAGAGTTATTTTGTGCCTGCCGAACGCGCCCAGCATGTTCCGGCCGAGACATTTCCTGTTGCCGAGGCAAAGGCTACAATCGGCGGACGGGAAGAAAGCGGCTACGTACAACGCGTGCCCTATGCTTTGATCGAAGAAATGCAACGCTATGCCGATCACAAGAACTTCCGTGGCATGCTTTACGACGAACGCACCGAACAGGATGCTGTCCGTTTTGCCGGACTGAAGCCCGTTGAGGCCACCATTACCGTACAGACCGATCAGAAGAAAGCTATCAGCGAGCATCTCATCGGTATCTTCTTTGAAGACATCAACTACGGAGCCGACGGCGGACTGTATGCCGAATTGGTACAGAACCGCGACTTTGAATACTCGGAGAAAGATAAAGCCCATCAGCGCTGGGATCACAGCTATGCCTGGACAGTGCAGGGAGGCGATGCGGCTGCCAGCCTGGCCATTGCAACCGATGATCCCATCCATGCGAACAATGCCCACTATGCCGTACTCGACGTGAAGCAGGCGGGTGCTTCTTTGCAGAACAGCGGTTACGACGGCATTGCCCTGAAGCAGGGCGAGAAGTACGACCTCTCTCTCTTTGCCCGTGTGGCGCAGGGCAGTAAAGGCGGCAAGTTTGTGGTACGCCTGCTCGACGAGAAGGGCAATGAAGCAGCACGGACAACTGTAAACGTTTCGTCGAAAGACTGGAAGCAGCTGAAAGGTGTACTGAAAGTAACGGCCGACGTACGTGCCGGTGTGTTGTCGCTCGAACCTCTGTCAGCTGGTACTTATCATCTGGACATGGTTTCCTTGTTCCCGCAAAATACATTCAAAGGGCGGAAGAACGGTCTGCGTGCCGATTTGGCGCAAACATTGGCCGACCTGAAGCCGCGTTTTGTCCGCTTCCCTGGCGGATGTGTGGCACACGGCGACGGTGTAGACAACATCTACGACTGGAAAGGCTCCATCGGTCCGCTGGAAGCCCGCAAGCCTTTGCGCAATCTGTGGGGCTATCATCAGACGCGCGGACTGGGCTACTTCGAATACTTCCAGTTCTGCGAAGACATTGGCGCAGAGCCGGTACCGGTTTTGGCCGCAGGTGTGCCTTGCCAGAATTCGGGTACATGCAGCCATCATTCGAAAGGCGAACTGGGATGCAGCGGACAGCAGGGCGGTGTTCCGATGGAGGAAATGGATGCCTACGTGCAGGACGTGCTCGACCTGATAGAATATGCCAACGGCGATGCCAAGAAGACGGAGTGGGGACGGAAGCGTGCCGAAGCCGGACATCCGAAACCCTTCGGACTGAAATACATCGGGATTGGAAACGAAGACCTGATTACCGACGTGTTCGAGGAACGCTTTACCATGATATACAATGCCGTGCGTGCTAAGTACCCCGACATTACTGTCATTGGTACGGTAGGCCCCTTCTACGAAGGTACCGACTATGATGAAGGCTGGAAGCTGGCTTCCAAACTGGATATTCCGATGGTGGACGAACACTATTACGTGGCTCCGGGCTGGCTGATTCACAATCAGGACTATTACGACCGTTACGACCGCAGCAAGTCGAAGGTATATCTGGGCGAGTATGCAGCTCATTTACCGGGACGTCCCAACAACATCGAGACTGCATTGGCCGAAGCCCTCTACCTGACAGGCGTGGAACGCAACGCTGACGTGGTGACCATGACTTCGTATGCGCCTCTGCTGGCCAAAGAGGGACATACGCAATGGAATCCGGACCTGATCTACTTCAACAATACGGAAGTGAAACCTACCGTGGGTTACTATACCCAACAGATGTACGGACAGAATGCCGGAGACGAATACATCACCTCGACTGTGCAGCTGAACAACTGGCAGGACGGTGTGAAGAAGCGTGTCGGCGTATCGGTGGTGAAGGACAACGCAACGGGCGACTACATCGTGAAGCTGGTTAACATGCTTCCCGTCGAAGTAAATTCGAAAGTGAAGCTGGATGGCGTGACGCTGACAGCTCCTACTGCTGTGAAGACCGTCCTGACGGGCGATCCGAAGGATAAGACGGCGCGTCCCGTGACTTCCGACTTCGAACTGACGGGCAGCGATTTTGCTTACAGCATGCCTGCCTATTCGTTCACGGTAATCAGAATCCACCAGAATCTGGAAAAGAAATAATAAAGATGTGTCCGCAACAGGCAAAAAGGGGGCATTTGTCCCCCTTTTGTAGGACACTTGTACGGCTCGCGAGCAACACTTGCACGGCTCACGCCCCTTGCAAAACGTGCTTTTACAGAATGAACAACCGAAACTTAATATAAAGAAAATGAAACGATTGACTGCATTATTAGCTTTGTCATTGGCTTTGGGCGTACAGGCTCAGCACACAATGACGGTGGATGTCGCCAAACCGACAGCCAAGATACAGCCTACCATGTACGGTGTCTTTTTCGAGGACATCAATTTCGGAGCCGACGGAGGCTTGTATGCCGAACTGGTGAAGAACCGTTCGTTCGAGTTCCCGCAACCGTTTGTTGGGTGGGTTCCCTTCGGACAAGTAACGGTAGAAGACGAGAAACCTTGCTTCGACCGCAATCCGCACTACATCCGTATTGTCAACGACGGTCGCCTGCTGCGTGCCGGCATCGATAATGAAGGCTACCGTGGCATCGGCCTGAAGCAGGGCGAGGAATACCGCTTCTCGGTCTATGCCCGCACACCCGATGCTACGCCGGTGAAGTTGTCTGTCGAGCTGGTCAACTCCAATGCTGAAAACCCCGTAAAGAAGGAAATCGAAATCAAGGGACAGGAGTGGCAGAAGGTAGCAGTCGTGCTGAAGTCTTCCTTTACCGATGCTCATTCGCGCCTACGCATTGTGGTGCAGAGCAAAGGTACGGTCGATTTGGACCATATCTCCCTCTTCCCGGTTAATACTTGGAAGCAACGTGAAAACGGTTTGCGTGCCGATCTGGTACAGGCACTGTACGACCTGAATCCGGGTGTCTTCCGTTTCCCCGGTGGATGTATCATCGAGGGTAACAGTCTGGCTACGCGCTATCAGTGGAAGAACTCGGTCGGTCCGGTCGAAAACCGTCCGCTGAACGAGAACCGCTGGAACTATACATTCAAGCACAAGGCTTTCCCCGACTATTTCCAAAGCCTGGGTCTGGGCTTCTACGAATACTTCCTGCTGAGCGAGGATATCGGTGCCGAACCGCTTCCGGTAGTGAGCTGTGGCCTTTCGTGCCAGTACGAGAGCAACGAAATCGTTTCCCTCGACCAGCTTGATCCCTACGTGCAGGATGCGCTTGACCTGATAGAGTTTGCCAACGGTGATGTGAATACCACCTGGGGTAAGGTACGTGCTGACATGGGCCACCCTGCTCCCTTCAACCTGAAAATGATTGCCGTCGGCAACGAGCAGTGGGGCGAAGTCTATCCCGAACGGCTCGAAGTCTTTACGAAAGCCATCCGTGCCAAGTATCCCGACATTAAGGTTGTTGGCTCTTCCGGCCCCAGTGCAGGTGGCGAACAGTTCGACTATCTGTGGCCCGAAATGAAGCGTATCGGTGTCGATCTGGTGGACGAACACTATTACATGGCTCCCGATTGGTTCCTGACCAACGCAGCCCGTTACGACAGTTACGACCGTAAAGGTCCGAAAGTGTTTGCCGGCGAATATGCCGCACACGACCATGCCAGCGGTAAGGCTAACAATCTGTATGCCGCACTTTCCGAAGCAGCCTTCATGACCGGACTGGAACGCAATGCCGACGTGGTTCATCTGGCCACTTACGCTCCGTTGTTTGCACACGTGGATGCCTGGCAGTGGAATCCGGACCTTATCTGGTTCGACAACCTGCGTATGATGCGCACCCCCAACTACTACGTGCAGCAGATGTACGGCATGAATACCGGAACCGATGTGCTGAAGTTGCAGATGGACGGCAAGCCCGTCACCGGGCAGGACAGCCTTTACGCGACAGCGGCTTGGGACGAACCGACAGGCGAAATCATCGTCAAGTTGGTGAATGTGGCAAGTCATCCTGCCGAGGTGAAGATAGACTTTACCGGTTTGAAGAAGCGTCAGCTCGTTTCGGGTACTTGCACTTATCTGCACGACGGCGACTTGAAGACGGTCAATACACTGGAACAGGAAACACTTGTTCCGCGCGTTCGTCCGGTACAAGTGAAAGGTCAGACGCTCGAATTGCAGCTTCCGGAACACTTTTTTGGGGTCTATCGTTTGCAATTGAATTAAATTGCCCCTATTTTGAAACATATTTTTCCTGTTTGTAACAGCATTTCCCTTATCCCTCAAATCCGCAACCGCCCTCATAAGATGACACAGAGGTCAAAAAGGTAGCGACACTGTGGCAAAAGAGGGTGCAACGCAGCAAAAATCGCCACAAAGACGCATTAAATCCCCTTACCCCACCATGCGACTTGAGGCAATACGCAAAATCACGACCATAAGTTGTCGGTGTCATCCAAAGTCATTCTGGAACACATCAGCATAAGCGTTGTTGCATGAATAGATATTCAGCACATACTGCCTTGATGTCCTGACCCATTTGGCTGGCACAGAGATGAACTTGAAGACAAACGCCTTGATGCGGCTTGTTGCTTTGAGTCCGAACCTCTTCACGTCAAGCCTCGCCATGATGAATTTATAGAAGTTGCGTATGAGTGCCGTAAGCAGAAGAAACACCGTGTTTTCTCCCATGAAGGATTTTGGAAGCCTGTTCCAGCCGAATCCGTTATTCATGTCATCGAAGATGCGTTCCTTCCCTCCACGGAGGTTATAGAATTCGACAATCTCTTTCTCGGAAGACTCGTAGTCATTTGTAAGGATGCAGCGGTAGGTGTATTCTCCTTCCCACAGGTCGAGTTCGCCGTCTATCCGCTTCTGTCTTTGAATCACAAGACGGTATGCCTTCCCTTTCCATTTCTCGATGAGAATGGAGGCCAGCTCAAACTCAATGCCGCCCAATTCCACTTTCTTCCAACCTCTGAGGGCAAAGATGTCATTGTAGAGCGAACTGCATCGGTTGGCACGGATATAGAAGGTCTTGCAGTGTTTAGCAATCTCTTCCACTATCTCTTCAGAACACGAGCCGCAATCAGCTCTGAAACGGTTGATCATAAGCTTGTTCTTTTCAAACCTTTCAAAGAACCTCTTCAGCGTGTCCTTCTGGTGGAAACGGACATTTGTGTTGCCGTCGCTGTTCTCAATGCCGACAATCAAGTCGCCAATAACCGCCACGCCAGGACGGTATCCGAGAAACTTCTTGTATGTGGGTTTCGCATCAAACTTCTCAGCCTCTATGAACTGGTGGTCGAAGTCAACGTCATACCCCTCGCCATCTTTCAGCTGCCCTGTGGACAATAGGCAATTGAGGAGCAGTGTATTCAGCATGTCTGCCGTGTTTAAGTCGTAGGTCTTGCCAGTGTCGGATGTGTAGGAAATGTTATCCTGGGTCAGTTCCTTTATGGCTCTGAGAATCGTGTCGGCACTGCATGTGCGAAGTGTCGGATGAAGCGAGAGGTGATACATCAGATGAGTGGTGACATCCTCTATGCATGAGCCGCCACAGAAATAAACGCTCATAAGCGAACGGATGATTTCGCTGTATTGATAACCATACAGCCTACATCTCATACCGAGGGTTGAGTCGATTACAGATGAGAGATTGGAGTCAAATTGCTCCATTATTGAAAAAATTCCTCCAAAAGGAGAGAGTTTCTCAGATTTTATTGCTACCTTTGCCATGTCTGTCGGGTTTGATACATATTTTGATTTGCAACACTAAGATAGGTGAAAAATCTGACATGGCAAAATCCTGAGCAACTTTTTGTTGCTCAGGTACTTATAAAATAAGTTAAACTAAAATGCTGCGGAATTTAGGTTATCTTTGTAGCGGCGTGGAAAGAAAAACACTCCATGCTGCTACAAACATAAAAAATTATATCATGAAGAAACAACTTATTACAGGACTGTTTGCCGCCTTGGCCGTGAGCGGCAGTGCACAGTCTTTCAAGGAATGGCAGGATCCGCAGGTGAATGCAGTGAACCGTGCTCCGATGCACGCCAACTATTTTGCTTACGAGTCGGCCGACGCGGCAGCTAAGGAAAACATGAAGCAGTCTTCCAACTATATGACCATGAATGGGCTGTGGAAGTTCTTCTGGGTGAAAGATGCCGATGCTCGTCCTACAGACTTCTGGAAAGTCGGTTTTAACGACAAAGGCTGGGATGACATGCGAGTGCCTGCCATGTGGGAACTGAACGGTTATGGCGACCCCATTTACGTCAATGTAGGCTATGCTTGGCGCAATCAGTACAAAAACAATCCTCCCGAAGTTCCTACTGCTAATAATCACGTAGGTTCGTATCGTCGCGAATTTGTTATTCCCGCTTCGTGGAAAGGAAAGGACATTATTGCACACTTCGGTTCCGTTACTTCCAACATGTATTTGTGGGTAAACGGTAAGTACGTAGGCTATAGCGAAGACAGCAAGCTGGAAGCCGAATTCGACCTGACTTCTTATCTGAAGCCCGGTCAGAAAAACCTGATTGCTTTCCAGGTATTCCGCTGGTGCGACGGTACTTATCTTGAAGATCAGGACTTCTTCCGTTATAGCGGTGTAGGTCGCGACTGTTATTTCTACGCTCGCGACAAGAAACGTATTCAGGACATCCGTGTCACTCCCGACCTTGATGCCGAATACAAGAACGGTTCTCTGTCTGTTAAGCTTGACCTGAAGGGCAGCGGAACAGTCAATCTGGAACTGCTCGATGCAGCAGGTAAGCAAGTGGCTACAGCAACAGCCAAAGGTAGCTCGACCACAGTGCTCAATGTTGAGAACCCCAATAAGTGGAGTGCCGAGACACCTTATTTATATACATTGCGTGCCACACTTCAGGGCAGCAACGAAGTAATTCCCGTAAAAGTAGGTTTCCGTAAGATCGAACAGAAGAACGGACAGATTCTGGTCAACGGTCAGGCAGTGCTGTTCAAGGGTGCCAACCGTCATGAAATGGACCCCGATGGCGGATATGTCGTATCGCCCGAGCGTATGTTGCAGGACATCCAGATGATGAAGAAATTCAATATCAATGCTGTACGTACGTGTCACTATCCCGATGCCAATCTGTGGTACGATCTGTGCGACAAGTACGGTATCTACGTAGTAGCCGAGGCCAATATCGAATCTCACGGTATGGGATATGGTGAATCTACACTGGCTAAACGTGCCGATTATGCCAAGGCCCACATGGAACGTAACCAGCGTAACGTGCAACGTGGCTTCAATCACCCCAGTATCATCTTCTGGTCACTTGGTAATGAAGCAGGCTTCGGCCCGAACTTTGAAGCTGCCTATCGCTGGATCAAGTCGGAAGACACCAGCCGTCCCGTACAGTACGAGCAGGCACATGGTAATGAATTTACCGATGTTTACTGTCCGATGTATGCCGACTACAGACATATGGAAGAATACGCTAAGCGCAACGATCTGACAAAGCCGTTGATACAGTGTGAATATGCACACGCTATGGGTAACTCGCAAGGCGGATTCAAGGAATATTGGGACCTCATCCGCAAATATCCTCACTTGCAGGGTGGTTTCATTTGGGACTTTGTCGATCAGTCTGTACGTTGGAAAGGTAAAGATGGCGTATCCATCTATGCTTACGGAGGCGACTTTAACCGTTTCGATGCTTCCGACAACAACTTCTGCGACAACGGACTTATCAGCCCCGACCGTGTGCCCAATCCGCACATGTATGAAGTAGGTTACTACTATCAGAACATCTGGACCACACCGGCCAACCTTGCACAGGGCGAAATCAATGTCTACAACGAAAACTTCTTCCGCGACCTTTCTGCCTACTACATGGAGTGGGTTGTATTGGCCAACGGAAAAGCCGTTCGCAGCGGACGTGTCGAGAACCTGAACGTTGCACCTCACCAGACAGCTAAGATTAAGCTTGACCTGGGTAAGGTTTGTGAGTGCAAAGAGTGGCTCTTGAACGTGACTTATCGCCTGAAACAAAAAGAAGGTGTATTGCCTGCCGGATATGCTGTAGCTAAAGACCAGCTCGTGTTGAATGCTTACAAGGCTCCTGCGCTTGAACTGAAAAACGTAGAAACCGTCAATGTAGAAACCGTTGTTCCCCAAGTTCAGGAAAACGATTGGAATTATCTGATTGTAAACGGTGAAGACTTCCGCATGGAATTCAATAAACACAGCGGTTACTTGAGCCGCTACCGTGTAGCAGGTTTGGAACTGATGAACGAGGGCGCTGCACTTACTCCTAACTTCTGGCGTGCTCCGACCGATAATGATATGGGTGCAGGTTTGCAGCATAAATATGCTGTATGGAAGAACCCGGAACTGAAGCTGATTTCTTTCAAATGGGAAAGCAAGGACGGACAGATCGTGGTATATGCCGACTATGATATGAAGCAAGTATCTGCTAAGTTGAACCTGACTTATGTCATCAATAACAAGGGAGCTGTTAAAGTTACTCAGAAGATGACAGTAGATCCGCAGGCAAAAGTATCTCCGATGTTCCGTTTCGGAATGCAGATGCAGATGCCGAAGTCGTTCGAGACAGTTGAATACTATGGTCGTGGTCCGATTGAGAACTACAGCGACCGTAACCATAGCACCGATCTGGGCATTTACCGCCAGTCGGTAGACGAACAGTTCTATTCTTACATTCGTCCGCAGGAGAACGGAACAAAGACTGATATCCGTTGGTGGAAGCAGTTGAATGCAGCCAACCGTGGTTTGCAGATTGTAGCCGACGCACCTTTCTCGGCTTCTGCACTGCATTATACCATCGAATCGCTTGACGATGGTTGGGGTAAAGACCAGCGTCACTCTCCCGAAGTGGAAGAAGCTGACCTGACCAACCTCTGTATCGATAAAGCACAGATGGGCTTGGGCTGTGTAAACAGCTGGGGAGCATGGCCATTGCCGCAGTATCAGGTTCCTTATGCAGACTATGAGTTCTCGTTTGTACTGACTCCGGTGTGCAACAGTGTGAAAATGGATTATTAATAGCAGACTCTGATACAGAATAAGATCGTATCACCTGTTAACGTATAGTTTGAGGCACGGATCATACGGCATTTCACAGAATGGTTGATTGATACTTCTGTGGCATTCCGTAACATCCGTGCCTCTTTTTTATGTATAACGTATCTTTCTATGAAGTTATTTCGATTAATTTTATGGTTGCTCGGGGTGATGTGCTGTTGCGGCACAGCTCTGGCACAGGGTACGGCTGAGGACTATCGCCGTGCCTATTCGTTGAGGGAGAAATATAGTGCTAACAAAGTGTATTACTCCAACGTGGTTCCCAGCTGGATAGACGGGACTCACAGTTTCTGGTATGTGCGTCGTACGCCTGAAGGACGTATATATGTTCTGGTAAATGCCGATAAAAGCTCGCGTAAAGATTTATTCGACCATAAACGGCTGGCCGAAGCTCTTTCTGCTTCTTCCGGGCAGAAAGTCGAATCGACTGCTCTTTCGCTGGAACGGCTTTCGGTAAACAGTGGACTGGATACGCTTCGGTTTGCTTTTGCCGGACACAAGTGGATGTATGCTGTGCGGAAGAATCGTCTGACGGACCAAGGGGCTGTGCCTGCGCCGGGCAAACAGCGTCACTGGATGGAGGTAGACGATGAGAAAACGGCTGCTCCGGTAGTATCGCCGGATGGTAAGTATACTGCTTTCATCAAGAACCATAATATATATGTAAAAGAACAGGCCACCGGAAAGGAACGTCAGCTTAGTATAGACGGAACGCTGGGCAATTATTATTCAGCCTACATTCGCTGGTCGCCCGACAGCAAGAAGGTGGCTGCCTGCAAGATACGGCCTGTGGAGAAACGCTACGTTTACTACGTAGAATCATCACCTAAGGACCAGTTGCAACCCCGTTTGCATAAACAGGAGTATGCCAAACCCGGCGACGAACTGCCTTTCAAGGTGCCTTGTATCTACGAAGTGGAAACTGGGAAGGTCATACAGCCTTCGACCGAACTGTTCGATCGCCAGTACGACTTGTGGGGACCGCAGTGGGACAATGACAGCCGGGCAGTGACTTTTGAGTATAATCAGCGTGGACATCAGGTGTATCGCGTGTTGGAGCTTTCGGCCGAAACTGGAAAAGTGCGTCCGCTAATTGAGGAAACCAGTGAGAAGTACGTGAATTATCCCTTGCGCTACCGTTATGACTTGCAGGATGGCAAACACATCATTTGGGCAAGCGAGCGGGACAACTGGAATCACCTGTACATGTACGACCGTACAACGGGAAAAGTTGTCAACCAGATAACGAAAGGCGAATGGTATGTTCGCCAGGTAGTGCGGGTGGACGAGGCAAACCGTCAGATTTATTTTTCGGCCAACGGTGTACAGCCCGACGAAGACCCCTATCTGATACGCTATTATCGCATCGGTTTCGATGGTACAGGACTGACTTGCCTGACACCCGACGAGGGAATGCATCAGGCCTGGTTCTCGGACGATATGCGCTACCTGGTTGATGTGTATTCGATGGTAGATAAAGCTCCGGTGGCTGTGTTGCGTAGTGCAGCCGACGGTCGTGTAGTGATGCCGCTCGAACAGGCCGACATCAGCCGTCTTGTTGCTGAGGGCTGGAAGGCTCCAGAAGTGTTTACGGCAAAGGGACGTGACGGAAAGACCGACATGTGGGGCATTATCATCCGACCTACGAACTTCGACCCCAATAAGAAATATCCGGTACTGGAATACATCTATCAGGGACCGGGCAGCCAGTATGTGCCCAAGACATTTACTCCCTACAACTGGTACATGACCTCGATTGCCGAATTGGGTTTCATTGTGGTGATGGTGGACGGTATGGGTACTTCGTTCCGTTCACGCAGCTTCGAAAACGTCTGCTACAAGAACCTGAAGGATGCCGGACTGCCCGATCACATAGCTTGGATAAAGGCTGCTGCCGCAAAGTATCCTTATATGGACATCGATCGCGTGGGCATCTATGGCTGTTCGGCCGGTGGACAGGAGTCGATGACGGCTGTACTGTTCCATCCGGAGTTCTATAAAGCCGCTTACTCGGCCTGTGGCTGCCACGATAACCGCATGGATAAAATCTGGTGGAACGAACTGTGGCTGGGCTATCCTGTAGGCGAACAGTATCGGGAAGGCTCAAACGTTGAGAATGCCCACCTGTTGACCCGTCCGCTGATGCTAGTAGTGGGCGAGATGGACGACAACGTAGATCCGGCTTCGACCATGCAGGTGGTGAATGCGCTGATCAAGGCGAACAAAGACTTTGAACTGGTTGTCATTCCCGGAGCACGACATACGATGGGCGAGGATTTCGGCGAGCACAAACGTTACGATTTCTTTGTAAGGAACCTGCTCAAGGTAAATCCGCCTGCGTGGGACGAACTTTGAAACATTTCTTCGTATTTATGACACAATCCTATACCTCGAAATAAGGCATTTACAGCTAACTTTGTCCATGGTTATTGAAAAACATAAAGAAACTGAATGACAAAGACTGAAGTGCTTATGAAGAAGTATCTGTTATCCGTATGGATGTTGCTGGCCTGCCTGCTGGGCAGCTGCGCTCACACAAAAAACGGCAAAGCCGACGCAGCAGGCGGCACCATTGTGCCTGCCGGAGTTTGGAACGATGTGGACGGAACCTATATTAACGCTCATGGCGGCGGGGTTCTCTATTACGAGGGAAAATATTATTGGTTTGGCGAACACCGGCCGGACGAAGGATTCTCGACCAAAGTGGGCGTGAACTGCTATTCGTCCGATGATTTGTGTCACTGGAAGTACGAAGGCGTAGCTCTTGCTGTTTCCGACAAGGCAGGCGACGACATCGAGGTGGGTTGCATCATGGAGCGTCCCAAGGTGATATACAATGCGCGTACGAAGAAGTTTGTCATGTGGTTCCACCTTGAACTGAAAGGAAAAGGTTACGAGGCTGCCCGTGCCGCACTGGCTGTCAGCGATACGCCTGCGGGACCATATCGCTACGTCGGTTCCGGCCGTGTGAATCCCGGCATCTATCCGGAAAACATGACAGACGAAGAACGTGCGACGGAATGGAACATGGACGAATATAAAGAATGGTGGACACCCCGCTGGCGCGAGGCCGTGAACAAAGGACTGTTTGTGAAGCGCGACCTGGCTGGCGGACAAATGTCGCGCGACATGACTCTTTTTGTCGATGACGACGGAAAGGCGTATCACATCTATTCGTCCGAGGAGAACCTGACTTTGCAGATAGCCGAATTGACAGACGACTACCAAGGACATACGGGTCGGTATATCCGTATCTTCCCCGGCGGACACAACGAGGCGCCTGCCATCTTCAAGCACGATGGCCTGTATTGGATGATTACTTCGGGCTGTACGGGTTGGGATCCGAACGAGGCGCGTATGTTTTCGGCCACTTCCATCTGGGGACCGTGGACGCAGCATCCCAGTCCGATGGTGGGTCCGGATGCAGAGAAAACCTTCGGCGGACAGAGTACTTTCGTGTTGCCGGTAGGCGAAGGACAGTATATTTTCATGGCCGATGTATGGAAACCGAAGAGTCTGATGTATTCTGCTTACATCTGGTTGCCGATTCGCTTCAACGAGGCCGGAATGCCTGTAATTGAGTGGAAAGATCGTTGGAATTTGCAATTTTGAATGATTTTTGCCATAATCTGACCGATTTATGCTACTTTCGAATGAATAGTATATGTATATTTGCATAGTCTAAAGACATTAATACTGTATAGTTAAGATTGTATTTCATATAGGAATTAGTGATAAGGAAAAAGACTGTTAGTTTTAAGTAATCGTTTTTAATAGGTATTTTTAACTAAGGCAGGGCTGTCTCTCCCGCGAGGGGTTGAGACGGCCTTTTTTTATGCCCTTTTTTCTCCCTTTGTTCGACACAAGTGTTGCTCGCGAGCCGTGCAAGTGTTGCTCGCGAGCCGTGCAAGTGTCTCTCACGAGCCGTACAAGTGTCTCTCGCGAGCCATACAAGTGCCTCTCACAAGCCGTACAAGTGTCTCTCACGAGCCGTATAGGACCTCTTCCCGAAGGGGAGGAAATCGCAGGTTCGTGCATCTTCTCCGGCTGGATTGTCTGTAACGTTTTTGTCATATATTTGTTACCTTATCTTCAATGTTTCGCAAGATGCACGTAACGGAGTCCCTCTACTTTTGCGGCAAAATATTAACAGCGAAAACAAGTATGAAACAGATTGTAAAAGCGTGCTTATTTTTATTTATGTTTATGGGCGTCAGCAACGTGAGTTGGGCTGACGGAAAAGCAAATGAAACGAAACAAGGGACCATTCGCGGCCGTATCGTCGATGCGTCCAAACAAATTCTTCCGGGTGCTTCTGTCTATATTGAGAAACTGCACACAGGTGTGACGAGCGACGTCAACGGATTCTACACATTCTCCAACCTTGACCCGGGAACTTATACTGTCAAGGTGACCTACGTAGGCTATTCGCCGGTAGAACTGAACATCACCATTCCCGAAGGCAAGACTTTAGACCGGGACGTAGTGCTGCAGGAAGGAGTCGAACTGCAGGAAGTTGTCGTAGGTGGTGCCTTCCACGGACAACGCCGTGCCATGAGTTCGCAGAAGAACAGTTTGGGTATCACCAACGTCGTATCGGCCGACCAGGTGGGCAAGTTTCCCGACTCGAACATCGGCGACGCGCTGAAGCGCATCAGCGGCATCAACGTTCAGTACGACCAGGGCGAGGCCCGCTTCGGACAGGTACGCGGAACGAGTGCCGACCTCAGCTCGGTCACTATCAACGGCAACCGCATCCCCTCGGCGGAGGGCGACACGCGCAACGTCCAGCTCGACCTGATACCTTCGGACATGATTCAGACCATCGAAGTGAACAAGGTAGTGACTCCCGATATGGATGCCGACGCCATCGGCGGCAGCATCAACCTCGTCACCAAGAACTCGCCCTACAAACGCACCATTGCCGCTACGGCCGGAACCGGCTACAACTGGGTGAGCGGTAAGGCTGCCTTAAATCTGGGCTTTACTTATGGCGACCGTTTCTTCAACGACAAGCTTGGACTGATGCTTTCTGCTTCTTATCAGAACAATCCTGCCGGCAGCGACGACGTGGAGATGGCTTACAAGCGGAACGACAACGGCGATGTGGTCATCGACGAATACGAAATACGTCAGTACTACGTCACCCGCGAACGCCAGAGTTATTCGCTGGCTTTGGACTGGGAAATTAATGCCAACCACAAGATAGACTTCAAGGGAATCTTCAACAACCGTAACGACTGGGAGAACCGCTACCGCGTCACCTACAAGTGGGACGACGACACACCCAACGAATACGAAGTCATCTATCAGACCAAGGGTGGTACGCCCGACAACCGCAATGCCCGTCTGGAGCAACAGCGCACCATGGACTTCACCCTCGGTGGTGAACACCTCTTCGGTCGGCTGAAGATGGACTGGAAAGCCTCTTATGCACAGGCCGGTGAAAAACGTCCCAACGAACGATACATTGGCTTCAACCGCGAAGGCGTAGCCATGAATACCGACTGGAGCGACATCCGCCGTCCGTACATGTCGGCTGTGAATGCCGACGATCTGATTATGAACGCCGACGATTACGGGTTGGACGAACTGACCGAAAGCTTCGAAGACATCAAGGAGAAAGACCTGAAGTTCAGCCTGAACTTCGAGTTGCCGATGGCCAAAGGAAAGTATGCCAACAAGCTGAAGTTTGGAGCAAAAGTCGTTGACAAGGACAAGAAGAAAGACATCACTTTCTTCGACTACGAACCCGTAGGCGACTACGAAAGCACATTCATGACCGAAGCACTGGCCAACCTGAAGAACCAGAATCGCGACGGATACATGGCCGGCGACCGCTATAAAGTGGGCGATGCCTTTACCAAGGAATACTTGGGCAGCCTGCCTTTCGGTGACAGCAGCAAGTTCGAAGGCGAAGAAAACCTGGAAGAAGAAGGCGGAAACTTCAAGGCGCACGAAACCGTCAGTGCCGGATACATCCGCTTCGACCAGCAGCTGGGCAAACGCTGGAACCTGATGGCCGGTGTACGTCTGGAAAATACACACTTGAGATACAGCGGATGGGTCTATACCGAAAAGGATAAAGACCAGGGCATCAAGGAAAGCCTCGACCCCACGGGCGACTACACCGACAGCTACATCAACGTCCTGCCCTCCATCCTGCTGAAGTACGACGTCAACGACGACCTTAAGCTGCGTGCCTCGTTCACCAACACCATTGCACGTCCCAAATACTCCAACCTGATTCCGAACGTAGTGGTGAAGAGCAGTGACAACGAACTGGAGATGGGTAACCCCAATCTGACTCCGACCCTGTCCTACAACTTCGACCTCAGTGCCGAGTACTACTTCAAAAGTGTAGGTCTGGTCAGCGCAGGTCTGTTCTACAAGAAGATCAACGACTTCATCGTCGATCAGCGCATCACCAACTATACTTACAACAATCATACGTATGACGTTCTGACCCAACCCCGCAACGCCGGCGATGCTGACGTACTGGGCATCGAACTGGCTTATCAGCGCGACTTCGGCTTCATAGCTCCCGCACTGAAGTGCATCGGATTCTACGGCAACTACACCTATACCTACAGTAAGGTGAAGAACTTCAACTTCGAAGGCCGTGAGAACGAAGACCTCCGCATGCCCGGTTCGCCCGAGCACACGGCCAACGCTTCGCTCTACTTCGACAAGGCAGGATTCAACATCCGTCTGAGCTATAACTTTGCCAGCGACTTCATCGACGAAGTAGGCGAGGAAGCCTTCTACGACCGCTACTACGACAAGGTGAACTACCTGGACGTGAACGCCAGCTACACCTTTGGCAAGAAACTGAAGACTACCTTCTATGCCGAAGCTACCAATCTGCTGAACCAGCCCTTGCGCTACTATCAGGGAACTTCCGACCGCTCCATGCAGGCCGAATACTATGGAGTACGTGTCAATGCCGGTTTCAAAATCAATTTCTGATTCAGATAAGATTGAAAGATGACTCTATATCGCTCATTTGTTAAATAATTGCAGTTCAAGAAAGAGGGGGGAGGTGTCTGTGCTTTGACACGATTCCCTTTCTTTCTCGTTAAGCTGATATTATCCAGAATTCTTCCCAAAAATGGAATTATTTTTGCACTAACAAAAAGCGATAAAAAATGTGTTTAACCAGAATTATAAACTTTAAAGCAAAATGATGAAAATGAAGAAACTATTTCTGCTGTTTACTCTTGCCCTGTTGGGCCAGTGGGCCATTGCCCAAAACAAGATAGACTATTCGGTTTACGACGATAAGTTCAACATCTATGTAGCCAACGACCTGGGCCGTAACGGCTACTACGACCAGAAACCCATTGCCGAACTGATGGGCGAGATGGCCGAAGAAGTGGGACCTGAATTTGTGATTGCTGCCGGTGACGTACACCACTTCGAAGGCGTACGTTCGGTGAACGACCCTTTGTGGATGACCAATTACGAACTTATCTACAGCCATCCCGAACTGATGATCGACTGGTTCCCCATTTGTGGTAATCACGAATACCGCGGCAATACGCAGGCCGTGCTCGACTATGCTCGCGTAAGCCGTCGCTGGACGATGCCTGCCCGTTACTACACCAAGGCTTTCAACGAAGAAGGTACTACTGTGCGTATAGTATGGATAGATACTACTCCGCTCATCGACAAGTATCGTCAGGAGAACGACAAGTATCCCGATGCCTGTCTGCAAAACGTTGATGACCAATTGCAATGGCTGGACGGTGTTTTAGCTGCAGCCAAAGAAGACTGGGTGATTGTAGTCGGTCACCATCCCATCTATGCCGAGACGCCGAAAGACGAAATCGAGCGTCAGAACATGCAGCAGCGTGTCGACCCCATTCTGCGCCGTCATCATGTAGATATGTATGTATGTGGTCACATCCACAACTTCCAGCATGTGCGTGTCAATGGCAGCAACATCGACTATGTGACCAACTCCAGCGGTTCGCTCAGCCGTAAGGTGAACCCCATCGAAGGTACAGTATTCTGTAGCCCCGAACCGGGATTCTCCATCATCTCGGCCACGCCCAAGACGCTTGAACTGCGTATGATTGACAAAACGGGCAAAGTGTTGCATACCGTTACGCGCAACAAATGATGTAAGATTGACTTATCTCTTTCGTGTAATCTTTTTCTTTCAAAGGTGTACTTTCCTGTAATGGAGAGTGCACCTTTCCTGTTTTCATATATATAATGGTTTGCTGCGATGGAAGGAGGTAATAATGAAGTTTCTGTATCTTTTTACTGCTTGAATGCTAGGAGGAATGTACAGGCACGCTGTCGCTTATCAGAAATAAACAGTCTGTTTATTCGCAATAAACTGATAGTTTGATCAGGTTAAAGCAATATGAAACAGAAAACAGAGCTAACAACGGATAAGATATGGGGAATTTTCAAGCGACGGCAGGATGAAGGAAAGGAAAAAAAGAGAGTCCCGCAGAACTTCTGACGTAGCGGCAAGATGCTGCTGATCGGAGAAGTGTTCTGGGGGACTCGCTGTCTTTATTAGGGAAGTATTCAGTATTTGAATGTTTCTTTCTTCACGTAAACTTTGAAATCCTTAATGCCGCCCGGCACTTCGCTCTCCATGCGAGGCAAGTACTGGATGCCGCTTACGGTGTGGGTGGCGCCAAGGTCGATGACTACCGAGTGCGGGTAGGCTGTGCCCGGCGTCGTACTCCAGTAGGTAGATTCCTGCAGGTCGAACAGTTTGTCGGCCGAACGGTTGACGTGAGCTACGTCTTCGCTGTCGGCATACTTCACAATCCAGGGCTCACGCGACAGGCGTTCGCCATCCTTGTCGAGTACATACATTTCGGCAATGCAGGCCAGGTCTTTTCCGTCTTGCGAGCTGAGTGCTTCCAGACAGATGTAACGTCCGCTGACAGGCTGGTCGAATTTAACTTCCTGCCATCCGTTGCCGGGTTTGAAGCTGCCACTGAGTACGGGCTTCTCGGCCGTGAGGTCCAGATTCTGTCCTTCGGTGCGGTGAGTCAGCGGTTTGCTGACCTGCAACTGGTCGAGCAGTGGCTCGCGCAGACCTTCGCTCTTAGCTTCCTTCGGACCTACGATGTCGAATACCAGGATTTCGTTTTCGCCTTTCTTCAGCCAGCATCCCGGTACGTAGAGAGTCTGTTGCGGACCGATTTCCCAGATACGTCCCAATGCATATCCGTTCACGTAAACCAATCCTTTGCCCCATGTCTCGAAGTTCAGGAAAGTGTCGCTGGGCTTCTTCACGTTGAAAGTAGCGCGGTAGCAGCCCGGAATGCGTTGTCCCTGTTCGTCCTTCAGCGAGCGGATGGGTTCGAACTTCATGCCTTTGTAGAATTCGTACGTATCTTCGATGTTGAATACTTCCCAGTTCTTCAGGTCGCAGACGAAGGGATAACCGTTCATGTCGATGGTCAGTTCTACGTTCTTCGTGATGCCTTTGAAGTCTTTGATGGCACGTCCGAAGTTGATACGTCCCATGGCCTCTACCAGGATGTCGAGCTGTGCTCCCTTGCGGCAGGCGGGCAGGGTAATCTGCTTTTCGCCGTTGCGGCGGTCCAGCTTGCCGATGCACTTGCCGTCGATAAAGATTTGTGCATAGTCGTGCGCTTCGTTTACGGTGAGCAGTGCTGGAGCTTTGGTCTCAGGCAATGTAGTGCGGTACAGAATGCTGCCGAAGCCCTGGTCGTACTCTTCCATCGTGCGGATGTTTTCGTCTTTCTTGGCAGCAGGCAGGTTGGCGAAAAGCGGTGCCATCTCAGTGAACTGGAAGGCAGGAATGCTGATAGGCTTGATGAGGGCAGGAACTTTGGCCTGTTTCTCACCGTCCATGTATTTCTCCAGTGTCTTGCGCAGTTCCCAGTATTTGGGGGTAGTCTGTCCTGATTCACTGATGGGGGCGTCATAGTCGTACGATGTCACGTCGGGAGCAAAGCCCGGAGAGTTGGCTCCGGCCCAATGTCCCCAGTTGGTACCTCCGTGAGTCATGTAAAGGCTGAACGAAATGCCTTTGGACAACATTTCATCAATTCCGGCAATCATGTCGGCAGCTGGTCGTGTCTCGTGGTTGGCTCCCCACTTGTCGAACCACCCGCTCCAGAACTCACTACACATCAGCGGACTGTTGGGGCGCAGTCTTTTCAGGCGGGCAAACTGCTGATCGATGTTGGCACCCGTACCGAAGTTCATGGTCCAGATGAGATCGTGCAGTCCGTTCTTGGTGAAGTTGGAAGCCCAGTCGCATTGGAACAGGGTGACATTGCCGAAGTTCTTGCGTACGATGTCGCGTATCTGCGATACATATTGCTTGCTCTCGCCGTAAGAACCGTATTCGTTTTCGACTTGTACCATGATGATGGGGCCACCATTGGCGATGGTCAGGTCTTTCACTTCGTTGGCTACAGCTTCTTCGAAGATGGCTACACGTTCCAGGAAGTAAGGATCGGATTCGCGCAGGCGGATATCTTTCTTTTTAAGTAACCACCAAGGCAGTCCGCCCATTTCCCATTCGGCACAAACGTAGGGACCGGGACGCAGGATGACGTACATATCGTTCTGCTGGCACAGGCGGCAGAATTCGGCCAGGTCGTTCTGGCCTTCAAAGTTGAATACGCCCGGTTGCGATTCGTGCGCATTCCAGAATACGTACAGACAGATGGTATTCATGCCCAAAGCTTTGCACAGCTTGATGCGTTGATCCCAATAAGGTTTGGGGATACGAGGGTAGTGCAGTTCGGCTGCTTTCACGATGAATGATTTTCCGTTCAGCAGGAAAGTTCCTTTTCCAGCTTCGAAGCGTGGTTGCTGGGCAAATGAGTCAAAATTCCATTGGTCACGCCAGGGAATAGTGATTTTTCCGTTTTCGAACGAAATGGGTAACCATACGTATCGTGAGTTTTCCAGATCTTTCTTATTCCAGCGGTCGAACATGGCGATGTAACAGTCCTTCTTGCCCATGACTTGTTGTACGTAGGTGCTTTGGGCGTAGAACGTCTTATCGGCATCGGGGCCGGTGCAGGGATTGCCGATTACTTTCCACGGTCCCATGATGGAGTCTGCTACAGCCAGTTCAGCCTGATTGGGATCCCATCCTGTACAGCCTGACGACAGCATATAGTACTTACCGTTGTGTTTGAATACTGCCGGTGCTTCGCGGCTCTGCCCTATGAAGTTGCGGGTAAAGCGTCCGCTGGGACGCAGGTAGTCGTCGGTAAGTTCACTTATATATAAGGTAGCATTGTTCTCGGACGAATAGAACTGGTAGGCGCGTCCGTTGTCGTCGACAAATACGGTCTGGTCGCGGCTCATGGCATTGTTGGGGCGGAAGCTGCCGAGATAGGTGAACGGACCAGTGGGCGAGTCGCTGACGGCTACTCCGGCACAAGCCTTGCTGTAGTCGGCACTTTCTACATGAGCCCACATGACGAACTTGCCGGTTCGTTGGTTATAGATGACTTTCGGACGTTCCAGAACTTTGCTGGGATGCAGGTCGTGGCTGCTGTCGTCTTTTACGGCCGGTAGGACGATACCTTCGAACTTCCAGTTCATCAGGTCTTGCGAGGAATAACAACTTACGCCGGTCACGTCGGTGCGATAACATTCCCAAGTGGCCCATTTGGGCAAGATGGTTTTTCCTTTTTTGTACTCACCGTACCAGTAGTAGGTACCTTCATGGTAGAGGATTCCGCCTCCATGGGCGTTGATAGGGTTGCCTTCGGTGTCGTTCCATACTTCACCCGGCACAATGGCATTGTTCGTCGTTGCGGGTTGGGCTTTCAGCGAAGCCGAACAAACAATTCCGATAAACAGAGCCAAACTCCAAAATAACTTTTTCATCTTTGGTATTGTAGTATCAGATATTAATAAAATAAAGTTTCACTGCTACAAAGATAGCTGAAATAATGTGGAATGGGGGTAGACAAATCTGTCAAAGAATGACGAATTTTAGACCAAAATCCTCTTTATAACTAGTTTCTGGACGCTTTGGGAGGCTTTTATAAGTGGTGAAAGAAAAATGGTATGTTTCAAAACATAGTTTAGTAACACTGCCCGAATCGTTGTTTTTCTTTTTTATAATGCCTAATTTGCGCCACACAAAAAAACAAAGGCTTGCGGAAGCAGCTGATTTATTCACTTTAAATTCTATATATCATGAAAGTATATCAGACGAATGAAATTAAGAACATTGCTCTTCTTGGCAATGACGGCTCGGGTAAAACCACTCTCACGGAAGCGCTGCTCTATGAGAGTGGTATTATAAAACGTCGTGGCAGAATTACTGCCAAGAATACAGTCAGCGATTACTTCCCGGTGGAGCAGGAATATGGCTATTCAGTGTTCTCCACCGTTTTCCATGTAGAGTGGAACGGAAAGAAACTTAATATTATCGACTGCCCGGGTAGTGATGATTTTGTTGGTGCTGCTATGACAGCGTTGAACGTAACCGATACGGCCATTTTATTGTTGAACGGACAATATGGACCGGAAGTAGGTACACAGAATCATTTCCGTTATACAGAAAAGTTAGGTAAACCGGTCATTTTCCTGGTGAACCAGTTGGATAGCGAGAAGTGCGATTATGATATGGTTCTGGAGCAGTTGAGGTCTATTTACGGTTCGAAGGTAGTTCCTGTACAATATCCTTTGGCCACTGGTCCGAACTTTAATTCGTTGATTGATGTACTTCTGATGAAAAAATATTCGTGGGCTCCCGAAGGTGGTGCTCCCACTATCGAAGATATCCCGGCCGAAGAAATGGAAAAAGCTACCGAATGGCATAAAGCATTGGTAGAAGCTGCGGCTGAACATGATGAAACTTTGATGGAGAAATTCTTCGAAATGGATTCGCTGACAGAAGACGAAATGCGTGAGGGTATCCGTAAGGGATTGGCTTCTCGCGGCATGTTCCCTGTGTTCTGCGTATGTGCAGGCAAGGACATGGGTGTTCGTCGTCTGATGGAATTCTTGGGTAATGTCGTTCCGTTTGTTGATGAAATGCCTCCGGTACATAATACTCGTGGTGAAATTGTGAAGCCGGATCCTAACGGCCCGACATCACTTTATTTCTTTAAGACGGCTGTTGAGCCGCACATTGGTGATGTGCAGTATTTTAAGGTAATGAGTGGAAAGGTGCACGAAGGTGATGATTTCTCGAATGCCGATCGTGGTTCGAAAGAACGTATTGCTCAGATTTACGCTTGTGCAGGTGCCAACCGTATTAAGGTAGAGGAAATGGTGGCCGGTGATATAGGTTGTACTGTCAAATTGAAAGATGTACATACCGGAAATACTCTGAATGGCAAGGGAGCTGAAAACCGTTTCAACTTTATCAAATATCCGAACTCCAAGTACTCACGTGCCATTAAACCGGTGAACGAAGCGGATACTGAAAAGATGATGGCTATTCTGAACCGTATGCATGAAGAAGATCCGACTTGGGTGATCGACCAGTCCAAAGAATTACGTCAGACTATTGTTCACGGTCAGGGTGAATTCCATTTGCGTACTTTGAAGTGGCGTCTCGAAAATAATGAAAAACTGCAAGTGAAGTTTGAAGAACCTCGCATTCCGTATCGTGAAACTATTACAAAGGCTGCACGTGCCGACTACCGTCATAAGAAACAGTCGGGTGGTGCCGGACAGTTTGGTGAAGTTCATTTGATCGTTGAACCTTATTACGAAGGTATGCCTGCTCCGGATACTTACCGTTTCGGTGGTCAGGAATTCAAGATGAATGTGAAAGGAACCGAAGAGATTCCTTTGGAATGGGGCGGTAAACTGGTGTTCGTCAACTGTGTGGTTGGTGGTGCCATCGATGCCCGCTTCATGCCGGCAATCCTTAAGGGTGTAATGTCGCGTATGGAACAGGGACCGTTGACAGGTTCTTATGCCCGTGACGTACGTGTTATCGTTTACGATGGAAAGATGCACCCGGTAGATTCCAATGAAATCTCGTTCATGCTGGCCGGACGTAATGCTTTTAGTGAAGCCTTTAAGAATGCGGGTCCGAAGATTCTGGAACCGATTTATGACGTAGAAGTATTTGTTCCTTCTGATAAGATGGGTGATGTAATGAGCGACTTGCAAGGACGTCGTGCCATGATTATGGGTATGAGCAGCGAAGCCGGTTATGAAAAACTGGTAGCGAAAGTTCCTTTGAAGGAAATGTCTTCATATTCTACGGCTTTAAGTTCATTGACAGGTGGACGTGCTTCTTTCATTATGAAGTTTGCCAGCTACGAACTTGTTCCGGGCGATGTACAGGATAAGCTTATTAAGGAATTTGAGGCTAAACAAACTGAAGAATAATTGATGGACTGCATTCATTTTACGTAATAAGTAGGATGTACTGAATGAAATTATTATGTTCAGGGTTCCGATTGTGATAATTTTAGTTTGTCTTAGTCGTAACGGATGAACTGATAATATTAAAGTATATCTTAGCTGGATTTCGTTTACTGCTTTAGAGCACGAGTTATACAGACTTTAACAGATATGTTCTATCTGCTAGTTTTGTATGATTCGTGCTCTAACATTTATATGGATACCGATGGAGAATGTTAAAAATATCTGTGTAAGAGGCAGTATTTTTTTTCTTAGTTGGAGAAAAATATTTTCCCAAGTAGGAAAAAATATTTCTTCAGTTAGTCTTGAGGCACGATTATATGGGGAAATGTGAATATGAATATTTAATTTTTTATTAAATTTGCAAACAGAAGACCACTTTTGGTGTTGTAGTGTATATAGTGTAACTTAAAAAAACGCTTACGGTTAATTAACGAGAATGCCCGGTTAAATCAGGTTAACGAGTTAGGAATGTTAATTAGGGAGTGTTAATTTTGTCGCTATGAAAAAGTCTACGATATGGATATTGAGTGCCGTAATGGGTCTTGCTTTTCTCAGTTTGCTGTTTCTGCAGATCAGCTATATTGAGGAAATGGTGAAGATGCGTAACGAGCAGTTTGATGAATCCGTGAAGCGTGCTTTGATGGCAGCTTCAAAGGATGTGGAATCTGCGGAGGTTGAACGCTGGATACGTGAAGATATCTCCGAAGCTGAAAAGAAAGCGTGGGAACAGAGCTCGCAGGGAGCGATGGTGCAGACACAACGTTTTATGATTACTTCGCCGGATGGTTCGAAGATTGAGTTGAAGACGTTTACCAATAAGCCGTCGGAGTTACCCAGAGCTATGATTTCGCGCAAGCATGGTACGAAAACCATTCCACAGACATCGCGTTCGCTGGTAGATGCTGTAAAGAACAGATATTTGTATCAGCGTGCCTTAATGGATGATGTGGTTTGGCAAATGATCTATCACGCCAGTAATAAGCCGATTGCTGAGCGTGTCAATTTCAAGAACTTGGATCAATATTTGAAATCAGGTTTGATTGATAACGGCATTGATCTGGATTATCATTTCAAGGTAATAGACAGAGATGGCAGGGAAGTGTACCGTTGTTCGGACTATAGCGACGAAGGCAGTGAGAGTTCGTATGCGCAGCCATTGTTCTTGAACGATCCGCCGGCACGCATGAGCATTGTGAAGATTCATTTCCCAGGGAAGAATAGTTATATTTTCGATTCGGTCAGTTTCTTTATGATCCCGTCGATGATATTTACTTTTGTGTTGCTGATAACTTTTGTCTTTACCATATATATAGTCTTCAGGCAGAAAAAGCTGACGGAAATGAAGAATGACTTTGTCAATAACATGACACATGAATTCAAGACTCCGATTTCTACTATTTCGTTGGCGGCTCAGATGCTGAAGGATCCGGCTGTAGCAAAATCGCCTGCCATGTTTCAGCATATCTCTGGAGTGATTAATGATGAGACGAAGCGTTTGCGCTTTCAGGTCGAGAAGGTGTTGCAGATGTCTATGTTTGACCGCCAGAAGGCTGTCTTGAAGATGAAGGACTTGGATGTCAACGAAATGATAACAAGTGTTATCAATACCTTTGCTTTAAAGGTAGAGCGTTATAATGGTAAGATTGATTCCGAATTGGAAGCAACCGATGCGGTGGTTTCTGCTGACGAAATGCACTTGACCAATGTGATATTCAATCTGATGGACAATGCCGTGAAGTACAAACGTCCGGATGTGGATTTGCAACTGATGGTAAGGACTTGGAATGAATCGGGTAAGCTGATGATTTCGGTACAGGACAACGGTATCGGAATTAAGAAGGAGAATTTAAAGAAGATATTTGATAAGTTCTATCGCGTGCATACGGGTAATCTGCACGATGTGAAAGGTTTTGGCCTGGGTTTGGCTTATGTGAAGAAAATTATCACAGACCATAAGGGAACGATAAGGGCTGAGAGTGAAATGAATGTGGGAACTAAATTTATTATTGCATTACCTTTACTTAAAAAATGATTAATATGGACGAGAAATTGCGTATTTTGCTGTGCGAGGATGATGAAAATCTTGGCATGCTTTTGAGAGAATACTTACAGGCAAAGGGGTATGCTGCTGAATTGTACCCTGATGGAGAGGCTGGTTATAAGGCTTTCCTGAAGAATAAATATGATTTGTGTGTGTTTGACGTAATGATGCCTAAGAAGGATGGCTTTACGTTAGCCCAGGAAGTTCGTGCGGCTAATGCCGAGATTCCTATCATCTTCCTGACTGCCAAAACACTGAAGGAAGATATTCTGGAAGGTTTCAAGATTGGTGCTGATGATTATATTACCAAGCCTTTCAGCATGGAAGAGTTGACTTTCAGAATTGAGGCTATCCTGCGTCGTGTGCGTGGAAAGAAAAACAAGGAAAGCAATATCTATAAGATAGGTAAGTTTACGTTTGATACTCAGAAGCAGATCCTTTCTACTCCGGAGAAACAGACGAAGCTGACAACCAAGGAATCTGAATTGCTGGGCTTGTTGTGTGCTCATGCCAATGAGATTCTGCAGCGCGATTTTGCTTTGAAGACAATATGGATTGACGATAACTATTTCAATGCACGCAGCATGGATGTGTATATCACAAAGTTGCGTAAGCATCTGAAGGAAGATGACTCGATCGAGATTATCAATATTCATGGTAAAGGCTATAAGCTGATTACTCCCGAAGTTGAGTCTTGATGGCGTGTCTGCCAGAAGAGGGCAGAAACAAAAAGGGCGGTTGTTTATGCAACCGCCCTTTTTGTTTACCATTTTATTCTGATGTTAATCTGTAACTCGTTTATTGATGGCAATATAGGAAACCAGACCTATTACAATCAGCACTGCTGATGTGCCCAATATGGCATTGTTGTTAACATTGCCGGTGAAGGAGCAGGCAATCAGGATGACAACTCCTATCAAGATTAATATCAGTCCCAGACTTTTTAATAAACCTTTCATGTGTGTGTATTTTTAATAGATTATTATATGCTGTGTATTCTTGCTACAAAGAAAAGCATAATTCTTTAACAAGCGAAATTATTTGTGCAAAAAAACTATATTTTAATAAAGAATGAACGGTAAAGGGATGAAAAGAAAGCTTTTTGGTCAGTCTTTTGTATTGAAAAATATCTTTTTCAGCACTTCTTGCCCGATGCTGAGTTCTTCGACAGTGACTCCGTTCAAGGCTTCTCTCAGCGTTTTGCCTGCTATGATGCGTGCCTGTTCTTCCAGTTCCTTACCGTCTTTGGTCAGATGGATGAGGTTGGTGCGCCGGTCTCTTTTGTCGGAGATACGTACTACCAGATGCTGCCGTTCCATGTTGTCTATCAGGCGGGTCATGCTGGGCTTGTCCTTGAAGGTTGCATTGCATAGTTCCTGCTGGGTGACGCCGTCCTTTTCCCACAGGAAGATGAGGACAGTCCATTGCTCCGGAGTGATCTCCAGGCCGTTCTGACGGAAGTTGCGTGATAATTTGCGGTTGATGGCGGCAGATACTTTACCGTTTAAGATTGCAAAGATGAGGCGGATGTCGAAATTGAATTGTTCTATCATGAAATTATTGTTTAAACAACTTGGCAAAGATACTTCACTTCGGCGATAAATCCTATATCGACACATAAAAAAACATTAAATGTTTGTAGTTCAAAATAAAATGCCTACCTTTGCGCCGCATTTTTAAAACAAATAAATTATTTATTTAATTAAACGAGTATGAATCAATACGAAACCGTTTTCATTTTAACTCCCGTTTTGTCTGATGTTCAGATGAAGGAAGCGGTAGAGAAATTCAAAGGCATCCTTACTGCTGAAGGTGCTGAGATTGTAAATGAAGAAAACTGGGGACTGAAAAAGCTGGCTTATCCTATTCAGAAGAAGTCTACAGGTTTCTATCAGCTGATTGAGTTCAATGCAGAACCGACTGTTATTGAGAAACTGGAAATCAACTTCCGTCGTGACGAGCGTGTGATCCGCTTCTTGACTTTCAAACAAGACAAGTATGCTGCTGAATACGCTGCAAAAAGAAGAAGTGTAAAATCAACTAAAAAGGAGGATTAATCATGGCACAACAAGTTCAATCAGAAATCAGATATTTAACTCCGCCCTCAGTAGACGTTAAGAAGAAAAAATACTGTCGTTTCAAAAAGAGCGGTATCAAGTACATCGACTACAAAGATCCCGAGTTCCTGAAGAAATTCCTGAACGAGCAGGGTAAGATCCTTCCCCGTCGCATTACAGGTACTTCACTGAAGTATCAGCGTCGCGTGGCTCAGGCCGTTAAGAGAGCACGTCACTTGGCATTGCTGCCTTATGTAACCGATATGATGAAATAATAAGGAGGAGACAGTATGGAAATTATTTTGAAAGAAGACGTTATCAACTTGGGTTATAAGAACGACATCGTGACTGTTAAGTCTGGTTATGGTCGTAACTACCTCATTCCGACAGGTAAAGCTGTCATTGCTTCTCCTGCTGCCAAGAAAATGCTGGCTGAAGAGCTGAAACAACGTGCTCACAAACTGGAGAAAATCAAAAAAGATGCTGAAGAACTGGCTGCTAAGCTGGAAGGCGTATCATTGAAGATTGCTACAAAGGTAAGCTCTACTGGTACTATCTTCGGTTCTGTAGGCAGCATTCAGATTGCTGACGAGCTGGCTAAGCTGGGTCACAACATCGACCGCAAGATTATCGTTGTGAAAGATGCTGTGAAAGAAGTTGGCAACTACAAGGCTATCGTTAAGCTTCACAAGGAAGTTTCTGTAGAAATTCCTTTCGAAGTGGTAGCTGAAGAGGCTTAATCGCAGAAAGTTTATCTGAAACATATGTAAGAAAGGCGCATCGGCAACGATGTGCCTTTTTTTGTTTCTTTTCGTCGTAAGGTAAAGTGGGGGCTGTTGGTGTACCGGTCTGTAGCTGAAGGCAGGACACAATACTATAGCAGGACTTGAAAGCCTTGCACGTCAATAAGTCTGTAACGGGAAAATGTGAGGGGAAGTAGTACACCCGAAGGGAATCGAACCCTTATCATTGGAACCGGAATCCAGTATTCTATCCATTGAACTACAGGTGCTTGATACCTTGACGGCAGACACGGTGGTATTACCGGCGCCGTTTGCAGGGCAAAAGTATAAAAAATCTCTGCATAATCCTAACAATTTTCTTTTTTTATGTCGTTCTTTTTGTCTGCTTATGCTGTTATTTTGGAATGTATACAGCTAAATGTGTTTCATTTTGCTGTTTTTCTTGTGTAAATTGTAGCATGTATCAATATTATTTTTACCTTTGCCGGACAAATTTACAATTAAAGAAAGATATAAATAGTCATGAGTTACTTGATAAAACCTGAGGGCTATACTCCCTTGCTCGATTTGAAGCAGACGGAGCTTGGCATTAAACAGATTAAGGACTTCTTTCAGATGAACCTTTCGTCTGAATTGCGTTTGCGCCGTGTCACGGCACCGTTGTTTGTACTGAAGGGAATGGGTATCAACGACGACCTGAATGGTGTGGAGCGTGCTGTGTCCTTCCCGATAAAAGACTTGGGCGATGCGCAGGCCGAAGTGGTGCATTCGCTTGCGAAGTGGAAGCGCCTGACGCTGGCCGAATATTGCATTGAGCCGGGATATGGCATCTACACAGACATGAACGCTATTCGGGCCGACGAAGAGCTGGGCAATCTGCACTCGCTGTACGTCGACCAGTGGGACTGGGAACGTGTCATCACCGAGGCCGACCGCAACGTGGATTTCTTGAAAGAAATCGTTACCCGCATTTATGCTGCCATGGTGCGTACGGAATACATGGTGTACGAGATGTATCCGCAAATCAAGCCCTGCCTGCCGCAGAAGCTGCACTTCATACATGCCGAGGAATTGCGCCGTCTGTATCCGGACATGGAACCCAAGTGTCGCGAGCATGCCATCACGAAGAAGTACGGAGCGGTGTTCATCATCGGTATCGGTTGCAAACTGGGCGACGGGAAGAAGCACGACGGACGTGCTCCGGACTACGACGACTATACGACGCCGGGCCTGAACGACCTGCCGGGCCTGAACGGCGACCTGGTGTTGTGGGACGACGTGTTGCAACGCAGCATCGAACTGTCATCGATGGGTATCCGTGTGGACAAGAAGGCACTGCTGCAACAGCTGAAGGAAGAGGGACAGGAACAACGCCTGGAACTTTACTTCCACAAACGACTGATGGACGACACACTGCCGCTGTCTATCGGTGGTGGTATCGGGCAGTCGCGTCTGTGTATGTTCTACTTGCGGAAGGCGCACATTGGCGAAATTCAGGCAAGTATCTGGCCCGAATCCATGCGTCAGGAGTGCAAGGCTTGCGGCATACACCTGATTTGATGAAAAATATTTGTATCTTAGCTGCCGAAATGCTAATCGTACAAATATATTATGAATGTTCAGATAGAAGAGAGCTGGAAGGCGCGTTTGCAGCCTGAGTTCGAAAAAGATTACTTTCGCACGCTGACCGAATTCGTGCGCCAGGAATATGCCCATGGGCCTGTCTATCCTCCGGGAAAGCTGATTTTCAATGCTTTCAATCTTTGCCCCTTCGATAAAGTGAAGGTCGTTATCATCGGGCAAGATCCTTATCACGGACCGGGACAGGCCCATGGTCTTTGCTTTTCGGTGAACGACGGTATTCCTTTTCCGCCGTCGTTGGTGAATATCTTCAAGGAAATCAAGGATGACATAGGAACCGATATTCCTGCCACGGGCAATCTGACCCGCTGGGCTCAGCAGGGCGTACTGCTGCTCAATGCCACGCTGACTGTGCGGGCGCATCAGGCGGGTTCGCATCAGAACCGCGGTTGGGAAACCTTTACCGATGCTGTCATACGCCTGCTGGCCGAGCAGCGCGAGCATCTGGTGTTCATCCTGTGGGGAGCTTATGCGCAGCGAAAAGGTGCCTTTATCGACCGTAGCAGGCATCTTGTGCTTACTTCGGCGCATCCTTCGCCCCTTTCTGCTTATCACGGCTTTTTCGGAAACCACCACTTCAGTCAGGCCAATGCCTATCTGCGCGAGCATGGCGAGGCGGAAATCGTGTGGTAACATCAAGTATCTTTTGTGGAAACTGCTGACTGCAGAACTGCTGCACGCGGGTTGCAGTGTTACTGCAAGCCTGTTTGCAGCGTTACTGCACACCGCTTTGCAGCGATACTGCAAGCTTGTTTGCAGTGATACTGCAACCCGTTTGCAGTGACTCTGCAACCAGTGTGCAGCGTTGCTGCAACTTGTGTGCAGTGAGTTTGCAGCAAGTCATCAGGAGGCCGGTAACCCGTGTTACCGGCCTTTATGATAGGTGTGTATCCGATTTCTTCCGTATGTGTGCTGCCAGAGGGGCAGGCTGAAAGAATGCGCCGGAGCCTGTTGGCGGGATTAATACCACTGTATGTTGCTCTGCGTCTGGCTGCGTTGCTCCCACTTCAGGTCTTGCAGGATGCTGGCGTTGGCACGTATCGTGAAGTTGTAGTACTTCCAGCGTCCGAAGGGCGAGAGGCTGGCCGACATGCTGAAGCAGTGCAGGTCGCGCGTGATGTTGAAGGCCGTCTGTACGATTTCTTTGCTTTCGAAGTCGTAACCCGAGTTGAAGTTGATGGCCCACTTATTGGAGATCTTGATGTTTCCGTTGATGTTCAGCGCGTTCAGGCTTATCTTGTACGGGTAGCGCATGGTGTTGCGGTTGATAGGCTTGCTGGTATCCTCGCTGATGTTGAAACCGGTGCTGAGGTTGATGGACCACGGCATCTTGAACACCTGGTAGCCGTCGCTGTCGGCAGCGGCCTTTTCGGTCTTCTTTTCGTTGCGGCTGGATGTGTTTGCCTCGTTGCTGGCATCTCCGTCGGTGGTGTTGTCGCCTTGTCCCTCGCCGTTCTTGTTTTCGCCTTCATCGGCTTTTTCGCCGGTGAACAGGGCTCTCAGTTTCTTCCACGTGTCGTTGTTCAGGGTGTAGCTGAACGATGTACCATATCCCTGGAATCGTCCGAATCGTCCGTACGACCATTCGGTACGGTCGCTCTGCACCACGTTACCGTTCTTGTCGAAGGCATAGGCGTAGGTGGCGAAGGTGGAGCTCATACTGAATGTATAGTTCTTGCTGAGTTTCAGACGCAGGTTCAGGTTCAGGTTACTCCACGGACGTACTTTGGCAGCCGTGTTGTACGAGATGCTGGCACCCAGTTCGTCTATCAGACTGATCTTACGGATGGAGTCATTCTTATCCTTGAACTTCATTTCGATGTTGTTCGAAACGCTGAAGGAGATGTTTCCCGAACGTCCTTGGCTAGGTGGGCTGAAGGCCTGTCCGGCATAGGGTGAGTAGACTACGGTGTCCTGACGACCGTCCGAATTAGGCTTGATGTACGATGTCCAGTATCCGTAACGCTCGGCTCCGAAGTCGGGCGATGCACTGAACGAGATGGACGGCGTGATGACGTGACGTATCTGTATGGCTTTCTTCGGGAAGATGAGCGGTTTGTACATGCCGTATATCTTGGTGTTGACGCTCATGCTGGCGCTATAGTTGTACACGCGGTTGAAGCCATATATCGTATCGCTCACTTCTGCTCCGGTGCCGTTGGTTCCGGCTGTCGGGTCCCAGTCTTTCATCACTTTACGCGTGTACCAGCGTTCGGTGTAGTTCACGCTGGGAGTCACGTTGAAGTACTTGAACAGGGTAAAGGTGGCGCTGATGGGAATTTCGTGCTGCATACCGTTCTCCCAGTCTCTGATCAAGTTCGACTTGAAGAGCAGGTTGTCCTTGGTCTGTATGCTGTTCTTCAATCGTCCGGTGTAGCGTACTGAAATCTTTTCGTACCATTTCTCTTCGCCCACAGCTTTCTTTCTTTTGAAAGGGAAGATAGTGGTCAGCGAAATGTTCAAGTCGGGCAAAGTTACGTTGATCGACGAGTCGCGCATGTTCTGTGCAATGTTCGATGTAGCCGACAGCGTCAGTTTCTTGTCGAACAGGTAGCGTGTATAGCTGATACTGGAGGTCTTGGTGTTCTGCGACATGGCCTGCGAGTTGTACATGTTGTCGATGTTGGTACGCTCGTAGCTACTGGTGGCGAAGTTCACACTGGCCGAGAATGTCTGGTTGGGGTTGGCTTTGGCATCCTGGCGGTGCGACCACACAATCTTGAAGTCCTTGGCCACCGAATAGTCCGGCAGTCCCTTGTCGCCCGTCTTGGTCACCTGATAGCTGGCCTGCAACAGACCGGAGTATTTGTATCGCTTGATGTAGTTGGACTCTGCATTCAGTGCCCACGAACCTTTGGTGAAGATGTCTCCCCGTACTTTCAGGTCCATCTGGTCGCTGATGGCAAAATAGTAACCTCCGTCGGTCAGACCGAAACCACGGTTAGAGTCGTCCATATAAGTCGGCATCAGGAATCCCGACTGATAACTGCTTGAGAATGGGAAGAAGAAGAACGGAACGGCCAACGGCAGGGGTACATCCTCTACTACCAGATAGGCAGGACCGGTTACGACGTTCTTCTTGGGTCGTACCTTGGCATAGGTCATCTGCATGTAGAAGTGCGGATGCTCGTGGTTGTCGCACGTCGTGTAGCGTCCTTTCTTCATGTAAAGTTCGTCGTTGGTTCCTTTCTTGGCATTGTTTCCGGTCACGTATCCTTCGCCCTGCTGGCTCACCACGTTACTGATGAGTCCCTTCTTGCTCTTGAAGTTGTAGCGTATGGTGTTTGTCTCGTAGGGCGTTTCTCCGTCTTTGAAGACCGGCGTACCCGATACGTTTCCCAACGAGTCTTCCACGCCGTGGGCATACACCGTGCTGCTGTCCATGTTCATGGTGATGACATCGGCAGTCAGTTCGATAGGTTTGCGGGGCTGCTGATAGACCACTTTTCCTTCGCCGTACAGATGAGCGAATCCGCTTTGGGTGAATACGATGGAGTCGGTAGCTTCGTAGGTGACAGGCGCGTCCAGTCCTTCCTTCTTGGGAGCGACGGGTACACTGTCTGCTGCCAGCGAGTCTTTTCCGGAAAGGCCTGCAGTCAGCGAATCTGTTCTGAGAGAATCTGTCGTCAGCGAGTCGCCTGCAGCCTGCGAAGAGGTTGTCTGGCTCTTGGGGGGGATCATTTTTCCCCGGCGTCGTTGCGACACGGCCTCACCCGAGAGGAAAAGCAAGACGAACAGCAGTACGAACGATATGATTATTCTTGGTTTCAATGACGTTATTTACTAATTAGTTTCCGCTTTGAAGGGGCAAAAGTACGTATTTTATGCGTATAATTCTCTTTTTTAAAGAAATTTAGATTGCTACAAGAAGAGTTCGCACCAGCGGTCGAAGCGTTGCAGTCCGGCTTCGCCGTAGCGTTCAAGGCTCTTCCGGGCCTTTTCCACTGTCTTTTCTTTGTCCAGATGCGTCTTCGAATAGAATTTGTCGGCAAAGCAGATAATCTGTTCTTCCAGGCTGACGGGCACCATTTCCCGATGGGGCACAGGCAGGTTGTCGGCAATGATTCTGTCCAGCGACAGGCCGGCTCCCGTATGCCGTTCGCACACCAGAGCATGCTGCGGGAAGCCTTCGGCGCGTACCAGGTCGGCTCCCAGATAGCCGTGGCAGATGTAGGGCTTGTCGCCGAAGCAGTAAATGCTGTCGGCGTCTGTCAGGAAGATGCCTATGTCGTGCAGCATGGCTGCTTCGTAGATAAATTCTTTGTCCAGCTTCAGTTCCGGATGCTTCTCGGCCATTTGCAAGGCTTTGTCGGCTACCGAATGGCTGTGAGTCAGTAAGATATGTTTCAGTTCGTTCGGTTCAGGATAATATTTGTCAATCAACAGTTCGGGAGACATCATAAATCACTGTATAAATGTTATTGTTTCGAAAACTTGTAAATCAGTATTTCGGCCCGAAGGTCGCAACTGCGGTAGGGCGTATGGTATACTTCTTCTACCTGGTACGTACCGTTGCAGTAGTTCAGGAAGGATTCCTGGTCTTTGACCGACACGGCCACATAGCCTTCGCCTTCGGGATTTTCCAGGGTGAAGTTGCGCATACGGTCGTTCAGGTAGTAGTTGGCGCCGTAGAAACGTATCATGCGGTCGGTGTACGAGTAGATGTAGCCTTGGGGTACATACTGGTTGAAACATTCGGCCAGTTTCTTGTCCGACTTCTCGGCCAGCACCACAGGTTGGTAAACACCGTCAAGCGATACGAACAGGCATAGCATACAGCCTGCAGTGGCGTAGAGCAGCGAGCGCCCGTCAGCTTTTTTTGCCAATGCACGCAAGGTGCAGATGCCGGCCACAACAGGCAGGGCAACGATAAGCCACTTCACTACGGGCAGTGAGACGTTTTCGAGTGCGTGCATGAAGCCTATGTTTTCGGCTGCATGACGGCCACTTCCCCACACGCTGTCGGGGATCAGTCCCAGACGGACAGCAGCAAAGACCACTGTCAGCAGGAAGCACAACGAAGCAAAGATGTAGGCTGATATCTTGAACGCCTTGGCCCAGCGGCTTGTCAGCGCCAGCAGGTACTGGGCAATGAGCAGAGCCATAAACGGATAGATGGGCAGCAGGTATACACTGCGTTTGCTCTTGGGGATGCAGTAGAAGATAAAGATGAACAGAATCACCACCCATGTGAACAGTTGCAGAGGCGACTGGTTACGGAAAGCACTCCAAGCCTTGGCAAGGCGCTGCTTCAGCGAGTCACCGGCCGGCAGCAGGCGGATGCCTTTCCAGTTGAGGCCGAAGAGCGAAATAACCAGTACCAGCGTCCAGGGAATCCATCCCCAAATGATGGTCAGGAAGTTATACCACACGGGATTATAGTGTGATTCGTACGACATCGTTCCGGTAAATCGTCCGGTATTCTCTTCCAGCATCAGATCAACGAACGGTTGTCCGCCTTGCAGATAAGCGGCATAGAACCAGATGGCCATTGGGATAAGCGTCAGCAGGCCGATGACAAACAGCGAACCGAACGTTTTGAAGAATGCCCGTCCGCGCAGCAATTGGAAGATACCGATGCAAGTGCAGGGAAAGATGGAGCCGATAGGCCCTTTGGTCAGAGTGGCACAGCCCATCAGTAACACAGCCACCCAAGGTATTCCTTTTGCTCCTTTCTCATCCCAACGGAAGAGCAGGCACAACGAAATAACGATAAGTGATACCTGAAGCATATCAATCCGGCAGGCTACTGCCGCACGGTGAACTTCGAACGAAGTGAGTAGAAGCAATGAGGTAAGTACGGCCGTCCGTGTATCTTTCCGCTTGGCTACGAACCAGAAGAAGACCATTTGCATGGCCAGAAACGACAAGGCAGACGGTAGGCGTGACGTAAATTCGGTTACTTCGCCCGGTATCAGCGAAAAGGCTGCGATGCACCAGTACAGGAAGGGCGGTTTATAGGCAATGTCAGTGCCATAGTTCACGGGGAGTATCCAGTTTCCGCTTTCGAGCATGGAAACGGCCACGATGGCTTCACGCGGTTCTCCTTTGGAGTAGAAAATGGTTTCGCCAATGAAGGGGAGTATCACCAGAATGCTCAGTAGGGCGATAAACCAGAACGCTTGCTTTTTGTCCAGCATAATCTTTGTCTCTTATTTACGTTTTCCAGCCGCAAAAGTACGAATAATTCTGAAACAATACCTAACTTTGTACCAGCAATGATAGCATGAACCGAAATATGGATATAAAGAAGCTGAGACAATTACCCGAATTCTTTCGTTTTGTGATGGTGGGCGTGTTTGCCACAGCCTTGCATTACGGTGTTTATTTTGTCTTGCAGTGGGTCATCAATGTCAATGTGGCCTATACGCTGGGTTATGCCATCAGTTTTGTAGCTAACTTCTATCTGACGGCTTATTTCACGTTCGGACAAAAGCCTTCGTGGAGCAAAGCTTTCGGTTTTGGTGGTGCGCATCTGGTCAATTACCTGCTTCACATGGGGCTGCTGAATCTGTTTCTGTGGCTGGGCATTTCCAAAACGTTGGCGCCTGTGCCGGTGTTTGCCATTGCTATTCCGGTCAATTTTCTGCTCGTAAGGTTCGTCTTTAAAAATAAGCGGCTGGACGGAAAGTCGTAGGAAGCCTAAAAAGCGGCGGCGATAATTTGCAAATCTCATGTTTTCTTACGAATATTGCAGAAAGTAATATAAACTCTTGGTTTTGGTATGAAAGAAATCCCCTGCCTGGCGATTGTTGTGCCTTGCTATAAAGAAGAGGCTGTGTTGCATGAAACCCACAAAAGGCTGAGTCAGTTGCTTGACCAGCTGATAGAAGAAAAGCAGATAGCGTCTGACAGTTATGTATTGTATGTGAACGATGGTAGTACCGACCAGACCTGGCCCATCATTCAAGACCTGTATCAGCACGAATCTTATGCGTGCGGACTGAATCTGGCCGGAAATGTGGGACATCAGAATGCTTTGATGGCAGGACTTGATCTGGTGAAGGACTATTGTGATATTGCCGTTTCCATTGATGCAGACTTGCAGGACGACATCCTTGTCATTGCGGAGATGGTTCGCCGGTATAAGGAAGGCTATGACATTGTTTACGGAGTACGTAAGGAACGGAAAACCGATACCTGGTTCAAACGTGAAACGGCACAGGCTTTTTATCGGCTGATGAACATGATGGGCGTAAAGACGGTCTATAACCATGCCGATTATCGTCTGATGAGTAAGAGGGCGTTACAGCAGTTGGCCCGTTTCCGTGAGCGTAACCTTTTTCTTCGTGGTTTGGTTCCGTTGATAGGTTATCAGACTACGTGCGTCTATTATAACCGATCCAAGCGTTGGGCTGGAGAGTCTAAATATCCGCTAAAGAAGATGCTCGACTTCGCTATCGACGGAATAACTTCTTTTTCCGTCAAGCCGGTACGCATGATTTTCTGGCTAGGCTGTGTCTTTATACTTATCGGGATTGGGGTGACGATATGGACGCTGTACACTCATTACATTCACGATACGGTACCTGGCTGGGCTTCACTGATTATTTCAATCTGGTTAGTAGGCGGTTTTATCTTGGCTGCATTGGGGATTGTCGGCGAATATATTGGAAAAATATATATCGAAGTAAAAGACCGACCCCGATACAATATCGAAAGAACGCTTATGCGCAAAGATGCCTGATGCTTGTCGGCTCTCGGAATAAAGCCGCTGGTTTGTTGAAATGACTGAACATATTCTATTCTGATTTTGTTTCTTCTCAAATGACTTAAAACTGCACGAAGGGCAGAGGAAAACAGAACAGTAGCGATTTGAAAAAGTTGTATGTTTGTTTTCTGTCGATAAGGCATGGATAAAGTTTTAATATATAAATAAGTATAAGAGTATGAAATCAAGGATTTTGTTGGCAATTGCAATGGGCATAGGAAGCATGTTTGCCTATCCTTTACCTGCCGAGGCTTGCACGGGCATTACCCTGAAAAGTAAAGATAGTGTCACTGTCGTGGCACGAACCATCGAGTGGGGCGGAAGCGACCTCAACAGTCAATACGTCATTGTGCCCCGCGGCTATGAGCAGCGTTCATATACGCCTGCGGGTATAACGGGCATGACCTTCAAGGCGCGTTACGGATACGTGGGACTGGCTGTAGAACAGAAAGACTTTGTGGCCGAGGGGCTGAACGAAGCGGGACTTTCGGCCGGATTGTTCTACTTCCCCAATTATGGTGAGTACGAGAAGTTTGACGAGGCATTGCAGGACAAGAGTATTGCCGACCTGCAATTGGTTTCGTGGATACTGGGCCAGTGTGCCACCGTGGACGAAGTGAAACAGGCGGTGAGCGAGGTACACATTATTAATATAGATCCGCGTGCCTCTACCGTTCACTGGCGTTTTACCGAACCGTCGGGACGTCAGATTGTGCTGGAAATGATTGATGGAAAGCCCAAGTTCTATGAGAATCCGCTGGGTGTGCTGACCAATTCGCCCAGTTTCGACTGGCAGCTTACCAACCTGAACAATTACGTCAACCTTTATCCGGGTACGGCTCCGGCTCAGTCGTTGGGCGGTGCAAAGCTTGCTTCGTTTGGTGCGGGCAGCGGTTTTCTGGGTATACCGGGCGACGTGACACCTCCTTCACGTTTTGTGCGGGCAGCTTTCTATCAGGCTACGGCACCGGTGCAGGACACGGCACTGAAGACGGTGCTTCAAGGTTTCCAGATACTGAATAACTTCGATATTCCCGTGGGCATCGAGTTTCAGGCGGGCAAGATACCTGCCGACATTCCGAGCGCTACGCAGTGGACATCGGCAACGGACATGGCCGACCGCATCATCTACTACCGCACGATGTACAACAGCGCCATCCGCAGCATCGACCTGAAGACGATTGACTTCGGCAAAGTGAAGTATCGCGCCGTTCCGCTGGATGCGGAAAAGCAACAACCGGTGGTACCGGTGAAGATCGCCAATAAATAACCGGAGGCGATATTATACTGAAAAGTGTCGGAACTGGCTACAGATCAGACCGACAAATACAGATTCCCTTTTTCGGTCCTCTGTACCGAAAAAGGGAATCTGCTGTTATTGGATGGTTACTTTTTCGGAGGTTTGCAGGGTGAAGTTTCACCGTAATATTGGGATGGGGACGCACGCATTTTTTCTCAGTTAGGAAAAAATAACTATCCAGTTAGGAAAAAATATTTTCTTAACTATGAAAAAACGAAGGGCTGTACAACCTATTTTAGCCGCGTAACATAGGCAGTTGGTTGTTGCGAGGCAGGCGGATTGTGACGGCCGCCCCTGACGAAGAGCGGCTGTTGTCAGAACTCAAGCGTTACACCCAGTGTAGGCAGCAGGGTGCCGCTTTCCTGTTTCAGATACTTCATCTTGTAACGTTGTTCGGAAGCAGGTGCCGACGGATTCTCTATCACACCCGTGCTCATGATGACGTCGGGTTGCTTCAGCTTGTTGCCGGTGATGTTCTGGATGTCAAGGTAGAGGCCTAACATACAGCGGCGGAAGTAGAATGACTTATCCACACGCACGTCCAGCTGGGCAAACGAGGGCAGTCGTTCGGTGTTGTAGCGGCTGTAGTCGTAGTAGGGTTGTCCTTTGGCATCCCAGGCTTCGACGAGCGAGGACTTGTCTTCGTCGTAAGGCGTGTAGGGCGAACCACCGATGTAGCTCAGCTTGCCTCCGATGCTCCAGCGGCGAGGCAGGTTGTAGGTGCCGCTTAGGTTCAGGATGAAGCGGTTGTCCCAGGCCGAGGGAATGTAGGCATCGTTCTGTCCGTTGCGGTATTCGCTTTTGAAGAGGGTGAACGAAGATACTACATTGAAGCGACCGGGCACTTGCCAGCGGAACATGGTCTCCACACCATAGGCGCGGCCTTGGGCAGTGGAGGTCAGGGCTTCGTTGCCCACTACACCGTAGTCGTTGCCCTTGCACAGCAGGGGAATATCGTCGGTCAGCGAATAAGGTATCTGTCCGTAACGCTTGAAGAAGCCTTCGACCGACACCATGAAGCGGTCTTGCAGATGCCAGTCTACACCAAGAGCCGTTTCGCCTACCTGCATGTATTTAAATTGCTTGTTGATATAGGCACCGTCGTTGTCTTTATATCCCATCGAGGTGTAGGGCGGTAACTGGTAGTACAATCCGGCGTTGGCGCTCAGGCTCCATTGGTCGGTCAGGTTGTACGAGGCCGACAGCCGGGGCGAGAACTGCTTCCACAGTTGTTTCATGTCGCTATTGTAGTTGCTGCCGTCCATGCGCACGCCTGCCGAGAGGGAGAAACGCTTGTCGGGCGTGGTATAGTTGCCGGTGACGAAAGCACCGAAGCTGAAGATGCGCAGCCAGGTGTCGTATGTCAGCAGCTGTGCGGCGTTGGTGTAGAACCGTTGGCGCGAGTCGTTGCTGTAGGTGATGTGGTTCAGTTCGGCTCCGGCTTTCAGGGTCCACAGGTTCAGGTTGGTCTGGTTCTCGAAGCGGAGGGTTGTCTTTTGCTCGATGGAACGCAGGCGCAGCGTCAGGTTATCTTCCGACGAGTTGTCGTTGTTGCGATACTTCAGGTTGCGGTTGTTCAGGTAGTTGTGGCTCAGGGTCAGGGTCTGTACGTGCTGGCCGCTGTAGTGCTTGTAGGTAGCACCCAGCGTGAAGGTCTCCTGATTGATGGTAGGCAGGTAGCTCAGCAGGTATTTGGCATCCTCGCCTTTCTCGTCGGTATTCAGCTTCATCTTGTCGATGCCCACCAGACCGAGCAAGGTCAGCTCGTCGTGGTCGGAGAAGCGGGTCTTCACCTTGAACTGTCCGTCGATGAAGTTGGGCAGGAAGGGCAGCCCCAGCACTTTGAACAGCATTTGCAGGTACGACTGCCGTGCCGAGAAGAGGTAAGTGGTGCGTTTGCTCAGGTGTCCGGCACCGCTGAGCGAGACTTCCGAAGCACCCAGTGTGGCCTTGAACGTCTGCTTGTCGGGGTTGCCGTCTTTCAGCTGGAAGTCGAGCACCGAACTGAGGGCTCCCGAGCGGTTGGCGGGGAAAGCACCGGTATAGAAGGTAATCTCGCGTATCAGGTCGGCGTTGACAATGCTGACGGGGCCGCCCGAAGCGCCTTGTGTGGCAAAGTGGTTGATGTTGGGTATCTCGATGCCGTCCATGTAGAAACGGTTTTCCGAGGGCGAACCGCCTCGCACAATGAGGTCGTTGCGATAGCCGATGGGCGAGAACGACACACCGGGATAGGCACGCACGATGCGCGACACGTCGCGGTTGGCTCCCGGGCTTTTCTCGATCTCCTGCAGGCCGATGATGCGCATTCCCACGGGACTTTCGATGCTCTTGCGGAAGGGCGAGGGTTTGACGACGACGGCTTCGAGCAGATTGGCGTCTTCTTCCATTTCGATTTCGACGAAGGGAGTCGAGGCCGATACGATGTATTCGGGGGTAAGCACCGTCAGGTAGCCGATGCATGAGGCTTGCAGGCGGTAGATGCCCGGCGGCACCTGTTCGATGCGGAACATGCCGAGCGAGTCGGTCGATGCCCCTTTGCCCGGCAGGCCGTTGACGGAGACGTTGGCGTAGGCCACGGGCTGGCGCGAATTCTTGTCGATTACTTTACCGCTGACTGGGTAGGACACATTGCGCTGCTGGGGAGCGGCGGATAAAGAACCGGCGCACAGGTACAGGCCGGCAAGCAGTAGGACGATCCAAAGGTTTCTGGGCATGGCGTCAGAATTTTTGTGTATAGTTGTTTTCTACAAAGGTAACGGTTTTGTTTTATTTGCGGCACAAGGCGGTTCAAGAAATGAAAAGTCCCCCTTCAGAAGCCTTCTGGAGGGGGTGTTGAGAAACACTTGCACGGCTCGTGTTCGACACTTGTACGGCTCGCGAGCCACACTTGTGTTGTTCGCGAGCCGTGCAAGTGTCCCAGAAACGGGTTGCAGGCAATGTTTCGGAAGCCTTTCAGCAGGCTTGTTCTGCCTCTTCTTTTTTCCTCTTTTTCCAGAGCTGCCAGGAGTTGATGATGTTTTGCCACAGCACGTACGAGCCCGGACCTACCGACGACAATGGGTTCAGGTAGGTGTAGGCCATCCAGATGGCAAGCACGGTATTCTTCTGTCCCAATGCCTGTCCGCCGCTGATGCGTTCGTGGTAGTGTCCGCCTATGCGTTTGCCCAGATAGAACTGTACGCAACAGGTGATCAGTCCGGCAACGGCTATTAATATTTCTACAAAGACGGGTGCGTCACTGTTGACCAGCGAACGTACCGTCTGGCCCGAAACGATGGCCAGCGCTACGGCCCACAAGTAGAAGGCGGCATCGCGGAAGCCCAGCAGAATTTGGTGTACCTTCGGCACGAAAGCCCGCAGGAACCAGGCCAGGAAGAAAGGGCAGAGCAGCAACGGGAACACCTTGCCCAATATCTTCAGGAAAGCCGAAAAGAAGCTGATGTCGGCATGAGGCTCGACCAGCGGAAAGACCAGCGGCACGGCAACGGCAGCCAGCAGATTGGAGAGCAGCGTATACGTAGTCAGGCTTGAAGCACTTCCACCCAACTTGCCGGTGATAACAGCAGCGGCAGTGGCCGTGGGGCAGATGAGGCAGACCATGGCACCCTCGAACACTTCGCGGTAGACTTCGTCCATCGGACAACAGATGAGCAGAGCCGCTACCGCCAGACACGACGCCGTCTGAAACAGCAGCAACCATCCGTGCCATGCTTTCGGCTTCAGTTTGTGCACTTCTACCTTACAGAAAGTAAGCAGCAGTTGGGCAAAAATCAGGAAAGGAGTCAGGAAGGCAATCATGCCATTTACCACAGGTTTGGTGGGGGCTAGTAGGGGCACTCTGGCAAGGATGAAATACCCTATCGTTCCTGCCAACATTGCAACGGGCAGTGTCCAGTTCTTTAAAAAGCGGATAATCATAGTGCTTGCATTTCGATTTTCGGACGGCAAAATTACTGCCAATTTGCGTAAATTGTTCTTTTATACCCGAAAAACTGTGCTAAAAAGCTGTCTTCCTGATAAAACTTAAGCGAAAGAGTGAGTTTTCTCCAAATTTCCACTACCTTTGCAAACGATAGTTTATATATGAACGCATATCGACGATACATATTATTTATAGGTATTTGCCTAAGCCTGTTGTTTTTCCCCTTCTGCATCGGCAATGCGGAAGCGAAGGATTTTGTGGTAGTGATTGATGCCGGACACGGTGGTCACGACCCCGGAGCCGTAGGGCGCATCTCCAAAGAGAAAAACATCAACCTGAATGTTGCCCTTAAGTTGGGCAAACTGATTCAGAAGAACTGTTCCGACGTCAAGGTGATCTATACCCGCAACCGTGATGTGTTTATCCCCCTCGACCGCCGTGCCGAGATAGCCAATAATGCCAAGGCGGATCTTTTCATTTCGATACATACCAATGCGCTGGCCAACAACCGTACCGCCAAGGGTGCTTCGACGTGGACGCTGGGTTTGGCCAAGTCGGATGCCAATCTGGAAGTGGCTAAACGTGAAAACTCCGTCATCCTGTACGAAAGCGACTATCAGACACGTTATGCGGGGTTCAATCCTAACTCTTCCGAGTCGTACATCATCTTCGAGTTCATGCAAGACAAATATATGTCGCAAAGTGTACATCTGGCATCGCTCGTGCAGAAGCAGTTCCGTAATACTTGCAAGCGCAGCGACCGTGGTGTGCACCAGGCCGGTTTTCTGGTGCTCAAGGCAAGTGCCATGCCCAGCATTCTGGTGGAACTGGGTTTCATTTCCACTCCCGAAGAAGAACGTTATCTGAATTCAGAAACTGGTGCTTCCTCGCTGGCAGAAGGCATCTATCGTGCCTTCCTTACATATAAGCGCGAACAGGAAATACGTCTGAACGGTACTTCGGATACCGTTGTACCCGAAGCGCAGCCGCAGCCCGCGGTTGAAAAGCCTGCACTGGATGCGGCAGCCGACTTGAAAGAGAAAGTAGAAGAACCGGCGCAGCATCGTCCACGTCCGCGGGAAGCCATGCAGCCCGAGAAAACCAAAAGCAACGGAATTGTGTTTAAAATACAGATACTGACATCTTCGAAGCTCCTGAACAAGAACGATAAGCGTTTGAAGGGGTTGAAAGATGTAGGTCATTATAAAGAAAAAGGTCTGTATAAGTATACGTACGGTGATTCGCCGGATTATAATAAGGTGTTGCGTACCAAGCGCGCCATATCCGCGAAGTTTAAGGACGCCTTTATCATAGCCTTCCGCGACGGAGAAAAGATGGACGTCAATGCCGCTATTAAAGAATTCAAGCAAAATAGAAACAAAAAATAAGAAATCATCAAACGTCATGAAGTATATAACCAAAGAAGTCAGGATAGGTATTGCCGGTATTGCAGCGCTTTGCATACTGGTGTATGGCATCAATTATCTGAAAGGTATTCACATGTTCAAGCCGTCGAACTATTTTTATGTACAGTTTCAGAATATCAACGGACTGACTAAATCGAGCCCTGTCTTTGCCGACGGTTTCCGGGTGGGAATTGTGCGTGAGTTATATTACGATTACAATCAGGCTGGCAAGGTGGTGGCCGAAATTGATGTGGACCCTGAATTGCGTATTCCCAAGGGAAGTTCGGCTGAGTTGACTTCCGATATGCTGGGAGGCATCAAGATGACCCTGCTGTTGGTCAACAATCCGCGCGAGCGTCACGAAGTTGGTGATACCATTCCCGGACGGTTGAACAACGGCATAATGGAACAGGCTGCCGCCATGGTGCCGCAAATCGAGAAGATGTTGCCTAAGCTCGACTCCATATTGGCATCGTTGAATGCAGTATTGGCCGATCCGGCACTGCCTGCAACGCTGCACAATGTTCGCGATCTGACGGCCAGTATGGCTGTTACAAGCCGTCATCTGGAGACGCTGATGAGTAAGGATATTCCGCAACTGACCGGCAAACTGAATACCATTGGTGATAATTTTGCCCAAATCAGCAATAATCTGAAAGATATAGATTATGCGGCTGCCATGCAGCGTGTAGACTCTACGCTTGCCAACGTAAAAATGATTACAGACAAGCTGGGACGTACTGACAATACGGTAGGACTGCTGTTCAACGATCCTACCCTTTACAATAATTTGAGTGCCACTACGGCCAATGCAGCCAGCCTGTTGGAAGACCTGAAGGCGCATCCGAAGCGTTACGTTCACTTCTCTCTGTTTGGTAAGAAGGATAAGTGAAAAATAGTCACTATATAGATTTTGTCTAAATAGAGACGCTGCTTGCTCAGTATAAAACAGAAGCTCTGATATGCCTATAAAAGAACGCTAAACCCTTATTTACGGGTTTCTTTTCCGATAGTCGGATATACTGTCGGTAAGCATGTAAGCGTAGTGATTATCAGAAAGTTGAATATAAACAATAGCCTCTTTACGGAGGCTATTTTTATGCTTTTCTATAAGTGCCTGAAAGTAAAGTGTTTATTGTCCGATTGAAAAAAGCAAGAAAAAAGTGATTTGTTTTTCTCAAATAAGATTGCGAATTTTGCAATCGTAGAAGTTTCGCTTAATCAATAAATGTTTAGAAGCCGTTATGAGTGTAGTTGATCATGTCGGACTGTGGAACCGCTGTCTTGAAATTATCAGAGACAATGTTCCGGAGCAGACGTACAAAACCTGGTTCCTGCCTATTGTCCCATTGAAATATGAGGACAAGACTTTGGTTGTACAGGTTCCCAGCCAGTTCTTTTATGAGTTTCTGGAAGACAAGTTTGTAGACTTGCTGAGAAAGACTCTTTATAAAGTAATAGGTGAGGGGACAAAGCTGATGTATAATGTAATGGTAGACAGAAGTTCCCGTCCGCCTAAAACGGTGGAGTTGGAATCGACTCATCGTACCATTATTCCTCAGAAGCCTGTTGTAAACAAGCAGATTCCGCAGGTGCCTGTGTCCGACTTGGATCCACATCTGAATCCGGAGTATAATTTCGAGACTTTTATTGAGGGCGGAAGCAATAAGCTGTCGCGCAGTGTAGCCGAAGCAGTTGCACTCAATCCGGCTAAGACTATCTTTAATCCGTTGTTCTTCTACGGTGCGTCGGGAGTAGGAAAAACCCATCTGGCCAATGCCATTGGAACAAAGATTAAAGAACTGTATCCTGAAAAACGTGTGCTGTATGTGTCGGCTCATTTGTTTCAGGTGCAATACACTGATTCGGTGCGAAACAATACTACAAACGACTTTATAAACTTCTACCAGACAATTGATGTATTGATTATTGATGATATTCAGGAATTTGCCGGCGTTACCAAGACGCAGAATACTTTCTTCCATATCTTTAATCATCTGCATCAGAACGGCAAACAATTGATTTTGACTTCCGATAGAGCGCCTGTGTTATTGCAGGGTATGGAAGAACGTCTGATAACCCGTTTTAAATGGGGAATGGTGGCGGAACTGGAAAAACCGACGGTTGAATTGCGGAAGGATATTCTGCGTAACAAAATTCATCGCGATGGCTTGAAGTTCCCGCCCGAAGTAATCGACTACATTGCAGAGAACGTAAGCGACAGTGTTCGTGATTTGGAAGGTATTGTGATTTCCATCATGGCGCACTCTACAATCTATAATAAGGAGATTGACTTGGAGTTGGCTCAGCGCATCGTTCGCAAAGTGGTGAATTGTGAAAGCAAGGCAGTTACGGTGGATGATATTATCACGACTGTTTGTCGCCACTTTAATCTGGATGCTTCTGTGATTCATACGAAGTCCAGAAAGCGTGAGGTGGTACAGGCGCGTCAAATAGCCATGTATCTGGCTAAGAAGAATACGGATTTCTCTACGGCGAAGATTGGTACGCTGATAGGTAATAAGGATCATGCAACCGTGCTTCATGCCTGCAAGACGATAAAGGAACTGACGGAAGTAGATAAGTCTTTCCGTGCTGAAATCGATGAAATACAGGCAGACTTGAAACGGGGAAACTGATTGAAACGGAATATTCTTGATTCTTAATAACGTGAGCTCGATATAAAATTAGAAAATAGAAAGTTGTCCGTCATTGACAAAATTCACGTCAATGGCGGGCTTCTTTTCAAAAAAGCAGTATGCTGCGATAGCCGACAAAGAGTTGGCTATAAAATTATTGAAAGAACGATGTCTGGAGTGTTCTATCTGTGCAATATTCTTCAATTCGTCATTGACTGTTTCAATCAAGGCTCTTTTCTGAGCAGAATTTTGTCGGCAATACTCATCAGTGAGTTCTTCATGTTGTTTTTAACTTTAGTGACAAGTTGTATACCATTAAGGAAGAGGTTCTCAAACAGAGCCTGACCGATATACCCCTTGTCTGCACATAGCTTTCCTTTTATGTTCTCCAGAAACTTATCCTGCTTCAACGGTTCACGATCATCCACATTTCCAGGCGTGAACATAAAATTGAGAATCTCACCCTTGTCATTGATTATCAGATGCAGCTTGAATCCGAAGAACCATCCCATTGAACATTTTCCACGCTCGGCAAGTCCCTCAAATGTCTTATGAATAAGGATTCTTTGATTACGACAGACGCGTAAAGGAGTAGAGTCAACAAAACTGATACCGGTACAGGTTCCCAACAGTACTTTTTTGATAAAAATGGTCATGGGAAGCAATACTTCCTTCTCCAGTTCTACAAAACGGGTTATAGGAAACCTGACGCGGAAAAAGGTGTTTCAGATGTTTACAGACATATTCCTTGTAGTAATGTTTAAAACAACGGAAACCACCGGAGTGAAACAGGATTAGAATAACCATAATTTCAGCATCACTTATACGGTTGGGCTTGTTACGATGTCTGGTCTTCTTATCCTCAATCATATATTTTTCTGTTGCAACGCAAATTCCTTGCAAAAATCATCGGCCATACAATAAATCTCTGTAACTTTAGACTCTGGAAACATAGTGATAATCGTTTAAATGTTATAATTGGACACTATAAATTTAATGATTTTATCGCTATGTTTCTAATTTTCAACAAAATATATTTATTCTTATTTCGAACTCACGTTAATAAATTAATTCCCGCAAATTGCGATGAAAGTTATTGAAACTGTCTAAGCGTGATTTGCGGGAATTTGTTTTTCCTTCTTGTAAGAAGTTTGAAGAGAGTAATAGAAGTTTAGAAACCTTGTTGTTTCATTACTTCCCAAAGTTTTTTAGACATAGCTTCGGCGTCTTTCTTAGTGTAGCGTACGTCTGTAAATACTTGAGCCAGGGTTTCTTTTTTGTTTTCTTCTATATATTTTTTGTTCTCGTCCAGCGATTCCTTGTAGGCATACAGGCGGTCAATGTCGGAAGGAGTATAATCGTGGTAGACTTCTTCGTGTACGATGGCTTCGAGTGGCAGACGGTCGGTTTGTGCAGGCGTTTCGTCGGGCCAGCCTACAGTAATAGTAGTAAGCGGGAATACTAATTCCGGTAATTCTAAGGCTTCTACAATCATGTCGGGGTTGTAGGTTGTGGTTCCCAGATAGCAGATACCTAGGTCTTTTTCTTCGGCGGCTACACAAAAAGTCTGTGCTGCGAGCAGAGTGTCGACGGCTCCGGTTATAAACCATTCGAAGTTGTTGTAGCCAGGTTGTGCTTTGCGTTGCTCGCACCATTTGCTGAAACGGCGTAAGTCGATGCAGAAAGTTAGTACGACGGGTGCGTTTTGCACCATAGGTTGGTTGAAATGTGCCGGTGCCAGACGGGCTTTCCGCTCAGCGTCTCTTGTTACAATTACGCTGTAGACTTGCATGTTTCCAACAGTAGAGGCTCGAAAGGCTGTTTCGAGTAAATCATTTAACAATTCGGCGGGAATATCCTTTGGCTGGTATTTCCGTATTGTTCTTCTTTCTTTTAGGCTTTCCATATTTTGTCTTTTTTCTGCAAATATAAGAAAAGAATTATAGAAGTTGTTCACAGCTCCTGTTAATATCTTCCTCCTTTTTTAGAAAAGTATAATTATTCTTTGGCTTTATACATATATCTTTTCCTTTTTTGAAAACTTTTCTTCTTGTTGAAAAAGATAAGTTGTTTATAATCAGATGTGATTCTTCTCTAAATGGAAAACTTTTATTCTGTTGATAAAATGTTCGTTTTTTATTTTGCTGAATAGAAAAACATTCATAGCTTTGCATCCGCATTTGTTGACGATAAGTACGACTTCTACACAAATACTTATAGCAGATAAATCTAAGAAAATACAAATATAGTGGAAAAGAAAGTTTATTCTTATGAAGAAGCTTTTGAAGAATCTTTACGATACTTCCAAGGTGATGAGTTGGCTGCCAGAGTTTGGGTAAACAAATACGCAGTCAAGGACTCTTTCGGTAATATTTACGAAAAATCTCCGGAAGACATGCATTGGCGTATAGCTAATGAGGTGGCTCGTATTGAGGCCAAATATCCGAATGCGTTAAGTTTAGAGGAACTGTTCGCTTTATTCGATCATTTCAGATATATTGTTCCTCAGGGAAGCCCGATGACTGGTATTGGCAATAACTATCAGGTTGCTTCTTTGTCCAATTGCTTTGTGATTGGTGTGGATGGAGAGGCTGATTCTTATGGAGCTATTTTTAAGATTGATGAAGAGCAGGTTCAGCTGATGAAACGTCGTGGTGGTGTGGGACATGATTTATCACATATTCGTCCGAAAGGTTCACCGGTTAAAAACTCTGCTTTGACTTCTACGGGTTTGGTTCCTTTTATGGAACGTTACTCAAACTCTACACGTGAAGTTGCTCAAGACGGACGCCGGGGAGCCTTGATGTTGAGTGTCTCTATCAAGCATCCTGATTCGGAAGCATTTATAGATGCTAAGATGACCGAAGGTAAAGTAACAGGTGCTAATGTGTCTGTGAAGTTGGATGATGCTTTCATGGAGGCTGCTATTGAAGGAAAACCTTATGTTCAGCAATATCCTATAGACTCGGTTAATCCTATATTTAAGAAAGAAATCGATGCTTCGGCGTTGTGGAAGAAGATTGTGCACAATGCATGGAAGTCGGCTGAGCCTGGTGTGCTTTTCTGGGATACTATTTTGCGGGAATCGGTTCCCGATTGCTATGCAGACTTGGGTTATCGTACAGTATCGACCAATCCGTGTGGAGAGATTCCGTTGTGTCCCTATGATTCTTGCCGTTTGCTTGCCATCAACCTGTATTCGTACGTGGTGAATCCGTTTAAGCCTGATGCTTATTTTGATTTTGAATTGTTTAAGAAGCACGTGGCTTTGGCGCAACGCATTATGGACGATATTATCGATCTGGAGTTAGAGAAGATCGAAAAGATTTTGGCTAAGGTAGATTCAGATCCTGAATCGGATGATGTGAAGCGTACGGAGCGTGTGTTGTGGGAGAAGATTTATAAGAAGAGTGGACAGGGACGTCGTACCGGAGTAGGTATAACGGCTGAAGGTGATATGCTCGCAGCTTTGGGATTGCGTTACGGAACTGAAGAAGCTACCGAATTCTCGGAAAAAGTTCATAAGACTATTGCTCTGAGTGCTTATCGCTCTTCTGTTGAGATGGCAAAAGAACGTGGAGCTTTCGAAATATACGATACTGAACGCGAGAAGAATAATCCGTTTATCAGTCGTTTGCGTGAGGCTGATCCTGAATTGTATGAGGAGATGGCTAAATATGGCCGTCGTAACATTGCCTGTCTGACGATTGCTCCTACAGGAACAACCAGCTTGATGACGCAGACCACTTCGGGCATCGAACCGGTATTCCTTCCCGTTTATAAACGCCGTCGTAAAGTAAATCCTAATGATACGAATGTTCGTGTCGACTTTATTGACGAAACAGGTGATGCTTTCGAGGAATACATTGTTTTCCATCCCAAGTTTGTAACATGGATGGAAGCACAAGGATATAATCCGGCAAAAAGATATACGCAGGATGAGATTGATGCTTTGGTTGCCAAGTCTCCTTATTATAAGGCTACTTCTAACGATGTAGACTGGCTGATGAAGGTCAAGATGCAGGGACGCATTCAGAAATGGGTAGACCACTCTATCAGTGTAACCATCAATTTGCCCAGCGATGTAGATGAGGAACTTGTCAATCGTCTGTATGTAGAGGCATGGCGTTCCGGTTGTAAGGGATGTACGGTTTACCGTGATGGCTCTCGTTCGGGTGTGCTGATTTCTACAAAGAGCGATAAGAAAGAAGAACTTCCTCCTTGCAAACCGCCTACGGTTGTCGAAACGCGTCCTAAAGTGTTGTATGCCGATGTTGTACGTTTCCAGAACAACAAGGAAAAATGGGTGGCATTTGTCGGTTTGCTCGACGGGCATCCTTACGAAATCTTTACCGGTGTGCTGGACGATGATGAAGGAATTATTTTGCCGAAGAACGTTGTTTCGGGACATATTATAAAGAATGTCGATGAAAACGGAGTGAAACGTTACGACTTCCAGTTTGAGAACAAACGGGGATACAAAGTTACAATTGAAGGTTTGTCCGAGAAGTTTAATAAAGAGTATTGGAACTATGCCAAACTGATATCTGGTGTGCTCCGCTATCGTATGCCAATTGAACAGGTGATGAAACTTGTCAGCTCGTTGCAACTGGATAGTGAAAGCATCAATACCTGGAAGAACGGTGTGGAACGTGCTTTGAAGAAGTACGTAACTGACGGCACGGAAGCCAAAGGCAAGAAATGTCCGAACTGCGGTAATGAAACACTTGTTTATCAGGAAGGCTGTCTGATTTGTAAAACTTGCGGCGCATCGCGTTGCGGATAAAGAACCGGAATGAAGCAAACGTTTGCATAGGATTTTAAAAGGCTTGGATAACAATAGCTGCATGATTATGATTTATAATTTTTATACTTGCATAATCGAATGCAGCTATTGTCGTTTCTAAATCTAATATATATGACGCTATCATTTAATATTGAGTATCGCACCAATTGGGGAGAAGAAATCAGAGTCCTGGGCTCTGTCCCCGAACTGGGTGAAAACCGGCCAGAAGGAGCAATTCCCTTGAGCACGGTTGACGGCATTCATTGGACGGCAGAAATAGAAATCCGGATGCCGGAAAATGGCAGCGTGCAGTATGGCTATCATGTATATCGTGAGGGTAAGTCTGTACGTGCCGAATGGAACAGTCTGCCGCGTGTGTTACACGTGTCGGGCGCTGTTGCCGAAAAAGTTTATAATTTGTATGACTGTTGGAAGGATCTGCCCGAACAACAGTATTTTTATACTTCTGCATTTACCGAATCTTTGCTGGCACACAGAGAGCGTCAGGCTGCTGTAACAAGTCACGAGCGCAGTATCCTGATCAAGGCTTATGCGCCTTGTATCGATGCCGACCATTGCTTGGGTATTTGCGGCAATCAGAAAGCATTGGGCAATTGGGATCCTGATAAGGCTATCCTGATGACTGATGCTGATTTTCCCGAATGGCAGATTGACTTGGATGTCGAAAAGCTGACTTTCCCTTTGGAATACAAGTTTATTTTGTACAATAAGAAAGAACAGCGTGCTGTAGCCTGGGAAAATAATCCGAACCGCTATCAGGCCAATCCGAAGCTGGGACCGTGCGAGACATTGGTTGTAGGCGACCGTTACGTTTACTTCAACCTTCCGGCATGGAAGGGAGCAGGCGTAGCTGTGCCCGTATTCTCGCTTCGTTCCGAGCAGAGTTTTGGTGTGGGTGACTTCGGTGACCTGAAACGTATGATAGACTGGGTTGTAAAGACCAGTCAGAAGGTTGTGCAGATTTTGCCTATCAATGATACAACCATGACGCATACGTGGGTCGACTCTTATCCTTATAACAGCATCTCCATTTATGCTTTCCATCCGATGTATACTGACCTGAAGCAGTTGGGTAGTCTGGAGGATGCCGGACTGATGGCCGACTTCGAAAGACGGCAGAAAGAACTCAACGCTTTGCCTGCTGTGGACTACGAGGCCGTAAACCGTGCCAAGTGGGACTACTTCCGTCTGATATTCAAGCAGGAAGGCGAGAAGGTTTTGGCTTCGGACGAATTCAAATGTTTCTTCGAGGCCAACCGTGAGTGGTTGCTTCCTTATGCAGCATTTAGCTATCTGCGCGATACGTACGGCACACCGAACTTCCGCGAATGGCCCCGTTATCAGGTGTACAAGGCCGATGAAATCGAGGCGCTTTGCGATCCTGCTTCCGAGGTGTATGCAAGCATTGCCATCTATTATTACATACAGTTCAATCTGCATAAGCAATTGCTGGCAGCTACCGAGCACGCCCGTGCACATGGTGTAGTGCTGAAAGGTGACATTCCTATCGGCATCAGCCGCAACAGTGTGGAAGCCTGGAAAGAACCTCACTATTTCAATCTGAACGGACAGGCCGGTGCTCCGCCCGATGATTTTTCGGTGAACGGGCAGAACTGGGGATTCCCGACTTACAATTGGGATGTGATGGAGAAGGACGGTTATGCATGGTGGATGAAACGTTTCCGCAAGATGTCCGAGTACTTCGACGCCTATCGCATTGACCATATTCTTGGCTTCTTCCGCATCTGGGAGATACCGATGCATGCCGTACACGGGCTGTTGGGCCAGTTTGTGCCTGCCCTGCCTATGTCGCGCGAAGAAATCGAAAGCTACGGTCTGCCTTTCCGCGAGGATTTCTTCCTGAAACCTTATATACACGAGTATTTCTTAGGTCAGGTGTTCGGTCCGCATACCGATTATGTGAAGCAGACCTTCATCGAACCGACTGATACGTTCGAGATATATCGCATGCGTCCTGAGTTTGATACTCAGCGCAAGGTCGAAGCTTACTTTGCCGGAAAGACCGATGCCGACAGCATTTGGATACGCGACGGACTTTATTCGCTGATTAGCGACGTACTTTTTGTCCCCGACCGTAACGATCCGTATAAGTATCATCCGCGTATCGGCGTGCAGCACGATTTCGTTTACCGTGCACTGAACGATTGGGAGAAAGCTGCTTTCAACCGTCTGTACGACCAGTATTATTATCGCCGTCACAACGAGTTCTGGCATCAGCAGGCTATGAAGAAGTTGCCGCAACTGACGCAGTCGACCCGTATGCTGGTTTGTGGCGAGGACTTGGGTATGATTCCCGATTGCGTAGCCTGGGTAATGAACGACTTGCGTATCCTTTCGCTCGAAATACAGCGCATGCCGAAAGATCCGGCACAGGAGTTCGGACGTCCCGACTGGTATCCTTACCGTTCGGTATGTACCATTTCGACCCACGACATGTCCACCCTGCGTGGCTGGTGGGAGGAGAACAGCCAACAGACGCAACGCTACTTCAACTCCGTGTTGGGACGGTATGGCACGGCACCGGCCGAAGCTACACCGGAAATCTGCGAGGAGATAGTGTGCAACCATCTGTACGGCAACTCCATTCTTTGCATCCTTTCTTTGCAAGACTGGTTGTCGATAGACGGCAAGTTGCGTAACCCCAATGCGCAGGAAGAGCGCATCAACGTGCCGGCCAATCCGCGTCATTACTGGCGCTATCGCATGCATCTGACGCTGGAACAGCTGATGCAGGCCGACGGACTGAACGAGAAGATTAAGAGTCTGATTGCCAATACTGGTAGAAACTGTTAAGATGAAAAGTTATATTTTTCTCGACGACCTTTGCTTTTATGCCCATCACGGTGTGGGCGGACAGGAAACTTTGGTGGGCAATGAGTTCACTGTGAGTTTGCGTCTGAAAGTAGACATTACCCGTGCGGCAGCTACCGACGAGGTGGACGATACGGTCAGCTATGCCGACGTTTATCAGTCGGTGAAGGCCGAGATGGATGTCCCTTCCAAACTGTTGGAACACGTGGCAGGCCGGATTATAAAGCGGCTGTTTGCCGATTTTCCGCAGGTGGAGCAGATTGAACTGAAACTCGCCAAACGCAATCCGCCGATGGGTGCCGACATCAAGGCAGCAGGTGTGGAGCTGGAGTGCGGACGCGCTGACTGCCCGCTGCTCTGAGTGTTCAGAGGCTGGCTTTGAATGCCTGGAGAAAGCTATATCAGACTTTGTTTTTCAACCTATAAATACGGCTCGTGAACCATGCAAGTGTGGTTCGCGAGCCGTACTTGTGTCGCTCGTGAGCCGTGCAAGTGTCTCTCGCGAGCCGTACTTGTGTTTCTCGCGAGCCATGCAAGTGTCTCTCACGACCGTGTAAAACAGCCCCTGTACGTCGTGTCAGGAAGGGTAAGAACGCCCTTATGCCGGGTGGATATTCATCAGTCGGGCGAAGGTCTTTTTGCCTTGCAGGTAGAAGGCTTTCAGAATGCTCTGACCAATCCGTTCGTGAATCTGTGTCAGCACGGCTTTCTGCTGGTTCTCTTCGCGCGAAGCAGCAAAATCCTTGCGCAGGGCGTGGTAGGCACGGCGGGCACGGAGGACGGCCATTGCGTTGGGACCCTGCAGTTTCAGCAGGAAGTTCAGTGCGGCTACATAGTCGAGTAGGGTGCGGATGCGCATTATGTTCTTCAGTTCGCCTTCGGGCAGGTTCTTGTAAAGCATCAGCAGGTTGTTGCGGAAGTTCAGGAAGGTTTTGCGCGGGTTTTCCTTGGTCAGCGTGGCACCTCCAAGGTGGTAGACTACGCTCTGGGGGATACATACCAGTTCCCGGCCACGTGCACGTAGTCGCCAGCACAGGTCTATCTCTTCCATGTGGGCAAAGAACCGTCCATCCAGTCCGCCGGCTTCGCGGTAATCCTTCAAACGGATGAACAGGGCGGCACCGGTAGCCCAGAATACGGGAGCGATGGTATCGTACTGACCGTAGTCGGCCTCGACTGCCCCCATGATGCGACCTCGGCAGAAGGGGTAACCGTACTTGTCGATGTATCCGCCGGCGGCTCCAGCGTATTCGAACAGGTCTTTCTGCCGCAGACTCCTGATTTTAGGTTGGCAGCCCGCTACTTCGGGGTGGGCGTCCATGTACTCGGCCAGCAGGGCAAGCCAGTGTTCGGTGACTTCGACGTCGGAGTTCAGCAGGACGACGTATTCAGCCTTCACCTGCTTCAAGGCTTGGTTGTAACCGTCGGCAAAACCGTAGTTGCGGTCCAGCGTGATGAGGCGGACGGTGGGAAATTCGCGGCGTACCGTCTCAACGGAATCGTCCGTCGATCCATTGTCGGCCACGTAGACTGTGGCTCCGTCGGCCTCGGAATAGGACACTACGGAGGGCAGGTAGGAGCGGAGCATCCCGCATCCGTTCCAGTTCAGAATGACGACTGCTATTTTCTTATCCATGTTGTATGACGTCTTCACGTTTCAGTTTCCAGCGTTTGTGCGACCAGAACCAGTAGGGCGGGTCGCGTCGGATGGTTTGCTCCAGCCTTCGGGCGAAGCATTCGGTTATCTCGCCGTCGGCAGTTTGCTTGGGCGTTTCGGTGATCAGGTCGAAGATAACCCGGCAGTGTCCCCGCTTCTGGCGTATCAGTTCGCAATAGAAGACGGGAAAGCCCATCATCCGGGCAATACGTTCGGCTCCGTCCATGAACACGGTGTCCTGATGGAGGAACGTAGTCCAGTAGTGCGCTTCGCTGCGGTTGGGCGACTGGTCGGTAATCAGTCCCACGGCCATGCGCTTGTGTTCGCGGCGCAGCTTTATCATTTCGCGCGCCGTGGAGTGTTTGGGCACGTTGTATCCGCCGAAGCGCGAGCGGATGCGTTTGAACATTTCGTCCAGATAGGGATTGTGCAGAGGTTTGTATACTTGTACCGGAAGGTCGCCGGGTTGCATGATGGCTCCCATTCCGATAATCCATTCGAAGTTGGCGTAGTGGGGAATCAGGAGCACAATGCCTCCGTATTTGTCTATCATGTTAAGGTACTCTTCCTTGTTTTCGTAAGTCATGCGCCGGGTCAGCTCTTCGAAGGAGATTCGCAGGGTTTTCACTTCTTCGAGCATGTAGTCGCAGATGTAGTGGTAGAATTTGTTTTCTATCTCTTTCAGCTCTTCGGCGCTTTTTTCAGGGAAGGAGTTGCGCAGGTTGGTGCGGACCACCTTCCGCCGGTAGTGGATGACGTGCTGCATCAGGAAGGCAAGTCCGTCGGACAGAACGTAGATGGCTCTGAAAGGAAGCAGGGCCAGCAGCCACATTCCAGCATAGGTCAGCAGATATATAAGCTTCGATTTCACGGTTGGATGTTTCAGTTGTTCTTAAAATTCAGGTTCGAAAGCTGGCGGTTGGTTTAAAGTTTGATTTGTCCCAGCAAGGCGGTACCGTCTTCGTTGAAGTTGCCCAGCGTGATGGGAATCACCTGATTGTCGAGGCGATCGTCGTGGGGCACTTCCACACGTATGTAGTTGGCCGTGAAGCCATGCATGGGGGCACCGGCCTTGGAACGTTCCAGCAATACGGGCAGGGTTTGTCCGATGTGGCGTGCGTAGAAGGCATGCGTCTTTTCGTCCGACAGCTCCAGAAGTCGTTGGCTGCGGCGGTGTTTCTCCTCGGGCGGGACGATGTAGTCTATCTTCAAGGCCTGTGTGCCGGGGCGCTCGGAGTAGCTGAATACATGCAGCTGGGTGACGTCCAGACTACGGATAAACTCGTACGCGCGTTCGAAGTACTCTTCGGTTTCGCCACGCGTACCTACTATTACGTCCACACCGATGAAAGCATCGGGCATCACTTCCTTTATTTTCCGTACTTTGGCGGCAAACAAGGCGGTGTCGTAGCGTCGGCGCATCAGCTTCAGCACTTCGTCGCAACCCGATTGCAAGGGAATGTGGAAGTGAGGCATGAAGCGTTTCGAACGCGATACAAAGTCGATGATCTCATCGGTCAGCAGGTTGGGTTCGATGGAGGAGATGCGGTAGCGTTCGATGCCCTCTACTTCGTCCAGCGCTTTCACCAAGTCGAAGAAAGTTTCACCGGTCGACTTCCCGAAGTCGCCAATGTTGACACCGGTCAGCACTATTTCACGTCCGCCCTCGGCAGCGGCCTGGCGTGCCTGCTCCACCAGCGATGCGATGCTGCCATTGCGGCTGCGTCCGCGTGCAAAGGGGATGGTGCAGTACGAACAGTAATAGTCGCATCCGTCCTGTACCTTGAGGAAGAAGCGTGTGCGGTCGCCCCGCGAGCAGGAAGGGGCAAACGTGCGGATGTCTTTCAGTGCCGAGGTATGGGCTTCGCCGTGTGCATGTTTTTGCAGGTCACCCAGATAGTTCAGCACGTCTTTCTTCTGTTCGGCACCCAGCACTACGTCCACACCTTCGATGTCGGCCACGGTGTCGGGTTTCAGCTGCGCGTAGCATCCGGTCACCACCACAAAGGCACCCGGGTGCTGCTTGATGAGCCGGTGGATGGCCTGCCGGCATTTTTTGTCGGCCACTTCCGTCACCGAACAGGTATTCACTACACAGATGTCGGCCTTTTCCCCCTTGCGTGCGGTGCGTATGCCCGCTTCGCGCAAGATGCGGCCGATGGTCGATGTTTCGGAAAAGTTCAGTTTACAGCCCAGTGTATAGTAAACTGCTGTCTTATCCTGAAATATAGTTGTATCTATCATAAACTTATAAAAAATCACTTTCAGGTCGCAAATATACATATTATTCATCTAAAATCCCTATTTTTGCACACTCATCAATTATCTGTGCAATGATACAAGAAAATTTCATCAAGCTGTACGAACGCAGCTTCCGCGAGAACTGGGATCTTCCGTGCTACACCGATTATGGTGAAGACACAACTTATTCGTATGGCGACGTGGCTCGCGAGATAGCTCGTCTGCATCTGTTGTTCAAGTATTGCCAGCTGAGGCGTGGCGATAAAATAGCCATCATCGGAAAGAACAATTCGCGTTGGTGCATTGCCTATATGGCCGTCATTACCTACGGAGGAATTGTGGTGCCCATTCTGCAAGACTTCAGTCCGAACGATGTACATCACATTGTCAATCACTCCGAGTCGGTCTTCCTTTTCACAAGCGACCTTATTTGGGAACATCTGGAGGAAGAACGTCTGGCAGGGCTTCGGGGTGTTTTTTCACTTACCGACTTCCGGTGCCTGTACCAGCGCGATGGCGAAACCATCCAGCTCTTCCTTAAACATCAGAACGAAGAGATGGACAAACACTATCCTAATGGTTTTCATAAAGAAGATGTCATTTACACAGAATTGAGTAATGACAAGGTGATGTTGCTCAACTATACTTCGGGTACAACCGGCTTTAGCAAAGGAGTGATGCTGACGGGTAACAATCTGGCAGGCAACGTGACTTTCGGTATCCGTTCACAGCTGTTGAAGAAAGGCGACAGGGTATTGTCGTTCTTGCCCTTGGCACATGCTTACGGCTGTGCATTCGACTTCCTGACGGCTACGGCTGTCGGAACCCACATCACACTGCTGGGTAAGATTCCTTCACCGAAGATCCTGATGAAAGCATTCGAAGAAGTGAAGCCCAATCTGATCATTACCGTGCCGTTGGTCATCGAGAAGATTTATAAGAATGTCATTCAGCCCATCATCAATCGCCGCAGTATGCGTTGGGCACTTAACATTCCCTTGCTGGATAGTCAGATTTATGGCCAGATCCGTAAGAAGCTGGTCGATGCGCTGGGAGGACGTTTCAAGGAAGTCATCATCGGTGGTGCTGCCATGAATCCCGAGGTGGAAGAATTTTTCCATCGCATTAAGTTTCCTTTCACCATCGGCTACGGTATGACCGAGTGTGCGCCGCTCATCAGTTATGCCCCGTGCGAAGAATTTGTTCCGACCTCATCGGGCCGGGTACTCGATATTATGGAAGCCCGTATCTGGAAGGAAGATCCGGAGGCTAAATACGGAGAAATCCAGGTGCGTGGCGAAAACGTAATGGTGGGCTATTACAAGAACCCCGAAGCTACCCGCGAGGCATTTACCGAAGACGGCTGGTTGCGTACCGGCGACCTTGGTTTGCTCGACGAAAAGGGCAACCTTTACATTCGCGGCCGCAGCAAGACGATGATTCTGGGTTCGAACGGGCAGAATATCTTCCCCGAAGAGATAGAAGCACGCCTTAACAACCTGCCTTTCGTGTTGGAGAGTCTTGTAATAGAGCGCAACAAGAAACTGGTTGCACTGGTTTATGCCGACTACGAAGCACTCGACTCGTTGGGACTGAACCAACCGGATAACCTGAAAGCCATTATGGACGAAAATCTGAAGAGTCTGAACGAAAGCGTAGCCGCTTACGAGAAGGTCAGCCAAATCCAGCTTTACCCGACCGAATTCGAGAAAACACCCAAGCGAAGTATTAAAAGATACCTCTATAATAGCATTGCTGTAGAGTAATATGTTTTTTAACATATAAAGAATATCCTCATATACAGTCATTTGCGAAAAGTTACAGAAAAACTTCAAAAAAAACTCTAAAAAAAATGGGTGTTTGGAGAACAACATATTTAAAAAGTGCATACCTTTGCAGCGTTTTAATAAAGCAAATGATTGTATTACGTTTTAAAAAGTAAAGGAAATGAAAAAATTAGTTTTGATGGCAGCAGCTATCGTAGCAGTATCTTTCGCATCTTGTGGTAACAAAGCAGCTAACGCTGAACAAGCAGCAGCTGATTCTATCCGTATCGCTGATTCAATCGCAGCTGTTGAAGCAGCCGCAGCAGCCGCTGACACTACTGCTCAAGATAGCGCAGCAGTTGTAGCTGAATAATTTTAGCGCAACCTTAAGAGAGAATTGAAAGTCTGACGTGCGAAAGCACACCAGACTTTTTTTATTTTATATATCCTCGATGTAGCCCTGTCGGGACGATGCGGCGAAAAGGGCATATTTTTTCCCAGTTAGGAAAGTTTTTTTTCCTAACTGGGAAAAATTTTTTTTCTAACTGGGGAATTTTTTTTCTCTAACTGGGGAAAAAACGGGGGATTTCAGGGACGGGAACCGCACCGATAAAGAGGAACATCCTCAACCGGTTGGTCAGACCGCAGGCGTGTTCAGGTAGAAGAATACGGCAGTACCTATCAGGATGAGGCCCAATACTCCGTAGAACCAGCGTGCCTGTCGGCGTCCGACGTTGTTGACGATGAACTGCGTGTTGCGCGCCGTGAAGAACCAGTCCCAATTGAAAAGAGCAGCCAGCAGAGCTGTAACTCCGGCGGCCGCAAAAATGCCTTGTATGATGTATTGACTCATGGTGCGCGGTTTTATCCGAGTTCTTCCATGGTCACTTTACGGGCACCGTTTTCTACCTCTTCGATGGTGACTTTGATGGTGTTGCCGGGCAGCAACTCTTCGATGAGTTCGGGCCATTCGATGAAGCAGAGCGCACCGCTGTAGAAATAGTCTTCGTATCCCATGTCGTATACCTCTTCGAGCTTCTTGATGCGATAGAAGTCGAAATGGTAGATCAGTTCACCGGCAATGTCTGAACGGTATTCGTTGACAATGGCAAAGGTGGGCGATGTGATGACGTCCGATACTCCCAGCTCTTCGCAAATGGCTTTGATGAAAGTGGTTTTTCCTGCTCCCATTTTCCCGTAGAGGGCAAAGACGGTGTTGTCGCCCATGGCACTGATGAACTGACGGGCGGCGTCATGAATCTGATCTAATGACTGAATTGTTATTTCCATATCTGATATGTTTTAATTGAACGATGTATGTTTCCCGCCCTCTCGCTTTTGCTTCCGGCAACAGACTTACTGCTTTTTGCCTTGCGATGCGGCGGGTGTAGCTTTCTTCCGCAAATATAGCCAAAAACTCTTTCCTGCCTTGCAAAGTGCATAGATAATAATGGAAAAGAAGATGATGGAGGCTCCCGACGGCACGTTGAGGTAGAACGAAATCAGCAGTCCGCCCAAGCAGCTGAGGTAACCTATACCGATGGACAGCCAGATTATCTGGTGAAAGCGGTACGAAAACAGATTGGCCGTCATCTGCGGAATGGTGAGCAGCGAGATGACAAGCACAATGCCCACCATGCGCAGGCAGGCTACGATGGACAGGGCGATGAACATCATCATTGCGTATTCGAACAGTTGCACGGGGATGCCTTGTGAGCGGGCGAACTCGCGGTCGAAGGCTACGTAAACAATGGGCCGCAGGTAGAGCACAAAAAACAGCGTGAGCACGGCGGCCAGTGCTGCCAGCAGGGCTATGTCGGCCAGCGTGATGGTGAGGATGTTGCCAAACAGGTAGGCCGAGAGGTCGGGGGCAAAACCGGGCGAAAGGAAGGTGAATATGATGCCCAGCGCCATGCCCAGTGTCCAGAAGACGGCAATGGCCGAGTCTTCGCGCATGTCTTTCCGCTTGCTGAGCCATTCGACACCGAAGGCCGACAGCACTGCAAACAAGGCGGCGGAAAGGATAGGCGGGAAGCCGGTGTACAGCCCCAGTCCGATGCCTCCGAACGAGGCGTGGGTCAGACCACCGCTGATGAAAACCAGCCGACGGGTGACGATGTACGTGCCCACCATGCCGCAGACAATGCTTGCCAGCAGGCTGCCGATGAGGGCATGTTGGAAGAAGGTGTATTGCAACAGATCCATGATTTTTAATGGTAAATGATGAATGGTAAATGGTTGATGGTGAAGGTCTGTATTGGCTTTCGGTTCCTTCTTGTTCCATTTGCCTCCTTTTAACTCTTTACTTCTTGTGCGGGTTGGCTCTCAGTTCGCCGACAACGAGGAATACTTCGTCCTTCAGGTTGTCCGGCAGGGCGATGCCGCGCAGTTGCAGGCTGCGTACCCAGCCGGCCACGTCTTCGTCCTGCATGGTGTAGAAGATGTCGCGGAATTCATCTTCCTGCTGAGGCGTATAGGAGTCGGGTGCCACGCCGGCGTACTTGTCCAGTTCTTCGTCGTCGTAGTATTCTATTTTCCGGCTGACGGCTGCCAGCAGGCTTTCTTTCTCGCAGACTTCGTGCTGTCCGCAGCATTCACTGTCCACCTCGACCACTTCGGGCATGGCTTCGAGTTCTCCGCTTTCTAACTGACGGCGCAGGCGGCGGTTGCGTATCATTCCGGCTACGGCTGCTACCACGGCCAGGACTATCAGACTAACAATCAGTATCCACATACCTTATTCATATATAGAGTGCCGCAAAGATACATAGAATTTGGGTATGAAGAGGCATGACGGCCTTAAAAAAGCGGAAACACACCGGCCTTTTCAGCTTTCCGTGCCTTCGGTGATGCGGAAACCTGCCACTTGCAGGTCTTTCCAGTAGTTGGGGTACGACTTGGACACTACCTGCGGATTGTTGATGCGGATGTCGGGACGCACCAGGCAGGCCGGGGCAAAGGCCATGGCCATGCGATGGTCTTCGTAGGTGTCGATGGCGGGAGCGTCGGAGGCGGGGCAGCGTTCGCCGTCCCATGTCAGGATGCTGTCTTGCTCGGAGCGTACCACGTAACCCAGTTTGCGCAACTCGGTGATGAGGGCGCAGATGCGGTCGGTTTCCTTGATTTTCAGGGTTTGCAGACCTGTGAAGCGGAAGGTGATACCTTTCAGACAGCAGGTCACGACGAAGGTTTGTGCCAGGTCGGGGATGTCGGTCATGTCTTCGTCGAGGCGGTCGGCACAGGTGGATGTACGGGTCAGGCGTACGCCTTGTGCCGTGTATTCAGTGTGGATGCCCAGTCGGGCAAAGACTTCGGCTCCGCGACTGTCGCCCTGATGGCTGTGTGGCAGCAGGCCGGGCAGTTCGATGCAGGGGGCGGCGACGGAGTCGTCGGCATCACTACTCCAAAGGGCCAGCATTTCGTACCAGTAGGAAGCGGCGCTCCAGTCGCTTTCTACCGTGAAGGGGACGTCCTGGTAACTGCCCGGCTCTACCTTGATGCGGTCGGGGGCGGTCCATTGGGCGTTGGCTCCGAAGCTGTGCATCAGTTGCAGGGTCAGGTTGATGTAGGGGCGCGAGATGATGTCGCCCGTCAGGTGCAGTTCCAGTCCGCGGGGCAGTACGGGGCCTATCATCAACAGGGCCGATATGTATTGCGAGCTGACGTTTCCAGCCAGTTCGATTTCGTGTCCTTGCAGGCGGCTGCCGGTAATGCGCAGGGGCGGAAATCCTTCGTTGCCGATGTAATCGATTTGTGCTCCCAGTGTGCGCAGGGCGTCCACCAAGATGCGGATGGGACGTTGCTGCATACGCTCGGTGCCGGTGATGACACGTGTGCCGGGCGTCACACTGAGGTAAGCGGTGAGGAAGCGCATGGCGGTTCCGGCAGCCATGATGTCGATGTGTTGGGGATGTCCGTCGAGGGCACGAACCATGACGCGCGTGTCGTCGCAGTCGCTCAGATTGGCGGGCAGTGTCGTGCCGCCCGAGAGGGCGTGCAGGATAAGGGCACGGTTGCTGATGCTTTTCGAAGCAGGCAGCTGTATGGTGGCGTTCAGGCTGTCGGGGCGGGTCAGTAGGTATTGCATAGGGTTGTATTTGCTAAAGGGTTATCGTATAAAATGAGTGTTCGTTTGCGGATTACTGTGCGGCAGGTTGTAGCACCTCCCAAAACCTCTGTGGCAAGTGTATGTTTTCTACATCGACAGCATCACGGAACAGCGGAGCTATTTCGGCAGGACGGAATCCGGCAATGCCGCAGCCTATTTCGGTGACGAGGAATGTCAGTTCGGGATGTTGGCGGGCGAAGCTGATGAATTCGTCCACATAAGGCTTGATGCGGTCGGGGCCTCCGTGCATGGTCGGGATGCCGTAGGTCTGTCCTTGCAGGCCGGCGCCCTGACCCCAGATGGCTCCCCACTTTTTCCAGGCCAGCAGTGCGGCACCTCCGCCGTGGTGGCCTTCGAGGTTGCTTCCGAAAACGAATATTTCACCGGGCTGCAACTCGGTGATGCGGGGTGACGTGATTCTTCCGTTCATGGCGATTGTTTTTAAGGGTGTTGCTTATTTCATGCCTCGGGCTTTGTAAATCAGTTCCTTGGCATTGTTGATACTTTGGAATTTCTCTTCGGCTGCCTTCTTGATGTCTTCGCCCAGCGTAGCTACGCGGTCGGGGTGGTGCTTCAGGGCAAGGCGGCGATACGCGGCACGTACTTCGTCGTTGGAGGCCGATGGATCGATTTCGAGCACTTTGTAGGCTTCTTCCAGCGAAGTGCCGCCCATGTTGAGCATCGACTCCACTTCTTTCGCCGACAGTCCCATGTAAATGGCTACTTCCTTCAGTGCCTCTAACTCTGCCGTGCAGACGTGGCCGTCACTTTTGGCAATATTGGCCAGGAAGGCGAGCAGTTGCAACCGTTCTTCATAGCTCAGGTTAGCGGCTATCTGCTGTCCGCAGTCGTGTATCGTATTCTTGAAGGCCATCGGATCCTGACTGTCCATACGCTTGCGCTGTTCGAAGAGGTTCAGCAGAATCTGCTGTCCTTCGCTGACGGCTGCTTCGCCGAAATTGGTGCGCAGAAAGTTGCGTACGTACTCCATTTCGCTGTGCATGATGCGACCGTCGGCCTTGATGATGTACGACGCCATGACAAGCATGGAGAAGAGAAAGCTGTTGCGCTGTCCCCGGTATGTGTCGTTGGCCGTCTGATATTCGTCACCGTAATAACTGCCTTGTGTGGCGGGGCGGTCGAGGTCGAACAACGACCCTACTGCAAATCCTGCCAGTGCGCCCAGCGGTCCTCCGGCCATAAAGCCGATGATGCCGCCAATCCATTTTCCTGCTCCCATAGTTCTTTCTGATGTTTTTTAAATGTTCATTTTTCCTGTTTTCCGGTTCCGTTTCCCGATTCTTGCTTGATAGGACGTATTTAGTTGGTAAACAATCTGTTAACAACCTTGTCCTAGTACTTCCCTATAGGCCTTCTGAGCCGTGCAAGTGTTGCTCGTGAGCCGTGCAAGTGTTGCTCGCGAGCCGTGCAAGTGTCTCTCGTGAGCCGTGCAAGCGTCGTATATCGGCCTTTCGGGCGAGGGAATTTCGACTACGTTCCGTTGTCCCTTTTTCGGGTACGGGCGAACCGGTTTCTTGCTTTTTATTTTTGCAAATGTAGGTATTTCCTTTGTGGCATGCAACCAAATGGCGGGTGAGATTGTTGATAAAGGAAAAAACTATTTTATGAATATCTTTCAATTTATCGTAAGTATGGGAACAGCTTTTACATTGGCTTCAATGCCAGTTGATACTACAGCCGGAGTTAGAAATGGAAATCCGGAGGGAGAAAAAAGAGAAATTGTGATTTGTCGTGGGTTCGAGGCTCATACCTGTGGGCCGATGGTGGAAGTAGGTCAGGAGGCACCCGACTTCCGGGCGGTGAATGCTGCGCTGGAGGAAGTCGGCCTGTCGTCTTATCGCGGGAAACGTGTGATACTGAATATCTTCCCCAGCCTCGACACGCCGACGTGTGCCATGTCCGTCCGTCAGTTCAACGCTCGCGCTTCGGAACTGGAGAACACCGTGGTACTCTGTCTGTCGATGGACTTGCCCTTTGCACAGTCACGCTTCTGCACCACCGAGGGGCTGGAAAACGTAGTGCCGCTCTCGTTGTTCCGCAGCCATGATTTTGTAGAAGGCTATGGCCTTCGCCTGGCCGACGGTCCGCTGGAAGGGCTGATGGCCCGTGCAGTCGTGGTGATAGGCGAGGACGGCAAGGTGCGCTACACGCAGCTGGTCAAAGTGATTTCTGACGAACCTGACTACGAGGCTGCTCTGAAGGCGTTGTAGCGATAGGCACTTGAGCCTTCTTTTTATCGGGGAGCCTGCCAGAAGTACTGGTCGTCGTTGACGGACAGGTTCCTCGAATTCCGTTGACTGCTGTCGCAGCCGGTGGGTTGCAGGAAGATGTAGTTGATGAGATTCTCATAGTCGCTTTCCGTATTGAACCCGTAGCGTGTCCAGCTTTCCAGATAGAACAGGTTCTTGGCCATGTATTCGTACAGATAGTCTTCTGTCGTAGTCTTCTTTTCATTGTTCCAGTTGGCCTCTTCGTTCACCCGGACGGGCTGCCCACTTCTGAGGCGTGCACGCACTTCCTGCACGCTCAGCAGGTTGCCCTGTTCGTCGGTCACCCAAGCGTTGTTCGTGGGGTCTATCCAAAGCCACTTGCCGAGGGTGGACGAATAAACGGCGTTGATGACATGGCAGTCGCTGATGTACGTCTTCGGCATGCAGGTGATGACGCGCGATGGGATACCCATCGACAGGTAACACTCGTTCAGCACCGTGGCCAGTCCGCGGCAGTTCAGGCCCCGGCTGCCGTCCTTGCAGGCCTCGGCAAAGTTGATGGAGTTGTTTCCACCTGTCGGATTGCCGTTCCCGCCGTCGTGGCGTATCTTGTCGTGGATATAGGTCAGGATACCTTTGATGGTGGCCAGTTCGTCGCCCGCCACGGCCACGCTGTCCAGCCGGAAATAGTTACGGACGCGCTTCAAGTCGGGTTCGTCGGCCTGCGCATAGACAATCCGGGGCAGGCTGTCGGCCGGCTGCGTGCGGGTGTATTCCGGCGCATTTTGCAGGATATAGAGGTAATCGGTGGTCTCTTTCAGTCGCTGCAGGGCGGGCTGTAGTTCAGGTGCGTCCAGAATGTCTTTCAGGTCCTCATCATTGACTACCCTGTTGTAGCTGACTTCCATCTTATTGCTGTTCAGGGATTTGAGCAGGCTGCTGACGGCTTCTTGCTTTTTCCCCCGTATTGCCTGGACGCTGGCCATGTTATAGTAATAGGAGTATTTGACGTAAGCATAGCCTTCGGCCAGTTGCGACGCATGTGCGTCGTAGAGGTCAATAACCTTTTGGCAGAGGGCTTCGGCAGCCGGATAGTCCTTCCCGGTATATGCGTTGATAAACTGTGTGTTCAGCGAGTCGGTAGAGGCCAGAAACTTCCGTTCGGCATCGGTTTGTGCCGACAGGCTTGTGAAGCAGGCTAAACTTAAAAGTAAAATCAACAGGTTTCCTTTCAGTCTTTTCATTGTGGGTTCTGTTAAAAAATGGTTGTAAATAGGATTGTTCAGGCTACAAAGTAATCGATAATAAATGAAATGTTCAAGTATTCAGATGGATTAAAACTTGTTGGATATGTTTCTACAAGAATTAATCCTTATTTTTGTCGGCAGAAGTCCCGCGGATGAACGAACGGGGCATGTTGTTGTTATAGAAACGTTATGATACTCTATTTTTCTGCAACAGGAAACAGCCGTTATGTGGCGGCTATGCTGGCCCGGGAGTTGGGCGGTCAGCCGGTGATGGATATGGGCCTGTACATGAGGCCGGGAGCAGAACGGCTGACGGTGACGTTGGCTGAGGGCGAACCGCTGTTCTTCGTCTTCCCCGTGCATTCGTGGGGACTTCCCAAGTATCTGGCGGGCGTGCTGGCGTCGATGGACGTGCAGGGCTATGTGCCCGGGCGAAACTACGTCGGCCTGCTGGCAACCTGTGGCGACGATGCAGGCCGCCTGTACCGCATGTGGGGTGAAACGGTGAGTCGGGCAGGACTACGGGCTGATGCCGGCTTCACAGTCTTCATGCCCAATACGTACGTCCTCTTTCCCGGCTTCGATGTAGACAAGGCAGAAGTGCGCGACCGCAAGCTGGCTGCCGCTCCAGCCGCCGTCCGACAGGTAGCGGAGCAAATCAAGGCGGGAGTGCGGGGCGATTTTACCTGGAGAGGTACGTTGCCGGGACTGAAAAACAACGTAATTTATCCGCTGTTCGCCCGCTTCATGACGTCGGACAAGGCGTTCCGTGCCGACGCAGACGCCTGTATCGGTTGCGGCCGTTGCGCGGAGATTTGTCCCGTGGATAACATTATGCTGACGGCTGTGCATCCCCGTCGTGAGGGCAAACACATGCCCGTCTGGAACGGTCGGTGCCTCAACTGCCTGGCTTGTTACCATTATTGCCCCACGCATGCCATTGCCTACGGCTCGAAGACTCAGGGCAAAGGCTATTACACGTGCCCTAAATAGAGGTGTACAGTTCCTGTTCTTTATGTTTTCCTGACACAGTGTTTCGTGATCCTCATGCCGTACTTCGTTGAAGGGTGACGAGGCTTAGTCTTCTAGGCAGACACCAACACCTTTCAGCGATTTGAGTGTGACGGTGGAGTCTTGGGAAAGATACTTGCGGAGCTTGGTGATGAAGACGTCCAGGCTGCGCGAAGAGTAGAAGTCGGCTGTTTCCCATACGGTGGTCAGGATGTCGTCGCGCTGGACTACTTGTCCTTTTCGGCGGCAGAGCATTTCGAGTATTTTTGCTTCTTTGGGTGTCAACGCCTGGCGCTTCGTGCCGTGGCAGAGCAGGTGTTGCGAGGGCAGGAAACGATAACTGCCGATGGCATATCCTTCTTCTGCGGGAACGTCCACGGTCTGTGGGGCAGGGGCACTCTGTTTTATCTTCAGCACAGCCCGGATATGGGCATTCAGCTCTTCGGGCAGGAAAGGCTTCTTGATGTAGAAGTCGGCGCCCGACTGATAGCCGTTGATGACGTCGCGTGCAGTCGTCAGTCCCGTGATGAAGATGACGGCCAGCCGGGGATAGCGCTGACGGATGTGCTGCACCATGGTCATGCCGTCCATGACCGGCATCTCTACGTCGGACACAATCACGTCGAACTCCTTCTGCTCCAGCAGTTCCAGCCCCTCCCGGCCGTTGGGGGCGGTGGCTACTTCGTAACCGCCTATCATCTGCTCCAGGCTGCTCTTCAGGATGAAGCACAGATTCTTGTCGTCTTCTACCAGCAATACTCGTATCATAATTTCTTGTCTTGAACAGGCAGCGTCAGTGTGAATTCACTGAACTTGCCTTCTATACTGTTTACCGAAACGCTTCCGCCCATGGCCGTGATGACTTTGTAGACAAAGTTCAGCCCCAGGCCGAAGCCGGACACTTTCTTCTCTTTCTTGTATTCCAGTCCGCCGCGGTCGAACTTTTCAAAGATGTGCTTCTGCTGTTTCAGCGGAATGCCCCAGCCGTTATCCCACACCCGGATGAGGACGTGGCGGTTTTGCTCTTCGGCAGAGAGGCGGATGGTGACACATTCGTCGGAATACTTCAGCGAATTGTCTATCAGGTTGCTAAGGGCTTCCTTCAGGTATTCGGCATCGGCTGTTACCATGAGGGAGTCCGGGCAATGGGTTTCAAGGGGTACTTCCTTGTCGGTCTGGATCCGGTATTTCTGTGTCAGCTCGTCGAACAGGGCAGACAGGTTGACCGGCTCTTGTGCCAACTTCAGGCGCGACTGCTCCAGCTTGGCGATGGTCAGAATTTTCTCGGACAGATCGAGCAGGTGGGCACTCTCTTCGTGCAGGATGGAGAAATACTGTTTCTTCAGTTCGGGATTCCGGTCCAACAGACCGCTTTCCAACGTATGTCCGGTCATGGAGATGGTGGTGATGGGCGTCTTCATGTCGTGAATCATGGCGTAGGTGAAGTCCTGCCGCAGGCGGGCTATCCGGTCTTGGCGAATGATGATGCGTATCTGATAGACGATGCATCCGGCCACGAATACCAGCAGCAGGGCGGTAGCTACGAGCAGGACGCCCATCTGCCGGAAGGCAATCCAATAAGGGTTCAGGATGGTGGCCCGGACGGCTTGTGTATGTTCCCTGTTCAAATAGACAGGATTAGTCTGAAGCACCTTGAACGGATGTTTCCAGGCAGAAGCAATCTTTTCCTGAAGAGGCGCACCAAGAGAGTCGACCAGCTGGCATTTCACTTGGGCCTGATACCCTTCTTGCGCCAGACGGGCTGTAAAGATGGAGTCGGCCAGCGGCAAGGAGATGGATGAGTGGTAAATGGAGTCGGCATAATGGTTGGTGAGTACCGCCAGATATTCGAACAGCGTCTGGTCGATTTCTCTTTCATAGTCGAAATTCGTAGAAAAACTGAGGGTGATATCTTCATCTTGGGTATCGCTTAGCCGGTCAAGACGTGTTTTGGCCTCGTCTACAACAGCCTGCGGGAACAGACGGTTGCTGACCTGCAACAGTTCTGCTTCTATCATCCGGTAAGTGTGGACCAGCCACGAGCCTTGGATGGCTACGATGATAATCAGGCTCAGAAAGGTGAGTATTTTGATGTATTTGCCGGGCATAAGTGTCTTGATTTGTCGGCAAAGATATAACAATCTCTTAACAATCGGGTGTTTCCTAACAATAATATAAGGAAAGCATAACGAAGCCATAACCAGCTTTCTGCCGTAAAGGCCGTTACTTTGCGGCATGAAAACAAAATAAATGAATGCTTTATGAAACAGATTGTTATTCTGACGGTAAGTTTGATCGTGGCAGCTACTCGCTTGGCTGCGCAAGAGATAAGAGGAAGTGTGGCGGATAAGGACCAATGTCCGATTGAGGGTGCAACGGTAGTGATGCAGACACCGGACTCTGTATTTGTTGATGGCGTAACTACCGATTCGTTGGGCCGTTTCGTCTTTCATCGGGAAATGAAGCAATACCGCTTGATTTTCCAACACCTGCTTTATAAGAGTGTGGTGAAGGATTATGACTCGTCGGGCAATGTCGGCACGGTAACCATGGACGAACAGGATGCCTATGCCTTGAATGAAGTGGTGGTCAGTGCCCAACGCCCTTTGGTGAAAGCGGAGAACGGTGCCTTGACCTACGATGTGGAAGCCTTGGCCGAAAAGACGACGGCAAACAATGCCTACGAAGCCTTGACTCGCCTGCCGGGCGTATTGGAGCAGGGCGGAAGCCTGAGCCTGATTGGAGCAGGAAGCGTGACGGTGATACTGAACGGGCACCCCTCGTCCATGTCAAGCGAGCAACTGGTAAGTCTGCTGAAAAGTACGCCTGTCAGCAATGTGGAGAAGGCAGAGGTGATGTACAGCGCGCCAGCCAAATACCGGGTGCGAGGGGCGGTTATCAATCTGGTGCTGAAGGACCGGAAGTCCGAAGACACTTTCCTGCGCGGGGAAGTCGGAGCCGACTTTACACAAGCTCGCTATACGCAGGGCAACGGGCGCATGAACTTTTCCTTCGGAGGGCGAAAGGTGACGGCGGATGTACTTTATGCTGCTGACTATACCAAACGGCGGACGGGGTACGATTTTATCTCCCACCATACGCTGGACAACGTGGTACACGATGTGGAGCAATACAACACCGGGTTGAGAAGAAAGCTGACCCACAACGTCCGCACTTCCTTGGAGTACCGGATAACCGAGAACGATCATTTGAATATGGCTTATACGGCAGCCATTACTCCCAGTCTGCGGACGGTTGAAAACTCGGAGGGCATCTTGTCGGAATCGTCCAACGTCCGGAAAGGAGACGAGCAGATGCACAACTTTACCCTCTACTATACAGCACGTTGGGGAATGAACATTGGCGTGGATTACACCTGTTATTCCTATCCAAGTGTGCAGGAGTTCAGCAATCGGACAAGTGAGGACGAACAGAACTTTTCGGCCGACAGCCGTCAGCGCATCAACCGATGGAATGTCTATGCAGGCCAGACGCACGTCCTGCCCCAGGATTGGAGTCTGAACTACGGCATCAACTTTTCTTTTGCCAACGACGAAAGCTCCCAGTTCTATCACGCCCAGGAAGGAGGGGACATGTCACCACTGAATTCTGAGACGAAGCTGGACGAACGGACCTACAACTTCTATGCCGGGCTGGAGAAAGCCTTTGGCGAGCGTCTGTCGCTCTCTCTGTCCGCTGCCGGGGAATATTACCGCTTGGCCGATTACAAGCAGTGGGCTGTTTATCCCTCCATGCAGCTGAACTATATCCCGTCAAGTTCCCACATCTTCCAGCTTTCTTTCTCTTCAGATAAGGCCTATCCCGACTATTGGAGTATGCAGGACGCCACGAGTTACCTCAACGGTTATGCTAAGGTTGTAGGAAATCCCGGCCTGCGCCCTTCGACGGACTATACTGCCGACCTGACCTACATCCTGAAAAGCAAATACATCTTCAGCCTGTATTATACCCATGTAAAAGACTTGTTTGCCCAGTTGGCCTACCAAAGCCCCGACGAACTGACGATGATTTATCAGACGGTGAATTACGATTACGAGCAGAGCTTCGGTCTTTCGGTGATTGTTCCGTTCACGGTCGGCAACGTTTGGAACTCCCGTCTTACGCTGAACGGCTCCTACCTCAGGGATGCCTGCAAGGATTATCATGCCATCGGTTTCGATAACCGCATTTGGCGAGGAATCGTGATGCTGAACAATACCTTCCGGCTATCCTCAAAGCCGGCCATCAGTCTGGAGTTGAACGGATTGTATGTCAGTCCTTCCGTTCAGGGGAATTACGATTTGTCTTCTGTTTGGAAAGTCGATGCCGGACTGAAATGGACCTCTGCCGACCAGAAAGCCGAACTCCGCCTGACGGGTAACGACCTGTTCAACAGTGCGACACCTAATGCCCGTGTGAATGACAGAGGGCAACGGTTCGAGATAAACCAGCACGCGGACAGTCGCTTCCTATCCCTTTCGTTTACTTATAAATTCGGTGGCTACAAGGCGAAGGAACACAAGGATGTGGATACGTCGCGCTTCGGCTATTGAGAAGTTAAAGAGTGATTTTTCCTTGGCAGCTATGTTAGCAATATTTTCCCTTTTGTCTTCTCTGTTTCTCATAGTTGTGAGAAAGCCATTCTCATAGGTATGAGAAAACTCTTCTCACAGTTATGAGAATGCTCTTCTCATAGTTAGAGAATAAACGGAAATCTATTAAGAAAGTATTTGGGCTCAGTATAAAATCTTGAGGGTGTCAAAATGTACATGAACATACATTTTGACACCCTCTTTCTTTAATTGGAATATGTCTTGTTTCTATTTCTTTGTGTAATGATATCTCATGGAGAATATATAAACCTCTATTATATCATCATGCACGGAGTAAACAATTCTATGCTCGGCATTGATTCTTCTTGACCATTTTCCAGCCAGTTCATATTTAAGTGGTTCTGGTTTTCCTATCCCGGTATAAGGGTGTTCGGCTATATCTTCCAATAGGGTTTGAATTTTATTCAAGATAACCTTGTTGCCACTTTGCGTGAAGTATAGATATTCTTTCCGTGCCTGTTCTGACAATGTTATTCTGTACATGCTGCCCGTTTTAAGAAATCTTCTATGCTTTCACCTTCATTCTGGGATATAGAATTACCGTTTTTAATATCCTCTTCACCTTTATGTATTGCTTCCATTGTATCGGGCGACGACATAAGGTATTCTGTTTCTTTTAGCGAATTATATTCATCCAAAGAAATCATCACTACCCCTTTACCATTCCCGCGATTGATAACTACGGTATCATAATCATCAATGACTGCATCAATGTAGCTTTTCAGGTTGGCTCTTAAATCTGTGAAATTGGCTGTCCTCATAAATTCTCCTTTGTAAGTACGCAAAGATATGTACTTATTTGCGTACTTACAAATATAAATAGTTAATTATTAGATATAAAGAAAGAACACCTTTTTATCAGATCTCCCTTTCCTCGATTAAACCGCCGCTTACAGCAATATGCCTAAAAACAAAAAAGCATCGACAATCATCAGATTATCAATGCTTTTTTACCAGTCGGGGTGACTGGATTCGAACCAGCGACCACACGCCCCCCAGGAGCCGATTTTAAATCTTCATATTTTTCTATCTCTTTGATTTTCAGAACTTATACTACTGAGCATCAAATGCTTATTTTCTATTGATTTTCTTCTTTTTGTTGGTAGTTTCGGAAAAATGTGTCATATTTGTGTCATTCAAACAAAAGCAAAATCAATGAAACGCTAAAAGTATTGGAGTATGGCACATTATAAATTCATGTTGTTAGAGTATAATGCAGGCAAGGATGGAAAAACGGCTGTAACTTTACGCATTACTAAAGACAGAAAGCGAAAGTACATTAAAACAGGTTTGCTTGCAACTCCTGAGCAGTGGAATACTGCCAACGATCGTTTTGTTACAGACAAGAAACTTGTGCCTAAATACAAGGAGTATAATGCGAAGCTGTCTGAAATAGAAACTCGTGTAAATGCGGTCTTTCGTGATTTTGAGGTTGATGGTATTGACTGGACCTTGAATCAATTTGAAGATGCTTTTGTGGGGAAAATTTCGAAAGGAAATGTGAAAGATTATTTCAATACAGTGATAACTACATTGAAAGAAACGGGACATGTGGGTAATTCTGTTTGTTATAGTCGCACCCTGCATATGCTTGAATTGTTTGATAATAAGTTTGATAAGAAAGTATTTTCTGAGATTGACATTAAATATGTAAAGGCTTTCGATGTGTTTCTTCAGAAACGGGAATGTAAGGGAAATACCCGGAAATTTTATTTCAAAGCTCTGCGTGCAATCTTAAACAAGGCTATTCAAGATAAAGAAGCGTCGGAAAGCACTTATCCTTTTGGAAAAGGAGGTTTCAATGTGGCTGCTTTGGAAGAAGAAACAGCAAAGCGGTATTTGCCACATGAGGATATGGATAAATTGAAACACACGGTAGTTGAAAGTCCTGCCCAGGAACTGGCCAGACGTCTGTTCCTTTTTTCCTATTATTGCTATGGCATATCGTTTATAGATGCAGCATTGCTGACTAAGAAGAATATTGTCCGTTATAATGGTGGAAATTATATTGTCTATAAGCGGAATAAAACAAAAGAAGCCAAGAAAGTCAAACCTATCCAGATTAAGATAACTCCTGAAATTCAGGAATTGATGGATTGGTTTGCTGCTCATACTATATTAGTGGAAGATTATTTGTTGCCGATTGTTTCCATTGCCGGGTACAAGGGGGAACGACTATATAATCATATTCGTAGCCGTTTTGGACGTAATAACAAGAATTTGGCTAACTTAGCGCAGACTTTGGGGATTACGGACATGAAGCTGACCAGCTATGTGAGTCGTCATACAATGGCTATGACTTTACAGGACAATCAAGTACCACGTGAAGTTATCTCACAGATATTAGGTCACAGTGATTTGGCAACGACCAATACTTATTTGGATAGTTTTGCCAGTAGTGTAATAGACGAAGCGGTAAAAGTATTATAAAAGAAACTGTATGTTATCAACAGATAAAATAAAGGACTTGCTTTCGCATGGTGAGAATAAGCAAGTAGAATTTAAGAAATGCACGGATAAGGTTTCGGCTTCCGTGTATGAAACGGTATGTTCTTTTCTGAATGCAGAGGGAGGATATATCTTTTTAGGGGTGGATGATGATGGTACAATATTGGGAATTAACCCTAAATGCGTAACAGATATGACCAAAAGTATTATCAATACGCTGAATAATCCTGAACAGTTTCTTCCTCCAATGCCAATCACGCCAGAGCAAACAGAGATAGACGGTAAGATTATCTTGTATCTGAATGTGCCGGAGAGTGAACAGGTACATAGATATAAGAACCGTTTTTTTGACCGTTGGGGTGATGCAGACAATGATGTGTCAAAGCATACTTATCTGGTTAAGAACATGTTCATGCGAAAAGAAAAGGAATCTTCCGAGAATGAAGTATTTCCCGATGTAACATTGGAAGATATGGATGAAGAATCGTTCAAGATTATGCGCAGCCACATTTCCATTCATAACTCCAATCATCCGTGGCTGAGCATGACAAATGAAGAATTCCTGAAAAGTCTGTTTTGGGGTAAACAACGGGGAACAAACAGAGAAGGATATAAGTTGGCTGCCATTCTTTTATTTGGTAAGGAACAGACTATTCTAAATTGTTGTCCGTGGCATCGTACGGATGCCATTTACCGTAGCATATCTTACGAGCGTTTCTTGCATCCGCTTCCGACTGACCCTGATATCCGTTACAATGACCGGGATATGATATGCGTAAATTTGATTCAGTCATATATCCGTTTGCTGAATTTTGTGCAACGCAACATGCCTGATAAGTTCCGTTTGGCAGATAATGGTATAGACCGTTTGGATTTACGGGTAATGATATTCAGAGAAGTAATTTCAAATACCCTTCTGCACCGTGAATATATCAGTTCATATACCAATAAGTTTCTCATATTCCGTGACCGGGTCATAACGGAGAATTGGACAAAACCTTTCCAAACAGGGGATATAGATATAAATGACTGGCGTACCCGTACAAAGAATCCGCTAATAACAAAGGTATTCCGTGAAATGAAATGGGCTGAGGAGCTTGGATCTGGACAGAAAAATATTCGGAAATATGCTCCGTTATACTTTGAAAACTCTGAAATAGAGATTCATAGTGGAGAGGAGTTTGTCTTTTCCATTACTTATCGCGACCCTAAAGAATTTGAGTTTGCAGAAAATATACCGACAAGTCACCGACAAGTCGGCACTAAGTCGGCACTAAGTTGGCAGCAAGTCGGCACTAAGTTAGCATTAAGTCAAAAGGAGATAAAAACTATATTGGAAGCATGCTTGCTTGAAAATTCTTTAACTCAGATTATTGCTTTATTCAATTTTAGTGATAGAACAAAGTTTAAGAGGAAATATATAAATCCTTTGATTGCTGAAGGATTGTTGGCAATGACTGTTCCTGATAAGCCTAACAGCCGTTTGCAGAAATATTATACCACAGAAAAAGGAAAATCATTATTACTATGCCAAGACGGAAGCAATTAACATTCCATATTCAAGATTTGCGATGTGCTGGTCATATCATCGAAGAGTTATCCAAACTACCACAGTTGGCAAACTTCGACATGAATTCTATTGAACTGACCATCAAAGAAAACAGACCAGCACCTAAAATCATTAAAAAAGATATTGATATGTTGATAGACCGTTTACAGCGTGGCTTTTCAGCAAATAAACATACTGTTACGCAATTAAACGGATGTTACCTGATTACAAATGTTCATTTAGCCAAATGGATGAAGACAACCCAAGCATCCGTCAATAAATGGATAAAGGACGGTCTGATAAAGCCCAGCAAGAAATCATTCACCAATCTGGAATTCTTCGATATAGACGAGGTAATTGACCAGCTTCGCAAACAAAAACAATAAAATCACATTTTCTTTTATCATCTATATTAACTGTGCCAATTAGTGCCAATTCGAGCCATTTGTTGCCAAGCCTTGAAATGCTGTCTGGCAAATGTCTTCAAATGACATCAAATGTCCGCTGTTGGCATAGCTGATATAGATATTATCCTGTTTTATAAGCTCTTATTTTTATATTTCCTTTGCCATATCAACGTTGAGATAGCTGTGACGACAGCTTATTGTTTAACCCCTAAAATGTTTGATTATGGCAAATATCATTGTCGCAACAGAGGAGCAGATTCAAGAAGCTGTATTCAATGCGGTTTCAAAATTCTTTTCAGGAAATCAACAAGCAATATCCAGTTCCGATTTACCTGATACGTTAAGTATGCCCAATGCCTTGAAAGTGCTGGAGGATAACGGCTTTCCGACTTCAAAAGCGAAATTATACAAAATGACTTCGCAGGAACAGATACCCTTTATGAAGTATGGAAACAAACTTGTTTTTTCTCGGAAGGCTCTTATTGAATGGGCACACAAGCAATTGGTTTCTAACAGCAGTGAAGGTTGTGATTCAGCGACCAATATTCAGAAATGTTTTAAACGTAAACGCTAAGGTATGAGTACGGATGAAACATTGAGAAATGAGAGCCCGTTTGTTCGGGTTGGTACGACACTCTACAAAATAGTGAACCAACCTCGTTTGAACGGTGGTTACGTAAAGAAGCGTATTGTCTGGAACAATGAAACACTTCGTCAGGATTATGGTAAAGATTATCTGGCAAATGTCCCAAAGTATGACGGCTTTTGTACTGTACCTGATCATGTGAACTACCGTCAAGTGATTGATAATTTTCTGAATCTGTATGAACCGATAGGACACCAGCCAAAAGAAGGAGATTTCTCTCATATTCAAGCTTTACTGCACCATATTTTCGGTGAGCAATACGAATTGGGAATGGATTATTTGCAACTCCTTTATTTGCAGCCTGTTCAGAAATTGCCGATTCTGTTGTTAGTATCGGAAGAACGAAATACGGGAAAGAGTACGTTCCTAAACTTCCTGAAAGCTATGTTCCGCAATAATGTAACCTTTAATACGAATGAAGATTTCCGCAGTCAGTTCAATTCGGATTGGGCAGGGAAACTCATCATTGTAGTGGATGAGGTATTGCTGAACCGCAGGGAGGATTCGGAACGGTTGAAAAATCTGAGTACAACTTTATCCTATAAAGTGGAAGCAAAAGGCAAAGACCGTGACGAGATTGCCTTCTTTGCCAAGTTTGTGCTTTGTTCAAATAACGAAAGACTTCCTGTAATTATCGATCCGGGAGAAACACGGTATTGGGTAAGGAAGATTCATCATCTGGAAAATGACGATACACACTTCTTACAGAAACTGATTGAGGAGATTCCGGCATTCCTTTACTTTTTGCAGCATCGGACATTGACCACTCAAAATGTGAGTCGTATGTGGTTTTCACCGAAACAGACGGAAACAGCAGCCTTATTGAAAATTATACGCTGCAACAAAAGTAAATACGAGGTGGAAGCTGCAGAGCTGATAAAGGAAATCATGGAGTGTATGGAAATAGACAGTTTTTCTTTTTGTCTTAATGACTTGCTTATCCTGCTGAATCTTTCCCAAGTCAGAATTGACAAGCATTGGTTAAGGAAAATTGTGACCGAGGACTGGAAACTGGCTCCAGCTCCGAACGGATTGACTTATACCACTTATCTGTTTGCCTGTAACAAAGAAAGGAGATTTGAACCAATCAGACGGGTAGGACGCTATTACACCATTACCAGAAAACAACTGGATGAATTCTAATTCTTTTGTTGAATTGTTGAAAGATAATACTAACTTGCTGAGTATAAGAGAATAATATTCTCAACAAACATTCAACTTTTTAAAAGCACTGTTGAAAAGAGAAATAGTTATTTCTTTTTTCATCGGTCTTTGTTGAGTTGATGTTGAAGTGTCATTCTGTTGTTTTTCAGTAAGATAAGTTCGTCACTCAACAAATCAACACATTTCATTCACATTCAAATTCATAAGAAAATGACAATAGAAGAAGCAAAGAATATTAAACTGGAAGATTATCTGCATAGTTTGGGGTATAATCCGGTCAAACGACAGGGAATGAACCTTTGGTATAAATCACCATTTAGAGAGGAAGCAGACGCATCATTTAAGGTGAATACCGAAATCAATAAATGGTATGATTTCGGGCTTGGTAAGGGAGGTAATATACTTACCTTGGCTTCGGTACTGTATTGTTCTGAAAGCTTACCTTACATTTTGCATCAAATTGAGGAGCAGGCTCCGCATATTTGCCCCGTTTCCTTTTCTTTTCAGAAGCAGTCTCCTACAGAGCCGAGTTTTCAACGTATGGAAGTGAAACCTTTGGAATCACCAGTTCTGCTTTCCTATCTGCGTGAAAGGGGGATTAATACGGAACTTGCGAAAAGAGAATGTTGCGAAGTACATTTCGAGAACAACGGTAAGCATTACTATGCAGTCGGGTTCCCTAATGTGCGTGGAGGGTATGAAATACGGAACAAGTATTTCAAGGGGTGTATTGCTCCCAAGGACATCAGTCATATTCGGCATACGAACAGGCAGAATGAAGTCTGTTATGTCTTTGAAGGATTTATGGATTATCTTTCTTTCTTGACACTGAGATTGGACAGTTGTCCTCAATATCCGGAATTTGACAAACAAGACTATATGGTACTGAATTCTGTATCGAATGTTTCCAAGGCTCTTTATCCGTTGGGAAATTATCTGCGCATTCATTGCTTTTTTGATAACGACCGTGCAGGGATGGAAGCCATTCTGCAAATCCGAAAAGAGTATGGTAGTACCATCAATATCCGTGACGCATCACATCTGTATAGTGGATGCAAGGATTTGAATGAGTACTTGTGTAAACGGAATCCTCTCCGAGAAAAGAAATTCATACAAACATCAGTGCCCAAGAAGTCGAAAGGCAGGAGTCTGTAGTATTAATCAAGTAACATTGCTGTAGCAACGGAATATGTGCAGGCTAAGAAAGCAAGGTAATGGAAATGTATACATTTCCGCCCTTGCTTTGCCAGAAGGCAAAGACAACCTGCTCCCGTTGGTTGCAGTCCAAAACGAATTTCAGAATGGAAAAAGATAAACAACAATCACTGCAGACCAGGCGCAACAAGGTGCGTGTGGTTAGCGCAAGATTTACAGATATTGAGTACCAAGCGGTAGAGAAACGCAGGAAAGATGCAGGAGTTTCACTCAGTAGGTTCGTCCACTCCGTATTGCTTACGGGTAAAGTAGTACGGCGCATCAGCAAGGCGGATGCGGACGTGTTGCGGAAACTTGCCGGAGAAGCCAATAACATCAACCAGCTTGCCCATAAAGCCAATGCCGGAGGATTTGCTGGCGTAGCAACAGAACTTATGCTGTTGAAGAAAAAGATAGTACAAATCATTAAACAGTTGTCCGATGATTGGAAAAATAAGTAAGGGAGCGGGATTCAAAGGATGTGTCAATTATGTATTGGGTAAGCCGGAAGCAAGACTTCTGGCTGCCGAAGGAGTATTAACGGACAGCATTCAGACCATTACGGACTGTTTTCAAGCTCAGCGGATGATGAAACCGAATATTCGTCAGCCTGTGGGACATATCTCGCTCAGTTACGCACCTGAGGACGCTCCGAGAATGACGGATGAGATGCTGGTAAGTCTAGCAAAGGAGTATATGCAGAAAATGGGAATCAAAGATACCCAATATATCATTGCCCGGCACAATGACCAGAAGCATCCGCATGTTCACATTGTTTTCAACCGAGTGAATAACAACGGACGCACGATCAATGACAAGAACGACTGTTATCGGAATGTCAAAGTCTGCAAGGAACTGAAAGAGAAGTATGGACTTTATTTTGGTAAAGGAAAGGATAGAGTACGGACTCACCGTCTGAAAGGAAATGATAAGACGAAGTATGAGATTTACCATGCGGTCAAGAACTCGTTAAACAAATCCAATAGCTGGAAGCAGTTCATATCGGAATTATCCAGACAGGGAATAAAAACGGAGTTCAAGTATAGAGGCAGAAGCAATGTCATACAGGGCTTGTCATTGACTAAAGACGGTATTACGTTCAAGGCTTCGGACATTGATAGGAGTTTCAGTTATTCCAAGTTGGACAGAATGTTGGGAGAAACCAATAACCAATATCAACAGAATATCGGAATGGTAACTAACGGCAACCAACCTGTGATGCAGTATGAGAATACCTATAATTCAGGCAGCAATGTAGTAGAAAGCATTGTCGGGGCATTGGGCGGATTGTTCAACCCTACCCCCAATTATACCGATGAAAATGCGGAAGCAGCCTTTCAGCGGAAATTGAAAAAGAATAAAAAGAGAAGGATAAACTGGTAATAACTCAAAAACAGATACGAAAATGAAAGAAATGGAGAACAATGATTTTGTCCACACGCTGGATGCGGTATATAACCTTTGTTCCGAAATCAAGGAACATATAACTTCGGTTGAAACGACTGATGAAGAAGAAAACAATGAGGGACTTGTCCTGCTTTCCGACAATTTGCAACGGCTTCAAGCGGAGATTGCTGGAATGAAGTCCCAGCTTTCAGCCGGAAGAAATGAGTGGGAGCAGTTCCGTGAACTGACACTGGTTCATGTCAAGGAGATGCACAACCTATATGCCAACCTATGTGCCATTAACAAGGACATATTCTCGGAACAGGAACGCATCGCCAACGAGTTGCAGAGAATACAGCAGTTGGAAGTTCATCACACCAACAATCATATTTTGGACTTTAAAGCCTCACGGCCATTCTTGTGGCAGGTTGTTCTGTTGGGGATAATTCTGCTTCTTTTGGTCGGCAATGCTTGTCAGTTTAAACGGAATATGCAACTTTCTGACAATGATTTGAAGTACCGCCTTATCAAAATGTATGGTGGTATTTCAGGAAATGAATTGGATACATTGGAAGTGGTATTCCATCGTGACAGAGATAAAACTGTCATTAGGAATATCCGTAATGAGGTAGAAGATTTTGAATATCGTACACGGGTAAGGGCTGAGAAACTGGAAAAGGCAAGACTGTTGCAGCAGGAAGCGCAAGAACTTGAATAAAGAAGTTTTTTATATGCGAAAGGAAGTATAATCTGCAATATAGGGTTATACTTCCTTTTTTTATTGGTTATGAGGTATATATCAACAAATTAGATTACTTTTGCTTGTGATTTTATTAAAAAAGGACATTATGGGACAATTAAAGCCTAATCAAATATTGAATAAAGCGTATAGGCAGGTAGCAATAGAAACTGAAGATTTCAATCGTTTTAAAAAAGCTCTTCATACTTTATTATCTACCATATCAGATGGTCAAAGAGAAGAAACCCAAAAGGAACACTTAAGGAATTTCCTAAGTGATACTTTTTATAAACCATACTATATGGCTCCAGAAGAAGATATAGATTTGGCTGTAAGATTAGATAAAACAAGTAAGTCAAATATTGGTTTATTAATTGAGGTAAAGAGTACAACCAACAGAAACGAAATGATTTCTGTTGGTAACTTAAATAGGAAAGCTCTGCAGGAACTCTTGCTCTATTATTTAAGAGAAAGAATATCCAAGAAAAATTCAGATATTAAATATCTGATAGCTACCAATGTATATGAATATTTTATCTTTGATGCCCAAGAGTTTGAGCAAAAATTTTATCAAAATAAGAAACTGAAAAAAGAGTTTCAGGATTTTGAGGATGGTAGGAAAACAAGTCGCAAAACAGACTTCTTTTATTCTGAGATAGCTTCTTCATTTATCGAAGAAGTTGCAGATAGTCTTGACTATACCTATTTTGACATCCGCTCTTACGCTAAATATTTAGGTGAGAATACTGCTTCAAAAAAACTTATCGAATTGTATAAGGTATTCAGTGATGTGCATTTGCTGAAACTGCCCTTCCAAAATGACAGTAACTCTTTGAATAAGAAGTTTTATGCAGAGTTGTTGCATATTCTGGGTATTGAAGAGAAAAAGGAAAACAATAAGATTGTCATTGTACGTAAAGCTGTTGGACGGCGTAATGAAGCTTCTTTGTTGGAGAATACAATCAACCAACTTGATGCAGAAGACTGCTTGCGAAAAGTTCCCAATATCGCAATTTATGGAAGTGCCCAAGAAGAACGTTTGTTCAATGTGGCTATGGAGTTATGCATTACTTGGATTAATCGAATCTTATTCTTGAAATTGCTGGAAGCTCAAATGTTGAAATACCACAACGGAGAGCAATGTTACAAATTTCTTTCTATACAGAAAATACGTGATTTCGATGATTTAAACACTTTATTTTTTCAAGTTCTAGCACGAAGTGTTAATCAAAGAACGGCTTCCATATTGAAAGATTTCGAGTATGTCCCTTATTTGAATAGTTCACTCTTTGAAGTTACTGAACTGGAAAGCAATACAATAAAGATAAATAGTTTGTCACAGCGGTCTGAATTACCACTATTTACTAATAGTGTATTAATCAATCGTAAGGAAAAACAACAGTTCAGTAGCCTTCCGACTTTGAATTATTTATTTGCGTTTTTAGATGCATATAATTTTGCAAGCGAGGGAAGTGAGGAAGTACAAGAAGAAGCCAAAACTTTGATTAATGCTTCTGTTCTAGGACTTATATTTGAAAAAATTAACGGACATAAAGATGGTTCGGTGTTTACTCCCGGATTTATCACAATGTATATGTGCCGTGAAGCCGTTGCTAATTCTGTCTTGACTAAATTTAATAATTTTTACAATTGGAATTGTGCGTCTGTTGCAGATTTATACAATAAAATAGAAGATATATCACAAGCTAACCGGATTATAAACAGTATCACAATTTGTGATCCGGCAGTGGGGTCAGGGCACTTTTTGGTATCCGCTTTAAACGAGCTAATATGTTTGAAATATGAACTAGGGATTTTAGTAGATTCCGAAGGTAAGCGTATTAAAAAGTCAGATTACACATTCTCTATTGAAAACGATGAACTGATTGTAACGGATGCGGACAACAATTTGTTTGCGTATAATCCATTGAATGAGGAAAGCCGACGCATACAAGAAACATTGTTCAAAGAGAAAAAGATAATCATTGAGAATTGTTTATTTGGCGTTGATATTAATCCAAACTCTGTGAAAATATGCCGGTTGCGTTTGTGGATTGAATTGCTTAAGAATGCTTACTATACAGCAGAAAGTGATTATAAACAATTGGAAACCTTACCTAATATTGATATAAATATCAAATGTGGGAACTCTCTTTTGCACCGTTTTGATTTAACGGATAGTATTAAGTCCGTATTAAAAGAAACAGGTATTTCTATTAGCCAGTATAGAAATGCTGTGAGCAAGTATAAGAATGCTCAAGATAAAGCTGAAAAGCGGGAGTTGGATTCAATGATAGCTGAAATTAAATCTAAACTTACCACTGAAATCGGTGCAAAAGACCCTAAAAAACTTAGATTAAATAAGCGTAGGGCAGAACTGGTGAATTTACTTGCACCGCAGCTGTTTGAAATGAGTAAAAAAGAACAAAAGGATTGGCAGAAACGTGTGGATGCTGTTAAAAGGGAAATAGCAGAACTTGAAAGTTATTTTGAGGAAATCAATTCCAATAAGATTTATTTGGGTGCTTTTGAATGGCGTATAGAGTTTCCAGAATTATTGGATACAGATGGCAATTTTATAGGATTTGATTGTATTATTGGCAATCCTCCTTATATTCAACTGCAATCTATGGGAACAGATGCTGATGTCTTAGAGCGAATGAAGTATAAAACTTATGTTCGTACAGGGGATATTTATTGTTTATTCTACGAGCATGGGATGAATTTGCTTAAACCTAATGGCTGCCTATGTTACATTACTTCCAATAAGTGGATGAGAGCCGGATATGGAAAAGAATTACGCCAATATTTTATTGCAAAAACAAATCCTGTTTTGTTAATTGATTTTGCAGGGATAAAGATATTTGATGCAGCAACTGTTGAAACTAATATTTTGATAGCAAAGAAGGAAAGTTATACTCAAAATACATTAGCTTGTATTATTTCTAATACAGATGACTTAAATAAATTGAGCATTTTAGTGCAGCAACAGGCTGTGGAGTGTAATTTCGCTTCTTCTGATTCATGGGTGATACTTTCACCTATTGAGCAAAGTATCAAACAAAAAATAGATACTATAGGTACTCCACTCAAAAACTGGAATATTAACATATATCGTGGAGTCCTTACTGGATATAATGACGCTTTCATTATATCTACAGAGAAGAGAAATGAGATATTGGCAAATTGTCAAACAGAAGACGAACGTACCAGAACAGCTGAATTAATACGACCGATTTTAAGAGGACGTGATATAAAGCGATATAGTTACGACTGGGCGAATTTGTGGCTAATTAATACTCATAACGGCATAAAAGGTAAAATACCTCGCATTCAAATAGAGAATTATCCAGCTATAAAGGCTCATTTAGACCAATATTGGGAGAAAATCTCTACAAGAGCTGATAAAGGTGATACTCCTTACAATCTGCGTAATTGCGCATATATGGAGGATTTTTCTAAGCCAAAAATCGTATGGGGTAATCTGAACTTGACTCCTAATTATGCTTTAGTAGAAAATAATAGTTTTATTAACGCACCATCTTCCATGATTGTTCCAGCAAGTAAATATTTATTAGCTATTCTTAATTCCAAAATAGCAGATTTTTATATTAAGCTACTTGGAGTCACTCGTAATGGGGGATATTTTGAATATAAACCAATGTTTATTGAGCAGCTTCCTATTCCACAATTAAAAATCGAAAATAAGGAGCTGGCTCAAATTGAACGGTTAATCGATAATAATAATTATACGGAAATTGAATATATCGTATATAATTTATATGGCTTAACACAAGACGAAATTAATTATATAAATTCTCTATAGCACGTATTTCTTCATTAGTTAATTCATAAATCTTGTACATCAATTTATTGCTAAAATCTTTAAAATCAGAGACAGACATCTTGCCAGCCTTTAAATTTTCAAAGGCGGCAAGGTGTTCTTTCTGTTGCTCATAGTTGGGTTTTGCTACAATTAATTGTTCTATTGTGTATTTTTTCCATCGAATTGTACCAACACCTGTAGTTGTTCCTGTTTTAGAGAACAACCATTCTGAAACAGATGAGTTTAAGGCTGTTAATAAATATTCTATATATTCTCCATTAAGATAAAATGTAGTAGCTTCTGGTATATATTCACCTGAAAAGTCAAAAGCAAATTTTGATTTATCGGAGATTTCACCCCATACGATTTTTGGCTTAGAAAAATCCTCCCAATAGCTGATACTATCTTGAATTTCAAACCACTTGTTATTAGTCTTTTTACGAGCCTTAATTTTTTCACCATTAACGATATAGGTCTTTCCAGTCTGTTCAAGCTTTTCAATACCAAATGTCAAAAGATACTGTTTAACCGCTGGATACATTTCTATGTCATAGTGGCGGGAAGGAAAAGTCGCAATAAGATATAAACCAGCCCAATTATAAGCATAACGTTTAATATCACGTCCTCTTAAAATCGGTCGTATTAATTCAGCTGTTCTGGTACGTTCGTCTTCTGTTTGACAATTTGCCAATATTTCATTACGCTTGTCGGTAGTGATAACAAACGCTTCATTAAAGCCTGTTTTTATTCCGTAGTTAATTCGAATATCCCAATCTTTAAGTGGAGTGCCAACTGCTTCTATTTTACGCTTAATACTTTGTTCAATCGCAGATAATATAATCCAGCTATCATTCTCAGCGAAGTTACACTCCACAGCCTGTTGCTGCACTAAAACGCTCGTTATGTTTCTACCAAAAAGGTTTTGATATAGCGTGCTAATGTATTTCTATCAACTTTACATATTACAGCAATTTTCCGCTTAGATATATTTGCATTTAAAAGTTCCTGAATCAAGTTCCTTTTTTTATATAATTTGTATTTTTCAGGGGAGCTTTTCTTTCCTTTTGGACGGCCTAAAATTACACCCTCTGCTTTTTTTCGTGATAATGCTTCTTTGGTGCGTTGGCTAATTAGATTACGTTCAATTTCTGCCGATAAGCCAAAGGCAAATGCTAATACTTTGCTTTGAATATCCTCGCCTAAACGATAATTGTCTTTGATTGTCCAGACCCTACATTCTTTACTCATGCAAAGGTTAAGAATTTCCATTATCATAAAAAGATTTCTTCCTAAGCGTGAAAGTTCTGCACAAATTATAAGATCGTCCTTTTGGATTTGCTTGAGTAGTTTACCTAACTCTCTTTTGCTATAGGATTTTGTACCGCTGATGGTTTCTTCTATCCAACCATCAATTTTTAAATTTTCACGTTCGCAGAAATTATTAATTTCGAAACGTTGGTTTTCTACAGTCTGTTTGTCACTGCTTACTCTAATGTATCCGTAAATCATATTAAATTGTTTTATTCAATATGCTACGAAAGTATGTTATATGTTGAATAAAACTATGGTAAACCTAAATAAAGAAAAATAAATAATCCCCAGTTATTTTATTTTTGTTTCTTAATCGAAGTGATATAGTGATGGAAAACATCTTGATTTGTGTCATAAATGTGTCATATATAAAAGAAAAAGGAGCTAAGTTTGTCACTTAACTCCTTGATTTTCACCAGTCGGGGTGACTGGATTCGAACCAGCGACCACACGCCCCCCAGACGCGTACTCTAACCGGGCTGAGCTACACCCCGAATTGCGGATGCAAAGGTAGCGCTTTATTTTGAATTGGCAAGCGTTTCGGCAACTTTTTATTGAATTATTTTCTATTTCCTTTATTGATAGCGAGTTACGAAAACACTTTTTTATTGGCTTACGTGTCGGGGACACTGCGCGGGCAGAAGAGGGGATGGAAAAGACTGTTTGCGGGCCTTCTGAACCATACAAGTATGGCTCGCGAGCCGTGCAAGTGTTTCTCGTGAGCCGTACAAGTGTCTCTCACGAGCCGTGCAAGCATGCTTCTGAGAGGGTATGGAAGGGGTCAGAGCCCCATGCACTCCCGATAGAAGTCGAGGGTTTCGAAGATGGTGTCCTTGTCAGCAGTCTGGTTCAGGCAGATGTCGCCCACGTCTTTCAGCAGGGTAAAGTTGATGATGCCTGCGGTGTTCTTCTTGTCGTGCAGCATCAACTCGTAGAGGCGGTCGTACTGCTTGCAGGTGAAGGAGAAAGCACCGTAGTTCTGGCGGACAAACTGAACTACCTGGCGCATGCGTTCCTTGGGGAAGCCGGTCTTGAGGTGAGACAGGTAAAGTTCGCACACCAGTCCCCACGCCACGGCGTAACCGTGTAGCACGGGGCGGTTCTCGGCCAGGGCCAGGCTTTCGAAAGCGTGTCCGATGGTGTGGCCCAGGTTGAGGGCTTTGCGGATGCCATGCTCCTGCGGGTCTTGGGCTACGATGTCTTCTTTGACCTGCACGGAGCGGCCTACCATCTCCTTCAGCAGGCGGTAGTCGGGGCATTCGGTGTCGAAAGCCAACAATTCGTCAAGATGTTGCGGGGTACTGATGAGGCCGTGCTTCAGCATTTCGGCATAGCCGGAGAAGAAGTTGTGGGCGTCGAGGCTTCGTAGAAACTCTGTTTCGAGCAGCACACTGGCTGCGGGTGCGAAGGCTCCGATTTCGTTCTTCAGTCCGTTGAAGTTGATCCCCGTTTTTCCGCCTACCGAGGCATCGACCATCGCCAGCAGTGTGGTAGGAATGTTGATGTAGGCGATGCCGCGTTTGAAGGTGGCAGCAGCAAAACCGCCGAGGTCAGTCACCATGCCTCCGCCCAGATTGATGAGGAGCGAGTGGCGGGTAGCACCTTGTTGGCTCAGAGCTTGCCACACCGAGGCCAGCGTTTCCAGTGTTTTGTGCACGTCTTCGGCGCCAATTGTGATTTCGGTGGCTTCCTTCAGGGCTTTAATGTCGGCCAGCAGCGGTAGGCACAAGCGGTGGGTATGTTCATCGGTCAGGATGAAAAGTCGGTCGTGCGGACATTTTTCGATGGCGCCAGTCAGTGCGCCGTTCAGTTCTTCGCAGAGGATAACTTCTTGTTTGTTCATACGTTGATTTGTAATGGTTGATTGCTAATATCAGGTGGCAAAGATACTTTTTTGAGTGGACAAAGCATCGGTTTGCAGAGGGAAAAGCGGTTTTCCCCGACATTTTTTGAGCGGAATACGAAGAAAATGCGTAAGTTTGTCCACGGAAAACTCTATTATACTTACTTAAAAACAAAAATACGCTATGAAAGCTTTGCTGCCCGTGTTCTGTCGCCCGTTGGGCTACTTTGTGATTGCCCTTGCCTTGTTTCTGCCTTTCCTGATGCTGATGATGGGGCGCGTGACCGATGCTAACCTGCTCTTTTACAAGGAGTGTGCCAAACTGCTGATGATGATGGGCTGTCTGATGATCATCTTCGCCCTGACAAAGAACGAAACAGAAGAAACTGTTCGTGTGCGCAACCAGGCTACACGCAATGCCATGTTTCTGACTGTGCTTTTCATCTTTGGCGGCATGCTCTACCGTGTGGCCAAAGGCGACATTGCTTCGGTCGATACTTCCTCTTTTCTGATCTTTTTGATACTGAATGTGCTTTGCCTGGAATTTGGTATAAAAAAAGCGGCAGTTGATAGATTATTTAAGCGGAATAGTCGATAAAATCGAAAATCAGCGTGTCACGCATTAAACCTTTTGCCTATTATTCTGTCAAATGAAGCAGTGTAAAAAAAGACATTGTTTACATTTAGAAGAAGAATAGACACATGAAAAGAATTATCATTGGTGCGGTGCTGTTGCTGACAACAGCTGTGACCGCATTTTCGCAAACAAGAAGCATTACCGTGTCGGGCCGTGTGATGGAAGACGATACCAAGCAACCGGCTATGCAGGCTACTGTGCAGTTACTTTCTCTGCCCGACAGTGCGCAGGCGGCTGGTGTCGCAAGTTCCAATCAGGGATACTTTAAACTGCCCAAGGTGAAACCGGGCAAGTACACCCTGCGTATTTCTTACATCGGCTATAAGAGTAAGTTCATTCCCATGATTCTTACAGCCGCCGTTCCCGAGAAAAACATCGGTACAGTAACGCTAGAGTCGGATGCCGTGATGTTGTCCGAAGCTGTAGTCGTGGCTGAAGCTCCCCAAGTGCAGGTAGTTGAGGATACCGTTGCATTCAACTCGTCGGCCTATCGTACGCCCGAAGGAGCCATGCTTGAAGAATTGGTTAAAAAGTTGCCAGGTGCTGAGATTGACGAAGATGGAAATGTGAAAATCAACGGAAAAGATGTGAAGAAGATTATGGTGAACGGAAAAGAGTTCTTTGGCGGTGACGTGAAAACTGGTTTGAAGAACCTTCCGGTAGACATGATCGAGAAGTTGAAGACATATGATAAGCAGTCCGACTTGGCGCGGGTAACCGGTATTGATGACGGTGAAGAAGAAACTGTGCTCGACCTTACAGTGAAGAAGGGTATGAACAAAGGTATTTTTGGAAACGTAGACCTGTCGGGTGGTACGGAAGACCGTTATATGGGACGTGCCATGATGAACTACTTTAACGATAATACGCAGGTGACCTTCATTGCCGGCGCCAATAACGTGAACGATCAGGGTTTCTCGGGCGGTGGAGGCGGTCCCCGCTGGCGTAGGAACAACGGTTTAACAGCTTCTAAAAATATCGGTCTGACTTTCGCTACTGAAACTGAGAAATTGGAATTGGGAGGTAGTGTACGTTACAACTATAGAGGTAATGCCGCTTACAGCGACGGATATACCGAGAACTTCCTTTCAAGTGGGGCAAGTTCGTCGTTCAACAATTCACGTTCGCTCAATAAGAGTAGTAATCAGAATATCAATGCAGATTTTCGTCTGGAATGGAAGCCTGACACACTAACAAACATTATTTTCCGTCCTAACCTTAGTTATGGTAAGACTTGGAGTGCTTCGAATTCTATGTCCGGAACTTTTAACAGCGATCCTTATGCGATCGTTGAACGTCCGAACGACTATCTGGATATTACTCAACTGGCAAAACTCGATTTGTCGAGTGAAACTTTTGATGGTGAAATAAATGATCCGTTGCAAGACATTCGTGTCAATACATCGAACAACCTTTCCAGCAGCGATGGTAATTCGCTGTCGGCCAATGCCACTTTGCAAATCAACCGTCGGCTCAGTTCGAACGGACGTAATATTACTTTCCGTGGAACGGCTGGTTACAATGACTCGGAAAACGACCAGTACAGTGCTTCGAACACTCGTTACTTCCAGGCCGGAGAAGACGGCACTGTCAAGCCCGAGGATATCATTCGTCGCTATATGACTACTCCTACCGATGGTTATAACTACAGCCTGGAACTGACTTACAGCGAGCCGCTTTGGAAGGCTACTTTCCTGCAGTTCCGCTATCGTTTCAGCTACAGCAACAGTAAGAGTGATAAGAAGACTTTCAATTTGGGTAACGATTGGAACATGGGCGATATGTTGCCCAGTGATTATGAAGACGGTTATGATGCTGAGCAAAGTAAGTATGCTGAATATGAAACTTATACTCATCGATTCAGTCCCAGTTTGCTCTTCAATCGTGAAAAGTATCGTCTGAGTGTTGGTGCCGATTTCGAGCCACAAAACACTTCGTTGTCCTATGAAAAAGGTTCGTATGTGACCGATACGACGCGTAGTGTGTTCAATGTAGCTCCGAGCATCGACTTCCGTTATCGCTTCTCGAAGGTAAGCCAGTTGCGTATCACTTACCGCGGACGTAGTTCGCAGCCTGGTATGGAGAACCTGTTGGATATAACCGATGACTCTAATCCGTTGAATATTACTAAAGGTAATCCGGGTTTGAAGCCTTCATTCAATCATAACTTCCGTATGTTCTACAATACTTATGATCCCGATCGTCAGCGAGGTATTTTTACTCATGCTAACTTCCAGATGACGCAAAACAGCATCAGCAGTATGAGAACTTACAATGAACAGACCGGTGGTTGGGTAACCAAGCCTGAAAATATTAATGGCAACTGGAGTGCAATGGGTATGTTCGGTATCAATTCGGCGTTGAAGAATAAGAAGTTCAATATCGGTTCGTTTAGTAATGTGTCTTATAATAATAATGTAGGTTATCTTTCGGTAGGTGAAGTTTCTCAGAAAAATACAACTACTAACTTGAGTTTGCAAGAGCGTCTGACCGGTACTTATCGTAACGACTGGTTTGAATTCGGCTTGAACGGCTCTTTTGCTTATTCAATCGAAAAGGACAAGTTGACTCCTACTAACAATCAGAAGCCTTACAACTTCTCGTATGGTGCTACTACGACCATGACAGCACCTTGGAATATGACCCTTTCTACCAACATAGCTAACCAAAGCCGTCGTGGCTATCTTGACAGTAGCATGAACCGTGACGAGCTTATCTGGAATGCCCAGCTTTCGCAGACTTTCCTGAAAGGTGCCGCTACTATCAGTTTCGAAATGTACGACATCTTGAAGCAGCAGAGCAATATCAGCCGTTCGCTGACAGCGAGTGGACGTTCGGTATATACCTATAATGGTGTCAACAGCTATTGCATGCTTCACTTCATTTATCGTCTGAATATCTTCGGAGGTAAGAATGCCCGTCGTGATAGAGGTCCCGGTATGGGATTTGGCCCTGGTCCTGGTCACGGTCCTGGTGGATTTGGCGGCGGTCGCCCCCGTTTCTAATGTTTTTAGAATATAACAGGTATAAGTTTTATTATGCAAGCCTGAGGCGGAATGCTTTCCGCCTTGGGCTTGTGTCTTTTATGTAATATGGTTGCCGGTAATATGCAGAAGCTGTCCTTTTTCAATACATTTTCTGCTGGAAGAAGAAGAGTATTCTGAAAAAAGCTTTATATTTGTTTGCATGATTGACTGGAACCTTATAGCAGGACAGATAGCCACGGTAGCATTCGACATTGTTTATTTTGGCGCAATTATCGGTACGATTATCGTCATAGTGCTCGACAATCGTAATCCGGTAAAGACTATTGCGTGGATACTGATTCTGATGTTTTTGCCCGTGGTGGGTCTGGTATTCTATTTCTTTTTCGGGCGCAGCCAGCGGCGTGAACGTATTATCGGGAAGAAACTGTATAGTCGCCTGATGAAGAAATCGATGGCTGAATACATGGCGCAAGGTTCATGTCGTCTTCCGTTGCACTACAGCAGGCTGATTTCGCTGTTTCGTAATGCCAATCAGGCGTTTCCTTTCGACGGCAATCGGGTGTTGGTGTACACCGAGGGGCTTTCTATGCTGCAGGCTTTATTGCGCGAGTTGCAGAAGGCTACGCAACATATTCACATGGAATTCTATATCTTCGAGGATGATGCCATCGGCCGGCTGGTGCGTGATGTGTTGATAGACAAGGCGCGTTCGGGCGTCGAAGTAAGGGTGCTTTACGACGACGTAGGTTGTTGGCATGTTCCCAACCGTTTTTTCGATCAGATGCGTGAGGCGGGCATTGAGGTACGTAGTTTCCTGAAAGTCCGTTTCCCATTGTTCACCAGTAAGGTGAACTATCGTAATCACCGCAAGATTGTTGTCATCGACGGGCGCGTAGGTTTTGTAGGTGGCATGAATCTGGCCGAGCGCTATATGCGCGGTGTTGCGTGGGGCATTTGGCGCGATACACACCTGTTGCTGGAGGGGAAGGCTGTACACGGTTTACAGACGGCTTTCCTGCTCGACTGGTATTTTGTAGACCGTACACTGATAACTTCGGCGCGTTATTTCCCTAAGATAGATTGTGCGGGATCGGCTTTAGCACAGATTGTGACGAGTGAACCTGTGGGTCCTTGGCGGGAAATCATGCAGGGGCTTTGCATGGCTTTGATGGGGGCGCGTAAGTATTTCTACATGCAGACGCCTTATTTCCTGCCTACCGAGTCGGTATTGGTGGCTATGCGTACGGCTGCACTTGCCGGGGTAGATGTACGGTTGATGATTCCGATGCGTGCCGACAGCCGCCTGACGCATCTGGCTTCGTGCTCTTATCTGGCTGATGTGTTGCAGGCGGGTGTGAAAGTCTATTTCTACAAGAAAGGTTTTCTTCACTCCAAGCTGATGGTTTCGGATGATGAACTGTCGACGGTAGGGTCTACTAATATCGATTTCCGCAGCTTTGAGCACAATTTTGAGGTAAATGCATTTGTCTACGACGTAGAGACGGCGTTGCAGATGCGTGAGATTTTTCTGCAAGACCAGCGCGACTGTGTACAGGTATTCCTGAAGAACTGGGTAAAGCGTCCGTGGCACCGGAAGGCAGCCGAAAGTGTAGTCCGTCTCTTCTCGCCGGTGCTATAACCGGAAACGTTCAACGGAAGAAGCTGAAGTTGACGCTGCCGTATACTCTTCTTTCCACAAAGTGTGGATGTGTTTCGAAGTTGTTTTTCTTGCCGTGTTCAAGCACGAACAGGCAGTCTTCTTTCAGCAGGTTGTTTTCGAAGATGAGGTCGGGGAGAGTCTCCAGACCGGGCAGTTCGTAGGGAGGGTCGGCAAAGATGAAGTCGAACTGTTCACGGCTTCCCTGAATGTACTTGAATACGTCGCCACGAACGGGGAAACAGCGGTCAGTCTTGACTTCTTGCATGATTTTGCAGATGAAAGCGTAGTGGTCGCGGTCTTTCTCGACGCTGACTACCTGGTCGCATCCTCTGGACAGCAGTTCGATACTGATGCTTCCTGTGCCTGCAAAGAGGTCGAGGGCACGTATGCCGCCTTCTTCAAAGTCGATGTAGTTGGACAGGACGTTAAACAGGTTTTCTTTGGCAAAGTCTGTAGTAGGACGTGCCTTGAACGTGCGTGGCACGTCGAAGCGTCTTCTTTTGTATATTCCGCTGATTACTCGCATAAGTTGATGGTTTGCAGGTCTAAGTTGTTGGCCGGATTCATGACGAATACCCGGCTGATGAATTTTCGCAGTTCGGCCAGTAGGTCTTTCTTTTCGTTCAGGTTACCGCTCAGGTGCAACTCGTCGCGTTCCTGGTCCAGACCAAGTTCTTTCCAGATGTAAAGAAGGTAATAGATACGGTCGGCATTGACTTTGCAGTCGAAAGAGTTGGCCAGTAGCAGGCGTCCGCGTTCGTATGCATATACGTTTAGACTGCCGGTTTGCAGGTAAACGTACATCTTCCGGTTGTTGCCCAACCGACTCTTGGCGGCATAGTACTCGATAAGCGGGCTGGACTGTGCGTGAAACTTGATGTCGGCATACTGTTCGCGCAGGAAGGTGAAACTGGTTTTGTCGACACCGTACAGCACGACGATGTTATTGTTGTGCAGGATGTCGTATTGCACCAGCTCGTTGTCTTTTTTCGTCAGATTGTGGTAGAATACGGTTTCGGCCTGTTCGTCTTCGAAGAATTCGAGTGGCACGAAGGTGAAACGTTTGTTGGCTATCAGTGCATTGACTCGCCTGTAGGGGCGGTTCAGCCATTCTACCTCGCGGAAGGTTTGTTTCAGGTTGGCGGTCAGCGAGAGCGACTCGTCTACCTGCCGGTCGTAGAAGGAGTATTCCCCTTCTCCCAGAGGGTTGAATACAGAAAAAGAAAATCCATCCGTACTAAGACGGATGGATAATGTATACTGTTCCGATTTGTTGAAATCAGTGTTTTCTATCATTTAAACTCAACGTATTATTCCCAGTTACCGGCATTGTTGTTAGCTGTTTCCAAGCTACCGATCATCAGACCGCAGTACTTGTTCAGCTTAGTCTGTACGTCTTTCAGGTTAGCAATTTCTTGCTTGTCCAGACCGTTCAGATAAATGTCGTACGGAGCCTTAACTTCGAGCAGGCAGAAAGGAGCACCAGACTTGGCTGTATCGTTCTTGATAGCCATTTCGAACTGTGCACCGTTTCCGTAAGGAATGTATCTCAGAGAATCGGCATTGAAGCCTTTCGGGAAGATAGTATCCAATACGGCTATCCACAAAGTATCACGCTTGAAGTTTTCCAAACCCCATTTCTTTACTTCAGCATAGTTACCGCTTTTCTTTGCTTTTTCGATGATGTTGATGGCTTTCTTTTCAGTCAAACCGTCTTCCAACTGCTTGTCGGTCAACTCGCCTTGCTTGTAGATGAAGGGGAGCTTCTGGTTCTTGACGAAGTCAATCAGCGTATCGAAGCTGGCCGTGTACTGCTGGTTGTTCAAGTTACGATACTCACTTTGAGCCTTGCGGATGTCAATCAGACGGGCAATGACCGCTGCATCTCTCTGTTTCTTGGCATTCTCAAAATCGATAGGCCCCATGATGCTGGCGTAGCAGATGTAAACCAACGCTATAATGCACAAGCCTAAAACGATATTAAATACTGTTTTCATGATAAATATGTTTTTTAGTTGTTATATTCGCACCGCAAAAATAAAAGAAATAAATTTAAAAATGACTGTTCCTCTTACTTTTTTCTGTTACAAAAATGATAAATAACTATTTAGAAAGGCAAATTAAGGAAAATTTTCCTTATCAACCAACTTCGGAGCAGGAAAATGCAATAAAATATTTGTCGGAATTCCTTTGTTCGGCCTCGTCCGATGTGGTTTTCCTGTTGCGGGGATACGCGGGAACCGGAAAGACTTCGCTGGTGGGAGCACTGGTGCGTACCCTCGACAAGCTGCAGCAGAAGTCGGTGCTGATGGCTCCGACCGGGCGGGCGGCTAAAGTCTTTGCCGGCTATGCCGGCCACGCGGCCTTTACCATTCATAAGAAGATATACAGGCAGCAGGCTTTTTCGAACGAGATGAGCAATTTTGCGCTGAACGACAACCTGACGACGCATACTTTATATATAGTGGACGAAGCTTCGATGATAGCAAACGACGGACTGTCGGGGTCGGCTTTCGGTACGGGCCGTTTGCTCGACGACTTGGTGCAGTTTGTCTATTCGGGCATGGGATGCCGCCTGCTGCTGTTGGGCGACACGGCACAGCTTCCGCCGGTGGGCGAGGAGCAGAGTCCGGCGCTCTGTGCCGATGCGTTGCGGGGGTACGGGCTGGAGGTGATGGAGACGGACCTGACGCAGGTGGTCAGGCAGGAGCAGCAGTCGGGCATCTTGTGGAATGCTACCCGCCTGCGTCAGCTGATTGCAGAGGACGATTGCTTCAGTCTGCCCAAAATCCGTGTGAGTGCTTTTCCCGACATCCGGGTGCTGCCCGGAAGCGAACTGATAGAAGCACTGGAGACTTGCTACGGTCGAGACGGAATGGACGAGACCATCGTCGTGTGCCGCAGCAACAAGCGTGCCAACCTTTATAATAAGGGCATACGGGCACAGATTCTGTGGCGTGAGGAGGAACTGGAGTCGGGCGACTGGCTGATGGTGGCCAAGAACAACTATTATTGGACGGAGAAGAACAAGACGATGGATTTCATTGCCAACGGCGAGACGGCCGTAGTGCGGCGTGTACGTCGTACACGCGAGATGTACGGATTCCGTTTTGCAGACGTTACGCTAGCCTTTCCCGATTACGACGATTTCGAGCTCGAAGTGAACCTGCTGCTCGACACCTTGCACAGCGATGCTCCGGCTCTGCCGAAGGCCGACAACGACCGCCTGTTCTACACCGTGCTCGAAGACTATGCCGACATCCCGCTGAAGCGCGACCGCATGAAGAAGATGAAGGCCGATCCTTACTACAATGCCTTGCAGGTGAAGTATGCCTACGCCGTCACCTGCCACAAGGCGCAGGGCGGACAGTGGAAAAACGTATTTCTGGATCAGGGTTACCTGTCGGACGAGTATCTGACGCCCGATTATTTCCGCTGGCTATACACTGCCTTTACCCGTGCCACAGGCACGCTTTATCTGGTAAACTATCCCGAAGAACAAGTGGAATAAGTAGGGTTGGCCGAGGGAATCACAAGTCTTCCTTTCGGCCATAACCTGACTGCAAAGTACTGCATACTTGTTGCAGCGTTACTGCAAACAAGTGTGCAGTGCTGCTGCAAACGCCTTTGCAGTGCCGCTGCAACGGGCTTGCAGTACGTCTGCAACCAGCTTGCAGTAACACTGCAACAAGTTTGCAGCGACAGTGCAGCCTGCTTGCAGTCGTTACGACGCCTGCATCCGTCGTTTTTCTCCCGATATAATTGTACGCTTTTGAGCTTTGTAGACTGCCACGATAGACAGTTGTCGGGAACTGTTCCAGCTTAGCTATACACTTTGTTAAATGCTCTTCTGGCTTGCTTGTCTGTTCTCGGTGTGCCAGGTATACATGATGTTCTTGTATCAATAGATACAAAAAAACAGGAAGTACGGCCCTGTATAGCCGACTTCCTGTTTCGGGAATATTTTTTCAGAATGCTTGTAATCAGATGCCAGCCAGTTCCAGCACTTTGTCTACAGCGGCACTTACGCCGTCGGGGTTCTTACCGCCGGCAGTTGCGAAGTGAGGCTGTCCGCCGCCACCGCCCAGCATCAGTTTGGCAGCTTCTTTCACCAGTGCACCAGCTTTCAGTCCGCCGGCAACCAGATTGTCGCTCAGCATGACGGTCAGTGTAGGTCTGCCTTCGAAGACGGTTCCAGCTACGAAGAACAGGTTTTCTGTCACTTCGCCGCGCAGCTGGAAGGCGATGTTCTTCACCGTTTCGGGCGGAGTCATGGTAGCACAGAACTTGATGACTTTCACGCCGTTCACTTCCTTCATGCTTTGCAGCAGTCGTTCCTTCAGTTGGGCTTCCTTCTCCTTCATGTACTCTTCGATCTGCTTCTTCAGTCCGGCATTCTCTTCGATGTACTTGCGGATGGCGCCAGCCAGGTCGGGAGCATTGTTGAACAATGACTTCAGGTCGCGCATAGTGTCCTGGAAGCTGTCAATCATTTCTTCTACCTTGGCTCCGGTTACAGCCTCGATGCGTCGTACGCCGGCAGCAACGGAACTTTCGGACAGAATCTTCACCATACCGATGTTACCCGTAGCGGCTACGTGCGTTCCGCCGCAGAACTCGATGGACGAACCAAACTGGATGACACGTACGTGGTCGCCGTACTTTTCACCAAACAGGGCGATGGCACCCAGCTCTTTGGCCTCTTCAATAGGTATATTGCGGTATTCTTTCAACGGAATATTAGCGCGTATCTTGGCGTTGACCAGATGCTCTACCTGACGCAACTGTTCGTCGGTCACCTTCTGGAAGTGCGAGAAGTCGAAACGCAGCGAGTCGGGTGTCACAAGCGAACCCTTCTGCTCTACGTGGTCGCCCAGTACGGTACGCAAAGCCTCGTCCAGCAAGTGTGTGCACGAGTGGTTGGCAGCACAGGCTGCACGCTTGTCGGTATCTACGCAAGCCATCATCGGTGCGTCGAGGTGTTCGGGCAGCTTCTTTGTCAGATGGATGGGGAGGTTGTTCTCCTTCTTGGTGTCGATGATTTCGATAGTCTCGAATTCGTTGACCAGCACACCGGTGTCGCCCACCTGACCACCGCTTTCGGCATAGAACGGAGTCTTGTCCAGCACAATTTGGTAAAGAGTCTGGTTCTTTTGTTTGATTTGGCGATAGCGCAGGATGCTTGTTTCGTATTCGGTATAGTCGTAACCTACAAACTCGGTAGTGCCTTCTTTCAGCGTAATCCAGTCGCCGGTCTCAACGGCGGCGGCGTTGCGGGCACGCTGCTTCTGCTGCTGCATTTCGGCATCGAACTCCTTCAGGTCGGCAGTCATACCGTTTTCGCGCAGAATCAGTTCGGTCAGGTCGAGTGGGAATCCGAACGTGTCATACAGGGTGAAGGCATCTTTTCCGCTGATTTCAGTCTTGCCTGCTGCTTTGGTGTCGGCCATGGTCTTGTCCAGCAGACGGATGCCGGTTTCGAGCGTGCGCAGGAATGCTTCTTCCTCTTCCTTGATGACTTTGACAATCAGTTCTTTTTGTGCCTTCAGTTCGGGATAGGCTTCGCCCATGTTGTCTATCAGCACGGGGATGAGCTTGTACATGAAGGCTTGCTTCTGTCCCAGGAACGTGTAACCGTAGCGTACAGCACGGCGCAGGATACGGCGGATGACGTAACCTGCCTTGGCATTGCTGGGCAGCTGGCCGTCGGTGATAGAGAAGGCGATGGTACGGATGTGGTCGGCAACGACGCGCATGGCGATGTCCGACTTCTCATCGGTGCCGTATGCCTTTCCAGCCATGTCGCCTACGGCTTTCAGGATGGGTTGGAAGACGTCGGTGTCATAGTTGGACGTCTTGCCCTGCAAGGTACGTACCAGACGCTCGAAGCCCATACCGGTGTCGATCACCTTGGCGGGAAGCGGTTCGAGGCTGCCGTCGGCCTTGCGGTTGTATTGCATGAACACGAGGTTCCATATTTCGATAACTTGCGGATGGTCCTTATTTACCAGCTCACGTCCGGGCACTTTGGCTTTCTCCTCTTCCGAGCGCGAGTCGATATGTATCTCCGAGCACGGTCCGCAGGGGCCTGTATCGCCCATCTCCCAGAAGTTGTCGTGCTTGTTTCCGTTCAGGATGTGGTCTTTCGGCAAGAACTGCTCCCAGTACGAGGCAGCTTCGTTGTCGCGTTCGAGTCCTTCCTCGGCACTTCCTTCGAAGACGGTGGCATAAAGGTTTTCAGGATTGATTTTCAGTACATCTACCAGGTATTCCCAAGCCCACGAAATGGCTTCTTTTTTGAAGTAGTCGCCAAACGACCAGTTGCCCAGCATCTCGAACATGGTGTGGTGGTACGTGTCGTGTCCCACTTCTTCCAAGTCGTTATGCTTACCGCTTACACGGAGGCACTTCTGCGAGTCCGCGACTCTTTTGTTTTTGGCCGGGTGGTTGCCCAGGATAATGTCTTTGAACTGGTTCATGCCCGCGTTGGTAAACATCAGCGTGGGGTCGTCTTTTATCACCATCGGGGCCGAAGGAACAATCAGGTGTCCTTTGCTCGCAAAGAAACTCTTGAATGAGTCTCTGATTTCGTTTGCTGTCAACATATTCTATTCGAGTTTTTTAATATCCGGATTTATAAGTTTTGAGTTTTCAGTCTGCCTTTTGTCCGGCAGTAGCACCTGCCCGACGAACCCACTACTGAGGAACATCAGCTTCGTTTGTCGGCTAAAACAAACAAAGTCAAAAGACTAAAGAACTTAAAAACTCAAAAAAACAGCGCAAAGATAGCTTGTTTTTATTACTTTTGCCCCATCGACCAGCGAAAATATTTCCAAAAGATGCGCAAAGTATACTACATATATAATCCTCGGACACAGACGTACGACCGTATTTATCCTACTGTCCGCCAGCGGATGATGAGTTATGCCCGTCGTCTGTTTATCGGCATGGGGCTTGGGGCAGGTTGCTTCATTGTTCTGTTACTGATTTTTGGTTCTCCCTCCGAGAAAGAGTTACGCCAGGAAAACAGCCGTTTGCAGGCACAGTACAATGTGCTTTCGCATCGGATAAACGAGGCGATGGGCGTGCTTCAGGACATTCAGCAGCGCGATGACAACCTGTATCGTGTTATCTTTCAGGCCGACCCCATTCCTTCAGCCATTCGTCAGGCCGGTTATGGCGGTACCAACCGCTACGAGCATCTGATGGGGATGGCCAGCTCTGAACTCGTTATCAATACCACGCAGAAGCTCGACATGCTGACCAAGCAGCTCTACATCCAGTCGCGCTCGTTCGACGATGTGGTGGAGATGTGCAAGCAGCACGATGAAATGCTGAAGTGTATTCCGGCCATTCAGCCCATATCCAATAAGAACCTGAAACAGACAGCTTCGGGTTATGGTACACGTATTGACCCTATCTATGGTACTACCCGTTTCCATGCGGGCATGGACTTTTCGGCTAATCCGGGTACGGATGTATACGCTACGGGCGACGGTACGGTGGTAAAGATGGGCTGGGAAACGGGATACGGCAATACGATTGTCATTGACCACGGTTTCGGTTATCAGACGTGGTACGCTCATCTGAAAGAGTTCCGTACCAAGCTGGGCAAGCGTGTAGTGCGTGGCGAAGTGATTGGAGGTGTGGGCAATACGGGTAAAAGTACCGGTCCGCATCTGCATTACGAAGTCCACGTGAAAGGTCAGGTGGTGAATCCTGTCAACTACTACTTCATGGATCTTAGTGCTGAAGATTACGACCGTATGATTCAGATAGCCGAAAATCATGGAAAGATGATGGATTGATGGCTAAACAGGTTTTGTTGTATGCTAAATTGAGGAACAAATCATGCTGAATACCGATAAGAATCTGAAATTGTATTATTCCATTGGCGAAGTAGCCGAGATGTTTGGAGTCAATGAGTCGTTGCTCCGTTTCTGGGAACGCGAATTTCCGCAACTCAATCCCAAAAAGGCAGGACGCGGCATACGTCAGTATCGCAAGGAAGACATCGAGACACTGAAACTGATTTATTATTTGGTCAAAGAAAGAGGTATGACCTTGCCTGGTGCCCGTCAGCGAATGAAAGACCGGCGCGAATCGACCTTGCGCAATTTTGAAACTGTAGAGCGTCTGAAGGCTATCCGTGAAGAACTGATAGGCATGCGCGATGCCCTCGATGCTTTCACCGAGGGGCAGACGGATATGCAAAAGGATAATGACTAGTCCTCGATGCGCGATACCTGCTTGATGTTCTTTACTTGTTTCAGGTTGTTACAGATGGTGCGTACGTCGTCTACATCGTGTACGTAAAGTTGTATTTTTCCTTCGAAGATGCCGTCGTTGGTTTCAATATTCAGTTTGCGGATATTCACGTTCAGTTGGCGCGAGATGATTTGCGTCACTTCGTTCAGCAATCCTACGGCATCTATACCTTTTATATATATAGTTACCAGGAAAGAGAGTTCTTTGTGGGTGTCCCATTGGGTAGCAATGATGCGGTTTCCATAGCTGCTTTTCAGCTTGATGGCGATGGGGCACTGCCGTTTGTGGATGATGACCTGATTGTTTTCGTTGATATAGCCAAGCACGTCATCGCCCGGTATGGGGTGGCAGCAGGGAGCCATGAGGTATTCTTTGGAGATGGCCTCTTCGGTCAGCTTCAGAATCTTTTTGGTATCGATCTTTTCCTGCGTATTCTTTTCGGCAGATTTTTCCTCATTAGGCTCTTTTTCTTCTTTACTACCTCCAAACGAGAAGGAGAGTAGCTTCTTCCAACTCTTTCCTTGTTTTGCTTTGAATACGTTTCTGTCGGCATCGCCCAGTATCAGCTTTTTGCTTCCGATGGCAATAAACAGTTCCTCCCGATTGTGGAAGTTGTGCAGATGGGTTAGCTTGTCGATGGCAGAATCGTCCATACGTACGTCTTCTGCTTTCAGGAAATCGGCCAGAATGGCTTCTCCGGCTTTTTGATTGGCTTTCGCTTCTTTACGCAGGATAGAAGCTATCTTGGAGCGTGCACGTGCAGTGGTAGCAAAGTTCATCCATTCGGCTTGTACACGCTGGGCTTTGGACGTCAGAATCTCTACCTGGTCACCGCTTTGCAGTTTGTGGCTTAACGGTACCAGTTTGTGGTTCACCTTGGCTCCGATGCAATGGCTTCCTATGTCGGTATGCAGGGAGAAGGCAAAGTCGAGTGCCGTACAGTTCTGCGGCATGGTTTTGAGTTCTCCCTTGGGGGTGAATACGAATATCTCCGAAGCAAAAAGGTTCAGTTTGATGGTATCGAGAAAGTCGATGGCGTCCGGCTGAGGGTCGTCGAGAATTTCCTTGATGGTACGCAACCATTTTTCCAGTTCGCCTTCGTCTTCGCTACCTCCGCCTTCTTTGTACTTCCAATGGGCGGCGAAACCTTGTTCGGCAACATCGTTCATCCGTTCGCTTCGTATCTGTACTTCAATCCATTGGCCGTTGTTGCCCATTAGGGTGACGTGAAGTGCCTGATAGCCGTTGGCTTTGGGATGGCTTACCCAGTCGCGCAGGCGGTCGGGATGAGGCTTGTATATCTTCGAGATAGCTACATAGATGTCGAAGCAGTCGTTCAACTCTTCATCCATATTGCGGGGAGTGAAGATGATACGCACGGCCAGCAGATCGTAGATTTCCTCGAAAGGAACATGCTTGGTCTGCATCTTATTCCAAATGGAGTAAATGGACTTGACGCGTGCCAGAATGCGGTATTTCAGCCCCATCTTGTCCAACTGTGCGCGGATAGGGGTGGTAAATTCCTTGAATACCTTGTCGCGTTCGGCAGCTGTAGCGGCAAGCTTGTCTTCTATTTCCTTGTATTCTTCTGGATGTTCGTATTTGAAGCTTAGATTTTCGAGTTCGGTTTTGATTTTGTACAATCCCAATCGATTGGCCAATGGAGCATAGATGTAGAGGGTTTCACCTGCAATCTTGTATTGTTTGTTGGGCAGCATGGAGCCCAGTGTACGCATGTTGTGCAGTCGGTCGGCTATTTTGATGAGAATGACGCGTATGTCGTTGCTCATGGTAAGCAGCAACTTCTTGAAGTTTTCGGCTTGTGCCGAAGCCTGGTCACCGAAAATACCGCCTGATATTTTGGTCAGACCGTCTACGATCTGGGCTATTTTGGGGCCGAATATGTTTTCGATGTCTTCTACCGTGTAGTCGGTGTCTTCTACGACATCGTGCAGCAAAGCGGCACAGATGGACGTGGAGCCAAGTCCTATTTCATTACACACAATTTTGGCTACGGCTATGGGGTGCATAATGTATGGCTCTCCCGAACGCCGTTTAATGCCTTTGTGTGCTTGATTGGCAAAATTGAAAGCTTTGGTGATGATTTCGACTCGTTTGCGGTGTTTGGTTGCCAGATAGTCGTTCAGCAACTCTTGAAACGCCTGTTCAATCATTTCATCCTGTGCTTTTTCTTTCATGGTTGTATTTTCGTCCATACAGTGTTCCTCCTTGTTTCACTCTCTTTTTTGCAAAAATAAGTATTTTTCAAAAGCTTGCAAGTGTTTTGGTTGTTAAAACACGAATATTTGCAAATGACGAGTTAAAGGTAAGTGCTTTCGGTCGCTTAATTGTAGGTTAGAAAGTATTGGGATAAAATAGTTCAAGTTTCTCATTTGAGAAACTTGAACAAGATTTATTTGTATATCTTCAGGGTCTTCCCAGCTCGTATATTGTTGTTCCTGAGTCCATTCCATTCTCTCAACCGTTTTACACTTACTCCGTACCGCTCAGCTATACCTCCCAGGGTATCACCGTTTTTGATGCGGTAGTAGGTCACGTCTCCATTGGCTGTACTGCTGCTCTTTGATGAACGGCTGGTGCTGGCTACAGATACAGTACGGCGATTTTTGAACAGTTCTGCCTGGCGGTGTGTGTAGATGGTGTCCTGACGGTCAATGAATGTACTGATGGCAGTAACAGGCAGGCGCAGGGTTTGAGGTTTGCTTTCGCCGGGGATAATGCTACGTTTGTATTGAGGATTCAGACTTTTTATTTCATCCAGCGGCACGCCACAAATATCGGCTATCTGTTCAAAGTGCAGATTGCGGCTTACTTGCACGGTGTCGGTGGCATCAGGAATGTTGGTCTCCATGGGACAGATGTTGTGCTTGCAATAGTAAGTCATCACATAATTGGCTGCAATAAAGGCGGGTACATATCCGCGTGTTTCGCGAGGCAAATAGTTGTAGATGGCCCAGTAGTCGGTTTGACCTCCCGAACGACGGATAGCTTTGTTGATAGTGCCGGGACCGCAGTTATAAGCGGCTATGACCAGATTCCAGTCTTTATAGATGTCGTACATGTCTTTCAGGTAGCGGGCGGCGGCCCAAGTTGCTTTGATGGGGTCACGGCGTTCGTCTACTAGGCTGTTACTCTCCAAACCGTAGAGTTTGCCTGTACTGATCATGAATTGCCATAGGCCTGCTGCACCTGCACGCGATACGGCCGAAGGGTTGAGGGCTGACTCGATGATGGGCAGGTAGCGCAGTTCTAACGGTAAGTTATAGGCATCGAGTGCTTCTTCGAAAATGGGCATGTAGAAATTGCAGGCACTGAGCATAAAAGCTACTTGTGAACGCAGGCGGCTGGTGTACATGTCGATGAACTTGCGTACGATTTCATTGTAAGGCATCTCCATAATAGTTGGCATCTTGGCCAAACGATCCATGTATACAGAATCGCTGAACAGCGGATTGTCTGGTGAAGTGCTGCAATCCTTTCCTAAGTCGATGTATGTTTTGGCTTTCCAGTCGTTTAACAGGCTGTCTAGCGGATAGGTCATACTTACAGGCAAATCAATTGTTTCCTTACGCTCGGTCCCGTTCTCGTGTATCAGCACGTCTACGCTATTCTGTGCGTGGGTGGTGGTAGGCAGCAGGGTGCATAGAAGCAAGGCGGAAGTTGCTATGATTTGCTTCAGACGTATATTTTTTGTTATCATGGTTATCATTATAATGTGCTTTAATAAGATTGTCTTTTCTTAGAATCGGAAGCTGCATTGTACTCCAAGCGATTTGCTGGAGAAACTACTGCTCTGATTGTTGTTGATGATGGCCGGTTCGACACGCATGCTCAGGTCGGGGCTGATGTCGAAGTTGGACAATTCGGCGTCGACGTATGCATCGACTACCGATAGCAGATATACTCCGATAAATGCAAAGATACTCATATCACGGTATCGGCGGAAGGTGTCTTTTCGTTTCCGGAGGGTTTCTGTCAATTGGGTTTTCGAAACGCGGTCCAAATATCCTGGTGGCAATAAGTCCAAAATGCTGTTCGAATCCCATTTTTCGTTGACGGCGTCTTTATAGGCATTCGAATAGTCTTTGTACATCTTGCTGTTCCATGTCAAGGCATAGGCACATCCGGCAAATCCTCCATAGAAGATGGGGAGTTTCCAGAATTTTCGGTTGTATATCTGTCCGCCACCTGGGATGACAAGGGCAAGCCATGTAGCTTTGGTCGGATTGGGAACCCAAACTTTTCGGTTGAGGTCTTGTTGCAGGCTGTCGGTTGGGGTGGGCTTGACCTGCGGGCTGGTAGCCGAAGTCATTTCAAGCATTTTTCTTCTGTTTTCGGCAGCGATACTGTCTGCTACGGATAATGAGTCGGGGGTATCGGCCACTTCGGTCAGTGTGGAGTCTGTCGGTACGATGCTCAGACTGTCTGCTGCTAATCCGATGGCCTGTGGACGTACTGAATTGGTGGTATCAGCTGTCAGTGAGTGCATTCTTTTGGAAGCGGCTCGCGGACGGTTTTGCCCATACACGGCAATCCCCGCCATTTGCAGGGTGCAAAAGAGCAGGGCAATAATCACGTGATATGTAGTATTTCTTCTTGTCATTTATTTTTTAGAGTATCAAGAATACCGATGATGCGTTCCAGTTCTTCTTCGTTGTTGAACGGGATGCTGATTTTCCCTTTTCCTTTCTCTGAACAGGTCAACTGCACTTTGGTATTGAAGAAGCCGGACAGTTGCTGTTTCAGCATGTTGAATTCTTCGGGCAGCTTGGCTCGTTTGGGGGCTATTTTGCGACTTCCGCTTTTGACGGTTTCGCCTTCGCTGAGCGATTTTACAATTTCTTCGACTTTGCGTACGGAGTAGCCATGTTCCAGTATTTCTTCGAATATCTTGACTTGTAACTTCGGGTCGCCCAAGGTTACCAGTGCACGGGCATGCCCCATGTCTATCAACTTGTTTTGCAATCCTATCTGTACAGGGGCAGGTAGTTTCAGAAGTCGCAGGTAATTGGCTATGGTGGTACGCTTCTTGCCGACGCGTTCGCTGAGACGCTCTTGTGTCAGCCCGTATTGTTCGAGCAGGTGCTGATAGGCCAAGGCTATTTCGACGGAATTCAGGTCCTCACGTTGGATGTTCTCAATGAGGGCCATTTCCATTACATTTTCGTCGTCGGCAGTACGGATGTAGGCGGGTATGCTGGTGAGGCCTGCCATCTGTGAAGCGCGAAAACGACGTTCGCCGGCGATGATTTGATATTCGTCGTCGGATAGCTTACGCAGGGTGATAGGCTGGATGATACCTATTTCGGCGATGGAGTCGGCCAGTTCCTGCAAGGCTACGGGGTCGAATTCGCGTCGCGGCTGGTTGGGGTTGACGACGATTTTCGACAGCTCGATCTCGTTGATGGAGGAGGAGCCTTCAGTCTTTACGTCGTCCATGGAGAGCAAGGCGTCCAGGCCGCGTCCTAATGCATTTCTTTTTTGTGCCATATTTTACAAATTCTCTTTTCCTGTTATTTTTCTCTTTCTATCAGCTCTTTGGCCAATGCCATGTGATTTTTGGCTCCGGTCGAGTCGGCATCGTAAAGGATAGTTGGCAAGCCATAACTGGGTGCTTCGCTCAGTTTGACGTTGCGTTGTATGACGGTTTTGAATACCAGTTCTTGGAAATGGCGTTTAACTTCGTCATATATCTGGTTGGCCTGTCGTAGACGTGAGTCGTACATGGTCAGCAAGAAACCTTCTATTTCCAAGGCCGGATTCAGTTTCGACTTGATGATTTTAATAGTGTTCAGCAGTTTACTGATTCCTTCCAGCGCGAAATATTCGGCTTGCACGGGGATGATGACCGAGTCGGCAGCGGTAAGTGCGTTCACAGTAATCAGTCCCAGCGAAGGAGAACAGTCGATTAAAATATAATCAAATTCATTCTTTAGTGGTGAAAGCACTTCCTTCAGTATCCGTTCGCGGTTCTTCAGGTTGAGCATTTCGATTTCGGCGCCTACTAAATTGATGTGAGAAGAGATAACCTTGAGCGTTTCAATCTCGGTGTCATGGATTGCTTCACGCACATTGGCACGATCGATAATGCACTCGTAGATAGTGCATTCGGCTTGTTTGATGTCTACTCCAAGTCCCGAAGAGGCGTTGGCCTGCGGGTCGGCGTCTACAACGAGCACTTTTTTCTCAAGGGTGGCCAGCGATGCCGCCAGATTGATGGTGGTAGTTGTTTTGCCTACTCCACCCTTTTGGTTTGCCATTGCAATAATTTTTCCCATATTCTCAATATTTTTATCGGCGGCGAAATAAGTGATTATTTCTGATAGCGCCTGCAAAAATCCGGAGGAGATTGCAAAAACGGTTGATAAGTCGCCCTTTTTGTTAATAACTTCGGAGGTACTTGAAATGATTTTGTCAAGCCTGCCGCTTTCGTCGAGTACTTTTCTCCATCAGGGGGCAAATATACGGAATTATATTGGAAATCTTTGAGTTTTGCCTTTGCGCTTGGTGAAGATTAAGATTTATTTGAATGCTTGCAGGGAGGATTGAGGGAATCAGAGCAGGGCTATGGTAAACTTCCAGATGAAGTATCCGCACAGGGCGCACTTCAGGGCAGTGCCGAGCAGAAAACCTATCAGAGAGCCAAGGCCTGAACGTAAGGCGTCTTTGGTTTCGCGCCCTCCCAGCAATTCGCCTACAAATGCGCCTAAAAACGGACCAAGGATAATTCCCCAAGGCATGAAAAATAGGCCGACAAGGGTACCTGCCAGACAGCCACGTGTGCCCCAACGTGTGCCTCCGCTATATTTAGCACCTAATAGGGGCACGAAATAGTCGAGTACTTGGATGAGGATGACCAGCACGAGCCACACTACTAGCTCGATGGTGCTGAACTGGGCACGATCGGTGAAATGGAGCAGAAGCATGCCGATATAAGCCAACGGAGGGCCTGGTAAGGCAGGAAGAATACAGCCGGCCAAGCCTACCAGCAGGCAGATGATGCCGAAGACGATGAGTAGAATGTCTGCTATCATTTGACTTGTATATTTTTAGATCGTTGCGAAGATAGTAAAAATCATGTTTGCAGACAAATTCGGATGTTTACATCTCCATAAGCAGACAGAAAGCCGAGGACAAAGCGCGGCTTATTCGAGACTTTGTCTTCGGTTATCTGGGGCATAGGTACTGAAGAGGGGAGATTATTCACCTTCTTCAAGTTGAAATACTTCCTCAACAGGTTTGCCAAATGTACGGGCTATTTTTAAGGCCAGTACGGTAGAGGGGACGTATTTTTTGGTTTCGATGGCATTGATGGTCTGCCGGCTTACGCCGACCGCTTCAGCCAGCTGCTGTTGGGTCATGCCTATGATGGCACGTTGCACTTTTAAGGTATTATTCATGGTTGTCCTTTCTGAAACGATAAAGTTTCCATTGGAAGATAAACAGAAAAAGCACGGGTATCGTAAACATGTTGATGAATACGAACGAGAGATACTCCGAACTGTAGAGGCTGAGTGTGCCTACTATCAGTATCAGGTAGTTGACGGCAATGGCAAGTGTCCAGGCTTGCATACGTAGGTGGGCGATGCACTCGTCTTCGTCTTTTTCGCGCGAAAAGGCTGTTAGCAACAGGCTGGCAGACAGGCCTATGATACAAATTTCGTCGAAAGCATTGTTGATGCCCATCTTGTACAGGAGTTCTCCGAAGAGGTCGTTTTGTTCGCTGAACAATACGTAGAGGCAGCCACATGCAAAGAGCAGGCTCAATACCATTCCTGGTGTTTTGTAGGATGGCGGTAACAAATAGTTTGTTTTCATAATATATATGTATTGGTTGATGATTGCAAAAGTAATGTATACTTTACATTTATGCAAGGTTATAAGATTAAAAGTAATGTATACTTTACATGATTTAACGAAAGAAACTATTTGTAGAATAAGAAATGTATTTACTTCCGTTTTTTAATTTTACTTTTCCATACGAAATCATTATTTTTGCGTCATTGTTTTAATAAGGAATAAGTATGGAAAATCAAAGACCTTTAATATTGATTTCGAATGATGACGGCATCATGTCGAAAGGAATCAGCGAGTTGATAAAGTTTCTTCGTCCGTTGGGCGAGATTGTGGTGATGGCTCCCGATGCTCCACGTTCGGGCACGGCTTGTGCGCTGACAACAAATGAACCTATTCACTATCAAATTGTTCGCAAGGATGTCGGCCTGACTGTTTATAAATGTTCGGGTACGCCGACCGATTGTGTGAAACTGGCTTTCGAGACTGTACTCGACCGTAAGCCCGATCTGGTAGTAGGTGGTATCAATCATGGTGATAATTCGGCTACCAATGTTCATTACTCAGGCACAATGGGCGTTGTGATTGAAGGATGTCTGAAGGGAGTACCCGCTATCGGTTTCTCCTTGTGCAGTCACGAACCCGATGCTGATTTCACTGCTGCAGGACCTTACGTGCGCGACATTGCCCGCATGGTGCTGGAGAAAGGCTTGCCGGCGCTGACCTGTCTGAATGTGAACTTCCCCGATGCGAAAGAACTGAAAGGAGTGCGCATCTGCGAACAGGCTAAGGGGCAGTGGACAAACGAGTGGGAGAATTTTGCCCATCGCGGTGATAGCCACTACTATTGGCTGACAGGCGAATTTGTTGATACTGACGCCGATAACGAAAAGAACGATCATTGGGCGCTGGCCAACGGCTATGTAGCCATAACTCCTATTACTGTCGACGTGACAGCTTATGGTCTGATTGACGAACTGAAAACCTGGTTTTAATATTTAATGCGGAGGATGAAGAGTGGATGCCATTGATAGCCTCCATTCTTTATCCTTTATTCTTCATTTATGAAGTATTATCTGATCGTTGGTGAAGCCTCGGGCGACCTTCATGCGTCGCACTTGATGGCGGCTTTGAAGCAAGAAGACGCGCAGGCTGAATTCCGTTTTTTTGGCGGTGACCTGATGTCGGCAGTGGGCGGTACGCGGGTGAAGCACTATCGCGAGTTGGCTTACATGGGTTTTATACCCGTACTGATGCACCTGCGCACTATCTTTGCCAACATGAAGCGTTGTAAGGATGACATTGTGGCCTGGCAGCCCGATGTGGTGATATTGGTCGACTATCCAGGTTTCAATCTGAACATCGCCAAGTTTGTGCGTGCGCATACGCATATCCCTGTTTATTACTACATTTCTCCCAAAATTTGGGCATGGAAGGAGTATCGCATCAAGAATATCAAGCGCGATGTAGACGAACTGTTTTCCATTCTGCCCTTCGAAGTCGATTTTTTTGAGGGGAAACACCAATATCCTATTCATTATGTTGGGAATCCTACGGTCGATGAAGTAAGTTCGTTTTGCAAGGGCTATACTGAAAGTCACGAAGCCTTTTTGCAGAAGAATGGCCTTGATGCCCGTCCCATTATAGCTTTGCTGGCTGGTAGCCGTCGTCAGGAGATAAAAGATAATCTGCCCGATATGCTTCGGGCAGCCTCTGATTTTCCTGAGTATCAGTTGGTATTGGCAGGAGCACCAGGCATTTCGCCCGACTACTATGCGCAATACATAGGCGGGGAGAAAGTGAAAGTCATTTTCAATCAGACATATCCTTTGCTTCGTCATGCGCAGGCGGCATTAGTTACTTCGGGTACAGCTACGCTCGAAACAGCATTGTTGCGTGTTCCCCAGGCTGTGTGCTATCATACACCTATCGGCAAGGTGATAGCCTTTTTGAAGCGGCATGTGCTGAAGGTACCTTACATTTCGCTGGTTAACCTGATAGCCAATCGCGAAGTCGTGAAAGAACTCGTGGCCGACCTGATGACTGTCGATCAGATTAGAGAAGAGTTGCATCGTATTTTGTACGACGAAACATATCGCAACCAGATGCTTGCAGGTTATGATTATATGGCATCACGATTGGGTGAGCCAGGGGCGCCTGCACGAGCTGCTCACCTGATGGTGAAGTTATTGAAGCAGAAAGGATAATTGTCGCAGATGTTTAGAATTTGTTAAAAAGTACGGGAGCTGGTGCAGTAAATAGCCGGCTCCCGTATTTTTATGAGTGAACGTCCGTTGATAAAAAGACTTTTTAGAAACTTAATAAACTTTGATTATGAAAAAGATACATTGGTTGCTACTTTCATTGTGTATGGCCCTGATGCCCATACTCCAATCGTGCGATGATGATGAGGGGTATTCAGTTGGCGATTTTACTCCACCCCTGTGGGCCACTGTGCGTACTACGGGAAATGCTTTTTACTTGGATTGTGATGTGTGGGGCACGTTGTGGCCTGTCAACGTAGATTTAGGTTGGTATGAAGCGGTGGATGGGCAGCGGGTAATAACTGTTTTCAACCCCTTGTCCGATGAATATGCAGGTTATGACCATGCGGTGAAAATTTTGAGTATGACAGAAGTTCTGACCAAGAGTGTGGAAGTGCTTACCCCCGAGAATGAGGAAGAATTCGGTAACGATCCTCTTCTTATATATAAAGGTGATATCGGAGTGAGCGGTGGTTATCTCAATCTTTTTTTCTACCAAATACTGCCGAAGGATGATACCAAGCATCGCATCAGTCTGGTAAGACCTCAAGATGATGCCGAGTACTACGACGAAGAAGGCTATATTCACTTACAATTGCGTTACAACGACTACGATAACCTGTCGGGCTATCGTAATCCTTATCCCAGCATTGTGTCCTTTAGTTTGCAAAGTCTGGATATACCTTCCGAAGCCAAAGGTATGAAACTGACTTTAAACTCGGAGGTGAACGGTGAAGTGGAGCTGACATGTGATTTTTCTACTCCTCAGGCGGTTACAGTACCTGATAATTTTGAGCAAAAGAGTTTAGAAGAGGTTCAGCTACGTTAATTCTTTTAATTGAGTCCCTTGTATTTATTTCCGAAGCCATCCTATTGTAACTTTGTCTGTGATAGGCAAAGAGTGTAGAATGACTCCACTTTATTTATGGAGAATCGATGAATATATACTCCAAGCAGATGGCGTAATGGAAAGCGCAGATTGTCACGGAGCTAAAATGCTTTTGTGCTAATCTGCGCTTATTTTTTGTTATTTTCTTTGGAGCAGTTTTTTCTTCTTTGAGGAAGTTCTTAGGCAAAAAGGGTGGATGCTTTGTTATGTTGGCTCCTCTCTTGTCAGCAGATAGTCAGTATGTAGAGGTAGACGACACTGGCCGGTATTGCCATCAGCGCACTGTCGAAACGGTCGAGCATACCACCATGTCCGGGCAAAATGTTGCCCGAATCCTTTACGCCCAGTTGGCGTTTCATTAACGACTCTGTCAAGTCACCCCACGTGCCGAATACAACGACCACCAATGCAAGTCCGATCCATTGCCATACCGACATGAAGGAGAAATAGTGGGCAAAAACCAGCGATGAGGCTATGGAGAAAACTCCGCCGCCGATGCTGCCTTCCCAGGACTTTTTAGGCGAGATGCGCTCGAAAAGCCGATGCTTTCCTATTAGCGAACCGACACAATAAGCTCCTGTGTCGCTTAGCCAGATGAATACAAAGATAGAAAGGGGCAGGATGGGGTTATAGCTGACGCTACTTGTTGTAGGCGAATTATGATAGGCCAGCACACTAAGCAAGGCGAAAGGCAAAGCTATGTAAAGTTGGCTCAGCATGGAGCAGGCCCAATTGCCGATGGGGTTCTCCTTTTTCAGATACAACTCGGTTATCATCAGATACAGCAACAGTCCCAAGTAGGGGAGGAACACGTAGGTACCGGCCGCCTGTGTGCAAAAGCTCATCAAGGCCAGAACCAGATAGGCGGCGCCCAGCGAGGTAATGGTGCGGTTGATGCTGACTTTACCGCTTTGGTTAAGCAGGTATCCGAACTCGTGCACGCTAAGTGCGGCAATCAATGTAAACAACAAGCCAAACGTAAGAGGGCTGTAAAGGATACAGCCCACTAATACGATGACGAATAACGCGCCTGTGACAGCACGTTGGATGAAATTGCTTTTCACAACGTTTTTCGTTTAAGTGATTAGATCTTTTAGTTATTTGTCCGAAGAAGAGTTGTTTTCCGAAGCATTGTTTTCTTTCTCTTCCTTATTTTTGTTTTCTTCGGCTTCTTTCTCTACTTCTTTTTTAGCTTCCAAGGCTTTTTGTGCTTCTTCTTCCTCGGCTTTCTTCAGCTCGTCGGCACGCTTGGCGTTGATGATTTCTTCCGAGCGCGAAGCCCACGGGCGTTTTCCGAAGATGGCTTCTACGTCCTCGGCAAAGATGACTTCTTTGTCGATCAATATTTGCGCCAGGCGGTTGTGTCCTTCCTTGTGCTCGGAGAGGATGCGTTTGGCACGTTCATACTGTTCGTTCACCATGTTCTTCACTTCTTCGTCGATCAGTTCGGCTGTCTTCTCACTATAGGGACGATTGAAGGAATATTCTTCGTTGTTGTAGTAGCACAAGTTGGGCAGTTTTTCGCTCATACCCAAGTAAGCTATCATGCCATAGGCCTGCTTGGTTACACGCTCCAAGTCGTTCATGGCGCCTGTCGAAATTCTTCCGAGGAAAAGGTCTTCGGCAGCACGGCCGCCCAGTGTGGCACACATCTCGTCGAGCATTTGCTCTTTAGTCGTGATCTGTCGTTCTTCGGGCAGATACCAGGCGGCGCCCAAGGCACGTCCGCGAGGCACGATGGTAACTTTAATCAGTGGGTTGGCATACTCCAACAGCCATGAGATACTGGCGTGTCCGGCTTCGTGGATAGCGATAGAACGACGTTCGGCTTCGGTAGTAATCTTGGTCTTTTTCTCCAATCCACCTACAATACGGTCGACAGCATCGAGGAAATCCTGCTTGCCTACAAACTTCTTACCGTGGCGGGCTGCTATCAGGGCAGCTTCGTTGCATACGTTGGCAATGTCGGCTCCAGAAAAGCCTGGTGTCTGACGAGCCAGCAGATCAACGTCAACCGTATCGTCTATCTTGATGGGGCGCAGGTGTACGCCAAATACTTCTTTGCGTTCGTTCAAGTCGGGCAGGTCGACGTGTATCTGACGGTCGAAACGTCCTGCACGCAACAAGGCTTTGTCGAGCACATCAACACGGTTGGTAGCTGCCAGAATGATGACACCGCTGTTCGAACCAAATCCGTCCATTTCGGTGAGGAGCTGATTCAGGGTGTTCTCGCGTTCGTCGTTGCCTCCCATGGCGGCGGCTTTGGCGCGTGCGCGTCCTACGGCGTCAATCTCATCGATGAATACGATGCAAGGGGCTTTCTCTTTGGCCTGGCGGAAAAGGTCACGTACGCGCGATGCTCCTACGCCGACAAACATTTCGACGAAGTCGGAACCTGCCAGTGAGAAGAAAGGCACGTTAGCTTCACCAGCCACAGCCTTGGCCAGCAGGGTTTTACCTGTGCCCGGAGGGCCTACAAGAAGAGCTCCCTTGGGGATTTTTCCTCCCAGGTCGGTATATTTCTGAGGTTGTTTCAGGAATTCAACAATTTCTTCTACTTCCTGTTTGGCTTCGGCCAGTCCTGCTACATCCTTGAAGGTGACCCGTGTAGACGAACCTTTTTCGAAAAGCTGTGCTTTCGACTTGCCCACGCTGAAGATGCCTCCTCCGCCTGCACCTCCGCCACCGCTCAGACGGCGAGACATGAAAATCCAGAAGCCGATGAGGAATGCAAACGGCAATACCTGCCAGAAGAAAGCCAGCAAGAAGTTGCCTTTCTTTTCTTCGTACTTGACAGTGCCGTCGAAGTGTAGTTCGTCCTTCTCTTTTTGCAGGAAGGCGTCCATGCTTTCGAGCGAAGGCACTTTGGTGGTGATGACGGGAGTCTTGCCTACGCTATTTGAGTCTTCCTTAAAGACGTCGGCTACGTGTTGAGGCTTGATGTAGACTTCGATGGAGTTGTCGTCGTAGCCTACTACTTTGCTGACGTAGCCGTTGCGTACGTATTGCTGAAATTCGTCGTAGCTCAGGTCCTTGGTTGGGGTTGTGCTCTCGTTGGTGAGGTACAGTCCCAGCAAAGCCATGGCAATAAGCATGTACAGCCAGTTCAGGTTGAACTTGGGTACATTCATTTTTGGTTTTTTATCAGTATTATTGTTATTGTCCATACGTTTGTTTGCTTGTTAATCGAGGTCGGGGATTTGGGTTAGTTTGGCATCGGCCCACAAATGCTCCAGGTTGTAGAATTCTCGGGCTTCGGGCAAGAATACATGTACCAGTACGTCGGCATAGTCCATGGCTACCCATTCGGCGTTGCGCAGTCCGTCTACAGCAAAGGGGCGTGCGTTGGCTCCCTTGCGTGCGAATTCTCTGACAGATTCTACGATGGCTGTCACTTGGCTGGGTGAATTGCCCTGGCAGATGACGAAATAGTTGCATATTGTATCGTCTATCTGGGTGAGGTCGGCGATGACGATTTTCTTTCCTTTCTTATCTTGGATACCTTCTGTAATTTGCTGAATTAGATTTTTTGCTTCGTTCATTATACATTATTATATTAAAACTGTTGACAAATATACGGTGATTTCTTCTATCAAACACGCAAAAGGGGAAAAAGTCTTTCATTTTTGATGTTTTTTAGGTATATAATTGGGGTGAAATGGGGATTTTACCATTTTTTCGAAAAAAAATATTCGTTTTTTGTTTGCGATTAAAAAAAAGTCCGTATCTTTGCAACCGCAAAAAGGAAATAAAGTTCCACTGGGCTATGGTGTAATGGTAACACTACAGATTCTGGTCCTGTCATTCCTGGTTCGAATCCAGGTAGCCCAACCAAAGAAAATGAGATCCTGTCAGACGATGATGTCCGGCAGGATTTTTTTATGCTTTCTTTTTTTTCTGTAGGGGCGCGGGGCTGGCTCAGATTGCTGTTAATAAGGCTGCTTCATCTCCCCATTTTTTCCCTAGTTAGGAAAAAATTTTTTGTTAACTGGGAAAAACTTTTTTCCTAACTGGGGAAAAATTATTCTCTAACTGGAGAAAAACAGAAGAGGTTGTATCTGGAAGTATGCTCCTGTCTGTGTAATGACGGGAGGCTTCCGGATACAACCTCTTTCAGTTTGTCTTTATCGGTCGGTTGGTGAGAGGGTTAATCGCCGTTCTTGATGTTTTCGTCGATCACTTTGATTTTTTGCTTCACCAGTTCGATGTCGTTTTTCAGTTTTTCTACCTTGCGGTTCAGTTCAGTCAGCAGGCTGTTTCCTTTCTTCGACGATGCGTTCAGGAAGCCCAAATTGTTCTCGTAGGTTTGCAGTTCGGCCTTCATGTTGTCGCAGGTGCGTACAAGTTTCTCGCGTTCGCGGTAGAGGGCTTGTGAATTGCCTTCGGAGATGCTGCTGATGCTCGTCTTGAAGTTGCTCAACTTCTTGTTGGAGGCGCTGATGTCGAAGCGGTCGAACAGCTTGTCTATCTGGGCATGATATTGCTTGTATATCTTGTCCTTATCTTTGAAGGGCACAAAACCGATGGCGTTCCATTCCTTCATCAGGTCTTTGACGAGCTGAGAAGCTTCGTCTGTATCCATATCTTCGCCGATGGCGTCCAGTTTGGCGATGATTTCTTTCTTCTTTTCGAGGTTCTCCAGCTCGACGGTGCGTTGCGAGGAGGTTGCCTTGTTCTTTTGCTCGAAGAAGTAGTCGCATGCGCCGATGAAGCGTTTCCATACGGCATCGGAGTATTTCTTGGCCACGGGACCGATGGTTTTCCATTCTTTCTGCAGTTTGGTCAGCTCGTCGGCTGTTTTCTTCCAGTCGGTGCTGTCCTTCAGGGCTTCGGCTTTTTCGCAAAGGGCACGTTTCTTTTCGAGGTTCTCGCTCATGCCTTCTTTCAGCGACTTGAAGAATTCGGCTTTTTTCTTGAAGAATTCGTCGCATGCCTTGCGGAAGCGTTCGAAGATTTTCACGTTCATCTTCTGGGGAGCGAAGCCGATGGTTTTCCACTTGCTTTGCAGGGCAAGGATTTCCTGTGTCTTGTTGTCCCATGCGGCAAAGCTGGTCAGTTCGTTGAAGTCGATGGCTTCGACGATCTCGCAGATGACGGTCTTTTGGTCAAGGTTGTTCTGTTCAGTCTCTTTCAGGGCTTCGAAGTGCTGCTGGTGACGTCGGTTGACAGCTGTCGAGGCGGTCTTGAAGCGTGTCCAGATCTCTTCGCGCAGTTCTTTGGCTACGGGGCCTGTATCGCGGAATTCCTGATGCAGTTTTTGCAGTTGGTGGAAGGCCGATACAACGTCTGGTTCGTCGGCCAGCTTTTCGGCAGCCTCGCACAGGTGTGTCTTGATTTCGAGGTTTTTCTTGAAATCGTATTCACGGAACTCGTTGTTCAGCTTGAGCAGGTCGTAGAATTTTTCGACGTAGAGCTGGTAGTTCTTCCAGAGTTCGTTGATTTTGCCCTGCGGCACGAGTTTCACTTCGTTCCATTGCTGTTGCAGGCGTTTGAATTCGGCGTACGATTTGTTGGCGTCGTCGGGCGAGTCGATGAGGTCTTTCAGTTCTTCGATGATAGATAGTTTGACCTGCAGGTTCATTTCCTTCTGTTTTTCGAGCTCGGCGTTGGCGGCGCTTCTTTTTTCTTTGATGACGGACATGGCGTTTTTGAATTCTTCTTCCACGGTGTCGGTTTGCGGCACAAAGTCCTCTGCGGCTCCACCATTTTCGATGAATTGCTTTTTAGCGGCTTCCTGCTCGGCGTTGTGCAGCTTGTAGAATGCCTGCTTTAATCCGTCGATTTCTGTTTTGGCTACGTTTTCCACATCCGTGGCAAGTTCTTTCAGTCGGGCCAGTATTTCTTCCTTGGTCAGTAGTTTCGGGGTTGTTTCTGCCGGCTTTACCGAAACGTTTTCTTCAGCGGGAGTTTCTGTTGTCGCCGGTTCAAAAACCTCTGCTGCTTTTTTTTCTTCTTCTAATTCCACGGTTTTTTCGGGGAGATTAGTGTCATGAGTGTCCGTCATTGTATTTACTTTTTTAGAAACGGGTTGTTCCCGTCGGTTTTACACATTAGGCTACAAATAAATGAAATAAAAAGGTTATTTCATACTTTTTTGCTGATTTTTTTTTGTTTTTATGGCATTTTTTTACCGATTGTACGGTTAGTTTGTTTCTGTTGTCAGGCCAGCAGCACGGTTATTCCCATGTAGAGCATCATGCCGATGATGTCGTTGGTGATGGAGATAAAGGGACCTGTGGCGATGGCGGGGTCTACCTTCAGCTTTTCGAGCGTCATGGGCACCAGGGTGCCGAAGATGGAGGCGAACATCACGACGGCAAACAGACTGATGGACACCGAGTAGGTGACGGTGGCGGCGCTGCCGAAGCGGATGAAGTTGTACAGGTAGACCAGCAGCGAGATGATGGTGGCGTTGATGCTGGCCACGACGGCTTCTTTGGCTACTTGCTTCAGGGTGTCTTTGGCGTCGAGCGAGCTGTTGGCCAGGCCTTGTACGATGATGGCGGACGACTGTGTACCGACGTTTCCGCCCGTACCACCGATCAGGGGGATGTAGAGGGCCATTTCGGGGTGTGCGGCAAAGGTGGCGTCGAAGTTGCCCAATATCATGGAGTTGCCGATACCGCCCAGCATGCCGATGAGCAGCCAGGGCAGGCGGGCGCTGGTTTGGCGCACAAGGTTATCGTCAGTTTCGACGTCTTGCGAAAGACCCGAAGCCAACTGGTAGTCGCGTTCGGACTGCTCGCGCACTTCGTCCATGACGTCGTCGACGGTGATCTGGCCGACAAGTCGTCCGATGCTGTCGACTACGGGGACGGCCACGAGGTCGTACTTCTCGATGATCTGTACCACTTCGTCGATAGGTGTGTCGACATGTACCGAGATGGGGTCTTTCTTCATCACGTGCTTCACTTTCGATACCGAAGGCGAGGTAATCATCTTCTTCAGCGGGAAGACGCCTTGCAGACGCTCGTCGTCGTCGATGACGTAGACGTAGTAGATTTCGTCGAGCTGTTCGGCTTGCAGGCGCATCTCCTTCAGGCATTCGGGCATACTCCAGTTTTCGTTGACGGTTACCATTTCGGTACCCATCAGACCGCCGGCGGTATCTTCGTCGTACTTCAGCAGGTCGACGATGTCGCCCGCCTGTTCGATGTCTTCGATGTGCGACAGGACTTCTTCCTGCTTGTCTTCGTCGAGGTCGCGCATCAGGTCGACGGCATCGTCGGTGTCCATGTAGTCGACGAACTTCTTGGCGATGGTTTCCGAGGGGAGCAGTTCGAGGAACTCTTTACGGACGTCCTCGTCCATTTCTACGAGCACGTCGGCCGCCGTTTCGTTGTCGAGCAGGCGGTAGACGAAGCGTGCCTTTTCGGGTTCAAGGTCGTTGCACAGCTCGGCTATGTCGGCGGGGTGCAGGTCGGCCAGCAGGACTTTGACGTTGTCGGCGTCTTTCTGTTCGATCAGACTTTTGACTTTGTCGATATATTCTTCGTCTATTTCCATTATTTTGATTGATAATTGATAATTGGTAATTGAAAATTCTTCGTTCTCGGTTAATGAACATTATTCATTTTCCATTCTCAATTCTCCATTTACTAAGTTTGTCAGCTCTACGAACTCCTGAACGGAGAGCTGTTCGGGTCGGCGGTCGAAGAGAGGATCGGCCGTCAGGGGACAGTCTTTTCCGACGAGGGGTTTGATGGAGTTACGCAGGGTCTTGCGCCGCTGGTTGAAGGTGGTTTTCACCACTTGCTTGAACAGGTGTTCGTCGCATCCCAGGTCCCGGGTATCGTTGCGGGTCATGCGGATGACGGCGCTTTTCACCTTGGGCGGCGGGTTGAAGACGTGCTCGTGGACGGTGAAAAGGTATTCAACGTCGTACCACGCCTGTATCAGCACGCTCAGTATGCCGTAAGTCTTGCTGCCGGGACCGGCGGCGATGCGTTCGGCCACTTCTTTCTGTATCATGCCCGTACAGCAGGGGATGAGGTCTTTGTTGTCGAGCATCTTGAAGAAGATCTGGCTCGATATGTTGTAGGGATAGTTGCCGGTCAGCACGAAGGGGTTTCCGTCGAACACGCGCCGCAGGTTCATCTTCAGGAAGTCGTCTTCGATGATGTCGTCTTCCAGTTGCGGGTAGGCTTCGCGCAGGTAGGCCACGGATTCGTAGTCTACTTCGACCACCTTCACCGGCCTCTCCTTGGATAGCAGGAATTGGGTGAGTACTCCCATGCCGGGTCCTACTTCGAGTATGGGCAGGGCGGGGCAGGCGTCGACGGTGTCGGCGATGTCCTGTGCTACTTTCAGGTCTTTCAGGAAGTGCTGTCCCAGAAACTTTTTAGGCTTTACTAATCTCATGTATCAAGTTTATTGTTACTTTTGTGCTCCACAAAGGTAGTTCTTTTTAATGAAGAATGAAGAAGGAAGAATGAAGAATTTTAGCTCTCGATTGATAAGAATCCTGTTGCCCCTGCTGTTGGGGGCTTTTATCCTATATTGGGTCTATCGCGATTTCGATTTCGAACGTGCTTTCCAGGTGCTTCGTCACGGCTTGCGCTGGGATTGGATGGCGTTGTCGCTCTTTTTCGGTGTGTGGAGCCATGTGGAGCGCGGTTTGCGCTGGCGTCAGACGCTCGACCCGCTGGGTGTGTATCCGCGTAAAAGCCATCTGGTCGATGCCATCTACCTGTCTTACGCCACCAGTCTGGTGGTGCCCCGGCTGGGCGAGGTGTCGCGTTGCGGGGTGCTGTCGCGCTACGACGGGGTGCCGTTTTCGAAGTCGTTGGGTACGGTCGTTACCGAGCGCATGGTCGACGCACTGTGCATGCTGCTCATTGCGGGTGTGACGTTGCTGCTCGAACTGCCTGTCTTTCTCACCTTTTTCCATCAGACGGGGACGAAGGTGCCTTCGCTGGTGCATCTGTTTTCCTCGCCGTGGTTCTACGTGGCGCTGTTCAGCGTGGTAGGCGTCGTGGTGGTGCTGGTGTGGATGGTGCGTGCGCTGTCCGTGTTCGAGCGGGTGCGCGGGGTAGTGCTCGACGTGTGGCAGGGCATCATGTCGCTGCGTCGGGTGCGCAATGTGCCGCTTTTCGTGCTTCACACGGTGCTGATGTGGCTTTGCTATTTTCTTCACTTCTATCTGACTTTCTTCTGCTTCCCCTTTACGGAGGGGCTGAGCATTGAGGCTGGTCTGGTGATGTTCGTGGCGGGTACGTTTGCCGTCATTGTGCCTACGCCCAACGGGGCGGGTCCGTGGCATTTCGCGGTCATTACGATGATGATGCTCTACGGGGTCGACGCGGTCGATGCCAGTACGTTTGCCCTCCTGGTGCATGGGGTGCAGACGCTGCTTGTCGTGGTGCTGGGCTTGTGGGGCTGGGGGCATCTGGCGATTGGCGGTAGGAGTGGCAGGACGGCCGCCTGACGTCGGCAGGCAGGTGCTTTTCTTCCTCCTGAGTGTGGCCTGTGCATGAATGAATCAGTATTTCAAATATCGCTTTCCCTGTTTTTCGTTTTTCTTTTGCTGTCTATTTGCTGCTCGTGTTTTGCGCATCTCGCGTGCTACGTTAGCAAAGGTAGGGCATCGCTTCGAGGCGGCCAAAAACGGGGTATGTTGAAATGGTGAAAATATGTTAATGAAATACGAATTATGTGTTAATAAACCTAGCTTGTTGTTGCTCAGGCGGAAATAGCGCATTTTCAGAAGTCAGTGTAGTTCCTTCTTTAGGGCGTTTATGTGGCTAGTGTCCGACGAGCCTCTATCTTGTGTCTGTAATGTAACGCCATAATTGCCGAAAAACGGCCTGTCCGTAGATTGTCCGGCATGTGAAAAACAGCGTTTGTTGCAGTGTCGAAAAACCGTGCAAGGGGGTATTGTTTTTCAGGAAGTTTTTTATTATCTTTGCAGAAACCAATTTTTCGTTTTATACTGCTATGAGTGATATCTTACAACTTGCTCCACAGAACGTGTGGAAGCATTTCTATTCGTTGACTCAAATCCCCCGTCCTTCCGGACATATAGAAAAGGTGACCGAATTTCTGGTCAATTTCGGTAAGGGGCTGGGGCTGGAGTCCTTTGTCGATGAAATAGGCAACGTCATCATCCGCAAGCCGGCCACGCCGGGCATGGAGAACCGCAGGGGCGTCATCCTGCAAGCCCACATGGACATGGTACCCCAGAAAAACAATGATACGGTACACGATTTTACGAAAGACCCTATTGAAACCCGCGTCGACGGCGACTGGGTGAAGGCTAAAGGAACAACCCTTGGTGCCGACAACGGTCTGGGCGTGGCAGCCGCCATGGCTGTGCTCGAAGCCACCGACCTGAAGCACGGACCGCTGGAAGTGCTCATCACCAAAGACGAGGAAACGGGCATGGTAGGTGCTTTCGGGCTGAAACCCGGAACCTTGGAGGGCGACATCCTGCTGAACCTCGACTCCGAGGAAGAAGGCGAACTGTACATCGGTTGCGCCGGCGGTATCGACTTCACCGCTACGCTGGAATATAAGGAAGAAGCGCCCGCCGAAGGCTTCGTAGCACGCAAGCTGACGCTGAAAGGACTGCGCGGCGGACACTCAGGCCTCGAAATAAACGAAGGCCGCGGCAATGCCAACAAGCTGCTGGTGCGCGTCGTTCACGACCTGCTGCTTGAGTTCGATTGCCAGTTGGCTTCGTTCGAAGGCGGTAACATGCGCAACGCCATCCCGCGCGAGGCTCATGCCGTGATGCTGTTCAACCCCGAAGATATGGACGGTCTGGACGACTACATCCGCGAGTACGAAGCACAGATCGCTGCCGAATACGCACCCATCGAGCAGGGTATCAGCCTGAAGATGGAAGAAGTTGACGTGCCCGCTACCGTTGTGCCCGAAGAGATTCAGGACAGCATGGTCAATGTGCTGATGGCCTGTCAGGACGGCGTGATGCGAATGATTCCTACCGTGCCCGATACGGTCGAGACTTCGTCCAATCTGGCCATCGTCCTCATCGGAGGCGGAAAGGCCGACGTACGCATCCTGGCGCGCAGCTCGTGCGACACGATGAAAGACTTCTTGGCCGACAGCCTGACCGCTTGCTTCTCGATGGCAGGTATGAAGGTCGAACTGAGCGGCAATTATTCTGGCTGGCAGCCCAATGTCGACTCGCCCATCCTGCATGCCATGAAGCTGTCCTACAAGGAACAGTTTGGCACGGAACCGGCCGTCAAGGTGATACACGCCGGCTTGGAGTGCGGCATCATCGGAGCCATCTACAAGAATCTCGATATGATTTCCTTTGGCCCCACCTTGCGCTCGCCCCATTCGCCCGACGAACGTGCCTACATTCCTTCGGTCGGCAAGTTCTACGACTTCCTGGTGGCTACGCTTGAGAAGACGCCCGAAAAGTGAAAAAGACGGCGGTAATAGAAAAGAAAGACTAATACTTCAAGACAACGGGGACAGGCTACGGTCTGCCCCGTTTTTTTGTACCCGTACTTCTGCCATTTTGTCCGTACGGACATTCTCGCAACACGCTTGTCAGTACAATATGGCAGTCTTTTAATGTCCGAACTTACGAAAAATTGACCCATATCAAGAAATATGTTATATAACATGTTTTTCTACCTTCAATCGCTTGCCATCTCAAATAATGGCTCTATTTTTGTGCTGTAAAACATGAATTCAATGAGAATTCAACAGGATAACACATTATTTATAGGAGGATAACAAAATGAAAATGTTAAAGAAAATCATGAATCGACTCGGCCAGAACAATGCCGATGTTTGGGGCTACGTGATGCTGGGTGCACACAAGTTCTAAGATTCGAAAAAGCAAAGAGAGAAGAGAAACAAATTAGGTTTTCAGGTATTAGTTTTTATTTGATTTTTCAAGTTTCGCGGAGGCGGAATTTTTCGGAAGTCCGTTCTCGGACGGAACTTGAACTAAACTTTTAAAGCAATGAAACAGAAATTTGTTAGTACACTGAAGCACATTCTTGCCGAGATGGGAAGAAGCGAGATGCAGAAAAGAGGGGTTTATCTTTCTTGAAAAAGAAAGGATCACCCTCTCACCACAGAGAGAGAAAACTGAAGACGGAAACACCGCGTATACATCCGTACGTTTTTAGGATAACGTTTTAATTTTTAAGGTTATGAAAAAGAAGATTGTTAATTCATTTAAGCGCGCCATGCTGTTGGCTGGCAAAAACTGGATGGAGGCAATGCGATATTATAGCCTTCAGATGTAAAGCACAGTAATTATTAGTTAATCATACACACCAGGGGGATATCTCTTTTCATTGAGGGATATCCCTCTTTTTTTGTCCGTGCAATATTTTTTCAGTTAAAAGATACGCCCGTTAACATTTTATTCTCTTATTTTGTTATAAAGGAAGAATCGAACCTTCGATTCGGCATAATGAAACCTACAAATAGAGAGAAGAATATGAAAACAATCCGAAGAATTTGCACCGTTATGTTGCTCGTGCTGATGGCTTTTCCAGCCCTCCACGCGCAATCGTACGACAACCTCTGGAAGCAGCTCGAAGAAGCACGCGAGAAGAGTTTGCCGCAAACCGTGATTCGACTGGCCGACCAGATCTGGCAGAAGGCCCAAACCGAGAAAAACGCTCCGCAGATGCTGAAAGCCTACGTCTGTCGGCAGGCCTGCCAGAAACGTATTACGCCCGACAGCCTTTACACCAGTCTGGCCGCAATGGAGCGCTGGGCGCAGGAAGAGGCAGACGAGACGAATCGCGCCATTCTGCACTCGCTCTTGGCGCGTCAGTATGCCGACTTGCTCAGCACCAACCGCCGCACGCTGCTCAACTCTCCCTCGCTCCTTGTCGACGAGGCTCCTGCCGACGTGCGCGAGTGGAGCCTTAACCTCTTCATCGACCGCATCGACGCCCACCTGCAAGCCTCTTTGCAACCCGTCGAAGCCCTGCTGCGTACTACCGCTGCCGACTACGACCCCTTCGTCATCCAGCAGGATGGCAGCCGATTCTATGCCCACGACCTCTACCATCTGCTGGCTTGCCGTGCCGTCGATACGTATCAAGGGTGGAGGGGTTTCAACGTCGATTCGCTGATGGATCGCCGCATCAAAAATGTCTATCAGACGATGATTGCCACCTATCGCCAACGCCCCAATGCGGAAGATGCTGTCGTAATGGCCACCCTCGACTACGAGCAATGGCGTGCCGATATGCAGTCGCCCGACGGCTATCTGCAAACCCTCGACAGCCTCATCGCCGCCTATGGCACACGCGACGTCTGCGGCGAAGTCTACATCCGCAAGGCTCAGTGGCTGAACGACAAGCGGCGCTACGCCCAAGCCCTGCGCGTATGCGACGAAGGTTTAAAGCGCTATGCTACCTACAAGCGCATCGGCGAACTGAAGAACATCCGTGCACGGATCCTGCAACCGGCTCTCAACATCTATACAGCCGAAGGCTATCCGTCCGATTCGGTCAGCATGCGGGTCAACTATCGCAACCTCAGTGGCTTCACCCTCAACGTCTATGCCACCGACTACGACGAACGCCCCTGGCTGGACGATGGCCTCACGTCCGCCGTCTGCCGCCGCCACGGTCGTCTGCTGGCTTCGCACCGCTTTGCTCTCCGTCCGCTGCCGGGTAAGGATAAGGCCGCTGAAGACGTGCCCTACCATTCTTGTGATACTACGTTGCACTTCCGTCTGCCTGATGACGTAGGCGTATATATTCTTCAGGCAGTGCCCGAAGGTGAAAAGACGCTTCACCAGTCATACAATTTTCTGTGTGTCAGCCGCTTTAAGGTACTTTCGCTGAACGTCGACGAACAGACTACCGAATTCATCACCCTCGACGCCCTTACCGGCCATCCGATAGCAGGTGTACAGCTCAGCTTCTATTCCGACGATAGCAAAAATCGCCGTCTGCTGACTCAGCTGACCACCGACTCCGAAGGCAAAGCTCTGCTCACTGGCCAGCCCAATGCACGCTATTACGTGGCGCGCAAGGGTGACGACCGCGCCATGACGCCTCAGTATTTTCGTCAGGGCATCTCCAGAATCGTTGATTCTGATACAGCACAGAAAATGCTGACCCTGCTCATCGACCGCGCCATCTATCGCCCGGGGCAGACAGTTTATGTGAAAGGTATCGCCTACGAACAGACAACCGATGCCGCTCGTGTGCTCGAAGGTGCCGACTACGAACTGCTTCTGCTCGACGCCAACCGCAAGGAGCTGGCCTCCCGCAAGGTGCGCACCAACGACTTCGGTTCCTTCTCAGCCGAGTTCGTGCTGCCTTCGGCATGTCTCAACGGTGCTTTCTCCATCACCACCCGCAAACACGAGGACTCAGCTTCGTTCCGGGTCGAAGAGTATAAGCGGCCGACGTTCGAAATCAGTTTCACCCCCGTGGCCGAAGCCTATCGCCTGGGCGACCGTGTGATGCTGCGTGGTAACGTCAAGTCCTTCAACGGCATGTCCGTGCAAGACGTTCCTCTGGCTTTTACCGTGACGCGCCACGATCTGCTGAGAAGCTATTTTGTTCCTTCGACGAAACCTTTGCTGGCCGATACCGTCCGGCTCGATGCCGAGGGTAATTTCTGCATTCCTCTGACGTTAGAGGCTCCTGCCGATACTTCAATGGGAGGCTATCGTTATTATCATTATCAGGTCGAAGCCTCCGTAACCGATGATGCGGGCGAGACACAGACAGCTTCCTATGGCATTCAGGCAACGACAAAGGCCTATTCTTTTATGGCTGACATGCCGCAGGTGATTTGCAAGGAAGACAGTTTGCTCTTCACCATTAGCGTTGCCAACGGCGTACAGCAGCCTCAGGCAGTGAAAGGCCGCTACCTGCTTCGCCCAGCCGATGCCGATCGCATTGTCCTCGAAGGCGATTTCGTGGCCAACCAACGTCAGGACTTCTCCTCCTTGAGGTCAATCCCCTCGGGCAAGTACCGCATGACCTTTGTCGTGACCGATAGCCTGGGGCGTGAAGAGAATAGCGATATACAGACTCATTCGATCGTGAACTTCACCCTCTTCTCGGAGCACGACACACGCCTGTCTCAATTCACCGAGCTGTTCGTACATCAACCCCTCGATGAGTTCGACGAAACGCAACCCGCCGATTTCTTCTTCGGCACCTCCTTCAAGGATGCTTATGTGCTGATGGACGTTTTCACTGGTCGCCGCCGCATCGAGGCCCGTGTACTTCAGCTCAGCGATAGCCTGATGCACTTCACTTTGCCCTACCGCCCCGAGTATGGCGAAGGGGTGACGCTGACTTTCAACTTCGTGAAACAGGGCTTACACTACTCTCACCAGCTATTCTTTAAGAAGCGCCAACCCAACCGCACCCTCGACCTGAAGTGGGAAGTCTTCCGCGACCGCTTGCGCCCGGGGCAGGAAGAAGAGTGGAAGCTCGTTATCAAGACACCTCAGGGTTTGCCTGCTTCGGCCGAAATGCTGGCTACGATGTACGATGCCTCGCTCGATAAGCTTTTCCGCCACAATCAGTTATTGAATATATATTTCAGCAGTCGTCTGTATAGCAGCTATCGCAATGCCAGTCGCTATGCCGATGCCTACTTCAATCTTCGCTTTCCGCTCGATAGCAAGTGGGTACCTGCGTGGGCATACGACTACTTCTATACTTATTTCTCCGCTGTTGGCGAAGTCTTGTCCATTAGCGAAAATAGCCTGGTACTGAGACAGAAAACTGCTGATGCCCCCATGGCTCGTGGAGTGGAAGAGAGTGCTGATGCGGTCGAAGTGAAATATGTACCGGCAGCTGTGTTCGAAGAAGATCGTGAAGAATCGTTCATCACAGGTGCTTTGCCGGAGGCTCAGTCCGAGCTTCGCACCAATTTTGCAGAAACAGCCTTCTTCTATCCGCACTTGCGCACTAACGAGCAGGGCGAAGTAACCATTGCTTTCACCATGCCTCAAAGTCTGACTCGCTGGCGTTTCCGTGGTTATGCCCACACCAAAGATATGCTGACTGGCCAGTTGGAAGCATCGGTCATTACATCTAAGGAGTTTATGCTGACGCCTAATCTGCCGCGTTTTGTGCGGGTGGGCGACCATACTCAGATAGCTGCTACCATCGCCAATCAGACAGACAAGGCTGTGAAAGGCACTGTTCGTTTCGTCTTGTTCGATCCCCTGACGGAGAAGGTCATCGACAGTCAGAAGCAGAAGTTTACAGCCGATGCCCGTCGGACCACTTCCGTATCGTTCGCTTTCGACGTGGACGAGCGCTACAGCCTGCTGGGTGTGCGTATCGTAGCCGATGGCGATTCGTTCAGCGATGGTGAGCAACACCTTGTTCCTGTGCTCAGCAACAAGCAGTACATTACCGAAACGTTGGCTATGCCTATCCGTGGTGGAGAGAGTCGCACCTTCGACCTTAGCCACCTGTTCAACGGCGACAGTTCCACGGCTACCGACCGCCGTCTGACGGTTGAGTTTACCTCTAACCCAGCCTGGTATGCTGTTCAGGCGTTGCCGGTGCTGGCTCAACCTACTACCGACAATGCTATCGACTGGGCTTCTGCTTTCTATGCCAATTCGCTGGCGGGCTTCATCGCAGGTAGTCAGCCGCGTATCAAGGCTGTGTTCGACGCCTGGATGGCCGATGGTGGCAATAAGGAAACTTTCCTCAGCCAACTGGAGAAGAATCAGGAAGTGAAGAACATTCTCTTGTCTGAGTCGCCTTGGGTACTCGAAGCCGCTACCGAAAGCGAGCAACGTAGTCGTATAGCCACACTGTTCGACCTCAATCAGCTGAACAACCGCAATCTTTCAGCTTTGACCAAACTGAAAGAGCTGCAAGGCACCGACGGTTCGTGGAGCTGGTACAAAGGTATGTCGGGTAGTTCCTACATCACCAGCTACGTGGCCGAATTACTTGTCCGCCTGCCACAGTTGACTGGCCAGCCCCTCGCAGCCGACGCACAGACCATGAAGCAAGCAGCTTTCGGCTATTTGAACAACCATGCGCTGGAGGCTTACCGCTCGATGCTGAAGGCCGAAAAGCAGGGTAGCAAGGTATCTTCCTTGTCCGACGACCTTGTACAGTACCTCTACCTCGTAGCTTTGTCCGGTGAAAAACTACCCGATGCGAACCGCAAGGCGCAGGCTTACTTCCTGACGAAGATAGGCGGTAATCTGACGACTGCCTCCGTCTCGTGCAAGGCGCGTGCGGCCATCATCCTTCTGTCCGCAGGCAAGAAGACCGAAGCCGACCGCTTCATAGCCTCGTTGAAGGAGCACCTGGTGCAAGAAGACGAGATGGGTGCCCACTTTGCTTTTCTCGACGCTCCCTACAGTTGGTCGATGATGCCCGTGCCCGCCCATGTCAAAGCGATGGAAGCCTTGCGTAAGGCTGGCGGTAACGATGCTTTGGTCGAGGAGATGAAACTCTGGCTGTTGAAGCAGAAGCAAACCACTTGTTGGAAATCATCGGTCGAGACAGCCGATGCCATCTATGCCTTGTTGTGTCAGGGCAATGATTTGCTGGCTACGGCAGGCGATGTGCGTATCACTTTGGGGCGTGAAGTCATCGAAACCACTTCGCCCGCTGCCGATGCTACACCTGCTTTGGGCTATGTGAAGGAAACCTTTACTGAAGATCATCAGGCGCTGAAAGCCCGTCAGGTAACCGTTGAAAAGCGTGATGCAGGCATCGCTTGGGGAGCCGTGTATGCCCAATATCTGTCGCCCATCGCCGATGTGAAGCAGCAGGGCGGCGAACTGAATGTGGAGAAACGCCTCTATGTAGAGCGCTTGTCAGCCGATGGCCAACGTTCGTTGCAGCCCCTTGGTCAGGGTGAAGCCCTGACGGTGGGCGATAAGGTTGTATCGCGTCTCACCATCCGTTTGGATCGAGCCATGGATTTTGTTCAGCTGAAAGACCAGCGTGGCGCTTGTTTCGAGCCGCTCAGTGCCTTCTCAGGCTATCGTTGGAGCAATGGCTTCGGCTATTATGTCGAGGTGGAAGATGCCGCAACCAACTTCTTCTTCGACCACTTGGGCAAAGGCGTCTATGTGCTCGAATATAGTTACCGTGTGGCTCGTGGAGGTACCTACGAGGCCGGACTTGCTACGCTGCAATGTGCTTACGCGCCCGAATATGCTTCGCATTCGGCAGGAAGAAAATTAATAATTAAAAATTAAAAATGAATAGTTGGAGTGGGGTGAGGAGAGTTAGAGGTAATCTTGTTTGATGCTCCCATCTTCCTCCCACACCCTCTAACTATTAATTATTAATTATTAATTATTAATTTTTAATTCTAAAGAAATCGCCCTACATTTGCCCTTGTAATTTAGAATCCCAACTTTCGCAAGCTCAAGTTGCAGTTGACAAGCAACAAGTTGACGAGTTAACAAGGCGTTTGTAGCGAGCCGTTTCAAACGGCATTTTATCAAACAGGGTGTTCCAGCCTAGTAGACTTGTTAACTGAAGCCTTGTCAACTAATAAGTTGAGCACTTGCGAAACTTAAGTTAGAATTAAAATAAATGAAGCGAATCATAACCACTTTATATGTATGTATGGCGGCTTTGGGAGCTTTGGCTCAGCCGCGTTTTACGTCCAATACCGAGATGCACAGCTTAGGGCAAATCGAGTGGAAACACCCGGCCACCGTGCAATACACCATCACCAACACCGGCGATGAGCCGCTGGTGCTGACTGATGTAGAGCCCGATTGTGCCTGTACGGTAGCCCAGTGGACACAGACGCCGATAGCCCCCGGGGCGAAAGGTATGGTCAACGTCACCTTCGATGCCGAAGCGTTGGGTACCTTTCAGAAGTCGGTAGCTATCTACACCAATGCCGAACCTCATATTGTCTACTTGCGTTTCAACGGTGAAGTGGTGCAGGAAATCAAGGATTATACCAAGACTCATCCCTACTTGATCGGCCAGATACGTATCGACAAGAATACGCTCGACTTCCCCGATGTCCACTTGGGTGAGCATCCGGTGATGCATGTCGGCGTGGTAAACTTGTCCGACCGCCCCTACGAACCCGTGCTGATGCACCTGCCTCCCTATCTGGATATGGAGGTGAAGCCCAATGTGCTTCAGAAAGGTGAAAAGGGCATTATCACTCTGACACTGAACCCTGAAAAACTGACCGACCTTGGTTTGACGCAGGCTTCCGTCTATCTGTCGCGTTTTGCAGGCGATAAGGTGACCGATGAAAGCGAAATACCTGTATCGGCCATTCTCTTGCCCGACTTTTCAGACATGACCGAAGCCCAAATGCAAAACGCACCTGGTATCCAGCTTTCGGCTACCGACATCGATCTGAGCAAGGTGCTGGCCAAACGCAAGAAAGCCAAACAGGATATTGTAGTAACTAATACCGGACGTTCACCCTTGCAGATCAGTAAGTTGCAGGTATTTCATCCGGCTGTGGGCGTCAGCCTGAAGAAGACCGTGTTGCTGCCGGGCGAATCGACCCGTTTGCGTGTGACTGTCAATAAGAAAAATATCGGTACCCGTCGGCGTCATTTGCGTCTGCTTATGATCACCAACGACCCGATGAGACCCAAAGTAGAAATTAACATTAAAGCCAAATAATCATGGAACATCCCGAGAATAACGAAGCATACAAAGGATTGGTAGTCAACGCCGGAGTCGAACAACCTTCGACCGTAAGTCCTTATTTGAAGAATCGTCCGAAACGTAAGAAACGCGAACTGACGGTAGCGGAGTATGTGGACGGCATTGTGAAAGGTGACGTGACGATACTCAGTCAGGCCGTGACGCTGGTCGAAAGCGTACGCCCCGAACACCAGGTCATCGCTCAGGAGGTCATCGAAAAATGTCTGCCCTATTCGGGAAGCTCCATCCGTGTGGGCATCAGTGGTGTGCCGGGGGCAGGAAAGAGTACTTCGATTGATGTCTTTGGCTTGCACGTGCTCGAACAGTATGGCGGCAAGTTGGCTGTATTGGCTATCGACCCCAGTAGTGAGCGCAGCAAGGGTAGTATATTGGGCGACAAGACACGTATGGAGAAACTGTCCGTACATCCCAAGTCGTTCATTCGTCCTAGTCCATCGGCTGGTTCGTTAGGAGGCGTGGCCCGCAAGACGCGCGAGACCATCATCTTGTGCGAAGCCGCCGGCTATGACAAGATCTTTGTCGAAACGGTCGGAGTAGGGCAGAGCGAGACGGCCGTACACTCTATGGTCGATTTCTTCCTCCTCATTCAGTTGGCAGGTACGGGCGACGAGCTTCAGGGCATCAAGCGTGGCATTATGGAGATGGCCGACGGCATCGTTATCAACAAGGCCGATGGCGACAACCTGGAGCGTGCCAAGCTGGCAGCAGCCCAGTTCCGCAATGCCTTACACCTGTTTCCTGCGCCCGAAAGCGGCTGGACACCTCAGGTGCTGACCTATTCGGGCTTCTACAACCTGGGTGTGAAGGAAATCTGGGACATGATTTACCAATACATGGACTTTGTGAAAGCGAACGGCTATTTCGAGTACCGTCGCAACGAACAAAGCAAATACTGGATGTACGAAAGCATTAACGAACAGTTGCGCGACAGCTTCTATCACAATCCGAAGATCGAAGCCATGCTGGCCGGTCAGGAACAACAGGTGCTGCAAGGCAATCTGACTTCGTTTGTAGCGGCCAAGTCGCTGCTTGACACCTACTTCGACGATATGAAACGTTGAGGCTGCCCGTTGCGTCAGAAGGAGGCGACAAAGTCGTCGAAGCTGAGGTCGGTGATTCCTATCTTTTCTTTTAGACGCATCTTTTTGCGCGATATGCTTCCCTTGGCTATGTGGTAGATTTCTGCCAGTATGGCCAAGGGAAGTTCCATTTTCACCAGGCAGCAGAAGTCTATTTCTTCATCGCTCAGCTGGGGATAGGCGGTTTTCAGCCGTCGGGTAAAGTTGTCGAAGCAGGCGTCAGTGTTGTTGCGCAGCGTTTGCCAGTCCTCGGGCGAGAGGTGCAGGGCGCCTGCCTGATTGCGGCTTCGCATCAGTAGGGGGATGGTGATTTCGTTCAGTTGCTTGAAGTATTCCAGACGCTGGTTGAGTTGGGCGTTTTCAAGCTGTTCTTTGGCTTCCTGCTCGCGCAGGTAGCGTATCTCCATCTCCTGCTTCGAAAGCTGGGCTTGCATCAGGTCACGGTTGAGCAGCGCCTGGCGGCGGCGTGTGTAGATGTAGTAAGCACCCCACAGAATGATGAGTGCGCATACCACTGCCGCGAGTCTGTACACCTGAAGCATCCGGTGGGTCAGCTGACGTTCGCTGTCTTCGATCTGTTGCTGTTGCTTGCGATATTCGCGTATGGCATGTACTTTCTCCAGCAGTTCAGCTTTCTTGTCTGCATCGAGCGAGTCGCGGTAGCGCACGTGTTCGCGCAGGAAGTCAATAGCTTTATCATACTGTCCGCGGCGGTTGAGCACTTCGGCCATGTAGCGGTAAGCATCCGTCTTGCGGGCCAGAGGAAACATCTCGGCTATGCGGCGGAAGTAGGGAAGGGCCGAGTCGTTGCGGGCAATGTGATAGCGCACACCTTGGCGTAGGGCATGGTAGTATTCTTGTCGACCGGCTTGGGTGGCAATGGCACGGTCAAGGTGGAGTAGGGCAGAGTCAGGCTGTTGCAGGTATAGGTGTACGACAGCCATTTCAGCTTGCAGTTCGGCACGCCGTTCGGGCGTTATGGCGTAGGCATAGCGATAGGCCGTGTGCAGTTCGTCGAGGGCTCGGGCGAAATCCTTTTTGCTTTTCTCCCGCTGGCAGCGGAGGAGGCAGATGCGTATCAGCATCAGGCTGTCCTGCTGTTCGGTGGCCAGTTGTTGGGCATTGTCCAGCAACTGGTTTTCTCGTTTCTCAAAATGATTGAAGCGACAAAGGTCAGCTTGTGCAATGTCCAGTTCCATGCGGAGTCGTGGGGGCGCCTGGGCAGGCAGATAGCGCTGTGCCTTTTCGTAACGCTCTTGTGCACGAAGCAAGAAATACCCCTGATGAAGTTTCTTCCCCTGAAAAAAACAGATCATGCTGACATGCAGCGAGTCATCAGCTTCGATGGCCTGCTGGAGGCCGGTTTGAAGCAAGCTGTCGGACAGGTGAACAGAGTCGTGCAAGGCGATGCTGTCCCAAACTTCATTCGGGATGTCGTCGTGGCGCTGGGTGCACGCGGTGAGCCACGAGGCAAGCAGGAGGAACAAAAAGGCGTATTTCATATGTAAATTGCAAATATAAGCAAAGGAAACCGCCGCAACAAATGAAAATCTTGTTTTCTAATGGGAGGAGGATAAAGAGGAGGGATTTTTTCCTAACTGGGAAAAAATATTATTGTTAGTTAGAATTAGTTGATAATAAAAAAAGAGGATGTATCACATCTGATACATCCTCTTTTTTTATTAATTTAAACCCTATTTATTGTCCGGAATAGATCACATTTGCATTATCAGTAGCTGCACCACCCAAATAACCATCATAGTCAGTTGTTGTTAACGTTCCAGCATTGTAGATTCTACCTTTGAGGTAAGTAGTCGTTGCAGTTAATGTCTTACCTTTAGGAATATTAATGGAGTAACCTTCATCAATAACAAGTCCTTTAATAGTTATATTTGTATTAAATACAACGCGCTTATTGCTTTGAACTTCAATGTATTTATTAGCGTCACCAGCATAAGTACATTCTGTACAATCACCAGCAATTACCACATAGTTAGCAAAATCACCAACTTTATCTTTATCAACTTTAGCTGCTGTAGTAATGACTTTGATAAAGCCTTGATTATTCTTAACTACAGTATTGTAATTACCTGTTTCAAATAACAAGATAGTACCAATCTTATTGTTGGATTTATTGAATGCAGCTGTAAAACCAGTACCTGTTGCATTATTTGTTACATAGGTATAAGCATTGGCATTCATCTGCTGGATAAATCCATAGTTTCTAATTTCACCAGTTGAACCTTGACGGATACCTAAGTTGCCTGCATTGTAAATCTTACCATATTCTTCCAAGGAAGTTGCTTCATTAGTCAAATTAACTGCTCCATTAACAAAGAATTCTGCACCTTCTGGAATATTGATAGTTCCGTTATTAGTCAAAGGTAACTTCATTTCTACAGTTCCTTCTACATTAACAGTACCATTATTGATGATAGAGAATCCATTAGAAGATGTGAGTTTTGCATCCACAGTACCAGCTAATTTCATAGTAGCATTTTTATCAACGATCAGATTGCTAATCAATTCGTAGTTGTTCTTAGCTGTGAACTTCCAAGAACCAACAAGTTTAACATCAACTTTGTCTGTTCCAGTGGCAGTAGCTACAGGTTTCATGATTACTGATGGAACTTCTGTTTCTACTGTGCTGACAAATTTCAAAGTTGTACATACAGTTCCTGTTTCTTGACTACGCTTAAAGCTAATGTTATTGTCTTCATCTGCAATACGAGCTTCATAAGCAGCTGCAGCATCAGCATTCAATACAAATTCACCATTCTTATCACCATCCAAATAGAAAGTAACTTCTGCATCATCTGCAATAGCATCATATACAGTCAAAGCATCCATCAGGTGTTGTTCGTCTGTAATGTGCAATCCATCCATATCGATATTTTTAACATCTACATCAATAGAACGTTGTGCATAACCTGCTACTTTTTGACCAGCAAAAACAGAAGTAGCAGGAGCATCAGTCAGTGTATTTGCCAAAATGAAGTTGATTCCTTCAAGTACCTTTTGTGCAGTAGCGCCAGACTTACTCCAAACTTCAGCATCTTTATTCAAAGTTACTGTACCATAATTGGTGTAGACTGTTACATTAGCCTCATCTGCTTGTTGAGCTACGCTTGTTTCAGTTTTTGTTGGAAGCAATGTGAAAATAGCAGCATTGTCAGTGATATCAGTAGTTGATAGAGTTTCAGACTGTGCACTCACATTTTCTTGGTCAACAGTAGATTGATATTTCCATAATGGATATTCTGTTTTGTTTATTTGTGTTGCAGGGTTAGCAACAGAAATTTTTGTTGTAAACAATCCATTACCAGTTTTTGTAGCCTTTAACTCTACCTTAGCTACCTTTAAAGGTGTTACATTTAAGCTGTTGATATCATTTGTGTTTTTAAGATTAGAAGTCAATTTCAAAGTTGTACCAACACGCTTTAAAATGATTTCATAATTCTTACCATATCCAGCTGTATTATCTTCGTTTGCATCATAAGTCGGAATACTTAATATTTCTGACATGTGCGGTGTCAATTCTTTGGTTTGAGCATTCTGTGCAACTGGAATTTCTAATACAGGAGCAGCGTTTCCTTTATTTGCAAATGTTGTATCTGCTGGATAAACCATGATGGCACCACCCTCTAAAACCATTGATTTGGTTGTAAATGTAAAAGCTTGTCCATCTTTTGCAGAACCTTCATAAATGGCATTTTGATAGCTAGTAAAGCCAGACGTAATATTACTCCAATTAACTCCATGAAATAAAGACATTAAATCGCCAGCTTCAAAATTCACTTTCATATTAGAAGTGATTTCTGCTCTTGTTGCTTTATTAGTTTCATCAAATGCTACAGAAAATTGAATAGGTGATTCTTGAGAGAGCGGTTGTGTTATTTCCTCATCAGCTGTACAGGATGCTAAAGCTAACCCACCCATTAAAGCTGTAAATAAAAATTTAGATCTCATACTTATTTTTTTTAAATGTTTGATAATAATAATGTTTTTTTAAATCTCAGGTGGAACTTCGGTCCATTCATCTCCGCCACTTCCTGCGAAGCCCTTCTCTACTTCCACCTCCAGAACTTCCACTTCCGGAGCTACATAAAACTTTTCCATTTCCATAATTTTAGTTTTTAATTGTTAGTAAATAAATTAATGTTTATTAGTATTTCGTTCTCGTTTTTCATTCAGTTGTCATCGTATGTGGTGCGACATACCTTATTATAAAATTAACTCTTTTTAGCGTATCGCACGCTGTATATTGTTAAGCCATGAAAATTATCGTAAATCCTTTCTTCTTGTATCGAGCCATGCTCTATATATAATAAGGTGTAAATTCCAACCTCTTTTTACTGTTTGATTTATCTTCGGATTTTATTCGTTTATTATATGCTAATTTGTTGTATATCTGTATATTATAATACTACACAACAGCGCATAATTCAGGCTGCAAAGTAACTAACTTATTTCCTAAATAGGTTTCAGGCGTATTCTGCTGATAATCAATAGAATATAAATAGGGAAGGAGAGAATAAACGGGAAATATGCGCGTATAGTGTGTTTAAGGAGGATGACGTAATCCGTTTATAATTAGTGAATTAGAGTGTCCTTCATTATAGAGCCTGATCAATCCCAAGTACATTTAACACCACTTCATGACACCAGACAGGAATATTGTAAAACGTTGATTCTGAGTATAAATAGAAGGGAAAAGAGCAGTGGATGCGATGGTGTTGACACCTATAATTGATACTTTTGGGTAAAAAAGTGTAAGGAAATTAGATAAAAAATTCCCGCTTACCGATGAAGCATCAGTAAACGGGAAAATATGAAGTTTAATGCTATACAATGGTAAACTGGATTAGGAAACAGCTTTACAACCTTACTTCAAAGCATTCCAGTTCCCATCCATGGAAGATTAAAGTGATAAGACGTAACTCTGTATTCCCCTTCGTTTTCTGCACTTTCTCATCCGCAGCATACTGATGAAGTTGTTCGGCAGCTTGTGTTTTCAGATTGGCTATTTCGACATCCGTGGCATTGCGACGGGCATATTTTACTTCTACAATGTAGCTGTAGGCTATTTCCGGCTGGCGAACCAGATCAGGCATCATGTAGAAATCGGCATAGCCTTTCGAGGATTCGTGCTCGGGGAAAATGATATATCCTTTGGTCAGTCCTAAGTATGCCAACAGGAAACCTTTTATGTGCGCTTCTCCTTCAATAAATTCACGGATGGCACTTTGACGTTCCAGTTCTTTGGCAAAGTACTGAAAAACCGGTTGCCAATCACCGTTGTAAGCCATCTCTTCCACCAGATAGGAGAAATGCTCCATATCCACATTGAAAATGGACGAATTGCGATACGCTTCTATCAAGTAGGTGTACAGTTGTTCGCGCACTGTTAAATTAGGAATGCCAAGCAGAATGCTGCCGCGGTATACACCTTGTATAGACAGCATTCCGAAATAGAAGAGCAAGCTCTTGAAATTCTCCGTGTCGACCATTCGTTCAGCAGGGAAAGATTGCGCAATGTTGGCCGTCACCTTTCCCTCCGCCACTAATTGCTGAATGACAGAAGTATTAACACCTAACCGTTTGTCTATCTGCACTAAGTGGCGAAGTTTGTTGTAGTCGGTGCGGATGTTGGTATCGACCATAGTATCCGGAGGAAGCTGTTGCTGCACATAGTTGTTGAGAAAATACAGTGCCATGTCCGAATTGAACATGTGCTCATCTAATTTACGTGAAGAAAAGCAGTAGTTGTCGTACCACGGCCGCATCTCTTCTAACAGATCATCCACCGTAACTTTTTCCGGAAGTGCCCCTTCTGACTTGTAGTAACCAAGCATCTGACGTACTTCTTCCGTGCTGAAACCGATAATGCTGTTGAATTCCGGTTTCATGCTGATGTTTGTCCCGATATTGAATCCGCTGGTTACGTCATCCATCGTAACGGGGCTGACACCGGTAATGAACAAACGGTCAATCGCCGCATCGGGTCCGGTAGTAGCTGCTTTGATGACATTGAAAAATTCACGGATGAAACCTTCGCCATGTGTCGTCTTGCGGTAACGCTCCGTGCCGTAAGTGGCCAGCAGGGTATTGGTGAAGTTGTCGTACTCGTCAATCAGCAGGTAGATATGCGGGCAGTTGTTGTCGCTGATATAGCGGGCAAGCGCATCCAACATCAGACCGGGAGAATCATTGGAAATACTCAATTCACTCCAAATCTCACTACCCAACAGATACTCGTATTTCTTCACAAAACGAGTGATTGTGGAACTACAGTAGGTTTTAAACGATTGTTCCATTTCATCAGGATTGGAACTGACAATGGAGAAATTGAATCTGAGCACCAGATACTTATTATGCGCCTTTGTGGCATGCTTTCCGATATACAGTTCACCGAACAGTTCTTCGAAGCGGTCGGCATAATCTATGCTGTAATATGTCTCCAGCATGGCCAGAAACAGCGACTTGCCGAAACGGCGGGGACGAAGCAGGAAAAGGTAATTCGGCTGGTTTTCCAGTAACTCTATGTAACGGGTTTTGTCCACATAGTAATAGTCCTCCGAGATAAGCCGGGGGAAGTCCGATAATCCGTATGGCAGCTTCTTCATGACGATGATGTTTTATCTGATTGATGCAGAAGCAAAGATAGTGGAAAGAAAGGGAAGTTCAAAGGGGAAACGAGTTTTTTGGTTTATAAGCCATTCAAAGCATAAGTTCATCCCAGCGCAAAGAACGGAAGCCGATTCCTTCACGCAGAAAGATTTTAGGATGGAAACGCTCTATGGCCAAACGTTTATAATATAAGGTATAACCGCCGCGCTCCCAATGGAGAAGCTTCAACACAGTACGGTTCCGGTTGGAAAACACATAAACATCTCCGTTTGAGGGATCCAAATGACAGGAACGGATAGCGCCATACCGGCTGTCGACGCCCTTGCGCTGGTCTATGGGATTGCAGCTCATCACAAAACGGGTGATTTCATTCAAGTTAAACATGGCTTTTTTGAAGCAAAGGTCGGAACTTTTGCTAATATAAGAAACACGGCTGATTTCGGATGGTTACGTTACGAATTATCGTTGTGTTGTAAAAAAAGAGGGTATGCATTGGGCATACCCTCTTTGACTATTAAACTCTAATTAGTTGATAAGCTATCCTAATTATTAAAGGCTTACCCATTTAAAGTTCTGGGCATCCCATTTTAACAAAGCATCATCTCCACCAGTCTTATCTTTGTTGGTGGTTACAATAGCACCACCGCCAAGACTCTCGTAGTTATCTTTGTTACCTCTAATCTTTGTAGAACCAGCACCTATTTGTGCTTCACCGGTCAGTTGGATATAGCCATTGGAAATATACAGAAGTCCGGCTGTATAATCAATCTCATCAACTGTTAAGATAGTAACATTCGGCTGATTTGTATCACCCTTAATATAGCTTTTGCTTGTATCCCTACTGTTCTTCATTGTCAGCTTGCCGAATGCCATTCCCATTGAGCTCTTAAGTTCAGCAATCAGACCATCACCCAGAATGACTTCCTTACCGGCAGCCAGATTTTTCAGGTATACATAGTAGAAATCGCTATCCTTTGTCTCTTTCACCCAAATCGCTCTACTGATAGTAATGCTTTCCTTAATTGAACGGTCTGTATTATTTTCATTCATATAATTATACATCGCTTTCAGAGTAGTGAACTGACGGGTTCCACCAACCTCTTGTCCTTCGGCAGTAACACTTGAAACCAATTCTACATTAAATGATTCCGGTGTCGGTTTTACAGGATCAGCAGGCTTCGGAGTATAAGGATTTCCGGATGTCTTTACACCATTAGCATCGGTATTTTCCAAAGTAATAACACCTTGGTTCTCTACTTCAGCATTACCAACCTTCAAACCGCTGGCTTTAGTGATTTCTTTCGCATACAATTTGTCTGTTGAAGACAAAAGTTGAAGCTTTGCATCATAAGTTACATACTTCTTGTCATCGTAGCTGGCCAATGTGATAGTAGAGTTTTCTGCATCTACTGTACCCTTGATGGTAGTAGTTCCGGCTTTCACTTCAATGTTACCACCGATAGTCAAATTCTGCAATGTGGCATCGCCATTGATTTCAAACTTGGCAACAGTGAATGCACTTGCAACGTCACCACCTATGTTGGCGCCATTCTCGGTTACAATAACTTTTAATACGCTAGTAGCTGTTGCAGCAGTTGCGGTTGTTGCGGAAGTTACATTACCGCCGTCTACGGTCAGATCAGTAATCTTGGCATCAGCAACAGCTTTCATGGTTACAGCTGCAGCTTTGGCTACTGTATAGGCAATTGTACCCTCTTTCTTATTCAAGTCAGCCTTGATGTTAGCTGAGATGTCGATGATACCGGCATTGCTATTTACATTTGTAACGATACCTTCTTCTTTACCTACGATAACTTTACCATAATAGTTGTTCTTAAGGTTGTAAATCTTACCGTTGTTGTAGATAACTGCGTATTCTTCTACCTCATCAACTTTTTTTCCTTCATTGGTCAAGTTGCCTGCACAAGCCAGATTACCATTAGCACCAATAGTCAAAGTTGCGTTCTGCATATTTGTGCTGGAAGCTACAAGAGTTACGGCAGCATTAACTTCCATTTCGCCTCTGTTAGTTCCGGCATCCAGCTTGTTGACATTGGCATTGATGATAAATTTGCCCTTGTTTTCCTTAACTGTCAATTGCTTATTCAGGTGATTGCCAGTTGTCTTATTTTCGATGGCGCTTGATACGGTTATGGAAGCATTTTCGGCAATCTTGATTTCCTGTTTATCAATCGTAACACTGCCTGCAATCCAGTCAAATCCCTTGAATTCACCGTTAACATAAGAGTTGGAACCGAGTACCAGGTCGTTTTCAACTACCACTGTTCCGTTTACCATTACGTAGTCAAGGATATTGGCTGCAGCATCGCTGGCAATAGTCAGTTTCTTAGTATCGGTCGTAATCATCAACGTAGTTCTAGCCCATTCACCAGCAGTCAGCATGTCACTCATTTCCTTGGTCAGGGTGATGTCGTTCATCAGAGTAGCTGTGTATTGACGACTCATACCCTTATTCCACTCAATAAGTTGTACAAGATCTTCCTCATTGTAGATGCTCATAACATCCGGATCCTGAACTGAGTTATCATCAATTTCCAATGTAACCTTGTTCATCTTGTCAGGAGCGATGTTGACAATCGGGTTCTCAGAGATAACAGTAACGCCCTGATTTGAAACTTCACCCTTTACATTTGAAATGACAACGCCATTAACAAGACCTCTATCAGTATAAATATAAGCAGTAATTGCTGCATTATTTTTAGCGTACTCATAAATGTTGGTCATAATGATGAAATTGGCGGACTGCTGGGTCTTCAATACGGGTGAATTCTCTACAGTCAGTTCAACGCGATGGTCTGTTCCGTCAACCGGATTGATGACAGCGCGAAGAGCGTTATCACGGTTATAGTTTACAGACTTTTCTGTATTGTTAACCAACGCACCATCCTGCTCATATCTTTCTGTGAACTTGTCGTTATAATTCCATGCTGATCCGTCGAAGTTCATTTCCTCATAGTTGGCATAGTTGAAGTAATAATTGAGAGGCCAACCAGCTTCAGTTACATCAACATTATAATATGGGAGTTGCATGGTGTTAGCAATATTATCATCCTCACCCTTGTATTCAGCCTTCGTCGGATCCACTTTGATGACAGTTGAGAAATCATCAGATTCCAGTACAATCTTCTTTACGCTGAATTCGCCCGTACCGACATTCTTCACTGTAATACCTACAGCACCCAGAACCGGAGTCATTTTCAAGTTGGCGCTTACTACATCTTCGCTTTCAGTACCCGCTTTAATTCTTGCATAGCCGATGAAGAAATTATTCTTGGCGTATGCTTCCTGCAAAGACTCTGTAGTAACACCGTCCTGAACCTGTTCGCTGAGGTTGTGCAGAGCCTCACGCTTTCCGTCATAAGAAGTGAAGGGGAATACAAAGAAGTAGTTACCTTCCTGCATCTTGGTATCACAGCTCCAAGTGCCGTCATCCTGGCGTTTGAAAGGATAGTCAGTATGAATCTGGTCAGAAAGAACATATCTTTGAGTCCATGAGTAATCCGCCCATTCTTCTTTATGATTCACCTTACTTGGACGGTCACCATTCAATTTATTATCATTCCAATCATCCATCAGCAATGCGCCGAGCACATCATCTTTTTCCCATACATAGCCGCCCAGACCATAGCCAAGACGAGTCTCTGCGCCATCTTCAACAAGGTTCAGAACCACATTGTCCACAGTGGGGCGTTGTGCATCCTGTGTACCAGCCACGTTTTGTACATTGTCTAAGAAGTCCTCGTTAGAACAAGCCGCAAACAGCGCAGCAAACGCTGTCGTCATTAGTACATGTTTTGTTCTCATTTTAAAAATAATTAATTAATTGTTTAGTGTTTCATTGTTTATCCAGCATCAGAAGGGGAATCCGCTTGTACCGTCATCACTGAATCCCGGATCGTTATCAGTGTTGCTTCCTGCGAAGCCCTTTTCTACTTCTACCTCCAGAACTTCCACTTCCGGAGCTACATAAAACTTTTCCATTTCCATAATTTTAGTTTTTAATTGTTAGTAAATAAATTAATGTTTATTAGTATTTCGTTCTCGTTTTTCGTTTAGTTGCTGTTGCATGTAGTGCGACATACCTTATTATAAAATTAAGTTTCTTTAGCGTATCGCACGCTGTATATTGTTAAGCCATGAAAATTATCGTAAGTCCTTTCTTCTTGTATCGAGCCATGCTCTATATATAATAAGGTGTAAATTCCAACCTCTTTTTGCTGTTTGATTTATCTTCAGATTTATTCGTTTATATTATGCTAATTTCTTGTATTTCTGCATATTAGAATACCATACAACAGCGCATAATTCAGGCTGCAAAGTAACTAACTTATTTCCTAAATAGGTTTCGATTATATTTTACTGATAATCAATAGAATAAAAATCAAAGAAAAGAATGTAAACGAGAAAACATGTGCGTGTGGTGCGATTAAGGGAAATAATATAATCTATTTATACTTAGAGGATTAATACATTTCGTATTATAGAGTTTGATCAATCAAAAGTTCAATTAACACCACTTCATGACACCGGACGGGAGTATTATAAAGCGCTGATTTTGAGTATAAATAGAAGGATAAAAAGTAGTGGATACGATAGTGTTGACACCCATAATTGATACTTTGGGGTAAAAAGGTGTAAGGATATGAGAGAGGAAATTTCCGTTTTCAAGTTGATGGTTGAGAAACAGGAATGTATGTTGTTGAGGGATATATTGAGGGATGAAGAGTAAAATGATCCTTTACAAAGGGGGGGGGTAATAAGGAGGTTAACAGAATAAGAATAGGGATATTAATCCGTTAGTTATTCACTTGTCGAGCCGTTAACTAACGAGTAGTACAAGCCGTTAACTGTTCAGTTGACAAGCCGTTAGTTATTCAGTTGGTAAGGCGATAATTGGAACTCATTTAGGGATAGATAGTGAATACCAAAGTCAAAATTGTTAAATCAGTAAGAGAAAAATAGAGAACTTTCTCATATTATCATTAGAGTTTATACAGAATAATAAACAGGGCTATTGGTTATCAGTACCCTAAAATCTTATTCTATATAATGTCTATTTTTCCTGTTGCCCATATAGAAGTTATGCAGCTTAGTATATCTGCATGTATTTAATGTCGTTTTGTAAACATCTCTGTTTAAGGAGACTAAATGGAGGAATGGATAGTGCCACACAGGTTGTCAACGCCCTTGCACAAGTTTATAGGACTACGGCTCATCACAAAATGGTTACTGTCATTCAAGTTAAACATGACTTTTTTGAAGCAAATATCAGAACTTGGTCAAATACAAAGAACACGGATGATTTCGGATGGTAACGTTAGAAGACGTTCGTGCTGAGGGAAAACTAAAAGACGGTGTAAAACCCGCTTGGTATTTTACACCGTCTATCTTTTGATATAGTTAGCTAATTGTTCTGACCATTATTTGATAGTACCACCGGAAACAACGATGTATGTAGCATCGTACTTGTCAGAAACTTCAGTAGCAGTTATAGTAGCACCTGTCTTAATCTTGATAGTGCTGCTGACTTTCTGATCTGCAGTAAACTTCTTAACTTGTACTGCTGCATTGTTATCCGCAGTCAATGTTACGGCATTCAAATCTACAATTGCATACCCATTCGTTGAATTGTTGTAAAGACGAACATCTTCTGAGAAGGTTATGTCTTTTTCGCCTTTATAACTTTCAAGATAAACACAAGTTACGTCAGATGTATTATTCAATACAGGAACAGAATTCTTAACGGTTGAATTTCCAAGAATCTTGATAGTGTTATTTTTACCGTTATTCCAAGCTGCGCTTGCAACAGTTCCACTAGCTGGACTTGCAAATGTGAGGCGACTTTCTGTATTAGTAGAAGTTGTACCATCCAATGTAGCTTTAATCATTGTCAAGTGACGAAGAGTAGTAGTTTCATCTTTTGTAAAGCTCAATGTAGCTCCTGTGATGACAAAGTCTGTTACATGTGCTTTAGTCAAAGCGGCAACAGTTGTGTTAGAAGTTGCACTGTACTCAAACATACCCTGTACATAATCATCATCACTGACTACTACGGCTTCTGTAGGAAGTACATCATAAATAACCTTACCTGCGTTGGTAGACAAAATAGTCTGAGCTTTTACATCCGTAATCTGAATACGTCCCGGTACTATATTTGCCACCTGATTTGAGTTTGCAGCCAAATTATTGTTGACATTGTACAATTCTCCGGCATTGTTAATAACACCATAGTTGTCAATGTTTGCATTGGTAGTTCCAGACAATTCACCACCATTTGCTACAACAATTGTACCCTTAATGGTATTCTTGCTGTTAGGAGCCAGAATAATCTGTGCACCGTTTTCTACATTAAATGTACCTTCTTCGTTAGTCAGTCTGATACCTGCATTCTTGGACACTTCAGCTTTCACATTTACTGCACCATTGTTGGTCAGAAGAACATCGCAATATTTGCTCAGGTCAGCCGAACCCCAGCCGCCAACACCGGGTTTGTTGGAGTCAACAATATTCAACACACCACCTTTGTCAACCAAAATATTCAGCTTGTTCTTTTGGCTTGTGCCTGCATTCACAGCTTTGTAATTGTGTGCAGCTTGTGTCAAAGATACGGTAGATCCTGCTACAATTTCTACTAATGTGTTTTCGCTGGCGTCAATGAATTCCAGAATGTCAGCCTGTTCTTCTGTCTGGATGTCAAGTCGGATATTTTTTGTTTCATCACTGCTTCCTTCAATGTACAGGATAGCATTGTCAACACCGGCATCTTTTTTCATCAATTTGATTTTTGCAGCCAAATCATCATTGATTGTAACATCATTGGTCAATGTTACAATCAACTCTGTGGAAGTTGAGTTCTTGGTTGCCCAATCTACATAGTTTACCAAATCGTCTGTGTTGTTGACCTTCATTCCTGAAGGAAGAATCTGCAAAGCATCATCACTGAATTGAACAGTAACAGTCTGCATTTTCTTGGTCGGATCTGCACTTTTAATCTCATCCGTGGTAATTACACCACCCTTATCAAGTTTAGTGCCAAGATCTACCGGACCTACAACACCGCGGTTTGTGTAGATGTATAAGTTCAAATCACCTGTAGTAAAAGAAGGTACCATAGCGATAACGCCAAGAGTATTATCATCTCCACTTTCTAATGTATAAGGAGTTTTTCCGTCTTCATTATAAGTATAAACTTCCACATAATTTGTAGTATTTTCTGTGTAGTTATCCTTATTCAGCGGTTTTACTGTGGCACGGATAGCATCATCAAAATAGTATGTATCTGTAGCTCGTTGATCTCTGTGCAACAGATAGTTTCCGTCGTTCTTTTCTGCATTGAATACATAGTGTGCAGCATTCACAGAACCGAAATGATTGTTGTTGTAAAGTTCTTTTCTCCAATCTATTGAAGCTGTAATAGGCTGTACTGCCAAATAGTTGGCATAATTGAAGTATGTAGAAGGATTTACTGTTTGATCATTGGCATCATTAACCATCTTGGTCAGATTCCATTGTCCATAAGTTGCTTCTGTCGGATCAATGGTGTATTGAGATGTAAAATCATCATGCATCAGAACAATTTTGGTAATCTGCAATCCTTCCTGCCCCGCATTGTTGATTTGGCTGCGTACATTAATACGTACCGGTGCCAAAACTTCCATCATATTGACTTGCAATTTTGATTCTCCAGCTGTCGCATCGAGTTTTGCATAACCAATAAAACGTTGGTTTTTAGCATAGGCCGTGCGTCTTGATTCAGCTGTATTACCGACTTGTGACTGCTTGGAAATATCAAAATAGGCCTGACGTTGTCCTGTGAATGAAGCATACGGATAAGCTAAGAAATAGTTACCTTCCAACATGTTGGCAGCAGTAACGAAGCTTCCGCTGGATTTTTCGTATACGAACGGATAGTTCGTATGTACATAATCCACTAAATGGTATCTCTGCAGCCAACTTAATGCATTCCAATCTTCGGTTTGGTCTGCAGAACCATAACGTACACCTGTGTTATTCTCATCCATCAACATAACGCACAAGCTATCGCCTTCTTCCCAAACAAAGCTTCCTGCATTATTAAATTCCAAACGTGTATTAGCTTCGCCCATTTCAATAGAGACATTTGCCAATGTAGGTCTGTCTGCATTTTGAGCCGATTGAGCAATACCGTTTACATACTCTTCGTCGGTACAAGCCGCGAACAATCCGGCCAGTGCCACACTGTAAAGTAAATGTTTTGTTTTCATTTCGGTTAAATAGTTAAATGATTAAATAGTTAATAATCCTATTGATAGTAAGTTAATGGTTGGGCTTATTCAAAAGCACCAGGATCTTGTGGTGATTCAGGAGCTGTTATACTACCTGCAAAACCTCTTTCAATTTCTACCTCCAGAACTTCCACTTCCGGAGCTACATAAAACTTTTCCATTTCCATAATTAATTGTTTTTAATTGTTAGTAAAATAAGTGTTATTAGTATTTCGTTTTATTTTTCGTTCTGAATCGCTATATATAATAAGGTGTAAATTCCAACCTCTTTTTACTGTTTGATTTATCTTCGGATTTCATTTGTTTATATTGTGCTAATTCGCTGTATTTCTGCATATTAACATACTATACAACAGTGCATAATTCAGGCTGCAAAGTAACTAACTTATTTCCTAAATAGGTTTCGATGGTATTTTGTTGATAATCAGTAGAATATAATTATGCAGAAAGAGATTCTAGTAAGTGTGTTGTAGAAAAAATAGATTTGAGCCAATGAGTAAGTGTTTAATATTCAAAGCATTCTATTTTTACTGAAAGAAATAGAAATAGTGCAGAACTGTATCTGACACCACTTTCCGATACCAGTAAAGAAGAACGTAAAGTATTCATTATCTGTGAGGATAAGTACTAAAAAGAAGGGTAATATAATGTGATTGACACTTCAAATTAACACCAATACCTAAAAGGATGTAAGGATATAGGATGAAGAGTTCGTTTGTTTGCAGACTCTCTATCGGAATGATAGCTAAAAAGAAGAATGTAGTAATATTCTTTGCATAGCCTAACTGGTTGGACTTATAAATTTAGGGAGGGGTAACAGGAGTAAACGATGTTATTGGACAGTTACCATTCAATGCTTTGATGAATGTATTTGTGATGAACCTTGTTCTCCTTTTTAGTTTCTCAGTAGAGAGATTTGCAGAATATCCGGCTTTATATTTATATAATGAAAAGAGTAGATTCTCCAATCTGGCCGGGCATCTTGAAAAGAAGAGAAATGTCGATAAGCAGAAGGTGATATCAATGGCTTTGTCGGGTCTTTAACTGCGTTTGTACATGGTGTGTACATCTGTTTTTTATTTTAAACCATTGATTATTAGATTGTTTACGACTTGCTTGATGTACATCAAGTATCCTTGGTGTCTTGTGCTTTATACCCTATTTTTGCCACCGAAAATTGCTACTGCATACATGGCTTGTGAACAACACTTGCACGGCTCGCGAACAACACTTGTACGGCTCGCGAGCGACACTTGCACGGCTCACGAGCGACACTTGCACGGCTCAAACCACTTACAGACATCGTAAAACAGGGACAAACAAGGGCATGGAAAACATACTAATTAACCATTATACGTTATGTGATTTTTTATGAAAGAGAGAGTTTTGTTATTGATCCTGTTTGTATGCCTGGGAGCGGGAATGCTTCGGGCACAAACTAAGCAGGTGACGGGTATTGTCACCTCGGCCGAGGACGGACAACCGGTAATCGGCGCTTCGGTATTGGTGAAAGGAACTTCGCAAGGGTCTATTACCAATGTGGAAGGAAAATTTCAGTTGGACGGCGTATCTGCATCAGCACAGACGCTGGTCGTTTCGTTTGTGGGCATGAAGACGCGCGAAGTGCCTGTAAGTGAGTATGTAGAAGTGGTTTTGGAAAGCGATCAGCAAGTACTGGACGAAGTACTTGTCACCGTGGCCTATGGCACCGCCAAACGTTCGTCGCTGACGGGAGCTATCTCGTCCGTCGACCAGAAACAGATTGAAATGCGTCCTACGTCGAGCGTCACTTCGGCACTCGAAGGAAGCACTTCGGGAGTGCAAATCAACAGCACGTACGGCGCACCGGGCAGTACGCCCGACATCCGCATCCGAGGCATCGGAACGGTGAACGGCTCCAGTTTGCCCCTCTATGTGGTGGATGGAGTACCCTTCAGCGGAAGCATTGCCGACATCAATCCTGCTGATATTGAAAGCCTTTCGGTGCTAAAGGACGCTGCTTCGTGCGCCCTCTATGGTAACCGTGCTTCGAATGGAGTCATTCTGATTACCACCAAACGGGGCACAGCTGGCAAACTGAGTTTCGAGCTGAAAGTCAATCAGGGTATTTACTCGCGGGGCATCAAGGAATATGCCCGCACCGATGTCCGCCAGTTTATGGAAGCCAGTTGGCAAAACCTGCGCAATGCACGTATTTCGGCTGGCGACGATCCGGCCAAAGCAGCACGCTATGCCAGCGAAAACCTGATCAGCGAGCAACTTTACCTGAATATTTTCAATAAACCCGATAAGGAACTGTTTGACGCATCGGGCCGTCTGGCCGAAGGCGTACAGATGCTTCCCGGCTATGCCGACGACCTTGATTGGTATAAAGCAGCCATTCGCAACGGTTACCGTCAGGAGTATATGTTCAGCGGAAACGCTGCCGGCGAAAAGAGCGACTATTACTTCTCACTGGGCTATCTGGACGAAGAAGGCTATGTGCGCAATTCAAGTTTCGACCGCCTTTCGGCACGCGTATCGGTTAATCTGAATCCGGTAGAATGGCTTAAAGCTGGTGTTAACCTGTCGGGCAGCCATCAGAATTCGAAGATTACCACAGGCGACGAAGGTGCCTCTTTTACAAACGCCTTTATGTATTGCCGTCAGATAGCCCCCATCTATCCCGTACATCTGCACAACCCTGACGGCTCCTACCGCCTGGTCAATGGTCAGCGCCAGTACGATCCCGGTTATTATACCAACGAGCAGGATGTGGAAATAGCCACACGCAATCAGTACCAGGACCGTCATGTGGTATGGGAAAACGAGCTGGACAAGAATCAGACAGTACGCAACACCCTGCAGGGCATCGCCTATATGGATGTCAAGTTCCTGCGCGACTTTACTTTCACCGTAAAAGGGGACATGAGTCTGAACCATTCGGAAAACAGTTCGTACGATAATGCCATCATCGGTAACGGAAAAGGCAGTAACGGACGTGCCAAGCGTAAATCTTATCGTTACAAGAGCTACACCTTCCAGCAGCAACTGAAGTGGACTCACCTTTTCGGCGCGCATCTGTTCGATGTGCTGGTGGCTCACGAAAATTTCTCGTATAACTACGATTATACTTATGGCTTCAAGACATCGCAGATATTCCCCGACCGTCCCAACTACAGTAATTTTACCGAAATCACCAGTCTCGATGGTTACGAAAACAATTATCGTACAGAGAGTTATCTGGGACGTATCCGCTATAACTTCCGCGACCGCTACAACCTGGAAGTATCCTTCCGTCGCGATGGTTCCTCACGCTTCCATCCCGATAACCGTTGGGGTAACTTCGGCAGTGTGGGAGCCAACTGGATAATCAGCGAAGAAGACTTTATGAAAGACGTACGCTGGGTAAACGACCTGAAGCTGCGTGCCAACTACGGTCAGGTAGGTAACGATGCAGGAGCCGGCTACTATGGCTACATGAGCCTTTATTCGGTAGCGCAGAATGCTCACAAAGGAGCCCTTTTCCTGAGCCAGAACGACTCTTACGACCTGAAGTGGGAGACGGGCGAGGCCTATGGCGTGGCTGTCGAGACACGTTTGTTCGACCGTTGGAACCTGAGCGTAGAGTACTTTGACAAGCGAAACAAAGACCTATTGTTCGACATTTATCTGCCCCTTTCGGCAGGAGCCACCTCTTCATCGGCAGCCGAAGCTACCGTGACGCGCAATCTGGGTACTATCTCCAACCGTGGTGTTGAGATCAATACTGATGTTGACGTCTTCCGTAACAAGAACTGGACCGTTAACCTGGCTGCCAATGCCACCTTCCTGAAGAACGAGATTGTGAAACTGCCCGACCAGAACAAGGACGGTATCATATCGGGTGCATACAAGATTGTGGAAGGGCGCAGCCGTTACGAGTTCTACACTTATACATTCGAAGGAGTAGACCAATTGACCGGTAATTCCCTCTACAAAGCCAATCTGGAGGACTATTACGTCAAACTGTCCGACGGTACTACACTGGGTAACAAGCAGACCGGTACTGACATTACCAGCAAGGTAACTGTGATAAACGGAGTGCCTTATGTCACCAACACCACTTACGGTCAGCGCGAATTTCACGGTTCAGCTCTGCCTACCGTATATGGCAGCTTCACGGGTACGGTCAGCTACAAGTCGCTCACGCTTTCAGCCCTCTTCACCTATTCGTTGGGAGGTAAGACGATGGATAGCGTTTACCAGTCGCTGATGAGCACCGGTACCAGCCCCAGCAACTACCACTCTGATATCATGAAGTCGTGGACACAAGCGCCCGAAGGCATGGACGAAAATTCGCCCAACCGTATTCGGAAAGACGGTATACCGCAGATCAACAGCATGTTGAGTTCGGACAACAACGCCGTTTCTTCCCGCTGGCTTACTTCGGCCGACTATCTGGTAGTGAAGAATCTGACCCTGTCTTACCGCTTGCCGCAGGCTTGGGTCGATCATATCGGCCTGCAGGCTGTAGGGTTGAACGTGACTTGTGAAAATCTCTGGACCTTTACCGCCCGTCAGGGTATGAATCCTCAGCAGTCGTTCTCCGGCGGACAAGGTAACTACCTGGTAACGCCGCGTATCTTCTCGGTAGGAGTAAGTGTGAAACTTTAATAATGTATATTCATTACACAGAAGATGAGTTAAGGAGTCGGGCCTTTACATCCTTGATTGATAATTTCTTATTGCTTTTTGAAAACAGCCGGCTTGACTTCTTAACCTTCTTCAGATAAAAAACATATACGATATGAAACTGAAAAATATTCTCTGCATATCCGTAGCTTCGGCCCTGCTTACCGCTTGTTCGGCCGACTACCTCGACACGTTGCCCCAGTCGTCTACCGATACGGGCACCGTCTTCGAAACGACCGAAAATGCCCGTATGGCCGTTAACGGTCTTTGCCTGATGATGACCCAACAGTACCTGGGTCAGCAAGGAGTCAACGGCGAAGGTACTATCAAAACCTGGTATGGCAACTATCCGGGCAACGACTTCCAGAAGTGTAACCTGACGGGCTGGGCCGACATCATCAACGCTACCTATATGGAGCGCAGTACTTCGCTCTATTGCTACTATCCCTGGTTCTATTATTATAAGCTGATAGGCAATGCCAACCGCATCATTGTCAACATAGGCAATGCTGCCGGTACAGATGCCGAACGCGACTTTATCCGCGCACAGGCACTCACCATACGGGCTTACTCGTATCTGATGCTCAGCCAGCTCTATTGCCACCGCTGGGCCGACAGTAATCAGGGAGCTTCGCGTGGACTACCATTGAGGCTCGATACGTCCGACGGCGATCTGCCAGCATCAACCCTGGCACAGGTTTATCAGCAGATATACACCGATCTCGATGCCGCTATCGACGCTTATACCCGCAGCAAGCTGACGCGCGACCGTGGCGACAACCATAGTCCTGACCTTGCGGTAGCTTATGCTGTCTATGCCCGTGCTGCTCTGACGCGTGAAGACTGGGCTTCGGCTGCCAAGTATGCTCCACTGGCCCGTAAAGACTATCCGCTGATGAACAATGCCGACTATGTGGACGGCGGCTTCAGCACCCCCAACAGTGAGTGGATATGGAGTAGCTATAGTGCTCCCGACCAGACACTTTACTATTTTTCTTTCTTTGCTTTCCAGGGCAGTAATTCCAGTGCCAGCATTTGCCGTGCATACCCTTGTGCCATCAGTAAAGAGCTCTACGACCGCATCCCCGAAACCGATGTACGCCGTAACATGTTCCTTGCTCCCCGCGAGGGCGATGTTTACAATACAGCCAACGGCAGCGCCACCAGCGGACCTATGCTGGAACGTGCCCGCAAGGAGTATGCCGACAAAATCTACTCTACCAGCCAGATATTTGCCTATATGCAGTTCAAGTTTCTTTGTACAAGTCAGCCCGGAGTGGGACAACTCAACCATTTCCGTTCGGCAGAGATGTATCTTATTGAAGCCGAGGCTAATTGTCATCTGGGAGGAAAAGATAAAGAGACACAAGCCCTTCTGCAAGCCTTGATAAAGGACAGTGGCCGCAATCCGCAATACACCTGCGACAAAAGCGGTGACCAATTACTCGAAGAGGTGAAACTTTATCGCCGCATTGAGCTTTGGGGCGAAGGCTTCGACTGGTTCGACCATAAGCGCTGGCGTCAGCCGGTAGTGCGCCATGCCTATCCCGAAGGCAGCTTCTATGCTCAGTTTGCCATAACTCTGAAGCCCGAAGACAGCAACAACTGGACGTGGGTCTATCCGGCCAAAGAAGTGGACTACAACGGTGCACTGGACAGCTACATCGAATAAATCTTATACTTTAACCAATTCATATTCTTTACCTACAATTCTCTCTGAAGTCTGTTCGGGAGGCTCGGTTTCTTCGGAGGCCGTTGCCTCCCGGCTTTCGTTGTATATAGGGCATCCGGACATCTTTTCTCAATAAAATCATTGTCAGGTTAATAACTTTATTAATCTCTTTCATTATCTTTAGGTAAGTTAGGATGCGTTTCTGTAAAAAAATCGAGCAAGCTTGTTTTTTCTGTATTCGACTTTCACTATCTTTGTTTGCAATAAAACAGAGAATATCATGGAAATACCTGCTGACTATATACGACGTATCGAAATCCACGGCCTGTGGCACCGTTACGACATTGCCTGGGACCTTCGTCCCGATGTCAATATCCTTTCGGGCATCAACGGTGTAGGGAAAACGACCATCCTGAACCGTTCGGTAGGCTATCTGGAGCAAACCTCCGGAGCCATGAAGACGGACGAAAAGAATGGAGTGCGCGTCATTTTCGACAATCCCGAAGCTACTTACATCCCCTACGACGTCATCCGCAGCTACGACCGCCCGCTCATCATGGGCGACTTCACCGCACGGATGGCCGACCCGAATGTGAGGTCTGAACTCGACTGGCAGCTGTATCTGCTGCAACGCCGCTACCTGGACTATCAGGTAAATGTGGGCAATAAGATGATCGAACTGCTGAGCAGTGACAACGAGCAGCAGCGCAACCAGGCTTCCCTCCTGTCGGTGCCCAAACGTAAGTTTCAGGACCTGATAGACGAACTGTTCAGCTATACCCGAAAGAAGATCGACCGTAAAAGCAATGAAATCGTGTTCTATCAGGACGGCGAACGGCTTTTGCCTTACAAGCTGTCTTCCGGCGAGAAACAGATGCTGGTCATCCTGCTGACGGTATTGGTGCGTGGAGGCAGCCATTGTGTGCTGTTCATGGACGAGCCCGAAGCTTCGTTGCACGTAGAGTGGCAACAGAAACTCATCGGAATGATCCGTGCGCTGAATCCCAACGTACAGCTGATTCTTACCACCCATTCGCCTGCCGTCATCATGGAAGGCTGGCTGGATGCCGTGACCGAAGTGAGCGAGATATCTACCGAAACCCATCAAAACAGTTGAGACCGTGGCTACTTCGTTACGACATAATCTGACTTCCGCCTATCTGGATGCAGCCACGCGGCTTTCGCCTAAAAAGAAACGCCGCCGCATTGTGGCCTATGTCGAAAGTTACGATGATGTAGCTTTCTGGCGTACCCTGCTTTCGGAGTTCGAGGACGATGAGCACTATTTCCAGGTGATGTTGCCCTCGCAAACGTCTTTGTCGAAAGGGAAAAAGATGGTGCTGCTCAATACGCTCAATGCCGACGAACTGGGTCGGAGCCTGATAGCCTGCGTAGACAGCGATTACGACTTCCTGATGCAAGGCAATACGGCTGTGTCGCGCCGCATCAATAAAAATCCGTTTGTGCTGCAAACCTATGTTTATGCCATCGAGAACTACCTGTGCTATGCCGAGAGTTTGCACGAAGTCTGTGTGCAGGCCACGCTGAACGACCGTGTGCTGATCGACTTTCCCGAGTTTCTGAAGCGCTATTCACGCATTGCTTACCCGCTGTTCTTGTGGAATATCTGGTTTTATCGTCAACACGATACCAAAACATTTCCGATGCACGAGTTCAACCAGTGTGTACGCATTCAGGACGTTACGTTACACCAGCCTTACCGTTGTTTGGACGAAATGAGGCAACGTGTAGACAAGAAACTGAGCGAACTGGGCACCCGTTTTCCGCAACTCATTGAGCAGGTTGATGCGTTGCGCGAAGAACTGGAGCCTTTGGGCGTAACTCCCGACACCACTTACCTTTATATACAAGGACATCACATTATGGACAATGTCGTGATGAGGCTGCTTACTCCGGTTTGTACCCAGCTCCGTCGCGAACGCGAGAAAGAGATCAAGCGGCTGGCACGTCACGACGAACAGTTCCGCAACGAACTGACCAGTTACGAGAACAGTCAGGCCGCTGTGCAACTGATGTTGAAAAAGAACGAAGGTTACAAGTCACTCTGGCACTACCAGTGGATGCGCGAGGACGTGGAAAGGATATTGGCGGCCTCCTCCTTCTGATTTCCCTAACTCCTTTAACTTAAACAAAATGGATTTACTGAATAATATTGATAAATTGCTGGTAAGCTGGGGCATGAATCCGCAGACGGCCGACTGGCTGGATCAGTTCATCGCTTTTGCCCTGGTGCTGATATTGGCTTTTGCTGCTGATCTGATTTGCCGTAAGGTGTTGCTCAGAGCTATTGCCCGCCTGGTTGCAAAGACCAAAGCGACGTGGGACGATATTCTGTTCAACCGTAACGTAATGGTCTACCTGAGCCACATGGTGGCACCTGTTGTCATCTATCTGTTCATACCGATCGCTTTTGCACAAACCGATTCGGTGACTTTAAGTTTCATCCGGCGTTTGTGCTTCATTTATATTATATTTGCTTTCTTGCTGTTTATCAACTCTTTCCTGAAAGCTGCCTATGCAGTATACAGCGAGAAAGAGTCCATGCGCGACCGTCCGCTAAAAGGCTTGCTTCAGACGTTGCAGGTATCTTTATGGTCCATCGGTATCATTATTGTGGTAGCCGAACTGTTGGGTAAATCGCCTTTCTCACTGTTGGCAGGTCTGGGTGCGTCGGCAGCCATTCTGATGCTGGTGTTCAAGGACAGTATCATGGGCTTTGTCAGCGGTGTGCAACTTTCGGCCAACGACATGCTGAAGGTAGGCGACTGGATTACCATGCCCAAGTACGGTGCCGACGGCATAGTCATCGAGGTGACATTAAACACAGTAAAGGTTCGTAATTTTGATAATACCATCACTACCATACCTCCCTACCTGCTGGTGAGCGACTCTTTCCAGAACTGGCGCGGCATGCGCGAGAGCGGCGGGCGACGGGTGAAACGAAGCATCAACATCGACATGACCAGCGTACGCTTCTGTACTCCCGAAATGCTCGAAAAGTATCGTAAGATTCAGCTGTTGAAAGACTACATCGAACAGACCGAAGCTGTAGTCGAAGCATATAACAAGGAGAACGGCATCGACAACGAAGTGTTGGTAAACGGTCGCCGGCAGACCAATCTCGGTGTGTTCCGTGCTTATCTGACTGCCTATCTGAAGAGTCTCCCTGTAGTAAACACCGAACTGAACTGCATGGTACGCCATTTGCAGCCTACCGACCACGGCTTGCCTGTCGAACTTTATTTCTTTTCCACCATCAAGGATTGGATTCCTTACGAGGGCGTACAGGCCGATGTATTCGACCACGTGTTGGCTATCATTCCCGAATTCGACTTGCGTGTCTTCCAGTCTCCTTCCGGAGCCGATTTGCGCCGGCTGACGGAAAGCAACTAAAGAATCGTACGTTTATGGGAGATTCATACATGGATGATACCGAAACTACAGATGGTTTTATTCGGACAAAAAGCAAGTTGACAAAACTACAGATACTCCTTTGTTGTCTGTAGCCTTGTCAACTTGTTAACTAAACATTCAGAAAAATGCTTATCTGATTATTCTGAACAGCGGCAGCAATATCCTTCTGATCGGCTTCAGCTTATACCACAAAGCCCCGCGCTTCAGCCATCGGCTGTCGGTACAGTCCTGCACACTGCCGTCGGGACGATAGATGTAGCGCAACAGTCCCAGTACCTCGCTACGCTTCACACGCTCTATCCGGTACAGATTGCCGTCGCCCAGCATCAGACATTCGTCGCCTTCACGTCCGATGTAGCGATGCACCATGTATTTTCCTTCCCACTGGTAGAAAGGGCAGCACCAGGCAGGCAGTTCGCTGTCGGCAGGCAGTGGATCAATCTCTACCACATCTTTCCCGCCGATGATGAAGGGGAACATGCTTTGTCCGTCGATGCGTACTTTCACCCTCTTTCCCTGTCGCAGCACTTCGGCGGCTTCGGCCAGAAAATCGTTGGCTACAACCAGTTTCCTCATACTCCGAAGATGGTTTTACACGACAGGTGGGCAGCTTCGGCATTGGGCAGGCAAGCCAGGTGGTAAACCGGTACCTTGACCAGTATGTCGTTCAGTATCTGGCTGATACAGTCGTACAGTTTCTCGTCGTAAGCAAAGTCGGGCGGGCACGAGGGGTGAAGGGCAGCATAGGCTTGCATCACCTTCAGTTTCTTTATTTCGTTGTAAGGAGCCTGCGACAGGCGCACACAGCCCACCAGTTCGTACGAGTTCGTCTTGTAGCACGGTGTCTTTCCGCTCCACGGACTGCCATATACGTAGGGGATTCCGTTGTGTATGCGCACGATGGGGCTATCGTCGTTCAGCAGTGTAGCACCTTCAATATTTTCGCGCCACAGGCGGGTGTGGGTGCTCTTTCCGGTACCGCTCTCGCCCAGGAAGATGACAGCTTTGTCGTGGAAGACAATGGTGCTGGTGTGGATAGCCACAGCCTTCTGGGGAGCAATCAGCACACCGAAAGCAATCCAGCAGGCAAAACGCAGCAGACTGACATCGAGGTTTCCGCTGAAATAGGCGGTACGTGATCCTTCGGCTATCCAGACTGTGAGTGTCTGATCGCTACCGATGTAAGCTGTTTCGAATATATATCCTTTTTCGTAACGTCCGAAACGGTTGTGTGTCAGTACCGGATCGTTACGGTATAGCTCGGCAGTAAAGGCAGGAGCCTTTTCTTCGCTCCATACGAAGCGGAAATTAGGTTCGGCAGTCGAGTCGATAGCAAATACACCGAATCCGCCGATGTTAGCCACAGCCTTCACCAGTGGCTCACCTTCCATACGCAGGCGAAACCCTGCAATCATATAGTCTTGTTCCATAATTAAATATGTATTGTTTTCATTTCCAAATCTATATACCCTCAAGCTTAAACCCTCAGCTCTAAACCCTGAATCCACCTTCATCACGCTCCTCCCCTCTCATTCGGAGAGGGGTCGGGGGTGAGGCCCCATATCCTATCGCACACCCGCAGCGATGTCTCCCTGTGGGCAATGATAATCATGGTCAGTTCGCGGCACTGTTCGGACAGTTCCTCCAGTGCGCGGTTTATCTCGCTTTCCGTGCGGCTGTCCAATGCCGACGTGGCTTCGTCGAAGAACAGCACTTCCGCCTCTTTGTACAAGGCACGGGCTATGCCGATGCGTTGCTTCTGTCCGCCCGACAAGCGACTGCCATATTCACCCAGCGGTGTGTCCAGTCCTTGCGGAAGCGTCTCCAGCCAGTCTTTTAGGCGTACTTGTTCCAGTACTTCCATCACTCGCTGACGGTCGGGAGAGGGATGTCCCAAGGCAACGTTGTCGAGCAGCGAACCTTCTACGATGAAGATTTCCTGCGCCACGTAGCCCACCAGTTTGTGCCAGCGGTTGCGGTTGGCAGTTGTCAGCCGGCGTCCGTCTACTAATATTTCGCCTTCGGTCGGTGTCAGGAAACCCAATAGGAGATTGAACAGTGTCGATTTGCCCGATCCGCTGGGGCCGCGTATACCGATGCGTTCGCCCCGGTGGATGGTCAGGTTCAGGTGACTGAACAGCTGTTCTCCGTCGGGGAAAGCAAATCCCAAGTCTTTCAGTTCCAGTGTGTGCTTGAAGGTAAAGGGCTGTTCGCTGCTGTCATCAGCCGTTTGGCTTTCGGTCAGTCCTTCGGTCACCACCTGTATCGAGTGCGAAGCGTTCTGCAGAGTCACCCAACTGTTCAGGATGCTACGCATGGCAGGAATCAGACGAAACGCCGCTACGGCAAACACACCGCTCACGATACTCAGGTCACCACGTCCGGCTCCTATCAGCAGGGCTATACCCACTACGATGGCAGCTTCGCTCAAAAACTGCGGAAACAGCTGGTAGCGCTCCATGCGCTGACGGCTGTGTACGATGCTGTCCATGCCTTGGTCGAACGAGGCAAGCGAGGTGCCGAATGCCTGAGCTATCTCCAGTTCGGCATAGCCGCGGAAAGCTTCTACCACCGTACGGCTCTGCTTGCGGCGTGCTTCCAGTTCCTCCTGGCCATACTTGCGCAGACGACGGCGCACGGCTACCGTGTAAATCAGTGACAACGGCACGAAAGCAGCACACAGCAACAGACCGGCCAGTGGCTCCCAGATCACGAGGGCAGCCATCATGAAAAGGATGAGCACAGCATCGCCCACAATGCGGAACAGCGGGGCAAGCACACAGAGGCAGAAGGTGTAGCACACGTAGTTCACCTCGTGCCCCAGCTGCACACTGCTTTTACTCTTCAGGAACAGCAGTCCGCGCCGGTAGTAATTGACAAACATACGCCGGCTGAAGTCGCGATATATTTCCAGTTGAAAGGTGCTTTCCACCCGTGCCAGGGCCACTACCAATGCATTCTTCAGCACCACAAAGCCCATCACAGCTCCGCAGAGCAGCAACATCTCGCCTCGCGAACCTCCGGGGCGCAATACAGCCAGCAACAACGGTATCAGTGCGGCCACACCTGCAAAGTCGAGTACAGCGCGCACCAGTACGGCCAGTGCCACGCGCCAACTGCGGCGGCGGGCCTGCGGGGGAAGCAGAGAAATGATTTCCTTTACCATATCGGTGGGCAAAGGTAGTGCAGCCGTGCGGTTTATGCAAATTTGGCAGGATTTTTTTACAGGGAAAATGGAGAGAGGGAGAAGGGGAGGATTTTTGCCTAGTTAGGGAGGAATTTTTTCCTAACTGGGAAAAAATATTTTGGTAACTGGGGAGGAAATTTTTGGTAACTGGAAAATAGTAGTGTTTTACGTAAAATAAGTACGAGTATAGATAACAAAAAGTTCTCTAGGCAGTTATGTTTGGTAAAATTATCGTTGTATTGTAAAAAAAAGGGTGTGCACTTCAAAATGCACACCCTTTTTTATATTATCTCAGTAATCTATATTATTTAAGATTAGCCCATTTCTGATTAGCAAAATCCCATTCAAGGAGCTCACCAGAAGAACCTAATTTAGTAATAACAAGTTTACCGTTAGTTCCACTAATTGATGTAATATTATTGGTTACACCGACACCATTCTTTCCGTTTAATTGAGCTGTACCGGCTACTTGTATATAACCATTATTTATTGTCAATGTAGAACTTGCTTCCATACCAGAATAATCAAACTTGCTTACATTCAAGAATGTCTTAATGTTAGCACTATCACCACTACCGATTGTAACAGTGGTACCCTTCACATACAGCTCACCCATGCTGATACCATAAGAGGAATTGCAACCTATTAATTTTGCATTTTCCAAAGTCACTTTCTTGTTAGCAACAACAGCCTTGAAGTCATCGTGACGGTATTTGGTTACTTTGTTTTCTGTATATGATACACCGAACAGATTCGTGTTATTCAGATCTGACTTAATAGTAATATCTTTAATGGTATAACTATAGTCTACATCATCATCTGTATCAGGATCTGCTAATCCTTTAGCTAATGTTGTCCAGCCTGCTGCGTCTTTAATAGTATAAGTAATTGTTTCTTTACCATTATTATCACTATCAGCTGGCTCTAAGCCATTTGTTCCCATAAATGTTGCATCAAATACAACATTAACCTCTACTGATACTTTCTTATTAGGAGTAGGATCTGTCGGTTTTTGCTTGATAGGATTACCAGCAATTACTGTATAATTGGTGTTCGAACTAGTTACATATTGGAACGTACCCAAGTTAGTGATATTATTAGCATTCCAAGTCACATTGTCCACTGTTACAGTTGCACCATTAGCTACGTTAACGGTTGCACCCTTGATAAAGGTTACATCGTTGAAGTTAACCTCTTTGTTGAAGCTCAATGCACTTTCAGCTTCGAATGTTACATCAGAAGAACCTTCAATACCAGCGTTAGTGAATGTCACATTACCATTGATAGAAGCTTCTGTTACACCTGTAAACTTATGGTAAGTAGATACACGCGGAGTTGCATTGTTCCAGCCTTCAACAGATACAGTACCATTAATTGTCAGTTCTACAACAGAGTTGTTGTCACAGTTGTCGAAATCAATGGTACCACCTGTTACCAGCAGTTTAGTAACACCGACAGTTCTCTTGTTCTTAACAGAATTAAGATCACTTACTTTCACACCTTCGGCAGTCTCAAAGTAAATGGTACCACCGCTAACGCTACCAGTTACTTCGTCTTCGATATTCATCAGCTGGATAGTAGCATCAGCAGCATTGCTAGCAAAGTGGTTCTTCTTACCAGTCTTCACCCAACCCTTGGATTCACGGTCTGCATCCACTTTGTTGTTCAGGTTGTAGAATTCACCATCGTTTACTACCGTGCCATAGTTGTAAAGTTTAGTGTTGCTAGAAGTACCATTCAGCTTAGCGCTTTCTGCAATATTGATAGTACCGTAGTTATTCAACTCAACATATGTAGTTACGTCTTCGTTAATAGCCATTGTACCGATGTTTTCAATGGTCAAACCACCGTTTTTCAGCTTGTCAGCGATATCCTTGGTCAGTTCACGTTCACCATCCAATACAACAACTATGTCAGTCGCGTTCAGATCAAGAACATTCAAAACATCTGTCGGTACATCATTATCAACGAGAAGTTTAGCCTTGTTCTTATCAGATCCTGTATATTTGATAGCAAGTCTACCCTTATAGCTATCAGCAGTCAAAGCATCGTACATTTCTTTAGTGAAGCGTACATCTCTTTGCAACGTTGCAGTGTTCAGACGAGTATTTTCGGCATTCCAGTTGATGAAAGCCAACAGTTCATCCTCGTCTTGAATGTTCTTCGTAGAAGACTTCACTACAGAGTTGTTATCGAATTGGATGATCAGTTCGTTCTTTGTACCCGGTTTCAAAGAAGTGACAGCCTTATTCAGCAATACAGTATTGGGATCGAGTCCTGCTGCACCAACTTCCTCTTCTTTAGCTGTAGTCAAATCGATATTTGTAATTTGACCTTGAGTAGTGATGATATCCATTGTTAAATTTTCAGAACCCTCGATCTTTTCTAAAGTATTAACCATTACAGCAAAATGGATTTCACCACCATTAGGATTAACCTTTACTGGAGAAGTGAAAGATAATACTGCTTGCTTCTCATACTCAGGTGCAGCTGCGGCTGTAGATTCTGAATAACTGGGGTGTACAATTTGGCGTAAAGCATCGCCTTTATTGTAATCTGTTGCTCCAGATGCAATGTTATATACAAACTGCTTTCCAGCTACTGTATATACATCTTCTTCAGCATCAATCAAGTTAGCATAATTAAAGTTATTATCGTTCGTAATCCAGCTAACACTTTTGCCTGTTTCAAGATTATAAGCATTACCTGCTTTAATAGAACCATCTTCGTTAGTACCACCATACTGTGCATCAGTCGGATTTACAGTCAAAGCTGTAGCTACATTAGTACCACGGATAATGATTTTTTCTACATCTTTAGCTAATGTACCAATGTTACGCAGAGTAACTTTTACCGGAGCCAAAACTGGAGTCATAATTACGCTCTTTAACGCTTCTTTATTTCCGGTACCTGCCTTTACTTGTGCATAACCAATGAAATATTGGTTCTTAGAGATGGCTTCATTCATACTTTCAACACTACCACCGGTCTGAGTTTGACCATCAATATAGTGTACCAATTGACGTTCACCATTATATGTTTCATAAGGTGCAGCAAAGAAGTAGTTACCTTCTTGCAGTTTGGAAGGTGCTACCCATGCATTTTCAGTTGTACTCCATGAGAAAGGATAGTCTGTATGGATATAATTCACTAGTTTATAGTGTTCCAACCAAGTTTCTTTTTTCCAAGCCTCTGCAGTAGAGCCAAAAGGACGGTTACTAGAAGCTATTTCATCCATCAGGAATGCGCCGATTGAATCAGTGCTTTCCCAAGAATACTTAGTGCCATCATAATCGACACGAGTATTGGCATCTCCCTTTTGGAAATCCAATTTTACTTCAACGAGGGGACGTTGATCGCCACCAATCTCGGGTTGCCCGTTCATGGATTCGAAATCCTCGTTTGTACAAGCAGCAAATGCCAGAGGCAAAGCTGCCGCAAAAAACAAATGTTTTGTCTTCATAAATAAATATTAATTAATTAATAATGTTAAGAAATGCATTGTTGTTTTCACCATTCTTATTTTCCATGGTGATAATAGCATTATGCCTATTACATCACAATTTCAGGTCCATCTTCATTAGGACTTGCAGCAAACCCATTTTCAACTTCTACCTCCAGAACTTCCACTTCCGGAGCTACATAAAACTTTTCCATTTCCATAATTTTAGTTTTTAATTGTTAGTAAATAAATTAATGTTTATTAGTATTTCGTTCTCGTTTTTCGTTTAGTTGCTGTTGCATGTAGTGCGACATACCTTATTATAAAATTAAGTTTCTTTAGCGTATCGCACGCTGTATATTGTTAAGCCATGAAAATTATCGTAAGTCCTTTCTTCTTGTATCGAACCATTCCCTATATATAATAAGGTGTAAATTCCAACCTCTTTTTGCTGTTTGATTTATCTTCGGATTTATTCGTTTATATTATGCTAATTTCTTGTATTTCTGCATATTAGAATACCATACAACAGTGCATAATTCAGGCTGCAAAGTAACTAACTTATTTCCTAAATAGGTTTCGGGTGTATTCTATTGATAATCAATATATTAATTAAATGAGATAAATAGGTTGAAAAACCGGAAATTGAAGGATAAGACAGTTGAATATTATGTAAATGTCATGAAATCAATTAGTTAATAAATCTATGCTATGATAAAGAATTGAATCAAATAATAGTAAGCACTATTTTTTGACACCAATTCTGAGTAACATAATGTATTGATGCTATGTATATATGATATACAAGAAAGTAATAATTATAGCATATATGACACCACAAACAGACACTAGTACTTGAAAATGTGTAAGAAAATATAACTCAGAAGTTTTACTATACAATTCTTGGATTTCACTTAGTTCATTGCTCTTCCAATATGTCTTTACTTACTCTTCTTATTCTTTACATATCTTTACTTACTTTTATGTACTAGTGTCAATTTTCAGTGTCTTGAATATTGCAAATATTATTTTTCAATGTCTTATCAATACTCAATACCAATATGTTATTATATTTTTTACTAGTGTCAGAATATGGTGTCTGACCATTTCTTTAAAAAAGTCATTCTACTACAAAGTGGAGTATAATATATTGAATATAAGTAGATTATGATAAAACGATAAATCCTTTAGTTTTTCCTTTCCAAATTCAATATTGATCTTTATTGAATATATAACTTTGATAATCAAATAGATAGCATCGAAACCTATTTAGGAAATAAGTTAGTTACTTTGCAGCCTGAATTATGCGTTGTTGTATAATATGTTAATATGCAGAAATACAAGTAATTAGCATAATATAAACGAATAAATCCGAAGATAAATCAAACAGCAAAAAGAGGTTGGAATTTACACCTTATTATATATAGCGATTCAGAACGAAAAATAAAACGAAATACTAATAACACTTATTTTACTAACAATTAAAAACAATTAATTATGGAAATGGAAAAGTTTTATGTAGCTCCGGAAGTGGAAGTTCTGGAGGTAGCTATTGAAAAGGGCTTCGCAGGAAGTACTGTAGAAGGACCGGATTTCGGTGATGATGGTACAGGTGGTGTTGATCTGCCGTAAGGATGAAACATTTGCCTGAAAACTGATTAGTAATTAAAATCCAATAATTAATTAATTATTAAAATGAGAACAAAACATTTACTTTACACAGCTGCAATTGCAGCAATGTTTTCTGCTTGTACCAATGATGACTTCATGTTGGATACACCGCAGAATAATGTAGCTAACGAAGGAAGACCTACCGTTAGTGATGTAAGACTTAACTTCATCGGAGACGATGCAGAAACCCGTGTGGTATTTGGCAAGAACGGTTATGCCTGGGAAGCCAACGATACTATCGGCGCACTGTTGATGGATAATGTTAAGCAGACATCAGGAACATGGCTTGAGAAGTATAGCTTGCTTTCTAATATCCATACTTCTTATCCATTCACTTACAGTACTGCAGACGAAACTTGGGGATGCAATACCAAAATGCTTGAAGGTAACTACTTCTTCGCTTATCCTTGGGAAAACTACGACGGACGTCGTGAAGTAGTTCATTCTCTGTTGAACCAGCAACAGGAAGGTGTGGCTAGTAATGTTGTGGCACAGTCATATGCTGATAACCAATTCTTTATCGGTTATTCTCAAATCATGGCCGGTACACACAATACAGATGTGCTGAACGACGTCGAAATGGTTCCTGTTTTGGGTGCTATCCAATTACGTATCACTAATACTGGTACACAAACTTACCATATTAATAAAGTTGTTCTGAGTGGTAATGATAACATTGCTTCTGTATTAACTTTTGATCCGACAAAAGCTGTATATGGTAATAACGGAAAGTGGAATCTGACAACAGACAACACTTCATTCAATTACGCTAACTATACCGGTAATCAGGAAGATTTATATGCCGCTGGTGGAGATTATGTTTACAATATTGAAGAAGGTGACAATTACGACCGTATCGAAGCTTTACGTGCTGTAGTTAAAGAACATTCTACACTCAGCATTGAGAACTCAGCCCAGCTGACTATCAATGGTAGCAAGGAAGATAGAGCTTTGACCAAGGATAAGGTAGCATATGTATTGATCATGTGTAATCCTTTTGAAATTGGTGTTGACAAACTGAATCTCTCTATCTATACAGATGAAGGTATGGTAAGCGGTGTTGATTTGTCTAAAATCCATGCTGAATCTACCGGTTATTCTGTAGTTACAGATTCTAAGGTAGTGAAGATTGCTCCGAATGTAACAAATACTATTGGTATCCAGATTGATGATAACTCATTCGTGGTTCCTGAAGAAATGGAGATCTTCAATGCTTCCGACCTGTTACAGTATATCAAGTGGAATACGCAGATTGCTGGTGCACGTGATGTAAAAGCTGTATTGAAACAGGACGTTACCTTTACGAAGGAAATGCTTGATATGCTTCAGACTAATAGCAAGACTATTCTGGAAATTACCAATTATGATGGTACAAATTATTCTAATGTGAAGCTGACTCTTGCCAAGGATGTACCTGCTACAGTATTGGACGATGCACAGCTGACAATTGCAAACACAATTCCAGTTGTGGTTGAAGGTGAACTTGCATTGACAGAAAAATCTGACAAGGTAGCTTCTATCACTGTTGCCGAAGGTGCTAAGCTGACAATCAACGATGCCAAGGCTGTATTGCCGACTACCATTAAAAACAACGGTACACTGGAAATCGGTGAAAATGCAGCTATCGCAAAAGGTTCTACTGCTATTACTAACTATGCCGTAATCAACGTTGCTAAGGATGCAGATAGCAAGGCTGCTATCACCAACGAAGCTAATGCTGTGATCAACAACAACGGTTATATGCAGAATGTAACTAACGAAGAAGACGGACAGATTGTTATGGGTACAGGTGCAATCCTGATGGACGTAACAAACAGTGGTTTGATTCAGACTGCAGCCAATGCACAGGTAAGTGGTACAAATAACGGTGAAATCATTTACGTAAACGGTGCAAAGATTGTAGCTGGCGGTACTATCTCTTATGAAGTATCTGGAGCTACTATCAACGATGCTACAGTAAAAACTCTGACTGAGGCCAAAGTTAATAAGTTGGTTGTGAAGAAAGGCATCTCTGAAATCACTACATCACAAAGTGCGGGCGCTACTGTTAGCTTATTCAAGACAATTGTTGCCGAAGATGGTTCAAGCCTGAGCGTTGGTAACAAGGTTACTTTGAACGTTACAGACCTCGTTGTTGAAGGTGCAACTACATTGGATGGTGATATCACTGTTACGAATGTGGTAGTTAAGAAAGAAGGTGTGCTGACCAACAATGGTGACATCTATGCTTCTGCTAAATTCGAGAACAACGGTACAGTTAATAACAACGGAAGTGTAACACTGGCTTATGGTGTAAGTGTTACTGGTAACAATGGTACTTGGAAATATAATGAAGCCGTAAAAGAAGAAGCACCTCAAGTCCCTGATACTTCTAAGCAAGATACAATGAATGACGCTGTTGCTCAATGGGCTAATTATTGGGGTAGCTATTTAGCTTTAGGTACTTATTATAATGCTAATCCTTACGATGTGGACAAGTTTATTGCAACTGTAACAGCTTGGGCTGCTCTTCCAACAGACGAAGCTTATGTGAAGGCTGCTAAAGCTCTTGAAACAGTTTGGATTGCCAACACAGGTAAAACTTTTGCTGAAGTTCTGAAGTCAGGCAATAACGCTGTAAGTGAATTCACAACTGCTGTTGATGCTATTCTGAATGCCAATGTTGCTACTCTGAAAAAGACTATCATTGCTACTAACGGAGGTTTCCGAGGTGTTACTATATCTCAAGAAGCTACGCTTTTTGATACAGAGGCTAAAGCATACGATGATTTACGTAAAGTACTGGCTGGAGAAATGTCTTTGGATGCAAAGGTTGCAGCTGCTGCTTGGAAGCTTTCTGACTCTGAAATTGCTACTGCATTGAGCAAGTCTGCAGATGCTACTCCTTACGCATACATCTGGGTAGGCTGTAAGCTGGATGAAGTGATGACAGTTTATCGCAATGGCGAAGGTAGTTGGAATGCTACCCTTGGAACTTCTGATATACGAGAAGTTAAGAATATGGATACCCTCAAAGCATGGATGAAGGCTATTGCAACTACTACAAAAGAAAGCTTGTTGATCCAAAGTGCTCAGGAAGTAGTTAAGAAATATCTGACTGAGTACCAAAGCTGGCAATATACTGATGGTCAGATTGCAAACTGCGGTAATTAATTGAAATTCTACAATTAACTATTGCTATATAATAAAAGAGAGGGTATGTCACGAAGACGTACCCTCTCTTCATTTATAGGTAAAATGTTGATTACTTATTATAAGCCTGATCAGCTACAATAGCCTTAATAATCTTATCATCATATGTCCAAGACTTGCTTACAGAAAGCAGATTGTTGTCTGTGATAAACTTCTTAGCAGCATCCAGAATCAAGGTTGATTTAGTGCTAAGAGATACAGCATTAATCCAATTCTGTACTGTATTTAACGTCCAATTTTCAGCATTTCCATCAGTTGCATAACGTTGATTAAGCAATGACGACCAATCCTGTGTCAAAGCAATAGCATCTTCACTAAAGATTGTGTAGATAACATCAGTTACAAATACTTGGCTACATGCAGGAGCATAGTTGGTAGAAGATGTGCAGAGTGTAACTTTATCCAATGTATTAGCAACTGAAATTGTTCCATCTGCTACAGCAGCTTTAAAGTCATTCAATGCGGCAGTTTCTGCAGAAACATTACCTTCTTGTGTATAGATACGCTTACTACCATCTGTTACAGTCCATGTCAACCCTTTCACTACAGTTTGGAAAGCAGTTGCCTTTTCATTTTCAGCAACAACAGCTTTCACAGCATCTGTATAATAATCAAGAATGTCTGCTGTGGTTACTACCGCTTGATAATCATTGAATGCGTTAGTCAAAGCTACTTGTTCTGTAGTTGTTAAATTGGCCTCACGATATTGTCCGAACAGCTCTTTTGCAGTTGTCTCACCTTTCTTACCGTTCAACAAATCGTAATTCAAATTATTAACTGTCAGAACTTTCAGCGTGTTGACAACCGTATTCTGGGTGTAGTTCTTTTCCAGTTTCTTTCCGAACCTGTAATTGTAAAGATAATTAGTAAAGTCGATAAAAAATCTTCGGTCGAAATCATTGAACGATGTGATCGGCACCTTTCGCGTCCGATTATAGTCTTCCAGACGGGCTACGGCTGTCAGATAGGTATTCTTCGAACTCTCGTTGCCATGCTTTCCCCGACGGTTGATTTCGTTCATGTAGTCTTGGGCCAACCGACGGAGGTATTGCAACGGATGTTCGCTGGTGAACGACTCCGACCGCACTTCGTCTATCACCCGCCGCAGCACACTTTCCGTCAGATACTCGCCACAAGTAGCCAGGTGTTCGTCCGCGTCGCTCAGCGCCCGTTCCATCCGGTTGATCTGCCGGTTGATGTTTTCCAGCCCCAAGCGGTCGCGCTTAGTGATTCGTCCCTCGGTCACGCAGCGGTACGATTCCTTGTCCCAAAAGCGCGGCTTCACCCGCAATCCTGTATACATCCTGACTCTGCGTCTGTTCAATGTCATCACCAGCATGATCTGAGTCAGCTGATCTTTCTCTCTCATTTGCTTCAAATTGAAATGCACCTTCAATTCATCGCTACATTTCAGATACAAGAAGTTTTTCTTCATGGCATTTGAATTTAGAGTTAATATAATAAGGTATGCCTGCAGCTCAAAACCTGCTCCGTTAGAACCCGATTACAACTCAGGTCGCTAGTCCGGGAGACAGGCCGCCAGGCATAATCCAAAGACAAAGATAAATAGGCAAGTTTATTCGTTTGTACGTTTTTTAGTATTTAAGTTAAAGTAAGACAATTACTTATGGCTTCACAGACTTATGAACTCAAAAACCGAAGAACTCATCACGGTGTCATCATACAGAAAACATCTATCAGTGGAAGTGAAGATTTACCGACGTTTACAAGGTCGAAATAACCTTTCACCAGCCGAAAGCGTGAAACATTTTGCCCCGTTCACGGAGCCTTAAACCTTTCACAAAGAATAAACACATCTTCCATCGGTGAAGTTTCATCGTAAAGCACTTACCGTTAACCTGTTACGGTGAAAGATGTAAATCAGTCATTATTTGCTTTCACCTATAGTGAACCGTGCTTGAAGCCTTATCTTTCACCGTATCTATCTGTCATTCAGGTGACTTCTTCAGAGGTGAAGGCGTGAAGCCGAATTCGCACAAACCAATTCTAATGATTGCTTGTTCAGGTTATCTATCCGGACCATAAACAGATATTGCACTTCACCAGGTGGCACATTACGTCCGTCAAGTGGCACTTGGCGAACAAAAACATCTACATTAGACAGAAAAAGTAGGTAGTTAGCACGTCATAATGAAATACTGCTCTCTCCCCAAATCGCCGAATTACTAAAAATCGACATGGAGATTGCGGTCAATCGCCGGATTCAGCTCTCAAAGTCGATTCGGGTATCCATCCCCCTAAAGCCAGCATGACTCGTGAGCGACACAAGTGTGGCTCATGAGCCGTGCAAGTGTTGCTCGCGAGCCACACAAGTGTTGTTCCGCAACCATACAAGCGTTACCCGTATAAGAAATCTACTTAACAAATACCATATCTTGACAAGAAGAAAAAATCGGGTTACATTTGTGTTACAAAACTGGAAGAAGTCAGTAATCGGAATATTTGGGCGACAAAATGAAGGGTAAACCCAAAGAAATGAGTCAAAAAGACGAAGCAAAAAATGCACAAAATCCCGTTAGGAAGCTTTAGATACGCCTAAAACAGTCTTCACACAAAACATTTTTTAGACTTTCAAAAGAAAAAACCACAAAAATGTTTGTAGTTAATGAGAAAAGCCCTATCTTTGACCCTGAAAAAGCATAAATATTTTGACGAAAGATATAAGAAAGGAGTAAATAACAACCATGACAGGAGGAAGGTCGTTGAAAGAAACTAGTCCAGCAAGGTTGAAAAAGCTTAGGAAGAGTAATCTTGGAGGGCTTAAAAGTGACTTTAACTTTTCGATGAGTACAAAAAATACGAAATTTATTTTGTATTTAGGAAATAAGTTAGTTACTTTGCAGCCTGAATTATGCGCTATTGTATAGTATGTTAATATGCAGAAATACAGTAAGTTAGATGATTTTAGGCGAATGAATCCAAAAGTAAAATTGAACACCAAAATGGAGATATCAAAATTTACACCTTATTATATTATATAACTATTCGAAACGAAGAATAAACTGAAAGGCTCATAGCACTAATTTTACTAATAGCACTTATTTTATTAACTATTAACAATTAAAAAATTAAATTTATGGAAATGGAAAAGTTTTATGTAGCTCCGGATGTGGAAATTCTGGAGGTAGAAGTAGAGAAGGGGTTTGCTGCAAGCCCTGGTGATGGAAGTGATCCTGACTTCGGAGGTGGAGATCAAGAAGTTTGATGATTATTATTTGTAGACGAATAACTTTATTTTTAATTAATTAACTAAAACAAGAATGAAAACAGGTAGATTTTTATCAACTATGGCTATCACAGCATTATTGGCTGCTTGTTCTAATGAAGATTTTCTGAATGAACAGGCTCCGGTGGTGGTTGATGGCAACAGACCAACTGCTAAGGTTGCTTTGGCATTTGACGAAGCAAATACCCGTTTGGAGTATGACAAGGGGGGCGATGGTTGGCAATGGTATTTCGCTGATGGCGATAAGATTGGCGCTTTACTGATGGATACATGGGACGAAGTAGCAGACGGTATCGATCATTATACGTTTACAGATTATGTACACACTAACTATCCGTTTGTTCGTACTACAAAAGACGGTGTGACTACATGGAATACACCCGAAGATGCGGCAGTTTGCGAAGGTAACTATTTCTTCTACTTCCCTTACGATAAGAAGTTTACTCATCGCGGTCTTGTCGGATGGAGCGTAAATCCCGTACAGAAGAATTACGACCCTGCAACTGGCAAGTATTTCCAAATGCAGTCTATCAAAGACAACCAAAAATGGTTGGGCTATAAGTTTATTGAGGCAACAGACGAAGGCGTAAATAAAATTGGTTTCGATTTTGTACCTTTGTTCGCGACTCCTGCCTTCAAGATAGCCAATATGACTGGTATGAAACTGAAAGTTACTAGAATGGTAGTTCGTACCAATAGTAATCCGGATAATGATGGAATCGACTTGGATGGTACTTCTCATCTGATGGCTACAACAATGATGTTAGCGCCAAAAACTGCTAAATTTGACAAAGTCAATAAGTCATGGGAAAGTATGAATTTTACAGAACATACTCGTGACATGTGGTTGCGTGCTCAACGTTATATCGGTGTAGATGGTGCTACTCCAGAAGAAAAAATTGATCCGCGTAAAGCTGATGGAAGCTCTCTGCTTATAGATCCGTCTACTACAGTTCACGGATTGTCATCAGAATTCTGGAAAACAGACATGGAGATTGCCCCGACTTATGAGTATGAAGTTCAGTTTGGTAACGAATACATTGTAGAAGGTGGCGATTACGCAGTAGGCCGTATTGTAATGCCTGGTGGCGTTTATAACCACGATATGCCTGAAACTTTTGAAGTATTGATCTTTGTCGAAAAAGTAACTTCTGGTAACGGTAACGGAGAACAGATGGTAGCTCGCATCGATATGGGCAGACCTCAAACTCAAGGTGGCATTGATGGCTCAGTTTGGGATGACGTGGTTAGTGATGCTGCTCATAAGTTCCTGAAGCCTGGTGCAACACAAGTATTCCAAGCAAATCTTGATGCAGCTGCTCTGCAAAGCTATAGCATCAGTGACTTCAAGATTTCATCTACCGAAAGACTGGAATGGATATTGGCTCAGGCTAATAGCGAAACCGGCGTGAAGGATGTTACACTGAAAACTATTGGCAAACGTGTAGAATTGAGTAAAGCCGCTTATGACATGTTAAAAGCTAAACCTAACATTCGTTTGCATATCAATGGCTACATCACTTTGCCAGCAGGATTGCCAGCAAATGCTATCAACAAACTTTATTTCCACTATCCGATAGGCGATCCTACAAGTGCTAAGACTATCTTGAATATCGAAAGCAAGCAAGTGAAAGCAGAAGAAAAATTGGCGAACTATGTAGATCCAAGTAGTCCATATAAGTATAAAGTACTTGAAAATTGCGAAATTATCGTTGCCAAAGGTGGTGAACTTGACACTAAGACTAATGATATTACAATTAAGTCTAAGATAATGAATGCAGGTACAGTCAATGCTGCCGATGTTGAAGGCACTATTGAAAACAGTGGTGATTTCACAGCTGATAATGTAGACGGTCTTGTAAATAATACCGCTACTGGTAACTACACCGTTAAGCTTCTGCAAAAGCAAAAGGTAACTAACGCCGGAACTGCTACTATCGCAAATGCTGATGATGAGTTGTTGAACAATGGTACTATGACATTAACTGGTACATTATACAAGGAGAAAGTTACCAATAATGGTGTCATGAACATTAATGGTGATTCTGAGTTTGCATATGAGAATACAGCTATGACTGAAGGCGAGCAAGCGTTGAACAATCATGGAACATTGAACATCAATGCAAATGCTATAGCAACCGGTATGCAACGTCGCTTCTACAATGATGGAACCGTAATTATAGCTGAAGGCAAGACTGTTAACTTCTCGTATATTAGAAACTATCTTGGTGGTAAGATTACTGTAAAAGATAACGCCATCATGATAACGAAGCAGAATACACTTGGAGGTGTTGTAAATGAAATTGAATCTACCATTGAAAACGCCGGAACTATTCATAATGTCAATAACAATGGCTTTATCAAGGTTCTGGATGAAGTATCTGTTACTAATGTGACATCAGGTGAAGGTATTATCGACAATTCAGAAATGGGTGACGTTTCTTATAATAACGATCAGACTTGTCAATATATTGAAAACAATATCTCTGATATGACTTTGGAACAATTGAACGACAATGTGAAGAAAGCTGACGCTAATCAATTGATTATCAATGGCGGAACATTGAAGTTCGAAGATACATTCAGCTTGAATGGTGGTTCTATCACATGCGAAAATAGAGGCTACTTCGGTAAAGGTGTTGTATTGAATGGAGTTAATTTGGAAGGAACGATAGGCAAATATCTCATCCTTTACACAAGTACCTTGAGCATCGAAGGTGTAACTACAATCAATCACGGTGAATTGGCTGTATTGCAACAAAATACTACCAGCGCTACTGCTACAGTTAATGGAGAACTGAATGTTAGCAATTATGGAACATTCCGTGGAGGAAACAGTGCTAAATTGACATTGAATGTACCGGGTTATGTACACAACAGTGGTACGATCAAAAACATTCAGAACTACACTGATTGCTCAACTGCTGCTAATAATCACTGGACTGGTAATGCTGCTCAGAATTAAGTAGTTCTATAATTAATTAAAGAAGGTGAAGCTTTATGCTTCACCTTTTTTATTGTCAATAGAGAGGGGAAGGTGAACGAACGTATTATCTCATTGTAATACCATAAAGTATACAGCCAAATACAATCACCTTCTTATTAGAATAAGGTATTTTGATTCTATATCTACATATCCTATCCCAAATGAGCTTTATTTATCGCCTTACAAACTGAATAACTAATAGTTTGTCAATAAAATAATTTACGACTTATATTACTCGTTAGTTAACGGTTCAGACAGTGAATAACTAATGACTTATTACATCCAATTCTGATTCTATATCTGCCCCTATTTTCAATCTCTTTGTAAAGGACCATTTTTACTCTCCATTCCTTAACTCATCCCTCAACGATATATATTCTGCTTCTCAACTATCAGTTAGAAAGTAAGATTTTCTATCTTATATTCTTACACCTTTTTACTCCTAAGTATCAATTATAGGTGCCAACACCACCGCATCCACTACTTTTTCCCTTCTATATACACTCAGAATCAACGTTTTATAATACTACCTTCAGGTGTCATGAAGTGGTGTTAATTGAACTTTTGATTGATTAAACTCTATAATGCGGAATGTATTAATCTGCTAATTATAAATAAATTACAGAATTTCCCTTAATCGCACTATACGCATATATTATCTCGTTTACGTTCTTTTCTTTAGCATGTATTCTATTGATTATCAATAAAATACCATCGAAACCTATTTAGGAAATAAGTTAGTTACTTTGCAGCCTGAATTATGCGCTATTGTATGATATGTTAATATACAGAAATACAGCGAATTAGCGCAATATAAACGAATAAATCTGAAGATAAATCAAACAGCAAAAAGAGGTTGGAATTTACACCTTATTATATATGACAACTTATGACGAAAGATTAAATGAAAAACTAATAACACTTATTTTACTAACAATTAAAAACTAAAATTATGGAAATGGAAAAGTTTTATGTAGCTCCAGAAGTGGAAGTTCTGGAGGTGGAAATTGAGAAGGGCTTCGAAGGAAGTGTAGATTTTGGTGGTGATGTACCAGCTTAATTAAGTTTGGATGTATCTATTAACATTAAATTATTAAAAATGAAAACAAAGTATTTGTTGATGACAGCTGCATTGTCTGGATTGTTTGCAGCTTGTACACAAGAAGATTATCTTAATGCACCTTCTTCTACAACAAATGATCCGTTAGCCGGACGTCCTGTTGTGGGAGTTGTGGATTTTGTGACAGGTGAGCCTGAAACACGTTACAATCCTGAAACTGCTACACCTGATGCCGGTGATAACTTGGGACTCTATCTGATGGACGAGTTCAGAGGCGGAAATGATGGTAATACTGTCGGTGAATTGGATAATGCCAATGAAACCCTCTGGAAATACCAAAGTAATTGGTGGCAGATGTATGAGCCAACCAATAATATTCAGTCTAATTACGGTTATGAGCTGCAAGAAAATGGCAAGTGGATTAACCGTGCTTCGCAGTTGGTTGAAGGAAACTATATGATTATGTTCCCCAAAAACGAAAAGGCTACTAACCGACGTGACTTGTGGTACTACATTAATCCGAATGTTACGATGGAAAAACATAGTGATGCTTCCAAAGGTAATTACTATGTAAACCGCGAAAACCAGTTCATGCTGAGTTACAAGCAGATTTATCGTGATCAAAAGAAAGATGGCGAAAACCTGACTATTGATGTTAAACTGTGGCCTATTCTTTCGTATGCAAAATTTGTATTCGAAAATGTTGCTACTAATCCTTTCATCGCTGAAAAGATCGTTTTTAAAGCACACGAAGGGCAACCGTTACCAACTGTAGCTTATGTAAAACCTGACGTAAGAGAAAAAACTTGGTGGCCTGTTGAAGATCTTAAGGCAACATATACTTATCAGGCACCCGGATTTATTGCCGATTCACTCCAACAGCTAGTTAATGATAAGATGTTCGAAGATCAAATCGTATATGATGAATGTGGCGAAAAGATTCTCGGTGCAGGTCTCTATAACGATGCATGGTTCACACAGGGAATTGCCCGTAGCATGGTTCATTACGAAACTACCCAAGAGCGTGTTCCTTATGGATTAAACGATTCAGAAGCTACAGTAGCTTATGAATATGTGTTCAACTTCCCAGAAGGTGGCGTTCGTTTGGAAGGTAACGAGACTTCAGGCGGTGACTATCAGAAAAGAATTGCAACCGCTTCGATTGCTTTGCCTGCATTTGAAGGATGGAAAGAATTGGAAGTTGTAGTTTATGGTAAGATGTTTGATCCAAAAGTAGGAGCATGGCGTAACGGCGTTATGAGAAAACTGGGTAAAGATAATGCGGATTTCAAACTTGATCAGTTGATGTTGTGGGAAAGCGGCAAAGAAATCCCGACAGCAACCTTGACCTTTGATGACCAATACTTCTATCAAGAAGAAGAAGTACGTGTATCAACGACAGAAGACCTGTTGAAACTGATTTCCGCAAGACTTACATCTGCCACTACAACCGAAGATATTCAGTTCAATGTAACAGCTTATGGAAATGGTCTGGAAATTACAGATGACGTGGTTAGCCTGATTAAGAACTACACTGACAAGCAAAATGTAGAAGTAGGTGTAACATTCTCTGCTGAACAAGAAACTCCGATTATTTTGAAGGCTGCAAACAGCATCAACATGTTCAATTACAACGGTGTAAATGTTGTTTTGGAAGCTGACCAGACATCAGATGAGGCAGTACGTGGGATCAAGGATTTGAATATCTTTAATACATTGACACTCAAAGCTGATTTAAACGTTGCCGGCACAATTACAGTTGAAGAAACTGGTGTATTGGATGTACAAGGTGGTGAATGGGATAAACCGGCTATTAACTTGGATGCTACTAAGATCGTAAATGAAAACATCTTAGCGTTTGTCAAGAATGTAGCAGTAGATGCAAATATCGAGAATGCCAAGAATATGTCTGTAACGGGTGATGCAGACCTTGAAAAGGAAACTGCAACAACTGTTGATGGAAACATCATAAATAGCAACGACTGTGTAAATTGTGGAAAAGAAGCTGCAACATTGACAATTAACGAGAATGCCACGTTGACCGTAAGCGGAGATTTGACGAATACTGATTCGGTTATCAATAACGGAACATTAAATGTTGAGGGTACATTCACCAACAAAGATTATCAGACTAAGAGAGCTGGTAACTTCACAACAGAAGGTGAAGCTACGATTGCTAAACTTATCAATAACCGATTTGATAGTGGTGAAGTAGATGCAGATAACAATAGTATTTACAAGGATTGCTACATCTATATCAATGGTGGCTCTGTTGTACTCACAGAAGTTAATGGCAGCGTTAATGATGGTTATATTAATATTGCTGCCGGTGCCAAATTAATAGGTACTAATAATGATACTTATAGTGTGTATATCTATAATCAGTTTGGAACTATTGGCAACTTCGGAACATTGCATCAAGTAAGAAATGATGGATTTATTGTAACCGGTGCCGGTTCTTATACAAGAGAATTGAATGGTAATGGTGTTATTAACAATAGTTCTAAGGCAGATGTTGTTTATGGAGCAGCTCAGACATGCCAATATGTAGTAGATGATGTTACAGGCAAGAAGATTGCAGATTTGAATGCCGATATCGCAAAAGCTAAGGCAAATCAGCTGATAATCATGAAGGGCACATTGGCTCCTGAAACTGACGGTCTTTCACTTGTTGGTGTAGGTGGTAAATTCTCGAAAGGTGTTGGATTGGGTGCTGTTGCATTTGCGGGCAAACGACTGAATGTATATACCAACACATTGAGCGTAGGCCAACCTTCTACTATCAAGAGTGGTGAATTGGTAATAGTAGATCTTGAAGATAATAATGGTGCATTGAAAGGTGCAACACTCATCGTAGCAAAGACTGGTGATCTTACTATAGAACAAGGTGCCACATTGAGAGGTTCTAGTGATGCAAAATTGACAATTACAAATTATGGTACTATTCATAATAGTGGTAATGCAACTGCCATTGCAAATGTTGATGATTGCAAGGAATCAACCAATGGAAGTCACTGGAGTGGAAATGACGCTACTAACTAAAGAAATATTATTCTGAGTAGTTTAATACGAAAGAGGGTATGCCTTGGTGGCATACCCTCTTTACTTATTAACTTACAACTTATTAACTTACAGGATTATTGAATCTTTACCCATTTAGCATTTGTGAAGTCCCATTCAAGCAGTTCGCTTGTATTTACTTTATTGGTAATGACAAGCTTACCATTACCTGCCTTCGTTACAGCTTTATTGTAAGTAACACCACCAGAAAGACCTACTTGAGATTCACCAACAATTTGAATATTACCAGAATTGATAGTGAGTGTTGTGGTAACCTTAGAATAGTCAATGCTATTTACAGTCAAGAAGGTTCTTGTTTGATTCTGATTTCCGCTTCCAATTTTGATGTCAGTACCTTCTAAAATCAGATCACCCATGCTGATATTATAAGCAGGATCGCAGTATATAAGGTTATTTTTCAATGTAACTTTCTGACCAGCTACAAGAGTTCTGAATTGAGCGGCATTAGTTGCATCATTGTTAAATGACAATTCGTTTTCAATAACAACCTCTTTAACCACATACTTATAATTTATCTTATTGCTCTCGTCTTTCCAACCTTTTGCAACAAGTGAATTTAAAGTCTTAAACCCAGCATTACCTGTAATGATGTAATTGCCATCAGATGTGGGGTTACCTGTAGTAGCGGTAGAACCAGTATTGTATACTACAATTAAGTTCACTGTTTTATCTGTATAAACAGCATCTTGATTAGTTGCGTTGTTACCAGTCCATACTACAGTACTAACATTAGTATTAGCCAGTTTCACAGAACCTTGGTTGCTAACCTTAGCTTCACCAGCTTTAGGCTGACCTGAAACCTTAGCAATAGAAGCTGCAATCAAAGTATCAGTAGAAGTTGCGACGTTGAGGGTAGCATCGTAAGATACATACTTCTTGTCATCATAGCTAGCCAAAGTGATATCGCTATCCTTAGCGTTTACAGTACCTCTGATGGTAGTTGTGCCGGCTTTCACTTTAATGTTCTTACCGATAGTCAGATTGTACAGAGTAACGTCACCGTTGATTTCGAATGCGGCATTAGAGAATGTGCTTCCAATCTCTTTGATGCCCATAGCACCACCGTTTTCTGTTACAATTACTTTCTTTACAGTTGTAGCATCAACAACTCCGTCAGTTTTTACAGAAGTTACGCTACCGCCATCTACTGTCAGCTCAGTGATTTTAGCTTCCTTAATAGACTTCATAGTTACGGCTGCATCTTTAGCTACAGTATAGGCAATTGTACCTTCATCTTTCTTGTTGATATCAGCTTCAATGTTGGCAGAGATGTCAATGATACCTGCATTGCTGTTTACATTTGTAACGATACCTTTTTCTTCGCCTACAATAACTTTACCATAAGCAGCATTTACAAGATTGTAAATCTTACCGTTGTTGTAGATAACAGCGTATTCTTCTTGTGCAGCTAAACCTTGGTTGGTCAATTTTCCAGCACATGCCAGATTACCGTTTGCACCAATTGTCAGAGTTGCATTTTGCTTGTTTGCGCTTTGACCTGCAATTGTTACAACAGCATTTACCTCCATTGTACCTCTATTCTCTGTAACAGTCAGTTTGTTTACATCAGCGTTGATGGTAAGTGCACCCTTGTTTTCGCTGATTACCAGTTCTTTCTCTTTCTGTTCACCAGTAGACTTGTATTCGATAGCGCCAGATACAGTTACAGAAGCGTTTTCTGCGATCTTGATCTTTTGGTTCTTTGTAGAATGGCTATCTGTAGAACCGATTAATCCGGTATATGTACCCTTTACATAAGACTTAGAGCCAAGTACCAGAGCGTTTTCAACTACTATTTCACCGTCTACCAGAACATAGTTAAGGATATTGGTTGCGGCATCCTTAGCGATAGTCAGTTTCTTAGCAGGATTTGCATTTTCATCATTCTTTATAATCAATGTAGAGTTTACACCTTCTTTAGTCAGAAGATCGCTCATTTCCTTAGTCAGGGTAATGTTATTCTTCAGTGTTGCAGTGTAAGGACGACGCATCGTCTGGTTCCATTCAATGAACTGTACCAAGTCTTCTTCGTTGAAGATGTTCATTTCATGCGGAGCCTGAACAGAGTTGTTATCAATTTCCAAAGTCACCTTGTTCACTTTATTCGGAGCGATTTCTACGATCGGGTTTTCAGAAATAACAGTTACACCCTTGCCAGCAACCTCGCCTTTTACATTGGAAATTTCCACATCCTTAATCATACCTCTATCAGTATAAATGTCAGCTGTAATGGTATTATCCTCATTAACAGCATCATATTTATAGATATTAGTCATAATAATAAAGTTTGCAGACTGTGTGCTCTTCAATACCGGAGAGTTTGTTACTGTCAGTTCTACGCGGTGATCAGTTTTTTCAACCGGATTGATGATGGCACGTAAAGCATTGTCACGGTTGTAGTTAAGAGACTTTTCAGTGTTGTTTACTAACTCACCATCCTTGGTATATCTTTCGGTAAACTTATCGTTATAATTCCATGCTGTTCCATCGAAAGTCATTTCTTCATAGTTAGCATAGTTAAAATAAGTTCCTAAAGTTGAATTAGCCCATTGTGCTGTTTTCTCGTTAACATTATAATATGGTGATGTCATGGCTATAGAAGCATCCTCACCTTTGTATGTAGCTTTTGTCGGATCAATCTTAATAATCGTACTGAAACCGTCATCAGCAGTATCAGGAGTTTTCAGAACAATTTTCTTAACAGTAAATGATTCAACACCTACGTTCTTCACTGTGATACCTACTGCACCCAAAACTGGAGTCATCTTCAGGTTGGTGCTTACTACATCATCACTTTCTGTACCGGCCTTAATGCGTGCATAACCAATGAAGAAATTATTCTTAGCGTATGCTTCCTGCAGAGATTCAGTTGTAACACCGTCCTGAACCTGTTCGCTGAGGTCGTGCAGCGCCTCACGCTTTCCTTGGTATGAAGCAAATGGGAAAGCAAAGAAATAGTTACCTTCCTGCATCTTGGTACCACAAGTCCAAGAACCGTCTTCCTGACGGGTGAAAGGATAGTCCGTATGGATCTGATCTGAAAGGATATATCTTTCAGTCCATGTGAAATCAGCCCATTTTTCCTGATCTACAGTACTGGGACGAACCCCTCTAAGTACATTATCGTTCCAGTCATCCATCAACAAGGCTCCGATAACGTCACCTTCTTCCCATGCATAGCCATTTAATCCAAATCCCAAGCGGGTTTCAGCATTGTCTTCCACGAGATTCAGGAAAACATTATCCACAGTGGGGCGTTGCGCATCCTGAGTACTTGGTACATTTTGTACGTTATCCAAGAAGTCCTCATTAGAACAAGCCGCAAACAGCGCAGCAAACGCTGTCGTCATTAATACATGTTTTGTTCTCATTTTAAATTAATTAATTTAAGTAATTGTTTAATGTTCATTCTTTTGTTTCGTTCACATCAATTGAAAGGGAATCCACCTGTTCCATCATCGCTGAATCCAGGATCACTACCAGCAAATCCCTTCTCAATTTCCACCTCCAGAACTTCCACTTCCGGAGCTACATAAAACTTTTCCATTTCCATAATTTTAGTTTTTAATTGTTAGTAAAATAAGTGTTATTAGTTTTTCATTTATTCTTTCGTCATGAGTTGTTATATATAATAAGGTGTAAATTCCAACATCTTTTTGCTGTTTGATTTTATCTTCGGATTTATTCGTTTATATTATGCTAATTCGCTGTATTTATGTACATTAACATACTATACAATAGCGCATAATTCAGGCTGCAAAGTAACTAACTTATTTCCTAAATAGGTTTCGATGGTATTTTATTGATAATCAATAGAATACATAATAAGAAAAGAACGTAAACGAGAAAACATGTGTGAATGGTGCGATTAAGAAAGAAAATGTAAATTATTTATAATCAGAATATTATCTGATTTTGCATTATAGAGTATTATCAACCAAAAGTTCAATTAACACCACTTCATGACACTGGACGGGAGTATTATAAAACACTGATTTTAAGTACAAATAGAAGGAAGAAAAGTAGCTGATGCAATGGTGTTGACACCTATAATTGATACTTTTGGGTAAAAAGGTGTAAGGAAATTAGATAAAAAATTCCCGCTTACCGATGAAGTATCAGTAAACGGGAAAATATGAAGCTTAATGCTATACAATGGTAAACTGGATTAGGAAACAGATTTACAACCTCACTTCAAAGCATTCCAGCTCCCATCCACGAAAGATTAGAGTGATAAGACGCAATTCTGTATTACCTTTCGTTTTCTGCACTTTCTCATCCGCAGCATACTGATGAAGTTGTTCGGCAGCTTGTGCTTTCAGACTGGCTATTTCGACATCCGTGGCATTGCGACGGGCATATTTTACTTCTACAATGTAACTGTAGGCTATTTCCGGCTGGCGAACCAGATCGGGCATCATGTAGAAATCGGCATAGCCTTTCGAGGATTCGTGCTCGGGGAAAATGATATATCCTTTGGTCAGTCCTAAGTATGCTAACAGGAAACCTTTTATGTGCGCTTCTCCTTCAATAAATTCACGGATGGCGCTTTGACGTTCCAGTTCTTTGGCAAAGTACTGGAAAACAGGTTGCCAGTCACCTTGTAAAGCCATTCCTTTAACAAGCATAGAAAGCTGTGACATGTCCATATCAAAAACTGAAGCATTGCGGTAGGCTTCAATTAGGTAGGTATACAGCTGTTCGCGAACAGTCAGGTTGGGAATGCCTAAAATAGGACTACCAAAATCCGTCCCTTGTATAGACAACATACCGAAATAGAACAGCAGACTCTTGAAATTCTCCGTGTCGACCATCCGTTCGGCAGGGAAAGATTGTGCGATGTTGGCCGTCACCTTTCCCTCTACTACCAGTTGCTGGATAACGGAAGTATTAACACCTAATCGTTTGTCTATCTGCACCAAGTGGCGAAGTTTGTTGTAGTCTGTGCGGATGTTGGTATCGACCATCATCTTAGGCGGTTTATGCCGTTGCATATATTCATTAAGAAAGTATAATGTCATGTCTGAGTTGAACATGTGCTCGTCTGACATATCCTCTGAGAAACAGTAGTTGTCATACCATGGCCGCATCTCTTCTAACAGATCATCCACCGTAACCTCTTCCGGTAATGCTCCTTCTGACTTGTAGTAACTGATCATCTGACGTACTTCTTCCGTGCTGAAACCGATGATACTATTGAATTCCGGCTTCATGCTGATGTTTGTCCCGATATTGAATCCGCTGGTTACGTCATCCATCGTAACGGGGCTGACACCGGTAATGAACATACGGTCAATTGCTGCATCGGGTCCGGTAGTGGCTGCTTTGATGACATTGAAGAACTCACGGATAAATCCTTCGCCATGTGTCGTCTTACGGTAGCGTTCCGTGCCGTAAGTGGCCAGCAGGGTATTGGTGAAGTTATCGTACTCGTCAATCAGCAGATAGATGTGCGGGCAGTTGTTATCGCTGATATAGCGGGCAAGCGCATCCAACATCAGACCGGGAGAATCATTGAAAATGCTCAATTCACTCCAGATCTCACTACCCAACAAATACTCGTATTTCTTCACAAAACGAGTGATTGTAGAACTACAGTAGGTTTTAAACGATTGTTCCATTTCATCAGGATTGGAACTAACAATGGAGAAATTGAATCTGAGCACCAAATACTTATTATGCACCTTTGTGGCATGCTTCCCGATATACAGTTCACCGAAAAGTTCTTCGAAGCGGTCGGCATAATCTACGCTGTAATATGTCTCCAACATGGCCAGAAACAACGACTTGCCGAAACGGCGGGGACGGAGCAGGAAAAGATAATTCGGCTGGTTTTCCAGTAACTCTATGTAACGGGTTTTGTCCACATAGTAATAGTCCTCCGATATAAGCCGGGGGAAGTCCGATAATCCGTATGGCAGCTTCTTCATGACGATGATGTTTTATCTGATTGATGCAGAAGCAAAGATAGTGGAAAGCATGGGAAAAACAAAACTGAAAATAAAAAAGCCACTCCTATAGGAATGGCTTTCTTGCAGATGGAATGGAAAAGGGGGGAGCTTATTCGGCAATCACACCGCAACCGACCAAGCGCTCTACCCACGAACGAGCGTCGGCTTCGGCACGGGAACGGTCAATTCCAAAATGAGTCACCAATACTGAAGCAGCATCCGCCAATGTAAAATCGCGTCCCTGCAACTCGTTCCATAACAGCAGTGCTGTAGAATTGAGTGAAATCACTTTGGTCATGTCGGCATGTATGGCACCTTGCCCCACAATAATGTTTTCGCCAGCTATTTGGCGAACTTTATACGTGTCTTTTATGTGCATAATTCAATAATAATCATTTGTATATATTCAGCGGACAAAAATACAGATATTTTTTTATAATCGAACGTTATTTCGAAAAAAGAATTGATAAAACATGCACTTTATGCTATATTTGCACCCCAAACTGAAATAATCGACTGCTAATATGACCATATTACAAAAACAATTCTTTGCATTGGTACGTTCGGGACTGTGGGGAAACGAGGTTGACGCCACATTGTTTGATGCTTCAACTGATTGGGCTAAAATCTACCAGTCGGCACGTAAGCAAGCACTGTTGGGCATTGTGTTCGACGGTGTACAAACTTTGCCTAAAGAAAAACAGCCCCCTCGTAATATCTATTTGCAATGGTGTAATGCGATGCTGCATATCGAAGAAAACAACCGTGTGCTAAATCGCGAATTAGCCAATGTATATGCCCTGATGCGTGAAAATGGTATAGAACCGGTACTAATGAAAGGACAAGGTGTGGCGCAGAATTATCGCTATCCATTGCATCGGCATTGTGGTGATATTGATTTGTATATCGGTCCCGAGAATTATGAAAAAGCTAATGCACTGTTGCGAAAGGAATCAACATGCGAGCATGAAGAGAACTATAAACATACCAGTTTAACTTGGCATGGCATAACGATAGAAAATCATCAAATTTTAACACAACTCAGTGCACCAGCAGCAGATCGGCGTTTACAAGCAGAAATCAATCGGTGGCACGAAACCTCTGAATGTCGTAAAAGGTTAATTGGTAATGTTGAAGTAACGCTTGCTCCTTTACCTTTTGATACTGCTTTTGTGTTAATCCATTCAGTACAACATTTCTTGAACGAAGGAATTGGACTTCGCCAAATATGTGATTGGGCTTGTATGCTTCATGCTCAACGTGATTTACCAGGAAAAGAAGAAATTGCATTGCTACTTAAAAGTTTTGGTTTAGAAAAAGCTGCAAGAGTGTTCGGAGCATTAGCTGTACGTTATTTAGGACTCTCTATAGACGTTCTTCCTATTGTATATCAACAGAAGGATATACAAACTGCAGATTGGCTGCTCAATGACGTTTGGCAAGGTGGGAACTTTGGACAATATGATGAGGAACGTAAAAAAAGACCAAAAGGTTATTGGCAAGGAAAATGGTATACTTTTTCACGTGCACTTAGTCGTTGCCGTGAGTTAGGTGCTTTAGCGCCAGGAGAGGCACGTTGGTATCCATTAATATTGATGAAGCATTCTATGCAGATGCAGTGGAAGAAACGTTTTTCGGGAAATTCTTCACCGCATGACTAAAGAAATCATGTAAAGTCGTTATTTATTTTTAATTGTAAAAATCCATTTATTTCCTAACTGAGATATTGGAATATATTTAATAATCTTTTCCCCGTTTCTTGATGAAAATCTAGAGTCGGGGATTTTTATTTATATATCTTGACATACTCTGAGATATTGGTGTCAATTTGAAGTGTCATAGTCACTCTGTTTGTCGCCCTTTTGTATTCCATTTATTCATAATATCAATCTTTTACGACATTTGCTATTGGTGACAAGTTTCAGTGTCAATCTGTTTTATATTGTTAGAGATTTACGCTAGTTGGATATATAATTATTTATATATCAGAATATTATATCCTATTCAAACACTTTTCTATTACTCCTATATTTCATCTTATATAGAATCATTGGACTTATATAGATCTGATTATCAACAAAATACCATCGAAACCTATTTAGGAAATAAGTTTGTTACTTTGTAGCCCGAACTATGTTCTGTTGTGATGTGCGCTAAGTTGCAGATATACAACGATTTAAGCAAATGAAAGAAACAGAATCTGCAGCAACAAAATGGGTCACAAAAATGAATGGATTTACACCTTATTATATATAGGCACACGCAAAAAGAAAAAGGAAAAAGAAAGGAGATACAAAAGACAGAAAGAACTTCATGGATTGGGTCAGGCTTGCAACGTACGGATCGTCGGTCACAAGCGGTTCGGCAGGAAGCGAGCCAGACAAATGATAATATAAAAAGGAAAAGGGAAGAAAGATACAAAAGAGAAATATTAATAATCAATTTTATTTATTAACAATTAAAAACTAAAATTATGGAAATGGAAAAGTTTTATGTAGCTCCGGAAGTGGAAATTCTGGAGGTGGAAGTAGAGAAGGGATTCGCTGCAAGTCCTAACAGTGAAGGACCAGTTCTTGAATAACGGATTGGACTGAAAAAACTAACGAACTATTAAATTAAAAATTTTATTAGATGAAAACAAAATTTTTATTTTCGGCAGCATTGGTCACTACAATGTTAGCCGCTTGTACAAACGAAGACTTTGTTGAAAGTAGCAAAGTTAACGTAGTGAACGATGGAAGACCTGTTGCGGGAAAAGTCGTATTGGATTTTGGTGATGCAAACACCCGTATGGATTATGATTCTGAAACTGACAAATTTACTTGGGATGGTAGCGAAACTATAGCTGCACTTCTTATGGATGAAGTAGATGGCACAGATAACAACTATCGCCCTTATAATAATCCAGAAGAATGGGCTAACTTGACTTGGTATCAGAAATACAAATTGGTGAACTACATTAACACCAACTATCCTTTCACATGGGATGAAGAAAGAGGTGCATGGACAACTCCTGCTAAGATGCTGGAAGGTAACTACTTTTTTGCCTATCCCCGCGAAACTTACAATGGCGAACGCCAATTAATACATTCGCTGGCTAATCAGGTGCAAGAAGGTAGCTCGAAAGAGGCTATGGAAAAAGCTTACGCACGTAACCAATACTGGATTGGTTATTCACAGATTAAAGCTGGTGCCGAAAACGAAGAAGTGTTAGCTAGCGTGAAGATGGCACGTACACTTTCTCCTATCAAGTTCAAAATAACCACAGTAAGTACCCAGACAGAATACACAGTTGAAAAGGTAACCGTACAAGGTACTGACTTGAAGACTCTTCTGACAATTGATCCTACCAAAGCAGGATACAATGGTAAAGCAGAACCCAAAGCTAATAATCAGAATGGCATTTACAATTTGAAGAATGGCTCAAGTTTAGATGCAAGTACTACAGTGTTTAATTATGCCAACTTCATCGAAGCAAAAGATGATTTGTACAATAACGCTAATAGTGCTACTGCAGAAAACACTGTCTATAATATTGAAGAAGGCAATGAAAGCAATTATTCTTGGGGTGATGCTATCCGTGCAACGGTACATGCAGGAAATCAGCTGAGTGCCGATAAAGAATATGCAGAGTTGTACATCAAAGATGCAACTCCTATCAGCGGTCAAAACCAAAAAGCTGTTTGGGGAGTAGTATTTGTAAACCTTGACGATCAAGTTACTGAAGGACAGCTGACTATGAGCATCTATACAGATAAAGGTATAGTGAAAGATATTGACTTGACTAAAGTAAACGATGGAAGCGGCAGCAAGTATGCAGTAATAACAGACCATGCTATCACTTCATTGACATCGACAGGTAATGCCAAGGAAATCACCATCCAGATTGATGATAACTCGTTCGACATTCCGCAGGAAATGACAGTAAACAACGTAGATGATTTGGAACGTTTCATTACATGGAATAGTACCAAAAATCGTGTTAACACAGTTACATTGGCCAACAACGACACATTGACTGCTGATATGGCAAATACCTTGATTGCTTCTCAAAATGCAATAGCTACATCTGAAAACAGACTTAAAGTAAAAGCAGAAAGCAATCAAAAACTGTTTATCGAAGCTGGTGTAAATTCAGATATCTTTAATTACATTGATGTCAAGGAAACAGATGTTGTCGTATTGGGTGAACTTAACCTGAACGAAGAGAAGCTGAAAGAAAATACCGGTCTGCCCGCAGGTACAAAAGGAATTACTGTAGCGGAAGGCGGTAAACTCAACATCGAAGCATGGTCGGAAGCAGCTCTGGCTGTAGATAACTACGGTACTTTGGAAGTCAAAGGTGAGACTTCTAATATTAAAGTGGTGAACAAAAAGAATGCAGAGCTGAATGTTAACAGCACTTTAACAGTTAATGCAGGTAGTGAAAATGAAGCCGAAGGTACAGTTAATGTTAATGGCATCCTCAGAGGTACAACTGATAAGAACTTTACCAATAAGGGTATGCTGGTTAACAACGGTGAGATCTACAATATGAAAAATGACGGAGAAGACGCTGTTATCAAAACATCCGACAAGATCAACCATATTGAAGAAAACAGCAATGATGCTACTATCTTAAAGACCAATATTGATGATCCGATTTCAGGTATCGATTTGTCTGCGGGTGACCAAGGTGTTGTTAAATATGCATCAACAACAAATGTTGATATGAGTGACGTTACTTCAAACTTCATTACAGCACTCGAGATTAATGGTGCCGACTTGCGTGTAGAAGGTGGTGCTTCAGTTTTGAAGAAACTGGAAATTAAGAATGGTAGAATTGAAGGTGGTTCTTATATTGCAAAAGTTTGGACTCCTTCTTCTAAGTTACTGAATATGGCTGATGGTGCAGAAGTAGAAATGTCTGGCGAGATGGAACTCAATTGGGTAACAATTAAAGCTACTGCCGGAGTTAAAATATTGGATGGCGTAGTAACAATGACAAACAAGGTTCAAATTGCCAATGACGGAACTGCCACTAATAAATATGCTTTGACCTTGGGTTCTATTGATGGATATAAGAAGTATAGCGTAACTATCCGGAATTCGGGAAATGTTGTCGTTGGTACTTTGACTACGGTTGCAGGTACTCCCAAATCTACAATCTATAACAATGGAACATTCAAATGTTCAAACGATAGTGATTTAAGTAATATTAATGTAAATGGTACTGGATTAGTACAGGAATAAATAATATACTATCAAGAAAGATGAGGGTGAGCTCAAATGGCTCACCCTCTTTTGTGTATGCTCGGCATGAATATCGTAACCATTCGAAATCCGCCGTGTTTCCTACGAAGTTACAAGGCAGTAACTTTGCAAGTTCATCTTCCGGGTTCTCTGTTTTTAGATTGGTGAGTGCGTATTCTAACCATTTGACCGGATTCGCCCCTACGATTTCACAACTTCCCAGAAGGAAGTATATGACTGCATTGTCTTCAGCTCCCTCATTGGTCTTGCTGAAGAGAAAGTTCTTCCGCCCCATAACGGTGGGTCTCTGTCCCCGTTCCACAGGATTATTGTCAAGCTGGTACCTTCCGTCATCGGCATACCTTCTGATTCTCGGCCAAAGCTTGTAGGCATAGTCCAGTGCCCTGCCCAACGGGGCATCCGGTGTGCACTGGTTCTGTATGCTTATCATCCAGGCCTCCATCACATCCAGCACAGGTAGTGCTTTCTCACGCCGCTGCACACGGATCTCTTCCTCAGAAGCCCCACGGCTTCTGAGGTTCTCTTCCAGCATGTACAATGTTACAATGTCTTCGAGCGCCTTCGCGGCGTGTCGAGGATGACTCTTCTGTGCTTCAATGAACTTACGCCTGATATGTGCCATACAGGCTAAAGTCACAATGCCGGGAACGGATTCGAAATAGTCGTACACCTTGTAACCGTCAGTCTGAACGGCTCCCTTGAAATGCCTCAGCTGAGCCCTGGGGATCTCACCGGCCCGGCTCCCTTTCAGATAATAAAAGTAGGTACCGTGGCTTTGCGGGCGGGCGTCCCTGAACTGCCAGGCGTATCCGTGGCGGCAGCTTTGTCCCGGGCGGTCGGCTATGCGCCAGAGGACTTCATCCACCTGCAGGTAATCACTTTGCAGGATATCTACACCTGTTATTTTTCCCCAGTTAGGAAAAAATTCCTTCCCAGTTACCCAAAAACTTTTCCCCAGTTAGGGAAAAATCCACGTCCAATAGGCTATGAAAAAGGGGCAAAACAAAAGTATCTGAAACCCTCCTTCTTCCTGTAGGTTGTTCTTCTTTGATAACGGTGGGGTTTAGAGTGGGAGAAGAACCGAAGGTGACGGTGATAGGTAATATATAAGGTGTTGATTATGGAATGTCGTAAAACCTACCACCCCGCCCGTTGGGCATTTACCCCCTCTTAACTCCCCCGTTATCGGGGGAGAACAACCTTCAAGAAGGAGGAGAGTTTCAGCTACTTTTATTTCGACACACCCTCAGTCAGATACTATCACTGAGTTTTGATGCTGCTTCTTGTTTCCTATTCACCACCTTTTTATGCTTTTGTAGCCCTATGCCGTACATACGAGATGTTTAGTCTCCGCTTTGCTCCATTCAACATGACAGGATGAAAACGGCAGTTTTCCTTTGCTACGGGTTGATAGTCAACTTTTGATTGGATGAGAATGGTCGGTGTTGTTCGTATTAGCGCATCACTGAAACCAACAAAAAAAACTGTACCGGAATCAGGTCCTTCGTCTTCCCTCTACAGAGGGAAGCGATCAGGAAACCTGTTCCGGTACAGTCTGTTATGGTGATGGCTGTGCGTCAGCCGGCGGGGTAGGTTAGTCCACCCAGCTGCCGGTCATCCAGTCGCAAGCCTTTTTGATGTCTTCCAGTGAAGCGTAAGACAGGTTGGCGTCTACCTTGTTGCCTGTGGCGGCAGCGAAGACGTCGTTGGTGTAGATGCCTTTTTCGCTGTTCACGTTGTTGCTGATGGTGGTGTTGGTGATGCTGGAAGTGCCGTTGACCAGTGCGTTTTCTGTTTCAGTGCTTTCTACCGTCAGTGCCTTGCCTTTGCCGCAGATCTGTGCGTTGTCCATTGTCACCTGAGTACCGCGACGCAGACGTACACCTTGTTTTGAGCCGCCGTTACCTACCAGAATCAGGTTTTTCAGCGTGGGGTGAGCCACCGGAGTAGCTTCGTAATTGTTTTCGTTGTTGTCGGCTTCGATCAGGCAGTCGCAGTCGTAACCCAGTGTGGCTTCGGGTTCCTGATAGGCTACGATGTCGGTAGCTGTACCGTTCCAACCTTCAGTCCAGTCGAAAGAGTCGTCGCTGCAGCTGATGACTACCATGTTGCTGACGTTGACCGATCCGCCGAAGAACTCGAAACCGTCGTCCGAACCCTGATAGGCTACACAGTGGTCAACCGTTGTTCCGCTGCCTACACCGTAGAAGCTGATACCGTTGGCTTCGTGCTCTTCGTCGAAGGCATAACCGGTGTATTCCAGACGTACGTATTGCAGAACGCCCGAGTTGTCTTTGTCGTCGCTGCCACCGTATTCGGCACCGCCAATTTCAGAACTTCCTTTACCGCCCTCGGCGTTGGTATGAGCGCGTCCGCAGATGTGGATACCGCCCCATGCGCCGGCCGACTGTTTTTCGGCAGTCATTACGATCGGTGCGTCGGCTGTACCGGTAGCGTTGATTTTGGCTCCCTGCTTGATGAGGATGTAGTCTACGTTGTCATCGTATTTGGAGATGATCTTCACACCTGCCTGAATGTGCAGGGTAGCTCCGGCTTCTACTGTATAGGCACCGCTCAGATAGTAAGTGTTGCCGGCTCCCAGCGTGATGTCGTTGGTGATGGTTCCTTGCAGGGTGCTTTCGTTGGCCAGTACGTTGTCGCTTTCGCTCCAGTTCTTGGTCCATCCGGCAGCCCAGGGACATTTGGCAATGATGTCTTCGTACGAAGTGTAGGGGTTGGCCTGATTGGCTTTGTTGCCGTCGGCTTCGAATTCGGCATTGGTATAGATGCCTTCTTTGCTGGTCAGGATTCCGCTGATGCTTACGTTGCTCATGCTCGATGTTCCGTTGACCAATGCGTTTTCTGTTTCAGCGCTTTCTACGTAGATAGCGTTCTGCTTGCCGTAGATTTCGGCATTTTCGATGGTTACCTGAGTACCGCGGCGCAGGTGTACACCTTTACCGGCTGCACCGTTACCTACAAGGATGAGGTTCTTCAGCGTAGGATGTGCTACAGGAGTGGCGCTGTAGTTGTTTTCGTTGTTGTCGGCTTCGATCAGACAGTCGCAGGCATAGCCCAGTGTTTCTTCGGCTTCCTGAATGGCGATGAGGTCGGTAGCCGTACCGTTCCAGCCTTCGGTCCAGTCGAAAGAGTCGTCGCTACAGCTGGTGACAACCATGTTGCTGACGTTGACCGATCCGCCGAAGAATTCGAAACCGTCGTCCGATCCTTGGTAAGCCTGGCAGTGGTCAACCGTTGTTCCGCTACCCACGCCGTAGAAGCTGATACCGTTGGCTTCGTGCTCCTCGTCGAAAGCATAGCCGGTGTATTCCAGACGTACGTATTGCAGAACACCCGAGTTGTCCTTGTCGTCGTTGCCACCGTATTCGGCACCGCCGATTTCAGAGCTTCCCTTGCCGCCCTCGGCATTGGTGTGGGCACGTCCGCAGATGTGGATACCGCCCCAGGCACCCGATTCTTCTTTTTCGGAAGTCATGATGATGGGAGCCGATGCCGTACCTTTGGCGTTGATTTTGGCTCCTTGCTTTATCAGGATGTAGTCTACATTGTCATCGTAAACGGCTACAATCTTTACACCCGGTTCGATGTTCAAGGTAGCGCCTTCTTCTACGGTGTAGGCACCGCTCAGCTTGTAGGTGTTGCCCGATTTCAGGGTTACGTCTTCGGTGATTGTACCGCTCAGCGTAGTGCCGTCGGCTATTCCGCCGTCGTTGTTTGTTGTTTCGTCATCGCTGCATGATGCACTGAGAAGTGCCATGCCGGCCAAAAGGGCCATTGAAAACAATTTTCTGCTCATAATTTAAGTTTTAAGTTTAGTGTTTTGTTGACAAGGAACAAGGCTTCAGACCACGAGGCTTACCCTGTCCTCTTGTCAACTATTGGATTATTACTCTTTATTTTATTGGGTTTACTTTAAACAAGTCTGTTTCCTATGAGTTTCTTTATAGTTACTATCACTTTGCTTTGTCATCCTGAACGAAGTGAAGGGTCTGTTATCACATAGCCTTCGAAAGAGATCCTTCACTACGTTCAGGATGACAGAATGATAACTATGTTATGTACTAAGACAAAAAGTGTACTTTTTAAAGCGGACTCAGTTATTTTCTTATTAACTTGTCCCCTCGTCAACTTGTCAACTTGTTAACTCAAAAATTATAGCTGACGCCCACTTCGAAACCCGTACCTTCCTTGAAGCGTTCCACTTCGATGTATTCGCCCGTCTTGGGCACTTCCTGTTTGAATACTACGGCGCGGTTCAGCAGGTCGGTCACCTGAAGCTTGGCGCTGAAGTGGCGGCTGAAGTTGTAGCTGGCGTTGAAGTTCAGCGTGTGGACAGCCATCTGGTCGATGTCGCCCAGCTGTGATACGCCGACGGCATGGATGCGTTTGCCCTGCAGGTTGTAGAGGAGCGACAGGTTCAGCTGGCGTTCTTCGCCGAAGCGGGGCGAGTAGGTGAGGTCGGCATTCAGCAGGATGGGCGAGGCGCCTTGCAGCGAACGGTCCTTGTTGGTGTAGGCACCGCCTTCGGGCAGCTTCACGTTGGTGTACATGTAGGAGACGTTGGCTCCCAGTCGCAGGTCGCGTATCAGCTGTTTGCGCAGTTCTACTTCTATACCGGCTGCCATACCCTGGTCGGCATTCTGGAAGGAGTGCATCGTGGCACCGCCTTGCAGCTTCTGGATGCGTTCGATGGGTTTGTCGAGGAACTTATAGTAGACCGTTGCCGAGAGCATGTCGCCGTTGGGGCTGAAGCGTTCGTAGCGCAGGTCGAAGTTGTAGTTGTAGCCGTTCTGCAACTCTTCGTTACCACGGATCTGTGCCGAACCGTAGGATTCCTGATAGAGGAAAGGAGCCATTTCGATGAACGAGGGACGGGTGATGGTGCGCGACAGTGACATACGCAGGTTGTTCCGGTCGTTCATGGAGTATTTCAGGTTGACGGTGGGGAAGATGTCATTCTTGTTCAGGTCGCGGCGGCGCTGGTATTTCTGGTCGCCCTCGATGGCATATTCTACCCACTGTTTGGTCATTTCGTAGCGCAGGCCGACGTTGACAAGCAGGGAGCTGAGCGGATAGAAGTCCGTCTGTGCGTAGGCAGCGTAGATGTCCATTCCGGCACGGTAGGTGTCGTGGGGTTGCATCTTGCGTTCGATGACGATGTTGCCGTTCTCTACGTTCTCCTGGTTGAGGAAGCCGTCGGTGTCGTAAATGTTGTCGATGGTGGGGTTCAGCTTGTTTACGTTGTAGTAGAAGCGGGTACCCATGTAGTCGCGGTCCTTGTTCTTGTAAGCCAGACCCATCTTGACGAAGTTCTGTTCCGACCAGTTGTATTTCAGGTCGAGGTTGCCCACCCATTCTTCTTCGTTCAGTTCGCCGAAGTAGCGCATGGTTTCCTGTCGGTTCAGCTTGAAGAGTTGCAGGTTGCCAGCATCGTCCTTGGTGAACATTACCTGACGGCGGTCGGGCTCTTCGCTGCCTGTCTTGCCGTAGGAACCTGCCCAGTTCAGCTGCCAGCGGGTGCCGAACTCATGGTGTCCGTTCAGCTGATGGTTTTGCAGGGTGTAGATGTGCGTGATGTCGTTGCTGCCCCACAGGTTGTGGCCTTCAGCGTCTATACCTTCGCGGCTCTGGTACGAGTCGCTGGCGTTGCGGGCATAGAAGAAGGTGTAGCCGATGCGGTCGTGCTGGCGCAGGGTGTAGCCTACGGATGCCAGTGCGGCCATCTTCAGCGTAGCGGTATATTCGTCGTAAGTAAAGTCGTTCTGTACGTTGCCTGTGGCTTCGAGCGTTTTATAGAAAGCATCGTCCATGCGTTGCGTTTCGTTGCTGAGGCTCAGCGAGGCCAGCAGGCTCAGGGTCTGGTCGCCAATGCCGAAGTTGCGTCCGAAACCCAGGTTTCCGCCAAATTCGGGCAGGGCAGTACGCTTGTCCACATCGAAGGTGGTACGGAAGATATTGTTCTTGGTGACGTACTCGTCGAAGTCGAGCAACGGCATGTCGTATATCTTTTCGTCGAGCGAGGGTGTCTTGAACAGGGTTCCGTCGCGGTCCATCTGGTAGAAGTCGCGTCCCAGTGTGTTGAACCGTCCTCCTACGTTGAAGCTGACGTTCAGGAACTCGTCCGTCACGTTCTCCTTGGTACTGATGTCGATGTGCGCGCCGCTATAGTCGGCAAAGGCGCTGGCATCGTACACCTTGCTGACGGTGATGTTCTGTACCGTGCTCGAAGGGAAGAGGTCGAGTGGAATCAGTTTATTGTCCGGGTTGGGCGAGGCGATGGGCAGTCCGTTCAGCGTAGTGCTGCTGTAGCGGTCGCCCAGTCCGCGAACGATGAGCTGGCCCGATTCGGCAATGGAGATACCGGTCAGTTTCTTAACTCCTTCCTGCACGTTGCCGATACCTTTGATACCCATTTCCTTGGCACCCAGGTTCTCGATGGCCAGTGTGGCTTTTTGTCTTTCTACCTGCAGGGCGCGTTCGCCTTCCAGGTTCTTCTTGGCTACTACCGATACTTCGCCCAGTGTCTGCGCATCGGTTTCCATTTCGAAGTTCAGTACGGTTTCTCCGCTCACCTTTACCTGGCGGGCGTTGATGTCCACGTAGCCTACGTAGCGTACTACGAGGTCGTACGTGCCGTCGGGCACACTGAGCGTGTAGTTGCCGTCAATGTCGGCTACGGCTCCCGACGTACTGCCGGCTACCTGTACGGTGGCTCCGGTCAGCGGTTCTTTAGTCTGTTTGTCAGTAACTGTTCCCTTGATAGTGCCTGCCAAGGCAGTCATGGCAGATAGGGTAAGGAATAAAACAAGGAAGAGAATCTTTCCTAAATCTACTTTCATACTCATCTTTTATGCATTTCTTTTTTCCGCTGCAAAGGTGAGAATAGGGCGTTACATGCGTGTGTCGTCCAAAGTACATGTCTGTTTCGGAAACGTTACGTAGGTATTACAGAAGATGAGGGAAAGTGGGGAGTATACCTCGCTCCAGAAGGCTCTGTACGGGGGCTTTGAGAGACACTTGCACGGCTCGTGAGCGACACTTGTACGGCTCGTGAGCCACACTTGCATTCCAGACGAGCCGTACAAGTGTTGTTCAGAAGGGGAAGAAGCAGGGGGATTGGGAGGGTTGGGAGTGCGGTAAGTTAGGGGGATATAAAACACAGATTCGCGCAGACCTCCGCCAAGACTTGTGTACGGTTTCACTTCCGTAGGAATAAAGTCTGCGCGGGTCTGCGCGAATCTGTGTTTCGGTGACTTGTTATTTTTCAGGCACGGATTACATGGAAGTTCACAGATAATAATTCTTCTTTCTCTGCGTTTTCCGTGTAATCCGTGCCTAAAAGAAAGTGCTTCCTTTTTACATGCCGAAAGCGTAGTTGCCAATCGACTCGTAAGAGGCGCTGACGATGCTAAGCACGGTGATACCCAGCGTACAGATGAGCAGGGCGGCACGCGTATAGTTGTCGCTTTGGAAAGGGGCAATCGGCTCGTCGCTCTTGTTGATGTACATGGCCTTTACGATCTTCAGGTAGTAGAACAGGGAGATGACTGTGTTGAGCAAGGCGATGAATACCAGCAGGTGGAAACCACTGTGGAAAGCGGCGGCGAAGATGAAGAACTTCGAGAAGAAACCTGCGAACGGCGGAATACCGGCCAGCGAGAACAGAGCCAGCGTCATCAGGAAGGCCAGACGCGGATTGGTGCTGTAGAGGCCGTTGTACTCGGTCAGCGTGAACTTATGCGAACGGATGGCCACGATGGTGATGATGGCAAACACACTGAGGTTGGCAAACATGTAGATAAGCACGTAGTAGACCAATGCCGTCATACCCTGTGCCGTACCGCTGATGACACCCAGCATGATGTAGCCTGCCTGCGAGATACTGGAGTAGGCCATCAGACGCTTCAGGTTCTCCTGACGTATGGCAAAGATGTTGGCAACAGTGATAGAAGCGATGATGACCCAGTAGAGGGCTTCCTGCCATTGGTCGACCATCGGAGCGAACACCTTGAACACGGTAGTCATCAGCACGAATGCTGCCGCACCTTTCGAAATGACACTGAGGTAGGCGGTTACCGTACTCGGTGCGCCCTGATAAACATCGGCTGTCCACAAGTGGAAAGGAACCAGTGAAATCTTGAAGCCCATGCCCGCAAAGAAGAACACGAAAGCCATCACCTGCATGGGGTTACCCTCCAGATGAGCGGGAATGTCTTCGAAGTAGAGCGTACCTACCGTACCGTAGATCAGTGACACGCCGTAAAGCAGCAGACCGCTGGCAAACAGGGCAGTCAGAATGTATTTGGCTCCGGCCTCGGCCGAGTAGTGACGGTATTTGTCGAATGCCACCAGGGCAGCCATCGGGATACTGGCAGTCTCCAGTCCGATGAAGAACATCAGGAAGTGTCCGGCCGAAATCATCAGGTACATACCCAGCAGCGTACACAGCGTGAGGAAATAGAATTCGCCCTGCTTGATAAACGTGTCGGGCAGCTTCATCCATTCGTGAGCCATCATGAACACAATCAGCGTACCGATGCTGAGGATGGACTTCATGATGTGCTGTATCGGCGAGTTGTGGTACATGCCTCCGAAAGCGTCGGCAACCGGACCGGGAACGATGGTGATTATGGTATGGATAGCCAGCAGGATAACCGGGAACATGGTGTTCAGCACCGGCTTTCCGCCTTCCTTATGTGCGTCGGGGCTCATGAAGAGGTCGGCAATAAACAGTATGATGATGACTGCTATCAGCGAGAGCTCTTCTTTCATCAGTAGGAATTGAGAATAATCCATTTTATCTATTAAAAGTTAAAAGTTAAAAAATAAAAGTTGGAGCGTGCTTGGTTTCATATTAAAACACACTGACTATTGGCAAAACACTTTCGCTGATCATGCCGCTGATCCACCACGGAGCCATACCCAGTGCAGCTACACAGACAATCAGGATGATCACTGCCGTACGTTCGTCCCACGTAGCGTCGGTCAAGGCCAGGTGATGTTCGTTCGTGCAGGTGCCGTACAGAATCTTTCCGACCAGTCGCAGGATGTAGACTGCCGTAATGACGATGCTGCAGCAGGCAATCACCGTCCATACACGGTGGAAGGTGTCAGGTTCCTGGAACGAACCGGTGAAGATGGTCATTTCGGCTACGAATCCGCTCAGACCCGGCAAACCGAGGTTGGCAAGACCGGCAATGACGTAGCATACCGAGAGGAAAGGCATGATTTTCATCAGTCCTCTCAGTTCGCGGATGTCGCGGGTGTGTGTACGTCCGTATATCATACCGATCAGCGCGAAGAAGAGGGCCGTCATCAGACCGTGGCTCAACATCTGCAGCACAGCACCCGTGCAGGCCGTCTGATTCATCATCAGGATGGCAAAGAGCACCAGTCCACAGTGGCTCACACTGGAGTAGGCGTTGATGTATTTCAAGTCGGTCTGTACACAAGCCGAGAAGGCACCGTAGACTACCGAGATACCTGTCAGAACGAGGAAGATCCATCCCAGTTCGTTGGCAGCTTCGGGCATCAGGAACATGGCAATGCGGAAACAACCGTAACCTCCCAGTTTCATCAGCACACCGGCGTGAAGCATGGACACAGCTGTCGGTGCCGAAGCATGACCGTCGGGGCTCCATGTATGGAAGGGGAACAAGGCACCCAGCACACCGAATCCCAGGAAGGTGAGCGGGAACCAGATGCGTTGCTGCTCAATGGGGATGTTGTGCATTTGGGCAATTTCGAGCAGATTCATGGTCGTTCCGCCCGAACCGTAGAAGATACCCAGGATGCCAATCAGCAGGAAGGCTGAACCACCCATCAGCATCAGTGTCAGCTTCATGGCCGAGTATTCCTTGCGGCCGCTGCCCCATACGCCGATAAGCAGATACATTGGGATCAAGGCTACTTCGTAGAACATGAACATGGTGAACAGGTCGGTCGAGATGAAGAATCCGAACACACCCAGCGAAAGCAGCGTGAACCACAGGAAGTACTCCTTGGTAAGCGGTTGCAGGCGCCAGGAAGCGAAGGTACCTGTGAATACGATGATGGCCGAAAGCAGCAGCATGGCTACGGAGATGCCGTCCACGCCTACTGAATAGTGTATGTGAAGTGCCGGATACCAGGCAACATCGGCGCAGAACAACATTTCGTCCGTGGCACCGGCCTGCCGTGCATTGAGGTAGGCTATCGTCAGCCCTATGGCCGTAATCAGCAAAGCCGAAGCTCCGGTTACCATCACCGCACGTATCTGTGCGATGTTCCGGCTCAGCCAGAGGCCGAGGAGCATCAGCAATGGAATCAGAACAAATAATGATAAGAAATTCATTTTATTTAATGGATAATTGAATTTGAATTATATAGTTAACATAAGTATCAGTATCAATGCTCCCAGCAGGAATACCAAGGCGTATTGCTGTACACGTCCGCTTTGCAGGCCACGGATTTCGTCGCTTGTGGCATCGGTGCTCCAGGCCAGGAAGTTGAAGAAGCCGTCTACTACGTGACGGTCCCACCAGGCAATGGGGCGGCTGATGCAGCCGAAGATAATCTTGTGGGTGATGAACTGATAGATTTCATCGATGTAGAAGCGGTGGTAGGCTGCTGTCCACAAGCCGCGGAAACGGCTGGCCAGTGCATCGGCTACCGGCTGCTTGCTGCGTGCATAGATGCTGACAGCCAGTGCAATGGCTATTACGGCAATGACGATGCTGGTCAGCATGACTTGCGTATCCAGATGGATGTCGTAAGCATGTCCGTTGGACGAAACGAAGTGACCGAAGGGGATGAATCCGGCTACTACCGTAACGGCAGCCAGGAACATCAGCGGGAAGGTCATGGCCAGCGGGCTTTCGTGCGGTGTGTGTGCGGCGTGAAGTTCTTTGTTCTCCTTACCCCAGAAGATGCCGCAGTAGAGGCGGAACATATAGAAAGCTGTCATGGCTGCAATGATTGTCATGATCCATCCCATCGCGGGGCTGAACTGGAAGCAGGCAGTCAGAATCTCATCCTTCGAGAAGAATCCCGAGAACGGAGGAATACCCGCAATGGCCAGACAGGCGATGAGGAAGGTCCAGTGAGTGATAGGCATATACTTGCGCAGACCACCCATGGCCGACATCTCGTTGCTGTGTACGGCGTGGATGATGCTACCGGCACCCAGGAAGAGCAATGCCTTGAACATGGCGTGAGTGAACAGGTGGAACATACCGGCCATGTAGCCCAGTCCGCCTTCGTGCGGGTCGCTCGACGTACATACGCCCAGGGCAACCATCATGAAGCCGATCTGCGAAATGGTCGAGAATGCCAGCACACGCTTGATGTCGCTCTGTACGCAGGCTACGCTGGCTGCATAGAATGCTGTGAAGGCACCTACGTAGGCCACAATGTGAAGCACGTCGGGAGCAAAGCTGATGAACAGCGGGAACATGCGCGCTACCAGATAGACACCGGCTACGACCATGGTTGCCGCATGGATCAGGGCGCTGACGGGTGTCGGGCCTTCCATGGCATCGGGCAGCCAGATGTGCAGGGGGAACATGGCACTCTTACCGGCACCACCGATGAACATCAGTCCCAAGGCCAGCGGAATCATGGCACTGCCTTTCATCAGGGTCATTTCATCGGGAGTGAAGGTATAGGTTCCGGCGTAGTAGCCATAGATCAGGATACCAATCAGGAAGCCCAGGTCGGCAAAACGCGTCACGATGAATGCTTTCTTCGAAGCGGCAATGGCGGCCGGCTTGGTGTAATAGAAACCGATCAGCAGGTAAGAAGATACACCCACCAGCTCCCAAAACAGATACATCTGGAAGATGTTGGTAGCTACGACCAGTCCCAGCATGGACATGGTGAAGAGCGAAAGGAAAGCGTAGTAGCGCTGGAATCCGCGTTCGCCTTTCATGTAGCCGAAGGAGTAAATGTGTACCATCAGTGATACGGTGCTGATGACGATAAGCATCATTACCGAGATGGGATCGAGCAGGATGCCCATGTCAATGCTCAGGTTCTGTGTGAAGGGCAACCAGCGGAAGTTGTAAGGCATCAGTGTTTCGTAAGTGCCGTCGGCCAGACGGGGAGCGGTGAAGTAGCTCCATGCGGTGGCGTAGGAAAGGATGGTGACCAGTCCCAGCCCGATGCTTCCGATGAGTCCGGCCGTGCGGTGTGACATCCATTTGCCTCCGATTCCTGTGATGAGGAAGGAGAGGAACGGAATGAGTAGGATGAGAATCGTAAGTTCCATTATCGTTTGTTTTTTAGTTTTTTCTGTTTATTACCATTTCAGTTGGTCTATTCTGTTGACCTGGATGCTCCGTATGTTACGGTAGATGTTGATCATGATAGCGATGGCTACTGCCGTCTCGGCTGCCGAAATGGCGATGGAGAACAGGGCGAAGAAATAGCCTTCCAGTGCGCCGGGGAACAGGAAACGGTTGAATACGGCAAAGTTGATATCGGTGGCGTTCAGTATCAGCTCAATCGAAATCAGGATGGCCAGTGTGTTGCGGCGGGTGAAGAACCCGTACATGCCGGCGAAAAACATGATAGCCGAAACTATCAGATAATATTCCATGTGAATCATAACTAGTTCAGATTTCAGTGTTCGTAATTGATGTTTCCTATCGCTTGCGGGCTATCAGCAGACCTCCGACGATGCACGCCAGCAGCAGTATGCTGACAGCTTCGAATGGCAGCAGATAACCGTACTTGTCACCGCTCAGCAGGTGGTTCCCGATAGTGTTGATATTGATCTCTACCGGATTGACGTCGGTCGTGGCAAGGAATTTATGTTTCAGGGTGATGAACAACACGATGATGGCACCTGCCACAGTCGTTCCAAGTCCAGCCAGGAACTTGCTGCGTTTCAGTTTGGCTGCTTTGTCGCCTTCGCCGCTGGTCAGCAGGATGGAGAATACATAGAGCACGACGATACCTCCGGCGTAGACCATAATCTGAACGGAACCGAGGAAGGTGTAGCCCAGCAGAAAATAGATGCCTGCCGTACCGAAGAGGACGAACAGGAGGTACGTGGCCGAGCGTACCATGCGGGTTGTAGTCACCGTAAGCAAGGAGAATACGGTGATGAAAGCCGCTAAAAAGTAGAATACTACTGTTTCGAGAGTTATTTCCATATATTTTCTTTAATGAGTGGTTACGATTAATTTGATTATTCAGCCTTTTCTTTAGGGGCAGCCGCTTTGTCGGATGCCGGTTTCTCGGCCGCAGGGGCTTTCTTGGCTTCGGCTACATGACTGCCCGGATGATTGAGCGTCAGGAAAAGCTTGGAGCGGTCGAAGACTGCATGTTCGAAGTTCTGGTCGAAAGTGATGGCACCGTGCGGGCAGGCATTGACGCAAAGCTGGCAGAACATGCACGATCCCAGGTTGTATTCGTACTTGGCCAGTATTTTCTTTTTCTTCCCTTCTTCGGTCGTGATGGTTTCCGATGTCACTTTGATGGTGCCGTTGGGGCAAGCCATCTGGCAGAGTCCGCAGGCCACACAGTGATGCTCGTTCTGTTCGTTATGGGGCATTACAAGCGTGCCGCGGAAACGGTCGAACATCTTGAGCTCTTTCCGGTTTTCGGGATATTGCTCTGTGATTTTCGGGGTGAAGAACTCTTTCATGGTGGTCTTTAAGCCAGTGGTCAGACTGGCCAGACCTTTGAAAAAGCCTCCGAAGTATGTGTTCTTTTCTTCCATGTCTCTTATAAGAATTAAAAATTAAAAATTAGAAGTGCAGTCCGAAGGCCACAATCAGGCTCATCAGCACCAGGTTCACCATCGACAGCGGTACGAGGTATTTCCATTCCAGTATCAGTATCTGGTCGATACGGAGACGGGGGAAGGTCCATCGCATCCACATCATGAGGAATACTACAAAGAAAGCCTTTGCAAAGAACCAGACAAAGCCGGGAATATAGTCCATGACCATGTTGAAACCGTCAAGTCCCGGTATGTGGAGCGGCATCCAGCCTCCTAAGAATACGGTGGCTGCTACGGCTGCTACAATGAACAGGTTCAGGTATTCGGCCAGGTAGTAGAAACCGAAGTGCATACCACTGTATTCCGTGTGGTATCCGGCGGTAAGCTCGCTTTCTGCCTCTGGAAGGTCGAAGGGGCCACGGTTACACTCGGCGTTACCGGCTATCAGGTAAATGATGAAAGCAATGATAGCGGGGATGTGGCCTTTAAAGATGAACCATCCGTCGGCCTGTCCTTCTACAATCTGCGAAATTTGCATGGTGCCTGTCAGCACTACCATGGTAAGAATGCTGAGGCCGACAGAGAGCTCGTAACTGATGATCTGTGCACCGCTTCGCATGGCACCGATCAGCGAGAACTTGTTGTTGGAGCTCCATCCGGCCAGCAGGATTCCCACTACGCCGATACTACTTGCCGAAAGCAGGAAGAAGATGCCGACATTGAAGTCGAGCACTTCCATACCTTTATTAATAGGAAGGCAGGCAAACGTAAGGAAAGAAGCGATCAGCACCATGAACGGAGCCAGGTTATAGAGAAACTGGTCGGCGCCTTTGGGGTTGAATATTTCCTTGGTGAGCATTTTGAACACGTCGCAGAATACTTGCAGCGTTCCGTAGGGACCCACGCGGTTCGGGCCCAGACGGCATTGGAAGAATCCGCAGACCTTTCGTTCCATATAGATAAGTATGATGGCCAGAATGGCATACATCAATACGATACATACGCCTATGACGACACACTCGATGAACACGGCAAGTCCTTCGGGCATGACCGATGTCAGCATTTGGTGTATCCAGTTTGTTGCAATACTAAAGTCAAACATTTATTTAATTGATAATTGATGATTGATAATTGAGAATGGACAACAGGCAAATCATTTTCCATTCTCCATTTCCCATTTTCCATTGATTATCTGTCGATGTCAGGTACGACATAGTCCAGCGTTCCGCCTATCGCGATGAGGTCGGCAATCTTGGCTCCCCGGGTGATGGTGTTGATGGTTCCCACAAGCGGCAGTCCGGTAGCACGGTAGTGCAGGCGGTAAGGTGTCTTGTCGCCACGGCTTTCCAGATAGACTCCGAATTCGCCACGGCTTCCTTCGACGGCAGCGTAGTAAGAACCTTCGGGAACGCGGATGATAGGCTTCATCTTTTCCTGATAAGGACCTTCCGGAATGTTGTCGATCAATTGTTCGATGATGTGCAGACTTTCGAGGATTTCGTCCATACGCACCAGATAACGGGCCATACAGTCACCCTCGGTACGTACTATTTCGCGGAACTCTACCTTGTCGTAGGCTGCATACGGCATACGCTTGCGCACGTCGCAAGCCCATCCGCTGGCACGTCCGGTACCGCCGGTAGCTCCGAACGAGATGGCTTCTTCGCGGCTCAGCACACCGATGCCTTTCAGACGCTGTTGAGCGATGATGTTTCCGGTAAATATGTCGTGATATTCTTTCAGGTTGCGGCGCATGTAGGGGATGAATTCTTTTACCCGATGCACAAAGTTGGGATGCAGGTCGGCCTGAACACCGCCGATGGTGTTGTAGTTCAGGATGAGGCGTCCTCCGCATGTCTCTTCGAAAATGTCGAGCAGCTTTTCACGGTCGCGGAATCCATAGAGGAAAGCGGTCGTGGCACCGAGGTCCTGACAGAGGCAGGAGAAGAACAGAATGTGCGAGTCGATGCGTTGCAGCTCGTCCATGATGGTACGTATTACCTGTACACGGGGGCTGACTTCTACGCCCATGGCCTTTTCGATGCACATGCACAAGGCATGGCGGTTCTGCATCGCTCCCAGATAGTCCAGACGGTCGGTCAGTGCCAGTGTCTGCGGGTAAGTGAGGCTTTCGTTCATTTTCTCGATGCCCCGGTGGATATATCCGCAATTCACATCGATTTTGTGAATATTCTCACCTTCCAGTGATACGCGGAAGCGGAGCACACCGTGTGTGGCAGGGTGTTGGGGGCCGATGTTGACAACGTATTCATCGTCGCCGAACAGCACTGTTTCACGTTCTTGATAATCGCCTTCGGGAGTAATTTCTACTTCGCGGGTAGTGTCGAGTGTTTCTTCGTTGCTCATGCGCAGCGGATTTTCTTTTTCCGGGTCGTTGTCCTTGCGCAACGGATATCCTACCCAGTCGTTACGCAGAAACAGACGGCGCATATCCGGATGTCCGGTAAACACGATGCCGAAGAAGTCATAGACTTCGCGTTCCGGCAGTTCGGCGCCTTTCCAGATCGGAGTTACGGAAGGCAACTGGGGGTGTTCGCGGTCCAGTGTCGAGGTCGTTACCACCAGCCGTTTACCGCTGACGGTCGATTCCAGATGATATACCACTCCTAAGCCTCTCAGTTGGTCGGGGGTATCATTTTCAGCAGGTTCGCCCCAGTCCATACCTGTCAGGCTTTCGAGGAAGTCCATCTGTTCATCCTCCCGCAGGCGGCGCATTTCGTCACTCAGCTGTTGTGGGGCTATGTATATTGTTTTTGTTTCCATTTGCAGTTCTCTTTTTTAGGGAAAGTCACTTTTGGTCCGTTTCGTCTTTGGGAGCTTTCTCCTTGCGGTTTACACCTCCAAAGAATTTTTCAATCTTCACTTTACGTTGCAGTTGCATCATGCCATAAAGGAATGCTTCGGGGCGTGGAGGACAACCTGGAACGTAAACGTCGACAGGCAGAATCTGGTCTACGCCCTGCACTACGTGATAGGATTTGCGGAACGGGCCGCCGCTGACGGCACATCCTCCTACTGCTACTACATACTTCGGATCGGGCATCTGGTCGTAAAGACGCTTTAATACGGGAGCCATTTTGTGGGTGATGGTACCGCTTACCAGAATAACATCGGCCTGACGGGGACTGTTACGCGTTACTTCGAAGCCGAAGCGCGCAATGTCATAGCGTGCGGCACATACGGCCATAAATTCAATACCACAGCAGCTGGTTGCAAACGTCAATGGCCAAAGGGAATTGCTGCGTCCCCAGTCTATCAGGTCGTCCAGAGCGGCTACAATGACATTGGTACCACCAGCATTCAGTTCCTGTACCAGCTTTTCAAGAGTCTCGTTGTCGGTGAATTCCTCGTAAGGAATCGACTTAATCCGGGGTTTCTTGTTTATTTCCATTCCAACGCTCCTTTCCGCCAGGCATAAGCAAGTCCCAGCACAAGAATGAATAAGAAAAAGGCTACGCCAAGCAATGCGGAAACGCCAGACTGGCGAACACTGATAGCCCACGGAAAGAGGAATACCGTTTCTACCTCGAACATGAGGAAGAGGATGGCAAACAGGTAGTAACCAACACGGAATTGCATCCATGAACGTCCCCGTGTAGGAATACCGCATTCGTAAGGCTCCATCTTTTGTGGGTTGTACGAACGTGGAGAAATGGCATGCGAGATGGCAATGACCAGACCCACGAAGATAATTGCCGTCAACAAGACGGTCACTAAAAGAGTAAAGTTCATAAAATAAAGAGATTTTTTACGATCAAGTATATAAAGGGGAAACTCTATTTCCCGCAAAATTTCTGTTCTCTCTGTGCAGAAAATGTATGTAGAACATTTACGAAGAAAACGGTTTATGTGCTATTATTAAGGTATTCCGGCACACAAACCGGCAGACTTTATACTACAATTTTCCGTAGCCCGTAGACGTAATAATCCACTGAGTGTGATAAGGCATTCGGGGCAGACCATCCTTTATGGAAGGTTGCTTTATGAGTAGTTTCCGGTCGTATCCGATTGATGGGGAGCGTGACTGATTTACAGCCGGGAACAGAATTCTGACCGATATAGTCAGCACAAAAAGGTAGAGATAGCAGATAATCGTAAAGATGATGAATGAGATGGGTCGTTTCTGTCGTTTGTGCTTGAAAAGCAGATTCGGTATAATCGATATTTTTGGTGCATAATTCGCTTGCCGCTTCGAGGACACCACTGTGTAACGATGCGGCCAGCAGGATGATCATTAAATATTTTATGCACTGTTTCATATAACGATTCTCTCAATCTCTCTTTTTCGGACGTGCAAAGGTACAATAAATAATTCTGCTTTTTGTTAGGTGGAGATTACAAAAAACAGCCGTTTTAGCACTTTTTTGCCATTAATCAATTCTTTTTCCAGAAATCGGGAGTGAAGAGCAGCAAAACAGTGAACAATTCCAGACGTCCCAGCAACATCAGAAGAGAGAGCAGCCATTTGGCTGCATCGGGCAGTGCGTTCCACGAATAAGCGGGACCGGTATCTCCCAGGCCGGGGCCCATGTTGCCGATACTTGAGATGACACATCCTATTGATTCTTCGAATCCTACTCCCATAGCCATCATAAGCAATATACTGATAATGATAATGACCAGATAGAGGAAACTGAATGCCAATACGGTAGAAACAATGGAGGTGGACAATACCTGCTTGTTGATACGTACCGGAAGCACTGCATTGGGATGGAGAATATGCTTAAATTCGTTTTTCGACACTTTGCTCAGAATGACCAGACGGATGCACTTCAGACCGCCGGTGGTACTGCCGGCGCAGGCTCCTATCACCATGACGATTGTCAGCAACCCCCAGGTGACCGATGGCCATAGCATATAGTCGTCGGTAGCAAAACCTGTTGACGTATGAAGACTGGTGACCTGAAACAGCGATTTGCGGAAAGCTTCTTCCGCATCCATCGGGCTGGTATAGTAAAGGATGGTTGCTATTATTCCGGTGAACAGTATTACTGACCAGAAATACCATTTCAGCTCTACATCATGAAACGCTTTCTTGAATTTCCGGTTGACAAGAAGTAGCAGCAGTGTAAAGTTGATACCGGAAATGAACATAAAGGTAGATATGACGTATTCTATATAGGGCGAATGATAATAGGCTATGCTTGCCTGTTTGGTTGAAAATCCGCCTGTTCCCGTAGTGGCAAAAGCGTGGCAGATGCTGTCGAACCAGCTCATCCCCCCCAGCATAAGCAGTCCGACGAGTGTTGCCGTAATCCCGGTGTATACCGACCATATCCATTTGGCTGTGATGCCGATGCGGGGGTGTACTTTGTCGTGCGTAGGTCCGCTGGCTTCGGCGGCGAATACCTGCAGACCGCTGACACCGAAAATGGGGAGGACGGCAATGGTGAACATGATAATTCCCAATCCTCCAATCCATTGGGTCATACTCCGCCAGAAGAGCAGTCCGTGCGGCAGAGACTCTATGTTGTCCAATATCGTCGCCCCCGTACTGGTAAAGCCCGACATGGTTTCGAAAAAGGCATTGGTGATGTCGGGAATGTAGCCGCTGATGTAGAAGGGCAGCATTCCGAAGAAAGAAAACGCTATCCAGGCAAGGCTGACCAGCACATAGCCGTCGCGGCGTGTCAGCACACCGTCGCTTCCTTTACCTAAAAGGAACAGCAGGATACCTACACCCGCTGCGATTCCGGCCGATTTCCAGAAATCGGTCAATGCTTCGTCCTGATAATATAAAGATATGCCGGAACATGCCAGCAGCATGGCGGTCTCCAGTAGCAGGAGGATGCCGATAATTCGCGTAATCGTTTTAAAATTGACCATTAACTAAAGTATTTCTCAATCTTTTTGATCATCATGCTTAAACAGAATACCACTACATGGTCGCCCGGCTGTATGAGTGTGTTACCGGTCACCACGACACCTTCTCCTTGCCTGATCAGTCCTCCGATTGTGGTTCCTTTGGGCAATCCCAGGTCCTTTACCGGATGTTTGGTGATTTTTGAGTCAGCTTTTACCGTAAATTCAGCCACATCGGCGTTGGCCAGTGTCAGGCATTTCACGTTGCTTACGTCGGCATCGAGCATCATTTGGTAAATATGGCTGGCGGCGATCATTTTTTTGTTGATCACAGTCCCGATGTCCAGGCTTTCAGCCATACCGATGTAGTCGATGTTTTCGACTTCGGCCACGGTTTTGCTCACTCCCATACGTTTGGCAGCGAGGCAGGCCAGAATGTTGGTTTCGGAACTTCCGGTCAGGGCGACGAAAGCTTCGGTGTTCTTCAGTCCTTCCTCGATGAGCAGGTCCATGTCGCGTCCGTCTCCGTTGATAATCATGGTCTTGTCATCCAGCAACTCTGTCAGCCGGTTGCATCGTGCCAGGTCGTTGTCGATGATTTTCACCTGCATGTAGTCGGGTACGTATTGGGCTGTGCGCACGGCAATCCGGCTTCCGCCCATAATCATGACGTTGCGCACGTCGGCATAATCTTCTTTTCCGGCTATCTTTCGGATGTAGGGTATGTACTTTCGGGTTGTCGTAAAGTATACAATGTCATGCAGCTTGATACTGTCGTCTCCCCGTGGAATCAGCGTTTCACTTCCCCGTTTGATGGCTACCACGTGATAGGGCAGTTCCGGTCCGCCCAACTGGTAGAGCGGAATGTCCAGTATTTCGGCTTTTTCGCGCATTTTGGTACCTATCAGTATCAGGGCACCTCCGCAAAACTCCCACCATTGGCGTACCCAGCTCATACGGACAGAGGAGACAATCTCTTTGGCAGCCAGCATCTCAGGATAAATCAGCGAGTCTACCCCCAGCTTCTGGAAAAACTCTTTGTGCTTGGGCAGCAGGTATTCGTAGTTGTCGATACGTGCTACCGTTTTTTTTGCACCCAGATTGCTGGCCAGCATACAGGCTGTCATGTTGCGGCTTTCGTCGGGGGTAACGGCTATGAACAGGTCGGCCGCACCCGCACCTACTTCTTTCAGTCCACGGATGGAGGTAGGTGATGCTGTGACTGTCATCAAATCGAAGTTGGAGCTGAGTGTGCTCAACTTCTCTTCGTTGTCGTCCAGCAGAATGATGTCCTGCTTTTCGCGCGACAACAATTTGGCTAAATGTGTGCCTACTGCACCGGCACCGGCAATAACTATTTTCACTTTATTAATTGACTATATATTCCTTCTTCATCCATTCCGCACAGGTGGTATAGTTCCTGTACGCTTCCATGTTCTATAAACTGGTCGGGCACTCCGATACGTCTGACGTTTGGCGTATAGTTGTGGTCGGCCATAAACTCCAGCACGGCACTTCCCATTCCTCCTTTTATCACTCCGTCTTCCACTGTAACGATTCGCTTGAATGTCTGCCCTATTTCGTGCAGCATTTCTTCGTCTATCGGTTTGACGAAGCGCAGGTCATAGTGGGCGATGGAGAGTCCTTTGTCTTTTTCGGCACGCCTGATGGCCTGTGCGGCAATGTTCCCTATCGGTCCCAGGCTGATGACAGCCATGTCGGTACCGTCTTTCAGTTTGCGTCCTTTGCCTACGGGGATTTCCTTCAACGGACACCGCCAGTCTACCAGTACCCCGCGTCCGCGTGGATAGCGGATGACGAACGGCCCTTTGTCCGGCAGTTGTGCCGTATACATCAGGCAACGCAGTTCGTGCTCGTTCATGGGCGACGACAGGGTCAGGTTGGGGATGGGGCGGAAATAGGCCACGTCGAATATGCCGTGATGCGTGGGGCCGTCTTCACCTACCAGTCCGGCACGGTCAAGGCAGAGCACTACCGGCAGTTTCAGCAAGGCAATGTCGTGTATCACGTTGTCGTAGGCACGCTGCATGAAGCTCGAATAGATATTGCAGAATGGTTGCAATCCCTCTTTGGCCATTCCTCCGGAGAAGGTGGCTGCGTGTCCTTCGGCTATGCCTACGTCGAATGCCCGTTGCGGCATGGCCTGCATCAGTTTGATCATGGAGCAGCCTGTAGGCATAGCGGGGGTCACTCCCACAATACGGGGATTCTTTTGGGCCAGTTCGACCAGTGTCTCGCCGAAGACGTCCTGATAGAGCGGAGGCATATTGTGTGTATCTACCGTAAAGCGTTCTCCTGTTTCGGGATCGAACTTGCCGGGGGCATGCCAGATTCCCGGTGCCTTTTCGGCCGGTTCGAATCCTTTGCCTTTGACGGTATGCAAGTGCAGAATCTTGGGTCCCTGCATGTCTTTGATGTCCTTCAGCACACGTGCCAGATTCTTTACGTCGTGCCCGTCTATGGGGCCGAAGTAGCGGATGTTCATTCCTTCGAAGATGTTTTGCTGCTGGGCGGCTATCGACTTCAGGCTGTTGCCGAAGCGGATGAGAGCCTTGCGGCGTTCTTCGTTCAGAATCCCCATCTTGAACAGAAGGCGCGATGCCTTGAACCGCAGTTGGTTATAGCGGTTGGAAGTAGTCAGGTTGAACAGATATTGCTTCATGCCTCCCACGCTGCGGTCGATGGACATATCGTTGTCGTTCAGGATGATAAGCAGGTTGTTGGGGGTGGATGAAGCATTGTTCAGCCCTTCGAAGGCCAGTCCGCCACTCATGCTTCCGTCGCCGATGACGGCTACTACATGTCGCTGCTGTTCGCCTTTGAGCGATGCCGACACTGCCATTCCCAAGGCTGCGGAAATCGAGTTCGAGGCATGTCCGCAGGCGAAAGTGTCGTATTCGCTTTCTTCGGGCGAGGGGAAGGGGCGTATACCTTTGAATTTACGGTTGGTGGAAAAGGCTTCGCGCCGTCCGGTCAGTATCTTGTGGCCGTAAGCCTGATGGCCCACATCCCAGACGATGCGGTCGTAGGGAGTGTTGTAGACGTAGTGCAGGGCGACAGTCAATTCCACAGTTCCGAGGCTGGCTGCGAAGTGCCCCGGATTGCGGGATACTTCTTTAATGATGTCTTGCCGCAATTCTTTGCAGACTTCCGGCAGTTGGTCTACGCTCAGACGTCGTAAATCGTTGGGGGTAGAAATCGAGTTCAGCAAGCTATATGTCGTTATTTCTGTTTTTTCCATCTTACGTCTGGTAATTACAAAATGCAAAAATAGCAAAAATAAAGTGGATGGGTGCATGTTTTCGGGGAAAACTGTGCTGAATTGTATAAAAGTGAGTAAAAAATGAGGCCTTAAATGGAATTTATGATTGCGGGAAGAGGTTGTTTGGTGATTCCTCAGTTACGTTTGTATTTCATTCTATTGACCTTTAACTACTAAGAGGCTGTCAAAACGAAGAAGTATGAATTTCATTTTACAACACTACAAATTTGATTTTTTAAACATTATCCTTAATTTTGCTTCGTTAATCTTAGAAACATTTACTGCATCCCTTCACCATAGAGAGAGTACACAGAATTTCATGGAGCAGAGGAGTGCAATTTATTCTTAAATAAGAAACGCGATGAAAACTATTATTTTAATCTCTTTTCATCGGACTTTCGCCTTTCCGGCGTTTCTGTCCCGACTGTCTGGCGGTTTGTCCGCTGTGTTTGTCCTTTTATGGCTCGCTGCCTGTTCCCGTCCTCTACGCGAGGGGGTGACTGTTTACGACGGGTTCCCGCAGACGGTGGAACTTGCAGGCACACCGCTGCCTCTCGATACCGCTGTGTTCCGCTATCCCTTCCGCATCCGCGTGCAGACAGACCGTGCCGTGGTGATGGATCTTCATGGTACGGACCATTTCTTCCACGCCTTCAGCCTTCCCGACTTCCGTCATCTGGCTTCTTTCGGTCGCCGTGGCGATGGTCCTGACGACCTGATTTCCGCCGAAAACATGCGTTGGACAGGCGACACGCTCCATGTCCTCGATTCCGGCAAGTCGCAGGTCGCGCATTTCGTGTTTGCTCCTGCTGCCGACTCGCTGCTTCGCGTAGGTACGGTCAGCCTCGACCGTCAACTGCTCCGTGTGCTCGATTTTGTCAGCATCAGCGACTCCACCTGCCTCGTTCCCGACTACTCGGGCGACAGCCGCTTCTGCGTGGTGAACCGCGACGGCCGCCTGTTACGCCGGTTCGGCTCCATCCCCACGGCCAACGAGGATGCTTTGCTCCACTCCCGTCCGGCGTTGGCACAAGCCTGGCGCAGCTTCATCGACTACAATCCCCGTAACGGTGTGTTGGCTGCCGCCACCCAGTTGGGCGAGGTGCTTGAGTTGTGGAACCTGCGCGACAGTACGCATACGGTGCTCATGGGTCCCGGTGGCGAACCGCAGTTTCAGGTGCGTCAGGGGTATGGTATCCCTACGGGCATCATGGGATTCATCGACGTACAGGTGGCAGACAGTGTCGTCTATGCTGTTTTCCAGGGAACTTCGTTCAAGGAAATTGGCCGAAGCATCCAGCAAGGCAAAAGTCTGCCGGATGGTGGCCGTTACCTTTATGTGTTCAGCCTGACAGGGAAACCCTTGCGCGGTTATGTACTTGACCGTCATGTGTGTGGCATTGCGGTGGACGAAAAGCGGAGGATATTATGGACTACAGATGTAAACAGTGATGAACCGTTAGTGAAGTTTAATCTATGGCAGAAATAAATTAGTTTAAGAAAGTGACATTCATTATGAAATACGACTATCAAAAGGAAATTATTATGAATTGGATAAATAGAATAATAAGGAGGCCTTTGAACGTGAAAAAAATAAATCCAAAAGTATGGATATTGTTTGTTGGCACATTTTTAACTGCAATGTGTGCTGTCCATTTATGGAAAGCATATTCACAACAGAAGCAAAATTGGAATGAACAGGCAAAAACAGCTTTTTTTCATGCGATAAATTTAGAAGTGGAGCAGATAACGCTCCCTCTTCATTATACTCCAATTCCTGCTCAACGGCAGATATCTGTAAAATCCTCCATACCGGATTCGATAAAACTGATAACAGAGAATGGGGTGCAAGTTTTCCATCTTCCTACGTACAAGCGCAAACATGCCTATGTGAATGATGGCACGAAAAATGCGCTTCTAAGTTTGTCTCTGAGGGAGCAGCCACTTCTTCCAGAACCGTTGCAAGCTACTTGGGATAGTTTGCTGGTTGCTCATGACATAAAAGCTGATACAAGAGTGTTTTGCAGAACGACAGATATGTCCGGGCATATCAATGCTGTCTGTTCTGAAACCGAGGGAATGACGCAAAAAGCCGATAGCTTGGTTTCTACTTATTTAGGCTATCGTCTGGAATTAGAAATAGCCGGCTATATTTCATATAATTGGTGGAGCCTTGTATCATCAGGTCAAAATATATTGTGCATATTGTTAGTTTGTATCGTATGGTTTTCCTTATTATACCGCAAACTATTCCATTTTTTACTTCCAGATGCCAATGAAACAAAGAATAACGAAAGGACAACACGCAAGCGTATAGTGTGTAAACCTCAAGTACGAGGTAGAAACGATCGGCTTTACAATTTGGGTATGGAAATCTATTTTGACGCTGAGCAAAACGTACTCTGTAATGAGAATGACAAGACGATTGTTACCCTGTCTGCAACCATGTCTAATTTGTTAGAATGTTTTCTTAAATCTCCTCATCACACTTTGTCTAAACATGATATTTATCTGGCTATCGGAAAAGAGCTTGAAACCTACTCTTTGGATAGTTTTTATAAGATGATAGGACGCCTTCGGGATAAGCTCGAAAGCGTATCGCCTGCTACTATATCTAATGATAGAAATGGCTTTTATCAGCTTGTTCTGCCTTCTTCGATAAACAAAACAGAAAAGAATGAATCATTCGGATGAAAACTCCAACTGATATCAACTGACATTTTTCGATTTATAATATTATGATAGACAGTTGTTTACAATTAATGTCAGTTGATGTCAGTTGACATGATGGTTTATTTCGATGGTATTTTTTTAATTTTATCGGCAAATTGAAATGCAGACAATCTGAACTTGGAGGAACTATAAATAAAAGTTTTAAGTTTCGCAAGTGCTCAACTTACCAGTTAACAAGGCTTCAGTCAACAAGTCCACAAGGTTGGAATGTCCTGTTTAATAAAGTGCTGCTTGAAACGGCTCGCTACAAACGCCTTGTCAACTCGTCAACTGCAACTTGAGCTTGCGAACTGAAAATCGACGAAGTCAAAGTTGAGGTATTAATAAATAACAACTAATGAAATTGAAAATGAAAAGAAAAAGAATCTTATTGATCGGAAGCATTGTATGTGCCTGTGGAATGTGGATGGGGTTACATTCTAAAACGGAAATAGAAGATGATCTTCTGCTGTTAAATGCGGAAGCTCTGGCAGATGATGAATATGTAGAAGTTGGACATTGCCTTGAAGTGGGGAATGTCCCATGTCCATTAACGAATATAAAAGTAAAATACGTATTTATGGGATGGAGTCTGAATGAATAATAATAGCAGGAATGAGGGGAAAATGCCCTGTGTTAGAGAGCGAGGCATCCCCGCTCATTCCCTAACCCACTTAAAAGAAAGGAGGTCAAGGAACAAAGATAGCAAAAGTCTCAGCAAAAAAATAAGCTTGCTTAATTTTTTTGCTAAGGCGCATCCTATCTTATTTAAAGCTACAAATTATTATTTTGCGGCTATACGTTTGCCGCATCCGTTGAAAGGATAAATACGGAACAAAGGTATTATACTCTTCTTCTGTATCCCTGAGGAGGAGGGCATATATAGATAATAGAACAGGGAATAAAATGATTAAAACCATGAAACATAATTTTTTTAAAATAGCCCTTGTGGCAGCTGTTGTAGTAACAGTCGGTTATGGCGTTTATGAGAATCAAAGACAAAATTTGGTGTCTAATATTATGTTAGCGAATGTAGAAGCATTGGCTGATGATGAATTATCAAATGGTAGATGCTGGGCATCGTGGTATAATGAATGCTGTGTATGTGGAAACGCTCATTTTACTTATGCATATCCTACATCAGGTGGAGGTTGTGATTATAGATATGGTTGTTCACATTATTAATTAATAATGTAGATTTGTACAATAAATTTATAGCATTTTTCAGACGCAGATGACGAAGGATTTTTGTATAAATCCGTGTCTTCTGTGTCTTTTAATGCTAAGATTTTGTAACCATTAATTTTTTATCACTTAATTCTTATTCGCATGAACAGAAGCTTTATTTATTTATTTTTCCTTTTATTTTTATACGGTTGTCAGTCCGTGAAAAAAAGGGAGGTTGTCCGTGAAAAAGCAACAGCCCAAATATTACACAACGACATCATGACCCGTATGCCGGGTACGATGATAATCGTTGGAAATTATGTGGTATGGGAAGATCCGTTTGCCCGTGATTATTTTGTGAATGTACACGATGCTGTAACTGGAAAATTGGTTGGTAAGATGGGAAAAGTTGGCGAAGGTCCTAATGAATTTGTGACAGGCAGCCTTAGTTCGCATTGTGTAGGAAACCGTCTTTTTGTTTCAGATTTGAATGGGAAAAGTAAAGGGTATCTCTCTATTGACAGTCTGGTAGCAGGGATGGAACCTTTTAGTCCCTTAAGTTCGTTAGAAAAGGAAAATCGTCCGTCAATGATTGAATTGCAGCATGATGTCTTTGTTCAGCAAACGGCAGATGGGGATGAAAATTATTTTAATGCTCGCATATATGGCCGTGAAAAGAAATTTGGTGTTTATCCGGTGAAGGACGTACGTGAACATTTAGGTATGACGTTGGTATACGACTCCATCAGTGGCATGCTGGCATGTAGTTCTTTCCACATTCCTTATTTAGCTTTATACCAGAAAGAAAACGATAATTTTAAGTTGTGTTGGGAGAAAGAAGCCGATACCGGATACGAGGTTTCCCGGGGACGTATCGTGCCTGATGCACGTATAGGTGGCATTTTTGGCCTTTCAATCTGTAAGGATTATATCGTTTCACTGCATCGTGATTGGGAGAACGAACCACTTGATGCCCCTATTCGAGGCAGGGATGAACGGCTTCTTCCTCATTTGGTTTATCTTTATGACTACGATTCTTCTTTGGTGAAAGTTGTCGATCTGGGCATGCCGGTTGTTCGTATTGCTTCAGATACCCGTACCAATACACTTTATGCTTTAGTGTTGAATCCTGATTACATGTTGGTAAAGTATGAGTTGTAAAGGGTTCGGAATTTGTGCAGCGTGGATATTTCTCCTTTTATTGGCTGCCTGCCAGCAACCAGGCACGGAAGAGGTTAAGTTAAAATATAAACAGGGTTTTCTTGTTGACACGGTTGTTTCTCCTTCGGAAATAACGATGGGGATTAGTGTCCGTCCCGCTTTCCCCTTACGCTTAGATGACCGTTTAGTCGTGTTTGGCAGTTATGATATGGTTCATATTTATTCATACCCTCAATTGCAGTATCTTCACAGCCAACAGCTTCCTCGGTATGTTTCGCAAGAGGTTGTAAACGGTGAATTGTTTCTGGAGTATCAAGGCAAGGTTGATGTTTATCGGTTAGACAAAGCAGACTCGCTTTATCAGTCACGTTCGTTTCGGGTGGCAACTGTTCCTTATACTACAGGGAGAGTGCAATCGTTGGGGGAAGATGAATATATTTTCCCCGACAACTACGATATGAATGGTCTCTGTGAGTTCCATCGGGTTTTTCCGGGAACAGGGCGCTGGAGTTCTGGCGGACAATATCCGGAAACTCCGGAGCGTTTCAAGCGTTTGCGTGATTTCAAGTTGGCTTATGCGCACATTCTTGCTGTCAGACCCGATAAAACGGCTTTCGTGGTGGCTTATTGTAATTTACGTCGTATTCATATCTATAATAAGAAAGGGCAGTTACTTCATGCCTTGCAACTTGACTATTCTCCCGGCAATAATCATTTGGTAGAACCAAAGTTTGAATCTCGTTTGTCTCATTGCAGCGGTGTGATTGCCACAGATCATTATATATATACTGTCAATCCCGAACAGTCTATGGAGCGTGCGGTGCCTCATGGCGATATATTGGTACTGGATTGGGAGGGGAACCTGAAAGCACGGTACCGATTGGATATGTACATAGATGGCATTGTTGTAGATGAAGAGAGAAAAATGATAGTGGGGTGTGGTGACAAAGGGAAAGGAAGAGGAAGACAGTTTTTTAAATTGAAACTTATAAATGAGTAGTGGTATGAGATTATTTTATGGCTTAATCTTTTTATTGTTTTTATTTTTGTTTTCATGTCAGAGAACAGGGAAGGTAGAATTGATCTTGCAGAAATGGCAAGGGAAAGAAATCTTATTTCCTGATTCAATGGTGTTTACTATTCGTGGTAATGATACAGTAGACTTTTTATTTTCAAATGAGTATAAAATATTATCATATATTGATTCTACCGGATGTACCAGTTGTAAATTGAGATTGGGCGATTGGAAAGAATATATATCGGAAATGGATTCTTTACTTTCAGATTCAGTTAAATTTTTGTTTTTTTTCTTTCCAAAAGACGGTATGGAAATATATCAAACGCTACGGATTAATAGGTTTGGGTATCCTATTTGTATGGATTGTAACGATGAATTAAACCGGCTGAATCATTTTCCCTCCGATGAAAGATTCCAGACTTTCCTCCTCGACAAGGACAACCGTGTGCTGGCCGTCGGCAATCCCATCCACAATCCGAAGATAAAGGAACTTTACCTGAAAATCATTCGGGGAGAAACGGTGCAGAAGGAAACGGGTACTTCCGAGCCACTGACCAGCATACAAGCTGACCGGACGTCGGCTGACCTGGACAGTTTTGCACGGAGCGAGGAGCAAAAGGTCGTCTTCAACCTGAAGAATACGGGCAGGCATCTGCTCGTGGTTCACGACGTGACTACTTCCTGCGGCTGCATCACGGTGGACTATCCCAAGGAACCGGTCCGTCCGGGCGACGTGCTGCCACTGACCGTGACCTATCGCGCCGATGAGGCCGGCTATTTCAGCAAGACGGCTACGGTACACTGCAATGCGGAAGGGGCACCGTTTGTTCTGAATGTGAAAGGATTTGCGGAATAAAAATACTGTAAAATAAGTGATAATAATGGAAGTATGGCAAATAATGTGAAGAATAAGTTAAGGACCTGTATATTTTACGTATGTAATTTACTTCTCCTGTTTCACTGTATTTCTTGTGTGCAGGGAAATTTGCAAAATCGTGTGGAGACAGTTTTGGAGCAAGCTGGGAAAAATAAATGTGAGTTGGAGAAAGTGCTGTCCCATTATCAAGGAGAAAAAGAAAAGTTGGCAGCTGCTCGGTTCTTGATAGCCAACATGCTTCCACATCATTCGTTTATAGGAAAAGAATTGGACAGTTTGAAACGTTTGAAAAAGGAAAGCATCCTGAAGGGAAGAATATCCGATGAGGTTGTGAAACAATGGAAATCATTTGATTATAGAAATTTACATAAAATAAAAGATGTAGAAGTTATAAAAGCGGAAATGTTGATAGATAATATAGACTTAGCTTTTGACGTATGGGAAAAGAGGAGCTGGAGTAAATATTATTCTTTTGAAGATTTCTGTGAATATATTTTACCTTATAGGGTCGGCAACGAACCTCTCGAAAATTGGCGTAGAGTTTATTATGAACGTTATGCTCCGGTTCTTGATTCATTGTATCGGGGTAATGATGTCGTAAAAGCAGCCCAGGTTCTTTCCATGTATTTAAAGAAAGAGGGTTTTGCTAATTATACAGATTTTAATCTTCCTCACTTAGGGGCTTTGTTCTTGCTGGAAAACAGGGTGGGATATTGTCGAGAAAATTGCGACATTGTTACTTATGTAATGCGTGCTTTGGGCATTCCGGTCGCAATGGATTTTTATGAAGTGTCGCCAAGTTATAATAGTAGGCATTTTTGGTCGGCGTTACTTGACACTACAGGTTTGGCCATTCCTTTCAATTACACGGAGCAGGTTCCTTCGCGACACCCTGAAGGGTTACGTAAAATGGGAAAAGTATATCGTAGCTGTTATGGAATTCAGCTAGAAAAATATGTAGGACTTTACGCTGATAGGCAGGTGCCTCATTTTTTTGACATCCTTTACTGAAAGATGTTGGCAATGAATATTTTCCTAATAATTCGATTAAGTTACATTTAGCGGATATTTCAGGAGATTGGGCATATTTATGTGTTTATACAGGACGCGAGCTGTATCCGATTGATATTTCGAAGATTCTAGGTGATGAAGTGGTCTTTTATAATGTAGAACCGGAACTTATTTATTTTGTGGCATTTTGCTGGGATGGAAATATGGTGCCGGCAGATTATCCTTTCTTTTTCACAGGAGAAGTCGTGAATTTTCTGATACCCAATGAACAGGAGCGTGAAGAAGTGGTACTGACCCGTAAATATCCGATTGGGAAAAATCCGCTTTTTCTGTCAAGCGCTGTGGGAGTGAAGATTGAAGGTGCCAACCGGCCAGATTTTAAGGATGCAGAGTTATTATATATGGTGGCTGATACTCCAACAGTTAATTACAATGTACTATATCCATTGCGAACAAAGAAATATAGGTATGTTGCCTATTCTTCACCACAGGACAAACGAATACAATTGGCCGAATGGCATATGTATGGCTTGGGGGATTATCCACTTATGCCTGAAAGAATTTGGGCAAACCATGCTTTAAGTAAAACACATCGGGGTATTCTTGATTTGATGAATGATGGGGATTGGAGCTCTTTTTATATGTCGGCTGTGGAGGGGGAAAAGCTCTATTTTGATTTAGGAAAGCCGCAAGTACTGACGAAGTTTACGCTTATTCCCCGGAATGACGACAATTATATTCATTTGGGTGATGAGTACGAATTGTATTATCATGGAGGCATTGCCGGTTGGAAGTCATTAGGAAGGAGAGTAGCAGAAAGAACAGAACTGCATTATGATAATGTTCCGCAAGGAGCTTTGTTATGGTTGCGTAATCATACGAGAGGAAAGGAGGAGCGTTGTTTTTATATAGCAGCTGGCAAACAAATATTTCAATAAAAGGGTATGAGAAAAGAGATTGTACAATTGAAGAAATGGCTGGGATATATACTAAACATAATGTTCATCCTTTGTATAATCGTGTTACTGATGGTGTTGTTGCAATTGTTTGTATTTGCTTCGTTTAAGATTCCCACCGATTCCATGGAACCTATACTAGTATCAGGAGATTATATTTTAGTTGATAAATGTTCTACTGGAGCAAGAATTTTCAATGTCATGAAAGCATTAGATGATAAAGAAGTGTCAATTTATCGTATGCCTGGCTGGAGAGATTTCGAACGGAATGACATAATTGTTTTCAACTTTCCCTATCCGAGAAAAAAGGATAGTATAGGTTTTAATGTAATGAAATATTATGTGAAGCGTTGCGTTGCCTTACCGGGAGATACTTTTGAGATAAAAGATGCGACTTATTCAGTACGCGGATATAAAGGCTTTTTAGGAAATGTACGTTCGCAAGGAATATTAAAAAATATAATAGAAAGAGGTGATGAAAACTATTATGGAATAGTTTTTAAGGGACGCATGTTTGGATCATTAGGATGGAGTATTGCAAATTTTGGTCCTTTTTACGTCCCGAAAAAAGGGGATTGTATACCAATGTTCGGCAAACATGCGCTGCTCTACCGCAACCTGATCGAGTGGGAACAGCGGAAGAAGTTGGTATGCCGGGGCGATACGGTGTGGTTGGGCGACAGCATCATCCGCCGTTACCGTTTCCGCGAGAACTATTATTTTGTGGCGGGCGACCGTGTGGCGAACTCGCAGGACTCCCGCTACTGGGGCCTGCTGCCCGAACCCTTCATCGTGGGCAAGGCGGTCAGAATCTGGAAATCGGTCGATCCGCTGACGGGCAAGGTGCGCTGGGATAGGGTGTGGAAAAGGATAGAGTGAAAACTTAAAAAGTATATTGGAACAAAATGCAGCGTATGAAAACACAGGAAGAGAACAGAACAGAGAAACCTGGAAAGGTTTACGTCCAGATATGGCGGGAACAGGTGGCACAGGGCGTGCTGTACGTGTCGCTCTGCCTGTTTCTGAGCGTGGTGTGCATCAGTACGCCCGAACTGCCCGAGGGCACGACGGCGGGGCAGTGGCTGGCATGGAGGATTCCGGCCTGCGTGTCGGCGGCGGGCATCGTGCTTGCCTTGCTGATACAGGCTTCCTGCAACGGCTGTCAGCGGTCGTACTTCGTTTACGGCGGGATGGAAACGGCTGTTCCGTGGGCGTTGATAACGATGGGCGTGATACAGGCCGTGTGGGGGCTCTGCCAGATGTTCGGCCTTCTGCCGTCGGGACACTCGCACTATGCGCTGACCGGCTCGTTCGCCAACCCCGGCCCGTATGGGGGCTACCTTGCCTTAGTGTTGCCGCTTTGCCTGAACCGCTATTTAGACCTGTTTCCGGCTTACATGAGCGCAGGATTCATGACCGACGCAAAGCGGCGTGGCAGGAAGCTGGCCGGGGCGGCGGGACTGCTGATACTGATGGTGCTGCCTGCCACGATGAGCCGCAGCGCCTGGCTGGCTGCCGCCGTAGGGTGCGGCTGGGTAGGATGGTGGTGGTTCTCCTGGTACCTGGTGCGGTGGTGGCAGGTCGTGTGGCGGCGCTGGCGCGGCAGGTGCATTGCCTGGTGTGGGGTGGCCGTGGCAGTCGTGGTAGTTGCCGGGGTGGGCATCTTCCTGCTGAAACCCGATTCGGCGCTGGGGCGCCTGTTCATCTGGAAGATGACGTGCCGCGCCATCGCCTCGCATCCCTTCATGAACTTCGACGGTTTCCCCGCCTTGTACGGCGAGGCGCAGAGCAGCTATTTCGCTTCCGGCGACTATGCTGCCTGGGAGGAGCGTGTGGCGGGTACTCCGGAGTATGCCTTCAACGACTATCTGGACTTTACCGTCATGCTGGGTATTCCTTTCCTCGTGGTGCTGCTGGCCGTTTTGTCTTACCTGCTCTGGCGCGGCAGGTATGTGTCGCTGACGGGACATAACGGGGCGTTGCTTTCGCTGATAGTCTTCGCCTTCTCTTCCTATCCGATGCATCTGCCGGCCTTCATCGTGGCGGGTTTCCTGCTGGTGATGTCCTATTTCCCCGGACGGATCCCCATGGTTTTGGTCATCCTGATGGCGATGTGGCAGTGCTTTGGGATGGGTAACGACTGGAAAAGGCAGACGGACGATTGCCGTTTGTGGGCGGAAGCCCGTATGCTCTACCGCATGGGAGCCGACGAAGCAGCCGCCGAGAAGTACAACGCGATTTGGCGTTCGGAAGGTTTGCAGGACGAGGGCGCCTTTTACTTTGAGTACGGCCATTGCCTGCACCGCCTCAAGGAACATACGTGGTCGAACTACATGCTGAAGGAGGCCGCCCGTCTGACGGCCGACCCGATGGTGCTGAACATCATGGGGAAGAACTGGCAGGCGGTGAAGGAGTACCGGAAAGCGGAGGAATGCTTCTGGCAGGCCGTCCACCGGTTGCCGGGCCGCATCTATCCTTACTACCTGCTGGCAAAGCTCTATGCTCTGCCCGATTACCGTCATCCGGACAAGTTGGAGGAGATGAAGCGGATTGTGCTGACGAAGGAGCCCAAGGTGATGTCGACCGCCATCCGCGAGATGCGCGAGGAGGTGGAGAAACTGGAGTGAGCGGTGCTTGTTGCGCCGGCTAACTGCCCATATTACGCGGCTAAAGTAGAGATGAAAAAACTGTTGGTTTTATTCTCTGGTGACTCTTAGATTTTGTCTTTTTAATCAGAAAAAGTATTTTTCTACTTTCTGTGTCCTTGTTTACTATGCTTGTTGTTAGATGGGAAAAATGTATGCAGGAGCTTGTCGGCAAGTATTCGGAAGACAGCCCCAGTCCTTGTCTTTTGCCGGTATTGAAATATCTTTTAAGGATACGCACAAGCATTACAGGAAGAATAAACCGGAACTTGAAAGAGATAGCCAAACTGGCCGATATATCCGTTCTTCTAAGCATGTGCTGTGTCCGTCATTCATGGGCAAGTACGGCCAAAGGCAAGAACATTCTGATTTCGGTAATAAGTGAAGGAATGGGACATGATTTCGAAGCGACCACGCAAATTTATCAGGCTTCGTTGGACAATGTGGCAGTAGGTAAGGGTAACTATCAGATATTGAAGGATTTGTTGGGCTTTTAAAACATAATCATCTTAATATTATATGAATTTGATGTACAATCGAATAAAAAACGTAACTTTGTGAATATATCAAAGTGACTATGGCTAAAAATACAGATAAACAGACAATTGATAAATTGGCAGATGATTTTCGTGGCTATGCGGCATTGCTTCGCAAAATCAAGCAACGGGTACTGATAGCTCAACAACGGGCGATTTATGCTGCTAATGAAGAAATGCTTAGGATGTATTGGGATATTGGTGGCATGTTGCAACAAAGCCAGGATGCAGACGGTTGGGGCAAGAAAACCTTGCAACGGCTGGCAGCGGATTTGAAGAACGATTATTCCGAAATAAAAGGATTTACTGTACGCAATATGCAATATATGGTGCAGTTCTTCAACGAGTACAACCAAGAGCTTACGATGGTAAAAGGGGGTGTTTCTCCAATTGCGAAATCACTGATTTCGCAATTGGAGGAATATAATTTCACCCTTTCCATCAAGCTATAGATAAAATATGAATCTATTCATAGCAATAATTGTATTTTTCTCTTAGAAGAAGTATCAGTTTTATATCAATAGTCATGAAGAAAATATTAGTCTTTCTGTTTTTAATAAAATGCTCATTTTCGTTTGCACAAAATGTTGATTTAACATCAGTAGATGAGTTTTTCAAAATAGCCGATTGCCTTAAAAATGGCAAGGAGGTCAATATGGAACAATGGCATCGGTTTAATAGTTCTGCTGCATATTCTATCTTTTCCGATTACAAAGACAATAGGATTAGCAATATAGTAAAGTCAACCATGCAGAGTGTTTTTGGGGATCTGAATAGAGATAAGGAATCAGAGAACATCATTTCACTGGAATCATTGGTAAGAGCCAACTATGAAGAAATAAACGAGAATTACTTGAAAATAAAGGAATTTCGTCATAGCTATGACTTCGGATCATTGATTTCAAATGCAAAATCGAGACTCCAGTCTTTCTTGGGATGTGATAGTCTGGATACATCGGTGAAATGGAAACCTGTCTATTTCCTGTTTCTCAGTGCTGACGGAAAGGATATGGACGATGCCCTTGTGATTGATTTCAATCTGATTTATAAAATGACTGAAGAACAGAGAATCAATTTTCTGGCACACGAGTTCTTTCATGTATATAGAGGGCACTTTGAAAACCATGAGTTCAACTATGCAAATGACATCAACTTTGCGATTGATATGATAGCGAATGAGGGGATAGCTGACCAAATCGATAAATATATGGGTTATAGAGAATATTATTCGAGTATAATCGGTTCAAAAGAACTTGCTGAAGAGTTTGTATCACTTTATAGTAAAGCTGAACAGGATATCACCACTCTTCAGACAATACTGTTGCAGTATGCGGATAAACAAATAGATAAGAATACATGTATTGATAAATTGCTTGAAATCTATAAATATAACGGCCACGCACTTGGATTTTACATGTCCAACCAAATCATACTTGCCGGACTTAAGCAGGAAATGCTAAAATCATTCCACAATCCGTATGAATTTTACAGGCTGTATCTTTTGGCTACCAATAAAAATAATGATAAACTGTTAAGTAGGAAATTTTTGAACTATTTGAAAAAGACTACGGAACAATACTATCAGTAAGAGTCGTATATGAAAGCTGTTTTGATATTATTATTTATTGCGATAGAATTTAAGAGGAAACCTGACGATGATGTACCGAAAGATTCTTCCTTTTCTTTTACTCTTCAAAAAGTAACAGATATTCCACCTTTCTTCTCCACTCGATGCTCGGAACTACTTTACCTTTATATATTGAATAATGTAAGCAAAATATGCAACCTTTGCTATCGGCTTAAACAACGTACTAAAACAAGAAGTGGAATATTGGATACGAATAGTAGACTTGTCATATTCAAGTGGATATAAAATATCTGATTATATAGGATCTATCAGTTATAAATGGGGATTGACTGATTGGAAAGTTTGTGCTGACGAAAGAGCCCAAGGTGATGTCAACCGCCATCCGCGAGATGCGCGGGGAGGTGGAGAAACTGGAGTGAGCGGTGCTTGCACGGCTCGCGAGAGACACAAGCACGGCTCGCGAGCAACGCTTGCAATACTCGTGGGAGTTGCAAGCAATACTCACGGACTTTACTTACCCAACCCGTGGACTTTGCAAACAAAACCTGACAGGATTGCTTGTAAAACTCGGTGACATTGCTTGTTATACTCGGCGGGATTGCTTGTTACGTCGGCTAACTACCGATGTTACGCTGCTAAAGTAGGTGGTTACGAATGAAAAGTGAATAATGAAAAATGAAAAACGGGTGAGGGATGGATACGCGGACGACGCGGAGAGGACGGACGAACACGGATGAAAAGGAGAAAAGGAGAAATTGGGTTCACGCTTTCAACAAGGAAAATTAGTGCTGAAAATCAGACGGATGTGGTGAAAGATAAAGCTTCACGTTGGTTCAATGAAAAATTAAAAATGAATAATTAAAATCCGCGTTCATCCGCTCATTCCGTGTATTCCGCGTATCCATCTTTCACCACAAATAGTTCACCCACAGAATATTACGGTGAAACTTCACCCTGCAAACTGCTGAAAACTCTGTGTCCTTCCGTGGTGATTGAAAAAGAAGTTGATTTTTGTTGATTATTTCACCCTTATCCACTTGACAAAGGCCTTCCGATTTTGTATCTTTGGGGAACAGTTAATGAGTTGACAAGTTGACGAGTTAACAAGGGAACAAGGTGCCTCGGAGTCTGTAGCCGCGTCCCTCGTCCCTATTCACACTTAAACCCAAAAATCGCTATGAACCTGATTACGAACCTGAAAAGCTGGTTCCTTCCGTGGAACGCACGCAAGGACAACACGACAAACGAGACAACTAACACGACTGGCACAACGACAGCCGCCTCTGCCGCTTCCACTTACGAACAACTGTTTACCGACCTGCAACACGTCTGTACCCGCCTGCCCGGAGGTGAAATATTCGTAGTGATGGGCGGCGGCGAATTCAGTGTCCGCATGACGTGGACACCCGACGACCGTGCCAAAGGTGAACAGAAACGCATGTTCAGCCTGAACGGCGGGAACGAAATCATTGAATGGGTAGATGCGCAACCCGAAGAAGCCGATGAAGCACGCATCCGGACAATGGAGCAACAACCTGTCATTGAAAAGGATACGGTGAAGGATGCGCTAAAAAACACACCCAAAGAAGAGGTCGCTGCACCTGCTGAAGAATCTCCTGCCCAACCCGAAAAGCCCTCGCGCCAGCAACAGATGATGCAACGCCTGACGCGCTACCTGAAGCTGCACTACGCCTTCCGCTACAACCTGCTGACGGAACGCACGGAGTGCGCTCGTGTGAATAACGACCTAACGAACGATCCGCACCACCTTATTTATACCCCCGTGGACAGCCGCACGCTGAACGGCATCGCCCTCGACGCCATCGACAGCGGCGTAGACTGCTGGGACCGTGACGTGAAACGTTACGTGGAGTCCGACCACGTGCAGGCCTATCACCCGTTCGACCTCTACTTCAAGCACCTTCCTGCATGGGACGGCACCGACCGGGTGACAGAACTGGCCAAGCGGGTGTCCGACAACGACCTTTGGACACGCGCCTTCCACCGCTGGATGCTGGCCGTCACCGCCCAGTGGACGGGCCGTGGCGGAGAGGGACGCCGTGCCAACAGTGTGGCGCCGCTACTAGTCAGCACCGCACAGGGTTTGGGAAAATCTACCTTCTGCCGCCTGCTGCTCCCGCCCCAGCTGCGTGACTACTTTACCGAAAGTTTTGACCTGACCAACGCCACGGCGGCGGAGAACAAATTAGCTTCGTACGGACTCATCAACCTGGACGAGTTCGACCGTCTGCCTGCCAGCCGGATGCCCCAATTGAAGAACCTGATGCAGATGGAAGCCTTACGCGTGCGCCGTGCCTATCGTCGCACGGCAGAGCCGCTGCCCCGCATCGCCTCCTTCATCGGTACCAGCAACCGCCGCGACCTGCTGACCGACCTTTCGGGCAGCCGTCGCTTTATCTGTGTGGAGGTGGAACGCCCCATCGACTGCACCACGCCGATAGATTATGAACAGCTTTATGCCCAGCTGCTGCACGAGTTGGAGAACGGCGAACGCTGCTGGTTCAGCAAGGAAGAGGAAAACGAAATCCAGCAGGCCAATCGCCCGTTCTACCGCGTCACGCCTGCCGAAGAACTGGTCAGCTCGTGCTTCCGCTTCGCCGAGCCGGGCGAGCAGGGTGCAAGATTAATGTCGGCGGCGGATATCTATGCAACTGTGAAGAAGAAGAATCCTGCTGCTCTGAAGGACTGTTCGTGTACGTCGTTCGCCCGCCTGCTGGCGCAGTTGGGGCGCAGGGTACATACGAAGTATGGGAATGGGTATTGGGTGGGGCAGGAGTAAATCTGGCTGGGGAATATTTGCCTCTGCTCTCACCTTTCGCTATCTTTACATAATATAGGATTCGGTTCGGCATAGTCAAATTGAAAACTTTGGTTTTCCATTTGCCTCTGCTCTCACCTTTCACTATCTTTGCATCGTTTATGTTTTTTGTCAGATAGAACATGATGAATTTGTATACTCCGGTAGAGATACCGTCCGACTGGCCCCGGCTGACCCATCGGGACCACCTGATGCTGATGGGTTCGTGCTTTGCTTCGAACATTGGTGCAAGGCTGTTGCAGGCTAAGTTCGCTTGCGAAGTCAATCCGTATGGCGTACTTTACAATCCGCTTTCCATCTCGGCCGCTTTGCGTGAGATTGGTTCCGGCAAGCAATATACCGGAGACGATTTGTTTCGGGCAGGCGGTTGCTGGCACAGCCCCATGCACCATAGCGACTTTTCGGCTGCCGATCCGGACGAAGTATTGCACAATATCAATGCCCGGCTGTCTGTCGCCCGCCAGTGGCTGTCTTCGCTCGACGTACTGCTGCTGACGTTCGGCACTTCGTGGGTGTACGAGGACGGGCAGACGGGGGGCATTGTAGGCAACTGTCACAAGCTGCCGGAAAGCTGTTTCCGCCGTCGCCGGCTGTCGGTGGAGGAGATTGTGGACGACTATGTGGACCTGTTGACAACTTTGTGGAAGCAGCGTCCCGGGCTGCGGGTGATTCTGACGGTCAGTCCCATCCGCCACGTGCGCGACGGCCTGCATGCCAACCAGCTCAGCAAGGCAACCTTGCTGCTGGCCATCGACGCTTTGCAACAGCGGTTTGCCGGACGCATCTTCTATTTTCCGGCTTACGAATTGCTGAACGACGAGTTGCGCGATTACCGTTTCTATGCCGACGATCTGGTCCATCCGTCCGACCTGGCGGTGGGCTACGTGTGGCAACGTTTTTCGGAAGCCTGCTTTGCAAAGGAAACGTTACAGATTATAGAAGAAAGTGAAAATATCGGCAAGATGCTGCAACATAAGCCTTTCCGTCCCGAGTCTGAAGAGTATAAGCGTTTTTTAGGACAAATTGTGTTAAAAATAGACCGACTTAACAGAAAATATCCGTACTTAGACTTCAAAAATGAAAGAGAGATATGTCATACACGATTGAAAATATAGCAGAGGTGACAGGTGCCAGACGCGTAGGAGACGTGCCTGCCACCATTGACTGGCTGTTGACAGACAGCCGTTCGCTGAGTTTTCCCGAAGAAACTTTGTTCTTTGCACTTACTACCAAACGGAACGACGGTACGCGTTACATTCCCGAACTGTATGCACGGGGCGTGCGCAATTTTGTGGTCAGCGAAGAGAAGTTTCAGCAACTCGAAAGCGAAAAACTGGCGGGATGTAATTTTCTGGTGGTTCCGAATACGCTGAAGGCGCTTCAGAAGCTGGCAGAAGTGCATCGCGACCGTTTCCAGATTCCGGTGATAGGCATAACGGGCAGTAACGGAAAGACGGTAGTCAAGGAGTGGTTGCACCAGTTGCTCAGTCCCGAGCGTGCCATTGTGCGTTCGCCGCGCAGTTATAATTCGCAGATCGGTGTACCTTTGTCGGTATGGCAGATGCACGAGGCTGCCGACCTGGCCATTTTCGAGGCCGGTATTTCCGAACCGGGCGAAATGCGTGCCTTGCAGAACATGATTAAGCCTACCATCGGCATTCTGACCAATATCGGAGGGGCGCATCAGGAGAATTTCTTCTCTTTGCAGGAAAAGTGCATGGAAAAGCTGACCCTGTTTAAGGACTGCGATGTAGTGATATACAATGGTGATGACGAGTTTATCTGCAACTGCGTGGCCAAGTCGATGCTGTCGGCCCGTGAGATAGCCTGGAGTTGCAAGGACATGGAGCGTCCGCTATACGTCAGCAAGATTGAGAAGAAAGACAACTGTACAGTGATTTCCTACCGTTACCTGGATATGGATAACAGCTTTACGCTGCCTTTCATCGACGATGCGTCGATCGAGAACTCGCTGAACTGTCTGGCTGCCTGTCTGTACCTGATGCTTCCGGCCGAACAGATTACCGAGCGTATGGCAAGGCTGGAGCCGGTGGCCATGCGTCTGGAGGTGAAAGAAGGTAAAAACGGTTGCCTGCTGATTAACGACAGTTACAACAGCGACTTGAGCTCGCTGGACATCGCCCTCGACTTTTTGGACCGTCGTTGCGCCGTCAGTGGTGGGGAAAAAGGAACACCGCTGAAGAAAACCCTTATCCTGTCGGACATACTGGAGACGGGACAGAATACGCCTACGCTGTACAGGCAGGTTGCCCAGTTGGTAAACCGGCGTGGCATTGAACGCATCATCGGGGTAGGAAACGACATTTCTTTGTCGGCCGACCGCTTTAACGTGGAAAAAGCTTTCTATCCCGATACGCAATCGCTGATAAAGGCTGTCGGCCAACGCGAACTCCGTCTGGAAAATGAAATCATACTGATAAAGGGAGCGCGGAAGTTTGGCTTCGACGCACTGACCGAAGTGCTGGAGAAGAAGGTGCACGAAACCATTCTGGAAGTTAACCTCGGAGCAATGGTGGCCAACTTGAATCATTATCGTAGTTTCCTGAAGCCTGAGACGAAAATGGTCTGCATGGTGAAAGCCTCGGCCTATGGTGCCGGGTCGTACGAAATAGCCAAGACCTTGCAGGAACATCACGTCGACTACCTGGCTGTAGCTGTGGCCGACGAAGGTTCCGACTTGCGCAAGGCGGGTATTACCTCGAACATCATGATCATGAATCCGGAAATGACCGCTTTCAAAACCATGTTCGACTATGCGCTTGAGCCCGAAGTCTACAGTTTTCACCTGCTGGATGCCCTGATAAAAGAGGCTGAGAAGGAAGGTATAGCCAACTTCCCCATCCACATTAAGCTGGATACCGGTATGCACCGTCTGGGATTTGCCCCTGCCGACATGCCCCGGCTGATTGAACGGCTGAAGGAGCAGAATGCGCTGATTGTCCGTTCGGTGTTCTCGCATCTGGTGGGTAGCGACGGTGCGCAGTTCGATTCGTTTACCCGTCATCAGATAGAAACGTTCGAGAAGGCTTCTGCCGAACTTCAGGCAGCTTTCCCGCACAAGATTCTTCGTCACATCTGTAACTCGGCGGGTATTGAGCGTTTTCCCGGTGCGCAGTTCGATATGGTACGCCTGGGCATAGGGTTGTATGGCATTGATCCGTTCGACAATTCCATTATTAATAATGTAAGCACGCTGAGGACGACCATCCTGCAAATTCGCGATGTACCGGCCGAAGATACGGTAGGGTATAGCCGCAAGGGACACCTGACCCGTGCTTCGCGCATTGCAGCCATCCCCATCGGCTATGCCGACGGACTGAACCGTCATTTGGGCAACGGACATGCCTATTGTTTAGTCAACGGACAACGTGCCCTCTATGTGGGTAACATCTGCATGGACGTCTGCATGATCGACGTGACGGACATCGACTGCAAGGAAGGCGATACGGTGGAAATCTTCGGCGACCATCTGCCTATCACAGTGCTGTCCGATGCACTCGACACCATTCCTTACGAAGTGCTGACCAGTGTATCGACCCGTGTAAAACGCGTATATTATCAAGACTAAAGTAAGGAAGCTTTTCGCTAAAAAGCAAGTTTTGGAAGGTGCCAAAGGAATTTTTGCTATTTTTGCAGCAGAATTAAATAAATAACTCAACTTTCGCACTTGCGAAACTTGCAGGAGTTAAAGGAGTTAGAAGAAGTTATCGCCCACTAAGGTGGGCTTAGAAGTTAAAGGCCAATAGACCTGTTACTGCGAATTTCCCTTTTTGCAAGACTATCGGCTTTAACTTCTAACAGAGCAAAGCGGAGTGATAACTTCTATAACTTCTTAACTTCCAAGAAAGTATTACATGTGAAACTTAAATAAATAAATATATGACAAGTTTATTGTTAATGAGTTTCTTGCCCAGCGGATCCGAGTGGTTAATCATTCTTCTGGTGATTCTGCTGTTGTTTGGCGGAAAGAAAATTCCCGAACTGATGCGCGGATTGGGCAAAGGCGTGAAGAGCTTTAAGGAAGGAGTCAACGAAGCGAAGGAGGAAATCAACAAGGCGAAAGAAGAAATAGACGAACCGGCGGACAAGGCAGAGAAGAAATGAGGGGAAAAGTTGTCCCTGATAGCGGTAGAATAGCGTATGGCGGATAAGGAGTTGACTTTCTGGGATCATCTGGACGAACTGCGTCGGGTGCTGTTTCGTGTGCTCGGTGTGTGGTTCGTGCTGGCCGTAGGTTATTTTATTGCGATGCCTTATCTGTTCGACAAGGTCATCCTGGCTCCCTGCCACAACGACTTTGTCTTCTACGACCTTCTGCGCTGGATCGGGCAGGAGCTGGACCTGCACGATGACTTCTTCACGCAGGAGTTCCACGTCAAACTGATCAATATCAATCTGGCGGCACCTTTCTTCATCCACATGTCTACGGCATTCTGGATGTCGGTAGTGACTGCCGCTCCCTACCTGTTTTACGAAGTGTGGCGCTTTGTCCGTCCGGCCCTTTATCCCAACGAGGTGAAAGGTGTGCGGAAGGCGTTGGGCATCGGGACGGTGATGTTCTTTGTGGGGGTGTTGCTGGGCTACTTTATGGTCTATCCGCTGACGTTGCGTTTCCTGTCCACCTATCAGTTGAGCAGTGCCATCGAGAACCAGATTTCGCTGAATTCCTACATCGACAACTTCATGATGCTGGTACTGTGCATGGGTCTGGCTTTCGAATTGCCTTTAGTCACCTGGCTGCTTTCACTGCTGGGAGTGGTTCACAAGGATTTCCTGCGCAAATACCGTCGTCATGCCATTGTACTGATTGTCATAGCGGCAGCCATCATTACGCCTACGGGCGATCCTTTCACGCTGACGGTGGTAGCCGTGCCGTTGTACCTGCTCTACGAGTTAAGCATCCTGATGATACGGGAGAAGAAAGAGTGACATAGTAAAGTTTAACTGTCATCGATACGCTTTGGCATGTTCTTTGCTACGGGGTGCGTGATAATATTAATGTTTCACTTTTAAATATGGAGGTCTTGATATATGGGAGCTGCAGGTAACAAAAAACCGAAAAAGCCGAAAGATAAACATCATGTTCCGGCTTACGAAATGGCAGAGGCAATGAACGAAGCAAATAAGAAGCCGAGAAGCCAGAAAAAGTAAAGCGTTTTTTCCTTACCTTTGCATCATGGAAAACGATGTAAGGGAATATTATGATTTATTGCTGGAGGTGACAAAAGCACCCGACGAGGCATTGGCGATGGCGTATCGTCAGTTGCGCGAGTTGCTGGAGCAACTTTGCCGTACACAAATGCCCGACAGCAGTTTACAGATGACCGACCTTTCCGCCCGTATCAACTTTGTGGCGTCAAAAGTCGGCCTTTCTGTTGTTGAGCAGAACCGGCTACACACTTTCCGGTTGACCTCCAATGCCATTCTGAACCGGCAGGCCATGCCACAGCGCGACCAACTGTTGCGCGATGCCAAGACGCTGGCCTTTTTTGTCAAACGACTGTATGGCACGGAAATTCCTCCCCTGTTGTATCATGCCTTGCCGCGTGCCGACAGTACCTACATCATAGCTCCTCCTGCCCGCGAGCAGAAGCGGCGGATGCGTGTCAGCTTCCAGTATGCCGATGATGATTTTCTGTATGTACTCCCTACCGATATGGTGGCCGACGAGCCTCTGAAGGTGCGCTACAATGTGCCCCAAATCAACGAAGAGTTTGCCGAGACCTGCCAGCTGCTGTGGCGGAACGCACAGGTGAACCTGCTGGACGTACGGATAGACGAGGACGGCGTACTGACCCCTTCCTTCATCATCCTTGAACCCGACTATCTGATTGACATCAGCTCGCTGGCCGAGTGTTTCCGCGACTACGGCCATCATCCGGCCAACTACATGCTGGCACGCTTGCAGGTGCCCGACAATACCCGTCCGCTGTTGCTGGGAAACATCGCCAATCTGTTCCTCGACGAATGGATTCACGCTGACGGCACGCCCGACTATCTGGCGTGCATGAAGAAGGCTTTCCGGTCGTACGCCGTGGAGCTGGCAGCCTGTGCCGACCTTCGCGACCGCGAGAAGGAAAAGGCTTTTTTTGCCGACTGCCAGCTGCATTTCGAGAACATCCGGAAAACGGTGACCGAGACTTTTCAGGCCTCGGGATATGCGCTGGACAAGACGGATGCCGTGCTTGAACCTTCGTACATCTGCGAGGCACTGGGCTTGCAGGGACGTCTGGACTACATGCAGCGCGACATGTCGGCCTTTATCGAAATGAAGTCGGGTAAGGCGGACGAGTACAGCATTCGCGGTAAGGTAGAACCGAAAGAAAACAACCTGGTGCAGATGTTGCTTTATCAGGCGGTACTGGAGTATTCGATGGGGATGGACCACCGTCGGGTCAGGGCATATCTGCTCTATACCCGTTATCCGATGCTTTATCCGGCCCGCTCTTCGTGGGCCATGGTGCGCAGGGTGATGGATGTGCGCAACCGTATTGTTGCTACCGAATACGGCATTCAGCTGCGCAACAGTCCTCATTACACAGCCGAACGTCTGCAGGACATCTGCCCTGACACACTGAACGAACGGCAACTGGACAATACATTGTGGAAACGTTTCCTGTATCCGCAGATTGAGGCCGTGGCGGGTAAGTTGCGTGCCCTGTCGCCGCTGGAGCAAAGCTATTTCTATACACTTTACAACTTCATCACCAAAGAACTGTATACTTCCAAGTCGGGCGATGTAGTCTATCAGGGGCACTCGGGAGCTTCGTCGTTGTGGCTTTCGACCCTGACCGAGAAGTGCGAGGCGGGAGAAATACTTTACGACCTGACCATTGTCGAAAACCATGCTTCCGACGAACACAAGCCATTCTTGCGCTTTCAGTTGCGGACACCCTCTTCGGCCGAGACCGAGCGGGGAGAGGCGCTGCCCAACTTCCGGCAGGGCGATGTCATTGTTCTGTACGAGCGGAATGCCGATACGGACAATGTGACAAACAAGATGGTGTTCAAGGGGAACATTGAATGTATGACCGATCATACGATTACCGTGCGTCTGCGTTCTACCCAGCAGAATGCCGGTGTGCTGCCTGCCGGCAGCCGCTATGCCATCGAGCACGATTATATGGATACGTCGTTCCGCAGTATGTATGCGGGACTGGCGGCATTCCTGTCGGCCACGCAGGACAGGCGCGATCTGCTGTTGGGTCAGAGGATGCCCGGATTTGACAGTGCACTGGATGGGGCTATCGCTGCTGCCGGTGACGACTTTGCCCGTGTAGCCTTGAAGGCGAAGGCTGCACGCGACTATTTCTTGCTTGTCGGGCCTCCGGGAACGGGAAAGACTTCGCGTGCCTTGCGTCGGATGGTCGAGACATTTCATGGAGAGGGGAAGCAGATTCTGTTGCTCTCCTATACCAACCGGGCGGTGGACGAAATCTGCAAGATGCTGGTTTCCATCGCTCCGGCGGTCGATTTTATCCGGGTGGGCAGCGAGTTGTCGTGCGAAGTGCCTTACCGGCCCTACCTGATGGAGAACGTGTTGGACAGTTGTGCCAACCGTCGGGCAGTGCAGGAGCGTATTGCCCGCTGCCGTATTTTTGTGGGAACGGTGGCTACGCTTTCTTCCCGTACCGAACTTTTCCGCCTGAAAACGTTTGATGTGGCACTGATTGATGAGGCCACACAGATACTGGAACCGCAACTGTTGGGCTTGCTGTGCATGCGAAGCGTGTCGGGGGGAAACGCTATCGGCAAATTCATCATGATAGGCGATCACAAGCAGCTGCCGGCAGTGATATTGCAGTCGTCCGAGCAGTCGGAGGTATGCGATGAGGCTCTGCGTGACATTGGGTTGCGCAACCTGAAAGATTCGTTGTTCGAACGTCTGTACCGGATGCTGGCGGGACAGGAGGGAGAACAGGCGGCTGTGTCGGGACACTTTTATGACATGCTTTGCCGGCAGGGACGGATGAATGTCGATGTGGCGGCTTTTCCCAACCGTGCTTTTTATGGTGGCAAGCTGGTGCCCATCGGGCTTACCCATCAGTTTGGCGAGTTGAATCTGGCGGAAGGGCTGGAGGATTCTGAGTTTGCCGATATACTGGTACGCCGTGTTGCCTTTCTGCCGTCCGAGCCCGAACCGGCTTTGCAATCGTCGAAGGTGAATCATGCTGAAGCACGCATCGTTGCACGTCTGGCAGTTGCGGTCTATCATCAGTATGACCGGACTTTCGGGTTCTGCCCGTTGTCTACTTTGGGCATTATTACTCCTTACCGTAGCCAGATAGCTCTGATACGGAAAGAACTGGCTGCTACGGGTATTCCCCAGCTGAATGATGTGCTGGTAGATACGGTGGAGCGTTTTCAGGGTAGCGAGCGTGATGTCATCATCTATTCGTTCTGCGTGAACCGTGTCTCTCAACTGAAGTTCCTGGCGAACATGACCGAAGAAAACGGAGTGCTGATAGACCGTAAGCTGAATGTGGCATTGACCCGTGCCCGAAGGCAGATGTTTATGACGGGAGTACCGCAATTGCTCGGACAAAATCCGGTTTATGCCGATTTATTGGACGAAATTCAGGGCTTCTTATAACTTTTTTGCACAATAAAGTAACTTTATAGTGTTTATTAATATCAAATTATCAGAAAAAGCATTATCTTTGCCCCACGTTTTTTTCATAGAGATTTAGATTTAAGGTTAGAAGAATTGTGGAAGTCGTGAGACTTCCCTTTTTTTTCCATGGAATATGGGTACAATTTTCCCCAGTTAGGAAAAAATATTTTTCCAATTGGGGAATTCTTTTTTCCTAACTGGGGAAAAATAAGTCAGCTTCCTTTAGTCTAAAACAATGGGTTTGTATTTCGGTACCAATATCTTCATGATGCACCAGCCAATCAGATAGGACACGGCGCAGACGCAGAAGATGATGAAGTAACCGGCCGGTTTGCCTTCGAAGCCCATAAAGTGCATGGCGGGCTGTACGTATTCGGCACCCTGAGCAAGGAGAGCCTTGCTCATTTCTACTTCCTGGCCGTCGACCATGGTCGTACCGGCAGCATAGGTGAACAGCATTCCCGAGCATTTGTTTATGAGGTAAGCGCCAATACCGCCTGCCATACCGCCTAAACCGATAATGGTGGCTACGGCACTCTTGGGGAACATGTCACTTCCTACGGAGTAGATATTGGCCGACCAGGACTGGTGGGCAGCACCGGCTATACCGATGATGATGATGGGGAACCAGTAGGAATACTCACCAAGCGGCTGGGCAAACAGAGCCAGCAAGGGGAACAGGGCGAAGATGAACATGGCGCGCATACGGGCAGCATAAGGATTCATGCCTGTCTTGTTGATGATGATGGTAGGCAGTTTGCCACCGTAAATGGACAGCATGGTGATGGCATAGAGTACGAAAATCAGCAGCTGAGCCGTTCCGCTGTCCGAAGAGAAACCGTAGACATCGGAAATATAGGCAGGAGTCCAGAAGAGGAAGAACCACCATACGCCATCGGTCATAAACTTACCTACAGCTACAGCCCATGCCTGAGGATATTTCAGACATTCCCAAAGGCTCATTTTGCGTTCTTCTTTCTGATTGGCAGTGTCTTGTGGCTTTTCGTTCTGTTCAGCCTGTTTGTCCAGGTTGATATAGGCCAGTTCGGCTGCATTGACATGAGGATTGTTTTCTGGTTTCTTGTATGCAAATACCCATACGCCCATCCATACGAAACCTAATACACCGATGACGATGAAAGCCATTTCCCATCCGTTTCCGATGCCAAGGCTTTGAAAATATCTGGCCAGTGAGGGAATGGTGACTGGAGCAACAAGAGCACCTACAGTGGAACCGGCGTTGAAGATGGATGTAGCGAATGCACGGTCTTTTTTAGGGAAGTACTCAGCGGTTACTTTAATAGCGGCGGGGAAGTTACCGGCTTCACCGATACTGAGCACAATACGTGCGGCAATAAAGAAGTAGACACTGGTAATGGCGATGGTAGTGGCAACAGCTCCGGTAGCCGCAATCATTTCAGCAGCATCGTGAATGCCTACTACATGTTCGGTAGCCCAACCGCAGACGGCATGGAGGCAGGCACCCATGGACCAGACGAAGATAGCCCAAAGATATCCTTTCTTGGTGCCCATCCAGTCGATGAAGCGTCCGGCAAAAAGATTGGCTACGGCGTATACAAGTGAAAAAATAGCGGTAATGTCTCCGTAATGTGCATCGGTCCAGTGGAATTCGGGAGCGATGAAATCTTTCCATGTCAGTGAGAGAACCTGACGGTCAAGGTAGTTTACGGTTGTCGCGAAAAAAAGCATGGCACAGATGGTCCAGCGATAGTTGGTCATCTTGCTGACAGCATTCTGATAATTGTTCATGATAGTAGATTTAATATTTGTTCCCTGCAAATATACGGATTTGTGGTTTTTCTTGGGTGTAAAAATTGGTGGAAATCCTAAATAAAATGACAAAAACGGGCATAAATGATTAACATTTATGCCCGTTCAGGTGTTTTCGGAGTATTTTATCTCATATCCGTATACTTGATTTCGTCTTTGTCGCTGTACTTCAGGTTTTCACCGCCCATACCCCAGATGAAGGTATAGTTACGTGTTCCGGCAGCAGCGTGGATGCTCCATTCGGGAGAAGTGACAGCCTGTTCGTTGTGCAACCAGATGAGGCGTTCTTCCTGCGGTTGGCCCATCAGGTGACAGATGGCGTTGCCTTCGGGAACGTTGAAGTAGAAGTAGGCTTCCATACGGCGAGTGTGGGTGTGAGCCGGCATCGTATTCCATACAGAACCCGGAGCCAGTTCGGTAAGACCCATCTGCAACTGGTTGGTACCGCCATTCTTTACTCTTTCCAGTACATCTTTCACGATCAGCTGGTTTACAACGCGGTCGTTGCTATCTTCCATCTTGCCATAGTGGTCTGAGATGGCGAGGGCGTATTTCTTGGGATCGGCTTTCTGAGCTTTCACATCGGTTGTGATCAGCTGTGTAACGTAAGGCTTGTAGGCCGGTGCCGAGTTGATGTAGAACTTGGCAGGCTTGCTGGCATCGTTGCTCTTGAAAGTTACTTCCTTGTTACCGCAACCTACGTAGAGGGCTTCTTTGTATTTCATCGGATATTCCTTACCGTCTACTGTCACTACGCCATCGCCACCGATGTTGATGACACCCAGCTCGCGGCGTTCCAGGAAATAAGTGATTTCCGGACCCAGTTCGGGGAATACTTCCAGTTTCAGAACCTTGTTGACAGGCATGGCACCACCATAGATGAGGCGGTCGTACAGTGTATAGGTTACGTTGATTTCGTCCGGAGCCATAACTTTTTCCATGATGAAGGCACTGCGCAGACGTTCGGTGTCGTAGTGCTTCACGTCATCCGGATGGCAGGCTGTCTGCACTTTGTAATTCACTTGGGCATTGGCTGCTATGGCAGCGGCTCCCAACATAAATGCGAATGCTAATCTTTTCATATTACTCCTTTTTTGATGTTTTATTGTTTTCTTTTTTATTTCTCAACCGGTTCGCTGGCAGCTTTTTTCTGCAGCTTGATGATGGCACGGCGGTTCCAGATCATCAGAGCCAGTGTGCACAATACCAGAATACCGGCACCTATATATTTAAAGGTATAAGTCAGGTGGAAGATAATCCACGAGAAGATGCTTGATGCGAAGTCGAGTGCACCACCTTCGAATCCGTCGGGGATTTTCAGGGCACCGTCGGGACTGCCTTTGGCTACTGTTGTGGCATAAGCGTCGTTGGCTGCCTGAGTGAAGTGCGGAGCCATATCGGTTACGAAGTACAAACCTACTGTCAGGGCTACGAGACCGATGAGGAACGATTTCAGCACGTTACCCTTGGTGATGGGCAATACCAGCGGGAATACGTAGAACATACCGGCCAGAGATGCCAGTGGCAGGAATTCGTTGCCCGGCAAGATAACAGCCAGCAGGATGGTTACGGGAATCAGCAGCAAGGAAACGACCAGTGTGGTAGGATGGCCGATAACCAATGCAGGGCTCATACCGATGTTCAGGCCTACGGCTCCCTTGAACTTGCGGGCAATCAGTTCGCGTGTGGCGTCGGAAATGGGTTTCAGACCTTCGATGAAAAGTCCGGTGATACGCGGAATCAGCTCCATAACGGCTCCCATCTTGATACCGAGTCCTAATATATAAGGTATCTTGTCTACCAGTTCCTGACCGTTGTGGCAGGAGAGGGCAGCGATACCGCATCCGATTACGATACCCAGGAAGAGAGGTTCGCCCAGCAGACCGAATTTTTTCTTCATACCTTCGGCGTCGATGTACAGCTTGTCGAATCCGGGGATTTTGTCCAGTACCTTATTGATGGCTACGGCAAAGGGAATGAATCCGGCGCAGAACGGTTGCGGGATGGAGATTCCTTCCATGCCGGGATAGAAGTTCTGGAACTTCTTGGCGGTATAGTCGGCCGAAATCAGGGTAATGATGTAGCAGATGATGGCTGCGAAGAAACCCCACAGGATGCTGTCGCTGGCGAAGTAGACTACTGCGCCGATGAAAGCAAAGTGCCAGTAGTTCCACAAGTCGATGTTGACCGTACGGGTAGTTTTGGTCAGAAGCATCAGGATGTTTACTCCCAGACAGACAGGGATGATGAAAGCACCTACCGTTGTGTTATAGGCTACGGCTGCTGCTGCCGGCCATCCCATATCGAATATTTTCAGTTGGAGACCATAGATTTCGACTACCTGGCTCAAGGCCGGGCCAAGGCTGCTGGTCAGCAACGCTGTGACAACGGATAAACCTACAAAACCGACACCTACCAGTAAACCGCTTTTCAGTGCCTTGCTGAACTTAATGCCAATGCAAACTCCTAAGATTGTAAAAATAATAGGCATCATCACTGCTGCTCCTAAGCCGATGATATAGCCGAAAACTTGTTCCATTCTTTTCTGATTTAATTATTAATAAGGTTATGTTTTTCGATTGGTACAACTTGAAAACTGTGCCAAAATTAAGACCTTTTCTCAATTAATCAAACTCCAAAGCCATAATTATTAGTAAAATGGACGATTTTGGACTAAATTTGTCGTTATCGTGCACAAAAAACTCCGTTCTCGCACACGAATACCAAATATTGCACATACTATACCCAAAAATACACGCCGTTCTTGATGGAATGTGCTATTTTTGTTTTGGAAAATGATAGGTCTGATATCTATAAATGAAGAATCCCATGAAAAACTCAATTATTTGTAAGATTTTAGTATGTTCCCTGTGGATGGTTTTCCCTTGGGGAATGTCGGCTCAGAAAGTGAGCGACAAACAGCCCTGGTCGGTACGGATGGCCGAGTCGGAAATGATACGTTGTCCGGAGTCGTGGCAACTGGACTTCCAGCCTAAACTGAAGTGGGACTATTGTCACGGACTGGAACTTCAGTCGATGCTCGACGTTTACGACCGTTACGGCGACCGCAAGTTCTACGATTACGCCCTGGCCTATGCCGACACGATGGTGAATGCCGACGGCACAATAAAAATGTATAAACGTCAGGAGTTCAGCCTGGACCGTGTGAACTCCGGCAAATTCCTGTTCCGCATCTACGAACAGACCAAGGACGAGAAATACCGGAAAGCCCTCGACCTGCTGCGCAGCCAGTTCGACGAACATCCGCGCAATGCCGACGGCGGCTTCTGGCACAAGAAGATTTATCCCAATCAGGTATGGCTGGACGGCGTTTACATGGGGGCTCCTTTCTACGCCGAATATGCATTCCGCAACAATCAGGTAGAGGTTTATCCCGATGTAGTCAACCAGTTTCTGATGGCCGCACGCCATACGTACGATCCTGCCAACGGACTTTACCGCCATGCGTGCGACGTAAGCCGTAAGGAACGTTGGGCCGATCCCGTGACCGGTCAGTCGCAACATTGCTGGGGGCGTGCGCTGGGCTGGTATGCCATGGCGTTTGTCGATGCGCTCGACTTTATTCCGAAGCACGAGGCGGGGCGCGATTCCATGCTGGTCATCTTCAATAATATAGCAGCCCAGGTGAAGCGTCTGCAAGACAGTAAGACGGGTGTGTGGTATCAAGTGCTCGACAAGAGCGGCGCTAAAGGGAACTATCTGGAGTCTTCCTGCTCGGCTATGTTCGTCTATGCGTTGTTTAAGGGGGTACGCAAGGGGTATATCGATCCCTCTTATCTGGAAGTAGCCGTTAAAGGATACAAGGGCATTCTGAAAGAATTTATCCGTGTCGATAAGGACGGACTGGTCAGCATCACGCAGGCCTGTGCCGTGGCCGGACTGGGTGGAAAGAACTATCGTTCGGGCGATTACGACTATTACATCAACGAGACCATCCGCGACAACGATGCCAAGGCCGTGGGGCCGTTCATCCTGGCAAGCCTCGAATGGGAACGCCTGCAGGAAGTAAAAGCCATCGTCAAATAAAGCCGTCGCAGGATGAAACGTGAGGTGCTGATACGTTTTTGGCTGTTGCTGCTGTGTCTGATCTGTGCAGGAAGCGCATGGTCGGCCGACGGCAAGTGGAAAGACACGCTCGTGGTGGACGGCAGCGGCAACGGCGATTACCGCACGCTGACCGAGGCCATGGAGGGCATACGTGCTTTTATGGACTATCGGGTGACGGTGCTCGTCCGCAACGGTGTGTATCGGGAAAAGCTGGTAGTGCCTTCGTGGCTGCAGAATGTCGATTTTGTGGGCGAGGATGCCGAAAAGACAGTGATATCGTTCGACGACCACGCCAATATCCGCCGTATGGGTACGTTCCGCACTTATACGCTGAAGGTGGAAGGCAACGGTATCACTTTCCGCAACCTGACGATAGAGAACAATGCCCCTCCCTTGGGGCAGGCCGTGGCCTTGCACACCGAGGGCGACCGGCTGGTGTTCGTCGGCTGCCGCTTCCTGGGCAATCAGGATACTGTCTATACCGGTGCTGCCGGTACCCGCCTTTATTTCAAGAATTGCTACATCGAGGGAACAACCGATTTTATCTTCGGTCCTGCGACCGCCCTGTTCGAGGACTGTGTTATCCATAGCAAACGTAATTCGTACATCACGGCAGCCTCTACACCACCCGGTGTGGAAGTGGGCTACGTGTTTCTGAACTGTCGGCTGACAGCGGCTCCGGATGTGGACAAGGTCTATCTGGGGCGTCCGTGGCGACCGTATGCCGCTACCGTGTTTGTGGGGTGTGAGATGGGTGCCCACATCTGTCCCGCCGGATGGGACAACTGGCGAAACGCCGACAACGAGCGGACAGCCCGTTATGGCGAATACGGCAACCGTGGCCCGGGAGCCGATACCTCGCGGCGTGTAGGCTGGGTAAAGATACTGACTAAGGAAGAGGCTGTCAAATATGCTGACTGGAACCACATCTTCAGCCAGTGTCGGACGTGGACACCCTCCGAAGCACAAAAATAAGGCTCCAGCCCCCCTTCAGAAGCCTTCTGGCGGGGGATGTGAGCCACACTTGCACGGCTCGTGTTCCACACTTGTGTTGCTCGCGAGCCGTACAAGTGTCTCTCGCGAGCCGTGCAAGTGTCCCGGAAACGGGATGCAGGTGAGGGCTGAAAACGCCCTCTGCCAAATAGATATGAACCAAGAAACTGTAAAAAAAGAATAATATGAAAAACAAACTGATTTTGCTGCTGGCCTTGTTTCTGGTCTTTACGGCGTTCAAAGCCGACAAGCCAGCAATCACCATTTTCATGATTGGCGATTCGACCATGGCCGACAAGGACCTGACCGGCGGCAACCCCGAAAGAGGATGGGGACAGATGTTGCCCGGATTCCTGTCCGAAGAGATACGGGTAGACAATCATGCCGTGAACGGACGCAGCACCAAGAGTTTCATCGACGAAGGCCGGTGGGACAAGGTGCTTTCGTTGCTGAAGAAGGGCGATTACGTCTTTATCCAGTTCGGCCACAACGACGAGAAGACCGATCCCAAGCGGCATACCGATGCCGGTGGCGGTTCGTTCGATGCCAACCTGAAACGTTTTGTCACCGAGGCACGTACCAAGGGAGCCATCCCCGTATTGTTCAACTCCATCGTACGGCGCAATTTCGGTACGGCCGACGGCAGTTCGGTAGCAGCGGCTATCAGCCAGGACGACATCCGCAAGGGCGTCAACCCCGATGCCAAACACGAGGCACAGGCCGAACATTCAGCCGAGGGTGACCGGCTGATTGATACCCACGGTGCTTACTTAGAGTCGCCCCGCAACGTGGCGCGCGAGCTGGATGTGCCGTTTGTCGACATGAACCGGATTACCCACGAACTGGTGGAGGGACTGGGACCAGTCAAGTCGAAAGAACTCTTCATGTGGGTACCTGCCAATACGGTGCCCGCCATGCCCAAGGGGCGTGAAGACAACACGCACCTCAATGTACGGGGTGCACGCATCGTGGCAGGACTGGCCATCGATGCCATTGCCGTGGCGGTTCCGGCACTGGCGCCTTACGTCCGTCATTACGACTTTGTGGTGGCCAAGGACGGAAGTGGCGATTTCTTCACCGTGCAGGAAGCCATCAACGCCGTGCCCGATTACCGGAAGAACGTGCGCACCACCATTCTGGTGCGCGAAGGCGTCTATCGCGAAAAGATTGTGATTCCCGAAAGCAAAATCAACCTTTCGCTCATCGGGCAGGAAGGTACCGTGCTGTCTTTCGGCGACTATGCCTCCAAGCCGAACCGCTTTGGCGAGAATACGGGAACCTCCGGCTCTGCCTCGTGCTATATCTATGCTCCCGATTTCTATGCCGAAAACATCACTTTCGAGAATACTGCCGGCCCGGTCGGCCAGGCCGTAGCCTGCTTTGTCAGTGCCGACCGTGCTTACTTCAAGCAATGCCGCTTCCTGGGATTCCAGGATACTCTGTACACCTATGCGAAAGGCTGCCGCCAGTACTACGAAGACTGCTACGTGGAAGGAACGGTGGACTTCATCTTCGGCTGGTCGACGGCTGTCTTCAACCGTTGCCGCATCCACAGCAAGGGCAAGGGGTACGTGACGGCTCCTTCTACCGATGAAGGACAGTCCTACGGCTACGTGTTCTACGACTGTCGGCTGACGGCAGACGAGGGAGTGGACGGTGTCTATCTGTCCCGCCCGTGGCGGCCGTATGCACAGGCGGTGTTTATCCGTTGCGACTTAGGCAGCCACATTCTGCCCGCAGGCTGGCACAACTGGGGCAAGAAGGAGGCCGAAAAGACCGTCTTCTATGCCGAATACCAAAGTAAGGGTGCGGGAGCAGCGACGGAGGCCAAGCGTGCACCTTTCTCCCGTCAGTTGAAAGACTTGCAAGGTTATTCCATCAAGGAAGTATTGGCTGGCAACGATGGATGGAACCCGGTGAAGAACGGCAATGCTTTGTTGGACATAAAACGATGAAACGACGTATGAAACAGGCTTTTTTCTTACTTCTCTTTCTGTGTTTGCCCCTGCTTCCCTTGCAGGCCGAGAACAACCCTTACCGCAGCGATGTGCTGTGGGTGACAGTGCCCGACCATGCCGACTGGCTGTACCGGACGGGCGAGAAGGCGACAGTCGAAGTACAACTGCTGAAGTACGGCATGCCGCAGGACGGGGTCACCGTTCACTACGAGATGGGCGGCGACATGATGCCGGCCGATGCCCAAGGCAGCGTGCAGCTGAAACACGGAAAGGCAGTGATAAACGTGGGCACCATGAAGCAGCCGGGTTTCCGCGACTGTCGCATGTGGGCTACGGTGGACGGGAAGACGTACCGTCATCACATCAAGGTAGGCTTCTCGCCCGAAGAGATCCGCCCCTATACCACGAAACCTGCTGATTTCGAGGAGTTCTGGGAGAAAAACAAAGCCGAACTGGCCAAAGTTCCTCTGAAATATACGAAGGTGCGTGCTGAACAGTATTGTACCGACCGGATAGACTGCTACCTCGTCAAGTTGCAGGTCAGTGCGCGCGGACAGTCCGTTTACGGCTATCTGTTCTATCCCAAGCAGGCGGCCCAAGGGGCGTGTCCCGTGGTGCTCTGTCCCCCGGGAGCGGGCATCAAGACCATTAAGGACCCCTTGCGCCACAAGTATTATGCCGAAGAGGGATGCATCCGTTTCGAAATCGAGATACACGGCCTGAATCCGGAAATGAGTGCCGAAACTTTCCGTGAAATCAGTGATGCCTTCAACGGACGCGAGAACGGCTATCTGATGAATGGACTGGACAACCGGGACCATTACTACATGAAGCGCGTCTATCTGGCCTGTATACGCAGCATCGATCTGCTGACTTCCTTGCCCGAGTGGGACGGGAAGAACGTCATTGTGCAGGGAGGCAGTCAGGGCGGAGCCTTGGCGCTGGTCACTGCCGGACTGGACAAACGCGTCACTGCCTGTGTGGCCAATCATCCGGCACTGAGCGACATGGCGGGCTACAAAGCCGGGCGGGCAGGCGGATATCCGCACTTCTTCCGCACCGAAGGCATGGACACTCCCGACAAGTTGCGGACGATGGCCTACTATGACGTAGTCAATTTTGCCCGTCGCATTCAGGTTCCTGTCCGTATGACGTGGGGATACAACGACGACGTATGCCCGCCCACTACCAGTTATGCCGTTTACAATGTACTGTCGTGCCCCAAGGAAGCCTTGATAACACCCGTCAACGAGCATTGGACTTCGGACGACACCGAGCGCAGTCACTGGGAGTGGATAAAGAAGCAACTGAAGTAAGCGGTTCTGCGTTCGCGGCAGTCGTTTCTGTCAGTCACGGCTTTAGATGCCGGTCGAAGAAGTCGAGGGTAGCCTGTTGCATGTCTTTGCTGAAGAAGTGTTTTTCGTCCCATACGCGGGTGACAAGATTCTCGGCGGCATGCTGGCTGTTCCACACCTGCTGCATAGTGGCGAAAGCATCCTCCACGCCTTCAAGAGGAAACAACTTGTCCTTGCTGCCGCAAAAGAACAGGGAAGGCTTGGGACAGGCGATGGCGGCTACATGCGGATAGTCCAGGTAGCGTCTGATGCCCGGAATGAGCATGGCGAAGGCCGAGCCTCCTTTGTTCTGATTGTTGGTCAGCGTCATCAGGTGCTCGGTCGTGTTCATCCAGCAGACCGAAGCCGCCGCTTTGACCGTATCGGTCAGCGCCGCAAGCATCCACGAGCGGTAGGCACCCATCGAAAATCCCATACAGCCTATCCGTTCCTTGTCGACACACGGAAGCGAAGCCAGAAACTCGGCGCTCCGTACATCGTCGGCACTGATCAGCGCGCCCCACGAAGTACCCATTTGCAGAAAGTTGGAAGCCAATGCCTGCTGTACGTCGTAATCGTCTCCTTCCCGGCGGCCCCGTTCGCCCCAGAGCAGGGCATCGACGGCCAGTACCACATAGCCGTGTCGGGCAAAGTAGTCGCCGGTGTATTGTCCGTCGTAGTAACGCTGTACCCATTGGTCGGCATCGGCAGCCGTTTCGGGGCTTACCTGGAAGGGGCGCACCAGTTTCTCCTTGCCGATGCTGAAGTGGGCACCGTGGTCGTGCAGCATGACGATGGCAGGGAAAGGACCCGTACCGTCGGGCACCAGCAGATAGGCCGTCACACGATACCACGCGGACAGATTGAACGCTACCTTGCGTGCCTCGTAGCCGTTGCGCCGTTCGGTGGCAATGACGGTCATGTCGTAGGCATTAGGGGCAGGGGGTAGGTTTTGCATACAGGTTTGCAGCATGTCGCGTGCCTGTAGGCGCCACTGGCCGAAGTCGCGGGTCGGAGCGTTTCCCCAGGCCATGGGGTAGGTGAGCTGCTGTTTGAGTTGTGTGTAGAAGGAGGGCATGTTGCCCGCCACGCCGTAAGACAGGGAATCGCCGTTTTGTGCGGCGGCGTTCAGCATCCAGGATGCGGCGCATAAAAGCAGACTGAGGAATCGTTTCATGGTTGTATATCTGATTGGGAGAATTTCGTAAGCAAAACTTGGCAACGCAGCTGCTTGCCGGATTTCTTGTCCGGGTTTTGGAAAAAGGGTTTCCTATGCAAAGATACAATTTGTAGCCTGATTCTTGCTGAAAATAGGCTTTTTTCACTTTTGTAGCCTGCAAGTTTTTTTGATTTGCACTGTCTGTTCTTGTTGAAATCCGTATCTTTACGGCAAAGATTGATTGTGCTTATGAAAAACCTTTTATACACTGTTGTCGGATGCCTGTTGTGTTTGTGGGCATTGCCAGTAAGCGGGCATTCCGATTGTCTGTTCACCCATTACTCGTCCGAGGATGGGCTTTCGCAAAATACCATCATGTCTATCCTGCAGGATAAGAAGGGGAATATGTGGTTTTCCACGTGGGACGGCATCAACAAGTTTGACGGATATTCGTTCAAGACTTATAAGGCACGTCCGAACAACCGCATTGCACTGACCAACAACCGTGTGGACTACATGTACGAAGACGAGTACGGATTTATCTGGCTGCTGACATACGACAATCAGGTGTTCCGTTTCGATCCGCGGACAGAAGTCTTTGAACGTGTTCCGGCAACAGCGGAAACCGGTGCCGACTGTGATGTGAGGGCCGTCAAACTGTTGCAGGGAGGAATCGTATGGCTGCTGGCCGACAAGGGAGGAGCAGTCAGGGTAAGTACCGATGCGACGACATGCCGTTTGTCGTGCGAGTGGTATCGGGAATTGTCGAAACATTTTCCGGCAGTACGGATGAACGATGTCTATCGTGATTCGTCCGGACACGAATGGCTGTTGACAGACAACGGACTGGGGTTGTTGTCGGCCGATGGCAAGGAGCCCGTATTCTATTTTTCGGGGACGGCACAGGAGGAAGCCACGAAGGAGCAACCGTTCTACGTCTGTTGCGAGACGGGCAAGGAACTTTTTTTCGGTTCGGACAACGGTCGTGTATGGCGATATCAGAAGGGGGACGGACAGTTCCGTCTGTTGCAGCTTCCCGTTCCTTCGCGGGTTGTGTCCATTCACAGTCTGGGAGGGGATGATTTGTTGCTTGCTACTGCCGGTGACGGTTTCTTTGTATGCAATTTGGCTGCCGGAACAAGAAAACATTACGAGGCTTCCCGACTTCCGAAGGCGCCTGTCCTGTCGGCCTATCGTGACAAGACGGGAGAAGTCTGGTTCGAACAGGAAGTCTCGGGAACTGTGGCGCACTTCAATCCGCAGACCGGTCAGCTGAAGACCGAAGTTATTGCGGTAGAGCCTACCAGTACCGACCGTTCGCGTCCGGCTTTCCACATTCACGAGGATGTGTACGGAACGGTGTGGGTACATCCATACGGTGGCGGATTCTCTCGTTTCGACAAGCAGGCCAACTGTCTGCGGCCTTTCTACAACAGCCTGTCCGACGGTTGTTGGCGCTTTTCCAATAAGATACATTCCGCTTTTTCCGACCGTCAGGGCAATCTGTGGATGTGTACCCATTCCAAGGGGCTGGAAAAGATAACTTTCCGTCCGGCCCAGTTCAGCCTGTTTACTCCGGTCGCACATAGTTATGAGTCGTTGAGCAACGAGGTGCGTGCCATCTGCGAGGACAGTGAACGCAACCTGTGGGTAGGACTGAAAGACGGCAAGTTGCGGGTGTACAACGAAAAACGTATATATCAGGGCTATCTGACCGAGACCGGTACCGTTTCGACCGTGGGAAAACCGATGGAAGGCAATGTCTATTTCCTCTTGCAGGACAGCAAGGGCTGTCTGTGGATAGCGACCAAGGGTGACGGCCTTGTCAAGGCTGAGCCGCAGGGCGGAAAGTACCGACTGACGCGCTACCGTTACAGCAAAGACGATATTTACAGCCTGAGCGACAACAATGTATATTGTGTATACGAGGACAAGCAGGGCCGCATCTGGGTGGCTACCTTCGGTGGAGGAGTCAATTACCTGACACGTGACGAAAGTGGCAGAGAGGTGTTCATGAACCATCGCAACCACCTGAAAGGCTATCCCATAGACAACTGTTACAAGGCACGCTTCATCACAGGCGACGGTAAGGGCAACATCTGGATTGGCACTACACTGGGTGCTTTGGTTGTGAAAGACGACTTCAAGTCGGCCGATGAGGCGGTGTTCCATCACTTCCAGCGCATTCCGGAGGACGAGCATAGCCTGAGCAACAACGATGTGCACTGGATTATCTCGACCCGGCAGAACGAACTGTATCTGGCTACCTTCGGCGGCGGACTGAACAAACTGTTGTCGCTCGACGGACAGGGAAAGGCGCAGTTCAAGTCGTACAGTGTGGAAAACGGTCTGCCGTCGGACGTGCTGTTGTCCATCCGCGAAGACGGGTCGGGCAACCTGTGGATGAGTACCGAGAACGGCGTCTGCAAGTTTGTGCCTTCGGATGAACGGTTCGAGAACTACAGCGATAAGTCCATTTCTTTCCGGGTGCGTTTCAGCGAAGCGGCTTCGGCCTATACTTCGCAGGGAAAGATGATGTTTGGAGCAAGCGACGGCATTTTCTTTTTCAGTCCCGATTCGATACGGAAGAGTGCTTTCGTGCCGCCTGTCGTATTCTCCAAACTGCTGATTTCGAATAAGGATGTAACTCCTTCGGCAGGCAGCTCCGTGCTGAAGCAAAGTCTGGACGACGTGAGCGAACTGGTATTGTCGCACCGGGAGAACATCTTTACTTTGCAGTACGCGGCACTCGACTATTCGGCTCCCTCCGAGATACAGTATGCCTATATCCTGGAAGGCTTTGAAAAGGCGTGGAACTATGTGGGTACGCAGCGCACCGCCACTTATACCAATCTGCCGAAAGGACACTATACGTTCAAGGTACGCTCGACCAATGCCGACGGAGTGTGGACGGACAATGTGCGTACACTGGAGATAGAAATCGAGCCTTCCTTCTGGGAGACGCCGCTGGCCTACTTCCTGTATGTGTTCTTCTTGCTTGCCGTAGTGGTAACGGCCGTCTACATCCTGTTCACCATCTACCGGCTGAAGCACAAAGTCTCCATCGAACAACAACTGACGAACATGAAGCTTCGCTTCTTTACCGATATATCGCACGAACTGCGTACTCCGCTCACACTGATTGCCGGCCCTGTGGAATATGTGTTGCAGAACACACCGCTGCCCGACGATGCCCGTGAACAGCTGAAAGTAGTGGAACGCAACACCAACCGGATGTTGCGGTTGATCAACCAGATATTGGATTTCCGGAAGATACAGAACCGGAAGATGAAGATGCAGGTGCAGCGGGTGGAAGTGGTACCTTTTATCCGGAAGATTATGGAGAACTTCGAGTCTGTGGCCGAAGAACATCACATCGACTTCCTGCTTGAGGCAGAGAAGGACGACCTCTACCTGTGGGTCGATGCGGACAAGCTGGAAAAGATTGTGTACAACCTGCTATCCAATGCCTTTAAATACACGCCCGAGGGCAAGATGATTTCTGTCTTTGTGCGCGAGGACGAGAAGACCATCTCCATCGGAGTGCAGGACCAGGGCATCGGCATCGACGAGAACCGGCGCAAGTCGCTCTTCCTGCGTTTCGAGAATCTGGTGGACCACAAACTGTTTGCCCATGCCAGCAGCACCGGCATCGGGCTGTCGCTGGTGAGGGAACTCGTCGAGATGCACAAGGCAACCATTACCGTGGACAGCAAGCTGGGCGAGGGCAGCTGCTTCAGGGTGGACTTCCGCAAAGGGAAAGAGCACTATGATGCAACCACCGAATTCCTGCAGGACGATGCTACGGCCGGCATGGCAACGGCCACAGCAGAGCGCAGTGACACACCGGTTGCAAGCGCAGTTCCATCCGAAACGGGAATTGCTCCGGACGGTACAGTCGAGGCGGAAGACGACAAGGCGGCTGCCCGCGAGACAATGTTGCTGGTGGAGGACAATCCGGAACTTCGCCTGTTTCTGCGCAGCATCTTTGCGGCTGATTATCGCGTGGTGGAGGCCGAAGATGGTATACAGGGATTGAACAAGGCATTGCAACTGTTGCCCGACATCATCATCAGCGATGTCATGATGCCCGGCAAGGACGGCATCGCCATGACGAAAGAGCTGCGTACGGACATGACCACCAGTCACATTCCCATTATCCTGCTTACGGCAAAAACTTCGATTGAGAGCAAGCTCGAAGGACTGGAGTATGGTGCCGACGACTACATCACCAAACCCTTCAGTGCCACTTACCTGAAAGCACGCGTCAAGAATCTGCTGGCCCGTCGGCACAAGTTGCAGGAAGCCTTCCGTCAGGAGTTCATGTCGGCCACAGCCACCGTTTCGACTGCCGGTACCGAGACGGTAGCCGAAGAGAAGCCCAAAGCCGAGATGTCGCCCAACGACCGCAAATTCATGGACAAACTGGTAGAACTGATGGAAACCAATATGGACAACGGCGATCTGGTTGTGGACGATCTGGTGCGCGAACTGGCAGTCAGCCGCTCCGTCTTCTTCAAGAAGCTGAAGACACTGACGGGACTGGCGCCGGTGGAATTCATCAAAGAAATGCGCATCAACCGTGCCGTCCAGCTGATAGAGACGGGCGAATACTCCATGACGCAGATTTCGTATATGGTCGGCATCAACGATCCGCGCTACTTCAGCAAGTGCTTCAAGGCCAAGATGCAGATGACTCCTACCGAATATCGTGACAAGGTGATGCAGCAGAAATAGACGTTTCCGCCTGCATCGTCCTTTTGTTTTCCTCATAACTCCTTACTAAACAGCATCTGTTGCTGGTTGTTGGGTGGGTATATGCCGGTTGTTACAGCCTTGTATGCTGGTTGTAGCGACTGCATCAACCTTTGCAGTGACGCTGCACCAAGCTTTGCAGTGTTACTGCATTAAGCTTTGCAGTGACACTGCAACCTGGATGCAGCCATTCTGTAACTTAGGTGCAGTAGCTCTGTAATCTGGGTGCAGCAACTCTGTAACCTGGGATTTGTAATCGGACTACCTGCCTTTCTTTGCCGCACTTCGGCTGTTGTCCGTCCGTATGCTTTGTGTTTGTCCTAAAAATAAAGGGAGTACATCGTCCGATGTACCCCCTTTCGTCAAACAGGAATCTATATGCTATAGAAGCCTAACAAGTCTTCATCAGTACCAGCGCGGGTCGCCTACCTGATTGTAGATAAGGTCTTCGTTGGTCAGGGTGAAGTCACCGTTGGCGGCATCTGCAAATGCCGGATCGGCTTCGGTGGCTACGGCTGAATGATCGTCTTTGTAAAGGCTTGCCCACAGGTTCGGACAGTTATAGTAATAGTTGTTGCTGTATTCGGCACTAGCTTTGAACTTGGAACTTCTGGCCCATGTTCCCGATTCCGTAGCACTTGGGCTGTCAGTTCCTACACCGTATACAAGGCAGCTCTTAACGGTGAGCAGACTGCTGTCGTTGGTCTTGTCCATTTGGAAGAGTCCGCTGTTGTTCGAGTTGTCCAACGTACAGATGTTGTAGAATGTACAGTTCTGGAAGGTGACATTTACCGTGTTGGCTACCTGGCAACGCAGCAGGGTTCTGACTCCGTTGCTGATGGTGGTATTAGTGACAGTGAGCGATTGCAATGAGCCTCCGCGAATGTCGAATCCGTCGCCACCTCCGTCATCGATGCCGTCGATGATACAGTTATTGATGATAATGTCGCCAAATGTACCTTTCGCATTGTTGTACATGATGTGTTTACCCATGTTCCGTATTTCGCATCCTTCGATGGTCAGTGTTCCCAGGTTGGCTGCTGCATCTTTCAATTCCAAGATGTTGTCCGTATCGCCTTGGCCGTCGAATACGATGTTGGCAAGGGTTATTGAGCTTACCGGTGCGCTTACTGTAAAGCGTCCGTGTACGATAGCCGGACTATTGGGGTCGAGTGATGTCAGCGAGAACGACTTGGTAACGGCATAACTTCCTAACTCGTAGTTTGTTCCCATCAGGACAAAGCTTTCTCCCTCTTCGGCTGCATCCAAGGCTGCGGCCAAGTCGGCGTCGGCAGCGATTTGAGTCATGTCGCCGGTATCAATGGCTGTCTTGAAGGTAACGGTGCCACGTGTGCGGCCATTCAGGGTCATTATAGCGGTGTATTCAGTCTGTTCTGTCAGTCCTTCGATGACGGCATATCCGTTGGCTACGTCTTCGGCAGTGACGTTGTAGGTCACAACCGGTGCTGTAGAACCCTCAGCAGGTGTCAGTGTGATAAGGTCGGCAGCCTCTCCGGCCGGCCAGCGCAGTGTAACAGACAATGCGGCAATGTCGGCAGAAGCTACGCTATTGAAGATCTGTTCGGCCAGTGTGGTGGTCGTAAGTTCGGCCCATTTCGAGTCTTCAATGCCTTCGGCCACTGCTTTTACACGCAGCAGGTAGGTGGTTTCGCCCATTGTTCCCGAGCTGATGGTGTACGTAGTGCTCGTAATTCCGCTTTGCTGTACGACGGGAGTACCTTCGGCTGAAGTTCCTTCATACAGTTCCAGCGTATAGCTTTGGGTGCGGTCATCCACTACGCCCCAACTGGCTTCGATGTTCACTTGGTTGCGAATACGTACACTCAGGTCAGTGGGTGACAGAACGCGGCTCAGGTTCAGTTCCTGCACCGGGTCGATGTCTTCGCAAGACGTTATCAGTGTACCGCCCATGGTCAGTAAGCTTATCATGAAGGCGGTGTATATTATATTTCTTTTCATTGTAGTTTATTGTTTATTAGTCCGTTTATTTAATACCATGAATAGTTCTCAAGCAAGGGGTTGGCATCCAGGTTGTATTGGAAGATCGGCCAGTATGTATATTTGTCCGGGTCGCGTGCATAGAGCGATTCTATTTTGTCGTCGGGCAGGTTGCTGGTACTGATCCATTTGGAAACTTCGCCTTGCGAGTTGGACGAGGTATATTCGTAGCCTTCGGGGTTCTCTTCCGTTTCACCGTGGTTCAAGCCATATATCTGCAGAGCCGTTTCGGCATAGGTCTTTCCGTCTGCTCCGTCGCTGTAGTCCACCATGTTGTAGTACAGGTAAGGATTCAGATCGGCATATTCACCTTGCAGTTCGCGTAAACGGTACATCTTTTCTTTGGCTTCATCCATTTTGGCTTTCAGCAGGTTCCAGCGGATGAGGTCGGCTTTGCGCAGCATTTCGCCACAGAATTCATACGCACGTTCGTCGACGATTGCATCGAACATGGCTTGTTTGCTGGCACTGGCATTGCTGACATAAGTTTCTACTTCGGTAGCCCAATCAGCTGGGTCGAAAGCACGTTGACGTATCTGTTTCAGGTACGGAGCAGCAGCATCGGGGCCATTCAGCTCATTCTCCAGTTCGGCACGCATCAGTACCACGTCAGCATAACGCATGTAGATTTTGTTGATACCGTCATCGGTGGAACTGATAGAAGCGCCTCGTGTCATCCATTCGTAACGCATCTTGCCGAAATACCAGCTTTTGAGTGTGCTGAGCTCTTGTACGGCTACTCCGGAGCCGGCATTCTTTTCTACCCACGTGTAGGGAACGCAAGTCACGTCGCGGCGTTTGTCCTTGATGGAATAATCGAAGAATACATTGGGCAGAGGACCTACCTGTCCGCCTTGTTTGGCTTTTACAAACTGGTCGATTGCTTCGTGTTTGGTGCCGTAGGTGTAAACCATACGTCCGCGTGCGGAAGGAGAATTTGCATAAGGCACTTCCCAAAGCGATTCACCGCCGGCAGCGATATCATCCTGACAGTTGCCTTTGAATACATCTACAAAATTGCTTTTCAGTGCCACATATCTTCCTTCCTGATCCATAACTTCCTTACAAGCCTGCAAGGCAATGGGGTAGAGTACGGATACTGACAGATCGGGATCAGAACTTTGGCGCACTGTACCGTCGGAACGAAGCGAATAGCCTGCGGCCTGCATGCAGACACGTGCCAGGAAGCCTTTTACGAATGCCTTGTTGATACGTTCTACTGTTTGCGTATCGCTACGTTCGTTGGGCCATGCTACATATTCCTGTGCGGTTTGCAGATCGGCTATGATTTGTTTGTAGATGACATCCCGGTCTTCACGTGGCAGGTTGATTGTCTCAGGTGTAATGGCTACGAAACGTGCCGGTACGTCTCCCCAGGCATTGATCAGGTCAATATAGGCAATGGCGCGTAAGGTCAGTGCCTCGCCATACAGCTGGCGCAGACCTTCGTCGTTTTCCAAGTCGGCGTATGCCTGTAAGCCTTCGATGGCCAGATTTGCTTTCTCGATGCCTGAATAGATATTCGACCAGGGCTCTTTGGCATCGGCAATGTTTAATTGGCCGTTATTGGGCAACGTATTGTAGTTGACCATATTGGCTTTGTCATCACCTCCGTCCGAGCCGTTCAGCCATTCTATGTCGGAATTCATGCCATAGTAGCAGAAGTAGCGTGCACGGTGGTTTTGTTCGCCATAGTAAGTATAGATATTGTTGATGGTACCGATGGCCAGGTCGTAGATTGAGAATATGTTTTTGTCATCCATGGAAGAGGGTGACTGTGTATCCAGGATATTATCACCGCAGGCCGACAGCAGGAGTCCTCCGGCAATGAATGCGGTTGCAAAGGTTGTATATAATTTATTTTTCATGACAATATGTAGTTTAGAAGTTCAAGTTTACACCGATTACAAACTGACGGCTTTTGGGGTATGCCGAGTAATCCACTCCCGGTGTCAGAGCAGTTTTTGTTCTGGTCGATACTTCCGGATCGAAGCCTGAATAGCCTGTAATGCAGAGCAGGTTGTATCCTGTGGCATAGAAACGCAGATTGTTGATGCCTACTTTGCGGGTCAGTGATTTCGGTAAAGTATAACCTATGGTCAGTGTGTTGAGACGTAAGAACGATCCGTCTTCTATGGCCCAGCTTGTCAGAACGTTCTGGTTCATCCATGGTGACCACATGGTGGTATTTGCATTCATTTCGGCCAGTTCCACCGGGTCGTTACTGATGGTACCATCGGCACGAAGGTTAGTCCAGCGTTTGCCGTCGGCCATGATGTCAATCATGTTACGGTAGCTGGTGTTGTTTCCGGCTGTGGTATATTCTATCTTGTTGGCATTATACACGTCGTTGCCAATGCTGTAAGTAAAGTTGGCCGAGATATCGAAATTATAGACTCTGGCGTTCAGTCCGAAACCACCACTGGCCACGGGATTGGTATCGCCGATAATGGTGCGGTCGGCTGCGGTTACCTTTCCGTCCTCGCTTCCATCAACGTTTTTCAGCTTCAGTGCGCCCGGACGGAGCATCTTCTCACCGATAACTTCGCTGTCGTCCACTATGCCTTCTTTAAGAATCCACTGGTTACTTGCAGCATCGTATCCTTCAAAGTCATCAACCTCGTAACGTCCGTCACATACGTATCCGTAGATCTGTCCGATGGGGGAGCCCGGACGGACTACAAAGTCTGAACCGATTTCGGTAGAGGCCCAATTGGAGGCTGCCGCATATTCGCTCAGCGAGCCTAAGGAAACGACTTTATTCTTGTTGAAACCGATATTGCCGTTGAAACTTAAGCCGAAGTTTTTCTTGTTGACAACGTCCCAGTTCAGGCTGACTTCCCAACCTTTGTTTTCTGTTTCGCCTAAGTTGCGCCATTGGTAACTGTATCCGGTACCGGAAACCGGGAACTCGATGAGCAGGTCTTTGGTACTGTTCCAGTAGTATTCAACCGTACCGTTCAGACGTCCTCCAAAGATAGAGAAATCGAGTCCGATGTTACGCGTATGCGTCGTTTCCCATTTCAGGTCGGGGTTCGACATGTACGAACCGGTTGTCCAGAAGCTGGAAACGTTGTTGATCCATCCCAAAGCGCTACCGCTTCCTGCCGACCAGATTGTACGCATCTGATCGCTGTCGATGTCATTGTTACCGGCGGTACCGTAGCTGACGCGCAGTTTCAGGTCGTCCAACCAGCTACGTGTGCCTTCCATAAAATTCTCCGAAGAGATGCGCCATGCAACGGCTGCCGAGGGGAAGAAGCCCCAGCGGTTGTCTTTTGCAAACTTGGAAGAACCATCGGCACGGAACGTGGCTGATACGAGGTATTTGCTTTGATAGTCATAATTGACACGTCCGAAGTAAGAGAGGAGTACATCATCGGCATTGATGAATTTGTTGGTGCTGTAAGCTGTTCCCTGGCTGCTCAATGTGAAAGCCTGGCTGGATGTGAATTGCGTAGGATAGTAGCGCACTTCGTCTGTATCGGTATTGCTTTTCACCTTGATAAGCTCTTGTCCTACCAACAGGTTCAGATGATGGTCTTCGCTTTTGATCAACTTCTTAAAGTCGTAGCTCAGTGTATTTGCATTGCGGAATGTTTCACGGCCATTTTCAGTAAAGACAACAATGGGCTGATTGTTTCCGTTTACGCGGGCGTTATAGGTCGAAATACCATAAAAACGTTTATCGTCGTTTGTATAGTATTGCAGACCGAATTCAGTCTTGAACTTCAGGTTGTCAATGATTTCCCAAGTGAAACTTCCGTTGTAGTCGAATGTCCGGCGGTCTTGCAGACGGTCATTGTCATACACCGAAGTCAGAGGCTGGGTCAGGTTCATGTCCGGGTCGTATCCTTCGCTTAAGCTTGCATAATTGAACGGTGAGAAAACCATCACATTCTTCATACGCGAGTCGGCAGTTGAAACTTCTGTCTTCGATTCGTTGGCACCAGCTCCACTGATGTGGGTATCGGAGTAGCGGGCTGAAAAGTCGAGGCTAACCCTTTTCACCGGTTTGTAATTCAGTTTCAGGCTCAGGTTGTCTCGCTTGTAACTCGAACCCAACATGATGGCTTTATCGTCCATATGTGCATAGTTGAACGTAAATTTCATCTTGTCGCTACCTCCACTGATGCTGAGGTTGTGGTTGAAAGTATGTCCCGTACGGCCGAATACCTGGTCTTGCCAGTTGTTTTCGGGTACGTTCTGGTACAAGTCGATGTCCTGATAGTTACCAAAGATATCGGTATAGGTTGAAGGATTGATCTGGTCAGGTTTTCCGCTTTTCAGCATGGCAAATTCGTATTGCCATTTAGCATAGTCGGCACTGCTTAGGGTGTTGAGCTGCTTGGCCATTTTCTTCCAGCTATAGTAAGCATTGTAGTTGACGCTGACTTTGCCTTCCTTGCCCGACTTGGTAGTTACCAGAATTACACCGTTGGCACCACGCGAACCGTAGATGGCAGTCGAAGAAGCGTCCTTCAGTACGGTGATGTCTTCGATTTCGGAAGCAGGGATGTCGGAGATGGATTCCACGGGGAAGCCGTCAACGATGAACAGAGGTGTGTTGTCACCGGTGATGGAGCCGCCACCACGTACACGGATCTTCATTTCGGCATCGGGTGAACCTTCTGTTGTGGTGATCTGCACACCGGCCATTTTACCGGTCAGGGCTTCAGTGGCCGAGGCAACGGGTACTGCTGCCAGTACATCGGAGCTGACGGTAGCTACCGAACCGGTCAGGTCTTTCTTCTTTACCGAACCGTAACCGATGACCACTACTTCTTCCAATGCCTGGGCGTCGTCGGACATTACTACCTGAATCTTTGTTTGTCCTTTCAGGGGGATTTCCTGCGTTGTCATTCCTACATACGAGAATACCAACGTTGCGTTGGAGGGGACAGAAAGGGTGAACTTGCCGTCGATGTCGGTGATGGTACCGTTGCCGGTGTTCCCTTTCTCAACTACGGAAGCTCCGATCACGGTTTCTCCCGTCTTGTCTTTCACTGTACCAGTTACGGTCACATTCTGCGCGGATACGCTGAGCGATATCAGGGTTACTAATAAGGATAGTAACACGGCGCGCATGTTTCTCATCTTGTTAGACTTGTTTTGCATGGTTATTAATTAAATTATGTTTTATTCCTTAAGTGTGTTTGAACACACTGTTAATTCCTTATTGCAAATGTATATGGATGTAAAAAGCAGAATGTGCAAAATTTGTTTTTAGGTTGGTACTTTTTGTTATTCTTCCATTTTTTGTGTTCCCAGAAAAGATGTGGCAGGAGCTGTACGGCACGAAGCTGACAATCTGCCTGCCCGTCTGTTACCAGCCGTCCTGTTATTGGCCTGAAATGCCTGTTTCGGCAATGTGGCTGACCAATTCATTCAGGTAGACTTCCAGGTTGGTGTACTGGGAACTCAGGTTGTAGGCACTGCCGTCGGCTGCATCGGGGTTCAAGCCGTGTGCTTTCTCCCATTCGTCGGGCATGCCGTCGCCGTCGCTGTCTTTGGGGGCATCGGCCGATTGGTATTCGGGCCATCCGCCTACGTCGGCAGGCTGGTCGATCATGCCGTTGGTACTACCATTCGAACCTTCGTAGGTATAGGTGCCCTGGCGTACTTCTTCGACAATGCGGGCATCGCAGGCATCGCGCTTCAGCGAGGCACCGGCCAGGCGAAGAACTGATTCGTAGGCTTCGGCAGTCGGTTGCAGCGAGGTGTGCTCGGCTATGTTGAAGGAGCTTTTAGCCAGTACGTCGTCCTTGGAGGCAAAATCGTTTTTCAGGATGAGGCCTGCGGTGTTGTCGGCGTTGACTTTGGCCATGGCGGTGCGCTGCTTGTCGCTTAGCTTGGAGCAGGTGGCATCCATGTAGTTTCCGTCGAAGTAGAAGTGGCCGTACACACCTTTGGCATTGGTGTTGGTGCCGTCGTCGGCATAGGCGGTGAACAGACGGTTGTACGAGCTCTTGGTGGCCGTATAGGGTCCCGGCTTGTAGTAGTTGTTCAGGAAGTTGTACGAGCCGCCCTCTCCGGCATAGGCACCTTCGCTGCCGTAGTTGTAGATGACGTTGTTGAAGAGTTCTACTTTCTCCTCGTCGGGCTTGCCGGTGTAGCGGCTGCCGCAGAGGCGGGGCGTGCGGTTGGTGTGGTGGGCCAGCAGATTGTGATGGAACGAGGCGGGTTGTCCTCCCCAGATGCCACCGTAGCCGTGTGCGCCTTTCTCGTGTATGGAGTTGGCCAGACTTTCGCTGATGATGCACCATTGCAGGGTCAGGTTACGGTTGTCGTAGAACGTGGCACACTCGTCGGTGCTCCAGCTCAGCGAACAGTGGTCGATGATGATGTTGCGGTGCGACTGATAGGCATTCATGGCGTCGTCGCCTTTCTGCACGATGTCGGCTCCCATGCGCGAGCGGATAAAGCGGACGATGACGTTGTCGGCCTGTATATTGAACGTATAGTTCTTCAGGCAGATGCCGTCGCCCGGTGCGGTCTGTCCGGCGATGGTCAGATCGCCGTTGCGCACCTTGAGCGGCTGTTGCAGTTCGATGATGCCGCTGACGGCAAAGACGATGGTGCGGGCTCCTTTCTGGTTGATGGCCCAGCGCAGGGTGCCTTGCGAACTGTCGTCCTTGAGCGACGTTACGGTGTAAACGGTTCCGCCTGCCCCTCCGGTGGTGTATTTGCCTGCTCCGTCGGCACCGGGAAAGGCCGGGATGGTGGAGCGGTCGGGCGTGGGATAGGTGGTCAGTGTTTCCTCGTCGGAAGGGGGCTCCGGAGTTGTCTCGGGGCTGTTTCCGTCGGAGCATCCCAGGCTGAGCGAGGGAAGTGAAGCGATGATGGCGGCCAGTGTGAATGCGGCCACTTTGGAGTTTATCTTGCTCATATTGCAGTTTTAATGGATTGTATGGTTTGTACAGCAGGAGGCAGGCTGGTTGTCTGCCTCTGCGGCGGTTACTGTCTGTTGTTACGCGCCGTTATCGGCGGGTTTTACATCTTGACGGGCATGGCTTTCGGGCCGGGGTTCTGATAGGTCTGGCCGTCGACGCGGATGTCTTGTGCATTCTTTATCTGCATGGCCTCGCCCGGTGTACCGATGTGTACGTTCTCCAGGGTGACGTTGCGCGCCTGGCTGATGACGATGCCCTGCTTGGCGTCGCTGATGGTGACGTCGCTGATGGTGACGTTATCGATAGGCATCTCGGGCAGTCCGTTGAAGAACATGGAGCGTCCGGCACCCTTGCAGGTGACGTTGGAGATGTGGATGTTGCGGAAGGCGGGTGTTTCTTCCGTGACGGGCGGTATCTCGGCCTTCATGCGTCCCTGCAGGTCGTCTTCGGTCTCCTCGCCGGCTGCCTTGCCGCCGTAGAAGAGGTCGAACAGCAGTGGTTCGTAGGGGATGTTGATCATCTGGATGCGGTCGATGTAGATGCCTTCTACCACTCCGCCGCGTCCGCGGGTGCTCTTAAACCGCAGACCCACATCGGTGCCGAGGAAGGTGCAGTCGGCCACGTAGATGTTCCTGACTCCGCCCGACATTTCGCTGCCCACCACGAAGCCTCCATGTCCGTGCAGGACGATGTTGTTGCGTACAATGACGTTCTGGCAGGGTTCGCCACGTTTTCTTCCATCCTCGTCCTTGCCCGACTTGAGGCAGATGGCGTCGTCGCCCGCGTCGAAGATGCAGTTGGTAATTACGGCGTTGGTGCACGACTCCAGGTCGAGGGCGTCGCCGTTCTGCGAGTACCAGGGATTGAATACTTTCACGTTGTCGATGGTGACGTGCTCGCACGACAGCGGATGCAGGCACCAGCTGGGCGAGTTCTTGAAGGTGACGCCTTTGAGGAGTACCTTCTTACACTGGGCGATGCTGAGTAGTACGGGGCGCAGCCAGGGGCGTATTTCGTTCCACTCTTCGTCGGTCTCGATGCCTTCGGGATTGTTGAATTCCTTGCAGGCCTGCGCGCCTTTCAGCGAGCCGGGGGTGGGGTACCAGATGTCGTTATCGACCACGCCGCCCGACTGGACGAGCGCTTTCCACTGCGAGGCGGTCAGTTTGCTCTTCTTGACGGGGCGCCAGCTGTCGCCCGAGCCGTCGAATACGCCGTCGCCGGTGATGGCGATGTTCTCGGCGTTGCGTGCCGAGATGGGCGACTGGCAACGGCGGGTGTTCAGTCCTTCGAACGAGGTTTCGATGATGGGATAGGCCTCGAAGTCGTCGGTGAACAGGACGAGGGCATTCTTCTCGGTATGCAGATTGACGTTGCTCAGCAGTTCGATGGGACCTGTGAGCCAGATTCCTTCGGGGATGATGACGGTTCCGCCGCCTTTCTGACTGACGGAGCGGATGGCGTCGTTGATGGCGCGGGTGTTCAGCGTGATACCGTCGTTCTTGGCACCGAAGTCGGTGATGTCGGCTTCCAGTTCGGGAAAGGTGGGACGTTCCACACGGGGCATTTCGAAGGGAAGGCCTTCGTAGATGTCGGCGACCGGACTTGCAGACGGACGGGGCGAGCCGTTACCTGCACAAGCATTGCCGGTCAGTAGAAAAGCGGTCAGGGCTGAAAGCGAAAACAACTTCCTGAAGAAGCCTGCCGGCCGGTGCGAAAGGGGGGATGTCTGGTGATTCATGGTCATGTAATAATTGATAAAAGGTTGTATTTTTTCCCGGCAACGCTGACGCCTGTTCGACGCGAGGGTTGCCGATGACAAAAATACATCCCTTGATCCGGACCGATGTGCAGAATTTGTCTGTTTGGGTGTATTTTTTGGCTTATCGGCCATCGAATGGGGAAAAGACGAGGGTGTTTGTGCGTTTTGCTCCGGATGGACGGGGGTGTCGGCCGACTGCGGTCGGGGTCGCCGGCTACAGCACCGGCCGCCGGCCGTGGCTGCTACTTGTTGGCTATTTTCAGTATGTCGGATGCGTGGTCCACGATGTAGGCGGGATTGAGCGCCTCTAACTCGGTGCGCGGACGGAAGCCCCAGGTGACGCCGCAGGCGGTGACACCGGCGTTGAGGGCGGTCTGCATATCGACGGCCGAGTCGCCTACATAGAGCACGTCTTCGGGTTGCACACCGGTGTCGCGCAGGATGTCGGCCACAACGGTGGGGTCGGGTTTGGTGGCAATGCCTTCGCGCTGGCCATAGACGGCGGCAAAGCGTATCTGCGGGAAGTAGTGGGCAATGAGCTTCGTGGTGGCAGCGTGATACTTGTTCGAGGCCACCGCCAGCAGTATGTGCTGCGACTGCAGCTGTTCCAGCAGTTCGGCTATGCCGGGGTAGGGGCGGCTGCGGTCGGCATTGTGGCAGTCGTAGTAGGGGATGAATTGGGCACGTACCCGCAGGACGTTCTCTTCGGTTTTTTCTCCTTCGGGCAGGGCACGTTCGAACAGCTTGTTGATGCCGTTGCCCACCATGAACTTGTACGAGGCTTCGTCGTGGGTGGGATAGCCTAAGGCGCTGAGGGCGTGATTGGTGCTTTGTGCCAGGTCGGCAATGGTGTTGAGCAGTGTGCCGTCGAGGTCGAATATAATCAGTTTCTTCATTTTCACAGGTTTTATGTTCCGGCGGCAAAGGTAATACTTTTCGGGCACATCTGCAACGTGTCCGCCCCGTGCGGGCAGTGGCCGGGAAGGGGAGGAGGTTTAGGATAATTATTGACAGCGCGGACGGCTTCCGGTCACAGTCCTATACCGAGGGTACCTAAGTATAGGACTGAGGTAGCCTCGGTCCTATACTTAGACCCCCTCAGTCCTATACTTAGATAGCCAACATATAAGGCTTCTGATTATCAACGTTTTATGATTTTCCTGTCTGTTGGTTATAATGTTTTACAAAAACTCTGCTTACGGGGTGATGCGGAACCAGTCGATATCGGCCCATCCGCCGTCGTTGGCCCTGATGGCGGGGCGGGTGCAGAAGGTGCCCACCTTGGCGCCTATCCATTTGCCTTCACGCGCCCGGAAGGTGGTGCCAAGTGGGCTGAACGTCCGGCCGTCGGTGCTGTAGCTGAAGTTGCACGTCACGAGCAGGTCGTGTCCGCCTTCGCTTTGGGCTATCTTCCGACCGTCGCACCCGAACCTGACGCGCAGATAGACGGTACCTCCGGTCAGTCCGACCGATGCGTTGACCTGCTCGGGCTGTCCCTTGTCGGCACTGATGCACTCCACCTGCGACAGGGTCAGTCCGTCGGCCGTGTTTTCGAGCATCAGCGCAGCATAGTCCATGCCCATCACCACTAATCCGGTGCGTTCGCCCCTGTACTTGTCCGTGGGGCTGAAGGTCAGCTTCATCGTGGCGGTGAAGTTGGGGGCAGGCGTCTTTTGCAGCAACAGATTGGCCACATCCCACAGGTTTCTGCACTGCGGCACCACCGGGTACGAGTACAGGCGGACGAAGCCGCGGTTGCCTGCATGGTAGGCCCACTTCTCGTTGATGTTGGCATGCCACTGCCACTGGGGCGAAAGGGTGTAGCCATCGAACTCGTCGCTCTCCTGCGGCGTGCGGACGGGATACGTGCGGCCTACGTCGGGCTTGCGGTGCGACAGTACGGGTTCGCCGCACCCGTCGCCGTCGGGATCGGTGCCGATGACGGGCCAACCGTCCTTCCACTTCATGGGTTGCAGGTGCACCACCCGCCCGTAAGCCCCTACGTCCTGGAAGTGCAGGAACCAGTCCTCGCCGGTCGGGGTGTCCACCCACGCGCCCTGGTGCGGCCCGTTGACCGAGGTGTTGCCCTGTGCCAGCACGGTTCTGCACTCGTAGGGGCCGTAGACGTTCTTCGAGCGTAGCACCACCTGCCAGCCGGTAGGCACTCCGCCCGCCGGATGGAAGATGTAGTAATAGCCGTCTTTCTTGTAGAACTTGGGACCCTCGCACGTGGCGTGAGCCTCGTGCCCGTCGAAGACGATTCGCGAAGGGGTGACGGCCTGCGTGGCCTCTTCATTCAGCCGGCAGACGGCGATGACGCTCTTCAGCTGGGCGCGGCTGCCGGCATAGGCGTGCACCAAATAGACCTGTCCGTCGTCGTCCCACAGGGGGCAAGGGTCGATGATGCCCTGTCCGGCCTTCACCAGTACGGGCTCGGTCCACGGCCCCTGCGGGTCGCGGGCCTTGGTCATAAAGACTCCCTGGTCCGGATCTCCCCAGAAAATGTAGAACTGTCCGTTGTGGTGGCGTATAGCGGGTGCCCATACGCGGTTGCCGTGTTCGGGGCGTTCGGGGGTGCGGACGGGAGCGAGGCTGTAGGGGATGGCTGCGCCGATGATGTGCCAGTTGACCAGATCGTTGGAGTGCAGTATCTGCAAGCCCGGCAGGCAGTTGAAGCTGGAGCTGGTCAGGTAGAAGTCATTGCCTACGCGGCAGGCATCGGGGTCGGAATAGTCGGCATAGAGGACGGGGTTCTGATAAGTGCCGTCGCCCCGGTCGGCTACCCATACTTGCGATACGTACTCTTTCTGCTGGGCCGCCATTGGCAGGGCTGCCAGCAACCCCAGGCTGAATAGTGTTTTTACGATGTTCATGGAAAACAGACTGTTTATGTTTGGTGAATGGACAGCCGGCAGCGTGTGTGCGCCGGTCTGCCTTACGTAAAATTCGGATGTATATCAGGTTCGGATCATGGCAGCAGACGGGTTTCTATGGGATGCTGAAGCCTGTCTTTCCACTCCTGCATGTAGCCGAACCAAGCCTCGGCATCGGGGAAACCGAAGGTCTCCTTGCGCGAGGTGAACATGGTGTAGTGGCAGAAGCCCCGTTCGCCGGGAGCCGCCAGCGTATACAGGAAGTTATCCTTGTCCGCCACTTCCTGGCGGACGTATCGCTGGGGAATGCAGGTGGCAATGCCGATGGTCTCTTTGGCGTATTTCACGGTGTCGTTCACGGGCCAGTGGCGTCCCCAGCTTCCCACCAGTCCGTGGTGGTCGCTGTAGGAAACGGTCTCGTTGCCCATGATGTTCTGTACGCCGGTGCAGAACACTTCTTCGTCCAGCGGACGCGAAAAAGAAGTCTCGATGCGCAGGTCGCGGTGTCCGGCATACAGCAGGTAACGGTGGGTCATGTCGAGGCGGCTGCCCTGATACTCCCATCCCTGCACCTCCACCTCGACAACAGCACGCACCGGTCCGCACGCCAGGATGCGCTCCGTGCGATAGGCCACCGGGGCGATGTGGACAGCTTTCTGCCCGTCCCATCCCTTCAGGGCACCGATGCCGCAACTGTTGCCCACCATCAGCACGTCGTCGCCGAAGCCTCGTGCCAGCTGTTCGTCGGTGGGATAGAATTGGCTCTCGGTCAGCTCCAGCCTTGGGGTGAACTTTCCGTAGGGGTCGATGGTCTGCTTCTCGTTGAAGTAGATGCGGTAGCCCACCAGTTCCGATTCGAACATGGGGCCATGACCGTATACCATATTATAGAAATTAGTCGTGCCTGGCACGGTGACCGACTGTATCGGGGCGTGTTTCCCCTTCTTGGCGTCGCGTATCAGCAACTGAGCCGATACGCGGGGCGTATAGGTCTTCTGTACCGGAGCTGCGGACAAGGTGATGCCGATTTGTCGGGTACTTTGGGCAGGCATGTCGATGACGAAAGCCAACTCGTCGGCTTTCCGGTCGCCATCCAGGTCGTCCAGCTGGGACGGTATTTCGCGTACGCCGTCTGTCACCGTGGCCGACAGTACGTCGAAGCCGGTTTTCAGGTCGCTCAGTTTTACGACGACCGGTGCGTCCGTCTGTTCGTGCGTCCACGTGTTTCTGACTTCCAGTCGGAAACTGCGGCTTTCCTGGGCAGCCGAGTACAGCGATGTGCCACACAGAAGGCACAGTAGAATCAGTTTTCTTCTTTTCATGGTATCGGATGTATAGTGTCAGTTACGGTCTTCCTTTGCCGGGGCATCCTGCACTTTGGCCTGTTTTTTCAACGGCTTGCCGGTTGCCCGTCGCATGGAATCCTGTTACAAAAGTATCATTATCCGCACAGTTTTAGGTGGATAAATTGAAGTTTTAGGTGGATTTTTTGTCTTTTGGTGCTTTCTTTCAATAATTTTCGTCAGACTTACGGATAAACTTCCTATCTTTGTGCCCTCAATTTAATTAATGTAAGTATGAGTTACAATTTGTTGAAAGGAAAAAGAGGCATTATCTTCGGTGCTCTGAATGAGCAGTCCATTGCCTGGAAAGTAGCAGAAAAAGCAGTAGAAGAAGGTGCTGTTATTACGTTGTCGAACACTCCTGTTGCCGTGCGCATGGGCGAAGTGTCCGCACTGGCCGAAAAGCTGCACTGCGAAGTGATTCCCGCCGATGCCACGAACGTGGAAGATCTGGAAAATGTTTTCAAACGTTCGATGGAAGTATTGGGCGGTCAGATTGATTTTGTGCTGCATTCTATCGGTATGTCTCCCAATGTGCGTAAAAAACGTACGTACGACGACCTGGACTACGACATGTTGAGCAAGACGCTGGATATCTCAGCCGTCTCTTTCCATAAAATGATTCAGGCAGCCAAGAAGATGAATGCCATAGCCGAATACGGTTCGATTCTGGCATTGAGCTACGTGGCTGCACAGCGTACATTCTACGGCTACAACGACATGGCCGACGCCAAGGCTCTGTTGGAGTCTATCGCCCGTAGCTTCGGCTACATCTACGGTCGCGAGCATCATGTACGTATCAATACCATCTCGCAGTCGCCTACCATGACTACAGCCGGTTCGGGTGTGAAGGGTATGGACAAACTGTTCGACTTTGCCAACCGCATGTCTCCGCTGGGCAACGCTTCAGCCGAAGAATGTGCCGACTATTGTATTGTCATGTTCTCCGACCTGACCCGCAAGGTGACCATGCAGAACCTGTATCACGACGGAGGTTTCTCCAGCGTAGGTATGAGTCTGCGCGCCATGGCTACCTATGAGAAGGGCCTGGATGAGTATAAGGACGCAAACGGAAATATCATCTACGGCTAAACGCCGGATGTTTCATAACAAGGGTGTGTCAGTGTGCGGTGCGGCCGGTGGCCGGTGTCCGTCCTGGCACAGCCTTTTTTCTTATTATTATTCTTTATTTCAGTTGAATCAGAATGGATACAGCGCTTTATCTTTTGCCCGTCACGCTGGGCGATACACCGGTCGAGACCGTGTTGCCGGCTTATAATAAGGAGATTATCTTGCAGATACGCCACTTTATCGTCGAAGATGTGCGTTCGGCACGCCGTTTTCTTAAAAAGGTAGATAAGGGTATCGATATCGATTCGCTGACATTCTATCCGCTGAACAAGCATACATCGCCCGAAGCCATATCGGGCTATCTGAAACCACTTGCCGAAGGGCAGTCCATGGGAGTCATTTCCGAAGCCGGTTGTCCGGCTGTGGCCGATCCGGGAGCCGACGTGGTAGCCATTGCCCAGCGCAAGGGGCTGAAGGTGGTTCCGCTGGTAGGGCCTTCTTCCATCATTCTGTCTGTCATGGGCTCCGGATTCAACGGTCAGAGTTTTGCTTTCAACGGCTATCTGCCCATCGAACCTGCCGAACGGGCCAAAAAGCTGAAAGCTTTGGAGCAGCGGGTATATGCCGAACACCAGACACAGTTGTTCATCGAGACCCCTTACCGGAACAATAAGATGGTCGAGGATATTCTGCACAATTGCCGTCCGCAGACGAAGCTCTGCATCGCAGCCAACATTACCTGCGAAGGCGAGTACATCCGTACACGTACCGTGAACGAATGGCGCGGCAAGGTGCCCGATCTGTCTAAGATTCCTTGTATTTTTCTCTTGTATAAATAATGCCTTTCAGGTGCTCGTATTCGTATTCGAAGCACTCGCTGAAGTAGTTCATTCCCAGATTCTGCTCTATTTGGGACAGTGTCCATAGCTTGGCTCCCCTGAAATTGCTGTCGCACAAGGCCGAGTCGTCTTCTACATCGAGCAGGAAGAGGTAGACCAGACGGTTGGTCTGATGGTTTTCATAGTGATACTTCAGGTTGAAGCAAAGGTGTTTCTTCCAGGATTCCGGAACGTTCTTCTTAAGAATGCGTTGCACACACTGTTCCAGTGTCTCGCCGTATATCAGGTAGTCTTCCATCAGCAGGTCAGTCTTGTTGGCATCGTAGTTGCTGCATTGCGGACGCGGACGGAGGAACAGCATCCCGTGCGACGCTACGGCTATACGCACTACGGGGACAATGAAGTCGCGCCGGCGGTTGACTACATCGGCTGCCTGTATTTTTCCGGTTACATCGCCCCGTATGTTGACAATGGGGAGGAAAATAGTATGCTGCATCATTCTGTTGAAATAGAGGATGCCGAACTGGTTGAACAGCATACCGGCTATGAACACGGCCGGAGGAGTGATGTGTAGCAGGAAGAACCCTGTGGCACTGTGGGCCGGACTGTTTAGCAGATAAGCGGCAAACAGACCAAGAAAATGCAGAAAACCGAAAAGCAGAATGACTCTGGAGGATACGATGGCGGCTTCGGCTCCTTGCGCATAAAACTGTTTGCAACATTCTGACGACTTGCATTGATAACGCCTCAGGAAACGTTTGCGGTTCAGAAATATGAGGAAAGGAACTAGCAGGCAGCATCCTTCGATCATGAGTGGGAATAAAAGGTCGGAACAATAGTCGGCAGTAAAAATACCGATAACGGCCAACAGTGTCAGCATGGTTGTGGTAGCATATAATATGATTTGAGGAATATACGCTCCCTTCCGGAAATAGCTGTGCAGACTGGCAGCTATTCCCATTGCAGCACCGGCGTATACCGATATGTCCTGTGAGGCGAAGCCGCTGAGCAATATGGCTATAACGGCTGGAAGAAATCCTACGGACATGTTGAACTTGGATGATAAGACTCTTTGTTGACCCATAACTCGTATGATTCTGCTTTTTACGTATAACACAAGCAAAGGGACAATTGTTTTTTCTTTTTCTCTGTTTAGACTGCATCAAAGTAATTTTTCATAAGAAGATACTTGTTCTTTTTAGGATATTGTAATATATGGATGCTGGTGAGTATCTTTCCTCTATTGTTTTGGGTGCGTGTTGTTGTATAGGCTTATCGTTATTACCGATAGATTCTATCGAAAATATGAGTTTTTCAGATATATTCCTTTTTTGTTTTATGGTTTACTTTTGCTGCATCAAAACTTGAAAAGAGGAGGACATAATATGAAAGCCATGCTTCGCACACCTATAGCTACGGATAGCCGTAAGAGATTCCGGACCATACGAAACTGTATGTTCCTGTCCGGCTTGTCTGTCTTTGCACAGTTGTATCTTTTTCAGCCGATGCTCTCCGAGTTGTGTGTGTTTTTCCATACCGATCTTGCCAACAGCAGTCTTGCGGTGTCAGCTTCTACGTTAGGGATGGCTGTTGGTCTGTTTTTGTTTGCTTTTAAGGCGGATGACTTTGTACGTGAGCGGCTGATGGGAATCGGATTACTGGTTTCTGCCGTTCTGACTTTGGCATCTGCCTTTATTACCGTATTCCCCTTGCTGCTTGTTGTCGGTTTTCTGAAAGGCATGGCTTTGTCTGCTGTGTCGGCTGTGGCTTTGGCCTATCTGACGGACGAGGTGGACAAACCGATGATAGGACTGGCAATCAGCCTATATTTAAGTGGTAATACCATTGGGGGCATGTCTGGGCGTGTGGCAGGAACTCTTCTGTCCGGATGGGTTGGGTGGCAGTATGCAGTGGCTGTGATTGGAGGAGTAAGTTTGGTATTAGGGTATTTCTTTATCCGCAAGATTCCTGCATCCGGTCATTCGACAGTAGTTCCTGTATCCTTTAAAGAGAAAATCAGGCAAATGAAGTCTTTGCTGCTTCATCCGCAACTCATCTGCATGTATTTAGTTGCTGCATTGTCAATGGGTACCTTTGTCAGTGTGTACAATTATTTGTCGGTTTTGCTTGTTTCACCTGCATTCGGGCTTTCGCACGAGGTGGTGGCCATGATATTTATGATGTATACGGCAGGGGTAGCCGGTTCACTCGTTACCGGCCGTTTGTCCGACAGGTACAATCCGGGGATGTTGTTGCAATGGGCACTCTTGCTGATGTGTGTAGGGCTTGTACTGCTGTTGGTGATGCACCTGGGCGTGCTGATCCTGGGATTAGGACTGTTTACGTTTGCTTTTTTCGGTACTCATACGATGGCTAGCCGTATAGTATCGGCTCATGCTGCTTTTGCCAAAAGCACTGCTACCAGCATTTACTGGCTGTTCTATTATGCAGGTTCCAGTCTGATTGGTTCGCTGACGGGTATCGTATTTACCCGATATGGATGGAACCTGTTTGTCGAATTGTTGCTGGTGCTGATCGTCATAGCATTGGTCGTTGCCCTTATTCCGGTTGCACACGTATGGTATTCGCGATTTCGCGTACAAGTAGTTCGCAATTAATGATTCAGTATATGATTAATCGTTTGAGAAACAGATTGTTTATTACCAATTTAAAAAATGAATTTTATATGAGAAAAGGATTTTTATGGATGGCTCTGATAGGGCTGTCGGTGAATTTACAGGCGCAGGCCTCACGCGAAAATGTATCTCAGGAAATCGAACCAGTTGCGATAGTGCAGGATGGCATACGGTTTTGTGAAAGTACGTATCCCTATAACGGTGGTATTTTGATCGCCAATTTTGGCACGTCAGAATTGAATCCGCTTAATTCGGAAGGAAAGGGATATATTGTCTGGCACAAGGATGGAAAGACTGAAATAATTGTTCCTGCTGATGGAAACCTATCCGCACCGAAAGGCATGTTCGAGAGAGACGGTTATCTTTTTGTCTGCGATGTCAATAAGATTGTAGTTTACCATTTGTCTGTTCCCGGTGAACATCCTCGGATTATCCGTCTTCCCGAGGGAGATTTGTTTGTCAACGACCTGGCTGCTTCGGGCAATATGCTGTACGTTTCTGTAACCAATACAGACAAGATTTACCGGATAGATATCAGCGATCCTGCCAATCCGGGTGCTCCGGTAGAATGGACGTCTATTCCTGGTCCTAACGGTTTGCTGGTAGACAGCGGAGTGATGTATGTAGCGTCGTATCCAGCAGACGGCAAGACGCAGGACAAACATATCATTTATCGTATAGATAATTTAGATACTCCTCAACCAGAAAAATTTGTTCAGACCCCGGGACAGTACGATGGGATAGCTTTCTCTTCCGACAAAAAATCAATCTATATAACCAATTGGACACCTGCACAGCTGAGTAAGATTGACCTCCGGACACGCCAGATAGTACCCGTCCAGCTGAAGCTTGCCAATCCATTGATAGGACCAGCCGATATTACTGTCGATGGGGAAAAAATTTATATCCCGGATTTACCCAATAGCCGGGTATTGGTTGTTGAAGAATAAGATTGAGGGTGGAAAGTGGTTTCGTGGTACTTTCATCGTTTCTTCATAGCCAATATCTGTTTTTCGGCATGATAAGACGAACGTACCAGCGGAGCGCTTTCTACCTGCGTAAATCCTTTATCCAGTCCTGTCTTTTTGTATGCGGCAAATTGCGCCGGTGTGACGTATTCGGCCACCGGATAATGTTTATGGCTGGGTTGCAGGTATTGGCCGATGGTAAGGATATGGCATCCGATGCGGCGTAGGTCGTCCATCAGTTCTTCTACTTCTTGCGGTGTCTCTCCCAAACCGACCATGATACCCGATTTGGTAGTGATGCCGCTTTCGGCTATCTGATGCAATACCTCCAAGCTCGTGTCATAACGTGCTGCACTGCGTACCAGTGGACTGATACGCCGTACCGTTTCCATGTTGTGTGAGATGATATCGGGCTGGGCTTCTATGACCTGTTCTACCAGCTCTCTTCGTCCCTGAAAGTCAGGAATCAGCACCTCAATGGTTGTCTCCGGATTCTGTCGCCTGATTTCCCGAATGGTTTTTGCCCAATGAGCAGCTCCAAGGTCGGGCAGGTCATCACGGTCTACCGAGGTGACAACTGCGTGCGACAGTTTCATCAGCGAAACAGATTCGGCTACGTGTGCCGGCTCACCTGGGTCAAGGGGCAGAGGCTTCCCGGTCAGCGTATTGCAGAATTTACAGCTTCGGGTACAGATGTCGCCGCCTATCATAAAAGTGGCAGTCCCTTTTCCCCAGCATTCGCCCATATTGGGACAACGGCCGCTACTGCAGATGGTGTGCAGGCAGTGGGATTCTACAATACGTTTGGTTTCGGTGTAGCGTTCGTTGGCACCGATATTTATTTTCAGCCATTCGGGCTTGCGTACTCTTTCCATTTCGATGATTAAGATTGATGATAGATAATGGAGAATGATTCATTCTCCATTAATCTTAAAGGTTATTTTTGAAGAAATTAGTCAGTTTGGTGTACAGGTGCAGACGTGTATTACCGCCGAAAATACTGTGGTTCCGGTTGGTGTAGATTTGCATGTCAAACTGCTTGCCCAGCTGAACCAGCTGTTCGGCATATTCAGCACAGTTCTGGTAGTGTACGTTGTCATCGGCCATACCATGTACCAGCAACAGGTTTCCGCTCAGTTTGTCGGCACGTGTAATGGCCGAAGAGGCTTTGTAACCTTCTCCGTTTTCTTTGGGAGTACGCATGAAACGTTCGCCGTAGATGGTATCATAATAGTTCCAGTCGGTGACGGCTGCTACTGCTACACCCGCTTTGAACACCGGTCTGCCTTCGCTCATGCTCATCAGTGTCATGTAGCCTCCGAAGCTCCATCCCCAGATGCCGATACGATTCTTGTCTACATACGGCAGCGTACCCAGATAGAGGGCTGTTTCCACTTGGTCGCGAGCTTCCTTTACACCTAAGTTCAGGTAAGTACATTTGGCAAATTCAGCACCGCGTCCACCTGTGCCACGTCCGTCTACACAAACTACGATGTATCCTTGCGAAGCCATATAATTCTCCCAACTGATGTTGAAGGCATCCTTCACCTCTTGCGATCCAGGGCCGCTGTATTGGTATTGAATGACAGGATACTTTGTGGAAGCTGAGAAATTGGCGGGTTTCAGCATCCAGCCATTCAGTTTCACTCCTTCCGAAGTCTGGAAAGTGAAGAACTCCTTTTGTGGCATCTGGCAGGCTGCCAGTTTCTTCTTCAGCGAAGCATTGTCTACCAGGGTGGTCAGTACTTTTCCTGTATTGTCGTTCAAAGTGATTACGGTAGGAGTATTGGCATTCGAATAGCGGTTCATGAAGTATTTCATGTCCGTACTGAATTGTGCACTATTGGTTCCTTCTTTAGTAGACAGCTTGATTTTCTTGCCCTTACGGTCTATTTTGTAGACTGCTGTACGCATCGGACTTTCTTCATTGCTTGTGAAATAGAAGGCTCCCTCTTCGGGTGCATAACCTAAGAATTCTTTTACTTCATATTGTCCGTCGGTCACCTGTTTTACCAGATTACCTCCCATACTGTACCAATAGAGGTGGTTGAAACCGCTGCGTTCGCTGACAAAGCTGAAGTGTTCGGGGTAGAAAACAATATTGTCGAATACGCTTTCGTTGATATAGGTATCACTTTCGTCACGCAAAGCCAGTTTACAGACCGTACTGCGCGGATCGCCGAAGTACAGGTCAAGACGGTTCTGGTGACGGTTCAGTGTCATGATGGCCAGTTTGTTCGGGTCTTGTGTGAAGCGGATGCGGGGAATGTATCCATCTTCGTCCAATGGAACCTGCATCTTACGGGTTACTTTCGTCTTGATGTCGAAAGTGTGTACGCTTACTTTCGAGTTAGCTTCGCCTGTCTTGGGATATTTGTAGGTGTATTCACCCGGATATTTTTCGAAAGCACTGATGTGCGGAGCCTGTCCGGCAAAGAGGGGGAAAGAGTAGGAGGGTACCTGGCTTTCATCGAAGCGGATAAAAGCCAACATTTTGCTGTCGGCACTGAATTCCAATGCACAGTTGAAGGCAAACTCCTCTTCATAAACCCAGTCGGGGATACCGTTCAGTATTTCGTTGCGTTTGCCGTCCTTTGTCACCTGGCTTTCGCTGTTGCCGAAGTAACGTTTCACGAGGAAGATGTTGTTGTCGCGTACAAAGGCTACCATACTTCCGTCCGGCGAGAATACGGGTACCTGTTGCGGTCCTCCGTCCGAAAGGCGTTCTACAACGTTGTTGATTTTACCGTCGATGTTACGTTTCAGACTGTACAGATAGTGTACGGCTGTGTACGAACGGCGATATATGGGAGTCGTTTCTGTAGCAATGAGCAGCATACTTCCGTCTGGCGAGAAGCTGTAACTGTCGAATGTCTTGAACGGACACTCACGTGCAGTTGTTGCGTCAAACAGTACTTCTACCTGTTTGCCGGTTTTAAAGGAGTATTTGATGATTTGTGTCCGATCAGCATTCATCTGCGAATAGTGTTCGCCATCACCCGGGATGGGGATAACGCCATAAATATTTTCGGCGCGATATTGTCCGGACACGATATCTTTTAGTTCGATATTTGTTTGGCCGTTTTGGGCAAAGCCTGTCAGTGTGAGCAGGCAGAGGAGAAATACGATACTTATTTGTCTCATGATAGTTTTTCCTTTAGGGTTGACAAGGGCAAAGGTACACATTCTTGGCCGAAAAGCAAGCCGCAAAGCTCCTTTTTGGCAAAGATGCTCTTTTGAAGTGTTATCTCCTGTTGAATATTTATGGGATGGAATACGTAAATTCTATCAATGATGATATTGGCTTCCTTTATTTGAGTCTGTATCAGATTTGTAACTACAAACCTTCTACTTCCTGGGGAGATAAACCTGTGGCTTGACAAATAGCTTCTGTGTTTAATCCTAGTTTTTTCAGGTTACGTGCTATTTCCAGTTGTTTTATTCTTTCACCTTCAACCCTTCCTTCAGCTCGTCCTTCAGCCCTTCCTTCAGCCCTTCCTTCAGCCCTTCCTTCAGCTCTTCCCTCAGCTCTTCCCTCAGCTCTTCCCTCTTCTCTTTCTGTAAAAATATTATCTCGTAAAATGACAATGTTGTCCAGATGGCGATAATAAGCATCCAGTTCTGTTTTGGTCATACGATCCAGTTTCAATCTTTCTTTGACTTCTTCCAATCCGGGTGCAGAGGCACCTTCAGGCACATCTCCTGTATTCAGATAGTAAATCCATTCTTCTAATGGCGTTTTGGCTACACGGTTGAAGTCATTAACTTTTAAAATATAGTATTCTGGATACAGCTGACTGACTTCGTTCACTTTGAAAGTCTGTTTCTGAAACGGACTTAGTTCCAGTAATTCACCATTATGTATCCCTCTGAATTCAGTTTTTCCGTGATATACTATATCTGTTCCGTGGCCTAATGTGAAATATACAATGTTTACACTGTATACTTTGCGCACTTTGTCATATCCGTCTCCTCGGTTGATATATTCTGTTACGAGTTTGGAGGTGCCGAATAACATACGTTGGAAGTAAGCATATTCATTGTTGTTTTGTACTTCTATCAGTATAATTTCTCCTTTAGAGTTTTCGGCGAGGATGTCAACTCTGTTATATTTATCGTATTCGTCAGCCTGATTACTTTCGCTTTCTAGCAGCTTTTGTATGGTGATGCGTTCTCCCAAAAGAGTGGTGAGTAAACCTTCGAGTACGCCGAAGTTCACTTTATTGCGTAACAGGCGTTTCATAGCCCAGTCAAAACGGATATACTTGCTTTGTGCCATACGATACGTTTTTTAGTTTTTTGCAAATATACTGATTCCCTCTGATAAATACAATCATTTTATAGTAAGCTTGCATGCGATGAATAACAACACCGCATGCTGAAGGTTGCCTGTTTGCAGGGTATTTCTTACATTTGTCCGCAGATAATGAATAATACAGAGAATATGCCAGTCCTTTATAATGATTTTCCCACGTTTCTGAAGCGTTATTTTCCCTATAAGGTACAGAAAATTTCGCTGAATGCCGGCTTCACTTGTCCCAACCGTGACGGAACGGTTGGCTATGGCGGTTGCACTTACTGCAACAACCAGACGTTCAATCCTGAGTATTGCCGGACAGAGAAAAGTGTTACCCGGCAATTGGAAGAAGGGAAGGTGTTTTTTGCGCATAAATATCCCGAAATGAAATACCTGGCTTATTTTCAGGCATATACCAACACGTATGGCGAACTGGACTCACTGAAGTGTAAGTACGAGGAAGCCTTGTCGGTGGATGATGTAGTAGGGCTGGTGATCGGTACCCGTCCCGACTGCATGCCCGATTCTCTGTTGCATTATCTGGAAGAATTGAACCGTCAGGTGTTCCTGATTGTTGAATATGGCATCGAGTCGACGTCCGATGTCACTTTGCGTCGCATCAACCGCGGACATACGTTCGAGGTGACTTGCAATACGGTGGAGCGTACGGCTGCCTGTGGCATCCTGACCGGAGGGCACGTCATTCTCGGTTTGCCAGGCGAGACGCATGCCGACATTGTAGCCCAGGCGGCAGCCGTGTCATCTTTGCCTCTCACTACACTGAAGATGCATCAGTTGCAGTTGATACGCGGTACCCGTATGGCAGCTGAATACGAACACACACCCGAAGACTTTCATCTGTTTGATGTAGACGAGTATGTGGAGCTGGTTGTCGATTATGTAGAACATTTGCGTCCCGACCTGGTACTGGAGCGTTTTGTTTCACAGTCGCCCAAGGAACTGCTGGTAGCCCCCGATTGGGGGCTGAAGAACTACGAGTTCAACCACCGCCTGCAAAAAAGAATGCGTCAGCTGGGGGCTTATCAGGGAAAGAAATATGATATATGAGAAAATTTTTGTATTTTTGTGGCATTTTGAAGGTAGAATTCATCTAATTATATAATGTTATGAATCAGAAAACATTGATTAAAGGAAAAGTTCATTACGTAGGAGTGAACGACCGCAACAAACATCTTTTCGAAGGTATGTGGCCGCTGCCTTACGGCGTTTCTTATAACTCTTATCTGATAGACGATGATATCGTGGCACTGGTCGATACGGTAGATGCCTGTTTCTTCGAGACTTATCTGCGCAAGATCCGTTGTATCATAGGCGACCGTCCTATTCAATACCTCATCATCAATCACATGGAGCCTGACCATTCCGGTTCGATCCGCCTGATCAAGCAACATTATCCCGACATTGTGATTGTGGGCAACAAGCAGACGTTCGGCATGATTGAAGGCTATTACGGCGTGACGGGCGACCGTTACGAGGTGAAAGATGAGTCATACCTCGACCTGGGACATCACAAATTGCGTTTCTATCTGACACCAATGGTGCACTGGCCCGAAACGATGATGACGTTCGACGAGACTGACGGTATTCTGTTTGCCGGCGATGCTTTCGGCTGTTTCGGAACGCTGGATGGCGGTTTCCTGGACACACGCATCAATCTGGACCGCTATTGGGACGAGATGGTACGCTATTATTCCAACATTGTGGGTAAGTACGGCAATCCTGTGCAGAAAGCACTGGCCAAGCTTGGTCATCTGCCCATCACCACTATCTGTTCCACTCACGGACCGGTATGGACAGAAAACATTGCCCGTGTGGTAGGCGTTTACGACCGTCTCAGCCGTTACGAAGCTGAAGAAGGTGTTGTCATCGCTTATGGTAGCATGTACGGAAATACAGAACAGATGGCCGAAGCCATTGCAGCCGAACTGTCCGCACAGGGCATCAAGAACATTGTGATGCACAACGTCAGCAAGAGCAATCCTTCGTACATCCTGATGGATATATTCAAATACCGTGGTCTCATTGTCGGCAGTCCTACGTACAGCAACCAGATATATCCCGAAGTCGATTCGTTGCTTTCCAAAATATTGCTGCGTGAGGTGAAAGGCCGTTATTTCGGCTATTTCGGTTCGTTTACCTGGGCCGGTGCTGCCGTAAAACGTATGGCCGAATTTGCCGAGAAGAGCAAGCTGGAGATAGTAGGTGACCCTGTTGAGATGAAGCAGGCCATGAAAGACATTACTTACGAACAGTGCGAGAACCTGGCGCGTGCCATGGCCGATCGCCTGAAGAAGGACAGAAAATAATCGGTAATGGTTAATGATCAATGGTAAACGATCAATGAGAGTGGCCCTTTAATTTAGTGCACCTCTTTATCCACCATCATTCATTAACCATTAGTCATTAATCATTAACCATTAATTTTTGATATCATTACTAACCTTATAAATTAATCAGACATGAGACTAATCATTCAGCCGGATTATCAATCCGTATCGAAGTGGGCTGCTCACTATGTAGCCGCTAAAATCAAAGCTGCCAATCCCACACCGGAAAAACCTTTTGTTTTGGGTTGTCCTACAGGTTCGTCACCGCTGGGCATGTACCGGGAACTGATTGACTTGAACAAGAAAGGACTGGTTTCTTTCCAGAATGTTGTTACGTTCAACATGGACGAGTATGTAGGCCTGCCGAAAGAGCATCCCGAAAGCTATTACTCTTTTATGTGGAACAATTTCTTCAGCCACATTGACATTAAACCTGAAAATACCAATATACTGAATGGCAATGCTGCCGACCTCGACGCCGAGTGTGCCCGTTACGAAGAGAAGATTAAGTCGTACGGAGGAATCGACCTCTTTATGGGCGGTATTGGTCCCGACGGACACATTGCTTTCAACGAGCCGGGTTCGTCATTGTCATCGCGTACACGCCAGAAGACACTGACTACCGACACCATCATTGCTAACTCCCGTTTCTTCGACAATGATGTGAACAAAGTGCCCAAGACGGCTCTTACTGTAGGTGTCGGCACCGTGCTCAGTGCCCGCGAAGTAATGATTATCGTCAACGGTCACAACAAGGCCCGTGCCCTGTATCATGCCGTTGAAGGTCCTGTCATGCAGATGTGGACCATCAGTGCGCTGCAAATGCACGAAAAGGGTATCATTATCTGCGACGATGCCGCTACCGACGAACTGAAAGTTGGTACATACCGTTACTTCAAGGATATCGAAGCCGATCATCTCGATCCCGAGTCACTGCTGAAGTAAAATATTTAATGAAGAATGAGGAATGAAGAATGAAGAATTTCCTGCGGGATAAAATTCTTCATTCGGAGGCGAAGCCGACATTCTTCATTCTTCATTAAAGTCGGTTCTTCATTTTTTTATCCCTCTTCCAGCCATCCCGCTCCCTGGCGGACAATCTCGGCTTCTCCCTGCGTACAATCTACTACGGTCGAACCTTCGGTTCCTCCGATACCACCGTCAATCACCAGATCGACGATATCTCCCCATTTTTCATCGATCAGTTCTGGATCGGTAGCATATTCTATGTCTTCATCCTCGTCATACGGCAGGGTAGCAGTCATGATGGGTGCATCAAGCAGACGGGCTATTTCCTGAATGATAGGATTGTTAGGCATACGGATACCCACTTCTTTCCGGTTACGGAAGATCTTGGGCAGACGTGTCGTCCCGTTCAGGATGAAAGTGAACGGCCCCGGCAGATTACGTTTCATCAGTTTGAAAGTCGCATTATCCACCTTGGCATATTCACTGATGCTGCTCAGGTCGTAACAGATGATGGAGAGGTTGTTCTTTTTCGGATCAATGTCCTTCAGGCGGCAGATGCGTTCGATGGCACGTTCTTTCAGTCCGTGACAGCCGATGGCATACATGGTGTCGGTCGGATAGATCAGGAGTCCCCCGTCGTTCAGCAGGTCGACAACGCGTTGCAGATCGGCAGGATTGTTGTTCTTGTTATAAAGCTTCAGAAGCATAAACAGATGTTTTTTAAGTCTTTGGGCAAAGATAGTGAAAGGTGAGCGCAATACAAAAACAAGCTTGCTTATTTTGGGGATTGCCGAACCGTATCCTATCTTATCCAAAGATAGTGAAAGTCGAATGCAAAAAAATAAGCTTGCTTAATTTTTTTTGCTGAGCCACCTCCTATCTTATCAAAAGGTGATGAAAGATGAGTGCCGAGACAACCTATCGGTTAATTCTCCTTTTCTCCTTTATTGTTTCTCATCTCCTTATCCAGCTTCTTTATTTTCTTCCAGGCTTCCTTGAACTTGGGGCAGAGGGTAACCGCCTTTTCATAGTTACGCATGGCAGCTTCCTGCATACCATGTTTCAGGCATTCGTCCCCCATGGTGATGTATTCCCGGGCATATTTCACCAAGGCCTTTTCTTTCTCCAGGGCAGCAGCCTTCAGTGCACGGTTTTCCTCACGCAGCGTGTTGATGATGTTCAGCTTGCGGCGGATGAGGCGTTGCGAAACCGGACGCTCGATGTCATAACGCGAATGGATAGCCTTGAAGAATTCGTTCAGAAAGGTTTCAAAGTCTCCTTTGTCGAAAGCCTTGGCCGCAGCAGCATATTGCACATCGGCCTGTGCCTGCTTCAGGGCGCGGTCAATGGCCTGGCGGTTGTTGAAACGTTCGGCAAACTGTACGATTTCGGGACGTACAAAGATGTCGGCACGGCTGATAGGCTTCTTCAGTTGGATACCTTCGAGCGAAGTGCATCGGCTCAGTGCCACATACGTCTGTCCGCCGGCAAACACCCCACCGGTAAAGTCGATGACTACACGGCTGAACGTCAGTCCCTGGCTTTTGTGTACCGTAATGGCCCATGCCAGTCTGACGGGAAACTGGCGGAAAGTGCCCAGCTCCTCTTCTTCTATCTCTTTCTTCTCCTCGTTGTAGTGATAGCGGATGTTGCGCCACACCTCCTGCTTGACGTCGCATTCCGTACCGTTGTCCGTTACGACGTACAGCGTACCTTCCAGCGGATCAAAGCCGCTCACCACACCGATTGTTCCGTTCACCCAGCGGCGGTCGTAGTCGTTTTTGATGAAGATGACCTGTGCTCCGGGCTTCAGTACCAGTTCCTTCGGAGTAGGTAGACTGCTTTCAGGAAATTCGCCTGTTATCTCTCCATAGAAGGTCATAGGTTCACCGGGCAGTTCGGCCAGCTTACGGTCGTTGATGTAGTCCACGTTGTCGCGGCGTGTGGCCAGGGTAATGTACATGTCGGCTTCCGACTGGACAATCGGCGTACCGTATCGGGTGTTCAGCAGTTGCAGGTCAGCAGCTCCGGCCGTATTGCTTCGTATGTGGTCCAGTACCCCGATAAACTTCGGGTCATTCTGCCTGTATACCTTTTGCAGTTCGATGGACACCAGTTCTATCTGGCCGAATACCCGTGCAGAAAAGAAATAAGGAGTAGGGTAGAAACGGTTCAGTATTTCCCGCTCATCCCCCTTGACGACTGGCTCCAGCTGAAAGACGTCGCCCACCAGCAACACCTGTTTACCGCCGAAGGGTTCGCGCAAGTTGTGACTGTAAACCCGCAGTATCCGGTCCACCGCATCAATGATGTCAGCCCTCACCATCGAAATCTCATCAATAATGACCAGTTCCAGCTCCTGAAGCAGTTTGCGATGAGGCTTGGTATACTTGAAAAATTCGTGAATACGGCCTTTCTGCAGACTCAGGTTCGGATCATCGGGCAACAGCGGATGAAAAGGCAGCTTGAAGAAGCTGTGCAGCGTGCTGCCTCCGGCATTGATGGCTGCTATCCCTGTAGGAGCCAACACCACATGTTTCTTGCGTACATTGTCGCAGATGTAGCGCAGGAAGGTCGATTTGCCCGTACCGGCCTTCCCCGTCAGGAAAAGCGACTGGCGGGTATACTTCACGAGGTTCAGTGCATCCTGAAACTCACGGTTGCTGGTGTCGGGAACGAAGGTCAATGCGGGATAAACGGATAATTAAAAATTAACAATTAAAAATTAATAATGAATAACGTTGAATGAGGGTAAAATTCATCATTTACCATTTTTCATTACCCATTGTTCAATCGCTTTGGCTATTCCGTCGTTGTCCACCGTATCGGTCACGTAGTCGGCAGCAGCTTTCACGTGGTCGGCAGCATTGCCCATGGCTATACCGATGCCGGCATGGCGCAGCATGGAGATGTCATTACCACCGTCGCCGAAAGCAATGGTATCTTCCAGCCGGATGCCGAAGTGGCGGATAATCTCATCAATACCTTTCTGCTTCGTATTTCCCTTTGCCGTCACATCCACAAAGGCCGGATGCCAGCGTCCCATTTCGCAGTTAGGCGTATACGGGCTGACTTCCCGTTCCTGGCTTTCCACCAGAAAAGGAGTCAACTGGTAAATCTCTTTTCCCTCTACAGCATCAGGCAGTTGGCGTGTCGGGATGGGCACTGTCACTTTCAGATGCTCGTAGAACACTTCCTGCACCCGTTCGTCGGGTTGGCAGGCACAGATGTCGTTCTCACCCACCACGATGCAGGGAATGTCCCGCTTTGCGCAGTAGTCCGTCAGTGTGCGAACGTCTGTTACAGGTATGGGACTCTTGTAGATCACTTCGTCGCCCACAAAACAGTAAGCGCCGTTCATGGTGATGTATCCGTCTATCAGTCCTCGTTCCTGCAAGGCACCTAAGTTACTGATGATGATGCGTGGCCGTCCGGTAGCAATAAAGATGCGGTGACCTTCAGCCTTGGCGGCTGCCAGTGCCTCTACGGCCGATACAGGTATTTCATGAGTTTGGAAGCTGACCAGCGTTCCGTCAATATCGAAAAACAGGGCTTTCGTCATACATTCATTCTTTTATCGGGGTGCAAAAATATAAAAAAAAGGTGAGTGGAGAGGCAAATATATTTCGTACATTTGCCACAATCTAACCAAAAAATATTCTTTTATGAACAAACATTCCTTGAAAGACTGGCTGGTGGCTGTGCGCCCCTGGTCGTTTCCTGCCTCGGCCATGCCTGTGGCGGTGACGTTGGCCTACCTCTATTGGGCGGGCTATGAGGTGAACTGGATCAATGGTGTATGGGCGTTGCTCAACATCATCGTATTTCATGCCGCAGGCAATACGTGGAGCGATTATTTCGACTACAAGCATCGGGTCGACCGGGAAGATACCCACGGTGTACGTACCCTGACCGGAGGTCTTTTCCGTCCGCAGGAGATCTACCGCCTTTCCCTTTCGCTGCTGGCAGTGGCTCTGATTGCCGGCATCGGTCTGCTTCTCCGTACAGGACTTCCTTTGCTTTATATCGGCATCGGTGGTGCGGCCTGCACCTTGCTCTATCCCACACTGAAGTACCGCGCTCTGGGCGATGTCGTCATCTTCATAGCCTATGCCCTGCTGCCCATGCTGGGTACGGCTTACGTAGCCACCGGCGTGACAGACTGGAATACCATGTGGGCAGGTGTTCCCGTAGGACTCATTACGGTAGCCATCCTGCACGCCAATAACACGCGTGACATCGAGACCGACGTACGTGCCGATATCTCCACCCTTGCCATGACTCTGGGTGGCCGTGCCTCCATGTACCTTTACTGTGCCGAAGTGCTTTTCCCCTTCGGCTGGATAGCCGGTTGTGCTGCTGGTGGCCTGTTCCCCTGGTGGACCATGCTGGTATGGATTGCCCTGGTTCCCGCTTTGGGCAATGTCCGTATGATGTCCCGTTATCCCGTTCTGGGCATGGAAGGCATTTCCCGCCTCGACGAACTGACTGCCAAGCTCCAGCTCATGTTCAGTCTGCTTTTCACCCTGTCGTTTGTTTTAGCCCGTCTGTTCTCGTGAAAAAACTGATATTTACCCTCATACTGGCAGCCGTGCTGTGGACGGTGATGTTCTCCCCCCTCACGGCTCCTTACGTCAATTTCTGGTGGATGATGACCGCTTCTGCCCTCACACTCTCCGTTCTCTCCACATGCTTCAATCCCGGTTGGTGGCATGGAGTCAGGTGGAGCGCAAGCGAAGTATTGCTGGGCATCCTCATAGCCGTTGTCCTGTGGTGCGTGTTCTGGACAGGCGATAAAGTCTCCTCCTGGCTTTTCGACTTTGCCCGTCCGCAGGTCAACCTGATCTATGGCATGAAGGAAGGCGAGTCTCCCTGGCTGCTATCTGCCCTCATGCTTTTCCTGATAGGTCCCGCCGAAGAAATCTTCTGGCGTGCCTATGTGCAGCGTACGCTTTCCAGCCGTTGGAATCCTAATACCGGTTTCCTGGTCGCCACGGCGTTCTATGCACTGGTCCATGCCGGTTCGTGCAACTTCATGCTGCTGATGGCAGCTCTGGTAGCCGGCATTGTGTGGGGCGGCCTTTACCGCCTGTTCCCCCAGCGTTTGGGAGCCATCATTGTCTCCCATGCCGTGTGGGATGTGGCCGTGTTTATCTGGTTCCCAATTTGATAGAGTTGAGGGTTCAGTGTGGAGGGTTTAGGGAATAGACACGGATAACGCAGATTTATATGTTTAGTTGTTGATAATCAGTGGAATCTGTGTTCCAAACAAGGCATTCCCGGCCTTGTATACTTGTTGACTGAAGCCTTGTCAACTAATACGTTAATAAACTTGCGAAACTTAAAACGAATGATCAAACCTATAAATATATGACTTACAATTTCGATGAATTGATAGACCGCCGTCACACCGGTTCAGTGAAGTGGGACGGCATGAAGAATGCATTTGGACGTGACGATCTGACCGCCATGTGGGTGGCCGACATGGATTTCCGTACGCCTCCTTTTGTAATGGATGCCTTGCGTCAACGTCTCGAACACGAGGTACTGGGCTATGCCATGCCCTGTGAAGGTTGGGACACCACCATCTGCCACTGGCTACAGAAACGCCATCAGTGGGAAGTACGCCCCGACTGGCTGACCTTTGTTCCCGGCATTGTGCGCGGACAGGCTTTTGCCTTGCTCTGCTTCACCAACCCCGGCGACCGTGTCCTGGTGATGACCCCTGTCTACCACCCCTTCTTCCTCGTGACCGAACGCCTCAAGCGTGAAGCAGTCCGTTCTCCTCTCGACCTGCGCGACGGACACTACCACATCGACTTCGACCGCCTTCGTCACGACCTGCAAGGCTGCAAAGCCCTCGTCCTGTGCAATCCTCACAACCCCGGCGGACGTGTCTGGACCGTAGACGAATTGCGTCGCATAGCCGAACTTTGTCAGGAAAGCGGTACCCTTGTCATTTCCGACGAGATCCATGCCGATCTTACCCTGCCGCCTTACAAGCATCATCCCTTTGCTACGGTCAGTCCGGCAGCCGCTTCCAATTCCGTCACCTTCATGGCACCCAGCAAGACGTTCAACATGCCGGGCGTTCAAAGTTCCTTTGCCATTGTGCCCGACGACACCCTGCGCGCCCGTTTCCAGCAGTTCATGGAAGCCGGAGAATTCTGCGAAGGCCATCTTTTTGCCTATATCGGCTGTAAGGCAGCCTTCGAGCATGGCGAGGAGTGGCTCAACCAGTTGCTAGCCTACATTCAGGGCAACATCGACTTTACCGAATCCTATCTGCGCCAGCACATCCCTGCCATCGGCATGATACGTCCGCAAGCCTCCTTCCTCGTCTTCCTCGACTGCCGTCAGTTGGGCCTGGAGCAAGAAGCACTGGAACGCCTCTTTGCCGACAAGGCACGCCTGGCACTCAACACCGGCACCACCTTTGGCGAACCCGGCCGTGGCTTCATGCGTCTCAACGTAGGCTGTCCCCGTGCAGCATTGAAGCAGGCACTCGATCAGTTGGCGGAGGCGGTGAATTGTTAATGGTTAATGGTTAATGATTAATGGTTAATGGTTAATGATTAATGGATAATGGAGAATGGATAATTGAGAATGGAGAGTTGAAAAGTTTAAGGTTGAGCGTTGAACGTTTAGTGTTTAGTGTTTAGGGTTTAGGGTAGTCTATGTATTGGCTCTAACTTCTCTAACTTCTCTAACTTCTCTAACTCCTGTAACTTCTCTAACTTCTCCAACTTCTCTAACTCCTTTAACTTCTCTAACTTCTTTAACTCATTTAGCTTCTCTAACTTCTTTAACTTCTCTAACTTCTCTAACTCCTGTAACTTCTCTAACTTCTCCAACTTCTCTAACTCCTTTAACTTCTCTAACTTCTTTAACTCATTTAGCTTCTCTAACTTCTTTAACTTCTCTAACTTCTATTCAAAAACACACACATTATGGAAGAATTCTCATTTCTCATGCCCCTGCTGCTTGCCATCGGCGGTCTTCTGGTCGGTGCCTTGCTGAAGTCGTTGCTGCGCCATTCGCGTGTTCCCTACACGGTAGCCCTGTTTGCAGTCGGTCTGTTAGTCGGTCTGGCCGACCGTAACGGTCTGTTCCACGCCATTCCCCGCCTGGAAGAAGCCCTGGTCGGTGTAGCCAACATCAACCCCGACTTTATCCTCTACATCTTTCTGCCCGTACTCATTTTCGATGCAGCCTACGAACTCAATCTTCACATCTTCAAGAAGACCCTTGCCAATGCAGCCCTGCTGGCCGTTCCCGGACTGATCATCTGCATGGTGCTTACCGCCCTGCTGCTGGTAGGCATCCGTTACGTAGTGCCCGGTTACGAGCAGTGGACGTGGGCCTTTGCCCTCATGTTCGGAGCCCTGATCAGTGCCACCGACCCCGTAGCCGTGGTAGCCCTGCTTCACGAGCTGAAGACCAGCAAACGCTTTTCCACCCTGGTCGATGCCGAATCCCTGCTCAACGACGGCACCGGTATCGTCTGCTTCATGCTCTTCTTCGGAGTCTACACCGCAGCCGGACAAAGCGAGCTGTCTCCCGTCATGCAGTTCATACAGGTTGTGGCAGGCGGTGTCCTGCTGGGCTATATGGCCGCCCGTCTGGTCATCTGGTTCATCACCCGTGTCAATTCCGAAGAACTGGTGCAGAACAGTGTCATCATTCTGGCCGCCTACCTGGTGTTCATCCTTTCGCAGTACTACCTGGGCCTCTCGGGTGTCATCGCCCTGGTAGCCTTCGGACTCACCGTGACCTACATCGGCAAGCCCCGCCTGAAACCCCGTGTCAACGAGTTTATGGAAACCTTCTGGGAACTGCTCACCTATATGGCCAACACGCTGGTGTTCATCATCGTAGGTGTAGTCATCGCCGTCAAGGTCGATTTCTCATGGTCCCATTTCGCCATCCTGCTCCTCCTTTACGTTGCGCTCAACCTGTTCCGCTTCGTCATGATCATGTTGCTTTACCCGCTGATGAAGCGTCTGGGCTATGGCCTTAACCGTCGCGAGTCCTTCATCCTTACCTGGGGCGGTCTGCGCGGAGCACTTGGCCTTACCCTTGCCCTCATGGTGTCCTACACTCCCGCCATCCCCGAGTCCATCCGCAGTCAGGTACTGTTCTTCACAGCCGGCATCGTTACGCTGACCCTCTGCGTCAACGCCACCACCACCCGCTGGTTGCTCGGCAAACTTGGCCTGACACACGTTCCTTCCGCCCGCATCCTGATGGAACGCCTGGTGCAGGAACGCATCCGCGAGAGCTCCGAGAAGTATTTCGACCGTCTGCAGGGACGCGAACCCCTGGCCGGTGCCAACTGGAAGAAAGTCGCCCGCTACATCGCTCCCCAGCCCGATACAACCCGTCTCGAAAAAGCCCGTACCCAGGACGTATTGGCCGAACTCCGCCTGCGCTTGCTCGACCGCGAAAAAGCATTCAGCCGCGAAATCTACGAAGAAGGCATCATCTCGCAAACCGCATTCCGGCGCCTGATGAACTCACTCGACGAACTCTACGACCACGACGGTTCCTATCCGCTCGACGTGCGCCACTCCATCTTCAATTTCTGTAGCCGTACGCGGGCACTCTACCGGGTGCAGAAGTTACCCTACTTCAGCCGTTGGGCAGGCTTCTATTTCCGCGAACGCATCATGGTCATCTACGACCTTGGCCGTGGCTTCATCATCCTGCAGCGCGAAGACCTGAAACTGCTCGACGAACTCGTCTCCTCCGGAGTCGTCCAGTCCGGACAGGCTGCTCTTCTGCAAACCCTCCGCCGCGAGATCGAGCACAACATCGAGAGCATGAACCGCGTCATCAGCCGTCTGTCCGCCGACTTCCCCAAGGCCTACAACCATGCCCTTACGCAGAAAGCCATCCGCATGATGCTCAGCAACGAACGCCGGGTCATCCGTCAGATGCAGACCGACGGTGTTCTGTCCGACAAGGATGCCGCCCAGTACTATGCCCGTGTCGACGAACGTAGCGACGAGGTCAACTCCTTTACCCACACCATACCTGCGTCCATCCTCCGCTGGCTCTTCCACCGGCAGAAGTCCTGACAGGGTAGGGTAGTACCGATACAAAAAGTGCCCGAAACAGGCCGAAGACATGTGTCAGAACACATCTTCCGTCCGTTTCGGGCACTACTTTATAGGGGGGCTTAGGGGGGAGGGAGGTTTAGGGTTTAGGGTTGAGAGTTTAGGGTTGAGGGTTTAGGGTTTAATGTTTAGGGGGTAATGAAAAATGGTTGGGGTGGTGGGGGAGAGATATTTTAGACGCGGATGGCACGGATTTTTATATTTTTAATCTGCGACAATCCGAAGCACATGTTGCTCTCTTCAGCCTTCGCCATCTGCTCTCTCAATCCTCAACTCTCACCCCTCATCCCTCAACCATAAACCCTCAACTCTCAACCCTCATCTTTCAACCATAAACCCTCAACTCTCATCCCTCATCTCTCAACCATAAACCCTCAACTCTCACCCCTCATCTCTCAACCATAAACCCTCATTTTTCACCCCCTCATCCTTCACTCCTCATTAATTCGTACCACCGTTATGCTGACGGTTGTAAGTGTTGGCTGTTACGCTAACCTTACCATAGCTCTTACCCGATACAGTAGTCGAACCGGCAGCAATCGAAGTCGTTTCTACAGCCTGCTTACCGCTCAGTGTCAGAGCAGTACCTATCGGCAGAGTTACGTTGATCTCATACGAACCGTTCACAGTCTTTACAGTCGAACCCGCCATCTGCTGTGCCAGGATTTCTGCCAGATAAGCACCCAGCAAGTTGCTGTGCTGTCCGATTTCCGATCCCATCTTGTACGTATAAGTAGCTGTACCTACGCTCATTTCGCTTGCACCATACAGGTTGTCATACTCAGCCTGTACAAAGCTGATTGCTTCAGTCGATGCGTTCTGGTTCAGTGTAGCGTTGATAAACAGCGAGTAAGTCGTGAATGCATCTACCGTGAACACCACCTTTTCACCTTCTTCCGTAACTTCAGCCTCTACCCAGCTTCCGTTTACTTCCTTCATCGGCTTGATCTGAGCTATAACGTCGTCAGTCAGGTCGAAAGTCAGTTTGATAGGAGCCTTCAGCACTGCATTCGGATTGCTGCAACTGATGTTGATACCCATCACCATGAAGTCCTTGGTAGTAGCAGCCTTTGTAGCCACATAGTCCGTGCTGTATACCGGTGTTACGATGATTTCCTCACCCTCCTCTACAGCAGCAGCCGGAATAACGGTTACAGTTGTCACCTGAGCCTCTTCGTTATTCTCCAGAGTTTCCGTTACTATTTCCACGCTGGTCTCTTCCGTCTGGCTTACGCTGACAGTTGTAGCCTCGTTAGACAGTCTGGTGTTCCATGCAGCAGTTTCGCCTTTGTTCACAGTCACACTGCCAGTCACGCTTTGCTTACCACTAGCCGTAGCTGTCATGGTGTACGTACCGTTTTCAGCCAGTCCTTCCAGCGTATACTCACCGTCTGCATTGGTTGTTGCGCTCAGTGTAGTGTTACCCAGTTTGGCAGTCACTTCAGCACCAGCAATCGGTTTGCCTCCTATGGTGGTAACCATACCACTTATGTTAGCCTTAGCCAGTTCTACCGTTGGCGGAGTCACGTTGCTGTAATCCGGATCATCGTCACTGCATGAGGTCATACCGAACGTCAGTGCCATTCCCAGGAGTGTCAGCACTCCAAAATTCATAAACTTTTTCATGTTGTTTGGTTTTAAAAAATTAGTAAATAAACAGTTAATTGTATTTATATATTGAGATGTATGTTTCTAAGTTTTGCAAGTTGATTAATGGAGAATGGAGAATGGAGAATGGATAATGATTAATGGTTAATGATTAATGATTAATGGTTTTTCAGGCACGGATTACACGGAAAAACATGGATTTTTAATCTGCGATAATCTGCGTAATCTGTGTTGAATAAAGGTTTAGCGTTGCTAGTAGCCTATGTATTAAAATTCTTCATTCTTCATTCATCATTCTTCATTCTTCATTTTCTCACATCAACTGTATCTTGAAGCACATCCCTCCCGAGAAATACTTCCCATTCAGCAGCGATGCCTGCAGGAACAGATACTTCCACAGCTTGCAGTCCACCGCCATATTCACCTCGTTACCCGTATATTCAGCTATGGCACGCCAATTCCTGGCAAATGCCGGCCGGTACGTGATGCCTCCCGCCACTCCTTTCCATTTCCGGTTGGGAGTCGTGTCGCGGAAGTAGCGGTAAGCCAGGTGCACCCCCAGCTCATGCCCGTGCTTCACGAAGTGCTTGCTGGCCGTCACGTAGTAGTTCTGGAAGTACGTCAGGTTCCCTTCATACGATTCGATGGTTCTTCCCGGGTCCTGCGTACCGATGGCCACTGCCGGCCACCATTTTCCCTCCTTCAGCGGTCGCACCTTTACCGAGAAGTAACGGTCCTTCATGTTATAACCCACTTCCCCCGCATTGCTGATACCCTTCATCAGCGTACAGGTGTACGACAGCTCAATCCACGGAAACGGCGTGATGGCCAGAAAATAATCAGCCGTATGATACTTCGCTCCCTCGCATTTCAGGTTGTCCGGCGTAAACTCCCTGTTCAGGAAGAACACGCCTATCCGTGCCTCTCCCTCCGGAGCCATTTCCGCCGTCGGCACATGCACCATGCCCGTAATGCCGCTATATTCCTGTGCCCCCGCCGTCTTTCCCAGCATCAGCAGACACAGCCCTATCACTATTCTATAGATATCTATTTTTTTCACAATCGTTATTTTAAGGAGTTAAGGAGTTAAGAAGTTAAGGAGTTAAGAAGTTAAAGAAGTTAGAGCCAATACATTGACTACTCTAAACCCTAAACCCTCAACTCCAAACTTTTAATTTTTCACTTTTAATTTTTAATTTAAGCCTCCCTCAACCTTAATTCACCACAGAGGACACAGAGTTTCACAGAGGAAAAATAAAACCTGTGTTATCCGTGTCATCCGTGCCTAATTTAATTTATCACAGATTACTCAGATTATCACAGATTAATCCTCAATCCGCTCCTCCCCCCTCTCCTTGGGAGAGGGGACGGGGGTGAGGCCAAACCATCCTTCCCTTTCGTTCTCCTCCGGATCCGTCCGATACATGGCGTTGGCATACGCATCGCCCTGCTGGTTATACGTCAGTCGGAAGTTCGTTGCCGGTCTTACGTTTACCTTCCGTCTCTTCAGCTTATAGGGTGGAATCATCATGATCACCTTGAATCCTCCGTTCGCCTTTCCTTTGTCACTATATTGTCCGTACACACCCACTGTGCAGTGCCTGAAGTGTCTCATCACCTCTGCCACCCCCCCATAGTCCTCGTACAGAAACCGTCCGCCCCGCGCCCTGAACTGCGTGTTCCAGCGGTTCAGATACACATTCGCACCCACCAGTGCGATCACCCGTTCCGGCGTGCTGGCAGCCCATCCCGTAGCCATCGAGCAGAAACCCGTCAGGCCCGCCTGCGCCTCCAGTGCCAGTGCCCGGTTCACCACGTACATGCCCTTCGCATCCACGCCGTAGCGTTCGTCGTCAAACAGACCACCCGTCACCCTCAGGTACCACCGTTCCCCCCAGTGCGCTTCCTTCGACAGGGCCGCCATGTTCAGCCTCACCCGTTTGTAGTACGCCCCATACTGGTTCACCACCGGCACCATCGCCTGCGCCGTCGCCTGCCATCCTTTCCCCATGTTCCATTTCACGCCCGGCGTCAGGTTTATCAGAAAGTCATACACCCTTCCGTTGTGAAACAGATCCCGGTAGTTGAAGTCCACCCCCATAAACAGGTCCACCTGACCCGCCGGGATGGCCGGTTGTGCCACTGCTGTCATCCGGCATAACCCCGTCAGCACAGCCACGATGCAAGCCAGCCTTATCAGTTCCTTCCTCATGCCCTTACCTTCGGTTGCTTCTTGCTCCTTCTCCATTCTCCCCACAGCAGTCCGGGCAGTGTCGACACAATGCCCCAGCAACGTTTCAGCTGCTTCTTCGGTTCCTTGTAGATGCGGTGCACAAACTCCAGATGATGCTTCACCATCCATTCCGGTGCCCGCTGCACGTCTGTTCCGCTGTAGAACTTAAAGGCAGCCCCTACCGCTATCATCACCCCCCGTTTCAGGTGCGGTTTCAGCAGACTCATAAAGATCTCCTGTTTCGGTGCTCCCAAGGCCACCCATACGATGTCCGCCCCGTCCTCCTCGATGGTGCGTGCTATCTCCGGGTAGTCAAAGTCCTCCACCTTTCTGAAGGGCAACTCTATAAACTTCATTCCCTTCACCTCCGGATTCATCTCCGCCAGCTTGTTGCGCAGCCCGTCCAGTGTCTCCTGCGAAGTCCCCATGAAAATCATGCGATACTTCCGTCCCGCCACGATGTCCCTGAAGATCTGGCTTCCGCAGTACTGTTCATACCTTTTTCCATAGATCCACTTCAGGTACAGCGGCACATAGCTGCTGTCGCAGATGGCGAACATTCCCCCGTTCACCACCTTCAGGTATTCCGGGTTCCGGTTTGCGTGGTCCAGAATCACTCCGTCCGCCACGCAGATGTAGTCCGCCTTTCCATCCTTCACCTGTCGGTCGATGCGTTCCCACACCGTCTTGCGGTCAAATTCATATCGGATGTTGAAATACGTTTGCATATTGTAATTATTTTATTAGATTTCCTTTCCCTACAAGGGCTGGTATATATTTATTTGAAAACTTGATGATGAAATACAAAACAATTGCAGTCAATATAGAACAAGGCAAACCTATCAGATAAGGATATACCTCACCTCCACTTATTTTGTGTGACAATCGAGATAGAGGTATCAGTATAAAAAAATGGTATCCCAATATCGTCAGTGTGTTTTCTCCCATAAATTTCAGTGGAGCCAGATATTTCGTTCGAATGAAAGAAAATATCAGGATGGTGAAGATAATCAGTGAAAGACGTTCAACATGCGTGATTGCATTGGGTAAAAAGTCCGATTCTATCTGTGCTTCTGCAATATACAGTATAAGCCCCAATAATCCTGTTATTCCAATGGCACTTATCTTACTCTTTTTATTTTCTGACGTTAACCACTTGGATGATAGATTACCTACGATGAAGAACCCTAACCAATAGGCTGCATTGTTTATCATAAAGGGTGTTGCTATCGAATTAATTTGTTCGCGTAGCATGAATAAGAGTATGGCTATGCCTAATAGAATCCATTTAGGAGCTTTACATATCAGCCAATAGTAATATCTGACGAAGAATATACATAAAATGAACCACAAGGGAACATTGATAAATAGATAGTCAGAACGGCTTGCAGAATCAAAAATATCAAGGATGCATCCCCAGTCAAAAGATTCTAAAGTTCTGAAATCCCAATAATGCAGCACAATCCGGAACGGATAAGAAATCAGGTAGAAAAAAATAAAGGGGATAAGCAAACTGTTGACTTGTTTGGTTGAAAATGTCCCAAACTCATATTTTTTGAAAAACAGTCCCGATAATAGGAAGAATGCTGAATTGACAAAGTCTACAGTTACCCATGACGGATGATCGGTATGTACCCAAATCACTAAGAAAATCACCCATCCTTTAACTAAATCGATAAAATCAATTCTTTGTTTTGCTTGTATCATATTTTTCTTTTTCTAAACTTTTGAAATTTAATTCTTTGAATAGAGTGTGTTAAGCATTATGGCACGTAAGTGAAGCGGATTTTTTTCGGGTAAACAGTAAATTAATCCACTCTTTCACTTGTGCAGTTAGCAGAGAGGCCACAAATACCAGTGGAACTATTACAAAGAAATAGATGCCGAATTGAGCCTGATCGACAAAATGCCGATCGATAAAGTATGGGTAAAATATTTTGTCGAAGATATAGCAGCACAGATACATGTCTAATGAAAGCAGCGAAATACGTGTCAGCACCTTTTTTGTCCATACGTTCCGGATATCAATCTTATAAAGCAATATAAAAGTCAGTACCGCTACAATGGTTCCGAAAACTCCGTTCGATCCTCCTGCTATCTGAATCATGGTATGTTCTTTTACAAAAAGCAAGTTAAATAACGGATTAATAGCGCATATCGCTAAAATGGCTATAATGGCTACTAGTATCTTTTTCCCTTTCAATTCAGGCTCATATTCTCGTATGTATCTGCCGATGAAGAAGTAAGTCAGCGGAAAGACCGATTGCCAGAATCCCGGTACCAGATGTAGCCCGTATCGGTTCAGTAAGTCCGGTAAGGCTGTCAGTACATATAATGTCACCAATAAAATGAGCTTTTGTTTTTGAGTCGGGATAGCCTTGTACAGCAGGTTTAGGAACGGTGTTAACAAATACAGGCCAATCCACATCTCGATATACCAACCGTAGGGAATTGCTGAGAAGTCCAGAATTTTCAGACCCCACTGAATCCACGATAAATTTTCATGCAGATAATACTTCCGGAATAGGATGGTAATAACTGAAAACAGCAGATACGAGATCAATGCTCTCCCCATTCCCTTATAATACTTCCGGTTACATTCTACTTTATGTGCATTCAGATAGCCTGTCATCATAATGAACAACGGTACTCCTGTTGCATTAAACAACAGATAGACTAATCCTTGTCCAAACATCCCAGAAACGTCAAAAATGGTTTCCCTAAAAGGTGTGTTTAACACAAAGAAGTGTCCTGCTATTACCGAAAAAATGGCAAAACACCGTATAATATCAAGCCCTGCTAATCTGTTAGTTGTTTGTTTCATTATTTATAAAATCCTTTATATAAGCTCTGTGGTGATCTAAAGTTTATGGTTTAGTGTTTATGGTTTAAGGAACGAATTGCACGGAATTCACTTGGATTTATATTTTACTCTGTGCAACTCTGTGGTATATAAAAGTTTAAGGTTTAGTGTTTATGGTTTAAAGCATCTATCATTCATTATGCTGAATTATCCCTCAGTTCTCAACTCTAAACCCTCAACGCTCATCCCTCATCCCTCATCCTTTATCCTTCAACCTTAACCCCTCAACCAATTCATTCCATTTCCCATACACCACCTCCGTCGCATACTCCTGTTGCAACTTCCGAAAAGCCTTTTCTCCTAATTCTTCTACCATTTTCGGCTGTTCCCAAAGTGTGGCAATCTGTTGTTCCAAGTCAGCCATATCATTCGGAATAAATAGCCGTCCGATAGCCTTTTCTCCCTTCCCGATGATTTCTGTAAATCCTCCATGATCCGGTCCAATACTTGGTTTGCCATATTGGGCAGCCTCCAGAATAGCCATGGGGAAACCTTCATAACATCGGCTTGGCATTACTATAAAACGGCTGTTGCGAATAAAGTCTTCCAGTTCTTTTCCATGTAGATACCCCATGAAATTGACATTTTCCGGAATCTCTATATTTGTAGCACTTCGTTGTGCTCCGGCAAAACGGAATGCTATTTCCGGATGTCTGCGTGCCACTTCTATCAGCAGATCAAATCCTTTTTCATAACTCAAACGTCCGATGTATGCCACATAGTTTCCTATTGAAGGAGTATAACTAGCAGGAGCCTCCATGCTGTTAGGAATAACGGTGATCCTGTCTGCTGCAAATCCCGCTTCTATCAGCTTCTTTCGTTGAAATTCAGTGATACAGGCAAACTTATCTACACATCCAATGTATGCTTTAGTCAGCCGTGCCACCGCATTACGGGCTGCATAGCCCACCGATTTCAGTAGTGAGCGTTCGCAGTTATACCGCACGCATCCCCATTCATTTCCCTTCTCTAAGCATAGTTCACAAGGCCTTCCGTTCCGCATAAACAGTCCTGTTGGGCAGACCAGTCGGAAATTGTGTACGGTCATCACTACCGGAACTCCTGCTTTCTTACATTCAAACAGCGCAGCCGGGCTGATGAAAGGATATAGGTTGTGTACGTTCACCACATCCGGCTTCTCCCGTTGCAGTGCCTCCCGCATCGCTTTCACTCCACTGGGACAATACAGTCCTGCACAGAATCCTCGTATTTTGCCCGTCAGGCTTTCTCGGCTACCAGCGGTTGATTGACGCAGTTGCGCTACTTCATATCCGTGTGCAGCCCACATAGCCGCCAGTCGGTCAACCACGGCTTCTTCGCCAGAGTATTTCCCGTAGTCGTTATGGACGAGTAGAATTTTCATAATGATTATTCTTCATGATGTTATCCAGATTCAAATGCATAATAAATATTCAATTTATTAATCTAATTTGTAATTTTTTCTTTGACGATATATTTTTTATTCATATAGTAATCAATTATTGTATTAATATTCAATATGATAAATCTTAACTAATTTTTTATTGTAGACTATTTTTGATTCAATAGGGTGGCTTAATATCAAAATACAATTTATTCTACTAACTTATTCATTTCTGATATAAGGGTTCTTACAACCTTATTTTTATAAATTCTAAAAATAAGCCTTTCTTTAAAGTTATGCCATCTAAAACTATTTTTCCAATAGGATATAAACAATCCATTTTTACAGTATTTTCTATAAAGTTTTTCATATCCATCGGAAGAATTTATTATTGTGTTTGGTACTATAATAAAAGATTTGTAATCCGTAACCTTATTCGTTATTGGTCTTTTTAGAAAATGAACATATGCATATTCTCTTACTTCAAAATCATCATTATTTTTACTGATTGCAAATAAACCTTTGGTGTTATCCCAACTAAAAATATTCTTTCTAAATATACCAGTTTCTTTTTCAGATGTTATATAGAAGTTCTTTAATCTGGGATATAAGTTGGCGATTTTTAAGTTGAATGTAGTTAAATGAAGTTTTGAACATATTATATTGAATGTTACTTCATCAAAAAATAATGGTAAATCATTGGAAAATGCGATTTTATAAGCATCTTTATATCTATAAATTCTATTATTCTTATACGTGTTTTTTATAAGTGAAAAATGGCCATAAGATCCGATTTTATCAAAGTCCATATTTGATGGTAGAAAGTGTCTTATATTTCCCCATATAAGATCCACATCACAAAACCCCCAATAATCATATTTTTTTATTTTATCCTCAAATATTTCACCATATGCCGGTTTAAAATTACACAATCTATATGGAGTATTTAACGAGATTTTAAAGTCGTATAATTTTTGAATCTTATTTCTTAGCTCATCAAAAGAATACTTTATAATTTTAACGTTGGCAGGAAGATTATAATTAACTTGAATATCTGTAATAATAATATAATCAATACTACTATTTATCTTACAAGACTCCAACCATAAATCAAAAATATTATCAAACTTTCCAAAATAAGGGATAATGAGTACTATAGAATACATAGTTATATTGTTATCTAATTTGACTATAATAAGAATTTATTTATATAGTATTATATAGATTGGAATTTCATTTTAAGATGGCATATATCTTTAAAATGAACTATCTGTATAGTCCTATTATGATTTTTACTTGATTTATTGTTTAAAATTTATTGAATATGTTCTTAAATGTCGTTTTTGCATGTAAACGATACAATTGGTAAAGTGAAGAGCAAATTCCCATTCGTTTTTGAGTTTCCTGCATGATTATTATTTTGAATTATACGGTTCTGCATTGCTTCGTTTTATATCAGTTTGGTTCTTCTTGCTTTCTGCTTCGTTTGCTGTAATTGTGCCACTTCGTGCCCATATGTAGCTTACATTGTGCCACTAATTGGTTAACCACGGCTTCTTCGCCGGAGTATTTCCCGTAGTCGTTATGGACGAGTAGTATTTTCATACATTCATTAGTCTCTGCTGAAAAGATCCCGTGTATAAACCTTTTCTTTTACTTCATTCAGACAATCATCCAAGCGATTCGCTATGATAACCTGAGAATTCGATTTAAATTCATCCCAATCATTTACTACTTGCGATCCGAAGAATGTACTTCCGTTTTCCAATGTCGGTTCATAGATGATAACTGTTGCTCCTTTCGCCTTTATCCTTTTCATTACTCCCTGAATAGACGATTGCCGGAAATTATCACTGTTTGATTTCATAGTAAGCCGATAGACTCCTATCACACATTTTCTTTCTTCATCAGGAGCATAATCTCCCCGGTTGTAATAATCATAATATCCCGCCATATTCAGTACCCGGTCTGCAATAAAGTCTTTGCGTGTCCGATTACTTTCTACAATTGCCTGTATCAGGTTTTCAGGTACATCTGCATAGTTTGCCAACAACTGTTTGGTATCTTTGGGTAGGCAATAGCCTCCATATCCAAAACTGGGATTATTGTAGAAATTACCAATTCTAGGATCTAAACATACGCCGTTGATAATGGATTGGGTATCCAATCCTTTCATTTCTGCATATGTATCCAGCTCATTGAAATAGCTGACACGGAGAGCCAGATAAGTGTTGGCAAATAATTTCACAGCTTCTGCTTCTGTCAATCCCATGAATAGCGTATCAATATTCTCTTTGATGGCACCTTCTTGTAGCAGAGAGGCAAAAGTATGAGCTGCTTCGTCCAATCGTTTATCTCCTTCCGGTCTTCCAATAATAATTCTGCTGGGATGCAGGTTATCATATAGCGCACGGCTTTCCCGTAAAAACTCAGGTGAGAAAATAATGTTATCTGTGTTCATTTTCTGCCGTATACTCTCTGTGTAGCCAACCGGAACTGTACTTTTAATTACCATGATGGCTTCCGGATTTACCCGTTTCACCAATTCTATCACATTTTCAACACATGAGGTGTCGAAAAAGTTCCTTTTTGGATCATAATTGGTCGGTGCAGCAACCACTACAAAATCCACATCTTTATAGGCTTCCTCTGCCAGAGTTGTAGCTTTAAGGTTGAGGTTTTTATATTTCAGGAACTCTTCTATCTCTTTGTCTGCGATTGGAGAAATCTTATGGTTGATTTTCTCCACCTTTTCCGATACGATATCGACCGCTATTACTTCATGGTGTTGGCTTAACAAGGTAGCGATACTCAATCCCACGTAACCGGTACCGGCAACCGCTATTTTTAATTCATTGAATGCTCTCATAACGTCTTTATTTTTTTGTGTATTCCCGATTCATAAATTAGAATCGAAGCATATTTCTAATCTTACTGTATATTCTCATCTTTATAGAATGATAGTGATAACATTCTTTTTCAATTTGTTTGTTTGGCGAAATCTGTGGATCAAACAAAAAATCGGTGCTTCCTGATTGATCAATATTCACTTTAAAACGTGAATATTGTTGCTTACAGTTCGTTGCTTCTTCGCCAAAGCCTTCATTGTTGACCTTGGATAAAAAGGGACAGACCGCATATTTCCCTGATTTAAATTGATTATAGCAGAACCGTATAGCCCAGGATTTATTTCTTCCTTCCATGTAATCTTCCAGCATAGAAAACATGTCGCTGCCGTTTCTATTAAATGCTTTGATTCTTTGTGGGTTTGAAGAAAATTCCTTCCAGTCTTTCATGTTCCAATCAATTTGCTCCCATCTGTCTTTCCAGGTAGCCCATCCCCATGAAGAAGATCTACCGGATAAATAAACATCTCCTACATAATTCTTCGGACGTTTTATTTTCAGTCCATAACCACAAACAGAAATAATACGGTCATCTTTCTCATAAAAATCCAAAGCTTGATTCATGTAAGATAGGAAATTGGGAGTGCATATAAGGTCATCTTCCAATATGATTGCTTTCTCATATTTTTGAAGAACTGAGCTTACACCGGTAATAATAGAAGTTCCTAACCCTTTATTGGCTGTAGAGACAGTCACATTTGAAGTAATTGTTTGGGCTATTTCTACAACAGCATTTATTTTATTCTGATCATTCTCGTTACGTGGGCCATCTATAAATACAAATTTCTCTGATTCTTTATATAAGAAGTTTGAAACTAATGATTTTTTTAGCCTTTTCAACGCTTCAGGTCGATTAAATGCAAAAATGATGATAGGTGCTAACATCTTTTTTAAATTATATTTTTACAGGAAGTAGATTTAATACTATATATATATATAGTTTATAATTTAAGGGATTATACCTGATAGAGATAAGTGCTTCCCGAATACTTTGTTTACGCATTTTTAATCTCAGGTAAATTGAACTTCTCATCTTATGCCACAATGCGTTGTATAATCTTAATCCCTTACTTGGATGTGCTTTAAGTAATGCTTTCAATTCCTGTCCTACAATATCCTGCTCGGCAGGTATCCTTTTAGGTTTTTCACTTATAGAATATCCTTCTACATTAAAGATTGCATAAGCCTGTTTATTATAGGCTATTTCCCCATTAACAGCCAATCGGGCCCATGTTAATAAATCCTCTCCGGATTTAACACCGATAGGAAAACCACCAATAGATTGTATGACTCTTTTTTTTACCATAATAGTAATAGAACAAATGGGCGGATGGGAACAACTGGCTACTTCAAAGTAATTGGAAAGAATGCCATCTTTACCTTTAAAAGGGAGCTTTCGGATAATGGTGGGCGTCACTTTCCCTTTTGCATCTTTAAATTCATAGTTACAGGCAAATACACTGCATTCCGGATATTTCTGTGCGAGTTCGTATTGAGTCTTCAAATAATCTGGCTTCCATTCATCATCTGCATCGAGGAAAGCAATGAATTCTCCTTTCGCTTCTTCAATTCCCCGGTTGCGTGCAGCCGATACGCCTGCGTTGGTTTGGTTAATCAGGCGGATGCGAGAATCGGTTATTTTACTTACCTCATCTATACTGTGATCCGTTGAACCATCATTCACAATGATAATCTCGAAGTCTTGAAAGGTTTGGTTCAGTACCGTTTGGAGTGTGGAAGCAATGCTATGCTCTTTATTGTATAAAGGAATTATAATTGAAATCATTTTTTCTCATTTTGTTTAAGTCCTAACATCATTCCGTAAAAGCCGAATGGCATAGATAAGGTGGCCATTGAGTAATTGACTACATTATCAGAATATAAGGTTACAAATACTCCCATCATGGATGCTCCGGCTACAATCGAACATATTTTTACACCTGCACTGTTAGTGGAATGATGGGTTCTGAAACAGTCATAAAAAACTAATAATACAATCATCGCATATAATATAAGGCTGATTAGACCATTATCACAACGCATTTGTACAAAATCACTATGGGGAACTTTAAGTCCACCAAATATACGGTTAGTATACATGTAATGCTGTACAGAACCTGTCCCAGAACCTGTTATTTCATGGTCTTGATAAAATTTGTTTTCCAAATGTTCCCACATAGCTGCCCGTGCATTGGTGTTTACATCGTCCATACTGACACTGCCACTTTTGAACTGCTCAATATTGGTTGAACTGTCTTTAAACATTTTCTGGTGTAAGGAGGGGATAAAGAATACTGCCATTACACCGGCTATCAGTATCCCGGCTATGATGGGTAAAGAGCGCATCCTATATTTGATGAAATAGAATGCCATAATGGCAACTAAACTGCCCATAATAGAGGTTCTGAATACCCAGATAAAGCAAGGAATCATAAATAAGATGGCGTAAAAAAGGTTTTTCTTTTTTTCATCCGTATAGTAAAAAAGAGCCAGCGAGAATACGCACATGGATATAAAGTTAATAGCTTTTGCGGTTCCATACCAGAATACCCCTGGAAATAGTATCCATTCTAACATGGGAATAAAGGCTACCACTATGGAAACTATTGCCACCATACGTGCTCCTAGTCCTGCTTTTAGGAATACTTCTGTATCACGTACTGCCGCTGATGCAAATAGCATGATGAGTAAGGGATAGAGGTATTTAAGGATGACCCGGAAACCGTATCCGGGTGAGGGGCTGTAAGTTACCCCAATGACTAACCAAAGAATGAACACAACATAAATAATGGAAGCGGCTGTCCATTGAGACTTGCGTTTACAGATAAATATTCCAATCAGGCAGAATATCTCCAATACTAATAGTCGGATTGCCATTAAATCTAACCCTGCCGGGGCGGAAAGAGCGAGTAAACCTGTAGAAAAGGTCAGTACCCAGAATCTTTCGGGACCGTCCAGCCACATTTGTTCCTGTTGGTTTAATGGGTTCGTCATGGTTCCTCCCGAGGAAGTCAACCATTTGTAACCGATAAATGTGATTATCAGGAAGTAGAGATAATTGAGTAAAATCATAATGTGAGTTTGTAAGTTTTTGAGTTTTTAAGTTTCTTAGTTTTGAGTTGAAGTATGACAATAAATAATGGACTCAAAAACTAAAGAGCTTAGTACTTATATCCTATTTTTTGATATAAGTTATTAAATAATTGACTAAAACGTTCGAAGCTGAATCGTTGTACGTACGTGGTTGCTTTATTGGAGAACTGTTTCCAAAGGGCTGGCTGTTCTATCAATCTATTGATTTGGGCAGCCAAATCCTCTACTTGTTCCGGCTTGTGAAGCAAGCCCACTTCTCCATCCCGTATCACTTCCGGTAAACCGCCGGTATGAGCAGCTACGACGACGCAACCACGTGCCATGCCTTCAATGGCTGTCAGTCCAAAGCCTTCGCTTCGTGAAGGCATCAGCAGGATATCTATGCGGTCGTAGTAGCTTACTAACTTTTCTTGTGGTTGCCGTCCTGCAAACTCTACAGCCTCTTCCAATCCTGCTTTGTGCGCCTGCTCCTCCATCTGTTTTCGCAGACTTCCATCACCGACTATCAGCAGTTGCATTTCCGGGTGACATGCTTTTACTTGTGCAAAGGCAGGCACCACCAAATCCATTCCTTTGATGCCTTCCAAGCGGCTGACGACACCAATTGTCAATGGGTGGTTCTGGCTTTTAGATTGTTTGGATATGGAAATACCCATAGGCAGAGCATTATATATCGTGAAGTGATTTCGTTTTTTCAGTTGAGTTTGTTCGGTATAAAGCAGGGAAGTTCCGAAGAATGAACGTTCCGCCAACTCTGTGATGCAGGTAAATACCCGTACACAATATTGCTGAATGAAGTGTACCAGTCGCAGGCTCGAATAAATGTCGGCTGCCGTATGTGCGGTTGCTATGATTTGACGCATGCCTAACAGACGTAACAGCAGAATCGGAATTGCTCCCGGTGCCATGTATTGTACGTGTGCCACCTCCGGGCGGTATTGCTTTAATACCTTTCGCAGCCCTTTGTAGAGGAAGATGATTCCTTTCCAACCTCTGATGCGTCTTCCTTCTTTACTCAGACAAACCACTTCACTTCCTGCCTCTTGGAATCGAGTAACCATTTCCAAACTGTACTCAAAATAGCATACAGTTACGACTCGATGACGATCTGCAGCCAAGGCCCGTATTAGGTTAAGGGTCTGTATTTCTGTACCGCCTGTTAGTAAGCAGGGAATGCTTATAAGAATGGTCATAATAATTCCTTTTGTATGATTGATAGGTACGTTTCTGGATACCATAACTCCCGATAACAACGGTAAGCATTCTCAGAATACATATTTCTATTTGATATAATTACATTTATAGCATTTGCTATATCTTTTTCACATTCAATTAAGATACCACATTGGTATTCTTCTATATAAGTTAAAGATGGTAATTTGGTTGCTATTACTGGTACTCCACATTTTAAATAATTACCTATTTTCCCAGCTGCTAATCCCATATATGTTGCTCTATATCCCAAATCTTTTTCTGAATATAAGGCAATGCCAATATCAGCCGAAGCAACTAATTTATCTAATTCGAATGTTGAAACAGGATTTAAAGAGTATAAAACTTTTCCTCCGTAATTTGTTTGGTATATTGTTTCAAAATAGGGGTCTCCTTCTAATTTATGGCTTATATGGAAAACTAACTTAATATTGTCATTCCAGCTTTCTGTAGATTCTGCAAGTTCTTTACACTTAAACCATTTCCCAAATCCACCGGAATGCAGTACTATCCTTTTATTAGAAATATTAAGTCGTTCTTGGAGAAAATTACTATTAATACATACTTCAGGTGTGAATGATGAGTTCGGAAGTAAGAGTATGCTATCTTTGTTGAGTTTAAAATGTTCTAATAGAAATTGCTTATGCCATTTATCGTGGGTAATTATATAGCTGGATTTCTCAATAGCCTTGTTTTCTAACTTTTGTAATCTATTAAGAAATGGGTGCTTCTCTGTTATTATTTGCGGATATTCTAACTGAAAGTTAATATGTTTTTTTCCGAGTAATGAACACAACCTTGATGAGATAATATTGCCTATAGAGTCACCTCCTATTATATAATCGATTTTATGAGTAAAAGAGAATAATAAAGATTTAATATATACTTTTATAGATGTTGGTAATTCAAAGAGAGTACTTCTTTCCTTAACTTTGTAGAAGAAAATATTCTTGTGACTAAAAGAATTTACTGTAAATTTTTTGGATTCAGATGTTATGATTGAAACCTGTATTCCGTTTTCTGCCAAAAACATTATTAATGTTTTTAAGCTTGGTATTCTGTCAAGGAATGGTTCCTTCAATATTAATAGTATTGATTTTATCTTTCTATTTCGCTTGTCCATAATTTTAATATATTGTCTATGTTGTATTTATTGACACTTTCTTTAGCTTTTTGTGACATAAACATTCTTTTATCTTTATTGCACATTATATTTCGAAGTTCTTTTCTATATTTTATTTTATTAAATGGTTTGACTATTACTCCACTTTCTTGGTCCTTAATTATATCATATGCAGCAGGAAATGAACCAAAAATTATAGGAACGCATCCGTTCTGCATAGCTTCTGTCAAACTCATTGGAAATCCTTCAAAAATAGAAGTCATACAAAAAATAGATGCTTTTTTGTAATATTCATCCGGTACTTTAAATCCTACCATTTCTATATTTTTTATTTTATTAGCTTTCTTTTCTACTTCTTTTTTATCGGGACCATCTCCTACAATAACCAATTTCCAATCATCTATATCTATATTTTCCCAAATATCCAAAAGAGTGAAAATTTTTTTTGATCTATTGTCTATACGTCCAACAAATAATACGGTATTCTCTTTCTCATTCATATTTAGATTCAAATCCAAATATGTATTAGGATTGGGTATTGCAAATGAAAAATCTCCATATTTATATCTTTGGTCTATTGATTTTAAAACATTTTTATATGAATCTGATAAAACACAAACTCTATGTTTATTTACTAATAGAAAATCATGGTGATTTTTTATTGATTGCCAGATTTTATTTCTTACATATGGATAAATTATACATCTAACTATCCTTTTTATCTTTTCTTTAAATGTATTATTTCTTAGTGTACTTAAATCATTGTATAGATATTTAAAAGATTGTAGAGGGTTGCTATGTAGAACTGATATAATTTTAACATTGCGTCCATTAATATTATTAACAAAATAAGTACCTTCATACAAACCGTGTTGATTTATTACTACATCAATATTGTTCAGATCAAGTATATCTTGATAGAATGTTATGTTTTCTTTACAAAACAAATCCTCCTTAATTGGTAGGTAATAAATCTTATTAACTCCAGAAATTTTGTATTTGTATGAATTATATCGATGTAAGCAAATTATTTTGTATCCAATACTTGTTAAACCTTTAATCAAAGAATACGAAACTCTCTCAACACCTCCCATCTCGGGGATAAATTCATGAGGGTAGAAAAAAAGTATATTTCTCATTTGAATAATTTCTCAAGTTTTCGTTTAATTATAGGTGTAATTATTGGAACAAAATTTGGTATATTAAGCTCACTTAAACTACAGGGACCTGATTCTGGGTATTTAATTTTGCCATTTAGAATATCACTAGATAAAGTGATCAATTTTTTTGCAGCGTTTTGAGGCGACCATACATCATACATTGTTCTATAAGCATTAATAGCATATTTGGTTCTTAAATTAGGGTTATAAATTAAACTTTTTGTTTTATTTAAAAGATCAGAGAACTTCCCAAAACGAAAGGTGTAACCATTGTAGCTATCTTTAACTAAAAATTTTGTAGCACCCGCAGCATCTGAAGCAATAACACAGCATCCATTTCCCATTGCTTCACTCAAAACAGCTCCCCATCCTTCACCATAATCACTCGTAAATAAATATATCTGATGAGATTGCATGATTTTTTGCATTTCAATATTGCTCACGTTACCACACAAATTGACAACATCTTCGACATCAAAACTTTTTATGAGTTGTTTTATCTCTGACATTATTCCTCCATCATTGCCATACATATCAATTGAAAAATCTATTTTTTCTATTTTCAATTGATATGCTAATTTTATTACTAATTCAGGATGCTTGACTGTTGAGAAAGTTGCGCACCATAATATAGATATTTTTTCACTTTGCTGCTTTTTTTGGATCTGTTCAATATTTAAATTAGGTACTTCAATAAAATATCCCCACTTTAATACTTTTCCAGGGTACGATCCAATTATTTTAGTGTCAAATCTTTGAAAGGCATTGGCCGCTAATACATAAACATTATTATTTTTAAAAATAGTATGTTTATTATATAAATCCTTCCAATAATTTAAACTTAATACTCTTCTATCTATTTTTTTTATAAATCTCTCTGTATAACGGAAGACCAATTTGTTTAATTTGATTCTGTCATAAATTAGTTCTTCTGGTGCATCCCCCCATACTATGACATCATATGTTTGGATGATTTTTTTTGCAAGATTTAAATTCTCTTCATTTAGGTACGCCTTTAAAAGATATACTTTATCAGAGTAATCTATATATCCTCTTTTTAAAAACTTTTCGGGAACTTTTTCGAAAGTAACCATTGTATAATTCTTTCCTAAAATCGAATATAATTCGTCTGCAAGAGGGGTTTGATGATGGTTTATAAAATTTGTGAAGAATGCTAGTTTCATCTTTTTAACATTTTAGTTTCTTTTTTAATTTACCTAATTTAAAGTAAGTACTTTCACCAAATATGTTAACAAACCACCTATGCTTTTTGGGGACAGTAAGGCACCAAGTTCCAGAATAGTAATGTATACAAACTGTGTTATCAGTTAATTTGATATTATCATCTGGGTCTTTAGGACAAAAATAATCCTTTGGATAAATATGGATTAAATTATTGTAATTGATATACTTGTTATCTAATATAATGCCCTTTGATGTTAAAATGTTGCTTATTATTACTACGTTAGTTGTATCATTGTATTCTGTTAGATTTTTAATGAATGGAATATTTTTATAATATGCTAAAAATTCTCCTATTAACGGATTATGGATACAACTTCCTATAACTGCGGTTTGAAGGCATATCATATTTCTATTATCTTCATAGCCGATAAAAGCTTTCTTATCTAAAAAAGGATCAAATGTTTTGATTACTTCAACATCTGTGTCTAAATAAATACCTCCATAATGGTATAATGCATATAATCGTGCAACATCTGCGACAAATGCATATTTACCAATGCGATAAGCTTGTGCTGTAAATTTTAATGCGTAAATATTAAAATTTTTTTCGTTCCACTCTATAATCTCATAATCTGGTAATTTCTTTTTCCATGAATTAATGCATTTCATGACAAGTTCGCCTTTGGGCTTTTTCCCAAACCAACAATAATGTATTTTCTTCGGTATCATTTTTTATCTTTTATATGGATTTCCTACTTCTTTTATTTTTTTTGCTGGTATTCCGGCAATTGTAATATTACTTTCTAGAAAACTTTTATTCACTACGGAATTGGCGCCAATTGCTATTTCATCTGCGATTCTTATTTTCCCAAATATTTTGGCTCCAGGGCCTATCCAGATATTATCGCCTAAAATAGGAACCTCGTCGGGTTGAATATTTTGTCCGATATTCACACCAACATGAATATCACAGTATCTACCTACTTTTGCTTTTTCATTTACGATTATTGGACCGCAATGGTTTATCTTTAATCCTTCTTCAAACACGTTAATTGGAATTTCAAAACCTAGTTTTAAACCATAATAATGATGTAGTTTACTAAAAAAGCTAAGCAGTAATCTATCAAATTTTGATTTGTAACAGTTATTGAAATATTCGTGTAACCTCAAGATTATTAGGAACTTCCATATCTCATCTCCATAGAATTTGGGCCTCTTTCTATTTTGTGGAATACCCAATGTCGCTTTATCTATTTGGAGATAGCGTTTTAGATCTTCTTTATTTGTTATCATATTTTATAAATAATCTTTGTAATGTCCTTTTTGAACCTCGTGTAAATAATAGGAATAGGCTACATGCTATTATTGAATATATGAGTATACTAATAAATCCTTGCTTTATCATATTAATTAAGTTAACTGGATAGTTAGATGGAATGATTGATTCACTTATATAATTAGAACTATACAGTGCTATGCAAATCAAAAGAATATGAGTCAGTATATTTTTTAAATAATCATAGAAGCTATGTTTAAATCCTGATCTGTAAAGAAAATAGGGCTTCCATATCCATCCTATTATGAACTGACTAACTATACCTGCTAATACTATACCACTTAATCCTATGTAAAATCCTCCTAAAATTGAAACAATTAAATATATTATTGTCTCAAAAAAAGGAGATAAAGTATCACTAAATAGTCCAAAACCATATAAAAATGTTTCAGAAAGTCTAGTTAATGTTATAAATAAGTTGATTAGTAACAATAACAACACTGTATTGTCAAGAAGATATTCTGTTCCTAACCAGAATGTTATAAATGGTTGTACTAATTTATATAGTAAAAATACTAAAAGGCCTGCAAATATAAACCTATGGGATATTAGCTCCCAGTATAATGACATTATTTTTGTTTTGTTCCCTTCAGCTATTAGATTGCCAACTCCTGCTGAAATGCTACCAAAGACATTGTTAAATAGAACGGATATTTTTTCTATTATTATAGAATAATTGCCGTAATAAGCGACTAGTTGAAGTGAAACAAACGAATATATTAATATAGGAGACATCTGGAATTGTACAAATCCCCCAATTTTATGCAGAAATAGTTGCTTCGTATATTTCATCACCTCCGGATACTTCTTAAACAACAGCTTCCCCTGTTTTACCTCACTCTTTAGCCACGGATAAACCTGATTAATCTTCCAATTAAGAATGAACGAATAGATGATGCCAAATGCTAACTCAATAACTACCCACAGGTAGTAACTACCGGTGTAGTAGGCACTCGCCATCTGGATAAGGGTCTTGACAATGGTAGCTGTCTGGAAGTAGGCGGTAACCACATAGTTCTTCTGGTCGGCACCCAACAGAGTTTGCTTGTAGTTGGCAAAGTAGCCGATGAGTGATGATGTCAGGAAGGCGAAGTAGGCAAAGAAGATGATGCCTAATTCGAACTGGGTGTCGGGGAAGATGAGGGGCAGGAAACAAGCTAAGATACAGCCTGCACCCAGGATGATGCGTCCGATCCAGCGGTACAGGTAACCGAAGACGGAGATGATTTCGTTGATCTTTGCTTCATCGTGGTCGAACAGGGGTTTGTAGAGTACGTAGCCGATGGCAGTACTAATTCCTAACTCCGCCAGATTAAGGAAACCCAACAAATTTTGCAGGGTTCCCGTCAGACCCACAAAGTCGGCTCCCAGACAGTCCAGGAAGATTTTACGGGAGAAGAAACTCAGGGCCAGTGTCAGGAAATAGAAAATCAGGTTGACACGGGCGTTGAGCAATGATTTTTTTACACGTGATTCTTGAGCCACTTTGATAGTTAAAAATTAAAAATTAATAATTAAAAGAATGGAGAAGTTAGGGAGTTAAGGAGTTAAGAAGTTAAGGAGTTAAGCCAATACATTGACTACGCTCAACCTTCAACGCTCAACCTTCAACTATTATTCAACGCAGATAACGCAGATTATCACAGATTAACCATGTTTTTCCGTGTCATCCGTGCTTGAACTTATATTTTAAAGCAATACATCATTTTAGAAGATTTATTATACGCATACTTGGGCATTTCCGCTTAGCTTGACATTGCAGGATAAATCTCGAATGCTAAAGTCTGTTTCAATGCAGCCGTATTGATGAGCTCCTTCCGAGGTTGAATATACACTTTCACAGAACGATTGGTACATACGGATAACTCTCTTTTCCGGTAAGTTATACCTGGAAAAAGTGGTTGTTGCAGCTATCGGAGCAGTGACATTTTGCCTCTTCATCAATTGGGGTAATTGATGAGTACGTGATGAACCGTGATGAGGTATCTTGATGAATGAGACATTCTTAAGAAAATTTTTATCCAAAAACTGCACGTCGTCTCCCATTAAGTCACCACAGAATAGATAATCAAAATAGTTGATTCTTAGGGCAAACATGATGGATAACCGGTTGAAGTCGAAACTGTTGTTGGCGCAGGTGTTTCGTAAGAGCCTAGCACCGCAAGGAGCCAGAAAATATAACTCGGCGGTGATCTCCCGTCCGCTTCGATGCTCTTTGAAGGTCAGTTTCTGATCGTAATGAGTCTCCGGTTGATTTTTCACGACCATGCTCATGTTGTATGTTCGTTTGTTGTTATAATGCTTAAACAGATAATCCATACCTGCACGTGCATCATCTGTCATGTCCAAATTCTTGTTTAACATGGCGGGTAGAAAAATCTGTGCGCGAGCTTCACTGTCTGCTTCGGACAATAGTTCCTGTATACCAGTCGAATGGTCTGTGTCCGGATGTGTCCAGATGAAAGCGTCAATCGAAGAAATTTTTAATTCCTTGATTTTCTCAAGCGTTCCGTTGAATGTACTATTATTATTGTTATTAATCTGAAACGAATCAATCACGAATGAATATAGATGCCGGTCACCGTTGTCAATCACACCCAACACCGATTCACCTTCTGAAGCATAGCCAATAGTGAAAATCCGGAACTTTAAGTTACGGAAATCTTCAATTAAGAACTTCTTGTGGCAACAGTTCATAGCTGGAACAGTTTGGCTTATTTGCGGAAGCCCCGTGTGCCGTTTGCTGATTTATGGGCAGATACGGTGACGCGAACACAGCGTGTAACCCCCGTGACAGAAGGATTCATCGTGCGCACATATTTTACGTTTACTGTAGAAGCACGTTTGGCAGATTGGGCTTTCTGAAATGTCGGCATTATTGGTATAATTTTTCTGAAAAACATAAGGTCGTTTCTGCTTCGGCAGCATGTATCGCACGTTCCAGATACGCATGAGTATGCTCCCAGACCTGAGGAACCGGAAGATATACCATGGTCATAATGTGCGAAACATATTCTTCTTTGCCTGTATCATTTGTAACTTTTCGTAAATCCCGATTCAAATCAATGTCAAAGCCGTCGTCATGGTATGTTTCCGACAATTGTCTGTTAATGGTATTGGTTCCTACATTGGTGAAAGCTTCTGCATCCAGAACAGACCATAGGCTTTCCTCAGGAACAAGCACAGCATGAAACATCCGGCAAGTATAAGATGTGATATCCAGTAGCTGCATAAAAGATGACAAATCGAGTAAAGATGCTATCCCTTTGATATGTTCCTCTTGGAAATTCTGCCCTTTGAGGCGGAAAATGAGAGCCGTGAAATAAGCGCCGACATACAATTTCGCTTCATAGTCGGCAAAGTCGGCAAAATCATTTATCACATACACCTTCTGGCTGATAATGTCCTCGATGGTGATATCCAGTTCTACAGAGATGTCATCCACGTTTATGATTTGAGCTTCCTCTTGCGTAATAATACGTTCACGAAAAGAACACCCGGCATAATTTTCCCGGATGTGAACCATATACCGATCCTTAAAATCTGGCAAGCTTGAATATACGATTCTGATATTCAAATCTTCTGCAAACTGACTGATTACATCTGTATATGCTTTCTTTTGGCACATGAGCGTTCTGGTTTTATTTTTGATTTAAAAAATAACGTGTTTACAAAAATAAATGATTTCGGTGGCTTTACCTAATTTTTCTTGCTTTTTTGTGAAAAATATCCGTAAATGAAGAGGCCAGGTGGGGTGCGATGGATTTGCGGTAATACTAAAATGATTACCATACATGTATTGCACCGTACCAGATGCCGTTGCTGCAAAGATAACACTGTCTTTGTGTATGCTGGAAGTGTTGTTCTCTTTGCAATTTTCTAAATTCAACTATTCGTTACTTTTATCATTCAATTTTGACTATATTATTCAATAAATAAAAAGCTGCTATAAAACACCTATCAATCCGTGAATCAATATAGTTAAAATGTTTGGTAGATTCAGATTTTTATTGTAATTTTACCGCGGAAGTTAACCGTAAATCATTACTAAAATGCTTAACAGTATTATGTCTTTTTTTAATGCTCCTGTCAGCAATAAGGTCCCGACCGGAGTCTGCAATGTTCAGGGACTTTATGAGTATATCACAACAAATCCGAGGCTTCGCGAACTGACCGAACAGGTACGGAGTGTGGCCGATGACAAGCAGGAATATCGTCGGCGCAAACTGGCGTGGCTGCCTTACGTGACACCTGCCGGCGTGTTCTCTTATTGCAAGGGATCCGGACTGCTGGTGCCTTCGGGACTGCTGGTCGTTGACATCGATCATCTGGCTTCGCTGAAAGAGGCGGAGGACTGTCGCGACCGTCTGGCTGCCGATCCCATGCTGAATCCCGACTTAGCTTTTGTCAGTCCCGGAGGACGGGGTGTGAAACTCTTCCTTTCGTATCGCATCATGCCCGAAGAAACGCTGTCGCAAACCTTCGGAAACGCCGTTCAAGCTGCCTGGAGTTATCTGGAACTGCAGTATGGACTGCAACCCGATAAAGCCAACAAGGATCTGTGTCGCGGATGTTTGCTGGCGTATGATGAGGAAGCGAAGAGAATGAAGAATTAATAATTAATAATTAAAAGTTAGGGAGTTGGAGGAGTTAAGTCAATGCATTGATGGCTCTCAACTCTAAAACCTAAACCCTCAACACTCAACCCTCATCCATTATTCATTATTCGTTTTTAATTTTTCATTTTTCATTTTTAATTCTTGATTCCCCTCTCCTTCACCCGTTATTCATTTTTCATTTTTAACTTTTAATTCTTGATTCCCCTCTCCCTCATCCATTATTCGTTTTTAATTTTTCATTTTTAACTTTTAATTTTTTATCGATCCTATATTCCAATGGAAAGTATTGAACTATTGCAGCGGCTGGTAGACGCTGTTGAAAAATCGGGAGCAGACATCGCTCCGACCTACCAGGAATACATGTCGATGGCTTTTGCCATAGCCAACAGTTGCGGCGAACAGGGCCGAACCTATTTTCACCGCTTGTGCCGGATATCGGAGAAGTACCGGCCGACGGATGCTGACAAGTTGTACAACAACGCCCTGAAAGACGGACACCGGAAAAATTCGCTGGGAAGCGTCTGGCATCTGGCCGAACAGGCGGGAGTGACAATCGACATGAATCTTGCAATCTTGCAATCTTGCAACGTCCCTCACACACACCCACGCGCGCGTACGCGCGAGGAGATACCGGCGAACCCGAAGGAGGAGGTGATGGAGCAGTCGCCTGTGAAAGGTGAACCGCCGACCTGTTTCCCTAACCATGACTGGCCTGCTTTCATCCGGCAGATGATGGACTGCGGTGAAACGTCTGCCCAGCGCGATGTGCTGCTGTTGGGCGGACTGACCGTGATCGGGTCGACCCTCAACAAACTGTTGTACACGCCTTATGGCAAAAAAATGAAATATCCCTGTCTTCAAACATTTATCATTGCGCCCCCCGCTTCGGGAAAGGGCGTTATATCGTGGAGCCGGAGGCTGGCGGAACCTTTGCACAACACCTGCATGGCCAACTACCGCAAGGCGATGGAGACCTATCAGCAGGAACATTCGCAATGGGAATGTCTGGGCAAGGAAAAGGCCAATAAGGCCGAACCGCAAAAACCACCGCTGAAACTCTTTATTATCCCCGGTAACAACTCGGGAACCGGTGTCGTGGAGAACCTGATTGATTCCGACGGCATCGGACTGATCTGTGAGCCGGAAGCCGATACGGTGAGCTCGGCCATCGGCGCCGATTATGGTCACTGGAGCGATACGCTGCGCAACTGTTTTGATCATGAACGCCTGGCTTTCAACCGGCGTACTAACCATGAGTATCGCGAATGCCGCTCATCGTTCCTCAGTGTGCTGCTCAGCGGAACACCGGCGCAGGTGCAACCGCTGATTCCTTCGGCAGAGAACGGCCTGTTCTCGCGTCAGGTGTTCTACTACATGCCGCCCATCGAGGAATGGGTGGACCAGTTCGACACTTCCGGACAGGATTACGACCGGAAGTTTATCGCCTGGGGGCAGCAGTGGGAGCGTCTGCTTGCGATGTTGCGGACAGCAGTGTGCTCCATTCGTTTTGAACTGACGGACGGGCAGAAGCAGGCGTTCAACAGCCATCTGTCGCAACTGTTCAGTCACGCGGGGGCGACGCATGGCGACGTGATGAAGAGCTCGGTGACCCGTATTGCCGTCAACCTGTGCCGCATGATGAGCATAGTGGCGCTGCTGCGTTCGCTCGAACCGATGATGCAGGACAGCGAAACTGCTGATACTGCCGCCGGCGAGGCAGACGAGAAGCAACGATTGCGCGATTTCATGCGTCGTCTGCTGGCCTGTCCGGGGCTTGCTGCCGAGGAAGGCACGCCGCAGGAGAACGTGGCCGACGGTGTGGTGTCGCGCTTAGTGCTGTCCATCAGTGAAGCGGATTTTGAAGCTGTACTGGCGCTGGCCGCTCCCCTTTATCGTCATGCCTGTTATATCCTGGAGTTCCTCCCCACTGTAGAGGTGAAATCCGTGCAGGTGCGCAGGCCGGAAATGCTCTTCAATCTCTTGCCCATGTGTTTCAGCCGTCAGGACCTACTGGTGCAGGCCGAACGGTATGGCATCCCCGAGAACACCATCGACTCGCTGCTGAAACGCTTCACCGACAAAGGGCTGCTGGCGAAGACCGGCCGGGGCGAGTACGAATTTGCCTCGCGCGTACGTGCGCGTGGGTGTGTGTGAGGGACGTTGCAAGATTGCAAGATTGCAAGATTTGTTTTTCCCAGTTGGGGAAATATTTTTTCCTAACTGGGAAAAAAAGGATGCGTTAAAATGAAGAATTAAGAATTAAGAATGAAGAATGAAGGAGTTATGTCAATACATTGACGACTCTCAACCCTCATCCATTATCCATTATCAATTATCCATTATCAATTATCAATCCCCCTATGTTCCAGATCATATCTTTAACCAAGAGCCGGCTGGCCCGGCATTATTTCCCGGAAGCATCGGCTGTGGTGGCTACCAATCATCTGATGCGCTGGGTACACGGCTGTCCTCCACTGATGGAGGAGCTGGAGGCAGTAGGCTACTGCCGTTCGCAAAAATGGTTGACCGCACGTCAAGTGGCACTCATTGTTCGTCACCTGGGTGAGCCGTAACCCATAGAAACCCATCAAAACCCATAAGGGCCCGATAGAGAGGATGTATCTTTGCATCGTGAACGAGAAAAAGATGAAGAATGAAGGAGTTAAAGAAGTTAAGAATGAAGGAGTTAAGAAGTTAAGAAGTTAAGCCGATACATTGGCTACTCTCAACCTTTATTCACCACAGAGGACACAGAGTTTCACAGAGGAAAAAAATAACTTTGTGTAATCCGTACCTCAAACCTTAAACTTTAAACTCTCAACTTTTCACTTTTAATTTTTCACTTTTAATTAATCATTAACCATTAATCATTAACCATTAATCATTAACCATTAATCATTAACCTTTAACCTTTACTATTATGGCAATTAAAGTAAAAGCACGCCAGATGAAGCTGGCAGTCGGGCCCTCGAAAGGGCAGTATCGTTTTATCATGTCCACCGAGATCTACAGTACGCTCAAGGAGGACAAGGTTGTTGCAGAAGCCGCGATCCGTTCGGGCATCTCCAAAGGAAGCATCAATGCTGCCTGGGAAGCCATAGGCGACGTGATACGTGCCTGGGCGACGGAAGGTCACTCGGTTGCTATTCCCGGACTCGGTACGATGCGCTTCGGCGTACAGGCCACTTCGGTGGAGAACGTCGAGGACGTGGGTACCGGACTGATCACCACCCGCAAAGTGATTTTCACACCCAGCACCGTGATCAAGGACGAACTGAAGAATACGTCCATCAACATCACTTGCTATGACAAGGACGGCAACGTCATCAAGCAGGTCACTTCTACCGACCCGGGTACCGTGGACGAAGGTGATCCTGAAGTGCCCGGTGGTGGCGGTGGCGGAGGAGGTGAAGATCCGCTGGGCTAAGGCCTCACCCCTGGCCCCTCTCCCAAGGAGAGGGGAAAGGGGAAGATACCACTGAGGATAGTTATTTAGTTAAAAATGAAGAACAAGAAAATGAAGAATTAAGAATGAAGAATTAAGCCAATACATTGGCTACGCTCAACTCTAAACTCTTTACGCTCAACCTTAAACTCTCAACTCTCAACTCTCAACTCTCAATTCTCAATTCTCCATTCTCCATTATCCATTAAATTCACCATTCACCATTAATCATTAACCATTAATCATTAACCATTAACCTTTTTCTTACTATGGACGAACCTAATTCTCAAAAAATCACGTGGAAAACAATTATTCATGCCATTATTCAGGCGGCTATTGCGGCGCTGACGGCACTTGGCATCAGTAGTTGTGCCCAACTCTAACTTTTGTTGACCTTATGATTACCGAATCTTATCCTTTGATGTCTGGCGGAGAAGAAGTGCGAAACGAGCGCGAACTTCTTCGCCGGGTGGAGGACGGCACGTTGATGAATGGGGCGGACTCGGTCCGCTTCATTGTCATTCACTGCTCTGCCACCCGTTGTGACCGTGACTATACGGTGGAACAGCTGATGCGCGACCATAAGGCGCGTGGCTTCCGTACCATTGGTTATCATTTCTATATCCGTCGCGACGGGACTGTGACCCGTCACCGGGGTTTGCTGGAGGTGGGGGCGCATTGCCGACCCTACAACCGTTGCAGCATCGGTATCTGTTACGAGGGCGGACTGAACGAGCAGGGACGTCCTGCCGATACCCGCACCGCGGAGCAGAAAATGCAGCTGATGGAGCTGCTGCTGAAACTCCGTAAACTCTTTCCGCAGGCAAAGATCGTGGGGCACCGTGAGCTTCCCGGGGTGAGGAAGGAGTGCCCGTGTTTTGATTGCGGGGAATACGGGGGGATTGATAATTGATAATTGATAATTAATAATTAATAATTAAAATTGGGTTTACCACAGAGGGCACGGAGTTTCACAGGGTAAAAAATCAATCTGTGTTTTCCGTGTAATCCGTGCCTAAAATGTCTTTAAACCCTAAACTTTCAACTCTCAACCCTCAACGCTCAACCCTAAACTCTTCTTCTTCACTTTCTCCTTAATTACCGCTTCGAATGCGTGGAGGCGGTGGAGGTCGGTGCCCCAGAAGTCGATGAGCTGTTGTTTCTGGAGCCATTCCACTTTCTTCCGGGCGGCGGGGCCATAGGCGCCTGCCAGGGAGGAAAGGTTCGACTGGAACTTGATGCCCCGTTCCTTCAGGTGGCGGTAGTCGTCGCGGTCCATGTAGCCGTAGCGTTCGGGGTGGGCCAGGACTGGGTAGTAGCCGTGCGACTTGATGCGTTCCAAGGCTCCGTTCAGATCCATCGGCGGGTTGAAGTAACTGGTTTCGACCAGCAGGTGGTTCTGCATCAGGGGCAGGACATCGCCGGCAGCCAGCCGTTCTTCGAACAGGTTGTCGAGCATGTGCTCGGCAGCCAGGTGCAGCCGGACGGGACCGGTATAGGCTTCCTGCAACCGGGCAAAGCACTCGCGCAGGAAAGACGGGCTGTTGGGGATGTCCTCCATGATGTGTGGGGTGAGCCACACGGCAGCGATACCCAGTTCTTCGTAGCGACGAAGGACGGCCAGTGACTCGTCGAGGCTTGGCACACCGTCGTCCACTCCCGGCAGGATGTGACTGTGACAGTCGGTGAAGCCGCGCAGGAGAGTGCTGAGGGGGGATTTGGGGAGGAAGAACATTTACTAATTAATAATTAAGAATTAAGACTATTCCTCAGCGTAAATATTAAAAGAGGTTTTGAGCGAAGCTAATGAGGGAGTTAAGGAGTTAAGCCAATACATTGACTACTCTTAACGATAAACTCTCAACGCTCAACTCTAAACTTTTATTCAACGCAGATTACGCAGATTAACGCAGATTGAAAATTTTAAATATCTGTGTGATCCGTGTCATCCGCGTCTAAAAAAATTTTAAACTCTAAACCCTCAACGCTCAACCTTTATTCAACGCAGATTACGCAGATTAACGCAGATTGAAAATTTAAAATATCCGTGTTATCCGCGTCATCCGTGTCTAAAAAATCTTTAAACCTTCAACCCTAAACCTTCCCCCCTCTCTTTTGGAGAGGGGACGGGGGTGAGGCTTACTTTGAGCCATAATAACTTCCTGAACCGTAGCCGTAGTGATAGCCGTAGCGGTAGCCATAGCGGTAACCGTAGTGGCCGCCACTGCCGACGGTGCCGTTCAGGATGAGAGCCATATTCTTGTACTTCTTTTCGTCGTAGATGCGTTGCAGTTCGGGAAGCATGCTGCGTTCCAGCAGACCGGTGCGTACGACAAAGAGGGTACGGTCGGCCAGCTGCTCGATGATTTGCGTATCGGCTACCATCTCGATGGGCGGACAGTCGATAAATATATAGTCGTACTGGCTGCGGACAGTATCGATGAGCTGCTTGAGGCGATCGCTGAACAGCAATTCGGTGGGGTTGGGCGGGATGGTGCCTACCGGGAGGAATTGCAGGTTGGCGTGGCGTGCATCGGTGACGATGATGTCCTTCAGGTTGTTGACATGGCCGCTCAAGTAGTTGCTCAGACCGGTTTGCGGAGAGCCGACGTAGGCCGAGGTAGAACCGTGGCGCATGTCACCGTCGATAACCAGCACTTTTTTCTGCTTGATGGCCAGACTGACCGCAATGTTCATGGCCAGGAAGGACTTGCCACTGCCGGGATTGAATGATGTGACAACGATGACGTTGGAATGCTGTTCCTTGTCGGTCATGAATTCGAGGTTGGTGCGCAGTACGCGGAATGCCTCGTTGATGATGTCGCGGCTGCCTTCGTGTACGACAATGGGGTTGTTTTCTGTTGATTTCTTGTCCGACGTGCCTTTTTTCTTTGTCGCTGCCTGCGGAATTTCGCCGACAAACGGCAAAGTCAGAGCTTCCAGATCCTTGCGGCCACGGATGCGGGTGTTCATGGACTCGCGCAGGAAGATGACGGCGACGGGGACAATCAGGCCGATGACAAAGGCTATCAGCAGGATATTCTTCTTAGCCGGTGCTGTGGGAGCCATGCTGCCCGAGGGAGGCATGATGACACGGGTGTTGTAGGCGGTAAATGCCTGGGAAAGCTCGTTCTCCTCGCGCTTCTGGAGCAGGAAGAGGTAGAGGGATTCCTTTACCTTCTGCTGACGCTCGACGGACAGCAGGTATTTGCCCTGTGAGGGGTTGGCGGCGATACGGGCCGTAGTCTGGCGGGCACTCTGCTGCAAGGCACGCAGCTGGGTGTTGAGCGTGGTGACGTAGTTGTCGAGGGTGCGGATGATGGCATCGCGCAGGGCATGGAGCGAATGGTCCATGTCGACTACCAGCGGGTTGGTCTCGCTACTGTTGGCTACCAGGTCGTTGCGGCGCAGCTGCAGGGTGTTGTACTCGGCAATCTGCTTCTCGATGCCGGAGTTCTCGATGCCGGAGTTGGCGGGAAGCAGCTGGTTGCGGCTGGAGGCACCGGTGAGGTAGCTGCGGACGTAGCGGGTCATGGACAGCTGGGTGTTCAGGGTCTGGATCTTGGCATTGGTCTCACTGCTCTCGGCCATGTACATGCTGGCGGCAGCCTGTACGTCGGGCAGCAGGTTCTCGCTCTTGTAGGAGGAGATGTCTTCGTCGACATTGCCCAGTTCGCGCTCGATGACGCCCAGACGTTCGTTGATGAACATGGAGGTGCTGACGGCAATCTGGTTCTTGTCTTTCACCCAGTTTTCGTTGTAGACGGAAATCAGCGTGTTGAGCACGTCTTCGGCACGCTGGGTGCAGACATCCTGCAGGGTGAGGTTGACTACGGTAGACTTTTCGTCGTTGAGGGCGACGGACAGCCGGGAAGAGTAACTGGCGGTGGCATCCTGCATGCTGATACGCGATACAAAGACCGTCTGCTGGGCGGCAGTGGAACCGGGGCGTGCATTGACGAGAAGGCGGCCCACGGGGGTCTGGACGGTGTCGTTCAGGGCAGTGACGGCGTCGCCGTCGGCTTCTTCACCGTTGCGTGTGAAGTCGGTGAGCTTCACCTGTCCGTCTTTGTCGGGACGGAGGGTGAAGGAGGCGCTTTCGGCATCGCCCAGGTCGAAAAAGCTGACTTCGTAGGGATTGTCGCTGCCATAGATGACGGGATCGTAGAAACGGCCGTCGGTGGTATAGTTGACATCGAGATGCAGGCGACGGACTACTTCGTACATGACGGCAGGCGACTGCATGGAGAGCATTTCGTTGTTGATGTTGGTGCTGGTGCGGAAAATGTCGATATCGCCCAGCACGCCGGCAGCTTCGTTGCCTGAACCGCTCTTGCCGTCTTCCTTGATGAGCAGGGAGGCGGAACGGGTGTAGACGGGCGGGGTTTTCAACAGATAGATGGTGGCAGCTCCCAGCAGAATAGCCAGGGAGATGACAAACCAGTACCACTTGGCTAAACACAGGATGAACAGATCCTGAATGCGCAGGAAATCATCGTTTCCCGCAGGCTTGTTTTGAGTTGGTTGTATGACCACGGTTGGAAGTTATAAATTAAGAATTAAAAATTAATAGTTAAAAATTAAAAGTTGAGGGTTTAGCGTTGAGGGTTGAAGGTTTAGAGTTTAGGGGTTAGCGTTTAAAAATTTTTTAGACGCGGATGACACGGAGCACACAGATATTTTAAATTTTCAATCTGCGTTAATCTGCGTAATTTGCGTTGAATAAAAGTTGAGAGTTTAGGGTTTAAGGTTTAGCGTTGAGAGTTTAGGGTTTAGCGTTGAGAGCAGTCAATGTATTGGCTCTAACTTCTCTAACTCCTTAACTTCTTAACTCCTTAACTCCTTCATTCTTCATTAGCTTTGTTCAAAACCTCTTTTAATATTTACGCTGAGGAATAGTCTTCATTCTTCATTCCTCATTTTTCATTCTTCATTTTAAAGCGTTCTTCATTTTATTTGAATACCAGCACTGCAATGGTTGTGAGGAACGAGGCGAGTGACAGCCAGAAGGCAGTGGAGCGCACGTTGTTGCCATTGACGGTGGACTGGCGGGCTTTCATATCGTTGGGCTCGATGTAGACTACATCGTTCTGCTGCAGGTAGTAGGCCGGTGAGGTGTAGACGTATTCGCCGGAGGTGAGGTCGACACCGTAGACACGCTGCTTGCCGTTTTCCTGACGCATGACCATGACTTTCTTACGATTGCCGTTGATGGTGAGGTCGCCTGCCATGCTCAGGGCATCGAGCAGGGTGACGTGGTCGCGGTCGATGCTGAAACGTCCGGGGGTGTTGACTTCGCCCAGGATGGAGAAGCAGAGGTTCATGTATTCGACGGTGACAACGGGATCTTTCACCAGGTTCTGGCGGAGCAGTTCGCTCTTGATGTAGGCGGCGATTTCTTCGCGGTCCATGCCGGCTACCTTGATCTTACCGAGTACGGGGAAGTCGATTTCACCGTTGCGGTCGACAGTATAGCCGGAAACGCCTTGGGAACTGCCTGTGGAGGAACCGGAACCACTGCTGACTGAACTGACCTGGTTGAACTGCATAGAGACTGTAGGCAGATTGAACAGCATGGCGAGTTGCGGGTCGCGGCAGCTGACGATGATAGAGATCTTGTCCTCGGGACCGATCTTGATGGCAGGAGACGACGCAAGTGCTATTTCGCTCTCACCGGGGGTGAGGTCCTGAAAATAGACTACGTTTTTGGAGGCATTGCAGGAACTGAGCAGGAGCATGCCCGGCAGGAGCAGGAGCATGATCCAGGATAATGAACTTTTTTTCATGTCTCTATTGAGCGGGAATTAAATTGATAATGGATAATTGATAATTGATAATTGAAAATTGAAAATTAAAAGATGAATGGGGTTCAGGCACGGATGACACGGATAACACAGAATTTTAATTTTTTCCCTCTGTGAAACGCTGCGTCCTCTGTGGTGAATCGGATTATTCATTTTTAATTTTTAATTTTTCATTATTAATTGCTTTAATTTTCTTTGTCAGCCATATGTTGGCTATTGTCCAGATGAAGAAGTCGCCGAACAGAATCCAGTTGATGTTGAGGAACTGTAGCAGCAGGAGGTTGGACAGGGTGAACAGCAGGGAAACCAGAATGATGGTGACCATGGCTGTGCGCTGCTTCATGCCGATGGCGAGCAACTTGTGATGGATATGGTTTTTGTCCGGCAGGAACGGATTGCGGCCGTTGCGCACCCGGTGCAGGTAGACCCGCACTACGTCGCAGCAGGGGATGAGCAGGGGAGAGAAAAAGCAGACCATGAGGAAAGAGTCGTCGACACCGCTTTCCGACGGTTCCAGAGACAACAGTTTGAAACCGAGGAGAGCGAGCATCATGCCGACGGTAAGGCTGCCTGTGTCGCCCATGAAGATCTTCCGCTGTTTTTCGGGGTTGCCGAATACATTATAATAATAGAAGGGGATGAGTACGCCCAGTGTGGCGAACGAGAACATGGCATAGATGTATTGCCCGCAATGGAAGAACATGATTCCGTAGACCAGCAGGGCGATGCTGCACAGACCGGAAGCCAGACCGTCGATGCCGTCGATGAGGTTGATGGCATTGATCAGGAAGACGACTGACAGCACGGTGAGCGGGTAGCCGATGAAAGCCGGCAGGGCATGGATGCCCAGAACGCCGTCCAGATTGTCGATCCAGATACCGCCGGCGATGAGCATCAGTCCGCACAGAATCTGGATGACGAACTTGGCACGGTAGCGGACGCCAACGAGGTCGTCGGCCATGCCGGTGAGGTACAGAATCATGATGGTACAGAATCCGAACGTCAGCGTACTGGCATTGCGTTCGGCTTCTACCAGAATTTCAGTATGGCCCAGTAGCAGATTGATTCCCAATACTAAAGCGAATGAGAAGAAAACTACAGGCTTAAAGGCAATGCCTCCCAACCGAGGGACGACTCCCTGGTGGATTTTTCGTTCGTCGGGCATGTCGAAAAGCCGACGCCGGAAGGCAATCAACAAAATCTGTGGGATGACGATTCCCGCACAGAAAATACACAGTAAAAGAACTGATAAACAGTTGAGTGTCCAAAGCATAACTGTAAATGTTTTGTTTTAGGTTAAATGCTTAACTTTCGCTGGGGCTCAAGTGGGAGTTGACGAGTCTACGAGTTGACAAGTTGACGAGTCGTGAGTTGACAAGTTGACGAGTTGACGAGTTGACAAGTCGTGAGTTGACAAGTTGACGAGGTGACGAGGTGACAAGTAGGCAATCCTTGTGGTCTTGTTAACTCGTCCCCTTGTCTCCTGAAAGCAGTAAGCAATCCTTGTGGTCTTGTTAACTTGTTCCCTTGTCAACTAACCTTGTGGTCTTGTTAACTCGTTCCCTTGTCTCCTAATAAATTGAGCACTTGCGAAACTTAATTTAAATATATGACGGAGGCTGCTGTACCTGTTATCCTGATTGCAGCCTTGCCCGCAGGCAATAGGCTGCTATTAGTGAGCCTCCTTGATTGGTTCTGACACTGTGGGTTTCTTCGATATTATCTCTAAAAAAGAACGTGGAATATACGACGTAAGGACGGCGCACACTCCCTGAATGGAGACCACCAGTCTCCGGTTTTTCTTAACGCGACAGATATACCCTTCGGCACCCTTGAACTTGCCGTCGGTCACCCTTACGCGGTCGCCCTGATGGAACTTGGGGGCGTCGTCGTAATATTCGATGCCTTTTTCGCCGGCAGAAGTGACCAGCATGAAAGTGTTCATTTCCTCGTCGGGGATGACAAGCGGGATCCTTTTCATATCCTCCAGTCGGGTATAAAGGATGACCTTGTCGGTGAACATCTTCTGGACCTTCAACGCATCGGCTGTGGTGGCACGGAAAAACATGAGGGAACTGATCATCGGCTTGCGCACCGTTTTTTTGATTCCGTTCCGGATGACTAACGTTTCTTCGCAAGGGATATACGTCTCGATGTGCTCTTTCTCCAAAGCCTTTTCGATGTCGAAGACTTTGTTATAAAACACTTTTAAAGCAAACCAGTGCATCATGGGGCCGTTTGAATTGTTTTTTATTTATAGAAGTAGCTCTCTTATTTTTGATTTTTACTTCCGTTTTTATGGTTCACCTATGCGAAGTTTGGGTATATACTCTCCATTCCTGCACTTCCTGAACTGTTTGTCCGAGAAATGCAGCACTTAGAGTTAATTCGCTTGTTCTCAATGAGAAACTCCGAAATCCGGGTCACCCCTAAACACAGTAGGCGACTACCGTAACCCTGCCTTTCTGCCGTTTCTATGTAGGAGACGTTAGAAAAGCGTGCAAATGTAGGTATAATCCAATAAACGAAAAAGTATTTTATATGTTTTTTTTATTAAATGCCTCTTTTGAGCAAAAAGAAACGTGGCATGGAATCAAAGGTTTACAACCTTGTTACAGAGAAGCTGTTTAAAGGGTGTTGAAAACAGCAGAAAGAAAAAAGCAAAACAGACAACCGGCAAAAAAGGGGTTTTCTTCGGACCCGAAAATGAACAAACCGAATATAAATGTGTTTTTAGTTAGCCTATGCGTATGGTTATCAATGGTAAGATAAACTACACGTCTCCTACATAGAAACGGTAAGGTTGAAATCCCGTAATATTCCTCTGTTTGCATCATCTATAATTGTATTGTTCAACGAATCCAGGTAGATCCGGGTGGTCTTCTCGGAGGTGTGTCCCATGCCGGCGCTGATGACGGAAAGGGGGATGTCGTGGTTGCGTGCGGCAGTGGCCCAGCTATGGCGCGAGGTGTAGGAGGAGAGGCGGAGCGTCTCGCTGACGAGCGCGCCCAGCTGTTTCAGCTTCTGGTTGTGGTAGTTCAGTCCTGTCTGGTACTGCCGGTAGGCCTGTTCGGGGTCGGCCGACGTGATGACGGGGAAGATGTAGGGACTGTCGGGGCGGGCGGGCAGGTAGCGTTCCAGGATGCTGCGGATGCAAGGCTCGATGCGCAGTGTCAGGCGCTGGCCGGTCTTGTGGCGGTAGTAGGTGATGGAGCCGTCGGCAATATCCGATTTTTTCAGATAAGCCATGTCGACGAATGCCATGCCACGCGTACAGTAACTGAATATGAACAGGTCTCTTGCAAGGAGCAGGGACGGGTGGCCGGACAGGTTGAGCCTTTGCAGCTGGAGGATGGTCTCTTCGCTGACTGCCCGTTTGGGGGTAGGGGCGATGCCGGTGTAGACCTGGGCGAACGGGTAGGACTGTTCGGTCAGTTTTTCGCGTACGGCCTTGTTGTAGGCGGCGCGCAGGATGCGCATGTAGAACGAGCTGCTGTTGCGCCGGACGTTGCGTTGGGCCAGCCACTTCTCGTACCGGCCGATGAGGGTGGCGTCTACGGCGGGGAGGGGGACATCGGTGCCTTTCAGAAAGGTGGAGAAGCTGCTCAGGGTGCGCCGGTAGTTGCGGGAGGTGCCATACTGGTTGTTGTCCTGAAGCCGGAGGATTTCTTTTTGCAGATACTCCAGTATGCCGTTGGAAGCCAGGTCGGACTGGAAGAGGCGGACGACATCGGTCAGGGTGTAGGGTTGGGCGGTGGCATCCAGCTGTCGGACGATTTCGCGCAGTTTGTGTACGTCCTGTTCGATCTGTCTGCGGTAGGCCGAGACGGTGGTGGCGTTGTCGGGTGTGGTGATCAGTTCGCGTTTTTGAGGGTTCCACCAGTGGGGGAAGATCCGCATGGAGGTGGTAATCTGTTTGTTTTCCTGTCTGTGGCAAAGCTGGTAGCAGACCGCTCCTGCTTTCCCGTTGACCGCCGACGGGCGGAATTTTACTTTGATTGTTGCCATACTATTTTGTTTTTGGGATTTACATTGCGAAGCTAATGAAGAAGCGAGGAATAATTAAGAATGAAAAATTAAAAATTAATAGTTGGGTTTAGCGTTTAGCGTTTAGTGTTTAGGGTTGAGAGGGAGGATTTTTTAGACGCGGATGGCGGGGATGAGGCGGATTTACGATTTAATCTGGGTAATATGGCTGGATTGGTTCCGCTGAACATTTCTTTTATTTAGTGCCAAAAGAAATAGAATAAAATATTTTTCATATTGATATAATAATACAGGTTTTACTTCAAACTGCTTTGATGGCGGAATTGCGAGGGGGACAGCCCTGTCGTTTTCTTAAAGATGGTGCTGAAATAGCGTTGATAGGTGAAGCCCAGGCAGTCGGATATTTCGGAGATGCTGAGGTTGGTGTTCGTCAGCAGCTTTTTCGCTTTTTCTATCTTGCGGTGGTTGATGTATTCGCTCGTTCCCATGCCGGTGGCCTGCTTCAGCTTGTTGTAGAGCGATGTGCGCCCCATGGCCATTTCGTTCTGCAAAAAGTGGTTGTCGAGGTTGGGGTTGTCGATGTTGTTGTCAATCACTTCGTTCAGGCGGGCGATGAAGCGCAGCCTTTCTTCCTGCTCGCGCTCGTTCTTGGCGATCAGCAGTTTGTACTTGTGCGCCATGCGCTTTTGCAGCAGCCATATTCCGCCGGTGAAGAGCATAATGAATATGAGCAGACAAAGGCCAATGAACCAGGGTCTTTGCCAGATGGGGGCCTGGACGTGGATGTGGAGCAGCTCCATGGGCTTGCTCCAATTGTTGTTGGTGTTGCAATTGGCCAGCAGGGTATAGTTGCCGGGATTCAAGTGGCCCAGTTCTACGCTTCGCGAGGCGCTTTGGATTTTCCTCGGTTCGTCTCCCTCAAGGATGTAGTTGAAGAGGTGCTTGCAGAAGGGCACACTTTCGTCAACAATCACTTTGAAGTTGATGGACGAGTGTTGGTACGGCACTACCAGCTTCCGGTGCGGCAATACGTCGCGGGTGATGTCCTTGCCGTCCAGGTTGATGCTGAGCAGGTTTACGGCGGGGGCATAGTCATCCACTATTTCGATGTTCTGGTTGATGACCGTTAGCCCTTGTGTCCCGCCCATGTAGATATTCTGGCTGAGCGACCTCGGCATGGGGGTGAAAATGTACTCGTTGGGCTTCACGCCGTCCGTCTCGTCCAATATCATGGTCCGCTTCTCGTGGATGAAATAGACCAGCAGCATGTTGTTGGCTCCTATCCAGATACGCTCCTTGGAGTCTGATGTCAGGCTCTGGATGTTCTGGAACAGTATGTTTTGCACCTTTTTAGACAGCTTGCTTGCCGTGTCATAGTAGTACAAAGCGTAATCGCTGCCTATCCAGAAGTTGCCTTGGCTGTCAATGCAGGCCGAGGTGAGCGACTCGTTGTCTGAAACGCTGAAGAGCAGGGTGATGCTTTTCGAGGCCTTCTCAATTTGCAGCAGTTCTTTATAGCTCATGATGTAGATGTAGCGGTCGTCCTCATGCACAGGTTGCGCGTTCATGAGCTGGTAGTTTTCCACGTTGGGCGGGGTGGAAAGCCGGTAGGTTTCATGCGTATGCCGGTTGTATATATAAATGTGGTAGCCGAAGATGTAGATTTCGTCGGGGGTGGCATACAGGTTTACCAAGTCGCCTTTGGCAAACTCTTCCCGGGCTGTATGGCTGTCTATAAGTGGGTAGGGAGTAATCTGGGCCGTGCGCTTGTCGAAAAGATAAAACCCATCGTTGAAGCATGATATGAGCAGCTTGTCGGGTGAGAATGAGACGATGGACACCACTTTCTTGCCGCTTGTGGAGGGAAAATGCCGGAACAGTGTGGTGTGCTGGTCGTAGGCATTGAGGCCACCTCCGTCCGTGCCAATCCACAGTAAGGTGTCTGCCTCCTCGTGCAATGCGGTGATTGTCGGCTCGCTCAGGCCGTATGGAACGTTTGGCGGTGTGTCTTTGTACGTCTTGATGTGATTCTTGATGATGGCGAACAATCCGGCATGCACGCTCCCTCCCCAGATGTTTCCTTTCCTATCCTTGTAAAGGCAAAAGATGGAGTTGTTCGGCAGGGAAAGAGGGTCGCTCGGAATGTGCTTTATACATTTTACCTCATCGGTATGCAAGTCCAGCAGATTGATTCCCCCTCCGTCTGTGCCCATCCAGATGATGCTGTCCTTTTCTACAAAGTCAGAAACCACGTTGTGTGTAAGCTTGCCGTTTTGCACGGAGAAGTGCCCGTCGGGAGTCCCGTCGTGCCGGTATCTGAAAACTCCATTGCCATAGACCGATACGTACAGGCGCTTTTGGCTATCGACAAAAATGCTGTTGACATTGTGCTTCTGCACAAACGGGCAGCGCGACATGGTTTGCCGCTTCAGGTCGTATATCCAGATGCCGTCGTGTTTGCAGGAGGCGATGTAGGTTTGGTCATCCCAAAGGGCAATGTGCGTGATGCATTTGTTTAGGTCTCCTTTTACTTCATTTATCAACGGGGCGAGTGACCGGCTCTGGTAATGATAGCTGTAAATCGTGTTGCGGCCACCTAACAGCAGGACACTGTCGGTATGCAGGCAACTCCATGCTTCGAATGGCTTTCCTTCATACAGAAGTGGGCTGAACTGTTTAAGCGCCGGGTCAAACGTTCCGACCCCATGGTTGGTGGATAGGTATAGTTTTTGGTCGGCCCCTTCGGTGATGAATTTAATGTAGTTGTCGGGCAGCGATTTCGGGTCGGAGGGATTGTGAAGATAGTTTTTCAGTTCAGATTGGTCCCAGCTGTTGAGTCCGTTCTTCGTCCCAATCCATACGATTCCTGCATGATCGCAGAAGATGCATTGCACTCTGGTATGTGTCAGTCCCTCGTTAAGCGAGAAGGGGATGAAAGAAAGTGTCTCCTGGATGGCATGTAAGGGCAGACACAGAGTAAACGCAAAAAGTATGGCAACTATGATGTGTCTCATGATATAAATGATTAATCCGGTCTCAAATATAGAGATTATTTGGATAAAAATAGCCAAAATGAACATTTATTGATGTCTTAAGATTATTTGTTGACTTATCCAAATCTAAATTTGATACTTTATAACTATTTGTTGAGCAGGATAAAAAGCTGTTTATTTAATTTTGGTGGTCAGAGAAATAAACCTATATTAACAGTTATTTATTACTTAATCCTATTTTAATATGAGTAGTATAAGAAAAGTTGCAAGATGCTTGTTTTTGTGTATGCTTGTATCCGTATCTTCCACATGGGCACAAGTTACGCAAAACTATAGCGGTGTCGTAGTCGATGCTGCGAGCAGCGAACCTTTGATTGGGGTGAATATCACTCAAGAAGGAACAGAAACCGGTACAATTACCGATGTGGATGGGAGATTTGTCATTCATGCTGCCGAGGGGGCCATGTTACACATCTCTTATATTGGTTATGAGACGCAAGAGGTGCAGTTGGGGAAGGAGACCAATTTGCAGATTCTTCTTAAAGAAGACCTGACCCAGCTGGACGAGGTGGTGGTAATCGGTTATGGTGCGGTGAAGAAGTCAGACCTTACGGGGTCCGTTTCGTCTATCTCGACTAAACAGTACAAGGAACAGCCGGTGAAGCGTGTGAGCGATATTCTTCAAGGCCGTGCCACAGGTGTGCAGGTCACCAATACCGATGGTATGCCCGGTGGCGGTGTGAAAATTCGTGTGCGTGGTACTACCTCTATTAATACCGGGTGTGAGCCGTTGTATGTGACAGATGGTGTAGTGGGCGGCGGGCTTGACATGAACCCCGACGACATTGCTTCCATCGAGGTGTTGAAGGACGCATCTGCTACGGCCATTTACGGTTCGCGCGGTGCCAATGGCGTTATCCTTATCACGACTAAAAAAGGAGCAGAAGGCAAACCCAGCATTTCGGTTGAGGCTAATGTCGGTATCTCGAATATCATCAAGAAGTATGACTTGCTTTCGCCTTACGAATATGCACAGGCCCTGAACTATTATAGAGGAGGTGCTACTATATCGGCTGAAGATATGGAGGCATACCGCACAGGACAGAAAGGTATTGATTGGCAGGATATAATGTTGCAGACCGGGGTGAGCCAGGATTACAGAGTCAGTGTTTCGGGCGGTAATAAGAAGAACCGGTATTACATATCTGCCAACTTCCTCGATCAGACAGCCATCACCATTACTACCAAGAACCAGCGGGCACAGATGCGTGTCAACCTGGACAACGAGCTTACAGACCGTCTTACTATGTCGACGAAACTCAGCATGAGCTATTCGCATCGTCATAATGGCGATATCGACATGATGACTTTCCTGAACTACTCGCCTACCATGGAGATGCGCGATCCGGAAACGGGAATATATAATAAAGACCCGTACAATGCCGTTGACGCTAACCCTTACGGTCGGCGTGTGGAAAACTATGAGGATAGCTACAACTATAATTTTGATGGAAATGTAAACCTTACCTACAAGATTATTGACGGTTTGACGTTTTCTGCACAAGGCTACCTTAATTATAGCCATTCGCCCAGCTATACCTTCACTTCTTCATTGACAGCTCCCGGTGAGTTGAGCGGAATGACGAATAGCGGTGTTCATGGGGTGACGTGGCAAAACATTGAGAACGTTACTTACGACAAGACGTTTAATAAAGACCACCATCTTACTGCTACGGCAGTATTTGAATTGAGCGGCTACGAGGGTAAGAACATTTCAATAGCAGGTTCAGAGTTGAACAACGAGTTTGTAGGATATTGGAATGTGAACAATGCCGCAAATATTACGGCAAACAACGGATATTCCGCTTCATCCATGGTGTCGGCTTTAGGTCGTGTGATGTATAGCTATAAGAGCCGTTACATGGCTACCGTTACTCTGCGTGCCGATGGTTCTTCGAAATTCAGCGAGGGCAATAAGTGGGGCTATTTCCCGTCTGCCGCGTTGGCTTGGAATATAGCAGAGGAAAATTTCATGCAGAATCAAAATATATTTGATCAATTGAAACTGCGTGCCAGCTTCGGCGTGTCGGGTAATTCCGGTATTTCCTCTTACTCTACTTTGGGAATGCTCGCCGAAAAGAATTACGACTCGTGGGGAAGCGGACAAATATGGAACGGCTATTGGAGCGGCTTGCCCGCCACTCCCGATGTCACTTGGGAGAGCACTTATCAGTATAATGTAGGTGTGGATGCTTCGGTACTGGACGGACGCTTGAGCTTTACCGCCGAATGGTTCCGCAAGGATACCAAGGACTTGTTGCTGCGGAAACCCATTCCGGCTTATAACGGCGGTGGCAGCTTCTGGGTGAACCACGGCGAGATTCGTAACCATGGTGTGGAATTCAATATAGCAGCCACCCCGGTAGCTACTAAGGACTTGCGTTGGGATACTTCGTTCAATGCTTCTTGGCTGCACAACGAGGTGATAGACTTAGGTGGTGACGACTTTATTGTGGGAGAGAATCTTACAGGATTTGGCGCCGGCCCTATCGAGATTAAGAAGGTTGGCTATCCCATCGGTTCGTTCTATGTGTATGAATGGCAGAACTTCAGCAAAGATGGTCTGAACCTTTACAAGCATCAGGCAGATGGTAGTTATACCTCCACTCCTACAAGTGACGATTTGGTGGTGAAGGGTCAGGCTGAACCGAGCTGGACATTTGGCTGGAACAATACTGTGACTTGGAAGAATTGGACATTCAACTGTTTCTTCAACGCAGCTTTGGGAGCCGACCGTCTTAATATGAGCCGCTTTGCCATGTCTTCCATGGTGGGTAAATATAAATTCATCACCTTGGCCGATGCTTACTACAAGAGCTGGGACATGGTGGAGAACAAGGCCGATGCCCTTTACTCAACCCATAGTAACAGCAATAACAAGGATTATCCCGATTCAGATTTCTATCTGGAAGATGCTTCTTACATTAAGCTGAAAAATATCACTGTGGCTTATACAATCCCGCGTAAGTGGGCGCGCATAGCAGACTTGCAGCTCTCGGTAAGTGCCCAGAATGTCTTTACTCTGACCCATTATACCGGTATGGATCCGGAAGTAATCAATGCAGGCCCTTACGGACTCAATGGTGTGGATATGGGTGCTTATCCGGTTCCCCGTACCTTTACATTCGGTGTGAAACTTAATTTCTAAGTAACATAAAAAAACTCTCAATATGAAAAAGATATATCAATTATTGACGGCAGCCGGCATGGTGCTCTTGCCATTTACAATGACTGGTTGCCAGGATTTTCTGACCGAAGACCCCAAAGGACAAATGGCGGTAACAAATTTCTTTCAGACTAAAGGCGACTTGGATAAGAGCCTTAATGCCCTGTACGGCGTTTTGGCTAATGCCATGTATGCCAACAATGCCATAGGCTTTGATGCGGTACGAGGCGATGACATGAGTACCCACCCTGCCAGCAACAAACAGCCTATCCGTGAAGTGGATACTTATGATGTGTCTGATAACAATACTTGGGTGGATGAGTTGTGGACACGGCGTTGGGAAGTGGTGAAGGCAGCCAACTTCATCATTGAGAATGCTGGACGTACTCCCGTAGAAAAAGAGTATGTGGATGCTACGTTAGGGCAAGCTTATTATTGGCGCGCTTATTCATACTACTATCTGGTCACTACTTGGGGACGTGTGCCAATGGTAGTGAAAGATGAGGTGGAGTATAATATGCCCTTGGCTGAGGTGGAAGACATCTATGCCCTTATTGTGGATGATTTGAAAAAAGCAGAAACCATGCTGCCGGATAATTATACCAATGAACCTTATGCGCGTAATGGTGTGAACATAGCGGTGAATAACGCGGCTGCTAAAGCTACTTTGAGCTATGTCTATATGACTATGGCGGGATGGCCTTTGAATCTGGGTGTAGAATATTACAAACTTGCTGCCCAGAAAGCAAAAGAAGTGATTGACGGTGTGGAAGACGGTACGTGGAACTACCGCTTGCTGGATGAGTACAAGGATGTTTATTCGATGAAATGGAACGAAAACAATCCCGAAGTGCTTTTAGGAATACACTATAATCTTTCTTCGGGTGCGTTGACCAACGCCGTGGTGTGCGACTTTATGCAAGATATGGCTTATGGCGGCGGTTGGGAAGACACGCATGGTGAGATAAAATTCTGGAAAGATTTCCCGGACGGTCCCCGCAAGGAAGCAAGTTACTTCCCGAAAATTATTTTGCAAAGCGAAGCGAAAGAAGGTACGCTGCGCGACTGGTGGGAAGATCCCGACCCGGCATCTCCTCGCGTATCTCTGGCTCCGTGCTTTATGAAGAAAGTGGAAGGATTGAATGGTGCAGAATTTGACTATACCAATCCTGCAGCTCTGAGCTTTGAGGGTCAGAAACAACATCAGGTAATCCGTCTTTCGGAGGTATATTGCTGGTATGCTGAGGCTGTAGGACGTGCTAAATTGGGTGGAGCCGATAAGACTGAAGCTATACGTCTGCTTAATGAGGTGCGTAATCGTGCCGATGGTGCAGAGAGCAATATTTATAGTGCTTCGATGAGTGATGAGGAATTGGCCGAAGCTGCTTATAACGAGCATGGCTGGGAGATTGGCGGTTATTATTGGGCAAATATTGCTACTCGTGCGCGCGACATGTTCCGCATGAACCGCTTGAAAGATCACTTTGAATATCGCAAGGAGAATCCTGAGATAGAGGTCGCTCCCGGTGTGTTTGTCAAAGAGGCCATACCCGTTACAGGTGTGTGGGATGACAGCAAGATGTACTTCCCCTATCCGGCACGCGATGCGGCGAACAATCCTAACTTAAAAAACTAATTCTAAGGAGCAAATAATATGAAGCTGAAATATTTCTGTATAGCTATTGCTGCTGTTTGCATGTCTGTGCTCACGGCATGTAGTGACTTCATGAGAGAGAAAATGGATGTGGTCGATATGAACCTGTCGGGCAATGTCATTTCTTTTGAGGCAGCCCCGTCAACAGATCAGGATCAGACCATCCAAGTGGAAACCGATGCGTCATGGAAAGTGACGATTACCCAAGGCACGGAGCAATGGCTTACTGTGACTCCGATGGAGGGTACTGGCAATGCCACCCTTACTTTCCATGCAGACAAGAATACGGGGCCTGCACGTAGTGCCATAGTGACGGTGTCTGCCGTGCAAGCAGAATTGCTGGATATTACCGTCAAACAAAAGGCTCAAATGGAAGGGGATAAGTATAATCTTGACAGCTTTGACGGCCTGTTCTTCACCGGCTTGAACGATGCTCCCAATCCTATTACGTTGGTGGATCATGAAGGCTGTGAAGACGGTAAGGGTATTCGTATATATACCCGTCCGGGAGAAGAACATATGGGTACCAATGGTGACCGCTTCAAGGTGAACACCAATAAAATGTATTACTCTGGGCGTTACGAGTGGCGTGTGTATATTCCCAAGCTGGGCATGAACGATCGTACCAGTGTGGCAGGATTCATTTATAATGACGACCGGCACGAGCTTGACTTTGAGATTTCTTCCGGAACTGCCGAAAATCGTGCTACGTATGGTGCTGCTGATGATGAGCTGCTTTGCCTTATCTCCAGCCAGGCCAACCCGTTTGTGGGAGTGACCACCGTCATCAAAGCAGATGCATGGCATACCATTGCCATAGACATGAAGTTGAATGACGAAGGTAAATATGTGGCCGAGTGGCTGGTTAATGATGAACCTATCACTTCGCAGGTTATGGATTTCGGAGAAGAAATTGCTTTCCGTCCAATCTTTAGTGTGGAGAACCTGATGGGTATGGGCGACCATGCTGCCACGCAAGAGAATTATGCTATCTTTGACTGGTTCGAGTACATTCCTTATGAGTATTCGAAAGATCCTATTGGTGGCGATACCGACGAACCCGAGCCTGACGGAGAGACTGTAAGATGGGACTTTGATGACAATATGGTTCCTGCAGAGTGGGTATCTCCTGGCACCGCAACTGTTACCGATGGATGGCTGACGCTTCCTATGCCTAATTGCCATACTTTGATTAACGAGGATATGGGAGCCGGAAAGGTGACTTTCGAAATTGATGTTCCTCAAGTAAGTGTTGGCGAGAAGTACGTGGCAGGGCCTAATATTTCTGTAAACAATGTTCCCGGTGTGGAGCGTTCCTTCTCCATGTTCGTATGGGCCGGAAGCCAGGCAGACCGTGATGCGGTAGGTGCACTGCCGGGTCAGATGTTGGTACGTTGCTATACCGAAGCTTTGGGAGTGTTCAATTATCCTATTGATCCGGGCAAGCATACCTTTACGCTTGATTTGCGCCTGAATGCCGACGACCAATATTATTGTACCTGGATAGTGGATGGCGTGGATGTGACGACATTCCAGACTTGGTACACCTCGGCTGAAAACAAGTTCAACTTGCAATTCAGCACCATGTCAAATGGAGGTGGCTGGCAAGGTAGTACAGAGTGCTCGCGTGACTATGAAACCAAGTACAACTATATTGAGTATAAGAAATATGGTGAATCCGGGAGCGGGGAAGACAATACGGTTGCTTTCGAATTCGATGAGGCTCCGGCCGGTTGGACGTTAGGCGATGCTGTAATCAGCGATGGTGCCCTGAACGTTTCTAACGGACAGGTGGTGACTACCGATATAGTTGCCGGTGCTGCCAAGTACGCTTTTGAGCTGGATGTGCCTGAAGTGCCAGCCGGCGAAAAGTGGCTGAACGGAGTCAACATCTATGCCACCAATACGGAGGAGCGCACCTTCTCGATCTACGTTTGTCCGGGTGCGCAGGCTTGGCGCGATGCTGCCGGTGCCATTCCGGGCCAGATGCTCATACGTTGCTATACCGAGCAGATGGATCCTTTCTTCTTGGCCATTGACCCGGGCGTACATACGTTCGAGTTGGACTTGCAGCTTAACGAAGACGGATACCTGCCTATATGGTATGTGGACGGTCGTGAGATAACACGCAAGCAAACGACATATACTTCCGAAGACTTTACATTCGGGCTGGAATTCCGTAACTTTGTTGATGGTGCTGCTTGGCAGGGCGATAGCAACTGCACCAACACTTATACCGGCAAGTACAACTGGTTTAACTATACTCCTTATTGATATTATTAATTTAACACTTATGTAGATTCTGCTGCACTTTTTATCCGCCTGTTTCCTGTCGTAGGATGGGGTGTGGCGGAATCTACCTCTACAAAAAAGAATAATGAAGAAGATGATTTGTATGAAGAAATTCGTGTGTGTGGTATTGGCCGCATTTGGCTTGGCCGCTTGCAGTGTGAAGCAAACCGAGACTGTGCCAACCCCAAGCAAACAGCTACACCCTTGGGTCGTATACGGAGAGGAAAGTTCGTTTGCAGATCTTGAACCAGTGAAAGACATGATTGCCTCCGTTAGTGTTTTTGGCAATCCCCCGCGTGAGTATATCGATAAATGTCATGCGGCTGGCATTGAAGTGTATCGTGCCGTAGGCGGTAATGAAGAGTCAATCAATACTCCCGAAAAGATTGCCTCTTTGGTGGAAAGTTACGTAAATGACTGCCAAGCCAATGGGTATGACGGAATAGACCTCGACTTCGAGCATCTTTCGCCTTCTGTCCGTGCCACTTACTCGGATTTCCTGCAAAAGGCATCTGCCGCATTGCATGCCGCAGGCAAGAAGATGAGCCATTGCGTGGGCTTTTACCCGGCTCTTTATGCCGATGAAAACACGCAGATATTTTATGACCCGGCTGTATTGGAGAACACCTGCGACCTTGTGCGCGTCATGTGCTACGATATGTATTGTGCTCCCTGCATAGGCGTGAAAGAGCTGGCTCACCGTGATGACTGCCAGGGCGTGGGACCCACATCCAATTACCTCTGGACGCGCGAATGCATGCTTTATTGGAAAGAGCGTATCAGCGCTGACAAACTGGTAATGGCACTTCCCGCCTATGGCAACGATTATAAACTCACAGGCGACATTGCCGGTACGCAGATTTATGCCCCGAAGCCCGATAAAGCTGTTGGGGAACTTCCTGCTCCTACCTGGCTGTGCTATGAGAAGGTGAACATGTACCTTTACGACCACGAGGACGGATGCCGCCATCTGTTCTATGCGGCCGATGCCCGCAGCACCGAGTGCCTGCTTCAGCTGGCTGACGAGTTGCAGCTGCCTAAAGTCGGTTTCTGGCATTTCAGCAGCGTATCGCCCGATACGTGGAAAGTGACGCGTGACTGGATGGAGAAATAACGGTAGAGTCGCTATTAAGTAGGGGTGTACCAAAATGCAGATTTTGCTACACATCTATTAAGGTGCGTCAGATTACCCATTATGACGCACCATTATTTTTATCAATTAATCAAGTTGGATATGAAAAGAGCAATAGGGCTGTTCCTGCTTTTGTTGTCTGTTCAGTTGGGACAAGCGCAGGAGGCAAATAACCATAGATGGAATTTTGATGATTTGGAAGGGTGGAGATACGGGCACCAAGATGACAACCCGGCCAACCAATGTGAAATTAAGGATGGCATATTGAAGATATTTACAAGAGCAGAATCAAGGGACAGGAAGAAAGTCCGCACGGTTGATAAGATATACACTTCTGGCAGATATACATGGAAGACGTATATACCCCGGATGGGGAAAGGTGACCAGGCAAGTGTGGGCTCCTGGATATATTGTGACGACCATCATGAGCTTGATTTTGAGGTAGGATACGGTACCTCCAAGGCAAGGAAAGAGGTCGGGGCGGAAGACGATGATATGCTGGCATATATGACGAGCCAGGATTTTCCGTTCACGTCGGTGCCTGTCAAAATTAAGCCGGGATGGCATCTGTTCGAGATAGATCTTAAGCTGGTCGATGGCAAATATTATGCTACATGGTTCATTGACCAGGAGAAGCGGCATGAAGTGCAGCTTCAGTTCGGCAATGAGATATCATTCCATATTTACTGTAGCGTCGAGAACCTTGTATTCTTGGGGGATCAGATTCCGCAGCAGGAGAATTATGGACTGTATGATTATGTGGAGTATAAGTATCATAAATAAGAGAGGCACAAACAGATGAAGAATGTATTTCTTTTCTTGGGTATTTTTTTATGTTTCTCTTTAGCAGCCCAAGAAAACAGGAGCTATAGCCACCTGAATATGGCTTCTTCCCCGTTTGTCGTGGAAGATAATTACCTGTCGAAGCATGATATCGTGTATCTGTCGCCCACCCAGCTGGAGGCGGAAGGTTTTCCTATGGGGAATGGGGACATGGGAGGCATGATATGGAACCATGAGAATGGCATAGAGCTGCAAGTCAATAAGAACGACTTATGGACTTCGTTGATGCCCGAAGAGGAAAATGCTTCGGTTCTGAAACATGCGGCCCGTCTGAAGATTGATTTTGGCCTGCCTGTGTTCAGCTGGATTCACTTGAAAGATTTTGAGGGCAGGCTGTCGTTGAAGAATGGGGAAGCGGGCTATCGTGCCGATACTCCTTTCTCCAGAACTTGCATCAAGACGTGGCTGGCCCATGGCAAAAACGTATGGGTCATTGAGTGCGAAAACCTGCCCGATGCTGCAGGAACAGAGGGAAACTCGGTTGCTACCATCACGCTTGAAAGGCTTGGTAGCCGTGCTTTTGCCAGGTGGTATTCGGGAGGATTCCCTAAAGATCCTGCGGTTGGCATAGGCGAGACCGAAGCTGGCAAAAGAGGCAACGACATGGTGATTGAGGAAAAAGGCAATGGCCTGCATTTTGCCGTGGCTTGTAGAATCGTGCAGGGAGACATGGCGCCGGCATTGCTGAATACCCATACGGTAGAGCAGAAAACCGATAAGGAGTGCTTTTCGGTTTTGCTGAGTGTGGCTACTGACCGTGAGAGTGCTAATCCGGTGGTGGAGCAAGCCGTGAAACTGTTGGACGAGGCCGAGAGCACAGGGCTGGAGCAGCTCAAGAAAGAGAAAGACGAGTGGTATAGTGCTTTCTGGTCGAATAGCTTCATGAAGCTGGGCGATGACTATCTTGAGAATATCTATTATCTGCGCCGCTACCTCATGGCTGCGGGTTCTCAGGGTGAGTTTCCTGTGACCTTCAATGGCGGATTGTGGCGTTGGAACAGGGACGTGATGAACTGGATTACCCCGCATCATTGGAATACCCAGCAGCAATATTGGGGATTGTGTGCGCAGAACGACTGCCAGTTGATGGTTCCGTATCTGGATACATATTTCAAGATGATTCCTGCTGCCCAGGCCTTGGCTAAAGAAAAAGGTGCGTCCAATGATGCCTTGCAGATAACCGAGGCGCATTGCTTTACCGGCGAGCAACTGAGCACGGATTGGGAAAGCATGAAGAACAACTTTACTCCGGCCTCGCAAATAGCATCCTTGTTCTGGGACTATTACGAGTTTACCGATGACGAGGATTTCTTGAGGGAGAAGGCTTATCCCTTTATGAAGAAGGCAGCCAACTTTTATTTGGACAAACTCCAGTGGGATGAGCGGAAGAAGGAGTATTACTTTCTCTCTTCCCTTTACGAGTCTGAAGCGATTGAATATGTGAAGAACTCCATGAGCGACCGCAATTGCATAGAGCAGCTTTTTGGTAATTGCATAAAGGCGGCCACGATATTGAAGGCCGATAAAGACTTGGTAAAGCGATGGAACTATGTGTTGAACCATCTTTGGAAACGGGGGTACGAACAATTGGAAGGGGCAGGGGAGGTGCTGTCTCCTGCGGAAGAATATTATTCGGAAGCACGCTATACACCCTGGATATGGGCGAATGGCGGCTTAGTGGCTTTCCCCGCGGGCTTGATAGGCATTGACGACAAAGACACGCGAATCGGCAAGGCGGTGATTAATCTGGCCAGATGGAAGAAAGATGCCAATGCTCACTATCCTATTCCGGAAGTTGCGGCACGCATGGGTCTGGGCGATGAGGCGTTGGAATATGTGATGAATGGTGTGAAGATTCATCAAATGTATCCTCAAGGCCTGATGCACAATGTAACGGGCTATCCCGACAATATATATGACCTGGCATCAAAGCACGACCTTCTGGGAGGGAAATATGTAATCCGTTCGCACGATTTCTTCCAATGCGGCATGGAGGCCATGAGCAATTATGCCACCACGATGAATGAAATGATGCTGCAAAGCAACGAGGGCAAGATCAGGGTCTTTCCGGCAGTTCCTTCTGCCTGGAATTCCACCAGGCTTGCTTTTACGCTGTTGGCACGTGGGGCATTTATTGTGTCGGCCGAAAGAAACGAACAGGCACGTGTAGGGCAGATAGGCATCAAAAGTCTGAAAGGAAACAGGTGTTTCTTGCAGAACCCCTGGGGCGATGAGGCCAAGATTGAGGTCATTCAGGTGGATAACGGTGCGAAGATGAAGTATAGGAAGAGTGATGACAATGTTATTTGCTTCTTGACTAAGCCCGGGAAAGAGTATATTGTCAGACTTGCAGATGATGTGCGGAAAGAGCGGACTGTTTTCACGGGAAGCCCGAATAAGCAAGTCAAAAAATTAGGCAATCGCATGTTGGGGAAACTGAGCGGATGGAATGATTTCCATTAAATCATAAGCCCAATCTAATGCGAATCGGAAGTTTTACGGTATGAGTATAACTTATTGATTATCAGTTGTTGTTTCGGGCGGCCTCCGAACAGCTTGCGAACGCGCTTCGTGCAGCCTTGGAACAAACGCCCCGGTAGCGGGCAAAAAATCCCCTCCTGCGTTCGCGCGTGGGAGGGGTTGATTGGTTTATAAAAAAGCCCATTATGGTTGAGGAATTTTAGGCACGGAGGACGCAGATTATCACAGACTGAAAATAGAATCTGCGTCCTCCGTGTTATTCGCGTCTAAAGAATCCCCCTCAACCCCCACCGCTCACCCCTCAACTTTTAATTTTTCATTGATTTTCCTCCCCTCCCTACTAAAAAAATCTTTTTTTTGCTTGTTTTTCTCGTTTCGGAACTATATCTTTGTGATATCAAAATGATATTATGATTTTTGTGAAACTTATATCTAAAACTGAAATAGTATGGAAACGAAAGAAGTGAATTTTACAGGTTTCAAGATGAATGGGTTTCTGGCCCTTTTCCTCTTTTTGTTTGTGTGGGCAGGACTTACGGCATGGTGCTTTGTGACGGGCGGTCTGCTGTTCTATGTGCTGGGAGCAGTGCTGGCAGTGCTGTGGATTATCCTGAACTGCGGGTACATGATGCTGGAGCCGAACGAGGCGCGGGCAATGGTGTTCTTCGGAAAGTATAAAGGAACGTTCCGCGAAACGGGATTTTTCTGGGTCAATCCGTTCATGGAGGCAAAGAAACTGTCGATGCGTGCCCGGAACCTGGACGTGGAGCCTATCAAGGTGAATGATAAAATCGGTAATCCTATCCTGATCGGGTTGGTGCTGGTGTGGCGACTGAAGGATACGTACAAGGCGATGTTCGAGATTGACGCACAGACCATGGCGAGCGAAGGAGCAACGTCGGGTGACGGAAAGACGGTGAGCGCGGGCAGTACCGTGGCGAGCCGGATGAATGCATTCGAGAACTTCGTGAAGATACAGAGTGATGCAGCCTTGCGTCAGGTGGCCGGACAGTATGCTTACGATGACAATGAAAGTACAGGCGGTGAGATGACCCTCCGCTCGGGTGGCGAGGAAATCAACGAGCAGCTGGAACAGAAATTGAACGAGCGTCTGGACATGGCGGGTATCGAGGTGCTGGAGGCAAGGATCAACTACCTGGCTTATGCGCCCGAGATTGCGGCTGTGATGTTGCGTCGTCAGCAGGCATCGGCTATCATCAGTGCCCGTGAGAAGATTGTGGAAGGTGCCGTGTCGATGGTGCACATGGCGCTGGACAAGCTGTCGAAGGACGAGATTGTGGAACTGGACGAGGAGAAGAAGGCAGCGATGGTGAGCAACCTGCTTGTGGTGCTCTGTGCCGACGAGGCTGCTCAGCCGGTGGTGAATACGGGGACGTTGAATCATTAAAGACTGGCCTCACCCCCGGCCCCTCTCCCAAGGAGAGGGGGAGTTTATTGACGGATTGTAGTTAAGAATTTAAGGAGTTAAGAAGTTAAGCCAATACTTTTTATAACGACTATATACTTGAACTATCGGCTTTAACTTCTTAACCCGCTTCGGTGGCCGATACTTCTTTTAACTCCTTTAATTCTTACAAGTTTAGATAAAACCGAAATATGTGTTTTTAATCTGTGTAAATCTGCGTAATCTGTGGTGAATAAAAGTTTAGGGGTTAGGATTCAGGGTTTAGCGTTTAGTGTTTAGCGTACTCTATGTATTGGCTTTAACTTCTTAACTTCTTAACTCCTTATATATAAAATATGATGAAAAAAATACTTTTGTTATGGCTGATGGTCTGCACTGCATGGGCAGGATATGCGCAGGACGGGGAACGGAACCGTGCGGAGCGCATCTATGAACACCTGATGGCCGGTCGAGGTGACAGCATTTATGCGGTGCTGAACGATGAAGGACGACGTCAGCTGTCGCCAGCCTTGTTTAATGACACCTGGAAGCAGCTGGAGGCACAGTTTGGAAAGCTGAAGTCGGCCGGGGCGTGGGGCGAGGATGAAGCACAGGGCGTGAAGCTGTGGCATCGCGACCTGATGTTTGAACGCTATACGCTGCGCCTGTTGCTATCGTTCGATGCCGACGGACGGATGAACACCATCCGGGTGGTACCAGCTCCGGTACCGGTAGGTACGCCGGCGGTGGCATTCGACCAGACGGTGATGGAAGAGCGGGACATAGTGGTGGAGACCGACGGTTATCGCCTGCCGGGTACGCTGACCCTGCCACGGGTGGAAGCGGGCAGGAAGGTGCCTTGTGTGGTGCTGGTGCACGGGTCGGGACCGAACGACCGCGACGAGACCATCGGACCCAACAAACCTTTCCGCGACCTGGCGTGGCTGCTGGCACGGCGGGGCATCGGCGTGATCCGTTACGACAAGCGTACGAAGGTATATGGAGCCGATGTGGTGCCGAAAGGGAAAAAACTGGATATGGACGTGGAAACCTGTGACGATGCGGTGGCGGCAGTGAAACTGGCGGCGGCATTGCCCGAGGTGGCAGCGGACAGCATCTTTGTGCTGGGGCACAGCCAGGGAGGCATGATGGCGCCGCGCATAGCCCGGCGGGCAGAGCCGGTGGCGGGTATCGTCATTGTGGCCGGACTGGCACGACGCTTCGAGGATGCGTTGTTGGAGCAGTCGGAGTATATTGCTACCCTGTCGGGGACGGTGAACGAAGCGACGCGTGCGCAGCTGGACGAGCTGAAGCGGCAGGTGGAGAACGTAAAGCGACTGGGGACGGATGCCTTCAGTGACAGTATTCCATTGCCGTTGGGGCTTCCGAAAGAGTACTGGGAATTCTTACGGACGTACGACGCTGTGAAGGAAGTATCGGCCCTGACCTGTCCCGTACTGGTGCTTCAGGGCGAGCGTGACTATCAGGTGACGATGCAGGACTACGGCCTGTGGCTGATGGGGCTGATATCGAACCGGCAGGCCCAGCTGAAGTCGTATCCCGAACTGAACCATGTGCTGCAGGAAGGGAAAGGAAAGTCGACCCCGTTTGAGTATAACGAGGCACGTCCGGTACCAGCTTACGTGGCAGATGACATTGCCGGATTTATCCGGAGAAAGGATGTAAGATAGAATGAACGGTTGGATGAAATAGAAATGGCAAGCAAGAAAGAAAATACAACCAAGAGCTTTGTGCTGCGTGTGGACGCTGCTACGATGGATGCCATCGAGAAGTGGGCGGCAGACGAATTTCGCAGTACCAACGGCCAGCTGCAGTGGATTATCAACGAGGCGCTGCGGAAGAGCGGGCGGCTGAAGAAGCCGAAAAAGGGAACGGCTGGAGAAAGCTCGGATAAAGTGGATGATAAAGTATCGAAAGAAGAATAAATGAGAGGGAAGAGAAATGAAAAGACTGATATTACTATGTATAGGAATGTTCTGGCTGATGTTAGGAGTGAAAGCACAGCCGGCGACACATGTAGACTGGCAGCGCGATCTGGATTCGCTGGCCTGTTGGCTACCCCGATTGCATTACAACTTTTTTACTGTTCGTAGCAGGGAAGATTTTGAGAAAGGCATAGAGAACTGGAAACATCAAGGAAACAATGGCTTGTCTGACCTGCAGATGGCTTTGAAGCTGCAGCAGTGGATAGCTACATTCGGCGACCTGCATACTAATCTGAATTTTGTACCGTTGCTTGACCGTAATCGCTTATTGCCTTTGGGACTGAAGTGGATGGATGATGGTTTGTATATCGTCACGGCTCCTGTGGGGAAGGAAGGCATGTTAGACTGCAGGCTGATGGAACTGAACGGTACACCTATAGAAGTAGTGGCTGACAGCCTAGGTACGCTTTTTTCAGCTGATAATGAGGCTGTACGCAAGTCGATGGTTCCTAACTACTTGTGTTTCGTCCAACTGCTGGAGCATTTTGGATTCGTGCCGGACGGTAAAGTCATGTTCAAACTGGCATCGGCAGACGGTAATATGCAACTGCATGAGCTGACTCCTGGCAGTGTAAATCCTCAAAATCTGGTTTCTTTCCGTCCTGAAGGAGTGGCTCTTTGTTATCGGAATGCCCGCACTCTTTTTTCTGTACATTATGAAGCAGCAGATAGTCTGCTTTATGTTCAATATAACAAGTGCTGGAGCAGGGAGTTGGAAGAAGAATATGGTAATAGGGAACAGGCTTCCCGACTGCCTTCGTTTGCCGCACTGGAAGACAGTGTGTTCGCTACACTCCGTCATCGGCCGGTCAGTAGACTGGTGTGGGATGTCCGTTTCAATGGAGGTGGAAATTCGATACCGGGTACACGTCTGGCTGAGAAACTGGCTGGCTTCATGCACCAACAAGACGTTCCACCCCGTGTTTATGTAGTATTGGGAGCTGCTACTTTTTCGTCTGCCATTTTGAACGCGCTGGATTTCAAGCGACTGCTGGGGGCTTGCTGGGTAGGGGAGGAAACTTCAGGAAAGCCTAATCATTTGGGCGAAGTGCGTAGCTTTACCCTGCCTACTTCGGGCTTACAGGTGCAATACTCTACGAAATATTTTAAGAATGTGGATGAAGAGATGAACACGTTGGTGCCCGATGTAAAAATTCCGATGACTTTTGATGATTTCAGACAGGGAATAGATCCTGTTTATGAATGGATTAAAAAGCAATAACGATTATAGTAAGAATGACAAATTTCAATCAGTTTACTGTGAATCCGCTTCTGGAAGGACGGGTTTAGCAAAGAAGAAAAGGAGGAAACAAACGATGATTAACTTGGGACATTATTCGGGAAACGGGCACGACCTGCGTTACAGGCGGGCGAAAGTAGACTATATCCTGACGGGTATTGCGCTGATTCCAGTGCTGGTGGAGTGGGGCATCATTGCGTATCGGGCCGGTGCGGCAGGCATGAGCTTCGGTGCGGCGGGAGCCGTTGAAGGTATTGTGGCACTGCTGGTATTTCTGGTACTGGGGAGCAGTATGTTTCTGCCGGTCCGGGTGTTCAACTTTCCTTTCCGCATCACAGAGGCGAACCTTGCCCGACAGTATGTGCTGGCCATCCGGTTGTGTCAGGTGCTGAACATTGTGGCGGGCTGCATGAATCTGGGCGGAGTGCTTGGGAAAACGGTTCCGTGGGCTGCGTATCTGTATGCCGGCGGTTTTGCACTGATGGTGGTGGCGGTAGTCTGCTATATGTTACTGGCTTTCAGGATGCGATGAAGAAATCTGTTTTAAGAATACTTTGCAGGAACTAAAGAAGAATAGCATGAAAAAATTACTTTATGGATTCTGTGCCTTGTTGCTGTTGGTTTGCAGCAGTTGTCGGGTGAAGGAACAGTGGGTTTTGACCTGGGAAGAGAATTTCAATGACTGGAAACTGGATACGGCGGTCTGGTCTGTAATTCCCCGTGGAGGAGCGTGGTCGTCGTATATGGCTCCGTATGAGGAACTGTATCAGTGGACAGACAGTACCATTCAGCTGATGGCTGTCCGGAATACGCTTCATCCGTCTGATACCGCTACATATCTGACGGGAGGAATATGGAGCCGTTATAAGAAAGAGTTCAAGTTCGGCCGTATTGAGGTGAGGGCGAAGGTAAAATGTGCGCAGGGATTCTGGCCGGCTATATGGATGTGTCCGGATCCGATTCCTTATCCGTACGGAGGCGAAATAGACATTATGGAACATTTGAATTTTGATGATTTTGTCTATCAGACCTCGCATTCACATTATACCATTAATCTGAAGCGGAATGATCCTCCCAAATATGCTACGGCACCTATTGATAAAGACGGCTTTAATGTATTTGCGGTAGAGATGTATCCCGACAGTCTGGTTTATTTTACTAACGGGAAACGTTCCATCTGTTATCCGAAGGTGAACGGAGGAAAGCACGGACAATTTCCTTTTGCATACGACCCGTTTCATCTGCGATTGGATTCGCAGTTGGGTGGAAACTGGGTAGGACCGGTTGACTCGTTGCAATTGCCTGTCTATATGGAAGTAGATTGGGTGAAGTATTATGAAAAACGTTGAAGCTGTTTGTGTATATACCTATATTTAGTGAAAGAAGGACGTAATTATACTTAATTCATGCGATTGCACCATCTGTGCCGATGCGCTATTTTTGCAGTATCAGATTTGAATGAATTAGTTAGTCATAATTACGTAACCACTTTTATGAAGATAAAAGGATTCCCGCCTTCCGATGTGACATCGCAGGGCGGGAATTTTATTACCTACTTCTACTTATTTCTCTTCGTACAATACCCGTTTCTGGGTATTGTCCTCCTCTGGGGCTCCCCGTATCTTTGCGTCAACAAAAAATTATAAAAAATAAGAAAAATGAAACAAAAGGTATGGGGCGTGTCGCTCGGCCTGATGCTCTGTGCGGGAGCACTTTATGCCGGGAATGAGACAAAGCCTGCACAGAAGGCCGGAGAAGAGGCCAAATTGAAAAGCATAGAAGCGGTGGAGAACAACCGCACAGTGGAGAATGAGCCGAAGAAAAGCCGTTTAACACTGGGTGGATACGGAGAGGCGGTCTACTCGCGCAACTTCTACAGTGACCATTATTTGAGGTATAAGAGTCCGGAAGCGTATAAAGACGCGAAGAGTCACGGACGTTTTGACTTGCCGCACGTCGTCATCATGCTGGGGTACGACTTCGGCAAGGGCTGGACGATGGGCAGCGAGATTGAGTTTGAGCACGGCGGTACGGAAAGTGCCATCGAGATAGAGGAAAGCGAAGGAGGCGAATACGAAAGCGAGATAGAGCGCGGCGGCGAAGTGGCGCTGGAACAGTTCTGGATTCAGAAGTCGTTCTGTCCGGCATTCAACATCAAGCTGGGACACATCATTGTGCCGGTGGGCGCAACCAATGCCCATCACCTCCCCACGGAGTTTTTCGGGGTGTACCGTCCCGAAGGAGAGAATACCATCCTGCCCTGTACGTGGCACGAGACGGGTATCAGCCTGTGGGGAAAGGCCGGTGACTGGCGTTACGAAGCCATGCTGTTGCCGGGATTGGACTCGGACCGTTTCGGACGTCAGGGATGGATACACGACGCTGCCGGAAGTCCGTACGAATTCAAGATAGCCAATGCGATGGCGGGAGCTTTCCGGGTGGATAACTATTCGGTGAAGGGACTGCGCCTGTCGGTCAGCGGATACGTGGGCAATTCGTTCAGTAACAGCCTGATGCGAAGCACGTCGGCCAAGTATGAGGGCGTGAAGGGAACGGTGACGATCGGTGCCTTCGACTTCGACTACCACGGACATAACTGGATTGTGCGCGGCTATGCGGACTACGGTCATCTGTCGGACTCGGATATCATTACTACTTGGAACAAGAATCAGCAGAAAAGTTCTCCGTCGAAGGCGCAGGACGTGGCATCGGATGCCATTGCCGTTGGCATAGAAGCGGGGTATGACCTGTTTTCGCAAATCGCCAAACTGCGGGAAAAGGAACAGAAACTCTACGTGTTTGCCCGATATGACTATTACGACTCCATGTATAAGGTGGAAACCGGTGTGTATCAGTACGACTGGTGCGGACGTACGCGCCTGGCGGCGGGTGTCAACTATTATCCCATCAAGGACATTGTGGTCAAAGGAGAATATTCCATCGGCTTGCTGAAAAGCAAGTACAACAACGAGCCTTCCATTTCGCTGGGAGTGGCGTATGCGGGGTTGTTTGGCAGATAAGAGGAGGGAAGAGGGTATCTTTAACTGCTCTGACTCCTTGAAAGAGAATACCTCCATTTATACACGAAAATAGAATGAATAACCAATAATAAATAAACTGATATGGAATTGAAGAAATTTTGGAAAGGAACTGCCTGCCTGATGATGGCGGCAGCATTGGGACTGAGTAACGCTGCCTGCAGCGACGACGACAACACGGGCGATCCGGGAGAACTGACTGGCCAGGAACAAGCCTTGCAGCTGGTAGCCAAGGACTACATTGAGAAGACGGTAGTGCCGACGTATCGTGGCATGGCCGATGCTACGATGGAACTGTATGAAAAATGCCTGGCACTGCGCAATGCCGGTGCAGGCAATCTGACCAGAGCCATGGTGCAGGAAGCCTGTGACTCGTGGGAGAAAGCACGCCGCTACTGGGAGTTGAGCGAGGCATGGCTTTATGGGCCTGCTGCCGACTACAACATCGACCCGCATATTGATACCTGGCCATTGGACCGTACCGCCATGGAGAACATGCTGAGTAACGAGCAGCAGATGGCAAACATGGACGAGGACGGTGTGTTTATCTCGACGCTGGGCGAGAGTCTGCTGGGATTTCATGCCGTGGAATACATGCTGTACGGGGTAGGTACCGACGGTATCGGTACGGGAGAACCACGTGACGTGAGCCTGTATACCAAACAGGAACTGATTTACCTGACTGCCGTGGCTGCCGACCTGCGCAACCAGTGCATCCGTCTGGAAGTATCGTGGGCAGACGGAGTGGCCGACATTGATCAGGAGAAGCGCGACCTGCTGGCCGAACTCGAACTGGAGCCTACCCGTAAGTACGGATATGAGATGATCAACTCGGGACAGCTGGGGTCGACGTGGGTGAGCTATGCCAACGCCATTCAGGAACTGCTGGTGGGAGCACAGGACATTGCCGACGAAGTGGGTGGTCTGAAGATAGGCAATCCGACCGGACACGGCGAGGAGGATGATCCCGACTACATAGAATCGCCTTACAGCCTGAATTCGATTGAAGACTTTACCGACAACATCAAGAGCATACAGAATGCGTACGAAGGTTATCAGGTAGGCAAGAACGGAAATGTGACCGACGGTTACATTCAGCCGGTGGACCATTCGCTGAGCGCTTACGTAGCTACTATCAGTCCGGAGGCGGATACCCGCCTGAAGAACGCCATCCAGGCTGCCATCGATGCCATCGGAAAGATGCAGGAACCTTTTGCCAAGACGGCACGCGACCCGCAGTACGATGCCATTAACCAGGCCGCCATTGCTGCCTGCAATGAGGTGTCGGACGCATTGAGCGCGGTGATGAACGCAGTGGCACAGAATTGAGCAGGCAGGAGAATCGTAACAACGGAGTTAAATGTCAATATCTGAGGAAAAAATGAAATGTAACTATTTTTACCTGATGGCTGCGCTGGGCTTGTGCCTGACCGCCTGCCAGGACGACGGACCGGCTGTCCCGTCGACGGACGGAGGAGCCACGGAACTGCCCGAATGGTATTATACAGGGGGAGAACTGGGAACTTCGTTCCTGCAGACCACAACAGCATTTGAGCAGCCTACGGCTGTTGTGGAAGAAAACTTCTTTGAGGAATTCAAACGGGGAGAACAGCTGTTTGAAAAGTCGTTCAACTCGAACAACGAAGGGGTGCGTCACGGCTTGGGACCGCTCTATATCCGTACTTCCTGCATGCACTGCCATCCCGGTTACGGTCATGGCAAGAGTCAGAATAACGGTACGTTCAACACCAGCGAGATAGGAAACGGCTATCTGCTTGTTGTCTACAATCCGGCGACCAATGCCTATGTGCCCTGGCTGGCCGGTATGCCGCAGACGAAGGCAGTAGCTCCCTTCAAGGCACCGGTTGACGAGTCGCAGATCCGCATCACGTGGCACGAGTATACCGATGCTTTCGGTAATCAGTTTCCCGACGGGGAGACTTACCGTTTACGCTATCCGGAAGTGACGATTCCGAAAAGTGCGATCTATGTGGCCAACCGGGGATATGACGTGGGTGAGTACGAAGTGCGTCTGGAATCGACCATCGGTATATACGGAACCGGTCTGCTGGATGCCATCAGCGATGCTGACCTGAAAGCCGAGTATGCCAGGCAAGAACAGGACGGCTTTTTGCCCAACGGTCTGAACCCGAACATTTTTGCCAACGGTGAGTGGACGGGACAGTATGCCAACACGGCTCAGGGAGGTGACGGTACGAAGTACCCTTACCGCTATACGTATGCCTTGAGCCGCGGGCCCCTGCAGGATGCTGCCGGAGCCAATGCCTTCTGGAACATTACGAACGTGACCCGCAGTGACCGGCGTTTCCATTACCTGGATGCGGCAGGTACGTATGCCACGTATGCTTCGCAGGATCCGGATATTCAGGCCGGATTTCCGGCATACATTGCCAAGGTATCTACTGCCGAGGAGCATCCCGAATGGTTTACGGACAACGTAGCCGATAACATCTATAATTATCTGACATCGAAGAACCTGCCAGTAGAAATCAGCGATCAGGACTACATTGACCTGATGGTGTGGCACCGTGGTCTGGCCGTGCCTGCCGCACGCAATGTAGACGACGAAGCTGTGGTGCGCGGCAAGGAACTCTTTTCGGAAATAGGCTGTGCCTACTGCCACAAGCCCAGCTGGACGACAGGAGAGGACGAGATACGCGACCCGGCACGTTTCTTTACGGGCGAACGGGCCAACCTGTTGCCACGCTATCCCAATCAGAAGATATGGCCTTATACGGACATGGTACAACACAAGCTGCACATGGTGAACGACATCCGTACGGGATGGTGCCGTACTACACCGTTGTGGGGACGTGGCCTGCACCAGCGTTGCACCGGTGCCGAGTATGCCGACCGCCTGCACGACTGCCGGGCACGTACGACGCTGGAGGCCATCATGTGGCACGGTACGAGCGAGCAGAGTGATGCCTACTATAGCGTAAAGAAATTCCGCGAGCTCTCGAAGGAGGATCGCGACGCGATCGTGAAGTTCATTGACTCCATCTGACGGGTTCTCTTTCTTTTTAGTTATGGCAAAGAAACATTTACGAAATCTTTCTTTCGGTCTGCTGGGGATGTTGCTGGGGGTGCTGATGGCAGCCACGTGTGTGGAGAAAGTGTGGGGCACTGGTTGGGTGATCCGGTATGTATACGGAGCCTCGTGGTTTGCTGTCTGTTGGGCCGTGACGGCTGTCGCAGCCATCCTTTATCTGATAGGTCGCCGGGTGCAGAAGCACCGGGCGACTTTTTGTCTGCACCTGTCGTTTGCGGTGATTCTGCTGGGAGCATTGGTTACCCATGTGTGGGGTGTGCAGGGCAGGGTACACCTGCGGAAGGGTGGAACGGAAAGTTCTTTTACCGCTTCGGACGGCCGGGTGGTACCCTTGCCTTTTGCACTGGTGCTGGATGACTTCCGGGTGGAGTATTATCCGGGTACATCGGCACCGAGCGACTTTGTAAGCCGTTTTGCACTGGTGGCGAACGGGGAGCGGCAGGAGGCAGTGGTGAGCATGAACCGTATTTTCCGTTACGGGCCTTACCGGTTCTACCAGTCGGCTTACGATGCCGACGGGCAGGGCGCTACGCTGTCGGTGGCATGCGATCCGTGGGGTATCGGCATCACGTATGCGGGCTACCTCGCTCTGCTGTTTTCGGGGCTGATGTTCTTCTTCAGTCCGCACAGTACGTTCAGGCAGCTGCTTCGCAGTGCTCGGGGAATGCGGGGAGTAGGGCTGGCGGCGGTACTGTTGCTGTCGGTTCCGTCCGTTCGGGCACAGGAGGGACTGCCACGGGTACTGCCTCGGGAGACAGCGGCTGCTATGGGCGAAATGTACGTGTACTATCGTGACCGCATCTGCCCTTTGCAGACGCTGGCCAGGGACTTTACGGTGAAGCTGTATGGCAAGCCGGAATACAAGGGACTTTCGGCCGAGCAGGTGCTGACTGGCTGGTTCTTCTACTACGACGACTGGAAGACGGAGCCGTGCATCCGTGTGAAGAGCCGGGAAGTGCGCCGTTTGCTGGGAATTGACGGAAGCTATGCCAGCCTGCAGGACTTTGTTGGGCCGGAAGGCTATAAGCTCGATGCCGACCGGCTGGCCGGAGCTGCGGTGAAAGACACGCATGGCGCAGGTGAGGCAAACGAAAAGTTCAGTCTGGTGAGTGCGGCAGCTGCCGGAAGTCTGTGGAAACTGTTTCCGTATCGGGTTATTAGTGACACACAGCATGGTGGTCGCTACCGGTTGGAGTGGTTGTCGCTGGCTGACCGTCTGCCGAAGGACCTGTCGTATGAGAAAGGAGCCTTTGTGCGGGGAGTGATGAACTACGTGGCCGAGCAGGTGGCACGGAAAGACTATGCCGAAGTGGAGCGGCTGGTGGAGAAGATACGCACCTATCAGCGGCGTGAGGCAGCCGGAATGTTGCCTTCGGACCTGCGCTTTCGTGCCGAACGGCTCTACAACCGGCTGAACAACAGTCTGCCTCTGGCAGTGACGTTGGTGCTGTTGGGACTGGGAACGTTTGTTTACTATGTGCGTTGCCTGATACGTTGCAGACAGGCAGGGAAGACCGTTGGCCGCGGACTGACGGGAGTGATGGGAGCCGTTGTATTGTGGCTGTTGGTACTGATGGTGCTGCGCGGAGTGGTGAGCGGGCATCTGCCGATGTCGAACGGGCACGAGACGATGCATCTGCTGGCCGTATGTGCAGCGGTACTGACACTGTGCTTTCGGAGACGTTTTCCGCAGGCTTTGCCTTTCGGTTTTCTGGTGTGCGGGCTGGCGCTGATGGTGTCGATGCTGGGCGAGCGCAATCCACAGATCACTCCGCTGATGCCGGTACTTGCTTCGCCGTTGCTCAGTATTCATGTGGCGGTCATCATGATAGCCTATGCGTTGCTGGCTTTTGTGATGCTGAACGGTGTGGCAGCCCTTTTGCTGAGGGCGATGCGGAAAGATTGCGGAGACGAAATGAAACAGTTGCAGACGGTGAGCCGCCTGATGCTCTATCCGGCAGTGTTCCTGCTGGCGGCAGGTATCTTTGTGGGAGCGGTGTGGGCCAATGTGTCGTGGGGACGTTACTGGGGATGGGATCCCAAGGAAGTGTGGGCACTGGTGACGATGCTGGTCTATGCCCTGGCTTTACATCCGGCTTCGTTGCCCTGGTTCCGTTGTCCGGTGTTCTTCCATGCGTTTTGTGTGGCAGCTTTCCTATGTGTGCTGGCCACGTATTTCGGAGTCAATTTCCTGTTGGGAGGAATGCACAGTTATGCCTGAAAGAAGAATATCCAAGCTCTATTACTTATATTTGATGAAAGGGAGACGGCATTATACCTAATTCATGCGATTGCACCATCTGTGCCGATGCGCTATCTTTGCAGTATCAGATTTGAATGAATTAGTTAGTCATAATTACGTAACCACTTTTATGAAGATAAAAGGATTCCCGCCTTCCGATGTGATATCGCAGGGCGGGAATTTTGTTTGTGGGGAAATGGAGGTTTAGGGTTGATGAATAATTAATAATGAATAATGGTTGGGAGGTTAGGTTTGAGGCACGGATGACACGGAAAAAACATGGATTTTTAATCTGTGACAATCTGTGTGTTCTGTGGTGAACAGAATCATGGTGTATACGTGCATAGAGACGCAAAATTTTGCATCTCTACTGTAGCGGATTAGTTTTGCTTAAAACCTTATTTATTCGAACACCAAGGAATAATCCTCATTTTTCATTTTTAATTGAATAGTACTACAGCTTCTCCTTGATGTCGCTCAACTCGACCAGTTTGTTGACGATGGCGTAGATGGTGAGGCCGGCGGGAGAGTGGATCTGCAGCTTGCGGGCAATGTTGCGGCGGTGGGTGATGACGGTGTGGATGGAGAGAAAGAGCTTCTCGGCAATGGCTTTGTTGGTCATTCCCTTTACGACGCAGGTGACGATCTCCTTCTCGCGCTGGCTCAGGGTATCTGATTCGTTGTCCTTTTCCTCTTCTTCCTCTTCGTCGTTGCGGAGCAGGCTATTCAGTTTGGCGGTGATGATGTCGAGGTCGTCGCAGATGGAGAAGCGTTCGTCGTATTCCTTCAGCACGTTGTTGTTGGTCACCAACGAAATGAGGGCGATGTATTTGACACCCGCCAGCCGGGGATGTTCGGCCTTGAAGGCAGGCAGGTTGAACCACCCGTCGAGGGCAGGATTGATGATAATGATGTCGGGTTGGTGCAGGTTGGCATAGTGGCCCAGGCCCTCGGCAGAGTTGACCTCTACGGGGTGGATGTCAAAGTTGGGGATGCGGCGAAGTACGGCCGACACACCGCTGCGGATAATGACAGAGCTTTCGGCTACCACTATTTTCAACGACAGGTTATTGCTGCTCATCTTTCAGTCTCCTTTCCATTTGTGCCACGGCGGGTACAAACATATAGTCTTCTACCTGACAGTGTGAAGCAAGGTCCTGTTCGCAGTTGAAGATGTCGAACAGAACGGCGTTCAGCAGGTTGTTGTTATCTTTTTCGGGATAGTATTTGATGATAATATTCTTCAGTTCGGTCAGTTTGCTGTCTATCTGGTTGTGATGGCTGGCGAAGGTGGCAATGTCGTACGTGGCGGACAGATGGCCTTTCAGCAGTTCGTCGACGTAGGTGAAAACGGCCTGATTCTCGTACTCCATGTGGCGGCGTACTTCCTTGGCATACTCGTCGAAAAACTTCAGGATGAGGAAAGATACGTCTTCCGTACCCGAGCAGTCGATGGCTTCGATGAGCTTGCGGCGGATGGCGGGCAGGTTGAAGTCGAGGAAGTAGGTGTGTGCCCGCTTCAGGTAGTCCATCAGGGCAGTGAGCGAGAAATCTTCTTCCTCGTTGCTATAGGTGTAGGGTTCGTGGCTGATGAAGTTGGCCACGGCCAGAAAGGTGCGGTAGTCCACTCCCTGTGTCTGGCAGACATCTTTTACCGTCTTGTCGCCGAAGCCCAGTGACAGGCCGAATCGGCTCATCACCATCAGTAGGGAGTAATTGTCGCAGATGAGGTCGCTCATCTTGTCCGTAGCACGGTATTTATGCGGTTCGTTCATAGGCGTAAATGCTTGTTTTAGTGTAATAACTGCCTTGTGGCGGTCATTGTTTTCTTCCGGGCGCAAATTAACGATTTTTGGGCAGATGGTGCAATCCCTATTTGTAGGTATTTTGAAAATGAATAATCCGCTACAGTAGAGACGCAAAATTTTGCGTCTGTATATACAACCACAGAGGACACAGAGTAAGAATTTTAAATCCGTGTTATCTGTGTTCTCCGCATCTGAAAAATCTCCCAACCCTCAATCATTCACCATTTTTCATTCACTCTCTTCCCCACTTTTCAGGCAAACTAAAACTTTTAGTTCTTATTAACTATGAAAATTAGTTTATGAACTAAAATATTTCGTTATTTGCGGATGGAAGAGCTACGAGTTATGAGCTACAAGCTACAAGCTACGAGCTACAAGTAAGTGGCGGGTTGCAAATTCGTAATTCGTAACTCGTAGCTTGTAGCTTGTAGCTTGTAGCTCGTAGCTCATAACCCGTAGCTTATTGTAACTAAAAAATAGATATGAAAACACTGACTGCAAAAGAAGAAGAAATCATGGGCTTTTTCTGGGAGAAAGGTCCGTTGTTTGTGAAAGAAATGTTGGCGTTCTATGACGATCCGAAGCCACACTTCAATACCTTGTCTACCATTGTGCGCGGGCTGGAGGAGAAAGGCTATCTGGCGCATAAGGCTTTTGGCAACACCTATCAGTATTATGCCACGGTGACTCGAGACGACTTCAGTCGCCGTACGTTACGGAGCGTTATCAGCAAGTACTTCAATAACTCGTATCTGGGCGCCGTATCGTCGCTGGTGAAGGAGGAGGACATTTCGCTGAAAGAGCTGAAGGAGCTGATACAGAAGGTAGAGGAGGGACGGTTATGAAGAAGCGGTTGCTGCTGACGGTGTGGCTGCTGTGTGGCCTGACCATGCTCTCGTGGGGACAGACGGACGGGAAAAAGGAAGCGAAACTGCTGGTGGACGGCTGCTTCTTTACGGAATCGCCCTCGGAGCTGCAGGGAGCTGCCTATCAGATGTCTATCCTGAAGAACGATGAAGGGCGGATGATGCTGCTGGTGACGGGCATCAAGCTAAGCGAAGAATCGAAGAAATATGCCATCCCCCTGTCCGAAGTGAAGGATGCCGACTATTGGTTAGAGAAGGCGAAGGAAAACAAAAAGTTCCTGTCTATCATCGACCACGCCCCCAAGTCGGCCCTGAAGGAGGGCGAGCGCATCAAGCCTTTCAGTGTGCAAGCCACGGACGGTAGTCGCTGGACCGACATCAACACGCAAGGGCGTCCGCTGGTATTGAACTTCTGGTACACCGGTTGCGGTCCCTGCATTCGCGAGATGCCCGAGCTGAACGGGTGGATGGACGTCTGTCCCGACGTGAACTACCTGGCCGTTACCTGGAATACGCCCGAACAGATTGAGAAGATCATAGAGCGTCGCGGTTTCCACTTTCATCAGGTGGCAGGCGACTCGGTGCTGTGGAAGATGTTCGGTGTGCAGCAGACACCTACCACGGTGGTGCTGGACAAGCAGGGCGTGGTGCGCAAGTTGGTAACAGGCACCAGTCAGCAGAAGCGCGACGAGCTGCTGGAGGCCATCCGGCAGGTGTCGGACGAGAAGCAAAGATAAGTTGGATCATTTAATATAGAATCCGTATGAAAAAGATATTATTGGTAATGTTGTCCGTGCTGTGCTGGCTGAGTGGGTACGCACAACTGAAGGTGGTGGAGAAACCCTACTTCCTGGGCGGGGAGACAAGGCTGGAAGTGAGTCGTGTATCTCTTTATGATGACCGTACGGTGGTCGACGTAGACTATTATGCCGGAGCCATGGGTGATGCAATCAGGTTGTCCCCTTCGGCTACCTTGTCGGCCGGAGGCAAGCAATATGCCTTGAAGAAGGCTGAAGGCATTTCGACTACGGAGGATCTGGAGGTAGCCGCTAACGGGAAAGTCAATATGCAGTGGACATTTGAGCCTCTTCCGGTCGATGTAGCCACATTCGATTTTCAGGAAAATGTGGACCGGGGGTGGACGCTGAATCAGATACATTTGGACGGCAAAAAGCCCGAAATAGACGTGCCCGAACGTTTGGTCCATCATCGGCCTGACTACGACCGCCCTCTGCCGGCGGCGCAGCCCGTCTTCGGAAAGTTCCGCATCACCGTCCGTTTCCTGGGCAAGGTGTCGCCGGGCAGTATCCGTTATGGTTTGAGCGAATGGGGGGCGCAGTCGTTACTGCCTGTTTCTGTCGAAGAGAAGGACGGCGTTTGTGTGATAGACGATTATCTGACCCATCCGGGACTGAAGTCGTTCTACGTGGGCAGGCAGAAGTATTCTGTCTTTGTGGCGCCGGGCAGTGAGGTGACGATGACCATCAACTACCATGCTATACAGATGGCTACTACGCATCTCTTTGGCGAAGAATACAAGGACGTGCAGAAAGTATGGTTCGAGGGCGATTACGACGGGCTGAATACTGCCTTGAACAACGGCCCTTACAGTCTGGATGCGACTGACGAACTGGACGACATCGGTACCATGTCGGTGGACGAGCTGAAAGAGAAGGTATTGGCTTATTATGACCGGGTGAATCAGTGGTTGGAGAACGATGCTTCGTTCAGTGCCCCTGTGAAGAGGCTGCTGCACTTGGAATTGCAGGCTCTTACATTCAGCAATGTTTCCTCTGCCAAGTACACCATAGGTTTTGCTCTGCGGGCCAAAGGACAGGAGCGGGGCAGCCTGACCGAGGGTCCCGGCTTCCGCGATGAAATCATGGCACTTGATTCCCTCCGCTCACCGACCATGATGATGACTACGCGCTATCCGAGCATTGTGTCGGCCTTGAGTAAGGCTCACGATCCTGCCGCAGACCATTCCTGGTGCAAGGATTTGGAAAGCATGGTCTTGAACGAGATGGCGCGCCGCTACTTAGGACGCATGGCTCCGTTGCCCGATACGTTGCTGGCCAAGGTGGACAGCTTGCAGACGCCTGCCATCCGCGAATATGTCCTGACCCAACACCACGAATACGCAGAGGCTCTGAAAAAGGCTGCCCATGGAGGAGACGGTTACACCATTGCTACGCTGGACGCTTCCGTCAGGGGCGACAGCCTGCTGCCGGCCATTGCTGCCCGACATAAGGGACGGGTGGTGTTGATAGACTTCTGGGCCACGTGGTGCGCTCCTTGTCGTCAGGCCATGAAGAGCATGAAGCCGATGAAGGAGGAACTGAAGGGCAAGGATGTGGATTTTGTGTTCGTGACCGACGAAACCTCTCCGCAGGTTTTGTGGAAAAAGATGATTACCGACATTCACGGCGAGCATTATTACCTGACCAACGCACAGAACGCCGACCTGTTGAAGAAATACCAGTTCACAGGTATTCCTGCTTACCTGATATTGGACAGGGAAGGCCGGGTAGTGTGCCAGCATGTGGGTTTCCCCGGTACGGAGGTCATGAAGCAGGAATTGGAGAAGGCATTGTCAACTCATTAACTCGTCAACTAAAACATAAATTATATGGGAATCTTTTTAGTCTACATACTTAAGTCTGCTGCCTGTCTGGCGGTGTTCTACCTGTTCTATAAGCTGCTGATGAGTCGCGACACGTTTCATCGGTTCAACCGCTTTGCCTTGTTGGGACTGCTGGTGCTGTCGTCCGTGCTTCCGCTGGTGGAGGTCAGTGTGAACGAACCGGTGGGAGTGCAGGAAACGATGCTTACGCTGGAACAGCTGCTTCTGCTGGCCGATGTGGAGGAAGGGCAGGAGACAGTCGTGGCACAGCCAGCTACGGCACTGTGGGTACGTGTGGCATTGCTGGTCTATCTGGCAGGGATTGTTTTCTTTGCCGTACGCAATTTGTGGTCGCTTGGCAGGCTGGGCGCGTTGTTGCGCCGGGGCCGGTTGGAGCGGGTATCGGATTATCTGCCGGGTCGTGCGGAGCATGTAAGGCTGGTGGTGCACGATCGCGACATCGCCCCTTTCAGCTGGATGCGCTACATCGTCCTGTCGCGTAAGGATCTGGAGGAGAACGGCCGCGAGATATTGATTCACGAGTTGGCGCACATCCGCAACCGACATTCGTGGGACCTGCTGCTGGCCGACCTCTGCATCTTTGTGCAGTGGTTCAATCCCGCCGCATGGCTGTTGAAGCAGGAGTTGCAGACCCTTCACGAGTACGAGGCCGATGAAACCGTGCTGCGCGAGGGGGTGGATGCCAGGAAATATCAGATGTTATTAATAAAAAAAGCTGTCGGCACAAGGCTCTACTCTATGGCCAACAGCTTTAATCACAGTTCACTTAAAAAACGTATCACTATGATGTTAAAAGAAAAGTCCAATCCGTGGGCGCGGGTGAAGTATCTCTACGTACTCCCGCTGGCGGCACTGGCTGTAACGGCCTTTGCCCGTCCCGAAGTGTCGGCTGTGACCGACGAGATTTCAAGTGCCAAAGTTAATGATTTGGCCGAAATGGTGAAAACAAATCTGCCGGAAAGTGTGGTCGAAGCAGTGAAAGACACGCTGCCGCCGGGCGTAACCCATGTGCCTCAGGAAGTGAAAGACGACCTGAAAGGCACGCCCGTCTTCGAAGTGGTGGAGCAGATGCCTGAGTATCCTGATGGTGGCATGGCCGGGCTGATGGAGTATTTCAAGAAGAATATGCGTTATCCTGAAGCGGCCAAGGAGGCCGGTATGCAGGGACGCGTAACGGTTCAGTTTGTAGTGAATAAAGACGGAAGCATCAGCGGTGCGAAAGTGCTGCGTAGTGTGGAGCCCGATTTTGATGCCGAAGCCATCCGTCTGGTGAACGCTATGCCCAAGTGGAAGCCGGGAATGCAGGGCGGAAAGCCGGTGCCGGTGAAGTTTACCGTACCTGTCAAGTTCATGCTGGATGAGGGCAATGAGAAAGTCGCTTCAAAGAACCAGCCCCTTATTATAAGGGGGGCAAGTACTACCGACCATGCGGACATACTGATACTGGTGGACGGACGGGAGGTGACCCCCGAAATACTTCAGGCTCTCAATCCCAGCCGCATCCAGTCTTTCAGCGTGCTGAAGGAACCGTCCGATATAGCAAAGTATACGACGGACAAGAGCAAGAAAGCCGTCATGCTGGTCACGCTGAAGAAGGAGGAGCCGAAACCTTTGGCTGGTACGGTGGCTACCATCCGCGTGTCGGACAATGCTCAGAAGGCGTTGGTGGTGATTGATGATAAAGTGTCGGATGAAGCTACCCTCAAGAGTTTGTCGCCCGACCAGATTGAGTCGGTTACCGTATTGAAGTCTCAGGCAGCTGTCTCACTTTATGGCGAGGCGGGAAAGAAAGGTGTTCTTTACGTCCGTACCAAAGCTGCCACGGCTGGTGTGCAGGATGGCGAGGTGAAGGTCAGCGGGCTGGTAGTAGACCCGCAGGGCGAGCCCGTCATCGGCGCTTCGATTCTGATTGAAGGTACGAACAAAGGTACCGTGACCGATGTGGACGGTAAGTTCTCGTTGCCCGCTCCCAGCGGCGCCACACTCAAGGTGGCCTTTATCGGCATGAAGGAGGCCAGCGTGAAGGTATCTCCGATGATGGTAGTAACGTTGGAAAAAGAATAAATATGTCGGTGATGAGGTGCATGCCATGGCTGCTCGTTTGGTTTGTTTGCTCCGTTTGGGGGGCTTCCCCTTCCGATGGGAAATTCGTCATTCGTTGGAACTTGAAGAACATGCCCGACAGTGTGAAGGGGGTACTTTATGATTTTAATCCCCGTATGGGTGTCGGCAAAGCCATTGCTGAGTTTCCCCTGCAAGACGGACAGATGGTTTATGAAGATACGATTTCCCGCCCTCGTCATCTGAGGTTTTTCGGTTGGGGAAAAGGCTTTCCCAACTGGGTACTCGACTTGTGGGTGGAGCCTGGCGGTTGGATTGACTTTCAGGGCGAGGACAAATGGTTGAACCGGTGGATGGTGACGACCAACGTCGGTCTGCAGAAAGACATGTTGGGTTATGAGGCCTGCGTTGCCGCCGAAGTGGAAGAAATCCTCCGTCTGGACGCAGAAACCGAGCGAGGGGACAGCTTATCTTCGAAACGCTTGCGTGAGCTGAACAACCGTATTGTCAGCAAGGGACTTTCCTATCTGAAGACGATACCCGTAACGGAAGCATGGTTGGATAAGTTTCTGGAAATCGCCTGGTATGCCACAGGCCAACAAGACTTCCTGGCCTCCTGTCGTCCCGACTTTCAGCAGCTCTATGCCCGTCTTCCCCTCGATTGGCAGAATACGGAAAGGGGGAAACTGATGGAGTCGTACGCTTTTCCCGCTCCCACGGTGGAAGAGGGTGACGAGATGGTGGACGACCTACTTTATGACGCTGACGGCGGGAAACATCACTTGTCCGAGCTGAAAGACCGCTACATCCTGCTTGACTTTTGGAGTATAACTTGCGGGCCTTGTCGCATGGCAGAGCCGGAATTAAAGGAAATAGCCGAAATCTATGCGGGCAAGCTGGCGCTGGTAGGCATTTGTACCGACGATAAAGAGCGGTGGACTACTTTTCTGTCCGAACACGAGATGCCCGGCCACCAGTGGAACGAACTGAAAACTGGCGGACGGACGCTTGCCTCGCGTTACAAAATGAGCGGAATCCCTTATTTTGTACTGATAGCTCCCGACGGGAAGATACTGGAGATGTGGAAAGGCTATCGGAAGGGAATCTTGAAAAAGAAGTTGGAGAAACGGATATCTGCGTTGTCAAAATGACACTTTGATTCCCCAACCCCGCTAGAATCGCGTATTTCGGACGCGAGGCGGACTCGGTGAAAAAAAAAGGAGCGGAGAATGTCTTTCTGCCTTATTTATAGACGTATAGCGAAAACTTTACATTTGAAATAGAATAAAAACAGGCTCCGGAAACGGAAAAAACGGAGCCGGAAACATGGAAACGGTACTTCCGGAATGCGGAAGTGCCGTTTTTTTTCGTCGGACATGCTTTTTCAGGGCTATTGACAAGCAATCTGGGGCCGGATTGCAAGCATTGTTGGCGTTCCGCACAAGCATTGTTCGTGTTCGGTACAAGCAATCCGGCGGAGCGGTGCAAGCGTTGCTCCGGCTTTTATAACGTTTTTTACATGGTTTACTCTTCCGTTAGTCTTTTCTGAAAAACGGACGTGTCACTTAAATACTAAGAATACTTTCATTTTGCTGCATGAATAGCGTTTTCACCTGTAGATTTGCTTTTTTCAGAAAGGCAGGAGTTGTTTCTTGGTGTTTTGGGGGATTTATGCGATATAAGCCTTAAAAAAAGAGTTCTTCTATTGTATTGTATCGTAATTATTGTATATTTGCTGCATACAAAACCTTAAAATTTATAAAAGATTACATTATGGAGAGTATTTTTTTAACAAAGAAATGGCACACAATGTTGCTTGTGTTGTCTACGCTGTTTGTTTTTAGCGTCGTGTGATGATTCTTCTGACGAAGGAGGAACAGTTACAACCCCAAAAATCATTCAAAGCGAAGAGATTTTGGATAACCCTATTACGCTGGCCTTTTCGTGGGAGGCTGTAGAAAATGCGGTTGAATATACCTATCAGCTGGAGGCTGTGAAGGAACCCGAGAACGAAGTTATTGTAACTGGCAAGACAAAGAGCCTGAACGTAGAGATTGCCAGTACGAAAGAAGCCGAACTGTTTTATTCATCTGAATATTTATTCACTTTGAAGGCTGTTTCATCGGATGCATCGGTGGTATCTGAAGCGGCAGAAGCACGTGTGACCACCAGCAGCGGCCCGATTGCATTGTCTATCGAGAACCTGACTTACCGCTCGGCTTTGATGAAGTCTGTGCCCGAAGACAAGGACATGTACTATCAGCTGGCACAGATTCCTGTCGAGACTTATACAGCCTATGATTCGGATATGGAGTTTATCGAAGGTTACGACTTCGGATATTATAAGAAAGTGGGTTCTGCCATGCCTTGGATACCTTGGTACGCCTTTATGCAGGAAGGTTCGGATAAGGGTAATGTTGAATATGAAACCCGTATGCTGAAACCTAATCAGAATTATCTTATGTATGCTTACGGTGTGGAATTTGACATGGAAATCCTGATGATCCTGTCAAGATCGTGACTCCGATGATCAAGTACTTCTTTACAACTCCAGAATGGCAGGTTACAAGCAATGGTACATTCACGTTGAGTGTAGAAAACCAGGAATTGGTAGAAGTTGCAGAAAACGATTATATCGTCAATATCAAGCTGAAAGTGACTCCTTCGAATGCTAGCGAGAGATATTATATTGCATTTGTTGAAAACAGCATGCTGGATGACAACTATACCATGTATGACTTTGCCTTCGATGCCATTTATTCGGAAGAAATTTATGGAGGCGTGAGAGACTGGGGAACAGCTGAAATATTGTCTTCGGGCGAGAAAGTGCTTGCTTCCATGGATTATGGATGGGGCATTTATCCAGGAACAGACTATAAGATACTGGTATTCGGTGTGGATAGCAAAGGCTTGGTTACTACAGAAATTGCAAGCATTGACTGCGCTACAATTGGCGACGCTGCAACAAAGAATACTGTACGTACTAGTGCTGTAAAGAAGAATTTCAAGACAACGAAAGCGCCTGTAAGCGTGATTGATAGAATGTAATATTCAGTAATTTCAAATCTGTATTGATATGAAAAAAATATATTATCTATCTTTGTTCTTTCTTTGCGCACTGTTCGTTCTTTCTTGTTCGGACGACGATAACGAAAACTTACCAGACATTTCGGTAACGTCTTCGATAGAAAATATCTTGTTGCCGGCAGCTAAGAATGCACAATATACCATCGAATTTGTAGCTGGATCGACTTGGAAAGCTGAAACCGATGTAGAATGGGCTACTGTATCGCCCCGTTCGGGTAATGCAGGTGAAGTGAAAATTTCGCTGATTGCGAAGGAATCCAATAATACCGGTTTGGATCGCTCCGGAGTACTGAAACTGACCGGAGCCAACGGAACTCCCGTAGAAATTGCTTTCACCCAGTTTACTTCGGATGTTGTCCTCTTGAAACAGGCCAAATTTGATGTGCCCTGCGAAGGACAGGACCTGGTACTGGAATTTGCTACAAACGTGGATGGTAAGTACAAACTGATGGTTTATTCCAATGTTAGCAGCTGGATTAAGCCTATCAAGGCACCCGAATCGCGTGCTTTGACCGAAGGAGTTTTCGAAATTCGGGTACTTCCCAACGAGACACGTGATGTACGCGAAGCTACCTTCCAGATATATATCGTTGACAAGAACAACACAGACAATGTGCTGATGGAATCAGAAAAAATCTACATCCGTCAGGAAGGTGAGCCGGTAGAAACTTCGACCGATTATTCGGCTGACAAGCTGGTAAAAGTATTGCAGTCACACTCGAAAGGCAATGGTGTACCTATCGTCATCATGGGTGATGGCTTTGTGGATAAAGAAATTGCCGAAGGCTACTACGATCAGGTGATGGACAAGGCTGTGGAAAACCTCTTTACGGAGGAGCCTCTGCGCTCGTTGCGCGAATATTTCGACATCTGGTCGGTGACGGCTATTTCCAAGAACAATGCTTTTGGTGAAGGCTACAGCACCGTTTTCGAATCGGAACTCGCAGGAAACGGTAGTTCGGCCATCTCTGGAAACATGGAGAAAGTTCTCGAATATGCTTCTGTAGTTGACGAGCTGAAAAACCTGGAAAAGATGGAAGAGACTTTGGCGATTGTGTTGCTTAACACCAGTGTGTATGCCGGTACTACTAACATCGGTTATCGGTTGAACGGCGACGAAATGTCTGAGCTTGCCATTGCTTACTGTCCGGTGATAGAGAATCTGGAAAGCGAAACTTTCCGCCAGGTACTTTGCCACGAGAGTATGGGACATGGTCTGGCTAAGCTGCTCGACGAGTATTCTTACCAGACAATGGGTGAAATACCATTGACACAGGTTAGTGCGTATCGTGAGTTCCAGTCCTATGGATGGGCCATGAACGTAGACTTTACTGGCGACAAGGACAAGATTCTTTGGAAGCACTTCCTTCAGGATCCCCGTTATCAGGGAGTGGATGCCTTTGGTGAAGAGCTGGGCGCATACGAAGGTGCCTGCACCTACTGGACTGGCGCATGGCGTCCGACCAACGAAAGCATGATGCGTAATAACATCAATGGCTTTAACGCTCCTTCACGCGAAGCCATCTATAAGCGTGTCATGTCTACCGCCTATGGCGATTCGTGGACGTACGATTACGAAACGTTTGTAGAGTTCGACCAGGCTCACTTACCGCAACCGATGACACGTAGCGCAGCCAGCGTGAAACCGCTGAAGCCGCTGCCTGCTCCGCGCTTTGTGAACAAGACGGTCTGGATAAACTAAACAGAACTCAGGTATATTAATTGAAGAAGAGAAGGGTGTGCATTGAAATATGCATGCCCTTTTTCTTTCTGGCATTGAAAACTTCTTTATCTTTGCCGGGTGTGCATATTGTATTTTCTTTTTGTATATGAAGAATTTTGTTTTCTTGTTGGTAGGGCTTTGGGGCCTGATACTTCCTGCTCTGGCCTGTACTTCTGCTGTTGTGTCGGGACGTGCTACGCCCGACGGACGCCCTTTGCTGTGGAAACACCGTGATACGGATTTCCTGAAGAATCATGTAGAGTTTGTCCGTGGGGAGAAGTTCGACTTCATTGCTGTGGTGAACAGTGAGGATTTCCACCGGAAGCGGGAGGCGTGGATCGGTACCAATTCGGCGGGATTTGCATTGATGAATACACAGAGTTATAATCTGGTAGAGGTGAAGGACGGTGAGGAGCGCGGTGAGGCTAACGGACGTGCCATTTACCGGGCATTGGAAATTTGTGCTACGGTGGATGATTTCCGTCACTATCTTGACACACTTGCAAAGCCCAGCAGGATAGAAGCCAATTTCGGCGTAATCGATGCACAGGGCGGAGCGATGATGTTCGAGGTGGATTACTATACGTATAAGATATACGATGCCAATGATCCCGAGGTGGCACCAGCGGGTTATGTAGCCCGTACCAACTTTTCTGTTTCGGGACAGTACGGACCGGGAGCAGGCGTGGTGCGTTATCAGGAAGCAGTCCGCGTGCTCGATCCCTTGGCTGCCAGTCATTCGGTTACTCCCCAGCGTATATTCAACGACCTGGCACGTTCGTTCCACAACTGTGTGTTGGGCATCGACTTGTGCCGTCCGCCTTTTACGGAGGCAGGAGCTTCGGGATGGTTTGTCGATCAGGATTTCATCTCGCGCAGCAGCACTTCGTGTTCGGTGGTGGTGCAGGGAGTGAAACCGGATGAGTCAGCCTCATTAACCACCATGTGGACTGTGTTGGGCTATCCGCCTACGGGTGTAGCCGTTCCGTTGTGGGTAGACGAAACATTGCCACCGATGGTTTGTATGGACAATAGTCTGGGCACTTCACCTCTGTCTTATGAATCGTTGCAGCTGAAGGATAAAGTATTCAGCCTGAAGGTTGGCATGGGCAGCGAACGCTACATGCACTGGGCGTTGCTATACAACGAAAAAGGAGATGGCTATATGCAACGGTTGGCTCCTGTAGAGGAGGAAAACTTCCGGCTGGCGGAGTCTTTGTTGGAGCAGTGGCGACGCAAAAACAAGGTGGAGCGGGAAGAAATGCAAGCTCTCTATCGCAAGTTGGGCAAGTCGATGGATTTAGTAAACTAGTTGACGAGGCTATAGGCCACAAGGCTTTTTTAAACTCATCACCTCGTCCCCTCGTTAACTTGTCAACTTGTCACTTCATCATCTGTGAGCGAAGATATGCCAGTATCTCCGTTTCCTGTTCGGGATGAAACCAGCGGATATCCGTGTCGCGCTTGAACCAGGTCATCTGTTTGCGGGAGTAGATGCGGGAATTCTGCTTGATTTTCTCTACGGCAAAGTCCAGTGTCCATTCGCCGTCCAGATACTTGAAAAGTTCTTTGTAGCCCACGGTGTTCAGCGAGTTGTAGTCCTTATGGGCATAGACGCTGCGGGCTTCTTCCAGCAGTCCGTCGGCCATCATCTGGTCGACACGGCGGTTGATGCGGTCGTAGAGTTCCTCACGATCTCGGGTCAGACCCACCTTGACAATGCGGAAGGGACGTTGTTTAGTCTGCCGGGTGCGGAAGGAAGTATAAGTCTTGCCCGTCATGTAGCAGATTTCGAGGGCGTGGATGACACGTTTGGGATTCTTCAGGTCCACAATCTGATAGTATTCGGGATCGAGCAGACGAAGCTCGGCACACAGACGTTCGAGGCCTTCTTCTTCGTAGCGGCGCAGCATCAGCGAGCGCGTTTCGCTGTCGACGGTAGGAATGTCATCGATGCCTTTGCAGACGGCGTCGACATACATCATGGAACCTCCAGTCAACACTACGGCATCTTTTTCCTTGAACAGGGTTTCGAGCAGTTTTATGACTTCGGCTTCGTATTGAGCGGCACTGTAGTAGTCGGTCAGTCCCAGTGTACCCACAAAATAGTGTTTCACCCGTTGTAGCTGTTCTTCGGTGGGGGCTGCTGTGCCGATTTTCAGGTCGGCATACAGTTGCCGTGAGTCGGCCGAAATGATGCACGTGTTGAACGCTTCGGCCAGCCGGAGACTAAGTTCCGTCTTGCCAACACCGGTAGGTCCTATGAGTACAATGAGGGTCAAGGGAAATGAAAAAATGAAGAATGAAGAATTAAGAATGAAAATAAAGAATGAAGAATGAAGAATTGCAGCTTGTGGATAAATTCTTCATTCATCCGCAAAGCAGAAATTCTTCATTCTTCATTTTTTAGTATCTGTCTTCGTCGTAAGGATTGCCTCCTCCGCCTTCGTCGAAGCCACCAAAACCATCTTTGTCGAAGTCTTCCATGTCGAAGTCCTGATCGCCATAGAAGTTCTCGTCGAGGTCGAGGGCAGCACTGTTCTTGGCTTCGAACTCGTTGAAGTCGATAGTCTGTTTGGGTGCATCGCCTTCGCTCTTGGTACATTTGGCACCTTTAATGGTCTTGCCGGTGATGATTTCAGTAAGTTCGATGAAGAAGCAACGTTCGGTCATGTAGTCGAATACGTACAGCAGTTTCTGCTTTTCGTCTTCTACCAGTTCGCTGATGCGGGTGTCCTTCATCACCCAGCTGTCTATTTCCGGATTGTCATCCATTTCTTCCAGGGTGACTTCCTTTTCCTTTTCCCAGTCTTCATCGCAGATAAAGAACGAGGTCATCTGGTCGTTGGTATATCCGGTCGATTTCAATATTGCTTCGTGGAAGTCGTAGAAAGTTGCTTCCGGGTCAATCTGTATTTCTCTGACAAAGTCCTCCACCTCATCGGAGATGATAGTAAATCTGTAGATCATAATAGGTACTTGTTATTATTTTCCGCCGGGGATGATGCCGCGGGCTGATTCGCGTATAAAGGTTACGATGTAATTGATTTCGGGTGTCATTTCCATTTCCTCCTCGATCTTCTTCAGGGCATCGGTGGTATTCAGTCCGCTCTGATAGATGATGCGGTAGGCATTGTGGATCTGTTCGATGGTTTCGTTCGAGAAACCGCGACGACGCAGGCCTACAATGTTCAAGCCTGCATAGCAGATAGGCTCACGACCGGCAATGATGTAAGGAGGAATGTCTTTGCTGAAACGGCATCCGCCCTGTATCATTCCATATCCGCCTACACGGCAGAACTGGTGCATCAGTACGTTGGCGCTGATGATGGAGTTGTCGTCAATGATTATCTCACCGGCCATCTTGGTAGAGTTTCCGATGATACAGCCGTTTCCGATGATGGAATCATGGGCAACGTGTACTCCTTCCATCAGCAGGTTGTTACTGCCTACAACAGTCTTCCCTTTGGCTGCTGTACCACGGTTAATGGTTACGTTTTCGCGGATCAGGTTGTTGTCTCCGATTTCGGCTGTCGTTTCTTCGCCTCTGAATTTCAAATCTTGAGGGACTGCACCAATCACGGCTCCCGGGAAAATGGTATTTCCGTTGCCGATGCGGCTTCCGTACATAATGTTGGCATTGGCCATAATTTTGTTATTATCGCCGATTACCACATTCTTGTCGATGAATACGAAAGGGGCAATCTCTACGTTTTCCCCGATTTTTGCTTCGGGATGGATATACGCTAAGGGACTGATCATAATATGAATGAAGAATTAAGAATAAAGAATGAAGATTTCTGTTTGCACACCGGAACACGTCACAATAGATTCTTCATTCTTCATTCTCCATTATTAATTTTATTTGTTCTTTACTATTTGCGCCATGAATTCGGCTTCGCAAACTACCTTTTCTCCAACAAATACATATCCTTTCATGGTCGAAACACCACGACGGATGGGGGCCAACAGCTCTACACGGAATATCAGTGTGTCGCCGGGTACAACTTTCTGACGGAATTTTACACCGTCTATTTTCATAAAATAAGTAGAGTAGCGTTCTGGTTCATCTACCGAGTTCAATACCAGCAGACCACCAGTCTGTGCCATTGCTTCTATCTGCAGCACACCCGGCATGACGGGTTCTTGCGGGAAGTGACCCTGGAAGAACGGTTCGTTGGAGGTCACATTCTTTACACCTACAATGTAATTGGCACCGATTTCGATCACCTTGTCCACTAGTTGCATGGGGTAGCGGTGAGGCAAAAGTTCGCGAATGCGGTTTACGTCCATGATGGGAGCGCGGTTGCAGTCGTACGAAGGTGCCTGAATTTCGTGCAGGCGGATCTCTTTACGCATCTGGCGGGCAAACTTGTTGTTGATGGTATGTCCCGGACGGGTAGCGATGATACGTCCTTTGATGGGCTTTCCGATCAAGGCCAGGTCACCGATGACGTCGAGCAATTTATGGCGTGCACATTCGTTGGGCCACACCAGCGGTTTGTGGTTGATGTATCCCAGCTGTTTGGCATCCATGTGAGGAACGCCCATTACATCGGCCAGTTTGTCGAAGCTTTCCTGTGACATTTCACGTTCGTAGATGACAATGGCGTTGTCCAGGTCGCCTCCTTTGATGAGGCCTGCCTGAAGCAGCGGCTCAATTTCGCGTACGAAGACAAAAGTACGGCTGGCAGCCACTTCGTCTTTGAATTTGGCCATGTCTTCGAGGGTAGCAAACTGGTTGGGAAGGATGTTCGAGTCGTATGAAACCAGGACGTTCAGACTGAAGTTTTCGTCCGGCAATACGATGATGGACGAACCGGTGGCTTCATCGCGGAATTCAATCTTGGATTTGATGATATAGAAATCCTTCACGGCATTTTGTTCGACGGTGCCGACCCGTTCTATTTCGTTGACGTAGTATTGCGAACTGCCGTCCAGAATCGGAAATTCAGGACCGTTCACTTGTATCAGACAGTTGTCTATCCCCAATGCGTAGAGGGCTGCCATACCATGTTCGATGGTGCTGACTTTTACTCCGTTTTTGGAAAGTACAGTACCACGTGTGGTCTCTGTTACGTTGTCGGCTACAGCATCAATAACGGGTTGTCCTTCCATGTCGATGCGTTGGATTTTGTACCCGTGATTGTCTGGGGCCGGATTGAAAGTAACAGTCAGGTCAAGTCCCGTATGAAGTCCTTTTCCGCTGAGCGAAAAACTGTCTTTCAGAGTCTTTTGTTTCAACATGAGTTACTTATTTAATTGTTGTTTCAATTCATTGAGTTCTTTGCGGAGTGCATTCAGTTCGAAATACATATCCGGCAGTTTGCGGAATACAGCCTGTGCCTTGAAGTAAGGTTTCAGTTCCATGGGAGGCGTACCTATCAGTCGGCTACCGTCTTTCAGGCTGCCGGGGACACCCGACTGGGCACCTAAATCTACCTTATTGCCGATATGAATGTGTCCGGCAATTCCTACCTGGCCACCGAACATACACCATTCACCCACTTTGGTGGAGCCGGCGATGCCTACCTGGGCTGCCATAACGGTGTGCGATCCGATCTCGTCGTTGTGGGCTATCTGAACCAGATTGTCGAGCTTTACGCCACGGTGTACGATTGTTGCTCCCATTGTGGCACGGTCTACACAGGTATTAGCGCCAATTTCTACGTCGTCTTCCAGGATAGTGATACCGATTTGTGGTATTTTTTCATAACCTTCGGGAGTCGGTGCAAAACCGAAGCCGTCGGCTCCGATGACGCAACCTGCGTGCAAGATGCATCGATTGCCTATCCGGCAGTCGTGATAGACTGTGACGTTGGAATAGAGGATACAGTCACTGCCTACCTTGGCTCCGGCACTGACGGTAGCATGCGGATGGACGGCGGTGTTGTCTCCAATTTCCGCGTAGTCGCCTATGTAGGCAAAGGGACCGATGTAGACGTTTTGTCCAACCTTGGCGGTGGGTGCGATATAAGCCAGCGAGTCGATTCCTGTCAGTTTGGGCTTGCTCTGTTCGTAGAGTGTAAGCAGCTTGGCAAGGCTCTCGTAGGCATTATCTACCTTTATCAGAGTGGCTTTGATGTCATGCTCGGGTACGAAGTCTTTGTTCACCAGAATGATACTGGCTTTCGATTCGTAGATGTAAGGAGTGTACTTGGGATTGGATAAAAAAGAAATGGCTCCCGGTATACCTTCTTCAATTTTGGCAAAGGTATGTACGGTTGCGTTTTCGTCTCCTACAATTTCTCCCTGTATGTAGGCAGCTATTTGTTTGGCTGAAAATTCCATGTTTTCTTCTTGCTAAATGGTTTTCAAAACACAAATAACGGACTTTTTTTTTATATTTCCTTGTCCTTGGGTGAATATTTTATACTTACTTATGTGCCCGAATGTAGCAAAGGTAGTATTTTTTTACCTTTTTCGAGAGCAGGGAAATGTTGAGCATATCCGAAGCTTCGGCAATGTTTTTGATGGTGCCGTCCTTATAAACAATGTCGATGCTGTCATCGGCCGGGTCGTACATGTTTTTTTCGATGCCTGGCGTTGAGATGAAATAGGTGGCTTCTTCGGACGTCACTCCCAACATTTCGCTGATCTGTCGGGTCAGTTCGGCTTTCCGCTCTTCGGTAGCCGGTTCGGATGATATTTCTACTTTGAACAGGCGGCGGTTTACCATGCCTGCACTGAGGGTAGACAGCACTTTATCCGGATGGTTGCACCATACTTTCAGTGATGTCCAGATGTCGTTGTCGTCCAGTTGGATGAAGTTTTCCAAACATTCGGGCCGACTGTAGAAGATGTCTCGGTTGATGTCGTTGTAAAGGAAGAAGCGCAGCGCGGGCGAAGCAAATACTTCGATGCCTTTGGCAGCCAACTCCTTGGCACGCAGCAGTGCGGCAATGAGCATTCGCTCGTAGGCCACGGATGCCTTATGCAGATATACCTGCCAGTACATCAGGCGGCGTGCCATGAGAAAGTTTTCGATGGAGTAGATGCCTTTCTCCTCGACGACCAGGTGGTCGTCCTTTACATCGAGCATCTTGATGATGCGGGCTGAACCGATGTTGCCCTCGGTTACACCTGTGTAAAAACTGTCGCGTCGCAGGTAGTCCAGGCGGTCCATGTCGAGCTGACCGCTGACCAGCTGGTGGAGGAAACGTTTGGGATACTCGTCCTTGAATATCTGGATGGCCAGTGTGAGCTGTCCGTTCATTTCGTGGTTGATGCGTTCCATCAGCAACAGGGAGATGTCTTCGTGCGAGACACCACGGACGATGGTGTCTTCCAGCACATGCGAGAAGGGGCCGTGGCCGATGTCGTGCATCAGGATGGCTGCCTTGACGGATTCGGCTTCGCTGTCGAAGATGAAGTTTCCCTTGGCCGTCAGGTGCTGGATGGCTTCGGTCATCAGGTAGTAGGCGCCGAGCGAGTGCTGGAAGCGCGTATGCTGTGCGCCGGGATAGACCACGGACGACAGGCCCAGCTGGCGGATGCGCGTCAGGCGTTGCAGCAGCGGATGGCACACGAGGTCGTAGAGCAGTCCTTTCGGTATGTTGATGAACCCGAAGACGGGGTCGTTGATGATTTTGCGTTCGTAGCTCATGGTTAATTCTGCTTTTTGCAAAGTTCTTTATAATGTTTACGGTCAAAGGTAAAATATTTCAAGCAGATAAGCAAGAAACGGAGGAAAAGAGTGTGGGGAAAGGTGTGTTTCTCAAACCGTAATCTCCGTTATTCCTTCTGTAATTCATATACAAACGCTCGTTATGATTTGCCGTATCTTTGCATTCAGGACAGAGCCGGGTACTATTCCTCCGAATGCTCCGAGCAGCCGAACTTGCAGGGAGGATAGGTATCGGACAATGGAAAGGGAGGAGAAAATTTGCATAATATATAAATAGGTATATCGATATGGTGAACGGACAGAAAAAACTTTCGTGCCTGTTGGCGGCATTCCTGCTGGCAGGCTTTACCGCAGTAAGTGCGGAAACTATAACAGATAAGTATAACTTTTCAAACGAAAATGATATGGAAAAACTGGAACTGACCAACGAGTGGGACAAGGTGTTCCCGCAGAGCGACAAAGTGAATCATAGTAAAGTGACCTTCCACAACCGTTACGGCATCACGCTTGCGGCCGACCTCTACGTGCCGAAGAACGCATCGGGCAAACTGGCGGCCATTGCCGTGAGCGGACCCTTCGGAGCCGTCAAGGAGCAGTCGTCCGGCCTCTATGCACAGACACTGGCCGAGCGCGGCTTTCTGACTATCGCTTTCGACCCCTCGTTTACGGGCGAGAGTGGCGGCCAGCCCCGCTATGTGGCTTCGCCCGACATCAATACGGAAGACTTCTGTGCGGCAGTGGATTATCTTTCAACTCGCGACGATGTAGATCCCGAGCGTATCGGCATCCTTGGCATCTGTGGTTGGGGAGGCATGGCCTTGAACGCCGCCGCCATCGACACGCGCATCAAGGCGACGGTCACCTCGACCATGTACGACATGAGCCGCGTTACGGCCAACGGTTACTTCGACTCAATGGATGCCGACCAGCGATATGAACTCCGCCGCCAGCTTAACGCACAGCGCACTGTGGATTACCGTAATGGTTCGTACGAACGTGCCGGTGGTGTCGTTGACCCGCTACCTGCCGACGCGCCCCAGTTTGTGAAAGACTATTACGCCTACTACAAGACTCCGCGCGGCTATCATAAGCGTTCGCTCAACTCGAACGACGGTTGGAACAAGACTTCTGCCCTGTCGTTCCTCAACATGCCCATCCTGACCTACAGCAACGAGATACGCAGCGCCGTCCTGATGATTCACGGCGATAAGGCCCATTCGTGTTACTTCAGCCGGGATGCGTTCAAGAAGCTGACGGGCGACAACAAGGAACTGCTCCTCATCCCCGGTGCCAATCACACCGACCTGTACGGCAACCTGAAGGTGATTCCGTTCGACAAGATTGAGAGTTTCTTCAGGAAGTATCTGTGATTCTTTAGTTAACAAGGGACGAGTTGACAAGACTACAAGGACATGTCCTCTGTAGTTTATAATCTTGTTAACTCATCCCTTGTTCCTCGTCAACTTGTCTCCTCGTTGGCTCGTCAACCAAGAATAGCCTTCAGCTGTTCGGCCATCTGTGCCTGCACCTCTTGAGCTGCCTTGCGGCTGGCAGCGGCGAAGTTCTCTGTCTTGTCCACATAGATGATGCCGCGGCTGGAATTGACGATGAGGCCGCATTCCTTCGTCATGCCATACTTGCAGACTTCTTCCAGCGATCCGCCCTGGGCACCTACACCCGGCACGAGCAGGAAGTGGTGGGGCACAATCTTGCGGATATCCTCGAACATGCGACCTTGCGTAGCACCTACCACGTACATCATGTTCTCGTCGTTGGCCCATTCCTGGCTTTTGCGTAGCACTTTTTCGAACAGACGTTCGCCATCCTTATCTTCCGTCAGCTGGAAGTCGTGCGAACCTTTGTTGCTGGTCAGTGCCAACAGGATGACCCATTTGCCCTCGTACGTCAGGAACGGTGTCACGCTGTCTTCGCCCATGTAGGGAGCGACGGTCACGGAGTCGATGTCCAGTTCCTCGAAGAAGGTGCGGGCATACATGGCCGACGTGTTGCCGATGTCGCCACGCTTGGCATCGGCGATGATGAACTGGTCGGGATAGTTCTGCTTGATGTAGTTCACCGTCTTCTCGAAAGCCATCCATCCCTTCACGCCCATGCTCTCGTAGAAAGCCAGGTTGGGCTTGTAGGCGATGCAGAGGTCCTGCGTTGCGTCGATAATGGCTTTGTTGAAGGCAAAGATGGGGTCTTCTTCCTTCAGCAGATGTTCGGGAATTTTCTTGATGTCCGTGTCGAGTCCTACACAGAGGAACGACTGCTTCTTTTTGATGTTTTCAAAGAGTTGTTGCTTGTTCATGTCTTTTTATAGTTATGAGCTACAAGCTACGAGCTACAAGTGTCGTAGTGTTGTTGCTCAGGTTTGTTTATAGTTATGAGCTACAAGCTACGAGCTACAAGTGTCGTAGTGTTGTTGCTCAGGTTTATTTATAGTTACGAGCTACAAGCTACGAGCTACGAGTATGTAGCGTGCGGCTTTGCAGCTCTTGGTTATTGTTAGAGTTTTACACATGATGACGGAACTCGTAGCTTGTAGCCCGTAGCTCGTCACTCGTAGCTCATCACTCGTAGCTGCCTTACAGCTCGCTTTCCTTCAACCGTTCTGCATTTTCGGCCACGATGAGGTGGTCGATGCAGTCCTGTATGTCGCCGTCCATGAAGGCGGCCAGGTTGTAGATGGTGTAGTTGATGCGATGGTCGGTGATGCGTCCCTGCGGGTAGTTGTAGGTACGTATCTTGGCCGAGCGGTCGCCGGTAGAGACCATTGTCTTGCGCTTGGAGGCAATGTCGTCGATGTACTTCTGGTGCTCCTTGTCGTAGATGAAAGTGCGCAGACGCGACAGGGCACGCTCCTTGTTCTTGGGCTGGTCGCGCGTTTCGGTACACTCGATGAGGATTTCCTCTACTACGCCCGTGTTGGGGTTCTTCCAGTTGTAGCGCAGGCGTACGCCCGATTCTACCTTGTTTACGTTCTGACCGCCGGCACCGCCGCTTCGGAAGGTGTCCCACTTGATTTCGCCTTCGTTGATGACTACGTCGAACTCTTCGGCTTCGGGCAGTACGGCTACCGAGGCGGCCGAGGTATGCACACGTCCCTGTGTCTCCGTGGCAGGCACGCGCTGTACGCGGTGCACGCCCGATTCGTACTTCAGTGTGCCATATACATTATCGCCCGTGACGGAACAGATGATTTCCTTGAATCCTCCCGCGGCTCCTTCGTTGGCGCTGGACACTTCGAGACGCCAGCCTTTGATGTCGCAATACTTGGAGTACATGCGGAAGAGATCGCCGGCAAAGATAGCTGCTTCGTCTCCGCCCGTACCGCCACGTATTTCGAGGATGGCGTTGCGGCTGTCCTGCGGGTCGGCCGGGACGAGCAACAGCTTGATGTGTTCCTCCAGTTCGGGCAGGCGCGTCTGGCAAGCATCGAGTTCCTCGCGTGCCATGTCGCGCATCTCTGCATCGGTTTCGTTGGCAATGATGTCCTTTGCTTCATCGATGCCGTTCAATACCTGTATGTATTCTTTGCGGGCGTTCATCAGGTCGCCCAGTTCCTTGTATTCTTTCGTCAGCTTGACGTACCGCTTCTGGTCGGCAATGACTGCCGGGTCGGTTATCAAGGTTGATACTTCCTCGAAGCGGGCCACAAGGCCGTCGAGCTTTTCCAGTATGGTGTTGTTTTCTGCCATTTATTACTTATATAGTGATTATATCTTTTTTATATTTTCATGTACCCAAAAACAACAATTCGGGTACATGATTGATTGCTCATGTACCCGAATTGTTGTTTTTGGGTACATGATGTACGGTTGTTATAGCGTTTCTTTCTCATAAACAGATTCTACCACTGTCTGGGGATTCATCTCCGGTGTTTCCTGGCTGGTAAACAGATGGACGAGCGGTGTATTGATATAATAGTTAGTCTTCCATATCTTCACTTTTTCCAATAGTCCTTCTTCTACCATTGTGTCCAAATACTTGGTGGCGGTTTTTCTCTGTACCATCATATCCCGTTCTACAAACTCAATCTTTGTATAAGGATGGAAGAACAGGTTGTTCAGCAACTCGTGTTTATATTGTTTGCCGAACAAAGGACGTAACCGCTGCTTGTATTGCTGCATGAGTGAAGAGATGTTCTTCACCAGTCTTATGGTTTCGCCTGCGGTTTGTTCCACTCCTTTCAGCATGAATAGAATCCATTCCTCCCATTGCTCCAAACTGTTGTTGTTGCGTATGGCTTGTAACAGACGGTAGTACTCTCCTTTATTGCGTGTGATGTATCGGCTCAGATAGAGAATCGGGATGTCCAGCAGGTCGTTGATAACCAGATACAGGATGGAGATGATACGTCCCGTGCGCCCGTTTCCGTCATAGAACGGATGAATGCTTTCAAACTGATGGTGAATGACGGCCATCTTTATCAGAGGGTCGCAAGATGACAATGCAGGGTCGTTGATGTAGCACTCCAAGTTCGCCATCAAATGTTCCACTTCATTTTTGTCCTGCGGTGGCGTATAGACAATCCTTCCGTCAGAACTTTTCAGCATGGTGCCGGGGACTGTACGAAAACCTGCCGAATTGCATTCCAACTGCTGTTGTATCTCTTTGATGATGTTATTGGTAAGCAGTTTGTTGTGGCGAACCAAATTAAAGCCCCGTTGCAGAGCTTGCCGATAGTTCAGCACTTCTTTGGTGGAAGCATTGATGACGGTTTCTTTCAAATCCAAGTCGGCTTTATACAAGTCGTCCTGGGTCGTGACGATATTCTCCACGGCGGAACTTTCACGCGCCTCTTGCAGGGTGAGGGTGCTGATAAGGATATTCTCATTCGGTATGGTCAGAGCAACACCTTTCAACTCGGCCAGTTTCTTGTTGGCTAAGTTCAGCTGCTTCAACACGGCTTTTGTCTCCAAGTCGAATGCAAGCGGGAGTTCCTTTATATTATATTGTCTGTTCGCCATAGTTATTTAATCCAATATTAATGTATTACCACAACCTCCCCTCAACCAGCCAGGACAACAATGCCGCAAGCACGACCACTCCTACGATGCTCAGTATCCATTTCCTGGAAGTCATCCGATATTTCTCCTTATCGACTTCGGGAGCGAGACGGGGACCTGCATAGATTCCAGAGGCTGCACCGATGATGGCGTAGTTCAGGAATCGGAGAACGGGAGCATCCCACCGGTCGCTGAGGACGTAAAGCCCGAAGCAGAAGGCAAGGATGATGATGGCTATGATAATTACTTTTACTGAATGCTTCATATTTCTCATACGTTTTTGTCACACACATTTCTCAAGCAGCCAGAACGCAGTGGTGACTATGCCTATCAGCAACACCAACCGCCACCACTGCAACCGGCGGCCCTTCTCCTCTCTGCCGTCGAGACTGGACAGGTAACCTACCACCATGGGCGGACCTATGACAGCCAGACTGTGCAGATAATCAGAGCCGATGTGCGTGGCCAAAACGCTCAGTAAGACGCCTGCTGCCACGCACAGTGTGAGATACAGAATGAGTTTTCCAAGAGTTTTCTTCATGACCTTGGAGTATTATTTATCTCTTTTACCATGTTGTTATTCCCTCTTCCGGCAGGTATTGTTCCGGTAATATTGCCTCCAAGCCAGTGCACACACCACAATCAGAACAATGACTACATAGCCCATAGTACGCAGGAGCGTTCCAATCAGTACTTGAACTCTCCGAACTCCGAGCGGATGATCAGCTCGCGCTTGTCGCTCTCTTCGATGCGGCCGATGACCTGTGCATCGATGTTGAACGACTTGGAGATGGCGATGACTTCCTCGGCATGTTCGGGCGAGAGATAGACTTCCAGACGGTGTCCCATGTTGAATACCTTGTACATTTCGGCCCAGTCCGTGTCGCTCTGCTCCTTGATGGTGCGGAACAGGGGAGGTACGGGGAAGAGGTTGTCCTTGATGACGCGGCAGTTGTCGCCCACGAAGTGCAGCACCTTGGTCTGCGCGCCGCCCGAGCAGTGTACCATACCGTGGATTTCGGGGCGCAGGGCATCGAGCAATTTCTTTACTACCGGCGCATAAGTACGTGTGGGCGAGAGGACGAGCTTGCCTGCATCCAGCGGGCTGCCTTCTACGGCATCGGTCAGCTTCAGCTTGCCGCTGTACACCAGTTCGTCGGGCACGGCATGGTCGTAGCTTTCGGGATATTTCTCGGCCAGATACTTGGCAAAGACGTCGTGACGGGCCGAAGTCAGGCCGTTGCTGCCCATGCCGCCGTTGTATTCCTTCTCGTAAGTAGCCTGTCCGTAGCTGGCAAGGCCCACGATGACGTCGCCCGGACGGATGTTGGCGTTGTTGATGACATCGCTGCGCTTCATGCGGCAGGTCACGGTAGAATCCACGATGATGGTACGTACCAGGTCACCTACGTCGGCCGTTTCGCCACCTGTGGCATAGACGCCTACGCCCATTTCACGCAGTTCGGCCAGCAGTTCGTCCGTACCGTTGATGATGGCCGAGATGACTTCGCCCGGCACCAGCAGTTTGTTTCGTCCGATGGTCGAAGAGACCAGTATGTTGTCCACTGCTCCTACGCAGAGCAGGTCGTCGATGTTCATGATGAGTGCGTCCTGTGCAATGCCTTTCCAGACGGACAGGTCGCCCGTTTCCTTCCAGTACATGTAGGCCAGCGAGGACTTGGTGCCTGCGCCGTCGGCGTGCATGATGTTGCAATACTCCGGGTCGCCGCCCAGTATGTCGGGGATGATCTTGCAGAAGGCCTGCGGGAAGATGCCCTTGTCGATGTTCTTGATGGCGTTGTGAACGTCCTCTTTCGATGCGCTTACGCCGCGCATCATGTATCGTTGGTTACTCATGAGATAATAAGTTTTTGTTCAATTGAATATGCAAAAGTAGCATTTTTTTGGCAGATAGCCTACTGTGCGGCTGGCATTTTCCTGTTTCTTCTTATGAACAGCAAGAATCAGAGGGCTGCGGGCAGGTTGGTCAGGATATGTAGCAGGATACACAGTAGAAAACCATGCTTAATACGTGCATAGCCCAGTATCAGTCCGCCTGATATCTGATAGATGGAGTAGAGAAGGAAGAATGCTGTTGTGCCTGCCGTTGTACCGCTACCAGTAAATGAATTGCTCAGGTGGGCAAAGCCGAAAGCGATGGCAAGCAGGTAGAAGTACCAGCTGAATTTAATGTTCCTCAGCCACTTCCACCCCTGAAACCAAATGCCGACCGTGACGGCAGCACAACCGATCAGCCGCTCTGTCAGATAAGACGTTTCGTATATTTTGGTGCTTAAAGCCATACTTAGCAGGATGTAGGACATAATTCCTGCCCAGACAGTCAGTATCCAGCGTTTGCGGCGCAGGGGGAAACGGAAAGCCAATTCTTCTGCTATAGGCAGAAAAAGAACTACTCCCCATACGGGGATGTGACGATCGGAATCGGTAGTCGGTGATAAATCCAATGTAATCAGTATGGCCATTCCTATTACAAGGATAAGGCTGGTGCTGAAATACCAAAGGATGGTACGTAGCAGACTTAGAGGAGAGTTGTCACGTGTCACGTCTTCCGAGGGATGGCGAAGAAAGGCGAACAGTCCTTTGTTGCTGCTTATAGCGGAGGTATGATTGTCGGATGCTTTCATGGGAAACGGGGTGGTACGAAGTGAAATGCAGGGGCGGTTTGTCCGCCCCGCTCGTGAGTTTGTTACTGCATACAGGGTTGCAGCATCACTGCAAGCCCGTTTGCAGCGTCACTGCATCCTTGTTTGCAGCAGTACTGCAAGCCTGTTTGCAGTAACTCTGCAACCTGTGTGCAGTAACTCTGCAACCTGCGTGCAGCAACTCTGCAGCCTGTGTGCAGTAACTCTGCAGTCTGCGTGCAGTAACTCTGCAGTCTGCATACAAAAAAAACGGCCCTTGCAGTTGTGTGCAAGGAGGCCGGTGATTTGTGTGGCAGGGGCGGCAGAACTTAGAACTGCACTTGCGGAGCCTGTTCGGCACCTTCGGCTGCTTCGAAGTAGGCACGCTTGTCGAAACCGAACATGCCGGCAAGGATGTTCTTGGGGAAACGGCGGATGGCGGTGTTGTAGGCCTTGGCCGAGTCGTTGAAGTTCTTGCGGGCCACGTTGATGCGGTTTTCTGTTCCTTCGAGCTGGGCTTGCAGTTCCAGGAAGTTCTGGTTGGCCTTCAGGTCGGGATAGTTTTCGGTGATGGCCAGCAGTTTGCCCAGTGCGGTGGCCAGTTGTCCCTGCGCCTTCTGGTATTCGGCCAGCTTTTCGGGTGTCAGGTTCGTCGGGTCTAACTTGATTTGGGTGGCCTGGCTGCGGGCGGCGATGACGCCTTCCAGTGTTTCCTTCTCGTGGGCGGCATAGCCTTTGACGGTATTCACTAAGTTTGGGATGAGGTCGGCCCGGCGCTGGTATTGCGTCTCTACGTTGGCCCACTGGTTGCTGACGTTTTCGTCCATGCCGACGAGGCTGTTGTAGCCGCTGATGGCCCATACGGCGATGACGGCCACAATGGCCACAATGATGATCGTAATGGTTCCTTTTTTCATTTTCTTTTCTTGTTTTTGTTTTTATGATTAATGAATGTTTCTATTAGGTCTTCTCATATTCTTGCCTCTTCCTCCGCCGCCACCCAGGGTGTTGAAGCGGTAGGTGAAGTTGACGATGCAGTAGCTTGTCAGCATGTTGCTCGTCGTATCGGTGATGCCGTTGGCACTGATGCTGCGGCTCTGGTTGTTCTGCTGCTGCAGGATGTCGAACACGCGCAGGCGGATCATGGCCTGTTTCCGCTTCAGGAATCGCTTGGAAATCTGTGCGTTCCACAGCAGTTCGTCGCGGTTGGCATTGCCGCTGTAGCCTTCGCGTATGTGCCACCTCATGTCGGTCGAGATTTCGATGTCCCACGGCAGTCGTATGTGCGCGTTTCCTCCCAGCGTATAGTCGAAGGTCTCGCGGTTGCTGTTCTGCTGCTTGGCGTTGTCGGCCTTGTTGTAGCGGAAGTTGCCGTCTAAGGCGATGTCCAGCTTGTCGCTGCGGTACGAGGCCCTGAGGCGTTCGGTGCTGACGAGGCTGCGTGTGGTGCTCAGTTCGGCATCGGCTCCCTGATTATTAACAGATATGTAGCCCACTTGGTTGTTGTAGGAGGTGTTGATTCCTGCACTGAGGTTGAATTTTTTGTTTTTCAGCGGGGTGTCGAACGAGGCATTCAGGCTGGTTTGCCAGTTTCCGTTGATGTTGACCTTGTGGTAGGTGCGTGCTCCGTTGGTCTTGTCATACGTCATGCGGTTGGCAATGGAGTTCAGCGTGTTGTTGAAGGTCATGCGGATGCGGAAGCTGCGCATGGTTTTGGTGGAATAGCGCTCGTAACTGGCGTTCAGGTTGTTGGTGAACGAGGGTTTCAGGTTCGGGTTTCCGTAGCGCAGGTTCATGGGGTCGGTGATGTCGATTACTTCCTGCAGGTCTTCGATGCCGGGTGCGTTGCTCCGGCCGTTGTAGCGCAGATTGATGCGTTCGCGGCGAGAAAAGTAGTAGTCGGCCGTCAGCGTGGGCGACCAGTCCAGCGTATGTTGTCGGGGGAGGTCCTTGCCTGTATTGGGACCGATGGTCGTATGGCTTTCGGTAGTCTGCGGATTCAGCGAAAGTCCGATGTTATAAATCAATCCCCGCTGCAGGGAGTCTTTTTTCAAATGGTCGCCCTGAATGGACAGGCTGATGTTGTGGTTGGCATACCGGTTATTCACTTTCGAACTCAGGTCGTCGTTATAGCTATAATTGAATCGGTCGGCATAGTTGATGCTGTCGTAAACAAGCGATTGTGAAAGTCCGTTCGAATGCGAGTACGAATAGTTCATGCTGAGCCGGTAGTGCTTGGACAGGGGCTCGATGTAGCCCACGGAAAGATTCCAGTTGGTCGAGTTGTTATTGCTCCGGGTATTCCGGTCGATGTCGGATATACTGTCCTGCATGAAGAATTGCGAGTATGTCCGGTTGTAGTTGTCGCGGTCGTTGTTGTTGCGGCTGAAGCCGAATGACATGAACAGGTTTCGTCCTGCTTTCCGGAAACGGTGGTAGAAAGCTGCCCCACCATTCAGGTTGTAGCTTTTGCCGTTTCCTATACTCGACGTGGTTGTCTCGTTGATATCGTCTCTGTTATTGTCCGATGTCTTGTTCCAGTTTTCGCTTTGCGAGTCCGATTGACTGTAGCTCATGTTGAAGTAAGCATTCAGGGTATTCAAGCTGTCAACTTTCCATTCTACCCGTGTATTCCCGTTCAGGGTGTGATTGCCGTTTTTACTGTCGGACCGTCGGTTGGCATAAGTCGATTCATCGCCCAGGAAAGTTTCCGAGGAGGTTTCGGTATTGGTTTCATTGACGTTGTGGCGGTAATTGACGTTTCCGCGGATGTCAAGCGTATTGTCCTTTTGTGCATAGGTGATGCCGGCGTTCTGCTGGGTGCGTTGTCCGTTGCCTTGTCGCCGGGTGTTGTTGGCTGCGCCTACAAACGACAGGTTCATGTTGTCGGTGAAGTGGTTGATGTTGGCATTGCCTTCGTAGCGGTCTTTCGTTCCGTATCCTCCGATCAGGTTGCCCATCCATCCGCTGTTCTTTTTCAAGGTCAGGTCCAGGACAGGGGTTTCGTTTCCGTCCTTGATGCCGGTCATACGTTCCTGGTCGCTCTTCTCCTTGTAGGCCTTCAGCTTTTTGACGGCGTCGGCCGGCAGGTTCTTCATCGACATTTCCGTATCGTTGCCGAAGAACTCTTTTCCGTTGACCATGATTTTTTGGATTTCCTCGCCGTTGAGGGTGATTTTTCCGTCTTCGTCCACCTCGACGCCGGGCAGCTGCTTGACCAGTTCCTCAAGCATGTCGCCCGCTGCCACCCGATAGGCCGAGGCATTGTATTCCGTTGTATCGGCATTGACCACCACAGGCGGTGCTTCGGCCGTGATGACCGTTTCGGACAGCAGGACGGCGTCGGTCTCGAGAGTCAGATTGCCTAAGTTCTTTTGCGGGCCCGACTGGGCATTCAGCGTAACGGGTTTGTACAGGGTGGCGTATCCGATGAAAGATACTTTCAGCAGGTATTTTCCTGCTTTGACCCGTGACAGACTGAAGTTTCCGCTTTTGTCGGTTGTGTTTCCGGCCGTTTGCGAACTGTCGGGCAGGGACAGAAGCTGCACGGTTGCAGCCTCTACCGGTATTTCTCCGTTCTGCTCGGTCACCCTTCCGGTGACGGTGATGGTTCGTTTCTGTGCCATGACATTTCCAAACATTAGCATTAGTAGCAAAGATGTAATAATAGCGCTTTTCATGTGTGTTTATTGTTGAAGTGTTTTTATAGGACAGTCGTAGAGTCAGAAGGTTTAATGCTGTCCTGAGGATAGCGTCAGAATCTTGATCCGGCGCCTCCTCCGCCTCCCATGCCTCCTCCGAAGCTGCCTCCACTAAAACCTCCGCCACCACTGAAGCCTCCTCCGCCTCCGAAGATGACCGGACCGCTGCCTCCACGTCCGCGATAGTTTTCGTCGTACGATTGCTGTTGGCGCACAACTTTATGTCCGCAGTTCTGGCAGATGTAAGTGACGTTTTCCGTCCGTACACCGTTGCGGCGCGAGATGAGCTGGCTGGAGCTGCGCTGTAGCTTGTGCTGCCCGCATTTGGGGCATTTGCTGGCATGACGTACGGCAATGTAAGCCACCAGAAAACTTACAGCGATAATGCCGAAAAGAAGTAATACATAAGTCATTCCATTGTTACCTCTTTCATCTGCCGACGGATCGTTTTCCATCGAGCCGTCCAGCCGGCCGCAAGTGGCACGTACACCGGCTACCATTCCTTCGCTCCATCGGTTATCCTTCAGATAAGGAATCATTTCGCGTGTCTGGATGCGTTTGCAGATGGCATCGGGCAGAGGTCCTTCCAGGCCATAGCCGGTATAGAACTGGATACAACGCTGGTCGGTGACAAGCAGGATGACCAGTCCGTTGTCTTTGCCTTTCTGTCCCACGCCCCACGAGTTGAGCAGACGGTGGCAGAAGTCGAAACAGTCTTCATCGCCAATGCTGGGAACAACGGCTACGACGCTTTGTATGCCTGTCTGTTGCTCCAGCCGGTAAAGCATACGGTCGATGCTGTCGCGGGCAGATATGTCGAGGATGTTCTCGGGGTCGGTGACGTAACGGGTCTTGTCCTGTAAGTGTACTTTGGGTAAGTTGTCGGGAGTATACACTGTTTGTGCCCAAGCCATCAGTCCTAACAGATGGCAGAGCAGAATAGACGTGAATATTCGCTTCATGAGTGGATATACTTGTTTTTAGTGAATGTATTTTCTTACAAAATCGCAGACCTTGCGGGTATAGGCTTCGGGGTTCTCCTTATAGGCTACGGCATGTTCGGCACCGGGCACTATCCAGAGTTCCTTGGGTTGAGGCTTGGCCTCGTAAAGGGGATGTACCATCCAGGTGGGCACAAACGTGTCGGCATCGCCATGGATAAAGAGCATGGGGAGGGTACACTTCTTGACCTGTTCCAGCGGAGAGGCTTCCTGGAAACTCCAGCCGTACTCCATCTTGCATAAGGCACTGGCCACATTCAGCAGTGGAAAGGCTGGCAGACTGAACTGATTCTTCAGCTCTCCTTTGAACTCGTCCCAGGCGCTGGTGTAGCCGCAATCTTCGACAAAGCATTTCACGAAAGGCTGCTGGTGCATGCCGTGCTGCACTTCGCCCGATACGCACATGGTCGTAGCAGCTCCCATCGAAATGCCATGTACGACCATCTGTGTGTTTCCTCCGAACAGATGGTTGGCTTCGTCGGTCCACAGCAATACGTCGAGCCGGTCTTTCCAGCCCATCTGTACTTCGGTACCTTCGCTCAGCCCATGTCCGTAGAGGTCGGGCAACAGGATGTTGTAGCCCAGCTGGCGGTTGTAAAGGTAACCTATCATCATCATGCGGATGGAATTGTCAGTATAGCCATGGACGATGACAGCCGTGTGGCGGGTGCTGTCGGCGGCAGGAACGTAGAGGGCATGGAGTCGCCGGCCTTCGTCGTTTTCGATGTAGAGATCGTGCAGGGCACCGACGTTCTGCAGACTGTCTATCCAGCGGCTTACGTCGGGATAGTTTTCGGCCATGTACTTCAGCGAACCTTCTATGTCGCGGCTGCGGGTGACAAGTTCAGCGGGCTTTAGCGCATAGCCCAGCATGTAATAGCCTGCGCATAGCAGCAGTGCGGCCAATGCGATGATGGCCGTCAAACTGTATTTGATGGTTTTCTTCATTTTCCTTGTTTTTGTCTGTTGGTGGACAAATGTACGATTTTGTTTTGATATACAATCAATAACGACGGGGAGAATTGTAGCCTATCCTCCAGATACGGTCGAAGTAGGGTTGCCATTCGTTTTCGGCAATGCCTGTTTGCAGTCCGTAGAAGCGTGTACCGTTCTGCCGAGCTTCCTGCAACTGATGCAAAAGGGCAGGAGACGAAAGCGGTATGCGGAAATCGCTGATCCAGAGTACATCAGCGTTCTGGTAGCTCTTGCCGGACTGTAGTAATTCGAAGGTTTTCTTCATCATGCGGCTGGCATCTGTATCGCCGCATGCCGTACGGCTAAAAAAACTGAGCAGATTGGCCCTTTCTTTGCGGACGTCAATAGGCTGGATGGACACAGAGAAGGCAATGAGGAAACAATCGCGTTTCTGGCGGTCGGCAATTTCCAGCAGTCTGATTAAAGTAGAGTGTGCTACTCTTTCGGGTACCCCCGTCATGCTGCCCGAAGTGTCCAGGCAGACAATCATCGGTCCCTTTCGCTGGGCAGGGCGTGTTTGCAGGCGGCGTGCGGGTTGGGTGATTTCCGATTGGTAGCGGAATGTCTGCAATTTTTGAGTCAGAAATCTGTTGAGGAAGATTTTCTCCAGTTCCTTGTCGGAACAATAGGCTATCTCGATGGGGAGAAGGCTGTTCAGGTCGTTGCTGATGGTGATGCCTGCTATGTCGCACTGTGAGGCATGTTCCAGTTTGCTGTCATTGCCTTCGGTTATATGGATACGCTCCTTACCGTCGTCGTGGGCGGTTCGTCCCATGGCATCGGCCACTTCGGCAATCTGCGGGAAATCTTTCTGGATGCGTACGATTTTACGTATCCGTTCGAAGTCGCTGGTGTTCCACAGTCCGTTCATCATGCCCCATGCCTGCATGAATTCGTCCTTCTCTATCCGGTTCCTTTGCAGATAAGAAGGGATGTTCTGCAGATTGGAGGAGATGCGTCGTTCGAGGCTATCCCGATAGTTCTCTATTTCAGCTTCTTTCTTTTCGTTCAGTTGACGTTGTATGGCTTCCTTCCAGTCTTCGGCCAGCTTTTCCCATAGAATGTCGTCGTCCGTCTGCCCTTCTTTACCGAATGCCTGCCGGTAGAAAGGGGCGTTGAAGCCGTATCGTCCGTACTGGCAGTCCAGTTCTTCTACCAGGGCTTGCCAACCGTCACGTTTGCGGTCGTGTGTCCATTGGGTAATGAGCTGCCTGCTTTTTTCTTCCGACTGTTTACGTTGATAATTGTATTTCTCGCGTTCCAGATTTTGCAGAATAAACTGGCTCAGTGTGTCGTACAGCACGCGTGCGCAAACCTCGTCGGACAGGACTTGTACCTTGATGATAGGATTTTCCAGAATCGAACGCAGGTATGTGTAGAGCGGTTCGCTGCTGCCGGTCTCCAGAAATTCGCCTGTGGCAAAATAGTGGTCCAGCACTTCGGTATAGAACGACTGTTCATGCCTCATCGCCGTATAGCAGTTTGCGGGCATCTACTCGGGCGAATGCAATCAGTTTGCGCAGATTGGCCACGTGTTGTTCTATCTCCTTCTTGTCTTCCTCGCAAAGGAAAATGTTGGTATACAGCTTGTAGGCCAGGCTGTTGATGGCATTGTTTGCCTGTTCCAGCTCCGTTTCGTAGTCGCGGTTAACTGTCGGTCTGGTCGACTGACTGACAGCCAGTTTCTCTCCCGGACGCAAACGGCGCATGCTGTATCGCACTCCGTCGATGTACAGGTAATGATTGTCGCGGTAGAGGCGGACCTGTCTGGCATTTTTTGCCTTCATCTGACTGCTGTCTGCAAAGGTACGGATTAGGGTTCGTTCCGGATGAAGCGGGTCGGTGTACATCACGCCGGTTTGTGGAGCATCCTGTGGCTGGTGATTCTTCATTCCCATAAAGTCTGCCAGAAAGATGAATGTGTTGCCTGTGCCGTGGTTTTCCAGCTGGAAATAGAAGTGGTCGACTATCAGCAAATCGTCGTCCCGATGGTTTTGGCTATGTCTGGCTTTTTCCAATGCCTGATGGGCGGAGTAAGCTTTCAGGTCAGCTTTCAGGGTCTGTGCAGCGGACTTAATCTGTTTCTCCTGTAAGGCAAAAAGTGAGTGAATGACGAGTTGGCGTACGGCTGGCAATTCGTCGGGTTCATTCCAAAGGCTGTGGTATGTCACAATAAGGTCATCGGAGCAGACTTCGGTACGTCCGTGCATGAAAGCAGATGCCTTCAGCAATCTGGCGATGTGTTTCCAGCGGCGGTCGCTGACGTAAATGCTTCTTCTCAAGTCGCTTTCCGGAATCTCTACACTGGACAATCGTTGCCGTATCTCGGTGATGCTGTCTAATATTTCAGTTGGTATGCTGATGGCTTTGATTTGCTGTTGCCATTCAGCGTATTCGTTTTCTGTGATTTGCAGGTGAGAAGACACTGGTACCGTGTCCATATCCGTCTCGTCGAGCAACATGCGGTGGAACGTGGCTTCTTTCTGGATATTGCGGCAGATGACACGTATCAGGAAACGGTCCCATAAGGCTTCCAATCCTTCGCCGTGAGCCGGAAGCTCGTTGCTTGCCACAACCAGCAGTTTCAGGGGGAGTTTCAGTTCGTTCTCTCCGTTGCGGAATATTTTTTCATTGATAGCCGTCAGTAGTGTATTCTGTATGGCAGGACCGGCTTTCCATATTTCGTCCAGAAAAACGATGTCGGCCGAAGGCAAATATCCCTGTATGATGCGTTCGTATTTGTCTTCTTCCTTCAGACGGCTGATGCTGACCGGACCGAATATTTCGTCGGGGGTGGAGAAACGCGACATAAGGTATTCGAACGCCCGTGCGCCGGCAAATACCAGCTTCAGGCGTCTTGCCACCATTGACTTGGCCACTCCCGGAGGGCCGAGCAACAAGATGCTTTCGCCTGCCAGCGAAGCCAACAGGGAAAGCGCTATTTCGTTCTCTTTTTCATAAACCCCTCTGCTGATTTCAGCCAGTAACTGGCGTATACGTTCTACCATATCCGGATGCAGCTTTATCTGTTCCAGATTTCCCATGCGGCAAAGGCTTGCAACAGCAGCATTTCCAGACCGTTTTTGACAGAAGCTCCGTGTTCTGCTCCCTTTTTCATGAACAGGGTTTCGTTGGGGTTGTATAATAGGTCGTAGAGCAGGTGGTCAGGTGTCAGCAAATCATAGGGAATATCCGGGCAGAAATCCACTTTCGGATACATTCCTAATGGGGTAGTGTTGACAATGACGGTGTGTTCTGCCATCACTTCCGGTGTAAGTTCGGAGTATGTCAGTATATCGTTATTTTTTTTGGTGCGTGATACATAGGTGCTCTGCACACCCAAATTGGCCAGGCCATGATATACGGCTTTCGATGCACCGCCCGTTCCCAGTATAAGGGCTTTGGTGTGATGGGGTTGCAATAAGGGTTCAATGGAACGTGTAAATCCGATGATGTCCGAATTGTATCCGACCAGTTTTACTTTCCCTTTGGGTTGGCGAAGGATTTTGATCACATTGACCGCTCCAATTTTGGCAGTATCCTTATCCAGTTCGTCCAGATAGGGGATCACTTTTTCTTTATAGGGGATGGTGACGTTCAGTCCGCACAGGTCGGGGTTTTCTTCGATAACTTCCATAAAGTCTTCGATACGTGGAATTTCGAAATTCACGTATTCGGCATCAATATTCTCGGATTGGAATTTTTCGTTGAAATATCCTATAGAAAAAGAATGTTTCAACGGATAGCCTATTAAACCATACTTTTGCATAATTGTCAGTTTTTTATTTGGTTGCAACATAAAGGGTACAGATGCCAAACGTCAGTCGTTTGAAATAAACATGGCTGAAGCCGGCATTTTGGATAGCCTGCTGCATCACTTCGCCCTGAGGGAAGGCACGGATACTTTCGGGCAGATAGGTGTAGGCACTGTTGTCCTTTGATATGAGTTTGCCGATGAGGGGCATTACGATCTTGGAATAGATAGCAAACAGCTGCTTCATAGGGAAGCGGTCGGGAGTGGAAAGTTCAAGAATAACCAGATGTCTGCCAGGGCGGAGCACACGGCACATTTCGCCGAGGGCTTTATCCAGATGTTCGAAATTGCGGATGCCAAAAGCGACGGTCAGTGCATCGAAAGTAGAATCGGCAAAAGTGAGAGCTGTACAGTCCTCACGGGCGAAAGAAATACGGTCTGCAAGTCCTGCCTGGCGTACTTTTTCACGTCCGACGTTCATCATACCTTCCGAAATGTCAGCACCTATCAGCGATTGCGGTTGCAGTTCGCGGCACGCCAGAATGGCAAAGTCGCCGGTACCGGTAGCTATATCCAGCATCTGTTGCGGGTGGTAAGGACGGAGTGTGTGGATGGCTTTCCTGCGCCAGCTGCGGTCGATACCCAGTGAAAGGGTGTGATTCAACTGGTCGTAGGTAGGAGCGATGTGGTCGAACATCTGTTCTACCTGTTCGCTTTTCTTTCCTTCCTTGCCGTAAGGCATGACTTTTTCTTGTGGGTACTCCATAATAATTGCTATGTTCTTTTGCGCAAAGTTAAAAAAATAACTATTTCAGTGTGCTAATTGGTGTATAAATTCCTTTTGTGGCATACGCTTCTTTTCAGTTAGTTTCAAGAAATTGTGAAATTCTTGTTTTTTTTGCTATACCCGTTTGGGTATAAATTTAATTAAATACAGATAAAATATACCCTATAAGGTATAATAGATGGAAACTTATGTTATATTTGTACCCGAAAGGGTATAAAATATGGAACATACAGTAATTGCAGACTTTGTGAAAGAGATGCGCCGACAGTTCGGACTGACTCAGGTAGACTTGGCTGACAAATCGGGTGTGGGTCTGCGCTTTGTGCGTGATTTGGAGCAGGGCAAGCAGACCTTGCGGATGGATAAGGTAAATCAGGTACTCAGTCTGTTCGGCCGTCAGGTGGGACCAGTAGAAATAGACGTAAAAACAAGGGAGGATAAATCATGAAGAAGGCAAAGGTGTATCTGCACGACCGATTGGCGGGCAGGTTGGTAGAAGATGAGAACGGTTTTACTTTTACGTACGATGCCGCTTATCTGGCTTTGCCTGATGCGACAGCTATTAGTCTGACACTACCACTGACTGAGAAACTTTATCATGATACGGTACTCTTTCCCTTCTTTGACGGACTGATACCCGAAGGTTGGCTGCTGGACATTGCCGAACGAAGCTGGAAAATCAACCAGCGCGACCGCATGTCACTTTTGTTGGCCTGTTGTAAGGACTGTATTGGAGCTGTTAGTGTAGTACCCGATGACGAAACGGAGGAGGATAAATTATGAACCGGTGTCTGTATTGCTATAAAGAATTGGGTGAGGGGATGAAGGACTTTCATCCGGCCTGTGCCCGCAAATTTTTCGGTACCCGTACAGTGCCCGAATTGCCATACGTGCGTGGGCAGTTGGGCGACCTGGCCCGGGAAGTAGTGCGTAGCCAGACTACCCTTACCGGGGTGCAGGCCAAGCTTTCGCTCGACATTAATCGGGGCGGACGCAACGAGCCTGACCGTTTTACCATTGTGGGCCTGTGGGGACGCTTTATTCTGAAGCCACAGACACAATCCTATCGTGCTTTGCCCGAACTGGAGGACGTCACCATGCACCTGGCCGAAGCTGCTAAAATCAGTGTGGTACCCCACAGTCTGATACGTTTCAGTGACGGTGAACTGTGCTATATAACCCGTCGTATCGACCGCTTGCCCGATGGGCATAAAGTGGCAATGGAAGACATGTGCCAACTGTCCGAGCGGTTGACAGAGTACAAATACAAAGGGTCTTATGAACAGATAGCCAAACTTATCCGTCGCTATTCTTCTACGCCCCAGCTGGATGTAATCAACTTCTGGGAGGTAGTAGTATTTTGTTGGATAACAGGCAATGCAGACATGCATCTCAAGAACTTTTCACTTTATAATCTGATGGGCGGATATACGCTTACTCCGGCTTATGACATGTTGTCTACTGCGCTGGTGATGCCCGAAGATACCGAAGAACTGGCTCTTACCCTTAACGGGAAGAAGAATCGGTTGCGCAAGACGGATTTCTACAAGGCCATTACAGCTTCGGGAGTAGAAGAGAAGGTGATTGAGAATCTGGCTCGCCGCTTCAGTCGAGCTTTGCCTAAGTGGTTTGAACTGATAGACCACTCTTTCCTGCCTGACGACATGAAGAGGCAATACAAACAACTTATCTTGCGCCGCGTGGTGATGCTGCGCTGACAGTCCTGCAGGCTGAACAAAAACAGACGCGGATTACATGGAACAGGGATGATGATATCCGCAGTATTCCGCGTAATCCGCGTCAGATGTATTTCAAAAGCAAGTGTGCTCTCTGTATTTCTGCATTACTTGCTCAGGTATTCTGTTACATTCTTTTCGATACGGGCAGCAATGTCTTCGGTTGCCTCACGGACGAACTTCTCGCCGGTGATGTGTTCGTACAGTTCGATGTAGCGTTCGCTGATTGAAGTGACAATTTCGTCGGTCATTTCTGGTACCTGCTGGCCTTCCTTACCCTGGAAACCATTGTCCATCAGCCATTCGCGTACAAACTCTTTAGAGAGCTGCTTTTGAGGTTCGCCTTTCTCGAAGCGTTCTTCGTAGCCTTCGCTGTAGAAGTAACGGCTGGAGTCGGGTGTATGGATTTCGTCCATCAGGTAGATCTTACCGTCGTGCTTACCGAATTCGTATTTTGTATCTACCAGGATGAGGCCGCGTTCGGCAGCAATCTCTGTACCACGTTTGAAGAGGGCCAGTGTATATTTTTCCAACAGGGCATATTCTTCAGGAGTAGCCAGACCACGTGCCAGAATTTCTTCCTTGGAGATATCTGCATCGTGTTCACCGATTTCGGCTTTGGTAGTCGGGGTGATGATGGGTTCGGGGAACTTCTGGTTTTCCTTCATGCCTTCGGGCAGACGTACACCGCAGATTTCGCGTACACCGCTCTTGTAGGCACGCCAAGCTGATCCGCAGAGGTAGCCGCGTACAATCATTTCTACCGGGAAACCTTCGCACATAACACCAGCGGTCACCATCGGATCGGGTGTAGCCAGTTTCCAGTTAGGGCAAATGTCGGTAGTAGCATCAAGGAACTTAGCTGCAATCTGGTTCAGCATCTGTCCTTTGAAGGGGATGCCTTTGGGCAGGATAACGTCGAAGGCCGAGATACGGTCGGTTGCTACCATGACGAGTTTTTCACCGTTGATGTTATACACGTCGCGTACTTTTCCGTGATAGACGCTCTTCTGTCCCGGAAAGTTGTAATCAGTTTTAGTTAACGCTTTCATATCTTTTAGTATTTAGTTGTTAGTTTATTCGTTTTTAGTGAGCTACGAGTTACGAGCTACAAGCTACGAGTTACGAGCTACGAGTGGGGTTTAGGGAATTTAAGGAGTTTATGAGTCCGCAAATCATTTTTATGATTTCGTTCAGGGCATTCATTATTTCATCGTACGAGTTGCTGGATAGGAATCCAAGTCTCTGTGAAATAATTAAATGAGTTTCAAGTTCGCTTGCCGAGCCGAGTGCGATGTGCAGAAACTGTATAAATTCAGCCTTATTCTTTCGCCCAGACCCTTCTGCAATATTGGCAGGGATAGAAACAGCACAGCGTCTCATCTGATTGGTGATGCCATAAAGTTCTTCTTTGGGAAATTGTTTGGTAAACTTATAGATTTGTTCTACCAAGTCTATACTTTTTTTCCAAACGAGCAAGTCTTTATGTGTCTTTATCTCTGCCATGACTTTTATTTAGTTATGAACGGGGGACGGTTGTGGTTGCCTCTCCACTTGTTCCTTCTTTTTCATTCATTATATCTTTTTTGCTTGTAGCTCGTAGCTTGTTGTAGCTTGTAGCTGCTTCAAACTTTTCGTACGCTTCTACAATTTGAGTAACTAATTTGTGTCGCACAATGTCTTTCTTGTTCAGTTCGATGAAGCTGATGCCTTTCACTCCTTTCAGTATCTTCAGGGCTTGTACGAGGCCGGAGGTTTGTGAAGAGGGGAGGTCAATCTGCGTCATGTCGCCTGTTACAATCATCTTGGTGTTCATGCCCATACGGGTAAGGAACATCTTGATTTGGGCGGTGGTGGTGTTCTGTGCTTCGTCGAGGATGACGACCGCATCGTTCAGCGTACGTCCACGCATGAAGGCCAATGGGGCTATCTGTATGATGTTCAGCTCCATGTATTCCTTCAGTTTGGCAGCGGGTATCATGTCCTGCAAGGCATCGTATAGCGGTTGCAGGTACGGATCTATCTTGTCTTTCATGTCGCCGGGCAGGAAGCCGAGTTTTTCGCCAGCTTCAACGGCGGGGCGACTGAGGATGATTTTTTTGATTTCCTTGTTCTTCAGGGCACGCACAGCCAGGGCGATGGCGGTATAAGTCTTACCCGATCCGGCAGGACCGATGGCAAACACCATGTCGTTCTTATGGAAGGCATTTACCAGTTTCTGCTGGTTTTCGCTTCGGGGAATGATAGGCTTGCCCGTGACGCTGAACACGATGACGTTGCCGCTCTTTTCGGCTTGTGGGGCATTGCCTTTGATGATGTCGATGATGACTTCTTCTTTCAGCGAATTATATTCGGAGCAGTATTTTTCCAGTTTGGTAATGTTTTCCTCGAAGGCGCACATTTCTTCTTCGTCGCCCAGCACTTTGATGACGTTGCCGCGCGCTACGATGCGCAGTTTGGGGTAAAGGGCTTTTATCAGTTGCATGTTGGTGTTGTTCACACCGTAAAAGATGACCGGGTCGATATCTTCAAGGACAATCAGTTTTTCTATCATTGATATGTTTTAATGTTCATGAAATGCAATGCAAAGTTAGTGAATCGTTTGGAAAACCCTATCACTTTGCTGTGTTATTTTTCAATACAGGCTTGACGACGATGCCGTTCGCATTCTTGGTGCAGCGGATGCATTCGTGCCGCAAGGCTTCGGTCTTCATATTGAAGAGGATATTGGGGTTGAAATGCTGTCCGTTGATGCGTGTCTCGAAGTGCAGGTGTTCGGTCGTTGCCCGACCCGTGCGTCCGGTCAGGGCAATGGCTTGTCCGGCTTTTACGGTGTCGCCGCTCTGCACCAGATTCTTGGAGTTGTGGCTATAGACGGTTTCCAACCCTGAAGGATGGCGCACCACGATGACGTTGCCATAGGCGCTATATGGCTTTGACATACGCACAATGCCATTGAAAGCGCAACGGATGGTGTCGTTGGCACGGGTCTTGATATCGATACCCGTGTGTCGCCCGCCGCCCCGTCCGTAGGGCGAAATGACTTTGCCGCCGGGCAGAGGGAAGCTGTAGTCGGTTGGCGCCAGACTGTCCAGATGAATATGGATGCTTTTACTTTTGTCGAACAGTCCCGGAGTGGCCACCCGGATGTGGTTCTTCTCCATGTTCGAGAACACCGGAGGTTTTTCCTGTGCGTGGACGTTCAGCGTCAGCAGTCCGATAAGGATAATGAATAGCGATGTTTTCATTCGAAGTAGCAGATGCTTCCCCCATCGGAAGAAGCGTATTTTCTTAAGAGTTCTTGTGTCATTTCGGCAGCCTGTTGCAGACGGGCCGTGTCGCCGTCGTAGCCGTTGATGACGGCCAGTATGTGGCGGGTACCGACATCCATCTTGGTGCGTTCGTTGTCGCTGGTTGGGGTACCGATGCCTCCCACGGTATCGCGGAAGACGGGCAGTCCTTCGATGTTGAGTACGCCACGTCCGATGCCTTCAAACGGTTCACCGGCACGTCCGATGCCTAAACAAAGGTTGGTGCCTTGTATCTTGTCGGCATCGAAGCCGCCGATGCTGTAGCCTGTGCGTAGCGAGACGAGGTTGATGAGATCGACCAGCGTATCAATGCGGTACAGTTCGAGTCCGCGGAGCAGACGTCGGCGCAGGGCTTCAGCCGAGGGACGGTAGCGGCTGGGATCTTTGCCGCATCGGCGGTAGGCCTCGCGGGTGGCGGCAATGGCAGGTTGCTGTTTGATGCCGTCGGTTGTTTCGTTAGCCCTCAGTTCTTGGGTGAATATATCGATTTCCTGCCAAAGTCCCTCGCTGTAGGGCGTGTTGATGACTTCGGCATAGACGGCTGCTCCGCGGTATTCGGGGCAGCGCGATTTCAGTTCTTCGGATAATGTGAGTTGATACATGATGTATTCTGATGTTTATGTCATATTTATTTCTCAAAGTGCAAAAGTACGTTTTTATCGGCTATGTTCTTCCGGCGGGCCTCACTTTTCTTTTCGTTTATCTGAATCGCCATCCCAAGCCCAGCATCAGGTTGTTGGGGTCTTTGAACTTGCTGAGCTGATAGCCCGTATGAAGGAAGAGGTTGCGGGTAAGGAATGTCTTCAGTGCCAGTATCTGATAGAAGCCCCTGGTGTCCTTTCCTTTGTAGAGCACGTTGTGCCCGATACCGATGTTGACTGAGAAAATGGGCATGACCAGTTCGGCACGTGCCGACAGGCCTACGGCAAACTGTTCGCGGAAGGGTGGCCGGTAGAATTTCGGATCGTCGTCAGTCCCTCCGGCATAATGTCCCTGCAGGTTGGCGCTTTCGTCAAACTGGGCATCGAGCGAGATGCCTGCCCGGAAATACTTGTTGAAGTCGTACATCGGGTTGAAGTTGAGGCCGACAATGCCGAACGAGCCGGGTATCAGATGTCCCATGTTGTAGTCGTCGATGTATCCCCGTTTGCGTGTCGCTCCATATACGACGAGGTCGTAGCTGAAGTGGGGGTGGAAATCGTTCGGCAGAAGCTGTCCGGAGTTGCCTGTCGGAGTACTGTTTTCTGCTCCGAAGGTCCGTACCAGGCCGATTCGCCCGCCTACAGGGTTCACTCCGCTGTTCGGGTAATGGGTGTTTCCGTTGGAGTAGTGGGTCAGGTCGATTCCCGCTGTCAGGTTCCATTGGGGATTGATTTGCCAGTTCAGGAAGAAGCCCAGATTGATGTAGGCATTGATCTTCGAGCCTACCACGTCGTTGTAGCCCAGCACTTGTGATCCGTCCTCGGGTACGTGATACTTCTCCCACCCGAAGGAAGCGCCGAAGTTCCATTCGTAGTCCAGCGAGAGAGTGGGCGACAGTCGGGCGATGCGTGAGCCTTGAAAGGCGTAGACAGCGACGGGGCTTCCGATGGGCGGACGGTTGTCGAAGTGGTTGTACGACACGCCGATGCCCTGATAAGCGTGCGGATAAAGCCGTCCCATCCTTGAATCCTTATTAAAGCGGAAAGCGTACTTCAGGTGCACCGACCACACGTTGCGTATGGGTTGCCCCGTGGAGTTGTCTCCGTCGAAAAAGTCGTTGGTAGGTACTACGTAGGCAGGGCGGAAGTCGATGCCGAGCTGATGGGTGAGCTTTCTGGATACGCTCGGTTGGCTACAAGCGGACGTATCCGTCGGGAGGGTATGGTTGCCGGTATGTTGCGCGGCGAGCGGCATTCCTGTCACGAGGCATGCGATAAGGCCTATGCAAGTGCAGAGTACTCTCGTCCGGTTTGTTTGTCTTTTCATCTTTTCTGGTTCAATGATGTTCCGATTCTATTGTTTGCAGCTCTGTAGCAGTGCGATAGGACCTTGAGGAACTGATGTCCGCCGGTTGCCAAAGGCATACTGCTTCAGCCTTGTTCGATAAAGGAATTCAAAAGTACGTAAAAAACTCCAAACCGGACTACTATTAGTATTTATTATGATTGCGGCTTGCCGCACGGGCGGTTGGGCAAAGCTGTTCTTACGCTTTCAGCATGATGCCCGACAGCATACGCCCCGACTTGATTCCCAACCGGCGGGCGGAGAAGAAATCTTCGTGACGGGTGTAGGTGCAAATGCCGGCAGTCTCTATCTGGGTGGCGGGTAGACCGAAGTCCAGCAGTTGCAGCTGGTTGGCAGCCCACAGGTCGATGTGATGCTTGTGGGTGTCGTTCCTCCATTCGGCGATGTAAGGCATGGGGAAGCCGGCAGCGCGGAAGGCTTCGTACACCTCTTCGCCCACCTCGAAGGCGGCGAGCGAGATACCGGGGCCGATGATGGCATGCACGTCTTTGCCCTCGGTGCCGTAGAGGGTCTGCATCCGCTCCAATGTGTGCAGGGCGATGCGGCCTACTGTGCCCCGCCAGCCGGCATGGACGGCAGCGACGACACGATGTCGGCGGTCGTATAATAAAATAGGTATGCAGTCGGCCGTCGAGATGCAAAGGCAGATGCCCGGCTCGCGGGTGATGAGGGCGTCGATGCCTTGCAGGCGGTCGTGCCGTGTCTGCGGGTCGGCCTGCAGATAGTCGGTGTCGATGACGAGGGAGGCTGTGCCGTGTGTCTGCCAGGGGATGATAAGTTCCTGCGGGCGTTGCGGCATGGCTTGCAGAAGCAGTTCCCGGTTGCGGCAGACGTTCTCGGCAGTGTCGCCTGTGTAGGGCGTGCAGTTCAGCGAGGCGTATGTGCCTGTGCTGATGCCGCCGTGACGGGTGGTGCTGAATGCAAAAATGTCGGGGCATGCACTGTTTAGTGCATACTCCAACATTCGCTTGTCGGGGCTGAGACGGCTCATTGCTTGTCGTCCTCCCAGTCTTCTTCTTCGTATTCGAAGTCTTCGAGGTCTTCCACGTCGTCCTCGTCCACGTATTCGATGCTGAGGTCTTCGTCTTCGCCTTCGTCGGCCAGTTCTTCCTTCAGGTGGCTCATGTCCTTGGGACGGTGGGCGATGCTTTCTATCTTGCCCTCAATCTTGTTGCTTTCCTTGTTCAGTTCTTCCCACAGGATGTCCTTCAGCACGTTGATGCCGAGACCCGAAATGGCGGAGATGAACACGTGAGGCACGTCTTGGGGCAGGGTCGGCTCTATCTCGTCCATCAGTTCCTGGTCCAGCATGTCGCACTTGGTGATGGCCAGTACGCGCTGCTTGTCCAGCATTTCGGGGTTGAAGTTCTTTAGCTCGTTCAGCAGAATGTTGTATTCACGGGTGATGTCGTCGCTGTCGGCGGGCACCATGAACAGCAGCAGCGAGTTGCGTTCGATGTGGCGCAGGAAGCGCAGACCCAGTCCGCGTCCTTCGCTGGCTCCTTCGATGATGCCGGGAATGTCGGCCATGACGAACGACTTGCCGTCGCGGTAGGAGACGATGCCCAGATTGGGTTCCATCGTGGTGAACGGGTAGTTGGCTATCTTCGGTTTGGCCGACGACAGGGCCGAGAGCAGGGTTGACTTGCCTGCGTTGGGGAAGCCCACCAGTCCGACGTCGGCCAGCAGCTTCAGCTCCATGATGACGGTCATTTCCTGCATCGGTTCGCCGGGTTGCGCAAAGCGTGGTGCCTGTCGGGTGGCTGTCTTGAAGTGCCAGTTGCCCAGTCCGCCGCGTCCGCCCTTCAGCAGGATGACTTCCTGCCCGTGTTCGGTGACGTCGCAGATGTACTCGCCCGTCTCGGCGTTGTACACCACGGTTCCACAGGGCACTTCGATAATCTTGTCCTCGCCGTCCTTGCCGAAGCTGCGGTTCTTTGATCCGCTTTCGCCGTGTCCGGCCATGATGTGGCGGTCGTAGCGCAGGTGAAGCAAGGTCCAGTAGTTGCGGTTTCCGCGCAGGATGACGTGTCCGCCGCGTCCGCCATCGCCGCCGTCGGGTCCTCCGTTGGGCACGTACTTGGCACGGCGCATGTGTGTGGAGCCCCGTCCGCCCTTGCCTGAGCGGCAATATATCTTTACGTAGTCTACAAAGTTCGATTCTGCCATAATGTCTCGATATTAATGATTATTATCTATTTAACGGGAATAGGCTTCTACTTGTTTTTGTATGTCGGCCTTCATTTCTTCCCAGGTGGTCTGTATAAACATCTTGGGCATCAGTTGTGTATCGGCATCCTCGAAGTAGGATAGACTCATCAGTGCCCGGAAGATGGAATGTTCGGGATATTTCTGCTGGTAGAATTTCAGGATTTCTTCTAATGTATAATGCTGTAACAGACTATACATGTCAATGAAATCTTTTTTCGTTCCACGCCCTTCGATGGCATTGACTTTCATTGCGGCGATGTCCTCGGGAGATGCCAGGCGGATACCATCCTCTTCGATGCAGGGAGCAATCCATGGATAGGCATAATGGATGATATCCAACTTGATGCGGTCTATGACATAGATTTTGATGTCTTTAGATTCCTTCAGGATGGTCAGTTGCCCCGCTTGGCGCAGAACGTCCTTAATGGCTTCATCGTTGTCTTCCATTTCCCCGAACAGATCAATATCTACCGACATGCGATGTCCGTACTGGAGGGCAAGACCGGTTCCGCCCACCAACCTTGTACCCGACAGGCATTTGGCTGCCATCAGCTTCTTCAGCAATTCCAGGGTGTGGGGTTCGACTGTGCGGTATGATAACATCTGTATTCCTCCTTCCTTGTGTGCGATATGCAGCAGATGAACGACAACGCTACGGGGTCGAGCGAACGTGCCTGCTTGCAGCATTCAACGATTTTGTCCAGTCCATAATAGGAACGGATGAGGCGCCAGTCCTCCAGTGTGCCGTATTCCAGTACGCGTACGATAATCTGTTGCGGACAAGTGTCCATGTCCGCTTTTTCGGGATCAATATCCCACAGGAGTACGGGCGAGAGTCGTTCGATACAGTTCTTTCCGTTCATATCGCATTCTTGTTTTCATCTGCAAAGATACAAATAATTTCCTATAATGCTATGATACTGACTCATCCGTCTTGCATATCTGCCTTTCGTATATTATCTTTGCAAGTGAAGAAGGAATCATCCGGGATGATTCCTATAATCATTGCGGATGATTCTACCAATCATCCCGGATGATTCCTATTAAAGGTATAAGGAAAGCCCTGTACGGTCGGCAGGCGGGGATGGCCAAGCCGGCGGTGGAGGGGGAGTGGACAATAACATTTAAATGATAAAGATATGGCTTTTTACAAGAAACAGAAGATGAACGGCAAGTGGTATCCGCGTTCGTTTACGGTAGGAACCATGGATACGGATCAGGTGGCCGAACGGCTTTCGCGCATTTCGACCGTTAGCAAGGGCGATACGTACGCCGTGCTGGTGGGGCTGGGCGAGGTGCTTGGCAGTATGCTGGAGGCAGGCTATTCTGTGAAGCTGAAAGGGGTAGGCACGTTCTACCTGACCGGTCGTGCCGAAGGGCAAGGGGTGGATACGCCCGAAGAAGTATCGGGTCAGCAGTTCTCGAAACTGCAGGTGCGCTTCATCCCCGAATATCAGCGCGAGCAGAACGGCAAGGTGACGGGGCGCACGCTGGTGCCTGACAGGGTGGAGTGGACGGAGCTGAACATTGAAAAGAAAATAAGATGATGAAACTGAGGATAGTTTTTTGTTTGTTGTTGAGTTGTTGTCTGTACATGGCACAGGCTCAGAAGAAGACGGAACTTTGCATTGTGGGTACTGTTCACAGTCCCCGTTCGTATTTTGATAGCGACACCGTCTATCGGATTCTTTGCCAAGCGGATGCTGATGTGGTACTGATAGAATTGGACACTGCATTTTTTGACAGTGACTTCCGTTTCGACTTGGAGCGTTTTCCCGATCTGCTTTCCACGAATGAAAACATTGCTGCACATCGTTATCAGACGGAACAAGGAGCTTTGTTGCGTCCGTTTGACGTGTCAGGGCGTAATGCGTGGTATCGTGAGCATCGCTATTTTGAAAGGCAGGATAGTATGTGGCTTGATGTGTTGGCCTGTTATCGAGAAGGCAGGCTGGATAAGCGGGCGCAAGAGGACGTAGAATTGGTGCTTCAAGTAATGGATTACAATGGTATGAAATTTGCTTCGGCAAGAGATATGAATTCCAGCATGACGATGGGTTATCTTTCTCTACGTGAGCAGATTCTTTATCCCAAACTGGTGTCCGTGGTGGAGCATACACCAAATCTTTCTCATTGGTTGGATTTTGCCAAGCTATGGGCAGCACATTGGTGGAAACGGAATGAGATAATGGCCGCTAATATACGACGGACGGTTGTTACTTTCCCTGGCAGACGGGTAGTGGTGCTCGTGGGCATAGAACATAAACCTGCCCTGATGAGGCTACTTAAAAGTGAGTCGGATGAATGGGGGTTGAAAGAATATTGGGAGTATTGACGGAGAAGATATGAATAGGGGCTGAATATTAAGTATTCAGCCCCGTATTTTGTTTCTTTTTACTTCACAGCATCGATAGCCTTGCAGATATCAGCTGTGATAGTCTCCAGTTCGCCCAGTCCGTTGATGTGGGCGTAGAGGCCTTCCTGCTTGTACCAGTCGATCAGCGGAGCGGTCTGGCTGTGATAAACGGTGAGGCGCTTCTTGATGGTCTCTTCGTTATCGTCGGCACGGCCTGACTGCTGTCCGCGCAGGATGAGGCGTTTCATCAGTTCGTCTTCGGGCACGTCGAGGTCGAGCATTATGCTCACCTGTTGTCCGCGCTCGGCCAGCATCTTCTTCAATGCTTCGGCTTGTGCGATGGTACGTGGGAAGCCGTCGAAAATGACGCCTTTCGAATCCTTGAAGCTATCGAGCGTGGAAGCCAGGATGTCGATAATCAGGTTGTCGGGGAGGAGTTGTCCCTGGTCGATGTATCCCTTGGCTGTCTTTCCCAGCTCGGTACCGTTCTTTATTTCGGCACGCAGCACGTCCCCCGTGGAGATGTGGTTAATGCCATACTTAGCTACAATTCTCTCGCTTTGTGTGCCCTTACCGGAACCGGGGGCACCGAAAATTACAATGTTCAGCATTGTTTTTGATTAGTGATTAAATGTTTATAATGTAATTGTAAATATTAACTGATTGTATCCAGAGGATTCCGTTTCATAATGAGCGGATAGCGTTCGGGATGTTTCAGGCTTTCTATTTCCAGATCAATTCCCAAGGCTTCCCATTCGATGGCAGATTGTCCGCACATCTTGACATTCAGTACGTCTGATATACGTGCATCTTTCAGCCAGGGTACACGGTTGTACGAAATGAAGTAGTCGTTACCCAAGACCGAGAGCATGATGCCTTGCGCATTAATCATTAATACGCTTGCCGATGTGTTCTGCAAATTGAAGCAGAAACCTTCTTCTCTTTTGAAGATAGGACTCATACGTTTATTCGTTTACTACCGTATAAATGTCCTTATAGTTTCGTCCGAATCCGTCGTAATCCAATCCGTATCCCACAATGAAGTCGTTGGGGATGCTCATGGCGGCATACTCTATATTGAGGTTCACCTTCAGCTTTTCGGGTTTTACCAGCAGGGTAGCGATATGTATCTCTTTGGGCCCGCGGGTGCCCAACGTCTCAAGCAGGCGTTGCATGGTGAGGCCTGTGTCCACAATGTCTTCCACGATGACCACCGTGCGGTCGCTCAGGTCTTCGTTGATGCCGATGACTTCCTTGACGGCGCCTGTCGATGCGACTCCCTGATACGAAGCCAACTTGACGAACGATATCTCGCAGGGGATGGTGATGCGTTTCATCAGGTCGGCAGTGAACATGAACGAACCGTTCAGTACGCTCAGAAAGAGCGGATTCTTGCCGGCCAGGTCACGGTTGATTTCGTTGGCCACGCGGCTCACTTCTTTCAATATGTCCTCCTCCTTGATGGAGACGGTGAACTTCTTGTCTTTAATCTGTATGCTATCCATGGGGCTTGTGAATCTTAAATTGATGCAAAGGTAGCGATTTTATTCCACTCCATGCATCATCTTCTGCAATTTCTTCGACAGCAGGAAGAGGATGAGCGATGCCGCGGCCGACATGACAACGAACACCATGAAGAAGTCGAACATCGTCTCGATGCGATAACCCAGCAGCGTTTTCACCTTTCCGGCTTCGGGATAAAGCCCCGACAACGTACCGGCAAACTTATTGGCCGTGGCCGTGGACAGGTACCAGATGCCCATCATCAGCGAAGCGAAACGGACGGGTGTCAGCTTGTTCACCATCGACAGCCCGATGGGAGAAAGGGCAATCTCGCCCATCGTATGGATGAAGTACAGGCCCGTCAGCCAGATGAGGCTTACCTTAACGCCGGGTTGTACGTCTTTCACTCCGAAGCAGATGACCAGATAGCCCAACGACAGGAGCAACAATCCGATGGCCTGCTTGGTGGGTGAAGAAGGCTCCATGTGCCGGCGAGCCAATGCTCCCCATACGCCCGGCATGATGGCTGCCAGAATGACGACAAAGAAGGGATTGAACGACTGAATCCACGAGGCAGGCATCTCCCAGCCGAAAATGACACGGTCGGTCTGCTCCGAAGCAAACAGCGTGAGCGAAGCGCCGGCCTGCTCGTAGGCTGCCCAGAAGAAGATGACGAAGAAGGCGATGATGTAAATCACCCAAATGCGGTCGCGCTCTATCTTGGTGAGCGAACCGTCCATCAGGATGCTGGCCGGGAAAACAATGCAGGCTGTAAAGATGCCGATGCTGATCCAGTCGTTGCCGAAGCACCAGTAGAAGAACAAGGCAAGCACAACGGCCATCGCGCAGCATATCCACAGGTTGCGGCGTTTGCGTCGGGCCTCTTCCGGCGTCGGCGTTTGGGTCTTTTTGCCTTCCGTCTCCTTGCGTGCATCGGGCACGATGCCCAATGGCTGTCCGTCGGGACCGTTGAGGTATCTGCTCTTCTGCGACTCGAACAGCACCACAGTGAATACCGTGACGATGGCAGCAATCAGGAAGCCCCATTTGAAGTCCTGAGGATTGCCCGTTTCGCCGAAGTAACCACAGACAAGCGGAGCGAGGAACGAGCCTACGTTGACACCCATATAGAATATGGTATAGGCCGAGTCAAGTCGCCGGTCACCAGGCTCGTACAACTGTCCGACGAGCGACGATACCGTAGGCTTGAAGAATCCGTTTCCTAATATAAGAAATGTAAGTCCGCCGTACATCAGTCCGTGCGATAACTCTTGCGCATCGAGCATCGAAGCGCTGAAGAACATCAGGAACTGTCCGATAGCCATCAGCATGGCTCCCCAGAAGACGGAGCGCCGGATACCCCAGTACTTGTCGGCTACATAGCCGCCGATAAGCGGTGTCAGGTAAACCAGCCCCGTATAGCTGCCATAGATGGAGGCAGCCCTTTCGGTATCGAAAAGCAATGCTTGGGTAAGAAACAGAATGAAGATGGCACGCATGCCATAGTAGCTGAAGCGCTCTGCCGTGCTGGTAGCAAAAATCAGGTAGAGCCCTTTGGGATGTTTGGATGTACTCATTGTTATTATATTATTATGCCTTTTTAAAATTTTGCTGCAAAAGTAGTGATTCTTCGTGACAGCACGCACAGTTTCTTCTATTTCCTTTGGATAAATGATGCTAATTTCGTCTTTTCTCTTGCCAAGTGGAATGAAATGGCGGCAGCTCTCCCGGCCGTAGGGTTGCTGCCGCTCAATGCCCGTAACAGCTTTTTCGTCAGTCTGATAGTCTCTCTTTCTGCCAAAATGACCGTAAAACGTGACACAAAAGGAGGTCTGGTATCTATTTCCCCCTTTGGCACAACGTTTGTCCTTTAATAGGCGTCTGCCGATGAGGCGGACAGAAATCAACTGAATAATAACAAATAAAAAAATAACGATCATGGGAAAAATTATTGGTATTGACTTAGGAACTACAAACTCTTGTGTTGCTGTATTCGAAGGCAACGAACCTGTAGTAATCGCCAACAGCGAAGGTAAGCGTACAACTCCTTCCGTAGTGGCATTTGTAGATGGTGGTGAACGTAAGGTAGGTGATCCTGCCAAACGTCAGGCTATCACAAACCCGAAACGTACGGTGTACTCCATCAAGCGTTTCATGGGTGAAAATTGGGCACAGGTACAGAAAGAAATCGCTCGTGTACCTTATCCGGTAGTGAACGACAACAACATGCCGCGTGTTGACATCGACGGACGTCACTACACTCCGCAGGAAATTTCAGCAATGATTCTTCAGAAGATGAAGAAGACAGCCGAAGATTACCTGGGACAGGAAGTAACAGAAGCCGTTATCACCGTTCCTGCTTACTTCTCCGACTCACAGCGTCAGGCTACGAAGGAAGCCGGTCAGATTGCAGGTCTGGACGTTAAACGTATTGTAAACGAACCGACTGCAGCCGCCTTGGCTTACGGTGTGGATAAGGCCAACAAGGATATGAAGGTTGCCGTATTCGACCTCGGTGGTGGTACGTTCGATATCTCTATCCTGGAATTCGGTGGTGGTGTATTCGAAGTGCTTTCTACCAATGGTGATACTCACCTGGGTGGTGATGACTTCGATCAGGCTATCATCAACTGGTTGGTACAGGAATTCAAGAACGACGAAGGTGCCGATCTGACAACCGACCCGATGGCAATGCAACGTCTGAAGGAAGCTGCCGAAAAGGCGAAGATCGAATTGTCTTCTTCTACTTCTACCGAAATCAACTTGCCGTACATCATGCCGGTAGGTGGTGTGCCTAAGCACTTGGTTAAGACTTTGACTCGTGCTAAGTTCGAGCAACTGACTCACGACTTGATTCAGGCTTGCTTGGAGCCGTGTAAGAAGGCAGTCAGCGATGCTGGTTTGAGCACTTCCGATATCGATGAAGTAATCCTGGTAGGTGGTTCTTCTCGTATCCCGGCCGTTCAGAAACTGGTTCAGGACTACTTCGGCAAAGTTCCTTCGAAGGGTGTTAACCCCGATGAAGTTGTAGCCGTAGGTGCTGCTATTCAGGGTGCCGTATTGAATAAGGAAGCCGGTGTGGGCAACATCGTCTTGCTGGATGTTACTCCGTTGACATTGGGTATTGAGACCATGGGTGGTGTAATGACCAAACTGATTGATGCCAACACAACTATTCCTTGCAAGAAGAGTGAAGTCTTCTCGACGGCTGCCGATAACCAGACCGAGGTAACCATTCACGTACTGCAGGGTGAGCGTCCTATGGCTGCTCAGAACAAGTCAATCGGTCAGTTCAACCTGACAGGTATTGCTCCGGCTCGTCGTGGTGTTCCTCAGATTGAGGTTACATTCGATATCGACGCCAACGGTATCTTGAAGGTATCTGCCAAGGATAAGGCTACCGGTAAGGAACAGGCCATCCGTATCGAAGCTTCCAGCGGTTTGAGCAAAGAAGAAATCGAACGTATGAAAGCCGAAGCCGAAGCCAACGCCGAAGCAGATAAGAAGGAAAAGGAACGTATCGATAAGCTGAACCAGGCTGACTCAATGATTTTCACTACCGAGAATCAGTTGAAGGAACTGGGCGATAAGCTTCCTGCCGACAAGAAAGCTCCTATTGAAGCTGCCTTGCAAAAACTGAAAGACGCTCACAAAGCTCAGGATTTGGCTGCTATCGACAGTGCAATGGCCGAACTGAACACTGCTTTCCAAGCTGCCAGCGCTGAGATGTATGCACAGACTGGTGCTCAAGGTGGTGCACAGCAAGGTGCAGGTTTCCAAGGTGGTGCCAACGCCGGCCAAGGAAATGCTCAAAACAATGGCAAACAGGATGATAATGTTCAGGATGCTGATTTTGAGGAAGTGAAATAAGTATCGATAAACAACGATAAATATCCATAAGAAAAGAGGTGTAACTCAATAAGTTACACCTCTTTTCTTTTTTTTGTTTTTTTCTTTGATTTTGTTTGTTTGCTGTTTTTTTATTGTATATTTGTACCATATTTGTACCGCGATAAAAAAGTAGGAAATCTGCGATAAAATATAAATAAGTTGAATGCAAACAGTTAAAAATCAGCATTATGCCAGTAGCAAAGTTCGAGATAAAGCGTAAATGCCAAATATGCGGTCAGGAGTTTATTGCTAAAACCATAGAATCATGGTATTGTTCTAAACGCTGTTCCAATATAGCATATAAACGCAGGAGAGATGAGGAGAAGAGAAACCTACGCTTGGATGAAATCGTGAAAAACATTCCGGATAACCAAGATTATATCAAAGTATCAGAAGCCTATGCCCTGTTCGGTATCAGTATAGATACTCTATATCGTCTGATACATAAAGGCGCAATTTCGCATATAAATCTTGGGGTAAATCAAATCCGGGTTAACAAAGAGGAGTTACTGAAACTTTATCCACTACGAAGAAAAGCTTTGACTAAATCAAAACCTGTGGCAAAGCTTTATAGTTTGGAACCGGAGGATTGCTATACTATTGGTGAAATTGCAGAAAAATATCACTTAAATGATTCCACTGTATATTTACATATCCGTAAATACTCTATTCCTACAAGACAAATAGGTAATTTCGTTTATGTACCTAAAAAAGAAATTGATGAACTATATAAAGGCGCAAAGAAATGAAAAAAGCTATGGCAAATACAAGAGTTTCTGTGAAACTTAGAAAAACTGATTATCGGGAAGAATGGTATCTTTATATTGAGGCATATCCAGTATTTCAGAAAGGCTCTTCTACTCCGCAAAGAGTACGAGAATATCTTAATCGTACAATTTCTACTCCGATATGGGATAAATCAAAAAAATCCCGAACGAAAGCAGATGGGAAAAATACTTATAAGCCAAAACGCGATATGAATGGTGTTATACAATGTAAATCGCAGTTGGATCAAGAAAATTGTATATATGCAGACAAGGTCAGAAGCCTTCGACAAAAGGAATACGATAATGCAGCTCTCTATTCAGACACAGATGCACAACAGGCAGAAATGTTGGAACGTTCTCGTTGTAATTTCATCGAATATTTTAATCATGTGCAACAAACTCGTCATGTCCGTGGGTCTGAATCAATCATTGTTAACTGGAGACGTGTACATGAACTGCTGAAAATATTTGCTGATGGTGATACTATTACTTTTGCCCAAATTGATATGCATTTGGTTGAGTCATTCCGTAATTTTATGATGACGGCACCACAGGGAGGTGGTAAAAGTGGTACAGTGTCACAGAATACGGCTGCAACTTATTTCTCAATCTTCAAGGCTGCATTAAAACAGGCATTTATAGATGGATATTTGACAGTTGATATTTCCGCAAAAGTCAAAGGTATTCAGGAAAAGGAAAGCCGACGTGAATTTCTTACCGTTGATGAACTCAATCGTCTTGCCCAAACTCCATGTAGCCCAATACTCAAACGTGCAGCTCTATTCTCGGCCCTTACAGGCATTCGCCATTGCGATATTCAGAAAATGAAATGGTCTGAAATTGAAGAGTTTAATGGAGGTTATCGTATCAATTTTACACAGCAGAAGACAAAAGGTGTTGAATATATGCCTATTTCCGAACAGGCTTATCAACTCTGTGGTGAACGTCAGGATTCAAACTTGCTTGTTTTTGCCGGGCTTCCGGATCCGGCTTGGATAAGCCGGCCGTTAAAGAAATGGATAGAGGCTGCTGGTATAAAAAAGCATATAACATTTCACTGCTTCCGCCATTCATACGCTACCCTACAACTTGCTGGAGGAACAGATATATATACTGTAAGTAAAATGCTTGGGCATACAAATGTTAAAACTACTCAGATATATACAAAGGTTATTGATGCAAAAAAGGAGAAGGCAACCGAAACCATTAAATTAGATTTGTCATCTACGGAATAGAGTTATAGGTATGGACTTATCTATCTTTACAGTTGGTATTGTGGCTGATATAATTTATGAGTTTTTATGTCTTTTATTTATGGATGGCTTATGATTTTCTTATGATACTATTCATAAATAGAAAAAAACGATAATGGATTGTATCATTATATGTTTTGATAATCAATGATGTATGTTTATGTACTCAATGAATCGTCTATGCTTTTTTATGTGCTGCTCTGCATTGATAAATCAGCAATAAAAATCCTTTTTTCTTTGCAGCCATAATAACTGAAAGGAAGACATGGACGAGAAAAGAAACATTACATTTGAAGATTTGCCAAAGGCATTATCGTGGGTAATAGATAAGCTTATTCAGCTTGATTTAAAGATAGACAATCTAGCAAGTACATCCCAACTACCCCCTGCTGAACAGTGGATGAATTTAAAGGAATTATGTGAGTACTTGCCAAGTCATCCAGCAGAACAAACAGTTTATGGATGGACTAGTTGTCATCTGATACCATTCCATAAGAAAGGAAAGCGGATCATGTTCTTGAAATCAGAGATTAACTTGTGGTTACGAGAAAGCAAAATGAGATCATCGTATGAGCTTGAAAGAGATGCAGAGCAATTTGTTCAGTCCAAGAACGCGCGTAAATTCTGATATAACAGGCTTTGTTTTGTCATTGTTGACACTATCGGAAATATTATCTCTATCGTTTCACATCCATTTTAACTTATACAGTCAGGTTTTTATATTTGCTTATATGTGGTTTAGTTTAGTTTAGCATATATAAAGCTAACAAACCAAACTAAACTACTTTTTAAGATAATAATGCAGCCAAAAGAGAAGATATTTTTTCTTTTGGCTGCATTATTTTTATTCTCTTTCTTCTCCCTTTTATATGTTGTTTGTTCCCGTGTATCAGACTTTCGGGGCTTATGAATAAAATTAAGGTGCAAAGGTATATGTTATGGTAACTATTAAAGCAAGTTCATGTCTTTTGATTCTCGTACAAATCTCCACGCTCCTTTCTGGAGGTTGTATTTGTACACGAAAACTTGCATGAATAGCCATAACACCTTTTGAGCACCCGAATTTTAATCAACCCCGAAGTAGTTGATACTACATAAGGGAAATAATAACAATCAAAACGATAGCATTATGTTTGAATACGAAGAACAGACAGAAATCATTGGTGCAAGATGCACTTTGCACGAAGCGTACAAAGGCTATACAGAGGGAACGGTTGTAGGAGACTTCGGACTCAGAATTGTAGTACAGCTCGATAACGGTAAGGAGGTTGTCGAATACCGTGATGAAGTAACGATTTACGATTGATTGATTGATGATCGATTAAATATATTGGGATATGGGAAATTTTAGATTTTATCAGGATTGTAAAGTTACGTGCTGGGAACGTGATTATTTTACCGTTGAAGCAGAGAATTATGAGGAAGCGGCAGCTATCGTGCGTTCCTGGAAATGTGATGATGTTACTAATGTCACTGACAAGCGCATTCACCTGGAGAGAAATGAAGTCCTTCGTGATACTTCTGAACGTATATTTCCTGATGAGAATGGTGGTTGTCCCACTATGGAAATATATAATACTGATGGTTTGGCTGTTATAAATGACGCTCCGGATTTGGAGCTAAATCTTGAATCTTAAATCAATTGTCGAAATGGATGTGATAATAGAACATATATTTTGTCAATATAGCGACGAAGCTACAGCCCTGTATTTACGGATAATCAATGTGATACTTTTGTCTTCCGATGAAGAAGAACTTCGTGCAAGTATGGAAAAACTAAGGCATACAACCAATTTTGATAAATACTTCATTTATGGTTTTGGTAAGCATCATATTTGGGTGTGTCTGCGCAAGCCAAGCGACAGGAATAAGGTATTTGAAAATCGGGTTTTAATGGCCCAGTTCTGAATTGGTCAGGTTTCTGGAATATTCCTTTCAGAAACCTGATTCCTTGTTATAAGCGGCATCCGCATAAATCCTGTTTTAATGCTTTCGTATCCGTTTATATCTCTGTCGTTTTCTTTTGGCTGTGCCTCTGCCTTTTTTACGTTATTAGCGCTATTGATGCGGGCCTGAGAGGGCCAGATGTATAATTCATTACTTTCCTATTCCTTTTCTCTTTTTTATTTCTCCTTTTCAAGGCGGATATGGTGTCCTCCGATGCATTTCCATCACCGTCCTTCAGACCATTCCCGTATTCAGGCAGCCTTTTGTCTGCTGCATTTTTTCCAAGCCAGATTCTCCTGGTGTTATCGTATCCTCCTTATACTCCATATCTTCGGAGCCGATGCTTTCTGTCCTGTCTTCATAAATCTGCCAGCTCCAATTTTTATGATGTACCTTGCCGGTTAGTACGAATTTATATTTCCATCCTTTTCCAACCTGTTTTTGTTGTTTGTTCCCGCTTTTTCATTATTGCTTTTGTCCGAAGTCGTCATCATTTTCCGATGCAAAGATAGTGTGCAGCCGGGAGTGGCCTATGGCCTCTGCCAATGGCGTGTATGCGAAAATCTTCCTTTATCAGGCCTTCGGTTTGGCATAAAGCCAAAATAAAGAGTATTTGCGCTACATCCTTGGCTTGTCCCTTGAACAGCACCTACTTTTTCATGCAGCGTAAAATTGATGTTTAACTTCTAAAAGCAATTGATTATGAAAAAGGTAGAAAACAACTTCATCGTAACAGGTTATGTAGGTAAGGATGCTGAAATCCGTCAGTTCACCACCGCAAGTGTAGCACGCTTTTCAATAGCGGTCAGCCGTCAGGAAAAGAATGGTGAGGAAAGCAGCTATGTATCGGCCTTCATGAATATTGAAGCATGGAGAAAGAACGAGAACACTTCTTCGTTCGAGAATCTGACCAAAGGAACGCTGCTTACAGTTGAAGGCTACTTCAAGCCTGAAGAGTGGACTGACAAGGACGGTGTCAAGAAGAACCGCATTATAATGGTGGCCACCAAGTTATATCCGGCCGTTGAAAAGGAAGAAGAAGCTCCTGCGGAAGCTCCCAAAGGCAAAAAGGGCAGGAAATAAATCCTGCCTTTACATACACAGGCGGCCTTCAGGCCGCTTTTTTTATATCTCTACACACTTTCAGAAGTTCCATTTTTATCACGTCATTCCGGGTTTCTACCACCGCAGATATTGAATTTGTACGTGCAAAATTAAGGAGGAGGTGAACCGTCAAGGAGCTTATCATTTTCTGTTAAGAATCATCAACTCGTTTACTCGCCAACAATTCTTAAACATAAATGATCCAGTATCCTACTTATTCGCTTCTTCCTTGGCTTGTTCACCTCTTTTCTCCTTTGTCAAGGCACGTCAATTCAAAATCCTGCCGGTGAGGTAAGACCTCAAAAGCAGGGAAATGAAGCAGAATGTATAACTTATATTTTTATATCATGAAACAGATGTTTATTTGGTCAAGTGAAGTTGTTTTTGATGAACAGACGAAATCAGAAATGCAGGAGTCTAAACGTGAATTGTTGGGCGATGATTCTTATGTACTGTCAGAGGAAGATATAGCCGACGAACTTCGCCGGGAACTTGAAGACGAACGCAGTAATCTTAACAAGATTATCGACGGCGTTATTATAGTATTTGGTGACCTCGGTCTTTGGAATGGCCGGCGGCAAGGGTTTCAGATTTTAGGAAATAATATTGCCAATATACTGTATAGTCAATGTGAGATAGCTGAGTGGTACGGAGACGGCTATAATATCAGGGGACGTATGTCGCACCACGATGGTACGAACTATACTCTTTATCGCATCGCTAAAGACAGAGAAGATGCAGAACATATTGCAGAAATGATTTATAACCATGAGATTGATGAAGCCGGTTTCAGACGCAGAACACGTTCCCTATATCCGCACGTGGCAGAGGTGTACGGATGGAAGATACGTGGGCGTAGAAATCTATAAAACTGACAACTATGATGGACGTTGCAGCATGATTGATGTATATTTTGCTGCAGCGTTCATTTTATAACACCCCCGGTACTTTCCCTTTGTAGTTCAATTGCCTTTTATATATTCCGGCCATACCGGCATATCCGCTTATAAATCTTGACCAGCATCTTCCTTGATGTGCAATCCAATCCGAAACGCGGTTATTTTGTCTGCAAAGTTCGATTGACTTCTCTTATTCCTGCCAAGGCCTGCTTCGAGCGTGCTGCTGAAAAATCTTCCTTTCGTTTTCTCGAAAGCGTATTTTTCGCATCATCCTTGTCCGGACTGTTTGTCAATCTGCGGGCAGAAAAATAATCAGCCTTCGGTCTAGGATGCGACCAGAGGGAAAATAAAACAACTTAAATTTCATAGTTATGACATTCAAAGAATTTATGCAGGAGAACGGTTACGAGTTGCAGACGACCTTTTGGGAAGACTTTACAATAGCTGACAGATTTGGTTTGTCAGCTATTCAGGACACATTCAATCGTGCTTTTGAAGAGTGGAAAGAGCATTACAAGTATCTTACCGAACTGATTCTTGTGCTTAATCATAAGATATGGCAATATCATGAGAAATGCCCTGAGTTTGCAACGCTGTATAATAGCCTTTGGGAACAGGCTGACCTTTATGCTCAAGAAAACCTTAAAGGTGACGAATTGGACTATTTTTATGAAGTAACTGATTAATTTACAAGGAAATGAAATCAAGTACAGAGCAGACAAATGAAAATGGCCGTTTGACGGTTGAAGAGTTAGTCAATCGAAACAAGACATTCCGGTATATGTTATTATCACGTCTTCAGTCTGATTGTGATTATTATCTTCACTATGGTGGCAGGCACCCCAAGGTCTTGTGGGCTGGCGATGAAACACGCCAGATAGAGTTTATGACAAAACTTCATGAAAGTTTCGGTGCAGGCGAAAAGCCTGAATGGCTGACAATGGAACAAATCCGGCACTATGCTGCCGAAATGTTGGGCGCAGACTCATAAGGTTTCCGACGGTTGGCATATATGCAATCGCCTTTTTATCAATGCTGCACGAACTTTTATGGTTTGGCAGCATTGATTGTTACCAATGTTGATGACTCCAGGTTGCTTGTGCAACAGGGCACAAAGATTCCATTTATACTGTTACCTGTCATCCTTGAAATTACTTTTTCCATAACCTCTCAGCAAGGCTTTTACTATTTTAGCGAATATCCATACTGCTGCAATGACTATTATAATTTCCATACTTATTATATTATTATACATTTATATTATTATATAATTACATGATTATATAATTCAATAATTATATAATCATGTAATTATACAATTAATGCCGTCTTGTTGACTAATATAGGCTGTTGGCCAATCAGTTACAGATTTTCAAGCTTTTCCTTGTTTTCTTCAATATACGTCATAATAATCGCCGATGCAAGAGTTCTCAGAGGAATATTCCTGTTCGAGTTAACACGGATTTTTTCTAATTCCTTTTTTACTTCTTTTGGTAGCCAGATTGCTTCTCCTTGTCCCCCGACACCGGTATATTTGACTATATTTTCTTCAAAGAGTTTTTTGCTCGTTCTTTTTGTTTTAGTTTTCTTTTCGGGACTTTCCTTTTCATCTTGCGCCTGTTCCTCTTTTATATCTTTCAATGTTTTCGGCTGTGTTATGCCGCGCACTATCTGGTCAAGCCCCATATTAGCCAAAGGATTGTCTATTGTAGGTCTCTCATTTCTTTTCATACTCATCTTTTATTTGATAATTTCCATAATCTTGTTGAATGCCGGTTTTACAATATCCAGTTGGGCCTTCTCCAAGGGGTACAAAGTTGTATAGCGTTTCACAGTGACACTTTGTTTTATTGTCGGCGTGACGGTTCCCACCAGACCAAGAAGTTCTGTAGTTTGGGCTCTCTGCCTCAATTCTTCTGATTTTCTTTCCGAGGTGATAATGCGGTTAGGCATAAACACAAGTTGGGCTTCCGATATACTTTTCAGGGCCTTTATGAAAATGCCGGTTGCATCTACGGTGTCGGGATCAAATGAAATCGGAATTACAGCTGTGTCAGCACTCTTATAGATATACTCAAGGTTGCGGTCGTTCAGGTTTCCGGGACAATCAATTAGGACAACGCCGGGAACCTTTTTAAGCTGTGTCATTACCTTTTTTAGTTGTTTGCTGTCCGTAGTGTCAAGCAAATCGACATTCCATGGAGCCTGTACTCCGACAGCTACATCTTGTTCTCTTTGACGGTGGCGATAGAGTGACGCCTGAAGGTCGGCATCTATGGCAATTACCGGAATACCGTTTTCTGCAAGATAACTTGCAAATAGTGCGCAGAGGGTTGTTTTCCCTACGCCTCCTTTGATGTTGCTGAATAATACAATTCTATTTTCCATGCCACTTTAGGTTTTAGTTTTTTTGCTGTTTGCAAATATAAATAATACTCTTATAATATCAAAATATTAATTATACAATTATATAAATATTGCAAGTATATTTATATAATTGTATAATTAATAAATTTATATAAACTAATGATATATAATACTATATGATGAATATTGTATTTTCAATGTTATTATATTACTTATCTTCATTTCGTTATATAATTATATTATTGAATAAAAGTATAATTATATTATTTCGTTCTACAAAGCTTTTTTATCTTGCCAATGCAAAGATGGTGGGTGGCCTGGAATGTTTTCCAATATCTGCCAATGACGTGTCTGCAAAAATCTTTTTTATCATACGAATCTCTTATATCTCTATTGCATTATACCCGTTGTCGCCCGTTAGGTGATGTCATTTTATCTGCAAAGTTAGTTTGCCCCTGAACGTTTTGCCAAGTGATGCTTTGCTTTTCATTTGAAAAATCTTCCTCCTTTGGAGAGTATTTTTCAAGAAACACTTGTCTTCACTATAGTGCAAACTTTGGGGCAGAAAAATCGACAATTTCCTCCGGGCGGAGTAAGCCGGGACATAAGGGAAACAAATGTTTTTAATTAACTTCTTAAATATTATTTGTTATGAGTATCTTAAAACAAGCTGAAAAAGTGCGTCCTCTTTCCGAACGTGGAGTTTATGCTTATCCTGTCAATCGTTTTAGCCGCGATGCGTCTGATGAGGATATTCTTTCCGATTATGAGAATAGTACCGACAATGAAGATTCGGTCAGGAAATATACCGTTGAAGAATTTCTGTCTTGCGTCAACGACGAGAGTTTTAACAGTCTGGACTATTGGGTTCGTTTGATTTAGTAACCTTGGTGATTCAATGTTCGTTGTTTTATATTAATCGGATAATTTTATGAATTTAGAGAATATCGACAAGAAACAGCTTTTTAGGGGGATTACTGAACTCATGCAGCCGTTGTATTTCCCTGTACCTTATAGTGAAGATAATATTCAGAAATTAGCTCAACACGAATACGAATTGTTTTGTAAGGTAATATCCGTAAAGTATGGTTTCGACAATGATAAGTATGTCTTTGAGCATGATGGCCATTCCCCGTTTGATGTCATATACAACGATGTCATTTGCGAACTGAAATCTCGTATGCGTAAGGACCCTTTCTTGCTTCAGAGTGAAGCCATTCGGCAGCATCTTGCCACGCTGGTGCGTCAGGCCGTTGTCAGAGTCGGAGGATGTCTTGGAACGTTTTACAAGAATGTGGGGATTCACCACATGGAACACGATTCCGAAGATATGTATGATGATGTTCCGGCTGTTGTTTTCAAGAGAGGTATGGCTTGTACTGCCGGTGGATATGAGAGTGCCATGCTGTACGATATTTATCTTGCACAGGATGACAGGCTGATGTGTACTGTTGATGACAAGGATTGTAGCGAGTATGATGTTCCACTTGATACAATTCTTCTTGAAAGCTTATTGGGGCTTGTTCATTGGTTACGTCTTAATAACTTTTTGCCGGATACAGATGCTCCAGATTGGGTGTGTGAGGAGTGCGGTTCATCAGATGTCGAAACTCTTGCTTGGGTCAGGCCAAACGAAAATAATAAATTCGTCGATTATCTTGGCATTGATGACAATGGCAACAACTGGTGTCACCATTGTGAGGAGCACACAGATATTATACAGTTTACAGGTGACGAGAGCTGTAAGCCCTCTTCACGGAATTAATGTTTATGGATAGTATTTGTATCAATAATTTCAATGTTAAAGTGACACACCGTTACAATATGACGTGTTCACATTGTATGATATTAAGCTGTGTCTGTGGTTCACAGCATCATAGTTTTAAGACGATGAGATACATTCTTTCTCACCTCAAACATTGTGAAATACCTTTCGCTTTTATCGTTATTTGAAATCAGATATAAAATAATGAAGACAGTAAACAGTTTGTCTGGAGGAAAAACATCTTCCTACATTGCCGTACATTACCCGGCAGATATCGAAGTCTTTGCGCTTTGTTGCATTGATTGTCACAATGCCGGAGCAACCATTGACAAGCGCATGAAGCAGATGGTCAATGACAGGTTGCAGAAGTATTGCTCACATTATCCCGAATTTGTGGCCACTTCAGAGGACCCGAAAGTCCTCAAGGTTATTTTCGACCTCGAACAGCGAATAGGGCGAGAGATTATCTGGTTACGCGGTATGGGCTGGGAGGAAATGATACGCCGTAAGCGTGCTATTCCCAATCGGACCAAACGTTTTTGTACAACCGTCTTGAAAATGCAGCCTATTTTTGAATTTTTGTATTTTTACCACGAACTGCCCGTTCGTATGAGGATAGGCTACCGTTACGACGAACAGGAACGGGCATTGCGTTTTACCGAGAATTTCAAGTTCGCTTATATGGCCGAGTGGCAGGAGCGGTCCTGCCGCTGGATTAACCGTTGGCAGGATATTCATTGGCGTGTGGGTGAGTTTCCTCTCATAGAAGACCGTATCACCCACTATGATATCCAGCGTTACTGGCAGGACAAAGGTATTGACTTCCCGGAAGATTCCAACTGTCTTAACTGTTTCTGGAAGGCTCCGGCACAGTTGCGCAAGAATTTCGATACATGTCCTCCCGTTATGTGGTGGTCAGCTATACAGGAGGACCTTCAAGGTAATACCTTCAAGGACAAAATGAGTCTTTCATCCATATCCAGGTTGCCGCTTCAGCTCGACTTTTTTTATGGTACAGGTTCAGGCTGTCAGGCAGGCTTCTGTACAGATTGATTTCGTATTCTTCATTGGACCTGCCGGCTGCCTGTCAGTGGGCCTTTCTTAACATTTGTATGCCGTTGTCCCCATCTCGGAAGTTCCCCATATACTTCTTTGCCGGTTAGTATCATCAATGTCGGTGGAAATTATTATACCCCTTTGTAGGTTTCATCTTCTCTTTTTATTTCCATGATTACTCCAATTATAGCTGTTGTTCCAACATTCATTGTTTACATAGGGAGTAGCCATTCATTTCACTGCAAAGTTTTATTGATGCCAGCCATATCTTTACAAGGTTCCCTTCCAGTTATGTCAGAAATCTTCCTTTTTCCTAAAGAAAAAGAGTATTTCAGTCATAAACCTTGCAGATATTGGCATCCATATATTAAGCAGTAAAATTGAATTAATTACTCCCTATTGATAAACAATGGATTATAATAGGGAAAAGTTGAACTTAAAATTTTATGATTATGGTTAAAAAAGTTTTTAAAGTAGGTGGTTGCAAATTCTTTTTATTAAAATGGTGTGATAAGTGGGTGTTTCCTCTTATTTCATATTATTTGGAGGGTAAAGATAGCCCTATTTACATGGCCCTTTTCTCGTGGAACCTGAAGGAAGGCATATTCGTAAAGGAAACTACTGTTACTATTAATTTTCCTAAGCATCCGCGTGGCTTTTGTTGCCAGTTTGTTGATCTCCAGAATAATGGTTCTTCAATGATTGATTGGCTTGTAGATAATGGCTTTGGTTTAGAGACGAAACGTTCTGTAACATCAGGTTTCACCTCTTATCCCGAATTCTACTTCGTAGGTGGCATTAATTTTCATAAGTACAGGAGGTTTTGTGATGAGCATCCGGAGATTTATAAATTTTTCCGTATTTGATTTTCCATCTGTTTTTCAGCCCCATAATCGGGGCTGGAATTTTTAAACAGACTTTCCATCCTGTTATATTTTCTTTTCTCCACTTATACGTGTCTCCCTTTTCTTTTATTGAAATATTAAATTCTTGTTAGCTATTCGGAATGTACTTTTTTATTTTTTCAGCAGCAAAGTCTCATTTTTGAGTAGATACCATTCTTTTATTTTGAAAAATTATTTTGTTAAGTATCGAAATGTTATAAGCCTTTTACAAAAAGACGTTTCTCGGTATGGGAAAATATCCATTTTGTGAAATGCAGATTGATATTAATATTGTTCGTCCAATAGATAGTCATTCTATTGGACGAATTTTTTAGATAGAAATAATCATTTCCTTAGTGAAGCCAGTATAATACGCTATCTTTTCAATAGGAATATTGTCTTTCTTCATTTTAGTTATAATATCTATGTCTTTTAGGGTCAGAGAAGATATAGGTTCAAATAATATATCTGACAATTTACGGATAGCTTCAATAACTTTTTTCCTGTCAGATTCTATTTTTAAATTGATTCCACTAAACGGAGAAAGTTCGTCATGTAAGATAAGATAATATATTCCCCCTACTATTAAAGCTGATATAGAAACGATATCAATATCTGAGTTGGAGAATATATCTGAGAATTTTTTATTCAATGGTAACGTATGCAGCTCTCGTAACTGGGCAGTACGTTGACTGGTATCATTGTTGCTAAACAGTTCCCATTTCAGAAGCTCTTGCATGACCTTATTTCCCGATAGAGATTGAAACAAACCTATGAGGATGTTTATATACAGTTCTTTATCGTTATGTGACTGTTTTTGTGACTTTACAATATCACTAAACCAATAGTCATATTTCTTTACATACTCGTCTATAAAACTATTCAAATCATCATATCTATTATAGAATTGTACAGGCTCAATTTCAGCTTGTCGTATAATACCTGTAACTGTTAAATTAGAGAACCCTCCATTTTCAATTAAACAGGTTGCTGCATTAATAATACTTTCCTCTATGTCCTTTGTACTTCTTCTCTTTCTTCGAACTTTCATTTTATTGTTTTATTTTTATGATTTTATTTATATCATTGAGAGCATTGACTAAAGCGTCTAACTGTTCAAATTTATGTGTTGCAAGTACACTGACTCTTAATCTTGCTTCTTTTGTCCTTACTGCAGGATATACAATGGCAATGGTAAAGATACCTTTTTCTTGCAATATTTTAGCTATTTCATAAACCTTTTTATTATCTCTTATCATGATAGGAAAAATAGGGGAAACGGATTTTCCTATGTCGAATCCGTCTTCTATCAATCGCCTTCTGAGATAATTCGTGTTTTCCCAAAGTTTGGCTCTTATTTGAGGCTCTTTTTTTATAATCTCTAAAGCCTTTAATATGGATGCTGTAACTTGTGGCGTAGGGGCTGCTGAAAACACATTGCTGTCCGCATAAAATCTCAAATACTGTATTACCTTCCTTGAAGCTGCTGCAAATCCTCCTACACAGCCAAATGATTTGCTGAATGTGCCGGTAATAATATCTATTTGACCTAAACAATTATAATGTTCTGCTGTACCCCTGCCATTAGCTCCCATCACACCTATGCCGTGTGCATCATCCATCATTAGCATAACTTCATATTTGTTGCATAATTTAATGATTTCCGGAAGTTTGGATAAGTCTCCATCTTGTGAATACACTCCATCGATTATAACCAACTTGGTCTGGTACTTGTCTTTTACATCTTTGAGAACCATCTCAAGGTATTCCAAATCATTATGCCCAATCCGTTTTACATTCGTGCCTTTCAATCCTGCCATTGCACTTGTGTGGATATAAGGGTCTATTAATGCAATATCATTTTTACCTAACAAGGCTCTTAAGATACCGGAATTTGCTCCAAATCCTGAAGAAAATAATATGGCGTCTTCTTGTCCTATGAATGAAGCAATTTCCTTTTCTAATTGTTGATGAATATCAAGATAGCCGCCAATTACCTGTGCTGCGCAAGCACCGGTTCCATATTTTTTAATAGCATCTATGCCGGCCTGTTTGGTTTCGTCTCTTTGTGACATACCTAAATAGTCATTGGATATAAATGCAATGACAGATCCATCGAATCCTTCTATGTTCATGGTCGCTCCAATGCCAGAATTTGAAGTTATCCAATAACTTTTACATCCAAAGGCATTTAGTTGTTCAATGTACTGTTGAAAGTCATCTGCTCTTTCAATAGCATTTTTCCCAAAAGATAGCTCAAAGTCTTTTAATGAGTAATAAGTTTTTTTCATATAATGTATAGTTTAGATTGTATATTACAAATATACGAAAAGAGTTATGTTTCTGAACATAAAGTAAAAAAATACCTATAAATTTTATTGGATATACAATATAAATTGTATATTTGCATTGGGTAATTAAATAAGAAAGATATGGGAATGAAATTTAATTTGAAATGGATGAATCTGATAATTCTTTGTTTCTTTGCTGCACTATGTTCAAGTTGCTTAGATAATGAAGATGATGAGGATTGGAGTGAAGTCGTAAATTTATATGTTGCTTCTGAAAAAGGGGAGTATTATCCTCAAGAATATCCTAATGGACTTGCACCGTTGGAAGGTATAAAGATAAAGGAACATCCAAATGATGAGTGGACTATAATATCTATTAATGGTATTAAAGGATTTGTATATGAAGAGGGATTTGAGTATTATTTGAGGGTTGAAAAAACGCATTTGGGTAATCCTCCGGCAGATGGTATGGATGTAATATATAAGCTTATAGAAATTATATCGAAAGAGTAATTGTTTTATTGTTTTTAACCTTAACTTTGAAAAACTGCTTTATGAGAAAGAATTGCTTAAATTTCATGGGAGTGGCAGCTTTATTGCTGTTGGCTTCATGTGAAAATGATGAGTTGTGTAAAAGTACAGTAGATTTGGCGAAAAATACATCTACTGAAAGTGAGATCATAACTCTTAAGTCGGGTTCTACCGTTGAATTGAAAGACGGGAAATATTTTTGGATGGGAGATGTCATGCTGTCAGATGCACAATTAAAACAACTTGATAAGACTGGAGATATTTTCCAAGAGGATCAAGAAATCGGACGTGACAGAGGTACATTATTATCCAGTCCTATGACAGGATATGCTTCTGTTCCTAAAGATGTCAATTCACGTTCTACAGCTATATATCCTACTCCATATAATTTATGGGCTATGGTAAGATTTACTTATGCTAAAAGTGGTACGGGTACGACATTAAATCCTTATACGAAGTCTCTTATTAGGGAAGCACTTGAGTATTGGGAAGCTCATACGAATGTGAGATTTTATAATGCAACAGACCAACCAACAGTTGATCCTGATTATGGTTTTGCCTATCCTTATGTTAATTTTTGCGACGGAGATGCTAATGCTTCTTATGTAGGGCGTATTGATGGAAGACAAGATTTGACATTAGTACCTTATGGATGTACAGTAGGAAGTGTAATACATGAAATAGGCCATGCTATAGGATTATTACATGAACAATGCCGTTATGACAGGGATAATTATGTCACGGTTAATATAAATAATGTAAGTTCTGATAACAGACATAATTTTGAAAAGCGAACAAGTAACTATTTATGTACAGGAGCTTTTGATTTTGAATCAATAATGTTGTATTCATCTTATGATTTTGCTGTAGATCCTAGTATTCCAACAATGACCAAGAAAGATGGTACTACATTTACTGCTCAAAGAAATGGCTTGAGTGATTTGGATAAACGTTTCCCAAATACTTATTATTTACCATATACTGCACGTTCTGATGTGTATCGGGAGTTAGATGATGTCGTTTATGATAGTAACAATAACAGATTGACAGAAGAACAAAGAATACAGTTACAAGCACAACTTAACAACGGTAATCCCAATCCTCCTGCAGGTGGACGTATTCCAAATGAATTTTAATGTTTTAAGAGTATAATTAGTAGAGGCTGAATTTAAAATCAGGGTAGCCTCTCAGATTCAAGATTACGCCAAACAGATGATACCCGTCTGCTGAATAATTCACATACGATCCTCTATTTAATCCCGCAGGCATTGACATAAAATCAATGTCTGCGGGATTCATTATGCCCCGTTCAATTTTCCATTTTTATTTCCAGGGGTACTCTCATTATGGCTGTTGTTCCAACATTCATTGTTTACATAGGGAGTAGCCATTCATTTCACTGCAAAGTTTTATTGATGCCAGCCATATCTTTACAAGGTTCCCTTCCAGTTATGTCAGAAATCTTCCTTTTTCCTGAAGAAAAAGAGTATTTCAGTCATAAACCTTGCAGATATTGGCATCCATATATTAAGCAGTAAAATTGAATTAATTACTCCCTATTGATAAACAATGGATTATAATAGGGAAAAATTGAACTTAAATTTTTATGATTATGGTTAAAAAAGTTTTTAAAGTAGGTGGTTGCAAATTCTTTTTATTAAAATGGTGTGATAAGTGGGTATTTCCTCTTATTTCATATTATTTGGAGGGTAAAGATAGCCCTATTTACATGGCCCTTTTCTCGTGGAATCTAAAGGAAGGCATATTCGTAAAGGAAACTACTGTTACTATTAATTTTCCTAAGCATCCGCGTGGCTTTTGTTGCCAGTTTGTTGATCTCCAAAATAATGGTTCTTCAATTATTGATTGGCTTGTAGATAATGGCTTTGGTTTAGAGACGAAACGTTCTGTAACATCAGGTTTCACCTCTTATCCCGAATTCTACTTCGTAGGTGGCATTAATTTTCATAAGTACAGGAGGTTTTGTGATGAGCATCCGGAAATTTATAAATTTTTCCGTATTTGATTTTCCATCTGTTTTTCAGCCCCATAATCGGGGCTGGAATTTTTAAGCAGACTTTCCTTTTGTATTTTTTCCCTTTTATACATTCCTTTGAATGTATGTTTGTGTATCGTATAGTTTTTATCGGTTATATTTGAATCTACAGTTTTTATTATCCACTTCTAAAACCTCACTTTTGGCTTTTAGATGAAAAGAAGAATGTTATCAAAGTTGTGGTCTGTAAGTTTATGTTAAGTTCTGTTGTTACAAGGTTCTATTCAATGCTAAAGCTAATGGATAGATATATTTGTTATATGTTTTGAGCTTTTCCAGATCTACGCCATATCCTGTATATGGATTGCTTGTTTCATCATAGAAAAAAATATCCATTATATCTCCGTTTCTCACAATTCTTTCACCTGTTTGCGGTATATCTTCCAAAGTGCAGATTTCCAGTGGTAGTGAATCCACGTTACAGGGGGTACCGTTTCCCAGTAAATTCATGTGGTAGTTGAATATTACAAATCCCTTACGTTTAAAATCAAGTCTGATTCCGTATGGACGGCTTGTAAGGAAGGCGTCTGCAGCTTTTGTTATATAATTCTCCATGATAGTTTTCTGATGTAAAAGTCATGCAAAGTTAAGGCTTTTTCCAAAGGTGTACAAAGCCTGTATCCTGTTTTTCTTGCCATTCGTCATGGTTGCCTGTGTTTGGCCAGCTCTTTCGGATATTCCCTGCAAAATTGTGGGGCTGCCTTTGTCAACCGTCAAACCGGGACACTGGCAGATTGCCTGTTCATGAAAAATCTTCCTCTGACATGCAGAGCGTATTTGTTCATGCCCTCATTTGTCTTGTTGCAGCAGTCCCACCCTATGGGCAGAAAATATCCCGATGGGCTGGCTGAAAGCCGGCAAGCAGAGGGAGTTAAACAAATGAGACTATGGCAGCAATCAACGAAAATCTGAAAAGGCAGTTGGCAAAGAAAATGTATCACTTCGTTAAATATTTCCCTGTACGCATCAGAAATGTAGGGGAAGATGCAGTCGAAAACCGTAAACTCGTATGGGGATTTAAGGATGCAAATCGTGAAGTCACACTTAAAGTGGCACAGATGACCGCATCATATCTCCTGAACGAATTTGGTGATAAGGTGAAAAGTATTGTTTTTGTATGTATTCCGGCAAGTACATGCGAACAGAACGAAAATAGGTACAGGTTCTTCTGCGAGCAGGTTAGCAGTCTGGCAGGTGTTATGAACGGATTTTCCCATATCCGGATTCTGGCTGACCGTCCGGCGGTTCACGAAAACCGGAAGAAAAAAACACATGTGGATTTTTCCGAACGGTTAATGAAATTTGATGAAGATTTCTTTAAGGAAAAAGACGTACTGATTTACGATGATGTTGTCACTACCGGAATGAGTTATGCAGAGCTGGCCGAACGTTTGGAATTTTTGGGAGCAAATGTTTTGGGAGGGCTCTTCTTGAGTCGTACATACTATAAATACCAATAAATATGGAAAAAACAAAAATTTGTAATAAAGGTGTCGCTTTTACAGGACACAGAGATATTTTGTGTTCTAAACGCAGAGAGTTAAGGCAAAGGTTATCTTTTTGCGTGAGGAATTTGTATCACGAAGGAATGTTGGACTTTTATTGTGGTGCAGCTTGGGGATTTGACCTTTTGGCAGCCGAAGTTGTATTGTCTTTGAAAGGTGAGTTGCCAGCCATTCGATTAATTTGTGTACTCCCATATAGGGGGCAGTCTGAAAAATGGAATTTGATTGAGCAAGCAAAATATAAACGTGTAATATCAAAAGCTGATGACGTTGTCATATTGAGTGAAAATTATTTTGGAGGCTGTTTTTTTCGTCGAAATGATTATTTGGTAAATCATTCATGTGGGATAGTTGCCTATTATGACGGAAAGCCAAAGGGAGGAACTTTCTATACGGTCAGAAAAGCCCAGGCGAAAAGTTTATGGGTGATAAACCTTTATCATTAAGGGTCGTTCTCATAAGAGTACTTTTCGAGGCCACTAAGTCCTTTAATGTTAATAATTCTTTGAAGGACTTAGTGGCTGAAGACTATTCCCTCTTTTAAATGTCAACGCTAACATTTATTCCGGTTTATTTTTCTTGTTTTTATTGCGTGGCCCACTGAATTTTCCCCGGTTTAACTTTACACCATATTTATTGAGAATGCGAAAAACGGAACTTCTGCTACTGAATCCGCTCATTTCAAAAATATCATCAATGGAATGTCCGTTGTTGTACATGTCAACTATCATTCTTTCACGCTCTGTTTTAGATATGGATCCTCCGGTTTTAGAGGGTTGCTTAATGTATTGTTGCAAATGCATTATATGCGAAGATGACTTGCGTAAGGCAGCAATTTCTTCAGGAAGAGAACCAAACATTTTAATAACATCTGATACTTTTGTATCCGGGAATAATTCATCTTTGGTATCTATCCCGTCATGTATGGAAATAATGCGTGCATCTTTTATACGACATAGTTCAAGGAACGTTGCCAATTCACGTGTACCACGTACTGCATTACTGAACTTCGATACAACTATTTCATCTCCTCTCTCAATACTGGCCATCAGTTGTTTCCATAGAGGACGCAAAATCTCATGATCGGTAGATTCCTCAAATACTTGTACACATCCATATTGTAGCATCCATTCCTTGTCTGCCTCAAGCATATCATACTGGTTTGCCATAAAAATGTAACCTACTTTTGCCATATATTTAGTTGATGTTATTGATAACAATTGCAAATATAGAAGTTTTATTCTGTATTAAATCATACTTTAATGAAATTTTGAAAATCGTCGATTCTAATCATTTATTCTTTCTCTTTTTATCATTGTAAATCAAACTATTGAATATGATAGTACAATTAAATCAAAATCTGTTTTTTGATGCATTGTTTCCTGAAAATAATATATAGATTTGCATAGTAAAATATGAATTAAGAATATGAAAATTAAAAAATCATACTTTGAAATCATGGGCTTGATAAACAGATTTGCGCCCATTTTATTTTCCATCTTGCTGTTTATTTCTTGCAGCGGAAAAAATGGAAAAAACATTGTTGATAGTGTAAATGATCCTGTCACAAAATACAAGACTTACTTGAACAAAGTGCGTAAAATTGAAAATATATCAGTGAGCGACCTTATATTGTATGTTAACGATTGGCAGAAACTTAAAGATACCGTATCGGTACTTATCAGTCAAGATACAATAAAGGCTCATTCTACAGCACAGATAGACTGTGCTCTTTTATATGATTCCATTCGCATGGAGTTTTCTCGATTAGTTATGGAAGTCCCTCGCACCTATAAAGAGGTGCTTATAATTAAAGAGCGTTTATCGCCATACGATTCTATTAAAGAACTTCAATCTTCAGTTGACAAGATAAGACCATTTTTTAGTTCTTTGGATAAGCATGCAACTCATAAAGAGGGCCGAAATGGTATCTTGACTATTTATCGTTCCCTTTTGAAAGAGACGCTGAATAAGGGTATTCATAACATAGATGAACTTAAGAACTTCATTGAAAAAGAAGATATAGTATTCAGATCATTTCTCCCATATATGAGTGAGTTGAATGATATGGACATAACTGATATCGCCAGAAATACGGATAAATGTTATTCTTTCGTTTTTTCTAAATACGGTTGCCATGACATAACCTACACTGATGCTATGGTATATATAGCAATGCGAACCAATCGTAGGTTAATTCAGAATGTCCGGATGTGTCTGGAAGACATACACCAAGGAAAAGTGAAGAACAAGCAACAGGCTTGGGCCTATATCTACATGATTCTACAGCCTTATGCTTCCTTGGATTATTTAAATACAGCAGTGCTTTCACATAGAGAAAAAGAAGAGCTGTATGATATGGCAGCCTGCATTCCCAGAGCTTTTGAGATACTGGCAGCAACTCTGGAAACTGAGGATAAAAGATTGAATGATCTGCCGGGTATGCTTATTGATATATTCATAAGTTCATTATAAATTCTATTTTGATATATTAGGTATTATGCTGAGACATTTTTTGGATGATTTTTTATCGTTTGTTCCACTCCAACTGCCACAACTGCTTGATGTGACAACAATGGAGGAGCCAAAGTTTTATGGCGATTATGTATTACTGACATTCCCTCTAAGAGATCCGTATGAATTGGAAGAAGTAATGGATATGTTTGAGGATGATATGGAGTTGATAACCCTTTATCATCATATTCCTATGCTGTCTGAAAAGTTTGGTCATTGCACTTGTGCTTATTCCAATCCTTCATTTGGCCAGATGTTTAAGATGAATGCACGGACAGATGATAAGGGAATGGTAACTTTCATCACAGCTACTGTGTATGATTCATTAGAACAGATGTATGGTGATTTGTGTCTTGATCTTGATGTGCATTCCAAAGGAGGAACTTTCAAATACAAGAAGGAGAAGGAAGACATATTGCTAGATTTTATGTAAGTCTACACAGAATGCGACATACTTTATACAAGCGGCTTGTTTATTGGATTGATGCCAACCAAACTTGGATAGAAGTGGTCAATGACAATCTTTACAAGGAGCAGCTCATCAAAGGATATGGACGAACAGGATACTGGGTTTCACGGAACCTGATGCTGAAAGCATACCGTTCCAATGGTGCATATAAAAAAGGAACGACTTGGATAATTCCCGAGAATGATTTGGATAAGGCATTGGCAGCTTATCGTAAAAAAGATCCTCTGTTCAAACAGCGCATTAAAAGGCATCCCGATAGTCTGACTGCCAAAGATACCGAGGTTATCATCCAAATGGCCACATATGGCCTTGTACGATTAGAACTAGATAAATATTCCATTTTTACAATTCCAGAAATATACAAACTATGACTTGGATTATCTTACATTTCATTTTCCTTTTAATACCGGTCGTTGTACCTGTTGCTTTGTACAGGAACAAAGGACGTATAATGACACATTTCTATTTGATAATGGCTATGAATGTCAAGGCACGAAAGTTCTATGTTCGATTCTGGCTTCTTTTGCTGCTACTATTTCATTACGACAGTACATTTTTGCTGAAGGACAGGTTGGGCATTATGTTATCGACAATATTTTGTATAATGATGTTTTCCTTCAAATGGTCTGACCGATGGATGAAAGATGTACATGACCGCATAAGGACAGTTGTCATTTTGTCTATAATGGCATTGGTTGCTGTTGCCATACCACAGTTGTACACACTGTCGATTAGTATTGTCCTATTTCTTACGGCATCTCTTTTTTACCCATCATCAAAGGTTATATCCGAATGTCAGGATACGGATAATGTCCAAAATTTATTGAAACATCCTGATGAGCTGATCAAAAGCTATTACAATTATCATCACGCATAAAGCCACGATTTTGCGGATAGTGGCATTGGGGTTCATCCGCATGAAAAATCAATCAATTAAAACATGACAGAATGAAAAATAAGCAAAAATTATCCGCTTCAATAGTAGCGGACGTGGAGGTCTTTGACTTCCTTAAAGAAAAAGTAGGTGAAAGGAAAACACGAACGGAAGCATATTGTGATTTATTGGACAAGTCACAAAATGGTTTTATTTCCCCTTTTTTAAGAAGAGTGGATTATGCACTTGAGCCGCATCAGTGTCATGTGACCATATCTGACCTTGCAACGGAATGGCGTTGGCATCGTGCTACTGTACGTTCGTTTTTGGACACCCTTGAGGAAATGGGGCAATTGAAAAGGGTTAAGTTGGCAAAAAGTGTAGTAATCACAATGGCATTGCATGAACAGGAAGAGAAGGCTGATAATGTACACGAAGAATCAGCTTTTACCATACGCTTGATGGAAGCATTGTCCAATTGGATTGTTGGCAAAACAGATTCAGTCATGACAGGTAAATCATGTACTGAGATAATACAACAGAAAACAGGTGTATTGTTCAACAAAGAAGACTTCTTGGTATCTGGTACCGTTTTAGATGAGTCGGCTTCTTATTGTGAACAGCAAAACGAAATTAGGGAAATAACAATGAGTTGTATTGCCTTTGCCGCATTACAAAAGGTCTTGAGAAAATCAAGGTTTGATGAAAGGAAGCCGTTACAGGAGTTTTTCCAGAATGATTGTTGTGGTCAATGGGATAATTTTCTTGAGTTATGCAAGACTCTTGCAGAACTTGTAGTAACCGGAACAGAAAATGGAGCTGATACAGATTCTCCAATAAAAAAAGAACTCAAATCCCTTCGTTCCCCTTTTCTTTCATTGCTTGCAAAATCGCAGGAGGTTATCTGAGTTCTAACCGATTTCAAATGATTGTATAACTACGGATATTTCTTATTGTTTCGGCAGTATGGCGTACTACCTTTTGTAAATGGCATCCGGGCTTGCCCGTCTGCCACGAAACAGAGGGAAGGGGGAGCCTAATACCCCTGGTGACTTACGTCACCGGGAGAGGTGTCCAGACAAGCAGCAAGCTGGGACACATGGATTATCCTGAATTAATAGAATTGTAGTATGGTTAAAGCAAAACAGGTACTTGATGTACATGTATCAAAAGGCATTACCAGGGCGCAAAGCAATGAGCATCTGCGTTGCCGTAGCGCAAAAGCCACAGAATATGCCATGAGCAAGGGAAACTATGATCCTACACGTGAACGCCTCAATTTTGAGATTGTTCGCGGTGGAAAGGTGCAGCAGGTAGATACCAGCCGCAGCATCCCGGACCGGATGGCGGTATTGTTGCGTAGCCGTGGAATAAAGGACCCTAATGAAGGACTGGCGGAACCTAAATACCGTACAGTGGTCAACATTATTTTTGGTGGTTCAAGAGAGCGTATGCAGGAACTTGCTTTCGGCAATCAGAATGTGGATTTTTCCAAAGATAGTGATAACTCCCATATTGTAAGAAAGCCGGAAATTGAACAATGGGCAAAAGACGTTTATTCATTTGTTTCTGATAAATATGGAGAGGAGAACATTGCAGCTTTTGTTGTACATCTCGATGAGCTGAACCCGCACGTCCATTGTACGCTTTTGCCAATCAAAAATGGGCGGTTTGCATACAAAGAAATTTTTGCGGGAAAGGATAAGTTTGAATATAGCGAACGAATGAAGCAGCTTCACAGTGATTTTGCGGAGGTGAACAGAAAATGGGGAATGTCACGAGGTACAAGTATTTCGGAGACAGGTGCTAAGCACAGATCCACGGAAGAATACCGACGTATGCTTTCCGAAGAGTGTACAACTAAAGAAGAACAGATTGAACGCCATAAGGCTGTCTTAGCTTCACTCCAGTCTGATATAAGATTGGCAGAACGAAGAGTGAAGGGCCTTACCTCCATGGTAGAGAATCTAAAGCATGATATGGAGAAAAAGCAGGCTCAGCTGTCATCATTGGAAAATGAATTGAAGGAACAAAAGGGCGATGCTTCTGCCATTTCGGAACAGAAAGAACGGCTTGAAAAAGAATTGGCTGCTATTCAATTGAAACTGGCAGACAAGCAGGAAAAGCTTGATGTCGCTGATAGACAGCTCTCTGATTTAAGGGAGAATATGAATGCCATTAAAGAGCGGACAGAAGAGCTGAAAGAAGAAGCTTATCGGTATTCTCGTGATGTACATTCTAAAGTGGACAGTTTGCTTAAAGACGCAATGCTGGAAGAAATGGTTAACGAACATCGTGGCTTATCGGCAAGGTTGCCTCTTTCAGAACGGCAGATTTTTGACGATTCACTTGTCCGATCTGTAGCAGAACGCGGTACTGAAGTCATGCAATGTGCTACAATGCTGTTTCTCGGAATGGTGGATGATGCCACTACTTTTGCCGAAACACATGGTGGTGGAGGTGGTGGAAGCGATCTCAAATGGGGACGTGATGAAGACGAGGACAACCGTGCCTGGGCACGGCGTTGCATGAGGATGGCATCACGTATGATGCGTCCTGCCAGTGGCAAGAAACCTAAGCGTTAATTGGCAAAGAATTGTCGTTAGGTAATTTTTTAACTCATAATTAATTCGAATATGATAAAACTGATTACTATTTGTTTTGTTACGTTATGTACGATACAAACGTATGCAAGTGAGCAATACCATTATACAGATACTGTACAATGTAAATCGCGTGAGTATAGCCAGGAGATTTTACAACCTCTGGAGCCAACCTGGCTTGATGGTGTGCTTGTTCCGGCAGGTAGAAGCGGCAACTGGTTTGTCACGGTTGCAGGTGGATTGAATGCATTTCTTGGAACACCGTTGGGGTGTGATGATTTGTTTGGCCGTATGAAGCCGGCCTACAGTTTTGCTGTAGGCAAATGGTTTACTCCGGCTGTAGGCGGCCGTATCAATTATAATGGGATGGCATTTAAAGATGGTTTGTTGTCCGATCAGAAGTATCATTATGTCCATGCGGATCTGATGTGGAATATATTTGGGCGCAGGTATGCCAGACAGGAACAGGTACGATGGACTGTCGCTCCTTTTGCAGGTGTCGGAATGATACATCACGCTACCAATGGTAATAATCCTTTTGCTCTGTCTTATGGCATCCAGGGACAATATAAACTCTCCAAAAGAGTAAGTCTGCTTATGGAACTTTCTGGCATGACTACCTTTCAGAATTTCGATGGTTTAGGCCGTCCGAATCGTCCAGGAGACAATATGCTTCTGCTTACAACGGGATTGTCATTCTCTATTGGAAAAACAGGATGGAAACGTGTTGTTGATGCCGGACCTTATATGCGAATGAATGAACAATTGGTTGGATATGCCAATTCTCTTTCAGCGGAAAACCGTTACTATGCCGGTAAGAATGAGAAGAACAAACGGACTTTGATTGAACTGAAAAAAATTATGGAGATAGAAGGATTACTCGATAAGTATTCCCATCTTTTTGCCGATAGTTGTGAACATGCCGGACACACTTACCCTGTAAATAATTATAGTGGTTTGAACTCGCTTTTGGCAAGATTGAAGAATAAGAAATGGAATGGCAAATCGGTTGACGAAAGTTCAAGTCAGATTCCTGTAACGTTTCCGAGAGATAGCCTGTGTTCAAATGACAATAATACTCAGGGGGTATGTACTGCTGAAGAATTGGAACCAAAATATTTTTCGGAAGTAGATTCTGCATATATGAAAAAATATGCCGGTTGTTTTTCTAATGGAATCATTGGTTCACCTGTATATTTCTTTTTCAATTTAAATTCGGTACAGCTTACCGATAGGTCACAATCCATTAATCTTGATGCGTTAGCCCGAGTTGCCGTTAAATACGATTTGTGTGTAAAGGTTACTGGTGCGGCTGATAAGGAAACAGGGAGCTTTGCTATCAATGACTCGTTGAGTCTGACAAGGGCCAATTATATCTCGGAGCAACTGCAATGCCGGGGTGTAAAAGCTGAAAAAATAATTGTGGATAGTAAAGGTGGCATATCAGATTATTTGCCTACAGAGGCTAACAGAAACACTAAAGTTGAACTGCTTGTTCCGGATATAGTGAGGGCTTCTGGAATGTAGGAAAAATAAGTATAGAGAAGGATTGTCTGATTGTTAAGTTTTGTGGTTGATCAGAAAGCAGGGCCGGATTTTGTTTTTGACCCTGCTTTCATTCGTTTTGTATAATAAGAAAATTATGTTATGAGCAGACAATTACCAGCTGTTGGTCAAAAAAGCATTTCCAACGATCAGGCTGTCGGCTGAGAGTGTTATTGTTGTAAAGAGTGGTCGCTTTTTGTCCACGTTAAATACTTCCTTGTAAAAAACTATATAGGCACATCTGAACTCAATAGTTCTAAAGACGGAATTGTCATCAGTTCTGTATAAAGTGATTTTCCCACTGACGGGTTTGAATTGGCTGTTCACCATTGATTCAAGAATTTCTGTATCCTTTGTGGCCTCTATGCTGAATGTTAGTCTTCCTCCTATAACAGATGTTACAGGTCTGCCTTTATTATCTGTCTTGCGACTGAATTCAATGTGAGAAAAAAGAATATCTATTTCTCTTCCACGCATACTTACGGTTGCTCTCAATGCTCCCATACTATTGTTGTTTAATGGTTATGAATCAGGATTAATAACATTCTGATTAAAGCAGAGCCCCGCTTTCGAAAAATAAAAAGGATGTCTCAAAAAACAAATATAGAATGAAAATGTATTTCTTCCAAACAGTTTTGGGAAAAAGGTATGTTTTTAGTTTGAAAAGTCATGAAAATAGCTATTCTTGTGGTAGATAAAAAGAAATAAAGATAAAGATATCGTAGAATTACACTGATTTTGTATCTTTGCTATATACGAACAACTGATAACTTAAAATTATGATTACTAGAAAAGACTTTGATACAATTGTTATAATTGCTGATAATATATGCTATTCCAAAGAATCTGTTGGAATTTACAGCAGAGAACCAGATAGAGCCCAAAAAAGCAATGTTGACAGTTTAATTGATAGCATGAAGAAAATATTCAACAATGTTGTTTTATATAATAATCCTGCACTATTTTTAGAAAAAGCTACATTACATAAAAATGATATAATTTTTCCTTACTGGCATGGAGAGAAATCGAGAAATAAGCAGGCACTTGTTGCTTCTATATGTGAGACTTACAATATGATTTATATTTGCATATTCCGGTGGATACCCGTTCAGCATTTCCGGTGATATCCGTTCAGTCCCCAGTTAGTATTCAGTATCGTTGGCAAAGTTAATACTTCTTTCTTAGGCTCTCTCCTTTGAGGTCAAATTTTATTGCCTTATGCACGATTCTGTCCAGACAGGCTTCTGCAATGAGCTCGCTTTGGAACACATCATACCAGTCTGCAACGGGAAGCTGACTGGCCAGAATGAGTGCTTTCCGGTTGTACCGGTCATCTATGATCTGTTCAAAGTCATGCTGTACTTGTCCGTCCAGCTTGACCATCCCAAAATCATCTATGATCAGAAGGTCATGTGCATTCAGCTTACGGAAGAAGTTTGTCTCCCGTCCTTCCAGGTGTACAAGCTTCAGGTTCTCGATGAGCATGTTCATCGTGAAGTACAGTACCTTCCGGCCGTTCCTGCATGCCCTGTCACCCAAGGCACAGGCGAAGTAGGACTTTCCTGTTCCTGCCGGTCCGGTAATGATGACCGTCATTCCGCCCGTGATGTAATTTCCGGTCGCAAGGTCGGCTGCAGAGCAGGCCTGTATTCCCCTTGCCGTGTCTGTTTCCAGTTCTTCCATCGAGGCTCTCAGACGGAAGCCGGCATTCTTTATAAGACGCTGTATGCGGTTGTTTCCTCTCGTGTCACGCTCGTGCTGGAGCATGATCTGCATGCCTTCACGCAGGGTAAGCTTGTCCAACTGATGTGTTTCTTCCAGGGAGCTCCAGCAGCTTGCCATTCCCGGAAGCTTCAGCTCGTGCAGTGTTCTTTCTGTTTCGTTGCTCATAATCATTTATTGTTGTTTGTTCATGTCATTTCCTGTAAAATAGCTTCTTCCACGCATGTTTCCGTGGTTTGCCGGTATAGGCGCGTGGAAGATTACCGTCTCGTCGGCAGATGCGTTCATACCGTTACGCCTGAGTATGGCTTCAAACTTGCTGTAGGAGTAAATACCGTACTCCATGCACTGGCGGCAGGTAAGGTCAAAAGTGGCCAGGTCGTACTTCCGTCTGAGGCTGACTATGGAGTTGCACAGCTTGTAATACACCTCTTCAGGCTGTGTGGTACGTTTTGGGTCAAAGATTCTCTTTACATACTCATGGCAGTCAGGCGATATGTCTTTCGCTTTCTCCACATAATAGGCCGCCGAACGTTCCATGATTGCCCTGCTGCTGGATGCGAGATGTTCCCTGACTGTGGTATAGCCGTATGTATGGCTGCGGATGTGTGAGGCTACCAGTTTCTGCTCCACATAGACCTTTACCCATGAACGCGTAAAGACTACTCTTGCCTGTTTTCCTACATGGATATAGGGTACGGAGTAGAAATGGGTCACCTTGTCCTGTCTCAGTTCCACATGGCAGTTTGCCTGTACTTTCAGGTCGGCATACAGGCGCATCTCATAAGGCTCCGGTTTCAAGGGTTTCAGCAGCTCCTTCTCCATGGCATGAAAGCGCTCCTCACGGCTGTAGGGACGCTTCTGCATACGTGTCCGGTTGTGCCTTTCCATCAGTTCCCATACGGCACGGTTCAGTTCCATGAGTGAATGGAAGGTGTGGCTACGCAGTCTGGCATAAATACGGTTGTATGTGATTCTTACAGAGTCCTCTACCAGAGCCTTCTGGGTGGGCGATGCAGGGTCACATGGCAGCACTACAAAATGGTAGTAGTTGCCCATGTCCTCAAGAGCCTTGTTCAGCTTCGGCTCATGCCTGTCATTGCTGATTACCGCCGATTTGAGATTGTCGGGAGTCAGTATGGGAGGCACGCCGCCCAGATGTTCCAGACACATCCTTATGGCATACAGGAAGTCCTCCGTTTTCTGTGAAGGTACACATGTCACATAGGTATAGTCGCTGTAAGGCATACAGGCGACAAACACCTCCACCTTTATGACTTCTCCGGTTTCGGCATCCACATAGCTGAGCTTGTCACCGGCAAAGTCCACCATAAGTTTCTCACCCGGTTTGTAGGTGCTGGCCAGTACGGCTGTAACATCCTTTCTGGCGACGAGATTCTGCTTCAGATGATAATAGAACTGGGACTTGCCGTAACCGTCGGGATGGGTCGTACGGTATTCATCGAACAGGACCTGCCGGCTTACATGGGATTTGGGATCCGTCAGCAGTTCCCTGTATCTGGGCAGCAGACTCAGGAACTCTTCCATTCTCCTGTCCGTATATGCCGGAGAACCGGCATGGAACATCCTTTCCAACTCGGGATCGTCAATCTCAAGGAGGTCGCTGATGTTCCATCCGTTGGCTTTTACTGTATTCACATAACCGTTGACGGTTTCCTTATCAATCGGTAACTTGCGGCTTACACCGCGGTTGGATTCTCCGGCCTGCTTGAGCTGGAGTACTTGTTTTATGAGACTCATATCCTTTGTTGTTCCTGCCATGATGCCGAAAACGGAGCATCCCCACCCACTCTGAACGGCTTAATCCATCCAGTTTTACCGCTAAATTGGCCTTGAAAAGTGCCTGAAAAACGGAGTATATCCGTTCATTTCAGCTAAAAACGCCACAAAACGCCATAAAAAACGGAGCATATCCGTTCAGTGGTTTGGATATTACGATAGAATCTCCGTTTTCTCTACAGAAATCGGAGTATATCCGTTCACTAATGAGAATGTAATAATACTATAATCAGTTGTCTACATACGGAAAACGGAGTATATCCGTTCACCTTCTCACAGAAACGACAATGCCTGCATAAAAAACGGAGCATGTCCGTTCACTTGCTACTCTTTTCCCGTATCTTGTATGCAGAAAACAATCTTCATACGATACGACTATGGCAGGAAAAAGTAAGAATATGAGCCAGATCAAACAACTTCTTCTACTAAAGAAGAGCGGAATCTCCAACCGCAAGGCTGCTGATATAATCGGCATGAACAAGGAGACAGTGAACAACTACATGAACAAGGTCAACGCTGACAGCCTGAGCCTTGATGAACTTATCAGGTTGGATGATCCCATTCTTGAGCACCGTCTCAAGGGCGGCAATCCTGCATATAGCGACAAGCGTTTTGAAACATTCAAAGCCCTTCTTCCATATCTTCAGGAGGAGATGAAGCGCAAGCATGTCACGCTGAAGCTGCTTTGGGAGGAATACCGTAATGAGCATCCGGATGACCACTACAGCCTGACACAGTTCCGTTTTCATTACAATCAGAACACAGAGGCCAGAAAGGAGTCGCCATCCACCATACTTGCCGACATGCGTACGGGCGGCGAAAAGCTTTTCCTCGATTTTGCCGGTGATACTATGGGGTACGTTGATATGGAAACCGGTGAGGTCGTCCAGTGCCAGGCTTTTGTAGCCACTCTGCCTGCAAGCGACTACGGTTATATCCTCTTCGTACGTTCACAGCGCACGGAAGACTTTGTATATGCCATAACGCAGTGCCTGAAACATCTTGGCGGCGTACCAAAGATGCTTGTCCCTGACAACCTTAAAGCTGCCGTTGTCAAGACAGACAGATATGAGCCTTCGCTTAACCGTGTAATGGAGGATATGGCCAATCATTACGGCACGGTCATCATACCGGCACGTCCCGCACACCCAAAAGATAAAAGCAACGTGGAAGGGACCGTGAGGCTTGTCTATATGCGTGTGTTTGCCGAACTCCGCAATGAAACCTTCCATTCACTGGAAGAGCTTAACCGGGCAGCCTCGCTCAAAATGAAAGCGCACAACCAGAAACGCATGCAGAAGCATCCTTATACGCGTGAGGAACGGTTCCTTGCCGTAGACAGGCCTAATCTTATGCCGCTGCCTGACAGGGATTTTGAGATTGTGTCATATACCGATTTGAAGGTGTCAACCAACTGCTGTATCTATCTCGGACGTGACCAGCACTATTATACAGTACCCTATCAGTATATATCCAAAACTGCACATGTTGCATATACACGCACATTGGTAAAAGTATATGTGGACGGTGAACTTGTAGCCACTCACATACGTGATTACAACAGGGGAAAGTATACTATCGTAAAGGAGCATCTTGCAAGCAACTCCCGGGAATACAGAGGGATGAGTGCAAAATCATACATAGAGCGTGCCGAGCGTGCATCCGGCATACTTGGAGATGTAATCCGCCGCATATTTTATTCTTCCACAATGCCTCCGGAGACTCATTACAAGACCTGCGACGGGCTTCTAAACCTGCAAAGGAGCAGTGATCCGGTCGTTTTCCAGAAAGCCTGCGAGACAGCCCTGAATGTAGACAGATGCAACTATCGCTTTATCCGTTTACTGGTAGAGAGCAAGTGTGCCGGTGTGGGGCAGCCTTCATTTTCCTTTGCTCCTCCGCAGCACTGTAATATCCGTGGAAAATCACAGTTCAAATGACAGACTTCTAACACTCAAAACAAATAACGATGGATGAAATTATCAATGCTCTAAGAAACCTTAAGATGCCCGGAATGGCCCATTACTGGGCTACCATGCAGGAGACGCGACAGGCAGAGTCGCTCTCCTTGAAAGACGGTCTGCAACTGCTTATACAGGCTGAACTGGATAACCGGAATCAAAGCCGGAATGCCCGTCTGATAAAAAAAGCACACTTCCGTTATCAGGCTTCCATAAGTGAAGTTATCTATGACTGCAAGCGTGGCGTGGACAAGCAGAAAGTACTTAATCTTGCCACTTGTGACTATGTGAAAAACGGGGTATCCATACTTATTACGGGTGCTGCCGGTACCGGTAAAAGCTGGTTGGGTACAGCGTTTGGTCATCAGGCCTGCATGAACGGATATAAGGTTGCTTATTATAACCTGTACAGGCTCTTCGAGGAAATAAGCCTTGCCCGCATATCCAGTACTCTGCATCGTTTCTTCGCCAAGCTGGCACAGACTGACCTGCTTATACTGGACGACTTCGGCATGAAAGTTCTTGACGGACAACAGTTGCTTGACTTTATGGAGATTATAGAAGACCGCCATGGACAAAAAGCTACGATCATCATATCACAACTGCCGGTTGCTAACTGGTACGATGTGATGAAAGGCAACACGACTGCAGCTGATGCAATATTAGACAGGCTGGTACACACAAGTGTGCGCTTCGAGCTACAAGGCAGCAGTTTACGTCAAAAAAGACATCAAAACTGCAACGTTACAGACGAAAATCAATAAATTTGCATCGCCATAGGTAAAGAGTATGAAAAGTGAACGGATATCCCCGTTTTGGGTGAACGGATATCAACCGTTTTCAGCAGCCATGATTGTGCTGTTTCGTATAAATTTACCAGCACAAAGGAAACTGAAATCGGAGAAAGAATGAACGGATATGCTCCGGAAATGAAGATATGCACGGATGATTCTATGCACGGTTGAACGGATATGTTCCGGAAAAATGGAGAGCATACGCTTAAAGTGAACGGGTATGCTCCGGAAAAAAGGTGTTGCAACGTGCAATTCTCGAAAGTGAACGGATATGCTCCGGAAAAATTGAGATTTTAATGTCTGGTTATCCATTTTTTCATCCTTTTAGGGGATGAACGGATATAAAATTGCGTTTTTAAGGCCTGGTTTTATGCCTTAATAAGCTGCCGGAAAGTGAACGGGTATGCTCCGGAATATGCATTATATTGGTGGAGATGCTTATACCAATATCGTTTGTTGCGACAAAATTTTATCAAAAGATATCTGTAGATTATCTGATATAAAAACGCCAAAACATATGGTGGTGAACAAACTAGTTACAGATATTGATTTATCACGACTTAAATACCCATTACTCATAAAGCCAACGTATGAAGGAACTTCTATAGGTATAACTCAGGATAACTTAATTTTTAGCGAAGATAAGTAAGCATTCGAAGAAATGCACCTTTTACACTTTGAGGTTTGGTTGTAGCTTTGCGGCAGTGAATACAATCAAACCTCAATTATTATGAACAGACAAGAATTTGAAGAATTAGAATTGCAGGTGCAACAAAGCGAGCTGCCGTTGAAGTCGTACCTTCAACAGATAGGTGTAAGTTATTCAACCTATCACTACTGGCGTAGAAAATGTTCCGTTGACAGGAGCAGTATCAAACACGAGTTGGCTCCTATCAGTTTTAAACAGGCATTTACGGAGTCTTCCCAAGAAGAACAATTGCCGCATGGTGTTGCGCTGCTGTTTCCCAATGGACTTCGTGCCCACTTCGGGAGCGGTTCTGAAGATTTGCTGAAGGAAATATTTACCCAAAGTCTTCGAAACGGTCATGTTTAACCTGAACGACACGATGCGCTACTTCCTGTGTCCTGGCAGGACAGATATGCGCAAGGGTATCAGTTCGCTATGCGGAGTGGTACATGAGAAAATGAACAGTGAAGTGAGGAACGGTGATGTCTTCATCTTCATCGGTTCCAGCCGCAGGCTAATGAAACTCCTTCATGCCGAAGACGGAGGTATGGTAATGTATGTAAAACGTCTGGAGGCCGGTCGCTTCAAGTTGCCGGAGTATGATCCCAAATCAAACAGCTATCCCATGGAGTGGCGCGATCTGGTGATGATGGTTGAAGGAATACAGGAAAACCCGGAGCAGAGGCTCCGGCGGTTAAGAGCCGAACGTAAGGAATACCATGTATAACATGTTTTTTATGTGAGTAAACTTTGGATATTGTTGCATAATTCACTGTTAATTAGTATATTTACATCATTAAAAGAAGTATAGACAATGGAAGAAAAAGAAATTTTACTCAAGACGATAGAAGGGCTGAATGCCTCTATAGCCTCATTGTCTACTACTAATAAGAATCAATCCGAACAGATAAAAAATCTGCAGGAACGTATCAAGGAGTTGACGGCTCAGGTCGCATGGCTGAACCGTCAGCTCTTTGGTCGTAAATCGGAGAAACTTCGCGTATATGATCCTAATATGCCAGATCTCTTTGCCGACGAGTTTTCCGGACTCCGGCAGCAGGCGGAAGAAAAGCGGGACGAGGCTGTGGAAAAGATTGAGAAGGAATCGGTGGAAGACGTAAAACGAAATCGTCAGAACCGCAAAATGATAGAGGACTTGCCCGTATTGGAAACCGATACAATAGAACCGAAAGGCGTAGACTTGTCTTTATACCGTAGAATAGGCGAAGAGATAACAAAAGTCGTCAAACACAAGCCGGGAATGCTTTACGTCAAGGTGATCATCCGTCCCAAATATGCTCTCAAGGATAGTACCCTGCTTCCTCCAGCCGGACAGAAAGGCGTAGAGATAGCTCCCATGCCGCTGATGCCGGTCGACAAGTGCATTGCTGACACCAGCCTGCTTGCCGAGATACTGCTTCAGAAGTATGAATATCATGTCCCGTTCTACCGTCAGATACAACAGTACCGCCATCTTGGAATGAAAGGCCTGACGGAAAGTACGCTGGACGGATGGTTCAAGAAAACAGTAGAACTGCTTAAGCCTCTGTATGAAGAACTCAAACGGGAAGTATTCTCCTGCGACTATGTACAGGCGGACGAGACTACAGTTCCGGTCATTAACAGAGAAAAACACAGAGCCGACAAGGAATATCTCTGGATGGTAAGATCAGTCATGGAGAAACTGGTCATCTTCCATTACGACGGGGGATCACGGGCCGGAGCGGTCATCGAATCCCTGGCAAATCAATATAACTTCAAGGGATATCTTCAATGTGACGGTTTTGCAGGTTATGAAACAGCCTTCAAGACCAACCCCGATGTGCGGCTACTCAACTGCCTGGTGCATATACGCCGTCATTTTGAGCAGGCTTTGGATGAAAACAGGGAGATGGCGCAACATGCACTGACTCAGATACAGCATATCTATAAAATAGAACGCCAGTGTGACGAAGCCGGCCTGGCATATGATGAGCGCAGACAGACGCGTCAGGAACTGTCCAGGCCAATCATGGAGGCAATGAAAGTATGGATGGAGACAGAAGGAATTAAATACAGTCCAAGTTCTTTGACAGGCAAGGCCATAACATATGCCTATACCAAATGGGATAATATTATGAGATGTCTGGACGATGGCCGCCTGTACTGGGACAACAATCTGGCGGAAAATGTCCAACGGCCCATCACTCTGAGCAGAAAAAATTTTCTTTTCTGTGGTAATCACGAAGCTGCGGTTAATATGTCTGTTATCTGTTCCCTATTGGCTACTTGTAAGGCACACGATGTAAACCCAAGGAATTACCTGAATGATGTAATCGCCCAAATGCCTTATCACAAGAATGCAACTCATGAGATACTTTTGGATCTGCTTCCACACAAGTGGAAGCTGAAACATCCGGAAAGCATATTAACAAAACAACATGGGGTATCTGACAACTAATGCCATATGCAACATATAGGTTCAACAAAATAATAGCGGCTGAAACTATTAGGTTCATAGTGACAGTCGCTATTGTTGTATATAAAGGTTTAAAACTTGTAGTTTATCGAATGCTTACGAAGATAAAAATCGAATTATTAAACTTATCAATAATCTATATGAGAATTTGAACCAACCTATCATTATAGAAGAATTTATAGGAGGTAAAGAATTAAGTGTAAGCATTATTGGGTGGAAAGACAATATAAAGACTTGGGGAGTTGTTGAGAGATATTCGGAATTTAATGACAATTATTTCAATAATAATATACATAGTTTTGAGGATAAATTATATCATAAAATAAAACTAAGAAACGGCAAACACTTATTAAACGATTACAACATATCTAACCTCTTTAAATTATTTAATTGGTTAGATAAAGTTGAATATATTAGAATTGATGGCAAGCTAGTTAATGATACCTTTTACTGTTTTGAATTATCGCATGATACAACATTAAATCCGTCAGGGGCATTCTTTACTCCATTTTATTATGAAGGCTATAATTATCTATCTGTTCTCGAATTACTTATTGATAATTGTTTAGAACGGTATAATAATCTATGTCCCAGTTAACAATTAACACAGGGAAAAAATCACTTCGGATAATAGATGGTACTTGTGGATAATTATTTGTCAATAGTTTGCTATAATGACTAGCTAAAAAAGGAATATTTTCTTCATCATCTATTAACTTTGCGTATTTATAGCAGTTATAGACAACAGATTGAAAAATTGAACTGTTTTGATAATAGGACTTTCGTAAAGAGACTAACAAATTTTGATAAAATTCAACACCGCTATTTTTATCTTTTTGAATTATACAACAGCATAATAAATTAGATTGTATTGCAATAGAATCATCTGAATTTGTACAAATTTCAAGTGCTCTATATAAATTTAATAAAACCTTTCCAGATATATCTTGCGCCAGTATTCCTAGTACAGATTGATTATTGTAAAACATATACATTGGGAATACGGCCTTTTGAATGTGGTAGCTAGCTTCATTCATCCATTTATTGGCTTTTTTATAGTTACCCATAAATAGATAATCTCGCATTAATGTTAAACAAGAAGCAATAATTCCGTATGAATTGTTTCGAGTTCTAAATATATTATAGGCTTCTTTTATACGTTTTATCCTAAACTCCAAATCATTGTGAATACATAAACATGAATAACGCAAGAAATCGCCTTCCCACAATGAATTATTAAATACTTTATTCTCATAATATTCCATCCATAAATTATAGCAGTCATGTTTCTTGCGAAGAGATCTTAGCGTTCTCAATTCAACAAGCTTAAGCCCTAGATTATAAATTGAATCTTTTTCTTTATTACTCATTATGATATTCATAGCTTCCTGTGGGCTCTCACTTGATAAGGCTGCTATATAACATAATTTCACTCGTATATCTTCTATTGTTGAAAAAGAAATCTCATCAATAATCTTTTTATAATAGCCACAACGGAAATAAATATAAACAGACCATTTAATGATTTCTTTGTCAAATTCGTCATCTAGTTTGTTCGCATCATATGTTGCTCGTATTAAATTTAAATAATTAAGAACTGTATCAATAGGGAAAGAAGCTAAATCATCGTTTATTTGCTCAAGTATTTCAATAATATCTAAAAAAGAGTTGAGTTTTAAATAAAATGAAATCAAGTATAAATAGTTGTTTATTCTCTCTTCAATGCTTAGTTTTTCTTGATTTTTTTCTTTGTAGTAGGCAGCCATTCTCCTTAAAACAACAATGTATATTTTTTTTAACTCATCAAGCTTATTTAGTTCTTTAAATAGGCTGTCATGTGTTAATTTAATATCTATTGGAGTACATTCTATTATGTAATTATCCATTAAGAGTCTCAATGAAGTATCGATTTCCCTGCAATTTATAAGATCTGATAAATGTGTCGCTATTAGCTCATACAATTTAGTATAAGAAATGCCATTTCTATGAGATTCTATAATTATCAAAATTGCCTTTATTGAGTTGTTAAAATTATTAACAAGATTCTTAATCGTTTCACTATAAACTAATTCTTTATGAAGCTTTAAACATTTGGCATCATTTAAAAGTAACGAAAGCTTAAAAAGATTCCCATCAGAAGTATCATATGATTCATTGAGAATGCCAATGATTATATCGTCCTTAACTCCAAGAGTTTTAATAATTTCAGCTTTGTCAAGTTTAGAAAGAGTATATTCAGATATATCTGCTGCTGCTTGAAAAAAATCATGTAACTCTGGAATAGAAAAGTTATAACGAATACCAGTAGTGTATTCAAAAATCAAATAAGCGTTATTTGTTGATTGAATAATTTCCTTTAAAACTTGTACCGAATAATTATCAATATTTTGGATATTTTCAATGGCTAAAATTAATTTTCTTCCTCTTAATACATACTTAATATATTCTTTTCCCAGTAATAGTAGATTAAATTCATTACCTAACCATTCTTGGATATTATCTTCCGTTGATTTTACATGATCAAGGTAATTATCAATACCTACTGAGGAAAATATTTTTTTTATTGTTATTTCACCAATTATTTCTAAAAGGTTTTTTTTTAATGAAAATTCATGAAATCTTAAATACCCGGCTTGATCGTGCAAAGCATTAATATCAAGCATCTTAACTATCCTTTTTATAAAAAAGCCAAGATCACATTCTTCAGATTCACTTTGTTTTATTTTTACTCTATGATCTAAATCGTAATTTAGCTTGTTTTTTACAACCTCATCAATTAATGATGATTTACCCAAACCTGATGGACTGCTTATTATGACTATTCTAGATTTAGAACGAGCTAATGTTATATCTTCTTGAAAAAATTTCTTTTCAATTTTCCTATTTATAAATATTCTAGTAATCATAATTTTAAGTTATCAGTTATTCATACCGGTATTTTTCCTGGTGATATTCACTTTCTCGATGCTTTGTATTTCTTTCCTTTGCGAAACTTTAATATATACCAGAATGAAAGAAGTAATTGAACAGCAGAGAAGTTATACAGCTATTAAAAATGTGATGAGTGACTTTTTGTCTCATTGTCGATATGAAAAAAGACTAAGTGAAAAGACGATTAAAGCCTATAAGGTAGATGGACTTCAGTTTGAAACTTTTGTCAACGGTGATTTTAATGTTACCTATTTTGAACACATAACCAAGGAAATGATAAAAAGATATATACAGACTATATCCACATTTAAGCCAAAGACAATTAAAAGAAAGATAGCATCACTGAAAGCATTATTCTCGTATTATGAATACGAAAATGATTTATTTGTAAATCCTATACGAAAAATTAGACTCCAGGTAAAAGAGCCTAAAGTATTGCCTGTAGTTATGCACTATAATGAGGTCGAGCAGATTCTCAGATATTTGTACGAAATAAGGGAAGAGAATGTTAAACCTCAAAGCTACACTTATTTGGCCAGAACACGTGATGTATGCATGATCGAAGTCCTGTTTGCTACTGGAATACGGGTTGCAGAACTATGCAGTCTGTCCTGTAATGATATAGATCTTGAGAATGGTGTTCTAAAAGTGAATGGTAAAGGCAGTAAGGAGCGAATAATACAAATATGCTCATCGGAAGTACTTGATATTCTAAAAGAGTATTATGTTTTAGTACAGCCCCAGACTTTTTTCTTCGTGAATCGCTTAGGGAATAGAATATCCGAGCAGTCAGTTAGATTGTTAATCAAAAAGTGTGTAACCGGTCTGCAGATGAACAAGAGAGTAACCCCTCATACATTTCGGCATACATTTGCTACATTACTTTTGGAAAGAGGAGTTGATATAAAATATATCCAGAATCTTCTCGGACATAGCAGTATCGTTACGACGCAAATCTATACGCATGTAAATATGAATATGCAAAAAGAAATACTACAAAGCAAACATCCAAGAAATGAATTGAAACTTATCGGTTTCAAAGCGGATGTTGATACTGAATTATAGCTATATTTAATGCCTATCTTTATATTGCTCAATTATTTGATTTATACAAAAATGCTTATGTAGTTTTATTGGGCAAGTCGATTGAAACAGTTTCCTATGAAAAAGGGAACCTTTTTTCGTATTGCTTACCAAACTTTGAAAGGAATAATCAGCGAACATACCAATAAAAGAAAGCCGGCTAATAAACAATTAGCTGGCTCTCTTTTTCACACTATTAATCAATCAAATTAGCTCAAAATGGTTATCTTTATTTCTCCTCTTTCCTTAAAGGATTATCAATAAATATCCAGGAAGAAGATTCCCAGACAGTATATTCACCGTTGCTTACAGATTGTCCTTCATACGTAACCTTTGCCTTGCCATCTTTGAAAGGGAAGGCAAATTTATAGCTTGGAGGGATGATTACTATTCCCAGAGTATCTGCAAATCCGATGGCACCATCTTCGTCTATAATTCTGAATAGCCCTTCTTGTGGGTAGTCTGGTCCATTGTCATACTTGAATACGTTAAAAAGCTTATTGCCTTTTTTGTCAAGGCATACTATTTTCCCGTTTCCTTCAGCCACAAATCCAATATGATTGATTGTGTCGGTATAGGCAAATGGATACATACATGGTATTACAGTATCACCATTTTCTGAGACATATCCGAATAAACCGTTATCTTCGACCACGAACAACTTCTCGTCAGGCGTTCTCGTACAACATGCAAGCCCGACTGTGCAGATGAATGAAAAATACAATAGGGTTCTGTTCATGATTCTTTCTATAGGTTATTGTAAAACATAGAGCTCAACATCGCCACAATCCGTAAAATAAGCTTTTCCTTCCACTTTTTCACCATTAAACAAATCCACATGTCCGGAAGCATCACTCCAATTACAGTTCTTGAAGATTATGATACCTTTTTTCCCTTTGAAGTCTTCCAGTTTTTTCCCTTTTATCGGTGTGCCGCCTATCTTTTGCTTGATGAAGCTAAGCATGTCAGTTACTCTATAAAGATACCATTTCTTGTCCTTTCCCGAAGATGTGGCACCGTCATAGCGTGATATGGGCATACCTGAATAGTTAAAGGCATACGACAGACGTATTGCGCATGCGTTGGTGAAGAAGCCGGCTTTTATGTTCTCTTCTACTTTTCCGCCGATTAGTTTACCGACCGCTGATGTTGGTAGATCCTTAACTTTGCTGAAGTTGGAACTCAGTGTTGAATAAGTAATGCTCATAATGTTCTTTTTTAGTTCGTTAAACATTCATTATAGAATAGCTTCAAGTAGTTGCTTCATCTTAAAGGAACCATAAGTTGGCTCGTAATATAATAAAACTTATTGATACTTGAAAATATTTTCAGGAACTTATTAATGTTAATAATGAAATTAGGTATCTTTGTAGAAGAAATTAAAAAATAATGCAATGGATATAAGGCAAATAATAAAGGAAAAGCGTGATATTTTTAAAGCCATGGATCAGGCAATAGACAAAACATTAAATGTACAAGATGCTCAAATGCGTAAAGAAGGTAGATTGGATCTGGATAAACTACGGGGCAAAGACCCGGCAGTACCTTTTTTTATCGGTTATGCGTATGAATTTGAATATGATTGTTCTAAAGATACAAAGTATGCCCAAAAAGCAATAGAAGAGTATAATAATCTTATTAATTATGAATATGCTTTTTTACATGCAAATATTGAACGGTTGCAGAGTGCTGTAAATAGTGTAAATCCATAAATGTATAAAGAATCTATATTCTTGAAAAGATGTTTGCTCGGGGTAAGAACAGACATCTTTTTTATTGTGAGTTTTGCTATATTCAATGAAGATTGATAAGATTGTCAAATATCTTAATTCTAACACAATTATGGGAAATAATATAAACCTTTGTGATAGTGTTGTTGACATAATATCATTGATATTATGGATATTACTAATGATGTTATTAGTAACAATGTGTTCTGGCAACAAATTCATGCATCGATTTTTACCTATTGGATTTGTAGAAAGTAAATGGAAATATTTCCTTATATCTTTTATTCTGGCTTTTGTGTTGATTTTTTTCTTACTTCTTGTTTGCATTTTTAATGAAGGGGAGTTTTTCTGGATAGTGAATAAGAATATCTCAACAGAATGGGAAACTTGGGGAGGTTTTGCCACTTGCTTGTCTGCAATCTTTACGTTGATAACTGTCTTTTATGCCTATACCGCATTTACGAATTCCAATAGGGCTTTGAAGTCACAACAGAAAGCTGCCGAAAGAGCCTCATTTGATGCGACTTTTACACAGATGTTTGCACAGCATAATATATTGTATGCCAAAAACAGATGTTTGAGGTACAAGCATTGTCATTTTGCAGAGTTTGTTGAGTTCTTTGAACGAATGTCCGTTAAGCAGGACATAAGTATATCCAAAATGTGGAGTAAATATAACGAAGTTCTGGATTGTGGTTGTGGTGCAGGATGTTCAAGTAACTTCAAGAACTATTTTAAGTATATACATAGGGAGCTGACTTTCATACGTGGAAAAATAGAAGCTCAAAATGGTATAAATGGAAGTTCTTCCTGTTGTTCTAACCGACAATATGAAGCGAATCCGATGCCTGCTTTCTTGGCTGATTCCATAAAGGAATATGTAAGGTTAATAGAGGGGCAGATGAATAATGACGAGTTGTTCTGCTATTTCATAAATCAGTTGGATTATTATGAGAACCATCTTAATGAAGAGAAGGAACTACAGTGGTATTTTCAATATTTAATAGATATGGCATTCTTCAAGGAGATATGTAAAGATACATACAAGTACCATAGCATGGTTAGACGGGCTGTTATGATATTTATGATAAATGGCGGTCAACATCAAAAACATCTTCCTATTAAGTTAGAGTGGATAAACTATAGCGAGTAATCCTCCTCGCTGTTGGTTTATTCTGCTTCTATGAGTTCAAGAAAGCAAGGATTTCATCACAGCAGGCCGCTGCATGTTTGAATCCTTTTGGTAATACCATTAGGCATCCATTGTCGCTGTATAGGGCACCTGTTCGGGGATTTTCGTTTTTATATAGTTGACGAATAACTCCATTGAAATCCCCACAATCAGTTATGCGACAAAGAAATCTTCCTTGATTCTGACTTAGCCAATATCCTCCATGCATTCTATTTTCTTTGGGAATCTTCCAAAAATCAATAAGTACAATGCGCTTTTGGTTTCCATGCAAGAAATTCATTCTTTCCAGGAGGTTATTGCAATACAAATCTCCAAAGCTATATCCTGCAATTACCAGTTTGTGATTTCTGATGATACAGTTGGTCATATTGGCATGATAAAAGTCAAATGGAACGCAGTTTAGCTTATCCGTTTTACGCAATCCTGTAACGATTGGAGAAGAATAATATGTTTCTCCTGATTGGGTACAAGGCTGGCTTTGTCCTCGTCCCATCATCAATCCTTTAACTATCTCATAGTCAGGATATTTATATAAGTCATTTGATAGATAATTATAAATATCAGTATTCGGATCTTTATATGACTGGAAGTAATAATTTATACATCCATGCAGATGATTTATAGTAGATAAGCCATTCGGATTTTCAAACAACTTCTTGGGATTGAACCGTAGGAATGCATCTTGAATTTCATCCAGTTCAAATCCATCCTCATAATTTTCTATTGATTTCTCAATTGTAGTGTCATAGTTTAATACAAAGAAGTCACTGTTTTCGCCAAACTGTTGATAAAATCTCCAATACCATTCATTCACCTGTTCTTTCATGATGTTGGAATCATACCCATTTACAATATCCATTATTCTGAGGATAAATTGGTCCATGACAGAACGAAGTGTATTAGGATCAAAGTCTATATTCGGTTTGGTGAAAGGAGCAAAAACCGGATATCTATTCGGATTATTACATTTTTTGTTCCATACCCAACTGTAAGCATCTAACATCTCTAATACGTGAAACAAATGTTCAAAATGAATATAGGGGGCAGGTGTTCCACTTATATATGGATTAGAACACTCTGATGGATAATTTTCCATGAGCCAGTTGTAGATATCATTTACAATAGTTATTGTATCCCCTTGAGTAAGATAATTTTTGTAAGGTCTGCAAACATCTTCTGTGATTTTTGTAGTTGCAGGTTTAATCACATCTTGTGGTAAAACCAAGTCAAGCGGTGTTCCTGCACCTATTAAAAATGTTGTACGATTATTTTCCATAATTCGCTATATTTACTCATTGAAACATTTCAGGAACTATATCTTCAATTTCAATTCCATCTATTACCTTGGCCGAGAGTTTTTTGCCAAAGTCGCGTACTTTATTACCTGCATACTTATCAAAGATATAAGTACTCTTGTGGGCGAAATCAAAGTTCTCCAATATCATTTTGTTAATTCCTTCGTCTTTACATCCATATCCTATGATTATCAGTTTTTCTGCATTTCGCAGGTTCTTTCTGAATCTTTTGAAGAGTTTCTTGAAAAGTAAAGGATTGTTGTATCTTTCTATTTTAGAGGTTGTGCCGGTCAGAAAATCGGCGTGGTAAGCAATCGGGCAACTTTCATAACCTATTTTGCTTCGTATTCCTCTTAATAAGTCACTCACGCCAATACCTTCCCTTATTTTCACATACTTAATGGGTATCATGAAATTGTTCTCAACAGTCTTGTAATAAGGCACATAATCTAAGCTACCATGTAATTTATAAAGCCTTATAGGAGCGTCGTATCTGGCTGCGTATCTTTCTAACCGGCAATGATAAGTAGCATTGTCTCTATTCAGTATTCCATAGAACTCCGAACCATATTCATCAAAGCCGTCAGAAATGCTACCATTGATATATTCAGTCTTATTAAAAGATTCAAAAAGTAAATCATGGTTCAGTGTATGCACATCAATGATATAATCTTCTTTCAAGTGATTTAGGTATTTCAGAAAGCCATCGTAATGTTCCACATATCCTACGTGGAATGGCTGGTTTTCGTAAAAAGAATTACCATCTTTATCTCTCAACAAATATCTCACCATCTGATTATAGATGTCGGGGAGACTGAAGACGAAACTTCCATAGTCTGTATATTCGTCTAATAAATCATCACACAATGTTTCGTAGCATGAGTTATATACTTCTTCACTTTTTATAAAGTCATAAAACTCTTCATAGTCGAACTTATGTGTCTCTGCATACTTTTTTATTAGACGCTTGCAAAATACGAAATGTTTTTGATGCAGATTAAGTATCCCTTCTTCTTGAAAAGCTGGTTTTTCTCCAGTTGTTGAGCAACATAATACACCACTTGGTGAAAAATCTGCATTATATTTTTCAAAGTCCAATATATTCTCATTCAGAGTATTTCCTATCGGATACCCTTGTGGCGCAGAAAAGCCAGCTCCAATTAAGATGGAGATGTGCTTTCTACCTGTCAAAGGCTTTTCTGGTATTTCATAGCCCAAATCTATATCTTTTTTCATAATGAGTCCTTTCTTTTATATAAACTTATTTATCAAATAATGTGTCTATATTTATGTACTAGCTTCTGCTCTGATTACAGTGGCGAGTTGTTGAAGATGGGCAGGAATGTCCGTTCTTTCATTCCCAACTTTCTGGATACTGGGAGTACAATCATTTTAATACCTTTATCAAAGGTGTAGTTTTTTCATTTTATCTTCAAAGTACGTTTTCATATTTTTCAAGATTTTACCATTAATACAAGTATTGTCATTAGGTGATGTACCTACCCCGATATTCCGATTCACTATAGATTAATTATTATAAGAATAAATATAACATAACTCCCATATTATATTTACAGTCTCATCTTTTCCAATCTTACAAAAAAAAGATTTTTGTTTTTGATTTAATTTGTTATATATATCAATTATTATTGGAGCTGTTTTTTTCTTATCCCTTAAAACAGCCTTATCTTTACATTTTTCAATTACTAATTGAAAAAATGGTAATATAAAATTATTGTATACATAGTTTCTTTCCAATCCAAAAGAAGGAGTAGTTAACTCTCTTTTAGATACCGTGATTAGATTTGACAATATATTAGAATCAATTATGTTGTTGATTCTGTTATGACAATTTTCAATTAAGGATTCATTATATAATGCATTTGTTACTATTTTTAATTCTATATTTGCAGATAAACTATATAACCCATCATCAGGCCTATCAATTGGACCAACCCACAGTGAGACGTTTATTGAATTTGATTGACTCAACCTAAATATAATATAGCTATAATATATATCCTCTAAATGTTTACAAAACACAAACAAGTCTTTATAGCATAATTTATTTAAACATTTATATCCATCTATATGGGGCGATGTTTCAATTGTTTTAACTATATGTTTCTTTAAAGAAATTCTATCCATTTACTTACTATAATAATTTTTACCATATGTCCAAGTAATACCACTTTTCTTCATTTTTCTTAGAAGGCTTCTCATTTCAGGACTTTTTCTTGGATCATGATCAAAATGCCAATGGGGATTAGCTTTCATTGATAATTTATTTGCTATATCCTTATTTAATTGAGTATTCATCCTTTTTAAAGACTCTTTACTTCTTGGACCTTTTGAGAAATTGTCAGATTTAAATTCGATATCTACCCCATCTACATATTTATCATAAACTCTTCCTCCAATCCGTCTACCATCACCCTCTCCAAAAATTTCTGTTGCACGTTTATCATGCCAAATCTTTGCGTAATTAAGCCATATACGTCCAGCCAATCCCAATATATCAATCCACGTATTGGAATCATTGACATACCCGTAAAGGTTATGTATTCCCCCAGCCAGCCCAATCGAATCTTGCGAGATATACATCCCCATTTGCGGCGAGTAATACCTGAATCGGTTGTACGCCAGCCCTGTCTCTCGGTCATAATACTGTCCTTGGAACAGGAACGGTATCATTCCGATATTTCCGGTCTCCTCGATGACTTCTCCGTTCATATCCAGAGTCCTGCTCCACACCTCGTTGCCTTGCGTGTCGTATGCCTCGGTTGGTGTACCCAGATGGTCTGTCAGTATAGAGTAGGCCCTGCCTTCTTTTATCATGGCGGCAGGCACGAAGGATTCCTCCTCAAAGAGCCAGAGCGTGCGGTCTTTACGCTCTTCCTCGGTCAGCCACGCATCCTCTTCCATTGAGTAGCTCCGTCTCTGCTTCCACTGGTGCAGTGGCACGTTCCCGTTCCACATCCATCGTGTCACGGTCGTTCCGAAGCTCTTCGAGAGCCTTCTTCCCAGCGCATCGTATTCGAATGTCACTTCCTCACCGTCAGGTCGTACCACCTTTGCCAGCGATCCGTCAGCGTTCCACCTGTATTTCCAGTGCTCCTTCTTTCCGTCCAGCCATCTTCCCGTACCGATGTATCGTTCTGTCAGATTCCCGTCCTTGTCATACTCGCAGTGCCACTTCCCGTCCTGTTCCATGGCTCCGCCTTTCAGGAAGCGGCGTACCATGCAGTCGGGGTCGGGGTACAGGTTTCCCAGGCTGTCGCTCTTTCTCCACTGTTCCGTTCCGTCTCCGTACTCGGCATACTCCAGCTGTCCGTTCGGAGTGTACCCGTACCGTGTCGTTCCCCGTCTGCTATCTTCCGTTGCGAGCAGCCGGTCAGCCTTGCCCCAGCGGTAGCGGCGCAGGTGTCGTGTCCGTGCATCCTTTCTCGTGCGTGCATCCACAAGGCGGCCAATGTTGTCGTAAGCGAAACTTCGCATTACGCCTCCGGGTAGCATACGTTCTGTTTCAAAGCCCAGTGTGTCATAGCTGTGCTGTGACTTCCACGGCATTTCACCGTTCCCGCAGCCGTCTCCGGCTCTGAACTCCGTCAGTTCTCCGAATTCGTTGCGTTTGTATTCCAGATTCGCCCCGAGCGTACTTTGCAGGGACAGTATCTGTCCGGTCCTGTCGTAGGTGCGTCTGATGGTCTCACCGTCTGCCGTTTCCATTACCGGCAGTCCTAGTGCGTTGTAGGCAAACTCCACTCGGCTTTCACCCCGTGTTGCTTCCACGAGCCTTCCCGATATTCCATATTGGTAGGTCTGGTCGGGCTCATCCGTTGTCACATACGACACCCTTGTTACCCTCGATGCATTGTCATATTCGTATTCCCTCACGATTCCGCTCGGCAGCCTTTCGCTGGTTACACGTCCGGCGATGTCACGTTGGTATATCCTTGTTCCCCGGTCAAACCCTGTTTCCCGGATTACGTTGCCTACGTCGTCAAGATCGAACTCATAGTATTGCATCCGCTCGTTTATCACGTGGCGCAACCGTTCTTCCCTGTCATAATGGAAACCTACTACACCTCGGCTGTCCTTGCGGTGTGTCAGCTTCCACATGCCCGAGTAGGTGTATTCCACTTTCTGCAGGTCGTCCCGGTATTCCAGCAGGTTGTCTATGCCGTCATATCTCAGGTGTATGTGGTTGCCGTCGAAGTCCTCCACTTCCGTCACGCGTCCTATGGCATCATAGTGTCTTGTCTGTACAGCACCTTTCGGATTTGTCACCTGTGTGCAGCGTCCCAGTCGGTCATAGCGGTAGCTTGAGGTGTTTCCCCGGCTGTCTGAGGCTTCCGTCAGGTTGCCGTCTTTGTCGTAGCTCAGTACAGTTTTTACACCATACGGGTCAGTGATACTTTCGGCCAGTCCTTCGCTGTACTCTATCTGTGTTTTCGCCCCTTCTGGGTTAGTACGTTTAGTCACATTTCCCTTTGTGTCATAGTCGAACTTCCATGTACCTCCGTCCGCTGTGGTCACGCTCAGCGGCCTGTTGCGCAATGCCCCCTTACGGAAAAACACGGCCGATACGCTGCCGCCTCCCGGATCGGAACTGTCGGTACAGTTTCCCCAGCGGTCGTATTTGTACAGGCTGCTGTTGCCTGCTGGATCAGTTTCCTGCAGGAGCTTGCGGTCCGAGTCGTATTTCCATCGGTGTTCGCCTCCGTTGGCATCCACCTTCCGATACACTAGTCCGTCCTTGTGGCAATATTCTGTCGGCTTGTCATGGCTGTCAAGCACTCTGGTCATGCCATCGAGGAATTGCAGTTTGTGGTCGTATATGCCTCCGTCTCCCCATGTATGTATGCATCGGGATCCGATTTCGCTGCCGTCGTATTCGAAGAACCAGTTCAGTCCGTTTCTCCATGTTTCCTTTACGATCAGCCTTCTTTGGTATTCATATCGCATGGCATCACCCACGGCGTTGCGCTGGCATATCATGTTTCCCTCCGCATCGTATTCGTATGATGCGAGTATTGTTTCTTCTCCCTTGTTCTCGGGATGAGGGCCTTTTATTATCAGAATGTGTCCGTTACGCTCGTCGCATTCTACGGTAAGCTTTCTTCCCGCACTGTCGGTAATCTCCTTCAGGTATCCCTTGTTGTTGTACCCGAACCGTATGGCGAACCCGTTCGCGTCCGACATGCTCTCCAGCAGGTGTACATCGTCATATTCTTTCTGTGTGAATCGGTAGTACAGGTCTTCGTCCATATCCCAGATGCAGTAGCCGTCCTTTTCTTTTCGTGCCTCCTTGCGTTCTGCACGGATGAACGAGGGCTTCTTCTCAGTAGGTAGCGGGAAGGCTACGGGTATTCCGTCAGACATTCGTAAGGTGAGGATACCGTCTTCCACTACGATGCCCATGTCGTATGCATGATGCCATCCATTGCCCAGTGGCCCCTGGTAGTCGCTTCGGCTGTACCAGGTACGTTCCCAGGAGAGAGGGATTGGACCGTCTATCCAGAAGTCCTCTTCATCTGTGAAGAATGTGCCGCTTGCCACGTCCACCGGGTGTCCGGTTACGGTACAGATGGTCTTGTGCAGCATGTCCTGCAACTTTCCGCTCTTTATCTTGTCATTTACGGCTCCATGCAGTTTGTCTGCCAGCTTCTCGGTTTTTTTCTTGTACAGTCTTCCGAAAGCCCCCATGCACTTGCGTGAGAGGGCAGCCATCGGGTTAAACGGCACGGGCACGGGGCTGGTCAGAATCTGTCTGACCGGAGGGATCGGGTTGATTACGCCTGTCGGCAGGAACAGTCCCGGCACCTTGTGTACGCTCGACATGCCCAGGTCGTTGCAGTCCAGATGCATGTGTGTTCCTCCTCCCGACAGCGGAAGTCCGTCGGCAAGTACGGTCAGACTTCCCATGAAGGCATGTCCGTTGTTTTTCGGGATTGGTATTGAGTTTGCGGCAAATCCGGCTCCCATCGGTACATGCGGTATGCTGCGTGTGGGGGTGGAAGCCACGGCACGTGGAATGAATCCGCCGATTTTTACGGTGGCACCCATCATGCCCACGGCCATGGTCAGTGCCGTGTGGCCTATCTCTGCGAGCTTGGCCGAGTCTGCATCCCCGGTTTCTTCCGCTGTGGGCGGAGGGGGGATATACGAGGCTACCGCCGCCGTCATGAAGTCCTGCGGACAAAGCAGTGTCCCTACATACGGGTGAGGCATCGGCACGCTTGTGGCCGGTGGTATGTTCACCAGGTGAATATCCACTCCGATTACAGGGTCGAGCTGTTTGGAGATGGGCAGGCACGCCTGTCCTTTCATCCCCAGTGCTCCGAGCACGGGGAGTACGGCTGCCTCGCTCACGTTGTCTGCCAGACTGCCCAAGGCTGTGGCTGCCTTCAGTCCGGTGTCAAGCGCGTTGACGGACGGGGATACACCCGCCTCCGCATTGGCGGAAGCTCCCGAAACCACACCCGACATCTGTGCTCCTACGGTGGCTTCAAGCTGTGCGCTTACCTGGTCGAAATACCCTGTTCCTGATGACATAGTTTATAGTTGTTTTTAGAGTGGGTTCAAGTTTTGAAAAACAGATAGGCCGACAATAGTATGGACAGCACTACGATAACTCCGAGCCAGAAACGGAATCCGTTTGGCCCCAGCAGGTCAAGCCAGAAGTTCCCTCCCCAGCTTCCGGGGCGGGCATAGGTCCATTTCCAGTCCAGTATCAGTCCTGTCAGCCATATCAGCAGAATCAGGATGACTACAAGGTAGCCCGATTTCGGGTTTTCCTTGATGTACCCTGGGCCTTCACTGAACATTTGCTGAAGGGTCGTCCATATTTTGTTGATCCATTCCATGATATTTTCCTAGATTTCGTTTGTATTCATACAGAAAGTCCTCCCAGTCTTTGCCGATAACACGGCTCAGCACGGAGTTGATTTCCTCATTGCTGACTGACGGCTGGCGTTTCCGGCTTTCCAGCAGCTTGAGCAGTAGCAAAGGGTAAGACGAATGCTTTATCAGGTCTGACGACAGTTTGTCTGCCAGTCGGAATCCCTCAATGTAGCACTCCGTGGCTCTTTCCGTATCGTATGCTTTCTCCCGGCACCACCCGCACATTCTCAGTGTTTCTGCCTGCATGAGGTAATCCTTGCAGTTTGCATAGGCGTCTGCCCCCATCCGGTAGGTTTCTGCGGCATCGTTCCATGCGGATTTCCGTATCTGTATGGATGCTTTCCCTACAAGCGAGCTGCCGAGAAGACGTCCCGAAAGAGACGGGTCTAGCTTTCCTTCTCCCATCCTTGCCGCTTCTACCGCTTTGTTGGCAAAATACAGAGCCATGTCCAGATCCTTATGATTAATGCGGTCTGTATATAGGATGGTATATACTGTTACGAACTGGCTCAGCCAGTTCATGTCTTTTTTTACATTGGCAAGTGCCATATCGAGGCATTTGCGTGCGTATAGGTCTGTTTGGGCAGCGTCTCCTTTCTTGACGCTGCTCATGAGTCTGGTCAGTGCCAGTCTGAATTCTGAGGCGGCAGGATCGCTCCGATCTTCGTTGGCTGCTTGTTCTGCCAGTTTTTCGGTTGCCCCGTCCATATCTATCGGAGGATAGATGGAAACCGTTTCCTTCGGATAGGTCGTCATGAGTTTTCCGAATTGTTCCTGGCCGGTGATATCTCCGGTTCCCCATACCATCTGTTTGTCAAATGGTTGGGAGAGTGCCTGATTGAACCATTGCCGGCATCCTTCATAGTCCGCAGTGCCTTCCAGATCGAAAATGAAGCTGCATTTCATGTCGGTACCGTTGACAAGTTCACGGGTCAGCCGGTTGAGATTTTCCACTACTGTCTGGGCTGCATTTCCGCTATTTATGGAGCTGTCGTTAGCCTGCCATTCCACTTTTTCAAAAATGATGTCTTCAGGCTTCTTGGAGTTGTTCCAGTACTCTATTTGTTTGCTGATATATTGCAGTACATCTTTGCTGAACTCCATTGCGGATGTAAATGGGAGAGTGATGATGAAGACCATGTCTTCTTCTTCGCTGTCGATGGCCAGCATGTAGTCATAGAAGGCCTTGAGCATGGTTTCGTCACCCGGATTGATGACAATGCGTATCATCTTTACCGGTTGTGTCACGGTATTCTCCCAAAGGTGGAGCATATTGTCCGCTATTTGTTGTATGGCATTGCTCATAGGTCAGTTCAGTTTTACGATTGTACCTGCTATGGCGGTTGTTCCGCTGGAGTCCACGGTTGCCTGCGTGGTACCCGAAAGGGTTGCCGTTTTGCTTCCCGTAGCGGTCACGTCACTTCCTTTTATGTTATATGCTTCTTCGGCACTGCTGTTTATTGTTTTTGCAGTCTGCGTTATTTCGTTGGCGGCCGTTTCCGTAATCTGGGCTTCTGCGGAGGATTTGATGTTTCCTTCGCTGTCCAGTTCAATGCTGGTATTGCCTACGCACAGCATGATGGATTTGGATGCGGAAATCTTGATGTTTCCTTTTCCGTCGGCGGCATAGCTGTTGCCGGCCTGATCCGTCATGGTGATGCTGCCTTCGTCATCATCTATGGTGAGGGTACATCCGCTCCGGGTGGTCAGGCTCTTTTTCTTGTTGCCGCTGTCACCGCCTGTTCCTGTCTTCCCGTTGAACAGGCTGCCCATTACGAACGGACGTTTCGGGTCGTCATACCGGAATCCAACCAGTACGATGTCGTCCTTTTCCGGAATGAAGACAAAACCTCTGTTGGTTGATACTTTATTGCTTATTCCGGCATCAGGAGTCATGACACGTATCCATGAGGTTGTCATGCCATCGCCCTGCCAGTTCATCTTTACCTGTACGCGTCCCTGTTTCTTGGGGTCATCGTTGCTTATCACTACCGCCTGCTGTGTCTGTGCCACGGGTAGAGGTACTTCCGGGGCAGGAAGACTTGTTGTCTGCGAGTAGAGTGCGGTAAAGTTGTTGTTATAGCTTTCTCCGGTTCCGGCTATATGGGTAATTTCAGTGATGAAATATTCACCTAAAGTCTTTTCAATAAAATCAAATTGGAAGTTCTGGATTGCGGTTTGTATTTCCACTACGCTGCCGAGTGTTATCCGGTTGCAGTCCGTTTCACAGGATATATAGTGTGAAGGCGAGGCATCGCTCTGCTGTTTCTTTTGGAAATGGTTTTCTGCCTGACTGTCGTTGGCAACCCTGATTTCCGTATGTTGGAATGCTTTCGATTTGAAGAGTTTGACAGATGCGTCAAAAGCTGTTTGTCCCAGCATGTTCATGCCGGTAGGAACATTGGAAGCGGCACCTTTGCTGAATTTGCCGTTGGCGGAGTCGTATGAGTTTCCCTCTACCAGGCGGGCAAGCGTCTGGATTCCGATGTTCAGGTCGGATATTTCGCGTCCGTAGCTCAGTGGTATGGCTGATGGCAGTTTGTCAGGCTTGCCGAATACAAGTTGTTTCCCGTCATAATACAGCCATTCGTGATATTGTCTGGCCAGCCTGCGGATAAAGTCGAAGTCGCTTTCCATATACTGGCATTCGTATTCTATGTCAGCTGTATATTCCGGCTTGATGGCGCAAGGCACACCGGCCCTGTCGCATATTTCCTTTACTATGCTGAATAGCGTGGTATTGGTCCACGAAGCACAGTTTAGTTCTGTTTCAAGGAGGAAGGTCAATGAATACCCCTGGATAAGCAGATAGCCGTGATTGCCTTTCGAGCGGTGCAGTCCCACATGTGTCACTATTCCTTTGAAGCTGTTGCCGCCCAAAAGGATTTCCGCTTGCTTGCCTATCCAGTTCATGCTGTTGTCAAGCGTATGAGTCTTGTAAAATTCACCGGACTCTATATCCATGTGAACTTCAAAATAATGATGATCATTGATGCACTGTTTCAACACAACCTGAAAAAAGGAAGGAAGAGGAACATCATCAATATTGACGGTTGTCATCTTCTGCTCAAGCATAACGGCAATGATTTTTTAGGTGAATAAATAAAATTGCCGCTTGACGGATTGAGCCCTTCAAGCGGCAATATCTTACATTCCGCTTAGGGGCGTTGCCCCGGAGCGTTTAGTTTTTCGGCCATCTGTTGTCAAGCGCAGCGTTGCCCACATTGATAAGCTCAGCGGAGAATGTGAGTGCGATGGTCATCGGCACGTCGTTGTTCACGTCAAGAGTTTCCTTGTAGTGTACGATGTAGGCGTTCTTGAACTCGATTTCCTTCATCTTAGCATCCTCTTCAATCTTCTTGTACACGATTTTTCCTTCCACCTGCTTGAACTGGCTGTTCAGCATGGCTTCGATGGTCGCAGTGTCGTCAGTTGATTCGATAACTACCGAAACACGTCCTCCCTGGATGTTTGAGGATGGTTTTCCCTTCGCGTCTGTTGTACGACTGAATTCATACTCAGAGTGCAGTACGTCATACTCTTTTCCTGCAAATTCCAATGTAGCTCTAAATGATGCCATAATTGATAGAATTTAAAAGTTTAACAATAAATTTGAATGACTCCGTTTCCCTTTTCTGAATCCTGTCGTCTTCCGTCAGAAAACAAAAAAAGAGAAAACTTCAAAAACGATCTTTTGAAATTTCCTCCGGTTCTTCCAGACGATTTCTGTTTTATTTGTGGAAAAAGAAGAAGAAAAATAAAACATCATCTTTGTCAATCGCAATTATAGGGAAATAAAATCATATATCCAAATATTTCTCCGATTTTTTTAGAAAAAGTTTTTTTGTAATCTTATATTATATGGATTTATCTTGTTGTAGTATTATGTTTTGCTCTTTTTCTTTGAACATTATTGTTTCTTTGGCAAAACTATAACGGATAATTTGTAGTTCAGATAAAAAACAATAGATTTGCAAATGTCACAATCTGAAATTTTGGAAATATATGAAAGAGAACAATACATTCGTGGCTCTATGTACAGAGTCTTTTACTTTCAATCATGCCGCAATATGTTCTGTTGCTATGGTGAAGGTGATTAATTCTGTAATAGTGCAGGAGCTCAATTCGCTTATCAGACCAGTTGCCGGTAAAGGAAACATGCTGGACACGTTTCTCTCCGTATTTGGTGGTAGTAAGTATGCCAATGCACCGGAGTTCCCGGAAGTGTTACGTTTGATGGAAATATTTACAGGTAATTGTAAGGTTGTGGTTTACGATGAGAAAGTAATTGTACGGTTGCGTAAAAACTGTAGATTCTTTGGCGCTGAGAGCACCTCTTTTTTTACTAATGAGTTTTTTTGTATTTCCCGTATGCCGGGAGAGGAGTTGGAGGAATCATGTGAGTGCTACAAGATTAAGCTGAAAGCTGATTGTTCTTTGCTTGATAAGGCACGTGCCTGTGCCGGATTGTATATGAAAGTCGGGCAGGCTCATAGGCTGTCTTCAAATGAATTGTGCGATGCTTGGGAACTTTTTTCAATGGGTAAGGAGGATTTGTATAATTTGCTTCCGGATCATGAGATTACAAACAGGAATACAATATTTTATCATAAGCATATTTTTATCTCCGGTATTTTTTCCCGATATCCGGATATCAATGTCTTGCTTTCCAAACTGCATAAGTTCGGAGCCATTAACTTGTTTTCATTTTCTTATACAGCCGATATGGTTGTTCTCGGAAAAGGGGCTGACCGCTCGGTTTGGGAAAAATTAAGACAAGATAATAATATTCAAATACTTACGGAAATTGCATTATATGATATTCTGGATGATATTGAAGGACGATAGAATTATGCTTTCGGTAGTTGGTATTCCCGTTCTATTTTAGCAGACAGTTCTTTTGAGTCTGCCTGCCAGTCTTCGCCATAAAGGTTTTCCATCCGTCTTGCTATTTCTTCACGTTCTTTTCCATCCAGAGAATATATTTTATCAATGTAGGTGCTTGCAATGAAAGAAAGGTTTACGGTTTTCAGTTCATTGTCATCAAGTGCATATCCGTATTCAAAGGCTTCTGTAAGGATTGGTTCATAAAAAAGCCTGTCTTTTTTAAGTGCGGCAAGCAGTGCATAGCCATATTGGTTGACTGCTATGGATTTCAATTCCTCTTTCTTGGCAATTTCAGCTCCTTTAAGGAAGCATTTTACAGCTTGTTTGGTATCTCTTGAAAGATTGAATGCGATACCCTTATAGTCATATAGCTGTATCAGAATCTGGTTGCATTCCTTGGTTTCTTCTTTAGCCGTTTGTACAATGCTGATTCCTCTATCTAGTATTTTATGAGTGAAGGCAGATTCGCTTTTGAAACTCAGCATGAATCCTCCATAAATCAGATAGGCTGAAGCCCACATTACCGTTCCTCCAATTTCACGGCATATATCCACAAGCTCTTCTCCCAAATTTTTCACTTCCTGCTTTTTGCCTGCATTTGCAGCTTCTCCCAGTTCAAATAGGCATTTTCTATATCTCACTTGTGGATCATGAGGGTCTCCTTGTGTGGCTATTTCCTTGTAGGCTCCTGACATATTCTGGTTAGGTATTTTAATCAGGCACGCCTTTTCCTTAAGCTTCTCTAGCAGTGGTTTGTATATTTCTCGGCCGTTATAGTCTGTTAATATCAGACTGGACTGGGTTGGAAGAATCTCCGCCAGTTCCTTTATGCACTTGTTTAGTGATTCCACATCTGCTATTTTGTAAACAACGACTGTTATACCCAGTATATTATCCGTGATTCCGGCAAAGGTTTTGAAACTGGTTACCAGACGGACATAAAATGATTTCATTTCGTCAATATCGTCATAGTTCAGTTCTTTTGCTTCCTGTTTCAGTTGTTCGAAGTCCGTCCATTTCCATTCCGGGTATTTTTTCATATCAGTCTCAAAGGACGTAATCCATTCAGTTATCAGAAAAGCATATAATGCCTTTGGCGATTCATAATCCGTCATGAATGCAAGAATAATGTCACTGCTTTTTCCGTAAGCAGATCCTTCCAGACGGATAAATCCTTCCACTAGTGGGTAGTCTTCCTGATTACAAGTTAGACAATATACCTTTGCATCTGGACATTCTTGCCTTTTCTCCATCCAAAGATTCTGTATATAGCCTACTCTGATAGCTATCGGATTATGTTCGTTATTTATCATATCGGATTATATTTCTATTGTTTTAGCAAACTTTGTACTCGTTATTGTATATTCTTTGTTCAAAGACAAAGTCATGTCAGTAAATCATGAGCCCGGATATTGGCGAATATTTTCTGTGGTTTCCGGAAAGCCTGTAATGATTTCGTGTAGTGTTCTTGATACATACGATTCCTTGAAGAATACCAGATCGTTGTTGGGCTTGTTGATGTCTGACTGCAAAGTTTTGTTGGCATAGGACAGGATATCTCGGTCTCTGCTGTTATCATGCTTTCCAATCCGTCCTGAAGCAGCGAGTTGAAACGCAGTTTGAATGGTGGACGGGTAATCTTCGCATTCTTCAGATAGAATCGGATATTCACCATTTTGTAGATGTATCTCATGAGTACAATAATCTTCATGATTGTACTCTTACAGCTGACAGACTTGTCGATAAATACGGTCAGTGGCTTGATATATCTTATTTCCACTTCTTTAAGTGGGCCTAAGTTTTTGATGATTATGGATTCTTTCATTATTTGAAGTTGTTTTCTTATAGACAAAGATAGAGAATAATTAATGGATTACGGGTGTGTGGGGACTGATTTTTCAATATTTAATTTGTTTGCCTCTGTCTCAAACGGTTTTAGTGTTTGTTTGACTACATGTGCCAACGTACATTAGAACAGTTAATAGCCTGTTTTCTTGGTTGTTTTCAGGTAAAAGGCTATCTTTGTAACCAAAATACATTGATTATGTGCAAATTCTCTGAATCTACTAAACAGAAACTTGGTAATGCGATTATATATATTGCGCGTCATACATCCAGTCTCAGCAAGACAAAGCTGTTGAAACTTTTGTATCTGATGGAGGAACGTATGGCGTTGAAATATCATGTCCCTTTCATTGGTATTCCGTTTGAGGTATGGCAGGCAGGCCCTGTAGCGAAGGATGTTTTCGTTGACCTTTCGGACGGCCCGTATCTTCTGAAGTCTTTTGTAAAGACAGATTTCAAGGATGGCGGTACCTTCATTGAGGCGGTAGCAGATTTTGATGACAGCGAATTCTCAGAATGTGAGATAGAGATGATGGACGAGATACTGGCAAAATATGGCAATATGACTGCTTCCGACTTGGTTGCAGAGACACACAAGGAGGGTACTCTTTGGTATCGGGTGGCTGCTCGCACGGGATTGCTGGAAGCATTCAATAAGCATGAATGCAACAACTCCGACCGGCAGATCGACTTTACTGAAGCAATGACTGATTGTGCGGCAGAGGATTATCGCGAGAGTTTGAATATACGGCAGACAGCTAACCTCTTAAATGCGGAATCCCATGTTTGAAGAAGGTAATTTGTTGTTTTTCCGTCCTTTTTTGTTCAAGAACGGAGCTGAGCCGCAGAACAAGTTTTTCCTTGTGCTTAAAAAAATGGAAAGTGATATTTTGCTTGCCAGTTTGCCTACATCTAAAGACCATGTACCATCAGATTTGGAGGTTAAGTATGGATGCTTGAACATTCCGGAGAGGATGCTGAATATTTTTGTGTTTATGGCTGGTGAGAATGTGGCTGTTAAGGATGACGGTACACCTTTTGCGTTTGATGAGAATACTTTTATTTATGGCTCCGATCTTGATACCTATCCGGCTGGACAGCTGGATTTACAGGAGCGTATGGCGCAGACTTCTATTGAAAAAATAGGTACATTGGATGAAGGTGTTTTTAATAATCTTATCGCTTGCCTGTCAGAAAGCAAAATGGTGAAGAATAAGTTCAGAAGAATACTGCAAGATTAGACGTATACTTATGTAAATCTCTATGATTGATTTAAATAATATTGTGGCCAAAGAGGGTATTGGTGAGGGAGGCAATTGGAAAGTATATAGATGCCTGTTGCAGGACTGTTCATCTGTGATTGTCAAGGAGTCTAAAGGTTTTGTTGATATGGTCATAAAAGGCAGTATAAAGAAATATCAGCTTATCAAAGCTTTAGATATTCCTACCACATCGTTTTTGGAAGTGGTTTCTCTGGATGGCAAGTCTGTATTGGTTACAGAGGATTTGAATAGTAATAATCTATGTTTTGTATCTCCTAATAGTGTTAAGACAGAAACAGATGAACTCCTGGCTTGCTTAAGGGATAATTCTATTCCTTGTTTATCTTCTGAAAGGATAGATTCTAAGGCTGAGCAGTATTTTTATAAGAACAAAATAAAGGAAATTTCAAACTTTCCGTCTTTTTTACAACGTGTTAAAGAAGATATTAACAAGGCTGCATGTCACAATATATCTATTGCCTTCGACTCTTATTTCTTCTCTATCGAGAAAGGTAAATTCTGTTCCGTTATTGATTATAGGATTGCAGATTGGGATAATATAGAGGAATGTGAAGATATAGATTTCAAGGAATTATTGAATGCTAATATTGTGGAGTTTCAGGATGCTATGTTTCGGTTCCTTGAATTATTTGTTCAGGAAGGAGAAAAAAGGGAACTTTATCAATCATTGATTTCAGGTCTGACTCCGTAATATTGTAATAAACTTACTGATATATTTTAAATTGATTATTGGTTTTATATATTTATGAATAACTTTTGGATTGTTTTTGTCAAGACTTTGAATCAGACATTAAACATGTTGACTTTGGTTTCTGTCATCCTTGTTTTTTGTTTGGATATGTGGCTTTTTGATATTCCTGCTCCCTGCCAGTTCTTTGTTGCTTGTGGAAAATTCTTTTATGGAGTCGGACTGTCGTTCATTGCCGCCTACATATTCTACCTCATAACAGTTCATTATCCTGAAGTAAAGAAGGCAAGGACTGTTTATAAGGTTTCTGACTTTCCGGCTATGGCAATAGTTACGAATATCGAACGGATATTCTTTGATATGGCAAAGAAGCAAGGAATGGATATTAAGAGGGAGAACCTGAATGAAAAGTTGATTAAGGATATTCTTTCTTCTACAAGATGTTATGATGATTCAACTCTCAATGATATTGATTCTCAAGGGAAAATAAAAGCAAAAAACTGGCTTGGGTATATTGTTTCCGTTGAAAAGACTTATCGCTCATTTATTAATGGTGTCAAACCACTCTATTCTCAGCTTGATTCAGAATATGTTGCTGCTATATCTGAGATTGAACAATGCGATTTTTCTCAGCCTATTATGGCGATGCTTCCCTTTTTAATATTACGACAACAGGCAAAACAGGAATCACAACAAAATACAGATTCAATTACTTTTGAGTTTGGTCTAGAGGATTTTTTTCTTAAGTTATATAATAAATCTCAAGTTTTGCGTAAGATTATTGAAGAACGTCGGCTGAGATATAAATATTAAATTTGTTTTGTATTTTAGCTCTATCCTAAATTGTAGAATAAGTCAACGAAAATCATCAGTGAAACATTATAAAATAGGCTTTTTATACTAACGTGAGTTCGATATAAGAATAAATATAATCTATTGAAAAATAGGAATATAGTAGTAAAGTGTTAAATTTATAGTGTCTAATTAGGGACATTCAGTAAATAGTATAAAATTAGCCAACTAATTCATACACAAAGTGTTGCGAATTAGTTGGCTTTTTTGTATCTTTAGGTATTCCCTCGCAAATAAGGTTTGGCAGCCAAAACGGGGGAAATTCCCCAACTAAGATATGGCTAAGATACAAAATATTTCAGAAATTCACCCTACTTTGGGCTTTACAGAATTTGATATTCTGGAAAAATACCGCAAGAGTTTTAACGAGAGTGAGCTTGGCAGGCTTCACTCGGTGTTTCCGTTTGAGCGTATGGCAAAAGCCTTGGGCCTGTCGGAACAGCGACTGGGACGCAGGAACATCTTCAGCCCTGCGGCAAAGATTGCTCTCATGGTCCTGAAGGCATACACCGGATTCTCCGACAAACAGCTGGTGGAACATCTGAACGTCAACATACACTACCAGATGTTCTGCGGAATCATGATAGACCCGTCCTTTCCCATAACCAACTACAAGATAGTCAGTGCCATCCGTAATGAGATGGCATCCCGTCTTGACATTGAATCCCTTCAGGAAGTGCTGGCCACACACTGGAAGCCGTATCTTGAAAACCTTCACGTGTGCATGACCGATGCCACATGCTACGAAAGCCACATGCGTTTCCCCACAGACATGAAACTCCTCTGGGAAAGCCTCGAATGGCTCTACAGGCATATGTGCCGTCATTGCAGGAATCTGGGCATAAGACGTCCCCGCAACAAATATGATGATGTTGCCAAGGCTTATCTGTCCTACTGTAAGAAAAGAAAGAGAAAGGCATCAAGGACAAGGATGCTCAAGCGCCGTATGATCAGACTCCTTGAAAAACTCCTTATGCAGAGGGATGGAATTCACAGGGAGTATGGAGCCTCACTCCGGTATACTCAGGATTACCGGAAGCGAATTTCCATCATCAGAAAGGTTCTTGTACAGGAGAAGGAAATGTTTGAAGGCCGGAAGGTCAGTGACCGCATCGTCAGTATTGACCGTCATTATGTGCATCCCATCGTCAGAGGAAAGGAAACGAAATCCGTTGAGTTCGGTGCGAAGGTAAACAACATACAGATAGACGGCATATCGTTCATCGAACACCTCTCGTTCAAGGCTTTCAACGAGGGTATACGCCTGAAGGACTGTATCCGCATGCAACAGAAGCTCATGAACGTGAGGGTAAGATGCGTGGCTGCCGATTCCATATATGCCAATAACGCCAACAGGAGGTTCTGCACGAAATACGGAATATCCACGTCCTTCGTACGCAAGGGAAGGGCGGCCAGGGATGAATCCTTGAGGAAGGTTCTCAGAAGTGAACTCTCCAAAGAAAGGGCCACCCGGCTTGAAGGAAGCTTCGGCACACAGAAGCAGCATTACTCGCTCTCCAGGGTAAAGGCACGGAACAGGAGGACGGAAATCCTGTGGATTTTCTTCGGAATACATACGGCAAATGCCGTACTGATGATTGACAAGATTAGGAACAGGGCGGTTAAAGCGGCATGATATGATTTTACTGACGGAATCGGAAGAGGTCATCTGGCTTCTTCAGAAGTGTCATGTCCTGACGGATAGAATTATGTAAGAATACATGGAAAAATGACAATAAAAAATGGCATATGAAGATGATAGACCATAATCATTTCATATGCCATCTTATTTTGGGGACATTTACTGAATATCCCTAATTATAACATTTAAACGATTACCACTATGTTCGCAGAGTCTAAAATTACAGAGATTTATTGTATGGCCGATGATTTTTGCAAGGAATTTGCGTTGCAACAGGAAAAATATATGATTGAAGATAAGAATACCAAGCAACGAAACAAACCAAACCGCATGAGCGATGCTGAAGTTATAGTGATTCTTATCCTGTTTCATTCCGGTGGTTTTCGTTGCTTCAAGCATTATTACAAGGAGTATATCTGCAAACATCTGAAAAACCTATTTCCGTGTCAGGTGTCCTACAACCGTTTTGTTGAACTGGAAAAGGAAGTACTGCTTCCCCTAACCATTTTCATCAAGAAAGTACTGTTAGGGACCTGTACCGGCATCAGCTTTGTTGATTCCACTCCCTTATATGTTTGCCGTAATCAGAGAATATTGATTTATAAGACATTCGAAGGACTTGCTGAACGTGAAAAATGTTCTATGGGATGGTTTTCGGATTTAAGATTCATCTGATTATTAATGACAAAGGTGAAATCCTCAATTCCATGTTTACTCCCGAGAATGTGGATGATCGGGAACCGTTGAAAAGGGGAAAGTTCCTGGAAAACATCAAAGGAAAACTATGTGCAGACAAGGGATATATCGGTCAGGCTCTATTCGAAAACCTTTTTCTTAACGGCATACAGCTTTTCACTAAAGTTAAAAATAACATGAAGAATACCCTAATGAGTATAGCCGGCAAGATTCTGCTTAGAAAAAGAGCTTTGATTGAAACTGTCAATGATGAATTGAAGAACATAGCACAGATAGAGCACTCCAGACACCGTTCCTTCAACAATTTTATTGCTAACTCTTAGTCGGCTATTGCAGCATACTGCTTCTTTGAGAAGAAACCCGCCATTGATGTTAATTTTATCAATGACGGGCAACTTCCTATCTTTTGATTTTATATCGAATTCACGTTGTATTAGAATAGCCTTTTTGTTCCCTATCCTTATAGCCCGTTCCCGATAGTTGTTTTAACCACTTAACACCTGTTTGTTTCCCTGAAAAAGAAAGCCCCCAATCCCTCAATTATCATACGGGGAGAAAAAACGAACAAATATGTACTAAGCACAAAGGGAAAGCTAATCCCTTAAAACCAACAGAAGAAGACAGGGAAAACAATTAAAATACCTGTTGATAACTTTTGGGGAGAAGGTGATTTTTTAATCATTGTATTACCATGTTTTATACTTATATAAGATTATTCGTTATTATTTATAGATTTTTCTTGAATGACTAATAAAGCATTATGAATGTAATCAATACTTCTCGAACTAAATAATTTTAATGGTGTATTAAAGTTCTCTTCAAAATCAATTATTCTTAAATTATTCTTATATAGCATTGAAACAGGACAAATTTCAAATATAATTTCTCCATTTCCAAAAGAAATATCTGCATAGAGTTTTATTTGAGATTGCTCCAACCTGATTTCAATGGATAATATAATTTCATCTATCCAATCTTCTTCTGATTTCTTCCAAGCCTTATTACATACAGTACTTATATTCCAATTATATATATCTTCTCTTAAATCTACTTCTATTCTCGAATACGCAACATTATCCATATTAAAATTCTTAATTGCTGAATTTATATGTGCTAATGTTGGTTTTATGAATAGTTCACTCCATTCTCCAAGACTTACAATATTGCTTAGCTTCTTACCCATAACCATTTTAATGACAAATTTTGACTGAATCTGTTCTTGCTTGTTGAACTTGTTCCGCTAATGGATTAGGAACACCTTCTTTACCCTTTAAGTTACCCCATTCGGTTATTTTAACTTTATCAGGATCATTTTTTGGTTTAATACTAATGTGTCCTCCACCGTCATCAACTGCTATCAAATCACTGCCTAATTTAGATAAATCTAAAACTTGAGCTTTCTTTACATTTGGTAATCTTTGTTTTAAGACATCAGTACTTGAAAATGTGGAAAGTCCTTCTATATCTTTCGGTAATGATGGAGTATAGTTATTTAAAGTATTTCCACCAGCTCTATATACTGTGCCCTCTGTTAAAATATCGCCTTTCGCTAGTCCAAATACATCAACCTGACTATTTATATCAAAAACATAAGCATACAGTGTCGGATTATTCCCTGCAAGCCCTATGGGGTCTTGCGATAAATAATTGCCAGTATTAGAATCATACCAGCGGAAACGATTGTAGTACAGCCCATCAAGTTCGCTTTCAGCGTACATTCCTTGCATACAGAACGGAATGAAGCATTTTTCTCCTGAATATTCTTTCGCGTTTCCGTACACGTCCAGCAGCATTTCCCAAACAAGCTTTCCCTTGCTATCGTATGCCTGCGTAGGCGTTCCCAGATAGTCATGCACAATCGTGTACCGTTCCTGTTCCGTCACCTTGGCTACGGGCGTGAAGTTCTGTCCGTCATACACCCATGTAATGACATTTTCAAATGTCACCTTATGGTCATAACTCTCCCTTCCCATGTCGTCCGTCACAAGCCGTGGCCGTTCGTTCTCCCTGCAGTCCCATTCATGCAGCAACACGTTGCCGTCCCAGCAGAACATCCTTGCCGTTCCGTCAGAGGTCTTTGCCGTGCGTCTGCCCAATGCGTCATACTCAAAGGTTACGGTCTTTCCTTCCGGTGTGATGACGCTTTCCAGCATACCGTTGGCCAGCCACGTGTAGCAGGTGTCTCCCGGCTGCCATGCCTGTGCATCGTCTGCTTTTGCTTTCTCACTTCCCGAGAAGATACCCAAGAATCCGTGCTTTGCCTGTGCCTTTGGCGCTTCTGTCAGATTTCTCCGGCTCTTGCATACGAGGTTCCCCTCGCAGTCATAGCTGTAGTGGAACTCGCCGTCGCTTAGCAGCCGTCCGCCCCTGTCGTAGGTGCGGTCTCTGCGGTTCTCGTCCTGGTAGATGTTTCCCACCAGGTCGGGTGTGCGGAAGATGCGGTCGAACATACCGTATTCTCCCCGTATGAGGTTTCCCACCGAGTCGTAGTCGAAGATTACCGGTTCTGCCGACAGGTTGCAGCGCATCGACATCAGCCTTGCGCCCACATCCCATCTGTAGCTGCGGAATCCCGTATGCCTTCCGCCTGAATACACGTGGCGCGAGCGCACCATTCCCGTGTCGTCATAGTCCGTGGCTATGCGTATTCCTCCCGTGGCGAAGCGTTCCACCTCGCGTCCGGCATCGTCACGTCTGATGCCGCTTTCCCATTTGGGATTGGCTTCCTTGCCGCAGCTTGCACTTACTCCGCTTACCAGTCCGAAGCTGTCATAGTCCAGCCTCACGTCTGCGCCCAGCGAACTCCGTACCCTTGTGCGGTTTCCGTAGCCATCGTATTCCGATTCCACGGAGGTCACTTCCACGGGTGTGTCTCCTCCGGGCAGTTCCATGCTTTCCCTGGTGATGCGTCCTGCCGCGTCACGCTCCAGCCGGATGCGTGCCGATGCGTTTGCCGCCATTACCAGGTTGCCGTTCTTGTCGTAGGAGTATTCCTCTTTCGTGCCGTCATGATATGATACAGTACACACGCGTCCCTTTGCGTTATATTCGTAAGCGGTGCTTCTTCCTCCGGGGCGTTCCACAAGTACGGTCTCTCCGGCACGGTTGCGTATGTAATTGCGCGTCATGCCGTCAAATCCCCTTTCCGTGCATACCTGTCCGGCCTTGTCACGGACGAAGCTGTATGAGTCGCCACGTTCATTCACCACGTCCGTCAGCCTTTCCATTCTGTCATAAAGGAATTTTACCTCACATTCGCCTTCCGCACGTGTGGCAAGGCTTCCCAGCGGAGTGTATGTCATCCTTACGTGGCGGTGTGCATCCCGTGCTTCCGTCACGCTGTCGTATGCGTCATATCCCAGTTCCACCGTGTTGCCGTCATGTGCGTACACGCGTGTGACACGTCCCAGCGCATCGTATTCGAAGCGGTCAGGCCGGAGCATGGGCGAGTGTTCTGCAGTCACCTGTCCCTTGTGGTCATAGTCCCACCGTCGCAGTGTCTTGCCGTTCTCGTTCCACGAAACGAGGTTGTACTGCTCGTCGTATGCCAGTTCGCTTACCCGGTCTCCTTGTGTCATTCTGACGAGCATTCCGTGTTCATCATATCCAAAGACCGTCACCTCTCCGGTTGGTCCTATGGTTCTGGCTACCAGATGTCCGCGTTCCTCATCGTACAGCCGGTGCGTACGGTGCCCTTCTGCATCCACCCGTATTATGGGGCGTCCCAGTTCGTCATATACATACATTTCACCGGTCCCGTCAGGATGTGTCACTCCAGTGAGGTTGCCTTCCGGATCATAGCTGTAGCCTGTTACGCGTCCTTCGGGATCGGTTACGCGATACAGTTCCGAATGTTCGGTATATTCATATCGGGTGATGTTGCCCAGAGGGTCTTCTTCCGAAGTGACGATTCCGTCCGGCCTATATCTGTAGGTGGTTACTCCACCCGTGGCATCGGTCACCAGGTTGTAGCCCTTTTCCGGATGGTACTCGATGCGTCCCTCCTGAATGCCGTCCTTGCCCCAGGTATGCACGCAGCGTTCCTTGCCGTCATATTCCCAGTGGAAGGTATCTCCGTTGCGGTCTGTCTTTTCTGTCATCAGATGTCCCTCGTACATGATGCGTGTGGTCTGTCCGAGTGCGTCAGTGATGGCCGTCATGTTTCCGTCCCTGTCATAGTCGTAGGCCACCAGTGTCTCTGTTCCCTTGTCTGTCTCAAGCGATAGCCGGGTGATGAAGCCGCGTCGTTCTGTTTCTATACGGATGCGCCTTCCGGTCGCATCTGTCATTCCCGACGGCTTTCCGTTGCTGAAGCCTATTGTGGTACCCAGTCCGTCCGGGTTCACCGCCTTTGTCATGCGGAAACGCAGTCCGTCACCTTCGCGCATATCAAACACATAGGTCATCCATGTGTCTTGGTCGTATGCCTCGTATCCTGTTTTTGTATGCTTCAGGGTGATTCGTTCTTCACGGAGGTAGAATTCTTCGCCTTCAGCTATAGCCGGAAATGCCACGGCCCGTCCGTCTTCCATGCGAAGTGCCACTGCATCGTCTTCGGGCAGTTCCTGTACGGTACGGTCATAGATACTATGCACACCGTGCCCCAGCCATCCCGTGTAGTGGGAGTCTGAGTACCATGACCGTTCCCAAGACAATGGCACCGGTGAAGGAAAACGAAAGTCCAGCCCTTCGTAAACCACCACGCCGCTTACCAGATCGACCGGCTCGAAGCCCATCTTACAGAATTTTTCGGACAGTTTCTTTGTGCCTGGCACTTTCTGCATTACCTTGCTTTTAAGTACCTTGTGGTTGAATTCTGTCAGTATCTTCTTGCCAATCTTGCTGCCGCTTTTTACAGCGGCCTTCAGCACGGAACTGAACCCGATGCTTGAAAGCAGTCCCATGGCCGCCCCTCCGATGTCCGGGATATATGGGCCGCCTACAAATACGGGCTTTCCCGTCGGGGCGGGGATGGAGAATGATGTCGGCGCGAAGAGCGTAGGCTTCAGCTTCTTTTTTCCTGCCTTGCTTTTTCCCATGGTGGCAGACAGCGGAAGCCCCGTGTCGTTACAGGTCATCACCATGTATCCTTTCGGACTCAGGCGGCTGCCGTCAGAGAATACACTCTGTGATGAGAAAAAGTTCATGCTTTCATGTCCGATGACGGGTGCCATCGTAAAGGCTCCCACCAGTGGGATATGCGACATGGTAAGCAGCATGCCGCTCGTATCGGACACACCTCTTTTCATTCCGTTTATGGTGACGTTTGTCCCGAGAAACGGAATGTAGTCGGCCGGGTCAATCACTATCCCTATGTAGGGATGGATGGGATTGTAGGGCGGTACGGTGGTTGTATGTACGTCCACGCCCGTAACCGATGTCATGTGTGTGTCCGCAAGCAACATAGAAAGTTTCTTTAACTTAAAGTGTTTATGTAAATGAATATATGCTTCTGTGACATAGCACCAAGATTCTTCAAGATTTTATCATAATTTTTGATAATATAAATTACTTGTTCCTTTCGTTAAGTTATTATTTATGGTCTATTGATAAAAAGTTTAACCGCATTAAATTCTTTTGCGTTGCATCTAATTTTGAAAATATTTTTTTTTGTTCTTTTATGAGTCATTATTAATTTGTTGTCTTTTAAATAAAAGACAACATTATTTAGGCTTGTTTTACCTTTTCCTCCATTACCCCATTTACAAGGGAAAAAATATAAAACTTGATTTTTTTCTTTGTTAATGTCTATAAATCCGTTTTTATTCTTTCCGCAAACAACTATTAAGCGAAGAGTGTTCTGGGTTTCTATATATGAATCCACAGAAGGTTTGGAACAAACCAATATACCTATAAGCATATGTATTAATACCATTTTCATTTACTTGCATTTATTTAATTTTTTTATTTTATCTGCTAGAATTGAAGGCGTTACACCAAATAAAAGATTTTTTTTGTACCATGGAATTTTTATCTCATTTATTCCCGCTGCTTGAGATGCTCCATATGCAAAACTTGCACATTGTCTATTTCTAAGGTTATAACCTATTCCATTTCCATTTTTTGAAGCAAATTCATTGATATAGCTTCTTAAATTGCTCATTTGAGTATCATCTATATCATAAGTTATACTAACTAAATCAGGGCTATGCAGATGGGATACATCATTATAATCCAACGCTCCTTGCATGTCTGAAAAAGTAATTCTTAGGATATCGCCTTTGCCACTAAATCCAGGATCAGGCCATTGACCTATATATTCAGTTGTACCATTTTCTGTAATACTAATAAAGGCATGTCCTATCGGATCTCCTTTAGGAGAATCTGAATATATTGTAATTTGTCCTTTTAATCCTAATAAGTCTATTTTTATATTAGCATTATTTACATAGGAATAAATATTTATACCTCCGATAATCGAAAGAGGATCTTTACTAGTATAATTTCCCATTTCAGGAGAGTAGTACCTGAACCTATTGTAATATAGACAAGTTTCGCTATCTTCATACTGTCCCTGATACCTGAACGGAACAAAACATTTTTCTCCTGTATATACCTTCGCGTTCCCGTACACATCCAGCAGCATCTCCCATACAAGTTTTCCCCTACTATCGTATGCCTGCGTAGGCGTACCCAGATAGTCGTGTACTATCGTGTACCGTTCCTGTTCCGTCACCTTGGCCACGGGCGTGAAGCTTTGTCCGTCATATACCCATGTGATGACATTTTCAAATGTCACCTCACGGTCATAGCTTTCCCGTCCCATGTCGTCCGTCACAAGCCTTGGGCGTTCGTTCTCCTTGCACTCCCATTCGTGCAGCAGCACGTTGCCGTTCCAGCAGAACATCCTTGCCGTTCCGTCGGAGGTTTTTGCCGTGCGTCTACCCAGTGAGTCATACTCAAAGGTCACGGTCTTTCCCTCCGGCGTGATGACGCTCTCCAGCATACCGTTGGCCAGCCATGTGTAGCAGGTGTCTCCCGGCTGCCATGCCTGTGTATCGTCCTTATCCGTTTTTTCACTGCCCGTGAAAATGTTCAGGAAGCCATGCCTTGCCTGTGCCTTTGGTGTTTCTGTCAGATTCCTCCGGCTCTTGTGTACGAGGTTCCCCTCGCAGTCATAGCTGTAGTGGAACTCACCGTCGTTCAGCAGCCGTCCGCCCCGGTCGTAGGTGCGGTCCCTGCGTTTCTCGTCCCGGTAGATGTTCCCCACCAGGTCGGGAGTCCGGAAGATACGGTCAAACATGCCGTATTCTCCCCGTATGAGGTTTCCCACCGAGTCATAGTCAAAGATGACCGGTTCTGCCGACAGGTTGCAGCGCATCGACATCAGCCTTGCGCCCACGTCCCATCTGTAGCTGCGGAATCCAGTATGCCGTCCGTCGGAATATACGTTTCGCGAGCGAACCATGCCCATGTCGTCATAGTCCGTGGCTATGCGTATTCCTCCCGTGGCGAAGCGTTCCACCTCGCGTTCGGCATCGTCACGCCTGATGCCGCTTTCCCATTTGGGATTGTCTTCCTTGCCGCAGCTTGCACTTACTCCGCTTACCAGGCCGAAGCTGTCATAGTCCAGCCTCACGTCTGCGCCCAGCGAACTCCGTACCCTTGTGCGGTTTCCGTAGCCATCGTATTCCGATTCCACGGAGGCCACTTCCACGGGTGTGTCTCCTCCGGGCAGTTCCATGCTTTCCTTGGTGATGCGTCCTGCCGCGTCACGCTTCAGCCGGATGCGTGCCGATGCGTTTGCCGCCATTACCAGGTTACCGTTCTTGTCGTAGGAGTATTCTTCTTTTGTACCGTCATGGTATGATACGGTACACACGCGTCCCCTTGCGTCATATTCGTAGGCGGTGCTTCTCCCTCCGGGACGTTCCACAAGTACGGTCTCTCCGGCACGGTTGCGTATGTAGTTGCGTATCATGCCGTCAAATCCCCTTTCCGTGCATACCTGTCCGGCCTTGTCACGGACGAAGCTGTATGAGTCGCCCCGTTCGTTCACCACGTCCGTCAGCCTTTCCATTCTGTCATAGAGGAATTTCACCTCACGTTCGCCTTCCGCACGTGTGGCGAGACTTCCCAGCGGAGTGTATGTCATCCTTACGTGGCGGTGTGCATCCCGTGCTTCCGTCACACTGTCGTATGCGTCATATCCCAGTTCCACCATGTTGCCGTCATGTGCGTACACGCGTGTGACACGTCCCAGCGCATCGTATTCGAAGCGGTCCGGTCGGAGCATGGGCGAGTGTTCTGCAGTCACCTGTCCCTTGTGGTCATAGTCCCACTGTCTCAAGGTCTTTCCATTCTCGGTCCACGAGACGAGGTTGTACCGCTCGTCGTATGCCAGTTCGCTTACCCGGTCTCCCTGTGTCATTCTGACGAGCATTCCATGTTTATCATATCCGAAGACTGTCACCTCTCCGGTCGGTCCTATGGTTCTGGCTACCAGATGCCCTCGTTCCTCATCGTACAGCCGGTGCGTACGGTGCCCTTCTGCATCCACCCGTATTATGGGGCGTCCCAGTTCGTCATATACGTACATTTCACCGGTTCCGTCAGGATGTGTCACTCCCGTGAGGTTGCCTTCCGGATCATAGCTGTAGCCTGTTACGCGTCCTTCGGGATCGGTTACGCGATACAGCTCCGAATGTTCGGTATATTCATATCGGGTAATGTTGCCCAGAGGGTCTTCTTCCGAAGTGACGATTCCGTCTGGCCTGTATCTGTAGGTGGTTACTCCACCCGTGGCATCGGTCACCAGGTTGTAGCCCTTTTCCGGATGGTACTCGATGTGTCCCTCCTGAATGCCGTCCTTGCCCCAGGTATGCACGCAGCGTCCCTTGCCGTCATATTCCCAGCGGAAGGTATCTCCGTTGCGGTCTGTCTTTTCTGTCATCAGATGTCCCTCGTACACGATGCGTGTGGTCTGTCCGAGTGCGTCAGTGATGGCCGTCATGTTTCCGTCCCTGTCATAGCCGTAAGCCACCAGTGTCTCTGTTCCCTTGTCTGTCTCAAGGGACAGCCGGGTGATGAAGCCGCGTCGTTCTGTTTCTATACGGATGCGCCTTCCTGCCGCATCTGTCATTCCCGACGGCTTCCCGTTGCTGAAGCCTATTGTGGTACCCAGTCCGTCCGGGTTCACCGCCTTTGTCATGCGGAAACTCTGTCCGTCACCTTCGCGCATATCAAACACATAGGTCATCCATGTGTCATGGTTGTATGCCTCGTAGCCTGTTTTTGTATGCTTCAGGGTGATTCGTTCTTCACGGAGGTAGAATTCTTCGCCTTCAGCTATGGCCGGAAATGCTACGGCCCGTCCGTCTTCCATGCGGAGTGCCACTGCATCATCTTCGGGCAGTTCCTGTATGGTACGGTCATAGATACTATGCACACCGTGCCCCAGCCATCCCGTGTAGTGGGAGTCTGAGTACCATGACCGTTCCCAAGACAATGGCACCGGTGAAGGAAAACGAAAGTCCAGCCCTTCGTAAACCACCACGCCGCTTACCAGATCGACCGGCTCGAAGCCCATCTTACAGAATTTTTCGGACAGTTTCTTTGTGCCTGGCACTTTCTGCATTACCTTGCTTTTAAGTACCTTGTGGTTGAATTCTGTCAGTATCTTCTTGCCAATCTTGCTGCCGCTTTTTACAGCGGCCTTCAGCACGGAACTGAACCCGATGCTTGAAAGCAGTCCCATGGCCGCCCCTCCGATGTCCGGGATATATGGGCCGCCTACAAATACGGGCTTTCCCGTCGGGGCGGGGATGGAGAATGATGTCGGCGCGAAGAGCGTAGGCTTCAGCTTCTTTTTTCCTGCCTTGCTTTTTCCCATGGTGGCAGACAGCGGAAGCCCCGTGTCGTTACAGGTCATCACCATGTATCCTTTCGGACTCAGGCGGCTGCCGTCAGAGAATACACTCTGTGATGAGAAAAAGTTCATGCTTTCATGTCCGATGACGGGTGCCATCGTAAAGGCTCCCACCAGTGGGATATGCGACATGGTAAGCAGCATGCCGCTCGTATCGGACACACCTCTTTTCATTCCGTTTATGGTGACGTTTGTCCCGAGAAACGGAATGTAGTCGGCCGGGTCAATCACTATCCCTATGTAGGGATGGATGGGATTGTATGGAGGCACGGTTGTCGTATGTACATCCACGCCCGTAACTGTTGTCATGTGGGTGTCCGCCAGTAACATAGGCTGTTCCTCCGATTTGTATTGTTGTTTTATTTTACATATTCAAGTTCAATATGCCACCTTTCACGTTGGTCATTGTTTTACCGTCCACATCAATCATAGTTCCTTTGATGGCAACGCTCTGTTTTCCCTCTGCTTCGATGGTAGGAGCGTTTTCTTTGATTACAGTAGAACTTTTGATTGCAGTTTCCGTAGTCCCGTCAATCTTGATTTTGTCACTTGTCATGCTTGCTTCTGTCTTACCGTTGGCATCTATCTTTTCATCGGCATGTATTTCGATTACTTTGGAATGTAGTGTAATCTTCTCTTCCGAGTCGATGGTAATGGTTTTATCACCGCCCAGCAATACTTTGCTACCGCTCGGATCTGTGATAAGGATACTTCCTGCATCATCATCTATGGTGATGGTGCATCCGCTCCGGGTAGTCAGGCTCTTTTTCTTGTTGCCACTGTCACCGCCTGCACCGGTATTTCCGTTGAACAGGCTGCCCATTACGAATGGACGGTTCGGGTCATCATGCCGGAAGCCTACCAGCACGATGTCGTCCTTTTCTGGGATGAAGACAAATCCCCTGTTGGTAGATACTTTGTCGCTCATTCCGGCATCCGGTGTCATGACACGTATCCATGAGGTCTTCATGTCCCCCGACTGCCAGTTCATCTTTACCTGTACACGTCCCTGCTTCTTGGGGTCATCGTTGCTTACCACTACCGCCTGTTGCGTCTGTGCCACGGGTAGAGGTACCTCCGGAGCCGGCAGGCTTGGTACAGTTGCGCTCAGTGCCGTAAAGGTATTGTAATAGCTGTTGCCAGACCCTATGATATGGGTGATTTCCGTAATGATATACGAGCCGAGTGTCTGTTCTGCAAAACTGAAGTTTTCGATTTGTATGGCCGTTTGTATGTCAACCACACTTCCTACTGTCAGGCTGTAGCAGTCGCTTTCGCTGGTAATGTAGTGTGAAGCCGCAGTATCGCTTTGTTGTTTCTTTTGGAAATAGCTGTCAAGTTCCCCTTTGTTGGATATACGGGGTTCGGCCGACTGATTGGCTGGTGATTTGAACAGCCCTATGGAAGCCTGAAATGCCGCGTGTCCTAAATTTCCGAGACCTTTTGGGGCATCAGGCGATGTTGATTCATACTTTTGTCCGTCCGGCGAATGATAGGATTGACCAGCCAGTGGGCGGGCAATGGTTTGGATGGAGATATCTAGGCTTTGCAGATTACGTCCATACATCAGCGGTATGCCTGCTGGTACAGCCGGCTTGCCAAATATGAGTTGCTTGCCGTCGTAGTACAACCATTCATGGTATTGTCTGGCCAGCCTGCGGATAAAGTCGAAGTTGCTTTCCCTGTATTGGCATTCGTACTCTATTTTCTCTGTATATTCAGGTGAAACCTGTGCGGTTACGCCTGCTTTCTCACAAATTTCGCTGACGATATTGGCCAGAGTCTTGTCCAGCCACGAAGCGCAGGTCTGGTCCGATTCCAGAAGGAATGTATTTGAATATCCGGTCAGAAGCAGACAGCCGTGGTTTCCGTCAGCTCGGTGCAGCGAAACATGAGTGGCGATTCCCACAAAGGTGTTTTCACCCATCTGTATGACTACTTTTTTCCCCAGCCAGTTTTTCGCCTGTTCCAGCGAATGCGTGGCATAGGTTTCTCCCACCTCTATATCAAGACTGATCTCGAAATAGTGATGGTCATTGATTACTTGTTTCAGCATGACCTGCAGAAAAGAGTGCAGCGGATTTCCATCTATGCTGATTGATATTTTCTTTTCTTCCAGCATGGCACAGTATGTTTAAAGTTCAACAACCGGAATTCTCTTACTGAAATATGTCAGGACATAAAAACAAAAAGAGAAAACTTCAAAGCCTGATCTTTTGAAATTTCCTCCTTGCCCTTCATCTGATTTCAGTTTTATTTAGAAGAAAAGGAGAAAAATAAAACATCATCCTTGCTAACCGCAAATATACGTGAATGAAAAGACAAAACCAAATTTTATATCTGGAATTTTATGCCGAGAGATATTCAATAAAAGCCAGATAATAACTCACTTAGAAAAATAAAGTGATTATTACTTGGCTTTTGTTCCCTTATTTTGTATTATATTCAACAATGCCGTATATCCATTTTGGGGAGTGGAAAGAATAGTCTTTATATTCTCCATTCTTATATGTAATAGACATTATTAAGAAATCATCAGTATCATAATATGAAGCTGCAAATTCAAATTTTTTCAAATATCGATCGCTTTCATTCTTTTTATCTGTAGCTTCTAGTTCTTGAAAGTCGGTATCATATTGATTTATAAAATCCAGAATTTCATTTTGGGCATTTGAATTTCTCTTGTTTATTATTTTTACAACTTTTCTTAATTTCAATCCATCTTCAGTTACGGTGATATTTTTCAACGGATATTCTTTTAAGGTTCGTTCATTATCTATTTTGAATACAATGAAACGGCCTATTAAATTACCCAACTCTTTTTCTGGATCCATTATTTTTATTTTTCTAACAAAAACTATTGCCCCATCTTTTATGCCAAAAGGTTCTAAGGATTTACCTACTACTTTTAGTTGTTCCAAGTTTGACATATCTACCTCGGCTATGCCTAGTTTGTATTTAGGGGCATTTTTGGGAAGAGGTGCAATATCTATGTTGGAAACATCGGATGATGGATGGCCTGCAAATACAATTTTATGTTTCACCGTCATTTTTTTCGTGATGAAATTCATGCAGATATAGGCTGCAGTTATTGCCAATATTATAATAGTTACTGTCATTTCCTTTAATTTATCTTTTTTCAACTTCATACGATGGACTAACCACATATAATGCTGAAACTTTTAATAATATGATACAACCGAATAAGCATGTAATACTTGCTATTTTTTGAAGCTCACAGGAATGATAAAAAATGCTTATTAACAATGTTACAAAAACAGAAAAGATCGCAAAGTATGATGCTTTTATCCAGGTTGGATTTAATTGCTCGTTTTTACCAATAGTCCAAAGTTGATAGAGAAAATCAACAAAAAATGCTATAATCCATATAAGCAGAGGAGCTATGATTTTTGTATAAAAATCTTCATTGGTAATGGGAGAAAAGTCTCCTTTTACTATTTTATGAATGGACGATATGATTTGATTGAATGAAGACACTAAAGAAACTATTGTCCAGAACAAAGTATAGACAATATTTTTTAGAGTGAAGACAAACTTTGTCTTATCAATTTTTATGTTAAATCTCATAATTATAACCCTTCATTAATGTATTTCATGAAAAAGATATGCAAAGATACTATTTTCCTTTTATATTTTCAATGATACACAATGACTTATTATAGAAGGACCTTATTCATCCTTCAGTATACTTGAGAAATGTTATGCTTTTTGTTGCAATGATTCACAACTCCAATGAACAATAAATATTGCCGCTTGAAGGTTCTTGCACCGTCAAGCGGCAATTCCTTTCTTCACTCTAATGGTCTTACCCCGGAGCGTTTAGTTTTTCGGCCATCTGTTGTCAAGCGCAGCGTTGCCCACATTGATAAGCTCAGCGGAGAATGTGAGTGCGATGGTCATCGGCACGTCGTTGTTCACGTCAAGAGTTTCCTTGTAGTGTACGATGTAGGCGTTCTTGAACTCGATTTCCTTCATCTTAGCATCCTCTTCAATCTTCTTGTACACGATTTTTCCTTCCACCTGCTTGAACTGGCTGTTCAGCATGGCTTCGATGGTCGCAGTGTCGTCAGTTGATTCGATAACTACCGAAACACGTCCTCCCTGGATGTTTGAGGATGGTTTTCCCTTCGCGTCTGTTGTACGACTGAATTCATACTCAGAGTGCAGTACGTCATACTCTTTTCCTGCAAATTCCAATGTAGCTCTAAATGATGCCATAATTGATAGAATTTAAAAGTTTAACAATAAATTTGAATGACTCCGTTTCCCTTTTCTGAGTCCTGCCGCCTTCCGTCAGAAAACAAAAAAAGAGAAAACTTCAAAAACGATCTTTTGAAATTTCCTCCGGTTCTTCCAGACGATTTCTGTTTTATTTGCGGAAAAAGAAGAAGAAAAATAAAACATCATCTTTGTTAGTCGCAATTATAATCAATTATTTTATAAAAAACAAATTTCCATTATTTGTTTTAATCTATTTAACATTATTCGAGGCAAATATCTCTAATAGTGTCCCATAAATATGAATTGTTCATTTCCTGTATTCATTTCAGTTACGTTTTCCATACCATGCTATCAGGAGCGAACTTGCTATCAGGATTGTTATACCGATAATCCACAGATAAATGTAGTTCTCGCGTTGGTTCTGCTCAATAATCCGTGTCTGATATCTGTTATATTCTACCAATGAACTTATCTGCTCTTGCTGGGAGCGGATTAAATCCAGCAATTCCTGATTGATTTCCTGTTGTCCTTTGAGCGATTGAGTCACATTCTTGAAGTTTCTGTTTATGGTGTACTCATCCTTGATATAGCCCATGGTACTGATTTTCATTTCCTGTATAGAGAGGCTGTCTTGCCTCTCTATAATAGGTGGGGTGATATCTTCTTTTTGGGCATAATGTTTGAAGCAGAGAATGCCAATAAGAATACCGCTCAAAAGAAAAGCTATGAGTGCTATAATGATATAGAACAGGTAGTTTTTACGCACAGTTGCGGTTGTATCTGTTCTGGCGTTTCTTATTTCAGTCTTGCTTTCATTCATTCCTGTGTTCTCTGGCTGTGGACTTGTATCTTGGTTCATTTCCTTTTCCTCCATGGCTTTTCTTTTACTCATCTCAATAAACTCTCGTTTGTTAATTTGGTACTTGTCACCTTGATATAGGACCACCTCATTTTTTACCAGCCAGTCCAAGGCTTCACGTACACTGCGTTCCGTAACTTTGATATTCTGGATGTTCCAGTATACTTCTGAGCAGGTTACCCAAACGGGCTTGACAAGAGATTTTGCATAGAGAATCTCCATGATCTCTTTCTGTAATTGTTCTTTGGTCTGTTCCATACGCTTTTACGGTAATAAATGTTTTGGAATGAAGTAATATGTTTCTCCCGACATTGATACGGTTTCGAATGACTGTTCCGCATACATTCCTTCCAGTATCTTAAGCTTGTTAATTACAGCCGGATAAATGGAATGGAAGCCGTTTTTCTTGCATTTTCTTTGTCTCAGTTTGCGGATCTTCAGGTTGTAAAGCAGTTCTTCTTCTGCTGGAATCCCTGTACGGTAATAAAACAGGTCTGATATTACCGCATTTCTTTTCAGAAGCTTGCGATGGAATGACCGGTTTATACCGCTTCTTTGTTTCCTATATACCTCAAATCCGCAACCGCCCTCATAAGATGACACAGAGGTCAAAAAGGTAGCGACACTGTGGCAAAAGAGGGTGCAACGCAGCAAAAATCGCCACAAAGACGCATTAAATCCCCTTACCCCACCATGCGACTTGAGGCAATACGCAAAATCACGACCATAAGTTGTCGGTGTCATCCAAAGTCATTCTGGAACACATCAGCATAAGCGTTGTTGCATGAATAGATATTCAGCACATACTGCCTTGATGTCCTGACCCATTTGGCTGGCACAGAGATGAACTTGAAGACAAACGCCTTGATGCGGCTTGTTGCTTTGAGTCCGAACCTCTTCACGTCAAGCCTCGCCATGATGAATTTATAGAAGTTGCGTATGAGTGCCGTAAGCAGAAGAAACACCGTGTTTTCTCCCATGAAGGATTTTGGAAGCCTGTTCCAGCCGAATCCGTTATTCATGTCATCGAAGATGCGTTCCTTCCCTCCACGGAGGTTATAGAATTCGACAATCTCTTTCTCGGAAGACTCGTAGTCATTTGTAAGGATGCAGCGGTAGGTGTATTCTCCTTCCCACAGGTCGAGTTCGCCGTCTATCCGCTTCTGTCTTTGAATCACAAGACGGTATGCCTTCCCTTTCCATTTCTCGATGAGAATGGAGGCCAGCTCAAACTCAATGCCGCCCAATTCCACTTTCTTCCAACCTCTGAGGGCAAAGATGTCATTGTAGAGCGAACTGCATCGGTTGGCACGGATATAGAAGGTCTTGCAGTGTTTAGCAATCTCTTCCACTATCTCTTCAGAACACGAGCCGCAATCAGCTCTGAAACGGTTGATCATAAGCTTGTTCTTTTCAAACCTTTCAAAGAACCTCTTCAGCGTGTCCTTCTGGTGGAAACGGACATTTGTGTTGCCGTCGCTGTTCTCAATGCCGACAATCAAGTCGCCAATAACCGCCACGCCAGGACGGTATCCGAGAAACTTCTTGTATGTGGGTTTCGCATCAAACTTCTCAGCCTCTATGAACTGGTGGTCGAAGTCAACGTCATACCCCTCGCCATCTTTCAGCTGCCCTGTGGACAATAGGCAATTGAGGAGCAGTGTATTCAGCATGTCTGCCGTGTTTAAGTCGTAGGTCTTGCCAGTGTCGGATGTGTAGGAAATGTTATCCTGGGTCAGTTCCTTTATGGCTCTGAGAATCGTGTCGGCACTGCATGTGCGAAGTGTCGGATGAAGCGAGAGGTGATACATCAGATGAGTGGTGACATCCTCTATGCATGAGCCGCCACAGAAATAAACGCTCATAAGCGAACGGATGATTTCGCTGTATTGATAACCATACAGCCTACATCTCATACCGAGGGTTGAGTCGATTACAGATGAGAGATTGGAGTCAAATTGCTCCATTATTGAAAAAATTCCTCCAAAAGGAGAGAGTTTCTCAGATTTTATTGCTACCTTTGCCATGTCTGTCGGGTTTGATACATATTTTGATTTGCAACACTAAGATAGGTGAAAAATCTGACATGGCAAAATCCTGAGCAACTTTTTGTTGCTCAGGTACTTATAAAATAAGTTAAACTAAAATGCTGCGGAATTTAGGATATATTCTTCGCAATATACGGAATTCCTTTTTTTGTATGCTGTCTGCAAATTCAGGGAGTAATCCACGATAGTTCTGCAATAGGTTTTCAAGTTCCTTTTCACTGAAGACATATCCTTCCTTATATTTCCAAAGTGATGAATCTGGTATGGAAAGTTTTGTGAAATAAGTGTCTGTTACGCTGTTACGGCTTATTCTTTCCATTCGTATGGTATCATTTTTATATACTTTTCTGACAATTTCTTTTAGATCATCTGTCGGACGGCTTCTTAATGTTCCCAGTTTGCTTTCATGATATTGCAAGGATTCTAGCAGTGTTGCATTTGTCGTCTGGATATTCATATTGATAGAGTCCAGTGCAAGTTCCAATGCTGTATTGTGCAGGATACCTCTTCCTTTTGGGAATATGATACCTCCTGCTGAAAGGCTCTTGGATGGTACGTCAAACAAAAAGATATTTGCCTCGTCTGTTTCCAGATTCCTGAAGAGTTCTGGCTTGATCAGCTTGTCATCTACAATATAGTTGGCTATATGGTTCACATATTGTCGTGACAGCTCATCCAGTGTAGATTTGGCTTGTAGGACAAAGTCTTGATATGGTGTGTCATAGGAGCGGTTTGTCTGTACAAACAGAAAACTGGCTGATTTTTGTCCCGCTCTGGCAATCAGGCTCTCATTTATTTTCAGGTTTTGATTGCTTCCTAATATGATGAACAGATTCTTGTCAAAGACATTTCCGTTTATCGTATTCATTATTCTGCTTAAAGCGCTGTTCAGTCCTGAATTTTCGCGTGATGTTGAAAATTGAATGCTGTCAGTCGTAATGAAATCGATCCATTTGGAAAAATCGGAAAGTACTTGAGAGTAACGGTTGCCGGTATTGGATATACATGTGGCGGTGAATCTGTATTGCACATCCGGAGATAATTTCATTTTCATGTTTTGCAGGGTATTGCAAAGCATATTCGCACGTTGCTGCTCATGCTCGAAATAAAGGAAATGGATGTTTACCAGATTATTTTCTTTTTCCATACGTCTGATATCAGAAGAATGGATATTTCCTCCTTTGATGTTTATCAGATTGTTCCATCTACTGTTCCATACCAGAACGGGAATATTGATATCCGTGTGTCCGGATTCCGACAAGCCGGATTGTCGGACATTCCCTGCATAGTCAAACAGTATCCTTGATTGTAGGCTGGCTTCCTGTATCTGAAGGGTATCATGCGTTTGGGTCAGTGCGGGAATTGAATCGGTATAGTGCGCATTGCTCAGCAGGAACGACCTGTTCTGGCCGACTTCTGCAATCAGGTCAGAAGGTACCCATCCGAATACTTTTCGGGAATCATCGTCCAGAGTGGGACAATCTGATACCAGGACAGATCGTTTGCTTTTGTCGTACTTATAGGCATAGACGATTTGTCCGCTTAACAGGCCGCCTTCCATCTTGTTTTTCAGGAGGGGCTCGCCGAAAACACACAATGTGTCTCCTCTGAAATATCTTCCCATGTCGAGCAATCGGTTCGGCATCGTCAGTCCTACACGGAATTTTACAGGCTGGTTGTTTTCTTTATCAATGTAGGCATGGTCAAACATCAGTATATTGTCCGCAGGAATCCATCCGGCATATTCGACCTTTGAAGGATCTTTGAAATGCCTTTTCTTGGATAACAGGAAACTGTAAAAGACCTTGGGCTTGCCTATAATGTCCTGATCGGCACGGACAAGACTGTAGTTCCCGTTTTCCTCATCAATGATGTAGTATGGGACGCCAATTTCTTGCTTTCCTCTTTTACGCTGGAAATAAGCATCCTCGTATGCCTGATTGCCATTTCTGTCGGAGTAGACAATCAGATTGCTTCTGTCTTTTTTGACTGCAGGATTTTTCCCTGCATCCGGCAGATAATTGAATATGTTTTTCCCTGTTGTTCTGGTTCTGTTCCATGCAGATACTTGCCCGGATACGTGTACGGGCATACTGCATCCGGCCCACACCAGAAATAATATGGCTATGGATTTGTAGTATTTCTGTTTCATCTCTCTGTGTAACTTTGGGTTATTTGGATAGTTGATACACAATGAAGTTTGTCGATAAGCACTTCATCAATGCGGACGCGTCGTTTGGTATTGCTTTCGAGGAAATGAAGCCCTTGGCAGTAACCGGTAAAGTCATTGTATTTGTCTCCGTTTACCACGACTGCGACCCTGTCAGCAGGGATACAGAAGTATTTGTTCCGTATGTAGTTATAGTGTTCGTAATAGACAGAGTGCTGTGAAACACGTGCATCTGCAATGGCTTGCAAATGTTGGCGAATGTCGTTCTGTGCCAGTACGAGTGAATCCACTGTTACTATTTCTTCTGCTTTTTCAAAGCGTGGCAGGATTGTTATGTGATGTTTTACAGGGTACTGCGTTGTATTCGTTTGCAGTTTTACAGTATATTCTCCCGGATTCTCATAGGTATATACCACCTGCTGGTCGTATGCATCAACAGTACCGCTCTCTCCAAATTCCCATTGCCAGGAATTCATGCCATATCCCTCTGCCGCAAAGACGAGCTCTTCCCCCTGATAGCCTTCAGTTACGCCATAAATATGCGGAACAGAATCAATGGCTGCACGTTCAGTTCCGGATATTACTTTTATGTATTTGTTGATAGTGTAGCTGTTGTCTATTTTCAGTGTTACCAGATATTTACCCGGAGATTCATAGCTGTATTTCATATTGCTTTTGTCGCTTATTGCATCACCGTTTCCCATCTGCCACAGCAGTTTCCTTCCTTTTACGGCAGCTGTATCGTTTATCATGAATTCCAGCTTCTCATTCACTTCGTAATGATAATTGTCATTGGAATCAAATACATAAAAGTCGATGTTGCTCAATTGAGATTTAGAGGGCAACAACAGGATGATGATTATACCTCCTATGGCAAGTATACCAAGGGCGGTGATGATAATTTTTCTCTTGTTATCCATATCGCTTATAGATTAGCTTTACATTCTTCCAGGTCTTTTTCTATTAGCTCATTGTTGTGTTTCAGTGCACTCAGTTCTTCCTGTATGTCGAAGTGGAATCTTAATGTTTTGGAAGTCAGTGCACCGAACATGAATCTCGAATTCATTCCGTTTTTGGTGTAGATTTCCTGAAGGCCATATATTTTTCCCTTTATTTCATCCATACGCTGTACCTGGTATGCGTTGAAATCCAATGAATCGATTTGATTCCATATTACCGAAGATTTTTTTGCATGTTCCTTTTGTTCGGTAAATATGGTTTCCGAGTGGTTGATGTCCTTGATCAGCTCCGAGCTTTCTTTCATTGGAACATCAAACACATACTTGCATAGGATGATAAAGGTCAGCACTACGGTAAACACCAGCAATATCGCAAAGCGTACATTACCCCATATATTTTCATCTTTTGTCATGGTTTCTGCAATTTTTCTTTTGTTAATTCCTGATACTTATTCCTGCATTTCTCCAATTGCTCAATATTGGATTCTCTTTTTTTAGCTTCACGGTCAAGGTTATCCATGGTAACCTGTATCTCTTTTATCTGGTCGAGCATTACCTTGTATACCTCATAGTTCTGCTTGTTGGATGCGAAGCTGGTTATCTCATTCTCCATCAGCTGGCGCTTCTTGGTTATCAGATTTTGCAAATGCTTGTGTTCGCTCGCATTTCGCTTCTTGGTTTTCAGACTGTTCAGTTCACGGAACAGTTCTTCAATCTGGAAATTGAGTTCAGCCTGTTTCTTGAACACTTCGTCGTATTCCGACTTTTTGTTTTCAAGAAGTGCGATTCCTCTCTGGGCTGTCACAATCGAGATGCTGCCGCATAAGGCAATGACCAGTAAGGTGACGACGAATATGATGGAGAATTTCCACTTGGCGCTTTTGCGCTCTTCTATGTTCATTGCTTCCATAATTCAGTTTTTTAATTACATGAAAGACCATTTCTTTTTCTTCTCTTCTTGGGGGGAAGCAGTGCTCTCTTCTCCGACTACAATATTTTCTCTCACTAGGCCGATATATTCAAGTTCTCCCATTTTGTGAAACATCCGTTCCAGAAGAGAAAGAAATGCGCCTAAAGTATGCAGTGAAGAACTGATATCCGTATGCTCGTATGTAATACCGGCGACTTTTTCAATGCTGTGCATAAAGTCTGATGGAGTAATATTGGTCCACTCGTAGTAATATTGCAGCAGCTCCTCACGCATGGTTTCAGACAAGGTCTGTAATGCGGAAACAAGCCCGTTGGCCAATTCATTGACGGCCTGGATAAGAAAAATAGGAGGCTGTTCTTGAGCTATCTGTTCTATAAAGAAGATATGGCTGTTATAAAAACTGCTGAAAGCATTGCACAGGACAAACGTATTGTTGGCCAGAGCATCCCTGCGCTTGTCTGACAGGTTACGGCTGTATATAGTCCTTATATCCTCCCGTATGTTGTGCAGAATGTGTGTCAGTTGGTTTATGAATGATTTCAAACCGTCATGATAGACAGATTTCTGCAATGGCGGTATATACTGGCGATTTACTGCAAATGCGTTTCCATGGGATTTTATTTCTCCGATTATCAGAAAGTTTTTGCTGTAGAATGCCTTGTTCGTTTGGTTTTTGGGTATAATATGCATTTTTATGCCTGGCAGTACATGAGGATGATGTAAGGGTACAACATCCGGATCTGGCTCGCCTATGGGTATCATTTCATAAGGGTTTATTGATACAAGAATGAGGAACACATTGTCCTCTATAGAGAGTGGATTGCTGTCTGGCAATGTAGCTGTAGGCACGTAATCTCCATATAGCCCTTCATAGAAGATGATTGGAATACCGCCTCTCGTCAGTCCGTTACATTTCTTCAGGCGTACACACAGGGTATCAAGGGATTCTCCGGTTATATCGAATTCTATATTGTCATTTGAGTTGTCAAGTGCTTTCCCGATTCCATAGTTGTAGTCAGTCAGTTGGCCCTCGATACTTCCATATAGAGATTCTATCATGTTATAATAATTCCCGAAGAAATGATCCTTTGTCAACTTTACTCCGTTGACCCAATTGATCGGTAAATGTTCTATCTTCATATGCTTACTCTTTTGTTGAAGTTAATTTTACTCTTCTGATATATATAGGTCGATTGTTCCTGATTTTGTTCTGCTTACTGTCCTTGTGGGGATCAAGAATCCGTATCAGCAGCGGATAACTGAACCATTTTGTTGTATAGAAAGTCCATCCGACCTTGTAACCGTCTTTTCCTGTTTCGATTCGGTTCTGCGGAAATCTGCGGTTTTGGTCTTCTATAAACCAGTTGAACCAATTACCCAGAGAAATGCCGTCCGGCAGCTTTACAACCAGCGAAACGTAATTCTTGTCACCTATCTTTCGGTTGATTTTTACTTTTACGGACTTGAACTCAAAGCTGTCAATATTGTCCCAATAGTTACGGTCGAAAGTCCCGAATTCCAGTTCCCACGGAGCATAGATGGGAGGCGGTATAAGCAGAAACAGTTTTCTGCCCAGCATAATCATGTATGGTACAATGAACCATAGTACATTCAGTGCTCCCCAAATGGCATACGGAAGATTGCTTATCCTCTCAAATATAAGGTAATATATCCATCCTCCGAGTATGCCGGAAACAGAAAGCAGCAGTATTGTTCCTCCGGTGGATTCTCCAAGTCCGACTGCTTTGAAAGAATCTGATTCTGTGTACTTCCAGAAGATAAAGCCCAGCCCGATGTAGCATAGGATTGTCAGAAGAAGTCCGCCCCATACGAATTCATTTCTGAGAAGTCCCAACAGGCAGGGAAGGGCAATTATCAAAGCTGAAACAAGTATGAAGATAATGGCTTTTTTCATACTCAGCTTCCGTTTCAGATTTTTCATGCCGTTCAGGAAAAACAGCATGACCGTTACGAGCAGCGGTGCTAACAGGTATTTCAAGAAAAAAGATAATAACATTTCCATATTCTAACTTTTTTATCTGTTGTTTATAGATTCATATCATATCCCAAACGGTTTTCTCCCAGAATACAGTCGGTACGTCCCTGTATCAGGTGTTTTATGTGTATTTCTCTGAATGAAAGTATAAAGAAGCTCAATATCTCTGTCACAATAGTGTCGATACGTGATTGCCTGTTGTAGTCATCTGAATTATCTGACTGTCCGAAGACTATGGTCGCTTCCATATCGTCGCCTTCACATTCTACATCTCCGTTCAATCCAAGATTTTCTCCCAGAATACCTTCATTGATAGGCGAATATTGTGAAACGGAAATCACATGCGGTATATATCTGAGCCTGACTTCAAGGTCAAGAACAACAGAAAACATCCTTTCAATGGCCGGGAGATTCTCCATGTATCCATCCGATTGGCAAAGAAAAAGGAACAATTTGTACTTTTGATGGCTGGTGATATCCAATGGTATGCCCAGCATCGTTTCTACAAGGTGGTTCAGATTTTCACGCATTGTTGGATTTGAAAAGAAATTCAAATCACGGTCGATGATTTTGACACGTTCCTTGAAGAAGGCTGTATCGAATGGAATAAAAAAAGAAATCAGCTCCTTCTCCTTTTTTTTGTTGGCACGTATCGCATCCACAATTTCCTTGTTGCTCATTCCCGGTGTGCTTATGACGAGAGGATGGAACAGGAGTTCCGGAAGCTGGTGATACATACTGTTCCTTGCTAGATGCAGGGCTACAAATTCCTTGTATGAATTTGACGTAGAGAAATAACGTAATGAAGCGCTCATAATGTCTTTGGAGTGGACACGCGGATTCATCCCGTGACAAATTATCATGAGAGAATCCAGCAGGTCTTCTTTGAGGATGAACTGCAATTCCTCAAAAAAGACTTCGGCAATGTAATTGTTTGCACTGCTGCGTTTCAGTTCGCTTATTTTTTCTTTCCTGTCTATTGGAGTTCCCATACAAGTTCGTTATTTCTTAAATTGACTACAATATTGTCACCTGGTTTGATCTGTTCCGAAACGATAAGTCTTGATACCGTTTTTTTAATATACGTTCTTATTACTCCTGCTATAGGGCGTGCACCGTATTTTGGTGAGAATCCTTTTTGTGAGAGGTACTGAAGTGCTTCTTCCGTCAGCTCAAGATTGATGTTCTTTTGTTCAAGTAACTGCTTTTTCAATCTTGAAAAATGCAATAAGAAGATTTCTTTGGCCACATTCTCATTTATAGGGGAAAATGGTACCACCTCTGTCAGTCGCCCAAGAAATTCAGGCCTGAAGTATTGGGCCATAACCTCTATAAGTTTTGCAGATGTTGGGGTATGGCCGGCCTGTATCTGATCCACAATCCATTGACTTCCAATGTTGGATGTGAAAATGATTATCGAGTTGGAAAAATCACCTTCTCTACCCAGTTTGTCATGTATCTTACCTTCATCCATCATTTGAAGAAATACATCATATACGCTGGAATGTGCTTTTTCGATTTCATCAAAAAGGACTACAGAGTAAGGCTTTTGTCTGATTTGTGTCACCAGCAGACCACCTTCTTCGTAGCCGACATATCCCGGAGGTGCTCCATAAAGCAGGGCAGCTGAATGCTCTTCCTTGAATTCGGACATATCAAACCTGATCATGGCAGATTCATTGTCAAACAGCAGTTCTGCCAATGATTTGGTCAGCTCAGTTTTACCTGTTCCGGTAGGTCCAAGGAAAAAGAAGGAGCCTATGGGCTTTTTGGGGTCACTCAATCCACTTCGTGATTCGATTATGGCATCAGACAAGGTAGTAATCGCTTTGTCCTGACCTTTGACTCTTTCCCTAAGCTTTGATTCTATACCGAGAAGTCGGTCTTTCTCCCTTGCCTGTATTTTTCCTATAGGAATATTGGTACATTCGGCCACGATTGCTTCAATTTCCGCTGCGGTTACGGTTCCTATGGTGCGGAGTGATAGATTTTCCAGCTCTGTCAGGATTTTATTAATCCATTGGAGTTTTACCTCATATTTGTCTTCATCATTCCATGTGTAGGTATCTGAAAGTTTCGATGTTATAACTGAACCTATTTTGTTGAAAATCATCCGGTAAAGTAATTGCAAATCGGAATTCTGAATTGTACCTTCTGCATTCTCCTGCAGGCGTTCGAATTCTGCCCGGATATTTTCTATTGTATTTCTTGCATTTTTGTTGCACAGACGGACTGCGGCAGAAGTTCTGTCCAAAAGATCAATTGCTGCAGATGGAAGACTGCGTTCCTTGAAATATCGGCGTGATAATTGTATTACATTTGGAATGCAGTCATCAGAAATTTCAAGACCGTAATGGCTTTCTATTTCCTTTTTGTGCAGGTGCAAGGCACATAATAGAGTGGAATAATCCAGCTCTTCCGCATTTATGATAACCAGTTTGCTTTCTATAGATTGCTTTTCTATGTGTTTGCGGTATGCATCTTTTGTAATGGTAAATATGAGATTGCAGGCTCCTTCACCAATCTGGGCATTGAGAATATTTATCAGAGTAGTTGATTTACCTGTATTCCCGTTTTCCAGTAACACATGAAGGTCATCTATCACAAGAACTACTTGCTCAATTTGTTTCAGTTTATGTATCAGGGCCACAGTCTTTTGGGATATCTCATTTTCTGATGATGTTCCGGCCAATAATTTGGCTGTGTCCATTCCTACAACAGAAACTTGTTGCAGCATTTCGTCTTTATTATAACAGATTTCTTTGACAAAAGCATTGATTATGGATGTTTTGCCTATACCTGAATCGCCTATTATCATTATGGCTTTATTTTCTGAGCGTTCCAGACATTCAAGCATGGTTCTGATTTCCTTGTCTCTGCCTACCACTATACTTCCGTTTTTGATGGTCGCTTCTGTTTTCAGATTCTCAGCGTATGGAAACGAGGCCAATATCTGGTTTTCTTCTCCTTGAAAGGAATAGGCCGGTGCAAGGGCGTCATAATATTTTAGAATATCCTCTTCACTTACTCCAAGTAATTCTATTTGCTGGTGCGAATAGATGACACCTTCTCTGGATATGGCTGTAAATACACAGAGGGCGTCTATGTGGTCACTTCCCAGCTTTATTTTGGAGCGTTCTGCTTCATCCAGTACTTTGGACAGTTCATCATCCGCGCATATTTCGTCTGAGTCGCTTTCCGACGATGTGTACATTTCTTTACGCGTGTCAAACCAGTCCATCAGATAGGCAACGTCCTTTTGCATGGATTGCAGGATCTCCTTAAGGCCTGTACTTTCTGTCAGCATGGCTAACACCAGATGTGGAACACCGTATGTACTTTGTCGTTCCTGCCGGGCCATTGATTGGGCTAATTTTATGGCAGAAACCAGACTGGGGCTGTAGTCGTTGTTTGTCATAAGAATACAATTTTATAAGATGAATTGCATACGGACTTTTCAGTCAGATCCTTTTCAAGAAAATGAGCGAAAACGGACAGATCCAAGAAGTCTCCTATATTTTGTTTTAATTTTATTTCAACTTGAACTATGCGGACAAACCCTTTTTTCCTTTCCGGAGAAATGGCTACACCGTCCTTAATCTGTATATTCTCTACATTGTTTCCTATCTTGTGGTAAATATAGTTATATATATCCTGCTTTGATACGATTCTGTCTCTGCTGACAAGTCCGTATCTCAGGCTGTGTACCAGATTGGATTCTTCTGTATGCACGATTCCGCCTTGAACGGGAGTTCTGAAAACAAGACTTGTAGCATCATATTTTTCCATGTTGAACTGTTGGATAAATGCCCTTTCATCAAGTCCGTTGGCCAGTCGTCCTGAAGTGATCCAGAATTTTACTTCCGCACTCGTAGCATTGGGGGCTGGTACCGTCAGAGCGAAAATACGTTGCCTTTTTTCATCCCTGCTTACGTTTTCTACAGTCTTTTCAATCTCGGAAAGTTTTGTGAACAGCTCTTTCAGTTGCGCTGTCAGCAAATCTGGATTTAATGCGGAAAAGGCATTTCCGTCTTCTCTGATTCTTTGTAGAATCTGGCTGATCAGATCAATGGCACTGTCCGAATCAAAGCGTTCCAGGTCTCCGAAGTACAAATCAAAAACACCTGTCGGATTTTCGTCATACTGCTGCAATCGGTTGGGGTACTCCTTTCCTGTATTGTCACAAATGGAGCGGATATTAAGGAAATAGGCTCCTTTTGGACATGGAAGAGGAATGTAACGCCCGTTGGTCGCAAAATTATGCTGTTTATAAACCAGCTTTCTGTTTACTACAGGGTATGTGTTCAGATATATGTTCAGTGAGTCAAGGGAATCTTGTGAATTGAAGACTTCAGGTAAACGGAGTTTTATCCAAAAGTATCCGTTCTTTATGTCTATATCCTGATTCTCCTGATTGGTCTGAGGTATAATTTGTGGTAATGCTTTGAGTGATTTGTCTGCTCCTGTTAGATTTATTTTAATAAAATAATCGTTGTAGAAGTCTTTTATTTCCTCAAAATAGTGAGCGTTATTGAACGGATCCTCCACAGTAAGACCAGATTGGGATGGCATCTTTTTCCCGTTGCAATCATAAAATTGGGCCATTTGCAAGAAGGGGACAAAGGACGTGTCGTCAGGAATCAGGCAAAGTGTCATTTCCTGTGTTTCTGCCAAATGTTCTTCGTCTATATCGATACCGAGCCAGACAACATATGATTCTATCTGATCTTTACGGCTGAGGAATACATTGGAAGCAGTACTCCTCTCAGAAAAGGTTTTGATGGTATCACCGTGGGCAACGAAACGGAGCCGGCCATTCACCAGAGGATAATTGAAGAGAGGAGTAAAGAATACTTGTACACTTTCTTTGCCGAAAATGAATTTCTCAGTATAGAAGTGGTCTTCCGCATTTAGTATGCAGGTTTCATTATTATTGGGGGTTACAGACATTAATGCGTGGGCCGGAATAGGCAAGGCCCATTTGTTGTCTATAAGTATACGTGACAACTGATGGAGCAAACGGGAGTCCGACGCTTTTATTTCCTGATGCAGACGGGCCGTTTCGTATGCGAAGACATCCAATAACAAATCGACTACGGGATCCATGTTGCGTGAGTCATTGATACCCCATAGTTCCATAGCGAATCTCAGAATTCTTTCCTTTATTTCAATATGTCTTTTGTCTGGCATAGTCTTTACTATTTTATTATTGTGATAACGGACTTATATAAACAAGCGTGCTGAAATAGAACGGTTGGTCCGTTGAACTTATGTTTCCTCTCACTGTTATTTGAGCTTTTCTGCGTACATGAGTATCTTTTTTATTCTCATCGTCAATCTCGGATAAAACCACATTTACGGTTACCTCTTTCAAGCGCTGTTCATACGTCGTTATGGCTTGTAACAAAGACTCCTGAACTTTATTCTCCCAATCGCTGATTTTTACCAATTGACTGAATTCCAGTTCCCATATTACAGAGCCATAACTTTCTTTACCAATTACCTCTCCATAACGTGAAACAATCAGCAACATTATCTGCTGTGCAATGGATTCTTCATAAGAACATCTTTCGAGTTTCCCGCTTACAGCTGCCTTCAAATCTATTGGTATTTTCAGATAACTCATGTCTTTTAGCTTTTATGTTTATTGTTGGTTTTCGCAAATATACGGTTTTTTATTAAAAACCCTAAGTTTTTCCATAAGATTCTTCTATATAAATTTGATGAAACAAAAATAAATTCGTATATTGCGCCCGATGCATCTTAAGAGTGAATTAAAACGGATTATTAACATATAAAGAAAAAATTTATGGGAATGTACAATTACGGAATTGGCGGCAATGAAGTTAAGGTCGATGCGAATGAGTCTATAGCCGAGATCCCTTCCAACCGAACTTTAATTGTCCAGAAACTGACAGACGATGCTCCTTCTGAGCCTGAGTGTGTTTACGGTTTGCAGACCATAGAAGATGTGTTTGGGCGTTTTGAGCCTACCGTGCAACTGGAACATGTAGATGCAGAAGGCAACGAAGTAAAGGAGGTTATGACTTTCAAAGGCCTTGGAGACTTTGGAGCGGGCAAAATTAAGGAGAACAGCGAGTTTTTGAGCGAGCTGGATATCGAACGTGAACAAAGTATCAAGATTGCCCGACAGCTTTCTTCTAATAAGGCTCTCCAGAAAGTGATAGAAAATCCTGCTTTAAGGGAAGCTTTGGCTGAAGTCCTGGAAATCTCTATGCAAGAGATTAATGAAGCTCAATCTAAGTCTAAAATTTAAAATTGAGATTTATGAAACCTGAAAATGAACAAAAACTACAACAGGCTGTAACGGCTACTTCTGTTCAAACAACCTCTCAAGGTAAGGCCGCTTCTGCCTCCGCAATAGATCGCCTGAAAGAATTCGGTGGCTTTTCATTCTTGGAAAATATTATTGACGGGTATTCAAACATGAACCCTAACAGAAAGGCTCGTCGAAATATTTTCTTGACTGATGCACAGTGGGATGCTGAGCGTAAAGCTCTCGTCAGACGTTTAGGTGTATGGGTAGATTTGCTCCGCAACAATACCACCACAGAGCAAATGCGTGATAAGGCTAAGGAAACTGCTCTTCAGGCCGAAGAATTGTTGAATAAGAATTTGAAAGCCGCATTGGCTCGTACCCATGATTTGGAAGTAGCTTACCGTTCCGTTGCATATTTCTATAAAAATACGGAAAATGACAAGGTCAAGAATGTTACAATTGTTAATGCCAGTATGGAACAGTTGCGTGATTTGGATAATACTGTTTTTGCTGACTATATCAACAAAGAATTGAAACAAAATTTTGACCGCCTGGATTTACGCCGTAATTATTCTTTGCTTGTTGTGCCTGGTTATTTGGGCTCTAATGCTATTTTGGACAAATGGTCTAAGATGGCTTATGACAACAAGGCATTCCTTATTACAGACTTCCAAGACTTGGAGTCTCCTGATGATGTAATTGATATATTCTTTAATGCAGATCACACAAGTGGTGATGCTTTCAAGTCAAATACAGTGATGACATGTAACTGGCTGCTTGGCCGTGCAAAGGAGGATTCCGTAGGAGAAGAAGAGAATCTTTATGTTCCGCCATCAACAGCACTCGCCGGTAAAATCTATGGGACATTGATGTCTCAGGTTGTTGCCGGAAAGAAATTTGGAGGACTCAATGAAGTTGAAAGTGTTCGTTTTGACTTGAAGCGTAGTGAAATCTCTGAACTTGAACGGATGGGACTTGTTCCGATGGTTAATGAATATAGCAAAGTAATGGCTTTCTCTGCCAAAACTTTGTTCAATGGAGATAACCTCGGTTTGCAGACTTATTCTGTTGTACGTGTGTTCGACTATATTACGAAAGTATTGTTTGACTTCCTCAACCGTCGTGCATTTGAAAACTGGAACACTCGTACAGAAGCGGATTTACGCTCTCAGATTGTAAAGTTCCTGGATAGTGTAATGGGGCCCAACAAACTTATCGAACGCTTTAAGGTGGTGAAGATTGAACAGGATCCGAACCAGAAAGACCGTATCTTGTTGGATATACATATTACACCGTTCTTCCCTGCTAAGAGTTTCGTCATTCAGCTTGCCGGTCACAAAGGTGACGGTCCGGAAGAAGCTGTTTGGGAAAGTGAGTACAAGCAAGAGTAAATTATTCTTTTACCAGCAAGCAATATGTCCTTTTTTGAGAAGGGATTATTGCTTGCTGTCTTTTTATACAATGGCTTTATGGATAATATCGAGAATTTAGGGTTAGTATCTTATCTTAATTCACAATTGGCATCGGCATGGCGTATGGCTGCTGATAGTTCAAGCTATGCAGAAACGCCAGAACAATATTTGTGTAAAACGATAAATATGTCTCTCAAAACAAACCCGCAAACAAAGGTTGAATTGGATTTATTTGCCCAAGAAGCAATGAAACAGTTGCTTTCGAACTCGATGCTGTTGAGGGAGAATGGAATTCCTACAGAAAATAATTCTTCTTTCTTTGACAATTCTTTAAATGTCGCAGGTAAAGTTAGTAGTGGTGTTGGATTTTATGCCGGTTATAAACAATACGACCTTTACATTGAAGCTAAGTGGAATAATGGTGTGGGGAAATGGAAAGGGAAAAACGGTGTATGGTATATGGAAAAAGTTGAAGGGAAAAAGAATTTCTTTGGAAATCAATATACCGGTGCAAGAAAAAATATTATTGCTGAATCAGAAAAATATGCTAATATTGGAAGCAAACTGTTTTGGATAGGTTGCGGTATTTCTATATATCAAGGTATTAAATCTTTTCAGGCGGGAGATGGTCAAGGGGTAATTAAAGCTGGAGCTGATATAGCCGTAGGAATTATAGCTACATGGGGTGGTCCGGTTGGATGGGCTATTAGCGGAATTTATATGTTTTTAGATTTGGCTGGAGCATTTGATCCAAGGTATACTAAGTGTGTATCACCTTATGCCAATAACCCTCATGTTCATTTGCGGGATAAAACCTATGTTAAACCTCCTGTTATGCCTACATATTTACCCAGGAGAGTGTCATCAGCTCCTACCAGCAATGCAGTATTCCGACAAGGTTATAAAAGATATTAATTTATATGAATGTTTGGAAATATATCTATATTAAGTTTTATAAATTTCGACGATGGGGGTTGGGTAAAACACTCGGAGAAGATTATGCTGCAATGTTGTTTGTAGCATCTTTTGATGTGCTTTTGTATTTTGGAATACTAATACTTATAGACAAATGGGTAGATAATGTATTATCAATAAAATATGAGCCATTGTATTTTGCTCTTTATTTATTGGGAATGTTTACTATTGAACGGCTTCGTAACCGTTCAATGTGTAAAAATGGAGCTTTTGAGCGTATTAAAAAGGAAGTTGAGAATGAACCTGAAAAGTTGAAATGGGGTCTTTTATCCATCCTATATATGATATTTGTGTTTCTCTTTTTTTTATCGTGTTGCTACATTGGAAAGTACGGATTAAACTTTTGAGGATGACTGTATGAACCAAATACAATATACCCCACTGGGTGTTTGAGAATATAGATCTATTGAAAGGAACTTTTTCAGTCGTTTATTTTATTTACGATTATATTTGTGACATTGGTCATGTATTGCAGATGTCGGTTTTAGCTTCATCTTGAAGACTATTTCAGAAGATCAGAAGCTCATTGTTGATTGGTGTCCTTTTTTGTCTAATGTTTTTTTACATGGATTGGTTTATATTGATTTTAGCATATTTTCATCATTCAACCATATAAAAGCATTGAGCCTTATTTTATTAAACTGGTATTATATTCTTCCTCCTTATTTCTCTGAGATAAATCCTATTTTACTCTGAATATTTAATTTCCTGTTTTAGACTTCGTACTAATTATCTTGCTGTTTATTTTGCTCTCTTGGCGTTATTGTCGGCCAGATTTTATTATGCAAAGATACATCTCAGGCTGTACCACATGTACCGCTTTGCTAATTTACGTCATATTTTTTCAGAAGTCTTCCACAAATCGTAGATTAGGGTATTCTATAAAAATATTCCTTCATTTACATGTCTGAACATCCCTTATCGCTGATATTCTAAGCATATAAAATTCATTCCCGACAATGCAAGCTAAGAGCTTCAAAAAAGAGGGAAAAAGATGTTTAACAATTAAAAACTTGGAATTATGCCAAATTGGTGCAGTAGCAGTTATGTCTTGATAGGCAGCGCAGATGAAGTGAAAGAACTTTATGGAATAATGAAAAAGCTGGAACAGAGAAAAAAAGCATCCATTGAAAACGGTTTCGGAATAACTTGGCTTGGCTGTCTTGTTGATGCATTGGGAGAAGACTGGAAAAAAGTGTCTTGCCGTGGGGAATGGAATGCAGTCAGCAAAAGAGGAAATACATTGAGGTTTACGACAGAAACGGCATGGGGACCTTGTAATCAGGTCTTTGACCTTGTTTGCAGAAAATATCCTTCTATCAGATATTATTTTCAGAGTGAAGAACCGGGAATGGTTGAATACCTTACCAATGATAAGGAGGGAAAATATTTCAAGGATAAGTATTGTGTCGATGTTTATACTCCGGAAAAAGAATTTAAGCATAGGCATTTTTTAGATGAACAAAGTCTGTATAAATGGCTTGGAGATATACTTGGTACTATCGTCACTTCTGCTGATGATGTTGAAAAACAAAATAAACGATGGTATGATACTGGCAGTTCGGCTTTTTGCCACATTTATGAGTTCAGGAAAATTTGAATATATTGTGAGTGGAACAGGAATGACATTATCCTGTTCCACTTTTTTGTAATCTTATGGGGATAAGATACTTTTATATACCATCGTGTCCTGCCTTTTCTAAAAAATAGTCTTTTTATTTTGGTAGCATATACCCTTGTCTCACCATTTATCCTTGCCGTCTTGATTTTACCATGCAAAGGTAAAGCGTACGGAAGGATTCCAAGTACCGTTTTCACTATCAGTTATCTGATTTTACCGGCAGCCTTCCACAAATCAAAGATTTGGGTATTCCAACAAAATCATTACTGCTTACTTGGCTTACCATCCTTTCACGCTTTTGTTTTCGGCATGAAAATTCATTCCCGACAATGAAATGGAGCGAAAAGCTTCAAGTAAAGGGAAAATAAGATGTTTAACAATTAAAAAACTTGGAATTATGCCAAATTGGTGCAGCAGTTCGTATGTCATTGAAGGTGACAAGAATGAGGTTAAGAAACTTTATGGTATCATGTCTGAACTCGAAAAAATGGAAACACCAGCCGTTGAAAACGGATTCGGGACAGCGTGGTTAGGATGTCTGGTAAATGCTCTTGGAGCTGATTGGAATAAAGTCTATTGCAGAGGAGATTGGAGCAGTCTTGAAATGGAGCGAGACACTTTGAAATTTTCGACAGAAACAGCATGGGGGCCTTGTAATGAAGTCTTTGACCTGATACAGCAAAAGTTCCCTTCATTGAGTTATTATTATCTGAGCGAAGAGCCAGGTATGGGAGTATTTCAGACAAATGATAAGGATGGCAAGTATTTTACGGATAAATTTCGTGCCGATATTTGTACTCCAGAAGAAGAGTACCAGTGCGAATATTTTGAAGATAAGCCAAGTATGTTCAAATGGTTGGAAGAGATATTCGGTCAGCCAGTCACTTCTGATGAAGATATTGAAAAATTAACTGATGAATGGGAGAATGCCAATGAGAATGCGTTTTGCAACATTGATGAATTTGTAGTGATAGAATAGAAATTGGTGAAGCAGGGTTATGGACACTAACATGACTCTGCTTTTTGTTCTTGGCAACATAGCTTTTATACCCTTTTTATTACTGGCCTGTACGGATTTTCTTTTTCCCTCTTTTATTTACCGCTTATAAGTATTCAGCTCATGCTTTTACGCAGTCGCCGGCCTATCCTTGCTACTGAATTTTATGATGCAAATTTACAGCATCGGGACGGACATCAAGTACCGCTCTGCTAATTTGCTTCTGAATTTGTCGGCAGCCTTCCACAAATCACAGATTGGGGTATTCCGTTAAATTCGTCTGCCATTTACTTGCCTTTACCATCCATTGAATGCTGTCGGTTGCATATAAAATTTCCTTCTGCAAGGAAGCCGGGAAAGCTTCTACAGGAAGGGAAAAAATGAAGTTTAACAATTTATTTTTTTTGTATTATGCACAGTAAGATTTTTCAAATTACCCAGAAACGTGTAGAAAAGGACTGTTATTTGAATGAGGATACTCTTATGCAGGGGGCAGGTAGTTTTTTTGACTATTGCGGAGAAATTGATGAGGAGGAACGTCAGTTACATATTGAAAATTTGGTGAATGGAGTATTGCCAAAAGGGATGTTTGAGTTTGTGTCCAAAGATACCATACGATACTTGGGGGGTGCAGATGAATGGAAACAAAACTTTGCCAAAGCAGTTCGCTTAAAGGCAGAAGACGTAATACCTGAGAAAGTACAAGAGTGGATTGGCCCGGTCTATCAGCTTGAGAAATTCCTTAAAAATCCTTTGGATACTGGCTATTGGTTTTACATGGATGAGAATGGCGTGCAGTCTTATGCAGAGCAATCCTACGAGTTCTTGCGTGAAGTTTGTGGTCTTGAGCCTGGTACATTGCTTTATATAGGTGGTGTTATTGATTATCATTTCTGATTTTATGTCATGTAGGTGGCTTGCTGGTATTCATTACCGGCAGGCTGCGTCTTAATTAGAGCAAGTACACTTTTATAGTTGCTTCCCCTTTTTATCTTTTTCATACTCTTCTTCCTTTTCTACATCTTTAGGAGAATCTCCGTATTTTGCAATAAACTCGCGTCATTTTGTTTTTTACTCAGCAAATGTACGGTGGACGGATGGCTGCCCAAGTACCGCTGTCGCTACATCGTCAAATTTTTCCGAAACTTTCCGGAATCACAGATTACGGTTTTTCATAAAATTTCATCCTCTGTTCCTTGTTTTTCATCCTTCTTTCCGCCGTGATGTTCGCACGTAAAAATCAACCTTTCGGCGAGTCTAAAGGCTCAAGATAAGGGAAATAAATAAACTTAATAAATATTTGATTATGGGAAAATATGATTTTATCAAGGAAGGAAATGTCTTGTTTTGGCACGACCCTGACAATGGACTCTCTGACGGTGTGTATCAAGTAGTTTCTGTGCCGGAAGTTATAGAGGACGATAGTATAATTCTTATTTCAGCATCAGGTTCTGAAGCGGAGGTTTATCCGACGGAACTGTCCCCGATAAATTCAGGCAGGAGTTACAAGGAAACATTCTTACGTTGGAAGGCCGAGCGTGAGGCAGACGGTAAGGTGTTTTATGACAGGCTTTCAAAGGTAATGAAAACGGACAGTAAAATGAAAGTCGGTGATAGGGTCATCTTTACAAACGATGCCGGTCTTGTGTACGGGCCTTATGAGGTGCTTGCTTTTGACAAGCCCGATAATGGCAGATCCCGGTGCGTATATATCGACCACGATTGCTATTGGCTTTCGGAAAGTCCCGACGATTTGCTGCTCGTTCCAAAAAAGAAGTACGTGATGACAAAGGAAGACAAATATCTTAGTAGGCTTTGCAAAAACATTATTGCTGGACGTTTTGATTGGCGTAAGTACTGTAGGCAACAGAGTTACTTCGGTCGTGAAATCTGTGTGACTCCATTGTTCTGCTCTTATGGGCAGGTAGGCTATACGGTTTACTTCCCATATTCCGGTATGCCGGATGTGGAATATGATTGGGAAATGAGAGAACTCACAATCGACGAAATGGATTATCGGAAATATTTTGAACAGGAGCAGGGGTGAAAGACAGAGAGGACGGGAAGGCACTCCCGTCCCTCTGTTTCGCCCCTCTGTTTTACCTTCTGAATCCGCTTCGTTCCATTTCTTCCTCTTCTTGGTATTCTTCCATACTTTCCAGCTTTTCATTCACTTCCGTCAGGTTGTCATCCAGCGCCTTATCATGGTTATACTCGAAGCTGTGCTGCACTGCCAGTCCCGAATTGGTTGCAGAGCCTACGTCCAATGTGTCTTTTTCCCTGTTATAGTTGATATACAGCACTTCGCCATTGGGCATCTCAAAGGCCGGAATATTCTTTTGTGATATTTCCGCAAATTGTTCTGCTACCATAGCTTTTGCCACCTCCTTTACGTCATTGCTGGCTCTGCCTATTCCATATCTGCGGATATGGTCACGTACTTCTTCTTCCGTATATTTCAGCATAATGTCATAGGTTCCACCTACGCTTCCGTTATACACCACGGCGAAGTTCTGGTCTTCAATCAGCAGGTCATCTCCACGATTCTGTAATGGTGATGAGTAAGTGTACTGTTCATCCATGCCGTTACCGTCATAATATTCTTTTGCAAGGGTTAGCAGACCGTTATAGTCCCCCTTGTCCTTCAGTTCTTCCAATTGCTTGGTATCATCCGCCATTTGCAGATAGGCTACAGATGCGTAATACATCTTTTCTTTTGGTGCTTCTGTCTGTTCCTGCTTTTCCGCCTTTTCTATTTCTATATCTCTGGCAATCTGGTCTATTTTCTGCGTAATCATGGATGATGCTTTCTTTACATCCATTAGCACAGTCTTAATGTACTGGGGGGACTCCTTCAGGTTATCCAGCCACGATTTCAGGTACGGACAGCTGTCTTCCTTGATATGCTTTGTAATGCCGTATCGTTGGGCTGTCAGTGCTCCGCATAACTCAGCCACAAGCTCCTCGTCGCTGTACTCCTTTGAACCGAATGCGGTCGGCTTAAAACGGTCTAGTACGCCTTCTGCGCCTGTCGAATGTCCCATTTCATGGAACAGGGTTCCATAAAATGATTCTCCGCTCTTGAACTGCACTTTCTCCGGAACGGTGATTTCGTTCTTGCTTATTGAATAGTAAGCATCATCCTGATGTCTCACATTGATGGGGCAGATCCACAGGTTGTCACGTATCATTCTGTCAGCCGGTTCAAAGCTGAACATTTCGCCTTCATGAACAAATGGGCGTCCGTTTTCCTGTTCCAGCTTTTCCCACAGTTCTGGACGAGCTTCTTTCAGATTTGTCTGAGCGACGTTAAACACGCGGAAAACCTGCATTTTGGGGTACACGTTATACTGTTCCTTCTCATCATTTGACAGACTCTTGTACTCATCATATTTGATCTTTTCCTTGGTTTCCTTGTGGATGCAGGTGAAGGTGGTCAGCATGACAGGAAACGATTTCTCGCCTTTCTGTACCGAAACCCGCGGCAATTCTTCACCGTCCTTGCCCGGCTTGTTCAGTCGCTGTACACAATCAAAGGTGCAGAACCTCGGTATATTGTATCCCTCTTTTTCGCAGTGAAACATGAGTAGGCTCGGTATGGGACGCCTTGTCGTCTTTCGGCGATAGGTTTCCCCATACCTGCCTCCAAACCGAACGTACATGTCTCCATGTATTCGGCTTTCCGTTGGTAATGTCAATTTTCTGTTAAACATAGCTTTGAATCAGTGTATTGCATTTTTCGCATACTGCCAATGTCTTGCGTCCTCTCTTCAGCATCAATCTATTCCACTCCGTATCTGCTTTCAGTTTACAGAGTGTTCTGACATGGTGCATTATCAGTGGCGCTTTATTTCCGCAAAGTTCGCACACACAGTTATTTAGCCTTTCTACAAGCGATGCCTGCGGCAGAAAATATGTATTCGGCATGTGGTCACATTCTGCAAAATCATTGACAGTTTTTCTTCTGAACCCCTCATTGTACAATACCCTGCACTTTTCTTGACCCTTGTTGTCCATATATCGGACAACAAAGTCCTGTCCTTCACGATAACGTTTCCATTCTTTACGCATGGTACTGTTATGTTTGTGTGCAAGAGTTTTAATGCAACTGCGTTTCATGATACCTCCGAAAGTACCTCCGACAGCTGAGATGTTATTGGCTATCGAATAGTAGTTATAGAACCCTCTTATTTCAAGGTTGTATCTGGCTATGATATCCTCCTCTTTCATGCTTGTTAGGAAACCTCTGGATTCAGCCCACCATATTTCTTTGCCATTGACTTGTTTTATTGCCATAGCATTCATAGCGAGCAGTTTCTCCCTTGCAATTTCAGTAGGGACATGTAGCCTTACATTTCCGTTGAACATTCGATTCGTTCTACCGAGGCTATTCTTTACCTTGCTTTCGGAACGTTGTACATAAATTTCATATCCGAGAAATTTTGCCTTGTCCTGTGCGTTTGTGATTAAGGTCTTTTCCTCAGACAGCTCAAGTTTTAGTTGTTCTTGCATGTACTTTTTGAGGTCTGCCTTTATCGCTTCACAGTCAGCTTTACTGCCGATAACCCCTATAAGGAAGTCGTCAGCATATCTCACGTATTTTAGTCGTCTGTACTGTTCATCCATGTCATTCCCATACGGGAGTTGTTGCATTTCTGTACGCATGTTTCTGATTTGCGAGATAAGGATTTTCCTTTTCTCCACGTCAGTTTCGGCGTTCAGTTTACGTTTCAGCGAGTTTCTTTTGTTGCAAATACGGTTGTAGGCTGGATTTACCCGTCTCTTGTTACCCTTGTCGAACCTCTTGGCATACTCGTTCATGAACTTATCAAACTTGTCAAGATAGATATTCGCCAGTATTGGACTGATGATTCCACCTTGAGGTGTTCCCGAATAAGTATGATTGAACTGCCAGTGTTCTACATATCCGGCTTTAAGGAACTTTCTAATCAAGCGAATAAAGCGAACATCGTTTATTCTTTCTTCAAGTATGCTTATCAGTACGCTATGGTCTATGTTGTCGAAGAATCCTTTAATGTCTCCCTCGATGAACCATTTAGCTCCGACAAACCTTTTCTGAATGCTTGATAGTGCGGTGTGGCAGCTTTTGAAAGGTCTAAACCCATGTGAGGTGTATTCAAAATACCCTTCATATATGGCTTCAAGTATCATTCTTACCACCTCCTGTACAAGTTTGTCTTCAAAGGAGGGTATGCCCAACGGACGCATTTTACCGTTCTTCTTGGGAATATATACCCTCTTTGCCGGATTAGGTTGATATGTCTCGTTTTTGAGACTTGCTATAAGAGATTCTATTCTTTGAATGCTCATTTGGTCAATGGTCTTGCCGTCAGTGCCAGGTGTCATATTGCCTTGCTTAGTGTAAATACGTTGATAAGCAACATAAAACATCTGTTCATTGAATAGATTTCGATACAGCCTTTCGAACCTGTAGCCCGAAACTTTGCTGTGTTCACATAAATTGTTTAATACTTGCTTTGGATTTCTCATAATGTCTCTCACATTATCCGTTGTTTGTATTAAAATTACCAACTGCTTCCCTTCGCCATGTACAAAGCTTTCCCTTGCTCAGACTACTACGGAAGCTCCGTTGCCATGTCGGGTATTCAGAGTCTTTACCCATAGCCTTTTGGCATCCCGATTTAGGCAATCTCCAGTTAGCACGCATAGTAACTATTGGCACGACAGATTGTCGGATGCGACTTTCGTTCTTTTCTTGCTTATCGCAAGTGCGTCGTGGTTGATACCTTTTGCCCATATTCCTAATGCTTTGGAATTGAGTACCACGAGAGGGCGTAGATATAACTGCCTTTCCGCCCACGCCACGCCTTATGCCGCTGAACTATCGTTGAACCAATGCAGGCTTCATCCTTATATCTGTCTTTCCCCCTCACGGAACTGTGTCGCATGACAGTTAGCCACACATTCCGTTTTACTGAAATGCTGTTTTCACCTTTTGCTTTCGCTCGGGGCTTATTCAGTTGGGAGTAGAACATATTGTATCCTATTCTAATCTCTTGCCACAGAGATATTTACTATGCGACCATTCTGGACGCACGCATCAACGCATTCATGCCGTTGTATTCGCGTCCGGCCAGATTACGGGGCCACTGGAGTGCTCCCTCTGTAAACCAGGGTTTTTTCCAGTCCTTACCGATGGTCTCCAGCTTTTCTATCATCATCTCAGCGAACAGGTCAAGAGCCTTGTCTTCGCTGTTCGGTCCGTCCGCATTGCGTTTCCTGTAACTTGCCATATCGTCAGTTGTCGTTAGATGCCGGAACGTATTGGTTTATCTCCTGACAACGGCATGTAATATCAACTTTGCCGTTATACAAGGAGAAATCGATTTCACCTTTTGCCTCTATTTTGGTAGCAGGCTGCAACCAGGATTCACGTTGTTTGTCGAAACAAAAGAATCTTACCCACAGGTATTCGAAATTTTCATTTACCTTTTCTGCGCTAAAGGCTGAAAAACTGAAGAACGGTTTGCCGTTTTTGTCCGTTCGTTCATCTACAGTTTTTCCAACTTTGCCGCGGAATGTGAGTTCCCCCTGCAGGCTGTCTGTGTCGCCTGCTCCGGCTGGTACGATACTTTCTGCCGACAGGTTGAAGTAAGTCTTGTCGCCCCTGTGTTTCGGTATCAGTACGCCTGTCACCTTTACACGCATACCGCTTCGCAGACGTGATGCTTCTTCCTGTGTACCGTCCATGCTGACGCTGATTTCCACTGTCCCGCTCTGGCCGTCCTTTCCTTGGATGGCGGTCTGTACGGTCATACTGACGAACTGTTTCCCTTCTTTTCCGTTTCTGATGATGGCATCACGGCTGATTAAGCCGCATACCGTTACATTACATTTGATCATAAAGTGTCTTGTTTATTAGTGTTACATGCCCACAGACCATGTATGTGCTGAATATTGATGTTGAATGCTGAAATGATTCTGTCTAATCGGGTGCACGGATTTTTATATAGACCATCCATGCGGCGATGGCTACCTGTACGGTTACGACGACTGCCGTACCTTTCCAGCCGACCAGCCGGTGGCATATCAGGATATGCATTGCCAGTGTGGATAGTCCGAGTACACATTTGCTTATTGTTATCACCACGCGTTTTGTCATGTCTTTTATGTGTTTGTTATGTCTATCTTTTCATGGTTTCCGTCTGTGTCTGCTGTTGCGACATGCCTTGTTCGAAATTACGGGAGGCGGTTTCCGAAAGAATTACGGTATTCAGCAGTCCGGTCACCCGCATCCGTTTGGCTTCTTCTGAAAGCTCGTTGTTGTTTAATACGGCAGACAGTCGGCTCAACTCGGCCGATGTCAGCTCGCGTGATATTTTCAGTTCGCCGTTATCTGCTTTCAGGATAGCCTTCCCGTTTTCTTCAATGCTCAGTTCACAAGTTCTCATGCCCGGCATCAGGGATGTCAGGTCAAGCCTGTGCCTGTCCATTGCAGCCGAGATTGCGGCATTCTGCTCTTCTTCGCTTTTCGCATCTATCTGCGTAGCTAATAGCATCAGTGATGTGAAAGCGGTCATCGCCATTTCTACGATGGGGTCATTGCATCCCGATATGCCGACACCGCTATCCTCCGAGGAAAGCAGTTTCTTCATCCAAGCATCAGGATTCATGGTCTTATCTATGTTTATGTTCTCGTTATCCCTGTACTTGGCTAGAAGGTCACTTCCGTTGTACATCACCTGCTGTTTTATATTTCCTTTTTGGGCGATCTCTGCTAGATAGGCCGCCGGATCCACCTCACGTTTCGTTCCGTCGCTGTATATGTTTGTCACACCGAAATGCAGATGCTCACCGGTTGTTCTGGTTCCCGTGTTTCCGGAGGTTCCGAGCCGTTGTCCTGCATTTACGCTGTCACCGGCTTTTACGGCGATGTCGCTCAGATGCATGTAGGTGCATTGTACCTTGTTCCCGTCCGGCCTACTGTATTCTACTGTTATCGTCTTACCTCCGCCAGAGTTCACATTATTGTTCACCGACACGACCTTTCCTCCGTTTTCCGTAGCCAGCACCGTGTCCCCCTTGCATCGTATGTCAAGTCCCTTGTGCATCTGCTGCTTCTCCTTGTTCATCGGATCCTGGCGCATACCGAAGGCCGACGTTACAAAGAGGAATTCCTTGCGTTCCACCGGAAATGAATACTTTTCTGCCGTTCCTGCCTTTTCTTCTCCGTGCAAAGGATTCTGCTCAATACCGAAATTTTTTCCCTGCGCGGCCATTTCCTGCATGACCTGACGATCGTATTTGTCAAGACCGTTATTTTCGATGATTTTCTGTAGTGTAGCTGCATAGTTTCCTCCAGTTGCATATCCGGCTTTTGCTATTCCTTCTGTCCATCCCTTATAGTCATCCGCACGGAGATTGAAGCACTCGGCATAGCGGCTGTTCTCTTTCAAAAATCTGGAATGATGTTCGAATGATTCGCCCACATTGTCATAGCTGCAGAATTTTTCGTTCGGCTTGTCATCTGTGTAAAGTCCGTATCGGCCACCCTGCGCAATCCAGTCGGGAGTAGCCTTGATCCCGAAGTGGTTATTCTCGTTCTGTGCCAGACGGCTCTGTCCGTTGCTGCTTTCCAGAATGCCTTGGGCAAGTGTCACGGATGCCGGTATGCCGTAGCGGCGCATCTGCTCCATGGCATACTCTGCATACTTGTCTGCATATTCTTTATTTTTACCTGCCATATCCTTATCTTCTTAATGTTGTACGTTGTTCCTCTGATTCTTTGCTCCCGTCTTGTCCGGGCACTTGGCCTGTATCTCTGGTTGTGCCTTCGGATTGCCTCCCACCCGACATGCCTTCAGACTGTTGCGCGGCTTTGCCTCTTGCTTTCTCCAGTTCCGGAGCATCACAGATGACTACACGTTCACCGCCTCTGATCAGTTTGGGCAGGTACTCGTCCAGTTTATGATAAGGAAACTCTGCCGATTGTGCAAAGCCCCGTTCACTTCCTCCCGAAAGCTTTTTTACGATAATTCCCAGTATGCTGGCACCCTTTTCTGCATCTTCATTGTACATACGGTAAAAGTCACCCTTCCGTACCAATTGCAGGGCATCAGGATGTTTTGCCTTTATCCTGTCCCAGGATTCCCGCTGTGCAGACGTTTCATTCTGTATCGTCTTTTCAGCACTGTCTTTTGCGGTCTCAGTTGTCTGTTGTCTTTCGGCATCCTTTTCCTGTTTTTCTCCGGCGTGTTCTTCCTGCGTCTGTCCCTGTTGCAGTACGTCTGCAAACAGCGTTGCAGCCAGGTTGCGTTTATACTCATTCTTGTCCTCTGCCAGCCACATGCGTTGCCACTGCTGGGGAGTCATGCTTCTCGGTTGCATACGGTTGCCGTCTATGGTAGCCGCACACTGGATGCCGTCTTTCTTCGTCTTGAATACGCAGACCTTCTGTATGCGGTTCAGGTCTATATCCCTGGTGTCAGTACTGAACAGGTCCACCTTCAGGTCTGGTTTTATCTCTGCCAGTGCATAATACTTGTGTGCCAGCTCCATGCGTACCTTGTCGATGTCATCCATTGCCTGTTTCAGCGTGGTGAAGAAACGGTTCACATCCTCCTTGTCCGGATAAACGCTGTATCCCGGTTCATTCTCCGGTTTCAGATACAGGGCCCAGCGGTTCTTGTCATCCTGTACCATCTGTATCTTGTCAAAGCATTTTTCATTGGCTTGTTTTACGGCTGGAGTAACGTCCAGCGTAGAGAGTACTTCCATTGTCCAGTTTTTCAAACGGGCCAGCGACACTTGTTTTTCTGCGAAATACGCATCATCGGGTCGGTAGCCCAAGGCACCGTCCGGATTGAAGAAACGTACGTTTTCTATACCTTCCAGTCGCAAGGCACGTTCGATACGTGCTTTGTTCATGCCCGGAACCTCATTGTCCACCTCCGTAGAAGCGCCTGCAGGCAGTACCACGTCTGCCTTCTTGCCCTGACGGTCTATGACAAGCACGATGTTCTTGTCTTCCTTGTTCGGATATCTGCTGATTTCATCCGCTACAAAATAGTGCTTTGGAAGCTGGTCGCGCAGGTCAGTTGTCTTTTGCCGGTTACGCAAAGTGGCATATTCTATTCTTTCGCCTTTCTCCGCTTTGTGAATCACCTCAAGGGCGTTGTTCACGTCACTTTCCAATGCGTCTATCAGAATAGGGTTTTCTTTGAGTTCCCTGTTCCAGTAGTCTGCCATCTTCATGCTTTCTTCCGTCAGTCGTGCCGGCAGGCCAAGTTCCAGCATCTTGATTCCGGATGCTATTTCTACTACCAGCCTTTCCTGTTTCAATGCATCTTCCGAAGGTGGCATCCCGTTTTTCATCACCATACCTTCTCGTGCAAGTCGCTGCTGGTGGCCGGTGGCACTCACAATCTGACGAAGGGCTTCCTGTATATAGTCATGGTAATGTTTGAAATCTCGCTGTCGGGGCATATACACCGCGTCACGGTCTGTCTCATAGTGGGGCATACCGCTTCCGTCCGAACGTACAGGGACAAGATACTCGCGCATTTTCAGCAGGAAATCGTTGAATCGGATGTGCAGCTTGCGTTCGTCAGCCTCCGAATATCCTTTCTCCGTGATGCCGCCGTCGGTCTTCAGAGCAAGGTCGTAGCCCCTTTCGTCCACAGAGGGAAATGTCGTCTGATCGATGTTGAACAGGGTGCGTATTTCACGGTTGTGAATGCCTTTGTACTGTTCCTTTACTTCCGGTTCCAGCAGGAGATAATCCCTTCGGGTGATAATATCCTCCGGGTTGTTGCGGTTCACATAGCGGTTCCAGTTGTAGTAGAGGAACGGGACTCCCTGCTCATGTTCCCTTACTGATGTGCCGCGTGCCTTGGCATCGGTGTACAGGGTGAACAGATTTGTCTTGCACCCTTTGCTGTCCGAATGCAGGGCCATAAACAAGGCGTTGAACGGACTGGCCGAGACTCCTTGCGGGTAGAGTCTCGGATAGTGCTTACCGGCTGCATTGAGCCAGTGGCCGTTGGCATCCGAAGCGCTGCTCAATGCCGACGAAAGCAGTTCTACTTGCTTTTGTGCGGCATTCTTCTCTATTTGCGACTTTTCTTTCATATATTGGATGTGTTTGTGTTGTTGATTTTCTGCTAGTTTTACTGGATACCTCTGCTTCTGGCCGCTGATTCCTGTTGGCTGCTGTCGTAATTTTCCGCAGCCATCTGACGCAGTCTGTCACTTTGGGCCAGTATGGCGTTGGCCAGTGTGTTCAGAGGCACTGCGCCGCTGCGGTAGGCATCCGCTACTGTCGGACTGATTTGTATGGTGCAGGGCACACGATCTATCGTGGCAATTAGCGTGCAGCCCTGCAATACCGGATTTGCGATACGTGGATTCAAAGGTTCGTCCGCGTACCGCTTGTATTGCAGGTTTCCGCTTTCTTTACGGGAATATCCGTTATCCTCGTTCTGTTGGTTTGACAGGGCCTCCTTACTGGCCTTGTTCAGCAGATTGGCACCGCCAAGTCCCATGAGAAGTATTTTCAGCAGCGGGTTTCGGACAAACAGTCCGGCTACAATGCTGGCTATCGGCAGAAGGTTGTCTTTCAGTCCGAGGGATTTCGTTTTTCCGGTAAATAGTCCCAGCAGCATATCCGGCAGCATGGCAATGATATAGCCCAGATTACCGGCTACTTTTCCCATTCCGTCAAGACCGAAAGAGCGCAGAAGACCGTCCCATCCGTTTATGTTGGTTTGTTCAGCTTGGCTTTCCGTCTTTTCCCGGGTTTCGATAGCTGTTTCGACATCCTCCGCATTTTGTCCGGTATATCCGTCGGTCTGTGTTTCAGTATTATTCTTTGTCTGTTCCCTTTCAGCTTCAGCTTTTTCCTTCAGCATTTCCTGTTCTTTCAGGTAGGCATCCTCATATCCCGGGGCTACCACAAGGGGGACGTCTTTGTACTGATCTTTACGTTCTTTTCCCGGCATACTGTAGTTCTTCATCCATACCGGTTTTTCATTTTCTTTTTTGCTCCAATCCATAAAACCAAAATTGATGACAGGTATTTTGTTTCTCAGCTGTCCGTTGACTTGGGCAATCAGTGTATTTTCCTTGGCTGGAATCATGGTCGCTTCCTTACGGAAAATGTCGAACACATTGTTCTCCTTCCCGAATACGCCTTTGCTGATACATTCCTCTACGGATTTTTCCCGGGGAGTATCAGGCATAAGGCTGTCGGCGGCAGCAGTCAGTGCCACATCCATACCCACGAATCTGGCAAGAGAGGCCCACGAGCCGGCACCTCCCAGCATAATGGCGTCAGCCGAAGCGCCCAGTACATTTCCGGCACCCTTTTCCAGCGTACTTGGATGATAGGCAGCCTCACTGCGTGATTCTATCTCTTCGGCCAGCGGCGAACGTCCCAGTGTCTGGGCCAGTCCCAGCAGACTCGATTGTCCGGCCTTTCGGATAATGTATTCGGCCGATGACTTGGGTATCCGGTCGTTCACCAGCTTGTCCACCATCAGTTGGTCCATCCGGTAGTCCAGATAGGCATACGCCAGATCACATCCCAGTTTCTCAGAAAGGGCATCGTAACGCTTACGTCCGATTTCCGCCACTACGGTTTCACGCCACCGACCGGCCATACAAGCCAGGTCACGCTGGATGTCATCCGAGGCCAGAATGCGTTCCTTACACATTCCGATATACTCTTCCGTAGTCTTTGAGTTCCATTCTCCGGTCAGTTTGAGTGTCTGGTATGGATCTCCTAAAGGTTGTCCTGCAGTTGCCATCATACCGAGAATACCGCTGACCGAGGTAGAGTATTCCTTCATTTCCTCCACCTGCTTACGGTTAAGATAAGCCTGCGTTTCATTCATTACCGGTACCAGGTAACAGCGGAAATAACTGCTTGCAAGAGCCTCCATTTCCGCAAACCGTCTGCTATTGATTCCGTCCATATCTTGTTATTGTTTCGCTATACCATGTTAATCTGTTTGAGCAACTGCTCCTTGGTCTGCTCGATGGCGTGGTGATATACTTCCATCTGTCTTGGAAAATATTCTTCCAGCCATTTGTCCTTCTCTATGTTGTCCTGCAGGAAGCGTACTGCCTGGTCACGTTCAATTTCCACCGATGCTTCTCCTTCATCATGGTTGTTGAACCATGCCTTTGTCCACCAGCGGATGCCGAACCGGTCAGGATATACAGAAACTATCCTCGGAATGTCGAAGCTCTGGATGTCTATATCCAGTCCCGCCAGCGGATCGATCACACCTCCGCTGGCTATTGCTTCGCTATGGAGTTTTTTTTTAATTCCTCATCAGTCGTATTCAGGAATATTTCGTGTCTGAGTGCCAGGTAGTTCAGAAAATCCCTGATAAGCAGGTTCTGTACCTTTCCGGCAAGTGGCAGGGCCCTGTGTCCGAGTCCCAGCGGATTGGCCATACTGGGCATTCTTTCATAGAAGTACTCCTTTACGGCTCCCATGGTGAACAGATGACGCAGGTTCTGTTCCGTATGTTCCGGAAGCGTATAAGCACCGGATCTCAGGTCGTCCATATAAAGTGGAAGGAAACGGAGCATCAGTTTTTCTATTTCCTCTCTGTCATTATCGTAGTCAGTTACTACGGTCATTCCTTCTTCGTCAAAGTCTGCTGCGCTGCCGGTTGTCTGTCTGGCTGCCCGGATATTTCCGTACAGCATGGTCAGAAATTCAAGCGGATTCAGTTCTTCTCCTTTGAAGCGGGTTTCCAGATGCAGCAGGTCACCGCTAAGTGCCACTGTCTGTCCGGCTTTTACACGCTGTCCGAACTGTGCAAATACGTTCGACAGATGCCCGTAGGTCACTTCGTAGCAGTCATATCGGATAGTCTGACAGATACCGTGCACCGGATTGTTTGACACGCCCGACACGATACCGTCCGCAAGGGCTGACAGCATCCGGCAGTGCACGTTGAAGTCAATGCCGTGATGAAAGAACTTTTCTCCAGTTGTCGGATGTACCTGTTCGCCATATCCCAGCGACATTTCCACATCTTTTCCACGTACTTCCTCAAACGGCATACAGTAGCCGCTTTTCGAGTGCAGGATCATTTCTTCTGTATATTTCATATATTGTATTGTTTTTAAGTTCTATCTTCTCATGCCTCCCGGTCGCACTTGCTCTTCTTCCGGGGCGGCTTGTGGTTGTGTCCTTACGGCATTTTCCTGTGTGGGTGTACGGGCAATACCCGAATTGTTGCCGATAAGCATCATTCCCAGCAGTGCACCGGCGATTTTGCCGAGCCATCCGAAACGGCCGAATACGAGGAATGCGGCCGCTACCAGTCCTGCGATGCTCAGGCCTGATACGTTTCCACGCCCCAGATTGCCGAAAAAGTTTCCTATCATCGTTCCAAGTCCTCCGCTTGTCGTTTCTTTCAGGAAGTTTGATATTCCGTCCAGTTTCCCGTCCAGCCCGGATACAGCTTCCGTTACTGTATCCATTGCCGCTCCGGCTTTTTCCTTCAGGGCTTTCATTCCATCGGTCGTACCGGCAAGGGTATCCGTAGCATTTTTGCCTACTACAGCTTCGCTCACAATCCTTGCCACGCTTTTGTCCGATGTCAGTTTTTCCCAGCCTACATAGCCCACAGCACCCGTTACCGTAGCTGCCTTTATAGCATGACCGGCCGTGCGCAATGTTCTCGTAGGATGCAATATTGCACTTCCGGCCGTTTTTCCGGTCTCGGCAGCTGCTGCTCCTACACCTTTGGCAGCCTTGCCGCCATATTTTAATAAACTGCTCCAAAATCCCATATCTTTTCGTATATTAAGGTCTTACATTCTTTCCTGCCTGTTTCCACCGCCTTTTGGCCGCTTCTACAATGTCCCGCTTGTCTGTCACGGGCCGTGCGCCTTCGTCTATCTCCAGCCAGATGTCACCAAACGTGGTGTACTTTACGGCTTTGGTCAGCCGTTGCAGTTTCTGGTTCATTATCCTTAGTTTGGGACGGATGCCGAATACGATTTCCATCCGTTCCTTTTCGGTCATCTTGTTGTCAGATATACAGACGGACCGTATGTCATTCACAATTTCCACGCTATTCAGTATCAGTTCCCTGTATATGGCATTTCGCCTGGCGGAGAGGGCTACTGCTACGGCGTTCGGAGAATTCCGTGCCAGCTGCCGGCTGAAGTCACCCATATTGTCCGTCAGTTTGGATACTTCGTGGTAGAATCCGTATGTCTGCGCCGCATAGCTGACTATCGAGCGGAACGAGTCCAGATAATTGTTGAATTCCCGTTGCAGGTCGGTAGTTGCTTCCACCTCTTCCTTGGTCCAGATATGACCAGTTGTCTGCATCAGCATTACCTTCTCCTGGTTCTTCAGTTCCTTTTCCGCTTTCTCCGTGTACAGCAGGATCATACCTGCAAGTACCGGGTCGTTCTGTGCCCGGACTTTTGAAAGCCCCGTACACAGCAGAAGTGTCATTATTAATATTATCCTGTTCATTTTGCCTTGTTTTATCGTGTCATGGCTGCAGCCCTCCGCCAGCGCGACATGGCTGTTCTGGCCACTTCTCCGTTATTTCGTTCTATCATCCCGGCTGTCACGTTGTTCCATACGTCATTCAGTGTATAATAGCGCACACTCAGATAGAGCAGATGCAGTTTGCGGCTGAAAGCCGACAGCTTGTCATTCAGTGCCCACAGTGTCTTGCTGCGTTCTGCGCCCGTCAGCATGTTCTCTGTTCCTCCCTTGGCTACGGCATCGTTCAGCAGCGTAAAGACAGACACCAGTTCGGTGGCCGTCTCTATATACAGGTTGTTCATGCTCATTCCGGCTGCGATACCCTGTGGATTGTCACGCACGGCCTTGCCAAGTTTTCCCAGTGTAAGAAAAATCCTCACTCCGTCGTTGTACAGATGGGTACAGGCTTTCAGCGACGATGCATAGCCGTTTACGGTCTTCAGATAGCTGTTGTACTGTTTCTCCCACTGGTGGATGCGGTTGAACTCTGCTGCAATGGTATTTTGTAACAGTGCAGTCTGTGTCTGTCCCTTAATCTGCTTTTCTATCTGTCCGTTTATCAGGTCATTGCCCTCGGCCAGCGCCATCCATTCCAGAGGATTCGAAGCTGCTACCTGTGCACGGAGCGCCTGTGGAACTATAATGGCAAGTGCCAGCAGTATGCTAATGATTGGTAATCTCATATATTCCCTTTTTTCGTTTGTTGTATTCCACGCGTTCGCGTATCAGAGTCACGATTCTGTCACTGCGTTTCATCCCCAGCAGATCAAGCCGGGGCGTGTTCCGGTCCATCGAGAGGATGCTTACTGTTTTCAGTCCGCATATCTGTTGTAGGATACTCTGTTTCTCCTGAAAATCCACGATGCGGTACAGTTCCATATAATCCACTTTTCTTAACAGAATACCGCGCTCGCATACAAGCTGTTCGGCAGTGATGTCGTAGCGTATTCTGCGCAGGTAGATGTAGCGGTACAGCAATACAAGAAGTGTTAATGCAGATATTATGGTCGCCATGCTGCTGAGAGGCATATTTTCCATGCCTCCGTATATCAGTCCAGCAATACAGACCGACATCAGCGGCAGTTCATTGATGACAAACTGTGCCGGATGCGGTCGGAAGTTGATGATATTGTAATGTGTCATTTGCATAGGCAGACTCTGTTTATCGGTGAAACCGTGGTTGGTTCTCTTCTTTTATCTCTGGTAAGGAATCGGATATCTCTTTTTCCAGGCGGGATAGTTCTTCCCGGATTTTGTACATCTCCTGGAAACCTTTTTCAGGCATTCCCTGATCTTGGGTTTCAAAGGAGAATATTATTTTGTCCGCACGCTCAATTCTCTGTCGTACAGCCTTATAGTCCGCTTCGTCATACGTCCCGGTACGGATATGTTCCGGATTGACTTCCGGCAAAGCTGCCAAAGCACGGTTCAGAGTGGCTTTTCCGCTTATCTCCTGAAGTTCGTTCCTCTTTTCTTCTATTGGCCTCCCTTGGTCTAGTAGCTGGTCGTTCCAGTCCTTGTAGCCGTCAGCTGCCGGCTCATAGATGATACGGGATGTGGTGTTAGGGTCCAAGGAATCCGGCCTTCTTGCCGCTTCGTTTGTATTTACCGGCTCTTCTCCCTGTTTCCCAAATGGTTGGATTATCTTGTCAAAGTCAAAGGGTTCCAGCTTTATTTCATGGCGTAGGTTTCCTTTTCCGTTTTCCTGAATGACAAGCAGGTCCGCTTCCGGGGTGAAGCTGGTAAATTCCATTCCGGCATGGGTGAGGGCAAAGGTTATTGCATAGATTTTTCCCGCACGGTCACGGTCAAAGCAAAGGTGGTGTGAAGCCTGTGGCGCTGCTTCAAGCATTCCTCTGAACTGCTGGCGGCTCGGTGAACCTCCGGTAGATACAAACACGGCCTTTCTCAAATCCCTGTTTGTTTTCTGGTGCAGCTGGTAATAGGCCATTGCGTCGTATGCGCTTTCAAACCAGTAGATATCTTTTGCGTCAGCCGGCTTGGTCTGTGCAGGACTGGCGGCCCAGACACCTTCATTCGAATTGCTTCCTTCTGCCTTTCCTTTGTAGCTTCCGCTTCCGTCTGGTCGCGGACGACCCCTTTCCTCAAATCCCACAGTCTTGTCCGGCTCTTTTGGCAGAATCAGCGGAAACGACAAGTTTGTATAGGATCTCCCGTCTTCCAGATGTCTGGTTGCCAGACAGAAATTCCTGTGAAAAGCATATTGGGTGTACAGGTCTATACCTCTGCTCTTGAAATAAGGATAAAATCTTTTCTGTGTTTCCCGATCCTGTGGGTTGAATTTATGCAACTCGTAATGTTCAATGTCAAAAGGCCTGATATCCCGTTTGGGCTGTAGGATGCGGGCACTGCGCTCCTCTATGGGGTGGTTGAGCAGACGGCAGCATACAAGGTTCACCAGTCTGTCAGGTGAGACTCCGGTTTTGTATTCGGCAAAAAGCTGCGGATGCTCCTTGATGAACGATATTATATTGTAAAGTTTCTGTTGCGGTGGCTGGAAACAGCATTGTCCGTTGGCTGTCACTATGAACTTGTCGCCACGGATACGTCGTCCGTCGCTGTCCGTGCGGACATACGAAGGATAGCGCAGGCCGTCCCGCCTGTTCAGGCGGTAACCCGCATCAATCAGCACATCCTGAATGTTCAGTCTGCGCAGATAGTCGTCGTATGTAAGGTCTCCGTCTCTCATATTTACCTTCCTAATCTCATATCTGTTATTTCCTGGTTCATTTCTGCTTCGAAGTAGCGTATTGCCACATCCCTTGGAGTGTCAACTCCCGGTTTGTAATAGGGTCTCGGTCCGCAGTAATGCTCGCTGTACACCTCAGGGGCATGATGGCACCGCAGGTTGTGTGCCACTTCCGAGGCTACCACCGTACCTGCAGTCAGTGCGGCAAGTATCTTTACGCCCAGCCCCTGTCGGGCTTCCGGACGCATTTTCATGTCCACTTCGTCAAACACTTTCGAGAACAGTTTCATCCTGTGATAGTCATCAACTGCAAGAAACTTGTCATATTCCTTCTGACTTATCTCATGGCTCACAACCTGTCCGTTAATTACGGCACTCATCCGGTACTTTCCCTCGGATTCAGCAGGATGTACGGCTATTTCACCCACTTCGACCTCACGTCCGTTTCTTTCTTCCCTGTACCAGCCCATCTTTTCGTTGATGGGTGTGAGGTCACGTCCGTCCACAGTAGCTGCTGCCTGTATGCCTGTTGTCATCCGTTGTTCCTGTACCTGCTGTTCCTGCAGGAAAGTGTTTTCCTGCAATTGGTTTTGCTGTTCTATTTCCTGACGTATTTCAGGATGCAGTCCGATGGCAATACGGCTGTTGCTGTTCAGCGTTTCCATACTTACCTTGTCGGCAAAGTCCGGACTGATGATATCGTTTATCAGGCTGATGCGTTTTTCTGCCGGATGCTCTTCTATCGAGTTGGAGGTCAGTATGGCTGCCTCTTCATCCGATAGGTCATAGACCATGTCCACCGTTTCTTGTTCCGACTGTACAGTCATGGTCTTGGCTTCCTGATCAATGATTATTCCGTGCGATGACAGGCATTCCTGCCATTTCTCATTGGAAAAATATACCGGAGACGTTATCAGTTCGCGGTATGGAATTGCCGGTTCCGCACTTCTCGGTCGGCTTGTCATCGGAGTGATTACAGCCTGAAGGTCCTGCAGTACGTCCCGTTCTTGCTGTGGCTGGGGTTGCTTGTTCCCCTTGTAGTAGAAGCCGTAACCGCCTGACTGCAGTTCTCCGGGTTTCATCCGTCCGTCCCATCGTTCCGGCACAGCCGGTCCTCCCGGATAGAACAGGTTGCCTCCCACTCTGCGCAGATGAAAGCCCCACTGGTTGCGTGGAGTCCATCCTAAAAACGGAGGCGGCATCCTGAGCCATGCAGTCCGTCCGTATTCTCCTATGCCTATCCTGTAGCCGTGTAGTCCCATGGCCACACGCCCGTTTGCGTTTCTTGCATGTACAAAGTTCTTGGGCAGATAAAAGTCACTGCCTATAATGCTGGTAAATACATTGTAGGCTTTCTTGTTTGCTGTGTTTGTTCCCCAGTCCGTAAGGGCCAGCATCTGGCGTTCGGTGATGGCGTAGGTCAGCAAAGGTGAGTCATGTCCCTGAACGACCAGTCTATATCCCGTGCCGTCAGACACCACATGGGCCTGCATCCCGTTGCGCATCAGTATTTTTTGCATTTCGGGTTGCAGATCCATTTCCCGTGGATTGGTATTTTTTCGTATCGCCATAGTCCGTTGTGTAGTCTTTTGTTAGTTGTTTTTCTATGCTTCTCCGTTTTCCATGGCAGCTTCAAGTTCAGCATCCTTATGGCGGACAAACTCGGCTGCTGATTCGTTTCCTATGGAAAAGCCGTTCTCTTCGCAATAGCGGCCGTACTCCTCCTGCCACTCAGCAGAATAATGGTTGATGTAGTCCAGCCAACCGTATTCGCCGCTTTCCATTTTTTCCACCAGAATATCTTCTGGATAATATTTTTGTTCTGACATCTTTTTTTATTTAATGATTTTATAATGCTGTCTTATTTATGAAGGGCTGTCGCACGGTTCCTTTCCCCGCTTTTCTTCTGCTCGTTCCAGATTTCTTCTGTGTACTCTTCTTCCGGCACATAATCCAGGTTACCATCATCGTCCATTACCCAGCATCCGTAGCAACCGAAGTTGTATTTGTCCCATTCACGTTTGTCACGCTCTTTCCATTTCTGTCCGTCACCGGAGCAGAATCGGATCCCTGTCGGGGTTGTCAGGTCGATACCTACCGTAACCGTATCGTCATCTACCAGTAGGGTAAGCGGATCTCCGTGCTGCATACTCTTGATTTCCACTGCCCCCAGACGCAGTTCCTCGGCGAGAACCTGAAGGTTGCGTCCGATGATGGGTGTGGGTACCGACATTACCTGTTTCGTCCCCGGATCTATCTGTACGAAAGCCTTGCCGTGTCTGCCGTCGGTCTGTATTACATCTGCAATGATGGCTTTCCCGTCCAATAATTCTTTTTGTTGTTCAGGTTTGTATTGTTCCAGTGGCGATGATTTCAGTACCGGATAGAATACTACGTCTGTCGTTCCGTCATCCTTTCGGATACATACAAAGCGTGTACGGCTCTCTGCAGTCTGTCCGTTCTCATCAGTTACGCGTACAGGTAATACCGGTGAATGTCTTCCGTTGCATATTTCTTTCAGTACACGCATGGGAAGGTCTTCTATCATTTCTCTGCTAAGCCCAAATTTTGACAGTACCTGATAAGGTAACTCACTAAGATCGAAATTATTATTTTTCATATTTTAATTCCATATTAAAATTATACTCTGCAAATATATCTTCAATATCTAATTGCTGTAAACTATCAGATATATAAAGAGTTATATTATATCTTTTTTATGATTTAAGTATGATTATACTCCAAAAATCATATTCTAATATTAAAATAATCATATTTTAATCACATAGTTTTGTGGAAATTCGTCCTGATATGTTGGTCCCATTATCTTTGCTCCATGAGAAAAAATATATTGATTGGTCTGATGGGTATTTCAATTTTTGCTGAGTCTGTTTATGCACGAGCGTGTCCACTTGTGACAATGGATGATTCCTATAAATCAGACATATTGATTCTAACTGACAATAGTGGTGCTGTCAAATCGTTCGGGAGTGTTAATCCTGATAATTCCGAGATGTCAGGAAAAGCGGACGAAGCAAGAAAGTTTTGGACAGAAAGATATTTGAGTGTAAGTCTTCCGCTGAAAGCCCTGACGGTAACGTCATCTTACGGTTATCGTACCGATCCTTTCACCGGAAAGAAAAAATTCCATGGAGGTCTTGATCTTCATGCCAGAAATGAAGCAGTTCTGGCTATGATGTCCGGAATAGTAGTTAAAGTCGGGCAGGATAATGCTTCTGGAAAATATGTTGTTCTACGTCATGGAAATTATCTGGTCAGTTATTGCCATCTTTCACGGATTCTGGTGGGTAAAGGAAAACAAGTAAACCCCGCAGAACCAGTCGGAATAACTGGTTCTACGGGGCGCAGTACGGGCGAGCATCTACACGTTACGTGCAAGCTAAACGGAAAAAGTATCGACCCGTGGATTCTTTTCCGCCACATCAAAAATATTAAGGATGAATGTGTAAGGGCTTTGAGAGACCTGTAATGGCATTTCAAGGTTTCATGCTTATGTCGCTGTTTCATCTTTTCCTCGTTTTCAGCAGGCATTTTACCTGAATATACCAGACGTGCATTCTCAGTAAAAAAAGCGGCGGAACTTCCACCGTCTTCCCATAGAAGATGGCAGCTGTTACCCGTCCGCCGTGCCGTTCTATCTCTTTCTTATACTCGGATACGCTCTGCCCGGTGGTCATCACGTCGTCCACGATGACGATGTTTTTTCCTTCTACCTCGCCGGTGATGCTATAGTTCCGTTTGAGAATACGTTTTTTGCCGCCTTTCATCTTGTGCAGGCTTTCGCGTGTTCCGGTTATCACCACATCGTTCAGTCCCGAGGTCATCTGCGGGCAATGCATGGATATATATTCGTCCAGCCGTCTGAAGCGGCGGATGTATTTCTCACGGCTGCTGCACGGCATGAACATGATATGCAGGTTCCCTTCTTCAAGATGCAGGGCTTCCATGCAGGATTTGAAGAATCTCACTCCGCTGATTCCACCGTCCTTAAATCTGAATAGCGCATGGCAGAACATCCGCTGCCTGTCACTCAGCAGCTTTTCGTAGCGCATGGGGTAGTAGTAGCCGTAGAAGGCCATTTTCATCCCCCGGAAGCTGTACGGTTTCAGCGGTTGGCGGCTCTCGTATATGTCCGTATGTGAAAAGAAGAACATTCGGCAGGCATTCCTGTTACCGGCCAGTACGGACAGTCGGCAATACCGCTCACGCTCTTTCTTGTCTATAGCGGCTTGTGCAGCAGCAAAGGCAGCATCGCCGGCTTTCCTTCGCCAGAATCCTATGACGTAAAACAGAATGCACACCAGCGTACATAGAAGCGTGAATACGGATTTCGCAAACATATCTGTTTTATCGGGGGCTTTGGAATAGTTTTCTGATATCCATCGAGAGGAAATTTTCTACGCTGATGCCGCCGTCGCCGACAATGAACGAAGCCTGTGGTGCAAACAGTTCCCTGAATTTATCCAGGCCGTCTGTCCTTTTCTCGGCATTGCTCTTTACCTCGATGGCTATTGTTCTGTCTTTCTTTCGGATGACAAAGTCCACTTCATCATTTCGTTCCCTCCAGTAGAACACTTCAAACCGGTGGATGAACCCCTGACTTACAAGGTATGCTCCGATGCCGGATTCAAATATATGGCCCCATACCCGACGGTCAAGCAGGGCTTGTTTGAATGATACAGGGCTGTACACCGTCTTCAGTGCATTGTTGAACACCTGGAACTTCGGAATGCTGGCTTTTCTTCGGGCCGTATCAATGCTGTACTTCTGTAAGCCGCACAGCAGTCCGCTTTCTTCCAGCAGATTGATGTAGCCGGCCAGTGTGGCCGTGTTCCCTGCATCCTGAAGGGAACCGAGCATCTTGTTCAGCGACAGCAGGTTGCCTGAGTATGCCGCTCCCAGTTCAAAGGTCTGTCGCAGCAATGCCGGCTTGCTGATGGGGGTATCCATCAGGATGTCTTTGTTGATGGTCGCCTCGATAATGGCAGACTGTATATATTGCTGGAAACGGTCTTCGTCACCGATAAGTGAGGCTGCGCCGGGATAGCCTCCGTAATAGAGATATTGATCGATTGAGAAACCGAAACTGTCCCTCATCTCCGTATAGCTCCAGTGGCTCATGCGTATCTCTTCGAATCTTCCGGCAAGAGATTCCGACAGTCCCTTTTCCAACAGCACGCGGCTGCTGCCCAACAGCAGCACCTTGATGTTGCGGTCATGAAATGTGTCATCGTCCCATTCCTTTTTTACTACCTCGCTCCAGTTGGATATCTTCTGTATTTCGTCTATTACCAGGACGATCTCTTCCCATCCGTTGTTTTCTTTGAGGCTGCGCACTGCCGCCCAGCAGTTGGATATCCATGCACTGTTCGTAGCCGGTACATTATCAGCGGAAAACAGCTGATACGGAATGGATATATCCTTCAATACCTGTTTAACTACTGTCGATTTTCCTATCTGGCGTGCACCCATCACGACCTGAATGAACCTTCTTGGTTCTTCTATTCTGCTTTTAATTATCTGGTATTCAGCTCTTTTATACATAGCTTTACATTTTACGCAGTGGAGTGCGTATTTTTACGCAGTGCAAATATAATAAATTTATCAGACTATATCAATTTATTGAAGTACAATATTTTGCAATTATGTTTTTGGCCATGCTGTTCTACAGTCGCACCTTTTTTATCTCAAGATCTGGACAATCCAGATGATATGTACTACAAGTCTGGTATATATTTTATTTATTGCATGTCTTGATATGCTGAGGAAGAAAAAGAGCCTACTTCTTATTTGATTTATATTATAATATCAACATAATTCCCAAACCAACATAAGGACAGAAAAGCTATCTATCTGTTAACGACACATAGGCATACAGAGCGGCCATTATATATTCCTTTATTGGAACCTGGAAGTTTAAGATATAAATGTGAGATAAGCACTGTATTATGAAAGGAACGAAAAGAATATGACAGAATTTCTTCCACGGAATTGGGTGAATTTAGAAGGATTCTATTCCGATATAGATATAATTTGATGTTATCAGTTTCGACTCAGGGGCGACCTCAACGAACCGTACCGAGTCGGGATAATTTATTCCTCTTTTGCATTACGTACTTTACGGAGGCTTACATAACATCTGACGGATGATGCATTCTAAGCAGTAATCGGGTGGTTTTCACACGGAAGCAAACTGGTCTATGCGATTGAAAAAAGAACTCAAAAATTTCAGGTGTTATGCATTAACTGAATAATATTACGTCAGTATGGAAAGGGCTTTTCCGTCTCATTGACGAATAAGATTTTAGGGTATATTGCTATATTTTCTAAAAAAAAATAAATAATTTGTTGTTTTGTTATTTGTTTTCTAAATTAGCATTAGATAGTATTTCTATTTTTATTAAAACGCACAAAATTTGTAAGTATATGAGCAATTCAATAGATGGTTGGACATATATATCCGCAATATTCCAAGTTATGATAGATTCTTTAGATAAAAATAATCTAATTGAACCTAGACTCATTTTTCGGGGAGTAACAAGTAGATACTTTTCATCCTCAAAATCTATACCTAGTTTTTTAGAAAAAAATCCTAATTTTGTAACATTAGATAAACATAAAGACTCAAAACAAGAAAGGGATAAAAAAGCTTATGAAGTGTTTTATAAAAGGTTTTGTACATATTATAAAGATGACCTAAAAAAGAGAGGAATTACAAGTATAGAAATTCTTCAAGAACTAATGAAATGTGAAGAATACAAATATGTACCGCCAGAGTATATCAAATCTGGTGCAGCAATAAGGATGCAAAAACTTAAGAATCGATCACATATCGACTATATTAATTATATTAAATATTTAATTCGTGATGCTAAAATCAGATTCCCAGAATATACAGAAAATTATTCTGATATTGAAATATTAGCAGATATTCAGCATAAGGGAGGAGCATCTTGTCTTGTTGATTTCAGTAACAATTTTCTTATTTCTCTATGGTTTGCTACACAGACAAATAATGATGATAATAATTTCGGGTATTTATTTTGTTACGACATCAATTCAGAAATGATAGAAAAAGACAATTTATCTATTTTGTCATATTGTCGTAGTAAAAGTAGAATCGAAGATTTATTATATGCTACAACAAAAAGTACAAGATATAGCGAAGAAAAATCTCATAGATTCTGGATATGGAAACCATCTTTCTTGAATGAAAGAATAGCTAGACAAGATAGTGTGTTCATTTTTGGATTAGACCCGTTTTATATCAAAGAACATGGAATTATTGTTATTCCAATACCAGCAGATTGGAAAAAAGCTATTCAAGTTGCATTGAAATCTTATTTTGGAATCACAGAAGAAAGTATATTTGGTGATAATAATGGTTTCGCAACATCACACGATAAATCAAAACCATATGAACGCGTTATATCTCATTATTTTAATGAACAATTTTCTCCAATATCAAAAAATAAAAACTTGATTCTTAGCAATTTACAGAATGGGATGTCTTGCTTATTTCATGATGAATATGATTTGGCTTTGAAGTACTTTTTATCTTTTGAATCAAGTATTAAAGATAAAATTAGAGACATTTTAGACAAGCGACCACGAATTTCTTCAATAGACGATAGTGCGCAAGATATCAAAATGTTTCTAATAGATATAGAATTACACTTTTCAAAAGCTTTATGTCTTAGACACTTAGACAATAAATATAGAGCCATAGAAGAGTATGAATTGACACGGAAACATTGTATTGTATTGATTGAGAAAATTGAAGAAAATATTAATCATTGGGACAATAAACATATATCTATAGAGGAAATAAGTAAAATTGAAAGACTCAAAATGTATGCTCTGACAAAATATCAAAAGACGATAAAGGATTTAATTGATTTATTATACGATACAAAACAATATAATAAGGCTTTAGATCTTGTATCCTCTATCAAGAAAGTAATGCCCCAATTATCAAAACCATTACTGGAAACGATAACAAATGAGCTTAATACATTACATGAATTGTTTAAAAATAAAAATAGCGAAAATAAGATAGATAGTAATATAATTAAATCTACTTCAGCTGGCACTATTCAACCTTTATGCTACGTTCTAAATTATTACTTTATTTGTATACTAAAATCTGTACGTAAACAACAGATAGATACAGAATCATTGAATAATTTATGCGAAAAAATAGCATCAAAAAAAAATATGGATTATTCAACACAATGTCATTTTACTCAATGGGATTTTTCGGATATAGTCTCTGCAATAGAATCTTATAAGGAATTTAATCCTAATTTATACCACGATTTAATTACTGTAACTGCAAAAGTTGAAGAATTTATGGGATTTATTAATGGCAAATTGAGAATACCTCCATATTAATAAATGTGTTTTATGAGAATTGAAGAGGCTGTGTCAAATTGAAGTGCACCCCAAAAGTTAGATACAAAACTTTTGGGGTGTTTTTTATGAAGTACAGTTACGAACAAAGGCTTATTATCGTAGCCGGGTAAAACAAGGAGAGTTAATAGCTCATTTGTCGAAAGAGTATCATATCAATAAGACTCAGATATTGGCATGGGTGAGAATGATGGGTAGCCACACATGTGTCCTCATGAGCTTTGTTAGGCTTTGGTTCATGTCTGTTATTGCTGATTACCGCAGATTTGAGGGTGTCCTAGTGTCAGTATTGGAGGTACATGTCATGCATGGGCATAGTCGCTGTAAGGCATAAAGGCAACAAACCCCTACTCTGATGATATCTTCGGTCTCGGTGTTCACATAGCATATCACTTTTATATTCCTCCTTTGGCAGATTTTCCATTTTTATCCGAACAGCAGTTCCTTTTTTACCGTTACATGTTCCGATTTATTTCCTGTTCCGCCTCACATATGGTACTCATCACCGGCATTGATTTTCTTCGCGAATCTACTGGCCGGTCCGAACCTACAGGTACCGCTCTGCTAACCGGGTACGGATTTGACGGCAGCCTTCCGCAAATCAAAGATTTTGGTTTTCCGTGAAATCCGCAGCCGCTTTCCCTGCTTTTGTCGTCCGCTTTTCCAGTCTTCATTGCTCAAAAATTCCAATCCCGGCATGAGAGTCCGAAATGGCTCGAACTAAGGGAAATTAACAATTAAAAAATACAGGTATGGACACAACAACAGCAACAACAATGCATCCGGCAGAAGCTTATCTCCGTAACGAACAGAACCCACCGGTCTTGTATGTCAGGATTTACGGGGAACGCCGGAAATTGTTTATCAACCGTGGTAGGGAGAACGTCGTCGGTATCATTGCGAAAGGCAAACGCAAACATGGCTACATCTTTTCAGACTGGAACCGCATCGAAAAAATCTATTACCCGTCACAGGAAAAGGAGAACGAAAAGGATTTAGACCGGAAAATGATACTCAAATACCAGCGGCTGGCCGCTCTTGCCACACATACCAACGACTGGCTCCGGAAGATTGCCGCAGCAGACCTTGAGAAGTCCCTGTACGAAAACCGTATTACCACAGGAACGGCTATTGACGGAAAGTGCATCCGCCTTTCCACGATTGAGAAGTATTGCGGAAGCTGGAACATGCAGCGGTTCCGCCAGGCCATGAAGAATAAGGAGAAATTCTCGACGCTTCGTTTCGACTTTTGCGGATACGACGGTACGCTTTGGTGCGAGCCGCGGGACAACGACGACATGGCTGCCGGTTTCAGCAAGGAATACCGGAATTGCGGCAACGGCTATTACTATCTGCTTATCAATGACGACTTCATGATTGGTTACGATATTGACTGATAATCCACGGACAGACCTTACCGGGGGGCCGGCAGGGTCTGTTCCGGCTTCGGTCTGCCGACGGCAAATTCCCTTTTTATCGATGGCATTGCCATGCGCCGTTCCTTTTTTACCTCAGATTTTCCTTTTCTATCTTTCCATCCGCCTGTTTTCAATCCTTTTTTATTCATCCCTCTTGTAGCTGCTCTTCCGTTCTCCACCGTGCGACCTCGGGGGATTGGATTTTTCAGCAAAGGTAACCGCCGGTTTCCATTCCTGCCAATGCCGGCATTCTGCCCGTGGGGTCTCGGAAAAATCTTCCTCTCCGGCTGTCGAGCGTATTTTTCCTTACCGGCCATGGCAGATGGCCACCGCCACCTTTCAAAGCAGAAAAATAATCCCTGCGGCCGCAAACGGGCCGAAAAAAGGGAAATAAAAAAATTAGGTTAAATCATGGGTTACAACAAATTGACATCATTATCGGCCAACATCAAGGCCATAGAGACAGCAGTAGCTATTCGCATACAGGGCAGGACGGCTACACAAGAGGAAAAACAGATATTGGCGCAGTATTCAGGTTTCGGCGGTATCAAGGACGTGCTGGACTTGGGTACGGACAAACCGCTTGACAAAGGCGTGTCCGAGCTGTTGAACCGTCTGCTGGATGCGTTAAGGACACTTGCAGGGGGTGACGAAGCCGCTTGCCGTTCACTTGTTGAAAGCATCAAGTCATCAGTCCTGACAGCGTTCTACACACCGCAATTCCTGATTGACGCAGTGGCGGCACAGATACACGGCACTTTTTCCGCAAACGGCTTGCAGATGCACAGCTTTCTTGAACCGAGCGCAGGCATCGGCGGTTTCCTGCCTGTAGCCATGTCCGGCACACACAGCTATGCTTTTGAAAAGGACACCATTACAGGACTTGTACTTTCGCTGCTGCATGAGGACGCAACCACCGTAACGGCAGGGTTTGAAACGATAGGCACACAGGAGCTGGAGCATCGGAAATTCGATGTCATTGCGTCCAATATTCCTTTCGGCAATTTCCGTGTATTCGATGCCGACCTGTGGAAAAAGGGCGGTATCTACGAACAGGCCACCAAGACCATACACAACTACTTTTTTGTCAAGGCTATGGAGCTGCTTTCCGAGGGCGGCCTGCTTGCCTTTGTCACTTCAAGAGGTGTGGCCGACACGGCAGGAAACAAATTTGTACGTGAGTATCTGGTGAGCCATGCCGACCTTGTCAGTGCAGTACGTTTGCCTGACGCTCTTTTCATGCAGACAAGCGGTATTGAAGTGGGCAGCGACCTGCTCATATTCCAGAAGCATACCAATAAGGCGGCACTTTCCGCACGTGAACAGATGTTTTTGCAGGTAGCCAAGGAAATGTACGACATGAACGGAACAATGACCGAAAATGCCAACAGGCTGTTTTCCATGCCGAAGACCGTACTGGCAACCGACAGCCGTATCGTGATGAACCAGCACGGCAAATATGTACGCAAACACCAGTGGCTCGGCTCTGATGCGGCCATGGCGCAATACCTTTCCGCACTTCTGAAATACGACTTTGACCGGTATTTCCGCAAAAGCCTTTTCGGACAGCAGGGCGAAGCGTCCGTACAGATGTCGCTGTTCGGGATGCAGGAGACGACCGCACTCTCCGTAAACAGAGGACGGAGGCCATATACTGAAAAGCTCGATGATTGGATGAAAAGCGGTACATTGGTAATGTTCGAGGGGCAGATTGGTACGGTCGTGTTCCGCAAGTCAAGCCACTATGTCGATGTGGCCGTGGATTTCGTTCCGGTGGACGAGGGAAAGGTCAATATGGAGCGTGCAACCGACTATTTCCCTGTCCGTGAGGCGTACTTTATGCTTTCTGTCAGGGAAAGGGATCTGCAGACCGAACAGACGGCCATACGTGAGCGGCTGAACACGCTGTATGATGCCTTTGTCACCAAATGGGGATTTTTCCATGAGAACGACAACAAGGAGTTTATCATGCTTGACAGCCTCGGTGTCGAGGTGTTCACTATTGAAATGCAGCTTGGCAGCGATATAGTCAAGGCCGACATCATGCGTGAGCCTGTAGCTTTCACAAAGATTGTGGCTGACCGCATTTTACAGCCGTCGGAAGCGCTGGCAAGCAGCCTCAATTTCTACGGGAAGGTGGAAATGGACTACATCATGCGCTCTACCGGCTTGTCTGATGAAGATGTAATCGCAGCACTGCAGGGCGAGATATACTACAATCCCCTCACGGAAGAATGGGAACACAAAGGCAGGTTCCTTGCCGGAAATGTGGTGGACAAGTACAAGGAACTCACATCCTGCCTTGACGACCTGTCCGGCAGGGAAAGGGATTGGGCGGAAATCTCCGCAAGGGCACTGGAGAACGCAACACCCGAACTGATACCTTATGAAGAGCTGGATATCAATATGGGCGAGCGTTGGATTGACCCCCAGCTTTACGCCGACTTTGCGGCAGACCTTTTCGGGGTGGAAGCCGAAGTGATGTACTTTGATGTAAACGATACCTATGTGGTACGTCTGAAAGGTTACTCCCCGGCAGCATACAACACCTATTCCGTGCGCAATTTCAACGGTGAAGACCTGTTTGTTCATGCCTTGCACGATACCGTACCCGAAATAACCAAAGAGGTGTATCGAAATGGTGATAAGATACGTGTGCCCGACGAGGAAGCCATTCAGGAAGCGGCTACCAAGATACAGGAAATCCGCAGCAATTTCAACCAGTGGCTCGATGCCTGTCCTCTGGAAGTCAGGGATGAACTGGTACGCACATACAACGAGCGTTTCAACTGCTATGTTCGTCCTGCCTATGACGGCTCGGCACAGACCTTTCCGCAGCTTTCCTTTGAGCAGTTCCCGTACAATGAACTCTACCCGTCGCAGAAAGACGCAATCTGGATGATTAAGCAGAACGGCGGCGGTATCTGCTGGCACGAAGTAGGTACAGGCAAGACGATGATAATGTGCGTCTCGGCCTATGAAATGAAGCGTCTGGGATTGGTACAGAAGCCTCTGATTATCGGCCTGAAAGCAAACGTCCACGAGATAGCCGACACATTCCGCAAGGCATACCCGAACGCCAAAGTCCTATACCCGGGCAAGGAAGACTTCACGCCGGCCAACCGCAAAGAGGTGTTTTCCAAAATCAAGAACAACAACTGGGATTGTATTATCCTGACGCACGACCAGTTCGCCAAGATACCGCAGTCCGAGGAAACCATGATAGAGATATTCACCGAAGAGCTTTACGATGTGGAGCGAAGCCTTGAAGTGTTGGAACAGTCCACCATGCGCTACCGCAGCCGTAAGATGCAGAAAGGGCTGGAAGTAAGGCAGGAGAACCTGAAAGCGAAGCTGTCCGAACTCCGTAGAAAACTGGACGACCGCAAGGATGATACCGTGGACTTTCATTCAATGGGTATAGACCATATCTTTGTCGATGAATGCCACATGTTCAAGAACCTCATGTTCCAGACACGCCACAACAGGGTGGCAGGTATCGGCAATACTAAAGGCTCGCAAAGGGCTATGAACCTGCTTTTTGCCATCCGTGACATCCAGCACCGCACAGGCCGTGACCTTGGGGCTACGTTCCTGTCCGGTACGGTGGTGGTAAATGCGCTGACAGAGCTTTATGTGATGTTCAAGTATTTGCGGCCACGTGAACTCAAGCGTCAGCAGATTAGCTGTTTCGATGCCTGGGCGGCCATATTTACAAAAAAGACAGCCGACTATGAGCTGAACGTGACAGGGGCAATCAAACGCAAGGAGCGTTTCCGCACTTATATCAAAGTGCCGGAACTGGCGATGTTCCTGCGTGAAATCACCGACTACCGTACCGCCGACATGATAAATCTTGATGTGCCGGAGAAAAACGTCCGCTTTCTCTCTCATGCACCGACAATCGAGCAGGAAGAAATGATCGGACGTCTCGTTTCCTTTGCCGGTAGCGGAAACTGGGAAGACCTCGGACTTGATACTCCCGAGCCGGACAACCTCGACAAGGCAAAGATGCTCATTGCTACCAATGTGGCACGCAAGATGGCTCTCGACATGCGTCTTTTGGGTGATAGGTTCAGCGATGATGCCAGTAACAAGGCTTCCATTTGTGCCCGAACCATCTATGACTATTATGTACGTTCGGCAGCCAATAAGGGTACGCAGTTTGTCTTCAGCGACCTAAGTACCTACAAGCCTAACGAGTGGAATATCTATACCGACATCAAGGAGAAGCTGGTACGCCTCGGCATCCCGGCTGATGAAATCCAGTTTATCCAGTGTGCCACCACGGAAAGGGCGAGGAAACGCCTCTTTGAAGACATGAACAGCGGCAGGGTACGTGTCCTCTTCGGTTCTACATCCATGCTCGGTACAGGGGTCAACGCCCAGCAGCGGGCTGTGGCAGTGCATCATCTGGAGATACCGTGGCGACCTGCCGACATGGAGCAGCGCAACGGTCGTGCGGTACGCAAGGGCAACACCGTGAAACTCTGGGGCGGTAACGTGGTGGATATTGTAATCTACGGAACGGAAAAGACGCTTGACGCCTACAAGTTCAACCTGCTCAAAAACAAGCAGATGTTCATCAACCAGATAAACAACGGCACTATCGCCGTGCGCCGCATCGACGAGGACAGCATGGACGAGGACAGCGGAATGAACTTTGCCGAGTTCGTGGCTATCCTTTCAGGAAATACCGACCTTTTGAACAAGGCCAAGCTCGACAACAGGATTATGCAGCTGGAGAAAGAGCAGGCCATATTCAAGAAAGAGCGCATCCGTGCAGAGCGTAAGATTGCAGCCAACACGGAAGCTGTCGGTATGGCAGAGCGCATCATGGCACAGGTTAGGCAGGATATGGAGTATATCGCATCCTATAACGGCAACAGGGAAACGCTGTTGCTCAATCTGCCGCAGGCTACCCGGGAAGAGACAGGTCGTGAACTGCACCGCATAGCCAAGACATACAGGAGCGAGGCATACCGAACCATAGGCAGCTATATGGGACTGAACCTGCTTGTCCGCAGCGAGTACACTCTTTCCGGCTCGTTCGACCGTAACGCTTTCTTTGTCGAGGGCGTAAGCGGACTGAAATACCGCTGTGGCGTGTCGGGAAGCCTGCCGTTGGGATTCGCTGAATCGGCACGCTACCCACAGGCCGCACTTGAAAGGATGCCGTCACTGATAGAGAAGCAGCAGAAACAGATAGCCATGCTGCAGCACGAAATACCTACCTTGCAGGAAATCACCGCCCGGAAGTGGAACAAGGCGGAAGAGCTGGAGCGGTTGAAACAGGAATGTAAGGACTTGCAGCAGCGGATTGACGAGGCACTTAAGGAAGCCGAGTGTCCGAAGCCGGAAGTTCCCGAAGAAGAAAACACTGTCAGGGCAGCCTGACCATGATTCATTGATTTAACCTTTTGCCTGTCCGGTCGTGATGATCGGGCAGGTTTTCCTGTGTTCTGTCCTGCCGGGGCCCAGTTGGCTTTTATAGCCTGGCATCTGCCTTTTTTATCCTCCTTTCCCCTTTTTATCGCCTCCCTTTATATCTGTCTTTCAATCCTTTTATATCTTTGTCCTTGCAGTCCGTCCTGACCTTCCGGCTTATTGTTCCGCGAAAGTAACGGATAACAGCTGTACCTTGCAAATCCTCACGGCCTGCGGTGGCCGACGGAAATCTTCCTTCTCGGGGAGAAGCGTATTTCTGTCGCCAGATTTGTCCGGTTGCCGTTATCACTTTCGTGATGCGGAAAAATAAATCCGGCAAAGGTCTTTAAGGACCGAAAGCAGGGAAAGAAAAAAGTAAACTTAAAAGAAGTAGCATTATGGAAAATGAAATCAGAGAAAGGGAAGTGGTTGTTGACGGCAAGACTCTGACATTGTTACGAAAGGACGGAAAATGGGTTTTTCCGCTTGTCACATATTACAAGCATGGACTCGGAACACCGCTTTGTCTGGCATTGTTGGCGTATGTGGAAGACAGTAACGAATTTGAGTCAGAAGCTGTTATTACGGTCAATCTTCCTGGTGCGGAACGCGGTGCCGGGTGTCAGTTCATCGACACGAACAACAACGGAGAAGAAGTTCTTGGCTGGCTTATGCTTTACGGCTTGTGTACTCCTACCGGCAAATACGCCGTTTCCGGTTTCTGCAAGTACCCCGAGGTGGACTTTTATCAGAGCGAACGCTTCATGCGACAGAAAGAGCTTTGTGACAGGTATTTCAACTTCGTTGATTGACAGGCAGGAGAAGGCGGTCATACAGGACTGCCTTCATGGCCTTGCCTGCCAGTGCCCTTTTATACGAATACCTTTCCGGTATTTCCTTCCTTTTCTATCCGGCTTTCCCACCCGAAGATCTAAGGTATGGTGTCTGTGCCGCAGTCCGCCCTTCACTTCAAGGTACGGAAGGCTGTGCCCGATCAACGGCAGTCTGCATCATGCCGCTTCATGCCGGAGCTTCGACCTGTCGAAACAACCGGTATTCCGCTATATGGGCATCCTGCCTGGTTGTTGCTCCGGCACATTTCGCCTTTTGTCCGCAGCTTTCCTTTCCGGGCCGACGGCGTCATGGGCAAACGGTGACACATTCTGCTTGTGCCGTCCGTCGAACCTCCGGAATGTCACAGTCAGAAAGAGTCCCCATTTTGTTTGCCCGGCAGACCGTTTCTTTTACCCGCCCAAGCCGTCATTCCTTTTATCAGATGCCTTTTATACAGGCCGATGGCCAATTCCATTTCTATTTGCGATTATTGCCTGCTGTCATTCCTTGTCTGCCACCGCATAGGTTTTATCGGGTGCGAATGTAGGCTGTCGCGCCTGATTCTTCCGTTTTGAAATGCATTTTGAAGGAAAATCTTCCTTGCGGGCAAGAGTATTTTGCTTCAAAAAAACGTCGAATGGGCTTTACCGACATCCATTGTCTGCACCATAAAACCCCAAGGCGGTTCGGCAGAAAGGAACCGACCAGAGGGAAATAAAAATATTATTAACAATTAAATTCGATGAATTATGGAAAAAACAGGAATGCAGTCAGTAGAAGAAAAGAACATCAGTATGGTAGCATTGGCAGACATTCAGCCGAGCGGTTACAACCCACGCAAGCATTTTGACGAGGCGAGCCTTGCGGAACTGGCAGACAGCATCCGTCAGCAAGGGGTCTTGCAGCCTATCGGTGTACGCCCGATTGAAGAAAGCGGAAAGTTTGAGATAGTGTTTGGAGAACGCAGATACCGAGCTTCCCTTATGGCAGACATGACGGAAATTCCTGCTGTCATTCTGAATGTGTCGGAAGAGGTGGCAGAGGAAATGGCGGTGACGGAGAACCTGCAACGTAAGGATGTCACACCTATTGAGGAAGCAAACGCATTTCAGAAACTCATTGAAAGCGGACGACACGACATTCAGTCTTTGGCCGTTCAGTTTGGCAAGAATGAAACCTATATTCGTACCCGATTGAAGTTCACAGCCCTTATTCCCGAGATAGCGGAACTTTTGGAAAAAGACGAACTGACTATCAGTGTGGCAAGTGAAATCTGCCGTTATGATACTGATATTCAGAAAGAAGTGTTCGACAAACATCTGAAAGAGGGTGTTATGTATGGCAGTTGGAGAGGTATGAAAGCTACCGAGGTGGCAAAGAACATTGAACGTAATTATACGACCGACCTTAGCCGTTACAACTTTGACAAGGCCGTTTGTGCTTCCTGTCCGCACAATACTAACAACATGACTCTGTTTTGTGAGGGTGGTTGTGGAAATTGTGCAAAGCGCAGTTGTCTTGCTGAAATGAATACGGCATTTATTGTTGAAAAGTCTGTTCAGGCGTTAAGTGCCCATCCGCTACTTTCTCTCGGGTACAATCAATACTGCTATGATATGGAAGCTGTAAACCGCCTTAAAGAGTTGGGCTATGAAGTTACAGAACTTTCAGGCAGATGTTACCAATACCCAGAATTGCCGGAAGAACCGCAGTCCTCTGACTATGAAACGGAAGATGCATTCCGGGAAGCCAGATTGGAGTATGACCAGGAAGTCAACGACTATATGGAAGAATGTAAGGAACTGGTTCGAAGAAACGAAGAGGGAGAGATAAGCCTGTATGCTCAGATAGGTCAGAAAGATATTTCCATGTGTTATGTGGAAGTGGCAACCCAAAGTTCAATTGGCGGACAGCCTACAGGACAGGAACAGCTCTCACCGATACAGAAGCTGGAAAAACAGGATAAGCGTAACAAGGAAATAGCACGTGAGAAGACGGTAGATGATACCAAGAGACGGATTTTTGAAGTTGATTTGACCGAAGCCAAATTCGGGGCAGATGAAGATAAAATGATATATTTCTTCCTGCTTTCATCGCTTCGCAAAGAGCATTTTGCAACCGTTGGATTGGTGGATGAAAATATTCCATATTTGACTGACGAGAACAAACTGAACATTATAGCAAATCTTACTCCAAAGGCAAAGGCTGTTATCCGCAGGGATTATCTGATTGCCAATTTCAAGAGTAACGCATACGGAAATAATGCAGTAGCCGACATGTTGCTTGAATTTGCACAGAAACACATGCCTGAAGAACTGGCTGAAATCAAGGGTACGCATGACGAGGTGTACGAAAAACGCCACCAGCGTATTGAGGAAAAGAAAGCTGTTCTGCAGGTGCAGGAACAGGCAAAGCAGGAGACAGGGCATTCAGAAAGTGATAGTACCGAACAACAGCCTCATTCACAAGAGGCTGCTGCCTGACCATAATTCATGATTTGTATCAGATACAGGGCGGAGGAATCTGTCCTGTATTTTTTTGTGTCGGTATCTCATGTGCCCGCCAGAATCACTTTTTTAATTACCTGCTTTTTCTCCGGTAGCCTGTAGCTACTGGAGATATTCGGTCCGGATCTATGGCTGATGACGGAATCCGGCACGAGCCGTCTTCTGTCATCGGCCGCTCCGGGAGCCTTTATAATCTTCCTCTTATATACGCCAGGGTTCTGGCTGTCCTTTTTATCAGCTTCTTGTCTTTCGGCAGCTTTTGGCTGCTGAAACAATACGCTCCGGGAATTTGGCTGATTTCTACTGACAGCACAAGCAGTCATCCGTCATCGGCCGTCCCGGGAGACTTTTATATCATTCCCTGTATCATGTGTGGTTAATGCTCTTTTTTATCCACCTCCTTATCTTCCGGTAGCCTGTGGCTACTGGAATCATCTCGGTCCGGATCTGTGGCTGATGACGGAATCCGGCACGAGCCGTCTTCTGTCATCGGCCGCTCCGGGAGCCTTTATAATTTCTCCGGTTATACACCATCCGTCACATTGCCCCGCCGCCACCCTTGTCCCTTTATATTTTCCCTTTTATACAGAAGTTACTGGATGTCGAGTTTTCCTTTCGCCCTTCCTTTGTCACCGCATTGGTTTTATCAGGTGCAAATTTAGTCAGCCGCGCCTGCTCCTCACGTTTTGAAATGAATTTCTTGATAAAATCTTCCTTGCCTGAACAAGAGTATTTTACCAAGAAAAAACGTCGGAATAGGCTTTTACGGCAGACATTTCTCGCACCATAAAACCCGAAGCGGCTCCGGTAATAAGGAAGCCGAACTGAGGGAAAAAATAAACGAGTTTTCAATTTAATAATAGAATCAACTATGGACAAAAACATTCAGGAGTCTAAAGAGTTCCGCCTTGCCAAGGATTGGGAAATGGCGGTGAACAGTTTTTCTTTCAATCCGAAACGCTTTGCGGCTGCAATCCCTACAATGCATCCTACGCTGCAACAATGCCTGTACAGACTGATTAGGGAATGTATCAAGGTTATGGCAGATGATACTCGTTACTACGATGACCGTAACATGGCTTCGCATGAGGAAGCGAAATGTTTGATGGAATACCTCAATAAACATGGACGTAACATACCGCTTAAATAATTGAATTATGAAAACAAAGGAATATCATTTTGACGGCAGCACTTATGTATGTCGTATTGTTCAAGCCAACGATGGTGAAGAACTTGTTATCGCACCTACCGCTTTGTTGGATGTCATCCAACCAGGTAGCATTGAAGATGAAAATGAAGGCTTTGCCAATAAGGAAGCCGAATATATTTATGACGAGATTTTTTTCTTTACTGATGCGGAAACTCTTGCTTTACCCGAGGAGCAGTTTATCGAAGAGCTGAAGAAAGATAACCGTGGGTAGTTTGAATAATTAGTATGTAATCATTAAATACTTTAGCATTATGGATAAAGATTATGTTATGCGTATAGCTGAGACTATCCGCGAACAGCTGGTAACAATGACCGACACAGCAGTCCTTTTGTCATGGGGTATTCATGAATTTATGGCAACGGTATATAAGGATTTGCCTGGATTGAAGTTCCGTGTCAACGGATGTCTCTTTCAGGGGTATGTTTTGATTTGTCTGAACAGTTCAGATTATTATGAGGTGTATCTTCAGAATGAGGAAGGAACTAGGTGCATTAGTGATGAAGTTTGTTTTGATAAACTGGGAGAGGTTATTGACTGGTATATCGAACTAAATATTGATGAAGGTGTCGTATGATTTGTTAGACTTAAAATAATTCTTTGATATATTTGTGAGTCATTTAATATTTATATTTTCTATAGAATCTTATACGTGAAATATTTATAGAAGTTCATAAATTAAAAGCTTAATAGGTGAATTTAATTAGGATTAAGACATGATGAATGCCTCATTATTGAATCTGTAAGAAAATGGATAGTTTATTTTTGATGTCACACTATAAATAAGTTTTTTGATATATCAATTTTCGGGTGACACCGAATTATAGCTTTATAATAGCAATTTTCTTCAGATTCTTTGAGGATTTCCCAAAAAAATACTACATTAGGGCCCGAAAGGTTGTTGCTTTATGAAAACATGAATATACTGTAACTTTTATTCAGAATGCTATCAAACGTTTTTTTACCGGTGCGTAGAAATTCGTAACTTTTATTAAAAAGAGGTGGAAGGGGCACCGACCTAATACCTCACAATACAAATAGTATGAAAATAGCTATTTTTTCAAGCGCAGCATTGTTGGACGAATCTTCTCTCCAGCAATTGAAGGGTGGTATTAATGACAAACTGGAGCATCTGGAATTGTCTAATTCTAACTCAAATTCGAATAGCAATTCGAATTCTAACAGTAGCATTGCTTCAATGCAAATGGCAAGTGGATGCAACTGTGGTTGTAGTTGTGGCTGTAACTGTTAAAGTGCAAAATGTTTTTATGTATGGGTTTATTCTTAAGCCCATACATAAAATAAATTAACAAAAGGATGAAAAAGTCTAGTAGATATAATCGATATATAATTGTTGATGATGAACTTTATGTTTATAATTTGTTGTCAAGAGCATTAATATGTCTTGGAAATATAGAGCTTGGTGATAAGCTTAGGAATAATTCTTTTTCTGATTTTGATGCGGTATCTTTGGACGTTTTGGAGAAGAATAAGTTTATCTGTGATGATTCTATAGACGAATATTTACAAATTGTACGTCTGCAAAGAATTATTAAATATGGAAATAGAAATGCTCGTCTAACAATTCTTCCAACGTTGAATTGTAATTTTAGATGTTGGTATTGTTATGAAGAACATACGGCAAAGAACCTATCAGAAAAAGATTGCGAGATTTTACTGAAATATGCAGAAAATCTTTTGAATAATAATCACTTAAATAGTCTAACTTTGGATTGGTTTGGGGGTGAGCCAATGCTTAAGTTTAATGATATAATTGTTCCTCTTTCATTAGAAATTAAACAGTTATGTGAGAAGAAAGGAGTTGTATTCTATAACATGATAACAACAAATGGCGCTCTCATTTCAGAAAAACAAATTGCAGACATGGATCGTATTGACCTTAAAAAGTTTCAGATTACGTTAGATGGTGGTAAGGAGTTTCATAATAAAACAAGATTTTCAAAGAAATTTCCTGATTCTTACGATTGCATTGTAAATAATATATCCATGTTAATTAATTGTTTGTCTAATCTTGATTTAACATTAAGGATTAATTGTACGCCGGAAAATATTGAATCAATTATGTCAATAATCGATTCTTTTTCTATGGAAGTAAGAGGTAAAATACATGTCAATTTTCAACCGATTTGGCAAGAAATAGATACCTTAAAAAAACTTTCTAAACGAGTAACGGAAATTACAGCCCATTTTTATGAAGCAGGTTTTTCTGTTCCATCATTTACTATACTCCCAACAACCCCCAATATATGTTATGTTGAAAATATGTTACATTATACAATAATACCAGGATTGGAAGTATATAAATGTACCGCAAGGGATTTTAAGAAAGATTCAGTAAATTATATTGGGAATATATCAGATGATGGGGCTTTTATTTCGAATGATAATATTTTAAGATATTATTGTAATTCTTTTTTGAAAATGAAAAGTGTAGAGAATGTGAAGTCCTTCCAGTATGCAGAGGAAACTGTATTCAGAAATGTGTTGAAAAAAATAGGTTGGATTGTCAAAAGGAAAATTTAATAAAAGGTGTTGATTCAATTGTAATTGCTATGATTAAACGTGCGAAGTCATAACAATGTCAGGAGATAATCTATTCTTTCATTACCATTATTTATAATTTGTTATGCTCCGTGTTATTCATAGACTTTTTGGAAAGTGTTTTCCTATTATTTTGCAGAAAGATAGCATGCAGTGTGGTGTCGCATGTTTGAGTATGATTAGTTCATATTACGGTCGTTCATATTCGTTAGATTTTCTGTCAAAAAAATGCTTTCCTACAAAGGAAGGTGTTTCTATGCTTTCTATATCTAAAGCAGCAAAACAAATCGGATTGGATAATATAACGGGATTGATAAGCCTAGAAGAGTTGATGCGTGCTCCATTACCATGTATTTTGCATTGGTCCCAAAATCATTTTGTTGTATTATATAAAGTTAAAAAATGTAATACATTTTATTTGTCTGACCCGGCAAAAGGTAAAGTAAAACTTTCCTTAAATGAGTTTTGTGCTCATTGGCTTAATCAAACAGGAAAAAACGAGAATAAAGGTGTTGCTATGTTTTTTGAGCCTGAGCCCGAGTTTAAAATGCATATGGAAACTAATGTGTCAGAAGTCCATTCTTTGAGGTTTCTAAACAAGTATGTTAAAGAATATAAAAAATACTTGTTTCAGATTCTTTTAGGATTAATATTGGGCTGTATTCTACAATTAATAATGCCTTTTTTGACTCAAGCAATTGTAGACATTGGAATAAAACATAATGATGTTAGTTTTATTTGGCTTGTATTAATTGGTGAGTTGATAATTGTAATTGGCAAGACCATAACTGATTTTATTAGAAGATGGTTAGTCTTGTACATCTCAATGCGAATTAATATTTCTTTGGTAAGTGATTTCTTTATTAAATTACTTAAACTTCCAATGGCTTTTTTTGATACCAAACTAATGGGAGATTTATTGCAACGTATAAATGATCACTCTCGTGTACAATCTTTTTTGACAAATCAAGTTCTTGGAGTTATCTTTACATTTCTCAGCTTTATTGTTTTTGGTGTTGTTCTGTTGATTTACAATCAAACAATTTTTTATATTTTTACTATTGGTAGCGTAATATACGGTTTATGGATAACAAAGTTTTTGCACAAACGAAAAATAATAGATTATGAATTGTTTGAGCAACAAGCCAAAAACCAGAATAAGACGTATCAATTGATTACTTCCATGCAAGAAATAAAGTTGCAAGATTGTGAACAGCGTCGTAGGTGGGAATGGGAAGATGTGCAGGCTGATATATTTTCAGTGCAAATGAAATCATTGAAGTTACAGCAAACGCAAGAGGCAGGATCTATTTTTATCAATGAAGTAAAAAATATAACTATTACCGTACTTGCAGCTACTGCTGTAATAAACGGTCAAATGACTCTTGGTGCAATGCTTGCAGTACAGTATATAATAGGGCAACTAAATTCCCCAGTAGAACAATTTATGTCTTTCATTTATTCTCTTCAGGATGTTAAGATTTCTCTTGAACGTATCAATGAAATACATGAAGGGAATGAGGAAGAAACAAGTGATAATAAAAGAAAAGGTTTCGATTCTGAGAAATCAATAAGAATAAGTAATATAGATTTTAAGTATGATCAATATGCGATGAAGAAAACTCTGGAAGGAGTTTCTTTTGAAATTCCCGCAGGGAAGGTTACGGCAATTGTTGGGGCATCTGGAAGTGGTAAAACTACTTTAATAAAGCTCATGCTTGGCTATTATAAGGTTATGTCAGGTAGTATTTTAATCGCTGGTCACGATATAAATGAATATAATCTTAAATGGTGGAGGCGCCATTGTGGTGTTGTATTACAGGATGGAGTGATTTTCTCCGAATCTATTGCTAGAAATATAGCAATAGGTGATGGTGATATAGATTGGGAGCAATTGGAATGGGCTGCTAAAATAGCCAATATACATGATTATGTAATAAGTTTGCCTTTAAAATATGAGACACTAATTGGACGAGATGGGATTGGTTTAAGTCAAGGGCAAAAGCAAAGAATTTTAATCGCGCGTGCAGTATATAAAAATCCAGATTTTATCTTTCTCGATGAAGCCACAAATGCTCTTGATGCAAAAAATGAAAAATTAATAGTGGAGCGACTTTCAGATTTTTATAGAGGAAAAACAGTAATAGTTGTGGCACATCGTCTTTCAACAGTTAAAAATGCTGATCAAATAATAGTTCTTGATGAGGGTAAGGTTGTAGAAATAGGTACTCATACGTCTTTAATTAATATCAGAGGTGTCTATTATAATCTAATTAAAAATCAATTGGAATTAGGTAGTAACTAAAATTGCAATAAATATGAAGAATTATTCTAAAATGAGTTTAAAGGTCTTTTTTTCTATATTTTGCTTTGTATGCTTCCCCTCATTGAGAGGAATAAGTCAAACACTCGATAGTATATCAACTATTGACTTGAAGGAAGTGGTAGTGAAAGCTCAGATGCATCGAACAGATGCATCCTCTTCTACTTTTACTCCTACAATAAATCAAAAAGCTTCCGCACAAAATGCAATAGACCTTTTGAAACAACTTGCTATTCCTCAAATCAACATAAACATGATGGACAATACAGTCACTACGCCAAGTGGACAGAGTGTAGCCATATACATCAACTATATTCTCGCTTCAGCAGAAGAAATGGAAGGTATATCCACTTCAGACGTACGGCGAGTGGAATATCTTGACTTTCCATCGGATCCTCGCTTCCAAGGAAATGAGCATGTGGTTAATTTTATTGTACAGAAATATGAATACGGTGGATATACAAAGGCGACATTGAATGAAAACTTTCTGATAGGCAAACTTTCAAGCCGGGCTTCGATTTATTCTAAGTTTGTGTATAAACGTATGACCTACGATTTGTATGTGGGGGCTTCCAATCACAATATCAATCATTCGGGCAATTCCGTTTCGGGAGTTTACAGTCTGGAGAATGAAGCGGGAGAAGCCTATCAGATAACTCGAAACGAAACATTAGAGGGTGCCCATCTCAAGTATAACCAGTATCCGGTTACGTTCCGGGCCGTCTATGACACAGATAAAATGCAAATAGCCAATACCGTCGGCTTCAACTTTGACCAGACTCCATTGTCGGAAACAAAGGGTATGTTGTCGTTTGTTCCTCAGCAAAACACGGATTATTCCTATTATAAGAATGAACCATCCACTAGCCGTTATTTTGTCTGGTCGGGTAATTATTATTTCATCCTTCCTCGGGATTTTCATCTTAGCGTATCGCCTGGCATGAATTATGGGCATACGAATTATTCGTATATTTATCAGACCTCATTGCCTGGCAATTCCAGTATCGCGAACATTTCAAGAGAAAATGTTTGGCAGTTTCGTGGAAGCGCTACTTTATTCAAAAAGTTAGCTGACAAGCAGAGTGCTTTCTTCCGGACATGGTTTGGATCGACATCCAATGATGTGAGCTATTCCGGTACTTCGCCCTACGATAATGAATTCTTAGATATGTACGCCGGTGCCGCACTGGGTTATAATTTCTCAAACGACAAATGGAACGTCCGGGCCGATGCCGCCTTCCAATGGGAAAAGAACCAGATTAATGATCAGTCTGTGGCGGAAGTCTATCCGCTACTGAACTTGTCTGCAGGTTTCTCTCCCTCACAAAAGCACTCGTTCCGTACTTTCTTCCATTTCGGGGCAAACTATCCAGGGGCCAGTGAAAAGACGCCAAATGTTCTTCAGCAGAACGAACTGATGTACTATACGGGAAATCCCACCATCGGACTTTCCCGACAGGTGACCTTCAACCTGTCCTACAACTGGATACCGACGAGTGCATTCTCTGCTTCGGCATTTATGCAGTACTTCGGCGAATATGACCTGTATGTGCCGGTTTACCAGCCTTATCAGGAAGGTAAGGCTTTGCTGCGTACGTTTGAAACGGATGGAGCATACAACCGGACACAGATAGGTTTGTCGTTTAATTACAGGTTACTCAATGGAAAACTGCAACTGGCGGCCTCTCCTTCGGTCTCCTTCTATCGCATGACAGGGCTTTTCGACATTTCGCAGTCCCCGTTCTACTGTAATGCCTCTGCCACTTATTATTTAGGTAACTTCTATTTTCAGGCAGCCTATCAGACCCGAAGCCTTACGGTACAGGGCAATCGGGGCGTAATTTATAAAGACCGTGATTTCTATCAGGTTTTAGCCGGATGGAGTCATTCCAACTGGAACATTCGTGTTAGCGGAATGAATCTGTTCCGGAAGGATTGGCTGTGTGCCACGAATCTATTGTCTACACCTCTTTATTCCGAAACCCAGCTTGTGGAGGGCAACAATTTCCATCAGCGCCTAAACTTGTCGGTTACCTATACATTCGGATATGGCAAAAAGGTTAAACGAGGGAACGAGGTCGGCGAACAATCAGGAGCAGCATCAGCAATTATGAAATAAAATGCATATTAGTAATGACAAAATATTAAAGTTATATTTGTCTGGTTGGTGATATGTATATCTTAATCACGCAAAAAATATAGAATAAAATTAAATGAATAATGAGTTCTCGAAAAATATTGATTCACGTTCAGAAAAGGTTCGTAATCTTTTGGGGGAAAAACCTCCTTTCTTTGTAAGGTGGGGTACATCAATAGTCGTAATTATGTTTTTGATTCTATTGTTGATACTTTTAGGTTTGCAGTATCCTTATTCAAATGGAGAAAGCATATTGCAACATTTACTTCGTTGAAATATGATTATTTTTAAATTCTGATGAGAAGAAATAAAGAAACAAATTTCTTCAATACAAAATAGCCATATAGAACTTTTTAGAAGTTTGTATGGCTATTTGTTTTTTACATTATGGGGTATATAGAAGATGTAATTCTATGAGCCTACGCCTTTTTATGGATGCAACTGATTTACCATTGTAGTAACAATAAGAAACATATTCCTCATAGATATTCCTGTCACCAACCTCCAGTTTTCGAATAAGTCTGCTTTTAGGCATTTTTTTTGTACCTAAAAGTCTGTAGGCTCCCACCTTATGTAAACTTTTACATAATGTCGGTTATGTAAGCAATTTTATTATGTAAATAAAGAAAATATAAATCATTGATTAACAAATAGTATATTCATTTTTCACAGGATTACTTTTTACATAATATTCCTAACTTATTAGGTAAAATCATAGCATTATTTCCTAATAAGAGATATATTGAAGCTCCATCAAATCAAATAGATGGAGCTTCAATTAATATCAAACAATAAATAATGTTTTTATGGAAGAAAGTAATTTTTATGATTTAAGGAAACAAGTTGTCCAGCAACTGCGTGAAAGACATTATGCACCTTTAACTATTTGTGCATTTAAGAGTAGTTATAATAAACTGGAATGTTATATGCTGGAAAATAGAATTGAAATCTATTCTGCTCGTGTAGGGGAAGATTTTTTGAAAACTCGCCATAAAGGTGTTGCATACGCCCAACTGTCTGATTTTGAGAAGAACATGGTTAGACATATAAGAATAATGAATGAAGTTCTGCATACAGGAATTATCATTGGAAAACCAACACCGCGAAGTCCCATGTTTGAATTCAAAGGAGATTTAGGCATACAATTCAATGAATTTATTTGTCATGAAAGGAGAATTAAAAGTCCTCTAACAGTAAGTAAATATCACTTGTATTTGAGAGATTTGTTTAATTTTCTAAAAGAGAACAACAAGCTCGTTAAAGACTTTGACATTCCCAGTTGCTTATTATTCTTACGTGATTTGAAGCGACAGAAACGTCCTTGGCCTCATGTTGTATCTTCTGTAAGGGCTTTTATTAGATACTCATGTGAACGTAACTTATTAGGAGATTGTAATTTTTTTCGTTGGGATAAAATATTATGTCTCCATCGTCCAAGAAACCCTCAATTGCCATCGTATTATAGTAAGGAGGAAATAGAGAAATTATTGGTCACAATAGACAGGTCTTCTCCGAAAGGCAAACGTGACTATGCAATGATTTTACTTGCAGCACGTTATGGGCTCCGCGCTTCAGATATAGTAGGAGTTACATACGCCAACTTTGAATGGGAACTCAATCGTTTGTCCCTTGTCCAGACAAAAACAGGAAAACCTGTTTCATTTCCATTATCAGAAGAAATTGGAAGTGCCATTATTGATTATATCAAATTTGGACGACCAGAAATTGACAGTCCATATGTCTTTTTGGAACACATGGCTCCATACCAAAGAATTTCCCCCCAGGCATTACCAGGAATTGTTTCTGAATGGATGCTTTCTGCCCAAATAGATATCTCAACACGTAAACACGGTCCTCATTCTTTACGTCATAGTCTTGCTATTAACTTGTTTGAGAATGGTGAAACTCCAAGCGTTATATCTGAAATACTTGGACATTCTAATTTATCAACCACTTTAAATTATGTGAAAGTTGATTTAAAGCATCTAAGACAATGTGCACTTGAAGTTCCTCAAATTCCTGAATTTTTTTATTTAGATATATATGAGAAAGAGAACTGGTAAATTATGCAGCGTATTCTCAGGGTTAATTACCCAATATGTAGAATATAAACAAAACATAGGTTGTAAAACAACCGTAATGGAATTTATGTTGAAGCGATTTGACAAGTTTGCTAATGACAGAAACGAGAAAGCCCTTGGTATTTCCAAAGACTTGGCAGATGCCTGGTGCTGTAAATTTTCTGGAGAGTCCGAAGAAAACCGCTATTATAGGATCGTCATTCTTCGAGGATTCTCTTCTTTCCTGCAAATAATTGGATATAATTCATATATTCCAATATTACCAAAACATCAATCAAATTTTACCCCCTATATTTATACATCTGATGAAATAGAGAAGATTTTCAAGGAATGTGATAGGATTAACTCCTATTATCACTTAGTCAATTCAGCCCGATTTTCCATGCCATGCCTAATCCGTTTACTATATGGGACAGGAATCCGTGTAGGTGAAGCTCTAAAATTGAAACACAGTGATATCGATTTCAAAAATGAATGCTTATTGCTTAGAGAATGTAAAAATGGGAAAGACAGGTATGTGCCTCTTTCTCCTTCCTTGGTACTAATGTGCCATGATTATGTAGCCCAAAAACAGAAATTTGGGTTTAGTATTAATCCAGAAAGCTATTTCTTTGTAAAATGTAATGATACTTCCATCTCACCAAGGACTGTTTCAAATCATTTCAATCATATATTAGAACGTGCTGGTATTATGCGAAACGAAAATAGAAAAGGTCCTCGTCTACACGATCTCCGACATACATTCTGTGTAAATTCATTTGTGCAATTATGCAAATCAGGGAAGGATATACATAATGTGATGCTAATACTAATGACATATATGGGACATCAATCCATTAAAGCCACAAATAAGTATGTCAGAATAGTAGAGGCTATGTTTCCTGAAATTGTAGAACAGGTGGATATGGCTCATAATCATATTTTCCCTAATATGAATGAAATGATTGATTAGTTATGCGTTAAGACTTGGAATTATGACAGATTTTGGAAAATATCTCACAGATTATTTAAACCGTTATCTCACAATGGAATGTGGTTGTTCCTATCAAACGGTAAAACAATATAGTGTAACATTTATGCTTTTTATACAATACATGTATAAAATTGAACTAATAGCTCCGGAAAAACTATGCCTTAAAGAATTTACAAAAGAAAGAGTTTTGGGATTTTTACATTGGCTGGAAGATACAAGAAAATGTTCAATATCAACAAGGAACAACCGTTTATGCGCCTTACGGTCATTTTTTAAATTTCTTCAATATCGTGAGGTTAAGGGTATGGCTTATTGGCAAGCTATATTGAGTATCAAACAGAAAAAGACACCTTTTAAGGAAATGTCTTATCTGACTACGGAAGGAGTAAGGGTATTGCTTGAACAACCGGATTTATCAACTCGCAAAGGGCGTAGAGACTTTGTTCTTATGGGGCTATTATACGACAGCGGTGCCAGGGTTCAAGAAATCATAAACCTCACCCCGGAAAATATAAGATTAGGAGAAACTACGACTGTAAAATTACATGGGAAAGGTAATAAAATCAGAGTAGTTCCTCTCTCTACCAACCAAGTGAAAAATTTAAGGTTGTATATGGACGAAAACAATCTTTTTGCAGCACAATATAGATGTCATCCATTATTCCCTAATCCCAAAGGAGAAAGGTTGACAAGAATGGCTGTATTAGATATTGTGAAAAGACATGCAGAAAATGCAAGGAAACAATATTCAGAGTTGATACCCAATAATATATCTTGTCATACTTTTCGACATTCAAAAGCTATGCATATGCTGGAAGCAGGTATAAATCTCGTTTATATTCGTGACTTTCTTGGACATACTTCTACAACAACAACGGAAATATATGCCAGGGCAAGTGAAAAAATAAAAGAACAGGCATTGAAGAAACTGACTTCTGGTATTATTCAAGAAAGCAAAACTACATGGCAAAAAGACGGAGATTTAATGGAATTCCTAAAAGCTTTACAAGTAAAATATAAATAGAGGAATAGAATAGAGTGAAGAGTATTAGTTTAAAATTCTCTTCACTCTATTAAATATAATGTAAACAATTCAATAACTACAAAGTTAATAATCAGATAATTAACAGATGCTTTTTACATAATAAAATTGCTTACATAACCAACCTGGTATGCCAGACAGGCTAAAAGCACTGAATCATGGCCAAATTTACTGAATAAACGGCAAAGTTTCATCATGTCCGCTCTTAAGATAGAATCTCCCTGAGCTTTTGTGATGTCGTTGGTAAATCTCTCTCCGGGAAGGACCTTATGTCCCCATCCAACATAAGGCCAGTGTCTTTTTTCCCCATGCCAACCTTCATAGAATTTTATACAACTTATAGCCCTTTCCAGCGGTGGAAGACTGTATATGGACAGTTGGGTGGATGCCGGTTTTGCTCTGTACCTTTCCTGCCCATATACTGTCGTCATAGCCGCTATCATCAGCATGAAGATAAATATTTTTCTATGCTTCATTTTGCTCCGCGTTTGTTTAGTACATCCTTAATCATTTCCTTCACATCCAGTCCTACCTGTACAAAGTTTTTGTACAGGATGCGTTCCCTTTCATCCCTTGAATTGAATGTATAAAATTTGGGCAGTGGTACATATCCGGCTTCTTCTTTCTTTATTTCTTCCATATCGAAATCCGTTTTACAGAAGAACTTTGTGGTCTTGAATTCTTCTGATTCCTGAATGTTCATTGTTCCTCCGTTTCCTACCTTTGTTTTCACAAAGTCACGGGCTGTCTGTCCGCATATCCATCCGGTAGGCATGTCGGATATCTTTGATGCAGGTACCAGGCTGTCCATATTCTCGTTCAGGTTGATACTTGTCTTGTCGCGGTCTATGGTTACGCCTTTTTTCAGCTGAACCACTTTTCCGAAGATGTCATTCGACAGCCATTCCAGTGTTTCTTTCGAGCGAGCAGAACCGCTTACCACGTTACCCACTGTAGTGATAATTTTCTGCATACCAACCTTGCCGTAGTCGGCTTCAAGCTGCGGCAGTTCTTGGAATCCCAGCGTCACGCTTACCTTGTTGCTTCGTGCTGTTCCTATAGCCGGTCTATCTTGTGGAAATATAGTGTCGGCAGCTCGTCCACGATGATGCTCACTGGGATATTCTTGCCCTGTCCGGTATTCACACGGGTTACAAGGCGGTTCAGGATAAGGGCGTTCAGCGCACCTATGATACTTTCCATTTCCGGATCGTTGGCTATGAGCAGGTAGCTTGGGTCCTTCGGGTCACTTACTTTCAGGTCGAAATCGTCCCCGTCCTTGTGGAATATCCAATATGATTCCTTGGTAGCCAGACGGGAGGTATATACTCTCAAGGTACCGATCATACCTTCCAGCTGCTCCATGGCCTTGTTCTTGAAAGCCGTTTGGAACGGGCCAAGAAGGGGAGCCACCTCATTGTCTGTTTCCAATACCTCGAAGATGGTCTGGTAGCTCTCGTTCAGGAATGACAAGATGTGTGGCATATCCGAGTATTTCCCCAGCCAGTAAGCAGGTTCTACAATATTGCCGTCTTTCTTGTCACGTACCACGCCGGTCGGCTTCCAGAATTTTGTTTCAGGATCCTGACGTTTCTCAGCATACAGCATGTTACCGTCCTTGTCGTAGGGTTCTCTCTCATAGTTGACAAAAAAGTAAATGCAAGCTGCCAGAAAGTTCACAGCGGAGGTCTGGAAGAATTGGTCGCTTCCGCCACCTCCTTCCTTCTTTCCTTTCTGCAATGATTCAAGCAAGGTCTCGGCAGTTTCGCTGGCGGCGGCCAGATTGTTTATATACTTTGCCTGTATGGGGTTCACACGACGGCTGTATTCTACATCCACAAAGTTGATGATGTTGAACTTGCAGCCTTTTGGCAGCTTGCCGAGTTTCTGGTTCTTCTTGTAATGATAATACAGTTTTGTCGCCAAGGTAGGGAACTTATAATCGTACACGACCATAGCGAATCCCTTGGCAGAGTGCTGTCTGATAAATGGTTCGATGATTGAAAATGTCTTACCACTACCCGGTGTACCTACTACCCATGTCCCGCGAAAGGGGTTGCTTATGCTTACCCAGCCCTTGCGGAATTTACCTTTATAGTAGTAGCGCATGGGGATATTTACACTGTATTTGTTTTCCTGTATTTCCTCGCTCTGCTCAAAACTCTCGTTCTCGAAGTTGAACCTGTCTTTCATCAGCCCGTCCTTCAGGAACTTTGAAATGTTGTCAAGGGCAATATGCGCCAGTATGACACCGGCAAGTGAGGTTGCCATGTAGAGCCAAATGTTCAGCGGCAAGGTGTACAGCCGCATGCCCATTTTATATCCGAACAGCCATACGGACAGTACAATCAGCCCTACACCGCCCACAAGCGGATACAGCACCATTCGCCGGGCATCAAATTCCAGCTGTTTTTTGTTGCGGGTGCCGATACAGGTGATACAGATGAGCAGGAAGGTTGCTACCTTGCTGTACACCAGGTGTCCGTCATTATATATCATCCAGCGCTTGATACGTCCGTGTATGTCACACAATATTCCGCTCCAACTGTCAAGCAGGGCCGGCTCCAGTGCATATTCAAAGAATTCCATAAGCACGGATATATAGATTACAGCCCGGAATATTCTGTAGAATCCCTGCAACTCTTTACTTTCTTCCATAATCTTTATTGAGTGTGTTTGTGTATGATGATAACCGTTTTCGAGTTGTTCTCTATTTTTATTTGTTCAGAGAGACAATAGGTCTTATACGGTGAGCTTGTGTCTTCGGTGTTTCCTGCATTGCTCCGCTGCCTAACGAATAGAGCCAGGCTTTTGCCGTCTGCTGTCCATCCACTTCTGTCGAAGTCCAATACCAGCAGTCCTCGGAGGTTTCCGGAAGCGGATCTCCACCGCATAGCTCTATTACGGGGTTTATAGTCTGGCGGGCAGTGTACAGCAAGCGCATCTCTGCTACTGAAGGGATAAAGGCACTCTGTCCGTATCTCCACATGTCAAGCACGGATTCTGCCATGGGAGAGGCAGTCTCATTTGTGTCGTAGAGGGCAAATGTATTGGCATTGCCGTCATAGGCATCTGTATTGGCAGATGTTCCTTGTTCGATACCCAGACTGTCTGCAAACGCCTGTTCCTTAAATTCCCAGAGATAGACGGCATACCCAATTCCTTTTTGACCGTCACGGATGCCTGTGTCAAATACTACAGCGATAGCTTTTTCCTTTGTCTTGTCGTACATTTCATAAGGTACAGTCGAACCGTCTTCACAAAGGATATGTCCTGGACGTACAGTCATGTCTGTTTCCTCGATGTGTGCATCACAAGCTGTCAGCATTGCGGCAATCAGCGTTGCCGGCAACAACCGGCAGATTCTTGTTATAGTCTTTCCTTTCATCTTTTCCCTTATTTTATCGGTAGTTTTACACCCAGTGCTATACCTGTACGAAACAGGTCAGCTCCATTGATCATCACGTCGTTTTTTACCTGCCAGTAAAAAGTCCAGCCTGAGCGTAGTACATAGTTATGCTCATAGCCCAGATGTATTCCTGCCACGAATTTCTGTGTGTCACTTCCTCCTGAACCTCCAATGCGAAGACTTCCGTAGTGGTTACGTCCTCTGATTACGCAGGGCTTGTATGCGATTCCGACTCCCCAGGTGCGATAATTCCTCCAGAAACTTTCCGGACATACATGTCCGCAGGTTCCGCAGTCCGTCCATTGCAGATAGCCGTTGGCAAAAAACTCCCATGTGTGTCTGTAGTTTACCTCATGTTCGTAGGCGAGTGTAGCTTCCATACCGTTCTTGTATAATAGTCCGGTACCAAGCAAAAGACGGCCGCTGTTACGTTGCGCCGATACGCTTATACAGAGGAACATGCACAAGAGGGAAAAACAAATCATCTTTTTCATGGCTATTCCTCCTCCAAAAGATTAGAATTAAACGAATCGGCCGAAAGGACATCTTCATAATCTATGTTCAGACTGATGTTGCGTCCGCTTATCTGCTTCTCTGTCATTTCAATGGTCAGCACCTTGTCATTGGGAAATGTCAGTTTCTTTATGGCAATCACGTTACGGTAACCGTGTCTGAATGTCTTGCCAGGTTCCAGAACAAGAGCCGGTGCCAGTTCGATTACCTGTGAATTGGTGGCTTTTGTTACTTTCTTGTCGGCAAGTTTGATACGTATTTCGTCAATGTCAAAGCGGATGTTGGTCTTGTTTTCAATGGAGAAGTCTATGAAAAAATAATCACCTACTGAATAGATGTTATTCAGGCGCATGACCATCCGATGCTCTTTGCTTGCTACGTTCCTGATTTTGGCCGGTGAATTCCAGATACGTCTGGCAAATCGGGCCATATCGGCAAGTGGCATCGAAACTGCCGGATTGTTGAAGGCTTCACGTTCTTGTAAAAGCACCTCTTTGTCCGTAACAGCTTCCCGCATCCGGGTTGTATAGAGTAAGGCATATTGCGTACGGTAGCGTTCTGTTACGATAGTCACAATAGCAAGTATGTCACCGTCTTCATGCCCGGCTTCTTTTGGCTTTAGGCGGATAATGTTGTCTATGGGCTGATCCCCAACAATTTTTTCAGTAGAGATATCTACAAAACGTATGGGTTCGGATGCTGTAATCACGGTTGTAACCTGTTCGTTTACTGTCAGATGTTCCATCTCTTCATAGGTACGCTGTGCCAGCACCTCACGTCCGGCAAACAGCCCCGTTGCGAGGAATAATACCATTATTGTTCTTTTCAAGTTCATATACATTTCGTTTTGTCCTTTTATTATTCTTTTGTTGCCTGTATTTCAGTATTATGTTGCTGCAGCTCTTCGTCAACACGTTTTTGGGCTATCTCATAATAGCTCTTTTCGGTTTCAAAGCCTATATAATGTCGCCCTGTCCGGATTGCGGCTACTGCAGTTGTGCCCGAGCCTATGCAATTGTCCAGAACTATGTCTTTTTCGTCCGTATAGGTTCGTATCAGATATTCCAGCAAGGCTACCGGCTTTTGCGTCGGATGATAGAATGTGCCCTTACGGTGTTCCTTGGGTATGGCGATTACCGAAGTGGGATATTTGTCATCAGCCATACGTATGGGAGACAGTTCTGTCTTGCCATAGCACCGGTTGGTAAATCCTTCTGTTTTCCGGCGGCTGTGGTTTCTTTGCTCCGGCAGGCTGGGCTTCATCTGCGGATGATAAACTGGTTGGTGCCTGTAGAAGATTATAATATCCTCATGCTGGCGCAGCGGCATCCGGTTGGCGTTCAAGTGTCCTGTTACCCTGTCCTTATGCCATACAAGGTTATACCTCCACATTTGTGGTTGCGAAAGCATCAGCTTTGCTGTAAACATGCCTTGTGAAAACAGGATGATGGGACTCTCCGGCTTGGCAATACGAAGATATTGTTCCCACAGCAGGTCCAAGGGAAGTTGTTTGTCCCATACTGCTGAATGGTTTCTGCTGTTCAGTACACCATACGGTAGGTCGGCAATGATGGCATCTACACTGTTGTCTGCCATTTGGTTCATTCCTTTCAGGCAGTCCATGTGGTATATGTGATCTGTTTCTATCATAATCTTTTATTGTTTGTTATTACCATTTACCAGATAGACAAAGGTTCCGTATTTCAGCTTCACCTTGTTTTTTTTGATGGCCTTGCCGATAGCGTTGCTCGTTTTCTGGTAGGCATTCTGCATTGCTTGCATTCCCCATTGGGCCAGACTGTTCCCGGCCCCCGTTGTGTTCATGCTGATGTTGCCTGTTACGGCACCACTTGCAACATCTTTGCTCGTTTCCCGGAACTGGCTGTTGGGTACATACAGTCCTTCCAGTCCATCCGTGTCATACAGTGACAGACTTACTTTCACCAGTTCGTCATCTACAAGTATGCTGTTGATGCTGCCTTTTACCCGCCCGGAAGAGAATCCGCTCATGGTGGCATACAGGTAAGAGCCGCGTTTGACTACATGTTCGTCAATTTCCACATCATCAAGTAGTCTTAGACGTACACGTGAACCGTCAACAGCCTTGATATTTTCATCAATGATGGCCTGTATGAGCTTTGGTTCACGGGAGTTTTTAGCCAGTGTATTGAAGTAGTCGGAGGTTGTCTTTACTTTCTTCACCACTTCACTGGCTTTTGCTGTTTCAGCAGGGGCTTTCACCGAACGGCTGTCTTCTTCAATTTTTCCCGCAGAATGGATTGTGTCCATGGGTATGGCTGTGGCATCAGAATCTCCAGCTATAGGTTCTATTGCTTTCTGTCCTTTTAACCTCGCTTCTGCCAAAGCCTTCTCCAGTTCCGCAAGGGCTTCTTTTTCTCTCTCTTTGGTATCGGTCTCTTGTGTGGCCATAGCCTTGTCTTTCTCCTGCTGGTCGAGCAGGGCGATGTCATTTTGTGTGTATTGCGATTCATAAGCTTGTTTGTTTTCGTCCGGTTCATCACGGTCGATGTTATCTACTGCGGAATAGTCTTGTATTTTACCCCATGATTTTGCCATGTTCTCATATTTGCTTCCGATTCCGTCTCCGTCTTTGATTTGGGCGTCCGGAAGCTCAGGATTCAGAAATTCCGTCGTCTGCAGCGTTTTATCCGGAATCTCTGCTTTTTCTGCATGGAACAGGTCGAAGATAAAGTACGATCCGCCCATCAGCGGAATGTAGAGGATTGCCGGTAACATAAATTTGGGCTGCCTCCAGTTGATTTGCTTGATTTTTTCCTTTATGTTCATTGCTCTCATTAATTGATTTGTACATATTTCCCTTCTAGGGCACACGTCTTTAATATTTCTGCATTGTCTTTTCCAAAGGCGATAAGGATACTTCCACATCCGGGCGAATCACCGCGTGTACCGTCCGGACGGTAGAATCTGATGCGGTGGCGTAGAAACTTCATGGCTATTGCTTTCTTGAAGATGATGTCCTGGAACATCTTGGAATCACATCGGTTATACAGCAATGCGATGCCGTTTCCATGTTCTGCCAGCCGGCGCACAAACTGCTCTATAAGTGGACGTGAGTAAGGTGGATTGAGCCATACGCGGCCTTCCCATTTTTGAGACAATCCGTCAATACGTTTGTCATACATGACTGTAGCTGTCGGCCACAGCGGAGCGACCGGTGCACAGGGGTCAAGGTCGAATTTTCCCAATGCCTCCAGTACATCTTTGGGAGTATACCATTCATCTGATGCCTTTTCAGTCCTTTCAAATCTTGTATTCATACGTGTCATGGTTGTGTTTGCTTTTTTCTGGATTTGTTTTTATGGGCTTTTTTCTTCTGCTTTGCTGCTGTTATGTTCAGATGGCGTGTAAAAGACTTTTCGCCGTTCTTTGAGTACGGAGTCTTGCATTTCGGTTGCTGTTCGTTGCACGGGCTGATGACGGTACACTACAGAAATGCGGTAAATGTTCCATACCAGTCCACCTAAGACAAAAGCAAAGACAATGACCAGAAACAGGTTCCGGTGCATGTTGGCAAACCCTTGCACTTTGGCTGCCGCCTTGTCTATTCTGGTTGCTTTGGCAAATTTGCGTCCGGCTTCTATGTCACGCTCGTAGCGTTCCTTGTATTGCGGATCATTCTTGTCCGGCATTTTCTCGCCGAACAGCATTCGTCTGAATCCTTTGGTATTCATGTTACTATAATTTTAGTAGTTTATTTTGGTTTTCTGTTCTATGTCTTTGTTCAGCAGCGTGCGCCAGTTGGTGATGAGCAGTCCGTGGGGGTTGTTATCGGTTCTCGGCACTCTTTTCAATTGGCCTGCTGTCACAAGTTCACGCATCAGGATGCTGCTGCGGCGTTCGATACGCTGCCTGCCATAGTAGGTGAACTCCATTTTTTCCTTGTCAAAGGCTATACTGTCACAGAAAATCGAAAACACGGCACTTGTTCCCAGAATATTGGAATAGAATCCTTTTTCTTTTAGTGTATTGTACTGTGCAAGTCCTGTCTCATCCACCAGATACATGGCTTTTTCCATCGTGTATCGGATATATTTGTCATCCGGTGCCAATGTGAAGAAATAGTGGTGGAACATTTCCACATGGCTTCTGGCTTCCACGTCCAGCGTTTCGTCCATAGTTGTGCGGTTTACAAGTATGGGGACGTTTCCGTCCAGTACATACACTTTTTTCTGGGCGTCAGTTACCATGGTACGGGCTGTCCAGATGCTCGACACACTGATGATGATACACCCTATGAGGAAGGCGGTACAGATAATACCTACCAGTTTTATCTTGTTCTCTAAGTTCTTTATTACCATAATTCTTTTATTTAGTTGTTCAATGTCCTCATATATTCCGCATGAAGCATTGGTATGAGGGTTAAGCGCAGTTCCGGCAACAGCCGGTCGAATTCTTTAGCGAAATACTTTACGTCATGTCCCAGTAGGATAACCTGTACAAATACCCACCAGATTCCTTCTCTGCGCTTCTTGGAGTTTTTTTTCAGTTTGGCACGGTGCAGTCTGTACACCAGATAATCTACTACCGGTACGACATACCGGTCGTCACGCCCGAAGCATTCATCCAGTTCCTCATATTTCAGGTCATACGGATAATTGTTCAGTATATACCTGGCTATTTCGGTAGTACGCTTTTGCGCGAAGCTCATGAATGCTTCATCTTCCAGCCATTTGTCAACTTTCTCTTTGCGTTTCATTTCTTCTTTTATATGTTGTTTTATCTCATTATTCCTCCTACGGCTCCGGTTGCCGTCATCTTGGCCTGTTGGGCAACTCCTTCTCCGAAGTTTCGGGTAGAGAATGCCGTATCGCCTTCCGGAATCATCCATGCCGCGAGGTCAGGTACGAGGTTCAGACACTTGAGTGCCACGATACTAGCCGCCATCAGATAGCCGGCAGAGAAGAACGAGTTTTGTAAGTAGGCTGCCATCGTTTGTTCGCTTGCGGTTATCGCCGTAAGGTTCTCTACCTGTATGCACAGTACGATGTCAAACAGCAGTAGCACGTAGAACCCCACAAAATACAGCATTGCCCCGTAGAAATGTACCGTCAAGTACCTTGTCAGCCATTTGGCCCAGGCACTTTCCCATTTCGGCAGGAGGGAAAATGCCCATTGTATAGGTCCGAAGATGGTCAGCATCCCCAGCAGGATCTGCTGGCAATATATGGTAGCCCACCAGCCTATGCGAAACACGATCAGGGCTATGAGCATGATGATTTTGTCAATCCCCACCATTACACCGGAAGTCAGTGAGGTAAACCACAGCTTGGCAGCATCCTTTTCCATCCCTGTCACTTCGTCCACACCGGTCTGTTCCATTGTAGCCTCTATCAGTCCGGGGTCTGATGTTCCCGTATGGGCCACGTCCGCCTGAGCCTGAAGGCTGGTGTAGAGTGTGTCGCGTACGTATATCAGTTCTTGTACTTCCGCGAACTTGTCTGATATTTGGGTGGCTTCCGCTTCATAGAGGTCATGCGTGTACGAACCGATGCAGTTGGGTATGTAGGACAGGAAGTCCAGAAAACACCAGCTGTTTCCGCTGTTCGCCATGCCTGTGTCCGCCGGAGGGTACCACCAGCATAGCACCACAGAAATAGCAAGAGGCCGGAACAGTTTCATCACGTCCAGAGGCTCGTGTTTTACCATCATTTTGTAAGTCATTCCGGCTGCCATAACAAGAGAAAACAGTGCGGCCAGTGCCATGCACATCTGCAGGATCCACCAGAAAGGGCCTTGTGACCCAGTAAAAGTCGCGTCAGTAAGAAATTCGTTCGTTTGGAATATCACGTCATCTATTTCCTCTTCAAGAATATTGATGCCGAAGTCTGATAGTATGTTTCCGTCTGCCATTTTTTCCTCCTTTTCCCTCTTATCTGTTTACTGTTTCTTCACCGTCACCGCCTTGTGTGCCGCCCGTATCCTGCGAACCGCGTACGGCAAAGCGTGATTCGTTCCATCGGTTCATCGCTTCCCTGGCAATGCTTCCTTTTTCGGGAGTTCTGTCCACCACATTCGCATTCAGCAGTTCACTTGTCAGCGAGGCGTTCTGTCTCTTTGCCAGATAGCATACAAGGATCTCGTTCTCTCGGGCCACATCCTCATAGATGCGCAGGTATTCCTTCTTGCGCTGTGCATTGGGCATATAGGCATCCCGAGTTGCGCTTATGGCGCATTCGTAGATTTGGTAGTATTCTGTCCACCGTTCTCTGTCGTCAGGGGTGCCGCCGGCAGTCAGGATGCGGTCGATGTTCCGCTTGAATCGTTCCATCTGTCCGTTTATCTTGTCTCCTTCAGCCTGCCATGCAAGGTCTATCTGGCGGTCTGCCACGTTCAGTGCCTCAATTTCCGCACGCTTTACCAGTGCGGAATCTATTGCTTCCGCATCGTCCACCTGTCCGTATAGGTTGGCTCCCGCAAGGGTACGGAAAGACAGTTTGTTTTTTGTCGCCGCCGTCTTCTTGTAGCTATTGTGCAGCGCCCAGTAATACAATTCAGGAGTGAGCGCACCCGTACCGGTTTCCATTACTGTAATCTGATTCTGCTTGGGTGAATCATGGTTGTAGGTCGCATACTGTGCATGAACCGTCGTAGCCTGAACGGCTATCACGGCAAGCAGGATAAATGTCCTTGATGTCTTCATATCTTTTTTGTTTTTATCGTTAATAATCCAGACGACCGGCACCGCGCCAGCGGCCGAAGGCACCGTCTATGATTTCCTGTTTGGTTCTTTCTCTGTATATCTTTGCTTTCCAGTAGCCGATTCTTACCTGAATGTATCTCCAGGTCTCTATGTAGGCCTGGTTCAGATGACGCTCGATGTCATCCAGCGATCGGTTCACCGATTCCAGTACCATCAGCAGGTCGGCGGTCGAGCAGGCGGCGGCACCCGTTGCATAAAGCACAAGGTCGCTAACCGACTTGTATAGCTGTTCCCCGTCATGGGCGATATCCCGTATGGCTCTTTCATTAATGGTGATTATCAGCAGGTCCGACGGATCTGCACGCCCATGCTGCAGTATCTTTTCGTTATAGGCCCCCAGCATGTCCTTGTAGTCACTTATGCGGTTGCTCACCGTGGTATAGGTGTTCTTTACGTTCAGCACCGTCCGCAGTGACTGGTACATCACGTCGATTATGTCAAAAGCTCTGGTATAACGGTCCAGATCAATATTCACTTCCTTGTAATTGCCTACCTCGTCCCGGCTGTATTCATGCAGCAGCTTGTTGCTGTATTCCAGTGTACTGCGTGCCAGCAGCAGACTGCGCTGTTTCTTGTGGTCGTTGATGTAGGCTTCTACCGATACAATATCAAAAGTCCATTGGGCTTTTGCTGCTTCCGGCAGAAGGATAATCAGCAACAGGCCGATAATCAGATAATGTTTCATGGCTCTACCTCCTTTCTGCTTGTCCTTTCCGGAAGGTTTCTGGCATTTTCCACCCACCGTTCATGGCATTCTTCCACCAGTGTCCGGCGGCGTCCTTCGTCCCAGTCCAGTGTAGGGGCGATGTCCTTCAATACGTCAATGATATTCCGTTTGTAGTGCATCATCTTTTCCAGTGATACAAGGTCGGCGTATATTTTCGTGATGCGCGAATCCACTTCTCTGGCTATCTCCAGACGGTCGCTTGACCAGAGCAGATGATATACCTCTCCGGTGGGTGTCTCTTCCAACGGAGGGGTTTTCATGTATTCCGTCGTAATCTTGCACGACGGGTACTGGCGGGCAATTTCCGCTATACGGTCATTTACCTGCTTTGTCTTCTCTGTATCGGACATGCCCGGGTCCAGCGTGATTACTTCGGCTACATGGGTATCCGTGTAGTCCGAGGTCAGTTCCCAGCTTATCTGTACGATAGCGCGGTGTATCTTGATGCCGAGAAAATATTTCGGTTTTCTGGCTATGGATACTGTCGCTTGGAAAGTGATTACCCCGTTAATGTTGGGCATGGTGGCCTTACGGACAAATGTGTAGCCGTTCCATGAACCGCTGTCCTCCCAGCGGAGTCCGTAGGTGGTCTTGCAGTCCTGCATGATGGCAGGTATGCGGTAATAGTCGTCCGTAGCCACCGAATTGTCCGCTGCGGCATCGGCTTTGGCCTGTTCGTATTCAGACAGTTTCCGTTCCCATTCGGAAAGCTCTGCCTTCAGCTTGTCTATCTGCGTCTTGTTCGCATTGTATTGCTGGCGGAGCACGGCAGCGTCTTCCACACTGGCTTCCGAGATTTTTTTCAGCAGTATGGCGTTCTCTTCCTCCAGTGCCTTGATCTGTGCTTCCAGCGATGCTTTCTTGTTTTGTGCTTCCTGAATTATGCCGTCCAGTTCCGACAGGTCCAGTTCGTCATCCGTCACCGAGGTCTGCATGGCACATTCTTTTGTGTGTGCGTTGGGAGAGCTGCCGCACTTTCTGCATTTGTATTGGGTACTCCCTTGTCCGAGAGTCACACCGTCCGAACAGGTTACGCTGATGGTCACGCTCTCACACCCCTGAAGCTTCACTTCATCCGTGGCCTGATAGTAGTTCCTGCCGTCCGATGCTATATAATAGGTGTAGCCGTCCTCGTTCTCATTGAACTCCGACAGCCGTGCGTTCAGTTGCGCCTTGAAGGTGTTCAGGTCCATCGAGTAGGAATCGAAGACCTCTTCATATACGATTTCCTCATGGTTCCAGCTTTTCTTTACATGAATCTCGTATGCATAGGCTTTCTTGGTCTGTTTGCCGCCCCGACTGATGATGTAGCTCTTCATCCAGTAGTTTATACTGTAGTTGTTTCCGTCATTTTGTCTGTTAAGCTGTTCCACACGGTTTCTCGACCATCCCGCGTAGCGTTCTGAGTTGGCCAGCGCCTGCTCTCTCTGCGATGCGTTCGGATAGAATCCGGCATCCGTGGTGGCAAAGCGTGTCCATTCGCCGCCGTTGAGGATACTGTTGTCGTCTGTGGGAGGATAGTAGTCACACAGTGCGATGCTTCCCTGGTCGCGGCGGGCTATGTACCACCGCTGGGTATAGTAGGTGCCGGCAGTTTCATCCAGATAGTCTGTTATCCATTGGGTGAGGTTATAGTTGCTGATGTCAAAGAGGCCTGCCACGTTGTCCGGACCGCCTACCATGTCTATCAGCAGTCCGCCGGCGTCCAGCTCGGCGCGTTCCATCAGTCCGCTGTAATGGTCGTAAAGGTTGAATATTTCCTCCACCTTTCCGTTCATCAGGTTGTGGAACGCACTCTTTTGCAGCAGGGCTTCCCCCAGATTGGCCGTACCGGCGGTGGCAAGTCCCACTCCCAGATTGTACAGGTTGTCTATGTCCTGACGCAGATTTTCTTTGGTAAAGTTACCCGGGACACTGGCCAGATCGTCCAGCATACGCTGCCAGTCAATGTTTCCAATTTCCGACAGTCTCAGAAGCGGGGCTATTTCCTCGCTGATTTTCAGAAAGGTGATGTCGGAGAAGGTCAGCGAACTGTTGGTTACGATGCTTTCAAACTGCATACACAGGTTTTTCGTGTCGTCGCAGACCTTCATCAGATAGCTCCCCCAGTAGATGGCCGTTTGCGGCGAATGGAGCATCTGTTTGGCCACAACCACAATTTTGGGCAAGATTTTTTCCGCTACCATGCGGTAAATGCGTCGGTAATAGTAATTTTCCGTACTGCTGCACCAGATTCCCAAGTCTGTAAAAGCCTTGTGCTGAAGAAATTTCGATGCGAATATTCCTGCTGCGGCCACTTCCGCGGCGTTGTAGTGCTTCAGAATATTATCCACCTGTTCACCGTAATAGCCCTCCGCTACGGCTTCCGTACCGAATGCGGCCGCCATGGCCGCCACGGTACGTGCGTCGTAGTTCACGCTGTAATACTGGGCATGTACGGGTCGGGTGACAGCCAGCAGTAGTATTGTTATGATAAGTGACAGATGTTTCATTATGGTTGCTTTTGCTATAGGTTACTCCAACAAATGGTATCATACACGTCTATTTCCCCTTGGCTCATGCTGGGATGCAGACCTTTTCGGCAAGCATGTCCTTTATGTGCTGTAGGTTCTTTCCTTTGATAAAGGGAATATTTGAAAGCTATTCTTCGGTTTTCCTGCACATTTCTCTATGGTTACAATATCCGCCTGCATCAGTGCCTTGCGGATAACCATATACGGACGTACCTATTGTGATGTGCATGATTGAGATATGCGTCTTTACATTCATTCCATCGTCTGCTTGTTTTTTGATGGCTTCAGATTCAATACTTTCCCGGCTTCATTCACTTTCTTTGCAAAGGGAAGTGATTTGCTGATTCCGCTGGCATCCCAATCACGACAGTAGGCTTCGATGGCTTCCTGATGAGAGCATCCCAGCTCTTTCTTGTATAGTTTCAAGGCTTCCTTTTCCGCACGTTCCGTCGTATAGGTCATATAGCATTCATGCGGTTCCTCCACACCATACACACCGCTTGTACTTCCTCTTCTGATAAATACCTCCCTGAAGAAACTTCGTCCCTCCTTGTTTTCAAGGCGGTTTACAGTGAATATCTTTTTGCAATCCACATCGGTAAGTCCGAGGATTGCCTTGATTTCATCAAAGCGTTCTCGGAATTTGCTTTGATCAAGCAGCATGACCACATCCGAATTGTTTATGATGGCTTCTTTTACTATCGGACTGCCGATAATATCCTGTATTTCCTGGGTTACAACTCCTACCGAAGCCCAGAATTTACGGGCGGTCTTGTACATAAATTTGATATACTCGGCCATCAGCGGGCTGGCGATGGCTTTCCATGCTTCCTCGATTACAAGCACCTTACGGTTCTTCTTGATACGCATCTTCTGCAGGAATACATCCATGATAATGAGCGTAACAAGAGGGAACAGGAGGGGATCATCTTTTATACTGTCGATTTCGAAAACAATGAATGTTTCATCAAACAGGCTGCTGTCCATGTTCTCGTTTAATGTCTTCTCATGGTTGCCGCCTCGATAGAAGTCTTTCATCATATACCGGTAGGTGGAAAGGTCAATCCCTGAAATTCTGTTTTCACTGCAAATGTCCGGGATACGCTGTACAGAGAACTCGTAAAAGGAATTGAAGGAAAGTTCCTTCACCTTCAGTTCTTTGCGTCGTCTTTCCATCTCGTTTATCATTCTGTCTATACGTGCATCCCGCTCTCTTTCGCTTTCATCCCGCCTGTCGTTGTGATTCCGCTCATCTATCTGAAGGCTCTTTTGTAAATCCTCACGCTGCGTTACGGTAAATCCTTCGAAACCATTAAAATACGTATCGTAGTATTCAGTGATTACCTGCTCTATCAGGCGGTCTTCCGTCTTTGTCACCGTACCCTGCGAGCCTTTCCAGATAAGCAGAACAAGATTTTTCAGGAAGCCGGTCTTTTCCACATTCAGTTCGGCACGGTTGATGCGGAACGGATTCATGGTTATCGGCTTTTCTTCCGTATAACTGATGTACTTGCCGTTCAGATATTCACAAAGTCCTTCATAGGAATTACCGGTATCTACCATCACTACATCCGTACCTTGCTCATATAACTGTCGTACTACCGAGTTCATGTGGAAGCTCTTGCCGCTTCCGGAAGGGCCGAGACAGAAGAAGTTCGAGTTGTCTGTCAACTTGTATTTTCCTTCTTTTCCTGTTATGTCGATAGCCACAGGTACACCCTGACGGTCAGTATAATATATTTTCAGTGGGGTTTCCTCACTGTGCTGGATACGTTCTTTATACATCAGACACATGGCCGCATCACTGAGCGTCAGAAAGCGGTCATAGTCCTCGCTCATACTGTAGCAGTTACCGGGGAAGGAGCTGACAAACAGTTCCAGTTGGTTATAGGCCCGTTTGCTGATATGGATGCCCAGACGTGAAAAAGTATTCTCCAGATGGTTTGTACATTTCTGCAAGTCAGTATCAGCCGGAACGGCTACTATCAGGTTATAATGGGTATAAACCAGTTGCTTGCTCTCTCTGGCGATTACTTCCTGTACTCGTTTTATGTCTTCTACTGCCATTTGGTTTCCAGGGTTTGGTATGCTTGCATGGCGGTTCTTCTTCTTGTCAAGTAAGGCCAATTCTCGTTTCTGGTTAGGCAGGAAGATAATCTGGTTATACACCACAGTTTCTGCATTTGGGATGCTGTCTATGGCCGAAAGCAGATCAACAGGCATCTCACTGTTGTTCACTTCAATATTTGAGTATGGACGTATAAGTGATGGCAGGCTTACACAGTCCACATCTACCAGGCTGTACACCTTGCAGCGTTTGTCACCCATTGACAGATTTTCATCACTCGCTTTGAAGTTGGTCATCGAAACTGTCTTGTTTTTGAAATCCATGGCAAAGAAGCGGTCTACATAACTGCTCGCCTCTGTTTCATTCAGGAATACTGCCTGTACACCTGCATCGTGCAGCAGGTCATGCACCTTGCGGATTTTTACCAGGAAGTCGCGCCACTTCTTGTTGTCAAATGAGAAAAGGCGGCTTTTCTTGGATTCCTGCGTAATTGTCAGATAGCATACACTGTCCGTGTAGTGTCGTCCGTTGAAATACCTGAAATAGGCTGCCGACAGGAATTCATGCTGATCTCCGCTTCCGTCTTCAAACTGTTTGCGGATAAATATGTCTTGCTTGTGAATGGCATACCCTTCGCCTAAAGTTTGTGCAATGGCAGAAAACAGATGTGTAAATTCATAATAGCTGTCTGTATTGGCCGAGTATTTCTGCACCGGATTTTCTATTTTCAGGATGGCGGAATATTCTCCGGTTTTGGTATAGATGATACCTATGCCATCTGTATTCTCTACAGAGAAATAGATGTCTCGGAAAATGTGCTTGCGTTTTCCGCCGGTACCGAAAGCATGGACAGAAATAGCCATTCCGATACATAAGGCGATGAAGATTAGAAGAATATATATTGTCATTTCTGTATTATTTCAATCAAATAAGGGCAGATTCACCTTCAGTGAAGGCGAACCTACCCGCATTCAAAATTTAACATTCAACTTGCCCACACATGTCTCATGATGGTTTATTTTTATTCAATCACATTTTCTTGGAACTTGCATAGACGAACACTCCCTTGTCGATTCGTTTGGAGTGCAGTCCCTGTCTTTGTTTCACGATGATCAGTGAGATGCCTGCCGACAGGATGGCCGTCAGGGCTATCAGTCCGGCAACAAAACCGAGCAGGCAGTAGGCGGCGATGAAGCCTACAATGGCTCCACCTGCCGTACCTGCAGCCCAGTAGATGTATCGCCCCTGAATCCCCATGAGTTCAAGCGGACGTTGCAATCCCTTGAACACCGGATAGTCAGGATAACGGGTCTCTTTGCTTTTCATCTTCTTTACACTGTTTTAGGCTGTGATTCCAAAGAACAACGGGAGTGCCTGAGCTGCTGCAATCAGGAAGATGCAGGCGCCTACTACCATCATAATCTTCTTCTTCACGTCCTGTTCCTCGTTGTTCATGGCGATATAGACGCTGATAGCACCCACAATGGCAACTACACCGGCAATGGCGTAGCACAGTTTAACCATGATTGGCACATACTTCGCAATTTCTTCCGCCACGGTGGACAGAGCATTTGTTCCTGCCGTGTAATCACCGGCCGTATTCTGTGCCATGAGCGAAGTTGCTCCGCACAGCAGCATAATCAAAAGCATCTGCACTTTCATGGATGCGGATGCTGTCATCCTTTTGAAAAACCCCTTTACTTGCTTGATCATTCTTTTTTACTTTTTTGTGTTATACTTGTGTTTGTTTTGGCCTCGTTTCTTCCATTCCGTTCCTTTATATGCGGTATCCGAAAAAGGCCGGAAAAACGATTGATGCTCCGATGATGAACAGGCAGGCGCCTACCAGAGTGGTAATTGATTTCGTGATACCGTCTTCACCTGTGTTCATTTTGATATAAATCTGGAGCGCGGACACGACAGCAAAGACTGAGGCGAATGCGTAGCAGATGTACAGGACATACAGCATCATTGTCACCACATAGTCGTGCATTGTCGCTAGTGAATCGGCGCCCCAACTGTAGTTTACGCTTCCGCATTTGGCGAATGCGTAATAGGGCATCAGACATAAAATACATAGTAGTTTTCTCGTTAGTTGCATTGTATTGTTTTACAGTTTGTCTCTGATTGGTTTCCAGGCTAAGGCCGGACGGTTGTCTATGTGTCCTCCCGATACCATTGCTTTGTACATTTCTTCTGTCGTAAATGCATCCGACAGATAAGGTTCGGTTTCTTCCATCCGTTCTTCGGCTTTTGCTTTCAGCCGTTGCAATTTCTCTTCCGGCGTTTCTGTTGGGGGAGCGGTTTCCGGTTCTTGCTGTTCTTCAGTAGCTGTACTGCCTTCTGTTTCATATTGCTCGCCACCTACGCTGAAACCGGTATCACTTTCTGTGACTGCGACGCTTTCCTCCTCGGACGGATCCAAGTCGAATACCTCTTCCTCTGTCTTTTCTTCCCTTTTTTTGCCATAAAGTTCCTGTGCGATGATTACGGCGTAGTAGATGATATATGCCACCGTTAGGACAATGGCGAAAATTAAGTATGATTCCATATTTTATTATGATATGATTATATGGTTTAAATATGATGATGCAAAGAAATATTTAAGATTCAATATTCTGAAATGCTTGAATATTAAATATATATCATCTTAATAAGATTTATCCAAAAACAAAAAATCATATTCAAAAATCATATTATAATATTGGATTGTATGAAGTAAAGTTTGATTTTACGGCAATAAATAATGGTATTCGTATTTCGATGTAACAATTCAAGAAGCTGATATCTGTATATATTACTTTTGAGATAATAATATTTATTAATGAGTTGGATTAAAATATTCGTTACTTTTGTAGATGGTGTAGTGAAACTGATATTTAGAATCACTCCTTGAATGTTTAATTTTAAGTGTAATTGTATATGGGAATAGTTAAAGACATGCAGGCAGACTACGAAAGCGGTCTTATGCATACTTTTGATGAAGATAGGAAAGTTTGTGCAGAACATTTTAGTGATCCATATTTGAAGGAGTATATTCGTAAGAACGGGTATAAAGGAAAATGTTCATATTGTGGCAAAACAAATACTTTAGTATTGGATATGAAAGGTTTTATGCAATATATTGAAGGACGATTGTCACAAAGATTATGTTCTTTGGATGATGCAAATTTGCCACTGGCTAGTTCATTCTACGATGATGACGAGGAAGAAATACCCGGTTTTTGCCGTGCCGGGTCTTATATCCTGCCTGAGAAAGTAGAAAAGTATGATGATGTACTAGATTTGATGGATAGCTATGGCCTTTGTACACAAAATGATGATCTTAATGAGGATATTGCTTCTTGTTTCAATGATAGCGAATGGACACAAACGGATGCTTTTGCAGAAGATCTTGATGAAGAATTGTCTTATGCATGGGATTATTTCTCCAAAATGGTTAAATACAAAAAGCGTTACACTTTTTTTCAGGATCCGCATTTCATAAGGCAAGAGGAATGGAAAGATGATGTATTGACAGAGCTAAACCAACTTTGCGGAAATATTCTTATATCCAGACTTAATAAGGGAACCCTCATATTCAGAGGACGTCCCAATGATACAGGTGTTCCACGTACTTCATTTAAGGATTTGACAGCACCTCCAACTGAGGCTGCCAAGGAAAATAGAATGAGCGCTGCAGGAATTTCTATGTTTTATGGTGCATTGGATAAGGAGACTCCGGTAAAGGAAATCAGAAATTATACTCCAGGTGCCGTGATAGATTTGGGTGAGTTTGAATTGAAAAGAGAACTTGTGGTTATCGACTTGTTCAAGATACCTGAACACCTGTCATTTTGGATGCCCAAATATTTCAGAGAATATAAATTCCTAAAGAAGTTTCATTCGGAAATAACACAACCTGTAGGTAAGAATCCGGGAATTGATTATGTGCCCACTCAAATTTTTACAGAATACATAAGGTTTATGAATAATTACCACATTGATGGTATTATATATCGAAGCTCTATGACTGGTGAAAAGAATATTGTACTTTTTTATGACAATGATACTTCCAGTGAAGTTCTATTGCTGAACAAGGTAGTTACAGCATAAATTTTGATATAAAAGGAGGGCTTCATAATGAGGCCCTCCTTTTATATGATTCCTTTAGCTTAAAGTAATTTGGCTTTAGAAAAACGGCACTTTATAGAGTAATGGCAGGGCTAAATATTTCTAATCATTTTTTGTCCTGTGTAGGATCAGTTTTTTTTAAAAACTCATATATTTTTTTTATTATTTCTTCTGCATCTTCTTTGGTTAATCCTATTATTTTATTTGCTTCTTGTAAATCTTTAATCGCTTTTTCTTTTTTCTTTTTCCATATTGAATAGCTGATTTCACCAATTGCAAATAAACTACTTATTATACTTAATGATTCTTCCACAATTGGAAGCCAATCTAGATTAAATCTTTGATCCTTACATCGTCTCTCTTTTACAGAAAGCAATTCATCAATCAAAAGTGATTTAATTTCAAATTCATTTTCATTAAAATAATGTTCAATCATCATTTTTAAAAAATCTTTTTTAAGTTAAACTCCAAATCTAATATATAATTATATAACATACAGTCTGGTGAATTACCCATTCCTTCTGGTACAATATAATTTCCTTCAGGTAATCTTGATATACGCATTCTACATCTTTTCTTTATAGAATCAAATTGTTTGAATTTCTGACAATAAGATCCATGGTGTGGACACATCGTTTGATTTAATGGACATTGAAAATATCCTGTTTCTAGGAATGTATTTTTTACAGCATGAGAAAATAGTCTGCATAATGTTTCTCTTATTGAACCTTGATTATTCTCAAGAATTTTCCTTATTTTTTCTTTATCTGAATCGAAATCAAAAAGTAGTTGCCGCTCTCTTATATTACTATTGAACCACTCCGTGTAAAAATTTGTAAGTCCAGTATTATAAATAATATAATTTCCTAGAAGGTGGATGATTTCTAGGCCTTGTCCATTGCAAAATAATATTTTTTGATGCATATATTGTAAAACACGTAATGCAGGCCAATTAAGAAAATCTTTATACTGCTCCTTTTTTATTAAAATGCCATTAAGTTGCTCGGTAATCATATTTTCTTTATGAGCAAAAAACCGTTTCATCAATGCATGATCTATCGACTGATACGTCTCTTCATAAGTTGGCCATCCAAGTTTGGTTGAGACCCAATCATGGAAAGTTATATAAAAATCCTCATTATCTTTTGCAGCAGGAAATCCTTGATTATCTCGTACAGCCTTTATTATTTTATAAAGGCGTAAGGGAGGACAAAAGTCCTCTTTTTTATAAGTTCCTGTTTCTGTTTTGTTTAAGATGTATTCTAAACTAGGTATATTCATTGAGACTTCTAAAATACATCTTGTAATATTATATATTTCTTCCGCCTTACTTTTTCTTAGATTTAATGGAATGTCGTGTTTATAGTAATCGAATAATTCTCTATAGTCATTTCTAATAAATGCAATGAATATAATGATTATATGGTTGACAAGCTGGTATTCATGATTAGCTTTAAGTTTAAGAATATCTATATTAATTTTTTCATTCTCGAATTTATATGGGAATAGTTTCTCTTCATTTGCGATTTGATGTAGAAGTTTGCATTCATCATTGTTTTCAGCCATATAAAAGACATCCCAGAAACTCTTATTATTTGCGCTACATTCAATTAAATCCTTGAATGATACGGCATAATTATCTAAAAATGATTCATTTGGGCTATGAAAGTTATATTCATCGTCTTTGGGCTTTTTATGTTTTTGTTCAAATAGATAATTTTTCAAATCTATAATTTTCCTTAACTCTTCTTTGGCTTGAGCATATTCTTCATTGAGTGTTAACTTATTATTGTATTCAATGTTTTTTGCATCTAAGAGAGGAAAACGAATGTCTGGATGGTGACTTAAAAATTTGATGTGACCAGCAATCCAGTCTGATATCTCTGCTTCTAATATGCAGGCAAAATTACTTAGATCTTGGACATAATGATTTAACTCATGCCAAAAATGGATACATTCACGCGTAGAATCAATATCAGCTATAGGGGAATAGGATAAATAGTTTTTTATTCTAGAATCAAATGAATATTTGTCTTCTCTATATTTATCTGGTTCAATAGGTTGCTTTATAAAAAAACAACCGCTATTATAAACCAAATTGTTGAAATTATCTTCTGATTGTGTCATAAAATTGTAAGTTAAAAAATATATTGAAAAAATTATTTAGCAATGATGGTGTCGTATTCTGTTATATCTGGAGACATGGCAGTGGTATTCTTCTGTTTGCTATCCAGGCCTGTTTTGTACCATATGTCTGTTATGCATGTGGAATTTATAAATATATTTAAGACTTTTGAAGCCTGCATAGACTATGGCATACCTTTCTCTTTCATGAACGCTTTGAACCCGTTCACAGTTATGTCATTGGCTTGTTCATACATGTCCTCCATACATTCAAGAATTTCCGGGTAGTACTCTTTGATGAAAAGTAAATCCTGAATCTGTCTGGATACAGCTTCCCTGATGTTGTTGCAGATATGCGTGTTGGGAGGGATGATTTTACCGTCTTTTATCAGTGTGGCCATACATAGCGTACAGAAATGTCCGGCCCAGCACGAACGGCATTCCTCACGGTTGATTATGCGGAAATAATCTGCGTACATCTGCTTTACAGTGCTTTCGTGGATGCCGTCAGCAACATTTCCTATCGGTTTGGAAAAGTCGGTGCGCTCGCACAAGTGCAGATTTCCCCTTGTGTCCACGAAATAGTTGGCTCTTCCGGCAAAGCATGAGTTAAAATAATTGCTGTATATCGCAGGTGTCGTGGCTGTTTTTTGCAGGATAGTGTAGATGAATTTCAGCCACGAGCGGACAAGAGGCTGGCTGACCAGGCTTTTGTATAGTTCGGAGCCTCTCAGTCCGGCATTATGCAGTTCGAGGATATTCTTTTTGATATCAAATTCCTGCAGCTGTCTGTCTTGCTCATGTTTATTTCTGTAATCACTGAACTCTATATAGTTGAGTTGTTTCACCCCGCCGATGGATTCTCCGATAGTACGGTTTCTGAAATAGCTATCCACCGCCGTATGGTCATAGTTGGGGGCGAGTACGGCCTGTATCTGTACATTGTTCAACAGATACGGTTCAGAAATTCTTCGTATCATACTGAATACTTTCTCTATTCTTTGGCCGGTTCCTTTTCCGTCTTTGAATACCCTGTTCTTGTCATTCTCTTCAGGGGGACCGTCATAGCTGATGGTGAGCGAAAAATTGTTCTGTATCAGAAAGTGAAGTTTCTCTTCTGTCAGCAGTGTCCCGTTTGTAGTGATATGAAACATCACTTTTTCATTGGGTATGTCGTACTTTTCCCATGGCAGCGTACGCGCATAGCGGCTTAATTCCTTCATCAGACCGAATTGCAACAATGCCTCGCCTCCGTAAAAGCCGATTGCGGGAGGATTCCTTTTGAGATAATATTCCCTGTATTGGCTGGGTACCTTGCCAAAGATATTTACATACGAGTTGAAATAGTTCTTTATTCCAGATTTTCCGGATTCTGCCGAAAGGGTGGCTGTCCCATGGGCTTTGCCATTTCCGTTTTCCTCATGAATGGTATATGGGCAATATTTGCAACGCAGATTACATGCGTTCGTCAGCTCAAGTGTAACCTTTTTGGGCACTGCATCATTCATGGCCTGCTGCCAGATTCTTTCTATATTATCTTCTTGCGTGTTGACCCTTGAGTCAAGTATGCCGGGAACCAGCACGTTATTTCGCTGTAGTTTTTTGATGAAATCTGTATCATCGGAAGAGAGATTCACATGGGCTTCCTCTTCCGATGACTCATTCAGACTCAGATATCGTGAAATAGTGTCACTTTCTTTGGGAGAAAGGCACAGAAAAATGTTTGCCCTTCCGTCATATAGATAAGTGTTGCCTTCTTTGGCGGCGAATGTCTTGATTAGAGGAAAGTTTTTGTATTTTTCTTTTTTCATGGATACCCGAGATTAAGTGTGACAATTCTGATTTCTTTTGTATGCAGCAGACGGCTTATTGCCAGGACATAGACCAGTAGTTCAGCTGCTGTCCCTGTGTGTCACCTTCTTGATAGCATACACATTCACAGACGCAATTATCCAAAACGGATGATTGTCCGCCTTTGATTTTTTCAAGCTGTTCAGCGTTGAGATCGTTCGCCGGTAGATCTTCAGGCCGGAGATTCAATTTTGACAGTTGTTTTTTCATAACATGTTAGATGGAGTTGGTTATGATGCCATATTTCTGCTACTCCTTTAGCAGATTAGGCCCTTTTTCAAATATACGAAAAAAAGTACAGAATCTTCTGTTTTGGAATGAAAAGAGTTCAAATATTTTGCAAAAAAAGAGAAAGAGTGACTTCCTACGATAAAAACAGATTCTATCGTTCACCATTTCACCCGTGTTCATAAAATCTGAACACGTCCGGACGAATGAACAGTCATAGCCATAAGCTTATGAAAATAATTTTCTATAAAAAATATTTTTATTAAAATGGATTGCGCTTCTTTACAGATGAAAGTATATAAAGCGGAAAAACGATGGGTATATCTAACAAGCCATCGGTAGAAGCTGATGATTTCTTTGGAAGAAAAAGGAAATTCGCAGGGCAGATGGGAGCGGAAAGACCTCATTGCTCAAAAGAATGTATTTCAGCATAGAGAATAGTGGCAAACAGCTTAAGCCGGTATTTATTGAGGGAAAAGAACTTTTCTCGACCGATGATATATGAAAGTTTTGTCCATTGCAGGATGATTCCTGCAGGACTGTTCTGTTGATTGACAATATCCAGCACTATTTCGAGAGGACTGATAATACCGAGCAGTATAATTTGAGGGGAAAGCTCAATAAAGCCGGTGCGCCCATTCTGATAGCGACATCCGACAAGGTGCTGCCGGCATTCACCGATTATGAGTCTGCTTTCTTCGAAGGATTGAAGATTTCTTATATACGGCCGCTTGCCGTTACTGATTACAGTATGTTCGTAGGGAACGAGACGGATATGGCACGTTTGGAAAATCTGATGTCTTACCTGCCTAAGACACCCCGTTCTGTACAGATAGCCGCAAAGATTATTGAAGATTCAGCAAGTCTGGAAACGGATATCATGCTTCTCATAGATTATTTCTCTTTCTATTATCAGGTAAAGTATGAGGGCTATGTAGTGCAGATTCAAAGGATTTTGTCGGCTATAGCAAGGGTTGAAGATGGAGTCAGTCTGCAGGAGATCTGTCAGATGACAGGTCAAGACAACGGTAAGATATTCCCGTATTTCAAACTGAAGGCTGACCGGAAAATTATAGATAAGACATCCAAAATCCAGCGGGGAGGTATATATAACATTGCAGACCCGCTGTTTAGATTATGGCTGCAAACTAATGTGTATTGTTCCCAGCATAATATTGTGACTCTAGTTGGAACGCTATGATGCGAAGTCTAAGAAAGACACACTCTTATTTCTAATAAAAAAGAGGAAAGTATATTGAATCTAATATTACTGAGCAATATGTTAAGCACAAAAAAGGGAGAGCACATAGACTCTCCCACAAATAATATAAATAAGTTAATCACTTACTAAAAGTACATTGTGCTATATAACCGGAAGAAGGAGTTGTCCCTTTTCCCTTAAATTCCCATTTAAATCCTTTATTTGGAACATTTGCATCCCAATATGAAGTCCAAGTAAATCTTGTGTTCCATAACGGCCCCGTTCCACTGAACGCTACACTTTCAGGTGTTAATATATTATCGTCCGGACTAGGTTTTGCGTTTGGATTTAATACTTCAAAGAAATAATAATTGAATGTAATGCTGTTATTAACAGCAACATCCATTATTAATGTTCTACTTGAATCATAAAAAACTCCAGTGGATGCGTCAGGAGATCCTCCGAATATATTAAGGGTTGGATAAATAGCTCTAGTTTGCGCAGTTACACCATTCGCTACAGAAAAGTCAAACCCGGCATCTTCTTTTACTTTCTTAACCAATGTCTTTCCATTTACTGAGAATACCATGTAGGCTGTATTAGGATTTGCGATGGCCTCTGCTACTTGTGCATTTAACACTTTCAATTCGGACTCATACTTTTCAAGACTTAACGGACTAACTTTTTCTAAATCTTGCCAATCCGAACCTGTAACGTAAGATAAGGCTCTTGTTTTCTTGTTCTCGTTAATGTAATACTCGTTTGTTGTTTCATTTACATCAACAAATCGGGAAATGACTTCCATGTCAGTCTGAGTGTTACTAACAACAGGTTCCATAACCTCATTATCACTACATGAACATACTGCAAGAGTTGCAAGAACTCCCAATGCGATTGAACTAATTTTTTTCATATTACCTCCGTTTTTGGTTAATGAATTGTATTTTCCACAAATATACATTTTTTTTTCGTATATTTGCATGGAATTCAATTTTTTTATAGCAATGAAAGCAAAAATCTTAATTATACTGTTCTCATTTCTTTTTATAAGCTGCATTGAAAGAAATGGATATTATTCTTACGAAGAAGAAAGTGTTATCTCACTTATTTGTGACATCACTTGGTCTACAAGTACATATAAAACAGAGAACGATGAAATAGGACAAACGACATACAATTTTAACCGAAACGGAATTTATAAGAGAACTGATATAGTAACAAATCAAAATGGAGAAGAAAAAAAATCTGAATATAATGGAAGATGGACTTTTGGAGACCCTAGTTTCAGTACTATATATTTCGGAGGTAATCATTATTGGGATATAGACAAATTGACCGAAAAAAAGTTTTCTTTCTATGATAGAACTGGAGAGTTTGGTGACCCCTTTATGTACAGAGAATATTACGAATTAATTCCTTATCAAACTTTAATTAATTAGTTCTATAAGATATTGAAACTTCTCAGGTGTTGGCGTAAACGAGTTTTTTGTTCGCGTCATACTCGTAGGCGTGGCTGTTGCGTGTCTTAATGATGTTAACAAAAAGAGGCAATCTGCCTCTTTTTGTTTTCTAGATTTTCAAATTGACTTTCATTTAATCATATGTATTCAATAATTTTTGCCGCAATTTATAGAACTCGTGTTTTGGAGGATAATCTTTATTTTTGAGTAAATCAAGCAGAGTTCTATTGTCGTCTTTTCCATATATGGTAATACGCCTATTAAGTGACATCCCTTTTTCATTGCATAAATAATCTACAATATCAAGTTTTTCTAAAACGACGGGATAATCAAGGATACATTCTCCATTAATCTCCATATAAGGGGATACATGCCCTTGTTCTATGAGTATTTTTGTATAAGTCAATGAAGTGCATACAGCTATAAATAATGGATTTTTCTTTAAACTTGTTGTTGAATCTAAAGTTACAATATTGGGATTTGCTCCAAAATTTAATAAATCTGTAATAAATCTTGGATCCGAGTTATAATTATCGTCAATCAAACCAGCTGCCAGTATTAGAGGAGTGTCGCCATTTTGGCAAATACTGTTTGGATTTGCTCCAAGTTCTAAAAGACATCTGAATGCTTTATATTTTCTATTGAATATAGTCCACATTAAAAGAGGCTTTCCGAAAATAGCATCAGGGGTGTCTATATTTAATTTTTTTTTATGAATATATAGTTTCATTTGAGTAGTATCTTCTCTATCTACAAGTTTTGCGAAATTCTCTATCGCAGTACCTTTATAACACTCAACATTATAAAATGTTATATTCGTTGTATTTTGACGGCAAGAAGCCGCCAAAATACAACAAAATGCAAGCCTTATGAAAGTAGCCAAATTCATTTCCTAATAATTTTTTCTTTTAATGTAGAAAGCGTATGATTCTTTACCCTTTGTCCTGAACGTATTAAATCGTCTATTTTTGTAAACGGTATTTTCGGACAATAATTTGCAGGTAAATATACCCTATTGCCTTCTGCATGCATATTTATTAAGCTTTGCAAATAGTCAACAATCTCTCCAGTTACGATATAAGCGGTTATATTGGGCTTATAATATAAATTTAGAGTTTCTTTTGTACTATTACTTAGTGCTGCGGCATTAAATGTTATAGCAGGATTACCTGTTGCCAAAGCATTTGCACTTGCTAGTCCGCCACCTAAAGAATGTCCAACAAATGTTAATTCTTTGTCGGAAATCATTTGGGAACGGGATAACAATCTAGCATTACTAACAGATTGATTGTATTGTTCTGATTTTCCAAATAATTGTTTGACATTATTATTCCAATCTTTATAACTATCAAATTTTGTTCCTGCTGTCGCGTAAACAAATTCAGTGTAAGTATCAGTTTTGTCATCATACCTTCCATACAACGCTGATTGGAATCCTGTTTCTTCATTTGATGTTCGAAATCCTGTTCCTAAATTTTTAGTGTTACGTATATATCGCCAATTTCCAGGTATTTTATTAGTACCAGGTGCATACGCATCTTCAGCCATTGCTAAAGCTTCTACATCTGTAGGTTCAAATCCATGGTCGTCAATATAATTAAGTGGATTATTAAATGTAAAACAGAGGCTACTAAAATTGGGATATTTTTCTTGCATCGGGTCTGTTGACATCCAAAGACTTATTCTTGGGTCATAATACCTTGCACCGTAGTAATACAGTCCTGTTTCCTCGTCGAATTCCTTCGCGTTGAAGAGGTAAGGCGTATTCCAAATGTTGTTCCGCTCTTCAATGAACACTTCGCCGAACGGCACGTACTCTATGTGTTGTACCACTTCGCCATCCAGGTTGGTGATGTAACTGCTGCTACCCAAATGATCGGAATGGTAGTAGAACTGCAGATTCTCGTAGACGTCGCCTTCCTGGAAGTTGTCCTCCAGTGCCTTTGCCATGGCACGTGTCTGGGCTGCTTCCATCGAGCCGTCGTCACAACAGAATCCCTCACCGTTTACATAGTCGTTGTTGTCCGTTCCGTTGTACGGCACCTCAAAGGTAACATAATTTTCTTTGATTGCCTCCTGTTGAGCCGAATATTTTCCGGCATAGTCCACAGATATGGCATCTGCCTCGCTTCCTGCATATTGTATGCGTCTCGGGTCCGAGCCGTAGGATGCGAAGTCACCTATCTTGGATACAATGCGCTGACTGCCTATATAGATGTGCTTGGTGTAGCGTCCGCCTTGGTTTGCCACGAGATAAGGGCTCACGTAGAGTGAGAATTTGGCCGTGTTGGTGCGTCCGCCGGCAAACTCTGAGTTCACATATACCTGCTCGCTCTCGCCGCTGGTCTTCACTGTGCGCTCGCCGTCTGCGTCATACCAGTAGTTGGTCACGAATCCGTCGTCGTCAGAGGCCAGCAGACGGTTCTCCTCGTCCCATTTCAGCTTGCGCTCATGGGCTTTCTCGTCTGTCGTTCCGTCCTTCTTTGTGCGTCCGGTATTTACGTAAACAAGGTTTCCGTTCGCGTCATACTCGTAGGCATGGCTGTTGCGGGTCTTCTGGTTTTCGTTCGGAGTGACTTCCGTGCGATAGTTCACGTCACTGACGTTGTCAAGCTGGAATTTCTTTCCATCTTCCTGTCCGTAGGTGTACGTCAGGTCATAGCCCACGTTCAGTGTGCCGTCAAACTGCAGGTTGCCCTGTGTCAGGTGCTGGCTCTTCGAGGTGATGCGGTGCATGTTGTCGTAGCCCATTGCCAGTGTGTAGCTTGCCGCCTTGCTGTCTGCACCCGTGTAGGTTCCGGTTGCGCCTGTCAGGCGATATAGTGCGTCGTAGGTATAGCTGTGGCTCATCTGTCCGCCGGCCTTGCCGCTCTGTGGCAGGGCTGCTCCGTTTGCCACGCTCAGCACGTTGCTCACTGCGTCATACGTGTAGGCGTTGTCCATGATGGTATTGCCTCCGGCATTTACTTTCAGGTTCTGCAGTCTGCGACGCTGCGGGTCGTAGGTGTAGAATGTCTCCGCTCCGTTGCAGTACTTCATGTACGTTCGCTGGCCGAATCTGTCATATCCTATGCGGTTCACATAGTCATATCCGTACGACTTGTATCCGTGTACGTTCGTAAGTTGTCCGCCCAGGTCATACGTATAGGTCACTTTCTCTTCGTCCGGGTAGATCATCTCCAGCAGTCGGTTGTGGCTGTCGTAGGTCCATTGTGTCACGTAGGTGGCGATGGCCTGGTTAGGCACGATCATAGTGCGTCGGGTCTTGGTTACTTCGCCCATCTTGCCGTAGAAGTATTCTATGGCACCTGTCCCGTCCTCACGCAGCATCAGTCGTCCTATGCGGTTCTGTGAGGCGTTGCGTCCGCCGTAGTAGTACTTCACGTTGTTCTCCGGATGGTCGGGATAGTTGATGCCCGTCAGTCGGTTGTAGTCGTAGTCATAGGTTATCGACTTGCCTTCCTTGGCCAGGTTGGCTGTCTGCTTGCTTGTCACGTTGCCCAGTGCATCGTAGGTGAATGTGGTCTTTCCGCTGGCCGGGTGGTTCACCTCCGTGCGGCGGTCGCCCATGTCATACGTCGAGGTCGTCACGTTGCCGTCAGCATCTGTTACACGTACAAGTCGCTGGATGCCGTCGTATCCGAATGTGGTAACTATGGCTCCGTCCGGACCGCTTTCCTGTATGCTCTTCAGCGTCTTTCCGCTGCCGCTCGTATGGATGGTCTGCACATTGTTCAGTGCGTCTTCCACGCTTGTCACCAATGCATGGCTGCTTCTTTCCATGCTGTATGTGGTCTTTGTCTCTGCATTGTCCGGCAGAGTTACCTTGATGGCACGATCGAGCACGTCATAGGCTGTGATAGTCGGGGTCACATTGTCAAAGGCCTTGTTGAAGGCAGCTTTGTTTCCCAGTGGCTCCGTGGTCGGATAGTAGGTCTTCGCTACGCGTCCGAATGCGTCATACACGTTCCGTCCGCTTACTATCATCACGTTCTCGGCGCTTGATGCGCTGCCGTTCGCCACGTCGGTCACTGTGCCGTCCTTCTTCACCTGTACCGCACGCCCGAATCCGTCAACGAATGTCACTGTTTCTATGTCGTCTTCAGGATGCTGTATGTCGTAGTGCTTCGTCACAGCGTATGCCGGGGCAGTGATGCCGTTTTCATTGAAGGTGGCTTTGGGCTGGTATTCAAATGCGATGATATAAGGCACACCTGTGGCCAGTTCGTTTGGTCCGCGCACGCCGGTAATACGGCCCAGATTGTCGATGTCGGTTTCGTAATAGAAATTGTTCAGGTCGCGGCGTTCCAGGGCGATACCGTAGCGGTAGTCGAAGTTGCCCGCTTCGCTTCGGTAGCCGAATGCATCCTCTACGCGTTCCACGTACATGTTCATTTCCGGCTCATAGCGGTACTTGTACCACATGCGCTGTCCTTCGGCGTTCTCCGGCAGGGTCTTCTGCGTGATGTTTCCGTATGCGTCATATTTGTAGTCGGTCACGGCTGTTCCGTTGCCCAGCTGCTGCGTTATCTGCGTCAGGTGGTTCGGATAGTTCGTATTATAGGTGGCCGATACATTGTGATATACCGTTCCGTCTCCGCCGGTTACGGTCACGTTCACGGGCAGACCGAGGATGTTCTTGGTACTGTTGGAGGTGTACTGGATGGCAGTCTGGTAGTCGAAGCTGCCGTTTCCGTCCTCACCGAGTGTGCCTTTGTCACTGTACTTGTACGATTTCAGCTCGCCGTGGTGGCCGGTCAGGTAGTATTCGTTCCATGCTTCCGAAGTGATCATGCCGTCAGCTGTACCTTCATACTGCAGGTTGGCCGTGTAGCGCAGCGGTACGAACGCCGATGCACGGTCGCTGCACAGGTTGCTCTGTGCCGTAAAGGTGTAGTCGTCACCGTTGGCTGTCAGATAGTAGCCGTCATATTCGTTCTTGGTTTCGGTGTACTTGTTGCCTGCTGCATCCTGTACGGAAGTATTGGTCAGGTTCCCCTGTACATAATAGTTGGCCACGTCGTATTCTTCCACGGCCTGACGGTACAGCGCATTGCCCTGTTCCGTGTCGAGGTTCTTGGTTATTACTTCACCGAATCCGAGGAACTCACGTTCATGGCGGTCACGCCGACCATTGCGGTATTCGAATGCGGTGGTCATTGTCGGTCCGTCATCGCGGATACCGTCGTCCACTGTCAGTTCCGACATTACCCATTTACCGCCCGGCAGTCCGTAGGTCGGGTCTGTATGTTCATAGTCGAGGGTAAAGGTTCCTCCCAGTGAATTCACTACCGATTTCAGCATGTTCGTGCGCCCGATAGCCGAACGGGTCACCTTCAGTTCGCTTTCCTTGTCAGATTCCACGATGTCAAGATATCCGTCGCCGTCCACATCCTGCAGCGTGTAGTTCACGCGGCTGATGCTGTTGCTCAGTGACACATTCGGATTGACAGAAAACTTGATAGGTATGATTTTCGGAGTGACGTTTACTGTAAAGGCCACATTGCCAGATTCGGAAGTTGATGCGGATTTGTTCAGGGCTGTTGCACCTTCCCACGAAATCGCTTCTGTAAATCCGTTTCCTATGTTGAAGGCTACCATGATGCCTTCTCCTGATACCCATACCTTGTCTGGCAGGCCGTCAGAGTTTACGTCCATCAGATTATACTGCTCACCATTCTGTGTGGTGACCATATTATATCCTCCGGCAAAACTCGTAGAACCGCTTTCCAGATTTTTGAATTTATTCTTAAATGGATTTTCACCGCCCGTTCCGCTTGCTCCTACATTGATGGAAGTTGCTTCACCGCCTTGTATGCGGTCAATGTCCCATTCAATAGGTTCAGAGAACGTATACCCATAGTTCAGACGAACTTTCTTATCCGATTGTATTTTGTCTGGCAGACCGTCACCGTTTACATCTACAAAGCTTTCTGTACTATGATCTTCATTATGCGGAATACCAAGAGAGACGTTGACACTTGCTTTTGAGTCTGCGCTTGATTTCTGGGTTTCTGAAGCGCGTTTCCATCCGGCTATGTGTCCTACCGTCATACTGGCAGATATGACAGGAGCACTTCCTGCTCCCCAAGTGGTTGCTTCGTTGGTACTGCTTATTGTTCCAATACCGGAATATCGTTCTCCGCTTATACCACCTAACGTATTGGTATATTGGATTGTTCCGTTGGCTATGATGTCAGGATAACCGTCTCCGTTCATGTCCATCATAGTGGAGCGTGTTGTACTTCCACCTGATGCTTCGCTCCTGGTGATTCCTACAAGTCCCACTTGTGTGACTGTGCTTGTACTGATTACTTCCTGAGTTATGGCTGCTGCTCCGGTTCCTTGCAGACAATCTCCGGTAAGTGCGGCCACATCTCCTAATTCGTCAAATGGATTGGTCAACACTACGTTTTGCTCAGTCAGGCGGGCAGTTCCCATTTCCGAAGCTGTAAGATATATCTCTGGCCTCTGTCCACTCCACCTGTCAAGGGTATTGAGGTCAGTCCCCACGGGAGTGAAAGCCCATGTCAATGGATCTATCTGGTCATTTTCATCTTCAGGCAGATTGAGCAAGGACTCATTGATGGGATTTGCATATCTGCCTTCTGCTGTATTATATGTGAATCCTCCCCAGCCGCGATATAGCGGTCCGAATCCAGTAGAGTTTTCCGATGTATATAAATTGACAGCGATTATTTTCGGGATTACTAACGATAGAGTGTCTTGTGGATTGTCTATTGAAACAGAAGCTTGCAATAGCTTATCTGACAATTGAGTGTCGTTGGAAAAGATTTCAAACCATACCGTATCACCCTCAATCTCACTGCGATTTATGATAATGGAGTCCGTTACAGATTCTTGTGTATTAATCTGGATAGAGCGTTTCCCAAATAGTTTGTTTATTCCCTTGACTGTCAGAGTGACATTTCCGTTATAATTGACTAACGGTTTGAATGTTAAAATTGGCTTGATGGACAATAATGAATCTTCTTCTGCAAATGCGTAAGGTTCAGCAGTGAATACATGGTTGGTATATAGCTTCATATCAGCACTGGTATTCCATTGCTGTTCATTGTTGTCTGAATCCTTATAAATAACTATCGGTTGCCATTTGATGTCTTCCCATCTGACGTTTGAGGATGCTGAAATCTCAAAGCGGAAGTTGGTGAACAAGTCCGGATTCTGGATTTGGAACTTCAGACTGTCATCAAACTCTTCGTTCCATGCAAATGTTCGTGCAAAAACTTCTTTTTCCTGATAGTTAGGATTCGCATTTCCTTCTCCATCTGCTTTATTATTGGACGCAAAAGCCTTGAGGATAACATCGTCAGATGTAACCGGTTTTACAAATTTACCGGAAACAGATACAATGCTGTTTCCTTCATCAATCATAGCTGATGAAGATGCATAGTAAACTGCTCCTTCGTCTGGTTTGTATATGTTGGACGTATATCCGTCAGGCGTTGTATGACTGACTCCTGTATATGTTATAACTGGTGACCAGTTAACATTGTCAAATGAGCCATTGCTCATTTCATTTGTACCGGACTGTACACGGAAATAGATCCTATCGTTTTTCTGAACGGTAAGATTATTTACATTCGCAGGATATGCAGTAGCATCCCCTTTGGATATTGTTTTATTCCAGCGTTCCGTACCCCCTGACTGTATGGCTACTCTTACTCCGTCAGCATGTTCATACTCGTTGGCATCATAGTCGCCTGAAGGAAGAATCAGATTAACTGTTCCGGTAATATTGACAATACCATTGTACGGGGCACGCCATACACGTACCATATCAACCATGGGGGAGGTTCGGATAAGCTCCGCTTGTTCCTCTGGATCAACGGCACCGATTGTTTTGTCTATGTTATTTGGGTCGTATATGATTGGGCTTGGAGTATCTGCACTGCTAAGAGTGAATGTCGGGATAGCGTTCCCGTTATCGTCAAACTCCAAATGGTTGAAATACACTTTCCCATTTGACACAAGGTCTATCAGCCCATCCCCGTTGATATCAGAGAAGTATTCTTTGGTCTTGGTATTGGTTCTTGAATTGTCAGAACCGGCAGTTCCAACTATTCCACCCCAACCGATTTTTACGTCACCTCCTCCTGAGTAAGAATTACTGCTGCTGGTCGAGAAGCTTGAAATACCTATGACTTTAATCGCTGCTCCGTATTCTACTGAACTGTTATTTGACGATTTTAATTGAGGACGGTAATAGACAGCCCCACCTTGACGGAAAACTTTGTCAGGCAAGCCGTCGCCGTTAAGATCTACAAATGTGGATAGTCCTTTTGTTTGGTCATTGCTGTAGTTGAATGATCCACCGGCTGTAGAACTTGTTGAAGGGCTTTGGTCATCTGGTCCGACACCGACATAGAACGAGCCACCGATAGAAGAACTGGTTGTTCCACCCAAAGCTGTTGGACGGTCACTGAATGTACCGAAAGATTGTAATGGATTGATGAATCCTGCATCCAGACCGTCGTCATGGAGGTTCCATGTCTCGCTGCTGCTTTGGAACGGTACATAGCCGTTGCCTGACTGTACGTCGTCATAATAGTCAAATGTCTGGAAGGCTACTTCCTGATTGTCGGAGTCAAACTGCCTCACGCTTTCCAGAACCTCCTTGAAGAAGGCACCATCCTTGTAGGTGAAGGCATAGCTTCTCAGCTCCTCTCCGAGGAAGTTTACAGTGACTTTCTCCAGCAGGCGGTTGGACGAGGTAAGGAATCCGTAACGTGCATTGTTCGATTTCAGTTGTTTTACCTTGTTTCCCTCAAATACGATAACCGTATGCGGTTCCTGTCCGGCGTTACCGGCATGTACTTCTTTCAGGTAGATGGCCTTTGCCTTCAGGCCTCCACGTACATCCTCGTCGGCCGTTTCATATACATATTCTATATAGTCACCGTGGGTTTCTTCCACACGTGCGAGTTTCCATTCGGAAATCACTTCCCGGGTTGCGCCGGTAGCGTCCGTTATAGTGCCTTTCAGCACGGCGTCCTCGCCTCCATAGGTGTATTTCACTCCCTGTTTGTCGGTCACTTCCCAGTAGTACTCCGTTGGCGAGTTTCCCTTGCGGATGATACGGGCGAAGTCGCCGCCCTGTCGGGTATAGAATTGCCGGTCGGCCTTTCGGCTCATCTTTTCGCCGCGGTGGGCCACACCCATGGTTCCATTTTCATCCATGGTGGAGAGCATGGCTCCCGACAGCAGGTAGGTCTCCGTTTCCTTTTCCGTGTCGTAGCGTGGTACACCCCAGCGTGTGTCCAGTGTGATGGACGGTACCGGCATGTTCCAGCCTTCTCCCAGCCAGCCGCTACCGCCCTCGCTGCTGTACTGGATGCCGAGCGAAGGTGTCATGCCGTTTCGGGCAGGAGGCATCTCAAAGGCATACTGTAGGTTGGCGGTTCCCCGGCTGTTGGCTGCCGGAGGTGCTATCACGTTGATTTTCGAAGTCGGATCAGCCGCCTTGATGTCGTTCATCATCGTAGGGGCAAACCCTTCAGTCTCCGGAGACTCGGGTGCCTGGATGACACCGTTTATCATGTCCGTGAAGTGGGTTGTCCTTGATACCACACAGGCAGCTTCCTTATCTACTTCCACTCTTTCCAGAGCTACCCAGTGACGGGTATCGGTATCAAAATAGTAGGTTCTGATATCATCTTCGGTATATCCGCTAGGTATTCTTGTCCGGTCGTATTTCAGTTTTACCGTAGCGCCTTCACCTGCGAAATGGTTACCATGAGGCAGGAAACGGTAGCCTTCACTTTCAGCAGTGACATTTGTCATGCCGAAGTCCAGAGCCGGTACATCAATGTCACGCAATGAGTTGACCGACAGTCTTCTGTCACTCAATAATATATCTTTTCCTACAACCAGCTTTCCTCCGCTGATGCTGATGCTGTCTGCGGTTTCCTTGTTGAAAAGCTTGGCTACAGGTCTTGATGTATATGCAGTATATTTACGGCTGAAATCGGCTTTCCCTCCGTCGCTTACTGCAAATGTTCTGGTAGCTATGCTTCCGTCGGCTTTCGACGCTGTGATGGTTACCTTTCCAGATTTGGCGCTGACCATTCCTTCAAATTCACCGTCGGTCAGATTAAGCGGTTCGCTTTCGGCTTTCACGGTATGGATGCCATTGCCTGTAAAACCGTGGATATATGTTTTTCCCTCATAGGCTATAGGCATGAGCGCAAGAGATATGCTCTCATCATTTCCATCTGCTGTTTCTATTCGCAAATTGCGTACGGAATATGCGGGCATTCCTTCCACGGCTGTGAACAGAATGCGGTTGGTGCCTTTATGTAACCATGAAGGATTGATTTCTTCGCGGACTGTAGTCCAGTCTTTGTTTACAACAGCATGGTAACCGCCTGTAGCGGGCCGGTCATTGATACTCTTGCTTACGCCGTTCCCGGAGCTGATACCATACAGGTCGTATGCCAGCCATACCCGTTTGTTGCCTGCAATATTTTCAGCCAGTTCTATTTCAAAGAGGTTGTCCTCAGGATTGTCCGAAGCTTTTCCTTCCGGTATTCCTATATGGCCTATACTTTGCTCCGAGGTTATTACCAGCATTGGAGTTGATGCTGGAGTTTCGGATTTCTCAGGGTCGGAAGATGGCGAACCTGCGGTTATGTTGCCATGTTTTTCAGACATCTGGTCATTTTGCTCAGCAACGGGTGCCGTTGGCTGATATCCTTTTCCGGACACAGTATCAGGAGAGTGGTCCGAAAAATGCCGTGATGTGGCAAAGCCGGCGACAGCCAGTACCAGGGCTGCCGTGGCAATTATATGTGATCTTCTCATAATATTGTTGCTTTAGTCGTTATTTTACAATAATTTTTCTTGTAAACTCTTTGCCGTCTGCTGTAAGGACTTTGATGATATAGACACCTGGACCAGGCACCCTGAATTCTGTATTTTTCACGGATTCACCTTCCATGTCCTTATTTTCTATCATTCTGCCCGATGCATCAAAGACAATCAGTGTTGCTGATGACGTTATGTCACGCTCCAGTACCGCATCATAAATTCGTGTGGCATTACCTTTTTCATTGACAATGAGGTTGTTGTGCTCTGTGTTTCCAGTATTGTTGCCGTTCTGGATTTCAAAGTTCTGTTTTTCCCTCATTTCCTCCGTACCGTTAGGGAGTGTATCGTCACATTCGCTGCCCACATGTACGGTCAGATTTACGGTATTCGACTTTGGCGTTTCAATTTGTACGCTTCCGGAAGTTGCAAATGATTCAACCGGCTTACCGTTTACCGTAAGATTGGTAATGTGTGTTTCTCCGGTTCCGTATTTGATGCAGAAACGCCATGACCGGAGTGACCAGACCGTTTCACGATGGAATACCACACCGTTCACACGGTAAACCACTTGCATACTACCCACCGAAACGCTCAGTACATCACCCTCTTTTATCGTGGCATACTGTGTTATGCTGGTATAACCGTCGTATATGATATGTGCTCTGTTGCCGCGTACGTCAAAACCGTATTGCGTGATTTCGTCGGTAAGAGCAGGCTCAAGTCCCACACGATAGTTGGAGTTGGTTTCAGCTACTGTCCATGTAATTTCACCGGACAGATAGGTATGTGTATCGTGCGAATAGCTGGTGTATAGCGCATTTCCGCTGCCGTAGATATCATTTCCACCTCCTTGTGTGACGGAAAGCGTATAGGTTCCCGGGGCAAGGCTGTCAATCCGGTGTGTGTCACCTATAAATGTTCCGCTTGCTACTGTGGTACCGTGTTCCATTCCTGCCACAGTATCTACCGACAAGATATAGTTATACACAGGGGTGCCTATATTTACTCCGATTTCTATCGAACCGTCGTTCTGCGGCACTCCGTTTTCACAGCTGGAAGGGGTTGGTTCCGCCTCAATATCCAGACCATCATAATAGGCAAAGGTGAACATGTCACTGCCGCTGCCGTCAGCATCCCAGAATATATTATGGAATATGGTCTTTCCTCTGGCTATGTCAGGTTTTGAACATCTCACTACTATCATGTTCTCTGGATCGAACGTTCCTTCTCCGCTAGGATCTATGAGCATGACAGTGCGCTTACGGCAGTAGTCGGCAAATTCACTTCCGGCTGTCAGATTATAACTGAGCTCTGCCTGGTTCCCGGTATCGCCGATACCTCCTGTACGTAGAGAGATAATAGACAGGGGTACTTCAGCCGATTGCGTCCGGATTATTCCGTTTGATGTTCCCGTAGTATCAGGTGCGGCCATAGTGTAGTTGGCGCTGCCTGAGCCGTCTATACGGAGAAACAGATAGCCGTTTTCACGACGGATTGAAAGCATTCTTCCGCTGACTCCGGTTGCCACAGTTCCGGAAGATACCTGCCCGTTATTGATGGTATATACAGAACCGTTATTGCCGATTCTGAATCCATAGACACATTCATTGCCACCGGCGGTAAAACCGATATCAAAGGTCGGATGTGTTGTCGGGCATCTGAACTCCATTGCTCCTCCTCCTGTTGGCATAGCTGGGGTTATGGCGTATGCTCCTGCTGTTGCAGTTGTTTGGGTAATATCGTCCAGGAATCCTTCGCTCGTTACATCAAGTCCGTTTCCGGTCCATCTGGCCATGAGGCTGTCTGCGCTTGCCGGCATATTGCTTTTTACTAGCCAGGTACGGTTCATGATATGCCACAGTGTGTCATTCGGTGCGGTATAGGTTGATGTCTGGGCATCATCGTCTCCCCAGAATACATAGCTGTTATCCGGCATCGTATTGCCATATTCTCGTCCCATAACCAGCAGGTGCGCAGCTGAAGGGAGATTGTATGAATTGGACTGATAATAACTGTCGTTCTCTTTTAATGACGAGTAGGCAGGGGCTTCTTCGTAAGAAGTGGAAGATAGCGGCTGCATGAGTTCTCCATTCACATCCTGGCCAAAGGCTGCCACTCTGTTATGATACGGCCGGTATTCGTCCCTGTCCCATATCAGGTTCCCTTCACTGTCGAGATATGATCCGTTTAATGTTATACCGTATTTTACAGCCAGATAACTTTCCACTTTTCTCCTTTCTATGGGAGTGAGATATCGGCTGTAAACAATATATTCTGGTGTGTAGCCGTCAAATTTCTCATTTCCGAAGGATGATACGTCAAAAGAAGTGCTGTAATCGGTATCTGTTGATGAATATGCACTGCCAAAAGATATGGCGGTTTGGCTGTCTTCTCCCCACAGATTGAAGTTCGGTCTGTCGGCTTTCAGGTAAGTCGCAATACGGGGTGATTGCTCCTTGAACTCATCTTCAGACAGCGAATCGGAAGACGAATATACCAGATCTTCTCCGTTTTCACTTCCGTAGTCAAGCGGGTCAGTTCCTTGTGTACGGACTGCTTTATCTTTCGTAAATACGGTACCGGAGCCTTTGCGGCCGTTGATGGCATATAATACCATGTCTTTATTGCTGCTTGTCGATAAAGGAGCAAATACTCCGAAAACGGTCGCTTGTGACAGGTTGGAATACTTCAGATGGGCAGACTTACCGAACGAACCCTCTGATAGGTTGAATGCTGGATGAAAGTTGATAGCATGCAATGTGGCACGTGACTGTGTAAATTCTGTAAGTACTGAACTGCCAAGCCTGCGTTGGTTAAGTCTCACGGAATCGCCGGAATGATCCAGCCAGTGATAGTACCCTTGCAAGTTGGATGTCACCGGTGATGCCTTGAACCAAAGATCGGTTCCATTTACACCACCAGGCGATTGTGCATGTGCATGCAACGCTCCAATTCCTAATAGAATTAGTAAAGTCTTTTTCATGGGTAAAGTTTTTGTTGTGTAATTGTAAAATGCATTGTAGAAAAGCAAAGTTTCAAATCATTTCAGACTTGAACTCATCGAGAGGATGCCACTTTCAGTGCTTGTTCGCAAAGAGGCTGATGGACTATACATACTTTCTAATAGGGGATAATATGCCGGCTATATCGAGTGTCCGGCTGACAATAGATTGTTGATTCTCCCCTAACCCCGTCTAAATTTATATATAATATTTTCGTGACAAAATATTTTGATGTTAAATTTTATTGATTTATAATTTTTTAATATTAAGTTTATATTCTATAAAATCTGAAAAGTATTGTTATATTGCATGGGGATGGCCGTATTGCTGGTTAAAAAAATAAGAGCCCACTTTTAAGGAGGGCTCTTGAAAAAAAAGTGATAATTGCACATTACATTTTTCTGTCACGTAAATAATCATTCAGATCCTTATATTCGAAATATCTTGATGATTCGTCGCTAGTGTGTTCTGCATAAATTCCAGAGATTGTCTCTACCGTCTTTTTCCCTGCCATGTCGTTGTCAAGGTAACAATGGATTTGTTGGTAGTCATTTATGACCCCCAGAGTTTTCTTCAGATTATTGACTGAATTCATGACAAGGTAATCAGAGGGAAAGTCAATACAGACCTCTTTGTTGTCGGACTGTTTCAGTGTCAGGTAGGAAAGAAAGTCCATGAAACCCTCGAATATACAAACATGGCATTGTATTTCGTCATGTCGGTGTCTGATAATAGATATATCTTTGGTTTTGATGCATCCTTTGTAATATGGATTCCGGATTTCAAATCCTTCTGACTGGTTTCTGAAGCCAAGGGCAAAATATTTTCGCCCTCTCAGTTCATAGTGTATCTCCTTGCAGAACATTTTTGCCACTTCTGTATTAATAAGTCGAGTCCTAAGATAGGAAAGCAAGGCATGGTTCTTGAGTGGAAGCACAATCAGATTGCTGATTTCCGGTTCTATCGGCTGTGATACTGGACTAGGCAAACGGATGTGTGGTATGACAGTTCCTTTTACATGTTGCTCTATGTTGGCCAGCACCTCACTCACACTGTTTGTCTGGTACAGATGCTTTCCCAGTTCCACCAGGTCACCGCCGGTTGCTGCTCCGAAATCGTACCATTCATTGATCCGGCTGTTTACCTTGAATGAAGGTGTCTGTTCTTGCCTGAATGGAGACCGGTACCAGTACTGTCCGGATTTTACACATTGTGCATGATACCCAAGCGATGCCAGGTAGTCCACGATGCATAATCGTTTTGCTTCTGCTATGGTCATATTGTTTATCTGTTTTACCTTTCGGTTTAGTTTGGTTTATTTCCTTTATATATAGATACTAAATTAAACTGAATTATATAGAGAACCGGCCGCCGTCATTCTTCATCAAAAAGCATGGCTTCGGCTTTGCTCATGTCATAATAGAAAAGTTTGTCTCGTTTTATAATCAGTTTCAGGTTGTCTGTCAGGTATTGCAATAATTTGACCATGACATTGCGTCCGCGTTTGAAGCCGATGCCTTCATAGGAGACCATCAAAGCCTGCAGCATGTTTTCAAATCCTTTGATAGGTTTGTCATTGAAGGCAGCTGACAGGGCTTCTCGGTGTTGCTCAATGCTGAGTTCGGTATAACTCGACCTTTGTCTGGGTTTCGGCTTATCCGGTGAGGTACTGCATTCTGCAAGAATCGGGAGTCCGTTGTCATCTATGGTAAAGGCAAATGGCTGGAACTCTTTTTCACGGATGTGCAAAGCATGCACCTCACTGACAGAAGGGTTTTCATTGTTTTTGCTGATTACAAGAACTGTTTCCGCCTTATTGCTCATCTCTGTGCCAATATGTCCGCGCACATTGTTGTCCCCTTTGTTGAGATGTAGGACACAGTGGATGTGCAGATCGTATTTTGATGACCATTCCATCATCTTATTGATAACCTCCACTGATTCGCTGGTGCTGTTGATATCCAGCATGAGGTCACGTATTCCGTCTATAATGACTAACCCGTATCCTCTTTTTTGTTGTAAGGCATAGTCAATTATCTGTATCCTCAATGACGGAGAATATTCTCGCAGACCGATAAAATCAAGATTATCGTTATCGGCTGTTGTAGGCATATCGGCTAGTTTTAGAATACGCTCAAGTACATTGTGACAATGGTATCTGCTCTGTTCGGTGTCTACATACAGTATTCTACGTTTGCCTTCAGGTAAATGGGCTCGGTAGTTCAACACTTGCTTGCCGGCTAGTGAAGCGGCTACGATGGCAGATACGTTAAAGGTCTTTTTTGATTTTGCCTTACCTGTTGATGCACTGAAATTTCCAAGCGTGGCTATTGTCGAATTGTCTATCCAGATTATTTGTGGAGGGGTTTCGTATGTGTCTGTTACCTTGATCTGGCAGGCTGACAGCATCTCTGATAGCTGGTTTATGTCAAGATCTCCACCGGATGTGTAATTAGTTTTTCTTTCTTCTTCCATATTGATTGTGATTCTTTAATGGTTGTGTTGCAGATATTTCAGTAGCTAAATGCATGGCTTCGTCTGCTGCTGGTTCGTAGTTCTGCAACAGCCAGTTGTCCAGATCTTTTTTTGTGAAATAAATTTTCTTTCCACGTGGCTTGTAATGGGGTATTACTTTGTTGGCGGTAAGTTTGTAGAGCAGACTTTCCGATACACCGATATAGACACAGGCTTCCTTGAATGTAAAGACATTCTTTGTCGTATAGATACTGTCTTCAAGTGTGTTCATACGCTCCAGGATTCCTTCTATGGGTCCCAGCTTTTTGATAGCAGCTTCCATTTCACTCAGCTGTTTGTTCAACCGTTCCATGAGTGTTGTTCTGTTCGACATATAATAACTTTTTAAAATTTGACAATAAGAATGTTCCTCCGTTGAGCGGCGCGCTAACGGAGGATAAAGGTACAATCTGTATTCTCTGATACCGAATTTATTGCGTGATACTAAACACGTATCACTGCTACTATCACGCTTTTACCTTTCACATTCTTTCATTTCAGTCTTTTCTTGTCATTTTCTCAGTCTTTCTATTGCCTCCCTTATATTGTAGGCAGCGGAAGTCATATTGTTCTTTGCCGCAGATAATGCGGAAGAAAGACTGGAAGCGGAAACGAATCTTTTACCGTCTTTTGAACGTAAAAAATGCCCTTTGCTAAGGATGGATTGCCAGTTTAACTGGATAAATCTGTTTTCCAAAAGGGCATCAAACAAAATGGCCAAAAGCCTGATATTATTTACTTGTATGCAGAACCCTTTTTCACAATAAAGAAGATTCTGCATATCCTTGATGGTAAGTGTAGAAACACAAAACAGATGGTAGGTATCAGCGCAAGCTGTAATACATACCATCTGTTCTGCTGTAATATTGCATCCCAAAGAAGGGGGAGGAGTACGCATGAGAGTGCTCAAACTATGTGCCTCAGTTGTTTTCGACGGAACTGATGAATCGTACATCTGTTTAAGTTCCATGCATTTCTCAAATGATAATGTACCGTGAGTAAAAGAACTTCTTACGATCCCAGAATACTCTGTCAACAGAATCTTCACTATGTGAATATTCATTTCATGACAATTCCTGCAAGCAACATCGTCACATTCTATGTAACGATGGCTGTTTACAAAATCATCGACATAGCGCGAGTACTGTTTGCTGCTTTCCAGTACTTCCTGCAAATAAACCTTTTGTGCTTCCTGTAGCAGGGTGCACAGTTCGTTAGCAACATCTTCTACTGTTACGAAATGGTTCACGTGTTTGCCTTTCCCAAAAAGAGAGAAGGCAATAGCCTAAATCTTTTTTCATAATAGAAACTTTGAATTAAGTTAAACGATATTATAATTGATTTTACTCCAGCCTTTTATATGACTGGAGCATAACTTGAGGTTTTCTTTTGCAGAATTATAGTGTCATTTTATTTTTTTCATTCAAATAATCCGTTGGTCAAATTTACTGCCAGTCCCTTACGCTGCTCAATCATTTTTGCGTACTCAAGAGCCATCTTTATATCTGAGAGCCCAAGTAATTGGGACGTTGTATAAAGATCGGCTCCTAGTGTGAGCATCATAGCAGCGAATGTATTACGTGCTGTCTGGAACGTTATTTTTTTTTGTATTCCTGCTGCCTTGCCCCAGGATTTGATAAGCAGGCTGATCATGACAGTTGAAGGCAAGTCGAAAACATAATCATCGGCTTTCTTTTGCCCGCGTTCAGGCATCCATTTTACCGCCTCTGAAGATAAAGGAATATGGATGGGGGATTTGCCTTTTCGTATTTCCATCTTCAAATGATATTGTCCGTTGTTAATATAAATGTGACTCCATTTCAGTTCACGTATATTGCCGATACGGAGTCCACAGAAACAAGAAAACAGGTAGGCACTCTTCACTTCTCTATTTTTCATTGGAGTTGCTATCAGTGTGCGTATTTCATCTAACGTCATATATTCCCTCCTGCACTCAGGTTTATGGATCTTGCAGTCAGAACTTATTTGAGTAAAAGGATTCACTTTTATATGGCCGGCTCGTACTGCGGCATTTAGTGCACTGTTAAAGACTCGGTAATAATTGTATAGTGTATAGTTCGATACGTTTTTTCCGTTCGGGCGGTACTTTTCAGTCAGGTAATTAATGAATCCTTGACAGAACTCCTTGTCAATATGTTCCAATAAAACTGGTGTTTGTACATAGTCGCCAAGGATCCGCGTGGCAACTTTTATTTGCTCACTGTCCTTTTTCCCTTTTTCTTTTTGATTTTTCTTATAGATATTCATCCAATCAGATAGAGATATTGCTTTCAGGGAATTATTGCCTGTTCCTGCTTCCTGATTGGCTAATTCAATTATTCGCTTTGTCTTGATTTTATTAGCAGCTGCCAATATAGCCTGATTTTGGTTTCGGGCATTATTATCGGTTTCTGGTATCAGATACATTTTCAAATACTCGTAAGAGCGTTGCCCGTTATGGTATATATCCAGATATAGGCTGTAGTTCCCATTTGTGAGTGCCTTCATCCGGAGCCGGACAGGTTCTTTTACCCTTGTTGATTTTTTCACTCGTGCCATAGGACATATTCTGTTGTCTATATAACAAAGTTAACGATTAGAATTGACAAAAAGAAACAAATAAGAAACAAAATATTCCTTGAAATCAACCATGGATCACATTCTGATATGCGGAATAAAATATATTATAATTCCCTGAATGATAGATAATTCATGTGAATAATAAAAGTGTTCAATTATTTTGTATTATTTGTCGATTAATAAATTTCTATAATTTATACACTAAAAGCATGGATTTGTCATAAAATAAACATTTGTAGTATTAATCTTTAATTAGAATCTGGCTATAGACTCATCTATTTCTATTTTGTGTCTCCCTGAAATTGTTCGTAAATTTTTCCTGACGGTCTCGAATGATGTATTCACAAACCATTCGCTGAATGTCTCCATTACAAATGTAGCTGTCGCTTCACTGCTTAGGTTATATTGGAAAGCAATATTCCAGGCAAAGTTCTTCAAGGAAATTTGTGTTACCGCCATTCTTTTTTTTATGTGAATGCCCTTAATGGAAAGAACCTTACGATTGGTAACAAAATAGCGGACACATTCATTTATTTGAAAGATTTCTGACTCGTCAAATCCCAATTGCTGGAACGTATCACGTGTATATCTTAATACGGCACATAGCTTTTTGTTTTCTTCTCTTTCTTTTTGTGAAATGTATTGCTGATGCTCTTGTTGATATTCATAATGAAATAGCTCCATTCTTTTTTTCAATAGAATCAGGTCACTTTCTTCCTGATTAACATCTTGGGAGGTATTCTCATTTACTCCATCTGTGGAAGTAGTTGATTCCAGTTCTTTGAACATGTATATGAAGTAATGAAATATGAGTTTGAGTGGAATATAGATGGACACAATAACTACGGGCAGTAAGATGAGTTTTGTACCAAACAGATTACATGCCTGGAATGCAAACATAGACGCCAACAGTATTGTTATGGCTTGGACTGTCAATGACCAGAATAGGTTTCGTTTTTGGCTCATATCTATTTTTATTTATTGATGTGACAAAGATATAATAGATTTCCATAAATAAAGAAAGACAAGAGCCCTCTGCCTGATTGTAATTTTTTGACTTATAGAAAGTTATGAAAAGAAGAGCCGAACAACTGCAAATAAATCCTCAAAAATGAAAGGATATGAAAGTAAAAAATACTCAGTTAAAAAAATATAAATATTCGTGATGGTAATTTATTGCTTAATTATATGTTATTGTATGAAGGGAGTAGAGTAGATTCTTCTTATTATGAAATTATCTTTTAATAAAAACAGACAGGATATTACCGCCCCTCCCGGAACAGACCTTCGATTATCGTAATACCATGAAGAACTTTACAATGAGATTATAATTTTCGATAAAAACGAAAGGTTTCTTAGCACAAAACACTTCATAATACCCTAATAATCGTTTTCTTGTAAAGAACTAATAGCAGACAAACTGTAAAGGATAGAGGATAGTAAGCATTGTATGTCGCTTTATTTTTTCCTCTGTTTTGCCTAACAGCTACCATCTTTATATTTCTGTCATGGATGCAATAAAGAACAACCAAGTAAAGCTGAACGGAAAATACGTTAATCGCTTACAATAGAGAGGAATATTTTTCAGTTCATCCCTATGACTGTCAACCGGCATTGTCAGAATTGTGACGGGCAGGTATTTTCGCAATAAAATAACTCTGCCGAGGTTGTACAGCTGAATGGTGAAACATGGGATAAAAGAGTTCTGTTAATAACAGGAAAGTGATATGCAATATAGAATGAAACGAGAAAAGCTGCTGATTTTTTTTAGAACAGAAAAAATGTGTTACTTTTGCAGCAACATGCTTACCCCGCTTCCCATAAGAACAGCGCGCTCAGGGTGAGCTTTTTATTTTATATACTCATGGAGACGAAAACGAATAAAATTCCTTATCCCAAGCATCAGACAAAAACTAATTTTTAGAGTATGGTGTTCCCAATGAGTCTCAAGCTATATTGAGTTACAAGGAGGAGCCATGAAGTAGAGAAAGAAAAATAAGATACAACTTTTACAGGACTTGAATATAGTACTGTTTGTAGTGCTATCGTTATTTGGCAGAAGATTGAAACTGATTTATTCAATATAAAATCTGCGAATATCCTTTGTGGTAAAATGCATGCCAGTGTGCATACACATTATTAAGAAAGCAGCAAAAAGAAAAATTCGGAAGTATATTGTCTAATAGTCTAAGCAAAAGACTAGATACCAAATTTGATAAGGTTTTGGGTGCTAATAACCAGTTTAGTTTAGTTTAGTTCCCCTATATATAGATACTAAATTAAACTGAATTATATAGAGGTCCGCGCGTGCCATCTTTTCCAAACATTGTGATAATTTGTGTAATATGTGAATAACTAGGTTTTTAGAAATTATTTTTGTAGCATGAGAAAATATTTCATAGCTCTTTAACTCTCCCGAAGGCATACAGGAAAGATGTAACCATTTGTTTATGCATCTCCATATAAATGTTTTCAACTTTACATTTTACTTCTAAAGAATAGATTCTTTGTTCTGTTTATTCCTGGTCTCAATGTTAAAAATATTTCACCTTTGCAGTACAAGTGTCTGCTAAAATCACCGATCGATGGATATGCTATGAAATTGCGACAACCATTGATCATGGAATTTCGTGGTTAAGGTTTATAATTGGCTTTAAGATATTACATTCTTTACTTCCAGCATATAGTTGTGCTTGTGAATTATGCGATGTTTATGAATATGCGCATTGATTGCCTACAACACTGAAAACTAACTGGGGACTGAACGGATATCACCAAAAATGCTGAACGGGTATCCACCGGAATATGCACATAGATGATTATTTAATAGTAAGAATTGGCTGTGAAACGATTTTTTTCGTATAATTGCTCAATCTTTTTTTGAGGGCTTTTTCCCCTATTTTAAGCTTCAAAAAGTACTGCTATAAAATACCCATATTTGTACCATGTTATACATAACTAACTGATTTTCAGCACACGTTATCTTTGAGGAAGTCAAATGATTCCGATAAGTAAACAAATAATAAACAATAAGCAAAAGCGTGCAGCTCAACGAGTTGCACGCTTTTTGCGTTTATAGGGTTCATGGTTTCTATGTGTTTTCTATAGGCTTTTTTATCTCTTATTTGCGACATATTTGCGACAAGACAAAAAAGTAGATAATGTGGAACTAAATTCTACTTATCTATACTAATACATACTTAAAAGTAGATAATATGCCAACAATCGGATTTGAAATCAAAAGGAAGTGCAAAGTCTGCGGCAAGGTTTTCGTCGCAAAGACACTTGACAGCTATTATTGTTCCCCAAAATGTGGTAAAGTGGCTTGGAAGCGCAAAAAGGATGTAAAAGATAGAAATGCAAAATTAGAAGCCATTGCCCAACAAGTACCAGACATCAGAGAATATATTTCTGTAAAGGAGGCAGTAGCAATGTTTGGGGTAGAACGTAGTACTCTCTATCGCTTAATCAAATTGGGACGTATTCCAGTCATCAATTTGGGTACAAGGCTCACGCGTATCAAACGCTCCGAAATGGAACAACTTTTCCTAAAGAGACCGGAAAGTATTGCCGAAAAAGAAAAACCTGTTCCTAAAACATATAGCTTAGAGCCAGAGGACTGTTATACCATTACAGAGATTTGTGAGAAGTACCATATTAATGATAGTTCAGTATGGGCGCATGTTAGAAAATACTCTATTCCTTCAAGACAAATAGGAAACTATGTATATGTACCCAAACAAGAAATAGACAATCTATATAAATCAGAAGTAGAATGAAGAAAGCATTACCAAACACCAAAGTGACCGTCAAACTCAGGAAATCAAATTATAAAGATGAGTGGTATCTTATTATAGAGTCATACCCGGTTTACAAGCGAGGCTCTAAACGGGCAAGCCGTGTGGTTGAATCAATTAACCGAACCATATCCACACCAATTTGGGACAAGTCTTCCATTGCACGAATCTTGCCGGATGGAACATTCAATTACAAACCTAAGCGTGATTTGAATGGAATCATCCAATGCCGTTCAACGATAGATCAAGAGGCTTGTATCTATGCCGACAATGTGCGTAAGTTACGGCAGCATGAATACGATAGCGCAATTCTATATACAGATAAAGAGAACGAAATCGCTGCACAAAACGAGCGGAGCGAACAAGACTTTATCAAGTACTTCAATAGCATTATCAGTAAAAGGCATCCCAACAGTTCCGATTCAATTATAGTCAACTGGAGACGTGTGGGCGAACTGTTGAAGATTTATTCTAAAGGACAACCAATCCCATTCAAGGAAATCTCCGTTAAACTACTCGAAGATATTAAGATGTTTCTGTTACGTGCCCCCATGGGAGGAAATAAAAAAGGAACGATCTCACAGAATACTGCATCTACCTATTTCTCTATACTCAAGGCCGGATTAAAACAAGCGTTCGTTGATGAATATCTTACCGTTGATATAGGTGCAAAAGTAAAGGGGATAACAAACATTGAGAAGCCTCGTGTTGCACTTAGTATGAATGAAGTGCAAATGTTGGTTGATACTCCTTGTAAGGACGATGTTTTAAAACGTGCTGCCTCCTGGATTTCACGTCCTCTGAAAGTTTGGATAGAAGCATCCGGTATAAAGAAGCATATCACCTTCCATTGCGGAAGACATACCACTTCTCCTTACACGTTGAAAACAAGTAATTTACAAAGAATATCAGCTTAACAGGTAACGATATAGAAACCAGCGGGCTTCTCTATTCTGCAATGTTCTGCACTAATCAAAAGAACGCTTTTCTTATTTGCAAAAGTAGTGTTTTTATCCCTTATTACCAAAGTTATTCTTCTGAAAAATAGAGAAAATCAAACATCTTTTCATTATTGCCATTAGTTGCTCATCTTGGTGATGAAAAATCAGTAGCACTGCACCCGCGTTTAAATTCATACTGTTCCTCAATTGTATTTAAGCTTTTCTGTTGACGGATTAGTCTGTTGGAAGGTTTGCCTGTCTGCCAGTGTGCCAGTAGGCAGGTAAGCTGGCGGGCCAGTCGGCAGGCAAGCAGGACGGCAGGCAGGTTGGAACGCGAGCTGGTTTGCAGGCCAGTGTGTGTATGTCCATACGCTTTTGTTTATTTATTGCTTCATTATTACATTGATAGCCAAATGTATTGTACCACAGATTTACATCATCCAAGCTCTACCCCTTAAAATCCGCACCCCATTGCTGATACTTTTATTTGAAGTTTTGCTGTTGTAAACCAGTACGACAGCAAAACGATAAATCAGCGTACCATTGAAACTATGTTGCAGCAAACCTGTATAGAATGAATTTTCTGAATGTTCGCTTCTGCCCGTCATCGTTTTTGCAAACCATTGGTTCCATGCGTTTGCAAACAAGCGAAGATGTATCTGCCTAAAATTGCATTTCTCTATTGGCATAAAGCTGATTTTGGCTGTAATTGGCACATATAGGCATCGAACTGACGCTATTGCCTGTATAGCAGAAGAAAGGAAACATAACTTTCATTCTCCGTATCCTCAAACTAAGGTTCAGACTTGTACACAGACTTATTCCCGTTCTTCTTTTGGGCAGTTTGGGCATCAGGAAACGATGCTTTGGGAGCCGTAATAACAGCACAATTTCCAATCCATTTGCTGACGGATTTCTTGTGCTCTTAAAAGCACAGCAAGGTGTCCTTCGAGTTACCCGAAGGCTTTTCGGTTACTGCCGAAAAGTGGCAGCAGCAAGGTATGTTTCGAGTTACTCGAAACCTTTCGGGTTACTCCGAAAGCCTTGCTGCCGGGTTGCCTCTCCGAAGTCGGGCAACCTGTTCTAACCTTGTGGTGTTCTTGGTCTATTCCTTGTACTTTATGCCGTATAATCTTATCTTGTTGTACAGCGTGGTACGTCCGATGCCGAGCAATGCCGCAGCCAATTTGCGGTTGCCTTTCGCCTGTTCCAGCGCACGGATAATCTGTTTCTTTTCCATATCGTCCATTTCCAGTGAAGCGTCAGACGTCAGCGGCATTTCATCGAATTCCAACGTGTCCGCCGTGACCGTATCGCCCTCGGTATGCAGCACCGCCAAATGCACGACCCGTTTCAGCTCTCTCACGTTGCCGCCCCACGTATAGGCAAGCAGTCGTTTTCTTGCCTCCGCGTCAAAGCCTTTTACTTGCTTTTCAAATTCCTCGTTGGCAAGTTGTAGGAAGAACTCCGCAAGCGGTATGATGTCCTCCTTGCACTCGCGCAGCGGCGGTATGTGCAGGGTGTATTCTTTCAGCCGTTGGTAGAGGTCAGCCCGGAAACGCTTTTCAGTTATGGCAACCTGCAAATTTTCGTTGGTGGCGGCGATGATGCGCACATCAGCCCGCTTGTCCTTGCTGCCGCCCGTGGGTCTGTACATTTTGGATTCCAACGCACGGAGCAGCATCTGCTGCACTTCTATGGGCAGGTTGCCTATCTCGTCAAGGAACAACGTGCCTCCGGCGGCTTCCTCCCAGAAACCTTGTTTCTTGCTTTCGGCTCCTGTGAACGCCCCTTTCTCATGTCCGAACAGGGCGGAGGCGGCAAGCTCCTTTGAAAGCAGGCCGCAGTCCACCGCCACGAATGGCTTGCCTGCCCGTTTGCTCCTCGCGTGTATCTTCCCGGCAATGTGTTCCTTTCCTGTTCCGCTTTCGCCTAATATCAATACGTTCATGTTGGTCGGGGCGACCAGCCTTATCCTGCGGTCTATCTCACGGAAAGCCGCGCTCTGCCGCTCGTAAATCGGTGTGTCGTGCCGCTCCGTCCTTTTCTGCAAGGTTTTCAGGAGCGGGAAAAAGTTGGCTTCAATCAGCGGCTTCGGGATGTAATCTTCCGCGCCTGACTTCATCGACCGGACGGCCGTGGGCACTTCGTCGTAGTCGGTCATGACGATGTAGGGATTGTTCATGCCCTGTCTCCGCAGTTCTTCCAGCAGGGCGATGCCGTCTCCGTCGGGCAGGCGCAGGTCGGCAAGCACGATGTCGTCCTCCCGCATCTTGGAAAACAGTTTCCTTGCCCCGTTGCAGGTGGAGGAGCTGACGCTTTGGAATCCCTTGCTCTCCAGCAGTCCGCACACATAACCGGCGAATACGGGATTGTCCTCTATCACGATTATCCGTCCCATCGTTCCGCCTCCTTCCTCGCCAAATCTACAATCAGTTTGCCTTGTGCCAGTACGGCGTCAACGGCTGCCTTCACTTCGTTATCTGATATTTTTCCTTTGTGGATTGTGTCATACAATACCGCCAACGGCTGTTCCGCCTTTATCAGCATCCACGAGCTTCTGAGGTGGTGTATCCAGCTGTCCAACGCCTCCATGCCCCCGGCTTCCGCCGCCTTGCGCACTTCATCCATGTCGGATTGTGTCGTGGCCGCCAGCTTTTCCAACGTGCGCTGCTTATCGCCGAAAGCGAGCAGGGGCGACAGATCTATATTGCTTGTGCCCTTTGGCTTGATGCAGCGTTCCGTGACTGCAAGCAGTTCGTCTATGGAATAAGGCTTGTACAGCACGGCGGCAAATCCTTTTTCCGTCAGTTCCTTTTCTTCCACATAGCCTGCGGCGGTGGCTGCAACAACGGGGATGGTCTGCGAGTTGCCGATCTCCGACGTGCGCAGCAGTTCCAGCACCTCATAACCATTCACCTCCGGCATCTTCAGGTCGGTTACCAGCAGGTCGTAGTCCTTTGTGCGCATACGGTCCGTCAGTTCGTCCACGCTTTGGCAGGTGTCGCACTTTACGCCGCTTTGCCTGTACATTTCCTTCATCATGTCCAGCAGCATCCCGTTGTTGTCTATCGCCAGCACGGAGTATCCGGAAAGCGTGGAATGCTTAACAGTTGTCTTTTCGGTGGCCATTGTTTCCTCCGCTTTGGGCAGTGGCAGGCTTACGGTGAAGCGGCTTCCTTTGCCCGGTTTGCTTTTCACTGTGATGCTTCCATTCAACAGTTTCACCGTGTCGCTGACGATGGCAAGCCCTAATCCGAAGCCGTCCTCCGTCACGGAGTTGCCCAGCCGCTCGAACGGGACGAATATCCGCAGTTGCTGTTCCTTTGTCATGCCCGTGCCTGTGTCTGACACTGACAAGGTAAATATGCCGCTGGTATATTCGGTTGTCAATGTGACACTTCCGTTTTTGGTAAATTTGATGGCGTTGGAGAGCAGGTTGCTCCCGATACTCAGGATGCGGTTTTTGTCACCACCCACTATCTCGTTCGCATGGTTTTTCACTGTGAAGGCAAGATGTTTGCTTGCTGCTAATGGCCCGAACTCCGTTTCCAATGTTCCGGCAATGGAGCATAGTTTGAACGGCTTTATGACGGGTGTTTCCTTGCCGCGGTCCAGACGGAAATACACCAGCAGGCTGTTTATCATCCCTGCCATGCGTCCAGCGGCATCATGGATGGCGTGTGCATGGCGCATGCGGCTGTCAGCCTCCGTGTCGTCCAGCAGCAGTTCGGCGTTGCCGCCGATGGCGGTCAGCGGGGTGCGCAGTTCGTGGGTGACGTTTTGGATGAGGTTGCGCCGCAACTTGATTAGCTTTTCATTTGCGTTATTGCTCTCCTGCAACTTTCCGATGAGTTGCTCACGCTGTTTCCGTTCGTGGTCGTTACGCCTGATTTCCCGGTGGATGGCAAGACCGGAGAGGAACAGCAGTACGATGGCGGCGGAGATGGTGGCGGTCAGCAGCCTGACGGACAGTGCCTGCGCCTCCGATATGTCCTGTTCTCGTGCGTCGAATGCGGCCTGTGCCTGCGTGTCGAGGTCGCGTATCAGCCGCCCCAGTTCCCTGTTCAGCGTCCGGTTGCGGATGCGCAGGCTGTCGGCGTATGCTTCCATCTCCGCCGCCTGTTTCCTTTGCAGGGCGGTCAGGCTGTCGCTGAAGGCGTGGAGTTCCCCGGCGGATGGCAGCACCTGTACGGTCTTCTTGCCGCCGAAGAAGCCTGCCAGCCCGCTTTTCTTCTTCCTCACGGTGCGGACACGTGTAGCCCGTCGGGCTACTTCGGGCAGGTGGTTCACCAGCAGGCTGTTTGCCTCGTCCTGCCGCTCCATCACCTCCATGATGTGCCGCAGATGGGTTTCCTTGTCCGTCAGGAGGGAGCGGAGCGTGTCTATCTGTGCCGGGCGCACGTATTCGCGGCAGAGCGGTTTCATGGCTTGCAGCAGGCTGTCGGTGCTCAGGAGCTGGGCATGGTAATGGCGGTAGTCCGTTTCGTCCCAGCCGACGACGCCCTCGCCCAACAGGGCAAGCCGGGTGATACAACGGTGGGCCTCACTTATGTCACGGCGCACCTGCCGGATGGTTTCCGTGCCGGCTTCTATCTCCCTGATGCGTTTGCGCTCATGCACCAAAATGGCGGCCATGCTGCCGATGACCGCCATCATGATAACGTAGCCTGCAAGAATTTTAAATTGTAACACTTAATAACAATCTGTAAATTTATGTAAATAGCTACACTTTGGCAAGAAGTTCATACGTAAGTTCTGTTACTGAAGAAACCAGCCTGTCAGCATGAACCGATGATAATTCTGCTTCTGAGCCATAGCCATAGAGAACACCAACACATTCCATTCCGATAGCATGGGCACCTGATACATCGAACTTGCGGTCACCCACCATTATGGCACTGTCCATATCGGTAATGTTTGCCAGCTGACATAAATAACGCATTACTTCGACCTTACTTTCCCGTGAACGATCGAAAGAAGCTCCTCCAATATAATCGAAAAAAACGGATAATCCAAAATGTTCCAATATCCGTACGGCGAATTCCGTGGGCTTGGAGGTTGCCACATAAAGATGCTTGCCTGCTTCACACAATGTCTTCAACATCTCCGGGATACCGGGATAGGCTGTGTTCTCGCACCAACCTTTTTCGGAAAAATATTCACAGTAATATCTTACCGCCTCGTCCGCCTGTGCATCGGAGAAATGATAAAATTCTCTGAACGAATAGGTCAATGGCGGTCCAATGAACGGGGTTAACTTATGCAAATCGTTTTCAACGATGCCATAGCGAGATAAGGCATATTGCACACTGTGGACTATACCTTTGAATGAGTCGGTCAGCGTGCCGTCCAAGTCAAATAGGATATGATGTTTGGAGCTCATATCTTACTTTCCTTAAATGTAAAACTGACCAGCAAGGACAAGGCAATGAAAGTCAGTCCCGCTATGGCTGTTCCCGTCCATTGAAAATGCTCCCAGCAGATGCCGGCTACAAACGTTCCCACAGAACCGCCAAGAAAATAAATGGTCATGTAAAGCGTGTTTACACGGTTGATGGCTTCAGCGTCAAGCGTTACTACACTGGTTTGATTGGCAAGATGAATGCTCTGCATTCCCGCATCAATCAGAAGAATGGCAATGATAATGCCTGCGTAGCTGTCGCCGCCCCACCATGCTGTCAGCCAAGCCACCAGCATAACGGCTCCACCCATGAGAGAAAAACGTCTGGCTCCATAAACAGAAATATATTTACTGATGAATACCACAGTAGCAGCTCCTGCCAATCCGCAAAATCCCAATGCCCCTATGATATCATCTCCGGCAAAAAAAGGGGCTTGCTTCATCTTGAAGGCAAGGCAACTCCATAAGGCAAAGAAAGCGCCATAAGCCAATGCCGCCCGAGCGGAAGCAATGCGCAGGTATGGATATTTCCGCAGAATATGCCATAGCGACTTCATCAGCCTTCCGTATGTTTCTTTTGCCTGTGCGGGCAATGCGGGAAGCACTTTGTACATCATCAACCAGCAATACGTCATCAGTCCGGCCGCTATGAAATACACCATGCGCCACCCCCAGGCATTGGCAATCAGTCCACTCAGTATCCGTGAGCCCAAAATTCCCACCAACAGACAGGACTGCATGATGCCTACATTGCGCGTCTTATGGCTTGGGGCTGAATGATAAGACACAAGCGGTATGAAGAACTGAGGCATGACAGACGTCGCTCCGGTTATCAGCGATGCCACCCATACGATACGGATGTCCTGTGCCGTACCAATCGCCAGCAGAGAGCAGGCTGCAAGAACGTAGTTGGTTAATATCAACTTACGGCGTGAAAGCAGGTCTCCCAATGGAATGACAAACAGCAGACCAAGCATATAGCCGACTTGCGTTAAGGTCGCTACCGCATTGGCGGATAAATCATTTATTTTAAAATCTGTGGCTATACTGCCCAACAAGGGCTGGTTATAGTAACAGTTGGCGACTGATAATCCGGTTGCAATGGAAAGCATGACCAGCAATGAAGCCGGAATACCCTGGTTGGCTTTCAATTCATATTTCATGTATTCCCCTTTCAGTAAGAAACAATCTTCAAACCTATCAAAGACGCTATCAGCGTGAACAAGAAGAAAAGCCGTATCGGTGTGGCCGGCTCCTTAAAGACAAAAATGCCTATCAGGACCGTACCTACCGCCCCGATACCCGTCCAAATGGCATAAGCTGTGCCTAACGGCAACGTTTGTACGGCCTTGGCAAGCAGTGTCATGCTTAATATTGTGGAGACAAGAAAACCTCCGCCCCAAAGATAGAACTCAAAACCGGATGCGGTCCGAGTCTTCCCCAAACAAAAAGTCAGGCTTACTTCAAAGAGTCCGGCCAATAATAAGATAATCCAATTCATAAAAAATCGCCTTAAGTAAATCGTGTGACATTTTTATCTAATTATACGGTAATACCCTTCTTTTCGTGTGACGGCAGGCGCTGGTTTGCCATCAGGATAGCCCAACGCCAAAGCACCGATGCCCATCAGTCCGTCAGGCAGCTCCCATGACCTTATCATCTCTTTCCCTTCATCCGTGATGAACATTTCTTTCTCTCTATGAATCCAACAGCTTCCCAAGTTCAAGGCATGAGCTGCAAGCATCATATTTTCAAGCACACAAGTTCCATCCTCGATAGCAGTATGAGCATTTGAGGGAGCAAAAACCAATACATAAGTGGGAGCATCGTAAAAAGGATTTGATTTGGATCCAATTACTGCCGCATTCATTGCAGCCAGTTTTTTGCGCTGCTCTTTATTCTGCACAGCTACGATAAACGCACTTTGGCGCCCTCCTGCTGAAGGTGCGTAAGTTCCTGCTTCAAGTACGGCATCCAATTCCACGCGAGAAATTTGTCTGTCCTGAAATTTACGACAACTGCGTCGCGTCTTAATAATCTCCAAAAAATCATGTTCCATATTATTCCGTGTTAAAGTTTGATGCAAAAGTAGGTACATCTTACACTAAACCTTTTTACATTTGGCAAAAAATGATTTCGCATTTGACAAAAAGAGACATGCTTCCTGATTTATGACGCATCTTTTTGTTACCTTCGCAGGGTGATAAGTGTTGATGGAGTATGAAACTGGAACAGATTTTAAGTTTAAGATACCCTCTGCCTGAAAAGTCTTTAGACAAATTGCATCGTTGTATGTCAGAGATTACATTGCCTAAAGGATTTCATATATTGGAAATAAACAAGGTAGAGAAAGATATATTTTTCATTAAACAGGGTATTGTCAGGGCTTTTACTTATGTTGACGGAAAAGAAATTACGTTTTGGATAGGCAAGGAAGGTGCTACCATTGTTTCTATGAAAGGATATGTAAACGACGAGGCTGGATATGAGACAATGGAACTGATGGAGGATTCTGTTCTGTATGTCTTGAAGAGGAAGAAATTGCAGGAATTGTTTTTGGAAGATTTGCATATTGCTAATTGGGGACGACGGTATGCGGAAATGGAACTTTTGGAGACTGAACAACGATTAATCTCCATGCTCTCAGCTATCGCCTCAGAGCGTTACAGGCAACTGGTTGAGATGGATCCGGAACTCTTGCAACGGCTGCCATTGGGCAGCATAGCCTCGTATCTTGGCATTACGCAGACAAGTTTAAGCAGGATAAGGTCACGAATGAAATAGCTTTATTTACAATTTAGCTTTTGCAACCATTTTGCAGTGTCACTTCATATAATAACGCCACAGGCTTCCATATCGGTGCCAAATGCTTCCACGCATGCACAAGGTGATTGGCTTTTGCCAACCTAGTCTTTACTTTGCGTTGCCATGCAAAACGATATTCCCAGAGTATGAAAGATTGGGACAGCAAAATGCCACAAGCTGCCACCTAATCGCATATCCATCTCATTACGGAGAATACCGATTTACTTTGCAGGCAAAAACCAAGTATCAACATTAAAAGCAGTATCGACAATGGAAATTTTGATTATTCAGAAAGAGGCATTCGAGGAAATGGCGGCGAAGTTCAGCCGTTTCGCGGAACGTGTGGATGCCCTCCTTGCCAAGCAGGGCGGCAAGTCATTAAACCGCTGGATGGACAACCAGGAAGTCTGCCAGCAGTTGAACATCAGTCCGCGCACGTTGCAGACGCTACGCGACAACGGCACGCTGGCCTATTCGCAGATTAACCACAAGGTGTTTTACAAGCCGGAGGATGTGCTGAGCATCGTAAAACTAATTGAGGGCAAACGGACGGACAGAGTCGTTTGATTATTATTGTCTTACCACTAAATCCAACGTGACAATGAGTGAAATGATAACCAAGAACCATGCGCTGGTCGCCCAGTTCGGCGACACGCTTGACCGTCTGCTGGACGGCATCGAGAATCTCGTGGCAAACAGCCGTCCGACATTGGGCGGCGAACGCTTCCTGACGGACAGGGAGGTGTCGGCACGGCTGAAAGTGAGCCGCCGCACCTTGCAGGACTACCGCAACAACGGGATGATTGCTTACTATCAGTTGGGTGGAAAGATTCTCTACAAGGAATCGGACATCGAAAAGATGCTTGCCGCCAATTACCGCGAAGCATTCAGGCGTGTCGGCACATAATGCCTGCCGTCCCATGATGAAGAAGCCGACAACGGAGAATTTGCCTTTCCTGCCTGTTGTCGGCTGTTCTTCCTTTCACCTTTTCTAATTGTTCACTCTCAAACCATTATATGGAGAGAGCGAAAAGAAAAGGTTTATCGGCTTGCTATTGCGGCTCGTAGTCAGGCATTCCACAACGAACCGTCTGAAAGCCATACATTCCCTGCTCCGCAGCTTGAAAGCGACGGCGACCACCATTTCAAGGCTGAACACATCATAGCTTATCCTTCCGTCCTGCCTGACATGGCGCACCGTTTCTTCCTCCGACAGTTCCTTGTTCTTGTAGATGGCAGCAATGACCTTGCGGACATAGCAACCGAACACATTGAACGCATCGGACATTTCCTGCTGCGTCATCCATACGGGAGCGGTCGGCATAGCGACCGCCCCGTTTTCCGTGATTGTGATGATTCCGCGTTCCATATTCATTACCCTATTTGCCCATTATCAAAGTCTGTTTCTTTTGGCAATTCTTGCCTTTTGTACCATTTGCCTGTTCCGTACATCATTCTGACCGCCATCAGGTTGTCCATGTCCTTTGAAATTTTCTTGTCCGTAACCTCCGCGTACCGCTGGGTTGTTCTTATACCGGAGTGGCCCATCATCTTGGCGATGCTTTCGATGGGTATTCCCTCCGAAATCAAAAATGTTCCGAAGGAGTGTCTGGCTTGATGGTAGGACAAGTTTTCTTCCCTTCCTATCGCAACGCCCAATTCGTGTATTTCGAACCACATCTCGTCACGGCTCGGAAGCGGAAAGACGGACTTGGTGTCGTCCGTGGTGTTGTAGAGGTCGAGTATCTGTTCCGCTATCGGGTGCAGGGGGATGAACGCCTCCACGTTGGTCTTCTTGCGGTTGATGCGGATGTAACGCCTGCCGTCCGCCGTCCTGCCGATATGGTGCGGATGAAGCAGCATGATGTCCACATACGCCAAACCGGTGAACGTCGAAAACAGGAATGCCCTGCGCCCCAATTCCTGCATGGGGTCGAGCATGGGAGTTTCAAGGATGTTTTTCAGTTCCGCACGGCTGATGTGCCTGTGCTTCGGTGCAGGCTTTTTCTCGTATTCCATGTCCTCCAACGGATTGGCGCGGAGTATCTCGTAGTCCACGGCAAGGTACACCAGCTTGCTCAGCCAGCACAGACACTTGTTCGTCTGTGACGGACTGAAGTTCTTGTAGCGTTTCAGAAAGGCTTTATAGGAATTGCCGAAATCCTCCGTGATGTCGGTGAACTCAATGTCCTCCTTGCCCAACGAGGTGAGGTATTCTTTCAGATATTTCTGATAATATCCCGAATGGCGGTAGGTGGACGTGGAGTTTATCTCCTTTGAACGGGCAAGCAGCCGTTCACGTTCCCTTTCGCCCATCTGTAACAGCTTGGTGGGGATAACTGCTCTTTTCGCCAATGTGTTTTTCAGCAGTTCGGCGCTCACCACGTTCTGTTTCTTCAACGAGTCCTCATAGGCAAGCTCAACGGATTTGCGGAACTCCTGCAAGCGGTTGTTCTCTCTGACGGTGCGGATTACGCCCGTCTTGTTGTTCCAGTCCTCCGGCCTGCAATAGATGCCCGTTGCCATCGTGGAACTCTTGCCGTCTATGGTGATGCGGCACAGGACGGCGGTCGTGCCGTCAGCTTTCACTTTGCTTCGGTTGATATACGGTAATATGGAAAATGTACTGCGCATAGATGTATTGTTTTTAAATTGCTGATTTTAATTGGTTACAAAACAAGTTTCAAGTCTTTGGTCGCTTCGATGTATTTGTCCATGTCCTCAAATAGCTTCTTCGGGGTGACACGGGCATAGACCTGCGTGGTCTGGATGTCGGAATGGCCCAGCATCCGGCTGATGGTTTCAATCGGCACTCCGGCCTCCAGCGTAATCAGCGAGGCGAACGAGTGACGTGCCTGATGATAGCACAAGGTACTGCTCACCCCTGCAAGAACGGCGAGCGATTTCATGTGTCGGCGGAGGTTTGGATGGTATATTATCGGGAACAGCGTCGGGCGGTTGTCGTCATGGTATTTCTCTATTAGGGCGAGTGCTTCGGGCAGCAACTTCACGCTTGCCCGAAGCTCGTTCTTCTTGCGGCGATATTTCAGCCAGAGGCTCCCATCGTCGTCCGTGTAGAGGTTCTCACGGGTGACGCTCACCACATCCGCATAGGCGGTTCCCGTATAGCAGGCAAACAGGAAAAGGTCGCGGACGAGTATGTGTGTGGTGCGCCATGCGGGTATCTCCACATCACGGATTTTCTCGAAGTCCTCGCGGCTCAACGCCCTCGGTGTCCGCTCTGTCTTTTGAGGCAGAGTGAAATTGGCAAAATGGCATCTTTCCGCATATCCCTCCTTGTAGGCTATGCTGCATACCTTTTTCAAGATGGCGAGGTAATGGCGCACCGTGTCCACCGCCAAGCCTTTCACGTCCATCACATAGTTCTGGTAATCGTGGATGAACTGTTCAGTAAGCTGCCCGAAAGCGATGTCCTTCGTCTTGAACTGCCACTCGATGAACTCGCCCAATGTCCTTCTCATGTAGTAATAGCCGGGATAGGTTCCTTTGGCACGGTCGATGCCGATATGCGACTTCAAGTCCTCGCAGATACGGTCGGTCATTCTCAGCAACGTCATCTGCGTGTCCATGCTTCCCTGAAACAAGTCCTTGACCGCCGTGGCGTCAAAGTCCCGCTCGCGCTCCACCAGCGTGTCGAACGCCGCATTGACCGCAAGCAGCAGCTTGTCCAGTTTTGCGTTGGTTTCCACCGCCTCGCGGCTCTTGCCGTCCAGACGGCTTTCTCGCGCGTTCCACAAATCCGGCCTGCACGACAGCTTGCATCCGAACTGCGCCATCGTACGGTTCACTGTGATACGACCCATTATCGGGGCTTTGCCCGACTTGTCCGTTCCGCTCTTTTTCAGGTAGAGCAGCACCTTGAATTTTTCTACTTTCATACGCTTACTGTTTTTGTTGCAAAATTAACTTATGAGTAAGCGTCCATTGATTTGCAGAACGGTGCGTATCAGCGCAATCGGCACGGGCGTACAACAATTTCATTTTCCGTGCGTTACCTGTCCTTGCTTCGGTAACTGACAGCTAACGGCTTGGTAACTGAAATGGTGCAATATTCCGCACTCCGTTGCGTTTCCGACATTTGGCAGAATAATGAAAAACCGCTCATTTCAAACGGGTTACGTTTTATCGTTACTTGTTTACCAACGGCTGCTTTGTGGGTTCTGTTCCACCACGGAGGACACAGCTTCGCTTCACTATTGCTGGAAAATGGTGTTGACATATATACCATTAAAGATTTAATGGGTCATACAAATGTCAGAACCACGCAGATTTATACGCATATCGTGAACGAGAAGAAAGAAAAAGCGGCTAATACGCTGCATATAGATAACCTGAATTTATAAGTCAAGGCAGAAATTCCGACTATTACAATTCAGCAACTCAGGTTAAGTAATCCTCAAATCCGCAACCGCCCTCATAAGATGACACAGAGGTCAAAAAGGTAGCGACACTGTGGCAAAAGAGGGTGCAACGCAGCAAAAATCGCCACAAAGACGCATTAAATCCCCTTACCCCACCATGCGACTTGAGGCAATACGCAAAATCACGACCATAAGTTGTCGGTGTCATCCAAAGTCATTCTGGAACACATCAGCATAAGCGTTGTTGCATGAATAGATATTCAGCACATACTGCCTTGATGTCCTGACCCATTTGGCTGGCACAGAGATGAACTTGAAGACAAACGCCTTGATGCGGCTTGTTGCTTTGAGTCCGAACCTCTTCACGTCAAGCCTCGCCATGATGAATTTATAGAAGTTGCGTATGAGTGCCGTAAGCAGAAGAAACACCGTGTTTTCTCCCATGAAGGATTTTGGAAGCCTGTTCCAGCCGAATCCGTTATTCATGTCATCGAAGATGCGTTCCTTCCCTCCACGGAGGTTATAGAATTCGACAATCTCTTTCTCGGAAGACTCGTAGTCATTTGTAAGGATGCAGCGGTAGGTGTATTCTCCTTCCCACAGGTCGAGTTCGCCGTCTATCCGCTTCTGTCTTTGAATCACAAGACGGTATGCCTTCCCTTTCCATTTCTCGATGAGAATGGAGGCCAGCTCAAACTCAATGCCGCCCAATTCCACTTTCTTCCAACCTCTGAGGGCAAAGATGTCATTGTAGAGCGAACTGCATCGGTTGGCACGGATATAGAAGGTCTTGCAGTGTTTAGCAATCTCTTCCACTATCTCTTCAGAACACGAGCCGCAATCAGCTCTGAAACGGTTGATCATAAGCTTGTTCTTTTCAAACCTTTCAAAGAACCTCTTCAGCGTGTCCTTCTGGTGGAAACGGACATTTGTGTTGCCGTCGCTGTTCTCAATGCCGACAATCAAGTCGCCAATAACCGCCACGCCAGGACGGTATCCGAGAAACTTCTTGTATGTGGGTTTCGCATCAAACTTCTCAGCCTCTATGAACTGGTGGTCGAAGTCAACGTCATACCCCTCGCCATCTTTCAGCTGCCCTGTGGACAATAGGCAATTGAGGAGCAGTGTATTCAGCATGTCTGCCGTGTTTAAGTCGTAGGTCTTGCCAGTGTCGGATGTGTAGGAAATGTTATCCTGGGTCAGTTCCTTTATGGCTCTGAGAATCGTGTCGGCACTGCATGTGCGAAGTGTCGGATGAAGCGAGAGGTGATACATCAGATGAGTGGTGACATCCTCTATGCATGAGCCGCCACAGAAATAAACGCTCATAAGCGAACGGATGATTTCGCTGTATTGATAACCATACAGCCTACATCTCATACCGAGGGTTGAGTCGATTACAGATGAGAGATTGGAGTCAAATTGCTCCATTATTGAAAAAATTCCTCCAAAAGGAGAGAGTTTCTCAGATTTTATTGCTACCTTTGCCATGTCTGTCGGGTTTGATACATATTTTGATTTGCAACACTAAGATAGGTGAAAAATCTGACATGGCAAAATCCTGAGCAACTTTTTGTTGCTCAGGTACTTATAAAATAAGTTAAACTAAAATGCTGCGGAATTTAGGGTAATTACATGTTTATCGTTATTTGCCCCTCATTAAGCACCGGATTTTTGAGGGGTATTTTTTACTGGTATGAATTTTTTTACCAAAGATTATAGATTAAATAGTCTATAATGATTTATATACAACATAACCTATAATTGTGTAGAAGGAAAAATACTTCGTTTTTCCACCTGCTTGATTCACTATAAAAAATTACCGGATAGCTAAATCTTTAATGTAGCATACAAACATTAGCCCCCCCAGATTTATATGCCCAGCGTGAACGAACAGAAAGAAAAAGCAGCTAATACATTACACATCGAAAATTTGACTTTGTAGGTCATGGTGGAAACTTCCACCCTTGAGCATCAATAACTTATAACAAAGAATCATAAACACATCATAATTTACCCCTCATTAAGCACCTGCTTTTGAGGGGTATTTTGCATCATAGACACTCTCAATGGAGAGCATTTTACTATAAAAAGAGTTTGCTCCCTCTTTTATTATCCTTTTGTGTTAATGAAAATTAAATCTATCGGTGGTGAATGAGTGGGTAATTGGTGACTTTCAAGCACCTATTTAGCACCCATAAACATAAATATACTTTTGCGGCATTAACTCCAAAATACGAAAGATATGGCTTATAAAGTAAATTCGTTGGAGGAGATGCCAAATGCATTGTCCTACCTGATTGAGTCCGTAGAGGCTCTACAATCTAAAGTAAATGCCCTGCAGAATAAGCAGGCAAGTAATTCACCCAAGTGGATGGATATAGACGAGCTTTGTGCTTACCTACCATCGCATCCTGCCAAGCAAACGGTTTATGGATGGGTTTCAGCCAAACAAATCCCCGTACATAAAATAAATAAGGCTCTGGCTTTTCTACAATCAGAAATTGATGACTGGTTGAAGAACAAATCGCATAAGACACAGGATGAATTGATGGAGGAAGCCAGACGATTTGTTGAATCCAAAAAGATTATCAGATGATGGGAACGGCTGATTATTGTTTTTCATTCTTTCGCAAACCCATCCAGAACATCGAACCGATAAGAGCTGTAGGTATTGTGGATGTGTACCGCTATATCACCGGGCATTATGCACAACCACAAACCGAAGCCTTACGTCTGATGGCTACTTCTCCTGAAGCCAAAAGGTACAAAGCCACCCATTTTGACTATTGTACCTTTTCTGGACTATTCCGTAAGCGGAATGAGAGGGAACTGATAATGCACTCCGGATTGATGTGTCTGGATTTTGATCATGTGGAAAATATTATGGAACTAAAGCAAAAGTTACTCAACCATGAGTATTTCGATACGGAGCTATTATTTGTCAGTCCATCCGGTAATGGATTAAAATGGATAATACCCGTTGACTTGAAAGGCTGGGAACATTCCCGGTACTTTAAGGCTGTTACCAACTGTATCAAAGCAACAGGCTTGCCGTTGGTAGATATGTCCGGAAGTGACGTTGCTCGTTCATGTTTTTTGCCACATGATCCACAAGCATATATTAACCCTAAATACAAAGATGATGTCGAAGAAAATATTTTTCGCCCAAGATTGGGAGAATGTCCCTTCTGAAACACAGCAAACAGATATGCCAAGTATCACTCCACTATATAATAAGGTGGAAGAAGATGTGGAACATATTGTCCGGGAAATAGAGCAGCGTGCCATTGATATAACACCCAATTATAAAGATTGGGTAGAATTGGGCTTTGCGCTTGTGGACGGATTGGGAGAAAATGGACGAGAGTATTATCACCGCATTAGCAGGTTTTACCCTAACTATCAAAGGGAAGAAACCGACAAACAATATACACATTGTCTGCAATCCAAAGGACAAGGTATTACCATTCGTTCTTTCTTCCATCTTGCGAACCAAGCCGGAATTTCGCTGGCTCCATTCAACAAAGAACATTTATCCATTTTGCCAAATATCCAAAATGGAAAAACGGGTAAATGGATAAAGTCAGAGGAAGAACTTCCAGCATTTCCTGAGTGTGTATTCGATCATCTTCCCTCTTTTCTAAATGAGGTTGTCAACAATTCTATATCGCTGGATGACCGTGATACAATATTGATTGGGGCGATTGTGTGTTTATCTGTCTGCTTTCACAATATTTGTGGAGTGTACGATGAACGCATCGTTTATCCGAACCTTTATCTGTTTGTAGTAGCAGATGCCGGTATGGGGAAAGGTGTGTTGACTTTGTGCCGGGAACTTGTAGCACCTATCAATCGTAATTTGCATGAACTTTCCAAACGATTGGAGCAGGAGTACAAGGAAGCAATGAACACTTACATCAAAGGCAAGAAAGATGGTGGAATGACCATGCCAACTGAACCGCCTATGCGAATGCTTGTCATTCCTGCCAACAGTAGCGCAAGTTCTTTCCTGAAGATATTGGGAGATAATGACGGAATCGGACTGCTATTTGAATCGGAAGGTGACACATTAAGCCAGACTTTGAAGTCGGACTATGGTAATTATTCAGATGTATTACGAAAGGCATTTCACCATGAGTTAGTCAGTTTAAGCCGCCGCAAGGACAGGGAATATTGCGAAGTCAGCAATCCAAGAGTGCCAGTCGCTTTGGCTGGAACTCCCGAACAGGTAAGGAAATTGATACCTGATGCGGAAAACGGTCTGATGAGCCGTTTCTGTTTTTATATCATTCGTTTCAAGAGAGGTATAAGAAACGTGTTTGCCACAAATGATATTTCCCAATCCAAGAATGCCATGTTCAAACTGATGGGGGATAAATTCTGCCATCTGCATGAAGAATTTGTCAGACAAGGTAATTATTCCTTTTCTCTTCCCTCTGATTTGCAGGAACACTTTATAGAATATCTAAGTCAGGTGAATGAGGAATGTTGCGACGAAGTAGATAACAAGATGCAGGGTGTAGTCCGACGGATGGGGCTGATTGCCTATCGTATAATGATGGTATTGACTGCTGTCCGACATTTGGAGAATATGCCCCACGAATCATCTTCCTTTGACAAGACTATACAATTGATTTGCCATAAATATGACTATTCCATAGCCATGAGTATCTGCGAGACCTTGCTTTGCCATGCAGTGTTCATCTATCGAAATTTGTCAGGAAATCAGCCCAAACGTCTACAATCCCTTTCACAAGAAACGGGCATTTACGCACGAAGGAATACCCTTTATAATATGTTGCCAGAAACATTCACCAAAAAAGATTATGACGCAACTGTTTTAGCTTTAGATGAAAATGGAAGTACGGCAAACAAATGGATAGAAGCCTTTATCAAAGATGGCAAACTAAGCCGAATAGAACAAGGTAAATATAGGAAGATTTTTTGAGTGGCAAGTTTGTGTTTTAGTGTCACTAAAACCTATATGGCAATCGGATAGAACTGCCACTCTCAAAAAATCAATTTATGTACATCAAAGTTTATATAAGTATGAAGGAAAAGAAACTTGGTGGTCGCCCAAGGTTGGCGAGTTACCAGAAACGCACGAAATGTTTCCGGGTAATGTTTACCGAGAACGACTATATCTATATACAATCCAAAGCCCAACAGGCAGGATTGTCTGTTAATGAATTTTGCCACCAGGCTGCAATGGGCTGTGAAGTCGGTCAGCGCATCAGTCCGGAAATGGCGTCGGCAATCCGTGACCTTTCCGGTATAGCCAATAATGTCAACCAGATCGCCCATCAGATGCACGTCTATGGTTTGGAAGCAGTGAAACAACAATGCTTTTCTATTATATCAGAAGTCAGCAGAATTATCACCCAAGTAAAAAATAACAGTCATGATAGCGAAGATTAAAACAAGAGCCGATTTTGGAGGAATAGTAAATTACGCCAATGACCAAAAGAACAAGAAAAAGAGTGCCACACTTTTGGCACATGAAGGTGTTTGTGCTATCAACAATAAAACCATAGCAGATTCTTTTCAGATACAAGCCTCTATGCGCCCGAAAGTAAAAAGTCCGGTGAAACACGTATCACTTGCTTTCTCTCCGCAAGATACCATCCATTTTCCCGACGACGAAAAAGGAAATGCGCTTATGGTGGAGATTGCCAAGAAATGGATGGAACAAATGGGGATTCGCAATACCCAATATATCATAGCCAGGCATCATGATACGGAACATCCACATTGCCATATCGTATTCAACCGGATAGACAATGACGGTAATCTCATTTCTGATAGCAACGAAAGGATACGAAATGCAAAAGTCTGTCGTGCTTTAACCAAAGAGTATAAACTTTACTTTGCTCCTAAAAACAGCAAAGCCAGAAATAAAAGCCGTTTGCGTCCTCATCAATTACGTAAGTATAATCTTCGTTCCTCAACTCTTGATGCTTTAGCAGCATCTCGCTCATGGCATGACTTTTTCCGTATGCTCAAAGAAAAGGGAATAGATGTACGTTTTAATCGTGCAGAAAACTCTGATAATATTCGTGGTATATCCTTTTGTATGGATGAATTTAGCATTGCCGGTTCTAAACTTGATTCAGATCTAAGTTTTAACCGTCTTTGTGCAACATTGGGTAATGTGGCAACAGAACTTATAGTGCAACCCCATCAAGCAATTGTTCCTAGTGCAGGCGGAGGAACCAGTAACGAACAGGGATGGCGGGATGATAAGAACAAGGATAACCAAAGAAACGAATCTTTTTATAAAACCTCAAAACGTAGAAGATAATGAAAGAAGATGTAGTAGCTGCAAATCTCGCAAATTTGCGTCAAAGTATCAATGAATTAAAGGAATGCGTTAATAGGCAGAATGTAACTCCAAACCAAACGGAGCAACATATAAAGGTGGATTTGGATGAAAAGACCATTTATAATGGAGTTGCCAAAAGCTTCTGTACTTGCTGGAACGATGCACTGTCAGTAGTGAAGAAACATGTTTGGAAACAACAACCTGATACATTGCCATTTTCACTATGGTTCCCCAAAATTGTTGACATATTCAAGCAAAAATCAAGGTTACTTGAATACATATATACCCACACTGCTGGGCACTTAGTCCCAGCTGATTTTCAATTGTTTATAATTTAGTTCTTTGACATTTTTGTAATCGCAATTGGTAAGCATCTCTCTTACAGGCGTTTTATCCAGTAGAGAAAAACTCAAAATTTGTAGGATTTCGTAGATTGGACGGTTAACTTTCAATTTGTAAGCGACAATGGCAACCAGACAGTATGTTATGATGGCACAGTAGACTTGTGTCTTGACTGCATTCATCGTGGTTCCCCAAAAAGATTTTACTTTCAGGTGTTGCTTTATCCATTTGAAAAATAGTTCCACCTGCCAACGGTTCTTGTATAGCAAGGCTACTTCCTCTGCTGAGAGTTCCATGTTGTTGGTGATGAACACAAATTCTCTGCCCAGTTCTTCATCGTAGTATTTAACCCGCCGAAGTTTGTCCGGATATGCTTTGAGCGATTTATACGTTTCAAGTATTCCAATCTGGTCACATTTTATTCCGGTTGTTTTATCGACTTCACGGGAATACATTCTACGGAATCTCATATTATCCTTTGCACGTGTAACGAAGTAAGCACCACAGGTGTGAAGCTTATGCAAACGGGTGAAGTCAACATATCCTTTATCCATGATATAGAAACTTCTCTTTTCATAACTCAACTCATCCAGCATGTTTACGTCATGTACTTTAGCATTGGTTACCAGTACGATTGTCGGTATGGAAGTCTTTACATCATACAAGGTATGAAGTTTGATGCCTCCTTTGTGTTTCCTAAATTCCGCCCACCAAAAAACATTCAGACAAAGGTCTATGGTGGAGGAATCAAAGGCATAAACATTACCGTCAACTTTCACCTCGAAGTCATTTTTGTTGTAGCTATTACGGGCTTCCGCAATCAGGGTATAAGCAAATTCTTCGTAGATACGATGATCTCTATTCCGGTTTGCTTTCCCCAGATTGGTACGGCTAACTGTTGCACCGAATCCCAAGTGATAGTACTTGCTCTTGTGTGCCTCAAGGCTGAGCATAAGCTCACGCATACTATCTCGGGCGGTCAGTTGTCCGAAAATCATGCACAGCATCTGATTCCAACAGGTGAATGTTCTGATTTTCTTATTCCCGGAATACTTCTCTACCAAACGGTCAAAGACACGACGGGGAAGAAAATCTGTAAGTTGAGCGAAGATATATTTGCCTTGGTTCATTGTTTTTAGCTTTTGGACAAAGCTAAAACAACTTTTCAATTCAAATCGTCACGCTCCAAAAAGATATTTAACTATGCGATTATCAAAGATTTCAAAGAACGATGTTTAATTTAAAGTGCCCACTAGTGATATGCCCACATTTGTGATTACAATCTCAATCGCCTTAATATTGAGATTAATACGGAGAACATATTAAGACGGCAGGATGAGATACTTTCAAAAATCAACGAACTGAAACATCCAATAACCATTATTCCACCCAATATAAATGGACTGTTTATACGGGGACATCATATTAAACTTCGATATGTTATAGTTATTGTAGCCTTAATTTTGACGTGGGCTGTTGCTGCTTCCGTTAGTAGTCTGAAATATAAGGAAGAATCTTTTGCGCATTATTCCATGTATCGGGCGGTGAAGGAGCAATTTGAAAGGGTGATTGGACAATAAAACAAATTACACTCTTCTTATACAGAATAAGGTATAATCAGCACGTACTTGTTTCCAATAGATATTATTAGATTATAGTAGTCCCGACTCAGAGGCGAATTTTAATGAATCGTACCGAGTCAGGGCTAATTTTTCTTATTTTATCTGAGACTTATGAAAATAAAGGCATAAGGAAAACAATTGTCTCCATTTATCAGACAGCCTTAACGATATAAATAGAATAGGCAGCAACACTATCCAATATTTTGTGTAAATGGAAACAGAATTGCGTCATAGTTTTCCTTTGATAATCTCATCTATTTACGAAATTCTTCCATTTAAGTTATACGATAGAACTAAGTTCATCCTTTATCTCCTCATATCTCCTGTCCATATAGCTTATCAACTTATAAAATAAGGCTTCTTCGTCGATGTGCTCAGTATATTCTTTTAGAATGCCGAAACCTGTATTTGCACACTTTTCGGCAAGGTTATATACCTCGTCGCGATTGCAAATATTGTCAATATTTTCGGGCTTATCTTTCAGCTCTTTTTCGTAGTACAAGCACGAAAGTAACGGTTCTACGTTGGTCAGGAACTCTGTGCGAACAATAGATTTCGTTGCGCCAACTGTTGATATAAGTGTAGGCTCTTTACTTTCCATCTCAGAGAGTGCTATGGCAAAACAATATAGGTCTGTGCGCGTTGTTACGTTCTTGTGGAGCTGGAAGTACTTGGTCTTCTCAATGTTCTCAATAAAACCGTCATCATATACTTTTGCTATGTTTAATGTTACTCTTGCCATAATTCTTATTCAATTACTGTTATACCATCTTCAATTGCTAATCTATTAAACGTGGCATATTGGTTCTGCAAAGCTGCCGCCACTTTTTCATCGTACTCTACAGGGGTGAACGTCAGTATTACTTGCTTAGTCTTGGCTATTTCGCAGAGTGTATTGACAAAATTCAAGCGGTTATCCTGATCTACACGACCAATAGGTGTGTCGATAAATAACAGGGAGTCGTGCATCGATACCTTCTGTAAGGCAAGTGTAAACGATAGGGCCAGCAGAGCTCGTTCGGCTGCACTACAAGAACCAAGTGTCTGTGAACCATATTTGTCAAGCAGACGGAAAGTGTAATCCTCCAGAATTTCTACTTTAGAGAAAGCGTCTTTCTTCCATAACAGTCGGGTGAATGTGTCGAATGTCTCTTGTTCCATTTCACGACGGCTTTCTTCTAACAAGTCAAGACGCGTTTCTTTTAAAATGTTCCGACATTTTTTACAATAGTCTGCTTGTTTATTTATTTTTTCGAGTTGCTGATTTTTTTCGATGAGTGACTTCAGCAATTTAGATTGATTATATAGCTGATTATCAAGTGCCTTTTTATGTTCCTCTTCAACACCTCTCTTGGCAACTATCTCGTCACGTTTCTGGCGATATTCTTTCTTATTCTCAATAGCCTTGGTTACAGCCTCAGTATTGGGGATATTCATCAAATAGATATTCAGTTGCTTCTCCTCTTCAAGATATTCGGTATATTGCTTGCGAAGTGCTTTTTCTTCCTCCATAAGAGTGGTACGACGTTCCTGATAATGTGACAATTTATCAATATACTGACGTAATACCACTACCGATTTGTTCAACAAAGCAGATGTCTCTGAGGACACTTCAAGTTCTTTTCTCAATTCTTTAATAAAACTATACGAATGGGCACTTAAATCTTGGTCACATATTAGGCAATGTTTGTGTTCCTCAATCGTCTTAAGCAGAAACTTATCTATGCGAGGTGGCAACTTACCGTGTTTGTCTTGCTCCTTTATATATGTATATAGATTTTTGATGGCAGGATATAGGGCAAAGTATTGAACATATTCACGGGCAAACATCATAAGTTCTGCTTTCTTCTTTGCAATATCACTTTTCAATGACTCTATCAAGTCATCAATTTCTTTTAACCTTGCCGTTTTCTCTGAAACGTGAATATGTCCGCTAATTATATTATCAAGTATTGCAATCTCATCATCACAATTATGGATTTGTCTTGTTAGGGTATTGATAGAATCTACGGTAGCATCAATGGCCTCCTGTGTTTTATCTAACTCTTTCTGTGCAGCAGAAATATCCTTAACAGAAGAATTAGCTATCTGAGGATTTAATACTCCAATCAAATAATTGTTAAAAGCAGCTTCTGCCTTCTCAATTATTTTTGCCTGCGTAAGTTCTTCTATGCCGTTCTTTATATTCTCAAACTGCCCTGCTTTGAAATAACTTTCAAGGTGCTCTCCGTCGAAGAATATGTATTCATGTATTTCCTCTGGTACATTCTTTTTCACAAGTGACAATGTTTCTTCTTCTGCATCTATTGAATTCCATTCTCCATCAACTAGATGCATAATCGAAAAATATGTATTTACAAGAATAACAGCTTCTTTTGTTACATTGAATTTACCTACCCTCTGGAATAGGATTTTCTCAGATGCATCATCTGATGAGAAAAGAATTCGTACGGTTGCATCACCAATCATACTTCCACCTTCTGGAAGATGCATACGCAGTTCATGAACCTTTTGATTGTTTAATATGGCAAGTGCCGTATTTTTATCTCCCAAATGCATTTCCTTGTCGTAAAGGCACCAAGTGATTGCATTGAGTACATTCGTCTTACCTACACCATTGTTGGCAAAGATAATATGCAAGTCATTCTCTCCATAGGAATGAGGAAACTTGAATGACAGATTTCGAAACTGACGAAAATTCTGAATTTCAATACTTTCTATTCTCATAGCATTATATAGATTTCATTATTTTGTCAATAATTCGTTTACCTTGACGGCCTTCTTCTATACCAGAAAGTACGCTCTTGATGTTCTTCTGCATAGCAATATCAGACTTCGTCTTTTCTGCTATCTTTACTAGGATCTTTTTGTTAATAGCCATATTAATCTAATGAATTTATTATTGTTAACGCATCTATTGAATTGATTGCATTTGCCGCAATTTCTTTGAGACGTATTTGTTCTTTCGCTCTTATTTTGCGTTCAAATTCAGCATAATCATCTCCCACAGAATGTACCGTATCAACGCAGATATCGTATAGCACTGCCGAATGTTTGTTAGGACTCTGGCGGATAATACGACCTATTCGCTGAACATATTCACGTGGATTTGTACTGGATGCCATCAATATTCCCACATCTGCCGTTGGAATGTCTATGCCTTCATCCATACATTTAATAGCAACAATTACCTGATAGTCTCTAGATTTGAACTTTGATATGATATGCTCCCGTTCAGACTTATTTCCAAAACGTTTCTCTACTTTGGTTCCTTCTTTCTCGGTTAACTTATGAAAAATGATTTCTCTTGACGCAAGGATATTAAGCACCTCCACCATTTGTTGGGGAGAGACAAATATGATTAAATTTTCTATTCTACCTTTTGCTTGTAACTCATCAAGAATTATCTCCAATTGATTATATTTTGCGGAGGCATTCTTGATGATGTTTGCCCTTTTCTCTATCAACCGCTCTAATGTTATAGTAGTATCTGGGGTATTATCTTTCAAGTTCCACAATTTACTAATCTTCGCTGAAATATTCTTGTATTCTTCAGTTTCATCTTCATCAAGCGAGACCTTGGAGATGAGATAATGGTAATTGACAAGGAAATGTTTACCTGTCATCGGGTTGTATTCCGTTAATGCATCTTTGATAGTAAACTCGAAATTCGCATTCCCATAGAAAGCTACAAGTTTGGCAGTACCCACATCGTCAAACCAACGGCTTGGAGTAGCGCTAAGTCCGATCCTGTATTTGTAACAAGGTAACAATGCATGCTGGAATTTATGCGCTCCCAGCCAATGAGTTTCATCACCTACGAACAAAACATCTGTACCATTTTGAAGATTCTGCTGAATAGCGTTCGTGAATTTATCAGAAGAAGCGGTATTGTGTGTTGTATATAAGCAGATATGATCAGCCATACCCGCCCCATTCTTTAATAGTAATTTAACCAGCAATCTATCCCATTGAGGCACAGAACCATCAATAATAACATTTTCATCAAAAGTAAGTTTCTGAGCATCCACTTCATCTTTCCATTGTTTAGAAAGCGTATTTTGCGGAGTAGTTATAATTGTAATAAGCCGTTTCCTTGTTTGATTCAGATATTTAATCCCAGCAATGGCTGTTCTGGTCTTTCCAGTACCAGTTGCCATCTCAAAGAGTAGTTTATAATTATTCGCCTTCCATTTATTTAATGCATCAGCCTGATAGAAAAATAATTTCTTGTCGTTCTTAAAGTCAAATTCCCTTAATCGGATAGTACGATATTTCTTTAAAGAGATGCTTTCCTTATCGAAGTCAGAGGAATAGTGGATAATATTTGATTTTATGGCTGACGGGAGATTGTAGACTTTTACGTTCTTTCGCTCGTCATTCCATATTTCATTGAATCGTTTTCTGTCTCTCACAAAATACTCACGTGCATCCGTCCACTCCTTGAACACCTTAAATTCTTCATCATTATTGACCCATGCTGAAGCGGTTTCGTTAATAGAACCACTAAACGACATTTCATTTCCTTCTGTATCCTTTAGTATTCCGACCTTCTGATGGAATAATCCTTTTTCGGATATAGTTTCATTGTCACAGATACTACCATCATCATTAAAGACAATAGCTAATTTCATTTCTAGTAAGCCTGATGCGAGCATCCAACCAAGTGCCTTTACGTGGTTTCTCTCAAATTCATTTTCAAGATTGTCCAAATCAATTCCAAAATCAGACATTGTAAGAGAGGAATCGTCTGCGACTATCTTCTTGACAATATCAATATCTTCTCTATTCAGCCTTGGACTTGTAATAAGTCTCATCCTACCACCATTAACAATAAAGTCGGCTATACCGCGAGCAGCCACAGCTAAGGATGTAGATGAAAAGAATCCTGTAATCCTGTCATATCGCATCGCAGCACCAAGGACAGGCACATAATAATCTTCTATTATATCATCTACACCAGATTCATAACATGGTTTAATATGTAAATCCCTAAAGCTCATAATCTATTGATTCCTTTATTGTATGAATGATAGTATTAACATTAGAACGTCTTCTTACCTGAGTGGTATGAGACAATATGCTAAGTATTTCATCACGAACTTTATCTGTGGCTCCTGCTATAAAATAGTTCTGAATGAAAGGTATATACAAACATAATTTTGGAAGAATGTTTCTTCTATCTGCTTCACTTAATTTAACAAAGCAACTACCTAGAGCATTGGCATTTCCACGACACCTCTCAAATCTGCAAAGTCCCAACTGTGCAGCTGTTTTCATGTGATTCTCACCATATTTCTTATCGGCAACATCCTTACGCTTTTCGGCTCGTAGCATATAACCCATTTTTGAGTAATCAACATCTTTTAACCCACAATTTTGAAGCATATACGGTACAGTATAATATGCATCTCTGAAATCGCTAAACTGCGATATATCCTTCTTGTCGATTTTCGCTGGCTCAAAGCCATCTTTAATAATTTTCAATATCTCGCTACATTTGTGTTTTTTTAGAACCTCTAACAGCAATTTACTTTTCTTCTCATCCTCCAAAAGACTCACATCTTTATGTGTATAGAATGCCTTCAATAAGACTTGCTCGTATACACTGTTGCCGATTAAGTTATCCCAAAAGTCGGTGTTAAGGGTAAATTTTACTCCTCCCAGTATTATCTCGGTATCACGATACCATAAGTTAGAATCTATCATCTGCTTAAACGACATATTGAAAAAAGATAAAAACAAATCTTTATGTTCCTTGAATTGATTCAGGAAATCTACAACAGTTTTCAGAGGGGTGGAAATTCCTATTTCATCATAATATCCATTATTATAGTCTTCCAAGAACTCCTCATAAGTTTTAAGTTTTGACGGTTCACGGCCAAGGGTATGTTCTTCCCAAAAAGTTTGATTTTTATAACAGAACTGCCAGAACGACAAGTTACGGAAAAAACCAGGTTGGTTACACCATCTAGCTATCTGCACATAAATGTTAGATAGAGGTGCTTTCTTGTAATCCTCATGTCGCATGATATACGGAAGACATCCATATCTCATCAGCACACAGATACGCATAAAGATTTCAGCCACATCCAATTGAAACTTCTTGTAGTCTTTCATAGACTGTCGGAAACCACAAAATAAGTAGAACTTGGTTTCTTTCTTGGGACAATAGTATTTCCATATTTTAAGTGCTTTTACAATAACCTTGCGGTCAGACCAATTGTCAAAAGCAAAGATGAAATCTCCATGATAATTGGCACTGGCCAATTTCCTTGCTATATCTTCTCCACGTTTATGTTGAGCTATCAATCGTTCGTCAAGTCCCTGTCTAAATTGAAAAGGACGTTTCGTTGCTATCAATTCGTCGAGCAAAGACTCCCAGTTGGGTGATGCTAAGAAATTATCATCCCAAAGATAAATATATGGACGCTTTAGTTTCCCAGTTTTCTCGTCAATCTCGTTGTCAAGAAAATCACTGAGTTTAGAATAAGGCATAACCTTGCGTTCCAACTTGTTAACGCAAAATGGGCAGCGACGGAAGCAACCTCGTGTTAGGAAACCAATGGAGTATTCTTTGTAATCCTTGTAATATACATCCGATGCCTTCACGTTCTCCATTGCACTGATGAAATCATCATACAGATGATAGTCAGGCATCTGTATCTGCATGTCTATTCCGTAACTACCCGACTTATTCTTCAAAGTATTCAAGAAAGCATCCTTTTCTAACTTGAGCATATCTTCTTCACGTTTCTCTGCAAAGCCTTGCTCTTCAGAAAGATTTGCGTAAGTGCCTGTTCCACCCATACGGACACGCTTTGATAATTTTTTATCATTGAGGAGGGTAGTTAGTACAAGTGGGGGATTATCAATGGTAAAAGTAAAGACACAAGAAACATAGAAATAGTTATACTTCTTTAGCTCCTCAAAGTTACTTTCATTCGTAATTAATTCGTAGCAATTGGCATCATCGGTATAGCCCCGCACATAGCCATTATCTCTAAAATATCCAGCGATCTTTAATAGTGCAAGATTAGGGTGCCTCGTCCCATTACAAAGCAGGTCGGCATCCACAAGCCCTATCTTAATCTTTCGTCTCGTCATATTTCTTAGTAAATCATGTTATGCAGCGTCAAAATAACATTGCACATGTATATATTAAGTAAATAAATTGTAGATTTTTTATCTACGAGTATCATCTAATCTCTATCCTTTTCTGCCAATCACTTGTTAATCAAGTCGCATTCTACAAGGACTACTTTAGTTCTATTTAATTTGCCATTATATTGTCATTTCCCTTCTTATTATTTTATATATTTTAATTATGTGCAAAATAAATGAAATAATATGAGGATATCCCATAAACTTTCAAAAAAGAAAAGTTTTAGACTATATATTCACAATTCTGTCGTTTATTTGATATCTCATATATTTTCTTTATCCCTTCTCTCTTTTACCCTTTCCTGTCCCGGCATTTTTTTAGCCAATACACTTTCTCCGGCAGGAAAATAGATAGGAAAAACTTTAAATGAATGTCCGCATGTTACCAAATTAGCAAAGTTTAAACTGCCCAATTGCCCCACAGGCATGTTTTGGAACACTTTATGCAGGATATAAAACGTAAGACAATAAACATATGCATTATGAACCTGCTTGATTTTTACCGTCAATATCCCGACGAGGCATCCTGTGAGGAAGCCCTTCGCCGTTTCCGTGAGCATCATGGCCTGTTCTGTAGTCAATGCGGCGGTTTGCGCCTGAGCTGGAATCCGAGCCACAAGTCCTGGACGTGCATGGATTGCAAACATGAGATGCAACTTCGTTCCGGTACGGTAATGCAAGGCAGTCATCTGCCTGTTCGTGACTGGTTTGCTGCCATGTTCCTTCTGACGGCGACAAAGCGTGCCATATCCACCAAGGAGATACAGCGCCAGATTGGCCGTAAGCGTTACCAGCCTGTATGGGAGATGGTACACAAGCTGCGCGACGTGATGGGCAAGCGCGACGGACGCTACCCTCTCCATGGGGACATGGAGGTTGACGAGGGCTTCTTCTCCACGGAAACGCCCGAAGAACAGAAAGATTGCCCGTTGAAGCGCGGACGGGGAAGCCAGCGCAAGACCCCTGTCCTTGTCATGGCGGAAAGCAGCCTGCCAAAGACGCCTCCGGCCAAGAAGTACAGTACGCCCAAGAGTGTCGGGCATATAAAGATGCAGGTCATCGATGATTTCAAGGCTTCCACCATTACCGGCAAGATTAGGCAAGGAACGGACGGGAATGCCGATATGACCACGGACGGGTTCAGCAGCTATGCCTCTCTTGGAAAGGACGGGGTGGCATCCTCCCATCATGCCGTCGTTACGGACGACAAAAGGAGTGTCGGGAAAGTCCTGCCATGGGTACACATTGTCATCAGCAACGCCAAGAGGAGCATACTGGACACTTACCATGACATAAAAGCGGAGTTCCTCCAGCTCTACCTCAACGAGTTCTGCTACAAGTTCAACAGAAGGTATTTCGGATGTAGCCTCTTTGAAAGGCTTGAACTTTGTGCGTGTTCCTATAGGGCGGACTTCAAACATAGAATTTACTAATTGGCAACTTGCGGACATTCATAAAACTTTATATAAGAAACTTACAATATCATTACGCTTCTTTCCCATATTGAAAAAAGCAGAACAAACAAAATACATAAGGTCTTGCTGACTACATGTATCTTTTTGCTGAATAGATATTGATGGAGCGATGATCAAGTCATGTTCTGCAAATGCGCAGGCACAGGCAAGAATAGCTTTCTGCTCTTCCTCAGTAAATACTTTGATTTTGTCTGTTAACCATTCAAGTTCTCCTTTGAGAAGTGATTTTTGCTTTTCATTTTGATGTTTTAATAGAGCATTTACATTTTTTTGTTGCTTTTCTGTCAAGGCATTTTCTAAAGCTTGATTTTTTTGTTTAAGAAGATTGAATTTCAGCAAACCGGCAATGTACATACAAAAATATCCCACCGCAATATCGAATATTAAAATAAGCAGGTATTCTTCACTTGAAATTTGCGTAAACTTAGTCAAATATTCATTGATAGGAATAACGGCAAATAGCATGATTATGGCTATTACATAAAGCACTATATATCGAGTTTTATGTTTTACTTGCTGTAAAGAAGCAAACAAAAAGGCGATTACCAAAATGGCAACTATAACACAAAGTGGTATAAGATATATTCCCATAGGTCTATTCTTCTGCTTTAGGATTAATTACAATACGCCAATAGCCACCATGATCTGCTCCCTCTCTGACAAGCAAACCTTTGGCTTTTAGATTTGCAATCTGCATTTCAATGGCTCGTTTACTGACTCCTATTTTTTCCGCCATCTTATCTTGAGATATAGAGCCATCTGATATAACAAGGTCAAGAATGCTTTGTGCTGTCCGTCCCAATCGCTTTTGTTTCACCGAAGAATTTTGCAAATCACCGAAGGTTTTCACCGAAGATTTCTGTAAATCACCGAAAGTTTTCACCGAAGATTCTTCATCGATAGAGTACTTTTCGAGGCTACTATTTACCCTGTTGGCAACTTCCTCTATAGGTATCCTTCCGTTCTCTCCCCAATTCAAATTATAGAATGTGGTATAGAAAGAAATTGCTTCCGTTTGATATTGTGGTTCTTTGCCCGGAAGGAAATTAGGCAGTTTTTCCGTAAGTTCCCGCATTTTCCTTAAGCCCGAACCACGTTTCTCCATATAGTCCAATTGAGTAAACATATCCGCAATAACTGGATTACGGCGCATGGACGGCACTTTGTATATGTCCCGGTCTTGAATTTGTGTACCATCAAGCATTGCTCCTGGTGATACCAATTCTACTCGGTCATCATAGATGTCAATATGTACTTCACCACCCATTACTGTGTAATCTCTATGGATAAGATGGTTTACCAACCCTTCAAAGATTGCACGATCGGAATAGTCGGGAAGGTTAAGTCGATAGTTCGGCATCTTCACCCATCCGCTCATAGTATAATTCTTGATGAAGTCCATACCATATTTCAAAAGCAATACAAGATTTGCCCGATGTTCCACGGAACTGATAGCATCGTCTTTATAAAGTCCTGTCCAACGGGTGCAGAAAATACGTGATTGGAATACAGTGCAATTATCCACAAACAGCAATCCGGCATTGGTCAGTTTCCCGTCAGATGTGACAAGTCCGAATGATTCCAAATACTTATCATTCCATTCCTGATGGGTTTGTTCGCGGAAAGTGTTGGCTAAGATAACGAAAGAATGTTTGTTGGCATCCACTTGTGTAGGCAGCGAATCCCAAGTCATGTGCGTACCCTTTAATACCAATGAAAGAAGTTGTTGCGAATTGCATTCCACACTTTCATTACCAACTCGTGTATAAGCTGTACGTGTTCCGTCTTGATAATAATAATATGGTGTCAGCGTTCCTGACTTTACTCTTACTTCAAGCAGGTTACGTCCTTCATGTTCAATCGGAATAAGTTGTACCTCTGGTACTGGGTCAAGTCTTGCCTTTATCATTTCACTGATAAAGTCAGCATCTGCTTGCGGATTCTCCAAACCTACAATCACTCCGTCATCATTTACTCCATAGAACAAACTGCCACCGTCCGTGTTGGCAAAAGCCGACACAGATTTAAGCCATGACTTTACTTTCTTACGTTCCAGCATTTCCTTGAAATCGTAAGACGAGCATTCCGCAATCAATGTATTGTTATGAATTTGCATCGTTTTCTTTTTGTTATTAGGGTACAATTTCCCAATATCATATACAAAGATAGGGATAAAACCGGATATTTTGTTAAAATCGCCCCATTGATTTGATTATTATGTGTTTATATCACGATATTTATCAAATAAATCTGTACTTTTGCAGTAAAGAGCTGTGGTTGCTTATGGATGCTTATTTTCGGGTTTCCGCTATATTTGCAACACGTTCACGCAAGTTGCTCATACAGAGATACTGTTGATTTTGAGGAAGTAAAATAGCCCCTCTAAGCAGTACATTATACAATAAGAAACGCGACTGTTTCAAGGAAACTTGAGGCAGCCGCGTTTCTGTTTTTATTCTGTTAAGTTTGTTCTTTCTTTATTTCCCACAAAATATTGGCATGAATTCTAATCCAAAGTCAAGTTTGTTCTTTTGGATACTTTTGCGGACTTCATCCGATACGATAATGTCGTTAATGACGGGTTGAGAGTTGAAGACATTTAGTGATTTCACCTTATTATAGTCGAGTTTTAGTTTAAGAATCGTATCTGTTCCTTCTACATAGAGGGTGTTTTGGGGATCTATTACGTCGAATATCTTTTTGAAGTGCATGATGTAATATATCTGATTGCCATATTCCTTGCTGATGGCCTTGACAGGTAGAAACTCTATGTCGTTGGCAGAGGTGACGTACGACTGTAATAAATCCTTCAGAGCTTGGTTGACCATGTTGGCTCCACCTATACACATGTGGAAAGGGCGATATTTTCCATCTCTTAATTCTACGACGAGCGATTCCCAGTTTTTCACTTCCTGTCCGTCTCTTGCGATAGGGTAGGGCCAGCTATCGGGAGCGTACAGTACTCCTCCTTTATCATTCCCTTTTACGATGAATTTATAATACCTGACGTCGGTATTTACTGTTTTGCTTTTATAGAAAATCTTTTTTAAGGTTTTGATATTCAATAGTTTCATTTTATTTCGTTTACTACATTTTATGCAGTGGACTGAAGATTTTTACGCAATGCTTATTTATAAGGAAGAACGAAACAATGTTCATCCTCGCGACAACACCAGCTCGGGCAACAGAACAGCTGTTTCCGGTTCTTCTTTGGGGGCATCTTTAGGCTTCCAGGCCACAACGAAACGGACGGAGGCAGACTTTACTTCGTAGCCTTTCTTGTTCCATTCCGATATTACTGTTTGCATGTTTGTCGACAGTCGGGCTACCGGCTTGTTGCCTGATGTTTCGTACAGCGTAAAGTCTTTGTACTTCAGGCTGTCTCCACTTCTCAGTGCCAGCACTTCCCGTTTGAGGTCTTTGAAGTATCCCAGAAAAACGTCTTTGTGCGAGAGTTGCAGCACAATTTCTTCGGGCATGCTATACTGGCGTGAGTCGGTGAGGTGCTGGTCGGCAGGCAGTTGGCTGAAGCAATCGCCGTCGGTGTGGATAAACAGCCGGTTCCGGGCGCGGGTCATGCCTACATAATATCGCCGCATCAGTCGGTCGTCTTTCTGGAAGTTGTCGGCTATCAGCATGTAGACGTCGTCAAACTCACGTCCTTTTGCCTTGTGGATGGTCGATACGACAACGTCAGCACCCGACACGTCGCAAAAGTCTTCGACCGACGATTCAAACACAAACTCCTTGAAATCGCTGACGTATTTTGCCTGGCTGGTCTGTTCGAACAGTTCCACGCACCGCTTCACGTATGTCAGGCTTTGGCTTCTTTCGTATGTCGCAAAGGTGGCACGCTTGGCTTCGTCCCACGTTTCTAGGGGAATGAGGGGCGTTTTTACCTGTTTGTCGATGTACTTCAGGAAGTATCTCATCTCGGCCATGTTCCAGAAGCGGAAGCCGTCCATCGTCTGTATCAGTTTGCTGCTGATGCCATGTTTCCGCAAGAGGGCTACCAGGATGACGGCTTCTTCGTTGGTCTGGGTCAGCACACACGAGGTACCGTTTCCACGGTGACTGATCAGGTCTTCGACGAGTGGCTGATACATATAGGCCGAGTAGTGGTGTGTCACCTCCACCCGTCCGTCTTCTTCTCGCATGGAGAGGATAGGGGTAGTTTTGATTCTTTTTCGGATGACTTTGGCAAATTCGTTGGCGAAACCGACCGGATGGCGTGCGCTTCGGTAGTTCTCGGTCATTTCGATAAACCGACTGCCGCTTTCCTTGGTCAGGCGGTACATGTATTCCGAGTCCGAACCGCGGAATTCGTAGATGTTCTGGTCGTCGTCGCCCACTGCAATGACGCGCATTTCTTCGTTATTGGCCATCAGGGCACGCACCAGTGCATATTCTTCGTCGCTCATGTCCTGTGCCTCGTCTATCACCAGTACCGTTTTCCCGATTCGGTTGGGTTCCACTTCACCCTGTTCTATCATTTCGGCAGCTTTGGCTACTACGTTTTTAGCTTCTTCCAGATTGCCTATCCGTCCCAACAGGTCGAAACAATAGGAATGGAAGGTCTTTATTTCGACAAAGTGGGCGGCGTTGCCGATCAGTTCCATCAGCCGTTGCTTGAATTCCGTTGCCGCTGCTCGTGAGAAGGTCAGCATCAGCAGTTGTTCGTGTTTGACGTCTTCGAGCAACAGCAGCGAGGCCAGCTTATGAACCAATACCCGTGTCTTTCCGCTTCCGGGGCCTGCCGCCACCACGATGCAGCGTGAGTCTCGGTCGGAGATGATTTCTCTCTGCCGCTGGGACAACTGGCCGAACAGTTGCCGGTATTTGCCGGGTGTCAGGTTGCGCTGTATCTCGCCGACTCTGTCTCCTTTGAAGTATTTGGCAATGAACTTCTTGTAGTCCATCTGGAAATAGTCCTGCACGTATTGCAGGGCGGCGTTGTAGTCTTTCACCATCAGGTTGGCATATTCGCCTACAATGTGTACCTGCTGTATTTTTTGCTTGTAGAATTCGTTCAGCATCCGGTAGTCGTCCTGCTTGTATCTCGACTTGTTGTCTTTGAGTCTTTTGATGTCCATGGCGTTGTAGAGCACCAGAAAGCCACCTTCGAGCTTGAGCGCGCCGATTTTCGACAGGTAGAGCAAGGCTTCTTCTACGTCCTCTAACTGTAGTTCGTCCAGTCCGCTGAAGAGGGGTTGCGGGTTGGCTTTGATGCTGTTCAGCAGTTCCACCACCGAGAACTGGATGGCCTGCTGTTCGTCCGAAGCCTCTTTTCCGGTTTCGGCAGCCAGACGGTATAGCCATTCGATGGCGAACCGGCTGATTTCCAGCCGCCTTTCGAAACGCTTCAGCAGGGCTTCCCTGTCGACCCGCAGGCTGATTTCCAGGTTGTGTGCCGCGTCTTCTTTCTTGCGGGTATAACCTTTGATGGTGAGGAAATAAAGCAGGGTTCGGATATCTTTCTCTCTGGATGTGCCTATTCCTGCATTGATGGCATTGTCGTTCAGCTGTTTGCACGATATCCGCCAGGTGGCGTCGGGTATGTTGTCCAGAATGTACCTTTCCAGCTTTGCAAAGCGTTCGAGCAACTGTCCTGACCTTCGTTCCGAACTGCCGGCATCAAGCAGGTAAGCCGAGATGTCTTTGCTGTCTGCCAGAATGCCTTCCTGTCGCATCCGTTCTACAGCCGACAACACTTCGCCTTTGCTCAGCCCCAATATGTCGGCCAGATAGTCGATGCGCGATTCTGCTTCCGAATCCTGTGCCTTGGCTATGTGTTTTTGCGAAATCAGCGATTTGATGATTCTGACCGCTTTCTCTATTTCGTCGCTACCGAACAGTACCGAAGCCGATATGCGCTGTCGGGCTTCGTCCATGTTGTTGACCGTGATGCCCGTGGCGTAAACATGGGGCACATTGTTTCCTCTAACCAAGTATCCGCTCTGTTCTAAAGCAGCCAGGGCCGTTCGCACCCGGGTTTCGATGTCCGATACCGAGTCGTCCCATCCTGCCTTGCGGGCAATTTCCAATGCCGAGCAGCATACCCTCATGCGCTGGCGGGTAAGGTCCTTCACTGCTTTCCAAATCTGTTGTATTTCGCTGATGCTCAGTTTGGTCTGGTTCAGCAGAATGAAGTGCTTGTCCAGATCGTTGTCGCTATACAGCACGTAGCAGCGTGCGTTGAGGTGAGGGTCGCGACCGGCACGTCCAGCCTCCTGCACGTAGTTCTCCAGCGAGTCCGAGATGTCGTAATGCACCACCAGACCTACGTCTTTCTTATCTACTCCCATGCCGAAAGCCGAAGTCGCTACAATGATGCGTACCTGGTCGTTCATGAAGGCATCCTGATTGGCCACTTTCTCGTCGGCATCCATCTTGCCGTTGAAGGGCAGGGCCTGATAACCGTCTCGGGTCAGCCTGACTGCCAGTTCGCGGGTGCGCTTGGTGCGCGATACGTAGACGATGGTCGGACACGGATTCTCGGCTACCAGACTTCTCAGTTTGGAGTATTTGTCCTCGTTCGTGTCGGCATGTATCACGGAGTAGCGCAGGTTCTTTCTCGATGCCGTCGAGGCAAACAGCTGCAAGTCCAAATCCAATGTTTGCTTGAAGTAGTCGCAGATGTCCTGCACTACCTTTTGCTTGGCTGTAGCCGTGAAGCAGGACACGGGGATGGCCGTCTTGCAGCCTTTCTTTTCCTGATAGTTGCGGATGAACTTGCCGATGTACAGATAGTCCACCCTGAAATCCTGTCCCCACGACGAGAAACAGTGGGCTTCGTCTATCACAAACCTGACAACGTGGCGTGCCAGCAGAATCTTTTCGATGGTCTTCGACCGAAGCATTTCGGGGGCGATGTACAGCAGCGACACTTCACCTTCCAGCACCCGCTGGATGCACAGTGCCCTTGTGATGGGGTCCAGCAGGCCGTTGATGGTTACGGCGTCGGTAATGCCCCGTTCGTCGAGGTTGTCCACCTGGTCCTTCATCAGCGATTGAAGCGGCGAGATGACGACCGTCAGCCCATGCACGGTGCGGCCTTCCATCAGGGCAGGCAGCTGAAAGGTGAGCGACTTGCCTCCGCCGGTAGGGAAGATGGCCAGCAACGATTTGCCTTTGACTGCCGCATCGGCAGCCTGTTCCTGTAGCGGTTCGCCTTCGTAGGTGCGGAACTGGTCGTAGCCGAAGAAGTTTTTCAGATTGCGGAATATGTCCAACTGGCTGTTGCAGTACGTACAGCCTTCGTTGCAGCGGGTATGCCGCAACAGGCGGATGACGTGTTCCACCAGCGGATACTGGTAGAGCACCCACGGCGGAGTGATGGAGCGATGGTCGGTGGTGTCGATCAGCGCCAGGGCGTATACCAGTTCGCACGGGTACTTTTCTATCAGGGTGTTCAGGTCGGCATGTCCGCAGATTTTTCCTTCGTACAGGTTTCGTATGGCTTCAGCCGTGTCCTTTTCCGTCGGTCGGGCTCCTACCATACGCAGAAAACCCTCAAACTCCTTTTGGCCTTTCAGCAGTGATGCATAGATCTGGCGTTTGCTTTCCGGCAGTAGGTTCCATTGCGCTATCTCGTCCTGTAGCAGGTTCTGGGCTTTCAGGCAGTCGTTCACCGGGTTATTCATCTGGTCGTTTACCAGTTTGTCGTCCTTCACCAGTTTGTGATAAGGACGTTCGGGAAACAGCAAGGGCGACATGTAGAGGGTATCTACCAGCGGACGGCGGTCGGTGGTGTCGGCAAACAGGTATCGGGCATCGTGGTGGATGATGTTGTGTCCGCAGATGTAGTCAGTATCACGCAGGAAGTCGAACAACTCCTTCTTCGAGGCTTTGTGAAAGGTGGCGCCGTCGTGCCGCAGTGCTCCGATGTCGTGTATTTTCCGGTCTTTTACTCCGACTTCCACATCGACAATGGTGTAACGTGGGGCTTCATCGGGTGGCGGCACATTCTCCTTGCCGGCGACTTTGTTGGTGTCTCCGGCGTTTTTCCATCCCATGAGCCTGCTCCATATTGACATCGTTTTTTCTTGTAAAGAGTTAAGGAACCAATTAGTATTTCACAAAGCTACGTAAAAAATGCGTAGATAGCGAAACTTTCGCTGGTTTATTTTCTCCGTAAGCGGTATGCGGGGTGTGAAACCGGTGTGTTCTGCCGTGCTTGCACGGCTTGCGAACGACACTTGCACGGCTCGCGAGCAACACTTGCGTGGCTCACGAGCCATGCTTGTGTTCCAGTCTGACATTGCTTATTGGGCACTCTGGCATTGCTTGTCCGATTGTCCGACATTATTTGTCGTGTGTCATCGCATTACTTCCTGTTTCTTTGGGGGCGGATGGTTGTTTCTGTTTGTAAAGAGGCACTTGACGGTCGTAAAGTGAAACTTTCGGACGTCAACTATGGACTTTATCCGCCTTTTCTCCCTGTTGAGAACTGTTTTTCCCGATTTATCCTTCACGCCTTCATCGTTGTCTTTCGTCGTTGAATGACAGTAAGATATGGTGAAAGGTGATGGTTCACCGCTAGTTTCACCGCGATTTTACGGAGCAGATTTCTTTTTTCGTATGTTTCACCGTAAGTTGTTTGTTGCTAGGTGGTTGTGGTGAAACTTCACGGGGTAAGTCTGGATTTTATAGGTGAAACCAGTGAATCTTTTCTAATTCTCCCCGTTATCGATGTCGCCTTTGCTGAAACGCAGCTGCTACTTGTGGAAAAAAAGAATTTTCAATATGACTTTTCGGTTCAGTTTCTTGCTTTTTTAACCGTTTTTCTTTTTCTTTGTGAAAGAGAGTAGCGAATAAAAACATGACTGAACTTATAGGAGGTAATGTAAATGAAACGGAATCTATTTTTCCTTTTAGCTTTTGTATTGGGTTTTGCCGTAGTAGCCTGTCAGTCTCAAGGGTCCTTGCTTGTACATTCACAGGCAGGTATCATCAATATGGATAGCGCTTCCACTGAACAATGGAGATATTCCGAACTGTTCAAAGATGTTCGTCTGATACCTTTAGAAACCAAAGACGTTTTGCTGTCGAGCATCAGCAAGATGGTGCCTGTGAACGATACGTTATATTTAATGGATCGTCGGGCGGAAGGAGTATATGCTTTCAAGAAAGACGGTTCCTTTATCCGAAAATTCGGGAACAATGGTCCGGCTCCCGGTGAATATGCCGGTTGCAGAGACTTTACTGTTGACGAGGAAAAGAAGAAACTGTATCTGTACGACTCATCACGCAACAAGATATTGAGATATGATTTGTTGACAGGTACTTTTGAGGATGAAATATCCTTAGACGGCCCACCGTTTTATGCCGATATAGCGTATCAGTCTGATTTTCTTTATGCTTACCAGTCGAACCATTGGCCTGCACAGGGCGATACTCCTTATTATCTGCTGCACCAGATAGATCTGTTGCAAGCTGGCAAAATGACTGCCAGCCTGCTGGATTATGATTCATATAATCAAGGTTGGCAAAATGAATTTCTGAATTTTGGTACCCCTTTTACTCGTGTCGGGGATGAACTTTGGTTCTGTACGGCGCTGATGGATACCGTCATGGCCATTCGTGAGGGGGAAGTATATCCTGTTTTGGCTATTCATGGGGAAAAAGTGATCAAACGCGACGACCTGCTCAAGGATAGCAATTTGCATTCGTCTGGCGACCCCGTTGCGCTCACCAAGAAAATGATGCAGCAGTATATGCACCTGACACAGAAGAAGTCTATTGGGGCTTTTGCAATTTCTATGTTCATCAGGGCTATCTTTGGTTTAATTGTTATGGAGGATCGCTTCTTAAAGTACGCCATCATCTGAAAAGTGGTCAGACTTCTATTTTCCAGACACAGAAAGACGATATCTTTTTTGCAGGAAACAAGCAAAACGGCGTTACGCTTCCCGGGTACTTGTGCGCGGATGCCGATGGTGTGTTTTACTTTTATAATACGGAGCAGTTGGCAGAGTTGAAAAGACTTTTCGAGTCCGGTCAGTTGTCTGATAAAGTTGTCAATAAAGAATTGATAAGGAGTTTGGAGAGCGATTCCAATCCGGTGCTGTTGTATTATGAGTTTAAAGACTAAAGCCTGACAGTAGTCAGGCTTTCTTTTTTCCCTAGTTAGGAAAATATTTTTTTTCTAACTAGAGAGGAATTTTTTCCTAACTGGGAAAAAATAAGGGGTAGGGAGGACTGTGTGTTAAGTTCTGAAAATCTTTTCGAAAAAGAGCAAGACGCAAGGTCGATATCTGTATAAACTGGACAGATTCCTTGTAACTTTGCACCGCTTTAAAGAAAGGATAAATGATGGTTAAAGAAAATTCTAAAGTTTTTTTGCTGATATTGCTGGGCATGCTGACGGCATTTGGCCCCTTTGTGACGGATATGTATCTGCCCAGTTTGCCTTCGATGGGCGAGTATTTTTCCACAACTTCTTCGATGGTTCAGTTAGGACTGACAACCAGTATGATAGGTCTGGCAGTGGGACAGATATTCTTCGGTCCGCTGAGCGACCGGTACGGTCGGCGGTTACCCTTGCTGGTGGCCATGTGGCTGTTTATTGCATCGACGCTGTTGTGCCTGTTTTCGCAGAGCATAGAGCAGTTTGTGGCGTTCCGTCTGTTGCAGGGCATAGCCGGTGCGGGTGGTATCGTCATATCGCGTTCGGTGGCAACGGACAAATATTCCGGACGCGAACTTGCCAAAATGCTGGCCGTAATTGGGGCCATTAACGGAGTGGCTCCGGTGGCGGCTCCGATTGTGGGCGGCCTGCTGACCGATGTGATAGGATGGCAGGGCATCTTCTGGATTCTGTTCGGCCTGGGACTGGTGTTATTGGCCTGTTGCTTACGTTTCAAGGAATCGTTGCCGCGTGAAAACCGTTCGGCTGAAAAATGGAGTGATACGTTCCGCAGTTTTGGAGTCGTGTTGCGCGACAGGCGTTACGTGTGCTATGTGCTTCAGATGGCTTTCGCACAGGGAGTGCTGTTTGCCAACATCGCCTCGTCGCCTTTCATCGTGCAGCAGCATTATGGGTTTTCGGCATTTGCGTTCAGCTTGTGTTTCGGAGTCAATGCGCTTGCGATAGGTGTTGCGGCTGCCTTGTCGGTCAAGTTTCGCCGTTCGGAGACCAGCACACTGGTTGGCTGTTGCGGAATGGTAGTGGCAGCCGTGTTACAGTGTGGGGCGTTAATGTCGGCGTGCAGCTTTTGGGTATACGAGGTTCTGATGCTGGTTCTGCTGTTCAGCATGGGGATGACGTTTACTTCGAGCACAGCTTTGGCCATGGAGAGTCAGCGCGAGAATTCGGGCACGGCATCGGCTCTTTTAGGTGCCGTATGTTTTGCGGCGGGAGGCATTGTTTCGCCATTGGTGGGCATCGGTAATATCCTTTCGTCCACGGGAGTGGTATTTGTGGTTTGTGCTTGCTGTTCGCTGCTGTGTATGCTGGTGGCTTTGGGGCGCCGGGGCACACGGCTGTATTTTGCTTTCAGCACGATACGAAAGCAATAAAACGTAACCTGCGCCACGGTTGCCAACTGTGTTTCAGCAAACCACTTCCGACAGAACGCTGTTTGTTGGTATTCAATACTTTTTGTGTGTTTTTGATTGCGGATATTCAAATAAATTCCTACATTTGCCGCTGTTTTGTTCCGTAATCTCCGTTCGGAGATGTGGATGAAAAGGGAATCGGGTGTGAATCCCGGACAGTCCCGCTGCTGTGTGTTTCAAGAGGAATGTATCATACTCGGATGCCACTGTTTTTCTGATAATAAAGAGAATGGGAAGGCGATACATTAGGAAACGAGTCAGAAGACCTGCAAAACAAAGTCGAAAAATTGTCTGTTCGAGGAAAGCAGTCAGTGCACACAAGAATAATGAAATAAAAGATTCTGCCGTTTGTTTATGAAGTGGAGTATGAAGATGCGATTGGTCTGCATCGTATTGTGCTGTATGATGCCCTGCCGGATGGTGGCACAGGAAGTGCAGGAAGATACGATTGCCGGCAAGGTGCATCAGATAGAGAAAGTGACGGTGACTGCCCGTAGGATGCCCAACAAGGTAACATCGACTGTGCCTGTGCAGACCATGTCGAAGCAGGACATCAGCCAGCTTGGCATACAGAACATGGCGGATGCCGTACGTCGCTTTGCCGGTGTCGACGTGAAGGATTACGGCGGTATAGGTGGACTGAAGACAGTCTCTATCCGCAACATGGGTGCAGCCCATACGGCTGTCAGCTACGACGGTGTGGCAGTCAGCAACTGTCAGGCTGGACAGATAGACATCGGACGTTTCTCGCTGGACAATGTGTCGATACTTTCTCTTTCCATCGGCCAGAGCGAAGACCTGTTGCAGTCGGCCCGTCTGTATGCGTCGGCCGGTGTGTTGAACATCGAAACAGAAAAACCTCACTTCGAAGGAAATCGTACTTCTGCTTTTCTGGCACGTGTCAGGGGCGGCTCGTTCGGATATGTAGCGCCCTCTGTCAGATGGTGGCAGAAACTGGGGGAGCGTACACGCCTCTCGGTAGATGTCGGCTATATGCGTGCCGACGGCAATTATCCGTTTACGCTGGTGAACGGGAAGTACGTGACACGGGAAAAACGGAACAACTCTCAAGTGGAGTCATGGCAGGGCGAAGCGACGCTTTATCATACGTTTAAAGATGGAGGGGAGTTGGATGTGAAAGGATATTATTACTATTCAGCCCGCGAACTGCCGGGAGGGGTAACTCTTTATAACCCGATTTCGGATGAAAAATTATGGGATGAGAACTTCTTTACACAAGCGCGCTATAAAAAGAAGTTTTCTGCCAAGTGGACATTGCAGGCGCAGGCCAAGTACAACCACAGTTGGAATCGCTATCAGGACAAAGGTGTGGAATATACCGATGGGGTTTATCGGGAAGTACATCGTCAGGATGAATATTATCTGTCGGCAACCTTGCTTTATCAGCCATTGGAGGACTTGACTTTTTCGTTGGCACAGGATGGAGTGGCGAACACCTTACGCAACAGTCTGCCAGCCTGTCCATTCCCTACCCGATACACTTCAATCAGTGCTTTGAATGGCCGTTATCGAACAGATTGGATGACTGCTACTGCTTCTTTGGTCTACACGGCCACTTCGGAACATGTGGAACAGGGCGATAAGCCGGATAATTTTCATCGTCTGGCTCCATCGGTAACGGTGAGCGTTCAACCTTGGCAGGACGAATCTTTGTTCTTTCGGCTGATGTACAAAAGCACTTTCCGTCTGCCAACTTTCAACGATTTGTACTATTTCAGGATGGGCAATCGAGATTTGCGTCCCGAGAAAGCTAACGAATATAATGTAGGCATCACATGGAGTCGCTCAAAATGGACTATTTTCGATTTTTTGTCGATGACCGTAGACGGATATTTTAATGATGTGACTGATAAGATAGTCGCTTTCCCTACGACTTACGTATGGAAGATGGCTAATTATGGGAAAGTACATGCAACGGGCGTGGACGCTACGTTGTCGGCTTCCATACCATTATTTAAATCTGTTGGATTGTTCGTGTCCGGCAATTATATGTGGCAGAAAGCCATTGATCTGACTGATCCTGACGGTCCTACTTATGAGGCTCAGTTGCCTTATACCCCGTTGCATAGCGGAAATGTGGCAATGGTGATCGAAAATCCGTGGGTGAATATAGGCTATTCGGTTGTGGGAGTGGGTAAACGATATTTTTTGTCGCAGAATATTCCGGCTAATGAGATAGACGGATATGTGGAGCACACTCTCAGTCTGTCGCATGAATTTGCTTTGAAAGATTACCGTTTGTCGGTGCAGGCCGAACTGGTGAACCTGACCGATGAACAGTATGACGTTATTAAGTACTATCCCATGCCGGGGCGTTCATGGCGGTTGACCGGTACCTTTAAGTTTTAAGGTGCTACTGATACAGACGGAAGAATATTGTGAGGATGCAGATTTATCAATATCAAACAAAATAAAGATGAAAAGTATGAAAGCCTCAAATCCGCAACCGCCCTCATAAGATGACACAGAGGTCAAAAAGGTAGCGACACTGTGGCAAAAGAGGGTGCAACGCAGCAAAAATCGCCACAAAGACGCATTAAATCCCCTTACCCCACCATGCGACTTGAGGCAATACGCAAAATCACGACCATAAGTTGTCGGTGTCATCCAAAGTCATTCTGGAACACATCAGCATAAGCGTTGTTGCATGAATAGATATTCAGCACATACTGCCTTGATGTCCTGACCCATTTGGCTGGCACAGAGATGAACTTGAAGACAAACGCCTTGATGCGGCTTGTTGCTTTGAGTCCGAACCTCTTCACGTCAAGCCTCGCCATGATGAATTTATAGAAGTTGCGTATGAGTGCCGTAAGCAGAAGAAACACCGTGTTTTCTCCCATGAAGGATTTTGGAAGCCTGTTCCAGCCGAATCCGTTATTCATGTCATCGAAGATGCGTTCCTTCCCTCCACGGAGGTTATAGAATTCGACAATCTCTTTCTCGGAAGACTCGTAGTCATTTGTAAGGATGCAGCGGTAGGTGTATTCTCCTTCCCACAGGTCGAGTTCGCCGTCTATCCGCTTCTGTCTTTGAATCACAAGACGGTATGCCTTCCCTTTCCATTTCTCGATGAGAATGGAGGCCAGCTCAAACTCAATGCCGCCCAATTCCACTTTCTTCCAACCTCTGAGGGCAAAGATGTCATTGTAGAGCGAACTGCATCGGTTGGCACGGATATAGAAGGTCTTGCAGTGTTTAGCAATCTCTTCCACTATCTCTTCAGAACACGAGCCGCAATCAGCTCTGAAACGGTTGATCATAAGCTTGTTCTTTTCAAACCTTTCAAAGAACCTCTTCAGCGTGTCCTTCTGGTGGAAACGGACATTTGTGTTGCCGTCGCTGTTCTCAATGCCGACAATCAAGTCGCCAATAACCGCCACGCCAGGACGGTATCCGAGAAACTTCTTGTATGTGGGTTTCGCATCAAACTTCTCAGCCTCTATGAACTGGTGGTCGAAGTCAACGTCATACCCCTCGCCATCTTTCAGCTGCCCTGTGGACAATAGGCAATTGAGGAGCAGTGTATTCAGCATGTCTGCCGTGTTTAAGTCGTAGGTCTTGCCAGTGTCGGATGTGTAGGAAATGTTATCCTGGGTCAGTTCCTTTATGGCTCTGAGAATCGTGTCGGCACTGCATGTGCGAAGTGTCGGATGAAGCGAGAGGTGATACATCAGATGAGTGGTGACATCCTCTATGCATGAGCCGCCACAGAAATAAACGCTCATAAGCGAACGGATGATTTCGCTGTATTGATAACCATACAGCCTACATCTCATACCGAGGGTTGAGTCGATTACAGATGAGAGATTGGAGTCAAATTGCTCCATTATTGAAAAAATTCCTCCAAAAGGAGAGAGTTTCTCAGATTTTATTGCTACCTTTGCCATGTCTGTCGGGTTTGATACATATTTTGATTTGCAACACTAAGATAGGTGAAAAATCTGACATGGCAAAATCCTGAGCAACTTTTTGTTGCTCAGGTACTTATAAAATAAGTTAAACTAAAATGCTGCGGAATTTAGGGAAAGTAAGAAGTTTTTTGTTTAGCATCTTGTGTATGCTGGCTTTAGGTGCAGGTTTTGCATCGTGTAGTGATGACGATGACGAAAAAGGTCCGGATGATACGGGTTCACAACTGACTTTGCCGCAGTCACGTATGTTCATTTTGAACGAAGGAGGTTATGGCAGTAACAATGCTGGTATTGCTTTTTATGCCCCTAATGGTGATGCAGACTTCATCAATGATATTTTCTTCTTGCAAAACGCTGCACAATTAGGCGAGACTGGACAGGACATGATTGAATATGAAGACCAGATTTTCGTGTCTGTTTATGGTTCGAACTATTTGGTAAAACTGAATGCTGCTGGTGTGGAGCAGGGACGGGTTTCTTTCGTAAATGATCCTGATTTGGCTGGTCGTATCCGTTATATGGATGCCGAAGATGGTTACATCTATGCTTCGTTCTGGGGCGGTGCTGTTGCCAAAATTAATGCCTCTACTATGGCTCTAGAAGCTAAGTTGACCGGTCTGGGCGACAATATGGAAGGTATTGCTGCCTGTGAGGGCAAACTCTATGTGGCTAACAGTTGTACTGCCGATTATACTACGTATCATAATGATGTAAAGGTAATCGATCTGAATACTTTTACGGTGGCCGAAACGTTGACAGTAGGAGTGAATCCGAACGCTATACTGGAGGAAGATGATAAGATATTCCTGATTTCTTGGGGTAATTACGGTGATGCGGGTTACTCATTGCAGATGATTGATCCGGCAAATAACAATAAGGTGACAGAACTGGGTGTAGCAAGCCGCATGTGTGCCGCTAACGATATGTTGTATTTGGTTTACTCTGATTATGCAGGTGCTGTACTGAATACATTCTTTACTTATGACATCAAAACCGGTCAGCTGAACAACACTTCTTTCCTGAAGAATATACCGGAGGCATTGAAGAATGCAACAATCTATATGCTGGAAGTGAATGAAAACAACGGTGATATTTATATCGGTACGACCGATTATAAGACTACTGGTACTATTTACCGTTTCAAAAAAGATGGAACGCTTGTAGAAGAGTTCAGCGCAGGTGGTATCAATCCTAGTTCTGCAGTTTTTTTTAATTGATGATGAATAAGTATTTATATTCAATAGGAATATTAGTAGCCTTGCTCCTTTCCTCGTGTGGAGGAAGGAGCAAGGCTTCTTTCGCTGATGGTGGTGACACCATCGCTTTGCGCTATGCCGAGAATCTGACACTGGTGTCCTATCCGGGTTATACGGTGGCTACGCTGCGCAATCCGTGGGACACACTGCGTACTTTGCACACCTATGTACTGGTGCCCGAGACGGAGCAGCTGCCGGAACAACTGCCGGAAGGTACCGTAGTGCGTACGCCGTTGAAGAAGTCTGTCATTTACTCGTCCGTACATTGTGCCCTGCTGGAAGAGCTGGGAACAGGCAATGCCATTGGGGGAGTGTGCGACCTGAAGTACATTCGCCTGGCTGCCATACACGAACGGGTAGCAGCTGGAAAAATAGCTGATTGTGGCGACGGCATGAATCCGGATATGGAAAAGATTATCGACTTGCATCCCGATGCCATCCTGCTGTCACCTTTCGAGAACAGTGGCGGCTACGGACGGGTGGAGAAGCTGAACATCCCTCTCATCGAATGCGCCGACTATATGGAGACGTCGGCTTTGGGACGTGCCGAGTGGATGCGCTTCTATGGTTTGTTGTTTGGTGCCGAAGCCGAGGCCGACAGCCTGTTTGCCGAAGTAGACAAACGCTATCAGGAATTGAAGCAGAAAGCCCGGAGTTCTTCTACTTCTTTGTCTATCCTGAGTGAATTGAAGAGTGGATCGGCCTGGTATGTACCGGGCGGGCGCAGCACGATAGGACGTCTGTTTGCCGATGCGTGCGGGCGTTATGCTTTCGCAAACGACAAGCATAGCGGTTCTGTTCCCTTGGCTTTCGAAACTGTTTTCGACAAGGCTGGCGATGCCGATGTGTGGGTTATCAAGTACAATCGTGACCGGGATATGACATACGCCGACCTACAGGCCGATTATATCGGTTATACCGGTTTCAAGGCATTCAAGGAACGTTCGGTGTACGGATGCAATACAGATAAGGTGCCCTATTACGAAGAAACTCCGTTTCATCCGGATTATCTGCTGTCCGACCTGATTCAGATTCTTCATCCGGAATTGGGCAGTTTGGGCGGTTTGCGCTATTTTTGCAAGCTGAAAGAATAATAGCATGAAACTTTCAGGAGTTATTGTCCAATGCTTCTCTATTCAGAGTCTATACTATTGGCCTTTAACTTCTAACGGTGCAAAGCGAAGTAATAACTTCCTTTCACTCCTTATAACTCTTTAAAAAAGCTTATGTCGAAAGGTTGGAAATATGGTTTGGGAATGGGAGTCCTGATAGTACTTCTGTTTATCGTTAATTTGCTGGTGGGTTCTGTATCTATTCCTGCCGGTGAAGTATTCCGTATCCTTTCGGGAGGCGAGGCCGGGAAAGCAAGCTGGAGCTTCATCCTGTGGGAATCGCGTTTACCTCAGGCACTTACAGCCTTGTTGTGCGGAGGAGCGCTGGCGGTATGCGGACTGATGTTGCAGACGGCTTTCAAGAATCCGCTGGCTGGCCCTTCCATTTTGGGAATCAATACAGGAGCCAGTCTGGGCGTGGCATGTGTCATGCTGCTGTTCGGCGGAAGCATTTCGGCCGGCACGTTCAGTCTGTCGGGCTTCTTTTCGGTACTGGCTGGTGCTTTTGTGGGTGCCATGACGATCATGGCTCTTATTCTGTTTCTGTCTACACTGATTCGCAGCAATGTGATGCTGCTGATAGCAGGTATTATGATAGGCTATATTGCTTCGTCGGTCATTTCGCTGCTCAACTTCTTTGCTACGGCCGAGGGCGTACAGTCGTATATGATTTGGGGAATGGGTAACTTTGGCGGTGTGTCCTTGCAACAGATGCCGGCATTTGCTTCGGTCACGGTGCTGGGGCTGATCGGGTCACTGCTGCTCATCAAGCCGCTGAACGCTTTGCTGCTGGGCGACCGTTATGCCGAAAATCTGGGAATCAATATCCGTAGTGTACGTAATTGGCTGCTGATTGTTACCGGTGTGCTGACGGCTATTACTACGGCATTTTGCGGTCCGGTTTCGTTCATCGGGCTGGCTGTTCCTCATGTGGCCCGGCTTATTCTGGGTACTTCCAATCACAATTCGCTGCTTCCCGTAACCATTCTTTGCGGGTCTGCTGTGGCTTTGATCTGTAACTTGTTGTGCGTACTACCGGGCGAAGCGGGAGTCATTCCGCTGAATGCAGTTACTCCTGTGATAGGTGCTCCGGTTGTAATCTATGTCATTGTAAGTCAACGAAAACCGGGTGCTTTCAATTGAACTTATGCAACCGATTACGGAAGAATCGGACGAAAAAATGATTAAAATCAACTTTCTATATTGCAGAAACAACTATCTTTGCGGCGGTATTAGTAACTAAAAAAGATTGAAGCAAATGGAATTACCCGAAGAACCGATGATGCTGTATAGCTTCATCAACATGAAATTACGTGATTTCTATCCTTCGCTGGATGCTCTTTGCGAGGATATGAATGTAGACAAAGAACACATCATCCGTAAACTGAAAGCTGTAGGCTTGGAATACAGTGCCGAGCGTAACCGTTTCTGGTGATTGTGAAAATTGAATAAGCTATTTAAGAGCCTCTGTAGCCATGGTCGTTACAGAGGCTTTTTTGTTAAATGCCGCGTTAATTAATACAAAATGTGTGTCTTCTCTTTTTTACTTTTTCCTTTTTCCGAGTTCTAATGTGATGTATACGGAAATTCTCTGGAGATGAACCACGAAAATGATTATAAACTAAAAAAAGAAGACTTATGAAGACAAGAATCGTTTATCTGTTTATTGCACTCCTCGTAGCAGGAAGCCAAGTTTCATTGTTTGCTCAACAACAAGCGGACCGTACGAAGAAGAAGCCGCGTTTCACTCCCGAGCAGATGATGGAGATGCAAACCAACCGCATTGTGAAAGCTTTGGCGCTGGATGATGCTACAACTGCCAAGTTTACGCCTGTCTATACTCAATATCTGAAAGATTTGCACGAATGCAGAGCAGAGGCATGGAAACAGATGAAGCAGGATAAGGCCGAAGCAGGCAAACAGCCTGATGCAAAGAAAGAAATGCTGACCGACGCTGAAGTAGAACAACGCATCAAGGATCGTTTTGCCCACAGCCGCAAGATGCTGGACTTACAGGAAAAGTATTATACTGAATTCCGCAAGGTGCTGTCGCCCAAGCAGATTGAAAAGATCTATCAGATGGAGAAGAAGCACGATGGTAACAGAATGCGGAAAGATATGCGTCCTGATAGCAAAGACAGAAAACCATTTCCACAACAGAAGAACAGATGACCTGAACGGTCGCTGTAGATAATTTGTTACGGGTTACAAGTATCGGGGAAAGGCGGAATGCAGAAGTTTGCAGAAACGCTTAACCGATGCTTGTAACCCGTAACTGTTTTTTAAGCCAAATCTCCTATTTCATCCAGGTTTTTCTGGATATCCTGGTCGGTAAGTTCGTAGTTGATCAGGTCGCCAGCCAGGTATTTGTCGTACGAGGCCATGTCGATAAGTCCGTGTCCGGAGAGGTTGAACAGGATGACTTTCTCTTCGCCTGTCTCCTTACACTTGTTGGCTTCGCGGATGGCGGCGGCGATGGCGTGGCACGATTCGGGAGCCGGGATGATACCTTCGACCTGTGCAAACAGTACGCCGGCATCAAACGATTCCAGTTGTCGGATGTCTACAGCCTCCATCAGTCCGTCTTTCAGCAGTTGCGATACGATGACACCGGCACCGTGGTAACGCAGACCGCCTGCATGTATGTTAGCCGGGGCAAAGTTGTGTCCCAGTGTGAACATGGGCAGCAGTGGGGTGTAACCGGCTTCGTCGCCAAAGTCGTACTGGAATTTGCCTCGTGTCAGTTTTGGGCAAGAGGCGGGTTCGGCAGCAATGAAGCGGGTTTTCTTTCCTTCAAGGATGTTGTGCCGCATGAAGGGGAAGGCGATACCTCCGAAGTTGGAGCCTCCGCCGAAGCAGGCGATCACCATGTCGGGATATTCGCCGGCCATGGCCATCTGCTTTTCAGCTTCCTGACCGATGATGGTCTGGTGCAGGGTGACGTGGCTCAGCACGGAGCCCAGCGTGTACTTACAGTTGGGAGTGGTGCGGGCCAGTTCGATGGCCTCGGAAATGGCTGTTCCCAGTGAACCCTGATGGTTGGGATGGGCAGTCAGGATGTCTTTTCCGGCACGGGTGGACATGGAGGGAGAAGCTGTAACCTGTGCGCCGAACGTGTGCATGATGCTACGACGGTAGGGCTTCTGCTCGTAACTGATCTTCACCTGGTAGACAGCAGCTTCGAGCCCGAACAGACGGGCGGCGTAAGCCAGCGAGGCACCCCATTGTCCGGCACCAGTCTCGGTGGTGACGTTGGTCACGCCTTCCTTTTTGCAGTAGTAGGCCTGCGGAATGGCGGAGTTCAGCTTATGCGAGCCCATGGGACTGACACTCTCGTTCTTGAAGTAAATGTGAGCCGGAGTATCGAGGGCTTTCTCCAGTCCGTAGGCACGTACCAGCGGTGTGCTGCGGTAGTATTTGTACATTTCGCGCACTTCTTCGGGGATCTCAATCCAGGCATCAGTCTGGTTCAGTTCCTGCCGGCAAAGCTCTTCGGCAAAGATGGGATACATGTCTTCGGGCTTCAGCGGTTGCTTGGTAGCAGGGTTCAGTGGGGGCATAGGTTTGTTCACCATGTCAGCCTGTATGTTGTACCAGTAGTGGGGTATTTCTTCTTCTGGAAGGATGAATCTTTTTGTTTTGTTGCTCATAGTGGTTAAAATATTTAATAATTACTGCCCAAATGTAGTTATTATTTTTAAAACGCTATCTTTTTTTCTTGTTTTTTTGCCCATATTGGTTTATTTGTATATGTTTGCCGCATTTCTTTAACAGGTATCAAGATGAAGATCTATCATAAGTATCTGCTTTATCAGAATAAGTGGATTCATCCGTATGTGCGGATCGTTCTGAACATATTTACTTCGCTTACTTATCTGGCTTCGTTACTGCTGATTATAGGAGTGGTGTACGAGCATGGATTTACCATTACTGCCGAAGAAGCACAGCAGGTGAACCGCCTGTATCATGGCGTCTGGATTGTGTTTCTGGTGGATGTCACGCTGCACATTCTGCTCGAATACAAGGATACGCGGCGAACGTTCAGCAAACTGACGTGGGTGCTGACCGGGCTGCTGTATCTGACGCTGGTGCCTGTCATTTTTCATCGGCCCGAGGTGGAAGGAGGGATTCTGGACTTCTGGAATTTCCTTCACGGGAAAGGCTACCGGCTGGTACTGCTGCTCTTGCTGTCGCTACTGACGTTGTCCAACGGAATGGTGCGCTTGCTGGGCCGGCGCACCAACCCTTCGCTGATACTGGCAGTCAGTTTCCTGATAATCGTACTGATAGGCACGGGGCTGCTGATGCTTCCCCGATGTACGGTGGATGGCATTTCGTGGGTCGACTCGCTGTTTATATCTACCAGTGCGGTGTGTGTCACGGGACTGACTTCGGTCGACGTGGCTTCGACGTTTACGCCGGCCGGTTTTGTGGTCATCATTATCCTGATTCAGATTGGCGGTTTGGGCGTGATGACGCTGACCAGTTTCTTTGCGATGTTCTTCATGGGCAATACGTCGCTCTACAATCAACTGGTGGTGCGCGATATGGTGAGTTCGGACTCGCTGAACTCGTTGCTGACGACGCTGGTCTACATTCTGGGCTTTACGCTGGCGATAGAGGGAGCGGGAATGCTGGCCATCTGGAGCGACATCCACGGCACGTTGGGCATGACGTTGGAGGAGGAACTGGCTTTTTCGGCTTTCCATTCCATTTCGGCTTTCTGCAATGCCGGTTTCTCAACGTTGCCCGGCAATTTGGGCAATCCGGCACTGATGTCGGGACACAATCCGCTGTATATCTACGTATCTTTCCTTGTTATATTGGGAGGTATTGGCTTCCCGATTCTGGTGAATTTCAAAGATATTCTGCTGCACTACGTGCGCCGTTTGTGGCATTTTATCCGCAGGGGCGAATGGGATGGTCGCCGTTTCTATCATTTGTACAATCTGAATACGAAGATTGTGCTGATCGTTACCCTGTTGCTGTTGGTAGTGGGTACGGTTGCCATTGCGGTGCTGGAGTGGAACGGTGCTTTTGCCGGAATGCCGGTGGGCGACAAGCTGACGCATGCTTTCTTCAATGCCGTGTGTCCACGTACGGCGGGTTTTGTCAGTGTGGACCTGACTACGCTGGGTGTACAGTCGCTGCTGATCTACCTGTTGCTGATGTGGGTGGGCGGTGGCTCGCAGTCGACGGCTGGCGGTATCAAAGTGAACGCCTTTGCGGTTGTCGTGTTGAATCTGGTGGCGGTATTGCGAGGTACGGAGCGAGTGGAAGTGTTTGGTCGCGAACTGTCGTCCGACTCTATCCGCCGGTCGAATGCCACGGTGGTGTTGTCGTTTGCCATTCTCTTTCTGTTCGTCTTCATTATCAGCATGCTTGAGCCGGAACATTCGTTGCTGGCGGTTACCTTCGAGTGTGTATCTGCGCTGAGTACGGTAGGTTCGAGCCTGAATCTGACCCCGCTGTTGCACGACGGTAGCAAACTACTCATAGTGGTACTGATGTTTGTGGGACGTGTCGGACTGATAACACTGATGTTGGGCATTGTGAAGCAGAAAAAGAATACGAAATACCGTTATCCCAGCGGTCAGATTATCATCAACTGACCTGTCCGGAAGCCTTTCTGGCGAGGGGTTTGTTCCACACTTGTGTTGCTCGTGAGCCGTGCAAGTGTCTCTCGCGAGCCGTACAAGTGTCTCTCGCGAGCCGTGCAAGTGTCTCTCACGGGCTGTGCAAATGCCGTTTAAAATACTTGTGAGGCAGGCGGATGAAGCCCTTTGGGAATGGGTGGTTTCATCCGCCTGTCTGTTTTTTATTCCTTGATGATTTCTTGTAGTTTGATGGCTTGGAACAGCATGTGGGCCGTGCTGCTTTCGTAGAAGATACCTACCGTCTCGCGGTCGATCATGGTGAGACAGGAGTAGCCCCAGCCGCCACCTTCGTCCAGCAGTACCTGATGCTGGGGCAGCCAGGTCAGTCCACCGTCCAGGCTGGCTTTCAGGGTAATCATGTTGCGGTTCTTGGTACTGTTGGGGTTGGAGAAGAGCAACAGGTCACGGTTCAGTACGTTTTCGGCAGCAGGCACATGGATGAGGCTGGCCATGCAGACCGGCTCGATCAGTGCCTTGCGCGACGACGGATGTTCCTGCCACGTGCGCCCCATGTCGCGGGTAATGGCTACGGCGCGGCTTCCGCCACGGTTGTCGCGCATGTTCAGCATCAGTACGCCGGGTTCTACCTCTGCAACCTGTGCTTCGGTGGTGTTGCTGCGTGCCGGCTGACTGATGTGCCATGTCTGGCCGTGGTCCTCGCTGTAGATAATGCAGGCGCAGGGAATGCGGTCGGCACCGATGTACTGGCCGGCAAAGACCAGCGTGCCGTTTTCCATGGATATGCCCCGTCCGGGTCCTTGGAGCAGGAAGAACCATTCGGGATCTTTCACCTGCGAGGTGATGTTGATGGGAGCCGACCATGTCTTTCCGTCATCGTCGCTGCGAGTCAGCATAAGTTGGGCCGTTTCGTTCAGTTCGTTCCCTTGTCCCGAGTTGAACCAGGCACGGAGGTTGCCCATGCCGTGTGTCCAGGCAGCCATAATCCAGATGGTACCCGTCTGACGGTCTACCAGGATGGCAGGATCGCCTACGCCGTTCTGGGCTTTCGGCAGATGGCCGTATTCGCCGAAGCTCATGGGGACACGCATCTTTTCCCATGTCTGTCCGCCGTCTGTGCTACGGCTGAGGCCGATGTCGATATGTTCTTGCAGATCGGCGCTGTTGTTGTAGCGTATGTCGTACACACCGAGCAAGGTTCCCTTGTTGCTGGTGACAATGCCCGGAATGCGGTAGGCAGCTGCGCCGTCATCGCCTGCATGGCGTACACCAATGCCCGTAAAGTGTTGTTGCGGCGAGGACAGTGCGTATTGCAAGGGAGCTGCACCCGCATCGGTCTTGACCGAACTGACGGTGGCGGATATGCGTGAAGTCAGTGAAGCATCGGGTTTCAGCTGTAGGCTGATCCAGAAATAGTTGATGCCTGGATATAAGGGTTGCGCTGCCTTCAGCGTAACGGTTTTGCCGGGTGAGGTAACCGTAGCTGCCAGTATCGAATATGACGGATTGGCTTTGCGGGTATAGAGCGGATTGTTACGCGACAGGTATGCCGCAGGGGCATAGAATGTTTTGCCTTCGCGCTGTACGCCTTCCGTACCGGCATAATACAGTTTCAGGGCTGTAATATCGTTCAGGTTGACTTGTGAACCGAAGTCCACGGTTACTTCTTCCAGCGTTTTACAGTGGCGGGCATCGATGCGCAAGTAGAACAGTTCGTTGTCCGAGCGGTCGATGAGGACAGGAACACGGGTTTCGCGAATGCGTACGGTGTCGGCTTCCGAGGCTTGCAGGCGAGGAGTGCAGAGCAAGATGAATAGGAGTGCCAGATAGCGGTAGGTAAAGAAAATCTTCATGATATATTCATTTAGGGTTTGGGCAAAGATAGCAAATCTTGAATTAAACTTTTATCTTTGTTGCAAAATAGCAAACGATATGAAGATTTTTCCTACAACAAGCATCAAGCAACTGGATGCATATACGATAGAAAATGAGCCGATAGATTCCATCGACCTGATGGAACGGGCTGCCAATTCATTGGCAAAAGCCATTGCGGAACGTTGGGACGACGTCGACACTCCTTTCGTTGTGTTCGCCGGACCGGGTAACAACGGAGGTGATGCACTGGCGGTGGCTCGTCTGTTGGCCGGACAGGGATATAGCATTGAAGTATATCTGTTCAACACCAAAGGGCAGCTTTCGCCGGATTGCGAAGCGAACAAGGAACGGTTGGGCGGACTGGCCGGTATTGTGTTTCACGAAATTACTTCCCAATTTGTGCCGCCCCAGCTGACGGAAGACCATGTAGTGATTGACGGTCTGTTTGGCAGCGGTCTGAACAAGCCTTTGAGCGGCGGCTTTGCTGCTGTGGTGAAGTACATTAATGCTTCGCCGGCGAAAGTGGTGGCCATCGATATTCCTTCGGGCCTGATGGGCGAGGACAATTCCTACAACGTGGCTTCCTGCATTGTCCGTGCCGATGTGACGCTGACGTTGCAGTTGCCCAAGCTGGCTTTCCTCTTTGCCGAGAATGCACCGTATGTAGGCGAGTGGGAGAGACTAGACATCGGGCTGAGTGAAGAAGCCATCGACGAAATGACTACCGATTATTATCTGACCGAACCGGACGACGTGAACTGGCGACTGAAAACGCGTGACAAGTTTGCGCATAAAGGCAACTTCGGCCGTGCTTTGCTGATAGCCGGTTCGCAGGGGATGGCCGGTGCATCGGTGCTGGCTGCCAAGGCCTGCTTGCGTTCGGGAGTAGGATTGCTGACGGTGCATGTACCTTTCTGCAACAACTTCATCGTGCAGACTGCCGTGCCCGAAGCTATGACGGAGATAGACTTCAGCGAGACGTGCTTCTCCGGTGCAACGGATACCGACGATTATCAGGCTGTAGGTATCGGTCCCGGTCTGGGGAAATCGCCCGAGACGGAGAATGCGTTGATTGATCAGATTGAATCCTGTCAGGTGCCGATGGTAGTCGATGCCGATGCCTTGAACCTGCTGGGCGAACATCGCAGCTATCTGGGACATCTGCCCAAAGGAAGCATCCTGACTCCGCATCCCAAAGAGCTGGAGCGTTTGGTGGGGAAATGTCAGAACTCGTACGAGCGGCTGATGAAAGCCCGTGAACTGGCACGGACAGCCGATGTGCACATTGTACTGAAAGGAGCCTATTCGGCTGTTATATCTCCGTCGGGACAATGCTGGTTCAACACGACCGGAAATCCGGGTATGGCTACGGGAGGCAGCGGTGATGTGCTGACCGGAGTGTTGCTTGCTTTGCTTGCACAGGGATACGATGCGGAAACTGCTGCGCGACTGGGTGTCTATGTGCATGGTCTGGCGGGTGACATCGCAGCCCGCAAACAAGGTGAAATCGGTATGACTGCCGGCGATATTGTAGCTTCGCTGCCGATGGCGTGGAGAATGATGGAGGGGTAGTCTGTTCCCCTCCATGCTGTAGCGGAAAGAACTTACAGAAGTTTATCGATCGTTTTGATCTTTAGCTCTTTAAGTTCTTCTATGGCACGGTTGTAGTATTTCTGTTCTTCCAGATACTTGCTGACGTGAGCGTCTACTCCGATGATGGCCGTACATCCTTCGGCAGCTGCGATATGCCAGAACTTGGGATGAGGGAACGATTCGGTTCCGTGCATTTCGTTGTATGAGGCATAGCTGATGTTATACTCCAACGGAATGTTGAGTCGGGCAGCGGCCCGGCAGATGTGTCGGCTGATGGTGGTACAGTGGTGGTCCCATTCGGGGTAAGACAGCATGAAGAGGTCGGGATGAGCCAGGCAGCAGAACAGTCCGCTTTCCATGCCTTCGATGGCACTTTCCTCGTACAGGTCGAGCATATCGTGGTTGTTGGTATTTCGTCCGAAGTAGGGGAACTTCTCATCCGTGTGATAGAAGTGGTTGCCGAATATCAGGTAATCCAGCTTGTATTCCTTGACTTGTTCTTTCAGCCACGAAATGTATTCGGGAAAATACTCGCATTCCAGTCCTATCTTGATGTCTATCTGATCGCGGTATTTTTCGCGCAAGGCACGCAGGCTTTCCACGTATCCGGGAAGTTCGTCGGGCAACATGCGGATATTTGATACATAATTGGTACGGTATTTCCAGGGAGTGTGGTCGGAAAAACCGAGTACCTGAAACCCGCCTTTGATGGCGCTCAATACAAATTCTTCATCGCTTCCTGTGGCATGCTGGCAGCGTGTGGTGTGGGTGTGATAATTTGTTTTCATTCTTTTGTTACGATTTCGTCCATGCGGATATCAAAAGGTTCCGCTGGAATTTCTTCTACTAATTGGAAGGGGAAACAGATACCTATCTTATAGGCCGACGGTATGCAGGGCAGCAGGCGGTCGTAGTAGCCTTTGCCTCGTCCTAGCCGGTTGCCCTGACGGTCGAAGCCTACACCGGGTACAATAATCAGATCGATGGCGTCGTAGTCGCAGAAAGGAGTGCCCGAAGGTTCCTCGATGCCATATTTGCCGACGGTCAGATCGTCGGGACCGGTATACTGGCGCAGTTCCAGATCGTCATTTACAACTGCCGGAAGCAGTATCCGCTTGTAGCGGCTCCACTTCCGGATGAAATTGTGGGTATCTACTTCGTCTTTCAGCGAGTGATACAATAATATGGTATGGGCTGCCTTGAAAGCCGGATGGTCTTCAAGGGCGGCCATGATTTCAGCAGACTGCTGCGTAGCGGAAGAGCTGTGTTGCGTCTTCAACAAAGCTATCTGCCTGCGCAGTTCTTTTTTCTTTTCCTTCATTGTCCGTTTCGTTTAGAGGCGTTGGGGCGGGAGCTTTAGGGAATGCTTCGCCTTTTTCCAATATTTCCAATGCAGTCTTAACCGTTGCATCGCTCTGGTTGAGGTAGCGGATGTAAGGTTCACGGCCTAGAATATTATAGATAATGTTACCGTAAAGACTCTTTTCCAGTAACTTATGAGATTTATGGATGAGGAGGTTACGGCGTTTCACACCCTTGGAGTCGGCAAAGCGGATGAATTGGTCTACAATGCCTTGACGGCGTAAATACTGATACATCTCGTCCTCGTTTTCGCATTCGCTCAGTTTGCTGCGGTTGCGGTCGCTATACTGGAAGCTGAATTGCAGAATCAAACCCTTGTTACTTACTTCTATCAGATAGGAAGATACGCCAGTCGTGTCTTGCGGTACGAATACGTCGGGCATGATACCTCCACCACCATAAACAGGACGTCCGAGGGTGGTGTAATATTTTTGGTCTTCATCGAGCTTGATGCTGTCTTTCGAGAAGAACTCGCCATGCTCGTAACGGTTGATCCAGTCCATTTCGTATTCGCTGTTGTTTCCGTTCTCGTAAGGACGCTGGATGCAGCGACCCGACGGGGTATAGTAGCGGGCGATAGTCAGACGGATGGCCGAACCGTCGCTGAAGTCGATAGGCTGTTGTACCAGTCCTTTTCCGAACGAGCGGCGGCCTACAATGGTACCGCGGTCGTTATCCTGTATGGCACCGGCAAAGATTTCGCTTGCCGAAGCAGAACCTTCGTTGACCAACACCACAATCGGCATCTTCTGGCAACTGCCTGTTCCGTTGGCATATTCTTCCATGCGCGGATATTTGCGTCCCTGGGTGTAAACAATCAGTTTGCCTTCGGGCAGGAATTCGTTGACCATGCGGGTGGCGGCTTCCATGTAGCCTCCGGTGTTGTCGCGCAAGTCGATAATCAGTCCCTGACAATCCTTATGGGTGAGCTGTGCGATGGCATAGAGCAGTTCAACGTGTGTAGTACGTCCGAATTTGCTGATTTGCACGTAGCCAAACTTATCGTTGATCATGTAAGCGGCATCGATGGTGTTTTGCGGAATGTCACCACGGGTAATGGTGAAGTCGAGCAATTCTTTTTCAGAGGCTCGTTTGATACCCAGCTTGACGGTGGTGCCTTTAGGTCCCTTCAGGTTGCGCATGGCTTTTTCGTTGGTCAGTCCTTTACCGACGAAAAGGCTGTCGTTGACCATGACGATGCGGTCGCCAGCCATCAGACCTACTTTCTCCGACGGGCCACCGGGCACTACACTGTTGATATGAATCGTGTCCTCCTGAATGGTGAACTGTACACCAATGCCACTAAAACTGCCTTCCAGTTCGGAGTTGACTTCTTCCAGCTTTTGTGCAGGGATGTAGGTGGAGTGGGGATCCAGTTCGGCCAGAATCTGAGGCATGGCCTTTTCGACCAGGTCTGTCATGTTGACGGTATCTACATACTGGTCGTCGATTACCCGCAACAAGGCATTAAGCTTGTTGGACGAACCGTTGATGATGCCAAGCTTTGTTCCGCCATAATGCTTGGCATAGAATGTTCCAATAAGAATGCCCACTACCACGCAGACAGCTATGACGAGCGGCATGAAGCGGGATGAATTCTTTGTACTCATGTATTTTTAGTAAATGATTAGTGGTTAATATAAATAGTTAGCTCTGTTCATTTTCAATGGGGATGTAGACAACTTCGATGCCTGCCCGTTTGAGCAGATCGAGCCCGTCCTCAAGGCGGTATTTCTCGGAGTACACCACCCGCTTGATGCCGGCCTGGATGATCAGCTTGGAACATTCGATGCAGGGCGAGGCGGTGACGTACATGGTAGCTCCATCGCTACTGTTGTTGGAGCGGGCTATTTTGGTGATGGCATTGGCTTCGGCATGAAGCACATAAGGCTTGGTAATATTGTTCTCGTCTTCGCATACGTTCTCGAAGCCGGAAGGAGTGCCGTTGTAACCATCCGAAATGATCATCTTGTCCTTGACGATGAGCGCACCTACCTGGCGACGCTTGCAATAGGAGTTTTCGGCCCAAATGCTTGCCATGCGTATGTAGCGTCTGTCCAAAGCTATCTGTTTTTCGTTTTCTGAGTTGTCCATATCGTTCTTATTGTTTTGCAAATCCTATCAGACAGGTTGTCTGACCTTCTTTATAATAAAGGGTGATTTGGTTCTCGTCGCCCTCGTATTTGAATACGTTTTGCATGCCTTTGATGAATTCTTTGGCAAGCGGATCGGTCTCGGAAGCTGAAATTTTCAGGTTCAGACTGATGTTACCGTTTTTGCCGTCAGCCGTCCAGGTGCCTGTGGCATTTTTTACTTTGACTCCATTGACAGTAACATTGTTTCCGCTCAGTTCTCCGTTCACTTCAATTCCCTCGAAGACGACGGTGAAGTTGTTTTCAGCCTTCAGAAGTTCGATGCTTTGGTTGTAGGCAGCTTCCGAGTCCCATACGATGGCTCCGAACTGTTCATTTTCTTTTCCTTCTATGGTAATCCGACTCATCTTCCATGTCTTTCCGGTAAAGATTCGGATAAGATCGTCTTCGGTATTGCAACCGCTGAAGACGGGAATCAGTGCCAGCATTAGCAACAAGTGACAAATATACAATGATTTTCTTTTCATTAGCATTCTTTTTTTATTCCGTTTCTTATTAATAATGCCTCAATCGTAGGTTCTTGTCCGCGGAAACGCTTGTAAAGGGTCATAGGGTGTTCGGTTCCACCTTTCGAGAGAATGTTTTCGCGGAAAGATGCGGCTACTTCGGGGTTGAAAATACCTTTTTGCCTGAAAAGCGAGAAGGCATCGGCGTCCAGTACCTCAGCCCACTTGTAGCTGTAGTAACCAGCGGCATATCCGCCTGCAAAGATGTGCGAGAACTGGGTACTCATGCAGGTTTCTTCGACTTGTGGCAGAATCTGAGCTTCGGCCCATGCCTGTTTTTCGTAGGTGCGGACATCACCGTCGAAAGGTGTGGTACGGGTGTACCAGGCCATGTCGAGCAAACCGAAGCTTACCTGACGCAGACAGGCATAAGCTACATTGAAGTTGCGTGCATCTATCAGACGTTGTACCAGTTCGTCGGGAATCAGTTCGCCTGTCTGGTAGTGGCGGGCAAAGGTATGCAGGAACTCTTTTTCGGTAGCAAAGTTTTCCATGAACTGGGATGGAAGCTCTACGAAATCCCAATAGACATTTGTTCCGCTCAGACTTTCGTATGTAGAATTGGCAAACATGCCGTGCAGACTGTGACCGAATTCGTGCAGAAATGTTTCGACTTCGCTGAAGGTCAGCAGGGCGGGCTTGTCCTGTGTGGGTTTGGTGAAGTTCATCACCAGTGATACGTGCGGACGGTTATTCTCGCCTGTCTGTTCGTCTATCCACTGTCCTTTGTAACTGGTCATCCAGGCTCCCGAACGCTTTCCGGCACGGGGATGGAAGTCGGTGTAGAGTACAGCCAGAAAACTTCCGTCGTGGTCGAATACTTCGTAAGCATCTACGTCCTTGTGGTAAACGGGGATCTCCGGATTCTTCTGGAAGGTGATGCCATAGAGGCGGGTAGCCAGGCCGAATACACCTTTCTTCACGTTCTCCAATTCGAAGTAGGGACGAAGCATTTCGTCGTTGATGTTGAAGGTACGGTCTTTCAGCTTTTGCGAATAATAACTCCAGTCCCACGGCATCAGGACGAAATCTTCACCTTGTTCTTCACGGGCCAGCGACTGCACCTCGGCATATTCCTTCAGAGCCGTCGGCTTGTAGGCCTCAAGCAGTTGGCTAAGCAGGTGATAGACGTTTGCGCTGTTTTGGGCCATGCGTCGTTCCAGTTTGTAGGAAGCATAGTCCTTGTATCCCAGTAGTCGGGCTATTTCCAGACGCGTATTGACCAGTTGCTTGACGATGTCCAGGTTATTGTAGTCATTAGGGTGCGTACATTTCGTATTGTAGGCCATGTAGAGCTCTTTCCGTAGTTCGCGGTTGTCGGCATAAGTCAGGAAAGGAACATAACTGGAGGCTTGCAGGGTGAAGATCCATCCTTCCTGTCCTTTCTCTTTGGCTGTTTCCCGGGCTGCTTCGATGGCGCTTTCGGGCAGACCTTTCAGTTGGCTTTCGTCTGTCAGTACCAGTTGATAGTCGTTGGTTTCCTTCAGGTTGTTTTCGCTGAATTGCAAGGTTAGCAGACTCAGTTGGCGCGACAGCTCGCGATACTTCTCCTTGTCGGCTCCTTGCAGGTTGGCTCCGCTGCGTTCAAATCCTTCGTACGTATCCTCGGTCAGTTTCCGTTGTTCGGCCGTCAGTGCTTCGTCGTAGCGATGTTCGTAAGCCGTCTTGACACGTTCGAAAAGGCGTTCGTTCAGTGTGATGTTGTTGGCATGCTCGCTAAGCAGGGGCATCAGCTCCTTGGCCAGTTCCTGCATGGCATCGTTGGTCTCGGCACTGAGCAGATTGTCGAATACTGTTTCGGCACGGCGCAGCAATTCTCCCGACAGTTCTAACGCCAATATTGTGTTTTGAAAGTCGGCGGGAGCGGGATTACAGACAATGGCATCTATTTCTTCGTTTTGGCGACGTATTCCTTCGCGTATGGCAGGGGCATAGTGTTCCACGGCAATGCGGTCGAAGGGAACGGTACCGTGAGGGGTATGGTTATTTTCAAAAAAAGGATTCTGAGTTTGTATCATCTTTGTAAAAGCTATCGTAAAACAACCGTTGTTGGTGCTTTTTCATCAGGTCCCTTGTCAAGGAACCTTTTTGAAACAATACGCAAAAGTGCAAAAAAAATAGGCGATTCAGTTCGAAGACGCCTATACTTTAATAATTTCTAACTGTTTATGCGAATGGTTGGAGTGGCTTCTGTTATTTTAGATGCTTCTATATGTGCTTTGCCGCTTCGGGCTTAATGTCTGATGGCGGTTCAGAACAGGTATAACCGGATGGTCTGTTAGTCGGCATTCTGTTCGCTGTATTTGGAGGGCGATACTCCAAATTGCGCCACGAAGTGTTTCCGTAGCGTACGCGCGTCGTTGTAGCCTACCATTTCGGCTATTTCCTGTATGCTGTACCGGTCTTCGAGGATGAGTGAGGCTGCTTTGCTCATGCGTACACTGCGGATCATGTCGATAGCTGCTAGTTCGCTCCGCTGCTTGATTTTGCGATAGAGGGTGGGCTGGCTCATGTGAAGCTGGTCGGCCAGCGTCTTTACGTTGAAGTTCTCGTCTGCCAGGTTGGCTTCTATTACCTGTATCACCTGTCGGATGAAATAGTCTTCCTTCTCCACTTTCTCTTCTCCGTTTTCTTCTTCCTTCAGCTTGAGCGTGCCTGCATAAAGCCGTTTCAGCCTTTCGCGTTGCCTGATGAGGCTGCGCACCTTTGTTTTCAGCATTTCGGGATTGAAGGGTTTCATCATGTAGTCGTCGGCGCCTATGCCCAAAGCGTGTATCACATCTGTGTCTTCCGACTTGGCGGTGAGCATTAGCACCGGTATGGAAGCAGTTTGTGGCGATTCCTTTAATTCGCGGCAACACTCCAGTCCGTCCTTGACGGGCATCATGATGTCGCAGATGACGAGGTCGGGAGCATATTCGTGCGCCAGCTGGATGCCTTCCTCTCCGTTAGCTCCTTCTACAACGGCGAACTCGCCCTCAAAGAGATGGTTTATATATTGCCGTATATCGGCGTTGTCCTCCACAATGAGCAGTTTCTTCCGCGGTTCCTTGCCTCCCGTTTCCGTCTGCGGGACGATGGGCGCGTCGGCGATGTCTGCCGTCCGGCGGGGAGATACGAAAGTCACCCTTTCGTTTTGTGGTTCGAAGTGTCTGTTGCCTTCGGGTATGTAGAGGCTGATGATGGTGCCGTGGCCGGGGCGATCGGCTGTCTTGATGTAGCCATGGTGCAGGTCGGTGATGTTCTTCACGATGCGCATCCCGATACCCGTCTGGGTGGAGTGTACAGGAGTGTTCACTCCCGTGGTAAAAGGTTCGAAAAGATGTTTTTTTACCTCCTGAGGGATGCCGGCTCCAGTGTCGCTGACGGTAATGTTGCAGAAGGGGTGTCCGTCTATGGTGGTGCGTCCCAATGTCAGTTCCACGCTACCCTGCGGCTGGGTGTACTTGAAAGCGTTGGATAGTAGGTTGCGTATGGCCGACGCCATTTTTTCCGCATCGACCCATAGCGTTAACGGCTCGGGTAGCAGACGGATGCAAAACTGATAGTGTCCTTTCTCGGCAATACCTTTGAAGGGGTCGCATACGTTGTTTACCAGCTGGTTGATGTCCGTTTCCGATACCTTGAGTCGTACCATGTTGGATTCTATCTTCTGTACAAACAGCAATTGGTCCATCAGGGCGTGCAGTGACTTGCTGTTTTCGTAAGCGGTATGGAGCTGGCGGCCGGTCTTTGCTGGTAGCCCTTCCGTGTGCAGCAGTTCCTGCAGGGGAGCCAGAATCAAGGTGAGCGGCGTGCGCAGTTCGTGGGCTATCTCGGTGAAGAAGCGTTCGCGCTCCATGCGCAGCTGTTTCTCCTTGTCGCGCTCCACATTGGCGGTGAATACCTCATGCTCCAGTTGCATTTCGTGTTCCAGCCGTTTGGCCCTCAGCCGGAATCGTCTGATGATGTACAGCACAATCAGCACTACTGTCACGAACACGCAGAAGCGGAACCAGACGCTGTTGCTCCAGTGGGGGGCAATGTCAATGTTCAGGGCGGTTATTTCGTTCGGGGCGTTGTCGGGGTGGACATTCTTTATTTCGAAGACGTACTTGCCTTGTTGCAGGTTGGTGTATGACACCTTCTCCTCTCCCTGTGTGTAAATCCATTCTTGCTGGTAGGGATAGAGGCGGTAAGCATACGTGTGTTGTTTGTTGGAGTAAGACAGGTTGCTGAACGTGAGGGAGAAGTTACGGTTCTTGTAGCTGAGCTGTATACCGGACAGGTAGGAGATGCCGTAAGGGAGGATGTTCTGTCCGTTGACGATCTGGTTGATGCTCACCGGCCGGTCGTTTACCTCCAGACCTGTGATCAGTACCTTTTGGGGGATTTCGAACTGGTCGGTTTTGTCTGGTTTGAAATAAGTCAGGTTCTTGTTGTTTCCCCAGAACAGAGTGCCTTTCCAGTATAGGGCAGAGCGGTTGCTGCCCGATACGTAATAGTTGTAGAAAAGTTCCTGTTCCCTGTCGTAGCGTGAGATACCCGAGTTGGAGCCTATCCAGATATTCCCTTTGTCGTCTTCGGTGATGCAACCTACGAAGTCGTTGCATAGTCCGTTCTGGGTTGTATAGGTGCGCAAAATGCGGTTCTGTTTGGGTGATAGAAGGGCAAATCGGTTCATGTAGCCGATGTAAAGCATACTGTTTTTCGAGGCCAGAAGGGAGCGTATGGAAGGATCGGGCATACCGACTTCGGTTTCATAGCCCGTATCTGTTTGGCAGGTTTCAGGATTGTAGCGGTACAATCCCTCGGTCGTTCCCAGCCACAGGTGTCCGTCGGACGTTTCAGCCAGTGCACGGATGCAGGGCGGGGGCAACGGCTTGCCGTCTTTACCTTTCAGAAGGGGTTGCCGACTTGTCAAGGTAGAGGAATTGACTTCAAAGAGTCCTGTCTGCGTGCCGGCCCAGATTCTTCCCTGCTTATCGGCCAGAAGGGTCCATACTGATAAGTTGCCGGCAGCTGCCGAATCGTCCGTCAGTTTTATGATTCTGAAGTTTTTGTTTCGGGCATCATATCGGCTCAGTGTTCCGTCGGCATTGCCGAACCACAGGTTGCCCTCCTTGTCTTTGGTGCTGCTCAGCACGGTATTCCGTTTCTGCACCTCCGGACTACCTGCTGGACTGAAATTCAGTTCTTCGTCCGGGCGGTAGGGGGCATTACTGCGCAGAATGCTCCGGTGGAAGGTCGTGAGCCAGAGGTAGCCTTCGTCGTCGTTCAGGATGGAGCATATCTCGTTGTGTCTGTCCTGATAGAATCGGTTGTAGAACTGTTCACGCAAGTCGGACCAGATGATTCCTCCTCCGTCTGTACCAATCCATAAGATGCCTTGTGGGTCATAATAAACGGCTATCATTCGCGTCTCTATGTCGCGGAACACGTAAGAAGTGGTGTTGTTGAAGACCTTGCCGGTCATTTCGTCCGGGTTGTTCTTGTTCAGGCTGACGAGGGTATATCCGTTCCATGTGGCGACGAGGTAGCGGTTTTTTTCCAGGCGCACCACCCCGAAAGCGTCGGTATGTGACAATTGGTTGGCCGTGTATTTGTTGTGGTACGTCATGCGTCCTGTTTTCTTTGATTTTACGTTATATCGTATAAGACCGTATGTAAGGGTCGAGAGCCAGATATTTCCGTCTTCGTCATACAGGATGTGGTTGATTTGCATGGGCTGGCCGACGCCTAAATCTACTGTCTGGTAGCAATCCATTCGTTTCGTGTCGGCTATCATGACTCTTCCATCCGTGTCTGTCACGCAGATATGCCTTTTGTCCGGATTCAGCGACATTCGGGTCAGAATGCCGCCTTTCTTGTTCCATTGCGAATAGTGCTTTACGATGTGGAAGGTCACCGTGTCGTCCTGCGGTCGGCTTCTTCTTTCGGCTAGCATCAGTTCGTTGTTGTCTAGCATCCAGAAAATTGAGTCGTTCACCGGTTCTATGGCGATGGCTTTGACGGGTTCTCTGTTTTCCGTCCGGATGGGGAGGAACTGTTCGCTCTTCAGGTCGAATGCATAGAGGTTGCCCCGGCTTTCAAAGCATAGCAGGTCGTCTGATATTTGTTTCAGGCTGTAGGTATTGGCACTTGCCCGGTTAAAGGGGAATACTTTGATTTGTTTGCCGTCATATCGGTTCAGTGCATCGCGTGTGCTAAACCAGATGAATCCGTTACGGTCCTTGCAGATGGAGTGTATGGTGTTGTCCGAAAGGCCGTTCTTCATGGTCAGTACATGAAGGTCTTTTTCAAAGAATGCCCGTCCCGGAAACGGGTGTAGACAGAGGCAGATGAAGATAGTACAGATTATCTTAAGGTTCATATTTTATTTATAATTATGCAATGCAAAGAAATAAAAAATAACTTATTTATTGAAATGAAATGTGAAAAAAGTCGGGACACTCTTGCTTTTTTTGCTGTGGTCGGAGGTAGATTGTAGAGCCTGCCCTATCCGTTTTCTTACTTTATGAGACTCTGATTTCACATGTTGCATTGTTCGTACCTCTGCCTTTCTTCAGGAGAGGCTGTTTTTGGTAAGTTTGGCGGATGAATTCTTAAAATTGAATGTGAAAATGCAGAGAATGTGTGGGGTGTATTAAACGTGCATGTTGAATGAAATGGTTATGTATGCCCTGTTAGTCGTTGGTCTTTTAATTTTGTAATCGAAATAACCTCATTGTCTAACTTTAAAAAGGAAAAACATGAAAAGAAACCTTATTTTCTTTCTGATGCTATGGTGTTGTATTTCCATGCATGCCCAGCATCTTACTATTACAGGTAAAGTCACAGACAAACAGAATGAGCCCATTATTGGTGCCAGTGTGGTTGTCAAGGGCACTTCCAACGGTGTGATAACCGACTTGGAAGGTTCGTTTACCATTAAAGATGTTCCGTCAAACGGAGTCTTGGCCGTTTCCTATATCGGCTATAAGGAGGTTGAGATTATAATCAATCCTTCGCAGAAATCCTATTCAGTCACATTGGAAGAAGACAATCAAATGCTGGACGAAGTGGTAGTGGTTGGTTTCGGTACACAGAAGAAGGTGAACCTGACGGGTGCCGTTGCTTCGGTGGACACCAAGAAGCTGGAATCCCGCCCCGTTACTTCAGTAGGACAGGCCTTGCAGGGTGTTGTTCCGGGTCTGAATGTCAGCATGCCTGATGCTGGTGGTAAGCTGGATGCCAGTCCTTCTTTCAATATCCGTGGTACGGGTAACTTGGGTACAGGTTCCAGTGCCTCACCTCTTGTCTTGATTGACGGTGTGGCCGGTGACATTAACCAGTTGAATCCGCAGGACATCGACAACATCTCTGTATTGATGGATGCCGCTTCGGCTGCCATCTACGGTTCGCGTGCTCCGTTTGGTGTGATTCTGGTAACGACCAAGAAAGGTAAACAGGGTAAGACGAGCATTTCTTACTCCAACAACTTGCGCTGGTCTCGTCCTACCAACATTCCTGACATGTTGGATGCCTATACTTTTGCCCAATATTTCAACCGTGCCATCGACAATTTTGGTAGCGGTGCGGCTCATTTCTTCTCGGATATTACGATGGAGCGTATCCAACAGTATATGCGTGGTGAAATCACGACTACGGCCGATCCTTCATTAAGTCAGGCCGGCAACTGCTTTGCATTCAATACCAACTCCAATGACAACCAGAACTGGCCTCGTAACTTCATCGACAAGACGGCTTTCGGTCAGGAGCACAATCTGAGCCTGTCGGGCGGTAATGATAAGGTACAATATTATGTATCAGGTGCCTTCCTTGACCAGGACGGCCAGATGAACTATGCGGACGATAACAAGAAACGCTACAATGCCAGTGCCCGCATCAGTGCCGAGATTACCAAGTGGATGCGTTTGGAGTTCAACAGCCGTTTCATCCGTGAAGACATCGGTATGCCTACCTTTCTGAAACTGTATGGCGACCGTTTCTTTTCCGAAACAACCAAGTTGCATCCCAACATGCCGCTTTACGATAACAACGGGCACTATACCCGTAACCCGAAACTGATGCAGCTGACGTCGGGCGGACGTTCCAACACACAAGACGACACCTATTTCACACAAGGTAGTTTAATTCTTACTCCTTTGAAGGGGTTGACTATCCATGGTGACTTGTCTTTGCGTACTGGTAGCTACGAGCATATTTACAACGTGGCTCGCGTTTATTTGTATGACAAGGAAAACAATCCGGTGCCGGAACAATGGCTGGGTGGTGATGCCGATCTGGCTGCCGGTAAGACATGGGCTTATAGTGAGCAGCAGCGCAGTTCGATGATTACTTCATCGGCTTATGCTGACTATTCACTTAATTTCCTCGAAAAACACAATCTGAAAGTGATGGTGGGTATGAACAGCGAGAGTTATCGTTATAATAATGTGTGGGCTAAGCGTTCGGACGTGATGAGCGACAGCAATCCTGACGTCAATACTTCTACGGGAACGCAGAGCAACGGTGCCTATCGCGGTGAATGGTCTTCTTTGGGTTACTTCGGTCGTGTGAACTACGACTTTGACGGACGCTATCTGTTCGAGTTCAACATCCGTCGTGACGGTTCTTCTCGTTTCCGTGCTGACCAGCGTTGGGCTACTTTCCCCTCTGTATCGGTAGGTTGGAACATTGCCCGTGAATCCTTCTGGGAGCCGATGTCCAAGTGGGTTAACACGTTGAAGCCTCGCTTCTCTTATGGTAGTCTCGGTAACCAGAATACTAACTCCTATTATCCTACGTATGCCATTCAGAATGTAACTGTGGGTAGCCCCGATGCCGGTGGCCGTTGGTTGCTTACCACAGACAGCAAATCGAATATCGCAGGTGCTCCCGGACTGGTAAGTTCGCTTTTGACTTGGGAGCGCGTTTATAGCTACAACTATGGTGTGGACTTTGGAGCCTTCAACAATCGCTTGAGCGGTTACTTCAACTACTTCATCCGCGACACCAAGGACATGGTAGGTCCCGCACAGGAAATCTCTCCGATTGTAGGTGCATCGGCACCGAGCCGCAACAATACCGCTTTGCGTACCAAAGGTTGGGAACTTCAGCTGAACTGGCAGGATCGTATTGGTGATTTCAACTACAATATTGCTTTCAATCTTTCCGACTCACGTACACATGTAACAGAATATCCCAATGCCAGCAAGAGCCTGGGCACTTATTATGAAGGGCAAGAATTGGGACAGATTTGGGGTTATGAATCTGTAGGTATGGCCAAGACCGATGAAGAAATGGCTGCACATCTGGAAAAAGTGGATCAGAACACGATACCGGGTATCAGTTTGGCTCCTTCCGGTTGGAAAGCCGGTGATATGATGTATGCCGACCTGGACGGTGACGGTAAGATTACTAACGGTGAAAATACGGTAGACAATCCGGGCGACCGTAAAGTAATTGGTAACAGCACGGCACGTTATCGTTTCGGATTGAATATCGGTGCTGAGTGGAAGGGCTTTGACTTGAGCATCTTCTTCCAAGGTGTGGCCAAACGCGACTATCTGTTGAGCGGTATGATATTCTGGGGTGTAAATGGTGATGCATGGTCTTCGACGGGATATAAGGAACACTGGGATTTCTTCCGTCCGGAAGGTGACCCCTTAGGCGCCAATACAGACGCTTATTATCCGCGTCCTCTTTGGACCTCCAACCAAAACCGTCAGAGTCAGTCGCAGTTCCTGCAGAATGCAGCCTACATTCGTCTGAAAAATTTGCAGATTGGTTATACATTGCCTAAGACATGGACTAACAAGGTCGGTTTGGAACGTGTTAGAGTATTCTTCTCGGGTGACAACCTGTGGACTGGTACTGCCATCAACAAGAACTTCGACCCCGAAGCCTTGTATCAGAACGGTATGACTTATCCATTGAGCCGTACGCTCTCTTGTGGTATTAATGTAACATTGTAACCTATAAAAGCATTTATAATTATGAAATTGAAATATATATTCTTATTTTCTGCAGCCTTGCTGATGGGTACTTCCTGCGCAGACTTTTTGGATAAAACCCCTATTTCGGACAATGTGGACGGTAACTTCTTTACCGCCGAAAATCAGCTGGAACCGTATTGTAACAACATGTATGGTCTGCTGCCCGACCACGGTACGGGTACAGGTACCTTCGGATATTTTACGACAGATAACAATAGTGACGACATGACAGCTGTCGGCCAAGTGGACAACTTCCTGCCGCAGCGCGTTCAGGTACCTTCCAGCGGTAGCTATGGCAGTTTCAGTACCATTCGTACTTGCAATCTTTTCCTGCAGCGCACCGCCGAGAATCTTGAGAACGGTACGCTGAGCAATGATGGTAATGTGAAGCATTACATCGGCGAGATGTATTTTTTCCGTGCTTATGTTTACTTCAGCTTGTTGAAGACTTACGGCGACTTTCCCATCGTGACCGAGGTTTTGACCGACGGTGACTATGCTGCTAACGTGGAAGCCAACAAGCGTAAGCCTCGTAATGAGGTAGCCCGTTTCATCTTGTCAGATTTGGATAAAGCCATTGAGCGTCTGTTCCCCAAGTCAAATAGTTTTACAGCCCATCGTTTGAACCGTGAATGCGCCTTGTTGTTCAAGTCGCGTGTCGCTTTGTACGAAGCTACGTGGGAGAAGTACCATGCAGGTACGGCACGTGTTCCGGGCGGACCGGGATGGCCGGGTGATGCTGCCTCTTTCAATACCGATATGAATGCTGAAATCAAATTCTTCCTGGATCAGGCAATCGAATCAGCCAAATTGGTAGGTGATGAGTCAACTTTGATGGACGATTATGCCGGTTTGTACAACAAGACAGATCTTTCAAATCAACGTAGTGAAGTCCTGTTGTGGCGTATGTACAGTGAGGATGCCAAGGTACAGAATCAGGTGGTTGGAGCCACTCACGGTTATGGATCCATTAAAACGGAAGAAGGAACATTTGTCTTTGTCCATGGTGATGGTACTGGTTTTACTCGTTCACTGGTCGACAGCTATTTGATGAGCAATGGTTTGCCCATCTATGCTACAGGGTCCAATTATCAAGGTGACAAGAGTCTGGTGAGCACAATGACCGACCGCGATCTGCGTTTGGTGACTTCTGTTGGAAAGCCCGGTGATAAGATTATGACTTTCAACGGCGAGGATATCATGTTTCAACTTCCGGGCTTGACGGCTGCTGCCGGTGGTATCCGTGTGACCAGTACCGGTTATATTCCCCGCAAAGGTTGGATAGACAATGATGTAGTTTATAATAATGCATATCCTTTGGCTTTACCTATTTTCCGTGCTGCAGAGGCCTATCTGAACTATATTGAAGCTTATTACTTGAGATATAATACATTGGAGGATGCTACTCTTGACAAGTATTGGAAAGCTTTGCGCAGCCGTGCCGGTGTTGACACTGACTACAAGAAGACCATTGCTGCCACTGATTTGACAAAGGAAATCGACCTGGCACGCTATTCCGGTACTCAGCTTGTAGATGCTACGCTCTATAACATCCGTCGTGAACGTCGCAGCGAGTTCATTGCTGAAGGTATGCGTAAGGCAGATTTGTATCGTTGGCGTGCTTTGGACATGATGCAGAACTATTGGGTGGAAGGTATGAACTATTGGGATGAGTTCCATACTGAATTTGAAGCAGCATGTGAGGCTTGTAAACAGACATATACGGCACCCAATGATGCATCTGTCAGCAAGTATTTGCGTCCGCAGGGCAAGAACGATTATGTAATCAAGAATAATGGTTATTGCTTTGAAACGGCCAATTATTTGTCTCCGATTTCTTATGATGTATTTCGTCTGTCAACTCCCGAAGAAGGTGGAGATGTTTCGACGTCCGTAGTTTATCAGAATCCAGGTTGGCCTATTGAAGCCGGTGCTTATGCCATTCAGTAAAAACAGATTTTTTTGAATAATTTATAAGTTAGGTGTACCAGGGATTAAAGCTTATTTTTTATTTTTGGTACACCTTTTTTGATATAAATATTTCTATTTGTGCTTGCTTAAACTTGCCCTTATTAAGGGTTGAGAAATATTAGGTGTAAGTAACTTTGATTTCTCTTAAAGTATAGTTGTTATGAATAGGTTTATGTATGTTTCTTGCGCATTTTCTTTGTGTGCAGCTTCTATAACGGCTCAGTCGAATTCTTCTCCCAATATAGTGTTGATTCTTTGTGATGATATGGGATTTTCGGACATCGGATGTTACGGGAGTGAGATACAGACTCCTCATTTGGACAGTCTGGCGCGTGAAGGTGTGCGCTTCACTCAGTTCAAGAATACGGGAAGAAGTTGTCCCACCCGTGCTTCCTTGCTGACCGGACGTTACCAGCATCAGGTCGGTATGGGATGGATGACGGCAGTGGATGAACACCGTCCCGGATACAGAGGGCAGATAGCGAAAGAATATCCCACCGTTGCAGAAGTGATGAAGGCCAACGGATATGGAACTTATATGTGCGGAAAGTGGCATGTGACGGTAGACGGTGCCTTTTATACGCCCAATGGAAGCTTCCCGGTTCAGCGGGGATTCGATCGTTATTATGGTTGTCTGACGGGTGGGGGAAGTTATTACAAACCCAAACCGCTCTACAATGATATGACGCTGGTGCCGGAGTATCCGGATGATTATTATTATACGACGGCTTTATCGGATTCGGCTGCAAGTTTTGTGAGCAGGCATCGGGCAGACGTGCCGATGTTCCTGTATGTCGCCTACTATGCACCGCACCTTCCGCTTCAGGCACCGGCCGATAGGGTGGAGAAGTGCAGAGACCGTTATAAGGTGGGCTATGACGTATTGCGGAAACAACGGTTTGAAAAGCAGAAAGCCATGGGACTTGTGCCGTCGGACATGGAACTGCCGGTTTACAACAAGGAATTCAGAGGCAAGCGTCCCGCGTGGGAAGATTTGACGGAAGAACAACGGCAGAAATGGATTGAAGACATGGCTACCTATGCAGCCATGATTGAGATTATGGACGATGGAATAGGGCGGATTATTGATGCTTTCCGTGAAAAGGGGAATCTGGATAATACTGTCTTTATGTTCCTGAGCGACAACGGTTCCACACTGGAAGGCGGCTATCTGGGGCAACTGATGGCAGATTTGTCCAACACGCCTTACCGCAGTTACAAGCAGTGGTGCTATCAGGGAGGTACCAGTACGCCCTTTATCCTGGCCTATGGCGATGCTGCTAGGAACAAGGTGAAAGGCGGATATTGCAATCAGCCGGCTCATGTCATCGACCTGCTGCCTACTTGCGTCGACCTGGCTTCGGGCGTTTATCCGTCCGGGAAGTTCGGACATGCCGACCTGCCCGGCATAAGCCTGTTGCCGGCCATAAAGAACGGTGAGTTGCAGAAACGTACTTTATATTTTGAGCATCAGAGCTCTTGTGCCGTCATTTCGGATAACTGGAAGCTGGTGCGCAATGACCGGAATTCTCCCTGGGAATTGATAAATCTGGATACAGACCCGTTTGAACAGGAGGATTTGTCTGCCCGCTATCCGGAGAAAGTGAAGACACTGGAAGGCGAGTGGAATGCTTGGGCTGAAAGCCATAAGGTGTTTCCGCTGGAGGACAAGCCTTGGCATGAAAGAATCAAGTATTACAAGGAACTGAATGAAGACCAAAGCGGCAAAGAATAATAGGTATGAGTAAATATATAGATTTGATAGAAAAAAGAATGATTATGAAAAGAATTATAGGTTTGTTTAGTAGCTTGTTGTTGGTCTTGTCAGTCCATTCGCAGACAAATCCTCAACCTGTGCCTGCCCCTCACCAGTTGAAGTGGCATGAAGCGGAGATGGGTGTCGTGTTCCATTATGACCTGCATGTGTTCGACGGACTGGTATATGGACAGGGCAACAACCGCATCAATCCCATAGAGGATTATAATATCTTCAATCCTACCCAACTAGATACGGACCAGTGGATTGAGGCGGCCAAGGCAGCCGGCGCCAAGTTTGCTGTGTTGACCGCTACCCATGAGACTGGATTTGGTTTGTGGCAGAGTGATGTGAATCCTTACTGTCTGAAGGCTGTGAAATGGCGCGACGGCAAAGGCGACGTAGTACGTGACTTTGTGAATTCCTGCCGTAAGTACGGCATTCAGCCGGGTATCTACATCGGTATTCGTTGGAATTCATTGTTGGGCATCCATAATTTCAAGGCGGAAGGCGACGGAGAGTTTGCCCGTAACCGCCAGGCATGGTACAAGCGCCTTTGCGAGAAGATGGTGACGGAATTGTGTACCCGTTATGGCGACTTGTTCATGATTTGGTTTGATGGAGGAGCCGACGATCCGAAAGGATTGGGGCCCGATGTGGAACCTATTGTGGCCAAGTATCAGCCGGAATGTCTGTTCTACCATAATGTGAACCGTGCGGATTTCCGTTGGGGAGGTTCGGAGAGTGGGACGGTAGGTTATCCCTGCTGGTCTGCTTTCCCTTATCCCTACAGTCACAGCAATGCGAACGAAGGTGTAAGAAATCATAATGAACTGCTGGCACATGGTGACGAAAACGGCGCATATTGGGTGCCTGCCATGGCTGATACCCCTCTGCGCGGCTACAACGGCCGTCACGAATGGTTCTGGGAACCGGGTGATGACGACAAGGCCGTCTATCCGCTGGAGAACCTGATGGACATGTATGAGAAGTCGGTGGGACGTAATGCCACCCTGATTGTAGGCCTTACACCCAATCCGGACGGCTTGCTGCCCGAAGGCGATGTGAAGCGGTTGAAAGAATGGGGGGAGGAGATAGACCGCCGCTTCGGTACGCCGCTGGTACAAACTTCTGGTAAGGCCAAAAAACTTTTGCTGAATTTGAAGGACAGTCAGACGGCTAACTATTATATCTTGCAGGAAGATATCAGCCAAGGGGAACGCATCCGTGCCTATCGGGTGGAAGCCCGAGTTGGCGGGAAGTGGGTAACTGTGGCCAAGGGTACTTCGGTGGGACACAAACGCATCGAGAGCTTCGAGCCGGTGGAGGCTTCTGCCTTCCGTTTGGTGGTGGAGCAGTGTACCGACACTCCGCAAATCAGGGATTTCAGTATCTATTCTAATTGAACGGAACTGGCAGGCGGTCAGTGGCAGACTGTCATTCCGCATGGATGCTGACTGCACCTGTTCACCGCTAACTGTTGGCGACCAGTCACAAAAGATTACTAACCTTTAATCACTATATAAATTATGAACAGATTCTTGTTGACAGCATTTTCTCTGACCCCTTTGGCTCCTGTGGTAAACGGATGGGGGACAACAGGGAACCGGACGGCAGAAAAACAGAAACGCCCCAACATCATCCTGTTTATGGTGGACGATATGGGATGGCAAGACACTTCTTTGCCTTTCTGGACACAAAAGACACACTACAACGAGGCGTACGAAACACCGAACATGGAACGGCTTGCCAAACAGGGGATGATGTTTACGCAGGCATACGCTTGTAATATCAGTTCGGCTACCCGTTGCAGCTTGATTACGGGCGCCAACAATGCCCGTCACCGGGTGACTAACTGGACATTGGAACGTGACAAGCAGACCGACCGCAAGAGTGAGACGGTGGAATTGCCCGATTGGAACTATAACGGTGTCAGTCAGGTGGAAGGGGTGAATAATACTTACGTAGGCACCTCCTTTGTGGAACTGCTCCGCCAGAGTGGTTATCACACCATTCATTGCGGCAAGGCACATTGGGGGTCCATTGACACTCCGGGAGAGAATCCTACCCATTGGGGATTCGAGGTGAACATCGCCGGTCATGCCGCCGGAGGACTGGCCACTTACCTGAGCGAACGGAACTACGGACATACGCGCGACGGCAAGGCCTATTCGCTGATGTCCATTCCCGGACTGGAGAATTACTGGGGTACGGGTGTCTTTGCTACCGAAGCCCTGACGCGTGAAGCCATCAAGGCGTTGGACAAGGCCAAGAAGTATAACCAGCCATTCTATTTGTACATGTCCCATTATGCCATCCATATCCCTATTGACAAGGATATGCGTTTTTTCCCAAAATACGTCCGTAAGGGACTGACGGACAAGGAAGCCGCATACGCTTCGCTTATTGAGGGAATGGACAAAAGTCTGGGTGACCTGATGGACTGGCTGGAGAAGAACGGCGAGGCAGACAATACTGTCGTCATCTTTATGAGCGATAACGGTGGTTTGGCTGCTGAACCGGAATGGAGAGACGGTGAAATACATACGCAGAACTATCCGTTGAACAGCGGTAAAGGTTCTTTGTATGAAGGCGGCATCCGCGAGCCGATGATTGTTAGCTGGCCGGGTGTGGTGAAGCCCGATACACGTTGCGACAAGTACCTCATGATTGAAGACTTTTATCCGACCCTGCTCGAAATGGCCGGAGTAAAGGACTACAAGACAGTTGCTCCGCTGGACGGTGTCAGCTTCATGCCCTTGCTGAAAGGAACGGGCGACCCCTCGAAAGGCCGTGCATTGGTATGGAATTTCCCCAATATCTGGGGTAACGATGGACCGGGCATCAATTTGGACTGTGCCATCCGCAAGGATGACTGGAAGTTGGTTTACTATTATGAAACGGGTAAGAAGGAATTGTTCAACATTCCCGAAGACATCGGTGAGAAGAACGACGTGGCTGCTCAGCATCCCGACATCGTACGCCGTCTGTCCAAGGAACTGGGTGAGTATCTGCGCAAGGTCGATGCCCAGCGTCCTACCTTTAAGAATAGTGGGGAACCTTGTCCGTGGCCGGACGAGCTGTAAGGAAAGGAGTCTTTCCTTGGGGCGTAAGACAGCTGAAATATACACCGGAGCTTGTATGTCGGCTTAACGTAATGTAACCCATCCGGAATCTTTCGTATTTTTTTTGAATGCCTGATATTTGCTCATTCAGAATAGTATGTAAGATTTCGGATGGGTTTTATTATGATTGTGTTTGAAGCGGTAGGTTGGAATGTATGGTGCTCTGAAACAGCTCTGGGCAATAAAGGAGATACGATTTTTTTCCCGAATAACTTATGCCGCATGAGTGCACTGCCTACTGCACTGCGAGTGCACTTACTATTGCACTGTGAGTGCAGTAACTGTTGCACTATAAAGCTCTAGTTGTTCCGTTTTTACGCGTTCATTTTTCGGTAATTATAGGAGAATGTCGGGCAAAGAAGAAGAGTTTTTGGAAAAAAAATAGGCGACTTCCGAAGAAGTCGCCTACATATTGATGTTTTTTACTGTCAATTAGCAGTTTACAGATGCCATGTGAGCGATCAGATCGAGAACTTTGTTAGAGTAACCGATTTCGTTGTCGTACCAAGATACAACCTTAACGAAAGTATCAGTCAAAGCGATACCAGCCTTAGCATCGAAGATAGAAGTGTGAGTGTCACCCAAGAAGTCAGAAGAAACAACTGCATCTTCAGTGTAACCCAGGATACCCTTCAGTTCGCCTTCAGAAGCTTCCTTCATAGCAGCGCAGATTTCAGCGTAAGTAGCAGGCTTAGCCAAGTTTACAGTCAAGTCAACTACAGATACATCCAAAGTCGGAACACGCATTGACATACCAGTCAGTTTGCCGTTCAGAGTCGGGATAACTTTACCTACAGCCTTAGCAGCACCAGTAGAAGACGGGATGATGTTGCCAGAAGCAGCACGACCACCTCTCCAATCCTTCATAGAAGGACCGTCAACAGTCTTTTGAGTAGCAGTTGTAGAGTGAACTGTAGTCATCAAACCATCAGTGATACCCCATTTGTCGTTCAGAACCTTAGCGATAGGAGCCAAACAGTTAGTAGTACAAGAAGCGTTAGATACGAATTGAGTACCTTTAACGTAAGTCTTTTCGTTAACACCGCATACGAACATCGGAGTGTCATCCTTAGAAGGAGCAGACATAACTACATATTTTGCACCAGCTTCGATGTGAGCTTGAGCTTTTTCTTTAGTCAGGAACAGACCTGTAGATTCTACTACGTATTCAGCACCTACAGCATCCCATTTCAAGTCAGCAGGGTTCTTTTCAGCTGTAACGCGGATTTCTTTGCCGTTTACAATCAGCTTGCTGTTTTCAACATCAGCTTCGATTGTACCGTCAAATTGACCGTGCATTGTATCATACTTCAGCATGTAAGCCAAGTAATCTACCGGGCAAAGGTCGTTAATACCAACGATTTGGATATCGTTTCTTTTTTGAGCTGCGCGGAATACGAAACGTCCGATACGTCCGAATCCATTAATACCTACTTTAATCATTTTGTTTAAACTTTTAAGGGTTTTATAATGTTTAAAAATAAACTTTCGAGTTTATCCAGACAATTCTTTCCGAATTGCGGTGCAAAAGTAAGAAAATGTTTTTATATTCGTGCTTAAAATCATTATTAAATAATTCAAAAGATGAGAAAAAGTAAATTTTTGCAAGATTTTAAAGCATTTGCCATGAAGGGAAATGTGGTAGATATGGCTGTCGGTGTGATTATCGGTGGGGCATTTGGCAAAATTGTCTCTTCGTTGGTGGCAGATATCATTATGCCAGTTTTCGGTCTGTTGGTGGGAGGTGTAAACTTTACCGATTTGAAGTGGGTTATGAAACCTGCTTGTGTGGTGGACGGGAAAGAGATTGCTGCGGTGACTTTGAATTATGGAAACTTCCTGCAGATGACCTTTGATTTCTTGATTATCGCTTTCTCCATATTCCTTTTTATTAAGTTGATTACACGTATTACTGCTAAACGGAAGGCAGCGGCCGATGCTGTTCCACCGGCACCTCCTGTTCCTTCGAAAGAAGAGATACTGCTGACTGAAATCCGCGACTTATTGAAAGAACAGAGCCAGGCAAACCGATAAAAACCGGTAAGAGCCAGCTTTTACAGCTGATAGTGCTTTGCTTGAAAGCCTGTTTTCGATGAATGTCTGATTCCTTTTTATCATTTTTGCTTCTAAAATAGAACGTATTCGATGGCTTTTTGCTAAATTTGCCAATTATTTATAAAACCATTATTGACATTATATGCAAGAGAAGATTATCATTCTTGATTTCGGTTCGCAGACTACGCAGCTCATCGGACGCCGCTTACGCGAACTGAACGTCTATTGCGAAATTGTGCCTTATAACAAGTTTCCGCACGACGATGAAAGCGTGAAGGGAGTAATCCTGTCGGGAAGTCCCTTTTCTGTGTACGACGAAAACGCCTTTAAGGTGGATCTGACTGGTATTCGTGGTAAGTATCCTATTTTGGGTATTTGTTACGGTGCACAGTTCATTTCTTATACGAATGGCGGAAAGGTAGAACCAGCTGGTAGCCGTGAGTATGGACGTGCTCATTTGCAGACGTTCGAAAAAGATAACCTGCTTTTCCACGGCGTGCGCGATAATTCACAAGTGTGGATGAGTCATGGCGATACCATCACAGCTATTCCTGACAATTTTAAAGTTATTGCTTCGACAGACAAGGTGCGCATTGCTGCTTACCAGGCCGAGGGCGAACAAATGTGGGGAGTACAGTTCCATCCCGAAGTGTTCCATAGCGAAGACGGAACTCAGATGCTGAGAAATTTCGTAGTCGAAGCTTGCGGTTGCCATCAGACGTGGAGCCCTGCTTCGTTTGTAGATACAACTGTAGCAGAATTGAAGGAACAGCTGGGCAATGATCGTGTTATTTTGGGCTTAAGCGGCGGAGTTGATTCTTCGGTAGCGGCGGTATTGCTGAACCGTGCCATTGGCAAGAACCTGACTTGTATTTTTGTGGATCATGGTTTGCTTCGTAAGAATGAGTTCCAGAATGTGATGCACGATTACGAATGCCTTGGCCTGAATGTGATTGGTGTGGATGCCAGTGACAAGTTCTTCAAAGATTTGGAAGGAGTAACTGATCCGGAGCAGAAGCGTAAGATTATAGGTCGCGATTTTGTGGAAGTGTTCAATGCCGAAGCTCATAAGATTACCGATGCCCGTTGGTTGGCACAAGGAACGATTTATCCTGACCGTATCGAAAGTCTGAATATTACAGGTAAGGTTATCAAGAGTCACCATAATGTGGGTGGTTTGCCTAAGGAAATGAATTTGCAACTTTGCGAACCGTTGAAGTGGCTGTTTAAAGATGAAGTACGTCGGGTTGGTCGTGAATTGGGTATTCCTGAACACCTGATAGGACGTCATCCCTTCCCGGGACCGGGATTGGCAGTACGTATTCTGGGCGATATCACACGTGAGAAAGTACGTATCTTGCAGGATGCTGATGATATTTTTATTCGCGGCTTGTGGGATTGGAAAGTGAAAGATGCCGACGGAGACGAAACGTGCCTCTATCATCAGGTATGGCAGGCAGGCGTTATCTTGCTTCCTGTTCAATCGGTGGGTGTGATGGGCGACGAACGGACTTATGAACGTGCCGTAGCTTTGCGTGCCGTGACTTCGACCGATGCGATGACTGCCGATTGGGCGCATCTGCCTTATGAGTTCTTGGGAAAGGTTTCCAATGATATTATAAATAAGGTGAAAGGCGTAAATCGAGTAACCTACGATATTTCTTCCAAACCACCTTCGACTATCGAGTGGGAATAAGGAAGCCGTTTTTCCAGAGTTTTTCTTTCCACTTTTAATCCCGTTCTTCTGGCAGATAATTTCTTTATTGAAATGTGAATGCAGCTTGAAGGGAATGAGGATGGGAAGAAAAACTCTTTTTTTTATCTCAGCTTTGCTTTTTATTGACGCGAGTTAGCTAATAAAGTTGCATCAGGAATAAAAATCTCTCCTCGGTGCAATTCAACCAGTCCTTTTTCCTGCATGCTATTTAATGTTTTTGATACGCTGATTCGAGTGTCGTTTGTGATCCGTGCCAGTTCTTCCATCTTGATTTTAAGGGTTTTTTCTCCATACGGACGCTCTATATGATTAAGTATAAAATCAATGATGCGTATTTCAAGACTGGCTCCTACAGGACTCCATAAGCGTTTATGCAGAATTTGATAACGGTTGCTGAGGATGTTCATGTAGTTCAGTCGGAAAATATCATATTTGAACAAGTTGTTCATTACAAAGCTTTTGCTGATATTAACCGTATGTGCAACAGTGCGCGCAGTGTAGGTCGATATATAATTCGTGGTCATTCCGAACATTGAGTAGGGCTCAATTAGGCAAGGAGCCTGAATGACTTCAATGAGACTGTACGAACCTTCTACTATGGTGGAAGAGGTTATTTCGCCGTTTAGTACAAAGACCAACTGATCACATGGGGTACCGGCGTTGATGAAAACTTCTCCAGTTTTGTGCTTAATAAAATGCAGTCGGACTTTTTCCAATATACAGGTGAAATCTTCTTGGGCCAGACCTTGAAAGAGTGGAAGCTGCAATAAAGTATCGAACATTGTATCCATAATGTTTTCCTCTTCGTATTTTCATGGCAAAGTTAGATATAATCGATATGTGTTGTAAAAAGATTGTACCTCTTTTTGTTTTTTTATTGTTTCTTAAGCGTGCTATTCATTCAGAGTTTTAGGTCTGTTGTGGCTACTTTTGCAACTTATCGCAGGCTTTTAAAGAGAGATGTATGTTGATGCTGTTGGATGAACGCTGCTGTCTTGGGTAAGACTTTCGTCTGACGGATCAGTGTTTTCTTCGCTGGATTCTTCTTCATTTTCAGTATCGGAATCTTCTTCCTCATCATCAAATGGGTCGGGGCGTTGAGGACCACGTTTCATAAAGATGATGGCACAAAGCGTGCCGGCAATGGCGCCGCTAAGATGTCCTTCCCAGGAAGTAGATGCTTTGGCAAATTGTGGAAACATATTCCATACCAGTCCGCCATAAAGGAATGTCACCAGTAGCGAAATGGCAATGAGTGGTACGTATTTTCGTAGCAGTCCACTGAAGAAAAGAAAAAATGCCAGTCCGTAGATTATACCGCTGCAACCGATGTGCCAACCTGGTTTCCCAATGCAAAAAGTCAATATGCCACAACAGATCCAGATGAGAAATAGAATGTAGGGCGCAATTTGCCGGTAAAAATAGAACAGGCACCATGAAAGAAAGAAAAAAGGCAGGGTGTTGGCAAACAAATGTTTGAAGCTGCTATGCACCAGTGGATGTGCGAAAACGCCGAACACGCCTCTTTGCTGCATTGGATATATGCCTAGCTTTGTGAACTCCCAATCCATGCCAACCTCCAATATTTTTAATATATACATAATAAATAGGATGAACAATGGAACGGCTGTGGCTAACGCCATTCTACGTATATCAGGTTTCATATTTCACAGATTTTTCTTTATTTTCTACAATACTACTGATTATTTGGGTAAAAACCGAAAAAAATCGGACTTTTTATTTTGTTTATAGGCATTAATTTGTACTTTTGGCACAGCTACACGTTGTGTAGCGGTGTTTGGCCTGAATAATTAACCTTTAAATAATAGCACAACTATGAGTTATTTACGATTTGACAAGACCCTGATGATTAACCTGCAAGAATCTTTGCCAAGGGAGATTTTGCGGTCAAATAAATCGGGCGCTTATCATTGTACAACTATTGTAGATTGTAACACACGCAAATATCATGGACTGTTGGTGATTCCTGTCCCCAACTTAGACGATGAAAATCATGTGCTGCTATCTTCTTTGGATGAAACGGTAATTCAGCATGGTGCAGAGTTTAACCTGGGTTTGCATAAATATCAAGGCAATCACTACAGTCCGAATGGCCATAAGTACATTCGTGAGTTTGATTGTGAGCATATCCCGGCAACTACTTACCGTGTAGGAGGCGTTATCCTCCGTAAAGAAAAGATTTTTGTACATCATGAGAACCGGATTCTGATCCGTTACACCTTGGTTGATGCCCACTCGGCAACTACTCTTCGTTTTCGACCCTTCCTGGCATTCCGCAGTGTGCGCGAATATACCCATGAGAATGCTCAGGCAAGTCGCGATTATCAGCTTGTAGAAAATGGAATAAAGACTTGCATGTATCCAGGATATCCTGAATTATTCATGCAGTTGAATAAGAAAAACGAATTCCATTTTCAGCCAGACTGGTATCGTGGAATTGAGTATGCCAAAGAGCAGGAACGCGGTTACGATTTTAATGAAGATTTGTATGTTCCCGGGTATTTTGAAGTGGATATCAAGAAGGGGGAAAGTATTGTTTTCTCTGCTGGTATATCCGAAGTGTCGACTCGCAAGCTGAAGCAGACTTTTGAAGCAGAAGTTGCAGACCGTACTCCACGGGACAGCTTCTACCATTGTTTGGTAAATTCAGCACATCAGTTCCATAATAAGCAAGGTGATGAACATTATGTTCTGGCCGGTTATCCATGGTTCAAATGCCGTGCGCGCGATTTGTTTATTTCTTTGCCAGGCCTTACATTAGCGATTGGTGAACTTGATGAATTCGAGGATGTGATGCGGACTGCTACAAAAGCTATTTATGAATTCATGAATGGCGAACCACGTACCTACAAAATTTATGAGATGGAGCATCCGGACATTCTGCTGTGGGCTGTGTGGACGCTGCAACAATATGCTAAAGCTACTTCGCGCGAGCAATGCCGTGAAAAATACGGTAATTTGTTAGAGGATATAATGGCTTATATCCGTGGAAGAAAACATGATAACCTCTTTTTGCATGATAACGGGTTGCTTTATACTAACGGAACTGAAAAGGCGGTAACATGGATGAACTCTACAGCCAATGGACGTCCTGTAGTTCCGAGAACAGGGTATGTAGTTGAAATTAATGCTCTGTGGTATAATGCACTTCGTTTTGTAGCTGATATGTCGCGCGAAGGAGGAAATACTGCTCTTGCTGATGAACTGGACATGCAGGCTGAGACTGCAGGAAAATCATTTGTAAGTGTATTCCGTAACGAATACGGATACCTTTTCGATTATGTGGATGGTTATATGATGGATTGGAGTGTCCGTCCCAACATGATCTTTACTGTAGCATTCGACTACTCTCCGTTGGACCGTTCGCAGAAGAAGCAAGTTCTGGATATTGTAACAAAAGAATTGCTTACTCCCAAAGGCTTGCGTACTCTTAGTCCGAAGAGCGGTGGATACAATCCTTATTATGTAGGTCCACAGATTCAACGCGATTATGCTTATCATCAGGGAAGTGCGTGGCCGTGGCTGATGGGTTTCTATATGGAGGCTTATTTGCGTATCTATAAAATGAGCGGAATCTCATTTGTAGAGCGTTACCTGATTGGTATGGAAGACGAAATGACCTGTCACTGCATCGGAACTTTGCCGGAACTGTTTGACGGGAATCCTCCTTTTACAGGACGTGGCGCTGTGTCGTTTGCAATGAATGTGGCCGAAATTCTGAGAATATTGAAATTGTTGTCGAAATTAAAATTATATGAGGAGGAAAAAGGATGAGAGTATTAATGTTTGGTTGGGAATTTCCTCCCAAAATATATGGTGGCCTTGCTGTAGCTTCGTATGGTATAACGAAAGGCTTGAGTCTGCAGGGGGATATGGAAACGATTTTCTGTATGCCTAAACCTACCGGACAGGAAGAACAGTTTCTGAAAATTGTTGGAATGAATCAGGTGCCTATTGTATGGCGTGATTTTGATCATGACACGTTGAAGTCACGTTTGTATGGGCAGATGACACCTGAAGACTATTATGCATATCGGGATCATATTTATGCAGACTTTTCGTATATGCATGTGAACGATATGGGCTGTATGGAGTTTGCCGGAGGTTATCCGGGAAATCTGCATGAAGAAATTAATAATTTCTCTATTATAGCTGGTGTAGTAGCTCGTAAGGAGCAGTTCGACATTATTCATGCTCACGATTGGTTGACTTATCCGGCCGGTGTACATGCCAAGATGGTTAGTGGAAAACCATTGTGTATTCATGTACACGCTACTGATTTCGACCGTTCGCGCGGTAAGGTGAATCCTACGGTTTATTCCATTGAAAAGAACGGTATGGACTATGCAGATTGCATTATGTGTGTGTCTGAATTGACACGACGTACTGTTATCAACGAATATCATCAGGATCCGCGTAAGGTGTTTGCCATGCACAATGCTGTATATCCGCTTTCTCAAGAGTATCAGGATATTCCTCGTCCGGAACATACCAAAGAAAAGGTTGTGACTTTCTTAGGGCGTATTACCATGCAGAAAGGACCGGAATATTTTGTTGAGGCGGCAGCTATGGTTTTGCGGCGTACCCGTAACATCCGGTTTGTGATGGCAGGTTCGGGCGATATGCTGAATGCGATGATTAATTTAGTGGCTGAGCGTGGTATTGCTGACCGTTTCCATTTCCCGGGTTTTATGAAAGGGAAGCAGGTATATGAAGTGTATAAGGATAGCGATGTGTTTGTGATGCCTTCGGTTTCCGAGCCTTTTGGTATAGCCCCGTTGGAAGCGATGCAGTGTGGTACGCCTTCTATCATATCCAAACAGTCGGGATGCGGTGAAATTCTCAATAATGTTATCAAGGTTGACTATTGGGATATTCATGCAATGGCTGACGCTATTTATGCCATTTGTAACTATCCTTCGCTTTTCCATTATTTGCAGGAAGAAGGAAAGAAGGAAGTGGATGGAATTACTTGGGAGAAAGTGGGCCTGAGAATCCGTGCCCTTTACGAGGATGTGTTAAGAAACTATAGGTAAACACTAAAACAATATTTAGAAATGAGAACAATCTGTCTTTATTTTGAAATACATCAAATTATTCATCTGAAACGTTATCGTTTCTTTGATATAGGCAATGATCATTATTATTATGATGATTACGCCAATGAAACCAGCATTAATGAAGTAGCTGAACGTTCGTATATCCCGGCTTTGAATGCGCTTATCGAGATGGCCAAGAATTCCGGTGGAACATTCAAGGTTGCACTTTCTATTTCGGGCGTAGCATTGGAACAATTGGAAATTCATGCTCCGGCTGTTATCGACTTATTGCATCAGTTGAATGAAACTGGCTGTTGTGAGTTCCTGGCAGAGCCTTATTCTCATGGCCTTTCTTCGTTGGCCAATGAAGATTGCTTCAAAGAGGAAGTTATGCGCCAGAGTGCCAAGATGAAACAAATGTTTGGTAAGGAACCTAAGGTATTCCGCAATTCAAGTTTGATCTATAATGATGAAATAGGTGCTATGGTAGCCAGCATGGGATTCAAGGGAATGCTGACCGAAGGTGCTAAATACATCCTGGGTTGGAAGAGTCCGCATTATGTATATCATTGCAACATGAATCCTAACTTGAAGTTGCTGTTGCGCGACTATAAGTTGTCCGATGACATCAGTTTGCGCTTCTCCAATTCAGAGTGGAATGAATATCCGTTGTTTGCAGATAAATATATTGGTTGGATTGATTCGCTGCCACAGGAAGAACAGGTAATCAACATCTTTATGGAGCTTTGTGCATTGGGTATGTCGCAACCGTTGTCTTCCAATATATTGGAATTCTTGAAGGCATTGCCGGCTTATGCAAAGGAAAAAGGCATTACTTTCTCTACACCGATCGAAATCGTCACCAAGCTGAAGTCTGTATCTCAGCTTGACGTACCTTATCCGATGTCTTGGGTAGATGAGGAAAGAGATACAAGCTGCTGGTTGGGTAATGCTATGCAACGTGAAGCCTTTAATAAACTGTATAGTGTGGCAGAGCGTGTACATCTTTGCGATGATCGCCGTATAAAGCAGGATTGGGATTACTTGCAGGCAAGTAACAACTTCCGTTTTATGACAACTAAAAACAGTGGTGTGGGGCTGAATCGAGGCATTTATGAGTCGCCATACGATGCTTTTACCAATTATATGAATATTCTGGGTGACTTCATCAAACGTGTAGATTCTCTTTATCCTGTAGATATAGACAATGAAGAGCTGAATGCTTTGTTGACTACTATCAAGAATCAGGGAGATGAGATTGAGAAGCTGAATAAGGAGTTGGAAAAGGCACAGGCTAAATTAGCTAAATTGGCACCCGAAAAGAAAACAACTGCCAAGAAGGCTGCTACTACAGCTAAGACAGCCAAGAAGGTAAAGGAAAGCAAATAAACAAACGTACATTTCAATAATAAAGGCTGCTCGAAAGGGCAGCCTTTATTATTATATAAAAAACGTGAGTTCGATATAAAATCAAAAAAAAGAAAGTTGTCTGTCATTGACAAAATTTATATCAATAGCTGGCTTCTTTTCAAAAAAGCAGTATGCTGCGATAGCCGACAAAGAGTTAGCTATAAAGTTATTGAATGAACGATGTCTGGAGTGCTCTATCTGTGCAATGTTCTTCAATTCGTCATTGACCGTTTCGATCAGGGCTCTTTTTCTGAGCAAGATCTTGTCGGCAATACTCATCAGTGAGTTCTTCATATTGTTCTTGACCTTGGTGACAAGTTGTATGCCATTAAGAAAAAGATTCTCGAACAGGGCCTGACCAATATATCCTTTGTCTGCACATAGTTTTCCTTTAATGTTCTTCAGGAACTTGCCCAGCTTCAAAGGCTCCCGGTCATCCACGTTTCCGGGAGTAAACATGAAATTGAGAATTTCCCCTTTGTCATTGATTATCAGATGCAACTTGAATCCGAAGAACCATCCCATTGAACATTTTCCACGCTCGGCAAGTCCTTCAAATGTCTTATGAATAAGGATTCTTTGGTTACGGCATACACGTAAGGGAGTGGAGTCCACAAAACTGATGCCGGTACAGGTTCCCAGCAGTACTTTTTTGATAAAGATGGTCAGGGGAAGTAGTACTTCCTTTTCCAATTCTACAAAACGGTTATAGGAAACTTGGCGCGGAAAAAGGTGTTTCAGATGTTTACAGACATACTCCTTGTAGTAATGCTTGAAACAGCGAAAACCACCGGAGTGAAACAGGATAAGAATAACCATAATCTCAGCATCACTCATACGGTTGGGTTTATTGCGATGCTTGGTCTTCTTATCATCAATCATATATTTTTCCTGTTGAAATGTAAATTCCTTGCAAAAATCATCGGCCATACAATAAATCTCTGTAACNGATGCCGGTACAGGTTCCCAGCAGTACTTTTTTGATAAAGATGGTCAGGGGAAGTAGTACTTCCTTTTCCAATTCTACAAAACGGTTATAGGAAACTTGGCGCGGAAAAAGGTGTTTCAGATGTTTACAGACATACTCCTTGTAGTAATGCTTGAAACAGCGAAAACCACCGGAGTGAAACAGGATAAGAATAACCATAATCTCAGCATCACTCATACGGTTGGGTTTATTGCGATGCTTGGTCTTCTTATCATCAATCATATATTTTTCCTGTTGAAATGTAAATTCCTTGCAAAAATCATCGGCCATACAATAAATCTCTGTAACTTTAGACTCTGGAAACATAGTGATAATCGTTTAAATGTTATAATTGTTCACTATAAATTTAATACTTTTATCGCTATGTTCCTAATTTTCAGTGAAATATTTATTTGCTTATATCGAACTCACGTTAACTACGCTCTTATCGCTGATAAAGAAAAGAGGGTGAATCGCGTATTACGACACACCCTCTTATTATTATATAAAAAAATAAACGGATACTTGTGAAGAGATAGTTGACAAGTACCCGTTTATTTCTTGTATAACTTGTTTGCTTTTATTTCTTGAAAGTCGTGTATGTTACTTCCAGTTTCAACTTGTCGCCGGTCGTTCCACCTTTAAGTTTGGCATAGCTGGGTTTTAGATCGTTCTGTATACCTATTAAAGTGGTTTTATTGGTATCGTATGACGCTGAAACCGGAATTAACCAGACTTTATCCCAATCAGGGTTCTCGGCAGTCCACTTGGCTTCCCATTCGGCTTCGTTCCAGTTGCTTCCAGCTTCCTTTTGTGCTTCGGCTTTCGCTGTATTTTTGATGCCGATGCACGATGTTACCAGGCGTGCAATATTGCTGAATGTGTATTGGTTGGTTGCAATATTGTTGTGAGCAACGGTGTACGATGTAATATTATCCGGTAACTGATTTTCTGTGAAGAATTTCTTGTAATCGGATTTGCGTATCAGCAATACGTTGTCGGGCGCACTCATGCTGAACTCGTAATTATCATTTTGGTGATAATTGGTAAAGGTCAGTTTAACGGCATTCAGTGTGTCGTTGGCAAGTTCCTTGTAAATTTCGTCGTAGGGCAGAACAGCTTCAGTGAAGATTCCGGCTGGCGATTTGATGTATGTCCAGTCTGTTTCCTGCAAGCGTTCCTGTAATTTGTCTGAATTGGTGAACTTGTTTGCCTGAACAACCTCTTTGGTCGAAGCGAAAACGGTAGCAGTACTATAATATAAAGAGTCTTCGCCTGCTTTTCCATTTTCATCATCAGACTTTTTCTTCAGGGCAAGTCCGGTCTCTTCGTCTACATAGTGGAAACGGAATTGCATCTGTAAGTCCACACGGTCGATATAAAGGATTGTGCCATCGCCGTAATCGCTTTTGGCATATATACCTTTAAAGATGTTGTTGATGAAGTTTTCGGCATTCTTGAAATAATCGTTTTTGCCTTCCTGGTATTCCCGGTTCAGTTTCAGAATCCTGTTGCCATACTGTTCTTTGTCGAGACGGAAAGCAACGTAAGGATAATAAATGGGATTACCATATGAGTCTGTTGCATTTCTTACAGAGTCGGGAATCGTTGCGTCGTAAGCACTGTATGCTTTTCTGCCAAGCAATTTGTTGGGGTCGTAATACTTGGTAATGTCGAAATCGGTATAACGGTAATTGTCGGCTGTCTTGCGGTCGTTCAGCCATTCGTCATTCAGCTCGTAAACGCTCATGCGGCAAGCATTCAGCGAATCGCCAAACCAACTTTTGTAGTATAGTACCAAGCTTACGGATACTACCGTGTCACCAGCCATCATACCGGTTCCGCTTGTTCCGTCTGCGCTTTCTTTGTATACGGCAGGGAATATATAGTCGTCTGTACAATTCAGCTCGCTTAGGAAGCTGGATTCATAATATCCGAAATCGGGGTCCGTGAATCGGCCGATATATCCGGTGCTTGTTTTAGAAAAAACTTGCTCTGCTTCAACTGAATAAGTTGTTACATCAAATGAAGCAGTGTGGGCTGACAAACCGTCTGAGTCGGGTAGCATTCCCATTCCCAGTGTTCCGGTGTTGTCGTCGCATCCGAAGATGCTTAACAGTGCCAATGACAGGATTCCTATATACTTGGCTTTCATAAATTTAGTGTCTTGGATTTGCTTTTATTGTTGTTCAGTTTCCCATACTTTGTCGTAGAAGTCGTTGCAGGCGTCGGCAAAATTGTCGGGCGACTGATAGTCTAATACCAGTTTTCCGGCCTGCCGTGCGTATTCCATTACTTCTTCGTTGACGTGCTCGCTTTGCTGGACAACGCCGTCGGAGAAGTCGACAGCCAGCTTGCAGAGCGTAGCATAGTCTATTGGGCTTTTCAGGTGTGCCACATCTTTTTTAGCAATGCCTTTCAGCAACAGCTTGTTGGGATAGTCTGGGTGGAAAGGTTGCTTGAAGTCGTCGCCGTATAACGAGAATACTACTTTGGCATTTCTGAAAGAAGGTTCGTCCTTGTAGGCCTTCTTTATATAAAGAGGAGCCAAAGCGGTCATCCATCCGTGACAATGAATGATGTCCGGACACCAGCGCAGTTTTTTGACGGTTTCCAGTACGCCACGGGCATAGAATATGGTACGAGCATCGTTGTCCTCGTATTCATTTCCGTTTTCGTCAGTGATTTGCAGGCGATTCTGGAAGTAATCGTCATTATCGATAAAGTATACTTGCATACGTGCAGCCTGTATGGATGCTACCTTGATGATAAGCGGATGGTCCGTGTCATCAATGATCAGATTCATACCGGAAAGGCGTATCACTTCGTGCAGCTGGTTTCTGCGTTCGTTGATATTTCCCCATTTGGGCATGAAAGTTCGTATTTCTCTGCCTTTTTCCTGGATGGCTTGCGGTAAGTGTCTGCCTACAAGAGACATCTCGGTCTCTGAAACGTATGGAGTGATTTCTTGTGTTATAAATAAAACCTTGTTCGCCTTTGTCATAATAATAACAATGTTCTCGATTATTTGGCAAAGATACAAAAAAATCGGGCAATCGGACAAAATAACCAGTCCTATTATTCCTTATGTTTTGTTAACTAATTGTATATCAGTAGCGATATTAAGCCCTCTGAACAGGAAAAGTGGCTGAAACCTGCATAATTTTACGATATTTCTTCTTTATGTGCTAAATATTGGTTTATTTTGCACCGTTTTAGCGAACAACAAAGTTATTTTTATAACCAATAGAAATGGAAATAGTACATACTATCAAGGACTTGCAGGCTGCTTTGGCGGCCTTGAGAGCCCAGGGTAAAACGGTAGGACTGGTACCTACAATGGGTGCCTTGCATGCCGGTCATGCTTCGCTGGTGAAGCGTTGTGTTGCCGAGAACGATGCAGCCGTAGTGAGTGTTTTTGTTAATCCCACGCAGTTTAACGACAAGAACGACCTGGCAAAGTATCCGCGTACGCTGGATGCTGATTGCCGTCTGCTGGAGCAGTGTGGCGCAGCCTTTGCCTTTGCTCCCTCTGTGGAAGAGATGTATCCCGAACCCGATACACGTCAGTTCAGCTATGCCCCGCTGGATACGGTGATGGAGGGTAAGTATCGTCCGGGGCACTTTAACGGTGTTTGCCAGATTGTGAGCAAGCTGTTCGAGGCCGTAAAGCCCGACCGTGCTTATTTTGGTGAAAAGGACTTCCAGCAGTTGGCCATCATTCGCGAGATGGTGCGTCAGTTAAAGTTCCCGCTGCAGATTGTGGGCTGTCCCATTGTCCGCGAGGAAGACGGCTTGGCTTTGAGTAGCCGTAACGCACGTCTTTCGGCCGAAGAACGTCAGCAGGCACTGAAGATTTCGCAAACGTTGTTTGCCAGCCGCGATTACGCCAAGTCGCATACGGTAGCCGAAACACAAAAGTTCGTGGAAGATGCCATTGAGGCCGCTCCCGGTTTGCGTCTGGAATACTTTGAACTGGTAGACGGAAACACGTTGCAGAAGATTGCCAACTGGGAAGATACGTCGTATGCGGTAGGCTGTATCACCGTGTTCTGCGGAGAGGTTCGTTTGATTGACAACATCAAGTATAAGGAGTAAATTCAATATCAATATATAAAAAGGAATAGTCGTATGATGATTGAAGTGCTGAAATCGAAAATACACTGTGCACGTGTTACGGAAGCTAACCTGAACTACATGGGAAGTATTACGATTGACGAAGACCTGATGGATGCCGCCAACATGATTGCCGGTGAGAAGGTTTACATTGCCGACAACAACAATGGAGAGCGTTTCGAAACCTATATTATCAAGGGCGAACGTGGCTCGGGTAAGATTTGTCTGAACGGTGCAGCAGCCCGCAAGGTGCAACCTGATGACATTGTCATTATCATGTCGTATGCGCTGATGGACTTTGAAGAGGCCAAGACGTTCAAACCGACGGTCATTTTCCCTGATCCGCAGACCAACAGCATTGTAAAATAAGTCTGTCCTCGGTCGAGGCTGACAAAAAATATTCTGAAGCCCCGTCGCAGGAAAGGTACAGTAGTCTTCCTGCCGACGGGGCTTTTTGTGTGTGGATGGCTGGGGTTTGTGTCCGAAACCTGTGGGCTTTTGTTTCGAAACTCGTGGGGTTTTACTTTGAAACTCGTGGGATTTTGCTTCAAAAGTCGTGGAGTTTTGCTTCGAAACTCCCGGCGTTTTGTTTCGGAAGTCCTGAGGAATGGATTTGAGGGAAGAAGAGGCTGCTCGGGACGAAGGAAAAGAAAAGTCCCTTCTGCTTTCCGTGTTTCTCTTTCGGCTGAAAGAGAAGCTGCGGAGAGGCAGAAGGGACTGTTGATATGTGCTTCGGATGTCCGAAGGCTAATGTCTGTCAGAGGTATTACTCTTGCAGGTTGGCGTGCATGGCAGCAGCTGCGCGTCGGCCGTCGCCCATGGCCAGAATAACGGTAGCTCCACCGCGTACGATGTCACCGCCGGCATAGATCGTCGGGATGGACGACTGCATGTTTTCGTTGACGGCGATGGTGTTCTTGCGACCCAGCTCCAGACCCTTTACCGATTTGGGCACAATGGGGTTGGGCGATACGCCTACGGCAACGACAGCCATGTCGATGTCCAGTGTAACCGTTGCTCCGGGAATGGCTACGGGACTGCGTCGGCCGCTGGCATCGGGCTCACCCAGTTCCATCTTCTGCAGTACTACCTGCTTCACGGCACCTTTCTCGTCGGCAATGTATTCGATGGGGTTGTGCAGCGTAAGGAATTCGATGCCTTCCTCCTTGGCATGCTTCACTTCTTCCAGTCGGGCAGGCATTTCGGCCTCGCTACGGCGGTAGACGATGAACACTTTCTCAGCTCCCAGACGCTTGGCTGTGCGGCACGAGTCCATAGCGGTGTTTCCGCCGCCTACTACCATCACGCGCTTGGCAGGGTTGATGGGGGTGTCGGTTTCAGGATTGGAAGCGTCCATCAGGTTGACACGTGTCAGATATTCGTTGCTCGACATGATGTTCACGCTGTTCTCGCCCGGTATACCCATGAAGTTGGGCAGTCCGGCTCCCGAAGCAATGAATACGCCTTTGTAACCTTCTTTCTGGAGTTCTTCTACACTTTCGGTCTTACCGATGATACAATCCTTCACGAAGTGTACGCCCATCTTTTCGAGGTTGTTGATTTCGACGTCCACAATCTTGTTGGGCAGGCGGAACTCGGGGATACCATATTTCAGCACACCGCCAATCTCGTGCAAGGCTTCGAATACGGTTACGTCGTAACCATACTTCACCATGTCGCCGGCAAAAGTCAGTCCGGCAGGGCCTGAACCTACAACGGCCACCTTTATGCCGTTCTTCGGAGCCAGTTCGGGCAGAACGATGTTACCGCTTTCGCGTTCGTAGTCGGCCACGAAACGTTCCAGATTACCGATGGCTACGGCCGGTTCGTTCATTTTCAGATGGATGCACTGGCTTTCGCATTGTTTTTCCTGTGGGCATACACGTCCGCAGACAGCGGGCAGCGACGAGGTTTGCTTCAGCACGCGGGCTGCTTCGAGGAAGGCGCCACGCTCTACGTTCTTGATGAACGACGGAATGTTGATGCTGACGGGGCAACCCTGCATACACGTCGGGTTGGCGCAGTCAAGGCAGCGTTTGGCTTCGGTCATGGCCTGCTCTTTGGTGTAGCCGGTATTTACTTCTTCCGTACGGATTGTGGCACGATAAACGGGGTCGAGCTCGTTCATCGGACAGCGGGGAATGGCGGTGCGTTCCTTCGGCTTCATGCTTTTGCGCAAAGCTTCGCGCCACGGGGCTTTGCGGTCGAGGAGTTCTTCCATCGGAGCCTGGGCCTGAGGAGCGTTTGCTTGCGAGGCCAATGCATCCGGCTGTGCGCCTTCCTGGGCAGTAGCATGACAAACGGAATCGGCCAGATGGCTCATTTCTTCGCGTTCTACATCCTTGAACGAGCCCATGCGCTTGAACATTTCGTCCCAGTCTACCTGATGGCCGTCGAATTCGGGGCCATCTACGCAGACGAACTTCGTCTTTCCACCCACGGTGATACGGCAGGCGCCACACATGCCCGTACCGTCTACCATGATGGTATTCAGCGAAACGTCGGTAGGAATATTATATTTTTGGGTCAGCAGACAGCAGAACTTCATCATGATGGCGGGGCCGATGGCAAAACATTTGTCCACCTTCTCGCGCTTGATGACGCTTTCGATGCCTTCGGTCACGAGGCCTTTGTTGCCATACGAGCCGTCGTCGGTCATGATGATAACCTCATCGGACGAACGGCGTACTTGTTCTTCCAGAATAATCAGGTCTTTGCTACGTCCGGCCAGTACGGAGATGACGCGGTTACCTGCCTCCTTCAGTGCCTGTATGATGGGCAACATGGGTGCTACACCTACACCGCCTCCGGCGCAGACAACAGTACCGAAGTTTTCGATGTGCGTGGCTTGTCCCAGCGGTCCTACTACGTCGAGGATGTAGTCGCCTTCGTTCAGTTGGCAAAGTTTGGTGGATGACAATCCGACCTCCTGCACCACCAGCGTGATGGTGCCTTTCTGTACGTCGGCACCGGCTATGGTCAGCGGCATTCGTTCGCCTCGGGCGTCGACACGTACAATGACGAAGTGTCCTGCCTTGCGGGAGCGGGCAATAAGCGGTGCTTCCACCTCGAACTTGAACACTTTCTCCGAAAATTGTTCTTTGCTGATGATTTTATTCATTTCCTTATTTTTTGTTGGTATAATTACGTAATTACTATCAGATTGATAGGTTTTGCAAAGATACGGCTTATTTGTAAATTACAAAGAAAGAAAGGAAAGAAAGTTTGGGAAAGGGAGAGGGGGAGGAAATAAGGAGTTAAGGAGTTAAGAAGTTAAGGAGTTAAGCCAATACCTTAGTGTGCAAAAACGGGCATTTGACTTAACTCCTTAACTTCTTAACTCCTTAACTCCTGATTACCGAGCTCTTACTTCGTCCGGATTTTGTAACCCGAGATGCTGTAATAGAGGATGAACAGGAAGCAGGGCAGGCAGAGCCAGTAGGCCTGTTGGGGACTGGTGACATCTTTCAGCCAGCCGTACAGGGTGGGAATGACGGCTCCGCCGAACATGGCCATGATGAGCAGCGACGACCCGGCTTTGGTGAACTTGCCTAAGTCGGCCATGGCAAGCGGCCACAGGGCAGGCCACATCAGCGAACAACCCAGTGCCATGAACGAGATGAAGTAGATGGAGATGTCCTGCGGCGTCAGTGCAACAAGCAGCGAACCGGCGATGGCCAGAATTGAACATATCTTCAGGGCAGCAGCCTGGCTGATGTATTTAGGTATGAAAATGATACCGCAGATGTAACCGATGACGATGCCGATAGGCGCAATCCACGCATAGTTGGCGGCACCCGGCAGGCCGAGTGAGTTGGCATAGTCGACAAGTGTGCCCAACGAGACTGTCTCGACTCCTACATACAGGAACAGCGCCAGGCAGCCCAGCAGCAGGTGCGGGAACTGGAATACGGAAGTCTTTCCCGCGGCATAGCTGGAAGCTTCGGAAGTGTTGTCGTTTTCGTCCTCGCCTTCGGCTTTCACTTCGGGCAGGGGAGCGAAGAAGGCCATAACGCCCAGTACGATGAAGGCACAGATGATGATTACAAACGGTTTGTTCAGGTCTTCAATACCGATGAGGTGCACGTCTTTGCCCAACAGCCACACGATAAAGATGGACGGGATGGGCCAGGCCAGCTTGTTGCAGATACCCATGATGCTGATGCGCTTGGCAGCACTCTCCAACGGGCCAAGAATGGTGATGTAGGGGTTGACGGACGCTTGCAGATAGGCATTGGCCGCTCCGCTGATGAACGATGCCAGCAGGAACAGGCTGAAACTCTTGTAATTGGCCGACAGAATAAACAGATAGAAGGCCACGGCAAAAATGATGAACGACAGCGACATGGTGCGTTTGTAGCCGATAGCTTTAATCGTCAGTCCGGCAGGATAGCCGAAAACAAGGAAGGGGATGAACGTTGCGGCGATAATCAGGTACGAAGCAGCGTTCGAAATGCCCAGCGAACCTTGCAGAACGGGAACAAGCAGCGAGTTGATGCCCAGCGCGAAGCCGATGGCAAAGAACATGATGCCGACGAATGTCAGCGGCAATGCGTAACTTTTGTTTTTAGCACTCATGATAAGTAGATTTATGGGGTTAGAAAATAAAATGATAATCCGTATTATTTTTTATATGATAAAGGCTTGTACGGACGGGGATGCCTTCTTTTTTGATTGTCTTTTTGCGGCAAGCGGAAGCAGCCAGTACAAGCCTTTATTTTTATAATGTATGATTAGGATGACAGACCTTGCAATGTTTTTAGTCTATCATGTCGAAACCACAGTAGGGAACCAATGCCTTGGGGATACGGATACCTTCGGGTGTCTGGTTGTTCTCTAGCAAGGCGGCCACGATGCGCGGCAGAGCCAGGGCGGAACCGTTCAGCGTGTGGCACAGTTCGGTTTTCTTTTCGGCTGTACGGTAACGGCATTTCAGACGGTTGGCCTGATAGGTGTCGAAGTTAGATACAGAGCTGACTTCCAGCCAACGCTTCTGTGCTTCGCTGTATACTTCGAAGTCGTAGCAGATGGCAGCCGTAAAGCTCATGTCGCCACCGCAAAGGCGCAGGATGCGGTAAGGCAGTTCCAGTTTCTGGAGCAGGCCTTCGACGTGATCCAACATTTCCTGATGGCTTTGCTTGCTGTGCTCGGGGGTATCGATGCGTACCAGTTCCACTTTCGAGAATTCGTGCAGACGGTTCAGTCCGCGTACGTCCTTACCGTAAGAACCGGCTTCGCGGCGGAAACACTCGGTGTAGGCGCAGTTCTTGATGGGGAGCTGCTTTTCGTCGAGGATGACGTCGCGGTAGATGTTTGTTACGGGTACTTCGGCTGTCGGGATGAGGTAGAGGTCGTCTACTTCGCAGTGGTACATCTGTCCTTCCTTGTCGGGCAGCTGGCCTGTGCCGTAACCCGAAGCGGCATTCACCACTGTGGGCGGCATGATTTCGGTATAGCCCGAGTTGCGTGCTTCGTCCAGGAAGAAGTTGATGAGGGCGCGTTGCAGGCGTGCACCTTTGCCTTTGTAGACGGGGAAGCCGGCACCGGTAATCTTAACACCCAGGTCGAAGTCGATGATGTCGTACTTCTTGGCCAGTTCCCAGTGGGGCAGGGCATCTTTGGGAAGTTCAGTCTCCATACCACCCATTTTCACAACGAGGTTGTCTTCGGCAGTAGCGCCTTCGGGCACTTCGTCGTAGGGCACGTTGGGAATGGTGTAGAGCAGCTGTTGCAGATCCTGAGCAGCCTGATCCATATCGGCTTGCAGGGTTTTGTTGGCTTCCTTCAGTTCGCCAACACGTGCTTTGGCTGTTTCGGCTTCTTCTTTTTTGCCTTCTTTCATCAGTTGGCCGATAGACTTGGAGAGTGAGTTGACTTCGGCGAGGTTGTTATCTAATACAGCTTGTGTACTTTTACGTTTGTTGTTGTAGGCCAGCACTTGCTCGATGGCTTCTTTGGCATTCTTGAAGTGCTTCTTTTCCAGTCCGCGGATCACCGCGTCTGTGTTTTCTGTGATTTGTTTAATGGTAAGCATATCTTGAATTTGTTTTTTATAATAACCTTGATTTGCAGTGCAAAGATAGTGAAAGGTGAGAGGAGAGACAAACGAAAAACGAAGTTTTTCAGGTTTGGCTATCCCGAACCACATCCTATCTTATGGAAAGATAGTGAAAGTCTCAGCAGAAAAAACAAGCTTGCTTGTTTTTTCTGCTGAGACGCATCCTATTTTATCAAAAGATAGGGAAAACAAATAGGGTGTAGTTTTTCGTATAAAAAGAAAGAGGATAAGCTTTTAGGGCTTATCCTCTTTTCCTGATTATTTTCTGTTGTTAGCGTTATGCTTCTGCACTTTCGGCGGGGATTACAGATACATAGCGTCTGTCTTCTCTACCTACTTTGAACTGTACAGTTCCGTCTACCAAGGCGTACAGAGTGTGGTCGCTACCCATACCGATGTTGTTTCCCGGATGGAATTCAGTACCTCTCTGACGAACGATGATGTTACCTGCCTTGCAAGCTTCGCCACCGAATATCTTAACGCCTAATCTCTTACTTGCTGATTCACGGCCGTTCTTAGAACTACCAACACCTTTTTTATGTGCCATTTCTTCTTACTGTTTTAAATTGATTAAGCTACTACTTCTTTGATTGTTAACTCTGTGAATTGTTGACGATGACCGTTCAACTTGCGGTAACCTTTTCTTCTCTTCTTGTGGAATACGAGAACTTTGTCACCTTTTACCAAAGCGGTAACTACTTCGCAAACTACTTTTGCGCCTTCTACTGTAGGAGCACCTACGGTGATGTTGCCGTCTTTGTCTACCAAAAGAACTTTTTCAAATTCTACTGTTGCACCAGCTTCTGCATTCTGCATGTGGTGAACGAACAGTTTCTTGCCAGCTTCTGCTTTGAATTGCTGACCGTTGATTTCTACAATTGCGTACATTTCTTATATATAATGTATAAGTTAGCTCCGTCGGGTGGTCTCCAATCACTTGGAAAGCTCTTTGTCGGACCCGGTTCGGAATAATCGGGCACAAAAGTACTGTTTTTCATTCAGACGAACAAATAATTCTGTAACTATTTTCTTGAGGAAATGGTGCGTGTCGTGATTTTTATATTTCGGACGAAAATCCGGTTAGGCTGGGATGGAGGCGGAAAGGATGGATAAGGAGAAACTGATTGCTTTGACGCAATTGGCTCATCAATAGCGAGTTAGTCCGTGTTGTACACGTCGGATGAAAGATGTCTGTATTCCGTTTGTGGGACACTTGCAATTCATTTGTTCGACACTTGCACGGCTCGCGAACAACACTTGTGTGGCTCGCGAGCCGTGCAAGTGTTGTTCGTAGGGGCTGTTAAAGATAGTCTGTCAGGGGATGTAAGCAGACGCAGTTTGTTATTTCTTTTCGTATCAGTTCCGGCTTTTCTTCAGAGCAGTTCTTCCAGCGACGACATGATGCAGACGTGCGGATAGCAGGCCAGCTCGTGGGCTGTGGTTACTCCGTGTGTCACTCCGGCAAAGTCTACTCCTGCCGACTGGGCTGTTTCGGCATCGACGGTGCTGTCGCCGATGTACAACACCTGTGTTTTGTCGGCCTGCAGCCGCTCAATGGCATACAGCAGTCCTTCGGGCGAGGGCTTGGGTTGTTTCACGTCTTCGCCGCCTACGATGATGTCGATTACCCCGTCGGGCAGGTGATGGTCGAGCAGTTCTTTGATGCGGTAGCGGTATTTGGTCGAGATGATTCCAACGTTGGCGCCTGCGTTTTTCAGGGCAGTCAGTGTCTGGATGGTTTCGGGGAAAAGAAACGTATTGGCAGTCATGTAGACGTCGGCTTCCTTGACATACTGTTTTCTGAATTCTTCCAGGCGTTCGCTGTCGGTTACGCCGGTCAGGATGGTGAACGATTCTTCCAGCGTCTTGCCGATGGTCCGTTTGATGGTCGTGTCGGCTACCTGAAGATAACCGTTCCGTTGCAGCACATGCTGAAAGCAGGTGACGATGCCGCGCGAGGAGTCGGCAAGTGTATAGTCGAAGTCGAACAGATAAGTAGAGTAATTCATTGGTCGCTTTTTGTGGCAAAGGTAGTGATTTTGTTTTTCTTTTGGCAGATTAGCTTTATCTTTGTCAGCCAGACGGACCATTTCGTCTGTCCAGTGGCATCTGCACGTATGATAGGTGCTGGCTTTACTATAACCTGTAATTATCTATATTTGTTATGAAAAAAATCTTTCTTTTTGTGTTGGCGCTTTGTAGCTTGTATGCCGGTGCCCAGCAGGCGGATCGCTTTCCGCTACATCAGTTCGATGAATTAACCGATACCAAGCCTCACGACGATGCAACAGTGTGGGAACAGCTGAAACAGACTACTTGTTTCAGTTGGGGCAGTACAGATGTGCGTTACCGAAAACTGGATGTTCCCGACATCAGTCGGAAGAGTTCGCTCCGTCTGAAAGGCTGGCGGGGCGAAAGAGTGAATGCGCAGGCTGTGCTTTGGACAAAAGCAGACTTGGGCAAGGTCCGGATAGAGGTATCCGACCTGACAAACGGCAAGCACCGGATTCCGGCATCGGCGGTCAAGGCAGGCTTTGTCAGATATGTCATGACCGACGAATTGAATAAGGACGGACAGGGCGGATGCGGTCATCGGCCCAATAAAGCAGACTGGGACTCGTCTCTGGTGGCCGATATGATTGATATCAACCTGGAACTTCCGGTCAAAGCACGTACCACACAACCCATCTGGATGAATGTCTGGATTCCGTCCGACAGTCAGCCGGGCATCTATCGTGGTAAGTTGTCAGTGTCGGGCGAAAAGTTGGCCAAGCAGTCTCTCGTGTTCGAGATAAAGGTGAGCAACCGGGTGTTGCCGGCTCCTGCAGACTGGAAGATGTATGTCGACTTGTGGCAGAATCCTTATGCCGTAGCCCGTTATTATCAGGTTCCGTTGTGGAGTAAAGAGCATTTCGATGCCATGCGTCCCATTATGCGGATGTTGGCCGATGCCGGGCAGCGGACTATTACTGCCAGCATTATGCACAAGCCTTGGGCCGGTCAGACACAAGACCATTATGACAGTATGATATTCCGGATGAAGCAACTGGACGGAACCTGGAAGTTCGATTATACGGTATTCGACAAGTGGGTCGATTTCATGATGAATGAGGTAGGAATTGATGACCTGATAAGCTGCTACACAATGGTTCCCTGGGACTTGAAGTTCGATTATTATGACCAGGCTACTAATCGGGTGCTTTTCGTTGAGGCTAAGCCGGGCGACCGTGCATATGCAGACTATTGGGGAACCTTCCTGAAAGATTTTGCGCGCCATCTTAAGGCAAAGGGATGGTTTGAAAAGACGGCCATTTCGATGGACGAGCGTCCTTTGAAAGACATGCAGGAAGCTATTAAAGTAGTGAAGGCTGCCGATCCCGGCTTCAAGATAATGCTTGCCGGCAACTATCATGCAGAGATTCAGTCCGATCTTTATTACTTGTGCATTCCTTACGGACAGGTATTCCCTCAAGAAGTCAAAGCCGAGCGCGAGCGGAAAGGTCAAATCAGTACATATTATACTTGTTGCACGGAGGCTTTCCCAAATATCTTTACGTTTTCGTCGCCGGCCGAGGCAGCCTGGACTGCCATTCATGCAGTTGCAGGAGGTTATGATGGCTATTTGCGATGGTCTACCATGAGCTGGCCGCTTGACCCGTTGCGCGATTCCCGTTTCCGTACTTGGGCAGCAGGCGATACATACTGTCTGTATCCGGGACCTCGCAGTAGCATACGTTTTGAACGTTTGGTCGAGGGCTTGCAGTGCTGTGAGAAAATCCTGTTATTACGCGAAGAGCTGACTCGCCGGAAGGCGACCCGTGCGCTGGACAAACTGAACAGGCTTGTCGGAAACTTCATGCCCGGTAACAGCACGGCCAAGACTGCTGCCGCAGTGGTGAACGAACTGAACGATTATGTGAATAGTCTCTGACGCTTGAAACGTTTTTCGGGGATAGCATCGTCTGAGAGTTTGGTTGCAAAAGACTATTGTGTTATTGCATCAGTCGTAACAAACCGGTACATGGGGAAATGCAGAGAATCGTACCGAAACAGGCAGATGGTTTACTTTATTCTTCCGCCCCGAAGCCAGTGTCGGGAATAATAGTCTTCTTTCAGACTGCTTACGATTACCCCACGACTGGTGCTGGCATGAATAAACTTGCCGTTTTTCAGATAGATGCCTACATGAGCCACTTTTTTGCGCGAGGTGCGACTGGTGAAAAATACAAGGTCGCCCTCGCGCAAATTGCGTCGTGACACTTTCCGGCTTTCTTCCAGTTGGCCGGAAGTGCTGCGTGGCAAACGTATGTGGTAGACTTTTTTATAGAGTTGTGCTACCAGTCCCGAACAGTCCGTTCCACGCTTGCTGGTGCCGCCGGCACGATAGGGGGTGCCTATCCATTCGGCGGCTTGTATGTACAGCTGGTGGTTGTCGGTCCGTTCGATGTCCATACCCAGTTTGAGGGAAGCGCGGGCCAGAGATTGATAGTTCAGTCGGGGAGCCGACGTGTGGCACGAACTCACTCCGATAGCCAGAAGCAGGAGGCAGAGGGCATGGACGATGGACTGTTTCATTGCAATTCGGTTTGGTTATCTTGCTTTTCTTCGTTTTGCTGGCTGGCTTCTTCTTCCAGTTCTTCTTCGACACGGACATTGAAGTAGTCTTCCAGTTCTTTTTCTGCTGAATTGTTTTCGTTGTGGATGTCGCGGATGATGACACCGTGTTCCAGCAAAGCGATGCGTGGGCAGATGTCGACCGTGTGGTTCAGGTTGTGGCTGGAGATGATGACCGTGGCCTGATGTTCGTCGCTATACTTTTTCAGCAGATGCTTGATGACAGCCTGCGAACTGGGGTCGAGGAAGTTGAACGGCTCGTCGAGTATCAGCAACTGGGGATAGTGCAGCATGGCAGAGATGATGCCTATTTTCTGCTTGTTTCCCATGGAGTAGTTGCGTATGAACTTCTTTTGTCCCAGCACCTCGTTGTTCATAAAGCGTTCGAATGGTTTCAGCCGTTCGTCTACCTCTTCCTTCTTCAGACCGTACATTTTGCCGATGAAGTAGAAGTATTCTTCAGGAGTCAGGTAGTCGATCAGGAAACCGTCGTCGATGTAGGCTCCGGTTATGCTTTTCCAGTCCTCGCTTCGGGCTACGTTGATATCATTGATGGTGACTTCGCCTTGGTCGGCTTGCAGCAGGTCGAGGATAAGGCGGAATAAAGTAGTTTTTCCGGCGCCGTTGTTACCTACGAGACCCAGCATTTCGCCCTTCCCGATGGTGTAATTGTCTATGTTGACGGCTATTTTTTCGCCGAACTTTTTCTGTAAATTGGTAATCTGAATCATAGTTTGTTTTTAAGCTGGATAGTTGATGATGGGGATATCCGAAGAACTGTTTTCTATGGGATAGCCCGGTTATTTCTGTCGGCTGTCGCGGAAGCCTTCCATGTTTTTATACCGCCGTTTCATGAAGCGGTTGTAGACGTTGCGCAGCCAGTATCTCGAAGTCAGTATAAAGGCGAGTCCGATGGCTATGAATATCCATGCGGTTGTTGTTTCGCCTGTCAGGAAGTGCAGCAGGAAATATAGCAGCAAGGGGACTATGAATACAGCCGACGAAATCAGGTTCTGCATGCCTGTACCGACGTTTCGCTGAGTCATCTTGTTGTTCATGTCTACTGTCCGGTTGTTGTATACAGCCATCTGGAACATACCGAAGTACACAAAGCCGGGGATGAAGAAAAACCATGAAATGGCGGTGAGCAGTGTTACTTTGCTCATAATGATGGCGGGAATGATCATAACCAGCGGAATAACCTGTCCGATGCTGTAGATGGCGTATTTGGCTTGCAGAAGCGAGTAAATGCTTTCCTTGCGGCTCATCAGCCCGTCTATATAGTTTCCTTCGTAGCCCATGATGGTGCTCAGGAACAGAATGCCGAATAATGCAAAGTTGTACATAACCAGAAAATCTTTCATTCCTCCCTGATAGGCATCTGTGAAGGCAATGAGAGCACTGAATACCAGTACCACGCCACCGGCCGAATAGAGTCCGCGCTTACAGATTTTGTTGCGCAGCAGCATCTTCAGTTCCAGCTTCATGTATTCGCCCACCTGGCCGTAACGTTCCAGGAAACGGTATTCCGATACATGTTTTACCTGCACAGTCGTATCTTCTACTTTATTGATTTCGCCGTAAATCATCTTTCCGATTACATAGCGGTCTAACAGGTAGAACAGAGCAATGATGGCCAAAGTAACGGCAAACGTCAGCCAGTTACCCAAAATGAAACCTTCGCCCACATTGATGCAGAAGTCGAATAGCGGACTTTCATCGGGAATGAAGAAGGCTGCTCCCAATGCGCCATAAACCAAGACCGGGAGTAAAAACCACCAGAAGCGTTCTCCCATAAGCATACGGCAAAGCAGGAACCAGTAGTTGTTGAGCAGCATTAGTAGCCAGATGCCTATCAGATAGGTTAAGACTCCTGTTACTCCGTAGAAACGGGCAATGGTCAGAATGGCAAACGGGACAAAGAAAAAGAACCAGAACAGATTGAATGAATCCAGACCGGAACGTGTCAGCAGACAGTCGATGAGCCGGCTGCGCTTAATGGGGAGCAGCATGTAGGGTTTGACTTCCTGTGAAGGTGTTTTTTGAAAAGGCAGGCGGATAACGAAATCGAGTGCAAGGATAAAAAGCAGTCCGCCGTTCAGTAAATGATAGGCTTCCTGTGCTCCTTCACTGAAAGCAAAGGCAAACGTTATGCCGAAAAAGATGAGATAGCCGGCCCAGAATACTACCATCAGATAGATCCAGAATTTGGCGAAGCGGCTTTTCTCGTACATGGGATTGCGCTGATTGGCAAGTTTGCCGTGGCGTCGGAGTTCTAAGAAAAGGTTCATTGTTTTTTAATAGGCAGTTATATACGATTTTAGAAAGAAGAAGGTGTGCCGAAAACGGACAATATTTTGTTGTTTCGACACACCCTCGTATGTTTGTGCTTGATTATCTTTTCAGATTATTCAACTTTCGCAAGCTCAAGTTACAGTTGACGAGTAACAGGTTGACGAGTTGACAAGGCATTTCCAACCCTGTAGACTTGTTGACTGAAGCCTTGTCAACTACTAAGTTGAGCATTTGCGAAACTTAAATTAGATTATTACTTCTCAGGCACTGTCATCACAACTGTAATCTTGTTACCTTGGTTAACCAAGTCGGCAGCAAATTTCTGTACGTCTTTGACGGTGATGTTGTTTACAGCTTCTTCGTAACCCTGAGTGTAATCTACACCTGTATAGAAGTACTCGTCCAGATTGTTCAGCCAGTAGCCGTTTTCTTTCTGGTTGTCTTTGTACTTCTTCAGCATGTATTCTTTGATCTTTTGCAGATGCTCTTCAGTCGGACCTTCGGAAGCCATCTTCTTCATTTGTGCGTCGATGATACCGTTCAGGTGATCTTTCTTGGCAGGGTCTGTCTGATAAACGATTTGCAGCATGAATTTCTCATTCGGATGTTTAGACAGTTGTCCGTAGCTGCTTACACCGTATGTACCACCTTCTTTTTCGCGAACTTCTTCAGTATAAACCATGTCAAGAGCCTGAGTCAGGAAGCTCATCAGAAGATTGTCTTTCAGATCATATTTGCACTTGCCGGAATAAAGCATGAATACGGTAGCCATCGGGGTTTGTTGTTCTTTGGCGTAAGTATTTTCCAGCATACCTTTGGCTATATCCATGTGGTTGTCGCGGAAGGTTTCTTTGCGTCCGGTCGAAGGCAGTGCGCCCAGATATTGCTCGATCAGCGGTTTTACCTTTTCGATGTCAACGTTACCTACCAGGAAGAAACGGAAGTCGCTGGCATCGGCAAAACGGTCTTTGTACATCTCGATGATGCGATCGTAGTTGATCTGGTCTACCATTTCAGGCTTCATGCTGAAGTAGCGTGGGTGGTAACCGTACATCATCTTCTGGATAGTATCGTTGATGCTGCTCAACGGATTCGATTCAGCACTTTCCAGTTGGGCTTTGATGCGGCTTTTCAGTGATGCAAAGGCATCCATATCCTTGCGGGGAGCTGTGAAGCTCAGGTAAGTAAGCTGCATCATGGTTTCGAAATCTTTGGGCGAGCAGCTTCCGGTGATGCCTTCTGTATTGGCACCGACTGCGGCGTTGACAGATACTTTCTTGCCAGCCAACATCTTGGTCAGGTCTACTTTGCTGAAGTTGCCAAGTCCACCAGCTTGTATGACACTGTTCAGGTAACTCATTTCGAGTTTATCATTATCGGGGAAGAGGCTTGTACCGCCCAGGCTTACGCCTTTCATCTGGATTTCGTCGGCTTTGAAGTCAGTCTTCTTGATGTAGACTTTCACACCGTTCGACAGGGTCAGTTCTGTTGTTCCGTAAATGGCATTCGTGTTTTCCGATACGATTTTGCCACCTTTCGGAGCTTCTTTCATCAGCGGTTCGTTGGATACTTTGTCAACATAAGCTTCTACCTTGAGGTCTTTCATGCCTTTCAGCTGTGCGACAACCTCTTCTTTGGTAGGACAAACAATTCCTTCTTTTTCAGGAGCAGCAATGAATACTACCTGGTTGTTGTCGGGCAGCAGACCACCTTGTTGGATTGCCTGGTTGATGGCCATTATCGGGATGTTCGGAGCAATCTGATTCATGGTCGTATATTCGAATTCGATGCCGGGGATCGGTTCTGCCATCAGGAAGTGGTTGATATATTCGTTGACGTAAGAATCGTTTTTGGTCTTCTCGCGTTCATTGTAAGCCGATTCCAGACGTTGCAGGTAGTTGGCACGTGCGCGTTTGTATTCGCTTTCGGTGAATCCGTAGCGGCGTACGCGTTCCAGTTCGGTCAATCCGGCTTTCAGGGCTTCGTTAATGCCTTCTGCCTTGCTGCTGATGCTTAAAGTAAAGGCATCTTTGGTCTGTGCAAGGAAGTAATTTCCATAATAGCATCCGGCATAGATGAACGGAGGATTGGCAGACTGACGCAATTCGTTCAAGCGGGAGTTGAGCATGCTGGTAGTCATGCTAAGCATGTATTGCTGCAGCAGGTAAGCCATGTTCCCTTTAATGGAGTCGGGTGTCGGGTCTTGCTTGAAGTAGATTTCGATAGTCGGGTCGTCAATTTCTTTATCCTTACCGATGTAAACCAAAGGTTCCTGGTTGTCGGCTACCGGATAATAAACACGTTCGGCCGGGTTGACGGGCTTCTTCACGTCAGCAAATACTGACTTGATTTTGGCTTCCATCTGGTCAACGTCTATGTCGCCCACAATGATGATTCCCTGCAGGTCGGGACGATACCATTTGGCGTAATAGTCGCGGATAGCCTGATAGGGGAAGTTATCAATGACATCAATGCTTCCGATAGGCATACAGTCTGCATATTTGTCTCCCGGGTACATCACGGCCTGGGCTTCGGTGTACAGACGCATGATGCCGCTGTTCCGGCTACGCCATTCTTCGTGAATGACGCCGCGCTCTTTATCGATTTCTTTGTCTGACAGCAGTACGGCGTTGCTCCAGTCATGCAGAATGAGCAAGCAGGAGTCTACTACGCTTTGATCATCAGTAGGCACATTGCTGATGCGATAAACAGTCTGGTCTACTGAAGTATAGGCATTGAGGTTCACACCAAACTTGATACCTTTGGTTTCGCACCACTGTACGATGCCCAGTCCTTTTTCATCGCCCGGGAAGTTCTTGGTTCCGTTGAAGGCCATGTGCTCCAGGAAGTGAGCCAAACCACGTTGTTGTGGTTCTTCAAGGATAGAACCTACTTTTTGAGCAATGTGGAATTCGACACGATGCTCGGGCAGGGCGTTGTGGCGGATGTAATAGGTCAGACCGTTGTCAAGATGTCCGATACGTACATCTTTATCTACCGGGATGGGAGGCATCTGCATCTGAGCCGATGCCAGTTGGAAACTGCCGCATAACATGATAACGGCAAATCCTAATTTACGAAATAGATGTTTCATTTCTTTTTGTAATTAAGTTGTTTTCTGACTTATCTGTCGGAAAGAAAAGCGATAAATCACACAGAAGCCTAAAAATATTTTGGAATTTAGTCTTCTGTTTCTTTAATGGCTTTCCTTATTCTTACTAATTTGGTGAGCAGTCCTTCCAGCAAGTCCAGCTTCAGCATGTTCGCACCGTCGCTCTTGGCTACAGCCGGATTCTCGTGTGTTTCGATGAACAGCCCGTCTACTCCTACTGCAATACCAGCTTTAGCCACTGTTTCAATAAGCTGAGGCATTCCTCCGGTTACTCCACTGGCTTGATTCGGCTGCTGTAAGGAGTGGGTAGCATCAAGGATTACTGGGAAGCCGAACGATTGCATTTCAGGAATACCCCGATAGTCTATTACCAGATCCTGATAGCCGAAGGTAGTACCGCGTTCGGTCAGCATGACGTGTTTATTGCCGGCTTCAATCACTTTTTCGGCGGCAAAACGCATGGCAAGCGGCGACAGGAATTGTCCTTTTTTGATGTTGATGGTCTTACCCGTCTTGGCTGCAGCTATCAGCAGGTCCGTTTGCCGGCAAAGGAAAGCAGGAATTTGCAGAATGTCAACGTATTCGGCTGCCATTTCTGCTTCGTCGGCTGCATGGATGTCTGTTACAGTCGGTACGCCGAACGTATCGTGTACTTTTTTGAGTATCTTCAGGGCTTTTTCGTCGCCGATTCCCATGAATGAGTCCAGACGCGAGCGGTTGGCTTTCCGATAAGAGCCTTTGAACACGTAAGGTATCTGTAACTTTTCGGTGATGCCCACAATGCGTTCTGCAATGCGCAAGGCCATTTCTTCTCCTTCAATTACACAAGGACCGGCAATCAGGAAAAAGTTGCCGGCAGGATTGTTTTTTAGTTCTATCATAATAAGTTCTAATATCTGTCTTTGTAATAAGACTTATTTAATTTGCTTTTTATTAGCTGAAATAGTATGGCTTACTGTCAATTGGGGATAATCAGCGTGATAGCTTCATGCAACACTCCGATATCCAACGGGAAGTGGCGGTCGAGAATTCGTCCGTCCAAATCGACAGAAGCGTTTTGAGCCCGCAATACTTTGACTTTCTGAGTCCGGTAGGGTCTGACTACTTTGTGGTTGAGGATTCGTCCCTGGATAAGCATCCACAATCCGGACCAAAGTTGCAGTAATTCCGGACGATAGATGACCGATACATCCAGCCATCCGTTATAAGGAACGGCACTGGGGGCTTGTCCATATCCCCATGCGCTGCCTATGCATACGGTCATGATGCGTCCGCGGATGTGCTCGCCGTTGATTTTCAGATGCATCCGATAGAGCTTGCGTTCGAATATGATGGAAAGCAAGGCCATGAAGTACGACAGGGCTTTTACTCCCCAGAAACGCTTACACTGGTCGGTGATTTTTACGATACGTGCTCCCAGTCCGATGTTGATGGCATTCAGAAAATAGCGGGTCTGATGCTTTTCACCATCATAATAGTAGCAGGTACCGACGTCTATCTTGCGTCGTCTGCCTTCGATGAGGTAGTCCACGGCCTCTTTGTACTCGGAGCCGATGTCCCAATATTTGGCAAAGTCGTTCCCGATGCCATTGGGGATGATTCCGATGGCAATGTTTTCCTTGTCTTCTGCGTCGGAGTGCATAATGCCGTTGATGGCATCGTTCAGTGCGCCGTCTCCCCCTACGATGACAATGGTGCGGTAGCCGTTGTTTGCCAGTATGCCAGCCAGCCGTTCCACGGACCCGAATCCTTCGGATTGTACATAGTCGTAAGACACACCTTTACTGTCCATGTACTCTTTGATTTCTTTCCATCGTTTTTGGACTTTCCGTGTTCCGGCTTTGGGGTTATATATGATTCCCCATTTATTGGGTTCTACGCTCATGAGTCTCTTTTTTATTGTTCGATTAATTGGGTTACAAATGCTATTTTCTCTTCCATACTCCATTGGGCATTCATCCAGTGGATGGTAAATCCACGGCGTTCCATGCCTCTGAACCATGTCATCTGCCGTTTGGCAAACTGATGGATGGCTATTTCCAGGTCGTGGAACATCTGTTCGTAAGTCAGTTCTCCTATAACGTACAGAGTCAGGTATTTATATTCCAGACCATAATAAATGAGGTCTTCAGGTTTGATGCCTTTCTTTATCAGGTCGCGTACTTCTTCCACCATTCCTTCTTCGAGCCGCTGTTGCAGGCGTCGTGTTATTTTTTCACGGCGCAGTTCGCGGTCAATGTCTATTCCTACAATCAGACTGTTCAGTTGCGGAAAAGCCCGTTCGTCTACGGGTGTATGTGCGTAATACTCTTCTATTTCGATGGCGCGTATGGCACGTTTGGCGGTGTCAACGTCGGTCGTATTGTGCAGGGTTTTATATTGTTTCAATATCTCGGTCAGTTCATCGAGCGATTTGCCGTTCAGCCGTGCGCGCAGTTCCGGGTTCTCAGGAACAGGGAGCAGGCGGTAGCCTTTTAATACCGACTCCAGATACATGCCTGTACCTCCACACATGATGGGCAATTTGCCTTTGAGCCTGACGGTTTCGTATGCTTTCAGAAAATCGCGTTGGTATTCGAATACGTTATATTTATATCCCGGCTCGGCTATGTCGATAAGGTGGTATGGGATCTGCTTGCCGTTTACGGTATAGTCGGCCAGATCTTTTCCGGTGCCAAGGTTCATTTCTTTGTAAATCTGGCGCGAATCGGCACTAATGATTTCCGTATCCAGTCTGCTGGCCAAAGCGGCTGCAAACTGGGTTTTTCCGGAAGCGGTCGGGCCTAAAATGGCTATTAAATCATAATCGGACATATTTGATTACATAGTTTAGGCTTCAAAGATAAGCAAAAGGACGTGAAATCAGTGTACTTGACTGTTAAAAAGGTGTTATGCGAAATATTTTCTATACTAAAGAACGCCGTCTGAAACAGAAAAACTCATCTTTGCAAAGCGGAAACTGTCCGGAAACTCTTTTACGGACTAACATTTTGTCATTCTGAGCAAAGCGAAGAATCTTAAAAATGCTACTTGTTCCTTTAAATTCTTCGGCTTTATTCAGAATGACATTTTGTTATAATTGTATTTTTCTGTTTTATCCTTTCCTCAATAAGGAAAGTACGGCTTTTATATCCGGGTTATCCAATTGTTTTTGTGCTTCCTGTATAAGGCGCTCTTCTTTTTGTTTTTCATCTTTCCTATTTAGAAAGTTCAGATAGCATAAGACGATGAGTGAGCATAAGATGACAAAAATCAGTATTGATGAGTCGCCACCAATGTCTATTCGCATTTCTCGAATAGCGCTTCTACCGTCCGTCTGATAAAACAGTTCCAAAAGTTTGTAGATGGTCGGGACGATGACTATCCCTATCATCACCGAAAGAGGATCTATCAGTGTGCGTGTGTATATTTTCTTTCGGTTCATCAGAATACATAGTTCGTTGATAAGGTTCTTTTTTCGTTGAGTTTTTTGGGGTTGAATGTACATAAGGCTTTTTAATTTTCGTTTGATAATATTTTGTCCCATAGAGTGTAATCATCCATGTTCTCTTTATATTTGAAGATGATTGTTGTCCAATCGTTGTCCATAATCAATCGTTCGTCTCCTTCGTCTTTGAATACCATGTTCAGTTCGTCAGCGAGAATCTTCTTATCAGATATAGTATAATTACTAAAGGTCTTCTTAGTGATTCTGTGTGTGTTATAACTCAGAAATAACAGCTTCTTGTCGTTGATAAATACCAGAAAAGCACCTCCTTCATCATTGCTGGCTGCATAACATTTGCCGCCATATTTCCCTTTAGGCTCTATCCTTTTAACTCTTTTATCCGGTTTGTAGATTTGATTTTGAATTTTGATGCCATCTTTTTCGAAATAAATACGCTCGTTCGTGGTGTCAGTACCGTTCATGAGGTATGCAAATCCGTCACCCTTTTGATAATTGGCTGCTAACATTGTTTGTCCGTAACACATGTATAGGTCTTCGTTTTCATCGAACTTCCACAATGGTATTCCTGAAACAAGTATTTTCCCGTTTTCAAACATTTGTATGGCTGTCAGGAATTCCCCGTCTGTTCGGGTATAAATTACACCCGTTTCGTCATTTCTGCATCCGGTACCTAAGACGATGATCATAAGTACTGTGATAATGTTCAATAACCTTTTCATTATTCTGTTGTTTTTAAATTTGTTTTTTGCTTTTATTTCGATGGTTTTGTTCTATCGGCTTGGGTTAAATGTTTTTGGGTAAGGCGTATTCAACATGATGTACGTGTTGTATTGATAATAGATACACCTTCCTTTCAGTCTGTTGTTTAATTTACGTATGGTCCTGTTCTTGAACTGGTGAATTGAGAAATGATGACGCATTTCTTGGGTGATATCCACAATCTCATTGTTTGTTAACTTGGCTATTACGAAATAGCCAAATTCTTTTTGATTAGCGTAATAGGTATGTGTATAGATACCATGCTCGATTTTTTGAATGATTCCTTTCATCGTTTTTTTGTATATTAGTTTGATTCCTTTTATTGGTGCAAAGATATTGGTAGCTTGCACACGAAAATGATGCATCCTTTCGCTATTTTTGTGCACAAAAAATTGGATAGAATAATATATGAAGTATGAAAAACCGGATAAGTATATGGTTGGTAAGCTTGTTGTTGCGCCGCAAACGTGCCAGACTGGCAGAAATACAGGATGCCTGGCAGGAGTATAGTGGAGAGTACGGCATGGAATTGCATCGCAATACCTTTATGAAATATAAGCGGATGGCCGAAGAGATGTTTGACATCAACATAGAATGTGATCGTCGTACAAACGAATATTATATTGATTCTCCCGAAATGCTTAATCGTTCGGCATTGAATCAGTGGCTTATCCAAACTGCTTCTTCTTCTGATGTGATTGCACGGCGTAAAAAGTTGGCCGACCGGATTGTATTGGAAACCACTTTTGGTGGCGAGGAACATCTGGATGCTATAACTGAAGCGATGATGAAGAATAAGTGTATCACGCTTGTCTATCATTCCTATTGGGCCGAAGCTCATACGTTTACAGTGGAGCCTTATTTTGTGAAGTTCTTCAAACAGCGTTGGTATCTGGTTGGCTTTTGCAGGGAACGGGAAGGATTACGGGTGTATTCGTTCGATCGTATGGGCAGTGCGGAAGTCAGCCGCGAAGGCTTCAAGATGCAGTCGGGCAAATTACCACAAGTCTTGTTTGACGATACTTACGGCATTATTCGCGACGATACCCCAGTAGAAGATGTTGTGTTGAGATTCAATCTGCAGCAAGGTAACTATATCAAGACCCGTCCCCTTCATCATAGTCAGGTTCTTATGTCGCAGGATGAACTCTCTATGACGTTTCGTATGAGGTTACGTCCCACACTCGATTTTGTACAGGAGTTGCTTTCGTATGGCTCAGCTTTGAAAATCCTTGCTCCGGATTTTTTAATAGACAAAATGCGTGGGATTGTTAGAGATATGTATAGACAATACGAGTAGGGAACTGTGTATATTTTAAATCGCTGAATAGAACTGAATAAAAGCAAAAATAATTTGATGAAAAAAGAGTGCCATATTGAACAAAAACGTATATTTGCAGTGTATTGACTGCCTAAGCGGTCAATATGTTTACATAAGAAAGCGTTTTTTGCTTTATCCTAAAATCGAAATCGCCAAATTTCAAAGTAGAAGGATAGAGACAATATGGCGCTCATTCGTGTTTGTATATGTATGCCCATATTGGCTTATGCCAGTATGGATTACTTACATATCAATACGGCGTGAGTATTGTTTCTTTATTCATTTCTACGAGGCGTTTGGCGATGCCTGATTTTGATGAAGGGAGGAGGCAAGGGGCTCACGCTTTTTTTAGTTAATTTGTGAAATTGAAAAGGACTTGTATGCGAGGTAAGGTAGTTTGGATTGAAGATGGAGTAAATGAGAGAGTGGAATATAGAACAGGAAATCACATTGAAAACAGTTATATTCATTGGGTATTTGCAACTGTAAAAGATAGGCACGGTAAGAAGTATGATGTAGACATAACCGATGATGTATATGTATATTTTGATTGTGAAAGGCTTTCTAGAAAGATGATTGGTGAAGTTATAAATGGTTTAAAGGGAAATTTTGTTGATTTTTATTATGACGAAGATGAGAAAAAGTATCTGCTTGATGGTGATTTGTCCGATTATATGTAGGAAGCAGTGAATCACTGTTGGGTTAGAAGAATCTGAAAGGGGAACTTAGTATGAAGATAGTTTAGAAACTACGATGACAGATACTCTTTGGTGAAAGTATGTATTTTCATAATGCCAAAGTATCTCTAGTAGTAGATACGCAGAGAGGACTTACAGACATACAGATATACATATATAAACTTATCTCAAGTTTCGCAAGTGCGAAACTTGCAGGAGTTAAAGGAGTTAGAAGAAGTTATCGCCCACTAAGGTGGGCTTAGAAGTTAAAAGTCAATAGACCTGTTACTGCCAATTTTCCCTTTTGCAAGTCTATCAGCTTTAACTTCTAACAAAGCAAAGCGGAGTGATAACTTCTAACTTCTAGGAAAGTATTACATGTGAAACTTAAATTATTTATATACAATGGAAAAAAAATCAGTTTTTGGATTGACTGTAGAACAAAGCGAGATTCTTTTTGCTCTACAAAGAAAATTAACATTCAATGATGTACATGAAGAGGGTAAAAAGAAGCTAATTTTAGGTTCAAATAAGAGAGGCCAAAAGCAACTTTGGTTGAATACATGGGATAAATCTATTGATGATTATCTGAAATCATTTGGAGGTAATTCGTCACAGATTAAATTAAGTAATTTAGATTTGAAAACTAAAATAAATAGATTAGATATAAATGCTCAGAATAAAGTATGGAAGTATATGGTGTTTTTAGAATGTGTTTTATATTCACCATACTATCCGTTAAGTGATAATAAGGAAGCCTATAAGCCTTTTAAAGGATTGGCTATTGATAAAAAGGTAAGGCAAGAAACTCTCGATGAAATTGCTGATATTCTTTGTATTGATAAGAAATATATTAAAGTATTTGAAAATTCTCATAAATTAGCTGTAAAAAAACTTTCAGGTTATTGGACAAAAGTTGCAATGGGGGCTGGAATAGGAATTGTTGTACTTTTAATTGCAATAGTTACATTTCAATATGAGATAATTGCTTTTTTTGCAGCAAATGGTTTGTCTGGTGCTGCTGCAATTTCTGCCGGTCTTGCAGCACTTGGTGGTGGTGCCGTAGCTGCTGGTGGATTTGGTATGGCAGGAGGTATTGCCGTATTAGTTGGTGGCGGCTCTTTACTAGGTGCAACTGCAGGTGCTGCTGTAGGTGTTTCAATAGCATCACTTGGTTCCAATGCAGTTTTATCTGAAGCAGCAAAATTACAAGTAGTGCTTAAAGAAATAGTTTTAGCAATACAAAAGGATACATCGTATTTTCAACAGATACTTTTAAATATTAATCAACAGGTAAGTCAATTGAAATCGGAAGTTATTAAACTTAAAACAGCTAATGAAAAGAACAAAAAGAAAATAAAAAGTCTAGAAGAAAGCATTAAGATTCTAGAGAAATTAGTTAAAGACGCAGCATAATATGGAGGATTTTCATAGTTTATCAAATAGAATTTCTGATCTTCAAAAAGATATTTTTGCGGTAAAAAAACAAACATCAGTTCTCGCTTCAGATATAAAAGAAGATGACAAAAAATTAGAAGAATTAAATAATAGAATTAAATCACTTTTTGATAAAGCGGGGATTGATGAATCGAACATGTCTTCTGAGTCAACTATAGAGGACATTCAGCAGATTAATACAGAAATAGATTCTATATTATTTTCTGTTAATAGTAAGACTGAGGCAGATAAAGCACTTGATGTTAATAACGTGGATTTATTAGTAGCTTGTCTTGCTGGTGGTTTGGCTGTAATTGTTGATTTTGTACTTGTCAAAGTCCCCAAAACTATGGATATAAAACTTAATGGAGAGAAAGTTCATTGTGAGGGTAGTCCTTTAACAACTATATTTAAGAAAATAGGCACAACAAATGACGGTAAGGAGGCTAAGTGGATAAAGACATTAGAGAAATGGTTTCATGTTAATTATGATGCGTCAATTAAAGAAAATATTCCTGGTATGTATCCCAAAAACCATAGAGTATATAGTCTAGGACATGATCCAAGCATTTTAGGACTTATATGGGGTATTAAGGATATTGTTTCTGGAACATTTTCATACATAGATAAGAATGGAGTACTTCATATTGATAAGGTTATTGAGTCAGATCTAAAAAAGATATTTTATGCACCTTTCTTATGGTTAGGTCATATTATTTCAGATGTATTCACAAAACAGGGGATTCCAATTCCTGGAACGTCTGTTCTAAGAATGTTTCAAGTTGGTAGTTTGGGTGAAAAAGAAAGAACAATTGGTGAACTGGTCACTTATATGTATGAACAAGGTTATGACCTGCGACATTTAGCTACAATGTCTACATGTAGACTTGTAATAAATATAGTTGTTGATATTTATTGTTTCTTTACAATGCATAAAGAAAGTGATTCTACATTACCATTATTTGAAAGAGATTATATCCGTGTGAAGAATGAACAAAAAAAGAAAAAAATATTTTTTATAGCTTATTCTGTAGCTGTTGCAGGTAATATAGGCAAGGTTGCTGCATATCAGGGGAATCCATTCGCAATAAACATAGCTATATGGTATCAGTTTGCACGGGAGGCTGTTACTCAGACTGTAATATATTTTGATGAAGGGAAATGTTCCATAAAAGCAATTGAGAATCGCCATCTTATTGATGAAACATTTGAACTTCTTTTAAAAACATCTCAATGAAAATAAATATAACTATTTCATTAGTGTCTATTTTTATTGGACACTAATGAGCCGGAATGTTAAAATAAAAATATTTTCTTGCGGATATTTTTATTTTATTGGCTGAAAAACAGCCGGTAAAATTGTCGTGGCGGAAAATAGAATGATTACTTTCTATGTTTAAGTACAATCACTGTTATATCTTTATGTAGCATAAATAACTACCTTAGTTAGATATTATCTTAACTTTTTACAGCCTTACTGTTTCTCCCTCCGTTTTCTAACCATGAGAATAATCCTCGCTAACTTGTCAATGCTGAATATCTGCTTTGATTCTTATTCGAACTGTTTGGCTCGCCTTGAAAATTGTGAAGGGATTGATCATATTCGTTCCAAAAAATGTAGCAAACCTTATTTATTCGTTCGAAAAAGTGTAATGGCTTTTGTTTATTCGCTTGGAAAAATGTAAATTTGCAAAGGTTAATCGAAGAAACTATGCTTAAAAGGAAGATAGAAACATATTTGGCCAAGTGGAAAAAGTCTGAGAATAAAAAGCCTCTTGTTATAAAAGGTATTCGTCAGTGTGGAAAGACATATATCGTCCGGAAATTTGCAAAGGAGAACTACGAGAGCGTGGTTTATATGAACTTCATTCTTGAACCAGATAAAAAGTCTGCTTTTACCGGCAATATGGATGTCGATACGATTGTCCTCAACCTTTCGGCTTTGATTCCTGGCAGTCGTTTCATCGATGGGAAAACCTGCATTATCCTTGACGAGATTCAGGAGTGTAAGGAAGCACGGACAGCCTTGAAATCATTTCATATAGACGGTCGTTTTGATGTTATTGCGACAGGCTCTCTTTTAGGTGTGAAAGGATACGGAAGAAGTAAAAAAAATAAGGAGGAGGGAGAAGGACAAGATTCTGTTCCTGTAGGGTATGAGACTGTGATTGATATGTATCCACTGGATTTTGAGGAATTTTTATGGGCAAACGGAATCAGTGATATGGTTATTGATTCCGTTAAATCATGTTTTGAAAACGAAAGGGCTGTTCCAAGTGGGATTCATAAAGCTATGATGGAGCTGCTGTACAGATATGTCATTGTCGGAGGTTTGCCGGAAGTGGTGAATTGTTTTCTTAAAACCAAAAATATTGAGCTTATATATAAGGTGCAGCGCAATCTTATAGCCGGATACGAAGAGGATATGGTTAAATATGCGGATGATGCAGATAAACCTCGTATTCGCGAATGTTTTGAGTCTATACCCAAGCAATTGGCTAAGGAAAACAAGAAGTTTCAGTATTCCATCGTCCGGAAAGGAGGAAGGGCTTCACAATATATCGGTAGCATCCAATGGCTGGAGGATGCAGGGGTAGTCAGGAGGTGCTATAACACACAGATTACGGAACTGCCATTAGAGGGTAATTCCATTAAAGACAGTTTCAAAATATATACTACAGATATAGGTCTTCTTATGGCTATGCTTGACTATGGCACGCAGGCAGACATCCTGAAGGGGAATCTTCTTGGATACAAAGGAGCAATCTTCGAGAATCTCATGGCCGATTTTTTGTGTAAGTCCGGGCAAAAACTGTATTATTTCCATAAGGATAGTGGGCTTGAGTTAGACTTCCTGATAAGATTCAAGGGGGAATGCGTTATTCTTGAAGTGAAGGCTAAGAGTGGTAAGACCAAAAGCATGACCACGGTTCTTAAGAACAAGGACGTATATCATGTCAGCCATGCAATTAAGCTGGGCCAGTATAATGTAGGGCGCGAGGGAGAAGTACTTACCATTCCGCTTTATATGGGATTTCTTGTCAAGGATAAGATCGCAGACGTTGTCATTCCAGATATTGATTTGAGTTTGTTGACTGTTTGATGGTCTTTATTGAAGTCTCGCAACTTTTGTTTAAGGGGGGAAAAATGAAGTTATCACTTCATTTCGTTCCTTACCATTTCCCTCCCGTTCTCTAACCATGAGAATAATCCTCACTAACTTGTCAATGCTGAATATCTGATGTGATTCTTATCCGAACTGTTTGATTCGCTTGGAAAAGTGTGTGGGAATGATGATATTCGTTCCAAAAAGTGTAGCCAATTCTATTTATTCGCTTGAAAAAATGTAATGGGACGCTTGCCCAGATATGTTATGAACAGTCGGAAGGGGTTCGGATTAGTGAAAAGAAGCTTATATAAAACACTTGCATTGTTCCTGAACAACACTTGTACGGCTCGCGTTCCACACTTGTACGGCTTGCGAGCGACACTTGTGTGCTAGAAATGCTTACTCGTGGTGGGTGAAACATCGCCTGTTGCCGGAATGTGGCAGACTGTGGTTTCACCCACCACTTGATTTTATTTTTTTCGAAATTGCTTTCACGCCTTCACGCACGGTTTAAGAATTGATATACAGTATGATATGGTGAAACATCATGTTTCACAATTGTTGCATTGAGGTTCTCACCACATGATAACAGGATGGCTGTATAACCCGTCTGTTTTTTCCCAGTTAGGAAAAAATTTTTTTCTAACTAGGCAATTATTTTTTCCTAACTGGGGAAAAATAATAGCAAGACTGGCATCAGCTTTCACCTCTTTTGAGAAAATTCATTCTGTCCGTATTTTTTTTGCCATAACCAAGTCGGTTTCCCGTATATCTTTCACCACAATCCATTCATACCTATCTGCTTAAGGTGAAACTTCACCCCCAAAAAAACTCAGCCAAACGAAATAATAAATAATAAAATCCGCGTTCATCCGCTCCATCTGTGTCGTCCGCGTATCCATCTTTCACCGCAAACAGTTTATTATTAAAATATTACGGTGAAACGTCACCCTACAAGCTGGTGAAAAAAGAATACAGCTTGCTCTGCCGGTGACACCAGCCGTGAAACCTCGCTTTCACCGGAACACGTTTGTAATGAATGCGTTACGGTGAAGTGAAAGCGTGAAGGCACTTTCGGGGAAATAAAATCCAAAGTAGGGTGAAAGCATGAGTAATGTGGCCGTTGAACATGCTAAAGTCGCTCTTTGGCGGCGTAAAGTGCCTCTTGGGCAGGCTAAAGTGGCACTTTAGATGCCTTGCTGATAATCGGTGAGCAGATTTTTGGGAAATTGATTTTTGTCGCATCGGAGTGGAAAAACAAAGATTTTCCGTAAGTTTGCTGCATCAAATGGAAAATAAAATATGTTGGTTATAACAGGGAAAAAAGGGGAATGTGTGGTAGCAGGCAGTCGATGGTGTGCCGTATGGAGATTGGTATGCCTAGCATGTCTGCTTGCTGTTGCCTTACCCGTTTTCCCAGAGAAGCATTACGCTTTTACTCCGATAGGTGCTTTGCAAGGGTTGTCGAGTAATAAGGTGAGAAACGTTGCCCAGTTGCCCGACGGACGTATGATGATTATGACGGAAGGCCAACTGAACATTTACGATGGAACAAGCTTCAGCTATTTGCACTATGACCAAAGGCACTTTTGCCGTTTGTCCGAGTATTCGGGATTTCACCATTCTTATATAGACGATAGCGGTTACGTCTGGATCAAGAATCAGCATACATTCATGGTGGTTGATATCGGGCGTGAACAGTTCGTGGAACGCCCGGACAGTTTGCTGGCACAGTGGGGAATAGATACTCCTGTGAAAGATCTGTTTATGGATAAGGAACAGACGTTGTGGCTGATAAACGGACGTGACGAGCTGGTTCGGCTTGGCAAAGACAAGCGGGAGCCATCTGTTTTCATGCGGAATGTTTCAGAAAGTGACGACCAGCTTTATGATTTGGGTGTGCTCGAAGGCAAGCTGTATCTGTTTTACCGTTCCGGTACGTTGGTCTGCCACGATCTTGCATCAGGGAAAGAACTTTATCGGCTCGAACAGCCCGAGGGGCTGCCGGCGGGGCACTATGGAAATACGTCGTATGTTGTGCAGGGTGAGCATTCTTTCTATCAGTTATGCAACGGGTATTCGGGTGGAATAATGCTGAATTATGATGTCGACAAAAAGAACTGGGAAGTAGTGATGAGTACGGATGCCTGGTTCAACTATCTGTCTATTGACCGTGACAAAAGCATCTGGGTCAGTGGTCCGGAAGGTCTGATCAATATCTCGGCTGATTTGAAAAAGAAACAATATATCCCTACCTTAAAGTTGGTAGACGGACAGAAGATTGATACAGAGGTAAGTACCTTTTATAACGACCGTCAGGGAGGCATGTGGATAGGCACGCTGAACCGCGGTCTGTTTTATTATCATCCGAACCGGTTCCGCTTTCAGAATATCGGCAAGGCTTTGTTTCCTCTGTCGGACGAGGAAGCAGTGGCTGTGAAGGGATTTGCTGAGACTGCTGCCGGGAAGATAATAGTCAGATCCGACGATCAGGATTATCTTTTTGCTCCTTCGCTTGGGGAATTGTCCGTTTGTCGGGAAAGACTTCCTTTGGCCGATGCAAAACCGGACCTGAAGATACAGGAGACTGACGAAGCTATCCTTCAGACGGTCGTTGCAGGCCGTGATACATTGGCCGGCATTACGCGCCACGGGTGGTTTATCAGTGACAGGCAAAGCGGGAAGACCGATTTCTATCCGTCTTGCCATCCTTGCCATGCGATTGCCGATGCCGGACAGGGATGTTTCTGGATAGGATTGGAAGACGGACTTATGCTGTGGGAGGCGGTTACGGGTCGGCAACGTATCTTTTATACGTCGGATGGTCTGGTGAACAACTCCGTACGTTCTGTCATCCGTACTTCCGATGGTGCGGTGTGGATTTCGACGGCTAACGGCATCAGCAGACTGACGGTTCAACGGACGGCCAATGACACGCTGTACACTTTTGTGAATTTCAATAGCTTTGATGGGGTTATAGCCAATGAGTTTTGTGAGCGTTCTGTTTTTGAAGCCTCGGACGGAACATTGTACTGGGGTGGAATTGATGGCTTCAACCGTCTGAATCCTTCGTCCGTGGTAGAAGAACCGACAACTTATTTCCCTTTGTTCGTGGGTTTCAGTCTGTTCGGTGAGCGGATAGAGAGTGGCAAGGCATATCATGGCAATGTGATATTGGAGCGTTCGATGACGGTGACTCGTGATATTGTGTTGGAGCATGACCAGAACTTCTTTACCATAGAGTTTTCGGCCATGAACTATGCAAACCCTACACAGACCTATTACCGCTATCAGCTGGAGGGCATCGACAAGGCGGAACGCGAGATTCACTCGGCCGACGGCAAGGGATATGCGACGTACACCGATTTACCTTCCGGAGATTACGTCTTCAAGGTGCGTGCGGCAGGTAATGACAAGACTTGGACGGAGCATTATGCCCAGCTTCATATTCTGGTGAAAACTCCCTTTTGGCGTACCGGATATGCTATTACGATCTATGTGTTTCTGCTGGCAGGAAGTGTCTGTCTGCTTCTCATGGGGTATATCAAGCGCAAACGTCGTATTCTGGTACGCGAACAGAAAGAACGGTTGGACGAGATGAAGACTACATTTCTCCAAAACATCAATCAGGAACTGGAAGAGCCGATTAAAAAGATTGCTGTCCCGTTGGACTCCTTATTAAAACATACGGATGAGGGGAGGGACAAGATTCAGTTGCAAGTCATACAGCAGAATGTCTCCGAGTTGAAGTCTGTAGTGAGTCAGCTTTCCGAAGGTGTATTGTTGCCGCTTCCTGCCGATGAGAGTTCGTTGAAGCTGGAAGAACTGCTGGTTGATATGCGGCGGTTGCTGGAGCAGCAGGAAGTTCGGAAGGAGCAGTTGCGTACAGCATCAGAGGAGCAGGCCGACGAACAGACGCTGCTGACCGATGTTGACGAAGCGTTTATACGAAAGGCATTGCACTTTGTCGAATTGAACCTGAATAATCCGGAGTATTCCGTAGAAATATTGAGCCACGACATGGGAATGGATCGCACCGGATTGTATCGGAAGTTGGTGGCTGTGGTTGGAAAAACTCCGACAAACTTCATCCGTTCTGTCCGTTTGAAGCGCGCTGCCCGATTGCTGGAACAGGGCTATACGGTGGCCGAAGTAACCGATAGCGTAGGTTTCAGTACATCGAGTTATTTCAGTAAGTGTTTTCAGGAAGAGTTTGGTGTGCGGCCTTCGCAGTACGTCAATAGCACTAGGAAAAAGTAAATAAAGTGCCTTTTTCAACGAGAGTGTTGTTTGTTTCAACATTTGTATCCCCCTTCTACAGCTGTTTTTCACTAATTTTGCTCCAGTTGTTAAATCAATTACATCTATATCATGGAAAGAGTAAAATTAGGAATTGCCGGACTGCTTTTAGGTGTGTCCGGGTTGATGATGGCACAAAATGCCAATAGTGAGTGGCCCAAATTGAATATGCCCATTATTCAGACTAAATATACGGCCGACCCAGCACCGCTGGTTTATAATGATACGATTTATCTTTACACAAGCCACGACGAGGACGATGCCGAAGGCTTTAAGATGCAGAACTGGCTGCTCTATACTTCGACCGATATGGTGAATTGGCAGGATCGTGGTCCGGTTGCTTCATTGCGGGATTTTAATAAGTGGTATAAAGGCGATAACGGCGCTTGGGCTATCAGCGTGGTACACCGTAACGGAAAGTGGTACATGTATTGCCCGATTCACGGTCATGGTATCGGCGTATTGGTGAGCGATTCTCCTTACGGACCGTTCAAAGATCCTATTGGAAAACCACTGGTTTGGCAGAAGGAACATTGGGACGATATCGACCCGAGTGTATTTGTCGATGATGACGGTCAGGCTTATATGTACTGGGGAAATCCTAATACGTATTATGTAAAGCTCAACGAGGATATGATTTCTTATTCGGGCGACATTGTGAAACTTCCGAAGATACAAGACTATCAGGAAGGCCCCTGGTTCTACAAGCGCAACGGACATTATTACCTGGCTTTTGCTTCCACCTGCTGTCCCGAAGGTATTGGTTATGCCATGAGCGACAGTCCTACAGGTCCGTGGGAGTATAAGGGTCACATCATGGATCATACGCCTCGTACTCGTGGCAATCACCCCGGTATTATTGATTACAAGGGCAAATCCTATTGCTTTGGTCAGAACTACGACATCTTCCGTTTCCAGACCAGCCGTCATGCCGAGCGTCGTTCGGTGTCGGCAGCCGAAATGGAATATAATGCCGATGGTACAATCAAGGAATTGCCTTACTTCCAGGATTGTAAGCTGGAACAGATAGAAAACTTCAATCCTTATCGGAAGGTTGAGGCTGAAACCATGGCATGGGGATATGGCCTGAAAACTACTCAAAAGAATCCTTGGGCACGCGATCATTGGAATCAGCTGGTGACCGACATTGACGAAGGCGAATATCTGATGGTGAAAGGTGTTGATTTCAAGAAAGGTGCTTCTTCGTTTAAGGTTTCAGCTTCCTGCCATCTTTATGGCGGCTTTATGGAAATACGTCTTGACTCCAAGGAAGGTACTTGTATCGGTACTGTAAAGATTGACCATACCAAGGGCGAATTGCGCGAATTCGAGACTAAGCTGAAGAGTGTGCAAGGCGTACACGACCTGTATTTCGTATTCAAAGGTTCACCCATGCAGAAAGGTAACCTCTTTATGTTGGATTGGTGGGAAATTAAGTAATATATAAATAAGGTAAAAATATGAAGCGAAACATTGCAACAATGGCTTTCTGTCTGTGTGCAGCCTGGAGCTGGGCGCAAACCTATCAGCAGACAGAAAACGGAATCAAGACTTCCATTTCCGGCAAGCAGGTGGATGTGGAAGTACAGTGGTTCAATCCCAACAGCTTGCGGGTGTTGAAGACTCCGCAGGGCAAGACGGTAGAAAAGAAGAGTCTTTCGGTGATTGCTCTTCCAGAGAAGTCGGACGTAAAAGTGTCTACATCGGGCAATGGCGAGATTGTCATGAAGAGTCCCGTGCTGGTGGTGACGCTTGATACGAAGACGGGTGTATTGTCGTATGCAAAGACAGACGGTAGTCTGTTGCTGAAGGAGCAGGAGAACAACAAGGCTTTTACTCCCTTCAACGATGCAGGAAAGTCCACTTACTCCGTGTATCAGGGCTTTACGGTAGATAAAGAAGAAGGCCTCTACGGTCTCGGACAGTTGCAGAACGGTCAGATGATGCAGCGCAATATGACCAAAGTACTGGTACAGGGCAATGTGGAAGATGTATCTCCCATTTTCCAGTCGACCAAAGGCTATGGCGTATTCTGGGACAATTATTCAGCTACTACCTATACCGATAACGAAAAGGAAACTTCTTTCCGTTCGGAAGTAGGCGAATGCATTGATTACTATTTCATGTACGGAGGTTCGGCCGACGGTGTTATTGCACAGGTACGTGCGCTGACAGGCGAAGTGCCCATGATGCCGTTGTGGAGCTACGGTTTCATGCAGAGCAAGGAACGCTATAAAAGCCAGGAAGAAACAGTAGGAGTAGTAAAGAAGTACCGCGAACTGGGCATTCCTTTGGACTGTATTATTCAGGACTGGCAATATTGGGGACACAATTATCTGTGGAACGCCATGGACTTCCAGAATCCGACTTTCAGCCGTCCGAAGCAGATGATTGACGATGTACATGCGCTGAATGCACACATGATGATTTCTATCTGGTCTTCTTTCGGACCGGCCACGAAACCTTACCGTGCATTGGATAAGGAAGGCTTGCTGTTCGACATTGAGACATGGCCGCAATCCGGAGTAGAAGGCTGGCCGCCCAATCCAGAATATCCGTCGGGCGTACGTGTATACGATGCTTACAGTCCGAAGGCTCGCGACATTTATTGGGATCATCTGAACAAAGGTATCTTCCAGTTGGGTATGGATGGCTGGTGGATGGATTCTACTGAACCTGACCACTTCAACCATAAGGACAGCGACTTTGACCGTCAGACTTATCTGGGCTCTTACCGCAGTGTACGCAATGCCTATCCGTTGATGACGGTAGGTGGTGTTTCTGATCACCAACGCGAAGTAACCAAAGACAAACGTGTGATTATCCTGACCCGTTCGGGCTTCCTGGGACAACAGCGTTATGGTTCTAATGTATGGTCGGGCGATGTTCAGTCGTCGTGGGATATGTTCCGCCGTCAGGTGACTGCCGGACTGAACTTCTCGCTGACTGGTATGCCGCACTGGAATTCCGACTTGGGCGGTTTCTTTGCCGGTTCGTACAATGCAAGTTTTGGCGACAACAGTGCAACAAAGAATCCTATGTATCAGGAATTGTATGTCCGTTGGGTACAGTTCGGAGCTTTCTGTCCGATGATGCGTAGCCATGGTGCCGACGTGTCTCGTGAGTTTTACTGGTATGGCAAGGCCGGCGAGCCGGTTTACGATGCGTTGGTCGATGCCGTGAAACTGCGTTATTCGCTGTTGCCCTATCTGTATTCTACAGCATGGGAAGTCAGCCATCGTCAGTCAACTTTCATGCGTGCGCTCTTCATGGACTTCCTGAACGACAAGAAGACCTGGAACATCGGTAATGAATATATGTTTGGTAAGTCGCTGCTGGTAGCACCGGTTCTGCATGCCCAGTACACTCCCGAACAGAAGCAGAAACAGCTGAAAGAGAATGAAGGCTGGGGACAAGGAAACAAAGGTAAGGGAACTCCCGTCCTGAATGCCGACTTTACTCAATCCAAGGAGATGGAGGTTTACTTGCCTGCCGGATGCGGATGGTACGATTACTGGACCAACGACTTCTCGGAAGGTGGCCAGAACCTGAAAATCAAGACAACTCTTGGCCGTATTCCTCTCTTTGTACGTGCCGGAAGCATTGTTCCTATAGGTCCTGATGTGCAATATACTGGCGAGAAGAAATGGGATAATCTGGTAGTACGTGTCTATCCGGGTGCTAATGGTGACTTTGTTCTTTACGAAGACGAAGGCGACAATTACAATTACGAGTCGGGTGCTTACACCGAGATTCCTATGACTTGGAACGATGCCAAACGCACCCTGACCATTGGTGCACGCAAGGGTGCTTACGAAGGAATGCTGGCTGAACGCAAGTTTACGGTTCGCACTCCGGACGGAAAAGAAAAGGTAGTTGATTATAAGGGTAAGAAGGTGACGGTAAAGTTCTGATGCCTGTTACTTTCTAAAAGTTAGTTGTTTGACAGGAGGAATGTGAACTGGGCAAGCCGGAAGAAAACGTGGCTTGTCTGGTTTGCATTCCTTTTTTGTTTGGGATTTTGCTCTGCGCTCACTTTTCATATCTTTAGATAACCGTAGGATACGGTTCGGCATAGCCAAATTTGAAAACTTTGGTTTTCATTTGTCTCTGCGCTCACCTTTCACTATCTTTAGATAAGATAGGATGCGTCTCAGCAAAAAAATTAAGCAAGCTTATTTTTTTGCATTCGACTTTCACTATCTTTGCGGGGTCAAGCGATATAAATTAAGAAAAGAAAATGAAGAGATTCCTCTATTTGTTTGCATGGGTTGCGATTGGCTTACTGGCTGCCTGTTCGTCTTCCAAGAAAGACAAGGCCGACGATTTACAGGTACTTACCCAGGATAGTCTGGATGCAAAAGGACCGCAGCGCATGCAAGTGTCCGATATAAAGACTCCGATTGATTATCGGGGGAAGAAGTACGTTTCGGTCGTCAAGCGTCAGCCCGACGAAAGCCTTCCGCTGGTTGTCAACGAGCAGGGCGAGAAGTTTGTAGACAATCGCATCAGGCTGCGCCTTACCTGTGGCGAACGCACGGTGCTCGACAAGGAATTCACCAAAGAGACCTTTGCCTCGCTGGTCGATGCAAAGTTCCTGAAGAACTCCATTCTCGAAGGGCTGGTGTTCGATCAGACTACTTCTCAGGGGTTCATTTATGCAGCCAGTGTCTGCTATCCGCAAACCGATCTTTATATTCCTTTGAGGATTACGGTAACTCCCGACGGGAAGGTGTCGATGGTACAGGAGGAACTGTTGGAGGATTTGTATCAGGATGAAGATGCACAGTAATTCCTAAAAGATTCCAGAATTGTGAATTTCCTTTGTGGCCATGAAAATACTGATTGTTGAAGACGAACAGGACTTGCGCGAAACCATCCGTGCCTCGCTCCTGAAAGAAAAGTTTGTCGTAGAGACTGCTGCCGACTACTACTCGGCACTCGACAAAATCAATGATTACGACTACGACTGCATCCTGCTGGACATTATGCTGCCCGGCGGTAGCGGCCTTGACCTGCTTCGCGAGCTGAAACGCCTGCGCCGCAGCGACAGTGTACTTATTATCTCGGCCAAGGATTCGCTCGACGACAAAGTAGACGGGCTGGAGCTGGGAGCTGACGACTATCTGACCAAACCTTTCCATCTGGCCGAACTGAACGCACGCATCAAGTCGCTGATACGCCGGCGGCAGAACAATGGCGATACCAGTGTGTCGATAGGCAATCTGTTGCTTTATCCCGACAAGCGTCAGGCTACGGTTGAGGGTGTTGCCCTGCAACTGAACCGGAAAGAATTCGATTTGCTCTACTACTTCGTGGTCAATCCCAACCGCGTCATCAACAAGATGAGCCTGGCTGAATCGGTGTGGGGTGACAATATCGATCAGGCCGACTCGCTGGACTTTATCTATTCGCAGGTGAAGAATCTGCGCAAGAAGCTGAAGCAGGCTGGCGCCACGGTGGAACTGAAAGCTGTTTACGGCTTCGGATATAAACTGTCGGAAGTATGAAGCTGCTGCACTATACCTATCGCAAGCTGTCGCTCTGGCTGCTGGGGCTGATGGCTGTGTGGGGTGTGTTGTTCTATTATACCATTATTTACGAGGTGATGGACGAGACCGACGACACCCTGGAGAACTATGCCCAGATTATCATCAACAATGCCCTGTACGACCCTGCCACTCTTCAGACCGAGGGCGATAATCTGATGTCTTTCTATTATTTTCGTCCTATCTCGGTGAAGGAAGGTGAGCACTATCGCGACATGTTCTACGATTCGTTTGTCTATGTGGAAAGCGAGAACGAGGACGAACCTGTGCGCGTCTACCGTACTGCTTTCCGAATGCCCGACGGACAGTTCTATGAACTGGAACTGATGATTTCGACCCTCGAACGCGACGACATGGTCAATGCCATGCTGTGGTATCTGCTGGCGTTGTTTGCCCTCTTCCTGTGCTGCACTACGATTGGTACCCGCCTCATCCTGCAGAAAATATTCAAACCGATGAACCGTCTGATGGACTGGTTGCAACGCCTGCAACCCGGTGGTGAGGTTCCTCCGCTGGAGAACGAGACCGGCATACGCGAGTTCCGCCTACTGGGCAATGCTGCTTTCGACATGGCTTCGCGCAGCCACAAGGCCTACGAGGAACAGAAACAGTTCATCGAAAATGCGTCGCACGAACTGCAGACTCCGTTGGCCATTGCCCGCGGCAAGCTGGAACTGCTGGCCGAAAGTGAAGGCATGAACGAAGAACAGCTGAAGGAACTCGACGCGATTTACTCAACACTGGGGCGTGCCGTGAAGTTGAACAAGGCATTGCTGCTACTGTCGCGCATCGAGAACGGCCAGTATGCCGAGACGGAAGACGTGTCGGTAGACGACCTTCTGGACGAGTTACTTCCCGACCTGATGGACATCTATGAGCATAAGCAGATTGTGTTGGAGCGGGTGAAAGGGGAGAGTCCTTTTATCGTTCGCTGTAATGCCTCGCTGGCACATATTCTGGTGAGCAATCTGGTGAAGAACGCACTGCTGCACAACGTAGACGGTGGTCGGCTGGTGGTCGAAACGACGCCTTCGTCACTTGTAATAAAGAACACTGGTACAGTCCCATTGAATGCCGATACTTTATTCCGCCGCTTTGCCCACAGCGTGGATCGCAAGAAGGAGTCGAACGGATTGGGCCTTGCCATCAGTCAGGCCATTGCTTCGAACAGTTCGCTTCGGCTGACGTATCGTTGGGAAGAAGGTTTGCATGTCTTTTCGTTGGTTAAATAGTGTAAAAGGACAGAAAGTGTTCTGTTTTTCCCAATTCTTTCCTAAATCGTATACTTTCTTTGCAGTATCAAAATTAGTAAAACAAGTATTTAACCCTACATTAAAAAACAAAGCGTATGAAAAAGATTTTTGCATTCTTAGTGATGGCTCTTCTGACAATCCAATTCTCTGTAGCCAGTGACGTGATAACCATGAACCCGAAGGATCTTCCGGCTGCGGCCCAGACTTTCATCAAACAGTATTTCGGCGACAGAAAAGTTTCGTATATCAAGGTGGAAAGCGAGCTGTTTTCGAAGACTTATGAAGTAGTGATGACCGACCGTACCAAGATAGAATTCGACGGTAAGGGCAGTTGGGAAGAAGTAGACTGCAAACGGGGTGTTTTGCCGGAAGCGTTGGTTCCTTCGTATGCCAAGACGTTTATCGGAACACAGTATCCGGGCGTAACCTGCAATAAGATTGAACGCGACCGCGGCGAAGTGGAAGTGGGATTGAGCAACGGACTTCCTCTGAAATTCAACAAGAAAGGTCAGCTGATCGATATTGACGACTGATGGTAATACCGGCCATCGATGTGTGAGGGTGTGTCTCTTGATTTGACACACCCTTTTTGTTATATTGTCTGTCGGCAAGCCTTTGTTTCGCCAAGCTTACGGGTTGCGGTTACTGCATACACGTTGCACTGTCGCTGCATGCAGGTTGCACAGTTACTGCACGCAGGTTGCAGCGTTACTGCACACAGGTTGCAGCGTTACTGCATCCTTGTTTGCAGTGCGACTGTACACGGCTTTGCAGTGTCACTGCATCCCCGTTTGCAGTGAAGCTGCAAGCAGGATGCAGTAAGTTGTACACTGGTTGTTGTCGGCGACAAGTCTTATTTCTGGCAGGCGGACTCCCGTTGGGAAGGGGCCGAACTACCTGTCTGTCGTGGGTTTACATCGGACGGTAATCCTTGGCCAGTCCGCCTTCGCTGGTTTCCTTGTAGAGTGAAGGCAGGTCGTTGCCCGTTTGCTTCATTACGTCGACTACCTTGTCGAACGAAACGCGGTGCATACCGTCGGTGAACGATGAGTAGAGATTGGCGTCCAACGCACGGGCGGCGGCATAGGCATTGCGCTCGATGCAAGGAATCTGAACCAGTCCGCACACGGGGTCGCACGTCATGCCCAGGTGGTGTTCCAGTCCCATTTCGGCAGCATACTCTATTTGGGCGGGGCTTCCTCCGAACAGTTGGTTGGCGGCTGCCGATGCCATCGAGCAGGCGGTTCCTACTTCGGCCTGGCATCCGGCTTCGGCACCCGAGATGGAGGCATTCTGTTTCACAATGTTGCCGATGAGGCCGGCTGTGGCCAACGCGCGCAGGATGCGGATGTCGCTGAACTCGCGGCTCTTCTGCAAGTGGTAGAGCACAGCGGGTACCACACCGCACGAGCCGCAGGTGGGAGCCGTTACGATGGTGCCTCCGGCAGCGTTCTCTTCGCTTACGGCAAGGGCATAGGCAAATACCAGTCCGCGCGACTGTAGAGATGCCTTATATCCGCTGGCTCGAATGAAGTAGGTTGAGGCTTTGCGGCGCAGGTTCAGCGGACCGGGCAGTACGCCTTCGTTGTCCAGTCCGCGGCGGATGGCATCTTTCATCGTAGTCCATACCTCGGCCAGGTAGTCCCAGATGTCGCTTTCCTCGCATTCTTTTACGTATTCCCAGTAGCTTTTTCCGGTACGTTCGCACCAGTGCAGTATCTCGGTCAGGTGGTTCATTTCGTAGACGTCGGGAGTGTTGACCGATGTACTGCCGTCTTTCTCTTCGGCCAGTGCGCCTCCGCCTACGCTGAACACCGTCCACGAGTCGGTCTCTTTGCCTTCAGCATCCACCGATACGAACTTCATTCCGTTGGGGTGGAAGGGGAGGAATACTTTCGGTTCCCAGATAATTTCTACCGGTGCGGCCGGTTGCAGAGTTTCGGTGATGGCCACGTTGGTCATGTGTCCCTTACCCGTTGCGGCCAAGCTGCCGTACAGGGTCACCTTGAACGCAGCGGCTTCGGGATGCCGTTGCAGAAAGATTTCGGCGGCCTTGCGCGGTCCCATGGTGTGACTGCTCGACGGGCCTGTTCCGATGCGATAGAGTTCTTTGATCGATTTCATAAGTATATGTTAGGGTTACGTTTGTTCTATATATATATGTATTACAGGTCTACTACTGTTATGCCGGCTCCGCCAAACTGTACGTGCTCGTCCTGAAAGTGGCGGACACCGGGTACGGTTTGCAGGTACTGGCGTATCAGGGTGCGCAGGATGCCTGTGCCCGTGCCGTGCAGGATACGTACGCGCGAGACACCTACCAGTATGGCATCGTCGATGAAATAGGTAACGGCCTGCAAGGCTTCGTCGCCCCTCATGCCGCGCACGTCGATGTCTTGCTTGAAGTGCAGTTTCTTTTCGTACATACTGTCCTGAGTCTGGCTACTGATGAAGGTGCTTTTGGTCGACACGTCGGCCTGACGCGGCTGGGCGTTGGTCCGCTCCAGGCGGTCTATGCGTACGGTAGTCTTGATGCTGCCAAAAGCCACAGTGGCATTCTTGCCATTCACTTCCATCACTTCGCCTACGGTGGTCTGACCTTTTATCCTGACGGCTGCTCCCGGTACGATGGCTGCCAGACGTTCGGCTTCCAGACGTGCCTGGCGTGCAGCCTGCTCTTCGGCCGACAGGGTGGCGGCGTTGGCATCGCGGTTCTTCTTTTCCTTTTTCCGGTTCTGCTTCTCCTTCAGCTTTTCCATCTTGCGGGCAATCTTTTCTTCCTGCTCCTTGTTGGCCAGTGCTTCCAGCGACTCCTTGAAGTCGGTCAGTTCCTGCCGCGCCTGGCGGGTTTTCTCTTTCTCGGCCTGCGTCTCCTTGATGGTACGTATGGTGTTCTCGATGCGGGCGTTGGCTTCCTGCATCAGTTGTTCGGCTTCTTCCTTGGCTTTGCGCAGAATCTCCTTGCGCGACTTCTGCAACTCTTCCATCTCGGCCTGATAGCGGGCAATGGTTTCTTCCATCTGCTTTTCGCGCTGGCGGATGTTCTGTCGCTTGGTTTCCCAATAACGTTTGTCGCGCACAATGTCTTGCAGGTATTTGTCGCTCTGGATGTACTCGCTGCCCACTATCTCCGAGGCGTCGGCAATGACATCCTCCGGCAGACCTATCTTTCGGGCTATCTCGACCGCGAACGAACTGCCCGGGTTGCCTATCTGCAACTGGAAGAGGGCTTGCATCAGATGGCGGTCGTACAGCATGGCACCGTTCACCACTCCTTCATGGTTTTCGGCAAAGTGCTTCAGGTTCTGGTAGTGGGTGGTGATGACGCCGAACGTCTTTTTCAGGTTAAAACGCTTCAGCACGGCTTCGGCAATGGCACCGCCTATCTGCGGTTCGGTTCCTCCGCCAAACTCGTCAATCAGGATGAGGCTGCGTTCGTTGCAGTTCTTCATCATGATTTTCATATTGGTCAGATGCGAAGAGTAGGTACTTAAGTCGTCCTCGATGGACTGTTCGTCGCCGATGTCGATGAATATACTACTGAAGATACCGGCATGGCTACGTTCGTGCATCGGGATAAGCAGTCCGCACTGCAACATGTATTGCAGCAGACCTACTGTCTTCAGGCAGACCGACTTTCCGCCTGCGTTGGGGCCGGAGATGATGAGGATGCGCCGTTGCTGGTCCAGTTCGATGTCGAGTGGCACCACTTTCTTGCCGTGCTTGGCCAGCGACAGTTGCAACAGCGGATGCACAGCCATGGTCCAGTCTATGATCTGTTTATTTTCGAGTGCCGGCTTCAGTGCTGCTGTCTGTTCGGCAAACAAGGCTTTGGCACGGATAAAGTCGATCTCGGCCAGGAACTCGTAGGACAGTAGTACGTCGGGTATCGAAGGCCGTAACTGGTTGGAGAACTCCGTCAGTATGCGGATAATTTCGCGCCGTTCTTCGCCTTCCAGTTCACGGATGCGGTTGTTGGCTTCCACTACTTCGGCCGGTTCGATGAATACCGTCTTTCCGCTGGCCGATTCGTCGTGTACTATACCTTTTATCTTTCGTTTCAGAGCAGGTACAACGGGAATTACCAGTCGTCCGTCGCGCATGGTGGGCGTGACATCCTTATCAATGATGCCCTCCGACTGCGCATTGCGCAAGATGCTGTTCAGCGACCGCGAGATGCTTCCCATGGTGCTGGCCAGTTCGCGCCGGATGCGTGCCAGTTCGGTAGAGGCATTGTCCTTTATCTTACCGTAGGGCGACAGAATTCCATTGATTTTCGCTATCAGCTGTGGGAATACGGTGATGTCACCTGCCAGTCTGCTTAGGCAAGGGTAGGGGGAGGCTTCTTCTTCATCCTCGTTCTTCACTTGCAGAAAGCGTACGATGTCCCGGATGGTTTCCAACGAGCGGCGCAGGTCGAACAATTCCTGTTCGTCCAAGTACATGCCTTCTACGCGAATACGTTTCAGCGACGGCCGTACATCGAAAAAATATTGTGCGGGAAAGTTGTCTTCTTCCTGGAGGATGCGGACAAATTCGCTGACCTGGTCCAGTTTTTCCTTTACCTCATTAAAACGGTCGGAAAACTCCATGTCTGTGACTCTCTCTTCTCCCAGCGTGCTTAAACACTTCTCTTTCAGCAGCTGGCGTATCTGGTCGAAACCTATTTTCTGTTCAAAATTCTGTGGGTATATCATTGGCTTAGCCTAATTTGGAGACAAAAATACGATTTATTCATGAAAAAAAGCCCAAAAAGTTTGCAGATTTAAAAAATATCCGTACCTTTGCAGCGCTTTAAGAGAGAAGCAAACAACAAAACAGTATTGGAGAGGTGGCAGAGTGGTCGATTGCGGCGGTCTTGAAAACCGTTGTGCTGCGAGGCACCCGGGGTTCGAATCCCTGTCTCTCCGCAATAAACATTGGAAATCAATGGCTTACAAGGTTAACACCCGATTTTACACCCAAGAATGTAAAGTCGGGTGTTTTTATATTCATTTAAGGAATCATGTTCTAGTGGTTATAATAATTTGCGCATGACAAAATTTGTCAGTTCCAGTTTGTTTGCCCTATACTTCTGTATTTTGACTATTTCATATCCTTTCTTTTCAAAGAACGGTCTGGCTGTCAGGCTTACTTCGGATGTTATTTCAGCAACTTCCAATTGCTTGGCAATGCGTTCAACTTCAGAAAGAAGTTGTGTGGCCACACCTTTGCCTTGCCAATCCTTGTGTACGAACATGGAATGCAGATAGCCGTCTTTATTCATAGATGAAAAGCCAACCATGCGGCCCGCCTCATCAAAAGCACCTATAAAATGATTGTGTGACAGAAGCTCTTTCAAATGCTCTACACTGTCACCACAAGATGCCCAATCTTCTACCTCTTCTTGTGTATAATGCCTGATATTAACATTCAGCACGGTAGAGCGAAATAATTCCTGCATTTCGGGAATGTCCTTTTCTTCGAGTGGGAGAAGCCTATATTGGGGGCTTAACCATCTAATCACTTTACATGGATTTCCAGCAGCAAGACAATTCTCAGGTATTGATTTTGTAACCACACTTCCTGCACCAATTACACTACCTTTTCCAATGGTTACTCCGGCAAGAATGATACTACCACCGCCAATCCATGCATTATCTTCTACGGTGATTGGTAAAGCTTTGGTTCTGAAAAATAGTTCCCCCGAATCTTCATTCCAATTTTCCACAAATCTCTCATCAAAATTAATTGGATGAGTAGCCGTATAAAACTGCACGTTTGGAGCAACTAGTACTCTATCACCAATATGAATCTGATTTTCATCCATCATCGTACAGTTCTTATTAATAATAGTTTGTTCACCAATAAAAATATGCTTACCACATTGACAAGTAAAGTTTTGTCCTACGCTTGAATGATTTCCAATGTTTCCTAACATTTTGGAAAGGATTTCTTTTTTTTCATTTTCCGCTGTTTTTATGTCATTTAACACGGACAAATAACCTTTTGTTCTATTTATCATCACTAACACTTCTGCATCCAGATAGTTACAATATTCTCCTGACAAAAAATGTTGGTAATTGCTCATTTTTTTATTCAATTCATTTACCATTAAGAATTCCTCCAATGTCTCTTTTATTATTTTGAATCCCAACTTAAGATACATATTAACTGCATAGTTGGCTTTTTGTACAGAAAGAGATACACGATTATATCCCTTATCTTTAAGGGATGCTAACATTTCGTTCATTAAATGACTTCCAATACCTTTATTACGGTATTCTTTATATAAAGAAATGGAAAGGGAGGGAGTTTGGTTGTCTATATGTCCGTAATCATTCATAATCCGTACCCATACAGCACCAATTACTTTTCCTGCACAATCAGCGACCAAACAAAAATCATCCTTTTTTGTTCCAAAGTTTTCAATATATAATTTTAATTCAGGTGCATTTATAACCTCTTTTGAGGGAGTTTCTATTCCTTTTGGGATGAAAATAGCTTCATAAAGGAATTCTCTTAATAAGAACGTTTCCTCTTGACGTAAAGGACGAGTTTTATAATTTATTGCATTACTCATAGCGTTCACACTTTCGTTGTAAATCTGATACATATTGTTTCTGTTGTTTTTTCAAATACCATTTGGCAAATGGATATAACCACCATTTCTTTACAGAAATCATTTCTATAAATTTAATTTCAGTTTTTGTATCAACTTGCTTGAAATATCCAGTCCACGTACCATATAAGTTTTTGTTATCCAAATCAAATGAATATTGGCTATATGGCTCAAACACTCTGACTATAAAATGTGTGATAATATCATCGCTATTTCTTTCAGTAAAATGCCTTTTATCAGAAAAGCTAATAGAAACAATATCACTACGCCATGAATAGTCATTTAAGGATGTTACAACTTTCCAAACTGTTTGTATATTACAGTTTAATGTGGCACAAATTGTTGATTTTATTTGTTTATCCATATAATTCAGTATTATAAGTGATGCCATAAAGATACGAAAAAGGAGCAACCAAAATAGCATTTGATTACTCCTCTCTTCTAAATTTGAGCGATTTAACAATTACAATTTGAATCCTCTGCTTTTTCTTGGCTCTTCTGTTGGTCTTCGTAAACTTTGCCGTAATTTATCAAACTGCTCTTTGAACCATTCTCCCATCTGTATCCTGTTTATAGTCAGTATGAGCTTACCGCTATCCATCGGATGTTTCTCAACCCTGAAAACATCGTTTTTGATATCAAACTTATGTCTGTGTTCTTCGGAATAAATTTTGCCACTACATTGTATGGCTTCTTTCTTTGTCAAGAGGCTCTCTATCATTTCTTTGGTGAATCCGATGGTAGCACACAATTTTTCCATTCTCAGCATCTCTTTAAGCATCGGAAACCACTTGAATGCCTTTTCAAGCAAGGTGTTAAGCCGGGAAATTTCCCTGTCTTTGGCTTCAAGCTCTTGATTGTGTATTCCTTGAAGATTGCGTATCTGTTTGCCGTGCTGTTCCTGCATTTGTTGCATCTTGGCTTTTAATGCATCAATACCTTTATCACGCTTGACAACTTCCTGACGCAATTTTTCATTGGCTTGTTCCAAATCTTTCAACTTTCCACTACCGAAAAGAGAACCGACACCGCTTGCTATGGCGGTGGCTGCATTGGTGGCTGTTTTCTTTAGCTTGTCGGTGCGTATTTCTGATTTCACCTGTTTCAGTTCCTGTTCAGCAAGACCTATCTGTTCTTCTTTGTGCCGTTTTGCAGCATCCATGCGTTGCAGTTCGGCTTTCTGCTTCTCAATGATGAAATCGTTACGCTCCAGATGCTCCTTGCCAGTAACAGCCTTTGACTGCCCACGCTCCATCAGGAGAATGTCGGATGCCAAACTCTGCATTTCCGTCATATCCTCGTCATTGAGCTTTCGGCTTTTACCTGTATCGTGGTTCATCCAGTCGAAAACGATATGTGCATGGTAATTCGGCTTGAACCACTTTTCACCGACTTGGAAACTCTCCCTATCTCCGGCTTCGGGTTGTCCACTAAGCCAGTGTCCCTCGTCCTTGTGCAGGAAGATTTGCAGCGGTGTGATACCCCAGCGTCTTTGGCATTCCTCACCGAATTTACGCACGTCTGCCAGTGTCGTATCCGGTCTGATGAGTAATACTCCCTCACGGATTGGTGAGCATCCAGCCACTTTTATAATCTTCCCATTCTTTCCCTTGCGTTCACGCTCCTTTTCCTGCATCGCTCGTCCGGTCTTTTCCTTGACCATCCGTTTGATGTTTTCATAGTGCGCCTGCAGGTCAGGACTACCGAAGCTGGGGTTTATCCACTGCTCGTTATTGGAAGTCAGTTCGGGCACGATGTAGATTTGAGATTTGCCGATATTGCGCATATACTCTGCTGCTCTTCGGTTATGAGCCCCGCTTGATGTAATTCTGCAGGGCTTGATATGTATGCTTGATTTTGTTGCCATATTCTTAAAATTTGATTTGGATTGTTGGTGAAATTTTCTGTTGTCCGCTCATAACCGCACAGGGTTCTTAGGGGTGTAACCCATAAGCGGAGATTGCAAAGAGAGGGTCACTCTTTGCTCTGGGTTCTCAGGGGAGAAACGCCCTGAGTGGGTTATTAGGGTAAAACCCTAATCCCCTCGGGAGAGCCCACAACTACGTAAGCGAAGCGTGTAGTTATAGTGGGCTATAACCGGAAGCCTTTCGGTTTCTTGGATAGCGTATCATTCCTCTTTTTGACAGATTGCGCTTGCTCTTTCCTATCGGCTATTCGTTTCTGTAAATATTCGTTCAGATCTTTACATCCACTGTAGATTTGCGAGGCGTCACGTATATACCGGGTAGCATCATACTCCTTTCGGATTTGCTGTATTGCTTCCATTCCTGCACGGTCATTGTCAAAGAAACAGTGGATGCGCTCATAGCTTCCCAACGGATAGAGTGCCTTGGGAACATTGGCTACGGAATTAAGAACTATGTAATCCTGTCTGTCGAAATCGGGTGATTGCGGACAGCTTTCCAGCCTTAAGGTAAGAAAGGAAAGGTAATCCATAAATCCCTCAAAAACGTAACATGCACTCCTTGGCTTTCCTGACTGTCTGATATGGGATATTTCTTTCGGTGCGATACATCCCTTGAAATATCGGTTGCGGATTTCATATCCGCCCGATATGTTCGGAAAAGCAATGGCGAAATACCGTTTGCCGTTGTGGGTGAAACGGGCTTCCTTACATTCTCTTTTCGCCAGTGCCGTGTTTATCCCTCTTTCCTGTAGGTAGGCAAGCAGGGCAGGAGAAGCCAGCAGCACAATGTCCAATTGCTGAAAACTCGGTTCGGAAAATGATTGCTTTCCAAAAGAGAAAGATACGGGACGTATGTACGGTGTCTGTTCCTCGATTTTCTGCAGAAGATAAGGCACATAGTCGGAACAGTAGAGTTCCTGTGCCAGTGCGATGATATTTCCACCTTTGCCGATTGCAAAATCATACCATTGGTTGCGCTCGGTATTTACTTTGAATGAAGGTTCTGTTTCTTCCCGTAGCGGGGATTTATACCACAGGTTGATACCTTGCTGCTTGACGGGAGAATGTCCCAAACTGTACAGAAAATCCGCTATCCTGATTTGTTTTGCTGTTTGTATATCCATAATAAGATGAGTGCTTGAATAATGGTTGGAATATTTATTTCTCTTTTCGCCCGTACCTTTTTGTGAAGTACGGTCTGTATAATCACTTCACTTTATTTTCGTATATATAGGATACGGTAATAAAGTGAAGCGGTTTTACATTCTCTGCAACCGCTTCGCTTTATCCTTAATATATAGACCTGCCGAATAAAGTGAAGTGATTACAGGTTAGACGGTCTAATAGTGAAAGTCCGGCTTGAACGTGTATTTCCTGCCGTTCTCCTGTACTATCATCCGTTTGTTCCGGAGCATGGTGATAAGTGATACTGCTTTTTGATGGTTCAGTTTTACACCTACCGACATATATGACTTGATTAAGGCGGTTTCCAAATCCTTGTAGCCGTATTCCTCTTTCAGTCCGAAAGCCGCTTCCAGTGCTATGCGGTGCTGTTGTTCGGTAATATGCCTGTAAGGGTCGAACTTTTCCTCTTCCGGTCTTCCGGGTTTCTTCGCTTCGGGTCTGTACCCCTCTATGAGTTCAGGCAATGCATTGTCGTTGATACGGAAAGCGAAAGGCTCGAAATCCATTGCACGGATGTGCATGGCTGAAACATTGCTTATATCCCCGTTGCTCTTGTCCTTTTCCACCAGCAGAACAGTTTCCGCCTTGTTGTTCAGCTCCGTACCGATATGCCCTCTTGCGTTTTCATCGCCTTTGTTTTGGTGGAGTATCGTATGGATGTGTATCTGCCTGTCATCCGTCCACTGCATCAGTTTGGATATAATGCGTGTCGATTCTCCCGGACTGTTGATGTCATATACCATATCACGGATGCCGTCTATGATTACAAGCCCTATGTCCGGTGTATTATAGATAGCCTGTTCGACAATCCTGATACGCTGTTCGGGCGTGTATTTCCTCAAAGCGAGAAACTCCAGATGTTCATTATCCCTGTCATCAGGAAGACCAGCAAGCCGTAAAATACGTTTCATGACTTTCAGACAGTGATAATGGCTTTGTTCCGTGTCCACATAAAGAATCTTCCTTTTTTCTTCCGGTAGTTCCGCAACATACCGCAGTACCGTACCGTTTTTCAATGCGGCGGCTACGATAGCCGATACATTGAAAGTCTTTTTACTCTTGGCTTTGCCGATGGATGCACTGAAATTGCCCAGTGTACCAATGACCGAACCTTGCACTTTTAGAATCTCAGGTGCTTTTTCGTAGATTTTCGACAGGCTCAGGCGTGAGGCTTGCCAAAGGATTATAGCCTGTTCTGCCGAAATCTCCTTTATTTCTTTCATATAGTCCATAAGCATACCTCCCATTATTTCCGTCCTCCTGTTTTCTTCCCGGCAAGTTCAAGAGCCAATTCCGCATCTACGATAATCTTGCGCCCTATCTGGGTAATCGCCTTGTCTATCTTACCGCTTTTCTTTATGCGGTTGGCAGTGGGCAGACTGCACCCGAACAGTTTGGCTATGCCGAGTATTCCGTACACATACTTCTTTTCCGTGTCTGTAACGGGTTGCGGCAATGCTTCGGCCTGACCTGAAGCGTGCTTACTCAGGAATATGAATTCTTCGCCTGTCATCTGCCAGACGGGTTTTGATAATAATTCTTGGATATTTGTCATCGTCCAATCTATTTAGTCGTTAAACAATCAGCCCTGCGCACTGGCTGTTATTTCTGTTCTCGAACGATGCAAAATTAGGTAGGGTTATGAGTGGTAAGGATGGGGACGGTACAAACTGAATATCATTGTATCTTATTGAATATCAGAAAATAAAAATACCACTCAAAAATTATTTTGAGTGGTAAAAGTGGAACTTTCGTAAAGTATCAGGATATATCACGGATTATCTGAATATATGTTCCATTTCCTTGGCGAAATTTTGGTTGCTGTCACTGGGGAAATCTGAAACAGGCTCCTTGTACTTGGATTTGTAGTAGCTGTCGTCAATATCCAGCAGTTTCAGTATTCTGTCTTTCCATTTGTCCCTGTCCTGTTTGGAGAGTTTCTCGCTCATCAGGAATATCAGATAGCATACACGTATTTTCTCTCTCGGTTTTATTTTCAGCTTGCAGTTGCAGGGGTGAAGATTCATATTGGCATAAAAATCCGGTGCGGAAATTTCTTCGAACTGTTCTCCTTCGCACACCTCATGAATGAGCGAAAGTAATTTCATGCTGAAATATTCCTGCTGTTCTTCTGTTGTTTCCCGTTGATTGATTGGTTTATCCGGTTCATACTCTTGCTGCCCGTCAGGAATGTATTTCTTCAATATATCCAGAAAAAGGCAGCTTTGACGGTATATGTCCGCACAACAGTTCTTCATATATTGGAATGCCTCTGTTCTTGTAGCCTTTTGCTGGTCATAGAGTTTGTTCAGTTTGGCTTTTTCCCTGTCATATTCAGCCTTGCAGCGTTCATATTCTTTCTCTGCCTGTTTTTCCTCTTCGGCTGTATGCTCCCTGTAACCAATGGAATCATACCTGTTGTTGGCTTCATTCAGCGGCTTGCTCAGACTTCTTGTAACATCCAGCTGGGCTTCAATTTCCTGAGAATACCTTTCCATGTGCTGATAGCAAGCACGTTCTATGGCTCTGTCACTTAACGGGCGTATCTCATAAGCCTGTATGCTCTTTTCTATTTCAGTTTTCAGGCTGTTGAGTATCAAGGTGTATTGCTCTTTTTGCTTGTCAAGCACCAGTTCAAGGATAGCGGCTTCAAAAGATTTCATGTCATTATACTCCTGATAGAAATCCGATATGAATTTCTGCCTGTCAAAAGAAAAAGCGTAATTATCTATATAGTCTCTGTATATTCTGTTGAGTTCTCCATATTGGGGAATCATCGTCTGTATCTTTCCTGCCATATACTTTATATTATGGGTTCTTGTCCTTGTCAAGGAATAAGGTCAGTTCTTCTTCCATTTCTTCTATACTCGGTAGGGCAGATTTCAGATTTTCGGGTACTGCCTTGCTCAGTTGGTAATCGCTGATACCTATCGGCTGGTCATAGCCTGTCAATGCGTATTGTGCTACAACTTCGTCTTTTCCCTTGCACAGCAACAACCCGATAGTCTTGTTGTCATTCTCTCCCCTCAGTTTATCATCCACCACATTGATGTAGAAGTTCAGTTGCCCTGCATACTCCGGTTTGAATGGGGTAGCCTTTAATTCTACCACGATATATGCGTGCAGTGGAATAGAATATAGTATCAGGTCTGCATAGAAATCGCTGTTTCCGACTTGGAAATGTTTCTGTCGTGCAACGAAAGCAAAGCCATTGCCCATTTCCAGCAAGTAACGGGTAACGTGCTTATAATTATACCATATCCGGAACCCGCATGGTAGTGCGGATAAAATCAGAGGTTCCCTAGGGTTAAACTTAACTACTATTTTTCTTTGCGATATAAAATACATAACTGTAATAATCTACTACCAATCTAAAATAAAGCGATTATAAGCTATCCTTTTTCCTGTGTTTGTTTTAAAGTTTTCACCTATACACTTTTTTATCTTTTCCTGTTCTTTTTCTTTATCCATAACCGTTAAATTTTCAAGCAAATCAGCTTCCCATTGTATTTGAAAATCAAGTCCATCAATTTTAGATGGAGTATGATGGTTGCCTATTATAAAGCATATTCTATCAATATTTTTGTTATAGCCTACCTTTTTTAATATTTCTTTCGCTACTGCTGGTCCTTCCTTTTCTTGATAGACACCATCAATAGAACCGTATTTTTTTTGTGCTTCAACCGCACCAATATCATGTAGTATAGCAATAATACTGATGAATTCTTTTTCTTCCTCTCCGATATTTTCTCCTTTCATTATATCTTCTGCATTTTTCAAAACTTTGAGAGTATGCTCTATGCCAAAAGGAATTTCTTTGAATACTTCTTTCATCTCTATAATAATTTTTTCTTTAAACATAAATTACCTCCATTTATACCTTATAGGTGTTTTAGTTCTATCTATCCACTTTTTTGTTCGCCGATACAATCAGCATCATGGGACGGCGCATTTCATCCTGCATCCCCGGAATATCCATCATGTTTTCCGGCGGCTGCGGCTCCACAATATGATTTATTATAAAACCATTTGAAAGCAGTGTATTTAGATATGTGGTCAGTGTTCTATGATATTTTGTAACCTTTTCTCCCAAAAACACAGCTGTCCGTTTGCCCTCATAATAATAATTATCCACCGGAAAATGCAGTATTTCTCCTTTTTCGTTATAATGCCAGTCTTGTGTTCCATAGGCAGTAAAAACAGGATGTTCAACCGTAAAAACTAGCTTACCACCAGACTTCAGTATTCTATATATCTTTTTTACTAAAATCTCATAATCTGCTACATAGTGAAACGCAAGTGAACTTAATATTACATCAAAACTCTCCTCTGGGAATTCCACATCTTCTATAGCACAGCATTTATATTCAACCTGTGGAAAATGTGTTTTTTCTTTGGCTACCTCGAGCATTTTATGAGAAATATCAACACCTACAACAGAAGAAGCACCGTGTTCCATCGCATAAATACAGTGCCATCCATAGCCGCATCCTAAATCAAGCACACGCTTATCTTTAAAATCCGGCAGCAGCTTTCTCAATGTTTCCCATTCTCCTGCACCGGCTAGTCCCTGCTGTGAGCGACTCATTTGACTGTATTTTTGAAAAAATATATTATCATCATATTTGTTTTCTTTCATCTGAATTCCCCCTCGTTTAAAAAGTTATTTATCTCCGTTGCAATTTTTTTCACTTCTTTATAAAGCTTCTCGGTCATATCGTAGCATTCAAAAAGTGAAAGACCGAGTACTTCAAAAATATGATTAACCCTTTCGGCATATTTTTCAGGTTTATATTCAAAAGTTTCAAGCAGTTTTATAGCTTTCTTTTCGTTAATGCAATAAGCATTATTGCATGCAAATAGTACTTGATTTAAGCATGAAATAATACGAAAAACATGGCCTGCAATATAATATTTATCCTCTGCTCCCGCATTTGCTTTTACAAACATTAAAGAGAACTCTGCTTCAAATATAAAAAAGTTTATCAAGCTCTTCTTTAGAGCACCAGGGTAAATTTCCGCCTGATTTTTTAATTCGCATAAGCTTTCATTTTTAGCATATTGTATCTTGCTGATAGCCAATTCTCCACGATACATAGCACTTATATAACCATGGGGATGCCCGGTCTGATAATTTGCAGTAACAATTCCTTGCTCCGTATCCTTGATTATTTGTTCCACCCGTTTTATATCACGTAAAATCAAATCAACATGATACCCGTTCATAACTAACCATCCGCCGCCATTGATCCAATCACCCCACGCTCCGGGAGGTACAACAAGGTTGTTTCTATTCTCATCATCCAATTCTGTAGCAATTTGATTAATCGCTGTCAGGTCAAATGATTCTGAATTGTAATAGATTCCGATATCTATATCAGAATCCTCTGTATGGGTGCCTCTTGCACGGGAACTCCCTAATACGATGCCTTCTATATAAGGCAAAGAGGATAATTTTTCTGTCACTGATTGAATAATATTATCTATCATACTGAATCACTCCTTTCAATATCAAAAGCTATATCCCATGCTGAGAAACGCCTTTTTTGCCATGTGTTCCTTATGCTTTACGTATATTTCTATGGAAAGAGGGCCTTCAAAATTCATCTTGAAGGCCTTATTTTTTCTGATTAGAGGTCTAACCTACTTAACGTTTAGTTAAAATCAATAACCTCTTTCACGGCCTACTTACGATCTGTCAAATACGAAAAGTAAAATAATTATCGGACTAAGTTTAATTTCTTATCTTTAATTTCATAAATTACATCAGCCACATTTTCAAGTAACCGTTTGTCATGGGTGATAAACATGATCGTTCCTGCATATTCCTTCATTAGTATTTCCAAGGCCTCCAGGCTTGGTATGTCAAGGAAGTTACTGGGTTCATCCATTAGTAGGATGTTATATCTACCCATAAGCATTTTAGCTAGCAATAATTTCATAATTTCGCCACCGCTTAAAATAGATAAGCTTTTTCCAATATCGTTCTGCTTAAACCCCATGGATGCAAGCACGGAACGAATTTCTGAAACATTGTAATCACAATCCTCCTTCATAAACTCCATAACATTCTGATTACTGTTGTACTTGTAACCATTTTGTGCAAAGTAACCTATTTTTGCCTTAGGTGAAATAGAAATTCCTTCTTCATGGTTTAAGATCATTCGGATTAAAGTTGTTTTTCCGGTTCCATTACCACCAGTTAACGCCACTTTTGCTCCTAGAGGAATTTGAAAAGATGCATTTTCAAACAGTGCCTTATCCCCAAATATTTTATTAATTTCCGTACCGACTATAGGGTATGGATTATGGAGCTCCAATGCTTTACTTTGCCTGAAACGAATTCTGCGAATGTCTTCCGGAGCTTCTACATTTCCTAAGGCTGCAATCCTGTGCTCTAGGGATTTAGCGGCATTATGCATCTTTTTTTCCTTACTTCCTATTGATTTTTGATGAGCTAAACGCCCTCCGCCTTCAGTACTTTTTTTCTTTGAAGCACCTTTCGCCTTCTGTTCTATTTTACGAGCCTGTTTTCGCTTTTCCTCCGCAGCCCTTTCCAATCGGGCACGTTCCGCAATAAATTGTTCGTATTCTGCAGCTTGACTCTTGCGTTCTTCCTCTTTCTGGCGAAGATAATCAGAATAGTTTCCCCAATACTCAGTGATTTTGCAATCTTTCAGCTCCCATATTTTATCTACTACCTCATCAAGAAAATATCGGTCATGGCTAATAACTAACAGTGCACCTGTAAAATATTTTAGTTGTCCAATTAGAAAATCAATTCCTTCACGGTCTAAATGGCTCGTAGGTTCATCCGCTAAAATACCATGAACCTGTGCCGATAAGGCCTGTGCTATTTTAAGCCTTGTTTCTTCACCACCGCTCATGGTCTGTATATCTAATTGCTCAACACCGAGCTTGCCTACAAGTGCAAAATCTTTTTCCACCTGCAAAGTTACCTCGTCCAACTGGGGAATATAGGCAAGTTCACCCAGACGATTCATTTTACATCCTGGGGGAGTTAATTCTCCTAAAAGTACCCTGAGTAAAGTGCTTTTTCCAGCACCATTTGCTCCTACTAAACCAATACGGTCATAATCATATATTTCTAATTCTTCTATATCTAAAACATCGCGTCCTTTGAATTCCACACGAATGTCTTTAGCTTTTAATATCAATTCCATAAAATTTTCCTCCTGTCTATAATCGCATGTTTTCATTTGCTTGTACGCAGGGAAAACCCTGCGATTTTAGCAGGAAGAATTACATGAAAATAAGATACATAAATATCCCTCCAATATTGTTTATTTTAAATCTAATTTCCTAATCTCAGTTATCATCGGGCAAGCTATGGCAATGCAAATAATTAAAATACCTGATAGTAAAAACCAATAATTTACACCGATTCTATCAGCAAAGAACCCAGAAAGAATTAATCCAATTGGCATAGCAAGTGACATGATACTACCAGTCAAAGAAAATACACGTCCTAAATATTCAGGTTTAATTTTCTCCTGAAAAAGAGCTGTTTGCACGCCGCTATAAAATGGCACCGAAAGCCCCATTATTGCACAGCAAATTACAAATATAACAAATCCACTTGTAGGAAGTATTCCTGAAACGGCTAAACTGGCCCCCATGATAAAAAATGAACCTGTTATTAGTAGTACACGCTTTTTGAAACTTCCTAATCTCCCCAATAGTAAGCCTCCTACTAGCATTCCAGATGCAAAAGCGATTTCGGTAATAGAACTATGCACAGGTGTTCCATTAAAGTATTCCATGCTTATTAAAGGAAATAGTGCATTAATTGGCATATAAACAAAAGTATATAGTGTTCCTAAGAGTAATAAGGCAAATAATCCTTTGTTTTGTCTCAGTACGACAATTCCTTCTTTCATTTCTCTTATGAAATTTGGTTTCAAGCTTTGCACTTGAACGCCCAGCTTAGGAATACGTACAATTGCTACCGTAATAGACGCCATCACTGCCCCCAATACATCGATGGCAATAATAGCATTTAATTCCCAAACGGAATATAACAATGCTGCAACCGCCGGACTAACAATATAGCTTATAGACTGTAAAGACTGACTATAGCCTGCACATTTCGTAAGCTGTTCTTCTGGTACTAAAAGTGGCGTAACAGCATTGAGTGCTGGGGTATGAAAAGCCGTTCCAATGCTACGGATAAACAATACTACCATAACCATCCAGATAGGTAGCTCCATATACAATGCAACAATAGCAAGCACTGCCCCAGCTGCTGCGATAATTAAATCAGCACCAATCATTATCTTCTTCCTATCATGACGATCCACTAATACACCAATGGCTGGTCCAAAGACCGCATAGGGTAAAAAACCTACTAGTGAAGCCATAGACAAGACCATCGCAGATCCTGTTTTCTCTGTAAGGTAAAAAATAATCGCCATTTGCAGGATGGCACTAGTGATTAATGATACTGCCTGCCCTGCCCATATTGTATAAAACTTAAGTTTCCAATTGTTGTATTTTTCCATTGATATTATCTCCTGCATATTATTTTGCTTGAATTTCTATTTTGATTAGTAATGTTTTGAATATTGGGGACAGACAGTATTGAATCTGTTTCAATAAAACTACGAAGTACATTTAACGGATATAAACGGGCAAACTGGCACATATAAGTAAGATTACGCTCCGAATATCCTTTCTTTTCCGGGTAATTGAATCGGATTGCCTGCGCCAACTTCTTGATAATTTTACCTCCCCACCCATGCAGGTTTTGATGATACAGTATATAGTTGCCCATTTTCCAGTAATGGAACAACATCTGGGCATTGGCTGCGGTAATTAACCGGATTTGTGCCTGTTCTATTTCCGAACCGACAGCATGGACAAAGGCATCAAAATGACCTTTCTTTATATTATGTTCGTTGTTATTTTCCATATCACTAACTATTACTTAACAAAGATAACTCTAATAATGGATAATCTGTGAAACTGACTGATACTTTTAGAGTTGGTTAAACTTGTTCATTGCATTGGCCTTAATATCATCTGCTATGTCAATGTAAGGCTTCATGGCTTTATAATCACTGTGCCCTGTCCATTTCATTACAACCTGTGCAGGAATACCGAGAGCCAGTGCATTACAGATGAATGTCCTTCTTCCTGCATGTGTGCTGAGTAATGCGTATTTCGGTGTAACTTCATCTATACGTTCATTTCCTTTGTAGTAGGTTTCACGTATAGGTTCGTTAATTTCTGCCAGTTCGCCCAGCTCTTTCAGGTAATCGTTCATCTTCTGGTTGCTGATGACGGGCAGAGCCATGTAATTCTCGAAATGGATGTCCTTGTATTTGTCCAGTATGGCTTTGCTGTATTTGTTCAGTTCAATCGTCAGGCTGTCGGCAGTCTTGACTGTGGTTATTTCGATGTGGTCGGACTTCACATCGCTTCTTTTCAGATTGCGAACATCCGAATACCGCAAACTCGTAAAGCAGCAGAACAGGAAAACATCACGCACACGTTCCAGGTATTGCTTATCCTTGGGTATCTGGTAGTCTTTCAGCTTGTTCAGTTCATCCCAAGTCAGGAAGATTACTTTTTTCGAGGTGGTTTTCAGTTTCGGTTTGAACGTATCGTATGCAATGTTCTGATGATGTCCTTTCTTGAAGCTCCAGCGCAGGAACCATTTGAGGAATCCCATTTGTTTACCGATGGTACTGTTTCTCATGTCTTTCTTGTCGCGCAGGAAATTGACATATTCGTTCAGTCCGAATTCATTGAAATATTCAAAGGTTAAATCTTCCTTGAACTCTTTAAGGTGATTTTTTACGGCTGCAAACTTTTCGTATGTGGATTCAGTCCAGTTATTCTGATTGCCGCATTCTTTTACAAATTCATCGAACACCTCCCAAAAACTTATCTGTGCTTCTTCCTGCTGTTCTTCGTTGGCATTCTTCATCCGCAGGTTGAATGCATCCTTTAGTTGTTGGGTAGTTGGCATGGTTTCCTGTACCTCAAACTCCTTGAACACATTTTGAATTTCGGCATAGTATTTCAGCAGATCGGCATTGATTTCAGATGCACTTTGCTTTAGTTTGTTGGTACACCCGTTCTTTACTCGCTGCTTGTCGGAATCCCATTTGGCTACATCGATGCGGTAACCCGTTGTAAACTCAATGCGCTGGCTTGCGTATATGACGCGCATACGGATGGGGACATTCTCCACAATTGGCACACCGTTCTTTTTCCGGCTTTCCAATGCAAAAATGATGTTTCGTTTGATATTCATAATTGGGTGCGTTTGAAATTCTACACCCAAATATACACCCAATATTTGGAATAGCAAAAGATATTCAGAAAGATTTAGATTTACTATGTATTCCAAATTGTGTGTGATTATCAGTAATTTGTAATTTTATGATATTTCTTGAATATGTAGGTTTGAGAGCCTGTCTCTCCGCTGAAACCTAAGACATTAGGTAGGCAGATTAAGGAAAGTCCCGTAAAATCAACGTTTTACGGGACTTTTTCTATTTAGCCGATGGACAACCGAAAGACATTAAAATGGCCACTTCTGACATGCTTTCGTTACTAAATCGTTACTGAAAATTGGGAAAATCTTCTGTAACGATTTTGGGGGTAAATACTTGATTTGTTGTTTGTTGATGCTTAAATGTCTGTTTATAACCCAATTGTTAATTATTCCTTTGCAGAGGAAAGTTATTACACCTATATATTTTCATTCTTTAATAACCTGTCAATATCTCCACTTGTAAGATAGGGCAAACATTGCTTGATTTTCTCGTAAGACCAATCCCACCATTTTAATGCTTCCATTTTTTGAATTGTATCGTCTGTAAAACGTTTCCTTATCGGTTTGGCAGGAACACCACCAACTATCGTATAAGGCGGTACATCTTTCGTAACAACAGCACGGGCGGCTATGATTGCTCCGTTGCCGATGTGAACGCCAGCCATAATCAATGCTTCATAGCCTATCCATACATCGTTGCCTATCACGATGTCGCCTTTGTTATCCCAAGCTGTTGCTACATCTGATTTTTCTAAATTCCAATCTTCATAAAAAAGCGGAAAAGTATAGGTGGATAATGACTTTAGCATATGGTTGGCACAGTTGAACAGAAATTTCACACCGCAGGCAATGGAACAAAACTTGCCAATTATCAGCCGCTCATGGTTAATAGGATAATGATAAAGCACATTGTTCTGCTCGAAAAGTAACGGGTCGGATACGAAATCATTGTAGATGGTGTAGTCGCCCACTTCGATAGACGGGTCTTTTACAACCGCATTCAGGTACACAGTCTGCGTGTCGCCTGTTCGTGGATATATCTTTTTCATCATGACATTCAGTTTTTAATAGTGTTTATATTTAAGATAGATAACAGACTGCACCCCAAGTCCAATCACGAACAAGTATTCTACCGTCCAATAAACGGCAAGGGGTACATCCCAATAGCTCAATCCCCACAGGTAGAGCAGATAGGCAACAATGGTTGTCGCCTGAAAGATGAAAGCTGTTCGTGTTGCTCCTGTTCCCGTTATAGCATTCATATAGACATAACCGGGTAAGGCAAAGACGTAGTTAAGCAACATGACCACAAATGGCAACCATGCAGTTTGTACGATATTCGAATTATCTGTATAGACACTGACAACAGGCTGATGGAATACCAACGCAAGCGTAATCAGCGGTAAGCCGATGGCATAGCCTAATCGGATTACCCTGCTGCATAGCGGAAACACTTGTCCTCTTTCGTTTGCTCCAATCAGATTGCTTACCAACGAGCCAGTTGTGGTGGCAAACGAACTGACGATGACAAAGAACAGGGCAGATATGCTTCGGAGAATGTTTGCCACTGCCAGTTGCAATTCTCCCAAATGTTCTATTGCTACGAAGAACAGGAACCAAGGGGCTACGCTGATAAACGAATGGAACATGCTCCAAACGGATACACGACAAACATGGAGTAATACACCTTTGTCGAAGCTCCAAGACAAGCCATAAAGCCTTTTATCCATTATACGTGAAACACGGATTGCCAGCACTGCCAACGAGCATGCTTCGGAAAAAGACGATGCGATGGCTGCACCTGCTATTCCCATGTTCCAATGGAATATGAGCAGCCAATTACTTGGAATGTTTACTAATACGGCTGTCAGAGCCGCCATGTTCAAGGCTTTTGTATAGGTAATACCGACCATGAACGAACGTAAAGCAAGGAATGGAAAGGAGAACAACAGTCCCCAAATTCACCCGTCCAAATAATCAATCACAGCATGATAGACTTCCGCAGAAGCAATCAGCTTACTTAGAATAATCGGGGAAAACAGTTTGGAGAACAAATACAAAAAGACAGCAAGTCCCGACAGGAAAAACAATCCTTGAAAAAATGTCTTCCCTGTTTCGGAATAATGCTGCTCGCCATTACGCCGTGCGATAACGACTTGTAAACCCAAACTGAAACCGAAACCAAGCATATAGATAGCCAGATACCAAATCCCGGCAAGGGCGGATGCACCCAGTTCTATTTCTCCTACATGCCCCAAGAAAATAGCATCGGTAATATTGATAAGTTGTTCGATAAGGATGCTCATCATTACGGGAAAGTTGATGAGCCAAATATTCTTATATGTATAGTTCATTGTTCAACTTGATATGATACGACAAGTCCTGCTGCACAAGGGCGGCATGACACATCGCATAATTGTGAATTTGGAATAATGGCAAAACAAGAAAGGACAAACCTGTTATAAGCCTGTCCGTTGCTGAATAGCTATGATTAAAATGCTATCCGTTAAGCGTAGCTATATGCACACTTGCCATTTCATATGGGTTGAACAACTCTATTTTTTGTTAGTATTGCAAATATAGCATTTGTTCTTGATTATACCTCCAAGTTCTTGATTTCTTTTTGTAGATTTTCCAAAAAACGGGAAGCATGTGCGCCATCCATTTGTGTATGGTGAAACTGAAAAGAGACCGTCAATGTACGCTTCCACAACCTTCGTTTATATTTACCCCAGATTAAAAACGGATTATTGAACACACCGCTGTACATACCTACTGCCCCATCTATCTCATATTGTGCAAGAGCAGATGTACCAATGACCATGCTGTCCGTCAGGTCATGATTTTGGCAACTTTCAGAAACTTGCTTCGTAAGTCTCAGATAATCAGTATTGAACTGCTGCAAATTATTGGAAAAAGGAATATCGCAGGAACTAACTTCGCCCTCTCGATTGGCTACAATAGAACAGACAGCAAGATTGTCGTATTGCATTAACTTCTTGTCAACAGGAAGCATATAGAACTCTTTTATGTCGCTTGCTGCTTTTCCGATACACCAGCACATCAACATATTGAACTTTAGCCTTGTCCGTTTGCTGATTTGGGTTAGGCGAGTAACATCTATGGTCTTGAAAAAGGTGAGCATGGGCATGGGGGCATTCATCCACAATTCAAATGCATAGGCACGGGTTGTTTCTTTTGGATTTACTTCTTTCATTCTATCATTCATTTTAAGTTTAATCAGAGCAAAGGTAAGTCGGCTATCAAACTATGGATAGAATAAAAGGGACATTATATAGGGTTGTTAAACAAATCGGAATAAGGCTTGCATACGTTTAACAAAGACAATGGCGTATAACCGCTAAATTGTTTAAACTCCCGGATAAAATGCGATTGGTCTGCGTAGCCACATTGATATGCAATTTGAGCCAGATTTGTATCTTCTGTGTAATGCTGTAGCAGTTTCAATGATTTCTGGAAACGAACAATTCTTGCATATTCCTTCGGATTCGCACCTACCAGCTCATTGAACAGACGCTCAAATTGTTTTTTGCTCAAACAGACAGTAGAAGCCAGTTCTGTGACGGAAATGGCAGGCATGGTGAATAGTTGTTGGATTGCGGAAGCTATTCTTTTGAGATTGCATGTAGTTTTTGAAGTCAATGCGTCTATTATTCGAGATAACAGCCATTGCTCTATTATTGTAATACATGAGTTGGTATCTTCATAATTAAAGATTTGCGCAGCCAGTTGTTTTAATTTTGCGTTTTCAATGTCATAACCGGAAATCTCTTGATTATGTAATAAAGATATGGGCATATTCAAGAAGGCTTTTAGAACGTATGGCTGAAACACAACCACTATCATTTCCACATTTCCATCCGCATATAAATGGGAAGGATAATTTACCTGACCGCTGATGCAAAATTCCGATTGGGCGGTTTGCAACTCCGGGATATAGAGTGGTGTTTGTTTGTGGAAAATGATTTGAGGACAACCAATAGGAAAAGTAAGAGTATTCAGCGGTTGATTGCTTTTGAATACCCAATAATATCGAACGTAAGGTTGTAATAACTTACATGGCTTATAAAATTGGAATTTATCTTGAATCATTTTACAAAGGTAAGGCTTTTTGTTGTTTCTTATTGGCTATGAACAAAAATATAGCTGCAAATAAAATAACTTGCAGACATTTTTAATCTATTAACACGTGTTAGTTTTTTCGTTGAGACCTAAAGGTATTAAAATGCCTACTTCTGACAAGGTTCCGTTACAAAATCGTTACAGGAAAATCGGGAAAATCTTCTGTAACGGTTTCCGATGTAAGTCGTTGATTTGTTGTTTGTTGATATTTAAATCTCTTTTGTAGCGTTAAGAAGCAAAAATAAAATAGGATACTATATTAATTATAATATCCTATTTTATTCACTATCTCTTGTTGCGACTTCAATATGATTCTCCTCGTATAAACATATTCTGATAGTTAATCACCAGCCGTTTGAATGATAATACGAAATCTACTCCCAATGAACCAGAAAACAACTGGCTGTCGTTTTCTGTATTCTTAATGACTTCTGTATTATGTAGTGTTACAGTAGAACCTGCCGCCTCGAAACAGAATTCTGGCAATGTTACTGCTTTTATCTGCGATATTCCGCCAAAACCTCCACGGGAAGTGGGCTGTTCTGTGAGTCCGTCAATGGCATCGGGGAATGTTTTCGCAAACTTGTTCCCTAAATCGGACTTTACATTTCCGGTATCAAATATCAAATCAAACGGTTGCCCATTATAGTTGATTCTCACTTGGGGTGTGTTTGATGACAGATACATATTGGGTTCTCCTGCAGATGCTTTTTGCGGGAAAACAAATCTTCCGGCTTCATTGTCTATGATGATTTCCTTTGCATCCCTGATAAAGTGGTAGCCAAGCACTCCGTCAAATGCAAATATCGAATCGAGTTCATTGTCAAGAGGTGCAACCATAAAAATGGGGTTGTGATATATCATCTCTCCAATTTTCATAGAATCTGCCGTAGCAAGTTTTACAAACCCTATCTCCATGCCTGATACCGGAATCGAATCTGCTACAATTTTTAGACCGGCTTCTTCTGCATATTTTTCTGAAACGAAATTGCCAAAAGAACAACCTGTGTCGAAAATATAGTTTTTCGTTACGCCGTTTACTTCTACAGGTATATAAATATGTTTGCCTCTTCCTACTGTTTCCACGCTTAACGGTACTGTAACATCTTGGTTGGGGCGTTCAAGATATGGTTTGGGCATATTGGCAAGTGCTTTGCCTATTTTCTCTATAAACACAAAACTGTAAAGGGCTTCAAACGGGACGGAGTTTTTGAGTGCATTCACCAAATTTGCTCCAACTTCTCCTGCTTGCTCGTACATGTCCAGATTTAAAAAGTTCATGCCTTGCAAAGCAGCCATGCCTATTGAGGTTTCTGCCCCCATTTCATTTTGGTGATGGAGCAACAGGCTGTCAAGGGCAACGGCGGCACTTTCCGGCTTATTAAATCCAATGCCTAATTGTGCATCAGCTATCAGATTAAGCATTTTGATACTCACAGAGTCTCTTAGATTCGGATATTCTTTTCTTAATTGAAACAAATCGCCGTTATTCAGAATTTCGCCCATTCTCACATCTGCCTGTGTTTGAGAATAAGCAGAATTGTATGCCAATAAAAAGGCGATAAGGAGAAACGAAAGTCTATTTATAATTCTCATATTGATTTTGATTTATGTATTAAACAGTGAACAAATATAGCATATAAAACATGATGGAGGAGCAAATAAAATGCATTTGGCTGCTTCTTTCTGCAAAATTTGAGCAATTTAACGGATATCAATGATTTGGGTATAAATCTCAGTAAAAGGTATACAGCATGGGAGCGGAATAAGATCTACTTTTGTAGTGAAAACAAATTGCTAACTGATTAAAATGGTGGAGTTATGAGATTTAAACTGATTTTAGTATTTAGCGCATTGGTAATAAACAGTACAATTATTATGGCACAGAAAACAATTAAACAGACTGCTGGAAGAGATCAGCTGGGAGAGTTTGCTCCTAAATTTGCGGAATTGAATGATGATGTTCTTTTTGGTGAGGTGTGGAGCCGTACGGACAAGTTGGGACTGCGCGACCGCAGTCTGGTGACTATCACTGCCTTGATCAGTCAGGGAATTACTGACAGTTCATTGATTTATCATCTTCAGTCGGCCAAACAGAATGGAATTACCCGTACTGAGATTGCTGAGATTCTTACGCATATGGGGTTCTATGCGGGTTGGCCAAAGGTATGGGCGGCTTTTAGACTGGCCAAGGATGTTTGGACGGAGGATGTTGCCGGAACAGATGCGAAGTCTGCTTTCCAGCGTGAAATGATTTTTCCGATAGGCGAACCTAATACGGCGTATGCTCAGTATTTTATAGGAAATAGTTATTTGGCTCCTGTTTCGAAAGAGCAGGTTCCGGTTTCTAATGTAACCTTTGAGCCTGGATGCCGGAATAACTGGCATGTTCATCGCGCAACAAAGGGAGGTGGACAGATGCTGATTGGAGTGGCAGGCCGTGGCTGGTATCAGGAAGAAAGAAAACCTGCAGTTGAAATCTTGCCCGGTACCGTAATCCATATACCGGCGAATGTCAAGCACTGGCATGGAGCGGCTGCTGACAGTTGGTTTGCTCATCTGGCTTTTGAGGTGGCTGGAGAAAATACTTCGAACGAATGGTTGGAGCCGGTGTCGGATGAGGAGTATGGCAAGATGAAGTGATGGATTCTTGGAGGTCTTCTAGTAATTAGAAGAATCTCATGCAGATATTTCCCTAACTAGGAAAAAATATTTTCCCAGTTTGGGAAATTTTTTTCTCTAACTGGGCGGGAAAAACGGCTTAATAGTCCAAGATGTTTTTTTAGTGGAAGGGAAGAATAGGTTTATGAAAGGTGGGTAACAAAAAAGCTCTGATTCATTTCGAATCAGAGCTTTTTGCGGTGCGTACGGGACTTTAACTTACACAATCAAGAAATCTCATAAAACTGCAATATACTGATAATAATCAAGTTATTATAAATCGGCTATATTACTAAATATCATTAAATACCTTTTGCTATTTCAATTATTGGGTGTATATTTGGGTGTTGAATTTCAAACGCACCCAATTATGAATATCAAACGAAACATCATCTTTTCATTGGAAAGCCGGAAGAAGAACGGAGTGCCAATCGTGGAGAATGTCCCTATCCGTATGCGTGTGGTTTTCGCCAGCCACCGCATTGAGTTCACAACGGGCTACCGCATTGATGTCGCCAAATGGGATGCCGACAAGCAGCGGGTAAAGAACGGATGCACCAACAAGCTGAAGCAAAGCGCATCGGAAATCAATGCGGACTTGCTGAAATACTACACCGAAATACAGAATATCTTCAAGGAGTTCGAGGTGCAGGGATTCATGCCCACTACCGAACAGGTAAAGGATGCGTTCAACAGATTGCACGATGGGAAAAAGGAAGAGGAGGAAGCCCCGGTGGTGTTTCTTCCGTTGGAGGTATTTGATGAGTTCATTAAGGAGTGCGGCACGCAAAACGGTTGGTCTGATGCCACCTATGAGAAATTTGCCGCAGTAAGGAAACATCTTGAAAAGTTTGACAAGGGACTGACTTTTGAATCGTTGGACGAACCCAAGCTAACAAAGTATGTGAATTTCCTGAAAGACACCGAAGATATGCGGAACACGTCCATCATGAAACAGGTTGCTTATCTGAAATGGTTCCTGCGCTGGTGTACCAAGAAAGGGTATTGCATGAACAATGCCTATGAAGATTTCAACCCCAAATTACGAAGCACACCGAAAAAGGTGATATTCCTCACTTGGGAAGAACTGAACAAACTCAAAAATTATCAGATACCCGACACAAAGCAATACCTTGAACGGGTGAGGGATGTCTTTCTGTTCTGTTGCTTTACCGGACTCCGGTATTCGGATGTGCATAATCTGAAGAAAAGCGACATCAGGGACGGATATATAGAAATTACTACCGTAAAGACCGCCGAAAGGCTCATCATCGAACTTAACAACCACAGCAAGGCAATACTCGACAAATACAAGGGTGTGGAATTTGAGGGGCACAAGGCTCTCCCTGTCATAAGCAACCAAAAGATGAATGACTATTTGAAGGAACTGGGCGAACTTGCCGAAATCAACGAACCTGTAAGTGAAACCTACTACAAAGGAAGCAGCCGTATAGACACCATTACACCCAAATACGCATTGCTGGGTACCCATGCCGGGAGAAGGACTTTCATCTGTAACGCTCTGGCTCTCGGTATTCCGGCACAGGTAGTGATGAAATGGACGGGACATAGCGACTACAAGGCTATGAAACCCTACATCGACATTGCCGATGATGTGAAAGCCAGTGCGATGAACAAATTCAACCAACTATAAAAACAATCAGCAAGTTTCACGGGATGCCTGTTATTGGGCTTATCTTTGTAACTTTCAATACATATAACAATGAGCAACAACGATAACAATATAGAGAAAAGGAGTTTCGAGGCTTTTGTCAATGCCATTGGGTCAGAAATAGAGCAGGCGCAAGTCCGGCTCATTAGTGCCGCCAATGCGCAGATGCTGTTCCATTACTGGAAGATGGGCAACTACATATTGTACCACCAGAACCGACAAGGCTGGGGCGGCAAGGTCATCAAGAAACTGGCGCAGGCGATACGGTTCAATTATCCCGAAAAGAAAGGATATTCGGTCAGGAACTTGGCTTATATGTGCCAGTTCGCACGTTCATATCCATTGACCGTATTACGGAGTTTCATCGAAACCGATGCGAAATTGATTACTCCAAGTGTGCGGAAAATCACGGATGAAATCCAAAGCCTGAACAATGTGCCATTTACGCAAGAACCTCTTGCGCAAATACAATCCTCAGACAACAAGGAAGTTGCAATTGTGCAAGAACCTCTTGCGCAAATTCAGGATGTAACCCAGACAGTAGCCGTCGTTTACCGGATGCCGATTGAGGACATGGAAAAACTGTTCCTAGCATCACCTGTTGCAAGAATCAATTGGGCAAGCCATGTGATTCTGCTGAACAGTTCCCTTCCGTTAGGTGTCGATTACTGGTATATGAAGCAATCCGTGGAAATGGGCTGGAGCAGCAATGTTCTTAAAATGCAGATTGAAAGCAAATTGTTTGAACGGCAAATCAACAGCCGCAAAATCAATAATTTTACCGCCACGCTTCCCGCACCGCAAAGCGACCTTGCCAATTACCTGTTGAAAGACCCGTATATCTTTGACTTGGCGGGAGCCAAAGAACGTGCGGACGAAAGGGACATAGAAGAACAGTTGGTGAAGCATGTCACCCGTTATCTTTTGGAAATGGGCAACGGATTCGCCTTTGTCGCAAGGCAGAAACATTTCCAGATTGGCGACAGCGATTTCTATGCCGACCTAATCCTGTATAACATAAAACTCCATGCCTATGTGGTCGTGGAACTGAAAGCGACCCCGTTCAAGCCGGAATATGCAGGACAGTTGAACTTCTACATCAATGTAGTGGATGACAAGCTGAGGGGAGAGAACGACAACAAGACCATCGGGCTGCTGTTGTGCAAGGGTAAGGATGAGATTGTCGCACAATATGCGCTGACCGGCTATGACCAACCTATCGGCATCAGCGATTATCAGCTTAGCAAGGCTGTGCCGGAAAACCTGAAATCGGCACTGCCGAGTATAGAACAGGTGGAAGAAGAACTGACGATGCTTCTTGACAATGAAAGGAACAGACAAAAGTAGGACACCTATGGCAGACAATATACAGACGATGATTCCCCGATACGGGGAACTCAACAGAATATATAGGGACTATATAGACAATAGAGTTTTCTCTTTTGACAGGCAAAAATTCATTTCCGATTTCTGTCAGGAATACAATGACATGAAGTCTTTTGAAGCCGCCATCCTTGAACTGGTGCTTGACAGGCAAAAAGAACAATACACCTTGATACTCAACAGCCTGAAAACCGAAATAGAAAAGAGCATACAGGCTTATGAAACACACCCCATAAGTGATAGTGCCGTAGAGCGTGCTTGCTATCAACACATGGAAAGGTATTCCCTTGAAATTGAAGCCCAACAGGATGTAACAAGGAGCCTAAGCAAGCCGCTGAATGAAGCCAACAACAGGTATGATTCCATTGGCTACAGGGAACATACTGCCGAAGAGGAAAAACAGGCTGAAAAAGAATATGAACGCTGCAAGGCTGAATATGACAAGGAAAGAGCCAAACTGAATGAACTCTATGACCAGCAAAAGGCAGCAAGGAAAGAGGCATTCCAATATATGAAGAACCGTTGTGAGGACATGTACCGTCAAAGTTGCCTTTTTCTGGATATATTGAAGAAATACATTCCTGACGGGAAACGACAGGACGAGCCGAGCAAGCCAATCAGTCAGCAGGAAACGGCGGATGAACAACAAGAGTATTTCAGCATGAAATTGCTTTCGCTCATTCATGAGGTATGTGTTGGAGAACAGTTCGATGAAATTTCCGCACCGGATTTTTATGCCAATATGAACTTGCACCCCTGCAACTGCAAGTTGAGAATTAAACCGAGAGAGAAGATACGTGTATGTTATCTGATATTCCTCATGAGCGAAAAACTCTCCAAACAGGACAAGGACAAATGGAAAGCCGGGATACTGAAACTGCTGGATATTGATGACAGCTACTACAAGTCCAAGTACAAGGAGCCAGTTTCTGATTTCCCCAGTGACAGCAACCAGAAATTCGCCAAAGAAATGGAGCATATATTCAGATAATCGGTGACATATCCTGATATTTTACGAAAGTTCCACTTTTACCACTCAAATTAATTTTTGAGTGGTATTTTTATTTTCTGATATTCAATAAGATACAGCGATGCTCGGATTATACCGTCCCCATCCTTACCACCCATAACCCTACCTAATTTTGCACCGTTCGAGAACAGAAATAACAGCCAGTGCGCAGGGCTGATTGTTGAATCAAAAAAGTAGAACTATGCAAAATCTACAAGAATTATTATCCAAACCCGTCTGGCAGATGACGGGTGAAGAGTTCATAATGTTAAGCAGACACGCTTCCGTTCAGACGGAAGCGCAGCCACAGCCCGTAACGGACACAAACAGAAAGTATGTGTACGGAATACCCGGCATAGCCAGACTGTTCGGATGCAGCCTGCCCACCGCCAACCGCATAAAGAAAAGCGGAAAAATAGACAAGGCTATCACCCAGATAGGGCGCAAGATTATCGTGGATGCGGAACTTGCCCTTGAACTGGCAGGGAAGAAAACAGGCGGACGCAAGTAACGGGAGGAATTGCTATGGACTATATGAAAGACATCCGGGAAATATCGGACGAACAGGCGGTAATCCTCTGGCAAGCCTCACGGTTGAGCCTGTCGGGAAAATACGAGAAAGCGCCAGAAATCCTCAGCGTGAAAGGTTCTGTAATCGGCACGTTGGGAAATTTCAGTGCATCCATCGGCAAAGCCAAAAGCAAGAAGACATTCAATGTGTCGGCTATCGTGGCTGCGGCTTTGAAGAACGGCACGGTGCTCAGGTATGCGGCTGAACTTCCCGAAGCCAAGCGGAAAGTGCTGTATGTCGATACGGAGCAAAGCCCCCACCACTGCCTGAATGTGATGGAACGCATCATGCGCATGGCAGGGCTGCCCGATGACAGGGACAACGAGAACCTTGAGTTCCTTGCCCTGCGGAAATATACGCCGGAGCAACGCATAAGGATTGTCGAACAGGCAATCTACCATACACCGAACCTCGGTATGGTGGTGATAGACGGTATCCGTGACATGGTGTATGACATCAACAGCCCCAGCGAATCGACACGCATCATATCGAAACTGATGCAGTGGACGGACGACAGGCAGATACATATCCACACGATACTCCACCAGAACAAGGGGGATGAGAACGCAAGGGGACATATCGGCACGGAACTGAACAACAAGGCTGAAACCGTACTGCTCGTTGAAAAGGACAAAAGTAACGGGGACATCAGCAAGGTTTCCGCCATGCACATCCGTGCGATGGACTTCGAGCCGTTTGCCTTCCGCATCAATGAAAGGGCATTGCCTGAACTGATGGAGGATTACCAGACAGAAGCCAAAGCGCCCGGCAGACCCCAAGGCGAAAGGTTTGATGCCTGCAAGGACATTTCCGAGCAACAACACCGGATAGCACTGGAAGCAGCATTTTCGTTGCAGGACGAATACGGATATAAGGAACTGAGCAAAGCATTGAAAGAGTCGTATGCCTTGGTGGGTGTTCCGTTAAGCGACAACAAGCTGGTTAAACTCATCACAGTGTTGAAGAACAAGCGGATGATAGTGCAGGAAAATGGCAGGAAGTACAGATACGAACCGGATTTCCACTATTGACACGCTTCCTGCAATCACTTCACTTTATTCTCCGGGTCTATATATTAGGATAAAGCGAAGTGGTTGCAGGAGCGCATCAAACCGCTTCACTTTAAGCCGTATCCTATATATACGACAATAAAGTGAAGTGGTTATACAGCCAGTAACCTATAAACAGATACTGGCGAAAAGAAAAACAAACAATAACCGATAAAGACAATCATTTATGGACATACAGACAGCAAAACAAATCAGGCTGGAAGAATACCTTCACAGCTTGGGATATAGCCCGGTGAAGCGGCAGGGCATCAATCTTTGGTACAAATCACCGTTCAGGGAAGAAACCGAAGCCTCGTTCAAGGTGAACACCGAGCGGAACCAATGGTATGATTTTGCGCTCGGCAAGGGCGGCAACATCATTGCGCTGGCTTCGCACCTCTATGCAACGGACAGCGTGCCGTACCTTTTGAAACGCATAGAGGAACAAGCACCGCACGTGCACCCCGTTTCTTTCTCTTTTCGCAAGCAGTCATTTACAGAGCCGAGTTTCCAACAGTTGGAAATCGTGCCGCTTTCTTCTCCTGCCTTGCTCGCTTACTTGCAGGAAAGGGGGATAAATCCGGCACTGGCGAAAAAAGAATGTAAGGAAGCGCGGTTTACGCACAACGGCAAACGGTACTTCGCCATTGCGTTTCCCAACATGTCGGGCGGCTATGAAATCCGAAACCGATATTTCAAGGGCTGCATTGCACCGAAAGAAATATCCCATATCAGGCAATCGGGAGAGCCAAGAAACGCGTGTTTCGTTTTCGAGGGATTTATGGACTACCTCTCATTTCTGACCCTGCGGCTCGAAAGCTATCCGCAATACCCTGATTTCGACAGGCAGGACTACATGGTTCTGAACTCTGTTGCCAATGTTTCCAAAGCACTTTATCCGTTGGGAAGCTATGAGCGAATCCACTGTTTTTTTGACAATGACCGTGCAGGAATGGAAGTCCTTCAGCAAATCCGCAAGGAATATGAAAGCACACGGCATATACGGGACGCTTCACAAATCTACTGCGGATGCAAAGACCTGAACGAGTATTTGCAGAAGCGCATGGCGGATAGAAAGGAACAAATACAGTCCGTCAGAAAGAAGAATGATACGCTATCCAAGAAACCGAAAGGCTTCCGGTTATAGCCCACTATAACTACACGCTCCGCTTGCGTAGTTGTGGGCTCTCCCGAGGGGCTTAGGACGCTGCCCTAAGAACCCGGCAAGGGCTTTCAGCCCTATGCAACCCGACCAAAGAGTGACCCTCTCTTTGGAAACTCCGCTCATGGGTTGCACCCCTAAGAACCTCTTGCGGATATGAGTGGAAAGCAACAAACAGATTTAGTAAACAACCCAATCAGAATTAAAAAATGGCAACAAAATCAAGCATACATATCAAGCCTTGCAACGTGGCATCAAGCGAGGCTCATAACCGGAGAACTGCCGAGTATATGCGCAACATCGGAAAATCCAAAGTATATGTGGTATCCGAACTCTCTGCAAATAACGAGCAGTGGATAAACCCGGACTTCGGTAGTCCCGAATTGCAGGCGCACTATGAGGACATCAAACGGATGGTCAAGGAAAAGACAGGTCGTGCCATGCAGGAAAAAGAACGTGAGCGCAAAGGCAAGAACGGCAAGATTATCAAAGTGGCAGGATGTTCACCCATACGTGAGGGAGTGTTGCTCATCAGACCTGACACCACACTGGCAGATGTGCATAAGTTTGGCGAGGAGTGCCAAAGACGCTGGGGCATCACACCGCTCCAAATCTTCCTGCACAAGGACGAAGGGCATTGGCTGAACGGACAGCCTGACCCGGAGGACAGGGAGAGTTTCAAGGTAGGCGAAAGGTGGTTCAAGCCGAATTACCATGCGCATATCGTATTCGACTGGATGAACCACGATACAGGCAAGAGCCGCAAGCTCAATGACGATGACATGATGCAGATGCAGACCTTGGCATCCGACATCCTTCTGATGGAGCGTGGTAAGTCAAAAGCCGTAACAGGCAAAGAACATCTGGAACGGAACGATTTCATCATTGAGAAGCAGAAAGCCGAACTGCAACGCATAGAAGCCGTAAAGCGGCATAAGGAGCAACAGGTGAATCTTGCCGAACAGGAACTCAGACAGGTGAAATCGGAGATACGCACGGACAAGCTCAAAAGTGCAGCCACCGATGCCGCTACGGTTATAGCAAGCGGAGTGGGTTCTCTCTTCGGCAGCGGGAAAATGAAGAAACTGGAACAATCCAATGAAGAATTGCGTCAGGAAATTGCCAAACGGGACAAGGGCATTGATGACTTGAAAGCCCAAATGCAACTCATGCAAGAGCAGCATGGCAAGCAGATACGCAATCTTCAAGGAATACATAATCGGGAACTTGAAGCCAGAGACAAGGAAATATCACGGCTGAATATCCTGCTTGAAAAGGCTTTCAAGTGGTTTCCGATGCTCAGGGAGATGCTGAGAATGGAAAAGTTGTGCGCTGCCATCGGCTTCACCAAAGAAATGATAGAGAGCCTTCTGACAAAGAAAGAAGCTATCAGATGCAACGGCAGGATTTATTCCGAAGAACACAGGCGGAAGTTTGACATCAGGAATGATATTTTCAAAGTAGAAAAGAATCCGACAGATGACAGCAAACTGGTACTGACCATAAACAGACAACCGATTGGCGAATGGTTCAAAGAACAGTTTGATAAATTACGGCATAGTTTACGTAAATCAGCAGAAGAGCCAAGAAAAAGTAGAGGATTTAGGATGTAATTCGATGGTACTTGATTGGATTTCAATAAAATTCTGTATTTTTGCAAACGGATTGAGGCAACTCTTTCCAAGACATAAGAGAAAAAGAAGAAGCGTTATGCTTATCTTGTACTTGAAAACGTAGGAAATTTTCAAATTAGATGCAAGGATAGCATAGTGGTTCTCACGCTATAGCGTGGGCTGCTATTGTTAATCTGCATCTATGGTTTCCTACGACCTTCAAGTTAAGACGTAGCATAGTTGGCTCACGTTTTCTGCTATTATTAACTTAACATCTTGACAGGGTCAATCAAGAACATAACAGTCAGAATATGAATAAACTTATCACTTCATTTCTGTTCATCACAGTTTTTCTGTTATCAGCTTGCAGTGATGATGAGCCCCAAGATTCAGTCAAAGAGATTAGAATGCTGGTTTCAGCAGAAACAGGCGTAATGTATGCATGGGGCGACGACAAAAAGGAGAATCCCATAGAGTGCATGCTCGTCAAGACGGAAGGTGATTCCGAAGAATGGCAACCTCTCGGATTCAACAGCATTGAGGGCTTTACTTACATAAAAGGACACGAATACTATCTATCGGTAAAGCGGACAATTCTCGCCAATCCACCTGCGGATGGTTCCGACCGTACGTATTCGCTTATCCGTATTCTCCAAGACAGACTTGTGACAGAACCGGAAATTCCGGTCGATGAGGAGATAACATCCGAAGAAGATATTGAATATCAAGATTTGTGTCCTTTTGAGAAATATGCCATCAGCAAAGGGTATATTGTTGATGAGAATGGTAAAATAGTCTATGACGATGGGTATGATTCAATGCTGCCATCCTACAGTTCAGCGCGTATATGGCTGGAAGATGTCCTTGACAAAGAAGACCCGAATTGGGTGAAATTTGAGTCCGTGCCTTACATGGCTATTTATTCGTTTGTTCTGTCTCCGTTTACAGATGAAATTCGTTTGGTACGCAACGAATCACACGGTCCGATGTTCAAAGATGTTGTACCCGAAGATGAGTTTACCCACATTACACAATCCATGCAGTCCGGCGAAGAAGTTCGTTACGCACTCATCCTTGCCAATGTTTATAAAAAGGGACTTCAAAAGGTGGAATTTACCATAAAAAAACAATAACACATAGTCATGATGAATAAACTTATCGCTCCCTTTTTTATTATCATCAGTCTATTTATCTCTGCATGTAACGATGACAATAATGAAAATGAACCAATGTCCCCGTTCAGCCTTGAAAAGACCTATTATGAAGTAAGATTGTGGCGCGGCATCACTGAGATTCCCATTACCAATGGAAGCGGCGACATCAGCCTGTCCGTAGCGGACGAAACGATAGTAGAAGCCAACAAGGTTCAGAATGAAGGAGGAAGTACCTATGTTGCCTTGCAAGGCAAACAGAAAGGAACTACTACGCTTACTCTGACGGACAATGTGACAGGCGACAAGGAAACAGTCGAAGTGAAAGTCACAGACTGCTACATTGCATACGGCATTGCTGAAAGCAATCATCCCACGCTGACTTCAAACCTTATGCTCTATCTGGTTAACAATAAAGCGCGGGATTGCTATTTTTTTACAATGGACAATATGCAGCACCAATTGAATAATACACCACTTGCCGAAGGCACTTATGAGTTCTTTGTCAAGCAGAATGGAGAGGAAACAGTTTCTTATTTGCGTCTGAGTTATTCAGCCGATTCATCCGGAAACTTTGCACAAAATGCTCCAATGGAAATCCACGACTTCGCCCTATCGTTTAGTGATTCTCAAGCAGTACTGGAAATTATCAAAAGCTATTTGGATGTGGATTGGGTGGAACTTATCAGCAATGCCACGACAAAAAGCGTTCCCCCAAGAGACTACACCATGATACTGACCGTTCCCGAAACAGACTATGAAATAATAGGAGCATTTGCAACAGCATCCATTCCTGAATACATCCTGAATTGATAATGATATATTAAGCAGATAAGCCTGCATATCATATAAAGCAAATGAAGAAAACTTGGTTGTTCTTTTCGTTTGCTTTATTTTTATCCTCTACCACAAAGATGATAAATTAAATAATACAAAAAAACACCCGACTTTACATTCTTGGGTGTAAAGTCGGGTGTTTGTTCTGTAAAACATTGATTTTCAATGTTTATTGCGGTGCGTACGGGACTCGAACCCGTGACCCCATGCGTGACAGGCATGTATTCTAACCAGCTGAACTAACGCACCATTATTTCATTGTTTTGTTGCTATCTCTCTCGATTGCGGTTGCAAAGGTAGATATTTATTTTGAATCTGCAATAGCATTCTGATTTTTTCTTGTATAAAATCTCATTTTTCTATCTGTTTTGTCGCAAATATGGGTCGTCGGGGGGATTTGCATTGTTTCAGAGGGCTTGGATACCAGGTTTGTGAGGGAGAATATCCGATGTGTAGCGGGGCTCATGTGATTATTGAACCTATATAGTAGGAATGGGTAGTTGGGTAGAAATATGGTTCCAGACTGACTGTGAAATAACGATAGAGAAAGTTATAGCCTTGTTTTATTAGGAAAACGGAACTTTAAAAGATGATTTTAAAACTTATTGCTTGAAAAATTCGTTATTTAGCAATAAATGGTTATTTTTGCCTTCCTAAAAATGAGACTGATATAAAGATGTAGTAAATAAAAGTATTTTGGTATGATGAAAACAGCCAAATTGTTGCTGTATTGCCCTGACAGACCTGGAATTCTGGCAGAAGTAACAGACTTTATAACGGTAAACAAGGGCAATATTATCTATCTGGACCAGCATGTAGATCATGTGGAGAATATCTTTTTTATGCGGATAGAGTGGGAATTGAAAGATTTTTTGATTCCTCAGGAAAAAATAGAGGATTATTTTGAAACGTTATATGCACAGAAATACGGAATGTACTTTCGCTTGTATTTCTCGGATGTGAAACCGAGGATGGCTATTTTTGTGTCTAAAATGTCGCACTGCTTGTTTGACTTGCTGGCACGTTATACGGCAGGTGAGTGGAATGTAGAGGTTTCTCTTATCATAAGTAATCATCCTGATTTGCAACATGTGGCAGAAAGGTTTGGCATTCCTTTTTATCTTTTCCCTATTACCAAAGAAAACAAGCAGGAACAGGAAAGAAGAGAGATGGAGGTGCTTGCCAAGCATAAAGTGAACTTTATCGTACTGGCGCGTTATATGCAGGTTGTTTCCGAGCATTTGATAAATGCGTATCCGAACCGCATTATTAATATTCACCATTCTTTTCTGCCGGCTTTTGTGGGGGCAAAGCCCTATCACGCTGCTTTCGAACGTGGAGTGAAAATTATAGGAGCTACCAGCCACTATGTGACTACCGAACTGGATGCTGGTCCTATTATCGAACAGGATGTGGTGCGTATCTCGCATAAAGATACGGTGAATGATTTGGTGAACAAAGGTAAGGATCTGGAAAAAATAGTTCTTTCGCGAGCTGTTCAGAAACATATCGAAAGAAAGGTGCTGACTTATAAAAATAAAACGGTTATATTTAGCTGATTTTATTAATGTGCTACACTTTATAGAATAAATAAAAGGCAGGTTGATATGAAAGTGGCAATAATCAAATATAATGCAGGCAACATTTGTTCTGTGGATTATGCGTTGAGGCGTCTTGGGGTGACTCCTGTTATAACAGCCGATAAGGAGGAATTGCTTAGTGCGGATAAAATTATCTTTCCGGGTGTAGGAGAAGCTGAGACGACCATGCGTTTTCTGCGTTCGTGTGGGATGGACCGGTTGATAAAAGAACTTAATCGGCCTTTGCTGGGTATCTGCTTGGGAATGCAGTTGATGTGCAGGCATTCGGAAGAAGGTGATGTAGATTGTCTGGGTATTTTCGACACGGAAGTGAAGCGCTTTGTGCCATTGAAACATGAGGATAAGGTGCCGCATATGGGCTGGAACACGATAGGACAGACATGTAGTGGCCTGTTTGAGGGCTTTACCAAAGAGGAATACGTATACTTTGTACATAGTTACTATGTACCGGTTAATGATTGTACGGCTGCTGTGACGGATTATATCCATCCGTTCAGTGCTGCTTTGCATAAGGACAATTTTTATGCCACCCAGTTTCACCCGGAGAAAAGCGGTAGTGTCGGCGAACGTATTCTGAGTAATTTTTTGGCATTGTAACAGTATATATAATAATAGTATATTCCTTAATATGATAGAACTTATTCCGGCCATTGATATAATTGATGGAAAGTGTGTGCGGCTTTCGCAAGGCGATTACAATAGCAAGAAGGTGTATAATGACGATCCGTTGGAGGTGGCGAAAGAGTTGGAGGCTCATGGCATCAGACGTCTGCATGTCGTCGATTTGGATGGAGCGGCTTCTCATCATGTAGTCAACTATCGTACGTTGCAGCGGATTGCTTCAGGCACTGCATTGGTGATTGATTTTGGAGGTGGAGTGAAGAGCGATGAAGACTTGAGAATTGCTTTCGAAAGTGGTGCGCGGATGGTTACGGGCGGAAGTATTGCGGTGACCAATCCGGATATGTTTTGCCATTGGCTGGACTTGTATGGACAGGAGAAAATAATATTGGGAGCTGATGTTAAGGATGAGAAGGTGGCCGTCGGTGGATGGAAGGAAGAGAGTGTCTGGAGGCTGTTTCCTTTTCTGAAGGACTATCATGCTCGGGGAGTTACGAAGGTGATCTGTACGGATATCGGTTGTGATGGTATGTTGCAAGGACCTGCCGTTGCGCTCTATAAAAAGATACTGGCGGAATTTCCGGAACTTTATCTGATAGCCAGTGGAGGTGTGGGAAGCATGGCTGATATTGAAATGCTGGAGTTGGCGGGAGTCCCGGCGGTTATTTTTGGAAAAGCATTGTACGAGGGACGTATTACGTTGAAAGAGTTGGAGAAGAAACTTGCCTGAATGATGCCCTACAGCAACTGACAGGTGCATGAGAAGATAAAGAATGATGAAATAATAAATAATAGAATTGTGTTAGCGAAAAGAATAATACCTTGTCTTGACATCAAGAATGGACAAACCGTAAAAGGCACGAATTTTGTGAATCTGCGTCAGGCGGGCGATCCTGTTGAACTGGCTCGTGCCTACAGTGAACAGGGAGCGGACGAATTAGTCTTTTTGGATATTACAGCCAGTTTTGAAGGTCGTAAGACTTTTGTTGAATTGGTGAAACGTATCGCTGCCAATATCAGCATACCTTTTACGGTTGGTGGGGGAATTCACGAATTGAGTGACGTAGACCGGTTGTTGAGTGCAGGTGCTGATAAGATATCTGTTAATTCGGCAGCTATCCGTCGGCCTGAACTGATAGACGAGATAGCCAAGCATTTCGGTTCGCAGGTGTGTGTGCTGGCTGTTGACGCCAAACTGTCGGATAAAGGATGGTGGTGTTATCTTAATGGTGGACGGGTGGAAACTGACAAAGAACTGTTTGCTTGGGTGAAAGAAGCTCAGGAACGGGGAGCAGGAGAAGTCTTGTTTACCAGTATGGATCACGATGGTGTGAAAAACGGGTATGCCAATGAGGCGCTTTCGGCGATGTCGGAAACTTTGTCCATACCGGTTATTGCATCTGGTGGAGCAGGGAAAAAAGAGCATTTCAGAGACGTTTTTATGCAGGGAAAAGCCGACGCTGCGTTGGCTGCCAGTGTTTTTCATTTCGGAGAAATAAAAATTCCCGAATTAAAATCGTATCTTTGTGCCCAAGGTATTGCAATGAGACGTTAAGTTGATCTGTAAAATAACTAATTTTTGAATGGAAATGGATTTTGATAAGATGAATGGACTTGTTCCAGCTATTATACAGGATGCAGATACTGCTAAAGTCCTGATGTTGGGCTTTATGAACAAAGAAGCTTATGATAAAACGGTGGAGACCGGAAAAGTGACCTTTTTCAGCCGGACAAAGAACCGTTTGTGGACAAAAGGTGAAGAAAGTGGCAATTTCCTGAATGTAGTTTCTATGAAGGAAGATTGCGATAAAGATACATTGTTGATTCAGGTTCATCCGGTAGGACCGGTGTGTCATCTTGGAACAGATACTTGCTGGGGTGAGAAAAATGAAGAGCCTGTCATGTTTCTGAAGTTATTGCAGGATTTTATAGACAAACGTCACGAAGAAATGCCTGAGGGTTCGTATACGACCAGCCTGTTTCGTTCTGGAGTGAATAAAATGGCACAAAAGGTAGGCGAGGAAGCTGTTGAAACGGTGATTGAAGCCTGTAACGGAACAGACGAGAGACTGATTTACGAAGGAGCTGATTTGTTGTATCACCTGATTGTACTGTTGACGTCGAAGGGATACCGCATTGAAGACCTGGCACGCGAATTGCAGGAACGTCACAGTTCGACGTGGAAAAAACATTGATAGGAGAAACCGGCATAGGCTGATGACTTGCAGTACATATGGAGGATGTCTTGATAAAATATGAAAATGTAGAAATACGTCAGCAAGAACTGAGCATACTGAATGATGTAAATTTGCAGTTCCGAAGGGGAGAATTTATTTTCCTGATAGGAAAGGTAGGCTCGGGAAAGACCAGTTTGCTGAAGACATTTTATGGTGAGCTGGATATTGCTGCCGGTGAAGCGGAAGTGTTGGGGTATGATATGAGGCACATAAAGCGGAAACATATCCCGCAGTTACGTCGGAAACTGGGCATTGTGTTTCAGGACTTCCAGCTGCTCATTGACCGTACCGTAAATGATAATCTGGAGTTTGTGCTTCGTGCCACCGGTTGGAAGAACAAGGCTGAGATTAAGGAACGTATAGCTGAGGTTCTGGAACTGGTAGGAATGGGAAACAAAGGATATAAATTCCCGAATGAATTATCTGGCGGTGAACAGCAGCGCATTGTGATAGCGCGCGCGGTTCTGAATTCTCCGGAAATTATCTTGGCCGATGAGCCAACCGGAAATCTGGATGTGGAGACCGGACATGCTATTGTGAACCTGTTGCATGGTTTGAGTGAACAGGGAGCATTGGTTGTTATGACGACGCACAACTTGCAGCTGTTGCGTGAATTTGCAGGAAGAATATACCGCTGTTCCGATCATCGTATTCAGGAAGTGACAGAAAAAGAATAAATATGTAAAATAAGAAGTTGTAGGTGTTTGCCTTGCGACTTGTAACAATAAACTAATAAATATTAAGAACGAAAATGAAAGTATTAAAGTTTGGAGGTACTTCAGTAGGCTCGGCTCAACGGATGAAAGAAGTGGCCAAATTGATTACCGATGGTGAACGTAAGATTGTGGTCCTTTCAGCCATGTCGGGTACCACAAACACATTAGTGGAAATTTCGGATTATCTGTATAAAAAGAATCCGGAGGGTGCTAATGAGATTATCAATAGACTGGAGTCGAAATATCGCCAGCACATTGATGAACTTTATGCTACTTCTGAGTATAAGCAAAAAGGCTTGGAACTAATCAAATCTCATTTTGATTATATCCGTTCTTATACAAAGGATCTTTTTACTTTATTCGAGGAAAAAGTAGTTTTGGCACAGGGGGAACTGATTTCTACATCCATGATGAATTACTACCTTCAGGAATGCGGAGTGAAGTCTGTTTTGCTTCCGGCTTTGGAGTTTATGCGTACGGACAAAAATGCGGAACCCGATCCTGTTTATATAAAGGAGAAATTGCAGATGCAGCTGGAGTTGTATCCTGATGCAGAGATTTATATTACGCAAGGCTTCATCTGCCGCAATGCATATGGCGAGATTGATAATTTGCAGCGAGGAGGAAGTGACTATACAGCTTCGTTGATCGGTGCAGCTGTCAATGCAGATGAAATACAGATCTGGACAGATATTGACGGAATGCACAACAATGATCCGCGTATTGTAGACAAGACTTCACCGGTGCGTCATTTGCATTTTGAAGAAGCTGCAGAGTTGGCTTACTTCGGTGCTAAGATATTGCATCCTACTTGCATTCAGCCTGCCAAGTATGCCAATATTCCGGTGCGTTTGCTGAACACTATGGATCCTACAGCTCCTGGTACTTTGATTTCCAATGATACTGAGAAAGGTAAGATTAAGGCTGTTGCAGCCAAGGATAATATCACGGCAATCAAAATTAAGTCAAGCCGTATGTTGCTGGCTTATGGTTTCTTGCGTAAGGTATTTGAGATTTTTGAAAGCTATCAGACTTCTATCGATATGATCTGTACTTCTGAAGTCGGAGTTTCTGTATCTATTGACAATACGAAACATCTGAATGAGATTTTGGATGATCTGAAGAAATATGGTACGGTCACTGTAGACAAGGATATGTGTATTATCTGCGTTGTAGGCGATTTGGAATGGGAGAATGTGGGCTTTGAAGCAAAGGCTCTTGACGCTATGCGTGATATCCCTGTCCGTATGATTTCTTTTGGAGGAAGTAATTATAATATTTCTTTCCTTATTCGTGAGTGTGATAAGAAGCAAGCGTTGCAATCGCTCAGCGATATGTTGTTCAACGAATAAAAATCTGGTATAACCATTTGATATGAAACGCGCATTATATGAACTGTACGGGGAATGTTTTTGTTTAGAACATACTGTGCGGTTTATATGATTCGCGTTTTTTATATTTAACTGAACAAAGTTTTGATTTATGAAAGGTGTATTTCCTGTTGACAAGTTTCGCGAATTGCGGACTCCATTTTATTATTATGATACGAAGATCCTGCGTGATACGTTGGACTGTATTCGCCGAGAATTAGCAAAGTATGATAATTATTTTGTTCATTATGCTGTAAAAGCCAATGCAAATCCAAAGTTGCTGACTATCATTCGTGAGAGTGGATTGGGAGCTGATTGTGTGAGTGGGGGTGAAATACGTGCAGCTATTAAGGCTGGTTTCCCTGCTGATAAGATTGTTTATGCTGGTGTAGGTAAGGCAGATTGGGAAATCAATCTGGGATTGGATTATAACATATTTTGTTTTAATGTGGAATCTATTCCTGAATTAGAGATTATTAATGAACTGGCTGCGGCAAAAGGAAAAGTGGCTAATGTTGCTTTCCGGATTAATCCTGATGTAGGTGCTCATACACATGCCAATATCACGACTGGGCTGGCAGAGAACAAGTTTGGTATTAATATGGCTGATATGGACCGTGTAATAGACTTGGCGCAAGATTTGAAAAACGTGAAGTTTATTGGTTTGCATTTTCATATTGGTTCACAAATTTTGGATATGGGTGACTTTGCTGCACTTTGTAATCGTGTAAATGAGTTGCAGGATAAGCTGGAGGCGCGGCACATTCGTATTGAATATGTAAATGTTGGGGGAGGACTAGGCATTGATTATGCACATCCGAACCGTCAGGCTGTTCCCGATTTCAAAAGTTATTTTGAAACTTATGATAATTGCCTGAAGTTGCGTTCTTATCAGACTTTGCATTTCGAATTAGGCCGCTCAGTCGTTGCGCAGTGTGGTTCGCTGATATCAAAAGTATTATATGTAAAACAGGGTACTAATAAACAGTTTGCCATTCTGGATGCCGGTATGACCGATCTTATTCGTCCTGCTCTTTATCAGGCATATCATAAGATTGAAAATATAACTTCTGATGAGGCTCCTGAAACTTATGACGTAGTTGGACCTATTTGTGAATCTTCGGATGTGTTTGGTAAGGCCATTGATTTAAATAAGGTAAGGCGCGGCGATCTGATTGCTCTACGTTCGGCTGGTGCTTACGGGGAAATTATGGCTTCCAGTTACAATTGCCGTGAATTGCCGCAAAGCTATACTTCTGATGAATATAGTTTTTTTGTATAAAAAATGTTATTGGAAGAACAATTTTACTGTGTTGTTGTTATATTTGTAATCATTACAAATATAAACTTTTAAATAACTCATAATTATGATAACAGAAAAATTACAAAACGCAATCAATGAGCAGATTACTGCTGAAATGTGGTCTTCTAACCTGTATTTAGCAATGTCTTTCTATATGGAAAAGGAAGGCTATTGTGGAATGGCTTCTTGGCTGAAAAAACAATCATTTGAAGAGCACTCACATGCATGTGAACTGGCTTCTTATATTATTAAGCGTGGTGGAAAGGCTGCGTTGGACAAGATTGATGTTGTTCCGAATGATTTTGGTACTCCATTGGAAGTCTTCGAGCAGGTTTATGAACACGAATGCCGTGTATCAAAGATGATTGATGCACTTGTTGATGTTGCTGCGGCCGAAAAAGACAAGGCTTCTCAGGACTTCTTGTGGGGATTTGTACGCGAGCAAGTTGAGGAAGAGGCTACAGCTGCTGGTGTGGTGGATATGATAAAGAAGGCTGGTGCTGCTGGTATTTTCTTCATCGACTCTAAGCTGGGAGAACGCAAGTAAGCGATTGTATACACAAATATAATAGAAGCGGTAAAGTTGCTGATTTATTGGGCAATCTTTACCGCTTCTTTGTTTTACTTATGGACGCTGAATATTATTTCAGTACATTAAGTTCTTTTCCTACTTTTATGAATGCCTCGATGCATTTGTCCAAATGTTCTTTTTCGTGACCTGCAGAAATCTGTACACGAATACGAGCCTGGCCTTTAGGCACTACGGGATAATAGAAACCTGTTACATAGATACCTTCTTCTTGCATGCGTGCTGCATAGATTTGCGATAACTTGGCATCATAGAGCATTACGGCACAGATTGCACTTTGAGTCGGCTTGATGTCGAATCCGGCAGCGGTCATTTTGTCTCTGAAGTAATTGACATTTTCTACCAGCTTATCATGCAATGCGTTGCTCTCTTTCAGCATTTTGAAAACTTCCAGACTGGCACCGATTACGGCAGGAGCTACAGAATTAGAGAACAGGTAAGGACGACTACGCTGACGAAGCAAGTCGATGATTTCTTTGCGTCCGGTAGTAAAGCCACCCATAGCACCGCCAAACGCTTTTCCTAATGTTCCGGTATAAATATCTACCCGGCCATAAGTGTTGTACAATTCGCTGACACCATGTCCGGTTGCTCCTACTACTCCGGCTGAGTGAGATTCGTCGACCATAACAAGAGCATCGTATTTCTCGGCAAGATCACAGATCTTATCCATTGGAGCGACATTGCCATCCATTGAGAATACTCCGTCGGTAACTACGATGCGGAAACGTTGAGCTTGAGCTTCTTGCAGGCACTTCTCCAGTTCTTCCATGTTGGCGTTGGCATAACGGTAGCGTTTAGCTTTGCACAGGCGCACACCGTCGATGATGGAAGCGTGGTTTAATGAATCGGAGATGATGGCATCTTCTTCGGTAAAGAGTGGCTCGAAGACACCGCCGTTGGCATCGAAGCAGGCGGCATACAGGATTGTGTCTTCGGTGTGGAAGTAATCGGAAATGGCGGCTTCCAGTTCTTTATGAATATCTTGTGTTCCACAGATGAAGCGTACAGACGACATACCGTATCCGCGGCGATCCATCATCTGCTGAGCTGCGGCAATCAGGCGAGGATTGTTGGACAATCCGAGGTAATTGTTGGCGCAGAAGTTCAGAACTTCTTTCCCTTTTACTGTGATGGCAGCCTGTTGTGGGCTTTCGATGAGCCGTTCTTCTTTGTAGAGTCCGGCTTCTTTAATCTCGGCAAGTGTCTTGCTGAGATAATCTTGCATTTTACCGTACATAATTTTATCTTTTAAGGTGATATGTTCTTTTGTTACATTCTCTACAAAGAACATCATTTTTCTCTAAATAAACAATAGCAAGTTGATAGAAAAATGAAAAAAAAGTGCGTATATTTGCCTCCCGATACTAACAACACCTTAATAAATAAGTCGTATGAAGAATATTTTGGTAATTGGAGCTACCGGGCAGATCGGTTCTGAGCTCACATTAGAGTTGCGTAAACGTTATGGTGATGACCATGTTGTGGCCGGATATATCCCAAGTGCTATGCCACAAGGAGAGTTAAAGGCGTCAGGCCCTTCGGCTATAGCTGACGTAACCGATCGTCAATCCATTGAGGTGGTAGCACGTCAATTTAAGATTGATACGATTTACAACTTGGCTGCATTGTTGTCTGTTGTTGCAGAAAGTCGTCCGGCTATGGCTTGGAAGGTCGGCATTGACGGGTTATGGAATGTCTTGGAAGTTGCACGCGAGTATGGATGTGCTGTGTTTACTCCAAGTTCTATTGGTTCGTTTGGAGAATCTACTCCTCATGTTAAAACTCCTCAGGATACCATTCAGCGTCCTCGTACGATGTATGGCGTTACGAAAGTAACTACAGAGCTGTTGAGTGATTATTATTACACGAAATATGGCGTAGATACCCGTGCTGTTCGTTTCCCAGGTATCATTTCCAATGTGACTCCTCCGGGTGGTGGAACAACCGATTATGCAGTTGATATCTACTATTCTGCAGTGAAGGGTGAAAAGTTTATTTGTCCGATTAAGGAGGGTACATATATGGATATGATGTACATGCCCGATGCATTGAATGCTGCTATTTCGTTGATGGAAGCTGACCCTGCCCGATTGAAACATCGCAATGCGTTTAATGTTGCTTCCATGAGTTTTTCTCCCGAAATTATTTATGCGGCAATCAAAAAGCATGTTCCCGATTTTGAAATGGAATATAAGGTTGATCCGCTGAAACAAGCTATTGCAGATAGCTGGCCCGATTCGTTGGATGATTCTTGTGCCCGTGAAGAATGGGACTGGAAGCCTCAATATGATCTTGAGTCAATGACTGTTGATATGCTTGAAAAACTGAGAGCTAAATTTAAAAAGTGACCTTGAGGTCCGTAAAAGATGAAAAAAATATTTTTAGGGTTCTTCATCTTGGCTGTTTGTTGTTCTTGTGGGAATAAGAAAGTTAAGATAGACCCTTTTACCTCTATAACAGATTTAGTGGATTCAGCTTCGCATCAGGGTAGCGAAGCTGATTCCTTGAATCAAATAGCAGAAGCAGAGACTCCTAAACCGATGGAGGCAGATGAGCTATTTGATGATTTTATTTTTAATTATGCTTCCGATGAGGCTTTGCAACGGCAAAGAACAGTTTTCCCCCTGCCTTATTATAACGTTGATACCCCTTTGCGTATCCAAAAGGAAGAGTGGAAGCATGATTATTTGTTCACTCGTCAAAGTTATTACACCATGCTTTTCGATAACGAAGAAGATATGGACTTGATTGGGGATACGACTTTGACCTCTGTGCAAGTTGAGTGGATTTTCTTGCAGACACATATGGTGAAGAAATACTATTTTGAGCGTAAAAAAGGTATGTGGATGCTCGAAGCCATTAATTTGCGGCATATGGAGAAAGATGCAAATCAGAACTTTGTAGATTTTTATGCGCATTTTGCTTCCGATAGTTTGTATCAGAGGACGCATATTTGTAATCCGTTGAGATTTGTAACAATCGATCCGGACGACGAATTCTCAATATTGGAAACAACATTATCTGTAGATCAGTGGTTTGCTTTTCGGCCTACCTTGCCGACGGATCAGTTGTCTAACATCAATTACGGACAGAAGAATGAGGATTTGTCCGATTCGAAAATTCTCAAGGTGAACGGAATTGGAAATGGTTACTCCAATGTGTTTTATTTTCGGAAGAAGAAGGGCGAATGGGAATTGTATAAGTACGAAGATACAAGTATTTAAGCTTTTGGAATATGATTTTCGAAAAAGGGAGAAACATACCTAATACATTTGGTCTTGATGTCAAAGCTGGAAGGTGGCTTGAATATGCCTCGGTGGAAGAATTGAAGGCCTTGATTGCAGAGGGACAGATTTCCTCTCCTTATTTGCATGTCGGGAGCGGCAGTAATTTGTTGTTTTTAGGCGATTTTGAAGGAACTGTATTACATTCGGCTATCAAATCGATTGAAATGGTGAATCAGGATGCCGAAAAAGTATGGTTGCGTGTAGGTGCAGGTGTCATTTGGGATGATTTTGTTGCTTATTGCGTAGAGCACGGATATTATGGTGCCGAAAATCTTTCCCTGATACCCGGTGAGGTAGGAGCCAGCGCCGTACAGAATATTGGTGCCTATGGCGTCGAAGTGAAAGATCTGATAAGCTGTGTGGAAACGGTGGATGTGCACGGAGACAAGCGAGTTTTCGGCGTTGAAGAGTGTGGTTATGCCTATCGGAACAGTGTGTTTAAGAGACCTGACATGAAATCTTTCTTTGTGACTCATGTAACTTTTGCTTTGAATAAGGCTGAACAATACACGTTGAACTATGGCACGATTCGTCAGGAGCTGGAGAAATATCCCCAAATTGATCTGGCAACGGTCAGACAGGTGATTGTGAGCATTCGCGAAAGTAAACTGCCCGATCCGAAAGTGCTTGGAAACGCAGGAAGCTTTTTCATGAATCCGATTGTTCCGCGTGCAAAATATGAAACGTTGTTGCAGGAATATCCTTCCATGCCATCCTATCAGGTGGATGCTACGCATGTGAAGATTCCGGCTGGCTGGATGATTGAACAGTGCGGTTGGAAAGGTAAAAGCTTGGGGAATGCGGCTGTGCACGATAAGCAGGCGCTGGTACTGGTCAACTGTGGCGGAGCTACCGGTGCGGACATTGTAGCTTTGTCGGATGCAGTACGAGCTGCGGTACGCGAGAAGTTTGGCGTGGAAATACATCCGGAGGTGAATATGATTTGAACTGTTTCGGATAGGCTCGGATAGGTTAAAGTGATTAACTGATTAAAAGGTATTGAAGTGAAATTAAGGATATTAGGCAGTGGAACTTCGACGGGAGTTCCTGAAGTAGGGTGTACATGCCCGGTTTGTACTTCGACAGATCCTAGAGACAACCGTTTGCGTGCGTCGTCTCTGATACATACCGATGATGCGGTGATTCTGATTGATTGTGGGCCTGATTTCAGGGAACAGATGCTTCGGGTATCTCCTTTTGAAAGGATAGATGCGGTGCTGATAACACACGAGCATTACGACCATGTAGGAGGGCTTGATGACTTGCGCCCGTTCTGCCGCTTCGGTGAAATTCCTGTTTATACGGACGGCTATATCGTCGAGCATCTTTGCGCACGTATGCCATATTGCTTTGTCGATAAAAAATATCCTGGAATTCCGCGTATTTATCTGAAGCAGGTGGAAGCCGGAAAACCGTTTTATGTTCATACGACAGAGGTCTTGCCGGTGCGGGTTATGCATGGAAAATTGCCCATCCTGGGTTATCGCATTGGAGGACGTTTAGGGTACATCACCGATATGTCTGCCATGCCGGACGAATCATACGAGCAACTGAAAGGCGTAGAAGTATTGGTTATCAATGCGCTGCGTCCGCAACCGCACCCTACGCACCAGACAATTTCGGAAGCGCTGGCTGCTGCCGAACGTATCGGGGCGCGCGAAACCTATTTTATTCATATGAGCCATCATGCCGGCTTGCATCGTGTGATAAGCGAACAGCTGCCCCCACACATACATTTTGCCTATGACGGATTGGAAGTAGACTTATAAACTTTTGCAACATTTATTTTGTTTTGTTAGTTGTTTTTTTTATTTTTGCCAAAACAAGATGAATGTGTGCCATGAAGTTCCGCCTGCTCATACGAATAATTGTGATAGTGTCCGTAGTGCTGGTATGCACAGGTTTTGGTGTGTATTCCTTTTTGTGGCTGGATACTGTCGAACGGCAGAAAGACTTCGATCTTCACACATTAGTTCCGCAGGATGCGATAGCTGTGCTTCAGACGGACAGAATGGCAGAACTTGTGCAGGATGTCAACGGATTGCAGTGTAGCGAAGAGGGGCATTTTTTATACGTTTCCGACCTTTTTACTTATCTGAAAAAATACCTCCAGACGTTTGTCGATGATACGCCTCATGGGCTGAGTGTCCAGATGAACCGGATGCTGATAAGCTTTCACGAGCCCGACAATAAATTGAATCAGGTGCTGTATTGCAGCCTGGGTGCCGGTGACTCGAAGCTGGTAGAGGCATTCATTCAGAAATATACTTCCAGCCATTTTCCGGCAAAGCAGACCGATTATCGGGGCAGAAGCATTTCCATCTATCCGATGTCGGGCGGGCGTTTTCTGGCGGCTTATTTTACTTCCGATTATCTGGTGGTCAGTTTTCAGAAGCGGCTGATAGAGCAGGTTATCGATGCTGTTGCTGACAAGAGTTCGCTGATGGAGCTTCCGTCTTTCCGGTCGATGCATTTGGGTAAACGGGCCAATGTTTCCGCCACACTTTACGTACGCATGAAATCCATTGATATGGGTGGAGATGCCGATACTGTCCGTACTGCTGCCCAGCTGGGCGGATGGGGAGAATTTGACCTGAAACTGAAAGACGATGCTGTTTATTGTTCGGGACTGAGTCATGGGGCTGACTCGACACTGACCTTTGTCAACGCATTGCGCAAGCAGAGGCCTATTGAACTGTTCCCCGGGCAGCTGCTTCCCGGAACTACTTTCTTTTATGATTTCTGGTCCGTCTCGGACGGGCAAGAGGTGTGGAACTTTGTTCAGTCGCAGCAATACGCCGGAAGCGGATATTCGGATTACATCAAGGCGCGTGATGAAGAATGGATTGGTTTCCTGAACGAATACGGCGGTGGCCGCATACTTTCCTGTCTGTTCCATCCGAAAGATACTGTCGATACGCGTCCTTGCGCCGTAATGAGGGTGCCGATTGTAGATGTGCTTCATGCCGAGCGGAAACTGCAATCGTTGTTGTATGCCACTCCGCGCGAGAAAGACGCTCCTCCTTTCCAATGGAGGTCGCCTCAGTACAAGCTTTATCCTCAGGCGCGTCCGTATCGGCAATATGTATTGCCCCGTAACACCTTGCTTGCTCGCTTGGCCGGCATTGCCGGGGCGGCTCTGCATACGTATGCCTGTTTCTATAAAGGCTCGCTGCTTCTGGCTCCGGATGCCCGCAGCCTTTCCGCTTATATCTGTGCGATGGAGGAGAACGACTTGCTGGAGGGAATACCCCTGTACGAGGCAAGTGTGGAAGGACTTGCTCCGGTTTACAACTTTCTTATGATGGCCGATATGGAGGAGATTATGTCGCAGGAAGAAACATCTGTCCGCCTGGTGCCCAATTTCTTTTTCCGGCATTCCGATTTCTTCCGTCACTTCATTCTGTCCATACAGTTTACGTGTACGGATGGCGTGGTTTATCCCAATGTGGTCTTGTTGTATAAGGGCGGATGAGTCGTACCCGGCTTGTTCTGCCTCTGTAGGAATAGTAAAAGGGGATGTGCGGTGTTTGCACATCCCCTTTTATATTTGATTACGGTTGTTTTTCAGCTGTCGACGTATTTTACTGTCGTTGCCTGCATTTGTCAGAACGGCAGGTCGTCGTTGGCGTCGCCTACAGTAAATTCGGGTGTAGCAGTAGGAGCGGGCGGCGGAACGGGAGCTCCGGCAGCGGCAGGGGCTGCAGTGGCAGCTGCGCTTACGCGTTCTACTTTCCAGGCGCGGATACTGTTGAACCAGCGGTCTTGCCATTGGCGTGCGTCGATGTCGAACGATACGGTCAGCTCTTCACCCATCTGGATGTTGAACTGTTCTATTTTGTCGGCTCCAAAAATGTCGAAACACATTTTACGGGGATATTGACCGTGGTCTTCAATCACGTATTCCTGTACTTTCCATTCATTGCCGGTCTTTGAAACTCCGCTTCTTGCAGGGAGTATAGCGATGATTTTTCCTGTAAATTCCATTGTTCTCTTTGTTTTAATGATGCGGCGAAGTTACAATTTTTTAGGAATATCCGACGAATAAATTCTGTTTTTTTGATTTTACTTTTCGAAGTGTGCCGGTGGCAATGCCGGAGGTGGTTGCTGTACGGCTGCTGTTCGATGGCTTTTGCCATGCCACAAGTATGTGTGTCCGTTCCCTTACTAGGGAACGCCGATTCCCTTTTGAGGGAACGGCAGTTTCCTAACTGGGGAACTCCAGTTTCCACAAGTGGGAACGGTTGGAAACGGCAAATGCTTTTTTTTCTTTCCGTATTTTTTGTCATAGGGAATTCTTTTTTTAACTTTGTCCGTCAGTTAAATAGGGTGGAGTGTGCTCCTCCCTGTGGTTGTACAATACAGGATTATAAAAACTTAAATATACGAAACATATGAAATTTATCGTCTCAAGTACTGCACTCTCCAGTCATTTGCAGGCTGTCAGTCGCGTGATTAATTCGAAAAATGCATTGCCCATTCTGGATTGCTTCCTTTTTGAACTGCAAGATGGGACTTTGTCGGTAACAGCATCCGATAGTGAAACCACGATGGTCACAACGGTTGAGGTGAACGAAAGCGATGCGGACGGACGTTTTGCCGTCACAGCCAAGACTTTGCTGGATGCCTTGAAGGAGATCCCCGAACAGCCTTTGACATTTGATGTGGACATGAACACGTTGGAAATCACCGTGCAGTATCAGAATGGTAAATACAGCCTCATGGGACAGAATGCTGACGAGTTTCCGCAGTCGGCCATGCTGGGCGAGAACGCAGTCCGTGTAGAAATGGAGGCTTCCATTCTGCTGGGAGGCATCAACCGTGCAGTGTTTGCTACTGCCGACGACGAACTTCGCCCTGTGATGAACGGTATCTATTTCGATATTACGACCGAAGATATTACGATGGTGGCTTCCGACGGCCATAAGCTGGTACGCTGCAAGACACTGGCTGCCAAGGGTAACGAACGTGCCGCTTTCATCCTGCCCAAGAAACCGGCTTCGCTGCTGAAGAACCTGCTGCCGAAGGAGCAGGGCACAGTGGTAGTCGAGTTTGACGAACGCAATGCAGTGTTCACACTCGAAAACTATCGCATGGTGTGCCGTCTGATCGAAGGCCGTTATCCGAACTACAACTCCGTTATTCCGCAGAACAACCCGTATAAAGTGACGGTCGACCGCATGCAGCTGCTCGGAGCCTTGCGCCGTGTATCCATCTTCTCTTCTCAGGCAAGCAGCCTTATCAAGCTGCGCATGCAGGAGAATCTGATTGTGATTTCCGCTCAGGACATCGACTTCTCCACTTCGGCCGAAGAAAGCCTGACGTGCCAGTATGTGGGCAATCCGATGAGCATCGGCTTCAAGTCGACTTTCCTTATCGACATTCTGAACAACATCTCTGCCGAAGAGGTAGTCATCGAACTGGCCGATCCTTCGCGTGCAGGAGTCATTATCCCTGCCGAGCAGGAAGAGAATGAAGACCTGCTGATGCTGCTGATGCCGATGATGCTGAACGACTGATATATAAATGAATACTTGACTTAGCGGACGAGTTGGCAGCTTGGCAAGCGGTGTGGAGCGGTAGCTTTCTTCTGCTTGGCAATCTGCCGACTCGTTTCCTTGTCGGGCACTAAACAAATCATAGAATGAAACTGAATTTAAAGAACCCGATTGTCTTCTTCGATCTGGAGACGACCGGAACCAATATCAATACAGACCGGATTGTAGAAATCTGCTATCTGAAAGTATATCCCAATGGCAACGAAGAAGCCAAAACCATGCGTATCAATCCCGAAATGCACATCCCGGCCGAAGCCTCGGCTGTGCATGGCATATACGATGCCGACGTGGCCGATTGTCCCACTTTCAAGGAAGTGGCACGCAGCATAGCCAACGACATCGAAGGATGCGACCTGGCCGGCTTCAATTCCAATCGTTTCGACATCCCCGTGCTGGCCGAAGAATTCCTCCGTGCCAATGTGGATATCGACATGAGCCGCCGGAAGTTTGTCGACGTGCAGGTTATCTTCCATAAGATGGAGCAACGCACCTTGTCGGCTGCTTACAAATTCTATTGTGGCAAGAATCTGGAAGATGCTCATACAGCCGAAGCCGATACACGTGCTACTTACGAAGTGTTGATGTCGCAGCTCGACCGTTATCCGGAGTTGCAGAACGATATCGCTTTTCTGGCCGACTTCTCCAGTTTCAACCGCAATGTCGACTTTGCAGGCCGTATGGTGTACGACGACAACGGAGTGGAAGTCTTTAACTTCGGCAAGTACAAAGGCATGTCCGTATCCGAAGTGTTGAAGCGCGATCCGGGATATTACGGCTGGATGCTGAACAGTGACTTTACGTTGAATACAAAAGCCATGCTGACAAAGATTCGTCTGCGTGAAATGACTCAGAAGTAATTATGGCAAATATACTGAAAGGGAAGAAAATCGTATTGGGCATTACGGGCAGCATTGCCGCCTATAAGGCTTGTCTCATCATCCGCGGACTGATAAAGAAAGGGGCTGAGGTGCAGGTGGTCATCACCCCAGCGGGCAAGGAATTTATTACTCCCATCACCTTGTCGGCCCTGACCAGCAAACCCGTTATCAGCGAGTTTTTTGCCCAGCGCGACGGCACGTGGAACAGCCACGTCGACCTGGGCTTGTGGGCCGACGCCATGCTGATAGCTCCCGCTACAGCCTCGACCATTGGCAAGATGGCTAACGGAGTGGCCGACAACATGCTGGTCACCACTTACCTCTCGGCCAAGGCGCCGGTGTTTGTGGCTCCGGCAATGGACTTGGACATGTATGCCCATCCTTCTACCCAGAAGAATCTGGAGATACTCCGTTCGTACGGAAATCACATCATAGAGCCGGGAACCGGCGAGCTGGCCAGCCACCTGGTAGGCAAAGGCCGGATGGAAGAACCGGAAAACATTATCCGCCATCTGGAAGAATACTTCGCAGCCAAGGAAGGCGACCTGACAGGTAAAACCATTCTGATAACAGCCGGACCAACGTACGAAAAGATAGATCCGGTGCGCTTCATTGGGAATTACTCGTCGGGCAAGATGGGCTTTGCGCTGGCCGACGAATGTGCGGCGCGCGGTGCGAAGGTGATACTTGTGGCAGGCCCTGTACAGCGGAACACCTATTTCCCCGTGCAGCGCTGCAATGTAGAGAGTGCCGGGCAGATGTACGAAGAAACTTGCAAACATTTTCCGCAGGCCGATGCGGTTATCCTGTCGGCTGCTGTGGCCGACTATACGCCCGAGCAAGTGGCAGATCACAAGATCAAGCGCGAAAAGACGGGAGACATGACGCTGTCGCTGAAGCCTACTCAGGACATTGCCGCAGCCTTGGGGCTGATGAAGAAAGAGCAATTCCCCGACAAGGTATTGGTGGGCTTTGCGCTTGAGACCAACGACGAGCAGCACAATGCCGAAGACAAGCTGCAGCGGAAGAATCTGGACTTCATTGTGCTTAATTCCCTGAACGACAAGGGAGCCGGATTCCGTTACGATACCAACAAAGTCAGCATTATCGACCGTAACGGAAAGACCGATTATCCGCTGAAGTCGAAAGCGGAGGTCGCAGCCGACATCGTCGATCATCTGGCGGCAGTGTTGAAACGGGATGTACAATCGTAATCAGTCAGAATTATGTTGCGCTCACTTTACATACAAAATTATGCGCTGATCGAGCAGCTCGATATCCGGCTGGAGAACGGCTTTTCGGTGATTACGGGCGAAACGGGTGCCGGAAAGTCTATTATTCTGGGAGCCATCGGCCTGTTGCTGGGGCAGCGTGCCGACGTAAAGGCTATACGCCGGGGAGCTTCGAAGTGTATCATCGAAGCCCGTTTCGAAATAGCCGCTTATGGCATGCAACCATTTTTCGAGGCCAACGACTTGGAATATGAGGACGAGTGCATCCTGCGGCGCGAGGTATATGCTTCGGGCAAGAGCCGTGCTTTTATCAACGATACTCCCGCTTCGCTGGCACAGATGAAAGAACTGGGCGAGATGCTGATTGATGTGCACTCGCAACACCAGAACCTGTTGCTCAACAAAGAGGGCTTCCAGTTGAATGTACTCGACATTCTGGCTCACAACGACGGCGCCTTGTCCGTGTATGCCGATTGCTACGGCAGCTGGAAGAAGGCGCAACAGCAGTTGGAAGAGTTGATAGCCCGTGCCGAACGTGATAAGGCTGACGAAGACTTTGTACGCTTCCAACTGGAGCAGTTGGAAGAAGCTAATTTGACAGCTGGCGAGCAGGAAGAATTGGAGCAGGAAGCCGAGTTGCTGAGCCATGCCGAAGACATCAAGGCGGGTTTGTATCGGGTAGGTCAAGGCCTGTCGGCCGATGAAGGCGGATTGCTTCCCTTGCTGAACGATTGCTTGAGCACCATGCAGTCCATGCGTAAAGTCTATCCTGCGGCCGAGGAACTCTCCGAACGTCTGGAAAGCTCTTACATCGAGCTGAAAGACATTGCACAGGAAGTGGCAGGACGGGAAGAAGAAGTAGAGTTCAATCCCGCCCGTCTGGACGAGGTGAATGCGCGGCTGAATCTGATATATACGCTTCAGCAGAAGCATCGTGTCTCTACGGTGGACGAACTGCTGACCTTGCAGGAAGAATACGCTTCGCGTTTGTCGGCCATTACTTCGTCTGATGATCAGATTGAGGATTTGAAGCAACAGTGTGCCGACCTATATAATAAGGTAAAGCAACAGGCAGCTGTGTTGACAGAGTCGCGTGTGGCGGCAGCCCGCGAGGTCGAAAAGCAAATGGCATCTCGCTTGGTGCCGTTGGGTATGCCCAACGTGCGTTTTCAGGTGGAAGTAGGTGCCCGTAAAGAGCCGGGAGTACACGGAGCCGATACAGTGAGCTTTCTGTTCTCGGCCAACAAGAATGGAACTCTGCAGAGTATTTCTTCGGTAGCTTCGGGAGGTGAAATAGCCCGTGTCATGCTGTCGTTGAAGGCCATGATTGCCGGAGCCGTCAAGTTGCCGACCATCGTGTTCGACGAAATAGACACCGGAGTGTCGGGCGAAATTGCCGACCGTATGGCCGACATCATGCAGGAAATGGGTGACAGTAACCGTCAGGTTATCAGCATTACCCACTTGCCGCAGATTGCCGCTCGCGGACGCGTTCATTACAAAGTATACAAAGAAGATAACGAAAACGAAACCAACAGCCACATCCGTCGGTTGACAGACGAGGAAAGGGTAGAAGAACTGGCTCACATGCTGAGCGGTGCTACGCTGACTGAAGCTGCGCTGAACAATGCACGGGCACTGTTGGGCAAAGCATAAAAGTCGATATGATTGATAAGAATGAAATGATTTTTGGCGTACGCGCCGTGATAGAAGCTATTCAGGCAGGTAAGGACATCGACCGGATTCTGGTGAAGAAAGATATCCAGAGCGACTTGTCAAAGGAGTTGTTTGCTGCTTTGAAGGGAACCCTCATACCGGTGCAGCGCGTGCCGGTAGAACGTATTAACCGGATTACCCGCAAGAACCATCAGGGTGTGGTTGCTTTTATGTCGGCAGTAACCTATCAGCGGACAGAAGACCTGGTACCTTTTCTGTTTGAGCAAGGGAAGAATCCGCTTTTTGTCATGCTCGACGGCATTACGGATGTGCGCAACTTCGGAGCCATTGCACGTACTTGCGAGTGTGCAGCCGTTGATGCGGTGATTATTCCTGCCCGGAACAGTGTAACCGTCAATGCCGATGCCATAAAGACCTCGGCCGGAGCACTGCACACTTTGCCTGTCTGCAGGGAACAAAGCCTGAAAGATACGCTTCAATACCTGAAGAACAGTGGCTTCCACATTGTGGCCGCTACGGAGAAAGGCGACTACGACTATACGAAGGCCGATTACACAGGACCGATGTGCATCATTATGGGAGCGGAAGATAAAGGTGTTTCGTACGACAACCTGGCTTTATGCGACGAATGGGTGAAGATTCCGATGCTTGGCAGCATCGAGTCGCTCAATGTTTCGGTTGCTGCGGGAATTTTGATTTATGAAGCTGTGAAACAACGAATAAATTAGTGCGAATGAAAAAGAAATATTTAGTATTGTTTGTTTTGTGCCTGCTGGCCCAGTGGACAATGGCTCAGGCACCCAAATGGGTAGAGAAGGCCAAGAAAGCTGTCTTCTCGGTGATCACTTACGATAAGGATGACAAAATACTGAACACGGGCAATGGCTTCTTTGTCAGTGAAGACGGCGTAGCCCTGTCGGACTACTCTTTATTTAAGGGAGCGGAACGTGCCCTGATATTGAACTCGGAAGGTAAGCAGATGCCCGTCGAGGAAATTATGGGAGCCGATGATATGTACGACGTCATCAAATTCAAGGTAGCTATTACCGAGAAGAAAGTTCCGGCTTTGCAAATGGCTGCAACGGTTCCGGCTGTCGATTCGGATGTTTATCTTTTGCCTTATTCCACGCGGAAGGACCGTTCTTGCACTTCGGGCAAAGTGAAGGGAGTAGACAAGGTTGCCGACAATTACAATTATTATACGCTGAACATGCATCTGAAGGAGAAGATGGTAAGCTGTCCTGTTATGACGCCAGAGGGAGAAGTCTTCGGACTGGCACAGCAGTCGTCTGGCAAGGATACGGCAACGATCTGTTATGCTGTTGACGCTCGCTTTGTGATGGCTCTGAAAATCAATCCACTTTCTTTTAATGATATGGCTTTACGCAATATTCAGATTAAGAAGGCATTGCCCGATACGGAAGAGGAGGCACTGGTATTTCTCTATATGGCATCTTCGCAGGTTACGCCAGAGAAATATGCTGAATTGCTGGACGATTTTATAGCCCGGTATCCGGCAAATGCAGACGGCTATGTGCGCCGAGCTACCAACCTTTTGTATAAGTCGAAAGATGACGCTACAATGGAGAAAGTGGTTGCCGATTTGGACAAGGCATTGGAGGTTGCTTCCAAGAAGGACGATGTGTATTATAACATAGCCAAGCTGATATACGGTTATATGCTCGAAAACCCCGAGAAGGTGTATAAAGACTGGTCGTACGATAAGGCTTTGGAAGCAATAAGCAAGGCTGTAGAGCTTAATCCGCTTCCTGTATACATCCAGTTGCAAGGCGATATCCAGTTTGCCAAGCAGGATTATGCAGCTTCGCTCGCTTCTTACGAGCAGGTCAACCGAAGCAGTATGGCTTCGCCTGCGACATTCTTTACGACAGCTAAAATCAAGGAGGTGATGCAGGCACCGCAGGAAGAAATTCTGGCTTTGATGGACAGTTGTGTGGTTCGCTTTACTCCGCCTTATACGGAAGCGGCTGCTCCTTATCTGCTGGGACGTGCACAGGCACGCATGAATGCAGACCGTCCTCGTCAGGCTTTACTCGATTATGATGAATATTTCAAGGCCATGAATGGTCAGGTCAACGATGTGTTCTATTATTACAGGGAGCAGGCTGCCTTGAAGTCGAAGCAATATCAACGGGCTTTGGACGATATGGCAAAGGCTATCGAATTGAATCCGAAAGATCTGACCTATCGTGCCGAGCTGGCCGTTATCAATATCCGGGTAGGACGCAATGAAGAAGCGTTGAAAGTGCTGGATGAGGCTTTGAAGATCGATCCCAAGTATGCGGAAGCTTATCGCCTGAAAGGTATTGCACAACTGCAGCTGAAGCAGAAAGCTGAGGCATGCGAAAGTTTTGCCAAGGCAAAAGAATTGGGAGATCCGAATGTAGATTCTTTGATTAGCAAGCATTGCAAGTAAGCACTGTTTATAATGCAAAGAAGAGGGGCGCTTCGTCAACGCTCCTCTTCTTTGTCAGGGATTTCTTTCCCTTTGCATAAACATTAAAGTTAGGTCTATATAAAAGTTAAGTTTAGGTATAGGTGTATTTTTATCGTATCTGTTATAATAAATGCACCGTTTTAAAGAATACTGCATGCCGGGTGCATGTTTTTTCTTGTTGAATGGATTATCTTATATATTATACTATCACTAAATTTAGTTGAATATGAAAAAAGTTATTTGCAGTCAGAAGGCACCGGGTGCTATCGGCCCCTATAGCCAGGCTATCGAAGCCAACGGAATGGTTTTTGTTTCAGGTCAGTTGCCTATTGATGCGGCTACCGGCGTGATGCCCGAAGGCGTGGAAGCCCAAGCCCGCCAGTCTTTGGAGAATGTGAAGCACATTCTGGAAGAAGCAGGATTGGGCATGGCAAACATTGTAAAGACAACGGTATTTCTGGCCGACATGTCTTTGTTTGCTGATATGAATAAGGTATATGCCACTTATTTCAGCGGCGATTATCCGGCACGTTCGGCTGTAGCTGTCAAAGCATTGCCGAAGGATGCGTTAGTGGAGATTGAGTGCATCGCGGCTCGCTAACAAGTCGGCTACTATAAAGCTACTGCCTCCTACGAAGATGAAGTCTTCTGGGAGGCTTTTTTCTTGCGCGGCACGGACGGCTGTCGGTACGTCGGGGTAGCATTCGCCCTGCAGGCCGGCTGCATTGGCCAGGCGGGTCAGTTCGGCTTCGGGCAGTGCACGCTTCACGCTGGCTTTGGTGAAGTAGTAGTCGGCATCGCGTGGAAGCAGTGCCAGTACACCGCGGATGTCCTTGTCGTTGACCATACCCATTACGATGTGCAGCTTCCGGTAGGTCTGCTGCTTCAGCTGCTCGGCTATGTAGGTGATGCCGCCAACGTTATGTCCAGTGTCGCAAATCAGGGTGGGAGCGTCTTGCAGCTTCTGCCAGCGGCCCATCAGTCCGGTCAGTTCGCATACGTGGGCGAAGCCGTTGCGTATGGCCTGTTCGCTGAGGTGGTAACCGGCTTTTTTCAGCAGTGGCAGGGCTGTCAGTAACGTCCGCCGGTTCTTTTCCTGATAGAGTCCTTTCAGTTCATAATCCATGTCGGAATATTCTTCCGGCACATGGTCTTCGGCGAAACAGATGGGAGCCTGTACCGCTTGTGCTTTCTCTGCGAATACCGGACGGGTTTCGGGGGTGGTTTCACCAATCACGACGGGGATGTCTTGCTTGATGATTCCTGCCTTTTCGCTGGCTATCTGAGCCAGTGTGCTGCCAAGGAACTGGGTGTGGTCGAAACTGATGTTGGTAATGATGCACAAGTCGGGGCGGATAATGTTGGTACAGTCCAACCGGCCGCCCAGGCCTACTTCGATGATAGCTACGTCGACTTTCTGGTCGGCAAAATAACGGAACGCCATGGCCGTAGTCAGTTCGAAGAACGAGGGAGACAGAGGTTCGAAAAAACTGCGTTCCTCTTCGACAAAGCGTATGACGTATTCTTCAGGGACGGGTTGTCCGTTGACTCGGATACGTTCGCGGAAGTCGACCAGATGGGGCGAAGTATACAGTCCTGTCCGGTAGCCTGCTTCCTGCAGGATGGCTGCCAGGGTGTGCGAGCAGGAACCTTTTCCGTTGGTACCTGCTACGTGTATGGTGCGGAAGTTGCGGTGGGGGTGTCCGAAGTGTTCGTCCAGTGCGAGGGTGTTCTCCAATCCCTCCTTGTAAGCACTGCTGCCTACTTGCTGAAACATGGGGACACTGTTGTATAAGTACTCTAAAGTGTGCTGATAATCCATCTTTTATAAACTTTAACGGCAAAGGAAAGTCAATTCCTTCATTAATTTGTTATCTTTATAAGCAACAAAGATATTAACTATTTAAATCTAACGGATATGGGAGCAAAGAAAAATTTTGTAATTGATACGAATGTGATTCTTCACGATTATAACTGCTTGAAGAATTTTCAGGAAAATGACATTTATCTTCCTATCGTGGTGCTCGAAGAACTGGATAAGTTCAAGAAAGGTAATGAGCAGATTAATTTCAATGCCCGTGAATTTGTTCGCGAGCTTGACCTGATTACCGATGATGACCTCTTTACGAAAGGTGCTCCTTTGGGTGAAGGACTGGGCCGCCTGTTTGTGGTGGCTGGTTTGGTGGAATCGACTAAGGTGCACGAATCCTTCCCTGAACGTATTCCCGACCATCAGATACTGGCGGTGACCGACTACGTAGGGCGGAAACACCCTGACATGAAGACTGTGCTGGTGACCAAGGACGTCAATCTGCGCATGAAGGCTCGCTCCATCGGTTTGCTGTGCGAGGACTATATCACTGACAAGGTGATGAATGTTGATATCTTCGAGAAGTCGAACGAGGTGTTCGAAGGTATTGATCCGGCTTTGATCGACCGTATCTATTCTTCGAGAGAAGGCATTGATATCAGCGAGTTCGACTTTAAGGACGTTCTCCATCCCAACGAATGTTTTGTACTGAAGAGCGACCGCAACAGTGTGCTGGCGCGATACAATCCGTTCCTGCATGCCGTCTGTCGTGTCAATAAGACGAAAAACTATGGCATCGAGCCGCGCAATGCCGAGCAGAGCTTTGCCTTCGAAGTGCTGAACGACCCGAACATCAAACTTGTAGCCCTGACGGGAAAAGCCGGTACGGGTAAGACCTTGTTGGCTTTGGCGGCAGCCTTGGGCAAACTGACGGACTACAAACAGATATTGCTGGCACGACCTATCGTGGCACTGTCCAACAAGGATCTGGGCTTCCTGCCGGGAGATGCCAAGGAAAAGGTGGCACCTTATATGCAACCCTTGTTCGACAATCTGAATGTCATCAAGCATCAGTTTGCCTCCAACTCCAGCGAAGTAAAACGGCTGGAAGATATGCAGAAGAGCGACCAGCTGGTGATCGAGGCGTTGGCTTTTATCCGCGGACGTAGTCTGAGCGAGACATACTGCATCATCGACGAATCGCAGAACCTGACTCCTCACGAAATCAAGACCATCATTACCCGTGCGGGCGAAGGAACCAAAATGGTGTTTACGGGCGATATTCAGCAGATCGACCAGCCTTATTTGGACAGCCAATCCAATGGTCTGGTTTATATGATCGACCGTATGCGCGACCAGAATCTTTTTGCCCACGTCAATCTGGTGAAAGGCGAGCGTAGCGAACTGAGCGAGCTGGCCAGCAACCTGATGTAAACAGGGCGTTTCTGTAACACTTGCATGGCTTGCTACGTGCTTTCACATTGTTTGTTGCGCATGCTGACATTGTTTGTTAGGCGCACTAACATTGCTTGTTGCGGTGCGTAATATCCCTTTTTCAGTAGGCTAATGTTTCACTTTACGTTTCCAAAGTAGGTATTTGGCGGGCTAAAGTAGGGTGTTAGTTCTTCTATGGAATAGCTTTCACGCTTTCACCTGATTGTAAGCTATTGGGAATAAGTTGTTTGTGGTGAAAGATGAAGCTTCACGGGTGAAAGCAAAAATGCCAAAACGAATAAGGGCGTCTTATTCATTTTGGCATTTTTATTTGTCGGTCAATATCGCTGTCGTGGACTTATTCGTGCGATGCGAAATACTTCAGGAACTGTGTACGCTCAAAAGTGTTCACACCTTTCACGTCGCCTACGTTCAGACGGCCTTTGAATTGTGCGATGTTTTCCATGCCTTTGCCGTCCATCCATTTTGCGATGAACTGATTATACTGCTCGATGACAGCAGGCGATTCTTTGTAGAGCACGCTACAGATTTCTACAGCCGATGCACCTGCCAGTATAGCTTTCACTACGCCTTCGGCCGAGTGGATTCCGCCTGAGACGGCATAGTCTATCTTGCTGACAGCAGCCGATGCGATGCCTGTCCAGCGGAGCGACTTGGAAAGGTCGGCTTCGTTGCTGAACACGTCACCTGCCACTTGAGTCATCTTGTCGATGTTGATGTCCGGCTGGTAGAAGCGGTTGAACAAGACAACAGCTGCCGCACCGTTGGCATAGAGTTGGTTGATGAGTGCTACGGGATTGGTCAGGTTGTCGCCCAGCTTCATGATGACGGGTATCTTGACTGTATTCTTAATGTGGCGCAAGATGTCGATGTGGCGTTGTTCGAAGCTGCCGTATGTATATTGTACGTCAGTCTGCAGAGCCAGGATGTTGATTTCGAGTGCATCGGCTCCCGCTTCTTCTATCTTTTTGGCAAAGTTAATCCAGTCTGCATCCTGATAGCAGTTGATGCTGGCAATGATAGGTATGTTGCATACCTTCTTGCTCTCGCTGATGAGGCGCAGGTATTCGCCCAGCTTGTGTTCACGAATATATCCGACCAAGTAGTCGCTGCCTTCCGGATACATGTTAGGATCGCCCATCCAGTCTGCCTCCATCATAATCTGTTCCTCGAACAGCGATTTCAGTACGATGGCTCCTGCTCCTGCTTCGCAGAGTTTCTTGTTTTTGTCCGCACTGTCTGTCAGGCCGCAGCTGCTGACGATAATCGGGTTTTTAAGTTTCAACCCTGCAAAAGTCGTTTCTAATGTTGCCATGATAGTAAATTTTATAGGTGATAAATGATTTAATAGTTTCTTTCTCCAAAAATTTTGCTTCCTACGCGCACCAGTGTACTTCCGGCTGCTATGGCTTCGTGATAGTCGTGCGACATGCCCATGGAGAGTTCCTTGAAGCTGTCGGAGCCGGCAAACCACGTAGATTTCACTTCCTCGAAGAATTCATGTAAAGAACAGAATTCTTTGCGTATTTGTTCTACGTTGTCGGTGTTCGATGCCATGCCCATCAGGCCGCATATCTGTACGTTATGCAGGTTTTTCCATTCGCCGGCCTGCAACATTTCGCGGCATTCCTCAAAGCTGAAACCGAATTTGGTCTCCTCCTGAGCTATGTACAATTGTAGCAGGCAGCGGACTGTGCGGTTGGCTTTGGCAGCCTGTTTGTCTACTTCGGCAAGCAGCTTGTAAGAGTCTATCCCGTGTATAAGCGCTACGTAGGGAACAATGTATTTCACTTTGTTTGTTTGCAGATGCCCGATGAAATGCCATTCGATGTCTTGAGGCAGACTTTCATGTTTGGCATCCATTTCCTGTACTTTGCTTTCGCCGAAAATCCGTTGTCCGGCGCGGTAAGCTTCTTCTATTGCTTCGTTGGGGTGAAATTTGGAAACGGCAACCAGCCGCACCCCTGCGGGCAATTCATTCAATACTTGTTTCAGATTTTCTGCAATCATGGGTGATAATACTTAGGTGTTTTCTATTTCTTATTGTACTTCCGGCTTGTCGTTGGGTTCGGCGCTGTATGGATATACATCCATGATGGCTGTTTCGGCTACAGAGCCAATCTGATAGTCGGCCATGGTACCTTTCATGCCTTCGTCTAGTTTCTTGACGGCATCTCTCAGGTCGGCAGCCTGCACAAGAACCTGCGTTGACGATTTCTTTTCGGCACCGCTTTTCTCGTCCAGTGTGATGAAGATCAGCTTGCATTTGAACCAGCGGTCGGCAGCTTCTTCATCCGAAGGAAAGAGTTCGCTGTAATTGGCACGTTTGATGTCAGAAACCGTAAATTCGCCTGTGATGAACGGAGTCATTTCTTCGATGATACGGGCTTCTGCTTCAGTAAAGCTGAGTGCGTCTACCAGATAGGGTTCAGTAACTTTCTTGTTCATACCGTTTTCCATTGTTTTCTCGTAGCGGATTTTACACTCAAACCAAGTATGCATTGACATAATTTTCTAATTTTAAGTTAGTTGTAAAGTTATTATTGTTTATCTTTTCGCGTTTAAGCGAATGCTTTGTTGTAAAGCGCAGGACAAATGTAGTACATTATTTCTTAGTAACGAAAAATACTTCTCTTTTTTTGTATTATTGGAAATATTGAATATCTTTGCGCCCGCAAAACGAAAAATAGTCGGTTTAACCCGCATTGGAGAGGTGCTCGAGTGGTTGAAGAGGCACGCCTGGAAAGCGTGTATACCCCTAAAGGGTATCACGAGTTCGAATCTCGTTCTCTCCGCGAAGTTAGATTGCTGTGATGAAAAAAAGGTCTTGCAAGTGTTTTCTTGCAGGGCCTTTTTTATTTAGCGGCGATTGGGAGTGGTTGTCATTTTATAGCTGTCCAAACGATAATCCATACATTATGAAAAAAGAACGAGAATATGCTTTGGGGCACATTCTCGTTCGTCGGTCAATATAATAAGGTTTTAGGTTGTATCATTGAAAATCTATTGTCTGATAACTGATGCCGTTGTATAGCGTGTTGACGCGGATGTTCAGCCCTCGCTTTCCTTCGGCCAGTTGTCTGATGTTGTTCAACCTGAACGAAACTATTCCCGGACCTAATTTGCGTTGCGCCTCGCCATAAGCGTTGTGGCGGAATTCCAGTGTCAGATAGTCTTCCTTGTCATTTTTATCATCTGCAGCTTCGTTCACAATCAGATTCAGCATGTGACTTTTGTTTGAAGTGTCGTCATAGTGTATCTGATATTGGATGTTCAGATGGTCGTTGGCTATCCACATGTTTGTAATATTGATGCGGTCGTCTCCGATGCTGTCTTCTTTTTCGGCGGGCATAAGGTAAATGTCCTTCGTCAGAATATTCTCGATACGGTAGATGGCAGCGTTGTAATCGTAACCGGAAACCTTTTCTTCCAGCAGGTCGAAATATACAAAGGCACGCTGTTCGGGAACAACAGTATAGTTGTGTATGTTTGTCGTATCACCGGGGTACATCTTTGTACCTTCATCCAATGCGAAGTAATATTCCTGTCCGTCCACTACTTTGATTGTGCCGATAGTAAGCTGGTGATGATTGGTCGTATCATCGTCCAGGCAAGCATGCAACAATGGCATCAGCAGTGCAGCTATAAATATGATAAATATTGGTCTCTTTGTTTTCATAAGCCAATTAGCAGTCCTTGAAAATCTTGTTGTCAAAACTTTGATCGTTTACTTAAGTTTCGCAAGTGCTCAACTTATTAGTTGACAAGGCTTCAGTTAACAAGTCTACTAGGCTGGAACTCCCTGTTTGATAAAGTGCCGCTTGAAACGGCTCGTTACAAACGCCTTGTCAACTCGTCAACTTGTTGCTTGTCAACTGCAACTTGAGCTTGCGAAAGTTGAATCGTTTATTTAAATGCATTGTCCGGCTGATTACTGCACAGATAAATGTTAAAGAAATACAAGAAAAAAAACTTCTGCTGCCGATGCAGTATTTTTGCGGCCATTGCATTTTTAGAATAAACACGTGTTGAAAGAAAGGATGGAAGAACAAGTACTGGCAGAACGGTGTAGGCAAGGCGACAATATTGCCCGCAAGGAGTTGTATGAGCATTATGCAGGGCGTATGTTCAGCGTTTGCCTCCGTTATATAACCGATAGGGAGGTTGCACAGGACTTGTTGCACGATGGTTTCTTGAAGATATTCGATTCTTTCGATAAGTTTACGTGGCGGGGCGAAGGTTCTCTGCGTGCGTGGATGGAGCGTGTCATGGTGAATACAGTATTGCAATATTTGCGTAAGAACGATGTAATGAATCAGGCGACAGCCTTGGAGAATGTTCCTCAGGTGTATGAAGAACCGGACGCGTCTTCGATTGATGTTATTCCCCAAAAGGTGCTGATGCGTTTCATCAATGAATTGCCGACAGGCTATCGTACTGTATTCAATTTATACGTATTTGAAGAAAAATCACATAAAGAAATTGCCCAGTTGCTGGGCATTAACGAAAAATCGTCTGCTTCACAATTAGTGCGTGCGAAGGCTGCGCTGGCTACTAAGATTCGTGAGTGGATGAAAAACAATGCTTAAACAGATGAAAAGCGTATGAAAGAGGAATTGTGGTTGAAAAAGATGAAAGAACGTCTCGACGATTATTCTGAACCGTTGCCGTCTGATGGTTGGGAACGGTTGGAAAAGGCATTGCAGCCTTCTCCTGTCAGAATGAAGCGGACGATATTTTTCCGTCGCTGGACGGTAGCTGCTGCTGTTGCTTTACTGCTTGTAGTCTCTTCGGTGGGAGTCTGGCTGTTGCAAAGTCCGGTAGCAGATGAAATCAGGAATACAAGTATGCCTGCTTTGGCTGTAGTTCCCGATGAGTTGCCGGAGCCGGCTGTGCAGGAAAAGCAGACTGAGATGCCTGAGCCTGTTTATTATAATAAAGGTAGAAAGGCACGGACGAAGAATCTGGTGGCACAGCAGATTGATTTGCGGGACAATCTGGAGGAAAACGTGCTAAAAGAAGAAGAGACTAGAACCCAGCCTGTTGTATCTGAAGAAAAAGCTGGAAATAACAAGGCTGAGAGAGAAGAAGATAAAGCCACTGTTCCCGCATCGAACGAGGAGAAGAAACAGGCTGCACAGCGTCGGCCTGTGAAGAAGGAAAAGCTGACTTATCCGACTGAAATGAAAAAGCATAAGAAGTCGAAAGGCTGGTCGGTAGGTATATCTGTGGGAAATACTGGTGGCAATTCGTTAAACAACACTGATTCTTGGATGCAGGATTACAGTGTCAGCTCGGTACCCAATGGAAGTAAAGTCGATTTGATTTCTACATCAAATGGTATGGTTACCATACCGGAAGGACAGGAAGTTGTGTTCCAGGGAGGAATCCCTTATTTATTGGGAAGAAGCAATCAGGTTGTTTCCATCGATCACAAACAGCCGGTTACAGTGGGGCTTTCGTTGCGTAAAGGTCTTCCTAAAGGCTTTTCGTTGGAAACCGGACTTACCTATACCTATCTTGCCTCGGATGTTAAATATGCCGGCAGTTCGGACATTGTAAGCCAGAAGCTGCATTATATAGGTATACCTTTGAGGGCCAACTGGAATTTCATTGATACGAAGACATTCACCGTTTACGTATCGGCAGGAGGCGCTGTAGAAAAGTGTGTGTATGGCACCATCGACAGCGAAAAAGAAACGGTCAAGCCGTTGCAGCTTTCTGTATTGGGTGCTGTCGGTGCACAGCTGAACCTGACCAATCACTTGGGATTCTATGTCGAGCCGGGTGTGTCGTATTTCTTCGATGATGGATCTGATATACAGACTATCCGTAAGGAGAACCCTTGTAATTTTACGTTGCAGGCTGGCTTCCGTCTTTCTTATTAGCCCTGTTATTCGGACAGTCTAATATCCGGATAAGGCAAGGGCTTCTTCGGCGGCTTTTTTGCCGCTTTCAACGATGGACGCAGCACGATGGAAATCCATCATATCGTATTCATCACCGGACATCTGTATCAGTAGGTCTGGAGAATATTGAGCAATTTCGCGTCGGGTTATTTCCTGCATCATGAGTCTGGACGACTTGGTCAATATCAAGTATGGATTGAAGCGTCTTGCACTTTCGTCTGTGGATGGTGCGTTGACATCGACAGCTATCAGCAGTGTATCCTCTTTTCGCGGGGCATGCCGTATAGGCAATGGGTTCAGAATGCCGCCGTCTACCAGAACTCTTCCGTCTTTGCGTACAGGGCAGAACAACATAGGAATGGACATTGAAGCGCGGATGGCTTCGAGCAGGCTGCCTTGTACAAATCTTACTTCTTCGTCGTGGGCAATGTCGGTTGCCAAAGCCGTATAGGGTAGGGGCAGGCTTTCGATGCTGACATCCGGAATAATGCGGCCAAGCTCGCGGATAAAACGATTTCCTTTTACCAGCCCGCTTCGGCTTATCGTGACATCGGCCATTTGCAGCATTTTCCATCTGTTCCAGGAACAGAACCAGTTTTTGCACTCTTCCAGTTTGCCGGTAGCATACATGGCTCCGACCATAGCTCCCATAGAACTGCCGGTGATGGAAGTTATCTCGAAATGATGTTTCAGCAGTGTTTCTATTACGCCGATGTGGGCTATTCCTCGTGCACCTCCCATCGAGAGTACCAATGCTACTTTTTGTTTGTCCATAGTTATATTTCTTAAGTTTCGCAAGTGCTCAACTTATTAGTAGACAAGGCTTCAGTTAACAAGTCTACTAGGCTGGAACTCCCTGTTTGATAAAGTGCCGCTTGAAACGGCTCACTACAAACGCCTTGTTAACTCGTCAACTTGTTACTTGTCAACTGCAACTTGAGCTTGCGAAAGTTGAGTTATATTTCTTCTTTTGTGCTTTTCTGTTTTCTGATACAAAGAAAGTGAATTGTTCCCATTAAAAGAAATGCTATAACCAGAAGTTATATCCTATAAAAAGAAACGATTGGTGTGGTAATAGAAAGAAGCGTACCTTTGCGGTCGAAATCGAGGAATTAAACAGTTTTATTAACTAAAAAATAGATTTAATATGGCATCACATCAGGCGACAAAGGCTATAAGCCTGTCTGCATTGCAGCGGAACAATAAAATGATTTATGTGTCTCTGCTTTTTATCCTTTCTTTCTTCTTGCTTTTGGACTACGTACCAGGTATGCAGGCTTATTCGGCATGGGTCACTCCTCCTGTAGCTTTGTTCCTGGGATTGGCATTTGCACTGTCGTGTGGACAGGCACATCCGAAATTCAATAAGAAGGTTTCAAAATATCTGCTTCAGTATTCTGTCGTCGGACTGGGATTCGGCATGAATCTTCATGCTTCGTTGGCTTCGGGAAAAGAGGGCATGGAGTTTACGATTATCTCGGTGATTGGTACTTTGCTCATCGGTTGGGTGATAGGACGTAAGTTCCTGAAAGTAGACCGTGACACTTCGTACCTGATCAGTACCGGTACAGCCATTTGCGGCGGTAGTGCCATTGCGGCTGTAGGCCCTGTGCTGAAGGCAAAAGATACTGAAATGTCGGTCGCTTTGGGCACCATCTTTATACTGAATGCCATTGCTTTATTCATATTCCCGGTGATAGGTCATGCGCTTGATATGAGCCAACAGGAATTTGGAACGTGGGCAGCTATTGCCATTCACGATACCAGTTCGGTGGTAGGTGCCGGTGCGGCTTACGGTGAAGAGGCTCTGAAGATTGCTACTACAATCAAACTGACTCGTGCCCTTTGGATTATTCCGTTGGCCTTTGTCACATCCTTTATATTTAAGAGCAAAGGTCAGAAAGTCAGCATCCCCTGGTTCATATTCTTTTTCGTATTGGCTATGGTGTTCAATACCTATGTGCTGGGTACTACTTCTACAGGAATGATGATAGGTGAAGGCATTAATGAATTTGCCCGCAAGACGCTGACGATTACTTTGTTCTTCATCGGTGCCTCTCTCTCGCGCGATGTCCTGAAGGCTGTAGGTATTAAGCCACTGATTCAAGGCGTTTTGTTGTGGGTAGTTATCAGCTTGAGTACTTTGGCATATATCTATTGGTTTTAAAGATATTCTGTAGCAAAATTTTCCTAACTAGGGAAAAAATATTCCCCAGTTAGGAAAAAATTTTTTCCCAGTTAGAGAAAAATGAAGGGCCTTGCTGGCTTCGGATGACTGCCCTAAAAACAATAGGGCTGTTACCTTTTGTTTTGCTACGTACCTTTACAGATAAAATCAGGCGGAACTTTACAGAATCGATGATATTCGTAAAGTTCCGCCTGTATTTATTATCTCTATATGATAGCCGAAAAGGCTGAAGAGAAGCTTTTATTTCTCTTTTTTCAGTTCGGCAAAGATAAGTCCTTCCAGTTCTTCTGCCAGTTCAGGATTGTCCATGATGACTTGCTTGGCCGCATCGCGTCCTTGTGCCAGCTTGGTATCGTTGTAGCTGAACCAGGAACCGCTTTTCTTGATGATGCCCAGTTCGGCACCCAAGTCAATGATTTCGCCTGCACGCGACACACCCTCGCCAAACATGATGTCGAACTCTGCTTTGCGGAAGGGAGGAGCCACTTTGTTCTTGACAACCTTCACTTTGGTCTGCTTGCCTAAGATTTCTTCTCCGTTCTTGATGGCTTGTCCGGGGCGGATGTCGATACGTACCGAAGCATAGAATTTCAGTGCGTTACCACCTGTAGTCGTTTCAGGATTGCCAAACATTACTCCGATTTTTTCACGCAATTGGTTGATGAAGATACAGCAGGTACGTGTTTTGCTGATAGCAGACGTCAGTTTGCGCAGGGCTTGCGACATCAGACGTGCCTGAAGTCCCACTTTGTTGTCTCCCATGTCGCCTTCTATTTCAGCTTTCGGGGTCAGTGCGGCTACAGAGTCAATAACGATGATGTCGATGGCTGATGAATGAATCAGCTGGTCGGCTATTTCCAGCGCCTGTTCTCCATTGTCGGGCTGCGAGATGAGCAGGTTGTCGATATCTACTCCCAATTTGGCCGCATAGAAGCGGTCGAATGCATGTTCGGCATCGATGAATGCAGCGATACCGCCCGCTTTTTGTGCTTCGGCGATGGCATGGATGGCAAGCGTTGTTTTACCGGAAGATTCCGGACCATAGATTTCGATGATACGTCCACGTGGATAACCACCTACCCCCAAAGCGGCATTCAGGCCGATGGAGCCGGTAGGAATCACGTCGATCGGCTCGATTTCTTCGCCTCCCATTCTCATGATTGAGCCTTTTCCGAAGCTTTTTTCTATTTTGTCCATGGCAGCTTGCAATGCTTTCAGCTTTTCGCTGGAAGCCTGTGGAGCTGTACCATTCTCGTCAAAATTAAGTTCGTCTTTTTTTGCCATAAGCTGTTTTTTTGATAGTTGGATAATTAAGTAGCCTCAAGGTTGTTATTCTCCAAGAATCTGTTTGGCATGTTCCTTGGTTTTTACCTCTTTAGGGCCGATGATGCGTTCTATCACCCCTTCTTCGTTAATCAGGAAGGTAGTGCGAAACGTTCCCATGTATTTACGCCCGTACATGCTTTTTTCTCCCCATACTCCGAATTCTTCTACCAGTTTTTTGTCGGTATCGGTAATCAGCGTAAACGGAAGCGCATTTTTTTCGATGAATTTCTGATGCGATTTGGCGCTGTCTACGCTTACTCCTATCACTTCGTATCCGGCCTGACGCAATTCGCTGTAATTGTCGCGCAGGTTACATGCCTGAGCCGTACAGCCCGAAGTACTGTCTTTAGGGTAGAAGTAGAGTACAATCTTCTTGCCTTTATAGTTGCTGAGACGGATTTCTTCGCCTTTTTCGTTTACACCCAGCAGTTCGGGTGCTTTGTCTCCTACGTTCATGCGGGATAATGATTAATGGTTAATAATATAAGTATGCAGTTCTTTAGTTTTTGAGTTTGTAAGTTTATTGGTTATTGCTTTATTTCAATTCAAAAGCTTATAACTTACAAACTTAGAAACTCAAAAACTCATAAACTTACAAACTCAGAGTTCCAGATCGCCGTCGAATACTTCGTGCCAGGGCAGTCCCTGCTTGTTAAGCTGCTCCATGAACGGATCCGGATCGAATTCCTCTACGTTCCATACTCCCGGCTTTTTCCAGATGCCTTTCAGGAACATCATGGCTCCGATCATGGCCGGAACGCCAGTGGTGTAGCTCACTCCCTGCATACCGGTTTCCTTATAGGCTGCCTGATGGCTGCAGTTATTGTATACGTAGTAGGTGCGTTCTTTTCCGTCTTTCAGTCCGCGGATGCGGCATCCGATAGAGGTTTCGCCTTCGTAATTCTCGCCCAGATCCTGCGGGTTAGGCAATACAGCCTTCAGGAATTGGAGCGGAACGATTTTTACGCCGTTGTATTCCACTTCGTCGATACGAGCCATACCGATGTTTTGGATAACGCGCAAGTGTGTCAGGTATTCCTGTCCGAAAGTCATCCAGAAGCGTGCCCGTTTGATGGTGGGGAAATTCTTTACCAGTGATTCCAGCTCTTCGTGATAGAGCAAGTAAGAATCGCGCGGACCGATGTTAGGATAAGTCAGGTCTTTGTGGATTTCCATCGGTTGGGTAGTTATCCACTGGCCGTTTTCATAATAACGTCCGTTCTGTGTGATTTCGCGGATGTTGATTTCGGGATTGAAGTTAGTCGCAAAAGCTTTATGGTGATTACCGGCGTTGCAATCGACAATGTCCAGATACTGTATTTCGTCGAAATGATGCTTGGCTGCATAGGCTGTATAGACACCACTGACACCCGGGTCGAAACCACATCCCAGGATAGCGGTCAGACCGGCATCCTCGAAGCGTTTCTTGTAAGCCCATTGCCAGCTATATTCGAAGTGGGCCACGTCCTTCGGTTCGTAGTTGGCAGTATCCAGATAGTTTACTCCGGTTTTCAGGCAGGCTTCCATGATGGTAAGATCCTGATAGGGAAGGGCCACGTTGATAACGATTTCCGGCTTGAAGCTGTTGAACAGTGCCACCAGTTCGTCTACGTTGTCTGCATCCACCTGAGCGGTTTGGATGTTAGGGTTACCGATTGCTTTTACTACTGCATCGCATTTTGATTTGGTGCGGCTGGCAATCATGATTTCGGTGAATACATCAGGATTTTGAGCCACTTTGTGGGCAACAACGGTACCTACACCGCCTGCACCAATAATAAGAACTTTACCCATTTTCTTGTTATATTAATAAGGTTACGAAATAAATTCCTTTTAAAGTAATTTTGAGCAAATATACGGGTTAATTCTCACATAAGCATTAAAATCGTGCTAAATACTTGGGAGAATTTAGCCCTGTTCTTGAACATTCTGTTTCTTTTCTGGTTATTTTGTTGTGTTTAATAAGGAATATAGTTTATATTTGCCCATGAATTCATGTGGTTGTGATATGCTTTCACTAACGTCTTTCTGTCTTTCAGAAGATTAGGTGATGGATTTATTAACTTAAAACTTAAATAATAACGAATGATGATGAAAAATGTTTTTGTTTCTTTATGTATGGTATTAACGATGGTGATTGCTTCGTCTTGTGCATCGACAAAAAATGCGGCAACTGTAGCCGACATCAGTGGAGAGTGGAATATCATTGAACTGAATGGTGCGGCAGTGGTTCCGGCACCGGGTCAGGCGTTTCCTTTCATCGGTTTCGATGTTGCGCAGGGAACAGTGTATGGCAACAGCGGATGTAACCGTATGACTGGCCGTTTCGATGTAAATGCTAAGCCGGGTACTATCGATTTGGGAGCTTTGGGAAGTACGCGTATGATGTGTCCTGACATGACTGTCGAAAAAAATGTCTTGGCAGCCCTGTCGCAAGTGAAAAAGTATAAGAAGCTGGGCGATGATCAGATAGCCTTGTGCGGTTCGTCCAAACGCCCTATTGCAGTATTGCAGAAACGGCCGGCGACGGTGACGCTGAACGATTTGTCCGGTAAGTGGCTCATCAGTGAAGTAAGCGGAGTAGCTGTTCCCGACAGTCTGGAGAATAAACCTTTCCTTGAATTCAACGTGGCAGAAAAGCGTCTGCACGGAAATGCTGGTTGCAATGTCATTAACGGAGGTATTCAGACCGAGGATGCAAATTCTGCAGCAGTGTCTTTCCCGCAAGTTATCAGTACCATGATGGCATGTCCGGATATGGAAATCGAAAGCAGCATTCTTAAGGCATTGAATTCTGTTCGTTCCTTTGGTAAGTTGGCCAACGGCGGCGTAGGTCTCTACAATGCAGAAAATACGCTGGTTTTGGTACTGACGAAGGAGTAATTTCTCCCATTCAGCATTATGAAATATATTGTTATCGGTTTAAACAATTACGGTAGTGTACTTGCTGAAGAACTTTCAGCTTTGGGACACGAGGTGATAGGTGCAGATATTAATGCCAGTAGGGCAGACTGTCTGAAGGATAAGATTGCAGCTACTTTTGTCATCGACGCAACCGACGAGCAGGCTCTTTCCGTTCTTCCGCTCAATACGGTCGATGTTGTGATCGTTTCCGTAGGAAAGAATTTGGGAGTTTCCATCCGTACGGTAGCGTTGCTGAAGCAGAAGAAAGTAAAGCGCATCTATGCCCGTGCCATCGATTCGGTTCATCGTGCCATACTCGAAGCTTTCGGATTGGAACGCATTCTTACTCCCGAAGCCGATGCTGCCCGTTCGTTGGTTCGTATGCTTGAGTTTGGAGCCGATATGGAGACTTTCCAGATAGATTCGGAATACTATGTTGTAAAGTTCACCGCACCTTCCCGTCTGGTGGGATATTATGTAAGCGAACTGAAACTGGACTCAGAGTTCCATTTGCAACTTCTGGCTTTGAAGCGTGCCGGGACTCAGAAGAATGCTCTCGACATATCGTTTGTTGAACGTACTGTAGTCGAAGGAGCTTTCGACAAAGAGCAAGTTCAGGAAGGCGATCAGCTGGTTTGCTATGGCCGTTACCACGATTTCCGAAAATTCTGGAAGGCCTTGAAATAATTCTTTCCTTTTAGAACTTTTTTCAAAAAAGCTATGTTACGTTTGCCAAGTGCCACTTGGTAAACGTAACTATCTATATAAGCCAAATCGGCTTAGATGTTAATTCCCGATTCTATAATAATCAATCTTATTGTGGGTGACATGTAACGTTGCGCTGAACAACAAGTATTGTTCACGAACGGAACAAGTGTCGCTCGCGAGCCGTGCAAGTGTGGCTCGCGAGCGACACTTGCATTCTATATTTGTATTGTTTGTCTGTTTAGTTTCGATTTTCTCCCCCTTTTATCTTTTTGCTTATTCAATGCTTGCAGCTACTCCTCGGGAACGGATAATTTTGTTTCCTTCATATTTGCACATACGTTACATTTGTTTTTCTGTACGTTACATTTTCACATTTCCGTTTGCCGCTACACTTTTTTGTATGTCGTTAAAATCTGGACTTTTGTGGCATCTCTACAGCTTCAAAAATGATTTTTGTAAAATATTAATATACAGATAGTTGTGTTTTGTAACGTTACGTAATCTAATAATAATGTTACATAATCAAAAAAATGATTTATGACGAAAAATGTAATGTAACGTACATGAAAGAAGATGTAACAAGCGTGAATAATCGTTTAAAAATCATTTAATAGATTTGTGGCAGAAAAAGAGTTCTATGTAGACCGGAAAGTGGCTTTTAATAGAAGTATTAATAAGATCATTTTTCATATTTAGATCAACTTTTTATGTGATTTTTTTAATTATATGTAGTATTAGCAATAACAATGTGATTATGGGAAAACACTATGATGATGGTTAGTATGCTGTTGGTAAATAATAGCTGTAGAAAAATGAGAATGTATTATTAACATCTTAAACTAATGGTAATGAAAAATGTAAGATTGAAAATTCAAAAAATTCCTTACCTGTTCCTTTTGATGCTTTTCAGTTGTTTGACAGTATCAGCTCAAAAAGGAATAACGGTAAAAGGTACTGTATTTGACAGTACAGGTGAAACGGTCATTGGTGCTTCGGTCGTGGTTAAAGGTAATACATCAATAGGTACGATTTCAGATATAGACGGTAATTTTGTGTTGACCGTGCCCAATGAAAATGCAATTCTTGTGGTATCGTTTGTTGGTATGAAATCACAAGAGGTGAAAGCTACTCCTACTAAATTAATAAAGGTAACCTTGGTGGATGATTCTCAGCAACTGGAAGAAGTTGTTGTTGTAGGTTATGGTCAACAGAAAAAGGCTTCGGTGGTAGGTGCTATTACACAAACCTCTGCTAAGGTACTTGAACGTGCTGGTGGTGTATCTGATTTGGGCTCTGCACTGACTGGTAATTTACCGGGCGTTATTACAACAGCTTCTACTGGTATGCCGGGCGAAGAAGATCCTCAAATTGTTATTCGTGGTGCCAGTTCTTGGAATAATAGTTCACCATTGATCTTAGTAGATGGTATCGAACGTCCTATGAGCGGTATTGATGTGAATTCTGTAGAGTCAATTTCTGTATTAAAGGATGCTTCTGCTACAGCCGTTTATGGTGTAAAGGGTGCTAACGGCGTAATTCTTATTACAACAAAGCGTGGTAAAGAGGGTAAGGCTACTATTAATGTTAGCGGTAGTATGGCCTTGAAAATGCCTTCAAAGCTACCTAATAAGTTAGATTCGTATGATGCACTTCAGCTTCGTAATGATGCGGTGGAATATGAATTAGGTTTGACTCCGGATTCTTGGATGTACATGATGCCACAGGAACAAATCGACAAGTACCGTTATCCGGCCAATCAGGCTGAAGCAGAGCGTTACCCCAATATCGACTGGGCAGATTGGATGTTTAAAGATTATGCTTTTTCAGAAAATGCAAATGTCAGTGTCAGTGGTGGTACACGCTTTGTGAAATATTATGCAGCCATTGACTATCAACACGAAGGTGACTTGTTTAAAGAATATGATAATGGCCGTGGTTATCAGACTACTTATGGCTATAATCGTGTGAATATGCGTAGTAACCTTGATTTTCAGTTGACTAAAACAACTTTGCTGAAAACAAATCTTTCAGGTTCACATGGCGTGAAAATGGGACCGCGTACTGCTTACGAGTACAACATTTGGGGTAGTGCCTATACCACTCCTCCTAATGTGTTTTATCCCAAATACTCAGATGGCACTTGGGGTTATGATCCTATTAACAATGCCAACAACTCAGTTGCCCAGTTGGCTTTGGCCGGACAGAATACCCGTACTACAACCCGTTTGACTACGGACTTTACGTTGGAACAGAAATTAGACTTTTTGTTGAAAGGTTTAAGTGCTAAAGCTTCGGTTTCTTGGGATAATGTATTTTATGAACAGAATCGTGGCGTGAATTCTACGGATCAGGCTTTATATAAATATATTGATCCGGATACGGGTGCTGTTAGTTACAACCCCAGTCAAGGTAGCCATAATTTTGATTTCCACGAACAAATCAACTGGGTAACTGAAGGTGGTTCTATAGATAACAGTGCAACTGAACGTCATCTTTATTACTCAGCCCAGATCGATTACAACAACACATTTGGCAAACATAATGTAGGCGCGATGGGATTATTTAGCCGTCAGGAACGTGCTCGTGGTAGTATTGTTCCCAACTATCGTGAAGACTGGGCTTTCCGTGTCACTTACAACTATGCTGACAAATACTTCCTGGAATACAACGGTGCTTACAATGGATCTGATAAGTTTAGTGCCGACAATCGCTTTGTATTCTTTAATTCGGGAGCTCTTGGCTGGATGATCAGTGAAGAGAAGTTTATGAAAGGTCTGAAGTTCCTTGACATGTTGAAGCTGAGAGCATCGTATGGTGAAATTGGTAATGACGTGATTGGTAGCGAATGGGATACTTCTCGCCGTTGGCTCTATATGGACCAGTGGTCAATGGGTGGTAACATTAAAACTGGTTTATATAATGTAGATAGTCCCTATTCATTCTATAGTCAGACTACAGTTGGTAATGCAGACATTCACTGGGAAGTTGTCCGTAAGTTTAATTTTGGTATCGATTACTCATTCTTAGGCGGTTTGTTAGCTGGTAATGTGGAAATATTCAGAGACAAGCGTACAGATATCTTGATCAGTGGTGCTGACCGTGCTATGCCTTCCTACTTCGGTGGTACCATTACAGCTCCTTGGGTGAACATGGGTAAGGTGAAGAACCGTGGCTACGAGTTAGAGCTTCGCGTCAACAAGACCTTGAAGAACGGTTTACATTTGTGGGCTAACATGAATATGACTCATGCAGTGAACGAGGTGATTGATGCAGATGACCCTGAATTGCTTCCCGATTATCAGAAGGATGCTGGTAAGCAGATAGGCCAAACACATACTTATGTCGATCATGGTTATACACAGACGATGGATGATGTATACGGAAGTACAGCTTTCGAGTCGAATGATGACCAGAAGTTACCGGGTACCTATTATATCCTTGATTACAATGGCGATGGTATTATTAACTCTTATGACCAGATTCCTTACGGATACTCCGGCAGTCCGCAGAATACATACAGTGCTTCTTTGGGTTTTGACTGGAAGGGTTGGAGTTTCTTTGTTCAGTTCTATGGCGTAAATAATGTAACTCGTCAGGTCGTATTTTCCACTTTCGGTCAAAAACAATTGATCGCCTACGACGAAGGCTCTCGTTGGACCAAGTACAATACGAATCCTGATGTACCGATGCCGCGTTTTGGCTCTACTACCAACGGCTATTATGATGCTGCCCGTTACTTTTATGACGGTTCTTACATCCGCTTGAAGAATATTGAGTTAGCTTATACCTTTACTAGCGGTTGGGTAAAGAGTCTGGGACTTTCCAATCTGAAGTTGTACGTCAACGGTAATAACCTTTGGGTATGGACTCGTATGCCCGATGACCGTGAATCGAACTTTGCCGGTACCGGTTGGGCTTCGCAAGGTGCTTATCCGACGGTAAAACGTATTAATTTCGGTTTAAAATTCACATTATAAAATTGCAGAATATGAAAAGAAAATATATACGTACATTATTCTATGGTGGACTTCTTTCGTTGTGCTGCTTAGGGTTGGCTTCCTGTGAGGACTATCTGGACAAGGCACCCGAAAGCAGCGTGAATCCCGATGATGCGTTCAAAAATTTCCGTAATTTCCAGGGATTTACAGAAGAACTATATTATTGTATTCCCGACTTTGCCCATGGTTATTGGAACAATTCTTTCAATTGGGGTGAGGATGAAATCATTTCTTTCAGCATCGATTACCACATGGGCTATAAAATCGATATGGGTGATTTTTGGGGTTGGCAGTCTGAGCATGACGGCTGGCAGTGTGGTTGGATGGACCGTAGCAATACAGTCGCCAATTCGACAGATCGATTTCAAAAATCTTTGTGGAAATTGGCTTGGTATGGCATTCGTAAATGCAATTTAGGTTTGGAAAATATAGATAAGCTGGTGGAAGCTACAGACGAACAGCGTAATATGATTCTAGGTCAGCTTTACTTTTTCCGTGGCTGGTTCCATTTTGAACTGATGCAGTATTTTGGCGGTCTGCCTTATATTGATTCAGTGCCTTCTTCTACCGAGCCGCTTCGCAATCCGCGTCTAAGTTACCAGGAATGTGCAGACCGTGCAGCTGAGGATTTTCGCATGGCAGCCGATTTGCTTCCCATTGACTGGGATGATACAGCTACAGGTGCACCAACTTTTGGGAATAACCAACAGCGCATCAACAAAGTTATGGCTTTGGGCTATTTAGGAAAGAATTATCTGTGGGCTGGTAGTCCGTTGATGAACTATGCTACCAATGGTAGTCGTACCTACAATGCTGACTATTGCAAGAAGGCTGCTGACGCTTTTGCAGAATTGTTGAATCTGGTAGAAAGTGGTCAGACCCAGTATGCGTTGGTTGATTTTGAACATTACTCGGATATCTTCTATTCGTTCAAGCAGAACAGTAAAAATCCTGGTTCTACTGAGGCTATTTTCCAGACCCCGATGTATGATTGGTGGATGGGATCCGGTTGGTGTTTGGGTCCTCAGTTTGTTCCTTCAACTATGGCTAACGAGACCAATGGAGTAGTATTCTCGCCGACAGCTAACTATGTGAACTATTATGGTATGGCCAATGGTCTTCCTTTGACCGATCCTGATTCTGGATTCGACAAAGAGTATCCATGGCGCGATCGTGATCCTCGTTTTTATAACGATATCACTTACGATGGATTACAGGTGATTCAAAATACGGCAAAGTTCAATGAGGAACAACGTAATAAGCAGATTCAGTATGCTAATCTTTATACTGGCGGTTGCTACCGTGACGTTAAGAATGAAAGTCGTACGGGATATTTGTTGCATAAGTTCGCTCCACTGTTAGTCAACGGTTTTGATGAAGGTCTTCGTGACTATGGCGATGCTTTGACTATTCAGGTAAGCTGGATGCGTTTGGCGGACATTTATTTGATGTATGCCGAAGCTGCAGCCAATGCTTATGGAACTCCAGCAGCTACCGGTAACGGATGTTCATTGACCGCTCTTGATGCAGTCAATAAGATTCGCGAACGTGCAGGTGTGGGAGCCGTAGCCGACAAATATAGTGGTTCTTTGGATGGTTTTATGAGCGAATTGAGGCGTGAGCGTGCCGTAGAATTGGCTTACGAAGGTCATCGCTTCAACGACTTACGTCGTTGGTTATTATTGACCGAATATCCTTATACCATTAAGACTTCGCAGGAGTTCGATCGTGTTGAACTGAATGAGGATGATCCGACTCAGAGCCGCGTGGCTAACTTTAGAGAGGAAGTAATCCTTACTCGTAACTATGGAGAAAAACACTATTGGATGCCTTTAAAGGTCGCTGACGTGAATATCTATCCGGAATTTTATCAAAATCCGGGTTGGTAATGGTCTTGAGAATTTTTGAACGCTAAACAAAAAGGAACAAAAAAATGAAAAGCATACGAATAAAGTCCGTTTTATGTATGGCATTTGCCGCTTCTTCATTGTATGTAGGTGCACAGGATTTGCAACCGGAGGTATTCGGTACAGATTCACTGTCGGCTACTGAAGATGAAATGGTGCAAATTGCTTATCGGAAGGTCAACAAGAATGACCTGTTGGGAGGAGTCTCTTCGGTTAATGTGGAAGAACTCATGAAGAAGAATTATTTTACCTATAGCCTGAGCGATATGCAAAGTATGGTGAGCGGCTGGAATGGTAATAGTTTGTGGGGTATGGATTCTTACTTGGTATTGGTAGATGGTGTGCCTCGTGACGCCAACAACGTAATGCCTTCTGAAATTAAAGATATTACTTTCTTGAAGGGGGCTTCTGCTGTTGTTCTTTATGGTAGCCGTGCTGCCAAAGGTGTTATCTACATCACTACGAAGCGTGGTCAGGTAGGTGATACTCGCATTGATGTTCGTGGTAATACGGGTTTCCATGTACCTATCAGCTATCCTAAGTATTTAGGTGCTGCCGAATATATGACGCTTTATAATGAAGCGCGTGTGAATGACGGAATGGATCCCTTATACAGCGCAGCCGAAATTTATAATCATGGTTCTGGCATCAATCCCTACCGTTATCCGGATGTAAACCTTTATTCAGATGAATATTTGAAGAAGGCTTATAACGAGTCGGATGTGACTGCTGAGATTTCTGGTGGTTCCGAAAAAGCTCGTTTCTATACTAATATTAACCTCTACAACATCGGTTCATTGGTGAAAGTGGGTAACGCTAAGGATGATCGTACTACCCGTTTTAGTGTACGTGGTAACATTGATGTCAACTTGGGCGATTACGTGAAGACTTATGTAAATGCTAATGCTACCTTTTACGACGGTCGTGGAGCACGTGGTAATTTTTGGAGTGCAGCTGCTTCGTTACGTCCTAACCGTATTTCTCCTCTCATTCCCATCGATTATGTAATGCAGAACAATACTGATGCGTGGAATTTCATAAACAATAGCAGTCACTTGATAGATGGCAAATATTTGCTGGGTGGTACTCAGGTGGATCAAACTAACGAGATTGCTAATCTGTATGCTGCTGGTGTCAATACCTATACGAGTCGTCAGTACCAGTTTGATATGGGGGTAGATGTCGATCTTTCTATGGTTTTGAAAGGCTTGTCTTTTCAGACACGTTTTGCTATCGATTATGCAACAACCTATAATCGTTATTACGGTGATACGTACGCGACTTATGAGCCTCAGTGGGCGAACGTGAATGGAAAAGACCTGATTGTTGGTTTGACCAAATTTGGCGATGACGTACACGATGGTGTTCAGCACGTTGCTGATAGTTGGAATCGTCAGACCATGGCTTTTTCCGCACAACTTAATTATAACAACAAGTTTGCCGATAATCACACCTTGTCAGCAATGTTAATTGCTGCCGGTTATCAACAGGGTGAGAGTGGTGTTTATCACAAGACTAGTAATGTGAACTTAGGTTTACAGGTTGATTACGATTACCTGAGTAAGTATTATGCGAGTTTTGGAGGCGCTTTGATTCACTCTGCACGTCTGCCCGAAGGTAATCGAAATGCGTTTTCTCCGTCTCTCACTTTGGGTTGGCGTCTGAGTAAAGAAGCCTTCATGGAAGATGCAACGGTTTTGGATGACCTGATGCTGACTGCTTCTGCTTCCGTCTTGAATACAGATTTGGGTATTGATGAATATTATATGTATCAAACTACGTATGATCAGGCCAATGGTGCTTGGTGGGGATGGGCAGACGGTAACCAAAGTCATGCTACAGAGTCTAGGCGTGGTAATAATCCCGATTTGTCTTTCATCAAACGTAAAGAGATTAGTGTAGGCTTGCGTGGTTCGTTGTGGAAGAACATGCTGAGTTTCGACGCTTCGTTTTTCAAGAATAGTCTTGAAGGTATGTTAGTGCAACCTACTACCAGTTATCCTAATTATTTCGTATCTTATTGGCCAGAAAGCAGTTTGTTGCCATATGTAAATTATAATAATAGTACTCGTACAGGTTTCGATCTGGCTTTAAATTTCCATAAGAAAGTAAGTCAGGTAGATGTTAATCTGGGTGTGAATGCTACTTATTTTACAAATGAGAACACGAAAGTGAATGAGTTGTACGAAGATGAATATCGTTATACTAAGGGTAAACCGACAGATGGTATCTGGGGGTTGCAGACCGATGGATTCTATCAAAGTGAAGAAGAAATTTTGAATTCGGGTATTTCTTCTTCTTATAATGGTGAATTAAAACCGGGCGATTTGAAATATATTGATCAAAATGGTGACAAGGTAATTGATGAGAAAGATGAAGTTTATTTAGGCGAACGGTATGGTTGGCAAGGTTCTCCGTTAACGTTGGGATTGAACCTGACATTAAAGTGGAAAAACTTTACTTTGTTTGCTGTAGGTACAGGCTATTGGGGCGCTTCTGCATTCATGAGTGGTGATTATTATTGGGTGTATGGTGATAAGAAATATTCAGAAGTGGTACGCGGACGCTGGACTCCGGAAACAGCAGAAACTGCAACTTATCCACGTTTGACAACACAAACCGATAATCATAATTACCGTAATTCTGATTTCTGGTTATATAGCACAAATCGCTTTAATCTTTCACGGTTGCAATTGACTTATGATTTGCCTCAGCAATGGTTACGTGGATCGTTTGTACACAGTTTGTCGGTATATGCTTATGCCAGCAATCTGTTGACCATCTCGAAAGAGCGTGAGAAATTGGAACTGACTACAGGAGCGGCTCCTCAGAACCGTTTCTACAACATTGGTTTCAAGATCGGTTTCTAAACAAACATTTTATAAAGTAGACTCTTATGAAAAAGATATTCACTGTTTTTGTCGCAGCTCTTTTGCTGGTGGGATGCGACGACTTGTTTACACCGGCTATAGAAAACAACAAGCAGGTTTCAGATGGCTTAAATGATCCGTTGTATGCCGAAGGCATTCTGGCAAATGCTTATACCCGAAATCCTTATAGCTCGCAATCGTTTAATGATGTGGCTACAGATGATGCTGTGACTAACCAGACTGCCAACAGTTATCTGAAGATGGCTACCGGTTCGTGGACCTCTAATAATAACCCTATGGATCAGTGGGGCTCTTGCAAGGCTGCTATTCACTATCTCAATCTTTTTCTGACTATGGTGGATCAGGTTTCGTGGGCAAACACTCCAATTGTGAACCAGATGTTCTGTGATCGGCTGAAAGGTGAAGCTTATGGATTGCGTGCAATGTTCTCTTTTTATATGTTGCAAGCACATGCTGGCTGGACTGCTGATGGACGTTTGTTGGGGGTACCCATTGTGGAAACTGTAGAAGATGAGAATTCAGATTTTAATTATCCGCGTAATACTTTCGATGAATGTGTTCAGGCTATTTATGATGACGTAGCAATGGCTGAAGAACTGCTACCTTTAGATTATGAAAATATTTCATCGGATGAACAAGTTCCGACGAAGTATCGTACTGAGGGGGCTAATTTTAGCCAATATAATATCGTTTTTGGAGATAACTTCCGTTCTCGTATGAGTGGTCGTATTGCTTTGGCTTTTCGTGCTAAGACTGCTTTGTTGGCTGCTAGCCCGGCTTTTGCAGAAGGTAGCAGTGCGACATGGAGCGAAGCAGCCGACTATAACGGAGAAATTCTGGATTTGATTGGTGGTGTTTCTGGTTTGGCCGCTCAGGGACATACTTGGTATAAGAATGCCGCTGAGATTAACGATCTGACTGGCGGATCCAATCCTCCTGAGATGATTTGGAGAAATGGTAAGGATGCTACCGCTTATTCTTTGGAGCAGGCTCAGTTTCCGCCCAGCTTGTTTGGAAGCGGACAAGTCAATCCGACTCAGAATCTCGTAGACGCTTTCCCCATGGCGAATGGCTATCCTATCTCTTCTTCCGAATCGGGTTACAATTCACAGGATCCTTATGCCAATCGTGACCCGCGTTTGAGTTTGTATATTGTAGTGAACGGTACAGTGATGGGCAACGATAGCAAAACGATCGATACAAGCGTGGACAATACGGCCAACAGAGATGGCTTGAATCGTGAAAATGGTTATTCAACCCGTACAGGTTACTACCTGCGTAAACATCTTCGTGAGGATGTTTACCTGAGTTCTACTACAACGACTGGCCAGCCTCATTATAGCCCTCGCATCCGTTATACGGAAATTTTTCTGAATTATGCGGAAGCTGCCAATGAGGCATGGGGACCTACGGGCATGGGTACGCATGGCTATTCGGCTTACGATGTCATTAAGGCTATTCGTCAACGTGCTGGTGTAGGTACTGATAATGGCGACCCGTATTTGGAAAGTGTGAAGAACGATCAAACTCAAATGCGCGAACTGATTCGCAATGAACGTCGTCTGGAACTGTGCTTCGAAGGTTTCCGTTTTTGGGATTTGCGTCGTTGGAACTTAAGTTTGAACGAACCGGCTAAAGGTGTGCGCATCAGTGCTGGGACATATCAGGTGTTTGATGTGGAGAGCCGTACCTATAACGATTTCATGCGGTTTGGACCGATACCATATAGTGAAGTGGTGAAATTCGATGCTTTGGAACAGAACCAAGGTTGGTAATTAGAATTATTCTGAACGACTTAAAATTTAGTAGAAAATGAAAAAAATATTTTATCTGTTTTCATTGATTGTGCTGACGGTTTTTTCATCATGCGAGAATCAGGAATGGTCTTTCCCTGATTACGGAACAACAACCGTGTATTTTGCTTATCAATATCCGATAAGAACGATCGTCTTGGGTAATGACGAGACTTTTGACAACACAATAGACAATCAACATAAGTGTATCATTAAGGCTACTATGGGCGGTGTTTATGAAAATAACACAACGCCTACGGTAGATATTGCTGTGGTGAACTCATTGTGCGATAATCTGTCTTTTGCCAGTGGTGAACCGGTAGAACCGATGCCTTCCAATTATTATACGTTGGCTTCCAATCAAATTGTGATTCCTAAGGGCGAAATTAGCGGAGGAGTAGAAGTACAGTTGACCGATGCTTTCTTTGCTGATCCCAAGTCTATTGAGACTACGTATGTGATTCCTTTGGTAATGTCCAACGTACAGAATGCGGATTCTATCTTGTCTGGTTCTCCGATGGTTGATGATGCTGACCGTTGTAATAAAGGAGATTGGAATGTAGTTCCTAAAGATTATATCTTGTATGCTGTGAAATATATTAATCCGTGGGATGCCGTATATTTACGTCGGGGTGTAGACCAAGTGACTGCTGGGGGCTCTACTTCTACTATAGTGCGTCATGAACAATATGTAGAGAACGATGAGGTTTGCGAATTGACTACCCGTTCACTGAAGGATGCCAATTTTGCTCTGACACTTGGTGGTCAGAATTGCAATCTGATTCTAACATTTAATGATAACAACGAATGTACACTTTCTACCGATACACCGGGATGTACGGTTACAGGTAATGGTAAGTATGTAGAGAAAGGCGAAAAGAACTCGTTCAATCATAAGGATCGCGATGTGCTGTATTTGGATTACACGGTAGATTTGGGTACAGTGACTTACGCTACCAAGGACACTTTGGTGATGCGTGATCGCCAAGTAAAGGCCGAATGGTTTGATGTTACTTATAATAATTAACCTTAAAAGAAAAAGAACATGAAACGATACATGAAATTGCTTCCTGTGCTGGCATTGGGTTTGGCAATGGGATCGTGCGTTGATGATGCTATTTTGCCTTATCCGGTGGAAAAACCGGAAAGCATTGCTCAATATGAGTATTTGAATAATTATGATGTACTGAAATCATATATAGACCGCACTAAATATCCCAACTTTAAGTTGGGATTGGCGGCGGCAGTGAACGATTTTGTTCAGCATGGCGTAGTTTATGAAGCTGTTACGACTAACTTTGATGAAATGACTGCTGGTAATGCTATGAAGTATGCTTCTGTCGTAAATGATGAAGGTGTCATGAATTTCTCTACAGTATCTAATTTTGTAGATGAAGCTAAGGCTGCTGGTATTACAATATATGGACATACATTGGCGTGGCATTCACAGCAAAATATGACTTATTTGAATGGATTGATCGCTGATAAAGAAATGGAAGGTGATTTGGAAGAAATTCAAGACGCGTATTTTGATTACTCCACTTATACAGAGTTTCCTTTTCATGTTATGGGATATACTCCAGAATTTGTAGACGGTTGCATGGTTAGCCATTATCCGGGCGAATGGTACCAGTATTTCGTAGCAGACCAAATACCAACAACGGTTGGGCAAACTTATAAGGTAACAGTTTGCATTCAGGGTTCAGCACCGGGCTCTTTGAATGCTCAATTTGGAAACTGGGGTAATATCCTGGAACAGACTATTTCTTTTAATGAAGAATGGCAGGAAGTAAGTGTCGAATATGATAACTGCCCGGTTACATCTAGTTTTGTTGTTTTCCAACCAGGAACTTTTGAGGGTGATATTAGAATCAAATGGTTGAAAGTTACCCATACAGAAGTTGCGGCAACAGCGAAAGAGGTGCCCGTTATTGAACATGATTTCTCAGATGGTACTCCTATTGGTGGCTGGGGAGATGGACTTTCTATTTCGGTTGTAGATGGTGTGTGTGTTATTGAGAATCCTTTAGCAGCTCAGAACTGGGAAAAACAACTGTGTTATGAACAGTCTACTCCGTTTGAAAATGGTAAGAAGTATTTCTTGAGGCTAAAAGTAAAGGGATCAAAAGATGGTGCAATTGTTGCGGGTTTCCAAAATCCTAACGGGTATGTTGGCTGTGGAGACTTTCCAGCGTTTGCTGTTACAACAGATTGGAAAGAAATAACAGTCTCCACAACTTGTAGTGGTGATGGTGCTACTCGTTTGTTGTTTAATGTAGGTGACTATGAAGGTTCTCTTTATTTTGATGATATATGTCTATATTATGAGGAGAAGACAAATATTATTGAAATGACTCCTGAAGAAAAGAAGGATACCCTTACTTGGGCCATGGATAACTGGATCAAGGGTATGATGGAAGCTACTGGTGGTTATGTAACCACATGGGATGCAGTTAATGAAGCTATTTCTGGAACCGACGCTGATGGCGATGGATATTATGACCTTCAGTCTGCATCGAATGGTGATCCTACAACGAATTTCTATTGGCAGGATTATTTGGGTAACGAAGATTACGTACGTATCGTAGTCGCTAAAGCCCGTCAATACTTCCAGGAATATGGTGGCAATCCTTCCGACTTGAAGCTCTTTATCAACGATTATAACTTGGAAACGTGGTGGGATGGTAATAAAAAAGCCGAGAGTTTGGTGCACTGGATTGAAACCTGGGAATCTGATGGTGTGACAAAGATTGATGGTATTGGTACACAGATGCATGTTACTTACATCTTGAATGAGGCTGATCAGAAGGCTCAGGAAGATGCCATTGTTAACATGTTCCAGATATTGGCTGCCAGCGGTAAACTGATTAAGATTTCGGAATTGGATATGGGTATTTGCGAAAAAGCATTTGGTACTGGCCTTAAAACAGAAGAAGTGACTTTTGAGCAACAACAAAAGATGGCAGAGTTCTATACATTCATTATCCGTAAGTATTTTGAGATTATTCCTGTTGAGCAACAGTATGGTATCACTCAGTGGTGCGCTACGGATAGTCCAGCTGACTCAGGCTGGAGAGGTGGAGAGCCTGTAGGTCTTTGGGATATCAACTACAACCGTAAGCCGACTTATGAAGGATTCCTGAAAGGTTTATCTGGAGAAGAATAACACAAGTTTTATTTGATAAGAGTTAAGGGAAATTCTTTCGTTTTGAAATTTGAAAGATTAATTACTTCTTATAATAGCCTGCATTATCTGCGAAGATAGTGCAGGTTTTTTTATTACTAATCGGCAAATGATTTTTTCTATGATACAATTTATTTTCTTCCCCTATTATCCACAATATTTTCCCCAGTTAGCTCTTCGTACTGCAACAGTTAATGCAGTAACGCTGCATAATTGGTGTAGCAACACTGTAACAGTTAGTGCAGTCGAAGTGCATAGTTGGCAAAAAAACGATGTGCAATAAGCAAATCGGATACTGAATAACCATAATTTAATCAATTTTTGCTTGTGATGTTACGTGAACGAAAGTTTATGTAACATATCAATAAGGTCTGTTCGCTAAAAAGGAACTATATTTGTAACAATAGAAATTTTTTATAACCGTTTTTTTATTATGAAGAACTATAAAACGCTATTACTACTATTTTTCCTTTTGGCTTTGCCATTATATGTGTGGGGAACTGTTACGTCAGAACGAACTTCGGAGAAGGGACGTGAGACAACGTTGTTGAATCGCTTATGGAAATATAAGCAGGGAGATGTGGCGGGTGCGGCTCAGCCACAATATAACGATGCCGATTGGGAACCTATCGGATTGCCTCATTCGTTCAGCATCCCTTATTTTCTATCGAAAGATTTTTATGTAGGCTATGGCTGGTATAGGAAACACCTTCAGCTGGGAAAAAAAGACTTGTCGAAGCGACTTTTTCTGGAATTCGATGGCGTTTTTCAGGAAGCAGAAGTTTATGTCAATGGACGGCTGGCTGGAAGCCATGCAGGTGGATATACAGGATTCAGTATCGACTTTACTCCGTATGCAATGGAGGGAGACAATGTGATAGCCGTCAGAGTGAATAATCTTTGGCAAGCTACCCTGGCTCCACGGGGTGGTGAGCATGTGTTTAGTGGAGGTATTTATCGGAATGTCCGTTTGGTGAAAAAACATCCGGTTTATTTGGATTGGTACGGTACGGCTGTTACTACTCCGACGCTGGAGAAGAATGCAGGTAAATCGTCGTCAGTAAGGGTAAAAGCCTGTGTGAAGAACACTGATGACCGAATGGGAGACTATACCTTATATATAATAGTAAAGAACTCTTTGGGACAGAAGGTTGCAGAGTGCTCAAAAACGAAACGCATTGAGGCTGGCAAGGAGACGCTTTATGACGTACAAACTCCGGAAATAGTTTCTCCGGCTCTTTGGTCTCCGGCTTCTCCAGCTCTTTATACATTGGTCAGCAAGTTGTATGACGGAAAACGCTTGCTGGATTCGGAAGAAATCACGTTTGGTTTCCGATGGTTTGAGTGGACTGCGGATAAGGGATTTTTCCTGAATGGGGAGCATTATTATTTTAGAGGAGCAAATGTACACCAGGATCAGGCTGGATGGGGTGATGCTGTGACCGATGCTGCAGCCCGTAGGGATGTGCGGTTGATGAAAGAAGCGGGCTTTGATATGATTCGTGGTTCACACTATCCGCATTCTCCGGCTTTCACGGATGCTTGCGACCGTGAAGGCATGTTGTTCTGGTCTGAAGCTCCTTTCTGGAGTACAGCAGGTCCGAAAGTAGACGGTGGGTGGACAGCCGGAGCTTATCCGCTGAATGCTGCCGATACGGCGGCGTTCGAGGCTGATGTATTGCGTCAGCTGGAAGAAATGATACGCATTCATCGCAACCATCCGTCGGTGTTTGTCTGGAGTATGTGTAACGAACCTTTCTTTACCGATGGACAGACCATGCCGGGGGTGAAAAGATTGTTAAAGCGGATGGTTGAAAAAACTCACATGCTGGATGATACCCGTAAGGCTGCGGTTGGTGGAGTACAACGTCCGTTGGGAGAGGAACGCATCGATTTGATTGGTGACGTAGCTGGCTATAATGGCGATGGAGCTAATATCCCTGATTTCCAGCAGCCGCCTGTGCCTTCGGTAGTTACTGAATATGGTAGCACGACAGCAGACCGTCCGGGACAATATATACCCGGTTGGGGAGATCTGGCACGTGATGATAGTTGGAAAGGACGTACTTGGAGAAGCGGTCAGGCAATCTGGTGTGGTTTCGATCATGGCAGCATATTTGGTAGCGATATGGCTAAGATGGGTATTGTAGATTATTTCCGTTTACCGAAACGTTCCTGGTACTGGTATCGGAATGCTTATACCAAGGTGGCTCCACCTGAGTGGCCTGCCGAAGGGGAGGCTGCCCGCTTGCTGCTGAAAGCTTCGAAAACGGACAATATTGCAACAGATGGAACAGACGACACACAACTGATTGTAGTGGTAACAGATGCCGATGGCCGGGAATTGAGCAATACACCGACAGTGACATTGCGAGTAGTGTCGGGACCAGGTGAGTTTCCTACAGGAAAGTCTATTACTTTCCGCCCGGACAGTGATATTCGCATTCAGGATGGTAAGGCCGCCATTGCTTTTCGGTCTTATTATGCCGGAAATACAGTGGTGGAAGCTTCATCGCCCGGACTGTCTTCTGCTCGCTTGACATTACGCTTTGAGGGTGAACAGGCATATCAGGAAGGGGTTAGTCCAGAGGTTGTGGACCGTCCTTACATACGTTATATAAAAGGTATTGAAGGTGGCGAAATGCAAACTTATGGTCTGAATAATCCGACGTTTGCTTCAAGTTCGCAGAAAGGGCATTCACCGGGACTGGCTGCTGATGGGGATGAAGAAAGTTATTGGCAACCAGCGGCAGAGGAAAACTCGGCTTATTGGATATTGGATACAGAAAGAGGACTTTGGCTGCATACTATAACGGCCCGGTTTGCAGAAAAAGTAAACTGCCGTTTTAAAATAGAAATTTCTGCCGATAAAGAAACGTGGCAGCTTGTGGGTGATTATAGTACAACTACAGGTGAGAAACAAGATGTAAGGCTTTCTTTTGAACAGCCATTGAAGATGCGTTTTGTACGTTTTTCTTTCAGTATGGATGAAGGAAATATTTGGCCTCGATTGGCAGAAGTCAGGGTACAAGGCCGTGTAGCTGATTAAGTATTTGAATATAGGGTAATAAAATGAATAGAATGAATATGAAACAAATTTTAATGTCTTTATTGTTGCTGCTAACGACGTCGCTTTATGCTACTGATGTTGTGACGGTGAGTTACGAGGGTGGCATTAATAAAGTAGAACTGACTAAAGCTGCAATCTTATATGATGCCGATGATTGGGAGGTTGCTAAAAAAGCTGCCTGTCTGCTTGCGGCAGATATTGAACGGGTGACAGGAAATTCGATTGTGGCGCAAACTACAGCATTGCAGAATGGAGAAGCTGTAATTGTAGGTACTATTGGATATAGTCGTTGGATAGACCGGTTGGTAGAAGAAGGGAAACTGGATATCTCGACTATTCAGGGTGGTTGGGAACGTTTTATCGTTCGTACTATTGAGCATCCGTTTGACGGAGTGAAACGTGCTATAGTAGTGGCTGGTAGCGATCGTCGTGGAACCGCTTATGGTGTTTTCTCTATCAGCGAGGCTATTGGTGTTTCGCCCTGGTATTGGTGGGCCGATGTGCCAGTAGTACATAGGGACGCCGTTTTTGTAGAGGCAAACTATGTATCTGACACGCCATCGATAAAGTATCGTGGCATTTTTATCAATGATGAAGATTGGGGCATGAAACCTTGGGCTTCCAAGAACTTCGAAAAGGAACTGAACGATATAGGTCCTAAGACATATGCGAAGGTATGCGAACTGATTCTTCGTCTGAAAGGAAATATGTTAGCTCCGGCTATGCATACCTGTACAGGGGCCTTTTATTCTCATCCGGGCAGTAAGAAGGTGGCTGATGAATACGGCATTCTTATTACTACGTCGCATTGCGAACCTTTGCTGTTCAATAATGCTTCGACATGGGAGTGGAATAAGGGACGGGATGGTGAATGGAATTATAAGACCAACCGGAAGACTATATTGAAAAAGCTGGATAACCGTGTAAAAGAGGCTGCCCCTTATGAAAACGTATATACGTTGGCTATGCGCGGATTGCACGACGAGGGAATGCGTGGCGACATGAGTGAAGAAGAAAAAGTCGAAATGTTGTCGCAAGCCATCACAGACCAGCGCAAGATTTTAAAGAAATACATTGATAAACCACTTGAAGAGGTTCCACAGATATTTGTTCCTTACAAAGAGGCATTGGAGTTGTACGAAGCGGGTCTGAAAGTTCCGGACGAGTTACTTTGGTTTGGGTGGATGATAACTATGGTTATTTAAAGCGCTTAAGCAATCCGGATGAACAAAAGCGTACAGGACGTGCAGGAGTATATTATCATACATCTTATTTGGGAGCTCCTCATGATTATTTGTGGCTTAATACAACTCCTCCCGTGTTGATGTACGAAGAGTTGAAGAAGGCTTACGATACGGGGGCCGACCGATATTGGTTGCTTAATGTAGGAGACATCAAGCCAATGGAGTTGGCTGTAACGACATTCTTTGATATGGCTTGGGATTTTGATCGTTTTGATTATCAGAATGTGAATCGTCATCAGGCTGATTACCTGGCTGGTGTATTTGGACAGACTTTCCGAGGCGAGTTCCAGACTTTGCTTGACGATTATTACCGTTTGGCTTGGAGTCGTAAGCCTGAGTTTATGGGATGGGAGAGAGAGTGGGATGCGCCTCATTTAGAAAAACTGAGTGATACGGAATATTCGTTTGCCAATTATAATGATGCACGAGGACGTCTGGCTGATTATCGGCTGTTATCGGATAAAGTAAAAAAATTGCTTGACGTGATGCCAAAGGCATATCGTCCGGCTTTTTACGAGATGGTGGCTTATCCGGCTATGGCTTCGTATCAGATGAACCGTAAATTCCTGATGGCACAACTGAATCATGAATTGCTGAAACAGAATGATGTGGCTGGCGCTAATTGGGCTGCCCGTGAATCGAAATTAGCTTTTGACAGTATCCAGGCATTGAACGATTGCTATAATAGTTTGTTGGATGGTAAATGGAATTATATGATGGAACTGGCTCCGGGATGGTGTGCCAAATATCAGAATATGCCTGATGTTACTTTTACCGAAGGAGTGGTTGCACAAGAGGTTGATATTAATCCATTACCCAATGAGGATGTATTGCAAGGTTGTGCGGTGCTCGATTTGGCTGATTATAAGAGTAAAACAGAATCTGCAACTCATTCCTTACAATTGCTTGAGGGATTGGGCTATGATTGGCGTTGCATTCAGCTGGGTGAGGCTACACAACCGGTTGTTGATCCGAGAGCCAAGGATGCACCCCGTTTTGAATATGAATTAGGCAAAATAGATGCAGACAGTGTGGAGGTAACGGTATATACATTGCCATTTTTCCCGATATACGAAGGGCGTAGTACGCGTTTCGGTGTTTCTGTAGATCTGTCGGAAGTTGCTATTGGTGAAAATCTTCCAAAAGAATATTCGCCGGAGTGGAAGACACAAGTTTTGCAAAACGGTGCTGTTTTTAAAGCAGTCTTCCCGATAGATCTGATGAAAGAAAAGCATACATTGGCTTTGATATGTGGAGACCCCGGTATGATTGTGCAACGGGTTGTTGTTGACTGGGGAGGTCTGAAGAAAACCTATGTTGGTCCAAGAAGTTATGGAAAATAATATCCGGTTGAGCTGGGTAATGAAAGTTTTTTGAGTTTTAGAATTGTTTTTCTGATTCATATAATAGAAGTAAAATGAAACGATTATCATACATTATATATAGTTTATTGGTGCTTTTGTCGGCACAACCTTTGGCGGCTAAAATACGTTTGCCAAAACTTGTCAGTGACCGGATGGTGCTTCAGCGTGATACGGAACTGAAAATCTGGGGATGGGCTGATCCTGCTGAAAAAGTAACAGTACGCTTTAGAGGTAGTTTTTACAATACGGAAGCTGATGATAAAGGCAACTGGCAGGTGATGTTGCCGGCTCAGACGGCTGGCGGTCCTTTCATTATGGAAGTAAATGAGTTGACGATACGTGATGTATTGGTCGGTGATGTGTGGCTGATGTCCGGACAATCCAATCAGGAAACGCCTATTCATCGGCTGGTTGAAAAATTCCCGGAGATACCAGTGTCCAATAATCACATGATTCGTCATTATAAGGTTCCTACACAAGATTCAAAAGAAGAGTTGAAGGAAGAGATTGCTGGTGATGCCGTATGGCATTCGGCTACTTCGTCGGAAGTGATGAATTGGACTTCGTTGGCCTATTTTTTTGCAGTAGAAACGTATAACTATACAGGTCTTCCCGTTGGAGTGATTGTTTCAAGCCTTGGAGGATCGTCCATACAGTCGTGGGTCAGTCAGGAACATCTGAAAGAAGTGCCTCGTTATGTCGTTGACCAAGAGGCTTTTGAAGCTGTAAAACAGGCTCGTCAGGATAAAGGTGAAGGCTTGTGGTACAAGAAAGATTGGAATGATTCGGATTGGCAGACGATAGATGTACCGAGTACATGGGCTGAAAAAGGTATTCAGACGAAAGGGGCTATCTGGTACAGGAAAAGTTTTGTATGTCCGGCTTCCATGGTAGGGCGTCATGCTAAACTGTATATGGGACGTATGGCGGATGACGACAGGGTATATGTGAATGGATGCCTGGTTGGCCATACAACCTACTTTGGTCCTCCTCGTAAATATGATGTTCCTGCCGGTGTGTTGGTTGAGGGGGTGAATAATATAACTTTAAGACTGGAAGCAGCAAACGGATACGGTGAGATTGTACCGGACAAACCCTATTTGTTGAAAGGAGATGCAGATGAAGTAAATCTGGAAGGTGAGTGGAAATATGCAGTCGGTTATGATAAACGTGAAGCGGATAAATATGCTGACCGATTGAAAAATCTGCGTCAAGCCGGTTCTGGACTTTATAATGGAATGATTTATCCGATTCGTCATTGGAAAGTTCGTGGAGCAGTATGGTATCAAGGTGAAAGCAATACGGGACGTCCTGATGAGTATTATCCGATGTTGAAAGGGTTGGTAGAGAATTGGCGTGAATTGTGGAATATGCCTGATATGCCATTCTTTTTGGTTCAGCTTCCTAATTATATGAAGAAACATGATAAACCGACGGATAGCGGATGGGCTCGATTGCGTGAAGCGCAACTGAAGGCTGCATTGACAATTCCTAATACATCATTGGCTGTAACTTATGATGTCGGTGAGTGGAATGACATTCATCCTTTGGATAAAAAAAGTGTGGCAAAAAGATTATTCTTGGGAGCGAAAAAGTTGGCTTATGGGGAAAAATTGGTTTGTCAAGGCCCTGTTTATAAAGATATGAAGATAGAGGGCAACCGTATAATACTTACTTTCGACACGCAAGGACGTGGCTTAAAGTCTCGTGGTGGTGCTTTGAAACATTTTGCGATAGCTGGTGAAGATCGGAAATTTGTTTGGGCTGATGCTGTGATAAAAGGGAATAAAGTAGTTGTTAGTAGCTCGGAAATAGACCATCCCGTAGCTGTCCGTTATGCATGGAGTGACAATCCGTCGGATGCGAATTTGTGTAATAAGGATGGCTTGTTGGCATCGCCATTTCGGACGGATGTTTGGTAGGGATTTAAGATTTTGAAGATAAAATTTCAATTTGGGCTTGTTTTTCATGTGTAATTAACAAATTTAAACGCGTGATGTTACGTAAGCGAAAGTTTATGTAACATAAACATAAGGTGTATTTGGAATAGAGAGGCTATTTTTGCTTCATCACTAATATCATTAAACACACACATTTTTGCATATGAAAACACTATGGAATTTATTTCTGTTTTTGGCATTGTTTGTTGTGTCATCATGTTCGGATGACAAAATGCCAGAAGAATCGGGAGAGTCAGACGTTGAAACACCAGAAGAAAAGCCGGGAGATACTCCGGATATAGGTAATATGCCTAAACTTTCGGTTGTTGGACGTTATTTGAGAAATGAAGAGGGTGATATTGTTAATCTGCATGGATTTGCAATGACTTTTAGCCCATTCTTTAATCAGAACACATGGGGAGATTATGATGTAGACGGATGTATGCGTCATAATAAAAAACAGATAGACGGAATGTTGAGTGCAGGATGGAGGGTGAACTTTGTGCGTATGCATTTGGACCCGTATTGGAGTGATGATCCTGCACTGCCGTCTGTTCGTTATGAAGGTCATGAACGTTTTTCGGAATCGCGCTTTCGTAAGTATTTGGATGAACTGTTTGTTCCTATGGCTGAATACGCCAATGAAAGAGGAATATACGTAGTAATGCGTCCGCCTGGAGTTTCTCCGGATACAATAGCTGTAGGAGATGACTATAATGACTTCCTGATAAAAGTATGGGATATCGTTTCTCAGCATCCTAAATTGAAGAATAATAAAGGTGTCATGTTTGAATTGGCTAATGAGCCAATCAATATTATGACTGCGGATGGTAGCCGTTGTGGAAGTGGAGAACAAATCTTTTATGATCAGATGAAGATTTTCTGTCAGGCTATTGTCGACAAGATACGGGATAATGGGGCTCGGAATCTAATTTGAGTGCCAGGATTGGGCTATCAGTCACAATATAGTGGTTATGCCATCAATCCTATTGAAGGGGATAATATAGGTTATGCCATTCATGTATATCCTGGTTGGTATGGCAGTGATGCCGAAAAGGAAAGTGCAGAACAGGGCGGCTCCTAGGGAGGTGGTTATGAATCGTTCCAGCAGGGTTGGGACAATTCAATACAGCCTGCAGCCAATATAGCACCTATTATGGTGACTGAAATGGATTGGGCTCCGGCTAAATATGATTCAACCTGGGGTAAAAGTTATACAGGTGTAGCTGGTGGCTATGGGTTTGGTGCTAACTTTAAATATATTGTTGATAAGTGTGGAAATGTGAGTTGGTTACTTTTTGCGGGCTCTCATTTATTGATTGATTTTAAAGATGTGCCGGGCGAAGAAGGGGCCTATACTTTCCTGAACGATCCGGAAGCATGTCCTTGGCCTGTATATCATTGGTTTAAGGAATATGCTGGTGAAGAAATTCCTGAAGGCGATCTGGAAAGTCTGGAATTGGTTAATGTGAATACAGAGAATGAAATCAGAATGGGAGATGCTTGTTATGCAGCCATAAAGGCTGTGTATGCAGATGGAAGTAGCCAGATGGTGACCGAAAAAGTAAAATTCACTTGTGATAATCCGGATATAGTAACTGTAGGGGAGTTAGGTAAGATTTCAGCTCTTAAACAAGGTGAGGCTACGGTAATAGCATCTTATACTTCGCAGAAGGATGTAACTAAGGAGATAAGTTTTAAAGTCCGTGTTTTGAATCCATTTTTGTTGACTATGGAGATGTTTAATCCGTCGATTTTTGGTACTGGCTCATTTGATGAAGATACACATGTATTGATAACCGGTCAGTGGGGATTTGGTGGCTGGGAATATAAAAGCGGCCTTGATTTGTCGGGATACAAAAGCATACATGTAGAATTGGGAAATGATTATGCTGATCCAAATTTTCCAGTATCATTCCGATTATTTGATGAGAATACTTATTGGTCTTCGCCCGCATCGTATGATTTTGTAAATACGCGGGAAATTACGGTTGATTTGCACAATATGAAAGATGGTAACGGCGATAAGTTAGACCCTTCGCACTTGTATATAATTGGTTTCTGGTCGAGTGGCGGAAATGAGATTGTAATAAAGGATGTGACTTTGGAAGAATGATGAACTGATGATACATACAAATCAAATTATGAAAGGAAAAAAATTGTTGTTAATAATGGTGGCTGGTGCCGCATTATGTGCTTGTGCTACCCGTACGTCTCAGGCTGTTGTAAAAGAAGAACCAACTTTGAAATCTGTTTTAGGTGATAAATTCCTGATAGGCGTAGCCATGAATACGTTTCAGTCTTCTGGGCGAGATACAAATGGAGTAAATATAGTGAAAAAACATTTTAATGCTATTGTGGCGGAAAATTGTATGAAATGCCAAACCATTCATCCTCAGGAAGACAGATATAATTTTCGTCAGGCTGATGAATTTGTTAAATTTGGCGAGGATAATGGATTGACAGTTACTGGTCATTGTCTGATATGGCATTCACAATTGGCACCTTGGTTCTGTGTAGATAAAGATGGAAATAATGTGTCTCCAGAAGTTTTGAAGCAGCGTATGAAAGATCATATTATGACGGTTGTTGGTCGTTATAAAGGACGGATTAAAGGCTGGGATGTTGTGAATGAGGCTATCATGGAGAATGGCTCTTATAGAAATAGTAAATTTTATCAGATTTTGGGAGAAGAATTTATTCCTTTAGCTTTCCAATATGCCCATGAGGCAGATCCAGATGCAGAATTGTATTACAACGATTATAATATGCATTTTAAAGGGAAACGCGATGCTGTTGTTAAGCTGGTTAATGATATGAAGGCTAGAGGATTGCGGGTAGATGCTGTTGGAATGCAAGGACATGTTGGAATGAACTATCCAGATTTGGCTGATTTTGAACAGAGTATCGTGGCTTTTGCTTCAACAGGGGCCAAAGTCATGATTACAGAATGGGATATGAGCGCACTTCCAGAAGTGAATCGTACGGCAAATATTGCTGATACGGTTGCTTTTCGCAAAGCATTAAATCCTTATCCGGTTTCTTTGCCTGATAGTGTTTCTGAAAAGTGGAATAAACGAATGGCTGAGTTTATGAATCTTTTTGTTAAACATTCTGATGTGATTAGCAGAGTTACAGCATGGGGAGTAAGTGACGGAGATTCGTGGAAGAATGGATTTCCCGTACGTGGACGTAAAGATTATGCGTTGCTTTTTGATCGTGACTATCAACCGAAACCTTTTGTGAAAGATTTGTTGGAAAAATCTATTACGAAGTAAAAGTTATTAGGTTCTGAATATGATGCAAAGTAATAAATATTAGGTGATTTTTTGTACATTTGCATCGTTGTGTTATTTTTATATTTGTCCAATTATGATTAATAAAAAAAATATTTTTATTGCAGCCTTTTGTCTTGTGGGCATTATGCCGAATAGTGTTGCTCAGGATAAATTATATTCCAATACGTTTCCATTAGGAGAGGTTAAGTTGTTGGATGGCCCATTTAAACATGCATGTGACTTGAATGTGGATGTGCTGTTGAAGTATGACGTAGACCGTTTGCTGGCTCCTTTCTTGAAAGAAGCAGGCTTGACTCCTAAAGGAGAAAGTTTCCCGAATTGGAAAGATTTGGACGGGCATGTTGGAGGTCATTACCTGTCAGCGTTGGCTATTCATTATGCGGCTACAGGAAATGAAGCGTGTAAACAGCGTATGGATTATATGCTTGCCGAACTGAAGCGTTGTCAACAAAAACATGGTAACGGCTACGTTGGTGGTGTGCCTAATGGTATGGTGGCTTGGAATGAGATAAAGAAAGGCAACGTTGGAATTGTTTGGAAGTACTGGGTGCCTTGGTATAATATGCATAAGATTTATGCTGGTTTGAGAGATGCATGGTCGTATGGAGGAAGCGAAGAAGCACGTCAAATGTTTTTAGATCTTTGCGATTGGGGATTGACGATCATCGCTCCTCTTAATGAAGAACAAATGGAGCAGATGTTGGGTAATGAGTTTGGTGGCATGGATGAAGTATATGCTGATGCTTATCAGATGACCGGTGATTTGAAATATTTGGATGCCGCTAAACGTTTCTCTCATCATTGGTTGTTGGATAGTATGGTTGCTGGAGTGGACAATTTGGATAACAAACACGCCAATACCCAAGTTCCTAAAGTTGTAGGATATCAACGTATTGCAGAATTGAGCGATATGGCTGGTAGAGAACAGGATAAATCTACTTACGATTCTGCGGCATGCTTCTTTTGGAATACAGTGGTGAATAATCGTTCTTTAGCTTTGGGTGGTAATAGTCGTCGTGAACATTTTCCTGCTGCTACTGATTGTAAAAGTTACGTAGAGGATCGTGAAGGCCCTGAGTCTTGTAATACCAATAATATGCTGAAGTTGACGGAAGGTCTTTTCCGTATGCATCCGGAAGCTCGTTATGCCGATTTCTACGAGCGAGCAATGTTCAATCATATTCTTTCTACTCAGCATCCTGAACATGGAGGATACGTGTATTTTACATCTGCACGTCCGGCTCACTATCGTGTTTACTCTGCACCGAACAGTGCTATGTGGTGTTGTGTAGGTACGGGTATGGAAAATCATGGGAAATATGGTGAGTTCATTTATACTCATCATGGTGATGATTTGTATGTGAATCTATTTGTTGCTTCTGAATTGAACTGGAAAGAGAAAGGAATTACCTTAACTCAAGAAACATCTTTCCCTGATGAAGAAAGCAGTCGGCTGGTATTGCATGTGAAGAAAGCAGTAAAAGCAAAGTTGCTTATTCGGCATCCTTGGTGGTGTGAAGCAGGCGCAATGAAGGTCGTTTGTCGGGGAAAAGACTATGCGGTAGATTCTAAGCCCTCAAGTTATATTGAGATAGACCGAAAATGGAAGGATGGGGATGTGATTGAAATAACCACTCCGATGAAAGTTACTGTAGAAGAGTTGCCGAATGTGTCTAATTATATTGCGATTATGCGAGGTCCTATTTTGTTGGGAGCACGTATGGGCACTGAACATTTGGATGGCTTAATTGCAGATGATGATCGCTGGGGGCACATCGCTCATGGTCCGCTGGTTTCTGTGTTTGATACTCCGTTTATCATAGGTGATCGTAAGACAGTACTTTCTAAATTGGAAAATATGCAACCGGTAGCAGGTAAAAAAATGTGTTATACTGTTCCCGATTTGTTTACTTTGAAGGGAGAAAAACTTTCAGATTTGGTATTGGAACCTTTCTTCCGCATACATGATTGCCGTTATATGATGTACTGGCTTTCGATGAATGATGCAGAATATGCGGAATTTCAGAAAGCAGAGCGTGAAGCAGAACAACGTAAATTGTTGCTTGACCAACGTACAGTGGATGCCGTAGCTACTGCAGAACAGCAGCCTGAAGTAGATCATAAGATGAAATATGAAAAATCACAAACTGGTCATTTCCAGGGTGAACCGTGGCGTGATGCTCGTGATGGTGGATACTTCCAATATAATCTGGCAACAGATAGTAAGACAGATCTTTCGTTGATGGTTCGTTATTGGGGAAATGAAACTTCTAACCGTTCGTTTGATATTCTGATTGATGGCGAATTATTGGTTGAGGAGAACTTGGTTGGTAAATGGAATAGGGAAGAATTGGTCAATGTAGAATATCCGATACCGGTAAATATGTTAGAAGGTAAATCCTCAATCACGGTTACTTTCCGTAGTAAACCAGGACAGATTGCTGGTGGAGTATTTTATATCAGATTGCTGAAAAAGAATATCGAAAACGAGTAGATTTTGCTATTTGGAAATGAAGTATAAAGTGTGCTTACGGAAAAGTGAATAGCAGACTTTTTTAAACTAGTGAAGGTCGGAGGGCTTACACAAAGTGTGAGGTGCTTCGACCTTTTTAGTTAAGAAGACTAGTCTTTTGAGATTTGATAAAGAATTTGAAGTTAATACAATATTTTGGACGTAATAAATGTTATGAAAGCATTATTCTTAATTTGTCTGTTTGTAATGACTACTTCTGTTTTTGCACAAGAAACTGAGGGGAATATTTCGTGGACTGCAGATAATGGAAATGGTACCTATACGAATCCATTATTTTATGATGAATTCTCTGATCCGGATATAATTAGGGTTGGAGATGATTTTTATTTAGCGGGAACAACAATGCACGCTACTCCAGGTTTAGTAATTCTGCATTCAAAAGATCTGGTTAATTGGAAATTCATGAGTTATTGTTTTGACCGTTTCAATATGGGGGATGAATTTAAGCTGGAAAACGGGAAAGAAGCATATGGACAGGGTATATGGGCACCTTGTATCCGTTATCATGATGGTAAATTTTATGTTTTCAGTAATATAAATGGGCATGGACTACAAGTGTTTATAGCTGAGAATCCAGCTGGGCCTTGGAAACATATTAATATAGGCGGTCGCATTTATGATCTTTCTGTTTTGTTTGATGATGATGGAAAAATATATGCTGTATATAAGTATAATGAAGTGCATTTAATTGAAATGAAACCGGACCTTACAGGTTTTGTGGAGGGTAGTGAGCGTGTAATTATTCCGGCAGGGAATGCCATGGGAGAAGGACATCATTTTTATAAAATAAACGGTAAGTATTTTATTATCAGTGCAAATTATGCTCCTGTTGGACGTATGCAATGTGCGCGTGCCGATCGGCCTGAGGGACCCTACGAAACGGTTACTATCAGTGCTAAAGAAACAATGGGAACACGGCGTGTGCATTCAGTGAATAATGTCGGATTAGGTAGTCCTGTACCGGAAGATGGTTTTGATTTTAAAGTTTCGGGTGATGATGGCAATTATTTTAGTGCTGTGCCTTTGCATCAAGGAGGAATTGTAGATTTACCTAATGGTGAATGGTGGGGAATTTCTATGACCGACTTTCGTGCTGTGGGGCGAACGGTCTGTTTGTCGCCCGTGACATGGGCAGATGGTTGGCCATATTTTGGATTGCCGGGTAATTTAGGACGTACTCCGCGTACTTGGTTTAAACCGAATGTAGAGTCAGTATCGCTTCCTCATGCTCCTTATGTTCGTAGTGATAACTTTGATAATGATAAACTTTTACCCATTTGGCAATGGAATCATGAACCTGTAGATAAGAAATGGGCATTGAAAAATGGTAAGTTACGTTTGCAGACTATGCCTGCACGAAGTTTCCTTTGGGCCAAGAATACGTTGACACAACGTTGTATTGGTCCTGTGTCTACCGCTACTGTGGAGTTGGACGCTTCTAGTTTGAGAGATGGTGATGTGGCAGGTTTAGGATTGCTAAATATGCCTTATGCGTGGTTAGGAGTAGTATGTACAGGAAAAGCAAAGGATCTTGTAATGAAGGTACAACAAGGAAATAAAACAATTTCATTACAGAGGCAGATGGAGGTGAATGATCCTGCGTACAAAGGAACTGTTTATCTGAGAATTGCGGTGGACTTAGATGCTGATTTAGCCCAATTCTATTATAGTTTGACTGGAAGTGAGTATGAAAAAGCTGGTGAAAAAGTGTTGCTCCCTTATCAATTAAAGACGTTCCAAGGATCGCGTTATTCTCTTTTTGCATATAATGAGAAGGAAAGAGAGGGAGGATATGCTTGTTTTGATAATTTTGTAGTTGACGAACCAATGTCAGATCGGACTTCTAACCTGCCAATAGGGAAAGTTATAAGTTTGTGCAATTTGTCTAATGGTACTTATGCTTGGGCTAATCCGCATGGGATGCTTCATTCTGCAGGTAAAGGTAGCCGTGAATACCAGAATGGAGGATGTTTTTTCAAGGTGCATGATCGCGGTAAAGGTCGTATTGCTTTAGAAGCGATGAATGGCACTGGGTTCCTGACTGTTGTAGGGGCAGGATTGTCAGCGGATGTGCGTATGATGGAAAAGGAGAGTGATGCAAGTCTCTTTTTATGGCAAGATATGCTTCGTGGACAATGTATGCTTTTATCCTTGAGCACGAACCGTTATATTGGCATTGATCCTGTAACCGGTGAACCATATGGTGCTGATTGGACAGGCTGTCGCCCGGACAGAAAAGATGGGACCGTGTTCAAATGGACAGTTATAGATAGTGATGGAAGTGTGAAAAAGACGGAAAAAAGTGCAACTTATTAATAATAGTTCGGCAGGAAAAAAATAGAATCTTGCCGAGCTTTTTCTTTTTTACTTCATCAATGTTTATTTTGAGTTCTGAAGTTCAATTTTATGTTTTTGAAGAAGAAGAGCCCCTTTTAATTCGAAAAAAATGCATTTTTTGCTCATGATGTAACATGAACGAATGTATTTGTAACATTCTTTTTGGGTTAATTGCTCGAAGTTGCTTTACTTTGTAATTGTCTTCAGGACGAAAAGGTTGAAAGTCGGAAGAACTGTTTTATAGGAAAAAAATATATAATAAATATTGAAGTGAATACCATGAAAAAGAAATTATTGTTTACGACTGTTGCTTGTGCGTGTGCGGCAGTCTTGTGCCCTCTTGCAGCACAAAACCCGATAGTACAGACGTGCTATACGACCGATCCGGCTCCTATGGTACATGATGGTACTCTTTATGTTTATACCGGACATGATGAAGATCGTGCCGACTTTTTCTGGATGCAGGAATGGCGGGTTTATTCTACTACCGATATGGTGAATTGGACTGACCACGGATCCCCTCTTGCGATTGAATCGTTTGAATGGGCAGATGATCGGGCTTGGGCTGCGCAATGTATAGAACGTAATGGAAAGTTCTATTGGTATGTTTGCCTTCATTCCAAGTTGACCAATGCGATGGCTATTGGGGTGGCTGTTGGTGATAGTCCTACTGGCCCTTTTAAAGATGCAATTGGGAAACCGCTTTGTGATGGCAGTTGGGATTATATAGATCCTACTGTTTGGATTGATGATGATGGACAGGCTTATCTTTATTGGGGAAATCCTAATGTTTACTACGCAAAGTTGAATGATGATATGATCTCCATAAAGGGTGAAGTCGGTAAAATAGAACAAACTGTTGAAAGTTTTGGTGCTCCTAATCCTGAAAAAAGGGTAAAAGGACAGAAATATAAAGATATCTATACCGAAGGTCCTTGGTTGCATAAGCGCAACGGAAAATATTATCTGCTTTATGCGGCAGGCGGGGTACCAGAACATATTGCATATTCTATGGCAGATGCACCGTTGGGGCCTTGGAAATATATGGGTGAGATAATGCCTTTACAGGATACAGGCTCTTTTACGAACCATTGCGGTATTATTGATTATAAAGGCAATTCGTACTTCTTCTATCATACAGGTAAATTGCCAGGTGGGGGAGGCTTTGGTCGAAGTGCTGCGGTAGAACAATTTACATTTAACGACGATGGAACATTCCCTATTATTAACGCCACAAAAGAAGGAGTGAAGCCTGTTGGAACTTTGAATCCTCGTCAACGTGTTGAGGCGGAAACTATTGCTTTCAGTGAAGGGTTGAAAACAGAGCCGAATGGTGATAATGGGGTATATGTTTCGGAAATTCATAACGGTGATTATATAAAAGTGCGTGAGGTCGATTTCGGCAATCAATCACCTCGTCGGTTTATTGCTTCTATTAGCAGTGCGTTGCGTGGTGGAACATTGGAGGTTCATTTGGATAGTATTCGTGGGGAACAGATCACAGAAATAAAAGTACCTCATACGGGAGGTTGGGAGCGTTGGATGACAGTTGAGGCTTCTTTGCAAAAACAGGCAACAGGCTTACATGATGTATATTTTGTGTTTAAAGGCCGGAAAGGTTGCAAGCTCTTCAATTTTGATTGGTGGCAATTCTCGGATGAAGAGGCACAAGATATAATGAAAGATACGCAAGCGGCTGTTACCAATGTGCCAGGTTATGAGTATCCTCGTCTTGATAATGAACGTCGTGCCCATTTCCGCTTTTATGCTCCAGCCTGTAGTAGGATGCAGGTCGATATCTGTGGTAAGAAATATGATATGCAAAAAGATGCCAAAGGCTTCTGGACGGCGACTACCGATCCGTTGGTAGTAGGTTTTCATTATTATTTCCTTATTGTAGATGGCGTGCAGGTTTGCGATCCGTCAAGTGAAACATTCTTTGGTTGTTGTCGTGAATCAAGCGGTATCGAAGTGCCCGAAGGTGAAGAAGGCAATTATTATCGTCCGCAACAAGGAGTACCTCAGGGGCAGGTTCGTTCGGTTTCTTATTATGCAGAAAGTCAGAAATCCTTCCGTCGTGCCATGGTCTATACGCCAGCCGAATATGAGACTTCAGGAAAGAAACGTTATCCTGTTCTTTATTTGCAACATGGAATGGGTGAAGATGAAACAGGATGGAGTACACAAGGCCGTATGCAATTCATTATGGACAATCTGATAGCCAGTGGTAAATGTGTACCTATGATTGTAGTGATGGAGAGTGGTGATGTTAAGGCTCCTTTTGTACCTCGGCGAGGTAAAAATGTGAATAATGAACGTAACCTTTATGGAGCTTCGTTCTATGATGTGATTCTGAAAGACTTAATACCGATGGTTGACAAAACGTTCCGTACTAAATCTGACCGTCAGAATCGTGCTATGGCAGGATTGTCTTGGGGAGGACATCAGACTTTTAATACCGTATTGCCTAACTTGGATATGTTCTCTTACTTGGGTACTTTTAGTGGAGCCCTTTTCGGCGTTGATCTGAAAACTTGTTTCAATGGAGTATTTGCTGATGCCAAGAAGTTCAATAAACAGGTAAATTATATGTTTATGGGATGCGGATCGGAAGAGAATTTTGGCACAGAAAAAATGGTTAACGAACTGAAAAGAATGGGCATTGAGGTAGATTTTTATGAATCACCAGGCACTCATCATGAATGGTTGACTTGGAGACGTTGCCTGAAAGAGTTTTTGCCTCATTTGTTTAAAAAATGATAGTCTCTGAAGAGTAGATTACCGGTTATTTGTTTAATTTTGCTTCATTCTCTATACTAAAGTATTGCATTGTCAATGATAGTATTCTTGTCGCTTGAAAAGAGGAAACTTATAGAGGTTTAGTCAATGTTTTAACGAGGAAAAGTCAATCCTTTTGCAAGAATAAAATAATGCTTGGATAGAGGTGAAGCAAATGTTGACAGTTTTTTATGTGAATGAAAGAGCCCTGTCAGGTGTTGAAAGAGCTATGAATATTTTACACAAACATCAATATATAAATATGAAAGGCATCCATCAAATAGTTTTCTTACTGTTTGTTTGTGCAGTTAATATGATGGCACAAAATCCAATTATCAGAGATCATTTCTCGGCTGATCCTACAGCACGGGTATTCGAAGGTAAAATGTATCTTTATCCTTCTCATGATATTCCCAGCCCAATTGAACGGCTGAAGGAGTGGTTCTGTATGGCTGATTATCATGTGTATTCGTCCGACGATTTAGTCGATTGGACAGATCATGGAGTGATTGTGACTCAAAATCGTGTTCCTTGGGTTCAGCCAGATTCCTATTCCATGTGGGCTCCCGATTGTGTCTATAAAGATGGGAAATATTACTTTTATTTTCCTTCTACTCCGCGAGGAGAGGGAAAACGTGGTTTTGCAGTAGGGGTAGCCATTGCTGATAAACCTTATGGACCGTTTGTGCCACAACGCCGCGCGATAGAAGGAGTAAATGGTATAGACCCTTGCGTCTTGGTCGATCGTGATGGGCAAAGTTATATCTATTGGGCAGGACGGGGATTACAGGTTGCAAAGTTGAAAGAAAATATGGTAGAACTGGCTTCGGAGCCGATGCAAATAGAGGGAATGCCTGACGGTTTTAAAGAAGGTCCTTTTGCTTTTGAACGAAATGGAAAGTATTATTTTACTTTTCCATGGGTGAAGGATAAGACAGAGACGCTGGCTTATGCCATGGGAGACAGTCCTATGGGGCCATTTGAATTCAAAGGTATTATTATGGATGAATCTCCTTCAGGCTGTTGGACCAACCATCATTCTATTGTGGAGTATAAAGATCAATGGTATCTTTTTTATCATCATAACGATTATTCTCCTGAGTTTGACAAAAATCGTTCGGTCAGAATTGATTCTTTGTCCTTCAATGCTGATGGGACAATTCAGAAAGTAATACCGACCTTGCGTGGTGTAGGCATTACAAAAGCCCGATCGAGAATTCAGATAGACAGATATAGCCAGATAAGTCCTACGGGTGTTTCCATTTCATTTATCAATAATAGTAATAAGTTTGAAGGATGGAAAAGTGTTTTTACCCGGAAAAAGGCTTGGATACGTTATAATCGGGTAGATTTTGGAAAAGAACCTGTTGCGACGATACGTGTGCGTGCTAAATCTGAAAAAGGGGCTACTTTATTGCTTAGTACATCCGAAGGAAGTAGAATAGGACAAATTTCTATACCTAAAAGCTCTGATTGGATGGAGGTTACGACAACAGTCGAGAATGCTCCTACTGGCATTTGCGATTTGCAATGCAGCCTTTTAAAAGGAGGACAAGTGGAAATTGATTGGCTTGGGTTTGATGCTTTGCCTTGGGATAAAGGGGCTTTTGCAACACGGAAATATCGGAATTTGTTTGCTGAATTAGGATATAAGGAAACAGATATCAATGCAAAGATAACTTCTGTTTTTAATGATTTATTCTCAGGTCCGAATAAAATTTATTTTGAGGTAGGTGATTCATTAGCTTATATATCTGACCTGAAGAATCATGATGTCCGGACAGAAGGAATGTCGTATGGTATGATGATTGCCGTACAGTTTGACCGACAAGACATCTTTGATCGATTGTGGCGTTGGAGCAAAAAATACATGCAACATCAGGATGGCCCGTTGAAAGGCTATTTTGCCTGGAGTTGTCAGACTGACGGGAAACGCAATGCGCAAGGGCCAGCTTCTGATGGAGAATTATATTATGTAACTTCGCTTATTTTTGCATCCAATCGTTGGGGAAATGATACCGGGATAAATTACTTGGCCGAGGCTCAGAATATATTAGACTGTTCTATGCAAAAAGCTGGGATGGATCGGGTATCGCCCTTGATTAATTTGCAACATCAGCTGATAACTTTTACACCTGATCCATGGGGTGGGAGCTTTACCGACCCATCTTATCATGTTCCGGCTTTTTATGAGGTCTGGGCGCGTTGGGCAGAAGATGGACGGAGCAGTTTCTGGCGTGAATGTGCCGAAAAGAGCCGTGCATATTTACGGAAGTGCATCCATCCTATTACAGGCTTGAATCCGGATTATTGCAATTATGATGGAACTTTACTTGGCAGTAACAGAATCATAGGTGATGCTTTCCGTTTTGATTCATGGCGTGTTCCTATGAATATTGCTTTGGACTATTCATGGGCATGTGCCGATAAGGAATGGCAACAATCCTATGGGAATAGAATTCAGAACTTCTTGTATGCCGAAGGGATTGATACTTTTGTTGACCAGTATAATGTTGATGGCACCCAGGTAAATGAGATTCTTGGTGCAGGAGGATATAAGAAACTCCGTCATTCGTTAGGTTTGGTTGCTACATCGGCGGCAGTTTCATTAGTTTGTACTCATAGTAAAATCTGTGATTTTATTGATCGGCTGTGGAATGCAGAACATGTACCCTATGATGATGGATACTTTGATGCTTATTACGATGGGTTATTACGTTTGTTTGCATTTATGCATTTAAGTGGCAAGTATCAGATTATTTTTCCCAAAGAATGATAGTAATCTTATAGTTAATATGAGAAAAACATTAATATTTAAGTTATGAATGCGAAGAAAATATTATTAATGTGTTTGGTTGGTATGTGTGCTGTTTTTTCAGCTTATGCCCAACGCACATTTGTTTATGAAGGAAATCCGTTAATAACAGATAAGTTTACAGCCGATCCAGCTCCGTTGGTGCATGATGGCAAATTATATTTATATGTCGGTCATGATGAGTACTATGATGGTCAGGATACGGCATCGGGCGGAAAGGAGTTTAATATAACGGAATGGCTTTGTTATTCTACGGAGGATATGAAGACGTGGACCGATCATGGTTCTGTATTGCGTCCGACCGACTTTAAGTGGGCAGTGGGTGAGGCCTGGGCTTCACAGGTTGTTGAAAAAGATGGCAAATTTTATTATTATACGACAGTTCAGGGAGGAGGAAAATATACAGGAAAAGCGGTTGGCGTGGCTGTTGCTGATACGCCTGTTGGTCCGTTTGTAGATGCTATAGGAAAGCCATTGGTAAGTGATGATATGACGTCCAACGGAGCACGTGGCTGGTGGAATGATATCGATCCGACCGTGCTGATTGAAAAGAACGGACAGGCTTGGTTGTGCTGGGGAAATGGTACATGTTTTATGGCTAAACTGAAGCCGAATATGATTGAACTGGATGGCGAGATTAAAGTTATTGATTTGCCCAAGTATGTAGAAGGTCCTTGGCTTCACGAACGTAATGGTATCTATTATCTGACTTATGCTTCCATGGGGAAAGGGCGTGAAAATATATCTTATGCTACATCGAAAAGTATGGAAGGACCGTGGGAGTATCAAGGTGAACTTACAGGTATGGCGGAAAACAGTTTTACTATTCACCCGGGTATTGCTGAGTTTAAAGACAAGTGGTATTTGTTTTATCATAATGCTGTGCTTACTATTGATGGTCATAAAGGAGCTATCGGACGCCGTTCAGTTTGTGTGGATGAGCTCTTTTACAATGAAGACGGTACAATGAAGTATGTTGAGCAAACCCGTTCCATCTCTTCTCCTAATGGAAAGATACAATTAAAGTATACAACAAGTGCAGAAAACCATTTTTCTTTTGATGTGAATTACATGGATGCGAAGGGGCAACATGAAATATTGTCTATACCTGTTATCGGCATGTATACGCAGGATGGAGGAGGACGTGGGTTGATACTGAAAAGTGTTAGTCAACCCCGTCTTGTAAAAGAAGATTACACAATGCTAACAGGAAAGCGCAAGCACTGTTTCAATGAAGGATTTGAATATGTATATTTGTTTACTGATTCTCTTCACCGTGAACTGAGATTGAACTTCCGTCTTTATAATGATGGTATTGCTTTCAGGTATGAGTTACCCAAACTTAATCAGACGGTTCTTTCCGAGGAACTTACTACTTATCGTATTACTGAGGGAACAAAACGTTGGATGCAAAAATATAACTCTGGGTATGAGGATTTTTTTCCAATGACTACAATAGGCGAGAACTCTAATCATCATTGGGGGTATCCGGCACTGATTCAAACGGCCGATGATGTTTGGACCTTGATTTCAGAAGCAGGTATTGACCGACAGAATAGCGCCTCTTCTTTGAAAAATGAACAACTTGTTACTGATTATAAGGTATGTCCTGCTGAGAATACAAAGCCAATTACTGGAAATTGGACTTCACCATGGCGTGTAATGATCATCGGATCGCTGGCTGATGTTGTTGAATCTACTCTGGTCACTGACGTGAGTGCTCCCTGCATTTTGGAAGATACTGACTGGATTCATCCAGGGAATGTCTCATGGATATATTGGGCCTATAATCACGGATCCAAGGATTTTCAGATAGTGAAAAAATACATTGATATGGCTGCTAAGTTGAAATGGCCTTATGTATTGATTGACTGGGAATGGGATGTGATGGAAAATGGTGGCACAATTCAAGATGCATTGAAGTATGCAGAGCAACGTGGTGTGCGTACTCTTTTGTGGTATAATTCTTCTACGGCTTGGATAAACAACGGTGCAGCCGGTCCACTGTTTAAGTTGAATTCTCCGGAAAATCGCGAAAAAGAATTTGCTTGGCTGGAAGAAAATAAGGTGGCAGGAGTAAAAATCGATTTTTTTGCGGGTGATACGGAAGAAACAATGGCCTATTGCCTGGATCTGTTAGAGTCAGCTGCCAAACATCATTTGCTTGTGAATTTTCACGGTGCAACAATTCCGCGTGGGTGGCAGCGTACATATCCTAACCTGATGTCGGTAGAAGCTGTTTACGGTGCAGAATGGTATAATAATGCTCCTGTACTTACCAATAAAGCTGCTTCTCATAACACTACTTTACCGTTTACGCGCAATGTGGTAGGTCCTATGGATTATACTCCTTGCACTTTCTCTGATTCACAGCATCCGCATATTACGACACATGCACACGAGCTGGCATTGATGGTTGTGTTCGAATCGGCCTTACAACATTGGGCTGACCGTCCGGAAAGCTATCTGATACAACCTGAATCAGTGAAGAATTTTATGGGGCAACTGCCTACAGTGTGGGACGATACACATTTGATTTCAGGTTATCCCGGTGAATATGTTGTGATGGCTCGTCAAAAGGGTGATGCTTGGTATATTGCAGGGCTGAATGGTACTGATCAGGAAAAAATGTTGGACCTCGATTGGAAATTCCTTAAGAATGGTAAGTATCAGATTACTCTGTTTCAAGACAGTGGTAATAAGGAACAGCAGTGGAAAGTATCGTCTGAAGTAAAAGATTTATCTCAGCTTCCCAACCAGATGAACAGTTTGGCACGTGGAGGTTTTGTAGCAGTAATTAAACCAACCAATTAAATATAAAATACGAAAAATGAATAAAAGTACAATTTTATTATGTTCTTGTCTTTTGTGGACGGCCTCGGCCTTTGCCATAGAGAAAAATGTTTCCAGTCCTGATGGAAAAGTAGTTGTAGCAGTGTCCGATGAGGGCGGAGCTCCATCCTATAGTGTAACATACAATGGCATACCTTTTTTGCTGAAGTCTCCTTTGGGAATAGAGACAAATCTGGGGAATTATACGTCTCAGATGGAGTTGTCTTCAGCATCAGAAAATCAGGCTCTGAATGAAACATACCAGTTGCCGAATATTAAGCAGAGTCATGTAGAATATCAGGCCAATCGTCAAGTCTTTACATTCTCAAAAGATGGAAAGAAAATTTATGATGTCATATTTCAGGTAAGCAATCGGGATGTTGCTTTCAGGTATAAACTCTATCCGCAAAAGCAGACTTTGTGTTGTGTGGTACTAAAGGAAGCTACTGGCTTTACAATGCCGCAGGGAACGACTACATTCATGTGTCCGCAAAGTAAGCCGATGGGAGGTTTTGCACGGACTTCTCCAAGTTATGAAACAGGCTATACTCCCGATGATGCGATAGGCAAGAACGGCTGGGGAGAAGGATATACCTTCCCTTGTCTGTTCCGACTGAATGAAAACGGTTGGGTGTTGATTTCCGAGACTGGAACGGATGGTGGCTATTGTGGCTGCCGTTTGCTGGGTCAGGAGAATGGACTTTATACGATAGGTTTCCCGCAAGAAGGCGAGATGAATGGAAATGCTTCTGTCTATCCGGGTATGGCATTACCAGGCGAAACTCCTTGGCGTACGATTACGTTAGGCGAGACGTTGGCTCCGATTGTAGAGACTACTGTAGCTTTTGATGTGGTAAAGCCTAAGTACGAAGCTTCTAAAAAATATGAGTATGGTAAAGGCTCGTGGAGTTGGATAATTGGTATGGATGTAAGCACCAACTATGAAGAACAGCTTCGTTACATCGATTTTTCGGCAGCAATGGGTTATCAGTCAGTTTTGATTGATGCTCTGTGGGATAAGCAGATAGGATATGATAGAATTGAAGAATTAGCCAAATATGGTGCCAAGAAGGGGGTTGCTCTTTACCTGTGGTATAATTCAAATGGTTATTGGAACGATGCTCCGCAAAGTCCACGTGGCATTATGGATAATGCTATTGCCCGTCGTCGCGAAATGGCTTGGATGAAGGAAGTGGGCATCAGAGGTATAAAAGTCGATTTCTTTGGTGGTGATAAACAAGCCACGATGCAACTTTATGAAGATATATTGGCTGATGCAAACGATTATGGTCTGTTAGTCATTTTCCATGGTTGTACTTTGCCTCGTGGTTGGGAGCGTATGTATCCTAATTATGCAGCAAGCGAGGCTGTACTGGCGAGTGAAAACTTGCATTTTTCTCAAGGAAGTTGCGATGCTGAAGCGTTTAATGCCTGTTTGCATCCTTTTATCCGCAACACGGTAGGTAGCATGGATTTTGGCGGAAGTGTTTTGAACAAATATTATAATGCGAAGAACGAACCAAGAGGAAGCCGTCGTGTAACATCAGATGTATTTGCTTTAGCAACAGCTGTTCTGTTCCAAAGTGCCGTACAGCATTTCGCTTTGGCTCCAAATAATCTGACCGATGCGCCTGCGTGGGCTATTGATTTCATGAAACAAGTGCCTTCTACCTGGGATGAAGTCCGTTTCATTGACGGTTATCCTGGTAAATATGTTGTTTTGGCTCGTCGTCATGCCGATAAGTGGTATATTGCAGGTATCAGTGCACAAAAAGAAACATTGAAGTTGAAAATCAAATTACCCATGTTTACTGCTGGGGAAGAACTTCAATGCTACAGTGATGACAAGAAATTGGAGGGTAGTGTGAAATCCTTTAAGTTGAACAAGAAACAAGAAGTCGAAATCACAATACCTGAAAATGGAGGATTGGTCATAACCAAATAACTAAGTGAGAAAAGCAATGATGAATAAATGTATATTGACAAGTTGTGTTGCTTTGCTATGGTGCCTGCTTTTGCAGGCACAGGGCAACCCTTGGAATAATTCTGTGGTATCTCCTAAAGTTGGTTCGAATGGTGAAGTTACATTTGCTATTCAGGATGCTCATGCCAGGCGAGTCGAGTTGAGCGGTCAGTTTATGGACGGACTCCGTTCGCTGACAAAAGGTGAGAATGATGTTTGGAGCGTTACAGTAAAGATTGATAAGCCGGACATTTATCCGTATTCATTTATTGTGGATGGTGTGCAAGTGGCCGACCCAAGCAATATGCTTTTGTTTCCGAATGAGCGTTTCAAGGCCAGTTTGCTCGAAATGCCCGATTCGTCAGCATTATATACGGTGAACGATGTGCCTCATGGCAAAGTGTCATATTGCATTTATTCATCTAATGTATTGGGCATGAACCGTCCGTTGCTGGTTTATACACCAGTGGGTTATGAAGCTTGGAAAAAACAATATCCGGTATTATATTTAGTCAGCGGAACGACCGATACGGAGGAAACCTGGTTTAAAGTAGGACGTGTAAATACGATATTGGATAATCTGATAGCTCAGGGAAAGGCCGAACCGATGATTGTAGTCATGCCTTATGGCTATATGATGAACGGCACTCCTATGCCATCGTCGATGGAGGCTGCAGAAATGTATACTGTATTTTCGGAGGAGATGGTTAAGTGTGTCATTCCTTTTGTTGAGTCTTCTTTCCGTGTACGTACCGATAGGGAAGGACGTGCCATTGCCGGTTTTTCCCGAGGAGGAGGGCAGTCTTTGTTTACTGCGTTTTCTCATTTGGATAAATTTGCCTGGCTGGCATCATACAGTGCTTATCTTACTCCGCAAGTAATGGACCATTATTTCAAGGAACTGATGGTTCCTTCTTTATCTGAGTCGAAGTTGAAATTATTATGGTTCGGTGTAGGAAAGTCTGACTTCTTATATCAGGACGTGATAAAGAATCTGGATTATTTTGACAATAAAGGTATTCGTTATAAAAGTCTGATTACCGAAGGTGGACATACATGGATGAATGCCCGTACGTATTTGGCTGAGACGGTGCAGCAGTTTTTTAAGTGATTTATGTCTGGCCACTTGGTTTATTTGGATTTACCCTAATCAGACTGAAAGTTTACTACTGATAAACTGTGAGTTTATTACTAATAAACTGGCGATTTATTACTGATAAACTGACAGTTTACAACTGATAAAACAAAATAAACCGTTATGCTTTTATGAATCAGGTATTTAGTTCGGATCAGCTGGCAGAATGGCAGACAGATGAAACTTTAGTTGAATGGAAAATAGTTTTTTGAATATGAAAAAGATATTGATAGCTTTATTCGTTTGTTTAGGAGGATGTGCATTGCTTCATGCACAGGGATTTCCTCAAAGTCGCATTGTGACTGATACAATTTATAGTGAAGTATTACAGGCTAAACGGGCATATACTGTGTTTTTGCCGTTGAGTTTCGATATGGATACTCAAAAGCAGTACCCTGTTCTGTACCTGTTGCATGGCATGTGGGAAAACAACTCCGTATGGGCTAATCGCGGTCATGTAAAAGATGTTATGGACAGATTGACCGCCAGTGGCGAAGCTTGTGAAATGATCATCGTAACTCCTGATGCGGGTGGTGGCAATCCGGAAGTTTTTCAGAATGGCTATTTTGATATGCCGGGCTGGAAGTACGAAACATTCTTTTATACGGAATTCCTGCCTTTCATTGAGAAAAAATATCGTGTGATAGGCGATAAACAGCATCGTGCTATCGCAGGTCTTTCGATGGGTGGCGGTGGTGCCACGGTTTATGGTCAGCATCATACAGATATGTTTTGCGCAGTGTATGCCATGAGTGCTCTGATGAGCATTCCTGAACAGGGAGCAGCCCGTTATGATAATCCCGATGGTAAATTGGCCATTCTGACACGTTCGGTCATCGAAAACAGCAGTGTGGATTATGTACTCAAGGCTGATGAAAGTCGTAAAGCCAACTTGCGTTCAGTAGTTTGGTATGTAGATTGCGGTGATGATGATTTCTTGCTCGATCGTAATATTGAGTTTTATCAGGCGATGCGGAATGCAGGCATACCTTGTCAGTTCAGAGTACGTGATGGCGGTCATGATTGGGAATATTGGCATTCGGCATTGTATCAGTGCTTGCCGTTTGTAAGCCGGATGTTCTTAAGATAAGTGTTACAAATTTGATAAGTCGACAGATATGAAAAATAAAAGTTTGTATGGATTGATTGCTATCCTTTTCTTCACATTCCTTTTTCCAGTAAAGGGGGAATGTGCTGAAAAGGAAAAGCAATCTGAAACAAAGAGTATAGATGTACTTATACAAGGCGATACACTTCGTTTGCTTCCTTTAGCCGATAATGCCGTCAGGGTGCAATATAAGAAGGGCGAATCGCGCAAGTTGCCTGAATGGGTATATGTAGGTACGTCATGTCCTCAGTATAAAGTGAAAGAGAACAAGGAAACAGTTGAAGTACAATTGGAACAGATGTCGGTAATTTGCGAAAAGCTGAGTGGACGCCTGACTTTCCTGAATAAAAAAGGTCAGAAGATTGTTTCAGAAATTGATACGAAGCTGAGTCCTGCTGTTATACAGGGAGAAAATACCTATTGTGCAGAATTGCATATAGACTCCCCGGAAGACGAAGCTTTGTTCGGGTTAGGGCAATTTCAAGATGGATATTTGGACGTGCGTGGACTTTTAAGAAGATTGACACAAGTTAACACCCAGATTTCTATTCCTTTTTTCTATTCAAGTCGTGGTTTCGGACTGTTGTGGAACAATTATGGTATGACCGAATTTAATCCAGCCGATCAGAAAGTCGAGTTTCAGAAAAAAGGTGCGGTGGGGGATAAGGTTACTGTAAATGTCACTTCAACAGAAGGTGGAAAAGCAGAAGTACGCGAAAGCAATGTCTTTGTTTCTACATTGACTGTGTCGGAAAAAGGTAAATATGTATTGTTGCTGGATGTCGGACAGAAAATGGCCAGAAGCCATCACCTGGAAATTGATGGAAAGAAAGTGTTAGAGATGAAGAATCTCTGGCTTCCGCCTACAGCCTCTACCATTGTCGAATTGGAAGCTGGTACTCATCAGTTGCAAGCTCGTCTGGAAAAGGATGACAAACCTGTTGTATATTATAAAAAAGTAGATAACGAAACTGTGCTTCGTTCGCCCGTAGCAGCATGTGTCGACTATACCATATTTATAGGTGAGGCAGACGATGTTATTGCTTCTTATCGGAACTTGACAGGTAACGCTCCTCTGATGCCTCAGTGGGCATTGGGATATATTCATTGTCGGGAACGTTTCCATTCGCAGGATGAAATATTGGCTACAACAAAGAAATTCCGTGAAAACAAACTGCCGCTGGACCTCATTGTTCAGGATTGGCAATATTGGGGACGTTACGGATGGAATGCCATGCGTTTTGATGAAAGTTTCTACCCGGATCCTAAAAAACTGGTAGACGAATTACATGCGATGAATACTCGTTTGATGCTTTCTGTATGGTCTAAAATCGATCCGCAAAGTGAGGTCGGTAAGGAAATGATGCAGAAAGGATATTATATCGATCAGACGTCGTGGATTGACTTTTTTAATCCGAATGCTGCGGCTACTTATTGGAGTAATTTCAGTAACCGCTTACTGAAACCTTATGGTATAGATGCCTGGTGGCAGGATGCTACCGAGCCGGAAAATGACGATTTGGAGGGAAGAAAGGTGATGGATAATACTTTGCCGGGTGAGTTTGTACGTAATATTTATCCGTTGATGGTCAACAAGACGGTGTATGAAGGTAGTCGGAAAGATGCTCCTGAACATCGTACAATGATATTGACCAGAAGTGGCTTTTCCGGAATACAGCGTTACGGAGCTGCCTTATGGTCAGGGGATGTTGGAAATGATTGGGAAACATTACGAAGACAAATCACTGGCGGACTTAGCCTTATGACTTCCGGAATACCTTGGTGGACTTATGATGCTGGTGGTTTTTTCCGTCCGTATAACCAATATAACGATCCTCGGTTCCATGAGCGTTTTATCCGTTGGCTGCAAATATCAACTTTCTTGCCTTTGATGCGTGTTCATGGATATATGACTGATACCGAGTTTTGGAATTACGGTGAGGAGGTTGTTCGCCTGGCAAGTTATTCTTTGAATCTGCGTTATCGACTTTTGCCATATATCTATTCGGAAAATGCAAATATTGCTTTACGGGGTGGAACACTGATGCGTCCGTTAGTGATGGATTTTCGAACAGATCCGGAAGCGCTGAAACAAAAGTATCAGTATATGTTTGGGCCTGCTCTGCTGGTAGTTCCTGTTGTGGATGAGAATATAAAGGAACAGGAGGTGTATTTGCCTGAAAACAAAGGTGGCTGGTATGATTTCTATACGGGACAGAAAATGGAAAAGACCTCTGGAAATGTTCGTGTACCTGTCGTGATGGAGCATATTCCAGTTTTTGTAAAAGCAGGTTCTGTATTACCCTTGTCCGAAGCTTGTCAATATTCGGGTGAAGTGGCTAATAAGCCTTGGGAAATCAATATTTATCCGGGAGCAGACGGCAAGTTTGAAGTATACGAGGACGAAGGTATCAATTATGAGTATGAAAAAGGGAAATATGCTACGTTTACAATCGAATGGAAAGACAAGCAAAATAAAGTGATTTTGCATCCGCGTAAGGGAAATTATTCAGGAATGCCCGTTCAGCGTAATCTGAAGATTGTGAAAATGGATCCTACGTCTAAAGATGGAAAGATTGTAAAGGAGATAGTTTATAACGGTGAAAAGCAAATTATAAAATTATAAGATATTATGAAGAAGTTAAAAGCTTTGCTATGCATGTCATTGTTGAGTGTGGCAATGGTTGCACAGGATAAGGACTTCCATGTTTATCTTTGTCTGGGACAATCGAATATGGAAGGCAATGCAAAAATTGAGGCACAAGATACTTGTGGCGTTGACGAGCGGTTTAAGGTAATGGCTGCAGTCGACTGTCCTGACTTGGGACGGCAACAGGGTGAATGGTATACGGCTGTTCCTCCTTTAGCTCGTTGCTATACAGGGTTGACTCCTGCCGATTATTTCGGTCGTACGATGGTAGCCAATCTTCCAACGAGAATCAAGGTCGGAGTCATCAATGTGGCTGTAGGTGGTTGCAAGATTGAGCTGTTTGATAAAGATCATTATAATGAATATATTGTTTCGCAGCCCGACTGGATGAAAAACATGGTGAAAGAATATGGAGGTAATCCTTATGGCCGTTTAGTCGATTTGGCTCGTCAGGCGCAGAAGCAAGGTGTCATTAAAGGCATTTTGTTACATCAGGGAGAATCGAATACGGGTGATAAGGAGTGGCCTCGGAAAGTGAAGAAAGTATATGAAAATCTGTTGAGTGATCTCAATCTGAAGGCTGAAGATGTTCCCTTGTTGGCTGGAGAGGTGGTACATGCTGATCAGAAGGGAGCTTGTGCCAGTATGAATGCAATTATAGATACATTGTCGCGAGTGATTCCTACTGCTCATGTTATTCCCTCGGCTGGATGTCCGGTTGCAAAGGACCATTTACATTTTACCGCAGAAGGTTATCGTATATTGGGTACTCGCTATGCATCTACCATGTTGTCTTTATTGGGATATGATGCTTTACGCGATGAAACCATGGGCCCACGGATGAAATTGTGGTATACGCATCCGGCACGTAATTGGACTGAGGCGCTTCCTTTAGGTAATTCCCGTCTTGGAGCAATGATCTTTGGAGGTGTTGGCAGTGAAGAACTACAGTTGAATGAAGAAACGTTCTGGGCAGGAGGTCCTTATAGTAATAACAATCCGAAAGGGCGCGAAGCTTTACCCAAAATACGTGAATTGATCTTTCAGAATAAGTTTGGCGAAGCCCAAAAGATGATCGATGATAACTTCAATACTCCTCAAAACGGTATGCGTTATCTGACGTTAGGCAGTTTGTTCCTCAACTTTCCGGGGCATGAAAATCCGTTGAATTATTATCGCGATCTGGATATAGAGAAAGCGGTTGCCACGGTTCGGTACGAGGTTGATGGAGTGGTATATAAACGTACAGCCTTTTCTTCTTTTACAGACGATGTGATTATTGTCCGTATTGAAGCAGACAAGGAAAAAGCTTTGAACTTTTCGGTAGCTTATAAATGTCCGTTAGAATCAGTTATATCGGCCAAGGGTAATAAACTTACTATGCAATGCAAAGGCTGCGAGCAAGAAGGTATTCCAGCAGCTTTAAATGCCGAATGCCAGATACAGGTGAAAACTAATGGTAAGGTGAAAGGGGATGGTGAGAAATTATCAGTTTCCGATGCTACTACAGCAACATTGTACATATCGGCTGCCACCAATTTTATAAATTATAACGATGTCAGCGGTAATGCGTCCAAACGTGTTGCCGATAAAATGAAGAAAGCCCTTAAGGTATCATATGCAGATGCTTTGGCTTCCCATACAGCTGCTTATCAGAAACAGTTCGGGCGGGTATCGTTTACACTTCCGTCTACCGATGCTTCAAAAAAAGAAACCGATATACGTGTACGTGACTTCAATAAGACTGATGATCAGAATCTGACAACGTTGCTTTTCCAGTACGGGCGTTATTTGTTGATTTCTTCTTCACAGCCAGGAGGACAACCGGCCAATCTGCAAGGATTATGGAATCAAAGCATGTATGCTCCATGGGATAGTAAATATACTATTAACATCAATACAGAAATGAATTATTGGCCTGCTGAGGTAACCAATCTTTCTGAGACGCACGAACCTTTGTTTAAGATGCTGACAGAATTGGCTGTGAAAGGAGGAGAAACCGCACGTGAACTTTATGGGGCTAAAGGATGGGTTGCTCATCACAACACAGATATATGGAGGGCATGTGGTCCTGTAGATGGAGCTTATTTTGGTATGTGGCCTAATGGTGGAGCTTGGCTGGCTCAACATCTGTGGCAGCATTATCTTTTTACCGGTGATCAGGCTTTTCTGAAACAATACTATCCGATATTAAAAGGTACTGCAGATTTTTATATGAGCCATCTTGTAGAGCATCCGAAATATGGCTGGTTAGTGACCGCTCCGTCTATGTCGCCCGAACATGGTTATGCCGGTCCTAGTAGCATTACGGCTGGATGTACTATGGACAATCAGATAGCATACGATGCTTTATATAATACTTTATTGGCTACCCGTACGTTGGGTGGAGATAAAGCTTATGCCGATTCTTTGGAACAGACATTACGGCGTTTGCCGCCTATGCAGATCGGTCGTTACAATCAGTTGCAGGAATGGCTTGCCGATGCAGATGATCCGAAAGACCAGCATCGTCATATTTCTCATTTGTATGGACTTTATCCGAGCAATCAGATTACTCCTTCTCAAAGTCCTTTGCTGTTTCAGGCTGCACGTAATACGTTGCTTCAGCGTGGTGATATGGCTACTGGCTGGAGTATTGGTTGGAAGATTAATTTCTGGGCACGTATGCTCGATGGTAATCATGCGTACCGTATCATACGAAATATGCTTTGCCTGTTGCCTGGTGATGATAAACAAAGGGAATACCCTGAGGGACGTACTTATCCCAACCTTTTTGATGCTCATCCACCTTTCCAGATTGATGGTAATTTCGGTTATACGGCGGGAGTTGCCGAGATGCTTTTGCAGAGTCACGATGGAGCAGTTCATTTGTTGCCGGCTGTACCTGAAGAGTGGAGTGAGGGTGCTGTAAAAGGTTTAGTTGCTCGTGGAGGTTTTGAAGTTGATATGGATTGGGAAGGCGGACAGCTGCTTCAAGCAAAGATTCATTCCCGCATTGGAGGAGTGTTACGCCTGCGTTCATATGTACCATTGAAAGGAAAAGGTCTGAAAGTTGCAGAAGGGGCATGTCCTAACCCATTGAATGCTCCTGTTACACTTTTGACCAAGCCTTTGGTTTCTAAAGAACTGAAATCGCCAGAACAACCAATATTATATCAAATTTATGAATATGATATCGAAACACAACCTGGTGAAGAGTATATTGTAGAACGTGAATGAGAGATCTGATCCTTTATTTTAGAAAAAGATAAAATATAAAAAGAACCATATTAAGCTCAATGTGAGTAAAATATGGTTCTTTTTGTATTATGCCGTAACAACTATGGTTTTATTTTTCAGCTTTTTCCTCTTTGTCGCTATCTGCCTTTTCTTCTATATTCTCTTCTTTTTGATAACGTTCCATATATGCTGACGGTGATATGCCGAAAAGCTCTTTGAATGAGGTTGAAAAATAAGTGGTACTGGTAAATCCGGTCATTATCGCTACTTCTGTAATGTTACGGTGTTTATCAGCCAACAAAGCAGCAGCTTGTTTCAGACGCAAATTTTTTATCAGTTCACGTGGAGCTTGGTTAGTCAGTTCCTTTAATTTCCGATGCAGATGCACACGGCTGATTCCAACTTCTTGCGCTATCATTTCAACATTCAGATCTGGGTTACCGATGTTATCATTTATCATTTTCATTACACGGTCAAGTAGTCTCTCATCGGGCGAATCTGCATCAATCTTTTGCAGGCGTTCTTCCTGCTCTTGATTGCCAGTGAAGTTATTTTTCAGAATCTCACGGCTCCTAATGAGGTTGGTGACAGTTCTTTTGAGAATTTCGATACTAAAAGGTTTCATGATATAGGCATCTGCTCCCATTTCCAAGCCTTCCAAATTGTCTTCTTCGCGTGTTTTGGCTGTCAGCAGTATCACTGGTATGTGGTTGATATTGATATTCTGTTTTATTTTTCGGCATAAAGTAAGTCCATTCATTTCCGGCATCATGATGTCGCTGATGACAAGATCTGGAGGTGTTTTTGCAAAAATCAGATTCATGGCCTCTTTCCCGTTGGGGCACTCTTTTACATGAAATTCTGTACTTAATTCCTGAGCGATGTATTGTCTTATCTCCTTGTCGTCTTCTACAATAAGAACCTGATATTTGGTTTTAGTTCTGGGTTTGTTCTTATCGTTTTCTTCTTCATATTCAAAGCCTGCAGGCAGAGTGTTGGAAGTTGATTCCGATATGATAATATCTTCCGATGGCGTATCATCTATTTCTTCTGCTTTCAAGTGTTTTCTGCCTATGGGAAGGCGGATAATGAAGTGGCAGCCAGGTCCTTTGACATTATTTTCTGCCATGATAATACCGTGGTGGAGTTCCACCAGTGAGCGCGTCAGGTGAAGTCCTATTCCACTGCCTATAGTCGACTTGGTCTGACTGTTTCGTATTTGGTAAAAACGGTCAAATATACGTTCAATATCCTCTTGTTTGATGCCAATGCCTGTATCTTCTATGATAATTTCAAAATAATGCCGCAAAGCAGGTTGGGCACTTTCTGGATCTTCGCCTGTATGTAGGTAGATAGATATTTTTCCATTTTCAGGAGTAAATTTGAATGCATTTGACAGTACATTCAGTATGATTTTATCAAAGTTCTTGGGATCTATCCAAGCGTTCAGCATTTCGAAATCAGGTTGGAATATAAATTCGATATGTTTAGCATTAGCCTGATATTCAAAAGTCTGGTATTGATCGCGTATAAAGGAAACAATATCTGTTTCATGGAATTTTAGCTGCATTTGTCCTTTATCGATTTTCCGGATGTCCATAAGCTGGTTTACCAGATGCAGAATTCGTTCGGCATTACGATAGATCATTTTATATGTCTGTTGCCGTGTTTCGTCTGTATCGTTGGTTATAAGTTTTTGTAATGGACTGATGATAAGTGACATCGGCGTCCGTATCTCATGCGAGATGTTGATAAAGAATTGCAGTTTGGCTTCGTGTAGCTGTTCGTTATGGATATGTTCAAGCATCTTTTGACGTGCGATGTAGCGTTGTCGTACTTGATATGCAATAGTACCGATAACTGCACAGACTATGATCACATAAATAATTTGTGCCCACCAGGATGAATACCAGGGTGGGGAAATGATGATAGTTATTGCTTTGATATCCGAATATGAATTATAATCTTTCGATTTTACTTGAAATTTATATTTGCCGGGAGCCAAATCGCTGAACGAAACTCGATTACTTCCTTGTTGTAGATTGACCCAATGGCTATTGTTGAAGCTATATGCATAACTGATTCGTTCGGGGCTGTAGAATTCCATGGCCGAGAACTCAATACTGAAAGAATTGTCTTTATGAGACAGATGGAAAGTTGTTGCATCGGGAACAGATGCTTTTACAATATCATATCTGCCTGATTTCATCCCCAATCTTACTTGGCGGTCGTGGATATAGAAATCTGCAATGCGGATTTCTGGCTTTTTATTGTGATTGATGATTTTTAGAGGGTCAAAGATGGTTACTCCTCCTGTTCCGCCGAATATCAGTTTGTTTTCTGTGGCAAAGGCGGTTCCTTTGGTAAATTCATTACCTTGTAATCCATCGCTAGCGTAGAAATTTACGAAATTGTTTGCTTTTTTATCGAAATGGGATATTCCGAAGTTTGTACTGATCCATAGATGATCTTCTGAGTCTCCTTTTATCGCTGAAATGGAGTTACTTGGTAGTCCATCCTTCATACCATATTCTTTGATTTCTCCAGTTTCGGGAGTCAGACAGCGCAATCCTTGTGCCGTTCCTATCCAAATTAGTCCTTCTGCATCTTCGTAAAGTGCGTAAATGACTTCGCCTGTCAGAAGTCGGTTCACTTTGTACGTTGTAGCAAAATTCATGGTAGGTATGTCGAGACAGCCCAAACCGTCATAAGTACCTATGTATAGTTTATCATTACGGGTATGGAGCAGACAGTTTATCCATCTGTTGTGCAGCATATTGCCGTCTGAGCGATATTCCAATCCGTTTTGTGGACTGGGGCAGGTGTATATTTCACCTGTTTTGAGGCTGATACGGTAAAGGCCGGTACCCATCGTTCCTATCCATAACTGTTGGTGATTGTCTTCAACGATGCTGTATACACTTTGTACTTTCTCGCCATTGGGCAGTTTCAATTTTACGTAGTCGCAATGTCCGTTGTGTGGATTCATTTTTGCCAGTCCATCGCGATAAGATCCTAGCCATAAGTCATGCTGGGAATCTTCATAAATGCTCATTAAGGTTGGAGAAACGGAATGAGAATCGTTTGAGGGGGTGAAGTGCCGGCAGCTCGAAGCATTAGAGCTAATGCCATAAATACCGTCGTTATCGGTTCCTACCCATAGCGTTCCGTCATGCGACTGGCATACCGACATGACACAGCTGGACCCGATGATATTTTGGGTCGATGATTTGTAACCAATATAGTTGAAATTGTTGATAATAGTGGGCACTATCATAACTCCTTTTTGGAATAATCCCAGCCAGATATTTCCCTGTTTATCTTTTAGAATAGAATGTACTTTAGATTTTTTGAAATCGAAGCTGACTGTATTGATATTGCCTTCTTCAATGGTTTGTTTTTCGGTGTTGTAGATTCTAAGTCCATTTCCGTCTGTACCGATATAGATTTTATTCTCTATCGGATAAAGGGTTTTGATAGGAAGTGGAGTTTTGTTATATGAAATATGTATGAGCCTTTTTTGCTTGCGGTCGTATCTGAACAGGCCATTTTTCAGGCAGCCTATATATAAGTCCCCTTTATTGTCTTCACAAATGCTTGATGGCCAAATAATTCCATCAGAACTATTATAGTTGGATATTTTTTTATTTTTGTTTATGTGGAATATTCCTTTATCATGTGTGACTATCCATAATGCCTCGTCATGGTCCTCGTATACATAGTCTACTAAGTAGCTAGGTACTAAATCCAATTGCTGTAAGGCTTCTTTTTTTTCCTGAGCTGGATTAATAATAAATATGCCGTGTCCTGAAGTTCCTATGACAATATCACCATTTTTACGCTCTATGATAGAAGAAATATTGGCATTTCCATAGTAGTCGCCTGTCGTGAATTTCATGGGAATTGTTGTAAACGATTCGCGTGCACGGTCATACAGCTGAAGTCCTGTCAAGGTACCCACATAAAAATTGTCTTTGCTGTCTTCGAACATAATGCGGGTATAGTTATTCTTTAGTGTGTTTTCGTTTTGAGGATCATTTTTGTAGACTGTGAATTTTGCTGCGTCGTAGCGGTTCAGTCCGTCTTCAGTTGCTATCCATACAACTCCTTCTTTGTCTTGATAGACACTATTTATCATGCTGCTCGACAATTCTTTGTCTGCGGTAAATATTTTGCCTTCTTGTCCGTAGCAAACGATTGCTATACAAAAATAGAGTAATAGAATATGTACTTTCTTTATCATTTTCCCAATATTAACTTTGCAAAGATAAAAAAAGGTGGGTGTCGAGACAAAGGAAAAACAAGTTTTCAGTGTTGTTTCTACAGGCTATTTTTTATTTTTATCCGATTGTCTTTCATCTTTGTATGTGAAGTAGCTTTCTTCCTTAAATAAACTATTTATGCGAATTGACGGTTGAAAATGTTTTTTGTACAATTTGAGGATATGTATTCCTGTTTTTAGAAGGATAATTTTGGGATCGATGAATTTTATATGTGCTTGACAAAATTAATTTGTGTTCAATATAAAATCAGCCTATCTTCGTATCGGATGTTGCCTACTATCGTATCGGATGTTGCCTACTATCGCATCGAATGTTGCCTACCTTCGACTTGAATGTTGCCTACTATCCCCAAAGGTTTTGGTAATATACGATATATTGTTGGATAATATGTTGAAATATAGATATTTATCTGTGGATAGGTGGCGGAAGTTGTAAATGTTAAAGTCTTTCTTAACTATTATTCTCATATTGGAATATATTTCACTTTCCAATCGAACCATTTTCTTGTAGTCATGATAATGTAAAAATGCAGTAAAACAATCGAAATGACATAAGCGTGTTGAGTAGAAATACGATTTAATTCGTATCTTTATAAAACAGAAATCAGAATAAAGATATGAAAAGACTTGAAACGGTATTGTTTTTTCTATGCATGGCGGTTGTGTTATGGTCGCAAAACAGTGTAAATCTGTCGCAATTGCCTCAGGAACATCCACGTTATCTTACTACTCCACAGGGCAAGGATGAAGCATGGAAGTTGATAGAAAATGAGAGTTGGGCAAAGGACGTATTTGAAAAACTGAAGCAACGTACGGATAAATACACTGAACGGACGGAAAGTCAACCGGATTGGTTACTGTCGCGATTGGCTATGTACTGGACTTCACATGCAACCGATGTTTATATCAAGGGGGAAGTATTTGACCATGCAGGTGGGGCGAAAGCACCTGTCCCTACTGTACGTTATACGGGAACCCGTGGAACAGTTGCTACTTATGGACGCCCCCGGTTGGAAGATGTGAAACCGTACGATGATGATGAAGCTGGTAATGTTACCTTTCACAATAATACCTTGCCCGGACGCCCTTTAGAGAAAGTGCATCCTTCTAAAACCGGACGTAATATTGAGAGCCTGAACCGTGAGATTGTTGGGATTGCGCGCGATGCTGCTTTTCTTTATTGGATGACCGATGACGAAAAGTACGCACGACTGGCAGCTGGCGTATTCGATACTTATATGCAAGGCATTTATTATCGTAATGTTCCGGTCGATCTGAATCATGGGCATCAGCAAACCTTGGTGGGTATGAGTTCGTTTGAGGTGATTCACGAAGACATTCTTTACGATCTCGTTCCGTTGTACGACTTTCTGTATAATTATCTGAAGGAACATTATGCCGCCAGTATGGAAATTTATGCCGGCGCTTTCAAAAAATGGGCGGACAATATCATTGCCAACGGGGTTCCCCACAACAACTGGAATCTGATGCAGGCTCGTTATGTGATGGATATCGGCCTTGTGCTGGAGGATGATGACGCTTATGCGGATCGTAAGGGGCGCAGATATTATATAGATTATGTACTCAACCGTTCCAGTATCCGTCAATGGAGTTTGAAACGCCTGGCCGATTATGGCTATGACCCTCAAACCGGTATTTGGGCCGAATGTCCCGGTTATAGTAATGTGGTACTGAACGATTATACCAGTTTTACCACTCTTTTCGACCGCAATTTGCATGTCGACCTTACTTCCGAATTACCGGTTATTCCGAAAGCTGTTTCGGCTTTACCTCAATATCTGTTCCCAAATCGTATGATATGTGGCTTTGGTGATACGCATCCGGGATATCTGAACACGACTCCTATTGTCCGTATGATACGGAACGCTCGTGCCAACGGTAAGAAAGAGCAGGAGAACTTTTTCACAGCCATGCTGAAGTGCTTCGATCCTGAGTCGGCTACCCAGACGGAGACTTCCGGTAAAGTGCCCGTTTCCATTCATTCTTTTTTTGGAGAGAAGCCACTTACTCTTGATGAAGAGATAGCCGCCGGTAAGGTTGAAGATTATGTATCTCCTTTATTCTATGCTCCAAACGTGTCGTGGTTGGTACAGCGCAACGGAATGAACCGTCGCCACAGCTTGATGGTTTCTCTAAATGGCAGCGAAGGCAATCACATGCATGCCAATGGTATTTCGATGGAATTATATGGTAAAGGATATGTGCTGGGACCTGATGCCGGTATCGGACAGTACTCATACAGTGGTTTGGATTATTTGGAATATTATTCCCAGTTTCCCAGCCATAATACGGTGTGTGTGGACGGTATATCAAGTTATCCGGTCATGAAGAGTAATCATGCTTTCAAGCTTCAATCCTGTTATCCGGCTCCCGCACTTGCTTCACTTGCTGGTGAAGACAAATTTCCGCCTGTCACTTATAGCGAAGTATATTTCCGTGAGCCGGAAAGCCGTGCTGACCAGACCCGACTGATCGGCATTGTAACTACGGGGGCAGAATCAGGATATTATGTCGATATCTTCCGTAGCCGTAAAGAATTGGGAGGAGACAAGATGCACGATTATTTCTATCATAATCTGGGGCAGACAATGAATCTGACCGCTTCGGACGGTACCGATCTGCTTTTACAGCCTACCGATGAACTAGCTTTTGCCGGAGCTCATTTATATGCCTATTCCTATTTGTATGATAAGTCGTGTACCCTTACCGATAAGGATATCAAGGCTACCTTTACCATACAGATGCCGGATAAAGATGATATTTATATGAATATGTGGATGAAAGGTCAGCCGCAGCGTACTGTTTTCAAGGCGCTTAGTCCCATGACCGAAGGACTGAGCCGTACTCCGGGCATGCCTTATAATATAAAGGAACAGCCTACGCTTACCTTCGTAGCACGTCAGGAGGGAGAAGCTTGGAATCGTCCCTTTGTAGCAATCTACGAGCCTTCGTCTGCCATGGAGCCCAGTCTGATAGAATCTGTTACGTTCCCTGAGGTGACTTCTAATGCAGAGGGCAGCCATGTGGGCATTTGTGTGAAACAGAAGAAAGAACGTACCGACCATATTCTTTCGTCGGACACTGCTGCACATGTATGTAGCATGGGGCAAATGAAAGCGGCTGCTACGTATGCTTTGTGGGGGAAACAAGGTGAAACAGATCACATATTTTTTATGGGTAATGGTACTTATGCGGAAACTCCTCGTCTGACAATAAAGGCTGATAAGAATATAAATGTTCTTTTGGAAAATCTGGATGGAGAATGGTATTATACAGCATCTGGCCCCTGCCGAATTTCTTTGGATGGAAAACAGTATGTCATCAGTCGTGCGGTTGAAGTGAAGACTCTGCTGCATTAATGGGAAAGTCTACTTTGATTATCTTTTTTCTATTATTTTTCTGAAGATGATTAGGCGTATGTTGAGGAATCTTCGTATAACCAGCAGTACAAACTAAAAAATATGAATATAGAAATGAGATTGAAAAGAACCCTGTTGGTTACAGGTGCCTTGTTAGGCATTGTTTACAATGCTTGGGCACAGAATCGACTGATTACTTATCCCGCTCCCGAAGGCGAGGAGATGAAAAACGACTTCGTTGTCGATGTGCGTGAACCGGGAGGCGAGTGGAAGCAAGTAGATACGTACGCTGTCAAAGTGGATGAAGTAAGAGATACCAAACATCATGTGGAAAAGGCTTCGTTGGGCTATTTCGACTTTTCGGGCGAGGTGGAAGTTAAAGTCCGTTTTTGTCATGGTAGCATCGAGACCGCCCGTGTGCGTCCTCTTTCATACGGTATTGTACCGACTGTAACGGATAGCGTACTGACTTTCCGGTTGGATCGTCCACGCAATCTTTCGGTAGAGGTCAACGGTGATATTTTTCACAATCTTCACTTGTTTGCCAATCCGATTGACGTGAACAATCCGCTGGAAGGAACGACGCTGAAGAAACTGAAGCGGCGTCGTGACCTGATTTATTTCGGTCCCGGTGTACATCGTCTGCCGGGCGATACGTTGAATGTTCCGTCTGGAAAGACGGTCTATGTAGCAGGTGGTGCTGTAGTCAAGGGATGTATCCGTGCAGTGAATGTGCGCGATGTCAAGATACTGGGACGCGGAAAAGTGCACCCTGAAGGCAGAGGAGCCGGGTTGAGCATTGTTAACTCGAAAAATGTGCTGGTCGATGGTTTGATTTCTACCCAATGCCCTACGGGCGGTTCGGACAGCGTGACGATACGCAACGTGAAGGTCATCAGTTCCTATGGCTGGGGTGACGGACTGAACGTATTTGCCAGCAACAATGTCCTTTTCGACGGAGTGTTTTGCCGCAATTCGGACGACTGTACCACCGTTTATGGCACACGTATGGGATTCGTAGGCGGATGCCGTAATATTACGATGCAGAACTCTACGCTGTGGGCCGACGTGGCTCATCCCATCTTTATTGGTATTCACGGTAATGTAAAAAATCCAGAGGTGTTGGAGAATCTGAATTATGTAAACATCGACATTCTGGATCATAAAGAGAAACAACTAGACTATCAAGGTTGCCTTGCTATCAATGCTGGCGACAATAACCTGATTCGTCATGTCCGTTTCGAGAATATCCGTATTGAGAATTTCCGTCAGGGCCAGTTGTTGAATCTGCGTATTTTCTATAACAAGAAGTATTGCCAGGCACCGGGCCGAGGTATCGAAGATGTATTTTTCAAAGATATTGTATATACAGGCAGCAATGCGGAGGTCTCACAGATTATCGGCTACGACAAAGAACGTCGTGTGAAGAACATCCGTTTCGAGAACCTGGTCATTAACGGTGTGCGTATCGCAGATAACATGCCCGGTAAGCCGACCTGGTACAAGACAGGCGACATGGCACGTATCTTTGTGGGTGAACATACCGAGGGAGTGACGTTTGAGTAAGAATGGATCGGTTCTGAAGTTTATGAGTCTTTTGATTTGGTGAATTAAAGGGTGGAAGAATGAAGGAAGAGAAAAAGAGATGTTTTTTGGGTTGCACAATCCGAACTTTCTGTCTATCTTTCGGCTCATTATTATTCATTGAAGGCTGTTGGAGTGAGGACGTATAGTTCTGTAACTGACGGCTAACAAAACTGATATTTGTTATGAGAAACATCACTTCTTCCGCTTCGTTTGCCGACTCCAAGCCTCATTATGAGATTCTTGATGGATTGAGGGGCGTAGCAGCATTGCTGGTCATCTGGTATCATGTTTTCGAAGGTTTTGCAACCAGTCCTGTCGATCAGAGATTCAATCACGGCTATCTGGCTGTCGATTTTTTCTTTGTTCTTTCTGGCTTTGTGGTGGGGTATGCTTACGATGACCGCTGGAAACGGATGAGGTTGGGCGATTTTTTCAAGCGACGCCTTATCCGTTTGCATCCCATGCTGGTAATGGGTGTTCTGTTGGGGGCTTTGTCTTTTATGGTGCAAGGTAGTGTGAAATGGGACGGGACACCGGTTACTTTTTCTGATGTGACGTTGGCCACATTGCTGGGCTTGTTTCTGATTCCGGCTCTTCCCGCTTCAGCACCGGAGGTACGTGGAAATGGTGAGATGTTTCCGCTCAATGGTCCCAGTTGGTCACTTTTTTTCGAGTACATCGGCAATGTGCTTTATGCCTTGTTCCTCCGCCGTTTGTCTACAAGGTGGCTGACTGTATGGGTGGTGCTGACAGGGGCTGGACTGGCTTCGTTCGCTTTATTCAATTTATCAGGATTCGGGCATTTGGGCGTGGGATGGTCCTTGTTGGAATACAATCTGCCCGGTGGTTTACTGCGTATGATGTTTTCCTTTTCGGTAGGATTACTGATGTCGCGTCTATTCAAGCCTGTACACATTCGGGGGGCTTTCTGGTGGTGCAGTTTGGGAGTAGCCATATTGCTATGTGTGCCTCATTTGGGGACTGGTGGTGCGTGGTGGCATAATGGGCTTTACGATTCCCTTTGTGTCCTTTTTGCTTTTCCGTTGTTGGTATGGTTTGGTGCTTCGGGGCAAACGACAGACCGTGCTTCCACACGTGTTTGCAAGTTTCTGGGTGATATTTCCTATCCGCTTTATATCATCCATTATCCCTTTATGTATTTGTTCTATGCTTGGGTATGGCGCAAAGAACTTTCTTTCTCTCAGGCGTGGCCGGTGGCGACAGCTGTATTTTTAGGCAGTATTCTGCTGGCTTATCTTTGTCTGAAGCTGTATGATGAACCGATTCGTCGATGGCTGAGCAGAAAGTTCCTTGAACGTAAGTCTTGACCGTAGTTATCTTGGGGAGAAATGTGGTGGAATTTGGCTTTTTTTCTATTTTTGCATATTCTTATTTGCTATATAGGAGAACGAGAAAATGCCTTTGCTAAGATTTTTTTTGATATTTGTGCTGTTGTTTGTTGCGGCAGGAGGTGCTTCCGCTGACGAGTATACTGTAACGGCTATCGGCAATGATGAAATAACATGCCGTTTCGAAGACAATCGTATTAACGCCATTTATAAGGATTCGGACGGTTTTGTCTGGATAGGTACAGGAGCTACTGTGGAACGGGTCGGCGGTCGCCGTTCGTTGGCCTATCATTTTGCTGAAGAAAGGCAAGGCATAGCTCCAGCTCCATTTCTGGTAAATGCACTTATCGAAGCCCAAAAACATGAACTATGGGCAGCTACCATTCAGGGGGTCTGGCGTATGAATCATGTGGCTCATACGATGGAACGGATGTTTGCCGACGAAATAAACTTTCCCGTACAGGCTTTAGGTAAAGACGAATCGGGAACCCTCTACATAGCTACTACCAACGGACTTTATATCTACGATGGCAGCCGCTTGCGTCATATTGTGATGGACGAGAAAAATGCTATTTCCGCTCGTAATCTGATTATGGACATAGCTGTAGTGGGGTCGCAGGAAGCTTGGCTGTTGACAGCCGAGGGACTGGTGCTATGTGACACTCGTTCGGGCGCATTGAAATTTTATCCTTGTCCATTAGCTTCTGCGGGTCGTCTGTTTTGTCTTGTGGAACGGGAAGGCTGTCTGTATATTGGAACCCAGCAAGGTGAGGTTATCACCTTCGACTTGTCGAAGCGTACTTTTTCTTCTTTCTGGAAAAGCGATGTACAGGTGCCGGTTGTAGCTTTGGATTGGGAAGCCGGTCTGCTTGGTGTAGCAACCAAAGGACAGGGACTTTATCTGCTTTCAGCTACGGAAGGAGCAACCATGCGTCACTTTACTTACGATGGTGAAACAGGTCAGGGGCTATTATCCAATATGCTTTCTTCGGTCTTGCTTGCCGGGGACGAAATCTGGTGCGGAACCGATTATTATCAAGGGATGAACCTGTTGAAAAAGAGAGATGCCTCGTACCGGCGTTATGCACGTGGTCTGTTTGCACGCCACGATGTCGGGGTGCGCAGTTTCCTTAAAACCGGTCATTATACGTTTGTCGGAACACGCGAAGGATTTTATTGTGTAGACGAACGTACTGGCAACATTCGTCTGGTCAGTGTTTCGAGAGCAGGGGAGGGGCATCTGCGTTCTAACCTGATTTTCTCTTTTTTCGATAACGGTGATGAAGTCTGGGTCGGGACCTGTGGCGGTGGTCTGGCTGTGTTCAATCCTAAGGACGGGACTTTCCGCGAAACTCCGTTGACCCGGACCTGTGTATCTAACGACATTTTTATGTTTCAGGACGATGGCGAGGGGCTGGTATGGCTGGCGGCTTCCGACGGACTTTATTCTTACGACCGGCGTTCCGGCGATATACGCGACTATAACGCTTCGGGCAGTGGGATGCCGGGAAATATTGTTTACGGCATTTATGTGGACTCGAAACAGCGTTTTTGGGTCGGGACGGACAAGGGACTGACGCTGTTCGACCGCTCTACCGGACGTTGTTCTTCAGCCGGATTGCCTTCAGTCTGTTCTGCTGCAGTACGTTCCATTTACGAAGGGCGTGACGGAACCTTGTTTTTCTGCCTGCTCGACAATCGGCTGCTCGTGGCCGACAACGAACTGAAACATTTCCGGATGTTGGATGCGGTGAGGTGCCATACGGTGATGCAGGACAGCTTGGGCTTTTATTGGTTGGGCGATGCAACCGGTTTGCTGCGGATGGACGAGAAACTGGAAGGTTATCGGCTTTTCGGTATGGAGGCAGGTTTGTCTGTCAGTTCCGGAGCTCCGATTGCGAAAGATGAGAACGGGCAGTTATGGGTGTGTGCCACGAAAGGAGTGTATACCATTATTCCGCAACAGGAATATCCGGACCTGTCAGTGCGCATCACGGAAATGTTTGTCAACGGTAAGCCGTATGCCGACCACTATGTGTTGTGTTCCGATACGGTACTTGTGTTGGAGCCGGATGAGAATACGGTGACTTTTCAATTCTTCCCGTTGGGCTATCGTGCACCGGGACAGGCCAGATACCAGTATATGCTCGAAGGTAAGGATTCCACTTGGATCGACTTAAGCGGTGAAGACAAAGTATCTTTCTTTGGTTTGCCCTCCGGACAGTATAAATTCAGGGTTCGCGAGTATATGAATCGCGATTCCGAGGATTTTGTTTCGTTTGTTGTCGGCACTCAGCGTTCGTGGTTGCTTTATGTGGTTGTCTTGGGAGGCGTGTTGGCAATATCTGCATTTGTTGTTTACAGAATACGGAACAGGAAACCTGTTGCAGATGTTCAGGTAGAAAGTCCGGTACAGGCCCTGCCACCAGTTCAACCGTCGGAACCGGCACCTGAGGCTGTGCAGTCGTCTGCGGAAAGTTACTCGAAACTGAACGAAGCCGAGGCACAAGCTGTCATCGAAGCCTTGAAGCGCTATATGGAGGAGCAGCAACCTTATCTCAATGTCGACTTAAAGCAGTCGGACGTAGCGGTAGCTGTGGGGTATCCCACTTATCTGCTTTCCGCAGTATTTACCCACCACCTGAAGATGGGCTACTACGACTTTGTCAACAGCTATCGGGTAGAGCGTTTCAAACAGTCGGTAGCCGAAGGACTTCATAAAAAATATACACTGGTCACCTTGGCCGAGAAATGCGGCTTCAAATCGAAGGCCTCCTTCTTCCGTGCTTTCAAGAAGTTCACGGGCAGCACGCCAAGTGAGTATATCCAGCAGCATGGCGGGGAGTAATATGCTTGTCAGAGCATAGCGGCGATTTTGTGAACTTGTGCCAGTTTTTCCATGAATGACTGGTCTTTTCGGGCAGTCTGCATATTATATTTCAGTTGTAAACGCATTAAGGGTTCTGCTTCTATTCCCAAAGCAGCCTCAAACAGTAATGCTGTTTTCTCTGTTAGCGGGCGGTGGGCATTGAGTATTTCGTTTAGCACGGAATATTGCATGCCCATTTGTTCTGCCAGTTTCCGTTGAGATATCCCTCTGTATTCGATTTCTTCTTTCAGGATTTCTCCAGGATGTGTAGGGTAAGCGGGTTTTAACTGGTTGGCACACATTTCTGTTTTCTTTTCGGTATCCATCTTTTTACTTATTGATAGTGGTTAGACAAATCTGTTATGTTGCGCATATTGTTGCAAGGATTTCACCATCTTTTACTTTTTCTTCAAACTCTATTCTGTATTGATCATTGACTCGTACTGATGAAAGCCCTACTTTATTCCCTTTCAGTTTTTCGTAGTTTAACGAATTGTAGTTTAAAAGAGATTGTACATTCGGTAGTTCTATCATCAGGTCAATAATCCGGATGTATTTACGGATTATCTGTGGTTGGTATCGGTGTTTTTTGTCGGATACCCCTTCTGTGTATAATTGTTCTAAATACTTTTCGTTGAAGTAGATTTCCATCTGATGCCCTTTTACAACGTTATTATATTGCAAAGATATGATTCTTTTTTGAATATTCGCAAAAAAAGCGAATGTTGTGTATATTAGAGTGAGCATTCAGCTCGTTTAACTCCCTCTTTAGCGTCCCCAAGTCCCTCTTTAGCACTCTAACTATGCTTGTGAGCCGCACTTGCATTGCTTGTGAGCCGCACTTGCATTGCTTGTGAGCCACGCTTGCATTGCTTGTGAGCCACGCTTGCATTGCTTGTGAGCCACGCTTGCATTGCTTGTGAGCCACGCTTGCATTGCTTGTGAGCCGCACTTGCATTGCTTGCGAGCCGCACTTGCATTACTTGTGAGCCGTGCTTGCATTACTTGCGAGCCGTGCTTGCATTGCTTCTCGGCAATCCGTTTGCCTGTTTTTCATTTTACCATTTCACTTTTCAGATGGGTAGGGTGAAAGCTGTGGTCATCTTGTTTCATCCGCGTCATTGGTGGGGTATCCTTTCACCCCGTTTTGAGAATAGTTTTTCCGAATCTGCCTTCACGCCTTCACTTTGCACGTAAATCGCTGACGACGGGGGGATTATGGTGAAACTTCACGCTTCACCGTCTCTCACCATGAGTCTCACTCGTTTGTGAGAATTCTGTATATAGCTGATAATCAATGCTAATTGCTTATGAAGTCTCATGCTTGTGAAAGATACGTTTCACCATGCTTTTTCTTTCATTTTTCAATTCCGATTGCTTATATTTGTAAAGTGAACTACAGAGGGATGCCTCTATGGAAAACAAAAACTGATAAATTGTTTGCTTTATGAGCTGGAAAATCTTCTTCCCGATGTTTCTGGGACTATTGTTCTGCCTGTTGCCAGCAGGTGTCTGTGCCGATGAACGCGTTCCGCGGCTGGAAGGAATGAGTGTGGAATATGTGGAAATGCCGTTGGCTGTCGATGTAAGCTGTCCGCGTTTCGGATGGCGTATGGTGGGCGACAGCACCGTGCGCGGACTGCGGCAGGTGGCTTACCAACTGGAAGTGACCGATGAGCATGGCACATTGGTGTGGAACTCGGGTTGGGTGAAAGATAGCCGTTCGCAGAACATTGAATATAAGGGAAAAACGTTGAAACCACTGACGCGTTACGACTGGCAGGTGACGGTGTGGGACAGCGAAGGCCGGCGCCTGCAACAGACTTCCCACTTCGAAACCAGCCTGCTCACCACGGACGGCGTGGAAGGCTGGGGAGGAGCCCGCTGGATTGGTGGGGGAGACGATGACCGGATGTTTTATTCGCCTTACCTGCCTGTATTCAAGCTTAACCTCACTTTCCGCCTGCGCGAGGGAGCCGCTTCGCGCAAGTTGGCTTTCGTGTACGGTGCCAACGACCGCCGGCTGATGGATGCCAACATGAATCTGGAGCATTTGGAGAACGGGCGTGACAGTTCTTATATAAAGGTTGAGTCCGACCTTGCACCATTAGACTCCGGCCGTGCCGCCCGTCTGAATGTCTATCGGGTGGGGTACGCTGCTGCCGACCGTGCGGACGTTCCTCTCCGTTCTTTTGAAATACCGCTCGCTGTGCTGGATAAAAGTCGGATGCACGCCCTCCAGTGTTTTACTCTCTATTCCGATTTGGGTTTTACCCGTTTCTATAAGGACGATACACTTTTGGGCGAGGAAAATCTCAATCCGTTGGGGCGGGGTGGTGACTTCATCGCTTTTCCGGTGGTGGGCGATGTCGGGTTCAGCGTTGGCCATCCGGCAGACCTGGAGGAAGCAAACATCGAAATCTGCAACTTCCGCAGTCCCGAGAACCGTCTGGCTTTGGTGAAGATGGAGCAGGAGCGACTGGAGCAGTCGGCATACGGCTATTATCTGGTGAATCCCAGCCGCAATGCCGCGCCCATGCTGCGTACGGAGTTCAGCACCCGACGGGCGAAGGTCAGCAAGGCACGCCTGTGCGTCACGGCACGGGGTATCTACGAAATCTACCTGAACGGCCGGCGCGTGGGCAACGATTACTTCAACCCCGGCATGACGCAATACAACAAGACCCATTTGTATCAGATTTACGACGTCACTTCCCTGCTGACCGAAGGCCGGAATGTCTTGGGTGCCGTGTTGGCCGAAGGCTGGTGGAGCGGGGGAGCCACCTATGCGGGCGAGAACTGGAACTTCTTCGGCGACCGCCAGTCGCTGTTGGCACAGCTTGTCCTGACCTACGACGACGGTACCGAGCAACGCATCGTCACCTCGCCCGACACTTGGAAGTGTTTCACCGGCGGGCCGGTGATTTACGGCAGCTTCTTCCAGGGTGAGGTTTACGACGCGACTCGTGAGATGGCTGTCGTAGGTTGGGCACGGGTCGGTTACGACGACTCGGCCTGGCGTCCCGCAGTGGAGGTGGCAACGGCAGGCAACGTCAGCACCGTGGGCGGGGGCAACACGCCGCGTGTGGACGACTACTCCCGTTTCCGGCTTGTAGCCCAGTACGGGCAGACGGTAAAAGCGGTGCGGAAACTGACGGCACGCTCGGTAGAAGAAGTGCGGCCGGGCGTCTTCGTTTATGACATGGGGCAGAATATGGCCGGCGTGCCCGAAATCGCGCTGGAGGGCATGGAGCCCGGACGACAAATCTGCCTGCGCTTTGCCGAGGTGAAATATCCCGACCTGCCCCGCTATGCCGGAAACACGGGTATGATAATGCTCGAAAACATCCGGGCAGCCATGGCACAGGATCTTTACACCACCCGTGGCGGACGAGAAACCATCGCGCCCCGTTTTACCTTCCACGGTTACCGCTATGTGGAGATTACCGGCATTGACCGGGCACTGCCTGTGGAGGCTGTCCGCGGCGTGGTGCTCAGTTCGGTGGATCGTCTGGCTTCCCACTACGAAACTTCGAATGAGAAGGTCAACCGCCTGTGGCAGAATATCGTATGGTCCACTTACGCCAATTTCCTTTCCATCCCTACAGACTGTCCGCAGCGCAATGAGCGTATGGGCTGGGCAGGCGACATCTCTGTCTTTTCGCGCACGTCCACTTACCTGACGGATGCCGGACAGTTTCTACGCCGTTACCTTCGCGCTATGCGCGATGTGCAGCGCGAGGACGGTCGCTTCCCCGACGTGGCGCCGATGGGAGTAGGCTTCGGAGGATTGCTGTGGGGCAGCGCGGGTATCACCGTGCCCTGGGAGGTCTACCGGCAGTATGGCGACCGCGCCCTGCTGGCCGAACACTACGAGGCCATGTGTCGCTATATCGACTATGTGCTAGCCAAGAATATCGACCCACAGACTGGCGTGCTGGTGCAGGAAAAGGTGTGGGGCAACCTGGGCGACTGGCTCGGCCCCGAGGACAACAAGAACGACAAGACCCTGATGTGGGAGGCCTACTTCCTCTACGATTTGGAAATCATGTCGAAGGTGGCTGCCCTGCTGGGGCGTGAGACCGATGCGGAGCGCTACCGTTCGCTTTACAAAGAACGGCTCGACTTCTTCCGTCGCACTTATATTTGTCCTACGACAGGCAAGACCATCGCTTCCGGTGCTGACGGTCCTGCCAAAGGGCAAGCGGTGGACATACAGGCCTCGTACGTGCTGCCGCTGGCTTTCGGATTGGTGGAAGACAGCCTGAAGACCCGCTTCGCTGCGAACCTGGCGCATACCATCAGCCGTGCCAATGTGGCGGACAACGGTCGGCAGTGTCCATCCTATTCGCTGATGACGGGCTTCATCGGAACCGCCTGGATTTGTAAGGCACTTTCGGACGGCGGGTACGATGACGTGGCCTACCGCCTGTTGCAACAGACTTCCTATCCTTCGTGGCTTTACTCCGTGGAGCAAGGTGCCACCACCATTTGGGAACGGCTCGACTCGTACACCCACACCGACGGTTTCGGCGAGAACAATCGCATGAACTCCTTCAACCACTATTCTTTTGGGGCGGTGGGCGCCTGGATGTATGGCTATTCATTGGGTATTCAGTGCGATGAGGCTTCGCCCGGCTTCCATCATTTTGTGCTTCGTCCCACTCCCGACCCGACGGGACAGATGAAATACGCCAAAGGATATTACGATTCTCTTTATGGCCGCATCCGCAGCGAGTGGCGGTTGGCCGACGACGGCAGCGTACACTATTTGTTCAGCATCCCCGCCAACACTACGGCCACGCTTTACCTGCGTGCAGATTCTGCTGACAGCCTCACCGAAGGTGGCCGGAAGTTATGCCGCGGCAGTCGTGGTGTGGAGCAGCTGACCTGTCGCGACGGGTGGGTAATTCTGGAACTCCAGTCCGGTACTTACAGCTTTGTAAGGCATTAATAGGGGCGGGTTGCCCCTACGATATAGGGGGGTAAAACAAAAGTGACCGCATTTTGATATTTTAGGCACGGATTACGCGGAAAGCACGGAGGAAGAAAATGAATATTAATCCGTATAGTTTCGCGTAATCTCTGTGTCTAAAGGAAAGAGTTTCCTTAATCTGTATTCTTTTCATTTCATCACCCGAAGGGGGGCAAAACAAAAGTATCAGAAACTCTCCTCTTTCGGGAAGGTTGTTCTCCCCCGATAACGGGGGAGGTAAGAGGGGGTGAGTACCCGAAGGGGGAGGTGGTAGGTGAAAACATAAAGTGTTAATATACAGCGTGTCGTAAAACCTACCACCCCGCCCGTTGGGCACCCCTCCTTCTCGAAGGAGGGGAGTCAGATACCATCACTTGGTTTTGACACAGCCACCCGATTTCCTTTGCTTTCAGATGCATGTTAGCGACAAAAAGGCTGCGCACGGGGAGACGCAAGATTTTGCGTCTCTACAAAACGGTGTGTGCAATACTGCAAATGGTTATTGTTTTTTCTTTTTCTCTTTCTCGTCGAGTATCACTCATTTGTGATACTGTTGTATGCTATTGATAATCAGTATATATTCTTAAGGTTGTATCATGCTTATGCGTGATACGTATTCCGCCTTCTTTTTGTTTTTCATGTCTCGGGTTCATTCTATTTTTGCATTGAGCTCCTCGGAAAGAGGGCGCGATGAATTGTATAATTTGAACCTACAAAAACTAAGAATCATGGAAGACATGAAAACCACATCCAACGAACTTGTTGCCAACTCCTACCGGCAATATTCACGGCCTGTGCATGCCTACCTATTTAATAGGATAGACGACTGGGAGACTGCTCGCGACCTGACTCAGGACGTCTTCCTGCGTCTGCTCGACTACAAACCGATGCTTCGTCCCGAGACGGTGAAGAGTTTCATCTTTACCATCGCTTCCAATCTGCTGGTGGACTATTGGCGTCGTAGTGGACTGAAGCAGGAATATACCTCTTATATATATGACTGCTGTCCGACGTCGGTAGAAGATGTAGAAAGCCGTGTGGTGGTAAAAGATTTGTTGACCTTAGAACGATACACCTTAAACAAACTTTCGGAACAACGCCGGAAAGTGTATGCTATGAAACGCTTTCAGGACAAAGACGTTCCCGAGATTGCTGCCGAATTGCAACTTTCCATCCGTACGGTGGAGAATCATTTGCGTTTGGGACGTAAGACAGTACGTGAATTTATCAGACAATGTATCTGAAAAAAGACTTCGGTCGGATGATGCGAAAGAATTGAGTTAATAACATAAATCTAATTTAATTTTATTGTTTATGAAAAATGGATCATTGAATCTGCTACAGGTAAGAAGTCTGCTTCTTTTCCTGTTTGCCACTTGTGTGGCATCCGTTTTCTATTCCTGCAATGATGAGGAGGGACGGATTACGATTGACAATTCGGCTCCTGCTCAGGTCACCAATGTGCAGGCAGTTGCCGGTCCGGGTGAGGTTACCTTGAGCTGGACCAATCCCGACAGTCCCAGCTTCATGTACACCAAGATTTCTTACACTAATTCCAAAGGTGAAGAGAAGTATGTGCTGGTAGCAAAAGACAAACCTTCGACTGCCACCGTGAAAGGATTTGCCAGTACGGACGAATGCAAGTTTTCGCTGTATGCCTGCTCGGTGAAAGGAAATAATGCCGGTGCGGTAGAAGTATCGTTTGCTCCCGGTGCTCCGGCTTATCTGGAAGTGGTGAAGACCATTACACTGAGTCCGGTATTGGGCGGTACATTGGTGAACTATAAGAATGAGTTCAATACGACGGTACTGATAGCATTGGAATACCATCAGGCAAGTGATGCCAGCAAGACAGGAAGCACCAAGTTCGAGGTGCCAGCCAACAGTGAAGGCACACAGTTAGTAATGCTGATGGACAGTAACAACGAATTCCTGCAGGGTGAGTGCGTTGTCAGAGTCAGTGCAGAAGATGAGTACGAGAATGCTTCCGAACCGATTGAGAAGACGATTACACCGATACCGGCAGTTAAGATAGACCGTTCTTTATGGAGTTTCCCCGGTTACAATGAAAATTCGAATGACGCAACCATCGGCTACAGCTCTCAGGAAGCACAGGGCGAAGGCGATAAAGACGGCCTGAAGAACGGACGTGTAGTTTCGATGATAGACAGCAGTCTGAATACTTATTGGCATGCTTCCTGGAAAGTGGCTACCAACTATCCGCATTGGTTCATTCTGGATATGGGTAAGGAAGTAACCGTTGCCAGCGTGGAACTGACCCGTCGTCAGGGAGATGCCCGTGGACAGAAAGGACAGCATATCTATACTTGTACGGAAGCCGGTGCGACCGATCCCAGCAATTCGGACAGTTGGCAGTGGACCGATCATGGTGATTTTGCTTTCGATCCCAATACCGACGTGCCTCAGTCTTGCGGCTTGCCTACAACGCCCCGTGCCCGATATATTAAGGTGTACTTCGGTACCGAACACAAAGGTACGGGTTCGCAAGCCATGTTGGCAGACTTGAATGTCTATGGTGCAGAAGAGTAAATCTAATACGAATACATAAAAATACGTTTTTACATCATGAGAAAGAAATTCATATGGGTTGCCGCCTTGTGTGCGGCCTCCCTATATCCCGCATCGCAGGTACGTGCGGCGGTAGAAGTGGTACAGGAAGTACAGCAAAGCGGAAAGACCGTGAAAGGTAAAGTTCTGGATAAAAACGGCGAACCGGTCATTGGTGCCAACGTGATGGTGAAAGGAACAACAAACGGTGTGATAACCGATATTGACGGTAACTTTACGCTGAACAATGCTTCGGGCACGTTGGTCATCTCTTACATCGGTTACCAGACAGTGGAGATCAAGGTCGGTGCTCAAAACGATTATAATGTAACCTTGCAGGAAGATTCCGAATTGCTGGAAGAAGTGGTAGTAGTAGGTTACGGTACGCAGAAGAAGGCATCACTGACGAGTGCCATCACACAGGTAAAAGGTGAAGAGGCTTTCAGCAATAAAGGTATCACCAATGCTACTGTAGCTTTGCAGGGCGAGGTTCCGGGACTGGTCATTACGCGTACGTCCAGCCGTCCGGGTAGTGAGAATGCTTCTATGAAGATTCGTGGTGATGTTTCTATCAACGGTGATGGTAATCCGTTGGTGATCATTGACGGTATGTCCGGTTCGTTGGATGACTTGAACGCCATGAATGCCAATGATATTGAGAACATCTCTGTGTTGAAGGACGCTTCGGCCGCCATCTACGGTGCCCGTTCTGCTTCGGGTGTTGTGTTGGTTACTACGAAACGTGGAAAGAAAGGCAAGGCGCAGGTGACTTATAATGGCGCCATCAGCCGTTCTATTACCGGTATTCAGCCTTCGTTTACGACCAACAGTGAATGGCTGGACATGTTCTATCAGGCTCAATACTACGATGCGATAGCTGCAAATCCCAGCCTGAGTACGCCGGAGGAAGTACATAAGAACATCAACTGGTGGATATTCAATTCGTTTGGAGGACCGACACTGGATGCTTCGGATGTAGATCCGACAACTGGTAATCCGGTTGTATATAAAGGGGAGACACTGTTCAACGCCCTGCGTGCAGGCCGGGTACTGACTTTGCAGAACGGCGACAAGGTAGAGCGCTGGGATCCGAATGTCTATATGCAGGATGTATTGTATGGTAGTGCTACTTCACAACGTCACGCAGTGACCATCTCCGGTGCAGATGACAAATTCGGATACTATGCTTCGTTGAGCTATTCGGATGCCAATTCGCAGTTGAAGATAGCCGAAGATGGTGAGAAAAAATACGGTGCCCGACTGAACATGGATTATCAGGCTTACGATTTCCTGAAGTTCGAGACCGGCATGTCGTATGAGAAGCGCGACATTACCACTCCTTCGACCGATGTCGGTGCGGGTTGGTTCGACCCTTGGTTCTGGCCTGTATATAACCAGAACGGCGATGCTTACGATACATTTAGTGGAAACCGTAACCCGGTTGGTGGTTTGACACAGGGTGGACAGATAAAGAACTCGTTTACCAACTTCCGTGCAAACGGCAAGGTGACGCTCGACCTCAACAAATGGGTACAGGGACTTTCTTTCTCTGCTACGGGTAATTATAAACTGGCTCAGCGTGCCACACAGACTGCCAAGAATAAGGTGCAGTATTACGACTGGGTAGGCACACAGACCGGAAACAAGCAGGGACCCGGTTCGCTGGAAGAAAAGATGGAACGTTGGGAGAATGTGACTTTGGGAGGTTATGCCAACTATGAGCGCACATTTGCCGAAGTTCACAGTTTGTCTGCCATGTTGGGTATGACGGCCGAACAGGAAAGTTATAAGAAAGTGACCGCTTCACGTGGTATGGGCCCTCTCTATCCGGGATCTGGTCTGACGGATTTGGATGTATGGATTGACGGAGCTACCAAGTCGGCTGGTGGTGGACAGAGCTCATGGGGTTTTGTTTCCTACTTGGGACGTCTGAACTATATCTACGATGACAAGTACTCGGTAGAAGTGTTGGCACGTCGTGACGGTTCGTCGAAACTCTCCAAAGAGCAACGTTGGAAGAACTTCTATTCTGTTTCCGGCTTCTGGAGAATCTCACGGGAGAATTTCCTGAAGGACATCAACTGGCTGGATGACTTGAAAGTGCGTTACAATTACGGTAAGACCGGTAATGTGAACGGTATCGACAATTACGAACGCTTTTCTACTATTAGTACCGGTACTACGTTGTTTGGCACTACAGCTACTCAACATACTTCGTTGTGGGTGGCCAACATGACTTCAGACCAACGTACTTGGGAAACCATTTACAGCCACAATGCAGGTGTTGACTTTGCTGTGTTGAGCAATCGGTTGAGAGGTTCGTTCGATTACTTTGTGAAGACCAACGATGGTATGTTCATCGACGTAACGTATCCTTCTGTATTAGGTGCATCTGCTCCGAAGACCAACAACGGTAAGTTGCGTACCAAAGGTTGGGAAATAGCCTTGAACTGGAACGACCAGATTGGACAGGTAAGATACAACATCGGTGCTTCGTTGGCCGATGCATCTACTGAATTGCTGGAGTTGACGAACAATGAAAACGTGCCCGATCCGGGTAAGAACACGAACCGTTTGGTTGGCAGACCGTTGAATGCCATCTATGTGTACCAGACAGACGGAATCTTCCAGACTCAGGAAGAAGTGGACGCTTACTATGAAATGTATTACTGGAATGCCGATCGCACAGGCCCTAAAGCTAACAACATCCTGCCGGCTCCGTCCGAAACAGGTACCAACCGCTTGCGTCCGGGTGCCCGCCGCTATGTAGACTTGAATGGCGATGGTGCCATTACGACCGAGGACCTGTATTATGCCGGCGATGCCGCTCCGCGTCTGACATTCGGTATTAAGTTGGGTCTTGAGTGGAAAGGTATTGACTTTTCAGCCTTCTTCCAGGGCGTAGGCAAGCAGAATATTCTGAGAACGGGTAATGTCTATGCTCCGTTTGTAACAAATTACACGCTGCAGAACAGTACCTTCCTGAACAAGACATGGACGCCAGATTATACAGATGCTGAATATCCGATTATTTCGCGTGACCAGAACTTCAACAAGTTTAACTATAACAACGTGGATGCTAGTGTACAGAACAACCGTTACATCCGTCTGAAGTCTTTGGTAGTAGGTTATTCGCTTCCCAAACAATGGATTGCCAAGGCCGGACTGAACAAGGTGCGGGTTTACTTCTCGGGCGATGACCTGTGGGAATGGACCAAAGTGAAAGATGGTTATGACCCGGAAAATGGTGAGGCTTCAAACAACACGTTCCCCTTCAGCCGTTTGTTGACTTTTGGTGTGGACGTAACTTTCTAACTAAATTCTTAAAACTTGAAATATGAAAACAATATTGAACAAGATATTTCTGGCTTCGGCTATGACCTTGTCTTTGACGGCATGTAGCGATTTCCTGAATAAGGAACCCTTGTCACAGGGTACGGAAGCTATCGTCTTCAAAACACCGGAGCATTTTGAGCAGGCTGCCAATGCGCTTTACAATGTAGAAGCGTGGAAGAATTACAACAATCAGGCAAATTATGACAGCATGGACCGCAATCTGGATATTTCCGGATTGGGTAGTAATGGAGGCGGTTCGGCTCCTGAAAGCAACTATCAGTGGGATAAACCGTACAGTCATATCCGTACTTGTAACATTCTGTTGCAGAAGGCGGCAGAATATACAGGCGATCAGGCAGAAATTGCCCAGTCGGTAGGTACGGCTTACTTCTTCCGTGCATGGCAGCATTTCTATCTGTTACGTATCTTTGGTGGTGTGCCCATTGTCGATCATGTACTTGACGTCAACGATGAAGTGCTTTACGGTCCGCGCAAGAGCCGTTACGAAGTCGCTGCATTCATTATTTCCGACCTGGAAAAGGCTATTCCGATGTTGCCTCAGGAAAAGAATATTCCTGCTGATTCCAAAGGAAAGGTCAGCCAGGAAGCCGCCAAGTCTTTCCTGGCCCGTGTACTGCTTTACGAGGCAACATGGGAGAAATATGTACCGACCATTGGTTACGACCTGGACGGAGACGGTGTGAACACGGGTGCCGGTACAGCCAAACCGGAAGGATACTACAGCATCGAGAAAATGTTGAGCGAGGCCAAACGCCTTTCAGGTGAAGTGATTGACGAGGCCGAGAGCGGTACCTTCGAATTGTGGAACGAATGTGATAGCCTGAGCTACTTCTATCTGTTCAATATCGACGATGGTGCGGGCAACATTCCTAACTTCATGGGTGCAGGCAAGAGTACCAACAAGGAGTTCATCTTCTTCAAGAAGTACGATTATGATTTGGGACGTGGTGGCATCAACCTCTCACACACCGTGGCTACCTGGCAGGGTTCCAACATCAGTTCCAGCTTCGGCGAGTCCTTCCTCTGCCGCAACGGTCTGCCTATCCGCATCAGCTATACGGGCGACATGAAGGATGCACAGAACAATCCCCAGTTCGAGGGCTATGATACGTTTGTGGGTGAGTTCCGCAACCGTGACTATCGTTTCATCGGTTGCTGTATGTCCATCCCCGACCGGACATTCTGGAGCAGCCGTCCGGAAGATGGCCGACAGCTGACGGAGACTGGTAAACCTTATCCCGATCCGGTATTCCCCAAGAACAATGACGTGTATGATTCAAGCGATCCTGCATACAGCAGCACTTGTGCCGTGTTTAAGCCGACTCTTCGCAACAACTCTACCGCCAGCAGTTATGGTAGCCGCAAGTTCCTGATTGAAGGTGCAGGCAGACCCAGTGAAACGGAATCGGCCGATTATCCGTTGATCCGTTTGGCCGAAGTACACCTGATTTACGCCGAAGCTACTTGCGAACTGAATGGTGGAACGATTTCGGATGAGGATTTGGATAAGTCTATTAACAAGAATCGTGCTCGTGCCCGTGTGGCTCCGTTGACCAATGCATTGATTGCCAACGTATGGGATGCCGGTTGGTTTGACCACGCTACCGGAAAAACCATCTGTAAGAAGATGAATATGCTGGACGAGATACGCCGCGAGCGTGCTTGCGAGCTCTTTGGTGAGGGCTTCCGTCTGGATGACTTGAAGCGCTGGGGTATTGCCCACATCAACCTGACCGGACAGAAACTGGGTCATAAGATTTTGGGTACTGCCTACGAGACCGAAAAGGCCAACGATGCTACTTACTTTGGTGAACCCTGCTATTATCCCGAGAAATATCCGTTGCTCTACGGCATTTACGAAGGAAGTGGACCGGACGATCCTGACTATGGACGTTCCATCGCTACTTTGGCAGGTAACTTGCTTTTCAGCCAACGCGACTATCTCTCTCCGATACCAAGAACACAAATGCGTCTGAATAGCCAGTTGAAGCAGAATCCCGGCTGGTAATCCCTGCTTGTTTATATTGCGATAAGAAAGTCTGATTGTCTTCTGCCTGGTTGCGGACAATCAGACTTTTTTCTTATTTTTGTCCGAACTCATTAAAATATATGATTATGAAACAAGTCATTCTTATTTTCATTTGTATGTTGGTGCAATCCGTCGGCTCGTTGTGTGCGCAGACCGAAAAGGACTCTGTACGTGTACTCTATATCGGGAACAGTTATACTTACTATCACGACTTGCCGCTCATGGTGCAGAAGATTGCCCGGAACATTGCAGTGGACCATCGGATGAACATTGCCTGGCAGGCTTATACCCCTGGTGGGTGTACATTTAAAAAGCACTTGCAACGGAAGGAGGAACAGGAAGCTATCCGGAAGGGGAACTGGGATTATGTGATTTTGCAGGAGCAGAGCGCCGCTCCCGCCAAGCAGACCGCCATTGTGCAACGGGAAACCTATTCGTATGCCCGCCAGCTGGACAGTCTGGTTCATGTGTACAATCCGCAGGCACATGTCATCTTTTATATGACGTGGGGACATAAAGACGGCTGTCAGGAACCGCATGAAGCATATCCGTTGATCGATACGTATGAAGGCATGCAGGACCGGCTGATAACCAGTTATCTGGAAATGGCTTATCAGAACGATGCCTGGTGTGCACCGGTCGGGATGGCTTGGAAGCGTGTTCGGGCCGAGCGTCCCTATCAGTCGCTGTATTGGCCGGACGGTAGTCACCCCTCTGTCTTGGGAACCTACCTGGCAGCCAACGTAATCTTTTCCACTCTTTTTCAGCGTCATTATCAGACAACCTATACGGCAGATCTCGATGCCGAACTGGCGGAATACATACAGCAAGTGGCTCAGCAGACCGTGCTGGATAACCGGAGGCTGCTGAATCTTCCTCAATAACAAGCTGGCCGCCGCTAATCGGACATATCTCATTGAGCGTACGGAGGAGCTTATTCGTAATAGTATATAAATTCAGGTTTCGGATTTTATCTTAACCTGCTATTTCCTTGTCTTACTGACTTTGGGTCGTTCTCTAAGCATGAGAACTACATTCTCACTGAATGAGAATTTCTTTCTCATGCCTATGAGAATCTTTTTCTCATAACTGTGAGAATAGTTTTCTCATACTTGTGAGAATAACTTTCTCATAGCTGTGAGAAACTGTTGAGACAAGAGCCTGTTGCGTAAAACCCAAGCAAGCAGTTGGAAGTAGGGCAGAGATTCATATACGCTTCTGTTGTGCTTTTGCCTAAAAAAGGTAGGTGGCTGTCTGCCTCCCCAAGTGCTGTGTATAAATGTGATAATAAAATAACCTATTTAACTGGTATCTTTTTTATGAAAGCAAATTTTCTTTTTCTCCTTTTTGTGTTCTTGTCGTGGCAAGTGCAATCGCAAGAGTATCCTAAATGTATCTTGCCGGGGGATTATCCCGATCCGAGCATTCTGCGCGATGGCAAGGATTACTACATGACACATTCTCCATTCTATTATGCGCCGGGCTTTTTAATCTGGCATTCTCAGGATTTGGAACATTGGGAACCCGTTTGCCGTGCCATGACGGAATGGCAAGGCTCTGCTATGGCTCCCGATTTGGTCAAGTATGGCGAACGCTATTATATCTATTATCCGGCGGCAGGTACCAATTGGGTGATTTGGGCCGACCGGATACAAGGCCCTTGGAATGAACCTGTCGATCTGAAGGTGGGAGGCATTGACCCCGGACATATCGTAGATAAGGACGGAAATCGATTTCTTTATGTGTCTGAAGGCAAAGTCGTTCCTTTGTCGAAGGACGGACTTTCGGTCAGTGGCGAAGTGACGAAGGTGTATGACGGTTGGCCGATTCCCAAGCACTGGGTTACAGAAGGCATGTATCTGGAATCGCCAAAGCTGTTTTTCCACGACGGCTATTATTACCTGGTTTCGGCCGAAGGAGGAACAGCCGGTCCCGCTACAAGCCACATGATAGTAATGGCCCGTTCGAAAAGTGTGCTGGGACCGTGGGAAAATTCTCCTTTTAATCCGCTGGTACATACGTATAGCGCCAACGACAATTGGTGGTCGAAAGGCCACGGTACGCTGGTTGACGATGTAAACGGCAACTGGTGGGTAGTCTATCATGCTTATGCCAACGGCTACCATACATTGGGAAGACAGACATTGGTTGAACCGATAGAATGGACTTCGGACGGCTGGTGCCGTACGGCAGAGAAGCCGAAATCCCGTCTTGACAATCTGTCTGATATAAAACACGGAATAAAGCTGTCGGACGATTTTGCCGGTCCGGAATTGGGAATGCAGTGGACCTTCTGGAAGGAGTATGCTCCGAAAGCATTGAAGTTCGACAAGAATACCCTGTGGCTGGATGCGAAAGGAAAAACACCAGCAGACGGACGCCTCTTGCTGGTGACAGCTGAAGACAAGAATTATGAGACTCAAGTCGATATGCAGACAGGCAAGGGAAACAAAGCCGGGCTGGTATTGTATTATAATGAGCAGGCTTATGCCGGTCTTGTTTCCGACGGTAAGGTGTTTACCGTCTACCGTCATGCAGATAAACCGGTGGAAGTCCCTAATACTGTCGGACGGAACTTCTCTGTCAAGATTAAAAATCAGGGAAATCATGTTTCTGTTTGGGTTAGTAAGGATCGGAAAGACTGGACTGCCATAGCCGAGGACATCGACGTGTCTGGCATGCATCACAATGTCTACAAAGGCTTCTATGCATTGCGAATCGGTCTGGTAAGTATGGGAAAAGGCAAAGCCGGATTCAGCCATTTCCGATATAAGAATGCGGTGCCGCAGGAAAAAGACATGAGTGCTTATCTGATGGTATTCCATAAGGATGAAACCCATGGGCTGTATATGGCAATCAGTCGCGACGGATATTCGTTTACGGCTTTAAATGGTGGAGAACCGGTATTGGCTGGTGACACTATTGCCAGCCAGCGGGGCATTCGCGATCCTTACATCTATCGTGGTCCGGACGGGGCGTTTTATCTTGCTATGACCGACTTGCATGTATTTGCGAAAAGAGACGGTTATCGGGATACAGAATGGGAACGTGATGGAAAACTTTATGGCTGGGGAAATAACAAAGGACTGGTTCTGATGAAGTCGTGGGATCTGATACACTGGAACCGTGCCAACATCCGTTTTGACAAACTGACCGCCGGACTGTCTGAGATAGGTTGTGCCTGGGCACCGGAAATCTGTTTTGACGAACAAAAAGGGAAATTGATGATATATTATACCATGCGTTTCCGTAATGAAAGGAATAAGTTGTATTATGTATATGTAAACGATGATTTTAATCAGATAGAGAGTTTGCCTCAATTGCTTTACGAGTATCCCGATGAAAACATTTCGGCCATAGATGGAGATATAACACAGGTGGGCGACCGCTATCATCTGTTCTATGTAGCACATGATGGGACACCGGGTATCAAGCAGGCGGTATCAGACCGTATCAATGGAGGATACAGATACGATTCTAAATGGTACGATTTTGAGCCCAAGGCTTGTGAGGCACCGACCGTATGGAAACGGATCGGAGAGGAGAAATGGGTATTGATGTATGATGTATACAGCGTTACACCACATAATTTCGGATTTACGGAAACAACCGATTTTGTAACGTTTAAAAATCTGGGACGGTTTAATGACGGTGTGATGAAGTCGACCAATTTCAATGCTCCCAAACATGGAGCTGTCATTCATCTGACGGCGGACGAGGCTGACCGTCTGGAACTGTACTGGAAAGAGAATGGAAGAAAATTTGTTCCGTCCAGGGATAATGTGATGATAAAATAGAAGATGAAAACTGTCGGCCCTATCGCTACAGCCTGAGGGCTGACAGTTTTTCTATATTCCTCTTTTATATTCGCAAAGAAAGACAGACATGAAGAAAAATTGGTTTATAATGACGTTGCTTTGCTTGTCTTTGTGGGGCAGCAAGGCTTTTCCAGCCGAATGGCAATGGTCAGTGCCGGTGACGGCAGTAGTTTCTGATGAGACGGGCGGGCATCCGCAGGCTTTCCTGTGGGTGCCGCCTTCGTGCAATAGGGTGAAGGCCTTGATCGTGGGACAGCACAATATGTGTGAAGAAACGTTGTTCGAAAATCCGCTTTTCAGGCGCGAAATGGAGGAAGCAGGCATAGCGTTGGTGTGGATTTCTCCTATCCTCGACTTTCCGTGGGATGTGACGAACGGGTGTAACGACGCGCTGTTGGAAGCACTGGACAGTCTGGCAGAGGTGAGTGGCTATTCAGAGCTGGCGTATGCCCCCATTGTTCCACTGGGACATTCGGCTATGGCTACTTTCCCCTGGAACTTTGCCGCCTGGAATCCGGAACGGACGCTGGCCGTTGTTTCTTACCACGGAGATGCACCACGCACCAATCTGACAGGATATGGCCGGGCCAATCTGGAGTGGGGACGGACGCGCAACATTGACGGCATACCGGGGTTGATGATTGAAGGAGAATATGAGTGGTGGGAAGCACGGGTGCGGCCCGCATTGGCTTTCCGTATGATGTATCCGCAGAGTTGCATCTCTTTTCTGTGCGATGCAGGACGGGGACATTTCGATGTGTCCGACCGCACAGCCCGTTACATTGCGCTATTTTTGAAGAAGGCATTGGAGTGGCGTTTGCCTGAGATGTCGGGTGACGGACCGGTGAAGTTGAAGCAAGTGAATCCGAAGGACGGATGGCTGGCCGAACGTTGGCGTCGGGGCGATGACATTGAAGGTGAAACTCGTCTGCCTGCTCCGCCGCGGCAACCCAAGCGTCCCCGTCCCGCACCTTACGGGGCATACAAAGGCGATCCGCACGATGCTTTCTGGTACTTCGATCGTGAGATGGCGGAACTGACCGAGTCCATTTATCGGGAGGAGCGGGGAAAGCAGCCGCAATACTTGTGCTTTGTGCAGGACGGCAAGTTGCTTTCGTATGACGAAAAGGCACATCAGCGGGTGGCTGCCCGTTTCGTGCCCGAAGCAGACGGACTGACTTTCTGCCTGAAAGCAGTTTATACAGACAGTATTTATCGTTCTGTAACGGAACGGCATGCCGCTGTCAGTCCCACCATTACCCGTATCTGCGGCCCTGTGAAACAAATGGACGATACGACTTTCCGCGTCAGCTTCTATCGCATGGGACTGTATAACCGTAAACGGACGGGGAGTATCACGTTGTTGGCTGCCAGTTCCGGTGACCGTCACTATAAGAGTACGGTGCAGGAACTGAGTTTCAATATTCCCTACCGGAATACGGAGGGGAAGCGACAACACATTCTGTTCCCCGGTTTGCCCGATGTGGAGTTTGGCATCGACACGTTGTCGCTGGGTGCTACATCCGATTGCGGCTTACCCGTATCGTACTATGTGAAGGAAGGACCTGCCGAGATAGTGGGCAACAAGCTGGTGTTCACTTCCATTCCGCCCCGCAGCCGCTTTCCGCTGAAGGTGACAGTGGTGGCCTGGCAGTACGGATTGGCGGGCCGGGTACAGACTGCGGAACCGGTGGAAAGGTCATTCTATATTGTGCGCTGACATTTCTTCCGGGCTATTAGGTAGTTTGTGCTTTTCATTCGTATTTATCTATGTGTGGATTAAATATAAGTTGAGATATGAAAAGAATAGGATTATTTCTGTGGACATTGGCTACTGCCACTGCATTATGGGCCGGTGAAGAGAAAGACTTGCAACTTGCTTCGCCCGACGGAACACATCGTATCGCTTTCTGGCAGAAGACAGTGTCACCGGGAGTCAACGAACTGTGTTACCGGGTGGATTATAAAGGAAAAACGGTGCTCGGTGAGTCGCGTGCCGGACTCGATATGGACAACCGTGTGTGGGAAATGGCACTTGGCGAACGTAGCCTGAAGCAGCCAGACTGCTGGATGGACAATCTGGAAGTCGACTCGGTGAGTTATTTCCCTTTGGCCGACCGTACCTGGCATCCGCTTTATGGGGAACGAAGCACGGTGCGCGACTGTTACCGTTCGGCTACAATGTATCTTTCGAAGAAAGATGGATCGCAATACCGGCTGAATATCGAAGTACGGGCTTACAACGAGGGAATTGCTTTCCGCTATTATTTTCCGGAGCATCCGAAAGCCATTTTCCACAAGGTGGTGGCCGACCTGACGGAATACACTTTTCCGGCCGGAAGCATGGCATGGGCCGAAGAGTGGGCGCAGGCACGGTTCGAACGTTTAGCCGTAGGGGATATCCGACGTCCGGTAGAAAGAGCACTGACATTGGAACTGCCCGGAGGAGTATGGGCTGCCCTGACCGATGCCGATGTGGATGACTGGTGTCTGACCAAGTTTGTCGCTTCGGACAAGAAGAGCAATACGCTTACTTCTGTCATGTACAGTCCTGTGGACATCGTGACCTACTATGCCACACCCTGGAAAGTGATTATGGCAGCCGACCGTCCGGGCGACCTGCTGGAGCATAACGACATCATACAGAATCTGAATCCTCCCTGTGCAATAGCCGATGCCGACCAATGGGTGAAGCCGGGCAAAATTATGCGTGAAACAACTATTACGACTGAAGGAGCCATAGCCACCATCGACTTCTGTGCGGAACATTGCATTCCTTACATGCTGTTCGACTGGAAGTGGTACATGCCCTGCACTTCGCACGATGGCGATGCGACAAAGGTAGTGCCCGAAGTCGACATGCCGCGTGTGGTGGCTTACGGTAGGGAAAAAGGTGTGGGCATCTGGCTGTACGTCAACCAGCACGCACTGATGAAACAGGCACGCGAACTTTTTCCGTTGTTGCGCGAGTGGGGCATTGTCGGTGTCAAGTCGGGCTTTGTGCAGTATGCCAGCCATCGCTGGGCCACGTGGTTGCACGACTTGGTTCGTCTGGCTGCCGAGAATCATTTGTTGATGAACATTCACGACGAGTTTCGTCCTTCGGGTTTCAGCCGTACCTATCCGAATCTGCTGACACAGGAAGGCATCTGTGGCAACGAGGAGTTTCCCGATGCTACACACAACACCATCCTTCCTTTCACCCGCATGATAAACGGGGCGGCCGACTATACGATCTGTTACTACGACAAACGGCTGAAGAACACACATGCCCATCAGCTGGCTGCGTCGCTGATCTTTTACAGTCCTTTGCAGACGATTTTCTGGTACGACCGTCCTTCCTTCTATCAGGGCGAACCCGAGATAGAATGGTTCGAACATCTTCAGACGGTGTTCGACGACTCCAAAGTGCTTTCGGGTGAGCCGGGAAAAGGCATCGTGATGGCGCGACGTAAGGGAGAAGAATGGTTTGTAGCCGCCATGACCAACAACGAAGGTTCGCAACAGACAGTAAACCTTTCGTTTCTGGACAAAGGCAAGCCGTATCTGGCCTATATTTATACCGATGGCGGGGAAGAGGTAAAGACGCGGACACACGTGCGGTGTACTTATTTGCTGGTAGATGCCTCGCAACGTCTGCATTTCACCTTACAGCCCCGTGGCGGAGCTGCCATCCGTCTGGTGCCGGCCACAGGGGAAGAGACCGGGAAGTATAAGAAGTATCGGAAGAACATGAAACTGTAACGGAACGGACGGTTTGTTCGATGCTGGTTTTATTTGTATGCGGCGTTGAGTGTCCGGGCTTTGTTATTCGTATTATATCGTGTAAGGATGCTGAATAGAGCAGATATGAGGAGGGGCTGACTTTTAGGCACGGATTACACGGAATATACGGGGAAAGAACAAGAATAATCCGTGAATTCCCGTGTAATCCGTTCCTAAAGGAAAGTGATTCTTTATTTTGACACATCCCCGGATGACATCAGACACAGAACAATTTTAGAGATAACAGAATATGAAAAGACTGATAATGGTACTGGCCCTGTTGGGTAGTTGGCAAATGAATGCGGAAGCACAATACGTATCGGACGTATGGGTGTCCGATCAGTCGGACGGAACGTATGTCAATCCGGTGCTTCATGCCGATTATTCTGACCCCGACGTGTGTGCGGTAGGCGATGACTTCTACATGACGGCTTCCAGCTTTCAGTGTACGCCGGGTTTGCCTATTCTGCACTCCAAGGATCTGGTCAACTGGCAATTGGTCAACTATGCCCTGAAGGAGGTGGAACCGAAGGATTTTTACCGCAAACCACAGCACGGAAAAGGTGTCTGGGCGCCCTGCATCCGTCATCATAACGGCGAATTCTACATCTATTGGGGCGATCCGGACTGGGGAATCTTTATGGTGAAGACCAAAGACCCCAAAGGCGAGTGGGAGAAGCCGATACTGGTGAAAGCCGGTCGGGGAATGATTGATCCTTCGCCTTTATGGGACGAGGACGGAAAGGTGTATCTGGCTCATGCCTGGGCAGGCAGTCGGGCTGGATTCAACAGCATCATTACCATTTGCGAGATGAATGCGGAAGGTACGCAGGTAATTGGCGAACCGGTACTGGTGTTCGACGGTAACGACGGAGTGAACCATACGGTGGAAGGCGCAAAATTCTATAAAAACAATGGGTATTACTATATATTGGCTCCGGCAGGCGGAGTGGTTGAAGGCTGGCAGATAGCCTTGCGCTCGAAACATGTGTATGGTCCGTACGAATCGAAAATCGTCATGGCACAGGGAAGTACCGACATCAACGGTCCGCATCAGGGAGGCTGGGTGAAAACCCGCGCCGGTGAGTCGTGGTTCGTACACTTTCAGGATAAAGGTGCCTACGGACGTGTTATCCATCTGAACCCGGTGGAGTGGAAAGACAATTGGCCTGTCATCGGGACAGACAAGGATGGAGATGGTTGTGGCGAGCCGATGAAGCGGCATCGCAAGCCGGATGTAGGACGCAACTGGCCGGTACAGACTCCGGTGGAAAGTGATGAGTTTGATTCGCGCAAGCTGGGACTGCAGTGGGAGTGGCATGCCAATTATCAGGATTGTTTTGGCTTTACTTCCGATCTGGGATATATTCGTATTTACTCGCACATCCTGTCGGAGCACTTCGTGAACTGTTGGGAGGTGCCCAACCTGCTGTTGCAGAAGTTTCCGGCCGAGGAGTTTACTGTCACCACTAAACTGAAGGTATCGGCCAAGGACGACGGACAGCAGTCGGGCCTGATAGTGATGGGTTGGGACTATTGCCGCATCGGTGTGGAAAAGCAGGGAGAAGCATTTGTGCTGAAGCAAACCGTCTGCAAGGATGCCGAACAGGGCATGCCGGAGACGGTTGTCACCCTGGCCGAAGTACCGGTGAGCCGGAAGTTTGAGGCCGGACTGCATCCCAACTATGAGCGTGACATTTTTTTGCGTGTGCAGGTAGGCAAGGGAGCTGTATGCCGCTTCTATTACAGCCTCGACGGCAAGAAGTTTATGCAAGCAGGGGCACCGTTTACGGCCCGGCAAGGGAAATGGATCGGTGCTAAGGTAGGCCTGTTCAGCGTTACTCCTTATGGCAAGGAACGTGGCTGGGTAGACGTTGACTGGTTTCGTGTGAGTAAATGAAAGATATATAAAGATTAAAGTTTGAAAAAGGTATGAAGAATTTAGTTTTTGGGATGAGCATGGGGATGTTTCTGCTGGCGGCTTGCTCGGTTTCCGACCGTACATTCAGTGCGGACAATGAGTTGGACTATTGCAGCCGTCAGGTAGAACGTACGCTGAAAGACCTGAAGGATGAAAACGGAGTGACGGATTACACGATGATGCCCCGTAATATCCTGCAAGGTGAAACACGATGGAACTGCCGTAAGGCAACCAGCGAAGAATGGTGCAGTGGTTTCTGGCCCGGTGTGCTGTGGTACGATTATGAGTATACGCAGGACGAAAGCATCCGTCAGGAAGCCGAGAAGTTTACGGCTTCGCTGAAGTTTCTGTCCGAGAAACCGGCCTACGATCATGATCTGGGTTTTCTGGTATTTTGCAGCTATGGCAACGGCTATCGTTTGACCCGCAATCCGGAGTACAAACAGGTGATTCTGGATACAGCCGATACGTTGGCCACTTTGTTCCGCCCCAAAGCAGGCACCATACTGTCGTGGCCGCGCAATGTGCAGATGTTTGGCGGATATAACACGATTATGGACAACATGATAAATCTGGAACTGTTGTTCTGGGCATCGAAAAACGGAGGCAACCCTTACCTGGCCGACATAGCGATATCGCATGCCGACCGTACCATGAAGTATCAGTTCCGTCCGGACTATACGTCCTATCATGTGGCTGTATACGACACGCTGAGCGGTGAATTCCTGCGCGGAGTGACTCACCAGGGTTACGGAGACAACACCATGTGGGCACGTGGACAGGCATGGGCCATCTACGGTTTTACGGTGATGTATCGAGAGACGAAAGATGTTCGTTATCTGGACTTTGTGCAGAAAGTAGCCGATGTTTACCTGTCGCGCCTTCCGGAAGATGCTGTACCTTATTGGGATTTCGACGATCCGTCCATTCCCGAGGCTCCGCGTGACGCGTCGGCTGCCGCGGTGGTTGCTTCGGCTTTGTTGGAGTTGTCCACTTACTTGCCTGCCGAACGGGGAAGTGCATACAAGGATTCTGCCGTGCGGATGCTGACCAGCCTTAGCTCGGAGAAGTATCAAAGCAGGAAGACCAATACAGCCTTTCTGCTGCACTCAACAGGGCACTGGCCTGCGAAGTCGGAGATAGATGCTTCCATTATTTATGCAGACTATTATTACATCGAGGCTTTACTGAGGCTGAAGAAACTGGAAGAGGGGAAACCACTGTTCTGAAAGATGCCTTTCTGAGACTTCTGGAGGGGGTGGTGAGCCACACAAGTGCGGCTCGTGAACAACACAAGTACGGCTCGCGAGCCATGCAAGTGTCGCTCACGAGCCGTACAAGTGTTTTATAAAAGGGGTATCTGTACCTTATTTCCGACTGAGTTCGTCGCGGACTACAGCCATCATTCCTTCGACTTGGGCCAGGGCCAGCATACGTCCGTGGAAGGAGTATCCCGGATTGTAGCCTTTGGCTTCGTCGCCCAGCATGGTGCGTCCGTGGTCTACGCGCATGGGCAGTGCGGGGTTCTCCTGCTCGAAGATGCGGATCAGGTCGATCAGATGTCCGCGTCCTTCGAGGTGCGAGCTTTCGATGAAGTTGCCGCCCGGCATGGCTTTGGTACTGCGCAGGTGGACAAAGTGGGTACGCTTGGCAAACTTGCGGGCCAGTTCGCGGGTGTCGTTCTGTTCGCCTGCACTGAGCGAGCCGGCGCAGAAGGTCAGTCCGTTGTGCGGATTGTCCACAGCTTGCAGGAACCATTCGATGTCGGCCTCGTCCGTTACGATGCGTGGCAGACCCAGCACCTGGAAGGGAGGATCGTCGGGGTGAACGCACATGTTGACACCGTATTCATCGCACACCGGCATAACGGCTGCCAGGAAGTAGCGCATGTTCTCGCGCAGGGCATCGCGGTCGATGCCTTTGTACAAAGCCAGCAGGTTGCGGAAGATGTTCACGGGGTTCTTGTCGCCTTCCTTGATGTTGCCGTTGACGAAGCCTTGTGTCTTGACGATGATGGTATCAATCAGTTCGTCCTTTTCGGCTTCGGTAATGGTTTTGTCCAGTTCGGCCACCTTCTGCAATTCTTCGGCGGTATAGTCGGCTTCGGCTCCTTCGCGTTGCAGAATCTTGACGTCGAAGTAGGCAAAGCGGATGCGGTCGAAGTAAAGGGAAGAAGTCCCGTCGGCCCAAGGGTGTTGCAGGTCGGTGCGTATCCAGTCGATGACCGGCATGAAGTTGTAGCATACGGTCTTGATGCCAGCCTTGCCCAGATTGGCCAGACTTACTTTGTAGTTTTCAATCAGTTGTTCCCGTTCGGGACCGGCGTATTTGATAGCCTCGCATACGGGCAGGCTTTCTACCACCGACCAGCGCAGGCCGTGCGCTTCGATGTAACTTTTCAGGTTGTTGATGGCCTCCAGAGTCCAGATTTCACCGTTGGGCACATCGTGCAGAGCGGTGACAATACCTTCTACGCCAATCTGGCGCAGCATATCGAGCGTGATTTTGTCTTTCTTACCAAACCATCTCCAAGTCTTTTCCATACTATATTATATTTATTGTTTTGTGGGTTTAACGATGCAAATATAATCACAGTTTTCTAAAGTCAGTCATCTTACGGTGGCTATCTTTATCTGTTGCGGTTCAGCAGTTCTCCCGAAGGACATTCGTAGTTGCTGATACCGAGTTGTACTTTCTCCAAGTCGTCCAACTCGTGTATGGGGCGTTCGATGTCGTAGGGTATGGGCATTTGCGAGAATTGTTGGAAGTAGAGCAGACAAGCGTCTTTCCACCAGACGGCATCGCGTGCCTGGATTTTCAGGCGCGACTGTACATCCTTGAAGCAGTCTGCATCGACAAACGCCTCGGCTTTGTCCCATGTCTTCTGGAACTTTTTGACCTGTTGCACACCGGCATCGTAGTGGCGGCACAATTCGTCCCAAAGGGTACGGCCGCTCTTCATTGTGTGCCTCCAGGGTACGTGGTGGAACCACAGCAGGTATTCTTCGGGACAGGTGGCGAGGTTGTTGTAGAGGCGGGCCAGCGAGTCGGGATATTGTGCTACGGCGTTGCTGCCTGTCGAGCTGCGGTCGAAACCGATTCCTTGTGCGTCGGCTTTGTGATAATAGCTCGGCAACCAGTCGGGGCGTGCGCCGGGCACTTTACACCAGGGCTCGGGACCATAGTGGTGTCCCCAGGCAAAGAGGTGATGCAGACCAAGTGGCATCATATAGTCGACAACGGCTTCGCGGCTTTCGAGCATCATCTTCTTCAGGTCGGTATGAATCGGGCTGATGTCCGTTACTCCTTCCTTATAAATAGTTTGCTTCAGCCATTCGTCTGCAATCTCGTCGGAACCGAGTTGCGGATTCCATGCCAGACGGCCGAAGGCGTACCAGTTGGCTTGCGCAAAGGGATGTCCGCACCAGTTGGCGTCCGTACCGATGTTGCTGACGCCGGCAATGGCTTTCTGCGAAGTGGCAGGTACAAATTGGAAGAACTCTTCCCACATGGGAGCCAGGTAGGCAATGTGGTTGGAGTGTCCCAGATACTCCTGTGTAATCTGGAATTCGGCCATCAGGGACGTATGCTTCATACTTCCGAACAGCGGGCTATAGGGTTCGCGTGGCTGGAAATCGACCGGGCCGTTCTTGACCTGTACGATGACGTTCGGACGGAACTGTCCGTCCAGTGGCTGGAATTCGAGATAGGCCTGTTTGGCGCGGTCGGCATCCGAGGGACTGTAGACGAAAGCGCGCCACATGACAATACCTTTATAAGGCTTCAGAGCATCGGCCAGCATGTTGGCACCTTCGGCATGAGTGCGCCCGAAGTCGCAAGGGCCGGGCTGGCCTTCGGAGTTAGCTTTCACTAAGAATCCGCCGAAGTCGGGGATCAGTTTGTAGATTTCTTTGGTTTTGTTTTTCCACCAGCGGATGACTTCTTTGTCCAAAGGATCGGCGGTGGGCAGGCTGTCGAGTACCATAGGAGAAGCAAAGTTGACAGACAGGTATACCCGTATGCCATACGGGCGGAAGACGTCGGCCAGGGCTTTTACTTTTTGCAGGTATTCGGCAGATAATATTTGTGGAGATGCGTTTACGTTGTTCAGCACTGTGCCGTTGATGCCGATGGAGGCATTGGCGCGTGCATAGGCTTCATAGCGGTCGGAAAGAGTGTTGGGCAGTTCGTCCCAGTTCCAAAGTGATTTGCCGGCATATCCGCGTTCGATGGTGCGGTCCATATTGTCCCAATGGTTGAGGATGCGGAGCTGGTAGGCCGGGTTTTCGATAATTTCGTTGTCTGTTTTCAGGTCGTTGCTTTGAAGGGCCTGTAATCGGAGCAGGTGGTAGGTACCATACAGAAGACCGATTTCGTCGGGCGAGGTAATGGTTAGTCCGTCCGAAGTGTGCCGGATGCGGAATCCGTCTTTGTCCAGTTGCTTGTCCTTTTTCAGTTCAAGGGTTACAGGTGCTCCTTGCCACGCCTGCTGCAATTCCCGCGTAGCAAGGCCGATGGTAGGCGATTGCTTGTTGGCTGTGACTTGTGCATGCGCATTCTGTGGTTGCCGGAGCCACAGACGGCTTCCGTCTTCGGCCTGCAAGATCGAGAATGAGGACAACAGGAGACCTATAAGAAGATAGATTTTATGTTTCATGCTTTTGTATCATTAAGGATTGGTTTACCAAACAGAGAGTGCATAGCTTCTTTCGGTCACAGGCAGTTTTCCGGATGGCCGGCTGAAGTTATGCACTCTTATATATTACTGACAGGGACGTCTGCTTATTCGCCTCCTCCGTCGATGGTCAGGATGCGGCCGTTTTCGTCGTACTCCAGTTCGCACACTTTCAGGCTGCGGAGCCATGACTTTCCGCCTGAGGGCACACTGTCGTGATGGAACAGATACCACTTACCTTTGTATTCTACGATGGAGTGGTGGGTTGTCCAACCAACAACAGGCGTCAGGATAACTCCCTGGTAGGTAAAGGGACCGTAAGGATTGTCACCAATGGCATAGCACAGCATGTGAGTATCGCCTGTAGAGTAAGAGAAGTAGTATTTGCCATTGTACTTGTGCATCCAGCTGGCTTCGAAGAAGCGGTGCGGGTCGTTGGCTTTCAGCGGCTCGCCGTTTTCGTCTACTACCAGTACCGGACGTGGTTCTTCGGCAAATTGAAGCATGTCTTTGCTCAGCTTAACCACGCGGCTTGGCAAAGCAGGTTGATCGCCTTCGGGCAGTTCGGGGATTTCCAAGGCTTTGTTGTCCTTGTAGCGTTGGAGTTGTCCGCCCCAGATGCCGCCGAAATACATGTAGTAATCTTCCCCTTCTTTCAGTACGGCAATGTCGATACTGTAGCTGCCGCGGATAGGATCGGGCTGGGGAATGAACGGACCTTCGGGACGGTCGCCGATGGCTACACCGATACGGAAGATATCGGTCTTGTCCTTCAGCGGGAAGTACAGGTAATACTTGCCGTCTTTTTCGGCCACATCGCTGTCCCACAGCTGGCGGCCAGCCCAAGGAATGTCGGCAATGTCGAGTGCCTTGCCATGGTCGATAACTTCGCCGTGCATGGGATCGTCGGTCGAAAGTACGTGACTGTCCTTCATTACATATTGGTCGCCGTTGTCGTTTTCAACATTGGCGCATTCCCAATCGTGCGAAGGGTAAATGTAGATACGGTCGTTGAATACATGTACCGATGGGTCGGCCATGTAGTCGGCCGGGAATAAGTATCTTTTTTCTTTTTCCATAATGCGTTGTTTTTAAAGGTTATTTTGGTTGGTTTTCAGTTGTCTTGTTTTCGTTTATCAGTTCTTTCAGGAATGGTTTCATCTCGTAGTTGCGGTCGAACAGCAGGGGATATTCCTTGCGTCCGCGTACCGGGAAATTGTTTTTCCAGGAATCACCATCGCTTACTCCCCAGGCAGTTACACGCTCTACGATGTCGGCATGTTTCAGGAAGAGGTTGAAGAATGCTTTCATGCGTGCGTTCCATACGGCGGATACCGAGTCGGGCAGAGCTTCGGGATAAGGGTTCATCGCTTTTCGGAAAGTAACTGTATCCGAGATATTGGCACTCCGTTTTACAGTAGGCAGGGCACTCATGTCCCATTCTGTAATCATTACCTTTACGCCGGTTCCTGCAAAAGCGAGCATACTTGCTTCGAAATCTTCTATGGTAGGATAGTCCATTCCCATGTGTCCCTGCATACCTACAGCATCAATGCGAAGACCTTTTGCTTTCAGCGAATTTACCAGTTTGACTACAGCATCACGTCGTCCGGGAACGTTCATTCCGTAATCGTTGTAATATAACTCAGCATCGGGGTCAGCTTCGTGGGCATATTGGAAAGCGAGGGGAATGTATTCTTCGCCCAATATTTCGTAGAATTTGGTTTTACGATAGGAGCCGTCTTCTTCAATGGCTTCATTAACGACGTCCCATCCTTTGATTTTTCCTTTGTATCGGGTAACAATAGTAGTAATGTGGTCTTTCATCCGTTGCTTCAGCACCTCGGCCGATACGTTGTTTCCTTTCTGATCGACACAGAACCAAGGTGCAAGCTGCGAATGCCAGATGAGGCAGTGTCCGATGATGGCCATGTTATTCTCTTGTCCGAATTTCACAAACTGGTCAGCTTGCTCAAAGTTGTAACGGTCTTCTTCGGGATGGATATTGGCACTCTTCATGCAGTCTTCTGCCACAATCGAATTGAAGTGTTTTTTGATGATTTTCACTGAGGCTGTATCTACTTCTGACGACTGGCGGACGTTGACAGCTACGCCTACCAGAAATTTATCGCCAAAAACATCTTTCAAAGCAGGCTCTTCCGTAATAGTTGCCTGTTTCCCATTGCCGCAGGAAACTACTAGCATAGATGCGAACAATGTTAAAATAACATGCGTAATTTTCATGATACGATAAAATTATAATTAGTAAAATTTGTGAGTACCTTTCTCTTGTTTACTAGGCTGTTTTATTTATGACGCAATTCGATTTCTTTATTTATTTCATCGATCTTCTCGTCGCTCAGCTCGTACTTGGAAATGATGAACATAGCCAGAGCCAACAGAATAGCAGGAATAACGGCTACCAGCCAAAGGATGCCTTGTTCTGCAAAAGGAGATTGGCTGACAGCATTTTCCTGATCGAAACCTACATATGCCAATACCAGTCCGGGCACTACACCTCCCAATGCCATACCGGCCTTGTAGAAGATTCCGGTCAGGGCGTTGACAATGCCTGATATACGTTTGCCGGTAGTATATTCTCCATATGAGATTACTTCGGGTACAAGCGCCCACATGTATCCGGTAGCTACGATAACACCTGTTGACTTGATGAACTGTGCTACATAAACCAGCCAGATTTGAGTTTTCAGCGATGGAGTCATCGATATCACATAAAGCATGGCCATACCGATAATGGCGACGGATAAGAATACATTGAACATGGCACGCTTTCCGATTTTCCGTTTAATCCAGGGAACCAGTGGCATGAAAATGAAAGCCGGAATAGAACCTAATGCCATGAAATTGGCCATTTGGTCACTGGTACCTTTTACATTATAAATCATGTAATAGGATCCTGCTGAGTTGCCTACCGCCATCATGGCAAATGCTGTGATGAAGAAGAATGCCAGTACACGCAGAGGCTTGTTGCGTTTGAACTCGACCCAGAGGTCGGATACCTTCACGTTTTCGGTTTCTTTGGCATCCATAACGACACGTTCGCGGCATTGTGTGAAGCAGAATATGAGCAGAGCCAGTCCGACTATGCCATAAATGGTCATTGTGATGAACCAGGCATGGGCACTGGTTGTAGTATTGGTCATTCCGTCTGGTGAAATGGCTGCTACAATTTTGGGAATACCATAAGCTACCGCCAGTCCGCCAGTGTTGGCCAGGAACATACGCACACTGGTCAATGTCGTGATTTCGTCGGTGTCGCGAGTCAGCGATGCGTTGAGGGCACCATAAGGTACATTAATTAATGTATAAAGCATGGACAGTCCTACATAGGTAATGTAAGCATAAACCAAAGAGCCGGAGAAACCGTTCCAAAAGCAAAGAATGGCAAAGCCTGTAAGGGGAATACCTGCCAATACCAGATAAGAACGGTATTTACCCAGCGGGGGATTGTGCTTGTCGACAAAAGCACCTACCAGCGGGTCCCATAAAACATCGACTACGCGAACTATCAGGAACATGAAAGCTGCCACTTCGGGTTTCAGACCGTATACGTTGGTATAAAATATCAGCAAGTACATGCAGACTGTCTGATAGATAAGGTTTTGGGCTAGGTCTCCCGAGCCGAATCCTATGCGTTGAAGCCAGGAAAGTTTGTAGAATCCTTTTGATTCTTCGTTTGTTTTTGCAATAGATTCCATAGATATTTATTTTTTAGTATTTGCACTGTTTATTTTTTGTCGTCAGTTTGTTTTAAGGCTGCATCTGCTACACGCTCACCCAATGTTTTCTTGTTTAATGGATGGATATCATTCCATTCACCCAAGTCTCTGTTTTTGATGAGAGTAGTATGAGTATTCTGTTTGGCTGCCTTGGCTTGTTCCTGCCTCATTTCAGCCCAGGCTTTGCGTCCGTCAATATCGTCTTTGGAAAGGAAGTCTGCCAATTCGACAATATAGAACGGCAGGTCCTGGCGGTTGAAAGTGCGTCGCCAGTCTGCTATCATGGCTGTCAGCAAAGATGCATATTCGTTACGCCGTGATACATTCGATTCTCCCTGATACCATATTACTCCGTTGAAAGTGTAGTTTTTTAAGGGGGCTATCATGGCGTTGTACAGACAAACTGGCTTGTAGCAGAAGAACATCATGCTTGGTGCGTTGGGCATGGGAGCACCAAGACGGTATTTCCATGTACCTTCTAGGCTGATTTCTTCGTTTTGTCCTTCTGAGGGAATAATGATCTTGTATGGCTTTTCCGGAACAAAGCTCGGTTGGCCGCCATTGCTGATGAGGCGGACGGTAACATTGTTCTTGCCGGCTTTCAGTAATCCGGCAGGTATTTTGTATATACGTGGCGGATATTGATAACCTGTTGTTCCGACAAACTGTCCATTGACATAGACCGAATCGGCATCAACAATACAGCCTAAACGCAGGATAGCTTCCTTGCCGCTATAATTTTGTGGTATATCAACGTCTTTGCGTAACCAATGTGAGCCGCCTATGGGATTTAGTCCGTTGTTGCTCCAGTCGGCAGAAAACATGTCGACGTTTTTCCAATGGCTGTCGTCGTAATCGGTGGCATACCATGGAGTAGATTCGTGCAAACCGGCATCACCCAAATAAAGCGACCGATTCCAACGGCTGAAGTTTTCACTTTCTACCTTTTTTATATGTGCACAGAAAGCGTCGTCTTCGTATTGGCGTTTGTCGTTAATGTACAGTGGAAATTCTTTCAGACCTTCTTCACTGATCCATGCTTCAACAGGAGTGCCGCCCCAGCTTGAATTGACAAGTCCTACCGGAATGCCATTCTTCTCGTAGGATGCTTTGGCAAAGAAGTAGGCCAAGGCAGAGAATTGCATCACATTCTGTTGATTCAGTGCTTTCCAGCTTGTTTGAGGTGTGTCTTCCTGCGGTGCATGGAAATTGTATACTTTGGGAATGATGATGTGGCGAATCTTATCGTTGTTGTAAGATGCAATTTCTTCGGCAAACATATCGGTAACCCGACTGACAGGCAATTCCATATTGGATTGCCCGGAGCAAAGCCATACATCACCTATCAGAATGTCTTTGATTTCGATGTCGTTTACTGACATGAGATAAGGGCCTCCTGCTTTCATGGGAGGAAGTGTAATGCTCCATTTTCCGGAATTGTCGGCTGTTGCAGTAAATGTATCTTTTAGTTTACCACCTTTTGTTATAGAAGGAAGGGCTATTTTTACGTTATCAGCCGATTTTCCTTTTAAAAATCTGACTGTGACGGTTTCGCCCGCATCGGCAGTTCCCCATACTTTGACGGTTTGTTCGCGTTGCAACACCATACCGTCGGAAATAAGAGCAGGCAACTTCACCTTTGCTTCTGCCATTGAGGCAGAGCAAAGGCAAAGTAACACTGCAACTCCTAACCTAAACTTAATATAAACTTTATTTTTATGCATGTTTCTTATATATTTTACTTGTTTGTTATTCGTATTCGTATAATTTTACATGTAATATTTTGAAGTCCCCAACACTAATACGGACATGACGACCTTGGTGGGTCTGATCGCCGTTTAAGCGGCGAATATACCCGAAACTACCGTCAGGATTGATTTGGATTTCATCAACGGAACCGAGTCCACAGCGTTTTCCTTGGAACTTCTTTGATTCAGTGTAGCTGTGTTGCTCGTTTTCACCTTTTAGTTTGAAGCCATCTTCGCCTAACAGTTCTTTGGCGTTTCCGGATGCCTTTTCTGTACTTTTAGCAAATTCTACAACGATTCCACTGCCGGCTACAATATATTCTTTGCTACTTAATTTGAGTATGATGCCTCCACCTTCGGGCCATTTGCTTCCATCGGTAGCTCTCGGATCCCACGGCAGGGTGAAATAGTGACGACATGTAATGACCAGATCGTCATTGTGCAGAATACGTTCTTTATTTTCCTGGTCAAACAGCAGTCCTTTCATGACTCCTTTTCCTTGGTATTGGGTGAGTAAGGGCATCATTTCCTTTAATTTGCCATAGCTTTGTACTAAAGGAGCCTGCTGTGAGTCACTTCCATCCTCGATGGAGAAGGGGCTGAAGCCTATGGCATCGTGTTCGCCAAATACATAGAATGCTCTTACACCATCATCGTCTGCCAGTCGGATTTCTGGAATGAAAAGTGGATTGTTGTGCAGATGGTATTGGGCAACCCAATCCTTGAATCCATTATCGTAAAGGTCAGGGGCAAGAATGTCAATAGATGGTGCACCGCAGTGCCATATATCAATAAGGTGTGCCAGCGGACCGGCTGAAGGATATTCTCCCGGTTGGCGGCCACGACTGTTCATCGCTGCATTGACATATAAAGGTACGTTGTATATGGAACGTGCTGTTTGGGCCAGTTCTTCTACATAGTTGGCATAGTGCCATGCCATAAAGATTTCGTCCGTATAGATATCTGAACCAAAAACTGCTTGCCAATTACCTTGTCGGGGACAGCCTTGTGCTTCCCATTTTTTCAGCATCTGCGGATGAAGCTTTTTCTTGTTCTTTTGCAGGTAATTCATTAATTTCTCTGGAACCGGTGCCTGGAAAGCTTGATTAGCAGCTTGGGAATAGTCGCGTGCGCTCTCAAGCATACCTATTTCATTTTCAATTTGAATCATGATGACTGTTCCATGTGTTTTATCCACATCGGCTATGTGTTTCATCCATTCAGTGAAAGCCCGGTTGTCTGCCTGACGGACATTGTCGGAAAAGGCACTTGCTATTTCTAACGGCTTACCGTTTTGAGTAATGGCTCGCGGATATTTATTATAGTTTGTCTTGAACCATAGTGGTGTGTAGCAGCTCATGGAGTTTTTCCATGCTCCAAACCACAGGAATATTATTTTCAGATTGTTTGCCCGAGCCTGTTCGATGGCCTTATCGGTCAGGGTAAAATCATATTGTCCTTCTACGGGTTCTATTAAATCCCAGTAGGCAGGAACAAGTACAGTATTTAATCCCATCCGTTGGAGTTTCGGAAAGATACGCTCAATGTCTTGTGTACAGGCTGCTGAAGAATTACCCAGTTCACCTCCTAATATAAGGAAAGGTTTTCCCTCGACAAGGAGTTGAGTGAATGTATCTTCCCTGTGTAAAGAACTTTTCTGCGTGGATAAGGTTGCCGACAACAGAATGAAAAGGAGGAGTAGGGTTGTCTTTTTCATGGTGATACAGGTATCAATTTTAATGTTATCTCTGTTTACAAAGATACGAATCAGCTTTGTATTTCATTTCAAATAATGTATCATAAACATTCCTATAGGTAACATACACTTTATTCTACGTTACATTTTCTTGTATATAGAGTACATTCGGCTTAAAAGTCGTGTTTTATATAGGATGTTACCATTGCTATAGTTATTGTATTCGAAGTGTATATCAATATTAGAAAAATATGCTTGTTGAAGCAGGTAAAATAGTGGGCTGATGTAGCTATTTTTCTTTTTAGGGGCTTTTATCCTGGCCTGTTTTTTATTATGGATGAATTTATTACCTTTTTAGTAAGTGAAATATGGCAGGATTATCTAATTTTAGGCTACTATCTGGGTATCTTATTAGGCTAATGATATGCTATTTTTGAGTATATGTGTTTGTCGTTTGCGTTGATTTCAGATCCATTTTGTGCTTGTCTTTTGTGGAAAAGTTATAATTTTGGTGGATAAACTTTAGTCTACGTTACATAATCTTTCTTCCATGTAACATTTGTGTTTTTTAATGTTTCAATATTGGTGAAATGCATTATCTTTGAACGATTTTTATAGATATCACAAACCTTATACCATGAACCAATATATTCGTATTATTCTCTTTGTAATATTCTTTTGCACTCCTTTTGTGCCTGGAATGGCACAAACCGGTCGTTTTTATTCTATGGAAAGCGGATTGTCCAGCAGCCTGGTGAATAAGCTTCTGCAAGACAGCCGTGGTTTTGTATGGATTGCAACAGAATACGGTTTAAACCGTTTTGATGGTATACGCTTTACCAATTACAAGCACATTCCCGGTGATTCTACTTCTATTAAAAATAACTATGTGCATACGTTGTTTGAAGACAGTCGGAAAAATCTGTTTGTAGGCTGTATTGATGGGTTGATGAAGTATGATCGTGACACTGATACATTCATCGAAATACCCATGATGCGTGGTGGTCGCAGAGTATATCCGCACGTGACTCAAATGCGTGAATTGCGCAATGGCGAAATCTGGATTACTACAACCGGTCAAGGTATGTTCCGTTTAGACATTCAGGGAGATAAGGCTCTGTCTTTGGATAATATATTGCATCAGGCCAATTACAACTATCAGCAGAACTTTTACGAGGATTCCAACAGTAATATATGGATTGGTACTGAAGGAAATGGTTTGATTTGCTATTTACCGGCAACAAGAGAAATACGTATTTTTAAATATCCGGAAATAAATGATAATAATATTTCGGCTATCATAGAGGACAGCCAAGGCAACTTGTTTGTCGGAACGCCTAAAAAGGGCCTTTCGCGCTATGATAAGGAATCCAACCGGTTTGTGTCTGTCCCTTGTGAAGGCTCTCAGTCTATATCAGTATATTGTCTGCTGATGGTATCCGGCAAGTTGCTGGTAGGTACCGATGGGCAGGGAATAAAGACGTATAATCCGGCTCTTGAGGCTTTGGAAGATTATAGTATAAATTCTGCTCCGATGGACTTCTCCAAAGGCAAGGTTCATGCCATGATGGGAGATAAGGACAAGAATTTATGGTTGGGATTATTTCAGAAAGGAATTATGCTGATACCGAAGCAGGAAAATCCTTTTGAATATTATGGCAGCAAATCTACTTATTATAACCCTATAGGCGAAGGATGTGTGATGTCTGTTTTTCAGGACAGTGATTATCATTTATGGGTAGGAGCGGACAATGAAGGCTTGTTTGAACTGGGGATAGACGGGAAACGTATACGGCATTATCAGCCGGATGGTTCTTCGAGTTCTGTTGCCAGTACGGTGATGTGTATGTACGAAGATTCGAACGGAGATTTTTGGGTTGGATCGTATACACGTGGCTTGGCCAGAATGGACAGGAAAACAGGGAAGTGTGACTATCTGCCACAGATCGGTAATAAAAAGGTGTTGTCGATAGCGGAAGATGGACGGAAAAACCTGTATATCGCAACTTTGGGTTCGGGTTTTTACCGATATAATCTGCAGACGAAAGAGTTGAAGCATTACGAATCGTCCAAGGACGAAGCGGGCGATTTGAATCGGAATGAGTTGGCTAACGATTGGGTAAACTATTTATTTTGTGATAAAGATGGGATTGTATGGCTGGCGCATTATAAAGGAATCAGTTGCTTTAATCCCCAGACTGGCAGTTTCCTGAACTATAGGCAATCCAATACACTGATAACCGACTGCGTAGGTTATGCCTTGCTGGAAGATAGCAATGGTTATATCTGGGCAGGAACGACTGGTGGTCTGTTCCGTTTTAATAAGAAAACAGAGGAGATCGAGAAATTTACCGTCAAGGATGGTTTGTCTAATGATGTTATTTGCGGATTGTGCGAAGACGGACAACACAATATCTGGATTAGTACGTACAATGGTATCAGTAAGTTTGATGTTGTAGAGAAACGTTTCATAAACTATTACGCGGGCGATGGAATACAAGGCAATGAATTCACGCACGGAGCTTTTTATCGTGCTCCGTCGGGAAAGATTTTCTTTGGTGGTGTGAATGGTATTACAGCTTTCTTGCCGGACGCCATCAGTAGTGAGTCCAAGACAGCAGAGGTTTGCATTACTGACTTCTTTATATTCAATCAGCCTGTACGCAAAAATACCGAATCGGGTGGTCGGCCGGTTATTCAGGGGAGTGTTCAGGATGCGAAACGCTTTCAGTTGGCTTATGATGACAATACGTTTAGTATTGTCTTTTCCACTTTGCAATATAATAGTCCGGAACAGATAACTTACCAGTATAAGATTGAGGAACTGGGATCGAAGTGGCTGTCGACCGAACCGGGGGTAAATTTGGTGACTTATAACAACTTGCCTCCCGGCAAATATACTTTCTCGGTGCGTGCTTTGAATCATGGAAATCTTTCGGAAATACGTAATATCGAAATTCTGATTACTCCTCCTTGGTATGCGACTTGGTGGGCTTATTTCATTTATTGCATCCTGTTGGGACTGTTAGTCTATGGTGTTGTAAACCATATCCGTTCGCGGATGCGGCATCGCCGTGAGCTTATGAAGCGTGAACATGCCGAACAGCTGAACGAAGCCAAACTGCAGTTTTTTATCAACATCTCTCACGAAATACGTACACCGATGATGCTGATCATCAATCCGCTGGAGAAGTTGCTTGCCGATAAGAAAGATGCGGAACTGCATAAGACTTACCTGATGATTTATCGTAATGCCCAGCGCATTTTGCGCCTGATCAATCAGTTGATGGATATTCGTAAGCTGGATAAGGGGCAGATGTTCCTGAAGTTCCGCGAGACGGATATGGTGGGCTTTATCGACGATGTAATGATGACATTCGATTATCTGGCGCGAAAGAAGAAGATACACTTCACGTTCGAGCATGATATGCCTGAACTGAAAGTCTGGATTGACTTGAATAACTTTGATAAGATTCTGATGAATATCCTTTCCAATGCCTTTAAGTATACGCCGGAAGAAGGGGAGGTGCTGGTTCGGCTGTCTACCGGCAAGGACGCTACCCGTAGGGATGCTTTGAGGGAGTATTTTGAGATAACCGTTTCGGATAGTGGCATCGGCATCGACAAGAATAAGATTGAACGTATATTCGAACGCTTCTACCAGATAGACAACGATGTAACCAAGTCTAACTTTGGTACGGGAATCGGTCTGCACCTGTCCCGTTCGTTGGTATTGCTGCATCATGGCGAGATTTTTGCCGAAAATCGGGAAGACACTTCGGGTAGTCGTTTTGTTATCCGTATTCCGATGGGAGCGGCGCACCTGCGTAGCGATGAACTGGAAGCTGGCGAAAGCAGTATGAAGATAGAGCCGGTTCCGCTGAAGCCTCGTGTACATCCGGAAGTACTGAGCGAAGTTCCGGAAGATCTGCAGGCGGAAGAGGAAAAGAACGTTAAAGCCAAGACCAACCAGAAAGTGCTGATTGTAGAAGACGAAGAGGAGATACGCACTTATCTGAAGAATGAGTTGGCCGATGAATACCGGATACAGACTTGCGTGAATGGCAAGGAAGCCTACGAACTGATGCTGACCGATATGCCCGATCTGATAATCAGTGATGTAATGATGCCTGAAATGGACGGACTTACGTTGTGTCGCAAAATCAAGCAAAATACCAATATCAATCACATTCCGGTAGTGTTGCTGACGGCAAAGTCGAAGCCCGAAGATTGTCTGGAAGGCATGGACATTGGAGCCGATGCCTATGTCGTGAAGCCGTTTAATACGGAATTACTGAAAGGAACGATTGCCAACTTGCTGCACAATCGTCGGATGCTGAAGAATAAGTTTAGCGGTACGCAGCAGCAGGAAGACAAGATAGACAAACTGGAAATGCAGTCGGGCGATGAGAAGCTGATGGAGAAAATCATGAAAGTGGTGAACGAACATCTGGCCGATCCCGACTTGAATGCAGAATTGCTGGCCACAGAAGTCGGACTGAGCAGAGTGCACATTCATCGGAAGCTGAAGGAACTGACAAATCTTTCAGCTCGCGACTTCATTAAGAATATTCGTCTGCAACAGGCAGCCAAGCTGCTGGCCGAGAATAAAAAGCTGACTATTTCCGAGATAGCTTATGCTACGGGTTATACCAGTTTGTCTCATTTCTCCAACTCGTTCAAAGAACGGTATGGCTTGTCTCCTAAAGACTACATCATTAAACATCAAAAAGATTGAGATGAAAGGTTTACGGAACCATACACAGCGGTGAAGGCTTCGTGAACCTTTTATCTTTTAATGTATTTTCGCCTTCCATCCATTCTTTTCTCATCAGATTCCGATGCTGTCTGAGACGGTAGTATATGTCGTGGCTGATAGGGTGTAATGTGGCAGTGCTTAACAAGCAATGTCAGAGGGCGTAACAATCAATGTTAGAGAGCGTAAGAAGCAATGTGCCAGGCGTTGCAAATATGGCTTGTGAGCTGTGCAAGTGTTGCTCGTGAGCCGTGCAAGTGTTGCTCGTGAGCCGTGCAAGTGTTGCTCGTGAGCCGTACAAGTGTTGCTCGCGAGCCGTGCAAGTGTTGTTCACAAGCCGTATAGACGTCGTTCAGAGCAGGTTTTTTTATCGGATAGAAGAAGGCGCGGACTACAGGGGAATGATGTTGCAAAAGGGATAATTCCATTGCAAAATGTCCTGTGGTCCGTGCCCGAAAAGTTTGAAATTATTTGGATGCACCGTTCTTCCAGATGTCGTTCACCTTTTTTCGTATGCTTAGGATGTTGACCAGCGAAACAAAGACAAACAGCAGGCTTCCCGTCAGTATGCAAGGCCATAAAGAGCCTGTTTCCAGTTGCGGGAACAGATTCTGAAGGGTATCTGTGTAATAACTGCGAATCCACATCACCCCGCCTGCTGACAGCAGAAGTACAATCAGATTCAGACCGATGGTCAGCAAGTCGTACGGCAGGGCTACTTTCGTGGGACTGTAGCCAATGAGCAGCAGGGTCTCCAGCTTTACGGTATTCTTCTGTAATAGCAGGAATATGCTCAGCATCAGGATGTAGAACGACAGAAGACTGATAAACAGTCCTATACTGATAACAATGCCAGTGATAAGCCGTAAGAAGTAGGTTGTCTTTCCGGCATCCAGGTTATTGCCTTCGGTCTCGTAATTCTTTTGCTGGAAGTAGTCGGCGATGGCTGTGTCGGTTGGGTTGTTCACTTCGACAATCAGCCGTGACGGCTGTGCTTCCTGGTCGGGAGCAAAAGTCTGGTTGGCCCAGTTCATGAACGATTGCGGAACCAGTATCGTATTCAGGCGGTTGGAGAAGCCTACGATATTGCCTTTATACTGTTCTACGCGTCCGTTGCCGCGCAGAATGATGTCCATCCGAATCAGGCTCATCACACCTTCCGACAGCTTGGGCAGGCTGCGACTTTGGGCAAAACCGAAGTTGTAGAGGTTGAGGTAGTTGCGCGGGATGATGATGGGGATGGTACGGCTGTTTTCATCGAAGTGCCATTTGTCCAGGTTGACGTCTACATATTCGTCGGGTACCGACTCGAAGAACATTTCGGTAGACAGGTGGATGCCTGCTTCCTGCATACCCAGCCCGGCTGATACTTTAAAGAGCGAAGGGGTAAAAGCCCCGATGCTGCGGGTGAACGGCTGCTGTTGCAGTTCCTTGATTTCTTCTTTGGTAAAGGTATTGCTGCGCCCGGCAAAGCTACCGAGGGTGCTGATTTTTTTGGTGGCGATGATATACTCTTTCTTCATAAAGCTGTCCCCTTGGGTGAACAGCGGCAATACATCGCGATAGAACTGTATGCTTAGCAGGACGATTGTCATGCCAAACAGATTGGCCAGGAAGAAGCCGGCCAGTTGTCCCACGCTGATGTGTTGACGAAGAAGTCGCCAGACGAGTTTGTTCATTGTTTCTTTCAGAGTTAAAGTTTGAATACTTCGTTGTAATCCAGTGGCAGGTGCTTGCCTATTGATGTCACGATGATACCGGCTTGTTGCCGTTCGGCTTCCTCTGTCAACAGCCGGCTCATGATGATGCCGTTTTCGTCGTCAAGGTGGCTGACGGGTTCGTCCAAAATTATGAAGTCGAAAGGTTGGCAAAGACTGCGGATAAAAGCTACCCGTTGCTGCTGTCCGAAGGACAGTTTGCCGGCTTGTACGTCGATTTTGTCGGCTATCCCCAATGTTTCAAAAAGGGCCACGATGTCCTTTCTCTTTTTATGGTGGGTCAGCTGGTTCTTCAGCAGAACATTTTCGAGTGCCGTCAGTTCGGGGAAGATGCGCAGTTCTTGAAACAGAATGCTGAGTGAGTGTCGCCGGATGTTTCCCCATTCGCTTACGGAGAGCGAACGTATGTTGCGTTCATCGAAGTTGATGATGCCCTGATAGTCGCGCCGGTATCCGTAGATGTAACTGCAAAGCGAAGATTTGCCTGTGCCCGAAGCGGCTTCAATCAGGTAACGCTTCCCTTTGCAGAATGTGATGTCGTGATGCCATATGTCAGAGGTGATGGCATCACGGTCGGCAAACACTTGTGGAAGTGTTTGCCGCAGGTGAATATTGTTCATTGTTTAATTAGACTGTTCGTTGACAGTTGACGCTCTATAGCGTTAGTGTCGGCTTACATGCCGGCAAACTGTCTTGCGAAGTTGACGATTTGTTTAAGTGAATTGACTTCTTTATTCTTCATTTTCAAGCTGAAGTTTGCTTTCTGTATGTCTCCTGTCACTTCCAGATAAGTGAGGTTGTCGCACAGCGAGAGGGCGGAGGCAGCTTGTTGTCCGCCGAATTGTGCCAGCATCTTGACTACCGGTAAAGAGCAGATAGACTCAATATTGATGATAAAGGCCATGTTCTTTCCTTTGATTTCGGATGCGTATTCGGCTTTGGCGGCAGAAGGATCTGATGCTTTACCGATGCTTTTGTAAAGCAGTTCATCATTGGTTGCATAGAACGTCTTGTCCTTTATGCCGAAGAATACGTTCAGCTTACGCGATTTGTACACATATTCGTTCTCGTTCAATCGGATGATGTCAGCACCTCGTTGCAGACCCAGTTCGTTCTTCTTTTCATAAAGAGCTTTCAGCACATCGTTGTTCTTGGCCTCGGCATAAGCCAGGAAGGCCGGAGCATTTTGCATGGTGACGTTGATCAGTCCTATGGTTATGTCGTTCTGAAAAGCATCGAAAAAGACTTTCAGGTCGTTGAACTGCTTCATGGATATGCTCTTCTGGAAATCTTCGTTTTCTTGAAGGTATTTGAATACTTCTTCTCCGTTGATGCCCATGCTGAACAATGCCAGTGAGGATTGCGGGAAATATTTCAGCAGATTGTTCTGGATAGGGCGTGTTGTAGCTTTGGCCTGTTGTTCCAGCTTTTTCCTCAGTTCATCATTATTGGTATACCATTCGGCTTCAAAGTTTATTTCTCCCTTTTCAAAGCTTAGGCTGCCCAGCAGGAACATCTCTTCCCAGTTCTCGCTGTTCGGCAGTCTTTGTTTCATCATCTGGGCATAGCTGTTTGACAGTTCGTTCAGGGCAATGAATACGTTGATTTCGCCATTCTTCTTCATGGCCTTCTTGAAACCTTCGCTGTTGGCAATGCTTTGTTCGGCAGTCTGCTTCAATAGGTTGCTGACTTGGCCTTTTGCATTTTCCAGCTGTGCCTCTCCGCTATAACTTACCATGACAAGTGCAGAAGGGGTGAATGCCAGTATGGCCTGATTGCTGAGCGTAGCGTAGCGGTATCCGTCGACTTCTGCAACAGTAGAACTGATTTGTTCTTTTTCTGTCACTTGAAGCAGATTCTCTAGATCGTCTTCATTGCTGACTTTGGCTACCAGGGCAGCTTTCATATTGGGAGTATTGAACAGGTAGACTGGCGATTTCAGGTCGATACCTGCTTTATTCGGATCTTTCAGCACCGTTTCCAGCTGTTGGAAAGTGGCTGCATTCATTTCGTTTTTCAATACGTCGGTCAGCTTCTGCAGAGCTTCCTTGTTTTCTTTATCGTCTATGCCGGCTTTTTCACCCAATGATTTGAGGTTGAGTGCTACTACCGACGTGGCATCGGCAGGAATAGCGTTGGTGTACTCCGTTGTTTTGGAACATGAACTGATAAATGCTATCAGTATCGCTAAAACCGATAAATGGAGAAATAAACCTTTTTTCATATCGTTAAAGTGTTAAAAGTGAATATCATTGGTTTTCCAGATTCAATATATGGCAGGCTACCAGTGCTGCTGTTTCTGTCCTTAGCCTTGAGCGTCCCAGGCTGATAGGCTGAAATCCTTGTCCGATAGCTTTTTCTACTTCTTCCTCGCTGAAGTCACCTTCCGGACCTATCATCACCAGTGCATTCTCGCCTTTTCGGATGATGTCTTTTAACAGGGGCTTTTCTCCTTCATAGCAATGTGCAATGAATTTCTGTCCGTCGAAAGGCTGGGCAATGAAGCGGTCGAAGTCGGTCATCTCGTTTAGCTTTGGCAGGCGGGCTTTAAGCGACTGCTTGATGGCGGAGATAAGAATCTTCGAGATACGTTCGGTCTTGATAACCCGCCTCTCCGAAAAGCGGCAATTCAGGAAGGTAAGTTCGTCGAATCCTATCTCGGTGGCTTTCTCGGCAAACCACTCTGTGCGGTCCATATTCTTGGTAGGTGCCATGGCAATGTGCAGATAGCCACTCCAAAGCGGTTCTTGAGCTATGGTTTCCAGTACTCGTACCAAACAGCGTTTGTTGGTAGCGGTACTGATTTCGGCACGATAGAAGTTGCCTTGTCCGTCGGTAAGCATTACTTCGTCGCCTGTTTGAAGACGCAATACCCGTATCGCATGAGCTGCTTCTTCTTCAGGCAGTTCGTTACTGTTTTGTATGTCTGGTGTGTAGAATACGTGCATGTTCGAAATGTTATATTGTATGTGATAGCGCTGAGGTGCCTACATCTTTTTGCGTTGATTGATTTGGTCGCGCAGTTGGGCGGCACGTTCGTAATTCTCGTTTGCTATGGCTTCGGCCAGGGCTGCTTTCAGTGACTCTATGTTTTCTTCTTTGGGTTGCTCGTCCTGTTGTGGAGCCTCGGAGAAGAAATCCGAGCGTATTCCCTCATCTTCCAAAATATCTTCATACACATAGATCGGTGCATGCATTCGCAAAGCCAAAGCTACGGCATCGCTTGTACGCGCATCCATTCGCATGAAGGTGTTGTCCGATTTGAAGTAGACATACGAGTAGAATACCCCATTGTTTACATGATAGATGAGGACTCGCGCCAACTTGACTTTTAATGTTTCGAGTACGGAAGCAAAAAGATGATGCGTCAGGGGGCGTGGAGATGTGATGCCTTTCAGCTCAATGAGCATGTATTGAGCTTCGCTGGTACCGATGATAATGGGCAACTGGCGATCACCGTTTATTTCGCCCAATACCAAGGCGAAAGCTCCAGCCTGCTCCTGACTGTTGGATATGTTCAGAACTTGCAGTTCTATTTTCTTTCTGTTCATTCCGTTACGGTTATAGTTGTTCCGGCCGGTGTTTATATTTGAAGGCAAATGCGAATACAACGGCTACTACCAGTGCATAAGCGGCAAAGGTATACCATGCATATTGCCATTGTTCGATTTGCGGGGCTTCGCTGTTGAAGTCGACAAAATGATTGACTACAGCTTGTGCTCCCAATGTACCGATGGTTGCACCGAATCCGTTGGTCATGATGACAAACAGACCCTGGGCGCTCGACCGTATGCCTTTGTCTGTCTCACGGTCAACAAACAGAGAACCGGATATATTAAAGAAATCGAATGCCACTCCATAGACGATCATCGAAAGGATAAACATCCATACGCCGCTGCCCGGATTGCCAGCACCGAACAAACCAAATCGGAGTACCCAGGCAAACATGGCAATCAGCATCACATACTTGATACCAAATCTTTTCAGGAAGAATGGGATCAGCAGTATGCAGAGTGTTTCGGATATTTGTGACAATGAAATCAGGATATTGGCATGCTGTACACCGAAGGTCTCGGCATATTCGGGAATGCTTCCGAAGCTGCTGATGTAGGGATTGGCAAATCCGTTTGTGATTTGCAGCGATACGCCCAACAGCATGGAGAATATAAAGAAGATAGCCATCTTTTTCTGTTTGAACAATGTGAAGGCACGCAACCCCATTGCTTCTGTAAGTGATTTGCTTTCGCCTCCTTTATTGACAGGACAGGCAGGGAGGGTCAGTGCATAAACGCCGTATACCAATCCGATAAGGGCACAAGCGAAGAACTGGCCGTAATTGTTCTGAAGTCCCAATATATCCACCATCCACATGGAGCAGATGAATCCGATGGTACCGAATATACGGATAGGGGGGAAGTTCTTGATGGTATCAAGCCCGGCTTTGTCCAGTGCCGTATAGGCTACCGAGTTGGAAAGTGCAAGGGTGGGTATATAGAACGCCACACTTAGCGAGTATAAAGTAAAAAGTATGCCGAATTCGACATTGCTTCCGCTGGTCATGCCGTAATAACCTGCCAATGCCATGAATAAAGCCGCTGTAAAGTGACTGAAGCTTAACAGCTTCTGAGCCGGTACCCAGCGGTCGGCAATGATACCCAGAATGGCTGGCATAAATAGGGAAACGATACCTTGCATGGCGTAGAATGTTCCGATATGTGCTGCTTGACCGACGTTGACCAGATAACTGCCCATGGATGTCAGGTAAGCTCCCCACACGGCGAACTGTAGGAAGTTCATAATGACTAAGCGGACTTTGATGTTCATAGTTTTTCTTGTTTTGGATTCTTAAAGATAAACAAATGCTATTTTGTACAGCGTCTTGCAAAGGTACGATACCGGTCGGAGAAATGCAAATAACCTATCACTTTTTTTAGTCTGTCCAGAAAGGGGATTTTTTGATATTTCCGAAGGTTGGAAAAGTGTGCAGAAGCAGCCTGTTTCGTATGCCTGGAAAGGCAGGAATGGAATCTGAAGGGGTATATAAAAAAAGAAGGGTATCTATCCCAGACACCCAATCTTTGTTAACCTTAAATCTAATACCATGAAAAACACAGTGCAAATGTAGAGGTTTTATGTTATATAACATAATAAAACGGCCAAAAAATGCCTTTTCTTAACTCTATTTAAGAATAAAGGGGCCGTATAGCCCCTTTTCTGTTATCTTTTTAAATAATCGGATGTTTTTTTATTCTACGTAGAGTACCAGTCCTTTCAGGTATTCACCTTCGGGGTGATAGATGTTGACCGGGTGGTCGGCAGGCTGGGTGAGCTGGTGCAAGATGCGTACGCTGCGTCCCGACATGGCGGCTGCGGTGAATACGGCCGTACGGAAGTTCTCCTTGCTGACTGCCTGCGAGCACGAGAAAGTGAACAGGATGCCGCCCGGCTTGATTTTCTCGAATGCTTTCACGTTCAGCTTCCGGTAGCCCTGGAGTGCGTTGCGCAAGGCGTCGCGATGCTTGGCGAAAGCGGGTGGATCGAGGATAATGAGGTCGTACTGGTCGCCCATGCGGTCGAGGTACTTAAAGGCGTCTTCGGCATAGGCAGCGTGACGGGTGTCGCCAGGGAAGTTCAGCTTCATGTTCTTGTTGGTCAGGTCGATGGCTTTGGCCGAACTGTCTACCGAGTGTACCAGCTTGGCTCCTCCACGCATGGCGTAGACCGAGAATCCGCCGGTGTAGCAGAACATGTTCAGTACGTTGCGGCCCTTTGCATAGCGTTCCAGCAGGGCACGGTTTTCGCGTTGGTCGACGAAGAAACCAGTCTTTTGTCCTTTCAGCCAGTCGATATGGAACTTCAGGCCGTATTCGGTAGCGATGTTGTCCGTGCTGCCTCCGCGCAGAAATCCGTTTTCAGGGAAGAGGTCGGCTTTGAAGGGCAGTGTCGTTTCCGATTTGTAATAGATGTTGTCGATCTGGTTGCCCATCATTTCGGCCAGTGCTTCGGCTATGGTCATGCGTTCCAGGTGCATTCCTGCAGAGTGGGCCTGCATGACGGCGGTCCGTGCATAAATGTCTATCACCAGTCCGGGCAGGTTGTCGCCTTCGCCATGTACCAGGCGGTAGGTGTTGTTGTCGGGTGCTTCGGCAATGCCGATACTGCGGCGCATGTTGTAGGCTATCTGCAATTTCCGTTTCCAGAAATCGGTGTCGATCGTTTCGTCCTGATTGAATGTCAGTACCCGTACGGCGATGCTGCCTATTTGCCAATGGCCTTTGGCTATGAATTCGTTCTTCGAAGTGTAGATCTCTACTACTTCGCCTTCTATCGGCTCTCCGTCAATGCGGGCGATGGCGCCGGAGAATACCCAAGGGTGAAAACGTTTCAGGGATTCTTCCTTGCCGGGTTTCAGATATACTTTATACATGGATTTATTTTAATTAGTTCGGTTTTCGGGTTCTGTGCTGTCGGCTGGCGGGGTGTCGGGGGCTATTTCGAAGTCGCCCGTCCGTTTCAGTTCCTGCAGCTTGTTGTAGATGTTGAGGCATGCCCAGGCGTCGGTTGCCGCGTATTGTTGCTGGGGAAGCGTCAGTACGTCGGCTTCCCAGTTGGACAGGCGCTGGCTTTTGGATATTTTCTCTCCGAACAGGATGCCGTAAATCTTCTGCAGGCTTTTCTCCTGAATGCCGAAGGGGCGTACAAACTCTTGCAGCTCGATGCAGGAATGCTGTTCGAAGGGGGCACGCTTGTGCAGCATCATGAAGTCGTCTTTCAGTGAGAGGCCTACTTTAATGATGTTGGGATTTTCCAGCAGCAGAATGACGGGCAGTGTGAGGCCTGTCAGGTTCAGCCGGAAAAGGAAGCAGTGCTCGTCCGAGGCGATTTGCAGCAGTGCCACTTTGTAGACGTGGCCTTTGGTGAACGAGGGGCGTGTTTCGCTGTCGATGCCCAGCAGCGGGCAGGTCTTCAGGTAGGCTACGGCTCGTTCGGCTTCTTGTGGAGTTTGTACAACGTGTATCTGGCCGGGGAAGAGGGCTTTGGGCATGTCCTGTAGCTCCTCTTTATTGATCGTTCTTTTGATTACCATAATTACAGCTTGCAGTTAAAGGGTGTGTTCGGTGTTGTAGTCGAGGTCGTCAGTCTCGTCCGACGGATTTTCGTCTTCACTGTCTGCTTGCGCATACTTCACGTCGTGCAGTGCGCGCAGGGTGTTCACCAGCTTTTGTCCCCAGTAGAGGGCAAAGTTCTCCTGACAGATGGCCAGGGCGTCGTTCATGGTTTCGTTCAGTCCCAGCTGGAAGACGAAGATGAAGTCCTTGATGTCCTGATAGATGTCGGCCAGGTCTTCGGAGATATATTTGGTGATGGGTTGGTCGCTGTACTTCATGTCCGACACGAATACGTCCAGGTAGTCGTCCTTTTCGGCCAATATGCCGGCCAGGTTCATGCGTACTATTTCGTATGTCTCTTCCGTGACAAAGTTCTCCGGCATGTCTTCGCCCATCATTTCGCATTTGGGCATCATGGAGGCTTTGAGGTAGAGCAATGGCAGTATTTTTAAGGATGTATCGACGAATGTGGCGCGTTTCATGCCCTCGGCCTGCTCCAGAAATTTACAAAATTCGGCAGCCACGGTTACAAATTCCACTACATTGCGGTCGAATATCACTTGACTTTCTTTTTTCATATCTTTTTAGATTCGAAGCATTAGTCTGCTTATGTTTGGTTTGCAAAGATAGGAAAAAGGTTTGTTTCTTCCTAGAAAAAGTGTGTGATATACTCCTTTGCAAAGGATGTACGGATCATGTGACGGTGTGCGTGGCTGCCGGTAGGATGGCGGGGCAGGTCAGCTGCCCCGGTAAGTGGAATATCCGTAGGGCGAAAGGGTGATGGGGACGTGATAGTGGTTGTTGTCCCTGATTTCGAATACCACTTCGATGAAGGGGTAGAACGTAGATTGCTTCTGTGCCTCGAAGTAGGGGGCCACGTGATAGGTCAGCTTGTAGATGCCTGCGTGGTCGTTTCCGTCTCTTTCCAGGAAGTCTTTCACCCGGCCGTCTTTGTCGGTCAGTTTTTCGTCTACTACGGTCCATTGGGCATCTTTGTCCTGCTTCGACAGGGTGATTCTGACTCCGGGAGCAGGCTGTCCCTGGTTGATGTCGAGGATGTGGCTCGATAGCTGATACTCTTTTGTCTGGCCGAAGGCTGTCAGGATGCTGACGAGCACGGCGGTTGCAAATAAATAGATACGTTTTTTCATGGTCGGTTGGTTTAAATGAAATGAATAATGGTTTAGGTGACAAAGATAATATAAATTGTAATCATTACAAATCTGATTCTTTTTTAGGACTTCTTTTTCCGTTTTATTAAGGCTTTTACTGATATTTTTCGATGGGCCGACTGCCGGTTTCGGCATCTGTCGGATGGACGGAGTGTGTGTCTGTTCCGTTAAGAATATTCTTAGGGCGATAGACTGCTCTATGAGTTCGTTTAACCAATTGATTTAGAGTGTATTTTAGGGTCGTAATCAACCTATACGACTTAGACACCCTAAGTATACGACCGAGGGTACCTAAGTATACGACTGAGGGGGCCTAAGTATACGACTGTGATAGCCTTCCAGTATTGACGGGGGTACGATGTAAAGGAAAATTGCCTGTCGGCCTTGTTCGGGAATCTACGGGCTGTCTGGGCTTGAGTGGTGTGCCTGCCAAACTGCTGGCCGCTTTACATGCAGAGTTCAGCCCGCCGCCGATACCGGGCAGCGAGAAAAACTATTCTTTAGTTCCCGAATTTATAGTTTATTTATTACTTTTGCACCGAACTTAAAGGGCTGTTTGGGTACAGATCTTCTCCGTACGGAGCTAGGGAAGTGCCGGTATCGGCTGCTCCTTTTGCAAGGGGGAGCAACGGGCGGTTTGCGGCAAACCCGGGCAGACTTTCTATACATTATTATAATAGGGAGATTTAATTCATGGCAAAAAAAGGTACAACTAAAGATACGGAGCAGAAACCGACACTGTATCAGAAAATCGTTTCTGCATTCCGAAGTGAGACTATCCGCTTTGTTATAGGACTGGTACTGGTGATTTTTTCCGTCTACTTGTTGCTGGCTTTTTCTTCGTTCTTCTTTACAGGGGCAGCCGACCAGAGCATCATCGACAGCGGCAATGCGCAGGAGTTGGCTTCGGTGAACAATGGAGTGAAGAATTATGCCGGATCGCGCGGGGCGCAGCTGGCCAGCTACTTGATAAACGACTGCTTCGGAGTGTCGTCCTTCTTTATTTTGGTATTTCTGGCCGTGGCCGGACTGAAGCTGATGAAGGTGCGCGTGGTGCGGCTGTGGAAGTGGTTCATAGGCTGTGCGCTGCTGCTGGTGTGGTTCTCCGTCTTTTTCGGGTTTGTATTTATGGACCAGTACAAGGACTCCTTCCTCTATCTGGGCGGTATGCACGGCTATAATGTCAGTAACTGGCTCGTGTCCCAGGTGGGAGTGCCGGGCGTGTGGATGATTCTGCTGTTCACAGCCATCTGTTTCCTTATCTATCTTAGCGCGCGTACCATTATCTGGTTGCGTGGGCTGTTCTCGCTGAATTTCCTGAAGAAAAAGCAGGCAAAGGCAAGTGCCGAAGGCGAGGTGCCCGAAGAGTTTACCGACTCGTGGACCGTCAAGGGCAAGCGTAAGGCCGTGAAGGAGGCCCCTGCATCCGTGCCCGAGGAAGCTGAAGCGGCAGACAACCACGTGGCAGAAGCGGCAGAAGATGCTCCGCGCCACGAGGAAGAACATGCTACCAAGGAATCTGAAGACAATCAGATAACATTGGACTTAGGCGGTAGTCATCCGGAGGAAAGACGTCAGAAGCGGGGCGACGATGAAGTGACAATGACTATCGAAACGCCCGAACCCGAACCGGCCGAACCCCAGCACAAGGCCGAAACTGCCAAGGAACCGGGCTTCGAAGTAGAGGCTGGAGAGGACGAAGAGGAATACCACGGTCCGGAGCTGGAGCCTTACAATCCGCGCCTTGACCTGGAGAATTATCATTTCCCGACAATCGACCTGATGAAGCACTACGACGACAATGGACCTACCATCGACATGGACGAGCAGAATGCCAATAAGGACAAGATTGTGAACACGCTGCGCAGCTTTGGCATCGAAATCAGTACCATAAAGGCGACCGTCGGACCTACCGTAACCCTATACGAGATTACGCCCGAACAAGGGGTGCGTATCTCCAAAATCCGTGGTCTGGAAGATGATATTGCCTTAAGCCTTTCGGCCTTGGGTATCCGTATTATAGCCCCCATCCCCGGTAAGGGAACAATCGGTATCGAGGTGCCGAACTCCAATCCGAAGATCGTGTCGGGGCAGAGCATCATAGGCAGCAAGAAGTTCCAGGAATCGACCTACGAACTGCCTATCGCGTTGGGTAAGACCATTACGAACGAGGTCTTTATGGTAGACCTGGCCAAGATGCCGCACGTACTGGTAGCCGGTGCCACCGGTCAAGGTAAGTCGGTAGGTCTGAATGCTATCATCACCTCCCTGCTTTATAAAAAGCATCCGGCCGAATTGAAGTTTGTGTTGGTCGACCCGAAGAAAGTAGAGTTCAGCATTTATTCCGTCATCGAGCACCATTTCCTTGCCAAACTGCCCGACGGAGAAGATGCCATCATCACCGATGTGACAAAGGTGGTACAGACCCTCAACTCGCTTTGTGTCGAGATGGATACACGCTACGACCTGCTGAAGGCAGCACACGTGCGCAACATCAAGGAGTACAATGAGAAGTTCATTAACCGTCGTCTGAACCCTGAGAAAGGACACAAATATATGCCTTATATCGTGGTTGTGATCGATGAGTTCGGTGACCTGATTATGACGGCGGGCAAGGATGTCGAGCTTCCGATAGCCCGCATCGCCCAGCTGGCGCGTGCGGTCGGTATCCACATGATTATTGCTACCCAGCGTCCTACAACCAACATCATTACAGGTACCATTAAAGCCAACTTCCCGGCTCGTATCGCTTTCAGGGTGTCGGCTATGGTCGACTCACGAACCATTCTCGACCGTCCGGGAGCCAATCAGCTCATTGGCCGGGGCGATATGCTGTTCTTGCAGGGAGCCGATCCGGTGCGTGTGCAGTGTGCCTTTATCGATACGCCCGAGGTGGCAGAGATTACTAAGTTCATTGCCCGTCAGCAGGGTTACCCGACCGCCTTCTATCTGCCCGAATATGTGGACGAGAATGCCGGTGGCGATTTGGGCGATGTGGATATGGGACGCTTGGATCCGCTGTTCGAAGATGCAGCCCGTCTGATAGTTGTTCACCAGCAGGGCTCTACCTCGCTGATTCAGCGTAAGTTCTCCATTGGTTACAACCGTGCAGGACGCATTATGGACCAGCTGGAGAAAGCGGGTATTGTGGGCCCGGCCCAAGGCAGCAAGCCCCGTGAGGTATGCTGCATGGACGAAACCGATCTGGAAATGCGGCTGAACAATCTGCAATAATCGCTTGTTTTCTTTTCTTTAGTTCTTTTATTGGATATGAGTTTGAACAGAATGCGAATCAATATCTTCCTGCTTGTCGTCCACATGCTGTTGCTGACGTCCCTGCCGGCATACTCCCAGCAGACACCGACAGAGGCAGAGACAGTCATGAACCGAACAGCCGAGGCTTTCCGCCAGGCAGGGGGGATCAAAGCAACGTTTACGGTGCGTGCCCGCGAGGGAGTATCAGAAGGTACCATTTACCTGAAGGGAGAGAAGTTTGTCCTCGAAAGCGAAGGAGTGAAAACCTGGTTCGACGGTCGTACGCAGTGGAGCTATGTGGCTTCGAACGACGAGGTGAACATCACGGAACCTACTGCGGAAGAGCTTCAGTCGTTGAATCCTTATGCCTGGCTGTACATGTACAAACAAGGCTACAAACTGAAGATGGGTAAGAATAACGCAGCAGGAAAATCGGCCTATGAAGTGGTGATGAATGCTGCCGATCCGCATCAGGACTTGCAGTGCATCATCCTGTATGTGGCGAAAGACACCTACCGCCCTTTGAAGATAAGCATGGCGCAGCGCGGAGGGAAAAACGCGACACTGATTGTTGTGAATGACTTTCAGACAGGACAGTCCTATCCGGACCGGTTCTTTACCTTCGACAAGAAAGCATATCCGTCGGCCGAGGAGATTGACCTGCGCTGATGTATGTAACAGAGTGAGATTATGAAACGTTTTTATCGTAAATAAAAATACAATATGGAAACAGAAAAAGTAAGATGCCTGATTATAGGCTCCGGTCCTGCCGGATATACAGCTGCTATTTATGCCGGTCGTGCTAACCTGTCGCCGGTGTTGTACGAAGGCTTGCAGCCGGGTGGACAATTGACCACCACTACCGATGTGGAGAACTTTCCCGGTTATCCGGAAGGAATCAGCGGTCCGCAGCTGATGGAAGACCTGCGCAAGCAAGCCGGCCGCTTCGGGGCAGACTTGCGCTACGGTGTAGCTACTTCGGCCGATTTAAACCAACGGCCTTATAAAATAACAATCGACGAAGAAAAAGTGATCGAAGCCGAAACCCTGATTATCGCTACGGGTGCAGCTGCCAAATATCTGGGCCTGGAAGACGAGAAGAAATATGCGGGCATGGGTGTAAGTGCCTGTGCAACGTGCGACGGTTTCTTCTACCGCAAAAAGACGGTTGCCGTAGTAGGCGGTGGCGATACGGCTTGTGAGGAGGCTTCTTATCTGGCCAGTCTCGCATCGAAGGTCTATCTGATTGTCCGCAAGCCTTTCCTTCGTGCCTCTAGAATCATGCAGGAACGTGTGATGAATAATGAAAAAATAGAAGTACTCTTCGAGCACAATGCGGTAGGTCTGTACGGCGAAAATGGCGTAGAAGGTGTGCACCTGGTAAAACGCATGGGACAACCCGATGAAGAACGTTACGACCGTGCCATTGACGGATTCTTCCTGGCTATCGGCCATGAACCCAATTCGAAGATTTTCAAGCCCTATCTGGATACAGACGAAGTAGGCTATATCCTGACCGAGCCGGGTACACCGCGTACCAAGTTGCCAGGCGTGTTTGCTGCCGGCGATGTGGCCGATCCTCATTATCGTCAGGCTATTACCGCTGCTGCCAGTGGATGTAAGGCAGCCATTGAGGCTGAACGCTTCCTCCAGTTGGGAGAATAAAATACAGACCGGTTTATCTGCTAAAGTTCACTTCATGCGGATAAACCGGTCTGCTGATATGTTTCATAGAAAATACTAGTGCTTTTTCTATAGTTAGGAAAAAATATTTCTCTAACTGGAAAAAGATTTTTCTCCAACTGGGGAAAAATATTATCCGATTTTGCTGATCTTTTTCAGCTTCTCTTCATCGATGATTTTTATTTTCCGTCCGTCGATGGTGATAAGGCGTTCGGTTGCGAATTGCGACAACGTACGGATGGCGTTTGAGGTAGTCATGTTGGATAAGTTGGCTAAATCCTCACGCGAGAGATAGATACTTAAGGTGGAACCATCTTCTTCCAGTCCATAACTTTCTTTCAGGAAGAGCAGCGATTCAGCCAGTCGTCCACGAATGTGTTTCTGAGTCAGGTTTACTGTGCGTTCATCGGCAATACCCAAATCGATAGACAGCTGTTTGATGAAAAACATAGCCAGATTGTTGTTTTGTGTCACCAATGTCATGATGGCACTCATGGGTATCAGGCAGATGATGGACGGTTCGAAAGCAGTAGCAGCAGTAACGTAGTCTTCTTTGGCAAAGTAGGCGCGATAACCGAAATATTCAACAGGCTTGATCATGCGGATGATCTGGCTTCGTCCTCCTACGCCATCTTTATATATTTTGACTTTTCCGGTCAGCAGGCACATTAGGTAGGCGGGGCTTTCTCCCTCACAATAAATCACTTCGTTCTTTTTGTAGTTCTGGAGTGTAAAGTGGTTTGAAAGGAACTCCCGTTGCTCCTCATTCAGAGGCGACCACATATCGGCTATTAGTTCCGGAATATTTATATCTGATAAGTTTATTTTCACCATACTGCTGCAAAGCTGTGTTCTACAGCACAAATGTAGGAAGAAAAAATTAAATATTACGCATTTGTTGGAAAAATGTGCAAGGTTTTTTGTAAAGATTCTATTGAAAAATAGAATTGCTATAGAAAAACAGGCTGGACATTCCTGCTTTTGTAGGGCAGGATATCCAGCCTGTATTGTAAAAAAATAGAATATCCGGTTTCTTATTTTGTGAATAAAAGTTCCCTATATTTGGGCAATGGCCATATCTCGTCGTCTATCTCCATTTCCAGACGGTCGATGTGGTCGCGAATGCTTTCCAGATACGGACGTACATTCTCTTCATAAGCGAAAGCTCTATCTTTGTAGTTATCCATGTGGTTGGCTACTTTGCGTGCCTCGGTCATTTCGCGTACTTGCATCTTGATGGCTGTAACTCTTCGTGAGATTTCGCGTATCAGTTCCTTGCGGTCGGCACTGAGTTCTTCGTATTCTTCGGGGGAGAATGTTTCGCGTAGTCCACGCAGATTTTCCAATAACCGGTTCTGGTAGCTGACAGCTGTGGGCACAATGTGATTGATGGCCAGGTCGCCCAACACACGGCTTTCAATCTGAACTTTCATCGTAAATTTCTCCAGTTCTACTTCCAGACGGCTGGCTAACTCTGTTTCGTTGAATATGTGTTCACCAATCAGAACTGCTTTGGCCTGGTTGTCCATATAGCGCATCAGAGCTTCGGGCACATGGCAGATGTTGGTCAGACCACGTCGGGCAGCTTCCTGCTTCCATTCTTCCGAATATCCGTCACCTTCGAATCGGATGGGTTCGGAAGCAATGATGGTTTCCTTGAGAATGCGGAAGATGGCTTCTTCTTTGCTGCTTCCTTCTTCCATGGCTTTGTCTATCGAGGCCTTGAATTCGTTCAGCTGGTTGGCCATGGCTGCGTTGATGGCGATCATGGCTGCAGCACAGTTGGCTGACGAACCTGCAGCTCTGAACTCGAAACGGTTTCCTGTGAAAGCAAATGGAGAGGTGCGGTTGCGGTCGGTAGTATCCAGTAATATTTCGGGGATACGGCCGATGCCCAGTTTCAGCGTTGTTTTCTCTTCGGCTGTCATCTTGCTATTGCTTATCTGACGTGTGAATTCGTCAAGAATGCTGCTTAATTGTTTGCCTAAGAAGATGGACAGAATAGCGGGAGGTGCTTCGTTGGCTCCTAAACGATAGCTGTTCCCTGCGCTGCTGATAGAGGCACGCAACAGATCCTGGTTTTTGTAGACCATCATCAGGACATTGACCAGGAATGTGAGAAACAGCATGTTGCTTTTGGGGTTTTTGCCGGGAGCAAACAGGTTAATACCCGTATCTGTACACAACGACCAGTTGTTATGTTTGCCGGAACCGTTGACCCCGTTGTAGGGTTTCTCGTGCAGTAACACGGCGAAGTTGTGCTTGCGGGCAATTCGCTTCATCAGGTCCATTACCAGCTGGTTATGGTCGTTGGCCAAGTTGACGTTCTCGAAAATGGGCGCTAACTCGAACTGGTTGGGAGCTACTTCGTTGTGGCGGGTTTTTACGGGAATGCCTAATTTGTGGCACTCTATCTCCAGTTCCTTCATGAAGGCTGTCACTCTTGGGGGAATAGAGCCGAAGTAATGGTCTTCGAGCTGCTGGTCTTTGGCCGACGAGTGGCCCATGAGTGTACGCCCGGTCAGGCAAAGGTCGGGGCGGGCATTGTAGAGGGCCAGATCGACCAAAAAGTATTCCTGTTCCCATCCTAGATTGGCAAATACTCTGGTGACGTTTTTGTCAAATAGCTGACATACTTCGGTTGCGGCTTTATCTACGGCAGCAAGAGCTTTCAGCAAAGGTGTCTTGTAGTCCAGGGCTTCTCCTGTATAGGATATAAAGATAGTAGGAATACAGAGGGTGGTATCTACCACAAAAGCCGGTGACGATACGTCCCATGCGGTATATCCGCGTGCTTCGAATGTGTTACGGATGCCCCCGTTGGGGAAAGATGAAGCATCGGGCTCTTGCTGGATAAGCAGTTTGCCTGAAAAGCGTTCGATCACTTCAGCGTCTTCGCCGAACTCGATGAATCCATCGTGCTTCTCGGCTGTTCCGTCGGTCAATGGCTGAAACCAGTGGGTGTAGTGGGTTACATTCAGCGATTTTGCCCAGCTTTTCATTCCGTTGGCAATTAAATCTGCCATTTCGCGGCTGATGGGAGTGCCTTTTTCTATGGCATCTGTAACCGCTTTGTAAGCTTCTTTAGGCAGATATTCCTGCATTTTTTTTCGGTCGAAAACGTGGCTGCCGTAATAATCGGACAGCTTGTTTGAGGGGATTGTGACTTCCAGAGGACGGCGATTGGCCAGCTCCTGTAAAGCAAAAAATCTCATTTTTGACATAGTTGCCTTCTCTTTTTGTTGGTTGTTTGGCTGCAAAAATACACCTTTTTTTCTATATTTGCCCCTGTCTATAATAAGATATTACGGGTGAAACGTTTAATATATATATGGATTGAATTTATGGTGCTGCTTTTGATTGTTGCGGAAGCGGCAGCAAAAGACATCTCTAATATATACGGTAAACGTGGCGTTTCAGCCGATTCGATTATGGAAAAAGTTATCTTCTTTGCCCCATTTTATGAGAGTATAGTAAACGAATATCGTGCAGAACTGTATATAAAAGGAAGAGTCAATATCCGGAAAAAGAATCATATAATTCGTTTTTTACCTACTATGTTCCGGATACGGAAGGGGGTGAACGAATATATGATGGAGACTTACAGTGATCTGCATTTTACGGCTCCGGATATTTATGACCAAAAGGTAAAGGCTGGTGTGGGTACTGCTTCGGAATTTTGGGAAGCTGACGGCCGGTTGTTGGAGTACTTTCATATTAATATATATTCGTCTACGTTGCTTTATGATAAATTGCTTTCGCCCTTGGCTAGCAATGCGAAAAAATACTATACCTATTATATTGATTCGATAATGGGACCGGAATTTAACCGGCAATATAAGATTCGTTTTATTCCTAAAAGCAAGAGTTTCCAGCTGGTTGGTGGCTATATGGTGGTTAGCGATAACGTGTGGAGTGTTCGTGAGATCCGTTTTGCCGGTCGTTCCGAGATGTTTCGTTTCGATAATCTGTTGCAGTTGGGGGAAGTGGGAGCACCAGATGAATTTCTGCCGGTTCGCTACATGGTAGAAGGTTCTTTCCGGTTCTTGGGGAATGTAATAGATGGCAGCTATACAGCTTCGCTTAAATATAGTGAGATATCTCAAAAGGATACCGGTCGGGAGGTCGAAGAGCAGAAAAAGGAAAAGTATGATCTGACAGAATCTTATACGTTGAGTAACGATACGAATGCTTATCAGCGTGATACGGCCTATTTCAACTCGTTGCGTCCTATACCGTTGACTCAGCATGAGCAGTCGTTGTATCAGGACTATTTTTTGCGGCGCGACACGGTGGGGGTAACGAAAAAAAAGTTGAATAAGAACCTGGAGTTTTGGGGGCAAATTGGTGATGCATTGATCAGTCGGTATACGGTCAATCTGGATAAACTGGGTAGTGTCAGATGTTCTCCTTTAATCAATCCTTTTTTGCTGAGTTATAGTGGATCGAACGGAATTTCGTATCGTCAGGAATTCAAATACAACCGTTTGTTTCCTGGTGACCGTCTTCTGAGAATAGTGCCCCGGATCGGTTATAACTTTAAGCAAAAGGAGTTCTATTGGAGGGTAAGGAGTGACTTTGATTATTGGCCTCGTAAACGGGCTGCTTTGCATGTAGAGTTGGGTAATGGTAACCGTATTTACAGTAGTGATGTACTGGATGATTTGAAGGCTATTCCTGACAGTCTGTTTGATTTCAATCAAATTCATCTGGATTATTTTAATGACTTGTATCTGAATGTGGAGCATAGTTGGGAGATAGTTAATGGACTGACATTGGACGTAGGTTTGTCAATCCACCGTCGTACAGAGGTCGAACGTTCTAATTTTGATATTGTGTTTCCCGATACGCCTCCTACACGTTTAGTCAGTGATGGTCAGTCGTATCTTCCGGGGTTTGATCCGGAAATACTGAACAAGTTTCGCCATACCTATAACAGTTTTGCGCCAAGAGTGCGCTTAACCTGGAAACCGGGACAGTATTATTATATGAATGGAGACCGTAAAGTGAATCTGCATTCCAAATATCCTACTGTGTCGGTTGATTGGGAGCGTGGAATAAAAGGAGTGCTTCAGAGTTCAGGAAGTTATGAACGGGTTGAAGTCGACTTTCAGCACAATGTACCGTTGGGTTTGATGCGTGATTTATATTTCCGTTTGGGATGGGGAGCATTTACACGGCAGGAAGAACTTTATTTTGTCGATTTTGCCAATCTGCGTCGTTCCAATCTGCCTACCGGTTGGAATGATGATATTGGTGGGGTGTTTCAACTGTTGGATGGCCGTTGGTACAACTCGTCTCGAAAATATGCGCGTGCTCATGCGGTTTATGAGGCTCCTTTCCTTCTTATCAGGCACCTGAATAAATATACGCAATATGTGTTGAACGAACGTTTGTATTTCAATATGTTGTTTGTCCCTCACTTGAATCCTTACTTGGAGCTTGGATATGGCATTGGCACTCATGTCTTTGATTTTGGCGTATTTACAAGTTTTGCCAATTGGAAGTATCAGGAAATAGGTGTGAAGTTTACGTTCGAGCTGTTTAACCGTTAATTATAAAAAGGTGTGATATCATTAATGGTTGAAGTCGCCTTTTTTACGAGGCTCTATTTTTATGGAAGTCTTTAGACTTTTTCTCAATGTTTTTAGATTGAAGTTTTTGTTGTTCAAGAAAATACTATTATCTTTGCGCCCGATTTATTGAGTCAATATAAAGTCTCACTTAATTAACGAGTTAAACAAACAATTTTATTAATGGAAAATTTAAAAAATGTTGCTCCCATTGAAGACTTCAACTGGGATGCGTACGAAAACGGTGAAGCCGTATCAAATGTAAGTCATGAAGACTTGGAGAAAGCGTATGACAATACGCTGAACAAAATTAACGACCGTGAGGTTGTTGACGGTACCGTGATCGCAATGAACAAGCGTGAAGTAGTTGTGAACATCGGTTACAAATCAGACGGTATCATTCCGATGAGTGAATTCCGTTACAATCCGGATCTGAAAGTAGGTGATACAGTAGAAGTATTCATTGAAAATCAGGAAGACAAAAAAGGACAGCTGGTTCTGTCTCACCGCAAAGCTCGTGCTACTCGCTCTTGGGATCGTGTTAACGCAGCTTTGGAGAACGAAGAAATTATCAAGGGTTACATCAAGTGCCGTACCAAGGGTGGTATGATCGTAGACGTATTCGGCATCGAAGCCTTCTTGCCGGGTTCTCAGATTGATGTGAAGCCTATCCGTGACTACGATGTATTCGTAGGTAAGACTATGGAATTCAAGGTTGTTAAGATCAACCAGGAATTCAAGAACGTAGTTGTTTCTCACAAGGCTCTTATTGAGGCTGAACTGGAACAACAGAAGAAAGAAATCATCGGTAAGCTCGAAAAAGGACAAGTTCTTGAGGGTACCGTTAAGAATATCACTTCCTATGGTGTATTTATCGACCTGGGTGGCGTAGACGGTTTGATTCATATCACAGATCTTTCTTGGGGCCGTGTTAGCGATCCGAAAGAAGTGGTTGAACTCGACCAGAAACTCAATGTTGTTATCTTGGACTTCGACGATGAGAAGAAGCGTATTGCATTGGGCTTGAAGCAGCTGACTCCGCATCCTTGGGATGCTCTTGATCCGAACTTGAAGGTTGGCGATCATGTGAAGGGTAAAGTAGTTGTGATGGCTGACTACGGTGCATTTATCGAAATCGCTCCGGGTGTTGAAGGTCTGATCCACGTTTCTGAAATGTCTTGGAGCCAGCATTTGCGTTCTGCACAGGACTTCATGAAAGTTGGTGACGAGGTAGAAGCTGTAGTATTGACACTGGATCGTGAAGAACGTAAGATGTCTTTGGGTATCAAACAGCTGAAACCGGATCCATGGGAAACTATCGAAGAGAAGTATCCTGTAGGCAGCAAGCACACTGCTAAGGTTCGTAACTTCACTAACTTCGGTGTATTCGTTGAAATCGAAGAAGGTGTTGATGGTTTGATTCACATCTCTGACTTGTCTTGGACGAAGAAAGTTAAGCATCCGTCTGAGTTTACTCAAATCGGTGCCGATATTGAAGTTCAGGTATTGGAAATCGACAAGGAGAACCGTCGTCTCAGCTTGGGTCACAAGCAGCTCGAAGAAAATCCTTGGGATGTATTCGAAACCGTATTTACTGTAGGTTCCGTACACGAAGGTACTATCATCGAAATGTTGGATAAGGGCGCTGTTGTAGCTCTGCCTTATGGTGTTGAAGGTTTCGCTACTCCGAAACACCTCGTTAAGGAAGACGGAACTCAGGCACAGCTGGATGAGAAACTGCCGTTCAAGGTTATCGAGTTCAACAAAGATGCAAAACGCATCATCTTGTCTCACAGCCGTATTTTCGAAGATGCTGCAAAAGCTGAAGAAAGAGCCGAAAAGAAGGCTGCTAAGAAGGCTAACAGTAAGAAAGAAGAAACTCCGGTAATCCAGAACCAGGCTGCATCTACTACATTGGGTGACATCGACGCTCTGGCTGCCTTGAAGGAGCAAATGGAAGCTGAAAAGAAATAATCGGTTTTATTGCGTAAATTTTTAAACTAGGATAAGAAGGGCGCTTGTCGAAAAAACAAGTGCCCTTTCTTTTATTGTAACAGGATGGAAAAGTTTGAGCTACATATTTTGGGATGTGGATCAGCACTGCCTACTACACGGCATTTCCCGACTTCGCAAGTGTTGAATGTACGTGATAAATTGTACATGATTGACTGTGGAGAGGGTGCACAGTTGCAGTTTCGTAAATCACGCTTGAAGTTTTCGAGGCTGAATCACATTTTTATATCCCATTTGCACGGTGATCATTGTTTTGGATTGCTGGGCCTGATTTCTACGCTCAATCTTTTGGGACGAACGGCCGAGCTTCATATTTATTCACCTGTCGGTTTAGAGCAGTTGTTGCAGCCAATGCTCGACTTCTTTAACCATCAGATGACCTATAAGGTGATATTTCATGAGTTTGAAACGAAAGATTCACTTTTGATATACGAAGACCATTCGATTACAGTAACTACTATTCCTTTACGCCATCGGATGCCATGTTGTGGCTTTATATTTGCAGAGAAGCCTCGCCCCAGTCATATCGTGCGTGAGATGATAGACTTTTATCAGGTACCGCTTTACGAACTGAACAGGATTAAAAACGGAGCCGATTATGTGACGCCCGACGGTGAAGTCATTCCTAACTCCCGCCTGACTCGTCCTTCGGATTTGCCACGGCGTTATGCTTATTGTTCTGACACCTGTTACCTTCCACACCTGGTTTCACAATTGAAAGGAGTAGACCTGTTATTTCATGAAGCGACTTTTGTCAACGCGGATGCTTCCCGGGCTAAAGAGACTTTTCATACCACTGCCGGACAGGCGGCACAATTGGCACGGGATGCGGAAGTAAAGTCTTTGCTGATCGGGCATTTTTCTGCCCGTTATGAAGATGAAAGCTGCCTGCTGGAGGAAGCAAGGAGTGTTTTCCCACATACACGGCTTGCGCAAGAGACGTTGTGCGTACAGGTAGGAGAGACTTTCTTTCAGGCCTGAATTAAACTTTTATTCGGAACAGATGTCTAAACGATAAATATGCATAGATAAATATGAATTCACCTTATAACGAACGCGAGGTGTTGGCACTTTTGCAAGACGAGAGCACACAAAAGCGAGGATTTGAGATGATTGTTGCCAAATACAGCGAACAGTTGTATTGGCAGATCCGTCGTATGGTGCTTTCACACGAAGATGCCAATGATTTGCTTCAGAATACTTTTATCAAAGCATGGACTAATATAGATTATTTTCGGGCCGAGGCGAAAATATCCACTTGGCTCTATCGTATAGCTTTGAATGAATGCCTTACTTTCCTGAACAAGCAGCGCGCCATGTCTACCGTCTCGCTGGACGATCCGGATGCAAACGCTATCGGGCGGCTGGAGAGTGATCCGTACTTCTCGGGCGACAAGATACAGCTGGCTTTGCAGAAGGCTTTGCTGACTTTGCCGGAAAAGCAGCGTATGGTGTTCAATCTGAAGTATTATCAGGAAATGAAGTACGAGGAAATGTCTGAGATATTTGGAACTTCTGTAGGGGCTTTGAAGTCGTCATATCATTATGCCGTGAAAAAGATTGAAAAATTTTTAGAGGATGAATATTAAACCTTCTATCAGAAATACTATCTAAACATACAGAAAGGAGACTTTTTATGAAAGAAGAAGATTACATTTTGAGAAAGGTGGGAACGGAGAATTCTTTCCGTGTGCCTGAAGGATATTTTGAAGGACTAACTTCGGATATAATGAATAAGCTTCCTGAAAAAGAAAAGCCTGCTTTTGTGCAGAAAGAGCCAACAATGTGGGACAAGGTGAAGCCGTGGCTGTATATGGCTGCCATGTTTGCGGGAGCAGCTTTGATTATCCGGGTAGCTTCTGCCGATCGCCAGCCGGCTTCGAATGCCGATTATGTAGCGGCTGAAGAGACCGACAAAGAAATGCAATATATCAACGAGGTGGTAGATAACTCTATGTTGGACGACTATTCCTTGTATGTCTACCTCTCTGATATGGAAGCAGAATGAGACAAGGATTTTAATACTTAGAATAGAATGATGAAAAAACTGAGTGTACTGATTGTGGTGTTGTGCAGTCTGGTTTCTGTAGCTTGGGGAGCAGACGGGTGCGATCAACACCGACTGAGCAGGGAAGAATTTCGTGCTAAGCAGCAAGCTTTTATCACGCAACATGCCGGTTTGACCAAAGAAGAAGCTGATAAGTTTTTTCCTGTTTATTTCGAATTACAGGATCGTAAGAAGCAGCTGAACGATGAAGCATGGGACTTGCTTCGCAAAGGTAAAGACGAAAAGACTACAGAAGCCCAATACGGCGAGATTCTGGAAGGTGTCTATGACGCCCGCATGTCTGCCGACCGTTTGGATAAGACTTATCTTGCAAAGTTCAAGAAGATTCTTTCTTACAAGAAGATTTATCTGGTTCAACGGGCCGAGATGCGTTTTCAGCGGGAACTTCTAAAAGGAATGCAGCGCAATGACAAAAAACCTGGCAAACCTCAAAGAAGATAAGACTGAGCCGGCAATAGGTATAAATATATAGTGAAATGATTTTTTTGAAGGGTACATGTGTGAGGCATGTACCCTTTTTTAGTATGCTCGGTTGTGCGGGAACGAGGAAGAACCGCCGTATGCAGATGCATACGAAGATTATGATTCTTCAGTCTTTTCTGCCTGCTTTTCCAGTTCCTTCGCTTCGTTCCACAGTTTGTCCATCTCGGCCAGACTCATGTCGTGCAGGTTGCGGCCTTCCTTGATGGTGTGGGCTTCCAGATAGTTGAAGCGGCGGATGAATTTCTGGTTGGTGTGTTCCAGCGCGTTGTCCGGATTGATCTTGTAAAGGCGGGCAGCATTGATGAGGCTGAACAGAACGTCGCCGAACTCTTCTTCGGCTTTCTGTTTGTCCATATTGGCTACTTCGGCCTGAAACTCCTGAATCTCTTCTTTCACCTTGTCCCATACCTGTTCGCGTTCTTCCCAGTCGAAGCCTACGTTGCGTGCCTTGTCCTGAATGCGATAGGCCTTGATGAGTGTAGGCAAGGCAGCAGGCACACCACTCAACACGGTTTTGTTTCCACCTTTTTCTTTCAGCTTCAGCTGTTCCCAGTTTTCCACTACCTGAGCGGCGCTTTCGGCTTTGGCATCGCCGAATACGTGCGGATGGCGGTAGATGAGCTTTTCGCAGAGGCGGTCGCAGACGTCCTTGATGTCGAAGTCGCCTGTCTCGCTGCCTATCTTGGCGTAGAAGGCCACGTGCAGCAGAACGTCGCCCAGCTCCTTGCAGATGTCCTGCTTGTCGTCGCGCATCAGGGCGTCGCACAGTTCGTACGTTTCTTCAATGGTGTTGGGGCGCAGACTCTCGTTGGTCTGTTTGCGGTCCCACGGACATTTTTCGCGCAGTTCGTCCAGTATGTCGAGGAAGCGTCCGAAAGCTTCCATCTGTTCTTTACGTGTATGTTGCATCATCGTTGTTGGTTTTAAAAATCTCGGGCAAAGGTACAAAGTTTTTTTCAGATAAAGTGCTGAGAACGAAACATTAGTAGTTTCCTTCCGTTTCCAGCTTAGGAAACTCCCGTTTCCTGCTTAGGATACGGCCGTTCCCTCCTTAGGATACGAGCGTTTCCTCCTTAGGGAACGGGCGTAACCTCTTGTGGAAACGGAGAGGATAACAGAGGTGGATGAGGGAAACTGAGTTTAGTGTTTGTCCTTCTGCCTCATTTCGTACGAAATCAGCAGTCCTACCACTTGCGAATAGTTCTGTCGTCCGCTTTCAATCTTGTTGCCTTTCAGGTAGAGGTCGTACATCCAGTCTTGTATCGAGCCGATGAGGGGACTGTACTTTTCAGTCCAGTACAGTCGGTTCTGCTCGTAGACTTCGACCACTTCGGGACGGATGCGGCCGGCAAGAGCTTCGAATTCTTCCTGCGTGAGCAGTGGGCGGGCGTTGGACAGCACGTGAGGCAGCAGAGACAGGTAGCCGCTGAAGCGCATGGCTTGCCAGCGGGAACGGCTGCACACCTGATAGGCGTAGAAGTTGGCCTCGGCCTCGCTGGTGATGCCCAGCAGGTGGGCCAGTTCGTGGGTGTAGGTGGCAGGGTACTGGTTGGGCAACAGGTCGCCGTTGACGGTGAATTCGCAGAAGAACGGCCCCATGCTGCCCGTCACGCCCACGGCAGAAATGAGTGGTGTGAAAACCATGGTCTTCACACGTGGTTGCGGATGGAAAGGCCGGTGTACGGCCAGTTCGGGGGCTATGCTGTTGTAGCCTTCGACGGCGGCGTCGCGTATCAGTCGTTTATCGGTGAGGGGGTGAGGCGTGAAGCTGGCATTCAGGCTGTCGATGTAGCGGTCGGCGAAATCCAGAAAGACTTCTTTGGAGTATTCGGCCGGCTCGATGCCGGTACGCGCGTAAAATCCCGGTTGCGAGTAGTTCAGTCCCCACGTCAGGTAGAACCAGGCATACACCCAAAGCAGATATTCGCCCACCTTGCGAAGCGCACGCAGCAGTTGCTGCTTGCGGCGGACGACGGCATAGACCGGATAGAGCACTACCCATGCGATGCTGAGGGCTATGAACACATCGCCGATGGCAAAGGGGAAGAGGGCCGAGAAGGCCGAAAGTACATAAGCGATGCCGGGGTAGAGGTGCTGGGCATACCACTGTCCCCACGAAGGAATCTGCTGGGTCAGGACGACGTACAGCAACAGAAGCAGCAACAGGCCGTGACGGGGGCTGACATGCGAGCGTATGCGTGTGAACGTGCGATTCATATAAAGCGGATGTTTTTTTAGAAGAATGCTCCGGCAAAAGTAATACTAATTTTGAAAATCCTGTCCGTCAGTATCGCCGGATGCCAATAAATTTGTAAATTTGCCGCCAAATAAACTATAATCAATGATTTGAAGACAATGGAATTAGCAAGTAAGTACAATCCCGCTGATGTGGAAGGGAAGTGGTACCAGTATTGGTTGGACCACAAACTGTTCAGTTCGAAACCCGATGGTCGTGAGCCTTACACCGTCGTCATCCCGCCCCCAAACGTCACCGGAGTATTGCACATGGGACACATGTTGAATAATACCATTCAAGATATTCTGGTGCGTCGTGCCCGTATGGAAGGCAAGAATGCCTGCTGGGTGCCGGGTACCGACCATGCCTCGATAGCCACCGAAGCCAAAGTGGTGAACAAACTGGCTGCACAGGGCATCAAGAAGACCGACCTGACGCGTGAGGAATTTCTGAAACACGCCTGGGACTGGACACACGAACACGGAGGCATCATCCTGAAACAGCTCCGCAAGCTGGGCGCATCGTGCGACTGGGACCGCACCGCATTCACCATGGACGAGAAGCGCAGCGAGAGCGTCATCAAGGTATTTGTTGACCTGTACAACAAAGGTCTGATTTACCGTGGCGTACGTATGGTGAACTGGGACCCCAAGGCACTTACTGCCCTGAGCGACGAGGAAGTAATCTATAAGGAAGAGCACAGCAAGCTCTACTACCTGCGTTACAAGGTAGAGGGCGATGCCGAAGGCCGTTATGCCATCGTGGCTACTACCCGTCCCGAAACCATCATGGGCGATACAGCCATGTGTATCAACCCGAACGACCCGAAGAACGAATGGTTGAAGGGAAAGAAAGTGATTGTGCCGCTGGTAGGCCGTGTCATTCCGGTGATCGAGGACGATTATGTAGACATCGAGTTCGGTACCGGCTGTCTGAAAGTGACTCCGGCTCACGACGTGAACGACTACATGCTGGGCGAGAAGTACAACCTGCCGAGCATCGACATCTTCAACGACAACGGCACCCTGAGCGAAGCCGCTGGCCTGTATGTCGGTATGGACCGCTTCGACGTGCGCAAGCAGATTGAGAAAGACCTGGACGAAGCCGGATTGCTGGAGAAAGTAGAAGCTTATACCAACAAGGTAGGTTTCTCCGAGCGTACCAATGTGCCCATCGAACCGAAGCTCTCCATGCAGTGGTTCCTCAAGATGCAGCACTTTGCCGACATGGCTTTGCCGCCGGTAATGAACGACGAACTGAAGTTCTATCCGGCCAAATATGTGAACATTTACAAGAACTGGCTGGAGAACATCAAGGACTGGTGTATCAGTCGTCAGCTGTGGTGGGGACACCGCATTCCGGCCTACTACCTGCCCAAAGGCGGATACGTTGTAGCCGAGACTGCCGAACAGGCACTGGAATTGGCCAAGGCCAAGACCGGCAACGCAGACATGACATTGGCCGACCTGCGTCAGGACGAAGACTGTCTGGATACGTGGTTCTCTTCGTGGCTGTGGCCCATCTCGTTGTTCGACGGCATCAACAATCCCGGCAACGAAGAAATCAAATACTATTATCCTACCAGCGACCTGGTGACAGCACCGGATATTATCTTCTTCTGGGTGGCCCGTATGATTATGGCCGGTTACGAATACATGGGCGACATGCCTTTCAAGAACGTATACTTCACCGGTATCGTGCGCGACAAGCTCGGCCGTAAGATGTCCAAATCGCTCGGTAACTCGCCCGACCCGCTGGATCTGATCGAGAAGTACGGTGCCGACGGTGTACGTATGGGAATGATGCTTTCGGCTCCTGCCGGAAACGACATCCTCTTCGACGATGCATTGTGCGAACAGGGACGTAACTTCAACAACAAGATATGGAATGCTTTCCGCCTCGTTAAAGGTTGGGAAGTAAGCGACGATGCCGCTGTGCCCGAAGCTGCCGAGCTGGCTATGCGCTGGTTCGACGCCAAGCAGAATGCCGTAGCAGCCGAAGTAGCTGACTTGTTTGGCAAGTATCGTCTGAGCGAAGCGCTGATGGCAGTCTACAAACTGTTCTGGGACGAGTTCTCGGCCTGGTATCTGGAGATGATCAAGCCTGCTTACGGACAGCCCGTCAGCCGCAAGGTGTACGATACGACCATTGCTTTCTTCGACAACTTGCTGCACCTGCTGCATCCGTTCATGCCTTTCATCACCGAAGAGCTGTGGCAGCACATTGCCGACCGCAAGGATGGCGAAAGCCTGATGGTAAGCCCGATGGCTGCTCCTGCTGCCTACGACGAAGAGCTGCTTAAGCAGTTCGAGGCTGTGAAGGAAGTAATCAGTAATATCCGTGCCATCCGTCTGCAGAAGAATATCGCCCAGAAAGAAGAGCTGGAGTTGCAGGTGGTAGGTGAAAATCCGGTAGCCGCTTATACGGCAGTCATCACTAAGATGTGCAACCTTTCTGCCATTCAGTCGGTAGCCTCAAAGACCGAAGGTGCTGCTTCGTTCATGGTCGGCACAACGGAATATGCAGTTCCGCTGGGTAACCTGATTGATGTGGAAGCCGAAATAGCCCGTATGGAAGCCGAGCTGAAGCACAAGGAAGGTTTCTTGCAGGGAGTTATGAAGAAGCTGAGCAACGAGAAGTTTGTGAACAATGCTCCGGCTGCTGTCATCGAACTGGAACGTAAGAAACAGGCCGATGCCGAAAGCATCATCAAGTCTTTGAAAGAAAGCATTGCAGCTTTGAAGAAAGCCTAAGCTGACATAAGACCATAAAAAAGATTCACGCTGATGCAGCAACCAGAAAGGTAAAACTGCAATCAGCGTGAATTTTTTGTTTTAATAGATATCTCTCTTAGTCAGAATGTTCCTGGAAAAAATAAAAGGGGAGAGGGGGAGAGGAAGCAAAATCCGGGTAACTTATTCCAGTAGTTTCTTCAGGAAGTCATCCAGCTCTTCGTCCAATCCTTTCAGCAACTCGTCGTTTACCAGCAATGTATCGTCGTCCATCAGGAGCAGTTCGGCAATGGTTTCCTTTTCCTCGTCCACCAGAACGAAAGAATAGGGTTTCATGATGGTCAGCTTGTCGAATGCACCTTCTTTCTTCATGTTGCCAAGCATGTTGGCAAATATGCGTTCTACGTTCTCGTAAAAGTCGTCACCCTCGTAGGTCATCCACTCTTCGACAGTGGCATGTGCCAGTTCGTTGTCGTCGTCATCGAAAATCAGCAAGTCTCCGGAACTCTGGACGGGTTGCAGATGAATGTCGGTGACGATGGTTTGTTCGCAACCGCAGGCAAATTTGGCGATTGCTTTCTTGATGGTTTCTTCTATGAGCGATAATGTAGATTGGCTGAGTTTCATATGCTTCTTTCTTTATGCGTGCGTCAAAGGTAGGGAAAATAATTAATAATCGGTTAAAAAAAGCCGGGAAACTTCGGTACACTGTTATTTTTCAGTTTCCCTGAAGCGGCCCATTTGCATGTCGAGCATGTGTATGCTGGCTTGCCGTTTCTCCAGTTCTACCACATACATGCTGGTCAGCAAATAGTTGGGGACACTGCTGGCATCGACTCCTCGGGTAGTTTTCTTCTGTTCTACCTGATCTATTTCGGCTGCTACAGCCTGTGCCTTTTGTGCCCAGGACAATGCGCTCTGTATGCTGTCCTGCATTTCGTAACCCAATGCCAGGTTGTAGGCGGCATACATTTTCTGCTTACCTTTCTTTTTGTTGTATTCTTTTTCCCAAAGGGCAACTGCGCCCGGCCAGTTTTTCTCTTTTACATAGATGGCTGCGTCGCGCATGTTCACCGAGCCACCGGTGAAGAAGTATCTCCGTTCCGTAGTCCAGTAAGGGAGCAGATGTTTTACGGGAATCGTTCCGGCAAAAATAGAAGCCTCCTTTATCAGGTCCTCATCCTTGATGAGACGGGCTCTTACCTGTTCTATTCCGATCCCAACGTTTTCCCAATAAATGCTGTCTGAAGGAGTCAGGCTGGCAATGGGCTTGCTGCGGTTGGGTACGTATATTCTGACAGTGGGGTATACGGCCAGGTCGGTAGTGCCGAGGTAAGTGTTGTAAGGAGAAATAGACTCTATCTTGCGGATAGCTTTCATTTGTATGTTTTCTATCGCAATAAGGAAATCAACCTTTAATTGCCGGGTCAGTGCATCTACTTCTTCCATGCTTAAGGTGGTTTCGCGAGGAGTGATGTCGTTGCTGCGCAGGGCTGAGTCGCAGATGATGACTTCGTCGAAGTAGTTTTCATCGGCAATGGCCTGTGCCAGCGATTCGGTTGCCAGTACGGGGTTTCCGTTATAGTACTGGACAAGTCGGGTTACTTCTCTTTCTGTTTTGGGTGCATCCTGCTTTTGGTTTATCAGCTGGTTGTTGGGTGTATCGGGCATATTGTTGACGATGGCTACCCGTTTCAGCATGGGAGGAAAACTTATTTCAGCAGGAATCATGTAGTCTATCGAAAGCTGTTCCAGACTTTGGCAACTGCTTAACAACAGGCAGAAAAAAATGAAAGAATAAATATACTTTGTCATGGTCTTTATCTGTTTATTCGCATGAACAAAAATACACTTTTCTCGCTATAAATAAAAAGCCTTGAACAGTTTTTAACCGTTCAAGGCTTTGTGTTGCTAGTTTGAAAAGATTGCTAACGGAACTTATTGGTTTCTTCCATGGCAGTTCTTATATTTCTTGCCGCTTCCGCAAGGGCAGGGATCGTTACGACCTACAGTCTTTTCAGTACGGATCGGTTCGCGTTTCTGTTGTTCGCGAGTATCCTGTGCGGCTGCTGCCTGCTGGTTCGGATCGTTCAGATCTTCTTTCTGCTCCCGGTACTTACTCATGTCCTGACGTTGTTCGGGGGCAGCCTGGCGTACTTCTACGTGTTGCTGAGGAGCCTGTTGCTGTGCAGGCTGTGCATCCTGCGGCTGTTGAGGCTGTTGCGACTGTGCAGGAGCTTCCTGTACAGGGATCTGTCCACGCATCAGGATGGAAACAGTTTCGTTATTGATCTTGTTGACCATATTGTCGAACAGATTAACTGACTCCAGCTTGTAGATAAGCAACGGGTCTTTCTGTTCGTAGCTTGCATTCTGTACTGAGTGTTTCAGTTCGTCCAGTTCGCGCAGGTTTTCTTTCCATGCTTCGTCAATGACATGCAGCAGGATTGATTTCTCGAACGATTTTACTACTTCCTTACATTCGCTTTCGTAAGCAGCTTTCAGGTTGCATGAGATGTTGTAGATACGTTTTCCGTCTGTGATAGGTATCAGAATGTTTTCGTACATGAATCCCTGCTGTTCGTATACCTGCTTGATGACCGGATTGGCAATCTGTGCCATACGTTCGGTACGGCGTTTGAACAGTTCCATTGCGGCATCGAATACACGTTCGGCCAGTTTTTCTTTCTTTTCATTCTTGAATTCTTCTTCGGTGAATGGAACTTCCATGGCAAGTACCTGAAGTACGTCCATCTTGCAGCTCTCATAATCGGCTGCTTCGACAGCGCTGGCAGCACGGTCCCATATCATGTTGACGATATCCATACCGATACGCTCGCCCATCAAGGCGTGACGGCGTTTGGTGTAGACAACCGTACGTTGCTTGTTCATCACGTCATCGTATTCCAGCAAACGTTTACGAATACCAAAGTTGTTTTCTTCCACCTTCTTCTGGGCACGCTCGATTGATTTGGAAATCATGCTGTGCTCGATCATTTCACCTTCTTTGAAGCCTAATTTGTCCATCACACCGGCAATACGGTCGGAAGAGAACAGACGCATCAGGTCGTCTTCCAATGAAACGAAGAATACAGAAGAACCCGGGTCACCCTGACGACCGGCACGACCACGCAACTGACGGTCTACACGACGTGATTCGTGACGTTCCGTACCAATGATAGCCAAACCGCCGGCAGCTTTTACTTCGGGGCTTAACTTGATATCGGTACCACGACCGGCCATGTTGGTAGCGATGGTTACCGTACTGCTTTGTCCGGCTTGGGCTACGATATCAGCTTCTTTCTGGTGTAACTTGGCGTTCAATACATTGTGAGGAATCTTGCGCATGGTCAGCATCTTGCTCAGCATTTCCGAGATTTCGACCGAGGTAGTACCTACCAGTACCGGACGTCCGGCCTGAACCATGGCTTCGATTTCTTCGATGACGGCTTTATATTTTTCGCGTTTGGTTTTGTAAACGCGGTCGTTCATGTCTTTACGGGCAATGGGGCGGTTGGTCGGAATAACCACTACATCCAGTTTGTAGATATCCCAGAACTCGCCGGCTTCTGTTTCGGCCGTACCGGTCATACCCGACAGCTTGTGATACATACGGAAATAATTCTGTAATGTAATGGTAGCAAAAGTCTGGGTAGCGGCTTCTACTTTTACTCTTTCCTTAGCCTCGATAGCCTGGTGCAAACCATCAGAGTAACGACGGCCTTCCATGATACGACCCGTTTGCTCGTCCACAATCTTCACTTGTCCGTCGATGACTACGTATTCGTCGTCTTTCTCGAACATAGTATATGCTTTCAGCAATTGGTTGATGGTATGTACACGTTCCGACTTGATGGCATAGTTGGTCATCAAAGCATCCTTCTTGGCCAGACGCTGTTCGTCGGTCAGATCTTTTTCATTCTCCAAGGCTGAGAGTTGGGCTGCGATATCAGGCAAAACAAAGAGGGTCGGATCTTCGGAGTTACCGGTAATCAGGTCGACACCTTTATCTGTCAGGTCTACACTGTTCAGCTTTTCATCGATAACGAAATACAACGGATCGGTAACTTCGTGCATACGTTTGTTGTTCTGCTCCATGTAGATCTCTTCTGTCTTGAGCATTCCGGCCTTGATACCCTGTTCGCTAAGGAACTTGATCAAAGCTTTGTTCTTGGGCAGACACTTGTGGCTGCGGTACAGAGCAAGGAAGCCTTCTTCCTGATCTTTCTTATCATCGGAAGCAATCAGACGCTTGGCCTCGGCAAGATATTTGGTTGCCAATACTTTCTGTGCTTCTACCAGGCGTTCAACCAACGGACGGAGTTGTTCGAACAGCTGATCGTCGCCTTTGGGTACAGGACCAGAGATGATCAACGGAGTTCGTGCATCATCAATCAATACGGAGTCTACCTCATCGACGATGGCGTAGTTGTGTTGGCGCTGAACGAGATCTTTCGGGCTGATGGCCATGTTGTCACGCAAGTAGTCGAAACCAAATTCGTTGTTGGTACCGAAAGTAATATCTGCCATATAAGCCTGACGGCGTGCGTCTGAGTTGGGACGATGTTTGTCGATACAGTCTACGCTCAGTCCATGGAACATGTACAACGGTCCCATCCATTCGGAGTCACGTTTAGACAGGTAGTCGTTTACAGTAACGACATGTACTCCGTTTCCTGTCAGTGCATTGAGGAATACGGGTAAAGTTGCTACCAATGTTTTACCTTCACCGGTTGCCATTTCGGCAATTTTGCCTTTATGAAGAACAACACCACCAAACAGCTGTACGTCATAGTGTACCATGTTCCAGGTAACTTCGTTTCCGCCGGCCATCCAGTGGTTCTGGTAAATGGCTTTGTCTCCTTCGATGCGTACGAAATCTTTGGTAGCAGCCAGATGCCGGTCGAAATCAGTAGCAGTAACCACAATTTCTTCGTTTTCGGCAAATCTTCTGGCAGTATCTTTCACGATGGCAAAAGCTACCGGCAATACATCATCGAGGGCTTTTTCGTAGATATCCAGTATCTCTTTCTCGATTTTGTCAATTTGTGTAAAGAGTGCTTCGCGGTCCTCCAGTTCAGTAGACTCAACACTGGCTTTCAGTTCATCTACTTTGGCCCGCTGCTCGGCTGCAGAATTGCGGATGTAGGCCTTCAGTTCTTCTGTTTTGGCGCGCAGGCCATCATTGTCGAGCTTGGCTACTTCCGGATAGGCAGCTTTGATTTTGTTCACCCACGGCTGTATTTCTTTCATGTCGCGTGTGGACTTATTGCCAAAGATCGAGCTTAAAAATTCATTAAATCCCATTTTATATATTTGTTTTTATTATTATTAGCTATATGATTGATATACTTTGCGATGCAAAGGTAATAAATTCGGCATAGAGGACGTAGTCTTTCAGCATAGTTTTTTCCTATGAAACCCGATTAATTCGTAATGAGAACCGCAGTTTGGAAAGAATACAATAATGCCAATGAATTTCTGTAGAAATAAAAATCAGAAATCGAGCGGGGTTGATTGACAAGCATTAGGTGCACGGATACGCAGGGCCTTTGCCAAAGTGGGGGCAACTCGGTCTGTGCAGACAGGAATGCGTACTGTTTCGGGTTTGATGCCTGGGCCTAATAATATAAGTGGAGCTGGTATCTCAGCAGAACGTACTACGCGATTATCGGTATTGTTTTCTTGCATTACACTCCATCCTGGCAATACTTTTATGAGTAAGTCACCAGAACGTTTGCGGTGAAAACTGTTTCGGATACGTTCAATTTGTGGTGACCAAGGACCTAATAAAAGGCGATTGGCTGAATAGACTTCATTTACGCCACTGAACTGGACTAAGAACTGGGCAGATTTTTCCTGTATATCGTTTAAGTCCAGCTGTTTGCTTTCTATCAGCTTGTGGTTCAGATATATTTGCAGATTATGGTAACCTTCTACGTATTGGCCTTCTCCGTATGTAGCCATAAGGTACATGTTCAGTAAGGTTGCACAACGGTTCAGGTAGAATTCACCGCCTGGAACACGGTAGATGCCAACATCGGCTGCTTCAGGATCTGCATAGCCGGTGGAAGTGATGCATAAAAGGATATTCTGCAATCCTATGTGGCGGTCGAGCATGTCAAGCAAGTTGGCAATACTGCGGTCCAAGCGCGCATAGGTATCTTGCATTTCCATAGCACACTCTTGTGTGCTTTTATGGTTATAGTTGCCAGCATAATAGGTAAGGGCTAATAGGTCGGGTATTTCGTCTTTACCTAAGGTACTTTTGGATAGTAATTCTTCGGTCAGCAGATTTACTTCGTCGTTTGCAAACGGACTGAGAATTAATCTGCGGAAACTATTTGTACGGTCGTTATTTAAATGATATTTGAAGGCATCGGTTCTCCATTCGGGGAGAAACGTATAGCTGGTAACCGGGAACAGTGGGTCCCATACCATATCTTTGATACGGAAATCCGGAGAGTTGCGGTCATTATATTGGCTTATCCACCACGGAAAATCGTTATAATAAGTGGTGCTACACCATTTTCCTGTCATCTTATTCAGCCAAAAGGCACCGTTTCCTGCATGTCCGGCTGCCAAAATGGCTGCATCGCGAAAGGGAGAGATAGAATAAACTAAGGCACGATTGCGTGTAGCTATTTTAAGTTCGTCAGATAAAGTAGAGGTGAGCAATTGGGAAGCCGAACTGTTCTCATCGGTGTAATTGCCCATAAAGTCGGGATCGTCCACACAGTTTCGGGGACGAAGCGTTTGTGTATCCATCCATGTACTGGCTATGATACCGTGCATCGATGGGGTGGTGCCTGTATAAAGGGTGGCAATGGCAGAGGCCCGATCTGTTTCATCGAATGGAAACTGTGCCTGGCTAAATACTTTGCCTTCACGCAACAGGCGTTTGAATCCTTTTTCTCCATACAAAGAGGAAAATGCTTCCATGTAATCCGTGCGTAACTGGTCGATAGTCAGTGTTACCACCAGCTTGGGAGTAGCAGGCATCGGCTGAGCCTGTAATCCGCTGAATGTAAGCGCAAGTATGGAAGTGATCAGTCCTTTTTTCATTACTTTCTTATATATGTGAGATAAAGGTTGCTTGCAGAACGTATCCACAAACTGAGTGCCAAAGGTAATACAGCTAAGTTAAATTCTTGCGGTATTATTCCCCAAAGCAGTATAAAAAAAGTTAAAACTATAATATTTGCCCACATATAGATGCTTTTTTCTTTCTTTCTTACTCTTTTTATCATCCATGGTAGGCACAAAAGATGCAAGGGATGAAATAAGAAAAGGAGATAATTGGGGCTGACGGCAGGATGCTGGGAGAAGCTTGCAAGGAATGCCAGTATGCAACCTGCTACACCGGCAGCCAGAAACAACAGAAGATCAAGCAGCCATAGACTTTTTCTCCGATAAATGCCATAAGCTGTAGCAATAGTTACTATAGTAAACAACAGGAAGGCTGTTTGGAGTGGGCTTGGGGTTTCTTCTGTACTTGTCTGTTGAGGGCTTTGTATGATATGGTCTTCGGAAGAGACAAGCGGTCGCTCCATACCTTGTGCATTCTTTAGCTGAGCTTTTGCAAGAAAGTCTTTCAGGTAAAAAGGAGCAAACATCATTTGCCGGCGGGTGATGTCTTTATCCGCTTGGCTACCTAAGCAAAGATCAATGCCAAAACGTGCCCAAGAATGCCCTATCGTGTATTGATGGACAATATCACGGAAACTAATTCCGGTTTGGAATGAGGTCATGTCATCGGCATATTCCAGCGTACCTTGTACGGCGCGTTCTATCTGGTCGCGTGGTCGTGTGGCGCAGTTGTCGTAAAAAAAGTTGTAGCGGTATATGCGGTTTTGAGGAAGATAGTTTTCTTCTAATAGGGCAAGCAGCTTTTTCTTTTCTTCTGCATTCAGGTTCAGAGTCTGCTGCCATACATCCCGTCCCGTCCAAGTGTATTCGTATGCAAATTGTTTATAGGAAGTAACCCCCAGTTGGTAATCTGTTTCTCCAAGTGTGAAACGGAGAATGAAGTTGGGGGTATTGAAGCTGAATATTCCATAATTGAATACAGCGTCAATGCCCCTAGTAAAGTTCTCGTATCGGATAGCCGTATGCCCAAAAAGAGAGTAAATCTCTTCACCAGCGCCACAAGTCAGAAGGCTGAAGCGTATGCTGTCTTCCGTTGCAGGAGGAACAGCTTGCTTTTGTACCATAGTCTGTGCCTGTATTGCCTGGGGAAATATACTTCCCAGGGTGCAGAAAAACAATGTTAATGATAAAAAAGTCAATTTCATTGTTATATGTAATATGCTATTGTGGCAGATTGCTTTTATGTCTCAGGCATTTATATAATTTATCGGCTTGAAACTTTGGATACAATCGAACGTTTCCCGAATACAATGGTTTCTGCCAGAAAATAATTGAATAGTCCGGAAATGAGGAGAGCTGCAAGGTTGCAATATACTACATTCCAGCCGAAAATCTTCTGAAACAGCAGCAAGAATAACATCTTGACCAAGAAACCTAGTACCGAGGAAAAATTGAATATGAGGAATCGGTAAGTGAAATCCTTGATATTCTTGTTGGTAATACGTTCTTTCCATATCCAATAATAGGAACATACGAAATTGCTGAATACGGCAAACTCGAATGAGATGACAGGAGAAACGACATAGATCCCCCAGTAATCATGGAATATGAATTTGGAACATATCCACAGTACAAAGGTATCGACTCCTGTACCGAATAAACGGCTAACAACAAATTCTATATATGTACGCACGGACGATTTCGTTTGTTTTAGTTTTTATTTTTTAGGGTTATAGGGCTTAAGAGGATCTTGCTTGGCCAGCAGATTACGGTCTTTGACAAACTGCATGAAAAACATGGAGAATAGGATAACTACAATGACCATGCCGGCCACATCGAATAAGCCAAACTCGTATCCATGGAAATTGTAAGAGACTTCCACCCATGGTGTATACATGATGAGTGTATTCAAAAGGATAATCACCAGTCGGAACTCGGTAGGACCGAAACAGCCATAAGTCAGAAGAAATTCTCCTTTTAATATGGTTCCGATATATGTATAAATAGATAAGACCAAATATCCGGCAAGTACCAGCAATGCTATGTCGAGACGGAAGATTGGAGACAAGCCTGCTCCTATACATATAATACATATAGTAATGGCGTCTAATGTGTGGTCGATGAAGAAACCGTAAATGGGTCGCTGAGCCTGTCGGACACGAGCTAATGTCCCGTCTAAGCTGTCACCATACCAATTGATTACGAAACCTAGTGATGAAATCCACAAATACTGGAGGTTCTGATTTGCTAAGATATAGCCTAACGCACATACAAAAGCTCCTCCAAGGCCAATGTACGTCAGCATATCGGAAGTTACCCATTTAGGCTGTCTTTCTGCCAGCCAGATAAGAACCTTTTTTTCTGCCGCGTTAAGAATAGAAGTTTGAATTCTATTTGATAATTCTTTTCCCATACATTTTTTTTTATCGTGCAAAATTACAGCATTTTTTTCAAAATTCATTTTAAGTTTAACATTCTTGCAACACTTTAACAATATCTGTTACAAAACTACTAGCTTTTATAAGCTTTTATCTGATTATGACACCGTCTTATTGGAGTGTTGAAAAGAATAGAACAGAAAATTGTTCTGTTTTATTATGCTTCTCTTTTCTGCTGTATATGGATGATGGTATATGTTTCCTAGAATTGATGGTGTGTTATATTGGTATTTGATGCCCAACGTAACCGACAATAGAACCATTTCTTATGGAAATGAAATTCGGAAACGGGTCCAGCCATCGTTGTAAGTACGCAGTGAGAATGTACATCCATGGCGATTCAGCACTTCGCGGATAAAGATAAGTCCGATGCCTTGCCCGTGGGGCTTGGTTGAAAAGAAGGGACTGAATAGTTTTTCTTCTGTTTCCTTGCTGATGCCCGGACCGTTGTCGGCTACTTCGAGCGATGCAGGAGCGGTGGTGGTGATTCTGATTTCTCCGTCCTGGCCGATGCTTTCGACAGCATTCTTGATGATGTTGACTAATACCTGTTCGAAAAGCGAGGTGTCCAGATTGACGTCTCCTACATCGGGAGCGCATTGCAGTGTGAGCTGGATGTGATGGTCGTTGCATAGTCCTTCCATAAAGCGTACACAGGTGGTGGCTGTTTCGTTCAGGCTGTTCCGCGAGAGGAGTGGTTCTGGTATTTTTACCACATCGGCAAAGCGGGTGATGAACTTGCTCATCGAAAAACAGCGTTCGGTACATACGTGCATGACGTCGCAGATTTCTTCCATATCTTTTTCGGTGGCCAGTGCCTGCTCTACCGTGTCCAGCGTAGAGGTGATGCCTGCGGTCGTGTTGTTTACTTCGTGGGCTATCATGCGTATCACCTTCTCGTAGGCTTTCTTCTCGGCACGTATCACTTCGTCGGTCATGCGCTCTATCAGGTAGAAAGGATGCTGGAAGCCGCGGTCGATGAAGAAGGTGAAAGTGCAGCGGTAGATGTTGGCATCGTTCAGACGGACCACCCGCGTCTCTTCTTTGCTGAGGGCTGCCAGCTCGGTGGCCAGCGGGGAGTCTATTTTCTCTATCGGTTTGTTTAAGAGACTTTCAAGATGGATGCCCAGCATCTTGATGGCCATGGGGTTGGCCTGCGATATGTTTCCGTCCAGATCGGTGATGATGACGCCCATAGGCGAGGCCTGTATCAGAAGGTCGAGGAAATGATTCTGTTCGCGCAGGCGCAAGCGTTCGTTCTTCAGCTGGTCCATCATGCGGTTGAAGATGTTCACAATGCGGTCGGCTTCGTGTTGTCCCACGGGGCTGAGGCGGCTGCTGAAGTCTTGTTCGCGCAGAAGTTCCATACCGTTTCCGATGGTGTGCATGGGCTTCACAATCTTATTATAAAAGACGATGAGGTAGATCAGGATGAATGCGATCGTTCCTTCCATTATATAATAAGGTAGGCGGCTGTCAGGCAGATGGGTTGCCCAATATGCCAGAGCGCCTGACAATGCCAGCAGTATCAGAGCCAGTATGATGAAGAAGGACTTGATGCGCACGTTGGTTATGGTTTATGAGTTTTACGAAAGATTGTTGACCGCAATGTTGTATTTCTCCAACCGGCGGTAAAGGGCAGCCCGGCTGATGCCTAACGCCAGGGCTACCTGGCTGAGGTTTCCTTTGTGACGTTCGAGCGCCTGAAGTATGGTGTGGCGTTCGATTTCGTCCAGCGTCATGTTGGCATACGATACGTTCTCGGTGGCTTGAGGTTGCTCGTTGGTGCGTAGGTATTGGGTATCGAAGTCGGCAGCGGTGATGATGGATTTGCCGCTGACAAGGATGGTGCGCTCGACGAGGTTCTTCAGCTCACGGATGTTTCCTGGGTAGGGGAGTTTCGACAGGAAGCTCAGGGCATCGGATGCAAACTCGGTGTGGGGCAGTCCGTTGGCTTCGGCCTGGCGGTCGGCGAAGTAGCGTGCCAGCAAAGGGATGTCTTCGCGGCGTTCGCGCAGGGCGGGAAGCTTGATGGTGATGAGGTTGATGCGGTAGAAGAGGTCCTCGCGGAAAGTACGTTCGGATACCATTTTGCGCAGGTCGGCATTGGTGGCCGATACGATGCGCACGTCTACTTTGCGGGGACGGCTGTCGCCGAGCACTTCGAAGGTCTGGTCCTGCAATACGCGGAGCAGTTTCACCTGACAGGAAAGGTCGAGGTCGCCGATTTCGTCAAGGAAGATGGTTCCTTTATTGGCCAGTTCGAAACGGCCGATGCGATCGGCGCTGGCATCGGTGAAGGCGCCTTTCTTGTGGCCGAACATTTCGCTTTCGAAAAGGCTTTGCGAGATACCGCCCAAATTGACTTTCACGAAGGGTTGTTTGGCGCGCTGGCTATTGATGTGGATGGCTTCGGCTATCAGTTCTTTGCCGGTGCCGCTTTCGCCAGTGATGAGAACCGAAGCATTGGTGCGTGCGATGCGTGCTACGGTATTTAGCACTTCCGTCAGTCCGCGCGATTTTCCGATGATGTGGCTGCGGTCCAGTGTGTCGGCCTTCTCGGTGGTGCTTTCTGTCTGCGGCGCATTCAGTTCGAGGGCTGTCTCGATGCGTTGCAGCAGGGCGGCGTTGTTCCACGGTTTGGTGATGAAGTCGAAGGCGCCGGCCTGCATGCCTTGTACGGCCAGCTGGATGCTGCCCCAGGCGGTCATCAGTATGACAGGTGTTTCGGGGCGGAATATTTTTACTTGTTTCAGCAGGGTAAGTCCTTCTTCGCCGGTTGTAGAGAGGGTGAAGTTCATATCCATCAGTATCAGTGCCGGAGCTTCGGCGCGGACGGTGTCGATGGCTTCGCGTGGGCCTGGCACGGCCTTTACTTCGTAGCCGGCGCGTTTCAGCATGAAGCTGAGCGAAGAACGTACTGCGCTATCGTCGTCAATTACAAGAATCATGTTTATATATATAATAAGGTATAGTTAAATGTATGTGCAAAGTTAGCAATTCTCTTTGCACGTTGCAAGCGGTCGGCCCGTCTTTCGTGCGTGGAACGTACGTGGGCGGACGGCTTTATCTTTTCACAATGTCCTCGAAGTCGGCTTCGAGCTCGGTGTTGCGTTCGAAGTCCCACAGGGTGAGGCTGCGTATCTGGTAGAAATAGTACCAGTAATAATATAGCTCGGAGATGTGTTTCTGGCGGGCTTCGTCTTTCGAGTTCTGGGCGTCGTTCAGGTCGAGGGTGCTGATTTTTCCTATCATAAAAGTTTCTACGCTGGTTCGGTAGCGCTTCTCGGCGATGAGGTCGGCTTCCTGGGCGATGTTGAGCTGCTGTGCCTGGTTGTTGAAGTTCTCGACCAGCAGGAAGATGTTCTGGTTGAAGTCCATCTGTTCCTGGCGTATTTTGGAGAGCACCACTTCACGATTGCTTTTGGCCACCCGTACTTGTCCGCGCCGTTTTCCCCAGTCGAGGATGGGGATCTTGACGCCGACTTGCACCACTTGGTTATCTACCAGTCCGCGGTAGGCTGTCGACAGTGCGTTCGACTGACCTGTGTAGCCCACACTGGCAAAGAGGTCGATGCTGCGCAAGTTGCCGCGGGCGGTAGCCACTTCGTAATCGGCTTCCAGCTGGCGGCGTCGGATGTTCTGGGCGAAGGAGTTGCGTTCCAATGCTTTTTCGAGCACGCGTTTATATTCCATGTTGAGCATGGGGACGGAGGTAGGCAGCGTCGGGTTCAGGTTTTCCTGTTCGGACACGCCGAGGAAGGAACGCAGCTGGAACATTTTGGCGTTCAGATTACTTTCTGCGGCAGTGACGTCGGCCTTGCTTTGCAGGGCGTTGAGCTTCAGTTGCAGCAGGTCGTTTTCGGATATCTGTCCCATCTTGCGCTTGGCAATGGCTACTTCGTACAGGCGGTCGGCGTTGGTCTTGTTCTGGCGTTCGGTGGCGAGCGACTCTTTGGCCAGCAGCAGTTCGAAGTAGTAGGTGATGGCTTTCATCGTCACTTCCTCGGTGGCGCTTATAAAGGCGGCTTTGGCTTCGGAGTAGCGCACGGGCTCGATGCGGCGGTCCCACTTCAGGGTGTTGACTCCGAAGATGGGTTGCGTCAGTTCTAGACTGACGGGGACGGACATGAACTGTTTGCTGCCGTTCGAGCCCAGCTCCTTCAGATAGTCGAGCGAGGAGGTGAGCGAGAGTTTACCTCCCGTCAGCCAGATGTTCTGGTCGATGGACACTTCGCCCGAAAGCCCCAACACGTTATCGCGTACGTACGAGTAGGTACCGTCGGCGTTCTGGTACGAGTTGTATATCTTCCGATAGTTGGGCAGCGTGCCTGTGAAGTTGACTTCGGGCAACAGGTTGGCCCGGAACGTGCGGTATTCCCAATAGGCGGTCTTCAGTTCGTTCAGGGCGACGGCGGCGTCTACCGACTGTATACGTGCCAGGGCGATGGCTTCGTTCAGGGTGATGTCCCGTTCGTGCGTCAGTGTATCGTTCTGTGCGTGGAGCATCAGGGGCATCCACAGGCAGGCTGCAAGTAAAATCTTCTTCATCTTAGTTTGGCTATTAATTTTTCTGTTTCCGTGGTAACCGTAGTTACCGTGGCTTGCCAAAGTAAAGCAAAGAGCGTGCCAAGCGCTCAGAAGTGTCTGTGGGGGCGGTGGTGTTCGGAATCGGACACTTCTGTTGTTCGTTTACGGACGGCGGACGGTTGTAAGCCGGGCCGGGGCTGTGGCTTTGACGTTTTGACATTTTGCCGGTGGAAGCCGTCGAGAATCCGTTATTTCCGTACGTTGGGGCGTTTGCCCGGAAATTTACGAGCGGTTTTCTGTATTCCTTTCATTTATAGTGGGGTATCGAAATGTTTACATCTGAAATAGAAGAAAAAAGTATCCAAATGGCTACCAAAAGCAGTGTTCGCAGGGGTGAAAGCTGTTTCGGTGAGCGCCACAAGCAGTCTGGACGAGCCGCACAAGCAATCTGGAAGTACAACACAAGCAATCTTGCTGTCCGCCGCAAGCATTGTTCAGTGCGAAATGAAGCGTTTTTGTCGTGTTTTTCTGCATATTTATACGTTATAAGGCTGCTTTTTATGCGTTTCGGCTTCTATTTGCAGGTTGCCGATAAAGGTTGTGGTTAGCAAAAGGAGCTTTTCTCTGACTTTTTGAGTAAGAACCGGCTTGACTAGTATCGATGTGGCAACTGTACTTGTCGCTTCCGAGAGGCTTTAAATGTGCTGTCGGAGGGTTGTTTATGGGGCAGAACAGGGGGAATACTGCCCGTCAACTCATCTTCTTGCGCATATTGTGTCGAAAATTCAAAATTCAGTCGTATCTTTGCGCCCGCTTAACAAAAAGAGTTTTCAATGAATCTGATTATCGACATCGGTAATACCGTCGCCAAACTGGCGGCTTTCGACGGAGATGAATTGCTCGAAGTGGTGCACGACTCGAACGAGACGCTGGAACACTTGCCCGCTTTCTGCCAGAAATATCCTTTCCGAAAGGCCATTCTCGCCACGGTTATCGATCTGACGGCCGATGTGCAGGATCGCTTGAAGGAGCTTCCCGTTCCTTTGCTCTATCTGGGGGCCGATACTCCGTTGCCGGTCGAGAACCTTTACGAGACGCCCCGTACGCTGGGGTACGACCGTATGGCGGCCGTGGTAGGTGCCAACGCCCTTTGCCCCGGCCGCGACCTGCTGGTGATAGATGCGGGTACCTGCATTACATACGAGTTTATCGATGCTTCGGGTCGCTATCATGGAGGCAACATTTCGCCGGGATTGCAGATGCGTTTCAAGGCCCTGCACCAGTTTACCGGCCGCCTGCCCCAGGTGCAAGCCGAGGGTCGTCTGCTGCCTTTGGGCAAGGATACCGATACCGCCATCCGTTCCGGTGTTCTGCAAGGAATGGAGTATGAGATTTCAGGCTATATTCAAACGATGAAGCATAAATATCCTGAACTTTTGGTTTTTTTAACGGGCGGGAATGAATTTTCTTTTGATACAAACTTAAAAAATATCATCTTTGCAGACAAATTTTTAGTGTTGAAAGGATTAAACCGAATATTGAACTATAATGACAGGATATAGACAAACGCTTGTGACGCTCGTGCTCACGTTGTTATCCGGAGTGGCATTCGCTCAGAATAATACGAATTCTCCCTATACAAGATATGGATACGGACAATTAGCCGACCAGGGTCCGGGAAGCAGTAAGGCAATGGGAGGCATTGCCTACGGCTTGCGCGATAACTCCCAGGTCAACTTCGCCAATCCGGCATCCTATAGCGCCGTAGATTCGCTGACCTTTATATTCGACGGTGGTATTTCGTTGCAGAATACCAATTTCAGCAACGGTGTGCTGAAGCAAAATGCCAAGAATTCGAGTTTCGACTATATCACCATGCAGTTCCGTGCAGCCAAGTGGGCGGGCATCAGTTTAGGTTTGCTTCCTTACTCCAATGTCGGATACAACATCGGCGAAACCCGTGAAGTGGAACAAGTCTCTTATACCGGTGACGGTGGTTTGCACCAAATTTATCTGGGTACTGGACTTAAAATATTTAAAAACTTTTCTATTGGTGCGAATATTTCGTATCTTTGGGGAGACATCACACATACTGTAAACGTGACTTATCCCAATACGTCGTCGGCTTTCGCTTTCGAACGCGAACAAAATGTGTCGGTGACCAGCTATAAGCTCGATTTGGGTGCGCAATATACGCATCAGTTCGGCAAGAAGCATCAGGTGACGTTGGGTGTTGTTTTCTCGCCCGGTCACGACTTGAACAACGATGCTTATACGCAGACTACTACTGGCAACAGTTCGATGGGATACACCGTATCGCAACGTGATACGGTTGCTACGTGTGGCATACCTACAACGTTAGGTGCCGGATTCACCTACGTGTACGACGGTCGTCTGACAGTGGGAGCCGATGTGATGTTGCAGAATTGGAGCAAGACATCGTTTATGAACAGCTCTGATGCTTTCAGCAACCGTCGCCGCATAAGCCTCGGTGCAGAGTACATGCCGAATCCAATGGGCAGAAGTTATCTGTCGGTTGTGAAATATCGTGTGGGAGCCTATTACTCCCAGCCTTATTATAAAATGGAAGGAAAGCGGGCGGCTGATGAGTACGGCGTAACTGCCGGTTTCGGATTGCCCATTCCGAGAACACGTTCGATATTGAGCATTTCCGGTCAGTACGTCAGAGTATCTGGCAAACATGCCGGCTTGCTGGATGAAAACACATTCCGGGTTTGCATCGGAGTAACCTTCAACGAACGTTGGTTCTTCAAGCGTAAAGTGAATTAAAGAATAGACAAAAATATCACAACTAAAATTTTGATACAATGAAAATTAAGACGCTTGTGGCTGCTGTATTGCTCCTTTCGGGTGGAGCAACCAGCGTTTTTGCACAAAACGATTGTAATGCGAACAGTAGTATCTCGCACGAGGCCGTGCGGGCAGGTAACTTTAAAGATGCCTATGCTCCGTGTATGGCTGTATTGAAAGAGTGTCCGACTTTGAGATATTACACATTTACGGATGCCATTAAAATTCTGCAAAATTTCTTGCAAACCAACAAAGATCGTAATTCTGCCGACTACAAAAAATATTTCGACGAACTGATGCAGGTTCACGATTTGCGTATTCAGAATCTTCCGGAATTTGCCAAAAAATATAAGAGCGGAATTCCCAGCCCGGCTTCAGCTAGGGGTACAAAGGCTGTAGACTACTTGCAGTATGCTCCAGTACCGGATCTGAATCAGGCTTATACTTGGCTGAGAGAATCGGTTTCTGAGGCGCAAGGCGAATCTGACGGTGCTGTGTTGCATTACTTTTTGGATGTGTCCATGCAGAAAGTAAAGGCTGACAGTAATCATACTGATCAGTTCTTTCAGGATTATTTGGATGCTTCCAAATATACCGAGGATGCTATCGCTACCGAAACCAATGCTGCCAAGAAGAAAAATCTTGAAGCTATTAAGGAGAACTTGGTTGCCATGTTCGTTAACAGTGGTGTAGCCGACTGCGAATCTCTGCAGAATATCTATGGTCCGAAAGTAGAAGCTAACCAAAATGACTCAACTTTCCTGAAGAAGACCATCGCTATCCTGAAGATGATGAAATGTAATGAAAGCGAAGCATACTTCAAGGCTTCTGATTACCTGTATCGTATCGACCCGAGTGCAGATGCTGCTGTAGGTGTAGCCTATATGTATTATAAGAAAGGCGACTACGATAACGCCGTGAAGTATTTCGACGAAGCTTTGGGCATGGAAACTGACAATGCAAAGAAAGCCGAAATGGCTTATGCTACTGCAGCAGCTCTGTTCAGTGCCAAGAAGCTTTCTCTGGCAAGATCTTACTGCCACAAGGCCCTTTCTTTCAAAGAAGACTACGGACAGGCATATATCATGTTGGCACACATCTATGCTTCCAATCCGAAGTGGAGTGATGAGCCTGCTTTGAACAAATGTACTTACTTCCTCGTAATCGACAAGCTTCAGAAAGCTAAATCGATCGATCCGAGCGTGGCCGAGGAAGCCAATAAGCTTATTTCTACCTATTCAGCTTATACCCCGCAGGCAAAAGACTTGTTTATGTTGGGTTATAAGGCTGGCGACCGTGTAACTATCGGTGGCTGGATAGGTGAGTCTACAACCATTCGATAATATGATGTCATCACAATCGAAGGGCGTAATATATTTTAGAAATCTGAGCATAACCATTGTCTTAGGGGGAATGGTTATGCTCCTTTTATTTTCGGCCTGCTCTGGAAAGAAGCAAGAACTGGGCGCAGCCATTACCGAACGTGATTCGATGCCGGTGATGGATACGCGGGGAGTCACGACGCTTATTTCAGACTCTGGTGTTACGCGTTACCGCATTCTTACCGAGGAGTGGAAGGTGTTCGATCGTAAGTCTCCTTCTTATTGGTCTTTCGAAAAGGGAGTCTATCTGGAGAAGTTCGATACCTTGTTTCAGGTCGAAGCAAGTATCAAGTCTGATACTGCTTATTTTTACGACAAGCAGAAGCTTTGGAAACTGATAGGCAATGTACATATACAGAACCTGAAGGGAGAGAAGTTTGACACAGAGTTGCTTTATTGGGATCAGACGAAAAAGAAGGTTTATTCGGACAAGCGTGTGCGTATCGAGCAGCCCGATCAGATTATTTATGCATGGGGCTTTGAATCGAATGAACAAATGACAAAATATCGTTTCTTCAAGACTGACGGTATATTCTATATCGACGAGGAAGAGGGAGCCGCTCCTTCCGACAGCCTGAAGACGGACAGTATCGGATAAGTATGTTAGACACTATTATTTATTTGCTGATAACCATGGCTTTCTCTGCCTTTTTCTCGGGAATGGAGATTGCCTTTGTTTCGGTCGACAAGCTACGTTTTGAAATGGACAAGAAAGCTGGTGTAACGTCTGCCATTCTTTCTTATTTCTTCCGCAATCCTAACGATTTCATTTCGACAATGCTGGTGGGCAATAATATTGCGCTGGTTATTTACGGTATTTTTATGGCGCAGATTATCGAAGGGAATCTATTGGCCGGAGTTATTTCGAATCATTTTGCGGTAGTACTGATACAAACGATTATTTCAACACTGGTTATCTTGGTGACGGGTGAGTTCCTACCTAAAACATTGTTTAAGATCAATCCCAATCTGGCCTTACGTGTATGTGCCATGCCGTTGTTTGTATGCTATGTAGTCTTGTTTCCGGTCTCTAAATTAGCTTCAGGGCTTTCGTCTGTCTTTTTGTATATTTTCGGCGTACGTATTAATAAAGAGGCGCGTGCCAGAGCATTTGGAAAGGTCGATTTGGATTATTTCGTCCAGTCGAGTATCGAAAATGCCGAAAGTGAGGAGAATCTGGATGCCGAGGTGAAAATATTTCAGAATGCGCTCGACTTCTCGAATATCAAGATACGTGATTGTATTGTGCCGCGTACCGAAGTTGTAGCAGTTGATGTCAGTGCTTCACTGGACGAGCTGAAAAGTCTTTTTGTGGAGTCGGGTATTTCGAAAATAATAGTGTACGACGGTAGTATAGATAATGTGATAGGTTATATTCATTCGTCGGAGATGTTCCGTAATCCGGCCGATTGGCGAAATAATGTGAAGGATGTTCCCATTGTTCCCGAAACGATGGCGGCTCACAAACTGATGAAACTGTTTATGCAACAGAAGAAAACGATTGCAGTTGTGGTAGATGAGTTTGGCGGGACCTCTGGTATTGTTTCTTTGGAGGATTTGGTAGAAGAAATCTTTGGAGACATAGAAGACGAACATGACAATACGTCGTATGTATGTAAACAAATTGGAGAGAATGAATATGTTTTGTCTGCGCGTCTGGAAATTGAGAAGGTAAACGAAACGTTTGGTCTGGATCTTCCGGAATCGGATGATTATTTGACGGTAGGCGGGCTTATTCTGAACAGTTACCAAAACTTTCCCAAGCTGCACGAAGTGGTAACAGTAGACCGTTATCAGTTTAAGATTATTAAGGTTACAGCTACTAAAATTGAACTGGTGCGGCTCAAAGTAACCGAATAATGCTATTTAGATGCAAAATTTCGGCGAATAAATAGATGCGTATTAGCATTTTTTGTATCTTCGTGCGCTAAAATCGGTAAAAATAAGAAAGTAATAAATAAACAAATAAATCTAATTAACAAAAATGGCAACATTACAAAACATTCGGTCGAAAGGACCTTTATTGGTGATTGTAATTGGTGTGGCGTTGTTTGCTTTCATCGCGGGTGATGCATGGAAGGTTCTTCAGCCGCATCAGTCACAAGACGTAGGAGAAGTGAACGGAGAAACTATTTCCGCTCAAGATTATCAGACAATGGTGGAAGAATATACGGAAGTCGTTAAGTTCTCTACCGGTAGATCAACATTGAGTGATGAAGAAACCAATCAGATTAAAGATGAAGTTTGGCAAAGATATGTCAACAATAAGCTGATTGAGAATGAAGCTGAGAAGTTAGGCCTGACAGTTTCGAAAGCAGAAATACAGTCCATTATAGATGAAGGAACGCACTACATGTTGCAAAGAACTCCTTTTGTGAATGCCCAGACAGGTGCTTTCGATAAGGATATGTTGAAGAAGTTCCTGGTTGATTATTCAAAGATGAACAGAGCACAGATGCCTGCTCAATATGTAGAACAATACGATGCAATGTACAAGCTGTGGGCATTTATCGAACAATCTCTGATTGAAGCTCGCTTGCAGGAAAAATACACATCGTTGATCGCCAAATCTCTGTTCGCTAACTCTGTTGAGGCACAGGATGCGTTTGATGCACGTATAAATCAGACCGATCTGCTTTTAGCAGCCATTCCTTACTCTTCTGTTACAGATTCTACGATTACAGTAAGCGATGCTGATTTGCAGGCTGCATACGATAAAAAGAAAGAGCAATTCAAGCAATATGTTGAAACTCGTAACATCCGTTATATTGATGTTCAGGTAACAGCAAGTGCTGAAGACCGTGCTGCTTTGCAAAAGGAAATGGAAGAATATACAGCTCAATTGGCTTCTACTTCTTCTGATTATACATCGTTTATCCGTTCTACTGGTTCTGAAACTCCGTATGTAGATTTGTTCTACACAACAAGAACTTTGCCTTCTGACGTTACTGCACGTTTGGATTCAGTAAATGTAGGAGAGGTGTTTGGTCCCTATTATAATGTAGCAGACAATACTCTGAATACATTCAAGAAATTGGCTGAAACTTCAATGCCTGACTCTATCGAATATCGTCAGATTCAGGTAGTAGCCGAAGATGCTGATAAAACTAAGACTTTGGCTGACAGTATCTATAATGCCATTAAGGGTGGTGCTGATTTTGCTGAAGTAGCTAAGAAGTATGGACAGACTGGCGAAGCTGTATGGATTACTTCTGCCAATTACGAAGGTGCCCAGCTGGATGGTGATAATCTGAAGTATGTAACTGCTGTTACTACTATGGGACAGAATGAACTGCAGAATCTGGCTTTAGGTCAAGCTAATGTTATTTTGCAGGTAACTAATAAGAAAGCTGTGAAGGATAAATATAAAGTAGCAGTGATTAAACGTCCTGTTGAGTTTAGCAAGGAAACCTATAATAAGGCATACAATGATTTCAGCCAGTTTATAGCTGCTAATAATACGCTTGAAAAGATGATGGCCAATGCTGAAGACGCTGGTTACAGACTCTTCCCTAAAGATGACTTGTATAGCTCAGAACATGGAATTGGTGGTATCCGTGGAACAAAGGATGCACTGAAATGGGCTTTCGAAGCTAAGGTTGGTGAAGTTTCTGGTTTGTATGAGTGTGGCGAGAGCGATCATATGCTGGTTGTAGGTTTGGCTGGCATCGTTAAAGAAGGATATCGTCCTTTGGCTCTGGTGAAAGATCAGTTGAGAGCTGAAGTTATCCGTGACAAGAAAGCTGAGAAGATTATGGCTGATATGAAGGCTGCTGGTGCGACTTCATTTGATCAGTATAAGAATATGGCTAATGCAGTGAGCGATTCAGTGAAACATGTTACTTTCTCGGCTCCCGCTTATGTATCAGCATTGCACAGCAGTGAGCCTGCAGTAAGTGCTTATGCATCGGTTGCAGAAGTTAATAAGCTGAGTGCTCCGATTAAAGGTCAGGGTGGTGTCTTTGTTCTTCAACCTTATGCAAAAGAAAAACTGAACGAAACCTTTAATAAGGAAACTGAAGAGACTACATTGGAAAACATGCATGCACGTATGGCAGGTCAGTTTATGAGTGACTTGTATCTGAAAGCCAATGTGAAAGATACTCGTTATCTCTTCTTCTAATAAGTTAGAATAGAGGTTTTACTCTAAAAAATACATCCGGGCTTTAGGTTTCAGAATATCGGGTCTGAAATCTGAGCCCGGATTTTTTGTATATATTCTGATAGTCCTGTTGTTTTTCGATACGTGGGGCAAGTTTCTATTGCCACCGTTGTCTTTATATTACTTTATTTGTACCTTTGCAAGATAAAAGAATATAAGAATATGGCACAAAAACTTCCCCTTTTGGGATTGACTCTTTCTGAATTGCAGTCTGTTGTAAAGAATCTTGGCATGCCAAGCTTTTCAGCCAAACAAATAGCTTCTTGGCTGTATGATAAAAAAGTTTTTTCAATAGATGAAATGACCAATTTGTCGTTAAAACATAGAGAACTGCTGAAAGAACAGTATGAGGTTGGAGCTGAGGGACCGATAGATGCGATGCGTTCGGTTGATGGTACTGTAAAGTATCTGTTCCGTGTCGGTGAAAACCATTTTGTTGAATCTGTTTATATCCCTGATGATGACCGTGCTACGTTGTGTGTGTCTTCACAAGTAGGTTGCAAAATGAATTGTAAGTTTTGTATGACTGGAAAACAAGGATTTACTGCTAACCTTACGGCTAATCAGATAATAAATCAGATAAACTCTTTGCCGGAACGTGATAATCTGACCAATGTAGTAATGATGGGGATGGGAGAGCCTTTGGATAATCTTAATGAGGTATTGAAGGCTTTGGAAATAATGACCTCTGATTACGGATATGGTTGGAGCCCGAAAAGAGTGACTCTCTCTACTGTAGGCCTCCGCAAGGGGTTACAACGTTTTATTGAGGAATCCGATTGTCATTTGGCTGTTAGTCTTCATTCTCCGTTACCGCTGCAACGCCGTGACTTGATGCCTGCTGAAAAGGCTTTCTCAATAACTGAAATAGTTGATCTGTTGCGCAACTATGATTTCAGCAAACAGCGGAGACTTTCTTTTGAATATATCATGTTTAAGGGAGTCAACGACTCTCTGCCTTATGCCAAAGAACTTTTGAAACTATTGCGTGGCGTAGATTGCAGAATTAATTTGATTCGTTTCCATGCAATTCCAGGTGTTGATTTGCAGGGAGCTGATATGGATACTATGGTTACTTTCCGGGATTATCTGACTTCACATGGATTGTTTACTACAATACGTGCTTCACGAGGTGAGGATATATTTGCAGCCTGTGGAATGCTCTCTACGGCGAAGCAAGAGGAGAATAAACAAGAATTAATATAAATTATTAACTTTGCCCGAAAGGATTTACTGATTTTTCGTAGTTTTGTAGAAACTAAAATAATGTGATTATGAAAAGGCACTTGGTTTATTTGAGCATGTTCCTTATGTCTGTTTTGTTTGTGGCATGTGGTAATGGTAAAAAGAAGAGTATGTTTACCCCGACCTCAAGTGGGCGTGCATATGAAGTTCTTGTTGTAATAGATTTGGATATGTGGGAGCGGCCGGCTGGTAGAGCTTTGTTTGACGTACTCGACTCTGATGTACCGGGATTGCCTCAATCAGAACGCTCTTTCCGCATTATGTATACTGATCCGTCGAATTATGACGCTACCTTAAAAATTATCCGTAACATTATCGTAGTAGAGGTGAACAAAGACCTCTATACACAGCCTAAGTTAAAGTCTGCTCAGAATGTCTATGCTGCACCGCAGTCTATCTTGACAATTCAGGCTCCTGATGAAAAGACATTTGGTGAGTTTGTTACAAAAAACAAACAAGTCATTATAGACTATTTTACTCATGCAGAGATGAACCGGCAAATTTTTGCTTTGGAAACCAATCATAGTGATTATGTCACAACGAAAGTAAAGAGTATGTTTGATTGTGATGTATGGGTACCTGGCGAGTTGACAGCAACGAAACAAGGCGAGAACTTTTTCTGGGCAGGAACTAATGCTGCAACTGGCGATCAGAATTTTGTTATTTATACTTATCCATATACCGATAAGAATACTTTCACAAAAGAATATTTTGTTCACAAACGTGATTCTGTGATGAAAATCAATATTCCAGGAGCACGCGAAGGAATGTATATGATGACTGATTCGTTGATGACTGATGTACGTCCTATTAGTGTGCAAGGCGAGTATGCGCTGGAAGTTCGTGGGCTGTGGCGTATTAAGGGCGATTTTATGGGTGGCCCGTTTGTGTCTCACGTTCGTTTGGACAGAGCTAACCAACAAATTGTTGTTTCAGAGATATTTGTTTACTCTCCTGATAAGATGAAACGGAATCTTGTACGTCAGATGGAAGCTTCTCTTTATACTTTGAAGTTACCAAATAGCCGACAGGTAGAAGTAACAATACCGGCTATTGTGATAAGTAATGATTCAACTACTAATAAAAAATAAGAATGGAAGATAACAAAATAAGAATTGGCATAACACAAGGTGACATTAATGGAGTGGGATATGAAGTGATTCTGAAGACTTTTGAAGATCCCATGATGTTGGAATTGTGTACACCGATTATATATGGTTCTCCTAAGGTTGCAGCCTATCATCGGAAGTCTTTAGACCTCTCTACTAATTTTAGTATTGTGAATTCGGCTTCAGAGGCTATGCCAGATAAGCTGAGTGTGGTTAATTGTACTGATGATGAAGTAAAGGTAGAGTTCTCGAAGGCTGATCCCGAAGCAGGGAAAGCTGCTTTAAGTGCTTTGGAGAAAGCTATAGAAGAGTATCGGGAAGGTTTGATCGATGCTATTGTGACTGCACCTATAAACAAGCACACCATTCAGTCTGAGGAGTTCTCTTTTCCCGGCCATACCGAATACATTGAGGAACGGTTGGGCGATGGTGAAAAGGCTCTTATGATTCTGATGAAAGGTGATTTTCGTGTAGCATTGGTTACTGGACATATTCCCATTGCTCAGGTTGCTTCGACCATTACCAAGGAATTGATAGAAGAAAAATTGGAGATTTTCAATCGGTCTTTAAAACAGGATTTTGGTATAGGAGCACCACGTATCGCAGTATTAGCTTTGAATCCTCATGCCGGTGATGGTGGATTATTGGGAATGGAGGAACAGGAAATTATAATCCCTGCTATTCAGGAGATGGCTGCCAAGGGGGTACTTTGTTTCGGACCTTATCCTGCTGACGGATTTATGGGTTCGGGCAATCTTTCCCATTTCGATGGAGTATTGGCCATGTATCACGATCAGGGTTTGGCACCATTTAAAGCACTGGCAATGGATGAAGGAGTGAACTATACGGCTGGTTTGCCTGTCGTTCGTACTTCGCCGGCGCATGGCACTGCTTATGATATTGCAGGAAAGGGTGTAGCTTCGGAAGATTCGTTCCGCCAGGCTGTTTATGTAGCGATTGATGTGTTCCGTAACCGTTTGCATGAAAAGAATATGCGTGCAAATCCACTGCGAAAGCAATATTACGAGAAACGTGATGATAGTGACAAGTTGAAGCTTGACAGTATAGAAGAGGAATTATAAATATGACGAAAGCAGAAATACAGCAAGTGAAGTTGCGTTTTGGCATCATTGGTAACAATGATGGATTGACGCGCGCCATTGATATAGCGATTCAGGTGGCACCTACTGACTTGTCTGTCTTGATAACTGGGGAAAGCGGTGTAGGTAAGGAAAGTTTTCCCCAAATCATCCATCAGTATAGCCGACGTAAACACGGGCAATACATTGCAGTGAACTGTGGAGCTATTCCGGAAGGTACTATCGATTCGGAGCTTTTCGGCCATGAAAAAGGAGCCTTTACAGGAGCTATCGGCGAGCGAAAAGGATATTTTGGAGAAGCAAATGGTGGTACTATCTTTCTGGATGAAGTAGGAGAGTTGCCTTTGCCTACTCAGGCCCGTTTGCTTCGAGTACTTGAAACGGGAGAATTTATCAAGGTAGGTTCGTCGAAAGTAGAAAAGACGGATGTGCGTATTGTTGCTGCTACAAACGTAAATTTGACTCAGGCTATTGCGGACGGCCGTTTTCGTGAGGATCTGTATTATCGTTTGAATACAGTTCCTATACAGATTCCTCCTTTGCGAGAGAGAGGTGAAGATGTGGTTCTGCTGTTCCGAAAGTTTGCGACCGATTTTGCGGATAAATACAGGATGCCTGCCATTCAGTTGACGGAAGATGCCAAACGTGAATTAATGTCTTATTCGTGGCCAGGTAATGTCCGTCAGTTGAAGAATATTACAGAGCAGATCTCAATTATTGAAACTAACCGTGAAATAGATGCTTCTATTTTGAAGGGATATCTGCCGTTGCAAAGTAATGTGCAGAAACTTCCTGCTTTGTTCGGAGCAAAGGAACACAAGAGTTTTGAGAGTGAACGTGAGATACTTTATCAGGTCCTTTTTGATATGCGTCAGGATGTTACGGAGTTAAAGAAACTGGTGCATGAGATTATGACTGAACGTGCTGCGGGAATTTCGTCTGCATCTCCTTCACCTTATTTATCCTCCGAGGCTTCTATTGTGACTCCGGCACAACCCTCAGTACCTGCTATTATTCATTCTCCGATTAAGGCAGTTACGCCTGTCGATGATGATATTCAGGATACGGAAGAGTATGTGGAAGAATCGTTGTCACTGGATGATGTAGAAAAAGAAATGATACGGAAAGCACTTGAAAAGCATCATGGCAAACGCAAAGCGGCGGCACATGATCTGAACATTTCCGAACGGACTTTATACAGAAAGATTAAAGAATATGGGTTGGATTAGAAAGATATCATTAATACTTTTATTGGCAATATCGGGCATTGTGCTGTATTCTTGTAGCATAAAGATAGGTCTTGCTCCGATTAGTTCAATAGATTATACGAAAGTTAAGACAATTTCGATTGCTGATTTTGAGAATCATGCCGATTATGTTTATGCACCTTTGGCGATCGAATTCAATCAGAAGCTGAAAGACATGTTCATTCAGCAGACAAGTCTTCGTTTGGTTGATTCGGGAGGAGATTTGGAGATTAGCGGTGAAATTATAGGATATAATCAGTATAATGAAGCTGTAGATGCCAGTGGTTATTCTTCGAAAGTAAAACTGACTTTGACGGTGAAAGTGTCGTATGTCAATAATACCAATCACGAAGAAGACTTTACCGACCAGCAATTCTCTGCTTTCCAGACGTACGACTCATCGCAATTGCTGACCTCGGTACAGGACGGACTGATTACCGTGATGGTTAAAGATATTGCAGAGCAAATATTTAATTCAACAGTAGCTAACTGGTAATATAGGGAAATGACATCTGTACATTTGCAACAGTGGATTGAGCATCCGGAGATGCTGAACAGGGATACTTTGTACGAGCTTCGTACGATGGTAGCCCGTTATCCTTATTTCCAGTCACTTCGTTTGTTGTACCTGAAGAATTTGTATTTGTTGCACGATACAGCTTTTGGTTCAGAGTTGCGGAAGGCAGTACTTTATGTTGCCGATCGTCGTGTCTTGTTCTACCTGATAGAAGGTGATCGTTATAAGTTGCAGGCTCAGAAACTGTCCAATAGGATAGATACTGAATTGAAAGAAGAGCCTAGCGTCGATCGTACTCTTTTCCTGATTGATACTTTTTTGGCAACTATGCCGGAGGAGCAGACTCAACCGATGGAATTGGACTATTCGATGGATTATACAGCCTATCTGCTGAGTGAAGACAATGGATTGAATGAAGAAAGCCCGCAAGAGGAAGTGCCTAAGCTGAGGGGGCAGAATCTCATTGATGATTTCTTGAAGAGAGACGAGAAGGAAACTGTGGAAGAAGCAGTTCCGTCTGCTACAGATACAAAATTGGATGCAATGCCTGAACAGCCGGATGATGCAGCGGAAAGTGTTGAGGAATGTAGTTCGTCTCAATCATCGATGCTGGAGGCTACAGCAGAGCAACCTATAGAAGGCACTTGTCAAATAATCGGTGTAGATGAGTCTTCCGAGACAGCTGATCAGGCAGCCGGTGATGATTTGGATAATGAAGAGCCGGATGAGGAGAATTTGGATGATATTTACGGCAAAGAAGAGTTGGATGACAGCTGTTTTACCGAAACTTTGGCAAAAATATACATCAAACAGCACCGATATGATAAAGCTCTTGAAATTATTAAAAAATTAAGTTTGAATTATCCAAAAAAAAATGCTTACTTTGCAGACCAAATCAGATTTTTGGAGAAATTGATTATTAACGCTAAATCAAAATAACAAAATGTATTCATTATTAATTATCTTAATGCTGATTGCATCAGTATTGATGTGTTTCATTGTTTTAATCCAGAATTCAAAGGGTGGAGGTCTGGCATCAGGCTTTTCTTCATCCAATGCGATTATGGGTGTACGCAAAACTACCGATTTCCTGGAAAAAGCAACATGGACATTAGCTGCGGCTATGGTTATATTCAGTGTTGTTGCTGCTTATACTGTTCCTTCTGCTTCCAGCAAGAGTGGTGATGTGATATTGGAACAAGCACAGCAAGAAGAGAAGACAAATCCGTATAATATGCCCGTAGGTACAACAGCACCGCAGACTGAAGCTCCTGCTGCTGCTACACCTGCTCCTGCTGCTTCTGATTCAGCAGCCAATTAAGGACAGAACGGCATGGCCGTCATGCGTGATTTGAGATAATTTAGGCACGGATTACATGAATTTGAAGGGGTAATTTACTCCCTATTTTCATGTAATCCGTGTTTTTTATATCTGTATGTTTAATAAAGTCTGATTATCGGTATTCTTTTTTAGCATAATAGCTGGAAAGACTAGCATATTTTCATTATTTTTGTTGCTTAATAAATTAACTAATAACATACTAATTGAAATGATGACATCTGAAAAAAATCTCCAGACGTTGCGCGATTCAGCGGCTATGCGCTGGATGGTACTGCTTTTCTTGGCTTTTGCCATGTTCTGTTCATACATCTTTATGGACATTCTTTCACCTATTAAAGATTTGATGCAATCTACACGAGGCTGGGATTCTACAGCTTTTGGTACGATGCAGGGTTCTGAAACGTTTTTGAATGTTTTTGTATTCTTTCTGATTTTTGCCGGTATCATTCTGGATAAGATGGGAGTACGTTTTACAGCCCTTCTTTCAGGAACAGTGATGCTAATAGGTGCTATTATCAATTGGTATGCCGTTACCGAAAGTTTTCAAGGCAGCGGACTTGAGAACTGGTTTAATAATAATCTGAATTATATCCCGGTTTTTGATGAATTGGGCATTTCTCCTTTTTATAGAGGTATGCCTGCCTCAGCCAAGTTTGCAGCCATTGGTTTTATGATCTTCGGCTGTGGTGTTGAGATGGCGGGTATTACAGTTTCCAGAGGATTGATTAAATGGTTTAAAGGCCGCGAGCTGGCATTGGCTATGGGTTCGGAAATGGCACTTGCACGTTTAGGTGTGGCAACCTGTATGATCTTCTCTCCGGTATTTGCCAAGTTGGGAGGTGTAATTGACGTTTCCCGTTCTGTAGCATTCGGTGTAGTACTGCTGATGATAGCCTTGATCATGTTTATCGTTTATTTCTTTATGGATAAGAAGCTTGACGCACAGACTGGCGAGGCAGAAGAAAAAGATGATCCCTTTAAGATTTCCGATTTGAAGAAGATTCTTACAAGCGGTGGATTCTGGTTGGTTGCATTGCTGTGCGTGCTTTATTACTCTGCCATTTTCCCGTTCCAGAAGTATGCTGTAAATATGTTGCAATGTAACCTGATATTTACTGATGTGCCAGCCGATTCGTTCTGGGCAACTAATACGGTGACCATAATTCAATACTGTATCATGCTGGTTGTGGCTGCTGCCGCTTTTGCCAGCAATTTCTCCAAGCGTGTCAGTATGAAATACGGATTACTGGTTGTTGCAGCAGTGGCATTGGTTGCTTTCTGTTATATGGGTTATATGCGTCAAAGCGCCGAGACTGTTTTTGCTGTATTCCCGTTGCTGGCAGTAGGTATTACACCTATATTGGGCAATTATGTCGATCATAAAGGAAAAGCAGCAACCATGCTTGTGGTTGGTTCTATTCTGCTGATCTTCTGTCATTTGACTTTCGCTTTTGTATTGCCGCAATTCAAGGATAATGCGATTGGTGGTGTGATTATTGCTTATCTTACCATTCTTGTACTCGGAGCAAGTTTCTCGTTGGTTCCTGCTTCTTTGTGGCCTAGTGTGCCTAAGTTGGTCGATGCTAAAATCATTGGTAGTGCCTATGCGCTTATCTTCTGGATTCAGAATATCGGTTTGTGGCTTTTCCCGCTTCTGATAGGAAAGGTTCTCGACCGTACCAATCCGCAGCTTGTGGCCGATTTGCAGAATGGAGTCATTACACCGGAAGAAGCAGCTGTCTCTTATGATTATACAGCGCCGCTTGTAATGCTTGCCTGTCTGGGTGTTGCCGCATTGATTCTTGGTTTTGTATTGAAGGTAGTCGACCGTAAGAAGGGCCTTGGCTTGGAAGAACCTAACATTAAGGAATAAGTAATATGCCGGATACAGTAGACAAAATTAGTTTGTTGAATGCCATTCCGGTTCGTAGTGAACAGGTAAAAACTGAATGGAAAGGTGAGTACGTTGTGCTCGCCTTTCCTCGGTTTAAGAAGGAATGGATGCGTCGTTTCTGGTTGTTTAAAGGGCTGTCGCAGGATATACATGTAACGTTGGAAGAGCATGGGACAGCCGTTTGGCAATTAATAAACGGCCAGCGTACCGTTAATGAAATAGTGGAACTGCTGGCCGTTCATTTCTCGAACGAAGCGGATTATGCTTCGCGTGTTGCAACTTACATCATGCAGTTGCATAAAGATGGTTTTATTCGCCTCTGTCTACCTTCAGCAAGCCACCCGTTGTAGTGTCGAAAAGCACTTGGGTAACACTGTTCTTATTGAATAGTACAGGAGCAAGGTATTCCGTGGTGCCAAATTGGCTCACCGGAAGTTCGTCCTCAAACAATTTCTGGTGTTTGTATTTTATCTCTATTTTGGCTTTACCGGGTGCATTGTAGGCCACTCCTTCTATTTTCTTCTTTTGATCTTTCTCGTCGACTGGCGGAATGTTGATTGTTTTAAGGTCGGTGATGCTGATGTATATAGGCTCGCCGGCCAGATTATTGCTGTCTACGACTCCCAGACGTGTAGAGAAGCGTGAAATTACTGCATTTTGCATTTCTTTGGGAGTAATGCGTACGGTGAATGTTTGGGATTGCTCGACCGTTTTTCCGGTAAACATTTCCGTCATGGCTTTTTCCTGACGATTCAGGTTGTCGAGCATCAGTTTAAGCTGTTCTCCGTCTTTGGGCATGTTGTCTGCCTCGCCTCTTAGCAGAGCGTTTTTGCTTTCGCGTATGTTGTAGATTTCCTGTGCAACCAGTTCGGCCATTTTAGCACTTGAGCTGGCCATAAGAATTTCCTGCGTGAGGAAAGTACGCGGGTCAAGTGTCTCGGATGCCGCATTGAGTGGGGCAGAGACTTGTTTCTTTTCTTTCTTTCCGCTATAAGGCATATTGATGGAGCGTACAATGCCGTCTTCGGTCAGTTCCATAAGAGGAGCAACCGTTTTGTCTTTCAGCTTTACGAAATAAACTTTATCCTTGTCCGGTACTCCGATAGTGGAAGTTTGTATTTTGTCCAGTGTCCAATATTCTCTTGACAGTGGAGAAATGCCTGTCAGTTTCAGAAACTGTTCGGCATATTTGCAAAATTCTCCCGGAGTGTATGTATGTTTGGTTGCCACAATGGTAAGCTGAATTTCAGTTTTCGGCAGCAGATAAGTCACTCCATAGTCCTTACCACGCATCACACCGGCAGTAACTTCCGTCTGGGCGTACGTACCGGTTGTGAGTAGCAGAAGACCTGCCAGTTGTATGATTCTTTTTTTCATAAAAGGATATTAATAATAAGTTATTCATTTGCTTTAGATAGAAATGCAAAGCCGGTGTGGCGGTGCATTTACAGCTCGACCTGGTTTTGTTCTACTTCTATCTTAAATAACAAAGATAATGAACTCCGCTGTTGTACGACACTTATTTACGAAAGATTAACGTACGAACTGAATGCATACGGGTTTGTTGATAGCTATATCTTTGTTGATGTTTTCCAATAATCCTGTTGTCTCATCTCGCCGGTATACCTGTATCACGTGGCTGTCGCGGCAAGCTACCAACAGGTACTTACCGTTGGGAGTGATATTAAAGTTACGGGGATGAATGCCGGTAAGCTGATATCCGACTTTGGCCAGCATGCCGTTTTCTTCGTTGACGGCATAGATGGCTATTCCGTCACCTTTCAGCCGGTTGGAGGCATATAGATATTTGCCATCGGGACTGAGGTGGATGTCTGCACTTCCGCGGGCGGCCAGTGTGTCGGCTGTGATGGTCTGTATCTGTTTCAGGCAACCGTCGTTGTAGCTGTAGGCAATGACTTTACCCGACAGTTCATTAATAAGGTAAGCATATTCTCCGTTGGGGCTGAACGTCAGATGACGCGGACCTGAACCGGGAGCCACTTCTGTAGCTTCGGCCGAGGGATGCGGAACGATATCTTTCGGATGAAGGACAAAGCGCAGGATGCGGTCGGAACTGAAGTCGGTGGCAAATATATATTTCCCGTCAGGCGAGAAGACGGCACAGTGCATGTGCGGGCTGTTCTGTCTTTCCGGATCGGCATTGTTGGCCATTCCTTCGAATAGGGTGTCGACCGGTTCTACGCTTCCGTTGCTACGCAGGGGAAATACAGCCATTGTGCCACCGGAATAGTTGGCGGTCAGCACTTCCTTTCCGTTGGTAGATATATAGCAAGGACCTGCGCTTAAGGTAGGTTCGCTGTTCAGCAGGCGCAGTTCTCCGGTTGTTTTGTCGAAAGACAATGCATTGACAGCTGCTTGTTTGCCGTCCATTTCGCTGACGGCATAGACAAACTGTCCGTCTTCCGATACGGCCATGTAGGAAGGATTGGGCAGTTCGAACGAGTTGAGGGCCGTAGAAACACCGGTTTCCTGATTAAAGCGGAAAGTGTAAATACCTTTGCTTCCTCCGTCCGTGTAGGTTCCTACCAACATGGCGATTTCAGCAGATTCCGCCTTGGCTGGCTTCTGTGGCATGCAGGCGGCGCAGAGCAGTGCTATCATGCAGTAAAGTAGCTTTTTCATTGTATTATACCAGATTAATGTGTCTTTTTACGAGGAGTATTATTCTTTGATATACTTTTTCATACCTTCGGTGCAAAACGTCTTGAATTTCCCGTCATTGTCGCTGTAGATGAAGTAAGCGTCAATTTCGGGGTTGGCGTTGGCAAAACGTTCGGCCTCTTCCAGTCCCATTACCATAAAGGCAGTGGCGTAGGCGTCGGCACTCATACAGTCGCGGGCTATGACCGTGGCTGACAGTATGCTGTGCTGTACGGGATAACCGGTGCGCGGGTCGATGGTATGTGCATACTTCTTTCCGTCTTTGTAATAGAAGTTGCGGTAGTTGCCCGAGGTGGCTATACCGGCATTGCTGATTTGCAGAACTGTCTGCAATTCCTGGTTGATCGCCAGTGAGTCGTCTATCGGTTTGTTGATACCGATTCTCCACGGAGTATTCTGCGGGTTGTTGCCATGTACTACCACTTCACCGCCGATGTCTACCATATAGTTCTGTATTCCTTTCTTTTCGAGCAGTTGTGCTACGATGTCTACGGCATATCCTTTAGCTACGGCACTGCACGTCAGCATGATGCGTGGGTCTTGCTTGACGATTTTTCCTTCGGCCGACAGGCTGACTTTCGTATATCCCGTGATGTCGAGCAGACTGTCTACCATCAGTGAGTCGGGGAAGTGTCCTTTTTTGAAGCCGAATCCCCAGGCATTGACCAGCGGGGCAACAGTGATGTCGAAAGCACCGTTGGTTTCCCGGGATATTTCCATACTTCTATGGAACACGTTGGTGAAGAAGGTGTCCGGCATGATGTCTTCATTCCGGTTGATGCGTGTGATGGTAGCTGTATCGTTGAAGGGAGACAGTGATCCGTCGAAACGCTTCAGCTCGGCATCTATCTCAGCGTGCAGGTTCTGGTCGTACTGATAGGTGATGTTGTATATGGTTCCGAAAATCTGTCCGCTGTCTTTCTGGTAGGGGGCAACACGGTTGTGGCGTGCCAGAATCCAGATGGTTCCCAATACCAGTAGGGCAATCCATAAAAAGTTTCTTTGCGTTCTTTTTTCCATAATTTGTCTTTTCCGTTTGATGTTCTTCCGAAGTCTATCCTAAAAACAGGTGTTCTATCAGTATTTTGCTTCCGATGGCAATAAGGATGATTCCTCCCCACATTTCAGCTCTTAGTTTGCGTGCAAGGCCGCATCCGAAGCGGATTCCAAATATCAGTCCTATCAGCGAAAGGGCAAACGAGACGAAGCCGATAATGCCGATGGGGTAGAGTATTCCGGTAATTCCTCTGATGCCCAGGAATGCGAAAGACACCCCGACGGCCAGTGCGTCGATACTGGTTGCTACGGCCAGTGCCAATACTACTTTCAGGCTGGTAGGGTCGTATTCGTTTTTACATTCTTCGTCTTTAAACGATTCGCGTACCATACGGCCTCCTAGAAATGCCAGAATGGCAAAGGCAATCCAGTGGTCTATACTTTCGATGAGGTGGCTGAACATACTTGCACCGATCCATCCCAGAAAAGGCATCATAGCCTGAAAGAAGCCGAAAAAGAATGCCATTACCAACATGGGGCGCCACAGGGTACGCTTCAGAATGATGCCGCTGGCTATAGACACGGCAAAGCAATCCATTGCCAGACCGGCCGCCAGCAGCCAGATTTCTAAGTTAGTCATTGTTTATCGTTTCATTATAATTATCAGATAGAAGAGGTTGCCGCTGGTGCAGCACATGGGCTCAGCCTTTGCTTAGAAAGGCAGTTTGTAAGTGATTGTGTATATCACTCCCATGGTGTTCGACCCGTATTTGCCGAAGCCGGGGACGTACGACGGATCGCCGTATTGTCCGGTGGTGGCCGACAGCTTGTACTTCATACGTACCGACCATCCCATCGACACATTTTTCCAGATGTTGGCTCTGATGCCCAGGCATATTTCGAGCCATTGCATGCTTCCTTTCATGCCGGTATGATTGTACGGGAGACTTCCGCCCCAGATGTCGTCGGTCAGGTTAGGATTGCCTACTCCTCCGCCGTAAATGGGGTCTTCCAGTCCCAGTGCTTCGATGTCGTATTTGAAGTTGGTCATTCCGTAGCGCACTCCTACCGTAAACAGATGCCCGTGCTGTTTCTTGTAGAGTGCGTTATAGTCTATACCGATACGGACATAGGGGGCTTGCGTCTTGTAGCGGATGCCCAGGTCGCCTTCTTCGTTGTTGCTTGCATAGCCAAGTTCTACGGTGGGGAAGAAGCGGTGCTTCAGGTCTACGTCTACTACGACTTCTGTGCTGAGGGTATTTCCTCCCAGGGCTTTACTGCCCAGTCCCCACAAGTCGACACCTACCGAAACGCCGTTGTACAACGGATATTGCGGTCCTTCCTTGGCGTCCTTCTGCTCTTTCTTTGGCAGTTTCTGAGCAGCGGCGGCAGGCGGATTACTGTTTTGCGCACCGACAGGCAGCGAGCATAGCAGGCAAAGCAGCAGACTAATAGAATAATTTAATATTTTCTGTACCATAGATGCTGGCTTCGGGGTTTGAGATATAAATAGAGTCGAGCACGTGCCGGCTGTATGTGCAACCTGTGACGGATTGTTGCATCTGGTAGCCGCAATCCATTGAGAGGAAGTAAGGGGTGTTGGTGTGCCTGAAGACAACAGTATCGGTCTGCTTTTCGTTGTAGCGGAAGATCAGTACCGTCGAGTCTTCGGTATAGCGCAGGGGCAAAGTCAGATCCTTCACTTCCTTTTGGTTGTTTACGATGACGGAATCGGTTCCGTATGCAGTGATGGTCAGCGAGTCGAGTGTATCTTTCTCTACTATGTTGGTTTCTGCCAGGATGGTGTAGAGGTTGCAGTTCAGCATGCCGCGTGCAGCTTGCGAGCAGTCGGCCTCTTCCGAGCAGGAAAGGATGCTGCCGGCTGCAGGAAGCAGGATGGCGCAAAGTATGATTAATTGGACGAGTTTTTTCATTGTCAGATGGTTTTCTCTATTTGGTATTTGTTACGTTCGGGTGCATTACGCGAAATCAGTTCGCCCAGGAAGCCTGCTACAAACAGCTGGGTACCGATAATCATGGAGGTCAGCGCCAGGAAGAAGTAAGGCGAATCGGTCACCAGACGGTAGGGCATGCCGTTGTGCATATTATACAACTTGCTGGCTCCTACGATGATGACGGCTATAAAGCCGAGTACAAACATCAGCGAGCCCAGCAGGCCGAAGAAGTGCATGGGCTTTACTCCGAAGGTGGAGAGGAACCAGAGGGAGATGAGGTCCAGATAGCCGTTGACAAAGCGGTTCAGGCCGAATTTGGTCTTGCCGTACTTGCGTGCCTGGTGGTGTACAACCTTCTCGCCGATTTTGGCAAAGCCGGCGTTCTTGGCCAGGTAGGGGATGTAGCGGTGCATTTCGCCGTAGACTTCGATGTTCTTGATGACATCCTTGCGATAGGCTTTCAGTCCGCAGTTGAAGTCGTGCAGGTTCTTGATGCCCGACACTTTGCGTGCGGTGGCGTTGAACAGCTTGGTAGGAATGGTTTTCGACAACGGGTCGTAGCGTTTCTTTTTCCAGCCCGATACAAGGTCGTAGCCTTCCTGCGTAATCATGCGGTACAGTTCAGGTATTTCATCGGGGCTGTCTTGCAGGTCGGCATCCATGGTGATGACGACGTCACCCTGTGCCTGTGCAAAGCCACAGTACAAAGCCGGCGATTTACCGTAGTTCCGGCGGAACTTTATGCCCCGCACTGCGTCCGATTGTGTTTTCAGCTGTTCGATGACTTGCCAGGAGCGGTCGGTGCTTCCGTCGTTCACGAAGATTACTTCGTAAGTGAATCCGTTGGCTTCCATTACCCGTTTGATCCAAGCGAAGAGTTCGGGCAGGGATTCTTCTTCGTTATATAAGGGGACTACAACAGAAATATCCATTTGTGTACGATTTAGTTTTATTATATGATGAATGTTGTAAACATGCTTTTTTCTTTTTTCCACTCCGGGCTATCCGGCCACTTCGTCTTTCCGTCTTCTCATGGCAAACAGGGCTGTGGGTAATGCCAGCAGCGAGCAGTAGAAGACGTTTTGCGACATCAGCTGGAAGGTGATGTCTATCGGACTCAAGGCACGTATGGCGTCGAGGGCTTCGTTCAGCTGTTTCAGGTAAGCCTCTATACCGGGCACGTTGCTGGCGGACAGGCTGCTCAGCAGATTTTCGTAGGTGTCGAGTATGAAGCCGTGGTCGATGTAGCGGAAGTATATGTAGTGTGCTACGGCAGTCAGCAGGGCCGAGAATATATACATGGAGACCGTGAACAGCCATGCTGGCAAGAAGTTGATGGCTCCTCCGCATACCTGGTTACGGTATATTCTCAGGTAGTAATAGCCCATGAAGGGTACGCACAGCGTAAGGCCCATGAAGAGGAAAGATAGAAAGGGCAGGTTGTATTTCAGCCCCAGGGGAAAGAGTATGAACTTCAGTATCCAGAATACACCCATGTAGGTGCCGAATAGCATTGCATATCGTTGCATGTAACCTTTGTTTTCTGCCATTGATGTCATTAAAATGTAAAGAAGAGGTCGCCGTTGCCGCCAGCCTCCGTTATGGAAAAATAACTTTGCAAAGTTACAAATATAGTTGGATACAGTGGCATGCAGGCTGTAGATTTTTAATAAATTAGGGGATGGGGCGGGGATATACGAAAAAAGCGGAGAATGTTCGGTGACATCTTCCGCTTTTTCTGAGCCTCTTGTCGGATTCGAACCAACGACCCCGAGATTACAAATCACGTGCTCTGGCCAACTGAGCTAAAGAGGCGGGTGGGTAAGCTTGCTATATCGCGCCGCTACAACCAACTACCTTTGCTGCGATCAAGCCCTGGAGGATTCGAAGGGAGCTGGCCGTATAGGACTTACCCGTTTTTTCTGTTTTGCGGTTGCAAAGGTACGCATTTATTTTAAATCTGCAATAGCTGGAGCGATTTTTTTCGAAATATTTTTTCGATACCCCTCCTCAGGCCTTCCCAGAGGCTTCTGGAGGGGGATGCTGTCAGCGGGTATAGTTGCTGATAAGCGCACCTCCCAGCATGGCTGCGGCTACTCCCAGTGCTACGCTCAGTACGATGTACAGCAGAAACAGGCCGTGCAATCCTTGTTTCAACAAGATCAGACTGTCGTTGCTGAAGGTCGAAAAGGTGGTGAAGCCACCGCAAAGTCCGGTGGTGAGCAGAAGCCGTATGTCGGTAGCCAGGTTGAAACGGGCGGAAAGAGCATAAAACATGCCTATCAGGAAACTGCCTACGATGTTGACGGTGAAGGTGGCCCAGGGAAAGTTGTAGGGCACAATGCGTTCGTGCAAGGCCAGTTGCACGCAGTAGCGGAGTACGCTTCCCGTGCCTCCGCCAAGAAAAATACAAATCAGTGCTTTTGTCATTGCTCTGTTCTTGCTGCTTGTTGGGGATAATAATATAAGTGGTTGGAATATAAAGTGTTATAGTTTCCTTCTGTTCCCATGTTAGGAAACGGCCGTTTCCTCCTTGGGGAACTGTCGTTCCCTCTTTAGGTTACGGCCGTAACCTCCTTAGGGAACGGGCGTAACCATTAGTGGAAACGGAGGGGAACTCTTGCTTTGGGGCAGGGCAGGTTCAATGTCCTGTTCTGTCACTTCTCAAATTGTACGGCTGCCCAGCGGTTTTTCTCTTTGTGATGAACGAAGCGGAGTCCGTTGCGTTCGGCCTCTTCGCGGATGGCAGGAATGTCGTCCGTATAGAAACCGCTCATAAAGAGGTGGGCGCCTGGATTCATGCGCGCCACATAGTGCTTCATGTCGTTCAGCAGGATGTTACGGTTGATGTTGGCTATCACCACATCGAACGGGCCCTTGTCGGGCAGGATGGATGCGTCGCCCTGGAATACGCTGATACTATCAACGTGGTTCAGCTCGATGTTTTCGAGCGAATTGCGCACACACCATTCGTCAATGTCGATGGCCGTACAGGGAGCGGCGCCACGCATCCGCGCCAGAATGGCAAGTATCGACGTGCCGCATCCCATGTCGAGCAGCGCTTTGCCTTGAAGGTCGGCTTCCAGCAGTTCGCCTATGATGAGGCTGGTGGTTTCGTGGTGTCCTGTTCCGAAGGCCATTTGCGGATTGATGACAATGTCGTATTCTGCCTGAGGTACATCGTGGTGGAAGGTGCTGTGGATGACGCAACGGTTGCCGATGACGATGGGTTGGAAGAAGTTCTTTTCCCATTCTTCGTTCCAGTCCTTGTCTTCTGCTTCCTTATAAGTATAGGTAAGGGTAGTGTCGGCCAGCGGAAAACTGTCCAGTGCCGACTTCAGGGCTTCTTCGTCGTACAGGGCGGTCTGTATGTAGGCAGCTATGCCGCCCTCCTGTTCTACAAAACTTTCGAAGCCGACTTCGCCCAATACGGCGGAGAGGACATCGTTGACTACCTCCATGCATGGTTCGGTATGGAAGATAAATTCTAAATATTTCATAGGGAATGAGATGTTTTGTTAAACTTGAGGCAAAGGTAGTGCATTTTTTCTAATGCCGAACTTCTTTTGCCGATTTGATGTGCATGGCTAAAAGTTTGTGCAGATTTTGTCTGTTTGAAACATTTTATTACCTTTGTGACTGTACAGCTCAGTAAAAGCAAGGAAATGAAAACAAGGGAAGAATACATATCTCTGATAGTGTCCCATGCCGATGACCTAAGAACCAACTTCGGGGTTAAGTCGTTAAGGTTGTTCGGGTCGGTATCGCGTGGCGAGAACCATGAAGGTAGCGATGTGGACGTATGTGTCGATATGGAGCCGAAAGCGTATATGTTGGTAGCATTGAAGCGTTTTCTCAGTAATCTTCTGCAATGTTCTGTTGATGTGGTAAGAATGCACAAGCATATCAATCCTTTTTTGCTTGATGAAATAGAAAGAGATGGAATATATGTCATCAGATAGCCGCATATACGGCATGTTTTGCCAGATAAGGAAAGCGATTCTGCAACTTTTGGAATGGAACGAGGAAGTCCATTCTCCGGAAGACTATTACTCTTCAGCGGAAGGAATGAAAAATCTTGCGGCAAGTTGCATGCTTATTGAAGCTATAGGCGAAGGCATAAAACGTATAGACGACATTACCCGGTCAAAGTTGCTTGTCGAGCGTCCGGAAATACCTTGGATTGATGTTATAGGGATTCGCAATCATATAGCGCATGGATATTTTGATATTGACGGCGACATTGTTTACGATGTCGTAAAGAACAATCTACAGGATTTGCTTCTCGCCGTCGATTACTTTCTAGAGAAAATGAAGCCTTCATTAAACCGGACGGAGGGGTAATGGCTCTTCCTTTTGTTGTCGGGCAGTTGAAATCTCGTCTTTGTTCATTGTTTGTCCTCACCTTTCAGACGGTTTAGGGAAATCCCTATCAATCTTTGGGGAAAAACTGCTGTGTGTAGTGGATTTCGGCATTAACTTTGTAACGCGAAGAAATAGATAGAAATGAAAACTAAAAATAGACGGAATATGAAAAAGATTGTTTTTTTATCGCTTTTGGCTTTTTGCCTTCCGTGGACGCTGGCAGCGCAAAGTATAGATGACGATCTGTACTATGTGCCTTCCAAGAAGCAGGAGGAGAAGAAAGAGCAGGCAGAAGAGGCGAAAGCTCCCGAACGGAAGACGGTAGTGGTGAAGACCAATGCACCTACAACAACCGTCGTTTCGCCTGGCAATACGACAGTAGTAGTTAGAGACCGTAAGGGCAATGTCCGCGACGTGGACGAGTATAACCGCCGTTACGAAGCCGACGATTATGAATTCTCGCAGGAGAACGACACGCTTTATATCGACGAGAAAGCCGACGACGGACTGGACGGTGAGTGGGTAAACGGATTCGACGGTTCGGCCGACGAATACGAGTATGCCACGCGCATTATCCGTTTCCGCAATCCGCGTTTTGCCGTCAGCATCAGCAGCCCTTATTACTGGGACATTGTATACGGCCTGAATTCGTGGGAATGGAACGTATATGTCGATGATTTTTATGCTTATGCTTTCCCCACTTTCAGTAATCCGTTGTGGTGGGACTGGCGTTATAGCTCGTATGGCTGGTGGGGATATCCCTATTATGGCTGGGGCTGGAACAGCTGGTACGGTCCTCATTGGGGCTTCGGCTGGGGAGGCTGGTATGGCGGTTGGCATGGTGGCTGGTATGCCGGCTGGCATGGCGGCTGGGGATACCCGCACTATCATTACCCGGCTTGGGGACATTCTTCGTACTGGGGAAATGCTTTGACGCAACGCCGTTCGTACGGAACGAGTCGTGCTTCTTTGGGCAGTCGTCGTAGTTTGGACGGAACCCGCCGTTCGACGGTCAATAGCGGACAGTCGGTACGCCGCAGTGCCGGAACTTCCAGTCAGGTACGCCGTAGTACGTCGGGCACATCGGCACGCCGTGTCGTAGGAACCCGTACTTCGTCTTCCGAACGTTCCAGCTCGTCTTCGGTTCGCTCCAGCTCGTCTTCACTTCGCTCCAGTTCGTCTACCCGGCGTTCTACCTATACACGTCCGAGCAGCACACGCAGCAGTTCGGTGAACCGCAGCACAGGAAGCGTACGTCGCAGTAGTGGCATATCGACCGGAACTTCATCCAGCCGTCCTTCTACTACCTACAGCCGTGGATCAAGTTCGAGCAATACGCGAACCTATTCGAACGACTACAACCGCAGCAGCGAACGTTCTTATTCTGCTCCTACACGTTCGTCCAGCAGTTCCCGTTCGTCCAGCTTCTCGACAGGAGGCAGCACCCGCTCATCGGGTAGTTTCTCGGGAGGTGGCGGTGGTAGCAGCCGTTCAAGCAGCGGAGGCCGCAGAAGATAAGCGTACGACAGCAAGGTGTGGCAACGTGTCCGGTGACTGGCATCGGGCACGGAGCAACCCCATATGATATAGAAGAATCTGGTATCGAAAAAAAAGAACGTTAAGTATGAAAAAGAAACTGATGATAATAGCACTTGCCGCATTGGCTTCGGCAGGTGCAAAGGCACAAACCGTATACGATGCAGTAAACATTGCGCAGAAGGACCTGAACGGTACCGCCCGTTTTGTTGGTATGGGAGGAGCCATGGGCGCTTTGGGTGGTGATATCTCCACCATAAGCACCAACCCGGCAGGTATAGGTATCTATCGGAGCAACGATGCGATGGTGACCATGGGCTACTCCATTACCGGTTCGGAAAGCAAATTCGGAGGCAATACCTTCGAAGCCAATAAAAACCGCTGGAGCTTTGACAATGCCGGATTTGTCATTTCCACCAAAATCGGCAATCTGACACCGTTGCGCTATGTCAACTTCGGCTTTAACTACCACAAGTCCAAATCGTTTTACAAGAATATGACGATGGGCGGTCTGCTGGGCAAAGTGGGCAGTGACTACGTTTCGCAAGTAGCCTCGATGGCTATGCAGGCTACTGACGGAGCCTATGCGTACTATCAGGACTATTCCTCCTATCTGGATTACGGAAAGAGCGACATCTATCGCAACGACTATGCCGGATGGCTGGGATCTATGGGCTTTCAAAGCGGCCTCCTGTTTGAAGACACTGAAACGGAAGCTTATAATACCTATATACCTTATATACCCAGCGAAGCAGACGCTTTGTTCCTGTCGCGCGAGCGGGGCGGTGTAGATGAATACGACTTCAATGTATCGTTCAATGTCAACGACCGTTTCTATTTCGGTGTGACGTTGGGTGCTTATGCCGTAGACTACAGCAAGTACTCTTTCTATGACGAGAACTACCAGTATACTTGGGAAGACGGAAAACAGTACGAAGAAGGCTATTCGTTGGAAAGCTTCAACCGCATTCACGGAGCAGGAATAGACCTGAAACTGGGTGCCATTTTCCGCCCGATAGAAGACTCGCCTCTGCGTGTCGGTCTGGCTATACACTCTCCCGTATACTACAAGCTGACTTATACCACTGGTGCTTTGCTGAGTTCTGACCTGTTTTTGCCGGCAGAAGACGGCAGCGAGGTGATGACGCATACAACGGTAGATACGTACAGCGAATTGGGCGGACGGGATATGGACCGTGACTTCGAACTTCAGACCCCGTGGCTGTTCAATGTCAGCCTGGGATATACCGTAGGCTCTTCGCTGGCCTTGGGAGCCGAATATGAATACGAGGATTACTCTTCGATGAAATTCTACTATCCAGGGTCTTCCGAAGAAATGGCATGGGAAACCGGCGAGGCCGATCTTTGCCTGAAAGGGGTAAGTACGTTCCGTCTGGGAGCCGAGTATAAGCCTATACCTGCATTTGCACTCCGCTTGGGCTACAACTACAGCAGTGCGGCTTTCAAGGACGATGCCATCAAGGCACTGCCGACCAATTCGATTAATACCGATACCGACTTTGCCAACAACGAATCGATGAATACGTTTACAATAGGTATCGGCTATCGTGGCTCCAGAGTCTATGCAGACCTGGCTTACAAATATCATACGTATCAGTCGAAGTTTTATCCGTTTGTCGACGATCTGGGCGCGCTTCAGGCAACCAAAGTTACCAACGACCGCAGCCAGGCATTGCTGACACTGGGTATACGTTTCTAAAGAGACAGGAAATAAATAGCATTACATTTGCAAATAATCTTCATTCCTTCGGGCACGGAAATCCCGGAAAGGTTGCATGCGAATAAAGTATGTATGCAGTCTTTCCGGGTTCCGTGCCCGTTGTGTGTGATATGGGGTGTACTCGTTTTTACCAGTACCAGGCAATACCGAAGGAGTAGGGAGACATTTCGGGACCTTTATCCTTTTGGAACAGACTGGTAGTAGAATAGCGCAAGTACAGACCGAAGTCGCCATATCCGGCTTGTGCCAGCAGATTGACACCTACAGGATTGACATACATGTCTTTGCCCATTCTTTGCTTTTTTCCGCCGTTGATGTGGGTGAACGATTTTACGCCGTGGCGGATTTCAAACTCCGGACCTATGTTGAAGAAAAGTTTGTTGCTTCTTCCCAGCCTTTGTTGCCACTCCAATGTGATAGGAATACGGAAGAAGAAATGGCGGAGCCGGCTGCTGCTGTAGCTGTTTTCTTCGTCGCCTTCAGCAAAATAGCTCTGTCCGTCGGCTTTGAGCAGGGCACGGTTGCCGTCGAAACTGAATGAGCGGTAGCCCCAATTGACGCCAAAGTTCAGTCCCCAATGAGGATTCTTCTTGAAGTTGTGGTACAGGGAGATGACATTAAATCCGAATTCCCACGAACGGGACAGGTTCAGGTCGGCTTTTGCACTGTTGTCAAAAGAGAGGAAGTCGTTGCTCATTCTGCTGTATCCGATGAAGATACCGGAATTATGCGGTTTATAGGCATTGTCTTTCTTCTTTTGGGGGATGAAGGGCAAGGCGTCGAGGAAAGTGCGTTTGTCCGATTCTACACGTTCCAGATAGACACCTTCGTATATTTCCACTTCTTTTGATTCTCCGTCGGTGGGCTGTTCTTCATATACACGGATACGCATGTTGCCGCTTCCTTTGCGGATGATGATGGAGTCGCCCTCGGTAGTGATGGTGGCACGCTGTGAGGGGGCGGTTTGTTGTGCTGTGGCATAGCTTGCCGCCATGGAGAGCAGGCAGGCAAAAATTACATTCTTTGTCTTCATATTGTTTTCTTATGTTTTTGGTTTTATTGTTCTTTATATAGCATATTCATCAGCTCTTCTTCGTTGAGGCTACCTTCGATGTAGACTAAGGTGGCTGTGGTTTTCTTGCCCAGTTTGAAGATGATGTACCGTTGTTTGCCGTCCGAAGGATGCAGCTGGTAGTAGGCACTGCGCAGTATTCCGTCTTCCATTACTTCCTGGGTCTTATTGACCTGTCCGGGCTGTTCCTTGTCATGCTTCAGGCATTTCTGGATTTCTGCCAGATAGGGAGTAACGTCTTTGAAGACAAGACTCCGGTATTTGGACATTTTGTAAGACTTCAGTATCTTGCCGTTCAGTTCGACCATGGTGACGTTCTGTCGGTCGCCGTATTTTTCGAATAGGGTCGAAATCTGAAGTCCTTCCTGAGCCTGTAGCCTGTAGGATGAGAGGCATAACCCGAGGGACAGGAGCAATACATATTTATATAGTAATCGTTTCATGGCTTTGTATGATTAGAATTGAAACAACAAATCATTGATTTCTTCGTCGGTGAAGTGTACGTTCTGCAAGGCTTCCATGGCTTTTTCCTTTATAAGTGCTTCGTCCGTATAACGCTTTCCGTTGATGATGACGTAGTTTTCAGAAGCATTGGGCACCGGAAACAGTTGCATGCTGCCTATGAACAAGGCTATTGAGGCGGCGGCACCACCCAAGAAGTAAAGCCAGCGACGCCGTTTGAGCGAATAAGATTGCACGGGGGCGGTCTTCTTCTTCTCTGTCTCTGATTGTTCAAGGCGGAACTTTTGTGCTTCCTGGTCCAGACAAGCGAACAGGGGACGGTAGACTTGCAGTTCTTCCGGCACTTCTTCCTCGGCAAAGAAGCGTCGCAGCTCGCGTTCTTCTTCGCAGGATGTTTCGCCGTCGAAGTATTTGTTTAGTAACTCGTTAATTTTCATTGTTCGTTTCTCCTTTTTCTTGCTTGTATGGTTTGCAGATATGTATCTCTCACTTTTTTGCGGGCTCTCGACAGATTGCTCCGTATGGCTTCGGCCGAGCATCCGGTTATTTCTGCTATTTCGTCAGTTTCATACTCTTCGATGTCTTTCATCTGCATGATGGTACGTTGCAGGGGTGGCAGCGATTGTATGATGGTACGCATCAGCTTTATTTCGTCTTTTATCTCCAGTAGCTGTTCCGGAGTTGCTTCGGATGTGCTGTTGGACACATTGTCCAGCGAAACGTATTCGTTTCGCCGGGTTCGCCAGAGGTCCATGCACAGGTTGTGAACCAATGTCATGGCGAAGGCTTCGATGCTGCGGTATTGCTCCAGTTCTGTTCGGCGGTTCCATAGTCTGAGCATGGTTTCCTGCACGGCATCTTCGGCATCATCCGGGTCATCGGTCAGTCTTCGGGCATAGTTCAGCAACTTGCTGCGAAGCGGAAGTACGGCTATTTTAAATTGTTTTAGTTCCATTTTTCATTGGTAAGACGAACAGAAAAGCCAAACGTGACATCAAAGATGGTATTTTTTTGCCTGATTACTTACACTCACGTAACATTTTCTTTCGTTGGTGTTACATCCGGAACTTTTTTTAATGATGATATATAAACGAAAGTTTCTGTAACAAAATTATGCTGCCGGTATAGAACAGAACGTTTATCTTTGAAGGAGAAATTTAAGAAAAGCGATATATTCATTAATCAATTTAATCACATGAAAACATCCAAATTTAATTTTGAATGGTTGTGCAACCGGAAGACCATGGCGGTGCTTACCTGCCTGTTCTTGGCTTCGGGAGTTTCGGTTGAGGCCAAAGAGAAAGCGCCGAAAAACGCGCCGGTATTTACCAACTTCGTCTATCAGGGCGATGACAAAATCTATAAGGAAAATCCGTTGCAGCCGGGTGAATTCTATAATCCGATTTTGCAGGGATGCTATCCCGACCCAAGCATTACGCGCAAGGGAGGCGATTATTATCTGGTCAATTCATCCTTTGCCATGTTTCCGGGTGTGCCTATTTTCCATTCGACCGACCTGGTGAACTGGAAGCAGATTGGCCACGTGCTCGACCGTGAGTCTCAGTTGAAGGTGGAAGACTGCGGCATCAGTGCAGGAGTATATGCTCCGGCTATATCTTATAATAAGAATAATGATACTTTCTACATGATTACTACTCAGTTCTCGGGTGGCTTTGGCAACATGGTTGTGAAGACACAAGACCCGATGAAAGGCTGGAGTGATCCTATCAAGTTGCAGTTCGGCGGTATTGACCCTTCCTTGTTTTTTGATGATAATGGAAAGGCTTACCTGGTACACAATGATGCACCGGACAGAGGAAAAGAACAATACGAAGGACACCGTGTCATTAAGATTTGGGATTATGATGTCGAGAACGACCGTGTGATTCCGGGTACGGATAAAATCATTGTCGATGGTGGTGTAGACATCAAGAAGAAACCCATCTGGATTGAAGGTCCGCACATTTATAAAAAGGACGGACGTTACTACCTGATGTGTGCCGAAGGCGGTACAGGTGGTTGGCACAGTGAAGTGATTTTTGTGGCAGACGACCCGAAAGGTCCTTATACGCCCGCTCCTTCCAATCCCATCCTGACCCAACGTTATTTCCCGCAGAATCGTGCCAACAAGGTAGACTGGGCTGGACATGCCGACTTGGTAGAAGGTCCGGACGGAAAGTATTACGGTGTGTTCCTGGCTATTCGTCCTAATGAAAAGGACATGGTGAACGCTGGTCGTGAGACATTCATCCTACCTGTAGACTGGAGCGGCGACTTCCCCGTATTCGAGAATGGTCTGATTCCTTTGGAGTGCAAGCTGAAACTGCCGAAAGGTGTTGAATATAAGGCTGGCAAAGACGGTTTCTTCCCGAACGGTAACTTCAAGTTCGAAGACAGTTTTGCTTCAGACAGTCTGGACCTGCGTTGGATAGGTCTGCGTGGTCCTCGTGAGAAGTTCATTTCTATCGCCAAGAAAGGAGGTCTGCAGATTACTCCGTTTGCAACCAATATTAAAGAGGTAAAACCGACTTCTACCTTGTTCTATCGTCAGCAGCACAGCAGCTTCTCGGCTTCAACAACACTGAAGTTCAAGCCTAAAGCCGAAAACGAACTGGCCGGACTGACTTGCTATCAGAACGAACGTTTCAACTATGTATTTGGTGTGACCAAGAAGGATAAGGACTATCTGCTCGTATTGGCAAAGACAGCTAAAGGCCAGACTACGATTGTAGCAAGTACGAAAATCGACGTGGAGGCTCCTGTTTCCTTGCAGGTAGTGGCCGATGGTAACGATTATCGTTTCAACTATGCTGTCGAAGGTGGCGAATACACCAATCTGGGCGGAACCGTTTCGGGCGATATTCTTTCGACAAATGTAGCAGGCGGATTTACCGGCAGCCTGATTGGACTGTATGCTACACTGACCAATGATATTCGTCCGTAAGCAATTGCTGTACCTGAAAACAAACTGTCGGTTTAGTCGGTCGCATTAAACCGACAGCTTAGTACGGATAAACCTGATTTAAACTACTGTGAAACCCGAATAAAACAATATACGATGAAGAAAATTATAGTTTCATTAATGCTCCTGTCTTCGCTTGGAAGTTACGGAGCACAGCTTCAGGCATTGCAAGCACCTGCGGACACCACGAAGTTTGTCAATCCCATGATGTGGGCCGATGTGCCCGACCCGGATGTAATCCGTGTAGGTGACGATTTCTATCTGGTCAGTACAACCATGCACCTGATGCCCGGCGCGCCGGTCATGCACTCGAAGGATTTGGTCAATTGGGAGATAGCCAGTTATGTATTCGACAAGCTGACGGACACTCCGCGCTACGACCTGAAAGAAGGTACGGCTTACGGACGCGGACAGTGGGCAACCTCTATCCGTTACCATAAGGGAAAGTTCTATCTGTATTTCTCGCCCAACGACCAGCCTTACAGAGGGTATGTATACACAACAACCGATCCGAAAAAGGGTTGGACACTGGCTGCGCGCACACCGCATTTTCACGATGCTTCGCTCTTCTTCGATGACGATGACAAGGTATACGTGTTCTACGGAACAGGCGAGATGCGCGAGTTGAAACCCGACTTGTCAGACGTAATGCCTGGCAGTAAGCCTATCAAGGTGTTCGAACGCGATGCAAGCGAAAACGGTTTGCTCGAAGGTAGCCGTTTCATCAAGCATGATGGCAAGTACTATCTGCTGATGATTTCCTGGCCCCAGGGCGGGAAACGTCGTCAGGTATGCTACCGTGCCGACAACATTGCAGGACCGTATGAAAAGAAAGTTATCCTGGAGAGCGATTTCGGTGGCTTCCCCTACGTAGGCCAAGGAACGATTGTCGACGACAGTAAGGGTAACTGGTACGGGGTTATCTTCCAAGACAGAGGCGGAGTAGGACGTGTACTTACCCTGATGCCTTGCCGTTGGATTGACGGTTGGCCGATGCTGGGCGATGAAAACGGACGTGTACCTTTGACGATGAAGAAGCCTGTACAGGGTTGTCCTACCATTCCGTTGGTGGTAAGCGATTCGTTCGATGCCGATAAGCTGGACATTCATTGGCAATGGAACCACAATCCGGTGAATGAAGCCTGGTCGCTGACAGACCGCTCGGGATTCTTGCGTTTGAAGACGTCAAGGGTGGTCGATAACATCTTCCTAGCTCCCAACACGCTGACACAACGTATGGAAGGTCCGCAATGTAGCGGAGTTGTTGCATTGGACATTTCGCACATGAAGGATGGCGACATTTCCGGATTCTCGGCCTTTAATGGCGATTCCGGTCTGCTGTCCATTATTGCAGAAGGAAATAAGCGTTATCTGACCATGTCTACCGCCGTAGTGAAGTTGCGCGACTCTGATAAAGCTGTCTTGGGAGTAGATGCTGAAGAAAAAGAACGTGTAGAGTTGAAGCAGGATAAGATTTATCTGCGTATCGATGCTGACTTCCGTGTCCACAAAGACATCGCTGCTTTCTATTACAGCCTTGACAATAAGAACTGGAAGAAGATAGGTACGGACTTCAAGATGATATTTGATTATCGCAGATTCTTCATGGGTACCAAGTTCGGTATCTTCAACTATGCGACGAAACAACTTGGTGGTTATGTCGACGTGGATTTCTTTAACTATACCCGAATACAATAAGGTGTATCATAAACAAAGCATATCCGCAAGCTAAGGAATATGCAAGAAAACAGAAGAAGGTGTGTCAAAAAGCACACCTTCTTTTTTTTAGCACAAAGCCCCGACTTTCACAAGCTGGGGCTTTGTTATTACCTAAAGATTTTGTATCTTTAAGCATAAAGATCTATACATATGACAAAGATACATTTTCGTCCATACACTCCCAACCAAACGGTACTTTTTCCGCAAAGAATCGATGAAGATATTGCCGAAAACGATCCTGTACGCATGGTTGACGCTTTGGTTGAAAGCCTGAATCTTGAAGGTTTCAGGAAGTTATATAAAGAATGCGGCCGTAGTCCTTACCATCCCAAGATGATGCTAAAGGTTATCTTGTATGCCTATATGAACAATATATACTCCTGCCGGAAAATAGAAAGGCTTCTTCATCGTGATATCCATTACATTTGGTTAGCCGGTTATGAGAAACCGGACTTTATTACTATCAACCGTTTCCGTAATCGGGTGAAGAAGGAGATTAACGAAGTGTTTACCCAAACCGTACTTCTGCTTTCATCCAAAGGTTTCATCAGTCTGAATGTGGAATATATTGACGGAACAAAGATTGAGTCCAAGGCCAACAAATATACTTTTGTATGGCGGAAGACTGTTGAACATAATCGTGAACGCCTGATGAAGAAAATCAGTGTTTTGTTAAGCCAAATAGATGACGTCATCGCTCAGGAAAAAGCTTCGGAAAACAACGATGGAATTGAGTTTACCCCTTCCATGTTGACAGAAATGGCTGGGGAATTACGCAATGTCCTTGAACAGGCTGCAGAGCCTTCCACGAAAGAGCAGAAATCTGCGCTGAAAAAGAAACGCAAGCAGCTGAAAGAACTGGAAGCACATAGAGATAAGCTTCAGGAATACAATAACCATCTGGACAATCTCCAGGATCGTAACTCTTATTCCAAGACAGACAAAGAAGCCACCTTTATGAGAATGAAGGAGGATGCCATGCGTAACGGTCAGACAAAGCCCGGATATAATCTTCAGATTGCTACGGAAAATCAATTCATTATCGATTATTCTCTTTTTCCGAATCCGACTGACACCTTGACGATGATTCCCTTTCTGAAGTCCTTTGCCGACAGATACGGGCAGTTGGCTCATACGGTGGTTGCTGATTCCGGTTACGGATCAGAAGAGAATTACCACTTTATGTCGGAAAACGGGATGGAAGCATACGTCAAATACAATTATTTCCACATGGAGCAGCGGCCAAGATTTAAACCGGATCCTTTTAAGGCCGAAAACTTTTTCTACAATGAAGAACAGGATTACTGCGTCTGTCCAATGGGGCAAAAGATGCAGAGGGTAGGTACCAGGCATACGAAAACCGAATCCGGATATGTAGTCGAATATGTCAGGTATAGGGCTGTCAGATGCGAAGGATGTCCGTTAAGATGTCTGTGTTTTAAAGCTAAAGGAAACAGGACGATAGAACTGAATCACCGACTCAGGATATACAAACAGAAAGCCCGGGAACTTCTCTGTTCCGAAGAAGGGTTGAAATACAGAGGGCAAAGGTGTATAGAGCCGGAAGCTGTATTTGGACAGATAAAATTCAACATGAACTACAAGCGCTTCCGTCATTTTGGGAAGGACAAGGTTCTTATGGACTTTTCCTTCCTGGCCATCGCCTTCAATATAAAAAAGATGTGTACCAAGATGAATAAAGAGGGTATAAATTGGCCAATTAAACACCTTTACGGCCTTATTACCGCTCATTTAAGCTATTGGGAACAAAATAATCGAGATTATCTTCAGAATATCGCTGCCTGAAAGAGTTAACTACGCTCTTATCGCTGATAAAGAAAAGAGGGTGAATCGCGTATTACGACACACCCTCTTTGTTTTGGGTATAAAACCAACCAGGTTTTCGTACAAAACCAGGCTTGTTTTCAATGAAAACCTGACTTGTTTTTATGTAAAACCCGACTTGTTTTTGTGCAAAACCAGGCTCGTTTTTACACAAAACCTGCCAGGTTTTTATATAAGACCTTACTTGGTCGTTTTCTGAGTCATCTTGGCATAAATGATGAGAGCGATGGCCGAGATGGCACCGATACCGGTGAACCAATACCAGATGTAATGTGCGTTTGCCGATGCTGCCTCCCATTCTGCGGTAGTGTCGAACAGGGCAGGGTCGGGGCAGTAGGCTGTAAGCAGTATACCCGACAGACCGAAGCCCAGCACAGATGCCAGGAATGAGTGCAGATGGCTGAAGCCCAGATACAGTCCTTCTTCTCCTTTAGGAGCCTGTAGCGAAAAGAATTCCATATAGCGCGGCGAGATAAAGCACTCTGCTATGGCCTGTACGGCAATACCGGCAATCATCATGACGGTGATAGGATGCATGCCCATAATGTCACCGCTAAAGAGATTTCCTGCCGCCATAATCAGTGCCGACAGCGGAATGAGGAACATGCCTACGGTCATCGAGGTCAAAGCCTTGCGGCGTGCCATCAGCCGGGTGACAAGGTTGACCAGCAAGACAACAACAAACGGATTGACATTGGCTATCCAGCCCGGACGAGCCGTCTCGCCAGCCATACGGATGACATACTTGGGCATGGTGGCGTACATCTGATGCTGAATCATCCAGAAACCGGTAACAATCAGTATCAGGAGCAGCAGACGCCCGTTGGTGAATACTTTGCCCAATCCTTTGAAAACTTCGGCCATGCTTTTGCCCTGTCCACTTGTGTTGGTTGAGTGGAAAAACAGGAAGATGGTGGCTAACGCTACGAAACATAAGGTGGCCGACAGAAAGTTGATATAGATATAAGCCTCATCGCCTACGATCGAGCGGAGCGGATCGACGAAACACTTTCCTGTGAAGGCACCGATGTTGACCATCATATAGAAGATGGAGTAGCCGCGTGCCCGGGTTTCCGAAGTCGTTTCGCGTGCTACCGAAGCCGAAATGATGGACTTGATGAACGAGCCGCCTACGACGAGGATAATCATAATGGGTACGATGAGCATGCGCAGGTTGCTGGTCTCAATACCCGTAAACTGGGTTTTCTCACCATACACTACCAGTCCCGATGATTCGAGCATCAAAGGGAGCATTCCCAAGCCCAGATAACCGATAGTCAGCAGGGTGAAGGCTATCAGGATAGCTTTCCGGTAACCTATTTTGTCGGCAAAGGCACCGGTAAACATGGGCAGAAAATAAAGTCCGCCCGAGAATAAACCTGATATCAGACTGGCTTCGAGGTCGTTGAAACCAAGTGTGTTGGACAAATAAAGGGTAATTACGATAAAAATGGCATAGTAGGCCATACGTTCAAACAGCTCGGAGGCGTTGGCTGTCCAAAAGGCGCGCGAGAATTTGATCATTTAAATAAGAGTTTTTTAATGGTTTGTAATCAATCATTTTTCCGGTTGCAAAGATAATTTAAACCAAGTGGAATAAAAAATGAAAATATCTTTTTGGGGGGTATTGTCCGAGAAGCAAAAATAAAACTGGTTCCAACCCGAGCATGTGCCCTATGAGTTGGAACCAGTATAGTTTATCACGTTGAGTGATATTTATCAGATAGTTAGGCTACTAATATCTATTTATTTGAAATAGCGGTTGTACAGGCCTTCGAAACCTTTACCGTGACGAGCCTCGTCCTTAGCCATTTCGTGAACTGTATCGTGGATAGCATCCAGATTCAGTGCTTTAGCACGAGTAGCGATACGCTTCTTGTCTTCGCAAGCGCCAGACTCAGCGTTCATTCTCTTTTCAAGGTTAGTCTTGGTGTCCCATACGCAGTCGCCCAGCAATTCAGCGAATTTAGCTGCATGTTCAGCTTCTTCCCAAGCATAACGCTTGAAAGCTTCAGCTACTTCAGGATAGCCTTCGCGGTCAGCCTGACGGCTCATAGCCAAGTACATACCAACTTCTGTACATTCGCCCATGAAGTGGTTGTTCAAGTCCTTGATCATTTCGTCGTCGCAACCTTTGGCTACACCGATAACATGTTCGTCAGCGAATGTCAAAGGACCGCCAGCTACAGCTTCTTCTACTTCTACAAACTTGCTTGCAGGTGCTTTACACAAAGGGCATTTCTCGGGAGCTGCGTCTCCTTCATATACGTAACCGCAGACTGTGCATCTAAACTTTTTCATTTTTCTCAGATTTTAAATTAATTAGTTGAAATTACTTTAGTTATCTCTTGTTTGTTTCTTGTTCTTCAATACAATGTTTGCAAATACCTTTGAAATAATAGTGCATCTCGTGCACGCTATGTCCTTCTACATTCATTTCTTCTGTTGGTTGGTTGGCTATTTGTGTACCCAAATCGTAAATCTTCCCACACCGTTTGCACAGAAAATGAGCATGAGGAGCCGTATCGGCATCATAGCATGTATTCCGCTCATCTATCGTCAAGGTCAGAGCAGCACCTTGTTCGCTCAACAGCTTCAATGTGTTGTATACAGTGGTCTTCGACAAGGTCGGAATTTCCGGAGAGAGTGCTGTATAGATGTCGTCTACTGTAGGATGTGTGCAATGTTCCATCAGGTATTTCATAATAGCAATACGTTGAACTGATGGTTTAATGTTATGCACTTGCAGACGTTCTATGACATTTATACTCTCCATTAAAATCTTCAAACTTGTAATGATTACATTTTTAATTCTTTTGCAAAGATAGTCACTTCCTGGAAATATCCAAAAGATTTTGGTGAAAAAACAAAGTTTATCTCTATTTTTGCATTTTATAATATAATAATGTGGTTATCTGCAAATTTCGGTAAATGCTCAGTGAGGACATTGGACTTTGGGCAATCAGTTCGCCGTTTGGGGCTGGAAGGGTAGCAGATATTCATTATAACTATATAGAATATGAATTACGGATATGTAAAAGTGGCGGCTGCCATTCCTTGTGTCAAGGTGGCAGACTGTAAGTTTAATGCAGGACAGATAGAAAAGCAAATTATCATTGCCGAAGGAAAAGGTGTTCAGATTATCACTTTTCCGGAACTGAGTATCACAGGGTATACTTGTGGTGACCTGTTTGCCCAGCAACTTCTGATAGAAGAAGCTGAAATGGGTTTGATTCAGATTGTAAACAATACACGCCAGCTTGACATTATTTCGATTGTCGGGATGCCTGTTGCTCTGAATGGCTCGTTACTGAATGCGGCAGTAGTTATTCAGAAAGGAAAAGTGCTGGGCGTAGTGCCTAAGACATATTTACCCAATTATAAAGAGTTTTACGAGAAGCGCTGGTTTACTTCGGCTTGTGAGATAAAGGACGACTCTGTTCGCTTATGCGGCCAGGTGGCTCCCTTAGGAAAGAATCTGTTGTTCGAAACTTCTGATACGACTTTCGGCATAGAAATCTGTGAGGATCTGTGGGCCCCCGTTCCACCGAGTTCTATGTTGGCTTTGCAGGGAGCCGAAATTGTGTTCAATATGTCGGCCGATACGGAAGCGATAGGTAAACATGCTTATCTTCGTTCGCTCATCAGTCAGCAGTCGGCCCGTTGCATTGCCGGATATGTATTTAGTTCGTGCGGTTTTGGTGAGTCTACGACCGATGTTGTTTTTGCCGGCAATGGGTTGATTTATGAGAATGGCACTTTGCTGGCGGCAAGCAAGCGTTTCTCGTTCGAAGAACAGATTGTTATCGGCGAGATTGATGTAGAATATCTTCGAACCGAGCGTAGGGTGAATACAACGTTTGCAACGTGCCGTTCGTATACGCCGCTTGATGCTCCCGTGTCGCGTATCTCTACGGAATATGTGAACAGTAAGGAACTGAACCTGACCCGTACGTTTGACGCTCATCCGTTTGTGCCGCAGGGATCTACGCTGGACGAACGTTGCGAGGAGATTTTTGCTATCCAGACTTCGGGACTTGCACAGAGGCTGCAACACACTCATGCTAAAAGTGCCGTTGTGGGCATTTCGGGCGGATTGGACTCTACATTGGCCTTATTGGTGTGCGTAAGGACTTTCGATAAACTGGGATGGTCGCGCAAAGGGATTGTAGGTGTGACTATGCCTGGATTTGGTACTACCGACCGTACACATACCAATGCGGTAGAACTGATGAATTCGTTGGGAGTTACAGTACGCGAGGTAAGCATTAAGGAAGCTTGCATTCAGCATTTCAAGGATATAGACCATGACATAAACGTGCACGATGTGGTATATGAAAATTCGCAGGCCCGTGAACGTACTCAGATACTGATGGATATCGCCAACCAGACTTCCGGACTGGTGATCGGTACAGGCGATTTGTCGGAGCTGGCTTTGGGATGGGCTACTTACAATGGAGACCACATGTCCATGTATGGGGTCAACGGAAGTGTTCCCAAAACATTGGTAAAACATCTGGTGAAGTGGGTAGCAGAGAATGGTATGGACGAAACATCGCGTGCAACTCTGCTCGATATTGTAGATACACCCATCAGTCCGGAGCTGATTCCTGCCGACGAAGCCGGTAACATCAAGCAGATTACCGAAGACTTGGTAGGCCCTTACGAATTGCATGACTTTTTCCTTTATTATTTCCTGCGTTGCGGTTTCCGTCCTTCCAAGATATATCTGTTGGCGACACGCACCTTTAAGGGCGTTTACGATGACGAAACCATCAAGAAGTGGTTGTCGACTTTCTTCCGTCGCTTCTTTAACCAGCAGTTCAAGCGTTCTTGTCTGCCTGATGGTCCGAAGGTGGGAAGTATTGCCATCAGCCCTCGTGGCGATTGGAGGATGCCAAGCGATGCCTCTTCCAGTGCATGGCTGAAAGAAATTGAAGTCTTAGGTTGATTTTCCTAAGGCTTCAAATAATATTTCTGATATAGCTTCTTGTATGTCTGGGTCTTCTTGAAAGTATCGAGCCAGGTGTTGAGACTGTCCAGCAGGGCTGGCGACTGTTTGCTGACTGCCCAGGAATAGAACTGCGTAAAACTGATGTCGGTAGAAATATCAATTTGAGGCAGGCTGTCGATAGCCATGCGGGCTATGCTTTCGTTGCATACGGCATAATCAATGTCACCGTGTGCTACCATTGCTATCAGTTGCTCAGGTCCGTATTTCTCTATTTCTTTTATATAGATTGTGTCGGCTATCTCATGGCTCAGGTTGCGGATGCGCAGAATCGAAGGAGCGTCTTTGACTACGTGCAGTGTCTTTCCGGCCAGTTCCAGTTGATTTTTGATGAACAAGGCTGAGTCTTGCGAAGTATGTGGCTTGCGTTGTACCAGCACTTCTTTGTTCAGCGCAATCGGATGGGTGAGCAAGAGCGAGTCCTTCAGTTCGCTGGTGGCAAGGACGTCGTAAGCTATCACGTCAAACTTCCCTTCGGCCAGTCCTTGCAGCCGTTTTTCAAAACTCATTTCAGGAGTGATGACTGTTTTCAGGCTGTGGTCGCGTGCGAATGCTTCAATCAGTTCGTAGTGGAATCCGGATAATGTATCGCCGTTAACAAAGAAACTGATGGAATTGTATTCGGTTGCCACATGGATGGTGCCTTCGCCTGCTATCTCATGATAGTCGCGGGGATGGGTGACTTGTTTTTCTTTCGAAGGAAGAAGAAACGTGGCAATCAGCGTTGCAACGATTCCGAGTACAAGATATTTCAGTAATTTCTTCTTGTTCATGGATGGGTTTCTAGCTCTCTCTTTGATAAATTAATCATAGAAGTTCCACGATACACCCAGTTTCAGCAGACGGGGGTTGATGGGGTGGTGCGGAACAAGGAAATAGTTGCGGTTGCCCATACCAGCGTTGACGTGATACATCATGACGAAGATACGTGTACGCTTCAACTGCAGATTGGCATAGACATTGACTATCGGGTAACCACCAATTTTCACCTGATCATCGGCTGCCTGAAGGGTGAACTGCTGGATAGCCGGGGTGTATGCAGGTGCATGGTATTCGGTGAAGTAGCGTACGTCGGCTCCCAGTTGAACAGTCAAGACTTTCTTGGCAATCTTGGTCAGCAGATAGAAGTTGTGGTAAAGAGAAAGTTGCGGTAACGGCAGGACTGTCTCGTTACTCGATTTCTGCCAGGTGACTTCATTGTCCAGATGGAAAATACCAAGTTTGAAGTCCTGTTTCAGTGTAGCATCAATCACCTGGATGTTGCCACTGTTTTGGGCAGGTAATGCATGCTGATTGAAGTAGGTGTAGTTCTTTATGTTTTCTACACCGGCCCGCAGGTTGGTTCTCCAGCGGTCAATGTTCAGCTCGCCTTCGACACGGGTACGGAACTCTTTATCCATATTGTCATTGTCCCAATAGAAGTGGTTGGAGTGATAATGACGCATATAGAAAGAGGGCAATGTATTCGTGATGTAGCCGCGTGCATAAAGGTTGACGGTATCTTTCCATAAACGGAAATTCAGATCCAAATCGCCGTGCACACGGAACTGTCCCAATGCCTTGTCTACGATACCTACCTCGCCGTCTACTCTGTAGTGCAAGGTCTTTCCTTCGCGTTTGGCCAGTTCGCCTCCTACATACACTTCCTGTTCGGTGTACTGGCTGAGTGGGCGGGGAGCTGTAATCAACGTGTCACCCATCATCTCGTATCGGCTGAATTTATGTGAGATGTAGGCTGTAAGTCCGGCCTTGGCATATTTGTTGAATCCTTCGAGCAGAGCTATACCGAATGTATTTTTCACACTGAACGCAACTGTCGAGTCGTTACTGAATCCGTTCTGGTAATAAGTACGGTTGTACATACCGTCGGTTTCGCTTCCGGCACGGTAGCGATGGCTGGAGCGTTCTATTTTCAGTGTATGGATGAAGCTGGTGACCGGAACAAATTCCGTGGTAACCGTCGTGTCCTGTGGCACAGGCGGAATGCTATCGCCCTGTTGTGCCATAGCTTTCATCTGCTGATTGTCTTTCTTCTCTTCTACTTTGACTGTTTCGCGTTCGAAGCCAAGGCGGTAGCGATGAGTCAGGTAGACGTAGAAATTATGGTTACGGTTGGAGGTCTGCTCCATCTTGACAGGAATGTTGGTCGATTCATATTCCTGTTTGCCTTCCGACATGTTTTCCGGACGGGTAATGTACTGGTCATCGGCAATACCACCGTTTTCGTTCATCTTCATGAAGAAGTTGTTGTACATAGCCTGCAGCTGATACTTCTGGCCGATGTAACTGGCGAAAAGTCCTGCATTGAAATGGGCTGTAGACTGGTTGGCGTAGTAGCCGCGGCCATACAGATAGTCGATATTGAATCCGAAAGCCAACCGTTTGTTGGCGTTGACCGAAAAATACGATTTAAACCGTTCTTCTCCGTTTATTTTGCTTCCGGCTTTGTAGTAAGTCAGGTTGCTGTAGGGGATGTTACTGTTGGTAAAGTTGAACTGATCCGGACGGAAGAAGAAACTGGAGAAAGGTTCTATAAAAATGGTCGGTGCTTCCTCTTGTCCCCGTTCGAAGAAGAGGCGTGACATGCGGGGAGAACCCAAATTACCCAGATAGTTATAGTGTCCGTTCATTCCTTCTACCAAATTGGTGTTCTGGAAGTTGAGGGTTACGGTGTCTACTGGTACAATGGTCCGGTCGCCCAGTTTTTCACTCAAATGCCACATGTATAGTTTAGGAGGAAGGCTTTCGATTTGGGTACTTGTGCTGTCTGTCAGGTTGTCTGGCTGCGTACTAGGATCGACCTGATTACCATACTGATCGCGCATTGTTGTACCCGAATTGACGGGAGTGAGGGTATTTTGTGCCTTCAGTCCCAAAGTCCCTATAATGGCTAATAATATATATGTCAGTACAAATCTTCTCATAATTAGGCGCAAAGATACAATAAATTCTTATTCGCATCTTTAATTCTCCCTTTTTTACTTCTTTTTTAGGATTGGAAGTCAGTAAGTGCTGGCCCAGGCGCATAACTGAAGAAAAATAGTGCACTACCTACTGCACTATGAGTGCAACAGGTATTGCACTGTCGGTGCAGTAGGTATTGCACAGTGAGTGCAGTAGTTATTGCACTGTAAGTAGAAGGTTGGGCGGTGGAGAGGGGCTAAGAGAAGAAATGTCTTTTCTTGATTTTAATTAGATGCTTTGGGGTTTAATAGACTATATCAGTAGACAGTTTTTGGAAACTATCTCTGCTTAGCTGGACACTTTGTCAAACATCGTTCATTCTTAATTGTTCATGTACAGATACAAAAAAAGGATGCGATTATCGCATCCTTTTTTACTCAACTGAATATTTGTGCCTTGCGGCTTATACTTCTTTGATCAGCTCCATGCCTCGTTTGATGGCTTCCTCGTTCATGGGGATGAGGTGATGATGCCGTTCGGGCAGGGTTTTCTTCAGGCCTTTGATGACGTTTTCCAGTGTGACGATAGGCATGATTTTCAGCAGACCGCCCAGTACAATCATGTTGAACGCCTTGGCGTTGTTCATTTCGTTGGCTGCATCCATAGCGTCGATGCGGTAAACGTGAATGTCTTTACGGGTGGGTGGGTTGATGATGCCGTATCCGTCGTAGATCAGGACACCACCGGGTTTAACCTTGCTTTCGAACTTTTCGAGCGATGGCTGGTTCAGGATGATGGCCGCATCGTACTTACTGAGGATGGGGGAGGAGATCTTATCATCGCTTACGATGACAGTTACGTTGGCCGTACCTCCACGCTGCTCCGGTCCGTAGGCAGGCATCCATGTCACTTCCTTGTCTTCCATCAATCCCGAGTAAGCCAGGATTTTACCCATGGACAGTACACCTTGTCCGCCGAAGCCAGATATGATGATTTCTGTTTTCATTGTCTTTCTTCTTTTGAATTATTTATCTTTCAAGTCTCCCAGCGGATAGAAGGGGAACATGTTCTCTTCCATCCATTTGTTAGCCTTCTCCGGCGACATTTTCCAGCCCGAGTTGCAGGTCGATACAATTTCGACAAGGTTGCTGCCTTTTCCGGCCATGGAGTTTTCGAATGCCTTGCGGATGGCTTTCTTGGCCTTGCGGATGGCGGGTACGGATTGTACGCTCTGGCGCGTTACGTAGGCTGTGCCTTCCAGTTGTGCGGCGATATCGGCCATCTTCAGCGGATAGCCGTGCAGGTGTACGTCGCGTCCGTAAGGACAGGTAGCTGTCTTCATGCCGACAAGGGTAGTCGGAGCCATTTGTCCGCCGGTCATACCGTAGATGGCGTTGTTGATGAAGATGATGGTGATGTTTTCACCACGGTTCAGCGCATGGATGGTTTCGGCTGTACCGATGCAGGCCAAGTCGCCATCGCCCTGATAGGTGAATACCAGTCGGCTGGGCCAGAGGCGCTTGATGGCAGTGGCCAGTGCGGGCGCACGTCCGTGTGCGGCTTCCTGCCAGTCGATATCCAAATAGTTGTAGATGAATACGGCGCATCCTACCGGAGAGATTCCGATAGCTTTGTCTTCCATGCCCATCTCTTCGATTACCTCGGCTATCAGCTTGTGGACTACACCGTGGCTGCATCCCGGACAGTAGTGCATGGGGTTGTCGTTCATCAGAGTCGGTTTCTTGTAAACCAGATTCTCGGGCTTTATAATATCTTCTTTTGTCATAATCACTTCTCCTTATCTGTTGGTGAAACGTATGAAAAACTCCATTACCTTGACGAAAATGGCTGCGCTGCAGACGTAGACGAACATCATGAAATCGTCTTTGGCCACAAAGTAAGTAATGACAGCTGCTACGGCAAGTATCAGGAAGAGGATGTTCAGCACGTTTCTTATTTTGTCAGAATCCATTCTTTACGTTCTTTATCCGTTGATTACTTTTTCTTTCAGAGCTGCCACGATTTCGTCGGGGTCGGGCACGATACCACCCAAGCGTCCGAAGTGTTCTACCTTGACTTTTCCGTTCACGGCCAGACGTACATCTTCTACCATTTGGCCGGCATTCAGCTCTGTTACGAGGATACCTTTTACCTTGTCGGCATATGCAGCAATTGCCTGTGTCGGGAAAGGCCACAGAGTGATAGGACGCAAGATTCCGACTTTGATTCCTTCCTTACGTGCCAGTTCCATGCTTTTCTGTCCGATACGTGCCATTGAGCCAAAGGCTATGATGAGGTAGTCGGCATCTTCGCAGTTGATTTCCTCGAAGCGCACTTCGTTCTTTTCAATTTCCCTGTATTTGGCCTGGAAACGGATGTTGTTCTTTTCCATTTCTTCGGGTTTCAGTTCGAGGGAAGTGATGATGTTGGGTTTGCGGTCTTTGGTCTTTCCGGTAGTGGCCCAAGGACATTGAGCGATAACTTCTTCGTCGGTGCGGCGTGGCTTTTGAGGAGGAAGCACTACTTTTTCCATCATCTGTCCGATAACGCCGTCGGCCAGGATGATAGCGGGGTTGCGGTACTTGAAAGCCAGTTCGAATCCCAGTCCTACGAAATCGGCCATTTCCTGTACCGAAGCCGGTGCAAGGGCTATCAGACGGTAATCGCCGTGTCCGCCGCCTTTGACGGTCTGGAAGTAATCGGCCTGGCTGGGCTGAATGGTTCCCAGTCCGGGGCCGCCGCGCATTACGTTTACAATGAGGCAGGGCAATTCGGCTCCGGCCAAGTATGAGATACCTTCCTGTTTCAGGCTGACACCCGGGCTCGACGACGAGGTCATCACCATTTTACCGCTTCCTGCACCTCCATATACCATGTTGATGGCGGCTACTTCACTTTCTGCCTGAAGCACTACCATGCCGGTGGTTTCCCAAGGCTTCAGTTCTGCAAGAGTTTCCAAAACCTCCGATTGAGGAGTGATGGGGTAACCGAAGTAACCGTCGGCTCCGCAACGTATAGCTGCGTGGGCGATGGCTTCGTTACCTTTCATTAATACAACTTCTTCTGCCATATTCAATCTGATTTATTCAACTTTTACTTTATAAACAGAGATACATCCGTCCGGACAAACTGTAGCGCACGATGCGCATCCGTTACACGTATCTTCCAATATCTGGTGGGCATAGTTATACCCTTTTACGTTCACCTCTTTGGTGAGGGCTATTACATGGAGTGGACAAGCCACGGCACACAGGTTGCAGCCTTTGCAACGTTCGGTGTCAACAACGATTGCTCCTTTGATTTTTGCCATAATTTACGTTCCTTTATATGTTATTGATTATACATGTCTTTGTTGTAGAAATTTAGAATATCCATCACCATGCGGTGGGCTTCCTTGGCAGGACTTTGTGGGTTGATGTCGATGGCATACTGATAATTGTTGAGTGCCTGTTGCCAGTTGCCCAGTTTCCGATAGGCATTTCCGCGCAGATAGTAAGCTTCGTCGAGGCACGAGGAAGCACTTTGCAGAAATTCGTCAAGTTGCCGGATGGCTTGTTCTACATTTCCTTGGTTGATAAGCTCTTTGATGGTGACTAATGATTCCATATTTTATTCAGCATCGGGTTTATTCAACCACAAAGATAGTTTTTATTTGCAGACATCAAGCATCTTATATGTGAAAAATAGTAATGAATCGCCTTACTTACAGTGTTTTTCTATCAGAATGTCAGAAAAGTGAGGTGTATGAACAGAATTCTAAAGAATGCTGCTTTACAGGTGATGGTGTTCTGTTGTTTGTGTAGATAGTGTTCGCGAGGTATGCAAGTGTTGCTCGCAAGCCGTTTGAAGGGGGCTGTCAAGAGGTGGGAGAGTATTGGGGAGTCGACTGTGAAGTAGCGGATAGAAAGATAATAAAAAAAACAGGTATAGAACAATCGTGACTTCTACTGCTGGTTGTAATAGGGCAGTGCTGGTCACTATTCTTCTATACCTGAATGGAGAAAGCAAAACAAGGAGCTTTCTTTGTAGAGAAACGCTTTTGCTGTATTTTCTCTTATTTGCTTACGGGAATCTTATCGATTCGACGTTGGTGGCGTCCACCTTCGAATGCTGTGTTGAAGAATTCGGTAAGAATCTTGTCTGCTTCGTCTGTGGTGATGAAACGACCGGGCATCACGAGCACATTGGCATCGTTGTGCTGGCGTGCCAGATGAGATATTTCGGGGATCCAGCACAGTGCGGCACGAATGCTTTGGTGTTTGTTCAGGGTCATGTTGATTCCGTTACCGCTTCCGCAGATGGCAATGCCCGGATAGCACTCGCCTGCTTCTACAGCGTTGGCCAGCGGATGGGCGAAGTCGGCATAGTCGCAACTTTCGGTAGAGTAGGTGCCAAAATCCTTATATTCCCAGCCTTTGGCTTCCAACCAGGTACGGACGTATTGCTTCAGTTCGTATCCTGCGTGGTCGGAACAAATTCCTATTGTTTTCATTTCTTATGTCGGTTTAAGATTTACTATTCTGATTGCAATGATTGACAGAACGCAGGCAGGCAAAAGAAGTTGCACTGTCTGCGTTCAATATGGTTTGGACGAGAGGTCTTCAACCGTTTAGAGCATGGCTTTTACCTGCTTGTAAACGTTGTCGGCCGTAAAGCCCAATTTTTCATCCAATACTTTGTAAGGAGCAGAGAAACCGAATGATTCCAAGCCCCAGATTTTACCATGTGCACCTACCAAACCTTGCAGGTTGACAGGCAGACCGGCAGTCAGACCGAATACTTTGGCATCGGCCGGAATAATGCTTTCCTGATATCCGGGTGCCTGGCTGCGGAACAGACCTTCGGACGGAGCTGATACGATACGTACCTTGACACCATCTTTACGCAACAGTTCGGCTCCTGCTACCAGTGTAGACACTTCAGAACCAGAAGCTACCAGGATAACATCGGGATTGGCATCGGAACCTGCTACGATGTAAGCACCCTTGGCTGCTTGTGAGTAGTCGTTGCCTGCGGGCAGATTGGCAATGTTCTGACGTGAGAAGATCAGAGCTGTAGGAGTAGTCGTATTCTCCATGGCCAGTCTCCATGCTACAGTAGTCTCTTCGGCATCGGCCGGGCGGAGTACCAATGTAGAATTGTGACCTTTATGATTCTTCAGTTTCTCCATCAGACGGATTTGTGCTTCCTGTTCTACCGGTTCGTGAGTCGGGCCATCTTCGCCTACGCGGAAGGCATCGTGTGTCCAGATGAACTTCACAGGAACTTCCATGAGGGCAGCCATACGAACTGCGGGCTTCATGTAGTCGGAGAATACGAAGAATGTACCGCAAGCCGGAATTACACCACCGTGCAGAGCCATACCGATGCAGCAGCAAGCCATAGTCAGCTCGGCTACACCTGCCTGGAAGAAAGCACCGGTGAAGTCACCTTTCTGGAAGGCATGTGTCTTCTTCAGGAAACCGTCGGTCTTGTCAGAGTTGGAAAGGTCGGCAGAAGCAACGATCATGTTTTCTACCTGAGTTGCCAAAGCACCCAGTACGGTAGCCGATGCGGCACGTGTGGCAGCTCCAGCCTTTTGCTCGATAGCTTCCCAGTTGACTTGAGGAGCTTTGCCAGAGAAGAATTGCTCCAGTTTGGCTGCCTTTTCCGGGTTAGCCTGAGCCCAAGCAGCTTTTTCAGCATACTTTTGCTTCATGATTTCTTTCAGTTCGGCAGCACGTTTGGCATACAGTTCTTCTACTTCGGGGAAGATGACAAACGGATTGGTAGGATCGCCACCCAGATTCTTGATGGTATTGATGTATGCATCGCCACCCAGCGGGGCACCGTGTGTAGCACAGTTGGCTTCGTAGCTGCTGCCGTCGGCCTTGCGTGCTCCCTTACCCATAACAGTATGACCGATGATGAGGGTAGGACGTTCTTGTTCAGCCTTAGCCTCGTTCAGGGCATTGCGAATTTCGTCGGCATTATTTCCGTCGATCTTAATCACTTTCCAACCCCATGCCTCATATTTCTTGGCAGTATCTTCGATAGTTACAGCTTTGGTTTCGGTAGAAAGCTGAATATCGTTGGAGTCGTAGAACATGATCAGGTTGTCCAATCCCAGTGTTCCTGCAATACGTCCTGCACCTTGAGAAATCTCTTCCTGTATACCACCATCGGATATATAAGCATAAATGGTCTGATTCATAACCTCGCCAAAACGTGCTTTCAGGAATTTGGCTGCGATGGCTGCACCTACAGCAAAAGTATGTCCTTGACCGAGCGGGCCGGATGTGTTTTCAATTCCACGCATAACGTCACGTTCGGGATGTCCCGGAGTCGGGCTTCCCCATTGACGGAATTCTTTTAATTCATCCAATGTGAACTTGCCTGTTAATGCGAGCTGTGAGTAAAGCATCGGTGACATATGACCCGGGTCAAGGAAGAAGCGGTCGCGTCCTTCCCATGTCGGGTTTTCAGGATCATATACCAGAAATTCAGAGAACAGTACATTGACAAAGTCGGCGCCACCCATTGCGCCACCCGGGTGTCCGGAATTAGCTTTCTCAACCATAGAAGCAGCAAGGATACGAATGTTGTTTGCTGCAAGGTTCATAAGTTTGTTGTCGTTCATATTGATAATAAATTAGTTTTTGTTAGCTTGATAGAGCAGAGTAACTAACGCTTGTTCATAAATGACAGGGACAAAGATAACTCTTTATGTGCAATTAGCAACAAGGATAGTTACTCTTTTTTTTCAGATATTTTTGCCTTCTTCTTGTTTAAAGTACAATAAGTCTTTTGCTCTGATTTACTGTAACTCGACAGTAACAATCGACTTGGCCGGAAGTTTGATTTTCATAACGCCTTTATTGATTTTTACTTCTTTAAAGGGAGCTGGTTTGACTTTTTCCGGATTTTCGAATGAGTTATAGTCGGTAACATCCTTAGAAGTAAGTATTTCGCCTACAGCTTTCTTTGCTTCAATGCCGGGCAGGTTTACAATAACTTCCTGAGCATTTTCTACATCAACATTGGAGATTGAAAGGTGAACTTTACCGTTCTTGTCTTTCGAAGCTGTTGCACTGATCATAGGCAGTTTGCGGTTGTCGCGTACGTTCATCGTGTCGCAGTTCAGTTCGAGAGGCAGATAGGTAGCGTCCTGATGTACTTTATACATTTTGAATACGTAATACGTAGGGGTCAATACCATCTCTTTACCTTTGGTCAGAATCATAGACTGGAGTACATTGACAATTTGTGCAATGTTTGCCATTTTCAGACGATCGGTATATTTGTGGAAAATATCCAGTGACAGAGAAGCTACAAAAGCATCGCGCAGTGTGTTTTGCTGATAGAGATGCCCTTTGATGGTACCCGGTTCTTCGTCCCACCATGTGCCCCATTCGTCCAGAATCAGTGCTACGTTTTTCTGAGGATCATATTGGTCCATAATGGCACAGTGCTTCTTGATGACATCTTCTATCTCGCGGCATTTGCCCATGGTCCAGTAATAATCTTCCGTATTAAACTGGGTAGCCGAACCTTTGCTTCCGCTCCATCCGGTTACTGTGTAATAGTGCAAAGACAATCCGTTCATGCGCGCTCCTACACGATCCATCAGAACTTTTGTCCAGTTGTAGTCGTAGTCGCTGGCACCACTGGCTATCTTGTACAGATTGTTTCCATCGTAATTGCGGCAGTAGGTAGAGTAACGGCGGTACAAATCGGCGTAATATTCAGGACGCATGCTGCCACCGCATCCCCAGCTTTCGTTTCCTACTCCCAGATATTTTACCTTCCAGGCTTTGTCGCGGCCGTTTTTCCGGCGCAGATTAGCCATCGGAGAGTCGCCTTCCGAAGTCATATATTCTACCCATTTGGCCAGTTCTTCTACAGTACCGCTACCTACATTTCCGCTGATGTATGGCTCACAGCCCAACATCTCGCAAAGGTTCAGGAACTCGTGCGTTCCGAAGCTGTTGTCTTCGATGGTACCTCCCCAGTTGTTGTTTACCATTTTGGGGCGATTTTCTTTGGGACCGATACCGTCCATCCAGTGGTATTCGTCGGCAAAGCAACCACCCGGCCAGCGGAGCACTGGGACTTGCAGATCTTTGAGGGCATTGAATACGTCGGTGCGGTAACCTTTGATATTGGGAATATCAGAGTTCTCGCCTACCCATAAGCCTCCATAGATACAGGTACCCAGATGTTCGGCAAACTGGCCATAGATTTCCTTGGGGATAATTTGTGTACCTTGTTCGGCCTGTACAGTGATAGTTGCATTCTTTTGTGCGGACAGTGACAGGGAAGCTGTCAAGAAAAGACCGCTGATGATTAATTTACTTTTCATAAAAGTAGTCTTTTTTCTGTTGGGTTATTTTTTGAATTTTGCAGCTGCTTCTTCAATAGGTAAACCAGCTTTATAGTTTTCGATATATGCGTTGAAGCCTGCAACGTCTTCTGCCGTCGGAGCAATCTCGACACCGGCATCTCCGGCAAATACTTTTTCGTCCAGGAAGTCGGCCAACGACTGTTTCTTGTCATTGTTTACCAGATACGATCCTAACAGGGCAATACCCCAGGCACCACCTTCACCGGCAGTTTCCATAACCGAGATAGGAGAGTTGATAGCAGCAGCCAATATTCTTTGACCTACTCCTTTGGTCTTGAACAAGCCACCATGGCCGGTAATTCGGTCTACTTTAATCTTTTCTTCGTTGAAGAGAATGTCGTTACCTATTTTAAGTACTCCTACAGATGCATGGAGGTGTGCACGCATGAAGTTGGCCAAATTGAACTTATCGTTGGCTGAACGTACAAACAAAGGTCTTCCTTCAGCAAGGCCAGTAACAGGTTCTCCTGAAATATAGTTGTATGAGATCAAGCCTCCGCAGTCGGTGTCGCCTGTCAGTGCGTGGTTGTAGAGCTTACCATAGATTTCGTTCATGTCTACAGGAATGCCCATGAGTTCCTGATATTCCTTGAACAGATTGACCCAGGCATTGAGGTCGGAAGTACAGTTGTTGCAATGTACCATAGCTACCAGGCTGCCGTCGGGGGTAGTAACCATATCGATCATCTCGTAAGGTTTCGACAGGTCCTTTTCAAGTACAATCATCGAGAATGAGGAAGTTCCGGCAGAAACGTTTCCTGTGCGTTGTTTTACAGCATTGGTAGCAACCATACCTGTACCAGCGTCGCCTTCTGGCGGACATACGGGAATACCGGCTTTCAGGTGTCCGGATACATCAAGTCTCTTGGCTCCTTCGGCTGTAAGGGTACCTGCATTTTCACCAGCCAGTAATACTTTGGGAAGAATGTCGAGTAATGTCCATTTGAATCCTTGGGGAGCAATAAGATTATTGAATTTGGAAACCATTTCGGCTGAATAATCTTTCGTATTCGGATCGATGGGGAGCATACCGGATGCGTCGCCAATGCCTAATACCTTCTGGCCTGTAATCTGCCAGTGTACGTAGCCGGCAAGAGTGGTCAGGAAATCGATGTCTTTTACATGCTCTTCTTTGTTTAAGATAGCTTGATACAAGTGTGAAATGCTCCATCTCAGAGGGATGTTGTAGACAAACAGCTCGGACAGGGTAGCAGCTGCTTCTCCTGTATTAGTATTTCTCCAAGTGCGGAAAGGAACAAGGATTTCTTGTTCTTTGTTGAACGCCATGTAACCATGCATCATGGCGCTGATACCGATGGCTGCCAGAGTCTCTATTTCGATGCCATATAACTCTTTTACATTGGAACGAAGATCTGAATAGCAGTCTTGCAATCCGTTCCAAATGGCATCAATACTATATGTCCAAAGGCCATCGACCAATTGGTTTTCCCATGTATGGCTGCCTTGCGCAATGGGTTTGTTTTCCTGGTCGATTAAAACTGCTTTGATTCTTGTGGATCCGAATTCTATACCAAGGATGGCTTTACCAGTTTCGATAGTTGATTTTGCATCTAATTTCATAATGGAACTAATGGTTTAAGGTACAACGTTAATGTAAAGTTAGAAATATCTGTAATTTGCAGCTTTTGCAACTTACTTAAAAGTATAAAAGTGCTGCAAACGATTGCTCGTTGAGCACTTTTATACATGGTTATGCTATTGGATGATTAGCAAAGAGCTTTGTTCAGCATATAGTACACTTCGTTCATGCGCAGTTCTTTCTTGAATTCGCTGATTGTAGTGTCTTTGTTGATATGTACCATTTCGATACCTGCGATTTCGGCATAGTCTTCCCAATATTCGGCAGTGAGGTCGTAAGAGAAGCATGAATGGTGAGTACCACCAGCCAGAATCCATGCACCTGCGCCAATTTCGAAATTAGGCATCGGTTTCCACAAAGCAGAAGCAACGGGCAACTTAGGCAGTGGCTTCGGCTCGATGCATTCTACATCGTTTACGATGAGGCGGAAGCGGTTGCCAAGGTCAACAACTGTAGCTGTACATCCTTTGCCTACCTTTGAAGTAAATACCAGACGGGCAGTTTCGCTCTTGCGGATACCTATACCCAGGAAATGTACTTCCAAACGTGGCTTTTTAGCGGCGATTAACGGACATACCTCCAACATGTGTGCCTGAAGGATAGAGCTGTTCTCTCCATTGAAGTTCAAAGTGTAGTCTTCGAGGAATGAGCAACCTGTAGGCAGACCTTGATTCATTACCCAAACAGTGCGGTAGAGTGCTGCTGATTTCCAGTCGCCTTCGGCACCAAAACCATAACCTTCGGCCATCAGACGTTGTGATGCCAAGCCAGGAATTTGGTCGAAATAGCTGCCGTCAGTTTGTCCGAGGTCGTCGAAGTTGGTTGTGAAACCTTTGGCGCCTTTGTCCTTCAATATAGCGCGCAATGCAAGCTCTGCTTTGGCAGAGTTCCATACCTTTTGATATGCTTCAGTAGACTTGTCTTCAAGGGCAGCGTCGTGATCGTACTCGTTGAAGTAAGTTTGTACCAAAGCGTCAACATCGGCATCTTTAATTTGCTTGTGATATTCCATCAGCTCGCTAACCGGGCAGTAATCTACATGGTAGCCCATACGTTGTTCTGCTTCAACTTTATCACCATCGGTTACGGCTACGTTGTTCATCTGGTCGCCGAAACGGATGATGAGCATGTCTTGTGCATCGGCCCATCCGGCGCAAACACGCATCCAAACTGCGATCTTGTTTTGTGTTTCTTCTTCTTTCCAGTAGCCTACTACTACTTTGCGACGAATACGCATGCGTGTGCAAATGTGGCCAAATTCACGGTCGCCGTGTGCACTTTGGTTCAAGTTCATGAAGTCCATATCCATGGTATCCCAAGGAATTTCCTTGTTGTACTGTGTGTGCAAGTGGAGCAAAGGTTTCTTTAATTGCTGCAAACCATGAATCCACATTTTGGCGGGCGAGAAGGTGTGCATCCAAGTGATAACACCGATACACTTTTCTTCATTGTTGGCAGCTTTAAAAACTGCTTCTACTTCTTTTGAAGAATTGGCTGTTCCTTTATATACAACTTTTACAGGCAGTTTACCTGACTCATTCAGTCCTTTTACCATTTCATTGCTGTGTGCGTCTACTGCGATTACAGCGTCTCCTCCGTACAGAAGCTGTGCTCCTGTTACGAACCATACTTCATATTGATCAAATGCGTTCATAATACTATTATTTTTAAGTGGTTGGTTAATTATTCTTGTTAGTTATTATTGTATGTCTTAAGTTTCTTGTTTAAAATAGGGGGCAGGGCATTACTATTTTATTTTTGCCCATAATAAGCATTAGGACCATGTTTGCGGTTGAAATGCTTCTCGATGAGCAATGGATTCATAGTCAAATTGGGATTGACAGCATAGGCTATTGAGGCCATTTTAGCTACTTGCTCCATAACGACGGCATTATGTACGGCATCATGTGCATCTTTCCCCCATGAGAATGGTCCGTGATTTTTTACCAATACTCCTGGTGTATGTACAGGATTCAGTCCTTCGAAACGTTTAACGATGACATTTCCTGTTTCCAATTCGTAAGCGCCTTTAACTTCGGCTTCTGTCATGTCGGCAGTGCAGGGGATAGCATCGTGGAAATAGTCGGCATGGGTTGTGCCGATATTCGGAATATCGCATCCTGCTTGTGCCCAAGCTGTGGCATATGTAGAGTGTGTATGTACTACTCCGCCAATTTCTGGGAAAGCTTTGTATAATACTATATGGGTAGGAGTATCTGAAGATGGTTTGAGTTTGCCTTCCACGACTTTTCCGTCGAGGTCTACTACAACCATGTCTTCAGCTTTCATTTCGTCATAACTTACGCCACTTGGTTTAATGACGACCAAGCCAGTTTCGCGGTCAATTCCGGAAACATTGCCCCAAGTAAAGATGACCAGGCCATGCTTTACTAAATCGAGGTTGGCACGAAATACTTTTTCTTTTAATTCTTCTAACATATGTTTTTATGTTTAAATGTTACAGTTTAAATTTCGGAGCTTTGCGATAAACTTTTTCATTGAACTGATAGAGGGCAGCACCTCGTTTCGAACTTGTTTTGTCTATGAGGTCTGTTTTCTCTATATAATCCATTTCTGCTATCCGTTTGCGGAAGTTCCGTTTGTCTATGGCTTCTCCATAAATGGCTTCGTACAAGCTTTGCAGTTGTGATAAGGTGAATAATTTAGGCAGAAGATTGAAGCCGATAGGAGCAACCGATGCTTTTTGTTGCATGAGGGCACGTGCTTGCTCTACCATTGCTTGGTGATCGAATATCAATGGTGGAAGTTCATTTATATTAACCCAAAATGCATTGTGTCTTTGTACTAGTTCGCGGTCGTATTCGTTGATGTTGATAAGTGCATAATAGGCAATGGACACAACTCGTTCGCCTGGGTCACGGTCTATAGCTCCAAAAGAGCTGACTTGTTCCATATATACTTGATCCAATCCGGTGAGTTCTGCTAAAACTCGTTTCGCTGCATCGTCTACACTCTCATTCTCTTGAACGAATCCACCCATTAGTGACCATTCGCCTAATGCAGGTTCAAAATTTCGTTTCAGGAGTAATAAATTCAGTTCTCCTTCATAAAATCCAAAAATGATACAGTCTACAGATACGTAGAACTTAGGATTGATGCTGTAATAATTGCTCATTGATAAATGCACTGTTAAGTGAGTAATACAACTTTCGCAACATTTATAATTAGGAGTTTTGTAACTCCTAATTATAAATATGATTTCTATTCGTGAAATGTGAACATTTCATGAAATTACCAGAAGTAGGCATAGAACAAAGCGCAGAGGATGATTACGCCCAAAGTAGCGATAACATCCCATTTGTTCCAGCTCTTCGCGATTTCTTCTTTGTAGCTTCCGGTAAATGTAATGGCTTCTATCTGTTCTGCTGTAGGTTTCGGAGTGAAGCAAGAAACAACTGCCATCAATACAAGCAGGAATACTAATAACCAGACTTCGAAGATCAGCCAGTTTGTTTGCCAGAACCATGAGGTGTATTCCCAGAAGGCGCCGTCCATAGTGGCTTTACCGGAATCTGTGATAACATTGGTAAGCAAACGTACCATACCAATCAGAAAACCGCCGATAAGTCCCCATTCACCAGCTTTGGGAGTAATTCTTTTGGAGAATATACCCAATGTGAATACGGCTACCATAGCAGGAGCGATTAATGATTGGATATCTTGCAGATACGAGTACAGGTTACCCATATTCATCATGATAGGCATCCATGCCAATCCCAGAAGAACTACAACGACAGTTGCGATACGGCCTACAAGTACGTAATGGCTTTCGCTCATGCCTTTTTTCATAGGTTTGTAGAAATCTTCTGTAAATAAGGTAGCGCAGCTATTGAAGAATGCGGCCAAAGATGCAACAAGGGCGCAGATAAATCCGATAGTAACAATACCTTTGACACCTGCGGGCAATATGTTTTTCACCATCATGGCAAATGCACCGTCTGTGTCATGAGTATTGGTAATATCCATAACGATACCACTACCAGTCTTCTGTGCAAGTGCGTAAGCTACCATTCCAGGAATCAGGAACATAAATACGGGTAACAATTTAAAGTATCCGGCAGCAATACTACCACGACGAGCACGTTTCATTACTACATCATTGGCCTCTCCTTTTTGTTGACCCAATACACGTTGCACGATATGCTGGTCGGTACACCAATACCAAAAACCGATGATAGAAGCACCAAGGAAAACTACATATCCGGGGAATTGCTGATACATAGGATCGGCGGGATCGGTATGGAACATGTGGGTTGTACCAAAACCGTCGTGAGCAGCGTTACATACAGCCATCATTTGTGACCATCCTTCGCTTATGCTGCCATCTCCTAACATGTTAAGACCCAGGAACAAAACAAGGAAAGAACCGATGATAAGAATCGGAGTCTGAATGGCAGACAAAGTCATTACGCCTTTCATACCTCCAAAGACCGTAAACACTGCAGTAACAACAATCAGACCAATGGCACCATACCAGAACGGTAGACCGAGAAGGTATTCAAAGAAAATACCACCTGTGAAAGCTGTTACAGAAACTTTTGTCAGGACGTATGCGATCAGCGTGATGATTGACAGCCAAGAACCGGTACGTTGTGTATAGCGGAACTTCAGGAAGTCGGGCATTGTGATGATTTTACCCATTTTGTTGTTCAACAATTGATAAAATGGTACGAACAACCATCCCAAGATAAGTATCATCCAGCCTTGCATTTCCCAGTGTGCCATTCCTACACCGTCTTTAGCTCCAGTACCTGCAAGACCTACCAGGTGTTCTGATCCAATATTGGCTGCGAAAATAGCTGCACCAATAATATACCAAGGTTCACCTTTTCCAAAGAGGTAGTCCTGACTGTCGGCTCCTTTCATCTTTTCTTTGTCTTTCTTTATGGCATGACAAATTGCCCATACGATAGCAATGATGCCAACGGCAAGAACAGCCCAATCGAGCCAGATAAATTCATTTGTATTCCAATTCATAATTGCTCAATGTTTTATAGTATTAAATTAAGATTTATTTCTCTACACCGAATTTAAAGATACATTCGCTGTTGTAAGTTTGACCTGGCTCAAGGATTACAGAAGGCCACTCGGGCTTATTGGGGCTATCAGGATAGTGTTGTGTTTCCAGACAAACAGAGGCACGTTGATTATATACTATACCTTTCTTTCCTGTAACAGTTCCGTCAAGGAAATTACCGGAATATACTTGGATTCCTGGCTCGTTGGTATATACTTCCAGCGTGATGCCGGTTTCGGGTGATGTCAGTTTTGCCGCCAGCTTGGTGATATCGCCATTGGTATTTAATACCCAATTGTGGTCATATCCGTTTCCGTTTTTCAATTGGATAAAGTCGTAATTATTGATATCTTGTCCTACAGCTTTAGGAGTTGTAAAGTCCATAGGAGTATCTTTCACAGGCAGAATTTCTCCAGTGGTCATGAATGTGCTGTCAACAGGAGTATAGTTGTCTGCATTTACATATAAGATGTGGTCTGTTGCTGCTTTGGCAGGATTTCCCGACAAGTTGAAATAAGAATGGTTGGTCATATTAATAACAGTTTTCTTGTCGGTAGTTGCACTGTATTTGATGTCAATGGCATTGTCTTCTGTCAGTTTGTAGGTTACTTTGGCTGTAACATTACCGGGGAAGTTTTCATCTCCATCAGGTGAAATACGTGTCAATTCCAATGTCGTGCCGTCAATAGGGTTGGCATTATATACTTGATATTGCCATCCTTTAGGACCGCCATGCAGGCAATGTCCGAAATTGTTTTGGGGCAGTTGTATAGTGTCTCCATCCAATACAATCCGGCCTTGGTTGATTCGGTTTGCATAACGTCCGATAGAAGCTCCAAAATCGCTCGGAACATTAATGTAGTCGGCGATGCTGTCGAATCCTAAAACCACATCTTGCATATTTCCGTTTTTATCAGGAACCATTATGGAAACAATACGGCCACCGAAGTTCGTGATACAAACTTCCATTCCAGCTTTATTCTTTAATGTATAAAGGTTGGTTTGGGCGTTGTTTACCTCTGTTTGAAACTTTGTGGGATTTAAACCGGATAAGGTAAGCTGAGTTTCCGGTTTCTGTGTGCAGGATGCTAATATACATGCAGCTATTCCTGCTGAAAGAAAGTAATTCTTCATGGCGTTATTTTTATTTGTGAATTAGATGTTTATCTTATTTCGGGTGTAAAAGTAACACTTTTATTTGGTGTGAGGTATACACTTCTGTATGTTATGTAACATATTATGTGAAAAAAATGCCTGGAGCAGTCAAGACATCCAGGCAATTCTCCTTATATAAATGAGCGATTATTTATTCTTCTTACCCCAATAAGTTTTAAAATTATCTCCGTAACCGGCGTAAACGATGGTGTGTGTTCTGGGAGTTGATTCCCAGTCTGTCTCACGTTTTAAATAAAGCTCGATTCCATTAGCCGTTAAAATCTGTTTCTCTGCATCGTAACTCCATGTACCACCTTTCCAAGTTCCTTCTGTAATAGTATGGTCGGCGGCTAATGTCATTGTTGCTGCAGATTTCTGTTCACCATAGCTATAAGAAAGATCGATATGTTCCCATTTTCCAATTAACTCTTCTTCTTTGATAGTCACTTGTGGAACGGCACCATAGCGCTCGGGCATTACTAAAGGCCATCCGTCTTTGGTCCATAAGATGCTGCGGACATGTCCTAACATGACTGCGTTATCTATATTTGCAGGTAAACGTCCTTGTGAAGAATAGTACCAGTGGCCATTGCCATCGTTAAAGATTGCGCAATGAGAGAGGCCGACCCAACCATCGCTATTGGCAAATTTATAGGGGTGGGTAACTACAGGTAGCATATCTGCTCCTTCAGTGACATTAGCACCATCAATGCCCAAATAGGGACCGGTAATGTTTTTGGAACGTGCAACTCGGGTGTTATAAGGAACATCCAATGCATCATAGGCTACAAACAGATAATAATACCCGGTATTGGGGTTGTATACAATTTCAGGACCTTCGCTTGCTTGCCAGCGATTACCCATTTCTCGGGTTGCTATCAGTTGACCATATGCGGCAATATCTTCATTAGTTCCCCATGGGTTGGGTAGTTCAGCCTTAACTTTTCCAGTTTCTGCATTCAGTTCGACTAAAGCGATACCACTGTTCCATGATCCGTAAATCAAATAATGTTTTCCATCTTCTGCAATGATATAACTGGGGTCAATGGCATTCCATTTATAATAGCAGTTTGCCCAATCATTTGGTGCAACATGAAAATTTAGACCTTTATCAGATGCATTGGTAATGACATATCCTTTGTCTACCCAGCCATTATTATTAGAAGGATCGGTGTTTTCCATCATACCGATAAAAGCTCGTTCTGCCCACGAATTTTCTCCATCAATATTTCCGGGACATACAATCGAGTAATACATGCGGTAAAGACCGTCTTTAACTTTTCGTACGCATGGAGCCCAATAGCCGAATTCATCTGTATTGGGAGTGGCCTCTTTCAGTCCCATATCTGTACGGATTTCGTTTAGTTTAGGTATTACCCATTCCGGTAATGATTGCATTGTTCCTCCTAAATACTCCCAATTAACTAAATCCTTAGAACGTCGTGCGTGGAAATGACCACCTGCAGTATGTTTATTGTCATATGAAGCGTCTGTCTGATACATATAGTAATAGCCGTCTTCTGCCAATACTACTGAAGGATCGTGCACATTGGACAGATTCCATTGATCACGTAAATCCCACGAAGCTATCGAACGATAATCATCTAAATATTGTGGTGCCTGATAATTGATTAACTCATTATCTTCCAAACCCTCAGAAGGCATAATCTGAATATCTGAAGAGTATAAAGTTTCTCCTTGATAAATGCAGATATAAGCCCGTACGTGGTAAGTAGTATAAGGAGTAAGCCCATCAATTGTGGCTGATACAGTACCGTTGGTTAAAGTCGATTTAATTGTAGCATCGTAAATCGTAGGATTCTCATGAAGGCTATAGCAGAATCCTGCACTAACATAGCGTATATCATCGCGTAAATCGAAAGTACAACTTACCGACACACTTTTTAAAGTAGCTTCTGTAGCGACTGGTTCTTCAATGATAACTCCTGTCTCTCCATAATTGTTTTCATCGTCGCTGCACGCTCCCATAGTGAGAGCGGCTGCGAACAATAAACTAATCCATTTATAATGTTTCATAATAGTTGGCTTTAATTGATATTTTATACTTTCATTAATTACCACTTTCATTGATTATCAGTTTGCTTCTGTTGAAGTGGCAGTTAATTCCCAACCACTATTTTGTCCCAAATTAGGAAGACGTTTTACTTCATCGTCAGGAATTGGGAAATAATAATTCTTTGGACTGTTGAATGCGCGTGAAGTGTAAGTTTCCGAGTAGCCGTAATTATATACAGTACCTGCATTGGGGGTAATTTGTACTCCATATAAATTGTATACTTGCTGATAATAAGGCTTGTTTTGTTCACTAGCGGCTGTAACTCCTTCGAACAGTTTCCAACGGCGTTCATCAAAGAATCGGTGGTCCTCAAAACATAATTCAATACGACGTTCATTACGAATGCGTTCCCGCAGTTTGTCTTGTGTCATATTACTATAAGCTGGCATGCCTACACGTGCACGTACCTGATTGACATATTCGTATGCTTCAGAAGTACGTCCTGCTTCGTTCAATGCTTCTGCTGCGTTTAACAGAACTTCTGCATAGCGGAAGATCGGACAAGCATGTGTGTAGGTGGTAGGGCTTTTCCATGACATGTTATTGAGGAACTTTTTAGTATAATATCCAGTTACGGTACCACCATGCAATTCCTGATAATCTAAACCTGTACCATACGTAATATCTACCATACGTTCTTCTTCTTGTTCGGGGTCACCCCAGATAGAACCATGATGCAGAATGGTCTGTTCAAGGCGTGGATCCCGGTTTACATATGGATTTTGTGGATCATAACTGGGATCTTGGTCGATGGGAAGTCCATTGATAGTTTCATAGCTGTCTACCAGATTTTGGGTCGGATTGGTACGTCCAGTAGAATTAGCAGATCCGCTAAATCCACAAGGTGCTAAAAATTCTTCAATAGCCCGTGTTTGCCATTCAGAGCGACTTAAAATATATTCGTTATTCAAGTGCGGAGTTGACACAAAACATTGATAATAGTTTTGTTCGGGATCTCCGATGTCATAAAGCCGGTACGGATTACTCTGTGTCGCATTTTTGCGAATAAAGTCAAGAGCTGCTTCTGCGGCGGCTTCCCATTGACTCTGGTCATTTGAAGGATTGTTTAAAGGAGAAGCTTTATAGAGTAGGGCTCTGGCTTTTAATGCATAAGCTGAAGCTCCATTTACACGTCCCCAATTAAGTTCTTCCTGTGCATAGCGGAACGGCAAAACATCTTTTACTTTGTCACATTCGTCTGCAATCCATTGCAATGCATCAGCAGCGGGTGTGCGAGGCTGGTTCATAGCTTCTGTATTAGTTGTCTCAAAAATGATTGGGTTGCCTTCTGCATCATCGCCGACGATAGGTATTGCTCCAAAGTAGCTGACCAAATCAAAATGGAATATGGCACGTAAAAAACGTGCTTCAGCCATGTTACGATCGTATAAACGGTTGTTATCATCATTGGTCTCTTCATTACCGATTACACTTTCTTTTGCATAGGTCAGAAAGTTGTTGGCTGCACGAATGGCCTGGAAATTGCGTGACCAAAAGTAATTAGCAAACTGATGGTTAGTTGCATCATATGAATCACGTAATACGCTATGGTAATAATGCACATTCCAAAAAGAGATGGCGTTATCTGTCATACAGTCGCGTGAAGCTCCACGGTATTGCCCGTCTGTATAACCAACAAATGCATCTGGTAAATAGGTATAGATGTTTGCGAGCAAGCCGCGCGTATTTTCGGCTTTGTCAAAAACGTCTTCGGCTCCAAGAGTTAGATCTACTTCTTTGTCAAGGAATCCGCTGCAGGCGGTGAAGTTCACCGCCAGCAGGGTTGCTGCCATATATTTGATGTATTTCTTCATATTATTAATATTTATTTGTTAGAATCCTATATTGACACCAAAAGTGAATGTACGAGTTTTGGGATACCACCATACGTAACTCATCGGTTTTTCAGGATCAAGTCCGTCAGGCAGACCGCTCCATGTATAAAGGTTATAACCACTAAAATAGAAACGGCATTTAGTCATACAAGCTTTGGCTATTAATTTTTTAGGTAGAGAATAGCCGATTTCTATATTACGCAATGAGAGGAAGTTACCATTCACAATCCAGATATCATTTTGATATGTACCTGTATCGCGGTCTGAGTCAATAGCGTTGAATCCGCCGTATGTCGGGCGGGGATATTTGGCATTGACGTTTCGTGGATCGTTCGGATCATCAGTATAATATCCCCAAGAATTAACTACTTCATGAGTACCCATGTTACTCCAACCAGAGTAGGATAATGCAGGAGAAAGGAATACGTCACGATTTAAATAGGCTGTCAGTACAGCACGTGCATCAAAACCTTTATAGCTGAAACCGAATGTCAAGGTAGGAATTAACTCAGGTATTACAGTATAAGTGTCTGGTACCATGTCATTCGAATCGATCATACGGTCTCCATTTAAGTCTTTAAATACGGCTGTTCCTAGTTTTTGAGCTCCGTTTGATGCACTATTATACGGATATTTTTCCGGATGGTCGATTGCATCCTGCTGACTGGTAGCAATCAGATTGGGGTCTGAAGCCCATTGTACGAACTTGTAGCGATTCCATCCTCCAACAGTATTGTTGAATGAGCTTTCGTATAGGGCTTGTACAGAAGTGTAGTCAAGAATACGATTACCAGTCTTACGTTGCCACTCTACGTTCGGTTCCGTTTCGTCCATTTCAGTGATCTTGTTAGTGTTGTAGGTTACCATACCTTGGAGGTAATAGCTGAAATCGCCGATGTGGTTCTGATGTCCTATTGTAACTTCAAAACCTTTGGTTTCAGCCTTACCGTATGAATCTTGAGCTACACTGATACCAAGCATGTCAGGTACACTTGTACGTGTTACCAAAATATTGGATCTCCATTCTTTGAAGGCGTCGATAGAACCATATAATTTTTTGTTCCAAAAATCAAAGTCCAGACCTAGGTTCAACATATCAGAAATTTCCCATTTGTTGTTGGCATTTCCTGCCATAGTCTCTGCAAATCCGTTTACATATGAACCCGAATAACCGAATCCATACCCTGTAGATGAGCCATATGTATTCTGGTAGGGGTAGCGTCCGGCTCCAGTAACTGCTTGTCCGGCACGTCCATAAGAAACGCGGAGTTTTAACATATCTATTTTATCGTTTTTCAACCAAGGTTCTTCTGATGCAACCCAGCCTCCTGATACGCCATAGAATGTACCCCAGCGTTCATCTTTACGGAAATTGTCGCTACCCATGCGTGAAATGTTGCCAGAGAAAATGTAACGGTTAGCATAATCGTATGTCAGTTGGCCGTTCCACGATAAATAACGATTCGAAGAATTATATTGTGCATTATTAGGTTCCAGCACATTGTTTTGATTCCGATAAGAACGGGCAAAAGCACGTGCACTAATGTTGTGATTGCCGAAGCTGTTCTCATAGCTGAAGCCTCCCAACATATTCAGGTTGTAATAGTGAGCACGCTGATTACCACCACTACCTGATGTGTAATGCAAAGCGGTATATGAAGAAAACTTGGTATATTCTATCTGTGAGATATCGCTTACATTCAGGTTGGCATAATCATAATTATATGAATTGATGTCATTGGCTTGTGTTGTCTGGAACACTTCATACGAGTCGAAACTTACGGTTGCATTTACTTTCAGCCCAGGAAGAATCTTTTTCAAATCGCCGTTAACAGTTACTGTTGAATAGAGGTTACGGCGTCTGTTCTTATCTTGACCGGATGAGGCTAATAAGCGTCCTGCGTTATTTGCTGTAGACGAAGCATATATTTCTCCGTTTGGACAGTATACAGGTTCCATAGGATTAGCTTCAACGGCACCAAATGTTGTCAGATTGAATACCGATGTGAGCGGTTGTGAAATATTATCGATACGTCCGCCTAAATCCAATGATACATTCAAATATTCATTGACATCAATATCAAGATTAGAACGTAAGTTCCAACGATTCAACATGTGTGTCGTATTATAATCTTTGTTATAATTGGTCCATTTGTCATTCCACATACCTTCCTGACGGAGATAAGAAAATGATACGTAGTAGCGTGCACGGTCGTTACCTCCGTTAATCTGTAAGTTTGTTTTGTACATAGGAGCTGTTTCGCGATACAATTCATCAAACCAATTGGTATTGAAGTATTTGTACTGGTCCATTCCGGTCAACTGTTCTCCTTCGCACACACGACGGTACATTTCTATTTGCTCATTGGTATACATGGGTTGTAATCCGTCAAGATAACGTACGCGATTACGTGTTAGTGCCATGTTATATGAGTTCTGGTTTTCCATTTTGTTACTTAACATTTGGAATCCGACCTCTTGAGTAAAATTAACGTTTGTTTTACCAGCTTCTCCACGTTTAGTAGTGACAATGATGGCACCATTGGCTCCTCGCATACCATAAATAGCAGTTGCCGCAGCATCTTTCAGAATTGTAATGTTTTCGATGGGGAATGCATCTAGAAATGAAAGGTCGCGTTCAACGTTGTCTACCATTACCAGCGGAGCACGGGCACCACTGTTCATTGTACGAATACCGCGGATATACATAGCACTTTCTGTCCATCCCGGTTCAGATGACCATTCGTAAGTTTCTACACCATTAACTGTAGAAGTAAACGCATTCTGTAATACAGTAATAGGATGTTTTTGTAGTTCTTCTCCTGTAACAACCGAAGTTGCTTCTGTCATGATTTTACGTGTTTTGCGTCCGAACGGAACAGGCATAGTATGCAAATATTCATCAAGGTCTTCTTGAATTTCAATGTTGAAGTTTTCATTAAATTCTGCTGGAACCTGTACGTTTTTATATCCGACACAACTTACGCATATTTCATCAGTTGGCTTTACATTATTTAAGCTGAAATAGCCATCAGCGTCAGAAAGAACGATTCGACTTTCTTCTGCTACATTGATGACGGCACCAGCTACGGGCTTACCTTCTGTGTCTACAATACGGCCTTTTAATATTTGCGAGTTTTGCGCATATACGTTGGCTGCTGCAAACAATAATGTTGCCGTCAGCAGTGTTTTGCCTGCTTTGGCTGTTTTGGTTATGATATGATTAACTTTGTTCATATTCTTATCAGATTAAGATTAATTCCACCCCGGATTATTCTCTATTCCTGTTTTCCAGTATTCGGTTTCTGGAATTGGATAAAGGTACATCTTCTCTTCGAATACACGCTTTTGGGTTACTTTACGTGTGATAGTACCGTCGCTTGCTACATCAATTCCGATGATGTCGCGTCCTAAAGCTTGTTCGGCTACTCCCCAGCGGCGTACATCCCAGAACCGATGCTCTTCGAATGCTAATTCGATTGTCCGTTCTTTGTGGATGAAGTTACGCATAGCATCTTTTGTTTTTAGATCAGCACGGTCGGCTACATTACCTGTAATGCCAGCACGATGACGAATTTGGTCAAGAAGATTACATACTTCTTCGGTAGGACCCTCTACTTCGTTTAAGGCTTCTGCACGATTCAGTAGAATTTCTGCATATCGAATGTAAGTCCATAGACGGCGTGAGTTTCCACCATGCTCGTTGCTTAAAATCGTTTCAGGTATCAACTTGCGTACATAATAACCTGTTTGAGTTGCGTTGGCATTTCCTATCGGATTATCTCGTTGTCCGCGTACTACATTGATGACTCCGTTGCCCCAAGTTACTCCATTATATAGAATAGTCGCTTCTAGACGTTTGTCGCGGTTCTCCCACATGTGGGCATCACTATAGCCACTGGCTTCGTTAACGTCAGGAGTTGTTCCGTGATAAACGGGTGCACCTGTTTCATCGTATTCGGTGAATGGAGATGAACCGTCTATCATATCGTACATGTCAACTAGATTCTGTGAAGGGCATAAACCTCCATTTCCACCTTCTCCAACTGGAGTGTCATTAGCGATACCGCTCCAACCGATTGTTCCGTCATTACGATAGAAAATTATTTCTGTATTGTTTTCGGTATAAGGGGTCAGTAACCAAGCGTTGGTCAATGCTGCTTTGGGATCGGATTCATTAGTTATTAAAGCATAATTGCTTCCATAATCATCGATGAAACTTTGAGCTGCATCGGCTGCTTGCTGCCAGGTTATGCCAGACTCATTGCTATAACGTGGACTTGCCATGTAGAGCATGATATGGCTATATAGCGCACGTGCTACGGGCTGCATAATACGTCCTCCGTAAGTGCTTTCGGTATTGTATGTCATTAAACCACTTTCGCATTCCTGAAGCTCTTTGAGTACAAAGTCTACCACATATTCTTTTAAAGATGGGCGCTCTGTATAATCGCTTAATAGATCTCCGTCCGGATCAAGGACGGTAGTTACCAAAGGAATAGGACCATAACGTAAGAAAAGTTCCCAATAGAAATAAGCGCGGAAGAAACGTGCTTCTGAGATGTATTGTGTCTTTTGTCTCTGGTAGTTTTCTTCACTTAAATCGGTATCCTTAGGTACGTTTTCAATACGTTCAAGTATCATGTTACATTTACGGATAGCACGATAGTAATGTTCCCAAGTATCGGTCAATTCTGCTGCGCCTCCGCTTCCGTAGTAATTCCCAATGTTGAAAGTGGTACGTACTCCTCCGTTGGCATAACTGGTATGTCCCAGATCGGTTGCGGCATCGAGCCATGAGTTGTTGATGCGAAGTGCACCATGGCGCAGGAAGTTATATGTATCAAAATGGAATTGCTCCATCAGACCCCAATCGCTGAATACTTCGTCTCCTGTCAGCTCACCACTGGGTTGTTTATCCAGAAAGTCGCCAAACATTTCTTCACAAGAAGTCAGCGTAGTAGAAGCGATGGACAATGTGAATAGACTGTATAATAATGTTTTCTTCATAATATTTCTGTTAGAAATTAATGTTTACACCAAAGTTTACGGTTTTCATGATAGGATAACGGTTCGAACCATTACTTTCGGGGTCTGTCAATCCGTCCAGATGATCCCATGTTACCAGATTGTTTGCATTGACATAAAGGCGACAATTACTCATGCCTACTACTTTAATCCATTCTTTGGGTAAAGTATAACTCAGTTCGATGTTTTTCAAACGGACAAATGCACCGTTTTTCAAGAAGAATGAATTCTGTCGCTGGTTGTGATCGCCATAGCTGTCGTAATGGAGGAGGGGGTATTTGGCATTGGCCAAGTTGTATTCCTCGCTTTGTGCCGGATCCCAACGTTGCAGATGGTGTTCTTTCACTTTACCTCCGTTGACGAATGCATACATGGCCTCGGCATCGTAGTAACGGCTTACTTTGTTGACACCTTGGAACATGATACTGAATCCCCAGCCTTTGTAGTTGGCACCTAAAGTTAGGGCAAACATGTTCTCGGGTACATCACTATAGCCGATAAAGGTTTCATCACGTTCGTCAATGAATCCGTCGTTGTTCATATCGCGGTACTTCAAGTCACCGACTTTGACATCGCCGAATGTTGAAGTCGGTAATTGTCCGCCGTCGATATCGGCTTGTGTTACGAATCCGTCGCAAACTAGACCATAATACTGACCGATGGGGTGTCCTTCCTCTTTGCGGTATTCGGTCATCAGTGCAGGTTCGTCTTTCGAAGTGATTTCATTCTTGGCATGCGAGAAGGTGAAACCGACAGTATAATCGAAATCCTTACCGATTGTATTATGGTGTTTCAGCTCGATTTCATAACCCTTATTGGTTGTTTTTCCAAGGTTTCCTGCAGCCATGTTTACTCCTACCCATTCAGGGCGTGTCTGGTAAGTGGTCAAAATGTCGTTACGTTTTTCGTAGAAGACATCCACATTACCATTGAGTAAACCATTGAACAATCCGAATTCGATACCGAGATTGTATTTGTGAGCACGTTCCCAAGTTACTCTGTAGTTAGGATATTGTGCCTCGTAAATACCTGTCTGACCACTTGTTCCGAATGTATAGTCATTGGCTATCTGATTCCAAGCTTCTTCATAAAGGAAACGCTGAACTACGCCGTTCACGCTGTAGATATCGTTACCTACTTGTCCGTAGCTAGCACGTATTTTCAGATTATTCAGCCAGTTGCTGTACTTTTCCATGAAACTTTCGTTGCTGACACGCCATCCTACTGAGAATGCGGGGAAGAAACCGAAGCGTCTGCCCTTCATGAAGTTTTCAGATCCGTTGTAGCCGAAGTTTACTTCTGCCAGATATCGGTCATCGTAAACATAGGTAGCACGTCCTACCAGACCCTGATAGCGGCGGGCCAGTTCATCGTTTACGCGGTGATCGTTCTGGTTGTACAATACCATACCTGTTACATCGTGCTTGCCAAAGGTGCGAGCGTAGTTCACTTGGGCTTCCATATAGAGCTTGTAGTCGGCTGCATGCGATTGAGAACCGGCCAGTTCTCCGTCTGAGTTGAAGCGGTTCCATGATTTCAGTTCACTAGGGTTACTGGTGTCTGTCAGCTGATATGTGGCGAAACTCTTGCTGTAGAGTTTGCGATTATATGAGTCGTAGTCGAACGAAAGCATACCCTTGACACTTAAGCCAGGTGTCAGCCAATCCATCTTGTAGTCGGCGATGAAGTTGGTCTCGTTGATCGTATTGGTCGCACGGTAGAAGCCGGCTTCTGCCAGACGGCCTACGATGTTGTTCTGATATTGTGAAGTACCACCATAAATGGTCTCAGTCTTTTCGCCGTTCTGTACTTGGGCTGATACTGGGAAGAGCCAACCGGGAGTATGGTTCATTTCGTAGAAGATTTCGCTATAGCTACTCGATTCGTTTGAGTTGGGGCCTCCACGCTCTTCGAAACGAGTACCGAAGTTGACAGATACGGTCAAATCCTTGATCAGGAAAAAGTCCATATTAGCACGGAAGGCATAACGACGGAAGCTGGGACTTGAAGAGTTCCCATAGGCATCATTGCTTAAGTCTTTCACCAATCCTTGCTGGTCGTAGAGTTCGGCAGAGGCATAGTAACGCATACGTTTTGTACCACCACGCACACTGACGTTGTAGCGTTGGGCAGGAGCTGTGCTGTTCAATACTTCGTCATACCAGTCTACATTGGGGTAGAGCATGGCATCTACTCCGGTCAGTTCTCCGGCTACAGAGCGGCGGAACATTTCAATATCGGAAGCACTGTATTGCGAAGGAAGTCCGTCGTTGGCCAATGCTTCTTCGAGCAACATCACAGACTGATAAGAGTCCAGATACGTGTCTGTGCGGGTAGGGCTTTGGATTTGCCAGTTGGCTGTCAGGCTGACTTCGGGCTTTTGCTCTTTACCGCGTTTGGTGGTAATCAGCATAACGCCGTTTGCACCACGCACACCATAAACGGCCGTAGCCGAGGCGTCTTTCAATACAGAGATGGTCTCGATGTCATCGGGGGCAATTTGTGAGAACTCACGTTCTACTCCGTCGACCAACACCAGCGGTTGGGCATCGCCAGCGAAGGTTGCACGACCACGGATGTAAATTTGTGTGTCGTCCGAACCGGGTGCACCCGAGGTCTGCGAGGTGATCACACCTGCGATTTTACCAGAGATGGCTTGCGATACGTTGGCTGCGGGCGATTGCAACAGTTCCTTGTTCGAAACTTGCGAGATGGCGCCCACGACGCTTTCCTTTTTCTGAGCACCGTAACCTACTACAACGACTTCTTCCAGCATCTCGCTGTCTTCTTTCAGGGTGATGTTGAAAGATGTTTTTCCTTTTACGGGGACCTCCTGTGTGGTGTAGCCTACATAGCTGATTTGCAATACGGCATTGTCGTTGACAGTCAGTATGAATTTGCCGTCCAAGTCGGTAATTGTACCGTTGGTGGTTCCTTTTTCCAGTACACTGGCGCCGATGACGGTTTCACCTGTTCCGTCGGTTACGACACCACTAACTTGCTTGGTCTGTGCCCAAGCATTCATTCCTGCCAATAATAGAATTATTATCGGTAATAACCGTTGAAACTTTGCGCTCAACGCCTTATTCACTTTTATTCGATAGTGTTTCATACAGATTTAAGTATTATATTATTGCACAACGTCACTTGCATAGGGGAAATAGCCTACGGTACAGATGTCAAGACTTGCTCCTTCAGCAGTGAGGAATACTCCTACTTCGTCGGTCGAGATTCCTGTATGGCTGTATGTGTAGGGAGTCAGTACGCTGCCCGAAGCTGTTCTTATGATGGTGTTCATAGACAGATTGGTATTGTTGCGGTTGACGAACAAACGTACATAGGCTCCTTGCATATCGTCTTTGAAGGTATCCCAATTGAATCCATGGCTGATGTTGTCGCCCGAATAGTTGGCATCGCCCCAGCCGTAGGCATCGGCGCGCAGCACGAAGTATTCGGCATAGCCAGCACCGTTCAGAGGTACACCGTTGGTGGCTACCAGTATCCAGTTATTCCAATTGTTTTGTCCGTTGGTGTTGTTGGTGAAGATGATTCCGAACGGATATTCATTGTTGCCTTTGATGACGTAGTTGTCGGAGAATACACTCCACCAGCCGGCACTGCAATCTTCAGGACCTACCAGATAGCTGCCCGGTGTGAAGCTTTCGCCATCGGCATATACTTGTTCGGCATCGAGCTTGATGTAGTTCTTTTCGCCTGTGATGAATGCGCCTACCGTTTCTTCCAACTCGCCTGTGTAGCTGAAGTTGTATGTATAGGTCTGTCCGCTGGAACCTGTTACAACGGCTGCCATGTTGACGGTATTCTCGTTGCGTGTCAGCGTGATGTCGACGTAAGCGCCGTTCATTTCGGAGGTGAAGTTGTCAAAATTGAAGGTATGATTGATTTGTGTACCGTCGTAGTGGGCATCTCCCCAACCGTAGGCATCGCCTCGGAGTACGAAGTGCTCGGCATAGCCCGATTCGCCAAAGGCTTTTCCGTTGGTCAGTACGATAACCCAGTTGTTCCAGTTGGCTGCCATGTCGGTATAGTTGTAGAAACCAAAGTGAGCCGATGTCTTGAATTTGACCAACTTGGTCTGTACGGCAAAGAATCCATCGGTGAAGTCTTCGCTTCCGCTGATGACCCAGTTATGATAGTCGGCTTCTCCTCCACTAGGCACAGCTTGTTCGCTACTGCCAATCTGATTGCGGTAGATTTTGATGTCGTCGATCCAAAATTCGGGCAGGGCTTCGTCTTCGGTACCGGCTCCTTCACCTATATACATATAGGCGCAGCTGGCCATGAACTGAACGATTTTGCTGAAGTCGAAATTGGTGACTGTTTCGTTGACACGCTGTTTGCCGTCGACAAATACATTGTATCCGTCGTTGCGTACGGTGAGGGCAACGTAATGCCATTCGCCGGCTCCGTCCAGCATACCTGTTTCCACATTTTCGGGGTTGAGGGCTTCGTATTCACCATCTACTCCGTCGTACGACAGCCAGCCGTTGGCTGTGAAAAACAGTTTTTGGGTAGCATTCTCGTTTTGGAAAGAGAACAGGGCGCTTGTCAGATCGTTTTCTTTTGTCTCGTCTGTTTCTTCATCGACAATCAGGGGTTGTTTGACCCAGAAGGTGAGTGAAACTCCGTTTTGAGCTTTGTAGCTGGTCATCGGATTGAAGATGCGCGCATAACCTCCGGGCAGGTGCAGTACTTTGCCACGTGCTTCGTCGTCTTTTACTACTTCGGCCACTTCGCCGTTGGGATAGGCGTAATAATCCATGCTTGTCGGATCGAATGCGTCATCCTCGAAGGTGATGTTGGCTACTTGTTCTAATTTCGGATAAGTGTCGTTACCTGCTGGTGGGTCTGCTTTTCCCCACTCTTCACAAGCTCCGAATGAAAAAACCGTAAATGCCGCCAATAGGATGGACGGCCACTTTCTTGCCTTTTTCATAATATCGAATTAATAGTTAAACAATAAATGATACTTTTTACGTGTTGCAAATGTATAGATAGATGTAAATATTGAGGTGGACAAATGGACTTGATAGGTGGACAAACGGAAAATCAATGTAAAAACTACACTAATTGTATCGGTGAGTAGAAAGGTTATTGTATTGTAAATGTGATAGTTTTGTAAGAATCGTGTGTAGGAATGTGGTGTGCAGAATGGTGCGCCCATCTATTTGTTTTACGTACTTAAAAGGGATGCTTTGCGAGCGCTCACGAAGGACGCAAGTGTGGCTCACGAAGGACACAAGTGCGGCTCATGAGGGACACAAATGTGGCTCATGAGCCATGCAAGCGTGGCTCGTACGGGGGAGTAGAGGAGGGGGGGCTGGGCTTTACTCCTTAGGCTTCTTTGCTCAGCAGCTCGCGGGGAGTGATGTTGAACTCCTTGGTGAAGCAGCGGGTAAAGTATTTCGGATCGTTGAAGCCGACTTCGTAGGCTATCTCGGAGATGCTGGTGTCTTTCTGCCCGCGATGCTTCAGGAGGAGGTCGCGTGCCAGATTCAGTCGATAGTTGCGGATGAACTGGCCTGCTGATTGTCCTACGAGGCTTTGCAGTTTCTGATTCAGCATGGTCTTGCTGACGCCTACTGCTTCGCAGAAGTTGGCGACTTCGAATTCGGGGTTCTTGTAGTTCTCCTTCATTACGTCCATGACGTGGTTCAGGAATTTTTTATCGCCCGACTTTTCGTCGATGTTCAGTTCGTCCACCTGCATATTCAGGGCGAACTTCCGCTGATAGCGTTTGCGGTTCTCCAGTATGTTTTCGATGCGTGCCAGCAGCAAGGTGTCGTCGAAAGGCTTCAGCAGATAGTCGTCCACACCGACACGGTAGCTTTCGATGCGCGATTCCTGTGAGGTTTTAGCCGTAAGCATCAGGAAGGGGATGTGCGAGATGGCGATGTTGGCCTTTACCCTTCTCGACAGTTCAAGGCCATCCATGCCTGGCATCATCAGGTCGCTGATGATGAAGTCGACGGGGTGGGCATTGAGCACTTCCAAGGCTTCGATGCCGTTGGCTGCTTCGCTCACGTGGTATTTATCGCGTAGAATAGACCGGATGTAGGCTCGCATGTCGGCATTGTCTTCTACGACCAGTATGTGCAGCTCCTTCTTGGTTTCGCTTGCGTTTTCGGACTTGGCAACTGCCTCGGCCGACGGAGTAGAGGGAATAGCTACATGGGCTGTCGCATCTTCTTGCCCGATGGGCAGCAGAATGCGGAACGAGCAGCCGACGGTGTGGTTGTTGCAGGCATGTATGTCGCCGTCGAGCATCTGTATGATGCGCTTGCACAGGTAGAGGCCGATGCCGCTTCCAGTCTGTCCGTACATGGGGTATTTGTTTTGCCCTTTCGACTGATAGAAGCGGTTGAATATCTTGTCGATGTCTTCGGTCGGGATGCCTCCGCCTGTATCGCTGACGCAGATGTAGAGGGTGGCACCGCGCTGGTCGGTGGGTGGCAGTTGGGCGATGTAGAGGGCGATGCGTCCGCCGTCGGGGGTGAACTTGATGGCGTTGCTCAGCAGATTGGTCAGCACTTTGTGCATGGCTTCTTCGTCGTACGTAAATTCGGGCGAGGGCAGGCGGTAGTAGTGCTTCAGGCTGATGTTGCGCCCTTTGGCAAAGACTTCGAAGGGGGTGATGAGTTCGTCGGCAAACTTCTGGAAGTTGTGCCGGCTCTTCACGATTTCGAGTTTGCCCGATTCTACCTTGCGGAAGTCCATCAGCTGGTTGACGAGCGAGAGCAGGTATTTCGAATTGCGTTCTACGAAGTGCAGCTGCTCGATGACCTGCGGGTTGTAGCTCAGTTTCAGTGCCCGTTCTATGGGGCCGATGATGAGCGTGATGGGAGTACGGAACTCGTGGGTGATGTTGGTGAAGAAAGCTATCTTGTCCAGTGTGAGTTCTTGTATTTTGCGTGCCATTTTAGCCAGCTGTGTTTTCTGGCGGGTGATTTTTTCGTTTTGCTCTTTCAGCATCAGGTTCTGTCGTGAAAGTTCTTCAGTCTGCTGTTCCAGCAGTTCTTTTTGTTTGTTCAGTTCGCGGGTGCGCTGTTCTACTTTCTGGTGGAGCAGTTCGCGCTGCTTGACGAAGTTGCGGATGCGCCATTGGTAGAATTGCCAAGTCAGTATCAGGGCTATGACGGTCATCAGCAGTACGAACCAAGGCTGTTTGTAGAAGTAGGGTTTGATGATGATTTTCAGTTCGGTCAGATTTTCCTGGCTGTTTGCATCGTCGGGGCAATACTTCACTTGCAGGGTGTAGGTGCCTGGCGAGAGGTTGGTGTAGCTGGCAAAGCGGCGGTCGCAGGGCACTTTGATCCACTTCGAGTCGAAGCCCACGAGGCGATATGCGTAGGTGGCTGTATGTTCGGACTCGAAGTTCAGGGCCGAGAACTCCAGCGAGAAGGATTTCTGTTTCTCGTGTATTTCGATTTCGCGGGTCACGGCGATGTCTTGTGGCAGTTGTTCGCTGCCCGCATAGATTTCTTCATTGCCTACCAACAGGCGTGTGAACCTTACTTGTGAGGGCTGTTCGGGCACCGTCGGCAGGTCGTATTTGATAGAGGTCAGTCCTTTCAGATGGCCGAAGTACAGTTCGCCCTCGGTCGAATTGCAGGCGGCATTCCAATAGAATTGGGTGTCGGCCAGTCCGTCTTGTCGGGTGTAGTTGGTGATGTGGCCTGTGTTGGGGTGCAGTCTTGATATGCCGTTGTAGGTAGCTATCCATAGCAGCCCTTTGTCGTCTTCGAGTATTCCTCGGACGCTGTTGTTGGCCAGTCCGTGTTGAGTGGTGTAGGCGGTAAAGGTTTCGTTGCCTTGTTCGTCGGTGCTTCGCCGATAGATGCCGTTGCCGTTGCTGCCCAGCCATAGCGTGCCGTCTTTGGCCTGATACATACAGGTGATTTTCTCCACTTGTCTGGAGGTGGGGATGTCCAGTTTGTACTTCAGATGGCGGTATTCGAAGTAGGTGTTGTCGTCCGATTGCGGGCGTGTGTGCAAGTCGATGATGTAGACACCGTCCATGCACCCCATCCACAGGTGTCCTTCCTTATCGACGAGCGATCCGATGCAACCGCGTATGTTGGCGTTCACCTGTTCGGGCAGGGGCAGGATGAACTTGCTTTGTTGCAGGTCGTAGAAGTAGATGCCCTGGTTGGTGCCTATCCACATGCCATTGTTGATGGAGTCGTACGTCAGTGCTCCGATGAAGCTACCGGGATATTTATTGTCGTCGGAAGGCGAGAAGATGCTCTTCAGCACACGGCGTGGATTTTTGTGGTCGAGCAGGTTGATGCCTCCTCCCCAGGTTCCTATCCACAGGCGGCCTTGTGGATCGGTGGTGATGGCGCTGACCGAGTTGTGGCTCAGTATGCCGTCTTCGTGCGTATAGTGTGTGAAGCTGTCGCTTCCTTTTTCTTTTCTGTTCAGTCCGCCTTCTACGGTTCCAACCCACAGGGTACCTTCGCGGTCTTCGTAGATGGCGTTTACGGGGTTATGCGACAGGGTATGACTGTTTTGCGGGTCGTGGCGATAGTTTTGTATAGACAGGCGCTTGGTGGTAAACTTATTGATACCTCCGTTGTCGGTGCCTATCCAGATGTGGTTGCCTTCGACAGTGATGCAGTTGACGAAGTTGCTGTTCAGCAGGTTGCTGCCAGTGTGCGAGTATTCGTTTTCGATTCGTTCGAAGTTGTCTTTGATGGGGTTGTAGACGTTGAGGCCTTTCAGACTACCGATGATGAGCTGCTTGTCGCTGGTGATGGCCAGATCGGTCAGGTAGTTTTGCGATAGTGAGTAGGGGTCGTGTGGCTGGTGTTGGTAATGCTTCACAATGTTCTCTTTCTTGTTGTATCGGTACAGTCCGTAGTTGGTCGTTATCCAAAGTTCGTTTTCCTTGATGATGAAGTCGTTGAAGTATGTATCGGCCTTGAAGGAGAAGCTGCCTGTGATGGGGTTGGCGGTGAGCTTGCCTTGGGTGTCCATGCTTACTTTGTACAGTTTTCCGTTGAGGCCCATCCATATTTTTCCGTCGGCATCGAAATCGCACAGGATGGCTGCATCGCGGAAGGAGCTGTTGGTTTGCAGTGAGCATACGTTGCGTATGCCTCCTTGCTCGTCCAGTTCGATGCGGTGCAGGAATTTGTCGGCATACAGCCAGATGTAGCCTTGCGTATCGTTCAGAATGTAGGAAGCGGGTTGCCATGTCAGTTCCTGATGGGGGAGACCTTTCAGCAGCGGAACGGGGCGCAACGTGTTGAGGTCGATGATGTCGGTTCCGCCTTCCGAAATCACCCATAGGCGTTGGAAGCGGTCTTCGAAGACCCTGTACACGAAATTGCTTTTCAGCGGACAGTGGGGAGTGCTAACGCTGAAGTTAACAAAACCGTAACCGTCGTATCTTGATAGGCCACCTCCTTGTGTCGAAATCCACAGAAAGCCGTGGCTGTCTTTGTAGATGTCGTCGATGAAGTTGTTGGGCAGTCCCTCGTTCATGGTGATGTACGAGATGTTGTATCGGTCGGCAAACGTTTCTTGTGCCCATGCTGAGGCGGGGCACGACAGAAACAGACTGTATAATATAATAAGGTACAGGTTGAGATTTGTTTTCATTTTTCTTGGTATTAGTGCTGGCAAAGATAATGGATTCGGCGAGATGTGAAAGTATGTGTGGCGGGCTTTTTGCCTCTGGTGGCCTATTGTCCACCTAAAAAGTTCGTTTGTCCACCTTTCGAAGTTGGGTCGGTGCGTATTTTTGCTAAAAAATAAAAATGCTGGTATTATGAGAAACCTTTTCTGCCTGACTGCAGGTTTAGCGAGTCTCTTTTTAGTGAGTTGTTCTCAGTCGGCTTTTGTACCGACTGCTTCGCCCAATCCCTGGAGCGACGATTATCATCATGTGTCTGCGATGGAGGACTACCGTCAATGGGGAACGTATAACGTTCACGACCCTTCGTGTCGGAAGATTGGCGACTATTATTATATGTACTCCACCGACGCCATCTATCGTGAAAACCGCAAGCAGGCCGAAGAAAAGGGCGTACCCTTGGGCTACATTCAGATGCGCCGTTCGAAGGACTTGGTGCATTGGGAGTTCCTCGGATGGGTATTCCCCGAGATTCCTCGCGAAGCCGTCGAGTGGGTGCACGCTCATGCGGGAGGGCAGGGGGCTACCAACATCTGGGCGCCCTACATCGTTCCGTATAAGGACAGATACCGACTTTATTTCAGCGTTTCGGCCTTCGGTCGGAAAACGTCTTATATAGGGCTGGCCGAATCGGCTTCGCCCGAAGGTCCCTGGAAGCAGATGGGATGTGTAGTCCGGACGGATGAAACGACAGCAATGAATGCCATCGACCCCAGCGTCGTGGTTGACCCTGCGAACGGAAAATGGTGGTTGCATTATGGTTCCTTCTTTGGTGGCTTGTATTGCCTGGAGTTGAATCCGTCGACCGGGCTTCCGCTGGTCGAGGGCGACAAGGGGCATCTGATAGCACGCCGCGCCAATTATCGGAAAGACAATCTGGAGGCTCCCGAAATAATCTATCACCCCGAGCTGAAGCAATACTACCTCTTTACGTCGTACGACCCGCTGATGACCACCTACAACGTGCGCGTAGGCCGTTCGGACAAGGCCGAGGGACCCTTTACCGACTTCTTCGGCAAGCAGCTGAAGGACACGACCAACAACTTCCCCATACTGACGGCTCCGTATCGCTTCGACAATCATCCGGGCTGGGCGGGCACGGCGCATTGCAGCGTCTTTACGACCGACGACGGACGATTCTTCATGGCTCATCAGGGGCGTCTTTCGCCTCACAACCTGATGATGGACTTACACGTGCGTCAGGTGTTCTTCACCGACGACGGATGGCCTGTCGTGTCGCCCGAACGCTATGCCGGCACTCAGCCTCGCCGCTTCAGGGCGGCCGACCTCGTAGGCGAGTGGGAGGTAATCCGTGTGCAGGAGCCCCTGTACGAACGTCGCCTGGAGGCTGGACAGATTCTGTGGGGCGAAGGCGAACTGAAGGAGGAAGAATGGAACCGCTCGCGCAAGTTGCAGTTTGCCAAGGGCGGAGAGCTGGCCAACGGGGCAGGTAGTTGGGCCTTTGTCGAGGACAAGCAAGGCCTTACGCTGACGCTCGACGGCGAGCCGATCGACAACCTCATCGTCTTTGCCGGCCACGACTGGGAGAACGAACAGGAAACGGTACTCTTCACTGGACTCGACGCGCGCGGACGCTCGGTGTGGGGAAAGAGGGTGAAGTGAATGAAGAACGAAGAATGAAGAACGAGAGAGGAGGAGGAAGGCTTCTATTATTCTAATTTACTTAACTGTAACTGTAATACTGTAACGCTATAACTGCGAAAAATATTTGAAAACCAAAAACTTACATTAAAAATAATAACCATGATGAAAACCAAAAGACTACTGACGACGATGGCGCTGGCCGTGGGCATGACCCTGCAGGCGCAGACGCACGAGTTTGTCATTCAGACAAAAAAAGTGGGCGCCGAGATTCAGCCCACCATGTACGGACTCTTTTTCGAGGACATCAACTATGCGGCCGACGGAGGCCTGTATGCCGAACTGGTGAAGAACCGTTCGTTCGAGTTTCCGCAACACCTGATGGGGTGGAAGAGCTTCGGCAAGGTGACAGTGAAGGACGACGGCCTCTTCGAACGCAATCCGCACTACGTACGCCTGGCTTACGCCGGACACCCGCACAAACAGACGGGGCTCGACAACGAAGGCTTCTTCGGCATCGGCGTCAGTCGCGACGCCGAATATCGCTTCTCGGTGTGGGCACGCATCCCCGACGGCAAGGAGGCCGGAAAGATCCGCGTCGAACTGGTCGATACCAAGTCGATGGGCGAGCAGCAGGCCTTTGCCACCGCCACGCTGGACATCGACTCGAAGGAGTGGAAGAAGTATCAGGTAGTGTTGAAGTCGCCCGTAACCAATCCCAAAGCCGTCCTCCGCATCTTCCTGGCGTCGCCGCAGACGGTCGATCTGGAGCACATCTCGCTCTTCCCCGTCGATACGTGGAAGGGGCACGAAAACGGCTTGCGTAAAGACCTGGCGCAGGCGCTCGCCGACCTGAAGCCCGGCATCTTCCGCTTCCCCGGCGGATGCATCGTCGAGGGTACCGACCTGGCCACCCGCTATAATTGGAAAAACTCGGTAGGCCCCGTCGAGAACCGTCCGCTGAACGAAAACCGCTGGCAGTACACCTTCGCCCACCGTTTCTATCCCGACTATTATCAGAGCTACGGACTGGGCTTCTACGAGTTTTTCCAGCTGTCCGAAGAAATAGGCGCCGAGCCGCTGCCGGTGCTGAGCTGCGGCCTTGCCTGCCAGTTTCAGAACCCCAACGCCGACGCCCATGTGCCCGTCTGTGAGTTGCAGGACTACGTGCAGGATGCGCTCGACCTAATTGAGTTTGCCAACGGCGACACGACCACCACCTGGGGCAAGCTGCGTGCCGACATGGGGCATCCCGCGCCGTTCAACCTGAAGTTCATCGGCATCGGCAACGAACAGTGGGGCAGCGAGTATCCCGAGCATCTGGAACCCTTCGTCAAGGCCATCCGCAAGGCCTATCCCGACATCAGGATTGTGGGCAGTTCGGGTCCCGACTCCGAAGGAAAGCAGTTCGACTACCTGTGGCCCGAGATGAAGCGTCTGAAGGCCGACTTGGTGGACGAGCACTTCTACCGCCCCGAATCGTGGTTCCTCGGCCAGGGCGCGCGCTACGACGGCTACGACCGCAAGGGTCCCAAGGTGTTTGCCGGCGAATATGCCTGCCACGGCAAGGGCAAGAAGTGGAACCACTTCCACGCCTCGCTGCTCGAAGCCGCCTTTATGACGGGGCTTGAGCGCAATGCCGACATCGTCCACATGGCTACCTACGCCCCGCTCTTTGCCCACGTCGAGGGCTGGCAGTGGCGCCCCGACCTCATCTGGTACGACAACCTGCGCTCCGTGCGCTCCGTCAGCTACTATGTGCAGCAGCTCTACGGGCTGTATAAGGGTACCTACGTGCTGCCGCTCACCATGGACAAACGCCCCGTGACGGGTGCCGAAGGCCAGGACGGACTCTTTGCCAGCGCAGTGATCGACAAGGACAAGAACCGGTACATCGTCAAGGTGGCCAACACCTCGGACAAGGCGCAGAGCATCCGGCTGACCTTCGACGGCATGAAGAAGAAAGCCGCCCTGACCGCCGGACGCTGCGTCAAGCTGGCCTCGCCCGACCCGGACAAGGACAACACCCTCGACGCCCCCTCGGCCATCGTGCCTCGGGAATCGGCGCTGACGGTCGAAGCGCAGGGCGCGCAGGTGGAAATCGAACCGAATACATTTGCTGTCTATATCTTTGAATTGTAATCTTTATGCAAGTACATAGTTTTTTTAAGGTTGTTGTTTTTATGGTAACTTCTTGGCTGGCAGCCCCCTGCGGGCTGTCGGCTCAAGAAGACACCACGTTTGTGGCCGGCGGCAATCCGCTGGTGAAGTACAAGTACACGGCCGACCCCGGCGCCATGGTTCACGACGGCAGGCTCTACATCTACGCCGGGCACGACGAATGTCCGCCCACGGCCGAACACTACTTGCTGAACGAGTGGTGCGTCTTCTCCTCGTCCGACCTGAAGACGTGGACCGAACACCCCGTCCCCCTGCGTGCCAAAGACTTCGCCTGGGCCAAGGGCGAGGCATGGGCCAGTCAGGTCATCGAGCGCGACGGCAAGTTCTACTGGTATGTGACCGTCGAACACGCCACCATCCCCGGCAAGTCCATCGGCGTGGCCGTGTCCGACTCGCCCACGGGTCCCTTCGTTGACGCCCGCGGCTCGGCCTTGATAACCAACGACATGACTACCGAGCGCAGCAAAAGCTACTGGGACGACATCGACCCCACCGTCTTCATCGACGACGACGGACAGGCCTACCTGTATTGGGGCAACACTCAGTGCTACTACGCCAAGCTGAAGAAGAATATGATCGAGCTGGACGGCCCCATCGTGCCCGTCGACCTGCCTCGCTTCACCGAAGCCCCCTGGCTGCACAAGCGTGGCGACTGGTACTACCTGTCGTATGCCTCGGAGTTCCCCGAGAAAATCTGCTACGCCATGAGCCGCAGCATCACCGGCCCGTGGGAGTACAAGGGCGTCCTGAACGAGCTGGCCGGCAACTCCAACACCAACCATCAGGCCATCATCGAGTTTGGCGGCCAGTGGTATTTCATCTACCACAACGGCGCCATCAACCCCACGGGTGGCAGCTTCCGCCGTTCGGTGTGCATCGACCGCCTCTACTACAACGAGGACGGCACCCTGAAGCGCGTGCAGATGACGACCGAAGGCATCTGGTAAGAAACAAGCCGCAAGCGAAAAAGGCCGGTATCGGAATACCGAAAAAAAGACTGCCGCAGGCGATCGGAAATGGGTCGCCCGTGGGCAGTCTTTCTTTTTTTTGAAAAAAAACTAACTGTAATCTGTAATACTGTAACGCGGAAGTCGGGGATCGGGGAGAGGAAAGTGGGGGAGGTAACCGTAGCCTTCCCTCTTTTTTCCCTTCTTTTTTTACATTGTACAACTAATTACTCCGAACGTCGTGCTAATAGCCGTCAGAATCTTGATTAAGGTCTGAATGAACATTTTTCCAAATAGATTTCTTGTTTATAGCAGTTTTGAGTGTTTTAATGGTAGTTGACTCAGTAACTTGTCTTTTTGTCCTTCTTTTGTCAGAATAGGGATACAGGCTAATTAATAGAAAGTTATAAAAGTTTATATTTGGCGTGAAATTTATTAGTAAAATAGAAGATTAATGATGATAAAACTAATTTGTTGGAAGTTAGTGCGTAAGAGGAATTTATATATACGCCTTTTTATCTTTGTAAATTCTCTGTTTTTTATTTCAGAGTTGGTTTACGCATACTATAATTGTGTAACACTTCATTTTGGGAAATTTAATAGCATAATCATTTTATTGTAAATAGTTGGCTGCACTGTTTCTTAAACAATAATAGTTACAACTGTGGTAATTACAGTACTTACAAGTATATATTAAACATAAGAAAATGATACTGACCGGGATCAGGGTGAGCTGACGCTAAAAAAGATGTAGGAAGAAAGCCTCACGGTTTCCTTCCTACTTTTAACCAATTGATTATTTAATTATGAAAAACACGAGTCTTTCAACCCGCTTTTTTTTATTCCAAGCGTCTTGCGCCGTCGCTGATCACTACGTCGTAGATCTTCGGGCTACGGCCAAACTTGTTCTTGAAGTCTTCTTTTGCTTTGTTGATGAATGTAGAATACAGTTCTTCCTTCACCAGGTTGATGGTGCATCCGCCAAATCCGCCACCCATGACGCGCGATCCGGTTACACCGCAGTCGAATGCCAGGTCGTTCAGGAAGTCGAGCTCTTCGCAGCTTACTTCGTACAGCTTGCTCATGCCGTGGTGAGTTTCGTACATCTTCTGGCCAACGGTTTCGTAGTCGCCTCTTTCCAGAGCGTCGCAAACGTCGAGCACGCGTTGGATTTCTTCGATGACGTATTCGGCACGCATGTAGTCTTCTTCGCTGACTTCGGCTTTGACTTCGTTCAGCATTTCCATCGTGCAGTCGCGCAGGAACTCAACGTGCGGATGCTTCTTCTGAACAGCAGCCACAACGGCTTCGCAGCTCTGACGGCGCTTGTTGTAGGCCGACGATGCCAGTTCGTGCTTCACCACCGAGTCAACCAACACCAGGCGATAGCCTTGCGGGTCGAAGGGGAAGTACTGGTATTCGAGCGAACGGCAGTCGAGGCGGATCAGATGGCCTTTCTTGCCAAATACGGAAGCAAACTGGTCCATGATACCGCAGTTCACGCCGCAGTAGTTGTGCTCGGTAGCCTGTCCTACCTTGGCCAGCTCGAACTTGTCGATCTTGTTGTCGCCGAAGAGGTCGTTCAGGGCATAAGCATACGTGCTTTCGAGGGCGGCCGATGAAGACATGCCGGCACCCAGGGGAACGTCGCCTGCAAAAGCAGTGTTGAAGCCTTTTACTTCTACACCACGCTTGATCATTTCGCGGCAAACGCCGAAGATATATCTTGCCCAGCTTGCACGAGGAGCGTCAGCCTCTTCCAAACCAAATTCTACATAATCTTTCAGGTCGATGGAGTAAGCCTTCACGATGTTGGTACCGTTTGGCTTGATTTCGGCTATCATGCCTTTATCGATTGCTCCAGGGAATACAAAACCGCCGTTGTAGTCGGTATGTTCGCCGATAAGATTAATGCGACCCGGAGAAGCGTAAACTGCTCCTGTTGTTCCATCAAAATGCTTGATGAAACGGCTTCTTACGTATTCTATATCCATAATACTAATATTTTTAATAAGGTGAATAATTAAAATTACCTATATGTGTTTTTCTCTTCTTCTATTATTCTACTGGAATGTTCTTGTTGACGTTCTTGCATCCTACCAGGCCGTAGTACAGCAGATAGGCCAGACCGGCGATGATGAGCCAGTAGCTTGCCATGTAGCCTACGCCGTCGGCGATAGCGTTCTGGATGAGCGGCAGGATACCGCCACCTACTACCATCATCATGAAGATGCCCGATGCCTGTGCGGTGTACTTGCCCAGTCCTTCAACAGCCAGGTTGAAGATACCGCCCCACATGACCGATGTGCAGAGTCCGCACAATACCAGCAGGAAGGCGCTCAGGGGTACCTTCGGAGTGGCCAGCGAGCCTACCATTTCTTCGGGAGCCATAGCGGCTTCTTCCTTCAGTGCTTCGGCATACGACGAGAGGTCGACCGATGCGGGGTTGGCGATGAAGGCAGAGATCTGGTCGGCAGGAACACCGGCGTTGGTCAGGATTTCGGTAGTTTTGGCTACGGGGTCGTAAACGATCTTGGGCACATCGATACCGATGTTCTTGGGCAAGAACATGGCGATGACGATGAGTACGATGGCTGTGGCCGAAACGACAATCAGCTGAGTGCGGGTAGACACCTTACCGCTGATGGCGCTACTGGCCGAACGTCCGACAAGCATCAGCAGCCAGTAGATGGCAGCGATGGCTCCACCGATGGCAGCACCGTTGATAAGGATGCCGGCTCCCTTGCTCGAAGCGTCGGCCAGGTAGAAGTTGAGCGTGCCGGGGATACCGATTTCGATACCTACATAGATGAAGATACCGATAACGCCCAATACGGTGTGGCGGAAGCTCCAGGGGCTGTATTCGAATTTTTCCTTCTGTGCGCCGCCTTTTCTGAGGTGGGGCTCAGGGATGGATACGAACGAAATGATGATGAAGGCAGCTACGAATACGGCCATCGCGATGAACAGCAGCGGGGCTACGTCGGACATGGCGGTTTTCGAAGTTACTGTGCCGATCAGGGCGCCTACGAAGAGCGGAGTCAGTGTGCCCGACAGCGAGTTCAGCGCACCACCTGTCTGAATCAGCTGGTTACCCTTGTTGCCGCCGCCTCCGAGAAGGTTCAGCATGGGGTTCACCACGGTGTTGAGCATACATACGCAGAAACCGCAGACGAAGGCTCCGAGCAGGTAGATGATGAAGTTGAGCTTGATGGCGTATTCGCCCAGCGAGAAGACGTCGACATTGGCGCCTACGAGGCTAGACAGATACTGGATGAAGAGGCCGATGAAGCCGACGGCCATCGCGATGAGGGCGGTCTTCTTGTAGCCGATTTTGACAAGCATGTTACCAGCCGGGATACCCATGAAGAGGTAGGCCAGGAAGTTCATCATGTTACCCATCATACCCAGTGTGTTGGCACCGGCATATTGATTTTTCCATATCGTACCGAAGGGTGCGGCAAGATTGGTTACGAAAGAGATCATCGCAAAAATAAAGAACATGGTAATAATTGCGACGAGATTACCGTTCTGTTTTTGTTGTGTCATGGTTTTTTGAAAAAGTTAGGAGTTTATAATTATATTAAGTTAGTTTCAAAACATGGTTGGTCACGATTCTGTTACCCCAAACTTGTAAACGGTAATCTGCTGGTATTCATCGCCCGGCAGCAATACGCACGAGGGGAAGTGCGGCTTGTTGGGGGTATCGGGGAAGCATTGTGCTTCGAAGCAGACAGCGCTTCGGGCAGGGAAGGTAGCGCCGTGTGCGCCTGCAAATCCACCCAGCCAGTTGCCAGTGTACACCTGTACGCCGTTTTCGGTCGTATATACTTCCATGGTTCGTCCACTTTCAGGCTCGGTGCAGGTGGCTGCCAGGCTCAATTCGCCCGCCTCGGTCTTGTTAAGCACATAGCAGTGGTCGTAGCCAGTGCCGTTGATCAGCTGCTGGAATGGCTCGTCGATGCGTTCGCCAATGGTATGCGGTGTGCGGAAGTCCATCGGAGTGCCTTCTACCTTGCTGATTTCGCCCGTCGGGATGGATACCTCGTCGATGGGGACGTAGAAGTCGGCGTTGATGGTAACAATGTTGTTCAGAACGGTAGGAGTGGGGTTGGCTATGCCGGCCAGGTTGAAGAAGCCGTGGTTGGTCAGGTTGACTACCGTAGCCTTGTCGGTAGTGGCTCTGTATTCGATTACCAGAGCGTTTGCTTCGTTCTCCAGGCGATAGGTCATTTCTACTTTCAGGTTGCCGGGGAAGCCTTCTTCGCCGTCGGCCGATGTGTAGTTGAAGATGACGGTTGTCGGATCGGGTTGTACAGCATCCCATACGCGTGTGTGGAAGCCTGTGGGACCACCGTGCAGGGAGTTGGGTCCGTTGTTGATGGCCAGCTGGTGTTTTTCGCCATACAGGGTGAACTCTCCTTTGGCAATTCGGTTGCCGTATCGTCCGATGGTGGTGTTCAGGAAGGGTTCGGGACTGTGGATGACGCTTTCAATATTGTCGTGTCCTAAAACGACGTTGGCATACTGTCCCTTTTTGTCGGGAACCATGATGGAAAGGATGGCGCATCCGTAATTGGTTACTGCAACTTCCATTCCTAATGCATTCTTAAGGATAAACAGATCTGTCTTTTTACTATCTATTTCCTTTTGAAAGTCCTTTCTGTCCAATCCGGACAAATTGCTTTCTGTTGGGGTAGTGTTTATCATAAACGTGGTATTAATTAAATTTCTTGCAAATAAAAAGAAATTCTTTTGTATACCCAAGTAATTGGAATGAAATGTGGAAAACATTTTAGGAAAGTTTAGCGTTTTGCGTCCTTGAATCGAATGAATATTTTTTGTATGTTTGCCGCCATAATTTAAAAATACTTATGTTTTTATTGAACATTTAACGAAAAACAACGAATGTATCCTCTAAAATTTGAGCCTATCTTGAAGCAGACGCTTTGGGGAGGTGATAAAATCATCCCGTTCAAACATTTGAATGAAAATTTGCCCAATGTGGGTGAAAGCTGGGAAATCTCTGCTGTAGAAGGGAGCGAGTCTGTCGTAGCAAATGGAGCTGACAAGGGCTTGACACTGCCCGAAATGGTCAGAAAATATAAAGAAGAGTTAGTGGGAGAAGCCAATTATATGCGCTTCGGCAATAAATTCCCTTTGCTCATCAAGTTTATTGATGCGAAGCTGGATTTGTCGATTCAGGTGCACCCCAACGACGAGCTGGCAAGAAAAAGACACAATAGCTTTGGCAAAAACGAAATGTGGTATGTGATTGCGGCCGACAAGGGTGCAAAGCTGATTTCAGGATTCGCCGAACAGATTACCCCCAAGGAGTACAAGGAGAGGGTGTACAATGGCACCTTTGCTGAAGTTTTGCAGACGTGCGAGATCAAGCCGGGCGATGTTTTCTATGTGCCGGCCGGTCGGGTGCATGGGATTGGCGCCGGTTCTTTCATTGCGGAAATCCAGCAGACTTCGGACGTGACTTATCGTATTTTCGACTATAATAGAAAAGATCAGAACGGCAAGGCCAGAGAGCTGCATACCAACCAGGCGATGGATGCCATCAACTTTGCCGATGTGCAGGATGACTTCCGTACGGAGTATGAACTGACCGAAAACGAGCCGATAGAAGTAGTAGCAAGTCCGTATTTTACGACTTCGGTTTACGATATGACAGAAGAAATCACTTGCGACTATTCGGAGCTCGATTCTTTTGTGATTTTCATCTGTACGGAGGGTTCTTGTAAGATAACCGACGACAGTAAGAATGAACTGACGTTGTGTGCGGGCGAAACAATATTGCTGCCGGCTTCTACGCAAGAGGTAACGATTACTCCCGACGGCAGGGTGAAGTTGCTCGAAACGTATGTGTGATGTCTGTAGAGAATAGATAAAGAATTCTATACGGGAAGGCACTGTCGTTTTTCGAGGAATGATGAGTGCCTTCTTTTGTATATATGTATTATATACCTTAATGTAGTTTTCTGTATCGGGCTTAGTATTTTCTTAAGAATCTTCTGAGCCTTTTCATGAGCTTCAGCCCCATCATGGCTCCGTCGAATACAGCCATGCCCGTATTGAAGGCTCGCATGATGGCGCCCGTCTTGCTTGTGGCAGGGGCAAGTGGTGCAACGAGGCTGCGGGTTAGCTCAGTCATAACCTCTTTTTGCTGAAGAATGGCCTGGCGCAGTTCTTTCTTCTGCTGTGCGATGCTTTCGAGTGTCAGCGGAGGGGTGGGGGTATTATTTTGATCCATAGCCTGTTATTTGTCGTTATTGGTTGTTTTGTCAAAGAATAGCCCTGCGATAAACTTCAGCATGGGGTTGATGATGATCGTTTTTCGGAAGCTGACAAGCAGCACGATGAGCAGAACGTGGAAGCAAGCGATGATGCCGAAGCTTGTCGTTACGCCTCCTACGTAGGGAGTCAGCATGTAGGCGATTGTGAAGGATAGGTAAAACAAAGCCACCATGCCCAGTATGATAACCGTCAGCACCAGTATGAGTGTGGAAAGCAATACGGTCAGCTTTTCGGTGATCTCCAGCTTGGTGTATTGCTTTTGCAACTCCAGATATTTCTTGAACTCAATAAACAGTTGCTGTATGTTTTCAATGCTTTTATCGTCTGCAAACATGATGGCTTTGTCTTTTATTAGAATGATTCTTATTCAGCTGCCTCTGCTTTTATTTCAGAAGCAATTTCGTCGACCAGATCTTCCATTTCGTTTCGATTCAGGCGGATGCCCTTCTTACGCAGAATATCTGCAATCTTCTGACGGGTGTCTTCTCCCTTTTCCGGAGCGAATAGAATACCAACGGCTGCACCTACTACTGCACCGCCTAAAAAAGCTGCTAAAACATTTAATCCTTTCATACTATACTCCTTTCTTTTTATTAGGTTTCTATAGCTACAAAACTAATGTTTTTTTTTGAAGTTTTTTCTGTTTCGGTCGTTTTTTTGTGGCAGATTTGTAAGTTCTGCTTATGTTTAATGTTATTTAACGGGATTGCCATACCTGCATTTGAGGCTATTGGCGTACCTTTGCTCCTTAAATGAAAGGAACTTTGCACTTTTTGTGCATTATCCTTTGAAAGATGGCGATTTTTCTATTAATTTGCCGCCAATTTTGAACACTAAGGATGATTGTTATTAAATAAAAAACTATAAGAAGATGAGAAAATTAGCAGTTTTAGGTATGGGAGTGTGCGTGCTATTGGCATTCTCCTCCTGTAAGTCGAGTGAAAGTGCTTATAAAAAGGCCTACGAGAAAGCTAAACAGCAGGAATTGGCTGATAGCCAGAATGTAACTCCGGCAGAAGAAGTAGCTCCGGTAGTAAGCGCCCCTGTAGAAACGAAGGTGGTAGAAAGTGCACCGGCGGCTGATGTACGTCAGGAGAAAGTTACAGTTGTAACAGGCAATGAAAATGGCTTAAAGGATTACAGCGTAGTGTGCGGAAGCTTTGGAGTAAAAGCCAATGCGGATAATCTTAAGAGCTTCTTGGATAAAGAAGGATATAACGCTATCATTGTATTCAATTCGGAGAAAGCTATGTATCGTGTAGTTGTAAGCACATTTGCCGACAGAGCATCGGCCGCTAAGGCTCGCGACGCTTTCAAGGCTAAGTATCCTAATCGTGATGATTTCCAAGGATCTTGGTTGCTGTATCGTATCAACTAATAACAGAAATTCTTTTTGGTAATTTTATAGAAAGGGTTGAAAACCTTTCATATCGGGGCGGTGACTGGGAAGTTGCCGCTTTTTTATTCTCTAATAATTCTGTATTTAAGAAAAAAAACGTATTTTTGGCAGTTGTTTGATTATTCACCCTAAAAGATAAATTTGTATGAGAAAAATCGGTTTTTTGGTGTTGTGTGCATGCTTGGCATTAACTGCTTGCAATAGCACGAAAACAGCAGAACAGCAAGTATCGGAAAATGGTACAAAATGGAGCTGGGATAAAGGTACTATTGTGGTTGAGACTCCTGAGCGTCCGGCAGGACAACAGAGTGTGATTGGTCTGGCTCTTCCGAAAATGGAAGTTGTACGTGTAGGCTTCGTCGGATTGGGTATGCGTGGCCCTGGTGCAGTAGAGCGCTTTACATACATCCCAGGTGTGGAGATTGTAGCCCTGTGCGATTATGAGAAAGAAAGAGCGGAAGCTTGCCAGAAATACTTGAAGAATGCATCAATGCCGAAAGCCGCTGTTTATTATGGCGAGAAAGGTTATGAAGAATTGTGCAAGCGTGATGATATCGACTTGGTTTATATTGCTACCGACTGGCTTCATCATTTCCCTGTAGCATTGTGTGCGATGGAGAATGGAAAGAATGTAGCGATAGAAGTGCCCTCGGCGATGAATCTGAAAGACTGCTGGACATTGATCGATATGAGCGAGAAGACGCGCAAGCATTGTATGATATTGGAGAATTGTTGCTACGACTGGTTCGAAATGAATACGCTTAACATGGCTCAGCAGGGCGTGTTTGGTGAAGTGATCCGTGCGCAGGGAGCATACATTCACAATCTGGACGCTTTCTGGGATTATTATTGGAAGAATGGAGAAAGCGATAAGTTGGGCTGGCGCTTGGAGTATAATATGAAACATCGTGGTGATGTATACCCGACACATGGTCTGGGCCCAGTAGCACAAGCATTGGATATTCATCGTGGCGATCGTATGAAAACGCTGGTTGCTATGGATACGAAGTCGGTGGTAGGTAAGGCGTTAGTAGAGGAAAGAACAAAACAACCGTGCGAAGACTTCCGCAATGGTGATCACACAACAACATTGATTCGTACGGAAAAAGGTAAGGTGATCGAAATTCAACATAACGTGATGACGCCGCAGCCTTACAATCGTCTCTATCAGCTGACAGGAACCAAGGGTTTCGCCAATAAATATCCGGTTGAAGGATATGCGTTGGATGCTGACCAGATGAAAGCATCAGGCGTTGCTCCGAAGGTGGATAATCTGAATTCACATGGTTTTATGCCGAAAGCAGAAATGGATGCATTGGTAGAAAAATATCAGCATCCTATCCTGAAGAAATATGGTGAAATGGCAAAAGAAGTTGGTGGACATGGAGGTATGGACTTTATTATGGATAGCCGTTTGGTATATTGTCTCCAAAACGGTTTGCCGCTGGATATGGATGTATACGATCTGGCAGAATGGTGCTGTTTGGCCGAATTGGGCGAGTTGTCGATGGATAACAATTGTGCTTCGGTAGCAATACCCGATTTCACCCGTGGCGAATGGGATAAAATCAAGGGCTACAAACATGCTTATGCTTCTCCTGAAGATGAAAAAGCAGCAATGGAGAAAGCACGTGCCTTTACTGCCAAGCTGAAGGAGCGTGGTGCTAAGGAATGGGCTGAGGCTCAATGATGACAAGGCAGCACAAGAGTTTGTATAATATTAAAAGAAGTTATAAAATGAAGTAGAAAACTTTCCTTACGGGGAAAGTTTTCTACTTTTGTGCTTTATCATAGAATAAGATATGAAAGCGATGGAACAGCACTATATTTTGAACGCTATTGAAGCTGCCTTGCGGGCAGGAGGACAGATACTCTCCATTTATAATGATCCGTCATCGGATTTTCAGGTCGAGAGGAAAGCTGATAATTCACCTTTAACGATAGCCGACAGAAAAGCTCACGAGACAATTGTGGAAATCTTGAAAGATACTCCTTTTCCTATATTGAGCGAAGAAGGTAAAAGTTTGCCTTTTGAAATGAGAAACGGCTGGGAGACTTTGTGGATTGTGGATCCACTTGATGGAACCAAGGAGTTTATCAAACGAAATGGAGAGTTTACGGTAAATATAGCGTTGGTCCTTAAAGGAAAACCTGTGATGGGAGTCATTTATGTTCCAGTGAAGACAGTTCTTTATTTTGCGGAAGATACATTGGGAGCTTATAAGATAGAAGGAATAAAAGACTTGGATCACAAAAGCTTGGACGACTTGATAAGCGAAGCCGTGCGTTTGCCGGATAAAAGCATTTCTCGTACCAATTTTGTGATGGTGGCATCTCGCTCTCATCTGACTCCCGAAACCGAAATTTATATCGATAAAATGCGTGCCGTGCATGGCGATTTGGAACTGGTATCGATAGGTAGCTCGCTGAAGATATGTCTGGTTGCCGAAGGTCGTGCTGATGTATATCCGCGTTTTGCCCCTACAATGGAATGGGATACTGCTGCCGGACATGCCATTGCAAGCGCTGCAGGAATGGAAGTTTATCAGGCGGAAACCGATCTTCCTTTGCAATACAACAAACAGGATTTGCTTAATCCTTGGTTTGTGGTAGAGAAGAAACATGAACGTGAAATAAAATAGTGATTGTATGACATTTGAAATTGCATTTGTGCTTTTGGCCCTGGTTGGGATGGTGATTGCCTTGGTGTTGGATAAAATGCGTCCGGGCATGATCTTGTTTTCAGTTGTCGTATTATTCCTTTGTGCAGGTATTCTGACTCCGAAAGAAATGCTTGAAGGTTTCAGCAACAAGGGGATGATAACGGTAGCGATGCTGTTTCTGGTAAGTGAAGGTATTCGTCAGTCAGGTGCATTGGGACAGCTTATCAAGCGATTGCTTCCACAAGGGAAAACCACTGTTTTCAAGGCACAATTGCGCATGTTGCCTACCATATCATTTATATCGGCTTTTTTGAATAACACACCGGTAGTGGTTATTTTTGCACCTATTATTAAACGTTGGGCCGAATCGGTGAAATTGCCTGCTACGAAATTTCTGATACCGCTTTCTTATGTTACGATTTTAGGAGGTATCTGTACGTTGATAGGTACGTCGACAAATCTGGTAGTGCATGGTATGATACTTGAGTCGGGACACGAAGGATTTACGATGTTTGAGTTGGGAAAAGTGGGTATATTCATTGCAGTGGCAGGAATCATTTATCTGTTGCTTTTCTCTTCTAAACTATTGCCAGATACGCGTAAAGATGCTGTGAAGGATGAAGAAGAGGCCGAAGAACATAACAGTGATTTGCATACTGTCGAGGTCGTGTTGGGCGCTCGTTTCCCTGGTATTAATAAAAAGTTAAAGGACTTCAACTTCAAACGGCATTATGGCGCGGAGGTCAAGGAAATAAAGCGTAATGGCCAGAGCATTGCTCGAAATCTGGAAGGAGAACATTTTCGTGAAGGAGATACGCTTGTGTTGATGGCCGATGACTCGTTTGTGCAGACGTGGGGCGAATCTTCAGTCTTTGTGCTCTTGGCCAATGGCAAAGATACAGAGCCTGTTCCTAGCAAAAGAAAACGGTGGTTTGCCCTGACGTTGTTGATTCTGATGATTGTAGGAGCTACCGTAGGCGAATTGCCTATTGTGAAAGAAATGTTTCCTGAAATAAAATTAGATATGTTTTTCTTTGTTTCTGTGACTACTATTATTATGGCATGGACGAAGATTTTCCCTGCTCGCAAATATACGAAGTACATTTCGTGGGATATCCTGATAACGATTGCTTGTGCTTTTGCGATCAGCAAGGCAATGGTCAATTCGGGAGTGGCTGATGCGGTGGCAAGCTATATCATAGGTATGACCGAGCATTATGGTCCTCAAGTATTACTGGCAGCAGTGTTCATCATAACAAACTTGTTTACAGAACTGATTACTAATAATGCGGCGGCGGCTTTGGCATTTCCGTTAGCATTGTCTATTTCTTCTCAATTGGGAGTCGATCCGATGCCATTTTTTGTTGTGATCTGTATGGCAGCGTCGGCCAGTTTCTCTACTCCGATTGGATATCAGACTAACCTGATTGTGCAAGGTATAGGAAATTATAAGTTTACAGATTTTGTACGTATTGGTTTACCATTGAATATTATTACATTCTTAATTTCAATTTTTCTTGTGCCATTGATTTGGCCATTTTAATTCGTAAGGATTATGACAGAGAATGAAAATCATATATATCCTATCTTTGACAGAATGCTGACAAGGCAGGATAAAGAATCGCTTTTAAGACAACACGGGGTGATGGTTTGGTTTACAGGCCTGAGCGGATCGGGTAAAAGTACCATTGCCATAGCGTTGGAGCGTGAATTGCACAAGCGAGGGTTACTGTGTCGCATATTGGATGGTGATAACATCCGTTCGGGTATTAATAACAATCTGGGTTTTTCGGAGGCAGATCGGGTGGAAAACATCCGTCGTATAGCTGAGGTATCCAAACTGTTTATTGATACGGGCATTGTGACAATCGCCGCTTTTATCAGCCCTAACAATGATATTCGCGAAATGGCTGCTAACATTATAGGAAAGGAAGACTTTCTGGAGATATATGTTAGCACTCCGCTTGAGGAGTGTGAACGGCGGGATGTCAAAGGGCTTTATGCCAAAGCACGCCGTGGTGAGATTAAAAACTTTACAGGAATATCTGCTCCATTTGAAGCACCGGTGCATCCAGCTCTGACACTCGACACATCGTTGTTGAGCCTGGAAGAGTCGGTCAATCGCCTGTTGGAGCTTGTTTTACCAAGAATTCAGAAGAAATAGTATAAAATGGAAGAAAGTTATAAGTTAAGTCATTTGAAGGAACTTGAGGCTGAATCGATTCACATCATACGTGAAGTGGCTGCCGAGTTCGAGAATCCTGTGATGTTATATAGCATCGGTAAGGATTCGTCCGTCATGGTTCGTTTGGCCGAGAAGGCTTTTTATCCGGGTAAGGTACCCTTCCCGCTGATGCATATCGACTCGAAGTGGAAGTTTAAGGAAATGATCCAGTTCCGCGATGAATATGCCAAGAAGTACGGATGGAATCTGATTGTTGAGAGCAATATGGAGGCTTTCCGGGCAGGAGTAGGCCCCTTTACGCACGGTAGTAAGGTGCATACCGACTTGATGAAAACGCAGGCTTTGCTTCATGCGCTCGATAAGTATAAATTCGATGCAGCATTTGGTGGAGCACGTCGTGATGAGGAAAAGTCGCGTGCCAAAGAGCGTATCTTTTCTTTCCGTGACCGCTTCCATCAGTGGGATCCGAAGAATCAACGCCCCGAATTGTGGGATATATATAATGCCCGTGTGCATAAGGGCGAGAGTATTCGTGTCTTCCCATTGAGCAACTGGACTGAGCTAGACATCTGGCAATATATCCGTTTGGAGAATATTCCTATTGTGCCTTTGTATTTCGCCAAGGAACGTCCTTGTGTAGAGATAGACGGTAATCTGATTATGGCCGACGACGACCGCTTACCCGAACAATATCGCGATAAAATCAAGATGCGTATGGTGCGCTTCCGTACGTTGGGCTGTTGGCCGTTGACAGGCGCGGTAGAAAGTAATGCTGATACGATAGAGAAAATCGTAGAAGAGATGATGACTACTACCAAGAGCGAACGTACTACACGTGTGATAGACTTCGATCAGGAAGCCAGCATGGAGCAGAAGAAACGCGAAGGTTATTTTTAAGGATTTTGGCTATTAAGATGAAAGAAAATGGAGAATAATTTAGATATAAAGGCATTCTTGGATAAGGATGAACAGAAAGATCTGCTTCGTTTCTTAACCGCAGGTTCGGTAGACGACGGAAAGTCTACCTTGATAGGCCGGCTTTTGTTCGACAGTAAGAAATTGTACGAAGACCAGCTTGATGCTTTGGAGCGTGATAGTAAGAGAATGGGAAATGCTGGCGAGCACATAGATTATGCTTTGTTACTAGATGGATTGAAGGCAGAGCGCGAGCAGGGTATTACCATCGATGTGGCCTATCGCTATTTTTCTACCAACAATCGAAAGTTTATCATTGCCGATACTCCGGGGCATGAACAATATACTCGTAATATGATTACAGGCGGATCTACTGCCAATCTTGCGATTATTTTGGTCGATGCACGCACGGGCGTTATTACTCAGACGCGTCGACATACTTTTTTGGTCTCTCTGCTGGGCATCAAACATGTAGTATTGGCGGTGAACAAGATGGACCTTGTAGACTTTTCGAAAGAGTGTTTCGACAAGATTGTGAAGGACTATCTCGACTTTGTTATTCCATTGGGTATTCCTGATGTGACATGTATTCCACTTTCTGCTTTGGAAGGTGATAATGTGGTTGTAAAATCAGAACGTACTCCTTGGTATCAGGGTAGCTCTTTGCTCGACTTCTTGGAAACGGTGCATATTGACAATGATCATAATTTGAATGATTTCCGCTTCCCTGTTCAGTATGTATTGCGTCCAAATCTTGATTTCCGGGGATTCAGTGGTAAGGTTGCTTCGGGAGTTGTTCGCAAGGGAGATGAAGTTATGGCTTTGCCTTCAGGTAAAAAGTCACGTATCAAGAGCATTGTTACTTATGACGGAGATTTAGAGTATGCTTTTCCTCCTCAGTCGGTAACACTTACTTTAGAAGATGAAATTGATGTTTCGAGAGGTGAAATGCTGGTTCATCCTGATAATATGCCTATTATGGACCGCAATTTCGAAGCCATGATGGTGTGGATGGATGAAGAACCGATGGACATGAATAAATCGTTTTTCATTAAACAAACTACCAATTTGAGCCGTACACGCATTGATAATATCAAGTATAAGGTAGATGTCAATACGATGGAACATCTTTCTGTAGAAAACGGGCGACTGGACAAGAAAGACGAGCCTATGCAGTTGAATCAGATAGCACGTGTGGTATTGACTACGGCTAAAGAACTCTTTTTCGACCCTTACTCGAAAAACAAGGCTACAGGTTCTTTTATTCTGATTGATCCGATCAGTAACAATACGAGTGCAGTCGGCATGATTATCGATCGGATAGAGGATAAGGACATGCATCTGGACGAATCGGTACCTGTATTGAATTTGCCCAAGATGGGAATCGCTTCCGATCAATATGAAGTCATCGAAAAGGCTGTAAAAGAACTGGAGCGTCAAGGCATTGAAGTAAAAGTCATTAAATAAGGAAAAGTTTATGGGATTATTAGAATTCAGTAAATTACCAATAAATACATTGGTAGGTGCTGATTGGAAGACTTTTAAGGACATAACAGAAGGCAGGGAAATAGATGCTGCATATAAAGGTAAGTATCGTTTGACGAAGGCGGTATGCCGTTTGCTGTCTCCGTTGTCCGCTTTGCAAGACCGACGCTATGAGAAGATGCTGGCCGACAAACCGTTGGAGCACGATCCTGTATTTATCTTGGGACATTGGCGCAGTGGGACTACTTTTGTTCACAACGTTTTTTCGTGCGATAAGCATTTTGGCTACAATACAACTTATCAGACAGTATTTCCACATCTGATGATGTGGGGGCAGCCTTTTTTCAAGAAGAATATGAGCTGGCTGATGCCTGATAAACGTCCGACTGATAATATGGAGTTGGCTGTCGACCTTCCTCAGGAAGAAGAGTTTGCCTTGGCCAATATGATGCCCTATACCTATTATAACTTTTGGTTTCTTCCAAAATATCAGCAAGAATATGCCGACAAGTATCTTCTTTTTGACGACATAACAGATGCTGAATTGAAAGTTTTTGAGGAGACTTTTGTCAAGTTGATAAAGATTTCGTTGTGGAATACCCATGGCACCCAGTTCTTGAGTAAGAATCCGCCTCATACAGGACGTGTAAAGGAATTGGTGAAAATGTTTCCCAATGCGAAATTTATCTATCTGATGCGTAATCCTTATACTGTTTTCGAGAGTACGCGTAGTTTCTTTACCAATACAATTCAGCCTTTGAAGCTACAGGATATTAGCAATGAACAACTCGAACAGAATATATTGTCGATATATGCCAAGTTGTATCATAAATACGAGGCTGATAAGTCGTGTATTCCTGCAGGCAACCTGATTGAAGTGAAATTTGAGGATTTTGAGGCTGATGCTATGGGGATGACAGAACATATCTATAAAGAACTGAATATACCAGGTTTTGCTGCTTCGCGTGCTGATATTGAAAAGTATGTAGGCGGAAAGAAGGGTTATAAGAAGAATAAATATAAGTATGATGACCGCACTGTGCAGCTTGTCCAGGACAATTGGGGATTTGCGTTGAAGCAGTGGGGATATGAACTTTAAAGAAAGTAACTGTTATTGAAAGGAGGAGAATTATGTTGCAAAAGAAAATATGGGGATGGGGGATGTTGTTTGCATTGAGTTGTCCTATGGTATCTGCCCAACAGCATACAACAGAAATGCTTCCCTTTGGTAATATGGATCAGTGGATTGACCGCCAGATTAAGGAATCGGGTATTATTGGTGGAGAAACCAAGCATGTTTATGCTATAGGGCCTACTAAAACGATTACAGACAACAGTGCATATAAGAATATGGGAGGCTCTCCATGGGCTACTTCAAATGTTATGGCACGTGTAGCGGGAATTACAAAGACAAATACCTCTGTATTTCCTGAACAACGGGGAGATGGTTTCTGCGCCCGTATGGATACCCGTATGGAGAGTGTAAAAGTCTTTGGATTAGTGGATATTACTGTGCTGGCTGCAGGCTCCATGTTTTTAGGCGAGGTACACGAGCCTATCAAAGGAACGAAGAATCCACAAAAAATGTTGGATTCGGGTATACCTTATACTAAGAAACCGGTGGCTATTCAGTTCGATTATAAAGTGAAAATGTCCGACCGTGAGAAGCGTATTCGTGCAACAGGGTTCAGTCGCATTACCGATGTGGAGGGAAAAGACTTTCCTGAGGTAAACCTTTTCTTGCAGAAGCGATGGGAAGATAAAGATGGTAATATCTATGCCAAGCGTATCGGTACAATGGTTGTTCGCTATTATAAGACCACTGATGAATGGCGCAATAATGCAACGTATGCCATTATGTATGGTGATATTACGGGGGATCCTGCGTATAAACCTCACATGATGCGTTTGCAGGTAATCGAACGTTATGCAGTGAATAGTAAGGGTGAAAGTGTGCCGGTTAAGGAAGTGGCGTGGGGGGAGCCCGATGAAACTCCTACGCATCTGTTGCTCCAATTCACTTCAAGTCATGGTGGTGCATATATAGGATCTCCAGGAAATACTCTTTGGATTGATAATGTAAAGCTCGTATATTAATACGGGCTTTTTTATGAAGTGTTTTGAATCTTCTGTGAACATAAAAGTATGAACAGTTGTTTCATAGTGAAAAGCAATTATTGCCTCCTTCTATTCTGACAATAGTTCGTTAAAAATTAGCCTAGCCTAAGCGGCTCTGGCAGTAAATAAAATGAGTTCTTTGAAAAGTTTGTCAATTAATTGCGTGTTTGGTTCAATCCCAGACACGCAAATAAATCGTTCAAGCATGTAAGCATTGTGTATGACTGACTTGCATGATGATATGGAATATTTTATTCCCATCTTCTTACAGGCAGCCTTGGCGAGGTTTATCGCTGCAAGTGATGCATTAAAGTGGAATGCCAGTTTCCTGAAGTCTGTAGACTGACAGTTTGTTATTCCTGCATGTTGCTTGGCATCCCGAAAGCAGAATTCGAGTTGGAAACGTGTCCTGTAAAAGTCCAGTACATCCTGTGCGTTCTGTATTTCGTTTGTAGAGAAATACAGCTGCCATTTGTCCGTTCTTCCATCCATGGGATACCATACAGCCAGGCTCACAAAGCGTTTGAGTGCTTTGGAGTATGCTTTCAGTCCGTAAAGTTTACCCTTGTTTACTTTGTATTCGGTACATCTTGTAATGTCCAGATATTCAAAGTCAATCTTTCCGTCATACAATTTTGGACGTCCGCGTTTTCCTGTCCCATTTTCTAAGGTGGGATAAAACAACGCTGCATCATTTCTGAAACGGCTTATAACGTGGAATCCGTTCTCGCATAATGGTTTGATGAAAGTTGCCTTTGAAAAGAACGCATCACATACGACAGTGTCGGAAATCCGTTTCAGATGTTCCTGTATGCTGATAAGGTAAGAACTGTACCAGTCTACAAGATTCTTCCCGCGGCTTTCCAGCGTTGTGTTGTCAGGTGTCTGTACAGAGGCCAAAGTCATACATTCATGGTTGTCAACGTCTATAACTCCAATACCGGTTATCTCCAGTCCGCGTTTGTATTCGCCGGCACAACCGGACCAGAAATAGCCAATCCACGGTGTTTTGCTGCCGGATTTTGGAATGAAAGACGGATCAATGGCTATTGCCTTGCGACAGCCTTTAAGGTGTTCTCTGATGATGGCTTCATTGAAGGAAAACCAGTCAAAGTCATCATTCTCAAAATTGTTGCGGTATGTCTGTTCCGAGAAACATCCATATCGTCCCATTTGCAGGAAATTGATGCGGTCAGGTATAGCCATGAATAATTTCATTGCATCCATGAATACTTTCTGAAAAGATTTGCTTATATTTACAGCTGATTCGAGAGCGTTTCTGCACTCGGATTGGTATTGCATAAGGAGTGATTCTTTAGTCATAATTAAAAGTGGTGAAGTACTTCTAATTTATTAAAAATCAGTGAATTATGCAATACTTTTCCTCTTTGTCTTCAGCTGTTTAGCATATATTTTCATCCCTTTTCTTACTCCTTAACGATTCATTCTTGACAGTATTTCAATGATCTCTTTAATGTAATTTTGAACCGGCTAACACCGATTCTATTGTTTTATTTTTATTTATCGGTAAAAATTTACCGAAGTATTGATTCTGAAGAAAATAATTATATTGAAAGCACTAATATTTAATGCTGGAGTCTTAAAATGTTATTGTAGGTAGTTTATGTTACACTGTTTTTGAATAAAAGAAATAGCTTTATGAATGTTTAGGAATAAACTGTGGCTCGTATAGAAAAATGAAATGAAAAAAAAGAAAATCAAGATAGAATGTTGTGGTATGGCAGTATAAAGTGACTGTTTTGTATGAATATCAGGAAAATGAAAATAATTAGCTATGCGTATAAGAGATTATATTTAGAATAAAAAATAGGTTCGGATAGCATTAGCACATGATATGTACTCCCTTTAAATGACTAAATAATGTGATCTGTGAAAAAATAGATACAGACTGGCCAATTTTCATATGATTTTCTTTGGTATTATTAAAAATGTATTTATTTTTGCACCGTATTTTTGTTATACGAAAGTTAAACGAATGAGGTGTAATAGCTCTAATACAACTAAACGCCCAACTATAGGATTTATAGTTTATTATAGTGCGTTCTTTCTTCTCTGTTTATTCCCTTTGAAGGGGTTTTCGCAGGATGGGGATAGAACTGTAGACGCTTTAGTTGAGATGGGCTTTGAAAATGTTGGATGGGCGGACGATGGCAACGAACGCATATATACCTTGCAAAACTCTGCATACCGTTTGAATGGAGTGGGGATTGGGAAGGCTGTAGATGTGATTCGTGAAATAGGGCTTCCTGAGGGGAAACCTTGTCGCATTATCGTTTTGGACAACAACATCCCTCAGATTTCTCTTTGCTTTCTGCCGGTGTGGGAAGATAGCGTATATACAGGTGAACGCCGTGATTGGCACGTAAGTTACGATTTGGGCGGCACTTGGAAGAAGATGCGGAAGGTAAAGAAGAAAAATAGTTCTTTGTTTAAGGTTGATATTTTGGTCTATCCTCAGCTGTCGTTCAAGAATTTGATTATTACACAGATTTATCAAGCTTTGTTCGACTTAAGTCCGGCGATAGAAGTGTCGTTGTGGAAGGGAATGAAACTTACTGGTCAGTTGGTGATTCCTGTTTATAATGACGGATATGGACGATTGGAAGAGGTGGTGCATCCGGGGCATTTGACAGTATCGCAAAGTTTTCGCTTACCATACAATATCTTTGGTAAGCTGACGGCGGGACTTTTTAATGCCAGCCAGTATGGTGTCGATTTGGATATGGCATATCGTTTTCCCGACGAGCGTTTTTCCTTGTTGGCACGGGTAGGGGCTACCGGAAATGGCTTTTGGGATGCTTTTACTTATCATTACGATCCTACCATTACTTTTACGTGGTCGTTAGGGGGAAGCTTTTATTGGCCTTTATACAATACGCAGTTTAACTTGAAGGTAGAACGGTATCTGCAGAAGGAAGTGGGTGCGAAGTTTGAAGTCATACGCCATTTTCGCTATTGCTCTATTGGACTTTATGCGATGAAAGCAAAAGGGATCAATATCAATGGTGGTTGGCGTTTTCAGGTCGCCTTGCCTCCCTATAAGTATAAAAGAACTAAACATTGGCCGAGGGTGATGCTCTCGCGAAATTTTGGAATTTTGTATAATGCAGGTAACGAACAGCAATACTATAAACAGTATAAAGCTGAGGCGAGCGATAATATAATGAAAGAAAATAGTTTTAATCCATATTTTATTAAGTCAGAATTGTTAAATTTTTAATTTATTATTGAGATGAAAAGAATGAAATTCTTGAACGGTATTGGTGCAATGTTTGCGCTGGCCGTAGTAGCTTTGGCTACAACTCTTACTTCTTGTGAGAAAGAGGAGTTCAACATTAATGTTGATCCTATTAATGCACAGGCTACAATCAGCCCGACAGTTCTTTATGTAGACGGAACAACTACAACAAATGTTACTGATCAGGCCGCTATTACTTATTCAGACGGACCTGTATTTGTTGGAAATCCTGGTATCGAAGCAAAAACTGTTACCGTTACGGCTAAATATAATAATTTGGAAGGTTCTAATACGGTAAACGTTCCTGCTTTGCAAGCTGGTCAGTTCCTTACTTTGACTACTACTATCGTTCTGCAGGCTGAACCGGAACCAGGTGAACCAGTAGTTACCATTGTGAATGAGGCTAAAGAAGAGGATGCAAAGGATATTGCTGGTGATGTTGTAGAAATCCCGAATGTTACTGATTATTACTATGAAGAATCTGTTTCATACACCTTCAAGAGTGGCTCTAAAGTTGTAGAGAAAACATTTGCTGAAGATTGTACTTTCGAAGAAAAAGCTTTGGTTGGTGGTTTTATAAATACATTGGATGAAACTTATACTGAAGAACAAAGATCTAAAGAAGTGACAATTTATGCTCACTCTATGACAAAAGTAAACGCTGTTTATACAATTGTTCCGACCGTTTATACTTTCAAACGTGTTACTACGGTAGAAGGTGGAGTTACAGAGGAAGTTCAGATTGCTACAGTAACAGTAGACGATTATACTTCTTTCAATTTGAAAATAGAAGATAATCAGCAAATCCCAGGTCATGATCATGCACCTGCAGGTCACGGACATGGTCACGGTCACGGTAGTGGCAACGCCGGTGGTGGTATCGTAATTCCTGATTAATTAGTTTGTCAAGTCATATTTTAAACCGAGAGAAAAATGAAAAGAAAATTTATAATGGCTTCATTGTTACTTGCAGGTGCATGCTTGACAATGAATGCGCAAGAAAAAGATAAATATTATACCGAGAAAGGTTCGGATAATATTTTTGTAGGAGTTGGTGTCGGCGGTATGGCTGTCTTCAACGATGGTATGAATACTCCGACTTTCAATTTCAATGTTTCAGTAGGAAAGTATATCAATCCGGTTTGGGGTGTTCGCGGTCAGATTGGTGGACTGTGGCAAAGCCTGGATAAGCAGGATAACGGTTACTATGGTTATTGCAAGAAGTTCGGTGAAATCAATCTGGACGCTATGCTGAATCTGATTAACTTGTTTGGTGGTTATAATCCGGATCGTGCTTTCAACCTCTATCTGTTTGGTGGTCCTACAATGAATCTTGGTAAGGCAGTTGATACTAATATTACATTGAATGCTGCTACAGGTGCACAATCTTATACTTATTCAGAACATGGCTTGAAAGCTCGTTTCGGTGCCACAGTTGGTTTAGGATTGGGTTATGACATTACTGACAAGTGGGCTTTGAATCTGGAAGCTCGTGCTGGTGTAACTCCTTCTATCTTCGGTGATGCAAGCGATTGCCGCAAAGCAGAAGCTACTGGTCGTTTGACAATCGGTGCTGCTTATACATTTGGTGGTAAGAAGTTTGTTCCGCTGGTTTCTAAGATTGAAAAGGACGCTATCAACGAAGAAATCAATAAGTACAGAAGCGAATTGGCAAAAGCTCAAGCTGACTTGGCTGATGCTAAGAATGCATTGGCTAACGTTAAGCCTGAAGTTAAAGAAGTTGTTAAGGAAGTACAAGTTGCTGGTCCGCGTGCTATCTTCTTCAAGATTGGTAGCGCTAAGATCGACGGCTACGGTAAGGTTAACATCCAGTTGGCTGCTAAGATCCTGAAGGCTAATCCGGATAAGAAGTACAAGATTGCTGGTTATGCTGATAAGGCTACTGGTAGCGTATCTCTGAACCAGAAGTTGTCTGAAAAACGTGCACAGGCTGTTTACGATGCTTTGGTTGCTGAAGGCGTAAATGGTGATCAGCTTGAACTCGTAGGCTTCGGTGGTACTGAAAACATGTTCGGTAAGAACTATCTGAACCGTGTTGTTATTCTTGAATAATACGATAGCAGATATATAATATGGAAAAGGGCGGACTTCGGTTCGCCCTTTTTTATTGTTATTGTGTAACCTTCCGAAATCCAACTTGGGCTGCGATTTTTTTCTAACTGGAGAAAAATTTTTTCCTAACTGGGAAGGAATTTTTTCCTAACTAGGGAAAAAATGATGGGGCAGAAGAGTAAGCATTCGAAGAAATGCACCTTTTACACTTTGAGGTTTGGTTGTAGCTTTGCGGCAGTGAATACAATCAAACCTCAATTATTATGAACAGACAAGAATTTGAAGAATTAGAATTGCAGGTGCAACAAAGCGAGCTGCCGTTGAAGTCGTACCTTCAACAGATAGGTGTAAGTTATTCAACCTATCACTACTGGCGTAGAAAATGTTCCGTTGACAGGAGCAGTATCAAACACGAGTTGGCTCCTATCAGTTTTAAACAGGCATTTACGGAGTCTTCCCAAGAAGAACAATTGCCGCATGGTGTTGCGCTGCTGTTTCCCAATGGACTTCGTGCCCACTTCGGGAGCGGTTCTGAAGATTTGCTGAAGGAAATATTTACCCAAAGTCTTCGAAACGGTCATGTTTAACCTGAACGACACGATGCGCTACTTCCTGTGTCCTGGCAGGACAGATATGCGCAAGGGTATCAGTTCGCTATGCGGAGTGGTACATGAGAAAATGAACAGTGAAGTGAGGAACGGTGATGTCTTCATCTTCATCGGTTCCAGCCGCAGGCTAATGAAACTCCTTCATGCCGAAGACGGAGGTATGGTAATGTATGTAAAACGTCTGGAGGCCGGTCGCTTCAAGTTGCCGGAGTATGATCCCAAATCAAACAGCTATCCCATGGAGTGGCGCGATCTGGTGATGATGGTTGAAGGAATACAGGAAAACCCGGAGCAGAGGCTCCGGCGGTTAAGAGCCGAACGTAAGGAATACCATGTATAACATGTTTTTTATGTGAGTAAACTTTGGATATTGTTGCATAATTCACTGTTAATTAGTATATTTACATCATTAAAAGAAGTATAGACAATGGAAGAAAAAGAAATTTTACTCAAGACGATAGAAGGGCTGAATGCCTCTATAGCCTCATTGTCTACTACTAATAAGAATCAATCCGAACAGATAAAAAATCTGCAGGAACGTATCAAGGAGTTGACGGCTCAGGTCGCATGGCTGAACCGTCAGCTCTTTGGTCGTAAATCGGAGAAACTTCGCGTATATGATCCTAATATGCCAGATCTCTTTGCCGACGAGTTTTCCGGACTCCGGCAGCAGGCGGAAGAAAAGCGGGACGAGGCTGTGGAAAAGATTGAGAAGGAATCGGTGGAAGACGTAAAACGAAATCGTCAGAACCGCAAAATGATAGAGGACTTGCCCGTATTGGAAACCGATACAATAGAACCGAAAGGCGTAGACTTGTCTTTATACCGTAGAATAGGCGAAGAGATAACAAAAGTCGTCAAACACAAGCCGGGAATGCTTTACGTCAAGGTGATCATCCGTCCCAAATATGCTCTCAAGGATAGTACCCTGCTTCCTCCAGCCGGACAGAAAGGCGTAGAGATAGCTCCCATGCCGCTGATGCCGGTCGACAAGTGCATTGCTGACACCAGCCTGCTTGCCGAGATACTGCTTCAGAAGTATGAATATCATGTCCCGTTCTACCGTCAGATACAACAGTACCGCCATCTTGGAATGAAAGGCCTGACGGAAAGTACGCTGGACGGATGGTTCAAGAAAACAGTAGAACTGCTTAAGCCTCTGTATGAAGAACTCAAACGGGAAGTATTCTCCTGCGACTATGTACAGGCGGACGAGACTACAGTTCCGGTCATTAACAGAGAAAAACACAGAGCCGACAAGGAATATCTCTGGATGGTAAGATCAGTCATGGAGAAACTGGTCATCTTCCATTACGACGGGGGATCACGGGCCGGAGCGGTCATCGAATCCCTGGCAAATCAATATAACTTCAAGGGATATCTTCAATGTGACGGTTTTGCAGGTTATGAAACAGCCTTCAAGACCAACCCCGATGTGCGGCTACTCAACTGCCTGGTGCATATACGCCGTCATTTTGAGCAGGCTTTGGATGAAAACAGGGAGATGGCGCAACATGCACTGACTCAGATACAGCATATCTATAAAATAGAACGCCAGTGTGACGAAGCCGGCCTGGCATATGATGAGCGCAGACAGACGCGTCAGGAACTGTCCAGGCCAATCATGGAGGCAATGAAGGTATGGATGGAGACAGAAGGAATTAAATACAGTCCAAGTTCTTTGACAGGCAAGGCCATAACATATGCCTATACCAAATGGGATAATATTATGAGATGTCTGGACGATGGCCGCCTGTACTGGGACAACAATCTGGCGGAAAATGTCCAACGGCCCATCACTCTGAGCAGAAAAAATTTTCTTTTCTGTGGTAATCACGAAGCTGCGGTTAATATGTCTGTTATCTGTTCCCTATTGGCTACTTGTAAGGCACACGATGTAAACCCAAGGAATTACCTGAATGATGTAATCGCCCAAATGCCTTATCACAAGAATGCAACTCATGAGATACTTTTGGATCTGCTTCCACACAAGTGGAAGCTGAAACATCCGGAAAGCATATTAACAAAACAACATGGGGTATCTGACAACTAATGCCATATGCAACATATAGGTTCAACAAAATAATAGCGGCTGAAACTATTAGGTTCATAGTGACAGTCGCTATTGTTGTATATAAAGGTTTAAAACTTGTAGTTTATCGAATGCTTACGCAGAAGACGCATTTAGTAGAGTAGATAGATGTTTTTTTTGAGGGCTAAGATCGCAACTTTTCTGAAACAAAAAACGGTGGATTTCGGATAGATACGCAGTAAAGACATGCCATTTTCTCTGCTGGAAGGGTGTATGCAAACGTTTGTATTGCTTTCTTAAGTCTTTTCTGTTTGTCCTTCTTCTTTAAAAGTCTTTTCCTTTTTATCTTTGTGGTATGATAATTATTAATCAACCATATAACATGAGAAACATGAAAACTATCTGTACGAAATTTGCTTGTTTTATCTTTGCGCTTTTTGCTTGTAGCGCAGCTATGGCAGAAAGTATCACTTCTCCTAATGGGCAACTTCAGCTTAACTTTTCTGTAAATGCGCAGGGGGAACCCGTTTATGAACTTTCTTATAAAGGAAAGGTTGTCATCAAGCCTTCTAAGTTAGGGTTGGAGTTGAAAGATGATCCCGGTCTGATGAATGGTTTTACACTGACCGATACCAAAACTTCCACTTTTGATGAAACTTGGGAACCCGTTTGGGGAGAAGAAAAGCAGATACGCAACTATTACAATGAACTTGCCGTTACGCTGAATCAGAAGGCACAGGAACGTAATATCATTATCCGTTTCCGTCTGTTCGACGATGGTTTGGGCTTTCGTTACGAGTTTCCTTTACAGAAAAATCTGAATTACTTTGTGATTAAGGAGGAGCATACTCAGTTTGCCATGACGGGCGACCATACTGCTTTCTGGATTCCCGGTGACTATGACACACAGGAGTATGACTATACCGAATCTAAACTTTCGGAAATACGTGGTTTGATGGAAGGAGCCATCACTCCTAACTCTTCGCAAACTCCGTTTTCTCCTACAGGTGTGCAGACCTCGCTTCAACTGAAGACGGCTGACGGATTGTATATCAATCTGCACGAAGCCGCTTTGGTAGATTACTCTTGTATGCATCTTAATCTGGATGACAAGAATTTCATTTTTGAGTCTTGGCTTACTCCTGATGCGCAAGGAAATAAGGGTTATCTGCAAGCTCCTTGTACATCACCTTGGCGTACAGTGATTGTCAGTGATGATGCCCGCGACATATTGGCTTCGCGTATTACACTTAACCTGAACGAACCTTGTGCTTACGAGGATGTATCGTGGATTAAGCCTGTTAAGTATGTAGGCGTATGGTGGGAAATGATTGCCGGTAAGAGTACCTGGGCTTATACAGACGAACTTCCTTCAGTGAAGCTGGGTGAGACTGATTATAAAAAGACCAAGCCAAACGGACGTCATGGTGCTACCAACGAAAACGTGAAACGCTATATCGATTTCGCTGCAGAAAACGGACTGGACCAGGTTCTTGTCGAAGGTTGGAATGAAGGTTGGGAAGACTGGTTCGGACATTCCAAGGATTATGTGTTCGACTTTGTCACACCTTATCCGGACTTTGATGTGAAGATGCTTAATGAGTATGCTCATAGTAAGGGAGTCAAACTGATGATGCATCACGAAACTTCTTCTTCCGTTCGCAATTATGAACGTCACATGGATCAGGCCTATCAGTTTATGGTAGACAATGGTTATAATGCAGTAAAAAGCGGCTATGTAGGCAACATCATTCCTCGTGGTGAACATCATTACGGACAGTGGATGAACAACCATTATCTTTATGCTGTGAAGAAAGCTGCCGAATATAAGATTTGTGTCAATGCTCACGAGGCTGTCCGTCCTACAGGTCTGTGCCGTACTTATCCTAATCTGATAGGGAACGAATCGGCACGCGGAACCGAGTACGAAGCCTTTGGTGGCAGCAAGCCATTCCATACCACATTGCTTCCTTTTACCCGACTGATTGGCGGTCCGATGGATTATACTCCGGGAATTTTCGATACTAAACTGGAGTTTATGGGCGATTTGCCACATGGCCAGGTGCAAACTACATTGTGCAAACAGCTGGCGCTTTATGTAACGCTCTATAGTCCTTTGCAGATGGCTGCCGATTTGGTGCAGAATTACGAGAAGCACATGGATGCTTTCCAGTTCATTAAAGATGTGGCGGTTGATTGGGACGAAAGCAAGTACATCGAAGCCGAGCCGGGTGACTACCTGACTATCGCACGTAAAGCCAAAGGTACAAGTAACTGGTTTGTGGGAGGTATTACTGACGAGAATACCCGCACAGCTACATTTGCTCTTGATTTTCTGGAGCCGGGTAAGAAATATGTCGCAACTTTATATGCCGACGGAAAGACGGCCGATTACAAGGAGAATCCGACCGAATATCAGATAAAGAAGGGAATTGTAACGTCTAAAACCCGTCTGTCTGTCAAAGAAGCACGAAGTGGTGGTTTTGCTTTAAGTCTGATAGAGGCCACTCCTGAAAATTCCAAAGGTGTGAAGAAATGGAAATAACATGCTTAAGGTAAAAAGAAGTTTGATTTAGGCATTAGTTGTGTCCCGTAGGATTATGATTTCTACGGGACATTTTTTATCTTCGCTGCTACATTAATAATTTATAGTTCTAAGGTCATAAAAATAGAGGCTATGAGAAAGATTATCAATCCATGGAAAGATATGGAAGGCTATAATTGTTTTGGCTGTTCGCCTGATAATGAAGCTGGAGTGAGAATGGTGTTTTATGAAGACGGTGACGAGATAGTTAGTGTATGGAAACCTCGTCCCGAGTATCAGGGATGGCTGAATACGTTGCATGGTGGCATCCAGTCAGTGTTGCTTGACGAGATCTGCGGTTGGGTCGTATTTCGTAAATTGCAGACAGGCGGTGTGACTTCGAAAATGGAAACGCGTTTCCGGAAGTCTATCTCAACAAATGATACACATGTTGTGTTGCGTGCTTCATTGCGCGAACAGAAAAGAAACCTAGCTGTCATCGAAGCACGTTTGTACAACAGTGCCGGTGAACTCTGTACAGAAGCTATCTGTACTTATTTCACTTTTCCGCGTGAGAAAGCTGAGCAAGAGATGCATTTCCATCATTGTGATGTTGAGTCGGAGGAGATTTTACCTTTGGTTTGATGTCTTTTGTAGCATTTTTGTTTTTGCATGGTGAAAAAGTGATAGGTAAACGGAATATTTTGTGATAAATCTTTGGATATTACAAACGAATACTTTACTTTTGTCGCTGTAACAATAAAGAAAGAGCATGAGAACAGTCATTACACATCATCACCATCATCATCCTGGCGAATAATTCGGTGGGCGAATGAGTGTATGTGTAATGTAAAAAAGACATAAATGAACGAGGCTTACCGGATATGGGGTAGGTCTCGTTTTTTATTTGTACTTACCTGATTTATTGTTTGAGAAATAATAATCATGAATACTAATATATAAACAGTTAGATGAAGTTATGTTACTAAGAATTGCAGTGCAGGCCAAGGGGCGTCTTTATGACGAGACCATGTCATTTCTTGAAGAGTCGGATATAAAACTTAGTGCGACAAAGCGTACCCTGTTGGTACAATCGACTAATTTCCCTGTGGAAGTGTTGTTCTTGCGCGACGACGACATACCACAGACCGTGGCAACCGGAGTAGCCGATATCGGTATCGTTGGTGAAAATGAATTTATGGAGAAAGGCGAAGATGCTGAAATCATCAAACGTCTGGGGTTCAGTAAATGCCGTTTGTCATTGGCTATGCCGAAGGACATTGAGTATTCGGGCATTCAGTGGTTCGAGGGGAAGAAGATAGCTACATCGTATCCCGGCATCTTGTCGAACTTTTTGAAAGAACAGGGAGTGAATGCCGAAGTTCATGTCATCACCGGATCGGTAGAGGTTTCGCCGGGTATCGGTTTGGCCGATGCGATTTTCGATATTGTCAGTTCAGGTTCGACATTGGTAAGTAACCGCTTGAAAGAAGTAGAAGTGGTAATGAAATCCGAAGCGCTACTGATTGGCAACAAGAATCTCTGTCCGGAGAAACAAGAAATTCTTCGCGAACTGCTTTTCCGTATGGATGCAGTGCGTACGGCAGAAGATAAGAAATATGTACTGATGAATGTGCCAGAAGAGAAACTGAAGGAAATCGTTGCCGTACTGCCGGGAATGAAGAGTCCGACGGTAATGCCGTTGGCACAAAAAGGATGGTGCTCTGTACATACGGTACTTGATGAACAGTGCTTTTGGGAAATTATTGGTAAGCTGAAAGCATTGGGAGCTGAGGGTATCCTGGTGTTGCCGATAGAAAAAATGATTATTTAACCGTTTATTACTATGATTCTTGTTACATATCCAGATAAGGCTCAATGGGCTGATTTGCTGAAACGTCCGGTTATGAATACCGAGGACTTGTTTGACACGGTACGAAGCGTCATTAATCGAGTGAAGGCCGAAGGCGATCGTGCTGTCCTGGCTTATGAAGAGCAGTTTGACAAAGTGCAACTTGCTTCGCTTGCTGTTTCCGAAGAAGAGTGGGCCGAAGCAGACAGCCTGATTGATGAAGAACTGAAACAGGCCATCCGTTTGGCTAAACAAAACATAGAGACTTTCCATGCTGCGCAACGATTTGAGGGTAAGAAAGTGACAACCAGTGCAGGAGTAACCTGCTGGCAAAAGGCAGTGCCCATTGAAAAGGTTGGTCTTTATATTCCCGGTGGTACGGCTCCCTTGTTTTCTACCGTACTGATGCTGGCTGTGCCGGCCAAGATTGCAGGTTGTGGAGAAATTGTGCTTTGTACCCCTCCGGGACGTGACGGCAAGGTACATCCGGCCGTACTTTTTGCCGCCAAGGTAGCAGGCGTAAGTCGTATCTTCAAGGCTGGTGGAATACAGGCCATTGCTTCTATGGCTTATGGTACGGAGAGTGTGCCACGAGTATACAAAATATTTGGTCCTGGTAATCAGTACGTCACGGCAGCCAAACAGCTGGTCAGCCTGCGCGATGTAGCTATTGATATGCCTGCCGGTCCGTCCGAAGTAGAGGTGCTGGCCGACGAAACAGCCAATCCGGCTTTTGTTGCCGCCGATTTGTTGAGTCAGGCCGAGCATGGAGTAGACAGCCAGGCTATGTTGATTACCACTTCCGAGTCGTTACAGCAAGCCGTCAAGGCCGAAGTAGAGCGACAGCTTGAACTTCTGCCCCGTAAGGAGATTGCCAGCAAGTCGCTTGCCAACAGTAAGCTGATTGTGGTACGCAGTCTGGACGAAGCCATCGAACTGACCAATGCCTATGCCCCCGAGCACCTGATTGTAGAGACGGCCGATTATCTGTCGGTTGCCGAGCGGGTGGTGAATGCCGGTTCCGTATTTCTTGGTCACCTTTCTCCCGAGAGTGCGGGCGATTATGCTTCGGGTACCAATCACACGTTGCCTACCAATGGCTATGCCAAGGCTTATAGCGGGGTGAGCCTCGACAGTTTTATCCGTAAGATTACTTTCCAGGAGATTCAGCCGGAAGGCATTCGCCATATCGGTCCGGCCATTGAAGTCATGGCAGCCAATGAGCATTTGGATGCACATAAGAATGCGATAACCGTGAGATTGAAAGCCTTACAATAACTTAAAACGACTAATCATGAAAACAATACAGGAACTGACCCGTCCGAACATTTGGCGCTTGAAGCCTTATTCTTCGGCACGCGATGAATATAAGGGAGTAGAGGCTTCTGTTTTTTTGGATGCCAATGAGAATCCCTATAACGGTCCTCACAACCGTTATCCAGATCCTTTGCAATGCGAACTGAAAAACGAATTAGCTAAAGTAAAGAAAGTTGGCGCCGATCATATCTTTCTGGGGAATGGCAGTGACGAAGCTATCGACTTGGTATTCCGTGCCTTTTGCGAGCCCCGTATAGACAACGTTGTGGCGATCGACCCAACTTACGGCATGTATCAGGTATGTGCTGAGGTCAACGATGTAGAGTATCGGAAGGTGTTGCTGGATGAACAATTCTGCTTTTCGGCCGACAAGCTGCTGGCTGCTGCCGACGAGCACACGAAAGTTATCTTTCTATGTTCTCCCAACAATCCTACAGGCAATGATTTGCCGCGTGCAGAAATAGAAAAGCTGCTTTCGTCTTTTCAGGGGCTGGTCGTTTTGGATGAGGCCTACAACGACTTTTCCGAAGTGCCATCTTTCCTTGCCGACCTGGAGAAATATCCCAATCTTATTGTCCTGCAGACGTTCTCCAAAGCCTGGGGATGTGCGGCTATCCGACTCGGAATGGCTTTCGCTTCTCCTCAGATTATTGCCGTGTTCAACAAGATAAAGTATCCATATAATGTCAACCTCCTGACACAGAAACAGGCCATTGAGATGCTGCACCGTTATTACGAAGTAGAGCGTTGGGTGCGGACCTTGAAAGAAGAACGTGGATACCTGGAGGCAGCGTTTGCCAAGTTGCCTTGTACGGTCAAGATGTATCCGTCGAATGCCAACTTCTTCTTGGTGCGGGTGACAGATGCCGTCAAGATATACAATTATCTGGTAGGGCAGGGCATCATCGTGCGCAACCGTCATTCGGTGACGTTGTGCGGAAACTGTCTGCGCGTGACGGTCGGCACCCGGATTGAGAATAACAAACTGATAGAAGCATTGAAAAACTTTTCGTGAGCAGATGATGAAAAAAGTTCTTTTTATTGACCGCGACGGTACGCTGGTTATCGAGCCGCCAGTCGATTATCAGCTGGATTCGTTGGAGAAGCTGGAGTTTTACCCCAAGGTGATGCGCAATTTGGGTTTCATACGCAGTAAGCTTGACTTTGAGTTTGTCATGGTGACCAATCAGGATGGACTGGGCACCGCTTCGTTTCCTGAAGAGACTTTCTGGCCGGCTCATAACCTGATGATGAAAACGCTAGCTGGCGAAGGTATCACGTTCGATGAAGTCTGCATTGACCGAAGTATGCCTGCCGACAATGCACCCACCCGGAAGCCGCGTACAGGGATGTTGGAAAAGTATCTTCACAATCCAGAATACGACTTGGCGAACAGTTTTGTGATAGGCGATCGTCCGACCGATGTGGAATTGGCTAAGAATCTGGGTTGCCGTGCTATATTTTTGAACGACAACGTACAACTCTTGAAGCCTGTAGCAGAAGGCGGACAGGCTGCTTGCGAAGGACTTCTGCAAGTGTGTGCATTGGCCACGACAGACTGGGATAAGGTTGCCGAGTTCCTCTTTGCCGGCGAACGCAGGGCAGAAGTCCGCCGTACGACGAAAGAGACCGATATCTATGTGGCAGTCAACCTGGACGGTGACGGAAAGTGTGATATTGATACCGGCTTGGGCTTCTTCGACCACATGCTGGAGCAGATAGGCAAGCATGGAGGAATGGATTTGACCATTCGTGTGAAAGGCGACCTGGAAGTAGACGAACACCACACCATTGAGGATACGGCACTGGCTTTGGGCGAATGTCTGTATCAGGCTTTGGGCAGCAAACGGGGAATTGAACGTTACGGTTATGCTTTGCCGATGGACGATTGTTTGTGTCAGGTTTGCTTGGACTTTGGCGGACGCCCCTGGCTGGTTTGGGATGCTGAGTTTCGCCGTGAAAAGATAGGCGAGATGCCTACGGAAATGTTTCTTCACTTCTTCAAGTCGTTGAGCGATGCTGCCCGCATGAACCTGAACATCAAAGCCGAAGGACAGAACGAACATCACAAGATAGAAGGCATCTTTAAGGCATTGGCCCGTGCGCTGAAGATGGCTGTGAAGCGTGATATTTATCATTTCGAATTGCCCAGTTCGAAAGGCGTACTATAGGAATACAGGCGCTGTGAGCCACACTTGTGTTGCTCATGAGCCGTGCAAGTGTCTCTCGCGAGCCGTACAAGTGTCTCTCATGAGCCATGCAAGTGTCGCTCAACAGCGGTTATAGTAGTGTTATCTTAAAACACAATTGGCACAAACTGACGCAAACAATTTCTATTGAATATTTACGTCAGCTTGTGCCAATTTACATTTCAGGACGTTCCTGACAGCGTGCCTGTTACAGCTTTATTTCTGCTACGCCTACCAGGTCATCTTTCAACACGATGCGCAGGTCACTTGCGGTACTTCCCTTGAATTGGTAGGTGATTGCTTTCCCGTATTCGCTTACGGTGCCCGAGTATACTGTGAGGAATTGTCCGCCTCCGCCTGACAGCTGTATTTCAAATTCGGCTGGTAGGTTGTTTTCGCGGACAAATGTAATATCCACTTTCTCTACGTGCGGCGAATTGTCCAGCGACAGGGTGATGTAATCTCCCTTATTCCCTTGCCACGAAGTTTCAGCTTTGCCGTCTAGTACCAGGCTTGTGCTTTCCGGATTGGTACTGGCCGTGACGGGGCTTTGCGTTTTTTGTGCTTCGATGGCTTGCAGGCGGGTTGCGTATTCTTCTACCTGAAGCATTCCGCTCAGGCGGATGTCTTCGGATGAGGCTCCTGCCATGATGCTGAATTCGCCCGGTTCTACTACCCACTTCATGTCAGCATTCAACAGTTCAAAGTGCTTACGGTCGAGGGTGAATGTAACCGTTTGTGTTTCGCCCGGACGGAGGTGGATGCGTTCGAATCCGGCCAGATTCTTCTCGTAAGTAGTAACAGAACTGATGACATCGCGCGTATAGAGCTGTACTACCTCGTCGCCGGCTCTTTTTCCGGTATTGGTCACTTTAAGACTTACTTGTACGCGTTCGTTGGGAGTAATGACCTTCGGTGAGATTTCGAGGTCGGAATACTCGAATGTCGTATAGCTCAGACCATAACCAAAGGGGTAGAGGGCACCGTTTACACGGGTCATGTTGCCGTCCAGTCCCATGTTCTGTCCGCCGTCAACCTGTGACGAAGGTTTGCAGGGGAAGTTGAAAGGTATCTGTCCGACGCTTTTGGGGAAGGTTACAGTCAGCTTGCCTCCCGGATTGTAGTCACCGAACAGGATGTCGGCCAATGCTGTTCCTCCCTTGGAACCGGGGTACCATGCTTCGAGGATGGCCGGTACGAACTCGTCGGCCCAGTTGATAGAGAGCGGACGCCCGTTGATCAGAATCAGTACGACGGGTTTGCCTGTTGCCTGTACGGCCTGAAGCAGTTGCAATTGACGTCCCGGCAGGTCGAGGCTGCTGCGCGACTTGTTTTCTCCACAAGTCCGTTGGCCACCGCCTAATACAACGACGGCCACGTCCGACTGGCGTGCATTCTCGACGGCACGGTCTATTTCGGCTTGTTCCTCTGCTGTCAGCGGATAGTCTATCAGTTCGCTTTCCGGCCAGTGGGCATCTACCAGTTCGCAACCTTTGGTATAGACTACTTCGGCACGGCCTTTTACCTTGGCCTGTATGCCTTCGAGTACGGTGGTCACGTCTACTGCCAGCGGGCCGTAATGAGTCAGGGCATATCCTTCTTCATCCGCATTCGGACCACATACGGCGATACGCTTTACCTGGTTGATGTCGAGCGGCAGCAGTTCCGATTCGTTCTTCAGCAATACGATGCTTTCGCGTGAGGCCTGAAGAGCTACTGCTTCATTTTCGGCTTTTTCCACTTCTTTGTCGGCACCGGCCAGGTCGGTCTGATAAGGAGAATCGAACAAACCTACCAGGAATTTTACCCGCAGGATGTCGCGTACACGGTCGTTGATCAGTTCTTCACTCAGTCCGCCTTCTTTTACCAGTTCGCGCAAGGGGTATACGAACGATTCGGGTGAACGGAACGTGCAGCGTACATTCAGTCCGGCTTCTACGCTCTGGCGTACAGCTTCTTTCATATCTTTGGCAGTGCCGTGCTTGGTATAAAGGTACTCTACGGCATCACTGTCGGACACGACGTATCCGCGGAAACCCATTTCACCACGCAGGCGGGTAGTCAGCCAGTAGTAGCTGCCTTGTATGGGGAAACCGTCGTAGTCGTTGTACGAACTCATGATGCCCAGCATGCCTGCTTCTTGAATGACACGGCGGAAGGGGTATACGTGAACATTTTCTACTTCGCGTGGCGACATTTGCGGGTCAACACGTGCCATGCCTTCGCGTGCACCTTTATTGTTGCTGTATGCTACGAAGTGTTTTCCTGTAGAAGTTACTTGGTGGTTATGCTGTAACCCTCGTACCATTTCGATACCCAGTTCAGCTACCAGATAAGGTGATTCGCCATAAACTTCTTCGTAGCGTCCCCATCTTTGGTCGCGACCCACGTCGAGGATGGGAGCGTATACATTAGTGTAGCCCAGCATGCGTGCTTCACGGCCGGTGATGAGTCCTACCTGATGAATCAGTTTGCGGTTCCAAGTATGTCCCAAACCTAACTGAGTGGGGAAGTTAGTGGCCCGGAAACTTTCGATTCCGCGGATGCCTTCGTTGGTGAAGTCGGTGGGGATGCCCAGGCGTGTTTCTTCTACAAAGAAACGTTGTACTTCGTTCAGTGCCCAGGCGTGTCGTGAAGCAGGCCATACATAAGGATTGTCCGAGGGTGGAAGACCCCATTGCTGAAAACCGTTGAGGTGTTCGTCGATGGCACCGATACCGTCTTTCCAAAGCGATTGTTTCCATTCGGCTGTAGGCAGATCGTCCTTCAATACCCGTTTGTAACCGTAGAGGGTTACCATCTGGCAAGTTTTCTCTTCCAGTGTCATCTGGCCGAGCAGGTTTTCAATGCGGGCTTCGACAGGGGCGGAGGGATCTTCATATACGTCTTTTACACCGTTCTTGTTGAAGTCGATCCAACCTTTATGGTACATTTCGCTTTTCGACGGTTTGTATGTTTCAGGGATGCGGGGCACAGTTTGTCCCGATAAAAAGGTGCTGCCGCTTAGTAGCAAGGTAGCAATGAATAGCTTGTTCATGGTCCTTTTTCTGTTTTAAGGTTAGTTAATAAATAAAAGCACTGCAAAAATAGTGGATAGATCGGTCTGAAAGTGGTAAAAATATACATTTTGTGTCTCTTATTATTCAATAGAAGGTAAGGTTACAGTTTTTTCCTGCTAAATAGGTGAAAGATGTATGGCTTTTCGAAAATTATTCCTATCTTTGCCGTTCGAACGCTGAAAAGCATGAAAAAGTCATGGGGTTGACTGGATTTGACAGCGGGCAGAAATGGTAAGTAAGCATGCAGTGCGTCGTCGATTGGCACTTAAATCTCAGTCTTCAAAATTTTATCTGGCGAAAACAATTACGCTCTCGCTGCTTAATCGAAGTACAGTAGATTGAAGCTTAATCCCGGTACAAGGTACTGGGACGGGACATCACTCGGAAGCTGTTGCTCCGAAGCATTCCGGTCAAGTGGTGCAGCTACATCGGGGATAGTTTGCGGTGGCCTCGCACTGTAAATGAAGTTTTAGAGGATAAGGCAGCGGTTGATGGCTTTGGTTCTGCCGTTGCACGAAAATTTAGGCAAAGATAAGCATGTAGAAAGCTTATGATTTCCTCGTTTGGACGAGGGTTCGATTCCCTCCAGCTCCACATGAATAAAAAAAGTCGCTGATTTCTCAGCGGCTTTTTTTATTGAGGAAGTAGTTATTTCTTTAGCAGAACTAGTGTTAAGTGGTTGGAAAGTAAAAAGGTTGCTTTGGTAAAAAGTGGTGTGTTTCTTGATCAGTATATTATTTCCTCAAGTTATAGTATAACAGTTTAGTCGGTTATATTCTTTAAGACATGCGATATTGTTTCGGTGAAATGCCAGTTATACGTTTGAAGTATTTGCCGAAAAACGTTTGTGTTGGAAAGTTTAATTTATAGGCGATTTCCTGAATGGTTAGGTTGGTATGTTTTAACATCGTTTTGGCTTCAAGGATTACAGATTCTTCAATCCATTCTGTTGCAGTTCTGCCACTGTATTCTTTTACTCTACACGAAAGATAGTTTGGGGTAAGGTTTAGTCTTTGTGCAAAGAATGACAAAGAGTGTTTGGTGCCATTAAATAGATTGAGTTCTTTAATAAAATCTTCAAATACAATTTCACATCGTTCGGGTATTTTTCTTGTGTACTCCTTTTCTTTTAGTTTCTTGATAAGTATATCATATATCTTATATAAAAAAGAACTTGTTACCCCGATAGTCATACGGTCTTTGTAGGTTGTTTCCGATTGCAGTATGCTCTCCATTAAATAATAGTACTTTTCTAATATATGAATATCTTCATATTGTAAGTCTAATACAGGCGAAGTTTTGGCTGCCATATACAGGTTCATCAGATCTTTGGTTTCAAAATGTATCTTTTGTATGAATTCTGATGATATAATAAATGGATATACAATCAGATTTTCACAAGAATTGATCTGAATAATGTTTTCAGGAACATGAAGGGCTAAAGTTCCGCTTTTTAGAACATATTTCTTTAGGTTTATCTGAACTTCTGCCTTACCACTGACACAAAAAATGGCAGCGAATGCATCCATTCGGCTTGGATGTTTGAATAGCGTATCGTCAAAACCAAGGTTAGCAGATAACAATATGTCAGATTTTAATCTGTTTTGGGCAAGCTTTTTATTATCAAGCTGCTGAATTGATATAGACTCTATCTTTTTCATCTTTACTCGTTTTTTTGAAACAAATGTATTTTATAAATTCCTATTATGCAACTTTGTTGATTAATAGGGACAATTCTATCTTTAATATGACCTTTTTCTATGATTTCTTATATCCGATATTTGCAGACGAAAAAATATGGATAGGACTATTAATCTGAGTATTAATTAAAAATAATGAATATCGAAGATGAAGAAAATGTGTTTAGTACCATTCCTGGCTATACCGATGTTTTTAATAGGGTGCCAGGAAAACTCAGCTAATCAGGCTGTTAATAGAAAGGTTACGAAGGTGAATTTTATGCAAGTAACAAGCATTCCATTATCTATGGATAAGAGGTATTCGGGTACGGTTGAAGAATCAAATGGAACTTCTTTAAGTTTCTCCGTATTGGGTACAATAGACAGGATATATGTGAAAACTGGCGATCGTGTAGTAAAAGGACAAATTATAGCTTCTATAGATACAACAACCTTTAAGAGTAGCTATAATGTGGCAAAAGCTTCTTTATGTCAGGCACAAGATGCTTATAATAGGCTAAAGGTTCTGTATGAAGAGAATAGTTTGCCCGAAATAAAATGGGTAGATGTACAAAGCAAACTTCAGCAGGCACAAGCAATGGAAGAAATGGCTGAGAAAAAATTAAATGACTGTTTCCTTAAAGCTCCATTTAGTGGAGTTATTGCAGATAAAAAAGTGGAAATAGGACAAAATGTAGCTCCGGGAGTGCCGGTTGCAGAATTAGTGTCTATGCAGCAAGTTAAAATAAAGGTGTTTGTACCGGAAAGTGATATTAACGATATACAGATAGGTAACAAGGCGACAGTCATTATTTCTGCTGCAGATGATATGTGTTTTGAAGGTTATGTTGTCGAGAAAGGAATTGTAGCAAATTCTTTGTCCCGTTCGTATGAAGTAAAAATAATGGTAGAAAATATAAATAATCAGCTTTTGCCCGGAATGGTGACGGATGTTTTTGTGATGGGCGAAAAATGTAAAACAGCCATTGTACTTCCAGCCAACGTTATTCAAATAGATGAGCACAATAAAACTTTTGTATGGGTAAACCAGAATGGTATGGCAATAAAAAGATTTGTGACTTGTGGAAAATATATCGCTGATGGTATTGTGATTGAATCTGGGCTACAAACTGGTGATGAAATAGTAGTATCCGGTCAACATAAGGTGTGTGAAGGTACTGTTATATCATTATAAGAATTTATGGAATAAAAACTCTCACAAAGATGAAACGAAAAAAAAGAAATGCAGTAGAATGGGCCATGCACTACCGTCAGATTATAATTCTGGTAGTATGTTGTTTAGTTGCATTAGGTATATACAGCCTTCCTGAAATGCGGAAGAATGAATTTCCTGATTTTACTGTCCGTCAGGGCTTAGTTGTGGCAGTAGCACCAGGCAATACCTCAGAGGAAATGGTAGAACAGGTGACGAAGCCCCTTGAAAATTATATTTTCAGTTATAAAGAAGTAAAAAAGGAAAAGAGTTTTTCGACTAACCGGGATGGCATAACATATATTCAGGTGGAACTCAATGATGAGGTGAATAATAAGGATGAATTCTGGAGCAAATTTAAGCATGGCATATCAGGCTTTAAATCACAACTTCCTGCTAATGTTTTAGCAATTCAAGTATTAGATGACTTTGGAGATACTTCTGCTTTGCTAATAACCATGGAAAGTCAGGATAAAACTTATCGTGAGCTGAAAGACTATATGGATGATTTGCAAGACAGATTGCGTAAAGTGAAAAGTGTAGGCCGTATGACTGTATATGGTATGCAGAAAGAACAGATCTCGGTGGTACTTAATCAGGATAAGTTGGCCAAATATGTCGTAGGCTCGGCACTCGGCGCCTTGCCGCATTTCTGCGGTAGGTTTCCGAGAGCCTGCCCCCGAACCGTGCTTACATGTCTCCATGTACACGGCTCTCCGTTATAATTCAACTTAGTGTTATACATTGCCATGTATTTTAGCATTACATTCTGGACAGACTGCCAATGTTTTACGGTGCATTTTGAGCATGATGCGTTCCCATTCGTTCTTGCCTGTCAAGTCTTTCAAGGCACGAACATGGTGCATCACCGTTTTGCCATGCGCTCCGCATACCTCGCACTGTTCCGCCTTTAGTCTCTCAACAAGACTTGAGGCTGGCAGAAAATTGGTGTTTGGCATTATGTCGCATTTAGCATCACATTGAGCGTCTTTTCTCTTGAAACCCTCATTAAAGAACACACGGCATTTGCATTGCCCTTTTGCATCCGTGTAACTGATTACAAAGTCTTTGTCTTTCGAGTATTTCTTTTTAATCTTCCGTACACTGCTGCTTTGCTTTTTGGCGATGCTTTTGTACATACTGTATTCCATAATATAACCGAACCTTTTGCAAAGAGTAGATACATTGTTCGCTATCGAGTAATAATTGTAGAATCCTCTTATCTCCTTATTGAATTGGGCTACAATATCCTCCGGTTTGCAGTTCATCATATAACTGCGTGCCTTTGGCTTCCAATCCTCCTTGCCATTGGTTTGTATAACCCTCATGGCTTTGTAGTCAATCAACTTGTTCTTGACCACCTCTCTCGGGAGTAGAAGCACAACCTTGCGGTTGAACATTCTTTTGAGCACTCCATTCTTATCTCTCTTGGTGGCTTTGGAGTTGCGTACGGTTATTTCATATCCCAGAAATTTAGCTTTTTCTTGTGCTTGGGTTATAAGCGTTTTCTCTGCCGACAGTTCAAGTTTTAGCTTATCTTTCATGAATTGTGTGATATTCGCTTTGATTTGCCCACATTCTTCATGGCTGCCGACAACCCCAATCAAGAAATCGTCTGCGTATCTGACATATTTCAACCGTCTGTACTCTTCATCCATTTCCATGACACAAGGCATTTGTTGCATCTGTCGGTAATACCCTTTGATTTTATCAATAAGGTCTTTCCGTACCTTTGTATCGGTTTCGGATTTCAGTTTCTTTTCCAGCTTGTTCTTACGGTCTTTAATCCGACGGTAATCCTTATCCAATCTTCTGCTTGCGCCTTTATTGAAAGATTGGGCGTATTCCTCCATGTACTTGTCGAACTTGTCAAGGTAAATATTAGCCAGTATGGGACTAATGATGCCGCCTTGCGGAGTTCCACTGTACGTGTGTCTGTATTTCCAATTTTCAATATACCCAGCGTTCAGAAATTTACGGATGAGCCTTATGAACCTCTCGTCCGCTATGCGTTCTTCGAGTATGCCAATCAGAACGTTATGGTCTATGTTGTCGAAGAAGCCTTTTATGTCCCCCTCTATAAACCATTTTGTTCCGAGAAACGTATCTTGAATTTGGTTTAATGCAGTCTGGCAACTCCTACGTGGTCTGAATCCATGTGAGGTATTTTCAAAACTTCCCTCGTATATGGCTTCCAGTATCATGTGTACCACTTCCTGCACCAACTTGTCTTCAAAAGACGGGATGCCCAACGGGCGTTTCTTTCCGTTCTTCTTAGGGATATAGACCCTTTTGGCTGGGTTGGGTTTGTAACTTTCGTCTCTAAGCTTGGAGATTAGATTTTCTATTCTCTGAATGCTCATTTCGTCAACTGTCTTGCCGTCTGTCCCAGCGGTCATATTGCCCTGTTTGGCATAGATTCGCTGGTAGGCGGTATAGAACATCTGTTCATTGAATAGAATACGATACAACCGTTCGAACTTATAGCCCGATACATTGCTGTGTTTCACTAAGTTGTTCAATACATTCTTTGGATTTCTCATAATGTCTCTCACATTTTCCTTTGATTATATTGATTATATAACTGCTTCCCTTCGCCATGTGCAGGGCATTACCCTGCTCGGACTACTACGGAAGCTCCGTTGCCATGCCGAATATTCAAGAACGACTTCTATAGCCTTTCGGCGTTTCGGTTTAGGCAATCCCCATTTAGCGGGTGTAATAACAAGCATGACAGACTGTCGGATGCAACGTTCGTCCGTTAATCTGCTTATTGCAGACGTGTCGCAGTCAGTTCTTTGCCCCATACAACCTAAACACTTGCTGGGGTACATGCGATATGGCGTTGGTAACTGCCTTCCGCCACAGCCCTAGTATGTGCCACTGGATTGTTGTTCAACCAGTTCAGGCTTCATCCTCATGTCCGTCTTTCTGTCTTGCCATTCAGTCGCAGCGTGGCAGTTGGCTGACTTATGGCTTCTCCGACATGCTACACTCCCCCTCGGGTTTCCCTCTGGGATAAGTCGGATGACAGTAGGTCTTATTTTCATAGAACTCTACCCTAATCTATTGCTAAATAGATATTTATTACACCGCCTTATGGGCGCACCTTAACGACCAGATGATAGCAGCCAAATTGTTTGCAAAAGGATTCACAACATCAGGAGGAAGAATAAAAGATGATTCATATACTCAACCTATTTATGTAGCAGAATCGTTGAATACAGTTTATGATATTCAGCAACTCATTGTCTATACTGATCCTTTGGGCAACCATATAAGATTGAAAGACATTGCTGATGTAAAAAGAGAGTATGCACCATTTGAAAGTTACATAACCAATAATGGTAAAAAATGTATTTTGCTTAGTGTAGAGATGAAGAAGGGGCAAAATATTGTCAAAATGGGTGAGGAGGTAAATCGAACATTGGATGCATATAAAAGTACTTTGCCATCGGATGTTGGCATTTATAGAATAACAGACCAAAGTGAAGTTGTGGATGATAGCGTACAGAATTTCTTGCGCGAACTGTTGATTGCTATCGTGGCTGTTGTCATTGTGGTTATGTTATTGTTGCCTATGAAAGTGGCTTTGGTCGCAGCTTCTACAATACCTATTACCATATTTATCTCGCTTGGGTTGTTTCATGCGTTTGGTGTGGAACTGAATACTGTGACATTGGCAGCCTTGATTGTAACTTTAGGAATGATTGTAGATAATTCTATTGTAATAATCGATAGTTATTTGGAACGTTTGTCCGAGGGTATGTCTCGTTGGCATGCTTCGATAGAGAGTACGATACATTTCTTTAAATCAATTTTATCGGCTACACTTGCTATCAGCATTACATTCTTTCCGTTTCTGATGATAACAGTTGGATTAGTACATGATTTTCTATTAAGCTTTCCTTGGGCTATCTCTTTGATTTTAGCAATATCACTATTGGTTGCGGTGCTTTTGGTACCTTTCATGCAATTCTATTTTATTCGTAAGCCGATTGCGAAGAAGCAGGGTACTGAAAAACATTTTTCATTTCTTGATACTTTGCAGTCATTTTATGATAAGGTACTTGCATTATGTTTTGCATATCCCAAAACAGTTGTCGCTATCGGAATAATATCTGTTGTGATAGGAAGTGTTATGCTGGCCAGACAACCACAGAGTATGTTGCCTACAGCCGATCGTAATCAGTTTGCTGTGGAAATTTATATGCCGACAGGCACTTCAATCGAGAAAACCGCTATGGTGGCAGACAGTTTGGAACGTATCATTCGGAAAGATGAGAGGGTAGTATCAGTTACTTCGTTTAAGGGATGTAACTCTCCCCGATTCCATTCATCATATGCTCCTCAGATACCAGGAAGTAATTTCGCTCAATTCATAGTGAATACCAAAGGTGTGAAAGAAACTGTCGAAATATTGGATGAACTGGCTCCTAAATATACAAACTATTTTCCTGAGGCTACTATTAAATTTAAGCAATTGATATATAGTATGGCTACTTATCCTATTGAGATAAGGTTAAGTGGTGAAAACCCAGATTCGTTGAAATATTATGCACAACAGATAGTTGCATTGATGAAAAATATGCCTGAGATGCAACATGTACGTACAGACCGTAACGAACCTCTTGCCTGTACAGAGGTTAGGCTTAAGGAAGACGAAGCTTCGCGTTTGGGCATCAGCAACATGGTATTGGAGGGGACATTGGCATTGCGATATGGTAGTGGATTGCCTCTGGCAAATGTGTGGGAAGGAGATTATAATGTCCCCATCGTTGTGAAAAGTACCAAATCCGATAAGTCAACTAATGTAGACTTGATGAATGAGCAAATTCCGGCTTATGGTGGTATGAGTAATGTTCTCTTAAGGCAAGTGGCAGATATTGTTCCTATCTGGAAGGATGGTCAGATTGTACGTAGGAATGGGGTGGATATAGTTACAATACTTGGTGAGCCCTGTAGGGGATACAATACTTTATCTGTCAATGAAAAAGTAGATAAGTTGATTAAAGGTTTGAATTTGCCTTCTACAATTCATGTTGAGTATGGTGGTGAATTGGAAGAGAATCAGGATAACATGCCTACTATCATGGTTGCTCTGCAGATTGCTGCTTTTATGATATTTTTTATCCTGTTAGCTCATTTCCATCGGATAAACATAGCATTATTGATATTTGGCAGTATGGGATTGTGTGTGTTTGGTACTGCTGTCGGATTAAGAATTATGGGGTTGGATTTTGGAGTAACTTGTGTTTTGGGTATCACGAGCCTTATGGGTATTATTGTACGTAATGGAATAATCATGGTCGATTATGCTGAAGAATTAAGAGATAAGGCAGGAATGCGTGTGAAGGATGCCATTTATTATTCAGCATCTCGGCGTATGCGCCCTATTTTTCTGACATCGGCTGCTGCTTCTATGGGAGTTATTCCTATGATTTTGGGAGGAAGTGGACTTTGGATGCCTATGGGGACAGTGATATTTTTCGGAACACTGATTACAATGATATTTCTGTTGACTGTGCTCCCCGTATGCTACTGGATGATATTCAGTGGAAGCAGTGAAAAGAGAAAAAGATTGTTACAGTTTGAAAACCAGTAATATAATGAAATGTTATGTTGGATATGAAAATTAGATTCTTGATATTAAGCATATTGTTTGTTGGAACAGTATCAGAGGTTATTGCACAGGAGAAACGCATTCTTACATTGGAAGAATGTAAGGGAATGGCTTTAAAGAACAATGTAGATATGCAAACTGGCCGGATAGATGTTGCTGCCGCCAAACAGACTCAAAAGGATGCTTTCACAAAATATTTTCCTAAGATTACGGCTGGGGCTGTTTCTTATAAGGCCGATGATAATTTGATTGAAGGTGTCATACCGCCAATTCCCTCTTTAGGATTGGAGACACCAATGGAAGTGGGTGTTTTGGAGGAAGGAAATTTGATAACGGCATCTGCCATACAACCTATTTTTGCAGGAGGGCAGATTGTAAACTCTAATAAATTGGCTAAAACGGCATTGGAGGCGTCACGTTTACAACTTAATATGACGGCCGACAAAGTGGAACTGGAAACAGAGACATACTTTGGGAAAATAGTGTCTTTGAAGGAAGCAGAAAAAACATTAGCCATACTTGATACGCTGTTACAGAATTTGCATAAAGATGTAAGCCTTGCTGTAAAAACAGGCATAACAACTCATAACGATTTGTTGACTGTACAGCTAAAACAGAATGAATTGCAGAGTACACGGTTGCAGGTAGAGAATGGAATGCAGCTTTCTAAAATGGCTTTGTGTCAGTATATAGGCATTCCGCTCGATTCCGCATCATATATTGATGTTCCTGAAATTGATGTTGAGATAAAAAATCCCGCAGAATATTTAGTGGATCATCAGTCCATGTTGCCTTCATTATCTGCTTATAAATTATTAGGTAAGAATGTGGAAGTACATGAGTTGAAACGAAAAATTGTTTTGGGTCAACAATTGCCTACGGTAGGAGTAGGAGTTACTTATGCATACGAAGATTGGATGTTTGATAGAAGCCGCAATCATTTTGTGATGATGGCTACGCTCAGTGTACCAATTTCTGATTGGTGGGGAGGAAGCCATAAGTTTAAGCGTTCAAAGTTAGAGGAAAAGAAGGCACTACAGCAGCAACAGGATGGCGGGGAGAAGTTACAGTTGAAAATGCAGCAGAGCTGGAATTTATTGACTGAGTCATATAAGCAGATTATACTTGCAGAATCAGCTGTCAGCGAATCGGAAGAGAATCTGAGGATGCAGACAAACAATTATCATTCGGGGATATGTTCATTGTCCGAGTTGCTTGATGCACAGGGACTATATCAGAAGAGCCGCAATAGATATACAGATGCTTGTATTGATTATAAGATAAAGGTAACTCAGTATCAGAAAGATACAGGACAATAAAACGGCGTTTGTCTGTTATTGGGCTATATAATTTTACTGTCAGATAATGTTTGAATACTTCAAATATTTATCTGATGGTTTTTATGACGTTTTTGTATTGTTTGCAATTATGAAGTGGAGAGCTGATTATGCGGAACAACCAGCGGTGATAATTATGCGAAAGTAAGATCATTTAAGTTCAAGATGTGGAATTTTATGGGATTGATAAAATATGATATAGTTATGATAAAGCAGACTTTGAGTAAGTACGCAATTTGTCTTGTTCTGTTATGTCTGTGTTTTACGAATGGGCTAATGGCGCAGGGCGAGGTGAGGCCTAAAGTGGGTTTGGTTCTCAGTGGAGGAGGAGCCAAAGGAGTGGCCCATATTGGAGTTCTTAAAGTATTGGAAGAAGCTGAAATACCTATAGATTTTATTAGCGGTACAAGTATGGGAGCAATAATAGGTGGTCTTTATTCCATTGGCTATACTGCCGAAGAACTTGACAGTATGGTCAGGACACAGGATTGGATGTTCCTTTTAACCGACCAGATAGCACGTCCGTACAGTTCGTTTAATACGAAATATGAAAAAGAGCATTTCCTTGTAAATGTCTCTTTAGGGGCAGATAAGAAGATATCTGCTCCATCTGGCATCATTAAAGGGCAAGGCATACTGAATAAATTTACAGGGTTGACAGCAGGGTATCATCAGATAGAATCATTCGATTCTTTACCTATACCCTTTGCTTGTGTAGCAGGAGACTTGAAAAGTGGAAAAGAAATTGTGATCAGGAAAGGCAATTTGCCTTTGGCAATGCGGACCAGTATGGCAGTGCCCGGTGTTTTCGAGCCGGTATATAGGAATGACATGGTACTGGTGGATGGAGGAATTTTCAATAATTTCCCTGTTGATGTAGCAAAAGAAATGGGGGCTGATATAACTATTGGGGTCGATTTAAGTACAGAAGCCTTTGTTGAACCAGACTACGGGAATGTAGTGAGTATTGCCAACAGGATAGCATTTTTATCAGGAGAAGAAAAATACAGGAAAAACAAGAAGGATGTTGACTTGTATATGAATCCGGGACTAAAAGGGTATACATCGGCAGATTTCAAGCAATCGGCTATAGATACAATGATAGCAATGGGCGAGAAAGTTGCTAGAGAGCATTGGGACGATATCATCGCTTTGAAAAAGAAGTTGGGTGATTATATTCCGCTACAAAAGACTGCTTTTAGGAAAAAAGCAAATCAGGTTTATATAAGCTCTATTCGTGTAGAAGGTTTGGAGACGTTGGATGAAATGAGTCTTTATAAGATGTTGAAGATTGATAAAGATATGACTATTTCTGCTGCCGATGCAGAGAGCGTAGTGTGGAGTTTACAGGGATTAGGATTATTTGACCGTGTTTCTTATTTGATAGTTCCAGACAATGGTGCCAATGAAAATACTCTGGTTATATCTGTGCACGAAAAGGGAAAAGGAAATATTGGTATAGGGGTGCATATTGATACGGAAGATATTGCATCGGTACTTCTGAAAGCTCAAGGTGCGATTGGTAAATGGAAGAAACATAATGTAACGGCTACCGCCAAAATCAATAAAAATGCCTGGCTGGATTTAGACTATAATTTCAGAATTAATAATATTAGTGGTGCGATAAAAACCACATCACTGTAGTTAAACGATTAATTTTAAATCAAATATAAGCGTTCATTGATTTTTTGATTTGAAAATGATTTATTAGTCCTGTAGTTTCAACATATCAGGATTATGAATCAGGGCAAGTTTGTATTTTCCCAAGTTGTCGAGTATATACCGCGATATCAGTTTGATAAACTCGTAAAGCAATATCAAGGAGATTGGCATACCAAAAATCTCAGCAGTTACAGTCACCTCCTTCATCTCCTTTTCGGACAGTTGACGGGATGTGATTCTCTGAGGGATATTTGTCTATGCCTCGAAGCCCATAACAAGATGCTTTATCATCTCGGCTTTCGTAAGGCCGTGAACCATACCTCATTGTCTCGTGCAAACGAAAGCAGGGATTACCGCATCTTTGAAGGGTTGGGCCTTTATTTAATTGACATGCTCAGACCGATATACTCAAATATCCAACTGTCTCAAATTACCATTGATAACGAGATATATGCACTTGATTCCACGACCATATCGACCAGTATAAAGCTTGCAACGTGGGCTTTGGGGAAATACAGCAAAGGAGCTATCAAGATGCACACCCTGTTGGATTTGAGAGGCAACATACCTACCAATATCCATATCACGGACGGCAAGTGGCATGACAGCAACGAACTTGACGCACTGACACCAGAGCCTTATGCTTTCTACGTGATGGATAAGGCTTATGTTGACTTTAAAGCACTTTTTAGATTTCATCAGGCTCAGTCATTTTGGGTATCACGTCCAAAAGAGAACATGAAATTCGATACTGTCGAGCAAATGGATATTGCCGATGTCAAGTCTGGCATACTGGAAGACTCCCGTATAAGGGTAACAGGATATAACTCAAGCAAGCTGTATCCCGAAGACATGAGATTTGTCCGCGTTTATGACCCTGATAATGACACTATTGTGGACTTTATATCCAACAATTTTGAAGTCAGTGCCTTAGAAATATCCAACTTGTACCGCCATCGATGGGATATAGAGGTATTCTTCAAGTGGATTAAACAGAACATTACCGTAAAGACTCTGTGGGGATATTCGGAAAATGCTGTCAAAATCCATCTTTGGGCTGCCATCATATCGTATCTGACAGTGGCAAGAATAAAGGTTGACTGCAACAGCCCATATTCAATCACCGAGGTGGCTACCCTGATTAGAATATCCGCGTTGGAAAGAACAGACCTGCGGTCGTTGATAACAAAACAAGACTCATCAATCATTTCAAACCAAAATGTCAAAGAACTCTCGTTATTTGGTGATATTTAAAATCAATGCGATTTTATCGCACCAGTAGTAAATTAATAATATGAATAAATTGGGAGCTTCATATCGCATTGCATATAAAGACTTTATTTTAAAAATATATGGTGAAGACAAAGAACATTTGTCGTATTTGAATAATCATGTCGAAGTATACATGAAAAACGATTCGCATAGAAGATTCAATTATAAAACAGGTATTCAATATGACTGGTTCAGCAATACGTCACAGTGGTATTCGGCATACAATGATGCTTTGCATCAGAAAATGGGAAACTATTTCTTATCGGGATATTTTGATGTAGAATATGATAATTTTGATGATAAAGAACTGCCTACCCGTGGCGTCAATGTTCGTCTGATTCCCGAATTGTATGTAGGCAGGATATTTGATGAAAGCCGCTATATGTTTTTCCCTTTTGTGTTTAGAATTAAAGGAGCGTATAGCATAAGCGATAAAATCTGTGTATTGCCGGAATTGTTTGGACGTTTTGTTTTCGGAGATAAAGTCCCCGGATATTATTCCAATTTTGTAGGGGGAGAATGTTATGATCGGTATATGTTTGGACAGCAATCATTTTATGGCATTCACTATACCGAGCATGTAGAGAATAAAGCGATAGGAACTCGGATTGACTTAAGGTTCAAGTTGGCAGAAAAACATTATTTGTCATGTGTGGGCAATTATATGTTGCATGCAGGCCAAATGGATGAAATACTGCATGGAGAAGATATGTGGGGAATGGGTATAAAATATTCTTATAACAGTTTCTGGGGACCTGTCAGTGCTACTATTGATTATTCGGATCGGGTGAAGAAAATAGGTTTTTATGCAAGTATCGGCTATTGCTTTTGATTTTAGAAATATCCTATTGCAACATGTTGGGATGCATGGAAATAGGAGTCGGGTATTTTACGGGAAGGATAAGTTTGCTGCATAATTTGTGGGGAATATATTGTTCGGCATTCAGAAAAATATTATTTTCGTATGTAAAATTCGTGTATACTGTTATGTCCTGTTTATGAAACGCTTGGATATCTTTTTTAGTCTGTTGCTGCTGGGTGTGCTTGTCGGATGTCGCGAGGCCGGCAAGCAGGTGACGCCTGCGTCGGAAACGTATAAGCCGGAAGTCATGACCTCAGAGATAGTCGATACGTTGGCGGCAGAACCTCTTCCTGTCGAAGAAAAGCTGTTGAGGGCAGACGACATTCACCTGACCAAAGAATTGCTGTACGATAAATATACGTTGGATGATACCTATCCTTATCAGGACACGGTGCGTTCGTTCAAGTGGGACGTCATCCGCAACTGCCTGGCCTATATCGAAAACATGCAACGGGGGCAGGAGCGATGGGTAGTGCTCCAGAACTACAAGAACCTGAACCGTGAGGCTCCTTTGGTGCGCAAGTATGTGCGCAATGCCTACAAGCGGGTGGCCGATACGTTGGGAGTGGAGCGTTATCAGTCCGTGCCGATGTATTTGCCGGGTGATACGCTGGTGCCCGAACGCTATGGGCGCGACGGAACGTTGGCCTATCTGCGGGGGCAGGTAGGCAGTTTCTGCAGGGTCTATCCGGTGACGTGGGAGGAGGAGTGGCTGGTGCCCGAACGCTATCTGAAACAGTTGAGCGACAGTACGATTTTCAATCATGTTGTCTTCGTCGACCGCCTCGACCAGAACATTACAACCCTGGAGCGTACCGCCCCGGGCGAATGGGCCATCCGCAGCATGAATCCGGCAACTACCGGCCGCCATGCTCCGCCTTATGCGCAGGAAACACCCTTGGGCATGTATCTGCTGCAGCAGAAAAAGCAGAAGATGGTGTTTCTGAAAGACGGCTCCTCGGCAACGGGCGGCTATGCACCTTATGCCAGCCGTTTCACAAACGGTGCCTATATCCACGGCGTACCCGTCAACGTGCCACGGACGGCCATGATAGAGTACAGCTGGTCGTTGGGGACCATCCCCCGCTCGCACATGTGTGTGCGCAATGCCACGTCGCATTCGAAGTTTGTCTACGATTGGGCGCCGACCGAGAAATCACTGATTGTTGTCATCGAGTAGAGTTGCATCTGGCTTCCTTCTCAGGCAGGGAAGGGGATGAAATGTATAGCCTTTGGGTGCAATCATCCCGGATGATTCCTACAATCAACGGGGATGATTCATACAATCATCCGGGATGATTGGTGTCTCCCTCCTTATATCGGTGCGGCAAAGGCTGTGAAGAACAGGGGGAAACTTGTATTATTTAACTTTATGCGTAGTGAACGTATGGCAGAAAAGCAGTAATTTTGCGCAGTTTTTTTAGGGTAATCGAAAAGAATCGTATCGTATTGTGTTGAATAATAGGTTATTGTTGTTGATTGTTTTTCTGTGTCTGCCGCATGTGACTTGGGTGGAAGACAGAGAATGCATGCCTTCGCTTTCCGTCTCCGAGGGGATGGGGTGCGCGGCCCTGTATCGTTCGATGGATTTGGAAGGGGTTGTCGGCTGGGAAGCTTTCAGGCAGGCAGTAACCGGATATTATAAGGTGGCAGGACGCAAGCGCGACGTGCTGACGCTGATAGACTTTTCGCAACCATCGACCCGTGAGCGGCTTTTCGTATTCGACATGAAGGAACGTAAGATGCTGTTCTCGTCTCTGGTGGCTCACGGAAAGAATAGCGGAGAGATGTACGCCACTTCTTTTTCGAACGAAAACGGCTCACTGAAAAGTTCCTTAGGATTTTATCTGACCGAATCGACCTATCAGGGCAGCAATGGTTATTCGCTGATTCTGAACGGACTGGAGAAGGGCATCAACGACCACGCCCGCGAGCGTGCCATCGTGATGCACGGTGCCGACTATGCCGACCCTTCTGTCATCAGCGGTGGGCGGCGCCTGGGGCGCAGTTTCGGATGTCCGGCCGTTCCCCGTGCCCTTTCACGCCCCATTATCGACGCTATCAAGGGAGGGAGTGTGATGTTTATATACGCTGAAACGCCCGATTATCTGGCGCAAAGCAGTTTTTTCAGTTGAAAGGAAACCAATATGGCAAGCATTAAACCAATGACGGAAGGCCGTTCCCTTCCATTGATATTTAATTTTGCTTTACCTCTTCTTTTAGGCAATCTGCTCCAGCAGACTTATTCGCTGGTAGATGCGGCCATTGTCGGACGTTTCTTGGGCATTGATGCGCTGGCATCGGTGGGTGCCAGCACGTCGGTCGTCTTTCTTATTCTGGGTTTTTGCAACGGATGTTGTGGCGGCTTTGGCATTCCCATCGCACAGAAGTTCGGTGCATGCGACTATACGACGATGCGCCGTTATGTGTTCGTCAGTCTGCAGTTGGCAGTGGTGATGTCGGTTGTGATAGCCGTAGTTACCAGTCTGCTGTGCGGCAATATCCTGCACTGGATGCGTACGCCGGACAATATCTTCGAGGGAGCATACCGCTATCTGCTGTTCACCTTTATCGGTGTACCCTGTACGTTCTTCTACAATCTGCTGTCCAGCATCATCCGTGCCTTGGGCGACAGTAAGACTCCGTTCTGGTTCCTGTTGCTTTCGACGGTGTTGAACATTGTGCTCGACCTTTTCTGCATCCTCGTCCTGGGGTGGGGAGTAGCCGGTGCGGCCATTGCCACGCTGGTGTCGCAGGCTGTTTCGGCTGTCCTTTGCTACTTCTATATGGTGAAGAAGTTCGATATTCTTCGTACGACGCCTGCCGAACGTAAGTACGATGCTTCGTTGGCCCGCCGGCTGATGTATATCGGGGTGCCGATGGGACTTCAGTTCTCGATAACGGCCATTGGCAGTATCATGTTGCAGAGTGCCAACAATGCGCTGGGAACCGCCTGTGTGGCTGCTTTTACGGCTGCCATGCGCATCAAGATGTTCTTCATGTGCCCGTTTGAAAGTCTCGGCATAGCCATGGCTACGTATTCGGGACAGAATTACGGTGCGGGTAAGCCTGAACGTGTCTGGCAAGGGGTGAAGTCGAGTGCGTTGATGATGATGATCTATTGGGCCTTTACCTTCGTGGTACTGATGACCAGTGCCTGTACGATTGCCTTGCTGTTTGTCGATGCTTCCGAGATCGAGATTCTGAAGGATACGGCCTTGTTCCTGCATGTTTCGGTATCGTTCTTTCCCGTGCTGGGCTTGCTCTGCATTCTGCGCTACACCATTCAGGGAGTCGGATATACCAGTCTGGCCATGCTTTCCGGTGTGTCCGAGATGATAGCCAGAATCCTGGTCAGTGTGTTTGCCGTACCGGTATTCGGTTATTTGGCCGTCTGCTTTGGCGACCCTACGGCATGGGTGTTTGCAGATGCTTTCCTGATTCCTGCATTCATATACGTCTATCGGCGGATGAGGCGTAAGATGTAGATGAAAAGGTTGGGGCCGATACCTTTCTTTTCATGAGATTTTTTTCTGTTGTCGCATGCAAGGTCTTCTTGTATCCGACCGTCTGTTTCCTGTACCGGGCCGATGGCCGGAGGTAACAGATTTTGCCTGTTTTGCCTTCAGGTTTCGATATTTTCTCTTGCAGATGTCGATTAAATTGCCAATATTGCATGTACGTTTTACACGCAATAATAGACGAGGAGTTGCGGATGTATCCTTAACGGTTTGTCTATCAGTGATGTGTAAACATTGAGACAGATGTTTTTAATTTGCTGAAGCCTTGCAGAATATCAGCAAAAAGTATTCCTTAAAATTAATAATTTATGAAACTCAAGAGAAATGGACAAAAAAGAAGGCCAAGCACCTTCTTGTATGTAGCCGCACTTTCGCTGGCTGCTAGTGGATGGGCTTTTTCTTCGAAAACGGATGATGGCGGGGAAGCTGTTAAAGAGCCTGTGTTTGAAAGTATCGGTAACCCTTATCTCCCTTTGTGGGAACATGTGCCCGATGGAGAACCACGCGTGTTTGAGGACCCGGACAATCCCGGTAAGTACAGAGTGTACATCATCGGTTCGCACGATTTGCGCCTCGACAGCTATTGCGGACCGGATATCCGTGCTTGGTCTGCTCCGGTAGAGGACTTGCAGAACTGGCGTGACGAAGGCCCGATTTTCACCTATCACATTGACGGGCAATGGGACGTGATGTATGCTCCCGACCTCGTGGAGGTGAACCGTCGGGATGGTACTCGCGAGTACTACCTGTATCCGCATAGCCGTGGCCCGTTCCGCGAGGCAATGGTTGCAAAGAGCACTCGTCCGGACGGACCGTTTACTCCGGTGAATGTGACCGAAGACGGTCGGAAGGCATTGCCGGGCAGTATCATGGGCTTTGACCCTTCGGTTTATGTAGAGCAGATCACCGACCCGAACGATCCGGATTACGAAATCGGCTTCCGTGCCTACGGCTTCTGGGGATTCCAGCGCTCGTCGGCCGCCGAATTGGACCAGAACACTATGTATTCGGTACGTCCCGGTAAGGAGGTGATTCCGTTTAATATGCCGGCAGGACGTCGGTATGGCGTAGTTCGCGACCCGGCCGATGCCGTTTATCCCAACGTCTATCCGGGACAGGATTTGGGGGCTTTCAACTTCTTCGAAGCTTCCTCCATCCGTAAAGTAGGAAATAAGTATGTATCGGTTTATAGTGGATACTCTGGTCCCGACTATGGTATGGGAAGCAGTAACTCCACCCTGCGTTATGCTTATGGTGACACTCCGCTCGGACCGTGGAAAATCGGTGGCGTCGTTGTAGACTCGCGTGGTCCGGAAGTAAGCGAGGACGGTAAGTCACTGGTATCTACCAATGGCGGACACAATACGCACGGCAGTATCGAGGAAATCAACGGTCAGTGGTATGTATTCTATCACCGTCCACCCCGTAACTTCGGTTTTGCGCGTCAGGCTGTAGTGGCTCCCATCAAGGTAGAGTGGGAAGAGAAACCGGTATCCGAAGGCGGTAAAGTGACCATTACCGGTTACGACGCTTATGCCGACGACCATAAGTGGACAGCCAAAGACAGCAACGGCCACGAATATACTGGAGCGGAAGTTACCTCCGAGGGATTCCACATCTTCGGTCTCGATCCGTATCGTTATTACTCGGCCGGTTATGCCTGCTACCTGTCCGATACCGGCGTTCAGCAGGATTCCTGGGACGTATGGGACAACCACATGCCGATAACAGGAGTACGCAACGGTGTCATCATCGGCTATAAGTACTTTGGTTTTGGCGGACTGGATAAGAACAGGAACGGTATCAAGGCTTTCGAAGGCACGAAGCCCGGAAACGGTACGGTGTTCAACCTCTTCATCACTCCGCGTACCGACAAGGCATTCAAGGTAAATGTATGGCTGGATGCTCCGTGGGACAATGCCGTATGGAAAGGCAAGAAGATTGGCGTGATCGAAGTTCCGGCAGGTGCTGCACAGAAAGAAACCAAGTTCACTCTGAATGTGGCTGATGTGGTAGATCATCTGGATAAGAAACATGCCATCTATCTGGTGGCCGAGGGCGAAGGCCAGGCTCCGCTGTTCGATATGTCAGGTTTGGGATTCAGCTCGGCCAAGCATCCGATTGTCCGTCCGGTAGTTCCCGAAGTGACGGTGAAGGTAGGAGGCGAAGTAATCGAACTGCCCAAGACGCCGGTACGCTCGACAAACGAAAACGGTATTGCCGACTATTCGCACTACGAGGTAGTCTACGAAGTTGCCGCAGCCGGCAAGTCGTTCCCTAAAGTTACTGCCAAGGCATCGAATAAGAAAGTTGATATCAAGATCGACCAGGCCAAGGCAGACGAAGGCTTTGCTACCGTAACATGCCGTTATAACGGTATGCCTAAGATCTATAAGATTATTTTCAAGTCGAAATAATCGGTTATAAACTTCCTGTCCGCTCTTCACATGCATCCGGAGACGGGCAGGAAGTTCTTTTTTTATCCTTTCATTTTTTTCTCATCCCCTCCGTTGTATTTGACTTCTGTCATTCCTTTATTTCGTAAAAGTGCACTATATTTGTCCTTGTCTTGCCGAAAAAAGGAAAGCTGACAATGGAACGTAAAATCATACACATCGACATGGATGCCTTCTATGCATCCGTAGAACAGCGCGACCATCCCGAGTTGCGGGGCAAACCTATTGCCGTGGGGCGTGCCGAAGAGCGGGGAGTAGTGGCTACGGCCAGTTACGAGGCTCGCCGCTATGGAGTGCGGTCGGCCATGTCGTCGCAGAAGGCCAAACGTTTGTGCCCTTCTCTGATTTTCATTCCCGGCAGGATGGACGTGTACAAGGCAGTGTCGCGTCAGATACACGAGATATTCCACGAGTATACCGACCTGATAGAACCTCTTTCGCTGGATGAGGCTTTCCTGGATGTCACCCATAACAAGCCGGGCATGGAACTGGCTGTCGACATAGCCCGCGAGATAAAGCAGAAGATACGCGACCAACTGAATCTGGTGGCCTCAGCCGGTGTTTCCTACAATAAATTTCTGGCCAAGATTGCTTCCGACTACCGCAAGCCCGACGGACTGTGTACCATTCATCCCGACCAGGCACTCGACTTCATTGCCCGTTTGCCTATCGAAAGTTTCTGGGGAGTAGGGCCTGTCACAGCCAAGAAGATGCACCTGCTGGGCATACACAACGGCGAACAGCTTCGTACCCGTTCGCTTGCGATGCTGACGCATGAATTTGGCAAGATGGGGAACGTTTATTACGACTTTGCCCGAGGCATCGATTTGCGTCCTGTCGAGGCGGTGCGCATCCGTAAGTCGGTAGGTTGCGAGCATACGTTGGAGAAGGACATTTCCCGCCGTTCGTCGGTAATCATCGAGCTGTATCATGTAGCGGTGGAACTGACAGGCAGGCTGGAGCGTCATAACTTCAAGGGGAATACGCTGACGTTGAAGATTAAGTTTCACGACTTCAGTCAGATAACCCGCAGCACGACCCGTCCGCAGGAACTTCATACGCTCGACGAGATTCTGCCATTGGCCAAGCAACTGCTGAAGGAAGTCGATTACGAGCAGCATCCCATCCGGCTCATCGGCCTTTCCATCTCCAATCCGCACGAGGAAGAGGCGAAGAAAGGAGTATGGGAGCAGCTCAGTTTCGAGTTCAGCGACTGGGAGTAAGTGAAGGTCGGGGCGAGGTTGGTAGTTGTTACCTTCTCCTTGTGCAGGGATAAAGAAAAAAGAGAATGTATCTTTTTGCGATACATCCTCTTCACTCATTTTATTTAAAGGGTTGTTTATTTACATTTTATCAGGCTTGCGGAGGCAAGCGCTTTTACATTCAGTTCCGATTACTGCTTGGCAAGCAGTTTCTGGAGTTTTCCACTAAGGGCTTGGCACATGGCACCGTTTCTCATCGACTGATAACGTTTGATACGGTACTGCAACATCATAATTTCATTTACGTCTTTTTTCATAATCGTCTTCTTTTTGTGCTTCCCGCATTTCGGAAAGCGGTTCTTACTTCTTTTTCTTTTCTCTAATAACACTGCAAAGATACAAATTGTTCGCAAGGTATATGTTGTAGAACATAAAAATAATGCTTGTATATTCTATTTTCTTTTGAAGAAACCCTGTTTTGCTATCCGGATATTACAAATATATTGTATATCTTTGCCCGTCTTATATAAAAAGCAATGAAAAAGCTGATAAAACTTCTGCAAACTCCTTATCCGGCGCTGTGCAAACGTTGGAAAACGGTAGTGGTGCCTTCGCTGATCGTCTTTCTGATTATTTATCTGTTGCAGCCGTTCGGCATTTCGCGGATGGAGACCGGCAAGCTGTCTGTGCTGCTGGGCTATGCCGTGGTGTCTTCCGCAGCACTGGGCATCATGGTCTATCTGTTGCCCTGGCTGTTTCCCGCCTATCACAAGGAACAGAACTGGACAGTGGGCAAGGAGTTGCTCCACACGCTGATTGTCTGTCTGCTGATAGGGTTGTTCAACTGGCTGTATACGGCGTGGGTGTTCGGCTTGTCGCCCGATTGGCGTTTGCTGGGTATCAGTATGGTTTGGGTACTGTTGTTGGCGCCTTTCCCCATTGTTTTCTTTATTATGTGGAACCGTAACTTAGTGCTGGCGCGTAATCTGAGGGAGGCTACCGAGCTGAATGCCTGTCTGAAGCATCCGGGACGGGCAGCTGTCGTGGCCGAAAAGAGGGGTACCGCCGCCGGGAGTTCGCACCTGGTTTTTGCCGGAACTACTAAGGAAGTTCTCGAAATGGAGGCGGCCGACTTCCTGTTTGCCGAAGCCGAAGGCAACTACGTGAAGATTACTTGTCGCCCTGCAGGGCAGCACAATGTTCCGGAGAGTGGGAGCGTAGAGAGAGAAGTGCGGAAGACGTTGCGCATCACCATGAAGCAGATGGAGCAGGCAGTGGAAGGCTGTCCCTTCATCGTGCGTTGCCATCGGGCTTTTCTGGTCAACATCGGCAAGGTGACCGATGTGTCGGGCAATTCGCAGGGATACCGCTTGCGCCTGGAGGGTTGCCGGGACGAAGTGCCGGTCTCGCGGGCGTATGCAAAGCAGGTTAAGACAATGATAGAGAAGGTGATGAACGCTTAGTCGTTCGTCACAGAGGCAGGCCGTTCGTCACACGAGGCCGTCTGCCGGTCACATATCCGGGCTATCTGTCCCGGATATTTTTGTGCCTTGTTTTCTTCGTCTATGTTTGCTGTCGGAATCAAACAAAAACGATGAAGACAATGAGGAGAAAAGCAATTCTATGGATGGGATATTTCCTTGCTTTTGCGTGCGTAGCTGTTGCCCGTGCGCAGACGACCACGACCGATACGATACGCCTGCAACTATTTACGGACAGTGTGGACTTGGGCGAAGTGGTGGTCAGAGGTCACAGGACTCCGGCCGCCAACAGTCGTTGGAGCGATTTGCAACCCGTCGGACTGGCAACCGTGGGCGGTGCGAACGGCGACCTGTACAAGGCCTTGCAGACATTGCCGGGGACGCAGGTCGAGGGCGAAAGCGGGCGTTTATTGGTGCGCGGAGGCAGCAGTTACGAGACACAGACGTACATCGACGGCATGCACGTGCTCAATCCTTATACCTCGGTCAGTTTGAACACTCCGGCGCGCAGCCGTTATTCTACCTTTATGTTCAGTGGGGTCAATCTGGCTTCGGGCGGTGCGCCGTTGGAGTATGGTGAGGCCTTGTCGGCCGTGCTGCCGCTTGAGACGAAAGACCACAGTCCCGTCACCAAGTTGGGAGTGAATGCTTCGGTGGTAGGAGCAGGGGGTGGAGGTACGCGTGCTTTCGCGAAAGGGTCGGTTTCGGTCGACCTTAACTATCAGAATCTGAGCCTTTACGACCGTATCTTCAGCGGACGGCGCGACTTCGAGAAGCCTTACCGGATGTATTCGGCCGCCTCGCAGGCACGCTATACGCCCGACGACCGCACGGTGCTGAAAGTCTATGCCCAGTACGACCGCACCGACTTCTCCCTGTACGAGGGAGACGAGTGGCGACTGTTTGCCTTGGGCGAGGATAATGTTTACTTCAACTCGACGTTTCGCCGCCGGGCAACCGACGGCTGGGAGTGGTTTGGCGGAGTGGCTTATTCGCACTATTCGCGACAGATAGGCGGAGCAGCCGTGGCAGGCGACCGCTGGCAGGAGCAACAGCAGGAGTGGCACCTGAAGGCAAAGGCCGGAAAACGTTTTTCGCCGACTTTCCGCATGGAGGCGGGCATGGAAGGATTCTTCCGGCACTACGAGGATGCTTACGCCTTCGCTTCGGCCGGTGTGGACAGCCGCAACCGCATCAGCCCCACTATAGGGGCGGGCTTCCTTTCGGCCGTTTACTATCCGTGGGAGTCGCTCAAAGCGGAGCTTTCCTGCCGGACGGAATATGTGTCGGCTGGCCGTACGTGGAACTTTTCGCCCCGTGTGGCACTGAATTACTATCGCGACCGCTGGATGTTTTCGGCTACGGCGGGCCGCTACACGCAGTTGCCCGAGAATGCCTGGCTGGTACAGCAGTCCCGTCCGGCCTCGGAGGTCTGTGTACAATACAACGTGGGTGCCCGGTACGATTGTAATGGCCGCCTGCTGAAAGCCGAATGTTACTACAAGGACTATAGCCGGCTGGCGCTTGCCGAGACCGACGGGGCAGGTGTCCGTCAGGTTACTTCGCACGGTTACGGCTACAGCAAGGGGTTCGACCTCTTCTTCTTCGACGACGTGTCGTTGCACAATTTCGAGTATTATCTTTCCTATACCTATAATATATCCCGCAGGAAGTATCGGGAGTATGCCGAACTGACGACGCCCCAATACGCCACCCGCCACAATGCGTCGCTCACACTGAAGTACTCCGTGCCACGCCTGCGCACCATTATCGGTGTGACCAACCGCTTCAGCAGCGGTCGTCCGTACCACAATGCGCAGCTGCCCGGCCTGATGAACGACGAAGTGAAGCCCTACAACAGCCTGGACTTGGGGCTGACGTTCCTCCCGAGTAAGAAAGTCATCGTCCACGCCTCGGCCACGAACATCCTGGGACGCCGCAACGAGTTCGGTCGGGTGGACGGGCAGCCCGTATGGGCGTCGGACGATCATTTCTTCTATGTCGGCATTTTCATCACCTTGGGCAAGAAGGCGGCTTACGACGTCTCCAACTTCTGAGGCGGGGGCAGCCCGGCTGTATGAGTCATATTATTCACTTTATATTATTCACATCACTATTTACACAGCTTATGAAAACATGGTTTATTTCCCTTGGATGCCTCCTGCTGGCCGAAGCATTTGCCGGCACGTCGGGCACACCGAATCTGACAATCGAAGTACGCGGCATCGAGCGGCCGGAGGGTTCCCTCTTCGTAGCCGTTTACGCGTCGGAAGAGACTTTTCTGAAGAAACCTTTGACCGGGTTTCGGGTCGAAGCAAAAGACAGCACCGTCCGCATTCCCTGTCAGGGACTTCCCGCAGGAAGTTACGCCATTTCCGTCTTTCACGATGCCAACGGAAACGGTCGGCTGGACACAGGCACTTACGGCATCCCGCTGGAGAAGTATGGCTTCAGCAACGATGCCGAAGGCGTGATGGGACCGCCGGCCTATAAGGATTGCCGCTTCGAGTTGAAGGCCGACACCACCTTGGTGCTGACGTTGAAGTGACGTTCCGCCGGTGCCGGAAGCAGTGCACGCCCGTTGCACTGTCGCTGCAAAGCGGTTTGCAGTGATGCTGCAACGCCTTTGCAGTGATGCTGCAACCTGTTTGCAGTGGCTGTGCAGCCAGCGTGCACTGTCCGACAGGCTTGGAGTTCTGTCCGAAGATGCCAGCCTTTTCCGTGATAAAAAGCAGTCTGCCGATTCGGAAACGGAAGGGGAGGGATGCGGTTCGGCAATAAAAAATAAGCAGGCTTCTTTTTGTATTGCGCTCATCATTCAGTATCTTTGTCCGAGTAACCAACATAAATTTAATCTTATGCGAACTCGTTTTCTTCCCCTTTACTTCTTATTGCTGTCGTGCTTGCTTGCAGCGTGCGGCAATTCCCATTTTATCAAAGATGCCGAATACCGTGCCAAGGTAGAACAAGACCTGGAACTGAAAAAGAAACAGATGCCGCAGGGCGACCTGTTTGCCGTGCTCGACACCGACCTTGACACGTACGAGCGCGAGGCACTGGAGTTTCTTTATGCCTACATGCCCCTGGCCGACATTACCGATTATCCGGGCGAATTCCACTTGATGAACGTACGTGCATCGCGTCAGGCAGCCGACGAAATGCCCTGGGGCGGCGATATTCCCGAAGAACTGTTCCGTCACTTTGTGCTTCCGGCGCGGGTGAACAACGAGCATCTGGACAGTGCACGTGTCGTATTCTATAAGGAACTGAAAGACCGCGTGAAGCAACTTTCGCTGCACGACGCCATCCTCGAAGTGAACCACTGGTGTCACGAGAAGGCCGTCTATCAGCCAAGCGATGCCCGCACCAGTTCGCCTATGGCTACTGTCCGTACGGCTTATGGCCGTTGCGGCGAAGAGTCTACCTTGCTGGTGGCCGCTTTGCGTTCGGTAGGCATACCGGCGCGTCAGGTCTATACGCCCCGTTGGGCGCACACCGACGACAATCATGCCTGGGTGGAGGCCTGGGCCGACGGCAAGTGGCACTTCTTGGGAGCCTGCGAGCCCGAGCCCGTACTCGACTTGGGATGGTTCAACGCCCCAGCCAGCCGGGGAATGCTGATGCACACCAAGGTGTTCGGACGCTACGAAGGCCCCGAAGAAGTAATGTCCGTGACCAATTGCTATACGGAAATCAATGTGATAGACAATTACGCCCCGACAGCCCGTGCCGTGGTGCAGGTAGTAGACGCCGGAGGCAAGTCTGTGCCCGATGCCATTGTCGAGTTCAAACTCTATAACTATGCCGAATTCTATACCGTAGCCCGCAAGCAGACCGATGCCGAAGGCAAGGCCTCGCTGACTGCCGGCAAGGGCGATATGCTGGTGTGGGCATCGAAAGGCGGAAAGACAGGCTTTGCCAAACTTTCTTTCGGCAAGGACAGCGAGCTGCAAGTGAAGCTTGATAAAGAGCCGGGTGCCGCGTTTGCCGTCGATCTGGACATCGTGCCTCCTGCCGAGAATGCCAACCTGCCCGAAGTAACGCCCGAGCAACGCGCCGAGAACGACCGCCGTCTGGCACACGAAGACTCTATCCGCAATGCCTATACCGCCACCTTCATGACCGACGAGAAGGCGCGTGAGTTTGCCCGTCTGTATCGTTTGGACGAGGACGCTGCTGCCCGCATCCTGGTGGCTTCGCGTGGCAATCATGCCGTCATCACCAACTTTATGGCCCGTCTGCGCTCCGAGAAGTCGAAGGTGGGTGGTTTCGACCTGCTGCAACGCATTTCGGAGAAAGACCTGCGCGATGTTACCCTCGACGTATTGCTGGACCACATGTTGTCGCGTCTTTGCCCCAATGCCGACCTTTTCCGCCGCTATGTGCGCAATCCGCGTGTCAGCAACGAGGCACTGACGCCTTATAAAGCCTTCTTCAAGCAAGTGGTTTCCGAGGAAGAGTGCAAAGCTTACGTGGCCGAACCGATGAAACTTGTCGCTTGGGTGTCGGAAAACATCCGTGTGGACAAGAACTGTAATCTGGGTGCTTCGCCCATATCTCCGGCCGGTGTATGGAAAGCCCGTCTGGCCGATCCGCACAGTCGCGACATCTTCTTCGTATCGATGGCACGCAGCATGGGTATCCCCGCACGCATTCACGAAGTGACGGGTAAGGTTCAATTGCTGAACGACAACGGAGCCATTGATGTAGATTTCGAGAAAACAACTTCGGAAGTAGAAGAAGGAAAGAGTGGTAAACTGGTGGCAACTTATACTCCTATTAAGTTGTTGGACAATCCTAAATATTATTCGCACTTCACTTTGTCGAAACTTACCCCCGAAGGTATGCTGCAGTTGCTGACCTACGAAGAAGGCAATGCCAACAATGCGGAAGGCACCACCTGGGCCGGCTTGCTGAAGAACGGTACTTCGCTGGATGCCGGCAGCTATGTGTTGGTCACCGGAACCCGTCTGGCCAGTGGCGCTGTCCTTGCGCGGATGGTTTCATTCAGCATCGAACCGGGACAGACAACCCGCATCGATCTTGTGATGCGCGAAAGTCAGGATGAAGTACAGGTGATAGGCAACTTCAACTCCGAATCGCTCTTTACCCGTTGGGATGGCAAGGCAACGGACGAACAGCAAAGCCTGTTGCAGGCTTGCGGACGCGGCTACTTCGTAGTGGGTGTATTAGGTGTCAACCAGGAACCTACGAATCATGCTTTGCGCGACATAGCTGCCTTGAAAGCCGACCTGGAGAAGTGGGGACGCAAGATGGTGTTGCTGTTCCCCGACGAGAAGCAGGCTTCCAAGTTCACGCCTTCTTCTTTCCCGGCTCTTCCTTCGACGGTGATCTATGGTATCGACACCGACGGTATAGCCGAACAGATAGCCGAGAACATGAAGCTGAGGCGGTCAGGCAATTTGCCTGTCTTCATCATCGCCGATACGTTCAACCGTGTAGTCTTCGTCTCGCAGGGATATACCATCGGTCTTGGTGAGCAATTGATGAAGACCATAAAGGGGATTGAATAAGAAATGGATGAGTAGAAAAGAAGATAAGTCTGTCATTGGCAAAGCGACGTTTTGTTTGCTATTTTGACCGACCGATGATAAGTCAATCTGTCCTGTTAAGCAGAGAGCCTTAAAGAGGCTTTGCACGTAGAAATTGAGAGATTTCGGTTGCAAGATATTCTGCTTAGGGGGACAGATTGTTTGTTTTTTTATTATTTTTGCTGGCGCATTGAGGTGACATTAGATGCAATGATCGATAAAAAAGTTCTATTAATCAGAGTATTAACAAGTCGTATGTATACAGTTATCAAACGCATGGAGGTATCGGCTGCACACAGTCTGAGCCTTTCTTATCGTAGCAAATGCGAGAATTTGCATGGTCACAATTGGATTATCACAGTGTATTGCCGTTCGAAGGAGCTGAATGCCGATGGGATGGTAGTCGACTTCAGCCACATCAAGCAGGTGGTGAAAGAGAAACTCGATCACCGCAATCTGAACGAAGTACTTCCTTTTAATCCTACAGCCGAAAACATAGCCCGTTGGGTATGTGAGCAGATACCCACCTGTTTTAAAGTTGAAGTGCAGGAGTCTGAGTCAAACATGGCTGTCTATGAGAAAGATTAACGAGATATTCTATAGCCTGCAAGGCGAAGGATTTCACACGGGTACGCCTGCGGTATTTGTACGTTTTTCGGGCTGCAACCTGAAGTGCTCTTTTTGCGATACGCAGCACGAAAGCGGAGTGATGATGTCCGACGACGACATCGTGGCCGAAGTCAGCCGATATCCTTCTACGATGGTGATTTTGACGGGTGGCGAACCTTCGCTGTGGATCGACGAGGCGTTTGTCGACCGTTTGCACGAGGCAGGAAAATACGTTTGCATCGAAACCAACGGTACCCGTCCTCTTCCAGCGAACATCGACTGGGTGACCTGTTCGCCCAAGCAGGGTGGAGAGTTGAGGCTGACGCGTATGGACGAAGTAAAGGTGGTGTACGAAGGGCAGGACTTGGCCTGTTACGAGCAGCTGCCTGCCAGACATTTCTTCCTTCAGCCTTGTTCGTGTCTGAACACGGCCGAGACGGTGGCTTGCGTCTTGGAGCATCCGCGTTGGAGGCTTAGCTTGCAGACGCATAAGCTGATCAATATTCAATAAATGATTAACAATACATTATAATCTGATGAACCCATGAAGGTAGGTTTGTTTATTCCATGTTATATCAACGCCATCTATCCGCAAGTGGGAGTGGCGTCTTACAAACTGCTGAAAAGCCTGGGTGTGGACGTCGATTATCCGCTCGACCAGACTTGTTGCGGCCAGCCGATGGCCAATGCGGGTTTCGAGGACAAAGCCTCGGAAATGGCCCGTCGATTCGAGGATTTGTTCAAGGCTTACGACTACATTGTCGGCCCTTCGGCTAGTTGTGTGGCCTTTGTGAAACTGAATCATCCCGGCATCTTAAAGCACGAAGGGCATCAGTGTCAAAGTGCAGGGAAAATATACGACCTGTGTGAGTTTGTACACGATGTACTGAAGCCTTCTTCGCTGAAAGCCAGCTTCCCCCACAAAGTGAGTATTCACAACAGCTGCCACGGCGTGCGCGAGTTGAATCTTTCATCGCCCAGCGAGCGCAACATTCCTTATTACAACAAACTCCGCGACCTGCTGTCGATGGTGCAGGGGATCGAAGTCTTCGAACCAGCTCATCCCGACGAGTGCTGCGGTTTTGGAGGTATGTTTGCCGTCGAAGAGCAGGCGGTATCCGTCTGCATGGCTCAGGATAAAATCAGACATCACATGGAGACGGGAGCCGAATATATCACCGGTGCCGACAGCTCTTGCCTGATGCACATGCAGGGTGTCATCGATCGTGAGCATCTGCCCGTGAAAACCATTCATATTGTCGAAATATTAGCTTCACAACTATGAGTACCAAGCATTCAAAAGCCGCCGAGAAGTTCCTTCAGAATAAGGATATGGTGGCATGGCACAACGAAACCCTCTGGATGGTGCGTGCCAAACGAGATAAGATAAGCCGTGAACTGCCCGAATGGGAGGACTTGCGCGAGAAGGCCTGCCAGCTGAAACTATACTCCAACAGCCACCTGGACGAGTTGTTGGTAGAGTTTGAAAAGAATGCAACAGCCAACGGCGCCATTGTGCATTGGGCTAAAGATGCCGAAGAATATCGTCAGATTATCTACGACCTGCTCAGCAGCCACGGTGTGAAGCGCTTTGTAAAGAGTAAGTCCATGCTTTCCGAAGAGTGCGAACTCGATCCCTTCCTGATATCGAAAGGTATCGACACTGTAGAGACCGACTTGGGCGAGCGCATTTTGCAACTGATGCACCTGCCGCCCAGCCATGTAGTGTTGCCCGCTATCCACATCAAGCGGCAGCAGGTGGGCGAGCTCTTCGAAAAAGAGATGGGGGCCGAGAAAGGCAACTACGATCCTACTTATCTGACGCACGTAGCCCGCAAGAATCTGCGTAATATCTTTCTGAATGCGGATGCAGCCATGACAGGGGCTAACTTCGCAGTAGCCTCGACGGGCGATGTGGTGGTGTGCACCAACGAAGGCAATGCCGACATGGGCATGTCCTGTCCTAAGCTGAACATATCGGCTTTCGGGCTCGAAAAGATTGTGCCCGACATGGATGCGTTGGGTGTTTTCACTCGTTTGCTGGCACGTTCGGGCACCGGACAACCCAGCACTACCTATACTTCACATTTCCGCTCGCCGCGTCAGGGAGGCGAGTACCACATCATCATCGTGGACAACGGGCGGACAGAAATGTTGGCCAACACCGACCACATCCGTCTGCTGAACTGCATCCGATGCGGAGCGTGCATGAACACCTGCCCCGTTTACCGCCGCAGCGGGGGATACTCTTACACCTACTTCATCCCCGGCCCCATCGGTATCAATCTGGGCATGGCTCACGACCCGCAGAAGTACTACGACAACCTGTCGGCCTGTTCGCTTTGCCTGTCCTGCTCCAACGTTTGCCCGGCCAAGGTTGACCTGGGCGAGCAGATATACAAATGGCGTCAGGGTTTGAAAGCCATCGGCAAGGCCAGCACCGAGAAACAATATATGTCGGAAGGTATGGAATTCCTGATGGAGCGTCCGCACCTGTTTAATGCTGCTTTGTGGGCAGCTCCGATGGTGAATGCCTTGCCTCGGTTTATGAAGTACAACGGACTGAACGACTGGGGAAAGGGACGTGAATTGCCCAAGTTTGCTTCCGAGTCGTTTAACGAAATGTGGAAGAAGAATAAAGTTCAAGGAAAGGAGGAGAAATAACCATGAGCAGCCGTGATGAAATTTTAAACAAGATACGCCTCAACACCCGCCAGCGTTTCGATTATCCCCAGTGGGCGGTGAAGGCAACGACTTATGCAGACAAGATCAGTCAGTTTTGCGATGTCAGCCGTCAGGTGGGAGGCAATGCCGTTTTGTGGCAAGAGGGTGACACCCTCGACTCGCTGATTCGTACTTACTTCCCCGAGGCGCGGAGCATTGCTTCGAACCTGCCCGAAGTTACATGTGCTACGCTCAATCCTGACGATTTGGAGCGTGCGCAGGAGCTGAACGGCATTGATCTGGCTGTTGTTCCAGGCGAGATAGGAGTGGCCGAAAACGGCGCTGTGTGGATACCTCAGGCCGTGAAGCATAAGCTGCTCTATTTCATAGCCGAGGCCTTGCTCATCGTTGTCGACCGCAACCGCCTTGTCAATAACATGCACGAAGCCTATGCTGCTCTGAAGTCGGAGGCTTATCCTTATGGGGTTTTCATTTCGGGTCCTTCGAAGACGGCCGATATCGAGCAGGCATTGGTGATGGGGGCCCACGGAGCCCGCAAGGTGCTGGTGGTGCTGAAGTAATGCTGCACACACAAGGGGCTTAGAAGCAAGAAAACGAGAACGGAAACAGAAAGAAAAACTATTTCAGCGTCTTGTACGACAGGATGTGGCAGCTGATGCCCGCGGCCAACGCCAGCAGCAACAGCTTCAGCCATACTTGCGGAAGCAGAAAGACTACGCAATAGAGGATGGTGAGCCACGTCAGGCCTACGGAGACGATTTTGGCATGAAGCGGTATGGCTTTATGTTCGCGGAAGTTGCGGATGTAAGGGCCCAGCCGCTTTTGTCGTAGCAGCCAGTCGTACAGGCGTGGCGAGCCGCGGAAGTAGAGAGCTGCCGTCAGTAGCAGAAAGGGGGTGGTGGGCAGTATCGGCAGGAAGATGCCGGCTACTCCCAGCCCGAGCGACAGGCTTCCGAGGATGATGTAGAGGGTTTTCATGACGCGCCAAATGCTGCTTATCTGATACAAAAAAAGGAAGCTGTAACTCATTTCAGTTTCAACTTCCTTCGGTTGGCACGGGAAGAGAGGCTCGAACTCCCGACACTCGGTTTTGGAGACCGATGCTCTACCAACTGAGCTATTCCCGTGTTTGCGGCTGCAAAGGTAATGGAAAGTTTTGAATATGCAAGCACTTCGACAAATAAAAGTTTGTCAAAGCATCTGCAAGTCCTGATACATAAGGCGATAGACGGCCGCTTTTTTTTCCAGCGCCAGCGGATAGGCTCGCGAGGATGAGGGCATCCGATACAGACGCATGGGGCGTCCGTCGAAGACGAACTCGCCGAAGTCGCCTACCCTGGGGGCTTCGATGCCGAACAGTGTACAGAGGGTATCGGTAGCTTTTTCGCCTGTGGTGACGACGGCGCGGCACACTGGCAGACGGCGGAGCAGAGCAGAAACGTCGGTGGGCTGCACTACTTCGAGGTACTTGTCCGACGCATTGTCTTGCAGGCGGCGTACGGCGGTTGCGGTGTCGAACAGGGCAATCCCCTTCTGGCGCAGGAAGCTGACGAGGCGTTCGCGGTCGAAGCGTTTCTGTTGCTTATCTACGAAGTGCTCCTTATCGCCGAAGAAGATGAGGCCTGTGATTCGCCACATATCGTTGTTCCAGTTGGGGTAATAGAACTCCATCGACCACCGCTTACGTTGCGGCGGAAAGCTTCCCAGCATCAGCACTTGGGCGTTTTCGGGCAGGAAAGGTTCCAGGGGATGTTGCTCTATGTTCATTGGCCTTTTGTTTAGTCAACTCATTTCTCAGTCTCTTCCTTCTTCTTTCCAGCTTCTTTCTTGGCCAGCATCACGATGTTGTAGACGTATTCTGTCATCCATTGTTCGGAGTAGCCCAGGCGTTCTTTGTATTGGCGTACGGATGCGGCTGTCTTGTGCACGTCGTCTTTCTTCCACACGGTTTTGGTGCATACTTCGTGTACGGTCTTCTCGGTCATGGTGCGCAGGGCTCCTTTGAAGATGGAGGGCATGCGGAATTTCCATTGCATCAGGTTGCCCATCAGCATCATCAGGTCGTTCGAAAATCCCTGATACATAAAGAGGTAGGACTGTACGTCGTTCTGCGTACGGCAGTGCTTCTTGACGGATGAGTCGATTTCCTTGAAGAAGTTTTCGCTCAGGCCGTAGTCTTGCATCAGCATCTTCTTCGAAGCTGTTTTTTCGGCTTGTCCCAGCCGTCCGCCCTGGGTAGGGATCTTGAACAGGCGCTTAAAGTTGGCCACGTCGGGCACAAAGCGTATGTTGGTGATGCCCAGGTTGGCAGCGATGACCGACTGAAAATATACGCGGGTCAGCGACACGAAGTCTTCTACGTTTTTTGAAGAATTCTCTTCAGTATTTTTTTTGAATAAGTTGGTAAATATTCCCATATCGTTTGATGAATAGTATTGAAATTGTGCTACAAAAGTACGAAATAAGTCGGTTTACACCAATATTGTGCATGGCTTATTTCTTAATTTTTCTTCGGCCAGCATTCCAGATCGTCTTCTATGCCTCCAGCCGGTCGGCAATCAGGGGGGAGGGAGGAGAGAACCTTACCTCAGCTCAGCTTCAGGCGGAAGTGGAACTTGTGCCCTTCGAACACGGTCTCTACAATGCCGTAGCGGATGAACTTGGCCAGCAGATGCTCGGCGGCGTGGCGCGAGAGGCGGGCCATGCGGCAGTAGCGGTTCAGCGACAGAAGCTCGTTCTCGCGCAACAGGTCGAGCAGCAGCTGTTCGCGCTGGGTGTACTCGATGAGTTCGCCTTGCGGATTGCCGCTTTGCTGCCACACGCGCAGGTGTACGGGCGTGGCCAGTATGTTTTCGTCCTTGATGCGCAGATAGGCCAGGTTCTTGCCCGATTCGTCGCGGGCGTAGACGGGTTTCTGCCGGCTTTCTTCTACTTCGACCACGAGGACACTCCGTCCTTCGGCCAGGTAGGTGTGCATGCGATAGTCCACTTGCGGCGAGCAATACAGCTGTGCGGCGGCCTCTATCATATATTGCTCTTCGTCCGAGCGTACGCCGGCTATTTTTCCGTTGTCTTTCACGCCGATCAGCAGCCGTCCGCCGTCGGTGTTGGCAAATGCCGAAAGGGTTTTGGCTATCTTGCGCGCATCGGATATTTCGAACTTGAAGTCCTGTTGCTGATGTTCGCCTTCGGCTATCAAGGCGTGTATATATTCTGTATCAGTAAACGTTTTCATGGCTGCAAAAGTAGGTGAAAAAAAGCGGATATGCCTGCTTTTTGAACAAAATCAGCTTTTATTTCAAAAAAAAATCTTTTTTTCTGCATTTATTCCAGGAAAGAATGTATTTTTGCCAAACATTATTAACAGAGTAATTTTAAAGGATTATGAAAGAATTAGTTGAAAAGGTTGCTGAATTGTATGCAGCGTTCGAAAAAGATGCGAAGGCACAGATTGAAACTGGTAATAAAGCCGCTGGAACCCGTGCCCGTAAGGCTTCTTTGGAAATCGAAAAAGCAATGAAAGCTTTCCGTAAAGCATCTTTGGAAGCCGCTAAATAAGTATAGCCTTCTGAAGAAGAAAAGAAGACTGCCCCGATTGGTGAGGCAGTCTTTTTTTGTATAGATATGTAAATGTCCGAAGCTGGCGGAAGGGCAGACGGCCGGAATCTTAAAAATAGGCTTTCTGCGCATCAGGATGCAGAGATTTTTGTATTTTTGTCCGGCCGATAGTGAGGGATTCCGGCGAATGATTATGAACGAAAATGTACTGAATAAACTGAAGATACTGGCCGAGTCGGCCAAGTACGACGTCTCCTGTTCGAGCAGCGGAACGGTGCGCTCCAACCGCGCCGGCATGCTGGGCAACACCGTAGGCGGCGTGGGCATCTGCCACAGCTTTGCCGAGGACGGGCGCTGCATCTCCCTGCTGAAGGTGATGCTGACCAACTATTGCATCTACGACTGTGCCTACTGCATCAACCGCCGCAGCAACGATCTGCCGCGCGCCACGCTGTCGGTCAGCGAGTTGGTGGACCTGACCATCGAGTTCTACCGCCGCAATTACATCGAGGGCCTCTTCCTGAGCAGCGGAGTGGTGCGCAATCCCGACTACACGATGGAGCGCCTGGTGCGCGTGGCCAAAGATCTGCGCCTGGTGCACCGCTTCAACGGCTACATCCACCTGAAGAGCATCCCCGGCGCCAGCCGCGAGCTGGTGAACGAAGCCGGCCTCTACGCCGACCGTCTGAGCGTCAACATCGAGATTCCCCGCGAGGAGAACCTGAAGCTGCTGGCGCCCGAGAAAGATCATCAGAGTGTCTTCGCCCCCATGCGATACATCCAGCAGGGTGTGCTCGAAAGCGCCGAGGAGCGCAAGAAGCATCGCCACGCGCCCCGATTTGCCCCCGCCGGACAGAGCACGCAGATGATTGTGGGTGCCACGTCGGAGACCGACCGCGACATCCTCACGCTGTCGTCCGCCCTGTACAGCCGCCCCACGATGCGCCGTGTCTACTATTCGGGCTACGTCTCGGTGAACACCTACGACAAACGCCTGCCCGCCCTGAAACAGCCTCCGCTGGTGCGCGAGAACCGCCTGTATCAGGCCGACTGGCTGTTGCGCTTCTATCAGTTCAAGGTCGACGAGATTGTCGACGACGCCTATCCCGACCTTGACCTCGAAGTCGACCCCAAACTGGCCTGGGCTCTTCGCCATCCCGAGCAGTTCCCCGTCGACGTGAACCGTGCCGACTACGAACTGCTGCTGCGCATCCCCGGCGTGGGTGTGAAGTCTGCCCGCCTCATCGTGGCCTCGCGCCGCTTCTCGCGACTGAGCTTCTACGAGCTGAAGAAGATGGGCGTGGTGATGAAGAAAGCGCAATACTTCCTGACCTGCAACGAACTACCCGCCCGCACCATCCACGAGCTGACCCCGCAAGGCGTCCGCCGACTGCTGGTGACCAAGCCCAAGAAACTGACGGACGAGCGGCAGCTGAGTATAGAGTGGGGGGAGAGCCTCACCCCCTGAAAATGAAGAATTAAGAATGTCGGCTACGCCTCCGAATGAAGAATTGTTTCCACCCGCAGGCGATTCTTCATTTTCAGAAGATTCTTCATTCTTAATTCTTTATTCTTCATCTCAGAAAATTCTTCATTCTTAATTCTTCATTCTTCATTCACATGACCGTCTTCCAGTTCGACAACACCTTTCCCGGCCTTCTGACAGCCGTTTTCGAGGCCTACGCCCGCCGCACCTTCCCCGACGCATTGCAAGGCATGGACGAGCCCCTGCTGCTGTTCTGCGACGAGGTGTTTGCCGTACATACCGACGATACCAAGGCCGACCGTGTGTGGCGCGGTTTGCAGAAGAAGCTGTCGGCATCGGCCATGAACTGCCTGGCGCAGTGCTGGCTGGCCGAGGAGGCGGAGACGCCCATGCTCCTCTTCCGCTACATCCGCAAAGCTGTCGACGCCCCGCGCTCCATCGAGACCAACTTTGCCGACCCCGACGTGCTGGCCTTCACCCGCATGTGGAGGCGAGTCAGCCAGGAGGCCCACCGGCTGATGCAGTTTGTCCGCTTCCAGAAGACGGCCGACGGCACCTACTTTGCCGCCATCGAGCCGCAGAAGAACGCCCTGCCGCTGATTGTGGCCCACTTCCGCGACCGCTTTGCCGACCAGCGCTGGCTGATCTACGACGTGGGCCGCGCCTATGGTTTCTACTACGACCTGACGGACCTTCGCCGCGTCACCTTCGACGAGGAGGACAACCTGCCACACCTTGCCTCCGGCCGCCTGGACGACAGTCTGCTGGACAAGGACGAACGCCTCTTTCAGCAGCTGTGGCAAACTTACTTCAAGGCCATCTGCATCAAGGAGCGCCTCAATCCGCGTAAGCACCGGCAGGACATGCCCGTGCGCTATTGGAAGTATCTGACCGAAAAGCAGCAGTAGTACATGTTGTTGGGGCTGTTTCGTGTCGGCCTCTACCTGCTGATTTCTGATTTTTACTTAACTGTAACTGTAATACTGTAACGCCGACAGGATAAGCCGATTCTGTCCGATTTTGCAAATAAAAATAAACAAATGAGGTGAAATCGTATAAAATTCCCTCCGGCGCGCTGTCTTTCAACGAGTTAGCTTTATTAACACTGAATTGGCGTTTTATTAACAGATTTTCACACGATAGAACAGCCTGTTTTATGGCTCTCCGACCGCTTGTCTGTATCTTTGTTGGGGCAAGGAGGAGGCAAGAGGGCAGATTGGCGGGTGAACAGGTTGGCAAGTTGGCGAAAAGGGGGGCGCCGACGTGCTGCCGACGACGAGAAACGACAGCGGCGACGACGACGGGGAGGGAGAAACGCCCGCAGGCGTTTCAGTCGATCACCCACTCTCGCCGATGAGGCACCGTCTGCCGCGGGTCGTAGTTCATGCCCGCCTGTGTAGGAATCTTCAGCACGTAAGTGCGGCGGCTTTTGTTGGCCAGCGAGCGTTCGCGCAGCCAGGGGTTGGCATCCTTCAGCTGGGCGTAGGTGATGCCCTCGCGGCGGGCAAAGACGGCCAGCGAGTCGATGCCGGTGTCGACGGTCACTTCGCGGTAGGGGATGGGCGGATAGAGGTGTTCGCGTTTCAGCAGGAAGCCGTAGCGCTGCGGTTCGCTGACGACGGCCTTGGCGGCCAACAGGCGGAACATGTAGCGCGAGGTTTCTTCCACCAGCCACAGGTCGACGGCTTGACTGGCCAGCTGCTTCTTCATTTCGGACGAAATGCGACCCTGTCCGGCGTTGTACGAGGCGGCCACGCACAGCCAGTTGCCGAAGCGCTCGTAAGCATCCTTCAGGTAGCGGCAGGCGGCTCGCGTCTCCTTCTCCACGTGGTAGCGCTCGTCGATGTTGGCATTCACCTCCAGCCCGTATTCGCGCCCCGTGGCGGGCATGAATTGCCACAGGCCTGCGGCTCCGGCCGGACTTCGCGCCAGGGTGTTGAGGCTGCTCTCGATGACGGCCAGGTACTTGAAGTCGTCGGGCACGCCGTTCTCCTTCAGGATGGGCTCGATGATGGGAAAGTAGCGGTTGGCGCGCTTGATGGTGAGCATGGTGCTGGAGTGCATGTAGGTGAACGACATCAGTTCGCGATCCATCCGCTCGCGGTGGTCGTAGCGCTTCAGGTCGATGGTTTGTCCGGCAAAGACAATCTGATCGGGCACGCTGGGCGGTGCTACGCAGTAGGGCACTTCGGACTTCACCGAGTCGCGCGTCGGGTCGAACGGGCTTCCCCCCGTCAGCAGGGGCAAGGCGGCACCGATGCACAGGGCGATGCCGGCGGTCAGTATGATGGGTATGGGTTTTTGTTTCATTTTAATGGTAACTGGTTAATTCTTCATTCTTAATTCTTCATTCTTCATTCTTCATTCTTCATTTTTTCTCCCTACCGGCATTCGCTTCCATATCGTCCGTGGAATGAGCCTCCAGAAGAACACCAGCAGCCGATAGCGAACGTCGATGATGGCCACCCGTTTGCGTTGCTCCAGCGCCCTTACGATGTGCTGTGCTACGCGCTCAGGACGCATCAGCATGGGGTAGTTGCCACCTCGCAGCAGGTCGGTCGCTACGAAGCCCGGACGGATGTCGGTGAAGCAGATGCGCAGGTGCTGCATGCGGGCCAGCTGCTCCAGAGCGTCGATGTAGGTGTTCTGAAAGCGTTTGGTGGCCGAGTAAGCCGGTGCGGCTCCCAGCCCCTTGGTGCCTGCGATGGAGCTGATGACGGCGATGTGTCCGCCCTCGCTCGGCAGTCGGCCCTCGGTCTGCTGTTGCCTGAAGTAGTCGAAAGCAGCCGTCGTCATGCGGGTGAAGCCCTCGACGTTGGTGCGCGCCGTGCGTAGTTCGATGTTGGGGTCGAGTGTCGGATTCTGATAGCCGATGCCCGAGCTGAGGAAGAACAGGTCCATGCCGCCCAGCCGGTCGATGAGCGCCCTCAGGCGTTCGGGAGCGTCGTCGCGGGTGACGTCGATGCGTGCCGTTTCCACCTGTTCGGGTGCCGTGCTACGCAGCGCTTGTAAAGCCTCTTCGCGCCGTCCGGCCACGCCGATACGCCATCCCCGCCGAAGCAGCAGGCGAGCCACTTCGAGCCCTATGCCGGATGTGGCTCCGATAATAATAGCTTTCTTCATTGTTTAGTTACGAGTTACAAGCTACGAGCTACAAGCTACAAGCTACGAGCTACGAGTTATGGGTTATGAGTTATGAGTTACGAGTGGTTGTCGCAGGTCGGTTATTCGTTAGAAATTCTTCATTCTTCATTTTTCATTCTTCATTTATCCAACGACCGTCGCCACAATCCGCCTTCCTCCGCCTCGGTTTCGGAACTCGCACAGGTAGATGCCCTGCCAGATGCCCATGTTCAGGTGTCCGTGGCTGATGGGGATGGTGAGCGAGGCTCCCACCAGTGTCGATTTGGCGTGCGCTGGCATGTCGTCGTCGCCCTCGCAGGTATGTTGATAGTAAGGTTCGCGTTCGCGCACCAGGCGGTCGAAAATGGCTGTCATGTCCGTCTGTACGTCGGGGTCGGCATTCTCGTTGATGCTCAGCGCGGCCGATGTGTGCTTGATGAACAGATGCAGCAGCCCCGCTTCGGGCAGGGGCGGCAGATTGCGCACTATTTCGTCGGTCACCAGGTGGAAGCCCCTCCGGTGGGGCGTCAGGGTAAATTCTTTTTGCGTTATCATTTTTTCGGTTCTTCAGAAGTTTGGCGTCCGCCGGCTTTCATCTTCTTCCGTGGGCGGACTTTGTGCAAATATACGCCAAAATTGGCTTTTATCGGGCATATCCTTGCGCTTATCTTTTGCCTTTTGGCGAAAAAAGGCGATATTTGCTGGCCGTTATAAATCTAAAAAGAAATTTATGGAAAAAGTTGTTATCAATTCGTACGAGGATTTTGAAAAATTAGTAGGACAGCGCATCGGCGTGTCCGACTATGTAGAATTGCCGCAGGAGCGCATCAATCTGTTTGCCGACGCTACGCTCGACCATCAGTGGATTCACGTCGACACCGAGCGTGCTAAGGTGGAGAGCCCCTTCCACAGCACCATCGCGCACGGGTATCTCACTCTTTCGATGCTGCCTTACTTGTGGGGCCAGATCATCGAGGTGAACAACCTGAAGATGATGATCAACTATGGCATGGAGAAGATGAAGTTCGGACAGGCTGTTCTTTCGGGTCAGCGCATCCGTCTGGTGGCCGATCTGCAATCGCTGGCCAATCTGCGCGGTGTGGCCAAAGCCGAAATCAAGTTTGCCATCGAGATTGAGGGCGAGAAGAAGAAAGCTCTCGAAGGTGTGGCCGTTTTCTTGTACTACTTCAATTAAGCCTCTCGCTACGGCGTTTTTCGATATTCACCACGGATTATTCAGGGCGTTGCATATTTTTATCTTATTCTATGCAAATCTGTATAATTCGTGGTGATTTATTTTACTATCAGGCGTGCGGCGTCTATTTCGAAAAATACTCCCTCCACAAATGTCGGACAGCCGCTATCGGATGATAGAGCAGCATCCGCGGACCGGCATAGCGCATCACCTCTTTCATCCGCTCCTTCATCTGCGGTTTGTAGCAATGCACAGTGCAGAGGCGGCAGGTGGGCTTCTCCTCGCCAAAAGGACAGTGCGACAGGCGTTTACAAGCATACGCCTCCAGTTCGCGGCAAGCTGCGCACAGGCTTTTGTTCTTCTCCTTCCGCCGGCAGTAAAGGCGTATCATCTGGCGGACGGTCTGCTGTTCTTCTTCGATGCGTGAACTCATATCAGTTACATTTCTTCGTTTTCGTTTTCCTTGTTCTTCCAACTCTCCAGCCAGAAGTCGATTTTCCGACGGAGGTGCATCTGCTTGCCCGTAATGGGGTGGACAAACTCCAGCGATTCGGCATGCAGACAGAGGCGTGAACCCTTGTGCCCATACAGTTCATCGCCCACAATGGGGCAATCTAATCCCAGCGGATGGGCGGCATGCACCCGAAGCTGGTGGGTGCGGCCCGTCAGCGGGTAGAAGGCTATCAGTGTGCGGCCATCTCTGCGGCACAGCACTTCGTAGTCGGTGATGGCTTCTTTGCCATAGATGGTGTGCACCAGTTGCCGCGGACGGTCGTGCGGGTCGGGGCAGAGGGGCAGTGTGATGCGGCCTTTGTCGTTCGGCACGGCTCCTTCGAGCAGGGCGGTGTAGCGTTTTCGTACGCGGTGCTCTTCGAATTGTTTCTGCAAAGCCTCGTGCACCCGTTTCACTTTGCTGACGATGAGCAGGCCCGAGGTGTTCATGTCCAGACGGTGTACCATCATAGGCTCTTCGGCATTGGGGTAGCGCTGGCGCATCAGGCTGTATACCGATACGCAGTTTGGGGTCTTGCCGGGTACGGAGAGCATGCCCGCAGGCTTGTCGACTACCACCAGCCATTTGTCTTCGTAGACGATGGGCAGTGCCTGGGGCATGGTGTGGTAGTTTTCCATCGGATTGTCGTCTACATCCAGACCGACGAGCATATGCGATAGGATAGGCCCGCACTTGCCCTTACAGGCGGGGTAGAAATTGCCCTGCCGACGTATTTCGGTTTTGGGCGACTGGCCCCACCAGAATTCGGCCATAGCTATGGGTTGCCAACCGTTCAGATAGGCTTGCTGAAGCAGTTTGGGGGCAGCACATTCGCCGGCTCCTGCGGGGGGTATTTTTTCGAAATCTTGGATAAATATATCGTGCAGGCTCTTGCGTTCGCCCTTAGCGTTCAGCAGGGTGAATTGGTCGAACAGACGCCGTTGCAGGGCGGCGGAACGCTGGCGGCGCTCCGACCTCAGACAAGCCATCTTTTCCTCTGCTTCGTTGGTCAGACTACGCGAGGCATCGAGCCATGCGGACAAGCGTTTTTCGAGCCGTTTGTATTGGGCCTTCTGAAACTGGCTTTCACGTATCAGGGCGGCTTCTTCGTCGGGAGCGAGGCGACCTTTGGGCGTCAGTGAGGCTTCTTTTCGGCGTTCTTCTCGCCGCAGGCGGGCTTCTCTCATCGCGGTTTTGGCATCGTCGAGCACCTTGTGTACGGCTCTCTCTCTTTGGAGTAGTGTGTTTTTCTGGCGTACGTACTGTTCGTCGGTCTGCATAGCGTCGATGCGTGCGTTGAGCTGCGAGATCTGCTCTTCTTCGATCTTAAAGAAACCGTCGGGCTGAAGCAGGTCGTAGACAGGCGGTACGAAGAAAGGGTGCATGTTTTTACCAGCCAATATGCCCGAGAAAGCCGCCAGATAACCCAACTGGCCGTCGGCAGTGCGCACTACCAGTACGCCAAACATCTTACCAGCGTCGAGCTCCTGCTTCCATTGGGCCTGCTGCTTCAGGTATTCCTGCACTTCGTAGGAAGCTATGAGGCAGAGGGGGTGGGGTGTATAGCAGAAGGGATAAGTGAATTTTGTCGGCAAGGCGATGTGGTCGATGGGAACGTGAAAACGGTGTAGCATATTGTCGGTGAGGCGTTAACTGAGTTTTTTGCGATAGTACGAGTGGGCGGTATAGAGCGTGGCGGCGGGGTTGTTGCCCGTTACACGGTCTTTGGTGACCAGTGTTGTTACGTAGGCGTCAGAATATTTGTAGAAGAGGCTGTCGTGCCCCACACACAGGCCGATGACTACGTTCAGGTCGGTCTGGGCTTTGTTCAGCAGGCGTGCTTGCAGGATGGGGTTACACATGGCTGCACCGATGCTTTCGCACTGCTGTGGGATGCCGACTGATGATTTGGCCTGTCCGGCCACCTTGCAGACGACGGAATAGACCTCGAAGCCGTTTTCACGCAGGATGCGGGCAAAGATGCGCGCTTCGCTGACGAGGCCGATGCAGTTGGCGATGCCTATCTTGTGGGCGCCTATCTTACGGGCAAAATGCATGATTTCTTCCACACGCGTCCATTGGCAATAGCCTTCGTATTCGACTTCGGCACTGGCCACCATGATGTCGTGGTTACGTCCTTCGTCGTAACGCTCCAAGGCCCATTGCTGGTCGGCAGGGTCGAGGTGGGTAGTCAGACAGAAGTCAGGATAAGTCTTGGTCTTGTATTTACAGTTTTGGGTGCCGCAGTCCACGCACGAGGGCGGTGTGGTTCCTGTGTCGGACTTTACGCTTTCGACAGGCGTTGTGCTTTCGGCAGATGTCGCCTTGTCGGTTGTCGGCGGGGTGGTGGGATGCGTCTTTCGCTTGCCAAGTTTTTTTTCTCGCTCCCAGGCGGCTTTGCGTGCTTGGTATTGCTCGAATTGGTTTTCAAGATAGTTGTCAGCCATATATGTATTAAGTTTTTTAGTTTATCAGTTTATTCGTTTGTAAGTATATGAGTTTGTGAACCGTTGCTCTGTTCTCACTTGGAAACGTAAGTCTTACAAACGGCTTTTTCAGTGCGATTTGTTTTCTGCTTCTCTCTCCGAACAAGGCTGTGGAGGGTGAAAATCGCGTTTAGGGGCGCAAGTTACGAATTAATCTGTTCGGATGTATCGTTGCAGACTTGCTATTTTTCGTTCACGGGCGGTTCGGATAAAATAAGTACCTGCATGCGGACACCTTATCAGATTTTATTCGTATGTTTGTGTCTACCATTTGATTTTATTATAAGGAGGAAATACAGAAATGCTTGCATATACTTACATTGAGAAAGGCCGCTTCGCCTTAACCGAAAAACCGATTCCGCAATTGATTGATCCGCGCGATGTACTGGTGCGCGTTACCCTGGGAAGCATCTGCACCAGCGATTTGCATATTAAGCATGGCAGTGTGCCTCGCGCTGTGCCCGGTATCACCGTGGGGCACGAGATGGTAGGCATCGTCGAGCAAGTAGGCTCCGCTGTAAAGACGGTGAAGCCCGGCGACAGGGTGACGGTCAACGTAGAAACCTTCTGCGGCGAATGCTTCTTTTGCCGCCATGGCTATGTAAACAATTGCACCGATGCCAATGGCGGTTGGGCGTTGGGCTGTCGCATCGACGGTGGACAGGCCGAATACGTGCGTGTTCCCTATGCCGATCAAGGGCTGAACCGCATCCCCGACTCGGTGAGCGACGAACAGGCTCTTTTCGTGGGCGATATTCTGGCTACAGGCTATTGGGCAGCCCGCATATCCGAGATTAAGCCCGATGATACAGTGCTGCTTATCGGAGCAGGTCCGACGGGCATCTGCACCTTGCTTTGCGCCTTTTTGAAGCAGCCTCGGCGCATCATTGTCTGTGAGAAGTCGGCCGAAAGGAGACGCTTTGTCGAAGAACACTATCCTGATGTGTTGGTGACGGAACCCGACGCGTGTCAGGACTTTGTACTTGCACACAGCCTTCATGGAGGCGCCGATGTGGTAATAGAAGTAGCTGGTTCGGACGATAGCTTCCGCCTGGCATGGCAGTGCGCACGCCCCAATGCTGTGGTCACCGTCGTAGCCCTCTACGACCGTCCGCAGGTGCTTCCGCTGCCCGACATGTATGGTAAGAATCTGACTTTCAAGACAGGTGGAGTGGATGGATGCGATTGCGCCGAGATACTCCGTCTGATCGAACAGGGTAAGATAGATACCACACCGCTCATCACCCACCGTTTTCCGCTCTCCGACATTGAAGAAGCTTACCGCCTGTTCGAAAACCGTGCGGATGGAGTAATCAAGGTGGCCATTACCATGGAAGGAGGATGCCGATGAAGCCAAACATCATCCTGATGAATTTCACTCACGTTTACGAAGAAGAGAACTTCATAAAGAATCGCCGCTTCCGATGGATTGACTGCACCGACCTGAACGGTGTGGATTGCTATTGCGATGTCGATGCCCGTCGTCGGCTCGAAGAGAAGATAGCTTCGTTTTCGCCCGAGGGCATTCACTTTATCGATTCGGGCAACTATCACTATCTGAGCAAATTGTGGACGGATAAAATTCGTGAACCTTTCTCGTTGGTCGTTTTCGATCATCACCCCGACATGCAGCCTACATTGTTCGAGGATATGCTATCGTGTGGATCGTGGGTGAAGGATGTGCTCGAAACCAACTCTTTTCTGCATAAAGTGTTCATCGTGGGGGCTGCCGAACCGTTGGTCGAAGCCATGACGACGGGCTATGGCGACAAGGTGAAGTGTTATAGCGAAACCGACTTATCGCACGAAGAGGGCTGGAACCGTTTTTCGGAAGAACATGTCGATTGCCCCGTTTATATATCTGTCGATAAGGATGTGTTGAACGGAGCATCAGCCGCTACCAATTGGGATCAGGGCTCACTTACACTGGACGAACTCGAAAGTTTGCTGGGCATTATCCTGAAAAAAGAAGCCGTTGTAGGGGTGGATATTTGTGGCGAATGTTCTCGTTCGCTCAATTTCTTTGAAGAAAAAAGAGAACTCGCCATAAACGGAAAAGCCAATAGCGAGCTGCTGGCTTTGTTTCTGAAATCAGCCGAATCGCATGGATGCCGTAAACATGTTACATTTATGTCTCGTAAATGAGATTTTAAAAAGGCTTTGAATGCCGCTGTACCGTTTTGTAGGGGCGTTTGCGGATTGTTATCATTAGTTTTTTTAGTTAAAAAGCTATTTTTCAAAGAATAATATGTATTTTTGCGGGCACAATAAAGTTGAGATATAATGACATATATGACTAGAGAACTACTGACCCCCGATTATATTTTTGAAGCAAGTTGGGAGGTATGTAATAAAGTAGGTGGTATTTATACGGTTTTGTCGACAAGGGCAAATACTTTACAAAATAAGTTTCGTGACAGAGTGATCTTTATAGGGCCTGATTTCTGGCAGGGAAAGGAAAATCCCCTGTTTGTCGAATCAGACAATTTATGTGCGGCATGGAAAAAACATGCGACAGAGAAAGATCAGCTCGCAGTGCGTGTAGGCCGTTGGCAGATTCCTGGAGAACCGATTGTCATACTCGTTGACTTTCAGCCTTTTTATTCACAGAAGAATGAAATTTATACCGAAATGTGGAATCGCTATCAGGTTGATTCCCTGCATGCGTATGGCGATTATGACGAAGCGTCTATGTTTGCTTATGCAGCTGGCCGTGTTGTGGAAAGTTTTTATCGCTACAACCTGACGACAGCCGACAAGGTAGTTTTTCAGGCACACGAATGGATGACAGGCATGGGAGCCCTTTATCTGAAAACGGCTGTTCCTGAGATAGCAACCATTTTTACTACACACGCCACTTCGATAGGTCGCTCGATTGCAGGTAATGACAAACCGCTGTACGATTATCTCTTCGCTTACAACGGCGATCAGATGGCGGTCGAACTGAATATGCAATCCAAGCACTCCATCGAGAAGCAGACAGCCCACAACGTCGATTGCTTTACAACCGTCAGCGAGATAACCAATAACGAATGCCGCGAGTTGCTCGACAAGTCGGCCGATGTCATCCTGATGAACGGATTCGAAAACGATTTTGTTCCGAAGGGGGCTACTTTTACAGGTAAGCGCAAGCGCGCACGCGCCCTGATGCTGCGTGTGGCCAATTGTCTGTTGGGCGACAACCTGGACGATGATACACTGATTATCGGTACGAGCGGACGCTATGAATTTAAGAATAAGGGTATCAATGTCTTTCTGGAATCATTGAATCGCCTGAATCGTGATAAGAATCTGAAAAAGAAAGTACTGGCCTTTGTCAATGTGCCCGGATGGGTAGGCGATCCGCGCGAAGACCTTCAAGCCCGTTTGAAAAAGAAAGACGGCAAATACGATACTCCGCTCGAATGTCCCTTTATCACCCACTGGTTGAGGAACATGACGCACGATCAGGTGCTTGACATGTTGAAATATCTGGGCATGGGCAATCGGGTAGAAGATAAGGTAAAGGTTATCTTCGTGCCCTGCTATCTGGATGGAAAAGACGGTATCCTGAACAAACATTATTATGACGTCATTCTGGGCGAGGACCTCAGCGTCTATCCTTCGTATTACGAGCCGTGGGGATATACGCCGCTGGAGAGTGTGGCTTTCCATGTGCCCACCGTTACAACCGACCTTGCCGGCTTCGGGCTTTGGGTAAAAAGTTTGAAGAACCAGCATGGCATCGACGATGGCGTAGAAGTGTTGCATCGTTCGGACTATAATTATTCGGAAGTGGCCGACGGCATCAAAGATACCATATCGGCGTTCTCGGCTAAGACCGAATCCGAAATCAAAGAAATACGTAAAAGAGCAAGCCAGGTAGCCGAACAGGCTTTATGGAAGCACTTTATACAATATTATTATGAGGCTTATGACGTTGCCTTGCGCAATGCCATGAAGCGTCAGTTGGGTTAACGTAATTATTTATCAATCAAGTTATCATACAATGAAGATTAAAGTTAGTAATGTAAACACTCCGAATTGGAGGGAAGTGAATGTGAAATCTCATATTCCTGAAGAACTGGAGAAGTTGTCTGAATTGGCACGAAACATCTGGTGGTCGTGGAACTATGAAGCTACTGAGTTGTTTAAAGACCTTGATCCGGCTCTTTGGAAAGAAGTGGGACAAAATCCCGTTCTACTATTGGAACGTATGAGTTTTGCCAAACTTGAAGCATTGGCAAATGATAAAGTAATTCTTCGCAGATTGGAAGCGGTTTACTCCAAGTTCCGTACTTATATGGATGTAGAGCCGGACAAAAAACGTCCTTCTGTAGCCTATTTCAGTATGGAGTATGGTTTGAACCATGTTCTTAAAATATATTCAGGCGGTTTGGGTGTACTGGCCGGTGACTATCTGAAGGAAGCTTCGGACAGCAATATCGACTTGTGCGCGGTAGGTTTCCTCTATCGTTATGGCTATTTCACTCAGACACTGTCGATGGACGGCCAGCAGATTGCCAATTACGAGGCACAGAACTTCGGCCAGTTGCCTATCGACCGTGTGCTCGATGAAAACGGTCAGCAAGTAATTGTCGATGTACCTTATCTCGACTATTATGTACATGCTTATGTATGGAGAGTAAACGTAGGTCGTGTTTCTCTGTATCTGCTTGATACGGACAACGAAATGAATAGCGAGTTCGACCGTTCTATTACTCATCAGCTTTATGGTGGTGACTGGGAAAACCGTCTGAAACAGGAAATCCTGTTGGGTATCGGTGGTATCCTGACACTGAAGAAGTTGGGTATCAAGAAAGATATCTATCACTGCAACGAAGGACATGCTGCTCTTATCAATGTTCAGCGTATCTGCGACTATGTAGCCGAAGGACTGACTTACAACCAGGCTATCGAATTGGTTCGTGCTTCTTCGCTTTACACCGTTCATACACCTGTGCCTGCCGGTCACGATTATTTCGACGAAGGCTTGTTCGGTAAGTACATGGGAGGCTATCCTTCAAGAATGGGTATCACTTGGGATGAACTGATGGACTTGGGCCGCAACAATCCGGGCGACAAGGGCGAGCGCTTCTGTATGTCTATCTTTGCCTGCAACACTTCTCAGGAAGTCAACGGCGTAAGCTGGTTGCACGGAAAAGTATCGCAAGAAATGTTTGCACCTATCTGGAAGGGCTACTTCCCCGAAGAAATGCACGTAGGTTATGTAACCAACGGTGTACACTTCCCGACATGGAGTGCAACCGAGTGGAAACAGCTTTATGCTGCTCACTTCGACGAAAACTTCTGGTTCGACCAGTCGAATGCAAAGATCTGGGAAGCCATTTACAATGTGCCCGATGAAGAGATCTGGAAGACCCGCATGGGATTGAAGAACAAGCTGATTGACTACATCCGCCGTCAGTTCCGTGAAAGCTGGCTGAAGAATCAGGGTGATCCTTCTCGCATCGTATCTCTGCTCGACAAGATCAATCCGAATGCATTGCTGATTGGATTCGGTCGTCGTTTCGCTACTTACAAGCGTGCTCACCTGCTGTTCACCGACTTGGATCGTCTGGCCAAGATTGTGAACAACCCCGACTATCCTGTTCAGTTCCTCTTCACTGGTAAAGCTCACCCGCACGATGGTGCTGGCCAGGGATTGATCAAGAAGATTATCGAAATCTCTCGTCGCCCTGAGTTCTTGGGTAAGATCATCTTCCTTGAGAACTACGATATGCAATTGGCACGTCGTCTTATTTCGGGTGTTGACATTTGGTTGAATACACCAACTCGTCCGCTCGAAGCATCTGGTACATCTGGCGAAAAGGCATTGATGAATGGTGTAGTCAACTTCTCTGTACTCGACGGTTGGTGGCTCGAAGGCTATCGCGAAGGTGCTGGTTGGGCTTTGACCGAGAAACGTACTTATCAGAACCAGGAACATCAGGATCAGCTCGATGCTGCTACTATCTACAGTATCCTGGAAACTGAAATTCTGCCTTTGTACTATGCTCGCAACAAGAAGGGATATTCTGAAGGCTGGATCAAGACGATCAAGAATTCTATCGCTCAGGTTGCACCTCACTATACAATGAAGCGTCAGCTGGACGATTACTATAGCAAGTTCTACAATAAGGAAGCCAAACGTTTCCATTTGCTGGAAGCCAACGGTTATGCGAAAGCCAAGGAAATTGCCGCATGGAAAGAAACTGTGGCTGAAAAGTGGGATAGCATCGAGATTGTTTCGAGTGAAAAGTCTGAAGAAGTTAGACAAGGATCTATCGAAAGCGGTAAGGAATATACCATTACTTATGTAATAGATGAGAAAGGCTTGGACGACGCTATTGGTTTGGAATTGGTTACTACCTATACTGCAGCCGATGGTAAGCAGCACGTATACTCTGTAGAACCGTTCGAAGTAGTGAAGAAAGAAGGTAATCTCTATACTTTCCGTGTAAGTCACAAGTTGGAGAATGCTGGAAGCTTTAAGGTAGCATATCGTATGTTCCCCAAGAATCCGGATCTGCCTCATCGTCAAGATTTCTGTTACGTTCGTTGGTTTATCTGATACGAAGTAAACGATAATCAGGATTGGGGTTTCCTGTCCTGACAAAAGAATAGGCTGCGTCGGCAAAGTGTCAATGACAGATTTTGCTGATGCAGCCTTTTTTGTGTTCGGGTGTTTGTCGCAATGTTTCGGGCAGGTTGGTGTATGCGGGCAGTTTCTATTTTTTGTGTACTTTTTTAGTTTCTTCAAAATTTTATTTGTAAGTTTGTCAAATAAAAGAAGAATGATATGGATATTTCCGTTATATTCCAATTTTTGAAAGATTTGGCCGCAAACAATAATCGCGAATGGTTCAATGCGCACCGCGATTACTACGAGGCCGCCCGTAGCGAGTTCGATCATTTACTTTCTGCGGTTATCTCTCGGATTGCCCTGTTCGACGAGAGTGTCCGGTGTCTGGAGCCTAAAGACTGCACCTATCGGATTTATAGAGATACCCGTTTTTCGGAGGACAAGACTCCTTATAAGATACATTTTGGCGGGTATATCAATGCAAAAGGGAAAAAGTCTTATCATTGCGGATATTATGTGCATTTGCAGCCGGACAATTGTCTGCTGGCAGGAGGCAGTTATTGTTTGCCGTCGCCTTTGTTACGTGCTATAAGGCAGGCGGTGTACGACAATATGACAGAGTATCGCAGTATTGTAGAAGATCCTCTCTTCAAACAGTATTTTCCGGTTGTAGGAGAGACCTTCCTGAAAACCGCTCCCAAGGGTTTTCCGAAAGATTATCCTTATTTGAAGTATTTGCAATGCAAGGAATATACAGTGGCTTGTAGTCAGCCGGATCATTTCTTTCTTGAACCGGATTGTCTGGATCGCATCGATGATATTTTCAGGCAGATGAAGCGCTTTTCAGACTTTATAAACTATACAATCGATGAGTTCGAATATGAATAATGCTTATATGATAATAACCAACTAACATCTTAAAACTATGGTAATAGACAAATTGGAGCATATAGGAAAGTACGTCTCTCTGCATCCGTTGTTTGCACAGGTGGCAGAATTCTTGAAATCGTGCGATTTGAAGAATATGGAAGTCGGAAAAACAGAGTTGAAGGGTAAAGAGCTTTGGGTAAATGTGGCTCAGACACAGCCGAAAACTTCAGAGCAGGCCCGACTGGAAGCTCATCAGGAATATATAGACATTCAGATTCCTCTTTCAGGAGATGAAATCATGGGGTATACGCCGGTTCAGGATTGCCTTTCGGTAAGTACACCTTATAATGCGGAAAAGGATATTGTCTTCTTTGACGGTCCTGCCGAAAGCTATATTACTGTCAAGCCTGGCATGTTTGCCATCTTTTTCCCTCAGGATGGTCATGCTCCCGGCATCACACCCGATGGAGTGAAAAAAATTATTGTGAAAATAAAAGTCTGACTGTATAAAATCCTAAGATAGTATTTTATGGAAACATTGAACTTGATAAAGAATGACCCGTGGCTTGAACCTTATGCTGACGCTATCAATGGTCGTCATCAGCATGCCATAGACAAGGAAGCCGAACTGACCAACAAGGGAAAGAATACTTTGTCGGACTTCGCATCCGGTTATTTGTATTTTGGCTTGCATCGTACTGCCGACGGATGGGTATTTCGTGAGTGGGCTCCTAACGCAACTCAGATATTCTTAATCGGAACTTTCAATAATTGGAAAGAAGAAAAGAAATATAGCCTGAAGCGCAAGGCCAATGGTAATTGGGAAATCAAATTGCCTGCAAATGCCATGAAGCATGGCGACCTGTACAAAATGATGGTACATTGGGAAGGCGGTCAGGGCGAACGCATCCCTGCATGGGCTACACGTGTGGTGCAGGACGAACAGACAAAGATTTTCAGCGCACAGGTTTGGGCTCCCGAGAAACCGTATAAGATGAAGAAACGGGCATTTAAGCCTGTGAAAAATGTGCCTCTGTTGATTTACGAGTGCCACATCGGTATGGCTCAACGCGAGGAGAAGGTTGGCACTTATAAGGAATTTCAGGAAAATGTGCTTCCGCGTATAGCCAAGGATGGTTACAACTGCATTCAGATTATGGCTATTCAGGAGCATCCATACTATGGAAGCTTTGGCTATCATGTTTCCAGTTTCTTTGCTGCATCATCGCGTTTTGGTACGCCCGAAGAACTGAAGGAACTTATTGATACCGCTCACAGCATGGGCATCGCCGTAATCATGGATATTGTCCATTCTCATGCCGTAAAGAATGAGGTCGAGGGACTGGGTAATCTGGCAGGCGATCCCAATCAGTATTTCTATCCGGGCGATCGTCATGAGCATCCGGCTTGGGATTCGCTGTGTTTCGATTACGGAAAGAATGAAGTGCTTCATTTCCTTCTGTCTAATTGCAAATACTGGCTCGAAGAGTACCACTTCGACGGATTCCGTTTCGACGGAGTTACTTCCATGCTTTACTATAGTCATGGTTTGGGCGAAGCTTTCTGCAACTATGGCGACTACTTTAACGGACATCAGGATGATAATGCGATCTGCTATCTGACGCTTGCCAACCGACTGATTCATCAGGTCAATCCTTTGGCTATCACTATTGCTGAAGAAGTATCAGGTATGCCTGGTTTGGCAGCCAAGTACGAAGATGGCGGATATGGCTTCGATTATCGGATGGCCATGAATATCCCCGACTACTGGATAAAGACTATCAAGGAAAAGATTGATGAAGACTGGAAGCCTTCCAGCATGTTCTGGGAAGTAACCAATCGTCGTAGCGATGAAAAGACTATTTCGTATGTCGAAAGCCACGACCAGGCCTTGGTGGGCGACAAGACCATCATTTTCCGACTGATCGATTCGGATATGTATTGGCATATGCAGAAGGGTGACGAGAACTATCGCGTTCATCGCGGTATTGCCCTTCACAAGATGATTCGTTTGCTTACTGCTACTACCATCAATGGTGGTTATCTGAACTTTATGGGTAATGAGTTCGGCCATCCTGAATGGATCGATTTCCCACGCGAAGGTAACGGATGGTCGTGCAAGTATGCTCGCCGTCAGTGGGATTTGGTCGACAATCATAATCTGGCATATCACTATATGGGCGATTTTGATGTCGATATGTTGTCTGTCATCAAGGGAATGAAAAATTTCCAGGATACTCCTGTACAGGAAATCTGGCATAACGATGGCGATCAGATATTGGCTTATATGCGTAAGGATCTTGTGTTTGTTTTCAACTTCAATCCTAAACAGTCGTTCACCGATTATGGCTTCCTGGTACCTGCAGGTTCTTATGAAGTAGTTTTGAATACTGATAATCCTGCCTATGGTGGCTATGGGTTCAGTGACGATACCATTAAACATTTCACCATGCCCGATCCTCTTTATAAGAAAGAGAAGAAAGAGTGGCTGAAGTTGTATGTACCTGCGCGTACGGCAGTTGTATTGAAGAAAACAAAATAAGAAATACGAAACGTTTTGAGTAGCGTTTTAAGCAAGGAGGGTGTTTGTACATCCTCCTTTTTTGTCAGTGCCGATGCGTTTTCTTGCCGAATCGTACTTGAGCCCTAATTCAGGCAAGTGCTCGATGCGAGCCACACAAGTGTCTGAGGTGAGCTGCACAAGTGTTCAATAAATGGATTACAAGTGTCTGGCGGGGTAGGGGCTTGATGAGAGGAAACAGAAAAGGAAGCCTCAAAACTGTTTCCTGTATTTTGCAGACTTCCTTTCTCTGTGATTCCGTTGCGATTCGAACGCAAGACCCACGCCTTAGAAGGGCGTTGCTCTATCCAGCTGAGCTACGGAACCAGCCTTAATTGCGGTGCAAAGGTACGCTTTTTTATGAAATCTACAAATGTTTCTGGATAAAAATATTCAGATTTTGGTTTTTGGAGTACTTTCTTCACGAATTATATGAGAAATATGGCTATCTTTGACTCTATATCCTGATAAAATAACAAGAAACTAAAACTAAGATGGAAGAACAGCAAATACAGCTCAATGAGCATAATAAGGAGGAATTTCCTCCCATGCACACCTGTGAACACATTGTTAACCAGACAATGATTCGTCTGTTTGGTTGTGGTCGTTCTGTATCGGCGCACATTGAGCGCAAAAAGAGTAAATTGGATTACCGGCTGGAGCAGCGTCCGACGGAAGATGATGTGAAACGGTTGGAAGAGGCTGTGAACGAAGTGATACAATCGCATTTGCCCGTCACTACAGAGTTCATTTCACAACAAGAGGCAGAAGGCCGGTTCGATTTGAATCGCCTGCCCGACGATGCTTCATCGACAGTGCGTGTCGTTAAAGTAGGAGACTATGACGAATGTTTGTGCATAGGGAAGCATGTGGCTAACACGTCTGAAATAGGTGTTTTCAAGATTATCAGCCATGATTGGAATGAAGAAGACAAGCGTTGGAGGATTCGTTTTAAACTGACTTGAAATTAATGCTTTCTTTGAAGTAGTAGCAAAATGTCATAAAATCGGTAGAATAGTCATTAAATGGATGACATATTGTCAATGAATATGCTTTTTCTTTCTTGGCATATAGTTTGCAATATCTCTAGCGAACGACGGTTCAGAAACCGAGAGTGAAGCATTCGGGAGTGCTTCCGAAAGAAGTCGCTTGAAAGTGCGAAGCTTGAGATTTCGAGAATGGTTGTTCAGAATTAATTGGAATGTTAAACTAAACTATAGGAGATTACAACTATGATGCCTGTTAGAAGAAATCAAAATTGGTTACCGAGTATTTTTAATGACTTTTTTGATAACGATTGGATGGAAAAAGCAAATGCTACAGCTCCTGCAATCAACGTGTTCGAAACAGAGAAAGAATATAAAGTCGAGTTGGCTGCACCGGGTATGACAAAAGATGACTTCAATGTTCATATCGACGAAGATAACAATCTGGTTATCACAATGGAGAAGAAGAATGAGAGTAAGGAAGAGGATAAGAAGGAGGGACGTTACTTGCGTCGTGAGTTCTCTTACTCTAAATTCCAACAGACAATGATTCTGCCGGAAGATGTTGATAAGGAACAGATCGCTGCCCATGTAGAGAATGGCGTATTGAACATAGAATTGCCTAAATATACAGAGCAGGAGAAGGCAAAATCGAAAAGAGTGATCGATATTCATTAAGGTGCCGGTAATTTAATCGACCGCTTTTCATCAATGAAAGAAGCGGTTGGAATATAAATAGAGTGGCTGTTGATTCTGAGAAAGAAAGAATCGGCAGCCACTTTTTTTATTGTTTTCTTCTTGAATAGAGTTCTTAATAGCACTTTCAGTGTGGATGCTTACTCGTTTAGGCGTTTTATATCAGGGGTTTATGATTTGTATGGATGTGAAAATTTACGTTGTATAACGTTTGTTATAACAAACGTAAAAAACTCAAAAAAGTTAAAAAGGTTTTGATGGTTGCTTTCTGTCTGTTACTTTTGAGAAGTCGATTTAAAAACAACTAAAGCATATGAAAAAATTAATTTTATCTCTTGCACTTTGTTGTGCAGCTACAACTTTTTTTGCGCAGGAAGCTACTGATCCTGCAAAATTGATTAACGAAGGTAAAGCAGCTCTGGAAGCAAAGAACTATCAGGAAGCTTACACAAAATTCAGCACTTATCTGACGCAAACCAACAATCAAGACTCTGTAATCGCTTATAACTGTGGAGTTTGTGCCGACAAAATTAAAAAACCGGCAGAAGCCGTTAAGTATTTTGATATTGCCGTTCAGAAGAAATACAACTTGGCTAACGCTTACATTGGAAAAGCTGGTGCTTTGAAGGACTTGAAGAAAAACGATGAATATGTAGCTACTTTGAAAGAAGGTTTGGAAGCAGTTCCCGGAAATAAGACTTTGACCAAATTGTATTCCAATTATTATATCAATGCTGGTATTACCGCTCAAAAGGCTGGTAAGGTAGAAGAAGCCGAAGAAGCTTACAAGCAGGTTTTGGCTTTCCAGGGAAATAACGTAAACGCATTGTACAGCTTGGGTGCTTTGTATTTCAACAACGGTGCCACTATCCTGAAGAAAGCTACTCCGCTGGCAACTTCCGACCGTGCAAAATACGATGAAGAAGCAGCAAAAGCCGATAAGGACTTTAAGGAGGCTAAGACATATCTGGAAAAACTCGTTCCGCTGTTGTCTGCTGACAAACCGGCTCAAAAGAAGATGCTGGATAATGCAAATAACTTGTTGAAGCAGGTTGCTGAGCAATTGAAATAAGAATAGAATAGTTTAAATATTGGGCCCATGAGGTAAGAAGGGTACGTTCTTCTTGCTTGAATGGATTTGGGAAATATCCCGTTTGTTTGGTTGTATTCGTCTTTATTATGGCGTGTGCACCAAATAGACGGGATATTCTTTTAGGTATAAATAGTGCATAATCCCGAAAAATAGCCGAGTCCAAATATCATGAAAAGAGATTTTTTTTGTTTTATAGAACGTCATTGCAAAAGTGCTTTTTCCTGTTAAAATGTAAATAGCCTTGCCTGTTGGCTTACAGATTGAAATATGGTTTGCGCAAGGACGGAAAACTGGCTGTAAATGCGAATTAAAAGGATTTTAAAAAGCCTTTTGAGGCATTAAAAAAAGTAGCATAAATGTAATATAAATCTTGTTTTAATTAGTTATATTTGCAACTCGGAACATAAATTAATGTTTAATTAACACTATCTATTAACTAAAAGAAGGATTATGAGAAGAAATCTAATTCATTTCCTATTAGTTGCTGTGATGTCTGTGCTCAGCTCGTACGCGATGGCTCAGACTACAGTAAAAGGTCAACTTGTTGACGCAGAAACAGGTGAACCGTTAGTGGGAGCTGCCGTTATGGTAGAAGGTACTACGCAAGGTTCGGTAACCGACATTGACGGTTATTTCAAGCAAGGCGTTGCTCCGAATGCCACTTTGGTATTCAAGTATGTGGGTTACAAGGACCTGAAACAGAAAATCACACAGAAGGGCGCTTCTGTTGATTTGGGAGTTCTTAAAATGGAGTCAGATGCACAGATGTTAAGCGATGTTGTGATTACTTCTTCTATAGCTATAGCTCGTAAGACTCCGGTTGCTGTTTCCAGTGTCCCTATGAGTTTTATTGAGGAGAAATTGGGTACACAGGAGTTCCCTGAAGTATTAAAATCAACTCCAGGTGTGCATGCCAATAAGGCTGGCGGTGGCTATGGAGACTCGGAAATATATATGCGTGGCTTTGAAAATAGTAATATTGCGGTGATGGTGAACGGTGTGCCGATGAATGATATGGAGTGGGGCGGTATCTATTGGTCCAATTGGGCCGGTTTGACAGATGTTACCCGTACAATGCAAACTCAGCGTGGTTTGGGAGCCTCTAAGGTTTCTGCTCCTTCAGTTGGTGGTACCATCAATATTATAACTAAAGGTTTAGAGAGTAAACAAGGAGGGACGATCTCATATTCGGTTGGTAATGATGGAATGAACAAAATGTTGTTTAGTGCTTCGACCGGTGTCTCTAAGACCGGATGGTCAATGACTTTATTGGGTGCCAAGACTTGGGGTAATGGTTATGTACAAGGTACCGATTTCGAAGGTTATAATTACTTTTTGAGTATATCAAAACGTATTAACGATGAACATCAGTTGACATTGACAGCTTTTGGTGCTCCACAGAAACATTACCAGCGTAGTGGTGCAATGACCATTAAGGATTGGGAAATGGCAGAGAAAGTCTATGGTGTCAAAAACTATAAATATAACTCTACTTATGGTTTTGATAACAACGGTCAGCGACAGAGTGCTGAATACAATGTATATCACAAACCTCAAATAAGTCTGAACCACCAATGGCAGATAAACAGAAACTCTTCTTTGAGTACGGTTGCATATGTTTCTATTGGACGTGGATACGGTAATTCGGGTCAGGGAAATGAAGATTACGGATATTCTTATCGTGATTGGAACGGTGCTTATTATGGAGCGTTACAGACAAAATTCCGGAAAAGTGATGGTACGTTTGATTATGGAGCTATTCAGGATATCAATGCTGCCAGCGAGCATGGGTCTATGTTAGTGATGAGTCAGTCTAAAAACTATCATAACTGGTACGGATTGTTGTCTACTTATACTACTAAGTTTGGTGAATATATAGATTTTTATGGTGGGGTTGATTTCCGTTATTATAAGGGAACTCACACAAATGAAATCTCCGATTTGTTTGGAGGTAGTTACTTTATCGACTCTACACGTGGTGATGTTTATTCAGAGAACAATATCAATGCATCCAATCCTTCATGGCGTTATCAGAAGTTAGGTGTAGGTGATGTCGTTTATCGTGATTATGATGGATTCGTGATGCAGGAAGGTGCTTTCTTCCAAGCAGAATACAACCGTGACAAACTATCTACTTTTGTGGCTGGTTCTTTGTCTAATACGACTTATTGGCGTTATGACCGTTTCTATTATGATGAGGCACATGCTGAGTCTGATAAGGTGAGTTTCTTGGGCTTTACTGTAAAAGGAGGAGCAAATTACAACCTAACCGAGAATCATAATGTATTCTTCAATTTGGGGTATATAAGTCGTGCACCGAAATTCTCATATGGTGCATTTATGCAGGCTACAACCAGTCATGCCATTAATGAAAATGCGAAGAACGAAAAGGTACTTTCATTTGAGTTGGGTTATGGATTCCGCAACAGCTGGCTGACGGCTAATCTGAATGCCTATTATACGAAATGGATTGATAAGACCATGACCAAGAGTGGTACGTTGGATAATCAGATGGAGTATTACATGAATATGACTGGTGTTGACGCGCTTCATAAGGGAGTGGAACTGGATGTGAAGGTAAATCCGTTGGATTGGCTTGAATTATCTGGTATGTTGTCTATTGGTGACTGGAAATGGGATAGTAATGCTACCGGTTATGCATACGATGCACATGGTATTCCTTTAACAGCAAGTGGGGAGACTACTACTGTAGGTGCTGCTGATCATGCATATGCTTCTATCAATTTGAAGGGAGTTCGTGTTGGTGGTTCTGCGCAGACGACTGCTGCTTTGGGGGCTACGTTCAAGTTGAACAAGTCTATTCGCGTGGGTGCTGATTGGACTTACTATGGACGTAATTATGCTTATTATTCTTTGTCAGGAAGCAATCTTTCTTTGGGTAAAGAAGTAAGCGTGTTGGATCCGTGGAAGATCCCTGCTGCAAGTCAGATTGATATGAACGCTTCTTATCGATTTAAATTGGGTAAGTTAGATGCTGTACTCTCAGGTAACGTTAATAACCTGCTGAACTATCAGTATATATCGAAGGCTTATAATCCTAATACTATTTCATCTGCTTCATTGCAAGAAGCTACTGCCGACAATATATATTGTTACTATGCATTTGGGCGTACATACAGCTTGAGATTGAAAGTAAACTTCTAATTAGCTAAAGAATATCAGTTTATGAAAAAAATAATATTTGCTTCATTAGCATCGCTGGCTTTCCTGACGGCATGTGAAGATTATAACGATCAGTTCAATCTGGACAGTTCGATTACGGACGTGAAGAATTCGGCCTTTACATTGGCGGACAGCGATTATGGGACGGTGGCCAATCTGGCGGCTAATCAGGAATTGGCTTTGTCCAAAGATCCGGAAACGGGCTCTTTTGTGGAGGCATTGAACAAAGTGGGTTCAGACAAGTATTTCACCACGTTGGCTCCGGCTGAAGATTACTTGCCGGCATTCATTAATAATCAATATCCTGAGGCAGACAACGGTTCACGTTTTGTCGTGACTGCCAATGTCTATAAAGAACCTTCCGGTTATTTGGCCGATTTCAAGAATATTTCGGTATATAACCTGAGCTCTGCCGATTACGAGACGGTGTGGGGTGATTATATCAAGGCCTCTTTTCTGTCGCCAGCTTCCCTGTCGAAGATTCCCGCCTTGCTGGGTGCCAATGTGACGGGCGCACAGGACGGTGACATGAAGGTGGTGAACTATGCCTACTCTGAGACTGAGCCGAGTACGGGTGGCGGAACTGCAATTCCTGTCGTATATCAATTGGTGGATGAATTTGAAGAAGGTGCCAACTATGTGATTGCTGCCAAGGGACAGGACGGCAATTATTATCCCTTCGGCAAATTGCAGAAAGAAAGCTATAGCTACGGATATATGTATCCGGAAGCCATCACCGTGACTGACGGTGTCATCTCAGGCGATGATGGTGCCGAACAGGTGATGACTGTGGAAAAGACCGCTGACGGTTATGCGTTGAAGAATGCATGGGGACAATATCTCTATATGTCGGGTACTTTTGACAGCTTCAATGTGACCACCTCACTTCCCACTGAAGGAGGGTCATGGCTGTTCAATGCGAATGGTGACGGTACTTTTGCCATTCAGAATGTGGAAAAGGAAAAGACTGTCAAGCTGACATTGTATAACGGATCCTATTCATACGGCTCTTACGCGGCTTCCAAGTATGAGACTAAGGAATATCTGTCTGCCATCGGTACTGAAAGCGACGGCAGCTTTACTCCAGTAGACGTGGCACTTCCCGAAGGCTCTACATATGTGTGGAAGTTTGATTCGAAGTATGGTTACTGGAAAGGATCGGCTTATGTAGGTGGCAACAAGCCTGCCGAAAGTTGGCTTATTTCGCCGGCCATTGATTTAGCAGATGCCAAGGTGCCCGAACTTACGTTTGATGCTGCTTGCCGTTATTTTAACGGTACTCCTGAATCTTATATGACAGTCTGGATTTCAGAGGACTATGCTGGTGATGTGGCTACTGCTACATGGACGGAACTGGAGGTGAACAACTGGTCGGATGGCAATAGTTGGGACTTTTATAACAGTGGTGCTATGGATTTGAGTGCTTATAAGGGTAAGACAGTGTATGTAGCTTTTAAATACAAGAGCACAGCTGAAGCTGCTCCGACGTGGGAGATTAAAAATGTAAAAGTGAAGGAACAATCTCTTTATTGGGATGTGTGTCTGTTCAAGGAAGTGGCAGCAGACGGGTCAACAGCAGTGACTCGAATGGTTACTACTCGTGCTGATATTCAGGCTAATGCTTCGGCTCTATATGTATATAACAACAATAATTGGCAACTTTACAGTAACAGTGACGCTAAGGTGGCTGTTGTTGATCCTTCTGTATACGCTTCGTTGGGAAGTGATGTAATTGCCGACCCTGAAACTGTTATTCCTATTTATTTGAGCAAAACATATCCGTATGCTGTTGAAGGTGACCGTGTGGCTGTGGTTTATAATGAGAGTGCGGATAAAACTGTAGTGGCTGAATATACATTCCAAGCTGGTTGGGCTGCTTCATTGGATTATGAACCGATTACTATTACTTTCGTGAAAGAGAATGGGTTATTCTCTGCTCAGATGAGTACTTATATTGATGAGACATTCTTGGGTAGTGAAGGTGGATTTACGGTACAGAATGTGAACTTGGGTGGCTTGAACTATGTATGGCAGAATACTTCTACTTATGGATGGAAAGCATCAGCCTATTATAATAATACGAATAATGTGGCTGAAAGTTGGCTGATATCACCAGCTGTCAACTTCAAGAAAGCTGTGGTTCCTGAAATGATCTTTGATGAAGCTCATCGCTATCTGAACAATGCGCCCCTCGAAGATTATATGAAAGTGAAGATTTCATCCAATTATAAGGGTGATGTGACTACATGTGATTGGACTACATTGACTGTGACCGGTTGGTCGGACGGGCAGACATGGGATTTTGTGACAATTGATGCCATTGATTTGAGTGAATTTGTGGGACAGACGGTTTATATTGCGTTCCAATATAATAGCGATGCAACGGCTGCTCCGACTTGGGAAATTATGAACTTGAAGGTTCGTGAACGTGAATCTGAAAATGCTGAATGATTATGAAAAAACAGTTATTTGCGCTTTTTTTCATTGCAGGGCTGTTGTTCGCATCTTGTGATGAGTATAACGACATCCCTAATGGTTATATTGAAACTACGCAAGAAGATGCAATTACTCTCGTGCTTAAAGGGTACGAGAGTAGTGCACAGGGTTTCTCTGTTTTTCAACCGGAGGGTTTTGATGCTCCGTTTTATATTATGAACAAGCAGTTTGTCGGTAATATGTACGAGTTTGCTGCGGCTGTTGAGCCACGTCTTGACGAGATGACCGTTATGCCTTCTGATTTGTCTTGGCAGAAGAATGCTGATATTCTAAACGGAAAGACTTATTGGGTGAGGTATGCTTCTTATTTGGAGTATAGATATGTGAAAATCAGAGTGGCTGATGTTAGTGGTAATAATGTGTCTATAGAATATGTATTTGGAGACATACAGAATCGCAATCAGAATGCTAACTTGGGTTATGACAAGACTTCCGTAACGTATTTCGAAATGCCTGCTTTGAATGCAGACTATCTTTACGTAGATCATTATGCTACATATGCAGGTGTTGATGTTTTTAATTATGCGTTTGAGTGGGACGCTTCAAAGAATCATGCCGCTTGGGTAGCGTTTTCTTTCGATGATGTTACTTGTAAGGATTTGTTTGACCGGACCGATGCGTGGGATGTAGATCCGGAACTGCCTGTTGAGATGCAGACTTCGAACGATAACCATAAGAATGACGGATTTGATAGGGGACACATTTGTGCATCGGAAGATAGGGTCTATTCATTAGATGCTAATCAGCAGACCTTCTATTTTAGTAATATGTCACCACAATTGGCTTCTTTCAATCAAGGCTATTGGCAGGCTCTTGAAAAGGTTGTCCAGAAATGGGGACGTTCAATTCCTAGTGTTTATGATAAGGTCTATGTAACTAAAGGTGCTTCTTTAAACCAGTTGCTTGTGAATTTTACCGGTGAAAAGAAAGGGGGAGATGGATTTTATCCCACCACTGATGAAAATGGGTTTACTAAGGGTAATCTAGCTTGCCCGAAGTATTATTTTATGGCTGTTTTATCTGAAAAAGGCGATACCTACCATGCTATAGGTTTTTGGGTAGAACACAGTGAGTATCTTCCGGAACAACCTACGGTGGAAGAATTGCAAGCTTATGTTCTTAGCATCGACGAACTCGAACAGAATACCGGTCTCGACTTCTTCTGCAATCTGCCCGATGTGATAGAGGATGAGGTTGAAAGTTCTTGCAATGTCAACGACTGGGCTTGGTAAAGCATTCCGAATAGGAATTCCCTGACAGAGAATGCAGGGAATGTGATAAAGGCATTGTTTTAGCCATTACAACAGGCATGCACGGCTTTGTGCAAATGCATGCTTTTGTATAGGCTGAAACAATGCCTTTTTTTGATATTGGCATGTGTGGAGGTTGGGAGGCGGAGTCCGGGATTTAAGAAATCCGTAATCGGGGTAGGCATCACGGGGATTTGTATACCATGTCGTTACCGGTAACTTTCTATTTTTGCATCAGGTAATCATCCTGAGGAGAGTTCGTTGCGAACAGTTTTTTTATATCTTTGCCGGCCGAAAGCCGATCGGCAGTGGCAGGATAGGAAACTGGTCTGCCATGCAGGCGTTCGGGCAAGGCAACTCTTTCTCGGAGAAGTTGTAGCATTGATAATTATTCAACCATAAAGATTTAGTTTATGAATATTATTAGAGATACCGAGTTTGGAGGAGAACGTCCCTTATTCGAGTCACACAACCTCCGTCTGGAGAATGTAGTCATCCGTGCCGGAGAATCGGCCATAAAAGAGTGCAGCAACATCGAAGCCTTCGAGTGCCGTTTCGAGGGAAATTATCCTTTCTGGCACGTACACGGTTTCACCATCGAACGTTGCTATTTCGATGTAGGAGGACGCTCTGCCTTGTGGTATTCCGATCATCTGACGATGAAGGACACTGTTATCGACGCTCCCAAGATGTTTCGCGAGATGGAAGAAATCGATATAGAGAACGTGACGATGAACGATGCAGACGAGGTCTTCTGGCGTTGCAACGGCATCCGCGTAAAGAACCTCAAACTGCATGGCGGAACCTATCCGTTCATGTTCAGCAACAACATTCGTGTCGACGGTTTGGAGAGTGACAGTAAATATGTATTCCAGTATGTGAAGAACGTAGAGATCCGTAACGCCAGGATCACCACCAAAGATGCTTTCTGGGAGGTAGAGAATGTGACGATCTACGATTCCGAGCTCAACGGCGAGTATCTGGGGTGGCATTCCAGAAACCTCCGTTTGGTCAATTGTCACATTACCGGCGAGCAACCGCTGTGTTATGCGCACGATCTGGTGCTGGAAAACTGTACGTTTGGTCCTGACTGCGACCGTGCCTTTGAGTACAGCACGCTGCATGCCGACATACGTGGGGCAATAACCAATATCAAAAATCCTACTTCGGGCACGATTGTGGCAGACGCTATCGGTTCGGTCACCCTGGACGCGAACATCAAGGCGCCTGCAGATTGCCGGATCAGGCTGCGAGACGGGCGTTCCTTCACCGATTAAAACAAACAGACGATGAAATATAACTTTGATGAGATTGTGCCGCGGCGGCATACGAATTCGTATAAATGGGACAGTGCGCCGGCTGGCAAAGAAGTGCTTCCCCTGTGGGTGGCAGATATGGATTTTCGCACCGCTCCGGCTGTTGTCGATGCTTTGGAGCGGCGGGTACGTCATGGCATTTTTGGTTATGTCCGTGTGCCGGATGCCTATTACGAATCGGTCAGCAGCTGGTTCGGACGCCGTCACGACTGGAAGGTGGAGAAGGATTGGATGATTTACACGTCCGGGGTTGTTCCGGCTCTTTCGGCAGTCATCAAGGCGCTGACGGAACCGGGCGACGGGGTGCTGGTACAGACACCGGTATATAATTGTTTCTTTTCGTCTATCCGCAACAACGGATGCCGGATTGTGACCAGTCCGCTGAAATACGAAAACCGTACGTATCACATCGATTTTGAAGATCTGGAGCGCAAGACGGCCGAGCAGAGTGTCAAACTTATGTTGCTTTGCAACCCTCATAATCCGGCAGGGCGCGTATGGACCCGCGATGAGTTGTGCCGCATCGGGGAAATCTGCCGGAAGAATCAGGTGAAGGTGATTGCAGATGAGATTCATTGCGAACTGGTGTTCCCGGGGCATGTCTATACTCCGTTTGCTTCCATCAGTGAAGACCATTTGTGGAATTCGGTGACCTGCGTTTCTCCGAGCAAATCGTTCAATCTGGCCGGATTGCAGATTGCTACCATCATCGCCCGTGACGAGGCTGTCCGGCAGCGCATCGATCGGGCCATTAATATCAACGAGGTGTGCGATGTCAATCCTTTCGGTATCGAGGCCACCATAGCTGCTTATAACGAAGGGGAGGACTGGCTGTTGCAGTTACTGGAATATCTGAAAGGCAATTACGACTACCTGTGCGAATTCTTCTGCATGCACCTGCCACACATTCCGGTTACGCAGCTGGAAGGAACTTATCTGGTATGGGCCGATTGCCGGAGCCTGAACATCCTTTCGGAGACGTTGCAGTCGCGTCTGCTCGAAGAAACCGGGCTGTGGCTGAATAGTGGAACCATGTACGGAGCGGAAGGGGAAGGCTTTCTGCGTTGGAACATCGCCTGTCCGCGTGCGGTGCTGCAAGATGCTTTGATGCGTTTTCAAGGCTTTGTCCGCTCGTTGGGATGTGATGTTATGTCGGCACAAGACACGGAAGCTTTAGCGAATGCCGGCGCTCGGAAGGATGTATAACCCTGTCAGAAAGTATAACGGATAATGATTCAGTTAAAAAAGGCCGACGGGCTGCTTGCACTGATCCGCAATGGTCAACCGTTGACCTTGGGACAACAGTTGCGCCTGACGGTGCAGCTCAGTATTCCGGCGGTTATTGCGCAGTTGTCTTCCATCGTCATGCAGTATATCGATGCGGCGATGGTCGGCAGTCTGGGAGCCGAAGCATCTGCTTCCATTGGGCTGGTGTCTACAACGACCTGGCTTTTCTCCGGGGTATGCGCGGCTGCTTCGACGGCATTTTCCGTTCAGGTGGCCCATCGGATCGGAGCCGGAGACATGCATAGTGCGCGTGCCTTGTTGCGGCAGGCGTTGACGGCTACTTCTGTTTTCAGTCTGTTGCTGGCCATCGTTGGGATGGCAGTCAGTCCGGTGTTGCCTGTCTGGCTGGGAGGCGATGCATCCATTCATTCCGATGCCACTCTTTATTTTTTCATCTTCTCGCTCTTTTTGCCTGCTTTGCAGATCAATTTCTTGTCGGGCGGTATGCTTCGGTGCAGCGGTAACATGCATGTGCCCAGTCTGCTTGGCGTGGTGATGTGCGCGCTGGATGTGCTGTTCAACTTCTTTCTGATTTTTCCTTCGCGTGAGTTGGTTTGCGCGGGTTTCTCTTTCACGATGCCCGGAGCAGGGCTCGGTGTGGCAGGTGCGGCCTTGGGCACGGCTGCTGCCGAAATGGTGGTTGCCGGCGTATTGTTGTGGTATCTCTGGACCCGCTCGAACGAATTGAAGCAGAGTGGGGAGAGGGGTGGCTTCCGTCCGAAAGCAGTCACGTTGAGAAATGCGCTTCGCATCGGTCTTCCGATGGGGATTGAGCACATGGTCATTTGCGGAGCACAGATTGTGACAACCGTCATTGTGGCTCCGTTAGGTGTTTTTGCCATCGCGGCCAACTCTTTTGCCATTACGGCCGAAAGTCTTTGCTATATGCCCGGTTACGGCATTGCCGAGGCTGCTACGACACTGGTCGGGCAAAGCATCGGTGCCGGACGCTGGCGGTTGACCCGCAGTTTCGGACGCATCACTGTGTTTATGGGAATGGGGGTGATGGGAGTGATGGGGGTACTTATGTATCTGTTTGCCCCTCAGATTATCGGTTTGATGACTCCTGTCGAGGAGATTCGGGAATTGGGGGTAATGGCCTTGCGTATTGAGGCGTTTGCTGAACCTATGTTTGCAGCATCGATTGTCGCATATGGAGTATTTGTCGGGGCGGCTGATACGTTGGTGCCGTGCCTGATGAATCTTTTCAGTATTTGGGCGGTACGCTTGTCATTGGCCGCTTTGCTTGCTCCGACGCTGGGACTGAAAGGGGTATGGATTGCCATGTGCATTGAATTGTGTTTCCGGGGTATGATTTTCCTTGTACGACTGATGCGGGAGAAGTGGCTGAAAAAAGTATGAAACTTGCAAACTTGCAAACTTGCAGGCTTCCTCACACACACACACACGCGCGTACGCGCGTTAGAAATCGGATCGGACATGCCTAAAAATACCCCTTACTCAAGTTTCGCAAGTGCGAAACTTAAGAACCCTATATCGTAATCAATGCCGAAGATGTGCTCAATGAATATGAAAAAACGTTTGATGTTGAAGTGACATATACACAAACTACACCAACGTGAAATATAAATTGCCTGAGGGGATAGAATACTATCAGTTTGCCGATATAGACCCCGAAATAGTGAAGTTATGCGAATTCCGTACAAACAGGCTGTGGGACTTTGACATACCTGAGGACACATTCAATAAATGCATTATCTATCAAGACCAGTTTTTCGACAACAAGCACGTTTGTTGTATAAACAATAGCGCAGGCACTATCAAGTTCTACCAGCACATGATGTACCTGCAACGGGTGGTGAACGACCCTAACGATGAAGAATTTGTAGAGCTGGAGATTATACCTGCTGAAATTTATTTGAGAGAAAACGGGGATTTCAATCTTTTCACTGTTCCGCTGGCAAGAAATGTACTGGAGGTATCAGACAGTTCACAGAATAAGCAAGGTCTGATAGATTACATAAAAGTTGGTATTGAAGAGAAACAACCTCCTAATCACTTGTTTATTGCATTTTACGAGGGGTACCAAAATTATTTCATTTCTGTTGATAACTCAACAGGAGAATCTGTGCGAAGTAGTTCAGCATATAGAATACCGATATATCGTACAACTCTTTTTCATTATGGTTCATACAACATTGGTGATGCGGCTTTTTATGCAGTATACCCCGACAAGGAAACAACGTTACAGATTGATGGCGAATACGGACTATACAATAAGCTGTATAAAGACAACCCGAAAGTTAACAAAAAACTGAATATAAGTTTAGCTTCTTACGAAAAGGACAATGGTACGAGCCTACAGATATATTCCTAATCGGTAACCAACCGTATTTTTGTGAAGAACTGAAATACAACATGGAAAGTAAAGGATGCCCTGAAGTAGTGGAGGGTACTTTTTTCAGGTTAGAATAAAAAAATCCCCGCAGCGGCTCGAACTGCGGGGAATAGGGTGTTCAATATAACGTCTGTCAAGCTATGGATATGGAACCAAGTTTCCTGCTGATGTCCTGCAAGGCAAAGTTGAATGTCTCCAGGTCTTCTTTGCTCAGCGTATAGACCTTACCCCTCACTTTGGTACCGTTGATGCGTTGGCTCAGCCAGGCTGTACTCTTCCCGAAATATTTCTTGGCAATATAGCCCAGCGGAATAATGTCAGCATAGGGGGCAATCTGCTGTTTCACGGTCACGTAGTTTATCATTTCCTCCGCCTCCTGTCCCAGTTCTTTATATCCGTTCAACAAGAAATCGGCTATCTCGCTCGCATCTTCCGGCGACTGGTACTTGGCGGTTATCTCATCAGACAAGGCCGTATAACGCTCCATGGCGTCTGGTGCGTCCGAACGGGCAATTTCATTCAGTTTTTTCAAATCATCTTTCAGTGCCATATATGTTACAGTATTGTGCTCCCTCTCTGTCGCAGGGGGCTTGTTCATAAATCATTTTTCGCTGTCATTCAGAATTTTTTCCAGCATCTCTATCTGTCTTTCCGTTTCGAGCTTCGCATCCAGCAATGCGTTCATCTCTTTTTCGCTCATTTTGTTTCCCGCATTGCGGAAGGTATGCTCATACATCTTCGACATCAGCTTCAATTTGGTCAATTTGGACAACAACCTCATTCTTGTTTCCTTTTCCATTTCTCGTTCTTTTATTGACACAACAAAGATACATAAACTTTTCTTTATGTACAAGCCCACATAAAGAAAAGTTTATGCGGCAATCATTTTTTTATCTTGAAATATATTAATACCCCAACCTTCGTAAGCTCAAGTTGCAGTTGACAAGCAATAAGTTGACGAGTTGACAAGGCGTTTGTAGCGAACCGTTTCAAGCGGCACTTTGTCAAACAGGGTGTTCCAGCTTGGTAGACTTATTAACTGAAGCATTGTCAACTAATAAGTTGAGCACTTGCGAACTTAGACACCCCTTATTTTTTCCCAGTTAGGAAAAAATATTTTCCCAGTTAGAGAAATTTTTTTTCCTAGTTAGGAAAAAAATGGGGTATAGTAGGGGGTTCTGCTTGTATGAAACTATTATAAATCTTCAGGCATGGGGATGACAAGGATAGAGTCACTACACCGGATTCCGTAGAATACGTCACGAACCCGCCCTTGCTGAGGTATCAGAATACCTTTCTCTACCAGGTCTTTTATGTCGCGTGCTGCAGTATCTGGCGATACCTTTACACGTTTTGCCCAGTTCTTAGCCGTCAGTTTGCCGGGATAACCGTCCAAATATAAATTCAAGACCTCGCGTTGTCGTTCGGACAGGACTGTTTCGGCATGTTTTTGCCAGAATATGGCCTTGTTAAGAACCTTCGACAATGTTTCGTCGGATTGCTCGACGGAACGGAGCAGGCAGTCAAGATACCAGGTGATCCATTCTGTAATCTCGCAATCTCCTTTCTGTGTTTTCTCCAATATGTCGTAATACTGTTTTTTATCTTTGTTTATCTGATGGGAGATGCTGAAGAAACGCATCTTTGAGTTTTCAGCCTGTGAAAGTGCCATATCAGCAATGGCTCGTCCGATTCGTCCGTTTCCGTCATCGAAAGGATGGATACAGACAAACCACAAATGAGCTATTGCCGATTTGACATAGCCGTTATGTGTATCTGAATTGAACCAGTCCAGAAACCGATTCATTTCTTCGTCTATTTTTTCAGGAGCAGGCGCTACATAATGTACCTTTTCCCGACCGAACATTCCAGAAACAACTTTCATCTCTCCACTGCGGTATCGGGCTACATCTATTCTTGTTGGACCGCTCCATCCGGTAGGAAACAGGCAGTTGTGCCAGCCGAATAGTCTTTCATGGGTAAGCGGACTGTTGAAATTGACGGTTGCGTCAAGTGCCATTTCAACTATTCCGTCTATATATCGTGAGGATTCGGTCGGATTCGGTAGTTGTACTCCGAGTTTGCGGGCTACAGATGAACGTACCTGCTCATTGTTCAATTCCACTCCTTCAATTTCTGAAGATGCAATGATGTCATGGGAGATGGATTCAACTACGGCGGACATCTTGTCGTTAAAACCGATTACACTAAGACGTCCCATCAGATAGCCGACAGCCTTGTTTACCTTGTTCAGCTTCTCGCCGACAAGTTCCTTGTCCCACGAAAAGGAAGGCCATTCTTTATGTTCATGTATATACATAGGCATCACTGTTTTCTGCAAATATACGGTTTTGCGGATAATAAACCGCAAATTTTGCGGCTTATTATCCGCATGAAACAGTGAAATCAGTATTTATCAGCATTTAATAAAACACGTTTCGTAGCAAAGTTAGCTGTTATGCCTCCTCCTTTATGAAATTATCGGCTTTAACTTCTAACACTGCGAAGCAAAGTGATAACTTCTATTTTCCAAAGGAATATTAAACCCGAAACTTAAATATTAAACAACTTATTTTTGCATTTAAATGTACGCGCGTATGCGCATGCGCGTGTGTGGGTGTGAGGGCTATGCAAGTTTGCAAGTTTTGCAAGTTTTGCAGGATTCCATCTTTATTTTCTTTCCCTGTGTATTTCCGCGTAATCCGTTCCTAAAAGCAACAAGATGTCAGTCGTTTGCGAAAAAAACACTATTTTTGAACCGATTTTATGTAAATACCTATTTTGCTATATGGAACTTCAGGACATTCTTCATCACTTGAATATCGAACAGCTGAACCCTATGCAGGAAGCTGCCTGTAAGGCGTATGCTGCCAGCTGTAACCTTGTATTGCTTTCGCCCACGGGGTCGGGTAAGACGTTGGCTTTCCTTTTGCCGCTGGTAGGCTCGTTGAAACCCGATGTGCAGGGCGTGCAGGCAGTGGTGCTGGTACCCTCGCGCGAACTGGCGTTGCAGATAGAAGGCGTGTTCAAGGCCATGAATACGCCTTTCAAGGCGATGAGCTGTTACGGCGGGCGTCCGGCTATGGACGAGCACCGTACGATGAAGGGACTGAACCCGGCGGTCATCATCGGCACACCGGGGCGCATGAACGACCATTTGCAGAAACAGAATTTCGATGCCGGACGGGTGACAACGCTGGTCATCGACGAGTTCGACAAGTGTCTGGAGTTCGGCTTTCAGGACGAGATGGCTGAAGTCATCGGTCAGCTGCCTTCGCTACGGAAGCGCGTATTGCTTTCGGCAACCGATGCCGAAGAGATTCCGCAGTTTGCCGGTGTGGACGGGGAGGGGCTGGTGAAGCTCGACTTCCTGCCGGCGGAAAAGACCGGAGCACGTCTGAGCCTGCAACAGGTACTTTCGCCTGAAAAGGACAAGCTGGAGACACTGTACAACCTGTTGTGTTGCTTGGGTAATGCCTCGACGCTGGTGTTTGTGAATTACCGTGAGAGTGTGGAGCGCGTGGTGCAGTACCTGCGTTCGCGGAAGTTTCCTTGCGAAATGTTTCACGGCGGCATGGAGCAACCCGACCGTGAGCGAGCCCTTTACAAGTTTCGCAATGGAAGCAGCCCCGTGCTGGTGTCGACCGACCTGGCTGCGCGCGGACTCGACATCCCGGGTATGGACAACGTGGTGCACTACCACTTGCCGGTCAACGAAGAAGCCTTTACCCACCGCAACGGACGTACGGCACGATGGGACGCCAGCGGATCGGCCTATCTGATACTGCATCCCGAAGAACACCTGCCCGCGTATCTGTCCGATGAGGTTCCTTGCTTTGAAATGCCGGTGCAGATACCCAAACCGATGAAGTCGCGATGGGCGACCTTATATATAGGGAAAGGAAAGAAGGACAAGCTGAACAAGGTGGACATTGTCGGTTTCTTGTATAAGAAAGGTGGCCTGACGCGTGAGGATGTGGGGCAGGTAGACGTGAAAGAGCATTATGCCTTTGTGGCTGTGCGTCGCAGCAAGGTGAAACAGCTGTTGACGTTGGTGCGTGGCGAAAAGATCAAGGGGATGAAGACAATCATCGAGGAAGCCAAATAAAAATAGTGAAAAACGGCGGAAACATGCTGCTGAACATACTAGAAAAGGTGCTATGTGATAAATATGCATTTTATTTGCAGTTTTTTCTGCTTAATAGTTGCTAATGGAGGCCATAAACTTTCAGTTTGCCTTTTTGTTAGGTGACTTGGCAAGTATATGTAACAAATTGGTGTATATTTCCTGTATAAACCAATAAAAAGATAGGAAAATACGTTTAAAAATGGTTTTTTCATAAGGAAAGATTTGTTTTAAAGAAATAATTCCGTAATTTCGCCATGTCGAAAGACAGAAATGAACGAATTGTATAACCAAAAACACACTTTAAATGAAAAAGCATAATTTCAATGCAGGACCCTCCATCCTTCCGCGCGAGGTGATCGAAGACACAGCGAAAGCTATCTTGGACTTTAACGGTTCCGGTCTCTCACTGATGGAAATCAGCCATCGTGCCAAAGATTTTCAGCCCGTTGTGGACGAAGCTGTGGCATTGTTCAAAGAATTACTTAATATTCCCGAAGGTTATTCAGTATTGTTTTTGGGTGGTGGTGCCAGTCTGGAATTCTGCATGGTCCCCTACAACTTCCTGGAAAAGAAAGCAGCCTATCTGAATACCGGTACATGGGCCAAGAAAGCCATGAAGGAAGCAAAGGCTTTCGGTGAAGTAGTAGAGGTGGCTTCTTCGGCTGACGCAAACTTTACTTTCATCCCGAAAGACTATACAATCCCTGCTGACGTCGATTATTTCCACATCACGACGAACAATACTATTTTCGGTACCGAAATCAAGCACGATCTTGACGTGAATGTTCCGATGATTGCCGATATGTCTTCTGATATTTTCTCGCGTCCGGTCGACGTGTCCAAATATATCTGTATCTATGGCGGTGCACAGAAGAATCTGGCTCCTGCCGGCGTAACGTTCGTCATTGTGAAAAACGATGCAGTAGGCAAGGTTTCGCGTTACATCCCGACCATGCTGAACTATCAGACACATATCGATGGCGGTTCAATGTTCAATACACCGCCGGTAGTGCCCATTTACTCGGCCATGCTTACATTGCGCTGGATCAAGGCTCAGGGTGGCGTGAAGGAAATGGAACGCCGTGCCATCGAAAAGGCTGACATGCTGTACGCTGAAATCGACCGCAACAAGATGTTTGTGGGAACAGCTGCCAAGGAAGACCGTTCGCGCATGAACATCTGCTTCGTTATGGCTCCCGAATACAAGGATCTGGAAGCTGACTTCCTGAAGTTTGCTACCGAAAAGGGTATGGTAGGTATCAAGGGACATCGTTCGGTTGGCGGTTTCCGTGCATCGTGCTATAACGCCATGCCGAAGGAAAGTGTACAGGCTCTGATCGACTGCATGCAAGAATTCGAGAAACTTCATTAATCTGAAATAAACCAATTATAGTTCACCACAGATTGCACAGATTACCACAGATACTCTTTTTCGGATGATGGCTGTGATGATGGGTGTATTCTGTGGTGAATTTTTTTTCTAATATCATAAAACTATGAAAGTATTAGTTGCAACAGACAAACCGTTTGCCAAAGTGGCCGTAGACGGTATTCGTAAGGAAATAGAAGCAGCAGGCTACGAATTGGCCCTGCTGGAAAAATATGGTGAGAAAGCCAAGTTACTGGATGCGGTAAAGGATGCCGATGCCATCATTATCCGCAGCGATATCATTGACGCAGAAGTATTGGACGCTGCCAAGCAGCTGAAGATTGTGGTACGTGCCGGTGCCGGTTACGACAATGTAGACCTGGAAGCTGCTACTGCTCACAATGTATGTGTGATGAATACGCCGGGACAGAACTCGAACGCCGTAGCCGAACTGGCTTTCGGACTGATGGTGATGGCTGTGCGCAATATGTATAACGGTACTTCGGGCACGGAGTTGAAAGGTAAGAAACTGGGTATCCATGCCTATGGAAATGTAGGTCGCAACGTGGCACGCATCGCCAAGGGATTTGGCATGGAAATCTATGCTTACGACGCATTCTGCCCGAAAGAGGTTATCGAAAATGATGGCGTGAAAGCGGTTGGTTCGGCCGAGGAACTGTACGCTACATGTGATGTCGTTTCCTTGCATATTCCGGCTACTGCCGAAACAAAGAACTCTATCAATCATGCTTTGGTAGGCAAGATGCCGAAAGGCGGACTGCTGGTGAACACAGCCCGTAAGGAGGTTATCAACGAGGCCGAACTGATTCAGCTGATGGAAGAGCGTACCGACCTGAAGTACATGACCGACATCATGCCGGCTGCTCACGAAACGTTTGCTGCCAAGTTTGCAGGTCGCTATTTCTCTACACCCAAGAAGATGGGTGCACAGACCGCCGAAGCCAACATCAATGCCGGTATTGCTGCCGCTAAACAGATTGTAGGCTTCCTGAAAGACGGTTGCGAGAAGTTCCGCGTGAACAAATAAAATAAAAGGTACGGCTATGAAGAAGGAAACCAAAGAGTGCATACAGATATACATTCCGTTGATATTGGCTGTTTCGCTGAACGGGTTGACAGGTCTGGTCAGCATGTCCGATTATGCGGAAGGCTTTTTACAGGGAATGGCATTGCTTCTGTTGTGCGTGGCAGCCTTCGAAATAGTGTTTGCCTTTAAGCGTAGAATGAAAACAACTTCAAAAGAAAACTGAGTATTTATGGCAACAATCAAACCATTCAAGGGACTCCGTCCCCCCAAAGAGCTGGTGGAAAAAGTAGCTTCCCGCCCTTACGACGTGCTGAACTCTGAAGAAGCGCGTGCCGAGGCCGAAGGCAATGAGATGTCTCTCTACCACATTATCAAGCCCGAGATAGACTTCCCTGTAGGTACCGACGAACACGATCCGCGTGTTTACCAGAAGGCTGCCGAGAATTTCCAGAAATTCCAGGATAAAGGCTGGCTGGTGCAGGACGAGAAAGAAAACTATTACATCTATGCCCAGACGATGAATGGCAAGACGCAGTTCGGACTGGTGGTAGGCGCTTACGTGCCCGACTACATGAACGGTGTCATCAGGAAGCATGAGCTGACCCGCCGCGACAAGGAAGAAGACCGCATGAAACACGTCCGCGTGAACAATGCGAACATCGAACCGGTCTTTTTTGCCTATCCCGACAACAAGACGCTTGATGCGCTGATTGCCCGCTATACGGCACAGCCGCCCGTGTACGACTTTGTGGCTCCTGACGATGGTTTCGGTCATACATTCTGGGTGATTGACCGTCCGGAAGATATCGCTGCCATTACCCGCGAGTTTGCCAAGATGCCGGCTCTCTACATTGCCGACGGACACCACCGCAGTGCCGCTGCAGCGTTGGTTGGTGCCGAGAAGGCAAAGCAGAACCCGAATCACCGGGGCGATGAAGAGTATAACTACTTCATGGCGGTGTGCTTCCCTGCCAACCAACTGACGATTATCGACTACAACCGTGTCGTGAAGGATCTGAACGGTCTGACTCCTGCACAGTTCCTTGAAGCGGTAAGCCGTCATTTCGATGTAGAGGAAAAGGGCGCCGAGATCTACAAACCGGCCTGTCTGCACAACTTCTCGCTTTATCTGGACGGCAAGTGGTACAGCCTGACTGCCAAACCGGGTACTTACGACGATAACGACCCGATCGGGGTGCTTGACGTGACGATTTCTTCCAACCTGATTCTCGACGAGATATTGGGCATCAAGGACCTCCGTTCGGACAAGCGCATTGACTTTGTCGGCGGAATCCGTGGATTGGGCGAGTTGAAGCGCCGTGTGGACAGTGGCGAGATGAAGATGGCACTGGCACTCTATCCGGTCAGCATGAAGCAGCTGATGGATATTGCCGATACGGGCAACATCATGCCTCCCAAGACAACGTGGTTCGAACCTAAGTTGCGTTCAGGACTGATTATCCACAAGCTTTCTTAAAGAGAAGGTTGCGTCGTTGCTTGACGCCGAGTATATAGAGAGTGTATCAATTGAAGAATAACTGGCTTATGTGAAATGAGCACAGAATTACCCGGAAGAAGAAGTAATCCGTGAATCTCCGTGTAATCCATGCCTGAGAAAAGCCGTTTCTTCATTTGATACACTCTCTTTTTATGCCCGTTTATGCTTGTTTCAGTGGAAGGCTTTATAAAACAGACGTTCCGTCCCATATCCGGCAGATCTGTTCGACGGTCTGCATGATGTTTCGGCAGGCCGTGGACGGTCGCATGGCTTCTTCCAAAGACATCGGAGCCGGAGTAATGGAAAAGGCGGCACGGAAGCCGGCCTGGTTCAGGATATCGGCATCTTCGATGCTGCCGGATACGAGGATGACGGGGATGCCTTGCCGCCTGGCCCGTTTCAGGATGCCCGACGGAACTTTGCCCATCACCGTCTGGCGGTCCGATTTTCCTTCGCCGGTGATGATGAGGTCGGCACCTTCGATTAGCTTGTCAAAGTCCGTCAGGTCGAGCAGCAAGTCTATGCCGGGCTTCAGTTCGGCGTTGAGCAGGGCAGACAAGGTGCCTCCCATGCCTCCGGCTGCTCCGGCGCCGGGTAAGGTGGCGATGTCGCGTCCGGTGGTCTGCCGGATGACTTGCGCCAGGTGTTGCAGTCCTTTGTCCAGTGCTGCCACCATTTCCGGGTCTGCTCCCTTTTGCGGTGCAAAGACGCAGGCGGCTCCTTCGGGACCGAAGAACGGATTGCATACATCGCAGGCGGCGGTGAAACGGGCTTCGCGCAACGCAGGTAGGGCGGTGGAGGAGTCAATGAAGGCTATCTCGTTCAGCAGTTGCCCGCACATGGGTTGGGCTTTACCTAATTCGTTGCCGTACCTGTCCCGGAAGCGGAACCCCAGGGCTTGCAGCATACCCAGTCCTGCATCGTTGGTGGCACTGCCTCCCAGCCCGATGACGAAACGACGGCAGCCGCGGTTCAGGGCATCTTTGATCAGTTCGCCCGTTCCGTAGGTGGTGGTCAGCGACGGATTGCGCTGCCGGAGCGGAACTAACGGTAGCCCGCTGATGGCGGCCATTTCGATAAAAGCCGTTGTACCGTCGCCCGACAGACCGTATGCCGTCTGGCGCATCTGCATCAACGGGTCGTGGGCTGACAACCGGATTTCCCGACCGTTCAAGGCTTCGGTCAGGACTCTCTGCATGCCTTCTCCGCCGTCGGCCACGGGCAGGCAGATGGTTTCACACGTGGGGAATGCGTGGCGTATGCCCTGTGCGGCGGCTGTTTCTGCCTCTTTCGAACTGAGGCAGCCTTTAAAGGAATCAATGGCAAGAATTACTTTTCTCATGAGTGAACGGATGATTAGGGTGAACACGATGCTGTGCAGTCTGTCGGGCGCAGCCGGTCGGACAGTTTTCGCCGGTAGTACCATACGCCTGCCACGTCGGCCAGTGCCCAGCCAATGGGTACCGACCACCAGATGCCGGTGTAGCCCACCGAAGGAATGGCTGCCAGTACGTAGGCCAGTAGCACGCGGCTGCCCAGTGAAATGACGGTCAGAACTACCGACATGGAGGGTAGGGCTACGGCACGGTAGAAACCGTAGAGCAGAAACAGGTAGCCGATGCCTACATAGAAGCTGCCTTCGATGCGGAGATACTCTACGCCTATGGCGATGATGCCGGTTTCGGAGGGTGGAACAAACAGCGACATCAGCCATGGCGACAAGACAAAGACGGCAGCCGAAACCAGCAGGGCGAAAACGGTAGTCAGCACCACGGCGCTACGGATGCCACGACGGATGCGTTCGTGCCGGCCGGCACCGTAGTTCTGGGCGATGAAGGTGGAGAAGGCGTTGCCAAAATCCTGCACGGGCATGTAGGCGAAAGAGTCTATCTTGACCGCAGCGGCGAAGGCAGCCATGACGGCGGTGCCAAACGTATTGACTAGGCCTTGCACCATTAGGATACCGAAGTTCATGACCGATTGCTGCACACACGTCAGGAACGAGTAGGAAGCGATGCGGCGGATGGAACGGAAGTCGGTCACGCGGTCGGCTTGCGACAGCCGAAGTTCGGGGAAATGGCTGTGTGTGTAGGCATACAGCCCTATGGCGGCTACGGTTTGCGCTATTACCGTGGCCCAGGCAGCTCCTTCCACTCCCATGCCCAGACCAAGCATCAGGGCAAGGTCGAGCCCGATGTTGAGAACGACCGATACCAGCAGAAATACCAGTGGTACGACCGAATTGCCTATGGCACGGAGCAGAAAAGCATAGAAGTTGTAGATGCAGACCGGTATCATGCCCAGAAAGACGATAAACAGATAGCGGTAGGTCATCTGTTCGACTTCGGCCGGTGTTTGCAGCAGGCGGATGATAGGAGTCAGAAAGGCCAGCGATATAATGTTGAGCAGGAGGGTGACACCACCGACAATCAGCATGGCGGAAAAGATGCTGCGCCGCATGGCTGCCAGATCGCGTGCGCCATATTGCATGGAGAACACAGCACTGCATCCCATGCAAAGACCGATAAAGACAGACGTTACAAATATGATGAGGGCATACGACGAGCCTACCGCGGCCAGTGCCTGTGCACCCAGTACGCGGCCAACGATGAGCGTATCGGCAATGTTGTAGCACTGCTGCAGCAGGTTGCCCAGCATCAGCGGAAAAGCAAAGCGGAGCATGGTTCCCGTAATGCTTCCTTCCGTCAGATTTCCTTGATTGGTAATGCGCATTGGTATGATTGTAAATTGTGCCAAAATTACGTCATGCGTACCAGATACACAAATGTTCGGAAGAAAGTTTTTAAGCTGCCGGCAGCCGGTGTAGAAAGTTTTGCGAGCAGTTTCTTCTGCTTTAGGTGTGGGATTATATGGGAATATACCGTGGAAGGTAATCCGAGCACCCATTAGTAAATACTAAACCTGAAAAAGTTAGTGACGCAATTAAAAATGAATATTTATTTGGAATATATGCAGAAAAGTTCTACCTTTGCCGCCGAAAACAGAAAGAAACTTATGAACCAGATGATGAATTATACTTTTTACGCGTCCTATCGGCCTGTCTGCCAGCAGAATGGTACAGACAGCCAGCAGACGGTGCATGTGCACTGGTTCAGTGGTTTTATCTAAGTCCGACTCTCCATGTAATTTTTTTATAATCTCCTCCTTCCTGTCTTTATTGTAGACAGAGGGGGAGTTACCTATTCAGGTCCTGCTTTACATCGGGATCCGATGATGTGTGTGCTATAAAATTTACCACAACTTTTTTCTTGTAATCAAAAGTTATGTTCAGCATTATATCTACTATGTTGGCTGGTTTTGTTATCGGCCATTTTCTGCACGAAGGAAAGTTTCTTCAGAAGATTGAGAAAACTACTTCGCTGACCGTATTTGCCTTGCTTTTTGTGTTGGGATTGTCCATCGGGTCGAATCATCTGATTGTGGACAATTTGGGACGATTCGGATGGCAGGCAGCTATACTGGCCGTTTTAAGTTTGAGTGGCAGCATCGTGGCAGCCCGTATCGTATTTCAATTGTTTTTCAAGAAAGGAGAGGAAAGAAATGAAGAATAGTCTGATCGTTATTGCCATTTTTGCCGTGGGATGTCTGGCAGGAACTTACTGGCATCCGGAGGCTGATATGCACAACTGGTCGCTTTGCATCCTTTATGCGCTGATGTTGCAGGTGGGCATCGGACTGGGCAGTAATAAAGTTTTGCGCAGTGAGCTGAAGCAGCTAAGTCCGAAGATGCTGCTGGTTCCGTTGGCCACCATTACCGGTACACTGATTTTTTCGGCCATTGCCAGCTTGCTGTTGAGCCAGTGGAGCGTGTTCGATTGCATGGCAGTGGGCAGTGGATTCGCATACTATTCGCTGTCGTCCATCCTGATCACTCAGTTCAAGGAGCCCTCTATCGGCCTGCAACTGGCTACCGAGCTGGGTACGATTGCTTTGCTGAGCAATATTATCCGCGAGATGATGTCGCTGGTAGGCGCACCGCTGATACGGAAATACTTTGGCCGTCTGGCACCTATTTCGGCAGCAGGTGTCAATTCGATGGACGTCCTTCTGCCTTCCATTGCCCGTTGTTCGGGGAAGGAGATGATGCCGATAGCTATCTTTCATGGCATCCTGATCGACTTGAGCGTACCCATCTTTGTGAAGCTGTTCTGTAGTCTGTGATGCTAACTAAGGGGCTGCCGCTGATGCCCGTCAGCCAGCCGCGGAGGTGACAGATAAAAATCAATCCTTGAGTCGGAATGATTTTCTGATTTTTATTTCCAAATAGTAGACATCATTCAATGCGAAGATGTGTAGACTTTGCTATTGAATGTAGATTAAATTTCCCCAATAACAAATAGATGAATTAATTTTATATTTGTCAGCCTGAACACCAGTGAAGAATTATCTCAACGCTGTTGAAGATATTTTATTTACTACCGGTATTCAGGCTGACATTTTTCTTTCTGTCAGAGTTTTTCGCCATTGATCAGTGTCTGCACGATGCGTTCGGCGGTGCGTCCGTCCCAGCGGTCGGGCAGGGTGGTGTGCTTCCAGTCGCCGTGCAGCAGCTTGTCGAGGGCGGCAGCCAGTGCAAACGAGTTTTCGCCCACCAGCTCGTTGGTGCCGATGCGCCATGTTTCGGGGTGTTCGGCGTAGGTGTTCAGCGTGATGCAGGGCACGTCGAGGAAGGTGGCTTCTTCGGCGATGTTGCCCGAGTCGGTGACGATGCCTTTGGCCTGGTTGATGAGGAAGCCGAAGTGCAGGTAGCTTTGGGGCGGCAGGATGTGCAGGTTGGCGGCGGGCAGGTCGAGTGCCTTGACGGCCTTCTCCACGTAGGGGTGCAGCGGAGCCACGATGGGCATGCCGTCGGCTTTTTCGATGACGGTCTGCAGCAGCGACTGTACGACGGCTTTTTTGTCGAGCAGGTCGTGGCGGTTGAGCGTCAGCAGCAGGTAGTTGCCCTTCTTCAGTCCCAGCGAGTCGAACCAGCGGGGCTGTATCAGCCGGTGGCGGTTGTAGCGTATGTTGTCGATGAGGATGTTGCCCACGTAGTGGATGTATTCGGGGATCATGCCTTCCTGGTTCAGGTTGCGGTTGGCCACCATGCCGGCAGTGAACAGGTAGTCGGAGATGGCGTCGACGATGGTGCGGTTCACCTCGCGCGGCATGTTCATGTCGAACGAGCGGGTTCCGGCGATGACGTGTGCCACCTTCAGTCCGCGCTTTTTGGCTACGATGGCGCAGCTCATGGTGGCTGTCAGGTCGTCGACCACGAGTATCACCTGTGCGGGGTGGGCATCGAGTTCTTTTTCGAAGGCCAGCATGATGGCGGCTGCCGTTTCCGACTGTCCTTGCGCGCTTACGCCCAGGCAGGCGTCGGGCTTCCTCATGTTCAGGTCGGAGAAGAGCGAGGCTTCCAGGCTGTTGTCGGCTTCGGGGCCTGTATATACTATGCGGTAGGTAATGTCCTTTCCGCTTTCCCTTGCCGCGTCGATGGCACGGCAGATGGGCGCTATCTTCATGAAGTTGGGACGTGCGCCCGATACGATTGTTATTTTCATTATTTGAGTCAAGATGAAAAAATGATGAGACAAAAATACGGTTTCTTAGGGAATTTATTTGTTACTTTGCTGATAAAATTGATGTGATATGCCAACATTTGTTCAGATTCTCGATTTTATAGGTACGTTTGCCTTTGCCATCAGCGGCATCCGTTTAGCTTCGGCCAAGCGGTTCGACTGGTTCGGGGCATACGTTGTAGGCTTTGTGACCGCCATTGGCGGAGGTACCATTCGCGACTTGTTGCTCGACGTCACTCCCGGCTGGATGACCGATCCCATTTACCTGATCTGTACCGGTCTGGCCCTGCTGTGGGTGATTCTGTTCGGAAAGCATCTGATTCATCTGAACAACACGTTCTTCATTTTCGACAGCATCGGTCTGGCCCTGTTCACTGTGGTGGGTGTGGAGAAGAGCATCCTGCTGGGCTATCCCTTCTGGGTGGCCATCATCATGGGCAGCATTACGGGTGCGGCAGGCGGTGTGTTCCGCGACGTGTTCATCAACGAGATTCCGCTGATTTTCCGCAAGGAGATTTATGCGATGGCCTGTGTGGTGGGCGGTACTGTTTATTTCCTCTGCCAGCTGGTGGGTCTGGATGCGTATATCTGCCAGATTGTGGGCGGCGTGTCGGTATTTCTGGCTCGTATCCTGGCCGTCAAGTATAAGATTTGCCTGCCCATCCTTTCGGGTGCGGGCGAGGAAGAGGAGAAGCGGTAGGAGCGGAGAGAAAACAGTTCAGGCACGGATTACACGGATTTTCGCGGAGTATTTATTTTTTTCTCCGTATTTTCCGTGCGGTCCGTGCCTGAATCAAATAAATTAAGAATGAAGAATTAAGAATGTATCTGTCATTCTGAGCGACAGCGAAGAATCTCGACAGCCAGCTGAAGTGAGATGCTTCACTACGTTCAGCATGACAATGAAGAATGAGGAATTTTTAGGAGTTAAAGGGAATTAGAAACCCAATTCTTCATTCCTCATTCTTCATTCTTCATTTATTTCATTCTTCATTAAAACAGCGTATCCTTCGTGTTGAACAGCTTGCGGTCGTTCAGTCGGACAACTTTGCCGTATTTCTCCAACTTCTTCACGTCGATGTCCTTCGGGTTGCCCATGATGCCGATGCAGTAGGGCTTGCCCTTGATGTTGTCTTCGTAGAACTTCACGATGTCGTCGAAGGTCAGGGCATCGATTTTCGGCAGGTTTTCCTTGGCAGGGTCTTCGCTATAGCCGACGCGTTGCAGCGAGTTGAGGGTCTCGGCCTTGCTGCGGAACGACGGGTGAGTGGTCAGCGCTTCCTGGCGCATGTAGCTCTTGATGTTGTCGATGCGGTCGGCATTCTTCGGCATGTCGGTCACCAGACCCATGAATACGTCCAGCGCGTCGTTGGCCTTGTCGTTCTGTGTGCCGATGTTGCCAAACAGATAAGTCGGGTTGCCGGGCAGGGCAGGCGTGCCGATGTAGGCTCCGGCCGAGTAGGCCATGGAACGTTTTTCGCGGATTTCGTTCATCACCAGTCCGTTGAAACCTCCGGAGAAGTACTGGTTGAAGGCGTCGCGCAGCACGTCATCTTTCTTGTCGTACTGGCCCAATGGCATGAAGAACCAGATCTGTGCCTGTTCGGCGTCGGAGTTGGGCAGGAAGTAAACCGTATTCTCGGTGACAGAGGCCAGCGGCTTGTCTTGCGGCGAGGTCGATGGGCGTTCGTTGGCAACCAGCGGCAGGTTCTTGCTGAGGATGTCGTAAGCATTGTCGAAAGGCATCGTGCCGCAGTAGAAGATTTCGGCCTCGTAGTTGGCGGCGCGGTTGATGTCGCCGGTCAGCTCGGAGATGGAGAGTTCGTAGATTTCCTTATCGGTCAGTTCGTCGATGAAGCTCGACTTGTCCTGATAGATCATGTACTGCATCAGGGCAGACGACAGGGTGTTCACATTCTCCTTACGCTGCTGGCGTGCGCCCAGAAGCGAGCCTTTGATACGTGCCAGCTGCTTTTCGTCCAGCTGCGGCATCAGGATCTGGCGCGACAGCAGCTGGCAGGCTTGCGGCAAGGTTGCTTCGTAGCCCTCCATGGTGATGTACAGGTAGTTGTCGCTGGCGCTTACGCTGCAGGTGGCGTTCAGCTTGCTCAGCTCTTCCTTCAGCTGCTGGGGCTGGTAGGCACCCATCACGCCGGCATCGTTCATCAGCTGTGCGGCAATGCCCAGCTTGGGGAACTCGCGTTCGCCCACGCCGTATCGCAGGGTGAGGCTGAACACGTTGTTTTCGGGATTGACCGAATAGTACATCTTCGAGCGGTCGTTCAGCTTCTTGACCTGCACGTCGGTAAAGTCGATGAACTTTTCCTCGACATGTCCGATGGGCATGCTCTTGAACTGCAGGGCGTAGAGCGACTGCTTGCCTACGGGCGGCTCGATGGGCTTGTAGCCGGGCTTCTTGATTTTTCCGCTGTTGCCGGTCTTGCCCTTTTCGATGTAAAGGGCCAGGTAGTTGCCGGTCAGGTATTGCTTGGCCACGCGCTTGATGTCTTCGGTGGTGATGGCCATGATTTCGTCCTTGTAGCTGAGCACTTTGCCCAGATCTTCTTCGTTGATGAAGGCCTGCATCAGTATCATGGCCTTGTTGGTGTTCGACTCCATGGTCAGGTCGAAGTCGCGGCACATGTTGGCCTTGATGGCTTCGATCTGCCAGTCTTCAAATTCGCCGTTGGCAATCTGCTCGATGGCTTTCAGGGCTTTCTTCTCGGCACTCTTGTTCGACTCGAAGCGGCGCTGGTTCTCGTCGTACAGGGGGATGGCATACACCATGTTGCGTCCCTGCTCGCGGCGGAAGTCGGTTGAGGCTCCGCAGCTGGTCAGTTCGCCGTCCAGGGTCAGCTTGTCCAGCGTGCCGGTGTTGCTGCTGTTGTGCAGCAGCGACATGGCTATCTCCAGCGGTTTCTCGTCGGGATGTCCCGAGGGCACGCCCTTATAGGCCAGGCATACCATGGGGTAGTAGCCCACCTTGGCGGTGTACTGCTTGCGTCCCTTGATGTCGAGGTCGGGGTAGGTCTTGCGTTCGGGCGTGGGGCGTTTGGGCAGGCGTCCGAAGGTGGCGTTGATGCGTCCGCTGATCTGCTGTGCGTTGACGTTGCCCACCAGAATCAGTACCATGTTTTCGGGGGTGTACCAGTTGTTGTAGAACTCGATGAGCTTGCTCAGGCGCGGGTTCTTCAGGTGTTCGGGCAGGCCGATGATGGGGCGCGCATAGGGATGTCCCTCGAATGCCTTGCTCGATATAAACTCGCGTTGTACGCTTCCGGGGTCGTCCTGATACATATTATATTCCTCGTACACACTTTCCAGCTCGGTCTGGAACAGGCGGAATACGGGGTTGATGAGGCGTTGCGAATAGATTTCGAGCCATTTGTTGATCTGGTACGGGGGGAACGAGTTGTGGTAGTAGGTGACGTCGTAGCTGGTACCTGCGTTCAGGCCTTTTCCACCCATGCTCTCGATGAGGTTCATAAACTCGTTGGAAACGCTGATCTTGCCTTCTTCCACGGTCAGGTCGTTGATCTCTTTTCCGATGGCTTCTTTCTTCAGCGGGTCGGTCTCTTCGGCCATTTCATCGTACTTGGCGATGATCTGTTCGTAGATGGGCTTTTCCTTTTCCCAGTCCAGGGCGCCGATCTTGTCGGTACCTTTGAACATGACGTGCTCCAGATAGTGGGCCAGACCGGTGTACTCGGCCGGGTCGTTGACCGAACCGGTGCGGCAGGCTACGATACCATACACGTCGGACTTGGTGTTGTCTTCCCATATATATACGGAAAGACCGTTCTTCAGTTTGAAGGCTTTCAGCCCTTGTCCGAAGGAGGGCAGGGCAAGCAATGCGAAAGCCAGCAGAAGAATCGACTGCAATTTCAATGATTTCATAAAGTAAGTTATTTAGTTTTGGGTTTTTAAGTTTCTGAGTTTTTGAGTTCTTAAGTTCTTGAGTTTCTCGGTTATTGGGCTTTTAAGTTTTTGAGTTCTTCGTTCTTTTGGGTTTGTATTCCCCCAACTTAAAAACTAAAAAACTCAAAAACTGATAGAGTTTATAGGCTCATAAGTTTTCGTATTCCTCAGCTTAAAAACTAAAAAACTCAAGAACTCAAAAACTAAAAGCCGTAAGGCTGTTTACTTGTATGTAGGCAAAACTATAAAAAAATCACAGATGTTTTACGATTTTTTCGGAAAAAATAAGGAATGCATATCGGAAAGGGGAATGAAGAATGAAGCCGATTCTGACAATATGATATATAACATATCTTTTGGGTGAAAGAAATCTGCTCTTTTATTGTCGATATGTCAGAATTATCTGCTATATTTGTCTATGTTAAGTTAACCGAACAAATAATACCTTTAATTCCCCTACCGTTATGAAAAAGGAGATTAAATTCAGTCTTGTCTATCGTGACATGTGGCAATCGTCCGGAAAGTACCAGCCACGGGTGGACCAGTTGGTCCGCATTGCTCCGGTAATTATAGAAATGGGATGCTTTGCCCGCGTTGAGACCAATGGCGGCGCTTTCGAACAGGTGAACCTGCTTTATGGTGAGAATCCGAATAAGGCCGTGCGTGCCTTTACCAAACCTTTCAGGGAGGCAGGCATACAGACCCACATGCTGGACCGCGGACTGAATGCACTGCGCATGTATCCGGTGCCGGCCGACGTACGCCGGCTGATGTATAAGGTGAAGCATGCCCAGGGGGTGGACATCACCCGTATCTTCTGCGGACTGAACGAAACGCGCAACATCATCCCTTCCATCAAGTATGCGCTTGAGGCAGGCATGATTCCCCAGGCTACGCTTTGCATTACCCATTCGCCCGTACATACCGTGGAATATTACGCGGCCATTGCCGACCAGCTGATCGAGGCGGGTGCTCCCGAAATCTGTCTGAAGGACATGGCAGGCATCGGACGTCCGGGCATGCTGGGACGTTTGACAAAAGCCATCAAGGATAAACATCCGGATATCATCATCCAGTATCACGGCCATAGCGGTCCGGGACTGTCGATGGCCTCCATCCTGGAAGTGTGCGAGAACGGGGCCGACATCATCGACGTGGCGATGGAACCCATGTCGTGGGGAAAGGTGCATCCCGACGTTATCTCGGTGCAGGCCATGCTGCGCGACAAGGGATTCCAGGTGCCCGACATCAACATGAAGGCTTACATGAAAGCCCGCTCGCTGACGCAGGAGTTCATCGACGACTTCCTGGGCTACTTCATGGACCCAAGCAACAAGCACATGTCGTCGCTACTGCTGAAGTGCGGACTGCCGGGCGGAATGATGGGCTCGATGATGGCCGACCTGAAAGGCGTGCATGCCGGCATCAACCTGATACTGAAAGGTAAGGGCGAACCGGAACTGAGCATCGACGACCTGCTGGTGATGCTGTTCGACGAGGTGGAATACGTATGGCCCAAGCTGGGTTATCCGCCATTGGTGACCCCCTTCAGCCAGTATGTGAAGAATGTGGCACTGATGAATGTCATGTCGCAGGTGAAGGGCGAAGAGCGCTGGACGATGATCGACAACAACACGTGGGGCATGATTTTGGGCAAGAGCGGACGTCTGCCGGGCAAGCTGGATCCGGAAATCGTGGAACTGGCCCGGAAGAACAACTACGAGTTTACCGATGCCGATCCGCAATCGTACTATCCCGACCAGTTGGACGAGTACCGCAAGGAGATGAAGGAGAACGGCTGGGACGTGGGCGAAGACGAAGAAGAACTGTTCGAGCTGGCTATGCACGACCGCCAGTATCGCGACTATAAGTCGGGCGTGGCCCGCAAACGTTTCGAGACCGACCTGCAGCGTGCCAAGGAATCGGCCTTGCTGGGCAAGGGCTTCTCGGACGAAGATGTGAAGAAACTGAAGCGTGCCAAGGCAGAGCCTATCACGGCACCGGCGAAGGGAACGGTGATTTGGGAAATAGATGTGACCAACCCGTCCATGTCACCCGAGCCCGGTCACAAGTACGAGCCCGACGATACCTTCTGCTACATCACCACGCCGTGGGGAACGCACGACAAGGTGACGGCCAACTTCAGCGGACGCATCATCGAGGTATGTGCCAAGCAGGGCAGCTATGTGAAGAAAGGTGACGTGCTGGCTTATATCGAGCGCGGGGAGGAACCGGCGTAAGGAGATTGTCCTTAGGAGTTATAGAAGTTATAGAAGTTAAAGCCGATACCTAAGATAATTGAGAATTGAGAATGGATAATGGATAATGAAGAATGAACACGCGCAAACTCATTCTCAATTATCCATTATCAATTCTCCATTTAATAAGTTCTTCATTCTCCTTCAAATCAGAAGGCTTCCGTCATATTGAAATAGAAGAGAGTCTGATTGTTGACGGTGTTCTTCCCGAGATCCAGGCGTACGTTCATACGGGGCTGTACTTCGATGCGCAGTCCGACGCCGTAATTGGGAAGGACACCTTCTATTTTGCCCATCGTAGGACCCATGAAGCCGCATCCGGTCCATGCCACGAATCCCAGCCGATGCAGGACGCGTTTGAACCAGTTGCTTTGGTCGGTGTTGATCATCTGGCGGTATTCGGCCAGTACGACGTGCGATGAATAGTCGCGGTATTGTCCCATGTAGTAGCCGCGCAGGTCGAAAGGAGTACCGGTCAGGGCATATTGCGTAAGGGGCACGTTGCCGAATACGTTTTTGGTCTGTACGGTCCAGGCCAGCACTTTCCGGTTGCCCAGAGGCTTGTACTGGCGGTAGTCTATCTCCAGCCGGTAGAAGTTCTGGTCGCTTCCGATGATTTTCGAGTAGGCCATGCCACGTACGTCCAGATAAAGGCCGGTGTAGGCATTGGCAGGTACGTCGCGGCTGTCGTAGGTCAGCAGGAAGCCGATACCCGAGCTGAGCTGTTTATAGCCCTTGTCGGTTCCGCCGGCTGCCCGGTAGGTAGGCTCGTTGACGAGGTGTTTGGCTGGATCGGTCAGGTGGTCGTAATTGATGTCGATCTGCGGTCCGGCAAAGAAGTTGCTTTCACCCAGACGGAAGAGGAACCACGGATTCACCTGTATGCCGCTGTAACGGTACTGGCTGGTGGTGTCGCTACGCACATAGTCGCGGTTGGTGGTATAGCCTAAGCCGTAGAAATTCTCCTGCGTATTCTTGTACGAGAACTTACCGAAGATGCGGAAACGGTCGCCCTTGAAGAAGAGCTGTGGCTTGGAAAAGAGGTTGATGCCGCCGTTGAACATGAAGGCAAGTGCCATGGGGACTACTGAACGTCGCTGGGTGGTGTCGCTGGGGTTCATGCGGAAAGTCAGCAATGCGCTTCCTCCCAATACGGCTCCAAAGTCGGGGGTATAGCTGGGACCGCCCAGAATGTTGTAGTGCAGATTGCGTCGCGCCACTTTTTGCTTATGCAGTTCTTTACGGGTCAGTGCGTGGCTGTCTTCGGTCTTTACAGAGTCTGTCTGCACTTCTTGTGCAGGCAAAAGGCTGGTCAGTGCCAGCAGGGCTATCAAGCTCAGGATAAATTTCTTCATATCGTACGAATGAGGGTGCAAAGAAAACTATTTTATTTGAATCAGTTTCCTTATAAATGGACAATTATTCTAAAGACAATACTAAATTTTTCAAAAAAGGTGTTATATTTGTCAGCTTGGGAGGGATTTTGATAAATGAAGAATGGAGAAAAATGAAGAATGAAGAATTAAGAATGAAGAATGAAGAATAAAATAAATGAAGAATGAAGAATGAAGAATGAAGAATTTCTTAGGCTATTCACCATTGACCATTAACCATTCACCATTAATCATTGACCATTCACCATTAATCATCATATTTTATCAACAATAAAAACTGTTTCGATCGTTATGAAAAAACATTTGTTATCTGTATTTGTTCTCGCCACGACGGCTTTTCTTTCGGCCAGTGCGCAGGGAGGCGGTGAAGGAGGAATCAGTCCTTCTATGCTCGAACAGATTCGTCAAAGTTATCAGGGGACACCTGCCGACAAGGCACTACGCAATGCCATCGGCAACAACGATATCCGTCGTCTGGCCCTGAACCAGGAGAATATGAAAGGTATGGACACACACTTCTCGGTTCGTGTCAAGTCCAGCGGCATCACCGACCAGAAGTCGTCCGGTCGTTGCTGGCTGTTTACGGGGCTGAACGTGATGCGTGCCAAGACGATGGCGCGTTTCGGCTTTCCGTCGTTCGAGTTTTCCGAAGTTTATCCTTTCTTCTGGGATCAGCTGGAGAAGTCGAACCTCTTCCTGCAAGGCGTTATCGACACCGGCAAGCTGCCCATGAGCGACCAGACGGTGGAGTGGCTCTTCAAGCATCCGCTGAGCGACGGCGGTACGTTTACGGGAGTGGCCGACATCGTGTCGAAGTACGGACTGGTGCCTGCCGAGGCCATGCCCGAGACAAACAGCAGTTCGAACACCTCGCGTATGGCATCGCTCATCAGCCTGAAGCTGAAGGAATATGGCCTGCAACTGCGTGACATGGTGGCACGTGGTGCCAAGGCCGACGAGCTGGAGCGGGAGAAGACCGCCATGCTGGGTACTGTCTACCGCATGCTGGTGCTCAACCTGGGCATGCCGCCTGCCGAGTTCGACTATGTGCGCAAGGACGCCAAGGGCAATCCGGTAGAAACGGAACACCACACGCCGATGACCTTCCTCCAGAAGTATGGCGATACCAAGCTGCTGACCGACTACGTGATGCTGATGAACGATCCTACGCGCGAATACTATAAGACTTACGAGATAGACTACGACCGCCACCGTTACGACGGACACAACTGGACGTACGTCAACCTGCCTATTGAAGATATCAAGCAGATGGCCATCGCTTCGCTGAAGGACAGTACGATGATGTACTTCTCGTGCGACGTGGGTCAGCAACTCAACTCCGAGCGCGGCCTGCTGGACGTGAACAATTACGACTATGCTTCGCTGATGGGAGTTACCTTCGGCATGGACAAGAAGCAGCGCATCGCCACCTTCTCCAGCGGATCGAGCCACGCCATGACCCTGGCCGGTGTCGACCTTGACAAGGACGGCAAGCCCGTGAAGTGGTTGGTGGAGAACAGCTGGGGAGCGTCGAGCGGCTGGCAAGGACACCTCATCATGACCGACCGCTGGTTTGACGAATATATGTTCCGTCTGGTAGTCGAGACGAAGTATGTGCCCGAAAAGGTGATGAAGCTTTTCCGTCAGGAGCCGATCAAGTTGCCTGCCTGGGATCCGATGTTTGCCGAAGAGGAATAAAGTTTCTCTTTTACGTTGTCCGGTATAAATGATAGCCGGCTGCGGGATAGAAGCGGTGCGAAGAGTTGCACTCTCTTCCGATTTGTCTGCTTATATCCTGTAGCCGGCTGTTCTTTTTTCTTGGCATGACATCCGGGTATTATAGGTGTCTCTTGTTCTCTCTCTTGCTGCCGGATAGGTACTTATGAATGTCAGAAGCGTAGGGCTTAGGAACGAAATGAGGAAACAAAAGTCGTTTTTGTCGTATAAGAAGTCGTTTTTACCGTATTCCAGTAAAAAGAAATCTGTTACATTTGAGGCTGTCAAAATAGGAGAGTTGCCATTAAAACGCAACGCTCGGGATGACGGGGTGTATAGCTCAACTTTGACTTCGTCGATTTTCAATTTGCAAGCTCAAGTTGCAGTTGACGAGTAACGAGTAGCAAGTTGATGAGTTGACAAGGTGTTTGTAGCGAGCTGTTTCAAACGGCTGTTTATCAAATAGTTGAGTTCCAGCCTAGTAGACTTGTTAACTGAAGCCTTGTCAACTAATAAGTTGGGCATTTGCGAAACTTAAATAAATGATAATATCAAACATGAACTGTATGAAGGAGATTTATGGGGTGGTATTATGCCTTTTCCTCTTGGCGTCCTGTTATCCTGTTGCAGAATGATAAGATGGAACCTTGCTTTACATTGTGGGATCTTTCGGACAGTAGGCATTATTTCTCTTTCGGGCAGATAGGAAACGGTCCTGACGACGAACGCTTATAATGATAAATTTTGCTCATTCTACATCGTTCGGACTTTGTGCCTTCACCGGCGGAAGCGAGTTGATTTGGGGTGTGGATGGGGCTTTGAATCGCCTTCAGGAATGGATACATACGTCTGAAATAGTGTATAAAATCGTTCACCGGCATTACAAAATCGTTCGGAAACGTTTCAATGTTGTGCTATTTATAGGCGTAATCTGCTGGATATAAGGGTTGTCAGTTTTTGTCAGTCAGATCTGTTTGCAAAGCTCGAATCCTTTGCATACTTTTGGAAATCCTTAAGTGGAACAGGAAAAGTATACATGTGAAAACAAGATAATAATACCATTGAAAACAAATAACTATAAGAATACGATGAAAATACTTTTTTACACTTGCGTATTTTGTGGAATGCTCCCTTTCCTGTTGGGAGCGTGTTCGGAAGCCGGTAAGGAAAAAACGGTGGAAGAAGAGGGAGTGAATACCGTGCTGCCGGACAAGAAAACTGAAGTGACGGTGGTGCCTCTGAAACGACAGACCTTCTATCATGAACTGGTGAGCAACGGCAAAATGAAAGCGGCAGAAGAAGCAGCCCTGAATTTCGAAACCGGAGGAGTGGTGGCAAAAATATATGTGAAAAACGGAACACGTGTGAAAAAGAATCAGCCACTGGCCGAACTGGACCCTTTCCTTCTGCAGAATAAGACGGCTCAGGCAACTGACGCGCTGGCAAAAGCCAAACTGGAATTGCAGGACGTACTGATAGGGCAGGGATATGCTGTAGGCGATACGGCCAGTGTGCCCGCCGACGTCATGCGGTTGGCCAAGGTGAAAAGCGGCTACGACCAGGCTCTTTATCAATACGAAATAGCACGCTACGAAGAAGAACATGCTACGCTGCGGGCACCTTTCGACGGGGTGGTGGCCAATCTTTTTGCAAAGCCTTATAACAGGGTGTCGACTGCCGATGCCTTCTGTACGGTGATCGGTTCCAACCGGATGGAAGTAGACTTTACGGTGCTGGAAAATGAATTGCCCCTGATCAAGCAGGGCGATAAGGTGACGGTGTCGCCTTATGCCAATCCCGGAGCCAAATACGAAGGACGCATCTCGGAAATCAATCCCCTGGTAGATGAAAAAGGCATGGTGAACGTGAAAGCAACGGTGGCAAGCCGCGGCGAACTGTTCAGCGGAATGAACGTGCGGGTGAAGGTACGCCGCGAACTGCCCGACCAGTTGGTGATACCGAAGAGTGCGCTGGTGCTGCGCTCGGGCAAGCAGGTGGTGTTTACGCTGAAGAACGATATGGCGATATGGAACTATGTGCAGACACAGCTTGAGAACTCGGACAGCTATACGCTCGTGGGGGAAGAGATAAAAGAAGGCGACCTGGTGATAGCCACCGGCAACGTGAATTTGGCCCATGAAGCGCCCGTCACCGTAGTAGAGGAAACAAAGTAGTAACAACAGGACAAGACAGAGAGGGTTATGATAAAGTTCTTGATACAGCGGCCCATTGCCGTGCTGATGGCATTCGCGGCATGCTTCATCGTGGGGCTGGTGACTTATTCTACTTTGCCCGTGTCGTTGCTGCCCGACATCGCCATACCCGAAATTACCGTGCAGGTGTCGGTGGCCAACACTTCGGCGCGCGAACTGGAGAACACGGTGGTAAGGCCCCTGCGCCAACAGTTGGTGCAAGTCTCGAAACTGAGGGACATGAGCAGCGAGACCCGAGACGGTGCCGGCATCATCCGGCTGAGCTTCGACTACGGCACCAATACCGACCTGGCTTTCATCGAGGTGAACGAGAAGATAGACGCCGCCATGAACTATCTGCCGAAGGATACGGACCGGCCCAAGGTGGTGAAGGCAAGCGCGACGGACATCCCCGTTTTCTACCTGAACCTGACGTTGAAGGACGACAGCATCGGAAACATGCAGGCCGACGACCGCTTTCTGGATTTGTGCGAGTTTGCCGAAAACGTAATCAGAAGACGCATCGAACAGCTGCCCGAAGTGGCGATGGTCGACGTGACCGGACTGGTAGAGAAAGAAGTGAGCATTGTTCCCGATCCGGCCAAGCTGGCTGTGCTGGGACTGACGATAGGCGACATCGAGAGCGCCTTGTCGCAGAACAACGTAGAGCCGGGCAGCATGAGCGTGCGCGACGGATATTACGAATACAGCATCAAGTTCTCGACCCTGCTGCGTACGGAGGAAGACGTCAGAAACATCCTGCTGCGTAAGGGCGACCGCATTGTCCGATTGGGCGACTTCTGCCAGGTAGGCATTGTGCCGGTCGATGAGCGTGGACTGTCGGTCAGCAACGGCAAGCGCGCCGTGACGCTGGCTGTCATCAAGCAGGCCGACGAGAATATGGACAAGATGAAGGAAGCGGTGAACGGTGTGATGAATTATTTCCGTTGGGTTTATCCCGAAATCGACTTCAGCATCAGCCGCAACCAGACGGAACTGCTGGACTACACCATCGACAACCTGCAACAGAACCTGTCATTGGGTTTCCTGTTCATCTGCATTGTGGCGGTATTGTTCCTGGGCGACGTGCGTTCGCCGCTCATCATCGGGCTGAGTATGGTGGTGTCGCTGATAGTCTGCTTTCTGGTCTTCTACCTGTTCAACATGTCGCTCAACATCATTTCGCTGTCCGGACTGATACTGGCGCAGGGTATGATGGTGGACAACAGCATCATTGTCACCGAAAACATCTCGCAGTACCGCGAGCGGGGCTTTACCCTGCACCGTGCCTGCATCGCCGGAGCCAGTGAAGTCATCACGCCCATGCTGAGTTCGTCGCTGACGACGGTGGCGGTGTTCGTCCCGCTGATATTCATGAGCGGCATTGCCGGTGCCCTGTTCTACGATCAGGCGTTTGCCGTAACGGCAGGTTTGCTTGTGTCCTATTTCACGGGCATCCTGTTGCTGCCCGTTCTCTATTCGCTGGCTTATGGGACAAAGCTGCACCAGAAGTCGTGGCTCAGCCGGGTTCGCATCCCCAATCCGCTGAAGGAGCATACCATGGATCGCTTCTACGATGCCGGAGTCGACTGGGTATTCCGGCATAAGGCAGTCAGCCTGTTGTTCTGTGCAGTCTCCATCCCCCTTTGCGTGTTCATGTTCCGCTTCATCGACAAAGAGCGGATGCCGGCCGTCGATCAGAACGAGCTGCTGGCACGCGTCGAGTGGAACGAGAACATCCACGTGGATGAAAACCGCGACAGGGTGGACCGTCTGCTGGAGCATTTTGCCGGAAAGACGGTGGAACGCACCGCAGCCATCGGTCAGCAGGACTACCTGCTGGAACGCGACCGCCCCCTTTCGTCGTCGGAAGCGGAACTGTACTTCAAGACAGAGAAGCCCGAAGAAATCGCTCCGTTGCAGAAAGCGGTCTATGCCTATGTGGCCGAGCACTATCCGTATGCGGTCATTTCGTTTTCGCCTCCCGAGACGGTGTTCGAGAAACTGTTTGTCACCGGCGAGGCCGATGTCGTAGCCGAACTGTATGCCCGGAGCAAGGAACGGACTCCCGAAGCGGAAAAGTTGCGCGAGTTGGAAAAGCAGCTGGCAAAGACTACCGGTAATCCTCCTGTGGGCATCGCATTCGAAAACCAGCTGAACATCAGTATTCTGCAAGAACGTCTGCTGCTCTACAACGTGGCTTACGACGAACTGTACCGGACCCTGAAAACAGCTTTCAAGGAGAACAGCGTGGCCATGCTCCACTCTTATCAGCAGTATTTGCCCGTCAGCATCGTGGGCGAGGAGCAGACGGTCAACGAGATTCTGCAGAACACCCTGATACAGACACGCCCCGACGGACTGGGGCAGGTAGAGTACGTCCCCCTTTCGATGCTGGTGAAAGTGACGGCAGGTGAAGACCTGAAGACCATCACTGCCGGAAAGAGCGGGGAATACATTCCCTTCCGCTTCTACGACGTGGAAGATGCGCCCGAGCTGATGGCTGGGGTGGACAAGGTGACCGAGGCTTCGGACGAGTGGGACACCGTGTTCAGCGGAAGCTTCTTCTCGAACCAGAAGATGCTGGACGAGCTGGTCGTTATCCTGTTCGTTTCCATCCTACTGATGTATTTCATCCTGGCGGCACAGTTCGAAAGTTTCCTGCAACCGCTCATCGTGCTGTTCGAGATTCCGGTCGATGTCGCCTTCTCGCTGGTGCTGCTGTGGGTATGCGGGCATACGCTGAACCTGATGTCGGCCATCGGACTGATAGTGACCTGCGGTATCATCATCAACGACTCCATCCTGAAGCTGGATGCCATCAACGAGCTGCGTAAGGGCGGGATGCCGCTGCTGGAGGCCATACACGAGGCAGGCCGCAGGCGTTTGCGTCCCATTGTGATGACTTCGCTGACCACCATATTTGCCATGGTGCCCTTGCTGTTCTCGTTCGACATGGGCTCGGAGCTGCAAAAGCCGCTTTCCATCGCCATGATCGGAGCCATGCTGATAGGCACGTTAGTCAGTCTGTTTATTATTCCGCTGATATATTGGTACATATATAGAAAAAGTGAACGAAAGGTAAAGAGTGAGACAGCATCGTGCTGACTCTGTATTGAGGAGATTAATTCGAACAAACAGATGAAAAAACTTATTTTTCTGATAGGATGGGGGCTCGGCATCTGCCTGCCGGCCGTGCAAACCGAAGCCCAGCAACTGGTGGTATTGGATCTGGAGAAAACCATCAGACTGGCCAACGACAGTTCGCTGGAAGCTTTCCGCACGCAGAACATGTATCTGGCAGGCTACTGGGAGTATCGCACGTACAAGGCCAACCGCCTGCCCAGCCTGACGCTGAACATGACGCCCGCCCAGTATAACCGCGACATTACACGCCGGTACGACTCGGAACAGGACCTGGACATCTATCGCAGCCAGCAGTCGTTTTACGCGTATGGCAACCTGGCCATCCGGCAGAATCTGGACCTGACGGGCGGTACCTTCTACATCGACACGGAACTGGGCTTCATGCGTAGCTTCGGGTCCAACCAATATACGCAGTATACCAGCGTGCCTATCCGGTTGGGATACTCGCAGAGCCTGGTGGGTTACAATGCCTTCCGCTGGGAACGCAAGATAGAGCCTCTGAAGTACGAGAAGGTGAAGAAAGAATACATTTACAACGCCGAACAGGTGTCCGAGCTGGCCACCACCTACTTCTTCGACCTGGCCATGGCACAGGCAGAATACGACTTGGCCAAGGACAACGTGGCTTCGACAGATACGCTGTACAGCATCGGCATGCAACGCCTGAAGATAGCGTCCATCAGCCGTGCCGACCTGCTGACCTTGAAGCTCGACGTGGTGAATGCCCACAACACCTTGCAGAATGCGGCCAGTTCACTGAAGCGTGCCATGTTTGCGCTGGCTTCGTTCCTCAATATGGAGAAGAACACCCAGATACGGCTGGAGCTGCCCGGTACGCCGCGTTCGCTGGTTGTGCCGGTGGATGAGGCTCTGGCCGCCGCCCGCACCAACAATCCGGATTTCCTGGAACTGAAGCAGAACATACTGGAGGCCGAGCAGAATGTGGACCGCACCAAGAAGGAGTCGCGCTTCAACGCCAGCATCAATGCCAGCATCGGTTTCAACCAGGTGGCCGAACAGTTTGGCGAGGCATACCGACGGCCTATGCAGCAGGAGATGGTGTCGGTCAGCGTCAGCATCCCGCTGGTGGACTGGGGCGTGAGGAAAGGCAAATACAACATGGCTCGCAACAACCTGAATGTGGTAAGGACTTCAGCACGTCAGAGCGAAGCAAGCATCGAGGAAGAAGTGGTGATGACGGTCAGCGACTTCAACATACAGCAAAGCCTGGTAAGCAGTGCGGAAGAGGCACTCGACCTGGCCATACTGGCTTACGAAGAGACGCGTCAGCGGTTCATCATCGGTAAGGCAGACATCAACAGCCTTACCCTGTCGCTGAACCGTCAGCAGGAGGCGCAACGCAACTACATATCGGCCTTAAAGAATTACTGGCTGAACTACTACAAGATACGTAAACTGACGTTGCACGACTTCATGTCGGGCTTCTCGCTGTCGGAAAAGTTCGATTATGACAATTGACAGCCGTAGAACAGGCGTCCGCCTTCCGCACCGCGGGAGGTGAATGCGACTCAGGCAAAAGCCGGGGAGTTTCCGTTGGAAAGCCGAGGGGTTTTCGGGGAAAAGCCGGCGGATTTTGCGTGAAAAGCCGGCGGGAATTGCGTGAAAAGCCGCCGGGAATTGTAGATAGTAAAGCCGAAACTTAAATTAATAAGTCACTAATGAGACATTCTTCTTTTACAGTCATCGTTTCCTTTATCTGCCTTGCGCTGGTGGGGCTGGCATTAGTGCCGTTGCTGCCTGTCAAGCTGAATCCGTCGCGTGCCTTGCCGGGCTTCAGTGTCGGCTTCAACATGCCGGGAGCTTCGTCGCGGGTGGTCGAGATGGAAGTGACAAGTAAGTTGGAAGCCATGCTGGCACGCATCCGGGGAGTCAGGAACCTGAATTCGACTTCGGGAAACGGATGGGGAAGAATTGATGTCGATTTGGACAAACATGCCGACATCGACGTGGTACGCTTCGAAGCCTCTACCGTGGTGAGGCAGGCCTGGTCGGGACTGCCGGATGGGGTAAGCTATCCGTACATCCAGATGCGGATGCCCGAAGACGATGCCAACCGTCCGTTTATTTCGTTCACGTTGAATGCGCCTTCTTCCCCCATCTGGATTCAGCAATACGCCGAGGAACACATCAAGCCCCGTCTGGCCGCCTTGCCGGGCGTGTACAAGGTGGACGTAAGCGGAGCCACCCCGATGGAGTGGAGGCTGGAGTACGACAGCGAAAAGCTGCGTACGCTGGGAATCAGCCCGTACGATATTCAGGCTGCCATTCAGCAGGCGTACCGGAAAGAGTTCCTGGGCACGCACAACGTGGACAACGGACGCGGCGGCAAGCAGTGGATCAGACTGGCGCTGGTCCCGGAAAAGACCGATTTCGGCTTCGACCCGACTACCATTACGGTGACGGCCTCCAACGGAAGACTGTTCCGGCTGGACCAGCTGGTCAGCGTCGTCCACACCGAAGAAGAGCCTCAAAGCTATTACCGCATCAACGGACTGAACTCCATCTACCTGTCCGTCACAGCCGAGGAAACGGCCAACCAGCTGGAACTGAGCAAACTGGTGGAACAGGAAATGGAAAGCATACAGCAGGTATTGCCCGCCGGATATGAAGTGCATATCGGATACGATGCTACCGAATACATACATGCGGAGATGAATAAAATCTATCTGCGGACCGGTCTGACGGTGCTCATCCTGTTTGTCTTCGTATGGCTCATCACACGGAAAGGTAAGTATCTGTTGCTGATTGTCAGCAGTCTGTTTATCAACATAGCGGTGGCCATCATTTTCTATTACTTGTTCGGACTGGAGATGCAGCTTTACTCGCTGGCCGGTATCACCATTTCGCTGAATCTGGTGATAGACAGTACCATTGTGATGACCGACCACATTCTGCACCGCCGCAATCTGAAGGCGTTCATGTCGGTGCTGGCAGCCACGCTGACGACGATGGGAGCCCTGGTCATTGTCTTCTTCCTGGACGAACGTATCCGGCTGAATCTGCAAGACTTTGCGGCAGTGGTCATTATCAATCTGGCCGTTTCGCTGTTCGTGGCCCTGTTCTTCGTACCGGCCATGATCGAAAAGACGGGACTGACCTATCAGCCGTCAACGAAGAAACGCCGGTTGCTGTTCCTGCAACGCTGGCGTCAGCGGATGGCAGACAAATGGCACCGGACGTTCAGCGCAAAGCGGTGTGCGGTCTGGTTCTCTCATTACTACATCCGTCAGATCAAGTTTCTGCAACGCTGGCGCTGGGCGGTAGCCGTAGTGCTGGTGCTGGCATTCGGGTTGCCGGTCTTCCTGTTGCCCGAAAAGCTGGAGGGCGAAGGCACGTGGCCGGACTTGTATAACAAGACGTTAGGCTCTACCACATACAAGGAATCGGTGAAACCCATCGTGGACAAAGTCTTGGGAGGCAGTTGGCGGCTGTTTGTGGAGAAGGTGTACGAAGGCAGTTACTTTACCCGCAACGAGGAAGTGGTGCTGACCGCCAATGCCAATCTGCCCAACGGCAGCACGCTGGAGCAGATGAACACGCTGGTGAAGCGGATGGAAACCTATCTGACGCAGTTCAGCGAAATCAGACAGTTCCAGACCAATGTTTACAATGCCCGCCGGGCCAGCATCAACGTTTATTTCAAGAAGGAAGCAGAAAAAAGCGGTTTCCCCTATACGCTGAAAGCGGGCATCATCTCGAAAGCACTGGAGCTGGGTGGAGGCAGTTGGAGCGTTTACGGTCTGCAGGATCAGGGCTTCAGCAACGACGTGCGCGAAAGTGCCGGTTCGTACCGCATCCGCATGTACGGATACAATTACGACGAGCTGTACAAATGGGCCGAAGCGCTGAAAGACACCTTGCTGACCCACCGGCGTATAAAGGAAGTCACCATCAACTCGGAGTTTTCGTGGTGGAAGGACGATTACCAGGAGTTCTATTTCGATTTGGACAAGCAGCGCATGGCAGAGGAAGGAGTCAATGCAAGCATGCTGTTCAATGCCGTGGAACCTATTTTCAGTAAAAACATATCGGTGGGAACGGTTCCTACCGAGAATGGTTCGGAACGGTTGAATCTGTCCTCCAGGCAGTCGGGCGAGTACGACAGTTGGGCCATGCAGTACTATCCTTACGGCTATTCGGCCGACAAGCAGTATAAGCTGTCCGACCTGTCTGTGGTGGAGAAAGGACAGATGCCCCAGAACATTGCGAAGGAGAACCAGCAGTACCGCCTGTGTCTGCAATACGAATATATCGGTTCGTACGAAATGGGCAACCGGGTGCAGGAGCGCGATCTGGAAGCCATCAAGAAGCTGCTCCCGATGGGGTATACGGCCGAGTCGGAGCGCCAGACATGGGGGTGGGGCGGAGGCATCAACAAGCAGTACTTGCTTCTGCTCATCGTGATATCCATCATTTTCTGTACGACCAGCATCCTGTTTAACTCGCTGAAGCAACCGCTGGCCATTATATTCATCATACCGGTTTCGTACATCGGCGTTTTCCTGACGTTCTATTGGTTCCAGCTGAACTTCGATCAGGGAGGATTTGCCTCATTTGTATTGTTGTGTGGCATTACGGTCAATGCGAGTATCTACATCCTGAACGAATACAATGGCATTTGCCGGCGCTTCCCGCACATGTCCCGATATTATGCTTATGTGAAGGCTTGGAATGCGAAGATTGTTCCGATTTTCCTGACTGTGATATCTACCGTGTTAGGATTTATTCCATTCATGGTAGGTACCGAAAAGGAAGGTTTCTGGTTTCCGTTGGCAGCAGGTACGATCGGCGGACTGGTGATGTCGGTCATCGGTATTTTTTTCTTCCTTCCGTTGCTTTGCCTGAAGAAGGATAAGTCCACGAAGACAGTGAAAAAATGATAGTCGTGTGGGGCACGCAGACAAGGGGTGGCAGGCGTGTCCAGCCCTTGTTTTGTACGTGAAACAGTAACTTCGTGCTCGTTAACGGAATGTATTACGGAAATTTCTCTTTAATTCCTTTAACTTTTACTCTTTATTCACATTCTTTTTTGTTACTTTTGCCGCAAATTTAATGAAACCATTATTTTAGATAAACGCATGGCAAATGTAATTAAGTTACGCAAAGGCCTTGACATCAACCTGAAAGGCAAAGCCGCGGAAGAGCTTGTTACCGTAAAAGAGCCGGGATTCTATTCATTGGTTCCCGATGATTTTACCGGTATCACTCCGAAAGTGGTGGTCAAAGAACAGGAATATGTGATGGCCGGAGGACCCTTGTTTATTGACAAGAATCATCCCGAATTAAATTTTGTTTCGCCCGTGAGTGGCGTAGTGACAAGCGTGGAGCGCGGTGCACGCCGTAAGGTGTTGAACATCGTAGTAGAAGCTGCTACTGAACAGGATTACGAGGAGTTCGGCAAGATGGATCCGTCGAAGATGAACGCAGAGGAGGTAAAAGCTGCTCTCTTGAAAGCCGGTATGTTTGCTTTCATCCGTCAGCGTCCTTACGATGTGATCGCCGATCCGACAGTTGCTCCGAAAGCAATCTTTGTATCGGCATTCGACAGCAATCCGCTGGCTCCCAATTTCGAGTTTGCCCTGAAAGGCGAGGAGAAGAACTTCCAGACAGGACTCGACGCTTTGGCTAAGATGGCCAAGACTTACCTGAGCATCAGCGTGAAGCAGAAGAGTGCAGCTCTGACAGGTGCAAAGAATGTAACCATCACGGCTTTCGACGGTCCGCATCCTGCCGGTAATGTAGGTGTGCAGATCAACCACATTTCGCCGATTGTGAAAGGTGAAACAGTATGGACGATTGGTGCCGAAGCTGTTATCTTCATCGGCCGTCTGATGAATACAGGTCGGGTAGACCTGACCCGCACGGTGGCCGTAACAGGAAGCGAAGTTCTGAAACCTGCTTATTGCAAGCTGAAAGTCGGTGCGCTGCTGACCAACGTGTTCAAGGGAAATGTCACTACCGACAAGGACCTGCGTTATATCAGCGGTAACGTGCTGACCGGAAAGAAAGTGTCTCCGAACGGTTATCTGGGCGCTTTTGACAGCCAGCTCACCGTTATCCCCGAAGGCGACGAAACACACGAAATGCTCGGATGGATTATGCCGCGTTTCAATCAGTTCAGCGTAAGCCACTCTTACTTCAGCTGGCTGATGGGTAAGAAAGAATATGTGATTGACGCCCGTGTGAAGGGAGGCGAACGTCACATGATCATGTCGAACGAATACGACCGCGTGTTCCCGATGGACATTTATCCGGAATACCTGGTGAAAGCCATCATTGCCGGTGACATTGACCGCATGGAGGCTTTGGGTATTTACGAAGTGGCTCCCGAAGATTTTGCCCTTTGCGAATTTGTATGTTCGTCCAAGGTCGAAGTTCAGCGCATCGTGCGTGCGGGTCTTGACATGCTCCGTGCCGAAATGGCGTAATTCACGAATCAGAAACATTTATAAAATAGCAGAATATTAATGAAAGCGTTAAGAAATTATCTCGACAAGATAAAGCCTAACTTTGAAGAGGGCGGCAAATTCCACGCATTTCGTTCGGTGTTCGATGGTTTCGAAACATTCCTGTTCGTGCCTAACACCACTTCGAAATCGGGAACGCATATTCATGACTCCATCGACAGCAAACGTATCATGTCTATGGTAGTCATTGCGCTGATACCGGCACTTCTGTTCGGTATGTACAATGTGGGTTATCAGCACTTCCATGCTACTGGCGCAACCGGTAGTTTTATTGAGATGTTTGGCTATGGCTTCCTGGCCGTATTGCCGAAAATCATTGTTTCGTATGTAGTAGGTCTGGGCATTGAGTTCGTTGTTGCCCAATGGAAGAAGGAAGAGATTCAGGAAGGTTTCCTGGTATCGGGTATCCTGATTCCGATGATTGTGCCGGTTGACTGTCCGTTGTGGATTCTGGCCATTGCTACTGCATTCTCCGTTATTTTTGCCAAAGAAGTGTTTGGTGGTACAGGTATGAACGTGTTCAACGTAGCCTTGATCACCCGTGCATTCCTTTTCTTTGCTTATCCTACCAAGATGTCGGGTGATGCTGTTTGGGTTTCAGGCGATTCTATCTGTGGCCTTGGACAGCAGGTCGACGGTCTGACAGTGGCTACTCCGCTGGGTGTGGCTTCTACGACTGGTGCTTATCCCGAATTCTCGTGGGACATGGTGACCGGTCTTATCCCCGGTTCTATCGGTGAGACCAGTGTCATTGCCATTGCTTTGGGTGCCATCCTGTTGCTGTGGACCGGCATTGCCAGCTGGAAGACTATGTTCTCCGTATTCGTAGGTGGTGCGTTTATGGCATGGGTATTCAATACCGTTGGTCCTGACACCCCGATGGCACAGATGCCCTGGTACGAACACCTCGTGCTCGGTGGTTTCTGTTTCGGTGCCGTGTTTATGGCTACCGACCCTGTTACTTCAGCACGTACCGAGACCGGAAAATACATTTTCGGATTCCTGATCGGTGCAATGGCTATCATTATCCGTGTGCTCAACCCCGGTTATCCCGAAGGTATGATGCTGGCCATCCTGCTGATGAACATCTTTGCTCCGCTGATCGACTACTGTGTAGTGCAGAGCAACATCAACAACCGTGCCAAACGTGCAACTAAGTCTAACCGCTAAAAATACCGAAAGAAAATGAATACCAATAGCAATAGTTATACTATCATTTATGCTTCGGTAATGGTGATTATCGTTGCATTCCTGCTGGCATTCGTAAGTTCTTCGCTGAAAGAGACTCAGAACAAGAATGTAGAGCTCGATACGAAGAAGCAGATTCTTGCTGCCCTCAACGTGAAGGAGGTGAAGGATGCCGAAGCCGAATATAATAAATATGTAAAGAGCGACATGCTGGTGAACGAAGACGGTTCGCTGACCGAATACACCGGCAAGTTTGTGACTGCTTTCGAGAAAGAAGCTAAAGAAAACAACCGCCTGCACGTGTTTGTAGCCGAGGTTGATGGTGAAACCAAGTATGTATTCCCCGTTTACGGTGCCGGTTTGTGGGGCGCCATCTGGGGATATGTGGCTTTGAACGGCGATAAGGATACCGTATACGGTGTATACTTCTCGCATGCCAGCGAAACTCCGGGTCTGGGTGCCGAAATTGCCGGTGCACACTTCCAGGGCGAATTCCCGGGAAAGAAAACGCTGGAAAACGGCGAGATAGCCTTGGGCGTTGTAAAGAACGGTAAGGTAGAAAAACCGGAATATCAGGTGGACGGAATTTCGGGAGGTACCATTACCTCGGTTGGTGTTGACGCCATGCTGAAGAATTGTCTGAGCAGTTACAAGAGTTTTTTAACCAATAATAATGAGGAGGAATAAGAATATGGGACAGTTGTTTTCGAAGAAGAATAAAGAAGTATTCTCAACTCCGATCGGAATGAACAATCCTGTCACCGTGCAGGTATTGGGTATCTGTTCCGCATTGGCTGTAACTGCCAAGCTGGAACCGGCCATCGTGATGGGTCTTTCCGTAACCGTCATTACCGCTTTTTCAAATGTAGTGATTTCACTGATACGTAAGACGATCCCCAACCGCATTCGTATCATTGTCCAGTTGGTTGTCGTAGCTGCGTTGGTGACCATTGTGAGCGAGATCCTGAAAGCGTTTGCTTATGACGTCAGCGTTCAGCTTTCGGTATATGTAGGTCTGATTATTACCAACTGTATCCTGATGGGACGTTTGGAAGCATTTGCCATGCAAAACGGTCCGTGGGAATCTTTCCTCGACGGTATCGGAAACGGTTTGGGATATGCCAAGATTCTTGTGATTGTAGCTTTCTTCCGCGAGCTGCTCGGATCGGGTACGCTGTTCGGATTCAATATCCTGAATTACGAACCCCTTCAGAAGATCGGTTACGTGAACAACGGTTTGATGCTGATGCCGCCTATGGCACTGATCATCCTTGCCTGCATTATCTGGTACCAGCGTTCGCGTCATAAAGAGTTGCAAGATAAATAATATATAATGAAGAATGAAGAATGAAAAATGAAGAATCCGTTATGGGAAATTCTTAATACTTAATTCTGAATTCTCAATTCAAGATAAATTATGGAACATTTATTAAGTTTATTCGTCCGCTCCATTTTCGTGGACAACATGATATTCGCATTCTTCCTGGGTATGTGCTCCTATCTGGCCGTATCGAAGAATGTGAAGACTGCCGTCGGACTGGGAATTGCGGTAACCTTCGTGTTGGTGGTTACGCTGCCGGTCAACTATCTGTTGCAGACTAAAGTGCTGGGTCCGAACGCTCTCATCGAGGGTGTGGATTTGAGCTTCCTTAGTTTTATTCTTTTCATTGCCGTGATTGCAGCTATCGTACAGCTGGTAGAAATGATTGTAGAGCGTTTCAGCCCTTCATTGTATGCCTCGTTGGGTATCTTCCTGCCGCTGATTGCCGTTAACTGTGCCATCATGGGTGCCTCTCTGTTCATGCAGCAGCGTATTACGCTGGGCGAAAGCGATCCGAAGTACATCGGTGACGTTTGGGATTCTATCTCTTACGCTCTTGGTTCGGGTCTGGGCTGGTTGCTGGCTATCGTAGGTCTGGCTGCCATTCGCGAAAAGATGGCTTATTCGGACGTTCCTGCCCCGCTGAAAGGTCTGGGTATTACGTTTATCACAGTAGGCCTCATGGCAATGGCATTTATGTGTTTCTCTGGTTTGAACATCTAATAAAGAAAGGAATAAGACAATGGATATGAATATGATATTAGCAAGCATTGGAGTATTCCTGGTGGTTGTTCTGTTGCTTGTGATAATTCTGCTGGTTGCCAAGAACTTCCTGGTGCCTTCAGGAAACGTGAAACTTACCATGAACGGCGACAAAGTGCTGGATGTTGCATCTGGCGGTACTTTGCTGAATACCTTGGCTGTTAATGGTGTGTATCTTTCTTCTGCCTGTGGTGGAAAAGGATCGTGCGGACAATGTAAATGTCAGGTTGTAGAAGGTGGCGGTGAAATTCTGCCTTCTGAAGTTCCTCACTTCAGCCGTAAACAACAGAAAGACCACTGGCGTCTGGGTTGTCAGGTCAAGGTGAAGGGTGACATGTCAATCAAGGTGCCCGAAAGTGTATTGGGAGTGAAAGAGTACGAGTGTACCGTTATCTCCAACAAGAACGTGGCTACCTTTATCAAGGAGTTCAAGGTTCAGCTTCCTGCTGGTGCCCATATGGACTTCCTGCCGGGTTCGTATGCACAGATTAAGATTCCTGCATTCACGATGGATTATGACAAGGATATCGATAAAGGCCTTATCGGCGACGAGTATTTGCCGGCATGGCAGAAGTTTGGCCTCTTCCCGTTGAAGTGTGTCAACCCTGAGCCTACCGTACGTGCTTACTCTATGGCCAACTATCCGGCCGAGGGTGATGTGTTCATGCTGACAGTACGTATCGCTACTCCTCCGTTCAAGCCCGACCGCAGTGGCTTTATGGATGTTAATCCGGGTATCGCTTCTTCTTACATCTTTACCCTGAAACCGGGTGACAAGGTGACGATGAGTGGTCCTTACGGAGACTTCCATCCGCACTTCGATTCGAAGAAGGAGATGATCTGGGTAGGTGGTGGTGCCGGTATGGCTCCGTTGCGTGCACAAATCATGCACATGACCAAGACACTGAATACTCGCGACCGCGAAATGCACTACTTCTACGGTGCACGTGCCTTGAACGAAGTATTCTACCTGGACGACTTCCTCGGACTGGAAAAAGAATTCCCCAACTTCCACTTCCATCTGGCACTCGACCGTCCCGATCCTGCTGCCGATGCTGCAGGCGTGAAGTATACTCCGGGCTTCGTTCATACGGTTATGTACGACACATATCTGAAGAATCACGAGGCTCCCGAAGATATTGAATACTACATGTGTGGTCCTGGCCCGATGTCGAAGGCTGTGGTCAACATGCTTGACGGTCTGGGTGTTGAGTCATCCAGCATTATGTACGATAACTTCGGCGGATAATTAACCTGCCTGAAACTGGATAAATGCGGAGCGGCAACTGGATTTCGAAACAGTTGTCGCTCCGTCGTTTTTATATAGATAAACATTCGTCTTGTTTCTTTAGGATTATAAATGTTTTGGGTTTGGCGGTAATTTCGTAACTTTGCGGTCTGATTATGGAATGTATGAAGCATATATATACCGTTTTATTCTTCTGTCTGGTGTCTCTATTCATATCTTTTGACGCTTCTGCCCAGATAAAAGGTGTGGTTACGGATTCCTTGACCAATGAGCCTCTGATGTATATTACCGTTCAGTACGAGGGAAAAGGAGTGGGCGCCATAACGAATGCCGAGGGTGAATATCAAGTCGAGACACGTAAGGGCTGGGATGAGCTGATGTTTTCAGCTATTGGATATATTACAAAGCGGGTGAAGCTGACTCCGGATACCAAGGTTCTTAATGTACAATTGGCACCGGCTGATGTGATGCTGTCCGAAGTCGTAGTAAAGCCCAAAAAGGAAAAATATTCGCGTAAGAATAATCCTGCCGTGGATTTCATGCGAAAAGTAATTGCCAATAAGAAGGCTTTGAAGCTGGAAGAGAATGACTATTACCAGTACCAGAAGTACGAGAAGATGAAGATGTCCATCAACGATGTCACTCCGGAGAAGATGGAAAAAGGCATCTATAAGAAATTCTCTTTCTTCAAAGACCAGGTAGAAGTCTCGCCCAAGACCAACAAGATGATTCTTCCCATTTCGATCAAGGAAACGGCTTCCCGAACCATTTACCGGAAGAGTCCGAAAAGCGAGAAGACCATCATTGAAGGAATGAATTCAACCGGTATCGAAGAGTTCTTTAATACCGGCGATATGCTGGGTACTATCTTGAATGATGTCTTTTCGGACATTAATATCTACGATGATGATATCCGTCTGTTGCAACGCCGTTTTGTGAGCCCCATCGGTCGGGGAGCCATTACTTTCTACAAATATTATCTGATGGATACCTTGATGGTGGACAAACAGGAGTGTGTGCACCTGACTTTTGTGCCTCAGAATCCGCAAGACTTTGGCTTTACCGGACATTTGTATGTGGTGAAAGACTCTACGTATGCAGTGAAACGCTGTACCATGAATCTGCCCAAACGAACGGGGGTGAACTTTGTGGATAATATGGATATCGTTCAGGAATATGAGCAGCTGCCCGACGGTAACTGGGTGCTGACCGACGATGATATGACGGTGGAACTGGTTTTTGTGAAAGGCATTCAGGGACTGGAAGTGCAACGTACCACCAAATATACGGATTATAAATTCGATGAAATAGAACCGCGGCTTTTCCGTTTGAAAGGAAATGTTATCAAGGAAGCCAATATGCTGGCCAAGAGTGATGAATATTGGGCCAAGGTTCGGCAGGTTCCTCTCACCAAGAAAGAGAGCAACATGGACATATTCATGAACCGGATTGAGCAGATACCAGGTTTCAAATACGTCATCTTTGGTGCCAAGGCGCTGATCGAGAATTTCGTGGAAACAGGTAGCAAAGAGCATCCGAGCAAAGTGGATATTGGTCCTATCAATACAATGATTACCAGTAACTATGTCAACGGCACCCGTTTCCGTCTGAGTGCTATGACTACCGGAAACCTGCATCCACACTGGAGTTTCAGCGGTTATGGAGCCTATGGTACGAAAGACAAGAAATGGTTTTATTCCGGTCAGGCGGCCTATTCTTTCAACAAGCGCGAATATGTGCTGTGGGAGTTCCCCAAACATTATCTGGCCTTTAAGTATACTTACGACGTCATGTCGCCTATGGACAAGTATCTGATGACCGATAAGGATAATATGTTTGTCGGATGGAAGTGGACCACTGTCGACCAGATGTCCTATATACGCGATGCTACGCTGACTTATGAGCTTGAAACCAATAGCGGATTCTCCGTAATGGCTATGGCACGCCACCGCAACGATCAGCCTGCCGGCGTGTTGCAGTACTGGAAGAACAATGGCAAGGTGGCCGGCCAGTGGGATGCCACGAATACGCTGGTGCACGACATGACTACCACCGAACTGGGAGTTACGTTGCGCTATGCTCCTGGCGAGACGTTTGTCAATACCAAGCAGCGCCGTGTACCGGTGTCGCTCGATGCTCCGGTATTCACACTGTCGCATACGGCCGGCTTTAAGGGAGTGCTGGGTGGAGAATACAACTTCAACCTGACAGAACTCAGTTTGCGTAAGCGTATATGGTTTGGCTCGTGGGGCAAGCTGGATGTTACGGCCCGTGCCGGCGCACAATGGAACACGGTTCCGTTCCCCTTGCTGAATCTGCCTATGGCCAATCTTTCGTACATTACCCAGAATAATGAGTCATTTAACCTCATTGACAATATGGAGTTCTTGAACGACCGCTATGCGTCGTTGGCACTGAGCTATGACATGAACGGAAAACTTTTCAACCGTATTCCGCTTATCAAGCGCCTGAAGTGGCGTGAGCGTTTCCGCATCCGGGGCTTGTGGGGAACACTGACAGACAAGAACAATCCGTACAAGAGCAACAATCCCGACCTGTTCCTGTTTCCGATGCGCAACGGATTGCCAACCAGTTACGTGATGGGCAAGACGCCTTATGTCGAAGCAAGTGTGGGAATATATAACATCTTCAAGCTGATACATATCGAATATGTCCGGCGTCTGACCTATACCAATATGCCGGGGGTACAGAAAGATGGCATACGTTTTATGATATTGACGATATTCTAAAGAAAAGAAAGGAAGTACACGTGCAACCATTAGCAGAAAGGCTCAGGCCTAAGACATTAGATGAATACATCGGCCAAAAACATTTAGTTGGCCAGGGAGCTGTATTACGTAAGATGATCGATGCCGGGCGCATTTCTTCCTTCATATTGTGGGGCCCTCCCGGAGTAGGAAAAACAACTTTGGCACAAATCATAGCCAATAAGCTGGAGACTCCTTTCTACACATTGAGCGCTGTTACGAGCGGCGTGAAAGACGTGCGTGACGTGATAGACCGTGCCAAGAGCAACCGTTTCTTCTCGCAGGCCAGTCCTATTCTTTTCATCGACGAAATTCATCGTTTCAGCAAGTCGCAGCAGGATTCGTTGTTGGGAGCCGTCGAGCAGGGAGTTGTTACGCTGATTGGAGCCACTACCGAGAATCCTTCTTTCGAGGTTATCCGTCCGTTGTTGTCGCGCTGCCAGCTCTATGTGCTGAAGTCGCTTGAAAAGGACGACCTGCTTGAACTGCTGAACCGCGCCATTACTACCGACGTGGTATTGCGCGAACGTACCATCGAACTTCGCGAGACAACAGCCATGTTGCGCTACAGTGGTGGCGATGCCCGTAAGTTGCTCAATATTCTCGATCTGGTTGTTTCGTCCGAGTCGGATGATCCGGTTGTCATTACCGACCAGCTGGTGACCGACCGTTTGCAGCAGAATCCGCTTGCTTACGACAAGGATGGCGAAATGCACTACGACATCATATCCGCTTTCATCAAGTCTATTCGTGGCAGCGATCCCGATGCGGCTATCTACTGGTTGGCCCGTATGGTCGAGGGTGGGGAGGACCCGGCGTTTATAGCCCGCCGGTTGGTCATTTCGGCTTCCGAAGACATCGGCCTGGCCAATCCTAACGCCATGCTTTTGGCCAATGCCTGTTTCGATGCGGTGATGAAGGTAGGATGGCCCGAAGGACGTATCCCTTTGGCCGAGACAACGATTTATCTGGCAACCAGTCCCAAGAGCAATTCGGCTTATAACGCCATCAACGATGCACTGGAGCTTGTCCGGCAGACGGGTAACCTGCCAGTCCCCCTGCACTTGCGCAATGCTCCTACCAAGCTGATGAAACAGTTGGGCTATGGCGACAACTATAAGTACGCACACGACTATCCGGGACATTTTGTCCGTCAGCAGTTTATGCCCGACGACCTGAAGGAGCATCGCATCTGGCAGCCGCAGGACAATGCAGCGGAGCAGAAACACAGTGACCGTATGCAAGCTTTGTGGGGCGAGCGTTTTAAGAAGAAATGAAAGAGTGAATGATAATAATAACAGAATAAAATTGTAGAATCTATGAAAATTGTAGCATTAGACGGCTATGCCGCCAATCCGGGAGACCTTTCCTGGGATGAACTGAAGGCTTTGGGCGAATGTGTCATTTACGACCGTACTGCTCCTGAAGAAGTACTTGAACGTGCCGCCGATGCCGAGGTGGTGCTGACCAATAAGGTTGTCATTACAGCCGAAATGATGGCTGCATTGCCACAATTGAAATATATCGGAGTGATGGCTACCGGATATAACATCGTTGATATCGATGCAGCCCGCGAACGCGGCATTATCGTTACCAATATACCTTCGTATAGCACTGATTCGGTAGCGCAGATGGTTTTTGCCCATATCCTGAACATTGCTCAGCAGGTGCAGCACCATTCCGAAGCGGTACATCAGGGACGTTGGACTTCCAGCAAGGACTTCTGCTTCTGGGACACACCGCTTATCGAACTGCGTGGCAAGAAGCTGGGTATCGTAGGACTGGGCAATACGGGATATACGACGGCACGCATAGCCATCGGTTTTGGCATGGAAGTGTATGCATATACCTCCAAATCTTCTTTCCAGCTTCCGCCCGAAATCAAGAAAATGGAGCTGGACCAGCTGTTCAGCGAGTGCGACATCATCAGCCTTCACTGCCTGCTGACCGACAAGACACGCGAGCTGGTCAATGCAGCGCGTTTAAAACTGATGAAGCCTACAGCCATCCTTATCAATACCGGACGTGGACAGCTGGTCAACGAGCAGGATTTGGCCGATGCGCTTAACAACGGACAGATCTATGCAGCCGGACTGGATGTGCTTTCGCAGGAACCTCCTAAGGCAGACAATCCGTTGCTGACAGCCCGCAACTGCTACATCACTCCCCACATAGCCTGGGCAAGTGCTGCGGCTCGCGAACGGCTGATGGGAATCTTGCTCGACAACCTGAAAGGGTATATGGAAGGCAAGGTTATCAATAATGTTGCAAAGTGAAACAGTACCGATGAGTGAAGATACCTATAAGACCATTGTTGCTCCTTCCGAAGGTATATACACCGAGAAGCGCAGTAAGTTCATAGCCATGGCTTTTCCTGTGCGTACGGTAGACGAAATCAAGGTGCATCTCGAAGCTTGTCAGAAGAAGTATTACGATGCCCGCCACGTGTGCTATGCCTACATGTTGGGGCACGAGCGGAAAGACTTCCGGGCCAACGACAACGGAGAACCTTCGGGCACGGCAGGAAAGCCGATACTGGGACAGATCAACTCCAACGAACTGACGGACATCCTGATCGTGGTTGTGCGTTATTTCGGTGGCATCAAGCTGGGGACCAGCGGGCTGATACAAGCCTACAAGGCAGCAGCGGCCGAAGCCATTGCAGCTGCGGAGTTTGTCGAACGGACAGTGGACGATGTAGTGTCTTTTCTATTCGAGTATCCTTTTATGAACGATGTGATGCGTGTTGTCAAGGAGATGAATCCCGAAATCGTGCAACAGGCTTATGACATGGATTGCAGTATGACACTTCGCATCCGTCGTTCGCTGATGCCTGCCCTTAAAGCGCGGCTCGAAAAAGTAGAAACCCTCCGTTATCCGGAGTAAATGATAGATTATTTATTTCATTTATATTATAAAGTAGTATGTCTTTCAACGCAACCAAACGAGAACTGGGCGAGATTTATACCTTTTTCCGCTTATTGGCTGATGGCGTAGTCGCAATGGGCACTCCGCAAGCTGTGGCCGATGAGGGCAAACGCTGGCCTGTGGCCATGATACAACGTGAAGAGCACGATGGCACCCGCCGTTATTATGTAGGCGAAGACATCCGGACGGTCTCCGGAAGTCTGGAAAAGAACGGAATTTTTCTGCCCCGTCCCGACAGTGAGCGTCATTTCCCGCGCGAAGACTTTGCAACTGCTGCCACACTTGTGCTGGATCTGTTGAAGTTGCCGGGCGAAGAAGTGGAAGTCGATGACAGCCTGGAGGCTTTTCTTGATGCGGTCTGCATCTACGACCTCGAAGCCCGCACCGACGACCGTACCGATTTTTCTATCGCATTCTGGCATGCCGATGCGCCTCTTATGGGGTTTGCCGTCCGTTGCCGTCTCAGTCCGATGAATCCTTTGCTTGACGGAGGACGTACAGCCAATCTGAAGTTCGAACAGACGGGGATAAAGTTTGCCGTACCTACTGTGAACAAGATCAATGCCCTGCCCGAAGCTCCTAACGAGGTGGCCGACCGCATGCTGATGATAGAGCGTCTGGGCGGTGTACTGAAGTATGCCGATGTAGCCGATCGGGTGTTCCGTTGCAATCTGCTGATGATCGATCTTCACTTTCCGCGTATGCTGGCCGAGATGGTCCGGCTGATGCATCTGGAAGGCATTACCCGCGTCAGCGAACTGACCGAACGTATCCGTGAAATCAACCCGCTGAAGATAAAGGACGAACTGATTCAGAAACATCATTTCTATGAGTACAAGATGAAACAGTTCCTCATGGCCTTGGCTTTGGGCATGCGTCCGGCCAAAATCTATAATGGTACCGACTCGGCTGTCGAAGGCATGCTGCTGACCGATGGCAAGGGGGAGGTAATCTGTTATCACCGTTCACGTTATCAGGTGTTTGCCGATTTCCTTTTTCAGAATACCCGTTTCGAGAAGGGCTCGCTTGACAAGGACAAATACGGATTCCTGGAAAGGGAGAATGGCAGCTATTATTTCAAACTGAATGCCAAGATAGGGCTGGTGAAACGCTGACGTCTGTCCTTTGGGGACTGGACAGTTTGGGAAATATCAAACGATATAATAAAACATATTATTATTTCAACTTTCACAAGCTCAAGTTGCAGTTGGCGAGCAACAAGTTAACGAGTTGACAAGGTGTTTGTAGCGAGCCGTTTCAAGCGGCACTTTATCAAACAGGGCATTCCAGCCTAGTAGACTTGTTGACTGAAGCCTTGTCAACTAATAAGTTGAGCACTTGCGAAACTTAAATTATTATTATGAACGAAGTATTACAGAACATCAAGGCACGTCACAGTACACGTGTCTACACCGAAAAGCAAGTTTCTGTCGAGGACTTGTCTTTGATATTGGAGGCTGCGACTCATGCTCCCAGTGGTATGAATTTTCAGGACTGGCATTTTACAGCCATCCAGAATGCCGATCTGTTGCGCCAGCTCAACGACAAAGTAAAGGAAGCCTTTGCTGCAAGTGATAATCCGCAGTGGCAGGAGCGTGGCCACAGCGATTCGTATTGCTGCTACTATCATGCTCCTACACTGGTGATTGTGTCGGGCAAGGCGGACAGCTCGTTGGCTCCTTTCGATTGTGCCTGTGCACTTGAGAACATTTTTCTGGCCGCTACTTCCCTCGGCATTGACTCTTGCTGGATCAATCAGCCCGGACAGACGTGCGACCATCCGGCCATGCGCACGTTTCTTACCGAGGAACTCGGCATCCCGTCCGACTATCGCGTATTCGGTTGTGCAGCTTTGGGATATGCTCCCGCAGGTACACCTGTCAAGGAACGTAAACTCAAGGAATATACAGTGACGATGATCCGATGAAAGCACATTGATTTTTCCCTAACTGGAGAATTATTTTTTCCCAGTTGGGGAAAAATCTTTTTCTAACTGGGCAATTTTTCCTGACTTTGTCTATTTGAATTTCTTCAGGTAGTTCTGCCTTGCAATGATTGGCATATTGGACCCGATAGGTTCCTTTATAGGGAATTATGGTATAATGATTGAGGCTGTCCCCCCCTAAAAATTCAGCTTGATAGGAGTAGATATTTGAGAAGGAAAGAGAATTTATTATGTATTTTTGATAAAGAAACTGCAATAAAATTGACTTTATGTTCGTGAAAAAGCATATCTTTGCACTGCAAATATTAAAACTGTAAACTATTATGTGTGGAATCGTAGGCTATATAGGTCACAGAAAAGCCTACCCCATTCTTATCAAAGGACTGAAGCGGTTGGAGTATCGCGGGTATGATAGTGCTGGGGTAGCATTGATCAGTGACAGTTGTCAGTTGAATGTATACAAGACGAAAGGGAAAGTGGCAGACCTTGAAACTTTCGTCAGTCAAAAAGATATTTCCGGTACTATCGGTATTGCCCATACTCGTTGGGCCACTCACGGGGAACCTTGTTCCGCCAACGCTCATCCTCATTATTCCTCTTCCGGGCGCTTCGCCCTTATTCATAACGGTATTATTGAAAATTATGCAGTGCTGAAGGAAAAACTTCAGGCAAAAGGCTATCACTTCAACAGCAGTACAGATACGGAAGTGCTGGTGCAGCTGATAGAGTATATCCAGTCGGCCGACCACATCGACCTGCTCACAGCCGTACAGCTTGCCTTGAGAGAGGTGATAGGGGCATACGCCATCGCCGTGATGGACCGCGACAATCCCGATGAAATCGTCGCAGCCCGCAAGAGCAGTCCGCTGGTAGTCGGGATTGGCGAAGGCGAATTTTTCCTGGCTTCCGACGCTACTCCTATCGTTGAGTATACCGACAAGGTGGTGTATCTGGAGGACGAGGAGATTGCGGTAATCCGTCGCGACAGTCCGCTGAAGGTAGTCAATCTGAATAATGTAGAATGTCCGCACAAGGTACAGACGGTATCAATGAACTTGGGGCAGCTGGAAAAGGGCGGTTATCCGCACTTCATGCTGAAAGAGATTTTCGAGCAGCCGGCCTGCATCAACGATTGTATGCGGGGACGTGTCAACATAGAAGGAAACAATGTGGTATTGTCTGCCGTCATCGACTATAAGGAACGTCTGCTGGCGGCCAAACGCTTCATTATCGTGGCGTGCGGCACGTCGTGGCATGCCGGGCTGATAGGCAAGCAACTGATAGAAACGTTTTGCCGTATTCCGGTTGAGGTGGAATATGCTTCGGAATTCCGCTATCGCGACCCGGTAATCGGTCCGGACGATGTCGTGATAGCCATTTCGCAGAGTGGCGAGACAGCCGATACGCTGGCTGCCGTAGAGCTGGCCAAGAGCCGGGGAGCTTTCATATACGGCATCTGCAATGCCGTCGGTTCGAGCATTCCTCGGGCTACCGATACGGGGTCGTACATACACGTTGGTCCCGAAATCGGTGTGGCTTCTACCAAGGCCTTTACGGGGCAGGTGACGGTGCTTGCCATGCTGGCACTGACGTTGGGACGCGAGAAGGGGACGATAGACGAAGCCAAGTTCGTGTCCGTAGTGCAAGAGCTGCAGCACATTCCGGAGAAGATGGAAGAAGTGCTGAAGCTGAACGACCGCATAGCCGAACTGTCCAAGATATTCACCTATGCGCATAACTTCATCTACCTGGGTCGCGGATATGCCTATCCGGTGGCACTGGAGGGTGCGCTGAAGCTGAAAGAAATATCCTACATACATGCCGAGGGTTATCCGGCTGCCGAGATGAAGCACGGTCCTATTGCCTTGATCGATGCCGAAATGCCGGTCGTTGTGGTGGCCACGCAGAACGGACTTTACGAAAAGGTACTGAGCAACATACAGGAGATAAAGGCACGCAAGGGCAGGGTAGTGGCACTCGTGACCAAGGGAGACAACATTATTAGCCGCGTGGCCGACACGGTGATCGAACTGCCTGCCGTCATGGAATGCCTCGACCCGCTGATAACAACTGTTCCCTTGCAGCTGCTGGCCTATCACATTGCTGTGTGCAAGGGCATGGATGTGGATCAGCCGAGAAACCTGGCAAAGTCGGTTACAGTAGAATAATAGAATAATCCGGATAATGATATGGAACAATTGAAACATGAATGCGGTGTGGCGATGATACGCCTTCTAAAGCCGCTCGATTATTACCAGAAGAAGTATGGCACGTGGATGTACGGGCTCAACAAGCTCTATCTGCTTATGGAGAAACAGCACAACCGCGGACAGGAAGGAGCCGGATTGGCCTGTGTCAAGCTGGCTGCCAATCCCGGCGAGGAATACATGTTCCGCGAGCGTGCTTTGGGTTCGGGTGCCATTACCGAAATCTTCTCGACGGTGCAGAGCCACTTCAAGGATCTGACTCCCGAACAGCTGGCCGATGCCGGTTATGCCGAGAAGTGCCTGCCGTTTGCCGGCGAAGTCTACATGGGGCATTTGCGCTATTCCACTACCGGCAAGTCGGGACTGACCTATGTGCACCCCTTCCTGCGCCGCAACAACTGGCGGGCCAAGAATCTGGCTCTTTGCGGTAACTTCAATCTGACCAACGTTGACGAAATATTTGCCCGCATCACGGCCATGGGCCAACATCCCCGCAAGTATGCCGATACGTATATCATGCTCGAACAGGTAGGCCATCGTCTGGACCGCGAGGTAGAACGTCTGTTCAACATGGCCGAAGCCGAAGGACTGACCGGCATGGATATTACGCACTATATCGAAGAGCATGTCGACCTGGCCAATGTCCTGCGTACTTCGAGCAAGGACTGGGATGGCGGCTACGTGATGTGCGGTCTGACAGGCAGCGGCGAGAGCTTTGCCGTGCGCGACCCTTGGGGCATCCGTACCGCCTTCTGGTATCAGGATGACGAGATAGCCGTGCTGGCCAGCGAGCGTCCCGTGATACAGACCGTACTCAATGTCCCGGCCGACAGCATTCGCGAACTTCAGCCCGGACAGGCCATTTTCATCAGCAAGGCAGGCCGCTTGCGCACAGTGCAGATCAACAAGCCGCGCGGACTGAAGCCCTGTTCCTTCGAACGCATCTACTTCAGCCGTGGCAGCGATATGGATATTTATCGCGAGCGGAAACTGCTGGGTGAGAAGTTAGTGCCCAGCATTCTGAAAGCTGTCAATTACGACATCGACCATACCGTCTTCTCCTTCATCCCAAATACGGCCGAGGTAGCCTTCTACGGAATGCTTCAGGGACTGGACGAGTATCTGAACGAGGAGAAGGTGAAACAAATAGCCGCCTTGGGCCACAACCCCAGTCACGACGAACTGGAACGCATCCTTTCGCGCCGCATCCGTAGTGAGAAGGTGGCCATCAAGGACATCAAGCTGCGCACGTTCATCGCCGAAGGCAACACGCGCAACGACTTGGCGGCTCACGTTTACGACATCACCTACGGCAGTCTGGAGCCGGGCGTGGACAATCTCGTCATCATCGACGACTCCATCGTTCGCGGTACTACCTTGCGTCAGAGCATTATCGGCATTCTGGACCGTCTCAATCCGAAGAAGATTGTCATCGTCAGCTCTTCGCCACAGGTGCGCTATCCCGACTATTATGGCATCGACATGGCCCGCATGAGCGAGTTCATCGCCTTCCGTGCTGCCATCGAGCTGTTGCGCGACCGCGACATGAAGGACGTCATTGCCGCTGCCTACCGCAAGGCCAAGGCGCAGGCCGACCTGCCCAAGGAGCAGATGGTGAACTACGTGAAGGACATTTACGCCCCCTTCACCGACGACGAGATAGCGGCCAAGATGGTGGAACTGCTCAAGCCTGATAGCGTCCGTGCCAAGGTGCAGATTGTCTACCAGCCCCTCGAAGGGCTGCACGAGGCCTGCCCCAACCATCCGGGCGACTGGTACTTCAGCGGCGACTATCCCACGCCCGGCGGCGTGAAGCTGCTCAACAGGGCCTTCATCGACTACATCGAACAAGTCTATCAATTCTAAGTATATGGAAGAACAGAAGCAGAAGGACAAAGAATACATCGACGGTTCCTCGCTGGCCATCGGCCTGTCATTAGGTACGGCCTTCGGCATCATTTTCGACAACCTGGCCCTCTGGTTGCCCATGGGCGTAGCCATGGCCTTTGCCCTGAGTGTGATGAAGAAGAGGAAGAACAAAGACAACAACAGTAACAATAACGATACGAACAGACAATGAGAAACGTAACCCTTATCCTCGACGACGGTACCCGCTTCCGCGGCCAGTCGTTCGGTTATGAAAAGCCGGTAGCAGGCGAGGTGGTGTTCAATACGGCCATGACGGGATATCCCGAGAGCCTGACGGACCCCTCGTATGCCGGCCAGTTGATGACTCTGACCTACCCGCTGGTGGGCAACTACGGCGTGCCGCCCTTCACCATCGAAGGCAACGGACTGGCCACTTTCATGGAGAGTGAGAAGATTCATGCCGAGGCCATCATCGTGAGCGACTATTCCGAAAACTACAGCCACTGGAACGCCGTGGAGAGCCTGGCCGACTGGCTGAAGCGCGAACACGTGCCCGGCATCACGGGCATCGACACCCGCGAACTGACCAAGGTGTTGCGCGAGCATGGGGTGATGATGGGGCGCATCGTATTCGATGATAATGAAGAATTAAGAATGAAGAATGAAGAATCAACCTTCGGTGGAAATGAAGAATTAAGAATGAAGAATGAAGAATCAGGCTGCGCTGCTGCGCCGCATGGCAATTCTTCATTCGGAGGCGAAGCCGACATTCTTCATTCTTCATTTAATTACGGTGAGGTGAACTATGTAGACCGCGTTTCCTGCAAGGACATTATCGTTTACGCCGGCGACAAGAGTTATTCGCTGGCCACCGTCTTGTCTAAAGAAGAGCTGAACACCTCCATCGCGCAGCTCGATTCTTCATTCTTCATTCCTCATTCTTCATTGAGAAAGAAGGTCGTCCTTGTCGATTGCGGCGTAAAGACCAACATCCTGCGTTGTCTGCTGAAGCGTGGGGTCGAAGTAATCCGTGTGCCTTGGGATTACGACTTCAACGGTTTGCAGTTCGACGGCCTGTTCATCTCCAACGGACCGGGCGACCCTGATACGTGCGACGCCGCCGTGCAGAACATCCGCAAGGCTATGGCCAATGAAAAGCTCCCCATCTTCGGCATCTGCATGGGCAACCAGCTCCTCTCGAAGGCAGGCGGGGCCAAGATATACAAACTGAAGTACGGACACCGCAGCCACAATCAGCCCGTGCGCATGGTGGGCACCGAACGTTGCTTCATCACCAGTCAGAATCATGGTTACGCGGTGGACAACAACACGCTGGGCGCCGACTGGGAACCGCTGTTCGTCAACATGAACGACGGATCGAACGAGGGCATCCGCCACAAGCGCAATCCCTGGTTCTCTGCTCAGTTCCACCCCGAAGCTGCCTCTGGTCCTACAGATACGGAGTTCCTTTTCGACGAGTTCGTGAAGCTGCTCTGAATGTAGAAAAAACGCGCCGCCTTTTGTGGCAAAACTCACCGCGTTTTGTGACAAAATGCGCCGCATTTAATGAGCAAATGCGCCGCATTTAGTGAGCAAACGCGTCGCCTTTGGCGGACAACCTTCTGAGGTATAAAAACATTAACGACCATTTAGCAACGAAAAAACAAGATATGAAAGAGAACAACATACGAAAAGTCCTGCTGCTCGGAAGCGGCGCGCTGAAGATCGGCGAGGCCGGCGAGTTCGACTACTCCGGTTCGCAGGCACTTAAGGCCCTCAAGGAAGAGGGCATCCAGACCGTCCTCATCAACCCCAACATTGCCACCGTGCAGACTTCGGAGGGTGTGGCCGATCAGATTTACTTCCTGCCCGTCACCCCTTACTTCGTCGAGAAGGTGATTGAAAAGGAACGCCCCGACGGCATCATGCTGGCCTTCGGCGGACAGACGGCGCTGAACTGCGGCGTGGCACTCTATAAGGAAGGCGTGCTGGAGAAGTACAACGTGCAGGTGCTGGGCACCCCCGTACAGGCCATCATCGACACCGAAGACCGCGAACTCTTCGTGCAGAAACTGAACGAAATCGACGTGAAGACCATCAAGAGCGAGGCCGTCGAGAACGCCGAAGACGCCCGTCGCGCCGCCCGCGAGCTGGGCTATCCGGTCATCGTCCGTGCCGCCTATGCCTTGGGCGGACTGGGTTCGGGCTTCTGCGACAACGAGGAGGAACTGAACGTGCTGGTCGAGAAGGCCTTCTCCTTCTCGCCACAGGTGCTTGTCGAGAAGAGCCTGCGCGGCTGGAAGGAAGTGGAGTACGAGGTAGTGCGCGACCGCTTCGACAACTGTATCACCGTCTGCAACATGGAGAACTTCGACCCGCTGGGCATCCACACGGGCGAAAGTATCGTCATCGCTCCCAGCCAGACACTGTCGAACACCGACTACCACAAGCTGCGCGAGCTGGCCATCCGCATCATCCGCCACATTGGCATCGTGGGCGAGTGTAACGTGCAGTATGCCTACGACCCGCAATCCGAGGACTACCGCGTCATCGAGGTCAATGCCCGCCTTAGCCGCTCGTCGGCTCTGGCGTCGAAGGCTACCGGCTATCCGCTGGCATTTGTGGCTGCCAAGCTGGGCTTGGGCTACGGACTGTTCGACCTGAAGAACTCCGTCACCAAGACCACTTCGGCCTTCTTCGAACCTGCGCTGGACTACGTGGTGTGCAAGATACCGCGCTGGGACCTCGGCAAGTTCCACGGCGTAGACAAGGAACTGGGCTCGTCGATGAAGTCCGTGGGCGAGGTCATGGCCATCGGCCGCACCTTCGAGGAAGCCATTCAGAAAGGCCTGCGTATGATAGGCCAAGGCATGCACGGCTTTGTCGAGAACAAGGAACTCGTCATTCCCGACATAGACAAGGCACTGCGCGAGCCGACCGATAAACGTATTTTCGTCATCTCGAAAGCCTTCCGTGCCGGCTACACCGTAGATCAGATACACGAGCTGACCAAGATAGACCGCTGGTTCCTGGAGAAGCTGATGAACATCATGCGCACCTCGAAGGAACTGCACGAGTGGGCAGGCAACCACAAGCTGCTTGCCAACCTGCCCGACGACCTGTTGCGTAGGGCCAAGCGTCAGGGCTTCTCCGACTTCCAGGTGGCCCGCGCCATCGGCATGGAAGGCGAGATGGAAGACGCCATCGTCACCCTGCGCCGCCACCGCAAGGAGCGCGGCATCGTCCCCGTGGTGAAGCAGATAGACACACTGGCTGCCGAATATCCGGCACAGACCAACTATTTGTACCTGACCTATAGCGGTGTGGCCAACGATGTCCACTATTTGGGCGACCACCGCAGTATCGTGGTACTGGGCTCGGGTGCCTATCGCATCGGCTCCAGCGTGGAGTTTGACTGGTGCGGGGTGCAGGCCTTGAATACCATCCGTAAGGAGGGTTACCGTTCTGTGATGATCAACTACAACCCCGAGACCGTGTCTACCGACTACGACATGTGCGACCGCCTCTACTTCGACGAGCTCACCTTCGAGCGCGTCATGGATATCCTCGACCTGGAGAATCCGCACGGCGTCATCGTCTCTACCGGCGGACAGATACCGAACAACCTGGCTTTGCGCCTTGACGCACAGCACGTCCGCATCCTCGGCACTTCGGCTCAGAGCATCGACAATGCCGAAGACCGTGACAAGTTCTCGGCCATGCTCGACCGCATCGGCGTGGACCAGCCCGAATGGAGTGCGCTGACTTCGATGGAAGACATCAACGCTTTCATCCAGAAGGTAGGTTTCCCCGTGCTTGTACGTCCGTCGTATGTGCTCAGTGGTGCTGCCATGAACGTCTGCTCCAATCAGGAAGAGTTGGAACGCTTCCTGCAGCTGGCCGCCAATGTATCGAAAAAACATCCCGTAGTAGTGAGTCAGTTCATCGAACACGCCAAGGAAGTCGAGATGGATGCTGTGGCACAGAATGGCGAAATCATCGCCTATGCCATCTCCGAGCACATCGAGTTTGCCGGTGTGCACTCGGGCGACGCCACCATTCAGTTCCCGCCGCAGAAGCTCTATGTGGAGACCGTGCGCCGCATCAAGCGCATCAGCCGCCAGATTGCCAAGGAGCTGAACATTTCCGGTCCCTTTAACATCCAGTTCCTGGCACGCGACAACGATATCAAGGTCATCGAATGTAACCTCCGTGCTTCCCGCTCGTTCCCCTTTGTCAGCAAGGTGCTGAAGCTCAACTTCATCGAGCTGGCTACGAAGGTCATGCTGGGCATCCCCGTGCAGAAGCCGGACAAGAACCTCTTCGACCTGGACTACGTGGGCATCAAAGCTTCGCAATTCTCCTTCAACCGCTTGCAGAAGGCCGACCCCGTGCTGGGTGTCGATATGGCCTCTACGGGCGAGGTGGGCTGCATCGGCGACGATACCTCGTGTGCCGTGCTCAAGGCCATGCTGTCTGTGGGCTACCGCATCCCGCAGAAGAACATCCTGCTGTCCACCGGCTCCACGGAGCAGAAGGTAGACATGCTGCCTGCTGCCCGACAGTTGCAGCGTAAGGGTTACAAGCTCTTCGCTACGGGTGGTACGTCGAAGTTCCTCACCGAGAACGGCATTGAAAACACCCGCGTCTACTGGCCCAGCGAGGACGGTCAGCCTCAGGCTTTGGACATGCTCCACAAAAAGGAAATCGATATGGTGGTCAACATCCCCAAAAACCTGACGGCGGGCGAGTTGAGTAACGGTTACAAGATACGCCGTGCCGCTATCGACCTCAACATTCCGCTCATCACCAACGCCCGTCTGGCCGGTGCCTTCATCAATGCTTTCTGCACGATGTCGGTCGATGACTTGGGCATCAAGTCGTGGGCTGAGTACAAGTAAGACTGCTTATCGCTTTTATAATATAGGGAGTCCCCGGCGTTGTTTTTTGACAGCTGCCGGGGATTTCTGTTTACTTGGGCTTCGCCGGTTGGCGGTTATTGGCTATATTTGAGCTTTCAGAGAAAAAAGCAAAAAAAGTTCTTGTCCTTTGTAACAAGCGATCGCTCTTTTCCGTCTGACGGGTATAAGACTGATGATAGAATAGGAGAAAGTGCATGGATGCCGAGAGTTTTAAAAGAATGTTTTTACCTTGTCACGCTAAACTGTATGGGGTGGCCTACAGGCTGTTGGAGAATGCTTCCGATGCCGAAGATGTGCTGCAGGAGGCCTACCTGAAACTGTGGAGCAAGCGGGAAGAACTGACGGTTATCAGCAATCCGGAAGCCTTTGCCGTCACGATGGTGAAGAATATGTGCTTCGACTTGCTTCGTTCGGGCCAGTATCTTTCCGACAGGCAAAACCTGCCACTGACCGAGGAAGTGCAGCGCGTCGGCCTCTCTTCTGACGGTTGGGAAACGAAAGAGGATGCCAGAGTGGTGAAAACGCTGATAGCGCGTCTGCCTTTGCAACAGCGGCTGGTGATTACCTTGCGCGATGTGAAAGGCTGTTCTTACGAAGAGGTGGAGCGGCTGACGGGGCTGAACTCGGTTAATGTGCGTGTGTTACTGTCGAGGGCGAGAAAGAAAATACGTGAGGAATTTACTAAATGGAACAACTATGAAAGTCGATGAAGTGGAAAGATTGCTCGCTGCCTATTACGAAGGGGCAACGGACGAGCACGAAGAAAAAAGGTTGAAGGAGGCTTTGCTGTCACAGGATCTGCCGGAACATCTGGAACCGGATGGACGACTGCTGGCAGCGTTGGAAGCAGAAAACATGGAGGAAATACCTGTGCCGGCCGGACTGGAAGAAAGACTTTCGTGCCTGATAGACCGGAAAGATGAAGAGGCTCCACACTTCCTGCGCCGTAACCGTGTGCGGAGAAACTGGCGTTGGGTGGCCGGTATAGCAGCCACATTCCTATTGCTGACAGTGATCGGGTGGGGAGTGTCGACGATGGACAAGCAGACTGTTCCGCCTACACCGCTGGACACGTTCAGCGATCCACAGGAAGCCTATCAGGTGTTGCAGGCCACACTCTCGGAAATGTCGAGCAACTGGAGGGCTGGGTTGGAACAGATGCAGGAAGTACAGTTGCAGATGAACGTGGTACAGAAAGAAGTGAAACAAGAATTATCCAAATAAAAACCGTAGATTGTTATGAGAACCGTCAGATTACTTTTAGTCAGCCTATTGCTGGCATTCCCCCTGCTGAGCCAGGCCCAACAGGAGTTGTTCAAGAAATACAGCGACATGAAGAACGTGTCGTCTGTCTACATTTCCAAAGCCATGCTGGAGATGAACCCCAGCCTGTTTACAAAGGACATCTACATTGGCAAGGCGGCTTCGCAGCTGAACTCGGTGCAGATCATCTCGACGATGGACAAAATGATCAAAGCGGATTTGCTGAAAGACATCCGTGAGATGGTTAAGTCCTCGCGCTACGAGCTGCTGATGAAGCAGAAGGGAACGGTATCATCTTCCGAATTCTACGTCAGCCGCAAGGGCGACAAGGTAAAGGAACTGGTAATGATAACCAACGGCGCCGCCACACTGAAGTTCGTCTATCTGGAAGGAGAGATGACGACGAAAGACGTACAGAGCCTGTTGCTTTATCAGAACGCGAGCGGATATGTATCTCCAGCCCGTGTGTACCAGCGGGGGGAACTGGAAAGCATGGGCATACACATGCCCGATATGGATTGGGACAACCTGCAGAAAACTTTCAAGTCGGATGAATGGAAGAAGTTTGTGAAGGACATCAAGGAGCTGAGTGATAGCTCAAAGTTGCAGGAGTAGAAGCATTGTATAGTTAGCAATTTGCATAATCAGGACAGATATACTGGGAAAAAGATAGTATATCTGTCCTGTTTTTTTTTATCTTTGCAAAGTAACAACAACGATCTAATTTGCTTTGCTTATGAAGAGATATGGCTTATCCGTCTTGTTTTTGTTTGCACTGTTTCTTCCTGTGCTGCATGCCCAGCTTACGTTGTACGAATGCAGGCAGCAGGCACGCGACAATTATCCCCTTATCCGCCGGTATGGTTTGATTGAAAAAGCTGCGCAATACAGCGTGGCCAATGCGGCAAAAGCCTATTTGCCGCAGGTCAGCCTCTCGGCCAAGGCTTCCTATCAGAGCGATGTGACCCGCTTACCTTTCGAACTGCCGGGCATCGATGTAGACTTTATGCCGAAAGATCAGTATCAGGTGATGATACAGGTACAGCAGTCCGTTTGGGATGGAGGCGAGACAAAGTGGCGCAAACAGCAGGTTCGTGCCGATGCGGAGGTAGACAGGGAGAAACTGAATGTAGATATGTATGCCTTGGACGAACGGGTAAACCAGCTTTTCTTCGGTATCTTGTTGCTCGATGAGCAGTTGGAACAAAACCGCTTGTTGCTCGACGATCTGGATCGTACCCACCGTACGGTAAGCATTTGTATCGACAATGGGACTGCAAACCGCAGCGACTTGGACGAAGTGGCCGTGGAGCAGCTTTCGATCCGCCAGCAACAGGTGTCTTTGGAAGCTTCCAGGCGGGCGTATGCCGATATGTTGTTACTCTATCTGGGGCGTAAGCCTGAAGAAGAAATCAAGCTGCAGAAACCGGTTGCCGAGGAACCGTCGGACTGGCAGAACCGTCGGCCTGAATTGCGTTGGTACGATGCACAGTCGGCTTTGTTGGGAGTGCAGGATGCGTCGCTGGCGGCAGGGTTCATGCCACGTCTGGGAGTTTTCATGCAAGGAGCTTATGGCAATCCGGGACTGAATATGTTGCAGGACAAATTCAAGTCTTACTTTGTGGCCGGTGTCAGTCTGTCCTGGAATCTGGGAAGGCTGTATACCTTGAAGAACGACCGCCGACTGATCGAAAACAATCGCCTGATGTTGGAGACGGGCCGGCAGACGTTTCTGTTCAATACCAGCCTGGAAGTGACCCGTCAGGAAGCAGACGTGAACGCTTTACGCCGTCAGATGGCGGATGATGACGAGATTATCCGTTTGCGTACCCGCATCCGGCAAGCATCGGAAGCCAAACTGCAGAACGGTGCATATACCGTAAACGATCTGTTGCGTGACATTACAGAAGAAAATCTGGCGCGTCGGCAAAAGGCCCTGCATGAAGTACAGCTGTTGATGAAGCTATACGACTGGAAGCATGCAGTGGGAGAGTGATGATCCTACGCTCCCGGAGCCATAACGGATTCTTTTTTGATAAAACAATAAAAGCGATTAAAATACAGGTATCTATGAAAACATTTGCAACAATATTCTTGCTTATTGCCTGTGTGTCCTGCTCGGACGGAACCGGTCATTACGATGCTACAGGTACTTTTGAAACAACCGAGGTCGTTGTGTCGTCCGAGACGTCGGGCAAACTTCTGCGTATGGACGTAGAAGAAGGGATGAGGCTGAAAGCCGGTCAGACAGTCGGGATTGTAGACACAGTGCAGCTTTACCTGAAAAAACTGCAGTTGGAGGCCAATGCCCGTTCTGTACAGGGACAGCGTCCCGACATACGGAAGCAGATTGCAGCCACACAGGAACAGATACGCCAGGCCGAGCGCGAACGTGACCGTGTGAAACGTTTGTTCGAAGCCGATGCCGCTAACCGCAAGCAACTGGACGATGCCGAATCTTTGCTTCAGGTGCTTCGCAAACAGTTGGATGCTCAGAATTCGACGCTACAGAATAGCGACCGGAGCCTGACGTGGCAGTCTTCATCGGTAGATATCCAGGTGGCACAAGTGAACGATCAGTTGGCCAAGTGCCACATTACGGTTCCCATGCAGGGAACTGTCTTGGCGCAATATGCGGAAGCGGGCGAGTTTGTAGCTCCCGGTACTCCGCTATTCCGTTTGGGCGATATGGAGCAGATGTATCTTCGTGCCTATATTACCAGCGACCAGCTGGCCGATGTCCGTTTGGGGCAGAAAGTGAAGGTGGTGGCTGATTATGGAGGCGAACAGCAGCATGAGTATGAGGGAAAGGTGACGTGGATTTCGGATACGTCGGAATTTACTCCTAAAAATATTCTGACCAAAGACGAACGTGCCAATCTGGTCTATGCCATAAAAGTTTCTGTCCGCAACGACGGTATGTTGAAGATTGGCATGTATGGAGGCATTGTGTTCGACTGATACGGAGGCTTTGAGTATGGATGAAGTGGTTGTTGCAGATAACCTGCGGAAAAGTTACGGGCGGGTGACGGCACTCGACGGTGTATCCTTGCGTGTGCGGAAGGGTGAGATATTTGGACTTATCGGCCCTGATGGGGCAGGTAAGACTACCTTGTTCCGCATCCTGACTACCTTGTTGCTGGCTGATAGCGGTAGGGCTACGGTGGCCGGCTTCGATGTAGAACGGCAATACAAGGAGATACGGCGGAGAGTAGGGTACATGCCGGGACGCTTTTCGCTTTATCAGGACCTGACAGTAGAAGAGAATTTGCAGTTTTTTGCGACAGTGTTTGGCACTACAATTCGCGAGAACTACGAATTGGTGCGCGATATTTACAGTCAGATAGAGCCTTTCCGTACGCGTAGGGCCGGAGCCTTGTCGGGTGGCATGAAGCAGAAGCTGGCGTTAAGCTGTGCCCTGATTCACAAACCGGAAGTCCTGTTTCTTGACGAACCTACCACAGGGGTAGACCCCGTCTCACGCCGCGAGTTGTGGGACATGCTCCGACGTCTGCGCGAGCAGGGCATTACCATTGTTGTTTCTACCCCTATCGTCGACGAGGCACGGCAGTGCGACCGCATTGCCTTTATCAGCGAAGGACAGGTGCGGGGCATTGATACTCCAGACATTATTCTGGAGCGTTTTGCCGATATACTTTGTCCGGCAGGGTTGTCGCACAGTGAGAAAAACAACAAGGGTACTCCTGTGATTGAAGTAGAAAATCTGACCAAACAGTTCGGTTCGTTTGTTGCTGTCGACCATATATCCTTTGAGGTACGCCGCGGCGAGATATTTGGTTTTCTGGGAGCAAACGGAGCGGGCAAGACGACAGCCATGCGCATGCTGACGGGCTTGAGCCGTCCGTCGGCAGGAAGGGCTACGGTGGCCGGCTTCGATGTAGGGCGACAACCGGAAGAAGTGAAGCGGCATATCGGATATATGAGCCAGAAGTTTTCGCTTTACGAGGATTTGAAGGTGTGGGAAAACATCCGTTTGTTTGCCGGTATCTATGGAGTGAAAGAGGCTGACATAAAGCGGCGGACCGATGAAGTACTGCAACGGATCGGACTGGAAAAAGAACGGAACAGCCTGGTTAGCAGTTTGCCGTTGGGTTGGAAGCAGAAACTGGCTTTTTCGGTAGCGGTGTTTCACAATCCGGAAATTGTTTTTCTGGATGAACCGACAGGTGGGGTAGACCCTGCTACCCGCCGTCAGTTCTGGGAATTGATTTATCAGGCTGCCGACAGGGGCATTACGGTGTTTGTCACGACTCATTTCATGGACGAGGCCGAATACTGCGACCGCATTTCCATCATGGTAGACGGCAAGATACGTGCCCTTGACTCGCCCGACGGACTAAAACGCACTTTTCATGCAGCTACGATGGACGAAGTATTCCGCCAACTGGCCCGTGCAGCGGAGAGGGCGGCTTGTTGAGGCCGGTGTCTGATTTCTGGTATCAAAAAAACGATGATTGACGATTATGAAACAGTTTCTCATATTTGCAGGCAAGGAGTTCCGGCACATTTTCCGCGACCGGCGGACGATGCTCATCCTGCTTGTCATGCCTGTGGTGCAGATTATTCTTTTCGGTTTTGCCATCACTACCGAAGTACAGAATGTACGGATGGCGGTGCTTGACCCATCGGATGATGTGCTGACACGGCGCATTATCGAACAACTGGATGCTTCGGAATACTTTACTTTGTCTGCCCGCTTCCAGACTCCGCAGGAGATGGACGAAGCTTTTCGCCGCTCGCAGGTAGACATGGCTGTTGTGTTCACTCCTGATTTTTCCGACCGGCTTTATACGGGTGAGTCGGCCGTGCAGCTTGTTTGCGATGCCACCGATCCTAATACGGCAACCATGCAGACCAGCTATGCTACAGGTATTATTGCCGCTGCCACGCGCCAACTGTTACCGGCTGGTGTTTCTGTCCCAACCATCCAACCCGAAGTGAAGTTACTTTATAATCCTCAGATGAAGAGCGTCTACAACTTTGTGCCTGGCGTCATGGGACTCATTCTGATGCTGATTTGCGCCATGATGACTTCCATATCAATTGTACGCGAGAAAGAGACGGGCACGATGGAAGTGTTGTTAGTATCACCTGTACGGCCATTCTTTCTGATTCTGTCGAAGGCAGTTCCTTATTTTGTCTTGTCGTTTGTCAATCTTGCTACCATCCTGTTGTTATCGGTTTATGTGCTTCATGTACCTGTAGCGGGCAGTTTGTTGTGGCTTGTGGCAGTGTCGTTGCTTTTCATTTTTGTGTCGCTTTCGTTAGGCTTGCTCATTTCTACGGTGACGCAGACTCAGGTGGCAGCCATGTTGGCTTCGGGGTTGATGCTGATGATGCCTACAATGCTGTTATCCGGTATGATTTTCCCGGTCGAGAGTATGCCGTGGGTACTTCAGGGCATTTCGGCTCTCATTCCGGCACGCTGGTATATACAGGCTGTGCGAAAACTGATGATACAAGGGGTAGATGTAGTTAATGTGCTTTCCGAAGTTGCAGTATTGTCGGGGATGGCTGTTCTGCTGATAACAGTCAGTTTGAAGAAGTTTAAAAACAGATTGGAGTAACCGCTATGATAAAATATCTGATAGAAAAAGAGTTTAAACAGCTTTTCCGGAATCCGTTCATTCCGAAACTGATTCTGTTGTTTCCCTGCATGATTATGATTCTGATGCCTTGGGCAGCCAGTCTGGAGATAAAGAACATACGGCTGGATATTGTGGATGGTGATCATAGCGCATTGTCGAGGAGGCTGGTAGAGAAAGTGATGGCTTCTACCTACTTTCATGTCAAGGCCTGTCCGGATACGTACGACGAAGGGTTGCGACATGTCGAGGAAGGCATGGCGGATATTGTATTGGAAATTCCACGTAATTTTGAGAAAGACTGGATGACAGGTCATAGTCCCCGCCTGCTGATTGCAGCCAATGCGGTGAATGGTACAAAAGGAGGTATGGGGAGTTCTTATCTGGCTTCTATTGTTTCTGATTATGCCCGTGATTTGGCAGAAAGCGAAGGGCGGTCTGCTTCTTCCGTTGTCCGTTTGCCTCAAGTAGAAGTACAGACACTGAATCTTTTCAATCCCAGGCTCAATTACAAGCTTTTTATGGTACCGGCATTGATGGTAATGCTGCTGACGCTGATATGCGGGGCACTGCCGGCGCTGAATGTGGTCGGTGAGAAAGAAGCGGGTACTATCGAACAAATCAACGTGACGCCGGTTGGGAAATTTACTTTCATCATTGCCAAACTGATTCATTACTGGCTGATAGGGCTTTTGGTACTTTCCATCTGCTTCTTGCTGGCCTGGGCATTGTATGGCATTTTGCCTGTAGGACATTTCCTCACCATCTATTTCTTCTCAATTATCTTTTTGCTGTTGATATCCGGATTCGGTCTGGTGGTTTCCAATTATTCTTCTACGCTCCAGCAGGCCATGTTTGTTATGTTTTTCTTTATTCTGATTCTGGTACTGATGAGCGGTTTGTTTACTCCTATTCACAGCATGCCCCGTTGGGCGCAAACCATTACTTACATCAATCCTTTGCGATACTTTGTCGAAGTAATGCGTACGGTATACCTTCGTGGAGGAGGAATCCTTGATTTGCTTCCGCAATTAGGCGCGTTGATCCTGTTTGCTGTAGGCTTCAACTTGTGGGCGGTCGTGAGTTACAGGAAGAACAGTTGACGTAGAAGCATAAAAGAAAAAAGTATGCGATAACCGATCTTTTTGTTACTTTTGCCGGAAAATAGAAAACTATGTCAGAAGAATCGAAAAATACTTATGATGAGTCTTCGGTGAAGGCTTTACTGGAATGGGCTCAAACTGTAAAACTGCCTAAAGAGTTGGAACTGAGCGATGCGGAATATGTTTTTGATACATCCATGTATTTGCAGTCGAATATCAGCGATATAAAAGCACACTATCCCGATCCGTTCTACAATGCGGCCATCGACCGTCTGAATAAACTGAAAGCAAAAGTAGAAGCCGATAATCTGTAAGGCTTGCGACCGGTTGTATCTCTCATTTTAAGTGCCGGTCTTTTCCTTCCCGCCAGGCTTCTATCAGTCTGCGGGCAATGCTCAGTTTTCGGGGAAGTTCCGGCAGATTGTCCCGATGATAAAAAGCACCGGCACTGAGTTCGTCTTTCTGCAATTTTATTTCTCCGCTTTCGTAGTCGGCAAAGAAACCCACCATCAGTCCGCTGGGATAGGGCCAAGGCTGGCTGTCGAAATAGGTAATGTTGCGGATGGTCAGGCCGGTTTCTTCCATCACTTCGCGGCGGACGCATTGCTCCAGTGTTTCGCCAGCCTCAAGAAATCCTGCTACGAGCCCGTAGAAGGTGCCACGGAAGTTGTGAGCGTGTACCAGCAGAATCTCTTCACCCCGACGTACCAGTACGATGATGGCTGTGGCAATGGGAGGATACATTTCGTTGCCGCATCGGGGACATTTCTTCATGATGTCTGTCTGTTGTTCAGTGGCTGTGCCACATACGGGGCAGTAGCGGCTGTGTGCATCCCAATAAAGTATCTGGTAAGCTTTTCCGGCAGCCTTGTATTCTTCTAACGGAAGATAGTCGAACGAAGCCCGCAGGCCGGTCATGATCCATTGGTCTGTCTCTGCGATGGGATGATTGATGGAAAAGGTGTAGACCTGTGTACCGTTAGGCAGTGTCACCCGGTGCACATGCTGTTCTTCGGAAGGCGCAACGGGCAATTGGTTGCCGGTAGGCACAGTGCATGTGCCATCAGCTTGTTTCTGCATCAGCAGGTTGTCCTTGAAGAAGACAAACCATTGTGCTGCCTTATCACTCGTATCTTTCATTGCTTTTTTCTCTTTTTTAGGGTCAGAAGTTCACGTTTATGCCTCCCATGAAAGTCGCTTTCGGCATGGGGTATCCGGCGTTGATTTCGTAACGTTGTGCCAGCAGGTTTTCTCCTTTCACGAAAAGGCTTGCAAAGTTACACAGTCGATAGCTTGCATTCAAGTCCCAGAGCACAAAACTTTCCTGTTTTTCCTGTCCTTTCGTAACCGAAGTATAAAGTCCTTTGATGTATTGCATGCCGCTTGTCAGTGTCCATCGGCCTTGCCGGTAGCTGATACCTGCGTACAGTTTGTGCTCCGGAGCGGCCAGTACGGGGTTCTCCATGTGCAGCCAGCTGTAGTTGGCATTGGCTTGCCAGCGGGCATTGAAGCGGTAGGCTATGTTAGTTTCTACTCCCCAGTTTTCTATTTTTCCCGAGTTCATGTTTTTGCGCTGCGAAGGATCTACCATGATGATGTTTTTACCATTGATGTAATATAGGTTGAGTCCATAGTTCAGGCGGTTGTCGCAGAGGCGTTGGGTGTATGACAGTTCGTAGTTCACGAGGCTTTCCGGCTTCAGGTCAGGATTCTTGGAGAACATGAACATTTCGCGGATCGTCGGGTTACGGAATCCTTTGCTTACCATAGCCTTCATTTCGGCTTGCTGGGGCAGGTGGAAGGCCAGACCACCCTGCGGGATCCATTCGGTACCCGTGTGCGAGTGGTAGTCGATACGCAGGCCGGCATCGAGCGACAGCCAGGTGCTGATGTTCTGTCGGAAATCGACGTAGCCCGCAAACTCATCCAGTTGTTTGTCTACCTGAGGTTGTCTTTCGCCTGTTGCCAGTACCTGATACCACGATTCTCCGCCAAAATGCTGGTAGTCGAATCCGGCTGTGATGCGGTTGCCTTCGAACAGGGTTGCACTTTGGTACAGCGAGATTCCCATCATGCGGTCTTTGGAGTTGAAGTGGGAAGTCTGTGGCTCTTCGTCCGGATGGTAACCGTCGTTTATCTTGTGGCGCCCCCAGTTGTAGAAGAAACTCAAGGCACCCGAGGTACGGTCGTAATGGTTTTCGAGGGCGGCCGATGCCATGCCGCGTGTGATGCGCGAGTCGTTGTCGATGTAAGGAGCTGCAATTGTACCGGGGTTGGAGGCATTGAAGTGAGTAGCGTTCAGGTCGCCCCACACTTTCCAGTGGTTGCTGAGGTCGTAGCCCAGTTTGACGTAGCCGCCATATTGCTCAAATTCCATGTCGGGACGGTGCCCGTCACTTCGGTTATACGAGCCGGTAGCGACGCTTCTGAACCGTCCGTGCTTCACGCGGTTGGATACCTCGGTCTGTAGTGTGTTGTACGAGCCATAGCCAAGTTGCAGATCGGTCTTTGTTCCTTCTTCCTGCATTTGTCGGGTGACGATGTTGATAACGCCTCCCATGGCATTCGAACCGTAGAGTACCGATGCCGGTCCACGCAGCACTTCGACCCGTTCGGTCATCATCGTCTGGTAGGCATCGGCTATGGGGTGTCCCATCAGGCCCATGTATTGCGGATGTCCGTCGATAAGCACTAGCAGACCGGCTGTAGGGCTTCCTCCCACACCTCGCAGGCTCATGCCTCCGGCAGCACCGGTCGATACTCCGTAGCCCATAATGCCTCGGCTGGTGGTAAAGAAGCCGGGAACCTGTTCGGTCAGTGTTGGCAACACCGAAGGCTGGTAATTGCTTTCCAGTTGCTTCCGGTCTACCACCGAGATGGTCATGGGCAGGTGGCGTATATCGGTTTCGTTACGGGTGCCTGTCACAACGACTTCGTCGGTTGTCAGCGTGCGGGCAATGCGGGTACTGTCTTCTTGTCCACGGACAGGAAGAACGGTCAGGAACAGGAAGGCACACATGCCTTCCAGCAGGTTCAGTTTCTTCATGCGTTTTTTCTCTGATTGGAGATAAATTTTTCTATAACTGGGAAAATTTCTTTGGCCGATTGGAGGTCACGGCTGGCTTGCTCCAGCGGACACCATCCGGTACGGTCGCGGTTGATGATGTGGTCTACCACTTCGTCGCAGCTTACCTTGGCGCCGGCTTCTTGTAACAACCGGAGGGCTGGCTCACTGATGGTGCGGGTATAGACTTCGGCTACGCCGCCCAGCACCATGAGCGAGGCGGCAGCTTTTCCGATTACCTTGTCGGCAATGGAAGCGCCTTGGAGAAAATCCGGCTCTGTCACCAACAGGTCATACAGATCGGCTACACCCCGTTGTGTGAACGTACGGATGCAGTCACCATGAGCTATCACGCAGGAGTATCCTCCTGCGTGAAGCATTTCTATCAGTTCTTTCATTCTTGTTTTTGTTACAGCGTTTCTTGTTTCAGTTGTTCCACATATCGGTCGATGCGGTGCAACTCTTTGGGGATGTCAATGCTTTGCGGGCAGTGCGAGTTGCATTGTTTGCATCCGATGCAATGACTGGCCTGGCGCAGACGGGGTACACTGCGGTCGTAGCCTACCAGGAAAGCGCGGCGTGCTTCGCGATAGTTGGCATGTTCCTGCGAGGTGGGCAGGTTGCCTTCGTTCACACATTTGTTGTAGTGAAGCAGTACGGCAGGAATGTCGATGCCGTAGGGGCAGGGCATGCAGTACTTGCAATCGTTGCAAGGGATGGTAGGGTACTGTTTCATCAGGTCGGCTGTCTGCTGCAGAAATTCGAAATCGTCGTCAGTCAGTGGTACGAGTGGTGAGTAGGTCCGCAGGTTGTCTTGCAGATGTTCCATGTAGGTCATGCCGCTCAATACAGTAAGAACACCGGGGAACGTGCCTGCAAAGCGGAAGGCCCAGGATGCTACACTTGCTTCAGGCCCACGTTGCTTGATGCGTGCCACCAGATGCTCGGGCAGTTTCGAGAGGCGGCCACCCAGCAGCGGTTCCATGATGATGGCGGGAATATGGCGTTTCTCCAGTTCGGCGTACAGGTAGTCGGCATTTACGTTGTTGCCCGAGGCGTATTGCCAGTCTACGTAATTGAGTTGTATCTGTACGAAGTCCCAATGCACCTGGTCGTGCATGGCCAGCACTTCGTCGAACACTTCTTTGGTTCCGTGGAACGAGAATCCCAGATTGCGGATACGTCCCGCTTCACGTTCCTTCATCAGGAAGTCTATCATGCCGTTTTCGATGTAGCGGGCACGGAAGGTCTCGATGCCACCGTTACCGATGGAGTGCAGCAGATAGTAGTCAATGTAGTCCACCTGTAGTTCCGAAAACGAGCGGTTGTACATGGCGATGGAGTTCTCGCGTGTATAGTTGGAGAAGTTGGACAGCTTGGTGGCCACGAAGAACTTCTCGCGTGGATGGCGTTTCAGGGCGATGCCGGTCGACTTCTCCGACCATCCCTGTACGTATACGGGCGACGTGTCGTAGTAGTTCACACCGTGTGCCATGGCGTAATCTATCAGTTCGTTTACGGCATCCTGGTCGATGACGTTACCTCCTTTTTCAGGAGCGGGCAGGGTAGGCCAGCGCATACATCCGTATCCCAGTAAGGAGACTTTTTCTTTTGTTTTCGGATTTTCGCGCAGGGTCATTTTGTCGGTCGGAACTTCTCCCTGTGCCTGTAGCGAGGCCGAGTTCGAATCCTTCGGTCCGCATCCCGTCAGCGCTACGGTTGCAGTAGCTGTACTGATGCCTACAATTTTCAGAAATTCGCGGCGGGAAATGTCTTTATGATGATTTTGATCGTTCATTGTTGCAAAGTGTTTAGTAATAAAGTGTAAAGAAGTTATAGAAGTCGGGCAGGTGTTTTGTGCTTATTGCTTGCTGCCCGTTCCTCTTTATTAAATAATCCGGTGGCGTTCATGTCCTTCCACATAGATGGCTGTGAACGGACGTGCCGGACAAAGGTTCTCGCAGGCGCCGCAGCCGATACAGCGTTCGGTGTCGATAGCGGGGAACTTGCGCGAGTCCGGATTGTTGGCATCCGAAGGTACCATTGTTATGGCGCCTGTCGGACAGTGGCGGGCACAATTGCCGCATTCTACACCGTCGGTTTTCACCACACAGTTTCGTTTGATCCATACGGCATGGCCTATCTGGATAGCCGACTTATCGGCTACCGTGATCGGTTTGATGGCTCCCGTAGGGCAGACGTCCGAACACTTGGTACACTCGGGACGGCAGTAGCCGCGTTCGTACGAAGAGAAAGGTTGCATCAGTGTCATCAGATCTGTTGAAGGACGCAGTACTTCGTTGGGACATACCGATACGCAAAGCTGGCAGGCGGTACAATGTTGTGCAAAGTGTCGTGCTCCCTGAGCTCCCGGTGGCAGGATGGGTGTCTTGCGGTTGGGTATCTTTTTGTCTTCGATGGTAGCCAGCCCGCCATCTACTTTCATTTCCTGAGCTTTCAGTACGGCTGCCGAGGCTGCCAGTGCCGACGATGCCAGGAAGGCACGACGTGAGCTATCTTTTTCGGTTTTTGGTTCTGCTTTCGCAACTCCGGCTTTGACCGGATGTCTGTAGCTCACTGCCTGGTGTTTGCATTTGTCCAGACAATCCATGCAGGCCACGCAACGGCTGTAGTCTATTTGGTGATTCTTGATGTCGATACACGAAGCTTTGCAATTGCGTGCGCAAAGGTTGCAGTTGATGCACTTATCCGTGTCGATAACCGGCTTCAAATAAGCATATCTGGACAGGAAGCCGAGTATGGTACCTACCGGGCAAATGGTGTTGCAATAGGTTCGTCCGCTTCTCCATGCCAGTACGATGAGGATTACCAGGGTAACGGCTGCAATGACGAAAGTCGGGACGCTCTTCAGCCACACGGTGGTATCGTAGAACGCATAACTGTCGGCACGTTCGGCCAGGTAGGCCAGCAGATTGTTTCCCCACTGGTAGAGGGGAGCAAACAGGTTGTTGGCAATACGTCCGTATGCACTGTAGGGAGCCAGTAGGGCGACAAACGAGTGTACACCTGCCACCAGTGCGACGGCGAATACTCCCAATACACCGTATCGCAGCCACGACAGGGCGGGCGAGTAGCGGTAACGGTTCTTCTTGGTCTTTTTGGAAAACCAGGCCACTATGTCCTGAAATACTCCCAGCGGACAAATGACCGAACAGTAGACACGTCCCAGCAACAGCGTGAGGATCACCAGCGCCAGCACTACTCCCACGTTGAGAGCCAGCAGGGCAGGCAGAAACTGAATTTTAGCCATCCAGCCGAACCACGTATGCAACGTTCCCGTAAAGTCGAGGAACAGCAACGTAATGAGTGCGAAGAACAGGACAGCAAGTGTTAGTCTGATTTTACGTAACATAAATAGTAGTTATTAGAAATTTGTGTGTATCTTAATTAAAATAGTTTTATAACCGTGCAAATATAGCAATTCTGACTTTACGGTTGATTATCCTTTTTACGCTTTTTGCAACATCTTGCAACAGCAGATTGGGGGATAATGTACAGTTCCTTTTTCCCGGATTGCTTATTTGGGTATTTGGGGCTCTATTTTTTCTCTGTTTTTTGTTGGGAGGAAGCGCAGATAGTTTTATATTTGCCCCGATGCTAATCCTTAAAAATCTGCTTGCTATGAAGCAATCACTGACAAACGTATGGAGATTTTATCGCGACGGTTTTCGTGGTATGACCTTGGGACGTACGCTGTGGCTTATTATCCTGATAAAGCTGTTCGTTATTTTCTTTGTACTCCGCCTGTTTTTCTTCCCCGATTTTCTTAATAGCCGGGCATCCGATGAAGCCGGACAGAGCGATTATGTAGGCCGTGAACTCATTCAGCGGGCAGTAAAGTGAGGATAGCTTTTTATGGCTGAATTTTATGTGTAATTTAACCCGATCTTTTATCTATGTTCGAGAGTATTGACACTTCCCTGATCGACTGGTCAAGAGCACAATTTGCCTTGACAGCTATCTATCACTGGATTTTTGTTCCGCTGACTTTGGGATTGGCGGTGATTATGGGCATTATGGAGACGATATATTATCGTACCCGTAATGAGTTCTGGAAGCAGGCTGCCCAGTTCTGGATGCGACTTTTTGGCATCAATTTTGCCATAGGTGTGGCCACCGGGCTGATACTGGAGTTTGAGTTCGGTACCAATTGGAGTAACTATAGCTGGTTTGTGGGCGATATTTTCGGAGCGCCGTTGGCCATCGAGGGAATACTGGCTTTCTTTATGGAAGCTACTTTCATTGCAGTCATGTTTTTCGGCTGGGGGAAGGTGAGTCGCCGTTTTCATCTTACTTCTACCTGGCTCACCGGACTGGGGGCAACGATTTCTGCCTGGTGGATTCTGGTTGCCAATGCCTGGATGCAGAATCCTGTCGGTATGGTGTTCAACCCCGATACGGCACGCAACGAAATGGTCGACTTCTGGGCTGTGGCCACATCGCCGATGGCCGTTAATAAGTTTTTTCATAGCATACTTTCGGGCTGGGTATTGGGTGCCGTTTTTGTAGTGGGTGTCAGTTGCTGGTACCTGTTGCGGCGCCGTCACAAGGAGTTTGCGCTGGCCAGTATCAGGGTAGGGGCCTGGGTAGGTTTGTTTGCCGCACTGATGTCGGCCTGGACGGGTGATGGTTCCGGGTATCAGGTAGCCCAGAAACAGCCTATGAAGCTGGCAGCCATGGAAGGCTATTACGAAGGACAGCAAGGAGCCGGACTGGTGGCTTTCGGCATTCTGAATCCGGACAAACAGACACCGGCTGACGGGGTAGAACCTTTTCTGATGCGTATCGAATTGCCCAAGATGCTATCGCTCCTGGCCGAACGCGATCCGAATGCTTTTGTGCCGGGCATCAATAATTTGTTGGAAGGAGGCTACCGGCTGAAAGATGGCAGTCAGGCTTTGTCGGCTGAGGAGAAGATGGCGCGTGGCCGGAAGGCAATAGCTGCTTTTGCCGCTTATCGCACGGCTAAGGCCGACGGCAATGAAGAAGTTGCGGCTGAAGCAGCCGTAGTGTTGCAGGACAATGTAGCTTATTTTGGTTACGGGTATATAAAGGATGTCAACGAGCTGGTGCCTAATGTGCCGCTTACGTTCTACATGTTCCGGGTCATGGTGATGCTGGGTGGATATTTCATCCTGTTTTTTGCAGTGCTTCTGTTTTTGGTCTACCGGAAGAATCTGGCAGAGATGCGCTGGATGCATTGGATTGCCCTGTTCACTATTCCGTTGGGTTATCTGGCCGGACAGGCCGGTTGGGTAGTGGCCGAATGCGGCCGTCAGCCTTGGGCCATACAGGACATGCTGCCTACTTCGGCTGCCATTTCGAGGCTCGACGTGGGTTCGGTGCAGACAACTTTCTTCATCTTCTTAGTCCTCTTCACGGTATTGCTGATAGCCGAGATAGGCATCATGCTACGAGCCATTCGCAAGGGATTCTAAACACTGTCGTTTTATCGTAAAATCAAAAAAAGAATATTCTGTATTTATGGATACTTATGCTTTTCTTCAGCAATATTGGTGGGCAATAGTTTCGCTACTGGGTGCTTTTCTTGTATTCCTGTTGTTTGTGCAGGGTGGTAACTCATTGCTGTTCTGTCTGGGCAAGACGGAAGAACACCGCAAAATGATGATCAATTCGACGGGACGTAAGTGGGAGTTTACGTTTACTACACTGGTTACTTTCGGTGGTGCGTTTTTCGCTTCTTTCCCATTGTTCTATAGCACCAGTTTCGGCGGTGCCTACTGGCTTTGGATGATTATTCTGTTCAGTTTCGTATTGCAGGCTGTCAGTTACGAATTTCAGTCGCAGGCGGGCAATCTTTTGGGTAAGAACACCTATCGTGTGTTTCTGGTCATCAACGGAGTAGTGGGGCCTGTGCTGTTGGGCGGTGCGGTAGCGACGTTTTTTACCGGTTCTGCATTCATTATCGACAAGGATAATATGGGTGATACGCTGATGCCCGTCATCAGTCGCTGGGCCAACGGCTGGCATGGGCTGGACGCACTGGCAAATCCGTGGAACGTGGTAATGGGACTGGCTGTCTTTTTCCTGGCGCGGGTGCTGGGTGCTCTCTACTTTATCAACAACATAGCCGATACGGAGCTTGTTGCGCGTTGTCGCCGTTCGTTGTGGGGAAACTCCGTGCTGTTCCTGATTTTCTTTCTGGCGTTTCTGGTACGTACGCTGGTAGCCGACGGCTTTGCCGTACAGCCCGAAAACGGCTGGATTTGCATGGAGCCATACAAATATCTGCACAACTTTCTGGCTATGCCCTGGGTACTTGTCATTTTTCTGTTAGGAGTTGCAGGGGTGCTGGGTGGCATTGTCCGTACCTTATGGAAACCCGGTTATGACAAAGGAATCTGGTTGTCTGGTGCGGGAACGATACTTGCGGTCTTTGCTCTTTTACTGACGGCAGGCTATAACCATACGGCTTATTATCCTTCCGTGGCCGACCTGCAAAGTTCGCTGACGCTGGCCAACAGTTGCTCCAGCCGTTTTACGCTCGAAGTGATGGCTTATGTTTCCATCCTGGTACCTTTTGTGCTGGCCTACATCTTCTATGCCTGGCGTCGTATCGACAGCCATAAGATTGATGCAGACGAAATGAAAGACGGGCATACTTATTGATGCCCGTCCTATGCTATATCATTTGACTTCCATGTTCGATGCGTCGAACGAAAGCGGAAGCAGATCGCCAACGCGTTTTATCTCGTAAATGCCTTTCCGTCCATACAGCAGGATGCGCATAGGGCGCTGGTGGCGTGTTTCGGTTTCGAGCATCACCTGACGGCAGGCACCGCAGGGAGGAATCGGATCGTCAAGAAATTCGCCTTGTTCGTTGCGGGCGGCGATGGCCAGTGTGGTCACGGCTTGTTCGGGATAGCGTGAGTTGGCGTAGAACAGGGTCGTACGTTCGGCACAGAGTCCCGACGGATAGGCTGCGTTTTCCTGGTTGCTGCCACATACGACAGTACCGTCGGCCAGGCGTGCGGCAGCTCCTACCGAGAAGTGCGAGTAGGGCGAATAGCTGCGGTGGGTAGCCTCGCAGGCGTTGTCTATCAGTTCGCGGTCGGCGTTGTCCAGTTCGTCGTAAGCATATACCTGGACATCGATACGGATATTCAGTTGTTTCATGGTGCAAGGTTTATTATAAGTGAATGATTATCGGGGTTAAGCCTTTTCCCTGCTTGCCGGATTTATATTCCCAGCAGCTTCATCGCTTTTTCTTGTTCGAAAAGCGAAAGGGATTTGGTTACGGTTTCGTAATTCTCTTTGTCGACGATGCGGGGCGCGAATATTCTCAGCACTTCCATCTTGTCGTCATCGAAGACATACAGTGACATCATGCGGGCGCATTGCTGGCAGGTGAAGTATTTGTTGTCGGCGCCGGCACGTATCAGTTTCATCTGTTCGTCTTTAAAAAGACGTGCCTTCACTTTGTTGTAGAAGTCGGTGAACTGTTTGTCGCTGATGGCACGTACCACGGGACGCGGCTTATGTCCCGGAACAACAACTACCGGTGGTTCCTGCGGGGCAGTGACGGGCGGCTCGGGCATGACTGGCTGGCGTTCCGATGTCTTGAAAGAATCCATGTAGACCAGGCGCCCCTCTTCGAAGCGTACGATGATGACGGTGGCTTCACTATCCAGCGGGTTCAGCATTTTCCGGTACTCCCATTCCTCCAGTCCGTAGTCCAGGCGGCGGTATTCGGGTTCTCCCAGTATTTTTGTGGTTTCTTCGGGTGACATGCCCTGTTTGATTTGGCCCAGAACATTGGAGTTGGAATAGAACATGCTTGAGCAGGAAGTCTGCAAGAGCAGATACATGGCTGCTACTCCTATAAGATAGCGTTTACATTTCATTTTTGTTTTCGGATAAGGTTGTTAACTCGGTTTCAAATGTAGCCAATTTAACTTATTTATGCCTCATCGGGTAGCTAATAAATAGTAAAAGGATTGTTTTTTTCGATTCTTTTGCAGATTTTTGCGCCGAAATCAAAGGTAAAGAAATGAAATATACGTTCCGACTGTGGGCTTTTGTAGCCTTATTAATTCTGTTTCTGCCTGCCTCGGCGCAGCGCCGGAACTCTCGTTACAACGACTATATCAAGCAATATTCCGAACTGGCCATCGACCAGATGAACCGTTATAAGATTCCGGCCAGTATCACTTTGGCGCAAGGATTGCTGGAGAGCGGAGCGGGGCAGAGTGTGCTGGCCCGTAAAAGCAACAACCATTTCGGCATCAAGTGTCACAATACCTGGCGCGGTCGCAAAGTCTATCACGACGATGATGCCCGTGGCGAATGTTTCAGGGCTTATCGCAAGGTAGAGGACTCGTACGAAGATCACTCGAAATTCCTGAGGCAGGGTGCCCGCTATGCTTTCCTCTTCAAACTGAAGATTACCGACTACAAGGGCTGGGCAAAGGGGTTGAAGAAAGCGGGATATGCCACTGATCCGTCGTATGCCAACCGTCTGATTACCATTATCGAGGATTACGAGCTCTATAAGTACGACACCAAGGGCATGAGCAAGCGCGAGGCGCGTCGCTGGGAAAAGGAGCTGAAGAAGAAACCCTGGCTGGCCAATCCGCATCAGGTATATCTGGCCAACGGTCTGGCTTACGTCGTGGCACGCGACGGCGATACGTTCCGTCTGCTGGGCGGTGAGTTCGACATCAGCTGGAAGAAGCTGGTCGATTACAACGACCTGCATAAGGAGTACACCATCGAGGCGGGCGACATCATCTACCTGAAGAAGAAAAACAAGAAGGCGCAGAAACCTTATACGGTCCACATCGTGCGCGACGGTGAGTCCATGCACTCCATTGCCCAGAAGTACGGCATCCGGCTGAAGAACCTCTATAAGATGAACCGTAAGGATGTCGAAGAGTACGTTCCCGAGGTAGGCGACCGCCTGCGCCTGCGCTGACAACTGTCCTGCGGCTGTTGCGGGATAGTGGCGCAGGGAGGTTTTGGCTACAGTTCGTCTTCCAGCGGCATGTATGCGCAGTCGATGTTGTCCTGTTCGGGGATGCTGAAGTCTTTGTCGGCAAACAGGTCGGCCAGTCCCGAAATCTGTTTCAGGCGAAGCAGTTCGTCGCGGTCCATCCCGATGTGTTTCATAATCCACTGGTCGGACATGCCGGCTTTGTCCAGTTCGGCCACGATGTGACACATCAGTTCGATGTTGTGTGTGCCCCGGGCACGGTTGTGCCGGATGGTGGAAGCCATGCGGTTCGACAGGTCTTTGTCTATCACCACTACGGGTAACAGGCCTTTTTCGCGTTCGAATATCCGCCGCGAGGTTTTCATCACCTGGTAGCGGTGGTAGCCGTCCACCAGAATGTAGGTATCGGTTTCGCGGTCGTAATAGCAGACACAGGGCATGGTGAAACCGTCTTCCCAGATGGACAGTTCCAGCAGCCGCATTTCGGGTGGAGCTACTACGTTGGGATTGTAGTCGTTGGCCTGTACTTTCTCGATAGGTACGGCCTGTACGTTGTATACCGGGCTTGGACTTTCGTTCATAGGTGCATATTTTTAAATTGTTCCATAATCTTGTTGCGTTTGCGCACTTCTTCCTTGGTCAGCGAGAAGCCCATGTACTTGCAGGCATGGTCGTTCTTCAGAATGCAGATGCACATGCGTTTGTAGGTGGGTATTTCGCGGAACTCGGGGATGTCGATGTCGTCCAGATATTCCATCCGGACGGGTTTCTTGGTGGTCTTGTAATTGGTAGTCTCCATTACTTCGAAGTTCACTCCGGCTTCCTTGAGGCGCTGGATGGTTGTTTCGCTGAGGCATCCGCCCCGTGTGCGCCAGAATTCTATGCTGACGGTCAGTTTCCGCTGATAATTGCGCCGGGTTGGTTCGGGCAGGGTAGAGAGCAGGAATTGCATGAATTCTTTCCACGTGTATCCTTGCGGCAGGCGTATGCTTTGCCATCCCATGACGTGCGTACCTCCGTAGATGCCTGTGAAGTTCACTCCGTTGACGCGGCCTATCATCTTTCCCCACATGTCGGGGTCGATGGTCTTGTACAGGGAGAGGCTTTCCATCGCCTCGCACAGGAAGGGGCTGGCTACCCGTTGCCGTTCCAGATTGACGCCTGCCTTGTAGTAGAGGTCGTAAAGGCGGTTGTAGTCGAAGCGGAACTTACCGTTGGCTGTCCATACGTCGGTGGTTTTCCAGTCGTACAGGGGATAGGCATTGTAGACGTCGTTGCCGATGCGCGATGTCCAGCGATAGTTGTGGTACATGTGTATTTTGCGGTTCAGGTGGATGCTGCGCCAGCGGTTCAGGCTTTCCTGTGTGCGGATGCCTATCAGGAAGCAGGAGCGTACGGCGTCTTTCCGAGCGTGCAGCCACTTGGCAAAGTGCATCTGAAATTCGTAGTCCCACATCTTTTCGTAGTAGAAGGGGAAGTCGCTCCGGGTGTAGCAGTCGGCGGGCATGGGGCGCACCCAGATGTCTTTCATCCGTTCGTCCCACGGCCGCCAGAAGCTCTGGTACATGGATGTGCAGGTGGGCACGCGGAAGGGCACACAGATGCGGTACACTTCCAGAATGTCGCGGTTGGCCTCCAGGATGCGGTTCACGAAGTCGATGGTATGGGTGTACTGTATTTCGTAGTCCATGTGGAATACGCAGATTTTCCGGTTCAGGCGGTTCCGCCGCACGTAGTCGATGCAGAGGTTCAGCAGCAGTCCGCTGTCCTTTCCACCCGAGAAGGATACGCACACGTTGTCAAAGTCTCTGAAGATCATTGCAAGCCGTTCCTGAGTCAGTTCGTAGACGTTTTTATTGTTTTTCATGGAGTCTTTCTTTAATCTTTCCTCATCCGGACGTAGCGTGTCCATTTTTTCTCGACGACGAATGCTTGTCCCTCGAACACATCGGCATCGTCCAGCAACGCTACCGCATACAGGGGCAGGCTGCCGGCCGTGTCTTCCGCAATCTGCTTTAGCAGGGCTTCCAGCACGGGTGCCGCCTTGCCTTCGATGTAGTAGTTGTTGATGACGTAGCCGTTTTTTTTCTGCTCCAGTGGCACGAAGCCCACCACATGTTTCTCCTCCCGGGCTATGTACCATGTGTAGCTTTCCGATGTACGGAAGGGGTAGTTGTTGTTCTGCTTCAGCACTTTGGGATTCATCACCAAGGGGCCTACCAGTGGATAGAGCCTTTCGTCCGTTCCGTCCAGTTTTGTAATTTCCATCATATTCTGTTTGCGCTTATTGGGCTTTAAAAGTAAGGCTTTTCGGGGTTGTGTCGCTATTCCCTTAGTGAAAATTAACAATGAGCTGCTTTCTGATGTGCTCCAGACCACCAGCATCGAGATGCTTGATGCGGTATCGTTTTTGAATGTCGGCAACCTCGTCAGGAAAAGCATGTGGAGGGAACGGGCAAAACTCCCCGGGTTTTGTCGGAAAACTCCCCGGGTTTGCAAACGAAACTCCTCGGATTTTGTCGGAAAACTCCTCGGGTTTTGTGAGAAAAGTCCTCGGGTTTTCCATCGTTTTAAAGCTGCATAGGCGATGCCGTCAGCCGTTTCGTCTCATCTGCAGGGGCGACATCCCCGTCTGCTTCCTGAAGAAGGTGCCGAAGTAGGAAGGGTTGGGGAAGTTCAGTTCTTCGGAGATTTCGAGGACGGACTTCTGTGTGTTCTTCAGCAGGGAGATGGCTTCGCGGACGATGGCCTTGAACACGAGTTCCTGCACGGTGTAGCCGCTGACGGCTTTGGACAGGTTGGACAGGTACTTGGGCGAGAGGCAGAGCTTGTCGGCATAGAACTCGACGCCGCGTTCGTTGCGGAAGTTCTGTTCGATGAGGGCGACGAGGCGGATGAAGGTCTCGTCCTTGTGGCTCACGGCGTCGCGGCGGTTGACGAGCTTGCGGCTGTAGATGCCGCACAGGCGGTAGGTCAGTCCGATGAGCAGCAGTTTCTGTTCGAACGTGTTGAACAGCTCCTGTCCGTGCATCAGGGTGTTGTCTAACAGGGCGATGTAGCGCAACAGCTCTTCTTCCTCGCCGGTGTGCCACACGTAGCACGTCTCGGCCGACAGCTCGGTGTAGGGGTACATGGACAAGGCCAGGTTGCCCATGATGTCGCGTATGGGCTCGATGTGGTAGGCAAAGATGACCACGGCCAAGTCGTCGGTGTGGGCTGTGACCTTGATGGTGGCGTTTTCGGGAACGAAGAGCGTCTGGCCTTCGTGGGCGGTGAAGTCGCGGCCGTTCAGACGGAAGTCGAAGCTGCCCCGGCGGCACAGCATCAAGCACAGGCCACATAGGCGGTAGGAGCGGCGCAGGGAAGCGGGAAAGGCAGTCAGTATGCCTTCGGAACTGCAGATAAGTTGGTTGGCTTGAAGTGCCTGTTCGAGCCTTTGCAGGCGGTCTTCTTCGTTCATGGGGCGGTTCATAATGGTTATACGGGGGCTAAGTTAGTGAAAAATATTGGTTGGTTCACCACGGAGAGCGGTGTAGAGACGCAAAATTTTGCGCCTCTATCACACGCAACGGCTGCGCGTTGACAGGGAAGCTCGCTGGAAGACGCAAAATTTTGCGTCTCTACGAGATATGGGTATTTGTAGTGATTCGCCTTTTGCGATAGGGCATCACCATCACCAGCACGGCGCAACCCATGCAGGCATAGAGCGTCCAGCCGGACATCTCCTTGACCGATGCCAGCGTGGCCTGTACCTGCACCTTGCCTTTGGCCGACAGGGCAGCCATCTGTTCGGCCTCCTGACGGCTCTTGCCCTGTAGCATCATGCCCCGGACGGTGGCGGTGTAGCTGGCGGCGGTTTCGGGCGACGTCAGGTCGGCATCGTGAGCCAGGCGGGTGATGTAGTGCTGTTGGCGTTGCTGCATCACGTTGGTGTAGAGGGCGGTGCCGACGGCCGGGCCGAGCATCATGCGCACGGTCAGCATGATGCAGATCCACGTGGACAGATACTTGTAGGGCATGCGCTGGTTGGCCAGTACAGCGGTCAGCGAGTAGAGCAGCATCATGCCCGTGGCGCGGATGATGACCGGATACTTCATGCGCTCGTACAGTCCGGCCGTCTGCACCTCGAAGTACATGAACAGGGCCGACAGACCGATGAAGACAAAGCCCAAGGCGAAGAGATACTTCAGGTGTACGCCCCGTTTGCCCAGCGCGATGGCTACGACGGCGCCGATGAAGTAGCCCAGGATGGCCCAGTTGTTCAGTGCGGCGTTCTGCCAGTTGTCTATCTTCATGCCCACGCCGGTGAACACGTTAACGAACAGGGCGCTGGAGTTCAGCACCATCAGCAGCAGGAAAAGCAGGATGCCTGTGCGGATGGTGCGCAGGCGGAACACGTCCATCAGGAAGTAGGGCGAACGGTGTGTGGACTCCATATAGACGAACAGCCCGGTGAACAGGAGGGCGGCCGCCGTGGCCCAGCGGATGGTGGGGGCGTCGTACCAGTCGAGCACCTTGCCATAGACCAGCACATAGACCACCGACGTGCACATGGCACAGAAGATGACCACGCTGCCGAACTTGCGGAAATTGATGGGGAAGCGTCGGCCGGGATAGCGGTGGTAGGGCATGGTGACGAAGATGACGAGGATGGCAACCAGTGTCATGCCCATCATGTAGTAATAGACGTACTGCCACTCGTACTCGTAAGCCAACCAGGCGGTGAGCGAGGTTCCTATCTGTCCCAGTATCATGAAGAACAGATAGATGGTGGGCATGCTGACGCTCTTCTCGCTGTCCAAGCGATCCCAACCTTCGGCATCGCGGGGCTCGTTGCCGGGCGTGATGTTGCGCGTAGCCTCCATGCCGAAGGCGTATTTGATGAGGGTGAAGAGATTCACCATCATCAGCACCATGCGCAGAAAGCCCATGATGAGGCTGCACAGGGCAAGGAGGAAAACACTGTCGGTACGTGTGCACACGTAGCTCAGGGCGTACATCGCGGCAAAGCCTGTAAGGCACATCATCTTTTCGCGGCGGATGCACACTAATTCGTAGAAAAAGGGCGAGAAGGCTGCCATGCCGATGGAGGTAAGGAAGCCGACAAACTGGATATGCTCGGACTGAATGCCCAGCCCACTCATCATCTCGCCGCTGTTGGCGGTATAGACACCGCCCACAGTGAGGATGGGGATAAAGAGCAGCACCAGTATCAGGATGCCTAAAGGTTTGGGCACCCAGTTGTAGAACGGATAGTTTTTGGGATAGGAAGACATAAGGAAATGAAGAATGAAGAATTAAGAATGAAGAATTTTGGGAAATGAAGAATCTTTGAAAATGAAGAATTAAGAATTAAGAATGAAGAATTTTTTTTAATGAAGAATGTCACGTTCCGCATGGAAATTCTTCATTCTTCATTCTTCGTTCTTCATTTAACCGTCTTTACCACCACCATCATCCCGGCGGCCAGTCGTTCGTTGTCCTCGCGGCTCAGGTGGTCGAAGTCGATGCGGACGGGGATGCGCTGCTGTATCTTCACGAAGTTGCCGGCGGAGTTGTCGGTGGGCACGAGCGAGTACTTGGAACCGGTGGCACCCGAGATGGCGGTGATGCGTCCGGTGAATTCCTTGCCTTTGACGGCATCCACCCGGATGCGTACCTGCTGGCCGATGGCGAGGTTCTCCACCTGCGTTTCCTTGTAGTTGGCTACAATCCACTTTTGCGTGTCGGGCACGATGTAAGTGATGGTCTGTCCGGCACCGATGAACTGGCCTTCTTCCAGTGCGCGGCGACCTAACTTGCCGTCGCAGGGAGCGGTCACTACACAGTACGACAGGTTGAGGCGGGCCATGTCGAGGGCAGCCTGTGCACGCTGGATGGAGGCTTCGATGTTCTGACGGCGTTGCGATACTTCGTTCACACCCGAACGGGCTGCCTTCTGCTGGCGCTGCAGAGCATCGAGCTTCTTGCGGGTGGCTTCGTATTCGGTCTCAATCTGTTCTAATTGGATAGGAGTGGCGGCATTCCGCTTCAGCAGGTTGGCGTAGCGCTGGCGGTCTTTCTCCAGTTTGGCCAGACGGATTTCCACTTCGGCGATGGAGGCTTCGAACACCGATGCGTTGTTTCGGGTGGTCTGCAAGGTGGCATCCATGACGGTGGCACCGGCCATAGCATCCTTCAGGGCGGCTTCGGCTTCCATCACGCGGATGCGATATTCGCGGTCGTCCAGTATCAGCAAGGTGTCGCCCTTGCGTACGTTCTGGTGTTCGGTGAAGCAGATCTTCTGGATGTAGCCCGATGCGCGCAGGTTGACGGGCGAAATGTACTGTTCCACTTGGGCGTCGTTGCTGGTCTCGGTGTTCTTGTAGTCCAGAAAGAGGATGGCTGCCTGCACCACTCCCCAGGCGAGGACGGCAATGCCCAGCAGGCTGGCTATACGTTGACGACGGCGCATTTTGCGCAGTTTTTTGGCTTTTTCTTGTAAAGTGTTATTCGTTTCCATGATGTTTATATGATTTTGAATGTTGTTTTTAAGTTAGTTGACAAGTTGACGAGGCTTCAGGCAACGAGGGGGTTGGGTTAGTTGACGAGTTGACGAGGCTTCAGGCAACAAGGACATTCCTTATTCCCTTGTTAACTTGTTAACTCGTCAACTCGTTCCCTCGTCTCCTCCTATTCCAGTAGGCTTTCCGTTTGTCCAGTCAGCTTCAGCAGGGTCAGGTTGGTGACGCGGTAGTTGTAGTGGGCGCTGATGTAGTTGTTCTGCGCCTCGCTCATGCGCATCTCGTCCTGTAGGACTTCGGTCATCGAGGCAATGCCTTCGCGGTAGCGGTCGGTGGTCACTTCGTAGACCTCCTCGGCCAGGCGGTAGTTGTCCTTTTGTTTCACGAAGTTGCGGTGGTTGTTCATCAGGTCGTTCGTGGCGTTCAGGTACTGCGTTTCGAGGTTCTTCTGCATGTTCTCCTGATTCAGGCGGATGTTTTCGATGTCAATCTTCGCTTTCCGCAGTTTCGAGCGTTTGTCCAATCCGTCGAAGATGGGGATTCTCAGCGTCAGGCCGATGCCGTTGGAGTCGTACCAGTGGTTGGACGGGCCGGAATGGAACCAATTCTTGGCCTTATCCGTGTAGGCCGAGTACATCCAGTTGGCGGTCAGGCTGAGCGAAGGTAAGTACCCTTGGCTAATCATCCGTTTCTGCCGTTCGGCCAGTTCGCCTTGCGAGCGGAGCAGTTGCAGTTCGTACTGATTGGTGTCCAGTCCGGTCAGTTCGGCAGTCCGGATGTTTTCGGTGTCCACAGGCTCCAGGGCGATGTCGGCGTTGGCGGGATAGTCCATGACGTACTTCAGCAGGTTGAGCTGTTGGGTCAGCATGGCTTGGGCGTTGTCATATTGCACCTGCATGTTCTCCAAGTTGATGTTGACGCGCTTCAGGTCCACTTCCATCGCCATGCCGTTGTCGTAGAAGGCTTGGGTGATGTCGCGCAGTTCGCGCAGGCGGCCGATGTTCTCCCGGACGATGCCTATCTGTTCGGCAGTGCTTTGTCCCAGGTAGTACATCCTGGCTATCTGTAGGATGAGGTCTTCGCGTGCCTTTTCGTAGGTCAGCCGGTTGATGTTGTCCAGCGTGCGGGCAATGTCCACTGCCGTGTAGGCGGTCTGGTTGTAGAGCGGCATCTGCAGTTGCAGGCCTGCGCTGGCGTTGTACTGCAGGGTCTTCGTCACGTTGTACGGGTTGCCGTAGGCCGAGCCGTCGGTCACCGATACGGGCGGGTTGAAGTTGTCGTTGAAGGAGGCTACAGCATTGATTTGCGGTAACAGTTTGGCGCGGTTCTCGCTGATGGCGTGACGGCCTTTGCACACCTCGTTCTGCTTGGTCTGCAGTCCGAGGTTGTTCTCGATGCCTATCCGGATGCATTGCCCTAAAGATAGTATTTCCTGGGCTTCTGCACTCCCTATGAGCAGACAGGCAAATGTAAATGTGAACAATTTCTTTATCATAGCTTTCTTTTGTTATTTGTTGCAAAGATAGATGGTTATGCTGGTAGTATGACGTCTATATTTCTTCTACGAATGTTCATATTTTTGCTTTTGTTCATATTTTCCCCGGTACTGCACTCGTTTCGTCCCTTTACAGCTATGGATTCAGGTTCCGGTATTCACTTTGGAAGGCTTTAGGATGGTGCAAGTGTTCGGAATAGATTATCCAAAAGTGTACACAGTGTTCGGAATCGGACACTGTGTATTTTCTTGGTTTTGTTGTAAATCAGTAAGTTGCGTTTTTGGCACGTATTTCGTAGGAAAAGGGTGTAAGTCTTTTCAGATTGTCCGTTTCCGTCAGCCGGAAAGGAAAATCAGACAGAAAAGTAAAAGCAAGGAAAATAAGAACAATATAATATATAAGGTATGGATAGAGAAATTCCGAAAGAAGTGCGCCGCAAGGAGCGCAACAAAAGGTGGATGCGCTACGGCATCGCAGGAGCGTCGGGCGTGGTAGTCATCAGTGTACTCATCTCGCTGATGCGGACGGGAGTGAAGGAGAAGGACCTCGTCTTTTCGCAAGTGGACCGGGGAACCATTGAGGTCAGTGTCAGTGCCTCGGGCAAGGTGGTGCCGGCGTTCGAGGAAATCATCAACTCGCCCATCAATACCCGCATCCTCGAAGTCTATAAGAAAGGTGGCGACAGCGTGGACGTGGGCACGCCCATCCTGAAGCTGGACCTGCAGAGTGCCGAGACCGAATACAAGAAACAGCTGGACGAGGAGCAGATGCGCACCTACAAGCTGCAGCAGTTGCAGGTGAACAACGAGACCAAACTGAAAGATCTGGCCATGCAGATCAAGGTGTCCGAGATGAAGCTGAACCGCATGAAGGTGGAGTTGCGCAACGAGCAGTATCTCGACAGTCTCGGTTCGGGTACCACCGACAAGGTACGTCAGGCCGAACTGAGTGTCAACGTGGCCCAGCTGGAACTGGAACAGCTGCGCCAGCAGTACGAAAACGAACAGGAGGTGCTGGCAGCCGAATACAAGGTGCAGGAACTGGACCTGAGCATCTTCCGCAAGAGCCTGGCCGAAACCAAGCGTACGCTGGACGACGCACAGGTACGTTCGCCCCGCAAGGCCATCCTTACCTATATCAATAACCAGATTGGTGCGCAGGTGGGAGAGGGCACACAGATAGCCGTCATCAGCGACCTGAGCCACTTCAAGGTAGAGGGCGAGATAGCCGATACCTACGGCGACCGTGTGGCAGCCGGCGGACGGGCCATCGTGAAGATAGGCAGCGAGAAGCTGGAAGGGCAGGTGAGCAGTGTCACTCCGCTTTCGAAGAACGGTGTCATCTCCTTCACCGTGCAGCTGGAGGACGACAGCAACCGCCGCCTGCGTTCGGGCCTGAAGACAGACGTCTACGTGATGAACGCCGTGAAGGAAGACGTGATGCGCGTGGCCAATGCTTCGTACTATGTGGGCCGTGGCGAGTACGAACTCTTTGTGCGCGACGGCGAAGGTCAGCTTGTGAAGCGCAAGGTGCAACTGGGCGACTCCAACTTCGAGTATGTCGAAGTGGTTTCGGGGCTCCAGCCGGGCGACCAGGTGGTGGTGAGCGACATGAGCCAATATAAGAACAAGAACAAACTGAAACTGAAGAAATGAGAGTTGACGAGTGAACAAGTTGACAAGACAAGTCCTTGTGGTCTGAAGCCTCGTCCCCTTGTCAACTTCCTTGTCAACTAAAACAGATAAACATTATGCTGAAAAACTACTTCAAACAAGCCTGGACCCTGATGCGGCAGAACCGCCTCTTCACGGGTATCTACGTGGTGGGCACGGGTTTGTCCATCGCGTTGGTGATGACGCTGTTCATCATCTTCTACGTCAAGTTCGGGCCCGTCTACCCCGAGTATAACCGCGACCGCACGCTGGTGGTGAAGCCCGTGAAGCGCTATCCCAAGGGCAAGCCCGAGAACTGGAACATCTACGGCGGCGTGGCCTACTATGTGGTGGACCAGATGCTGCCGGGGCTGCCTCATGTGGAGCGGGTGGCGGGCAGTATGATTGATTTCTGGGAGAATTACCAGGTGTCCGCCACGGACGTAAAGCCCTTCAAAGCTACTCCCCGTTTTGCCAACGGCGCTTTCTGGAAAGTCTTTTCCTTCCGTTTTGTTGACGGCCAGCCATTCACGCAGGAAGATGTGGAGGCCAAAGCGCAAGTGGCCGTCATCGGTGAGTCGATGGCCAAGCGGTTGTTTGCCGCCGTCGAGGGAGTGACGGGCAGGCACTTCGCCTTCAACGGGCGCGACTACCGCGTGTGTGGCGTGGTGCGGGATGTTTCCAATGCCACACCCGAAACGGCAGGCGACCTGTGGCTGCCCTTGCTCAATGCGCAGTATATCTCCAAGGAGCTGGACAGGCAGGGATTGCTGGGCAATGTGTTTGTGTCGCTGCTGGTGGACGATGCGGAGAACTTCGAAACCGTGCGCAGCGAGGTGCAGGATGTGTTCCGGCGCTTCTCCCTGCAGGACAAGGACTATGAATACGACCTGATGGGGCAGCCCGACCCTTACTGGCTCAGCACTTTCCGCCAGGATGTGGAGAAGGCGCCCGACACGATGGAACTGGCCAAGGATTTTCTCTACATTCTGCTGGCACTACTCTTCATCCCTGCCTTGAATCTGAGTGGCATGATTTCCTCGCGTATGGACAGCCGCATTGCCGAGCTGGGCATCCGTAAGGCCTATGGGGCTACGCGCCGCCGCCTGCTGGAGCAGGTGCTCTGCGAGAACCTGTTGCTCACGCTGCTGGGCGGTCTGGCAGGCCTGTTGTTCTCCTACCTGATTGTGTTGACGGCCAGCGACTGGATTCTGACGCTGTTCGACAAGAACATCTACGACACTTCGCTCTCCACGTCGCTTACGCCCGAGATGCTGTTCAATCCCGCCGTGTTCGGCTGCGCGCTGGCCGTGTGTGTGGTGCTCAATGTGGTGTCGGCCCTCGTGCCCGCGCTGGGGGCAATGCGCCACCCGATTATGGAATCATTGAATACGAAAAGATAAAATCTCATGCTTCAAACCATCTTACATCAACTATGGAACCAGCGTCGTCAGAACGCCTGGATATTTCTGGAACTGCTGGTCGTCAGTTTCTTCCTTTGGACCGTTATCGACCCTATCTATGTATTGACTGCCAACCATGCCATCGACCGGGGCTACAATCCCGAAGGACTTTACGTGGTGAACATCGGCATGTACGACGAGACGAACGGCCACTTCGACCCCGACATGGCTTCCGACTCGATGAACCTGGTGGCCTACACGCGCCTGGCCCGCATCGTGCGCGAGCAGCCCGAAGTGGACAGCTGGGCCATTGCCGGTAATCAAAGTTTCCCTTGTAGCAACTCGTGGAGCGGTACGCAAATCTATGCCGATACCGCCTCTTTGCACAAAAGGGAAGGTTTCGTACATGCCCAGTCTTATTGCTTTGTGGCAACCGATGGCAGCAATATGCTTCATACCTATGGCATGAAGGATGCCCGTACGGGTGGTGACATCCAGGTGCCTGAACAGGTGGAAGACAAGGCATTCATCTCCGAACGGCTGGCTCAGCGCCTGTTCGGTACGGCCGATGTCGTGGGGAAGAAAGTCTATCAGGGCGAGGACGCTTTGGAGGTAGCGGGTGTATTCCGTGACTTCAAGCACCGCGACTACGAGCAGCCTTATCCGCTCATTGTCACCATGTACAGCGAAATGTATGGAAGCCCGTATATGCCGTGGTGGTACAATTTTGTTATCCGTCTGAAGCCGGGTGTGGACGTATCGGCCTTCAAACAGCGTTTCCAGCAGGAAGTGGCACCGCAACTCTCCGTCGGCAACTTCTATTTCGACAGCCTGAAGGAATTCTCGGAGCTGAGCGAGGACTATGCCATGAAGAGCGGTGTCACCAACAAGCTCCGCCTGCAATACGCCCTGACGGGTTTCGCCCTGCTCTGCATCTTCCTGGGCATGGTGGGCACCTTCTGGATACGCAGCAACGCCCGTCGCGGCGAGATTGGAGTGATGCGCAGTATGGGCGCTTCGCAAGGGTGCATCGTGCGGCAGTTCCTCCTCGAGGCCTGGCTGTTGCTGACGATAGCCTTCGTGCTGGTCATCCCCTTCCTGTTCTATCATGCACACGCCAACGGCCTGTACACGGTAGAGATGAATGACAAGTTCGTGCCCAATCCCGCCTACGGGCAAAACCGTTTCGGCTTCCACTTCACCGTGGTGTTGGCTCTTAGTTACGTTGTTCTGATGTTGATAGCGCTGGTCGGAACGTATATTCCTGTGCGCCGTGCGGCACGTGCGCTGCCGGTGGAGGCGTTGAGGGAAGAATAAAGCCTCACCCCTAACCCCTCTCCCAAGGAGAGGGAAATTAAGAATGATAGAAATAATAGAAATATATATAATGTAATAAATAACCGGTCATATCTTTCCTCCCCTCTCCTTGGGAGAGGGGCTGGGGGTGAGGCCATAAATTATCATGCTGAAGACCTATTTCAAACAAGCCCTTGCGTTGTTCAGGCAGAACCGCCTGTTCAGTACGCTCTACATTGCCGGCACAGGGCTGGCTATTGCCATGACGGTTGTGATGGCGGTGGTTTACTATGTGAAGCTGGCACCTGTGTATCCCGAGGTAAACCGGGAAAATACGTTGTATCTGACTCATGCCAGTTTTCGTTCGGAGGGATATACCGTTCAGGCTGGACTGTCGTTTCAGGCTGTGCAGGAGTGGATGTATCCGTTAAAGAACGTAGAGGCAGTTTCTGCCATTGTGGACTATGGCATGGATGAATCCTTTTACATACAGCCAACCGATTTGAGCGGTGACTTTAAAGTGGCTTTAAAGCTTACAGATCCAGCCTTTTTCCGCATCTACTCATTCCACTTTTTGGAAGGAAATCCTTTCACCGATTCCGATTTGGCAAGTGGCATCCATACGGCTGTGATCTCCGATGACCTGGCGCGTCGTCTGTTCGGTACGACCCAAAATGTTGTCGGACGTTCGTTTTCGTTGGATTATGTCAACTATCGTGTGTGCGGCGTTGTACGCGGTGCCAGCTATCTCACCTCGAAGTCGTATGCTCAGGTCTATTTGCCTTATTCGGTTTTCGGAAATTATACGAAACCGTATTCAGACAAGTTCCCGTATAGTGGCATTTTCTCCGTCACTTTTCTTGTGAAGGACAAGGCACAGGCTGATGCTTTGCGGGCAGAAATCAGAGACCTGACGAGGCGGGTGAACCTGCAGTACAAGGATCAGTGGCAGTTGGAGTTGTGGAAGCAGCCAACTTCGCACTGGCTCAGTGTTTTCCAAAGTCATCCATCGGATGCAGGTTTCAATCCTTGGAAGACGGCGGGTTATCTGATCGTCGTGGTACTGGTGTTGCTATTGGTGCCTGCCCTCAACCTGAGCGGACTTATTGCCAGTCGTATGGAGAGCCGCTTGCCCGAGATGGGAGTACGTAAGTCGTTTGGCGCAGGACGCAACATACTGCTTTCGCAAGTGATGTGGGAAAACTTCTTCCTGACACTGGCCGGTGGTCTGCTGGGATTGGTATTGGCGTGGATCGTTGTCTATGTAGGACGTGAATGGGTTTTCACGTTGCTCGACCAGTGGCCCGAAGCTGTGCCGCAAGGTGTCGATGCCTATGTATCGGGCGAGATGCTTTTTGCACCTGCCGTCTTTGTCATCGCCTTCCTGCTCTGCCTGGCACTGAACCTTCTGTCGGCCCTTCTGCCGGCGTGGATGTCGCTCCGCAAACCGATTGTGTATTCGCTGTATGAAAAAAGATAATTATTTAATGAAGAATGAAGAATTAAGAATGAAGAATTGCCATGCGGATGCTGACATTGACATTCCTCATTCGTATAAATTCTTCATTCCTCATTTCTATAAATTCCTCATTCGTATAAATTCTTCATTTTTCATTCTTCATTCTTCATTTTTATGTTTACCCTTATCTTAAAAACCCTATGGACCCGTCGCCGCCGCAATGGCTGGCTGCTGGCCGAACTGATACTGGTTGCTGTTCTTTCGTGGATTATCTTCGATCCTGTTATTGTGGTGACCTACGACCGTCACCTTCCGCTTGGCTACGATGCCGACCGCCTCTGCATGGTGTCCGTCGGTATGTTGCAACCGCAGGCGCCGGGCTATGATGCTCAGGCTACCGACTCTGCTTCGCTGATGCAGGCGTATCTGAATATCGTGGAACGTGCACGCCAGCATCCCGATGTAGAGCAGGCCACTCCCGTACTTTCTTTCGCATATCCCGGTTCGCAAGGAAGCAGTACTTCCACCCTGATGGCAGAAGGTGATACGGTGGGGCTTGACCTTATGTATGTTGAGTTTCTGCCCCATACACATTTCTTTGAAACATTCGGCTTCCGACCCGTGCAGGGCAGCATGACGCCCGAAGAATTGTCGGATCATACGTATGGCGGGATGAATGTTGTACTGAGTGAGTATGCACAGGAAGCCTTGTTTCACACCCGTGTTTACAACAAGAATCTGCGTTGCTGGATGACGAACGAGACGGATACGGTCTATTTGCCCGTTGTGGTAGGTGCGGTAGGAACTTTCAAGTACACCAACGACTGTCGTCCTGTTCCTGTCGCCTTCGAGCCGATATTGCATCCCGATATTCTTTCCAGTGTGAACGATATGCACGTAGTCATCCGTTTGAAGGAGGGTGTCAGCATGGACCGCTTCCTGCATGAGTTCCGTCCTTGGATGGTTCGCCAGATGCGGGCTGGTAACCTTTATGCACGCGACTTGCAGTCGTACGACAGCATCAACCGGATCAGTGAGTTTGGTACTGCGACGTCACTCTATCGCCGCAACCTGAGTATAGCCCTGTTCTTCCTTGTCAACCTCTGTTTAGGTGTTGTCGGTACCTTTTGGCTACAGACCCGTACGCGGCGCGAGGAGGTAGGCATTATGCTGTCCTACGGTGCTACGCCACGCCGCATTCGGCTTCAGTTGATGGGCGAAGGTGTGGTACTCACGACGGTAGCTACCCTGATAGGCTGCTTCCTCTACCTGCAATACGGGCTCAGCGAGGGACTGAATAAGGGAAGTGCCTGGATGACGAGCACCATGCCCTGTTGGGTGGACCACTTCGGGCTGCATTTCGCTATCGTGTCGCTCATCATCTACTTCATCCTGCTGGTCGTGGTACTGGTAGGTATCTATATTCCTGCGCGACGTATCAGCACCATTCCGCCGACGGAAGCGCTTAGGGATGAATAAAGTTGTCCTTATCTGTACGGATGTTCGCTGAAATCGAACAGAGTGTTCATTATCGGACACAGAACGAATTTTGTAAAGTGCAGATAATCAGATAAAAGCCTTTTTGGCATGACTTTTGAATTAAGTTCACTACAGAGGACACAGAGTTTCACAGAGGAGAAAAATGTAACTTTGTTCTCTCTATGGTGAATGAGACACCACAGATTACACAGATTTACACGGATTTAATTTGCCATCTGTGTTAATCTGAGTAATCTGTGGTAAAACAGAGATCTCAGTGTACTCTGAGGTGCAAAACAAAGAATATAATAACTATAAACAACATACAATTATGAACATGATTAAATTGACCGGTATCAACAAGATCTACCGTACAGACGAGATTGAAACTCAAGCATTGGAGAACGTGAACCTCGAAGTAGAACAAGGCGAATTCCTGAGTATTATGGGACCTTCCGGATGTGGAAAGTCCACTTTGCTTAACATTATGGGCTTGCTTGACACTCCTACCAGCGGTACCATCGAAATAGCCGGTACACGTGTTGAAGGAATGAAGGACAAAGAACTGGCTGCTTTCCGCAACAAGAATCTGGGCTTTGTGTTCCAGTCGTTCCATCTGATCAATTCGCTGAATGTGATAGACAATGTAGAATTGCCGTTGCTATATCGCAAGGTCTCTGCCAAGGAACGCCGTCGCCTGGCCGAAGAAGTATTGGAAAAGGTAGGACTTAGCCACCGTATGCGCCACATGCCTACACAGCTTTCCGGCGGTCAGTGCCAGCGTGTAGCCATAGCGCGTGCCATCATCGGAAATCCGGAGATTATCCTTGCCGACGAGCCTACCGGTAATTTGGACTCCAAGATGGGTGCCGAGGTTATGGATTTGTTGCACCAGCTGAACAAGGAAGACGGACGTACCATCGTAATGGTAACACACAACGAAAGCCAGGCCAAACAGACTACCCGTACCATCCGCTTCTTCGACGGACGTCAGATAGGATAAATTTAAATTATCAATCGGAACAGTGAAATGAAAACAAATATTATAGGTGTAATGATTGCATTGCTCTTGGCTTTTGCCGGAGCAATAGGTGCGTTGGCACAAGATGAACGGGTGAACGAAGTGCGGAAGGTGGACGATTTTTCTTCCATCAGGATAAAGGCGGTAGCCAATGTCGAGTTCACGCAGGGCGATAAATACTCCCTCCGCCTGGAAGGCAAGGAGAAATGGGTGAAGCTCACCACGACCGAAGTGAAGGACGGTTGCCTGGTCATCGATTTTAAAAGAGGTGAACAGAAGTCCATCAAAAAAATGGATGGTTTGAAACTGTACATCACAGCTCCTACTTTGGAATCGGCAGAAGTGACCGGCGTGGGTAGCCTGGAGTGTAAGGAACCCTTGAAACTGGACGACTTCACGTTGCGTATCAGCGGTGTAGGGTCTGCCGAAGTGGATGATCTGACTTGCCGTCGTTTCAACGTCAGTCTGAGCGGGGTGGGCGATGCCGAGGTGAACGTCGATTGCGACTACCTGAAAGCCCGCATGAGTGGCATCGGCAGTCTGGAGTTGAGAGGCAATGCCGATGAGGCCGACATATCGCGCAGCGGTATAGGCAGTGTGAATACGAAACGATTAAAAATTAAGAATTAAGAATTAAGAATGAAGAATTTATGGTGAATGAGAACGTATTGTTTACTCCAATTCATCATTCTTCATTCATCATTCTTCATTAATAACAGATTCTTCATTAAAAAGATGATCAAACAATATTTTCAACAAGCTTGGGCACAGCTCCGCCAGCAGCCGCTCATCAGCGGGGTGACGGTGGCGGGTACTGCCCTTTCCATCTTCCTCATCATGCTGGTGGTGATGATGCAGCAGGTGCAGGTCGAGCCTTTTGCGCCCGAAAGCAACCGCAACCGCTTTCTGCACGTGAAGTGGGGTAGCATCACCAACGAAGCGTGGGGCGACAGCAACAGCAATGGCCCGTGGAGCGCAACTACGCTGAAAGAAATCTACGGCAAGCTGACGACGCCCGAGGCTGTCACCGTCTATGTGGTCTATTCCCTACCCAAACCAATCAGCCTGCCCGGACAGCCCACTACGGCGGTCGATGTGCGCGAAACGGACAACCAGTTCTGGACGGTGTTCGACTTCGCCTTCACCGACGGAAAGCCCTTCGACCAGGCCACGTTCGATGCCGGCCGGCCGGTGGCCGTCATTACCGAAAGTGTGGCGCGCCTGCTGTTCGGCACGACAAAAGCCGTGGGAAAAGAATTTCTGCTGGCCCATGCGCCTTATCGGGTGTGCGGCGTGGTGACGGACGTATCGACGCTGGCCGAAACGGCCTACGCGCAGGTGTGGATTCCCTATACCTCGACCGACCAGGTGAACAACACGTGGGAGCACGACCTGATGGGCCTGATGAGTTGCACCATCCTGGCGCACGACCGCAGCGACTTCCCTGCCATCCGCGAGGAGGCTGCCCGGCGGTTGGATGAATTCAATAAGGTGATAGGCGAGAACGGTTATAAAATTATCAACCGCAACCGTCCTTACGATCAGGAGAAGAATGCCCTGGTAGCCGGCGCCAATGTGGAGCCGGATGTGACGGCTGCCCGCCGGACCCGTTTCATCATCTTCCTCATCCTGCTCATCGTGCCTGCCATCAACTTGAGCAGCATGACGCAGAGCCGCCTGCGCCGTCGTGTGGCGGAGATCGGGGTGCGTCGTGCCTTTGGCTGCACACGCATGGAACTGCTGGGACAGATACTGGGAGAGAACTTCATCGTCACCCTGCTGGCAGGTGTGTTGGGGCTGATAATCAGCCTGCTCTTTGCCTTCTTGTTGGGCGATATCCTTTTTGTACAGAGCTGGAACACTACGCTCAATCCGCCCGTGGTCGATGCCTCTATCCTGATACATGCCTCCACCTTCGGCTGGGCGTTGCTCTTCTGCTTCGTGCTCAACCTGCTCAGTACCGGTATTCCTGCCTGGCGGGCTTCGCGGATGAATATTGTGGAGGCGATAAATGGGAAGGCACATTAATCAAGTGGACAAGGAAACGAGTTAACGAGACCACAAGGAATTATGGTTAGTTGACAAGGAAACGAGGCTTCAGACCACAAGGACTAGCCTTGTTAACTCGTCAACTTGTCAACTCGTCAACTAAAAATAAGAAAATATGAACAAGAAACTATTTACCCAAATACGAAACGAATGGCGCAGCAACCTGTGGCTGGCGCTGGAGTTGCTGGTGGTGAGTGTGGTGATGTGGTACATTATCGATCTGCTCTACTGCCGCGTGGCTACCTATATGGAGCCGCGTGGCTTCGACACGGAGCATTGCTACCTGATAGATATGGGCGTGCTCACCGACAAGAGTCCCGACTATACATCTTATAGCGATACCCACAAGCAGAGCGACGAAGTGCGCGAGCTGGTGGAACGTTTGCGCCGCCGCCCCGAGGTGGAAGCTGTCAGCTTGTCGCAAAATTCCTATCCTTATAATGGTAGTAACGGCTCAGCGGAAGTGGACTACGACACGCTTCATGCGCCCCGCTGGACCATCCGTCGCATTGTGACGCCCGACTTCGTACGCGTGTTCCGTTACCAGGGAACGCGCGGTGAGACGTCCGAACAGCTGGCTGAAATATTGGAGCGCGGCGACTTCCTGGCTTCGGACAACCTGTATCGCAAGTACAGCATCCCGATGACGTCGCTGGTTGGCAAGAAGGAATTTTACCTGTTCGGAGATACGGCCCAGATGTACCGTTTGGGCGCCGCCTTGCAGAATGTGCGCTACGACGACTTCAGTCAGGCACGTTCCAGCTATTCCATGGCGTTCAACATGAATTTGCTGTCGGATGATTGGATTCATGCTGACAATGAACTCTGCGTCCGCGTCCGTGCCGACCGTGACCAGAACTTCATGGAGAACCTGAAAGCCGACAGCGAGAAGCAGTTCCGCATAGGCAATCTCTACATCAGTGACATCAGGAGTTTCAAGGACATCCGTCGCAGCTTCCAGCAAGGCGAGACCAGCGAGATGCGCAACTTGGTTGTGGGCATGGGCTTCCTGCTGCTGAATATTTTCTTGGGACTGCTCGGTACGTTCTGGTTCCGTACGCAGCAGCGCCGGGGCGAGATTGCTCTGCACAAGGCGATGGGTGCCACGGACGGTGCGGTGTTCGGCCGCCTGATGAGTGAAGGTATTTTCCTGTTACTGATCGTTACCGTGCTTGCCGTCATTATTGACATCGTACTGGCTCACTTCGAACTGAACAGCTGGCGCAACGGCACTACACTGGAGTGGCCACGCCTGGCTTTCTGTATTGCCTCTACCTTTATTCTTATTGCCGCTATGATCGGTGTCGGCATTGGCATTCCGGCACGACGCGCCATGAAGGTGCAGCCGGCGGAAGCGTTGCACGATGAGTAAGGGGCCTCACCCCTGGCCCCTCTCCCAGAGAGAGGAGAGGAAAGGAGGGGATTGGGCTTCCGAGACTTGGGCAGTTTGCTCTGGTTTAATATGGATAAACTTGCAGTTTAGTACGGATAAACTCACAGTTTAATACGGATAAACTGGCAGTTTAATGCGGTTAAACTCACAGTTTAATATGGATAAATAAAAATAAACTGGCATGTTTCTATCTGTCAGCTGGTTAGAAATAAGCGTAACTGCCAATTCATGCCCGTAAGACTTGAACTGTTCGTTTGCGAACCCTAAATGAAATTGTTATTATAAAGAAATGACTGAAATGAAAAAAACTTCCCATACCTTCCACTTTCCCCTCTCCTTGGGAGAGGGGTCGGGGGTAAGGCTCTATTTCCAGCAGGCTCTTTACCACCTGCGCGAGAACCCTGTCATCAGCTGGATATCCGTGCTGGGTACGGCGTTGTCCATCTGTATGATTATGGTCATCGTCATTACCTTGCGGGTACGTATAGCCGACTGCGAACCGGAGGTGAACCGTAGTCGTTCGCTCTACGTGCCCAACATGTCCTACCGAGCCAAGGGCGATACAAGCGGCAGTTCGGCCAATTCGAGCATGTCGGTACAGACGGGGCGCGAATGTTTCAAAACGCTGACCACGGCCGAGGCTGTCACACTGGCATCGAATCCCGGCAAGGTGCGTGTCTCGCTGCCTGCCGGTGCCAAGATGACGGCCGACATGGTGCAGACCGATGAGGCCTTCTGGCAGGTGTTTCGCTTCCGCTTTCTCGACGGCAAGCCCTTCACGGCAGCCGATCTGAGCAGCGGTCTGCCCCGTGCCGTCATTGCAGCCTCGGTGGCCCGTCGCCTGTTCGGGCGGACGGACGTCAGCGGGCAGCACATAGAGCTGAACCACGTGGACTTCCAGGTGTGCGGCGTGGTGGCCGACGTCTCCATGTTGGCTACGGATGCCTATGCTCAGGTATGGATACCCTATACGGCGGGCGACGCGGAGGCCAACTCGTGGGGCTACAATCTGATGGGGCCGATGCGTGCCGTTATCCTGGCTCGCAGTCGGGCAGACTTTCCCGCCATCCGCGAGGAGTGCGAACGCCTGCGGCAGAAGTATAACGATGCGCAGGAGGGAGTGGAGGTGTTCTACCGCGGACAACCCGACACACAGTTCACACACCTTTACCGCTCGTGGAGCCAGGAGCCCGACGTGCAGGGCGTGGTGTTGCGCTACGTGGCCGTGATGCTCATCCTGCTCATCGTGCCTGCCATCAACCTGAGCAGCATGACCCTGTCGCGGATGCGGAAACGAATGGCAGAAATCGGGGTACGCAAGGCCTTCGGTGCTACGGCCAACGAACTGATGCGCCAGGTCTTTCTGGAGAATCTGCTGCTGACCTGTCTGGCAGGCCTGTTGGGACTGCTGCTGAGCTATGCCGCCACCTTTGTGCTGAACGGCTTCCTCTTCGGCAACTCTACCAACGCCTATCTGTCGGGTGAGACCAGTCTGACGGCGGGCGAATTGCTCAGTCCGTGGATCTTCCTGGCTGCCTTTGGCTTCTGCCTGCTGATGAACCTGCTCAGCGCAGGCATTCCCGCCTGGCGGGCGTCGAGGATGAATATTGTGGAGGCAATAAATGGGAAGGCATAGCCTCACCCCTAACCCCTCTCCCAAGGAGAGGGGAAATGAGAATGATAGGTAGTATTATAGTATAATAAATAACCGCCATATCCTTCCTCCCCTCTCCTTGGGAGAGGGGTCGGGGGTGAGGCTTTACATTATGAACAAGAAACTATTTACTCAAATACGGAATGAATGGCGCAGCAATTTCTTCCTTGCGCTGGAGCTGCTGGTAGTCTTCGTGGTGCTGTGGTACATTGTGGACTGGTGCTGTACGACGGCGCGTGTCTACTTTGCACCGATGGGCTTCGATACGGAGCATTGTTATAACCTGACGATGAACCGGCTGACTCCCAACTCCGCCCTCTATGAAGAAGGCCATACGGCGGAGGACGATATGGATGCCCTGCTGGAGATAGCCGAACGCTTGCGCCACCGTCCCGGCGTGGAGGCGGTAGCCATTTCGCAGAACAGCGTTCCTTATAATAACGGAAGTAACGGCATTGAAACGTTTGTAGATACGGTGTCTGTTTATGCCATGCTCCGTCTGGTGCAGCCCGACTTTATGCGCCTGTTCCGCATTCGTGGGGTAGCTGTGCAGGATGCCGGCGGAAAGACGGTGCGGACTGCAAGTCCTGACTCGCTGGCCGCCGTGCTGGGTCCGGGAACGATGATCCTGTCGCGCAACGTGACAGCGAAGTATGAGGAACTGAACATGGCTGATGCCACACCGTTGCTGGGTCGTCAACTGCCTTTGTGGGAGCAGGACAGTGACTCCCGTCTGCGCGTAGCCGGCATTGCCGAGCCCATGCGCTGGAATCATTTCACGACAGCCGACCAGTGGGGAGGCCCCTTCCTGGCGACGGACTTCCCGCGCGAGGCGATGGTGCAATACGAAAATCCCGCGTACCTGCAACTGAGCTTGCGCGTCACCCCCGAGGCCGACCATGGCTTTGTGGACGAGCTGATGGCCGATGCCGATCGTCTCTATCGTGTAGGGAATGTTTATATTCTGGATGTTCAGCCCTTCACACAGTTGCGCTATATCAGCGAACTGGAGGATGTGAACGAAGTGCGCACGCAGCTCTGCATCCTGGGCTTCCTGTTGCTTAATATCTTCCTGGGCGTTATCGGTACCTTCTGGTTTCGTACGCAACACCGTCGTCAGGAGGTAGCCCTCCGCATGGCGATGGGCAGCACACGGCGGGGCATCTTCCTTCGCCTGATTACCGAAGGGCTGTTGCTGCTGACGCTGGCTGCTGTGCCTGCCACGGTTATTGCCTTGAACATTGGCGTGGCCGAATTGGTGGACGTCAATAGGTTGCCTTTCGACACTTTGCGCTTCCTGCTTGCCCTTGTGCTCTCGTGGCTGCTGATGGCACTGATGATTGTGGTGGGCGTGTGGTATCCGGCCCGTCGGGCGATGAAGGTGCAGCCGGCGGAGGCGTTGCACGATGAGTAAGGGGCCTCACCCCCGGCCCCTCTCCCGGGGAGAGGGGAGATGAAAACGATTGTATGTGCAATGATAGACAGTTTGGCGGGTAACCGTTTTTCAATTAACCATTAACCATTTATAATTAACCATTTTATAATGAAACATGCTTTGTTACACAATTTACGCTCTCTTCTCAACCAGCTGAAGCAGCACCGTTTTTATACGGCGGTGTGTGTGGTGGGAACGGCGGTTACCATTGCCTTTGTGATGGTGGTGGTGATGGTCTACGATTTTCGTACGGCCGATGTCGCGCCGGAGACCCGACGCAGCCGTGTGCTTTACAATTACGGTACCCAGTGCATGCGCCCCGATGGCACGAACATGTGGGGCTATCGGGCCTTGGGGCCTACGGCGTTCCATGCCTTCTTCGACAGCCTGCCGGGCGTGGACGAACTGACCTGGCACAGCGGACTGAGCAAGGCGGTGTGTTCCTTGCCTGCTTCGTCCGACCGCCATTCCGTATTGCTTCGTGCCGTGGCTGCCAACTGGTTCGACTTTTTCCGTTACGACTTTGTAGCCGGACGTCCTTTTACCAAGGCCGAATACGATGCCGGACGTGCAGCCTTCGAGAAAGCCGATGACGAGTGGCGGCTTGTCCGCAACCGTGAAGACGACGTAGTGCGCCGTTTCGTCGTCATCAGCGAGCGGCTGGCAGGACAGTTGTTTGGCGGAGCTGCCGGGGCAGTGGGCAAGCAACTGTTGCTGGACTTTCAGGAGGCGCGCGTAGTGGGCGTGGTGCGTGACGTCAGCTCCATCTTTCAGACCGCCTATGCCGACGTGTGGGAACCTTTCACCCTGATGAATGAGGAGCACCTCGATCCGAACCTCGCTACTGCCGGTCTGCTGGGCTTCCGCTATGCCGTCCTCCATCTGTCGCCCGGCACATCGCCTGACGCAGTACGTACCGAAGTGAACCGGCGGATGGAGCAGCTCAACAAGCAAGGGCTGGAGTATGTCCTGAAGGATCCGCGGCTCTATACACATACGGACTACACCTTCTTCCGCGACAGCAGTATCAGTGCCAGTCTGGTCTATGTGCTGTTGCTGCTGATTCTGTTAGTGGTACCTGCCGTGGGCATATCGGGGCTGGTGCATGCTCAGATGCAGAGTCGCCTGGGCGAGATAGCCATCCGCAAGGCTTATGGAGCCTCTAATGCCAACATCATCGGTCACTTGTTTGCCGAGAGCCTGTGTACTACCTTGATAGGCGGTGTGCTGGGCTATGCCTTGTCGTGCGTGCTGGTGGTGGCGGGCGGTACGTGGCTGTTCGGTACGGGCGGTGTAGAGTTGGAAGGTATCCTGTTGGGCAGCGACCTGCTGCTGCGGCCTTCGTTGTTCGTGGCAGTGCTGGCGGCGTGCCTGGTGTTCAACGCACTATCTACGCTGCTGCCGGCCTGGATGGCGGTACACCGCAACATTTCATACACATTAACGGGAGGAGAATAAGATTATGTGGAGACAAATATACAGACAGATGTGGAACCAACGGCGTGCCAACGCATGGCTGTGGGTGGAGTTGTGTATCGTAACCGTACTGCTGTGGTATGGCATCGATTTAGTGTACAATTACGAAGGAGCCGCCTGGCAGCCTAAAGGTTACGACACGTCGTGTGTGTTCGACCTGACCGTGGGGGACAAACCATTGGAAGTCATCAACGATGCCGACAACCAGCAGGCGGGGAAAGATTTCGCTTACCTGTACAACCTGATTAAGGACTATCCCGGCGTGGAGGAAGTCTGTGCCTATCACGGCAGCATTCCCTATACGGGCGATGCAATGTTAGAGGGTTATGCCTCTCATACCGATTCGGCACATGTGGTGTCGTGTTTCATCCGTTATGTCACGCCTTCTTATTTCAAGGTGTTCCGTCTGAAACCCATTGCCGGGCAACTGGACGAAGCGCACTGGTCGCCGGCCGAATATCCCATGCCCGCCCTGATGAGTGTAGACCTGACAGATTCCCTGTTCCATCAGCCCAACGTGGCCGACGCTGTAGGCAAGACCTGTTTCAATCCCTACTGGCTGAAGCGGGACAATCCGGTGACCAATTATCGGGTGGCTGCTGTCCTGCCCCGGCACAAGCTGGGCGATTACGAGCGCTACGAACCGTTTATCTATCTGCCTGCCCAGCAGGCTTTCTGGTGGCAGCACGTGGCGATACGCGTTGCTCCCGATCAGGTGGCCGGTTTTGCCGAGCGTTTTCGCAAGGATATGCAGCCGGTGTTCGACCGGGGCATCTTCTACCTGAACACCATCCGGTCGTACGACGACATGAAAGAAGCCTACGACATACAGCAGGGCACGGTGAACTACCTGAATACAGTCTATGCCGTGGCGGCCTTTTTCCTGTTCAATATCTTCCTGTGTGTGTTTGCCACTTTCTGGTATCGCACCCGCAAGCGCCGTTGCGAAGTGGCCCTGCGTATGGCTATGGGCAGCAGCCGTCGCACGGTGATGGGGTATTTTCTGCTGGAAGGTCTTGCACTTCTGTTGCTGGCAGCCGTTCCGGCCTTGCTCATCGCTTTCAACATTCAGCTGGCCGACCTCACGGTACATACGCTGGTCGATGTTTCGGCTGCCCGTTTTGTGGGATGTTTCTGTGCGGCGTTGCTGCTGATGGCACTGATCATTCTTGCCGGTATCTGGTATCCTGCCCGTCAGGCGATGAAAGTGCAGCCCGCCGAAGCGTTGCACGACGAGTAGTCCACGCAGATAAAGAGGGCGTTATTTTTTCCTAGTTAGGAAAAAAATATTCCCCAGTTAGCAAAAAATTTTTTCCTAACTGGGGAATTTTTCTTTCTTGTTTTCAGGAGTTATATCTCATTCCGTCCGTTTGCAGGCATTCACCTGGAAGAATTCGTTGAATATGGTTTCGTAGTTGCCATGCAGCAGGATGTGATGATTTCCCAACGGGTTCTTCAGGAAATAATCAGCCGGTGAGTTCAGGCGGACACGTACCTGTGTGCGGCACATGTTGATGTAGTTGGTGTTCTCGGTCAGCGTGCCGGTAGTCAGGTAGTATTCGTCCAGGCATTCGCCTCCGCATTTGACGATGGTCACGTCGCCGGTAGGCAGCAAGCCCTGAATGCCGATGCTCAGTTCGGTCTCGAAGTGACTGCGAAGGATGAACTTCTCGGTCTGTTTCAGTCCTACGGTGCAGTGGGCCAATACAATTTCGTTGGTACGTGCGTTGATCATGGAAGGGTTGGCCATGAATGCCGATTTACCTGTGAGAGTCTTTACCACCAGCATGGTGAAAACCGACTGCAGGTCGCCTTCGCATCCGGCAATGATGCCTTCGTCGTTCAGCAGCGAGAGGGCCAGACAGCCTGTAGCCCCCGTCAGCTCTATCAGCTTGAAGCAGCTCAATGTCAGGGCCGAGAGTTTTTCTTCTTCTACGATGCGCTTGACGGCCTGGTATATCTTCATGGCTTTCAGCATGTCGTCGGCCGATGCTTCACGGCAGGCCAGTGCCTGTCCGGCCAGCTGGGCAGCGGCTTCGCCCACTTCGTCGTCGGTAAGTGCATTGAAATATTCAACGACCCGTTCCAGCGGGATGTCTACGTATTCGATGCCCCAGCGGCGTTTGGCCAGCAGATAATCCACATTGCTGGAGATGAGCCAGCTTGAAGGCGTACCGATAACACCGATGCGCGATCCGGAGATTTGATGTTGCGCCTTGAAGTTATTGTACATGACAAATATGCGTCTGACGATTTCCGTCAGTTCGCCATGCAGAATTTCGCTTTTCATGCCTCGCGTACGGAGCCAGGATGATATCTCAAGAGCAGCAGCCAGCGAGTTCTGCATTCCGTCGGCTAAAAATACGGCCGGGCGGGGCAACGATTCAAAATGCTGGATAACCATCCGTTCTACTCCGCCGGTAGCGATAAACAACAGGCAGAAATCGTCGGGAGATATTTTGTCTATATCTTGACAATCGATGAATTTGAGGGTGAAATATTTTTCCAACTCGGTCAGTACCGTTTCGTGAGAACTGCGGATGGAAGCTTGCTTGTGCAGTGGAGATGCAAATGTAATCAGATTGAGGACCATGATATTATTTTTGGTTTTAGCTATTAACGGTTTAGTAACTCAAAGGTAAGGCTTTCTTTTTATTTGGCATAACGTTTTTAATATAGATAAGGTTTTTAAAGTTTTTATGTCTGCTGTTTCCGTTGATTCCAAATAAATCGCTACTTTTGTGGCTTTAAACAAAAAGAATGCAAATTATTGAATAATAGAAGAAGATTTTAAAGTTCGAATCATGCCTAAAATATCTATTCGTGGAACAGAGATGCCCGCTTCGCCTATCCGCAAGCTGGCTCCTCTGGCAGATGCAGCCAAACAAAGAGGAATACACGTCTTTCATCTGAACATCGGACAGCCCGACCTGCCCACGCCGCAGGTGGCGATCGATGCGATACGCAATATTGACCGGACTGTCTTGGAGTATAGCCCGAGCCAGGGATACCGCAGTTACCGCGAAAAGCTGGTGGGCTATTACGAAAAGTACAATATACACCTGACTGCCGACGACATTATCATTACGTCCGGCGGTTCCGAGGCGGTGCTTTTCTCGTTCATGGCCTGCCTGAACCCGGGAGACGAAATCATCGTTCCCGAGCCGGCGTATGCCAACTACATGGCATTTGCCATTTCGGCGGGTGCCAAGATACGCACCATTGCAACGACCATTGAAGAGGGATTCTCGTTGCCGAAGGTGGAGAAATTCGAAGAACTGATCAACGAGCGTACCCGTGCCATCCTGATCTGCAACCCGAACAATCCGACCGGCTATTTGTATACCCGTCGCGAGATGAACCAGATACGCGATCTGGTGAAGAAGTATGACCTGTTCCTCTTCTCCGATGAGGTGTATCGTGAGTTTATCTATACCGGTTCGCCTTACATCTCGGCTTGCCATCTGGAAGGTATCGAGCAGAATGTGGTGTTGATTGATTCTGTTTCCAAGCGTTATTCGGAGTGCGGTATCCGTATCGGTGCTCTGATTACGAAGAACAAGGAGATACGCGATGCTGTGATGAAGTTCTGTCAGGCACGTCTCAGTCCTCCGTTGATTGGGCAGATTGCTGCCGAGGCTTCGCTCGATGCCGGCGAGGATTACTTGCGCGATACGTACGACGAATATGTAGAACGCCGTAAATGCCTGATCGATGGTCTGAACCGTATTCCCGGTGTTTATTCGCCCATTCCGATGGGTGCTTTCTATACGGTGGCCAAACTTCCGGTCGACGATTCCGACAAGTTCTGTGCCTGGTGTTTGTCCGAGTTCGAATACGAAGGGCAGACAGTGTTCATGGCTCCGGCTTCGGGGTTCTATACCACTCCGGGAGCCGGGCGCAATGAAGTGCGTATTGCCTATGTATTGAAGAAAGAAGATCTGACCCGTGCCCTTTTTGTACTGCAGAAAGCGCTTGAGGCCTATCCGGGGAGAGTAGACTGATGAGTCTTTCCTTGTTTCTAGCCAGACGTATTTATCGGGGAGACGATGCCGGCCGGCAAGTCTCCCGTCCGGCGGTGCTGATTGCCATGACAGGCATTGCCATCGGGCTGGCGGTGATGATTATTACCGTGTCGGTGATAGTGGGCTTCAAAAGTGAGGTACGCGAAAAGATAATTGGTTTCGGTTCGCACATACAAGTCACCAATCTGGAACAGGCCCGTTCTTACGAGACTTTTCCGGTAGTGGCCGACGATAGTCTGCTGGCCATACTTTCCGACTATCCCGAGGTGAGCCATGTGCAGCGCTATTCCACCAAGATGGGAATGGTAAAGACAGCCGAGGCTTTTCAAGGTATGCTGCTGAAAGGCATCGGACCGGAGTATGACCTGTCCTTTTTCCGGAATCATCTGTTGGAAGGGGAGTTTCCGCAGTTCAGCGATTCGGCTTCGTCCAACAGGGTGGTTATCTCGAAATCGCTGGCCGACAAACTGAAGTTGAAGCTGGGCGACAAGATTGATACGTATTACATACAAGACGATATCCGTGCCCGTCGGTTGAAAATTGTGGGTATTTACCAGACTAATCTGGCCGAGTATGACAATCTGTTTATGCTGACCGACTTGTGCCTTGTGAACCGTTTGAACAAATGGGAGTCTGACCAGGCGAGCGGCATTGAACTATCTTTGCGCGATTACAATCGTCTGGAAGAGATGACCTACGAGATTGGGGACGACCTGAATGGGGTAATCGACCGTTTCGGACAGGAATACTGTGTGCGTAACATCGAACAGCTCAATCCTTCCATCTTTGCCTGGCTCGGCATTCTGGACGTCAACATCTGGGTGATTCTGGTGCTGATGATCGGTGTGGCCGGCTTTACCATGATTTCGGGCCTTCTGATTATCATTATCGAGCGCACTTCGATGATCGGTGTGCTGAAGTCTTTAGGAGCCAACAATGATACCATACGCAGACTGTTCCTGTGGTTTGCCGTCTTTCTTATCGGGAAAGGCATGCTGTGGGGCAATGCTATCGGACTGGCTTTCTACTTCGTACAGCGTCATTTCGGATTGTTCAAGCTCGATCCCGAAACCTATTATATGGACACCGTCCCTGTATCTTTCAACATCTGGCTGTTTCTGCTGCTGAATGTGGGCACGTTGCTGGCTTCGGTGCTGATGCTGCTGGGACCCTCGTACCTTATTACGCGCATCCATCCGGCCAATTCCATGCGTTACGAATAGGAAGTTCTATTGTACCCGCTTGCATTTTCCGCTGAACCGACGGATTTCCAGTTTGATGATTTCAGTGCGATGAAAAGATTTCTCTGCATATTTCAGCCCAACGGTCGTATCGTTGGGCGAATATTTTTGTAGCAACAGCTGTAAGGCATGTTTCCGCTCTTTAGCCTCCAGTCCGATACGAGCCAGACAATCCAGCACAATACTTTCATAGCCGGTGGTGAATTTGTTGGAAACAACATGCGTAGCTCCGACTACGCAGAATGAAACCTCCGGATGAGCAGCGATGCAGCGTAGCTTTCGGCCTTGCGGAGCACAGTGCAGGTAGATGGCATCTTTGCCGTCCCATACATAATTGATGGGGATTCCGTATGCGGCTTTCCCCGCTTCATCGGTCATGGACAGCACTCCGTATTCTCCTTCTTTCAGCAAGGCGTATGCACGTTCGTTGTCCAAAAGGCGATCTTGTCTTCTTACAGCTTCGTTTGTATATTCCATATTGTATTTTCAGTTTGCAGGATTATGTTCAGGGGGCATTTATTTCTTTTCGTACATGTCCTCCAGCAGTCTGATGCCAGTCGGAGTCCGGAAGATGCGTTGTTTTATTATTCTGATGTTTTCAGCCGGCAGTTCGTCTTCATAGATGTTTACCAGAAAGTCGGCTTCCACCAGAATCTGGTAGTCTATTCCTTCGATATCCTTATAAGTATGGTGATGACCTACCAACCAGCAGACGCGTTCGATCTGTTCTTCCGTATAGTTGCCTGTTGTAGCCAGCAGTTTTCTGGCTTCGGCAGGTCCTTCCAGTTCCTGATGTTTTCCGTCGCACATGTGGTATTTCTGTTCGCAAATACGGATTCCTATATCGTGAACGATGGCAGCGGTTTCCAGCACGAAGAGGGTTTCTTCGTCCACCTGTTCCAATGTACCGATCACGGAGGCCAGTTGGAATACTTTGATAAAATGCTGGATGCGTTTGGGATCACCGGCATTGTATGCTGTCATGAGGGCAGTCAGTTGGGCATGTTTCCGATTCATATTGTTGTATGAGTTCTATTTGTTTGCAGATTGTTTCTTTTTATTTTCGTAGGAATTCCCGCTTGTCGCGGAAAAGGTAAAACAGCTTCCAGCACAGGGATTGGAGTGGCTGGAGGATGTCAAACAGCGGGAGTGTCAGCCGATAGCGATATCGCTCGTTCAGCGACTTGGCCGTGGAGTTTATTACCAGTGCCTGGACGATGAAGCGAACCAGGAAAAGCAGCACACCGATTCCGGCAACCAGCCAGTGGAAATGAAGAATGCCCCACACAGTCATAGCGATCCATGCCGCATAGAACAACAGACGACTTAGGGTTTCGAACCCTGCCAGCCAGCGTTGCAGGCCTTTGTATTGGCGGGCTGTCGAAGCATACCCTATTTTTTCTTCACGCCAGTCTTTACTTCTGTAGACGGGTTGCATCCGTACCGCAGCCTCTGGGGCCGTTTCTACCCGTGTATTGTCACCGTTGGCTACCTGATTGACGAAGAGGTCGTCGTCGCCGCGCCGCAGGTTCAGATGGGCAGAAAATCCTTTTTGGTCGTAGAAGAGCTGTTTCCTGTAAGCCAGGTTTCGCCCGATGCCCATATACGGATGTCCGCCCAGGGCAAATCCCAGATAGCGCATGGCGGTGAACAGGCTGTCGAAAGCTGTGCAGCGGTGAAGCCAGCTTTTTCCGCGTTCGTATCCGCTGTAGCCCAGTACGACTCCGGTATGCGGTGTAAAGTTGCGTGCCATCAGGCGTAACCATTGATTGCTTTGAGGCTGGCAGTTGGCTTCGGTCAGCACCAGCCAGTCGTGACGCGAGGCACGGATGCCAAGGGTGACGGCCAGCTTCTTGCGGCTGATGTAGCGCGACGAGTCGGGCACAAAGCTGTGGTATAGGTTACGGTACTGCTCTTCGAGTTGCAGCAGATAGTCTTCGCTTTCGTTCTTCTCGCCGTCGTTGATGACGATCACCTCAAAATCCGGATAGTCCTGTGCCAGTATGGCGGGCAGGTTGCGGCGCAGATTCTCCACTTCGTCGTGTGCACAGATGATGACCGACAGAGGAGGAAGCCCCTGAGTAAAGTGAAGTTCGTTACGTTGCTCCTTGCGGTTGCGCCGCCCGATACGGCTGTAGAGGACAAGGTAGTAGATGATCTGAACGGCTAACAGAATGCCGGCTGCCATGAGCAGATATTGTTCGGTAGAATTGATGGCAAATGTTTCCATTGAGTTTGCGATAGTTGAATAATGTAACGTGCAAAAGTACAAATTTTCGTCCACACCTTGTACTGCCTGTCCTCTCTTTTTCTTACTTCGCCGTCAGTACGGGCACCGTCAGAAAACGGCAAGCAGGGAAGTGACGGGTCAGGTAACGTTGCAGGTACTGCTGGGTATCTTCCTGAATGGTGGTGTCCTCGATGGTCGGGTACAGGTTGTAGAGTACGGTATGCAGTTCGATGCCCCGTCGGGCTACGGCTTCCAGACTCAGCAGGGTGTGGTTGATGCTGCCCAGCTTGCCCGAGGTGACAAATACCAGCGGATAACCTTTCTCGGCAATGTAGTCGATGGTCAGATACTCGTCTTTCAGCGGAACCATCAGGCCACCAGCTCCTTCCACCAGGACGGTCTCGTAGCGGCGGGCCAGTTCCAGCGTGGCTTGTTCTATCTTGGCAAAGTCAATAGGACGCCGGTCGATGCGCGAGGCCAGGTCGGGCGATGCCGGATAGGAGAAGATTTCGGGCATGGTCAGTCCTTCCTTGTCTTCGGGCAGGTAGCCGGTACCCATCAGACGGCGGTGCAGGTCGATGTCCTCGCTGTGACCTACGTTGCCTGTCTGGATAAATTTCTGGGTAATGACCCGTTTGCCTTCCTTGATAAGCTGCTCCGCATACCAGGCGGTGCAGTACGATTTTCCGGCATCCGTATCGATGCCGCTGACGAAATAGATGTTGTTCGTATTCATAATTGAATGTTTTTAAGTACTGAGTTACTCAAGTTTCGCAAGTTTATTAATAGGTTGTAGTTAAGGAGTTAAGAAGTTAAGTAGTGAAGCCAATACCTTTGTGAAAAGGATACCGGCCATACACTCAATCTATCGGCTTTAACTCCTAGCCCACCTTGGTGGGCGATAACTCCTTTTAACTCCTTTAACTCCTGTTCTTTATTGCTTGTATCGGCAAATCACATAAATCGGCTGGTACGTCAGGCTGACTCCTTCGGCCGAACTGAAGCGGTTGCGGTATTCGTCGCAGAACGTTTGCAGGCGTCCGCGGCTCCAGGTGTGCTTCTCGGTTCCCGTGACGCCGGTCATGCGCAGGTGGTGCAGCACGTCGATAGGCGTGGGGAAGTGCAGCACAGCTTCCTCTTCTTCGAGGTACAGCACTTCGTAACCTGCGGCTTCCAGTTCCTTTTTCAGCTGTTCGGGGGGCGTGTATTCCAGTCCGTTGCCGGTCAGTGTGCGTATCTCGTGCAGGTTGCGCAGCCCGAACGTGCTGAATGCCAATACGCCGCCGGGACGAAGCAGGGCGGTACTGCGGCCGAAGAAATCGGCTGGCGCGACGAACCATTGCAGGGTGGAGCACGAGGTCAGCAGGTCCAAGCGGTCGGGCAGGGGACAGGTTTCGGCATCACCTGCTTCGAAGCAGACACCGCTGTTGCCGGTCAGTTCCGTCAGGCAAAAGCGCATCTCCGGGCAAAGGTCGTTCAGATGCAGCAACGACGGATGCCAGGTGTCGAATAGCAGTTGCGAGTAAAGTCCCGTACCGCAGCCGAACTCGGCAATGCGGTCGAAGCCGGCATCGGGCACGGTGCGTTGCAGCAGGCGAATCATCTTCTCGGCTACCTGTTGCTGTACGCGTGCTTCGCGGCTGTAAGTGGCACGGGCACGGGCAAATCGTTCGGCGATCAGTTGTTTGTCCATCGGTCTTGCAAGTAATGTTTAAAGAGTGATTCCTGATAATGTGCATCCTCGGTTTGCATTGCCGCAGTGCCCAGTTCGTGCCAGGCATTCAGCTGGTTGGCAGGCGGGATGATACGGTCGTTGCTTCCTACGATGGCTTCGGTCCACTTCAGCGTGGGCTGTGGCTGTCCGGCATATTGCCGGGCGATGCAGTCCAGTTCGTCGCGTACCTCTTCCAAAGGCCGGCGGGGAGTACAGCTCAGGAAGTCGCGGAAAGCAGCACTGTCGGCACACATGCGTCGCAGAAACTTGTGGAGCGAAGCCCCCGTCAGGCCTTCCAGTGTTCCCCGGAAGATGACAGGCGGAATGCCTCGCCGTTCGTCGATGGGGAAAGGAGTTCCGTTGATGGCCGTACTGCAGCCAATGTTTAGGCCGAGGGTAGGGACAACGTGCGATGCTGCCCATACGCCCATCGACCAGCCTACGACGTGTATCTCGGCGTAGCCTTGGAGCAACGATGCGTCGAAGTCCAGTGTCCGGTAGTCGTAGCACAGCATGAAGTCCATGCCCTGCGGACGGTAGTGGCTGAACGGTGTCTCGTCTGCCGCCCATCCGGCAAAGAACAGCAGCAGCTTCGGATGGTTTTCGTGGATGATATATACTTGTTTCATTTCTTGGTTGAACTTATAAGTTGATGATTTGAATCAGGTTGCAGTGACAGTCACTGTCCGGTTTATTAGGGGCTATCCGCCATAAACTGACAATTTATCGCCTTTAAACTCACAGTTTACCGGCTTTAAACTGACAGTTTATTGCCTTTAAACTGATAATTTATCGCCTTTAAACTGGAATAATCTCCGTAGCTTCAGAGAGGAATCCGGTCGATTTCCTCTTCCGTCAGTGCAGCCGTCAGCGAGAAGCGGATGCGCGAAGTTCCTTCGGGCACCGTAGGCGGGCGGACAGGCAGTGCGTAGAAGCCGTGGCGTTGCAGGTTCTCGGCTCGTATCACGGTGTCGGCACTGGGCCCTACAATCATGGGAACAATCTGGCTGACGCTGGGCGTGGTGTATCCCTGTTCTGCCAACCGGCTGCGCAACCGTTCGCCCAGGTGTTGTACATGTTTCCGCCGTTCGTTCATGCCTGCCAGCCGCCGGACGATAAACAGTGTCCAGGCTATGCAGACCGGAGGCAGGGCAGTTGTGAAGATGAAAGGACGCATGCGGTTCACCAGGTATTCGCGTACCGTACGACTGCACAGTACGTATGCCCCGGCCGATGCGACTGCCTTGCCAAAGGTGCCTACCAGGAAGTCGATGTCGCCGATGCAGCCTTCTTCTTCGGCACATCCCAGGCCGGTAGGGCCGAAGACACCGAAGCCGTGCGCTTCGTCCACGTACAGCAATACGTTGTCGCGACTCCGTTTCAGTCGTACCAGTTCGCGCAGGTCGGTACGGTCGCCGTCCATGCTGAATACGCTTTCGGTGACGATGATGATGCGCCGGTATTCATCGCCATGCTGGCTTATGAGGCGTTCCAATTGGTTCAGGTCGTTGTGGCGGTAGCGGATGCAGCGGGCAGGTGCCGCCAGGCGGATGCCGTCTATCAGGCTGGCATGTACCAGCTTGTCGGCCAGAATCAGGGTCTGACCGTCGGCCACGGCAGGCAGGATGCCCGTATTGGCATGGTAGCCGCAGTTGAAAACCAGTGCAGCCTCGGTGCCGAACAGTCGGGCCAGTTCGTCCTCCAGTTCGTCGTATATGTGGAAATTTCCCGTCAGCAGGCGCGATGATGACGATGTCGGCAGAAACGTTTCCGGCGTCAGTGTCTCCAGAAACTCTTTCCGCAACTCGATGTCGGCCGCCAGTCCCAGGTAGTCGTTCGACGACAGGTTCAGCATCCGCTGCCCATTGGTGCAGATGTAGCGTCCGTCATGTTCCAGGGCAGGCAGTCGCCGCAGGTTTCCTTTGGCTTGCAAGGCATCGAGCTCTTGTTTCAGTTCTTGGGTAAAGTTCATATGTTTCTTTTGTTTTTCCTTATTTCATTTCCGATACGATCTTCAGCAATCCTCCCGTCAGTCGGCTCAGCTGTTCCGGTTCGATGACGAAGGGCGGCATCAGGTAAACCAAACGTCCGAAGGGGCGCACCCAGATGCCTTCTTCCACAAAGCGGCGCTGCATCCAGGCCATGTCCACGGGTTTCCGGGTTTCTATCACTCCGATGGCACCCAGCACCCGAACGTCGGCCACCTGTGGCAGTGCACGGGCAGGCTCCAGTTCCCGGCGCAGCTGTGCTTCAATGCGTTGTACCCGTCCCTGCCAGTCGTACTCGGGCGAGGTAAGCAGACGCACCGAGGCGCAGGCACAGGCACAGGCCAGCGGGTTGCCCATGAAGGTAGGCCCGTGCATGAAACAGCCAGGTTCGTGGTTCGAGATAGTGTCTGCCACTTCGTTCGATGCCAGCACCGCTGACAGCGTCATGTATCCTCCCGTCAGTGCCTTGCCGATGCACATGATGTCCGGTTCCACTCCGGCATGTTCCCAGGCAAAGAGCTTGCCCGTCCGTCCGAATCCGGTTGCTATTTCGTCGAAGATGAGCAACAGACCGTACTCGCGGCACAGGCGTTCTGCCTCGCGCAGGTATTGCGGATGATAGAACCACATTCCGCCGGCTCCCTGCACCACGGGCTCCAGAATCAGGGCCGCCAGTTCGTTGTGATGCTGTTCGATGACCTCCTTCAGCGGTACGATGTCTTCCGGATTCCATTCGCCGTCGAAGCGCGAACGGGGTTGCGGCACAAAGTATCTTACAGGCAGTGCACTACCGAAGAGCGAATGCATGCCGGTCACGGGGTCGCATACCGACATGGCGTTCCATGTATCGCCGTGATAGCCCGAACGGATGGTGACGAAGTTGTTCTTTTGCTCCTTCCCTTTACCGAACCAGTACTGTACAGCCATCTTCAGCGCAACCTCTACAGCTACCGAACCCGAGTCAGCGTAGAATATCTTCTGCATTGACGGCGGTACCAGTGGCAGCAGCAGACGAGCCAGTTCGATGGCCGGTTCGTGTGTCAGCCCGCCGAACATCACGTGCGACATTTTCTTCAGCTGTTCCTCTACGGCACGGTTCAGTATCGGATTATTATAACCATGTACCTGGCACCACCACGACGACATACCCTCTACCAGCGTCTCACCTGTCTCCAGTGTGATGGTAGCGCCCTGCGCACTCTTCACCTTATAGACCGGCAGCGGATGGCTGGTCGATGTGTAGGGATGCCACAGGTGTTCGCGGTCGAACTGCGAGTCGCACAGCCGATACCCCGCTTCCCGGATCAGTTCCTTATCTTCGGCCACCTTCGATCCAAGAGTAGTGAGCAGATCGCCCACAATGGCCGAGTTTATTCCTATATACAGTGCTTTCTTCACTGCCTCACGGCTCAGTTGGGAGCGTCCGCCGGCAAAGCGCAAGTAGGCTGTCGGATTGATGAAACGGAACAGGGCAATGGTAGTCAGTATCTCTTCTTCGGACAGGGGTGCCTGGTGTTCCAGCGGTGTTCCGGGGATGGGACTGAGCAGATTGATGGGGATCGACTGTACACCGAGCCGTTGCAAGGTGAAAGCCAGTTCGATGCGTTGCTCCATCGTCTCGCCCATGCCGATGATGCCTCCGCTGCACACGTCCATGCCAATGCGGCGTGCAGCCTGCAGCGTCTTGATTTTCTCTTCCTGCGTATGGGTCGAGCAGAGGGTGGGGAAGTAGCTGGGAGCCGTCTCCAGGTTGCAGTGATAGCGCGTCACGCCCGCTCCGTACAGTGCCCGCAGTTCGTCTTCATCCGCCAGTCCCAGTGAGGCACAAAGCTGGATGGACGAGTGGCGGCGCAGGTAGCGCACCGTGTCGCAAAGCTGTTCAATCTGTTTTTTCGAGGGTTTTCGTCCGCTGGTCACCAGCGAGAAGCGGTTGACGTCCTGCTCTTCGTTGGCACGGGCGTGCCGCAGGCATTCTTCAGCGGGCAGCAGGTCGTAGATGTCGGCCTGAGTGTGGTAGTGGGAAGATTGTGCACACCATTTGCAGTTTTCCGGGCATCGGCCCGACTTGGCATTTACGATGGAACACATGTCAAATTCGCGTGGAGCGCATGCCACGGTGATTTCGTGGGCAGCGCGATACAGCGCCTCACGGTCGGCCAGTCCGGCCAGCCACGACGCTTCTTCGGGCGACAGGGCCATGCCTGCCAGTACCCGTTGTTTCAGTAAGTCAAGGGTCATAATAGATGATGATATAGATGTGTGAAGAAGATTGCCTGCCGCCTTCACCTGTTTGCGCAGCGAGCTGTCGGCCGCCTCTTTTCGCAGGCAGCCTATGGTGACAGTCCGCCCTATACTGGCAAAAGCCGCATAACTTTTGCGGCTCCAGCGCCTGAAGCGTATGGCGTTCTGATGTATTCTTTTCTTCTTCACGATGGTTTTCTTTATCTGTTCAGGAGGAGCAAAGATAGTGCAAAGTTGTCGAAATGCAAAGCAAATGCCAGATTCTTCCTGTGCTTTACTCCCAACCTGTTTTGATGCGATAAATCGAGGTGTATTTTTTTCGCTCACTATCTTTCATTGAAAAAACTATCAGCATCTAACTTCCTTTAACTTTTTATTGCCTCGTTATTCTATCATTTATCGTTCTTTTGTGACATTTGGTCACATTCTTATCGGTTGGCAAATCTTTGAAAAACAAAAAAAGGAAAATAGATGTTGCTTCCTGCTATGGAATCTAGGCTCTTTTATGTGGCTATGAGATTTATATTGAAGTTATAAAAGTCAAGGATAATTATACGCATATTCATCTATAAAATCATAGTTATATGGCAACAGTTAAAGTTAAGTTTCGTGCATCTTCCGTCAAGACGAGGGAAGGCACATTGTATTTTCAGGTGATCCACAACAGGGTGGCACGGCAGGTAACTACCGACCATAAACTTTTTCCGTCTGAATGGGACAGATTTCATTCCAGGATTTTACTTTCGGAATGTATGGATGACCAACGTCGTGAGTACCTGCTTTCTTTGAACGGACAGGTTAGTCGTGAACTAGCCTTTCTCAAGTCTATCATATTCCGGATGGAGGGTAGTGGGACTCCGTTTACTTCCGATGAGATTGTCAAAGCCTATCAGCAGGCGTTCGACGGAAACGGATTCTTCTCTTTCATCCGTCAGCAGATGGAGCATCTGGAGAAAATCGGGCGTCGTTCAGCTCTCGAAAAGCTTAGATCCGCCTTCAACAGTTTCCTTTTGTTCTATGGCAAAGATGATATGCCTTTCACTGATGTCGATACGGTCCTCATGGAGGAGTATGAAAGCTTTTTGCACGAAAAGGGTCTATGCATGAATACGATTTCCTTCTATATGCGTATTCTCCGTTCTGTGTATAATACAGCCGTGGCTCGCGGTCTTACGATACAGCAATATCCGTTTAAGTCCGTATATACAGGCATTGACCAGACTGTAAAAAGAGCCATATCACTGAAAACAGTCCGGCGGATACGTGGTCTGAATCTGACTTCATTCCCTGTCATGGAATGGGCGCGCGATCTGTTCATGTTCTCCTTTTACACCCGTGGCATGTCCTTCGTCGATATGGCTTATTTAAAGAAAACCGATCTGCAAAATGGTGTCCTGGTATACCGTCGGCAAAAGACCAATCAGCAGCTTACCATTAAGTGGGAGAAACCTATGCAGGATATTGTCAATAAATACGCTAGTCCCGAAAGTCCCTATTTGTTACCTATTATAAGAGATACGCATGCCGATGCCCGGCTTCAGTACAAGAATGCTATTCATCTGGTCAACAACAAGCTGAAACTGATTGGTAAGGAGATAGGGTTAGGCATTCCATTAACTACTTATGTGGCCCGTCATGGTTGGGCGAGTATAGCTAAACATAAAAATATACCTATTGGAATTATCAGTGAAGCTCTCGGTCACGATTCCGAGAAAACAACCCGTATCTATCTTGATTCGTTGGATACTTCAGCTGTTGATAAAGCCAATAGCCAGATTTTAAATTCACTTTAATATCTCCTGATACGGATTTCTCTATAAAGGAAACACGATAAAATGCGAAATATTGACAAATATTATAAAATAACAGTAGTATATGTGAATGCTGATGTATGAATATGCATATTTGAAGATGTGAAAATTGTATTATGATATTCTGACACTAAAACAGTAAAATAAGTAGTGTCTAATGCGCTTTGGAGTGGTTTATCTCTCTCTCTGTAAGAGATGTATTAAGACGGTGCAAATATAGCGAAAAAAAGATTTATGGCAAAAAAATGGTAAAAAAAAGATATTGATTTGCTATTTTCTTTTGGAGGAAGAATGTTGATTAAAAGGATTAACTCAACATTTGTTGAGTTAATCGGAAGTTGGTTGAACTTATTTATGCTCGTGTTTCAAGAAGTTATAAATATAGTAAACGGTTAATATATCTCTTACAGAGAGATGAAGCAATAGTAAAACAAGTAGACTTATTTTGTTGAGGATTATAAGAGGGTACTATTGATAAGAGATGAATAAAAGGGATTTTGTCCCGCAACTTTTTTATAAATACATTGTAACTGCTTGAAATATAATGATATATATATACCAGCAGGATTAGAAGTATTACCTTTTATCAAATTGTGTATTCAGAAAAAATATCTTTTAAAACAGCTTTTCACCAAGCTGATGACGGGCTGTTACAGGAGCCGGATGCTCCTAAACATTGGTATGTAATGCGCGATCTGAAACGATTCAATGCCAAACTGCCAGCTTATAAACAATTGCAGACCGAGGATGTAGAAGTTTTTACGCCTATGCGTTGGAAACTGACTGTAAAACTGGGCAAACGGATACGTGAAAAAGTCCCTTTCATTCAGGATTTGCTGTTCGTGCACGATACTCGAAAACATCTTGATGCTTTCGTTGAAAAAATACCGACTTTGCAATACCGCTATCAGAAAGGTGCGGGATATTGTGAGCCGATGATTGTTCCTGATTCCGATATGGATCGTTTTATCTATGCTGTAAATGGCATGGATCTTCCCCGTTATTACCTTCCGGAAGAATTGACTCCTTCTATGTTCGGTCGTAAGATCCGCATTATCGGAGGCTACCTGGACGGTTACGAGGGGTATCTGCTCACCACCCGCGGGTCGCGTGTCAAGCGTCTGCTGGTCGATTTACCCAATTGGATTACGGCTGCTGTCGAGGTTAATCCGGAGTTTATACAGTTATTGTAATATTTACTTAAGTTTAACTTCGTTGATTTTCAATTCGCAAGTGCTCAACTTATTAGTTGACAAGGCTTCAGTTAACAAGTCTACTAGGCTGGAATGCCCTGCAACTGCAACTTGAGCTTGCGAATTGAAAATCGACGAAGTCAAAGTTGAGATATTTTATATGAGCGAAATATTGTCCGATAAAGCTTACCCTTCTGCACGGTTGGCCGAGAAAGAGCGGGAGTTGTTTGAGCAAATACATCAGACGATTGTCGAACAACAGTTATTTTTAGATCCCGGTTTTTCTCGAACCAAATTCATAAAAATAGGGTTAGTCAATAAGAATAAGGTAGCTCGGATGCTCCAGCAGTATGCCGGTACCAATCTGAACGGGTATATCAATGGCATGAGGCTGGAATATGCAGCCCGGTTGTTGCGCGAACATCCTGCCGATCCTATCAAGGCCATTGCAGCCAACAGTGGGTTCAACAGTGTACGTACTTTCTATCGTCTTTTTTCTGAAAAGTACGGGATGAGTCCTGTCGAATACAAAGAGAAGTTATGAAATTACAGATTGCCGACTGGTTCATGCAAGTCGATTGTGACGATGCCGTAACCGGACAACTGCCCAACTTGTGTCCGTTCCTAGTATCGGACCCTCTTTCTTCCGATGCCGATATCCTGTTCCGTTTACAGTTGGGTGTTTCTCTGTCTCCCGAAAAGACAGTACCCGTACTGGTCAACGAGTTGGAAGGCCGTACCCTGCGTCTGTGGCTGATGCCCGATCATTGCAGTATCTCTCTGACATTGGCTGATTCCCAGCAGACCTACTGGTTGCGTGCCAGCCGTGATTGGAAGCAGATCGTTTCCGATTGGAAGCCCGATTATCCCGGTTCTTATTCCGTTCTGAACGATTTCCTGATGATTGCTTTCATCTACAGTTCTGCATTCCGCGATACGGTTCTTCTCCATGCTTCGTGTGTGGCGGTCGGATCAGAAGGCTGTGCTTTCATAGGGCCTTCCGGAGTGGGCAAAAGTACACATTCCCGTCTGTGGTTGGAACATATCCCCGATAGTCGCCTGCTCAACGACGATCAGCCTGTACTGCGTCGGATGCCCGATGGCAGCATGCGTATATACGGTTCTCCCTGGAGTGGCAAAACGTTTTGCTACCGCAACGAGGGAGTCCGTCTCAGCGCGTTGTTTTTCATGGAGCAGGCAGCAGAAAATCGTGCCATTCGTCTGGACGGTATTCATACGTTCTGTCGTTTGCTCGAAGCCGCATCGGCCATCGGGCGCGACTCCAGAACCTTTTCGCCGGTCAGTGAAACGCTGGCTTGGGTAGCCGGAACTATACCAGCTTACCTCCTGAAAAATCTTCCAGAAAAGTCGGCAGCACTTCTCAGTGCGAAGGTGGTTTTTGAATTAAAAGTTTAGGGTTTATGGTTTAGGGTTTATGGTTTATGGTTTAGGGTTTATGGTTAATGGTTAATGATTAATAAATTCTTCATTCTTCATTCCTCATTCTTCATTTATTTTGTTCTTCATTTATTTTGTTCTTCATTTTTTTGTCTCTATGATTATTGCAGTCGATTTCGACGGAACCATCGTCGCACACCGCTATCCCGCCATTGGTCCGGAAATACCGTTTGCTGTCGATACCTTGAAACTTCTGGCCCGCGAGCGTCATAAACTGATTTTATGGACCGTTCGCGAAGGCGATTTGCTCAACGAGGCTGTCGAATTCTGTCGCAATCGTGGTTTGGAGTTTTATGCAGTCAATAGCAATTATCCGGAAGAAAAGCCATCGCATAGCGGTTATTCCCGCAAGCTGAAGGCCGACCTTTTCATCGACGACCGCAATTTGGGAGGCTTGCCCGATTGGGGTCTTATTTACCGTATGATTCAGGAAGGGTTATCTTTCGAAGACATATATAGCCATCATCTTTCACAGCCTCCGATGCCGGCAAAGCCGCTGGGCTTTTGGGAAAGGCTGAGGAAAATTAAAAGTTAAAGATTAAAAGTTTATGGTTTAGGGTTTAGTGTTTAGCGTAGTTTATCTATTGGCTTAACTCCTTAACTTCTATAACTTCTTATCTTCCAAAGAAATCTTCAATTTTAAACTTAAATATCTTATAAAACATTTTTCATTCTTACCATGTTTTCATTCAGACGTTATCTGTTAGTACTGTTGCTTCCGTTGCTTTTGGCCGGATGCGCTTCTTATAAAAAATCGGTGTATCTTCGTCACGACCAGGTGCTCGCTGATATTGAGCAGCAAGGTAAGCTTTACGAATACCGCATCATGCCCAAAGACGAACTGATTATCGTCGTCAGTACGTCCGATCCCGCCTCCTCCGTGCCCTTCCTTCGCAAGCTGGGGCAGAATAAGGAAATGAGCCAGAACTCACAAGGCACGGGCAATGCCAAACTGCTGAATTATCTGGTCGACAACCAGGGCTGCATCGACTATCCCGTTTTGGGCAAGCTTCCCGTTTCCGGTCTTTCTTGCCGTCAATGCGAAGACCTTATCCGTCAGAAGTTGGAGGCCTACCTCAACGAAGTCCCCAATGTCACAGTCCGCATCGACAATTTCAAGGTCAGTGTATTGGGCGAAGTCAACCATCCGGGTACGTTTACTGTCACCGACGAACGCATCAATATCTTTCAGGCCCTGGCCCAGGCAGGCGATATGACCCTCTTTGCCGATCGCGACGATGTTCAGCTCCTACGCGAAGACTCCATCGGTCGTCGTCAGGTCATTCATCTCGACCTTACCGAGGCCGGCATCGCCCTTGCTCCGGAGTATTATTTGCAGCAGAACGACATAGTCTACGTCAAGCCCACCAAGGCCAAAGTACGTTCCAATACATTCAGCAACAATGCTTCCATCTGGATCAGTCTGCTGAGCCTGGCCTCTACTCTTGCTTCACTGGTCATTATTGCACTACAATAAACTAAGGAGTTAAGAAATTAAGAAGTTAGAGAAGTTAGGGAGTTAGAAAGTTAAGGAGTTAGAGAAGTTAAGGAGTTAAGAAGTTAAGGAGTTAAGCCGATAGATAGATTACTCTAAACGCTCAACTCTAAACGCTCTACGCCCTCAACGCTATTAATTTTTAACTTTTAACTTTTAAATTTCAACGTTTTTAATTTCCCAACGCCCCATTATCCATTATCCATTATCCATTATCCATTATCCATTATCTATGAGCGATTCCACCTACAACGATATTTTCAACGACGGCGGCAAGCCCGTCGATTACAAGGCACTTATTTTCGAATACCTGCTCCATTGGCCCATTATTCTGGCCTGTCTGGTACTGGCTTTGGGTGGTGCATACGTCTATTTGCGCTATCAGCCGCCTGTCTACAGCATCAGTTCCACCATCCTCATTAAGCAGGGCGACAAAACCAAGTCTTCTGCCATCGGTCAGCTGGCTGCCATGCAGGATTTGGGAACCGTGTCCATGGCCAACAATTTCGACAACGAAGTCGAGATTCTGCAGTCCTATTCCCTCATCCGGAAGGTTGTCGACCGCCTCGGCCTGTACGTCGAATATGCAGCCGAACGGAAAGGCGGTTACGACATTTCGCTTTATAAGAACGTGCCCGTCCATGTCTGGATGTCGGCCGATGATGCCGACCGTCTTCCTTCCGCCTTGCAGGTACAGATTAACGGCACCGCCGGTGCTTCCCACGAAGCTGTCGTCAACTATCAGCTCGATGGAGACAAGCATACACTCAGCAAGACTTTCAAGCAGCTTCCGGCTGTCTTCATTACTCCTGTCGGTACCCTCAGCCTGACAGCCGATAGTGTAGCCGTTGCCGGTTCTTCTTATTCGCTTCGGGCTACAGTTACGGCTCCCTCTGTGGTAGCAGCCCAATATAAATCCCGCCTCAGTGCCACCCCTACCAGCGAATTTACGTCCATTGTACGCCTTACCGTCAACGATACCAATATCCCCCGGGGCGAAGATTTCCTGAATACGCTTGTCACCATTTACAACGACGAAGCCAACGACGATAAGAATCAGGTAGCCATGCATACCGCCCAGTTCATCGACGAACGTATTGCCGTCATCAACGACGAACTGGGAGTCACCGAGACCGAGCTGGCCGACTACAAGCAGCGGGCCGGCATCACCGATCTCAGTACCGATGCCCAGCAGGCTTTGCAAGGTAGTTCCGAGTACGAGCAGAAACGCGCCGACAACACCAATCAGCTTCGCCTTGTCGGCGACTTGCGCCGCTATCTGGAAGATCCTGCCAATCGCGACGAAGTCATTCCCGCCAACGTCGGTCTTGCCGACGACGGCCTTTCCAACATTGTCAACCAGTACAACGAGATGATGATCGAACGCAAGCGTCTGCTGCGTACTTCCAAGCCCACCAGCCCGGCAGTCATCAGTCTCGACGAAGCCATTGCCGCTACCCGTACTACCGTTCTTACCACGGTAGCCAATGTCGAACGTACTCTTCAGATCACCCGCAACAACCTCGATCTGGAGGCAGGCAAATACCGTACCCGTATCAGCAATGCCCCCCGTCAGGAGCAGGAGTTGCGCAACATCAGCCGTCAGCAGGAAATCAAGGCCGACCTCTACCTCATGCTCCTTCAGAAGCGCGAGGAGAATGCCATTACCTTGGCTGCCAAGGCCAATAACGGCCGTACGGTCGAGACTCCCCGTGTATCAGGTCTGGTCGCTCCCAATGGCCGCAACCTCTATATGATTGCTTTTGTGCTTGGGTTGGGTGTCCCTGTCGGAGGCATCTGGCTGTCGCGTCAGCTGCGGTTCCGCATCGAAGGGCGTACCGATGTCGAACGCATCACCGATGTAACTGTGGTAGGCGACATTCCCCAAGTGAAAGAAGCGGATAAAAAAGCCCCGATTGTCATCAGCGAAAACCGCAACGAAATCATGGAAGAAGTCTTCCGCAGCCTGCGTACCAATCTCCAGTACATGCTGCAGGAAGGTCAGAAAGTCATTCTTTTCACCTCTACCAGTTCCGGCGAAGGCAAATCATTTACTGCTACCAATCTGGCAGCCAGCTTTGCCTTTATGGACAAGAAAACCGTCATCGTAGGCCTCGACATCCGCAAGCCCACCTTAGGCCATATCTTTTCGATGGATAAGCATCTGCCCGGCATCACCCAGTACCTCGCCGCTCCCTCCGAGCACGATTTACTGTCACTTTGCCGACCTAGCAATGTGTCTCCCAATTTGTATGTCTTGCCCAGCGGTGCTTTGCCACCCAATCCTACCGAACTGGTGGCCCGTCCGTCCTTGGAGACAGCTATCGGCATCCTTCGCCAACATTTCGATTATGTCATTCTCGACACTGCTCCCATCGGTATGGTCACCGACACCCAGCTTGTAGCCCGCACTGCCGATCTTTGTGTATACGTCTGTCGGGCCGATCATACCCGCAAAAGCGAGTTTGCTCTCATCAACGACATCCGTCACGATAAGAATATTTCCAATCTTTGTGTGCTTATCAATGGCATTAATATGGATAAGCGGAAGAACGGTTATTATTATGGGTACGGGAAGTATGGGAAATACGGGAAGTACGGGTATGGGAGGAAGTATAAATATGGTTACGGTAAGTAAAGAATTAGGATGTCTAGCTCAATAGTCAATAACAGGCGAATTGCTAAAAATACACTGTTGCTCTATGCCCGCATGTTGTTAATGATGGGCATCAGCCTGTTCACCAGTCGAATCACCTTAGCGGCATTGGGTATTACCGATTACGGCATCTATAATGTCGTAGGTGGCATGGTAGCCATGTTTTCCATTCTTTCCGGCTCTTTATCTTTGTCGATAAGCCGGTATACTACGATGGAAGTTGGTAAGGGCAATATCGAGAAGTTGAAAACGATCTTCTCTACTTCCGTCTCCATTCAATTGTTTATGGCGCTTCTGGTTGGCATCTTAGCCGAAGTGGCAGGAGTATGGTTCTTGAACCACAAGATGGTGATACCGTCCGACCGACTTTATGCAGCTCATTGGGTGTTACATTTCTCAATTCTGACGTTTATGATAGGCTTAATTAGCGTACCTTATAATGCTCTGATTATTGCACACGAAAAGATGTCCGCTTTTGCCTATGTCTCTATATTGGATGCCAGCCTGAAATTACTGATTGTCTATTTATTATATATTTCTCCCGTAGACAAGCTTATTGTTTATGCCGGTTTGTTAGCTTGTGTTTCCATCGTGATACGGATTGTCTATGGCATTTATTGTAAGCGTCATTTTGTAGAGGCTCATTACGATTTCCGTCTGAACAAGCAGTTATTGCGTGATATGTTTGGTTTTATCGGATGGACGTTTTGGGGAAACGGCGTTGTTGTTCTCAAGGATCAGGGAACCAATATTCTTTTGAATATGTTTTGTGGTCCTGCTGTTAATGCGGCTCGGGGAGTGGCTATGCAGGTTAATGGAGCTATTTATGGTTTTGTTCAGAATTTTATGGTCGCGGTCAATCCTCAGATTACAAAATCCTATTCTGTAGGCAATCTTCCTGATATGCACAAACTTATCATTCGTAGTACTAAGTTTGCTTTTTTTATCCTGCTGCTTTTGCTTATACCGGTTTGTGCTAATATTGATTATATTCTCGATTTATGGTTAGTTGAGGTTCCAGAGCATACAGCAAGCTTTGTTATCCTGATTCTGTTATATTCTTTGATGGATTGTTTTGCGAATCCTTTGATTACGGGCGTGCTGGCCCAGGGAGATATCAAACCCTATGAGATAGCATTGACTTTCATCTATTTGATTAATTTTTTTGCTTCTTATGTTTGTTTAAAAGCGGGTATGGTTGTTGAAACCGTATTTGTACTGAACATCATATTCAAAGCTTGTGTTGTTTTTGCTTTGCTTTTGCAGTCGCGATCCAAATATGCATTCCCCATTAGCCAATTTTTTCAAAAATGCCTGATGCCTTCGCTGACAGTTTTCCTACTCTCCACTTTGTTCGTTTCTATTTTACCAGGGAGGGAAAACCCTACATTTGCTATTTTTGTCGGAAGGGCATTAACTATCGTTATTTTCATTGGCATCCTTTCATACACTATTGGGATGACAAAGAACGAAAAAAAATACATGTGGAATATGTTCATAGAAAAGGTTTATAAAAGAGTGAAACGTTGATACATTTTTCAGAAATATAGGTACGATTTATATAAAAGATTATGAGCTATAATAAAACAATAGAGATTACAAAAATCAATACTACAGGCAACGTCATCCAATATGAGATACAAGATAATACTGGTTTAAATTTACTAAAGAATCAGACTGTAGAGGCATGGGTAGAATATCACCATGCCGAGAGTTTTGATTTCTCTTTGAATGGTTTACCTGAGTCGATATTGGCCATACCTGCTACACTCTATCTTCTACCTGTTACGTGGTTCTATGGGGTGGAACTGGTTGTTCCATCCATGGACAAAATGCTTTCTGAGCATCTTTCTAATATCTATTCTGCTTATTCCAAAATCTATGGTCCTTTTAAGAAGGAATGGTGTGGAAAAGTAACAGCTAAGGGTATTGTTGAAAACCATTTGCCTGACAGCCGTTTTGACAATATTATTTTCTTTTCTGGTGGGGTGGATGCTGTACATGCTGGCATTAATCATACGGGCAGAAGAAACGTGCTTGTGAGTGTACCTAGCATTGAAGCCATGTCAAGAGCAAAAAAGGAAAATGTTGGTGTAGATTTTATTAACATAAAATCAACGCTCATTCGGGAATTTTCTGCTATGTCTGGGAGTGACTGGTTATTGATTACAAACAATTTTATTGCTGATATTTTTAATGATACGTTCATACAAGCTGATTTAAAAAATACTTTCTACTTATCCAGTGAAGCCTTTTTGTTTGACGGATGGTTTGGCATTAAGTATTTGGGTAATTTACTTTCTTCCATTCCATTTGCTTATGCCATGGGGATAAGAAGCTTGATTATGGGGTCTTCATATGAACAGTTAGAAAGTAGGCCTACAATAAATCTTGATGGTTCAAATCCTGAACTCACAGATGCTTTTAAGATAGCTGGTATCTTTTTTACGGAGCAAGATGGCTTATATACCCGTCGTTCTTTAAAAGTTAAAAATATCATAGAATGGGGACATGCACACAATAAAAAACTAAAATTATGGGTCTGTTTTAATGATAAAAATGAGCAATGTGGTGTTTGTACAAAGTGTATCAGGACGCAACTGAATATTTTATGTACGGGTGAAAATCCAGCTGATTGGGGATTTAAGAATTTCAATGAAAGAAAGTTTTCCAAACTCATTCGTAGTTATCATTATTATGAGAGAAACCCATGTTGGCCATGGGATATTATCGATTCTATTGATGAAAATACAGTTTATCCTTATTGTAATGACCTTTTGCATTGGATGAAAGAAATGGGTTATAAAACATATCAGGAGAATGCACATCGCCAAAATAAAAAACCTAATATTCTACGTTTTTATAACTATCCTCATTATATGAAAAAGTTATTTCATAAAATTTTAGGATAGTGAAAAGTTTGATCATGGGTCTGTTTATAACTAAAATGATACATGCATTAATAATAAAGATAACCAATGACTATTAAAGCTATTGCAAAAAAAACCATAAAATTGATTTTTGCTAAACGTCCGGTTTATACAACTGCGAACATTGTGACATTGTCACCTCATAATCGCCTAGTTAATAAAAAAATCGTAATTACAGGAGGAAGTCGAGGATTAGGATATTTTATGGCCAAAAAGTTTGTCTCCGAGGGAGCCGAGGTTTTGATTGCCGGGCGGAATGCTTCAACTCTTCAAAAAGTTGCTAATGAGATTGGTTGCAAATACTTATTGTTGGATGTTCAGAATGTCTCTTCTTTTGAAGATTTCTTAAAGGAGTCGGATCGCCTTCTTGGAGGTATCAATTGTTTGGTGAATAATGCAGGAATATCTTTGCACGAAGATGGGATACTTCATGTTTCACCCGAAGATTTTGATGTGCAAATTAATACAAACTTTAAGGGAACCTTCTTTTTATCCAAAGCATTTATTGCGAGATGTAATGAGAAAAAAGAAAACTGTATAAAGAATATCTTGTTTGTTACTTCTGAAACAGGTATTACAGTCGACGAACGCCCTTATGGTTTGACCAAAGCTGCATTGAATAGTTTGGTTCAAGGATTGGCTTATCGGTTCGTATCTCAAGGCTATCGCATTAATGCCATTGCTCCTGGTATAACGGCTACAGAAATGACAGGTATAAACAGAGAGGGAAATTTATATTGTGATAGTATGCCTACCAAACGTTATTATCTGCCGGAAGAAGTTGCCGAGATTGCTTGTTTCATGCTTTCAGATGCTTCTAATCTTCTGAATGGACAAATCCTCGTATGCAATGAAGGAAAAACAATTAATGCTAGATGGAGATGAAAAGAGTCATATTGCTCTTCCTAAAATATAAGCTGTATTTTCCGTACGTATTTTATCGGTTTATATATTACAATTTTTTTAGGATTAGAAGAGAGAACGTACGCTCTGTACTTTTTTTCTCTCGTTATTCTATTTTTGATGTGTCCAAATCTGCACAAATATGCCTGACACAGCCAATATTGTTTGGATGGTGTAATATGCGTAAATCCAGATTGGAAACGTCATTGTATATGAATAATAAATCATGTATTCATTTTAATGGAAAAGGAAGGAATATCATGAGGATTGGATATGGATCTTATATCCATGTGGGTACTTGTGCTTATTTACAAATAGGAAATACTTTTATTCATAGGGAGGTGAAAATAATATGTAATAAGCGGATTACAATAGGGAATGATTGTATAATAGCCATGGGTGCAGTTATCAGAGATAATGACGGAGGAAATCATAAAATACTTTCATCCAATTATACTAATTGTAAGCCTGTAACGATAGGCAATCATGTTTGGATTGGTGAAAATGCTATGATTTTAAAGGGGGTTACGATAGGAGATGGAGCAATTATAGCAGCAGGTTCCCTAGTAACCAAAGACATACCGCCACATTGTTTGGCTATGGGTTCGCCAGCTAAAATAGTTCGTGAAAATGTCGAATGGCAAGCCTAAAATATTAACCAAGATCCTTATTTTATGGAAACAAAATATTATACAGTAGAACGCGGACAGCAAATATTGGTGTCCTTATTGAAACAACATGGCATTCGGAAAGTTATCGCTTCTCCCGGAACGACCAATATCACCTTTGTAGCCAGTGTGATGAACGATCCTTTTTTCGAGATTTATTCTTCAGTTGACGAACGATCTGCTGCTTACATGGCTGTGGGTATGGCCGAAGAAACCGGTGAGGTTGTGGTGTTATCTTGTACCGGTGCTACGGCTTCACGCAATTACATTCCAGGATTGACCGAAGCCTATTATCGTAAACTTCCTATTTTGGCAGTAACGGCTACACAAAATGAAAATCGGGTTGGTCACCTGATTCCACAGGTGATAGATCGTTCTCAACAACCCAAAGACTGTTGCGTGCATAGCGAGCATATTGCAGTTCCACGCGATGTCGATGATGAATGGGATGCAACTATCCGACTGAACCGGGCTATCCTTGCACTAACTCATCGTGGAGGTGGCCCTGTTCATATCAATTTGGCTACAAATTATAACCGTGATTTTTCTGTGAAAGAACTTCCTGTAGCTCGTTGTATTCGGCGTTATATGTCCAGTGATGAACTTCCTGTACTTTCCACAGGCCGTATTGCTATTCTTGTAGGCAACCATCTTCCGTGGTCTGCTTCGCTTACCGAGGCTGTTAATCGTTTTTGTAAGGCTTACGGTGCAGTTGTGTTTTGTGAACATGCCAGTAATTATTCAGGTCCCTATCGGGTATATAACGCTATTTTAAATCAGCAAAGTTACTGTAAAAAAGAGTCTTTTCGAACTGATGTATTGATACATATTGGTGAAGTCAGCGGTTATGGAAACAATGTAGCAGGCATTAAAGCTGGTGAAGTATGGAGGGTGAACGAAGACGGTGAATTGCGTGATCCTTTCCATAAACTGACCCAAGTGTTTGAGATGGCAGAAGAAGTGTTTTTCAACCGTTATGCGGATTTAGTTGGCGAACGGAACGAACAGCAGAAGGCAGGAAAAGCTTGGTTGGAGCAGTGTCATGCCGAATATCAGAAATTGCAGGCAGCCATTCCCGAACTTCCTTTTTCTAATATTTGGATAGCTCAACAAACCGCTCATCGTCTACCTGAAGGTTGTGTTCTCCATTTAGGTATTCTTAATTCGTTGCGTGCTTGGGAAATGTTTGACGTTCCTGCATCCGTACAGAGTAATGGATTTGTCAATACTGGTGGTTTTGGTATTGATGGTTGCATGTCCTCTATGATTGGAGGTGCTATCGCCCGTCCTGATCAGTTGCATTTTTTGGTGATTGGTGACCTGGCCTTTTTCTACGATCTCAATTCATTGGGAAATCGTCATGTAGGTAATAATCTTCGTATCCTTTTGGTCAATAACGGTAAGGGGACAGAGTTCCGTAATTACAATCACCCTGCTGCCCAGTTTGGTGAAGATGCAGATAAATACATGGCGGCAGCAGGGCACTATGGTAACAAGTCTCTCCAGTTGGTTCGTCATTATGCCGAAGATTTAGGCTATGAATATATGAAGGCTTCTGATAAAGAAGAATATCTCATCAATATAGATAGATTTTTAATGTCTGACATTACTGACAAACCGATGCTTTTCGAAGTGTTTACCAACAATGAAGATGAGAGTAGTGCATTGAAATTGATGAATACTTTGATTGAGGATTTATCATTTAATTTTCGGAAAACTGTTAGGACAGTTATACCTAATTTCATTAAAAATGTTTTAAAATAATGATTAAATAACCGTTGAAAAACGTATTTTTAATATGAAAATTGGTATTCTTACTCTTCCACTCCATACAAACTATGGAGGCATTCTACAAGCATACGCTTTACAAACGATTATAGAACGAATGGGTCATGAGCCGCATCTGATTAAACGCTTAATGGTCAAAAGGTCAACCAAGAAGATGCTGATATATAAATCCAAGTCTTTAATAAAAAAAGTTATCTGCTTTTTGACGTTGGATGCAAATGATAAGATGAGAAAATCTTTGGGAATAAGGAGTTTTATTAAACAATATATCATAGTGGATGAATTCGATAGTTTCGAACAAATAAAAAAAAATCAGTATGACATAATAATCGTTGGGAGTGACCAAATTTGGCGTCCTTTATATGTTAAAGATATTGAAAATACATATTTGAATTTTGCTGTTGGTTGGAATATCAAACGTATAGCTTATGGTGCTTCTTTTGGAGTTTCTGATTGGGAATATACACTAGAACAGACTTTGGTGTGTAAAAAACTATTACGTGAATTTGATGCGGTTTCTGTACGAGAACTATCTGGCGTTAAATTGTGTAAAGAACACTTTAATGTTGATGCACAATGGGTATTAGATCCTACTATGTTGCTTGATAAAGATGATTATATAAATAGATTTAATTTAACCCGAATTTCTAAGAACACAGACTATATGTTTGACTACATATTGGATGAAACATGTGATAAAAATGCATTTATTGAACGTATTGCGAATAAAACTTGTCTTCAGCCCTTTTGGAGGAGAAATATAAATGAAAAAACAGAGCTACCTTCAGTTATAGAATGGTTGGATGCTTTCTATAACTCAGAGTTTGTAGTAACAGATTCTTTTCATGGATGTGTTTTTTCAATTATATTTCAAAAAAAATTTATTGTATTTGGCAATGAAAAACGTGGTATGGCTCGCATCCAGTCCCTTTTAAATCTTTTGGGGCTTGAGAATAGATTAGTGATGAATTTTGAGCAATTGAATGAGGTATGCGTACACCATATAGATTGGGTTATAATAGCTGAGAAATTGCAAGAATTCCGTAATAATTCGATATGTTTTCTTAGAAATAATATTTGAACAAGATGAATAGTCCTATTATTTCGGTAATTATACCGTTGTATAATAAAGAAAATACAATTAAATACACTATTGAATCGGTCTTGAATCAGTCTTTTACAGATTTTGAACTGATAATAATTGATGATGGTTCTACTGATAGTAGTGCCAAAATAGTTAGTTTATATGAGGATAAAAGAATACGATATATATGTAAGGAAAATGGAGGTGTATCATCTGCAAGGAATGAAGGTGTTAGAATAGCTATAGGTGAATGGATCCTTTTTTTAGATGCCGATGATATATTATACAATCAAGCTTTAGAATCTTTATTTACTCCAATTATTAATTGTCCGGAAGTTGGAATAGTATGTGGACAATTTCATTTTAAAAAAGGGAATACTTATATTACACATTTAGCTTCGAATTTTGAGGGAATAGTAACTAATAATTTTAAATTTTACTTTATTAATAAAATCCAATTAAGGATGGGGAATTTTATTATCCGAAAGTCAATTGTACAAAAACATTATTTTAACGAGAACCTTTCAAGATATGAAGATATGCAATCTCTATTAGATTGGATGCGTGTTGTAAAGATGTATGCTGTTAGTAAATATGTAATGTGTTATAATACTGATGCTTCTTCGTTGAGTCGGCCTTCAGGGAATATGGAAAAAGATTTTGTCTGGCATTTAGATTTTAGGCGAAAAACATTTTGGGAAAAATGTAAATTAGGAGAATTGATGTATTTAGGATTAGTTAATTATCCAAATCATAGATGTGATATAGTAAAAAAATATTATAAATATGTTTGTTTTATGATTATTGCTAAATTAAAATTACTTGTAGAATAGTATGATAGTAAAATATTTTATGAGGTTTATTGTCTTGTTATTGTATAGATGTTTTAGGAAGATTTGCTATCTCTTGCAAAGATCAATTATCTATTGTGAGATGCAGAATTTAGGATCTTACGGAAAAAATGTAAGAATTGAATATCCTGCTAAGTTAAATAATAAAATTTTTATAGAAGATAATGTTACTATACTAGGTCATTCTAAGTTTATTATAGGCTTCGGAGGTAAGCTTATTATAAAAAAGAACACAGTGTGTTCAAGTGCTTTAACTGTAATAACAGGAGAACATGGGTATCGACTGGGACGTTGGAGGAAAAATATGATAGAAACTAGAGAAAACGATACTGAATCTTCTGTAATTATCTCTGAAGATGTTTTAATAGGAGCAAATGTTACTTTATTACCGAATGTTGTTATAGGAAGAGGTGCTCAAGTTGGTGCTTGTTCTGTTGTTACAAGGGAGATACCTCCATATGCTGTTGCTGTCGGTAATCCAGCACGTGTTATTCGTTTCCTTTTCGGTCCTGAGGAAATAATAGACCATGAAATGATGCTTTATCCTGAAAACGATAGATTTAAATATGAATTTTTAAAATCCATACAAGAAAGATATAATAGGTGATAGAATAATATATTTGAAAGAACAAGTATCTATAATGAGAACACCATCTAATCTTTTTAGAAAAATTGGACGAATACCTTTGAAAATACGAGTTGCTTTCTATCGTAAATGGAATCTTTTTCGTTTTTTTTTCTGCGGTATTAAGTATGGACGAAACTTGAAAGTTTCGACTCATTGTAACTTGCATCTAGAGCAAAATGCCCAGTTGATTATAGGTGATGATTTTAGGTTGTCGAGTGGAAGTTTTCTTAATCCTCTCTGTCGCAACCTTGAAGCTGGTATGTATGTGCATTCAGATGCAAAATTGATTATAGGTAACAATGTAGGTATGAGCTCCCCTTGCTTATGGGCAAGGAAGGCTATAATTATAGGCAATCATGTTAACATAGGTGGCGATACTATTATTATGGATTGTGACGCCCATAGTTTGGATTATTTGATAAGGAGAAGTAAGGATGATCAGAAATATGCACAATCTGCTCCGATAGTTATAGAAGACGATGTTTTTATTGGTACCCGAAGCATTATTCTTAAAGGAGTAACAATTGGTGCCCGCTCTATAATTGCAGCCGGGAGTGTGGTAACTAAAAGTATTCCTGCTGATTGTATTGCTGGTGGGAATCCATGTCAAATAATACGGAGGAATACTAATGTATAAAACATCTATAGTAAATTCTTTTTTTTGTAATAAATTCTTAATATTGCTCTTGTCGATCTTTTCTCACATGATGGTAAATATCGGAGGAGAAATGTCTGTTTCCTTTTTATTTATAGCAGCTACAACCCCGTTTTGGTTTAAAGGAAGATATGTTGAAAAAGACAGGATTTTAGCAAAAACATTCAAATTAATATTATCTTTGATTGTTGTTCAGTGTTTATGGGCGCTATTTCATTCATACACCGATGCTCTTACTCAATTAAAAGGGATTATGGTGACAGTGTATGGCTTGATTCAATTTCTGTTTTATTATTTGGCAGGTTCGAAAAATCCAAGCATTATTAAATGGTATGTTTTAGGAACTTTTGTTTCGTCCTTTTTCTTTTTCGATATGATTGCTTTGCGCGAAGCCGAAGTGATAGAGGAATATACGATGTGGAAATTTCAGATATATCCGCGCATCATTATGGCTATACTTTGCATTTATTTGTTTTTTCTGAAAAATAAAATTATAAATAACTATATTGAAATTGTTTTTGTTGCGATAGGCTTATTAGGACTTGCTACTGGCTCCCGTAGTGCAGGTTTACCTCCATTATTAGCAGGAACAGTTATATTACTGATTAAAAGAAGTAGGAATCTCAATTTGAGTGTAGTAAGAAAACGTTTAGTCATTGGAACTTTATTTTTATACGCTTTGTATGCATTGGTTTATGTACCTAATGTATTGAATGGGTCTATCAGTGGAGGAAACTCCACGCAACTTCTTAAAGCTAAAGACCCATATAATCCTTTGTACCTACTGATGGTGGGACGTTCTGATGCGGTAACTCCCTTTATTGCTTTTTTCGATAAACCTATATTTGGATGGGGGTATAATACTAAAGATCCTGATAATAAATATCATCGGATAAATGCTTTATTTCAGCAAAATAAATTTGAAATAGAACGTGTGCGATATGATAATATACCAGGTCATAGTATTTTAGGATTTTATGCTTGTAGTTATGGTATATTGACATTTGTTATTTTTATACTGCTAATGAAAATTGTTTTAAAGAAATACACTTATTTTTTAAAGAATCCTGATGATATGTCATTATATGCTTCATACCTTTTGTTTGGCTTATTGTGGAGTTTGTTATTTAATCCAATGCCGGCTTTCAAACTTACTTGGACCGTTAACTTAGCATTCTTTTTGGTACTTAGCAATTACAACATAATAAAATATGGAAAAAACTAAATCAATTTGTTTTGTGACAACTGGTGATATAAAATCTATCTCAACAGCTAAACGAGCCTTAGGTATGGCAAATCCTTTGGCTAATCGTGGGTGGAAAGTTTCCATTATTATGGAAGATACTGAAGAAAACAGAATCAGAGTCGCTTTGGAATGCAATGATAAAGTTAGATTATATTTCTTTAAAACAACATCTGTACTTAAAGAAATTAGAGAAAAGAATAGAATCATTCAACAAATTCGTCCTGATTATCTATATATTTGTGCTTTTGTAACAAGAAACATTATAGCTTTAGGTTCTTCTTACAAGAAAATAGTGGAACACAGTGAACTTCAATCGGGTATACCGGATATGAAAGGAATGCACAAATTACGAGTTTTATTCAATGAATTTTTTTCCATATTTTATGCTGATTATTTACTGAATGCTAGCAAGTATCTTCAGAATTGCTATTTACGTAGATGTCGTAAAATAGGGCAATGCAAGCTACCTAATTTCTATTTTCCATATGCTTATTCTAAAGAGGTCTTGAACCCGATAAATATTGATTATAAAAATGATCGTTTTAAACCTTATCAGGGGAAAACAATTTTTGTCTTTTTAGGTACGGTCACACGTAATTATGGAGTTTTCACTATTCTTGAGGCTGTTGAAAAATTGAAATCTAAGTATAAGGACTTCAAAGTTCTTATTTTCGGAAGAGGTCGTCATTATGAAGAAGCAATATCTTATATAAAAACGCATCATTTAAGTGATTATGTAGAGATGCCTGGGTACATTCGGGAAGAAGATATTTCTGCTTATTTTTCATTGGCAGATTGCTTTATCTCACCTATGAATGATACTGTACAAGATTGGGCACGGTGTCCGAGCAAGTTGTATATGTATCTTCCTTTTGAGAAGCCAGTGATTACGTGTAAGATTGGTGAACCCTACGAGGTTCTGAAAGAGACAGGTTTATATTATTCACCGGGTAATTCGGCAGAAATGTCTCAACAAATGGAACATGTGATTATGAAGGACTTTAAGTTCATTCCAGTTGACGCGTCACTTCATTCATGGAATTATCGTACTCAAGAATTTGTCAATTGGATTAATCAACATCAATAAATGAATCAATTTAAATGATACAGTGTGCAACTCCCAGAAACCAACATCATCTGTTTGGATTTCATGATTTGATAGCATTCAATCGGTCTGGCGATAAACTTTTGTCTTTGGAGACTGATGTTATTAATCGCCCTCCATTGCCTGGTGAAGAATTTGGAGTCGGGTATAGTCTGTGGCAGGAGCAGCGTTTTGTCAGATTAGGGACAACAGTAGCCATGAACTATCCCCAAGGAGCTAGGCAGCAATGGCTGAACGATAGACAGTTTATCGTCAATAATCGCATAGGTAATCATTGGGGAGCCGATATATACGATGTAGAATTACAGAAAAAATTAGCATCAATAGGCTCTACTGCTCATGTGGTTACTTCTGACTCCAAATATGCGTTAGGTATAAATTATTCCAGGTTACACAGGTTAGGAGGATATGGGTATATTGGTATAGACGATTTTGGGAAAGAGGAAGAAGCTCCTTCTGATGACGGTATTTACATAACCGACATTACCCAAAATATGACCCGACTATTGGTCTCAATTCGGGAAGTGTCTGAATGCAAATCAGAAAGTAGTGCCCACAATGGATTTCATCACTACCTTACTCATCTTGTTTTGAGCCCGGACAATAAGCGGGTAGCTTTTTTACATCGTTTTTTTCTGTCTGATGGAGGATTGAGAACCCGATTAATGACGATAGGCATTGATGGAAAAGATCTGAGATGCTTGGGATTTGGTTTTTTAAGTCATTTCGATTGGAAAGATAACAATCATATATTTATCTGGGGAAGGACTGGGTCTTCAGTAGATGCCATTCGCAGTAACAAGTTGTTGTCAAACCCTTTGGTTTCACCTTTGTTGAAGCCACTTAAATCTATAGTAAGGACTGTACTAAAGAAATCAAGTGGATTGACCAATTCCTTTTTATTAATAGAGGATTCTGCTAATGCCTCGTATGAAACGGTAGCTAAAGGTATAATCGATTGTGACGGCCATCCCATGTTTTGTCCGACAAATCGGAATTTAATAATTTGCGATACTTATCCGGATAAGAATGAATCCAGATATTTATTCTTTTACGATTTTGAGAAAAACGAAAGGACAAATATCGGTTATTTCAGGCGTTTGCTGGAGTTACCAGATATATCCATGCAGGACTCATATACGAAAGGGGTAGATAAAAGAATTTTGGGCTTAATGAGTCCGGAACTTTTCAGCTTTACTCGGTCTGGTTTGCATTGTGATTTACATCCGCGATGGAATTTTGATGGTACAAAAGTGGCTTTTGATTCTATTCATGAAGGTACGCGACAAATTTATATTGCTTCAAAAGAAAATGAATAAGGATAAAAATGTAAAAAATAGATCGATTGCTATTTTACAACCAGAAGTCCCTCATTATAGAGAAGAGTTTTTCTTTTTACTGAATCATTCTATTAACTCAGATATTTATGTATTCAATTATCCGGAGCTAAGTAGTAAACAAGGATTTAAATTAGGGAATAATCCACTAATCTATTTGCAGAATAAAAAAATAAAAGGCTTTTTGCTTTATTCACCTTTACCTTTTTTATCTAAAAAATATAATACGGTTGTATTGATGCTTCATTTTGCACACATTACAACCTGGTTTCTTCTTTTGACTAAATTTATTCATCGGAAAAAAATAATTTTATGGGGACAAGGTATTTCCGTGAAACGTTATTTGCAAGAAGAAAAGAAACCGGACTGGAAACTTCGATTACAGATAGCACTCTCTGATGGAGTGTGGCTTTACATGGAGAAGGAGAGAGAGATGTGGCAAAAGGTTTTCCCAAGAAAAAAGATCGTAGCATTAAATAATACTTTGACTGGGATAGAGGAAATGCTCTCTTATGAAAGTCCTTTATCGAAAGAAGCGTTAAAAATCAAATATCAGATTAAAGAAAGAATTATATTGATTTTTTGTGCCCGTTTTGAATCTAATTATCGTAGGACAGATTTATTGTTGGAAACGATAAGAAGGCTTGATAAACAGAAGTTTGGATTTGTCATTATTGGTGCTGGGAAAAATAAACCTGATTTTGGTCTGTTTACTAATGTACATGATTTCGGAGCCGTTTATGATACTGACATAAAAAGAGAGTTGTTTTCTATCGCTGATATTTATTATCAACCGGGATGGGTTGGGTTGTCAATTGTTGAAGCAATGGCTTATGGTAAACCAATATTTACTTTTAAAAGGTCTGAGTGTACCAAGCAATGTGTTGAGTATAGTTATATACAACCATCGTATAACGGAATGATTTTTGATCAGGTGGAAGAATGTATTAAAACAATAGAACAAATTTCTATACAGGAACTTGTTCGAATGGGACAGAATGCCAAATCAACAGCAATGGAACTGACTCCTGTCAATATGGTAAAAAATGCGATTTCAATATTATAATTCTATGCGCATCCTCCACTTCATCCCCAGCATCGACCGCTCCTCCGGCGGTGTAGGTGCCTACATGCAACTACTTGCCAAAGAATTGGGTAAGCTATGCGACCTGACTATTGCTATGTTTCTATTGGATCTTCGCTGTTCATTGGACAGACATGAGGAGATAAAGTAGAGACAATTCTGTTAGGAAAAGCCTTGGAGACTGTTAGAAAGTAAATTAGTTGTGTGTTTGGCAAATCACGAAAAAGAAGAAACTGTTGCGGATTTTCTTATGAGTACGATAAATATAGATACTAACAATAAAAATAAATATGATTACCTCCTATCTCAGCGATAAATTTCGCCTCTTATCTTTCTTCTCCATCATCCTTGTCCTATATATTCATTCCGGTTTTCACGACTATCCTCATGAAATACAAGGAATGACATTCAATTTCAAGTTGCAGGAGTTCATCAGTGGAATGATGGGACGTTGTGCTGTGCCACTGTTTTTTGCTATTAGTGGTTACTTGTTTTTTCAAGGTATAGATAAAGATGACGCTCAAGCGTATGCAAAATTATGGATGAAGATAAGAAAGCGAATCCGGACGTTGTTGATTCCTTATCTGATTGCCTGTCTGTTTCCTGCAATATTCTATTTAATATTGGAATATACTACTGGTGCGATAAAATCGCATTGATTTTAAATATCACCAAATAACGAGAGTTCTTTGACATTTTGGTTTGAAATGATTGATGAGTCTTGTTTTGTTATCAACGACCGCAGGTCTGTTCTTTCCAACGCGGATATTCTAATCAGGGTAGCCACCTCGGTGATTGAATATGGGCTGTTGCAGTCAACCTTTATTCTTGCCACTGTCAGATACGATATGATGGCAGCCCAAAGATGGATTTTGACAGCATTTTCCGAATATCCCCACAGAGTCTTTACGGTAATGTTCTGTTTAATCCACTTGAAGAATACCTCTATATCCCATCGATGGCGGTACAAGTTGGATATTTCTAAGGCACTGACTTCAAAATTGTTGGATATAAAGTCCACAATAGTGTCATTATCAGGGTCATAAACGCGGACAAATCTCATGTCTTCGGGATACAGCTTGCTTGAGTTATATCCTGTTACCCTTATACGGGAGTCTTCCAGTATGCCAGACTTGACATCGGCAATATCCATTTGCTCGACAGTATCGAATTTCATGTTCTCTTTTGGACGTGATACCCAAAATGACTGAGCCTGATGAAATCTAAAAAGTGCTTTAAAGTCAACATAAGCCTTATCCATCACGTAGAAAGCATAAGGCTCTGGTGTCAGTGCGTCAAGTTCGTTGCTGTCATGCCACTTGCCGTCCGTGATATGGATATTGGTAGGTATGTTGCCTCTCAAATCCAACAGGGTGTGCATCTTGATAGCTCCTTTGCTGTATTTCCCCAAAGCCCACGTTGCAAGCTTTATACTGGTCGATATGGTCGTGGAATCAAGTGCATATATCTCGTTATCAATGGTAATTTGAGACAGTTGGATATTTGAGTATATCGGTCTGAGCATGTCAATTAAATAAAGGCCCAACCCTTCAAAGATGCGGTAATCCCTGCTTTCGTTTGCACGAGACAATGAGGTATGGTTCACGGCCTTACGAAAGCCGAGATGATAAAGCATCTTGTTATGGGCTTCGAGGCATAGACAAATATCCCTCAGAGAATCACATCCCGTCAACTGTCCGAAAAGGAGATGAAGGAGGTGACTGTAACTGCTGAGATTTTTGGTATGCCAATCTCCTTGATATTGCTTTACGAGTTTATCAAACTGATATCGCGGTATATACTCGACAACTTGGGAAAATACAAACTTGCCCTGATTCATAATCCTGATATGTTGAAACTACAGGACTAATAAATCATTTTCAAATCAAAAAATCAATGAACGCTTATATTTGATTTAAAATTAATCGTTTAACTACAGTGATGTGGTTTTTATCGCACCACTAATAATTGGAATATATTCCCGGAGTAGATGGGTTTATGAATACTAAAGGATTTTCTGAAAACTTTGAAAAGCCTTTGCTTGAGTTAGGCTATTTTTTATTTTGGGATGCAGGAAACGGATCTCCATATGCGTTTCATTTATGGTTTTTACGTGATTTAATATTGATTGTGGTATTGACTCCCTTGTTCTATGTGATGAATAAATGGATGGGGAAAGCAATTGTTTGCGGACTATTTTTTGTTTTAGACTATTTCTCCATTCCTGTGTTACCAATATATGGCATATTCTGGTTTTTATTAGGTGCGTGCTTTTTAGATAAATTTTCGGGTATTAAATCGTTTGGGGTTCCTATCGTATTTTTATTGTTTTGTGTACTTGAAATGATTTTTCCAGTATTCATTTGGGAATATTTGCAAATTCCAATCATACTGTCAGGTATCTTAAGTTTTTGGACTCTGTATGATAAACTGGTACCTGCGACGTTTGATCTTGGCAGACATAAACACTGGATGACTTTCTGTAGTTTTACTTTTTTCATTTATTTGTATCATGAACCTACGTTGAATGTAGTAAGGAAATTGTTGGTAGTTCCTTTTCCTCATTCCAGTTTTGGCTTTGCATTTAGTTATTTGGCTAGTCCGTGGTTGTTTGCATTGATTTGGGTAGGTGTTGGGATCGTTTTTAAGAGACATTTTCCGAGAATTTATGGAATTTGTATGGGGGGACGTTAATATGATGCGCATCCTCCACTTCATCCCCAGCATCGACCGCTCCTCCGGCGGTGTAGGTGCCTACATGCAACTACTTGCCAAAGAATTGGGTAAGCTGTGCGACCTGACTATCGCTACGGTGGCATCGGAACATCCGCTGTCGATAGAGAACGCACGGGTGGTTACGTTGCCAGCGGGCTTGTCGCAATATGGTGCTTTGAAGAGGGCATGGCGGAAGCTGCTGGATGAGACCTGCCCAAACGTGGTACACGTGAACTGCTGCTGGATGCCGCAAAGTGCTTGGACACAAAAGTGGGCACAACAGGCCGGATATAAGGTGGTGCTTAGTCCGCACGGCATGTTGGAGCCGTGGATCTTGGCACGGCATTACTGGACAAGGAAAGTACCGGCACTCTGGCTCTATCAGAAACAGGCAGTGGTGAAAGCTGACCGATTGCATGCTACTGCGGAGAGTGAAAAACAGAATCTGCTGAAGCTGGGTTATAACAACCGGATCACCGTAATTGCCAATGGCATTGATGTAGAGCAGATTGATATAAAAGCTGGTTGGGAGCGGAAAAAACAGATTCTGTTCCTTTCCAGAATCCATGTGAAAAAGGGAATTGAGTTCTTGCTGGAGGCTGTAGCGGCTTTGAAGGAGCGGTTGGAGGGATATACCGTCCGCATTGCGGGTGAAGGGGAAGCGGAATACATCGAACAGCTTCGACAAAAAGCTCTTCAGCTGGACATCCAAGATAAAGTGGATTTTTGCGGAGGGGTATACGGTGACCGGAAGTGGGAATTGTTCCGGGAGGCGGATTTGTTTGTATTGCCTACGTATTCTGAGAATTTCGGTATCGTGGTGGCGGAAGCCTTGGCTTGCGGAACTCCTGTGATAACAACAACCGGTACTCCCTGGGAGGAACTGAATACCTGGCATTGTGGCTGGTGGACAGAGATAGGAACCGAACCGACCATTCATGCATTGAACGAATTTCTGGATTTATCGGAAAAGGAACTGGAACAGATGGGACGTAACGGTCGCCGTTTAGTAGAAACACAGTATTCTTCTAAAAAGGTGGCAGAGGAAATGGTGAGGATGTATGAGGTGTTGAAGGTTTAGGGTTGAAGGTTTAGGGTAGTCTGTCTAATGGCTTCTCCTATAAAAAGAAAAACGACTGTGTAATTCTGTGTCCTCCGTGGTGAATGAAGTTTAAATTGAAAACTTTGGTTTTCATTTGCTTCTGCGTTTACCTTTTACTATCTTTGCTCAAACAAAAAATATTCAGCTATGGCACTGGAAGGACTTCAAGAACGATATGTAAATTTCTATACGGATTTCGCTTTTAAGAAACTGTTCGGAACCGAGGTGAACAAGGATTTGCTCATCAGTTTTTTGAATGCGTTGTTGTCGGGTGAGGAGGAAATCAAGGATCTGACCTATTTGAACACCGAACATTTGGGTGAACACGAAGAAGAACGAAAAGCTGTTTTTGATGTATATTGTGTGAACGAAAAGGGAGAGCGCTTTCTGGTAGAGATGCAGAAAGCTGAACAGCGTTTTTTTAAGGATCGTAGTGTCTATTATTCTACTTTCCCTATTCGGGAGCAAGGTCCCAAGGGGAACTGGAACTATGAATTGAAAGCTGTGTACACCATTGGCATTCTGAATTTTAGTTTTGATGACAGCGATCCGAACTACTATCACCATGAAGTCAAGTTGGTAGATATGAAAACAATGAAAGTATTCTACGACAAGCTGACTTACATTTATTTGGAAATGCCTAAATTTCGCAAGACGGAAAATGAACTGGAGAATCTTTTTGAGAAATGGCTTTATGCCATCAGTCATTTGCCTGCCTTGATGGAACGTCCTAAAGCCTTACGTGAAGCGGTTTTCGAGAAGTTTTTCCGTGTGGCTGAAATCGCCTGCTTTACCCAGCAGGAACGTGTAGCCTATGAAGGAAGTCTGAAAAATTATCGTGACTGGTACAGCATAGCCGAAACAGCGGAATACCGGGGCTGGGAACGCGGCCATAGCAGAGGCTTATCGGAAGGACGTGCGGAAGGACGTGCGGAAGGACGTGCGGAAGGACGTGCGGAAGGACGTGCGGAAGGTCGCAATGAAGAAAAGCGGTTGATAGCCGAGAATATGATAAAGATGGGAATGACAGTGGACGATGTTTGCCGCATTACGGGATTGTCTATGGAGGAAGTGGAAAATATTCGCCCATGAAAAACACAGATTATCGCAGAATAAATAATCTGCGATAATTTGCGTCTATCTGCGTTTCATTATCATACAATATCTGTGCGCCTCTGTGCCCTCCGTGGTGAAATGCCCGCAGACACGTCGTTTTTAATTATTCATTATTCATTTTTCATTCTCCAAGTATCCGAACACCGCCCTTGTATCCAGGCAGGGACAGGCTTTGGGAGTGACGCCGGGCAGGTCTCTGTGGCCCACCAGACGGGCATGTGGAAAGAGCTTCCGTAGTTTCAGGAAAAGGAGAATCAGCTGTTCGGTCTGTTCGGGGGTACGCGTGTCGGCGGGGTGCCCGTCAGCATCCAGACCTCCTTCGTAGCAGACACCGATGGAGCAGCGGTTGAAAGGACGGCAATGGGCTCCGACTTCCAACAGGCGGCGGTGCTGGCTGATGCTGCCGTCCCGACGGATGTAGAAATGATAACCGATGGTGCGAAAGCCACGGGCTTTGTGATCGCGTAAAAGCTGTTCTACCGGATAGTCGCGGTTGCAACGGGTAGCGGAACAGTGCAGAATGATGTAGCGTACGGAGTCGATGGAGTCCATCAGCAGACCGCTCTCTACTTGAGTAAGGAGGGTACGTTCATCAGGGACTTCTGTACCGGCGACGGTGAGGGGGAAGGTTTCTTGGATCATAGGTTTTGAGGTTTTAAGTTTTTAAGGTTTTAAGTTTTTGAGTTTTTGGGTTTTAAGGTTTGAGGTTTTATGTTCTTTCAACTTGAAACTAACACTCCATAAACTCAAAAACTTAAAAACTCAAAAACTCAAGTTACATAGAGGCTTCTTAAAGCAGGGCTGCACAACTGGAGACACCGAGGGCTGTGAGGGCGGCAACGATGGCTTGGACAATGGCGTGGAGGATGGTTACCCAGGTGGATTTTTTCTTGGTTTCGGACATGGTGAGAATTAAAAGTTAATAGTTAAAATTTAATAGTTGAGGGATTAGGGGTGAGGGTTTAGGGCTGAGTGTTGAGGGTTTAAGGTTTAGGGTTGAGAGTTTAGGGGGAGTCTATGTATTGGCTTAACTTCTCTAACTTCTTAACTACTTGAATAGTTTAGGGTTTATGGTTAGGGGTTCTTATTAAACTCTTCCTACTTTCATCTCCCCTCCTTGCTCCCCTCTCTTTGGGAGAGGGGATGGGGGGAGGCTTCTCTTAGCCTAACGGATCTTCGGCTTCACCGCCACCGTCGGAACCGGTGCCAGTGTCATCGGGATCTTCGTCTACTGTACCACCATCGGCCGAGTTGACTTGCTTGATGACGTTACCGTCCTTGTCGTAACAGGTGATGTTGATGGAAGTGTCCTTCAGTTCCTGCTTGATTGCACTGCTGGGGGTGAAGATGACACGGCGGGAGGTGATGAGCGAGGTGCTGACCTCTTCTACTTTTTCCACGGAGTTGGCACGGACGCCGAAACGCATGGTGCCCAGACCAGGGATGGGAACGGAATGGCCTTCGGTGGCCCAACTCTTGATGACGTCGCCAATGGCTTCCCACGTGGCATTGATGGTGCCTTTGGAAATGCCGGACCGCAGGGCGGCCTCACTGATGACTTTGTCTTCTTTCAGCGTACTGTAAATGTCCGCTAACATGATAAACCGATACTGTCCTGCAGAAGGACCTACTGCCAGTTTCATCTGGCGTGCTTTGACTTTGATACCCATGAGGAGAATTAAAAATTAAAAGTTAAAAATTAATAGTTTAGGGTTTAGGGTTGAGCGTTGAGGGTTTAGGGTTGAGGGTTTAGGGTTTAGGGTTGAGCGTTGAGGGTTTAGAGTAGTCTATGTATTGGCTTAACTTCTCTAACTTCTCTAACTTCTTAACTCCTTAACTTATCAACTCATCACCTTGTCACCTTGTTAACTCGTCAACTTGTCAACTCGTTAACTTGTCGCAAAGATACGGCAGGGGAAAAGGGGAGTTATGGGTTTTTGAAGGTTTCTGAAGGTTACGGTTCTCCCAAGTGATGAATGATCAGTGATACCTGGCGGGCGGTGAGCAACTTCTGCGAGCGGTGATAGTCGGTTTGTGACAGATCTTTCATGAGTGGAGGACAATTGTGAATCCAGCGCATCAGTCGGTTGGTTCCGATGCTGGTGGGAGACTCAGGAAAATAAAGACGGGCCAGTTCGCCTTTTTTCATGGTGACGGGGCGGAAGAAAGAGGACATGTGGTAAGTTAAAAATTAAAAGTTAAAAATTAATAGTGAGAAATTAAAAGTTGAGGGTTTAGGGTTGAGCGTTGAGGGCTTAGGGTTGAGGGTTTAGGGTTTAGGGTTGAGGGTTTAGGGCTGAGGGTTTAGTGTAGTCTATGTATTGGCTTAACTTCTTAACTCATCAACTCATCAACTCCTTAACTCCCTGCCTTGGGTTGGCTGCTGATTTTTTCCCAGTTAGGAAAAAATTATTCCCTAACTAGGCCGTATTTTTTTCCTAACTAGGAAAAAAACGGGGGCTTGGGAGGGGTGGAATCAGCTGTTCGAGGGGGCAGAAACTTGCAAACTTGCAAAACTTGCAGCCGCCTCACCCACACACGTGCGCATGCGCGTAGCAAACTCGTATTCGCCACGCTGAGTTTTCTGCAAAATGCCTTTTTCGGTCATCCGTTTCAGCTTCGAGTCGATGGTATTACGGGCTATCCCATACCGTTGCCCTTCTTCAAGAACACTCTGGCGACTGAACCGATGGGGCAGACGATCGAAAAAGGCATCCACGGACAAAGTGCTTTGGCGCACAGTCTCGGTGGCAGGCAGCAGCGAGAGAACGTAGCAAGCGTGTTGGTACAAAGGCTCGGCGAGGGAAAGAACTGCTTGAAAATCCGTTTCGGTGACGTTCAGGCGAAACAGAGGAATCACTCCGTCGCGTATGTTTTCGGACGGTATGCGCGGGTCGGGCGAAAGGCCGGGACAAGCGATGAGCTGGCGGGTGAGGTCGTTGTAGACCGTTTCCTTTCCGCCATCGCTGGAGGGAAGCAGCGCAGCAAGCGACCGGAGCAGGGCTATGACACTCAACATACGGCAAAGGTTGATGGCGATACGGGTGACGGTGCTCTTCATGGGATCACCATGAATGGCTCCGGCACGGACGAAAAGACGGGCCAGATGCTGGTTGAACGCCTGTTTCTGCTCGGGAGACAACTCCAGACGGATGTTGCTTATGTTGGCAGCCAGACTGTCGAGCAACTGTTTCCAGTCTTCTCCCCACTGCGTGAAGATCCGGTCGTAATCGGCATCGGAAAGGTTGAACTGGTCGGCCCATTCATCGATGGGAGGCATGCAATAAAATACCTGGCGGGAGAACAGACCGTTCTCGGCTGAAGGGATAAGCGGACGCACCTGTGCCGGGGTACCGCTAAGCAAAACACTGAGGTAAGACTGTTTGCACTCACGGTACTCGTGGTTGGTACGGCGGTTATAGGCCAGACGCTCGTGGTCGAAACTTTTGCGAAGCGTGTCGCTCCAATGTCCGTATTCGCTGCCAATGGCGGTACTGACGGTGTCGGCTTCGGCCTCGCAGATCAGTCCTGCCCCGTCGGCATCCATCAGGTTTTCGAGCATACCGGTACCGGAGTTGTCACCGGTGATAAGAAACATTTTCATGCGAGGCTGTTCAGGTTCGGGCTGGTTTGTTTTCTCTTTGCCCATTGCATCCCGGCGCATTTTTTCCTGCCGGTAGTCTTGCAACTTCCGGTTGTAGGCATCGAGCAGGGAATCGTGAATAGGTTCGGCCAGCCGGCGTACCCAGGTCAGGGCTCCTTTTCCCGAAGCCGGGGGAGCCACAACAAAAGTCTGGAGGCAGGGATATTTCTTCTTACGTCCATACGTAAAACTGATCAGCTTGTTGAGGGTGGCTCCGATGACGGTGATGGCTCCCAACAGCAAAATATCGCGTTGGGCGGGTGAATCGCCACAATCTATGATCTGTTGCAGGAAAGGAGGCCAGTTGTAATCGGAAAAACAGGGAAGGGGTGGTACCTGCGTTTCGTCGTCTGCCACCTGCGTTTCGGTACTTGCGTTTTGGGGCTCGCAGCCTGTTGTTTTTCGCTCCTCGCGCGTGCGCGTGTGTGGGTGAGGGGGCTGCAAGTTTTGCAAGTTTGCAAGTTTTCGGTCCAGTCGGATGCCTGTCCGTTCGGCCAGGTGGAACACGGTGCCGAGTGAATTGGCACCGGATCCTTGCTGCAAGGCGTGGTCGTAAAGTTTGTCTGCTTCCTCCGACTTGTATTTCTCGGAGATGCGGCATAGGCGGTGAAAAGAGGAACGTCCTTCTTCGCCACAACTGTTGGCAATGGCAAATGCCATCGGCATGTATTCCTGGTAGGTAGGTGCTACGTTGGCACCGGATTTTTCAACAGCGTCTACCAAACGCTGTAATGATTCGATGTTGTTCATATTGTTTTAAGTTTTTGAGTCTTTAAGTTTTTGAGTTTTTGGGTTTTTGAGTTTTTGGGTTTTTGAGTTTTTGAGTTTTTGAGATTTTGAGTTTTTGGGTTTTTGGTTTTTTGAGTTTTTGGGTTTTTGGTTTTTTGAGTTTCTGAATTAAGCTTCATTCTCAATTATCCATTCTCAATTATCCATTCTCAATTATCCATTCTCAATTATCCATTCTCAATTCTCCATTCTCAGTTTCGCCCCCGCGTCGTGCGCCAGGAAACAGGCTCTTGACATGTCGGAGTTGGCGGTGTCTACTTTCAGACCGTGTTTCCATTCGAGGTAGTCCCAGGCGGTATGCAAGGCTTTGTCGAACGATTCTTTGATGCTTTCGTTCGGACATAACCGATAAGGGACGAACAGTTTGACTCCTTTGGCACCGGGACTGATAAAGGCAAGGTCGGGATGAAGCACGTCATCGGCAAACAACCGGTTGCGCCATTCCTCCGCCTCGGCGGCGGTGTCCAGATGGTCGATGTCGATGACGAACAGTCCGGAAGGAAGTGTCAGACAAAGTTCTTTGCAGTAAGGAAAGATGCCGGCAGGTGTGACATAAGGCAGTAATTGCTGCTTCTTTTTCCGGAAGAGTTGTCCGTCGGCCAGTGTGGCGCGTACTTCGTTTGTCAGTTGCTCCAGTTGTTTGTCGGACGTGAGATAAGTGTGAAGTCCGGTCAGGTTGCATACCCCCGCCGGCACTTTGTTGGTGACGGGGGCATGGAAAAAACTCATAATGCTTTCTTTCATAATGTATGTGTGTTTTTTAGTAAGATATGATGCGAATATATGTCAATTTAGTGGAGTGAGAATGTTCATTGAGAAGCATTGAGATTTTATTGAGTGTTTGTTGAGACTTATTAAGTAGGAGCATCCAAATAGGAATATTTCTTGCTCAGTTCAACATACCAGAATGAAAGTGTTACTTTATTTGACACATCCACAGCGCAATTTTGCATGAAAAAATTAAAATAAACTTTTTACATCACGAAAATGGATGATAAAACAAGAATCGTTATTAATATCAACGGTGGGACGAATACGATAGTGCCTTCAGCGACTTCTATTGTGCAAAATTTTTATGGAGAACAGCAGGCCGATTCTATTGTTCAGAAAAAAGAGATTGTCAATACAAAGGAGACAATGACCCGGCAGGAGCAGGAGCTGTATCGGTATGTGCATGATGTGGAGAAGTTACACTTCTATGTGAAGCAGATTGGCAATTGCAACTCGGCACATGAATTGGCCGATGTGGTAAAGCTGATGCTCGAAGATGGACAGGTGCGCAAGGAAATTGTGGTAAAAGCTGCCTTCATTCAGCGGCTTCTTCCTTTTGCTACCAACCTGACATCAGGGGGGAAAGTGGATAATGTGCGGTTGCAGATTAATAATATGCTGGCGGCGAGGAGGAAGAAGGAGAAGATGGAGATGATGGTGAAGAAAGGGGGGTAGTAGACTGATAGTATGCAATATTGATACTTATAACAAATTTGATTATGGGATTTGAAAAACATGCAGTTGGCCGTGTACTTATTCGGACTAAAATAAGACGGGCTTTGTGGAACTGTGTCTCTTTCTTTTTGTTTCGGCCTTTTGTAACAAAGTTTTTTCGTGTTTGGCGTGTTGCATTATTAAAAATATTTGGGGCAAAATTAGCATGGGATGCTGAAGTTTATTCCTCGGTAAAGATATGGGCACCTTGGAAATTGCAAATGGGGCATCGGGCGTGTTTAGGTCCGAATGTGATTTGCTATAATCAGGATTGGGTAATATTGGAAGATGACGCAGTGGTCTCACAATATGCTTATCTCTGTACAGCTTCTCATGAGGTAGATAAACTGAATACGGCGAATGATTCTTTGATAACAGCACCTATCCGGATAAGAAATAAGGCCTGGATTGGAACGAAAGCTTTTATCGGGTTGGGTGTTTGTATAGGAACAGCTGCTGTGGTAGGAGCTACCGCTTCGGTATATAAAAATGTAGATGATTATCATGTGGTAGGAGGAAATCCTGCCAAGACGTTGAAAATAAGAAATCTGAAATGAGTAACAATTCAATAGCAGCCATCATTCTTACCAAGAATGAAGAGAAACATCTGGAAAGATGCATCCGGTCGTTGAAGGGAGTCTGTGACGAGATAATTGTAATCGATTCTTTCAGTACGGATCGTACGTGTGAAATGGCTGAACAGATGGGGGCGAAGGTTTACAGAAATCCTTGGAAAAACTATGCAACGCAATTTAATTACGGGGTATACCAATGTCCGATACAATCGGAATGGATTTGGCGGATAGATGCCGATGAGTTTTTGGAAGGGAATATCGGACTGGCTGTGAAAGATGCGGTGAGTCGATGTAATGCGGATGTGAATGGTGTATATGTGCGGAAAAGAATTGATTTTATGGGCAGGCCATTGTTGCATGGTGGTTGGTATCCGTCTTATCATCTGAAGGTATTTCGGAAGGGGCATGGAGACTGTGAAAACCGCTGGATGGATGAACATATTCGCATTTTTGATGGAACGACTATCACTGTCAAAGAGGGGAATCAGGTAGATGCTAATCTGAATGATTTGACGTGGTGGACAGAAAAGCATAACGGATATGCGACCCGGGAAATGGTGGATATGCTGATGATGGAATACGGTATGGATGCTAAAGCGGAAGAGGTCATTCCAAAGTTTTTCGGAACAGAAGAACAACGGAAACGTTGGCTGAAAATAAAATACGTCAAGGCTCCTTTGTTTATCCGACCGTTTATCAATTTCTTCTTGCGTTATGTACTGAAAGCCGGATTCTTGGATGGGAAAGAAGGTTTTATTTGGCATATTCTGCAAGGATTCTGGTACCGGATGCTGGTGGATGCCAAGATATATGAAATCAAGAAGCGGTTCAAATGGAACAAAAGTGATATTATTGCTAATATTAATGAATTGATAAGTAAATAGTATGGACTTGAAAACATTTTATTTTTTTGTTTGGATACGAGTTTATTATTACAATAACAGATTTATCTTAAATATTAAAAGAAAGCATAAAAATAAATTAGGGAATTTTATGCTTTTATTGTCACTTCCATATATTCTAATTCGTTATTTGCTTGGTGTATTAATTGAAAAATTGCGAACTTCTTATATTAGAAAAACGAATGTAAAGGAGAGCAAAGAGAACTTTGAACATGAAATCGCAATAGTTGCTATTGCTAAAAATGAAGGTCCTTATATACGTGAATGGATTGAGTATCATCGCTTGCTTGGAGTAACTAAGTTTTATTTCTATGATAATGAAAGTGAAGACCAGACAAAGGAAATTTTGAAATCATATATCCAGTCTAATTTAGTTTCTTATTTTTTTATTAGAGGAAAAGCCAGACAGTTGGATGCTTATAATGATGCGATTAAACGTTTTAAATATGTTTGTCGGTATATGGCTTTTATTGATTTAGATGAATATTTAATGCCTACAATTCCTTATCAACCGATTGAGAGAATCGTGGACGAAGCAATAACTAAGTATGGAAAAGGTGCTTCGGGAATAGGGGTTAATTGGGCTATATATGGTTCATCTGGTTACGATAAGGCTCCTAAAGGATTGATAACACAGGTATTTAATCATCGAGGAAATAATAGAGCTGTGGGCAATGCCCATATAAAAACGATTTGCAACCCAAGAAGGGTGAAGGATTATATTTCTCCACATTATCCTTTGTATCAATTGGGGGCATATTCGGTGAATGAAACAGGTGATGAACGGTTATATGTGTGGTTTTGCCTTGACCGGAAATATAAGAATATAAGAATTAACCACTATTATACCAAATCGAAAGAACAGTATTTAGGTAAAATAGCTAGGGGACTTGGGGATAGAGTAGGAGAGTATAAAATGGAACAATTTGCAAAATATGATCATAATGAGATAGAAGATAATTCGATGAATGCATATGCGGCAAAACTAAATGAAAATCTCAAGAGCGAATAATAAAATATTAGGATTTTATTGGGGAAGGATTATGAGCTCATCACAAAGATTTTATATGAAAAAATCATAAGAGGATTTGAGTGAAATTAATGAAGAGTCTGTGTTCATCCGCCAATTCTGAGCCATCAGCGTATCAATTCCCCACAGAGTTTTATTTCACCACCAATCACACAGATGGATTTACATGTCGTGGTGTAACCAATAACTATTATTTATGAAAGTTTCTATTATCACTTCCTGCTTCAACCGGGAAGCGACCATCGCACATGCCATTGAAAGCGTACTGGCACAGGATTATCCGGACATTGAATACATTGTGGTGGATGGAGCCAGCCGGGACCGTTCGTTACAGGTAATTGAACAGTACAGCGATCGCATTGCCCGGATTATCTCGGAGCCGGACAGCGGGATGTACGAGGGTATCAACAAAGGAATACGGGTGGCGACGGGCGATATCGTGGGGCTGTTGCATTCGGATGATTTTCTTTATGCTACGGACATCATCAGCCGGATTGTAAGGCGGTTTGAGGAAACCGGTGCGGACTTTGTGTATGGAAACGGCTTGTTTGTTGATGCAGACGACACGAACCGGGTGGTGCGCAACTGGATAGGGGGAAGCTACAGCAAATGGAAAGTAAGGCACGGGTGGTTGCCGCTGCATCCTACTTGCTACATCCGCAAGGCTTGTATGGACCGGTTGGGGCTGTACGACGAAAGTTACCGGATTGCAGCGGATTCGGATCTGCTGTTCCGCTACCTGTACGAAGCGGACCTGAAAGTGGAATATCTGAACGAATATATTGTAAGGATGCGGATGGGAGGACTAAGCACGGACAGCAAGCGGAGGAAACAGATGTGGGAGGAGGATGTGCGGATGTACCGGAGTCATGGAATGCCTGCTGTATGGACCAAACTGCAAAAGATGGCATGGAAGGTGCCGCAGTTTGTGAATCTGGGGTCTCTGTGATGAGAAAACACAGATTAACACAGATTTACGCAGAATAAATAAGTCTACTCAAGTTTCGCAAGTGCGAAACTTACAGGAGTTAAAGAAGTTAAAAGAAGTTATCGCCCACCAAGGTGGGCTTAGAAGTTAAAAGCCTTACCATTAACCATTTACCATTCATAAAAGGTATCGGCTTAACTCCTTAACTTCTTAACTCCTTAATTACCAGAAAAATATTAAATCCGAAACTTAAGTATGGAAACTCTTTTCTTTTATTTCCTGCGTAGAGGATTGTGGGAAACGAAAGAAGAATATAAGGGTAGTAAGGCTATCGGACCGGAGGATTGGGAAAGACTGTTTGCGATGGCACACGAGCAGGCAGTGACCGGATGGCTGATAGACGGCGTGGGCCGGACGGCCATGCGCCCGGCTAGAAATGTGTGGGAACAGTGGCTGTTTCATCTGCTTTATCTGGAACAGATGAACAGGCTTGCAGAGCGTTGTGGACAGCAGTGGCTGGAAAGACTGGAAAAAGCCGGCATGCCTGCTTTTGTGTTCAAGGGGACATCGGTGGCTTTATGGTATCAGCAGCCGTTGCATCGCAGTCCGGGGGATGTGGATGTGGTATTGAAGGATGGCTGGAGTCGGCTGAAACCTATGTTGACGGAAGCCGGTATTGCATTTCGGGATGAAAACGGAGACATCGTGGTGCAGGAGAATGAACGGGTACCGGTAGAACTGCATGCCCGGTGGGAGTATGTATACAACCCGGTGGTGAATGCCCGCCTGCAACGTTTGTGCAAAGAAGCAGACGAAACGGATCGGGAACTGTATCTGGTCTGCCTGATGCTGCACATACGCAGACATTTTCTGACGTACGGCATCGGGCTGAAACAGGTATGTGATGTGGCGGTGATGTTGCGGTATGCCGAACTGGACGGGAAGAAAGTAGCGGCTTTGCTGAAACGGCTGCATGCTGAAAGATTCGGCCGGATTCTATTTGGATTTATCGAGAATTATATAGGAGGAACAGAGGCTTATCCCTTGAAACCGCTCAGACGGGGAAAAGGAGTTGAGCTGTTTAGGAACGTCGTGCTGAAAGATGGTTATCGCCTGAAAATGGAACGGGAGGAGAAAGCCCGGAATATGCGTTTCAGGATAGGCTGCATTGTGGGAAATGCCTGGTTCTGGGTACGGCGCGGGTGGACGCTGCTGGGTATTATGCCTGGTGAAGTGATGAGCTTTCTGGCGTACAAGGTGGGAAAGCGGATTTTTAGGCACGGATGACACGGATTTTTACAGATTGGATTTTTAAGTTTCGTAAGTGCGAATTGAAACCTAACAACCTTCCAGAAGGAGGGGAGTCAGATACCACTTCAGGAATGAAGAACAAAAAAATGAAGAATGAGGACTATACTTCTATGTGAAAAATCAAAAGATTTTTTGAGCGAGGCTAATGAAGAATTTCTACGACTCATTCTCCATTCTCCATTCTCAATTCTCAATTATCTATTAAATCAATTAATATGTATGTAGAACGTATGGGAAAAACGGTAGACTATTTTTCTTGTGGATCACCATTGGACTGTCTCGGAAACCGGTTGCTGAAACGGGCGTTCGATTTTGTCTGTTCGCTGGTGTTCCTTTGTACTTTGTTTCCGGTGTTGGTCATAATTGTTGCCATTATGACGGAGTCGACGATGCCCGGAAGGCTCTTCTTTGTACAGAAACGGACGGGATGGAGAGGAAGGACATTCCGATGTATAAAGTTTCGTACGATGAGGGCCAGTGCCGATGCAGACACCCGGCAGGCTACCCGGACGGATGCGCGGATTACGAAATGGGGACACATTATGCGGAAAACCAATCTGGACGAGATGCCGCAATTCCTGAATGTGCTGATGGGAGACATGAGCATTGTAGGACCGCGGCCACACATGGTGAAGCATACGGAGGAATATTCGAGGCAGATAGATGAATACATGGTGCGGCACTGCATAAAACCGGGCATTACGGGCTGGAGCCAGGTAAACGGTTTCCGGGGAGAAACACCCAGGCTGGCCGATATGAAAAACCGGGTGAAGTATGACATCTGGTATATCAAGAACTGGAAATTTACGCTGGATTTGTACATTATTTGGAAAACAGTAGAGAGTTGCTTCTTTACGGATGCGAAGGCGTATTGATTGGGTTAGTTGGTGAGTTGGTGAGTTGATAAGTTGATGAGTTGGAGAGTTAGTGAGTTGAAAGGGGAGATGTTTTACCACAGATTTCTCAGATTATTTCGGATTGAATCATTAACTAATCTGTAGATGAGGATGTGCTGAAACTTAGTTATGTTATCTGGCTCCCCTCCTTCTGGAAGGAGGAGAGTCTCAGATACTTACCCTCCCCACGCGGCATCTTGAATTTAATCTGTGTCTTTCTCTGTAATCCGTGGTGCGCATTGAAATATAACCTCTGTGGAACTCTATGTCCTCTGTGGTGAAAACACTTTTAATTGAAAATATTTTTTAAACATTAATTATAAACAGAAATGAGAAAATTTGTATGGAGTATGCTGGTGTTGCTGTCCGTAGGATGGGGCAGTGCATCGGCGCAAGAGATCGTCAGCAGTGACACAACGGTATGTGAAGTCAATCAGACTCCGCAACCGACGGATGATCATTACCGGATTGTGACCAATCGTTTTTGGGACAACTGGTTTATTTTGGCAAATATAGGTGAGCATGCTTTCGTGGGTGACTATGGCAGCGTAGGAAAGTTCTCGGGGTTATTATCGCCGGACTTTAATGTGGGAATCGGTAAGTGGTTCACGCCAGGCATTGGTGCTAAACTTCAGTTCGGTATCGGTAATTCGAAAGGCTACAGTAAAGAAGATACTCATTACACGTATGGTGACTGGTTGACCAATGGAGACGGGGTACCTTACCTGAAGTCGAAAAACAAATGGTGGGATCTGAATGTGAGTGCCATGTTTAATCTGTCACGTTTGTTTTGCGGTTACGAAGGTAAGATATCGGACAAGTTGATGAACCAGTTCATTGCGTCGGTAGGTATTGGCGGATTGCATCATAGGGCCATCAAAGCTCAGCGTAACGAGTGGAGCGGGCATTTTGAGTTGCAATACAGCCGCTTCTTTGATAAGGAAAAGAAGTTTTCATTGGATTTGAAAGCGCGTGCCATGTTGTATCAGACCAATTTCGATGGTATTACTTTGAAGAAAACAAAGGAAAACAGTGTGTGGTTTGATGCTAATTTAGGATTCAGTGTGGGCTTTACTTATTACTTTAAAAAACGCCATTGGGACAGATGTCTGCCGTGTGAGAACCCTGTATACATCAACAACGTGATAGCTGCACCGGCTACCATCGTCAACGAGTGTCCGGAATACGGAGTACTGGAATTCTATGTGTTCTTCCCGAACAACTATTCAGGACGTAACGATGCGCCGACCATGGTGGATGCGCCGGTGAACGCCATCGATTACCTGGCTTCGGGTATCTTTACCCAGACCAAGTTTGACAATACGGATGCAGTGGCTAAGCGTCTGGCATCGGGAGCCAGTCTGTCGGGGCTGAAGACTTCGGACATACCGACCCAGAAAGCAGGGGAAGCACCGGAGATTGCAGGGGTGACACGCGGATATGAAATGTCGCTGTCGCCGATTTCACTGAGTATGGACGCTGAAAGCATGAACCGTTTCAAGGAACAGACCGGTTACTACTATGCACCGATGTACTGTCAGGGAAATACATGGCACTATCGTGTTGATACGGAAACTGCCATGCAGAAGCTGATCAGTGAAGATAACTATAAAGAGGGACAGTCGTTCGGACTGAACGCACACAGCGGACTGGGCATTGTAGAACAGAACATGCGCCCCGGAGCCGACTCGAAGCTGGTTAGCTTTGCGGATATATATGCGGCTGTAGAGAATAACAAAGGAAATGTGGCACTGGCCAGTGACTCGGCTACGGTGGGCAGACTGAACGAGATTTTTGAAAAGGGACGTCTGCTGTATGTGGTGGCTGAAGGTCTGGCAACCAGCCAGGACAACTACATTGGCGAAAATGCTGAGGAGATTGGTCTGGAACGTAATAAGAAACTGGCTTACAACCGTGCCTTTACGGTAGTGAACTGGTTGAAGACAAATCCGAAATTCAAGAATATGCCTGGAAATGCCTTCTTGGTAAATGCGCTGGTGAACCCGGTTGTGGAACTGAACGATGAAAGTGTTCAGGGATTGAACGCCAAGGTAAAGCGTAGTGTAAAGGTAAGGATATTCTATGCAATTGACTAATGGATTATAAAAAAGTCACCGTGAGGTGATTCGGGAGCCTGCTTTGAGCTTAGCGAAGCCGGGGCAGGCGTTACTTATCTATCGAGATAAGTGATTGTTTGTTTTGTTTGTCAAGCCATGTCGCTTTTTAGCGGCATGGCTTGTTTTCGTTTTGCAAAAAGAGGATGAAAAAGTTTTTTGATAATGAAATTTTGATGGCAGAGATTGCCGGATGGTTGCGGGAAGGAAAAACGGTGACCATACCGGTGAAAGGGAACAGTATGAAACCGTTTTTGACGGACGGACGGGACAGGGTTACGCTGTGTGGCTGTCGGGCTGAAGAACTGTCGCCGGGAGACGTGGTGCTGGCTGGTGTGAACGACGGCGGAAGTACCGTGCTTCACCGGGTTGTAGAACGGCGGGGAACCCGTTTGCTGTTGCAGGGAGATGCCAATGAGACAACGGAAGAGACCGGACTGCAGGAGGTGTTGGGAAAGGCGGTTGCCATGGAACGCAAAGGGCGGACGTATGAAGTGGATGGAAAGGTTTGGCGCTGCTATTCGGCCGTCTGGATGAAGGTGTTGGCTGGCAGGCGTTACCGGCAGAAGGTTCACGGTATGTTGGCTTATTTGAGGCAGGCACTGGGCGGGCATGGCAGGAGTGTAGGGCTGAGCTGCCTGACAGGGGTGCTGTCGGTGGGGCTTTCGCTATTGTTCATTTATTTTTCCAAACAGGCTATTGACGCGGCTACGGAGGGGAGGGCAGAGGAACTTCCACTTTGGGCTGGTGTGTTGGTCGTGAACATGCTGCTGCAACTGGCGTGCAATGCATGGGACAACTGGGTGGCTGTGCGGGCACAGGTCGGGATGGGAAACGGATTGAGATACCGGATTTTCGGTCACCTGTTGCGGAGCCGCTGGAAGGAACTGGAACGTTTCCATACCGGAGACGTGATGAACAGGGTAGCAGGAGATACAGCAACTCTGACCAGTCTGCTGACGATGACTCTGCCGGCCTTTGTGATTCTGGGCATACAGCTGCTGGCGGCTTTTGCTTTCTTTTACTGGCTGGATGCGCGACTGGTCTGGCTGGTGGTAGGGATTCTGCCCTTTTTCCTGCTGGGAAGCCGGCTGTACATGAAGCGTATGTATGGCTATGCAAGCCGGATCAGGAGGACGGACAGCCGGATACAGGCGGTGATTCAGGAAAGTCTGCAGCAGCGGAATGTGGTACGGGCTCTGGAAATAGGCAGGAAACGGCTTCATAGACTGGAGGGGGAACAGGAGAGTTTGCGGATGCGCCTGCTGAAGCGTACCCGTTTCTCGATATGGACCCGTGCCTGTGTGTCGGGGGCTTTCTCGGGCGGCTATCTGGTGGCATTCTGTTGGGGAGTATGGGGACTGAGTGACGGCAGCATCACATTCGGTACGATGGCGGCTTTTCTGCAACTGGTGGGGAAGATACAGCAGCCTGTATGGGACATGGCTCGGCTGATTCCTTCGCTGGTGGAGGGGATGGCATCGGTTCGCCGGTTGAGGGAGCTGGAGAGTTTGCCGGAAGAGGAAGCGGGAAGTTCTTTGCGGCTGGCAGAGACGCCGGATGTGGACGTGGAAGGGATAGACTTTGCGTATGCTCCGGGGGACCGACCGGTGTTCCACAACTTTTCGTGCCGTTTCCCGGCCGGGAGCCGTACGGCGGTGATGGGCGAGACCGGAGCAGGCAAGACAACATTGGTGCGACTGTTGCTGGCATTCGACAAACCGCAGGCGGGAGCTATCCGGCTGAGGACGGGAAAGGAGACGGTGGAGGTGTCGGCGCGTACGCGGTGTAACTTTACGTATGTGCCTCAAGGGAACACGTTGTTCAGCGGGACGATCCGTGAGAACTTGCGGATGGGAAATCCGGAAGCGACGGGGGAAGAAATGTGCCGGGCTTTGCGGACGGCTGTTGCGGATTTTGTGTTTGCTTTGCCCAACGGTTTGGATTCGTTTATCGGGGAACAGGGCAGCGGACTGAGTGAAGGGCAGGCGCAGCGAATTGCCATTGCCCGCGCTTTGTTGCGCAACAGTTCGATATTGTTGCTGGACGAAGCGACATCGGCGCTGGATGAGGAGACGGAACGGATATTGATGGAGAACCTGGAACGGGATTATACGGACCGGACCTTTATTTTTGTGACGCATCATGCGGCAGTGGCGGAGCGATGCGGACAGGTGGTGAAAATGAAGAATGAGGAATGAAGAATGAAGAATGAGGAGTATACTTCTTTGTAAAAAATCAAAAGAGGTTTTGAGCGAGGCTAATGGGGAAATTTCACCACAGAGGACACGGGGTTGCACAGAGGATTGTGTGAGGGGGAAACGCAGATGAACGCAGATTATCACAGATTATTTAGTCTGTGTTAATCGGTACTTAAATATTCACGCAGTTTTATCCGTGAATTTCCGTGTAATCCGTCCTAAAGGAAATTAGTAAACGATTTATTCTGTGTTAATCTGTGTTTTTTCATGAACGTATCCTTTTTCACAAAGGTATTGGCTTAACTTCTTACTTCTTAACTACTAGAGAGATATTAATTCCGAAGCTTAAATATCTTAAAACAAATGTATGCACAAGAATCCCAATATTCCTTCCCACAGTTTCTGGCTATGTAAGTCCCAATGATTGGTATTGGTATAGTCCCTATTCGCTTCCTTAATTTTTTTCTTTTCCGACTTGGAATCTCCTAGCAGGACTTCCAGATATGCATATATCTTAGTTTTCTTTGCAGGGATAGTCAAAGGCATCCCACCTTTCCAAGGCAAGATGATATCTTTAAGTGAATCTTCATACATTCTCCAACAATTCATTACCGGTCGGTTGTCTGAATTAATAATTTGTTCCAGCAGATCCTCCAATTCTCCTGCAGCCTTATCATCCGGAAACAAAAATAGTTCAAATTCAACTCCTACTTTATTTTTCCATTCCAATAATTCTTTTCGTCGTTTCTCACAATCATCATCCGCATCGAAAATAACAAGATTAACACCTCCATCATCTGAATTTCTTTTCATCTGATTAGCGTACGTATTTCCTGTTTTTGCAGACAATAAGTTTGTATACCCTCCAGTAATAATGATGCTATCCTCTTTGACTTGTCCCCAATGATATCCAATCAGTTGCCTCAGAAAGCATTCGTCAGCAATTCCTTCTACAAAAATCCGATAATCTTCCTTCATCTTCTGATTTCTATTTCGTTATCAATGGCTTCTTTTAGTTCCTCATACGTATATTTATATGCCTGATGCCCTTTGTTTTTGGTTTTAGCAATATTATATACATGAACCAGTTCCTGAAAGGTTTCATTTTCCTGTATTGCATTTTTCAATCCCTGTATACAATCCAAGTTATGGGTCGTCACAAAAATTTGCATATTCCGCTGTTTTACAAAACTAAGAATTGTCTTCCACATACATTTGTGCGCGCTATAATGTAATCCATTGTCTATTTCGTCTATCAAAACGGTATGATAGTCCTCATTCGCTATAGTCGAAAGAATGTTAATCATGCGCCTGACACCATCTCCAGCCATACCGATAGGTAACAATTCCTGTACTTTTTCCATTTTCAGGAACAACCCATCCGGCAATGCCTCAATTGCCTCTATCTCTGGATCGAAATTGCGCAACGCGTCAACCACCTCCTGTTTCCTATTTCTTTTTACCAGTAAGGCAAAATTGGATGTAGCGTTATTATCATTTTTATCAGCAGAAATGAACAGGCAATTCATATCCTCTTGATAACCACTAGCTACCATTTGCTGCATATTTCCTACTGCATCTGTATATAATCTCGTATGATAAGTATATCCTTCTCCTTCGACAACGTCAAAATCCAAATCCAGCTGTTTAATGGTCGTTCTGGAAGACATTCCGCTTGAAGTAATATCAGCCACATCATTTGCCATTACAGGGACAAAAGTAAGTTTTCTAATCCCTTCTTTCATACCAGCCTCCAATACCGGCTTTTGTGTAAAATCCAAATTATGAAATAAATATCTGGCACTGTCCACGGTAGCCGTAGTCAATGTTCTCCAATAGTTAACCTTTGTCGGCATGAGTGGATTCGACATTCCTGATAACATAAACAGAGCCTCCAGTATTGAAGTTTTTCCTACATTATTCGCTCCAACGAAAACATTGACATTAGCAAAATCATTTATGAATAGATGGTCGAATCCTCTGAAATTGCTAATTAATATTTTATTATAACATTTACTCATAATAACACGGATTTATGATTGCAAAGATAATGAAAGGTTCGGCATAGTCAAATCCTGTTATCAAAAAGATAGTATAAGATTACCTAAAACCTTCAAGCCAGAACCTTCCTTTCACCACGGAGGACACGGGGGGCACAGAGGATTGTGTGAAGTGAAACGCAGATTGACGCAGATTATCACAGATTATTTAGTCTGTGTTAATCGGTACTTAAATACTCACGCAGTTTTATCCGTGAATTTCCGTGTAATCCGTCCTAAAGGAAATTAGTAAACGATTTATTCTGTGTTAATCTGTGTTTTGTTTCCCGGACTATAATGGTGCAAGCTGGAGATGATGAAGTGGCATTGGAACGGGTAGACCTTTCTTTTCGGTTTCGGCAACTTTGCAGAGATTGATTTTTTATAAATCGGTCATTGAGGGGAACCGGAATTCTGTGATTATGCTCGAAGAGATAGAAGCGCATTCGTACCCGCCATATATTTCCAAAGTGACAAACTGCATTCTGGATGATGAGAGTAACCAGTATTTCATTACGACTCATAGTCCGTATGTAGTGAATGATTTTTTGGAAAAAAAAGATAAGGATGTGGCGATATACCTTGTTGATTTACAAGATGGGAAAAACATTGTCCGCAAATTGTCAGACAATGAATTGGAAGAGGTTTACGATGACGGGATTGATTTGTTCTTTAACGGAGATATGTTCTTGAAATAACAGCTTAAACAATATGAATGACAATTGCATTATCCCTGAATGTTATATTGATACCAATCTGATTGAAACATTGGTTCCTCCCTCTCGTGGGTATAATCATCTTTTATAATTTACCACGGAGGACACGGGGGGGCACAGAGATTATATTTTTTTGTTTGCTTATTTGGAAACAAATAGCTACCTTTGCATTTGAAGTTAAATATGATGGAAGTAAAAAATATAAAAGTCATATTGAGTGAAGAAACTGAAAATTTTGTGAGGCTTCAACCTGTTAAAGCGTAGCAGAAGATTACTTATAACATTCGTAAACTGGAAAGTGGAGTAATGGATAATAATCTATTTAAGAAACTGGATAATTCCGAAATCTGGGAGTTGCGCACATTGTTTAGTGGTATATGCTACAGGTTGTTCGCTTTTTGGGATACAGAAACACTTGTTGTTGCCACACACGGAATCATAAAGAAAACGCAGAAAACCCCGCAAAAAGAAATACAACGGGCAGAAGAAATAAGAAAAGAATATTTTAACGATAAAAATAATGTATTATGACAAAAATGAAGTTTGCCCCTGCAGACAATCTGGTGGATGAAGTATGGGGGAAAGTAGGGACTCCCGAAAGAGATGTGATGGAAACGCAGCTCAAAGACGAGGTAGATGCTTACTTCGTAGGGGAAGCTATTAAGAACGCACGCCTGAAACAAAACCTCACACAAGAGGAACTTGGTGAACGTATAGGTGTGAAGCGTTCCCAGATAAGCAAACTGGAAAGCGGAAAATGCTCAATCACTCTTTCCACTATGCGAAAGGTATTCCGTGCTTTGGGAATAGCTACCGCCACATTGGACTTAGGCGTGGAAGGGAAAGTTGCTTTGTGGTAGAAATGAAAAATATAATTGCACTTATTCGCTGATCACCACTACTCCTTGCTCCGCTAACTGTCGGATGAGTGCTTCGGTGTCGGCCAGTGCTTCGGGGTAGGTGACGTTGTACTCCTCGTTGAGGCATTGGGCGAGGGCTTCGGTGGTGGCGATGCCTTCTTGTAATTTCCGGATGAGGAAGACGGCTGTTTCGTTGACCATCAGCATGTGGGAAAGATTGATCTGTTCGCCGCATCCGATGAGGATGTGTTCGCCGGCGATGGTACGGATGAGGTAGTCGGGGTGGATGGTTACTTTCATGTATGAATGTGGATTTTGAAAGAAAGGAAGAGGGTGTGTCAGAACTCGTAGAACCACTGATTACTTGTTTTTCAGATGACTGATTGAGATGAAAATGTCTGCATCTGTGTAATCGTGGCGAGTTGTGACACACCCTCTATTATGAAGAATTAGTAAACGTCGCAAATTACTTTTGCATTTTCCAATTTAAACTCGCGGACAGGAGCACCGGAGAGACTGCGGGTGGTTGAGGAAGATGAATAATTATCTCCTCCATTAGCATCCCATGCAGCTTTAAACTGAGTCAAGTCCATTATCAGGCCCAAAGAATAGAAATTATTATTTTGCGGAAAGTTTTTTGCATCACTAACCATTGTAGTTTGCAAAGCACCTATATCACTCTTCAACCAGTCAGAACTCGGACTACCAGGTTCTCCATCGGGATCATTCTCCTGAGTCCAATGTTTCACCAAAATATACACATTAACTTCAGATTGTCCGGCTACAGGTGTAAACAATTGGTTACCAGTTTTTGTATAATATCCATAACTTTGATAAGTAACAGAACCTGTACCATATTGGTTTTGAGAGAAAGGCAAATATTGTTGATTATCCAACTGACCGCCTTCAAACTTATCGCCATCACCGCTTGAATAATAACCATTAGGATAACTGTTTGTTGCCGTATTTGTCTCAATGTTATATTGATCCGGATAACATGATCCACCAATATAAATCTTAATATACCAATCGTCAGGCGAAGATCCCATTATTTTTTCAAATGTCTCCTCGGACATATTATAAGTAGTACTATTACCAAAATCGGATTTGGAATTTGAATCATAAAAAAGTCCCAATACATTAAAACCTGCACAAGCTCGAACTATGGTCAAGTCACCATTCTTCTGCAAATCGCTAATTTCTAAATTGCTCTCACTTCGATAAATCTCTTGGTTTACATTCTTATCTCTATAATAAAAATAATATTTATTATCGGGGTCACTAGCCCACTGTTCATTAGATATTTGACCTTTCTCCAATGCCCAATTATCAGACGACCAAGAGGAAAAATAGCATGTTTGGTTTGCATCTAGAGTGATAGATGTTTCTAAATATTCTCCATTACTATCTATTGGAGTAATAGTAGCTTTTCCATCTTCTTCTACTACCATGCGATAACGGAATCCTTTACATGTACCTCCCTCTGAGTTTGGGCAATTGTCATATACAGGAAGTTCCAAATAGTTGTCCGAATCAATGGCGTGAAGATAGATATAATCGGGATCATAATTTGAGTCAAAATCGTGATTATCCAAAACACCTCTTGTTTCAAGAGAGGGAGTAAGATTCGTTTCGATGTAATAAATACCCGGTTCTACAATTTTTATTGCATCTTCCTTATCTGTACAAGATGTTGTATTTAAACACAATCCTAAACAGACTGCCATAAAAGCTAATTTATTATTCAATTTACTGAAATATTCCATTTAAAACTAAGATTTAGCAAAACAAAATCAATAATTGACAACGTTCACATTTTATTAATCATTGGGAGCCTACACGACTCCACACTCCTGTCCTATCCGATCTGATTTCAGTCTGATTAAGCATAGTTCCTTTCTTAATATTCAAGCACGTAGCATAACTATTTGTCGTCACTGTCTGGCAGACCGCCTCACTGAAATTCCATTCGACCAGCTTTGCACTTGGTTTAGTGTATTCTTTCTTTTTCATATCCATTTTATTCTCTTTTTAAAGTCAAATATTCGATGCAAAAGTAAGGATTCATAATGAAAATCAGAAAGTTGGAGGGAAGGAATGAGTGTCAAATGGTCATGTTGATGTGTCAGAAAGTCAAAGGAGGGGGCACCACGGGGGACACGGAGTAGCACAGTTGGAAGAAAGAGGCATTTGTGACACTTGTGTGGTACAACAAAGAGGTAGGGGTGAAAGCTTATTTCGACCTTTTTGACTAAAAGATTTATTTCTGAATCATTTATCTTTCCAAAGACTCTCGTTTTTCCAATCGTCTGGAAAACCCATGGCCCGGACATCAATGGTCGGATAACGGCTCAAGAGAGCGTTGAATCTCGAAATAATTGAATGGTTGGGATTGATTGTATTCAGCAAGTATATAATCATGCTCAATATAAAATAGACCTGCGGTGTTCCGCTGGCCGGCAATTTGATGAAAGTATTGCGCGGAGAGCGTGGCATTAATGGACGGATGCTTAAAGTCTTGTTCCACAAGCGGCTGTGGTGTGCACAAATATTCCGCACATACACAACACTATGCAACCATGATGCGAAAACCTTATCAGCCAGTCCGAAATATGCAGCTATGGAACGCTTGATTTTTCCAGGCAAGAGATTTTCGTATAATATGGAAAGCGTTCCGAATGAGGTTATTTCCATTGTTATCCAGCTTGGCGGGAAATGGTTGGAATATTTCGACTTGAATGATTTGATGAATTCTTCATCGCTGCGGCTGTATTCGTTGTCAATTTTTGACAGTAACTTTGCATGGCGGACTGGGTTTGAGAAAAGCGAGGAATCTTCAAACCAGTACGAACCATACTGTAAAGAAAGGATATATGCTGTTTGTGTACGGACTGCAACCTCTATTTTTTCAATCTCTGCAATAATCAGTTTGCGGAGTTCACTGTCAAACTTATAGATGTTATAGGCCGTTTCAAATGTGCTACCCGGTTTGAAAATATGCTGTTGTTTGTCTGTCAGTAGAGGATACCAATAACCGCTCAAACGATAATAACTGATATTCTGTAACAGGTGCAGGGCTTTCGGTTCATCCTCGAAAACCATTCCTCTTTGTTTGAGCAGGTTTATCTGGTCTGTAAAGGATATGAGATGCTTGGGATAAGGTACCTTATTCGTTGTCATGGGTATATAAAAATAAAAAGCTCACCCTGAGCGCGCTGTTCTTACGGGAAGCGGGGTAAGCATGTTGTCGCAAAGATAACACATTTTTTCTGTCCGACAAAACTTTCATCTGCTTTTCTTTTTTATAATATATCCCTGTTACGTAAAGCCTACCACTTCGCCCGTTGGGCAGAGGGTGTCAAAACTAAAAGTGACTGACATTTTGTTATTCTTAGGCACGGATTACAGATGGTTGGACTTGGTATTCTGGAGGTAAGAGGTCTCTGTGGCACTCTGTGTAATCTGTGGTGCAATAAAAAGGTAGGGGAAGCTTATTTCGACCTTTTTGACTAAAAGATTTTGGTAGATTAGGATAGATGATGTACCTTTGTATACAAAGGTTATTTTAAAGTAGTATTCCAATAAATTATATCACAGGAAATATGACTATGCTATATCCGGTTGGTATTCAGAGCTTCAAAGAAATTCGCGAAGGCGGATATTTATATGTGGACAAGACTGCATTGATGTATAATCTTGTGTCCACAGGAAAATATTATTTTCTTAGCCGTCCTCGCAGGTTTGGCAAAAGTCTGTTGACTTCCACGCTGGAGGCATATTTTAAAGGTGAAAAAGAGCTTTTTAGAGGACTTGCCATTGAATCTTTTGAAAAGGACTGGACGGAATATCCTGTACTGCATATTGACTTCAGCGGAGTTGCCTACAAGGCTGAATCTGATCTTCAGAAGATATTGAATCAGGTTCTGACCGAATGGGAAGACAAATACGGAATAACTGCTCAGTCTGATCTTCCGGGACTCAGATTCAGACAGATTATTGATGCAGCATACGAAGTAACCGGACGTAAGGTAGTAGTGCTTATTGACGAGTATGGCAAACCGGTAGAAGACAATCTGACAAATGAAGAGTTAGGTGAAACCTATAGAACTGTACTTCAGGGGTTTTACAGCACCCTGAAAGTCAAGGATGAAAAAATTAAGTTTGCCTTTCTGACAGGCGTATCTAAAATAGGAAAAGTCAGTGTGTTCAGCGGAATGAACAATTTGAGGGACATATCCATGGTGCTTCAGTATGCAGAACTTTGTGGCATTTCTGAAACGGAACTACAGGAATACTTTGATGAAAGTATTGCGATAATGGCGAATGAGCATAAAATTTCAAAGGAAACCTGTTACAGGAAACTTAAAGAACAGTACGACGGGTACCGTTTCCATCCGGATAGTGAGGGGGTCTATAATCCATTTAGTCTTTTGAATGCTTTGCAGGACAGGGAATACGGAAACTATTGGTTTGAGACCGGTACACCTTCCATGCTTGTCAATGTGTTGAGAAAGACAACGTTTGACATTACGACTCTTGATAAGCAGGAAGTGATTGCATCGACTCTGAATGGGGCTGATTCTATCGTTGATAATCCGGTGCCACTTTTGTTTCAGACAGGTTACCTGACAATTAAGGGTTACGATTCGGATAGTAAACTATATACGCTTGGATATCCAAACGGAGAGGTTAAGGAAGGATTTCTTAATTCGCTGATCACCTATTATTTGCGGTCATCAAATCCTGAAGAGAGTAAAGCCAAAGTCCCGAAGATGCGTGCAGCGCTTATAAAAGGAAGACCTGAAGACTTTATGGACCATCTGGCTGCATTCTTCGCCAATATAAGTTATCAGATTCAAGGCGATACAGAGAAAAATTTTCAATATGCGATGTACATCATACTCGATTTAATCGGTATGGATGTGGAGGTTGAGCGTGCTACAAGCAACGGACGTATAGATTTAACTGTTCAGACGAAGGATTATATTTATATTATTGAATTGAAAATCAATTCTTCTGCTGAAAAAGCATTGCAACAAATTGAGGAAAAAGGGTATGCCAGTCCGTTCGCGACCAATCCGCGCAAACTGTATAAAATAGGAGTTAACTTTTCTACTATTACCCGTCGTATCGAAGACTGGAAAATCGTGGGATAAATGGAAAATGCCGCATGGTGCTGAGGGTGTGTCAAAACTAAAAGTGACTGCCATCTTGTTATTTTTAGGCACGGATTACGCGGAAAAACGCAGAGAAAGAAGAATAATCATCCGCGAAATTCCGTGTAATCCGTGCCTAAAGGAAAGCGGTTTCTTAATTTGACACACCTTCTGCCCAACGGGCGGGGTGGTAGGTTTTACATCGCTCTGTATATCAATACTTTATGGTTTCGCCTACCACCTCCCCCTTCGGGTACTCACCCCCTCTTAACTCCCCCGTTATCAGGGGAGGACAACCTTCCAGAAGGAGGAGAATTTCAGATACCTTTGTTTTTACACACTTTTGTTGGGGTGAGGCTCCCTATCTCTTCTTCCCATACAGCTTATCAATCAGATCCGTACGACCGATGCGGCGAAGCTCGTTGAGGATGTTTTTACGTTCTTCGGGTTTGTACCAGAAGAAGAACAGGCGCTGGGCCAGTTTCTCGCGTTGGGTGCGCGCGCTGAACACGGGTTCGAGGGTGTAAGGATGGTAGCCCGTATACCATGTTTCGGTAGAGACCGTCATGGGGGTGGGCGTGAAGTCCTGCACCTGCTCCAGTTGGAAGTTCAGACGGCGGGTGATGACGGCAAGCTCGGCCATATCTTCTTCCTTGCAGCCGGGGTGGCTGGAGATGAAATAGGGAATGAGCTGCTGGCGCAATCCTTCCTGGCGGTTGATGGCATCGAACTGCTTCTTGAAGGTTTCGAACTGGCTGAACGATGGTTTCCGCATGATGCGGAGCACACGGTCGGACGTATGTTCGGGTGCTACTTTCAGCCGGCCGCTGACATGGCGGGCAATAAGCTCGTGGGTATACTGACGGGTGCTGCGGTTGATTTCCGGGTCTTTGCTTTCGTGCAACAGCAGGTCGTAGCGTACGCCACTGCCGATGAACGACTTCTTGATGCCCGGCAGGGCGTCGACAGCATGGTAAATGTCGAGCAGCGGGCGGTGGTCAGTGTTCAGGTTGGGACAAACCTGCGGATGGATGCACGACGGACGCTTGCACTTGTGGCAGAGCTCGGGATTGTTGCCATGCATGCGGTACATGTTGGCACTGGGACCACCCAGGTCGCTGAGGTAGCCTTTGAAGTCGGGCAGTTGCATGATGGCCTTGACTTCGCGCAGGATGCTTTCCTTGGAGCGACTGACGATGAACTTGCCCTGATGGGCAGAGATGGTGCAGAAAGCACAGCCTCCGAAACAGCCCCGATGGATGTTGACCGAAAACTTGATCATGTCGTAGGCGGGGATGCGTTTTCCCTTGTACTTGGGATGCGGCAGCCGGGTATAGGGCAGATCGAACGAGTGGTCGAGTTCGGCTTCGGTAAGCGGCGGATAGGGCGGATTGACGACGACCGTCTGACGGCCTACTACCTGCAGGATGCGCGAAGCGGCGTACTTGTTGCTCTCTTCCTCGATGTGCCGGAAGTTGGCCGCCTGTTTCTTCTTGTCTTTCAGGCATTCTTCGTGAGAGAAGAGAAGGATGTCGTCTTCGTGCGAAACAGGATGGGCATCGAGGTAAGCCATCTGGGGAATGTCGGCAATACATTGCCGGAAGTGCGGACCGACGGTACATGGTTCGGTACCGGCTGCGGACAGCCGGCGGACAAGCTCGACAACAGGCTTTTCGCCCATGCCGTAGATAAGGGCATCGGCACCGCTGTCTACCAGAATGCTGGGCAGCACCTTGGCCTGCCAGTAGTCGTAGTGCGTGAGCCGGCGCATACTGGCTTCGATGCCTCCGAGTACGACGGGGACATCGGGATAGAGACGCTTCAGTATTTGGGTATAGACGATAGACGGATATTCGGGCCGCATGTCCGGACGGGCATCGGGAGTATAGGCATCGTCGCTGCGCAGACGCTTGTTGGCCGTATATTTGTTGACCATCGAGTCCATGCAGCCGGCACTGATGCCGAAAAACAGGCGAGGGCGTCCCAGCTTCTTGAAATCGCGCAGGTCGTCGCGCCAGTTGGGTTGGGGTACAATGGCTACCCGCAAGCCTTCGGCTTCGAGGATACGGCCAATGACAGCCGCACCGAACGAGGGGTGGTCTACATAAGCATCGCCGCTGAAAAGGATGACATCCAATTCGTCCCATCCACGGAGTTCCACTTCTTTTTTGGTAGTGGGCAACCAGTCTGTAAGCCGGTATTCTTTCATGGGCGGGGAGAGGGGATGAATTGTAAAGTCAGCTGTTCGCCGTTGTAGATTTCGCGGAAGCCGATCTGCTGCTCTGAAAGATATTCCTTCAGGTCGTTGAATGCCAGGGAATCATCCATGATGATTTCCAACTGCTCGCCTTCGGCTGCTTCGCATATCGCTTTCATGGCGGGGATGAGTGGACTGTAATGCCGTTGTCCGCAGGTATTGACTGTTTTCATTCTTCTTCGTCTTCTTCTGAGGGCATCTGGTTGGGAAGCCATTGGAGGTACAACTTGATGAGTTGCTGCAGACCAAATGCCTTCATATTGTTGTGGTAGATAACGTCGATGCACAGGTCGAGCAGGTCCTTGCTGTTCTCTTCCTGAGAAGCAATCAGGGAGCGGATGTTCAGTTTCAGTTTGTCGAGAACGGTTTCGTCGACAATGCCGTTGCTGTCAATCAGATGGCGGAAAAGACCGTATCTTTCGATCGTAGAGAGATTCTCGTCGGAAACCTCGATGCTGCGTGTCCCGCTGGGGTTGGCTTGTATGGTGTACATGGCTTTTGAGTTTTTAAGTTTTAAGTTTTAAGTTTTTGAGTTCTTAAGTTTTTGAGTTTCTGAGTTCTTGAGTTTTTGGTTTTTGAGTTTGTAAGTGATCGTTTTACTTTAACTTAAAAATTCATCAACTCATCAACTTAAAAACTTAAAAGCTCATTAACTCTTTCCGTATTTCGTTTGTGGCAAAGATAGAAGTTTTTTTTGATTATTCAAAAAACTTCAGTATGGATGCCATGATGCCTGCCCTGTCTGATTCGGAACGGATAGACTCGAAGGGGAATCCCATGACGAACGTCCGGTAATCGTTTCCTTTGTAGGCAACGGCCGAGGCGGTGCGGCTGTCGGTGTAGACCATGGCGGCAAAGGCGGATGCAGTGGGTTGGAGGCAGTCGGCCGAAGCGATGGGGCAGGTCGAACTGTTGGGGGCACTGGGAATGCTCAGGTTGCGGCCCAGGCCCTGAACGGAAATCGGATTGCCGCCGGGTTTGAACTGTCCGGCATATCTGTATTTCAATACATCCTGTGTGAATGTGCGTTCGCCTTGCGAGCTGTTCATGTCGCTGGCAACGTATGCACCGCTGACCAGCAGACGGCCGCCTGACTGGCAGTAGGAAGTGAGAGCCCGCTGCATGGGGGAGGAGAAAGTCTTATAATAGACATTGCGGGCAGGATTGCTGTCGCGGTCGTCTTTCTCCATGCCCAGGATATAGTCGACGATGGGATAATCTTCGAGGCTGACGTGTCCTTCTTCGACGGCTTCGTCGCTGCACGATACGAAGCTGTATCTGCCTGCGGCCTGTATGGCCTTGCCGTGGATGAAGGGATAGTCGAAACGGTTGCCTGCTATTTTTATTCCTTCCAGTTCGTCGCCGCTTTCGCCCAGGGTGGTGCCGGCATTCTTACGGTTGAAGTCCTGCTGGTAGCCGCAGAGGGAAATGTCGTAAAGGTAAGGTACGCCGATATCCTGTGTCAGGTCGAACCCTGCCTGCACATCGTTGCTGAGGACGGCAGGACCACTGATGCGGTCGAATCCGTTGACGATGAGCACCTGTTTTTCTTCGTGGCGGGCTTTGTAGACCGACAGAATTTCGGACGGAAAACTTTCACCGCCCCGGTTGACGGCAGTCACTTTGAAAGAATAGATGATGCCCGGTTCTATCTTCATGGTATAGGAGGGACTGCTGACGCGTACACCGTTGTCGAAACCGCCTCGTCCGATGCGTGTGTAGACAATGTATTCGTTCGGACTGGCTGTCGGTTCGGCAGGGTCTGCAACCGGTTTCCAGGTAAGCTCGACCGTATTCTTTTTCCGACCGAACTGAGCGGAAAAGCGGTTGACCGGCAGGGGCTGTACGACATAGGGGCGGTCGCGCTGGGTGCACAGATATTTCAGAATGGCTTTGTAGAGCGAGCGTCCGACGGTGAACTTGAAATGCGGGTCGTGTCCCAGCCGCATGTCGGCAAAGTTCTGGTGGGACAACAATTCGACAATGGTAGAGGGGACGACGGGGAGGCGGGTTTCGCTGTAGTTGCGGTTCCACATGCTGCGGCGTGTCCAGTCGACATTGAACGTAGAGCGGAGGTCGCGCTGGAGTTGGGAGAGCAGCAGGTCGGAGAGGTCGCGGGAAGCATAGCGGTCGGTACCGGCACCCAGTGGTTCGTCGACGGTACGGGCGGTATAGATGCCCAGGGTACCGATGATACAGTCCTCCTTGTTGACTCCGGCGTCGCTGTGGAGTGCCATGCTCATTTCGAACGGGATGCCCTTGCCCGGCTCATCGGGGTTGAAGACGGAACCACCGGACAGGTAGTTGATGGTGCGCGAACGGGCGTTGATGTCGTCGGCATAGTCGTTATCGGCTTCAGGGCGGCCGTAGACCTGTGCAGGCATGCCGGCCCATTGGGCAGCGTAACGGGCTCCTTCGAGGTAGCGGGGAAGTCCGCTGGTCTGCCCGCCCCGGGCTATGTTCCCCATTCCTCCTCCGAAGCGGACTGCATCGGCACAGACCACCCCGTTTTCCTGACTTTCGTTGCTCAGTACAACCATGCCGTAATCGTTGACTCCCTTATCGAATGAGAACGTGCCCAGATAAACCCAGGTACCGCCACCGATTTGCTGGTTGACTTTGAACTCGGTGACTCCACCGTTGTGAAAGACCAGGTATTTGGCATCGCTGACGCTCTCGGGCAAGGTCTGGTAGGATACGTATACGGCATATTCGCCGGTTTCGGGGATGTCGGGAATCCATTCGGCGAAGGCTTTTTCTTTTTTCTTTTCGGTGCGGGCAAAGCGGGCAGTGCCGTCGGTAAAGGGATTCTCTCCATCTTGGTAGACGATTTTCCGCCAGGCGAATCCGGGCAGGGAGGCATCGGCCCAGCGAGCTCTCCGACTTTTCTCTTCGAGGTAGATGGAACGCGTCCTTACGGGAGCACCGTCGTTGTCGACGATGACTTCGTGGGACTGTGTGTCGCGCTCGCGTGGCGTATAGACACAGGCTCCGGCGTTTTCGAGCATGGGGATGAGGTAGGGCAATACAAACGACTGGGTGAACTGGTCTTCGGTGGTGCAGAACAACCGGGGGCGTTGCCAGCCCCATTGGTTCTTGCTGTTGATGTAGTACTGACCGTGACTTTGCCAGATGGCGATATGACGTCCGGCAAGGCCGCGGGTGATGTCGTAAGGACGGGAAAGGCTACTGACCCACGGAGCAGTCTTGGATTCGAGGTTATGAAACAGGCGTTTCTTGTCTTTTTTCCCTTTGCGGTAGAAGTTGGGAATAAGGTCTTCGATGCTTCGTCCTTCAGCATACAGAGTAATGTCGAAGTAGTTCACCGGTCCGGGCAGAAGCTGACGGATGCTGCGGTAGATTCCGTCGGCGATTTCGGGGCGGAAGGGCTGGTTGGCAAAGCGGTCGCCAGCATAAATATGTATCTCTTTCCGGGAATAGTCGATGCGGAAACTGTCCAGGCGGCATGTGCCGAGACGGGTAGCCGAGCAGGTGTAGTTGTGGAAAAAATTCTGTAGCCGCTCTTCGACATTGCGTTCAATGTCTTGTGCGTGCAAGCTGGCGGCTGCCAGACAAAGAAGAAAAGAAAACGAGAATTTCTTCATCGGGAAAATTCTTGTAATAAAGTGACAGGAAAGAAGGATGTGTCAAAATGGGGAAGTATATTCATTATGTTAATGTCATCCTGAACGAAGTGAAGGATCTTGATACATGAATAACTGTTTTCGAGATTCTTCGCTTTGCTCAGAATGACAAAATAACAAAAGGTCAGCCACTTTGGGCTTTGGCACACTCTCCTTTATAGAGGAATATATTCGACGAAAGCTTCCATGGCTTCGTAGCTGGCCAGACCCAGTTTGTTGTACAGGTTGGCTGTGGCGCGGTTGCGGTCTTCGCTGCGTTGCCAGAACAGGCGTTCGTCGTTGCCCAGGAACGGGGCGCTTTCCATTTGCGACTGATGCTTGAGGATGGAATTGCGTTTAGCACGCAGTTCTTCCGGACTGATGGGTACTGCCATTTCGATGTTCTCGATTTCCCACTCGGCCCATGCTCCGCGGTACATCCAGATGCGGCAATCCTTCAGCCATTCGGCATCTTCTTCCTTTTCGAGGTCGATAGCGGCAAATACGGCATCGGTGCAGACACGGTGTGTGCCGTGCGGGTCGGCCAGGTCACCGGCTACGAATATCTGGTGAGGCTTCACTTCGCGCAACAGGTTACGTACGATTTCCACATCGGCTTCGCTGATAGGGTTCTTCTGGATTTTGCCGGTTTCGTAGAAAGGCAGATCAAGGAAGTGGCAATGGTCGAGGGGAATGTTGTTGTACGTGCAGGCAGTACGTGCTTCGCCCCGACGGATCAGTCCCTTGATTGTCAGGATGTCGCGCGTGTCCATGTCTCCGTCTTGCTTTTCGCGCAGGTATTTGCGGATTTCAGCGTATTTTTCGTTGATTACCTGGTCCTCGCTGTTATTGAAAAGCTGGTTGAAACCGTTGATGAAATGCAGGAAACGGATCACTTCCTCATCGCCTACGGCAATGTTGCCGGAAGTTTCGTAAGCTACATGTACATCGTGCTTCTGTTCTACCAGACGGCGGATGGTGCCTCCCATAGAAATGACATCGTCATCGGGATGGGGAGAGAAGACAATAACTCGCTTTGGATACGGATTGGCGCGCTCGGGACGGTACGTATCGTCGGCGTTGGGTTTGCCACCCGGCCATCCGGTGATGGTGTGTTGCAGGTCGTTGAATATCTTGATGTTGACATTGTAGGCAGAACCGTAGAGTGCCAGCAATTCGCTCAAACCGTTCTCGTTATAGTCTTTGTTGGTCAGTTTCAGGATGGGTTTGCCGGTAAGCTGACACAGCCAGACAATGGCGCTCCGGATGAGCTTGTCGTTCCACTCGCATGAAGTGACCAGCCACGGGCGTTGGATACGGGTCAGGTTGGCAGCTGCTGACAGGTCGATGGCGATGTGCGCATTGTTGTGGGTCTGCAGGTAAGATGCCGGAATTGTATCGGTGATGTTGCCTTCGACACACTCTTTGATCATTTGCGCCTTTTCTTCACCCCAGGCCATCAGGTATACTTTCTTTGCAGCGAGAATGGTGGATACGCCCATGGTGATGGAGCTGATGGGAGTATTTTCGATGTTGCCGAACATCTTGGAAGCTTCGTTGCGTGAAGCGTTGTCCAGCAAAATCAGACGGGTGGTGGAATTCAGTCGCGATCCGGGCTCGTTGAAGCCAATGTTACCAACACGTCCGATGCCCAGCACTGCAACGTCGATGCCTCCAAAGCTTTCGATGCGCTGTTCGTACAGGCGGCAATATTCGAAGATGGTATCTTTGGCGATGCTGCCACTGGGGCTGAAAATATTCTGCGGGTCAATGTCTACGTGGTTGAGCAACATTTCCTTTAAAGAATTGAGGTTGCTGCTTACCGCATTTTCTGACAATGGGTAGTATTCGTAAAGATTGAACACAATGACGTTGCGGAAACTCAGTCCTTCTTCACGATGCATACGGATGAGGGCTGAATATACGTTACGCGGAGAATTGCCACCGGCTAAAGCTAAAACGCAGAAGCGGCCTGCTTTCTGCTTGTCGCGGATGATCTGCGCAATGTCGAGAGCAACCTGGTTGGCACCTTCTTCGGGTGATTCATAAATGTCTGTCGGTATCTTTTCCAGCCGGGTAAGGACGGAACGTTCGAATGCATTCTCAGGTCTGTAGTACCTGGGGGATACTCTGTTGAGAGTGATTTGAGAACTTAGATTGGTTTTCATAAACTTGTGATATTATAAATGGTTATAATCGTTTTTGAGCCTTTAAGCTGATGAGTCGCAGATTGGATATGCTCTTGTAGAAACTTAAATCTGAAAACAAACAAACTTGCCAACTCAAAAAACAGATAAACTTGCCAACTTAAAAAAAAATTATGAGAGTGTATTGGTTTCTGGTATCAACCGGCCCATAGCCCATACTGCTCTGATCTTGAGATCGTCGTCCATGACGATGATATCGGCGTCTTTTCCTTTCTGGAGTGAACCTTTGCGGTCGTAGACTCCCATGATACGCGCCGGTGTTTCCGAAGCCATACGTACAGCGTCGGCCAGAGGTATGTCGGCCTTTTGCACCATTGTACGTATCAGACGGTCCATTGTGGCAATACTGCCGGCCAGTGCGGAACGGTCGGCCAGCTTGCATACACCGTCTTCGATGATGACGCGAGGGTCGAATGCTTCCTGGCTGTCACTGGCTGCGCAAGCCAATGCATCGGTGATGAGACAGGTGCGTTCCACACCTTTTATCTTGTAGACAAGGCGCAGGATCGTGGGAGGCACATGTATGCCGTCGGCAACTACTTCTACTGTCATGTCGTCCAACAGGTAGATACTTTCTACCGTACCTTCGTACTTGTATTCACGACGCTTGTGGAATCCGGGCATGGCATTGTAGAAATGAGTGGCATGCGTATATCCGGCTTCGTAAGCTGTGCGGATGTCTTCGAATTCAGCCTGTGTATGGGCGACTGATGCCAGTATGCCTTTGGCTGAAATATATTTGCCAAACTGCATGGCGCCCGGCAACTCGGGAGCTGCATCCCATCGCTTGATACAATTCCATTTTTCTACAATGGGAATATATTCATTGGGGTCGGGGTTCTTGATGTTTTCGGGCATCTGACCGCCGGCCATTGCCATATTCAGATAATGGCCTTCGAGATGCAGACCCAATATGGGGCTGTCTTTTTCCTGCATCAGTTTCGTACATGTTTCAGCAGCCTGTTCGATCATAGGCACTGTGGATGAAGACAAGGTGGGGAAAATACTGGTTGTGCCGTAACGCATGTGTGTGTTTACAGCTGTGCGGAATGCATCTTCCGTACATTCCATAAAGTCGCGTCCTCCTCCGCCGTGGGCATGGATTTCTACACCACCAGGCAGTACATACATGCCTTTGACATCGATCAGTTGGGCGCCGATTACGGCGAGGTCGCAATTGGTTACTTCCAATATTTTATTGTCCCTTATCAATACGGAACCGTCTTTAAGCCATCCTTGAGGAGTAAGGATGCGTGCGTTGATTAATTGAGTCAACATAGGATTTAGTTGGTTAGTTTATTAAGATTAAGTATTTTCTTGCCTGTGTGATAAAAACACACTTCAAAATACAAATGTAGGGACTTTTTGCCTATGTTGCACTCATTTATTGCAGGTATTTTCTTTAAAAAGTCAAAATAAAGCTGTCAAAAGATATAGGACGCATTGGAAAATGATAGAAATATATGCCTTTGAACGCTTCCAAATCAGGTTTGGCTAAAAAACGTGGAAGTGGTGTAGTTTAAAATTCTTTAAAAAGAAGGCTCTATGCAGATATTTCTTTATGTTTGGGGTGTTATATACTTAAGTCTTGGATTTATTAAAATTAATAGGGTGCAAAAGGCCTATGATTAAGCATTAAAAGCGGGAAATGAGATCTTGCTATGCTGTTGCTTTTGACTTTGGCAAAGTGGTTATTTCTATAGTGATTTAATTTTCAGCAGAATATAAAAAACGTAACTTAAATATTTAACCGTTTATGAAAAACTGGAGAATTGAAGCGATTATTATCGCCATCGGTATCATTATGCTGGGTGTGATGATACGAAACGGTATCAACGATTTTAGAGAAAAAGATCGGGTGGTAACAGTGAAAGGATTGGCTGAAATGGAAGTTCCGGCTGATAAAGTTGTATGGCCCCTGATGTATAAGGACATCGGGAATGATCCGGCTGTGCTGTATGCTAATCTGGAACAGAAAAACAAGGCAATTGTGCAGTTCCTGAAATCGAACGGAATCTCTGATGATGAAATCAGCATTGCACCGCCCGAAGTAATAGATATGCAGGCTGAACGGTATGCCGACCGTAATGTGAACTATCGTTATAATGCCACTTCGGTGATAACCGTGACATCGAAAAATGTGGATAAGGTGCGTAAATTGATGTCAGAACAGGCCGAACTGATGAAACAGGGAATCACGATAACGGGAGGGGATTACCGGTATAATGTAGTGTATGAGTTTACGGGACTGAATGAGGTAAAGCCGCAGATGATAGAAGAGGCAACCAAAAATGCACGGGCCGCGGCTGAAAAATTTGCCAAAGACTCGGACAGCAAGCTGGGTAAGATACGGAATGCGTCGCAGGGGCAGTTTACGATTACCGATCGTGACGCCAATACACCTTATATTAAAAGTATACGTGTGGTGACTACCGTGAATTATTATCTGAGAAAATAGAAAAACGGTCGGCATCTTGCCATACGGGAAACTTCTTCCGGAAGTTTTGCAGTTGATTGAAAGAGAGTGTTGCGGTGGCAATGCTCTCTTTGTCGTTAGGGACGGACGCCAGCGCTTCTCCTTTGGGCGAGTACAGGATGCTTCCTCCGTTGTAGATAAGTCCGTTTCCGTCTGTTCCAATACGGTTTACTCCGCATGTGTAGCAGAGGTTTTCCTGGGCGCGTGCCTGAAGCAGGATATCCCAAGCATTGCGGCGGGAAGAGGGCCAGCTGGCTACATAAATTAGCAGATCGTATTCGTTGTCGACATTGCGGCTCCATACCGGGAAACGCAGGTCGTAACAAATTAGCAGTAGAATGTGCCAACCTTTGTAAGTGATGATTGGACGTTGGTTGCCAGCTGTGTATTGTTCGCCTTCCATGCCGATGCGAAACAGATGCCGCTTATCGTAAAAGTGGCTTTCGCCTTCGGGGGTAAGGAAAAAGCCACGGTTGTAATAGTGTTGTACCGAAGCGGGGTCGGAATCGCTTGCAATGAAACTCCCGGTAATGGCCATTTGGTATTGTTTGGACCATTGCTGCAGGGTGGTAATGCTCTCTCCGGTCACAGGTTCAGCCAAGGCTGCGGGTGACATGCTGAAACCGGTCGAGAACATTTCGGGCAAAACAAGGATGTCCGTTTTTCCACAGAGGGATTGCAGTTTCTCGTGTACGCGGCGAAGGTTTTCTGTTTTGTTTTCCCAAATGATGTCTGTTTGCAGAAGGCTAATGCGTAATGAGTCCATGACAAGGGTGCGTGATAGAAGTTTGTTATACATCTCCAATCGTGAAATTGGCAGGATGTTTGCCCCGGAATGCTTTGAAGTAAAGCTTTATTTCGCGCATTTCCTTTTCGAAATCTCCTGTAGGGATGACTACTTTGGTGGCATAGATTGTTTTTGACGGATAGTCTACTCCGATGAGTACAATGGGTACCTGCGCTTTCAGGGCAATGTAGTAAAACCCTTTTTTCCATTCTGGATTGGCCTTGCGTGTACCTTCGGGCGTAATGGCCAAATGAAACTGGGTGCTGTTGGCAAATCGTTCGGCCATCTGGTCGACCATGGAAGTTCTTTTATCGCGATTGACCGGGATGCCACCGATCGCTTTGAAAAATATGCCTAACGGGAAGAAAAACCATTCTTTTTTCATCATGAAGCAGGCTTTCCGTCCAAGTGAACCATAGAACAGTTTTCCGATGAAAAGATCCCAATTGGACGTATGAGGAGCGGCACAAATTACGCACTTGTCGTAATTGGGCACTTCCAGACGGGTTTTCCATCCCAATAGGCGGTAAAAGATGAAGCTATAAAAGGATTTCTTCATTATTTATCCTAATTTGCTCATGGCATCAATAATCTCGTTCACTTTAGCGTTGAAGTCTGAATGGAATTTTTTATAGAATCCTTTTACATTGCCCGGTTCGGTGTGGCTGATGCGACTGATAAACTCGTCTTGCATGTTCAGAATTTCGCCCATCAGTTCGTCAGCTTTCTGCTTGTCTGCTCCCGGAACAAATTTACTGATAACCAGACATTCGGTAAACAACTCTCCTGCAATATAGTTAACGCTCTTCTTCAAATTCTTTCTGCTTGCCATAATTTTCCGTTTTTTAAGTGAATAATTGGTTTTCCAAAAATATAGAAGGCTCGATTCTTTACAGGCCAGGACGAAATTGAATGATTCTTTCCTGCAAATAAAAAGCCTGCTAAAAAGTCATTGCCTTTTATTTTCGGTAAAGATACTACTTTTTTATCAATAAAAGGAAAAAAGAAAATATTTTTAGAACAACGCTTGGGTATATTTGTGTTTGCCTGAGAATGGGGTGGTGTGGAAAAAGTCTACAGGCTGATGTGGAGTTTCTACACAATCCACATTGGCGGATTGGTTGGATGGAAGGATTTTGATATGGCTTTATTTGTTGAAAACGAGAGATTTGCGTATCTTTGTACTCCTTAAGCCGGTTTTGGCATCGGACTTGCATTCTTATATCAGAAAATAACAGGGTTAAATTTAATAAACAAACAAGCATGAAACTGTTTTTTACAAAAAAAGAATTGAAGCTGAAGAGAAAGAGAGTTATAGGCATGGTTGCCTGTATGGCTGTATTGGTGGGCGGATACATCATCTGGACATGGCCTGAAAAAGTTCAACCTCAAGTTCCTATTGTAATGGTAGAACCTGCTGCTACCGAGGATGTAGAAATTTACGGCGATTATGTGGGACGTATCAGAGCACAGCAATTTGTGGAAGTACGTGCACGTGTGGAGGGTTTCCTCGAAAGCATGGAGTTTGCCGAAGGTACTTATGTGACCAAAAACCAGGTCTTGTTTGTCATAGACCCCAAGCAATATCGTGCCAAAGCTGACAAAGCGCGGGCACAGTTGCGTAAAGATTCGGCTTCGGTGAGAAAAACCAAGCGCGATTTGGAACGTATACGTCCTTTGTTCGAACAAAACGCTGCCAGTCAGCTCGATCTGGACAATGCTATTGCGGCTTATGAAACGGCCGTGGCCAGCATGGGTATGAGTCAGGCCGATCTGGATCAGGCAGAACAGGAATTGGGATATACGTGGGTGCGCTCGCCGATATCGGGACACATCAGTGAACGTTATGTCGATCTGGGTACGCTGGTGGGTACGGCTGGAAAATCATTGCTGGCTACAGTGGTCAAGAGTGACACGGTGCTGGTGGACTTCAGTATGACAGCACTCGACTATCTGAAAAGTAAAGAACGTAACGTAACTTTGGGACAGAAAGACTCCACCCGTTCGTGGCAGCCTACTGTTACCATTACTCTGCCTGATAATAGTGTGTATCCTTATAAAGGTTTGGTGGACTTTGCCGAACCGCAGGTTGATCCTAAAACAGGAACTTTCTCGGTTCGTGCCGAAATGCCTAATCCTGACCGGGTGCTTCTGCCTGGACAGTTTACCAAGGTAAGATTGCTGCTCGACGTACGTGAGAATGCAACCGTCATTCCGCAAAAGTCGCTTATTATAGAAAAAGGAGGTGCGTATGTGTTCGTCATGCGTCGTGATTCGACAGTGGAACGCCGCTTTATCGAACTGGGACCTGAGTTCGGAAACAGTGTAGTTGTAGAGCGTGGATTGGCACACGGCGAAATGGTAGTGAGTGAAGGCTATCATAAACTCAGCCCGGGTATCAAGGTACGGGTAGGAGAAGCTGTGCCTTCTCAGGAAGAGGAAGAGAATAAGAAGTCATAACCTAAACGCAGAACCAGTAGCATGAAAGTAAGTTTTTTTATAGACAGGCCCGTTTTTTCGGCTGTCATATCTATATTGATTGTCATTGTGGGTATCATCGGCCTGACGATGCTCCCTATTGACCAGTATCCTCAGATTACTCCGCCGGTCGTGAAGATCAGCGCATCGTATCCGGGAGCCAGCGCGCTGACCGTGTCTCAGGCTGTGGCTACTCCGATCGAACAGGAGTTGAACGGTACGCCGGGTATGCTCTACATGGAGTCGAACAGTTCCAACTCGGGAGGTTTTTCGGCAACCGTCACATTTGATATTTCTGCCGATCCTGACCTGGCGGCTGTAGAAATTCAGAACCGTATCAAGCTGGCAGAATCGCGTTTGCCGGCCGAGGTGGTGCAGAACGGTATTGAAATAGAAAAGCAGGCAGCCAGTCAGTTGATGACGCTCTGCTTGACGTCGGATGATCCTAAATTTGACGAAATCTATTTAAGTAACTTTGCTACCATTAATGTGCTCGACCTGTTGCGCCGTATTCCCGGAGTAGGACGTGTGTCGAATATCGGAAGCCGTTATTATGCCATGCAGATCTGGGTGGATCCGGCCCGTCTGGCCAATTTTGGTTTGACAGTGCAGGATGTACAGAATGCATTGAAGGATCAGAACCGTGAATCGGCTGCCGGTGTATTGGGTCAACAACCTGTAACAGGACTTGATATTACAATTCCTATTACTGCTCAGGGACGTTTGTCCAGTGCGGCCGAGTTTGAAGAAATTGTGCTTCGTGCCAATGCTGACGGTTCACTGATACGTTTGCGCGATGTGGCACGTGTTTCGCTCGAAGCGCAGTCGTACAATACGGAGAGTGGTATCAACGGTGGAAATGCAGCAGTGTTGGGTATATACATGCTGCCGGGAGCCAATGCCATGGAAGTGGCCGAGAATGTGAAGAAAACAATGTTGGAAATCAGCAAGAGTTTTCCCGAAGGCCTGTCGTATGAGTTCCCCTTCGATATGACGACTTACATATCAGAGTCTATTCACGAGGTGTACAAAACACTGTTTGAAGCATTATTCCTGGTAATTGTGGTGGTATTCCTTTCGCTCCAGAGCTGGCGTGCTACCGTGATTCCGATTGTAGCTGTGCCTATCTCGCTGATCGGTACTTTCGGATTCATGCTTATCTTCGGGTTTTCGCTCAATATATTGACTTTGTTGGGATTGGTGCTTGCCATCGGTCTGGTGGTGGATGATGCCATTGTGGTTGTGGAGAATGTAGAGCGTATTATGGAGGAGGAACATCTGAACGCTTACGAAGCCACCAAGAAAGCCATGGACGGACTGACCAGTGCTTTGATAGCCACTTCGCTTGTTCTTGCTGCTGTGTTTGTGCCGGTTAGCTTTTTGTCAGGTATTACAGGACAGTTGTATCGTCAGTTTAGTGTGACGATTGCTGTGTCGGTATTGCTTTCGACAGTAGTGGCATTGACGCTGAGCCCTGTGATGTGTTCGCTGATCCTGAAGCCGACTGATCCCAATAAACCTAAAAACCGTGTGTTCCGTGCCATTAACCGCTGGCTCGACTTGGGAAATCACCGTTATGTGGCTATTATCAAGCGTGTCATTAAGAATCCGCGTAGAGTGATGGCTGGTTTTGGAATGGTACTGGTGCTTATCTTTGTATTTTATCGACTGATACCGACCAGCTTCTTGCCTGTAGAAGATCAGGGGTATTTCACAGTAGAGCTGGAAATGCCGGAAGGTACTACTTTGGAACGTACACGTACTGTGACAGACCGCGCCATAGACTTCTTGATGAAGATGCCGGAAGTGGAGTATGTTCAGAGTGTTGCCGGTACCAGCCCGCGTGTGGGAACAAGTCAGGCGCGCAGTCAGCTGACAGTGATTCTGAAGGAATGGAAGGAACGTGACGATACGACTATCGATAAGATTATGAACCGTGTGAGCCGTGAGTTCAATGAATATCCCGAGTGTAAGGTATATCTGTCGACTCCGCCTGTTATTCCGGGACTGGGTACATCGGGAGGTTTTGAAATGCAGCTCGAAGCTCGTGGTGATGCTACGTACGAAAATCTGGTACAGGCAGCCGATACTTTGATGTATTATGCGTCGCAACGTAAGGAGCTGAGCAGTCTGTCTTCGTCATTGCAGGCCGAGATTCCACAGCTGTATTTCGATGTAGACCGCGACAAGGTGAAAATGGTGGGAGTACCTATGGCCGATGTATTTTCAACGGTGAAAGCCTATACGGGTTCGGTTTATGTGAACGACTTCAATATGTTCAACCGTATTTATCGTGTGTATTTGCAGGCAGAAGCATCTTATCGTGAGCATCGCGATAATATCAACCTTTTCTTCGTAAGAGGAAGCAATGGTGCCATGATTCCGCTTACTGCACTGGGTAATACAGAATATACGACGGGACCTGGAAGCATCAAACGTTTTAATATGTTCAATACGGCTGTTATCCGTGGTACGGCAGCTCAGGGCTATAGCTCGGGACAGGCAATGGAACTGATGGAACAGATTGCCCGTGAACATTTGCCGGATAATATCGGTATTGAATGGAGTGGATTGTCTTATCAGGAAAAGCAGGCTGGCGGACAGACAGGTCTGATTCTGACACTGGTATTCCTGTTTGTATTCCTTTTCCTTGCTGCGCTTTACGAAAGTTGGAGCATCCCCATCGCTGTATTGCTTTCGTTGCCGGTGGCTGCGTTGGGAGCTTATATGGGTGTTGCGGCATGTGGACTTGAAAATGATACTTATTTCCAGATCGGTCTGGTAATGTTGGTGGGACTGGCTGCCAAGAATGCCATCCTTATCGTAGAGTTTGCTAAAGACGAAGCCGATGCCGGAAAGGATGTTGTACAGGCTGCCTTACATGCTTCACACTTGCGTTTCCGTCCTATTCTGATGACTTCATTGGCCTTTATCCTGGGTATGTTGCCTATGGTGATTGCCAGCGGACCGGGTTCTGCCAGCCGTCAGGCTATCGGTACGGGTGTTTTCTTCGGAATGATTGTGGCGGTTACGGTAGGAATCGTGCTGGTACCTTTCTTCTTTGTCATGATATACAAGGCGAAGAACAAGCTGAAAAAGGTGCGCTCGTAAAGGACCTGAGTTTTTATCTACAAACAATAAATAACAGATTATGATACATACCTTATATAATAGACTTTCGTTGTTTCTTGTTGCCCTTTTGTTGCTTTCGGGGTGTCAGCTGGGCAAACATTATACACGTCCGGAGCTCGAACTGCCAGCTTCGTTGCAGGATTCGGCTCACCGATCGGATGCCTTGTATACCGATACAACCAGTTTTGCCGATTATCCCTGGGAGTGGCTGTATGCGGATACTTTGTTGCAGGGACTGATTCGCAAGACACTGGTTTATAACAAAGACATGCAGATGGCTGCAGCCCGGGTGAAAGAACTGGCCGCTATGAAGCGCATTGACGTTGCCAACATGTTCCCTTCGGTCGGACTACGTGCTTATGCAGAGAAAGAAGCTGATGATTATGGTGGTGATCACTACAATCCGGATAATGAATTTGAACTGAAAGGAGTGATTTCATGGGAACTTGATCTTTGGGGAAAACTTCGCTGGGCGCGTGATGCCAGCCTGGCAGAGTTTGTCGGTTCAATTGAAAGTCGGCGTGCTTTGCAGATGAGTCTTGTGGCACAGGTGGCTCAGGCTTATTTCGAACTGGTGGCACTGGATAACGAGTTGGCTATTGTACAACAAACGTTAGAGGCACGTCGGGAGAGTCTTCACCTGGTACGTTTGCGTTATGAAGGAGGACTTATTTCTGAAATTCCCTTCCGTCAGGCGCAGGTGGAATTGGCGAAAACTGAAACTTTGGTCCCGGATTTGGAACGAAAGATTACGCTGAAGGAGAATGAATTGTCTTTCCTGACCGGTGAGTATCCGCACAGCATACGGCGTACACCTATTACGGTAGATATCGTGTTGCCCGAGAATTTGCCTGTAGGTCTTCCTTCCACTTTGCTTGAACGTCGTCCAGACGTTCGTCAGGCCGAGCAGGATTTGATAGCAGCCAATGCAGCGGTAGGTGTGGCTTTTACGAGCCTGTTCCCCAGTATTACACTGACTGCAAACCTGGGTGCTGAGAGTGAAGAACTGTCGGACATTCTGAAGTCGCCTTATCATTTGCTGAGCGGTACACTGTTGCAACCTATCTTTGCCATGGGCAAGAATCGCGCCCGTCTTAAAGCCAAGAAGGCCGCTTGCGAACGTGCTGCTTATGCTTACGAGAAAGCTGTGCTCAGTGCATTCAAAGATGCCTATAATGCAATTACCGAGTTCAATAAGATTAAGGATATCTATGATACGCGTCAGCGTCTGGAACAGTCGGCCAAGTCCACGCTCGAACTGGCACAGTTACAGTATGTGAACGGAGCTATTGGTTACATGGATCTGCTCGATGCCCAGCGTACCTATTTCGATGCCCAGCTTAGTTTGAGCTATGCCATCCGTGACAAGCGTATTACGATGGTCAACCTTTACAAAGCACTTGGTGGGGGATGGGAATAAGCTGAAAAACGCAACTCTACTACGGATAACTCCGGTTTTTACAGGTTATATATCTTTTGCTTGTCAACAAGAGAAAATCCCTGTGAAAATCGGAGTTATTCGTGATAAGAGTTTGTTTGGGAACCAGGATTCTTTTTGAAAGTAGGAGGCATTCAGTACAAAGAAAACCTGCCGAATTAAGATGTTGCTTTCATTCCGTCATGTTGACCGGAACGAAGCGGAACCGAATCATCTCCATACTTATTTAGAATCATAATTCTCCTATCGCTTTTAATACAAGGAACAAAATCAGCATAGCGGCAAGGCTGAAGGCCAGGAGGTTGAATAAACCTGATGTAAGCAGACACTTTACAGTAGTCTTGCCCCATCCATCGCGGTAGACGGTGTGCATGGATACAAGCTGGTAGAACAGCAACACCACAGGTGAGAGGAAGATAATGGCATCTTGTACAGTACCAGTGTTGATATCGTTGTCACGTCCCAGGTTGAATTCCCAAAGTAAGATACTTGCAGGTACGGCCATCAGTACAAGCAGGAAACTGCTCAGATGTGTGGCATGGGCAAAGTGTTCCATGTATCGTCGGCGTGGATAGAAAGCCTTAAACAGTAATGCCTGTAGGGGCAGGAGGAACATCAGGAACATGGGGGTCCACTTGGACAACTGACCCAGTACGAACGATGCCGTGGCCTGATGGTGAAGCTGGTCTTTCTGATCAATACGCGTCATCCAGTCATACGTGTCAGCTGTAATACGTCCTGTTACCGAGTCGCTAGGCATGTTGTGGTAGAACAGTTCTTCCTCATCCATTTCGCCCAGTTTGGCAGTCTTGCGCAATATGTTGGCTTCAGTCTGATTCTCCTCGTGAAGGGCAGTACGTGTCAGGCAGGAGTCGAAGAGCAGGCGGGGGATCGTGACCAGATTCAGTTCGTCGCCGCGGTCCTCGTAATGCAGACGGACAAGGCTGTCGGCCTGTGTTGCTCCGCGTGCATCCAGCACCTTGCGCAGCGTTTCCATATTGTAGGCGTAGATGGTAGTGTCTGGCAGTGTTGTAGCATCTGCCTGTCGCAGCGTGTTCATCACTGTGTCAGGAATCTGTTCTCCTGCCATTGTCAGCAGTGCACGTCCGGTAATCCGTTCGGTAGCCATGAAGAAGAAGGTGAAGAACACGACGGAAATGAACATGTATAGGCGGAAGGGGTGAACGTAGGAGTTGATTTTACCTTCGTTGAACTCGTTGGTCAGAAATCCCGGTCGGGTAAACATCAGCCGGAGCGTCATCCATACCTTACCGTCGAACTGATACATGTTTTCGAAGTACTGACGGATGTATTTCCACATGGGCTGATGGATATCGAGCGCATACTGTCCACACTGGTGGCAATACATGCCTTTCAGTTTCGTTCCGCAATTCATGCAGTATGTGTAGCTGGGGCGGGTATGACGACGGATACGGCGCAGACGCATGGCTTCGATGTTGCGACGGATACGTCGTCGGCGTTGGTTGAGTATTTCAGTGATTCTCATTGTTCATTCTTTATTTTTCATTCTTTCGTTCTTTATCTCATTTATATGGCATCTGCTTCCGTTGCCAGTAACCATAACAATAGGGCACTAGCCAGCAACGTGGCTATAAGGGTGAACAAGGTAAAAAACAGCAAGGCTTTCAAGCTTGTTTTCACCCACCCCTGGCGGTAGACTGTATGGAAAGACACCAGCATATAGATGAACATGACAAGGGGGAAACCGACAAGGGTGATGCGAAGAGAATTCAATTGTACTGTGTTGAGTGTCTGCTGGTTTGCCAACAGATCGTCGATGCCGTATGCGAAAAGCGGTATCAGCGGAACACAAAGCAGGATGAGGAAGACGGTGTTCAGATGGATAGCATGAACAAAATGCCACATGTAAGGCATACGTTTGCTTTTGTAGAACAGTTTTAGCATGGCTGCAAAAAGAGGTAGGAGGAACATCATATAAAAAGGTGTCCATTTGGAAAGGCCCCCTACAACGTTGTTGGTAAACTGTTCCTTTTGCAGAGTATCTACTTCTGCGTCTTTCTCTACGTCATCGGTCCAAATGTAGACTTTTTGCGGTTGCAATACCAGGCTGTCGTTTTCTGTACGTATACTGTCAACCCGGAAAGCCCGAATGGCTGCTACGTTGTCAGGACCGTAATTCTTGCCGTCTATCCAGTTTTCTATATTCAGATTTTTTAAGGCACGTGCTTGTTTGATGAAATCCCAGTCTTGTTGCGCGATCTTGGTCTGGCGGAAACAGGAGTCAACCAGCAGGCGGGGAAGGGTAGTGCGCGAGAGGCCATAAGGATTGTCTACGGGCTGGAAGCGTATCAGGCTATCAGCATTTTCCATATTGAAACGCAGTGAGAGGGTTTTGACCAGTCGGGGGACTTGATACAGGTAAACGGTAGTATCGGCCTTGGTTTCGGATTTCTTCATCTGCTCTACAATATTACTGCGGAGCAATCCGTCGTTCAGGGCGTTGAAATCGTTTGCCCGTTCACCCACCAGCATGAAGAATACGGCGAAGAATACCACCGAGATACACATATATAAACGGAAAGGGTGAACGTAGGAATTGATTTTGCCGGCATTGAATTCGGCGGTAAGAAAGCCTGGGCGCGTGAACATGTACCACAGGGTACGCCATATCTTGGTGTCGAATTGATAAACGTTTTCGAAATATTGCCGGATGTATTTCCAGAATGGTTGCTCGACATCTAACGCGTACTGTCCGCATCGGTAACAGTACATGCCTTCCAACGGTGTGCCACAGTTTTTGCAATAGGAATATTTGGGTATTTTCTTTTTACGTATCCGTTTCAGACGGACAAGTTCTATTTTGCGGTGTACACGCCGTGAGCGTGTTTCCCAGTATTCTTTCCACTTTTTTAGCATACGATGTAGTATTGATTTCCTTGCTTATCGGGCGGCAAAAATATAAAAAATGTGATAGATACTTACTTTTCGCTACCAAAAGTTATGTAATCTACCGAAAAAAGCCGAAATTTGCGAGGTTTTAAAAATGTATATACACCTTTAAATTGAATAAATATGACTAAAAGTGCATTGCAGATTGCAAGGGCTGCTTATCAGCCCAAACTTCCGAAAGCGTTGAAAGGAAATGTAAAGGCTGTGGCAGGTGCTGCTACTCAGTCTGTTGCTGACCAGGAAGAAATCAAGAAATTGTTCCCTAACACGTATGGAATGCCTTTGATTAAGTTCGAGGCTACCGATGAAGCTACCAGCTTCCCCGCTTTTAATGTGGGTGTGATTCTTTCAGGTGGACAGGCTCCTGGTGGACATAACGTGATTTCCGGTTTGTTCGACGGTATTAAGAAACTGAACAAAGACAGCCGTCTTTATGGCTTCATCCTTGGCCCTGGCGGTCTGGTAGACCATAATTATATGGAGTTGACAGCTGATATTATTGATGAATATCGTAACACCGGTGGTTTTGATATCATCGGATCGGGTCGTACCAAGCTGGAGAAGGAAGATCAGTTCGAAAAAGGATATGAGATCTTGAAAGAATTGAATATCAAAGCTCTGGTTATTATCGGTGGTGACGACTCTAATACCAATGCCTGTGTATTGGCCGAATATTATGCAGCCAAGAATTATGGTATACAGGTAATCGGTTGTCCTAAGACTATCGACGGTGACTTGAAGAATGAAATGATTGAAACCAGCTTCGGATTCGATACTGCCTGCAAGACTTATTCTGAAGTAATCGGTAACATCCAACGTGACTGTAACTCAGCACGCAAGTACTGGCACTTCATCAAGCTGATGGGTCGTTCGGCTTCTCACATCGCTTTGGAGTGTGCCCTGCAGGTACAGCCTAACATCTGTATCGTTTCAGAAGAGGTAGAGGCAAAGAACATGTCTTTGGACGATGTTGTAACTTACATTGCCAATGCTGTAGCTGCCCGTGCTGCCGAAGGTAATAACTTTGGTACGGTTCTTATCCCCGAAGGTCTGATCGAGTTCATTCCTGCCATGAAACGTCTGATTGCCGAACTGAATGACTTCCTGGCTGCCAATTCAGAAGAATTTGCACAGATCAAGAAGTCTGCTCAGCGCGACTATATTATCCGCAAGCTGTCTCCTGAAAATTCAGCTATTTATGCAAGCCTTCCCGAAGGCGTGGCACGCCAGCTGACTTTGGATCGTGACCCGCACGGAAATGTACAGGTATCTCTGATCGAGACTGAAAAACTGTTGTCTGAAATGGTTGCAACTAAGTTGTCTCAGTGGAAAGCCGAAGGCAAGTTTGTTGGCAAGTTTGCTGCTCAGCACCACTTCTTCGGTTACGAAGGCCGTTGCGCTGCTCCTTCTAACTTCGATGCAGACTATTGCTACTCATTGGGTTATACAGCAGCATCGCTGATTGCTAATGGTAAGACCGGTTACATGTCATCTGTACGCAATACTACAGCTCCTGCTGAAGAATGGATTGCCGGTGGTGTGCCCATCACTATGATGATGAACATGGAACGCCGTAACGGTGAGATGAAACCTGTGATCCAGAAAGCATTGGTTAAGCTGGATGGTGCTCCTTTCAAGGCTTTCGCCGCACAGCGTGACCGTTGGGCTAAAGAAACGGATTATGTATATCCGGGACCGATCCAGTACTTCGGACCTACAGAAGTATGCGATCAGCCTACTAAGACATTGCAACTGGAGCAAGGTAAGTAATGTATTATAAGCAAGGCTTGTCAGTCCTGGACTGACAGGTAGATAGGCTACAAGGCAAGTAAACCGGTATATGCCGTTTTACCTCCTTGTAGTCTTTCGCTTTATAGAGATTTTGGGCAATTCTTTTTTATTTTCAGGTTATTATTAAAGGTTTATATTTTGTCCACTAAAAAAAGAAACACAGCAAGCCGTAAGCCCTCTTCTTCTTCCCGTTCTTCGGGCGGACGCAGGGTAAAAAGACAGACTCAGACACGTACGATGCCTAAATGGTTGCGCAATGTGCTGGCTGTATGCATAGTTTTGTTTCTTTCGGCATCTTTTTATTGGTTTTTTGTCCGTCCTTATGCTTATCGTTGGAAGCCTTGTTATGGCAGGAAGGGGTATGGCGTATGTATACCTTGCAGTTACGAAGTGCATGGAATTGACATTTCTCATTATCAGGGAGATATTGACTGGCCGATGCTGGCACGTAACAGGCAGTCCGATTTCCCGATTCATTTTATTTTTATGAAGGCTACCGAGGGAGGAGATCATGGTGACTCTTGTTTTGCCAGAAACTTCAGTAAAGCACATGAATATGGTTTTGTTAGGGGAGCATATCATTATTTTATTCCCCAGACAGATCCTGTGAGACAGGCCGATTTTTTTATTCATACCGTACAATTGGACAGTGGAGACTTGCCACCGGTACTTGATGTGGAAACTCTTGGCCGTAAGACTGTGGATGAATTGAAGGCCTCGGTGAAAATATGGCTCAATCGGGTAGAACAGCATTATGGCATTAAGCCTATTTTATATACTTCGTATAAATTCAAGCAACGCTATCTTAACGACTCAGTCTTTAATACCTATCCTTATTGGATTGCTCATTACTATGTGGACTCTGTTCGTTACAGGGGGCGTTGGGACTTCTGGCAACATACAGATGTAGGGCGTGTGCCGGGTATTGAAGAAGAAGTGGATTTGAATGTTTTTAATGGAACATTGGAAGAGTTGACAGGGATGACACTGAAGTGATTGCGGCATTTTTATCTGTTTTGTTCACAGATGATTTGCGCCTTTTGATAAGATAAGATGCAGTTAGGTTTGGTCAAATTTGAAAACTTTGGTTTTCATTTGTCTCTGCGCTCACCTTTCATTATCTTTGCCGGCTCAGAAGTAGAAAGGTATAGTTTTACTTATTTAGGAAAAAGTATGGATAACGAACAGAAAAAGATTGCAGTTCTTTTCGATTTTGACGGAGTTGTCATGGATACAGAAAAGCAGTATAGCATATTCTGGCATAAGATTGGAGTAGACTATTTGTCCATGGACAATCTCGAACTTCTTATTAAAGGTCAGACGTTGACTTACATATATGATAATTTCTTTTCGGGAAAAGAACAGGAATTACAGAAAATAACAGAGCAGCTGGATAACTTCGAGCAACAAATGAAGTACGAATATATTCCGGGTGTGCTCGATTTTATTGCAGATTTACGGAAGCATGATGTAAAGATCGCAGTTGTAACAAGTTCGAATGATAAAAAAATGGGAGCTGTTTACCGTGCCTGTCCGGAAGTGAAGACACTTTTCGACCGGATTCTGACTGCGGAGATGTTTACCCGTTCGAAACCTGCTCCCGATTGCTTCCTGTTGGGGATGGAGGTGTTTGGCACTGAGCCCGAAAATACATATGTTTTTGAAGATTCATTCAATGGACTGAAAGCCGGTATGGCTTCTGGGGCGAATGTCGTCGGACTGGCTACAACCAACTCCCGTGAGAGTATCGCTCCGTTCTGCCATTATATTTTGAATGATTTCGAAGGTTTCACATACAAGAAAATGCTCGAAATCCGAAAATAGGAACCTATAGGGAAGAGGCAGAAACTTATATTTATTTGGTACATGAAAAAGTAATAACTTAATATTTATAGAAATGGCTGGATATATTTCAGATGACACTCGTAAAGTGACTACACATCGCCTTGTAGAAATGAAACAGAGAGGCGAAAAAATTTCTATGCTGACTTCGTATGACTATACTATGGCACAGATTGTAGACGGTGCAGGTGTAGATGTGATACTGGTTGGCGATTCGGCATCGAATGTAATGGCTGGTAATGTGACTACATTGCCTATTACTCTTGATCAGATGATTTATCATGGAAAATCTGTAGTACGTGGCGTGAAACGTGCCATGGTAGTAGTCGACATGCCTTTCGGTTCTTATCAGGGTAATGAGATGGAAGGATTGGCATCGGCTATACGTATTATGAAAGAGAGCCATGCAGATGCGTTGAAGCTGGAAGGCGGAGAAGAAATCATCGGTACAGTGAAACGTATACTTAGTGCAGGTATTCCCATTATGGGACATTTGGGACTGATGCCGCAATCCATCAATAAATATGGTACGTATACCGTACGCGCCAAAGATGAAGCTGAAGCCGAGAAACTGGTGCGCGATGCTCATTTGCTTGAAGAAGCAGGTTGCTTTGCCATCGTATTGGAGAAGATCCCGGCAGTTTTGGCTGAGCGGGTGGCACGCGAGTTGACTATCCCTGTCATTGGTATAGGTGCTGGTGGCGGAGTAGACGGACAGGTTTTGGTTGTTCAGGATATGTTGGGTATGAACAATGGGTTCCGTCCACGTTTTCTGCGTCGTTATGCCGATTTGCATACAGTGATGACTGACGCTATTAGCTGTTATGTCTCTGATGTAAAGAATTTGGATTTCCCGAATGAAAAAGAACAATATTGAGCATACGCAACTCTCTCCAGGATTCAGGCGGATGTGCATGGCAGGATTTTTCCTCCATGCAGCCGCCTATATGCCGTTCCCGTTGTTGACTGTCGGATTGGGCAGTGAGGGTGTGTATTTCTATTTGCTGATGCTGGCAGGCTTGTTTCTGTCCGGACCGTTCAATGCATATTTGGGAGATGCCTGCTATCGGAAAAGCGTGTTTGTATGGCCTGCTGCCATTTTGCTGGTTGCATTGTTTGGCTATATTTATGCAGACGGTTTGGCGGAATGGGGAGCATTGGCTCTGATAGAGGGTGCATGCTGGGGCCTGACTTCTGCTGCCGGGGTTACCTTGAGCATCGATGTGACCGAATCAGGGAATCGTACCCGGGCGAATGTCGCCTATGCACGTTGGAATTGCATTGGAATGGCTGTCGGTATGTTTTTGGGCTTCTGGCTATACTGGCAATATGCCATTACAGTGGTTTTGTATGTTGCAACAGTAGTGGGCGTATTGGGCATATTGGAAGCCAGCCGTATTCATGTACCGTTTCGGGCACCTATGGGAATGAGGCTCTGCAATCTTGACCGTTTCATATTGCCGCGTGCCTGGTTGCCGGCTTTGAATGTGTATTTGCTGACTCTGGCCTGTGGGATATTTGCTTCACTAGTGGTATGGGAGGCTGATGCGTTTTGGCTGTATGGGCTGCTGTTGTTGGTTATGATTTTGTTGCTGTCCGCCGTCCCCTTGGTGCGTATGTTTGTCCGGCTTTCGCAGCATTGTCAACGTGGAACGAGCAATACTACCCTGAACCTGGCTATTGATGCCGGTATGATAAGTGGTTTTGCGGTAGCAAGCTGGCAGCCCAATGAAACATCACTGTATATTGGAAGTGTTACTACGGCTGTGTCAGTGCTGATGTTTATAGTGGCTACCTGTCCGTATTATAGAAATAAAAGAGTGAGATGATGTTATTTTCTCACTCTTTTTTATTTTTGGAATAAACCGGTTAAATAGGGGATAAAGATAATAAGCCCTATGATGACTGCTATGCATGCGCATACCAATACAGCACCTGCCGCAATATCTTTCACCTGTCCTGCTATGGGATGTCTTTGTGGAGAAACAAGATCTACCAATCTTTCGATGGCTGTATTAAAAAGCTCGGCACTGATAACCATACCGATGCACAGCAGAATAACAAGCCATTCGGTTCGTGTGATATGGAACAGGAATCCGGCAATGATGACTAATACAGTGGCAATCAGGTGAAAGCTAAGGTTCTGCTCCTTCCCTATGCAACTGTATAAGCCATGCCATGCATATCCGAAACTTCTTATCTGTTTTTTGAAATCGTATTTCATATTCAGTTTCTTGATACCTGTTTTACTCCTTTTACGGTTCTCAGTTTTTTGATGAGAGCTTCCAGACGGCCCGTATCACCAACCATTACGGTCAGTGTTCCCGAGAATAGTCCGTCGTGAGAATCAATACTGATACTACGCAGGGTAATTCCCATTTCTTTAGAGATAATAGAGGTAATATTGGTAACAATGCCAATATCATCATGCCCGACTACACGCAATGTGATAGGATATTGTGTGCCTTGTGATTTTCCGGCCCAACGTGCTTTCACGATACGGTAGCCAAAGCGTTCGCGTAAGTCGCTGGCGTTGGGACAGTCGGTGCGGTGGATTTTGATTCCGCCGGTAACACTGACGAAGCCGAATACGTCATCTCCATAAATAGGATTACAGCAACGTGCCAGTTTGAATTCCAGTCCCTTCAGGTTCTGGTCGATGACGAGCACATCTTCCTTGTTGCTTGTTTCTTCAAGCAAGGGAGATTGAAGGTTGTATCCTTCTGCGCTGCGGTACACAACCTCATCATGCGCATCGTTTTCTTTTTTCTGCAGTTCGATGTATTTATCCAGTATGTCGTTGACGTCAATCGTTTCATTAGCAATCGCCTGATAGAAATCTGTCACCACTTTATAACCCATGCGTTTGATGAGACGCATCATGATGGCTTCATCGTATTCCAGCTTCCGGTTCTTGAACTTGCGCTCCAGTGTCTCTTTGGCAAAGTCATGCTGTCCGGCAGCCATTTCTTTCAGAGCTTGGCGTATTTTGGTACGGGCTTTCGACGTGGTTACAATGTTCAGCCAGTCTTGTTTGGGAGTCTGGGTATTCGATGTCATTATTTCTACCTGGTCACCACTATGCAATACTTGCCTGAGTTGGGCGTTCTTGCCGTTTACTTTGGCACCGATGCATTTACAACCCAATTTGCTGTGAATGTGAAAAGCGAAATCGAGTACAGTAGCTCCTTTGCCCAGTTTGAACAGGTCGCCTTTTGGGGTGAAGACAAAGACTTCATCTTCATACAAGTCCAGTTTGAACTGATCCATTGTTTCCAGTCCGTTACTGTCCGAACTTTCCAATGCTTCGCGTACGGAAGTCAGCCATTCGTCCAGTCCGCTTTCGCCTTTTATCCCTTTATAGCGCCAGTGGGCAGCCAGACCACGTTCGGCGATTTCGTCCATTCTTTCGGTACGGATCTGTACTTCCACCCACTTGCCTTCCGGTCCCATTACCGTGATGTGGAGCGATTCGTAACCGTTGCTCTTAGGCACAGACAGCCAGTCGCGCAAACGCTTGGGATTGGGCTGATACATATCTGTTACGATAGAATACGCCTGCCAGCATTCCAGCTTTTCTTTGTCCCGTTCAGAGTCGAGGATTACCCGGATGGCAAACAAGTCGTACACACCCTCGAACGGACATTTCTGTTTTTTCATCTTCTGATAGATGGAATGTATTGATTTGGTCCGTCCTTTGATGTGGAACTTCAGTCCGGCCTCTTCCAGTTTCTTTTGTACCGGGGCAATGAAAGAGGCAATGTATTTGTCGCGCGAAGCTTTGGTTTCGTTCAGTTTATCCTTGATGTGATAATATACCTCTTTCTCCGTATATTTCAGTGAAAGGTCTTCCAGTTCCGATTTCAGTTTATACAGTCCCAGCTTGTGAGCGAGTGGGGCATAAAGGTATGCGGCTTCATTGGCAACCTGTCGGCGAGCCTCGTCGTTCTCGCTGTTCCTGATCTGTCGCATCACGTTTACACGGTCGGCAATCATAATCAGTATGACCCGCATGTCTTCGGCAAATGTAAGCAACAGGTTTCTGAAATTTTCCGATTCGATGGTAGGGCTTTTCGTGTACAGTTCCTGTATACGTATCAGCCCTTGTATGATTCTTGCAACATCTTCTCCATACTCGGCCTGTACCTGTTCGAGGCTATAGCTGCCGCACCGGACAGAGTCATGCAGCATCAGGGCCAGGATGGAGGCACGGCGCATACCGATTTCTTCGGCCGTTATAACCGCTGTCTGCATATCCTTGATGATAGGGTTCAAGCCGAATATATCCCGTTGGATAAAGTTCTGTTGTATGGCATTGATAAGGTGAGTTTTCAGCTTTTTACAGTCATCCTTTTGCAATGTGTCACCCGAAAGTTTCAGCAGTTTGCGGTAAAGTGAGAATAGTTCTTTTTTCTCATCTGTAGTGAAAAAAATCTCTGTTGCCATGGTCATTTGTATTTTATTTGCCAAAGGTAGTTTTTTTCTTGTTTTTTCTTATCACAGTTGCATTTTTTTTATACTTTTGGGGGTCAATTAATAAATTTAGATAAATATGATAACACCCCAGGACAAAGATTTGCTTGTAAAGAAAGGCATTTCGGAAGAACAGATTGCAGAACAGTTGGCATGTTTTGAGAAAGGTTTTCCTTTTTTGAAGTTATATGCAGCTGCTTCTGTTGAAAATGGTATATTGGCTCCCGATGCTGAGGTTCAGAAAACATATCTGGACGCATGGGAAGCTTATACACAGACTGATAAAACAGTGGTAAAATTTGTACCAGCTTCGGGTGCGGCCAGCCGCATGTTTAAGAATATGTTTGAGTTTTTGGGCGCTGATTATAATGTCCCTCAGACAGATTTTGAAAAGAAGTTCTTTGAGAAGATTGAGCATTTTGCTTTTTACGATGATTTGAATGCGGCGTGTCTGAAGACCAAAGGCAAGGATATTCCTGCTTTGCTGAACGAGGGCGACTATAAGGCTGTGGTAGCAGCTTTGCTGGAATCGGCAGGCTTGAATTACGGCTCTTTGCCCAAAGGATTGCTGAAATTCCATAAATATGAAGACGGAAGCCGTACTCCGGTAGAGGAACATCTGGTAGAAGGTGCTTTGTATGCAGCCAACCGCAATGGCAAGGTTAATGTACATTTCACTGTATCTCCCGAACATCGTGCTTTCTTTAAGGCTCTGATCGAGGAAAAGGCTGCTCTTTATGCCAAGAAATATGGAGTGGATTATAATATTACATTCTCTGAGCAGAAACCGAGCACAGATACCATTGCTGCAGATATGAACAATCAGCCTTTCCGTGATAAGGGACAACTCCTGTTCCGTCCGGGTGGACATGGTGCTTTGATTGAGAACTTGAATGATCTGGATGCTGACGTTATTTTTATCAAGAACATCGATAACGTTGTACCTGACAAGCTGAAAGGCGACACCGTTTTATATAAAAAACTGATAGCAGGTGTACTGATTACCTTGCAACAACAGGCTTTTGCATATCTGCAATTGCTGGACAGCGGGAAATATACTCATGAACAGATTCTGGACGTATTGCAGTTCTTGCAAAAGAAACTTTGCTGCAAGAATCCGGAAGTGAAGAATCTGGAGGATGCCGAACTGGTTATTTACCTGAAAAAGAAACTGAATCGTCCGATGCGTGTATGCGGTATGGTGAAGAATGTAGGCGAACCCGGTGGAGGTCCGTTCCTGGCCTATAACAGCGATGGCACTATTTCGTTGCAGATACTGGAAAGTTCGCAGATTGATATGAACGATCCGCAGAAGAAAGAAATGTTCGAAAAGGGAACTCATTTCAATCCGGTAGACCTGGTTTGTGCAGTGCGCGACTATAAGGGACATAAATTCGACCTTACGAAGTACGTAGACAAATCGACCGGATTCATATCCCATAAATCGAAAAACGGAAAGGAACTGAAAGCATTGGAACTTCCCGGACTGTGGAACGGAGCCATGAGTGACTGGAACACGATATTTGTAGAAGTGCCGTTAAGCACATTCAATCCGGTGAAGACCGTGAACGATTTGTTAAGAGAACAGCATCAATAACTGTTCGTTCGTTGGATTTGAAAAAGAATGGAGGGTGCAGCGTATTTTTGATGCACCCTCGCATATAAAATTAGTAGATAGATAATGAAAAAAATTTTGTTGTTAGGCTCTGGTGAATTAGGTAAAGAGTTTGTAATAGCCGCTCAACGTAAAGGACAATATGTGATAGCTTGCGATTCGTATGCCGGAGCACCGGCCATGCAGGTCGCCGATGAATGCGAAGTGTTCAGCATGCTCGACGGAGATGCTTTGGAGCGCGCAGTACGTAAGCACAATCCGGATATCATTGTGCCGGAAATCGAAGCTATCCGTACGGAACGTTTATACGATTTCGAGAAAGAAGGCATTCAGGTGGTACCCAGTGCACGAGCCGTGAACTATACGATGAACCGTAAGGCCATCCGCGATTTGGCTGCACAGGAATTGGGATTGAAGACTGCCAAGTATTATTATGCCAAATCGTTGGAAGAGTTGAAAACTGCTGCCGAAAAGATTGGCTTCCCTTGTGTGGTTAAACCCTTGATGTCTTCTTCGGGCAAGGGTCAGTCGCTGGTCAAGAGTGCCGACGAACTGGAACATGCCTGGGAGTATGGTTGCAGCGGAAGCCGCGGAGATATAAAGGAACTGATCATCGAGGAATTCATCCACTTCGATAGTGAAATTACGCTGTTGACCGTCACTCAGAAGAATGGTCCTACGTTGTTCTGTCCTCCCATCGGACATGTGCAGAAAGGCGGAGACTATCGTGAAAGTTTCCAGCCGGCTTACATCGATCCGGCACATTTGAAAGAGGCACAGGAAATGGCTGAAAAGGTGACCAGAGCTTTGACCGGTTACGGTATATGGGGAGTGGAATTCTTCTTGAGCCATGAAAATGGTGTGTATTTCTCGGAATTGTCTCCGCGTCCTCATGACACAGGCATGGTTACACTGGCCGGTACTCAAAACCTGAATGAGTTCGAACTGCACCTGCGTGCTGTTTTAGGTTTGCCCATTCCTGGCATCAAACTGGAGCGTATGGGTGCCAGTGCAGTTATCCTTTCGCCGATAGCCAGCCAGGAGCAGCCTAATTATAGAGGACTGGAAGAAGTCACTAAAGAAGAGGATACCTATTTGCGGATTTTCGGAAAGCCTACTACACGTGTCAATCGCCGTATGGGAGTCGTATTGTGCTATGCGCCTCTAGGCAGCGATCTGGATGCTTTGCGTGACAAGACAAAGAGCATTGCAGCCAGGGTAGAGGTTTATTAAGTGCCGCTCCATCCTGAATAAGCTAAAAAGCCTTGAAAAGGGTTTTGTTATCAGCATGTCGGCAACAGGAAAGTGCGTCAGATTAAGGAACCGCTTTCCTTTAGGCACGTATTACACGGAATTTTGCGGATGATTATTCTTCTTTCTCTGCGTTCCTCCGTGTAATCCGTGCCTAAAATATATCAAAATGTCAGCCACTTTTGGCTTTGACACCTCCTCTTTTTCTGTATGTGTGAAAAGAGTCGTATGGCCTGAATTTTGCTGGGCTGACTGGCCCGATTTTTTCCCAGTTAGGAAAAAATATTTTCCCAGTTAGGAAAATAATTTTCTCTAGTTAGGAAAGAAATATTGGCTAACTGGAAAGAATCTCTCTTTGGGGCGGCATGGAGATACGGCTTTATCCCATCATATCCAATGTTAACTGATGTTGCAGTTCTTGCATTAAAATGTCCTTTTTCTACCTTTAATCATTCAAAAAAGTATTTTTTGTCCAAAAAATCTTATTGGGAAGAACAACCACATGCAATTTGTTCGTAAATTTGTGACGAAGTTAATTACGATAATAAAAAAAAGCTTATGTCACAGATTGTCGGACATATCTCGCAGGTGATTGGACCTGTTGTAGACGTCTATTTTGAAGGTACAGAGACTGAACTGGTGCTGCCAAGCATTCATGACGCATTGGAGATCAAGCGTCCGCATGGGAAACGACTGATAGTCGAAGTACAGCAACATATTGGTGAGAATACAGTACGAACTGTAGCCATGGACAGTACGGATGGCTTGCAACGTGGTATGAACGTATACCCGTTGGGAGGCCCGATTACCATGCCGGTAGGCGACCAGATTAAGGGCCGTCTGATGAATGTGGTGGGTGACTCTATCGATGGTATGAAGGAATTGGACCGTACGGGAGCTTATCCTATCCATCGCGAACCGCCCAAGTTTGAAGACTTGACAACTGTTCAGGAAGTTCTCTATACAGGTATTAAGGTAATCGACTTGCTCGAACCTTACAGTAAAGGTGGTAAGATCGGACTGTTTGGTGGTGCCGGTGTAGGAAAGACGGTGCTCATCCAGGAGCTGATCAACAACATCGCCAAGAAACAGCACGGTTTCTCCGTGTTTGCCGGAGTAGGTGAGCGTACCCGTGAAGGTAACGACTTGCTGAGGGAAATGATCGAATCCGGTGTTATCCGTTATGGTGAAGAATTCAAGAAGAGTATGGAAGAAGGCAACTGGGACTTGTCCAAGGTCGATTATAATGAAGTGGCCAAGTCGCAGGTATCGCTGATATTCGGTCAGATGAATGAACCCCCTGGAGCACGTCAGTCCGTAGCCCTGTCAGGACTTACGGTAGCTGAATCCTTCCGCGACCGTGGTGCTGAAACAGACGGACCGCGCGATATCCTGTTCTTTATCGACAATATCTTCCGTTTCACCCAGGCTGGTTCCGAAGTATCGGCTTTGTTGGGACGTATGCCTTCGGCTGTAGGATACCAACCGACACTGGCTACGGAAATGGGTGCCATGCAGGAACGTATCACGTCTACACGCAACGGCTCTATTACTTCCGTACAGGCTGTATATGTGCCGGCCGACGACTTGACCGACCCTGCACCTGCTACAACCTTTACCCACTTGGATGCAACAACCGTACTTAGCCGTAAGATTACGGAATTGGGCATTTATCCTGCCGTAGATCCGTTGGAGTCTACTTCGCGTATTCTTGATCCGCACATTGTAGGTCAGGAACACTACGACGTGGCACAACGTGTGAAGCAGATTCTGCAGCGTAACAAGGAATTGCAGGATATCATCTCCATCCTTGGTATGGAAGAGCTGTCGGATGCCGACCGCACGCTGGTGAACCGTGCCCGTCGCGTACAGCGTTTCCTTTCACAGCCATTTGCTGTGGCCGAACAGTTTACCGGCGTTCCCGGTACGATGGTTTCTATCGAAGACACGATTAAAGGCTTTAAGATGATTCTTGACGGCGAAGTGGACTATTTGCCGGAACCGGCTTTCCTGAATGTCGGAACCATTGAAGAAGCAATCGAGAAAGGCAAGAAACTGTTGGAACAGGCTAAGAGATAACGGAAATGAAGGATTTGCATTTAAATATTGTTTCGCCCGAGAAGGAAATCTTTGACGGAGAAGTAGACAGCGTTACATTGCCGGGTGCGATGGGGTCGTTTACCATACTGCCGCAACATGCACCCATCGTTTCGTCACTGAAGGCCGGATTGGTCTCCTACGTGACGAAAGATGGTAAAGAGCATTCGCAGGAGATTCATGGAGGCTTTATCGAAATGAGCAATGACACCGTTTCCGTTTGCATCGAGTAAAAAAGATGCCGGATTAAGATAGTAAAAAAAGAGAGAGGACTTAAATCAAAATACAGGAAAAAGTGAGCATTAGTATAACTAAACGTAATTATTTGTTACAATCGGCTTTGCTGACATTGCTGATTGGTGTGTGTGGAGGCGGAATCTATTTTTCTTTCTTTCCTCATCACTATTTTGGAGGCTATCCCATTATTCCTGTATTCTTTTTTGTCTTCGGAGTGTTTACTATCAGCATGACGGAAATGTGCCGCAAGCACTCTCCCAAGTGGATGTTGCAGATCTACTTGCTGCTGAAAGTGATGCGGATGCTGTTTGCCATCATTGTGATGGCTATTTATTGCGTTGCTGTCCGTGAGGAAATCCGGGCTTTTTTGCTGACGTTTATTGCAAATTATCTGATTTATTTGATATATGATTCATGGTTCTTCTTCACGTTCGAAATGAACCGTAAAGCGAAAAAAAGTAAGAAAGATGAAACGAAAGCATAATACGTGGTTCGTAATAATCCTGTTGATGGGATTCCTCTTTTCGGAAACGGTGTATGCCGACACTGTGGCTGCGGTGACTCCCGCCAGTCAGATGGCGGCCGACACGACTGTCGTACAAAAGAGCGAATCTGCAGCAAAGGAACAGGAAGAAGGTACAGTTGATGTGAAAGAAATTGTTTTCGGACACATCGGCGATGCCTATGAGTGGCACATTACTACGTGGGGAAAAACTCATGTCACTGTCCCTCTGCCTATTATTGTCTACAGCCAGACAACCGGATGGCATGTGTTCTCATCGGCCCGGCTCGAAGAGAATAACGGGTCATACGAAGGCCTTTCCATTGCCCCCGAAGGCAGCCGTTACGAAGGGAAGCTCGTAGAGTATGATGCCCAGGGCAATGAAGTACGCCCGTGGGATTTCTCGATTACCAAAGTAGCCTTTGCACTGATATTCAATAGCCTGCTGCTGATGATTATCATTCTGAGCGTGGCACGCTGGTATAAGAAACACCCGCAGGACAGTGAGGCTCCCGGAGGTTTTGTCGGCTTTATGGAGATGTTTATCATGATGGTCAACGATGATGTTATCAAGAGTTGTGTGGGACCCAAATATCATAAGTTTGCTCCCTATTTGCTCACAGCTTTCTTCTTTATATTCATCAACAACCTCATGGGGCTGGTTCCTTTCTTCCCGGGTGGTGCCAATGTGACGGGCAACATAGCCGTTACGATGGTGTTGGCCGTATGTACCTTTATTGCGGTCAACCTGTTCGGCAACAAGGCATACTGGAAAGACATATTCTGGCCCGATGTTCCCTGGTGGCTGAAGGTACCTTTCCCGATGATGCCCCTGATTGAGTTTTTCGGTGTGTTTACCAAGCCGTTTGCCTTGATGATCCGTCTTTTTGCCAATATGCTGGCCGGTCACATGGCCATGCTAGTACTGACAAGTCTGATATTCATATCGGCCAGCATGGGACCTGTACTGAACGGTTCGTTGACGTTTGCTTCGGTGCTGTTCAACATCTTTATGAATGCGTTGGAGCTGCTGGTAGCCTTTATCCAGGCTTATGTGTTTACCATGCTGTCGGCCGTGTTCATCGGATTGGCGCAGGCGGAACATGAAGAAAAGAAAGAGATAAAAACAGAAAAAGAAATACGAGAATTGAATAACTAAAAAAATAACCATTTAAAAATTTAGAAAACTATGTTACTATCAGTATTATTACAAGCCGCTGCGGCAGGTGTGGGAGTCAGCAAATTAGGTGCAGCATTAGGTGCTGGTATTGCTGTAATTGGTGCCGGTCTTGGTATTGGTAAAATTGGTAGCTCCGCTATGGAAGCCATTGGTCGCCAGCCCGAGGCATCAGGAGATATCCGTATGAACATGATTATTGCTGCCGCTCTGATTGAAGGTGTGGCTCTGTTGGCAGTCGTTGTGTGTCTGTTGGTATTCTTCCTGTAATGACCGGAGGGTACCTCCTGTTTCAATTGATAATTCTTAATTTGTAAGTTGCCGGGTTAAAGGTGCGTAAGTTCTTCCGTTATGGTGTTGAAACATCGAAGGACTGACAAGCTTATGAATCCGGAAACCGAGAAACTAAATAGTTAGAAATATGTCATTGTTATTACCCGATAGTGGTCTGCTGTTCTGGATGCTTCTTTCGTTCGGCATTGTGTTTGTAGTGTTGGCGAAGTATGGCTTTCCGGTGATAACCAAGATGGTTGAAGGCCGTAAGACATACATCGACCAGTCTATGGCAGTAGCACGCGAGGCGAACGCTCAGCTTTCGAAACTGAAAGAAGAAAGTGAGCAACTGGTGGCTGCCGCCAATAAGGAACAAGGACGCATCCTTCGGGAAGCGATGCACGAGCGCGACAAAATCATTGTCGAAGCCCGTAAACAAGCAGAAGTCGCTGCGCAGAAGGAACTGGACGAGGTAAGAAGACAGATACAGCTTGAAAAAGAAGAAGCCATACGCGATATCCGCCGTCAGGTGGCCATGCTTTCTGTAGATATTGCAGAGAAGGTTATCCGCAAGAATCTGGATGATAAAGACGAACAGATGGGCATGATCGACCGTATGCTGGATGAAATTTTGGCTGCTTCGAGAAATAAACAGAATTAATGTTGAATTGTAATTCCTGATGAAAGGAATGCTTTCTTCGGAACTTCCGACTTATATCAGGAATTGCGATTCTGTAGTTGAATTTAGATAAGATGGATATAGGAATTGTTTCAGTGCGGTATGCCAAAGCACTCATGAAATACGCCCAGGATACGAAAACGGAAGATTCGGTCTACGCATGTGTGCGTATGCTCGAACATAGTTTTCAGAATCATGCGGATTTACATGCTGCGTTGGATAATCCCATTTTGACGATACGTGAGAAGTATTCGCTTATCAGTACGGCTGCTGCCGGAGATGCTCCAATAAGTCATGAATTCAGCCGTTTTATAACATTGGTGCTGAAGAATGGCCGTGAAAGCATGCTCCGATACATCTGTTTGGCCTTTTTGGATTTATACCGGAAGAGCAAACACATTGGAGTGGCCAAGTTGATAACTGCTGTACCTGTAACTAAGGAAGAGGAAGAACGTATCAGAAACAGTGCCTCTACCTTGTTGCATGCCCGCATGGAGTTGCAGACCGAGGTAGATCCGTCAGTTTTGGGTGGATTTATCTTTGACGTTAACAATTTCCGTCTGGACGCGAGCATTGCGACCCAGTTGAAGAAAGTGAAAGAGCAGTTCATTGATAAGAATAGAAGAATCGTTTAATTGCGACTGGTGTTTGACTGACGATAATGCCGGTCTTTTTAAAAAGGAATAAAATGTTGTCTGAAAATATAAAAGTAAGCGAAGTTTCCGATATCCTCCGCAAGCAACTGGAAGGCATTGATACCCGGGTGCAGCTGGACGAGGTTGGTACGGTGTTGCAGGTCAGCGATGGCGTGGCACGTATCTACGGTCTGCGCAATGCCGAAGCCAACGAGTTGCTGGAGTTCGACAACGGTGTCAAGGCTATCGTGATGAACTTGGAAGAGGACAACGTGGGTGCCGTTTTGCTGGGTCCTACCGATAAGATAAAGGAAGGATTCATCGTGAAACGTACAAAGCGTATTGCCTCTATTATGGTAGGAGAGGGAATGTTAGGACGTGTGATAGACCCGTTGGGTGTTGCGCTCGATGGCAAAGGACCGATTGGAGGTGAACTTTGCGAAATGCCGTTGGAGCGTAAGGCACCGGGAGTTATTTTCCGTCAGCCGGTAAATCAGCCTTTGCAGACTGGTCTGAAGGCGGTGGATGCCATGATTCCTATCGGCCGCGGACAGCGTGAGCTGATCATTGGCGACCGTCAGACAGGTAAGACTGCCATTGCCATTGATACCATCATCAACCAGCGTGCCAATTACGAAGCCGGCGATCCGGTATATTGTATTTATGTAGCCATCGGCCAGAAAGGTTCGACTGTAGCCTCTATTGTCAACACCTTGCGTCAGCACGGAGCCATGGACTACACCATTGTGGTAGCCGCTACGGCTGGCGATCCTGCAGCCATGCAGTACTATGCCCCCTTTGCCGGTGCTGCTATCGGCGAGTATTTCCGCGATACCGGCCGTCATGCCTTGGTTGTTTATGACGACCTTTCCAAACAGGCGGTTGCCTATCGTGAGGTATCATTGATTTTGCGTCGTCCTTCCGGACGTGAGGCCTATCCGGGTGATATTTTCTACCTGCATTCACGTCTGTTGGAACGTGCGGCACGAATCATCAACCAGCAGGAAGTAGCATGCCAGATGAACGACTTGCCCGACAGTCTGCGCGGAAAAGTAAAAGGCGGCGGTTCACTGACAGCCTTGCCTATCATTGAAACGCAGGCCGGCGACGTATCGGCATATATCCCGACCAATGTGATATCTATCACCGACGGACAGATCTTCCTTGATACCAATCTGTTCAATCAGGGCAACCGTCCGGCTATTGATGTCGGTATTTCGGTGAGCCGTGTCGGTGGTAATGCACAGATCAAGGCGATGAAGAAAGTGGCCGGTACGTTGAAGATCGACCAGGCTCAGTATCGCGAACTCGAAGCATTTACCAAGTTCAGTGGCGATATGGACCCCGTTACCGCGCTGACTATCGATAAGGGACAGAAGAATACCCGTTTGCTGGTACAGCCTCAGTACAGCCCGATGCCTGTCGAAAAGCAGGTGGCTATTCTGTATTGTGGTACACACGGATTGCTGAAAGATGTGCCTCTGGACAAAGTGAAGGAGTTTGAGCGCAGTTTCCTTGAACAGCTCGAAATGAATCACCGGAACGATGTTCTCGATGTACTGAAGACAGGTGTCATCAATGACGAAGTGACTCAGAAGATCGAAGAGACGGCAGCAATGGTCGCAAAAATGTTCAGCTGACCGTAATAAGTTCAACATTCAAAACATCAAGAAATGGCTTCACTGAAAGAGGTAAAAAATAGAATAAGTTCGGTCAAAAGTACCCGCCAGATTACTTCGGCTATGAAGATGGTGGCTTCGGCCAAACTTCATAAAGCGCAGGGACGGATAGAGAATATGCTGCCTTATCAGCGGAAACTGAATGAGATTCTGACTAATTTTTTAAGTACAGATGTCTCGTTCGAATCGCTCTATACAGAAGTGCGCCCTGTAGCTCGGGTTGCCATTGTGGTATTTTCGTCCAATACTTCGCTGTGTGGTGCTTTCAACTCCAACGTCGTTAAGATGTTGGAACACCGGTTGGAGGAATATCAGGCATTGGGCAAGGAGAATATCCTGATTTACCCAGTAGGGAAGAAGGTGGAAGAAGCCGTAAAGAAGTTGGGATATGTACCACAAGGCACGTATCAGCCCATGTGCGACCGTCCTTCGTATGCCGATGCTTCGCAACTGGCCGCAACGCTGATGGAGCAGTTCATCCAGAAGGAGATCGATCAGGTAGAACTGGTGTACCATCACTTCAAGTCGACCGGATCTCAGGTCTTGATGTACGAGAACTATCTGCCCATTGATCTGGAGAAAATCCGACAGGAAGCGGGGGGCGACAAGGTGAAGGAGAACCGGTTCAACAACGACTATATCGTAGAGCCTTCGGTTGCCGAGCTGGTAACCAACCTCTTGCCTAAGGTTTTAAGTCAGAAGATTTACACCGTTCTGCTCGACTCCAATGCTTCCGAACACGCGGCACGTATGTTGGCCATGCAGGCCGCAACAGACAATGCCAACGAGTTGATACAAGACCTGACGAAGCAGTACAACAAGAGCCGTCAACAGGCCATTACGAACGAGTTGCTGGACATCATTGGCGGTAGCTTGAAGTAAAAAAGGCCGAAGGTTGAAGGAAACAGAAAAATAAATCGGGTGGGGATGTTCCGAATGAGACGTCTCCACCCGATTTTTTTCTACAGGTTGCTATGTTGTGTCTGTAGGTGCGAAGTTCATTGAAAACCGTGTCATTGGGGAGATGGCATCAGCTTCGTATATTGACAATTCCTGTACTCTTAAAGACGCAGTAAAGAGTTCTTTTCTGATACCTTAAACCCTCTTCGGTCACTTCATTACATTCTCGACCCAACTCTGAATGGCATTACGGCTGGTACTGTTCAGCAGTTTGCCATTTTGCCAAAGCAAATCAGGATAGGCCTTCCTCAGCTCCTTTACGCTGTTGTTTATTCCGCTTCCTCCGGATGTGGCAAAGGGTATCAGCGTTTTGCCTTTCAATGAGTGGCTTTCGATAAAGGTATTGATGATTCGCGGCGCTTGATTCCACCAAATGGGATAGCCGATGAAGACGACATCATACTTGCTGACATCTGTCTGCGTTTCTTTCAACGCCGGGCGGGCTTTCGGATTGTTCATCTCTACAGAGCTGCGCGACTGCTTGTTGTTCCAGTCAAGGTCGTCGGAGGTGTAGGATTGTTGGGGAACAATTTCATGCAGTGTGCCGCCGGTGACATCCGCAATTGTGCGGGCAGCGTTGGCAGTGGTGCCGGTAGCAGAGAAATACACCACCAATGTTTTTCTTTCAGTTTGCATACGTTTTCCTCCTTTGTTTTGGGCGCAAGCGACAAGGCTCAGAGTCATGATCGCCGCCAATGCTAAGATAATTTTCCTCATAACTTGATTGTTTTTGAAATAATATTGTAGTATCACTTGATTTTTAAATCAGGTATCAGCGGTTCCACGTCTATCAGTTCCAGTTCTTTCACCATCGACAGTGTTCCTTGCTTGTATTTCTGGAAATGGGGCGTTTTCAGATGACTTTCGTATGCAGTCTGGTCGGCATAGATTTCCAAAATGGTCACTTGGTGTGGGGCTTCTTTCTCGGCTGTGGCGTAGAGCGTCAGTACGCCTGGTTCCAGACGCATCGAGGCTTCTATCTCTTCTTTCAGAAAAGCGTTATAAGCATCAATCTGTGCCGGGTCAACGGTTATTTTTGAAAGGCGCACCAACTTGTTTCCGGTAGAGACAGGTTGGCCATATTCCTGTTTAATGATGCGCAAAGCTTTGATAGCGGCAGGAAAACCGATGTATGGCAGACACTGAATGACTGCGGCAGTCAACGTTTCGGGTGTGTTGCCCACATTGATATTGCCGTGATAATGCGAATGTAACTGACTTTCAGCTTCGAGTGTGGTCAGAACGCAATAACCTAATAGTTCGCGTGTCTGCAAGTCGAGTGCGCCACGGCTGTATATTTCGCCAAAGAAATAGTCTGTCAGAAACCGCTCCACGTGCTTGCCCATATCTGCGGGCAATCCTTCCATCACCGAGGCAATGCCGCCGGGATAAAGTCTGTTCTGAATCGTTTTGCCTCTTTCGTGTCGGTTGTTCTCCGTTACGGTTCCCTGTTTCTCTATCGGTAAGGAAATTTCGCGTTCCTTGAATACTTCGTTCACAGTACCCACTGCATTCAGCATCTTCGGGAAGCCGATAAAGGGAGCTGTGAGATACATTACTTCGCGAAGCTCTTCGGGAGTGACACCAACATTGAGAGCCGCTTCGGCATGTGCTTTTAGCTGAGGAAGGGTTTGCATAGTGGCAAGGGTGATGCAGGTGATCATCTCCCGCTGTTTCAATGTCAGGTTGCCTGTCTGGAATACTTCTCCAAAGATAAACTTTTGCAGGATGTCCATCATTTCCGGGTCCGTTCCCTGTCCGGTCAGTGCTTCACCGCCGAACAGTGTGTGATAATTCTGTTTGCAAACTTCAATTCTGTCCATATGGCTCTCCGTTGTTTGTGCCATCGCAGGCAAACTGCCCGCCAATGCAAAGGCAATCATTCTCATTATCTTTTTCATCGCTTTCTCTCGTTTTCTATCTGATACAAAAGTACGTCAGGTGAAGCGTAGATTTTGTAATCATAAGTGGGGGAAAGATACCTTTTTTACGGAATTTGGCGGGTGCTTAGAACCTCGTCCTGTCAGTATGTGGCAGAAAGGTCTCCCTAAAGTCCCTCTTTCCCTCCCTAAACTCCCTCTTTACGATCGTAAAGTGCCTCTTTCGGTGTAGGAATATAGGCTTTTTTATTTATCTTTACCCCCAATTGAAAATACGCATACGGTCATGGAGCAGAATCAGGAATTGGCATTGGCATGGGAGTTTATTGAAAATACCGGTACTCATCTTTTTCTTACAGGAAAGGCGGGTACGGGGAAGACGACGTTTTTAAGGAAACTGAAGGAAGACAGCCCGAAGCGGATGATCGTGCTGGCTCCTACGGGGATAGCCGCCATCAATGCCGGAGGGGTGACCATCCATTCCTTTTTCCAGCTTCCGTTTGCGCCTTACGTGCCCGAAACTTCTTTCAATGCCGACGGAAAGGCTTCGTACCGTTTCCGCTTCGGGAAAGAAAAGCTGAACATCATGCGCAGCATCGACTTGCTGGTGATCGATGAAATCAGTATGGTACGTGCCGACTTGCTGGATGCCATTGACAATGTGCTGCGCCGTTTTCGCGACCGGACAAAACCGTTTGGTGGCGTACAGCTGCTGATGATAGGCGACTTGCAACAGTTGTCGCCGGTGGTGAAAGAGGACGAATGGCAACTGCTGGGCAGGTTCTACGACACGCCTTACTTCTTTTCGAGCCATGCGCTGAAACAGACCGAATATTGCACCATCGAGTTGCAGAAAGTATACCGTCAGAGCGACGGAGATTTTCTGGAACTGCTGAACCGCATTCGCGAGAACCGTTGCGACAAGGATGTGCTCGATGTGTTGAACCGTCGGTATATTCCTGATTTTCATCCGCAGAAAGAGGACGGATACATCCGGCTGGTGACCCATAACTATCAGGCACAGCGCATCAACGAGCACGAGCTGGAACAACTGCCCGGGAGGGTATATACTTATCGTGCTACCATCGATGGCAAGTTTCCCGAATATTCTTATCCTACCGACGAACTGCTGGAGCTGAAAAAGAATGCCCAGATCATGTTTGTGAAGAACGATACGTCGGGCGAACACCGTTATTACAACGGTATGATCGGCGAAGTGACGGATATTTCGCAGCAGGGCATTGTTGTGCGTACGCTGGAGAATCCGCAACCTTTTGTATTGCAGGAAGAAGAATGGGCCAATGCGAAATATGTGCTCGACGAAGAGACAAAAGAGATCACCGAGGACATTGAAGGAACATTCAAGCAATATCCTGTAAAGCTGGCATGGGCCATCACGATTCATAAGAGTCAGGGATTGACTTTCGACCGAGCGGTGATTGATGCCAGTGCATCGTTTGCCCACGGACAGGCTTATGTGGCTTTGAGTCGTTGCCGCACGCTGGAAGGCGTGGTGTTGAGTGCTCCGTTGTCGGAACGGGCCATTATCAATGACGAGGCGGTAGAAGCCTTTACATTGAAAGCCCGTGACAGTCGTCCGGATGCGATGCGGGTACATACGCTGCAACAGGCTTATTTTCTGGAACTGCTGACGGGGTTGTTCGACTTCTTCCCGCTGGAGCAAAGCTTGCGCAAGTATGTGCGTCTGATAGACGAGCACTTGTATAAACTTTATCCCAAACAGCTTGCTTCCTATAAAGAGGTGGTGGAGCAGGTACATGAAAAAGTGGTGATGGTGGGGCAGAAGTTTAAGCAGCAGTACACGCGTCTGGTAGGTGCCTCCGTCGATTATATGACGGACCAGCATCTGCAGGAACGCATTCATCAGGCTGCCTTGTACTTTGGTGAGCAGCTTCAGCCGCTGGAGGAACTTCGGAAGAACCTGATACTGCAATCGGACAACAAAGAACTGAAGAAAAAACTGCGCGATGCAGCAGATGAACTGGTGGAGGGTATATTGCAAAAAACAGGATTGCTGAAGTTTGTCGTTCAGGAGGGTTTTCATACAGCACCGTATCTGAAGCAGAAAGCACTGTTGTCCATCACAGACCTTCAACAGGCAGCCGGCAAGCAGGCGGCTAAAGGCAGACAGAAGGCAGCTGCCGGAGGCGGAAAAGCCGATGTGCCTGCCGATATTCTTCATCCGGAGCTGTACAACCGCCTGGTGGCATGGCGCAATGCCGAAGCGGGCAAGCAGGGGATGCCGGTATATACGGTGCTGCAGCAGAAAGCAATATTGGGAATCAGCAACCTGCTGCCTACTGATGAAGCCTCGTTGCTGTGCATTCCGTACATGGGCAAGAAAGGGGTTGAAAAGCACGGAGATGCTATTCTGGAGATGGTGAAGGCTTATCGGAGAGAACAGGGAATGCCCGATGATGCGCTTTCGTTAGATTAAGCCTACAGCGTGATGGATGGCGTTTGTCTGCTCTTTTTCGTGCAGATATAGTTGGAAATATTCATTCCAGTTTTTTCCGGTTTCGAACTTCAGCAAGTCATTGAAATAGGCTGCTGACAGTTTCAGGGTGGCGGCGCAGGTGGTCGGAGGAGGGACCTGTATCTTATCCGGATGACAGCCTTCGGTGTAGCGGTCAATCCATCTTTCGGTTTTGCAGACGATGGCTTTGTTCTGGTTGTCGCGGGTGATGAACTGACGTTCGTAATAGCGTGTGCAATATTCGAGCATCAACTCGATGTGGTACGATAGGATGACACTGCTATGAACGTCGGCCGGATAGCGCAGCTCGTTTTCGAGGTTTCTGAGGCAGCATACGATTTGTTCGGTTTCGCGTTGGGACAAGTGCAGGGCCTCGCTCTTGGCGTAGTCGAAGAACGAGTATTTTTTGATTCGTTTGCTCAGTGATGTGTCGAACTGGTCGGGCTGAAAAACGAGCAGATAACCTTTCGAGGGAAGCGAGTGTTCCTTGTCCATGCGGAAGGTCTGTTCGGGAGGCAAAAATATCATAGTGGCATACGAGTAGTCGCAGCTTCCTTTTCCGCAACAGCAATGGTTCTTTTCGCATTTCTCAGCCAGAATGATGGCATATACTCCAAACTTTATGCTTGTTTGCTGCATGCAGGAGTCCGACAGATTGATAATGCTTATTTCGGGATGCAAGGTCCGGCTTCCCAGGCATAGGTTACACTCATATATGTTTTTTAGCTTCAGCATGTGTCATTCTGTTGTCATATCTGCCGGCAAAAATAGTGACTTATGGCTGTATCCGGATAAACATTATTACGGATTCTGTTATCTTTGTTACGGTTGCAGAGGAGCTGATTGGGTCCGTAAATGCGAGCAATCCATGCCTGAGTATAACGGAAAGTCTGTCCCGCTAATTTTTGATAACCCCGCTTCTGTAATTTTGGTACTGAAATCAGTAAATAGTTTGTTGCGCTGACAGATTTTTCTTCCTTATTTTGCAAGGTGTTTTTCCGGTTGTTTGTGCATTGGAGGGAGGAGATAACAGATCTGTCTGATGCTGGTCGGATGGAAAAACGAATGTATCATAATCATTAAAATATAGAAGCAATGGCAAAAAAAGTGTTGATTTTATCATCCAGTCCTCGTCGGAGAGGAAATTCGGATACGCTTTGTGATGAGTTTATGCGTGGAGCCATCGAAGGCGGTAACGAGGTTGAAAAGGTGTTCTTGCGCGACAAGAATATTCATCCTTGTCTGGGATGCAGCGTGTGCAGTTACGAAAAGAAACCCTGCCCGCAGAAAGACGATGCGGCTGAAGTGATTCAGAAAATGCTGGAAGCCGACGTGATTGTAATGGGCACTCCTGTCTATTTTTATGCGATGAGTGCGCAGATGAAGACGCTGATAGACCGTTGTTGCGGTCCGTATACCGAAATGAAGAACAAAGAATTCTACTTTATCGCTACCGCGGCCGAAGACTACCCTTCGATTATGGAACGCATCGTTGACAGTTTCAGCGGATTCCTCGATTGTCTGGAAAATCCGATGCTGAAAGGTACCGTGTTCTGTGGCGGGGTATGGCATCCGGGCGAGATAAAAACAAAACCCGAAGCCATGCGCAATGCTTACGAGATGGGACTTCGGGTATCGCTTGATTGAGCAGTGTCGGCAGAGGGTCAGTAAGGAGAGTTTCGTCCTTGCTGCACTTCTATACGGAAGCCGAACGAACCGTCCTGCGATTTCAGTTCGAAAGCACCTTTAAAATTATTTTTTTCCCAGGGAAGGGCAGAAGGATTGAATACCTTTCGTCCTTCCTTGTTGTATTCGCCGTAGGTGTTGATACGCATGCCGTTCTTCAGTTTAAAGCTGCCCATTTGCAGGTTGTCCATCAGGCTGCCTACAGAGTTCAGACCAAAAGGATTGAGATAGAAAGACGAACCGCTGCTGAACATGTTGCTAAGCCCCGACGAGTAGGTGACGTCCGGATTGAGCCGGAATAGCTGGCTGTAGTCTTTGCTTGCATTGGGAATGACAATCTTGAAAGACTTGCTCAGGTCGGGAGTCGGCATTTTGATCAGGCTGTTCATATCTATCAGGAAGCCTCCGTAGTTTCGGGTTCCGTCGGGTAGAAGTTGCTCTTCAGCAGGGGGAATGTTGCCTGTCTCCTGGCGCAACGTATCGGTTGCCACTTCGTTTTGGGCAAAGGCCATGCTGCTGTACAAGGCAATGATCGTGAATAGAAATAAAAAACGTTTCATTTTATCTACACATTTTGTCTGCTTCAAAGATAATGCTTTTCTGCCGACCCTTTCGCGTGTCTTAAGACTATTTATCTGTTTTTTCAATATTGCGTGAAAGATGACTTAGCGACATTTCTATTGGGTAATCAGTTTATATCCGATGCCGCGTACATTGATGATACGTATATTTTCGTCCTTGGCCAGTTTGTGGCGCAGTTTGGTGATGAAGACGTGCAGGCTTCGTTGGTTGAAGAAGGAGTCATCACCCCAGAGGTCGAGGAGGATGTCGCGCATGTTCACCACACAGTTGCGGTTCTGGCAGAGGCGGCGCAGTATTTCGGTCTCACGGTGCGACAGTTCCTGTTGGCCGCCTTCGTGAAGGAGGAGTTGACGTCGGATGTCGAGCTGGTAATTGCCAATCGGGTAGAGGGAGGGGGCTTCCACTTCGGCTGTTGTGTAGGTGCAGGCACGGCCTACCAGTGCCTTGATGCGTATGATAAGTTCCTGCATGCCGAATGGTTTCTTCAAGTAGTCGTTGGCACCCAGTTCGAAGCCTTCGACAACATCGTTTACGGCCGAGCGGGCAGTGAGGAAAATGACAGGCGTACGGCGGTCGCTTTGCCGGATACGGCGTACCATTTCGAAGCCGTCCATGCGGGGCATCATGATGTCGGCTACCACTACGTCGGGGTGAATCTCGAAAAAGAGGCGCAGGCCTTCTTCCCCATCTGCAGCGGTATGGATAAGGAACCCCTGACCTTCGAGGGTGTCCTTGATGATCATGGCAAGGGTCTGTTCGTCTTCGACGAGGAGGACGGATATAGAACTGTCGAGCCTCACCCCCGGCCCCTCTCCCAAGGAGAGGGGGGAGGGGGTGTGTTTACTATCTTTGGTTATCATTTTTGCTGTTTCTGTTTTTTGTATTAATCAAAAGTTGGATAATATTCATTATATATATTTATTATCAGATACATCCATTTCCTCCCCTCTCCCTGGGAGAGAGGTCGGAGGTGAGGCCTTGTCTGCCCTCAATCTCACTTTAAACTCACTTCCTTTCCCCGGTTCGCTTTTCACTTCCACCGTACCGCCATGCTTCTCTACCATTGTCTTCACATAGAACAGGCCGAGGCCGTAGCCTTTCACCTCGTGCAGGTTGCCGGTGGGTACTCGGTAGAACTTGTCGAATACGTGGGGCAGGCGGTCGCGGGCGATGCCGATGCCGTGGTCGCTGACACTGATTTCTGTATAGACTTGTCCGTCTGTGTCCGTGTAATGGTAGCAACGGACGGTGATGTCGGCCTGGTTGCGCGAATACTTCACGGCATTGTCCAGCAGATTGCTTACGATGTTGGACAGATGGGGGCGGTCGGCAGGGACGGTCAGGTCTTCGGGGACGATGTCGAGCGTGATGTGGACAGGCTTGTCGGCTTTCAGCTTATGCAGTTCGACGAGGGAGGGCAGGAGGGTAGCTAAGTGTACTTCTTCCCAATGGAGGCGGAAGGTCTTGCGTCGCTCCATCGACATGGAAAGTATCTGCTCTACCAGCCCGCCGAGGCGTTGCAACTGCTCCTGGCAGATGCGCAGGTAGCGTTCGCGCTTGTTGGGATCATCGGCTTGGTGGAAGTTGAGCAAGGCATCGGTGGCGGCATAGGCCACGGCAATGGGTGTCTTCAGCTCGTGGGTGATGTTGTTGGTGAAGTCGCTTTTCATTTCCTCCAGCGTCTTCTGTCGCAGGATGGTACGGATGAGGTACCAGAACGAGAAGCCGAGGATGAGGAGGATGACCGACGAAGTTATCAGTATGCCTGCCATCTGCCGCAGCACGAGGCCGCCCAACGGTTCGGTGGTAAGACGATAGACGTCGTGTTCCGACGAGGAAAAGGCGTATTGGTAGCTGACGGCATCGGGACCGGGCACATAGCCGGGTGTGCCGCCTGTGGCCAGGGTGTCGGTATAGAGCCAGCGGTCTTGGGCGTCGTAGCCAGAGTACAGGTATTGCAGGCGGTAGCGTATGGGGATGTTCATTTCCCTGAGGCGGGTGTTGAGCAGGCTGTCGTATACACTGAAATCGGGACTTCTCAATATGTCGAGCCCCGAGTGCAGTCCGCGTTGCAGGTAAATGGCCATGCCGGTCATGGTGCGTTGGTTGCGCAGCAGCATGTCGAGCCCTTCCTTGGCATGAAGCATGGCGTCGGGGCGCACGGTATCTGTCTCTATCCGCTGTAGCGTATCGTTACGGGCGGTGAAGCCCTCTATCACAGTGTCAGATACCTGATGCAGCACGGTGCTGCTCCGCACAAACTGCTTGCCCTCGTCGTCAAAACCAGTGGAGATGGAGACTTCGCCATGCTCTCTGTTCCTTTCCTGTAGGTGTTCGATACGCACCAGCATCTCGTTGTAGTCGCTGATGCGCATGGCTTCCGTGATGTTGCGCTCCAGGTCGGTGCGCATGGTGCGGTAGAGGCCCGTCAGCCAGTAGGCCTGATAGGCAAAGATGCCCGTCAGCGAGAGGATGACGAGCAGGGCGATGTATTTCGAGGGCAGTTTCATGGGGATAAAGATACGCACTTCCTTTTTATCTCCCGATGTCTGGTAAGACTAAATAACACTTCTTTTTCGGTACTCCGGTGGCTGGATTTCTTCTTATATTCGGTTGTATGTATTAATTTTGTTGCCCGAATTAAAATTGCTGAATATATGAAACATATTATTGATGTAGATACCTGGGTCCGTCGTGACAACTATCGTTTCTTTGAGACCTTTGTCAGTTCGTGGTATGCTGTGGCTACCGAAATCGACTGTACCGAAGCCCGTGCGGCAGCCAAACGCCGGGGGCAGTCGTTCTTTCTCTATTACTTGTATGCCGTGGTACGTGCTGCCAACGAAGTGGACGAGTTGCGTTACCGCATCGACAAGCAGAATCAGGTTGTCTTTCACGATCGGGTGGACATCATTACACCGATTGCTGTGCCCGGCCGTACGTTCTTCACCCTGCGCATACCTTATCACGAAAGTTTTGCCGACTTTTACGCTGAAGCCCATCAACTGATTACCAATATCCCGCCCGACGGCGATCCTTATGGTGCCGAGAAGACGCTGATGGCCCAAGGCGACTACGATGTGGTGCATCTGAGTGCCGTGCCCGGCATGTATTTCACATCCGTTACTTATACGCTGGCCGAAGCGGGCAATGCCTGCAACTACCCTTTGATGACTGCCGGCAAGGCCGTCATCCGCGAAGGCCGGTTGGTGATGCCGTTGTCCATTTATGTGAACCATGCTTTTGTCGATGGCTCTCACCTTTCGCTGTTCTTTCAGAAGATAGAGCAGTATCTGAAGGAGATTGCGGAGGACGTGTGATTTTTTGTTCCCGAAAGTTTGGACGAATTACCGTATTTGCGTATTTTTGGAATGAGAATTGAACATTTTCAAGATTACTTTTGAACATTTCAGTGGTAGGTTTTAAAGTTTTTATATAATGGAATATCTTAGGAAACAATATAATACGCTGAAGGAACGTATTGAAGAGCCTCGCAAATTCATACAGGTAATTGCCGGACCGAGACAAGTCGGAAAGTCAACATTGGTCAGTCAGGTACTCAGACAGATAGAGTTGGCCTATATGATGGAAGTGGCTGATGGGGTAGATTCCAAAGATACGGATTGGATAAGACGGGTGTGGGAGTCTGCCCGTACAACCATGCAGCTTCGCAAGAAAAAAGAATTTCTGTTGGTTATCGACGAAATTCAGAAGATTGACAACTGGAGTGATGCCGTTAAAAGAGAATGGGATGAGGATACCCGGATGGGGTTGAATTTGAAGGTGGTGCTTCTGGGCAGTTCGCGTCTGTTGTTGAAGAAAGGCCTTACGGAATCCTTGGCGGGGAGATACGAATTGATAAGGTTAGGGCATTGGAATTATTTGGAAATGCAGGAAGCATTCGGTTTTACATTGGATGAGTATATTTACTTTGGAGGCTATCCTGGTCCGGCCCATTTGATAAAAGACGAGCGGCGCTGGAAGAAATATGTGAAGGATTCGCTTGTGGCTCCCGCTATCGAGAAGGATGTCATCATGACTTCCAATATCTATAAACCTGCATTGATGAAGCGGCTTTTTGAATTGGGATGTGGATATTCTGCAGAGGTTCTGTCGTTGACCAAACTGATCGGACAGTTGCAGGATGCCGGTAATGTGACGACATTGGCCGGGTATTTGGAAATCTTGAATCAATGCTCTTTACTGGCCGCTTTGCAGAAGTATGCCAAGGATGATGCCCGTAAATATAACTCGATTCCCAAATATCAGGTGTACAATAATGCGTTGATGACAGCTTATAAGGGACGAACTTTTGAAAAGGATCGAATTGACCCGAGGGTTTGGGGCCGATGGGTGGAAAGTGCGGTCGGGGCTTATCTGCTGAGTATGGCCGAGGAATTGGAATATCAGTTGTATTATTGGCGTGAAGGAACCGATGAAGTGGATTTTGTTATCGTGAACGGAGGAGAATGCATTGCCATTGAAGTAAAAAGCGGCCGCAGAGGAATGAACAGTGGACTTCCCAAGTTTGTAAAGGCTTTCCATCCGAAGCGTTCCTTTGTAGTGGGAACATCCGGTGTATCATTGGAGGATTTTCTGAAAAGTGATTTGGAAGAACTAATTCACTGGACGTAACCGGTTCGAGAGGACTTTATCGTCTTTTTCTATATCCGATAACACTTGATAAGACTTCATAAGCCTGCGATAACGCGGGCTTTATTTGTCTCTGTCTATCTTTGTGCCACCGAAAAGAACGGCAGAAGGATACAATCATCCCCGTTGATGGCAAGAATCATCCCGGTTGATTGGGGGAATCATCCCGGATGATTGTATCCTAAGGTCATGAGGAAGAAAGGCTGGGTGCAGGCATACACCGCTCCTTGTCTGCGACACTGGCGGCCGGACTTCGGAGTGATCTATCATGCTGTACAAAAATGAAGAAAAGAATGATGAGACAAAAACTATTGGCATCGGCGGCCTGCCTGCTGCTGGCTTTGCCGCTCTCCGCCCAGGAGAATCTGGAAAAAGAAAACACGCGTACGCTGTCGGCCGACAGCATTCTGACGGGCGATGCCCGCATGGACAGTCTTTACCGGCATTTGCCCGAGGTGATGGTGACCGGCGAACGTCCCGTCGTGAAGGCTTCGGCCGGTAAGCTGGAGTACGACCTGCCGCGGATGATCAAAGACCGCCCGGTGGATAACGTATACGAAGCCTTGAAAGAACTGCCCGGCGTGATGGAGCAGGACGGAGCACTGACGTTGGGCATGCAGGCGGTCACCATCGTGCTGGATGGCAAGGTGACCAACATGAGCGGTGCGCAGCTGTACGCCTTGCTGAAATCGTTGCCTGCCGACCGCATCGAACGCGTCGAAGTGATGTACAACGCGCCTGCCCGCTATCAGGTACGCGGAGCGATGATCAACGTCCGCCTGCGCCACCGCATCGGCGACCCGGGCGTGATGCAGGGCGAAGTTTATGGAAAATACAATCAGGAGCATGAAGCCTCGTTCGAGGAACGTGCTTCCTTGTTATACAACGGGCATCGGTTCTCGGCCGACTTTCTTTACTCTCACACCCACGGCGAAAGCTTTAACACCACCGACAAGAAAGCCCGCCACTGGCAGCAGGCTGACGGTTCAACGCATCTCATCGACAACTACGAGGAGATGCGTGCCCGCAGCCATACCCACAGTTTCCGCTTGGGTACGGACTACACGCTGGCCGAAAACCATTCGCTGAGCTTTGTCTACAACGGTGCCTATGCGACGAGTCACACCCGACAGAACTCTACGGGCACACAGACGGCCGAAAGCCTGAGCGAACAGACCTCGTGGTTGCACAACGGCCGTCTGGACTATCAGACACCCATCGGACTGAAGGCAGGCGTGGAGTTCACATGGTACAACGCTCCGGGCAATCAGCTGCTGCACAGCCGTATGGGTGATGATGCCCTCGACTTCTATACCGAAGACGGACAGCGCATCAATGCCTGGAAGTTCTTCCTTGCGCAGGAACATCAGCTGAAGAACGGCTGGGGGCTGAACTACGGTGCAGTCTACACCACGAGCGTGGACCATTCATACCAGACGTATGAGGAGTTGATTTCAGTTGACAAGTTGACGAGGTTTCAGGCCACAAGGAGCTTGTCCCCTTGTCAACTTGTCCACTCGTCCCCTCGTCAACTGAAGGACGTCAAGTCACGCCGACGTGAGCAGACGCTCAATCTGTATGCTGGTTTCAGCAAATCCTTCGGACAGAAACTGATGACCGATTTCTCACTGGCCGTGGAGCGCTACAAGACACCCGTATGGGACGAGTGGGACGTCTATCCCGTCCTCAATCTGACCTACCTGCCTGCCGACGGGCACATCCTCCAGCTCAACTTCAGCAGTGACAAGAGCTATCCCGGCTATTGGGCGGTGCAGGACGTCATCTCGTACTTGGGTGGTGGCTACAGCGAGATACACGGTAACCCGTTACTGAAGCCCGCCATCGACTATTCCACTTCGCTGACTTATATCCTGAAGTCGAAGTACGTCTTCCGTGCCTGGTTCAACCACACTAAGGACCGTGCCGTGCAGACGCTCTACCAGTCGCCCGACGAACTGCTGGAACTATACAAGTACTTGAACTTCGACTTTGAACAACAAGCGGGCCTGCAAGCCTCCATACCCTTCAAAGCCGGACAGTGGCTCAACTCGCGCCTCACCCTTATGGGCCTTTGGATGCGCCAGAAAGACAGCGACTTCTACGACCTGCCCTTCGACCGACATCGCCTGTTAGGCATCGCCGTGCTGAACAACACCTTCACCCTGAGTCGCAAGCCCGACATCCGCCTGACCATCGACGGACGTCTGCAGGGGCGTGCCATACAGGGCATCTACGACATTCCCACGTGTGGCGACCTTTCGGCCACGCTGCGCTATACCTTCCTCGGCGGTAATGCCGTGCTCACCGCTTGGTGTCGCGACATTCTGCAAACCTCTATGCCCTGCCCGCAGATACGTTATGCCCATCAGTGGGTGACAAACGAGTACTCCAGCTTTCGCAGCGTGGGCCTATCCTTTGCCTGGAAATTCGGTGGCTACAAGGAGAAGAAGCGCGAGGCGGTGGATACGTCGCGGTTCAAGTAATGAGTTGTAGAAAATAAATACTATCTTTGCCGGAAAGTAAAACATTGGATATGAAATCGAGTTTATTGCTAAGTCTATTGTTTGTTACTTTCTTGGGAATTTCTTGTACCGGTTATGAAAAAAAACAGACGAATAAGACAGACATTATCGACAGTATTGTCCGCCCGACTGCCGATACAGCGTTTGTCAGAAAGAACGGGGCTGCGCTTCATACAGCCTTATCTTCCAAGATACACTCCTTGAAAGATACGTTGCTTCGTTGTAATATCATCGGCTACGGTATGGGAGAGTATGAGAACGTCTATCTGATAGCCAACACACCGGAATGGCAGGAACGTTTCAGAAAAGAAGTGGCCGACCATCCTCTTATCCGTTTTCATGGTTACGACGGGAACGATGTCTGCAAGGAAGAAGGCGTGAACCATCTGTACGGCTTGCATCTATGGATCGAAGCGGAAGTCCGGCCCTTGTCCACACAGACTCTTTCTTGTGTATTCAGCAACGAAAGCGATACGGACATCTTATGCAGCAAGCACTACTCCCTGGCCTACGAAAAGTCTCCCGGCCACTGGTGCTACTTGCCCATCAACACTTATGCCGAAGATATCGGCATCATTGTCAAGCCCGGAACCGAACATCGTTTCACAGCCCGTCTGTATCCCGAACTCTTCCCCAATCTTCCCACCCGCTACCGCCTGTTTTATGAGGTGTGGAGAGAATGGGGAGAAGATGCAAGAGAGAAGATTGTACTCATGGAAGAATTTCGAATGAAGGAATAATATGAAAAAGATTGTTTGGCTAAGTATATGTTTCATCTGTCTGCTGAGCCTGTCTCTTCGGGCAGAAGTCGTGCCACTTGATACGATACCTTTCGAATTGGGTACCGACAACCGTTTGTATGTGACAGTCTATATCAACGGGCAGGATGACCGTCCCCTGCGCTTTCTGCTGGATACGGGGGCGACGGATGTGGTGCTCAATTCCAATTCGCTGCGCACCGAAGGGCTTGCCACCTTTACGGGAAGTGTGGAGAACAGTGGCGCCAATTCGGTGGAAACCATTCCTTCCACAGAGTCCTCTCAGGTGGTGAGGATGGGTAGCCGGGCCATTTCCGGCTTGAAACTGATAGCTATTCCTTATCCGCCCGATGCCTGGGACGGTGTGCTGGGGCTTTCATATCTTAGAAATTTTGATGTCCGTATCGATTATAGGCGGAAATCCATCTTCCTGTATGAATTGGGTGACGGGCAGAAAGCGGCATCGGACAAGGATGTCAGGCTGAAGATGGACTATTGTCTGGGAGTGCCGGTCGTTCCGGTCGGCGTGCGTGTCGGCGGAGTGGATTATCTGGTGTCGGTAGAGGTGGATACCGGTTCCGACCGTGTGTTCGATCTCAATACACCTTTCGTCCGTCGCAACGGTCTGCTGGGCACACAGAAACCATTTGCCATCTCGCGCATAGCCGGTACGGTGAAGGACGGCGGTGAACTTCAGAATGTGTACTTCGATTCGGTAACACTGGGAGATGCACTGACTTTGCCTCGCATACCCGGTGCCTTTTCTACAGTGACGGCAGGGGTGCAGGCCAGTGACGCGATGGACGGGGTGTTGGGCAACAATTTCCTGCAACGCTTCAACCAACTCTATGACTTCAAGAACAATTATCTCTATCTGGAGGTGAACGACCGGCTCTATACTCCTTTCTATGACTTTCTGGTTCGTTGAACAGGAAGTTCATATCATTGTAACGCTTTGTACATACCCCTGACACATCTTGTGTTCATCTTTGTATCAAGAAAAACAACAAGCTGAACAATGATGCGTCTACGTACATTTTATTCTACCATTGTGTTGTCCGACATTCATCTGGGGACATCACATTCCAAGACAACCGAAGTGACTAACTTTCTGAAATCGGTGAACTGCCGCCGTCTGATATTGGATGGAGACATTATCGACGGATGGGCTTTACGCAAGGGGGGCACCCGCAAGTGGCAGGCACGCCATACGGAGTTCTTCAAAGTTATCATGAAGATGATGGAGAAACAGGGAACGGAGGTTATCTATGTGCGGGGCAACCACGATGACTTTCTGGACAGTCTGGTGCCCTTTACTTTCTACAACATCCGCATTGTAAAGGACTTCATTCACGAAAGTCACGGCAAGCGTTACTACGTGACGCATGGCGACATCTTCGATACCGTTACTACAAACATGAAGTGGCTGGCACAGTTGGGTGACTTGGGCTATACCTTCCTGCTGTGGCTGAATAAAATCTACAACAACTATCGTACGCGTCACGGTCAGCCTTATTATTCGCTCTCACAAGCCATCAAGCAGAAGGTAAAGACTGCTGTTTCCTACATTTCCGACTTCGAACAGGAGTTGGTGAAATTTGCCCGTGCCCGCAAGTGCGACGGAGTAATATGCGGACACATTCATCATCCGGCCGATACGTGGTACGATGACATCCATTACCTCAACTCGGGCGACTGGGTAGAGACTATGTCTGCCTTGGCTGAAGACGAAGACGGCAACTGGACGGTCATCCGTTATGGAGAGTTGCAGATGGAGCAAACCGGGAATCCGGTTCGTCAGATTGCCTCCTGATTTTTCAGTATCTTCATTGCGATGTCCATATACCGTGTGATGTCGGTAGTAATCTCTCGGTCGTATACATCACAACGTTTGCGTCCCAGACGTACGACGATGGCATCCATCTCGGGGATGGCGATGATGTACTGTCCCAACATGCCGCGCAGGTAGGGGCAACGCATGCCGTGATAATCCATGATCCACGTCTGGAAGCCATAATAGCTGAGCGTATCTTTACCCCATTGGTCTTTCAAGTACGAGGCAGGGCGCATCAGTTCGTTCATGTAGGCTTCCGATACCAATTGGCGGCCTTGCCAGTTACCATGATGCAGTAACAGGCGGGCAAAGCGGGCTACATCGCGTGCCGTGGTGTGGAAGCAGCAGAAGGCTTTCTCGTCACCGTCTTTCTTGTCCAGCAGCCAGTAGGCATCCCGTTCGGCTTGCATGGGCTTCCAAAGTTTTTCTTCTGCATAGTCACTCAATGTCTGCCCAGTGGCGGCTTCGATAACGAAGGCCAACAGCTGTGTCTCCCCGCTACGGTAGGAGTATTGCACACCGGGTTTATCAATCACTTCCAGGCCGGTTACCAAGTCGTACAAGTCGTTGCCGTAGTAGCCGTGTGTGGTGACGGAGAAAAGCGAAGCATAGGCTTCGTCCCACGCCATGCCGCCGCTCATGGTAAGCAGGTGACGCAGAGTGACGTCGGCCTGCATTCCTTTCGTATAGGCAGGAATGTAGCGCGACACGGGATCATCCAGATTGTGTATCTTTCCTTCGTCGAGGGCAATACCGGTCAGCAGTCCTACGATGGTTTTCGTGGCAGAATAGATGTTCGAAGTCAGCGTGTCGTTCCAACCGTCGCGATAGCTTTCAAAGACGATGCTGTCGTGATGGATGACGAGGAAGGATACGGTATGCAGACTGTCCAGATAGTGCGCATCATTCTCCGTCAGCCGGTAGCGGTTATAGTCGGAAGAGAGGGGCCAGTGCCATACGTCATTGGGATTGTGGTGTACCGTATGGCGGTGGAAGGTTTCCAGATCATCGATGACGGGCATCCAATGGATGAGTGCCTGACGGGCATAGTAGGGTAGAGAGGCATAGACGATGGCGAGCACTGCTACCAAAGCGATGAGCACGCGGAGGGTGGTTTTCTTTTTTGTTTTCATAGGTTTACTTTTTGTTCTGGATACTCAGGCAATATTCCGATGGCGTCATTCCTGTTTGTTTTTTGAACATCCGACTCAGATGCTGGGAATATTCAAATCCTAAACTGTATGCTACTTGGGTAACTCCTGTTCCACTAGCAAGCAGATTTTTCGCTTCTTGAATAATATACTGACGGATATGATTGCTTGCCGTATCTCCAGTTGTCTTTTTTATGAGATCGCCAAAATAGTTGGACGACATGCAAAGTTTGTCTGCAAAATACTGAACTGTGGGCAGTCCGAACGATAATTGTAAGTTCTCATCGAAATAATTCCGCAACAGATTCTCGAACTTGATGAGTATATCCGAATTTTCCAGTTTCCGTGTCATAAATTGTCGGTTATAGAACCGTTGGCAAAAATTCAATATCAGTTCAATGTATCCGACAATGATTGCATCTTGGACGGCATCATGCTTGCGCTCGATTTCCTTATGGGTCTGTTGCATTAGTGTGATGAATAAATCGTGTTCTTCGTCTGTCATGTGCAAGGCTTCGTTGACGCGATAGTCGAAAAACGAATATTCCTTGATTTTCTTTTCCAAATGCGTTCCGTGTAGCAGGTCTGGGTGAAATAGCAAGGCCCATCCTGTCAGATTGACTTCTTCACCGTTATCTTCTTTGCCACCTATCTGGCCGGGAGCTACACAAATGAGTGTCCCTTTATGGTAATCGTATTTCCCACGTCCGTATGCTAAGTCTATTTCTGATTCGTCGTGCAAAAATATTCCATAAACTCCATAGTTATTCAGGCAATGGCGTACAGGCGAAACTTCTGCAAAGTCTATAACGTTGACACATGGATGAAAGTCTGTAGCTCCGACATAGCGGCTGTAATCACTTACGTTTTTTACTTTCAGTATCTTACTCATGAAGTTTATACTAATTTGATGTTCAATCACAAAGATACGTCTTTCTTGTTAGAGAGAGAAGTAAAAAACGGGTTTATATCAGTGAAATGGATACAAACATCCCACTTATTGTCACTTTTGTCTTGTGAGTGCTTTCTAATTTTGCATTAAAATAATGATATACAATTATGAAAAGAAGAGATTTTTTGAAAATGACATCCATATCGACTCTGTTGGCAGCAGGAGAATGGATGGGACTGTCTAACGTATTTGCACAATTTCCATCGAAGTCGGTAAGCGGATATTCAAATGGTAGTTATCAGTCGGACAGTAGCATGGAGCATAGAAAGCTGAAAGGTTTGGATGTTTCTGCTATCGGGCTTGGTTGTTTGCCGATGGTAGGTTATTATGGTGGAAAGTTTGACAAGCGTGACATGATTGCCTTGATACGTCGGGCATATGATAAAGGAGTAACTTTTTTCGATACGGCAGAAGTGTATGGGCCTTATACTAGTGAGGAGTGGGTTGGTGAAGCACTGGCTCCGTTTCGGAAGGAGGTTAAGATCGCCACAAAGTTCGGATTCGGTGTTGAAGAAAGGCAACCGACTGCACTTAATAGTCATCCCGATCATATCCGCCGTGCAGTGGAGGGATCGTTAAAACGTTTGCGTACGGATCATGTTGACTTGTTGTACCAACATCGTGTCGATCCGAATGTGCCGATGGAAGAAGTTGCAGGTGTAGTAAAAGATTTGATACAGGAAGGAAAAGTGTTGCATTGGGGAATGTCCGAAGCGAGTGCTTTTTCTATTCGACGTGCTCATGCAATATGTCCTGTTTCGGTTGTGCAAAGTGAATATGCCATTTGGTGGCGCGAACCTGAAACAAAAATATTTCCTACACTCGAAGAGCTTGGCATCGGTTTTGTTTCCTATTGTCCGTTAGGACGTGCATTTCTTACTGGTATGATTGATGAAAACAGCCGTTTCAAACAGGGAGATCGGCGGTGGAATTTGCCACGATTTACTCCCGAGGCTTTGAAACATAATATGCCACTTGTGGCACTTGTCCGTAAATGGGCGCAACGTAAAGGATTGACACCTGCTCAGTTCGCACTTGTTTGGATACTTTCGCGTAAGCCATGGATTGTTCCGATACCGGGAACTACCCATCCCGGTCACTTGGATGACTTCCTTGGTGCAGGAATCATTCGTCTGTCGGCTTGGGAAATGGAGGAATTCGATAAAGAATATGCCCAAATTGATCTGATGGGGCATCGTGCCGATCCGTTTACTGAAAGTCAAATTGATAAATAAGAATAAGCAATGGATTATGTAACATTAAATAATGGTGTACAGATGCCGATGCAGGGATTCGGAGTTTTTCAGGTGTCAGATGCATTTATGTGCGAACAGGCTGTTTCCGATGCCATTAAGGTCGGTTACCGGCTTATTGATACGGCATCTGTGTATGGGAACGAACGGGCTGTTGGTGCTGCTGTTCAAAAAAGTGGTATTCCGCGGCAGAATTTATTCATTACAACCAAAGCATGGATATCAGAAATGGGATACAAGCAAACCATGCAAGCTTTTAAAGATTCGCTTATCCGTTTAGGAATGGACTATATTGATCTTTATCTGATTCATATGCCTTTTAATGATTATTATGGAGCATGGAGGGCCATGGAGGAACTCTATGCGTCAGGACATGTACGTGCTATTGGAGTTTGTAATTTCGAGCCGGATCGCTTAATAGACTTATGTTTGAATGTAAAAACTGTTCCGGCCGTTAACCAGATTGAAGTACATCCTTATACCCAACAGATAGAAGCAATGAAAATTATGCAATCACTTGGCGTACAGATGGAGGCATGGGGCCCTTTGGCTGAGGGTATGAACGGATTGTTCACAACCCCTCTTTTAACCGCTATTGGGCACAAGTATGGCAAATCGGCAGCACAAGTTGTGTTGCGCTGGCATCAGCAGCGTGGGACAGTTGCTATTCCGAAGTCGGTTCACAAAGAACGCATGGAAGAGAATTTTGCCATCAATGATTTCGTATTGAGTCAGGAAGATATGGAGACCATTGCTACGATGGATACTGCTCATCCTACAATTCTTGATTTACATGCTCCGGCAGAAGTTGAACGTTTGTATCATATCAAACCTATAAGTTGAAAATGTTGGTATAATTATTATAAATGGTCTGTATTATAATCAATAGTTGTACGGAAACAACAGCGTAAATATACTCCCTTCACCGGGACAGGAACGGACGTCGATGCTGCCACTGTGTTGGTGCATAATCTGCCGGGCAAGCGTGAGGCCGATGCCCGAACCTCCGGGCTTGGTAGTGAAGAAGGGGACGAAGATACGTTCCTGCACTTCGGGTTCGATGCCTGTACCATCGTCTGTCACGCGAAGAAAGATACGGCCAGTAGGGGTGACACCTGCCGATAGGGTGATACATTTGGCATCGTTCTCGCGGGCATTTTTAATCAGGTTGATGAGCACCTGCTCCACTTGACCTTTGTCAGCCAGTAGGCGGAGTGGGGCAGGAGGTGGTGTGAAACGCAAATCGTTCTTATCAGTCTGCATGAATCGGAGGACGTCTTCCAACAGTGTGGCAGCGTCAAGAGGTTGCAGCAGGGGCGAGGGCAGGTGTGATACTTCCCGATAACTGCCTACGAAGCGGGTCAACGCATTCCCTCGTCGGGCAATGGTGGCAAGCATCTGTCGCATGTCTTCCTTGTCTTGTTGGTTGCCTTTCAGCCCGTCTACTTGCTTGCCTAACAATTCGGCCAGGGAGACAATGGGGGTGACGGAGTTCATGATTTCGTGGGTCAGTACCCGTATCAGTTTCTGCCAGGCCAATGTCTCTTGGGTGTCCAGTGCCGAATGGATATTCTTCAGGCTGGCAATGACCAGCTTTCGTCCTTGTAGGATGAATTCCATGCCCGACAAGGCCAGTTGTGTTCCTTCTTCCTGTTGGTGAACCTGTATTACGTGCAGTGAACCGGGACGCAAGTCACGTAGCAGGCGGGGCAGATCGGGATGGAAAAGGCGTAAATCATCTACAGTCTTGGGGGCTTTCAATATCCAGGTTTCTGCTTGCAGTTCGTTTACAGTAGTGGTCAGCAGACGTGTAGCGGCCTCGTTCTTCCATTCGATGTTGCCTTGTGGCGTATAGACCAGTACGGCGGTGTCGATGTGGTTGGCCAGTGCCTGAAAGTAAAGCAGGCGCCCTTCCTTGCGTTGCAGGTTGGTGCGATAGTGTTCCAGTGCCTCCTGCATGCTGTCCAGCAGTTCGGGTGGCAGGCCGCGATGACCGCTTGCCTGGTTGCTGCCGAAGGCTTCGGGAAATTCGGAGTAGCGCACCGACTGAATGAACTGCTCCATGAGGCGTGACGTACGCTTCATATACTGGCAGACAGCCCAGGCAATGCCCAGTGTCAGCAGGGCGGCCAGACACATGTTGATATAGAAACCGTGTACTGTCATCCAGGCTGTAAGGAGGCACGATGCCAGCAGGGCGGCGGTAAGCAGCAAGGGGGTACGGGTCCAGTGGGTTTTCATATTGTTGTTTTTTAGGAGTTGACAAGTTGACGAGTTGACAAGTTAACAAGACTACAAGGCGGTTTCTAAAGACTCGTCAACTTGTTCCCTTGTCTCCTTGTCAACTACAATTTATACTTCTCAATCCTCCGGTACAGCGACGTCCGCGTGATGCCCAGCATCTCGGCGGCCAGGGTAATGTTGCCGTTGCACAGGCGGAGCACTTCGTCAATGCTTTCACGTTCGATGCGCTCCAGGTTGTAGCGTTCCTTCTCGTCTATCGGTTCGTGCATCAGGCGGCTTTGCAAGTGGAAGTCGCGGGCGGCAAGTATCGGTCCCGAGGTGAGGATGACTGCCCGCTCCACGGCATGCTCCAGTTCGCGCACATTACCTGGCCAGCGGTATTGCTGTAGCTGACGGCGTGCTTCACGGCCGATGCCCTTTATCTCTTTGTGATACTTGCGAGCATAGCGCTGCAGGAAGAAGTCGGCCAGCAGGAAGAGGTCGTCCCCCCGTTCGCGTAGGGGAGGCAGACGCAGTTCGATGGTATTGATACGATAGAGGAGGTCCTGGCGGAACTCGCGTCGGTCGATGGCGGCATACAGGTCGGTGTTGGTGGCGCATATCAGTCGCACGTCCACAGGATAAGTGGTTGTGGAACCCAGGCGCGAGGCACGCCGCTGCTCGATGACGGAGAGCAGTTTGGCCTGCATGGGCAGACTGAGGTTGCCTATCTCGTTCAGGAAGAGTGTGCCGCCCGTGGCTGCTTCCATGCGTCCCGGCTTGGGGCGGCGGGCATCGGTAAAGGCACCCTTTTCGTAACCGAACAGCTCACTTTCGAACAGCGGTTCGGGGATGCTGCCTAAGTCGATGGCTACGTAAGGTTTACTGCGGCGGGGCGACTGCTCGTAGATGTAGCGGGCCAGCAGGTCCTTGCCCGTACCGTTTTCGCCCAAGAGCAGAAGATTGGCATCGGTGTCCGAGCACTTGCGCACGGTCTGTAGCAGGGCTTGCATGGCGGCCGATTCGCCGATGATGCGTGTCGGTTCGGCAGGCGTGGCCAGCGCTTCGGCACGTTGTTCAAGGGTCTTCTTTTGTTCTTTCAGCACTGTTACCTCGTGTCGGCTGAAGCTGAGTTGCAGGGCAGCAGATACGGTAGCCAGCAGTTTGTCGTTCTGCCAGGGCTTGGGGATGAAGTCCGTGGCTCCCTGCTTGATAGCCTGCACAGCTTTCTCCGTATCACTGTAGGCGGTGATGAAGATGACCACTGCCTGCGGGTCAAGTTTCAATATCTCCTCCAGCCAGGCAAAGCCTTCGCGTCCGCTGACAGCGTCGCGGCGGAAGTTCATGTCCAGCAGGATGACGTCGTGCCTGACGCGCGACAGCAGGGGCAGCATCTCGCGCGGATCGTCGAGGGTAGTTACCTGTTCGGCCAGCGGGCGCAGCAGCATTTTCAGGGTGAAGAGGATGTCTTCGTTGTCGTCTACGATGAGTATTTTTCCTTTTTTCATGGGGCTTTGTTTTTCATCACAAGATTACACGGATGAACACAGATTTAATGATTATCACGAAAAAATAATCTGTGCCAATCCGTGTAATCTGTGGTGCCTACAAAGATACGTATTCTTTTCCGATAAACGCTGTACGGTAGCGTGCGATTGGTGTACGGATTCGGACGTTTTTTATTTTCCTTTTTGATGATAATATTCTGATGGATAGTAACTTGATGGTTTGGCACAGATGTTGTCCTGTTTTCTGTGTAAATCGAATGTATATCGTGATGAACAGACTCTCTTTACTTTTACTAACATTGTTTCTACTGGCAATAGGAACCTCGTGCCGACAACCTCGTCCGGGCATGAGCCGCGAGGAAGCGACAGCCGAACTGGAGGCGCAGGCTGCCGAACAGGCCGCCCGTCGCCAACAGGCTGCTGCTACTTTGGATACTTTTGCCGCCGACTATCGCCCACCCGCAGGCATCAAGCATCAGCCGACTGTTATCCGTGCGGGTGCCAAGGTGCTCAACGTACCCGCTGCCCTGAAGAATGTACGTCCACTGGAGCCCAACGCATTGGGCACCCTTTCTTTCCATCCCACCGGTTACGAGGGACACGGCCTCGGTGCGGAGTTGAGACCCGTGGACGACGGCTGGCTGCTGACGGACTACGAAGGCATCTGCCTGCTGGACAAAGACATGAAGCTGCGCAAAGTGCTCTTCAGGAATGATGTGGAAATCGGTGAGATGAATATGGGCAACGGTCAGACCGGATATAGCATACGCATGAACCGTACCCTTCGCCAGGTAGGCTACGACCCGTCCGTCCGTCAGCTTCGCGGCCTTTATGCAGGCAAGCCGACGCAGGAAGGACAGCACGGCTACGAATACGCCATCGCCACTTTGCCCTGGGACGTGCTGATGGAAGCCGCCGAGTCGTGGACACCCGACCAACTGCCCAGCAAGCTGCCCATCGTCAGGACGCAGGGCAACGCCTTTGCCGTCACGGAAGGCGGCTGGCTGATGACCGAGCCTTTCAGCTCGCGATTCTGTACCTTCGGGCAGAAGGGCGACACGCTGTGCCGTTTTACGGTGAACGATGCCGAGGACTACGTGCCCACCTCCACCTATCGCAGCGGTGAGGGCACCGACGTCTATCATTATGACGGGAAGCTCCGTCTGCGCATGGCTTACGACGACACCGTTTACGAGCTGGCAGATGCCTCCACGCTCAAGGCCGTCTGGCGGCTGGACTTCGGCACGCTGAAGCGCCCCACGGGCAAGTACGTGACAGAAAGCCTGAATAACAGCCTCGACGGCTATTACATAGTCAACAGCTGGATCGATACCAACAGGCACCTGCTGATACAACTGTCGTGCGGTTACGATTCGCCCAATGCCCGCAGCCAGGGGAAGGTGACGCTCTACACCTTGGTCTATGACAAGCGTACGGGCGACTTCTTCAGCCTGCCCGGACAGGCCGACAAGGAAGGCCGTTATACATACGCCAACCTGCCTTTCCGCGTAGAAGGGAAAGACATCTCCCTACTGCCTTCGCTGACGGCAGGCGACCGGGCCGCCATCCTCATCAAAGGAAAGCGGCTGAAGGAGATGTTGCCCGACCTGCCCCTGTCGAAGCAGGTAAAGGAAGATGAATTGGTCATTGTACGGATGGAGTGACGCCAACGTATGGGCTTTGCCTGTCCGATGCCCTTCCTTACCGGTACCAGGATACGGACGGAGCATGGAATCATCCCCGTTGATTGTAGGAATCATCCGTATTGATTGTAGGAATCATCCCGGATGATTGTACCCTCAGTCCGTAGGGAAGGAGGGGAACGCCTGCGGAAAAGACCGGCCGATGCACTAACCTTGCAGGGCTGCTGACAGACAGGTGCGAGAGAAATCGTATATTTGCGAGTTTTCGAGTTCTTAAGTTTTCGAGTTTTTAAGTCGGAGTCAAACGACAACTGATGCACTTACCGGCTAAAGAACTCACAAACCTAAAAGCCCAAAGCCCCAGAAACTCATAAACTCAAAAACTCATAAACTTTAAAACTAAAATGCTAACTCATAAACTCAAAAACTTATAAACTTAACAACTAAAATGCTAACTCATAAACGATTGAACTTATAAACTTAAAAACTTAAATACCGAATTATGCTAAGACATTACATCAAAGTAGCGCTTCGGCTCATCCGCCGGAGCCTGCTGTTCTCCTCCATCAACCTGATGGGGTTTGTGCTGGGTCTGACGGCTGCCTTCCTCATTTACCTGTGGGTGGTGGACGAGCTGACGCACGACGACTGCTTTCGCGACGGCAACCGCATCTATCGTGTGACGGAGCTTCGCCGCGAAGCGGGCGGAGAGGTGAAGGAGTCCCCCCGCCTGCCACGCACGCTGGCCATGGACTTCCGGCAGAAGTTCCCGCAGGTGGAGGACGCGACGGCCATCAAGTATGGCGACCGGTACTCTTACGAGGCAGAGGACGGAAAGAAGATGACGGTGACCGAAGTTTACGTGGACAGCACCTTCTTCCGTTTCTTCACCTTCCCCGTGGTGGAAGGTACCCTCCAACGCATCAACGACAACCCGAACAACGTGGTTATCTCCTCCGAACTGGCCCGCAAGTTCTTCGGTTCGGGCCCTGCCGTCGGGCAGAAGTTGATCTATTCGTTCGGCAACTCCACCAACGACGTCTATACGGTGGTGGCCGTGGTGGACATTCCCCGCAAAAGTCACATCCGCTTTGAAATGGCCATGTCGATGGATGCATATGGCAGGGGAGGCGTAAGCATCGATTGGGATACCTTCACGGAAAGCATGCACGTCTATGTCAAGATGAAGCAAGGATCGACCATGCTCCGCAGCGAGGCGCAGGCCATGAGCCGCCTGCTGGCCGACCGTGGCGAGAAGAACGTACGTCTCGGCTTCCAGCCCTTGCACGACATCTACCTGCATACCCGTTTTGCCGACCCCGACGTGGAGAAGCACGGCAACCTTTCCACCGTATATCTGTTCATCGCCTTAGCGGTGCTTGTCATCTTCATGGGGGCGTTCAACTTCACCACCCTGTCCACCGCCCGCGCCTCGCTGCGCTACAAGGAGGTGGGCGTGCGCAAGGTGACGGGAGTCAAACGCCGTGTGCTCATCGGGCAGTTCCTGTCCGAAGGAATGGTGCAGGCATGCATCGCCTTGGTGTTGGCCATGGCATTGACCGAGCTGACACTGCCCTTGTTCAATCGGGTGATGGAGACCGACCTGCGATTGGAGGCGAGTTGGAGCGTGGTGCTCTACATGCTTTTCGGCATTGTGGGTGTGGGTTGCCTGGCTGGCAGCTATCCGGCTTTCTATCTCTCGTCCGTCAATCCGTTGCTGGCCTTCAAGGGCGGGCGCAAGACGGGGCGCAAGGGCGGACTGATACGCGGATTAGTGTGCGTACAGTTTGTCATCGCCCTGGTGCTGATGCTGCTGACGGGCATCGTCTTCAAGCAGCTGCACTACATGCAGAACAAGGACATGGGGCTGGACAAGGAAAACATTGTTTGCATTTATACCAGTCTGTGGTACAACGTAGGCGACTTCAAGCAGGAGCTCCTGCGCAATCCCTACATCAAAGGCGTCTCCATGTCGTCGCCCATCGAGAACTTCGGCGAAGGCACTAATTACAAGGACGGCAGCAAGGTGGAGTGGACCGATGTGGACGGACGCACCGACTCTGTGCGCATGGTGCAGCTGTGGGCCGATGGCGACTTCGTGAAGACCTTCGGTATGCAGTTGGTGAAGGGCAAGCTGATGGATGACGACTTCAACAACTACTGGGATCAGGGTGAGACCAAGACCGCCGTCATCAACGAAACGGCCTGGCGCGCCATGAAGGTGGCCGACCCCATCGGGATGGAAATCCGTTCGGAGTGGGGAATGCCGCTGCGCATCGTGGGTGTGGTGAAGGACTTCAACTTCCAGTCCATGCGCGAGCAGATCAAGCCTGCCTACATCTGGTACAACCCCGAGGCTCTGAGCTATCTGTACATCAAGATAGCTCCCGAACGGCGGCAGCAGACCTTGGCCTTCATCAAGGAGAAGTTTGAGGAGTTTGCCAAGCGCGACGATGCCTTCATTAAGGATTTCAGCTACCAGTTCTTCTCCGACAAGCTGAACCAGAACTACGCCCGCGAGCATCAGCAGAGCCGCATGTTGTTGTTCTTCACCGTGCTGGCCATCCTCATTGCCATGATGGGTGTGTTCGGCCTGGTGGCACTCTCCACCGAACAGCGCACCAAGGAGGTAGGCATCCGCAAGGTGAACGGTGCACACTCCGACCGCATCGTGCGCATGTTCTGCCGCGAGTACCTGGTGTGGGTGGGTATTGCCTTCATTGTGGCGTGCCCTGTGGGCTACTGGCTGATGCGTAGCTGGCTCAGCGAGTTTGCTTATCAGACGCCCATCAGCTGGTGGCTCTTCCTGCTGGCCGGTCTGCTGACGGTGCTCATCACCCTGCTGACGGTCGTAGGACAGACGTGGCGCAAAGCGTCGCAGAATCCGGTGGAGTCGTTGAGATACGAGTAAATGAAGAATGAAAAATGAAGAATGAAGAATTTAAAGTATCGGTTTAATTTCTTCACTCCTTAATTCCTAAAATAACAATATGAAAACAGATAACGTAATCAAGGCCGTGGCCCTTACCAAAATATTCCGCACCGAAAGCGTGCAGACAATCGCATTGAACGAAGTGAACCTGGAGATACATTCGGGTGAGTTTGTAGCCATCATGGGCCCATCGGGCTGTGGCAAGTCCACGTTACTCAACATCATAGGCCTGCTGGATAATCCCACCTCGGGCGAACTGTGGTTCATGGGACAGGAAGTCTCTCAATGGAAGGAGAACGACCGCACCGACCTGCGCAATGGCAACCTGGGCTTCGTCTTCCAGAGCTTCAACCTGATAGACGAACTGACAGTGTTCGAGAACGTCGAGCTGCCGCTGCTCTATGCCGGCGTACCCGTCCGCGAACGGGTGGAACGGGTGAACCGTGCCCTCGACCGCATGCAGATAGCCCATCGTTCGGAGCACTATCCGCAGCAGCTCAGCGGCGGTCAGCAGCAGCGTGTGGCCATTGCCCGCGCCATCGTCACCAACCCCAAAATCATCCTGGCCGACGAGCCTACCGGTAACCTCGACTCCGCCAATGGCAACGAAGTGATGTCCCTGCTGAAGGAACTCAATGCCGACGGTGCTACGGTAGTCATGGTGACGCACTCCGAAGAGAATGCCCGTGAGGCCCGCCGCATCATCCGCATGATGGACGGGGTGATACTGACTGAAAGTTCGATGTAGGGCAATTAGCAAATATCGGGTTTATTTAAAAACTTTTGTGGGCAGAATGAATGCTGATCTGAGGAAAAGGCATAATTTTGCCCACAATTATTTTTTATTGCAGGCCGCATGGAAAGGGTCTTAGTCGTATCAAACTCGAACGAACTGGTCAGAATGAAGCCGGAGCGGATAGCTTACATCTCCTCGGACGGCAATTATGTGACGGTTGTACTCCACAACCGCACGGAGCACGTCTTTGCCTTCAACCTGCTGCGTATGCAGAAGCTGGTAGAGACGCAGCTGGGTGAAGCGGCGGCCTGTTTCATCCGCATCGGAAAGAGTCTGATCATCAATCGCAATTACATTTATAAAATCAATCTGACCAGGCAGGAGCTTGTCCTGGCGGATATGGATCTGGACGGTACTTTCAGATTGTCGGCTTCGCGGGAAGCGTTGCGGCAGCTGAAGGAACTGTTGGAAAAGGAGGCAGGATTATGACGAAACATGAAGAAGACGAAATACAGGTATTGGGCTCGCCGGCCGGTGGCAAAAGACCCGTGCGGAACAGGTGGCTTTGGGGAATCGTCGTACTGTTGTTGGTAGCCGTTGCCTGTATCGTATGCTGGTGGTGTTTACCCGACAGAAATAATCGCCCAGTTGGGGAAAAAGTTTTTCCTAACTGGGAAAAAAATATTCTCCAGTTAGACAAAAAACAGCAGCCTTTGACGGACAGTGCGACACATGCCCGGGTCAGCCTGCTGGCCGATACGGTGAACGATGTCCCGATGCAATTGTTTGTACTGGAAGGGACCGATGTCCGGCTGTGTATCGGCTTGCCCTCTGTGCAGGACACAACGTTGCTGATGGCTCTGCCTGCTGCCGATGTACGCAAGGACAATCTGGGCATTGTGGGCGATTTTGTATTGGATGGTTGCCGTTACGGCAATGGCAAGCGGAAGGAAGGCTATGGTGCCTTGCTGCAAGGGCAGCTGTTTCTGGGTGTTTCGGCCTCGGACACGGTGATGAACTACTGTGCCGAGCGTCAGGGTTCGTTTTTCAGGCAATATCCGCTGGTCATCGGTGGAAAGATCTGGCCGAACCGCCTGAAAGGAAAATCCCTGCGCAGAGCAGTGGCCCGCAAGAAGGACGATCCCCGTGTCTACGTCGTCTTGAGCCGTCAGCGTGAGTCGCTCTACGATTTCTCGGAAGCCCTGGCCGATTATGGTATGCTCGACGCCCTTTACCTGCCCGGTGGTGATGCCTATGCATTTTGCCGTACACCCCAAGAAATCTTATGGCTGGGCACTTCGCAGGAGCATGTCTATCCGAATACCAGTTATCTGGTCTTCCATAAATGATATTTCGTATGCGCAGCGCACCATTTCATACATTATTTGTTATACTTCGTAACAGACGCTGCTTGATGGCTTTCCGCCCTGCCGGTTTTTGCTTACATTTGTGTGGACCGGACAAGTGGAAGTCTGCTTTTGGCTGATACTTGTGTTATGCAATTATTTTATAAACTAACAAACAACCATTATTTTATGAAAAGACACTATTTCTTTCTGGCTGCTTCACTCCTGCTGATTTCGTGTGGCAGCAAACAGGCGAAAAACACTGATACCGAAACAGCTCCCATCGGCGGAAGCGATGCGGCCATGGGGTACACATACTCCAAGGTACTCGACAAGAAAATCCGGATTTTCGAAGACGGGATGCGTATGCTGTCTGCTATTGATCCGCAGGCTACGACGGCTGCCTTCGCGGTATTTCCGTCCGACTCATCCAAGGTCGAACTGTTCATGCCCGAAGAGACGGTCGTACTGGAAAAACGTGTCCGCCCCGACGGCACCGCAGTGTGGAATATAGAAGACGATGATACATACATGTTCGAACGGTGCGCTGACGAGTGGCTGGTGTCACGAAGAGGAAAAGTGCTGTATGCCTCTACCGGATGCGAAAACAAACGTCAGGCCGAGTTTGCAGGCAAACAGGGTGAAGCTCTTTCTGCCATTTTCTTCACTACGGCAGGGCTGGCTCAGATCCGTTACGACGGTGTCGACTACCTGCTTCGCCAATATGTGACCGCTTCGGGCTATGGATACAAAAATCCGTTTGTCGACATTCGCGGTAAGGGACAGGATATGACGCTGACTTTCTCGGCAGAGGGCAAATCCATCGCTTTCACCGAAAAGAAATAAGCATACTGTTATCTATAAAACGTAAATCAACCATGAGAAAATCAATGATGCTGGTGGTGGCTGCCGGCTTACTGGCTTCGTGCCACACAGCCACTCAGAAAAACGAGAGAGATTTTACCGGAAACTGGATTGAAGTCATGCCTGCCAATCCTCAGATTGTGCAGGGAGTGACCCTGAATGCCGATGGCACTGCATCTTCCATCGGTATGGCTACGCTGAAGTATGAATCGTGGAGCCTGTCGGGCGACCGCCTGATACTCAACGGAAAGAGCATCGGAAACGGACAAACCATTGACTTCTCGGACACGCTGGACGTCGTGAAGCTGACTCCCGACTCCATGACGCTGGGACGCTCCGGATCGTATCGCATCGACTACTACCGTACAGCCGAAGTCATTGTCGCTCCTCAGGACAAGGCTTTGCTCGATTCCCTGAAGAAAGCCGAGGGTACCGGAGAATTGCAGACGCGCATCTATCGGGGCACCCTGCCGGCTGCCTCCTGTCCCGGCATTGTGTACGACATAACCCTTTACAACTACGAGCATAGTGGCGGTGGCGTGTTCAGGGCACGGCTCACTTATCTGGAAGCCGAGAACGGACAGGACCGCACCTTCGAGTATTGCGGACGTCAGTATACCTTGCGCGGCAATGCGGTAGACAAGGATGCCACCGTCTTCCAGTTCGTTCCTTTCGACAAGGAGGAAGAGACGATGAACTTCCTTTTCCTTGGCGACAAACTGACAATGCTTGATCGCGACCTGAAGCCTATCGATTCAGAACTGAACTATACGCTACAGCTGCAACCGCAGTAATCCGTGCCATCCGTCCCTTCCCAAAAGACGCTTTATTTTTTACGTGCAGCGATGGCCAGTATCACCCCCAGCGCTACTCCCAGCAAGGCAGCGAACAGCACCCGCATTTCGCCCGGCAGCAGGAAGGTGATGGTGTGTGCAGGAAACCAGAACAGGGGAATGGTCTTCTTGAACACGAATCCCCACTGTACCCGCCAGTTCAGGTTTTGCATGATCTCACCCATCGGAATGGGGGTGAACAGACCGCGCAGCGTTCCGCCTGTAGCCAGGATGTGTGTGTCCGTTATCTTGTGGAAGGTCATGAATACAGGGGCAAAGATGCTGTTCAGGCAGACGGAGATGGCAAATGCTAGCCCAATCTTTTCCATACAGAGAGGCCCCGCCATGATGCCCGCCGGATTGTCCACTCCCAGGTAAGCGGCTGCGGCAGGCACACCTGTCGAGAACACGATAAAAGCCAGGTTGATGCCCATACCCAGCACACCCCATACTACGGCACGGGGGCATACGCCGAAGCCTTTGCGCAGGTATTTTCCTGTACTGATGCGCAGGCCCAGCAGCTCGCCCAGCGTGGAAAGAATGGCAAATTTCAGGAAGCTCATCACCATGCCGTGTGCGGCATTGAACGACTGATAGCCTGCATACAGGCCGTCGGATACAAAGAACGGCGCGAACAGAGCCGCGACAATCACGATGAAGTAGAGGTCGGTGCGTTTCATGATTATTAGGTTGTATTTGTACATTTTGTATTATGGCGGCACAATGTACTAATTTAAATGAATCCGGCAAACTTTTGTCTGGTGAAAATACGTTTATGAAAGAAAAATGTCTATCTTCGACACAGATTTATTACTTAATCAATAATAGAAGCATGAAAAAACAGGTATTCTTTTTCTTGATGGGGACAACCTTGTGCTTGTTCTCCTGCCGTCCCTCTTCCCGAACGTCGGAAGCAACGGATGTGCATGAGGAAACGACAGTTTCCGATTCCGTACAGACCTGTAAGGGGCGACTCATTATGGGCCACGAAGCCTATTCCTTTACCCCCGAAGGCGATACCTTGTCCTATTGGGTAGTCGACCGTTCGGGCGAACTGAAGAAACGTTACGAGGCAGCTTTGCCTGCCGGTTCCCAACCCTATACTCCTGTTTCAGCCGAACTGAAGGTGAAGATGATGGGGCCTTCCTCCGAAGGCTTTGCTGCCGATTACGACGGAGTGGTCGAAGTGCAGCAGATCATTCGCGTGGGCGACTGATTTCGCTTCCGGCTTTTCGTGCCAGTTCGGCACGGATACGGCTCAGCGACTGAGGAGTGATGTACAGGTACGAAGCAATGTGCTTCAGCGGTACGTGTTGCAGCAGTTCGGGCATCCGTTCCAGCAGCGACAGATACCGTTCTTTGGCCTGTGTCGCTCCTTCGTTGATCAGCCTCTCTTCAAACATCAGAAACTCCCGTTCAAACATCCGCCTGCCCAGGTTGGCAGCTGCTGCCGACGAGTGGAAGAAGGCTTCCAGTTCCTGCCGCCCGATGCGGTATAGCAGGCTGTCGCTCATGGCTTCGATCGAAGTCCCGGATGGTCTTCCGCCCATGTATCCCCGGGTCGAGAAGAGCGATTCGCCGGTGGTGGCAAACCAGATACTCACGTCTACACCATTGCGCAGGTAATAGCCGCGCCAGATGCCTTGGCCTATCAGGTAGAAAGAAGTGTTCAATTCTCCTTCGTGCACCAGTACTTCGCCCCGGCGGTAGGTCACAGGTTCCATCAGGGCCAGCAGGGCAGCTGCATCCTTGCTGTCCAGGTTGTATTTCTTGCTGAATATGTCAACGAATTTTTCCATGTCTTTTTATCTTCGGTTTCCGTAGGAGGTAATTTTCAAGTTTCTCTTTCCTCTTTCCCCGGCAGTAAATAGTCAGCACGAAGATCAGTGTCAGTGTCTCGGCGGCAGGTACGGCCAGCCAGATGCCGGGTACCCCCATCATGATGGGCATCAGCCAGAAGCATAGCAACACCAGGATGAAGCCGCGCAGCAGGGTGACAGCCATGGCCGGACGGTCTCGCTCTACACTCTGGAAATAGCCGATCGATACAATGTTGATTCCGAAGCACACAAAGCCGGCTGCAAAGAGCGGAAGTCCGTGCAGGGCAATGTCGTATGCCGCACAGCCCCGATCGACGAACAACCCCACAATTCCTTCGGTAAACAGTTCCGTGATGATGAATACCACCACACCGCAGGTCACTGCCGTCCACAGTGCCAGGCGGAAGGCCGACCGTACCCGGTCGGCCTGCGAGGCTCCGTAGTTGTAGCTCAGTATCGGCTGGGCCGACTGGGCAATGGCGTTGTACACCATGAAGATGATGGGGAAGAAATAACAGGCTATGCTGAAGGCTGCCACTCCGTCTTCGCCCAGATAGCGGATAAAGACATAGTTACCCACAAACATCATGGTAGCGATGGCCGCTTCACACAGGAAGGTCGAAAGTCCCAGCCGCATCATGTAGCCCACGTTGCGCACGGTCAGCCGCAGGCTTTTCAGACTCAGCTTGATGCGCTCCAGCCGGATCACATGCTGCCGTTGCATCAGGTAGACCAGTATCATCAGTGCTCCTACAATATATCCCAGGCTGGTAGCCAGTGCTGCTCCGAACATGCCCCACCGGAAGACGTAGATAAACAGCCAGTCGAGGAAGATGTTGATCAGTGCCGGGATGATGTTGCATGTCATGGCGTAGTTGGGCGAGCCGTCCAGTCTGACGAAAAACATGCCCGAGCTGAGCAGGGCGCTGAACACCAGGAACGGTACAAACCAGTGCATGTATTCCACAGCCAGCGGCAGCAACCGTTCGCTGCTGCCCAGCAGGCGTGCCACCTGCTCCACGTTGCACAGGATGGCCACGGCATAGGCAATAAGCAGCAGGGACGAAACGATGATGGCCTGTGTCACGTTGATGCGTGCCACCTTCGGTTTGCCGTGCGACAGGTGGATAGATGCCACCACCGATGCTCCGATGCCGAACATCAGCGCCACTCCTGTGTTGATAAGGAACAACGGGGCTGTGATGTTGACCGCTGCCAGCGCATCGCTGCCAATACCTTTGCCTACAAAAATACCATCTGTGATGATGAAGATGGCCGAAAATACCATACCCAGTACGGTAGGAATCAGCAGCTTCCTGAACAGAGTAGGAATGTGCATGCTGCCAAAGTCGATACTGTCTTTCAATGTCTGCTTGTTGTTTTCCATTTCTGATCTTCTTTTTGAGCGCGCAAAGGTATAACAAATCCTGCCACCAGAAATTATCAAATGGTAAGAAATGGGAGAGGGCTCTTTTTTGTAGAAAGTGTGTCAAATTAAGGAACCGCTTTCTTTTAGGCACGGATTACGCGGAAAAACGCAGAGATAGAAGAATAATCATCCGCGAAATTCCGTGTAATTCGTGCCTGAAAACAACAAGATGTCAGTTACTTTTAGTTTTGACACACCCTCAAAAAAGTAACGGGAAGGTTTGCCCTTTCGAAGTCGGGTGCTTCCTCCTTCTTTGACATCCCTTCCCGTTGCCGGAAAATTCTAAAATCAGATATATTTATTTAATCACCTCAGCCAGTTTTTCTTGCAATGCTTCGCCTGCCAGGCCACGGGCCAGAATCGTACCGTCCTTGTCGATGAGCACTGTGTGAGGAATGCTGCTTACGGCATACAGTTTGGCGCCTTCACAATCCCAGTATTTCAGGTCCGACATTTGCGGCCAGCTGATGTTCAGCTGTTTGATGGCGTTCTTCCAGGCTTCTCCGCTCTGATCCAACGAAACACCTACAATCTCGAAGTTCTTGTTTTTGTATTTGGCATACAGGTCTACCAGGTTCGGCATTTCGCGACGGCATGGTCCGCACCAGCTTGCCCAGAAGTCTACAAGCACTACCTTACCTTTGCCTACATAGTCCGACAGTTTCACCTTTTCGCCTTCAGGAGTCTGCATTTCGAAGTCGGTGAATTTCTGTCCAACGGCAGTTGCTTTCATCTGCTTCACGTTAGCCTTGATCTGAACGATTCTTTCGTCCTGGTCGTACATGGCAGGAATCTGCGGCATCAGCGGATCCAGCTCGTTGACGTCCATGTAGTAGTAATTCTGCTTCAGCAGGTGAATACCTACCGGATTGGTGATATTCTTGGCGATACCGTCTTTGGCCACACCTATCATTTTTTCCTGCAGACCTTCAATTTCCTTCCCTTTGGCCTCACGTTGTTCGTCGGTCAGGGTAGTGTCCGAAAGTGCGCTGTACAGTGTCTCCATCTGTTTCATCAGGCTATTTAGCTGTGTTCTGATTTCCTGATAAGCATCGTTGTTGGGCGTACCGGTAGCGGCGTCGCTGTCCTTCGTCAGCTGGATGGCGATTTTTCCGTTCTCCAGGAAGAAGTCCATAGCCATGCCGTTGTCCTCGTTGTTCTTGTACGTCAGGTAGCGGTTAACGGCTGTATCCTGCTTTCCGGTAAAGGTAAATGTTCCGTTCTTGATGACGGCCGAGTCAAGTTTAACCAGTTGGCGGCCTTCCACTCCCTGCAGGTACACCATGTCGCCGTCGTTGGCACCTTCTACAGTTCCGGTGATGGTATAACCGTTGTTTCCACTGTTACAGGCAGCCAGCAGAGTCGCTGCCAATACATAAGTCAGTTTTTTCATCATTTGCTTATTTTAATGGTTAATAGTAAATGGATAATGATTAATGATTAATGATGAATGGTTAATGGTAAATAGTCAAAGAACTGCATAAATTCTTCATCCTCCCTCCATTCTTCACTTTTAATTATTAATTTTTAATTACTAATTTTTTTCGGGCGTTAAAGGTACGTATTTAATCACAATCTCCGATGCTTTTTACAAAGATTTGCTTATTGCCACTTCCGCGACCTCAGTATCAGGAACGAAGCCAGTCCGGCAGCCAGCATGATTCCCCATGCCATGAGGTAACCGTACTTCCAGTCCAGCTCGGGCATGAATTTGAAGTTCATTCCCCATACGCCTACCAGGAAGGTAAGGGGGATGAAGATGGTAGATACGATGGTAAGCCGTTTCATGATGTAGTTCATGCGCATGTCGCTGTTCGATATATACAGGTCCATGAGCGATGACAAGGTTTCGCGGCATCCTTCAGTCAGCTGTACGGCATTCAGCAGATGGTCGTTGACGTCGTTGAAGAATGGCCGGTTCGTCTCGTTGATCAGTTCCGAGTCGGGATGCACGATACGCGAGTACTGGTCTTTCAGCGGCACGACGGTACGCTTTATTTCCATATAGCGTTTCCTGAGCAATTGCAGCTGCATGCGTATGTTGTAGCTGGTAGTGGCGGCTAGCAGTTCTGTTTCAAGATCGTCCAGCTGGTCGCCTATCTCAATGGCCTGCGAAACGTAGCTCGACACCACCTCGTTGAAGAGCACCGAAAACAGATAGTCCGACGAGCGTGTCCGTATCTTCAGCACATTGTTTTCCAGGGCCTTGGCTGCATCGTCGAAGAACCGGGCTTCTCCTTCGGTGAAGGTCAGCACCACGTTGTTGCCTTGTATCAGCCGGATGGCGATGGCTGTATCGTCATGGAAGATACGTGTCACGACAAAGTTAAAGTCACCGTTTTTCTCTATCTTGCTGGGATGGTCCACATTCAGAATATCCTGCATCATCAGGAAGTTGATGTTGAAGTAAGTACACAGGTTTCTGATGTACTCCGTGTCTTTCAGTCCGTGCACTCTTATCCATAGTTTGTCATCAGGAGCAGTCAGTGAAGCAATCTTGTCGAAGTCCTGACAGACAATCTCATCGCAGTGCTCCGCCGAATAGCAGATCAGGTGTACATGGGTATGCGTTCCGTTGTCACCGTTGTAGGTGAGCCGTTCGGACAACAGGTTATTTTTCATTCTCTGTTCCTCCTTCTTCATTCCTCATTCTTCACTTTTCATTCTTCATTCTTCATTCTTCATTTTCTATCCTATTCCCAACAACTCTATTTCGAAAATCAGTGTCGAACCTCCTGGAATACCCGGTTGCGAAAACTTTCCGTAACCCATTTCGGCAGGGATGTAGATTTCCCATTTGTCGCCCACATGCATCTGTTGCATGGCTACAATCCATCCTTCTATCAGTTCGTTCAGTCGGAAAGCGATGGGCACACCGCCACGGCTGCTGTCAAACTTCTTACCATTGATGGTCCATCCCGTATAGTGGGCCGTTACGATGCTTCTGGGAGTAGGGTGGGGACCGTCACTTTTTCCGGAAGCCAGCACCTTGTAGTAGATGCCTTTCGGCAGTGGCATCACTCCTTCTTCGGCAGCCTTTGCCGCCAGCCAGTCTTTGTTGGCTTGTATATAATCTTTCTTTGCCATATTTTAGGGTTTATTGTTTAGGGTTTAGAGTTTATTGTTTAGGGTTTAGAGTTTAGGGTTTATAGTTTAGGGTTTATGGTTTAGGGTTTATGGTTTAGAGTTTATGGTTTGTGCTGAATGGTAAATACTTCATTAACTTCGCTCAAAACCTCTTTTGATTTTTCACATAGAAGTAAATTCTTCATTCCTCATTCTTCATTCTTCATTCCTCATTCTTCATTCCTCATTCTTCATTCTTCATTCCTCATTCTTCATTCTTAATTTTCTTTATTTCCCTGCACGGATTCCCCACCACCACCGTATGAGCCGGGATATCCTTTGTCACCACACTGCCTGCTCCGATCACGGCACCGTCGCCGATGCTCACTCCCGGCAGGATGACTACATTCCCTCCGATCCACACGTTGTTGCCGATGCGGATGGGGTAAGCATACTCCAGTCCGGCATTGCGTTGTTCCACGTCCAGCGGATGACCGGCGGTATAGATGCCCACATTGGGAGCGATGAATACATTGTCGCCTATGCTGACGTCCGCTCCGTCCAGAATCACCAGGTTGGTGTTTGCAAAGAAATTCTTTCCGATGTGGATGTGGTAACCATAGTCGCAGTAGAAAGGCGAAATGATGCATCCTCCTTCGCCCATGTTCACAATACGGCGTATCAGCCGGTCCCGTTCCTCGCCACGGTCGGGCGGCAGCAGATTGTATTCGTGCAGCAGGCAACGCGTCTCCAGCATTTCCTGTTGCAGCTGCGGGTCGTTATTGGCATCGTACAGCAGCCCTTCGGCCGCTTTCTGTTTTTCGGTTTTCATAAAGCTGAGTTTGAATGCTTGTTTTCTGCACTTTGCAGAAAGTTTTTCAAAGGGGATAAATATTCTGTTTCCAGATTCCAATACTTAGGGTTGTCAAAGAAGAAATCTTTTTGCTTTTTAAAGCGTTCGGTTTCCTTTCTCGATTTTTTAAAAGATTCTATATAAGCATATATCTTAGCCTTTCTGTTGGGCGAAATGTATTTGAGGCTTCCATCTGGATTTACGTGTCCAGCAACGCATTTCTCATATCCTTCAAAACATTTGGTTTGCAGAATTTCCCACCTTTCCCGGTTTTCTCCCCAGAGAAAAACAAGGTATTTCTCTAAAAACTGTGCATCTCTCCCTTCGACAAAGATTCTGATCATCTTATTTCAATTTCTTGATTAATGACATATTGAAATTTCTCATAAGGATATTCATAGGCCTTCATTTCATCTGTTGGCAGATGCCTTAAGGAATAGCACATGATTTCATCCTGCATTTCTTTGTCATCGATTTCACTCAGTATCTTATTGAGCGCCTGGAGTGATTCGATATTGTGTGTAGTAGCAAATACCTGTACGTCGAGCATTCGGGCGGTTTTCAGGATTGCTTTCCATAGCGAAGCCAATGAAGAGAAATGCATGCCGTTATCTATTTCATCAATAAAGATAATCCCTTCTTTGCAGCCATAAAGTGAAGTGATAATCGCCAGTAATTTTCTTATCCCATCTCCTAACATGTTGATAGGAACCAATCTGTTTAGTCCGATGTCTACGCTGACTCCCGATTTCAGTACATGAATGGATTTTATTTTGGGCTCTACGTGCTGTAGTATCTCTACGATGACCGGCTCTTGTTTCGCTTCAATGATGCGTGTCAGGTTTTCGACGGCGATGCTGAATGCGAATTTCGAATTGATGTAAACTCCCGACAGTGTTTCCTTGTATTGTTTCGACGTTTCTATCCGGACGTTTCCCCCTTTTTCTTTAGGGTCAATAAGGATGGCCGAGCGGTCGCTTATCGTTTCTCCATTTGTTAGGGTATAGCTGAAGTTCATGGATAGTCCGGTAGTGATATTCGCTTCCTGATTCGAAAGGGCCTGTGTCGAAATCTGTTCTCCCGATATCACGATGCGCGCAGACTCTGAGATGATAGGAGCTATTTCCAGTGTCCTTACAGTACCGTCTTGTTTTTGTCCCTGTATCAGAATATGATTTTCCGATGCCATATTGTAGAAGTTCAGGCTGATATCTTCCTGAGCGAAAGAATCGTAATCCCTGAACTGGTTGATTCTCAAAATCAGGAGAGGATTTGAAAAGCCGGACAGCAGGAACAGTGCGTCAAGCACACTCGACTTTCCGCAGTTGTTCTTGCCTACCAGCAGATTGACCTGCTTTAAGTTAGGCAGAAAAAGATGCTTGATCCCCCTGAAATTATTAATTTCAACTTCTTTAAAAATCATATCTGCAACGTATTATCGGGCTAAAGTTACAATAATTTTGATTATAGTCTGTATTTGGACGGACAAATTTTACTTTCTGTCAAAACATAAAAAATCCGTGCAATCCGCGTCTCCGATGGCTTTCACCACAGATCACACACAGATTACACGGATTTTTATGATACGTTATAAGCCTACTTCAATCAATAAGCAAAGATCGGATAATTCTTCATCGTCTCGTTTACGCGGGCACGAACCTTGGCGATTACCTCTTCGTTGTCCACGTTCGACAATACTGTTTCGATCATTTCTGCGATTTCCAGCATCAGGTCTTCCTTGGCACCGCGTGTAGTGATGGCCGGTGTACCCAGACGGATACCCGAAGTCTGGAAGGCCGAACGGCTGTCGAACGGCACCATGTTCTTGTTCACGGTGATGTCGGCCGAAACCAGTGCCTTTTCTGCTACCTTACCGGTCAGGTCAGGATATTTCGAACGCAGGTCTACCAGCATGGAGTGGTTGTCCGTACCGCCGCTTACGATGGTAAATCCACGGTCGATCAAAGCCTGTGCCAGTACGGCGGCATTCTTCTTCACCTGTGTAGCATATTCTTTCCATTCGGGTTGCAGAATCTCACCGAAAGCTACAGCCTTGGCAGCGATGACATGCTCCAGCGGGCCTCCCTGAATACCAGGGAATACGGCTGAGTCAAGCAGCTGCGACATCATCTTGATTTCACCCTTCGGCGTTGTCTTGCCCCAAGGGTTGGGGAAGTCCTTTCCCATCAGGATGATACCTCCACGCGGACCGCGCAGGGTCTTATGAGTTGTCGAAGTCACGATGTGTGCATACTTCACCGGGTTGTCCAGCAGTCCGGCAGCAATCAGACCGGCAGGGTGAGCCATGTCGATCATCAGGATAGCGCCTACCTTGTCGGCAATTTCACGCATGCGCTTGTAGTCCCATTCACGTGAGTAAGCCGAACCACCACCGATAATCATTTTCGGTTTTTCGCGCAGAGCCACTTCTTCCATCTGGTCGTAGTCTACACGTCCGGTTTCTTTATTCAGGTTGTATTCGCAGGGATGATAGATGATTCCCGAAGTATTCACCAGCGAACCGTGTGACAGGTGACCGCCGTGTGCCAGGTTCAGACCCATGAATTTGTCTCCCGGATTCAGTACGGCCAGGAAAACGGCAGCATTGGCCTGTGCGCCTGAGTGCGGTTGTACATTGGCCCATTCTGCACCGAAGATCTTCTTGATACGGTCGATGGCAATCTGTTCGCTCTGGTCTACTACCTCGCAGCCTCCGTAGTAACGCTTACCGGGGTATCCTTCCGCATACTTGTTGGTCAGGCAGGATCCCATTGCCTGCATCACTTCGTCACTTACAAAGTTCTCTGATGCAATCAGTTCAATGCCTTTCAGCTGGCGTTGATGTTCTTTTTCGATAATGTCGAAAATCAAATCGTCTCTTTTCATTTCTTATAAGATAAATTGATAAATCCGCATTTGTTTGCTATAGGTTCGCAAAAGTAGGCAAATAAATTAAGTTTCGCAAAGCAGGACCCCGTTTTTTCGGTTGCAGAGAATATTTTTCAGATACGGACGGTACAGATGGGCGTATACTTGTTTTTACCACAGAGAACACAGGGTTTCACAGAGGTGAAATCAGTTTGGATTCCCCGGATTCAATCTTTTACAGGCATTCTGAACCTGCTTATCAGCAATACGTTACTTTGTGCCAATCGTTTATATTGAGGTGAATTTTTCAGAATGTTGCATCTTCCTGACGGAATCCAATAATAAGTATGGTTTGGAGCCAGTGCTTTCAGGTTCGGCGCTTTTGTTTTTAACCATTGTTTCAGCCATTCTGCTTTCTTGATCACTTCGTTTACATTACTAGTATCAGCCGGATGAATTTCAACGAAATAGGCCTTACTTTCATATCCGATGGCATAGTCCCAGCGTGCTTCGTTAGGATGATTCTTCAGTGTACACGCATCAATGTCCACACTCCCTTCCAATAGTCGTGTGTTATTTACGGCTATCAGTTGGCTTTCTCCTTCTTTCAATGCCTGCAGTCCGGCTCTGTACCCTCCGCATACTTCGGGAGTGTTCTCAACAGCTTTTCTAAAAGCATTGTCAGTTTGACTTTTAATAGTTTTATTCTCCATAGCGACTGACGATCTCTGATGATTTGCCGGCAAAGCTGGACAGTCCTCCCCATTCAGCTACATCTGCATCATTGCTCAGTGCGTCCAGGGTAGATATATCTGCAAAGGTCACTCCTTGAGAGTTTGTTTGCTTGCCCGAATAGAATGTCTTGATATTTTTACCTTTCAGGTTATCAAACAGGTTGGCTGCAGTCGAGTGCATAGAGATACCGAATATCTCGCTCATCGCCGTTTTAAAGTCTTCTTCCGGTAAATTCTGAAGATTGTTGAAAGCCCATACAAACTCTGGAAATGTGGTAGAGTGTGTCGATACGATAACCTTATATCCGTTTTTTATCAATTCGATGATCTCCAGCAATACCGACTGGATGGCCTGTGGGTGCAATCCCATTTCTGGTTCTTCAATAATTACCCATTCATAATCCTCTCTGTTTACTACCTGTGTAGGAGGACCGGACAAACAATAGATGCCTAGCAATAACGGCATGAATTCCTTTTGTCCTGCACTCCAGGCCATAAATGGTATTTTCATGTCATCAATTTCCAGTTTCATCTTCCGTTGGTTGCCTGCTTGGTCTATGATTACTTTTCCGTTATGAAAGATGGTCTGTGTAATCGAATTTCTCACCGCTCCTTTCAGCCTGTTTCTCATGGGGAAAATAATATCTGGGTTTCCCAGTCCTCCCTGCATGAATACTCGGAGTGTTTCGCTGAATCTTCTTAAGACATACGGCGTATCCCAATCAAATTCCATGAAGTTTTTAGGACGTCCGTCTGCGATACTCAATATTCTTTGGGCAGGAATATAGAATACAGATTCCTTAGGCATTTCCGATGCCTTTTGCTGGGCGAGTGTATCCAGCAATGTCCTGGGGGAAAAATTTTTCCCATCAGAAGTTATTTCCGTATCTTTCTTGAACAATTGCGACAGTCCTTCACCGAAATATCCTTCCAGCAAATTGGTCGCATCCTTTTTGTTCAGTATATAATTATAATTTCTGAGTGTGGAAATAATATGTTGCTGGTCTATGATTAGTTTTAGTAACTCCAATGACAGACTTTTGCCACTAGCCTGAGGTCCGATCAGAAAAGTCAAATCGCCGAAGTCCATCTCTGCCTCCCTGATAGGTCCGAAGTTACGTATCGTCAGTCTCATAACAAAGTAAGTTTTTTTGTTTTTAAGTATTTAACCCTTTAACCCGTAGGCTCATAAGCGAAATCTCATCCCCCCCTTCAGAAGAACACCCCCAGCGAGAAGCTCATCACGTTGTCTTTGCGGTGGAAGTAGATGCCTTTGTCTGGCTCTACTGTTCCGGGCATTCCTTCAACGGGAGGAACGGTATATTCAATCTGCTTCGACATGTTGTGCAGTCCGACGTCGTACCGGAAGTCGAAGAAGATACGCGAGATGGTTACCGCCACACCCAGTGTGGCACAAAGGTTCAGTGGGCGCAAAGTCTCGTGTATGTCGGTCTGGTCAAAGTTCTCGAAAGTGATATCGCTCTGCTTCTGCAGCATGAAACGTATCTTGGGCCCTCCGAAAATGGCCAGGCTGTACGGCCCCTCCTTGATGATGTTGTAGCCGTATATCACCGGGACGTCCACACTGTGTATCGTCGATGCGATGGAGGCCTTTTCCGGGATGTCATTGGCATTGCTGCCTTCCGGCAACGGTTTGTCGAAGCTGATGTCGCAGCTGTTCACCGTGTACGATACTTCCGGTTGCAGGAAATGCTTCCCGAAGTTGATGCGCATAAACAGCGACCCGAAGTAGCCTATCCGGTAATTGTTCTGTATCTCCTGGATGCTGACACCGTTCACGTTCAGGTGCGGCACCAGGAACAGGGAAGAAGTAAATCCGCCCTTCGCGCCAAAGTTCACCGTATGGTCGTGCTCGGGCTTTTCCTTCACCTCCTCCGTTTCCGGAGTTCCGGGCACAACCAGATCCTGTCCCCACATTCCTGCCGGGAACAGACATGCGCAGAGCAGCATACAGCAGTGCCAAAATCTTCGTTTCATTTTTTCTTCTTTTCTACCGACCAGCCGAATTTTCCTATCTTATCTCCCAGTTCATAGTATCCGCCATGCACATACACCAGCGGATTTGTCTCGGCCAGTTCCAGTTTTCCCGTTTCCGGGTTCAGGTGGTTTGTTTCCGCCCGTACGTTCACCACGTCTGCCACGAACATGTCGTGCGACCCCAGCGACACGATTTCTTTCACCCGGCATTCGATGCACAGCGGCGATTCTTCGATCAGGGGAGCCTTCACAACCGTACATTTTCCCGGTGTCAGGTGCATTTCCTCGAATTTGTTGTAATCCCTGCCCGAACGCACGCCACACCAGTCGGTAGCCCGTGCCATGTCCTTGGTGGTCAGGTTGATCACAAACTCCATGTTCCGCTTGATGATGTCGTACGAGTACCGTTCCGGCCGTACCGAAATGTAGCACATCGGCGGGTTCGAACAGATGGTCCCCGTCCATGCCACTGTCAGTATGTTGTATTCTTCGGGACAGCTTCCGCAGCTCACCAGCACAGCCGGCAGCGGATAGATCATCGTCCCCGGTTTCCAGTCTTCTTTCATTTTATTTAATTGATAATTGATAATTGATAATGGAGAATTGATAATTGATAATTAGTGGTTGAGGTTATTTTTTGTTGTTTTTACGATACTGATTAACAATTTGAGGAGTTCTTCACAATCATTGTTTATGGATAAGAACTCATTATCTTTCAAGTAATTGGTATCGTGTAGCAATGAAAGCCAATAAATTGTTTCGTTTGCTTCTTTCAAGGCGACATTCATCTTGTTCAGGAAGTCAGCTTTACTTTGTGCGTGAACAGCTTCTTTGATGAGCGCACCGATGGCTGTACCGCTTCTCAACAACTGACGGGCAATGTCGTATATCCTCTTGTTTTCATCCAAATACTTGTATAAATTGATGATACGGATGGAGAATTGATAACTCCTTTCTTCGACAACGTTGATTCTTTGTCTTCTATCGTCATTATTCATTATCAATTCTCCATTCTCCATTAATTAAATAATCTCAATTTCCTCTCTCTTCTGTTCCTTCTCGCAATAGTGGCATTTGATGACGCAATGCTCCTTGTCTATCACGTGGAAGCGGGTAGGCATCGGCTCGTTGTTGGTGATGCATTTCGGATTGGCACATTTCACGATGCCGTGCAGTTCGTCGGGCAGACACACTTCCCGTTTCTCCACCACTTCGTAGTTGCGGATGATGTTCAGTTTCACGTTCGGAGCCACCACGGCGATACGGTTTATCTCGTCGTCGCAGAAGAATTTGTCGGCAATCTTGATAATGCCTTTCTTACCCAGTTTCTTGCTGTTCAGGTTGAATCCGATGGTAATGTTGTTGTTCATATGTTCCAGTCCCAGCAGCGACACCACGGTAAACAGCTTCTCGGAAGGAATATGGTCGATTACAGTGCCGTTCTCCAAAGCGGCCACCTGCAGTTCTTTCTTATCGTTCATTTTTTTAATTGAAAATTGATAATTGAAAATTGATAATTGGGGGATTGGCAATGGAAATTATTCACTGATTTCCCATTATTCATTCTCCATTTTCACTTCCTCCAGCGTGATGCCCAGCACGTCGCACAGGATCGCTTCACGGGCATACAGTCCGTTCTGTGCCTGCTGGAAGTAATAAGCCTTCGGATTGTCGTCCACGTCGTAGGCAATTTCGTTCACGCGGGGCAGGGGGTGCAGGATGCGCAGGTTCGGACGCGTATGTTCCAGCATCTTGTTGCGCAGGATGTATACGTTCTTCACCCGTTCGTACTCCATCAGATCCGTGAAACGTTCCCGCTGTACGCGTGTCATGTACAGGATGTCGGCATCTGCTATCGTCTCTTCCGTGAAGTCGGTATGTTCCACATATTTTATACCGTGTTCGCAGCAGTATATTTTGTATTCTTCCGGCATCTTCAGCTCATCGGGTGCGATGAAGTGGAAAGTCGGGTTAAAGTGTCTCATGGCCATCAGCAGCGAGTGTACGGTACGTCCGTATTTCAGGTCACCCACCAGGAAGATGTTCAGGTTTTCCAGTGTTCCCTGCGTCTTGTAGATCGAGTACAGGTCGAGCATCGTCTGCGAAGGATGCTGGTTGGCACCGTCTCCTGCATTCACGATGGGCACGTTGGTCACCTCGCTGGCATATCGGGCAGCTCCCTCCAGATAATGTCTCATCACGATGATGTCTGCATAGTTGCTCACCATCTTGATGGTATCCTTCAGTGTTTCACCTTTCGATGAACTGGTCGCTTTCGGGTCGCTGAATCCGATGACGCGTGCTCCCAGCCGGTTGGCAGCCGTCTCAAAGCTGAGCCGTGTACGTGTAGAAGGCTCGAAAAATAGGGTTGCTACGACTTTTCCGTCCAGCAGGTGTCGGTTCGGACGTTCTTCAAACTGTTTTGCCATCTCAAGCATGTAGAGAATTTTCTCTCTGCTGTGTTCGGCAATGGTCACTAAACTTCTGTTTTCCATATTGTTGAATACTTTTTTTGATAGGTCCCGTACGGGTAAGTTACTTTACGGGACTCCAATTCTTATTTTCCGAGAGTGTAAAGGTAGATAAAAAATGCGGTAGCTGAAAACAATCGGCTCCATTTTTTTGCGGCAAAAAAACTACATATCGTCCATAGACAGCCCTTTGCAGGATATTTTATATCTTTGGATAAGATAGGATGCGGTTCGGCATAGCCAAATTGAAAACTTTAGTTTTCATTTGTCTCTGCGCTCACCTTTTTCTATCTTTGCTCCTTTCTTTTTATGTTTCCGAAACGCCCATTTCGGAAATGGCTGTTTCGCTATTGCGAAGATAATACGTTTTTCTATAAAAACGAGGGTGTGTCAAACCTAAGTAATGGTATCTGACACACCCTCTAATAAATATGCAAAACTTTCATTACAATGCTTCAACTTCTTTTTCTGTAAGCCCTGTAATTTGAGCAATTGTTTTCGTCGGAATGCCTGCATGTTTCATGGCAGTGGCATTCCTTATGCGTTCCTTTTCTATGCCTTTCTCTATGCCTTTCTCTATGCCTTTCTCTATGCCTTTCTCTATGCCTTTCTCTATGCCTTTCTCTATACCTTTCTCTATGCCTTGTTCCATACCTTCCTTAAAACCTTTCTCTCTTCCTTCTCTTGTGGCACTACTGATGTGCATCTTCGCGGTGCTGATGATATCCCAAAATTTTTCATAACCAAGCAATTGTGCTTCTGAGAAAGCTGACTCTTCCAGTTGGCTGACAGCTTTGCATATTTCGGGGTTATTCATTAGTTCTTGCGGCACTTCACGAGTTTTCTCGTTAATTTCCGTCAAATAGCGCAACCAGAGAACCTGCATCTTCTTATCGCTATAACTGTGGGGTGTAAACTTAGGGAGTTCAATGAAGATGAAGCGCAACCCTTCAATCACCTCTTTGGTTTCGGCCGATTCTACAATTTGAAAATCATGATAAAATTCTTCACTTTCCGAAAAAGTGTCATTCACCAGATTAAGCGAATACACAGGCTGTAATATTTCGTAATCACCTCCCTTGTCCAACTGGCTGACGTAAGCTTTAGAAGCATTGAACAGTACGCGTTGCTTGTAAGCCGAAGTCCACATCATTTGCATTTCTACGATGAACTGACGGCCCATGTGATCACGGCAACGTACGTCAACAATACTATCTTTGCGAAGCGGGTTCAAAGGTACCAGCTCAGGATTAAGGTATTCTACCCAGGTGATTTCCTCGTCGGCATCTTTAAATGGTAACAGTGCATTCAGGAAGCTGATTACTAAGTCGGGGTGTTCGCCGAACACTTTCTTGAAAGTGAGGTCGGCTTTCGGATTGAGGTATTTCATAATTGACAGTATATGTTTTCTACATGCGAAGATACCACTAATTATCTCAATAACAATAGGCAGGGTATTTTTTTATCACTCAAGTTTCGATCTTACCGAACTGCATAGGCGATGATGTCGTAAGCTCAGGTTTCAGTTGACAAGCAACAAGTTGACGGGTTAACAAGGCGTTTGTAGCGAGCCGTTTCAAGAGGCACTTTATCAAACAGGGAGTTCCAGCCTAGCAGACTTGTTAACTGAAGCCTTGTCAACTAATAAGTTGAGTACTTGCGAATTGAAAACCAACGAAGTTAAACGTAAGTAAATTCGGTTGTTTGTGACAAAATGACACACATGCAATTCAGATAACGCCATACCGTTTCCCTGTTTCTGTCAATTCGTGTAATCCTTCCTGAAAATCAGTGCCTTCCGTGCTACTCCGTGTTTTCTGTGGTGAACATCTGTCTTCTTCCTTGCCCTTGTTAAAAAAAAATTCGAATTTACCTCCTGTTTTAGTTGCTCGTTAATAAAATAATGTGCATCTTTGCAACCCGTAAGACGGGCTTCGGTAGTTCATATTGGTCCATTTCGGACGCAGCCGGACGACATTGAAAAAAATAATTCTTTTTCTTGCCGGTCCATGCAGTATTTGAGCTTCCGTTGCGTTCTCTTACTGATAGATATTTGTAAATTGGGAAAGGTATAAAAACTGAAGATTCCATCCGTGCTGTTTGTCCCGGTTGTGAAAGGACAGAAAGACTTGAAATTTTCAGTAATGTACGGATTTTAAATAGTAAGCTATTGTATTTCAGTTTGTTATAATACATACTGATATGGCCGAGATTTGACTATGAATGAATTAAACGCTGGTACGGTCGATGCCGGAATGCTGGAGGGAGTCCGCAACGGTCATCAGGTTCGCTGGTACGTGCTTTCCTTGCCGTCCTGTCATCGGGGACCTGCGCAAGGGTTGCAGACCGAGCTGAATCGCCGTATTCGCGAAGGTGGTACTTTGTTCGACTTTTTTGCTCCTTCCTATGTCGAAGTGAAAGAGTCCGGAGGCAAGCTGGTCAACACCGAGCGTCCCCTGCTGTACAATTATGTGTTTGTTCATGCTTCCGAAGTCGAAGTATTTCGCCTGAAACGCCAATTCCCCCTGTACAATTTCCTGCCCCGTGTTCGCGACCGCGAGGGAAGCCATTATCCCTATCTGTCCGATGCAGCCATGGCCAATCTGAAATGGGTGGCACGCTCCTATAGCGATGTGCTTCCTCTTTACGTCCCTCAGGCCGGGCAGTTGCGTAAGGGCGACCGCGTTCGCATCACCGAAGGACGTTTTCAGGGAGTAGAAGCCGAAGTCGTTATCCAGCCGGGCGCCGGACGTAAAGAGATTGTGGTCTGTGTCGACCAATGGATGTGGGTACCCCTGCTGCACGTGCAACCGGGCCAGTACGAAGTCATCGCGCTGAACACCACCGGCAAGCACGTCTATACCCGCCTCGACAACGACCGCCTTTTTACAGGTCTGCACGATGCCGTGTGCCGCTATCACACTCCCGCAGGAGTGACCGATGCCGACCGTGCCCTGGCCGACGACGTATTACGTCAGTATGCCGAATTGCAGATGGATACCGACATACTGCGCAGCAAGCTCTACTGTTTGTTGTTGTGTGCACGCACTGTTTTGGGACAACGCGACGAGTGCCGTCAGCTGTTGGCTGCCGTTTCAGCCTTTCTGCCTTTGGTCAAGGCCGAGCAGTCGCAGGCACTGTTGCTTGTCACCCTTTACGGTTGCACCGACAGCAGTATCTATTACGACCGTGCCCACGCGCTGATTGACCCTTGGCGACGCGAGCCGCAGCTCAAGAAGAGCAAACAACGCCTTCTTCGTTTTCTCGACGATTACGACCGGGTGCTGGGACATCAGACTTGAAGCGATGAAGAGGATATGGACAGAAATTGATTAAGAGTTTTTAGAAAATTAGATTGTTTTGTGTATTGAAAATAAATAGAGACTATGATAGACATTGATCTTGAACACATCGAGAAAGATGACCATTATATTTCTGATGGAATGAATGGATTGGAACGCAATGTGAAACGCATTGCGGATTGTTTGGTAGCTTTGGTTGCTCTGATTGTTTTCTCACCTCTTTTCCTGATCTGTTATATAGCAGTCAAGAGGGAAGACGGCGGTCCCGCCATTTTCAAGCAGGAACGAATCGGGCGTTTTGGTCGTCCTTTCTATATATATAAGTTCCGTAGCATGAAGGTGGATGCCGAAAAGAATGGCCCCGCGCTTTATGCCGGCGAACAGGATGACCGTATGACGAAGGTAGGCAAATTCCTCCGCGATCACCACCTCGATGAACTTCCCCAGCTTTGGAATGTTTTCTGCGGCCAGATGGCTTTCATAGGTCCGCGTCCTGAACGTGAGTTTTATATCAAGCAGATTATGGAGCGCGATCCCCGTTACCGTTATCTGTTCCAGATTCGTCCGGGGGTTACTTCCTATGCAACGTTGTACAATGGCTATACCGATACCATCGATAAGATGCTTCGTCGCCTCCGTTACGACCTTTTTTATTTAGAACACCGTTCTTGGTGGTTCGACTTTAAAATTTTGGCCAAGACATTCATTTACATCGTTTTTGGAAAGAAATTCTAATTGAAGTTTCCGGTTTTTATATACTACAGTGAAAGTGTGTTTTAGGCACGGATTACGCGGAAAAACGCAGAGATAGAAGAATAATCATCCGCGAAATTCCGTGTAATCCGTGCCTAAAAACAACAAGATACAAGATATCAGTTACTTTTAGTTCTGACACACCCTCTAAAGCTTTTGGAAATAGTCGACTTTAACCTTCGACTCTCAACCCTCAACCCTAAACCCTCATCCCTAAACCCTCATCCCTCAACCCTAAACCCACCTTCACCTGTATTCAGCAACGGCATCGAAGCATGGACAAGCTTTCATAGGGTTCAAATCTCGGTGTCCTACGACTAAAGCATTCGGAAACAGTTTTTTCAGTTCACGTATCAGCGCCAGCAGGCTGGCCTTCTGCTCCAGCGTACGGGTGTCACAAGGTTGCCGGTTGCGGTCCAGTCCGCCTTCGTAGCAGATGCCGACACTGTGCCGGTTGTGATGCTGGCAGTGAGCCCCGATTTGCTCGATCGGTCTGCCCCGGTGAATCTCTCCGTCGCGGGTGATGTAGAAGTGATACCCGATGTCGCGGAAGCCCCGGTGTCGGATGTGATCTCGGCGACATTGCTCAAAATCAAAGCTCTGCCCCTCGGGGGTGGCAGAGCAATGAACGATAATTAGCGTAACAGTTCTCATCGCCCCATGCACGATGTGATGCCAAACACTCCGGCCAGGGCGGTTGCCACAGCCACAATGGCCTTAAGCACAATGCCCCAGACCGACGACTTTTTCGAATTGGAATTGCTCATGATAATGATGAATGATTAATGGTTAATGATTTAAGTTTTGCAAGTTTATTAATCGGTTGTAGTTGAGGAGTTAAGAAGTTAAGGAGTTAAGCCAATACCTTTGTGAAAAGGATACAGGCCATACACTTAATCTATTGGCTTTAACTCCTAGCCCACCTTGGCGGGCGATAACTCCTTCTAACTTCTTTAACTTCTTCAAGTTTGGCTTCGCCGATTTTCAATTCGGTAAATCCGAAACTTGAGTAAAATAAGTCAGCCACCCGTAGCAGTTTATCCTAACGGATCTTCGCCACCGCCTCCCTCATCCGGATCGGTCACGGTGCTTCCTCCGCCACCTCCGGAGTTTCCGCCACCTTCAATGGAGTAGGGAGTCAGTTCGCGCAGTGTAGCTTCCAGGTTGATGCGGGCATTGCTCAGCTCGCCGGTAGCGCGGGCACGCAGCTTCAGGCCCTTCACGTGGTCCGCCACCTTGAATTCCTGAGCCGAGGCGGCGCCGTGGTCACTGACGATGCCCACCGAGAAGATGGCAAGGTCGTCCAGTTTCACGTTTTTGCCGTCCAGAATCAGCTCCTTGATGCAAGTCACCATGTCGGCCAGTACCCCCTTGATCACACCGGGCGAGAATGGCGTGTTGTGCTTCGACATGTGTTTCGACAAGGCTTCAATGTCCAGCGTTTCGCTGATCACCGGGCGTGCGTACCACAATCCATTGCAAGGATGGTTCTCGCCCACGATTTGGATTTTTTTGTAGGTAATCATAGATAATTGAAAAATTAAAAGTTAATAAATAAGAGTTCCCTTGTGGTGAACACTACAAAGATACATCACCGCGATTGCTGAAAATCCGTAAATATCGGTTACAGTTGATTGTGGTTGATTATAGTTGATTAAAGTAAGGCACATGTATGGTATTCTCACTGATTTTCAGTATCTTTACGGACGAAAGATAGAAAAACCGAAAAGACTATGGAGAACTTTACCATCCGTTCATACGGCCGCACCGAATTGGCCCAGTGCTATTTCCCCGATCTCAATCCGCAGGTAGCCCACCGCAAACTGCAGGGCTGGATCAACTATTATCCCAACCTGCGCGAACGTCTCAATGCTGCCGGCATGCACCCTCGCAGCCGCGTCTATATGCCCGTCCACGTCCGCATGATCGTGGAGGCGATTGGGGAACCGTAAGGTTGAGGGTTTAGGGTTGAGAGTTTAGGGTTTAGGGTTGAGCGATGCCGACCTTCGTAGAGACGCAAAATGTTACGTCTGCGTCCCTCACGCACCAATAATCTGATCCGTGTAACCCATCGTGAAACAGTGCAGTAGATAATTGAGCACTCCAAAAGCAGAGATACATATCACTCTTATTGCTATAGATGAAAAAATAAAAGGGATAAATAAATTAACAGATTCAATTTTGACTTCGACGATTTTTAATTCTCAAGTGCTCAACTTATTAGTTGACAAGGATTCAGTCAACAAGTTTGCAAGGCCTGAATGCGCTGTTTGATAAAGTGTCGTTTAAAGCAGTTCGGTACAAATCCCTTGTCAACTCGTCAACTTGTTACTCGTCAACTGCAACTTGAGCTTGCGAATTGAAAAATTAACGAAGCTAAACTATAACCTATATGTTAAGTGATATTTTAATGTGGAATAAAGTCGGGCGTGTGGTGACACTTATTGCCAAGCGACTGAACATTTCTCCAGAACGTGCATTAGATTTGTTCTATAGTTCGGAAACAAGTCTCCGATTGCACAATGCTGATGATTATCTTTATCTGATGGGTGATTTATATATTGTTGATGAATTGGTGTCAGAATTACGTGCCAGTGAATCTCATTCATGATAATGGTTGAGGGAGTAGCGTTGAGGGTTTAGGGTTTAAGGTTTAGAGTTGAGGGTTTAGCGTTGAGAGATGCCGACCCTCGTAGAGACGCAAAATTTTGCGTCTGCGTCCCCCACGCACCAATAATTTGGATCCGTGAATAATCCGTAGTGAAATATCCTTGTGTCTTCCGTGGTGATAAAAAGATAAAGCCGAGGGAACCCCTTGTTTATTAGTGAAAAAAATGTTTCTTTTGCATCATGCGATTACAAAGTAACCTGTATAAACACATTTACGTATAATATTATGGTCATTTCGTACATAAAACTACATAATTGGAAAAATTTTCAGAATTGTTCTGTTGCATTGGCGGAACGCTGTTTCATTGTTGGAGCAAATGCGACGGGCAAATCTAATTTTTTGGATGCACTTCGTTTTTTGCGGGATATTGTTAAAAAAGGAGGAGGATTACAAACTGCAGTAGAAAGCAGGGGTGGCATTACAAAAATAAGATGTTTGGCTGCACGGGTTCGGACAGATATAGAAATAGAAGTTACACTGCGCGAGAAGTCGGATGCCCCTGATAAGTGGAAATATACATTGAATTTCAAACATACGGGAGGCGGAATTCGGAAGAATGAGGTTACAGTCAACAGAGAGAGTGTGTGGCTGCTGACAGAGAACCGATGTTTGTTGGACAGAACAGAAAATTCGGAGAATGAAACAGATGATACGCTGAAATATACGCATCTGGAGCAAGCGGTAACCAGTCAGCAATTCCTGGAACTGAGGAATGCATTGGCAGACATTGAATATTTAAATATCGTTCCGCAAATGGTAAGGGAGTCGAGTTTGGCACCGGAGACAAAAGAAGATTATTATGGCAGGAATTTTTTGTCGGAACTGAGCAAGTTGAACGAAGCTACACGCAACAGTTATCTAAGAAAGGTGAACGAAGTGTTGAAATGTGCTGTTCCACAATTAGATAACCTGAGTTTTGTAAAAGATGAAAATGGGTTTTACCATTTGGAAGCCAAGTATTTACATTGGAGAGCTCAAGGAAGTAAGCAGACTGAAGCACAGTTCTCGGATGGTACATTGCGATTGATAGGACTTCTGTTCTCCATATTGGCAGGTAAGGGAATCGCTTTATTGGAGGAACCCGAAATTAATCTGCATCCCGGTGTGGTGGCTCAGTTGCCGGAATTTATAGCACGGATGCAGCGGCATAGGCCGAGACAGATAATTGTAACTACTCACAGTTATGATATTTTGTCCAATGAAGGCATTGATGAAACAGAAGTGGTTCTGCTGTTGAACAGCGATGAAGGAACATTGGCGAAAACGGTTGATAAGATAGACGAAGTCAAGGAAGTTCTGGATGCCGGATTGTCTATGGCCGATGCAGTGTTGCCTGCAACAAGGCCGGACAATTTACAAAATATTGGCAATGTTAGTTTGGACTGAATATGAGGGAAATATATCTGGTTGGTGAGGATGAAGTAACAAAGGCCATCATCCGGAAAATAATGGCTGTATATACTCCCGAATTGACAGTGAAAGGGGAACTTCCGGCCCGAGGGAGCGAAATTAAAAATAAAATTGCTAATTTCAATCGTCTGGCAGTGCATACGCCTGTTGTTTTGCTGACCGATTTGGATACGGAAGATTGTGCACCTGTAGCAAAGAGCAACTTGTTGGAGGGAATTGAACAAAATGAAGATTTCATTGTGAATGTGGCGGTCGATGAAGCCGAAGCCTGGCTTCTGGCAGATCAGGATTGCTTTTCCAACTTCTTGGGAGTCGATAAAGAACGTATGCCGACATCGGCCCTGCAAAAGCAGGGAGGAAGTGTAAAACGGAGAGAAATGCAGTTACCCTTGAAAGCTTCCTATTATCTGACGCACAACCTGGCATTACAGTCGTCTAAGGATGAAATAAAAGCACAGATTGGTTCGCAAGGCAGGCGGTGCAAAGGAAAAGAATATAATACGGCTTTAGTTCCTTTCATAGAAAATGAATGGGATGTAGAGAAAGCACGAGCTAATTCAGACAGCTTGGATAGGATGATCCGACGCTTGATCCGATTGAATGAAAAATAGTTGTCCGTGATAATCCCTTCCCCAAAGACCCACTTTAGCCCCCCTAAACATCCACTTTAGCTCCGTAAAGAGGGACTTTAGCAAGCGAAAGTGTAAGGTTTAGGGTTTAGTGTTTAAGGTTTAGGGTTTATAGTTAAGGGTGGTTGGAATTAAAAATTAAAAGTTGAAAATTAATAGTTAAGGGCTTAGGGTTGAGCGTTTAGAGTAGTCTATCTATCGGCTTAACTCCTTAAGTTCTTAACTTCTCTCCCTCTGAGGAAAGTTAGAATAATAAGGGGACAGGATGTCAAGGAGGAAGTGATTTTTTGTTTATTCCCATAGAAATCGTTACATTTGCATCATGAGGTTGAACAGCAATGAAATAAAAACTATCCTTCAGGCGGCTCGCGAGATTTATGGAAGCCGGGTGAAGGTATATTTATTCGGTTCGCGTCTTGACGATACGAAGCGTGGGGGTGATATTGACTTGTTGATTCGTAGCGCCGGAAAGGAACAGGGTGCATTGGCACGTATTCGTCTGATAGCCCGTTTGAAGTATTTATTGGGCGAACGTAAAATCGATGTCATTGGCGACTATGAAGATAACGAAGTGGTGCGCGAAGCTTTGGAGAAAGGAGTGTTGTTGGCATGATTAAGCGTAAGGAAGAATTGGCACAGCGTTTACAGCGTGATTTTGAAGTGTGCGACCGTCACGTTTACCGTATCCGTACTTACAAGACTCTATCGCTTTGCTCCCTTTAGATTATAAGTTGACCCAAGTCTTACAAATGCGAATTGAAAATTCATTATCCATTTTCAATTATCAATTATCAATTATTTTAGGTATCGGCTTAACTCCTTAACCCTTCCCCCCTCTCTTTTGGAGAGGGGATGGGGTGAGGCCCCCACCTGTTACAAATACCTCCCCAACGCCTGCTGGTTCCTGTAGATCTCGTCCCCGGACAGCTCTATCACCAGATAGCCCCGTTTTCCTCCGACACGTACGCTTTTGAAGCCTTCCTGCTTCATTACCATGCCGATTTTTACGGGATTCAGCTTATGCCGCAAGCCGGCATTGATGCGGGCCAGGATCTGGGCGTTGGTCACGAAGATGCACTCTTCTCCTTCCAGGGGGCGGCGGTAGTGCGTCAGTATCAGCTCCTGTTCCAGGCAGGGCACTTCAAACAGCTTGTTATGTTGATTCAGCGTCACCATCTCTTCCGTACTCAGCCAGTACTGGAAATCGCCGGTAGCCAGCGCGAAAGCCTGGGCATACACACCCTCGTAATCCACCGGATGGTCAAACGGGCTGTCGATGCTCTCTACTTCGAAAGGCATCCAGCGACGGTTTCCACTCAGGTCGGTCAGGAAGTGCGGGTTGTTGCTGGTGCCGCAGAAACTGGCAATGTGCGGTCTCACCTCCTTGAAGTGAGCATATGCCGCCCGTTCGTTCACGTGGCGCATGGTGGTAAGCGCCTTCAGCTGGTTCAGCTCCTTGTTCTCCATCTCGTCCAGTTCCTCCAGGCACACCATGGCAAACTCTGCCAGGGTCAGCATGTCGTCCTTCGAGATGTTCCGGCTGTTGCTCTTCAGGTAGAAGTAACGCCGCAGCTCGGGCGGAAGCAGGTTGTTCAGCCAGGTAGTCTTGTAAATGCCCTGACGGCCGATGAGTACCAGAATTTCGTGGTTCACCACCTCCTCGTTCAGCAAGGAAGCGATCATCGCCACCAGCCATTTCTTGAAGAGAGTGGCAAACAACTGCTGATCGTCTTTCACATGCACCTGTGCGGCCAGCTTCCCGATGTAGTCCGTATGGCCGTCCCAGGCAGGCAGCTGACTCATGTAGTTCAGAAAAGGATTGAACAGCTCCACAAACTCCGACTGGAGCACAGACCGCAGGTCGGCGATGCGTACCGCCTTCTTCTCCTTGCACATGCGGCACCACAGGGTGTTCACATCGCGGTCCGTCAGGTCGGCAAACACCAGGTTTTCAGCAGGAGCAAACTCACATTTTCCGGTCACGGTGTTTTTACGGAACTTCCCCTGACCGGTCAGAAACTCCTCGATGTCTTTCACCGAGGCATAGTCGCGGCCGCTTTCACCTCCTTCCTTCTTCTTCGAAGGCAGACGCCGTGTTCCAAACTCGTCCGTCTGGCGGTAACACGAGTGAAAGATGCCCTCCACATCGCCGTCGTAGTCGGCGAAACGTTCCGTGGCCCACTGTGTGGCCATTGTCCGGTCCACGCCGTAGGCATTCAGCAGGTAGCCCATCCGCATGATGTACTCGTTGTGATGATGTTCCACGTAAGCGATGCCCTCTTCCGCCAGCTGTTTCTCGGCAGCTTTCACCGCCCGTTTCAGCCGGTTGTTTCCCGCCGTCAGCTTCGCCGAAGCCGTTTGCCGCACTTTCTGTATGCCGAAGGGGATTGCTTCCGGATTGAAGAACACCTCCGGGTCGTGAGCCAGTCCGCTCAGCCGGGTAAGATTCCGGCATTTGGCGTCGGCCTCCAGCCCAGTCAGTTCGTGGTAGTGGCGGTTCATCGTCTCAAAAGCCAGGGTGTGCAGTTCCTCGTCCGATCTTGTAGCACAAGGCTCCTTCCTTTCGTAGCGACTGATGACACGTATGCCCGTGCCGCTCATGGTGGTGTACGCCATCAGGGTATGCCCGTCCTGCCGGATCAGTTGCAGGCATTCGGCCATCCGCTCTTCGGGCACATGGTCAAAGTCGGCCAGACACAGCAAGGTATATCCGGCGATGTGTTCTTTCCGCTTTCCGCCTTCGAAGCGCACAGCTACAGCGAAACACGGGCAGGCAGCCTTCTCGCGTGCGGCGGCAGTATTCATGTGTTGCTGCCGGTAGTAGCGGTGGCGTTCGGTGTGTTCCGCCGTGCTGGCGTCGTTACGGATCATTTCCACGATGGTTTCCAGGGTTGTCTCTGTCGGCTGAGTGCCGGAGTAGCCGTTAAACAGGCTGATGATCATGTTTTTCATAATCATTGTTGATTCTTGGTTAAACAAAATAATACGAAAGCCGTGTCCCGATAGTTCTTCGCACACTTCCGTTGGCGCAAAGGAGCACAAAGTTTTTGGAACTGCCAAACGCCCCAGTACTTACATGTCGGTACTGTAGGAGCATAAAAATAACAGATTTTAAACACTTTTTAGATATTGCTGTTACGCACTCGCCTAAAATAATTATTAACTCTAAAAAAAACAATTATGAAGACAGAAGATTATTATAATTCAAATTTAGGTTGCTATATAGCACAGTTACAAAGTGTTATCAAAGTAGATGGTCGTCTGTTACGTGATGAAGACATAGTAGCCAGGGCTCACATGTCGAAGTCCACCTATCAGCAGATAAAAAAGGGGTAAATCCGAAACTTTACGGATACTATGCCGTCCTTCGCATCTACCTGGAAGCTTGTCGCACAAGCAAGGTTCTCCCTTTGGAGCAGTTCCTCATCGAGTTGTTGCGCAGTCTGGAAGCTGATTACCAGGCACGTTTCAACAAGTGATGCCCATCTCGGTAGAGTGCGCTGGCGCCATAGATACCCCGGCGCACTCTCAACCTCAGCTTGACAGCTTGGTATCCCGAAAAACCAACTTTTTCTTCGCGCGCGTGTAGGTGAAGTTTAACACAAGTGTGAAGGAAAGTTAAGCTTCACCTGCACGCGCGTGAGGAAATGTTAGAATAATAAGGGGGCAGGGTGTCAAGGTGCCCCTCTTCCGATTAACAAAAAATGTGACAAGATGTAGGATTATTAGCATAAATATGGCTGAGTAATAATTATTTTGCGTACTTTTGTCATGCCAAATCTTAAAATGATATAGAATTTATGATAAATCTTGAGCAGTTTATTGCAGACCATGTGATAAACAGGCAGCAAAGCATGTTTGCCGAGGATATAGAAGCTAACAAAGAAACCCTTCGGGCAGAGATAGAAAACAGAAGTGTGTGTGTAGTAGGAGGAGCTGGGTCCATTGGCTCTTCCTTCATCAAGGCAGTTTTGCCTTTCCGTCCTTCCAAACTGGTCGTTATTGATCTGAATGAAAACGGACTGGCTGAATTAACCCGTGATCTTCGTTCTACCTATGGCATGTATATTCCGGAAGAATATCGTACATATACGCTCAACTTTGCTGATCCCATTTTCGAACGTATATTCATGGAAGAGAAAGGGTTTGATATTTTTGCTAATTTCTCGGCTCACAAGCATGTACGTAGCGAAAAGGATAAATATTCTGTTCAAGCGCTGATCGAAAACAACGATATTAAGGCCAAACGTCTGTTGGATTTACTGGCTGTTTATCCACCTAAACATTTCTTTTGCGTTTCTACTGACAAGGCAGCCAATCCTGTTAACATCATGGGAGCCAGCAAGCGCATCATGGAAGACATGATTATGGCCTATACTTCTAAATTTAAGGTTACTACAGCCCGTTTTGCCAATGTCGCTTTTTCCAACGGTTCCTTGCCCGATGGTTGGGTTCATCGTGTCATGCACAAGCAGCCTCTTGCAGCCCCCAATGATGTGAAGCGTTATTTTGTTTCTCCTGAAGAAAGTGGTCAGATTTGTATGTTGGCATGTATTTTGGGTAAAAACGGAGAAATATTCTTTCCGAAACTGGGTGAAAGACAAATGCTGACTTTTTCAGCCATTTGCGATGAATATGTAAAAAGTTTAGGTTGTTTCAAAAAACAATTTGCGACTGACGAAGAAGCCAAGAAGTTTGCTTATGAAATGCCGTTCGGAAGTAAAGATTATCCGGTAGTTTATTTCGGGAGCGACACTACCGGTGAAAAGGCCTATGAAGAATTTTATGTTCCCGGTGAAAAGCTGGATATGAACCGCTTTAAAAGTCTGGGAGTAATCGAAGAAGTGAAGAAACGTCCGATGGAAGAAATCGACCGTTTTTTTGTGGAAATGGAAGATATTTTTGCTCAGCCTTCTTTTACCAAAGAAGACGTTGTTTGTGCCATTAAGCGGTTCATTCCTAATTTTGAGCACGAGGAGAAAGGAAAAAATTTGGATCAAAAAATGTAATTAAAATCATGTATAGTCAAGTAACCGATTTTATTCATCAATTATTCGAAAGTGAGGAAACTGTACCTTTACACGCCCCACTTTTCATAGGTAATGAGAAAAAATATTTAGAGGAGTGTATTGACACTACATTTGTATCAAGTGTTGGTAAGTTTGTAGATCGCTTCGAAGAAAAAATCGCGTCTTATACCGGATCTAAGAAAGCGGTTGTATGTGTGAGTGGCACTAACGCTCTCCACATGGCAATGATGCTGGTTGGAGTTGAACGCGATGATGAGGTTTTGACTCAGGCTTTAACCTTTATTGCTACTTGCAATGCTATTAGTTATATTGGAGCACATCCTGTGTTTATTGATGTAGACATGGAAACTTTAGGTCTTTCTCCTAAAGCTGTACAAACATGGTTGGAACAGAATGCAGAACTGAGAAATGGAGTATGTTACAATAAAAAGACAGGACGTCGGGTAAAAGCTTGTGTTCCTATGCATACATTTGGACACCCGGTAAAAATAGATGAGTTGGTAACAATTTGTAATGAATGGCATATTGAACTGGTAGAAGATGCAGCTGAAAGTATTGGTAGCCTATACAAAGGGCAGCATACCGGAACTTTTGGAAAAGTTGGCGCAATAAGCTTTAACGGGAACAAGACTATTACAACAGGTGGTGGCGGCATGTTGCTGTTTCAGGATGAGGAGTTAGGAAAACTGGCAAAACATCTTACTACACAGGCTAAAGTTCCCCATAGGTGGGCTTTTGTTCATGACCATATCGGTTATAACTATCGTATGCCGAATATTAATGCTGCTTTAGGTTGTGCTCAGTTAGAGAATTTGGACCGTTATGTTGAAAATAAACGTGAAACGGCTCAGATTTATGCTGATTTTTTCAAAAACATCTCTGATATAACTTTCTTCACAGAACCAGAAAACTGCCGTTCTAATTATTGGTTAAATGTTGTAATGCTGAAAGACAAGGCTGCTCAACAGGAATTTTTGGAATATACTAATAATCACGGGATAATGACTCGTCCGGTTTGGGAACTGATGAATCGTTTAGAGATGTTTAAACATTGCGAAACGGACGGTTTAAAGAATACAGAGTGGTTGGCTGATAGAATTGTAAATATACCAAGTAGCGTACGATTAAAAGCATGAAACCTTTAATACTTATTGGTGGTGGCGGTCATTGTCAATCAGTCATAGAAGTTGCTGAAAGTACAGGCCGTGCAGTTCAAGGCATATTGGACATTCCGGAAGAAGTCGGTAAGGATGTTCTCGGATATCCTATTATAGGAACTGATGATCAGATTGTTAATTATATTGACACTTGTGAGTTCCTTATAACTGTAGGATTTATCAAAGACCCGGCATTACGTATGAAACTTTTCAACCGGGTTTGCGAAGCGGGAGGAACTTTGGCGACTTTGATAGCAAGTACAGCATATGTTTCACGCCATGCCTTTTTGGGTAAGGGGACTGTAGTTATGCACCATGCTTTTGTGAATGCAGGAGCAAGAATTGGCGAAAATGTTATTATTAATACTTTTTGTAACATAGAGCATGGAGCTTGTATAGGAGACCAATGTCATATTTCTACAGGTACTATGGTTAACGGTGATTGTAAAATTGGCAACGATTGTTTTATTGGTAGTCAATCAGTGCTAGCCAATGGTGTTTGCATTTGTAATGATACCGTAGTGGGGGCAGGAAGTCTGGTGCGTAAAAATATTATTCGGCCTGGTATTTATTCTGGTAATCCTGCAATTTTGAAAATTAAGAAATGAATACAAAAGTATTAATTATAGCAGAAGCTGGAGTTAATCATAACGGTTCTCTTGATTTGGCAAAACAATTAGTTGATGAAGCTGTAATAGCTGGGGTAGATATTATTAAATTCCAAACATTCAAAACGGAAAAACTAGTATCTAGGACTGCAAAACAGGCAGATTATCAGAAACGCAATATTGGAGGAAATGAAGACAGCCAATTTTCTATGTTAAAAAAATTAGAATTAAATGATGAACAACATAAAATTCTAGTTAATTATTGTCATAGTAAAGGTATCTGTTTTTTTTCTACAGCATTTGACTTGGATAGCATTGATTATCTTCATTCTTTAAAATTAGGGCTATGGAAAATTCCTTCAGGAGAAATTACTAATTATCCATATATAAAGAAAATTGCACAATACGGAGAGCCTGTTATAATGTCTACTGGTATGAGTGAACTTGCAGATATAGACGCTGCAATTCATGTATTGCTAAATAATGGACTTAAGAAAGAGCAAATAACTGTATTGCATTGTAATACGGAATATCCAACCCCTATGCGAGATGTTAATTTGAGAGCAATGCTTGAAATTCGTGAAAAATTTGGAGTTAAGATCGGATATTCTGATCATACCGAAGGAATAGAAGTTCCTATTGCGGCAGTAGCTCTCGGTGCAACAATAATAGAAAAGCATTTTACACTTGATAAAACGATGGAAGGGCCTGATCATAAAGCATCACTTGAACCTCAAGAATTGCGTGTAATGGTCAAATCCATTCGTAATATAGAACAAGCATTGGGTGATGGACATAAAAAAATATCTGAATCTGAACGTAAGAATATTGATGTTGCAAGAAAGAGTATTGTTGCTGCTTGCCATATTCAAACTGGAGATTTGTTTACTGAAAAAAATGTGACTGTAAAACGTCCTGGAAATGGGATTTCTCCGATGCGATGGGAAGAGGTAATAGGAATTCGTGCCATGCGTGATTACGAAGAAGATGAATTGATTGAATTATGAGAAAAATTTGTATTGTAACGGGCAGTCGGGCTGAATATGGTTTATTAAGCGGATTAATGCATGCTATTAATGATGAACCAACTTTACAATTGCAGATAATAGCAACAAATATGCATTTATCTCCAGAATTTGGATTAACTTATAAGGAGATAGAACATGATGGCTTTCATATAGATAAGAAAGTACAGATGCTTTTATCTAGTGATACCCCCAATGCTACGACTAAATCTGTGGGACTTGCTGCTATTGGGTTTGCAGATGCGTACGAAGACTTACAACCAGATTTAATTGTTGTTTTGGGAGACCGGTTTGAAATATTGGCTGCTGTTACGGCTGCTTTATTTTTTAAGATACCTGTCGCACATTTACATGGTGGTGAGATAACAGAGGGTGCGTATGATGATTGTATTCGTCATGCAATTACAAAAATGAGTCATTTGCATTTTACTAGTACAGAAGTCTATCGACAAAGAGTTATCCAAATGGGAGAACAACCTGATAGAGTATATTATGTAGGGGCTATTGGTGTAGAAAACATAAAGAAAGTTGCACTTTTATCCCAAAAGTTACTAGAAGAGAGTATTCATTTTGTGTTAGGTGATAAATCTCTGCTTGTTACTTATCATCCTGTTACTCTTGAAAATAATACGGCTTCAGTCCAATGTCAGAATTTGCTTGATGCATTAGATGATTTTTCTGACTACAAGGTTATTTTTACTCTTCCAAATAGTGACACTGATGGGCGTATCATTATTCAAATGATTAATGAATATGTAAGTCAACATTCAGACAGATGCATGTCAATACCATCATTAGGATTAAAACGTTATCTTTCTGCTTTACAGTATGTAACAGCCGTTGTAGGAAATTCTTCAAGTGGAATTATTGAGGTTCCGAGTTTTGGCATTCCTACTCTTAACATAGGAAATCGACAAAAAGGGCGAATTGCTGCACCGAGTGTTATCAACTGTGGGACAAGTAAACAGAATATTATAGATGGTTTAAATAAAGTTTTATCTAATGAGCAAAGAAGTATTGCAAAAGATTGTTTGAATCCTTATGATAAGGAAAATACAATTGAATACATTATAGAGGTTCTCAAAAATGTTCCTTTGAGGCATTTAATAAATAAGTCTTTTTATAATCTATAAGATGAATATTTTGATTATTATTCCAGCGCGAGGTGGAAGCAAAGGAATTCCTGGGAAAAATGTTAAACCATTAAACGGAAAACCTTTAATATATTACACAATTGATGCGGCACGCTGCATCGCTGATGATGCGCATATTTGCGTATCAACAGATGATGACTATATCATAGAAGTGGTAGAAAATTATGGTCTGCAAGTTCCGTTTAAGCGTCCTGAATACTTAGCTACTGATACTGCAAGTACTTACGATGTTTTATTGCATGCTATCAATTATTATGAGCAAAAGGGAGAAATTTTTGATGCTATTATATTGTTGCAAGCAACTTCACCTTTTCGTACAGGTAAACACATACAAGAAGCATTGGAACTTTATTCTAATGATATAGATATGGTCGTCAGTGTAAAGGAAACAGATTCTAATCCTTATTATGTATGTTTTGAAGAAGATCAGGATGGAATGTTACATATTTCTAAAGGCGATGGACATTATACACGTAGACAAGATTGTCCATCCGTATATGAATACAATGGTGCAATTTATATTATTAATCCTAATAGTTTAAAAAGAATGCCTTTATCTAAATTTACTAGAAAAAGAAAGTATCTAATGGATAAGAAACATTCTATAGATCTTGATACGATGTTGGATTGGCAGATTGCAGAATTGATAATTAAAGATATTGAATTATGAATGCTATGCATATAATATCGCAAGACAAGACTTTGATAGACGCGTTAAAAGTTATAAATAATATACGGGAAGAACCTTTAGTCTTGTTTGTAGTAGATTCTAATCAAAAAATGGTTGGAACTTTGACCGATGGAGATGTGCGTAGAGCTTTGATTCGTGGCATTAACGTTGAGAATCAAATATATGAAGCTATGCATAAAGATTTCAACTTTTTGCGTAAGGGAATTGATGATGACGTTGTAAACATACACAGGCAACGTGATTTAAAGATGAAACTTGTCCCCATTTTAGATGAAAATAATTTTATAGTTGAAATTATAAATCTAGAGAAGTATAGGACTAAGTTACCTATTGATGCGGTATTAATGGCAGGTGGAAAAGGTGAACGATTACGACCTCTTACAGAGAAAACTCCTAAGCCTTTGATAAAAGTAGGTGATAAATGTATAATTGATTATAATATTGATAATTTATTATCTTATGGAATAAAACACATTTCTGTTACAGTTAATTACTTGGCTGAGCAGTTAGATGAACATTTTCAAATTGAACGCGATGGTATAAAAATAAATACTATCCATGAACCTAAATATCTTGGAACTATTGGCAGTATAAAATTTGTTGATACGTTTTATAATGATACTATATTGGTGATGAATTCCGATTTATTTACCAATATTGATTATGAAGATTTTTATCTTCATTTTAAAAAGCATGATGCTGATATGAGTGTGGCAGCTGTCCCATATGTAGTAAAGGTTCCTTATGGGATTTTTCAATTGGATGGTCGAAATATTAAAGGAGTAACGGAAAAACCGACGATTAGTTATTATGCTAATGCAGGGATCTATTTAATTAAAAAAGAAAGATTAAACTTAATTCCAGATAATGTTTTCTTTAATGCGACTGATTTTATGGACTCACTAGTATCAAAAGGATTTAATGTAATTCGTTATCCGGTTTCTGGATATTGGATTGATATAGGTCAGTATGATGAGTTAGAAAGAGCAAGGGAAATTGTAAAACATATTAAAGACTAAGTGTTTCTAATAGATTTTTAGTGGTAAATAAATAAGAGCCAAAACGCTTTGAAAACGTTTCTATTTAATGAATAAACTATTAAAAAATACAGTGTATTATTCTATAGGTGAAGTATGTCCACGTATTATATCGTTTTTTCTTCTTCCTATATATACGCATTTTTTGTCCCCAACAGATTATGGTATTTTATCTTATACCAATACTGTTATGCTGTTCCTTGTCGCATTAGGAACGTTGGCTCTCAACTCTTTTGTACTTAGATATTATTTTATATGGAATAGTGAGAATGACAGGCGTAAGCTCATAGGGAGTGTTGTATCTGTCATTTTATTAATGAATTTATTGATATTAGGATTAGCTTTCACTTTTTTGCCGCAGCTAATAGAGAAGTATCATGTACAAGTTCCTTGGGATCCTTATTTTAGACTGGCTGTTATTTTAAATTTCTTAGACTCCTTTTCCATTTTACCGCTTGTTATATATAGAGTTAGACAAGATGCTTTGACCTTTGTAAAATTAAATCTCGGTAAAACTTTGCTCCAAGTGGGGTTCAATTTGTTCTTTATCGTTTACTTGCAGATAGGATTAATTGGATATTATTATTCGATGTTATGCACATATATACCCTATTTTTGCATATATCTTTATATTATTAAGAAATATGCGACCTTTAGTTTCGACTTAGCAAAAATTAAGGAGGGATTGAGGTTTTCTCTACCTTTGCTTCCAGGTGCTTTAGCTTATCTCATTCTGAGTGTTTCAGATCGGATTATATTGGAACGCAATGTACCTATGGCTGAGATAGGAATTTATAATGTAGCGTTTACAATGGCTTTAGCACTTAATATTGTTATCCAAAGTGGATATAAAGCTATAGAACCCGAAATATTCAAACGTTACGGGGCTACAGATTATTTTTCATTTATAAAAAAACTACAGTCGATTTTCTTTATAGCTATCTATGTTGTAGGGATGTGTATCTGTTTATTTTCTCAAGAAGCATTCTATTTTATGACGGGTCCTAATTTTCATGAAGGATATAAATTGGTCCCACTACTTATTGTTGGAGTAGTAATGAGTGGACAAAATGTAATCTATAGTGGCATTTTAAGTGCTGAGAAAAGGACTAAAATTATTGGTTTCATTACTTTAACTGGAGGAATCTTATCCATTACATTTAATCTAGCGCTTATTCCTGTTGGTGGTATTTATGCTGCAGCAATATCTTCCGCTGTATCTTTTACAGTGATGAATACTTTATTATATAAAGCTATGCATTTCGAAGGGAAATCTATATACAGGGAGTCTTTGTGTGTAGTGGTTATTCCACTGTTAGTTTATACTATATTTTATATATTTCCAAAGATTTCCGTTGTGACATTTTTTATAAAATTATTGTTTGTTTTACTGTATGTAATATGCTGTTTCAAATTATTAGGCTTTAAATTAACTGATTTGAAAGTTGTATTTCTAACTCTAATTCAAAAAAAAATATCGTAATAATTTACTTCATCGTGATACATAATAATTAATTATGAAGCATCTTTTTTTAGTCCACAGTAATATTACATATTTGGCATCATTGGGAGTAATTTTAAGAGAAAATCTTAGTATAAATGATGTAATAATTATTAGTACATCAAAATATGAGATAAATTACCCAATTCCTACACATCCGCAGTTACCACGTCCTTTCCGACAAATATTTTTTCATCCTATAGATTGTATATGTGTGGTGAAATATATTGATAAAAAGATTTCAAAAATGGTAGATAAAGAAGAATTTATTGCTTATATACCAGCGTTGCTACATATACATTCTACTGTTATTACTCATCCCTTGTGCAAAGAATTCCATTTTATAGAAGAAGGATTATCTGTATATAAAGAACAAATAGATTGGCATGATGTAACTTATTATACTGGATTTCAGCCACGTTACCGCTATCGTGGTATGGGGGGGGTAAAGCAACAAATATGGGATATTTCTTTGTTATTACGTGGTTATAAATTAGAAATTTTTAGATTACCACTTTTATATAATTCGTTTTTTAATTCTTGTGGCACAAAATTTTATGGCTTTTCTGAGGATTCATTTTATGGTGTAAGAAATTTGCGGCGAATAAGTTTAAAAGATGTTTGTAATGGTTTTGAATGGAAATGCTATTATGAGAAGTTGGAGGATGTAGATATTTGGTTGGGACAATTTTCGTCAGCAAATAAGAGTGAGAAATATGAAAAAATTGATCAATACGTTAATGCGATAGAGCAGGGATGTGCAAAACGATTGTTGGAACAAGGTAGAAAAAAAATTATGATTAAATTTCATCCTATTGAAGAGTTATATGCTAAACAGCAAACTTTAAAAATGTTTAATCGTAATGGAATTGAAGTAGAGATTATTCCAGATAATGTCGTTTTAGAAATAGAATTTTTTAATGCTAAAAATATACGATTATATTCTGTGAATTCAAGCCTTTTAATGTATGCTTCCTTTTTAGGAATAGAATGTAATAGTATATGTAGATTTCTTTCTTATCGCAGTAATATACAGATTCCTGCATTATGGAAACGAATTAATGTTTTGTAAACTCAACAAAAAGTGGCTCAGTATAGAAATGTTTTGTAGAAAATTACATGAAATAACATTATTAGGATGAATTTATTATTAAAAATTATTAATAAAAAGGGGACTATTATTCGTTATTTGTATTATCCATGGCGTAAATATCGTTATAGATCTATATCTTTGTCTTGTGTAATTAGTTGTACAAACTCTATTACTCCAGAATATGTGGAATGTGGTGAACGGGTTTATATTGGATTTAATGCTAGAATTCAAGGTATTAAAGAATATAATGGAGTGACGTTTTCACCAAGAATTATATTGGGAGATGATGTCAGTATTCAGCAAAATATTCACCTAACATGCGCTAATAGCGTCATTGTGGAGAAAAATACAGCAATTGCAGCTAATGTTACAATTACGGATATTCATCATCCATATACTGATATTAATGTTCCAATAGAAAAACAAAATATAGAGGTTGGAACTGTATATATTGGCGAAGACTGTAAAATATATAATAATGCTGTAATATTACCCAATGTCGTAATAGGAAAACATGTTACAATTGGCGCAAATAGCGTTGTTACAAGAGATATTCCTGATTATTGTGTAGTTGTAGGGATACCAGCTAAAATTATAAAACGCTATGATTTTGATACTCAAACTTGGCGAAAAACTAATTCGGAAGGAAAATTTATAGATTGAATGGTAGCATGAAGCATATTTTGATTACTGGCGGTGCCGGTTTTATAGGGTCTAACCTGGCTTTGAAACTTGTTTCCAAAGGATATGAGGTTACAGTTTTGGACAGTTTGTCCAAACAAATTCATGGTGATCATCCGGAAGAAACATCTCCGCTTTATCAGTCAATTTGTGGTAAAGTACATTTTATAAAGGGCTCTGTTACTTCGAGAGAGGATTGGATAAAAGCCTTGAGAGGGGTGGAATGTGTTGTACATCTTGCAGCTGAAACAGGAACCGGACAATCGATGTACGAGATTCAAAAATATGTGAATACAAACATCGGAGGAACGGCTTTATTGTTGGACATCCTAACCAATAGTGAACACTCGGTAAAGAAAGTGGTGGTTGCCGAATCGCGTGCTATATACGGAGAAGGACGCTACTACAGTGAAGATATGGAAAGTTACGTGTATCCTAACGAACGTTTGGATGCCGATATGATGAAGGGCGATTTTGAGGTGAAATATCCCGGATGTATAAGGCCTTTAAAGCTAGTGGCGACGACAGAAGATTCGCTTGTGCATCCTACATCCGTATATGGCATCACCAAACAGGTGCAAGGTCAGTTGGTACATTTGGTATGTCCGTCTATTGGAATCGCAGCGGTATCGTATCGTTATCAGAATGTATATGGGCCGGGACAATCTTTGTCTAACCCATATACAGGAATTCTTTCTATCTTCTCGACACGGATTAAAAACGGGAATGAGATAAATATATTTGAAGATGGAAAGGAAACCCGTGATTTTGTCTATATTGACGATGTAGTTGATGCTACTATTCTGGGTATTGAAAAGCAGGAAGCTAATGGGCATGTGTTCAATGTAGGAACAGGTGTTCCAACTGATGTGTTGACTGTGGCAAATACTTTGATAGAGAAATACGGGATTCAAGTTCCTGTTCGGGTATCGGGTAATTATAGATTAGGAGATATTCGTCATAATTTTGCCGACATAACAGCGGCCCGATCAATTTTAGGTTTTGAACCTAAATGGAGTTTTAGTGAAGGTATTGCAGAATTTGTAAAATGGGTGAACAGGCAGGAAGTTCAGAAAGATAATTTTGAGGCTTCGATTGCTGAAATGAAACAAAAAGGATTGTATAAATAGTAACTTTGGGCGAGATATGAAAATATTAGTTACGGGTGCAAACGGGTATATTGGCAAACACATAGTAGCCGAATTGCTGGATATGGGCCATCAGGTAATAGCTTGCGATCTGGTTGTATCCAATATCGATGAGCGGGCAAAAAAAGTAGAGTTGGATCTATTCTCTGCTTCTGATGATATATTTAATCGGGTTGGAGCTCCTGATATTTGTGTACATCTGGCATGGAGGGATGGCTTTGTGCATAATTCAAAGAAACATCTGGGAGACTTGTCTGGACACTTCAGATTTCTTACTTCAATGATTGATGGAGGATTAAAGCATTTGGTTGTGATGGGCACAATGCACGAGGTCGGATATCATGAAGGTGCTATAGATGAGAATACGCCATGTAATCCTTTGTCAATGTATGGAATAGCCAAAGATGCGTTACGGCGGGCTATGTTGTTGTATTGTAAAAGCAACAACTGTATCTTGCAATGGTGCCGTGCTTATTATATTTTAGGGGATGATAAAAACAACCATTCAATCTTTACTAAATTGCTGGAAGCGGATGCTGCAGGAAAAGAAACATTTCCATTTACAACAGGAAAAGCCAAATATGATTTTATTGACGTAACAGAATTAGCACATCAAATAGCATGTGTAGCTACCCAGGAAGAGGTAACGGGAATTATAAACTGTTGCAGCGGTAAGCCAGTTAGCTTGGCGGAGCGAGTGGAGCAATACATTGCAGAACATGGACTGAAAATAAAATTAAATTATGGTGCTTATCCAGATAGACCGTATGATTCACCATGCGTTTATGGAGATGTAACAGCTTTGTCTCAAATCTTATCATTGAGAAAGTAAAGTTATGGAAAGGGAAAAAATAGGTATAGTTACAGTATTATATAACAGTGAATCTGTTTTAGAAGATTTCTTTCGGACCTTGAATGAGCAGACATATAAGAATTTCATATTATATTTGGTCGATAATAATTCTAATGATCTGTCTGTTAGCAAAGGAAGAGAATATTCAGGAAAGGTCGATTTTGAATGTAAATGGTTACTTCAAAATGAAAATGTTGGAGTAGCTGAGGGAAATAATATAGGTATAAAAGCAGCTTTGGCTGATGGATGTAATTATATATTGCTATCCAATAATGATGTTGTTCTTCAGGGAAAAACAATAGAAGTGTTATTAGATGGTATGCTCTCTATGAACGCTTCAATGGCTGTTCCCAAAATTTATTATTGGGATAATCCTCAAAAAATATGGATGGCTGGAGGAGGGTTTCAATGGTTGCAGTTTTCTACTTTTCATAGGGGGGAAGGCTGTTTTGATAAAGGACAATATAATAAGAAAATATCAATAAAATATGCTCCTACATGTTTTATGCTTATAAATGCTACTGTTTTTGCAAGAGTAGGGTTTATGGATAAACGATATTTTGTATATTATGACGATACAGACTTTGTATGGCGTTCGGTCAAATTAGGAATAGAGAAATTAGTGTATATTCCAGAGTCAGTATTGCTTCATAAAGTTAGTTCTTGCACCGGTGGAGCAGAAAGTGACTTTTCAATATATTATAGTAAAAGGAATCATATTTATTTTGCAAGAAAATTTTGTCATGGCATACATTTTATAATATTTACATGTTATTTAATTGTGCATTTTTTATTTAGAAAATTGTTTTTATATGATAGGAAAAAGCTAATATTAATACTAAGAAGTTATAAAGATGGATGGAATTTATATAAATATAGATCTTAATGATTAACATTTTATTTATTGAAAATATTTTCGATTATAAAAATATTTTATCAAATATGTTTTTGTTGAAATTGTCAATGAAAAAGATGTGATAAAAGCTAATATTTTCTAATATGTTTATTATGAAAAGATAAGTACAATAATAATGTCTTATAGTAAATAAGGTATATGTTACAAGAATATAGTTATATTTATTCTATCCCCTATTGCATACTCTTGGGCATCTTAGTCTATTTATATTGGAGAGAGCAAAATCACGATTTAACAGCAGGGCGTAAAGCTTTCTTTTTTTTATTGATATTTATAGGATTAAGAGGTTTTGTTGCATCTGATTATATCAATTATTATACCTTCTTTCAAGAGCTTCCTACTGTATTTGATTTGCAGTTTGAAAGTTTATATGATGATGGAGTAGAATTTGGTTTTGTATTGTATTCTTCACTAATAAAAACTATACTACCCAATTATCACTGTTGGGTGTTTATTAATACTTTGGTGGATTTATCTGTTTGCTTTTGGGTATTCCGTAAATTTAGCTTGTCAATTGTATTATCTTTTATAGTATTTTTTGCCATTCAAGGATTGACATTAGAATTTAATTTGTATCGTAATGTGAAAGCTATAGATTGCTTTCTCCTTTCTTTACCATATTTGAAAGAGCGAAAGATTTTGCCATATTTAGCATTAAATTTATTGGGTACATTATTCCATCTTACTTCTTTTTTGTATTTACCTATGTACTTTGTACTAACAAAGCGTATTCCTAATATTATAATATGGGGAGCTTTCATTGCAGTTAATTTAATGATGTTTCTGAAAATTAGTATAACAGGAAAGGCTGTAGATCTTTTGCTCCCTTTAATGGGTATTGAAAGTATGGCTACTAAACTAAGTGAATATTATGGTAATAGTTCAGATGCTTATGGACTTTCAATAGGTTATATAGAACGAACTTTTGCTTTCATTTTATTTACAGTAATGAGAAAAAAATTGGTAATGCAACAAGCATATAACCGGATTTTCTATAACTGTTTTTTTTTGTATTATATAATTTTTCATCTATTTATAGATGTGGAAGTCTTTGCAGATCGGATTCCCATTCTGTTTGTGTTTTCTTATTGGGTTTTATACCCAAATGCGCTTGCTCTTATACATAAGAAAAGTAAGAAGCAACTTTTACTTTCGTTTCTTTTGTTATTATGCCTAATGAAAACTCTCTCATATAGTTCGTATGTGATGAACATATATGATAATTTACTTTGGGGTATTCGTTCATTTGAGGAAAGAACTCAAATATTTTATCGATATATGTAATTTATAACAAAATATATATAAAATGAAACTATTAATAGATTTATCTAACCATAATAATATTTATGCAGGAGTAACTATTTATGCCCAACGACTTATTTCAGGTTTCGTTAAAAATGGGTATAAAAATATAGTAATATTATGTCATCCTGTAATATATAAAACTATATCTGAATCTTTTCCATCATATACATGTTTGCAAGCCCAACAGTATAAAGGCATTGGAATAATAGGAAAGGTTGCAAATGCATATTTGCAGGGGAGGCAAATAAATTCTATAAATTGTGATGTTGTATTTCGTCCTGCACTATCTCCTTCAATGTTTTTTACTAAAAGAAAAATGGTGCAGACAATTCACGATTTACAGGGATTGAAAATTAATAAAGGATTTAAAAATTGGATAAATTATTTATTTATTGGAATATCAATTATTCGAAGTAGACGTATTATTACAATTTCTGATTTTGTAAAAGAAGATATAAAACAATATTATTCTCATTACTTTTTGAAAAAAATAGAAACAATATATAATAGTGTTATAGTTTATCCTAGTACTACGTCTTCTTCCCCTATAGTAGGTAGTTATTTATTATATGTAAGTGTTCTTCGTGATTATAAAAATCTAATTACCTTATTAAAAGCTTATAATATGATTCAGAACCAACTGACACAAAAGCTTATTGTCATAGGACGTCCTATTGGTGATTATTTGCAAAAGGTTATATTACCTTACATCCGATTAAATAAATTAGAAAAACGTGTCATCCTAATTACCGAACCTGTTTCCAATGATTTATTGATGCAATATTATCAACATGCTGATCTGCTAATTCATCCGTCTATGCTTGAGGGGTTTGGATATACACCTATCGAAGCTGCTATGTTAAAGACTCCTGTTTTGACAAGTAAAGAAACTGCTTTATTTGAAACAACAATGGGATTATTGAATTATTATGAGCCGGCAGATGATTGTAATATATTAGCTCGTCGAATTAAAGAAATATTGTGCAATCTACCATCCAATGAAGAACTTGCTTCTATAGCTCATTTGTTGGCTCAGCAGTATGATGAATGTAAACAAGCTCAAAAAGTGTGGAAATATATTCAAAAGATAGATTAAACAATTAATAATAGTTTGATTCAAAAATTAGGGTAAGCAATCAAAATATAATTAACTTATCTTTGACTGGGGATATATGATAATACTTGATGTATACTTTTGGGGTTAAATTAACATTATTGATAGAATTAGTATTTTATAATGAATTTATGAAAAGAGTTCTGTTCTATTCGAGTGTGAAAACTAAGAAGATGTTTTCAATACAGAGTTATTATAGAAATGACATACAGATTCTTAGAGATTTGGGATTTAAAGTTCTATTGAGTAATTCCGTTTTTGATTATATGCGGTTTTGGAAATACGATATAGGCTTTTTCTATTTCTATCGTTATAGTGCGGTTGGAGCTCTTTTTTCGAAATTATTTAGAAAGAAAAATGTATTTACTGGGGGGATTGATTATTTAGAGCCTTCATTTGCAACACCCAACCAGTGCCGACTTCAAAAGATATTTTTTAAGATTTGTAATGTGCTTTCAGACGCAAATATTATTGTATCTACTACTGACTATGAAAATATCAAAAAAATATATAATGGAAAAATACCGAGGAAATGTAGTATAAGTTTTCATGTCATAGACTGGGAAAAATTCAAGTATACTGGGGAGAGTAAACAAAAAGTTGTTACAACAATTGCCTGGATGGTAAATCGTGATAATGTATACCGGAAAGGAGTTGATAAAACAATAAAAGCTTTTTCTATTTTTAAGAAAAAATTTCCTGAGTACAGATTAATTATAGCAGGCCCTCCAGGAGAAGGTAGTAAAGAGGTTGTGGCATTGATATCTCAATTGAATTTGGAAGATGCTGTTGAATATCGTGGTACTATATCTGAAGAAGAAAAAGTCAACCTGTTAAAACATAGTTTGATATATTCACAACTTTCAATATATGAAGGATTTGGTATAGCTGCAATAGAAGCACTTGCTGCAGGTTGCATTTTAGTACATAGTGGTAAAGGTGGACTGAAAGATGCGGTGGGGAATAATGGATATGTGGTAAATATTGGTGATGAAAATGAGATCGTAGAAGCTTATGTTAAAGTGGCTTCTAATATATTGGATTTGGAAAATATCAGAAATAAAGGTATGAAATATGCAGAAGATCATTTTACTTACAATAAAAGGTTTGATGATTTCCGGAAGATATTTGATAAAATTATAGTTTAATATAATATGAAAATTTCCTTAATAACTGTCACTTACAATAGTGGCACAACGCTCCGAGATACAATTCAGTCTGTTCTAGCACAGACTTATCGGAATGTAGAATATATTGTTGTGGATGGGCTGTCGAAAGACAATACAATAGATATTGTCCGGGAATATGAACCGCAATTTGAGGGGCGGATGAAGTGGATCAGCGAAAAGGATAAAGGACTGTATGACGCGATGAATAAGGGCGTCAGGATGGCTACGGGTGACGTAGTAGGTATTCTGAATTCTGACGATTTTTTTACGGCCAATGATGTGTTGGAAAAAGTGGCTGCCGGATTTGACGAACAGACGGATGCGGTTTACGGTGACTTACACTATGTGCATCCGGACGATTTGCAGCATAGCGTGCGTTACTATTCGTCGAAGATTTTTAAACGGAACCTGATGCGGATGGGATTTATTCCGGCACATCCTACATTTTATTGCAGAAGAGAATGTTTCGACAAGTTTGGTTATTACAAAACGGATTATAAGATTGCTGCTGATTTCGATTTGTTGCTGCGGTTTATTTACGTAAACAGAATACGTATAAAATATCTGCCTATGGACATGGTGACAATGCGCACCGGAGGTGCCAGTACAAATGGGTTGAAGAGTCGGATGGGAGGTATGAATGAACATTTGCGCTCTCTTAGAGAGAATGGGGTAAAATCGAATCGTTTTATCCTTTCATTACGATATTTTTATAAAATAACAGAATACTTCAGAAAATAAAGATGGATAAGAAAGTTGCTTTGATTACCGGCATCACGGGCCAGGATGGCTCTTATCTGGCCGAACTTTTGTTGGAAAAAGGATATGAGGTGCATGGAACAATCCGGCGTTCGTCGGTAGACTTCAGGGAGAGAATAGCACATCTGGAAGGGAAACCGCGTTTTCATCTGCACTATGCAGATCTGGGAGATTCGATGAGCATTCTGCAAGTAATCAGCAAGGTGCGTCCGTCGGAGGTATATAATCTGGCTGCACAGAGCCATGTACAGGTAAGCTTCGATTCACCGGAATTTACAGCGGACGTAGATGCGACTGGGGTACTTCGGGTATTGGAGGCAGTACGTTTGTGCGGGCTGACGGATACATGTCGCATCTATCAGGCGTCGACATCGGAACTGTATGGCAAGGTGGAAGAGGTGCCACAGAATGAGAATACGCCGTTTCATCCTTATAGTCCGTATGCTGTGGCGAAGCTATATGGGTATTGGATTGTGAAAGAATACCGGGAAGCTTACAACATGTTCTGTTGTTCTGGTATTTTGTTCAACCACGAATCGGAACGAAGAGGAGAAACCTTTGTGACACGCAAAATAACGTTAGCGGCTGCACGCATTGCGCAAGGGAAACAGGAGAAACTGTATTTGGGTAATCTGTCGTCGCTACGAGATTGGGGGTACGCCAAGGATTATGTGGAGTGTATGTGGCTGATTCTACAACAGGAGAAACCGGAGGATTTTGTCATTGCAACGGGAGTACAGCATTCGGTAAGGGAATTCTGTTATCTGGCTTTTAAATATGTTGGTATCGAACTGGAATTCCGTGGAGAAGGGATCGATGAGAAAGGATATGATAAGGCTACCGGAAGGTGTCTGGTGGAGGTTAGCGAAGATTTTTACCGACCGACGGATGTGGTGAACCTGTGGGGTGACCCGACAAAGGCAAGAGCCAAACTGGGATGGAATCCGAATACTACAACGTTTGAGGAACTGGTACGTATTATGGTAGAAGCGGATGTGGCTAAGGTTGCTGCCGAGAATGCTGCGCAACACGTACGTATGAATCTGGCGGAATACCTAGAAAAAGGAATTGTAAAATAGAAATGTATGTAGCAGGAGATTAGGAGGATATGTTATGAGGAGTGTTTGCAAAACTTCAAATTAAATCATATCTTTGCAACGAAATAAGAGTAAGAAAGAGAATAAAATAAAATTTGCCGTAATGAATGTTTGAATGATTTGTTCTTTAAAAAGAATTGTTGAGACGTTTTTTACGGATTTTTATAAATAGGTGTAACAATGACGAATTCAGTTCAAGAAAAAATAACCGAAGAACAGGATATTGATTTATTGGAACTCATCCGGAAACTTTGGGATCATAGAAAAACTTTTTATAAAATGCTTGGAGGAGCTTTTGTAGTTAGTTTGATAATAGTATTTAGTATTCCTAAAGAATATAGTGTGACTGTAACATTGGCTGCTGAATCTACTAAAAGAACTAGTAGTAGTTTGGCCAGTGCAGCTTCTATGTTAGGGTTAGGAGATTTGGCTGGAAGTAGTGAACGAGATGCATTGAATATTTTACTGTTTCCGGATATTTTGGCTTCTAACCCTTTTGCTCTGGAACTGTATAATATGCCTGTAAAACCTGTGGACTCAGAAACAAGTATGCCTTTGAATGAATATTTAGGTACAATGAAACAGCCATGGTGGAATATAGCGATGGGGATACCTAATAGAATAATAAGTGGAATTGTTTCTTTATTTTCTACAGCAACAGGAGAGGATGGGATAAATGTCAAAAATGATACTTTAAATTTGTTTAAACTAACACCTAAAGAAGTAGGAAAGTTAAATGCTATAAAACATGCTATGTATGCTAATGTAGATAAAAAAACAGGTATTACAACCGTGACGGTAACAATGCAGGATGCTGAAGTTGCTGCAAATGTAGCAGATAGCGTAATAAAAAAATTGCAAGATTATGTAACTGCTTATCGTACTAAAAAAGCATCTATAGATTGTGCTTATTGGGAAAGACTTTATAAAGAAAAACAAGAGGACTATTATAAAGCACAACAGAAATATGCTATTTATTTGGATGAGAACAAAAGCCTTTTTACTCAACGCTCAAAAATAGAAGGAGAACGCTTGCAGAATGAAATGAATCTAGCTTATCAAGTGTATAATCAAACAGCAACTCAACTACAGATGGCACAAGGAAAATTGCAGGAGTCTAAACCCGTATTTGCTGTCTTGGAACCTGCAACAGTGCCACTTCATCCATCAGCTCCACGAAAAATGGTTATTATTGTTGGATGCTTGTTCCTAGCATTTGTAGGAACAGCGGGCTGGATACTCTTTGGAGAAGACGTATGGAAAGAACTTAGAAAAGGAACGAAAAACAAAATCGATAACAACTGATTGAAACCAATGAGAAGAAAACGTTTTTTGATTATAGCGTTGTTCCTGGCAGTGTGTTCGCTGTCGGACGGTTATGCCCAGTCGCGTATGACAGACGAACAGGTGATGGAATACGTGAAAACCGGTGTGGAACAGGGAAAGGACCAACGGCTGATAGCTACGGAACTGGCGCGGCAGGGAGTGACCCGTGAACAGATAGAACGGGTGAAAGAATTGTACAGGCAGAATGCACAGGAAGGGAAGAATGGAAACGGTACGTTGACAGAAAAAAGCCGGCTGCGCAATAAGAATGCAGAGACAGACCAGAAAACGGCTGCGCAAAAAAAGGGAAAAGACAGGAGAACGAATGCGAACCTGCAGACAACGGACGAGGAATGGCCGATGATGGACGGGGAATGGAGAAACGAAGAACTGCCCATTGACGAGCTGATTGCCCTGCAGGACAGTCTGGAGAATCCGAAAAAGAAACAGGTGTTCGGACGGAACATCTTCAATACGCGTAACCTGACCTTCGAACCGAACGTGAACCTGGCAACGCCGCCTAACTATCGGTTGGGGCCGGGTGACGAGGTGATTATCGACATCTGGGGTGCCAGCCAGACGAATATACGCGAGACGATCTCGCCGGATGGTACGATCAACGTGCAGGAACTGGGCCCCATTTACCTGAGCGGGAAGACGGTGGAGGAAGCAAACCGATTCCTGAAAGCGGAGCTGGGAAAGGTGTTCTCGAACGAGAATAACCAGATCAGAATGACGCTGGGAAATACGCGGACCATTCAGATAAACATCATGGGCGAGGTGGTGCAGCCGGGAACATATGCGCTGTCGGCTTTCTCGACGGTGTTTCATGCACTGTATAGAGCCGGTGGTGTGAACGATATCGGTAGCCTGAGAGACGTGCAGCTGGTGAGAGACGGAAAGAAGATAGCGGATGTGGACATCTACGACTTCATCATGCAGGGACGCATCAAGGATGACATCAGCCTGCAGGAAGGGGATGTGATTATTGTGCCGGCGTACGAGATACTGGTGGAAATGGAAGGAAACGTGAAACGCCCGATGCTGTTCGAACTGAAGAAGGACGAAACAGTGGCGGCGTTGCTGAAATATGCCGGAGGATTCGGGTCGGACGCGTATAAGGGAAACCTGCGCATCGTGCGCCAGAACGGTATAGAATATGAGGTGAAGACGGTGGACGAAATGGACTACAGTGTGTGCAAGCTGAACGACGGAGACGTGGTGACGGTAGGAGCCATACTGAAACGCTATACGAACCGGGTAGAGGTGAGAGGTGCTGTGTACAGACCGGACTTCTACGAACTGAACGGCAAGCTGAACACCGTGAAGGCGTTGATAGAGGTGGCGAAGGGACTGACGGAGGATGCGTTTACGAACCGGGCAGTACTACAACGCAGACGGGACGATCTGACAAGTGAGATAATCCAGGTGGACGTGAAGGGAGTGATGAACGGAACGGTGCCGGACATTCCGCTACGAAAGAATGACATATTGTACATCCCCAGCATTCACGATCTGCAGGATATAGGCGACGTGACCATCAGTGGGGAAGTGACCAAGCCGGATACGTATCCGTATGCCGACAACATGACGCTGGAGGACCTGATTATCCAGGCAGGCGGACTGAAGGAAGCGGCTTCGACGGTACGGGTGGACGTGTCGAGACGCATCAAGGACGCCAAGAGCGTGAACAGTACGGACAGCATCGGACAGATGTTCAGCTTCGCCCTGAAAGACGGATTCGTAATTGACGGACAACCGGGATTCGTGCTGCAGCCGTATGATCAGGTGTATGTGCGCCGCAGTCCGGGATATCAGATACAGCAGAATGTGACGATACAGGGAGAAGTGATATTCGGAGGCCAGTATGCCATGACTTCGAAAGCGGAACGGCTGAGCGAACTGGTGAAAAAGGCCGGAGGTGTGACGAAATCGGCTTACGTGAGAGGGGCCAAACTGACCCGTGTGGCCAACGACGAAGAGAAGAAAAGAATGGAGGACGTGATTAAACTGATGGGACGGGAACTGGGTGAAAGTACGTTAGACTCGCTGGGTATTAAGGTGGACAGTGTATTCACGGTAGGTATCGATCTGGAGAAGGCGCTGGCCAATCCGGGTGGGGATGCAGACCTGGTGTTGCGCGAAGGAGACGTGCTGAACATTCCGGAATATGTGAACACGGTGAAGATAAACGGGGCGGTGATGATGCCCAACACGGTTTCGTATAAAAGCGGAGAGGATGTGGGCTACTATCTGAGCCAGGCAGGTGGCTACAGCCAGCATGCCAAGAAGAGCAAGAAGTTCATTATCTACATGAACGGACAGGTGGCGAAGGTGAAAGGAAGCGGAAAGAAACAGATAGAACCGGGCTGTGAGATTGTGGTGCCCAACAAGAAGCAGAACAGGGCTAACTTTGGTAATATACTGGGTTATGCCACTTCGTTCTCGTCGATAGCGACGATGGCGGCTACGATTGTCAGCCTGTTTAAATAGAATTGGTTATAACGAATGAAAAACGCGGGTAAGCGCGGATTTTCGCACATGGTAGTAATATTGGCTATAAAAGATGTGTGGGAATCTGCGTTCATTCGCGTTTTGCGTCTGTAATCGCTTTCCATTTTTGAATCAGCGATATGATGGAACAGCTAGTCAACTAAAAGTGAAATAAACAGATGTCAGGAAAGAAAGTACATATATTGAAAAGGAAAAAAGGAATAGCAGTCGTATGGATATGCCTGCTGTTGGGAGCCTTGCCGTGCAAGGCACAGATGACGTATGGCGTGACCGGGCTGCTGCACATGCCCAGTGCGGATATGCAGCGGGATGGTACTTTAATGATAGGAGGTAATTTCCTGGATAAGCATAATTTGCCCAGCCAATGGTGGTGGGGACATGATACTTTCAACTATTTTCTGAATGTGACTTTTTTGGACAGACTGGAACTGGCCTATGTTTGTACCTTAGTGAAAGGTAAACCGGATAATGGCTTTTGGCCAGAAGTTACATGGGGAAAATTTGTGAATCAGGATCGGCACTTTGCGGCACGCTTCCAGATCTTTAAGGAAGGGGAATGGTGGAAACACATGCCGGCCGTAGTACTAGGAGTTAGTGATCCGACAACGGGAGGTTCTTTCGAATATACAAGTCTGGCTGTAGAAGGGGCAGGTAACGGCTTTTTTAATCGCATGTACCTCGCCATGACCAAGCACTTCGATGTCCGTGTAGGAGAGCTGGGTGTTCATGCTGCCTGGCTGTACAACAGGCGGACGGACTATCCGCTGAACGGACCTGCCGTAGGAGTGAACTTTAAACCGGCATTTCATAAGGAACTGAACCTGATAGCCGAGTATGACTCGAAAACGGTGAATGTGGGATTCACGTACTCGATGTGGAGCGACCACTTCAACCTGCTGTTCGAACTGCAGGACGGGAAGTACGTATCGGCGGGACTGGTGTACAAGGTGAACCTGATAGGGGGGAACCGGTGGAAACACTGGAGATAGATTTTATTTTCTCCATATTATTGCGTAACTTTGTACCATTGAGTTGGTGAGTTTGTGAGTTGGTGAGTTTTTGAGTTTTTAAGTTGAAGTAATACAGTGATTTAAAAATCCTCAAACTCACAAACTAAAAAACTAAAGGACTAAATATTGGTGTTTATTGGAAAGATTGTAATCCGTCATGATAAGGAAAATCGTAAAAATTCTCTGGATATTGCTGGCATTGGGCATAATGGCTTGTGCCGCTGTGTTTTTCGCCATTGCCAAGGGCTGGATAGGATATATGCCTCCGGTGGAAGACTTGGAAAATCCGAACTATAAATTTGCCACCGAAGTGCTGTCGGAGGACGGGGTGGTATTGGGTACTTACTCGTACAGCAAGGAGAACCGTGTGTACGTGGGGTATCAGGACTTGTCGCCACACATCATCAACGCGCTGATTGCGACCGAGGACGTGCGCTTTGCCGAACACTCGGGAATTGATGCCAAAGCGCTGTTTCGCGCGATATTGAAGCGTGGTGTGCTGATGCAGAAGAATGCGGGTGGCGGAAGTACGATTACGCAACAGCTGTCGAAACAGCTTTATTCGCCCAGCGCGGACAACGTGATGGAGCGTCTGTTCCAGAAACCGATAGAGTGGGTGATCGCTGTGAAACTGGAACGTTACTACACGAAAGAGGAAATCCTGACGATGTATCTGAACAAGTTTGACTTCCTGAACAATGCGGTGGGTGTGAAAACGGCTGCTTATACGTACTTCGGGTGTGAACCTAAAAACCTGAAAATAGAAGAGGCGGCTACGCTGGTGGGTATGTGCAAGAACCCGTCGCTGTATAACCCGGTGCGGTATAACGAACGGACACGCGGACGCCGGAATGTGGTACTGGACCAGATGCGCAAGGCGGGATACATCACGCAGGAAGAGTGTGACTCGCTGCAGGCATTGCCCCTGAAGCTGACGTATCACCGGGTGGACCATAACGAGGGATTGGCTACGTACTTCCGGGAATACCTGCGTGGTGTACTGAATGCCAAGAAGCCGGTGCGTTCGGAATATCGTGGCTGGCAGATGCAGAAGTATTACGAGGATTCGCTGGACTGGGAAAACAATCCGCTCTTCGGCTGGTGTGAGAAGAACCGGAAGAAAGACGGATCGAAATACAACCTCTATACGGACGGTCTGAAGATTTATACCACCATCGACTCGCGTATGCAGAAGTATGCGGAAGAGGCGGTGACGGAACATCTGAAAGAGTTGCAGTATTACTTCTTCAAGGAGAAGAAGGGACAGAAGACGGCTCCTTATACGCGGGAACTGACTCAGGAGCAAGTGAACTCTATTCTGGACAGAGCCATGAAGCAGTCGGACCGCTACCGGAAGATGAAAGAGGGGGGCGCGTCGGAAAAGGAAATCAGAAAGGCTTTTGATACGCCGGAGGAAATGACGGTGTTCACTTGGAACGGGGAAAGAGATACGGTGATGACGCCGATGGACTCGATACGTTATTACAAATTCTTCCTGAGAGCCGGATTCATGTCGATGGATCCGAGAAACGGACATGTGAAGGCGTATGTGGGCGGACCGAACCATCACTACTTCAAGTATGACATGGGCATGGTGGGACGCAGACAGATCGGATCGACCATGAAGCCTTATGTGTATGCGCTGGCTATGGAGAACGGATTCTCGCCCTGCGACCAGATGAGACACGTAGAGTTCCACGGATTTGATGAGAACGGAACACCGTGGTCGCCGAGAAATGCCAACAACAAACGATATGGCGAGATGGTGACCCTGAAATGGGGACTTGCCAACTCGGACAACTGGATTACCGCCAACCTGATGAGCAAGCTGAATCCGTACGAACTGAAGAGACTGGTGCACAGCTTCGGCGTACGCAACAGGGAAATTGTGCCTTCAATTGCACTTTGCCTGGGTCCGTGCGAAATCTCGGTGGGCGAGATGGTGAGCGCTTATACGGCGTTCCCGAACAGAGGTATCCGCGTGGCACCGCTCTTTGTGACCCGCATCGAGGATAATGAAGGCAACGTGCTGGCTACCTTTGCGCCGGAAATGCAGGAGGTGATCAGTGTGTCGAGCGCTTACAAGATGCTGGTGATGCTGCGTGCCGTGATCAATGAAGGTACGGGCGGACGGGTACGCCGCTTGGGTGTGAAAGCCGATATGGGTGGAAAAACGGGTACAACGAACAACAACTCGGACGGATGGTTCATGGGATTTACGCCGTCGCTGGTTTCGGGTTGCTGGGTAGGCGGTGAGGACCGTGACATCCACTTCGACCGCATGTTCTACGGACAGGGTGCTTCGATGGCATTGCCTATCTGGGCCAAATATATGGTGAAGGTGTATGCCGACAAGACGTTGGGATATGACGAAACGGAGACATTCCAACTGCCGGAAGGCTATGATCCCTGCAAGGATTCGGAGGCGACGGACAGCACTGTAACGGACGAACCGATACAGGGACTGGATGACTTGTTTAATTGATGAATCCGGTTTCGGAAGTTTTCGCGTTTTTCCGTGTAGTCCGTGCCTGAATGAAAAGGAATATGTCAGTTGCTTTTAAATGATACGTGACAGCCTTGGTTTATACGATTTGCATAGGGAGTAATGAGCAGCGAAGGGATAATCTGGCCTTGGCACGCAGGCGGCTGAAAGAACTGTTTCCGGACATCAGCTTTGCGGAAGAGGAGGAGACGAAACCGCTGTGCTGCAAGCGGACGGTGCCGTTTACCAATCAGGTGGCACGTTTCCGGTCGGACTGTCCGGCAGAGGAGGTGAATGCCTTGCTGAAGGCGATAGAGCGGGAGGCGGGACGGAAACCGGAAGACAAGGCTCGGGAGATCATCCGGCTGGATATAGACTTGCTGGCATGCGATACGACAGTCTTCAAACCGGAAGATATGCAAAGGGAATATGTGCGGAGAGGGCTGTCGCAACTGGAGCGTTGAGCGACGATACGAAATAAAATGGGAATGATGATAAATGGTTAATGATTAATGGTTAATGATTAATGGTAAATGGTTAATGGTTAGTGTTATTCTTCATTCTTCATTCTTCATTCTTCATTTTTCATTCTTCATTAAACTCCTTCCCACTTCATAGTTGACGAGTTGACAAGGTGTTTGTAGTGATCTGTTCCAAGCGGTATCTCATCAAGCAGGATGTTCCGGCCTTGTAGACTTGTTGACTGAAGCCTTGTCTACTGACAAGTAGAGTATTTGCGAGACTTAAATATATTTTGTTTATGAAGTTTTTAGGAATTATACCGGCGCGTTATGCGTCGACACGTTTTCCGGCCAAGCCATTGGCAATGCTGGGTGGAAAAACCGTTATACAGCGTGTTTACGAACAGGTAGCAGGTGTATTGGATGACGCCTGGGTGGCTACGGATGACGAACGGATTGAAGCTGCGGTAAAGGCTTTTGGCGGCAAGGTAGTGATGACTTCGGTCAACCATAAGAGTGGCACCGACCGCTGCTTCGAAGCCTATACCAAGATAGGCGGAGACTTTGACGTGGTAGTGAACATTCAGGGTGACGAACCGTTCATCCAGCCTTCGCAACTGGAAACGGTGAAAGCCTGTTTTGACGATCCGAAGACACAGATTGCTACATTGGTAAAGCCCTTTACGGTGGAAGACGGCTGGGAGGCACTGGAGAATGTCAATTCGCCGAAAGTGGTACTTGGAAAGAATATGAATGCGTTGTACTTCAGCCGTTCGATTATACCTTATCAGCGGAATGCGGAGAAGAAGGACTGGCTGAAGAATCATGTCTACTACAAACATATCGGCCTGTATGCCTACCGGGCAGAAGTGCTGAAAGAGATTACGGCTTTGCCGCAGTCGCTGCTGGAAGTGGCCGAGTCGCTGGAACAGCTCCGGTGGCTGGAAAACGGCTATACCATCAAGGCGGGTATTACGAATGTGGAAACAATAGGTATTGATACGCCACAGGATCTGGAAAGGGCGGAAGAGTTCTTGAAGAAACAATGCTGAACAGAAACGTACAACCTCCGATATGCCGTCCGGAACACTTGAACATTCAGGAACCGGTATGCAGAATAATGCCCAACGGCGTAGAACTGAATGTGCTGGATGCCGGTGACAACGAAGTGATACGCATTGACGTGATGGTGGCAGGAGGACTGTGGCGACAGACACAGCCTTTGCAGGCGCTGTTTACCAACAGGATGCTGCGTGAAGGAACGAAGCGGATGACAACGGCTGAAATAGCAGAAAAGCTGGATTACTATGGAGCATGGCTGGAGCTGTCGAATGGTATGGAGTATTCTTATGTAACCCTTTATTCGCTGAACAAATACCTGCCGCAAACTCTGGAGGTGATGGAGGCAATTGTCAAGGAACCTGCTTTTCCGGAAAAAGAACTGGGTATTGTGGTGGAAAACAACCTGCGGCAGTTTCTGGTGAATATGTCGAAAGTGGACTACCTGGCTCACCGCTCGCTGATGAAAGCAGTGCTGGGCACACGCGACGTGCTGGGACAGGTGGTGGAGGAAGAAGATTACCGCCATATTTCGCCGGAGGTGCTGCGTGCTTTCTATAACCGCTATTATCATTCGCGTAACTGTACGATATATTTGTCGGGCAAAGTGACGGATGAGTGTCTGGACAGAATAGAACAGGTTTTCGGCAGCGCACCTTTCGGAGAAGGATTTGTGGTGCCGGAGAAAAAGGTTTTTGCACCGGAAAGTTGTGAGGGGAAACGCTTTTTCACGGAACGGACAGACGCTTTGCAGAGTGCCGTGCGGATGGGAATGCTTACGTTGGAACACAAACATCCGGACTTCTTGAAGACCAGGGTGCTGGTGACGCTGTTGGGCGGATATTTCGGAAGCAGGCTGATGTCGAATATCCGGGAGGAAAAGGGATATACATACAACATTTCGGCATACACTGTGCCGTATCCGGGATGTGGCATGCTGGTGATCAGTGCCGAAACTGCCAATGAGACGGTAGAACCTCTGATACAGGAAGTATATCACGAGATTGACCGGCTGCAGAACGAGCTGGTGGCAGAAGAAGAGCTGACGATGGTGAAGAACTATATGCTGGGAGAAATGTGCCGCAGTTACGAATCGGCATTCTCGCTGGCCGATGCATGGATATATGCCCGGGTGGCAGGTATGGAGAACGATTATTACAGCCGGATGCTGGAGGAGACAAAGGAGGTGACACCGGCAGAAATTCGCGAACTGGCCCGGAAATACTTGTGCAAAGAGAATTTAAAAGAAGTGGTTGTGGGCAAAAAAAAATCATAAAACCGAAAGACACTGCCCTGCTTTGAAAGATAAATTGTATCTTTGTCCGAGATAGAAGCGCGCCTGCAGGTTGCGTAAGCAGGCAAATGACGCACGGCATACTGAGCCGGCCATAATATAAACTAATATAGAATTTGTCAATGAAATATTTATATACAGCATTGTTCCTGCTATGTCTGTCGCAAGGAACGGTATGGGCACAGGAAAAAGAAAGTTTCTTCGATAAGATAAAAAATACCTTCTCCTCGGAAATCAGAATCGGTACTTATACGTTTAAGGACGGATCGGTATATACGGGCGAAATGAAAGGCCGTAAACCGAACGGAAAGGGAAAGACCGTGTTCAAGAACGGGGATGTCTATGAAGGGGAATATGTAAAAGGGAAACGGGAAGGATATGGTGTCTATGTATTTCCGGACGGAGAAAAGTATGAAGGACAATGGTATCAGGATCAGCAGCACGGAAAGGGAATCTACTATTTTATGAACAATAACCGTTACGACGGTATGTGGTACCAGGATTACCAGCACGGAAAGGGTACGATGTATTACTATACCGGCGATGTGTACGAAGGTGACTGGGTGAACGACAAACGGGAAGGCCAGGGAACATATACCTGGAAGAACGGCTCGAAATACACCGGTTCGTGGAAGAATGACAAGAAAGACGGTGAAGGCACTTTCGTGTGGAACGACGGTAGCAAATACGAAGGACAGTGGAAAAACGATGTCCGTCAGGGAACGGGAACATTCGAATATACCAACGGAGACAAATACGTAGGTGACTGGTCGGAAGACATGCAGGACGGAAAAGGTATTTACTTCTTCCATACCGGTGACAGATACGAAGGTACCTATGTAGAAGGTGAACGTACGGGATCGGGCATTTACTATTATGCCAACGGTAACAAGTATGTGGGTAACTTTAAAAACGGTATGCAGGACGGACAGGGAACATTTACCTGGGCCAACGGAGCCGTGTACGAAGGGGAATGGAAAAACAACGAACGAAACGGACGCGGTACATACAAGTGGAACGTGGGTGACTCGTACGAGGGCGAATGGAAAAACAATAAATTCGACGGACAGGGAACGCTGATTCAGACCGACGGAACGGTGTATAAAGGCGGTTTCGTGAACGGACTGGAGGAAGGAAGCGGAGTACAGACAGACAAGAACGGTGTACGCTTTGAAGGCTTCTTCAAACAGGGAAAAAAGCACGGTCCCTTTGTAGAAACGGACAAGGACGGAAAGATAATCCGGAAAGGTACTTACTCAATGGGAAGACTGGAGGCTCAGAAATAAAGGAGCCTCCTATGAAAAACACGTTGCCGCAAATGCCGATTTGCGGACATGCGGCGACATCTACTGAACAGATATTGAAAACACACATCTATTATTTATATCTATCACAAACAACTTAAATTATTTATCATGAAAAAGCAATTTCTGTATGCTGCAGTTCTGGCCCTTGGCATTTCATCGTGCCAGTCGCCTGATCCGCAAATGGTGCTTGAAGTAGACATGAACACCCGGGGAGCGGATGTGCCGGCTTCCATGTACGGTATCTTTTTTGAAGAGATCAACCATGCCGGAGACGGTGGACTCTATGGCGAAATGCTGATGAACCGCAGTTTTGAAGAACGGGTTATTCCAGAAGGTTACAAGGTAGAAAACAATGAACTGGTGGCACCGATCCTGATCCATCATTCGAACGGACAGACTACGTCCGGACGGTACCGGTGGGGAAGCGATCCTTATCCGGGATGGGAATTGAGTGTGGCCGAAGCCGCCCGTGCCGAAATGGGGCTGACGACAGAGCAGCCGAACTTTGCTGCTGCTCCCAATTCGATGAAGGTGAACGTTTCGGAGAAAGGAAACGGAGTGGCCCTGATAAACAAAGGATACTGGGGACTGGCTTTGCAGAAAGACGCAACTTACCGGTTGCGCATGTTCATGCGCAGCAACAGCGATGCGAAAGAGATGACTGTACGTCTGCTGGGACCAGCCGACAAAGAGCTGGGTAAGGCTGTACTGACACTGAAGAACGACAACAAATGGCAGGAATACAAAGCCGAAATACAGGCTATGGACACAACTACTGCCGGCTGGTTGGCCATCGAACTGCCGGAGAATGGCGTGTACTACTTTGACTATGTCTCACTTTTCCCGAAAGACACCTATAAAGGTCGGGAGAACGGCATGCGTAAGGATGTGGCAGAAGTGATAGAAGGGCTGAAGCCTGCCTTTATACGCTGGCCGGGCGGCTGCATCGTAGAAGGCATCACGCTGAACAATCGCGTGCAGTGGAAAAAGACGTTGGGTGATCCGGCAGCACGTCCGGGTGAGTATGATACATGGGGGTATCATAACAGCTATGGTTTCGGTTACAAGGAATTCTTGGATTTCTGTGAGGATGTAGGAGCCAAAGGCATGTATGTGTGCAATGTCGGACTGGCCTGTCAATACCGTTCGGGAGAAGCCTGCTCGGACAAGGAGGCTGAGGGCTATCTGCAGGATGCATTGGATGCCATTGAGTATGCGATAGGTGGTACGGACACCGAATGGGGAGCCCTGCGTGCCAAGGAAGGGCATCCGGAACCATATCCGCTGGCTTATGTAGAAATAGGAAATGAGAACTGGGGAAGCCTGTACGACAGCCGTTTCAACATGTTCTACGATGCCATAAAGGCCAAATATCCGGAGCTGACACTGATTTCGAATCACGGACTGGGAGGTCTGGGCCAGGCTCGTAAGACCGATATGATCGATCCGCACTGGTATGTGGCTCCTGACTTTTTCTTCAACAACACGCATATCTTCGACAATCATGAGCGTGGCAAATACAAGGTATATGTGGGAGAATATGCCTGCAACCAGGGTGTAGGTGGCGGTAACATGCTGGCAGCACTGAGCGAAGCTGCCTTTATCACGGGCATGGAACGGAACAGCGACCTGGTGACCATGGCTTCGTATGCTCCGTTGTTCGAGAACAAGAACGACCGCTGCTGGGCTACCAATCTGATCTGGATAAGCAACAGTCAGGTAGTGGGACGTTCGTCGTACTATGTACAGAAGATGTTTGCCGATAACAAACCTACATACAATCTGCCGACCAAGTCGGAACTGTTGTGGGAAGTGACCGAACCGATGATCCGTGAAAAAGGATATGTAGGTTTTGGTAGCTGGAGCACGCAGGTACAGTTCCGTAATCTTTCTGTGACTGACAGTACCGGTGTGAAGACCGAAGCTGATATGAACGACGCTTCTCAATGGACAGTAGTAAGCGGAGAATGGAAAGCTGAACAGGGTGTATATGCACAGAGCAGCAATGAAACACGCACGGCCCTGTTCTGGAACAAGGCAAAGGCCGGAGCCGGTGATGTGATAGAGTTTGAAGTAAACAAACTGTCGGGCGATGAAGGATTCTTTGCTTACTTCGGCATGAAAGAACCGAATCTGAAAGACGGCTATATGCTGAACGCCGGCGGATGGGGCAATACTTCGACTGCTATCGAAACTGTGAAGAACAATGGTAGCAGTGTACTGTCGGACAAGGTGAACGATAAGGTGGAAAATGATAAGTGGTATCAGGTGAAGATTGTGCTGAAGGAAATGGGGGCCGACTACTATGTAGACGGTAAACTGATGCTGGCACATGTCAACAAGCCGGTGAACCGCAAGTTCCACGTAGCCGGATACGACGAACAGGCCGGTGAGGTGATTGTAAAGGTAGTCAATGCTTCGGAAACTCCTTGCGTAACCCGCATCGATCTGAAAGGCGGTGAGGTAGCTTCGAAAGGACGTGTCATCACATTGAGCAGTACTTCGCTTGAAGAGGAAAACAGCTTTGAAGAACCGTTGAAGATCTCGCCGGTTGAGACAGAGTATAACGGCTTCTCGTCATCGTTTGTATACGAGTTCAAGCCTAATTCATTCACAATACTCCGGATGAAGAAAAAATAAACATGTGCTGTAGGCGCTATACAGAATAATAAAGAGGGTGTGCAATTAAGGAAATGAATTCTTTATTTTGCACACCCTTTTTTTATCTGTATCGGAGATGATAGTTGGCTTACATTCTTTCAAGGTAGACTTGTGTTTTTCCCTGAAGTGCCGGATGGGTAATTGTCGTCAGTCTGATGCGGTATAACTGTTCTACATTCCAGTTGTTGAGGAGTTGTTTGTCCGTCAGAGGAATGGTTTCGATGGATGGTTGCAGAAGGCCGCTGTCATACTTCATCTTCAGTATAAAATCTTTGTCTTTCAGTAACAGATAGCCATCTTTGATTTCCGGTGTACACACCGTCATAAAATTCAGAATCTGTTCTCCGTTCCGGTTGTTCAGTTTCCACTGGTCGGCAATGGTAAACCGGTGTCCGCGCTTCAGGGTATATGAACGGATCCATTGGGCGACTCCGGTTTCTTCCGGATAAGCGGCTGCAATGTCGGCACTGAATGAAACGGTTTTGCCACGATCCGTAAACCGGACGTTACGGGCATGATATTTCTTCCCGGCATGCTGGTCTGTGCCGTTGATAGTTGGAAGGTTGTGATAGCCGGACTGCATGGTCCAGATGGTATAGCGTTCGCTGCTGAAAGTTTTTTTAGTGTATACGCCTACTCCTACATCGATCAGAACAGGTTTTCCGTTATAGTACAGCATGAAGCTGCCGACATCGTTGTGATTGTGAGAAACACCGTTGTTGCTGCCATGGGCTGCAAAGCAGAATCCTTCGTCGGAACGGTGCGAATCACGGGCTACGGCAAGCTGTCCGTTTTCGAAATAGAAGGAGGTTTCCTCAATGGAAGCACTGTCTCCTTCCAGTATTTCCCGGGCATCCAGTACGTCGTCGAGCAGACGGGCAAACAAACTGCCGGTATGCAATTTGTCTTTCCATCCGTTGCGGCGGGCAAAGTCGGAAGCAAAGCCCATCAGTTGGCGGTCACCTATCTTTTTACCATACAGATAGACAGCACCCGGACTGACGAAACACTTGGCGGCTGCATCCGAGAAATTCACAAAATACTGGTTGTGGATGTTGGCCCGGCGGATGTAGCGTCCTATGTTCTTGATTTTTTCGTTAGAGAAGATATTGACGTGCCCGTCCGTAGCCCGGTCTAGCAGGTCGAGAAATTTAATCAGATTGGCACCGGCATGTCCGAAATACGAAGGTCCTTCTTCGCAAGTGCCATCCGGATGCTGGACATCGATATAGCGGTCGACAGAACGCATCAGCTGATAAACGTAGGTTGCCTTTTGGGCTGTATCTTTCTCCAGCAGCAGGACTGCCTGCAACACATTATAATTGATCCAAATGTTCCAGTTGTTTACTTCCTGAGGGGTAAATCCCATCCACCAATAATCTGTACGCGCAAAATAAGGGTCAATCAATCGCTGGTAAACAGTATTCCTGATTCGTTTGGCAATCAGTGGGCTGACTTTATCCAGTTCGTCGTGGAAGAAGTAATAAATCCATGACATCTGTGCACCAATATCCGCCACAACCAGTTCGACGGTCGGCTCGTCCGGATCGGGAAGTCCGGACTGGTCCTTTTGAAAATAAGCATGGGCAGAGTGTACCCAGGAAACTTCGCACAGGAACCAGGTTCCATTGATGATGGCATCCATGAACCGCCCTTTTCCTTCCACCAGTTCTGCCAGTACTAGTGTATTGAGCGTCGTCTGATTCTTGCGTCCTGTCAGTATCTCGCCACGGCGTTTGTATGCCAGATAGTCGGTTGCCAAATCTGGCTTCCACTCATACGCCAGTGCTTTTTCGCCGGCTTTTATGATATTTTCCCGTATTTCAGCAGGTATTCGGGTGGTCCATGCCGAACGGTCGGTGTAGGCAGGATAGGTGACCCACTTTTCTGTAGGCTGTAACACTTCCTGAAGTTGTTGGGGAGTAATGCTATTCTCCAGCAACCGATCTTGTGCGGTGATGGAGCAAAGAAAGCATAAACATCCGATGAATAAGATGATTCGTTTCATAATATCAGTCAGTTTAAAACGTTATTTGGAATTACAGTTCTGTATGGTCTTGTCTGAGGTTGTAGGCTGGTACGAGGCAGAAAACAGAAAGCCGGAGAATCCGTCCTAAGCATCGGCTAGGAGATTCCTCGACTTTCGATAGATCTATTTCAAACGGAGGCAAAGGTTCTGACTCCGCTTACCTTTGTTGTTTTATCCTTAAATAAGGTATTGCGAACTGATAGATTCGTTGTTTACCACGCGTTTGATGGTTTCGGCAAACATATCGGCAATGCTCAGTTGCTTAACCTTGGCGCATTTCTTGGAATAAGGAATACTGTCGGTAAATACCATTTCGGTCAGACCGGATTCCTGAATGCGGAAAGAAGCAGGATCGGACATGACACAGTGACTGGCGATGGCACGTACAGACTTGGCACCTGCATCCAGCATGATGTTGGCAGCTTTGGTGATAGTTCCGGCTGTGTCTACGATATCGTCGATCAGAACCACATTCTTGTCCTTTACGTCACCGATAATCTGCATAGATGCTACTACATTGGCTTTTTCACGTGTTTTGTTGCACAGTACCAGAGGCACACCCAGGTATTTGGAGAAAGTGCTGGCACGTTTGGAACCACCCACGTCGGGAGTGGCAATAACCAGATTTTCCAATTTCAGCGACTCGATGTAAGGGAGGAACACAGCCGAAGCATAAAGGTGATCCACCGGAATGTCGAAGAAACCTTGTATCTGGTCGGCATGGAGGTCCATTGTGATCAGACGGTCGATACCTGCAACCGAAAGCAGATCGGCTACTAACTTGGCGCCGATAGATACACGGGGCTTATCCTTTCTGTCCTGACGTGCCCAGCCGAAGTAAGGGATAACGGCTACAATGCTTTTGGCCGACGCACGTTTGGCTGCGTCAATCATCAGCAGGAGTTCCATCAGGTTGTCGGAATTGGGGAAGGTTGACTGAACCAGAAATACGTGTGAACCACGGATCGATTCTTCATAGGAAACGGCAAACTCGCCATCGGCAAAATGGGTGATGTTCATGTTTCCAAGAGGACAACCAAGGCTTGCGCAGATTTTCTCTGCCAGGTATCTGGAGTTTGTTCCAGAGAATACCATAAAGGGTGCTTTTTCGCTCATTTCTATAATAATAGATTTACCTATTTGTTAATTTACCTGCAAAGGTATGAAATTCTCCCTACATAACCCAAGAGTTATTGTATAAAATCTGCTCAAAGTATAAAGAAAACTCTGGGCTGTATCGGCAACTGTTGTTTTTCCAGTTTTCAAGAAGCTGTAAATTAGTTACTGTGGGCATCAGATAAGGAAAATATTTCATAAATTCTTCATTCATCATTCTTCATTCTTCATTTAATTTGTAGATTTGCTTTATGAAACTTATTTCTGCCATAAGGCTTGTTGCGTTGCTTTGCGCCAGTGTAGCAGTGGGGGCGTGTGTCGGTACTGCGCCCAGCAAGGAACTCAGACTGATTGATTCGCTCAACCAGCAGGCTTATGCTTTCCGCTATAAAAACATCGATTCTTCGTGTCATGCAGCCATGCAGGCTTATAAGTCGGTCAATCTGTATCGTGCCGGCGAAGCCGAAGCCTGCAATAATCTGGGTTTTTGTGCCTTTATGAGGATGGATTTTGAAGAAGCCGAAAGATACTTCCGGAAAGTCTACAGCCTGACCAAAAACGAACTGGAGCTGCTGATTGCCGACATCGGATTTATGAAGATCTACCAGCGTACGGCTCTTAACAAGGAGTTTTACGATTATCGCAACAGTGCGTTGCGGCGTATGAGGCGCATTGGCGAAGACAACAATCTGTTTGTCGACCGCCACGAACGGGCCAGACTGGAATATGCCCGTTCCGAATTCTATATTGTGTCGGCCGTCTATTACTACTACTTGCAACAGCGTTCCGAAGCGCTGGACAATATCGGACAGTTGAAGGAGGCAGAATTGGCTTCCGATACCAGCCAACTGCTCTATTACTATTATATAAAAGGTGCAGCCTCGCTGTGCGAAGCCGATACCCTCGACTCACAGCGATTGCTGGAGTTTGATGCTCTGTATAAAACGTGGCGGATCGCTTCGCGGAAAGGTTATGTCTATTTTGAAGGCAACGGCATACAGGGACTGGTCAACCTGATGGCTTCTCCCACCGATTACGAGCTTTTCAAGTTACGTCGGGGGCATGCCTTGAAGCAGTTCGGATATCCGGTAGACAGCTTGCTGCCTTTACGGCTCGGACAGTTGGCCTTGCAGAAGTTCCGCCAGTATAACGACTTGTATCAGATTGCAGGTGCTTATGTATCCATCGGGAAATACCTGAATGCGCATGGCCGTTATACCGAGGCGTTGGATACTCTGAAATTGGCGTTGGAGTGTGTCAACCGGCATCATCGTTTGTTCTACAACTGTCACGACAGTCTGGACTGGATGAAAGCGGCCGATTATCGTGACAATACCTATGCCGAACATGCCTGGATGGAACAAAAGTTACGGACTGTGCCCGAATGGATTTCGCGGATACGGGAACAGCTGAGTGTATCGTATTCAGGACTGGGCATGAAAGAGTATTCCGACTACAACCGGAACATTTATCTGGATATTCTGGAAAATACCCGTCAGGACAAAGAATTGGAAAGCCGTTATCAGGCGTTGGCAACGGAATCGCGTCAGCTCAATCTGATACTGGTAAGTGTCATTCTGGGCTTGGTCGGAGTAGTGATATTCTTCTGGTTCTTCAACAGTAATTCGAAAAGGAGGAACAAACAGCACCTGTATCGGCTGCGACAGATGCTGGACATCTGCCAGAAAATAACGGCAGCCATTCCGGCCGATGCGCAAACCGAACAGGAAATTATCGATGCCATCCTGAATGCCGTACGTCCGCAAATGGAAAGCTTGTTCGGTGTGACGGAAATCGACATTGAGAACGGACAGTTTGTGTTGTCCGGCCGGGTGGGGAAAGACGAACAGGCCATGCTTCGGGTCATTAACCCGTATGTGCAATGGGCGTTGGATAACGGTATGACGACCATTTCGTTGGGCGACGAATGCCGCAGGCTGGAGAAGCAGCGCTACATTTACGAGCAACACATTGCAGGCAACAAGCGGCAGAATCTGGTGAAGAAAGCCTGCCTTGCCATTGTCAACGGTATTCATCCTTATATCGACCGCATCATCAACGAAGTGCACAAGATTGTCCGCAACGGATCGGAGATGGACCGCCGTGTCAGAAGAGAAAAATACGAATACCTGGACGAACTGGTTACCGCCATCAACGAGTACAATGATATTCTGGCTCTGTGGATCAAGATGCGTCAGGGAACGTTGAGCCTGAACATCGAGAACTTTGCACTGGACGACTTGTTCCAACTGATACGCAAAGGAACCCGCGCTTTCGAAATGAAACAGCTGACGCTGGAAGTAGAGCCTACTACCACCTGGGTAAAGGCCGACAAGGCACTGACCCTCTTCATGATCAATACGCTGGCCGAGAATGCCCGCAAATATACACCTGCAGGAGGCTTCGTCAGGGTGTATGCCCGTCAGGAAGCGGACTATGTGGAAATCTCGGTAGAAGACAACGGGTGCGGATTATCGTCAGAAGACGTGGCTCACATCGTCGGAGAGAAAGTATACGATTCGAAGAACATCGGCATGGACCTGGCCACCGATCGCGAAGCATTGCAGAAAAACAAAGGAAGCGGTTTCGGTTTGATGAACTGCCGGGGCATTATCGAAAAATATAAAAAGACAAACGAACTTTTCCGTGTCTGCCTGTTTTCGGTAGACAGTACGCCGGGAAAGGGCAGCCGCTTCTACTTCCGCCTGCCGGTAGGCGTACGCAAGGTGCTGGTAATGCTGGCAGTGCTGTTGGGAGGTACCTTTGGACTTTCGTCCTGCGGAAAAGGAGCAGAGATGCAAACGTCAGAATCTCCTGTCTCGGATTCGCTGGAACAGGTGGCTCTGTACGACTACGAGTTGTTGCTCGACTCCGCTTCCAACTATGCCGATGCGGCTTATTACTGCAACGTAGACGGCCAATACGAATGGGCTTTGCAGTACATTGACTCGGCAATGCTGTGTCTGAACAAGCATTACCGGATGTATGCGCCCGATGCAAGACGTACCATGACGCTGGAGGGCAGTGGAGAACCGGCCGAACTGGACTGGTGGAACGAGTTGTTCAATTCGGACTATCATGTGATTCTTGACATCCGCAATGAAGCGGCCGTGGCGTTTCTGGCTCTGAAGCAATGGGATGCTTATCGCTACAACAACGACGCCTATACCATCCTGTACAAGCTGTTGGGCGAGGACCAGTCGCTGGAAGACTATTGCCGGCAGCTGGAACGTTCGACCAACAATAAAATGGTAGGAATCTGGCTGGCCGTCATGCTGGTTATCGCTTTGCTGGCCGGATATTATGTGCTATATTTCCGCAAACGTCTGGTCAACCGTTGGAATCTGGAGCAGGTTCTCGAAATCAATCAGGCTGTTTTTGCCGCTTCCAACAGCGATGCGGTACGTAAGAATCCCGACAGGCTGGACGAAGTCCCCCGTCAGATAGTGAACGAAGCCTTTGATGCCATCAACGAGTTGCTGTGTATCGACCGTCTCAGCATGGCTGTCTACGACGAGTCTTCACATCAGTTGGAGTATGTCTCCTGTCCGGGCGATGTGTATATGGCAGATGCAGCCGAAAGTCAGGACAAAGACGCCGTGATGGCGGCCCAGCAGCGCAGAACCGCTTTGATGCGTAGCTGTTACGAAGAGAAAAGTTACCAGTCGCAATCCGGCATTCAGGTTTTCCCCTTGACCATCGAGACTGCTGGAAGCAACCGTTGTATTGGTGTCCTGTGCATTGAGCGGAGCGAAGGTAGCGAACAAAGTGCCGACCGTTTGCTGCTGGAGCTTATAACCCGCTACGTAGCCATCGTCGTTTTCAATGCTGTTGTGAAACTGGCTGTAAAATACCGGGACATCGAACTGGCACAGGACGAAGCGCGGCGTGCCTCGTGGGAAGACAGTATGCTGCATGTACAGAATATGGTGTTGGACAATTGTCTTTCTACCATCAAGCACGAAACAATTTACTACCCCAGCAAAATCAAGCAGCTGATAGGTAAACTCCGCACCGGAGAGCTGTCGGCAAAGGAAGAAGAAGAGACCGTGACAGCCATTGCCGAACTGATAGATTATTACAAAGGCATCTTCAGCATCCTCAGCCAGTGTGCGTCGCGTCAGCTGGAAGAGGTTACTTTCCGGCGTTCGGCCGTAAAGGTTGCCGACTTGATGACTGCTGCGGAGAAATACTTCCGCAAAGCACGCAAGAACCGGAATCCGGATATCACTTTCCACATCCGACCTTTCGACGGCTGTGTGTTGGGCGATGTTAATCAGTTGCAGTTCTTGCTCGAAAACCTGATAGACGAAGCACTGTCCGATCCTCAGTCGGGCGAGATACGATTGGAAGCGGCCGAAGACGGTCGTTTCATACGTTTCTTCTTTGTAGATACCCGACGCGACAGAACTCAAGAAGAACTGAACAGACTGTTCTATCCCAGTCTGGAGCGTATGTCGGCTGTGGAGCAGGGCAGACTGAAAGGAACAGAATATCTGATATGCAAGCAGATTATCCGCGATCACGACGAGTTTGCCGGGCTGCGTGGATGTCGCATCAATGCGCAGGTGAATACCGAAGAAAGAGGCTTCACGGTATACTTCACCATTCCGAGGGCAGGACAATAAGTGAGGCTAAAAATTCTCTTAAGAACTCTGCTGTACTCGAAATGAAAAAGTCCTTAAGCCTTTCTTCAGATTGGATTAAATCAATATCTTTGTGTTGTTCGATTCAGAATGTGAAAAGGATTTTTTACAACCAAGAATGCATTTTATTGAAGTAACAAACTGATTATAACATAGAATATCATACCAAACATGAAATTTAAAGTTATCATTGTAGAAGATGTCAAGCTGGAGCTGAAAGGGACGGAAGAGATTTTTCGTCACGAGATTCCCGATGCGGAAGTCATCGGTACGGCTATGACCGAACAGGAATTCTGGGCACTGATGCAGGTGCAGGTCCCCGATCTGGTTTTGCTGGATCTGGGACTGGGCGGCTCTACAACCATCGGGGTGGAGATATGCCGCAACATATTCAAGCGTTACCCCGGCGTGCATGTGCTTATATTTACAGGCGAGATACTGAACGAGAAACTGTGGGTCGATGTGCTCGATGCCGGTGCCGACGGCATCATTCTGAAGACAGGCGAATTGCTGACCCGAACCGATGTCCAGGCAGTGATGGATGGTAAGAAACTGGTGTTCAACTATCCCATTCTGGAAAAAATTGTGGAACGTTTCAAACGTTCGGTCATCAACGACACCAAACGTCAGGAAGCCATCATTAACTACGACATCGACGAGTACGACGAACGTTTCCTCCGCCATCTTGCCCTAGGTTATACGAAGGAAATGATAGCCAATCTGAAAGGAATGCCCTTCGGCGTGAAGTCGCTGGAGAAACGGCAGAACGATCTGGTAGGGCGTCTGTTCCCCTCCGGCGAACGGGTAGGGGTGAACGCTACCCGGCTTGTGGTACGTGCTTTGGAACTGCGTATTCTCGACATAGACAATCTGGAACCGGACGACGAATAGGAAAGCATGCCGATGATGAGAGCCAAATGGAGAATGCCGCATCCGGCCACCATGTTTCTGATACTGACGATGGCGGTTGTGTTTCTGTCGTGGATATTCAATGTCTACGACCTGAGTGTGATCCATCCCGAAACCGGGAAAGAAATATACGTGCAGAGCCTGTTGAGTCCGGAAGGAATCCGCTGGTGGCTGCGACATGTTGTGACCAACTTTACCGGTTTTGCACCTTTGGGCATGGTGATGATAGCCATGTTCGGAATAGGCGTGGCACAACATTCCGGTTTCATTGATGCCTGTATCCGTCTTGTGGCACGCAGAGGAACGCATTCGGGACTTATCATAACCAGTGTCATCGTATTGGGAATTCTTTCCAATGTAGTAGGGGATGCCGGCTATATCATTCTGCTGCCCATTGCCGCTGCCCTGTTTCATTCGGCCGGTCTGCATCCGGTAGGCGGCATCATTACGGCTTATGTCTCTGTGGCATGTGGCTACAGTGCCAATGTGGTGATGAGTACCCTCGACCCGTTGTTGGCGGCCACTACACAAGAAGCTGCCGACCAGGCTTTTGTGTCGTCGGGGCAGATGGGTCCTTTATGTAATTATTACTTTTTTGCCGCATCGGTCTTCCTGCTCGTCCCTGTCATTTATGCCATTACACGACACCACCTGCTTCCACTGCTGGGTACGTATGCGGGCGAGATCCGATTTGGCGGTTATAAGCAACTGTCGCGCAAGGAACGGCGTGCCATGCAGATTGCTCTGCTAGCATGCCTGTCGTATGTATTGCTCATATTGGGTGCCACTTTCTCATCCTGGGGTATTCTGCGTGGAGTAAACGGCAGTCTGATGCGTTCTCCCTTTATCATGGGCATTCTGTTTTTGCTGTCGTTCGGCATCGGTCTTACGGGTATGGTGTTTGGCTTTGTCTCCGGTCGTTATCGTTCCGACGGTGATGTGATCGAGGGGCTGACGTATCCGATGAAGCTTTTGGGCGTTTATTTTGTCATCGCGTTTTTTGCCTCGCAGATGTTCGCCTGCCTCGAATATTCCCAACTGGACAAATGCGTTGCCATTATGGGTGCCGATATGCTTGCTTCCCTACGTATGGACAGCATGTGGATTCTGATTCTGTTCATTCTGTTTGTTGCGGTAGTCAATCTGTTCATGGTGTCTGCCACAGCCAAATGGGCTTTTATGGCATTTATTTTTGTTCCGGTATTGTCACGGATGGGTATTTCACCCGAAACGGCACAGTGTGCCTTCCGCATTGGCGATAGCGCTACCAATGCCATTACCCCCTTCATGTTCTACATGCCGCTGGTGCTGACGTACATGCAACAGTATGACCGGAAATCCACTTATGGTTCTCTGCTGAAGTATACCTGGCGTTATTCCGTATGTATCCTGTTTGCTTGGATCCTGTTGTTCATTCTTTGGCATTTGGTCGGTTTGCCGTTAGGACTCTGACAGGCTTCTTCTGTCGGTTGATGAAAATACCTTTTTGGGAAAGCTAAAGAGGCACTTTAGCAAACTAACTATGGACATTAGCTTCCTAAAGTGCCTCTTGGAAAATCAAAACATAAGATCGTTGTTTGACCACGGATTACACAGAAAAACGTGAAGAAAACAAAACGTCCGTACCTAAAATCTAAATCCTTATTCTTTTTTCAGTGCAAATCCCAACATCATGCCGTCGTAGCTTTCGGCCAGCGAGCTGATGGTTTGCAGGGTGGTGTTGCTGCTTTTACTGGAAAGGAAAGTAATCAGATCCAGCAGCTTGTCCGAGTTGAAAAGCAAATCCATATTGCTGGAAGTACAGTTGACCTTGGCATTTATTCCGACAAGTTTGGCAAACTTCAGGTTAACTTTACCGGTAGACTTGTCGTATGAATAAGTTCCGCCCATGTTTCTGGTGCCCAACCGGGCATTGAACGTACTGTCGGCATTGAACGTAAAGGCCAGTTTCCCTTCGGTGATGCCGAATTTGTTTAGTTGCTCATTCAGCTTGCTTTCAGCAGCGGTTGCGGCTACTGTACCTCCGGCTGCCTGTAACAGATTGTCCGACTCGAATTCGATGGCCGAACCGGAAAAACTCCACGTACCCACCATGCTTGCCGTATTCTTTCCGGTGATGGTGTTGACAATATTTTCCACATTATCCTTATTAAACAGGTCCTTCAACGACTGGGCCTGACTGTTGCTGCCCAAGAGCAGCATGGCAACAAATAGCTGCCAGAAAACTGATTTTTTCATTTGCTTCGTTGTTTTTGGTATGGTTATTTTTGCAGTTCCTTGTTGATGCCCTCAATGTAGTTCAGCACTTCTTCTCTTCCGGTCTTGTCCTCGGACGAAGTGATGAAATAGGGAGGAAGTTCTTCCCACTGTTCCTTCAGACGCTTCAGGTACAGTTTGATGTTGGCTCCCAGCTTTCCGCCTTTCAGTTTGTCCGCTTTAGTAAAAATGAGGGAAAACGGTATTCCGTTCTCGCCCAACCACTCGATAAATTCAAGATCGATGGACTGCGGTTCGTGACGGCTGTCAATCAGAACAAAAAGATTGGTCATTTGTTCACGCTGCAGGATATAACTGCTGATAATCTTCTGAATCTGTTCCTGTCCTTTCTGTCCGCGTTTGGCATAGCCGTAACCGGGCAGATCGACGATATACCAGTTCTTGTTAATCAGAAAATGGTTGATCAGCATCGTCTTTCCGGGAGTGGCGGAAGTCATGGCAAGGCCTTTCCGCCCAGTCAGCATATTGATCAGGCTCGACTTTCCCACATTGGAACGCCCGATAAACGCATATTCGGGAAAGTTTCCTGCCGGACATTTCTTCACATCGGTATTGCTGATGACAAATTCTGCACTTGTAATATTCATAATCATACAGTTGGTTAATATTTCATTTTCGGCGGAAAGAGGAGGGGAGACCGACCAGTCGGCATTTTGCCTCGCTTCCTGTGCAAAGGTACTACTTATTTCAAAAAAATCTCGTCTACAATTTAGAATTCTGTTTATCTTTGTTTCATGGAGATAGGAGGAAGTTCGGCATAGCCAAATTGAAAACTTTGGTTTTCATTTGTCTCTGCGCTCACCTTTGCTTATCTTTGCAGGCTCTAAAATGAGGGAAAAGATAATTTTTAAAAGAAAATATGAACGGACAATACCCTTCCACATTGTTGGAGAAAGCTGTAAACGAATTTGCCAAACTGCCCGGCATAGGCCGAAAGACTGCCATGCGCCTGGTGCTGCACTTGTTGCGGCAAGACACTGCCACAGTCGAGGCATTTGGCAACGCCATCATTACGCTGAAACATGAGGTGAAGTACTGCAAGGTGTGCCACAACATCTCCGACACGGATGTGTGCCGCATCTGCTCCAACCCGCAGCGCGATGCGTCGACCGTGTGTGTGGTAGAAAACATCCGCGACGTGATGGCAGTGGAAGCAACACAGCAGTTCCACGGCCTGTATCATGTGCTTGGAGGGGTTATTTCGCCGATGGACGGTGTAGGACCGGGCGATCTGCAAATCGACAGCCTTGTACAACGGGTGGCCGAAGGAGGCGTAAAGGAAGTAATCCTGGCCCTCAGCACGACGATGGAAGGCGATACCACCAACTTCTACATATACCGGAAACTGGAGAAAATGAATGTGAAGCTGTCCATCATAGCCCGAGGCATATCGGTTGGCGACGAATTGGAGTACACCGACGAAGTGACGTTAGGGCGAAGCATTGTGAACCGTACCTTGTTTACGGGCGGAATGATGTAATAAGATTATATAGCAAGTAAGTTTACACAAAATGGAAGAACGTATCAAGCAAATATCACGGTGCCTGAAAGCTGTTTTCACCTGCTACTGGCTGTTGGCCATCCTAATGGTTGTATGCGGCGAAACGTTGGATAGCTGGACCGGACTTTATGCCGGCGATGTCCGGAGTACTTATCAGGCCGAGACGGCAACGATTCTGCTGGCAGTAGTTTGCGTGCCTGTTTCGCTGAAACTTTTTTCGTGGGTGCTCGATCATAAGATAGATGCAGTCAGCCTGCCCGAAGCCTTGCGCCTGTATGCGTGGTGGAGTGTGGTTCGCCTGTTTCTGCTGTTTCTGCCCGTTGTTGTGGGTTTCCTTACCTATTATCTGATGTTAAGCACCAAGGGAGTGCTTTGTGCACTGATTGCCCTGACCGCTTCCCTATTTTGTATTCCCGGCGAAAACCGCTTGCGTAAAGAATTGCGTATTGATAAAGAAAAAGAAGCATGAGTACATCCTATTTCATAAATGACCGCATCTATCTTCGGGCCATCGAACCCGAAGATCTGGACATTATGTATGCTATGGAGAACGATCCACAAACGTGGGATATTACTAATTTCACGGTGCCTTATTCGCGCTATGCACTGCGACAATACATCGAAAATTCCCAATGCGACATGTTTGCCGACTGCCAGTTGCGGCTGATGATTGTGCGTCGTGACGATCGGACGGTGATAGGTACCATCGACATCACCGAATTCATGCCTATTCATGCGCGTGGCGAGGTGGGTATCGTGATACGCAAGGAATATCAGGGACAGGGATATGCAACCGACGCACTGCACCTGCTATGCAATTATGCATTCGGTTTTCTGCACATGAAGCAGCTCACTGCCCACGTGACAGTAGACAATGAAACAAGCATGCGTTTGTTCACTTCGTGTGGCTTCGTAAAGTGTGGCTTGCTGAAAGAGTGGTGGTGTGTAGGCGGAACATTCAAGGACGTTGTTCTGTTACAGCTTCTTCGCGACCAAGCTACAGGCAACCGTAAAGTGTAAACCACAGCAGTCGTAGGGCCTGCCGTCAGTTCAGTATCGGAAGCTGCGGGAATCGGGCCCATAGTTCGTACTTGCCACCAAGTTTAGACAGTGCACTTTTCCAGAATTTCATGTCGCTTCCATCGTCCATGATGGCCTCCGTTTTCTCTTTGCTCACAATCCAGGTGTTTTCCTCGATTTCTTCATGGAGCTGGTTGTGGCTCCAGCCCGAGTAACCTAAGAAGAAGCGAATGTTTCCTTTAATCGGATTTCCAGACAGCATATATCGTTTGATAGCTTCGAAGTTACCGTTCAGGTAAAGTCCCTGAGATACAGATAAGGAATCTGCAATACCTTTGATGGTATGCAGATAGAACAATGTATCGTTGCAGAGCGGTCCTCCTCTGTATAGCGGTATGTCTTCCAGTGATTCAAATTCTTTCAGCAGATGCTGAAGCAGCAGAGGCATTTTCTTATTCAATACCAATCCCATACTACCTTCCTGAGTATGGTCAATAAGCAAAACCACCGAACGTCCAAACAGATTATCGGAAAGGAACGGTTCGGAAATCAATACTTTACCACGTGATGGAACAGCGTGGTTACTCTCTATCTTAAATATGCTTGCATCTGTATACATGCCTCTAATATACAGTATATTTTGTGAAAAACAAAGAATGTGTCTGTTTTTTTGCAAAAACATAAAAGTTTGACTTCGCCGACTTTCAATTCATAGTTACAAACTGAAAGCTGACGAAGTCAAACGCGTATGAGATTAAAGGGATGAGGATCGCCCATTAATGGTGGGCTTAACATTATACCGGATGATTCTCTGCAAATATCCTCATACGTTCATCCAACAAGGCATATTGATGGTCTTGAATGAACGAAGTGCAGGCACGCAGACCCTGTTGGTGACTGCCGGTAGTTACCAGTGAAATGGCACTCACACCGTAGTACATCAGCTCTTTGGCCAGTTCGCCGCTGCTCATGCCCGGATAGCCGATGGTAAAATAGAATCCGTCGGCTACAGGTTCGCCCAAGTCGTTGTCGTAAACCAGATGGAAACCGTGGCGCAAGAAGATTTCTTTCAGTCGTCGAGCACGTTCTCCATATACTTTTACTTCGTCCAAGAAGTTGTATTGACCGTCGCTGGCAGCTTTCAGCATAGCTGCCAAGGCATATTGAGCCGAATGGCTGGTACCCGAAGACAGGGCATAGAGCACTCGGTGGATGAAGACTGTACCGAACGTTCCGCCACCATAGCGTTTGGTCAGTCCGGGGTAGGCACGATGATACAGCTTGTCCGAAATGCAGCTTACTCCGATACGCTGTCCGGCGTAACTGAAGGCTTTAGAACCGGAGATAAGCAGAATGTAGTGGTCGGTGTAATGTGCTACGGTAGGCTGGTAAGGCGGTTGGAAAGGAGTACCTAAGTCCTGACGGAAATCCATCGCAAAATAAGCAAGGTCTTCCAACACAATCACGTCGTATTGCGTAGCCAGTTCGCCAATGATTTTCAGTTCCTCTTCTTTCAGGCAGATCCAGCTGGGGTTGTTGGGGTTGGAGTAGATGATGGCCGAGATGTTGCCTTTTTGCAAATAGCTTTCCAGTTTGCTTCTCAGCTTTTCGCCACGGTACTCATAGACGTCGAAAGTTTCGTATTTCTGTCCCATTACCACCAGCTGCTGCTTCTGTACGGGGAATCCCGGATCGATAAACAGGATGGTATCACGTTTCTCGTCACATTGGCTGCACGTAAGAAACGATGCAAAAGTGCCCTGCATGGAACCGGTAACGGGTACGCATCCTTCGGGCGAAATATCCACATTGATAAATGCCTTGATGAAACGTGCCGCTTCCTGCTTCAGAGCTGGCAGTCCGTTGATGTCGGGGTAAAGACTGGCAATGCCGTTTTCCAGAGCTTCTATTTCGGCCTTCACTCCTACAGCCGACGGAGGAAGTCCCGGCACACCCATTTCCATTTTAATAAATTCGACACCCGATTCTTCTTCGGCTCTTGCGGCAATGGCTTTCACCTCGCGGATGGTGGCTTTCGAAAAGTCGGTAATATGAAATTCGTCGATGGTATCATCGATCAGCTTGCGTTCGATAGGAGTATTTTTCATGATCTTGTTGTTTTATGTTGTTGATACGGACAAAGGTAATGAAAAACTTGGGATTACAAAATGAAAAACATACGGTTCACTTCGGATGAACAGAATTGTTCGGTGTCTAATAATTAGACACCACTGTCCAATAATTGGACACTGCGTCCGAAATCAGAAAATGCTTATCTGCTGGTTATCAGCAAGATTACTACTTTGGCACGATTTCTGCATAGAGATAGGCAGAAAACAATCAAAAAAACTCGTTATACAATGAAACAAATCTATTACGTCATCCAGACTCTGCTCAGAGGGAAGGGGAGTGTCCTCTTCAAGATCGTTTCCCTGGGTCTGGGACTTGCCATGAGCATCCTGCTCTTTGCCCGCGTGGCCTACGAGCAGAGTTACGACACGTGTTTCCGCGACTACAACCGCATCTATCAGGTGTGGAGCCAGTTCGTCATGAACGGTGAGGCGCAGGAGTCGCAAACCATGAACATGGGGCCGTTGGCGGGCGCCATCCTCGAAAGTTTCCCCAAGGAGGTGGAAGGAGCGACCTGCACCAACCGCTACTTGGCCTCGTGGCCGCTCTACTATGGCAGCCACCGCTTCGACGAGCGCAAGCTCTGTGCCGACTCGCTCTTCTTCCAGACAATGGGTATCGAGGTGTTGAGCGGCAACCCTGTGCAGGACCTCCAGCAACCCAACGTGGTGTATCTCTCGAAGAGCCTGGCCGAAAAGATGTTCGGCGGCGAGGAACCCATCGGAAAGGTCGTCAGCTACAACCACGAACGCGACCTGACCGTGCGGGGCACCTTTGTCGACCTGCCCGACAATACGACCGTGGGGGCCGACGCCGTCATCTCCCTGCCTCCCGCCTGGGCCGCCCAGCAGATGAACTACTCGTGGAACGGCGGCGACTCCTACTTTCAGTACGTGCGTCTGCGTCAGGATGTAGATGTAGAAGCCCTCAATGCCCGTATGGAGAAGATGGCTGAAAAATATCTGCCAGCCCGCGATAGCTGGAGCTACACCGCTTACATCCAGCCCCTGCGCGATACTTTCCGCCAGCAGGATGATGTCCGTCGGATGTTTACCATCATGCTGACCCTGGGATTGTCTATTCTCTTCATCACGGCTCTGAACTATGCTCTTATCTCTATTTCTTCGTTGAGCCGTCGAGCCAAGATGGTGGGTGTTCACAAGTGTAGCGGAGCCAGCGGAGGTGGTATCTTTGGTATGTTTATGCTGGAGACGCTAATGGTAGTGGTTTTGGCGCTGGTGGTGATGTTCCTCCTGCTGTGGGGCTTCCGCGACTTTGTAGAAGATACAGCCGCCACCAAGCTGACCAACCTCTTCGCCGGAAGTCGTTTGTGGGTACCGGCTGCTACGATTGCCCTGCTGCTGTTGGTGGGTGGCGTACTGCCGGGGCGGTTGTTTGCCCGCATTCCTGTGACTCAGGTGTTCCGCCGCTACACCGAAGGCAAGAAGGGGTGGAAACGTCCGCTGCTGTTCGTGCAGTTTGCTGGGGTGGCTTTCATCTGCGGACTGATGTGCATGGTGATGATGCAATACCACTTCGTCATGAGCAAGGACATGGGCTTCAGTACCGAGCGCATTGTAGGCACCTCTCTGCCCTTTAAAACGGCCAAGGAGTGCGACAACGCCTACAACTTCTTCCGCAGTCTGCCTTATGTCGAAGACCTCTCCTCCGCTTACGGCAACCCGTTGGAAGGATATAGCGGCTGTTTCATCACCGGAGAAAACGGCGAAAGCCTGTTCTCCGCCCGTTTCGATGCCTGCATGAGCAACTACTACGACCTGATGGGCATGAAACTGAAAGAAGGCCGACTGCCGCGCGATAACAGCGAGGTGGTGGTGAACGAGACTTTCGTCAATCTGATGAAGTGGGGCAATGATGCCGTCGGCCGCACCGTACATACGATGGGCGAGACCTCCACTGTGACCGGTGTGCTGAAAGACTTCCAAATCAACGGTTTCTATGCCGGACCGATGCCCTACATAAGCTTCCCGACCAAACAGTTCAACAACGACTTGCATTTTCTGCTGAAAGAGCCTTTCGCCGAGAACCTGCAACGCCTGACGAAGGATGCTGCCGAAGCCTTCCCCGACAAGACCATCGACTTCACTTCGATGGAAGAGGGCATGAATAGGATGTACAACCCCGTCCGTGTGTTCCGCAACGCTACAGTAGTGGCTGGCGTCGTGATGTTCTTCATCATGCTTATGGGATTGCTGGGCTACACAGCCGACGAAGTGCAGCGCCGAAGCAAGGAGATAGCCATCCGCAAGGTGAACGGTGCGGAAGCATCTTCCATCCTCAGCCTGCTGGGGCGCGATGTGCTTTGGGTGGCCGGCCCTGCGGTATTGGTAGGTGTAGCAGCATCGTGGTATGTCAACTCCCTGTGGATGGAGATGTTCAGCGCACAGGCATCTATGTCGGCTGTCGCCTATGTGTTGATAGGACTGATTGTGCTGGCAGTTATCATGGCTTGCGTATTGTGGAAGTCATGGCGCATAGCGAATGAGAATCCGGTGCTGAGCATTAAGAGCGAATAAACTATAATTTAATGAAGAATGAAGAACGAAGAATGAAGAATTTGCCCTGCGGCACGAATTCTGCTTTCCGAAATCTTCATTTCCAATTCTTCATTCTTCATTCTTAATTCTTCATTTTATACTATTATGATCGAAATCAACAACCTTAGCAAAGTTTTCCGTACGACGGAAGTAGAAACCGTAGCATTGAACCAAGTAAACCTTCATGTGGACGAGGGCGAGTTTGTAGCCATCATGGGACCGTCGGGCTGTGGCAAGTCCACCCTGCTGAATATCCTCGGTCTGCTGGATAACCCTACTTCGGGCAGTTATAAACTGTTGGGGCAGGAGGTAGCCGATCTGCGCGAAAAAGACCGTACCCGCGTCCGTAAGGGCAAGATAGGCTTCGTTTTCCAGAGCTTCAACCTGATAGACGAACTGAACGTATTCGAAAACGTGGAACTGCCATTGACCTATCTCGGCATCAAGGCTGCCGAACGTAAACAGCGTGTACACGACATTCTGAAGCGTATGGCCATCAGCCATCGGGCGCAGCACTTCCCCCAGCAGCTGTCGGGCGGACAGCAGCAGCGTGTAGCCATTGCCCGTGCTGTAGTGACCAATCCTAAACTGATACTGGCCGACGAGCCTACCGGTAACCTCGACTCGAAGAACGGTGCCGAGGTCATCAAACTGCTGAGCGAACTGAACAGCGAAGGCACCACCATCATCATGGTGACCCACTCGCAACACGATGCTTCCTTTGCCCACCGCACGGTGCATCTGTTTGACGGTAGTGTGGTGGCGAGCAATAAAAACCTGTAAATAAATGAAGAATGAAGAACGAAGAATGAAGAATTTGCCCTGCGGCACGAATTTTTCTTTCCTAAATCTTCATTTCCAATTCTTCATTCTTCATTCTTAATTCTTCATTAACATGAGACACCTATACTACACCCTACAGACCCTGCTCCGCGGACATGGCGGCACCGTGGAGAAACTGGTTTCACTTACATTGGGACTGGTGATGGGCGTGTTGCTCTTCGCACAGATAGCCTATGAGCTGAGCTTCGACCGCTTCTATCCGAACCCTGACACACTCGTCATGCTGCGCATGAGGAACGTGACCAAGGGAGTGCCCGAACCCGAATACAACTACAGTACCTACCGCCCCGCCGCGGCCGACCTCAGCGAGGCCTTCCCCGAACTGGTGGAGAGCGCTTGCCTGACCGCCGCTTTCTGGAAGCCCACCTTCTATAAGGACGACAAGAAACTGGAAGACATCCAGACCCTCTTTGCCGACACGGCCTACTTCGCCACCACCGGCCTGACACTGCTTCAGGGCAACCCGAACGACCTGAACCTGATGGGCAACGCCTTCATCTCCGAAAGCAAAGCCCGTGAGCTTTATGGTGATGAAAGCCCCATCGGCAAGGAACTTTCCGTGGAGAAGCTGTTCAACGTCACCATCCGCGGCGTTTATGCCGACGTGCCCGGCAACACCATCATGCCCCACGACCTGCTGCTGTCCATGGCTGCCATGGACTGGGGCTACGGGGCAGGAACATGGGGAACGAACAACTTTTACGGTATCTTGTTCCGACTGAAGCAGCCCGCCGATGTGGACGCCATGAACAGCCGCATTCAGAAGGCTGTGGAGCAATATACCGATACCCACCTGGGCGACGACGTGGTGACGGAGTACAGCGTATTGCCTTTATACAAGGTCTATCGTTCTTTGCCCGACAGCACGCGGCGGCTGGTCATCCTCGGCGTGCTGGGCTTCTCCATCTTCTTTGTTTCTATCCTGAACTATGTGCTGCGTGCGGTGGCCGCCATGAGCCGGCGAGCCAAGCTGGTGGGCGTACATAAGTGCAGTGGTGCCGACGGCTGGCATATACTCTCGATGTTCCTCTGGGAGACGGGGCTGCTGGTAGCGGCTTCCATCGTGTGTGGCGGGCTGTTGCTGTGGTTGCTGCACGAGCCGGTAGAAGAGCTGTTGGGCAGCCGCCTGACCGACCTCTTCACGTGGCAGACGCTCTACGTTCCGCTGGGCACGGTGCTGTTGCTCTTCCTCGTGGCGGGGGTAGTGCCCGGTCGAATCTATGCCCGCATCCCCGTGACGCAGGTGTTCCGCCGCTATACCGACGGCAAGCGTTCGTGGAAGCGGGGGCTGCTGACGGTGCAGTTCATCGGCGTGGCGTTCATCGGAGGGTTGCTGCTGACTACCGTGTGGCAGTATCACGACCTGATGACCCGCAGCGTGGGCTTCCGTGCCGAAGGACTGGCCATCGGAATCGTTACGGGCGACATCCAGCGGGCGCAAGGTGTGGCCGACGCCATCCGTCGTGAGCCTTATGTAGAGGCCGTGGCGGGCAGTGGAAACAATCTGCTGGCTCATTACAGCACCAACCGACTGACCGACAATCAGGGTAACTTTATCTGCCCCCTGCACTTCATGATGATAGAAAAGGAGATGCCCCAGGTGGTAGGCATGACGCTGCTCGAAGGCCATTGGCCGCAGCATCGGGGCGAAGCCATCGTAGGGCGCACTACGGTAGAGACGCTAAAGTGGGGCGATACCGCCATCGGCCGTCAGTTGCCCATCGACCTCTCCTGGTCGGGACTGGAAGAACCGGCCATCGTAACAGGCGTGGTAGAGGATGTACGCAACATGGGCTTCTTCCAGGAACAGACCTGCACCGCCTTCATCCTGAACGACCGCATCCGCACCTTCAACGTCCGCCTAAAGGCCCCGCTGGACGAGAACCTGAAGCGTCTGAACGCCTTCATCAAGTCCACTTATCCCAATCTGGCACTGGAGTTCACCACCTATCAGGACGTCCGCCGCGAGCAGAATGCCAGTGTTTCGGCCTTCCGCAACACGGTGTGGGTCACTACCGCCTGCATCATCCTCATCGTGCTGATGGGGCTCATCGGCTACGTCAGCGACGAGACGCAGCGCCGCAGCAAGGAGATTGCCGTCCGCAAGGTGAACGGTGCCGAAGCCTCCGACATCCTGCGTCTGCTCTCGGTGGACATTCTGAAGATAGCCGTCGTAGCCGTAGCAATAGGCATGGTAGCGGCGTGGTACGTCTCCGGACAGTGGATGCAACAGTTTGCCGACTGCCGTCTGCTTTCGCCCGTGTGGTATGTTCTGCTCGCCCTCCTGCTACTGGTGCTCGTCGTGGCAGTGGTGGTGCTGAAGGCGTGGCGGATAGCGAACGAGAATCCGGTGCTGAGCATTAAGAGTGAATAGGGGGGAGTTTTACTTTTTTTCGGGCACGGATTACATGGAAAGACACGGATTGTTTTATTCAACGCAAATTCCTGGCAAGAATCATCGGCCATACAATAAATCTCTGTAACTTTGACCCCCGATAACATCGTGGTTATTGATTTAAGTTAATAAGAACAGAGATATGAAAAATGTGTATATGATGCTGCTTGGTGCAGGCTTGCTGACTGCCTGCCAACCAGCGGCGAAGATGGATGTCAGCGGCATGCTGAATGGGATTGAAAGTGATACGTTGCTGGTCAACCACAGGCCGGTAGGCGAGGGGGAGGCGCAGCTCGATACGGTGCCTATGCAGAACGGGCAGTTTGCCTTCAATGTGGGCGACAGCGTGCTGAAGCAAGTCTACATCTACGCCAAACCTTCGGGCAACGGCGCTATCAGCATGCAGGCCTTAGGACTGATACTGCTGCCCGGTCGCCCCGTCACGGTGAGCGGCACGCTGGAGGATTACCGTTTGGGCGGCGACGCCTTCTACGAGGCTTGCAACGAGCTGAACGACCAGCTGCGCCCCTGCATCCTGAAGCTCGATTCGCTGCGTGAGGTATGTATGCAGATGGAGAAGGACGGGATTCCGTCCGACAGCATCCGCAAGGCTTATACGCCTTCACGAGAGTTCCTGGACCGTATGCAAGACCTGCGCTGCGACTTTATCCGGAGCCATGCAGATCAGGAGGTGGCCGTCTATGCGCTGTCGCGCGACTTGTCGATGCAGAGGGTAGGCGAGATGCTCGACGTAGTGGCCGAGCCTGTACGTACGGGGGTAATGGCGCCCTTGTATCGTCAGGTGAAGGAGGGTTACGACAAAGAGATGGAACGTCGTGCGGCAGCCGAGCGGGTGAAGGAAGGCAATCCGGCTCCCGACTTCACACTGAAAGATCTCAAGGGCAATGACTTTACGCTTTCTTCGCTTCGTGGCAAGTATGTAGTGCTCGACTTCTGGGGCAGTTGGTGCGGCTGGTGCATAAAAGGTGTGCCCGACATGAAGAAGGCTTACGCCAAGCATAAGGCCAAAGTGGAGTTTGTAGGCATTGACTGTCGCGACACGGAAGAAAAATGGCGTAAGGCCGTAGCAGAGCACGACATGCCCTGGCTGCACGTTCGCAACGAGGGAAAGCCCGATGTATCGGTGCTTTATGCCGTCCGTGGCTATCCGACAAAGATTGTTCTTAGCCCCGAAGGCACGATTCTGAAGATTGTGGTAGGCGAGGACCCCGAGTTTTACAGCTATTTGGATGAATTGCTGAATTCTTAAAAACAATTAGCCCCTGCCGTTGTTACACTATGATTAACGTTATGCTAATCTGTAGTTGATATGAAGAATATATGGAATGACTTGAAGCGGAAAGACCATAAACGTTATCTGGGTGGTCTGGATGTCTTCAGATACATCGGTCCCGGACTGCTGGTGACGGTAGGATTCATCGATCCGGGCAATTGGGCTTCGAACTTTGCGGCGGGCTCCGAGTTTGGCTATTCGCTGTTGTGGGTGGTTACGCTGTCCACGGTGATGCTCATCATCTTGCAGCACAATGTGGCGCATCTGGGCATCGTGACGGGGCTTTGCCTCTCCGAAGCGGCTACCCGATACACGCCGTCGTGGGTGTCGCGCCCCATTCTGGGCACGGCGGTGCTGGCTTCCATCTCGACCTCGCTGGCCGAGATTCTGGGCGGAGCCATCGCCTTGCAGATGCTGTTCGGCATCCCCATCGTATGGGGGGCGGTGCTGACTACGGCCTTTGTGCTGGTCATGCTGTTCACCAATTCGTACAAGAAGATAGAGCGGTCCATCATCGCATTTGTGTCCGTGATAGGGCTTTCGTTCATTTACGAGCTGTTTCTGGTCAAGATAGACTGGCCGCAGGCCGTGCAGGGGTGGGTGACACCTTCGTTCCCCGACGGAAGCATGATTATCGTGATGAGCGTGCTGGGCGCCGTGGTGATGCCCCACAACTTGTTTCTGCATTCCGAGGTCATTCAGAGCCACGAATACAACAAGCAGGACGACGCTTCTATCCGCAAGGTGCTGAAGTACGAACTGTTCGACACGCTGTTCTCCATGATTGTGGGCTGGGCCATCAACAGTGCGATGATACTGCTGGCGGCATCCACCTTCTATCAGGCAGGTGTGCAGGTCGAGGAACTGCAACAGGCCAAGTCGCTGCTCGAACCGCTGCTGGGCAACAATGCGGCAGTCGTCTTTGCCCTGGCGTTGCTCATGGCCGGCATCTCGTCCACCATCACCAGCGGCATGGCGGCAGGCTCCATATTTGCCGGCATCTTCGGCGAGTCCTACCACATCAAGGACAGCCACTCGCAGATAGGAGTGGTGCTCTCGCTGGGCATTGCCTTGCTGATGATATTCTTCATTGGCGACCCGTTCAAGGGGCTGCTTATATCCCAAATGGTGCTGAGCATTCAGTTGCCTTTCACGGTGTTCTTGCAGGTCGGCCTCACCTCGTCGCGCAAGGTGATGGGGCAGTATGTCAACAGCCGCTGGAACGCGCTGGTGCTGTATGCCATCGCCGCCGCGGTGACTGTGCTGAACCTGATGCTGCTGTGGGAGGTGATAGCCGGATAAGAAATGTGTAAAAAAACGAAAGTATAGAGTTATAAGGAGAAAACAATGGAATTGGAAGAACGTATCGGAAAGGCGGTCGAGCTTTTCAAAAGTGGTTTTAACTGCTCGCAGTCGGTAGTGGTAGCTTTTGCTGACATGTATGGCTTCACCGAAGAACAGGCATTGCACATGTCGGCATCGTTTGGCGGCGGCATCGGGCGCATGCGTATGACGTGTGGCGCGGCGTGTGGGCTGTTTATGCTGGCCGGACTGGAGAAGTGTGCCCTCGAAGGCAAGGACCGCGCCAGCAAGGCCGAAAACTACGCATTGGTGCAGCGGCTGGCCGAAGAGTTCAAGAAGCGGAACGGAACGCTTGTCTGCGCCGAACTGCTGGGGCAGAAGAAGCCCGAAATCAGTAGCATCCCCGAAGAGCGTACGGCCCAATACTACGCCAAACGCCCCTGTCCGCGCATGGTGGAAACTGCCGCCCGCATCTGGGTGGAACATCTGCAAGGGAAGTAAAAAAAGGCCAATATTGTGTTTGTTTTACCTCCATTTTCCGCTTTTTCTTACATTTTCAAGAAAAAAAAGAATGAAAATATGCTATATAACATAAAAATAGCTATATTTGCAGCAGAAATAAAATCTGAATCTGCCGTATAAAGGGAATTCAGACTTTATAAAGCATGTCTAACTAAACTAAAATTGAAGAAAATGTTAAAAGAAAAAGCAGGCGAAATTGCTGGAAAGATTTGGAATGCACTGAATGGAACCGAAGGACTGACTGCCAAGCAACTGAAGAAAGCTACAAAGTTGATTGACAAAGATATGTTCTTGGGACTCGGTTGGCTGTTGAGAGAAGACAAAATCTCTGCCGAAGAAGTAGAAGGTGAACTGTTCTTCAAGCTGATCTAAGCAGACGAGATTCATAAAAGTATTAAGAAAATGTGTTGATGCAACGTCTATTTTGTTGTCAACGCATTTTTTTTGCGCCCTTTTTCCGAAAAAACTTACTGTAATACTGTAACTGTAACGCGGTTGCCGTTGTTTTCTTGATTTTTGCACCCCCTTTTTGCCCCTTTTTTATTGCCTGAATTTTTTTGTATGATGCGTGCTGATATGTAGAAACGTACATATTTCGTTACATTTTTACCCGTTTGGCGTTACAGTATTACAGTTACAGTTAGATTTTTTTCGAGTATTCATCTTGATTCAAGTTGTTCCGACTTCTCCTGATTTGTATTGATTTTTCATTCAGACCCTAAAGTAGAAGAAGTGTTAAAAAATTTAATATTATATATTTATATATATTATATATATAAATATATAATATTACTCTTAACTTCAGTATGGTGGAAATCGAAATTTACCTAACTGTAACTGTAATACTGTAACGCCGGCAGTCGTCTTACGCCAAACGCCGTCTTCCGGTTGCTCATCACAGCCGATGGCAAATAAAAATAAACAATCACGGGCGAAAACGTATAAAACGCCTCCTACGCCCTGCCTTTCAACGAGTTAGCTTTATTAACACAAGAATCGCGTTTTATTAACATATTTTCACAGTATATCGATACCCCTTTTATGGTTCTCCGCTTGGTTGTATTTATCTTTGTTCCGGCAAGAGGGAAACAAGGGGGGATGTTGACGATTCGTTTGGATAGGACAGGATGCAGCTCGGAAGAAAAAATATTCAAAACAGGTTTCAATAGTTTGTACGCCTCTTAGCTTTTCACTATCTTTGCGAACCCAAAAAGAGAACTAGTTTAGAAGATGAAGAATATACGTAACTTTTGTATCATAGCCCACATTGACCATGGGAAATCGACTTTGGCAGACCGCCTGCTGGAATTTACCAACACCATCCAAGTAACCGAAGGACAGATGCTGGACGACATGGATCTGGAAAAGGAAAGAGGTATCACCATCAAAAGCCATGCCATTCAGATGGAATATGTGTACAAGGGCGAAAAATACATCCTCAACCTGATTGACACCCCGGGACATGTGGACTTTTCGTACGAAGTGTCGCGTTCGATTGCCGCCTGCGAAGGCGCGCTGCTCATCGTCGACGCATCGCAGGGAGTACAGGCACAGACCATCTCGAACCTCTACATGGCCATCGAGCACGACTTGGAGATCATCCCCGTCATCAACAAGTGCGACATGGCAAGCGCCATGCCCGAGGAAGTGGAAGACGAAATCGTAGAACTGTTGGGCTGTAAGCGCGAGGAGATTATCCGCGCATCGGGCAAGACCGGCATGGGAGTCGAAGAGATTCTGGCCGCTGTCATCGAACGCATCCCCCATCCCGAAGGCGACGAGAACGCCCCGCTACAGGCCTTGATTTTCGACTCCGTATTCAACTCCTTCCGCGGCATCATCGCCTATTTCAAGATTGAGAACGGCGTCATCCGTAAAGGCGACAAAGTGAAATTCTTCAACACGGGCAAGGAATACGACGCCGACGAGGTAGGCGTGCTGAAAATGGATATGGTGCCACGCGACGAGCTGCGCACAGGCGACGTAGGCTATATCATTTCGGGCATCAAGACCTCGCGCGAAGTAAAGGTGGGCGACACCATCACACACATTGCCCGCCCGTGCGACAAAGCCATCGCCGGCTTCGAAGAAGTAAAACCGATGGTCTTTGCCGGTGTCTATCCCATCGAGGCCGAAGACTTTGAAGACCTGCGTTCGTCGCTGGAGAAGCTGCAGCTGAACGATGCTTCGCTGACCTTCCAGCCCGAGTCGTCGCTGGCGCTGGGATTCGGTTTCCGCTGCGGATTCCTGGGCTTGCTCCACATGGAGATTGTGCAGGAACGACTCGACCGCGAGTTCGACATGAACGTCATCACCACCGTGCCCAACGTATCCTATAACGTGTACGACAAGCAAGGACACGTCATGGAGGTGCACAACCCCGGCAGCATGCCCGACATCACCATGATCGACCACATCGAAGAGCCCTACATCCGTGCGTCGGTCATCACGACCACCGACTACATCGGCCCCATCATGACCCTCTGCCTGGGCAAGCGTGGCGAACTGGTGAAGCAGGAATACATCTCGGGCAACCGCGTAGAAATCTACTACGACATGCCGCTGGGCGAAATCGTCATCGACTTCTACGACAAGCTGAAGAGCATCTCCAAGGGATATGCCTCGTTCGACTATCACCCCAACGGCTTCCGTCCGTCCAAGCTGGTGAAGCTCGACATCCTGCTGAACGGCGAACCCGTGGACGCCCTCTCCACACTGACCCACTTCGACAACGCCTACGACCTGGGTCGCCGCATGTGCGAGAAGCTGAAAGAACTGATTCCGCGCCAGCAGTTCGAAATAGCCATTCAGGCAGCCATCGGCGCCAAAATCATAGCTCGCGAAACCATCAAGGCCGTCCGCAAGGATGTGACCGCGAAGTGCTACGGTGGCGACGTGAGCCGTAAGCGCAAACTGCTCGAAAAGCAGAAGCGGGGTAAGAAACGCATGAAGCAGATCGGAAACGTGGAAGTGCCGCAGAAGGCGTTCCTGGCGGTGCTGAAGCTGGATTAATGCCCCCTTCACCCTGATAACCGCGAGGAGGATGCTCTCTTTCCATAGGACTGTCTTGGTGTCCTCCTCTTTTAATTATATTATAAATGAGAAAAGTTCTATCGTTTTCGGCCTTTCTGATGGCCGGGCTGCTAGTCAGCCAGTACCTCCCCCTGTGGGCGGGAGGAAGTTATGATGCGGTAAAGACCGCGTCGAATGTGTTGCTTTACGTCTGCCTTGGTTTTATCATGATCAATGTGGGGCGCGAGTTCGAAGTCGACAAGTCGCGTTGGCGGACGTATGCTCAGGATTACTTCATTGCCATGGCCACTGCCGCCATGCCTTGGTTTCTGATAGCACTCTATTACATCTTTGTCCTGCTTCCGTCCGACTGCTGGGGCAGTTGGGATGCGTGGAAGGAAAACCTGCTTTTAAGCCGTTTTGCCGCCCCCACTTCGGCAGGCATACTGTTTACCATGCTGGCGGCCATCGGGCTGAAACAAAGCTGGATGTACAAGAAAATACAGGTACTTGCCATCTTCGACGACCTGGACACCATCCTGCTGATGATTCCGCTGCAGATTATGATGATAGGTCTGAAGTGGCAGCTGCTGGCCATTGTCGTGATTGTGATGCTGTTGCTCTCCTTCGGGTGGAAGCAGATGGGCCGCTACGACTGGCGGCAAGACTGGAAAGCCATCCTCTGCTATTCGGTACTGGTGTTTGCCGGCACGCTGGGCATCTATGCACTGAGCAAGCACTTCTATGGTGAAGAAGGCAGCATCCACGTCGAAGTGCTGCTTCCGGCTTTCGTACTGGGCATGGTGATGAAACACCGCGAACACGATTCGCCAGCCGAACGCCGTGCGGCTACAGGCATTTCGTTTCTGTTCATGTTTCTGGTAGGAGTGGGGATGCCGCGCTTTCTCGGAGTCGACTTTGCCGAAGCATCGGCAGGCAGCCATTCGATAACCGGATCGCAGGAGATGATGTCGTGGGGAATGATTGCGCTGCATGTAGTGGCCGTATCGCTGCTGTCCAACATCGGCAAGCTGTTCCCCGTTTTCTTCTACCGCGACCGCAAGTTCAGCGAACGTCTGGCCTTATCCATCGGTATGTTTACACGAGGCGAAGTAGGAGCGGGAGTCATCTTCATCGCGCTGAGTTATAATCTGGGCGGACCGGCGCTGCTCATCTCCGTGCTCACCATTGTGCTCAATCTGGTGCTGACAGGCTTCTTCGTACTGTGGGTAAAGAAACTGGCTTTACGCAGCTACCGCTAACCCTATTCTGACCAACATACACTCTACACAGACTTACACACTCTCCCTCGATAGCCCCCTTCGAAACGACCGGCGGAAGGCTTAACACAGTGGGGGAGGTGTGTGGGGCTGTGTTTCTTTTTATAATACCTCCTTCTTTTTCTTCGGTTTACACGCTACTACTGCTAACTTTAGTTAAACTACTATTGTTATTAGTTGATTAACTAATACTATTAGTTGTTTGTTTGGAAATAATCTATATATTTGCAGCGTACACCAACGTTAAAACAATAAGATTATGAAACGACTGACCACTAAAGAAGAAGAAATCATGCGGATGTTTTGGGAGCACGGCCCGATGTTTGTACGCGAACTGCTGGCTTTTTACGAAGACCCTAAACCGCATTACAATACCGTCTCGACACTGGTACGCGGCCTCGAAGAAAAAGGCTTTGTGGGCTATAAGGCCTACGGAAACACCTACCAGTACTATCCCCTGATATCGGCAAACGACTACAAACGTTCGGCGCTGAACGACGTCATAGCCCACTACTACGGCAACTCGTTCGCCAACGTCGTGTCATCATTTGTGGAAGAAGAAGGCATGCCGCTCGACGAGCTGAAGGCGCTGATCGCACAGATTGAAAGCAAACGTAAAGCATAACCAGGACTATGGGAGCTTTTCTGTTCTATCTGTTCAAGTCGACGCTTTGCCTGACCACGCTATATTTCGTGTTCAGGCTATGTTTCCGCAGCGACACCCTGTTCCGCACCAACCGTCTGCTGCTGTTGGGCGGCACGTTGTGTTGCCTGCTGTTGCCATTCGTGCAACTCAGCATTCCGCAAGCCAGCCTGTGGCAAAAGCCCATGACAACGGTCGAAACACTGTTGACAGCCCCTTCCTCGGCATCGCCATCCATACGCCTGCATGCAGAGGGCACAGAAGCGGAACAGCCGCTTCCGCCGACAGCAACCGTCTCCGCACCGGCAACTGCCGCTCCTGCTGCATTCAGCGCCCTACGCCTGATTACATGGGCATATACGGGTGGGGTTCTGCTGACATTGGCTTTCTTTCTGCTGTCGATGCTACGGATGCGCCAGTTGTTCTGCTGCTATCCGTCCGAAAGACAGCAGGGCTTCCGCCTGATTGTCTGTCCGCTGAAAAAAGGTTCTTTCAGCTGGGGCCGTACAATCGTTCTTTCGCAAGAAGACTATCGGAACAACCGCGAGGCGATATTGCTGCACGAACAGATGCACCTGCACTATCATCACACGGCCGATCTGCTGTGGATGCAGGCCATCATCGTCCTCCACTGGTTCAATCCTGCCGCCTGGCTGCTGATGCGTGAGCTTCGCGAAGTGCACGAGTTCGAAGCAGACAACGGCGTGCTGCTACATGGCATCGATGCTACTCAATATCAACTGTTGCTCGTGAAAAAATCCGTCGGCACAAGGCTCTACTCTATGGCCAGCGGCTTTGGACACAGCAAGCTAAAACAACGTATCAATATGATGTTAAAGAAAAGAACCAATCGACTGGCACGACTGAAGCTGTTGCTCTTCGTGCCCGTGGTGTCGGGGACGCTCTATGCGTTTGCCCGGCCCGAAGTGAAGAATGCGGTAGAACAGATGGTGAAACCGCCCGTCGGCACACAGTCGCAGGACACTGTCCGACTGGACGAGCGCGAGCTGCTGGAGCAGTATTTTGCACGGAAGTTCAAGGAAGGGGGCGGTACTGTTGCTCCTGAATCTGGAAAAGCAGCACACCGGCTGTTGGTCAACTTGCGCAATCAGGTTATGATAGACCAGGAAGGAACGCCGACTGATTGTGCAGACTTCATCCGCAAGCATCTGACCGAGGTACTACGAAAAGACTATCAGCAGGCTAAACAGTCGGGGCAACCGTTCCGGTCCAGTTTGGAGATAATCTACGACCGTGGCTCTTCGGCCGAAGCCATGCGCCTGTATCTGTACACAGTCAAGGAAGTTTATCGCCAACTACGTCAGGAAGCAGCCTCCGAACTGGGCACTACAGACGAAGCGGTGCTGGACAAGGCATTCCCCATCCTGGTTACTTTTGCACAACCGAAAAAGTTCAGAAAAACAGATGCTGCCGAAAAGCTTCCAATGAAGATAACCCTGATAGCTCCCGACGGTCCGAGCAAGACGTTGAGCAACTTCACATTGGACGAACTGCGCAACGAAGTGGAAGACTTCCGAAGCAAACATGGGGAGACAACCGTGTCGTTGAAAGTAGAACGGGACGTACCGATGGGTATGGTGATGGATGTGAAAGGAATCCTCCGGCAAGCGTATGTCACCCGGCTGAACTATTCGTCTGCCAAGGCCTCTTCCACTGTTGAAGAAACGGTGAAGAAACCTTGACCGACAGGCTGATACGGATGATAGGATTACTCCTTAATCCGTATCAAGGCATTCGCCACGATGGCGGTCAGTCCGCCCGTGGTGATGCCTGAAGCAAAGATATTACGCAAGGTATCGGGCAGCTGGCAAAGAATCTCCGGAACCAGTTCCACACTCAATCCCAACGAGAAACTGACCGCAATGACCAGCGTAGTCTTGCGGTTCATCTCCTGCGAAGCAATGATGCGGATGCCGGCAGCCGCCACGGTGCCGAACATCAGCAGCGTAGCACCGCCCAATACCGGTTCGGGCATCAGCGAGAACACCAGCCCTACTGCCGGAAACAGCCCAAGCAGAATAAGGAGTCCGGCAATGTAATAGCCCACATAACGGCTGGCTACTCCCGTCAGCTGAATCATGCCGTTGTTTTGCGCGAATACCGAATTGGGGAAAGCACAAAGCATACCCGAGATCATCGAATTGAAGCCGTCGGCAAAGATACCGCCCGAAGCACGACGGATAAACACTTCACCTTCAACCGGCTCGCCGGATATCATCGAATTGGCCGTAATATCGCCATAGGCTTCGATGGCTGTAATCACAAAAATCAGTGCCAATGCCAATACAGCCGACAGACTGATGTCGAGTCCGAAACGGAAAGGGTGGGGAATGGTAACCCCTCCGAAACTCTGTACCGAGCTGAAGTCGATCATCCCCATCAGCCAGGCTACTACATAACCTGTGGCTAGTCCGATGACGATAGAACTCATACGCAGGTACCGGTTGCTGCTGCGGTTGAAGAACAGAATCAGCACCAACACCAAAGCTGCCAGCCCCACGTAGCGCAAACTACCGAAGCTGCCGTCGGCCTGAGCCGCCGCACCGCCACCACAAGCCGTAATACCTACCTTGATAAGACTCATACCAATCAGTGTAACGACGATGCCCGATACGAGCGGAGTGATGATTTTACGTGTATACTTCAGCAGCCGGCTGATAATCATTTCGACCGAAGCAGCAGCCATACACGAGCCGAACACCAACGCCAAGCCACCGGTAGTACCAGCAGCTATAATGGGGCCAATGAACGAAAAACTGGTACCCTGTATGCAGAGCAATCCCGTACCGATAAAACCGAAACGCCGGCACTGTACAAAAGTAGCGATGCCCGAAGCAATGAGCGCCATCGAAACCAGATAACCGGTCGTTTCCGTATCCAGCTTCAGCGCACCCGAAATAATGAGCGGCGGAGTAATGATAGCCACAAAAATAGCCAGCAGATGCTGCAACGCAGCAAAAAAGGCTTCACGCAAAGGTGGACGGTCGTTCAGGCCATAGATAAGCCCGTTCTTGTTTTTCTCTTCCATTACCAATGACAAAGAACGATGACAGGTTTATCTGATTTTAATCTCACAGTTGTCCAGACTCTCGATAATAGCCAGACTCTCTACATGAATGCCTGCCGCACGCAGCTCGTCGCCTCCATGCTGGAAAGCCTTTTCGATGATGAATCCCATACCTGTCAGTTCGGCTCCCGCCTGCTGAACCAGGTCGAGAATACCTTTGGCTGCATTACCGTTGGCCAGAAAATCGTCGATAAACAGCACTTTGTCGCCGGGGCAAAGAAAATCGCGACTGACACAGACATCGTATGTACGTTGTTTGGTAAACGAAAAAACTGAAGTAGTCAGCATATTCTCCATCGTACTGGGCTTTTTCTTTTTTGCAAAGACTACAGGCAATTCGAGCAGATAGCCAACCATGATTGCCGGAGCAATTCCACTAGCTTCAACTGTGATGACTTTATTGATCGGGGTAGATGCAAAGCGTCGTACAAATTCTACACCGATACTTTTCATCAGGATAGGATCCATCTGATGATTGATGAAGTTATCTACTTTCAATATTCCTCCGGGGAAACAGCGTCCGTCACGAAGGATGCGGTCTTTCAAGGCTTTCATTGTTCTTGTCTATTGTTTTTTAGTTGATTATACGATTTTGTAAAACAGATGCTATAAGCGGTCTATTGTTTCAGGTGTATCAGCTCCGGTATCCTCTGTCTGGTCTTCTTCACGGGGCAGAAGACGGGGGGAGATGCGTTTCTTGGGCGTCAGGCTCATGCCACGCAGTTGTTCGGCTTGGCGTACCACACTACCGGCACCATCAGAAAGCTGGTTCAGCGCCTTGTCGTAATCTTTCTGCAAGCTACCCAAACGGTCGCCGATGCTTAGGAAAGTATCGGTAAAGCCCGCAATCTTTTCGTAGAGCGACGTGCCGCGCTTGATGATGGCCTGCACATTCTTCACCTGATTCTCACGCTTCCACAGGTCGAGCGACAGACGCAAGGCACTGATCAGGTTGGTAGGGCTCATCAGCACCACTTTCTTGTTGTAGGCATACTCCCACAGATTGGCATCACTCTGCACAGCCAGCAGGTAAGCTCCTTCCGTCGGGATGAACATCATGACGAAGTCGGGAGCTTTGACGTCGTAGTGCGAATAATCCTTCCGACTCAATTCGTCAATGTGTGTACGGACTGACTGGAGGTGCGCTTTCAGGCAACGGGCCTGTTCTTCCTTGTCTTCGGCAGCCGTATAGGCAGCATAGGCTGAAAGGGAAACTTTGGAGTCGATAATCATCTCGCGGTCGTCGGGATAGCGGACGATGATGTCAGGTTGCATACGCTGGCCGCTTTCATCGTTGGTCAGAACTTCGCCGCGTTCGTCTCGCAGAAATTCCTGACGGACATAATGCTCGCCTTCGATAAGGCCTGATGCCTGCAACAGTCGCTCCAAAATGACTTCTCCCCAGTTACCTTGCATCTTCGAGTCACCTTTCAGGGCACGGGTCAGATTGTTGGCCTCTTCACTCAGGCGGTTGTTCAGTTCTACCAGATCCTTGATGCGTTCGCTCAGCGAGAAGCGTTCTTTGGCTTCGGTATTGTACACCTGCTCCACCTTTTCACGGAAATCCTTCAGATTCTCGCCCAAGGGACGGAGCAGATTTCCGATGTGCTCGGCATTCAACCGCTTAAAGTCGTCGGCCTTGCTTTGGAAGATGCGGTTGGACAAAGCTTCGAATTCGGCATTCATCCGACGATGCAACGCCTCGGCTTCTTCTTTTTGTTCGGCCAGCCGTTTCTCCAACTGCTGACGCTGTTCGGCCAAGCGTTCGGCAAACTGCTGTTCGCGGTTGTTGTTCTGTTCGTTGAACAAGCGTTCCTGCTCGGCCAGACGGTTGGCAAAAAGGCGTTCTTGTTCGGTCAGGCGTTCGCCAAACTGTTTTTCCTGTGCAGCCAGCCGTTCGGCGTTCTGCTGGCCGATGGCTTTCAGACGTTCTTCGGCAATCGCCTTCTCGCGTTCGATGCGTTCGTCGGTCGTTCGGTTCAGCAAGTCTTCACGCTGCTGTGCGGCCTCAAGCTGTGCTTTCAAGGCAGAGGCTTTACGCCCTGCAATCAGCATTCCGACACCTGTTCCGACGCCCAGCCCTATAATCAGTAATACGATTTCCATAATATGCGACAGTATATCGTTTATAAAGCCAATCAATGACGGTTAGCCTGTGGTTGCAAGGCTTGCCGCATCTTCTCAATCAGTTCGGGAGTTTCGGTAACAGGCTTACGAGTCAGCAGAAATGCGAAGTTTTCGGCCAATATCTCTTCAGGATTGATGATGTAGTCGGTATTCCTTCCTACCTGTTCAAAGAAGTTCTCCGCATCCTTTATCCCGTATACCACCGTTTTTCCGTCTTTCTGCTCCGCCTTATCGTTCTTCAGAGGCATCAGGCCAATCGTCAGATAATTGAAGAAGCTGCCTCCTTCGTATGGTTTGTTGGCATAAATCAGCATTGCACAGGGGCGTTCTTCTCCTTTGACACGAAAACGGGCATAACTGTCGAAGCGGTTGACGTCGGGATTGGTAATCACTACATCACGCAAATCGGCCGGAACTTCGAATTCTTCAGGCGCAATGCTGAAACCAATCAGCTTGTACATCTTCTCACGAAAATCCGGATTATTGCGTGTCAGCACATGAAACAGTTCGTGAGCCAGCAGATAACTTGCCTGTTGGGGCTTCATACGGGATATCTGTTCTTCCACTACGATGTAGTCCATACGGGTATATCCGCCTGCACCGCCTTCTTCGGCCATGGTTGTTTTCAGTATCCTGATTTCCTGCGGAAGAGACAGCGACAGGTTCAATGCCTTGATATGACTGTTCAGCGTGTCGGCCGCTTCCTGCATCCGTTGTTTGTCTTCCTCGCTCCAGTCGCGTGCCTGATCGGCAATGAAGCGTATCAGTTCCTGCCGGGTACCGCCTTTTCGGCCCAATCGGGCTTCGTAATCGAAACGGCTCCACTGACGGGTGGTAGCGTCTTCCTGCGAAAGCAACGTACGAGCCTGTTCAGCATCGATGTAGTGCAATTTGATCTGTGCGCACATATCCGTTGCACAAAGACTGAGAGATAGAAGTGCTGTCGTTAGAAATCTTTTCATGCGAAGTGTTCCTCCTTATTCAGTCAACACTTCGTTTCCATCCTCCGTAATCAGAATCATACTTTCCCACTGGGCCGAAGGCAGACCGTCGTCGGTACATACCGTCCATCCGTCGGCTTCGTCGATAAAGACCTCGTAACTGCCCATGTTGATCATCGGCTCAATGGTAAACGTCATGCCTGGTACAATGAGCATACCGGTTCCGCGACGTCCGAAGTGCTCTACATCCGGTTCTTCGTGAAACTTGATGCCTACACCGTGTCCGCACAGGTCGCGCACCACACTGTATCCGTTTTTCTCGGCATGCTCCTGTATGGCTGCTCCTACATCACCCAGACGAGCCCAGGGCTGCGCCGTCTGTACACCTATGTCGCGGCACTCCTTAGTCACCTGAACCAAGCGTTTCATTTCCGGGCTGACTTCACCAATCAGATACATGCGCGAAGCGTCCGAGTAATATCCCTTATAAATAGTAGAGACATCCACATTGACAATATCGCCGCTTTTCAAGAACTCCTTCGTGCTGGGTATGCCGTGACACACCACATCGTTGATGCTGACGCATACGCTTTTGGGAAAGCCTTCGTACATGAAAGGTGCAGGGATGGCATCATGATCGGTCGTAAAGCAATAGACCATGTGATCGATTTCGGCAGTGGACATGCCTTCACGAATATTCTCGGAAATGTAGTCGAGTAGGGCGGTATTGATTTTGGCACTTTCGCGAATACCGGCCAATTGTTCTTCGGTACGCAGCATGTGACGTTGGGGCAATCTGTAGCCTTCCCGTTTATAATGTTGGATCTTAGCTTCTACTTCGTCGGAATAATTTTTAGGAGTAAACCGGGCTCCTTTGATCAGTTTTTTCATTGTGCGTAGTTTTTTATGATGCAAAGGTACATAATTTTGCAAATAGTTATTGCGCACTCTGCCTGCAAATCGCTCCTTTCATTTTATAAATTCAGAATGGCGTGTGTACTCGGCAAATTATTTTTTTGACATAAAGCATTCGCTGTTAGCAAACAAAACTGTACTTTTGCGCCCCGAAAAAAGATTGCAGGTAAATAACAGGATTTAGAAAATGAAGAAAAGTCTGATAGCTTTGGCTTTTGGCACGTTGGGATTAGGCATCGCAGAGTTTACCATGATGGGAATTCTGCCTTATGTAGCCCAGGATTTAGGTATCAGTATTCCGATGGCAGGACATTTTATTTCGGCATATGCCTTGGGGGTGTGCTGTGGTGCTCCGATGTTGCTTCTGGCACGTAAAAGGCCACTGAAACAAACGTTGATGGTCTTGGTTTCGCTAATGATTATAGGTAACCTCTGCGCATCGGCGGCTCCCAACTATTGGGTACTGATGGCCGGTCGATTTATCTCGGGCCTGCCGCATGGAGCTTATTTCGGAGTGGCCTCTATCGTAGCCGGGAAACTGGCCGATGAAGGAAAAGGTTCGGAAGCCGTGTCCATTATGATTGCAGGCATGACTGTTGCCAATCTGTTTGGTGTGCCGCTGGGCACTTCGCTGAGCCACACCATTTCGTGGCGCGTCACTTTCCTGTTGGTTGCATGTTGGGGACTGATTACCTTATATTATATATATCGCTGGGTTCCCCGTGTTGAAGGGTTGAAAGATACCGGCTTCAAGGGACAGTTCCGCTTCCTGAAAACGCCTGCTCCCTGGCTGATACTCGGAGCTACGGCACTTGGCAATGGCGGTGTATTCTGCTGGTACAGTTATGTCAATCCGATGCTGACCGAAGTAGCCGGTTTCCGGACGGAAAGTATGACTGCTCTGATGGTACTGGCCGGCTTTGGCATGGTGGTGGGTAACTTAGTGAGCGGACGCATGTCCGACCGCTATACACCCGGCAAGGTAGGTACCGTGGTTCAGGCCATGATCTGCGTGGTTCTGTTGCTGATATTCTTCCTTTCGCCCAATCCGTGGTGTGCAGCCATACTCATGACGCTGTGTACGGCCGGTTTGTTCGCCGTCTCCAGTCCCGAACAGGTACTGATTATCCGTGTAGCTCCCGGAGGCGAGATGCTGGGAGGTGCCTGTGTGCAGATAGCGTTCAACCTGGGCAATGCCATCGGTGCTTACGTAGGTGGTCTGGCCGTCAGTGGCGGTTACCGTTATCCTGCCTTGTTCGGAGTTCCTTTTGCGTTTGTAGGCTTTCTGTGCTTCCTGACTTTTTATAAAAAGTATCAGCAGAGGTATTAAGTTGCTTCCATTCCTTTTTGCTGAATAATATCCAAAGATGAATGATAAAATAAATTCTCAATCATTGGGGATTATTGCCTAGTTTAGTATCGAAGGTTGCCTACATTCGACCTGAACGCTTTAATCAATTATTCGGTATAAACTCTATTAAGTATTTATTTAATTTCAAAATATTCATAAATTCACTCATTTAATATTTTGCCATTCGTATCTATATAATACCAGTCGGGACTATCCCAGTAATGTTTTTCATCTTTAGAATCGGGAGAGGATTTACTTTTTCCTGAAAATGTAACCTTTGCCTTGCCATTCTCAAAAGGAAAGGCAAATTTGAATTGGGGCTTTAGAACTACATTCCCTAAAGAATCAGCGAAACCGATCAGTCCGTTTTTGTCCATTATGCGAAACAGGCCTTCCCGAATTTTATCCGGTCCATTGTCATACTGGAATACATAATACAGTTCTTTGCCCTGACTGTCCAGGCAGACAATCCGAGCGTCTTGTTTGTTTTCGTATGCGAAAACTAAATTTTTGACGCGATTTATTTGACAGAATTTATACTTGCCGTATGGCACAATGGTATCGCCCCGTTCATTCAAAAAGCATACGGGGACACCTGTTTCAAGATCTTTCTCAAATGTATGGGCAATCAGCTTGCCTTTTGTCTTCCTGAAAAAAACGTTCATGGTCCATTTGGACTCCATGTATTTGTTTTTGCCATAAAAACTGATGGCAGGTGTCCACCGCGGCATACCTTTGATAATATCCATTACTTGCGCGTCCCACTCCTGTATGCCACAACTCCGGAAAACATTTACTTCGGACACTTCTCCATACGAATTTATTTTTGCATTATAAAACCCTCTTACCTGTTCTTTATTACCCAACAACTTTGGGTCATACACAAGCCTTTCCTCTATATAATCTTGTATTGCAACAGGATTTCCGTCCCGGAAACGAGAAGGTGATTCCCATTCCACAAAGCAATGTTTCTGTTCTTCTTTCCAAATACTGTCTTTTCTTACTCGGTCTCTATAGTGTTGTGGCAGAAATGGGACATATACCGTAAATAGACATTCCATCCGCTTCCCATTCTTGTCCCGACATGGTAGGCAGTGGGGAAGTTCTTTGGTCAATCTGATGACTTCCTTGTCGAAGTCTTTATGTTTGGTTGTCAAAATATTGATAGCACGTGGCAATCCCAAAGTATCAATGGAAAACATCACTACGGAATAACCTGCTATATTCTTTTTCAGTAACTCTTCCGGGTATTTCATTTGGGAAACATAGTATTTTGTCAGATCATAATTCCACCCTGCCCATCGAGGAGGTTCTATTGCAGATAAATCTTTAACAGGTTCTCCGGTTATCTTTGCCACACCCTTGTTCCAAATATCCTCTTTGCGCCAGATACTGTCCAGCCGTTCTTCGTTCTTACGCTGTCCTTCAATACTGTTGTCTGTTACACATTTGACAGAACCAACACCAATCGTCAAGCTGTCCGGCAAATACTGAAAAACCAAAGTGCTATCTGTAAGTTCTTGAATGATATACTTTTTCCTTGACTCAAAAACCTTAATTGTATCTCCACATAAAGAATAAGAATAAAATATTTCTGTTTTCTTCTCATCATATAGAAAAGTCTTTTTCCATCCTGCATCACGAAATTCCATCTCCATAGCATATTGCTTGCCCTTGGGTAGTTGTACATTCCAGATTTTATTTTCCAGCAATGCGGATATGTCTGTATAATCGCTGTTTTGTGCGGCAAGTTCACTGATAACGACTAATGAAAACAATATGAGCAGAAGCTTTTTCATAATCTTTCATCTTGATGATACTCAAAGATACGGAAAAGAAATAACCTAACCAATTGTTGGACTATTCCTTTCTCATTAAGTTTAAGCAAATTAACTCATTCTTTTCTGCTTAGGACAGTATTATCGATTAGGAACCATTCTTTTACTCTAATCTGCTTTAGAATGCTTCTATACGACTAACCTGGCTACAATGTTTTTCCTCTAACTCTTTAATTCTCAAAATATGTTACATTAATCTATAACAATTCTGCAAATATTCCAGAGTTTTTTTGTAAGTTTGCCCAAACTATAAACCTTTAATTGTAGATAAAGATGAAAACAATGAATTACGTAAAAATATGTATGCTGTGTGTGTTTACTCTGCTTTTAACAGCTTGCGGCAAGGATGACAACGACAACAGCATGGATGCCCGACTGTGCCGGACGTGGATAGAGGAGTATACGGAAGATAACATAACCTATACGCATCAGCTCATTTTTACACAGGCCGGATACTCCGGTCAGGAACTGAAAAAGAAATATGACCATACCACAAGTACGGCCAATACAGAAACACGCGATTTCACCTGGAAGTGGAAAGACAGCTCGATGGAGTGCCTTGTATTGAGCTACGGAGCAGGCGAAATCAAGTATCTGGAGAATGTATGGATACGCGAACACTACCTGAATGGGAAACTGGGTGGTGAATGGATTATGATGACAGATGCAAACTACATGAAATAAATGCTTTATATGAAAACTGCCGTTCAATATTTCAGACTGTGCATCATGTGCATGTCGCTGCTATTGCTGGCGTCGTGTGCACAAGATGATGAAACGATTTTTGATTCTGTAACGGGGTATACGTGGGTAGGGGACCTCGGATTTACAGACGAGTTTGGAGAGCCTCTGGAGAGTGGACTTTATTTTGACTACAGTGGCTTTGGCACAGACGATCAGTGCTATTACGATGATCCGAGCGGCATTATTGTCTGTTCGTTGCCTTTCCGATGGAAAATAGAAGACGGAATATTGTCTTTGGATTACGGCAATCAGTATCCTCTGCTGGAAATACGTGATGTCTATGTGACATGGGAAAAGATTACCGGTACCTTGTACGTAGACGGTTATGTAGAAAGAGGTGTTACCTTATATAAATACTGATTGCATAAGGGGGATGGTAATACTTACCATTCAGCAGATACATTTTAGGCACGGATTACACGAATAAGCGCAGAAGAAAAATCTGCCAGTCTTCGTGTAATTCGTGCCTAACTGTTTAAAAGCAGTGCAACAGGCTTTGCACTCGCAGTGCAATAGTTAGTGCACTCACTGTGCAATACCTACTGCACTCATAGTGCAACAGTTACTGCACTCGTTCCAGCCAGTTACTTTTTTAGGAACAGCTTCTTGAAGTCGGCCGGGTAGGGAGTTTCGAACTCCATTTCCTCGCCTGTAACAGGATGATAGAAACAAAGCTTGAATGCGTGCAGAGCTAATCGTCCGATAGGATTCAAATCTTCCAGGCCATACCGTCCGTCACCGATAATGGGATGTCCGAGGTCCTGCATGTGGACACGGATCTGATTCTTTCGTCCGGTCTCCAAGTTCAATTCGAGCAACGAAAAATTATTGGCCCGCTTAATCGTGCGATAATGGGTAATGGCTTCCTGTCCGCCGTCGTCCGTCGGACTTGAGTAAACGTACAGCTTCCGGTCTGTCAACCACGAACGTACCGTTCCGGCATTCTGCTCCATATCGCCGGCCACTACAGCTACGTAGCGACGGTCGAATACAATCTTGTGCCAGTTGTCGCGCAGTGTGTGCTGCGTCTTCTCATCCTTGGCAAACATCATCAGGCCCGAAGTGTCACGGTCCAGCCGATGCACAATGTATACCCGATTCTGTCTGCCCGAGCGCTTCACGTATTCGTTCAATATGGTATAAGCCGTCCGTTCCTTCTGACGTTCGGTGTTGACCGAGAGCAATCCCTGCATCTTTTCAATAACGATCAGATAAGCATCCTCGTATACGATTTTCACCAGCTTGTTGTGGAATTCTTTTTTCCCTTTATCGCGGCTGATCTGAACCTTCATGCCCGGCTTCAGCGGGAAATTGTACTGGGTTGTAATGACACTGTCCACATACACCACCCGCTTGCTTAACAGCGTTTTCAGTTTGGTCCGGCTGGCCTGAGGCATTTTGGCTGCCAGAAATTCCATCAGTTCGGCAGGTTCGTTCACTCGATAGTCGGTATACTGCGTACGGGCTCTGGCTACTAATTTTTCTTTTGTCACGGCTGATTGACTTTTTTAGGTTTATTGAAAAGAAATTTCTCACTTTCTGCGCTCCAGCAGCACCACATTCTCTACATGATGCGTATGCGGGAACATATCTACCGGCTGAATGGCTTTCACTTCGTAATCAACGTCGAGCAATTGCAGGTCGCGTGCCTGTGTCGCCGGGTTGCAGCTGACGTAGACAATACGCTCGGGCTTGGCAAACAGGATAACGTTGATGACATCCGGATGCATACCTGCGCGGGGTGGGTCGGTGATGATGACGTCGGGACGTCCGTACTGATTGATAAAGTCCTGAGTCAGCATGTCCTTCATATCACCTGCAAAGAACAGTGTATTATCGATTCCGTTGATTTCGGAATTGGTCTTGGCATCCTCGATAGCTTCGGGAACGTATTCAATACCAATCACCTGACGGGCCTGGCGTGAAACGAAGTTTGCAATAGTACCGGTACCCGTATAGAGGTCGTAAACAAGTTCGTTACCGGTCAGTTGAGCAAAGTTGCGTGCTACTTTATACAGATTGTACGCCTGTTCGGAATTGGTCTGATAAAACGACTTGGGACCCACCTTAAAGCGCAAGCCTTCCATTTCTTCGTAAATATGGTCGTTACCTTTGAACGTATATACGTCGAGATCGGTAATCGTATCGTTGCACTTATTATTAATAATGTATAGAAGCGACGTTATTTCGGGGAACGTGTCGGCTACGTATTGCAGCAGCTGTCTGAAACGTTCCATTTCTTCCTCCTGCTCAATCTTGCATACCACGATTACCATCAGTTCGCCGGTGGTAGACGTACGTATAATCAGGTTGCGCAACATGCCTTCGTGCGTACGCAGGTTGATAAAAGAATAGTTATGCTCGTAGGCATAATCGCGTATCGCATTGCGGATGCGGTTGGATATGTCGTCCTGCAACCAGCACTTTTCAATGGCCAGCACCTTGTCGAAAGCATTGGGGATATGGAATCCGACCGCATTCATCTGTTCGTAGACAACATTCTGCTGCACTTCTTCCGAAGTAAGCCACCGTTTGTTGGAGAACGTATATTCCAGCTTGTTCCGATAGAACATTGTTTTCTCGGAACCCAATATAGGGGATACTTCCGGCAACTTGATTTTACCGATCCGTGTCAGGTTGTCGGTCACCTGTTTCTGCTTATACTTGATCTGTTCGGAATAGGGAAGTATCTGCCACTTGCAACCGCCGCATACGCCATAATGCTGGCAGAACGGGACTGCCCTGACCGGCGAATAAACATGGAACTTTACCGCCTCGGCTTCTGCATAATGATGCTTCTTACGTTTAATCTGCAGGTCTACAACGTCGCCAGGCACTACATAAGGAACAAATACAACCAGGTCGTCGACTCTTGCAATGGCTTTTCCTTCGGCAGCCACATCTGTAATTTCTACCTTTTCCAATAAAGGCAGTTCTTTTCTCTTTCTTGCCACTTTTACTCCATTCTAATAAATTCGTCGACAAAAATAGATATTTTTTCTGGAATAATCTCTATGAACTGAAATATTAAATATTGCAATGTCGAAATTGCATTTTGATAGAAGTTTTTTGTAGAAAAAGTTTTCTAATATGTAAAATATCCTTAGATTTGCGAACAGAAAATGATAAGAACACAATCAAAAACTTTAAATTTTTTATTATGGACAAAAAAAGAGTTTATACCTTTGGTAATGGTCAGGCAGAAGGAAAAGCCGACATGCGTAACCTTTTGGGTGGCAAAGGCGCCAATCTTGCCGAAATGAATTTAATAGGCGTTCCGGTTCCTCCTGGTTTCACAATCACAACAGAAGTTTGTACCGAATACTATGAGATGGGCCAGGAAAAGATTGTAGCTTTGCTGAAAGACGAAGTGGAAAAAGCCATTGTACATGTAGAAACTTTAATGCGTTCCAAATTTGGTGATGTAGAAAATCCGTTGTTGGTTTCCGTACGTTCGGGTGCACGCGCTTCAATGCCCGGTATGATGGATACTATTCTGAACCTGGGATTGAACGACGAGGTTGTTGAAGGACTGACTCGCAAGACTGGAAATGCCCGTTTTGCATGGGACTCATACCGTCGTTTTGTTCAGATGTATGGTGACGTTGTACTCGGTATGAAACCGACTAACAAAGATGATATCGACCCATTCGAAGCCATCATTGAAGACGTAAAACATGCGAAGGGTGTAAGACTGGACAATGAACTGGAAGTTGAAGACCTGAAAGAACTGGTAAAAAGATTCAAGGTTGCCGTAAAAGAACGTACCGGAAAAGACTTCCCGACTTGTGCTTACGAACAGCTTTGGGGTGCCATTTGCGCCGTATTCAATTCCTGGATGAACGAACGCGCCATCCTGTACCGTAAGATGGAAGGAATACCCGACGAGTGGGGTACAGCCGTTAGCGTACAGGCCATGGTATTCGGAAATATGGGCGACACATCAGCAACAGGTGTTTGCTTCAGCCGTGATGCCGCTACAGGAGAAGACCTGTTCAACGGTGAATATCTGATTAACGCACAGGGTGAAGACGTTGTTGCCGGTATCCGTACTCCGCAACAGATCACTAAGATCGGTTCGCAACGTTGGGCCGAACTGGCAGGTATCAGCGAAGAAGAACGTGCTTCCAAATATCCTTCTATGGAAGAAGCAATGCCCGAAATCTACAAAGAACTGGATGCACTGCAAACAAAACTGGAAAATCACTATCGTGATATGCAGGATATGGAATTCACAGTTCAGGAAGGCAAATTGTGGTTCCTCCAGACACGTAACGGAAAACGTACCGGTGCAGCAATGGTTAAGATTGCCATGGACTTGCTCCGTCAGGGAATGATTGACGAAAAAACGGCACTGATGCGTTGCGAGCCTAACAAGCTGGATGAATTGCTTCACCCGATATTCGATAAGACTGCCTTGAAGCAAGCCAAAGTGCTGACTCGCGGTCTGCCGGCATCTCCGGGTGCAGCTTGCGGACAAATCGTATTCTTTGCTGATGATGCAGCCGAATGGCGTGCTGCCGGCAAGCGTGTTGTGATGGTACGTATCGAAACTTCTCCTGAAGATTTGGCTGGTATGGCAGTTGCCGAAGGTATCCTGACTGCACGTGGTGGTATGACTTCACACGCAGCCGTTGTAGCTCGTGGTATGGGTAAGTGCTGTGTATCAGGTGCAGGTGCTCTGAACATCGACTACAAAGCCCGTACAGTAGAAGTAGACGGTATTGTTCTGAAAGAAGGTGACTTTATCTCTCTGAACGGTAGTACAGGTGAAGTATATAAAGGCCAGGTTGAAACTAAGGCTGCAGAACTTTCGGGTGACTTTGCCGAACTGATGCAATTGGCTGACAAATATGCCAAACTGAAAGTACGCACCAATGCTGATACTCCGCACGATGCAACCGTAGCCCGCAACTTCGGTGCTGTAGGTATCGGACTTTGCCGTACGGAACATATGTTCTTCGAAGGCGAAAAGATTAAGGCTATGCGTGAAATGATTCTGTCTGAAGACGCTGAAGGACGCCGCAAAGCACTGCAAAAGATTTTGCCGTACCAGCAAGCCGACTTCAAGGGTATCTTCAAGGCAATGGCAGGCTATCCTGTAACAGTTCGTCTGCTCGATCCACCTTTGCACGAATTCGTTCCCCACGATTTGAAGGGACAACAAGATATGGCCGATGCTATGGGTGTAAGTCTGCAATACATCCAACAGCGTGTAGAAGCTCTGTGCGAACACAACCCGATGCTGGGTCACCGCGGTTGCCGTTTGGGTAACACCTATCCGGAAATCACACAGATGCAGACACGTGCTATTCTGGGTGCCGCACTTGAACTGAAGAAAGAAGGCGTAGAAACTCATCCTGAAATCATGGTGCCGCTTACCGGTATCTTGTACGAATTCCAGGAACAGGAAAAAGTAATCCGTTCGGAAGCAGCCAAGTTGTTTGAAGAAATGGGTGACAGCATCGAGTTCAAGGTTGGTACAATGATCGAAGTTCCGCGTGCTGCTTTAACAGCCAACCGCATTGCATCATCTGCCGAGTTCTTCTCATTCGGAACAAACGACTTGACTCAGATGACATTCGGTTACTCACGCGACGATATCGCTTCCTTCCTGCCGGTTTACCTGGAGAAGAAGATTCTGAAAGTAGACCCGTTCCAGGTTCTCGACCAAAACGGTGTTGGTCAGCTTATCCAGATGGCTACAGAAAAAGGCCGTGTAGTTCGTCCCGACCTGAAGTGCGGTATTTGCGGTGAACATGGTGGTGAGCCTTCATCTGTTAAGTTCTGCCACAAAGTTGGTTTGAATTATGTAAGCTGCTCTCCGTTCCGTGTGCCTATTGCACGTTTGGCTGCGGCGCAAGCTGCTATTGAGGAAGCATAAGCAATATAGAATAATATTTGATTTAGGCTGTAACAAACTGTTTATCAGGTGTTACAGCCTATTTTTTAAGAATTAGACTATATTTCTTCCAGACCTATGGATCTAAAATATTTATATGTGCCGTCATAAAACTCAGGAAGTCTTGTCGCGTCTTCAGGAAATCCGCTAGAGATATAATTATGGTTACCCTCCGGAACACAAATAACCATACCAATACGAGCACGTGTTAGTAACACCCGGTAAGCATTCAACATATACTTTCTTCGTTCAAGGCTACTTTCTGTTTTCCCTGTTTCTTCACGCCAAGCAGTCTTTCCATTGAAATTGTAAAACTTCCATTTCATATTATCACATCTCACATCAGCATCCCATAAAACACAAGTATAATCCAATTCCAATCCTTGAACTTGAATTTCTGTTGCCGCATCTTCGAGATAGTTTGATGAACGAACATCATCCCTATCCTCCAAAAACCAATGAACAGCATTTTCATCTCCTTGCTCAAGTATATGAATAGCCAATGGTTTAAAACGCGCTGCAGCTTTGCTGACAAGTACGCCAGCTTTTTGCGAACCTCTTGTTTTACTACGCAACCAAGCCCTAGCTTTGTCCATGTCTCTCGTTAATACAATTGGGTAATGTTTTCTAATTTTCTCATACCACATTGAAGCATCAGGATTGAATGAAAGTAAAGATAAACAGCTCCCTCATCTTCTATAAATTCATTTCCATCCTGATAGGATTGCTTTACTGCCACATCCAAACCAACAAGAGTTTTTCCCGCACCAGGCACACCTGTAACAAAACAGATACTTTTTTGTCTATTATCCCGGCTTTTCCTGATTACACCGAGTATATACTCTATTGTCTTATCTGTTGATACTTTGTCTGCTTCATGTCTTGTAATATCTTCTACGCTATGGTTTTCGTAAAGTTTCTTAGCAGCTTCAATAATGGTTGGCGTTGGAGAATAGGGGCTTATAATCCAATCAGCACCTAGACTTGGATCTTCATTCAGCGCACCTGAATGTATAAAAACATTTGAAATAAGCTGCTGTAATCCAGTAACGCCTGTTACTAATGGATTGTATATAGAATCATCATAGACTGAAGAAACAAAAACATTCGAACTTGTATCTAATTTAGTTGGAACTAAAATAGGAACAATGGTTCTATTCTGACTCAATAGATGAAAGTTTTTCAAATCCAAAGCATAGTCCAAAACCTGTTCGATGTTAGATTGAAGTACATTCTTTTCTCCAATCTTAAATTCAATACAAAAAATCAATCCTCTAAGTAAAAGAACCACATCAATTCGTTTTCCTAATCTAGGAATATCATACTCAAATATCACATACCCATTTTCATCTCTCCACAACAACAAAACATTCTGCATAATTTCTATCTCACTTAACCATGCTTCATTTGTGGTTGTAATAGAGCAACCATGATAATTGCTGATAAATGTTCCTAATAGTGTCTTTGGAGACATCTTACAGAAATCCTGAATAGTAGAATGAAATAGGCAACGTATCATAATGGTCTTAACGGTATTGATTTGAGTTTATTAAAGTATTCGAATTGCAAAAATAATAAATATATCTATTATTTAGATAATCAGAAGTTTAGATATATGTAGCACCATAATTTACCGTCTCTTTACTCATCAGTCTTCCAACAAGCATATCTACATTCGTATAAGGATTGAGTTTAAGAATCGGCGCATCGGTTTTTTAAATATTTTCTGTTCTCAACCAGCATGCATTGATCATACCTTCAAGTAATTTGTCCTTAACCAACGGGAAAGGAGAAACAGATATTTTACTTTTCCATCCAATATCCGTGTTTGCATAAAATATTAAGCTGCGGAATTGTACGCAAAAAAATCCTTGTTGTCACCATAAAACAAGTCACACAGGTCTATAAAAAATAATAACAACCCAGTCTCATCACCTTCGCACACTATTCTTATAATATATTTACTATGACGTTTATTTAAAATCCCCCCCTTCTTTTAACCCATTAATCCACCGATTTCAAATCAATCAGCCATCTCCTTCAAATGCTTGAAGTGCTGTATGACCTTTATATAATCGCGATCAGAGCAAGCATTGAACTTATTCCATAAGTCACCCATAATCACAGCTCCACCAAATCCGAAATCTTTTATTTCCAGAATGTTATCAGGATTAATACCACCAAAAGCCATTACTTTACTATCTATAATCTTTTCCTTTGCAGCCAACCGAAGTTCTTCGGCAGTAAAGGCGGATGCTACATCAGCTTTGGTTATACAATCGAATATAGGACTCAGGAACACATAGTCATAAAAATGTTTCTTGTTTTTCAGTTCTTCGATAGAATGACAGGTACAACTGATATTGCCAGCATAGTCGTGAGGCTCCTGAGGATTGCGTGCATTCAAATGAATACCTGACAAATTAAATTCATTCTGCAAATAGAAATGCTCGTGAGTCACAATGCGCTTATGATATTTTTCAGGAATCAGAGTAAGCAAGCGCTCGGAATACATAGCGGGGGTTGCAGGTTTTCGCAAATGCAGAATATCTAGGCCCTCTTCAAAAAGAGCTGTAATTATTTGATCTTCTTCTACAAAAAATGTAGGTGGTGTTACAACAATAAGTTTCATATTTACTTGTTTGCTGAAATGTTAAGTTTAGCAAAGTTAGCAGATTCTTATCTATCAGACAATCTTTTGCCCCAAGGCATATCAGATATGCCTGTTAATAGAAAACGCACCCGAAGCAGTTGTATGCTAACGGGTGCGCGTTACAGATTAGAAATATCATTTCAGTCTTTTCTCCACAACTTCCCAATCAATGATATCCCACAAAGCTTTCAAATGATCGGCGCGCCGGTTCTGATAGTCCAGATAATAAGCGTGTTCCCAAACATCGAATGTAAGCAAAGGGGGGAGACCTGATCGGAGAGGATTACTGCCATTCGCTTCTTTGGTAATGTGCAGTTTACCCTGTTGGTCGGCGGAAAGCCAAGCCCATCCTGAACCAAAAAGTCCGGTAGCCGCAGCTGTAAATTCTTTCTTGAAATCTTCAAAACTGCCAAAATCCCGGTTTATAGCTTCGGCCAACGGTCCAGTCGGCTCGTGACGTTTAGGAGTTGGAGAGAATTGCAAGAAATAGAATGTGTGATTAAGTACTTGTCCCGCATTGTTAAACACCGGACCATCAGGAGCTGTGGCAACAATCTCTTCGAGGCTTTTCCCCTCGAATTCTGTTCCCGGAACCAAATTATTCAGATTGTTTACATAAGTTTGCAGATGCTTCCCGTAATGGAAGTCGATAGTAGCCTGACTGATTACAGGTTCCAATGCATTGTGTGCATAAGGAAGTGTGGGCATTTCGAACATCATAATAGTTGCTGTTATTAAAGTGGTGAGTATCATATCTAATTATTATTTTAAGGCTTGTCTTCATAAGACCAAAAAACTTAATACAAATATAAGAAAAGCCTTTGTAATAACAACATGATAGCCAAGGAAAAGTTCACGGCTATTTGAAGCTTTTTCGTATCTTTGCACTGTTTTTATGTTTTATCGGATGATTGTGACAAGCTATGTCAGACTATATAAATGAATTGAACGACAGCCAGCGAGCGGCTGTTCTTTACAACGAAGGTCCGTCGTTGGTGATTGCCGGAGCCGGATCAGGAAAAACCCGTGTACTTACATACAAAATAGCATGGTTGCTGGAGAACGGTTATCAGCCATGGAACATTCTGGCACTGACATTTACAAACAAAGCAGCCCGGGAAATGAAAGAGCGTATTGCCAAACAGGTCGGTACCGAAAGGGCACGATATTTGTGGATGGGAACCTTTCATTCCTTGTTCCTGCGCATTTTGCATGCCGAAGCATCTCATTTAGGGTTTACATCTCAGTTTACCATTTACGATACAGCCGACAGCAAAAGCCTGATCCGTTCCATCATCAAAGAGATGCAACTTGATGAAAAGAACTATAAACCGGGAATGATACAAGCCCGCATCTCCAATGCCAAAAACCATCTTGTATCGCCATCAGACTATGCCCGAAACAAAGAAGCCTACGATGGTGACTGCATGGCTAAAGTACCAGCCTTGCGCGACATTTATCGCCGCTACTGGGAACGTTGCCGGCAAGCCGACGCCATGGACTTTGACGATCTGCTGTTCTATACGTTTTTGCTTTTTCGTGATCATCCCGATGTACTAGCACGCTATCAGGAGCAATTCCGCTACATTCTGGTAGACGAGTATCAGGACACAAACGTGGCACAACACAGCATAGTGATGCAACTGGCCAAGAACCATCAGCATGTGTGTGTAGTAGGAGACGATGCCCAAAGCATCTATTCATTCCGCGGGGCCGATATCGATAATATTCTTTATTTTACCAAAGCATATCCGGGTACCAGAGTGTTTAAACTGGAACAGAACTATCGCTCTACCCAAAGCATCGTGTCAGCAGCCAATAGCCTGATCAGCAAAAATATGCGCCAGATACACAAAGAGGTGTATTCGAAGAAAGACCAAGGAGATCCCATCAGTGTATTTCAGGCATACAGCGATGTAGAAGAAGGCGAAATCGTAATCAATAAGATTGCAGAATTGCGCCGCACTCAAGGATACGGTTATGCTGACTTTGCAGTTCTTTACCGTACGAATGCCCAAAGCCGTATCTTCGAAGAAGCCATGCGCAAGCGTAATATGCCTTATCGCATCTACGGCGGCCTTTCCTTTTATCAGCGTAAAGAGATAAAGGACGTGATTGCCTATTTCCGCCTGGTTGTCAATCCAAACGATGAAGAAGCCTTCAAGCGTATCATCAATTATCCCGCCCGAGGGATAGGCGACACAACAGTAGGTAAAATCATAGCTGCCGCTACTGATAATAAAGTAAGCTTATGGACAGTGCTATGCGAACCGTTGAGCTATGCATTGAACTTCAACAAAGGAACGGTCAGCAAACTGCAAAAGTTCCGCGACCTGATAAACGATCTCATAAAAGATCTCACACAGAAAAATGCCAGCGAACTGGGTGAAGATATCATCCGCAATTCCGGCATCATCAATGATGTGTGCCAAGACAATTCTCCGGAAAACCTGAGTCGGAAAGAAAACATCGAGGAGCTGATGAACGGTATGAGAGATTTTTGTGCCGAAAGACAAGAGGAAGGAAACGAACACATATCCTTAAGCGATTTTCTATCGGAAGTATCGTTGCTGACCGATCAGGATTCTGACAAAGACAGCAATGATGAGAAAATTACATTAATGACTGTCCATTCGGCCAAAGGGCTTGAATTCCGGAATGTTTTTGTCGTCGGCATGGAAGAAAATCTTTTTCCAAGCAGCATGGCAGGCGATTCGCCGCGGGCACTTGAAGAAGAACGGCGCCTGTTCTACGTTGCTATCACACGTGCTGAAGAGCATTGCTACCTTTCCTATGCCAAAACGCGGATGCGTTACGGAAAAACAGAATTTGGAAGTCCGAGCCGTTTCCTGTATGATATAGATACCAATTACCTGCGATTGCCCCAGAATTTGCTGCTCGAACGGCAGATAAATAATAGGGGAGGAGACTTTAGAAGCAGTTCAAACAATGCGTTCCAACCATCGGCTCGTCCGGTTGGCAGTTCGTCGGCTGCATCTTTCTCTGGCGAAACACCTATGGCTTCACGTAAAAGACTGATAGGTTCTTCCATGCCCCGTAATTTAAGACGAGTGGATCCCATCCAGCCTTCTTCGCCCTCTTCCGGCAGCCCAACAGCCCTGCTACACGAGGGACAGTTTATCGAGCACGAACGCTTTGGCCGTGGTGAAGTTCTGAAAGTGGAAGGAGTAGGGGACAATGCCAAAGCGACCATCCGCTTCCAGCATGCCGGAGACAAGCAATTGCTGTTGCGTTTTGCCCGTTTCAAAGTGATAGAATAAAACAAAGAAGACTACACTTTGACATAGAGACTAAAATCAGATAATAAGTACAAACCGAATCATATTCTAAAAGCTGAAAAAATGATAGATTTCACCCTTTTTCCTTCGCCTTGCTATATTATGGAGGAGGAACTGCTGAGAAAGAATCTCACATTAATAAAGAGTGTGGCCGAACGTGCCGGAGTAGAAATAATCCTTGCTTTCAAATCGTTCGCCATGTGGCGCTCTTTCCCCATATTCCGCGAGTATATCGACCATTCAACAGCCAGCTCCGTTTACGAAGCCCGTTTGGCTTTCGAAGAGTTCGGCAGCAAGGCGCACACTTACTCGCCCGCTTACACCGAAGCAGACTTTCCGGAAATAATGCGTTGCAGCAGCCACATCACTTTCAATTCACTGTCGCAGTTCAGCCGGTTCTATCCGATGGTATTGGCCCAAGGGGAATGCATTTCGTGCGGCATCCGCGTAAATCCGGAGTATTCGGAAGTAGAAACCGAACTGTATAATCCGTGTGCGGCAGGCACTCGTTTTGGAGTGATAGCCGACCAGCTCCCCGACCAACTGCCTCAAGGCATCGAAGGCTTCCATTGCCATTGTCATTGCGAATCGTCTTCTTACGAATTGGAGCGCACACTCATTCATCTGGAAGAGAAATTCTCGCGTTGGTTTCCCCAACTGAAATGGTTGAATCTGGGAGGCGGCCACCTGATGACCCGCAAAGATTACGATGTGGAACACCTGATAAGCCTGCTGCAAGGTCTCCGGAAGCGCTATCCCCACTTGCGCATTATACTTGAACCTGGATCAGCCTTTACGTGGCAGACAGGAGTGCTTTCGTCCGAAGTAATCGACATCGTCGAAAACCGTGGAATACGTACAGCCATTTTAAATGTCAGCTTTACGTGCCACATGCCCGACTGCCTGGAGATGCCTTACCAGCCAGCCATTCGCGGAGCACAAATGGGCGAACAAGGTCCTTACATCTATCGCATGGGAGGCAACTCTTGCCTGAGCGGAGACTATATGGGATATTGGAGCTTCGATCATGAACTGAAGATTGGCGAACGAATTATCTTCGAAGACATGATACATTATACCACCGTCAAGACAAATATGTTCAACGGAATCCATCATCCGGCTATTGCCATGTGGAGTAAAAACGGCGAAGCTAAGATATTCAAAGTTTTTTCTTACGAAGATTATCGTGACAGAATGAGCTGATTATCAACGGAATGGATTCCAACTTGAAATTATTTCGCAAAAAAGTGGCCGAAATGTTTGCTAGTTTAAGGAAAATGCCTACCTTTGCAACCGCAATCGCGGAAATAGCTCAGTTGGTAGAGCACAACCTTGCCAAGGTTGGGGTCGCGAGTTCGAGTCTCGTTTTCCGCTCAAGATGATTGCAATGACCTATGCCCAGGTGGCGGAATTGGTAGACGCGCACGTTTCAGGTGCGTGTGTCGAGAGGCATGCAGGTTCGAGTCCTGTTCTGGGCACAAGGTTATGTGATCGTTGTTCTTTGAAAAGATGTCGCATGGAGAGATGGCGGAATTGGTAGACGCGCTACTTTGAGGGGGTAGTGACAATAATGTCGTGGGAGTTCGAGTCTCCTTCTCTTCACGTATCTTTAATGCGGAAATAGCTCAGTTGGTAGAGCACAACCTTGCCAAGGTTGGGGTCGCGAGTTCGAGTCTCGTTTTCCGCTCAAGATATAATTGCAAAAACTTATGCCCAGGTGGCGGAATTGGTAGACGCGCACGTTTCAGGTGCGTGTGTCGAGAGGCATGCAGGTTCGAGTCCTGTTCTGGGCACTATTTTTAAAGAGTTGATGCAATTGCGGAAATAGCTCAGTTGGTAGAGCACAACCTTGCCAAGGTTGGGGTCGCGAGTTCGAGTCTCGTTTTCCGCTCATATTTTTCTGTATTGATTTAGCCTAATTTAAAATTGAAAGATTTTAAATTAGGCTTTTTCTTTTTTCCGAAAATACCCACACACACTCAAGATCAGCAAAGTACCATAATTCATACATACCCATACATTCCATCAACAACCCAACACAAAGAGGGATATTAAACACCCTAAAGAGGCACTTTAGCAAGCCCAAGAGGGACTTTAGCGGCTCAAAGAAGCACCTTACAGCACAAAGAGAAATATCCGCCCCTGACGAAGCATAACCCCGCCAATCCCAAGCATTCTTTCTGCAAAATTAAAAACAAAGAAAAAGTCAGCAATCAGCCTGTCTGAACCTTCCTAACTAGAAAAATATATTTTCTCAGTTGGGCAATAATTTTTCTCCAGTTAGAGAAAAATCGGGGCACTAAAACATCCCATTTAGCTTAAGGTAAAAAAATAGCGCATATCCTTTAGGAATATGCGCCGTAATTTTTTCTCTTCTCATCAATCTCACTCCTTCTTCCGAAGGAAAAGAAGAGATTTTAGTTTTAATCCATATAAAAGCACTTCTGCCTAATAAAAAATTATTCAGCAGCAGCTTCTGTTGCGCCTTCTTCGCTTGCGTTAGCAGCTTCCTCGTTCTGAGCTTCTGCAGCAGCCTTAGCAGCTTCTTCTGCAGCTTTCTTTTCTGCCAATGCTTTAGCCTTTGCTTCGTTTACCTTCTTCTCAGCTTCCAGACGTGCCTTAGCTTCAGCTTTCTTAGCCTCTTCATCCTTAGCCTTCAAAGCAGCCAAACCGCTTTGCTTGTTGTTCTTCCAAGCTTCAAATTTAGCTTCAGCTTCAGCTTCGCCAAATGCGCCTTTTGCTACACCACCCAAAAGATGCTTCTTCATGTAAACACCTTCGCGAGAAAGGATGTTACGAACAGTGTCAGTGGGCTGTGCACCTTTCAATACCCAGTCAAGGGCACGATCAAATTTCAAATCTACTGTGGCCGGATTGGTGTTAGGATTGTAAGTACCAATCTTTTCGATAAATCTACCATCACGTGGTGCTCTTGCATCTGCAACTACGATAGCGTAAAAAGCATAGCTCTTACGTCCGTGTCTCTGCAATCTAATTTTTGTTGCCATTTAATTAAAATATTTTTTAGTTAATGATTTGAATAATGCTACTAACTCGTAATAGCGGGCGCAAAGGTAGTTATTTTATTTGGAATAGCACAGCGTTTTTCCTCCTTTTTTCATAAAAACATTCCGATAACTTTCTGATTTATGAATATCTACGAGGATATCTGATCAGAATGGCCAATAATGCACAGATGCCCATACAAAACGGATAATACAAATTACCGATAATGGAAAGGGGAGAAAGTCCCGCCAGTTCTGCAGCAATCAGCATTTGTGCTCCATAGGGAATGATTCCCTGGACGAAACACGAAAAAGTGTCCAGAATACTGGCTACTTTTCTTCTGTCAAGATGAAAACGAATGGCTATGTCTTTTGCTATCGGCCCTGTCGTAATGATAGCAATGGTATTGTTGGCCGTACAAAGGTTGGCTATGCTGACCAGCGCTGCAATGCTGAGTTCCGCTCCACGCTTCCCTTTGACATGACGGGTCAGACGGCCAATTATAAAATCAATACCCCCGTTATAGCGAATAGTCTCCAGCATTCCGCCGGCCAGCAACGTGATAATGATCAATTCGCCCATACCTGTTATTCCATCGCCCATCGAACGGGTCCAGTCGAATAGGGTAGTACCGGTCATGACTCCTATAATACCTGTAGAAGCAATGCCAAGAAGTAACACCAGCATAACGTTGACTCCCGCCACAGCCGTAACCAGGACAATCAGATAAGGAATCACCTTTAGCCATTCGATAGTTACCGCCTGCTGAGAGAACGATAATGACATTCCCTGATAGATATAGTAACACAAGACAATCAGCGCCGCCGGAACCACAATCATACAGTTCACCCGGAATTTATCACGCATCACACAATCCTGCGTCTTGGTAGAAGCAATGGTTGTATCGGATATAAACGAAAGATTGTCTCCAAAAAAAGAGCCGCCTACCACAATGGCAGTCATATAAGACAAATCTATCCCTGTTTTTTCTGCCAGCCCGGCCGCCACAGGCGTCAAAGCGACAATTGTTCCAACACTGGTGCCTATGGAAAGAGAAATGAAACACGCCGCAATAAAAATACCGGCCAGCAGCAGATTGCCCGGCAAGACAGATAAGGTCAAGTTAACTGTTGCATCAATGGCTCCCATCTGCTTGGCACTTTGCGCAAAAGCACCGGCCAAAATAAAGATCCATATCATCAACAGTATATTCTTATTGCTGGCTCCTACCGAAAACTGATAAATTCGCTGCTCCAGATTCAAACCACGCGTAATGGCTATGGCATAACAGGAAGAGACAAGAAATGCAACCGTAATGGGCACCTGATAAAAGTCGTTCACCAAAAGCGAGGTCACCAAATAGATGCATAGAAAGACCATCAAAGGGCTTAATGATAACCATCCACCTTTAGCCTTTGTAGTTGTATTTGTCATTCCGAAAACATTTTCTTTATTACAAGATGAAGGACTGGTCGGGGAAGGTAGTTGTAATCATGAATCTTCCCAACCAGTCCATATACAATCATTTATAACGTAACTCCCGTCTTAAAAATCGCAATTTCCTTATATCCCTTCTTTTCGTTATTGACAAATTCGCCGCTTGCCACTTTTATAATGAAATCAATAAAACGACGGCAGGTTTCTTCGATCGGTTCATCTTCAACGATTACACCGGCATTGAAGTCAATCCATTGCGGTTTTCTCTCAGCCAAGTCTGTATTTGTCGAGATTTTCACTGTAGGTACATAAGTCCCGAAAGGAGTTCCGCGTCCTGTTGTGAAAAGAACCATATGACACCCGCACGAAGCCAAGGCGGTAGCAGCCACCAGATCGTTTCCCGGAGCAGAAAGCAAGTTTAGCCCTTTCACCTTCAAGCGTTCGCCATAAGGGAGTACACCTTCGACATAGCTTTTACCGCACTTTTGCGTACAGCCCAAAGCCTTGTCTTCCAACGTAGAAATACCTCCGGCCTTATTGCCCGGCGAAGGATTCTCGCCAACAGGTTCTCCGTGACTCAAGAAGTATTCTTTAAAATCATTAATCAGCTTTACAGTCTGTTCGAACAGCTCCTTCGTACGGCAGCGATTCATCAATATGGTTTCAGCACCAAACATTTCGGGTACTTCAGTCAATACACTTGTACCTCCCTGTGCAACCAGGAAGTCCGAAAACAGGCCCAACAAGGGATTTGCCGTAATACCGGAGAATCCGTCCGAACCACCACATTTCAGCCCGACACGTAATTCACTCAACGGTATATCAGTACGCTCGTCCTGACTGGCACGACTATACAGCTCACGCAGCAATTTCATTCCCTCCTCGTATTCATCACCCACTTTCTGCACAACCATAAACTTAACGCGGTCTTCATCATACTGGCCTATAAACTCGCGGAATACGTCAGGCTGATTATTCTCGCATCCCAGCCCTACAACCAGCACTCCACCCGCATTAGCATGCAGCACGATATCGCGCAATATTTTTTTCGTATTCTCATGATCATCGCCCAACTGCGAGCAGCCGTAATTATGAGGATAGGCAACAATCGCATCAACCCCTCTGCAACCGGTTTCCTGCCGCAGGCTCTCTGCCAGCTGACCGGCAATCCCGTTCACACATCCTACAGTCGGCACAATCCATATTTCGTTTCGTATACCTACATCACCGTTTTTACGGCGATATCCCTTAAAGGTAAGTCCCTGCTGCGGTATGTCCAACGACGCATCGATAGGATTATATGTGTATTCCAGCAAACCGGACAAATTGGTTTTAATATTACACTCGTTCATCCAGTCTCCCTGCTTTTGCGCTTTACACGTGTGACCTATCGGATACCCGTATTTTATCACATCTTCACCCTGCTCAAAATCTTTCAGGGCAAACTTATGTCCTGCCGGTATGTCTTCATTCAAACAAATATCAATACCATCCACAGAAATTGTTTCTCCGGCCTTAAGCGCGACAATAGCCACTGCAACATTATCAGCCTTGTTGATTTTCAGATATTTGGTTTTCATATCCTCTGATTTTATTTATTGTAATAGAATTCTATATTTTCTTTCGTCAACAAATCTATCGGCATGAAATATTCTCTTGCCACCTCCTTTTTCAAGATGAGATAATCACATAATGCCTTAATTCCATTAAATCCTTGCAAAGTAGGCTGTTGGGCTATGAGGAAAAATATACTTCCCTGTTTCAGACACTCCACATTGCGCTGCAACAAGTCATATCCCATAAGATTAAAATCGCTCATGGCATGTTTTTGCAGGTATTCCCCAATAATGTAAGCTTTGGAATTGAAAGTAATGCCATTTTTTACATCGGGATGAAGACGGAAAAAATCATCTAACATCTTGTTGTCTTCCGTATCATATTTCGCGTGCAAGTTCAGTTCCAGAATCTGACAGGAAGGATGATATTGGTTCATATACTTACGGAATCCGATTTCTCGGCGCTCCTGCTGATTGGATCCGACAATACCGTCATTGATCTTACGGAATATGACAATGGACTGCACTTCTTTACCCGCAAGCAGCATCAATATACGTGCAGAAAAATATCCGCTCTGATGCGAATTCTGCCCAAAGAACGAAAGGGCAGGTTCTTCTTTTATATTCGAGTCTATATATATATAAGGTATATGACGCTCCGACAGTTCATCCGTAAATGGTTTAGTATACTGTGGGGCAGTCGGTGCAACCATTACTCCGTCGGGATTTGTATCTAAAATCTGTAGTGCAGCCGTTTCGAATGAATGATAATCGTAAGGGTCATAATACAATATATCCGCATTTATATTAAAATCCGAATAAGTTTCCAACGCCTGCCTTATACCAGCTTCTACATCGGTCCAGTATTCTCCTTCTTCATGTTGTGGCAATAAGCAAGTAAAAGCATATTTCTTATTGGAAGCCAATGCACTGGCATACATATTAGGTTGATAGTCCAACTGTTTCAATATCTCTTCCACCCGTTTACGGCTTGCTTCAGACACACCACTTCTGCCATGTATTACACGGTCGACCGTACCTACTGATACATCAGCCATTTTGGCTATATCTTTTATTCTAACCCTTGTCATCTTGATTTTTTTGTCTTTTTATGCTGATTTGTGCCCGTACACAATAATAATCTAAAAATTATCGACACAAATATACGATAATTTTTTGTATTTCAAAAAAAGTTGTACCTTTGTGCTCGCACACGGAAGTTAGAAACAGGGAATACCTGATCGATCTTATCGTTCAATGATTCAACTCTTTAACTGCCGTTATGAGAGATAATATAATAAATTGAAAGACACTTAATTATTATATATTTAATAAAATAGAAAAATTATGGGAAAGAAAGTCGTTACATTAGGTGAAATTATGCTGAGACTGTCTACTCCGGGCAATACCCGATTTGTTCAGTCGGACTCTTTTGATGTAGTATATGGAGGGGGTGAAGCCAACGTAGCTGTCAGCTGTGCTAACTACGGACATGACGCTTACTTTGTAACCAAACTGCCTAAGCATGAAATTGGCCAATCGGCAGTAAATGCGTTGCGCAAATATGGTGTAAAGACTGACTTTATAGCTCGTGGCGGCGACCGTGTAGGTATCTATTATTTAGAGACCGGAGCTTCCATGCGTCCCAGTAAAGTAATCTACGACCGTGCACATTCGGCTATTGCAGAAGCCAATCCTGAAGATTTTGATTTTGACGAAATCATGAAAGGAGCAGACTGGTTCCATTGGTCTGGCATCACTCCGGCCATTTCGGACAAGGCAGCTGAATTAACACGTCTGGCTTGCGAAGCTGCCAAGCGACACAATGTTACAGTATCCGTAGACCTGAACTTCCGCAAAAAGCTGTGGACAAAAGAAAAGGCTCAGTCTATCATGAAACCTTTGATGAAATATGTAGATGTTTGCATCGGTAACGAAGAAGACGCAGAACTCTGCTTAGGATTTAAACCCGATGCTGATGTTGAAGGTGGAAAAACAGATGCAGCCGGATATAAGGGAATCTTCAAAGCCATGGCTGAAGAATTTGGTTTCAAATATGTTGTTTCTACATTGCGCGAATCTTATTCAGCTACTCACAACGGCTGGAAAGCAATGATCTACAACGGTAAAGAATTCTACGAATCCAAACATTATGATATCAACCCGATTATCGACCGCGTTGGAGGAGGCGACTCTTTCTCGGGTGGAATTATCCACGGCTTGCTGACCAAGCCCGATCAAGGTTCGGCTCTTGAATTTGCTGTTGCCGCATCTGCATTGAAGCATACGATCAATGGTGACTTCAATCTGGTATCTGCTGAAGAAGTTGAAGCACTGGCAGGCGGTGATGCAAGCGGACGAGTACAAAGATAATAAGTGATAAAAGCTGATAACATAAAATCATAAGAAAATGGCTAAATTTGATAAGATTGCAGTGCTAAATAAAATCGGTTCAACAGGTATGGTTCCGGTTTTCTATCATAAAGATGCTGAGATTGCAAAAAAAGTAGTAAAAGCTTGCTATGAAGGTGGTGTACGTGCTTTCGAGTTTACCAATCGTGGTGATTTTGCCCATGAAGTATTTACCGAAGTGGTAAAATTCGCCGCTAAAGAATGCCCGGAAATGGCTTTAGGCGTAGGTTCCATTGTTGATCCTGCTACAGCTGCCCTCTACTTGCAATTGGGTGCAAACTTTATTGTAGGTCCGCTGTTCAATCCTGAAATAGCAAAAATCTGTAACCGTCGCCTGGTTCCTTATACCCCTGGATGCGGTAGCGTATCAGAAGTTGGATTTGCTCAGGAAGTAGGTTGCGATCTCTGCAAGATATTCCCGGGAGATGTTCTTGGCCCGAAACTGGTAAAAGGCCTGTTGGCACCTATGCCATGGTCCAAGCTGATGGTTACAGGAGGAGTAGAGCCGACACAGGAAAACCTGACCTCTTGGATCAAAGCCGGTGTATTCTGTGTAGGTATGGGTTCTAAGCTCTTCCCCAAAGACAAAATTGCCGAGGAAGACTGGGGTTACATTACCAACAAGTGCAAAGAAGCTTTGGGCTACATTGCAGAAGCCAGAAAATAAGCATTAGCTATAAAGAATATTAATTCATTTTGTTTAAAGGTGTTTCTAAAGGGACGAAGGCTGTGTTCAAATAAACCGATTACATCGTTTATTTTGATACAGCCTTTTGTCTATTTGTTTTTGAGCAGTTCTTCCAGAGAAAGCACCTCATCCCGATATTGGGCAGCTTCTATAAAATCCAATCTCTTAGCAGCCTCTTGCATTAATTTCTTTGTACGCTCAATGCTCTTTTCAAGTTGGGCACGAGTCATGTATTGAACAATAGGGTCGGCAGCCATGTGAGCATTTGCTTCCTGTTCCATATACGGACGTGGAGAAGCTGTAGAAGCTTTCTCGCGCGGAACAGATACTGCGGTGGTGGCATCTGGATTTTCGGACGACGCTGTAAAAACATTCAGATTTGCAGCTTTCCTGATTTGCTGTGGCGTAATTCCATGCTCTTCATTATACTTCAACTGCTTTTCGCGCCGGCGGTTGGTCTCGTTGATGGTAAGTTGCATACTTTCCGTTATACGGTCGGCATACATAATAACCATTCCGTTCACATTACGCGCCGCACGGCCTGCTGTCTGTGTCAACGAACGATGCGAACGTAAAAAGCCCTCCTTGTCAGCATCCAGAATGGCAACAAGAGAAACTTCAGGCAAGTCCAAGCCTTCGCGCAAAAGATTTACCCCGACTAACACATCGTATTCACCTTCACGCAACGCACTCATAATCTTGACCCTCTCGAAAGTCTCAACATCGCTATGAATGTAGCTGCACCTGATATCGTTGTTCAACAGATATTCGGTTAATTCTTCTGCCATACGTTTTGTAAGGGTAGTGACCAACGTCCGTTCGTTTCGTTCAATCCTTATCTGTATTTCCTCCATCAAATCATCAATCTGGTTATGACTGGGACGTACTTCTATGACAGGATCCAACAACCCGGTAGGACGAATAACCTGCTCCACAACAATACCTTCCGACTTTATCAATTCATAATCCGCCGGAGTCGCACTGACGTAAATAACCTGCTTAGCCATCGCCTCGAATTCATCGAATTTCAGTGGACGATTATCCATTGCGGCAGGAAGCCGGAAACCATATTCCACCAGGTTTTCTTTTCGTGCACGGTCGCCTCCATACATTGCCCGGATTTGGGGCACACTGACATGACTCTCATCAATGACAATCAGGAAGTCATCCGGAAAGAAGTCCAATAAACAATAAGGACGGGTACCAGGAGCACGCCCGTCAAAATAACGCGAATAGTTTTCAATTCCGGAACAATGCCCCAACTCACGAATCATCTCCATATCGTAAGTAACACGTTCTTGAAGTCTTTTGGCTTCCAATGCACGTCCTTGTTCTTCAAACCATTGTACCTGTTTGTGCAGATCATCCTCTATCTCGTGAATGGCTCGCAAAGTGGCCTCTTTGGTTGTCATAAAAAGATTGGCCGGATAAATTTTATAAGAATCAAATTTACCTAATACAACTCCACTCACAGGATCCACTTCCTCAATGCTGTCTATTTCATCTCCCCAGAAAATGACACGCAACAGATTATCCGCATAAGCAAGGAATATGTCTATCGTATCTCCCTTTACACGAAAGTTTCCCCGGTTCAAATCAATATCATTACGTACATAAAGACTATCAACCAAACGGCGCAAAAAGACATTGCGGCTGAAATTCTTACCCTGCACAACTTCAATGACATTATTATAAAAGTCCGCAGGATTTCCCATACCATATATACACGAAACCGAGGAAACTACAACAACATCTTTCCGGCCGGAAAGCAATGCAGAAGTAGCAGCAAGCCGCAGCTTGTCAATTTCGTCATTAATGGCAAGGTCTTTTTCTATATAAGTATCCGAAGAAGGCAAATAGGCTTCCGGCTGATAATAGTCATAATAAGAAACGTAATACTCTACGGCATTATTCGGAAAAAAGTTCTTAAACTCACTATAAAGCTGTGCTGCCAATGTTTTATTATGGCTCAACACCAATGTCGGCTTATTAACGTTAGCTATAACATTGGCTATCGTAAAAGTCTTTCCCGAACCCGTAACGCCAAGTAAAGTCTGTGCGGGGAGACCCTGAAGTACACCTTCTGTAAGTTGGGCAATAGCTTCCGGCTGATCTCCTGTAGGCTGATAAGCTGATGTCAGTTCAAATTTATTCATTTTCTTCTTTTATAGACAGCAATATTCGGCAAAATCTTTGATATATACAAAAAAAATCGTTTCTTTGCGATGATAATCAACCCAAAATCTTATCTGAATAGGATTTTGCGGAAAATCTAATAACCATTAATGTTAATACAACAAAGCACAATGATTTGGAACGAAAACATTGAATGCATGGATCGTGAAAACCTCCGTAAGATTCAAAGCATTCGCCTGAAGAAAACCGTAGAGCGCGTATATCACGATACTCCTTTTTATCGTAAAAAAATGCAGGAACTGGGTATAACTCCAGATGATATAAACGACATCAGCGATATTGTAAAACTACCGTTTACCACCAAGTATGATTTAAGAGACAACTATCCGTTTGGACTATGCGCAGTACCGATGAGCCAGATTGTACGTATACATGCTTCTTCCGGTACGACCGGAAAGCCTACCGTAGTAGGATACACGCGCAAAGACCTTTCGGTATGGGCCGAATGCTTGTCACGTGCTTTTACAGCATACGGAGCAGGTCCTTCTGACATATTCCAGATTTCGTACGGATACGGTCTGTTTACCGGTGGACTCGGCGCACACGCTGGCGCTGAAAACATAGGTGCTTCGGTTATTCCTATGTCCAGTGGAAATACAGAAAAACAAATTACGCTAATGCACGACTTTGGCTCAACTGTATTATGTTGTACGCCTTCGTATGCTCTATATCTGGCAGACGCCATTAAAGACTCAAAACTTCCGCGCGAAGAATTTCGCCTGAGAGCTGGAGCTTTTGGAGCAGAGCCTTGGACTGAGAACATGCGGAAAGACATCGAAGCCAAATTAGGCATTAAAGCGTATGATATTTACGGCTTGAGCGAGATCGCCGGTCCTGGAGTAGGGTACGAGTGTGAGTGCCAGAACGGTACTCATCTAAATGAAGACCATTTCTTCCCGGAAATCGTAGATCCCAAAACACTGGAGCCTGTAGCTCCGGGAGAAACGGGAGAACTAGTATTTACGCATCTGACCAAAGAAGGCATGCCTTTGCTTCGCTATCGCACTAAAGATTTGACTGCCCTGCACTACGACAAATGTCCATGCGGACGTACATTGGTACGTATGGATCGAATCCTAGGACGTAGCGACGATATGCTTATCATCAGAGGAGTAAACGTTTTCCCCACTCAAATTGAGTCTGTTATACTTGAAATGCCTGAATTTGAGCCACACTACCTGTTATTAGTAGACCGAAAGAACAATACGGATACGATGGAATTGCAGGTTGAAGTCCGCCCAGAGTTCTACTCGGATGAAATAAACAAAATGTTGGCCATGAAAAAGAAGCTGACAGCCCGTTTGCAAAGTGTATTGGGACTGGGAGTAGATGTTCGCCTGGTAGAGCCAAGAAGCATAGAGCGCAGCGTCGGAAAAGCTAAAAGAGTAATCGACAACAGAAAACTTTAAATCGCTTTCGATCGAAGAAGAATCACCCGATTGTTCCATTCGGGAAGATTCTTCCCGATCATAAGTTGAAATAAATGGGAAACATAACGGTAATATCAACTTTTTATTTTCAGTTAATAAAATGGTAGCAAAACAACTTTCGATTTTCTTGGAAAATAAGTCTGGCCGTCTGACAGAAGTGACAGAAGTTCTGGCCAAAGAAGGAGTAAACTTGTCTGCCCTCTGTATTGCAGAAAATGCAGACTTCGGCATCTTACGTGGAATTGTCTCCGAACCGGACAAAGCATATAAGGCTTTAAAGGATAATCATTTCGCAGTAAATGTTACAGATGTAATAGGAATCAGTTGCCCCAATATCCCCGGGTCACTGGCCAAAGTATTACGCTATTTGTCCGATGAAGGAGTCTTTATCGAATATATGTATTCATTTGCCAATGGCAATACTGCCAATGTGATTATCCGGCCTAACGATATGGAAAATTGTATCCGCGTGCTGACAGAAAGAAAAGTCGACCTGTTGGCCGCAAACGACCTGTACCGCTTATAGAAAATAAAAGGGCATTTATCCTCAAAAATGCCCTTTCTATCGGGTTTTTGAAAAATTAATGCTGGTATCGTTGCTTTATTCGGCACTAACCTCTATCTTTGTGCATTATTTGAATAAAAGTAATGAAAAAGAACATATTAATAATTTTGCTGTCAGCTTTGCTACTGCCCTCATGCGGAGAATACAATAAATTACTGAAAAGTACTGATTATGAGTACAAGTATGAAGCTGCAAAGAATTACTTTGCCAAAGGGCAATATAACCGTGCTGCAACTTTGCTTAATGAATTGATCGCCATTCTGAAAGGTACAGATAAAGCAGAAGAATCCCTGTATATGCTGGGAATGAGTTATTATAATCAGAAAGATTATCAGACTGCCGCACAAACGTTTATTCAGTACTACAACGTATATCCTCGTGGTATATATACAGAGTTGGCACGTTTCCATGCCGGAAAAGCTCTCTATCTTGACACTCCAGAACCCCGTTTGGATCAGTCTGGCACCTACACTGCCATACAGCAACTTCAGATGTTTATGGAGTATTTCCCGCAAAGTGCAAGAAAGGAAGAAGCCCAGAATATGATATTTGCCTTGCAAGACAAGCTGGTTATGAAGGAATATCTTTCAGCCAAGATGTATTACAATTTAGGCAATTATCTCGGAAACAACTACCTTTCATGCGTAATTACCGCACAAAATGCCCTTAAGGATTATCCTTATACCAACCTTCGTGAGGACTTGTCGATACTTATCTTACGTGCCAAATACGAAATGGCCATCAACAGTGTAGACGATAAAAAGCCCGAGCGCTATCGTGAAACGGTAGACGAGTATTATGCTTTCAAAAATGAGTTTCCCGAAAGCAAATATCTGAAAGATGCAGAACGCATTTTCCAAGAGTCAAGAAAAGTATTAGGTGAATAAAAAACACCTATCAAATAATACAAAGAAATACGTGAATTTTAAATTAGATAAAAAGATTTATGGATTACAGAAAAACGAATGCTCCAACAACTACGGTAACCCGTGACATGATGGAATTGTGTGAGGATACCGGTAATGTGTATGAAACTGTTGCGATCATAGCCAAACGCGCTAATCAAATCAGCGTGGAGATCAAAAATGACCTCTCCAAGAAATTGGCCGAATTCGCTTCTTATAACGACAACTTGGAAGAAGTATTCGAAAATCGCGAACAGATTGAGATCTCCCGTTATTATGAGAAACTGCCTAAACCGACCTTGATAGCTACACAGGAATATATCGAGGGAAAGATTTATTATCGTAATCCGGCTAAGGAAAAAGAAAAATTACAGTAATGATACAGCGCATCCAATCCGTCTATCTGCTATTGGTGACGATTTTATTGGTCATGACGGCTTTTATGCCAATAGGGTATTTCATCGAAACAGACAATATTACGACTCATATCTTCAAGCCATTAGGCGTATCACTTGCGAATGGAGAGTTTCAATCCACATGGGGATTGTTCGGTATACTGATATTGAGTGCCATCATAGCTTTCGGCACTATATTCCTTTATCGTAACCGCATGCTGCAAATACGCATGACAATCTTCAGCAGCATCTTGCTGGTTGGCTTTTATATTGCCTTTCTGGTATTTATGTTCGTATTGAAAGAAGATTTAAATGCAGGTTTCCATTTAAAATGGGCCTTAAGCTTGCCCGTTATATGCATCATATTGAATTACCTTTCATTCCGTGCCATTTATCGGGACGAAGTAATGGTAAGAGCTGCAGATAGACTAAGATAAAAACAATTTTCAATTTTATAAAAGAGGCACGAATGTTGAAAAACAAATTCGTGCCTCTTTTATTATCTTTTCAAGTCAAACAAATAGGTGATTTTAGCAGATATCACACCATGCGCCGAACGGGAAAAATAATCTTTCTTTGTACTATGATAGAAGTCCGATAATGCATAATAGTAACGCCCTTCCAGCAGAAAATTCCCAATACCAGTACGTATTTCAAGTCCGGCACCACCTGCAATACCATAGTCAAACTTATTTTCTACAGGCTTGTCATGCTGTTCTACCGTGATACCCGAATAATTATCCCAATTATCACTCATTGTATAGCTTTCACTCAAGAAAAAGCCAATTTGCGGACCAGCGTGAATAAAGAACTGCACTCCTCTTTGTTCTTTTCCGAAAGCCAGATGAGCCAGGAAAGGGATTTCCACATAATTCATCTTACGCGTATATTGCAGCTCCGGATAATCTTCGTAGAATTCATCCCAACCGTGCTGTGAGAAGTTTATTTCAATCTGTGCTCCACAAATCATCTTAAAATATCGCTCGGAAATATATCTGGCAGTGATTCCGCCTGTCATTCCCATCAGATTTTTTTGTCGTACGCTCGGCGAGAAAGTCACACTGTTCAGATTGACACCTCCGTTAATACCTATGGCAAAATTATGCCGTTGTTCACCGACCTGCGCATGTACAGGTACAGCACATGCTCCCATCAATAAGGTCGTACCGATTATTGTTTTCAGTTTCATCACACAATTCAATCAAAATCAAGTTTCACCAGCTCATAATTCTTTGTAAAACGGACAAAGAAAACTTTTTTGTTTACAAATCCTCCCCAATTGTTGACACGCTGGAATTTGAACCCTGTCTGTATAGGTGCAAAATCCATTCTTTGAAGATTATTCTCCAATTCGCTTCCGTAGCGTGCCAGTCCTTTAAGGAAGAAATAGCCTGTATCAAATCCTAACATTCCATATTTGGGATAACGCTCATCCATATCTTTTCCATACCAGCGCCGATAATTACGTGTGAAGTTCTTGGCTGCAGGGAACAGATCGTTCGTATAGAAAGAGGAATAAAAGTATGTATCCAACTCAAAAAATGATTCCAGATGATCCTTGGTATATGTCTGCCATTCCGGATAACCAAACATGTGAATACTGAATTCCGGATTCTCGCGAACCAGTAGAGTTAGTTGGGGCAAACATTTGATTAAAACCAGATTGCTTCCGGATGTCGGAATGAATATATTCTCCCGGCCAGTCTTAAGCGCACTTTTCAACGCTTCCACCGAAGCATCCTCATCCAGGGTAGCCATCGGAATAGAGCGGTTACGCAATTCATCTTTCAGGCCTTTGATGAAATCCGCCTTATCTTTGGTTTTGCTATTCGCCTCGATAAAGATTACGTTTGCATTGGGGAACTGACGAACAAAGTGATCATATACTTCCGAATACAGATAAGATTGGGGAGTATTAATCTGATAAATAGCCGGATTACGGAACACCGTATTGTCTTTCGAAGTAAACGGAATAACCAGACGGATATCATTTTTCTTCGCAAAATCAGCCAACGGCTTGATTTGCTGCTGCTGCAGCGGACCGAATATAATATCCATATTCTTCATTTCGTTTTTCGAAAGAATATCATTCAGCGAATTTACATTCGCTCCGGAATTATACGTATAAAGGTCAATCGAAGTACCACTGCGTTTTAAACTATCGACAGCCATCAAAAAGCCTTCGTAATACTCTACCATTCGGGCCGACTCGCTACGCGATGCAGCATCGGGCAAAAACGGAAGAATAACAGCAGCCTTAATCGTACTGATACGTTCCGCTTCCTTTTTGTTTTCACTGAACAGTTCGTTGTTGGTCGGTATCGTCTGTGGCTTTGCATTTCCGGCATTTGCAGTTGTAGTAGGATAGGGGATGCACAAGAACGAACCCTTCTTTATCTTGTTTTTCCCTTTCAATTCCGGATTTGCTTCAATCAGTTCTGCCTCGGTAATGCCGTATTCCTTGCTGATGCTGTAAATGGTTTCTTTCCGCTTTACCTTATGCATATCACGGCAGCGAGATTGTACAGCAGCCGGAATTTCACTGGCAACATCAGCTGTTTTAGATGAATTATCAATATCCGAAACAACCGGAGTTTCGTCTGGAGCCGGAATCCGGATAACCTGTCCGATACGGAAATTTTCAGCACTCAGTCCCGGATTGGCATCGCAAATAGCTTTTGCAGAAACATTGTATTTCACTGTCAGCCGATATAAAGTCTCACCGGCTTCAATGGTATGGAATGTTTCTTTCTGGCTGCCTGTTGTGTTTCGTGGAATGCGCAGTGTATGTCCTATATAGATTTTCTCATCGCTGCCAGGATTCATTTTTACGATATCAGCCTGGCTGACGCCATACATGCTGGCAATAGAATACAGACTTTGTCCTTTTTCAATAGTATGCAATATATAAGTCTGGTTTTCTTGTGCGTTTACTGTCAATCCGCAGATGCAGGCCAATAAAAACAAGCAGACACTCCGGTTAATCGTTCTCATCTATTACTAATTATATCGATAGTTACATTTAATATTTCCCAAACCTAATGCAAAGTTAAGAATATTATGTCATTTCAGCCAAAAGAATGAGTTAAGAAATAATATTCTACTTTCCAAAGCCGAAAAATAATCCATTTAAAATGATATTCGGATGGAAACGCTTATTTTTGCATGAAGTTTATAGCCGATTTAAACCCTATTTATCACATGCAAGAAGAATCTGAATATATCAATGTATATGGTGCCCGGGTGCATAACCTGAAAAATATTGATGCGGAAATTCCCCGAAACAGCCTGACGGTAATTACCGGACTTAGCGGAAGCGGTAAATCCTCACTGGCTTTCGATACGATTTTTGCTGAAGGACAACGTCGTTACATCGAAACGTTTTCAGCTTATGCACGCAACTTCTTAGGCAACTTGGAACGCCCCGATGTCGACAAGATTACCGGATTAAGCCCCGTAATATCCATTGAGCAGAAAACCACCAATAAAAATCCACGCTCCACTGTCGGAACAACAACCGAGATATACGATTACCTGCGCCTTCTCTATGCCCGTGCCGGTGATGCATATTCTTACCTGTCGGGAGAGAAGATGGTAAAGTACACCGAAGAGCAGATTCTGGACCTGATATTGAAAGATTACAAAGGAAAGAAAATATACATTCTTTCTCCGCTGGTACGCAACCGGAAAGGACATTATAAAGAATTGTTCGAACAGATCCGCAAAAAGGGCTATCTGTATGTACGGGTCGACCAAAAAATCTGTGAAGCCCTTCCAGGCATGAAACTGGACCGTTATAAGAATCACGATATAGAAGTTGTCATAGAAAAACTGATTGTTTCAGAAAAGGATGATAACCGTCTGAAAAGCAGCCTATCTACAGCGATGAAGCAAGGCGATGGACTGATCATGGTTTTGGATGCTGACAACGAAACGGTCCGCCATTACAGCAAGCGTCTGATGTGTCCTGTCACAGGGCTCTCTTACCGTGACCCGGCACCGCATAATTTCTCTTTCAACTCCCCTCAGGGAGCTTGCCCCAAATGTAAGGGATTGGGTGTCATCAGCCAGATAGATATTGACAAAGTAATCCCCAACCGCGAACTGTCCATTTACGAAGGAGCTTTAGCCCCCGTAGGGAAATACAAGAACAGTATGATATTCTGGCAAATAGATGCCTTGCTGGAGAAATACGAAGCTAACCTGAAAACTCCTGCGAAAGATTTGCCGGACGAAGCCATCGAAGAGATTCTTTACGGTTCCGACGAACGCATAAAAATCAAAAGCTCATTGATCGGTACATCTTCCGACTATTTTGTAACGTTCGAAGGGGTTGTAAAATACATCCAGATGCTGCAGGAAAAAGATTCCTCTGCCACAGCCCAGAAATGGGCCGAACAGTTTGCCAAGACTGCCGTCTGCCCCGAATGTCAGGGAGCCAAACTGAACAAGGAAGCTCTTTCGTTCCGCATCCACGACAAGAACATCTACGAACTTTCCAGCATGGATATCAAGGATTTGTACGAATGGTTACAGAATGTAGATCCATACCTGGACAGTAAGCAAAAACAGATTGCAGCCGAAATCCTGAAAGAAATACGGACACGGCTCAAATTCCTGTTGGATGTAGGTCTCGACTATCTGTCCCTGAACCGCAGTGCCGTCAGCCTTTCCGGAGGTGAAAGCCAGCGTATTAGACTGGCCACTCAGATAGGTTCGCAACTGGTCAATGTCCTCTATATCTTAGACGAACCCAGTATCGGACTTCATCAGCGCGACAACCAGCGCCTGATACATTCATTAAAGGAACTGCGCGATTTAGGCAACACAGTTATTGTCGTCGAACACGACAAAGACATGATGCTGGCTGCTGACTATGTCATCGACATGGGACCCAAAGCTGGCCGCTTGGGTGGAGAAGTCGTTTTTGCCGGTACGCCACAGGAAATGCTACGTACCCACACCCTGACTTCTCGTTACCTCAACGGCGAATGTGCCATCGAGGTACCTGCCGAGCGCCGCAAAGGCAACGGACACAGCATCTGGCTGCGTGGCGCCAAAGGCAATAATCTGAAAAACATTGATGTAGAATTTCCTTTAGGCAAGCTGATCTGCATAACAGGCGTGTCCGGAAGTGGAAAATCTACTTTGATTAACGAAACATTGCAGCCCATTCTGTCGCAGAAGTTCTACCGCTCACTGCAAGACCCGCTGGCATACGACAGCATCGAAGGTCTGGAGTATATCGACAAGGTTGTCAATGTAGACCAGTCGCCATTAGGACGTACCCCACGTTCCAACCCAGCCACATACACCGGCGTATTTTCCGACATCCGCAACTTGTTTGTAGGCCTGCCCGAAGCCAAGATCCGTGGTTACAAGCCCGGCCGTTTCTCGTTCAACGTCAGCGGAGGACGCTGCGAAGCCTGTCAGGGAAACGGATACAAGACCATCGAAATGAATTTCCTGCCAGACGTATACGTACCCTGCGAAGTATGCCACGGTAAACGTTACAATCGGGAGACACTCGAAGTACGTTTCAAAGGAAAATCCATCGCCGACGTTCTGGACATGACCATCAACCGCGCAGTCGAATTCTTTGAGAACGTTCCGCAAATACTGAACAAGATAAAAGTAATACAGGAGGTCGGATTGGGCTATATCAAGCTGGGACAATCGTCCACAACCCTGTCCGGTGGCGAAAGCCAGCGCGTCAAGCTGGCGACGGAACTGTCCAAACGCGATACGGGTAAAACCCTGTATATTCTGGACGAACCGACTACCGGTCTGCATTTCGAAGACATTCGTGTACTGATGAACGTGCTGAACAGACTTGTCGACAAAGGCAATACGGTCATTGTCATCGAGCACAATCTGGATGTTATCAAGATGGCCGATTATATTATCGACATGGGTCCCGAAGGAGGGAAGGGGGGAGGCCAGGTCCTGTCTTGTGGCACTCCGGAAGAAGTGGCCGAAAGCCCTAAAGGATTCACGCCCCGATTCCTCAAGGAAGAGTTGGAACTGGCAAAGAAACAGAAATAAGATTTCCCGCCGGTGTTCAATTTATGATAAATATAACTCAACTTTGATTTCGTCGATTTTCTATTCGCAAGCTCAAGTTGCAGTTGACGAATTCACAAGTTGACGAATAAACAAGGCGTTTGCAGCAAGCCGTCTCAAGCGGCACTTCATCAAACAGGGCATTCCGAGCCTTGCAAACCTGTTGGCTGAAGCCTTGTAAACTAATAAGTTGAGCATTTGCAAAACGTAAAAATGTAACATAAAGGATAAAACGAAATGAAAATCAATAAGACCAATGCCGCAAGGCTACTAGACAAGGCTAAAATAGCCTACGAATTAATTCCTTACGAAGTGGACGAAGCAGATCTCAGCGCCGTCCATGTGGCAGCCAGCCTGGGCGAAGACATCAATTGTGTATTCAAGACCCTGGTGCTCCATGGCGACAAGTCCGGTTACTTTGTCTGCGTCATTCCCGGCGAAAATGAAATCGACCTGAAACTGGCCGCCAAAGTATCGGGCAATAAAAAGTGCGACCTGATACCGGTCAAGGAACTGCTTCCACTGACTGGCTACATACGCGGCGGCTGTTCTCCCATCGGTATGAAAAAACAATTTCCTACCTACATTCACGAAACATGTATGCAGCATCCATACATTTATATCAGTGCCGGTGTCCGTGGCCTGCAGCTGAAGCTGGCTCCACAGGACCTTATCAAGGAAGTACGGGCAGAAGTATGTACACTGTTCTGATATTCATGTACAATGAAAAGTATTCCGATTGTCCAGGCACCTTCTATTGACATTAACTTCTACAAGCCTTACTGACAATTTGTTCCTATCAAGGGTATGCAAGCCATATAAATCTTGCATACCCTTTCTATTTTTCAGCTTATTTTAGTGTATTATCTCACCCAAAAGTATATATTTGCAACTATTATTATTTGAAAAACATATTTAGTCACTATTTAAAAAATTAATTCTATGTTCAACAAACATCCTAAGGGTCTGATTCCTGCGGCACTTTCAAACATGGGTGAGCGTTTCGGCTACTACATCATGAATGCCGTACTAGTATTATTCCTTTGTTCTAAATTCGGTATCAGCGAAGAAAAAAGTACACTGATTTATTCATTCTTTTATGCCGGCATTTACCTTTTAAGCCTCATAGGCGGTTACATAGCCGACAAAAAACAAAATTATAAAGGCACAATCATGGCCGGTCTTGTCATTATGGCTGTCGGCTACATCGTTCTTTCATTCCCCATTACTGCAAATTCAGGAAACATCACCTGGTTACTGACACTGACTTGTGCCGCCCTTTTCCTCATCGCATTCGGTAACGGTCTGTTCAAGGGCAACCTCCAGGCCATCGTTGGTCAGATGTACGACGACCTGGAAGCAGAAGCCGCCAAGAAAGGCGAAAAAGAACTGAAGATTGCCAAAAGCAAGCGCGACTCCGGTTTCCAGATCTTCTACGTATTCATCAACATCGGTGGTCTTATCGCTCCGTTCGTAGCTCCGCTTCTGCGTAGCTGGTGGCTGAACGCACACAACATGGTTTACAACGCCAGCCTTCCTGCCCTGTGCCACGAATATATCGAAAAGGCAGAGCAGATGTCAGCCGAAGCACTGGGCAACCTCAACCAACTGATGGCGCAATGTGTAGGCGATACCGCCAATATGGCTGACTCGTGCGCACAATATCTCCAGATTTTCAATGAAGGTATCCACTATTCGTTCCTGGCATCGGTAGCGGCCATGTTCATTTCACTGATTATCTTCCTCGTAACCAAGAAGCAATTCCCCAATCCGGGAAAGAAAGAGGCTGTTGCTGCCGTTCAGTATTCCGAAGAAGAAAAACAGGCGATGGCAAAAGAAATCAAACAACGTCTTTATGCTCTGTTTGCAGTGTTGGGAGTCGTTATTTTCTTCTGGTTCTCATTCCATCAGAACGGAACATCCCTCTCGCTGTTTGCCCGCGACTTTGTTAATACCACTACCATTGCTCCCGAAATATGGCAGGCTGTCAATCCATTCTTTGTTATCACGCTGACTCCGATCATCATGATGATTTTCGGATCTATGGCTCGCAAAGGCAAAGAAATATCCACTCCCCGCAAGATTGCCATCGGTATGCTGATTGCAGGACTTGCTTACCTGTTCCTTTCCGTATACTCCTTCTCGCAAGGTTATCCGTCTGCAACCGAGTTCCGCGAGCTCCCCATCGACCAGCAAGTGAAAGCCGGAGCATGGGTATTGATCGTTCTCTATTTCCTTCTTACCGTTGCCGAACTCTTCATCTCGCCGCTCGGACTCTCGTTCGTGTCCAAAGTTGCTCCCAAGCATCTTCTCGGTCTCTGCCAAGGACTCTGGCTGGGTGCTACGGCTGTCGGTAACCTCTTGCTGTGGATTGGTCCGCTTATGTACAATGCCATCCCCATCGGTTATTGCTGGGCCATATTCCTGATCGTTTGTCTTATCTCCATGGGAGTCATGCTCGCTATGGTGAAATGGCTCGAAAGAGTAGCTAAGTAACCACAACGTTCCTAACATAAGAAGAAGGCAGCTGAATCACAAGAAATCAGCTGCCTTCTTTTATTTTCTGCCTGTCAGCTTTTCTCCTTGCCAACTTTGTGCATATTCTGCATACATTATCCCGTATTTTTTCCCCAGTTAGGAAAAAATATCTTCCCAGTTAGAAAAAAAATTTTCCTAACTGGGAAAAAATTACCCCTCTTGCTATCATCGTACCCCATCTGTACTTGTAGGTATTTCTTCTTACCTCGCAATCGGCTTCTGCACTGTTATTCCTGTATCTCTCAAACCTACAGTATAGGACATACACCACTTCTCAAATCGTTAATATAGTATAATTATATAGTATTATGCAATACAAGGTACTCATATAATACATATATTTGTGCTATACAAAACAATTAACCATGAATGTAGACAACGTAAAATCGCAAATGCGGAAGGGAATGCTGGAATACTGTATCATGCTTCTGCTGCACAAAGAACCGGCCTACGCTTCCGACATCATATCGAAACTGAAAGAAGCCCGGTTGATAGTAGTGGAGGGAACACTATATCCACTGCTGACCCGCCTGAAAAACGACGGTTTGCTCAGTTACGAATGGGTTGAATCAACGCAAGGACCACCACGCAAATATTATCGGCTGACAGAAAAGGGAGAGACTTTTCTCGGTGAGCTGGAAGTGTCGTGGCGGGAACTGAACGAAACCGTCAATCACATAGCCAACCGATAAGCCCAGTCCTCGACTCTTTTATGCAGGACTATCCAACGAACAATAAACGAATTAATTAATAAACAGAAGAACACAATGAAAAAGACTTTAACTGTAAATTTAGGAGGAACCGTGTTCAACATAGACGAAGACGCTTATCGTCTTCTCGACAACTATCTCAATAATCTGAAGCTGCATTTTCGCAAACATTCAAGTGCTGAAGAAATTGTAGACGACATCGAGCTACGCATTTCCGAACTGTTTGCCGAAAAATTGCAGACTGGTGCCCAAGTCATCACCATAACTGATGTAGAGGAAGTCATAGCACGCATGGGAAAACCGGAAGATATGGATACAGACACCGAACCGTCTTCGGACGAAAATACGAAAACAACCGGACATCGCCGTTTCTTCCGCAATCCGGACGACAAGATGCTGGGTGGCGTCATCAGTGGTGCGGCAGCCTATTTTGGCCTTAATGTCACCACGCTTCGTCTGGCAATGGTCTTTCTGCTGATTTTCTCTTTCAAAATACTGATACCGCTCTACATCATTTGCTGGATTATTGTTCCCGAAGCCCGGACTGCTGCCGAGAAACTGAGTATGCGTGGCGAAGCCGTCACTGTAGAGAACATCGGCAAAACTGTCACCGACGGATTCGAAAAGGTAGGAAATGGGGTAAACGAATACATCCGGTCGGACAAGCCACGCTCTTTTCTTGCATCGTTGGGCAATGCCATAGTCACCGTTGTCGGATGGATATTGAAAATGGGACTAATTGCTATTGCCGTTATCTGCAGCCCTGTACTCTTTATCTTTGCCGTCGTCTTTGTTGCGTTGCTTTTCATGGCTATCGTTATCGGCATTGGCGGGGGAGCAGCATTGCTGTCTCTGTTTCCTACCACCGATATCATATTGCCCATCTCGCCAATGTCAACTATTGTCATGTACATTGCAGGTACCCTGATGCTGGGCATCCCTTTGCTGGGCATTGTTTATGGCGTTTGCCGCTCTATGCTCAAGTGGCAGGCCATGGCTACTGGATTAAAATGGACACTGTTGATTCTTTGGGTGGTTAGTACCGCCATATTTGCCATCAGCTTCACAATGAACGGGTTCGACCTTCCAGATCTGCTGATCCATATATAATCTCAGCTTCCCTCTGTTTTTTTGTGTCCAGCCTGTGTGTCTTTCGGATAAAAAAGTGGGGCGTATCTCGCCCCGACAGGTACGAGAAACATACGGGCCGGACACAATGTTATACATACAAAGCTTTTTGTTAGCCAATCGAAGATACAGACACAAAGATATTACATAAAAGCAATAATTTGTAACATTATTCATTTGAACTATCCGACTTTATTCTTATTTTTGCTTTGTTAATCTGAGAAACATTTACTGACTCCTTCATCATAGAGAGAATACACAGAATTTCATGGGGTAGAGGAGTGCAATTTATTCTTAAAATAAGAAACACGATGAAAACCAATTTTCTATTCTCTTTCCACCGGATATTCTTCTTTCCGGCGTTTCTGTCCCGACTGTCTGGCAGTTTGTCCGCTGTGTTTGTCCTTTTGTGGCTCGCCGCCTGCTCCCGTCCTCTATGCGAGGGGCTGACTGTTTACGACGATTTCCCGCAGAAGGCGGAATATGCAACGCCGCTGCTTCTCGGAACTACTGTATCGATGTTTTTTTGCTGACAAACAGTCAGATTTAATTGGAGCCAAGGAATATCAACAGCGATGAACTGATGGCAAGATTTAAATAAGCGACACAGAAAAATACTCAGCAACGAAATAAAAATTATCTTTAATGAATTCCAATTTCAATATGAAGAAAATAAGATTCAGATCAATAACAATTTATTTGCTTACAGGGGCAGTGCTAGCCGTAATGGTTGGCTATATGCGTACTTCATATAGACATGAAACGTATCAGTTGAAAGCAGGAGAAATCTTGACGAAAGCTTTGCAGCAGGAGATGCTTTCGCGTGATACGGCCAACCATTTGTTCAGCAGCAATCTCACGGAATCCTTGAATGAAGAATTACCCGATACGGTGCGAGGAAGAATACGTTCCATCCATGGCATACAATCTTACGTTGTCCCTCGGACAAAATACTATGATAATATCAGTGCAAGTAAATTTGTTCGCGACATACATTCTTATTTAATTTTGGAATCGGTGTTAAAAGCAGATTCTTTATATAAAAGTTGGTCTCGATTATTGTCCGATTCGTCGGTTTGCAATCATAATATTGGTTTGCGACTGAAGCAACCTTTATCTGAAACTACCAGTTATGTTCCGGATTCTATTACGGTAACACGTTACGACAGCCTGTGTACCCGGTATATAGGCAGTTATTGCGAAGCAGAAATAACGGCTTTTTCCGATATTTCCTGGTACGATTTGTTGGAATGGACAGATTGGGGATTAATATTCTTGGCAGGAGGGGGAGTTCCATGCCTTTGCTTGTTCTTTGTCCGTCTGAGAAAGTTGTATAAATCTTTATCAGCTCTCCGAAAAACAAAAACGAAAATTCAGGAAGAGGGCGTAAAACCCCGAACGCGAAGTAAAAACAATCGGCTTTACAATTTGGGTATGGAAATCTATTTTGACGCTGAGCAAAACGTACTCTGTAATGAGAATAACAAGACGATTGCTACCCTGTCTGCAACCATGTCTAATTTGTTAGAATGTTTTCTTAAAGCTCCTCATCACACTTTGTCTAAACATGATATTTACCTGGCTATCGGAAAAGAGCTTGAAACCTACTCTTTGGATAGTTTTTATAAGATGATAGGACGCCTTCGGGATAAACTCGAAAGCATATCGCCTGCTACTATATCTAATGATAGAAATGGCTCTTATCAGCTTGTCCTGCCTTCTTCGATAGACAAACAGAAAAAAATGAATCATTCGGATGAAAACGCCAACTGACATCAACTGACATTTTCGATTTTTAATATTATGATAAACAGATATTTATGATTAATGTCAGTTGATATCAGTTGAGATGATGGTTTATTTCGGTTGTATTTTTTTAATTTTATCGGCAAATTGAAATTCAGGCTATTTACTTGGGAAAGCTATACAATAAATTACGTCTGATTCCTTCCATTTTATTCGTATTTATCGAGTATTTTTCGATTTGGTGAGGATCTTTGAGGTTTGGTGAGGGCATGGTGAGGTTTGGTGAGCAGGTCTATGGAAGAAACGAATAGTGATCCAATTTTATAAACGGTCATTTTTATAATGTTGGATTTCAATGATTTATATGTCTGTTAGAAATGGTGAGTCGTAATTTTGCATATTGGAATTATTATTGCTTATTTTTGAGAGATAACAATGAAATGAGTTATGCTTTTCTACATGTTTACTCAACTTTGATTCAATTCGTAAGCTCAAGTTGCAATTGACAAGTAACAAGTTGACAAGGCATTTGTAGAAAGCCGTTTCTGGTGATACTTTATTAAACAGGGCATTCCAGCCCTTGTTTGTCTTGTTGACTGAAGACTTGTCAACTACTAAGTTGATCACCTGCGAAACTTAAATATGTTTTATTTAAAAAGGTATGAATATGTTTAATATATGAAAATGAATTTAGAACTTTTATTTATAGGAATCTGTATCTTTCGGCACCCTATAATGTGTGGAAGACAAATTCCATCAGTATGAATATTTGAATGGAAAGATGAATACGAAAAAAAATCTTTTAAAGGTTACTCTTCTAACAGCCGCTGCGGCAATGGCAGTTTATGGCGTTTATGCTCATTAGACAAAGGAAATGATGTCAGGGATGTTATGAAGAAGAATTTGGAAACGTTGACATAAAGTGAAAATGGTAGCTATTGTCGTACGAATGAAGACTATACGGCAATCTGTAACTATTGTAATAAAGAAGTAATCTGCCCTTGTAGATTTTGAATTTAGTATTTAATAATTAAAAAATAAGAAGAATATGAGAACACTATTTTCACTTCTGTTTTGCTGTCTGTTGGGAGCTTGTAATGGAAAAAAAGAGCAGGTAAAGGATATCTGTGAACTGAAAGCTACGGGAGAAGTGAAATCCTTTGAACTTGACAGCGATGTGCGATACAATGCATTCTACTTATATACGTTTTCTGACGAAACAGGTAAAGACTATTTGTCTTTTTTGAATTACCGAACCAATCAGCTTCTTTTTTATGACTGGAAAACAGCCCGTTTTCTTTCAAAAGTAGAGTTGGATGCGGATGGACCGAATGGGGTAGCACAGGTTTCCGGTTACTATGCCAAGGATTTTAACCATCTGTACGTTTCCAGCTATGCCTATAGCGGGTTGATAAGAGTAGATACAACAGGAAGAATTGTTCAGAAAATACCTTATGGTACACCACCGCCAAAGGATATAAGGTACTACCGTCTTATACCCCTTCCTCACATCCTTACATCGCTCCTGTTTTTCTTGAAGGGAAGCTGTATATCACTCAGCCGGATATTCCTCGTTTCCATTCTGCGGACGATACTCCTCTCACGGTGCGGATTGATACGACACAACAGGTTTGCGAAGAGTTGCCTTTGACCTATTCCTTGCTGACTTCTGAAGAGAAAAGTGCCAATAATTCGCAGTTTAGCCGCATTTTCGACGGAAAAAACTTTGTTTATTCCTTTTACGTAAGTGAAGATATTGTTGTGGCTTCTGCCGACCATTCCACTATCAAACGAATAAAAGCAGCCAGCCGCTATATTTCTTCTGCCACCGAAGAACAGAAAGATTCGGAAGCAGGTCCTCGTCTTTATCTGGAACTGGCACGTTATGGTGATCTGATTTATGACCCATATAGGAAAATCTATTACCGTTTTGCCTATCCTAAGGTTGATTTAGACAGGAATATGAATTGGTGGGGTAAGGCCGTTTATGGCAGGAAGAAGTTCTCCTTCCTGATTCTTGACAAAGATTTTCAAGTAATAGGCGAGACTCTTTTTCCCGAAGGCATTTACAATTCCTTTGTATTTCTTGTAAACAAAGACGGTCTGTACATAAGCCGTGATTATCAGGTAGGAATGGGTAACCAGTCAGATGATTATATGACTTTCGAACGGTTCGAACTGGTTTCGAAGAAATAAAAAAACGCAACCGAATGAGAGTCATAATAAAGAAATGAAATGGCAATAACAGTGAAATTATGAAAATAGTATTTTATATCATTCTTTGTATCTCTATATTCTCGTGTACTTCTACTAAGAATAATTCAGATTTTGTAGATTTGTCGGAATCGACAATTTTACAATCTCCTGAAACAATATTAAGATTTGAAGACAAATATCCGGTGAGTATAAAAATAGTTGATTCATTACTTTTCGTAATCAACATAAAAGCAGATACATGCATTGATGTTTATAATATTGAGACGAGGCAAAAAATAAAATCTTTAGGCTCTGTAGGATATGGAGCTGATGACTTGATTAACCCTACTTTTATTTTATCAGTAGATGTGGATAGGGTTTTATTGGATGAAGGAAATCTTAAAAAAATAGTGGAAATAGAAAAAGATGATAATGGTGCTTTGCTATTAAAAGAATATATTCCGTATCCGGATTCTATATTTATAAGTAGTGAAACGAATTTATCTAAAAATTATATTGTAGGTAGGAAGATTGATGCCACTAATCCCAATATGTTCTTTGTGTACAATAGGAACACCGGAAAAACCTTGAAAGCAAAATGCCCTATTACTTTAAATGAATCTGTATCAGACTATAACTATACCTTTGCATCAATAGTTGCATTAAACGAACAACAAAACCGTATTCTTGTAGGAATGTATTTTTTTGATTTGATTCATGTCTATGATTTGGAAGGAAAACACATCCAGACATTCAAATTTTCAGAAAAATGTATTCCCGATGTGAATAAAAATACGAAGATGTTGGCATTAGATAATGGCTATTCAGGCTTTACCAGATGTTTTCCTACAGAAAAGTATTGTTATTTGTTACGTATGATTGTTAGCCCAATGGCAGAGAAGACAGAAAGTATGTTGATCCAGACGGATTGGAATGGCAATATGATAAATTCTTATCGTTTTGTTGATAATGTATCGGGACAATTTTATATAGATGAAAATGCCCACAAAGTATATATTATACGAAACGAGTGGGATGCAGACATAAATGAGGAAGTATTTGATATCGTATCTTTCAATCTGAAATAACCCTAATATTGTTCGTACTTTAAAATATAAGTTTGAAAAATATAATTATCCTGTTAGGTATAGGTACTGATAAGATAATAAGTTTAATAAATTGAATCGTTTTCTATAAAGATCATTTAATATTGTAAGTTACTATGAATAGATTAAGCATGTTTGCATATGGATTTATTGTTTTTTGTTTTGCATCCTGTTCTCCAAAACATAATAAAAGTTCGGAAACCAATCATTCTGACTTAAAAGGACTACAGATCAAAAAGCATATATTGCCCGAGGCCGATATCTTGAATTTGAAGTCATATTATTTATCTGATTACTACCAAGATACTACAGAGTGGTTATATGGCTATAATTTTAAGTTACATGCACTGGATCGTTTCAATTTACGGAATGGGAAAGCTACTCAGTTATCCTTTTACACAGAAGGACACTCAGCTGTCATCAGTCCTATTACAGGCTTAATGGTTTGTTCCCCCGACTCTATTTGGGTAGTGGATGCTACTCAAAGTGCTCTATTGCTGAATGGTAATGGCGAATTGTTGAGAAAGGTAAAACTCTTATCAAACTTACCTTCAGGTCAGTCTGTGATGGTGGAACGTAATTATGCGATTTCTACAACGGATTTGTACTACGACAAGATTCGTCATTCTTTACTCTTTGGCATAAGAAACGCATCCACGCATCCTGTATCATTTGGGGTACGTGAAGTCTTTCTATCTGACTCAATCCCTCCTGTGACCTACGCCCTTCAGCCATCGGTAGAGATACCAGACATAGGAGATGGTGATTATGCCAATATGAATCGTCCGAACATTACCTTTACATCTGATAAAATCTTGTATAATTATCCTGTAGAATCTCATGTGTATGTTATGGATCGGAAGAGTGGAAAAACTGCGATCCACGAAGCGTATAGCCGCTTCTGCAAAAACAAAGCGGATAAGTGTGAGTCAAAGGAAGATTATACGAAATGGGAGAAACACGGAGTGGTAAATCCTCATTTTTATGAAGTGGGTTATTTGCCTGCACGCGATATGTACATTAGGCTGCATGTAGGCGAAGAAGAATACAATACATCAAAAAAACTGAATGACATATTGGCCGGTAGGAAGTTATATCTGACCGTATTCGATAATCAGTTTAATATTTTAGGTGAGAGCGAACTGGCTACAAAACGTTATAGTTTGTTGACCGGTTGGTGCATGACATCGGATGCGCTTTTGCTATATGTTGACAATCCTTTATCAAGTGAGAACAAAGAAGAAATTTTTGAATACGATGAGTTAAGATGGTAAGAAAGAAGAATATGAAATATTTTGTTTCAGAACTAATTGTAAACCTTGTATTTCTCATACAAGGAATCTTCACTGAATCACAAAACAATTTTATTAAAGGATAGAGTGAAAATATAATATGAGAATGATGAAACGCAACATTTTTACATTATTAATGGCGGTCGGGATGCTGTGTTCTTGCAGCAGGCAGGAGACAACCGAGGTATATACATCTTTCGATGTGACAGATACATTGGTGGCAGACGTACACCGGATTCCTCCGGTCATGCTGTATCCGAGGAGTATGTTTCTGACAGACTCCTGCCTGGTGGTGTTCAACGACAAGATGGATACTTGTTTTCAGGTGTTCGACAAAGCCGGACTCAGGTATCTGTACAGCTTCGGGGTACGGGGCGAGGGGCCGTCCGATTTCCGTATGCCGTCCAACCAGCTTGTGGGAGAGCGTTCCGGTCGGACTTATGTATTGGATGTCAATGAAGTGAAGGGTATCTCACTGGCCAATGGAAAAGCGGTCGTGACTGCCTGCAAACTTCCGGTACAACGCAGTTATTACAACGGTTTGCTGATGTTGGCAGACTCGGCTTATGTGTGTGAAACCGACTTTGAAGAGGAGAAAGAGTACCTCTTTATCCGTCCGGACGGCACTGCCGAGCAGCAGGTCGATTATCCGGAAACGCCCGACCGCTTCGGTTCTGTACTGGCTCGCAACCAGGCGTATGGGCGTATTGCCGCCGCCCATCCTTCGGGCGAGTGCTTTGCCTCGTTCTATACTTCGGACCGCCGTTTCCGCATCATAGACAAGGCTGGTCGTCTGCTTCGGGATGTCACATTGGATATAGCTCCTAAAGACGACCGCATTCCGATCGAACCGGACAAACGGAGAATCTATCCTTTGGCCGTCTGCGCAACGGAACAATACATTTATACGCTGAACCTTGACATGACACCCGAAGAGATCAGAGAACAGAAGTCTTATCCGTCCGTCCAGATATTCTCGTGGGAAGGCAAGCCCCTGAAGCGGCTGTATCTGGATCGCATGATCAGTTCGTTTGCCATTGACGAAAAGGAACAGACCATTTATGGCGTGTTTGCCGAAAATGAAGACGAAATTTATACGTTTGACATGTAACAGATTACGCAAAGAAACATTGAAAAAATAGAAACATGGGTATGGATATGAAATCTTATTTGTATGGGTTGTTGTCGCTGTTTTTATTGGCAGGATGCGCATCCCAATCCGTCGAAATGCCTTTTCCGGCTTTTGAGCAGAAGGCGGCTTTGAAGGGAGAAATGTTGGAATGTAAGGAGATCATTGCTCCGGATTTTATTGCATTGAAAGGAAAATCGATGTTCGTGGCAAGCAGCAGGAGCGACACGATGCTGTGGCGGTACGAACTGCCCGATTTGTTGCTGCAAAGCGGCTGGGGCACCAAAGGACAGGGCAAAGATGAAATAGGACTCTTCCCGATGTTTTGCCGAAGTTTTTCGGATACATTGTATGTATGGGGCTACACGCCTGTCACGATAAAAGCAATGGTCACCGACGGACAGGCAATGAAGGCAGCCCACGCACTTCTTCTGCCGCAATACGACAATTTCAACCAGATGCACATTCTGCGCGACTCTTTGCTGGTTTACAGTACCGTTTCTACCGATTATACGATCAAGAAGATAAATCTGATAACCGGAAAGCCAAGCGGGCAGATAACGATGGAACGCGATGAGCATGGCGAAACTTTTTTTGACAGCCATCGCGGAATCATGTCTGCCAACGATGACTTTATAGTCTATGCATATAGCTATAAGAAACAGATAGACCTATACCGGGTTTCGGACATGACGTTGTACAAGCGTCTGGTAGACAAAGACGTGAAGTCTGAAATCCGCATGGGCGGCATGCAGCATACCGTACAGCGCTATCTGAACGTCATGGCAGGCCGGAAGTACATTTATGCCTTGTACGACCGACAGGAGAATGGCTGCTGCCTGGAAGTATTGGATTATGAGGGCAGGGGAGTAGCCCAATACAGTTTCGATGTAGCTCCCTTCCTGTTCGATGTAGATGAGGAAAACAATATGCTCTATGGATTCAATGGAAACTATGAGAACTATTTTATCCGATATAAGTTGCTTTTTGATTAAAATAAAAAAGAATGAATACACGAATCGTGCTTTTAGGTTTTGTCCTTATCGGAATGGTGGCCTGCAAGCCATCGGCTTCTTCCCCGGATGCGGAAGGGAAGACAATCACCGTAGCGAACAGTCGTATCTTGGAAAAAGTGGATCTTTATGAGTTAGTGGATAGTGTCAGCTTACGATTCGTCAACCATTAACCATTCATCATTAACCATTGTAAAATTATCGGTTTAACTCTTGAACTTCTTAACTACCAAGCAGAATTTTACTTGTTCAAATTCTTAAAATAAAGAAATATGAGTATTATTTCCTTATGCTCTTCCCACCGGACTTTCGCCTTACCGGCGTTTCTGTCCCGACTGTCTGGCGGTTTGTCCGCCGCGTTTGTCCTTTTGTGGCTGGCCGCCTGTTCCCGTCCTCTTCGCGAGAGGGTGACTGTTTACGACGGTTTCCCGCAAACGGCAGAACTTGCAGGCACACCGCTGCATCTCGATACCGCTGTGTTCCGCTATCTCTTCCGCATCCGCGTGCAGGCAGACCGTGCCGTGGTGATGGATCTTCATGGTACGGACCATTTCTTCCACGCCTTCAGCCTTCCCGACTTCCGTCATCTGGCTTCTTTCGGTCGCCGTGGCGATGGCCCCGACGACCTGATTTCCGCCGAAAACATGCGTTGGACAGGCGACACGCTCCATGTCCTCGATTCCGGCAAGTCGCAGGTCGCACATTTCGTGTTTGCTCCTTCTGCCGACTCGCTACTTCGCGTAGGTACGGTCAGCCTCGACCGTCAACTGCTCCGTGCGCTCGATTTTGTCAGCATCAGCGACTCCACTTGCCTCGTTCCCGACTATTCGGGTGACAGCCGTTTCTGCGTGGTGAACCGCGACGGCCGCCTGTTACGCCGGTTCGGCTCCATCCCCACGGCCAACGAAGACGCTTTGCTCCACTCCCGTCCGGCGTTGGCACAAGCCTGGCGCAGTTTTATCGACTACAATCCCCGTAACGGTATGTTGGCCGCCGCCACCCAGTTGGGCGAGGTGCTTGAGTTGTGGAACCTGCACGACAGTACGCATACGGTGCTCCTGGGACCCGGTGGCGAACCGCAGTTTCAAGTACGTCAGGGGTATGGCATCCCTACGGGCATCATGGGGTTCATCGACGTACAGGTGGCAGACAGTGCCGTCTATGCCATTTTCCAGGGAACTTCGTTCAAGGAAATTGGCCAAAGCATCCAACAAGGCGAAAGCCTGCAGGATGGTGGCCGTTACCTTTATGTGTTCAGCCTAACAGGAGCACCCTTGCGCCGTTATATACTCGACCGTCATGTGTGTGGCATTGCGGTGGATGAAAAGCGGAGGATATTATGGACTACAGATGTCAACAGTGATGAACCTGTGGTAGAGTTCCGGTTGGATGCTACAGACTGATGGACATACCACATTATCATCATTTCTTTATTTATGGACATTCGTCTGTTGGTCTGTTCGGCACTATTTCTGACGGAAGTATTTTGTCATCGTTTTTTAGTCATTGTTTGTTGTTTCGTGTAGAAAGAACAATTATTTTTGCGAACAAAATCTTAAGTCGGAGATGAAAAGAAAAAAATCTGTAAGGTGGATAGAAGGAGGTATAGCCATCCTGTTTGGTGTCGTTTGTGTCTTCTTGGTTGGCAAGTATTATTACAATGTCCATATATCTTCATTTAAAGGAACAGCACGGCAGGAGTGCACAAAGGTATTGGAGCATGAGCTTTTGAAAAGAGACAATATGAAAGTATCGCTCTACTCCAACCGGTCACAGGCGGTATTGTCCAAGGAAGAGATGGTGAAGGACACGGTGAAACTGAATATTACGGGGGTGGGTAAGCGATCGTATGCGATACCGCTCCATCGTCGGTTGAACAACCTCGAAGTGTTGCCGGAATACCGGGTTATGCAATCTTATATCTTGTTACTTTCGCCTTTAAGTGCCGACACGTTGCTACATTCATGGCAAAAGTCGGTGTCCGACTCCGGCCTCCGTTTATCGGTTCGTGTAGGTGTGACCGACTTTTTCGAAAAAGAAACCTTTTCCTATGCCGGCGATACTGTGCATCTGGCAGATGCGGATAGCCTGTTTTCCTGCTATCTGGGGATGCGGAGCGAAGTGGAAGTCACGGGGTTTGCAAGTTATCTGTGGTATCGCATGTTCACCGAGGACGAGTGGTACACGTTGTTTTTCCTGTTTTTTACAGTGTCAGGTCTTGTGATGGTCGTTGCCAATTTTCGGTCGGTTCTCCGTTGGATCAGAATCGGCTTGCACAAACTTTTTCCTTCTTGGATATCCCTACCGACAATGGAAACGGCAAAAGAGGCTTAGCCTGTGCTGGTGGTGCAGGGCTTGACGTTCTGTCCGAACAACCATATGCTGATAGGAGAGAACGGAAAAACGAAACTGAATCCTCAGATGTCTTGTTTGTTTATGTTGTTTGCCAAAGCGGAGGGACATCAGCTGCCCAAAGTGGATATCATGGAGCATTTATGGCCTGATGGAAATTGTACTATCCATTCCCTCCATTCTGCTATTTCTCGATTGCGTAAGGAACTACACGCATGTAGTGATGTAGATATTCTGGATGTGAGTGTCGCCTATAAGTTGTGCAGGCCCAAGGAGGATGAAATCGTAATGCCTACGGAACAACCGTAATTACATTTTATTTATTTCGAAGTTTTTCTTCGCCGCCGATCGATCTTGGCGAGACAATAAAAATGTACGGATAGGGGGGGAATCTGCTGCTCTCTTTCGTTTATTTTTGGTAAGATTCTGATCGTCTATTCCTTTTTTATCTATATGATATATAGTGTTTTGATATTTTTTGAGGTGCTTATTGAGTAATTTTGAGCTATTTTTTTAAGCTATTATCAGCTGGTTGCCTACCTTTATCCAGACTAACAAATAAAACTACTGACATGAAAAGTAAAAAGACAAAAATTTTGTAGGTTGGATTGGCTCTTGTGGCTTCCGTTTATGGCTTTAGTGTACAGTCATAAAACAGTTAGTTCTTTTTTCCGAGAAAGTGATGCGGCGAATGTAGAAAGTTGGTAGATAATTAAACTACTTTCCAAGATTGTACTGGAGGAAGACATTTGTATACATGGGTTTATGATACTTAGGTTAGTCACTGGTAACTTTTTTCTTTAAATATACTATGATTTTTAATTATAAATACGTATTGTTAATCATCTAAATATGAAACAAATATGAAAAATGTAGCTTTACTTATTTTGTGTGTTCTGTTAAGGGAATCCGGTAAAACTGTTGAAGTCGAGTAAACGAATCACTTGTCTGGCTGTGGACGAAAAAGAAGGAGTAGGATATTGCATCATTCGCGATCCGGAAGATACATTGGTATCTTTTAAGTTGAGTGTATAAACATTTGTAATTTGGTTGATAGCAAAATGTACTTTTATGAGAGGTTTTATGCTCTGCCCGACTACCGTCATCCGGATAAGTTGGAGGAGATGAAGCGGATTGTGCTGACGAAAGAGCCCAAGGTGATGTCGACCGCCATCCGCGAGATGCGCGAGGAGGTGGAGAAACTGGAGTGAGCGGTGCTTGTTGCGCCGGCTAACTGCCCATATTACGCGGCTAAAGTAGGTGGTTACGTCTGCCAAGTGGCACTTTAGGAGGGTGAAAGATGGATACGCGGACGACGAGGAGGGGACGGACGAACACGGATGAAAAGGAGAAAAGGGGAAATTGGGTTCACGCTTTCAACAGGTAAAATAGTATTGATAATCAGATGGATATGGTGAAGGATAAAGTTTCACGTTGATTCAATTAAAAATGAATAATTAAAAATTAAAATCCGCGTTCATCCGCTCATTCCGTGTAGTCCGCGTATCCATTCTTTGCATTACAACATCTTTATTATCATTCGCTTACGGTGAAACTTTTACAGACAGGCTCTTGCACTCACAGGCTGTCACCCACCTGTTTTTTTCTAGTTAGGAAAAAATTATTTCCTAACTGGGCAGTAATTTTTTCCTAACTGGGAAAAATCATGGCAAGACTAGTATCAACTTTCATCCCTTTGTAGAAATCCGTTCCACCCGTATTTAAAAATTCAAATCCGCGTTCGTCCGCCCCCTCCTCGTCGTCCGCGTATCCATATTTCACCACAAACAGCTCACCCACAGGATATTACGACAAAATTTCACCCTGCAAACTGGTGAAAAATACCACAGAAGACACGGATGATCACGGATTAAACATGGCGGTGGGGTAGTAGTATAATAATGTGTAAGGGATAGAGACGCAAAATCTTGCGTCTCTACAGTTTGCATATAAATTAATCTGACAAATCTGTGTAATCCGTGGATTATTGACAGTTTATAAGGTTTTGATTTCCTCGACTATGAGTCCGGTGATTTGGGCTATAGTTTCGATTGGAATGCCGGCGGCTTTCATGGCAGTAGCGTTTTTTAGACGCTCTTCCCTAATGCCTTGTTCTCTTCCTTGTTCTCTTCCTTCTTCTCTTCCTTCTTCTCTCCCTTCCGCTCTTCCTTCCGCTCTGCCCTCTGCCCGTTCTGTCTGAATATTATCCCGGAGGATGACGATATTGTCCAAGTGGCGATAATAGGCTTTCAGTTCATCCTGACTCATACGATCCAGTTGCAACTGCTCTTTCACGGTCTCCAGTCCCGGTGCGGTGGCACCTTCCGGCACTTCGCCCGTGTTCAGATAGTAAATCCATTCTTCCAAAGGCGTTTTTGCCACACGGTTGAAGTCGTTCACCTTCAGTATGTAGTACTCCGGATAAAGCTGGCTCACCTGATCGACCTTGAAAGTCTGACGCTGGAATGGCGAAAGCTCCAACAGGTCGCCCTCGTGAATGCCACGGAACTCCGTCTTGCCATGGTAAACAAAATCCTTTCCGTGCCCTAACGAGAAATAGACGATGTTCACGCTATACACCTTGCGCACTTTTTCATATCCCTCGCCACGGTTGATATATTCCGTCACCAGTTTCGACGCACCGAACAGCATGCGCTGGAAGTAAGCATACTCGTTGTTGTTTTGCACTTCTATCAGGATCAGTTCGCCCCGTGAGTCCTCGGCAAGCATGTCCACACGGTTATACTTGTCATACTCATCCTCCTGGTTGCTTTCGCTTTCCAGCAACTTGCAGATTTTCACCTTATCTTCCAACAACGTGGTCAGCAGTCCTTCCAATACAGCATAATTGGCCTTATTGCGCAACAATCGCTTCATGGCCCAGTCGAAACGGATGTAATTTGCCATAGTCTTTCAAAATGAAGTTCATAACGCAAATAAACGAAGTTCTTGCTACATTTCCAAACATTGAAAAGAAATATTCGTTTGACATGACGGGGGATATTCACCACAGATGACACGGATGATTACGGATTGGATGTCGGGTAAAATGTAGTTATATGTGTGTATGCCCTAAAAAGAAATTTTATACTCTTAATATTAAAAATGGTCTGAATACTTTCCATGACCTTCTTTTTTTGGCTATTTTTGTAGGATAAAACAGATGGGATAGTTATAAACGAAAAAACCCGTTCTTGATGAACGGGTATATCCTTAACTTGGTTACGTGTTTTGATAACAGAGGCTTTACCAAGCATTACGATGCAAAGGTACGGTTTTTATTTGAACAAGCAAAATGAAATATAAAAAAGTAGTCAGATTATATTCTAATTCGAGAGTTTCCAAATATTATAAGGCGACCAACCGCAACAAAAGCAAGGCGGTCATGCTCTATTTTGCCAACATGAAGATAGCACAGGCATTTCATCCCTTGCTGTCTTCCTTTGAGGTCATATTGCGTAACCAGTTGCATTATGCTCTGGCACGCCATTTCTCCGACGGAAACTGGATTATCAACCAGAAGGCCGGATTCATGGTTGCTTCTTCCCTGACATATACGAACAAACGGACAAAGAAAAAAGTTATCAATGACTATATCTTAAAAGAAGTTCTGAAAGCAGAAAAGAAAATAGCCGACCGGGGTGTCAAGGTTACGACTGGCAGGGTAATAGCTGAACAGACCTTGGGATTCTGGAACAGTTTTTATGAAACGCACCACTATGCGCTTTTGGCTGGTGTACCATGCCGGATTTTCAAGAAGCTGCCTTCCGGGTACGGACGAAAGGAGGTTAACGATATTATAGTGCAGGTTCGTGAACTGCGCAACCGCATCAACCATAACGAGCCGATATGCTTCGTAAATAGAAAATGTGACTTCTCCTATGTGAAGAATATGTATGTGATAATCAGCGACTTTCTCACATGGATAGACCCTGAGATTATGCCCTCGCTAAGAGAGGTGGATAAAGTATGTAAGATAATAGAAAAAGAAGAAAATAAACAAAAACAATGACTATGTAAAAACTAATTTTTCGAGGTATCACCTTAGAGTTACTTTTGTACAAAATGTTGGTGATACCCCGTATGGGGCGTTTATGAATGTGTATGTGAAGGTGTGCGCATGTATACATAATGCCCCTGTGTCCTCCGTGGTGCATGAGAATGAAGTTGATTAATGTTGATTATTGTTGATTATTCCACACCCACCCACTTGACAAAGGGCTTTTGATGTTGTATCTTTGGGGACAAAAACCTAAATCGCTATGAATCTGATTACAAACCTGAAAAACTGGTTCCTTCCTTGGAACAATGCACACAAGAGTCCCACAACCGGTACGCCGGCAGCCAGCCCCGCCGCTCCGTACGAACAACTGCTGACCGACCTGCAACACGTCTGCCACCGCCTGCCCGAGGGTGAAATCTTCGTAGTGATGGGCGGCGGCGAGTTCAGTGTCCGCATGACCTGGACGCCCGACGACCGTGCCAAAGGTGAACAGAAACGCATGTTCAGCCTGAACGGCGGGAACGAAATCATTGAATGGGTGGATGCGCAACCCGAAGAAACTGCCGAAGCGCGTATTCTGACAATGGAGCAACCGCCTGTCATTGAAAAGGATACAGTGAAAGATGCGCTAAAAAATACACCCAAAGAAGATGTTGCACCTACCGAAGAATCTCCTGCCCAACCCGAAAAGCCCTCGCGTCAGCAACAGATGATGCAACGCCTGACGCGCTACCTGAAGCTGCACTACGCTTTCCGCTACAACCTGCTGACGGAACGAACGGAGTGCGCCCGCATAAATACCGATCTTACGAACGATCCGCACCACCTTAGTTATATACCTGTGGACAACCGCACGCTGAACGGCATCGCCCTTGACGCCATCGACAACGGCGTGGACTGCTGGGATCGCGATATAAAGCGCTACGTGGAGTCTGACCACGTGCAGGCTTATCACCCGTTCGACCTCTACTTCAAACAACTCCCCACATGGGATGGCACCGACCGTGTGACCGACCTGGCCAAACGGGTGTCCGACACCGAACTCTGGACACGTGCTTTCCACCGCTGGATGCTGGCCGTCACCGCCCAGTGGACAGGTCGTGGCGGAGAGGGACGCCGAGCCAACAGTGTGGCACCGCTACTGGTCAGCACCGCACAAGGTTTGGGAAAATCTACCTTCTGCCGCCTGCTGCTCCCGCCCCAACTGCGTGACTACTTTACCGAAAGCTTCGACCTGACCAACGCCACGGCGGCGGAGAACAAACTAGCCTCGTACGGACTCATCAACCTGGACGAGTTCGACCGTCTGCCTGCCAGCCGGATGCCCCAGCTGAAGAACCTGATGCAGATGGAAGCCTTACGCGTGCGCCGTGCCTATCGTCGCACGGCAGAGCCGTTGCCCCGCATCGCCTCCTTCATCGGCACCAGCAACCGCCGAGACCTGCTGACCGACCTTTCGGGCAGCCGTCGCTTTATCTGTGTGGAGGTGGAACGCCCCATCGACTGCACCACGCCGATAGATTATGAACAGCTTTATGCCCAGCTGCTGCACGAGTTGGAGAACGGCGAACGCTGCTGGTTCAGCAAGGAAGAGGAAACCGAAATCCAACAGGCTAACCGCCCGTTCTATCGCGTTACGCCCGCCGAAGAGTTGGTCAGCTCCTGCTTCCGCTTCGCCGAGCCGGGTGAACAGGGCGCCCGCCTGATGTCTGCTGCCGAAATCTATGCCACAGTGAAGAAGAAGAATCCTGCTGCTCTGAAGGACTGTTCGTGTACATCGTTCGCCCGCCTGTTGGCGCAGCTGGGGCGCAGGGTACATACGAAGTATGGGAATGGGTATTGGGTGGAGCCTCACCCCCGGCCCCTCTCCCAAGGAGAGGGGGGAGGAGAGCGGGAGTAAATCTGGCTGGGTACCTTCCATTCTCTTTCATTCATGTACGTTGGGCTATGAAAGAAAGAGATTTGTAAGATGTTGATTACAGGTTGATTTGTTTTGTGGGTGGTAAAAACGCAAAAAAATTGCGTCTCTACACGAACGGGACAGATTCAAAACAGGTTATCTGATCCAAGTCCGTGTAGAGACGCATTCGAAACATGTTCTCACTCCTGAGCAGGTGTGCGCTTACTTCTTCATGCGCAACACACGGATGCCTGTCCATTTATCATTGTTCTTCAGCATCTGCGACAGTGCGATACGCGATACGGTCACCTTTTTCGCAGTAGAAGAGGCATGGAGCAGACTCAATTTGCCATCCACATAGAATGCAATACCCATGTGGGCAATGTCCAGTCCCGGAATATTGGTGGTGATGGCTATGATATCACCGTTCTTAATCCACGGCAGACCGTTGACAGGAAGCTTGTCTTCAGGAATATAATGAATCTCTTTTTTTGACAGTTCCTTTTCTATTTTTTTGATCTTTCTCATATCCTCAGGCGAATCGGCCAATTTCCAGTACTGTTCCGGATGGGTACTCATATAGTTGACCGTCACTTTCTGCGTATAAGGACTCTTCTTTTCGGTGATATCCTCAAGAAAGCCATTTCGAACACCATTCTCTGCCCAATCGGTGATATAATGCAAACGTGATGCATATCCGTCAATACGTCCGTTCCGATAACGGATTCGCTGGACATTGTTTGCAAAATCTCCTTCGGCCACCTGTCCGTCTTCGGTCGGCGAAAGCGACATGGCCAGCGTGTATTCAACAAAAGTGGTGCAATCCATCTCGTCGCAATTGACAACCAGATCTTCTTTCACTTCCCCGTCCAGCGTATGAGCCACATAAGGGATATCCAGAAAGCCAAGGCCATTGCTCAACATCACCTCACCCGGATCTTCCTGAGCATAAGTCGAAATAAAAGGTATAGCCATACACAGTATGCTACACAAAATCTTTGTAATTATTTTCATCGCTTTATTAAAAAAAAGATTGTTACATTTCTATTCTGCAAACTTCAAGCCTTCGCGCAGCCACTTTTCCAATTCTCCGGTCCACTGACGCTTATAAGAAAAGTCGTCGCGAAATCCCCAGCCGTGTCCTCCTACAGGATAGGCATGGAGAGTGGCAGATACTTTCTGTTTGACTAAAGCCAGATAATAGTTGATGCTGTTGACAGGAGGGACACTCGTATCATCTGTCGAAAGCATAATGAAAGCTTGCGGAGTACGGGAAGTGACCCTGTTTTCAAGAGAATAATCCCGTACCAGTTCGTCAGACGGATTCTCGCCTAACAAATTGTTCCGGGAGCCCTGATGGGTATCTGCTCCCATCGTGATAACCGGATAAAACAGAATCTGGAAATCGGGATGGGTTTCATCACTGCCGTAAAGCGTAGCCAAAGATGCAGCCAGGTGTCCGCCGGCTGATGCCCCCATGATGCCTACACGCGCAGGATTGACATTCCACTCGGCTGCATGCTGACGTACAAGGCGAATAGCCTGTTCGGCATCGGAAAGAGGCACTTCACGATGACCGTTCGGCATTCTGTACTTCAAAACAATATAAGTAATACCTTGCGCATTGAGCCAAGGTGCCATATCATAGCCCTCGTGCGCCATCGCAAGGCGGGCATAGCCGCCTCCCGGACACATGATAATGGCCATACCGTTAGGGCAGGAGGGACGATAAACCGTAATAGAGGGTGTCACGACATTGGCTACCAGTCCGCCATTCAGATCTTCTTGCGTTCCGGTCAGTCCATTCGTATTAGGAGCCCCATCGGGCCATAACGGAAGCTCGATGGGATTTTGTGCATATAACATAGTTGTAATGAATGAAAAAAGTAAAACTAGAATTTTTTTCATGATATTCTGTTTCTAAAGGTTATTTCGTCTTCATGGAAGCCTTGATAAAGTAGAAAATAAGCACAGCGTAGGCAACAAGCGACAATACCTCCGACCAGGAGTTGGAAAGCCAAGCCTCGTTGACGAGATTGATGTTGCCGAAACGCATGGCTGCACTGACAACTCCCATCAAAGCACCGCCGGCAATAAATCCGGAAGCCAGCAATGTTCCCTTTTCGCCACGTCTTGCATTAACAGCTGCGTCCTTGCTGCGGCTGGTAACATACCAGTTGATGGCACCTCCCACAATCAGAGGAATATTCAGTTGCAAAGGAATAAACATACCCAATGCAAAAGCCAATGCAGGCACCTTACAGAACGTCAGCACGATAGCCAGTAAAGCACCAATACCGTAAAGAAGCCAGGGAGCACCCACACCACTCATCAGCGGTTCGATAACAGCTGCCATGGCATTGGCCTGAGGAGCAACCAGGTCACCGCTTGTAAATCCATAGGTCTTGTTCAGGATAATCATTACACCTCCTACCGTTGCTGCCGAAACAATGGTTCCCAGGAATTTCCATGTTTCCTGCTTGACCGGAGTAGTACCCAACCAATAACCGATTTTAAGGTCTGTAATAAAGCCACCAGCCATGGACAGAGCCGTACAGACAACACCTCCCATCACCAGTGCGGCTACCATACCCTCAGGACCTTTCAGTCCGACAGCTACCATAACCACGGAAGCCAGAATCAATGTCATCAAGGTCATGCCCGATACAGGATTGGTTCCTACAATGGCAATGGCGTTGGCAGCGACAGTCGTAAAGAGGAACGAGATACCGGCCACAAGTAAAATGGCCACCACCGTATGCATCAGATTGCCCTGCATCACATCGAAATAGAAAAACAGGAAAACCAGAATCAGCGTAAGGATAGAACCTACTACAATGATTTTCATGGAAAGGTCGCGCTGAGTACGTTTCACGTTACTTTCTGCATTCGACTTTCCGCCCATCTCTTTGGCTGCCAATCCTACAGCACTCTTAATGATACCCCAGGATTTGATGATACCGATGATTCCGGCCATGGCAATACCACCGATACCGATGCTCTTGGCATAATAATCGAATATCTGTTCGGGAGTCATGCTGCCGACAGTTGCCGTAATATCCGGATTCCACTGATTGAGCACTTCATTTCCCCAAATGAGTGACATACCGGGAATGATGATCCACCACACGGCCAGTGAACCGGCACAGATAATGGCTGCATACTTCAATCCTACGATATATCCCAAACCGAGCACGGCAGCACTTGTGTTCACCTTGAAAACCAGCTTTGCCTTTTCGGCCAGCATTTCGCCCCACATACAAACACGGGTAGTGAAGTTTTCGTTCCACCAACCGAAAGTAGCTACAATGAAATCGTAAAGACCACCCACAAGACCTGCCATCAGAAGAGGTTTGGCCTGATTGCCACCTTTTTCGCCCGATACAAGCACCTGAGTTGTAGCTGTGGCTTCGGGGAAAGGATATTTACCGTGCATGTCGCTGACAAAATACTTACGGAACGGTATCAGGAACAGAATGCCCAACACACCTCCGAGCAGCGAACTGATGAACACTTGCATAAATGTCACCGTAATTTCCTCGGGATAGGTCTCCTGCAATATGTATAATGCCGGCAATGTAAAAATGGCTCCGGCTACAATAACACCCGAACTGGCACCGATGGACTGTATGATCACATTCTCGCCTAAAGCGTTTTTCCGTTTTCCGGCACTGGATATTCCGACAGCAATGATGGCAATAGGAATAGCAGCCTCGAACACCTGGCCGACCTTCAGTCCCAAATAGGCTGCCGCAGCCGAAAAAAGGACAGCCATAGCAATACCCCACAATACCGACCAAAGATTCACCTCCGGATATTTCCTGTCGGGACTCATCAACGGGTTGTATACCTCGCCCGGCTTTAATTCTCGAAAAGCATTTTCCGGCAAACCGGTCTGTTTTTCTAGTTCTTGTTCCATAAGTTAGCAGTTATTTTATGTTTATAATCTTAATTTCCAAATACATACGTTGGATTGATACAAAAAAAACAGGCACGGATTACATAACGAATCACGAACAAAATTCAGTTGTTCTGTGATAGATTGTGTAATCCGTGCCTAAAAGTACATTAAAAATCTGATACCGCCACTATTTTGGTATCAAAAAGTTACTTATTTCTTTTCTTTGGCAGTCATATCCCCTTCTACGTACAACCGCATCATTTCGGTTTTGGCATTGGTTCGCAGCGTAATGGACTTTTTAAAATGTCCCGGATATTTGCCGGCTCCGTTATAAGTTATCTTTATCGTACCCGTTTTGCCAGGAAGTACCGGTTCCTGTGTGTATTCGGGTACCGTACATCCGCAAGAAGCAATAGCCTGATGTATGACCAGAGGAGCATCGCCTACATTGGTAAATGTGAAAACACAGCTGACCACCGGACTATTCTCGGAAAATGTTCCAAAATCGTAAGATGTTTTATCAAACTTAATGTCAGCCTTACCTTGCGCAAAAGCATAGCTTATGCCCACAAGGAGCATTGCCATATACAATACCAGCTTTTTCATTTTTATTTCGTTTTTTAGATTCAACCGCGGCAAAGTTAGCCTTTTTTTATGGAAATGGAAGTTTCCGTATGCGAAATAGTATTAAATAGTAGATTTACTATCACCTTTTCCCTACATATAATAAAAAAGCGCGTTTGCATATCTCGCTAAAAATTCCGAATATTGCGACCAAAATCAGAAACCCGTTATTTTGGACATGCCACACGTGAATACGGAAACCATACATATCAGTAATCTGGCTATCGGATATCCCGGAAAGAAAAATGTAAAAATCGTAGCAGAAGGTATTCAAGCCGGAATCAACAGCGGCGAACTGACTTGCCTGTTAGGATCCAACGGAGTGGGGAAGTCTACACTGCTCCGAACATTATCCGCCTTCCAACCCAAGTTGAGCGGACAGATACGCATTCTGGGGAAAGATATAGAAGAATATACAGACAAGCAGATGGCCAAAGTGATCAGTGTGGTTCTGACCGAACGGTGCGACGTCCAGAATATTACTGTCACCGAACTGGTCGGATTAGGCCGCAGTCCTTATACTGGCTTTTGGGGAATATTGTCCAAAGAAGACAAGGCCATCGTAGAACAGGCTATCGGGCAGGTAGGCATAAGACACCTGGCCCACCGAATGGTACATACCTTAAGCGACGGCGAACGGCAGAAAGTCATGATAGCCAAAGCACTGGCGCAGGAAACCCCCATTATTTATCTGGATGAGCCGACTGCCTTTCTGGATTTTCCCAGTAAAGTAGAAATGATGCAGTTGCTGCACACGCTTAGCCGCCAGACCAACAAAACCATTTTCCTGTCCACGCACGACCTGGAACTGGCACTGCAGATAGCAGACAAGATCTGGCTGATGGACAAGAACAAAGGGGTTGTCATCGGAACTCCGGAAGATCTCTCTCTGGATGGCAGTCTGAACCAATTTTTCGTTCGCAAAGGCATTGTTTTCGAACCGGCGACCGGACTGTTCAGGGTAGACTACGAATGTCCCTTGAAAATAGGACTGAAAGGGCACGGACAACGATATGCCATGGTGCAGAAAGCACTGCAACGCAATGGCATTGAAGGCGATAGCCACTTCACCGATATCTATATTGATACCGATGAAAACAACAGCAACCAATTTGGCATACACGTTCACGGAAAGGAAGTGATCTGTACCGACAACATAGAAGGTTTGCTGAAGATAATAAAGCAACTGAAATAGTATTTTGAATATCATGCACCATTCAAAAGACAATTATACGTACCTGACAACGGCCTCCGTTCCCCGTTTAGTTATCTCATTGGCCATACCGACAATTATCAGTATGCTTGTCACTTCTTTCTATAATATGGCAGATACCTACTTTGTGGGGAAAATCAATACGCAGTCAACGGCAGCAGTAGGCATTGTATTTTCGGTCATGTCCATCATACAGGCCATAGGATTTTTCTTCGGTCATGGCTCCGGCAACTACATCTCGCGCAAGTTGGGAGCCAAAGAGTTGGACAATGCGCATAAGATGGCTGCTACAGGTTTTTTCCTGGCCTTGTTCATGGGAGCGATGCTGACCGTTGTAGGCCTGTTGCTGCTTACTCCTCTTTCCCTGGCATTGGGATCGACCCCGACCATCTTGCCGTACACCGAACGCTACCTGGGGATTGTTCTGTTAGGAGCTCCCTTCATGACCTCGTCGTTAGTACTCAACAACCAGATACGCTTTCAAGGAAATGCCTCGTATGCCATGGTAGGCATTGTTACCGGAGCCGTCATCAATGTCATATTGGATCCGATTCTGATCTTCGGACTCGACATGGGCATATCCGGAGCAGCATGGGCCACCGTTATCAGCCAGATGTGCAGCTTCACCCTGCTGCTTTTCATGAGCCGCCGGGGTGAGAATATACGTATCAGTTTCAGCAACTTCACCCCTTCGCGCTCCTTTATTAAGGAAATCATCGGTGGGGGAAGTCCGTCGCTGGCCCGTCAGGGACTTGCCTGCGTAGCTACCATCCTGCTGAATATTGCGGCAGGTGCCTATGGAGATGCCGCCATTGCCGGAATGTCCATTGTGACCAGAATAGCTATGTTCATCAATGCGTTCCTGATAGGTTTCGGACAGGGATTCCAGCCGGTTTGCGGCTTCAACTACGGAGCCGGTCTGTACGCCCGGGTACGTCAGGGGTTCTGGTTCAGCGTCAAAGTAGGATTTGTATTTCTGCTGGTTTGCGCCGTATCGGGCATAGGCTACGCCGAAGAAATCGTTGAACTGTTCCGCAAAGGCGACCCGGCAGTGATTGCTGTGGGTGCCGCGGCATTGCGGTGGCAATTCATCACCTTCCCGTTAGGCTCGTGGATCATCGTCAGCAATATGATGCTGCAAACCATCCGCAAACCGGTACGCGCCACTTTGCTTTCATCGGCCCGTCAGGGACTCTTCTTTATTCCTCTCATCTTCATATTGCCTCATTTTCTGGGTTTGCAGGGAGTTGAAATGTGCCAAGCCTGCTCGGACGTGCTGTCTTTTCTGCTTGCCATTCCACTGACATGCGGCGTACTTTCCGAGATGAAACGGAAAGAGAAGCTTGGTAATGTGCCGACGACGTAAAGAAGAATAATCATCCGCAAAATTCCGTGCCTAAAGGAAAACCGTTCCTTCATTTGACCCACTTTTTTCCTCTTGTAAGAATGCCTCAGCCTTAGCCAGCGTTTCAGGTTTCCCAATGTCGAACCAGTGGAAACCTTGAAGCGGACAGCCTTGTATCCTGACCTTATCGCAAACAGACAGATAGAAAGGAACAATGGAAAACTTACCGCTCCATTGAGGTCCTTCCATATATCGGAAAAGAGTGGGGGAAATCACATGAATACCTCCAAAAGCATACTCCAGAAAGCGATCCGGATCGGGGACAAACCCCTGCGGCTTTACTTCGCCCGTAGCTTTGTTGATCCAACCGTGCAACCGGTTTTCGGCATCGAACAGCAAATAACGCGAAGTTTGCCGCTGGCTGACCAGTAAGGTGGCATCGGCTCCGCTACTGCAATGGGCACGATAGAAGCCGGCCAGATCGATATCGGACAGAATATCAGCGTTATGAACCAGAAACGGTTCGCTACCCTCTAAAAACGGACGGGCCTTCCGAATGCCTCCACCGGTGTCGAGCAATTCATCCCGCTCGTCGCTGATGTGTATGTTCACTCCAAAATGATGATGAGCCTCCAGAAAATCAATAATCTGCTGACCCAAGTGGTGTATGTTGACGGTAATGTCATCGAATCCCGCCTCTTTCAGTTTCTCGATAACCCGCTGAAGCATCGGTTTACCGCCCACCGGAACAAGCGCCTTAGGCGTATGATCGGTCAAAGGACGGAGCCGCGTACCCAGTCCGGCTGCAAAAATCATGGCTTTCATAACTACAAATCTTATACTGAACAAAAAAACGGATTATAAACTTACGGATATATGCTGCTCCCGATGGACGAGCCGCACCTGCACACCAAACTTCCGATGCAGATGTTCGGCTACATGCTGTGCACTGTAAACAGAACGATGCTGTCCGCCCGTGCATCCGAACGAAACGGAAAGGCTGGTAAACCCACGCTCCATATAACGCTTGACAGAAGCATCGACCAAGGCATACACATGCTCCAGAAAGACCGTGATTTCTCCGTCATCTTCCAGGAAACGGATCACCGGTTCGTCCAGTCCGGTCAGCGATTTATAGCGTTCGTACTTTCCGGGATTGTGGACGGCCCGGCAATCGAACACAAAACCGCCCCCATTGCCGGACGTATCTTCCGGTATACCTTTCTTATACGAGAAACTGGTCACAGTGACAACAAGCGGTGATTTTTTCTCCACAAACTGGTCCAGTTCGGTCAGCCGGCGCAACACCTCACACAAATAAGGATATTCCGGATAAGGCTCGCGAAGCAACTGGCGCAAACTGTCTATGGCATACGGCACACTCTCCAGAAAATGTACCTTTTTCTCAAAGTAACCCCGGAAGCCATAAGCCCCCAAGACCTGCAAAAGGCGGAACAATACAAAATGTCGCAAGCGATGCTGAAAATCCGGCTTGCTGATCGCCGTATACTTTTGTGCTGCAGACAGATACTCCCGGATCAGTTCCTGTCGGAGTTCTTCCGGATAGCGTGCCTTTGCCTGCCACAGGAAAGACGCCACATCGTAATAGACCGGTCCTTTACGGCCTCCCTGAAAATCGATAAACCATGGAGCACCGTCTTTTATCATCACATTGCGGCTCTGGAAATCGCGATACATGAAGGTAGGCGTATTGTCCTGCAAAAGCACCTCCTTCATTTGCTGGAAATCATCTTCCAGACGGTCTTCCTGAAAATCGAGTCCGGTAGCTTTCAGGAAACAATACTTGAAATAGTTCAAGTCCCACAGGACACTGCGACTGTTGAACTGCGCCTGCGGATAGCATTCGGAGAAATCCAGCCCGTCGGCTCCGGCAAACTGAAAGTCGGGAAGCAGACGGATGGTCTGTCGCAACAGGTCTTTCTCCCTTTCGGAGAACACCCCGGTGCTGCGTCCCTGCCCGATGGCATCGAACAGAAGGACGTCGCCCAAATCGTCCTGCAGATAAAACCGGCCGTCTTCCGACCGGGCTACGACTTTGGGCACCGGCAACCCTTTGGATTGAAAATGCCCGTCCAGATAAAGGAAAGCCTTGTTTTCGTCGACCGATTCGCCTTCGACTCCGATTAAATCTGTCACTCCCTTCAGACGGAAGTACCGACGGTTGGAACCCGCCGGCGTCAGTCTGACAATTTCTTCCGGATCCTGTCCGGTATGGTTTCTATAAAGTTCTCTAAGCTCTTCTGGTATCATAAATGTCTTTTTATTCTATCATTATATTTCAATACTGATGATTCCACCATAAGGCGTCAAAGCACTGAAAGCCTCCTCCGGCTTCACCAGCCCGGCATATATCTGCGCACAGATAAGGACGCCTCCATGAGCGAATATGGCAACACGCTGATAATCTGACTTTTTCAGCTCGTCCAGAAACTGGCTGACACGCTGGTACTGCATGGCAAAGGATTCGCCTCCGGTGGCGGCTACGTTCAGATAATCGGCATACCATTCCTTCAGACGGGGATCGTCGTTCGTCTGGAACGGCTTCATCTCCCAGGCTCCGAAATTTATCTCCATAATACGACGGTCGCGCGTAGCGTCGGGATAGCCGCAATAAGCAGCCAGCCTTACGCACCGTGTCAGCGGGCTGGTATACACTTTGTCGAAAGGCAGAAACGCTTTCAGCCCTGCGGCCGTGACAGCCGCTTCCTGCTCGAAAGTTGCCTTCAGAGGCACGTCGGTCTGCCCATAGCACACCCCAGGGGGAACATCTACCGAGGTATGTCGGATAAGAATCACTTCCATATATTGACTATTTCTTTTCTTAGTAATAATGATACATCCACAGGCTTCCCAAATAGAAAGCCAATTCGCACAGCAGGAACATGGCCCCGCAACAATCGCCCGTATACCCGTTCAGGCGTCGCTTCATCAGTCGGCACAACGCTACAAACACAACCACCGGAAACAAAGCAACCGGCCACATGCCGAAAGGAAGCAGGCAAACCAAAGGCAACGCGCCACCGGCCAGAGCCAACAGGAACTCGCTGACCCTCATGCGTTGGTACACGACGTGTGCCTTGCTCTCTTCCTCCTTCCGCGCATAAGGAAGAAAATTGATCAGTTGCGCAGCCGTAAACTTCGACCAGCAGTCGCCACAAAAGGCCAAGGCGCAAAGAAGGTCCAACGGCAATGCGTGTAACTGAAACAACAACAGGAAATAGATTATCAGCCCTATCACCCCGTAGCTGCCAATATGCGAATCCTTCATTATGGCCAGTGTCTGCTCGCGTGTGCGCCCTCCGCCAAATCCGTCGAAGAAGTCGGCCAAGCCATCCTCGTGCAGGCAGCCGGTAAGCAGCAAGCGGGCAATAATGGCACAAAGCCAGGCCACCGACATCGGGAACACCTGTGCGGCCAGCCACAAAACGGCAGCCATCACGCCTCCGGTCAGCCAGCCCACCACCGGCCAGTAGGGCACCACATGCTTAAAGCTGTCCGAAGGCACTTCCCCAAGTCTCCAAAAAGGCAACCGGGTGAAAAAGATAAATGCAGCTAATACGTTCATCTGCGCTTAGAAATATTTGGTTATCGATGCATGGGCAAAATTGTCCATCTCGTTGATCATCCGTACTGCTGAATCGACAATGGGGTAGGCACAGATGGCACCCGTACCTTCGCCCAAACGAAGCCCCAAGTGGAGCAGGGGAGTCGCCCCCATGGCATCGAGCAGCAACTTGTGGCCGGATTCGTCGCCACAGTGCCCGAAGATGGCATAATCGAGGACAGCAGGATACAGCTTGCTCGCTGCCAGCATGCAGCTGGTCATGATAAAGCCGTCCACCAGAATCAGCATCTTCAATTCGGCTGCCTGAAGCATGGCTCCCACAGCCATCACCATCTCCAGTCCGCCGAAATAGCGGATCACGTCGCACGGAGAGTAATCGCCTGCATAGTGCTGCAAGGCCTGCTGTAGCACCTGATACTTATGGCGGATGCCTTCGGTGTTCAGTCCGCTGCCGGCACCTACGCACTGTTCCAGAGGAATGCCGGTGAAGCAGGTCATCCACAACGACGAGGCCGACGTGTTCCCTATTCCCATTTCCCCGAAGCTAAGCACATTGCTGCCTTCTTCGTGACAGCGCCTCACGACTTCGGCTCCGCGTTCGATGCACAGCTCCATCTCTTCGCGGCTCATTGCTGCCTCGTGCAGATAGTTACGGGTCCCGCGACGAACTTTCATATTGATGATGCCCTTCTCGTAAGGCAAATCATAATCGACACCGGCATCAACGATTTTCAGTGTAAAACCATGCTGACGGCACAGAAAGTTGACTCCGGCGCCACCATGCAGGAAATTACTGATCTGCTGCCATGTCACTTCCTTGGGCGAGAGGCTTACGCCTTCTTCCACAATGCCGTGGTCGGCAGCAAAAATGATATTCTGCGGATGATGCAGGGCAGGCGACAAGGTTTGCTGCACTAATCCTATCTGGAGGGCAAGAGCCTCCAACATGCCTAAAGAGCCTTTGGGCTTCGTCAGGTTGTTTATCTTATCGACCAATGCCTCCCGGATAGCCATATCCGGACGGGGTATATTGAATGTTTTCATGCGGTGATTATAATGGGGAATGATTAATGATTAATGGTGAATGGTTAATGATTAATGGTTAATGGGCTATTTTATTTTCACCGGAATACCCGATACCATCAGCACGACTTCATCGGCCTTTGCTGCCAGATACTGGTTCAGCCAGCCCAGCATATCGGTGAATTTCCGTTGTATTTCGTTCCCGGAGGTGCCGCCCATACCTATTTCGTTGGTGACGAAGATAAAGGTGGCGTCTTGTGCCGTAAACCGGTCGAACTCCTGCTTGGCGGCTTCGAGCGACCGGCCGACATCGGCTTTCAGTTCGTAGAAGAAATTGGTGGCCCACAGGGTGACGCAGTCTATCAGCACCACCCGGCCTTCCACCGCATGCTTGCTCAGATGTTTTTCTTCTTCTATTATATTGGTCCATTCTTTTCCCCGCCGTGCCTGGTGCCGGAGTACCCGTTGCCGGAATTCCTCGTCCCAGATGCGGGCAGTGGCCATGTAGACGGGGGAGGCGGAGAGAGAAAGTGCCAGCTTTTCGGCATAAGTGCTTTTCCCCGACCGTTCTCCTCCGGTGATAAGTATGATTCGTTTCATGGTTGTCTTCTTCTAAAATTGGAAATAACACACAAAAGTAGGAAATAAATCAGGAAATGCTTGATTCTTTCTAAAAGATTTTATTACCTTTGCCGACGTTTTAAAAGGGAGGTCGCCCTCCCGATACATACATCTTGCGGCAGTAGCTCAGTTGGTAGAGCATCAGCTTCCCAAGCTGAGGGTCACGGGTTCGAGTCCCGCTTGCCGCTCCCTCAGAACAATGGAGGATGTGTCAAAATGAAAAGACACATCCTCTCTTTTTTGTTGCCTCCCCCGGACGCCCCTGCCGGAAAAGCATTCGAAACTCTGCCCAAAGGACATACACCACCTTCCAACCCCGACTGCTGATAAAAAAACTGCTGAATGAATGACTTTTGCAAAGAATTTCGTAATTTTGCGTCCTGTTTGAAAAACCGTAATAGGAAAAACTTATAATAAACGAAATAAAAATGGCAGTAGAACTGAAAGACCTTACCAAACGTAGCGAGAATTATTCTCAGTGGTACAACGAATTGGTAGTGAAAGCCGACCTGGCAGAACAGTCGGCTGTGCGTGGATGTATGGTTATCAAACCGTACGGTTACGCTATCTGGGAGAAGATGCAACGTCAGCTGGACACAATGTTCAAGGAGACCGGACACGTCAACGCATATTTCCCCTTGCTTATCCCCAAATCATTCCTTAGCCGCGAGGCCGAACACGTGGAAGGCTTCGCCAAAGAATGTGCAGTAGTAACACACTACCGTCTGAAAAACGATCCGAACGGGGGTGGAGTAGTGGTAGACCCTGCTGCCAAGCTGGAAGAAGAACTCATCATCCGTCCCACATCGGAAACCATCATCTGGAATACGTACAAGAACTGGATCAACTCCTACCGCGACCTGCCCATCCTGTGCAACCAATGGGCCAACGTATTCCGCTGGGAGATGCGTACGCGCCTGTTCCTGCGTACAGCCGAATTCCTGTGGCAAGAAGGACACACGGCCCACGCCACCCGCGAAGAGGCTGAGGAAGAAGCCGTAAGAATGCTGAACGTCTACAGCGACTTCGCCGAGAAGTACATGGCTGTTCCCGTCATCAAAGGTGTGAAGTCGGCCAACGAACGATTCGCCGGTGCCCTCAACACCTACACCATCGAGGCCATGATGCAGGACGGAAAGGCGCTGCAAAGCGGTACATCGCACTTCCTTGGGCAGAACTTTGCCAAAGCGTTCGACGTGCAGTTCGTCAACAAGGAAAACAAGCTGGAATACGTATGGGCTACTTCCTGGGGGGTATCTACCCGTCTGATGGGTGCCCTGATCATGACCCACTCCGACGATAACGGACTGGTACTTCCGCCTCACCTGGCTCCGATACAGGTAGTGATTGTGCCCATCTACAAAAACGCCGAGATGCTGGCCAAGATCGACGAGAAAGTGGCAGGCATCGTGGCCAAACTGAAGGCAATGGGTATCTCCGTGAAGTACGACAATGCCGACAACAAGCGTCCCGGATTCAAGTTTGCCGACTACGAAGTGAAGGGCGTGCCCGTGCGTCTGGTAATGGGTGGCCGCGACCTGGAAAACAACACGATGGAAATCATGCGTCGCGACACGCTGGAGAAAGAGACCCGCTCGTGCGAGGGCATCGAAGAGTACGTAAAAGACCTCCTCGAAGACATCCAGGCCAACATCTACAAGAAAGCGCTCGATTACCGCAACAAGCGCATCATCAGCGTAGACAGCTACGATGAATTCAAGGAGAAAATCGAAGAAGGCGGATTCATCCTGGCCCACTGGGACGGTACGACCGAGACCGAAGAAAAGATCAAGGAAGAGACCAAAGCAACCATCCGCTGCATCCCGTTCGACTCCTTCATCCCCGGCGACAAAGAGCCCGGCAAGTGTATGGTGACAGGCAAGCCTTCGGCATGCCGCGTAGTCTTTGCCCGCTCGTATTGATACCCGTCGGGACCGAAAGATACACACAACCTGAAAAAAACAACAGTACGTAGTGAACCGGCCGCAAGGCCTTCGCTACGTACTGTTTGTTTTCGGGGGGGGCATATCCCGTCCGCCTTCCTCACACAGTTTTCCAATCCTCTATCGTCCCGGTCTGCGAAGAGAAGCTTGCACCTATCTTATACAGTGTGCGTGCATCCAAAGCATATTCGCGTGCATAACCTTTTTCTTCTATCTGTCGCAAAGCCTCGTCCGCAGTGCCATCGAGCTTGAATTCGAAGATGTAAACGTATTGCGGAGTTTCCAGTACACAGTCCACACGGCCGTGGCTCTGAACCTTCTCCACATAGACGGTATAGACGCTTATCAGGCGAAGAATCAGATAGAACGTATACTGGAAATAACGTTCACGTTCCACCTCATCGTCCTTGCGGCGCATAGTATAGGGAATGCCAGAAAGGAACGACGTGAACAACGTGCCCAACCTGTCCACATCGCCTGCACGCAGCGTGCGAACCACGTCGCGAACCCATCCGCCCGTATCTTCCGACGACTGCAGATACGACGAAGCAAGCATGGTCAGAAAACCGCTTTTCACCTCGTTGTTCGGAAAGTCCAGCAGGAATGTATTGAAGTCCATGTCGTAATCCTTGATGGTCAGATAGCCGCTCTGGTAAATCATCGGCAACGGACGTTCCACGTCGGCCTTGTAGTCGATGAACTCTTCCGGGCGGTAGTACTTGCCCGTCAGTTCGTTTATATTCTCCCTGAAATGGGAAAGTAGGCGGATGAGGTAGGTAGGCGTGCCCGAACGGAACCAGTAATCGTCCACGCTACGGCTGTCCAGCGCATTAAGCAGGCTGAAGGGGTTGTACACGTCCGTCATGCGTTTGCTGAAGTGGTAGCCGTCATACTGTTGCTTCAGCCGTTGCTTCATCTCTTCCGACGTACAGCGGTAGTCCACCGCCATGTCGGCAATGGGTTGCGGGAAGTAGCGGTCGATCTCTTCCTGCGTGATGCCGCACAACGCCTCGTAACGTCCGTCCATGCTGATGTCCTTCGGCTGGTTGAAACCGCTGAACACGCTCACCTGCGAGAACTTCGTCACGCCCGTCAGCAGCACGAACTGCAGATGTTCGTCTGCCACCTTGAATACCGAGTAAAAGGCTTTCAGCACGTTGCGGTGATGCTCCTCCAGCACAGGGTCAACGTCGAGCACGTCCAGAATCGGTTTGTCGTACTCGTCGACAAGGACCACGGCGCGACGCCCCGTCTGCTTATGGGCGGCTTCGAGCACTCTCTGAAAACGTCCTCCCAAGTCCAGCCGGTCTGGTTCCGAAGCCAGACCGTAGTCGGCTTCCCAGCCTGCCACATAGCCGTGCAAACGTTTCTGCAATGCGTCCGCTTCTGCGAAGTTACTGCCATTGAAGTCCAGATGAAACACCGGATAAACGTCCCATGCCTGTTCCATGCGTTCTATCTTCAGCCCCTTGAACAGTTCCTTACGGCCAAGATAATAGTTCTTCAGCGTAGAGACAAGCAAGCTCTTGCCGAAACGGCGGGGACGGCTCAGGAAGTAGATGCTGCTCTCGTGCGTCAGGCTGTATATCAGGTCGGTCTTGTCCACGTAGACGTAACCGTCTTCGACAATGCGGTCGAAACTTTGAATGCCAATGGGATATTTCATGTCGGGTCAAATGAATAATGATTAAACATACATCTCGGTCCCGACAAAGATAGTGAAAGTCGAATGCAGAAAAAACAAGCTCGCTTGATTTTTTTTGCTGAGACGTATCCTAGCTTATCAAAAGATAGTGAAAGTGATATACAGCGTGTCGTAAAGCCTACCACCCCGCCCGTTGGGCCCCCCTCCTTCCCGAAGGAGGGGAGCGCAGATACCGTTCAACACACCCTATTCAGATACCTTTGTCTTGCCCCCCTCCATTCTTCATTGTCATGCTGAACGTAGTGAAGCATCTCTCTTCAGCTGGCTGTTGAGATTCTTCGCTGTCGCTCAGAATGACAGATACATTCTTCATTCCTCATTCTTCATTCTTCATTTTCTTCCTTATCCCAGCGGATCCTCCCCGCCCGGCTCCGTCGTTCCGCCGCCGGGTTCGGGTTCCTCGCCGCCGTCCTCGCCATCGGGCACGGGGCGTGCGGGGATTTCGTCGTCCAGCAGTTCCCAGAAGATGTCGCTGCTCACCAGGCTGCGGGTGGTCACCTTGTTACTACTGTCGCGTGTGGTCTCGGGGATGAAGCGCACGCGCGTGCCCGTTATCTGCTGCGCGCCCACCTTGTCGGGCGAGTCCACGCCCTGGCCTTCGGCGTTGGCGGTGTAGTAGAAGGTGCCCACACCGTCCAGCTTGACGGAGCGGCCGTTGTTCATGTAGTCGCCGATGACGCCGCCCAGCAGCTTGAGCACAGACAGCACGTCGCCCACACTAAGCGACGACAGGTCGGCCAGTTTCTTGGCCACGGTGTCGGTACCGACGGGGCGGCCGATGGTTACAGACACGGGATACCACTTCCCATTACTCTTCATTTGTTTTTTCTTAAAGTATGCCATAGTACAAAGTTTTTTTACTTCCTGCCGGCAGGCTGTCCGGAAGCCTCCCTACCTTAGGCTATCAAAGGTGGGGAGTTTGGTTGGCAAAGGTGGGGAGTTTGATTATCAAAGGTGGGGAGTTTGACTCTCCCCCTCCACAACCCCTTCCTGACGGGGTGCCGACATTCGGCGGTTTGACAATAAAATTTATTCATTTCGTAACCGGGCGGAACCGGAGTTGCGCCCGGGTTTTAAGCCCATGTAATAATGGTCAGCCCGTGTATCCCGGGTCTTTTGCCGCAGCGAGGGAGACGGTGTAGGTATATTCCTCGCCCGCCTGCCAGTCGGTATCGTTCTTCATCTTATAGACGAAGACCTTGCCGTTGGTGAATTTGCAGGTAATGAATGTCGTGCCCGCTGCCACACTTTGCGGGGCGACGAGGGCGGTGTAGGTGTCGCCACTCTTGTCATACGGGGTGATTTCGGCCGGGTTGCCGTTCTCGGTGGAGAGGCCCGTCAGCTGCACGGACTTCAGCCCCTCGGTGTAGTCCGTCAGAACGACGGTCACCCGCGCCGTGCGGTGCGTAAAGGCAAGCGTGGGTGTGCCTCCGTTGTAATGCAGCAGTTCCTCCGCCACGCCGATGTGGTCGCTTTGGGCATATCCGTCACCGCGCTGGTCTGCCTGCACCGTCACGGCGGGCATCGAGGTCTGCCCGTCCGTATAGGGCCACCATGCCGATACGGTGACGGCACTTTCTCCCGCCCAGTAGTGCGGGTCATCGCTGCTGAGGGTGGCGGTAAGGTTGTCGGAAGAGGGGGTCACGCGGTATGCTTTCACTTCGTTGCCTATTTGGATGGCGACCGCAGTCACGCCCTCCCAGTCGCCGTCCACCGTGGCGCGGGTGCCGGTGGTGGTTGCCGCCGTGGGATTCAGTCCCTTGGCGGTAAAGGTCATGGGTATGCCCTCCGGTGCTTCGGGGAGCAGAACCGCATCGTCCTGCGTGCAGGCTGCGGCCGCAAGGAGCAGGGCGAGTGCCGAGAATGTATGTATGGTATATCGTTTCATATCGTCCTGTTTTTACTTCTTCTTCAACACAGGCAGACCGTCGGTGCCGGATGTCCATTGGTAGGCGTTGTCAGTGAGGGCGGCGTTCATGCCGTCTATGGCATCCGTCCAGTTGCCCTCCACTTTCGTGGTTTCGCTGTTGCCGGTCACATCATAGCCTACGCCATTGCTAATTTCCTCACCGCTCCAGTAGCAGGCTGTGATTTTTCCATTATAAGAACCGGCATTCGTATTGCTCCCTGCTATGCCGCCTATACTGCTTCCTCCGGTTATCGTGCCGCTGAACCAGCAGGCGGTGATGGTGCCCAGATTGGTCGCTGCGATACCCCCGACATGACCATTATTAGTCGTATTCGTCAGTGTCCCCGTTACGGAGCAGGCGATGATGGTGCCGCCGTTACCATGGGCTATTCCGCCCATTGCCGTAACGCCGTTGTAGGTCACATCTTTCAGCTGTAGGTTCATGACCTTTCCATCACCGTTGATATTATGGAATAATGCTGCCGCATCCTCTGAAGGTGAGATGGTCAGTCCCGTGATGGTATGCCCCTGTCCGTCGAAAATGCCGTTGTAGCCTCTGGACATACCTATCGGCGTCCACTCCTTGCCCGTGAGGTCGATGTCGGCGGTCAGGGTGCAGTTCAGCGATGGGTCGCTTTGTGCGGCTTTTGCCCATTCCATCAGGCCGTCGGGTGTATAGACGGAGTAGGTATGGGTGTCGGAGTCGTATGAGTATCCCAAATCCTCTGCATTGCCTGTCTCGCCGCCGCCGTTAGCCCAGCCGCCGATGGTGCAGCCTACCAGTTCCAGTCCCTTGGCGGTGACATAGACGGTGTAGGTGTAGCGGCTGTTGGCCTCCAGCGCCACGTCGTTCTTCGGGCGGAAGTAGAAGGTGCCGCCGTTCAAGTCCACTTGGATGAAAGGTGTGTTTGCCTTCACGGTCTGCGGAGCGGCCAGTGCCTCATAGGTCTTGTCGCTCGGTGCGTAGGTGGTGATGGTGGCCGGATTGCCGTTGTCCGTGGAGAGACCGGTCACATAGACTTCCGCTCCTGTCAGGTCGTTGATACCGGCTCCCTCTCTAAGTATAACAGTCACTCGCGCAGTGCGGTGGCTGAAGGTCAAAGTCGGGTCGTCGAACCTCACCGTCTGTTTCTCGGCTGAAATGTAGTCGCTGGCTGCAAAGTCGTTCGCTGTGCTTTGGTCGGCCTTCACCACCACGGCGGGCATGGTGGTCAGAAGATTGTCCTCCTCGTCCTTGCAGGGCCACCAGGCACTGACGGTGATATCGTTGCGGCTCGTCCACCAGAACGGGGAGAGGTTGTTGCTCAGGGTGGCGGTCTTGTAGCCGTCGGCATCGGATGCCGTCACGTTGTACTCCTTCGTCTCGTCGCCCAGGCTGAGGGCTACGGACGCGACCCCGTCCCAGTCGCCGTCCACGGTGGCGCGGGTGGAGGCAGGGGTTGCCACGGCTTGCAGGCCGGTGGCGCGGATTACCAATGGATACTCGCCTTCGGGCAACGTGCCGCCGCCGAGGTCGTCCCGCGTGCAGGCAGTCGCCGCAAAAAGCAGGACGGTTGCCGCGGACAGTATATGCAATGGAAGTCTATTGCCCATATTCTTAGTCTTTTAGGAATGATATACTTAAAGGTCTGCGTTCACGTTGCCGCCATTCACCGGGTTCCAGTCGCTGATAGTGGCAGAGCTGATGCTCAGGTCCTTGTTGCGGACGGTGACGGTGTAGGTGTAGTTGTTGCCTGCCTTCAGTGCGCCGTCGGGAACGGTGAGCGTGGCGGTGTAGGGCTGGCTGTTGTAGTTCACGCTCAGTTCGATACTTGTCGTTGACTGCGGGAAGAGGATGACCGACGAGGTGAGTGCGCCGTCCAGTTCCATTGTAAGGTCGGCTGTCTGTGCGTTCTCATCTGTTTTTGCCGTGCCGGTAGTAGTTTCGAAGCTGCCCGCCAACACCAGTCCGGAGAGTGTGTAGCTGGTGGGTTTGATGGTATTGAAGTCCACGCCGCTTCCTGCCTTGAAGGTGAGCGTAATCTGACTCATGCAGTGGTGGAAGGAGCAGTCCGTGCCTCCCGCAGCCGTGTCGTCGGTAAAGTTCACTTCAGGATTGTGCGTACTGGCAGTGGCACCGGTGGCATAGAGGAAGTCGATGGCGGGCTGGTTCTGCTGCGCCGTGGCATCAGTGGTGGCGGTCAGCGTTCCGCCGTCCGCATCGTAGGGATAGTAGGCGGAGAAGGTGGTCGGGTCGTCATCTTGGAAGAAGATAATGGTTCCTGCCGGTGTGAACTTCCCGTTTTCCCACCGGTAGAGCACGTTGGCGTAGCCGAAGCGGCTTTCGGAGATGCCTATCTCGTCACGTTCCGCCCAGGCGGTACCGCTGGCGCGGGTGGCTACAGCGTCGGAAATTTCGGCGTTAATCACTGCGGCCACGGGGCCGTCGTTCAGGTTCTCGTTGTCGTTGGTGCAGGCGGCCAGTGTCAGTGCCAGCGCTGCGAGGGCAAAATGTCTTGTTTTCATCCTATTCACTATTAATTGTTAATTATTAATTCTTCATTTTCTTACATCCCCGCATCCACATCGCCTCCGTCCACCGGTTCCCAACCGGTGATTTCGGCGTTGCCTTCCTCCATGCCGACAGGCGTTTCCAGTGTGCCGGTCACACGGTAGGCGGTGGTCATGTCGCCGTTAAAGTCCGCAAGGGCTTCCGTCAGGTCGACCTCCGTGCGCTGTGTGCGTCCGCCGTCCACAAATACGATGTCCAGCACCATGGTCTGCACGGCTCCCATCGCACCCAGCAGGCGCACGTTGGCCGTGAGCTTGCTGCCTTCGCGGGCAAAGGCAAAGACCGTGGAGACAGGTTCGCCGATGGTCTGTTCCGCCTCCATGTCGAAGGCACCGGCTATGCCGCCAAGGGTGGCAGTGACGCTCTGTATCAGTTCGGGGCGGCCCTGCGTCACCTCCAGTTCCAGTTGCAGGTCGCGCACGCGCTGCTGCGGGGTGGGGCTGACGCGCAGCGTGTCGTCGGCAGCCACCGTCATCTCCCGGCAGGCGGTCTTCAGGTAGCCCGGCAGGGGAATGACGGATGCACCGTCCGCACGGCTCATGCCGCCGGGGGCATTGACCCGCGCTGTCCGTCCGTCGAAGGTGAAGCCCTCGGCACGGTTGTAGACCACCAGGCTGTGCGCTCCCGGCGCAAGCAGCCACGGGCAGGTAAAGGGCGAACCGTCGATGTCGGCCGTCTGCCCGTCGATGTCCATCACATAATCGTCAGTAGCCGCCAGTCCCGTCAGGCTGATGGTGACAGCTCCCCGGTCGGGGTGGGGCGTGCGGTAGAGCGTGTTCTTCACGCAAGCGGACAGCAACATGGCTGCCACACCTATCATATAGTATATCTTCTTCATACCACTCAATTCCTCATTCCTCATTTAATTCTTCATTCTTCATTCTTCATTCCTCATTCTTCATTTAATTCTCCATCCCAAAGTCACCCCCGCATCAATCGGTCCCCACCAGTTACGGGTCTTCGTGCCGCGGAAGACACGCACACCGTCGACCACCTCGTAGCGGTCGTAGTCGGCCTTCAGGTATCCCACGGCCAGCGAGAAGTCGAGCACCAGTGCGTCGGTCAGCCTCATCCGATAGCCGCCCGTCAGTCCGCCGCCCGTCAGGCTTCCTTGCTTGCCAGTTTCAGATAGTTTGTAGTTGAACTCGCCCGTCTTGAACATCGCGCCGAAATAGCCGCGCTTCTCCTTGCCGACATAACGACGCGCCTCGGGCATCACTTCCCACAGCGCATAGCGGCGATCGCGGTTGCTCCAGCTCCACGCAGTCCACGAGCCACTGACCAGTATGCCCCACGAGGGGTTGATGCGCCACTCCAGTCCCAGATCGGGCGTAAGGGATGCCCAGCGCAGCAGATTCGCCCGCAGGGACAAACGGGGTTCGGCCGGGCTTATGCCTGCCCCCTGCTGCGCCATGGCCGGGAGCAGCAACAGCGACAACAATACGGTCGCAATCAGTTTTTTCAAGTCTATCATGGATTAATGGTTAATGATTAATGGTTAATGGTTAATAAATTCTTCATTCTTCGTTCTTCATTCTTCATTCTTCATTCTTCATTCTTCATTCTTCATTCTTCGTTCTTCATTCTTCATTTTCCTGTTCTTCATTTTTTTCCCCGCCCCGCCCAAGTGCAGCAGGAAACAACAGAAAAGGGCGGAAAACTCCCGAATAAAGAGTTTCCGCCCTTGCATAAATATAATAATAAGGTATATTGACGCGCGCGACTAACGTCAGGTGAGAATGTGTGTGTGTGTGTGTTTACACAAGTTTCACACATATCCAAATTCTCAGCCAACTTATTGGATGGATTATGAATTATTGCGAAGCCGTATTCTGCCATAAATATCTAACTTAAGATGCATTGCGATAGGCCAAAGATAAAGAAAATTCTGAATAAAAGAAAGGATTAAGTCAAAAAGTCACACACACCGCAAAATAAAAAAACAATGAAGCCGGACTGATTCATAAAGGGAATCCCGATATTTACCGTTTTGTAATCCCGCCTACACACGTTTGAAACAAAGTTAGGGCATCTTTGCAATGTCAAAAAAAGGAGGACTAATTATGAAACTGAACAGAAACGAATACGCTATCGAGGCCGCAGCAGGCGGTGGCTTTTATGCTTACATCGTAAACAATACACTATGCAGCGCCTACGGAGAAACTCCGGACGAAGCTTACCTGAACCTGGAACAGACTGTAGACGACTTTGTCAGCGACATGTATATGGTTGAAGAATTTGTTTGATATTGAACTGCCTGCACAACGGCAGCAGTAACTTTTCACACACGAAAGTAAATCCATAAATTCTCTTAGGGTCATGTCGGCGTGATGCCGGCATGACTTATTTTATAACCCAATTGTCACACCTTCTACATCCTGACGTAACATGAAAACATGACCTTTGTAAAGATGAAAAAAGAGAAGATGTTTTTTGTAAACCATTAAATCAGCAAACAGATGAAAGTTATCTTTATCGTTCAAGGAGAAGGACGCGGGCACCTGACACAAGCCATCACCATGGAAGAACTGTTGCGCCGCAACGGACACGAAGTAGTAGAAGTGCTGGTAGGGAAAAGCAATTCGCGAAGGCTTCCCGGATTTTTCAACCGCACCATACAGGCACCGGTAAAACGGTTCATCAGTCCCAACTTTCTCCCGACTCCGGCCAACAAACGAATCAACCTGCCCCGCAGCATCGCATACAACCTGCTGAAAATACCGGCATACATCAAAAGCATGCACTACATCCGCCAGCGCATTGAGGAGAGCGGGGCCGACCTTGTCATCAACTTCTACGAACTGCTGACCGGGCTGACCTACTGCTTTATGCGTCCCTCCGTCCCACAGATCAGCATCGGACACCAGTACCTCTTTCTGCATCCCGACTTCGAATTTCCTCCCCGGCAGTCCGTCAGCCTGACGCTGCTACGGCTCTTTACCCGACTGACCTGCATAGGAGCCAAAGAAATATTGGCACTATCGTTCCGCGACATGGCCTACAACCCTTCGACCCGCATAAAAATAGTGCCGCCCTTGCTGCGAAAAGAAGTATTGGCATGCGAAAGCAGCCAGGGAAACTACATACACGGCTACATGGTGAACGCCGGTTTCGGAGAAAGCATCATGAACTGGCACGCGCGGCATAAAGAAGTACCCCTGCACTTCTTCTGGGACAAACAGGATGAAGAAGAAATATGCCAGATAGACGAAACGCTGAGTTTCCACCAGATAAACGACGTAGAGTTTCTGCGCTACATGGCCGGATGCAAGGCATACGCCACCACGGCAGGCTTCGAGTCGGTGTGCGAGGCCATGTATCTGGGCAAACCTTTATTGATGGTTCCCGCTCACATCGAACAAGACTGCAATGCTTACGACGCTGTCCGCAATGGAGCAGGAATCACCTCCACCGAATTCAACCTGGAAGAATTGTTGGAATTTTCAAAAGGCTACCGGCCCAATCAAGCGTTCATCGACTGGGTGCACACTTGCGACTGGCGCATCTTACGCTGCATCGAGAATTCGCTTTCACCGACTCGTCTGCCCGTCACCATCCGTCCTTATCCTTATTGTAACATTTCTGACACACATTTGTAACATCAGTGGGATACTTTTGCAAGTCAGAAAATAATCTATTCATCGTAACAAAATATGATCAGTAAAAAAGAGTTGTCTGACGCATACGTCGACCGAGACTTAAGCTGGATGTATTTTAACCGACGCATCCTGCAAGAAGCAATGAAACCCCATATCCCATTGCTGGAGAGACTAAGCTTCCTTGGAATCTATTCGAACAACCTTGATGAATTCTTCCGTGTACGTATGGCCACCCTTAGCCGTATAGCCGAATGCGATGACAAAGGAGTGCGCTCGGAACGTGAACATGCGCAACGACTCATCAAACAGATCAACAAGCTGAACAACAAATATGTCAAAGAGTACGAGTCGGCCATTCGGGACGTTACCGGCCAATTGCGACACGAAAACATATTCATCGTCAAAGAAGACGAACTGGACGAAGAACAGCAAAACTATGTCCGCCAGTTCTATCGGCAAAAGTTAAGCGGTTTTGTAAGTGCCATCTGGCTTTCGGCCGTAAAACAGCTGACCGACGAAACCGACGAAAACATTTACCTGGCTGTGAAGATGCAGGCCAATGGTAAGAAAACATTCGACTACGCGCTCATAGCCCTTCCCGTAGCCGAATGTGGACGTTTTGTCCGTCTGCCGGACAAAGATGGAAAAAGCTATCTGATGTATCTGGATGATGTAATCCGCTATTGCCTGCCGATGATTTTCGCCGGACTGGGGTATAGCTCGTTCAACGCATACGCCTTTAAATTCACCAAGGATGCCGAAATGGAGATTGACAACGACCTTCGCAACGGCATGCTGCAAAAGATATCCAAAGGAGTAAAAAGCCGCAAGAAAGGTGATGCGCTACGAGTGATATACGACAGCCAGATGCCCAAGGACATGCTGAAACGGGTAATGAACAAACTGAATCTGGACAAGCTGGACACCGTCTTGAGCGGAGGACGCTACCACAACCATAAAGACCTGATGTCTTTCCCCGACTGCGGACGCAAGGACCTGAAATACCCGGTATGGGCTCCTGTCATCAAGCCCGAACTGGACAGCGGAAAAAGCCTGCTTAAGCTGATACAGGAAAAAGACCGGTTTATCCACGTTCCCTACCACAGTTTTGACTATTACATCCGTGTGTTGCAGGAAGCTGCAGTCAGCAAAGAGGTGAAAAGCATCAAAACCACCCTTTACCGACTGGCCAAAGACTCCAAAGTAGTAAAGGCCCTGATTTGCGCAGCACACAACGGCAAGAAAGTAACGGTTGTCATCGAACTGCTGGCACGCTTCGACGAAGCTTCCAACATTGGCTGGTCAAAGAAGATGCAGGATGCGGGTATACACGTGATATTCGGCGTAGAAGGCCTGAAAGTTCATTCCAAGATCACTCACATTACCATGAAGACAGGTAATAACATAGCCTGCATCAGTACGGGAAATTTCCATGAAGGAAACGCACGAATGTATACGGACTACATGGTGATGACTGCTGCACGCAACATCGTCAACGACGTAAATTCGGTCTTCACGTTCATTGAGAAGCCTTATTCGCCTGTACACTTCAAAGAGTTACTGGTATCGCCCAATGAAATGAAAAACAAGTTTATCAAACTGATCAACGACGAAATCAAGAACAAGCAGGCTGGCAAACCGGCTTACATACTGATCAAAATAAACCACATAACCGACACTACAATGGTGCGGAAACTGTACGAAGCATCGTCCAACGGTGTTCCCATCCGTTTATTGGTAAGAGGTAACTGTTCGCTGATAACCGGCATTCCGGGACTGAGCGATACGATACACATCAATGGTATAATCGACCGCTATCTGGAACACTCGCGCATCTTCATCTTCGCTGCCGGCGGAGAAGACAAGACATTCATCGGTTCGGCCGACTGGATGCCACGCAATCTGGACAATCGGGTAGAGGTAGTTACGCCTGTGTATGACCCGCAAATCAAAGCAGACTTACGAAAAGTAATAGAGTATGGGCTGCGTGATACCTGCCAGGGACGCGTAGTAGATGGGAAAGGGGACAACCAGCCATGGACTTCTGAAGAAGGAACTCCATTCCGCTCGCAAGAAGAATTATATTACAGCTATTGCAATACCACACCAGACAATCAAAAACAAGAATAACAATGAGTAATAAATGCTATGCCGCCATCGACATCGGTTCGAATGCAGTGCGGTTGCTAATCAAAAAAGAAAAAGAAGACGAAAACCTAATCAGCAAGCGACTGTCAAAAGTCATGTTGCTACGAGTTCCCCTGCGGTTGGGATTCGATGTCTTTTCTTTAGGAGAAGTTTCTGAAATAAAACTCGTCAAGCTGAGAAGACTGATGAAAGCTTTCCGCCAACTGATGAAGATATACGAAGTGACCGACTACCGTGCATGTGCTACCTCTGCCATGCGCGATGCCAAAAACGGAAAAAGTGTCATCAAGAAGATTCTGAAAGACACAGGCATCAACATCGAAGTAATTGATGGCCAGGAAGAAGCACATATGATCTACAACAATCATATAGAATGTATGGAAGACCGTACCGGAAACTATATTTATGTAGATGTCGGCGGTGGAAGTACAGAAATCAACCTGCTGACCAATGGTGAATTGGTTCAGTCGCTTTCGTACAATATAGGAACCGTACGCATCCTGAGCGGAGCCGTAAAAGATGAAACCTGGGCACAGATGAAAGACGACCTGACACGGCTTACGGCCGACTTCCAAGGTATCAACATCATCGGATCGGGAGGAAACATCAATAAACTGTATCGTCTGGCCGAGAAAAAGGATAAAAAGAAGATGAGGATGCCTATCGCTTCTTTGCAAGGATTATACGATGAACTCAAACCGCTGACACCCGAACAGCGCATGAATGAATTCAGTCTGAAAGCCGACCGCGCAGATGTCATTGTACCGGCCGCCGAAATATTCCTGACCATAGCCAATATCGTAAAGGCCGAATACATCCATGTACCTGTAATAGGACTGGCAGACGGAATTATCGACAGTCTGTATTCCAAGCAGCTAAGTAAAGAATAAACCTGCACCCATACCCCAAAGCAATATACAAGAATAAGGAAAGTGTGTCATGCCTCTCTCCGGATAAGCTTGTCGGATTTTATCCGCAATAATCCATATCCTGCGAGAAAGCATAACGCACTTTCCTTGTTTTTTCCCATTCTTTTTAGTCCTAATTTATTCCCCAATACTCTGCTCTATTTCTAAAAAAAACAAAAATCAGAGTTGCGTACATGCTTTTTTCGTATATTTGCAGACAATTTTTTCCATTTATATGAAGATAAAGGAAGTAGTATGCGCCCTTGAACGGTTCGCGCCTCTGCCATTGCAAGACGGATTTGACAATGCCGGTTTGCAAATAGGATTGACAGATGCGGAAGCAACAGGGGCTTTGTTGTGTCTTGACGTTACCGAATCCGTTCTGGATGAAGCAATTGCTTTAGGATATAACCTGATCATTGCTCATCATCCGCTTATTTTTAAAGGATACAAATCCATTACAGGAAAGGATTATGTAGAACGTTGCATTCTGAAGGCTATCAAAAACGACCTTGTCATCTATGCAGCCCATACCAATCTGGATAATCTGCAGCAAGGAGTCAATTTTAAAATAGCAGAGAAAATCGGATTAAAAAACACCCGTATTCTGCTGCCGAAAGAAAACTCTCTGTTGAAGCTGGTAACATTCGTACCGCTGATGCAAGCAGAATCGGTCCGAAAGGCTTTATTCGATGCAGGTTGCGGCTGCATAGGCAACTATGATTCATGCAGTTACAATGTAGTAGGAGAGGGCACCTTCCGTGCATCGGAGGGTACACATCCCTTTTGTGGAAACATTGGAGAGTTGCATACCGAAAAGGAAGTGCGGATAGAAACTGTGCTGCCTGCATACAAAAAGGCAGAAGCAATCAAAGCGCTGCTTCACGCACACCCTTACGAAGAGCCTGCTTACGACCTGTACCCGCTGCAAAACTCATGGGGACAGGCTGGCTCAGGTCTGATTGGAGAACTGGAACATCCTGAAACAGAGCTGGAATTCCTGAAAAGGATAAAGAAAACGTTCGAAGTGGGATGTCTGAAACACAATAAACTGACAGGAAGGGAAATACAGACTGTAGCTTTATGTGGTGGTGCGGGATCCTTTTTAATCCCTCATGCCATACGCAATCAGGCAGATGTCTTCATTACCGGTGAAATAAAATACCATGACTATTTTGGCCTTGACACAGAAATACTGCTGGCCGAAATAGGGCATTATGAGAGCGAACAATATACGAAAGAAATATTTTATACAATAATCAGGGATTTGTTTCCCACTTTGGACATACAAATGACTAAAGTAAATACAAATCCCATAAAATACATGTAAAGCAATGGCTAAAGAAGCAAAAAAAGATCCACAAGAACTGACCGTGGAACAAAAGTTGAAAACGTTGTACCAACTACAGACAACCTTGTCCAAAATCGACGAAATTAAAACATTAAGAGGCGAACTGCCGTTAGAAGTGCAGGATCTGGAGGATGAAATAGCAGGTTTAAGTACTCGTATCGAAAGAATTAAATCTGAAATTGCAGAACTGAAGACTTCTATAGCAGGCAAAAAAGTTGAGATAGAGGCAGCTAAAGCTTCTGTTGCAAAATACAAAGAACAACAGGATAATGTCCGCAATAACCGGGAATATGATTTCCTGACCAAAGAAATTGAATTCCAGACACTGGAAATCGAACTCTGCGAAAAAAGAATCAAAGAGTTTACTGCACAGGAACAGGCAAAGACTGCTGAAGAGGCAGAAAGCTCAAACACCCTGGAAGAAAGAAAGAAAGACTTGGAAGTAAAGAAGAACGAGCTGGACGAAATTATTTCTGAAACCAAGCAGGAAGAAGAAAAACTGAGAGATAAGGCTAAAGACCTTGAAACCAAAATAGAGCCTCGTCTGCTTCAGTCGTTCAAACGAATCCGTAAGAATTCACGCAACGGTCTGGGCATCGTCTATGTACAACGTGACGCATGTGGCGGTTGCTTCAATAAGATTCCGCCTCAGAGACAACTGGATATTCGCTCACGCAAAAAAGTCATTGTATGTGAATATTGCGGACGCATCATGATAGACCCCGAACTGGCTGGAGTAACTCCTGAACATAAAGAAGAGCCAGTAAAGGAAAAGCCGACAAGAAGCAGAAGAAAAATAGCTGACGCTGATTAAAAAAGAATAAAAAAAGTCCGATTTGTCCGCATTACTTTGCAAAAGACAGATCGGACTTTTTTTCATGAGGAAACGCCATGAAACTGAGAACTACATTCATTTTAGTAAGTTATTTGTTTAGTGTAACAACTCTCTGTGCACAAAACACAACATTACAATCCAGAATTTCAGACTTCCTGAAAAACAAAAAAGCTACGGTAGGAGTCTCCGTTCTGACGGAAAGGGGAGATACGCTACTCTATAACAACAATTTACGTTATCCGCTCCTTAGTGTTTTCAAATTTCATATAGCATTGGCCGTTTTAGATAAAATGGATCATGCCGGCACACCTTTGGATAGTATTTTGCACATCAGCTCGTCTCAGCTACAGAAGAATACCTATAGTCCCTTACGAGACAAATACCCCAATCAGGACATCAATATCTCACTACGTGACTTATTGAAATACAGTGTCTCGCTCAGTGACAACAACGCCTGTGACATTTTAATAGATTATGCAGGAGGCATCTCAAAAGTAGATAGCTACATAAGAAAGCTGGGTATCAAGAATTTCCATCTTTCGGAAACAGAAAACACCATGCATCAGGATCCGGAAAAGGCGCCTTATAACAATTGGAGTTACCCGTCAGAAGCAACCCGGCTGCTTTTCATTGCAGATACAAAAACGCTGTTTGCCAACAATTACAAAGAGTTTCTCACAGAAATCATGCTGGGTACAACTACTGGCACAGATAAGTTAAAAGGCCTATTACCTCCCTGCACTCAAGTAGGGCATAAGACCGGTTCGTCCGATCGGAACCCAAACGGAATGAAGCTTGCAGACAATGATCTGGGCTTCGTCACGCTACCTTGCGGAGTGAAATATTACATTGCAATCTTCGTGATGAACTCATACGAAACCGATCAAGAAAACGCTTCTATCATTGCATTCATCTCAAGACTGATTTACGACGAACTGAATACACGCTATAACAACCGGTAATCCGGTATGTCCTGCAAAAAGGTATAAGTATTCCGCTCGTAATCCATACGACAACAATAATGTTGTATACCGTTGCTTACCACCAGATAATCTACCTTAAGCACCATATTGTAGCGCGTTATCTGATTGAATACAGCTTGTGTAATCACTACATCCGGTGCTTTATATTCTACAATCATCTGTGCACTAAGATCGCGACGATAAAGCACAGTATCACAACGTTTTCTTGTCCCATTCAATTGCAACTGTACTTCATTAGCCATTAAAGCCTGCGGATATCCTTTATAAGTCAACAGGAAGTGAACAAAATGCTGGCGAACCCATTCTTCTGGTGTCAATGCTACATATCGGCGACGTATTATGTCGAAAATAGCCTTTTTCCCATCTTTTACGATAATTTTAGCATCGAATGCTGGCAAATTTAACGATAACATTTACTACATTTGTGAATTTAATAATAGATGCATCCTTATTAGAAGGTGCAAAAATAATGAAATCTTATGAAAACAAAGGAAGAAATTGTAGCTAATTGGTTACCTCGTTACACAAAACGTAGTCTGGAAGATTTTGATGAGTATATATTGCTGACTAATTTCAATAAGTATGTAGAAATCTTTGCCGAAAAGTTTAATGTACCAATCTTAGGAAGAGATGCCAATATGATATCAGCAAGAGCTGAAGGCATAACGATAGTAAACTTTGGAATGGGAAGTCCCAATGCGGCAATTATCATGGATTTATTAAGTGCTATTCATCCCAAAGCATGCCTGTTTTTGGGGAAATGCGGAGGAATTGACCGTAAAAATAAAATTGGTGACCTTATTCTTCCCATTGCCGCAATTCGTGGCGAAGGTACCTCCAATGATTATTTTCCTCCAGAAGTGCCGTCACTGCCTGCATTTATGCTACAGCGTGCCGTTTCATCTGCTATTCGTGACTATGGCCGCGATTACTGGACCGGCACCGTTTATACTACTAACCGACGAATCTGGGAGCACGACGACGCCTTCAAAGAGTATCTGAAGAAAACTAGAGCAATGGCCGTCGATATGGAAACCGCAACCTTATTCAGCTGTGGATTTGCTAACCACATTCCTACTGGTGCTCTGCTTCTGGTTTCCGATCAGCCTATGATTCCGGAAGGTGTCAAAACAGAAAAAAGCGACAATCTCGTAACCCAGAACTACGTAGCAGAACATGTAGGTATCGGAATAGAGTCTTTACGTATGATTATCGATGAGAAAAAAACCGTAAAACATCTGAAATTCGACTGGTAAAACCACTCCATTTATATGACAAAACAAGAGATAACATGTGATGATATTTTAAGAGAACTACGCTCAAAACAGTATCGTCCTATCTATTATCTGATGGGGGAAGAGGCATACTATATTGACCTCATCTCTGATTATATCATGGACAATGTTCTGACTGATACGGAAAAGGAATTCAACCTTTCTGTAGTTTATGGTGCAGACGTAGATATCGCTACAGTCATCAATGCAGCCAAGCGATATCCTATGATGTCAGAACACCAGGTCGTTATAGTGAAAGAAGCTCAATCGATTCGCAATATAGACGAACTTTCCTATTACCTGCAAAAGCCTCTTAGATCCACCATACTGGTCATGTGCCACAAACATGGAGTACTGGACCGAAGGAAAAAATTAGCTGCTGAAATAGAGAAAGTGGGCATCTTGTTCGAATCAAAGAAGCTAAAAGAGGCCCAACTTCCGGCATTTATCACTTCCTACATGAAACGTAAAGGGGTAGATCTGGAGCCTAAAGCCACTTCTATGTTAGCCGACTTTGTGGGTACAGACCTTAGTCGGCTGACAGGAGAACTGGAAAAATTAATCATTACACTCCCTAAAGGGCAGACCCGTGTCACCCCAGAGCAAATTGAACGTAACATAGGCATAAGCAAAGACTATAATAACTTTGAACTTCGAAGTGCTTTGGTAGAAAGGAATGTTCTAAAAGCTAATCAGATAATAAACTATTTTGAGAAAAATCCTAAAACCAATCCATTACAGATGACCTTATCTTTACTTTTTGGCTTTTATTCAAACCTCATGCTAGCCTATTATGCACCAGAAAAATCTGAACAGGGAATTGCCTCTTTCCTGGGATTGAAAAGTCCATGGCAAGCCAGGGAATACCAAACTGCCATGAAACGATACAGTGGCGTAAAGACAATGCAAATCATAGGGGAGATCAGGTATACTGATGCCAAATCAAAAGGTATTGGTAACTCATCATTGACAGATAGTGAGCTTCTTCGAGAATTAGTTTTCAAAATACTACACTAAAAAGAATAAAATATCCTTATACTTATTTGCTATAACAATAGTCTGTAACATCTTTCGTTTACATATTATCTGCACTACTTACAATCTCAGCAAGCTGCAAATAAGAAGTGAATAGTCGGCAAAGCTTATAAGTCCCCTTAGGGGATCTATTTCTTTATAATAGTTTTTTCCGACTATTCACAAGATTCATTAACGGCAACTTCACTTTTTCCTCTTCTACCATTCATTCCTATTATTAATTCATGCTCAAAGCCATTATTTTCTAAAAGCGAAGTTATTTATAAATAGGAAATCGGATATATTATTCTGTTTTTCAACAGATTATAGCCAAATAAAGCTTTTTAGAATCACAAATTTGCACCCCGATCACATATCCGGTAAAATTAAGCCCCAAATTTTAGGTTTAACCAGATTTTCTTTGTTTAAACCTAGGTGTTAGCATAATTAGAGAAGGTTTAACTTCACAGATTCTTTTCAATTGTAATATTCAATAAAGTAAATCACGAATATTACATTTATAATAATACTTAAATACTATAAATAATATTCCCAAAATACATAAATCTTAATCATCGTACATACCATTCCAAAAGTATAGCACTTAATCACAAATATAATATGTATGAGTCAATAGAATACATATTCATATCTATAATAAAATCAATATCAATAGAATCAGTAGATTAGAAGGATTATCTATTGTGAAAATTTAAATAAAATATAACTGATATATAATAATAACCAGTTAATAGAATAAATAAGCCATAATACGATACGATAATCAACTGCATATCATTTATTTATATATGAATTATAAACTAAAAGATTAACATATAAACAGGGTTATTACAATCGTATATATAACAAACGAAATAATTCCATTACTTATGTATAATACTGTATTTACAAAAATATATTTGCTATTGTAATTTTAATACTTTATCTTTGTAATCCATAAAATACAAAAATACATTCATAATAATATATGGTATGAGCATAAAGGACCGATTAAAAATGATTATGGACCGTGAGAAATTAACGGCTGGTGCCTTTGCCGAGAGCATCGGCGTAGCCCAAGCCACCATTTCACACATATTGGGAGAACGCAACAAATATCCAAGTACCGAAGTTATCCTTCGCCTTCACCAACGTTATAGCGATATTAATTTAGAGTGGCTACTGACAGGTAATGGAGAAATGAGCAAAGACTCATCTTACTCCACTGCTAGTTGCCCGGATTTCGACTATCCCTTATTTGCTGAGAATGCAGAAAATCCGTCCAATGGGACAGACAAAACTGAAAATCGCAAGGAAATCGCATTAGGAACGCCTCAGAACAGTCCTAATAGCATTGTTAGACAAGAGGTTATCTATAAAGAAAAGCCTGCAAAGAAAATAACGGAAATAAGAATTTTCTTCGACGATAATACTTACGAAATATTCAAACCCGAAAAATAATCTGTAAAAATGCCTATTTCCATAAATTGGCGTATCTTTGCCACACGAAGATAAATATCTCTTAATTGAATATGAAAAAATACATTTTAGATCTTATTGTAGCAGAAAACATCAGACTGCATACAAATTACGCTTTACTAAAATTGACCTCATCTTCTCCTCTTCCGGAGATGCGCCCTGGGCAATTTGCAGAAATTCGAGTAGACGGATCACCCACTACTTTTTTGCGCCGGCCAATATCCATCAATTATGTAGATACTTCCCGCAACGAAGTATGGTTCCTGGTTCAATTAGTCGGAGACGGAACTAAGCGTTTAGGAGAGGCAAAAACAGGTGATACGATCAATGTTGTACTTCCCTTGGGAAATGGCTTTACAATGCCTCAAAAAGCTTCTGACAAGCTGTTATTGGTAGGTGGAGGTGTAGGAACTGCCCCCATGCTTTACCTGGGAGAGCAACTGGCTAAAAACGGCCACAAACCCACCTTCCTTTTAGGTGCCAGAAGCAGTAAAGATCTGCTCCAACTGGAGCAATTTGCCCAATACGGTCCTGTCTACACCACTACAGAAGATGGCAGCCATGGCGAAAAGGGATATGTAACACAGCATTCCATTTTAAACCAAATAGACTTTGAACAGATTTATACTTGCGGGCCCAAGCCAATGATGATAGCTGTAGCCAAATATGCCAAAAGCAAAGGTATCAACTGCGAAGTCTCATTGGAAAACATGATGGCTTGTGGTTTAGGCGCCTGCTTGTGCTGTGTAGAAAACACCACAGAAGGGCATTTATGCGTATGTAAAGAAGGTCCGGTTTTTAATATAAATAGATTATTATGGCAGATTTAAGTGTAAATATCGGTGAATTACAAATGAAAAATCCGGTAATGACAGCATCCGGAACATTTGGATACGGTGAGGAGTTTGCAGACTTTATAGATATAGCGCGAATAGGGGGTATTATTGTAAAAGGAACCACTCTTCACAAACGTGAAGGAAACCCATATCCCCGTATGGCAGAAACCCCTTCAGGCATGTTAAACGCTGTGGGACTGCAAAATAAGGGTGTCCATTACTTTGTTGAACACATCTATCCCAGAATAAAAGATATCCAGACCAATATGATTGTTAATGTGTCGGGAGCAACTGTCGAAGATTATGCCGAAACCGCTTCTATCATTAACGAACTTGACAAAATTCCTGCCATTGAATTAAACATCTCCTGCCCGAACGTAAAACAAGGAGGAATGTCTTTTGGCGTAACAAGCAAAGGCGCTGAAGAGGTGGTAAAAGCCGTACGCTCGGTCTATAAAAAAACGCTTATTGTGAAACTGTCTCCCAATGTCACCGACATTACCGAAATAGCCCGAGCTGCCGAAGGAGCAGGTGCCGACAGCGTTTCATTGATCAATACTCTGCTTGGAATGGCTATCGATGCCGAAAAAAGACGCCCCATACTCTCTACCATTACAGGCGGTATGTCAGGAGCAGCAGTCAAACCCATTGCCCTGCGCATGGTATGGCAAGTTGCCAAAGCAGTAAAAATACCTGTCATTGGTTTAGGAGGAATCATGAACTGGAAAGACGCTGTAGAATTTATGCTAGCTGGAGCCTCTGCTATACAAATCGGTACTGCAAACTTCATTGATCCTACTGTCACCATCAAAGTTGCCGAAGGTATCAACGACTACTTGGAAAGACATAAATTCAGTTCCGTACGCGATATTATCGGTGCGCTTGAGGTGTAATAGATTACAACAGCACATCCTTCGCATACAAAAACAAGAAAAGAGGAGATTTCAACGAAAGTCCTCTTTTCTTGTTTTCATACAACTTTTATTTCTGTTTCCAGGTTGATTCTCTATTCCCCCAGCAAGTCAGGACGAAGTCTTCTGGTACGTTCCAAAGACTGTTGTAGCTCCCATTCCTTTATTTTAGCCTCATGGCCCGAAAGTAAAATTTCAGGAACCTTCCATCCTTTATAATCAGCAGGGCGGGTATACACAGGTGCAGCCAGCAAATTATCCTGAAACGAATCGGACAGAGCAGATTGTTCGTCTGATATAACGCCGGGAATAATACGCACAATCGCATCGGCCATAACAGCCGCAGCCAGTTCGCCTCCAGTAAGCACATAATCTCCTATGCTGACTTCCTTCGTAATAAGGTGCTCGCGGATACGATAGTCGATGCCCTTAAAGTGACCGCAAAGGATAATGAGGTTTTGCGCCAGCGACAGCGTATTAGCCATAGGCTGACAAAACTTTTCCCCATCCGGGGTGGTAAATATTACTTCATCATAGTTTCGTTCTGCTTTCAGGCTATTGATGCAACGCTCAATAGGCTCTATCTTCATAACCATTCCAGCAAATCCTCCGAAAGGATAATCATCCACACGGCGATATTTGTCTTCAGTATAATCACGCAGATTATGAATACATATTTCCGCGAGTCCCTTGTTCTGAGCACGCTTCATAATCGAACAATTGAAGAATCCTTCAATCATTTCCGGCAGAACTGTGATAATGTCTATACGCATATTACTTGATTTTTTGCAAAAATACAGCAAGTTCTATTTTCACGCAACAAAAGTAAGAATATTCGCAGAGAAACCGCTATTTTTGCATTCAGACAATCGAACCAGATATATTATGAATATAAAAGAAAGAATAGAGGAACTGCGTGCCGAGCTGCACAGGCACAATTACAATTACTACGTGCTGAACGCTCCCGAAATATCAGATAAACAATTCGACGACATGATGCGCGAATTACAGGATCTTGAGAAAGAACACCCTGAATATCAGGATGAAAATTCTCCTACCATGCGCGTCGGAAGCGATATCAACAAAAACTTTACCCAGGTAGCCCACAAATACCCTATGCTTTCTTTGGGGAACACCTATTCGGAAAGCGAAGTTGCCGAATTCTACGAACGGGTTAAGAAAGCCCTGAACGAAGATTTCGAGATCTGCTGCGAACTTAAATATGACGGCACTTCCATATCGCTGACTTACGAGGATGGAAAACTGATACGCGCAGTCACCCGGGGAGACGGAGAAAAAGGAGATGACGTAACGGACAATGTAAAGACCATACGCTGTATACCTCTGGTATTACACGGCAATTATCCTCCTTCTTTCGAAATCAGAGGTGAGATATTGATGCCTTGGGTTGTTTTTGAAGAGCTGAACCGGGAAAAAGAAGCGCGCGAAGAGCCGCTATTTGCCAATCCGAGAAATGCGGCTTCGGGCACTTTAAAACTGCAAAACTCCGCTATCGTAGCCTCGCGCAAACTCGATTCGTACTTATATTACCTGCTTGGCGAGAATCTGCCGTGCGACGGGCATTACGAAAACCTGCAAACTGCCGCGCAATGGGGGTTCAAGATATCGGAACACATGAAAAAAGCACATACCTTACAAGAGGTTATGGACTATATCAACTATTGGGATACGGAACGTAAAAACCTGCCCGTAGCGACAGATGGCATTGTGCTGAAAGTAAACAGTCTGAGACAGCAAAAGAATTTGGGATATACCGCCAAGTCACCCCGATGGGCCATTGCATACAAATTTCAGGCAGAGCGTGCCCTGACCCGACTGAACAAAGTGACTTATCAGGTAGGAAGAACCGGAGCCATCACTCCTGTTGCCAACCTGGACCCCGTTCAGCTGTCCGGTACCATCGTCAAACGTGCCTCCCTCCACAACGCTGACATCATCGAAGGCCTGGACCTGCACATAGGCGACATGGTCTATGTAGAAAAAGGAGGAGAAATCATCCCTAAAATAACCGGGGTAGACAAAGAAGCCCGTACTATGCTGATAGGCGAAAAGGTCAAATTCATCACCCGCTGTCCGGAGTGTGGAAGCCAGCTGATACGCTACGAAGGAGAAGCCGCCCATTACTGCCCGAACGAAACGGCATGTCCTCCGCAAATCAAAGGAAAAATAGAGCATTTCATCAGCCGCCGGGCCATGAACATTGACGGCCTGGGACCTGAAACAGTAGACATGTTCTATCGTAAAGGACTGATAGCGAATGCTGCCGACCTGTATACACTTACAGCCGACGACATAAAAGACCTGGAACGAATGGGAGAAAAGTCTGCCGATAACATAATCAAAGGAATTGCCAGCAGTAAAGAGGTGCCTTTCGAAAGGGTACTTTTCGCTTTGGGTATCCGATTTGTCGGCGAAACCGTAGCCAAAAAGATTGCCAAGTCGTTTGCCAATATCGAAGAACTGGAACAAGCCGATATGGCCACTCTGACAAATATCGATGAAATCGGAGAAAAAATAGCGCAAAGCATCGTCAGCTACTTTGCCAACGCTTCGAACCGTCAGCTGGTAGAACGGCTGAAAGAGGCCGGACTCCAGTTTTCGAGAAGCGAAGAAGACCTGAGCGGATATACCGATAAGCTGAGCGGACAATCCATCGTGATCAGCGGAGTATTCCAGCATCACTCACGCGATGAATACAAAGCCCTGATCGAGAAAAACGGAGGAAAAAATTCCGGAAGCATCTCTTCGAAGACTTCCTTTATCCTGGCTGGCGACAATATGGGGCCTGCCAAACTCGAAAAAGCCCAGAAACTAGGTATAAAGATAATGAACGAAGACGAGTTTTTGAAACTTATTTCCTAACATTTTTCTAGTGAAAACTTTTTTAATGGTTATATTTGTAGGCTAAATCGAAAAAAATCGTACTTTTGCGAATCATTAAGACATACTTATAAAACTCATGATACAGACAAGATTGAAAGGAATGGGAGTAGCACTGATTACTCCGTTCAAAGAGGATGAAAGCGTAGACTACGACGCACTGATGCGTATGGTAGATTACTTGCTGCAAAACAATGCCGATTTTCTGTGCGTACTCGGCACAACGGCTGAAACTCCCACGCTGACCGAAGACGAAAAAAGAACCATTAAGAAAAAAGTCATCGAACGCGTGAACGGCCGAATCCCAATCTTGCTGGGAGTAGGCGGAAATAATACACGCGCCGTGGTAGAAACGTTGAAAAACGACGATTTTACAGGTGTAGATGCTATTTTGTCTGTGGTACCATACTACAACAAGCCATCGCAGGAAGGCATATATCAGCATTATAAAGCCATTGCCGAAGCTACGGAGCTCCCGATCGTACTTTATAACGTACCCGGACGTACAGGGGTCAACATGAAAGCCGAAACCACTTTGCGCATTGCACGCGATTTCAAGAATGTCATCGCCATAAAAGAAGCTTCGGGCGACATCACCCAAATGGACGACATCATCAAGAACAAACCCGCAAATTTTGACGTTATTTCGGGCGATGACGGCATGACCTTCCCTCTGATCACCTTAGGGGCTGTCGGCATCATATCGGTCATCGGAAATGCCTTTCCGCGCGAATTCAGCCGCATGGTACGCCTGGCCTTGCAGGGTGATTATGCCAATGCACTGACGATTCATCATAAATTTGCCGAACTTTTCAAGTTGTTGTTTGTCGACGGTAATCCTGCAGGAGTAAAAGCGATGCTAAACGCCATGGGCATGATCGAAAACAAATTGCGCCTCCCGCTAGTTCCAACGCGAATCACCACGTTCGAAGCCATACGCAACATCCTGAATGAGTTAAACATCAAATGCTGATATCACAATAGCAAAGAAAACAAAAAAAATGGAGTAGAAAGAATGTGGATAGCTTTCTACTCCATTTTTTATTTTATCTCACCTCATAATCCTCAAACAAATAGCCAGCAAATTCTGCCCAGTTAGGAAAATATTTTTTCCCAGTTAGAAAAAAATATTAGCTAACTAGGAAATAAATCACGCATAAGTGGAGATCTGTGGATATAAACAAAAAACCCCGACAAATCTCTTGCAGGGGTTCTCTGTGATCGCGACAGGATTCAAACCTGTAACCGGCTGATCCGTAGTCAGCTACTCTATTCAGTTGAGCTACGCGACCTTCTATTATTATGAAAACTTGTGACCGCGACAGGATTCAAACCTGTAACCGGCTGATCCGTAGTCAGCTACTCTATTCAGTTGAGCTACGCGGCCTCTTTGTTTAACGGGTGCAAAGATACAGCATATTTTTGAATTAGCAAACAATTCTCCTATTTTTTTAAAAAAAAATCATTCAATAAACCTATAATTGAATAACTGCCATCCTAACGTAATACCTACATTCCACTCCTTTCTCGGTGAACTATAGTGATTTACGTATACTGAAATAGCTCCAAAGGGCAAATGGCATACGACGGACAATTCTCCCAAATATTCGAAGCGACTGAATACTTTTCCATAATATGCCTTATTAAAAGAGTTCTTCTTAATGGGGAAAATTGGCACAAATCCATAAAATTCGGTGCGAACCTGAAACATATCATTCAATACATATATCGGCTTAATACCTGCCGCTATGTACTGATTGGCGCGAAAAGCTTCGTTATACATCAATTCGCTGTGTGGAGTAGGCGAAAAATCGCATGCCTGCATCATGGTAGCCGTATAGTTCTCCGAAAAATTCTTCGAAGAATAAACAGCCTCGGCCATCCAGCCTAAGGTAAACTTCGGGCTCATGGTATGGTAGGCTTCTTTCATATAAGAAATCTGAAGCCACGACTGCCTTTCTTTCCACGTAGCCGTTTCCGGAGAATTTCCAGGAATGAACTTTTCCTTTCCGGTGAAAATCTGTGCAATCAATTTTTCATAATAGCCTTTCGTAGCATATTGCCTGGCATTAAGCGTACTCCCATAAAAGCCTATAGCCCCTCCCAACAAACGATACATACTTTGATCCGAACGATCCTTCTCAAAATCGATCACATTCGACTGGAAGTAATTATCCTCCAGTTTTCCTATTCCAAAGCTAAATTCAGCCCGTTTGTTGGCAAGAAAGGGCAAGGAAACCATCAGTTTCAGGAAACGCTCGTCTTTCGAATTAAATGAAGGAATATCGTGCCTCGAAAACAGTTTATCCTTTTTATAATAATCAAATGTACTGATCGAACCGATCAGACGATAAGAAGTAGGCACACGTGTCGGCAAATCGAACCGAGCCATAAACTGGGCATTATTGTAGATTTTTCCTATCTGCCCGTCAATCGTCACTTCCTTCGAATAATAATTCAAGTTCTGATAACCCACTCCCAAATAAATCTGATTGGAACTGGTAGTAGATACGCTTCCACCAATGCGCACCGAAAAGTTATCTTCCATCTTTACCTTTAACCGGAGGGAATAAAGGTCTGTTTGCGGATCGTAAACCGCATGAGGTATGATTTCCGAAATCATGTTATCGGCCAGCAAGCGGAAATATCCCCGTTTCAAATCCTCATAAGTAAACACTTCATGAGGATCGTCATGAAATTCCTTTTTTATATAGGCCTGCTGCTGCGCATTGGCACCTTCAATATAAATGTCACGGAAACGAAATTGCGGAAGATTACTCCGATATACCATTCGCCGCAGACGCACGTTGTCAGCATTTGCCCGTCGATGAATGCGGCTTTTTATGGAGTCCATGATACTCATCGTACGGTTATAGCCGATATCATGCAACTCGTCCAAGCGGTCAAAGTCCAGTAAACTGACATCATCGTATTTGAAAGTCATCACTATGCCCAACGAATCCGGAATGGAATAGTCGGTCTTTTGCATCACCATATTTTCAATCTGGCTCATCAGATCGTTTTCATTCGGTTTACTGGGATTCGCAGCTACCACGCTGCCGATGATCACATCAGGATGGAAATCCTCACGCATCACATCTGTAGGGAAATTATTATAAATACCGCCATCATAAGCCAGTATGCTGTCTATTTCGATCGGCTTGAACACAAACGGAAAGCTCATAGAGGCCCTGACAGCATCGCCCAAATCTCCATTACGCATCACCAGAGGCTTCTTATTGTATACATCGGAAGCTATACAGCGAAAAGGAACAAACAAATCGTCAAAGTTGCCATGACACGCCGCCGTAGAACGTGCAAAAAGCTCTACGAAGACCAAGTTCATCTGTATAGGATTGACCATACTGGTAGGCAGTCTTAACGACTTGGCACGCAATGAATCCCTAAAAGCAAAACGGATATTAAGAAACTCCGGCGTAGGCCGTCCTTTCTTAAAATAATATTCATACTGAGGTTCCACCTGCCCGGAATACCAGCGTTTAAAGTCGGGAGAACGCAAAAGCGCCTCCATGTCATCGGGCGAATATCCCATGGCATATAAAGAACCGACAATAGCTCCCATGGAAGTTCCTGCGATATAGTCGATGGGAATATTGTTTTCTTCCAAAGCTCGGATAATACCGATATGAGTCATGCCTTTAGCACCACCACCACTTAACACAAGCCCAACTTTCTGAGCCTGCGCTATGTGAAAACAGCACAATGCCAATACCAAAAGCAACAAATATCTTTTCATGGTTTACAACCGACTAATGAGTTCATAGATATGAGATTAATGCTCAAATATAAAAAATAGTCTACTAAAAAGCACGATTTCATCGCGCTTTTTAGCAATGCACCCGAAAAAAGATACTAAAAATCAATATCAACTTCTACCGGACAATGATCGGAACCATATATATCGGTATGTATTTTTGCATCTTTCAGCAACGGTTGCAGACGGTTGGAAGTCAGAAAATAGTCAATACGCCACCCCGCATTCTTTTCACGGGCACGAAAACGGTAAGACCACCACGAATAGATATCTTTTTGCTCCGGATAGAAATAGCGGAACGTATCGGTAAAACCAGATTCCAGCAAAACGGAAAATTTTTCCCGTTCTTCGTCAGTGAAACCTGCATTGCGGCGATTGGTCTTCGGATTTTTAAGGTCTATTTCCTTGTGGGCCACATTCAAATCACCACATACGACAACCGGCTTACGGGCATCAAGCGAAAGAAGGTAATTCCGGAAATCATCTTCCCACGTCATACGATAATCAAGCCGCCGGAGTTCGTCCTGCGAATTGGGAGTATACACGGTAACCAGATAAAAATCGGGCATTTCAAGCGTGATGACACGTCCTTCCTTGTCATGATGCTCAATATCAATGCCTTTCGTAACCTGTATCGGAGTATGGCGGGTAAAGATAGCCGTTCCCGAATAGCCTTTCTTTTCTGCATAATTCCAATAGGAAGTATAACCCTCGAACTGCAAGTCCAATTGTCCTTCCTGCATTTTGGTTTCCTGCAGACAGAAGAAATCGGCATCCAACCGCTTGAAAGCATCTCCAAACCCTTTATCGTTACAGGCACGCAGCCCGTTTACATTCCATGATACAAACTTCATATACAACAAATTTATAGTTATTCATACATTCTTTCATACCGATAGTCCGACTGTTTCAGGATGCATCCGGAAAACCTTACCTACAAACAGATACGCAACATCCGGCAAATCATATACAAACATATAAAAAACTCTGATAACACTCAAAACTATACAACCACGTTTTTCAATAAAGCGCACAAAAGGAGATCTGTAGACCATATTTTCCACTGGTATGAGCAGCAAACTCCATACACAAAAAAGAGGATGCATTTCCATAGGAAACACATCCTCCATATATCTGGTAGAAAAAGAATGATTACTTAATGAGTTCCAGGCTTCTCTTGACAAAGTCGTTCAGCGAAGCACCTTTCAGCATACCATTCTGAAGCAAAGCCAAATCGATAAGCTGGCGGATAACTTTGTTCGTTGAAGCATATCCGGCCCAAATATTCTCTTTCTGCTTCTTCAGTTCTTCCCACTTTTTATCGAGTTCGTTCACTTCGTCTTTCTCTGCTGTAGGAATTTCCTCGTCCTTCTTACCTTCCTGAGCTTTCTTCAACTCTGTCCGGCGGTTATGAACTTCGTCCATTTCCTTCTGAAGCGAAGCGATTTCTGCACCACAGGCAGCTTCTTCACCAGCCAACACTTCCTTAACCAGCGGATGATCAGCATTGAGCACCAGATTGAACATGTCTGGCATTTCTCCATAGAAACTCATTCCAGCTTGGATATTAGCCATTTCCTTCATACGGCGCATATATTCGCTCTGTGTGATCATCACCGGTGCTACATTTTCGCCCAACGCCTGAGCGGAAACGTGGAAGTCAGCCTTCTCAATCGTAGGCAGCTGACTCTTGAACAAGTGTGCAAGAGCCTCCTGCTTAGCTCCTTCGAGCACTTCGGCTTTCTTGTCTTCCTTCACAATCAGATTGTCAATCACGTCGCTGTCTACACGGGTAAAGCGTGCTTTTTCCAGTTTTTGCTCCAACATACCTACTACGGCAATGTCCAACTGACCGTCCATCAGTAGCACATTATAGCCTTTGTTCTTAGCGGCTTCAATGTAGCTGTATTGCTCGTCCTTGTTGTTGGCATACAGATAGATCAGATTGCCGTCCTTGTCTGTCTGATTGTCTTTGATCAACGTCTTATACTCATCGAACGTATAGTACTTGGAATCGGTATCGATGAAAAGGGCGAAATCTTTGGCTCTGTCGTAGAAATCTTCCTGAGTCAGCATACCGTAGTTGATGAAGATCTTCAGATCGTTCCACTTTTCTTCGAACTGCTTGCGGTCGTTCTTGAAGATAGATTGCAGACGGTCGGATACCTTCTTGGTGATATAGGTAGAAATCTTCTTCACATTGGAATCGCTCTGCAGATACGAACGCGATACGTTCAACGGAATATCCGGAGAATCGAGCACACCATGAAGCAGAGTCAGGAAGTCGGGCACGATGCCTTCGACAGAATCGGTTACATACACCTGATTGCAGTAGAGCTGTATCTTATTCTTAGTCAGTTCGATATTGCTCTTTACCTTCGGGAAGTAGAGCACACCGGTCAGATGGAACGGATAGTCTACATTCAGGTGAATCCAGAACAACGGTTCATCGGACATCGGATAAAGATCGCGATAGAACGCCTTATAATCTTCGTCCTTCAGTTCGCTGGGCTTACGCGTCCACAGCGGAGTAGTCTCGTTGATAATGTTATCCTCGGCAGTTTCTACCTGCTTGCCGTCTTTCCATTCTTTCTTTTTGCCAAAAGCAACGGGTACGGGCAAGAAGCTACAGTATTTCTTCAGCAGGGTGGAGATGCGTGACTCTTCGAGGAATTCCTTGCAATCATCGTCGATATAGAGCACGATGTCGGTACCACGGTCGGCCTTGTCGCAATCTTCAATGGTAAACTCAGGACTTCCGTCGCAAGTCCACTTCACTGCCTGAGCTCCTTCCTTGCACGACTTGGTGATGATTTCTACCTTCTTGGCTACCATGAAAGCTGAATAGAAACCCAATCCGAAATGACCGATGATGGCATTGGCGTCGTTCTTGTATTTCTCCAGGAAGTCGTTGGCTCCTGAAAAAGCTATCTGATTGATATACTTGTCTATCTCTTCGGCAGTAAGTCCCAAACCACGGTCGGATACGGTAATAGTATCTTTACCCAGTGTGACGTGAATGGTCAAATCGCCCAGTTCGCCTTTATACTCGCCGATGGATGCGAGGGTTTTCAGCTTTTGGGTAGCATCTACCGCATTGGATACTAATTCACGCAAGAATATCTCGTGATCGCTGTACAAGAACTTTTTAATAACGGGGAATATGTTTTCGGTTGTTACCCCAATGTTTCCTTTCTGCATAATAATAGGATATTTTAGGTTTTACTTTTTATTCTTTGCCCAAATGAAAACAAAAAAAATGCCAGTCCCGCAGGAACTGACATTTTGTCTGTATGAGATAGAAATTCTGTCAAGCCTTTTGCATCTTCAGCTCATCTTTGCCGGCATCCCATGTGACACGGATAGTATCACCAGTCTGTGCTTCGCCCGAAACAATCAGCTCGGACAAACTGTCTTCCAGATAAGTCTGAATGGCACGCTTCAACGGACGGGCTCCGAACTGTACGTCGTAGCCTTTCTTGGCCAGGAATTTCTTGGCTTCGTCGTCCACGTCAAGGTGGTATCCAATGGCTTCCAACCGTTCGTAGAGGCCCTTCAGCTCTATATCTACGATGCGTGTGATGGCATCGAGCGACAGTTGGTCGAAAGTTATAATCTCGTCAAGACGGTTCAGGAACTCGGGCGAGAAGGTCTTGTTCAACGCCTTCTGAATAACGCCACGTGAGTATTCCTTATCGTCTGTACGATTCTGTGCGGCAAATCCGACACCACGGCCAAACTCCTTCAGCTGACGGGTTCCAATGTTGGAAGTCAGGATGATAACGGTATTCTTGAAGTCGATCGTACGGCCTACGTTATCGGTCAAGCGCCCTTCGTCGAGCACTTGCAACAGAATATTGAACACATCGGGATGTGCCTTCTCGATTTCATCCAGCAGGATGATGGAGTAGGGTTTGCGACGCACCTTTTCGGTCAGCTGCCCGCCTTCCTCGTAGCCTACATATCCGGGAGCGGCACCAATCATGCGCGACACGGTATACTTCTCCATATATTCGCTCATGTCGATACGTATCAGTGCATCGTCCGAGCCGAACATATAACGTGCCAACTGCTTGGCCAAGTGAGTTTTACCCACACCTGTAGGTCCTAGGAACATGAAGGTACCAATGGGACGGTTAGGATCTTTCAGGCCTACACGGCTACGCAGGATAGCCTTCACCAGTTTGTCGATGGCGACGTCTTGCGCAATGACTTTCGACTGAAGAGCTTCCTTCATACCAGCCAGTTTCAATCCTTCGGCCTGCGCCATACGTTGCACGGGCACGCCCGACATCATTGACACGACGTTGGCTATCTCTTCTTCGCCCACCGTCTGACGGTGATCTTTCAGATGAGCTTCCCAGTCGGCTTTCATCGACTCCAGTTGAGCCGAAAGCTCTTTCTCGCGATCGCGATAGCTGGCAGCCAGCTCAAAGTTCTGCGACTTCACGGCTTCGCCTTTCTGTATTCGGGCTTCTTCTATCAGTTTTTCCTGTTCTTCAATCTCCTTTGGAGCGTTGATATTGGTCAGATGCACACGCGAACCGGCTTCATCGAGGGCATCGATGGCCTTGTCAGGGAAATTGCGGTCGCTGATATAGCGGGCTGTCAACTTGACACATGCTTCCAAGGCTTCGTCAGTATAGGTGACGTTGTGATGGTCTTCGTACTTATCCTTGATGTTCTTCAATATCTGAAGGGTTTCCTCGGCTGTGGTAGGCTCTACCATTACTTTCTGGAAACGACGCTCCAAAGCTCCGTCTTTCTCGATGCTCTTGCGGTATTCGTCCAACGTAGTAGCGCCGATGCACTGTATCTCGCCACGAGCCAGTGCCGGCTTCAGCATATTGGCGGCATCCATGCTTCCTGCGGCAGCTCCCGCACCGACAATGGTGTGGATCTCGTCGATGAAGAGGATGACATCCGGATTCTTCTGCAACTCGTTGATAATGGAACGGATGCGCTCTTCAAACTGACCGCGGTATTTGGTACCGGCCACCACGCTAGACATGTCGAGCATAACGACACGCTTATCGAAGAGGACACGCGACACCTTCTTCTGATTGATGCGCAACGCCAGACCTTCGACAATGGCCGACTTGCCCACACCTGGCTCGCCTATCAGCACGGGATTGTTTTTCTTACGACGGCTTAAAATCTGGGCCAGACGTTCAATCTCGCGCTCACGACCTACGACGGGATCGAGTTTGCCTTCGGCGGCAGCACGGGTAATGTCCGTACCAAAATTATCGAGTACGGGAGTATCGTTAGCCGACTTCCGTGCCGTGGTTTGCGCCGTCGACGACGAACTACCTGCATTGCGACCGTTGTCTTGTCCGGAACGGGGCATGTCCATTTCTTCCTCATCATCGTCGTCTTCGGTAAAGCCCATACCCGCATTAGGGTTGGTCGACTTCTTAGTAAGCACTTCGTATACTGACTGGTAGCTTACATAGTCGTCATTAAGCACCGTCGCAGCCATGTTGCTCTCGTCTTTCAGGATAGCCAGCAACAAGTGCTCCGTATCGGCCTGTTCGCTTTTCAGCAGACGGGCTTCGAGCATACTCATCTTAAGTATGCGTGTTGCTGTGGGCGAAAAGGACATATCGCCTTCGGACAGCAAATTATCGTCTTCGACATCTCTCAGTTCGTCTTCGAGACGCTTCTTGATTTGATTCAGATTTGCATCGAGTTTCTCCAGCACTTCTACAGCCTTTCCGCCGCCGTCACGCAAGATGCCGAGCAGCAGATGTTCGGGTCCGATGATGCTGTTTCCCAGCCGATTGGCTTCTTCTTTGCTATAAGTCAGTACGTCTGAAACTCTTTGTGAAAATTGACTGTTCATTGATTATCTCCTTTATATTAGGTTATATCCGGGGCAAAGATACACATTTTTAGCGTGTGCACATCGCCGTTGCTTAATATTCTACAAATCTCATGCCAAGAATTGTGTGACAAACAGTCTCACGGAGAACCACCAGACAAGGTGTCACCAAAACGAAAGAATCGGTTTCATTTGGGCACAGATTTTCTACTTTAGCCATCATGAGTATTATTCATAACTCGCCAAATAGAATGAAAAAGAAGAGGAAAAGCATCCTCGCAGAGGAGAAAAACGTATGTAAGCCGGCTTCAGATTGCTTCTTGCAAAGGATAACATTACTTTTCGGACAGAAAAACATTGCTTTTGGCGCACCCAAACATCGACTTTCTCACCGCAAAGAGGCACTTTCGTCGAGCAAAAGAGGGAAGAAAACCCTCAAACGAATAAGAAAACCCTCCGAAAACACCGTTTTCGGTCTAATTCTCTTCTATTTCAAATGTAAACATTTCGCTATTCCACTGAATACAAGATAGTAAGACGTTTACCGCTTCATTTTTTCCATCACTCCCAACATCCGTCCGAAATACGCGATTCTCAGGCAGTCAGAAAAGCAAAGTGTCATTTTGCTAACGGACAGATTCCTTTTTCGAAGAGTGGAGTATACCTTTATTTATATAGTAATATTCACTCCGCTTGCTTCCTGCCAACTTTCTCGCCGAAACTTTCTTTTCGAAATGTTTTCGTATGTCGTAAAAAAGCAGTACTTTAGCGTGGTTTTTCACAAACCACGCAATGTATAATTAATAATCTTTTTAAATGCTTGAACAAGACAGAATTATAAAGATTAACATCGAGGAGGAAATGAAGTCATCGTACATTGACTACTCCATGTCGGTCATTGTTTCGCGTGCCCTTCCGGATGTTAGAGACGGTTTTAAGCCCGTTCACCGAAGAATTCTTTTCGGTATGATGGGCTTAGGAAATACATCAGACAAACCTTATAAGAAATCGGCCAGAGTCGTGGGCGAAGTATTAGGAAAGTATCACCCGCACGGTGACTCGTCCGTATACGGAGCACTCGTCCGTATGGCACAGCCGTGGGCCATGCGCTACATGCTGGTAGACGGACAAGGAAACTACGGTTCGGTAGACGGCGACAGCGCAGCAGCTATGCGTTACACCGAATGCCGCCTTCAGAAGATCGGCGAAGACATGATGCAGGACATCGACAAGGAAACTGTCGACATGCAGAACAACTTCGACGACTCCTTGCAGGAACCTACCGTCATGCCTACACGCATTCCTAACTTGCTGGTGAATGGTGCGTCGGGTATCGCCGTAGGTATGGCAACCAATATGCCTACCCACAACCTGTCGGAAGTAATCGATGCTTGCGTGGCTTACATTGACAACAACGACATCGAAATCGAAGAGCTGATGAACTACGTCAAAGCCCCCGATTTCCCTACTGGCGGATACATCTACGGCATGAGCGGCGTACGCGAAGCCTACTTAACCGGACGCGGACGCGTAGTTATGCGTGCCAAAGCTGAGATAGAAACCGGCTCGACTCACGATAAAATCGTTGTAACCGAAATTCCTTACGGAGTAAACAAAGCCGAACTCATCAAATCGATTGCCGACCTGGCCAACGAAAAGAAAATAGACGGCATCTCCAACGCCAACGACGAATCCGACCGCGAAGGCATGCGCATCGTCATCGATGTGAAACGCGACGCCAATGCCAGCGTAGTACTGAACAAGTTGTACAAGATGACTCAGCTGCAGACCTCGTTCGGAGTAAACAACGTAGCACTTGTTCACGGACGCCCGCGCCTGCTCAACCTGAAAGACCTTATCAAGTACTTCATCGAGCATCGCCACGAGGTAGTTATACGCCGTACACAATACGACCTGCGCAAATCCAAAGAACGCGCACACATCCTGGAAGGTCTGATCATTGCTTCGGACAACATCGACGAAGTAATCCGCATTATCCGTGCTGCCAAAACCCCGGCTGATGCCATCACAGGATTGATGGATCGCTTCCAACTGACTGAAATTCAGAGCCGAGCTATCGTCGAAATGCGTCTGCGTCAGCTGACCGGACTTATGCAAGACCAGCTCCACGCCGAATACGAAGAAATCAAGAAACAGATAGCCTATCTGGAAGAAATCCTCGTAAACGACGAGCTATGCCGCAAAGTTATCAAAGATGAATTGCTCGAAGTTAAAGAGAAATACGGTGACGAACGACGTTCAGAGATCGTTTACTCGTCCGAAGAATTCAATCCTGAAGACTTCTATGCCGACGATTCGATGATTATCACCATCTCGCACTTGGGCTACATCAAACGTACACCATTGAGCGAATTCCGTGCACAAAACCGCGGTGGGGTAGGTTCCAAGGGAACAGAAACCCGCGACGAAGACTTTGTAGAGCACATCTATCCGGCTACGATGCACAACACCATGATGTTCTTTACCCAAAAAGGTAAGTGCTATTGGCTGAAAGTGTACGAAATCCCCGAAGGAACGAAGAATTCCAAGGGTCGCGCCATCCAGAACTTGCTGAACATCGATGCCGACGATGCGGTAAATGCATACCTGCGTGTCAAGAACCTGAACGATCAGGAGTTTATAAACAGTCATTACGTGCTGTTCTGCACCAAGAAAGGTGTCATCAAGAAGACGTTGCTCGAACAATATTCGCGTCCGCGTCAGAACGGTGTCAATGCCATCACCATTCGCGAAGACGACCGCGTCATCGAAGTACGTATGACCAATGGCAACAACGAAATTATCATAGCCAACCGTAACGGACGTGCTATCCGCTTCCACGAAAGTGCAGTCAGAGTCATGGGACGTACAGCTACTGGCGTACGAGGCATCACGCTTGATGAAGACGGCCAGGACGAAGTTATCGGTATGATTTGCATCAAGAACCCGGAAGAAGAAACCATTATGGTAGTATCCGAACAAGGTTACGGCAAGCGCTCCGATATCGAAGACTACCGCAAGACCAACCGTGGAGGAAAAGGTGTAAAAACACTGAACATCACCGAAAAGACTGGTAAGCTGGTAGCTATCAAGTCGGTAACTGATGAAAACGACCTGATGATTATCAACAAATCCGGTATCACTATTCGTCTGAAAGTCGCCGATGTACGTATCATGGGACGTGCCACACAAGGAGTCCGTCTGATTAACCTCGAAAAACGCAACGACGAGATAGGTTCGGTATGTAAGGTTACTTCCGAAAGTGAAGAAACCAACGTAGCAGAAACGCTGGAAGGTGAAAATATAGAGGAAAACGGAATAGCTAATAATGGAGATCTTTTTGGAAACGGTCTTCAGGAGGAGCAAAACGATAACGAACCAACAACCGATGAAAATGAAGAATAGACATAATATTAATTTTAATTTTTCTACAATCATGAAAAAAGTTTTATTTTCAGTGGTTTTATTGCTTGCCGCTGGCTCAGCTTTCGCACAGGAAAAAGCCGTGAAAGAAGCCAAAAGCATCGCTAATGGAACAAACCCCGATTTTGCTAAAGCTGAACAGCTGATTCAGGGAGCTTTGACCAATCCGGAAACCAAAGACGATCCCGAAACATGGAACGTTGCTGGATTCATCCAACGCCGGAGAAGTGAAAAAGAAATGGAGAATGCCTATTTGAGAAAGCCATACGACACACTCCAAATCTACAATAGCGCATTGAATATGTGCAGATACTTCTTCAAATGCGACGAACTTGCTCAGATTCCTAACGAAAAAGGAAAGATCAAGAACAAGTATAGAAAATCGAATGCCGCTACTATGTTGACTGAAAGAAACAACCTGATCAATGGTGGTATTCAATACTTCAACATGGCAACAGGAAAAGAAGGAGCTGAAGCAAAGGAATACAATCAAAAAGCATTAGATTTCTTTGCTACCTATATTGATATTGCAGCTAGTCCGATGTTTGAAAAAGAAAACCTTCTTCAGACAGATACCGTTCTGCCGCAAATCGCATATTATGCAAGTTTGGCTGCAACAAAGAACGAAGATTATCCGAGCGTATTAAAATATGCACCGTATGCTCAGGATGACAAAGAAGTAGGTAAATATGCTATGGAGTTCATTTCTACAGCTTTGAAAGCTCAAGGAGATACTGTAAAATGGGTAGCATCACTGAAAGAAGGTATACAAAAATATCCTGATCATCCGTTCTTTTTCGGCCATTTGATTGATTATTACAGCAGTCATAACAAGTACGATGAAGCAATGCAATTTGCAGATGAAATGTTGGCTAAAGATCCTAATAATACATTCTATCTGTATGTGAAAGGGTATTTGTATCATAATATGTACAATGTCCTCAAAGAGCAGAAAAAAGATCAAGAAGCTAGCGATGCCCTGAATAAAGGAATCGAATACTACCAAAAAACAGTAGAAGTAGATCCTAATTATGCAGAAGCATATTCTAATTTAGGTCTGATTTACTGTCTGCAAGCTCAAGACTTCTCAGAAAAGACAACTACAGATGTTAACGATCCGAAATACAAAGAAGATCAGGAAACACTGAAAACATTCTATGAAAAAGCAAGACCTTGCTACGAAAAAGCAAGAGCTTTGAAACCCGACCAAAAAGACTTATGGTTGAACGGTTTGTATCGCGTATACTATAACTTGGATATGGGACCGGAATTCAAAGAAATCGAAGATATGATGCCGTAATCATAGAATTGAAATAACAATCATACAATATAGCCCAGGAAATATTTTCTTGGGCTATATTTTTAATAATACTCTAGATTCTTGTATTTACATACTTAAAAGTGGCACATTATACACGGAATATTAAACTTTAATATCAGTATTATGTTTAATATAGAATTGAAAGCAATCCCCTTTCTATCATTTCACACGCCTTATTGCCTAGAAAAAAGCTTGCAACAAATGTTATTAGGATCTATTAGTAAGAACCAACATTGGTGTATCTGAATGAAAAATCATTTTCCGTGCAATACTCGGATTAAAAAGCCTATAAAATATGTTACGTCTATACGACGTCAAAGCAATAATATCAATATTTTCCTTTTCGATATACTGCTCCAGATTATTTAATAAATCATCATCCTGTACAACATCATAATGAATGTCTAGTTGAGGATATTGCTTATGAAAATATTCTTTAATCCCTCCTAACTTAATTTCATCCCAAGTGTCCTTAATCCCAGAAAGATGAATTAACGAAACAGAAAACCGGAAGGATTTAAAACTAGCAATCAAAGAATCAAAAGCTATTAAGTCACGTTGATCAAAATTTGTAATAAATGCAATGTGCTTAACTTCAGAGAATTGTCGGAAAGGAGTATTTTCTGGAATAGCTAAAACCGGCACCCGGCTCCGTTCAATAACTTCAGCCGTTACACTACCTATTAAATCCAAATCCTTTTGATTCTTACCTCGTGTACCCATAATAACAATACGCGGACAGCAATCCTTCACATAACGTAAGATCTCTTCCTCTGGAATACCCTCACGAAGCACGCACATATACTTGACATTTGGAAATTGTCCAGAAGCAATCTTCTCTTTTACCTTATCCAATAAGCCATTAAGCTCTGCATGTACCTTTTGCAAGATTGTTTTTACATTTTCATCATCTGAAAGCTGATAATTGAATATATCGCCATACGGTAATGATGTTGAATAAATAGGTGTAAAATACACATGCAATAAAACAACCTCTGCACCTGTATTTTGAGCATAATTAAAGCCAAATTCACAGGCTTTCATCGAATACCCTGAGAAATCTACCGGTATTAAGACTTTATTGCTTGTAGATTTAGTCTGAGAAACCTTCCCTCCTACTACATCTTCTGATAGCCAAGCTGAACTTTCTATAATTTTCAAAGCATGAGGCAAATCGCTTTCTTTTATACGCACACGTACTCCAGAAGAAATAACAGGTTGTATCTGATTGACATTATGTATATAGGTTTCAATACCTTCATCTTCTAAAATAGTTTTTAGTATTTGGGCCTTTGCGTATGTCAAAATAGCTAATGTTACTAACTTATCCTCCATAATTCAAGTATTTTATTGAAAATAAAAGAACAAAAAGCACAAATTTCATAGATAACGATTTCACGGAAATACTATTCCGCAAAAATCCGTGAAATTTGTGCTTCTAAAAACTAATGATTAACAAATCTCTACTCGCAGATTCAAGATTCCTCTGGTGTTGAATTACTATTATTAGCTATTTCATCTAGAATCTTTAAAGCTCGATCCAAAACCGTTGTATCATCAATCATCACTAAACCACCATCAGGACCCGGCTCTAAATGAATACCTACACTTTTTCCTTCTTTAAAATTATGTCCTCCAAAGAAATTACGCACCGTATCAACATTCAATCCTAATTCATCTGCAATACGATGCATACTGCCATTGGGCAATGAGTCTTTTATTTTACGAAGTTCATTAAATGTTATTGTTCTCATATTCATAAATTTAATGGTTAATACTCTGTTTTATTTAATATCGCGGTATAAACTTAAGGAAAAAATAAGAGAAAACAAACAAAATCCCTATCTTTTTGCAAAAAAATAGTTCGTGTAAGCTTTCTCCTACACGAACTATTCCTCAAGTTTATTTCTCAAAAAATTAAATAACTTCAATAGAAGAAGTAGGTACCCATCCTACTTTACCATCCTCCAAACGTATTTCCTTCCATTCACGCATAGAATTGTCTTTAAGTTCTACCTTACTACCTTCATGGAGGATAAATAAGCTTGTTCCACTTTCACTGGGAGTACTTCGTACTGTGACACTTGGCACAAGGACAATAGCCGCATTACGATTCACTAGTACAGCCTTTTGCTGAGATGCAAAAACATTACTTAATACCACTAATATTAAAAATACAATACCGCCAATAAATCCTCCCTTTTTCAGACTTGCCTGTTTTGAGAAAAAGAAAAGAGCAACAGCAACCAAAAAAAGTATAAAGAATAATATACCGCATTTGGCCCATGCATCCACACTTAAACAATTAATCAATGACTTAATCCAAGCAACAAAGAAAATATCAGGAATGGGAGTTATTTTATCAACAGTCTTAGCACGAGCCATTTCCAAATTCACACGTATATCTGTATTTCCTGGATCAAGTAACAAAGCACGCTCATAATTTAATATAGACTTTGCAATATCATTGGTCTTATAATAGCAGTTACCTAAATTATAATATACCTCAGCCGCTTCTCCTTTTTCCAAAAGCGCTTCGTATATCTGAATGGCTGATTTATAATCATTCTTGATATAGGCACTATCACCTCCTGATTTGGTTATGTTTTTACCGCTCTTTTCTGTAGAAAATTCGGTATGCGATCCTATTGAAACAGAATCTTTCCCTGACTGTATTGAATCCAAGGAAATTTCTTCTGCCCATAAAGACATTGCAATTAATAAGTTAAAGGCAAAAAACAAGATCTTTTTCATTACTCTTTCCTCCTTGATTAATGTTTAATTGAATTTTCCATTTTGGTAATCACGTTCAAAGATGCAGTATAGACCTTATCCATTGCTTGATTATCACTTCCTGGGGCAAAACGTGCAAACTCACAATCATTCAATGCATCTAAAAAGTCTTTTATCAGAGTATCATCAACACCATACTTACGAAGTTCTTCCTCTATATTATCTTTTGACAAACGCGATACAGGAATACTCAACTTATCACTTATATAACCCCAAAGTGCCTTTAAAACCTCATCATAGAAATCCTCTTTCTTATTCTCCTGCAATAACTTACCTGCCAGCTTCATTCGTTTTACAGCTACTTTATTTGCCTTCTTGGTACGCATTTTAGCTACATTGGCATTAGCAGCTATTTGCTTACGATACACAATAAAGAATACTATAAATGCTATTCCCGGTACCAAATAGAACAAATAATATCCCATTGAACCAAAGAAGAAATCTCCTTTTGGAGTTAATACAACATCGTTCTGCTTGATAAAACGAATATCTTCATTCAAAACTTTCAAGTCTTCCTTATTGGTAAAGTTAGCTATCGTCTGTGCCGCATTACCAGCTCCCTTCTCAACTTGTAACGTATATTCATCCGTAGTCAACACTTTATAAGACTGAGAATGAATATCAAAATAACTAAACTTTATAGATGGAATCTTAAAAGTACCCGCATTACGCGGAATAGCCAAATATTCAATAACCTGACTTCCAGACAGTCCGGCATTAGTCAAACGGAAATTATTTTCAACCTTCGGATCATAGACCTCAAAATCTTCAGGAAATTTCACTTCTGGAGTAGAAAGCAATTTCAGATTTCCCGTTCCAGAAATAACCACTTTTAAGGTAACGGCATCATTAGTCTTCAATTTGGTTTCATTGATAGAAGAAGAAATACTAAATTCACCTACCCCGCCAGAAAAACCTTCAGGTTTACCCGAAGGCAGAGGCTTTGCATTAATCGTTACTTGAGGTGTTATCAGCGTTTTCTTCACTTCTACATAGTTGCTACCCCCATTCAAAAATGCTTCAAACGGATCGTTCACCTGCACTGCTTTAGCTATTGATGCATCAAAACGAGCCGGTTCTATCGTCAATTTACCAGATTGTTGGGGGAAAAGTACAAACTGACGATAAACAGTTGTCTGATAATTCCGGCCTTTATAATGTTCCAAACTCCATCGGCGATCGTTGGGCAATTCTACTTCTTGGGAATGAAAGCCTTTAAAATCTGGCAGTTTTACATTATCAAAGCCACGTAAATCAACTAATGTATATATTTTATAAGTCAGCAAAAAGGCTTCCTGCTCATACACATTCACTTTACTGGCCGTAGCCGTTATAATTAAATCATCCTTTGAAACAGAAGAGCCGGAAGATGCCTGTCCAGATCTACCACCTCTACTTTGATTTCCAGAAGATGACTGCTGATCAGCTGGCAAAACCTTGACTTTTACAGAATTAGAAATCATTTGGTTGCCCCCTGCGGTAATAGAAGCACCTGGAATAGTGAATGTACCTTCCTTATTCGCCATTAATATATAAGTAAAAGTCAGATTTTCACTTCTTTTCCCGTTAATGCTCTGCATGCTATAAGAACGGCTCGGTCCCATAAGTACTTCGAAATCCTTAATAGAAGGCACCCGGAAATCTCTTACATCTTGTGTATTCACTGTATAAGATAGCCTAAATTGGTCTCCTACAGCCACTGCCTCCGGTGCTGATGCCGAAAAAGTAATTTTGTCATCGGCAATAGCAGTATGTACAAAAACAGCCATTAAAGCTATCCATATAAAAACAAATTTTCTCATATATCATCTCTTTTTTATTACCAATCTTTCTCTAAACGTCCTCCTTGGATGACTTGTTGCTGCTTCTTTACTTTGTCCTGAACATCTTTCTCGTCCTGCATCACAGACTTCAATAATTGTTCTGCATTTTCTTTAGACATCTGTTCATTTTGTTTCTGTGACTGTGGAGGTTGCTGTTGTTGATTATTCTGTTGATCCTGCTTATTCTCCTGATCTTTCTTTTCCTGTTCCTTTTTCTCTTGTTCCTTATTTTGATCTTGATTTTGGTCCTGATTCTGCTGATTTTGCTCTTGGTCTTTTAATAGTTTCTGTGCTAAAGCCAGATTATAACGAGTTTCATCATCTTTGGGATTATTGCGCAATGATTCTTTATAAGCTTCCACTGCTTTTGCATAATCTTTTTGTGTCTGAAAGATATCCCCTATATTATGAAATATATAGGCCAGTTTTGATTTATCCTTTTCTATTTTTGCAGCAGCACTATACTGTTCCATAGCCTCCTGCACCTTATTTTGTCTGACCAACGTATTTCCCAAATTATACATTGATATAGAAGATTTTGGATTTACTTCCAACGCTTTTCTATAATTTACTTCAGCATCAACAAATACACTGTCTTTAAAAGCCCGATTTCCTTTACGTATATAATCACGTTCAGCTTTTTGGGCTGAAGCAGAAAATATAGCTGCAAACATCATCAGAACTAGCCCTATGCATCTTTTCTGTAACATAATAATCATTTCTTATTTGAAAATAGATGAATATTTCGGAACAATGGATTTTTACGTTCCAAAATCAACATTTCAACCAATAATAATATCAATATAAACCACGCTACAGCCTGAAACTGCTCATTAAATTCTGTGTAAACTTGAGTCTCGACATCAGCCTTAGCCATTTTATTAATTTCCTGTCCAATAGCCTTTTGTGCATTGTTGGTATTATCAACACGTACATAAAGTCCATTTCCTGCTTTTGCGATTTCCTGGCACATTGCTTCATTGAGACGTGTCACAATCACATTACCTTCACGGTCTTTACGATAATCATTGGTACCCTCCATAGGTATTGGTGCTCCATCAGGCAATCCTACACCAAGCACATTTACCTGAATTCCTTTTTTGGCAGCTTCTGTCGCAGCTTCCACAGCACCTCCTTCATGGTTTTCACCATCTGTAATCACAATTACCGCACGCCCAACTCCTTCTTGCGGAGTAAAACTACGCGTAGCCAAGTTTATGGCAGCACCAATAGCTGTTCCTTGCTTCGATATCAATGACGGGTCGATAGATTCCAAAAACATTTTTGCAGAAATATAATCGCTGGTAATAGGCAGCTGTGTAAAAGCATCTCCCGCAAAAACAATCATACCAACTTTGTCATTTTCCATTTTATCAACCAACTGAGCAACCAATCGCTTTGCTTTAGCCAAACGACTAGGCTGCACATCTTGAGCCAACATCGAATTAGATATGTCCAACGCAATCATTACTTCTACTCCCTGCCGTTTTACCGTTTCAAGTTTTGAACCAAACTGCGGGCGTGCCAATAACAAAGAAAATAAAGCTACCACAAGCCATATTATTCCGAATTTCACATCTGGACGATACTTTGAGACATCTGGCATCAACATTGCCATCAGTTCTGGATCACCAAATTTACGTATAGCTCGTCTTCTCCTATAATTGGAATACCAATAAAGCAGTGCTAAAACAGGCAACAATAACAGTAAATATAAATATGCAGGCTCTTCAAATCGAAACATTTTTACTAAGATTTAAATTCTACAACATACAAAATACACATCCCAAAAACAAACCTATGGAATTTTCTTTAGAATGGTATTTCTTAACAGTACCTCCAATAATACACATAAGAAAGCTGCCAACGCAAACCAGCGGTATTCTTCTTGTCGTTTACTATACTCTTTTACATTAAGTTTTGTCTTCTCCAACTTATCGATTTCTTCATATACTTCCTTCAACTTTGAATTACTCGTTGCGCGAAAATAGTTACCATCGGTTGTTCCGGCAATTTGCGTCAATGTCTTTTCATCAATTTCTACAGGCATATTCACATATTGCACTGTTCCTCCTACCGGATAAGGATAAGGTGCCATTCCATTAGTACCTACACCGATGGTATAAACCCTAATTCCAAAACTTTTTGCTATTTCAGCAGCAGTCAACGGAGAAATTTCTCCTCTATTATTTGTTCCATCCGTCAACAATATAACTACTTTTGATTTTGCCTTGCTGTCTTTCAAGCGAGTAACCGCATTGGCAATTCCCATTCCGACTGCCGTTCCATCCTCTATAAGCCCACATTTCACATCCTTGATCAAATTTAGCAACACTGCATGATCAACCGTCAACGGGCATTGTGTAAAACTCTCACCTGCGAACAAAGTTATACCGATATTGTCATTAGGACGTCCGTTAATGAATTCAGCAGCTACATCTTTTGCTGCTTCTAGGCGATTCGGCTTCAGGTCTTCAGCCAACATACTGGTAGACACATCAATAGCCAACATTATATCGATACCCTCTATTTCACTATTTTGCCAACTATTAGTTGTTTGTGGACGTGCTAAAACAAGAATAATCAATACCAAAGAAATGATCCGAAGCACAAATGGAACGTGCAACAAATAATTCTTATAACTCTTAGGTGTATGAGCATAGACACGAGCATCTGAAATCTGAAGCGTAGCCTCAGATTTCTTCCTCTTCATAATATACCATAACACATAAGGTATAATCAGTATCAATAAAAATAAATATTCAATATTGGCAAAAACCATGATACTTATAACTTTTACAAATTACAAAATTCAACCTCTACAATGATCTTCATGCAAAATATGAATACAATTCTGTACCTATATATATTAATGAAGCAATAACAGCAATCGACAATATTACAATTCCGACGCCAAGCAATATTTTCATACGCAATGAGCGTTTCTCAATAACCGTAATCTCTGTAGGTTGCGGCTTAGCATTATCATCCTCCTGAACCTTTGTTTCATTAATAAAATCTATAGCATTAATCAGATTTGCATCGTTTTCATTCATTAACGGATTATGCTTGGCAAATTTCACCAAATCAGCTGTTTCAAATAAAGAGCGCAAATCTGCAATTGCATCCTTATCATTAACTTCCAATAATTTAGCAATGATTTCCGAAGAAGTCATTTCCAGTGCATTAAATCCAAAACGATCTTTTATATATCCACGAAGTGCATCTGTCAACTCTGTATAATACTCCTTCTGCATACCTTTCTGCCAAACCTTCTCGGCCTTGATTCGTTCAATCTCTTGCAAAGCCAACTGATGTGGAGGCAATTTAGGCTCTACCTTCACTTTTCGAATAATTGGTTTATTATCAAAAATTCGCATAATTAAGTATACAAGGAGAAAACCGAACGGAATCAGCAAAATACCACATGCCATAACTCCATACCAGTCTTTCCAAACAAAAGGTGCAGCCATTACAGGCTTCGGACCATAAAAACGTAATGTATCCAATGGAACGGAATATACTTTCAAAGCCAATGCTTTTGACAGGTACGGTTTATTGTCAACCAAAACCTGCATTGGAGGCAAATAATAAAGAGCGGAATCAAAAGAAGTAATGGTATATTCCTGCTTTATCAACAAACGTTTCCTGTCATTCAGATATTGAGTATCCGGTTTAGCTATGTCTATAATTTCAACTCCTTTTACAATTGTATCTGTATAAACTGGAAAAATCGCACGTTTATCGGCATCCGTCGAAACCTCTAAAGTGATTTTAGTCTGCTCTCCTATAAGAATCTGCAAAGAATCTATTTTGGCATCTACCGTCACCGACTGAGCTGCCATTCTGCCAGTCAACAGTCCTAACAGCGTTATCAGAAATATAATTTTTCTCATTTCCCGATCAATTTCGTTTTGCGAATAAACTCATCAATGCCTTGACATAATCCTGATCAGTCCGCACTGACACGTTGTCCACATTGCTTTTAGTAAATGTTTCATTCAGTTCAGCCTGCCTATTTACCCACCAGTCATGATGAGCACGGCGAACCGCACGCGAAGAAGTATCAATCCATTGTTCATGTCCGGTTTCTGCATCCTTTATTTTCATCATTCCTATCGCCGGTAATTCTTCAACACGTTTATCATACACTTGTATAGCTACCACATCATGCTTCCGGTTAGCAATTGTCATTGCATTTCTAAAACTCTCCTGATCAATAAAATCAGATAGGATAAAAGCTGTGCAACGACGTTTCATCACATTTGTCAGATATTCCAACCCAAGCCTGATATTAGTTCTTCTACTTTCGGCATGAAAATCTATCAGTTCACGAATGATGTAAAGTATATGCTTACGTCCCTTTTTAGGAGGGATAAATTTTTCTATCTGATCCGAAAAGAAAATGACTCCAATTTTATCATTATTTTGTATGGCTGAGAAAGCCAAAGTTGCAGCTATTTCTGTTACCATATCTTTCTTCATTTGCTTTACCGTACCAAATTCCAAACTTCCGGAAACATCAACCAACAACATCACTGTAAGTTCACGCTCTTCTTCAAAAACCTTCACAAAAGGTTTATTGAAACGAGCAGTAACATTCCAATCGATGTCGCGAATATCGTCACCAAACTGATATTCACGGACTTCCGAAAAGGCCATACCTCTACCTTTAAAAGCCGAATGATACTGGCCTGCAAAGATATTATTGGACAATCCTCGGGTCTTGATTTCAATCTGACGAACTTTCTTTAATATATCTGTTGTTTCCATTGATCCAATCTAAACAATCATTTTCTTTCTAAAGCATAATACCTGTTACATTCATTAGGGTACTTCTACTTTATTCAAGATCTTGCTTACAATCTCATCCGATGTTAAATTACTTGCCTCTGCTTCATAAGTCAATCCTATACGGTGACGCAATACATCATGTGCTACAGCACGTACATCCTCAGGAATCACATATCCACGGCGCTTAATAAAGGCATAACTTCTTGCAGCCAATGCCAAATTAATAGAAGCACGCGGAGAGCCACCAAAACCAATCATTTCTTTCAATTCCTTCAAATCATATTTCTCAGGATAACGTGTAGCAAAGACAATGTCTACAATATATTTTTCGATTTTCTCATCCAGATATACCTGACGCACTACTTTACGTGCCTCGATTATTTCTTCCGCCTTCAGAATAGGTTTAACAGAAACTTTATCCCTACTAATATTCTGACGGATTATTAATTTTTCTTCCTCCAGTTTTGGATAATCAATAATCACTTTCAGCATAAAACGGTCTACCTGAGCTTCAGGCAATGGATAAGTACCTTCCTGTTCTATAGGATTCTGTGTTGCAAGCACCAAAAAAGGCTCTGGCAGTCTAAATGTATCCTTACCTATAGTAACTTGACGTTCCTGCATTGCTTCCAACAAGGCACTTTGCACTTTGGCTGGTGCACGGTTAATTTCATCAGCCAATACAAAATTAGCAAATACCGGACCTTTTTTAACTTGGAAAGCTTCATCTTTCTGGCTATATACCATGGTACCGATTACATCCGCCGGCAATAAGTCTGGCGTAAACTGAATACGGCTATATTGGGCATCAATCAAAGAAGCCAATGTCTTTATGGCCAAAGTTTTTGCAAGTCCAGGGACACCTTCCAACAATACATGTCCATCAGACAACAAACCTATTAACAATGACTCTATCAAATGTTTCTGACCAACAATCACTTGGTCCATACCCGTAGTAAGATTAGTAATGAAAGCACTTTGTCTTTCAATTCGCTCGTTCAACTCGCGAATATCAACTGTTCCAGTCATAAATTAAGCTATTTTTATATTTTCACATTCATTCATTATAATCCGGAATCAACCGGTATTTTTCTTTCCGCTTTCAAAAGTACGGGAATAAATCAACCATACCAATTAATTTTTATTAAAAAAGCATTGTGCAGTCTTCAGATTAAACTACTTTCATAGAGTTTAGTATTTAACACAAAAAAACAGCACTTTTTTACTATTTCCTGATCAAATCTGGTATTTTTATTGTTACTCCCGAAGGCACGTTGTCCGGATTCTTAATAAGTTCCCGATTATATTTCACTATATAAGGCCATAAAGCTTTTGTCCCGTAGAATCGCAGGGATATTTTTGTTAATGTTTCCCCCTCTTTCATCGTATAAGTGGCTTTTGTACCAACAATCTCATAATCTGTAGAATCTGGAATAAACAAGTCTTTAGAGGCTTTAACAGCCTTCTTTACATCTTTTTGAGGTGTAGATGAAGCCTTCGGCGCAACCTTCTTTTTTAATGTTTCCGAATTAACTGTGTCCTGAGTTGTTGCTTTGATTGTATCAGCAATAGCTTTTCTGCAATCTTCATTATTTCCTAAGACAACCGAAGTCGTAGAATCTAACTGAGACTTATTTTTATCCGTATCCTCTACCCGAATTGTATCTCTATCCGATATTCTTGCCTCATTTTCTTTATGTTGCATCAGGTCTGGCCAGTACATCGCCCCCACAACAGCTATACATATTAATACAACAATAATAGCCGTGCTCACCAAATACTTCATAAACGCCGTACCTCCTCCTTCTTGATGTTCAGAAGAGGTCTCGTTTTTCAGATTTTCAATATTTTCCTCTATGTCCTCTTCCTCCACAGGCATCTTCTCTTCTTCAGGCAATTCTGTTTGTTCTATACTTATTGAATGATTTTCTTCCTCCGATTCCACCAACGTTCTTTCTGGTTCAGAAATATTATTAGTTGAAACCACAGTTGCAGTCTCCTCCTCCTGACATTGCATAACAGAATCCTCTGTTACCGTTTTACTCTCATTGTCATCATCATCTGTACTACTGTCTGTCGCAGACATATCATCAAACACCACATTGTCATTCAATAAAACCGATTCAAAATGAGCAAAAGGTTTATTAATAGCCTCCTTTAGCAAGGTTTCAGGAGTAAATGATATTTTGGCATGCCCCAGAATCTCAAAACGTTCACCCGTATTAATATTGATGCTTTCCCGACTTTCTACATTTATCAATTTAAAGGTTCCCAATCCCCTTATTTTCACATATTTATCTTTCTCCAAAGATTCTTCAATCAAAGCAAAAAACTCCCTCACAAAACTTTCTGCATCCGATCTGTTCATACTATGTTTTTCAGCCAGCAGATCAATCAAATCCTGTATATTCAGTTTATCCGACATATTTTATGATAGAAGGGAATTATTATTTGAATTTATCCTTTAAAGAAGAACTTGGTTTGTAAGTCAATATCAGCTTGGGAGGTATCAACATACGTTGTTTAGTTACAGGATTCACAGAAATACGTTCTATTTTCTTTTTTACTTCAAATGTACCGAAGCCTTGTATAGAAATAACATTTCCCTCCTGCCACTGTTGTGACATTGACGATAACAGCGAAGATACCAATTCCGAAGTATCTTTTAATGTATATCCCAGTCTAGAAGACAATTCTGTTACAAACTCTTTATTATTCAAAGCTTCTACTTTTAAATATCACATAATAATATCCACACCCACTTATACCCTAAACAATTTCTCCAAAAAGGTCAAAATCATCTGAGCTTAAAATACGAACATTATAAAAACATCCGATTTCTAATTCTCTATCTTGCTTTTCAATCAAAACCTCCGGATCCACTTCAGGTGAATCAAATTCCGTTCTTCCTATATAATAATCACCTTCAATGCGATCGATTATAACCTTCATTATTTGCCCGACTTTGGCTGCACTCAACTCTGCAGATATTCCCTGCTGAATAGCCATCAGTTCGTCCAAACGTTTTTCCTTCACTTCCTGTGGAATGGAATCCTCATAATTCGCAGCCGAATATGTCCCTTCTTCTTCCGAATAGGCAAAAGCCCCCATTCTGTCAAAACGAGCCTTACGGACAAAATCCTTCAGTTCTTCAAAATCCGCTTCCGTTTCTCCTGGATGCCCGACCATAAGTGTCGTACGCAAGTGAATGCCAGGCACTTCTTTTCTAAATTCTTCTATTAACTTATAAGTATCTTCTTTTGTAACATGACGCCGCATCTTTTCCAACATATTATCGCTAATATGCTGCAAAGCAATATCCATATATTTACAGACATTATCATGTTCACGCATAACCCTAAACAGTTCCTTAGGGAAATGAGCCGGATATGCATAATGCAGACGGATCCATTCGACACCGTCAATCTCTGCAATACGCTCAATCAATTCAGGAAGCATTTGCTTTTTGTACAAATCAACCCCATAATACGTCAATTCCTGAGCAATTATCTGTAATTCCTTCACTCCTTTTGCTACAAGATATTTAACTTCGTCCAATATTTCTTCCATCGGACGTGATACATGACGTCCTGTTATTATAGGTATTGCACAATATGAGCACTTACGATCACATCCTTCAGAGATTTTCAGATATGCATAATGTTTCGGGGTTGTAAGGGTTCGCTCATTCCGCAACTCTTCATGATACACCTTCCCTAAATCAGCAAGCAAATTTTTCCAGTCAAATTTACCATAGAACTTATCTACTTGTGGAATTTCCACAGAAAGTTCTTTCAGATAACGTTCCGAAAGACATCCCATAACATACAACCGTTCAAGGTCTCCCTGCTCTTTGGCTTGGGCAAATTCAAGAATCATATTGATAGACTCTTCCTTTGCATCGCCAATAAAGCCGCACGTATTAATAACAGCAATCTGCCCCTTCGGATGTTCGGCATCATGAGTAACCTTATAACCAACAGCTTCTAACTGACGCATTAAATGTTCCGAATCCACCAGGTTTTTAGAACATCCTAACGTAATAATATCTATTGTTTTCCGTCTCATGCATTTCCTCCAAACAAAGAATCTACAAATTCCTTTTTACGGAAAACCTGCAAATCTTCCATACCTTCTCCTAATCCAATATATTTTACGGGGATTTTAAACTGATCTGAAATACCAATAACAACACCACCCTTAGCTGTACCATCCAACTTTGTAACAGCCATAGCAGTTACCTCAGTAGCCAATGTAAATTGCTTGGCCTGTTCAAAAGCATTTTGTCCTGTAGATCCGTCCAAAACCAATAAGACTTCATTCGGAGCATCAGCAACAACTTTTTTCATAACATTCTTTATCTTGGTCAATTCATTCATCAAACCAACTTTGTTATGAAGACGTCCTGCCGTATCAATAATCACCACATCTGCATGATTGGCAACGGCAGAACTAAGTGTATCAAAAGCAACTGAAGCCGGATCGGCACCCATTTTTTGTTTGACGACAGGCACTCCCACACGTTCTCCCCAGATCACCAGTTGTTCTACAGCAGCAGCTCTAAATGTATCAGCAGCCCCGAGATATACAGTTTTACCAGCTTTTTTAAACTGATAAGCCAATTTTCCAATTGTCGTAGTCTTACCCACTCCGTTTACTCCTACTACCATAATAACATATGGCTTATTCGAAATAGGAGCTTCGAAGTCGTCCACATCATCCGAATTATTTTCTGTCAGCAAAGCTGCAATTTCATCGCGCAAAATATGGTTCAATTCTGTCGCATTCATATATTTATCGGTTGCAGCACGCTTCTCAATACGTTCTATAATCTTCAACGTAGTTTCCACTCCCACATCCGATGTTATCAGAACTTCTTCCAGATTATCTAAAACTTCATCATCAACCTTTGATTTTCCAGCCACAGCACGGGCTATTTTTCCAAACACACTTTCTTTGGTTTTAGACAAACCCTTATCCAAGGTTTCTTTCTTTTCCTTTGAGAAAAAACTAAAAAATCCCATAATTTAAATATTTGTACGACAACATTATGCTACAAAGATATAATAAAACTGACAAATAATAAACACTTCCACCCTTTTTTAAAAAAAGAAATCCTCTCATCGAAAAAATCAATGAGAGGATTTTTATTCTTTATCAGCGCTCCAACAAAACTAAGCACTCTTATACTTATTTCTTAAAGAAATCCTGTACTTTCTCGTTAGGAACCATTTGTTCATCAAAGATGTAAGCACCCGTCTTCGGAGACTTCACCATCTTAATAACTTTCGTATAAGCACGACCTTCTTTAGAACCTTCGTGCAAACTTGCTACTGTTTTCTTTGCCATGGATTATACTATTTTATTTAATTTCCTTATGAACTGTTACTCTTTTCAGAATGGGGTTATATTTTTTCAACTCCAATCTTTCAGTAGTATTCTTTCTATTTTTTGTTGTAATATAGCGAGAAGTACCCGGCATACCGCTATCCTTCTGCTCTGTGCATTCCAAAATTACTTGCACTCTGTTACCTTTTGTTTTCTTTGCCATAATCAGTATCTCCTCTTACTTTTTAGCCAATAACCTTGATGCTTTTCCAATCGCAATATCCCTTAGCAACAGCTTCGGTCAAAGCAGCATCCAATCCTTTTTTATTAATAATACGCAGCCCGTTAGCACAAATACTAAGGCTGATCCAACAATCTTGTTCTACATAATAGAACTTTTTGTTAAACAAGTTCACGTCAAAAGTTCTTTTAGTTCTTCTTTTTGAGTGTGAAACATTGTTGCCAATCATGGCTTTCTTTCCGGTAATTTGACAAATCTTCGACATTTCTATCTCTATTTTTATAGTTTTTATCTTGCTTATTTCAAACAGAGCGCAAAGTAAGCACTTTTATCGTTACAAAACAAGTATTTCTTAAAATAATTCACTTTCTAATAGTATTTTTCTTTATTCCAAACCGTTTCTAAGCATGATAAGGGCATTTTTAATGGCTTTTTCCACATTTCCCGCTCTTCCATCGTCGCCTTCCTGTTTCATGGTAACAATTTCATTTTTATATGCAACTGCTATCCACACCGTACCAACAGGCTTTTCTAAGGTTCCGCCTCCCGGACCGGCAATCCCCGAAGTAGCAATTGCACAGTCAGTTTTCAGCCTATTCATCGCACCTTTTGCCATTTCAATCACTGTTTCACGACTTACTGCACCATACGCAGACAATGTCTCAGGAGATACTCCAAGCAGATTCTTTTTTACCTCATTGTCATACGCCACAATACCTCCTTTAAAATATCCAGAACTGCCTGGTACTGATGTGATCAGTGCCGCAACTCCTCCTCCCGTACAACTTTCTGCGGTGGAAAGGGAGAGATTATTCGCAATCAACAGCTTTCCTATTTCCTCCTCCAGTTTCATATCTTACTAATTATACAGTTCTTTTTCTTGTCATTTCAATGTTACACGCGAATATGCAGGCGCTTCCATCGGACAGAAATCCTTATCCTGGTATTTAAAATAGCCTGTAATGGCAATCATCGCTGCATTATCTGTCGTATAACTGAATTTTGGAATAAATATCTTCCATCCATATTTTGAAGCATGTTCACGAAAAGCATTCCGCAAGCCATTATTAGCCGACACTCCACCGGCAACAGCAACTTCCTTTATATTATATTGTTTAGCAGCCTTGCGCAGCTTATCCATCAATATATCTACAATAGTAGCCTCCAATGAAGCAGCCAGATCTGTCTTATGGTGCTCTATAAAATCCGGATCATCTTTAATCCAGTCGCGCAAAGAATAGAGGAAAGACGTTTTCAGTCCGCTGAAACTGTAATCCAACCCTGGTATATGAGGTTTGCTGAAACTAAATGCTTTCGGATTTCCTTGGCGTGCCAGTTTATCAATAATAGGACCGCCCGGATAACCCAGACCCATCACTTTCGAACATTTATCAATAGCTTCACCGGCAGCATCGTCAATAGTCTGCCCCAATATTTCCATGTCATTATAGGCTTTTACTAAAATAATCTGCGAGTTTCCTCCAGATACCAACAAGCACAAGAAAGGATAATCAGGTTGCTCCGATTCTTCACCTTCGACTTTAATAAAATGAGCCAAAACATGTCCTGTCAAATGATTAACATCTATCATTGGAATTCCTAACGAAGCGGCAAATCCTTTTGCAAAAGATACCCCCACCAATAAAGAGCCCATCAAGCCCGGCCCTCTCGTAAAGGCGATAGCACTTAATTCTTCTTTTGTCACTCCAGCCCGCTTTAATGCCTCATGCACCACTGGAACAATATTTTGCTGATGTGCGCGCGAAGCCAATTCCGGAACTACTCCTCCATAAGCTTCATGGACAGCCTGACTGGCTATTACATTCGAAAGTAAATAACCATCTTTGATAACCGCAGCCGATGTATCGTCACACGAAGATTCTATTCCTAAAATTACTGTACTCATAGTGTTTATTTACGTTTAAACCTTGCAAAAGTAATGATAAAAGTAGGAAGGATAACGTTTTATTTTATATTTTTGTTGGCCGAACAGAAAAATTAACCGCTCATCAAGAAAGTTAAAAGGATAGTACGTTGGGTTCTTGGTATCATATTAACTTTGTATATCGGGACTATTCTCTTGCTGAATCTGCCTTCTATTCAGCAGGAGTTGTCGTCTATTGTTGCAAAAGAGCTTTCGTCCCAATTGGGTAGTAAAATGACTATCAAGAAGATAGACATCGGACTACTTAATCGTATCATTATCGAAGATCTTCTTTTAAATGACCAATCTGGAAAGGAAATGTTAAAAGTGGCACGTCTTTCCGCCAAATTCGACATAATTCCTTTGCTGAAAGGGAAAATATCCATCAGCAACGTACAACTCTTTGGATTCAACATTTCCTTGGAAAAAGAAACCCCTGATGCCAAACCTAATTTTCAGTTTGTATTAGATGCTTTTGCCCCCAAGGACAGTATCAAAAAAGAATCCAACTTGAACCTTCGTATCAACTCAGTGCTGATACGGCGAGGGAAATTATCCTATAATGTACTTTCCGCACAGGACACACCGGGAAAATTTAATCCACAACGTATCCAATTGCAAAATATCATAGCCAATATTTCATTAAAAGCCATACAGAACGATTCTATCAATGCCGCAATCAAGCGCATGAGTGTAGAAGAAGCCAACTCTGGCTTCGAATTGAAAAAGTTAAGTCTGAAGTTGATTGCCAATGACCATAAAATGAGCATTGAAGATTTTCATGTCGATTTGCCTAACACAGCCTTGGCCATGGACACCATACAAATGCAATACGATAGTCTCAGTGCATTTAAAAACTTTGCGGATGAAGTTGATTTCTCTTTTCGTATTCTGCCTTCTAGCATAACATTGCAAGATATCGCCCCCTTTGTTCCAGCGTTTAAAGAGTTTAAAGAAAAACTTCAGTTAGAATTAGATATTAACGGGAGTATCAATCAATTAGAGTGTCCATATATATCTATTTCATCGGGCAATCATTTCTACCTTAAAGGAGACTTGTCATTACAAAACCTGTCTCAGCCACACAATGCATTAGTTTTCGGTCATCTTACCAACCTATATGCCGATTCAGAGGGACTCAACTTTTTCACCAGAAATTTTAATAAGAAAGAGCTCAATCTCAGTCCTATATTCAAAAACATGGGGTTTGTTGCATTTCAAGGCGAAATATCCGGCTACTTTACAGACCTAGTAACCTACGGACAAGTACGGACCAATTTAGGTACCATCCACAGCGACTTAAAACTTACACTCAATAAAGAACAAAACAACATTTCCTATTCCGGTTCTGTAAAAACAAAAAATTTCGAACTTGGCAAAATGATAGGGAATAATAAAATGGGAAAAATTACTCTCGACTTAAAAGTTAATGGTAATCACCGTAACCAGCTCTATCCGTCTGTCAATATGCAAGGGCTGATCGCATCTGCCGATTATAGCGGATATACCTACGAAAATATAACATTAGACGGAGAATACAAACAAGGAGGATTTAATGGTAAAATTGCGTTGGACGACCCTAACATATTTCTCCAACTAAACGGAAATGTCAATATTGCCAGCAAAAATCCAACATTCAATTTCAGTGCAGATATCAGTAACTTCCGTCCCAATAACCTTCATTTAACCTCGAAATATAAGGACACCGAAGTTGCCGTAAAGGTAAAAGCTGATTTTACGGGAGGATCTATCGATGAAATGAAGGGAGAAATCAATGTAGACAGCTTGACTTTTGTCAGTCCTGACAAAAACTATTTCATGCAAAACCTGAAACTGACAGCTACTCAGAAAGACGAACATAACAAAAGTCTAAACATAACATCCAGTTTCCTCAAAGGCAACATTGAAGGCGATTACTCATATCGCACACTACCGGCCAGTGTGCTCAACATCATGCGCAAGTATGTACCGGCTCTTATTCTGCCTGCCAGAAAAACGATTGAAACCGAAAACAATTTCTATTTCGATCTGCATCTGTTCGATACCGAGCTATTATCTACTGTATTTCAAATCCCCCTGAAACTATATACGCACTCTACATTAAAAGGGTATTTTAACGACAAAGCACAACGCATACGTATAGAAGGCTATTTCCCACGCTTTCGCTATGAAGACAAGTTCTTCGAATCGGGTATGATATTGTGTGAAAACCCAGGCGACCAGTTCCACACCAGAATCAGGTTTACCAATCGTAAGTCTGCCGGCTCGGTCAATCTGTCTGTCGACGCCAAAGCCCAAAACGATAGTATACAAACTATTTTAAATTGGGGAAACAGCAGCAAAGTGACTTACAGCGGACAACTTTCAGCCATAGCCCAATTCATCCGACAGCAAAAAAGCGAAACTCCTGCAAGCACTAAACAGCGCCGTTCCAGGTCAAGAAACCCCCAAGCTGCATCGCCTCTTACTACTATTATAAATGTACAGCCCACTGATATCATTCTCAACGATACACTTTGGAAAATACATCCGTCACAGATTGTAGTTGATTCAGGGAAAGTGCACATCAACGAATTTCGTTTCACCCATAAAGAACGCTATCTGCGCATCAATGGCATACTGTCCGACTCACCTCAGGATACCGTCCGCCTCGACCTGAAGAAAATCAATATTGGCTATGTCTTCGACATTGCCGCACTGAACGTCAACTTCAAAGGAGAAGCCACTGGCCAGGCTTACGCCAATGGCGTACTGAAACAGCCGGTTATGAGTACCAACCTTCATATCCGAAATTTCGGATTAAACGACGGTCTGCTTGGAGATGCTGATATTCAGGGCAAATGGCACCACGACATAAAGGGTATTTATCTGGATGCACATATCCGCGAACAAGAGATAGCACAAAGCCATGTATACGGATTCATATATCCGCTAAAGCCTACTAGTGCCCTTGACCTCCAAATAGAAGCTCATAACACAAACCTGAAGTTCGTCCATCATTATATGAATAGCATTACGCCCGAATTCAACGGACGTGTCAGCGGAAACGTGCATTTCTATGGGAAATTCAAGGCTCTCACGATGGACGGCCGTGTGACTGGCGACGCATCCATGAAGGTAGAAGTTCTTAATACTACATTCTCGCTGAAAGACAGTATTCTGATCACTCCCGACGGATTGACTTTCAACAACAACCGGATTTACGATACTCAGGGACATGAAGGTCGCATGAGTGGAGAGTTGCGCTACGAGCATTTCAAGAATCTGAGATACAGGTTCAATTTTTCTGTCAACAACATGCTGGTCATGAATACGCGTGAATCGCATGACTTTCCTTTCTATGGTACTATTTATGGAACCGGCAACGCTACCATATCGGGCAATCAGCTGGACGGAGTCAATATTGACGTAGCCATGACTACCAACCGGAATTCCAGCTTTACCTACATAAAGGACTATGTTTCGTCTGCTGCCAGCAGCCAGTTCATCAAGTTTGTGGACAAAACTCCACGACGTGCTGTCTTGCAGGATACCCTGCTTCTTTCGGCTTACGAACTGGCTCAAAAAGAAATGGAGCAGGAAGAGGAAGAAAACGAAACCGATATTCACTTGAACCTCCTGGTAGACGCGACTCCGGAAGCCACTATGAAAATTATTATGGACCCGGTTGCCGGAGATTACATCAGTGGCAGAGGAAGTGGAAACATACGGACCGAGTTCTATAATAAAGGCGATGTCCGGATGTTTGGCAGTTATCGGATCAATCAGGGAATATATAAGTTCAGTCTTCAGGAAGTCATCCGAAAAGACTTTATCATTAAAGACGGAAGCACCATCACTTTCAACGGTTCACCGCTGAATGCGACGCTTGACATCAGCGCCAGCTATACTGTCAACTCAGCTTCACTGAACGACCTGATTTCAAACGCAAGTGCCTATGTCGACCAGACCAATGTCAAAGTAAACTGCCTCATGAACCTGACCGGCCAGCTTACTTCTCCCGACATCAAACTGGGACTGGAGTTGCCCAACGAACGCGACGAAGTCCAGGCATTGGTACGCAACTACATTCCTACCGACGAACAAATGAACATGCAGATTCTTTATCTTCTCAGCATCGGAAAGTTTTCTCCTGAAAATGTCGATGGAACCCAGAATTCTGATATGATGTCCAGTGTGCTCTCCTCAACCTTGTCGGGACAGCTGAACAATGCCCTGTCACACATCATCAACAGCAACAACTGGAACTTCGGCACCAACTTCAGTACCGGAGAAAAGGGCTGGACGGATGTTGAGTTCGAAACCATGCTTTCGGGACAATTGCTGAATAACCGGCTACTCATCAACGGTAACTTCGGCTATCGCGACAATCCTTTGGCCAATACCAACTTTGTCGGCGACTTTGACGCCGAATGGCTTGTCAACCGTTCAGGCGATATCCGTCTGAAAGCCTACAACGAGACAAACGACCGTTATTACACCAAAACCAACCTGACGACACAGGGCATCGGCATCATCTTCAAAAAGGACTTCAACAAATGGAACGAACTTTTCTTCTGGAACAAATGGCTGCAAAGAAGAAAGCAGAAAAAACAGGCGACAAACGATTCCATTGCCATACCGGCCATTGCACCAGCACAGTCCAAAGTCAAAAGAGAAGGAAGATAAATCCGTAGCTGGTAAGCATTTCACTTCCGGTTCATCACGTCCAGCAGTTTGCCGTATGCGTCGAACGATCTGCGTGAAGCCAGCGAAACAGTAATCATCAGCGAAAGCATCGAAGCAGTGAAAGTGATCACCATAATCATCATCTGATATTTAATGGCTACGTTCGGACTGCTTCCTCCCAGAATCTGTCCGCTCATCGTTCCCGGAAAGGCCACCAGTCCCATCACGGCAATGTTGGCAATCAGCGGACTGAACGACTTGATTATGGCCTGACGGATAAACGGAGCCTGTGCCTCGGCCCGGGTAGCGCCATTGCCCAGCAGATAGCGGTACAACTGCTCCTCCCGTTTCAGTCCGCTATAATAAGTATTCAAAGCTATTACATTGCTCGACAGCATGTTGCCCATCAATATTCCGAATATCGGAACAAAATAACGGGCACTGAACACATTGTCCGGACGCAGAACGATACAGATGAAGTACATGCCTACGCACACTACGCTACACAGAAACCCTACGGATATAGGCATCAACAGAACCTTTTTCTTCAGCCCGGTACGTGCCAAGGCTGTTTGCGATGCCACCAGAATCATGACAACAGCCCACAAGAAATTAATCCACGGATTATCCCATAAAAAAAGATATTTCAGATACATGCCAATAAGAAACAGCTGCACAATCATCCGCGCCGTACCTACAACAGTAGCACGCAACAGCCCCGTCTTGAATTTCCAGATATAAAACAAAGGAATCAAAAGCAGCAAAAGCCCGATGCACAGACTGGAATATGAAATATCAATCGTCCCTACTTCCATCATTTCTTTTTCTTCACTATCTTTTTACTTCATTACTATCTGTTTCTGACATCCGGCCGTAAACACTTCATCGTGCGAAACTGCCAATATAGCACTTCCCTTCTCTGCCTGCCGATGCAGAAAACCGAGCACTCTGCCTGTTGCTTCCGCATCAAGAGCCGACGTCGGTTCATCCACCACCATCAGCGGCTTGTTCATCAGGGCGGCTACAGCTATCATCATCCGTTGCCGTTGTCCGCCCGAAATCTCGTTCACCCGCTTTTCGTACAGTCTGCGTTCCAATCCCAGTTCCTCAAAGCAGGCAAACAGACGTTCTTCCGAGAAAGGTGCCACCCGGTTTGCCTTCAAATCGAACGGCAGCCTCACCATCTCCCTGACCCATTCTGACGGCAGAGCCAGTTCTTGCGGAATCCATGCCGTATGCTTACGGATATGATCGACCGTATTTCTCTCCAGCAGCATGCCATTCACCGTTATACGCCCTTCCCGCAAAGGTACGAAACCCAGCACAGCATTCAGCAACGACGTTTTCCCACAACCCGAAGGTCCTGAAATACTTGCCATTTCTCCACAACCCAACTCCAAGTTGAAACCTGAAAAGAGCACTCTGTCACCATAAGCTATGCTGGCATTTTCGATCTGTAACATGTTCTAAACTCATCTTTCTTATTGCACAAAGATAATACTAATATTTTTTTATGCTATCTTTGTCCTGAACTAATTAATTCAACAAACAACAGATTATGATACAGAACGAACGTGACTGCCGCCACGAACACATACTCCACGTGGCCCGACAGATGATGACCGCCGCCCGCACCGCCCCTAAAGGGAAAGGCATCGACGTTATCGAAATAGCTTTGGTTACCGACGATGACATCCGGAAACTTTCCGACAAGATGATTGCCATGGCCGAAGAGAACGGTATGAAGTTCTTCCTGCGCGATGCCGACAATATCCTGCAAGCCGAGTGTATAATAATAATAGGTACGCGCGCGTGCGCGCAAGGACTTAACTGTGGTCACTGCGGATTTCCGACCTGTGCTTCGCGCCCCGAAGGCGTACCCTGTGCCCTGAATACGGTAGACGTAGGCATTGCCGTCGGATCGGCTTGTGCCACAGCCGCCGATTTGCGGGTCGATACACGTGTCATGTTCTCTGCCGGTCTGGCCGCCCAGCAGCTGGGATGGCTGAAAGATTGTGCCACCGTGTTCGCCATCCCCGTCAGCGCATCGTCCAAAAATCCGTTCTTCGACCGCAAGCCGAAGGCATAACGCGTATCATACAGGATTCACACGGGTTCCCCCGTCGTGCATCCATTCATCATTATCCATCACTACATGTCAACTGAAAACAGTATGAAATCCGAAACCAATCACTCTAAAATACAGAAACCATATCTGCCTGCCGAATGGGCTCCGCAAAGCGGTGTACAACTGACTTGGCCACACGCTGCTACCGACTGGGCATACATGCTCGACGAAGTACAGGAATGTTTCGTCTGCATCGCCCGCGAAATAGCAGCCCGCGAACAGTTGCTGATTGTCACCCCCGAACCCGAAGCCGTCAGCAAACAGATAGCCGACCGTGTCAACATGAACAATGTTCGCCTGGTGCAGTGCCCTACCAACGATACGTGGGCACGCGACCACGGTGCCATCACCTTGCTCGACACAGACGGTCCTGCCCTGCTCGACTTCAAGTTCAACGGTTGGGGTCTGAAGTTTGCATCGGACAAAGACAATCTTATTACCCGCCGTCTGACAGAAGCCGGAGCACTCTGCGGCAAGTACGTCAATCGTCTGGGCTTCGTCCTCGAAGGTGGTTCCATCGAAAGCGACGGTTGTGGTACACTGCTCACTACCTCCGAGTGCCTGCTTTCGCCCAACCGCAACGGGCAGATGTCGCAAATGGAGATAGAGGAATACCTCCGCAACACCTTCCACGTGCAACAGGTTCTCTGGCTCGACCACGGCTACTTGGCTGGCGACGACACCGACAGCCACATTGATACCCTGGCTCGTCTCTGTCCGAACGATACCATTGCCTATGTACGTTGCACCGACTCTCAGGACGAGCACTACGAAGCCCTCCACCTGATGGAAGAACAGCTGAAGACGTTCCGCACCCTGCAAGGAGAGCCTTACCGCCTGCTTCCTTTGCCCATGGCCGATGCCGTTATTGACGACGGCGAACGCCTGCCTGCCACTTATGCCAACTTCCTCATCATGAACGATGCAGTGCTCTACCCTACCTACAACCAGCCGGCCAACGACCACCGCGCCGCCGAGGTCTTGCAAGAAGCCTTCCCCGACTACGAAATCGTAGGCATCGACTGCCAGGCACTCATCCGCCAGCACGGGTCGCTACACTGTGTGACGATGCAGTATCCGGAAGGGGTAATAAAATAAGGAATACATATTTATACTTTGAAAATGAATATCCAAGAAAAAATTGAATTATACAATTCATTCAGACAAGAATGGCCAATAAGTCGTTTATACACTATGACTTTAGATGAATATTCTAAGATTGGGGATAAACACACTTTTACTTATTGGCTTGAATCCCGTCTCGACCAATTAGGCTCAATATGGGGAGGGTCTTCATTTAAATTTGGAATATTCAATCGAAATGAACAAACGCCTAAAAGAAAAGATACTGGTGCTTGTTATTCAGATAAATACGCATGGAACTCTAAATATGGGAGTAATGAATCTCAAGCCTTTGATCAAATCAGAAGTATAATTATAAAAGTTGCAGAAAGTGCAAATAGAGGAGATTTAAAAGCTATTGAAGAAGCGGACTTAGGGCATGCCTATAAATGGAAAATAGCTTTTCATTATCAATCAGATATAGCTAATCCTATTATTGCACATTTTTTTAAACGAGAACTATTATTTAATATATGTCCGGAATTAAACCATAAAGCTTCCACGACTCTATTTCAAGCTAAAATCTTAGAAAAAAGAAAAGTGGGAGAAGACGTATTTAGTTTTTGTGAGAGAATTTACAATACTCCTTCCATAAAATATTGGTTATATGCTCCTGGTGAGAATGCCAATATGTGGCCAACATTCTATAACAATCATGTTATGGGACTGGGTTGGGATATAGGTGATTTAAAACAATATAAAACGGCCTCTGAAATAAAAGAAGCTATAAAAAAAACGTATAATAAAACGAATAATCCGACAAACGATACAAAAGCAAATTGGGAATTCTGCAATGAAATGAATATTGGGGATATTGTTATTGCAAAACAAGGACGAAATAGCATATTGGGTTGGGGAGTAATAACTTCCGATTATTATTATGACTCTAGCAAATATCCAGAATATCCATCATTGAGAAATGTTAAGTGGATTGATACAGAAACAAAGAGTCACGACGAAATGGGTTCTATTGTTCTAAAGACTTTAACAAACATAACTCCATATGCCAATTATGTGGATAAAATGAAAAAATTACTTGGTATAGATACAGATAACAATAATGCTCCTGTTGATATGAAACAAATAAAACTTCTTAAACAAAAGAAGCAAATCATCTTGCAAGGTGCTCCCGGAACAGGTAAAACATATAAAACGGCAGAATTAGCTGTTGCTCTTTGTGATGGTGTAGATACACTTTCCATGAATAGAGAAAAAATCATGGAACGTTATCGTGAACTATATGATGAAGGTAGAGTTAGCTTTACTACGTTTCACCAGTCCATGGACTATGAAGAGTTCGTAGAAGGCATCAAACCTATAGTCAATTTTGAAAAACAAACAGAATATATAATAAGTAAAGGTATATTCAAAGATATTTCTCAAAAAGCCCTTCTCGAAAACATCAAGTTAACTCCAAATTGCTATACAGAATTAGAATTTGAAGACAATTATGAATTACTAATTTCTGCCATTAAAACAGGAAAAATAACAGAATTCCAACAAAAATCGACATCAACTCCAATAGAAGTTATAAATATATCAAAAAATAAAAATATTATATTCAGGCACAAAGGTTGTAATAAACAATATATCATTTCAAAAGAAAGGCTAACTAAACTTTATGACCATTATAAAACGCCTGACGCATTCTATAAAATAAAGAATATTAACAATGAATTTAGAGATATTATTGGAGGATGTAATTGTTCTGGTTATTGGGCTATATTGAATTACCTTTTTTCCCATAATTCATCAGTACAATCATTTGATATTGATATTAAAAATTTAAAAGAAGACGAACAAGAGAATCTGATACAACGATTTATTTCAGATATAAAAAAAGATAGAGTAGAAAGAACAAATAATCAAATTCGACCCTACCTTCTCATCATCGACGAAATCAACCGCGGCAATATCTCCAAAATATTCGGAGAATTGATTACTTTGTTGGAGGCCGACAAAAGAATTGGCGAAGAGAATGAACTTACGGTCACTCTCCCCTATTCGCAGGAAACATTTGGAGTACCAAGTAATCTTTATATAATCGGAACAATGAATACAGCCGACCGCAGTGTGGGCTACATTGACTATGCCATCCGACGTCGTTTTGCTTTCATCACCTTAAAGGCAGACAGAAATGTGATTGAAAGTTATTACACAGACAACGACTTGAAGCAGAAAGCTTTGGCTTATTTTGACCAAGCAGATGCTTTAATGAAAGTTTCTTCTGAATATGAAAAAGATGACTTAATGATAGGTCATAGCTACTTTTTGGCTAAAAGCGAAGAAGAACTTCAGAATAAGATGATTTATGAAGTACGTCCTTTGCTCTTGGAATATTTCAACGACGGACTGCTTGCCTTCAGAAAAGATGATGAAGAATACAAAGCAATCAAGAATTTTGGTGAAGCATGAACATCGTACTTCAAGAACATCAGCAAATAGCCTATCAGGAATTCAGCAGGACCGGAATCAAGATACATGATTTCCCGGACCGGCCGGACAAATCTGTCTATTTGGGACTGACCAGCGACTTGCGACAACAAACTGTCAGGGCAAGTTATTATATAGGTTTGTCATGGCTCAAAGAAGGCGAATGTTCGGTATCGGTACTTCCTAAAATCAATGTTGACTATTTGCAGATGTTCATGGACTGTTTCTATAGTGACGACAACGATGTTCAGGACAAACTGATGCAAATTTATTTCATCGATTTCGAGAAGCCTTGTATCCGTCTGGAGAATTCCCCTTTTGAATTTACTCCTTTCATCATCATCCACTTCCTACAACTGATGAAAAAACTGATAAAGAAAGGTTTAAAAAAGGGATACATTCTGAGAGAAGAAAATCTAAAAGGTAAAGTAAAAGGAAAAATTCTATTTGCGCGTCAATATAAAGAGAATCTTAGTATCGGACGAGTTGAGAACAATTATTGCCGTTATCAGGAATATTCGGAAGACTGTACGGAAAACCGTATTCTAAAAAAAGCTTTGTTGTTTGTAGCGCATTTCTTGAACAATTATAATTTGGTTGGTTCGTATGGACTTCAAAAATTGGTTCAGGGAATGTTACCCCGTTTTCAAAATGTGTCCGATATATCCAATATACAAGAGATACGTAAATTTCAAATCAATCCGTTTTATAGGGAATATGCCAGAGCCTTAAAAGTTGCCAAACTCATTTTACGCCGTTTCGGCTATGATATACAGACAGCCCAAGGCGACGCAGACAAACTGCTCCCTCCTTTTTGGATAGATATGCCCTTGTTGTACGAGCTGTATGTACTGAATATGCTTAGAAACAGATTTGGAAACAATATCTACTATCATATCGCTACACGAAAAGATGAAATAGATTTTGGAAAACGGGACGAACATCTGATTATGGATGCCAAATATGTACCTGATTGGGATACGGAGGTGAATACTGAGCACATAGGTCAATTGGCCCGATATGCACGTGCTCCAGGTATCCGACGCAAATTGTTGGGAACAGACGATGATACAATTATCTGCAACTGTCTTTTACTCTACCCAAGCATACAAGGCATTACATCTTTTGAAAAAGAAAACATTTTAAGTGAAGGAAATGTTAAAGACATGGGATATCTTCAGTTTTATAAATTAGGAATAAAACTCCCTATCAAAGAACCATAAAAGAAAGTGTGTCAAAATAGGGAACCGCCTTCCTTTGGGCACGGATTACACGGAATTTCGCGGATGATTATTCTTCTTTCTCTGCGTTTTCTTCCATTCACTCATACCTTCCTTTCCTTTCTATCCTCCAAACTTGCCACTTCCCAATAACCACTCTTATTACTACCCATACGTACAATCATCCCGGCCTTCCTCAACTCAGCCAAGCGGCGTTTGATAGTTGCTTCCGATACGCCCAATAACGCTCCATATTCAGCATAATTCAATTTGTTATTCTTTAGAATAGCCTGATACAAGCGTTCTGTTATCGGGTCAGAAATTTCATTTATCGGGTCAGATACAGGTTTTATCAGGTCAGCGGCCTGTGAATTCTTGTATACTTCTATCTCCTTACGGATATTCCGTATATGTTCGTCGAACATAAATTCATAGAAAGGAAGAAGCGTTTCCTGCTCGCGTGCATCAATAAGTGCAGCATGCACCTTGGCAAGCTTCATGGACTGTTCGTATGCCGCTTTCAAAGATAGAACTTGTTGTAGTCTATCTGTCCGCAATGCCCAATGCCTTATATTCATCCAGCAGGGTAAGCAGTGTTTCCCTTCATAAGCATGTTAGCTTCTTCATGAAGATTTCATTTTAAATATGTTGCCTCAAGAACGATAAGCAGAGCCCTCTTGCATTTAGTAGACATACTTGGCGAAAATCTCATGTATTATATTTATCTTTGCTACAGTAACAACAAAAAATCCATTATGAGAAAAATAAAAGTAGGAATCATCCAACAGGCCAATACGGCCGACTTACGGACCAACCTGATGAACCTGGCACACAGCATCGAAGCCTGTGCCGCACACGGGGCACAGCTCGTTGTCCTCCAGGAACTGCATAACTCGTTGTACTTCTGCCAGACAGAGAACACCCAACTATTCGACCTGGCCGAACCGATTCCCGGTCCTTCCACCGGATTCTACTCCGAGCTGGCAGCTGCCAATCACATTGTGCTTGTCACTTCACTCTTCGAAAAGCGCGCACCGGGACTGTATCACAACACAGCCGTGGTCTTCGACCGCGACGGAAGCATCGCCGGCAAGTACCGCAAAATGCACATCCCCGACGATCCGGCCTATTACGAGAAGTTCTATTTTACTCCCGGTGATCTGGGCTTCGAACCGATACAGACATCATTAGGCAAATTAGGCGTATTGGTATGCTGGGACCAGTGGTATCCCGAAGCAGCCCGACTCATGGCACTGCGAGGAGCCGAAATTCTGATCTACCCCACTGCCATCGGATGGGAAAGCACTGATACAGACGATGAAAAGGCCCGCCAACTGGGAGCCTGGATCATCTCGCAACGCGGACACGCCGTAGCCAACGGATTGCCGGTAGTATCCGTAAACCGTGTAGGCCACGAACCCGACCCGTCGGGACAGACCAACGGCATCCTGTTCTGGGGAAACAGTTTCGTAGCAGGACCGCAAGGCGAACTTCTGGCACAGGCCAGCAACGACCGACCGGAGAATCTGGTTGTGGAAGTGGACCTGGAACGCTCGGAAAACGTACGCCGCTGGTGGCCTTTCCTGCGCGATCGCCGCATCGATGCCTACGAAGGTATTGTGAAACGCTTTCTGGACTAACCGTCCGGAAAGCATTATCTAATTCTATGTAAAACCAACTTAACAATAGCCCTATTATGAGCAACATGAATATACCGGGTAATTACACCGTGTGCATCGCAGGCGGCAGTTGTCCATTGGCCGAACAGTGCCTGCGCGCGCTGGCATACCAGCAACTGACACAGTTGCCCAAACAGTCTGTATCTATCAGCATCGTCAATCCGAATAACGATGAAATCCGCTATGCCACCGAACAGTGCAAGCAGTTCCGTTCGTCTCAGCCTAAACGTTACGCCAAAGGAATGACGCATCTGTACGACCACATCACCCAACACCATATTAAGACGGTACGCCTACAGGTAGAACATTGCTTCTCCAGCCGCCGGGTCTATTACTACAGCCGCTCGGGCGACATGCTTATTTCGCCCCGAATACAAAAGGCCATTGCCGATATATTCCGGAAAAACGGCATTGAAGAGCCACCCCAATTCGACGATTATATAATGGAATACGATTGGCGTAATTAAGGAAAAACAGTGCAATGCTTACTGCACTATGAGTGCAATAACTACTGCACTGCGAGTGCACTGCCTACTGCACTGTGAGTGCAATAACTGTTGCACTGCAAATGCCTAAGTAGTTAAATTTGTGGGAAGGTAACCTTTTTGTTCATCAGGAAGTTGACCGCACCGTAAACAAACAGTCCCAGGAACTGGGCCAGGTATTCGTTGCACGACAGCCATTCTACCAATAAGACGATGAACAGGAACTGTGCCAGATAGGCCATTCCGAAAGCAATAAGAAAGAGCAGCACCTGCCGCCAGGTGTTGCTCTTCTTGTCTGTGGGAAATATCCAGAACTTGCACCAAACGAAATTATGCGTCTGGGCAAGAACATAAGCTGTAATGTTGGAAGCCAGATAGTGAACGCCCAATACGCCCATCATAAATCCGACGGTAGCTGCCGTAATCAGGGCATTCAGCGTACCGATCAGGGCAAAACGGAAGATACGTGTGGACTCTTTCACTATTCTTTCCGAACGTAGTTTTACTCTTTTACGTCTACTATCAGGTTCAGTTCGTCCAGCTGTTTCTGGTCGAGGTAACCCGGTGCATCGAGCATGACGTCGCGTCCGCTATTGTTCTTCGGGAAGGCAATGCAGTCGCGGATACTGTCGAGTCCGGCAAAGATACTTACCCAACGGTCCAGACCATAAGCCAGACCTCCGTGAGGGGGCGCACCGAACTTGAAGGCATTCATCAGGAAGCCGAACTGCTCCTGAGCCTTTTCGGGCGTGAAGCCCAGAATCTCGAACATCTTAGCCTGCAGCTTCGCATCGTGAATACGGATAGAACCGCCACCCACTTCGATACCGTTGCACACCATATCGTAAGCATCGGCACGCACAGCAGCCGGATCGGTATCGAGCAAAGGAATATCCTCGTCCTTCGGATGAGTGAACGGATGGTGCATAGCCATCAGACGGCCTTCTTCCTCGCTCCACTCGAACATCGGGAAGTCTACCACCCACAACAGCGCAAACTTGTTCTTGTCGCGCAAGCCCAGCTGGTTACCCATTTCCAGACGAAGTTCGCACAGCTGCTTACGGGTCTTCATCACATCGTCGCCGCTCAGAATCAGAATCAGGTCACCCGGCTTGGCACCGAAGGCCTCCTTCATCTGCTGCAGAACTTCCTGCGAATAGAACTTGTCTACACTCGACTTCACGTTGCCGTCTGCTTCTACGCGGGCATAAACCATGCCCTTGGCTCCGATTTGCGGACGCTTTACAAACTCGGTCAGTGCATCGAGCTGCTTGCGGGTATAGTGTGCGGCGCCTTCGGCACAGATACCGCCGATATAGGCAGCATTGTCGAATACCGAGAAGCCATATCCTTTCATAATGTCCATCAGTTCGACGAACTTCATGCCAAAGCGCAAGTCGGGTTTATCGCTACCATAGTACTTCATGGCATCGGCCCACGGCATACGCAGGAACGGTTCAGTCAGTTCCACACCACGCAGTTCCTTAAACAGATATTTGGCCATGCCTTCGAACAGTTCGATAACATCGTCCTGCTGAACAAACGACATTTCACAGTCAATCTGAGTAAACTCCGGCTGACGGTCGGCACGCAAGTCTTCATCGCGGAAGCACTTCGCAATCTGGAAGTAACGGTCGAAACCCGATACCATCAGCAGCTGCTTCAATGTCTGCGGGCTTTGCGGCAAGGCATAGAACTGACCGGGATTCATACGCGAAGGCACTACAAAGTCGCGGGCACCTTCGGGAGTAGAACCGATGAGCAACGGAGTCTCTACTTCGATAAAGCCTTTGCTGTCGAGGTACTTGCGTACTTCGATGGTCATCTTGTGACGCAGCTCCAGATTCTTGCGGACTGCCGTACGGCGCAAGTCCAGATAACGGTATTTCATACGGATGTCGTCGCCTCCGTCGGTATTGTCTTCAATGGTGAAGGGAGGAGTCAGGGCGGCGTTCAGTACGTTCAGCTCGGATACAATGATTTCAATGTCGCCTGTAGGAATGTTGGCGTTCTTGCTGAAACGTTCGTTCACCGTACCGGTAACCTGAATGACATATTCGCGTCCCAGGTGATTGGCCTGCTCGCAAAGTTCGGCATTCACTTCCTCGTTGAATACTAATTGGGTGATTCCGTAACGGTCGCGGAGATCGATGAATGTCATTCCACCCATCTTACGGCTGCGCTGCACCCAACCAGCCAGCGTGACCTGCTTATTGACATCGGAGATACGGAGCTCTCCGCAGGTATGTGATCTATACATAATATATAAAGATTTTAAAAATCAGATTTTCCAATTTAAGATCTGTCTTTTCAGCACATCCAAAAATTCGTGCAAAAATAGCGAAAACTATTCTAATGTAAAGCAAACCGGAACAGTTTTTTAAGGAGCTACTGCTCATTCATCTTTTTCAATTTCCTGATCTGTTCCTTTCCACGGTCCAGCATCGCCTTGTTTTTAGTGGCAATGTCTTCTACAATCGTTTCGTTGAGCTGCTTCAGTCCGTTAATGTAATACTGGGCACGGGCCAGAACGTTCGATGTATCTTTTCCCGCATTACGGGGTACGATCACCTTCAGTCCTTTCTGTACGATTCGTACATCCAGTGTCTCGTTCATCATCACCGGATCGCCGTCGTAATGGGCCACTCCCGGCTTCGTACGGTGAATACGCAGCGACTGGCAGCGGAAAGTCTTGATGCGGCTATTCTGGTCGATGGTTTTATTGAAAAGCTGGAAGGCCAATGCCGGTACATCGAGCACAGTGAACGGTTCGAGAATAGTCACGTCCAGCAAGCCGTCGTCCAACGTAGCCTGCGGAGTGATGTAGGCATTGTTTCCATACTGCGACGCGTTGCCGCACGCTATCAGGAAAGCTTTATAGCGGGTGGTGTTTCCATCCATCTCTACCTCGTAACGTTCCGGCCGGTATTTCAAGCTCTCCATCAGTGTCTTCTCCAGATACATGAGCGGCCCCCGCTTGCCCGCTTGCGAAAACTTCAGGCTGACAAACGCATCAAAGCCCACGCCACAGGTGCAAAAGAAAGGTATTTCGTTGATTTTTCCATAATCAATGATTTCCGTTACCCCTTCATTTATAATATCAATGGCCTTCTTAGGCTCCATAGGAATCTGCAAATGACGTGCCAGCCCATTGCCCGACCCACAAGGAATAATGCCCAGCGCCGTCTCTGTATGAACCAGCGACCGGGCTATTTCGTTAATGGTTCCGTCTCCTCCAATGGCTACTACGGCATACACTCCTTCACGTGCTTTCTCCGCCGCTATTTCCACAGCATGTCCCGCACGTTGGGTATAAAGTATTTCTGCCGTATACCTCTCTCTATCCAGTTTCTCGTCAACCCATTTCAATATCAGTTCCTTGCCTTGTGTTCCCGATATAGGATTGACGACAAATGCTATTTTTTTCATTCCGTCACTCATGCAAAATTCTTCTATGCTGTCATTCTCTATTTAGGCAAAAGTAATATAAATCCTTTAATTTTCTGCAATAGTAAATGTTTTAAAACGCCCGAAGGCTGTTTTTTTCAGATAAACAGGACAAAAACCGACATATTTTGCTATCTTTGCCCCCTGTTTTGAAAAGACTTATTTTTAAGAGTTAAATATTTTATTATATTCATGGGTTTACTACAAGACAAATTTGCGAAATATGACCTGCCACAACAATACATGGCTCAAGGGGTATACCCTTACTTTCGCACGATAAACAGCCACCAGGACACAGAGGTGGAAATGGATGGTAAAAAGGTTCTGATGTTTGGTTCGAATGCCTACATGGGGCTGACTTACGACCAACGCATCATCGACGCTTCCAAAGCGGCCACAGACAAATATGGTACCGGATGTGCCGGTTCACGTTTCCTCAACGGAACTCTTGACATCCATGTGGAGCTTGAAAAAGAGCTGGCCGAATTTGTAGGCAAAGACGAAGCACTTTGCTTCTCGACTGGTTTTACCGTAAACGAAGGTATCATTCCGGCAGTAGTAGGACGTGGCGATTACATCATCTGTGATGACCGCGACCATGCCTCAATCGTCGACGGACGACGCCTGTCGTTTGCCACTCAGCTGAAGTATAAGCACAACGACATGGAAGACCTGGAAAAGGAACTCCAGAAGTGTGAACCGGATGCTGTAAAACTGATTGTAGTAGACGGTGTATTCTCCATGGAAGGCGATTTGGCAAACCTGCCCGAAATCGTACGTCTGAAAAAGAAATATAACGCCAGCATTTATGTAGACGAAGCTCACGGACTGGGCGTATTCGGCCGTCAGGGACGAGGCGTCTGCGACCACTTCGGTGTGACCGACGACGTGGACCTGATTATGGGTACATTCAGCAAATCGCTGGCTTCTATCGGCGGATTCATTGCTGGAGACAAAGCAGTTATCAACTGGCTGCGCCACAATGCGCGTTCGTACATATTCCAGGCCAGCAGCACTCCTGCCGCTACGGCTGCCGCACGCGAGGCACTTCACATCATCAAGTCGGAACCAGAACGTATCCAACGCCTGTGGGATATCACCAACTATGCTCTGAAGAAATTCCGCGATGCTGGATTCGAAATCGGCGATACAGAGTCACCTATCATCCCCTTGTACGTACGCGATACGGACAAGACGTTCATGGTGACCAAACTGGCATTCGACGAAGGCATCTTCATCAATCCGGTGATACCGCCTGCATGCGCTCCGCAAGATACGTTGGTACGTGTAGCCCTGATGGCTACCCACACCAAAGAGCAGGTCGACTATGCAGTTGACAAGCTGACGAAATGCTTCAAACAACTGGATATTATCAAGTAAACACTGACAAATAGACATTCCTATTTTTAATAAGAGGGCACATCCGCCAGTGGATGTGCCCTCTATTCTTTTTATATCTCAACTAGTCTTACAGGTTTGCCTCGGCCACCACCTGTCCGTCGAACAGGTTGATGATGCGGTCGGCAAAGCCGGCATCGTGCTGCGAGTGCGTCACCATGACGATGGTCGTGCCTTCCTTGTTCAGTTCCTTCAGCAAATCCATCACTTCCTTACCGTTCTTCGAGTCAAGGTTACCGGTAGGCTCGTCGGCCAGAATCAGCTTCGGGTTAGCTACCACGGCACGGGCAATGGCTACACGCTGCTGCTGACCGCCGGAAAGTTGCTGCGGGAAGTGCTTGGAGCGGTGACTGATGGCCATACGCTCCATTGCCTGCTCAATACGACGTTTGCGTTCGCTGGCAGGTACGCCCATATAGAGCAGCGGCAGTTCAATGTTCTCATACACATTCAGTTCGTCAATCAGGTTGAAGCTTTGGAAGACAAAACCGATGACACCCTTGCGCAAGCTGGTGCGCTGCGCCTCGGTGTATTTCGATACTTCCGTTCCGTTCAGGTAGTATTCGCCCGATGTAGGATTGTCCAGCAACCCAAGTATGTTGAGCAGTGTGGACTTACCGCAACCCGACGGTCCCATGATAGCTACAAATTCACCTTCGTTCACTTCGATATTCACATTGTTCAAAGCCAATGTCTGTACTTCTTCCGTACGGAAGATCTTCTGCAAATTTACAGTCTTAATCATAATCTTTCAGTTTTAATGCCTTTTCCGCTTGATGGGAAAAGACGGGTTAAATATACAGTTAATTTTATAATCAGTCTTTCTTTTTATTCAGTAATCGGATAACTCCCTCTTACTCCTTATATATATTCATCCCCCTCTCCTTGGGAGAGGGGCCGGGGGTGAGGCCCCCTACTCCCTCTTCATCACCTCTGCCGGATTCACCTGCGACGCCCGGCGTATCTGCCACAGCACGGTGAGCAGGGCGATGATGGCTACTATCACACCCGCCACAAGGAAAATCCACAACGAGAGCGGAGCGTGATGAGGGAAGTCCTCCATATAGCGGTGGATGCCGACGTAAGCAATGACGGCTCCCGTCACGAAGGCAGCTCCCAGCAGAACAAAGTACTTGCGCAGCAACAGGCGGCAGATGTCGGCCACCTGTGCGCCGTGCACCTTGCGAAGGGCTATCTCGCGGTAGCGCTGGCGAATGTCGTAGAGCGACAGCCCGAACAGCCCCAGGCAGGCGATGACGATGGCTATCAGGGCAAAGGTGATGACGATGCGCGTCACCTTCCGGTCTTCCTCGTGCAGGCGGGCTATCTCGTCCGTGACGAACGAATACTCAAAGTCGCCCCGGCCCACAGCCTCCTGGTAAAGGTCGCTGAGGAAGGCGATGGCTTCCTTCCGCTTACCGGGGGCGATGGAGAGGAACGTGAAGTCGCGCCAGCCGTTCTGATAAATGAAGACAATCGGCTGGTTTCCGCCCGACAAGTGGCCGGTGCGGAAGTCATCTACCACACCTATGATGTCGTAGGAGGGAATCTTATTCCAGTCGTCACCCGAACGGTACCAGAAGCGTTGGTTCGGCGTGACCTTCTCCGTCCGCCAGTCCCGGATGTGCAGGGCCTGGAGGAAAGCCCGGTTAGCTATCAGCTTGTAGGCATATTTGTCCTCCTCTCCTTTCCATCCCCGGCCTTCCAGCAGCCGGAAACCGAAGAAATCCATGTATTCGCGCGAGGCCCAGAGATAGCAAACCTCCACTTCCTGTCCGTCGTCCGTATGGAAGCGGGTATCCGGTTGCAGATTGTAGGGCGGGATGCCATAAGTCATTCCTGTAAACAAGGGTGACTCCCCGATGCGTTTTTCCAGCAGGGCAAAGGCGGCCTCTTTCTTCTTCAGCTCTTGTTCTCCGATTTCCCAGTTACTTATGGCCGCTGGGTTCTCTTTCCAAAACTGGCACTGAATGATGTCCTCCGTGCGGTAGCCCACGTCCGTATGCAGCAAGAACTGCAAGTGGCGGCTCAGGTAGATGGCGGCTACCGTCAGGCAAAAGGCAATGACGTATTGCAGGAAGAGGAACACCGTGCGCGAACGGGTTGCCTTACCTCCTACCCCCACCTGACTGAGCGAACGCATAGGGGCGGCATGCGCATAGCGCCAGTAAGGCGGCAGCATGGTGAAGAGCGGCAGCAGGAACAGCACAGCCGCGGACAGCAGCAGGTCGAAGCGCAGGTCGCCTTGTACGGGAATGTCGAACCACACGTCCACCAACCGCCGCGTCACCTCTACCAGCAGCCAGGCCAGAAAGACGACCGCCGCATTCAGGCAGACATTCTCCGCATAGAGCTGGAGGAAGATTTGCCCTTTGCCGGCTCCTAATACCTTCTTCATGCCCAGTTCGCGGCCCCGCTTCAGCATCACGACCGAATAGAGGTTCATGTAGTTGAGCAAGCCTACCAGCAGAATCAGCCCCACTACCAGTCCGAGCAGCCTGAGCACGTCCGGACGACCCTGAGTTACCGAGTCGACATAAGCAGATACCTGCCTGCTCAGGTAGAAGTTCTTGAGCGGAACAAGCTGGTAATAGACGGCCAGGTTACCATAGTATACCAGTTTCATGGGGGTACGGTTGGCCTGGTTTATCTCGTTCCCGTCCTCGGGGCGATGCAGGCGTACCACTTCGTAGGCCACCCGGCTCCAGTCCCTCATCAGATATACCGATAAGACGACATCGAACTGGAAAGAGGACTTTGTGGACGGCTCCTTCAGGATGCCAGCCACACGGACGGGCTTACCCGACGACGTAACCAGCTCCTTGCCCACGGCATGCTCGGTCCCGAATATCCGTAGAGCGGCCTGTGGCGTCAGCAGGGCTTCGTCGGGCTTTAGTTGCAGACTGCCTTCCTTGCAGCCGTAAGGTATCAGGTCGAAGAACAGGCTGTCCACCACTATGGTATTTACCGCATAGCGATAGTCGTCCTTCGCCACAAAGTCATCGTCAAACATCATAAACCGGCTGAACGCCTCCACTGCCGGATGATCCAGCGGATTGCGGTAATTGGGGTCGTTGTTCCGGTCCCCGCTCTCGCCCAATGACCCTCTCGGTTCTCCTTCCTTGAAAACAACTGTCAGGAAGGTCCGGTCGGCCTCGGGCACAAAATGATTGACAGTATACTCCTGGTGGATGTAACGCACCAGCACAAAGACACAACCCAGACTCAGGGCCAGTCCCAGCACATTGATGGCGGTGTAGGTCCTGAAGCGTAGGATGGTACGGATGGATAAGAGTAATGCTTTCATATATTCATTATTTATTCATTCTTCATCGCCTCCACCGGCTTCACCCGGCTCAGCATCCAGCCTTGCAGGCAGACGATGAGGGCAGACACGCCCCATACGACAACCAGCGGCCATACAAAGATGCCGACCGAAAGCGGGGCACGATAGGCAAACTGCTCTAACCAGCGCTGCATCAGCCACCAGGCGACGGGCATGGCCAGCACGTAGGCCACTGCGGCATAGAGGCAGAAAGGCTTGTTGAGCAGCCAGATGATCTGCCCGCGCGTGGCACCGTGCACCTTGCGGATGCTGATTTCGCGTATCCGCTGGCGGGTGGCATACCAGGCGATGCCGAACAGGCCGAAGCCCGTCAGCAGCAAGCCGATGAGGGCGTAGAACGTCAGCAGGTGCGACAGCGAGAGCACTTTCTCGTTCCGCTCCATGAATTCCCGGTGCATGTCCGTATAACGGAACGGCTGTCCGGGATTTATTTCGTCCCATACGGATTCGATTTGTTGCAAAGCCTCCGTACGACTTTCGGGGCGCAGGCGGATTTGAAGGCAGGCAGCCTTCTGCAAACCGCTTTCGGACAGCAGGCTGACCACAAGCGGCGTCACGGCCTCTTCCAATGAATTGACGGAAAAGTCGCGTACCACACCCGCCACTACAGCCAGACTGTCATCGGCCTCTGCATCGAACTCGCGCAACGAACGTCCGACAGGATCTGTGCCCGCCGGTACCAACTGGCGGACAAAGCTCTCGTTCACTAATACGGGGCGCGCCATCTGCTCCAGCAGGCGGGCAGGCCGCTCGCCGCTCAGCTGCTCCATGCGCAGCGTATGCAGCAGGGACGTATCGCCTTCCAATGCCAGCAGGTTGGTATGCACCTCGCTACCGTCGGGGCGTCTCACCGTCAGCTGGCGTATCCAGGCGTTCAGCACCGGCCCGTTGGAGAGCGTCACCGACTCGATGCCCTGCACGCGCTTCTCCAGTTCGGCCTTCAGCGGAGCCAGCGGGGCGCCGAATCCGTCACCTATTTCGATGCAGTCCGCGTAGCGGTCGGCCTGCCGTTCGGTCAGCCTCATCTGACGACGAGCCGTCAGGGTGGCCAGCAACAGGCCGATGGAGATAGCAAACTGCACCGTCACCAGCACAGCTACGAAACGTTGCTTGCGCCGTCCGCCGTAGAGCGTGCGGTATTGGCTGAACGACAGACGCGACAGGCGGCGACTGATATACCACGCCGGCACGACCGACATGACCAACACGAACAACAACAGCCACGGCAACATCCGGCTGCTGAAGAAGAATCCCATCGTGAGCCGCGAACCCAGCAGGCCGTTGAACACCGCCAGACAGTCGTTCACCAACAGCATAGAAAGGATGAAGGCCAACACGACCGTCAGGAAAGCGTCACCGAAGAGTTGCAGGCGGATGCTGCGCAGCGTACCGCCCATCAGCTTCTCCACGTGAATCATGCGCAACTGTTGCAGCAGGCGCGAAAGGCTCATGTTGGTATAGTTGCAGCAGGCGATGACCAGTATCAGCACCGCTGCCAGCAGGCTGATGTAAAGCGTCTGCACGGGTGTCTGGCTGATGTAGTCAAGCGTCTGTTGCGAAGCGTCGTCGGGCGTGGTGAAGCAGACGGCTTCCAACGGATCGAGGTGATACTTCGTCTGACCGGGCATCAGGGTAGGAACCTGATCGGCGTTTATCTTGTCGGCCAGGCGGACGGCATCCGTCCCCGGCGAAAGCTTCAGCAGCGTCGGACCACCCCAGTAATCGGAAGTCTGTGCGGTCAGCATGTCAAACCGGAGAAGCGACTGCCCACGTTCTTCGAGCACTGCCGCCACTTGGTACGTCTGCCTGCCACGGCTTTCGGACTGCACTTCGATGTGCCGTCCGAAGGCTTCGCCGCCTCCGAAGAGCCTGCGGGCACAGGCAGCACTCAGGGCTACCTGATCCGGACGGTGGAGCACCTGCTCCAGACTGCCCTGAGCCGTGCGGTAGTCGAAGAAGCGGGTTAGCGTCGTGTCGGCCGAGAGCAGTATCAGGTTGCCGTCCACCTTCCGGCCGTCCACCTTGCAGGAGAGCATATCCAACTTGCCCAGCCGCAAATAATCCTCCACCTCGGCATAGCTGTCCTTCAGGCGTTGGGGAATGTCGGCAGCGGCATAAGCCACACGCTTTCCCTCGTTCATCGGGTCGTCCTGCCGCAGGAAGACGATGCGGTCGCGATCGGGGTTGCTCCCCTCTAACCCGTGTTCATGTACGAAATAAGTCATCAGCAGGTTGGTACATGCCAACCCCAAGGCCAGACTGGCCACGGAGACGAGGAAGAACACCTTGTTCCGCCACCAGCTCCTGAGAATCATTTTCAGTGTTACGTTCAGTATCATCACATTCTTTCTATTATAATTTCCATTCATTCTTTATTTCTCATTTCTTTTTTCTCCCGACCTTGGCAATACATTCAAGCCGCGGAAGTCTTTTCCTCCCCAGGCATTGTCCGAAGCGAAGGCCGGCTGTTTTGTCGCTGCGCCCTCGTTGCAGTGTTACTGCACCCTCGTTGCAGCGTCACTGCACCGCCTTTGCAGCGTTACTGCATCGCCTTTGCAGAGCCACTGCATCCGCTTTGCAGCAAGTCATCGGCCTCTTCCCGGCAGGAGAAATGCCAGTCCGGTTTCTACTCACGCTTTATCACTTCGGCGGGATTGACGTGCGCCGCGCGCCACACCTGCCACATCACGGTGAACAGCGACAGCAAGGCGGTGACAAGGACGGCCACGACGAAAAGTTCGGGCGTCAACGGTGCTTTGTGGGCAAAGCCTTGCAGGTAGAGGGTGATGGCCAGCCACGACAATGGTACGGACACCAGCGTCGACACGCCCAGCACCGCCAGATACTTGCAGAGCAACAGCGGGTAGATGTCACGCGCCAGGGCACCGTTCACCTTGCGCAGGCCTATCTCACGGCGACGCTGGCTGATATCGAACAGCGCAATGGCCAGCAGGCCCAGCAGCGAGATGAGAATGGCCACACCGGCGAAGAGCGTGTAAATGCGCACCACGCGGCGGTCGTCCTCGTACATCTTGGCCAGGACGTCTTCTATCAACGTGTACTTAAAGTCAGTGCGGCCAGTAGCTTCCTTGTACAGGCCGGACAGGAAGTCGATGACGCGCGCCCGGTCTTCGTGGCGGTAGGCGGCGGTCACGGAGAATAGTCCTAATGTTTCATCTTTATAATAAATGACCATGGGCATGGTAGCCTTGGCCAGGTGTCTCACATTAAAGTCCTTGATGACGCCCACAATCTCGCAAGGCGGATTGTAACGGTCGGGCATCCAGCTTGAGGCAAAATGCTTGCTCTCCGGTTGCAGCTTTTCCCGGGTGATGTCCTTGATGCCCAGCACCCGCTTGGCCGTCTCGTTGATGATGCACTTGAAGCTGTTCCGGGTCCATGCCTCGTCTACAGAGTCGTTCCACAGGCGGCCTTCCACCAGTTGCAGCCCGTACATGTCCATCTCGCGCTGGCTCATGTTGACGACCAACGCCTGATGAAACCCATTTTCAGCCCGTTCAAGGGCAAAGTTCTTCAGTTGCCCTCCATCAAGTAGAAAGTCTGTGCTGCGACACCAATGCTCGAAAAGTGTAGTTTCGGCCATACGTCGGTTCACCAATTCGCGGTTGGCTCGTTGCCGTTTACCTTCGTCCAGCATATTTTCCTTACTGTCCTTGTACAAGCTCAACGAGTTTTGATACATGGTAGCGTTGATGATGTCGTGCGCGCGGAAGCCCAGGTCGGCATGCAGCATGAAGTCCAGTTGCTTGACGAAGAACAGCGAGACGCTGATGATGAAAATGGTCAGCACATACTGTACACCCAAGAACACCATGCGCGAACGTACGGACACGCGCGAGGTCGTGATGGCGCGGATGGAGTTGACGGGCAGGCTGCGGGTAAACTTCAGGTAGGGATAGACGGTGGTGAGCAGCGGCAGCACCCAGAGTACGATGGCCGAGACTAACAGGTCGAAGCGCACGTCAGAGACCACAGGGATGTAGAGTTCGTTGTAGAACAGGTAACGGGTCACTTCCAGAATGGTCCAGCACAGCAGCAGTGCAAAGCCCGCCAGCAACATATTCTCCACGTAAATCTGTACGAAGATAGCTGCCTTGCCCGCCCCGAACACCTTCTTAATGCCGAACTCGCGCGAGCGGCGCGACATAATGACGGTGTAGATGTTGACAAAGTTCAGCAGCCCGATGAGCCCCATCAGAAAGGCGACCGCCGTCAGCACACTGATGTAGCCCGGATTGCCAAAGCAGTATAGGGAATTATCTCTTTCGAGATCGGCATCGAAGTAGAGTTCCGACAGGGGCAGGTATTCATAGTGCATGGTCTGGTAAGTGCCCCACTTGTCGCGTGGCACCTCCTTACCGTGCTTTTGGTTCAGTGCCTTCAGGTCGTAGCCGGGCACCATGCGCAGGGCGTAGCAGGGGCTATAGAAGAGGAAGTCATCTACCTCGTCGGACATGAACAGCTGGGGCTGCCAGGAGGTCTTGGTGGTAGGGGCGTCTACCACACCGATAATGGTAAACTTCCGTCCCTGTCCGTTAGTGAAGCTACTGCCCACCACCGGCTTGCCTTGTAGTACCTCTTCCCAGAAGGAGCGGGTGATGATCACATCGCCCGGACGGCGGATGCGGTTACTGCCCGTCAGTACCTTGTAAGGAAACAACTTGAAGAAGGTGCTGTCGATGGAGAACACCCGGCTCTGCACCTGCCGCTTGCCGAAGACCAGCGTCAGGTCGCTCACCGGAGTATAGGCCGTAAACTCCTCCACCGCCGGGTCTTCTTCCAGTCCCGAGCGGTAACCACTTAATGAGCATTCGCCGTTGCTTACAGTTCTCTTCACTAAGCAGATACGTTCATAGTCGGGGAAACACCGGTTCACCGTGTTCTCTTGATGGATGTAGCGCGCAATGGTCAGCACGCAGGCCAGGCTGACGGCCAGCCCCACTACATTGAGCACCGTGTAAGCCCTGAATTTCAGCAGGGCGTTGATGGATAGGATAAGCAGTCTCATAGGCATTCACAGCCTCACCCCCGACCCCTCTCCCAAAAAGAGGGGAGGCTGGGCTACGGCTTTCGTTTTAGGTTATTGTTATCTGTTCTTTATTCCTTTTTTAGTTGACAAGGGAACAAGGCTTCAGACTACGAGGACAGAGCTTATATCAGCTTTGTTCTTCTCCATCCTCCTCAACTTGTTCACTCGTTAACTAATTCATTCTCTCTTCACCACCTCCGCCGGATTCTCATTCGCCGCCCGCCATACGCGCCAGCCGATGCACAGAGCCACCAACAGCGCCATGCCAAAGAAGATGACGGCATAGAGCCACCAACTGAGAGACGTTTGTTCCACATAACTCTCCAGCCAGCGCTTCATCAGCACATAGCCCACGGGGAAGGCCACCACGGCAGCAACGGCAAGCAACGACAGGTATTCGCGGGCAAAGAGGCCGAGGATGTCCCCTACCCGCGCCCCGTTCACCTTACGGATGGCTACCTCCTTGCGGCGACGTTCACAACTCAGGGTAATCATGGAGAAGATGCCGAAGGCAGATACCAGGATACAGACAATGGAAACGAAAGTCAGCAGGTGCAGCAACAAGCTTTCGGCCTTGAGGTAAGCATTATATTCGTCCATGACGTTTACCAGCTGGTAATGCACTTCGGGATAGTCCTTCGCAAAGAGGCTGTCCACCCGATGACGGAGTTCAGACCAGGCGCCTTCGTGATACTTCAGCAAGATGTGGTCTCCGCTTGTCCAGTCAAACCGTCTCACGTAAAGGGTGGGTTGGACAGGAATGGTAGGTGCTGTGATGTGGAAGTCGCGTACCACGCCGACGACCGTGGCTTTCTGCTTGTTGCTACTACAAGTAAGGGACATCCCTATCGGATTGGATATGCCCATAGCCCGTACGGCCGACTCATTCAGCATGACCTGCCCTTCACCGGCGTCCTGACGGATAAAGTCACCTGCGGCCAGGCGGATGCCGTAGAAAGCGGCAAGCGTATCGTCCAGGCAAGTCATGCGTGTGCCCTCCATTTTGAGATCCTCTGGTTTCCCCTCCCAGTCGATGGAAGTGGCACCTCTGGCTCCTTCGGGCAGAAGACCGTAATAACCAGTGAGCACCCGGCTGACGAAAGGCATCTGCCGGACCCGATTTACAATCTCCTCTTCCGAATTGTCAGGATAGAGAAAGGTAAAGGCGGCGATGTTGCGTCGCTCCCAGCCCAAGTCAGTATGTTGCAAATAGTTCAGCTGTTTCATCAGCACCACCGTACAGAAGATGGCTAGCAGACTGATGAATAGCTGCAGGCCCACCATCACCTTGAGACGGCGCCCCGACCGGCTACGTTCAGGCTGCAGGGAAGAATAGCGGAAAACGAAGGGCAGCAACAATACCAGGGAGAGTGCCAGCACCATCAGGAAATAGAGCAGCGACTCACCATACACGTTGCCCTCCACGCCCGAAAGCCGCTGGAAAGACGGTTGCAACAACTCGACCAGCACAAAGCCTAAGAAACCTGAAAGCAGGACGAGCAGGGAATATTCGGTGGTGAGCATTGCGAAGAGCCCCCTACCGGAAGAGCCGCACACGCGCCGCAAGGCCAGCTCACGACGACGAATGTCCATACGCGAGAGAAACAAAGCCAAGTGATTGAACAGCGAACAGAGGATGATCAGCCCGCCCGCCACGGCAAACAGCACAAGGTAGGAGAAGCTGACAAGCCGCTCCTCGTTGAACGAAGCCTGACGGACTTCGGAAAGAGGCATCAGTCGAAGGCGGCCGGTAATCTTGCGGTAGCGATCGTCTGTCTGCTCGGCATAAGCACGGAACTTCTCTTCCAGAGCCTTGGGTGACACACCCGGGGCAAGACGTACCACCACCTCGAAACCTGCATTATACCACTCGTTCTGCCATTTGCGGAAGTAAGCTCCCTCGCAGATAAATCCGAACGAAAAATTGCTGTGCGGCAGGTCATTGACAATGGCACAGACAGTGACTTCCTGATCGTTATACTCAACTTTACGGCCAAGCACGTCCGTCGTGCCGAATAACCGTTGCGCCGTCCGCTCCGTCAGGGCTACCTGTCCGTCCGTATAAAGGAAATCGGGGGTACCTGCCAATATATGGATGCCGAAGAGGTCCATAAAGCAGGAGTCCAACTGCATGCTGGGCAATTCCAGTGTCGGTTGTCCCTCCAAGCCCAGCTCCCAATTCGGATAGCGGGTAAAGGCACAAGCTGCTTCCACTTCGGGGAACTCCTCCTTTAACAATGTGGAGACGGGATAAGACACATTGGGCGACAGTCCTCCGGCCTCGATAACAGATTCGGTATAGAGCAGGTACATACGGTCTGCCGCTTCGTAATGGCTGTCGAACGATGCTTCATAGTGCATCCACAGGTTGGCAAAGGCGAAGCAGGCAAAGCCAACGGCTATCCCCACCACATTGACGGCGGTCTGCGTGCGATACTTCAGCAGGTTGCGCCAGGCGATTTTAAGGTAGTGTAATATCATAAGCATTCACAGCCTCACCCCCGACCCCTCTCCCGAGGAGAGGGGAGGCTGGGCTACGGCTTTCGTTTTAGGTTATTGTTATCTTTATCAATTCTTCATTATCAATTCTCCATTATCAATCTGTATTCACCCCCTACTCCCCTCTCCTTGGGAGAGGGGCCGGGGTGAGGCTTCTATTCCCTCTTCACCACATCTGCCGGATTCTCGTTCGCCGTCTTCCAGATGCGGTGGCCTATGCTGACAGCCACACAGGCGGCAATGCCGACAAAGACAAGCAGGAATGGCAAGAAGCCAATCTCCACCTGACGGTTGTAATTCTCTATCCAACGCCGCATTACCCACCAGGCCGCAGGGAAGGCTATCAGCGAGGAAACCACTAACAGCAGGGCATATTCGCGGAAGAACAGGGCAAGGACATCCCTCACCGTAGCTCCGTTCACCTTGCGGATGGCAATCTCCTTACGGCGACGTTCGCAAGCCAGCGTAACCAGCGAGTAGATGCCAAAGATGGAGATGAGGATGCACACCACCGACGAGAAACCGAGCAGCGACGACAGGGCGTCTTCCGACTTCAGATAGTTGTTGTAACATTCTTCTTCGCTATAAAGAAAGAGCTTGCGGTCGGGCAGTTCGGCTCGCTGCATCTCCTCGATGCGACGGCGGCATTCGTCCCACGTACCCGGACGGTATTTGAAGAGGACGAAGCAACGGGCATGCATCCACCCCACCTGGTCGGTATTGACAAATACCGTGTTGGGCAGTTCGGCGGTGGGCGACTTGTAGGCACAGTCCTTCACTACGCCGATGACGGTCATAGGCTCCACTTTGCGGTTGGCGAAGAACAGTTGCTTGCCCACAGCCTCTTCGGGACTCCAACCCAAGCGGCGGGCCGTACTCTCCATGATGTTCACCTGCCGATACTCCGACTTGGCCGATACCCATTCACCGGCCAGCAGCTGCATGTCGTAAAAGCGGAAGAACTCTTCGCCCGCCAGCACTTCGTCGAAAGTCAAGGGTTGCTCCAGCCGGCCTTCCATGCCCGTGTATCCATCTATCTGATACGACGAATAAGCCCCCTCGCCCAGCAGCGGCCAATAGGCCGGACGTACCACTTCCGTCACCATGGGCAGAGCCTTGATTTTCTCGGCCCATACGTTCATGTCCACATTCATCCAGATGCTGACGGCGGCACGTCCGCGATAATCCAGACCTGTATCTACCCGGCGCAGGTGGTGCAGTTGCATCTGCATGACCACCGTACAGAAGATGAAGGCCAGGCAGACCGTCAGCTGAAGGACAACACTCCCCTTGCGCCAGGCCGTACCCGAAAGGGCGTTACCCGTGTGGATGTTGCCGTGCAACGACCGCTTCTGGAACAACCACACCGACAGGACGACAACGGCCATCATGGCTGCCGAGACACACGTGATGTAGAGCATCGCCGAACGATAGACCGAGAAATCGGTGTCCTGAATAAGAGAATAGCGCAAGAAAGCCGGCATCAGCAATTCCACCAACACCATGCCCACCACCAGAGCTGCCAGCACAGTGAGCAGAAAGTCGGTGCAGAGCAGAGCTACCAGCGAACGCAGGCCTGCCCCGCAAATCTGCCGCAAAGCCATTTCCCTGCGGCGCGTACGGAATCGGTCGGCGTAGATGGTCAGGTAATTGAAGAAGGCACAAACGATGATAAGTACCCCTACGGCGGCAAACCAGGTGATATAACGGAACTGCACCGTCTGATTGTCTTTGGTAATGAAACCCTCCGTGGCACGAAGGCCCGTCAGCGGTTCCAGATAGAAACGTGTCAGTCCGGTGCTTTCTCTGTATTTGCTTTTGGTCAGCTCTTCGGGGAAGTGGGCGTTCATCTTCTCCAGCAATTGGGAGACATCCGTACCCGGCTTCACCTTGACAAGCGTCCGGTAGGTGTAGTCGTCCCAGCCAGTCCGACCGTTTCCGCTGCCCAGGAAGGCATAGGGGAAATTGGTATGCGCTCCCCAGTCGCTCACTATGGAACCGATGGTGTATTCCTTGTTCCTGTTGAGGTTGGTCACGGTCTGACCGATGACATCCGTTGTGCCAAACAGCAGGCGTGCAGTCTTCTCAGTAATGGCGATACGGTTGTCTGCCGCACCGGCGGAATGGAGGAAACTCTCGTCACCGTCCAGCGTCCGGATGTCCAGCATACGCAGGGCAGTTGTGTCGGGCATGAGTATAGGAAGCTCCAGCATCCGGTTGTCTTTTACGACAAAAAGCATACTTGTTTCAAACTGACAGTAATCTTCAATCTCCGAATAGTGTTCTTTCAGGTAACGGCCCAACGCTTGGGGTGTGTAGCTTGCGGAGGAGCCTCCGAAACTATCATCGTTCACCCCGACCAGATACAGACGGTCGGCATCGCGGTGAAAACTGTCATAAGTCATCTCGTAGTGCACCCAGAAAGCAGAAAGGGCAAAACAGGCCAAGCCCACAGCCAGTCCCAGGATGCTGACGACGCTCTGTGTGCGATATTTCAGCAGGTTGCGCCAGGCGATTTTAAGGTAGTGTAGTATCATATTTTTTTCCTTTTTTAGTTGACAAGGGAACGAGGCTTCAGGCTACGAGGACAGGGTTTATATTAGTTTTGTTCTTCTGCCTCCTCGTCCACTCGTCAACTTGTCTACTCGTCAACTTGTTAACTATTTTATTCTCTCTTTATCACCTCCGCCGGATTCTGCCTTGCCGTACGCAGGATGCGGAAGACGACTGTCAGGGCAGTGACGACGGCTACCAAGACGAAAATGCTTATCCAGAAGAGGAAGCCGTGGTCGAAGAAGACGATGTACATGCGCTTCCATTGCTGCAGCAGGAACCATACCAGCGGGAAAGACAGCAGCGCACTGACGACCAGCAGGACGATATACAGGCGGGCAAAGAGCAACATGATCTGCGGTACGCCCGCACCGTTCACCTTGCGGATGGCCACCTCCTTCTGACGACGCTCGGTGTCGAGCGTAATGCTGGAATATACACCCAGCAGGGTGATGAGGATGCTGACGATGGCAAAGAACAGCACGATGTTCTTCAGCGTGTATTCCAACGGTTGGCGGTCGTGGATATCGTCGAGCAGTGTGCTGACCTGTACAGGTACGCTTTCGGGCAAGGTCTCGCGCAGCACCTGCTCCACCCACGTCCGGACCTCCTGCTCCTGACCGGTGCGGCACTTCAGATAGCAATGGCCGATGTAGCCCGAAGCATCGTAGGGGATGAAGACGTAACCTTGGCTCTTCGTATAAGTGTCGGTCTGGAAAGGCTCGCAGATGCCGCTGACGGTATAGCTCCGCTGCGAGTCGTACAGAGGCATCCCCATCACGTCCTTCTGCAACCGTTGCTGCAAGGTGCGGTCCGCCACTAAGTCGGTGGATGCCTGCAAGCCATGGCCCTGCTCTAAGGAAATATTCATGAAGGAAAAGAAATTCCGGGGCACTGCCATGACGTTGACTTCCAGCCACGAGTCAGGATTGTCTTTCTCGGTCATCATCAGGTTGCCCGACGAACCGTACAGATAGTTGATATCCGCCAGCAGGACATCCTGCACGGCAGCGTGACTCTTGAAACGGTCCACTAAGCTTTGCTTGTCGGCATTGTTCAGGAACGAATAGTCCAGCGGAATGCTGAGGATGGAAGCTTTCTCCTGCATGGAGAGGGTATGCAGCAGGGTGCCGCTTGTCTTTTCGGACTGCAGATAGAGGGCGGCGGACAAGGCCACGAACAGCCAGCAGACAAAGAACTGCACACCCAGCATGAAGTTGCGTCCCCGATGGCTCCGACGCCGACGACTGCCTCCACTGAGTCCGTCCTGCACCGATATGCGGCGGATGCGCAGCGTGGCTACCAGGCAAATACCTGCACAAAGCAGAACCAGCAGTCCGATGTACTGGGCGGCATGGCGCATGAGCAGCGACTTACTGAAGACCACCGACATGGAAAACAGCGAATAGTCCATCCGTCCGTCGGTCACCTCGATGCCCCAAAGCACCAGCAGCGAGGCTGCCAGCACCACCAGCAACGACTGGATGAACAACAGGGCAAAGAGCTGACTGCCGCTGCATCCGTTCACCTTCATCACGCTGAACTCTTTCGTGCGGTTGAAATACGAGCCGATAAGGAAGTGGAAGAAGTTGAGCAGCCCCACCAGCAGGATGAGCATGCCCATGCTGCCGGTTATCCAACTGATGATGGACAGTTGCTTGCGTTCGTCGGGAAACTGACCGATGGGAAACACCTGTACTTCGTAATCCCTGCCATACAAATTCCAGCCGAAGCCACGTTGCGCAATCTCCCCTTTCAGTTGCCGGATGTCGGCATGGGGTGCCAGCAGGGCATACGTATTACCACCCGTCATCTCGTGGCGCTGTTCGCTCTGCAGAAGGCCGTCGCTGTCGTTCAGCACCAGCATGTCCATCGTTTCCATGAAGTAGAGGGAGTTGTTCTGCGGTGTATCGTCCATGACGGCCTGCACGGTATAGACAATGCCTCCGTCGGCGGGAGTGCCCGACGGCGACGTAAAGAGCCTCCGGTTCAGGGTGCAAGTCTTGCCGATGGCCTCGGATTCACTGCCGAAGATGCGGACAGCCGTCGCGCGGCTCATCACCAGTGCGTTGGGCGTATGGCTGGCCGTCTGCCAGCTTCCGGCCAGGATGCGGGGGGTGAAGATGCGGGCATAAAGGCTGTCCGTCTCCATCCGCCGCAGCTCGTAGGGCAAAATCTTGCCGGGCTTCACCTCGACATCGAAGGTATATTGGCGGGGATAGGTGACGAACGAAAGGGCTTCCACCTCTTTTGCCCAAGTGCGCATGTCCTCGCAAAGGGGGGCGGGCGTGCCGGAGAAATAGTTTCCCGTGCCGGGGTCGTACATGTTTATCTGCACAATCCGCTTATAGTTGTCGAAGCAGTGATTGGTTGACTCAATGTAACGGCTGCAATACAGACAAACACAGAAGCTGAACAGACCCACGGCCAGTCCGATGATGGAAATAACGTTTTGCGTGCGATATTTCAGCAGGTTTCTGATGGCTAATGTCAAGTAATGTAGTATCATAAGCATTTGGGGCCTCACCCCCGCCCCCTCTCCCAGGGAGAAGGGAGGATGGGTTGTGGCTTTCATTTTTTAGTTATTGTTATCTATTCAATCATTCTTATCAATTTATTCCGTATAACGCTGAATCATTCACCCCCTTCCTCCCCTCTCCTTGGGAGAGGAGCCGGTGGTGAGGCTTCTTACTCCCTCTTCACCACCTCTGCCGGATTCTTGTTCGCTGCCTGCCACACGCGCCAGCCGATGCAGATAAGGATAAAGATATAAAGCAGGATGCCGATGACGGCATAAAGCCACCATGACAAAGAGGTACGTTCCACGTAATGTTCCAACCAGCGGCTCATGACCAGTGTCCCGATGGGGAAAGCAACGAGACAGGCCAACACCAGCAATACCCCGTACTGATACAGGAAGAAACGGATGATGTTTCCCGCCGTCGCACCGTTCACCTTGCGGATGGCAATCTCCTTCTGACGACGGGCGCAGTCGAGTGTCACGTGCGAGTAAACGCCAAACAAAGAGATGACCACGCACACTACGGATATGAACGAGAGCAGATACATCAGCGCACGTTCCGACACCAAATACCGGTCATAGACTTCGTTCACTGTCTGCAACCGGCAGAAGGCTCCGGGAGCATACTCGTTCATCTTCTGTTCACAGAATTGCTTCAGTTCCTTGGAATGTGCTTCGTCGAAACGGATCAGGATGTTGTTTCCGTCCAGCTCAGACGAGTAGAAAGGTTTGCTAATCCGCATGGGCTGTGCCGGAACGGTGGGAGCAAAAAGGTGAAGATCCTTCATGACTCCCGTCACCGTAAACATTCCCATCTTCTTACCCAACGGATGAGCCCAGCCAAAGGCCTTGGCCGCCGTCTCGTTAATAATGATATCCTTGGGGGTATCCAGCTTGCCACTGCCTTGCAGAATGCGGATGCCGTAGAAGCGGATAAAGTCTTCTTCCTGGGTAATCACCTGTAGAGTTACCGGACGGTCATCGGGCTGTTTCCCCTCCCATTCATTCACGCCTATACTGACGGAACGTGTACGTGGCAGCAGCGAATACATGTTTTCCTGCACTACCTGTACGTAGGGCAACCGGCGGATGTCATCTATCAGTTTTTTCCTTTCAGGGACATGGACGATGAGAGTTGCCCTTCCGTCGCGTTCAAAGCCGATGTCGACGTGCGACAGATGGTAGAGTTGCTTCATCAGGACGGACAGGCAGAAAAGAATGAGGACAGACATAAACAGTTGCAGCCACACACTGACCTGCTGGAAGCTGACCCGCACATGGCCTGCATACCGGCTGCCGTTCATCACGTCGGCCAGTGATTTCCGGCTGTAATGCCAGACCACACAGAACGTCAGCAACAGGGAGACGGCCAATACAAACAGGTAATACAGGAATGCCCGGAGCATGACACCCGTCTCCACATGGGACAGTTCGCGGAAAGCAGAGGCAGAGAGTTCGGTAAGCGTCATGCCCAACAGGCCGCTTGCCAGCAACAATACCACCAACTCGGACATGAACAGCGACAGCAACCCTGTCCGCGAGGAACCGCAGACCGTGCGCAGTGCCAGTTCGCGGGCACGGATGCGGATGCGAGTCACCAGAATGGAAAAGTAATTGACCAGTGCCAGCAGGATGATGAAGCCTCCTACTACCGAGAATAACCGGACATACCTCAACGACACGCTGCCGGTGTCCTGATAGATGGTATAGCGGCAACGGGTGATTGGTTCTATCTGCCAATGTTTCCGTATCGTTTCTTCTCCCTGACGGAACTCATGCGTTTCCAGCTTACGGGCGAAGGAATGGGCATCCGTCCCTTCGCACAGACGGATGCAGGACGTATAAGAGAGATTGCTCCAGCCTGCATCTTTCCCGGACACGCCGGTCAGCATTTCATAGAAGAAGTTGGAATGCCTGCTCCATCCCGATACGACGGCAACCACCTTCATCTTGTTACTTCCAACCTCCACTTCACGGCCCAGCACATCGGTCGTACCGAATATCCGGCGGGCACCTTCTTCGGTCAATGCGATGCCTTCCGAAGAGTGCAGAAAGTCCCAACTGCCTTGCAGCAGCCGGACATCGAACATACGTACAAAGGATGAATCAATCTGCAGCTGACTCATCTGACAAGTCTGCCCCTCCCACTTGACATCGGAGGCCCAACGAAGAAATGCCGCGGCATCTTCCACCTCGGGGAAAGCCTCGCGTACTGCCGCAGCCAGGGGATAGGCATCGGTGCTGGAGATGCGTGACAACTCGTTTCCTGACCTCAGATAAATTGTATAAAGGCGGTCGGCTCCCCGATGAAAATCATCATAGGTCAGTTCATACCGTATCCAGATCATGGAAAAGGCAAAGCAAGCAAAGCCGACTGCCAGCCCCACCATACAGACTGCGGTCTGCACCTTATATTTCATCAGGCTGCGTACAGCCACTGTCAGATAATGTAGTATCATAAGCATTCATGGCCTCACCCCGGCCCCCTCTCCCAAGGAGAGGGGAGGCAGAGCTACAGCTTTCTTTTCTTTATCTATGGTTATCTATTCAGTTATTCTTATCTATTTATTTCGTATGATGCCGAATCATTCATACTTTTCCTCTCCTTTCTTTGGGAAAGGAGAAGCAGGGTTGCGGCTTCCATTCAAAATGGTTGTTATCTGTTTATCCTTGTTTATACTCTATTCATTCCTCTTCTGAAGGTACATCAGAACTGAGTGATGCTATCCGGCTCCCCTCCTTCGGGAAGGAGGGGTGCCCAACGGGCGGGGTGGTAGGTCATTGCAATTTGCAATGAATCTTATGCCTTATGTTTTCACCTACCACCTCCCCCTCCCGGGTACTCCTCCTTCCAGAAGGAGGAGAGTTTCAGATACCTTTTCCAGACATCCCATCCCGGGGGTGAGGCTCCTACAGCACCAGCTCCTCCGCATCCCCGAAGTTATCGTATCCGGTCGTAATCACCCAGTCACCGGGTTGGAGGCCGTCGGTCACCTCGTATTGCTGCGGGTTCTGGCGGCCGATGGTGATGGGCACACGTACGGCGCGTGTCTTGTCCTTGCTCAGTTTGTATATCCACTGGCCGCCCGTGGCCTGGTAGAAATTGCCGCGGGGGATGACGAGGGCATCCTCAGGCTGGCCGAGTTCGATCTGCACACGGAAGCTCTTGCCCACACGGACATTGTCGGGCATGTCGGCGGTGAAGACGAGGTCGACGTCGAACATGCGGTCCTTCACCTCGGGCACCACCTTGGTGATCTTCAATGGGTAGCGCTTGCCCTGGTAGAGGATGGTGGCGGGCAGACCGGTGGTGATGCGGTCGATGTAGTACTCGCTGAGCGAGGTGTGCACCTTGAACTGGTCGAGCACCTTGATTTCGGCAATACTTGCGCCGGACTGTACCTGCTGGCCGGGGGTGACGCTGACGAAGCTGAGCTGTCCGCTGATGGGGGCACACACCACGAGGTCGTTGAGCCGCTGGCACGAACGCTCGTACTTCTTGCGCTCGCGTTCGCGGTCGTTCAGCAGCAGGTCGCGGCGGATGATGGAGACGGCCGAGTCGTGGCGCAGGCTCTGGCGTTGCAGGCGGGCGGTCTTCTCCTTGTAGCGGTACTCGTCTTCGGACACCTGAAGCTGGGCCTTGCTCTTGATGCCCATGCGATACTCCTCTTTCTCCAGCTCGAAACTCTTGCGCAGTTTCTCCAACTCGTAGTCGGTCTGCAGGGCCTGTTGTTGCAGGGTGAGGCTCTGCTGCTCCATCTCAATCTCTTTCTCGCGGTAGGTGATGAGCTGTTTCTCCCACTCGTCGCGCTGGTCTTCGATGGTGCGAAGCAGGTCGAGGTTCTCAAGCACGAGGATGGTGTCGCCTTGCTTCATCATGTTGCCCTCTTCGCCAACGATGCGGCTGACGCTGCCCGCCTCGCGAGCATTGACTTTGATGGTGAGGATAGGCTGCACAAGTCCTTCGACGTCAACGTACTCCATGAATTTATCTTTCTTCACTTCGGCCATCTGAAGGCTTTCAGCATCGATGCGCAGCTTGCGGGGGCCGGCGGAAAGGATGATGACGTAGATCAGGAAGGCCAGGAAGACCACGCCTCCGGCCAGGTAATAACGGTAGCGGATGTACCAGGGTTTCTTTTCGAGTTTGATGTCCATAAACGTATTGTGTATTTATATTTTTATTTACATGTCTGATAGGCTGCCCACCACGGTATACGACCGAGAGGGTCTCAGTCGTATACTTAGGGTATCTCAGTTCTATACTTAGGCTGCCTCAGTCGTATACTTAGGGGGTCAACATCTATCTTATTCATATCCAACAAGTTATATTTTGCTTTATTCTAAATTATAATACTTTACAATCAGCAGATTCCGATGCAACTTTCGCCACGGGCTTGGGGCTACCGGAGCAACGCTTCCAGGTCTTCTTCCAGCGGACGGCGGTGCTCGAAGTCGTAGAGCGTAAGGCTGCGCAGGGTGTAGTACAGACTCCAGTAATCGTAGAGGGCGGTGATGTAGGCGCGCCGGGCAGCGTCTTTCTCGGTGATGGAGGCGTTAAGATCGAGCACGGTGGACTGACCGAGCAGATAAAGCCTTCGGGCCACGTCGGCACGACGCTGGGCGGTGGTGTCGGTGCGGGCGGCTATGTGGACTCGCTGCGCCTGCAGGTTGAACTGCTTCACCAGCTTGCGGATGTTCAGGTCGAAGTCGGTCTTGTCCTGCTCCACTTGGGTCTGCACCAAGTCACGGTTGCTCTTTGCCACCCGTACCTGGCCCTTCCCACGCCCCCAGTCGAGGATGGGCAGCGAGATGCCCAGACTGACGTACTGCTGGTCCATGGGGTTGCGGTAAGCGTCCTGCCAGCGTTCGCCCGTCTGCGTCAGACCGAATCGCAAGTAGATGTCGGCCTTCAGACCGGCGTTGGCACGTGCCTGGGCAACGGCACTTTCGCTCTCCAGGCGACGACGCTGCATGTTGTCAATGTCAGGACTATTCTGCGTGGCCAGCATCAGGGCCTCCTGAAGGTCGATGTTCAGGTCGGGTACGAAATCGTCGATGCTGACCTTCAGTTCCACGTCCTGCTGGATGCCTAAGTACGAACGGAGCGACTGCATGGCGTTGTCTACCTCGATGCGGGCATTCATGCAGTTGGTTTCCTCGGTCAGCTTGTTGATTTCGAGTTGCAGCATTTCGTTCTCGCTGATGGTGCCGATGTCGTAACGGCCACGTGCATATATATATAAGGTGTCGGCGTTGGCATAGTTGGTGCTGGCTATCTCGTAGTTGCTCTGTGCGGTGGCCAGGGCGAAGAACTTCTGCGTAGCGGCAGCGGCCACCAGTTCCAGTGTCTCGGCATAGCGCTTGCGGGCCTCGCGGTAGCGCAGGGGTTCGATGCGGCGGTTCCACTTCAGCGAGTTATAGCCGAAGAGCGACTGCGAGTAGCCGATGTTGATGGGCGAGGTCTGGTAGGAATGGCTGTCGTCGCTGAACAGGTCGATGCGCTGCGCCGACGTTTCCACAAAGAAGGTACCGCCCGTCCAGGGCACGTTCTGCGTCAGGCTCAGGGTGAGATTGGTGCTCAGCAGATTCTGTTCGACAAACTTCACGCTGCCGTCGCCCATCGTCACCTTGTTGATGGCACGGTCCAGGTAAGGGCTGGAGGTCAGCGTCAGGTTGGGCAGATAGTTGGCGCGGTAGTAGCGGTAGTTCCAGTACGAAGAGCGGAAACTGTGGCGGGCGCTCTGGGCATCGGGCGATTGCTGCTGGGCATGGCGGATGGTCTGTTGCAGGTTCAGTTCCATCGTCTCCTGCGCCTGAACGGCGGCGCAGAGGGCGCAGGCCGTTCCTATTGTCAGTATGATACGTTTAAGCATAATCTTTTCATTTATTTACGAAAAGAGTATCAAAAGCTATGCCAAACATGTATCATCCTAATTGTCTGACGATTACGAAAGACAAGGAATCATCTTCCGCGTGCACTATCGCACAAAAATAGTGCGGAACCGCACGCACAGCACAAGGATATTATCACTATCTTTGCAGCGGCACACAGCTGTGCCGTCACCGTTTACGAAAGAACATGATTATGGAAAACTTAGGTAAAATACTGATTGTGGACGACAACGAAGACGTGCTCTTTGCCCTGAACCTGCTGCTGGAGCCCTATGCTGAGAAGATAAAGGTCATCACCGGCCCCGACCGGCTGGAATATTTCATCACCACCTTCCACCCCGACATCATCCTGCTCGACATGAACTTCAGCCGCGATGTGGTGAGCGGGCAGGAAGGGTTCGACTGTCTGAAACAGATTCTGCAAATCGACCCCCAGGCAGTTGTCATCTTCATGACCGCCTACTCGGACACCGACAAGGCAGTACGTGCCATCAAGGCAGGAGCCACCGACTTCATCCCCAAACCCTGGGAGAAGGAAAAGCTGCTGGCCACCCTCTCGTCGGGCATCAAGCTACGCCGCTCCCGACGCGAAGTCAGCCTGCTGAAGGAACAGGTCGAAGCACTGAGCGACGGGAATACCGACGAGCGCATCATCGGCGAGTCGCCGGCCATGCACGCGGTCTTCGACACGGTGGACAAGCTTCGCGACACGGACGCCAACATCCTCATCCTGGGCGAGAACGGAACGGGGAAGGACGTCATTGCACGCCTGCTCTACCGCAACTCGCCCCGCTGCGGACGTCCGTTCGTCACCATCGACCTGGGAAGCATCCCCGAACAGCTGTTCGAAAGCGAACTGTTCGGCTACGAAAAAGGAGCCTTCACCGACGCGCGCAAGGCCAAGGCAGGCCGCATGGAAGTAGCCACGGGCGGTACGCTCTTTCTGGACGAAATAGGCAACCTGTCCCTGCCCATGCAGGCCAAGCTGCTCACCGCCATCGAGAAACGGCAGATCAGCCGCTTGGGCAGCACGCAAGCCATACCGATCGACGTACGCCTGATCTGTGCCACCAATGCCGACATCCGCCGCATGATAGAAGAAGAACGCTTCCGCCAGGACCTGCTCTACCGCATCAACACCATCGAGCTGCACATCCCTCCCCTGCGTGAACGTGGAGAAGACATCCTGTTGCTGGCCGACTACTTTCTGCAACGCTACGCCCGCAAATACCAAAAGGAGATGCGTGGCCTGACGCGCGAAGCCAAGAACAAACTGCTGAAGTACGCCTGGCCGGGCAACGTACGCGAACTGCAACACACCATGGAACGTGCCGTCATCTTGGGCGACGGCTCGCTGCTGCGCCCCGAGAACTTCGTCTTCCAGGCCACCACTCCCCGCCCCCGCAAGGAAGAACAGGAAGTCCTCAACCTGGAACAGCTGGAACGGCAAGCCATCGAACGTGCCATGCGTCTGAGCGAAGGCAACGTCAGCCGGGCTGCCGAATACCTGGGTATTACCCGCTTTGCCCTGTATCGTAAACTGGAAAAATTAGGATTATGAAACGTTATTCCTTTGTCGTCATTCTGCACATTATCGGCATCTGCCTGCTGTCCGTCGTCATCTATCTGCTGATACAGGAACAATTGTGGTTTAGCGCACTGATGGCTTTCCTCTTCCTGTTGGCGCTTGCCATCCACCTCTACCGGATGCAGCTGATACAGATACGCATGATGCGCCACTTGGCCGAAAGCCTGCGGTTCGACGACATGATGCTGTCGTTCCGGTCTCCCTACCGCAACCGCTCCATGGAGACCATGACCCTGGAGCTGTCGGAAGCCATGAAGAACTTCCGTACCCGCATTCTGGAACGCAACGAGATGGATGCCTGGCAGAAACTGATCCGGGTACTGACCCACGAGATCATGAACTCCATCACCCCCATCATATCCCTGTCGGAAACCCTAAGCGAACGCGAGATGAATGAAAAGAACTATCCCATCATGAAACAGGGTATGCAGACCATTCATCGCCGAAGCAAAGGCTTGCTCGAATTTGTCGAGAACTACCGTAAACTGACACGCCTCCCCTCGCCTGTCCGCCGCCCCGTCTCCGTACGCGAACTGCTGCTTGACCTACACAAGCTCTATCCCGAGGAATACATCCACATCGAACTTCCCCAACAGGACCGCATCATCCAGATAGACCGCGCACAGATCGAGCAGGTATTAATCAATCTGATAAAGAACGCGATGGAAGCATGTGGCAAAAAGCAGAATCCGCGGATAGATATCAAAGTCGTCCCCGGCTTTGCCTGGCAATGCCTGATAACAGTCAGCGACAACGGCGACGGCATCCTACCCGACGTACAGGACAAGATATTCGTTCCCTTCTTCAGCACCAAACCCAACGGCTCCGGCATCGGACTTAGCCTGTGCAAACAGATTATGAACCGCCACGGAGGCAACATCACCGTACAGTCCGTCACCGGACAAGGCTGCAGCTTCACTCTGGAGTTCTAACCCGCATTTTTTATCTACAGAAAATCAAAGGATTACAAAAAAACAATCAGAAAGTTACCAAAACATTTGGCACATATCACTAAAAATACTACCTTTGCACTCGCTTTTAAGAAATAAAGCATTCGGGGTGTAGCGCAGTCCGGTTAGCGCACCTGCTTTGGGAGCAGGGGGTCGTGGGTTCGAATCCCGCTACCCCGACAAAGAAATAAAAGCCTATCATCTTGATAATTAGCAATTAAGATGGTAGGCTATTTTCATCTTGTAGATTAAAAAAAAGGAAAAACATCTCACTTTTGAGATTATATGCGTATCCTTTTGCGTATCCTTAAATTTTCCGACTTCGTTTCGTCCGTCACACCCTCAGCCTTCTTAATGACAGTACGGGTAAGCGTATGTAGCAGTGTCCCACTCTAAGAAACTTCTGTTACAATCCTGCCAAAATTAATTCAAATATTGTCATATCGTATAACTTTGATTAACGTGAGTTCGATATAAAATCAAAAAAAAGAAAGTTGTCTGTCATTGACAAAATTTATATCAATAGCTGGCTTCTTTTCAAAAAAGCAGTATGCTGCGATAGCCGACAAAGAGTTAGCTATAAAGTTATTGAATGAACGATGTCTGGAGTGCTCTATCTGTGCAATGTTCTTCAATTCGTCATTGACCGTTTCGATCAGGGCTCTTTTTCTGAGCAAGATCTTGTCGGCAATACTCATCAGTGAGTTCTTCATATTGTTCTTGACCTTGGTGACAAGTTGTATGCCATTAAGAAAAAGATTCTCGAACAGGGCCTGACCAATATATCCTTTGTCTGCACATAGTTTTCCTTTTATGTTCTTCAGGAACTTGCCCTGCTTCAAAGGCTCCCGGTCATCCACGTTTCCGGGAGTAAACATGAAATTGAGAATTTCCCCTTTGTCATTGATTATCAGATGCAACTTGAATCCGAAGAACCATCCCATTGAACATTTTCCACGCTCGGCAAGTCCTTCAAATGTCTTATGAATAAGGATTCTTTGGTTACGGCATACACGTAAGGGAGTGGAGTCCACAAAACTGATGCCGGTACAGGTTCCCAGCAGTACTTTTTTGATAAAGATGGTCAGGGGAAGTAGTACTTCCTTTTCCAATTCTACAAAACGGTTATAGGAAACTTGGCGCGGAAAAAGGTGTTTCAGATGTTTACAGACATACTCCTTGTAGTAATGCTTGAAACAGCGAAAACCACCGGAGTGAAACAGGATAAGAATAACCATAATCTCAGCATCACTCATACGGTTGGGTTTATTGCGATGCTTGGTCTTCTTATCATCAATCATATATTTTTCCTGTTGAAATGTAAATTCCTTGCAAAAATCATCGGCCATACAATAAATCTCTGTAACTTTAGACTCTGGAAACATAGTGATAATCGTTTAAATGTTATAATTGTTCACTATAAATTTAATACTTTTATCGCTATGTTCCTAATTTTCAGTGAAATATTTATTTGCTTATATCGAACTCACGTTTGATTAATAATTTCATATGAAAAAATTTACTTATAGAGAAAATTACAAGGCTAGTCGGACAAAACAATTAAAAAAAGTTCGTTTTTAGGCAAAAAGAAAGCGTGACTACTGAGATAATCACGCTGAAAGAATATTAATCTTGAATCGTTTTACATCGCACACTCATGCTCCAGCTCGTTGGTTATGGCCTTATTGATAAAATCATTGATAGTCATACCTGTACTTGCAGCAAATGCAGCCACACGAGCATGAAGTTCAGAAGTCATACGCAGATTAAGTTTCCCGCTGAACGGTTTTAGCGGCTCAACTCCATCCGCTTTGCACCCTTCGAGATAACTATCGATTCCTTCTTCAAAATCCTTTTGGAGTTCGTCGATGGTAGTCCCTTCATAAAGAATCAAAATTTTATTGCCCATTCCTTGCACTTTACCACAAAGGCAATTATCTTCTTTGCTGTATTCTACAGAACCCTCATAACCTTTATATTCCAAATAATCCATAACTCTTTATATTAAACCGTTATTCTTCAAATGTTGATAAATTGCTTTCATCATCCACGCTTTCATTATGCTTCCTGGGTGTGGACGATGTATATCTATGTACTGCCCCGTTTCTTCGTTCTTGAAACGAATACGAGAACCGGAAGTAGCCCCTTTGTTGTGCCTGATGTAACCGAAGTAACCAAGTAAAGACAGGCTTTCTTCAAAGGTAAAGTCCTTTGGCAGTTTCTTAAATCGTTCTATCAATTTTTCCTTTGCCCCCATTGCATTTTCGTTTTACGCAAAAGTACTAAATATGGTACTAAAGACAAAGTCTTTTATACAAAAAATAGCAATACCATAAAGATACCGCTATTCAGATATTCCATATCTAAGATTTTAAATCGTTCGATTTAATATAAATTCCGTAATGTTTCTGCCAACACCTACCCCTTTTAAGGTTGAAAGCTTTTTTACATCTCAATATCATTCTCAGCTTCTCTGCCTATCCTCTTGACAACTTCAATCTCATTCAAAACAAAATTTACATTCCCAACAAAGGCGATGTCCCACTTTCCTCACTACATACCAAATCAAAAATCACATATATAATCATGTTATCTCACAACATAAAAAGCCACAAGCGCATCATCACACTATATACAGGCAAAATAAAATCATATCCCATACCCTGTGTTATAAAAGGAAGCGTATTCCCACTTTTCTAAACACAAAGAAAATAACTAAATATTCAAGATAAAATAAGTATTCTGTTCATACAATACACTGCCTCATACTCAGACTACATCTTCAGATAAAATTCACGAGTTAAATCTACATACTCTTTGCTATACCCTCCTGCAGCTTGCTCAATGCACAATTCTTCATTGATACACTCTCTTTTCTCGAAAGAGAAAGCTAACATTACCCGACGACATGGTTTTCCGGGTTTGGTAAAAACACGCATACGACGTACCGGATACAACCGATGCATCCAAGCTACATCCTCAACGGTCTTTTCCACTTCGGAAGGTATTATAATGGCTATCACTCCATGAGGTTGCAGCAAATGAGACGAATGACGGAACAACAAATCATAGTTCAGACTGTCAGTATGGCGCGCTACAGAACGTTGCTTGTCAGGCGACTTCAATGCATCAAGAAAATACGGAGGATTGGATACGATAAGATCGAAACCTACCTCGGAACTGTAATTCCGGAAATCACAACACAAAACCGTCATCCTGTCCTTCCACGCCGAACGCCCTATATTTTCTTCTGCCTGTTCTGCTGCAGCTTTGTCTATCTCAACTCCAACAATCCTTGCCTGAGGCGCACGCTGAGCCAACTGCAAGGCTATCAAACCTGTACCGGTTCCGACATCCAACACATTCGTGCATCCCTCAACCGGCGCCCACGCTCCCAACAATACGCCATCCGTACCAACCTTCATGGCACATTTGTCATGCCATACGGTAAAATGTTTAAACTGAAAAAAGTTGTTCGACATAGAAATCTTTGTTATTGACGCCCAAAAATAAGCAAAGAATAAAAAGATTGATGCATTTTGGCATCGTTTTTGTGTTTTTAAAGAGAAAGTAAGCTGTTATAATTGAAGAAATAGCTAAATTTGCGGCGCTTTATTGGCCAGCCAATATGACTTAAATTAAAAAGCAAAAAAATGAAGAAAAGACATTACCTAAGCGATATCGAAGACAGGCACGGAAACGGTTTCTCCGTAATTGCTGATTTTGAAGGAAATGAAGAACAACTGATGAATATTGAAGTAGATGATACCCTGCCGATATTGCCACTTCGGAACATGGTTTTATTTCCCGGCGTATTCATGCCTGTATCCGTAGGAAGAAGCACTTCCCTGAGACTGATACGTGAAGCCGAAAAGAAAGGAAGCTATATAGGAGTAGTATGCCAGAAAATTGCAGAAACGGAGTCTCCCCTGTTTGAAGACTTGCATAACATAGGCACTATTGCCAAGATAATCCGTGTGCTCGAAATGCCCGACCAGACAACAACGGTTATCCTGCAGGGCTCGAAACGCATGGAGCTAAAAGAAATTGTCGAGACAACTCCGTATCTGAAAGGACGCATTGTCCCCATGAACGAAGAACTGCCCGAAAAAGGCGACAAGGAATTTCAGGCATTGGTAGAGGCTGTCAAAGATTTGACTATCCGCTACATCCGTACGCTTGATATGTTCCCGCAAGACTCTGCTTTTGCCATCAAGAATATCAGTAACCACATGTTTCTCATCGACTTCATCTGCACCAATCTGCCTCTGAAGAAAGATGAGAAAATCGAGTTATTGCAAATCAACGAATTGCGCACCCGTACCTACCGGTTACTGGCCATCCTGAACCGTGAAGTGCAACTGGCTGAAATCAAGGAATCCATCCAGATGCGTGCACGCGAAGACATTGATCAGCAACAACGCGAGTACTTCCTGCAGCAACAGATCAAAACCATTCAGGACGAACTGGGAGGAAACGGACAAGAGCAGGAAATAGAGGAAATGCGCAAAAAGGCCGGAACCATGAAATGGAGTGCCGAAGTAAAAGCCACCTTCCTGAAAGAAGTCGACAAGCTGGAGCGGATGCATGCGCAATCGCCCGACTACAGCGTTCAGCTGAACTACTTGCAGACCATGCTCAGCCTGCCATGGGGCATTTATACGACCGATAATCTCAGTCTGACCAACGCAGAGAAGACCCTGAACAAGGACCACTACGGACTGGAGAAAGTCAAAGAGCGTATTCTGGAGCATCTGGCCGTACTGAAGTTGAAAGGTGACATGAAGTCACCTATCATCTGCCTCTATGGTCCTCCGGGTGTAGGTAAAACGTCGTTAGGACGTTCCATCGCAGCTGCCCTGAAACGAAAATATGTACGTATGTCGTTGGGAGGAGTACACGATGAGGCAGAAATACGCGGACACCGGAAGACTTATATCGGTGCTATGCCGGGACGTATCATCAAGAACCTGATAAAAGCAGGCTCGTCAAACCCCGTCTTCATCCTCGATGAAATTGATAAAATAAATTCAGACCGTCAGGGCGACCCTTCGTCAGCCTTGCTCGAAGTTCTTGACCCGGAACAGAATATGGCTTTCCATGACAACTATCTGGATGTAGATTACGACTTGTCGAAAGTCATGTTCATAGCTACGGCTAATAACCTCAATACAATTCCGGGGCCTCTGCTCGACCGTATGGAACTGATCGAGGTCAGCGGATACATCACTGAAGAAAAAATAGAAATTGCCCGCCGGCATCTGGTACCCAAGGAGCTGGAAGCCAACGGTATGAAGAAAAACGATATCAAAATCCCCAAGAGTACACTGGAGATTATCATTGAGTCGTATACAAGAGAAAGTGGCGTACGCGAACTGGAAAAGAAAATCAGCAAAATACTCCGTAAATCGGCACGCCAATATGCTACAGACGGCTACTTTGCCAAGACAGAAATCAAGCCGGGCGACCTGCACGACTTTCTGGGCGCACCGGAGTATACGCGCGACAAATATCAGGGCAACGAATATGCCGGTGTAGTAACAGGATTGGCCTGGACAGCCGTCGGAGGAGAAATTCTTTTTGTTGAAACAAGTTTGAGCCGAGGCAAAGGCGGCAGACTGACCCTGACCGGCAACCTGGGAGATGTAATGAAAGAGTCGGCCATGCTGGCACTGGAATACATCAAAGCCCACAATTCGCTATTGAATATAGATGATGCCATTTTCGATAACTGGAACATACACATCCATGTTCCCGAAGGCGCCATCCCCAAAGACGGACCTTCGGCTGGCATTACGATGGCCACCTCGCTGGCGTCGGCCTTGACACAACGAAAAGTCAAAGCCAATCTGGCCATGACGGGCGAAATCACCCTGCGCGGGAAAGTATTACCTGTAGGCGGAATCAAGGAAAAGATTCTGGCTGCCAAACGTGCCGGAATCAAAGAAATCATTTTAAGCGAAGAAAACCGGAAGAATATAGAGGAGATACAGGAAATATACCTGAAGGGACTCACTTTCCACTATGTAAAAGATATTAAAGAGGTATTTGCCATTGCGCTGACCAATGAAAAGGTAGCCGATGCCATCGACCTTTCCGTAAAAAATGATAAAACAGAAAAAGAGAAGGAATGACATTCGAGTTACAATATACAGACAGTAAAAGCAATGCACGTGCCGGTCTGATAACGACCGACCACGGCCAGATAGAGACTCCCATTTTCATGCCGGTAGGCACATTGGGAACCGTAAAAGGAGTACACCTGACCGAACTGAAAGAAGACATCAAGGCGCAGATCATCTTAGGTAACACCTATCACCTGTATCTGCGTCCGGGACTGGATGTCATCGAAAAAGCCGGCGGACTGCATAAGTTCAACGGGTTCGACCGCCCGATGCTGACAGACAGCGGCGGTTTCCAGGTATTTTCTCTCTCGAGTATCCGCAAGTTGCGCGAGGAGGGAGCTGAATTCCGCTCGCACATCGACGGAAGTAAGCACATATTCACCCCCGAAAAGGTGATGGACATTGAGCGTACCATAGGTGCCGACATCATGATGGCCTTCGACGAATGTACTCCGGGAGATGCCGAATACGCTTATGCAAAAAAATCGATGGAGCTGACTCATCGCTGGCTGGACCGTTGTATCAAGCGTTTCAACGAGACCGAGCCGAAGTATGGTTATCATCAGGCGCTTTTCCCCATCGTGCAAGGCTGTGTCTATCCCGACCTGCGGAAGCAATCGGCCGAATTCATCGCCTCAAAAGAGGCTGAAGGCAATGCCATCGGCGGACTGGCTGTAGGCGAGCCCACGGAGAAAATGTACGAAATGATAGAGCTGGTCAACGAAATTCTGCCCAAGGACAAGCCCAGATACCTGATGGGAGTAGGCACGCCGATAAATATACTGGAAGGCATCGAACGTGGTGTAGACATGTTCGACTGCGTAATGCCTACCCGTAACGGACGCAACGGTATGCTCTTCACCAAAGACGGCATCATAAATATGCGCAACAAAAAGTGGGAAACAGACTTCTCGCCTATCGAAGCCAACGGAGCATCCTACGTAGATACATTATATACAAAGGCCTACCTGCGCCACTTATTCCACGCACAGGAACTATTGGCCATGCAAATAGCATCCGTACATAATCTGGCTTTCTACTTATGGTTGGCAGGCGAAGCCCGTAAACATATCATTGCCGGAGACTTTTCTACATGGAAGCCGATGATGGTAAAACGCTTATCGACGAGATTATGAGAAAAATAGACTGGAAGATTTTAAAAAACATCGAGCTGCCTAAAGGAAAATACCTGAAGCGGTTGGATTATTATATCATCAAAAAGTTCCTGGGGACGTATGTGTTTGCCATAGCACTGATCATCTCCATCGCGGTGGTATTCGACTTTAACGAGAAGATGGACCGGTTCATGTCGCACGAAGCTCCGTGGCGAGCTATTATTTTCGATTACTACATGAACTTTATTCCGTACTTTGCGAATCTGTTCAGTCCGTTGTTTGTCTTCATCGCCGTTATTTTCTTCACGTCGAAGCTGGCCGAGAATTCTGAAATCATAGCCATGTTCTCTACCGGCATGAGTTTCAAGCGAATGCTCCGGCCTTACATGGTTTCAGCAGCCATCATTGCAGTAGTCACTTTTTACCTTGGGTCATACGTCATTCCCAAAGGAAGCGTTACCCGTATCAACTTCGAGGACAAATACTACAAGCCGCGTAAAAGCAATACGGCACGTAACATCCAATTGGAAGTAGATACCGGTGTCATTGCCTACATCGACCGCTACGAAGACTATAGCAAAACTGGCTACCGCTTCTCTTTGGACAAGTTCAAAGGAAAGCAATTGGTATCGCACCTTACCGCCAGAGCCATTACCTACGACACTACAGCCCTGCATAAGTGGACCATCAAAGACTATATGATCCGCGAAATGGACGGAATGAAAGAAAGCATCACCAAAGGAAGTCGCATAGACACTACCCTGTTTATGGAACCTGCCGACTTTCTTATCATGAAGAACCAGCAGGAAATGCTGACAAGCCCTCAGTTAAGTGAATACATTGACCGCCAGAAACAACGGGGATTTGCCAATATCAAGGAATTCGAGATAGAATACCATAAACGAATCGCCATGTCGTTTGCTTCGTTCATTCTAACCTTGATCGGCGTATCACTATCGTCTAAAAAGACCAAAGGCGGAATGGGATTGCACCTGGGTATCGGACTGGCTCTCAGTTTCTCATACATCCTGTTCCAGACCATCGCTTCAACATTTGCAGTCAACGGCAATGTTCCGCCAATGATTGCCGTATGGATTCCGAACGTGCTGTATACCTTCATAGCCTTCTACCTGTATACAAAAGCGCCCAAATAAAAGACAGTTAGAGAAAAATTTTTTCCCAGTTAGGAAAATCTTTTTTCCTAACTGGGAAAAAAATAAGCCCCTCTTGCTTCTGCATTGCACAGTAGCAAGAGGGGCTTTTTTGTTGTATACATTTCCTCTTTTGTCCAGTCCTTATTTCCAATCACCAAAGCCGTGTCAGAATGAGGACTCCCCTACTTTCTTCATACAGGTTCTTTAAACGCTCTCCATCCCGATGGGATGAGGTTTAATTCAAGTAAGACGAAAGCTCAGCAGCAGAGATGTTTTTGGCAATTATTACACCATTATCATCCAGTAAATAGTTAGAAAATCCACGGCTCAAACGATATTTTTTAAACAAGCCGGAAGACTCGCCCTCAGTTTCCACGAAACAGGTCGGCGTAACCATTTGATCCTTACGAACGGTTTCCTCGAAAACTGACTTATACTCGTCAAACGAAACAGAAACCAATTCTACATTGTTGTTGGCCGAAGCACGAAGCGCATTATTCAAACTTGCGTTCTGCATACGGGACTGCGCATCATAACTGGCCCAGAAGCTAAGCAACACATAACGGCCTTTCAAGTCAGAAAGCTCATGTACGGATTGATTAGCCGACATAGTTTGGATTTCAAAATCCGGGGCTATGTCACCCACGTTCAAACCTCCCGTAGGTTTGTCTTTTTCTACAAAAGAAGTCAAGGAACTTATTAGTAATACAACAAAAACCCATTTTACATACTTCATGTAATATGATTTTAGTTAATACTATCCGAGCCTGCACCTGAGGCAGTGATTTCTTCTCGGAACATTGTCTTATAAGGCCCTGAAAACACTAAAAACAGTTGATACTCAAAACCTTTTATTATGAAATCGGCGGCAAAGGTAGGTATTTATTGAAATAAAATCCAAATAAACAAGAAAAAAACTCACTTTTTAACGTCATATTTTTATGTTATTTAGCATAAATAGGAAGTTTTTTCTTTACTTTTGCCGAATAATAACCGAAAAACAGAGATATCTTATGCAACAGTCCTCGAATACCGAACTTATTCTGATACGGATTACCGGTGAAGACCGCCCCGGATTGACGGCTTCTGTCACTGAAGTTCTTGCCAAATACGATGCAACCATTCTGGATATCGGCCAGGCCGACATACACAATACACTATCACTGGGCATCTTGTGCATGACCGAAGAGCAACATTCCGGCTTTATTATGAAAGAACTGCTGTTCAAAGCATCTTCATTAGGCGTCACCATCCGGTTCTACCCCATCACCACAAAGGAATATGAAGACTGGGTAAGCATGCAAGGCAAAAACAGATATATTCTGACTTTGCTGGGCCGTAAATTATCAGCCCGACAGATTTCAGCCGTCACCCGCATTCTGGCAGAACAGGGAATGAACATTGATGCCATCAAGCGTCTGACAGGACGAATCCCCCTGAACGAATGCGAAGCACGTACAAGGGCCTGCATAGAGTTTTCTGTACGAGGTACCCCTAAAGACAGAACCATCATGCAAGAACAGCTGATGCGACTGGCCAGTGAATTGGAAATGGATTTTTCATTCCAGCTGGACAACATGTACCGCCGCATGCGCCGACTTATTTGTTTTGATATGGACTCCACACTGATAGAAACAGAAGTTATAGACGAACTGGCCATACGCGCCGGTGTCGGCGACAAAGTGAAAGCCATCACCGAACGGGCCATGCGCGGAGAAATAGACTTCATCGAGAGTTTCCGTGAACGGGTAGCTCTGCTAAAAGGACTTGACGAATCTGTTATGCAAGAAATAGCAGAAAACCTGCCTATCACAGAGGGGGTAGACCGCCTGATGTTTGTGCTGAAGAAATACGGATACAAGATAGCCATCCTCTCGGGAGGTTTTACTTATTTCGGCCAGTATCTGCAAAAGAAATATGGAATAGATTACGTATATGCCAACGAGTTGGAAATCGTAGACGGAAAGCTGACCGGACGGTATCTGGGCGATGTAGTAGACGGCAAACGTAAAGCCGAGCTTTTACGCCTCATCGCACAGGTGGAAAAAGTAGACATCGCACAGACAATTGCCGTGGGCGACGGAGCCAACGACCTTCCCATGCTGGGCATTGCCGGTCTTGGTATTGCCTTTCATGCCAAACCCAAAGTAGTGGCCAACGCCAAGCAGTCCATCAACACGATTGGCCTGGATGGCGTACTCTATTTTCTCGGTTTTAAAGATTCTTATATCGATCTGCCCAAATAACACACCCCAATTAGCGAACCGTTTATTTTTGCCATAAATATAGAAATTGCTATCTTTGCGCCATATAAAACAAAAACATGAAGTTTTCCGAACTACCACTTAACGACCAAGTACTCGATGCACTGGAAGCCATGCGCTTCGAAGAATGTACTCCGATACAAGAGAAATCAATACCCGTCATACTCGACGGTAAGGACCTGATAGCCGTAGCTCAAACCGGCACAGGAAAAACGGCTGCATATTTATTGCCTATCCTGAACAAACTCTCCGAGGAAGAACATCCCGAAGACGCCATCAACTGCATCATTATGGCTCCTACACGCGAACTGGCCCAGCAAATAGACCAGCAGATGGAAGGTTTTTCGTATTTTATGCCGGTATCAAGTGTAGCCGTTTACGGAGGTAATGACGGAATTCTTTTTGAACAGCAGAAAAAAGGCCTCACATTAGGCGCAGATGTTGTTATTGCCACCCCCGGGCGATTGATAGCCCACCTGAGTCTGGGATATGTAGATCTTTCACGGGTTTCCTATTTCATTTTGGACGAAGCCGACCGCATGCTCGACATGGGATTTTACGATGATATTATGCAAATAGCAAAATATCTGCCCAAAGAACGGCAAACCATCATGTTTTCGGCAACAATGCCTGCCAAGATACAGCAATTGGCCCAGTCAATCCTCAACAATCCGGTAGAAGTCAAATTATCAGTTTCGAAGCCCGCAGATAAAATCATTCAGGCAGCCTACATCTGTTATGAGAACCAGAAATTAGGCATCATACGCGATCTGTTTGCCGAACAGACTCCGGAACGTGTCATCATCTTCGCCTCGTCCAAGCTGAAAGTCAAAGAAGTAACAAAAGCATTAAAACACATGAAGCTGAATGTTGGCGAAATGCACTCTGACTTGGAACAGGCACAGCGTGAAGAAGTAATGTATGCCTTCAAGGCCGGAAAAATAAACATTCTGGTCGCTACGGACATTGTAGCACGCGGAATCGACATTGATGACATCCGTCTGGTCATCAACTACGATGTTCCCCACGACTGCGAAGACTATGTACACCGGATCGGCCGTACCGCACGTGCCAACAACGATGGAGTCGCTATCACGTTCGTCAGCGAGAAGGAACAATCAAACTTCAAAGTCATTGAGAACTTCTTAGAAAGAGACATTTACAAAATCCCCGTCCCCGCAACATTAGGAGAAGCCCCCGAATACAAGCCGCGTACCAACGAGAACCACAAGCGTAATGGCAACGGCAAAAAAGGCGGAGGAAAAAAGAGCAACAGACGAAACGGCAAAAAAGAAGCTAAAAAGCCCTTTTAATCCTATTTAGGGCTTTTCAATAAAAGAAAAGCCTATAAAGAGAGTTTTACTACGTTGTCAAACCCGATTGTCAGGTTTACTACATTGTATACCGAACTTTCGGGAATGCGCAATGCAGCTCTATACAAGTATCCAGCCTCGCTTACCCCGAGAAAATCCATATCCGAGAGGATGGACTGATCCAGAATCTCAGGCGCAAGTACACTGGCAAACATCTTTTTAGTTATATCTTCGCCATAAAGCATCTCTTTCCCTTTGTATACACAAATGTGAATCACATTATCATAGTATACATTATCCACTCCGATGCCATCTTCCGAGTATGAAGTCCGGATAACTTTCATCTTGGAAGGATTGATATAGACATAGCCATGATAGCGATTGCCTTTGTGCATCACTACGCTATCTTTTTTTATCACCTCACTGATTGTCGGAATAACTTCTACCTTGTGCTCAGCAAAGACAAGAACATCATCCGGATTTTCCGACTTATGCAATTTAACAAGTACGTCGGACAGGGAATAAAACGAGAAACTGTTTTCTGTCTGCATATTGATTTTATATGCAGTCACCTTGTTTCCACATAAATAGAGCGTGTCATGAACGATCTTAAAAGCCACCGGAACATTTTGCGGATCTGCATAATAAACAGTATCTCCATCGACTCTCATCAACGGAATTTCCGTATCATCACTCAGCCATATTCCCTGGAACATTTCTTTCGCCTTTAAATCTTCCTGTTCTTCCACAGCGGCTTTTTTCGGCTTACCGGTGCAACAAGCAAACAGAACGGCAGAAACACACATTCCTATGATCACCTTTCTATCCATGACTCGCTCTCTCTTTTTTCGCAAGCTATTTACAAAACAATATACTCGTCTGCTCTTCTCTATTACAGGTAATATTCGGCATCTTTAAAAGCAACCGCACGACCGTCTTTTTCCGACAGAAGCAATTGCTCTGCTGCTATTGGCCAGTCAATGCCGATAGTCTCATCGTCATAACGGATAGAAGCTTCAGCCTGAGGTGCATAAACATTGTCCACCTTATAAGTAAAAATAGCCTCTTCGCTCAATACCAGAAAACCATGGGCAAAACCACGAGGAATGAAGAACTGACGTTTGTTATCTTCGCTCAATTCTATGCTGACATACTTGCCAAACGTGGGAGATGACTGACGCAAATCTACTGCAACATCCAGCACTCTTCCCTTGATAACACGCACCAGCTTCGCCTGGCTATACTCGCCCTTCTGATAATGAAGTCCACGCAATACGCCGAACAAAGATTTCGATTCGTTATCCTGGATGAAATGCACATCACCAACATTGGCTTTAAATTCTTCTTCCTTGAAAGCTTCCATAAAATAGCCACGGGCATCGTTGAACACTTTAGGCTCAATTACCCATACACCGTCGATTTCTGTCTGAATATAATTCATCTTGTTCCGAATAATTTTATAACATAATGCAAAAGTAGACATTTTTTTCCAACAGTAGTCAATAAAAGCCATCTTGTTTATAATTTGTTGATAAGAAAAAATCCTCGGAAGTGGCTTATATCCGATAAATCCACTATTTTTGTAACATGATTGAATTAGCAAAACACATAGAAGTATTATTACTAGATAATGACTGTGTCATAGTCCCCGGTTTTGGTGGTTTTGTGACTCATTATATACCTGCTACAAGGATAGCCGAGGAGAATCTTTTCCTTCCTCCCACCCGTATCATTGGCTTCAATCCGTCTCTGACAATGAACGACGGATTATTGGCACAATCTTATGCCTCTGTCTACGATACAACTTTTCCGGATGCAACCAAAATGGTAGAGCGCGATGTAAAAATGCTGAAGGAAACATTACATGAAGAAGGAAAGGCCGAACTCTCCAATATCGGAGAATTGCGTTGCTCCATTCACGGAACTTACGATTTCATTCCTTACGACAGCAAGATTACGACACCTCATCTGTATGGATTAGGAAGCTTCGAAATGCAGGAGCTCTCCAAGTTAAAGAACAGCGAAACTGAGAAAAAGACGATTCCACTTCCGCATACAGCCGTTACGCGCAGAAACATGCCCCGGTGGAAGATCAGACTGAAACGGTCGCACATCTCTAACGTTATCGCCATCGTTATGGCTATTATATTATTCTCACTCTCGGCACCTGTAGAAAATACCGAAATCGTAGAAGAAAGCTATGCCCGTTTTCTGCCCGAGGAGCTGTTCGAAAGAATAGAAAAGCAGTCTGTAGTCAGCACTCCTGTCATCATCGGACAAAACAACAAAAAGAGTAACAGAGATGCACAAGTCTCCAGTAATGTCCACAAGACAGTAAAACCTGTGGCTGTAAAAGAAGTAAAGGTAAAGGAGATAAAGAAAGAGCAACCCGCTACCCAACCGGCCGCTATTCAGCCCAAGACCAAGGAGGCTCCCAAAGCTGTTTCTTCGACAAACACTCGGAGATATCATATCATTATAGCCAGTGTGGGTACAGAAAGCGATGCTCATGCCATGGCACAAGAGCTGAAACAAAAAGGATTCAGCGACGCCCAAGCTATCATCGGTGATGGAAAGATGAGAGTCAGCATCTCCTCACATCCCAGCGAAGAAGAAGCTTATAAGGAATTGAATAATATCCGTAAAAACGAAGCTTATCAAAGCGCATGGGTATTAAAGAAATAATTCTTTTAGAGAAAGTCTTTTTATATACATACAGAAATAAAGAAATGAAACGAGTTCGTTGCCCGAAATGCGAAAACTATCTGACCTTCGATGAAACCAAATACAGCGAAGGCCAGTCGCTTGTTTTTATCTGCGACCAATGCAAAAAGCAATTCAGCATCCGCTTAGGTAAAACACCTACCAAGCTCCCCCGTAAAGAAGAGAAAATGAGCGAAAACGATTTTGTTGAATCCTTTGGCAACATTACCGTCATTGAAAACGTATTCGGATTCAAGCAGGTACTTCCTTTGCAAGAAGGCGACAACACAATAGGACGCCGCTGTGTAGGCACCAATATCAATACTCCCATCGAAACTTCGGACATGAGCATGGACCGTATCCACTGCATCATTAATGTAAAACGCAACAAGCAGGGACAACTCATCTATACCCTACGCGATGCCCCCAGTCTGACAGGGACTTTTCTGAACAATGAGATATTGGGCGACAAAGACCGCATCCGCATCGAAGACGGCGCCATAGTCACCATTGGAGCAACGACCTTCATTCTTCATACAGCAAAAGAAACGGCCGAATAAACATTCGGCCGTTTCTTTTTTATCGTTTTCTCTGTCAGGACTTCATCCTTCCCAGATACAAATTCCAATCTTAAAGGATTCCCTTTACAGTTTCCAACATGCCTTTTTCCTGAATTGAATTCAAGAAGTCGGTCAGCATGTCTGTCAGTCCCGGAATAGTATTCAGGTCGCCATGTTCTTTCCAGATCAAATCCTTGGCAGCCAAGACTCCTTCAGCCACTTTTCTTGTATCACCGGTAGCCCACAGATCTTTCAGCAGTTGCATGATTTCAGGAGCATCGTTAGGAACAATCTCCTTACCGTCTGCACGAACACCACCTTTATAATAAGTAGTGATGGCAGCCAATCCCAATACCAGTCCCTTAGGCAATTCGCCCTTACGTTCCAGGTAGACTTTCAATCCCGGCAGGTCGCGTGTCTGATATTTCGGGAAAGAATTCAGCATAATGCTGGTTACCTGGTGGTCAACATAAGGATTGTTGAAGCGTTCCAACACATCAGCTGCAAACTGTTTCAACTCATTCATCGGCAGGTTCAGCGTTTGCATCAATTCATCAAATTGTACCTTATGAATATACTTACCGATAACCGGATGATTGCATGCATCACGGACAATGTCTACTCCACTAAGATAAGCCACCGGCGAAAGCACTGTATGAGGTCCGTTCAGCAAAGTCACCTTTCTTTCATGATACGGAGCTTCCGACTTCACAAACAATACGTTCAGACCAGCTTTGTCTACCGGGAATTCATTAGCCAACTGACGCAAAGACAAGTTCTCGGCAGCTTCAATTACCCACAAATGGAAAATTTCGGCCTGCACCACCAGATTATCCTCATAGCAGATCTTCTTCTGAATCTGTGCAATCTCTTTGCGAGGGAATCCCGGCACAATACGGTCTACCAAAGTAGCACATACATAGCAGTATTTAGTAAACCAAGTCTTAAACTTCTCATAATCGGCACCCAAATCTTCTTTCCACAAATCAATATACTGGTAGATACACTCTTTCAGATGATGCCCGTTCAGGAATATCAGCTCGCACGGCATGATAATCAAGCCTTTATCCGTATCTCCTTTAAATGTCTTGAAACGACGGTACAGCAACTGGGTCAGCTTTCCCGGATAGGAAGATGCGGGCGCGTCACTCAACTTACAGCTCGGATCGAAAGCAATACCAGCCTCTGTAGTATTGGAAATAACGAAACGAATATCCGGCTGGTCGGCCAATGCCATGAATGCAGCATTCTGTGTATAGGGATTCAAAGCACGACTGATACAATCGATACGGGTCAGCGTATTCACAGCATTACCGTTCAGACGTCCTTGCAGATTAACATGATACAGACAGTCTTGCCCGTTCAGCCATTCTACCATACCTTTCTCTATCGGCTGAACTACAACTACACTACTGTTAAAGTCAGTCTTCTGATTCATATTATAAACAATCCAATCCACAAAGGCACGGAGGAAGTTTCCTTCGCCAAACTGGATAATTCTTTCCGGTGCCACCGCTTTGGGGGCTGTAAGTTTGTTCAGTGCTTTCATTTTTTAAAATTTTATTGGTTATACTTATCAATAGTTCGTTAAAAATTAGCCTAGCCTAAGCGGCTCTGGCAGTAAATAAAATGAGTTCTTTGAAAAGTTTGTCAATTAATTGCGTGTTTGGTTCAATCCCAGACACGCAAATAAATCGTTCAAGCATGTAAGCATTGTGTATGACTGACTTGCATGATGATATGGAATATTTTATTCCCATCTTCTTACAGGCAGCCTTGGCGAGGTTTATCGCTGCAAGTGATGCATTAAAGTGGAATGCCAGTTTCCTGAAGTCTGTAGACTGACAGTTTGTTATTCCTGCATGTTGCTTGGCATCCCGAAAGCAGAATTCGAGTTGGAAACGTGTCCTGTAAAAGTCCAGTACATCCTGTGCGTTCTGTATTTCGTTTGTAGAGAAATACAGCTGCCATTTGTCCGTTCTTCCATCCATGGGATACCATACAGCCAGGCTCACAAAGCGTTTGAGTGCTTTGGAGTATGCTTTCAGTCCGTAAAGTTTACCCTTGTTTACTTTGTATTCGGTACATCTTGTAATGTCCAGATATTCAAAGTCAATCTTTCCGTCATACAATTTTGGACGTCCGCGTTTTCCTGTCCCATTTTCTAAGGTGGGATAAAACAACGCTGCATCATTTCTGAAACGGCTTATAACGTGGAATCCGTTCTCGCATAATGGTTTGATGAAAGTTGCCTTTGAAAAGAACGCATCACATACGACAGTGTCGGAAATCCGTTTCAGATGTTCCTGTATGCTGATAAGGTAAGAACTGTACCAGTCTACAAGATTCTTCCCGCGGCTTTCCAGCGTTGTGTTGTCAGGTGTCTGTACAGAGGCCAAAGTCATACATTCATGGTTGTCAACGTCTATAACTCCAATACCGGTTATCTCCAGTCCGCGTTTGTATTCGCCGGCACAACCGGACCAGAAATAGCCAATCCACGGTGTTTTGCTGCCGGATTTTGGAATGAAAGACGGATCAATGGCTATTGCCTTGCGACAGCCTTTAAGGTGTTCTCTGATGATGGCTTCATTGAAGGAAAACCAGTCAAAGTCATCATTCTCAAAATTGTTGCGGTATGTCTGTTCCGAGAAACATCCATATCGTCCCATTTGCAGGAAATTGATGCGGTCAGGTATAGCCATGAATAATTTCATTGCATCCATGAATACTTTCTGAAAAGATTTGCTTATATTTACAGCTGATTCGAGAGCGTTTCTGCACTCGGATTGGTATTGCATAAGGAGTGATTCTTTAGTCATAATTAAAAGTGGTGAAATACTTCTAATTTACTAAAAATCAGTGAATTATGCAATACTCTTCCTCTTTGTCTTCAGCTGTTTAGCATATATTTTCATCCCTTTTCTTACTCCTTAACGATTCATTCTTGACAGTATTTCAATGATCTCTTTAATGTAATTTTGAACCGGCTAACACCGATTCTATTGTTTTATTTTTATTTATCGGTAAAAATTTACCGAAGTATTGACTTATTCGAACTCAAAATAATAGTCAATCGTTTCCCTAATCAGAATATCAATAGGCATGTACTTCACAGGCTCTACCTGCTTTTTAAAGACAACCATATCACACAAGGCCTTCACACCCAGATACCCCTGCAGGCCAGGGCGTTGCCCGATAAGACAACTAACCTCACCCGATCTTAAATAATCCACATTCTTCTGCAACAGGTCATATCCCAGTAAGCCTTTCAGCCTACGACCTGCTTCGTGCAAATACCCTGCTACCTGATATACCCGCGAGTTAAACACCGCTCCTAACATTGCATGAGGATGCGCAGAAAAAAAATCATCCAATATCAATTTGTTCCTGTCGGTATCTTCTTTCCGGAATACTACATCGTAGACTGTCAGATGACCAAATCGCTCATTTACGTATTCCATAAAGCCTTCCATACGCCGACGCATCTGTATTTCAGCCGGGCTGTTCTTCTGGTCACTTAAAAAAACCACCAGCTCCTGCCCCGGTTCATAACGCTGCATCAGGATTTTGGCAGCAACATATCCGCTCATTCTGGAGTCTTGCCCGATATAGCACGAAGCATGCATCTGCTCCATATTGAAGTCAATAAAAGCATAAGGAACAGCATCGGCATCCAAACCGGTAGTCAGCTCCAACGTTTCTTCTTCAAAGTTCGGAGCTATCAGAACCGCATCCGGCTTATCCGCCAGCAACTGCTCGCATACCTCCCGATAAGATGCCCTGTCTGCATGCTTATAATATAAAAAGACTGTCTCTACATTGAAAGGCTGCAATTCGTGCGCTGCTTTTTCAATACCTTGCGCTACCGAATACCAATAGTCATACATTATATAATAAGGTATAAGGCAAACAATACGATAACGTTTTTTGGCAGCCAGACCGATAGCAAACATATTGGGCAAATAGTTTATCTTATCAAGCACACTTTGTACCTTCTCCCGGCTCGACGCAGATACATTTCCCCGATTGTGCAACACACGATCCACCGTACCAGCGGAAACACCTGCCATACGCGCAATGTCCTTAATCGTATAATTTTCGTCTTTCATATCCACAACCTACTGCCAGCTATGCAATCTTAAATATTATAAATAATTGCCCCAAAGATACGAATTATTTTGTTTCTACAAGTAAAATTTCTACTTTTGTGTTCGATAACAGTTAATAAAAGCAAAAGCTAAAAATGAAATATTTTACTAATAATCAATACAATAGATATTAGTATAGAAGAAATAATAATTATATACACTTAAATCGATTGAAAAATGAAAGAATTTATGGGAAAAGATTTCCTGCTGCAGACCGAAACCGCACAGGAACTGTATCATGAACACGCAGCCAAGCTGCCCATCATCGACTATCATTGCCACCTCATTCCGAAAATGGTAGCAGACGATTACCAGTTCAAATCCATCACAGAAATCTGGCTGGGCGGAGACCACTACAAATGGCGTGCTATGCGCACCAATGGCATCGACGAGCGTTTCTGTACAGGCAGCGATACGAGCGACTGGGAAAAATTCGAGAAATGGGCCGAGACTGTACCCTACACCTTGCGCAATCCGCTATACCACTGGACACATCTGGAACTAAAGACAGCTTTTGGCATCGAAAAGATTCTGAATCCCCAGACTGCACGTGAAATCTTCGACGAATGCAACGAGAAACTTAAACTCCCAGAATATTCGGCAAGAGGCATGATGCGTCGTTATCATGTAGAAACAGTATGTACTACTGATGATCCCGTAGATTCTTTGGAATATCACATCCAGACACGCGAAAGCGGTTTCGAAATAAAAATGCTTCCTACCTGGCGTCCGGACAAAGCCATGGCTGTAGAAGTACCTGCCGACTTCCGCAATTACGTTGAGAAACTTTCACAGGTCAGCGGTGTCACCATTTCCGGGTTCGACGATATGATAGACGCCTTGCGCAAACGCCATGAGTTCTTTGCCGAACAGGGCTGTAAACTGTCCGACCACGGCATCGAAGAATTTTATGCCGAAGACTACACCGACGCTGAAATCAAAGCCATATTCAACAAAGTATACGGAGGACAAGAACTAACACACGAAGAGATCCTCAAATTCAAGTCGGCCATGCTTGTTATATTTGGCGAAATGGACAGTGAAACAGGATGGACACAACAGTTCCACTACGGAGCCATCCGCAACAACAACAGCAAAATGTTCAAGCTGCTGGGTCCTGATACAGGTTTCGACTCTATCGGCGAATTTTCTACCGCAAAGGCACTGGCTAAGTTCCTCGATCGGTTGAACTCGGAAGGCAAACTCACCAAGACCATTCTGTACAACTTGAATCCTTGTGCCAATGAAATGATAGCCACCATGCTCGGCAATTTCCAGGACGGAAGCATCCCCGGCAAAATACAATTCGGTTCAGGATGGTGGTTCCTCGATCAGAAGGATGGAATGGAAAAACAGATGAATGCCCTGTCGGTACTCGGTCTGCTGAGCCGATTTGTAGGAATGCTTACCGATTCACGTTCCTTCCTGTCTTATCCTCGCCACGAATACTTCCGCCGTACTCTCTGCAACCTGATAGGTCGCGACGTGGAAAACGGCGAAATACCTGTTTCCGAAATGGCACGCGTCAGACAGATGGTTGAAGATATCAGCTACTACAACGCTAAAAATTTCTTCAAATTCTAAAAGATAGATAGTACAAAAAAGAAAGAGGTGTATCAGGAGAGCATTCGTTGCCTGATACACCTCTGTTTTTTATTACATTATTGTTATTTTTCCTGATAATACCTCACATAATCTATTTCCATTCTTGCCGGAAAAATCGTTTCGTCAATTCCCCACATTCCTCCCCAGCCTCCTCCAACTGCGATATTCAGAATCAAATAAAAAGGCTGATCAAACGGCCATTTCACAAACGAGGAATTCTTTCCACGATTATAGGTAAAAATCAATTTGTTATCAAACAGAACTTCCAGAGATTCTTCATTCCAAATCAGAGAATATAAATGAAACTCTGTATTCAGTGTCTCCGATATAATTGTTCCCGAAGCAATACGATTATTATTTACATCAGTATCCGTGGTATGTACAGTCGCAAATATCTGATTATGTACATTATCTCCCCATACATATTCCATTATATCAATCTCTCCACTACGAGGCCATCCTCCATATTTATTATCCAATGGCATCATCCAAATAGCGGGCCATATTCCACGTCCTACAGGAATTTTGGCAGATACATCCAACCTTCCGTATTTTATCGGAATAGTTTTTAACGACCGGAGTTCAGCCGAAGAATATTCAAATTGGTATGGTTCACCTGTCCATTGATTGACACCTTCATGCGGATCCTTATGTGCTTCTATTATCAATTTCCCATTTTCTACACGAGCATATTTAGGATCAGCTTTCTTGTAATCCTGCAATTCATTATTACGGCAATACCCTTCATCATATCCCCAATAATATTCATTTACCATTCCATCTTTATCAAATTCATCAGACCAAACCAATTCATATTCTTTACTTTCATTAATATTATCATCCAGTTCTATAGGTTCATCTACTCCGTTATCATTCGAACAAGCAGCTGCGAGGAGTATTAAAGCCAAGGTAGTAATCATTGTCTTCATATATTTTTTAGTTACTAATTTTTATATTTCTATCTTCTTGAATAATTCAAGTTGCAGTATTCATCCAATTTTAATTATATAATATGACGGTTTTCTTCAAATGGTCAGAACTGTTACCCACCATCAATTCAAACTCACCCGGTTCCACTACATATTCCAAGTTTCCATTATAAAAGCCCTGTTCTTTTTCATGAAGCTGAAAAACAACTTCCTTTTCCTCACCGGGTTTCAATGTCACCTGCTCAAAACCTCTCAATTCCTTTACGGGGCGAGTCACAGACGATACCAAATCACGAATATACAATTGCACAGTCTCCTTACCTGCACATTTACCAGTATTCTTTACTGTCACTCTACACTCTACCGTCTCTCCTTTTTTATATTCTTTTTTGGAAGGAATCGGATCTGATATTTCAAACTGTGTATAACTCAATCCATAACCGAAAGGATATGCCGGACGAAAATCCTGATCAAGATATCCGCAAGTATACGTCATAAAGCCTGGCTGACTAGGTCTTCCCGTATTCTTATAATTATAATATATTGGAACCTGGCCTATGGCAGCCGGAAAAGTCATCGGCAATTTTCCGGACGGATTATAATCACCAGACAGCACATCGGCTATCGAATTCCCGGCTTCCGTTCCCAACCACCATGTCATAAGAATTGCATCAGCATAAGGTTCCAATTCATTAAATATCAGCGGACGCCCGCCCATTACCAATACAATCACCTTTTTTCCCATCTCCTTCAAGTGTTTAACCAATTGCTGTTGTGAATCCGGAACATCGATATGAGCCATAGAACGTGCTTCACCACTCTGATACGCCCTTTCTCCTACTCCTACAATTACTATATCAGACATTGCTGCCACCCTCTTAGCCCCAGCCAAATTCAATTGATTGGTTTCCAGATCGTATCCATCGGCATAGGCGATTACACTATTCGGATATCTGTTCTTAATTCCTTGTAACACAGTAATAGCTTCCTCTCTGACTCCTTCTATAGCCCAACTCCCCATCATATCTTCCTTCGAATCAGCCAATGCACCGACAACAGCAATGTGCTCCGGATCCTTCAAAGGAAGTACTCCATTATCATTTTTCAACAATACGATAGACTCAGCACCTGCTCCGCGTGCCACTTGCCTTAACTCCGGAGAAAGTACAGTTTTCTGTTGTCGCTGCTCATTACAGTAACGGAAAGGATCATCAAACAAGCCAAGTTCAAACTTTTTCAGTAAAATACGACGTACAGCATCATCAATATAAGCTTCATCCACTGTACCTTCTTTTACCAACTCCTCCAAGTGAGAAGTATAGGCTCTGGACTCCATATCCATATCGCAACCAGCCGTGACCCCTTTATAGGCAGCCCCCTTCAGATCTGGGACCAAACCATGATTAACCATTTCTCCTACCGAGTTCCAATCCGAAACGACAAATCCGTTAAAATTCCAGTCACCTTTCAGTATCTCGCGTACAAGATGCGTATTGCCTGTTGCAGGAACCCCTTCTACTTCATTAAAAGCATTCATAAAGGTAGCAACTCCGGCTTCTGCTGCAGCACGAAACGGCGGAAGATATACTTCGTGCAAAGTCAGTCGGGATATATCCACCGTATTATAATCCCTGCCTCCTATACACGCGCCGTAAGCAGCAAAATGTTTCGCACACGCCAAGACAGTTGCAGTATCGGCCAGCGACTTTCCCTGAAATCCTCGCACACGAGCTTCGGCCACCCGGCTACCATACCACGTGTCTTCCCCGGCTCCTTCCATTACTCGCCCCCAACGTGCGTCACGGGTTACGTCAACCATCGGTGCAAATGTCCAATGAATACCTTCCGACGCAGCTTCCTTCGCAGCCGCAGCAGCCGTACGTTCCATCAGTTCCAGATTGAAACTGGCTGCTTCAGCCAAAGGTATAGGATACACCGTACGCATACCGTGAATCACATCCAATCCGAACAACAGAGGAATACGCAAACGCGATTCCATTGCAGCTTCCTGAAAGCGTCGTGTATTTGATGCTCCTTTCACATTCAGCATGGATCCTACCCTTCCTTTACGTATCTGCTCCAATTTTGTCGAATCTTTCCGGCTTGGCCCTGTAGCCTGCAAATCCGACGTGTATTGATTCATTTGCCCTATTTTTTCTTCCAGTGTCATCAACTTCAGTACCGAATCGACCTTTTCAGCATAAGGGCTTATTACCTCATAATTCACTCCGACAGAAGGCTGAGTGCAGCTTCCTGCAATCACTCCCATCAACAACATTGAGAAAATACCACTTTTAATCATAATACAACGTTTTTCCGCAAAACTATACTTCATGCCCTCAAAACAATGCCCCTATCATCGCAAACAATATCAATATCCTATCAATTGATATTTTAATAGCATTTTTTCCAGTAATGACAGTATTTTAAGAATTGCCAATTCCACACTTTCACTTATCCGTTCCAGAAGGTTCAACCCCAAATATACTCCTCAACCTCTGTATATCAAATTTAGGCCTACGGTCATAATAATACAGACCGTTTTGCTCCTGTTCCACATCAGTCAATTGTGTATAACAGTAACCACTGATAAAAGGAAACATTTTCATTATCACCTTTACCAACGAACCAGCCTTATTATAAAACTCTTCTTCTGTGGCCGATCCTCCATACCCCCAACCTGCTTGTTCTGTATCAAACGAAATACCGCCAAACTCATCAAACAGATAGGGACATTTACCATCATATACGATCCATCGCGTTTCATGAGTATCATACCTGAAATTAGAGCCTGTGTTATACAACACACGAGGATCTTCATTGAAACGATGTCCTGGAAACAGTTTCCCATCGTTCCAAAGTTCTTTATATAATGAAAGTGAATCCTGATTATAAAGATGTGATGAAACAATATCTGTTTTATAATGTGCTCCTCCGGAATTAGTCAGTACCGGCCGTGTTGTATCAGCCAGTTTGGTCGCATCATACAATTGTGCCGAGAAACGGGGAAAATACACTTTGTCTACATTGTTCTGTTCGTTCAAAGGTATCCACATAATAATAGAAGGATGATTTCTGTCTCTCTTCACAATTTCCATCCATTCCGGTAAAAATATCGAAGTAGCGATAGGCAGATTATAATCCAGTCCCCAGCTGTTCATTTCTCCGCAAGTAAGATATCCCAGTTTGTCTGCCCAGTAATGGAAACGTTCTTCAAACACTTTCTGATGCAACCGTGCCCCATTGAAACCGGCAGCCTTAGCTAGCAAAATATCATTTTTCAAAGCCGAATCCGAAGGAGCGGTCCATTGACTTTCAGGATAATATCCCTGATCCAATACCATCCTCAAATACAAAGGGCGATTATTCAAGTACAATCTGTTCCCTTCTGCATGAATTTTACGCATACCGACATACGATTGTACCCTGTCTATTATTCGGCCTTCCTTATCCAGAATTTCATATCTTAAATCATACAGGAAGGGAGAATCCGGACTCCATAGTTTAGCTTTTTTCACTTTCAGAACCAAAGGGGCATTTTCTGCGGCAGTTCCAACTTCCTGAGCGATCATTTTCCCAGACTCTTCCAATGTAACTCGCAATCGGGTACCACCCAAAGCATAATATTCCGGTTGGACGATGACTTGCGAATTATCAATATCGGTTATCACCCGGGCTGCCTTGATAGCTTTCGGATGAACGGCTTCCATCCAGACCGTCTGCCAAATTCCGGTCGTCCTCGTATAGTTGCACACATGCGAATAATATCGGGTAGACTGTTTCCCCGCAGGCTGAATCCGGTTCTTCAAATCACTTTTTACATAGACAACTAACGAATGCTTATGACCGGGACGTACAAATTCTGTCAAATCCAATGCAAAAGATGAGCTTCCCCCAAAATGCCTGTCTACAAACTTTCCATCTACATAAATTTCCGATTCATAATATACTCCTCCAAAATTCAACAAAATTTTTCTACCTTCCCACTCTTTCGGTATATCTACCATACGTTGGTACCACAAATGTTCTATAAAGTCCTTATATTCTACGCCAGACAATTTACTTTCAGGAGAAAAAGGAACTAAAATTTTCCCTCCAAACCCCTTCGAGTCTTTATAGTTTCTTTCTACCCCCGAACCTGTGGGATCAATCTCATAAGTCCAGGTCCCGTTCAGATTCATCCATTCAGCTCGTTCAAACTGTGGACGCGGATACTCATTACGTTGTCCCCATACTGAAGACGCACACAACATGACCGTAAACACTACACAATAAAGCACTTTCTTCATAACATCCACAAAAGTTAAGGTATCACATTCATTTCCTCAAACTTGGCAGCCGCATTCAAGAAATGAGCGGTTATCCAAAACACTGTCCAGCCTTCCGAATATCCTCCACGCAGTTTATGCACATTGCTCATGTCTCCCCGTTGAGCAAAATTAGTTTGCTGCAACTGCTCTCCTTGCGATCCGTAAGCATTAGTCAGCTGAAAACAAGAACGATACATCACTCTTGCCAGTTTCTTCAACCGGTCATCCTTCAGGTAAATTCCCATTCTGTAAACTTCCGGGGCAAACAATACACCATACACATCGATATGTTGGTTCTGTGGAGATACTACCGTCCACCCAGTCGTACGAAAATGATAATCGGCCAGTCTTCCTGCCGGTAACGGAATATCCCATACCACTACATAGCTCAAACAGACATCCATGGCATGTTTGGCCCATTGCAGATATTTGTCTGTATGTTCTTGCTCATACAACTCCAGAAAACCTTGAAAAGCAGCCCATGCGCCTTCCTTATCTTCACAAGTTGCATCCAGAGTTCCTCCCCAATAGCATCCGTTCATCTTCAAATGCCGGTCAGCAAAAATCTGAGCAGCTTTCTCTGCAGCCTGTCTATAAACACTTTCTCCAAACAGTTTCGAGGCTATGGCCAGTGGAGCTATGCAGAAAGCTTCCGCCGTCGAACGCGGATTCCAGTCTGCTCTCAATATTCTGCGGCTCTGCCCGTCACAACACTCACGAAGAAATCTCTCCCAACCTTCTGTTTTATAGCGTCCGGTCTTACGTGCCCACACAATAGCTTTAGCAAAATTGTACATAGCCTGACCGCACGATACCGGATCGCCTCCAAAAAACTCTTTACCATTATAGCCAACCGGAAACATACCGGTTTCAGCATCAACCGGAAAAGTAGACAAAAAATCCATTGCATGCTGCACCATACTCGGAATCTCTTCATCCCCCAACTCGTTTTCCAATAACTGCAAGGCATAGCCCGGCGAATCAGCCTGCCCACACCAGCCCATTACAATAGCCTTTCCTTGTGAAAGATCATACATATTAAAGCCTTCAGCCCCCTTTCCAAAATCAATCCAACGATTTCGCGCGAAACGGTACTTCTCACGGATAATGGTCCGGTAATCTGTAAACGATTCAGCATCATAAGGCTTGTACAAATCCAACGATGTATACAACGGACGCTGAAAGCCAGTGCCCTCCGCTCCAATCTCATACAGTTCCACACAAAATTCTTTCTCAATGATTCGTCCGGGCTCCATATCTAGATAGGTTTGTGTATAAGGCATGGGAGAAAATTGCAAAGCCTTGGCTACTCCATGTTTATTATTGTATCCTATAGGTCCTGAATAAAGGACCAAATCAGTATATCCCTCACCGGCTTCCACTCCCATCGACCACCATTGGTCATCCAGCACCGCCCCACGAACAGGACTCGGCGTTGTATGTACGGCAGCTGCATATTTCTTTGTGGCATTTTCCAACATAACAAAAGGCATCGGGAAACGATGGTCTTCAAAGACAGCAAACTCACCGGGCATTCCTCTATAGACAGGAATCACATCCGGATTAATTTTGGCACCGTTTTTATTTCCGTAATACAATATCCCCGGCATAAAAGTCTGCATACGTTCCCCTTTCAACCGTAGTCTGACAGTCAGGTTCACACGATGCAATGTATCACTACCCTGCCACTCATATCTGCGACGACACCTCACAAGATTCCCTTTCTCCTTACGATAGGCATCGCGTAGCAATAAAGTGCCTTGAGGAAACCTCATCTTTCCACTGACAATTACCCAGTCTCCACTCTCCTCTACCTTTTCCGGCTGTGCATGTTTCCACCCCTCCATCCAATCTTGTTGCCAGTCTGTAGCAATACTCCATAGCCCTTCTTCCGGTGCAGATAAGAGCCTTTCCCCGTTAAGGCTCCAGTAGGGATTCCGATTACTATCATCAATCTTAAACTGTGCCATACACCATACAGCATTCAGTTGCAACAAAATCGTTAAAAAGCAATATGTTACACTATTTTTCATCATCTTATTCTGTTTTTGTTTCACTTTCTGCCATTGGCTTAAATACATGTTTGGCATAATTCAGTCCGTCTCTATCATAAAATTTAGCCAATTGGCCAAGACGTTGCAAGAAGTTATTGTATTCTTTCTTACCAGGCTGTGTCCATTGTACCTCGGCCAAAGCAGCCATACGCGGCAAAACCATATACTCCACCTGTTCAGGCGAAGTCATGTACTCGGTCCACACATTGGCTTGTACACCTAAAACATATTTCTGTTGTTTCTCATCCAGTCCCTCTACCGGATCAAAACTATAAACCTTTTCTACAGGGATATAACCTCCGATAGCATCATAAGGCTCGTTCTTTGTATCTTCACTCTGAAAATAATCGAAATAACAATAAGTGTTAGGAGTCATAATAACATCGTGTCCCATCTGGGCAGCTTTGATTCCTCCAGCTGAACCTCGCCATGACATAACCGTAGCGTTTGGAGCCAGGTCACCCTCCAGAATCTCATCCCATCCGATGATTTGCCGTCCATGTTCATTGAGAAACTTTTCGATACGAGCCGTACAATAACTTTGCAGACGATCTTCAGCTGTATGTTGTTTGTCAGCCTTCAATCCTTCCTTTCGGATAAGCGCCTGACACTTCGAACACTTTTGCCAGCGGGTACGCGGTGCCTCATCCCCACCGATATGAATATATTTCGAAGGGAATATATCAATGATTTCAGTCATTATACCCTCCAGAAAAGGAATCGTCTTCTCGTTTCCAATGCAAAGGACATCCTCGAAAACACCCCAATTCGGACATACCTCATACGGTCCGCCCGTACATCCCAGTTCCGGATAAGCAGCCAAAGCAGCCAGCATATGTCCCGGCAAGTCTATCTCTGGAATAATCGTAACATAACGTTTCTGCGCGTATTCTACGATTTCACGTGCCTCTTCCTATGTATAAAAGCCTCCATAAGGTGTATTGTCATACTCGCCCGAATTGTGTCCGATGACAGTACGCTGACGAACCGAACCTATCTCTGTCAGTTTCGGATACTTCTTGATTTCTATTCTCCAACCCTGATCTTCTGTCAGATGCCAATGCAAGGTATTCATGTTATGCAAAGCCAGCAAGTCGATAAATTCCTTGATGAATTCTACTGGGAAAAAATGTCGGCCGACATCAAGGTGCATTCCCCGATAACTGAAACGAGGCCAGTCCTCCACTTCACCGGCAGGAAGCAGAATGGCAGCATCTTGTGCTTGTGCCGGAATCGACTTACGCAAAGTCTGTATTCCGTAAAATACACCGTTAGCCGTTTTTCCACAGATGCTGATGCTTTCTGAATGAGTGATGATGCGATATCCTTCCTCGCCTGTCACAGAAGGGTCAAGACCAAGGGTAATAGCCTTATCTGCATTCTCACCATTTTTCACAGCCTTGGTCCGAGGCCTAAACCCCGTAGCCTGTTCAATATAATCAGCCAGAAAATCGGCATTGTGTCCCAATAAAGCATTACCTTCCGGATAAGCAATGACTGTATTTCGTGTCAGCTTGAACGGACTTTCCTGTAACAGATTTATTTCCTGAGGCAACGGAATGACATCATACCGTAAAGCCTGCTGTTTATCTGAACCACATGCAGCCAATACACACGCCACAATAGGCAAAAACAATTTATTCATACTTATTATTAACGTGAGTTCGATATAAGCAAATAAATATTTCACTGAAAATTAGGAACATAGCGATAAAAGTATTAAATTTATAGTGAACAATTATAACATTTAAACGATTATCACTATGTTTCCAGAGTCTAAAGTTACAGAGAATCTCTGGAATAACCTCCAAATTTCGGAAGATTAACGCAATAGAAATTGGGAATTAAGCAGTTAGGAGAAAATCACGGAAGTTGGAAAAGGGGCTGAAAACCGTTTCAAAGCGGATTGAAGCAAAAGAACGGTTTCCTATCCGTTACCCGATGGAAGTGCAGATTTAACAGTCACCGTTCCGTTTGCGCCGCTCTGCGTAGGTTTGCTTGTCAAGGTTTTACTCGTTGATTTATAGTTTTGCAACCAAAAAAGAACGAGTATGGCAAGAAGTACATTTCGCGTGCTGTTCTATGCGAACGGCAGCAAGGAGAAGAACGGAATTGTCCCCATTATGGGACGGGTTACAATCAACGGGACGGTGGCGCAGTTCAGTTGCAAGCGGAGCATCTCAAAGGAACTTTGGGACGCAAAAGGCAACCGTGCCAAGGGCAAGAGCGTGGAGGCAAGGGAAACGAACCTTGCACTTGACAATATCAAGGCGCAAATCATCAAGCACTACCAGCGCATATCCGACCGTGAGGCATATGTCACAGCGGAAATGGTACGCAATGCTTACCAAGGCATAGGCTGTGAGTACGGAACATTGCTTAATTCCTTTGACAGGGATAACGAGGTGTTCAATAAACGTGTCGGGAAAGACAGGGTTATGGCTACTTACCAGTCACGGGTGCGGGCAAGGAATCATGTGGCGGCATTCATCAAGTCGTTTTACAAGCGCAACGACATGTCGATGCTGGAACTTACTCCCGATTTTATCAAGGAGTTCGCTGCTTATCTCTCAACCGAAGCAGGATTACAAAACGGGAGTATTTGGGCAAACTGCATGTGGCTGAAAGGCGTGGTGATGCGTGCGCACTTCAACGGGCTGATACCGAGAAACCCGTTTGCGCAGTTCTACATCAGCCCTAATGTCAAGGAGCGTGAGTTTTTGACTGAAGACGAATTGAAAGCGGTGATGACACACGAGTTCGCAGACCCGAAGCTGGCATACATCCGTGACCTGTTCGTGTTTGCGAGTTTTACCGCTCTTTCTTTCGTGGACATCAAGGAACTGACTACCGACCGCATCGTGGAGGTGAACGGCGAGAAGTGGATTATCTCCAAGCGTCACAAGACTGGCGTACCGTTTCAAGTGAAGCTGTTGGACATTCCCTTACAGATAATTGAGCGTTACAGACCGTTCCAAGAAGACAATCTCGTTTTCCCAAATTTGAACTATTGGTCAATCTGCAAGCCGTTGAAGAAAATGATACGGGAATGCGGTGTAAATAAGGACATCAGCTTCCATTGCTCACGTCATGGATTCGCAACCCTGGCTCTCTGTAAGGGTATGCCGATAGAGAGCGTAAGCCGTATTTTGGGGCATACGAACATCGAAACGACCCAAATCTATGCAAAGATTACCGTAGAGAAATTGGATAACGACCTGACTATGCTGGGCGACAAGCTGAGCAAGTCATTCGGCAATATCAAAGTGGCAGGAATATGAAACGGACAACAATCACGATGGACGAGTACGGCAGGGGTGCCGTACCGTCCGATACCGCCAGCGTATGGATGAGCGAAATGGAGTTAATGGAACTTTTCGATGTAATCGCCCCGACACTCCGTGCAGCCATCCGAGCCGTATACAAGAGCGGAGTATTGAAGCCCTACGAGGTGGAAAGGCGCATTAGACTGCCCAACGGCTACTTTGTAGATGTGTACGCTATACCAATGGTCGTAGCACTGGCTTTCCGAATTGACACACCGAGTGCGTCAAGTGTTCGCAATGCCTTGTTAGAAAGGCTTTGCTTGCGAAAAGAAAAACAAGTGCTGTGGCTTTCGATAAGCAACAGACAGCCGTGTAAATGTTAGCATGTACGGTCATGCGGTCACACAATCCCGTCAGTCCGAAGAAGTGCGGTTTCGCTTCTTCGGGCTATTTCTTTTCGCCTTTTGACGGCTGATATTACCCGTTCCGCTGTATTTTCTTATCCGTCAGTTTTTTTGCGCCGTTCTGCATCGTTTTACGTATCAATGTTTTAGCCGTCCTGCCGTAGCTTTGCACCCATGTTTAATCCGCTTGCCGACAATACGTTGGCGGCACTAAAATCTGTATTAAAGACATGGAAAAGAAAGAAGAATTCATCCGAGTAGGCACTACGCTCTACAAAATTGTGGACCAGCCCCGCATCGATGGCGGCTATGTGAGGAAACGCATCGCATGGAACTCCGAGACCCTGCGGCAGGACTACGGCAAGGATTATATGGCGAGCGTCCCCAAGTATGACGGCTTCTGCACCGTACCCGACCATGTGGGCTACAAGCCCGTAGTCGGCAAGTTCCTCAACCTCTATGAGCCGATAAGCCATGTTCCCGAACAAGGGGATTTTCCCTGCATCCGCTCGTTGGTGGAACACATCTTCGGCGAACAGTACGAATTGGGTATGGACTATCTTCAACTGCTCTACCTCTATCCCATTCAGAAGCTACCCATTTTGTTACTCGTGTCCGAAGAACGGAACACGGGCAAAAGCACGTTCCTGAACTTCCTGAAAGCCGTATTTCAGAACAACGTGACGTTCAACACCAACGAGGACTTCCGCAGCCAGTTCAACTCCGACTGGGCGGGCAAGCTGCTCATCATGGTGGACGAGGTATTGCTCAACCGCCGTGAGGACAGCGAAAGGTTGAAGAACCTCAGTACCACGCTTTCCTACAAGGTGGAGGCGAAAGGCAAAGACCGTAACGAGATAGGCTTCTTCGCCAAGTTCGTGCTTTGCTCCAACAACGAGCACCTGCCCGTCATTATAGATGCTGGTGAGACACGCTATTGGGTACGGAAGATTATGCCGCTACGGAGTGACGATACCGACTTCCTGCAAAAACTGAAAGCGGAGATACCTGCTTTCCTCCATTTCCTGCAACACAGGCAGCTATCCACCGAAAAGGAAAGCCGTATGTGGTTCAATCCGAAGTTGCTGGAAACGGAAGCCTTACGGAAGATAATCCGCAGCAACCGTAATCGGTTGGAGATAGAAATGGCGGAACTGCTGCTTGACATCATGGCGAAGATGAAGGTGGAAACGGTGTCTTTCTGCTTGAACGACATCATTCCCTTGCTGGTCTGTTCACAAGTCAAGGTAGAGAAGTCGCAGGTACGGAAAGTGGTACAGGAGTGCTGGAAGCTCACACCCGCGCCCAATGGTCTTACCTATACCGCCTACCAATACGGCGGCAATGACCGTTACCAGACCCGAAGAAGCGTGGGCAGGTATTACACCGTCACGAAAGGGCTGCTGGAAAATCTTTGATATTCTGTTGAATTGTTGAATAAGGGTAATAAAGTATTGGTATATAAGAATATGCAACCTCAACAAACCGTCAACAACACACAACGGCTGATGAAAAGAAGAAGCAACGGTACACACCATCAACCTTGCCTTTTCTTTTCGCATCCGTTTGTTGGGCGGTACGCTTTTGTTTAGAGATTGTTTAGAATGTATTTTGCAATATATCAAGCTGTTATGTGTACAATTCAACAGTTCAACGCTTTTTCACCCCTCAACAAGTCCGCCGGGGAAGCAACAGAGGTAAACGCCGCTATCCGCCGGCTGGTCGGACGGACTTCCGTCCTGCCGACCGACAAGGGAAAGCCCTCATCGCTGGCGAAACGAAAAAGGCAACCAATGTCCGCTGACATCACCACCGACACCGCCGCAGGCTTTTGGGGAACAAAAAGCCATAGCTCATTAGGGCGTTTTCTTCACGCACCGCTTCGCTCATGCTAAAAACACCCTAATGAACCAACGGGGTTACACTCCTCTGGACACCCCGTTTACTTCTGTTGGAAGCAGCAGGTTGTCCTTTGGAGCATTCAAAGGGCTGGGTTACTCTAAAGTCGAACCTCTGTTTTTCTATGGTAGCAAGTTTGTGTTTTGGGCAGACCAAAACTAATTCAGCTCTACGCTCAAATAAATTCGATGTCTAAATCGTTATTCAACTTACGACTTGTAGTTACGATTCTCTCTTGCAGTAGAGGAGGTATGTCAATAGAAGAGAAATTAGTTTCTTTATCCCTGTGAATGGGGAGAATAGCGAATCGGGGATTGGTTGATATGCAGACGTTGCGTAATGCGTCTATTGTTGCATGTCCGCTGGTATGAAGTTGTATCACATCCGTGAAGCGTTCTTGCAACTTTATATATTCTTCATTCCTTGTATCATCACGGTTGATGTAGCCCTCCCACATGGAATAGATGAGTAATGGTTTCTCTTCTATGGGCAGTATCGGAAGAATCCGATCTAAGAGTATGTGGAATTTATCACTTGCCCGTACAAACATCGTGAAGCCATTTTCTGCCATCCATTCTTTCAATTTAATGTTCCAATCTCTATAAGTGTATATGGTACCGAATTTGAAGCACGAAGAGCTTCTTCCCATCGAAGATCGCTTTTCTCCTGCCGTTGCAGAGAAGATGTCAAGAATGTCCTTTTGGTAATCATCCGCCAATAAAGGACGTTGGGGAAACATGTTCCGGGTGGCATTCTTGAAACTTGCCAACCGTTCCATGTCTGTCGACGAACAATGAACAAACACATACTTATGCTTCTTCATTAGTTCGGTGGCTTTTTGCGACAATGCTGTTTCGGTCAGAATGGTTTCATCCTTTCGGGCAAGCATGGTTCCCTCTATGATTAACAAATCTACTTGACCGATATACTTTTGAATTGTAGGAAGCAACCCTTTGCTCAGATAGCCATGTCCACGGAAATCGCCCGTATGGAGGATGCGCTTCCCCTCCGCTTCTATCAGAAACATATAGGCATCATAGGCAGAATGGCTAACGAAATAAGGAGTGACCAAGATGTCCCCGAAACGCAATGGCTGTTTTTCGTGAAACGTGTGCATTCTAGAAGCAGTCTTTAAGGCACGTTGATACTTGCATTGGTCTGATTCGTTTGGCAAGAAACATAATTGTTTGTATTTCCTACAAATTACTTGCTTGGCCACTTCGCCGATATATTGAGGAACACTGTCCGGAACGTGATGAAATAATCCGATGTGGTCGCCATGATAATGCGTGTACAATATGGCGGAACAGCCTTCCGTGATTCTAGCTATCGCACGGTCGTTGTCATAGACATCTTCATCTTCTGCACGATTGGGCAAATTATGCCCTAAATCAATGATGATGCTTGCGTGGGCTGTCGATATGCGGGTAATCTGTCCGCCTATTTGCGTGGCACGATGAATGGTTATCTGCATAAGTCCGGATAACTTACGATAATGGTTTCAAACATTGTATTCTCTTTCAGCTCCTCTATGGAGTTTTTGCGATTTTCCCTTCCTTTAGAAAGTATGCCTTTGTAAGTATTTACAATCAATAATATAGGCTTTAGAGCTATGTGTTCTATTTCGGTCTCTCCATTCCATAAACCAATCCGTTTCTTAATCCGTAACAACTTGGTATAATAATCCTTCAATACTTCCGTATGTTCACGGATGAAATGGCTGTATTTCGTCATCTGATTAATGATTTCAGGTTTCTTGTCATTGCTTCTCAAACGGGAATCAGTGATTAGCTTTATCTCGATGAACCTCAATTCATTTCCTTTCAGCTCCACCATGTCAAATCGGATAAGATTGTTTTTCCCAATCCGATAGGCGAATTCCGAATCAATGTAGCGTTTTGGAAAACGTAATTTCAGTTCTCCTTGAACCCACTTCTCATTAGATGTATATACTCTATTTTGCTCATCCGTCTTTTCTCTTTTGGAAAGCTTATGGTATTCTTCACGGATATTTTCTTTGATGAGGTCTAAACCCTCCTTACTGTGAAGTATTTCCGTACAATCTTGATATAGGTCAGTTTCATCGGGTTTCCCTAAATACTTCCGATGTGTTTCAGCCGTAATCTTCCCACCTGTCCAACGAAGTAAGGCTACATTACCACCATAATAATAAACATTGACGTAGTTGTCTTTACGGATTTCCACATAAAGTGCCTTGTCTTCCAAAATGTTCTTCCAACATTGGGGAGGATTATTTTCTAATTCTTGCCACAAGCGACATTCTTCATCTAAGGCATCAAAACAGCCGTTGGCATTAGGTTTGAGCATATTCATTGTTATATCGTTTATTTCTTTTTCGCTGATTTCCCGCTTGACTGGAGTTGTTTTCAATTTTCGGGATTTCATTTCTTGCTGCTCTGCTTTCATCACAGCTTCTATGGCTTCAACTTCATGTCTGTAATACCATGTTTCACCTTCATAATCGGTTTGAGGTGATAGAGGCAAGCCATGTTTTTTAGCCCGCAAATGGTATATCATAGTAGAGAAATCATCAAGATACACCACCTGATCGCTACAAATCCATTCTCCGTTATTATTGCGTACTAAATGCCACTTTTGTTTTTCTTTTTGTTCCATCACGCATATTCAAATTTAGGTGAATCAATCAAGACATTTTCTTCCTCTTGCTCATCATCCGATGTCGGTGTAGCAAGTCGCACTGTCCCATTGTGCATAGAATTGTCTATTAGTAAGGTCAATGGGAAGATACCCGCTTCTTCATCAATAACGACACTTCCATCCGGTCTCTCCATATAAGCAGAATCGATACCATAAACGAAGATGTGCCGACTATATTCTTCCATGGCGTGATTGATTTGTGGGTCTTGCTCCGCATCGAAAGCACCTCCTTGGGTTAAGTCCATGCCGTAACTTAGGAAAGAAGCCGCGCCGCACGATTTTTCGAGCAAGCGCATGGTGGCGGAATTGGCATATAAATTCAAGGCATAGTCACCGCTATGTCGCTGATGGAAATCACGCTCAAATACTTTTACCTCATCACGGAAGGTCTTGCCGTCCGACTTTCTACGCCCATCATAATAATCTTCAGGGTTGAATGCGTAAGTTTCTATAATCTCTTTTTCCATAAGCAGACGGATTTTATAGTACAAAGAAACTAAATTTTCCCTGCAATAACGAATCTTGTGCTTAAAATGTTATTGTAGTATATCCAATTTTTGTACTTTTGCGTCTGTAAGAGTTACTCAAACAAGCAAAGCGATGCAGACTACGGAAATTAGAACGGTTGCTAACTCATTACCCTAAAACGAGATAAATCTTCTAACTCTCTTGATTTCAAAGAGGTATATTCCTTATACAGATTTACAGAGATTTATTGTATGGCCGATGATTTTTGCAAGGAATTTACATTTCAACAGGAAAAATATATGATTGATGATAAGAAGACCAAGCATCGCAATAAACCCAACCGTATGAGTGATGCTGAGATTATGGTTATTCTTATCCTGTTTCACTCCGGTGGTTTTCGCTGTTTCAAGCATTACTACAAGGAGTATGTCTGTAAACATCTGAAACACCTTTTTCCGCGCCAAGTTTCCTATAACCGTTTTGTAGAATTGGAAAAGGAAGTACTACTTCCCCTGACCATCTTTATCAAAAAAGTACTGCTGGGAACCTGTACCGGCATCAGTTTTGTGGACTCCACTCCCTTACGTGTATGCCGTAACCAAAGAATCCTTATTCATAAGACATTTGAAGGACTTGCCGAGCGTGGAAAATGTTCAATGGGATGGTTCTTCGGATTCAAGTTGCATCTGATAATCAATGACAAAGGGGAAATTCTCAATTTCATGTTTACTCCCGGAAACGTGGATGACCGGGAGCCTTTGAAGCTGGGCAAGTTCCTGAAGAACATTAAAGGAAAACTATGTGCAGACAAAGGATATATTGGTCAGGCCCTGTTCGAGAATCTTTTTCTTAATGGCATACAACTTGTCACCAAGGTCAAGAACAATATGAAGAACTCACTGATGAGTATTGCCGACAAGATCTTGCTCAGAAAAAGAGCCCTGATCGAAACGGTCAATGACGAATTGAAGAACATTGCACAGATAGAGCACTCCAGACATCGTTCATTCAATAACTTTATAGCTAACTCTTTGTCGGCTATCGCAGCATACTGCTTTTTTGAAAAGAAGCCAGCTATTGATATAAATTTTGTCAATGACAGACAACTTTCTTTTTTTTGATTTTATATCGAACTCACGTTAAGTAATGGTATCTGACTCCCCTCCTTCTGGAAGGAGGAGAATTTCAGGTACTTTTGTTTTGACACACCTTCTTCTTACAATACCTGTTCTTCAATTTACAATGCCAGTTTCAGCACTTCCAGAACGTCTTCACGGCTCACGGGGGGAATGCACTTCAGCATACCGTCTTGCCCAAAACTGACCTTTACCACCCCTTCTACAATGAAAGGCAAATCTTCACGGGTAATGTTCGCTTCATGTAACGATTGAGGCACTCCGATAGCTCCCCAAAAATTTCTGAACCGTTCAATGCCTTCCCGAATAACCTCTTCCTGAGTTTTATTTTTTGTCTCAACCTGCATCACATTCTTGGCAAAGCAGAAATAACGTTCCGGCCGACGAGCATACATATAGTTCATCCATGCCGGCATCAATATAGCCAACGAAGCTCCATGCTGTACTTTGTGACGCGAAGTAAGTACAGCCCGACCTGATGAATGGGTGTCCAGGCATCACCCGGAGATGCCCAGCCATTTATGGCACAAGTAGCAGCCCATTGCAAATGAGAACGTGCCGATATATCGGAAGGATCCTTCAACACCTTGCCAATATTATCGATGACAGTACGCATAACTCCTTCCTGAAAATAGTGCTGCAAGTCACTGTCTTCTTCACCGTTCAGATAAATCTCCAGGACATGAGAGATTGTGTCTGCAGCTGCACAAGCTGTCTGATAAGGAGGCAATGTCAATGTCAGTTCCGGGTCAATAATAGAGGTCTTCGGATACAGGCAAGTACTCCATATATAAGACTTCTCCTTCAACGCGGCATTACTCACTACTGCGCAATTATTCATTTCACTACCGGTAGCAGGTAAAGTAGGTATCATCATGGTTGGTAAAGACTTTACCGGAGGAACTGCATCGATATGATCGTGGCGGCTAAATACCATGTTCCACAAATCCCCCTCATAGTATACTCCAGCAGCTATAGCTTTTGCCGCATCCATAGCGCTTCCACCGCCAACGCCTATCACAACATCAGCCTGAACAGTCCGACAATAATCGGCTCCAAGGGCTATTGTCGTTATTTCGGGGTTTGGCTCCGCCTCATAGAACGTAAAGACATTCAATCCTTCTTCTTTCAAAAGTCTTTCTATTTTATCCATAAGCGGTTGCAAGAAGTTCAGTTCTTTGTAAGATACCAGACAGATGTTCTTACCCAATTTTTTTGCTTCCTCTCCTATCCTTTTCAGTTCTCCCGCACCAAACAATACACGTACAGGATTGTAATATTCAAAGTTGTTCATAGCTTTATTCAATTATTCATTTCTGCAATATAATTAACTAACTGACCAAAACGTTTTTGTGCCAACTGATAAATACGGCAAATCTCCTCCTGAGGCAAAAACGTCTGTTCCAATCGGTGAATCCGGTCAATCGCTTCATACCCTTTCCATAATCCTATCCCATTCAGAGCCAATGCCGCAGCTCCGAGGCTGGCTGCCTCCTGATTGACGGAAGTCGTCTCTATAGGAAGATGGTAAACGTTCGCAAATATCTGCATCCAGACAGGACTCTTTGCCCCTCCTCCTACCACCAACATACGTTCAGTGCCCTTTCTGTACTTGCAAAGCACATCCAATGCTATCCGCAGGTTCATAGCAATACCTTCTTGAACAGCACGCAATACGTCTGCACGTGTATGCTCCAGTTTCAATCCGAAAAAAGCACCTGCCATACGAGGAGTCGGTTCCATCATAGACCCTCCTGCCATACTTGGGTTAAACAGTATCCCATTAGCACCAGGCACAGAACTCTCAACCAAACGGTTTATCACCTCATAAGCATTGGCTTTTCCCTGCTTTTCCTGTTCTACCAGATCGGCACAAAATGTATTTCGTACCCATTGCTGGCTCAAACCGGCAGAAAAAATGCAAGTTGCCGAAGCATACATTCCTCTGATAACATGAGCAAAGACATAAGGCTTATAGGTAAAATCAAGAACCGGATGAGTCGAAACTAAAGCAATCCAAGCAGAAGATCCCAATGAGGTATACATTCTGCCCTCAGCTGTTCCCTTAGCTCCCAAGGCCATGCACGAATTATCGACGCCACCACATACCACCTTTACACCTACAGGAAGACCGGTCGCTTCGGAAGCCTCTCGGGTAATCTCTCCGACTATGCCGTCGGAAGGAATGATTTCCGGAAAAACAGTAGGCGAAATTCCTGCCATCTTCATGTAATCTTCCCGATATTGCCATGTCGACAGCGAAAAGGCTCCACTTCCTGATGCATAAGAATAGTCTGTACATAAACGACCTGTTAACCTAAAATTACAATAATCCTTAGTACCGATCACTTTATGGATCTTTTCATATACTTCCGGCTCATGGCGTTTATACCATACAATTTTAAACAGAGGATAACATGCCGAAGGAAAACCGTTGCCTGTCGCTTCATACCACTCCTGATAATCGACCTGTCTGAAGAATTCTTCTGCTTCATCAGCTGCACGCATGTCCGACCAGATAGGAGTTTTCTTACGCAACAAAGTACCATCCCTTCCTATTGGAACAACTCCCAAGCTATGACCGGATATGGCAACCGCACGTATCGACTCAGGCGGAACCTCTTTTTTATTCAAAAGCCGGTGCGTCGATTCTATCAAAGCATCCCACCATTCTTCCGGTGCCTGTTCCTGCCAGCCTCCTGCCGAATAATATGTTTGATATGACACAAAAGCCGAACAGAGAATTTCACCATCCGCACTTACAACAGACGATTTTATTCCACCTGTACCCAAATCATAAGCAATAACGACCTCTCTCATTTCACTCTCTGCTTATGCACTCTTTCATAATATTCAAAGCCGATTTGTAGCCTATTCCAAAACGTGCAACTCCGGCTTCATACATTGCTTCCAGGACCTCCAATGATCGTACCCCTCCTGCTACTTTTAGTTTAATGCGTTCGCCGACTGCATGCTTAATCAGTTTCACATGATGCATGTCAGTAGCTCCTGCCCATCCGGTACCTGTTTTTACAAAATCAGCTCCCGACTCCAATACAATGGAAGCAGCTTTTATTATCTCATCATCATTCAGTAATGGAACCTCTATGATAACCTTTAATGGTAACGGCCGGACTGCTTCCTTTACACATCTTATGTCATGAAGAACATCGTCATACAAACCAGACTTCAATTTGCCTATATTCATCACCATATCGATTTCACGACATCCCTTATTCTTTAAGTCAATAGCTTGCCATACTTTGCACTCTGTAGTATCACCACCCGATGGAAAACCGACAATTCCTCCGACACCGACACTATCTGTTCCTTTCAATCCCGCAAATACATACGGCAACATAGAAGGCATGGAAAAAACACAAATAAAGTTATAAGCTTTGGCACTCTCTATAATCTGATTGACCTCCGCCAAAGTTGACTCTGCCCGTACTGCACTGATATCTATCAGGCGAGCTAATTCCGAAGATTTTAATTTTGCCATAAAAAAGATAATTAATAAACACTGGCAAAATAAGAAGATATAGAAACTAAGAAAATTCAAAATCCTTCCAGAAACCGATAATATTGGATGAAAATCATTTGTCTGTTTGTTGATAAAAAATAAGAAAGGGACATACCCAATCAGATATGTCCCCTTCTTATTTTTAACTAAACTCATTTTTGTACACCCTCAGGGATTCGAACCCTGGACCCACTGATTAAGAGTCAGTTGCTCTACCAACTGAGCTAAGAGTGCATCTCTTTCATTTTTGCGGGTGCAAAGATACGCTTTTTATTCTAAGCTACAAACTTTTTTCGGTATTTTTTCTTCTCCTCATATACTTTTGTCTTTTTCTCACTCAAATTCATAGAGTTCTGAAGGGGTTGTACGCTTCAAGGCACACAGCTGGACATCTTTGCCAACAATGATACCCTTTTCTCTCAGTTTCCATTCTACAGTTTTATACGCAAGTTCCGGATGATTGTTATCCTTGCTCAAATGGCACAGCCATATATATTTCAGCCGATCGCTAATATTTTCCGCCAGGAAACTGGCTGTTTCCATATTGCTCATGTGTCCGGTCCGACTGCTGATGCGTTCCTTCAGGTATTGCGGGTAAGTTCCCATCCGCAACATTTCCTCGTCGTAATTGGCTTCCAATATCAAATAATTAGCTTTCAGAATATAATGTGCGGCGGTCGGAGTTATTTCGCCAAGGTCGGTAAGAAAGGAGAAAACTTTGCCATCAATCTGAACGCAATATCCCACATTATCCGTACCGTCGTGAGGGACTTCAAACGATTCAATACTGAAATCCTCCAATTGCATGGGCTGTTGCTTTTCCAGATAACGGGCAGAAGTGTGAAGTTTCTCCGTCATGCAATAGCTACGATTGATTCCTTCATGAATACGTGCAGTAGTGTAAATGGGGATATTCAGCTTTTCTCCCAAGCCTCCTACGGCTTTGATGTGGTCGGCATGGTCGTGAGTGACAAAAACCGCACGTATCATATCCATTTCAATTCCTACTTCCTTCAGTGTCTTTTTAATGGTACGCACAGCAATACCCGCATCAATCAATATCCCATATTTCTCTGTACCTATATAATAACAATTTCCGCTACTGCCACTTGCCAAACTTATAAATTTTACTTTCATCTTCTCAATATACTTAATAAAGAGCACCTAACAAATGCAGATATTTCAAACTGAATTTGTACAAAACAGCCTGCACAGACTATAGAACAATTTTTTTAAGCTCTATGTTCAATTCCTAAAGTGCCCGACAATAAATCGGGCAAATATACAAAAATATAACATATCCCGTTCTCTGCCTCTTCTCCTTTTTACGAAGGAATACAGCCATGAAAAGGAGATCCGTGAAGAGGAAAGTCTGTCACACACATATATACAACAAGTTACAAAAAAAGCCCGGAAATGTTCCGGGCTCTTTAAATGTTTGAAACGATATGCTAATATTATATCATCAAAGCTGCTACCAGCGCAAGAATGGCGTAGAACTCAGGAAGAGCTGCATAAATCATGGTATTAACCTGCACGTCGTGACCTTGGGAAATACCTACGATACCATTCGCACAAATCTGTCCCTGACGAATAGCAGAGAATAAGCATACCAGACCTACTCCCAGACCAATACCCAACATCAACGGACCTTCTGTAGCAAAGTCTCTACCCATCGACATCAGGAAAGCTACGAAGCCATAAAGACCCTGCGTAGCAGGAAGAGCAGACAAAATCATGTAACTGGCCGACTTGGAAGGATCTTTCTTCAATGCACCTTCTGCCGCATTTCCTGCGATTGTTGTACCAAAGCAGCTACCAATTCCTGCCAGTCCAAACATCAAACCTAAACCGAGATAACCTAAAATTTCATTCATAATGTTTCTAATTTTTATGAGTTTTTAATCTATTTGTTTTTTTATTGTTGTAAAAGGACGGTAAGCTTCTCCCTTGCCGTCATAACCTGAATTCTTGAAATACTCCACGAATGTCAGACGAAGAGGATGCACAAATGCACTTAAACAAGACATCGCAATGTTCAGCACATGGCCAAACACGAGAATCAAGCCGCAGAACAGCCAGCCTAAAGCCGGACCGGCAGCGTCGTTCACCATAAACGCCAGCTGGTTGAATACGCCTCCCAGCATACCGCCTGCCAATCCCAAGGCATAAAGACGGATGTACGACAAAACGTCACCCATCAGACCGGTAGCCATGTTATAAGTATCCCAAACACCGGCTCCGATGTTGACGAAGACATTGCGGTGAATATTATTCAGCAGATAAATGCCTATGGCCGAAATACTGCCGATAATGATAAATGCCCACGTAGAAACGTTCTCGGAAATAACCTCGAAGAAAGATAAGCCACCGGTAAGCACAAATCCGACTACCAGCAGCAGCCATCCCCAGGCACTGAGCGATTCCTTGAATCCGTAACGCACCGTAGAGCATACAGCCTTCACGGTCATTGCAATACAGATGTGAACCACACCGATAATCAAAGCCAGCAGCATCTGCTTGTCGTAAGTAGTCTCGCCTATCTTACCAACAATCATGAACTGCTTCAGACTATCCGGAAGATCCAGATCGAACAGACTGACGCCAAAGAAGGTTCCCAATACAGCACCTATCACAGTGGTAAAGATACCCAACGTGATTACCAGATTCATCATACCGCTGAGCGATTTCGACATCTTCTTTTTCAGTACGAATCCCAAAGCTATCAGCACCAGTCCGTAACCTGCATCGCCCATACAGAAAGCGAAAAACAGCGAAAAGAAAGGTGCCAGAATGGGTGTCGGGTCGAACTCGGCATAATCAGGCATACCATACATCTTGGTCAATACCTCGTACATGCGGGTAAAGGCATTATTCTTCAGCTTAATCGGAGCATTATCCTCCTTGTTCGCATTACGTATCTCATAGTAGACACCACTCGCATCCAGGAATTTCTTGACTTCTTCCTCGTTATCGACCGGTATCCAGCCTTCCAGCAACACAACTGTTCCTTCAGCCATCTGCTGGCTGTTCAGTTTTACTTTCCACAAATCAATCTCACCTTGTAGCAGAAGTTGTCCTTCCTCCAGTGTGTGATAGTGAGTTTTGCAGAAATTCTTCAATTCGGCATTTGCCTGAGCCAATTCCTGCAAAAGGCTTTCTTTTGCAGCATTCAGCTCCGACAAGCTTTGTGAAGGCAAACGGATCGGTTCCATCTCCAGATCAACCGGACCATGATTGACAGTAACAAAATAGAGATGTCCTCCCCTTTCCTGAACTTTGATAGCATTGTACTGCTCTATCCATTCTTCATCAAAATCTTTTTCAGAACACATGAAGAACTGGATATCCCATCCCTGATCTTTCAGGCTGGAAACAACCTTCCAATCAAAATCGCCCCAAACTTCCATTTGGGCTATTTCTTTGTCAAGCTGCGGTACACGCTGATTCAAATCCTGTATCTTATTCTGCAGACCTTCGTAAGTGCTGACTACCTCGTCGGCAGAAACACCGGCATGCACATTGGCATCCACCGTTTTTTCAGCCAGATTATACATACTGGCAAGTGTGTTCTTATAGAGGGTACGTTTCTGCATAAAATTCTGCAACGTATCATCCATCTCCCCACACTGTCTTTCGACAATATGTACAACTCCTAATTCACGAATCTGACTGAGGAATTCCTCGTATTCCTTGTAGTACACAAGAAATGTCAGTTTCTTCATTTTCGTAATCATGCTTCCGCCTCCTTTCTTTTCTCCTGATGAGATTTCATGATCTTCTGCGACGATTTTGAAAGATTTTCTTCATCTTCCATAAACCGTTTGATCTTCCGCAATGCATCCTGATAGCCCGGAATCTGAACTTTCTCAAACAGGTTCACTTTTTGAGTCGTCTTTTTCCGAGCATGTTCAAGCAAGTTCAGCTTGGCAACGACAAATTCGCGTTCGATAGCCGTATGTGCCAGTTCCTTGAGCAAATGCAGTCCGTCCGAATACCATTTAGGAGCATTGAACAGACTATAAGGACGTATTTCGAAATCTACATTTTCAAGTATCGGCACTCGCACTCCCGCGATTTTCTTCACGCCAAGGTGGACATCGCTAACCCTTATCAATGAAGTGTCAAACTCATTCCAAAGGGCAAACATAGTCTCATATGCCTGAATCTTTTTCTCCAGACTTTCATCCAATGCGGCAGCATCCACCTTACAGCGCTTCACTTCCATACGCAAGGCACTCTCCTTATTCTTGATAATAGGCAGAGTACGCATACGTACTTTCAATTGTTTCTCCAATTGCTGAAGAGAAGTTTTATTGTATTGAAACTTTATAGCCACTTTGCAAACTAAAGAATTAAATTAAAATATTCAGAACTATATCAATGCTTGAGCATCAATTACCGGCTTTCGGCCAATACTGATCCACAAGTTCTTTCTTGATATTCACTTCCTCCGGCTTGAAATATTTGCCGAACAGACTCCATGCTACATCCAGCATTTCGGTTGTGTTGAGGTTCACGTCAATCGCCAACAGCTGATTGGAGTAATCCTTGGCAAATGCCAGCGTACGTTCATCGTAATTCGTCAGGTCGAAACCGTTCTCCAGTTTTGTCTTGGCATTAGCAGCATCGGCATACAGACGGACAGCAGCATTCATCACCTGTGGATGGTCCTTACGGGTCTTCTTACCGGTAACAAGCTGTTTCAGACGCGACAAAGAACGGAACGGGTCGACAATAACCTTACCGATATCACTGTCGCGGCGAAGGAACAACTGTCCTTCGGTGATATAACCGGTATTATCAGGTACCGCATGGGTAATGTCACCACCCGACAAGGTAGTCACGGCAATAATGGTGATAGAACCTCCGCTGGGGAACTGTACGGCCTTCTCGTATATTTTAGCCAAATCGGAATACAGCGAACCGGGCATTGAGTCTTTCGAAGGAATCTGGTCCATACGGTTCGACACAATGGCCAGCGCATCGGCATATGAAGTCATATCGGTCAGCAGTACCAGAACTTTTTCATTGTTCTTCACCGCAAAATACTCAGCAGCAGTCAGTGCCATGTCAGGTATCAGCAAACGTTCTACCGGAGGATTCTCGGTCGTATTCATAAAGCAGACAATACGGTCGAGCGCACCTGCATTCGAGAATACGTTTTTGAAGTACAGGTAGTCGTCGTTCGTCATACCCATACCGCCCAGGATAATCTTGTCGGTCTCGGCACGCAATGCCACATTGGCCATTACCTGGTTGAACGGCTGATCCGGGTCTGCAAAGAACGGAATCTTCTGTCCCGAAACCAGTGTATTGTTCAGGTCAATACCTGCTATACCGGTAGCAATCAGTTCCGACGGCTGCTTACGGCGAACCGGGTTCACAGACGGACCACCAATTTCAACTTCTTCTCCTTCTATTTCCGGACCTCCATCAATCGGATCACCAAATGCATTGAAAAAACGTCCGGCAAGCTGTTCGCTCACTTTAATCGTAGGCGCTTTCCCCAGAAAAACAACTTCTGCATTGGTGGGGATACCTTCGGTGCCCTCGAATACCTGCAGGGTAACATCATCTCCTGCAATCTTTACCACCTGGGCCAATTTACCATTAACGGTTGCCAACTCATCATAACCGACCCCAGTTGCCTTCAGCGAACAGGTAGCCTTCGTTATCTGAGTGATCTTGGTATATATTTTTTGAAATGCTTTTGTTGCCATTTTATAAATCTACAATAATTAGCAATTTTATAATTCAGTTTTTCGATACGGTCTATCGATGATTATTAAACCTTTTGTTTAGGCTTTACGTTCTTCAAGCAACTCTTTCAATTGGTTACGGTAATTTTCGTACTGTTCCGACTTAAAGGTTGAGTAGTTCATCTGCTTGCAGATGTTGATCATCTTCTTGAAATAATCCATGACTTCATTGAAATTGTCAAACTCAAAGTCCGTATGACAGATGTCAATTACCATATTCAGGATTTCTTCCTGACGCTCCATCGGAGTGACAGCATCTATCTCATCAAAAGCATCTTGTTGCAGGATAACAAAGTCTATCAGTTCCGATTTCCAGAAGATAACGTGATATTCTACCGGTACACCATCATCACCCAAGATGTTGATCTGCTCTGCAATCTCCTTACCGCGCTGCAAACGGGTCTTTATCTCATTCACCTTGCCAATCCATTCGCCGTTGATACGCTTGGAGATGTAAGCCTCGAATTCAGGATATTCAATGTATTTCGAATAAGAATCGATCGGGTTTACGGCCGGATAACGTTTCTTGTCCGCACGGTCTTGTTCAAGAGCGTAGAAACAACGGGCTACTTTCTTGGTGTTTTCCGTAACAGGCTCCTTCAGGTTACCACCCGCAGGAGATACGGTTCCGATAAATGTAATAGAACCCGTCTCACCGTTATTCAAAACCACATAGCCGGCACGGCCATAGAAGTTGGAGATAATCGAAGACAAGTCCATCGGGAATGCATCCGGACCAGGCAACTCTTCCATACGGTTGGACATTTCGCGAAGCGCCTGTGCCCAACGTGAAGTCGAGTCGGCCATCAGCAATACTTTCAATCCCATGCTGCGATAATACTCGGCAATGGTCATCGCTGTGTAGACAGATGCCTCACGGGCCGCAACCGGCATGTTCGAAGTATTGGCAATAATGATAGTACGCTCCATCAGCTTACGTCCGGTATGCGGGTCTATCAGTTCGGGGAATTCTGTAAAAATCTCCACTACCTCATTGGCACGTTCACCACAGGCTGCAATGATTACGATATCGGCTTCTGCCTGTTTGGAGATGGCATGCTGCAACACCGTCTTGCCCGTACCAAACGGACCGGGAATAAATCCCGTACCACCTTCTACAATCGGGTTAACGGTATCTATCACACGAACACCGGTTTCCAACAGTTTGAAGGGACGCGGCTTTTCCTTGTAATTGGTCATAGCCCGTTTTACCGGCCATTTCTGTATCATGTTGACGGGGACTTCTTTTCCCTCTTCGTCAATCAGCACAGCAATCGTATCTTCAATGTGATAATCGCCTTCTGCCACAACAGATTTAACAGTGGCTTGTCCCTTCATTTCAAAGGGCACCATGATCTTCAGCGGCTGATAGTTCTCTTCTACCTGGCCCAACCAATCGGCTGCACCTACTTTATCGCCAGCTTTTGCCAAAGGTACAAAATGCCATTTCTTTTCTTTATCCAACGGATAGGTATACTGTCCTCGCTTCAAGAAGACACCCTCCATTTTATCAAGGTCGTTCTGCAAACCATCGTAATTCTTCGAAAGCATGCCGGGACCCAATGTCACTTCAAGCATATGACCGGTAAACTCGGCTTCTGCGCCGACCTTCAAGCCACGGGTACTTTCAAAAACTTGTACATATACTTGACTGCCTACAACTTTTATCACTTCCGCCATCAGCCTGTCGTTTCCCAGCAAGATATAGCATATCTCATTCTGTGCCACAGGGCCGTCAACGATAAGAGTTACCATATTGGCAATTACGCCACTAACAGTTCCTTTTGTTGCCATATAATTATGTGATTAATTTTATTTTTTAAACTCTGCAGGTATCTGCACTTCATCCTTTAAAGTCGCAATAATATTACGGAACAATAAATTACCTTTTTCCTTGTCCAGAACCATCCAACGCTCTACCATGTCCAATTGCAACAAAAAGACAAACAGACGTTCGATCGTAAAATAGTCAAAGAAGGTAGCTTCTTCCATCCAGTTCCAGCGAAGCTGGTCTATTTTCTTCTCCCGCTCTACCAGTTCGCTTATTTCACTGATTTTCATCAGCTGCTCCATACAGTCTACCTCACCAGTCAAGCCGAAATCACGGGCATTGGAAGTACGCAAGGCTTCACACACTTCGGTATCTCCCACTATCACTGATGAAAGCTCCATCTTATATTTTCTTGCAGCCAGTGCAACCAAAATATTATTGACTGTCAAATTGAAAGCGAACCACGAAGAGACAAACTTGTTCTTGCATTCCATCGCATAAGCATAATAAAGTGCAGCCAAACGATTCTCAAGCAAAAAGTTCTCTTCTACAGGATTAGTAAAATATTCAGATATAAAAGTGGATAAATATGCAGGGAACATAGAATTCTCTATTCTATCGCCTTCCTTTAATCGCAGAATATATTCGTTGAGTTCTTCAGCAGAAAAGACTCCACGCCCATCAATAGCAGCTTCCTTGTCTTTCAGCAGCTTCAGAACATTTGCATTATCATATTGCAAAAAGAATAAACTTACCAGTTTCTTGTCTGCTACAGTCAAAGCCGGATATATGTCTTCCTTAAAATCCGCGACTGTATAGCTCAGTTTATTGTCCTCCAAAGCAAGTTTAGGCAATCCAGCTACTAAATAATAGTATTTACCCATATCAAGTGATATTTTTTAAAATAACATTTCTAATAATTGCGGGCGGAGGAATTCTTTAAAGTAGTTCATAAACTCTTCTTCACCAAAGTTTATCTTATAAGAACCATTAGCCGGAGAAATAGTAAACAAAGTCTTGATGCCGTTTACCTGTTCTATCTTCACTCCTTTATCTAAAAGGTCCTTTGCCTTTTTCGAAAAATAGGCTTTTAATTCATCTGCATCTGCAGTCGAAATCACAATGGGTTCTGTTACGCTCCATTTGGAAGCTAAAGACAGGATAAAGGCATTCAGAAAATCTTTATTCGCTACAAAAGATTTCACGTCCGCATCTACCAGTTTGTTCGTTACCAGCGTCGCAATCTCCGATTTTAAAGCGTTAGCTGCTTGATTAGCGAACATTTTCAACTCTGATTTGGTATTCTCAGCCATATCGTCAGCCTCCTTACGGGCTGTAGCCAGAATAGTATCAGCCTCCTTACGGGCATCCTCAATTATTTTTTGAGCTGTTTCCTGAGCATTTGCGATAAGCTTCTGGGCTTCTTTATTACCTTTTTCAACCCCTTCGTGATAAATCTTATCAGTTAACTCTTGAATTTTATTCTCCATATTTTCAGGAATTATTATAAGTTAGTTACAAAATATACACCCTTATACGCAGTTTTTCCCTGCGTATCAGATTTGCGCCAAATTTACTAAAATCCCTATGATAATAAAAGAGAAAGGGGAAAAGAAAGATTATTTCTCAGAAAAAAAGACAAAGAAATTTCTTCTCTATGAAAATAACAATAAATAATGCCTTCCACTGCTCCTACTATTCCATACAAACTCCCCAGTTATCCCCAGCGAGTGCAGCAGTTATTGCACTCACAGTGCAGTAGTCAGTGCACTCGCAGTGCAACAGTTGGTGCACTAACAGTGCAGTAACTGTTGCACTGGAACGGCACAATTAGCGTATTTAGAAGGAACAATTCAAAAGAATAACATGCGGGATTATCGCTTTCAGGTGCGGCCTTCCCCGTGGCTTTCCGTGGCATCCGTGCCTGAAGAAAAAGGAAAGTTCCTGTGTGTATGCGGATAGAAAACAAAAAAGCCCCTCCGGAGTGTTCCGAAGGGGCTTCTACTAAAACGGCGACTACCTACTCTCCCACTGTTACGCAGTACCATCGGCGTGACCGGGCTTAACTTCTCTGTTCGGAATGGGAAGAGGTGGAACCCCGATGCTATAGTCACCTTAATAAGGTCGACATGATGTCTGAAAGTAAAACCATCAATTCTGAACGTATATAACGACTAACCTGTATCCTCTTTGAGACCTAAAAGTGAACGGGCAATTAGTAATGCTCGGCTTTGGTGTCGCCACCTTTACACCTGCATCCTATCAACGTCATCGTCTTTGACGACCCTAAGAAATCTAATCTTGTGGCTGGCTTCGTACTTAGATGCTTTCAGCACTTATCCAATCCCGACTTAGATACCCGGCAATGCACCTGGCGGCACAACCGGTAAACCAGAGGTCAGTCCAACACGGTCCTCTCGTACTAGTGTCAGAGCCACGCAAATTTCATACGCCCACGATAGATAGAGACCGAACTGTCTCACGACGTTCTGAACCCAGCTCGCGTGCCACTTTAATGGGCGAACAGCCCAACCCTTGGGACCTTCTCCAGCCCCAGGATGTGACGAGCCGACATCGAGGTGCCAAACCCCTCCGTCGATATGAGCTCTTGGGAGGGATCAGCCTGTTATCCCCGGAGTACCTTTTATCCTTTGAGCGATGTCCTTTCCATACAGAAACACCGGATCACTATGCTCTAGTTTCCTACCTGATCGACTTGTATGTCTCCCAGTCAAGCGCCCTTATGCCATTACACTCTGCGGACGGTTACCAATCGTCCTGAGGGCACCTTTAGAAGCCTCCGTTACGCTTTTGGAGGCGACCACCCCAGTCAAACTACCCACCAAACAGTGTCCTCCATCCAGGAGTTAGAACTCAAACAACCAAAGGGCCGTATTTCAACAGCGGCTCCACGATGACTGGCGTCACCGCTTCGATGCCTCCGGCCTATCCTACACATCAGTTGCCCAAATTCAATGTTAAGCTATAGTAAAGGTTCACGGGGTCTTTTCGTCCCATCGCGGGTAATCGGCATCTTCACCGATACTACAATTTCACTGAGCTCACGGTTGAGACAGCGTCCGGATCATTACACCATTCGTGCAGGTCGGAACTTACCCGACAAGGAATTTCGCTACCTTAGGACCGTTATAGTTACGGCCGCCGTTTACTGGGGCTTCAATTCAACGCTTCTCTTGCGATGACGTCTCCTCTTAACCTTCCAGCACCGGGCAGGTGTCAGGCTGTATACTTCATCTTTCAATTTTGCACAGCCCTGTGTTTTTGTTAAACAGTTGCCTGGACCTATTCTCTGCGCCTCAACTTGCATTGAGGACCCTTTATCCCGAAGTTACAGGGTCAGTTTGCCTAGTTCCTTAACCGTGATTCACTCAAGCGCCTTAGTATATTCAACCCGACTACGTGTGTCCGTTTGCGGTACGGGTACCATACAAGTTATGTTTAGCGGATTTTCTCGGCAGTATGTTTACCCACACTATTGACTTGTCCCGAAGGACGCGTCATACTTTCAGGTTCGATTCTTTCCGTGGATTTGCCTGCGGAAATCAACATCTACTCCCTTAAACCGGCTATTCCGTCAGCCGGCGGTGGTGTCACTCCTGCGTCCCCGCGTCACCCTGCATGGTAGTAACGGAATATTAACCGTTTCTGCCATCGGCGTCGCCGTTCGGCTGAGCCTTAGGACCCGACTTACCCTGATCCGATTAGCGTTGATCAGGAAACCTTAGTCTTTCGGCGGGCAGGTTTCTCGCCTGCCTTATCGTTACTTATACCTACATTTGCTTTTCCACACGCTCCAGAATACCTCACGGTACGCCTTCAACGCTGAGTGGAATGCTCCCCTACCGATGTATAAACATCCCAGAGCTTCGGTAGAATACTTATGCCCGATTATTATCCACGCCAAACTCCTCGACTAGTGAGCTGTTACGCACTCTTTAAATGAATGGCTGCTTCCAAGCCAACATCCTAGCTGTCTTAGCAATCTGACTTCGTTAGTTCAACTCAGTATTCATTTCGGGACCTTAGCTGCTGGTCCGGATTGTTCTCCTTTAGGACATGGACCTTAGCACCCATGCCCTCACTCCCGACATAGAACTGGCACGCATTCGGAGTTTGTCAAGACTTGATAGGCGGTGAAGCCCTCGCATCTTATCAGTCGCTCTACCTCATGCCAGTATAAGTCGAGGCTGCACCTAAATGCATTTCGGGGAGTACGAGCTATCTCCAAGTTTGATTAGCCTTTCACCCCCACCCTCAGTTCATCCAGAAGCTTTTCAACGCTTATTGGTGCGGTCCTCCAGCTGGTGTTACCCAGCCTTCAACCTGACCAAGGGTAGATCACTTGGTTTCGCGTCTGTTCCTTCCGACTATCCGCCCTGTTCAGACTCGCTTTCGCTTCGGCTGCAGGCCTCAAGGCCCTTAACCTTGCCGGAAATAACAACTCGTAGGTTCATTATGCAAAAGGCACGCCGTCACACCGAAAGGTGCTCCGACCGCTTGTAGGCGCACGGTTTCAGGAACTATTTCACTCTTCTGTTCGAAGTGCTTTTCACCTTTCCCTCACGGTACTGGTTCGCTATCGGTCTCTCGGGAGTATTTAGCCTTACCGGATGGTCCCGGCTGATTCACGCAGAATTCCTCGTGCTCCGCGCTACTCAGGATACCACTATGCTTCGTCTGACTTCATGTACGGGACTGTCACCGTCTGCGGTGCTACTTTCCAGAAGCTTCCATTCGTCAGATTTCTTGCAACGACGTGGTCCTACAACCCCTGTCATGCCGTAACATGGCAGGTTTGGGCTATTCCCCGTTCGCTCGCCACTACTTGGGGAATCATTATTTATTTTCTTTTCCTGCAGGTACTAAGATGTTTCAGTTCCCTGCGTTGGCCTCCACCATAAGGATGGATGGTATTCCTTCAGAATACCGGGTTGTCCCATTCGGAAATCCGCGGATCAAAGGTCATTTGCACCTACCCGCGGCTTATCGCAGCTTATCACGTCCTTCATCGCCTCCGAGAGCCAAGGCATCCGCCATGCGCCCTTGCTTACTTTTTTGTCTTATCGACACAGCAGTCGATATATACTTTCAGCTTTCAACTTTTACTTTCATTTTGTACATCATGTCATAGATCGTCGTGAATGAAGAATGAAGAATTATGAATGAAGAATCAAAATTCAGGCATCCCATCACATAAGTGGAGAATAACGGATTCGAACCGTTGACCCCCTGCTTGCAAAGCAGGTGCTCTAGCCAGCTGAGCTAATCCCCCAGATATTTTCAGGTAGTCCCAGGCAGAGTTGAACTGCCGACCTCTACATTATCAGTGTAGCGCTCTAACCAACTGAGCTATAGGACTGTCAGTCTAACCCTCGCCTTTCGGCTCGGCTTCTACTTTTCTCGCAATATCGTAAAACAATCACGCAGGTACAAGAGAACGGTAAGAGAACCATCCGAACTTCATCATTTCGGACGTCACTCCAGAAAGGAGGTGTTCCAGCCGCACCTTCCGGTACGGCTACCTTGTTACGACTTAGCCCCAATCACCGGTTTTACCCTAGGGCGCTCCTTGCGGTTACGCACTTCAGGTACCCCCGGCTTTCATGGCTTGACGGGCGGTGTGTACAAGGCCCGGGAACGTATTCACCGCGCCGTGGCTGATGCGCGATTACTAGCGAATCCAGCTTCGTGGAGTCGGGTTGCAGACTCCAGTCCGAACTGAGAGGGGTTTTGGAGATTGGCATCCTGTCGCCAGGTAGCGGCCTGCTGTACCCCCCATTGTAACACGTGTGTAGCCCCGGACGTAAGGGCCGTGCTGATTTGACGTCATCCCCTCCTTCCTCACATCTTACGACGGCAGTCTATCCAGAGTCCCCAGCATGACCTGATGGTAACTGGATATAAGGGTTGCGCTCGTTATGGCACTTAAGCCGACACCTCACGGCACGAGCTGACGACAACCATGCAGCACCTCCACAGCGGCGATTGCTCGCTTATCCGTTTCCGGATAATTCCGCTGCAGTTCAAGCCCGGGTAAGGTTCCTCGCGTATCATCGAATTAAACCACATGTTCCTCCGCTTGTGCGGGCCCCCGTCAATTCCTTTGAGTTTCACCGTTGCCGGCGTACTCCCCAGGTGGGACACTTAACGCTTTCGCTAAGCCGCTGACCGTATATCGCCAACAGCGAGTGTCCATCGTTTACTGTGTGGACTACCAGGGTATCTAATCCTGTTTGATACCCACACTTTCGAGCATCAGCGTCAGTTACAGTCCAGCAAGCTGCCTTCGCAATCGGAGTTCTTCGTGATATCTAAGCATTTCACCGCTACACCACGAATTCCGCCTGCCTCTACTGTACTCAAGGCTTCCAGTATCAACTGCAATTTTACGGTTGAGCCGCAAACTTTCACAACTGACTTAAAAGCCCGCCTACGCTCCCTTTAAACCCAATAAATCCGGATAACGCTCGGATCCTCCGTATTACCGCGGCTGCTGGCACGGAGTTAGCCGATCCTTATTCATACGGTACATACAAACATCCACACGTGGATGACTTTATTCCCGTATAAAAGAAGTTTACAACCCATAGGGCAGTCTTCCTTCACGCTACTTGGCTGGTTCAGGCTCTCGCCCATTGACCAATATTCCTCACTGCTGCCTCCCGTAGGAGTTTGGACCGTGTCTCAGTTCCAATGTGGGGGACCTTCCTCTCAGAACCCCTATCCATCGTCGACTTGGTGGGCCGTTACCCCGCCAACTATCTAATGGAACGCATCCCCATCGCTGACCGGAATCCTTTAAAAGGATATCCATGCGGAAATCCTTTGCTATCGGGTATTAATCTTTCTTTCGAAAGGCTATCCCCGAGTCAGCGGAAGGTTGGATACGTGTTACTCACCCGTGCGCCGGTCGCCATCAATTGAAGCAAGCTTCAATCATGCTGCCCCTCGACTTGCATGTGTTAGGCCTGTAGCTAGCGTTCATCCTGAGCCAGGATCAAACTCTTCATTGTAAGAATATCTTTTGCGACAGTTGCCTGTCGGCATTTGCTCTGTTCAGGACGACCGATTGATTTACCGAAGTTCTCAATTCTTCTCTTTCTTTATATATATAAGGAAAGAGCATTGACGGTTCTTCTTTACCCGGAGAAATCTGATTTTTTCAATCTTCATTTCTCCGCTCTTGTACTACGTATTGTTTATGTAACCTCTTCATAGATCGCTTCTTCTTGACGAAGGCTTTTCTTTCGGAAAGCGGATGCAAAGATAAGAACTTTATTTCATATCTTCCAAATTTTTTCGAAGTTTTTTTTTCGTTTTTCTTTTTCAGGGGCTCTTTGTGAAGCGTTGCTTGACAAAGATTACCTTCCGACCTACTTCCCTTACAGAATGTAAGCAGAAAAAGATCTAAAACTGCGAATCGTTCGTTCCGCGTATCTCAGAATGTCATTTCGTCGCTGCTCTCGTTCTCGAAAGCGGGTGCAAAAGTAGTGGGTTTTTAATTATGCTCCAAATATATTCCACACTTTTTTTCATCTTTTTGATGAAGTTTTTGCTAAAGCTCTAATTTATAGCAAAATACAAAAACCTGTCCAAACAGACAATTTACTCCACCCAATCCGTATATACATTATTATATTAAAATGGCAAGGGTCCATCCCCTCCCATTCCTCCAAACGGATTTTCGTTTTGAGGCATAAAATCCGCAGCAGATGGGGGCGGCGGAGTAGAAGGACTGCCAATCGGCGTATTCATTCGCGAACCAAATGTCGCTCCGCCACCTTCTGCAGGAGGTGGAATTACCATATCGTCCTCCGGATTCTGGAAACGCGTATACTGACCGATAAATCGTAGACGGACATCACCCACCGCACCATTACGATGCTTGGCTATAATTATTTCGGCCATACCACGCAAATCCGTTCCATCGGCCGACGTATATATCTTATAATATTCCGGTCGGTGAATAAAACAAACCATATCGGCATCCTGCTCGATGGCTCCCGATTCACGCAAGTCGCTCAGCTGCGGACGTTTACCCTCTTCTCCTTCACGGTTCTCCACTCCACGGTTCAACTGAGACAAAGCAATTATAGGAATATTCAGCTCTTTCGCCAATCCTTTCAGCGAACGGGAGATTGTACTTACCTCTTCCTGACGGCTTCCAAACGACATACCACTTGCATTCATCAGCTGAAGGTAGTCGATAATAATCAGCTTCACTCCGTGCTCACGTACCAGGCGTCTCGCCTTCGTACGCAGCTCAAACACCGACAACGAAGGAGTGTCGTCCACATACAAGGGGGCATCAAGCAAATCACGCAGTTTATAATCCAGTTGCTGCCATTCATAATCGGCCAACTGACCACTTTTGATTTTTTCACTTGGAATCTCGCAAACATTCGAAATCAAACGGTTTACCAGTTGGACGTTACTCATTTCAAGCGAAAACAAAGCAACCGGATTGCGATAATTCACCGCTATATTCTTCGCCATCGAAAGCACAAAGGCCGTTTTTCCCATGGCCGGACGAGCCGCAATAATAATCAAGTCCGAATTCTGCCATCCCGAAGTCATCTTGTCCAGCTTGGTGAATCCGCTCTCCAATCCACTCAAACCATCTGTTCGGGCCGCAGCTTTTTGAATCAGCTGATAAGCCTCGGCAATAACCGGATTAATCTGCGTATAATCCTTCTTCATGTTTTGCTGGGATATCTCGAAAAGCTTACCTTCCGCCTCCTGCATCAGGTCGTCCACATCCAGCGTTTCGTCAAAAGCCTTGGCCTGAATATTACTGGTAAACGTAATCAGCTCCCGAGCCAGCGCTTTTTGGGCGATGATACGTGCATGATATTCGATATGTGCCGAAGAAGCCACCTTACTGCTCAGCTGCGTGATGTAGAAAGGACCTCCGACTTCCTCCAGCTCACCTCTCTTCGCCAACTGCTCCTTCACAGTCAGGATATCAACTGGCTTCTGATTGACGGCCAAGTCTGTAATTGCAGAATATATCAACTGATGCCGGTGCTCATAGAATGATTCCGGCCTTAATATCTCGCTGACCAAAGAATAGGCATCCTTTTCAATCATCAACGCTCCCAGTACAGCCTCCTCCAGCTCCGGTGCCTGAGGCTGAATGCGCCCGTAGTCATTTACAGGCTGAGGAGCTTTTCCTCTCGAACTGCGTATTGTCTTTTTCTGTTCTGCCACAATATAAAACTCCTATTTCTAAATTTATAATCGGACAACAAAGATAACTTATTTTCCGTTTTCCACATACACTAAAACCTATATTGTTATCAACTTGTATCCACAGATTTTATTAACTTTGCAGACATATTTATAAAAATATTGCTTATATGCTTACTTTTCCAAATGCTAAAATCAATCTGGGGCTGAACATCATTGAGAAACGCCCCGACGGATACCATAATCTTGAAACCGTATTTTATCCTGTTCCGATAGAAGACGCGTTAGAAATCAATCTCTCGGACGATAAAACGGCTAAATACCGCCTGTATCAAAGCGGGCTTAAAATAGACGGAGATATCGAAAACAATCTGGTTGTAAAGGCATATAAGCTGCTGGATGCAGATTTTAATCTGCCTGCCATCGACATTCATTTATTCAAACATATTCCTTTTGGAGCCGGTCTTGGGGGCGGTTCGTCCGACGCAGCATTCATGCTACTTCTCCTTAACAATACGTTTAAGCTGAACCTGACAACCCAACAGCTGGAAGACTACGCCGCCCGATTAGGTGCCGATTGTGCCTTTTTCATTCAGAACAAGCCGACGTATGCCGAGGGCATCGGAAACATTTTTTCTTCTATCGATTTGTCCTTGAAAGACTACCGCATCGTTTTAGTGAAACCCGACATATTTGTATCTACACGAGACGCTTTTGCTAAAATCAAGCCTTACCGCCCACAGCATTCCCTAAAGGAAATCATAAAACTTCCGGTCGAAGAATGGAAACAATACATGGTAAATGATTTCGAAGCAAGCGTTTTCTCCAAGTTTCCCGCCATCGGAGACATCAAACAACAGTTATACCAATGCGGAGCCCTATACGCATCCATGAGCGGATCGGGTTCGTCTGTTTTCGGTCTGTTCCGTCCCGACGCAAACATTCCGGAAGAAACAGATTTCGGAAAAGGAGCATTTGTCTATCAAGGTCTATTGCGATAGAGCCTGCGGATATCTCTGGGGAGTAATTAAAGAGGGAAAGCAAGGCAAACCCTATGTTATTTTCAGGCATGCATTATATGGATAACCCGTGCCTAAAAGAAAAAAGGCTGTATCAAAACTAAGTAATGGTAACGTGAGTTCGATATAAGCAAATAAATATTTCACTGAAAATTAGGAACATAGCGATAAAAGTATTAAATTTATAGTGAACAATTATAACATTTAAACGATTATCACTATGTTTCCAGAGTCTAAAGTTACAGAGATTTATTGTATGGCCGATGATTTTTGCAAGGAATTTACATTTCAACAGGAAAAATATATGATTGATGATAAGAAGACCAAGCATCGCAATAAACCCAACCGTATGAGTGATGCTGAGATTATAGTTATTCTTATCCTGTTTCACTCCGGTGGTTTTCGCTGTTTCAAGCATTACTACAAGGAGTATGTCTGTAAACATCTGAAACACCTTTTTCCGCGCCAAGTTTCCTATAACCGTTTTGTAGAATTGGAAAAGGAAGTACTACTTCCCCTGACCATCTTTATCAAAAAAGTACTGCTGGGAACCTGTACCGGCATCAGTTTTGTGGACTCCACTCCCTTACGTGTATGCCGTAACCAAAGAATCCTTATTCATAAGACATTTGAAGGACTTGCCGAGCGTGGAAAATGTTCAATGGGATGGTTCTTCGGATTCAAGTTGCATCTGATAATCAATGACAAAGGGGAAATTCTCAATTTCATGTTTACTCCCGGAAACGTGGATGACCGGGAGCCTTTGAAGCTGGGCAAGTTCCTGAAGAACATTAAAGGAAAACTATGTGCAGACAAAGGATATATTGGTCAGGCCCTGTTCGAGAATCTTTTTCTTAATGGCATACAACTTGTCACCAAGGTCAAGAACAATATGAAGAACTCACTGATGAGTATTGCCGACAAGATCTTGCTCAGAAAAAGAGCCCTGATCGAAACGGTCAATGACGAATTGAAGAACATTGCACAGATAGAGCACTCCAGACATCGTTCATTCAATAACTTTATAGCTAACTCTTTGTCGGCTATCGCAGCATACTGCTTTTTTGAAAAGAAGCCAGCTATTGATATAAATTTTGTCAATGACAGACAACTTTCTTTTTTTTGATTTTATATCGAACTCACGTTAATGGTATCTGACTCCCCTCCTTCTGGAAGGAGGAGAATTTCAGATACTTTTGTTTTGACACATCCTCCCTTCTTCCGACATTCCCTCTTACGAAAAGAATCAGTTTGTCAAACCCTGATACAGGGTAATACTAAGGAAAATACCGATAATAATGCAAATAATAATCAGAAAGCAATTCATAAACCGTGCACTTGGTTTAGTCTCTTTATGCAGGTTCTGATCGAAATAGTTTTTAAAGAACAGGTAAATAGCCGGTACGGTCGCACTTGCCAGCAACAAATCTTCCGGAATCTTGTAGACATACACCTTGGAAAAGGCAATAAGTGCCCAATGACACAAAAACAAGATGACCAACAGATTGACCTTCTTCGAAAAAGACAATAACAGGCCAATGGTAAATACCGCAACCGAACAAGGCATGATAGTCGTAGTCATCGCCGGAAACTCCATACCACGCGCCCACGATAATACCGGATAAAGAAAAGGCATCAGATACAGCAGTGCTACCAGATATCGATAACGCGGATTGCGTTCGAAGGGAGTATAGTCCGTAAGCAGATCCCATAACCACAGCAAGGCCATAACTCCCCAAAAAATAGCAAGTATATAGTTATAACTTCTGGTGGAGCAGTACATCATGTAATAGACCACAGAGATCCATGAATTCAAGAACACCATGTAAATCTTTACAGAACGTTTGACCCAAAGAGTCGGTTTATGATACAGCAAAGCCGTCAGTATGATACCGACAAATGTAATTACAATCTGTGCTACCCACGTATTTTCGTTATAATGCGCAATTGTATTCCAAAAAACTTCCATTCGTTATACTTTAATAATATCATTAATAATTTCAGGACTTCTCCGCTTGATCTTTATGCCTGGTCATCGAAAAAGCACGGTTAATGAACAAGAACAAAGGCATCGTTGCCCCCACCGCAAGCATGAAAATGACGCTGCATGTCACAATCGTATTCGTAAACAAATCGAGCAAATACTTATGCTGCAACACAGGATCTTGCAGGTTCTGCATGAACATGATCAGCGAGAAGACAATTTTATAGGCATACATACCAGGAATCATCGGCAGCAAGGCCGGTATATACAACACTGTCATCGGACAATAAATCCGCTTGCCCAGCAACAAACTACCCATACCAATACTGAAAGACGCGCACAAAGAGGCCGTAGCAATATCCACTCCACAATAGGTCATCAGGCTGAAACGCAAAGCATGTCCTATGGCAGCAAGCAACGCAATGGAAGGGAAAGCACGCAAAGGAGGATCGGAGATGGCACCAAAGCCTATTGCAGCAACCGCCGCAAACATTCCATCTGTCAGAATATCCAATAGTATCATTTCCTTGAATTTATTATAACTCTACAAATCAATTATTTATGCCGTTACAACAGACTGTTCCTGATCATCATCAGCGTACACGACAGGCCGACCGCAATACACAGAACCAGCAACAAAGCCTGAATCAGGCGGCTGCATCCTGTCAGCACATGGCCTTCGACAATATCGATAACTCCATTCAGCAGCGGCACACCCGGTACAAGATACAGCACACTGGTAGCAATGGCCACCTCGGAAGTAGTATCAAGCGTAAGAGCCGACGAAGCCACCAGCGAAGCGACAAATGCCGAAACCACAAAAATGATGTAATGATTGATATGCTTCTTTTGCATGATCTGCTTCACATAAAATCCGATCAGAGTAGCCGAAAAGACTATGCCACGCGCTGTCCAGTCGCCCCCGAACAAAGCACAGAAAGAAGCATTGGCAAAACCTACCAGGAACAATGTACAAAGCGGATCCATTTTAGGATTGGAGATAATCTTGTTATATTTCTCCCACAGCACGTTCAGCGGCAAATGCTTATCGAAGGCTTCCCAGCTCAGCGCACTAAGCTCTGCATTCAGTTCAAAACTGATCGGGAAACTCGGAATAACCGAAACTTCATTATAAACTTCCTGATTTTCCTTATCGCACACGCTGACAACCATGGTGCGCTGAAGAATACTCATTTTTACGTCCACATTCAACGACTCTCCTATCCGACGTGTGTTCCGGACAACACGCGATGTATGCACGCCAGATCCCATTAAGCGGTTGGCATATTCCAACAAAAACCGGGTTATCTCTTTTAACTCGTTTGATGAATACATATTCAATAAGACATTATCAACTGAAAAACGCCGCAAAGTTACCGATTTTCCAGAAGATAACAGGGAAAAACACGATAGTTTTTTTAATCTTACATAACAAATAGTTGTTTTTCTAAAAAGAAAGAGAATGAGCCGCAACAGCCCATTCTCTTTCTGCTTTATCCATTCAGATCATCAGATCAATCGTTCATCAGCTTTCTGTAGCGCACACGGGTCGGCTCTTCCTTGCCCAGACGCTTCAGCTTGTTCTCTTCGTATTCCGAATAAGAACCTTCAAAGAAGAACACGTTCGAATTGCCTTCAAACGCCAGGATGTGTGTACAAATACGGTCCAGGAACCAACGGTCGTGACTGATGACTACCGCGCATCCCGCAAAGTCTTCCAGACCTTCTTCAAGTGCACGCAGCGTATTGACGTCGATATCATTGGTCGGCTCGTCCAGCAGCAGCACGTTGCCTTCTTCTTTCAGCGCCATGGCCAGATGCAGACGGTTGCGCTCACCACCCGAAAGCACGCCACACAGTTTTTCCTGATCGGCTCCCGAGAAATTGAAACGCGACAGATAAGCACGGGCATTTACATCCCGTCCTCCCATACGAATCAGCTCATTGCCACCCGAAATCACCTGATATACACTCTTGTTCGGGTCGATATCCTTATGCTGCTGGTCGACGTAGGCCACTTTCACTGTTTCGCCCACTTCAAACTCTCCCTTATCAGCCTTTTCCAATCCCATGATCAGGCGGAAAAGTGTCGTCTTTCCGGCACCGTTCGGTCCGATGATACCTACAATACCATTAGGCGGAAGCATGAAATTCAGGTCGTCAAACAAAAGCTTGTCTCCATAAGCCTTGGCTACGTGTTTTGCCTCGATTACCTTATTACCCAGACGCGGTCCGTTCGGAATAAAGATTTCCAGCTTTTCTTCCTTCTCCTTCACATCCTCGTTCAGCAACTTGTCGTACGAGTTCAAACGAGCCTTTCCTTTGGCCTGACGGGCTTTGGGTGCCATACGTACCCACTCCAACTCTCGTTCCAACGTCTTCCGGCGTTTGCTGGCAGTCTTCTCTTCCATTTCCATGCGCTTCGTCTTCTGCTCCAGCCAGCTCGAATAGTTACCCTTCCAGGGAATACCCTCGCCACGGTCCAGTTCAAGAATCCATCCGGCCACATGATCCAGGAAGTATCGGTCGTGCGTCACAGCAATCACCGTACCTTCGTATTGCTGCAAGTGTTGCTCCAACCAGTCTATCGACTCTGCATCCAGGTGGTTAGTGGGCTCGTCCAGCAACAGCACATCCGGTTTCTGCAACAGCAGACGACACAGAGCCACACGGCGACGTTCACCTCCAGACAGGAATTCTACCGACTGATCTTCGGGCGGACAACGCAATGCGTCCATGGCCCGTTCCAGCTTGCTGTCCAGATTCCAGGCATCGGTTGCATCAATAATATCCTGCAACTCGGCCTGTCGGGTAAACAGCTTGTCCATTTTGTCCTGATCCTCGTAATACTCCGGCAGTCCAAATTTCTGGTTGATTTCTTCGTATTCGTTCAGCGCATCTACAATGGGCTGCACGCCTTCCATTACAACCTCTTTCACTGTTTTCGTCGGATCGAGATAAGGCTCCTGTGCCAGATACCCGACCGAATATCCCGGCGAGAACACCACTTCGCCCTGATATGACTTGTCCAATCCGGCGATAATCTTCAGCAAAGTAGATTTACCCGAACCATTCAGACCGATGATACCGATTTTGGCTCCATAAAAGAACGACAAATAGATATTCTTCAATACCTGCTTGTTGTTTTGCTGAATGGTCTTGTTCAGCCCTACCATCGAGAAAATAATTTTTTTATCGTCAACTGTTGCCATAAAAATTTCGTTAACAACCTGCCGCTGAGATCTATTCAGCGCATATTCAAGCCTCACCGGCAGATTCTTTCAAACTCAATTAATTAAATAAAACAAGGATTGTGCGCCGATCTTTCCGATGCTCCGGGTAAGCAATCCTCCTCTGCCATCCAGACTCCGCCAGGCATCCGCCCGCGTTCCTCCATTTGCGTATGGCAGTTCAAGTTACAAAGATACGGTATTATTTTTTAGATACAAGAATTTTGCCCACTCGTTGATCAACGTTCGTTACTTATTTCGCAAAATTGAATGCCGCTTATGAACCAAGATAAATACGTATTCGCTCAACTTATGAAGTTTTGCAGATTCTAAGCATCTCTCTAACGGACAAAACTAATTTACGTGACCTGTTCAATAAGACTGATTTCAACGATGTCAAAGAACTCGATTATCCCCTTTTTGAAGGACTATTTGATTAATTTTTTAACTCGTCCATTTTTATTGGATACTAATGATATTGAATTTTTATAAATCAAGTGCAGTTCTACTGCACAATAAATTTGTATCTTTGACAAGTAATTAAAAACAGAAATATGAGCGGAGAAGACTTACAGAGACAGACCTCTATAAATATACAGGAAAAAGCAAACCTAATCTGGGCCATTGCCGATAAATTAGTAGGATTATACAAACCTCACGAATACGGAAAGGTTATCCTGCCTATGTGTGTAATAAAACGTTTTGAAGATACCCTTGCACCAACAAAAGACGCTGTTATCAAGATGAACGAAGAGCTTGAAGCAAAAGGTATAGCCGTAAAGAAAGGTTTCCTTGAAACTGCAGCCAAGCAGAAGTTCTACAATACCAGCAAATTTACTTTCGATATATTGCTTGCCGATGCTGATAACATCAAAGACAACTTCGAGAATTACCTCAACCATTTCTCTGAGAATGTGATTGACATAATAAACCGCATGGACTTCTACAACGAAATCAAGAAGATGGATGATAACAACCGTATCTACCTAGTTATCAAGGAGTTCTGCTCTGCCAAGGCTTATCTTGGCGCGGATGTAGTTTCTGCTGTAGATATGGGATACATCTTTGAAGAATTAGTCAGAAAGTTTTCCGAATCATATAACGACCAGGCAGGAGCACATTTTACCGCACGCGACATCATCTATCTGATGAGCGAACTACTTGTAGGAGACGATGAACAAAAAATGGAAGATGAAGGCATTGTGGCATCTATATACGATATGGCAATGGGAACCAGCCAGATGCTTGCCTGTCTTGACGAGAGATTCCGCAAGATAGACCCCGAAGCCGAAATCACATGCTACGGTCAGGAACTCAATCCGCAGACGTATGGTATTGCCAAAGCCGATATGCTTATCAAAGGCGGTAATGCCGACAATATGCGCTTGGGCGATACACTGGGCGATGACCAGTTCAAAGGCTATCAGTTCGATTACATCATATCAAATCCGCCTTTCGGTATCGACTGGGAAGCATCAGAAAAACGTGTGAAAGCCGAAAACGAGATGGGCGAAGCAGGGCGTTTTGCTCCGGGACTGCCGGCAAAGGGAGACGGACAGATGTTGTTTATGCTCAACGGTGTGGCAAAACTGAAAGAAGAAGGACGTATGGCTATTATACAAAATGGGTCTCCTTTGTTCAAAGGCGATGCAGGAAGCGGCGAAAGCGAAATCAGAGGTTATCTGCTTGAACACGACTGGCTGGAGGCAATCGTGCAGTTGCCTAACGACTTGTTCTATAATACAGGTATCGCCACCTATATATGGGTAGTGAGCAAAAACAAATCGGAAGAACGTACAGGAAAGGTTCAGCTTATCGACGCAAGCAAATGTTTCGAGAAACTGCGCAAGCCCCTCGGTAACAAGCGTGTGGAAATCACCACAGTCTGCCGCAAACTTATCATGCAGGCTTATCACGATTTTACTGATTGGGAATATACTTCCGAGCTTAACCCGGAACTGAAAGTGGAAAGCAAGGTGAAAGACGCAGAGGATTTCAAGTTTACGAAACTCACCATCAACCGTCCTTTGCGCTTAGAGTATAAGGACATTCATTTTGACGCAGCCACTGCTGAAAACTATAAAGAAACCGACAGAACTTTATTGAAAGAAGTTGCTACATATTGGGAAAACAATATGCCTAACCATGTGGGATTCCCGGACATAACTTTCTTCCTCCAACTGAAGAAGGCAAAAATCAAAGTACCTCAGGGAAAGGTTGCCTTATTGAGAAACTATTTCGGAAAGCGTAACCCAAATATGATGGAGTCATACATAAAACCTATAGACCAGGAAAGCGGATTTGCACCCGACCCTGAACTGAAGGATAGCGAGATTATTCCTTGGAAAGAGGATATTACGGAATACCTGGAAAAGAATGTTCGTCCGTATGCTCCCGATTTCTGGTACAACGAATCCGAAAGCAAGATTGGTTATGAGATACCTCTCACCCGCGAGTTCTATAAATACACTCCGCTAACACCAAGTTCAGAAATATTTGACGAACTGAAAAAGTTGGAAGAAAAAGAATCGGAACTGATGTCTAAGATATTAGGATAATTATGACTAAGATAAATAAAATATCCATCCGGTTCTTTGACGACAGAGAAGTACAAGTGGTTAGTGTCACTAACCAGTTGAAACTAACTGCGCCTGACGGCAAGAAAAGACTTACAGATGTCCTTGATAACACAGGAGTCCTTTCTCTTGCGGCATGTTTCCCTAATACCAAAGCTGCACGGTTTGTGGAGCACTTCTACACCCCACTTGCCGACAAAATTAATGACCGGGAAACCTTTATGAAAGGTATTGATTACTCATATTATTACGAACAGGAAGATTGATGGGTATGGAAAATAGATATGATAAATATAAAGATAGTGGGATTGTTTGGATTGGGGAGATTCCGGAGCATTGGGAAAAAATATGTTTAAAGCGCCTAAGTAATATTAATACAGGTAACCAAGATACACAAGACAGTGTTCCTGATGGGAAATATCCATTTTTTGTGCGCTCCCCCAAAGTAGAAAAAAGTAACAAATATACTTTTGAAGGTGCATCTATATTAATGGCAGGTGATGGAGTTGGAGCAGGAAAAGTTTTTCATCTTGCTGATGATAAATTTGCTTGTCACCAACGAGTATATTGTATTAATCAGTTTAAAAATATAAATAGGATATATTTATTTTATTATTTAAGTTCATTATTCTATCATGTAATAGAAAGTGCAAACTCTAAATCCACTGTGGATTCAGTAAGATTACCAATGTTAGCCGAATTCACTGTATTCATGCCTTTAGATTTTGAACAACAATCCATCGCCACCTACCTTGACCAAAAATGTAGCGAAATAGACGAACTGATAACTTTGCAAGAGGAAATGATAACCAAACTACAAAGCTACAAGCAATCCGTCATTACCGAAGCTGTAACCAAAGGTTTGGATAAAAATGTTCCTCTAAAAGATAGCGGTATTGAATGGATTGGGGAGATTCCGGAGCATTGGATATGTACTGTGTTTAAAAAGTTTTTGTCAGAGCCAATGCAATATGGTGCAAATGAACCAGCTGAAGAATGTAATTATAATGACCCAAGATATATAAGAATAACTGATATAAAGGATGATGGAACTTTAAGAGATGATACTTTTAAATCTTTGCCTTTAGAAAAAGCTAAAGAATATATGTTAACTAAAGGTGATTTGTTATTTGCAAGAAGTGGTGCAACAGTTGGAAAGACTTTCTTATACAAAGAAGATTATGCTGCTTGTTTCGCAGGCTATCTAATAAAAGCCAGATGCAATAAAAATGAGCTTCTACCTAATTTTGTATTTTATTACACACTATCGAATGTATATCAAAATTGGAAAAACAGCATATTTATTCAATCAACAATCCAAAATATTGGTGCAGACAAATATTCTGTTATGCCTATTATTGTTCCTCCTCTCTCCGAGCAACAATCCATCGCCACCTACCTCGACCAGAAATGCTTCGAGATAGACGAACTCATCTCCATCAAGCAACAGAAGATAGAGAAGCTGAAAGACTACAAGAAATCATTGATTTTCGAGTGTGTAACCGGAAAAAGAAAAGTATAAGCCATGACTGAATTCGACAAATATATCCGACAGGGAGAACCCGACCAGAAAGAGAAAGCAGCCGCATGGCAAGTCGCCATAGGCTTGCAGGATGTGGACGGACTGAAACCGTCTGAGTATCTTATTCAGACGGCACAGCAACATATAGAGGGAGACATTTCCATTGATGAAGTGAAACATCTGATTGATACATATTATCAGTCGAAATCATCACGTGAGGAAATAGAAGATGAACGGACGGAAGAAGCAGACAAGGTATCAGCACGTATCACCGAACTGCTTTCGGAAAAGACTTTCTCGTTTACACCGGACTATCTCCTGTATATTCATAAACGCCTGTTTGAAGGTCTGTACAAGCATGCTGGGCAGATACGCAACTATAATATCACAAAGAAAGAATGGGTACTCGATGGAGATACGGTTATCTACTCGGATTATGAAATGATTCGCCCTACTCTGGAATACGATTTTGCACAGGAAAAAAGTACTGATTATCCCGCAATGAATGCCGAACAGGCTTTACAGAGAATCGGTAAATTTATTTCAGGTATTTGGCAGATACATGCTTTCGGAGAAGGTAATACCAGAACCATAGCTGTATTCCTTATGAAATACCTGAAGACTTTCGGATTTAAGGTGGACAATGATATATTCAAGAAACATTCGTGGTATTTCAGAAATACTCTGGTACGTGCCAACTACAATAATTATATAAAGGGGGTTTCTGCTAATACAAAGTACCTGGAAATGTTCCTGAGAAATATGTTGTTTGGGGAAGAGAACAACCTCAGCAATAGAGAAATGAACATAAACTTTTCTCAAAGTGCCAAAGAAGAGGAGTCAAAGAGCCAAAATGGCACTTTGGATGGCACTTTGAACTGTACGCTGGATGAAATGGCATTACTTAATTTCTTGAAAGAAAATCCAAAAGCTACACAAGCCGACATAGCGGAACATATTGGAAAATCGGAAAGAACCGTAAAACGTATGACTCCTTCACTCATAGAAAGAGGATTGCTGGAACGTATAAACGGAAAAGGTGATAAAGGAAGCTGGGTCGTAAAAATTGTAGATAAAGATTAAAGAAAGATATAACCATGAATACCACAGACTTAAAGGAAAAGAACTTTGAAGCCGACATAGAACGATACCTTATCACAGAGGGTGGATATATAAAAGGCAATCAGGATACATACGACAAGGACAGGGCTATTGACATGCCTGTACTTATCTCCTTCATAGAAAAGACACAGCCTAAGCAGTGGAAACGATATGTGACCAAGTATGGCGACAAGGCCGAGAAACAACTGTACCGCGTGTTTCAGGACGATGTGTCACGCTACGGACTGATTTATGTTCTGCGCAAAGGTATAAGCGACGTGGGTATAAATATCAAGTTCTGCTATTTTGCTCCGGCTTCAATGCTGAACGATGAGCTTGTGGCGAATTATGATGCGAACATTCTCACAGTGACTCGCCAGTTTGCCTATTCCAAACTGAATAAGAATACCATCGACATGGTACTTTCGTTGAACGGTATTCCGGTGGTAGCACTCGAACTGAAAAACCAGATTACGGGTCAGAATGTGGAGGACTCAAAACGTCAGTGGCGCACAGACAGAGACCCGAAAGAACCGCTGTTTCATTTCAACAACCGTATATTGGCATACTTCGGAGTTGACTTGTATGAAGTGGCTCTTACTACCGAACTGAAAAAGGAAAAGACTTTCTTTATTCCTTTCAATCAGGGCTCAAACGGAGCAGGTGAAGTGGGAGGAGCTGGAAATCCGGAACGTGAGGACGGCGGATATGTAACTGCCTATCTGTGGGAAAAGGTATTGCGCAGGGATATGCTGCTTTCCATTCTTCAGCGTTATATCTCGCGCCAGGAGGAAGAAAAGCTAAAGATTATAATAGACAAGCATGGCAGGGAGAAAGAGGTTACGGAAACTTCGGTAAAGATAATCTTCCCTCGTTATCATCAGTTGGATGTGGTGGAAAAGTTAGTGGCCGACACTTATTTTGCAAACGTTTTGCAAAGCCGTTGCAAAGAAGAAGCAAGATATGATATGGCTGCGGACGAAAAGACGAAATATCGTGTCTTGAAGAAGCCGCATGGGAACAATTATCTTATCCAGCACTCGGCAGGTTCGGGAAAATCGAACTCTATCGCATGGCTCACTTATCGCCTTGCAGGACTCCAGAATGCAGAGATGAAGAATATGTTCAACAGTGTGTTTGTCATCACCGACAGACGTGTGCTGAACAAGCAGCTGCAGAGTACAATCCTCGGATTCGACCATATAGACGGGCAGATAGAAACCATTACCGATGCTGACAACTCGGAGAAACTGGCCAGAATCATTAACGACGACAATACAAGGATTGTTATCACTACCCTACACCGTTTTCCGGTTATCTATAAGGAACTGACAAGTCGCAGCGGCAAGAGATATGCCATAATAGTGGACGAGGCTCATTCTTCACAGTCAGGCAAGAGTGCGGAGAAGCTGAAGGCTGCACTTGCGGATACAGACGAGGCATTGCGCGAATATGCGGAAATAGAAGAGATTGAGGCAGAAGAACTGGAAAAGAAGAAGGATGCCCTGATGGAGGATCTGTTAGCTCAGGGACAGCACAGCAATCTGTACTTCTATGCATTTACGGCAACTCCAAAGCCAAAGACTCTACAGACTTTCGGTGAACTGGCAGAGGAAGGTGATAATCCGGAAGACAACAAATATGTGGCTTATCATAACTATTCGATGCTGCAGGCTATAGAGGAGGGATTCATCAAGGACGTACTGAAATATTATACCACGTATGACACTACTTACGAAATTGCAAAGCGTATAGAGTCTGATCCTTCGTATGAGGAAACTCCTGCCACACGAGCCATAAAGGCCTTCCATGATAACCATCAGCATGTGATAGCCCAGAAAACGGCTATCATCGTGGAGAAATTCAGGGAAGTGACACTCAATGCCATGCTTGGAAAGGCAAAAGCTATGGTGGTATGTTCCTCGCGTGCTCATGCGGTACGTTATTTCCTGGAGATCAAGAGGTATTGTCAGGAAAACAATATCACTGATGTAAATCCTATGGTGGCTTTCTCCGGTACGGTATCGTATGAGGGAGTGGAATATACAGAAACGAAGTTGAACTCCATTGACGCACGGAACATTTCGGAGGCCAAACTGCCTTTGTATTTCGCTTCGGACTTGTATAATATGCTGGTTGTAGCCGACAAGTATCAGACGGGATTCGATGAACCTTTGCTGCATACCATGTTCGTTGACAAGAAACTGAAGGACGTAAAGGCTGTGCAGACACTCTCGCGCCTGAACAGATGGCAAAAGGACAAGAAAGATACATACGTACTTGACTTCTGCAACAAGCCGGAGGATATTAAGAAATCGTTCGAACCGTTCTATAAAGGTACAGAGCTGATAAAGCCTGTGGACGTGAACTATGTATATACTTTCAGAAAGGACATACAGATGTTCCAGCTCTGGACAGAGGGTGACGAACAGAAATTCTTTGATTTGCTGCAAAATATCAGCAAGCAGAAAGACCGCCTTGGAGCTTTGTCGAATGCGTTCAAGAGTACTATTGACAGATACGGGGCATTGGACGAAGAGAAACAGTTCGAGGTAAGGTCGAAAATCAAGAACTTTGTCCGTTTCTACTCTTATATGGCACAGATAGCAAGAACATACGATAAGGAACTGTACAAAGCATACGTATATGCCGACTATCTGTACAGACTTTTGCCTAAGAACGCCAAGGAAAGAATAGATTTGAACAAACAGATTATGCTGGTGAACTCCAAAATATCTGAAGGAGAAACTGTTTCCATCCGTTTGGGTGATGACAATAAACCGATCAAAGGTGAGAATCCCAAAGCAGGGAAGCCGAAGAACGACAATGAGGACTTGCTGAGCCGTATCATTGATAAGGTGAACATTATGTATCAGGGAGACTTCTCCGAAGCAGACCGTGTTATCGTGGAATCCATCTACGACAAGATGGTTACGACGGCTAAGAAGAAACTGACCAAACAGGCGAACAATACGGACGAAAAACAGTTTGAAGAAAGTATCTTTCCCCAGATATTCGATGAAGTGGCAAGAGGCTGCTATGTGGAGCAAATGGACTCTTTCGCCAAGCTGTTTGAGAACAGTGATTTCTACCGTAATGTCATGACACAGATGGCAAAGGTGATGTATGAAAACTTTAAGAAAAAGGAAGATGAAATACCGTTTATACCAGAACTGTTTAAGCAGAAATTGCTGTTAGATGTAGAATGTGAGTTTGCTGACTTGAAGCAGTTCCTTCCTGACTTCAATTCTGCAGCATCGTGCTTTATTGATGTATTGAAAGTTCAAACTACATCTTCTATCGATGGAGCTAATGAACTTTTACTTGATTCGTTTAACAGACTTTACTGTCTGGAAGGAATGAAACTGGTTGACAAAAGAAGGCATTTCAACACCATTGTGACAAAATATGAAGTGTTCCTGAAAAAAGTATATTATTTGCTGAACGGCAAGGAAATGGTAAATGACAAGGATGAGAACAGTATGCCTACATTTATAAATTGTATATTCTCACTCAGCTGTCTGAGAGGCCTGAAAAACAATACGGATGAAAGGTATCATAAGTTCTATGATTATCTGAAATTAGTAAAGCAATGGAGAAACAATGAATCACACAATGCTCCGGATGCTTCAATGAAAGAGCTCAATTCTGCAATCCACATTGTTTCTACTATGTATCTTTGGGTTATTGCACAGAATATGAAAAATCTGAATGTTACTATAGGCAAATGAATGTGAGTTACTGTTGCAACCCCATCTCCTCCATCCACTCCTGATAGAGAGCTACCGGCCCATAGTGCCAATACTTGGTGGATTCATCAGCCAGAAGCTTGTACGTCTCCGAACGATAGAAACGGCGCATGGCTTCTATGATCGTAACGTGGTGCTCGTGAGCATAGATTTGCGTCACACGACTGACTTTGCAGGGCAGTATCAAATACAGATTCTCTTGGGTAATTTCCAAATTCATGGATAACAAGTAGTTAAAAAACAGCAATATAGTCTTACCCACAAAAAGGAATAAGACGCGGCTTATGTCAGCAAAGATAAGCATAATTCAACCAAAAACGACCGGAAAACAGCCACCAATCCAATTCCCACCATTCACACCACCAACAAAGTCCCTCTTTACCCCCTGCAAAGTTCCTCTTTAGCACCGTAAAGAGGGACTTTAGACTCCTAAAGAGACACTTTAAAAGTAATCATTGAAGTCTTTCCATTTTCAAAGCAAAGTTCTAAAGCTTTGTAAATTATTTATCACTTGACAAATAATTTGGTTGTTTAGAAAATGTAACTTATTAACTCTTACTATATCCTTCATAGTAATACGATTGCTCAATGCCTTTAAAGATAATCTCCCTATCCTCCGTTTTATCCGTCAGGGCAGGCTGAAGCAATACACGCAATTCCAAATCGTTTATAGGGCTCCGCTCCATGGCCTGTAAATACAGGTCTTTGTCCACGTTTTGCCAGTCAACCACTTTCCCTAGGTTCTTTTTCAACATCATATCCAGCCAAATGCGGGTGGCACGCCCATTTCCTTCCATAAACGGATGAGCAATGTTCATCTCCACATACTTGGCAATGATTTCCTCGAAGGTCGTCTCGGGCATTTTTTCGATGACAGGCAGAATAGCCTCCAGATACATGCTGTTGGCAAAACGGAACCCACCTTTGGCTATATTCAGCCCACGCACTTTGCCGGCAAAATCGTAAAGCCCATCAAAAAGATATTGATGAATGTCCTTCAATCCTTTGACAGTACCCACTTCGATCTTATCAATATCACCCGATTCAAACAGGCTTTGAGCTTTTTGCAAGCTCTGTTCGTCTATCTCATGTTGCTTGGTTATTCTCATACTGAAAGTAAAAAGTTATATCACCCATTTTTACTCACCGGATATAAGCCGGGAAGAGAATGGCGTTGCGAAGTTACGAAATCTTCTCTGATTCTAATTCATTTTCCTTGTATCTTTACACAGAAAATTACCATACTATCTTTGCGATCTCTGTTCAGCACTGTAAAGAGACACTTTACGAAAAAGCTTCCAAAGCCTTCTTTTCCCAAGCAAAAAACATTACACTTGACACCCTGACATCTTAAAATACCAACTTTTTCTTCGCGCGCGTGTAGGTGAGGTTTAACACTATTGTGAATAAAAGTTAAGCTTCACCTGCACGCGCGTGAGGAAAAGTTATAATATTGAGGAGCCAGGGTGTCAAGCTCAGGAGAAATGCTAATCCAAAACTTAAGTAAAAACCGGGGGAAAGCTGCGGCAAACAGCCGGACTTCAGATTTTAAACTTTTATAGCAATTTTTTCAGGGAAAACACATCCTCCAATCAGTTAAATTGCGTAACTTTGTCGGAAACCTGTATTACACGATAAGCAATGGCTATACGCTATCTTATCGTCCGATACGCTCTATTGAAAAAACAACCGAGTCAGTTTCCAGAACTATACACGTGGTGTACAGAACCGGAGCGGCTCACAAAAAACTGTAAAAACAATGCTTACTCAAATTATCAACGGACGTATATTTACCCCACAAGGCTGGCTGAACGATGGCTCTGTCCTGATAAGAGACGGGAAAATCCTCGAAGTAACCAATTGCGACCTCGCCATCATCGGTGCCCAAATGATCGACGCCAAAGGCATGTACATTGTACCTGGTTTTGTCTGCATGCACGCCCACGGCGGAGGTGGACACGACTTTACCGAATGTACGGAAGAGGCTTTCCGTACCATCATCGACGCACACCTTCAGCACGGAGCAACCAGTTTCTTCCCTACCCTGTCTTCTTCACCGTTCAGCAAACTGCATCAGGCTACGGAAATCTGCGAACAACTGATGAAAGAGCCCGGAAGCCCGGTTATGGGTCTCCACATCGAAGGACCGTACCTCAATCCGACCATGGCCGGTGAACAGTTTAACGGAATGGTAAAAGCCGTTGATGAAAACGAATACAAGGAGCTTATAGAAAACTCACACTGCATCCGCCGTTGGGATGCATCGCCCGAACTGCCGGGCGCACTCGACTTTGCCCGCTATCTGAAAAAGAAAGGCATCTTGGTAGCCCTGTCGCACACCGAAGCCGAATACGATGGAATAAAATCGGCCTATGAAGCCGGCTTTACCCATGCGGCCCACTTCTACAACGCCATGCCGGGTTTCCACAAGCGTCGTGAATACAAATACGAAGGTACGGTAGAAAGCGTCTACCTGACAGATGACATGACGATCGAACTGATTGCTGACGGCATTCATCTGCCCGCTACCATCCTGCGCCTTGCCTACAAGCTGAAGGGAGTAGAACGGACCTGCCTTGTCACCGATGCCCTTTCGTCGGCAGCCAATGAAGGAAAACCTGTAAACGATCCGCGCATCATCATCGAAGACGGAGTCTGCAAGCTGGCCGACCGCTCGTCACTGGCTGGCAGTATCGCCACCAGCGATACCCTTGTCCGCACCATGGTGAAAGCAGGCATTCCACTGGGCGACGTTCTGCGGATGGCCGCCGAAACTCCGGCCCGCATTATGGGAGTGGACGACCGGAAAGGCTCGCTCCAGAAAGATAAAGATGCCGATATCGTCATCTTGGACAAAGACTTAAACGTCCGTGCCGTATGGCAATATGGAATATGCAAACTGCAAAACATCTGACAGGTTATGTAGCTTGACGCCCTCCAAAGACTGAAAAGAGAATCGTAAAAAAAGTTAATCAATCAAACCTATTCAACGGTTCGGCAGTTTTATGAACGGCAAAAAGTACACAAAAAGCGTAGCAAACGCTTTCCTGCAGATATTTATCAACTTAAAACAGAAAGAACATGAAACAGATGAAAACAACCGCATTCATACTTAGCGGAGCCTTGTTATTAGCAAGCTGTGGCACCATGAACAATACTACCAAAGGTGGTATCATCGGTGGCGGATCGGGAGCAGCAGCCGGAGCAATTATCGGCGGCCTGATCGGTAAAGGTAAAGGTGCAGCCATTGGAGCTGCCGTTGGAGCAGCCGTTGGTACGGGAACAGGTGTAATCATCGGTAAAAAGATGGATAAAAAAGCCGCAGAAGCTGCCCAGATAGAAGGGGCACAGGTCGAAAAGGTTACTGATACGAACGGACTGGCCGCCGTAAAGGTTTCTTTCGATTCGGGCATTCTGTTCGCTTTCAACTCTTCCGCATTAAGCAATACGTCGAAGGCATCATTGCGTGAACTGGCTCAAATTCTAAAAGACGATACGACAACCGACATCGCCATCATCGGGCATACCGACAAAGTAGGAACCTACGAGGCCAATATCAAAGTATCCAAAGACCGCGCCTATGCGGTAGAGAACTATCTGCAGGATTGCGGCGTATCTCCGGCACAGTTCAAGCAAGTGAAGGGTGTAGGTTACGACGAGTACGATGAAAGCCTTTCGGCTGAGCAAAACCGCCGTGTAGAAGTCTACATGTACGCCAGCGAGCAAATGATCAAAGAAGCAGAGGCCCAACAATGACAATGAAAAAAGCTTTGCGGATACTCCGCAACCTGATATTGTTTTTCTTTATAACCACTACCGTCATGGTAGTGGTTTATCGTTTTATGCCGGTATACATCACCCCTCTCATGGTGATACGCAGTGCCCAGCAAATTTTTAAAGGAAATTCTCCGGAATGGCATCATACGTGGGTGCCGCTAAACGAAATATCGCCCCACCTTCCCATGGCCGTCATAGCTTCTGAGGATAACCGTTTTGCTTCGCACAACGGCTTCGACTTCATCGAAATCGAAAAAGCTATCAAGGAGAACAAGACCCGCAAACGGAAACGCGGTGCAAGCACCATCAGCCAGCAGACAGCCAAGAATGTCTTCCTCTGGCCCCAGTCGTCATGGATCAGAAAAGGATTCGAATGTTACTTTACCTGCCTTATCGAACTATGCTGGTCGAAAGAACGGATCATGGAAGTCTATCTGAACTCCATCGAAATGGGTCCCAACATTTATGGTGCCCAGGCGGCTGCCAAGCTGAAGTTCAAGACAACCGCCCGAAAGCTAAGCGCCGGCCAATGCGCACTTATCGCCGCTACCCTGCCCAACCCCATCCGTTTCGACTCGGCACACCCTTCACCCTATATACAGAAAAGGCAGAAACAAATATTAAGGCTCATGAAACTGGTCCCTAAATTTCCGCCTGAATGAATTCCATTTTGATAGGATCTGAAAGTGTGTCAAATTAAGGAACCGTCTCCTTTAGGCACAGATTACACGAAATTTTGCGGATGATGATAATTCTTCTTTTTCTCTACGTTTTTCCGCGTAATCGGTGCCTAGAAATAACAAGATGTCAGTTACTTTTGGTTTCGACACACCCTCATAGGGATGATAAGGGTTACATCTTCAGATAAAATTCAAAGGCACTCGCCAGTCCACCGCAGACTTCTGCCAGTAGCGGAATATCAACCCCGCCAATAGTATCTTCGTAAAGCCCCCATGAAGAGATTCTAAATACTAAACGGCTCTATCGAGAAAAACCTTTTTTTAGGCGGCAAAATCCGAGCAAACATCTATCATTTTTGTCGTTCGTCGGAAACGGACGTACTTTTGTCTACGCAAAAGAACATCAAATAGAAGAATCCGATATGAAAAATGTTAGAAAATTGACGGTAATTACTCTCTGTATGGCCAATAGTGCAATACTTTTAGCGCAAAATGACAGTATCGCACAAACAGCCGTCCAGGCAGATACGGAACAGTCCAGCACTCTGCCTGAGCAGTGGGACTTGCGGACGTGCATAGAATATGCACTTCAGCAAAACATTACAATCCGTAGAAACAAGCTGAGTGCCGAAAGTAGCGAAGTAGATGTCAAGACTGCGAAAGCCTCACTTTTCCCCAGCCTGTCGGCCAGTGTCAGCCAGCGTATTGTAAACCGCCCGAACAGTGAAAACGGTACCATCATCAGTGGAGACAACATTACCAGTAGCCAAAGCAAAACATCGTACAACGGAAGCTATGGCATTGATATGAACTGGACCCTCTACAACGGCAGCAAACGGCTGAACACATTGAAACAGCAACAACTGAACAGCCGCATTGCCGACTTGAACGTAGCGCAAAGCGAAAACACCATCGAAGAAAGTATCACTCAGATTTACATACAGATACTGTACGCCGCCGAATCGGTAAAAGTCAACGAGTCGACTCTGGAACTGAGCAAAGCCCAGTACGAACGCGGTAAATCGCTGTTCGAAGCAGGGAGTATTGCACAAAGCGACTTAGCACAATTAGAAGCACAGGTCAGCACCGACAAATATCAGCTCGTCACAGCACAAGCCACATTACAAGATTATAAGTTACAACTGAAACAACTGCTAGAACTGGACGGTGAAGAGGAAATGAACCTTTATATACCGGCACTCGGCGACGAAAACATACTGACGCCTCTGCCAGCCAAAGCCGATGTATACCGTTCGGCCCTCGCACTGCGTCCGGAAATCGAAGCCGGCAGACTGAACGTGGAAACATCCGACCTGGACATCAAAATAGCTAAAGCAGGCTATATCCCCACTTTAAGCTTAAGTGCAGGTATCGGTAGTACCAATGCCAATGGCAACGACTTCAGCTTCTCCGAACAGATAAAGCAGAACTGGAACAACTCATTGGGATTGACAATCAGTATTCCTATTTTTACCAACCGCCAGACAAAAAGTGCTGTACAGAAGGCTAAAATCCAGAAACAGACCAGCGAACTGGACTTGCTTGACGAACAAAAGAATCTTTATAAAACCATCGAAAGCCTGTGGCTCGAAGCCAACAGTGCCCAGCAGCGCTACGTGGCAGCCGTCGAAAAGCTGAAAAGTACCCAGACAAGCTATAACCTGGTTCAGGAACAGTTCAATTTCGGTATGAAAAATACCGTAGAACTGCTGACCGAGAAAAACAACCTGCTGAGTGCCCAACAGGAAATGCTGCAAGCCAAATACATGGCCATCCTCAATACGCAGTTATTAAAATTCTATCAGGGAGAGCAGATTTCAATCTGACCAACAGAAGAGAAACAGGATTTTTATCCGGACTAACATCTATAATATTTAAAATCACAATATATGAACAAGAAAAAAATCATCCTTCTCATCGCAGTTATCGTTGTGATAGCTGCCATAGGAACCTGGCTGCTGGGAAGTTCGTCGACCAAGCGTAAGGTGACTTATGCCACAGCCACAGTAAGCAAAGGTGAAATCTCCGAATCGGTAACGGCTACCGGAACCATTGAACCGGTGACCGAAGTAGAAGTCGGAACCCAAGTCAGTGGAATTATCGACAAGATTTATGTCGACTACAATTCCGTAGTAACCAAAGGAGAGCTCATAGCCGAAATGGACCGTGTGACTCTGCTGACAGAAGTTGAATCGCAGAAAGCTACATATAACGGAGCTAAAGCCGAATACGAATACCAGAAAAAGAACTACGAACGCAACAAAGGCTTGCACGAGAAACAACTGATAAGCGACACCGATTACGAACTTTCGCTCTATAACTACGAGAAAGCCAAAAGCACCTACGAAAGCTGTAAAGCGACATTGGCCAAGGCCGAACGTAACCTGGCATACGCAACCATCACTTCGCCCATCGACGGAGTAGTAATCAGCAAAGACGTAGAAGAAGGACAGACCGTTGCTTCCGGCTTCGAGACTCCTACCCTGTTTACGATTGCCGCCGACCTGACCCAGATGCAGGTAGTGGCCGATGTAGACGAAGCTGACATAGGCGGTGTAGAGGAAGGCCAACGGGTAACGTTTACAGTTGATGCTTATCCGAATGACGTTTTCGAAGGAAAAGTAACTCAGATCCGTCTGGGAGACGACAGCTCTTCAAGCTCGACCAGCACTACTTCCTCCAGCACGGTTGTGACATACGAGGTTGTCATTTCGGCACCGAATCCGGACCTGAAGCTCAAACCAAGACTGACTGCCAATGTCACCATATACACGCTGGACAGAAAAGACGTACTCTGCGTACCCTCACGTGCTCTGCGCTTTACACCGGAAGCACCGCTTATCAGCGAAGAAGATATTGTCAACGACTGCAACGCAGAACACAAAGTATGGACCCGTGAAGGAAATACATTTACCGCACATCCGGTAGAAGTAGGTATCTCAAACGGCATCTATACTGAAATAACCAGTGGTATCAGCGAAGGTACCACCATCGTTACCGAAGCAACCATAGGCAATCCAAACGGAAACAATGTTCCTTCTGACATGAGCAAAAACGGCAGCAGTGAGAAAAGTCCGTTTATGCCAGGCCCTCCGGGAAATGACAAGAAGAAAAACAAATAATCCATCAATGCAATCATCATGAGTAAAGTCGTTATCGAACTTAAAAATATCAAACGGAACTTCCAGGTAGGAGACGAGACTGTCCACGCATTGCGTGGCGTCTCGTTCACGATCACCGAAGGAGAATTCGTTACCATCATGGGAACATCCGGTTCGGGAAAATCGACCCTGCTGAACACATTAGGATGCCTTGATACCCCCACCAGCGGAGAATATCTGCTGGACGGTATCTCCGTACGTACCATGTCGAAGCCTCAGCGTGCCATACTGCGCAACCGGAAAATCGGCTTTGTATTTCAGAACTACAACCTGCTTCCCAAAACGACATCGGTAGAGAATGTCGAACTGCCACTGATGTACAACTCTGCCGTATCGGCCGCAGAACGGAGAAGAAGGGCAATCGAAGCGCTCAAAGCCGTAGGCCTGGGCGACCGTCTGGAGCATAAATCGAACCAGATGTCGGGCGGACAGATGCAACGTGTGGCCATCGCCCGTGCATTGGTAAACAATCCGGCAGTTATTCTGGCCGACGAAGCAACCGGAAACCTGGATACACGAACCTCGTTCGAGATTCTGGTATTGTTTCAAAAACTGCATGCCGAAGGGCGTACAATCATTTTTGTGACCCACAATCCCGAAATAGCCCAATACAGTAGCCGCAACATTGTGCTTCGCGACGGACAGGTGAAAGAAGATCGGCTGAATGACCATATCCTGGATGCGGCAGAAGCACTGGCAGCGCTTCCCAAACAGGAAGAGGATGACTAATTGTACATAAGAAAATCACCCTTCCGAATCCGAACAATTCATAAAAACAACAATGCAATGAATGGTACTAATCTATTTAAAATAGCTCTTCGCGCACTGGCCAACAACAAGCTGCGTGCCTTCCTGACCATGTTGGGTATCATCATTGGTGTAGCTTCGGTCATCACCATGCTTGCTATCGGACAAGGCTCGAAAAAGAGTATACAGAAACAAATCTCGGAAATGGGATCGAACATGATTATGATACATCCGGGCGCAGATATGCGTGGCGGTGTACGTCAGGATCCCAGTTCGATGCAGACCCTGAAGCTGACCGATTACGAATCGTTGCGCAACGAGACCAACTACATCTCGGCCATCAGTCCCAACGTATCGTCATCCGGCCAACTTATCGCCGGCAATAATAACTACCCGTCTTCGGTAAGCGGTGTAGGTATCGACTATCTCGAAATTCGCCAGCTCAACATCGAAAGCGGCGAAATGTTCACAGAAAGCGACATACAGACTTCTGCCAAGGTGTGCGTCATTGGTAAAACCATAGCCGACAACCTCTTCCCTAACGAAGACCCTATAGGCAGAATCATCCGCTTCAATCAGGTGCCTTTCCGAGTAGTAGGCGTACTGAAATCGAAAGGATACAACTCAATGGGTATGGACCAGGATGATGTAGTGCTGGCTCCCTACACCACCGTTATGAAACGTCTGCTGGCACAAACTTATCTGGAGGGAATCTTTGCTTCGGCCTTGACCGAGGACATGACCGACAATGCGAGCGAAGAAATCACTGAAATCCTGCGCCGTAACCATAAGCTGAAAGAAAGCGACGACGACGATTTCACCATCCGTTCCCAACAGGAGCTGAGCAGCATGCTCAACTCTACCACCGACCTGATGACCACACTGCTGGCATGTATTGCCGGAATCTCACTGGTAGTAGGCGGCATCGGTATTATGAACATCATGTATGTATCGGTTACGGAACGTACACGCGAAATCGGCTTGCGTATGTCTGTCGGCGCACGGGGAATTGATATCTTAAGTCAGTTTCTGATCGAAGCCATACTGATCAGCATTACCGGAGGAATCATCGGGGTCATTATAGGATGCGGAGCTTCATTCATTGTGAAAAACGTAGCCCATTGGCCCATATATATCCAGACGTGGAGCGTGCTCCTTTCGTTTGCAGTATGTACCATTACAGGTGTATTCTTTGGATGGTATCCTGCCAAAAAAGCAGCCGACCTGGATCCTATTGAAGCCATCCGATACGAATAATTCAAATATTTTGCTATCTTTGCAACACCATGAAACAGTTAGAAGCTTCCTCCCGCTACCACATCATCGAAGCCATGATACACATCATTGGCTGGGGAATCGTATTTGCCTTTCCGTTCATCATGATGACACGTAGCGGATTTACAATCAGCTGGCAAGACTACCTGCACCACGGAGGTATAGTACCGGTCACCTTTTTGATCGTATTCTACGTGAACTATTTTATCCTCATCCCCCATTATTTATTTAAAGGACGGACGAAAGAATATTTCATTCTGAATATATTGCTGATACTGTGTACTGCGATTGGAGTACATTTCTGGCAAGACTATATATCGGTACGGTTTCCAAGGAAGGAACATGACCAGGACAAGCCAATGGCTCCCCCCCGCTGGATATTCTTCCTTCGGGATATCTTCTCCATGATCCTGACAGTCGGACTGAGTACAGCCATCCGGTTAAGCGGACGGTGGGGACAGATCGAAGCAGCCCGACGCGAAGCTGAAAAGAGCCGTACGGAAGCCGAGTTGAAGAATCTGCGCAATCAGCTAAATCCGCATTTTCTGCTCAACACGCTCAACAACATTTATGCACTGATAGCTTTTGATACAGACAAGGCACAGGCTGCCGTACAGGAATTAAGCCGTTTGCTGCGTCATGTGCTATATGACAACCAGCAGAATTTTGTTCCCCTGGGAAAGGAAATGGACTTCATACGCAATTATATCGAACTGATGCGTATACGGCTGTCTTCCAATGTAACAGTAGAAACTGCAATCTCTGTCCGACCCGACAGCCGGACAGAGATTGCCCCATTGATATTTATTTCTTTAATAGAAAATGCTTTCAAGCATGGCATCTCACCTACCGAGCCTAGTTATATACGCATTCATTTCTCCGAAAGCGAACAGGAAGTACGCTGCGAAATCTACAACAGCTACCATCCTAAAAACGAAGCGGACAAAAGCGGAAGCGGCATCGGACTGGAACAGGTGCGAAAAAGACTGGAACTCACTTATCCGGGCCGTTACAACTGGGAACACGGAGTCAGTGAAGACAATACCGAATACAGATCTGTTCTTGTAATCAACATATAATAACCAAAGACTATGACTCTGAACTGTGCAATAGTAGATGATGAACCGTTAGCTCTTAACCTTTTGGAGAGCTACGTCAATAAAACCCCGTTTCTTACATTGGCGGGCAAGTATTCCAGCGCTGTGCAAGCCATGAAAGAATTGCCGGGCAAACAGATAGACCTGCTGTTTCTGGACATCCAAATGCCCGAATTAAACGGTTTGGAATTCTCCAAAATGGTCAATTCACATACCCGTATTGTCTTCACTACAGCTTTTGGCCAGTATGCCATCGACGGATATAAAGTCAATGCCTTGGATTATTTGTTGAAACCCATTTCGTATGTCGATTTCCTTCAGGCTGCCAACAAGGCCGTACAATGGTTCGAACTTCTGCAACAGCCCAAAGAAGAGATTGACAGCATCTTCGTCAAGAGTGAGTATAAGCTGGTGCAAATTGAACTGAAAAACATTCTTTATGTTGAAGGACTGAAAGACTACATCAAAATCTACGAAGAAGGCAATTCCAAACCCATCCTCTCGCTAATGAGCATGAAAGCGATGGAAGAAATGCTTCCGGCTTCCCGATTCATGCGGGTACACCGCTCGTATATTGTTCAGAAAGACAAAATCCGCATCATCGACCGCGGACGCATTGTTTTTGGCAAAAACTACATTCCTGTCAGCGACAGCTACAAACAAACCTTCCAAGAGTTTTTGGACAAGCGGACGTTGACATAAAAGAATGGCCCCCCGTCTTACTCATAATTGTTCTTGTTAATCAGGTTGACCACTACTTTCACCATGATATCCTTTTCCTCCGTACGGCTCTCGGCTATCATCAGTGTAAGAGCCACAAGGGTGTTGTCGGCAATGCGTTTGCTCCCATCCGGATTATAAAGAATGCCATTGCCGGCCATAAACCACAGAAAGAGGGTGGCCGCAATGCGTTTGTTTCCATCGCTGAATGAATGGTTTTTCGTCACAAGGTAAAGCAGCATGGCGGCTTTTTCCTCTACAGAAGGATAAAGATCTTGCCCGCCAAAAGTCTGATATATTTGCCCGATGGAACTTTTAAAAGAATCATCCTTCTCGTGGGCGAACCACTGGCTTCCACCGAATTTTTCTTTCAGTTCTGTTATGGCCTGCATGGCTCCTTCGTAAGTAGCATGAAACCTAGCTTCGTTGGTGGTCTGCTCTACCGCCAGTTGCTGATAATCGTACCGGTCCAACGTATCGAGAGCATAAGCGTAATCAGAAACGACCTCCACCAGATTGAGCGCATCATCGGAAGTCAATGTTTCCTGTGCCTTGACTGTACGGCCCAAGACCGTTACCAATTGTTTCAATTCAGTATAACGCTGTTCGGTCAAAGATTTGTTGATGGCATAGCCTTTCACCAGATATTCTTTCAGCACTCTATTGGCCCAAATACGGAATTGCGTACCGCGTTGGCTTTTTACCCGATAGCCTACGGAGATGATGACATCCAAATTATATAATACAATATTCTTGGTTTGCGTAAATCCTTCTCTACGACCATAATTCTTGGTATGTGCAAAATTTGCACATGTGGCCTCACGCTCCAATTCATGTTCCTTATATATGTTGTTAATATGCCGTCCGATGACAGTCCTGTCTTTTTGAAACAGCTCTGCCATCTGTGCCTGTGAAAGCCACACCGTATCCCCATCCATCCTGACATCCACGGTTGTCTGCCCATCTGGGGTACGATAAATTACTATTTTGTCATTCAATTCCATAACTCAACCCTCTAAACAGATTTAACAAAATGATGATACTTGCAAAAGTAACAAATAAATTTAAGGAAACTAAAGTTGAGTATGAAATGTTTATCACGTCTTTTATAATGCGCAAAAGTCTACAGTTAAGGCAAGACTAATACAACAGTTAACCCAAGGTTACTGCATCAGTTAATGCAATACTACTGCAACAGTCAATGCAGCAACACTGCAACAGTTAATGCAGTTTTAATGCCTAACTGCGCATATCTCCAGCAATAACTGTAGACGTCTGAAAGCTCTTCCACTACCCTCTCCCAACGCTTGCCCAGACTTTAACAAGAAGTTTGCCCAAGAAAAACAGGCATCCGGCACTTTATCATTAATTAACTACCCAGTAGATGCAGTATTCCGGGATTTTGGTATTTCTATCTACAGAGAAATGATTTTATCAATACTAATTTTAATAGAAAGAAATACAAACTATGAAAAGATCTTTTAGCATCAAGCATCTGTTTGCTGCCACAGCTATTCTGGCAGGAGCTTTTACCCTTCAGTCGTGTCTGGACGATGATGACAACAATTGTTACAGATACTCACTCCCCAATGCCCTGGTTACCGTAAAACACGCGTCTGACAATCTGCTGTTTCTTCAGTTGGACGACAGCACGACCTTGCTTCCGTGCAACGTCAAGACTTCACCATTCGGAGAAAAGGAGGTCAGAGCACTGGTAAATTACACTCCGGTAGACGAGCCGAGCGGAGAATTCGATCAGGCCATCCACATCAATTGGATAGACAGTATTCTGACCAAACCGATTGCCCCGGACTTGGGTGAGGAAAATGATAAGGTTTACGGTACCGACCCTGTCGAAATCGTTAACGACTGGGTGACTATCGCCGAAGACGGGTACCTGACACTTCGCTTCAGAACACTTTGGGGAGGATATGGCGAAAGACATTTCGTAAATCTGCTCTTGTCGCAAAATCCTGAAAATCCGTACGAAGTGGAATTCCGTCACAACGCTTACGGAGACGTCTACGGAGAACCTGGCGACGGACTGGTAGCTTTCAAGCTGGACGAACTGCCCGACACGGAAGGCAAAACCGTCAAGCTGAAGTTGAAATGGAAATCGTTCAGCGGCGATAAGAGTGCCGAGTTTGACTATTGCACCCGCAAAGCTACCACACCCGAATCGGACGAAATCGCAACCCAAAGAAGCGTTTTGCAATTGCAATAATTTATTAAAAAAAGACAATTCCTGACTTATTGAAGGTGTGTCAAAACTTAAAGTGACTGACATTTTGTTCTTTTCAGATACGGAATTAAGCGGAAAAACTCAGAGAAATAAGAATCATAATCCGCAAACTCCCTGTAATCCGTGCCTAAAGGAAAGCAGTTCCTTAGTTTGACACACCTTCATTTTCTTAAATCAGTTTACTCCCTCCCGATGTTGAACGTACTCTTTCCAGTGTATTCTTTCGCTAAAAAGTTTGCATTCTATAGATAAACCCTTATATTTGCACAAATTAGATATAAATGTGCAATAATTATGGAAAAAAGTTTTATCGCATACATAGAGAACAGCATCAAACAGAACTGGGATTTGGACGCACTGACAGACTACAAAGGCGCTACCCTGCAGTACAAAGACTTAGCCCGCAAAATAGAAAAGCTACACATCATATTCGAAGCCAGCGGCATACAGAAAGGAGACAAAATAGCGGTCTGCGGACGAAACAGTTCGCACTGGGGAGTAACTTTCCTCGCAACCCTGACCTATGGAGCGGTCATCGTACCCATCTTACATGAATTTAAGGCAGACAACATACACAACATCGTAAACCACTCCGAAGCCAAACTTCTATTTGTCGGCGATGTGGTTTGGGAAGCCCTCAACGAGGCTGCCATGCCGTTGCTGGAAGGCATCTTCATGATGACCGATTTTACACTACTGGTTTCGCGAAACGAACGGGTTACGTACGCACGCGAGCATCTGAACGAAATGTTCGGTAAGAAATTCCCAAAAAACTTCCGTAAGGAACACGTTGCCTACCATGTAGACCAGCCCGACGAATTAGCCGTACTCAATTATACTTCGGGAACTACCAGTTATTCAAAAGGAGTCATGCTGCCCTACCGAAGCTTATGGTCGAATACCCGCTTTGCCTTCGAGGTATTACCGCTAAAAGCCGGCGACAAGTTAGTATCCATGCTTCCTATGGCACACATGTACGGTTTGGCTTTTGAATTCCTGTACGAAGTGGCTGCAGGATGCCACATATACTTCCTGACACGAATGCCAAGTCCGAAAATCATCTTCCAGGCATTCGCCGACGTCAAGCCCAATCTGGTTGTCGCCGTCCCTCTTATCATCGAAAAGATCATTAAGAAAAACGTGCTTCCCAAGCTGGAGACTCCAACGATGAAACTGTTGCTGAAAGTCCCCATCATCAATGACAAAATAAAAGCCAGCGTACGCGAACAAGTCATCAAGGCTTTTGGAGGCAACTTCTGCGAAGTCATTATCGGCGGTGCGGCCTTCAACCATGATGTGGAACAGTTCCTTAAAATGATAGACTTCCCTTATACCGTAGGCTACGGAATGACAGAATGCGGACCGATTATCTCGTACGAAGACTGGACACGATTCAAAACCGGTTCGTGCGGAAAAGCAGCCCCACGCATGGAGGTAAAAATACTGTCGCCCGACCCCGAAAACATTCCTGGCGAAATTGTCTGCCGGGGACCTAATGTGATGCTGGGCTATTACAAAAACGAAGAAGCTACTAGACAGACACTTGATAAAGACGGATGGCTGCATACCGGCGACCTGGCTCTGATGGATGCAGAAGGAAACATCACCATCAAAGGACGTAGCAAGAACATGCTGTTAGGGCCAAGCGGACAGAACATTTATCCGGAAGAGATTGAAGATAAACTGAACAACATGCCTTACGTGGCCGAAAGCATCATTGTGCAGCAAAACGAGAAACTGGTAGGACTGGTTTATCCTGATTTTGAAGAAGCTTTTGCCAACGGACTGAAGAATGAAGACATCGAACGGGTGATGGAAGAAAACCGTGTAGCCCTCAATGCCGAACTTCCAGCCTACAGCCAAGTGGCCAAAATGAAAATCTATCCGGAAGAATTTGAAAAGACACCTAAAAAGTCTATCAAACGCTTCCTGTATCAGGAAGCCAAAGGATAGTAAACTGCCTTCTATCCACCAATGACGGATATACAAACATCGTATCAATCATGAACTGTATAAAAAAGACAAGTTTATCTATATGCTCCCTGCTACTGGCAGGGAGTATTTTTAGCCAAACAACTACAACTCCACCCATTGCACACAGCAAGCCCGGAATCAACATTTCCCTATGGAAAAACATTTCCACACAGCACGATGATACAACCCGCAATACGATTTTCAACCTGGGACTGTATTCATCCATCAACCGCCTGAACGGACTCGGCATCAACATTTTGGGAACAACCATACGTCAGGAAGCCAACGGAATGGCTGTCTCGGGAATATTCAACGTAGCCCAAGGCAACGCACGCGGCCTTCAGCTGGCAGGCATCACCAACATCAACGGGAACGATTTTAGCGGTATTTCTGTCTCCGGACTGGTCAACCTAACAAGTTACCAAATGAAAGGACTGTTGTTGTCCGGACTTACCAATATTACAGGCAACTATAGCCGGGGAGCCGTACTGGGAGGATTACTCAACTTCTGCGGAGAGGAAGCGGCCGGGTTCCATTTAGCCGGACTGGCAGACATTTCGAGCACAGACTTTTCCGGGGCAAGTCTTTCCGGCTTCATCAACGTCGCAGGAAACAATCTGCACGGATTGCAAATCGCAGGAATTACTTCCATTGCAGCCAACCACATGACCGGTGTGCAAATTTCCGGATTAGGAAATATTGCCGGAGGAAAGGTATGCGGACTCCAGCTGTCGCCCATTAACATTGCTACCGATGCCAAAGGATTGCAAATCGGCATTGTGAACTATTACAAAAACAACTTTGACGGTCTTCAGCTGGGTCTGGTCAACGCCAATCCCCATACCCGCATCCAGCTGATGCTTTTCGGAGGAAATACGACCAAGCTGAACATGGGCGTACGCTTCAAGAACCAGTTGTTTTACACAATCCTGGGAGGAGGCACACACTATCTGGACTTCAGCGACAAGTTCTCCGCCTCGTGTTTCTATCGTGCCGGTCTTTCCCTCCCCCTGTGCCAACGGTTTTCCATAAGCGGAGATCTGGGCTACCAGCACATCGAAACATTTAAAAACGAAAGCAGTACCGTTCCCGCACGGCTCTATGCACTGCAGGCACGTATCAATCTGGAGTATAACGTAACTGAACGTTTCGGCATCTTTTGCACCGGCGGATACGGCATCAGCCGTCCTTATACGCAAAACAGGAACTTCGACAAAGGCCTCATCTGGGAAGGGGGCATCATTTTATTCTGAAATGCTTGCCCCCAACCTGTTTTTACTCTTTCTCCTTAATGAAGCCTATCCGGTAGGCAACCAATAATTTCTCAAGATCGCGGATCTGCGTGGTCAGTACCTGCCCTTTATCCGTATCTTTCACCATCATTCGCTGAGAATTGAATTCGATGACAAAGGTGGTCGATTTGATATCCAAACCTTCTTCAATAGCTTTCTGACGACTTTGGAACGGTTCGTGCTGTACCAGCTGCAATCCATGCGAATGGTATACCAACGTATATCCGGCAATTCCGGTTTCCGGCTGATAAGCTTTTGAGAAACCACCGTCTATCACAAGCAGTTTACCATCTGCCTTGATCGGTTTCTCGCCCTGAATAGTCTTTACCGGCACATGACCATTAATGATATGCGAATGTGGACCGGGCTCTACTCCAAACTCACGTAAGATATTGTCACAAATATCCGCACGGTTGCGTAAAGTGTAATAATACCCCTTCGTCTCCTTATGCAATTCCTTATCTGCTATGAAATAACGTTCGAATGTAGCCATCTTGTCCTTGTCAAAGGAAGGAGCATCGGGACCGCACCACATGTACCAGACATAGTCCAAAGCAAAGCGTTTTTCTTCACAGTCCTCGTCGAAATAAGCAGTCCGTATCAGCTGATCCGTTTTCAGCAACAGCTTGTGTCCCCAATATTCTTTCTGACCGATGCGGACATGCTTAAAGCTTCCGTCTTCGTTCAAAGGCACCGAAGCATGATACAACAGATTGCTGTTGCACACCAGATACATTCCGCCATAGGTAAAGAGACAGCGCATATGCTTCTTCAGTTTCTCGCTGTTCATAAACGAGGCATGAATCTTGTCTACCAGTTCCCGCTCCTCATCCGTCAAACGATAAGGATCGGCAGGATCGACGGTAGGCAGATTGGTATCGCGCAATGCGTATTCTTTTCCTTCGTACATGAAAACACCCCGTTCAAAATCAATCTTATGCAATAGTTTGCGGTTTTCCATTCCAAACTCCGGTCTGCGGCTGATAATCTCGGCCTCCAGCTTAAGCTGTATGATGGTAATCGCCTTATGCATCTGAGTAATCAGCCTCAACGTCTTCTCATTATACTCTCCATCGGCAAAATTCATTTTAGGAGCGAAAATGGAACAAGGATCATCACCATAAGTATCCATGGCAAAAGTGGCAAGAGGCAGAAGGTTGATGCCATAGCCGTCTTCCAGCGTAGCCAGATTGGCATAACGCATAGACATACGGATTACATTGGCTATACATGCATCATTGCCCGAAGCGGCACCCATCCACAATATATCGTGATTGCCCCACTGGATATCAAAGTTATGATAATCGCAAAGTGTATCCATAATAATATGAGCACCCGGACCACGGTCGTAAATATCACCCACAATATGCAACAGATCGATGGTAAGACGCTGGATAAGATTGCACATGGCTACAATAAAGTCGTCAGCCCGCTTGGTCGAAATGATCGTGCTAATAATGACGTTGATATAAGCATGCTTGTTGGGTTCGATGCTTGACTCGTGCAACAATTCCTGGATGATATACGAGAACTCTTTGGGCAACGACTTACGGACTTTAGAACGTGTATACTTGGACGAAACGTTCTGGCAGACTTTCACAAGCTGGTTCAAGGTGATCTGATACCAGTCCTCCAAATCCTGCTCGCGCTCTTTCACCAGTTGCAGCTTTTCTTCCGGATAGTAAATCAATGTACACAGCTCTTTCTTCTCGCTTTCACGCAAAGTATGGCCAAAGATTTCGTTTACTTTTCGTTTCACGGCTCCCGATCCGTTTTTCAACACATGCTGAAAAGCCTCGTATTCACCATGAATATCGGTCAAGAAATGTTCTGTTCCCTTTGGAAGATTCAGAATAGCTTCCAAATTGATAATTTCGGTACTGGCATCGGCTATCGTAGGAAAACTGCGAGAGAGCAATTGCAGATAGCGCAAATCGCCGACTATACTTTCCGGAGTAATGGTTCCCATAATTCTGTTATCTTATAATATTCTTATCCATGTAAAAAAAACATCAGCAATACCTGAGCAATAATAACCCTGATAAACATACACAACGGATAAACCGTAGCATAAGCGACCGACGGATTATCGCCTGGAATCGTATCGTTTGCATAGTTCAAAGCCATCGGATTGGCCATGCTTCCGCAAAGCATACCCGTCACTGATCCGAAATCGACTTTCGCCCATTTGAATGCCACAACACCGACTATCAAGACCGGAATAACGGTCAGGGCAAATCCGACAGCAATCCACAGCGCTCCTTCGGGTCTGAACACCGTTTCAAAAAAATGAGCACCGGCATCCAACCCCAGACAAGCCAGATAGAGCGACAGGCCTAATGCACGAAGCATCAGGTTGGCACTGCGTGTGGTATATGTTACCATGTGCATACGCGGGCCAAAAGTACCTATCAGGATACCTACAATAATAGGACCACCCGCCAAACCCAATTTTACGGGAGCACTTATACCAGGAATGCTAATGGGAACGGCTCCCAATGCCAATCCTAAAATAATGCCGACAAACACGGCTACCAGATTGGGCTCTTTCAAACTCTTAATAGCATTACCCAGCACTTTCTCAACATTGTGGATGGAAGCGGCCTCGCCTACTACCGTCAGTCTGTCGCCCAACTGCAAGGTCAGTTCGGCTGTAGCCAACAGCTGTACGCCACTACGATAAACACGGCTTATGTTAATTCCATAATGATTCCGCAAATGCAGTGAACCCAACTTTTTACCGTTCAGTTCGGGACGCGTCACAACGATGCGCTGCGAAATCAGTTGGCTGTCAATCGCATTCCAGTCAATATCTTCTTTATTCCAATCCGTATGTTCCTGTTCGCCAAACAATACAGTCAGTGCCGGCGCGTTCTTTTCGGAAGTAATAACCAATAAACGGTCGCCTTCCTTAATGACTTTGTCCGAAGTAGGTATACTGACATTTCCATCACGCCACAATCGGGAAATAACAAACTTCGGATAATTCTTCAATGCCCCGATCTCCTTAATACTCATATTGAAGATGGCAGGATTGTGAACCTGAAAGGCCGCAATATACGTTTTATTCTCATTCTCCTTTTCTTTCACTTCCAGATCTTCTTTCCGAACCATTACCTTACGCATCAGCAATATGGCCAGAATTACGCCCACCACTCCCAACGGATAGGTCACCGCACATCCCAATGCCGGCGTACTTGTCTCCAGGCCCAACTGTTTCAGCGTCTGCTGGGCGGCACCCAACGCCGGAGTATTGGTTGTAGCTCCACAAAGTATACCAACCATATCGGGCAAAGAGATTCCGCAAGCATAACTGCCCAAGACGGCCAATAGAGTGCCTACCAGAACGACACCAATGGCCAGAAGATTCAGCTGGACGCCTCCTTGACGAAAGGAACTGAAGAAACCCGGTCCTACCTGAAGCCCCAGGGCATAGACAAAAAGAACCAGACCGAAGCTTTCGGCATAATTCAGCATTTGCGGGTCGATGGATAGTCCAAAATGCCCCGACAGAATACCGGTAAAAAACACAAAAGTAACTCCAAGAGAGATGCCACAAACCCGCACTCTCCCCAAGCCCAATCCGATGGCGGAAATCAACGAAAGTACGATAACCGCCTGCAAGGCGGAGTGCTCAACGAACAAACTATATAACCAGTCCAAAGCGTTTCTTGATTAAATATACAATTTGACTAATGAAACCATGTCTTATGCAAAGATACACATTCTCTTCGGAGAGTGAAGAGAAAAGCCATAAAAAAAGCGGTTTACCTTTTTAACCGGCAACCGCTTCATTATTTGTAGTGGATACGAGAATCGAACTCGTATTGCATGCGTGAGAGGCATGTGTCCTAACCGTTAGACGAATCCACCGTCCCATCTCATTGTACACCCTCAGGGATTCGAACCCTGGACCCACTGATTAAGAGTCAGTTGCTCTACCAACTGAGCTAAGAGTGCATTAGGCGGAAGCTGGGGGATTCGAACCCCCGGTACGGTAACCCGTACGTCAGTTTAGCAAACTGGTGGTTTCAGCCACTCACCCAAACTTCCTTTAACCTGCATTATCTCTCAAATGCGGTGCAAAGGTATGGGAAACTTTTGGACTGTGCAAGTCTTTTCGATAGTTTTTTTTCGCCACCAGTTGCCAAAAACAGCTAATTGGCTAACATTCAAAACATAAAACATCGAAAAAAAATTCTTGATTTATATCAACACCCTCCTTCCCCCTTTTTCATACCTTTGCGCAATTTTATTTCAATACGCACAGTCCTGCAAAGGACTTGTACAAGATAAAGCACTATATATCTGCAATTTGTATATTAAGAAAGTCTTTTTCCCTATAAAAATTCAATAGGTATGAGTATGATACAACAGGAAAGTTTGAAAAAACGACTGGCCAAACTGGCTGCTCCCATATTTATAGAGACCCTGCTCATTATGATGCTCGGCGCCGTCGACACCATTATGCTAAGCCGGCATTCGGACAACAGCGTTGCTGCCGTAGGAGTAGTCAACCAAATCATCATGCTTACTTTTCTGGTTTTCGAAGTGATCAATCTGGGTACTTCTGTACTTTGCTCCCAATATCTGGGCGCACGCCTGCAAAAAAAGGTTGTTCAGGTAGTCGGCGTATCCATCCTGGTCAATCTTGCAGTAGGCATCACAGTCAGTCTTCTGTTATACCTTGGCGCCAGCCCGATTCTCCGGCTGATGGGGCTTACACCCGAACTGATGAAAGACGGTTTGTCCTACATGCGCATAGTGGGTGCATTCGCATTCTTTCAGGCTCTTTCCCTTACCCTTTCTGCTTCGTTGCGCAGTGCTAACAAGGCTATCTACCCCATGATGGTCACTGTGGTCGTCAACATACTTAACATCATCGGTAACTACTCCCTGATATTCGGCCGTTTCGGCTTTCCGGAACTTGGAGTAGAAGGTGCTGCCATTTCTACAGCTTTCAGCCGTGGTGTGTCCATGATCTTACTCTTTATCATTCTATTCCGCAAACATATCTCACGTTTCCCGCTGGCCTATTTCCGTCCTTTCCCCTGGATCGAACTGAAAAACCTGATGAAAGTAGGATTGCCTTCGGCCGGCGAGCAGTTGTCTTACAGTTCTTCGCAGGTGGTTATCACTTACTTCATCAATATGCTGGGAGTAGAGGCACTTGCCACACGAACCTACTGTGTCAACATCGTTATGTTCGCTTATCTGTTCAGCATATCCATGGCACAAGGGGGAGCCATCTGCATCGGCCATCTAATCGGAGAACGAAAACCTCATGCCGCCTTCCTTATGGGCAAATATGTCATGAAGAAGTCGGTGATGATCACCGTTATTCTTTCTACCATCCTTGCTTTATGCGGACATAGCATCCTGGGATGGCTTACTTCCAACCCCGAAATTATCCGCTTGGGAGTACTTATCCTATTCATAGACATCATTCTCGAAATAGGACGTCCTATCAACATCTTTGCCACAGCAGCCCTTCGGGCAGCAGGCGATGTCAATTATCCCTTCTACGTAGGACTTGTGGTTCAATGGAGCGTAGCTGTCGGATTGGGATATTTCTTCGGCATTCCACTCGGTTGGGGCATCTGCGGCATGTGGACAGCTTTCCTTTTAGACGAAAACATCCGGGGAGGTATTTTTGTACGTCGCTGGTACAGCATGAAATGGGCAAGCAAAAGTTTTGTAAAGAACTCCTAACTGCCCACAGCAAAGGTCACGAGCCAGAAAGGAGGAACATCAAAAACGCACGTTCTTCTTGCTCATTCAGTCTTAATATACTACCTTTGTTGTCGAAACAACAAATTATTGTAGATTATGGACGAGCTTTTAAAACAAACAATCGACCTGGCTGTCAATTCACGTTATCCCGGTATGCTGCCCGAAGCAAAAAGAATGCTCGGAGAGATTCTTATCCGTAAAGAAGTAGCCAAGGGAGAAGTTATGCTCAAGGAAGGCCAAATCAGCCATCACATCATCCTTGTTGGAAAAGGAATGATGCGACAATTCTATTACAAGGGGGGAAAAGACGTCACCGAACACTTTTCGTATGAAGGATGTGTCCTGATGTGCATTGAAAGCACCTTGAAAAAAGAGCCTACCAAATTGATGATTGAAGCTCTGGAAGACTGCATTGTCTATCTGCTACCATACGATAAATTGATGCAACTTACCGAAATATCCTGGGAGATAAACATGTTTTATAGGAAAATTCTGGAATACTCCCTCATCGTATCCCAAGTGAAAGCCGACTCCTGGCGTTTTGAGACCGCACGCGAACGTTACAACTTGTTGTTGAGCACACAACCTGAGGTCATCAAAAGAGCCCCTCTTTCGCATATTGCCTCCTATCTGCTAATGACCCCTGAAACATTAAGTCGGGTACGTTCGAATTCATAAATATATATTTCTTCGCCATAGATGGCATCCAGCATGCGGTTCAGCCCGTCGTAGGTGAATTTGTAGCCGCGGAGCATCGTCTCATTTCCGGCTTTCCAGGTCATGCTGCTGATGTTGCCGTTGTAGCAGGGGGTGCCGTTCCCGGTGTTGTAATACAGGTTCTGCGAGAACTTGCTGCCGCTGATGGCTGTCAGCCAGCCGCGGAGGTTGTAGTCGTAGGTGCTGGCATACAGGCCGTTTCCGAAGGTTTTCTGCTGCATCCGTCCGTAGCTGTCGTAGCTCAGGCGGTAGAGGGCACTGCGTGTGTCGCCATTGAGTGCACAGTCCACGGCCACCAGCCTGTCGTTGGGATCGTACATGTAGAAATACTCGCAGGTGAGGGAACCGGTGTCCGACGCACTGCCCGTGTGGGTGTAGAAGTGCTTCGTCACCTGCCCGGTGAAACTGTTGGCATAGCTGTCCCGGTCGTAGCCGCCTTTCAGGTTCGTCCGTGTCTGCTGCACGGTTCTTCCCTTGTTGTCGTAGTAGAGGGCGGTTGCAACGTAGCGCCCCGTTCCGTCGGGCAGGTAATGGCGGTTACCGGTGGGCAGCCCGTCGGCGTACGTGTGGCAGGTGTCGTACCCGCTTCGTGCAGCGTAGGTCAGGGCATTTCTTTCGGCGGACGTCAGTTTGATACTATATTACTTTTTCTTCAAAAAGGTAATAACAATAAAAGCTATCTTGGTAAACAGACTGAATATCTGTTTGATACCAAGATAGCTGAGAAATAATTTGAATAAACTATTAGGATTTATCGAACAACCAATATAATGTTACTAATATAGCATAAATTGCATATGCTACTATTATCTTAGCATAATAAATCAGCATATGTATTTCATTAAGCCTCTCAGCATTATTATACATTGGAGAAATTGTTTCATAGTCTAAAGGCAAACAATCTTCGATAGAATATTTTATCACTAAATAATAATCTAAAATAAAACAAATGCCATAGCCGATTATTATCAGTGAGAAGATTATGAATATTATTGAAATAGTTTTTTTCATAATTACCATTTTTACCATTTAGTTCCAGAACCGTGTAAATCAAATTCCTTTTTTATTTTATCATAATCAATCTTTTCAATTTGATATTTTTTTCTTTGGACATTACTTCCAAACGATCTCCTAAGGCTTTAGGACCTCTGGTATTATCCAGTTCCAAATCTTGTTTTACTCCTTTTTGTATTCCTTTCACAGAAGTAGTAACGCAATTATTTGTGAATAAATTATATTCATCAATAACTTTTGCATTCTCTTTATCCGCATATTTCCCTTGTCGTGGACTTTGATGGCTATTTTCCATTTTTTCATCAAAATGATTTGAAACAATTTCATCTGAACCGTTTGAAAATTCATATCCAATAGCCTCGTTTAGTAGCATTTGATCTTGGATATAGTCAATAGCTTCTCTACCTACTAATTTAATAAGTACTCCTTCTCCTGTAGGTGAAGTACTTCGTGCAAAACTTTTATCTTTTCTTAATTCACCATATCTACCATAAGTATATACAATTGTATTAGTACCATTCCCAACTGTCACAAATGCATGTCCCAGCCCTTTTCTTTCAACATAAATTCTTGGTAGTTTGCCATCTGTGTCGATAAATTTTATCGGATTATCCAAACAATAAGTATAAGGGCTCCAAGGATAATACTTCTCCGCCAACGGATCCACCGTCGCAAACCTTCCTACCGCCGCATCATAGTGCCGTGCCCCATAGTCATACCAATTCAGGCCTTTCTTCGTGTCCAGTTCCTTGCCGTTGTACTTATAGGGTTGAACGGAAGAAGTCGAAGCGAAGACACCTCCGAAGAGGTAGTAATGATTCGTTTCCTCCACCGTCCCGTTCTGGTCGATGACCACTCGGTTGTTTCCCTGATGGTCCTGCAGGTAGTAGTGGTACTTGCTGTCGGCCAGGGTGAGGTATCCGGCTTCCGTCAGCAGCAGTTTCTGCACACCGTTTTCATAGATCACGCTGCCGCAATAGTCCGTTGTGGTGGTCGTACCGCCTATTGTATGTACCGTGCGGAGCTTGGTTCCGTCGGCGGCATAAGTGTATTCGATAGTACTTCCGTCCGTAAACGTGACCTTGCGCGGTAAATTTAAACAATTATATTGAATTTCGGAAATGTTTTTATTCAAATCTTTCGTTAAATTACCGTTGGCGTCGTAAGCATATTCGTTCGCCTGCTTCACGGCGTCCTTGAACTCGAAGCCGTTGTTGTAGGCCGTAGCGGTAGAAGCGTCATCCACCCGGTTCAGCTGGTTGCCATTTAGAGTAAAAGTCAGATTATCTATCAAGCCATAGGTCGAAGTCCCCGTCTGCCCATAACGTTGCAAAGCAAGTATGTTCCCGTTCTTGTCGTAACCGGTCACCTTTTCGGTGAAGCGGTTGGCGTTGCTGCTTAGCGAAGTACCTTCGCCATAGACTGCATCCAGCATACGGTTCAGCCCGTCGTAGGTGAACTTGTAGCCGCGGAGTGTCGTCTCATTTCCGGCTTTCCAGGTCATGCTGCTGATGTTGCCGTTGTAGCAGGGTGTGCCGTTGCCGGTGTTGTAATACAGGTTCTGCGAGAACTTGTTGCCGCTGATGGCTGTCAGCCAGCTTCGGAGATAATTTATAAAAAAGTAATCCTTGAAACAGAATGAACTTCTGAATCAAGGATTACTTATTCTTAAAAGTTAGAATGTATCAATTCACTTTATTCTATACGCATACGAATAAATGTTGAAAGGAAATACTCAGATTTCACATTCTGACCATTTCTTTTACCAGGATTCCATTGAGGCATCGAATATATTACTCTTACCACTTCATTATTAATATATTCATCAAGACCTTGTAGTATTTTTACATTAGTTATATTACCAGTTTCAGTTACAATAAACATGCATATAACTTTACCTTGGACACTTGATTCTGCATGAATTTTAGGAAAAATGAAATGGTTATCAATATAGGATACTAAAGAATCGTAGCCACCTTTGAAAGTTGGCATAGAATCCAGTTCCATTAATTGATATATTTTATCTTCTTTCTGGTAAATGTTGTTATGACTATTTTGTAGATAGCCAAAACTAAACAATAGCAATGATATGAATAAAAAACTTATCTTCATTTCATGTTTTTTATTGTTTCGTTAATTGATTCATTTATTTTTTTGAATAAATCTCTATTTAGATCAACGCTCCCATTTTCATACTGATGTGATGCTTGTTTTCTATTACCTTGAGTCTTTATATAGGTATGAGCATGACCATTGGCTTCATGGCTATAAGTCTGCGCTTGTCCTTCTTCTGATAATTCTGAGTTTACAATAATTTTTATATTATCGTCAGTTGAATTTTGAAGACCGTTTTTATCAGGGAAGAGGGTCTTTCCTAGGAAGCCTGTTTCTCCAGTAGAGGTTCCTATTCCTTTTCCATCGTTGTTGCCAATAAAATCTTTGTCAACTCCTAAATAAGACATTTTACTTTCTTGGGTTTTACCATATTCATCTATATAAGTAAATTTATTATCCAATTTTACTTCTACAATAGTCTCTGATAAAACCATATCTTTTAAATAATTAAAATTGTGGCTATCAGCCGATACCCCTTTAATAATATCTTGATTTATATATCCTTGACTATTGAATACGACGTATTGTCTCAAATCTTTGGGTAATGTGTTTAATATCATCTTCTGCTCTGCATTAGAAATTGCTACCACATGTCCTCCATTAGGATCAATATATTTTATCGGATTATCCAAACAATAAGTATAAGGGCTCCAAGGATAATACTTCTCCGCCATCGGATCCACCGTCGCAAACCTTCCTACCGCCGCATCATAGTGCCGTGCCCCATAATCATACCAGTTCAGTCCTTTCTTCGTGTCCAGTTCCTTGCCGTTATACTTATAGGGTTGAACGGAAGAAGTCGAAGCGAAGACACCTCCGAAGGGATAGTAATGATTCGTTTCCTCCACCGTCCCGTTCTGGTCGATGACCACTCGGTTGTTGCCCTGATGGTCCTGCAGGTAGTAGTGGTACTTGCTGTCGGCCAGGGTAAGGTATCCGGCTTCCGTCAGCAGCAGCTTCTGCACACCGTTTTCATAGATCACGTTGCCGCAATAGTCCGTTGTGGTGGTCGTACCGTTGATGACATGCTTCGTGCGGAGCTTGGTTCCGTCGGTTGCATAGGTGTATTCAATGGTGCTTCCGTCCGTGAATGTGACCTTGCTTGGCAAATTTAAACAATTGTATTGAATATTGCTAATGTTTTTATTCAAATCTTTCGTCAAATTGCCGTTGGCGTCGTAAGCATATTCGTTCGCCTGCTTCACGGCATCCTTGAACTCGAAACCACCATTGTAGGCGGATGCCGTCACAGCATCGTCCACCCGGTTCAGTTGGTTGCCGTTGAGCGTGAAGGTCAGGTTGTCAATGAGCCCGTAGCTGCTTGCTCCCGTCTGCCCGTATCGTTGCAGAGCAAGTATGTTCCCGTTCTAGAGAAGTGCCTTCGCCAAAGGATATACATAGGCATTGCTGTAACTTGACGAACATGCCATACTAGATAAGAGAAATAATGAAATTCCCTGCTTACATCTAATGACATAAGCAGGGAATTGTCGCATTAAAAAATTGATATCAGGAAATGCTATATATTTCTATCCGATACAATAGAAAATTTAAAATCCATTTTGTCTTATGTAATACAAGGTGCTCGTTAAAGGATTATACAACAAGAAATATTTTTGGAGTCCATTTACATAAATGCAACTATAGTAATTGTTCTCATTTTTCAGTTCACTTTGTAACACTTTTCCTTCCTTAATCCCACTATCAATAATCCATGCCAATTCGAATTCATACTTCAATTGGGTTATTGAGTCTATCGGGCAATTGCTCCACGCTATCGTTTCTACTGTGTCGGGAAGTACTGCATATTCCCAGTTACTATCAATGATAGGGTAATTTGGGCCTATTATCGCATTGGTTATTCGATAGATAAATAATTCAAAATAGTCACCATGACTCCAACCTATAAAATCTTTATGAAATATGACTTCAGCATTCGTATTATTAGGGAAAAGACATTCAAAATCTTTTTTTCTCAAGGGAGTAAACGTTATCTCACCATAAACTCCATAGCAAATCAAAGAAACAATCCCTATTAACAAGGTGTAAAAAAAAACTTTTTTCATTTTAATCTATTTTACTACTGGAACAATTGCATATCCATAACCATGTATTAAAAAATCTTTTCCATCATTAGCCTTTCCCGGTCTTCCAACCCATGTCGCAAAATTTCGAAAAGGTCTACCGTCCATATTGAAATCATATATGTCCATGTACTTTTCAAAACCAATAAAAACTTTACCTTTTTCAGCATCTATTAAAGTCATTTTTAATGTTCCATAAGTCTTTCCGGTATTAGTCAGCCCCCAAATAAAATTCTTGCTAATAGGATTTTTTCTTTCAAAAGATGATGTGTTTACTCCATGAAGTTCGATTTTACTTTGATCGACAAATAAAGGTTTTCCAGATTTTCCTCTCCACCAAGCATCAGCTTCAGCCTTCGTCAAATATCCATCATAATCCGGCCTATCTTTCAGCCCGGTAAAGCTTGTTACATATCTCGACCGTGCTTCATCATCAACTAATCCGCTATATCCTAAATTATGGCTTAATGCCTCTTCATGGGACATATTTTGTTTGAAGTTGGATTTATCCATGATAATGGCTTCGCCTTGCAAACCTTCATCGTCAGTTCCCAACAAATTACCGTCCCTGTCATAGATAGGACTTGTCAGGCATCCGCTTGGGTCGATGAAATTCACCGGATTATTCAAACAGTAGGAATAAAGACTCGTTTGACTATCTTCTTCCCCCATCGGATCCACCGTCGCAAATCTTCCTATCGCCGCATCATAGTGCCGTGCCCCATAGTCGTACCAGTTCAGTCCTTTCTTTGTGTCCAGTTCCTTGCCGTTGTACTTGTAAGGCTGTACACTCGTAGAGTTGGCGAAGACACCTCCGAAGGGGTAGTAATGGTTCGTTTCTTCCACCGTCCCGTTCTGGTCGATGACCACGCGGTTGTTTCCCTGATGGTCCTGCAGGTAGTAGTGGTACTTGCTGTCGGCCAGGGTAAGGTAGCCCGCTTCCGTCAGCAGCAGTTTCTGCACACCGTTTTCATAGATCACGTTGCCGCAATAGTCCGTTGTGGTGGTTGTACCATTGATGACATGCTTCGTGCGGAGCTTGGTTCCGTCGGCTGCATAAGTGTATTCGATAGTACTTCCGTCCGTGAACGTGACCTTGCTTGGCAAATTTAAACAATTGTATTGAATATTGCTAATGTTTTTATTCAAATCTTTCGTTAAATTACCGTTGGCATCGTAGGCGTATTCGTTCGTCTGCTTCACGGCGTCCTTGAACTCGAAACCGTTGTTGTAGGCGGATGCCGTTACCGCATCGTCCACCCTATTCAGTTGGTTGCCGTTGAGCGTGAAGGTCAGGTTGTCAATGAGCCCGTAGCTGCTTGCTCCCGTCTGCCCATACCGTTGCAGAGCGAGTATGTTCCCGTTCTTGTCGTAACCTGTCACTTTCTCGGTGAAGCGGTTGGCGTTGCTGCCGATGTTCGTACCTTCGCCATAGATGGCATCCAGCATGCGGTTCAGCCCGTCGTAAGTGAACTTGTAGCCGCGGGTGGTTGTCTCGCCGCCCGCCTGCCAGGTCATGCTGCTGATGTTGCCGTTGTAGCAGGGCGTACCCGGGCCGTCGGTGTAGTGCAGGGCCTGCGAAAACTTGTTGCCGCTGATGGCTGTCAGCCAGCGGAAGTTGCAAACCAAAAAGCAATCCTTGAAACAAATGTTTTTGAATCAAGAATTGCTTTAATCCGGTATTGCCGCATATTGTCTGTTCGACAAGAAGCCGTCTATTAAATATGAAATGGAGGATACTTACGGACAATTGACATTGTTCGACTGAAAATAATTTTTGAGGACATAAACATGTGGAAGCGAAGAACAAGAGGTTCTCCGCAGGGGATACTCGTGGATATCTCACCAGGTTGAGAGTGTTATCTTATCCAAAATTCAGGTTTGTAGATGCATCGGTTGAAATGAACAAGAAACAGAAAGAGAAGACTGAACGAAAAGATACTGAAGCAGGAAACAGGCGGAAGCAACACCGTTCTGTGCAAGCATATTACAGGATGGTTGTATACAAAGAAAAATCCCTGACACGGAACATATGTTCGTATCAGGGATATAAAAGTAAAATTATTTACTTTTGATTACCTGTTAAAAATAGAAATAAGCTTTAGTGGCTTTGTCGTTTTTGCTCATTCAGAATATGTCCAGTAAATCTTTATCAGTTTGAAAATCCCAACAATATTAATATCGATTTTCTTATGATAGAACATTTAATGTTTTCTGAATTTTACTTTCCCACGATGCTCCTCCCGATTCATTTCTCTGAATTTGCCATGAGGATATACTCCTTCATAATGGATTTCTACGGGTGTTCTGTCCGTTTTGAATGTAGGAGGGCAACCTGGCTTAAGGGGTAGGTTCAACAGAGCACGGTTTATTTTGTCCCTCGCATCGATTTCGATACCCTCTCCATTTGAATTGTTCATCTTTTCGTTTCCTATCTTTTCGTCAGAAGTACAATTTTGCTTTTTAGGAGCGATAATTCTGCTTTCAATATATTCGGCAAGTTCTAAACAGACAATTTCGGGAGGATCAGCCTCGGTGTATTTGTAACTGGAATACCAAAATACAATCGGGTTTGAACTGCCTCCGTTTGTTTTTACACGGGTATCAAAACAATAAAAGTTTCCTCCTCCGTCGGGGCTGAAAGGAATCAGATATTTGTATTGAGGTATGATGACTTCGAAATGCTCGAAACGATATACGTCGACCAAGTCGTAAGTACCATCCCAGTTTATTCCCAGTACTTCATCACCCATCAAAATAAAACCGTTTGTGATACTCAACAGATATTTATAATCTTCTGGAAGCTGTACTTGATATGCTGATTCAAAACGCTTTATCAAAGCTGAATCGACAGGCCTTCGCCAATCTAACATTTTTGATGTGAATTGTTTTAGTTCAGCTATTGTTTTGTCCAGTTTTTGCTTTGTTTTATTGTCCATATTCTTTCCTCCAATATACTTTTCTCATTTCTCTAAACAGATCAGATTCTACTGATTTTAGAATGGAACGGTCGTTTGGGGATACAGATATGACGGATGTTTGGATTTCGATGTCCAATTCTTGTGTATCCCAATCCCAGTCTAGGCAAATGCTCTCTCTATGATCAATTCTGATAAAATCAATTAAACCGCCATGTGTGTCGTGCATGTTATACATCCAATTGAAGTCATCCAAGGATGACAGACAGACACATCCGCAATCCTTAGAATCTACAGTATATAAAATATATGGCATATCCCATCGGGAGATATTTTGGCGCAAAATATCCAGCAATAATGCTTTATTACTGAAGTCTATTGTTTGAAATAGTTTTGAGTTCCAAGAATATTTTCGGTTTGACTCCAAAAATAGGTCCGAATCAATGATTGACATGATTTCTTGTTTTGTTACACGATGCTTAATCAGATGATTAAGCTCTCCTAAATAGTCGTCAAGTCTATGGAATCGGCCAAACAAACGACGTTTTTTTTGTTCATAAGTTTCTTCTTTTTTCATAATATTCTTTACTTTTTCTATCATCTAACCGTGGCCAGCCATATCGATTATATTTGTTGTTTCCTTGTTTATCTTTTCGAATATCTCCAGCTTCCCAGTGCGGTTGTTCTGCATGACTTCTATCCAGCGTTTGCTGTTGTACAGATTTTTCTTTAGTGCCACACCTTCTTTAGGAACATCATAACGATATTCTCTTCCTGAAGCATTTTTAGATTGTGATTTAGGCTGTTGGCTTGTTGGGATTCCTTGTTCTCTCATAACTTCGCGACGGGCTGCTCTGGATGTCTTAGAAACATCTATCGCCTTGTCGACCTTGTTTGCAGAACTAACCGCATCCACAGCCTTATCTACCGCCCGTGCTCCCTTGATGGCAGCACCCGCACCTCCCGGAACTAACGGTAATGCAACAGCAGCCGCATCAGCAATAATTCCTACACCATCTAAAACGGCGGCTCCGATGTTTCCCTGACTGACATTTTCGGTAAAACTCTCTACGCCCATTATCAGGCTAAAAACATCCCAAACAGTTTCACCTATCTTACCGTCTTTATCGACATGCTTTATCGGGTTATCATAGCAGTAAGCGTACGGTGCCCATCCATACAGTTTCTCCGCCATCGGATCCACCGTCGCAAACCTTCCTACCGCCGCATCATAGTGCCGTGCCCCATAGTCGTACCAGCTCAGTCCTTTCTTCGTGTCCAGCTCCTTGCCGTTGTACTTGTAAGGCTGTACACTCGTAGAGTTGGCGAAGACACCTCCGAAGGGATAGTAATGATTCGTTTCCTCCACTGTTCCGTTCTGGTCGATGACCACTCGGTTGTTGCCCTGATGGTCCTGCAGGAAGTAGTGGTACTTGCTGTCAGTCAGGGTAAGGTAACCTGCTTCCGTCAGCAGCAGCTTCTGCACACCGTTTTCATAGATCACGTTGCCGCAATAGTCCGTTGTGGTGGTGGTCGTACCGTTGATGACATGCTTCGTGCGGAGCTTGGTTCCGTCGGCGGCATAGGTGTATTCAATGGTGCTTCCGTCCGTGAACGTGACCTTGCGCGGTAAATTTAAACAATTGTATTGAATATTGCCAATGTTTTTATTCAAATCTTTTAGCTACTGCTACTCTCTTCTCAAAGTCAGGGTATCAATCGTAATAATTGTCAACTAATCAGGAGTAATTACTATAGGTAATATCTTTCTAAACTTAGAGGGGCGATCCTTGGATGGAGACCATTTTATTTTTTCATGAAATAGCTGGATAATTTCCTTTTGTAAAGAAACGGGTATAGGATATCTATTCCATTTTTTGATAGTTATATCTATGGAATTTCCTTCTCTATCAATATAGAAATCAATCAGCAATTTTAAACTATCAATTTTTTCCTTCTCCATAATTGGCAAACAACTTTGTCTAATATAATTGTAAAAAATATCCTGTCCAGTTAAAAGAATAGGCTTATTGTTAATTATTGTATCACTTCCTGGTATTTTACCTTTTGAGATAAGTTTTTTCATTCTATCAATAAATGAGTTATTAACGCTGTAAAAAGTATCCCCATCCCAAAGTACATGCTGCCCTAAACACGCTACTTTGATTTTTTCTGGAGTATATATATATATTTTACATCTTACATCAATAGGTTGTTTTGTTTTGTTCTTTTTCATTAAAAATAAATCTTTAAATTCAGCGATATGTATGGGGGTAATAAGTATAGATTTTTTATAGTTTAAACTTAGCAAAGATTCAAATTCATCACAGTCAATATCGCTTATCGTCATGAGTTCAAAGTCTACATAATGGATAAGTACACTGTCTATTTGAGAGTTGTGCATAAGGCCGTTTTGTGAATACAAATACAAATGCATAAAAATCATCATTATGAATATACTTGTTCTTTTTCTCATATTGGTAATTTGTTTATAAAAGCGTTCGGATTACAAGTTATCTTAATCCGAACACTTTAAAATAATGTACAATTATCCTAATTCTATTATTTCTTTTTGGGCGTTATGACAATAGGATCTTTCCATTCTATGGTTGTTGGCCCTGTGGTTTCATAAAGAGTTCCCAAATGGTCAATACGTGTAACTTCTGTTTTATCTATTTCTCCTAATTTCTTGGCTGTTTCTTGTTCGCTTCCTGTTATTACCCTTTTTTCTTCTTTATTACTGTAGTTTTCGTCCTTTGAATTGTAATCTTGCATTTGTTGTTCATGATTCTGATCAAATTGTACTGCGTGATCTATTTCATGGTTTAACACAGTTGTGGGTGACAATTCAAATCCATTATTTGTTAGTAGACCAGTCCGAGAGCTCCATGTAATGGTTTGAGTATCTTTATTAAAAGAACTGGAAGCTAAAGGAAGCCCCTCATCTATATAATAAATTTTATCGGAAGCATGTAGTTTAGCCAATAATCCTCCAGCACCATTTTGATTTAAATATTGCACGGCTTGTTTAAAATCATTCTTGAATTCATTTGAAACTCCTGTTGCATAATATACTTTTTTTCCATCATTATCCACATATTTTATCGGATTATCCAAACAATAAGTATAAGGGCTCCAAGGATAATACTTCTCCGCCATCGGATCCACCGTCGCAAATCTTCCTATCGCCGCATCATAGTGCCGTGCCCCATAGTCGTACCAGTTCAGTCCTTTCTTTGTGTCCAGTTCCTTGCCGTTGTACTTGTAAGGCTGTACACTCGTAGAGTTGGCGAAGACACCTCCGAAGGGGTAGTAATGGTTCGTTTCTTCCACCGTCCCGTTCTGGTCGATGACTACGCGGTTGTTGCCCTGATGGTCCTGCAGGTAGTAGTGGTACTTGCTGTCGGACAGGGTGACATAACCGGCTTCTGTCAGCAGCAGTTTCTGCACACCGTTTTCATAGATCACGTTGCCGCAATAGTCCGTTGTGGTGGTCGTACCGTTGATGACATGCTTCGTGCGGAGCTTGGTTCCGTCGGCGGCATAGGTGTATTCAATGGTGCTTCCGTCCGTGAACGTGACCTTGCGCGGTAAATTTAAACAATTATACTGAATTTCGGAAATTCCTTTATTCAAATCTTTCGTCAGATTGCCGTTGGCATCGTAGGCGTACTCATTAGCCTGCTTCACAGCATCCTTGAACTCGAAGCCGTTGTTGTAAGCAGAACTCGTCACAGCGTCATCCACCCGGTTCAGCTGGTTACCGTTGAGTGTGAAGGTCAGGTTGTCAATTAAGCCATATCCGCTTGCGGAAGTCTGCCCATACCGTTGCAGAGCAAGTATGTTACCATTCTTGTCATAGCCCGTCACTTTCTCGGTGAAGCGGTTGGCGTTTGTGGTTAGGGAAGTGCTTTCGCCATAAACAGCATCCAGCATGCGGTTCAGTCCGTCGTAAGTGAACTTATAGCCGCGGAGTGTCGTCTCATTTCCGGCTTTCCAGGTCATGCTGCTGATGTTGCCGTTGTAGCAGGGTGTGCCGTTGCCGGTGTTGTAATACAGGTTCTGCGAGAACTTGCTGCCGCTGATGGCTGTCAGCCAGCCGCGGAGGTTGTAGTCGTAGGTGCTGGCATACAGGCCGTTTCCGAAGGTTTTCTGCTGCATCCGTCCGTAGCTGTCGTAGCTCAGGCGGTAGAGGGCACTGCGTGTGCCGCCATTGAGTGCACAGTCCACGGCCACCAGCCTGTCGTTGGGATCGTACATGTAGAAATACTCGCAGGTGAGGGAACCGGTATCCGACGCACTGCCCGTGTGGGTGTAGAAGTGCTTCGTCACCTGCCCGGTGAAACTGTTGGCATAGCTGTCCCGGTCGTAGCCGCCTTTCAGGTTCGTCCGTGTCTGCTGCACGGTTCTTCCCTTGTTGTCGTAGTAGAGGGCGGTTGCAACGTAGCGCCCCGTTCCGTCGGGCAGGTAATGGCGGTTACCGGTGGGCAGCCCGTCGGCGTACGTGTGGCAGGTGTCGTACCCGCTTCGTGCAGCATAGGTCAGGGCATTTCTTTCGGCGGACGTCAGTTTGTCCAGAAAGCTGTAGTCGTCGTAATAGTTCACTTCGAGCAGTCGCACGTCGCTGCCCCAGCCGACCGTCGTGTTCGTGTACCCTATCCCCAAGGGATCGTTCCCGCTGTCGCTTTCGGTGGCACATATCCCGCTTAGGCGGTTCCGCAGCGTGGCGATGTCCGTCGCGTCCGTGTGCTCGAAGCTGTATAGCAGCCTTCCGATGGCATCGTATTTATGCACCGTCCATCGGTTGCCGGCCCGCTGCGTGCCGTTCTGTTCCAGCACAAGGCGGTCGGCACGGTCGTATATCAGGCGTACGGTCTCGCAGCCCGGCAGCTTCTTTTCGATGCAGCGGTTGCGCCCGTCATATTGGTAGCTGTAGGCATGCCGTGCCAGGGTGGTCGCGTCGGTGTTTCCGTCGGCGGATGGCGGAAGGACATGCCGCAGCAGTCCGTAGTCGTCGTACACGTAATAGGTGTCGTGGCTCACGCCCCGGTTGCGGCTCCTTGTCAGCACCGTCTTCTCGCGTTTGTCGGTGAAGGTCAGCGTGCTGTCGTTGTCCTCCCCGACGGAGAGGGTAACCTTCAGTTCGCCTGGGGCGTATAGCGAGGGCGTTCCGATGGTTCCGTCTTCTCCCGCCGTATAGCGATAGACGGACAGCAGGCTGCCGGGAGTGTTGTCGTTCACCAGATATTCGGTGTGCCGGGCCTTTCCGGCGTTGTGCCAGGCCGCTCCCGGGCCGGTCTGTGCAAGTATGCGGTCGAGCGGCGACGGCTCATATGCCGTTTCCGAGTAAGGCGCGGCATCGTCCGTGAGCAGGGCGGCACGCGAAAACAGGCTGGTCACGAAACGCCCGTCACTGTACGCTGACGGGACGGGAACCGATTCCCGCCATTTGCGTCCGAAACTGTCGTATTGCACTCCCGAGACCAAATCGGAGCCGTCGGGAGCAAACTGTTTCAGCACGAGCTGGCTTTCACGGCCGAGTCCGTTTTTTAATTAGTAGTTACAAGACAGTGTTTTCATATTTAGCCTACATTTATACAGTAATATTTTAAATGGAGAAATGGCAAAAAGCAATCCTTGAAACAGAATTTTTCTGAATCAAGAATTGCTTTTTGCTATTATTCCATAATTACTTAAGTTTAGTTTTCTTCAAAATATTTGATTGCTGTATCATTATTTACAGAATTTGAGTAATTTAGGATGTGCATTTATTTATTACCCATTGTGAGCCAATTGACACTCTAAAAGCAATTTCACCTTTATTCAAAGAAAAAACTACATTAAATAGGCTATTATCGATTTGTAAAATTTCATCTAATGAAACTAATATAGCATCTTTTATGTCAAGAGTATCATTTCTGCTTAAAAATTGCCAATCCCCATCATTATCATAAATTACTCGTAATATGGGTTGTTTATGATATACAATACCTTTTGTTGTAAAGACATAAGCTGTTAAATGTTCCATATTTTTAATATTCAATTTTATTACTCTTTTTCAGATTTTCTTCTTTAGAAAGAACTTGTGCGTTAGAATAACTATTGCTTCCTCCTTTAGACTTGGGAGTTATATGATCAATTTCCGCTTGATTCATATTTGCTTTTTCTCCTTTTTTTGATTGAGTTGGAATATCTAACTTTTTACCACTCAAATCGCTTTTTAAGATGCCTCCATTCTTGTTACGATTAATTTCTAGTATTTTTCGTTTCTGGGTTTGAGTGAAACTTTTACCTGCGCTTACTGTTTTTGAATCTGGTAAATCTGCGTATTGACTTACCTTTACAATGTCTGAGGCTTTGTTTGCAGAACTAACCGCATCCACAGCCTTATCTACCGCCCGTGCTCCCTTGATGGCAGCACCCGCACCTCCCGGAACTAACGGTAATGCAACAGCAGCCGCATCAGCAATAATTCCTACACCATCTAAAACGGCGGCTCCGATGTTTCCCTGACTGACATTTTCGGTAAAACTCTCTACGCCCATTATCAGGCTAAAAACATCCCAAACAGTTTCACCTATCTTACCGTCTTTATCGACATGCTTTATCGGGTTATCATAGCAGTAAGCGTACGGTGCCCATCCATACAGTTTCTCCGCCATCGGATCCACCGTCGCAAACCTTCCCAGCGCTGCATCATAATGCCGTGCCCCATAGTCATACCAGTTCAGTCCTTTCTTCGTGTCCAGCTCCTTGCCGTTGTATTTGTAAGGTTGGACAGAAGAAGTCGAAGCGAAGACACCTCCGAAGGGGTAGTAATGGTTCGTTTCCTCTACAGTCCCGTTCTGGTCGATAACCACTCGGTTGTTTCCCTGATGGTCCTGCAGGTAGTAATGGTACTTGCTGTCGGCTAAAGTGACATATCCCGCTTCCGTCAGCAGCAGCTTTTGCACACCGTTTTCATAGATCACGTTGCCGCAATAGTCCGTTGTGGTAGTCGTACCATTGATGACATGCTTCGTGCGGAGCTTGGTTCCGTCGGCGGCATAAGTGTATTCAATGGTACTTCCGTCCGTGAATGTGACCTTGCGCGGTAAATTTAGTGAATTGTATTGAATATTGCTAATGTTTTTATTCAAATCTTTCGTTAAATTACCGTTGGCATCGTAGGCGTATTCGTTCGTCTGCTTCACGGCGTCCTTGAACTCGAAACCGTTGTTGTAGGCCGTAGCGGTGGAAGCATCGTCCACCCGGTTCAGCTGGTTGCCGTTGAGCGTGAAGGTCAGGTTGTCAATGAGCCCGTAGCTGCTTGCTCCCGTCTGCCCATACCGTTGCAGAGCGAGTATGTTTCCGTTCTTGTCGTAACCAGTCACTTTCTCGGTGAAGCGGTTGGCGTTGCTGTTTAGCGAAGTACCTTCGCCATAGACCGCATCCAGCATACGGTTCAGCCCGTCGTAGGTGAACTTGTAGCCGCGGAGCATCGTCTCATTTCCGGCTTTCCAGGTCATGCTGCTGATGTTGCCGTTGTAGCAGGGTGTGCCGTTGCCGGTGTTGTAATACAGGTTCTGCGAGAACTTATTGCCGCTGATAGCTGTCAGCCAGTCGCGGAGGTTGTAGCTGTAGGTCAGTCGGTTGGCGGAACTTCCGTGGTAGTCCGTATGCGACAGTCGGCACAACTCGTCGTACGTATGTGCCAGCAAGGTCTGCTTTACTCCTCCGAAGGTATGCTCCACTTTGGTCAGCCGGTCGGCATGGTCGTAAGTGTAGTCGTAAGCCTCGGTCAGGGTCGGCGCATTCTGTGCCGTATGCGTGTGTGTGCTGTGCGACGGCCGGTCGGTGAAGCTGTAGGTGGTCTCCGTCGTGTCATATCCTCCGCGAAGGTTGCTGCTCACTTCACGGATCAGGTTTCCCCGCATCGAGTAATAATATGCCTTGTACAAGCGTGTGTCCTGTCCGGGCACATAGACGATGCTTCCCGTCTTCCTGCCGCAGCTGTAGTTCCCGACCGGCGCTGGGAAATTCGTGTTGCTGAATCCGGTTCCGGTACGGAAGCTGTAATCGTCGTAAAAGTTGACAAGCTGTAACACGGGCGAAGGGAAGTTGAAGTTGGCCGTATATCCGCATCCGTCAATGCCCGTCCCCGGTCCTGTATATGTACAGATGGTTGCCTGTTCGGCGCCTGCAAAGTTTAACGGAATCTCGCATTCCCCTTTTACCACCAGCCGGTGCGTCTTGTCATACAGGTAAAAGGTCATGAGGTTGGCTGCTTGTTGCTTTTCGTCCTGCGAGAAGAGCATCAGGTCGTTGTTGCCGTATCCATAGTGTATGGTTCCCGTTCCGGGCTTTTTCAGTTCCGTGCATCGTCCCCTTTCGTCGTAGGTGTAGAAGAAGGCATGGAGTGAGAGGTCCGCCTCGTCGGCGGTTTTCGTGACGCGGAGGGTGCGTGTCGGATAGTAGCATTATTTACTATAAGTATATTTGTAAATAAAAGCAATCCTTGAAACAGATTGCTCTGTAACAAGGATTGCTAATATATATTACTATTTCCCTATGATTATAGGAGATGTTGCCCCTGTCTTTTTTTGTATTTCAACATATATATCGCCACCAAAAACGATTCCGCTATTAGGTTGTGGACAGCCATAGATTACCCATAACTCATTATCAACTAAATTGATACGAAAAGGTTTGTTTAATTCAATGTCAATATTGCAGATATCTAAAAAATAGGGCTTTACTATGCTAAAAGCCTCTTCTGGAGTTTGTACTTGACCTCCTTTCCAATGACAACTCGGTGTAAATTCGTATTCATGGATGTCTTCTGGATAAAGACGCTCCAATGTGGAGTCTATGATAAAATCAGGTTGTCCACTATCTATTATAATTGAATGAGGTATAAGGTCTAGTTGAATTTCAGATGTGTCAACCAATACTTCATTTACTTCTCCGATATGTGAAGGCTTAGTTTTACCGGTACAACTTGCACACACAGTAATGCATAATATAATATAAACATATTTCATATTCCAATATTATTTATTCCTCTTTAAAAAGTTCTTTAAACCAGTCTATAATTTTTGTTATGAAGGATGGTTCATAAGGTTGTGTTGTTGCTTTAATGCTATTTTGTCTAGTAGGGTCAGCAGAATCACTAGGCAAATCTGTAGAGAGAACAGAAATTAGCCCGTTTTGGGGATTATGTTCTAACAAACTGCCATTGGGAGTAGTTAAGAAGCCTATCAAATTTGAGTTGTCATTATAGGTTTTATCGGCAGGAGAGAATCTATTATCATAAACTTTAAGAGTTTTCCCAGCGGAGTCTTTTATATTCCCTGTATAATTAGCATGTGAATGAATAGTTGCAACTGTTTTTTCCCCTTTAGGAGGTAGAGAAAACCCCGCTTTATGCTCTTGAAATACTGCAGCTGGAGAATAAGAATACCCTATAATTTTCCCATCCTTCTTTATTTCATAAATCGAAGAGCCCATTTCTTTCTTGTATTTAATAGAATATCCATTATAGTACATACCCCAATCTCTAGCAGCTTCTCTTTTAGTCTTAAATAAATCACCGGGAGCATATTCCATACCATTCAAATCTATATATCTTATTGGATTGTTTCCACAATATGCATACGGACTCATCGAATAATACTTCTCCGCCATCGGATCCACCGTCGCAAACCTTCCTACCGCCGCATCATAGTGCCGTGCCCCGTAGTCGTACCAGTTCAGGCCCTTTTTCGTATCCAGTTCCTTGCCGTTATACTTGTAAGGCTGTACACTCGTAGAGTTGGCGAAGACACCTCCGAAGGGATAGTAATGATTCGTTTCCTCCACCGTTCCGTTCTGGTCGATGACCACGCGGTTGTTTCCCTGATGGTCCTGCAGGTAGTAGTGGTACTTGCTGTCGGCCAAAGTAAGGTAACCCGCTTCCGTCAGCAGCAGTTTCTGCACACCGTTTTCATAGATCACGTTGCCGCAATAGTCCGTTGTGGTGGTTGTACCATTGATGACATGCTTCGTGCGGAGCTTGGTTCCGTCGGCTGCATAAGTGTATTCAATGGTACTTCCGTCCGTAAACGTGACCTTGCTTGGCAAAGATAGTGCAAACCGAACACAAAAGGAAGCAAAAGCTTGCTTTTATTTACATTTGTTGAGGTGCAGCCTGTCTTCTCTAAATTTAAACAATTGTATTGAATATTGCTAATGTTTTTATTCAAATCTTTCGTCAGATTGCCATTGGCGTCGTAAGCATATTCGTTCGCCTGCTTCACGGCGTCCTTGAACTCGAAGCCACCGTTGTAGGCGGATGCCGTCACTGCATCATCCACCCGGTTCAGCTGGTTGCCGTTGAGCGTGAAGGTCAGGTTGTCAATGAGTCCGTAGCTGCTTGCTCCCGTCTGTCCGTATCGTTGTAGAGCGAGTATGTTCCCGTTCTTGTCGTAACCGGTCACCTTTTCGGTGAAGCGGTTGGCGTTGCTGCTTATCGAAGTGCTTTCGCCATAGACGGCATCCAGCATGCGGTTCAACCCGTCGTAGGTGAACTTGTAGCCGCGGAGCGTTGTCTCATTTCCGGCTTTCCAGGTTATGCTGCTGATATTGCCGTTGTAGCAGGGAGTGCCCGGGCCGTCGGTGTAGTGCAGGTTCTGCGAGAACTTGCTTCCGCTGACGGCTGTGAGCCAGCTTCGGAGGTGGCAAATAAAAAAAGCAATCCTTGAAACAAATGTTTTTGAATCAAGAATTGCTTTAATCTCTAAATATTGTTACATGATATAACTATTTAAAATCTCTAGAAAATTTTCCAAAGGTAATTTTAAGAAATTTCCTTTTTGAATATTTATCTCTAACATATTATTTGATATTGTACCAAAACTTATATTTCCACTCAGCATACAAACCTTGTTACTATCTTTTCTTAATGTTGTAATATTATTCATTGCTGTCATATATACATGTTTAGCTTGAAGATGTTTTTTAGCAGCGTTTATTGCTTCAACAAATTCTTTTAAAGATACTATGAATTTTTGGTCAGAAGTTGGATATATTTGTATTTCTAAATATCCATGCTCTTGATTTATTTCAGCGAATAGCAACTTATGATAAATTTCAGCAACTAAATATTCTCTATCAAATGGGCTTGCTATCAATATCTCATATTCATTTATATACATATTGCTTATTATTTTTAAGGTTCTAAAAAACCGATAAACTTACTTTCATTTGAATTGAAACGAGCCCCCATTCCATTAGGGATTTTATAATCTACGACACTTCCACCATAACGACCAATATTGTTATTGTTTACTGTCCTTTGTACATTAGGATTAGACAAAATTTCCTTTAAAACTTTTTCTCCTTGTGCATTTATTGCAGCTTGATTACCTACAGCTTTTGGAAAAGCACTTCCAATCCTATCACCATGTTTTTTTAGAGCGCGTCCAACCGCAGTTAACCCTGCTTTGGAATTCTGATTTGCGATTTTTAATAATTGAGTGATATTTTTTATTCCTAGAGATGGCAAGGGTGCTATCCCACTTCGAGGTGTAAGTCCTATAATATATCCATTTCGACTAACATTAAATTGCGAGCTTCCAACTATTTCGCCCGTTGGATTCCCATAATTATCAATACCATAAACAGGAATTTCCATGCTTCGCCCAAACAAGAACCATAGCAGATTATCCCAAAAACCGGATATGGGAGGAGCGACACGTACACGAGTAATAGTAACTTCGGGAAGAGTGCCACCATCTACAATAGTATCATCGGATTGCATACCATTGGGATCTATATATTTTATTGGATTATTCAAACAATATGTATAAGTACTTATATTGGAATAATCTTCCGCCATCGGATCCACCGTCGCAAACCTTCCCAGCGCCGCATCATAGTGCCGTGCCCCGTAGTCATACCAGTTCAGGCCTTTCTTCGTGTCCAGTTCCTTGCCGTTGTACTTATAGGGTTGAACGGAAGAAGTCGAAGCGAAGACACCTCCGAAGGGGTAGTAATGGCTCACCTCCTCCACCGTCCCGTTCTGGTCGATGACCACTCGGTTGTTTCCCTGATGATCCTGCAGGAAGTAGTGGTACTTGCTGTCGGCCAGGGTGAGGTATCCGGCTTCCGTCAGCAGCAGTTTCTGCACACCGTTTTCATAGATCACGTTGCCGCAATAGTCCGTTGTGGTGGTCGTACCGCCTATTGTATGTACCGTGCGGAGCTTGGTTCCGTCGGCTGCATAAGTGTATTCAATGGTGCTTCCGTCCGTAAACGTGACCTTGCTTGGCAAATTTAAACAATTATACTGAATTTCGGAAATTCCTTTATTCAAATCTTTCGTTAGATTGCCGTTGGCGTCGTAGGCGTATTCGTTCGCCTGCTTTACGGCGTCCTTTAACTTAAAACCGCAAATTAATATTCAGACCTTTCATTTGATAAACAAAAAACTATCCTAACATGCATGATATGACATACCTGATGTTAGGATAGTAATTAAATGTTTCTTTCTTTTTGCAACGGAATCAACCTACGGTCAGAGAAAGAAGGAATTATTCCACAATTAAATTTGTAGCAGGGGTAAACTCCCAACCGGTCAATCCATTATCCTCTATGGCATTTTTCAAGCGTTCGCTAACATAGTCATTGGAGTCAATCCAAGAGATTGAGAAAAAATCGAGTTCCTTGTCAAAAAGGGAATTCATTACGATTCTGTTTCCCCAAATAGTTTGGCATACTCCTCCCTGCTTTTCCACTTCATCTCTTTTTCGAAACAACTCTTCTTTGGAGTTCACGGAAACTTCCCCAAATTTTTCTTTACTAGCTATGTTATATTCTATAAACGAACTCTTTTCAAAATCAACATAATCGATATAATCAGCGAGAATAGTCTTAAGCAAGAAATAGTCATGCTTTACTTTTCTTTTATACAGTCCTAAAGGATAAAATCGATGGGGGCACAGGTTATATTGATCCAAAGTTTTCCGTCCATTTTCACTAATAATAAATAGTTGACTACTGAAACTGCTGCTCACAAAATCTGTCAACTTGGCATAGCCAGCAAGCATCATACCATCAAGTTCAGGCATATAATCAGGAAAAGATTCCACATATTTATATAAGCTAAACAATGCTTTGGGAGCATCTGGATTATATCCCTTAATAAACTTGTGAACTTGTGGGAAATCCTTTCCCACAATGTTTTCGTTAATCGATTCCTTTATAATGTAATATTTCATAATTTTATAAATTTAACTATGCCATGGGTTCTTATATTCAACCTTTATTAGCTCAGTAGGTTTTAAAATTTTGGTATTATCCATAGGTAAAACTTGCTGTTCCAACTTCAAATCATTTATCTTGATATTCGGATTATTTTCTATTGCATTTTTAGCTTTGGAACTAATCTCTTTTACCACATCTACAGCCTGTTCTGGTGTCATTCGGGGATTTTTGTTGAAAGCCTCCTTCAAATTCTGCTCAATCTGTCTCGTATAGTTCGGATGTTTCGCATGTTGTCCCTCACCGGTAGCTTTGCTAAATTTGTCAACAGATATCTTATTCCCTTTTCCTTCTAACTTAAAGCCTCCTTCCTTAGCTGTTTTAATTACATCATTTCCCTTCAATGACCTGGGAATGATATGATGTTCTTCTTTCGGTAAAGCCTTGACTATCTTATCCGAAGTTCCAAGCATCCCAATATTCCTCCCGGTAGCAATAATTGGATTGCTTGTCCCTAAAATAGGGGGATTCATTCCAAAGAAGGTCGGAGGTATTATGAGTTGTTTACCATCCGAATCAACAAATTTCATCGGATTATTCGCACAATACACATACGGACTCATCGAATAATACTTCTCCGCCATCGGATCCACCGTCGCAAACCTTCCTACCGCCGCATCATAGTGCCGTGCCCCGTAGTCGTACCAGTTCAGGCCCTTTTTCGTATCCAGTTCCTTGCCGTTATACTTGTAAGGCTGTACACTCGTAGAGTTGGCGAAGACACCTCCGAAGGGGTAATAGTGATTTACTTCCTTTACCGTGCCGCTTTGGTCGATGACCACTCGGTTGTTTCCCTGATGGTCCTGCAGGTAGTAGTGGTACTTGCTGTCGGCCAAGGTGAGGTAACCGGCTTCCGTCAGCAGCAGCTTCTGCACACCGTTTTCATAGATCACGTTGCCGCAATAGTCCGTTGTGGTGGTCGTACCGTTGATGACGTGCTTCGTGCGGAGCTTGGTTCCGTCGGCGGCATAGGTGTATTCAATGGTGCTTCCGTCCGTGAACGTGACCTTGCTTGGCAAATTTAAACAATTGTATTGAATATTGCTAATGTTTTTATTCAAATCTTTCGTCAAATTGCCGTTGGCGTCGTAAGCATATTCGTTCGCCTGCTTCACGGCGTCCTTGAACTCGAAGCCGTTGTTGTAGGCGGATGCCGTTACCGCATCGTCCACCCTGTTCAGTTGGTTGCCGTTGAGCGTAAAGGTCAGGTTGTCAATGAGCCCGTAGCTGCTTGCTCCCGTCTGTCCGTACCGTTGCAGGGCAAGTATGTTTCCGTTCTTGTCGTAACCAGTCACTTTCTCGGTGAAGCGGTTGGCGTTGCTGTTTAGCGAAGTACCTTCGCCATAGACCGCATCCAGCATACGGTTCAGCCCGTCGTAGGTGAACTTGTAGCCGCGGGTGGTTGTCTGCTAGTAACAAAAGGAAACTAATCCTTGAAGCAGAAAATTTTTTTGAGTCAAGGATTAGTTGCGCAATTGATAAATTTTAAGCAATGTCGAATATCTATTTTTAGTAATGCAAATAGTAGATATAGGATAATCTTGATAAATTATGAATATCTATGTTTGACAAATAGATAGATTACGACTGATGCTATAATTTCTGCCATGAATGCAGGAATTGAAATAAAAGAGAACATTATATCTGCATCATTATTCCATGCAAACCAAATTATTAGTGATAATAAATATGATATAAAGAATTGAAGAATGATATAAATATAGTATTTCTGCTTTGCCATTTTTGTTTTCATTAAGAGTAATGAAAATAAAACAGAACCTATAATAAAGGATATTATACCAAGAAAGAAATTCAATTCTAACAATTCATATAAATATAACATATGCTCAGTATTCATGTTACTTTCATTTTTTATTAGGGTCATATTTTATGGGCTTGAATTCATCTTGAAATTCTTCCACCATACTATTAGGTCTGGGGTCTATTATTGAAGGTGCTTTTTCTTTAACTTCATCATCCACTTTTAAAACGTCAGCAGCAAAAGTTCCACAATTATTCTTTAGTAAAGAATATTCCTTTCTATCAGGATTAGAATTTTCATTCATCTTTTCTATTGCATAATTATTCATTTCATCGAATTTGTCACTTTCAACATAAGCTCCTTCAATACGTCCACCATGTCCTGCTTGCTCTGAAACAGATTGCAATGTTGCATTTAATGATTCAGTTGTAGGATTCCCATTTTGGTCAATAACTACATTAGGAACTGTAAAAGAACGTACAATCCCTTTATTTTCAGAATCGTATCGGCCGTATTCATAGTATTTGGTAAGACCTGATTTATTATTTATTAAAAGTACACCTGCATGTCCTAATCCTCCAACACGTCCGATAGGAGTAGATATTTGGTAATCAGGAAAAGTTATGAAAATGCCATCATTACCATCTGGATCTATCATATTGATAGGAGTATTTAAACAGTACGCATACGGCGAAGTCTCGTAATACGATTCCGATGAGGGATCCACCGTCGTAAACCTTCCTACCGCCGCATCATAGTGCCGTGCCCCGTAGTCATACCAGTTCAGCCCTTTCTTCGTGTCCAGCTCCTTGCCGTTGTATTTGTAAGGTTGGACAGAAGAAGTCGAAGCGAAGACACCTCCGAAGGGGTAGTAATGATTCGTTTCCTCCACCGTTCCGTTCTGGTCGATGACCACGCGGTTGTTTCCCTGATGGTCCTGCAGGTAGTAGTGGTACTTGCTGTCGGCTAAGGTGACATATCCCGCTTCTGTCAGCAGCAGCTTCTGCACACCGTTTTCATAGATCACGTTGCCGCAATAGTCCGTTGTGGTGGTTGTACCATTGATGACATGCTTCGTGCGGAGCTTGGTTCCGTCGGCTGCATAAGTGTATTCAATGGTACTTCCGTCCGTAAACGTGACCTTGCTTGGCAAAGATAGTGCAAACCGAACACAAAAGGAAGCAAAAGCTTGCTTTTATTTACATTTGTTGAGGTGCAGCCTGTCTTCTCTAAATTTAAACAATTGTATTGAATATTGCTAATGTTTTTATTCAAATCTTTCGTCAGATTGCCGTTGGCGTCGTAAGCATATTCGTTCGCCTGCTTTACGGCATCTTTGAACTCGAAACCGTTGTTGTAGGCCGTAGCGGTAGAGGCGTCATCCACCCTGTTCAGTTGGTTGCCATCGAGCGTAAGGGTCAGGTTGTCAATGAGTCCGTAGCTGCTTGCTCCCGTCTGCCCGTATCGTTGCAGAGCAAGTATGTTCCCGTTCTTGTCGTAACCTGTCACTTTCTCGGTGAAGCGGTTGGTGTTGCTGTTTAGGGAAGTGCCTTCGCCATAGATAGCATCCAGCATGCGGTTCAGCCCGTCGTAGGTGAACTTGTAGCCGTGGAGGATCGTCTCGCCGCCCGCCTGCCAGGTCATGCTGCTGATGTTGCCGTTGTAGCAGGGTGTTCCGTTCCCGGTGTTGTAATACAGGTTCTGCGAGAACTTGCTTCCGCTGATGCCCGTCAGCCTATGTCACCGTCACGCCGCCCAGCGTATGCTCCACCTTTGTCAGCCGTTCGGTTTAGCTGGTGCTTAAAATATTGTTTAGAATACAACTTGTACTTGGATGGAAATCTTATTTTTTGAAGTTAATATCATTCCCAAAAATATCATATTCCCCCAATCGATAGTATATATGACTGTTAACATCACGATTAAGCAAGAAAAAATCTCGAAAGAAAATACATTGTATTGAGTACTTGTTGTGAGATATAATGACTCTTGTTAAACAATTATATGTTATGGGAAGTGCTGTAGCATTTATTTCTTCTTCCTTTCGTATGGCATCAATGCTCCATGTCGAACACAAACGCATCATATAAGCGGGGAAACATATTTCATTATATTCTACTTTAATGGAATCCTGACAACCAGTATAGGAGAGTAACGTCTTTTTATTCCAAATTGTGGATAAGAGGTATCTGTTTTCTCCATCTCCATATCTTTCTAAAAAGAAAATTGTATCGTTTTCTACTATTTGTAAATAATTAGTATAAAAGATTTCCTCTCTTGTAGAATTATATAATTTGAAAAAATCCAAAGCAACAGGATTATCTTTAAATTGTTTCCTCAATTCTTTATATTGAATTTTCTTCATTTTTGAGAATATTCTATTCCACGACTGTGCTGAAACCTCAGAACAAGTTAAAAACAATAATGTTATAATCCACATTTTCATAACTTTATTTTCTTTTATTAATGAGGGTGTTTCAAAATGAAGTGATTCTATTCCCCCTCCTCCAAGAAGGAAAGTTTCAGATACTCCTTTTTGATACACCCTCATTGGTTAAGTTAATAGATATAGGGAGTTGTATATACAGATATACCTCCTAATGTAACCTTTTTCTTAAAATAAAGACTTACCCCCGTCCCCGTTCGTAATAAAGGAGTATGAGGGTCACCCTTTCCATCACTTGTTATACCATAATGTGTACGTAGGGGAAGCTTATGCTCTGATCTTAATTGATTTTCAACATGAGTAGCATATTTTTCAGTGTTAGGTACACCATTGGCCCACTCCCCACCAACAACAGTTCCTCGCCAAATGTCTTGTATATGGGCTAGTTCATGCCCTAATCCAATATAAGCGGGACGAGTCGTATTACCGGCAGTATTTAAACCACCTTCTGTATCAGAGGCATTCCATGTAACATATGATCCATTAAGATCTGCTCCGTTTTCTTTTCTATTTGCAATGTTGACCTTTCTTTCACTATTAATTAGTTCATTGACCAAGGCATTTCCTACAGCTCCTTCCCTCAAATCTGCCAAAGCTTTGGACAAGTTGTTCATGAAGGCATCTTCGCCCGAGTATTTGTTTCCTTGTGCGTCAAAGAACCCATAGTTTCCTTTCGAATCTGTCCGGTATGTATAGTCTACATTTACCGTTTTACCGTCAACTTGCGTCGTAAGGGTTGTGATAATACTGTCTCCATTGATGTCAAGGTTCACAACTGGATTATTCGCCGCATACTGATAAGGCGACATGGACGAATACTTGTCAGCAAAGCGATCCACCGTCGCAAACCTTCCTATCACCGCATCATAGTGCCGTGCCCCATAATCATACCAGTTCAGCCCTTTCTTCGTGTCCAATTCCTTGCCGTTGTACTTGTAAGGTTGGACAGAAGAAGTCGAAGCGAAAACACCTCCAAAAGGATAATAATGGTTCACCTCCTCTACAGCTCCGTTTTGGTCGATGACCACGCGGTTGTTGCCCTGATGATCCTGCAGGTAGTAATGGTACTTGCTGTCGGCTAAGGTGACATATCCCGCTTCCGTCAGCAGCAGTTTCTGCACACCGTTTTCATAGATCACGTTGCCGCAATAGTCCGTTGTGGTGGTTGTACCATTGATGACATGCTTCGTACGGAGCTTGGTTCCGTCGGCTGCATAAGTGTATTCGATAGTACTTCCGTCCGTGAACGTGACCTTGCTTGGCAAATTTAAACAATTGTATTGAATATTGCTAATGTTTTTATTCAAATCTTTCGTCAGATTGCCATTGGCGTCGTAGGCGTACTCATCAGCCTGCTTCACGGCGTCCTTGAACTCGAAGCCGTTGTTGTAGGCGGATGCCGTTACCGCGTCATCCACCCGGTTCAGCTGGTTGCCATCGAGCGTGAAGGTCAGGTTGTCAATTAAGCCATATCCGCTTGCGGAAGTCTGCCCATACCGTTGCAGAGCAAGTATGTTCCCATTCTTGTCGTAACCGGTCACTTTCTCGGTGAAACGGTTAGCGTTACTGCCGATGTTCGTACCTTCGCCATAGACCGCATCCAGCATGCGGTTCAGCCCGTCGTAAGTGAACTTATAGCCGCGGAGCGTCGTCTCATTTCCGGCTTTCCAGGTCATGCTGCTGATGTTGCCGTTGTAGCAGGGGGTGCCCGGGCCGTCGGTGTAGTGCAGGGCCTGCGAAAACTTGCTTCCGCTGATGCCCGTCAGCCAGCCGCGGAGGTTGTAGCTGTAGGTGCCGGTATACAGGCCGTTTCCGAAGGTTTTCTGCTGCATCCGTCCGTAGCTGTCGTAGCTCAGGCGGTAGAGGGCACTGCGTGTGCCGCCATTGAGTGCACAGTCCACGGCCACCAGCCTGTCGTTGGGATCGTACATGTAGAAATACTCGCAGGTGAGGGAACCGGTGTCCGACGCACTGCCCGTGTGGGTGTAGAAGTGCTTCGTCACCTGCCCGGTGAAACTGTTGGCATAGCTGTCCCGGTCGTAGCCGCCTTTCAGGTTCGTCCGTGTCTGTTGCACGGTTCTTCCCTTGCTGTCGTAGTAGAGGGCGGTTGCAACGTAGCGCCCCGTTCCGTCGGGCAGGTAATGGCGGTTACCGGTGGGCAGCCCGTCGGCGTATGTGTGGCAGGTGTCGTACCCGCTTCGTGCGGCATAGGTCAGGGCATTTCTTTCGGCGGACGTCAGTTTGTCCAGAAAGCTGTAGTCGTCGTAATAGTTCACTTCGAGCAGTCGCACGTCGCTGCCCCAGCCGACCGTCGTGTTCGTGTACCCTATCCCCAAGGGATCGTTCCCGCTGTCGCTTTCGGTGGCACATATCCCGCTTAGGCGGGTCCGCAGCGTGGCGATGTCCGTCGCGTCCGTGTGCTCGAAGCTGTATAGCAGCCTTCCGATGGCGTCGTATTTATGCACCGTCCATCGGTTGCCGGCCCGCTGCGTGCCGTTCTGTTCCAGCACAAGGCGGTCGGCACGGTCGTATATCAGGCGTACGGTCTCGCAGCCCGGCAGCTTCTTTTCGATGCAGCGGTTGCGCCCGTCATATTGGTAGCTGTAGGCATGCCGTGCCAGGGTGGTCGCGTCGGTGTTTCCGTCGGCGGATGGCGGAAGGACATGCCGCAGCAGTCCGTAGTCGTCGTACACGTAATAGGTGTCGTGGCTCACGCCCCGGTTGCGGCTCCTTGTCAGCACCGTCTTCTCGCGTTTGTCGGTGAAGGTCAGCGTGCTGTCGTTTTCCTCCCCGACGGAGAGGGTAACCTTCAGTTCGCCTGGGGCGTATAGCGAGGGCGTTCCGATGGTTCCGTCTTCTCCCGCCGTATAGCGATAGGCGGACAGCAGGCTGCCGGGAGTGTTGTCGTTCACCAGATATTCGGTGTGCCGGGCCTTTCCGGCGTTGTGCCAGGCCGCTCCCGGGCCGGTCTGTGCAAGTATGCGGTCGAGCGGCGACGGCTCATATGCCGTTTCCGAGTAAGGCGCGGCATCGTCCGTGAGCAGGGCGGCACGCGAAAACAGGCTGGTCACGAAACGCCCGTCACTGTACGCTGACGGGACGGGAACCGATTCCCGCCATTTGCGTCCGAAACTGTCGTATTGCACTCCCGAGACCAAATCGGAGCCGTCGGGAGCAAACTGTTTCAGCACGAGCTGGCTTTCACGGCCGAGTCCGTCGTAATACTGGATGCGGTCCATGTACTGTGAAGCGGTGTTTCCCGCTTCGCGGTAAGTGCGCGTCAATACGTAGTTTTCTGTTTCGCTCTGCGAAAAGACGCGGAGCGGAGAAGCCCCCAGCAGAAGCAGGGGCAGCAAGACGAATAAATGATTTTTCTTCATGGCTGTTGTAACGTTTTAAAACATGTCCAGATTGATATGATAAGGGTACTTGAAAGTGATGCCTTCTGTGGCACTGATCATGCCAAGGGCACAAGTGCGGTCACTCTTATTGCAAACAATGTAAACCCGTGCTCTCCCTTGGGGCAAGTGTACAGTGACCAGTTCTGCACCTTTCCCCTTCCTGACAAACTTATGGCTCTTACCATCAGCTCCGGTTATGTAATAGGTAATGCCTTTATAAGTGTCCGTGTCATATTCCAAAGAGAAAGTCATGTCGGTTTCGACTGGGCAATTGAATTCAGCTTCCATAAACCGCTCGTTACCTTCTTCAAAATGGTTTATGTAATCGAAGGCTACTGACATGTCCATTACCACATCAAAAGAAACTACCGCCTCACAAGAGTTGTGATTCGAATCACTCACGCGGCATACCAGTTGGTACGATCCTACCTGTGTGAACTTGTAACTGAAAGTGCTACTTGTACTGACCTGTGTCTGGTATTGCGGATTTTCTTTCTCACTCAGGAACCATTGGTAGGTATAATCGGGGCTACCACCGCTGACTGTTACGGTGAAAGTATGCGTACCCAGATAATAGCGCGATTGTTGGGGGGTAATGGTGGCACTTATATGGTATGTATCGCTTGGAACTTTGCCCGAACTCATTTTGTAGTAGTACGAGTGACTCCGTTCAAGATGCCCGTTATAGTCAAGTTCTGCCGCAAGTTCGCCGAAACCGTTGTAAATAAACGATTTCAGATTACCGGAAGGGGAAGTTATCGAGCTGATACCTTCGAATGGTCTGTAAGTGTACGAAGTTACTTGGGCTTTGCCACGTAATTGTTCGCGCAGTGCAGAGCACATGGTGACCAATGAGGTGCTGTCCGAAATTGTTACATATTTGCCCACATTGTTTATCGCATCTGCATTTTCTCCTCTTATTTCGGCTACCGGATAATGTTGCGCATAAGCACGGATGTAAGCCAGATACGTAGAATTGTCTTTTACAGCTTCTATAAGATTACCGCCGCTGTCATATCTCGTGAAACGGATTCGTACTTCACGCGGGTTGTTGCCTTTTCCTGTCTCTATGCGATCAATCACTGGGATATCGGACGACAGGCGATAGGGATTGTATACATCGTACCGTGCGTCTCCTTCGGTTATCACACGTCTGACAACCGGTGAAATCCAGTTATGTTCTACCATGAAGCGGGAAGCCGCATCGGTAAAATCACCGGGATAGGAAAGCATCTCAACACGTTCTTGGTTCATATCGCGACGTGTCCGAATCTGGGTGAGCAGTAATTGGTCATTGTAAGCGTACTCTTTATGTGTTTCGAAGAACTTTTCACCATCAAATTCTCTTGTTGTAGTACTTGTCAGTTCCATATGTCCGCTTCTGAAAGAAGTACGGCCGTCATAGAGATAATCCTCGGGAAAACCGCTTTCATAAATTTCACTTTCGTCCGAATTGGGGACTCCGCCCAATTTCAGGATGCGTATTTTCTCCCATGAGGTCAATCGGGGGCCGCTAAATTCGTGTACTTGTACAGGATTGCATATCATATAAGTCACTTGTTTCCCTTCCCTTTCCCTATAGTTGTGCCGCTCTTCGCGCAACAACTTTCCGGTACTGTCATAATCTCTTTTCCTGATCAACTGTCCAACACTCCAATCACGGAACTTACGGTGTGATTGCCGGTAAAGCAAAGGGGCAAGCGGATCAAAGCTACCTCCTGTACGAGTGGTGCGTATGGAGGATAGTTTGCTATAATCGTACTCGTAAACGGTTTTTCCGCATTTTCCCTCTTCGTCACGATATTCCGTTACCACATCGTACACGATGGAAGCAGAAGACTCTAAAAAGTCGTTTACCACCGGATGAGCATGAAGCTGCACTTTGTACATATGGTAGGCTTCTCTCCAATGTATATACCCAGGCATTTTAAAATAGGTGGTATGGATGGCGGAAGTCATAAAGTCGGTATCTTCCAACGTGCGTACTGAAAGCCCTATTCCGCATTCGTTACGACCGTATTTGAATCGTCGCCGTGAAACTGCCGTGCCGTTTTCCTGACAATTCCTGATTTCACGGATGCGCAGACTGCCGTTCGAGACCGACTTTTTCCGATGGATGTCATCAAACTTGTTGGGCTCGTAATAAAATTCGGTGTATGCTCCGGTGGGGTAAGTCACTTTCTTCAGCATGAATTGCAAATTGGGTGAATCATCTCCGTCGTTGTAGTAATCTTTGCTGCCGTAGCAGAAAAAAAGTGAATCATTCGGGATACCGTCGGGCGAATAGAGCGAGAATTTGAATGACAGGCGGGGAATGTCGGTTTGCGTATTTCCTGAAGTGTAGTAAGTACTATAACCCCATGGGTTTACTTGAGGTGAATCATAAGCCATGCCTGTACGATCCCAGTAAGTGAATCCGTATTTACGATATGATTTCCCGTCTTTTTCCCATTGGAGTATGGCGTTCAGGCAGGGACGTTCTCCTATCGGTTCACTTAATAGCTGAAAGCGTCTTATCACGTTATCATTGGAATCTTTTATCACAATATTGTTCAGAATTTTTTGGGCAGTAAGGTATAAGGTCGCACGAATATAAGTAAACTCAATGCTTCCGCCCGGGAAGGTGATCCGGCTTGGGTAGCGGGAAGTAATCCGCTGTTCCCAGTAATTAGTGGAGCGGTTGTTACACCGTTCTACCAGACCGTTGCTTGTATGTCCGTTGCCTGGCAGTACATCGTTCACGGTTATTCGCATGTCCGTACCGCCACTGGCCAAACCCATCACATCATGTTGGACCAACGTTACCCCTTTGACTGCCGAATCGTCCAGTGGAGGATCGTCTTCCAGGCAATAATCCGGCCCTATATTCCCATCCCAACACATGATGTCCAGCGTGGCACTCTGTTCATAGTTGTGGAGCGTGTACTTGTAGGGGGTATTGTCCGTAAGTCCTTCGTAACTGAAAGTGATGGTCTCCTGCTGAGGTGTGACGATGCTATTGGCCTTGTACACGGCGATGTTGGAGATGGCACGTGTTTCAGTGACTGTCGTGCTTTCTTCTGTCGGGATGAAGTGATACTTCACACCGTCTGTATCTGTTATGTCAAATGATTTCAAATCAGAAGAATTGTCGATACGGATAGGGTCATAAGGGACAGTTACGAACTCTTTCATTGCATTGTCATTGGCCGGACGGTTCAAAAAGAAACTGCCTCCCTTGTTGGGTAATAAATAAAAATATTGGTCAGGTTCTGCATCATAATAGCCATAGGCGATATCAAGTAAAGTATCTCGTGCCGAGATATTGGTTCCTCTGTTCATATACAACCCATATACTGGCATCTCGTCCGGCAGTCCGTTCACCGCATGGGCAATCTGCGGTTCGGCCACTAAGCTCCAGCCGGCTCCCACGAAGCTGCGTTCGCCCGGCTTGAAACCGGAAGACTGGTACACCAACTTGATGGGAAGGGTATAGCCGCTGGCAAGCTTTATCTCGTAAATGGGTATCTCGGTTTTCACTAAGCCGGTATTGTAGCTCACCGGATACTTGAGCATTCCTATCAGGCGTGTCACCTCAGGCGTCTGGGGAATGGCGGGCGGGAATGCAGGCGAAAGCGTTACGTCCTGCCCGTACAGGGTTGCCGTATGCAGAAAAGCGGCCAGAAGGCCGATCAGTACGGAAATTGTTTTTATTCTGTTTCTTTTCATATTTTTCCAATCTATTACTTTTTGTTTGTCAGATAATTCATTTCTTTGGCCCCCTCCTTCCGGAAGGAGGGAGGGGAGCCGGACTGTGCCACCTTATTTTGACACAGCAGCCTTCTCCGCGCTTAGCGGGCGGCCTACAGCAGGTTAGCGGCTTGAACGCCCAGCGCGCCGGCCAGCACACCTGCCACAGCACAGATGATCTTGATAATCAGATCCCAAGTCGATTTCTTGACAGCCATAATTTTCACACCTCCTTTCGTTGCGGTTGATAGTAGTTGACGAGTTGACAAGTTGACGAGGGGCTTTAGCTGCCGAAGTTCCCGTAATCCTCGTTGTCCTCGTTTACTACCCACTTGTCTCCATTATCAATTCTCCATTCTCAATTATCAATTATCCATTCTCCATTCCCCTACATCTCCTTCGCCACCTCGAAGCACGGGCATTGCTTCACCCACTCCCATGCCTCGACCGTTCCGTTGCGGTCCAGGTCGGGGCTGAGGTCGCGGTGTCCGCAGACGCGGACGTTGCCCTTGAAGCGGCGCAGCAGCTGGGCCACCAGCAGGCGCAGGGCGGCGCGCTGTTCGGGCGTGCGGGTGTCCTTGGGTTGGCCCTGGGCGTCCAGTCCGCCTTCGTAGCAGATGCCGATGGAGTGCTTGTTGTAGCCTTTCACGTGCGCCCCTGCAAGCTCCAGCGGGCGGGTGACGACGGTGGTCCCGTCGCGGCGGATGTAGTAGTGGTAGCCCGTCATGCGGTAGCCGCGGCGACGGTGCTCCTGGTCCAGCGCCTCGGGGGTGAGGACGTGGCCCTCACGGGTGGCGCTACAGTGGATGACGATGTAATCGATTCTTCGCATGGTTCTTTAGGGTTTAGGGTTGAGGGTTTAGGGATGAGGGATGAGGGTTTAAGGTTTAGGGTTTAGGGATGAGGGTTGAGGGATGAGGGTTGAGGGGTGAGGGTTGAGGGGTGAGGGAGGGCACCACGGAGTACACAGAGTTCCACAGAGGGGAAAATTTTAATCCGTGCCTAAAAACTTCTTTCAACGCAGATTACGCAGATTATCGCAGATTAAAATCCATGTTTTTCCGTGTTATTCGCGTCATCCGCGTCTGAAGGATCTACCACAGAGCTTCACAGAGGGAAAGGCGGGGCCAGGTTCGTGTGCATTGTCTATACACCCTCAACCTTAAACCCTCAACCATAAACCCTCAACCCTCATCCCTCAACAGAGTTTATCCCAGCGGATCCTCCCCGCCTCCACCGCCACCTCCGCCACCGGGCGTTTCTTCATCGTCGGTGCCGTCGGCGGGCGTCATGTTCAGTTCCTGAAGCTTGGTGTCCAGGTCGACGAAGTCGATGCGTTCTTCGGCGCGGGTGGTCGAGGTGTCCAGGTTAGGGCGGATGGCGCTCGATGCACGGAAGTTGATGCGTACCGCCTTGATTTTTTCCGCCGTGCAGTCCTTGCGCTGTTCCGAGCCTTCGGTGGTGGCCGAGAGGCTGAACACCCCGAAGCCGTCGATGCTGACCGAATGGCCATTGTAGAGCTCCGTCCGCATGGCGGAAACGAAGTTGGTGAGTACGCTCTGGATGTCGCCCAGTGTGAGCGAGCTTTTTTCTTTCATCTGGATGGAGAGGCTTTCCAGCGTGGCCGGTTTTCCCCACACCACCAGTTGGGGGTAGTACTTGGCCGGTGCGGCCTGGTCCTGCGGGTTCTTCCGCTGGACACGTTTGAATGTGACAGACATACGAGTCTCCTTTCTTGTTTTTTCGGGTGATGAGGAGGATGCGAAAAAGGCAGGAAGGACTGAAAAAAACGGAAGTAGCGTTGGCATACATTCAAAATTAATCAGTACCTTTACCACCGGTTTGCAGAGAGCATCACCGTCGGCGGATGACAACCGCCCGATGCAGCCTTCTCCTGTCCGGCCTGCCGATGTAGGCATTTCCTCTGAATCAGTAAGTTAAGCGGTGTGCACCAACCGCGTCCATGATCTCCGGAAGTGGACAAAGCAAAGGTCCGCAAACTTTCCGACAAGGGTGGGACAACCGGTGTCGGGACGGGTGCTACTTGGACGAACTGGTGTCGGTGTTTAACGTTTATTTACTTCGGCACCCTTGAAAAAACGTATCAACTGCAATTTTGAAGTCGGAAAACACTTAAAAACTTAGCTTGAAAATGACACTGACATTGATTATCGTGCTGGCACTGGTGGTTGTGCTGGCATTGGCCGTCGGCGTGCTGGCCATTGTGAACCGCCGTATGCGCAGAAAGCACAAACAGGAAAGAGAAGAACTGGAACGCCAATATCGGGCCGTGGACGAACTGCTGAATACTGAGGCATGGAAACTGGACGAACTGTGGACAAACTCCCAGCGGCTGGAAAACGAACTGGAAGTGTTCGTGCGGATGCTGGACGAACAGGACAGCAGGAGTATATATAGTTATGGCATAGGCGGCAATTACTGTAAAGTCGATGAAAAATATGAAGAGCAGAGGAAAAAGTTAGATATCAAAGAGCTGGCCAAACGCTACGGGATCACCGAAGAAGAGGCAAAGGAAAGACTGCTGCGCGAAGAAGAAAACGATCTTTGGTTAGCGAAAAAGCAAACCACCACCGACATCTACGAACTACGCGAATTACGCGCCATGCTGGCCCGACTCAAAGAGATTAACGAAGAACACCGCGAAGTAAGCTACAACGCCCTGCGCGAACTGAAGCGCATCCGCCGCGAGATAGATAGAATCAGCAAACGCACGGAAAAGGCGCGCGAGGACAGGAAGAAAGAAAAGTAAAAAAAAAAGGCATGAACCACAGAGGTACGCAGAGTTTCATAGAGGAAGCACCACATTAAACGTAACGCCCCGCCACATTGCTTGTGGCGGGGCGTCGGATTGTTTGTAACGGCACACAACAAACGGTGTGGCGTCAGGGCTCGTCGAAGTGGCGAACCAGCAACTCTACCTGACGGCGGCTGAAGGTCTGCTCGTTGCGTCCTTCAGGACCTTCCTCGTAGAGCGCGCGGCGCAAGGCATCGCTGCGTTCTATCCAGCGGTGGAGCTTGCGCAACGCACAGCGGGGCGTGAGGTTGGGAAAATAGAGTTGGGCAAATTCGGCCTTACGGTAGGGCCGGATGACGAAGGGGCGGTCGGCTCCTTCGTCGGGAATCAATTCGGGTTTCATAGCGTTTGAATTTTTAAGTTTCTGAGTTTTTAAGTTTTATAGCCAAACAGAAATATCCAAAGAATATTTCCGCTTAGGAAATTAGAAGGAGGTTAGTAGTTAAGGAGTTAAGGAGTTAAGGAGTTAAGAAGTTAAGCCGATAGATAGACTACTCTAAACCATTAACCATTAACCATTAACCATTAACCATTAATCATTAACCATTTTCTTCGCAACGAACCGGTGTCCGGAAATTTCACCATCCGGCGACTCTGTTCCGCAGCTGCCGAGGGCTCATTTTAGGGCTCAGGCTCACTATGAGCCTTCCCCACGGGTGCAGATTCCGATTTTCGATAACCATCTTCCTCTTTTACAAGCAGTTCCGACTGTACAGCTTTGCGGAGTATCCGCTTGGCCGAACTTAGCGGAATGCCTGCGGGAACAGCTGCATCGACAAACTGTTTGTACGAGAATTTCGCAGGAAGCGACTCCAGCACGACTGCTATCCGGTGAGGACGTTGCAACGCCACGACGGGCCTTGCGCTGTCCGGCAGGGTGGAACTGAGCAGCAGGCTGTGCTCCAGCAGCGTCTGCGTGATGAGCAGGGCGTTGCGGAAGTCGGTGTCCGTGCAGCGGTACTCGGGCGCCTGGCGGAAATCGGCCCACTTGCGGAAGGCCGTGAACAGTGCTGCCAGACGCATGGCCAGCAGGCCGTGGCGGAAGATGATGCCAAGCACGGCATCGCGCCCCTCGGCATGGGCATCGGCCAGCAGGCGGCTGAAGCAAGCCGTATGCTCGCGCCACTGTTCGGGGCTGAAGGTGACCAGCGTAGGGCTTTTCAGCAGTCCCAGGTGGATGGGCAGCAGTTCTTCGCTCAGGCGGCGGAAGTGGCTGTAGCGGTCGGTCTGTGCGTCGGCGGGCGCACACGACTCCCACTGCACTGCCGGCGGACGGGTGCACACGGCAAAGCGGCTGTAGAGCCCCGACTCCAGCGAACGGAAAAAGGTGCAGAACTGTTCGGGCGTGCCCGACATGACGAGCGACAGCCGCGGACGACGTGCCACGAGCGGTGCCCCGTCCACCTTGTACGACGACCCTACCTCTTCGTGGTGGGCAGCCTTCAGCAGGATGTCCTCGAAGTGGCCGTAGTCGGTGCCGATGGCATCGCACAGGGTGGCCATCTCCGTTGTGGCCATGGCACAACCCACCTGTCCCGAAGCCGCCAGACTCTCTATCAGCCGGCTTTTGCTGATGGTGGCCGGCAGCTTGAAGTACTGCAGCACGGTTTTGGACGGGCGCAGGTCGCGGTTGGGCTTGCGCTGCTGCTTGCGTGCTTCGGCCAGTTCCAGCTCCCACAGGGTACGTGCTTCGTCGGCAGCCTCCTGCTGCTCCTCGCGGCAACGGGCATACCAGTCTTCGGTAGCATCGAGCAGCGAGGCGGTGAAGGCTATCACGCCCTTCCCCGTACCGGCGGGCGCCACTACGGCCAAGTAGAAGTGGGGCGAGTGTTCCACTCCCTTATAGACGAAGCGCACACCCGTCAGCAGCGCACTGCAACTGTTGAGCGACCCCATCAGCAGGAAGTCGCGTTCGCGGTCGTTGCAGGCGGGCTCGACGCATCGTGTCAGCAGCGGAGGCAGCGTGTCGTACACCGTGGCAGGAATGAGGGGGACGGAGGACATGAGCGTTTCATTATTTTCCAACAAATCGTCCGCATCGGCTGCCGCCTGGCCCCGTGGGGAAGGCTCATAGTGAGCCTGAGCCCTAAAATGAGCCCTCGCACCGGAAACGTCGGCCGGCGGAAGCTGGTCAACATACTGATAACCAGAAAGTACGCGCGAACGTATGTCGTCGGACGTAAAATCGTCCGAAGCATGGCGGTAACTGAAGACCTGGATGAGACGTTCCAGTTCGGATGCCGAAAAACCTTTACGACGGGCAGCATGCCCCAGTTTCAGTGCGACGTCGTTTCGTCCGCCCCGGACGAAAGGATGACGGTGCTCGAAGTCGCTGACAAACTGTTCGAGGAAGCCCGGCGCGGTAGCCGGCGTTGCGCCCTGTGCGGAGGCTTCGGCGGCGGGGACCGGAGAGGAAATGTCCGCCGCATCGGCATCGCTGCCCGCTTCGGCGGCGGGTACAAAGGGAAAGACCTCGGCTTCGGGGGCATACCAGGCAGCGGGGTCCCAGGAGTAGTAGCAGGGCTGAGTCAGGATGCGGCATTTTTCGTCGTAGGGATGGGCGGCACAGTTGCTCACGGCACTTCCCACCGCCGCATAGAGGGCGCGGTAGTTGCGGGCGGCATCGTCGGGACTGACGCGAGCCACTACCTTCAGGCCGTTGCCCGAGATGCTGCGGAAGGCAGCCACCACCCAGGGCAAGGTGCTGACGCGGCGTACGATTTCGTCCGTACGTTCGTCGGTATGGTCCAGGTCGATGCACAGCAGTCCGCTGTAGCTCGTCAGGTTGCGCACGGCGTGTCCGCCCCGGCAGGTGCCTGCCGTTACCACACAGGGGGTGCGCCCCTTCAGTGCCTGCGCTTCGGCCTTGCGGTCCGGCTGCGCGGCCAGTCGGCGGTAGTTCAGTGTGTGCGCCTTGAAGTCGTCGCCGCGTATGCGCCCGATGAAGCAGGCAAAGGGAATGTCGCGGGGCTTTTTGCTCCTGACGTCCGGAAATTCGGAAATCAGGAACGGTTCGTGTTTTGCAGTTGATGTTTCCATAGCAACTATCATGTTTTTTAGTCCGGCCGCCAGCACCATTGCTGCGGCCACTGCAAAACAAAGCAAAATATTCGGAACCGTTTCCCGATTTCGGAGTACTTATTCCCGTAAGTATCTGAAAGCCAGACGGGCGTAGGGAGCGTAGTACTCAGAATGCAGTTTTATGTTTTTTTAGGAGAAAGACACCGCAACTTTCCGTGAATTTCCGTGTAATGCCGAAAGGAAAGCGGTTTCTTCATTCACCCTCCCGCTTGACTCTAACGACCAAACAACAACTCATAATCTCTGCGGGAAGCAGGCACCGTCCACTCTTCGGGAATGAATTTCCACTGTCCCAAAGCCTGAGGATCTATCACTCCCTTCTGTTCGATATACTGCATCAGATAAAAACGCAAATCCTTATCGGTAGAATACAGGATACGTTCCTTCAGCTTGTCTTGAGGAATGCCTGCTCCCTTGGTCAGCAACTCTCCTCCCCCATTTCCCCGGTAAGAATTCAATGCGACCTTATACCGCTTGCCCATGTCAAAAGGAGAACCATCGGCCATGCTGATAATGTTCACCTTCTCTCCCACAGGTTTTGTTACATCTACCGTATAGACAATGCCTGCTGCCGAATCGAAATTGTAACTGAAGTTACGGAACATGGCCCGATCTTCGGCTCCCTCACGAGGTTCTTCACGCAACAGCAGCAAATGGTCATCAGGCGATTTCATCTGCGCTGTCCACAACCCATACGACATTTCAAGCATGTCGTGAATCTCTTTTCCCGAAAGCCACATGGTATAAAGCATATTCTCGTATTTGTACAAATTGAACATATCGCTCACAAACACGTCGCCAGCCTTAATCTCGGTATCGTAGGACAAAGGAGCCACAAAGGAAATCTCGGCCTGCCCAATCTGCAACTGCAACGTGTGGATGAGATCGACAAAAGCGGAAGAGCCGAAATATGCCGGACGAGTAGAAATCGTCTTTGTAAACCGGCCTATCTTTTTGGAAACAAACTGCTGAATGGTATCATATTGCGATGCAAACTGCTTCATGAACGCAGCACTTGGTTCATACGCATCCATTGCCGAGAGCCTTCCGTCAATCTGCTTGCTCACCACCTTGCCATCCTGCATTTGCAGCGTTACGTCAATGTCCGATACAACGACTCCTTTATTGGCCGGGTCTATCACCAGGACAGAATCACCCGCCACATTCTGTATTTTCTTGCACTCGCGTGCATGATCGTGCCCCATCAGCACAATATCAAACCCCGGAATATTGCGGGCGACTTCCACCGAAGCATTCTCTCTGTACTTACCGCTCATCAGAACCGCGTTCTGTCCGGCATGGAACATACCAATCAGCAAGTCCGGCTTCTCCTGTTCGCGAATCGTCTTCACCCACTTACGGGCAGTCTCTTCCATGTCGTCAAAACGCAGCCCTTGCCATAGGTTCTCTGACAGCCACGCAGGGACAGCAGGAGTAATCATGCCTAACACTACGATTTTCACGCCATCCCGTTCCAGCACCTCGTAAGGTTTAAAATGGGGCTTACCGGTCGATACCTCTACGATGTTGGCTCCCAATACAGGGAAATGGCAATCGCGGGTCCAACGGTCGAAAACAGCCCGTCCGGTCTCTACATCGTGGTTTCCCATATTTCCGGCATCGTAGCCCATATAGTTCATCATGTCGGCTGTCACATGTACCGAAGCCGTATCCATATAATTATAGTAATAGGCCGTAGGCTGTCCCTGAAGAATGTCTCCATTATCCAACAGAATAAGATTATCACCATAGCTCTCACGTTCTTTCTGAACAAAACTATGTACTCTCGACAAGCTGCCCACAGCCTCCTTCTGGAGAATAAAATCGTAGGGATAATAATTGCCATGAATGTCGCTGGTCTGAACGATTTTCAATTTTACTTCTTCATGCTGGGCACTCAGTGTCCCCGACAGAAGGAACATACTCACAAAAATACATGCACGAATCTTCATAACATAAAGTTTTTAAAGTTCACAAATATAGAAGTTTTTTTCGTACTTTTGGGCACTTTGCCTGAAGGAGTAAAAAAAGGAGTTAAGGAGTTAAGAAGTTAAGCCGATAGTTTAGTAACAAAAAAATTGATAATGGCCGTTAATTGATAACTTTTCATTGTCCATTCTCAATTATTCATTCTCAATTATCTTAGATATCGGCTTAACTCCTTAACTTCTTAACTCCTTCACTTCCCAACCCAAAAGTGATTGAAAATGAAAAATGAAGAATTGACTCAGACCTTTCACCAGATGCTTTCGGCCACCCTCGGCATTCCGGAAAAACAAATCGAGAAAACGCTCTCTCTGCTCAGTGAAGGAGCGACCATTCCCTTTATCAGCCGCTACCGGAAAGAAGTTACCGGCGGTCTGAACGAAGTGCAAATAGAAGCCATACAGATTCAGTACGACAAACTGAACGAACTGGCCAAGAGAAAAGAAACAATCGTCCACGCCATAGAGGAACAGGGAAAGATGACTGCCGAACTGCAAAAGCGCCTTGACGAAACGTGGGACAGCGCAACCTTAGAGGACATCTACCTGCCCTACAAACCCAAACGGAAGACTCGCGCAGAAATTGCCCGCCAAAGAGGACTGGAACCGCTGGCCACCCTGCTGATGCTGCAACGCGAACCCAACCCGGAAAAAAGAGCCGAGGCTTACGTAAAAGGAGAAGTGAAGAACGTGGAAGAAGCCATGAAAGGTGCACGCGACATCATAGCCGAACAAGTGAACGAAAACGAACGGGCACGCAACTGCATCCGAAACGCTTTCGCCAGACAGGCCATACTGACCGCTAAAGTCGTCAAGGGAAAGGAAGAAGAGGCTGCCAAATTCAGAGACTACTTCGACTGCTCCGAACCACTGAAACGATGCAGTTCGCACCGGCTGCTGGCCATCCGCCGCGGCGAGGCGGAAGGTCTGCTGAAAGTCAGCCTGAGACCAGATGACGATGAATGCACCGAACGCCTGGAACGCCTGTTCGTCCGCAGCAACAACGCATGTGGGCAGCAAGTGGCACAGGCTGTGCAGGATGCTTACAAACGACTGCTGAAACCATCCATCGAAACCGAATTTGCCGCACTGAGCAAGGAGCGGGCCGACGACGAAGCCATACGGGTATTTGCCGAAAACCTGCGTCAACTGTTGCTGGCCTCTCCCCTCGGACAGAAAAGGGTCATGGGCATAGATCCCGGTTTCCGGACGGGATGCAAGGTTGTCTGTCTGGATGCACAGGGCAATCTGTTGCATAACGAGAACATCTACCCTCACCCACCCGTGAGCAAACCCAAAGAAGCGTTCGCCAAAGTACAGAAAATGCTGGAAACCTACAAGATAGAGGCCATTGCCATCGGCAATGGAACAGCCAGCCGCGAAACAGAAGAGTTTCTTAAGCAGCACACCTTCAGACAGGATATACAGATTTTTGTCGTCAGCGAACAGGGTGCTTCCATCTATTCGGCTTCGAAAATAGCCCGTGAAGAGTTCCCTGATTACGACGTAACTGTCCGGGGAGCAGTGTCCATTGCCCGACGCCTGATGGACCCCCTGGCCGAACTGGTAAAAATTGACCCGAAATCGATCGGTGTAGGCCAATACCAGCACGATGTAGACCAAAGCAAGCTGAAGAAATCGCTCGATCAGACAGTAGAGAGCTGTGTCAATCTGGTAGGAGTCAACCTGAATACCGCAAGCACCCACCTGCTTACCTACATTTCCGGATTAGGACCACAGCTGGCACAGAACATCGTCAACTATCGTGCAGAAAACGGTGCTTTCACTTCACGCAAGGAGCTGCTGAAAGTGCCCCGGATGGGAAACAAGGCTTTTGAACAGTGTGCCGGTTTCCTCCGGATTCCCCATGCGAAGAATCCGTTGGACAATACGGCCGTACACCCTGAAAGTTATTGCATCGTCGAGCAAATGGCCAAAGACCTGGGATGCAACGTAAGCGAACTGATAGCCAGCAAAGAACTGAGAAAAAACATCAAGCCTGAACGTTATCTCACTCCCACCGTCGGAATGCCTACCTTGCAGGACATTCTGCAGGAGTTGGAAAAGCCGGGACGCGACCCCAGAGGCCCGATTAAAGTATTCGAATTCGACAAAAACGTTCGGACCATAGACGACCTGCAAGTCGGCATGGAGCTGCCGGGCATCGTCAGCAACATAACCAACTTTGGAGCATTCGTCGACATCGGCATTAAGGAAAACGGACTGGTCCATCTATCCCAACTGGCCGACCGTTACATCTCCGACCCCAATGAAGTAGTCAGCATTCATCAGCACGTACGGGTGAAGATTCTTAATATCGACCTGGAGCGCAAACGAATACAGCTTACAATGAAAGGAATGAATGGATAATTGAGAATGGAGAATTGAGAATGGAGAATGAATAATGGATAATTGAGAATTATTTCCTGTTCATCCGCAGGTCATTCTCCATTATCCATTATCAATTATCAATTTTCAATTTTCAATTCTCCATTCTCATGATGATAAAGGTTCCCGCAATCAGCAGCAATGTACAAAGCAAAGAGCCCTCAAAGCCAAAGTCTCCTCCGTTCATCCATTCATTTGCCGACAGGCGAAGATTCAGCAGGCTTTCGCCAAAGCGGATGCCACTTACTTCATAGCCCAACACCGGCCCCTGCAACCAATTCCAGAACCAATGCACAGCAATCGGGAAACTCAGATTACGGGTGTATATATAAGAAGCTCCCAGCATCATCCCCGCCAACAAGATGTTGAGGAATGGCAAAACAGAAAAATCCGGATTGGCAAAATGGAACAACGAGAACAGCACGGACGAAAGAAACAGGGCCAGGAATTTATTCATCCCCGAATCGAGCATATGGCCAAGCACAAAGCCACGCAATGTCAGTTCCTCGAAAAAGGCAACAATAGCAAAAAAGGCCAACGAAACAAGCAATGAATCAGGGCGGAACGACACCGAAACCACTTCCACACTGCCTGCCAACAAGCTGACGCCAAAGCCTATCGCATAAAGTGCAACGGCAAACAGCATTCCCCTGCACCAGTCCTTCGCATATCCCCTGAAATGCAATCCCAACGCCGAAAAAGGCAGACCACGCATACGCAACACAAGCCATGCGGAAAACAGCGAGGCCAACAATAGCAACAACTCGTCTATTACAGTCAACCACTGCTGCCCCACCCCTCCTTCTTCAGCAAAGAAGACGGAAAACAAAAGCCCGAGAACAGAATAAGTCAACAAAAAGACAAACAAGAACAACAAAATATCAAACACCATTTTAGCAAACCGCTTCCAGGTGGCACCGGCCGATGGCACTCCACTCTTTTCACTGCAATTCATTTCGGTCATACCCTTCATAATAAAATAGGTTAATATCCGACAAAAGTAACAATAAAAAGAAAAAAGTTCACCTCAACTTAAACAATCTTTTCTATATTTGAAGCTATAAAAAAATCACTTAAGACATGAAATTACAGAGCATCCTTTCCATTGTTGTCGGATTAGGAATTACACTGACTGTTTCCGCGCAACAAAAAAAAACATATTATGTCCCTAAAGCAGGTACACTGACCGAACTGATCAAAGAAAATGAAGCCAACGAAATAACCTACCTGACGCTTCAGGGCAAATTGAACGCCATCGACTTCCGCTATCTGAGAGACGGATTCAGCAAACTGACGGTATTGGACATATCGAATGCCTCCATCAGCATGTATGCCGGCAAAAACGGCACTTCTCCCGACCGTTTCTACATCTATCCGGCCAATTGTATTCCTGCCTACGCTTTCTGCAAGCAAACCAACGATACCACTTTTGTCGGGAAAGAGTCTTTGACCCGCGTAATTCTGTCCGATAAGACTAAAAACATAGAGGATGCGGCGTTCAAGGCCTGCAAGAACCTGAAGATTTGCCAGATACGCAAAAAGACACCTCCCAATCTGCTCAAAGAGGCCTTGGCCGATAGCATAACCGCCATTTTTGTGCCGCTGGGATGCAGCGATACCTACAGGGTAAAAGACAACTGGGGAACGTTTGCCTTTATCGAAGGAGAGCCCTTAGGCATTACCGTGCAAGTAGGTGCCATGGGAAGCCTGGCAAGCGAACTGGTAAAAAAAGGCATCCAGCCCAAAGAAGTGAACTTCCTGACCGTAGAGGGAAAACTGGACGAAGCAGACTTTACACTGATACGGGACTATATGCCCAATCTGGTTTCCATCGACCTGACGCAGTGCAATGCAACTGCCATTCCCGATTATACCTTTACACAGAAAAAGTATCTGTTGAATATAAAGCTGCCACACGGGCTGAAAACCATCGGTCAGCGTGCGTTCAGTGGTTGTACCCGCCTGTGCGGAACACTGATGCTTCCTGCCAGCGTGACGGCCATCGAATACGGTGCCTTTATGGACTGTGACAATCTGCGCCACGTCGTAGCAACAGGCAACAGCATCACAACTTTAGGAGACAACCTGTTCGGAAACAATAACGACAAGCTGATCTATCAGAAAAAATAAAAAAAATGAAGAATGAAAAAAATGAAGAATGGCAAATGGTTAATGATTAATGGTTAATGGTAAATGACAAGTCAATTCTTCATTCATCATTCTTCATTCATCATTAACCATTAATCATTCTTCATTTTCCTATCAGGCACCGTACATACGTGCCTTCAGCTCCTTGATATGATCTGACGTGATGTATTCATCATACTCCATCATCTTGTCGATGATGCCATTGGGCGTCAGCTCTATAATACGGTTGGCAACTGTCTGAATGAACTCATGGTCGTGAGAAGAGAAAAGAACGTTGCCCTTATAAATCTTCAAGTTATTATTGAAGGCCTGAATGGATTCCAGGTCCAGATGGTTGGTCGGAGTGTCCAGTATCAGGCAGTTTGCATTACGCAATTGCATACGGGCAATCATACAACGCATTTTCTCGCCTCCGGACAGCACACTGACTTTCTTCAGCACCTCTTCGCCCGAGAACAGCATACGGCCCAGGAAACTCTTCATATAGACTTCGTTGCCTTCGCCATATTGGCTCAGCCAGTCTACCAAATTCAAATCAGTATTAAAGAACGACGTATTGTCCAGCGGCAAATAAGCCGTAGTAATGGTAACACCCCAATTGTAACGTCCGGCATCCGGCTTCATGTTTCCGTTGATGATCTCAAACAAAGCAGTCATCGCACGCGGATCGCGGGACAGAAAGACAATCTTGTCTCCCTTCTCGACATTGAAGTTCACGTCGCGGAACAGTACCGTACCGTCTTCCAACGTTTTCGTCAGGCCCGACACTTCCAGAATCTGGTTGCCCGGTTCACGTTCCGGCGTAAAAATAATGCCCGGATATTTGCGTGAAGAAGGCTTGATTTCTTCCACATTCAGTTTCTCCAGCATCTTCTTACGGCTGGTCGTCTGCTTGCTCTTGGCCACATTGGCACTGAAACGACGGATAAATTCTTCCAGCTCTTTTCTTTTCTCTTCAGCTTTGGCCTTCTGGTTCTGCTGCTGACGAAGCGCCAGCTGGCTGGACTCGTACCAGAAGCTATAGTTACCGGCAAAAAGGTTTATTTTACCATAATCGATGTCCACCGTATGCGTACAAACCGAATCCAGGAAATGTCGGTCGTGGCTGACAACCAGCACCGTGTGTTCAAAGTTCGAAAGATACTCTTCCAGCCAGGTGACCGTTTCCATATCCAAGTCGTTGGTAGGCTCGTCAAGCAGCAAGTTGTCAGGGTTTCCATATAAGGCCTGCGCCAACATCACACGCACCTTCTCCTTATTGTTCAGTTCGCCCATCATCACATAGTGCTTGTCTTCCTTTATGCCCAGGCCACTCAGCAAAGCCGCAGCGTCACTTTCGGCATTCCATCCGTTCAGTTCGGCAAATTTCTCTTCCAGTTCGGAAACCTTCAATCCATCCTCGTCGGTAAAGTCTTCCTTGGCATACAATGCATCGCGCTGCTTCATGATGTCCCACAAGACAGTATGCCCCATCATCACAGTGTCCATCACCGTGAAAGCATCCCACTTGAAGTGGTCCTGGCTCAAAACGGAAAGCCGTTCTCCGGGTCCCAATGTAATCAAGCCTTTTGTTGGCTCCAGCTCCCCGGATATCGTCCGCAAAAAAGTAGATTTTCCGGCTCCATTCGCCCCAATTATACCATAACAATTACCGTTCGTAAACTTCAGATTTACGTCATTAAACAACACTCTTTTACCAAATTGCACTGCAACATTCGAGACTGTAATCATCTTCCTATCTTTGAATTTATTTACAAATTACGAGCTAATACCCTATATTCATTCATTTTGCCGGCAAAGATACGATTATTTCAGGAATAGAAACAGAGAAACGCTGTCAATCTGGCATAAAAGTGTTAACTTTGCAGCGTTTTTGTACAAAAGCATTTTTGGCAAAGTTTTTGTAGGAACAGAAATTAAGAAAATGCAAAACTTAAACCTTAGAAACGATGAAAGATAAAAAATATTACAGAAACAATAAGCATAATAACAATATGAATCCAGAAAAAGAAAACAACAGAGAAGAGAATCTGGGTACTCAGAATGCCCGCCCTAACGAGCAGGAAGAGGTTGCAACAGATCAGAATGAAGTTCGTGAGGAAGAAAACGCTTCCATGAGTAACGAGGAAAAGCTGGCTCAGGAATTGGAAAAAGCCCAGCACATGCTCGAAGAGCAAAAAGACAAATATCTGCGCCTGTCGGCCGAATTTGACAACTACCGCAAACGGACCATGAAGGAGAAAGCCGAACTCATCCTGAACGGAGCAGAAAAAAGCATCAGCAGCATTCTGCCTATTGTCGACGACTTTGAGCGTGCCCTTAAGAATATCGAGACTGCCACCGATGTAGCAGCAGTCAGAGAAGGCGTTGAGCTTATCTACAACAAATTCATGAAGGTACTGGAACAGAACGGAGTAAAAGTCATCGAGACCCAGGAAAAGGAACTCGATACAGACTTCCATGAAGCAATCGCCGTCATTCCGGCTCCCACAGAAAACCTGAAGGGAAAGATTTTGGATTGCGTTCAAACAGGTTATACTCTAAATGACAAAGTTATCCGTCATGCCAAAGTGGTAGTCGGAGAATAAAAATGACACTTGCGAAACTTAAGTAATATGAAAAAAAGAGATTACTACGAGGTATTAGGCGTTGACAAAAAAGCATCTGCAGACGAAATAAAGAAGGCTTATCGAAAGAAAGCCATCCAATATCACCCGGACAAAAACCCGGGCGATAAAGAAGCGGAAGAAAAATTCAAAGAGGCAGCCGAAGCTTACGACGTATTGAGCAATCCGGAAAAACGGGCCCGTTACGACCAGTTCGGACATGCCGGAGTAAGCGGAGCAGCCGGCAACGGCGGACCGTTCGGAGGCTTCAGCGGCGGTATGTCAATGGATGATATCTTCTCCATGTTTGGCGATATTTTTGGCGGCCACGGCGGATTCGGAGGCGGATTCGGAGGATTCGGCGGTGACGGAGGTGCGCAGCAGCGTCGCTATCGCGGCTCCGACCTGCGGGTAAAGGTTAAACTGAATCTGAAAGAAATTTTAACCGGAGTAGAAAAGAAGTTCAAGCTGAAGAAATATGTTCCCTGTAGTCATTGCCATGGCACGGGAGCAGAAGGAAACGGCGGAACCGAAACCTGTCCGACCTGTAACGGCAGTGGTACAGTCATTCGCAAGCAGCAGACAATTCTTGGCACCATGCAGACACGCAGCACGTGTCCTACCTGTGGCGGTGAAGGCAAAATCATTAAAAACAAATGTAAGGAATGTGGCGGTGAAGGAATTGTCTACGGAGAAGAAGTAGTAACCGTAAAGATTCCGGCTGGAGTGGCCGAAGGCATGCAACTCTCCATGAGCGGAAAAGGAAACGCCGGCAAGCACAACGGCATTCCGGGCGACTTGCTGATTCTGATAGAGGAAGAAGCTGACAAGGAACTGATCCGCGACGAAAACGATCTGATCTACAACCTCCTGCTTAGCTTCCCTACCGCAGCACTGGGCGGAACTGTGGAGATCCCGACCATCGACGGAAAAGTAAAAGTAAAAATAGAATCGGGAACCCAACCGGGCAAAGTGCTTCGCCTGCGTGGCAAAGGTCTGCCGAGCGTAAACGGATATGGAACAGGCGACCTGCTTGTGAATATCAGCGTATACGTTCCCGAAACTTTGAGCAAAGACGAAAAGAAACAACTGGAGGAAATGGAGAACTCGGACAACTTCAAGCCCAACACTTCCATCAAAGAAAAGATATTCAAAAAGTTCAGAAGCCTGTTCGACTAAATAACAGCAGGCACTGTATAAAAGTATAAGAAACTGTCCTGAAAAGGCATGGCCCACCCCAAGAAGGTCTGAAGGATTTTCGATTCTTCATCAGCTTACTTCGGTTGTGGTCCATGCCTTTTTTTATATAATATGATATTCTTTTGAAGCTTCAACGATACAACTATCACAAAAAATGCTATATTTGCAATGGAATAGAACTTCGACAAGGGACGTTTATTCCCTAAACACACAGTATTAAAAAGATTACGTTATGAAAAAAATCAATCTTAAAATGGCAGCTACCGTAATGATCTGCGGTGCTTTTCTCTTAAGTTCTTGTGTAGGTTCATTCGGCTTGCATAGCAAGTTGGTCAACTGGAATCAAAGTATTGGCAACAAATTTGTCAACGAACTCGTATATCTGGCATGCAACATCATCCCTGTGTACGGAGTATGCTATCTGGCCGATGCAGTTGTCATTAACTCCATTGAATTCTGGAGCGGCAGCAATCCGATGGCCAGCGTAGGCGACATTAAGAAAGTGAAAGGTGAAAACGGGGATTATCTGGTAAAGACACTCGAAAACGGATACTCCATTACCAAAGAAGGAGAAAATCTCTCCATGGAACTGGTCTACAACAAAGAGGCTAACACCTGGAACGTTGTAGCAGACGGAGTAAGCACCGAACTGTTGCAAATGAACAACGACGGCACCGCACAGATGTATCTGCCCAACGGAGAGGCCATGAACGTCACCTTGGATGCACAAGGCGTAGCAACTGCCCGCCAGGCTACTATGGTGAACACTTATTACGCCGCCCGCTAATTATTCTAATACAACAATACAAGTTTCGCCGGGTAACAGCACAAGTCCTGCACACATTTCTATGCGGGAAGGCTGTACCCGGCGAAACTTTATTGTTTTGACGGTGTTTTTTCTTACCTGTATTTTTCCCATAAATATTGCAACGGGCTTAGCAGACGTGCGGTAACGCTTCTTTCGTCTGTCAGTATTTGTGCCGTTCCTGCCAGCTCACCGCTAAAGTCCAGTGTTTTTCCATAAGATGTATTCAATTCTTGCGGCAGGCTGACGGTCACCGTATATGTACCGGCTTCGTCAGCCAGCAACGACACAGCCTGTACCTGTCCTGTCAGAAAGCCGAACTCCATATACGGATAGCCCGTCACACTGATGTTTACCCGCTGCCCCGGCCTCACTTTCCCCGATCCCGAGTCCGGCAGTTTGATTTTTCCAATAATGGCCCCCGTGTCCTCGGCTACAATCGAAAACACTTTGTCTCCGCCATTCACATTCTGATTCTTCTGCCACACATCGTTGTACGACAATATTCCGTTGGCCGGACTGACAAACAGAAAAGACAGTTCCCAGTCATCCATCTGTGTTTTCAGTTCATCCAATGCCGTTTTCAAGGCTGTCAATTGCGTGTTTTTCTCACGTTCCCGCTCCATCTTTGTCTCTATCATGCTTTGTTCCAATTGCGCTTCCTGAATACGGGCTGTCGATAGCGAAGTCATCAGTTGTTCAGTTCCTTGCCGCTTGGACAACAGTTCCTGTTGTGCTTTCTCGTATTCCGCCTTGGCTGTCAAGCCGTCTTCGTACAATCCCTTTTCACGGTCGTGCACAGTTTCAGCGATGGAACTCTGCTGTTTATCCAATTCTGCCTGCCGTTGCAAATGCCCGATGTAGTTACGATATTCATTCAGTTCGCGCACTGTCGCCTCTACTTTCTGTTCGTAAAGGTCCAGCGTCAGGAAGTTGCGATAGTCTGTCAGGTTTCTCAGGAATGAAGCGTATGCTGCCTGTATGCTGCCCAACGCCCACCTTTCCGTAAACTTCATGGCCAGCACACAACTGTCTGTTATGGCAAAGCCGGCCAGTTCTTCTTTCAGAGCCAGTACATCGGACGTAACCGCCGGATTATCAAGAACAGCGATGATATCGCCTGCATACACCGAGTCCCGGTCGTGCCGGTACAATTCTTTCAGCTTGCCACTTCCCCTTGCCACTATCCATACCGGTGGATGTTCGGTCGTGACGGTCACAGTAGCATCCACCGTATCAGGATATTTAAAAAAGCACCCGCCTATAAAGAACAGGGCCAGTAACCCGAAAAACACGGTAATGCCCCAGCGTACCAGCGCATGCGGAGGTCGTGTCAATATTTCCTGCACTTCCTCGCTCCTCAATTCTATATCCTTTTCCTGCTCTTCCATCTGTCCTAAATCTCCAACTGGTTCTTCACCAGCCTATAATACTGTCCCTTTCTGGCTATCAGTTCCTCGTGCGTGCCTTGTTCGCTGATGCGGCCGTGATCTATCACCACAATCTTGTCGGCATGGCGCACGGTGCTCAACCGATGGGCTACCACCACCGATGTGCGTCCCTTGAAAAATTGCTGCAGATTCTCCATGATACGCCGTTCATTGTTTGCATCCAGCGCATTGGTCGCTTCGTCAAAGAAGATAAATTCCGGATCTTTATACACAGCTCTGGCTATCAGTATCCGCTGTTTCTGTCCTTGGCTCAATCCATGTCCCTCGCTGCCTATCTTGGTGTTATAGCCCAAGGGAAGTGAAGCGACAAAATCCTGTATATTCGCCACCCGTGCCGCATGCAACAAGCGTTCCTTATCAATATGCTCTACCCCCGGAGCGATATTCCCCGCTATGGTATCCGAGAAGATGAATCCGTCCTGCATCACCACTCCGCACCGTTTCCGCCACTCCCGCACGCTGTAGGCATCCAGTGGTATGTCACCCAGCATGATGCGGCCCGCTGCCGGCGGATAAAACTCCAACAGCAACTTCACCAGCGTCGTCTTCCCACTGCCACTCATACCTACAATGGCCGTCTGGCGTCCTGCCTCAATACACAGGCCGATACGGTCCAGTGTAGGGGCCTCGCCCAGCGGGTCGTACTTGAAGCTCAGGTCTTCCACCCGCAAGTCCTTCCCCTGGGGAATGTCCCGCATCGTTTCCCGCCCGGCAGGTTCCTCGTCGGGCTTGTCGCGCACCTCGCTCAGCCGGTTCATGCTCAGGCGGGCGTCCTGCATGTCGCGGGCAAAGCCTATCAGTTCGTTCACCGGGCTGTTCAGTTGCCCGATGATGTATTGCACCGACATCATCATGCCCAGCGTCATGTCGCCCTGCACCACGAAGCTGGCCACCAGCCCCGTGATGATGACGTTCTTCGTCTGGTTGATGAGCACCGCGCCCGAGTCCTGATACTGCCGCAAGGCCAGACTCCGGATGTTCACCCGGAACAGGCGTGCCTGTATCCGTTCCCACTCCCACCGCTTCTGTCGCTCGCACGCGCTCAGTTTGATTTCCTGCATGCCTGTCACCAGCTGCACCACGCTGCTCTGGTTGGCACTCTGCTGGGCAAAACGCTTGTGGTCCAGTTCTGCCCGCTTCTTCATGAACAACCACACATAGGCCACGTAGAGTGCGCTGCCCGCCATGAAGATGAAGAACACCAGCGGACTGTAGAGCAGCAGCACCAGCCCGAACACCACGATGTTGAACGTGGAGAACACCACGCTCAGGCTGCTGCCCGTCAGGAAGTTCTGGATGCGGGTGTGGTCATTGATGCGTTGCAGGATGTCGCCCGTCATCTTCGTGTCAAAGTAACCCATCGGCAGGCGCATCAGTTTGGCCAGGAAGTCGGAGATGAGGGCGATGTTGATGCGCGTGCCCAGATGAAGCAGAATCCAGCCCCGTATGAACTCTACCGCCGAACTGCTGAAGGTCAGCGTCAGCTGTGCCACCAGCACCAGCCAGATAAACCCCAAATTCTGGTTGTTGATGCCGAAATCCACCACGCTCTGTGTCAGGAAAGGCAGCATCAGCTGTATTCCGCTGCCCAGCAGCAGTCCCAGCAGCAGTTGTCCTACCAGTTGTTTGTAAGGCCGCAGATACGAGTACATAAAGGCAAATCCTTTTCTGCTCATCTCCCCCTCGTCGCCGTCGTCCTCCCGCGCATAAAACTCCGGAGTAGGTTCCAGCAGCAACGCCACGCCCGTATCCAGTCCGTCCTTCTTCGCGCTGAACCAGCAGCGACAGAATTCCTCCTGTGTATATTTCAGTTTCCCCGCTCCCGGGTCGGCCACCCACACGTGCCGCCCGTCCATGCGATACACCACCACGAAATGCTGCTGGTTCCAGTGTACGATGCACGGCAGGGGCGCTTCCCTCAACCGTTCGTAATCCACCTGTACGCAGATGCTCCGTAGCCCGATGCGTTCCGCCGCCTCGCTGATGCCCAGCATCGACACCCCCTCGCGGGTCAGGAAACTCTTTTCACGCAGTCCTTCCAGCGAGTAGCGCTTGCCGTAGTGGGCGGCCACCATGCGTAGGCAGGTGGGACCGCAGTCCATTTGGTCGTGCTGGGTATAATAGGGGAAAGATTTCATATAAATCAAATAAATCTTGAATGCCATGTCAGCCATTCACCGTTTTTGGAGGAATTATAAAATTCTAATTTTGCAAGTTTATAAATAGATTGTAATCTATTAGTCAAAAAAGTTAAGGAATTAAGCTACTTAAATATTATATTTCATTGTTTCATTAAACTATCAACTGTCTGTATCAATAAATCGCCTCGCAAATCCTTGGCTATAATGCGACGCTCTTTATCCAGTAAGAAATTGGTCGGGATGGATTTGATATCCAATTGACGCAATAAACGGGTACGGGAACCATTTCGCAATGTCCCTATAACCTGTATAAAAGATTGAGTGTTATCTTCTTGAATGGCTTTCTGCCAATTATCCCGATTGTTGTCCAATGAAACCGCATATATGGCTAATGAATCTCCATACTGAGACAAGGCTTGCTGAATATAAGGAATTTCTTGCCGGCAAGGCTTACACCAGCTGGCCCAAAAGTCAACCAATACATAAGGTTGAGACAAACCTTTGGTACTTATTTCCTGTCCTTCTGCATTTTGAAAAGCCAACTCCATATAAGCACCAGTTTCTTTATTCAATAATTCACACTCACGTTTCTTCCTATTCAGTTCCTTAAAACGATTGGCAACTCTCTGAGCTTCTAAAGATGGACGACGGATTGAATCGGGCGAATACCAGGATTTGAGTCCATAATACCAATCAAACCTCTGAGCGGCTTTTTTAAACATTTCACTCATGTTTGTCGGCTTTGCTCCTTGAAGTCCATATTTAATCATGGCAAAACATTCGTATAGTATTGGGTAATCAGTGGCTTCATCCATCACTTTTTCCAAACGCTCCAGTCGTTTCTTGCTATAAATCTCAATACTATCCAATGATTCTTTTTCTGCCAATTCTTTGCACTTCCTACGGTAATTCTTTTGCTCCTCTCCCAATTCATGCAAAAAATTATTCAGACAGCCTCCTTTTGAAGCCTTTATACAATAACCGTTATATTGCGGTGTTTCTTCATCTACATATAGGGATAAACAAGAATCTTGTTCTATCACGAATGAAACCCTATCTGGCCCATTTTTGGAAAAAAACAATCGAGCATCTAATGTACATGGAATGTTTAATTCAAACTCTGCGTGATGTTGTCCTTTAGGGACATATACTGAATCAAAAAAAGCTTCTTCATTTCCGGAAATCCACCCCTTAAAGCCATAAACGTAAACCCATTGATCCTCACTACAAATGTAATCATCCATAGAAAGGAAAACACGAGCCGGTTTATTGACTAAGCTTTTGTCTTTTTTCCCCTTATCGGTAATTATTGTGGTAGAAGAGGCATTCACGCTCCTGGTATAGAAGGGCAATGTACCCATCCATAAAAAAAATAAAAATAGAATCGATGCTTTCATGTTAACTATGTTTTTTAGAGCTTTTAATACCCCAAAATTAACTGTCTGAAAGCACTGGATTTGTGGAATTTTTGTGGAATTTTCAGTTTTCCACAAACTTTTAAGTGTGGAAAAGGTGTGGAACTGGGGCTATTTGATGCTTTTCAACACCTTTTCCAACTTTTCATCGCCTGCATCCGGGAAATATTGATGCAGGAGACGTTTCTGACGTTTATATACACCGGAACGGTCTTTTTCCAACAGAATGGCGATGTCCTGTGTGGACAAGCCTAACAAGTGGAGACCACAAAATCGAAGGTCCTTTTCGGAAAGTGAAACTTGTTTTTCCAGACGGGTAATGAAACCGTCCGTAAAACGGTTAATCAGGTTAAGCAGTTCATTCTGATCTTCTACCGTGAAATGTTCTTCATAATCGTTGTAGGATTGGTGATAAGAAAGAATACGGGTCACCTTGGCATATAGTTCCGTTTCGCGAAGATGACCGACCAAGTCGTCAAAATCGATCAGAGGGTGCACCTCTTTCGGTTCATTGAAAGGCAGTAAGAGGATTCCCGGCTCAACCACTGACGGGGCTGCTGACAACAGCACCCGATGTTCCCTCCACCAGAACTTCATCAGTGCATCCATCTGCCCGCGAAGGCGTTTCCGCTCTCTGGCTCGTCGTCCCAACAACAGCACAATGCAAACGGCCAATGCACCAATTGCCGCCAGACAAATCAGAATCAGCTGCTTCATTTGCGACTGTTCCTGCCGATGTGTCTGCGCCTGCTCTGTCAAACGGATTTCGGTTACCTGCGACTGTTCTGTCAGTTCAGTCTCAGCCTGCTGATACTTCTTCTGATAGGCCAACGCCTTTTCCGCATCCCCCTGTTCTTCGGCAATATCCGCCAAACGCATGTAGGCCGCCGAGCGAACAGGCAAAGACGAATTATCCGTTATCGTTCTTTCCATCCAAATCACAGCCGAATCATAACGATTTAACTTATAATAAGCTTCACCAATTAGGAGGTAGGCCACAAACATCTCTGTAGTATCCACATTCAAATTCAAAGCTTCCCGAGCATATTGCAAAGCTTGCTCTCCATCTTGCATATAACTGTACAATTGGCTTAAGGTCAACATACAACTGCTTTGATTTTTTCCAAACCCTTTCTGCTGAGCCAATTGGCAAGCCTTCAGTAATTGCGTTTCCGCTTCCCGGTAATGTTCCTCCCCCATAGCTATTAAATGAATGCTCCGCCGTTCTAAAGTTTCAAGCCACAATACAGTATCTCCCGCTTGTACGGCCAGTTGTTCCGTTTCCTTATAAAGGGAATCGGCTTGGAAGAACATTCCTTGGTTGTGATAGATATAGGCCATCCTTCCATACGTCCGCCCTAACCACCAGGTATTTCCACACTGTTCCATCTGTATCTTTACTCGCTGAAAGATTTCCAAGGCCTGTCCACTTTGCCGGAGCTTATGGAGAATATATCCTCGGTTGTACTCGCCCCGCGCTTCCCAAAAGACATCACCGGTACGATGGAAATAGTCGATGACCGGCAACAGCAATGAATCGCTGGCCGGCATCTGTCCGTTGCGGCATTCCGCCTCCACGGTCAGCAACCGGTGACGCATGCGGTCGCCCTCTTCCAGAGCCGAAGGAGGGATGCTATGCAACAGAGTCAAGGCACTGTCGGGACAGGCATCTATCAGGCTGTCCGCCTTGACAAGCAGATTGGGATAGTCCGTGCGCGAGCCGCAGGACAAGCAGCACAAGCAGAGCAACAGGAGGAGGTAATGCGTCAGTTTCATGTCGGTGAATTTATTTTGGTGGCAAAGATACGATTTTTTTATTTCCGACTCACCACAGAAAGCACAGAGTTTCACGGCGTTTATAGGGTGAAGTTTCACCATAATCTTTTAAGAATTAGCGTGTTGCGGTGAAGGCAGATAGGCGAAAAGATAGATACGCGGACGACACGGAATGGGCGGATGAACGCGGATTTTAATTTTTAATTGAATGAACGTGAAACTTATCTTTCACCATATATCACTGATTATCAGCGCAGATTTTTCCTGTTGAAAGCGTGAACCCATTTTTCCCTTTTCTTATTTTTATCCGTGTGAATCCGCCCATTCAGCGTCGTCCGCGTATCCATCTTTCACCCACGTTATTCATTTCCAATTATTCACTTTTCATTCTCAAAGTGCCACTTGGCGACCGTAACTACCTACTTTAGCCGCGCGATATAGGTAGTTAGCCGGCGTAACAAGCAATGCTGTCGACCGTAACAAGCAATGTCGCCGAGATTAACAAGCAATGCTGCCGGGTTGTGAAAGGAAAGCCGACGGGTATTACAAGCAATCTCCACGAGTATTACATGTAATTCCCACGAGTATTGCTTGCAACTTCCACGAGTATTGCTTGCAACTTTTCTCAGGCACGGATTACACGGAAAACGCCTAACTGGGAAAAAAATATTCCCTAACTAAGAAAAAATTATTCCCTAACTGGGAAAAAATAATTTCCTAACTGGGAAAAATCAGAAGGGATAACCTACGGCAAAATGGAAGGCAAAATCGCGGCCGAAATCGGGATGGATAATGGGATAACGCTCTGCCCCCTGGGCGGGATTGACCGCCTTCATACCTCCATCGAAACGCAACACGAAAAAGTCCAGATCGAGGCGCAACCCCAATCCGTATGCCACCGCAATCTGCTTATAGAACTTGTTAAAGCGGAATTGACCTCCGGGCTGGTCCTTATAATCGCGCAACGTCCAGATGTTTCCGGCATCGACAAACACCGCGCCCCGGAACTTCCAGAACAGGCGGGTGCGATATTCGATGCTGGCATCGAGCTTGATGTCACCTGTCTGATTCAGGAAATTGCCGTCGCCGGGGAAAGAACCCGGTCCTAAATTGCGCACCGACCAGCCACGCACGCTGTTGGCACCTCCCGAGAAATAGCGTTTCTCCAGCGGAACTACGGTAGCATTTCCATAGGGCACCGCTATGCCGCCACCAATATGGAAGGCCAGCGAGTTGCGATTGTCGATCATGATATTCTTGGCAAAATCAATATCTCCCTTCACGTATTGGGCAAACGGGATGTTGAGCAACGTATACTCGTCGTTCTCGTTCTTCTTCATGCCTACCGTACGTCCCAACAGATATAACAGGTTGCCGGCCGACTCGATGTTGAAACGTACCGAATACGAATCGCCTATCAAGGTGTTGTTCATCAAGGCACGCCCGGCACTGTTGTAAACAAAACTATAGCCCGTACGGACTATCAACCGGTCTTCGTAATTGTACTTCAGGATATAGTTTTCATCTTTTTCCAGATATTGCTCTTCGAACTCCTGCGAAATCCAAGGCATGTACAGGTAATTGATGTCGAGCAGGTCGATGCGATGCTGCATGTTGCTCTGCTGCATTCCCCACTTGTAGCTCCAGCTGCCCGAAGCTACGATACGGGTAAACTCGGGACGGAACTGATAATTATACTGCAAGCCGAACTCCGTACTGGCCCTTATCTTCCTACGGAAATCGGACGACAGGAACGGGAAAAGGAAACGCGGAAAGTTGATGGTCGTTTCGGCACCCAGTTCGGTATAGTCTTCGTCACGATAACTGCCTTGCAGACCGGACACAGCTTCGTATGCCCCACGCAGCTTGACCATAAACAGTTCCGAGCCCTTAAACAGGTTGCGGTGCTGGAAAGAGACGGAAGCGGCTGCACCCAGGTCGCCCGCCGAATTGGTTCCTTCCAGCTCGAACGAAACAGACTGATGCTTGCTCTTGGTCAACATCACATAAGCGTTCAGCAAAGCACTGTCGTTCCGCTGGACCTCGAAGAAGCGGATATTCGTATATTTCAGTGCCTGCAAACGCCCGAAGTTGGCATAAGTGCGCTGAACGTCGTACTCATTGTACAGGCTGCCCGGAGTAAACTGCAAACTGTTGGTCAGCACCCGAGGCCGCAGATAGAGATTGTCTTTATAGTAAATGGGATAGCCTTTGTAGTGCACGGAGTCGTTTACCTCAATACTGCTCAAGGCCGAAGACTGAAGCACATTGTAGTCGGTCACAAAATTGACCTTATCGATGGTGTATTGCCGGTGCGTCTGTGCCTGTCCGTCGCCGCTTCCCCTGTATGGCGACAGATGCAGCGTCAGGTCGACCAGAAAAGTATTTCTGACAGTATCGGCCGTGTAGGTAAGGTAGTCTTTGTTGAACTTATAATAACCGTTCCGAAGCAGGTTGTCCGTAATGCGCTGCCGCTCCAGATCCAGCAAATTCACATCCAGAAGCATTCCCTCTTTCAGATACGTCTTTGCCGAATCCTGCCGCATATAGTTCCTGATTTTTTCATCAGGGATATCATAGTTCAGCGTACGCACCTTGTAAGCCTTGCCCGTCGTCACCCGATAGGTCAGCTTCACTTTCTTCCCTTTGTAGCTCGGCACCGCGGCAACGGTGGCGCCCATATAGCCCATGTTGCGCACTGCTTTTCCTATCTCGTCCCTTGTACGCTCGGTTTCATCCTCGCTGTAAATGACCGGGGCATCTCCCATTCGGTGCAATATGCGGTTGATCCAGCGCGTACTGTCGCGGCCGGACATGTTGTAAACATAAAGCTGGGTTTTCACCAGACTGAACCATTTGGCATTCGGATTCTGCCGGACATAAAGAGAGAGGCTGGAAGGCTTTACATCCTTGTTGTCCGTATGTATGCGCACCTCGTCCAGCAAATAGAAACCTTCCGGCACATACTTGGTGGAAGAGCACGAAGCCCCTAACAAAACAATGGCCGCATACAGTGCAAGGCGTAAGACTTTTTTCATTCCGGAGTCAATCAAGGTGGCGCATAAAAAAACGCCTACAAATATAGTATATTTTTTCATATCAGAGAAAAAACGCCGGAAGAGTTCACAGTTTTTGATTATCTGAAAAATATCCCGTATTTTTGTTTCACGAAAATAGGATACGTGGCTGTGTCAAAACCATATCAAATTAACCGAAACAGAAACAAAAATGGCAATAAGCAAGAATCGCATCAAATATATCCATTCGCTGGAGTTAAAGAAAAAGCGCAAAGAAGAAAACGTATTTCTGGGAGAAGGCCCCAAGCTGGTAGAAGACCTGTTAGGACACTTCGACTGCCGTTTCCTGATGGGCACCCGCGAATGGCTTGCCTCGCAAAAGAATCTGACGGACATTCAGGACATAACAGAGGTGACGGAAGAAGAGCTTGCACGCGCCAGCCTGCAAAAAACTCCGCAACAGGTATTGGCCGTATTCGAACAGCCGCAGTACATGACCGACCCTAAAATCGTAGAACATTCACTCTGCCTGGCACTCGACGACGTGCAAGACCCCGGAAACCTGGGAACCATTGTGCGCCTGGCCGACTGGTTTGGCATAGAAGACATTTTCTGTTCGCCCAACACGGCCGACATCTACAACCCCAAAGCCATTCAGGCCACGATGGGAGGAATCGCACGAGTCAGAGTGCACTATACCGATTTGCCAGAACTGATCCGCTCGCTGAACGGCGTACCCGTATACGGAACCTTCCTGGACGGGAAAAACATCTACGAACAACCGCTGTCCGAGCACGGACTCATCATCATGGGAAACGAAGGGAAAGGAATAGGCCGCGATGTAGAACAACTGGTAAACCGCAAGCTGTATATCCCCAACTATCCGGTCAGCCGCGAAACATCCGAGTCGCTCAATGTGGCCATCGCTACCGCAGTGGTCTGTGCCGAGTTCCGGCGACAGGCTGCATGGCGTTGAAGTCGAAAGGATAATACAGATAGGATGCCAGTTCGCCATCCGGCCCTTCGGGGAACAAAGCAATGACTCCCGGCAGCCATTCGACGTCTTCGACTTCTTCTTTCAGCGGAAAGATGCGAACGGCGTATCCCTGGTCTACCTCTACCACATATTGCTTCAGATAGCCATAGCCTGGTAGAAACAAATAATGCGAGGCAAATCTTTTCATTCTTCTCGCATTCTTGTTTTTAAAGGAACCACATTCTGCTTCTTTAAGGTAGCTTTTTGCAACCGCTGTCCGGACTTCAGGGTAGAAGTATTGTTGCTAACCGGCACATTGTTGACGCCCGGACGAGGACGTGCACGTTCTTCCGAGCGTTCTTCCTGCTGCGAGGGCGTTTCCTGCAGCTTCTGCACATCGTCCTTCGCTTTGGGCAAAGAGTCTTTCCGCAAGGAATCGGCACGCAACGAATCGGCCTGCAAGGTATCGGCTGCAATTGCCGGCAAGGAGTCTTTCGCATGGTAGCGCATCAGCGAAATCCGGTCAAGAAGCAAGTCGCCGGCTTCCTCCTGTTTCGGATAGTACACAAAGCCACGGACCTCCTTGATATCGCCTAACGTGTCGGCATACAGGGTCAGCGTATTCGTACCTTCCTTCAGCACATGCAGCATGGTGCTGATAACCGTATCTTTGGAGTAGGCTACCTGCATTCCCATCACAGGTGCCGTAAGCACATCCGCCGCTTTACCCAGCATCTGGAAACGGACGCTCCACCGCAAGGTGTCACGGCTATGGAAATTGGAGTCGGAAGGTATGGTAAAGGCAACTTTATTGTCCAAAGGCATGCCCGTCAGCTGATAAATGCGCTGTCCGAACCACACATCAATGCTGTCTCCCGGACGGGAGGACTTAGGACGGTTTTCCCTTAAGGCAATCAGGTGGTTGATGCCGTCGCGCCGGGCTTTCAGCCGTTGGTTGACTTTCTCGTATACCTTGGTCAAGGCATCGGGGTTGCGGGCAAACCACACCATGGATGAATCGAACTGCGCCTGAGTGATGCCATACTTCTTGAAGACGGATTCTACATAGAGCACCTTTTTGTACGAGTCATTGTAGGGGATATCCTCGCCCATTGCCTTGGCAATGTGGTAATCATAAAGCACATTCTCCATCGTCGCATCTGGCAGCACTGTGTCAGGTCTTTTCACCTGACAAGCACTCAGACATAAAACCGACAGAGCAATACTATACCATCGAATCCGCATCTTTCCTTTCATGATTTTTTTGTCACAGCATGATAGGCATCATTCAAATATTTGCTATAGAACAGCAGCAGAGCTATAATACCACAACTGATGGCCGCATCAGCAAAATTGAAGATAGGGCTAAAGAATATAAAATGTTCCCCTCCGACAAATGGCATCCACTGCGGCCAGTCGGTCTCGATGATAGGGAAATAGAACATATCTACTACCTTACCATAGAACAACGGCGCATATCCGCCTTCTTCCGGCATAAAGGATGCAATCTGCGCATGGGTGCTTTCGTTGAAGATGACTCCGTAAAATACGCTGTCTATAATATTCCCCAAAGCTCCGGTCAGAATCAGTGAAATGCAGACAATGAAACCGGTCTTCATCCCATGCTTCACAAACTTGTACAGGAACCATCCTATGAATGCCACTGCAACTATACGGAAGCTGGTCAGGAACAATTTTCCGAAAATTTCCATGCCGAAAGCCATGCCATTATTCTCGGTAAAATAGATATAGAACCAGTCGGTCACCCGGATGCTCTCATGCCAGAACATGTGAGTCTTAATCCAGATTTTGATAATCTGGTCAATGATCAATACCGAAAATATAACGGACAAGGCTATCCGGCCTTTCGTGAGAATTTTACTCATTTACTTCTTTCCGTTGTTTTTAGCTTCTATACTCAAAGTTGCATGAGGCACAGCACGCAAGCGTTCAGCAGGAATCAGCTTACCGGTCTCGCGGCAGATGCCGTACGTCTTATTCTCGATGCGTACCAATGCAGCCTGCAATCCTTGAATAAACTTCAACTGACGCTGTGCCAGACGCGTTGTTTCTTCCTTTGACAATGTATTGGCACCTTCCTCCAACACCTTGTAAGTAGGCGATGTATCGTCTGTATCGTTTCCATCGGCACCTGTCAGACTTGCTTTCAGCAAATCATAATCGCGTTGTGCCAATTCCAGCTTTTCCATTATAATGGCGCGGAATTCTTCCAATTCAGCATCCGAGTATCTTGTCTTTTCTGCCATAGCTTTAGAATTTTATTTAGGGTTCTTAATATGGTTCTCTTTTAAGCCTTAGCCACTTCCTTTTCAACGTTTATGAACAAAGAGAAATCATCGAAATTCAACTCTGTACCGTTTTCTACCTCATCCACAAGCGTAAGTGAGGTTCCCAAGACTTGGTTACAAATATAGTCTTTATATTCGGTTACCGCATCATCTGTCTGCTGATTTTTTGATAAGCAGATCCGAATTTTATCAGTTATTTCAAATCCGCTCGACTTGCGCAGATTCTGGATACGGTTCACCAGTTCACGGGCTACACCTTCACGACGCAACTCTTCAGTCACAGTGACCTCCAGAGCAACGGTCAGCTTGCCTTCGTTAGCCACCAGCCAGCCGGGAATATCTTCGCTGAAGATTTCAACGTCGCTCGTCTCGATGGTCGCATCGCCACTGTCCAGATGGAAGGTATACGAACCGGCCTTCTCCAGTTCGGCAATGGCTTCCTGCGACATTTCTGCCACTTGTGCTGCCACCGCTTTCATCTGCTTGCCAAATTTCGGTCCCAGCTTCTTGAAGTCGCATTTCACCTTCTTGACAAGCACACCGGCTGCGCCGTCCACGAAACGGATTTCCTTGACATTCACTTCGTTCATGATGAGCGACTTCACTGCTTCCACATGGGCACGCTGTTCCTCGTCAACTACAGGAATCATGATGCACTGTAGCGGCTGGCGAACCTTGATGTTCACCTTACGGCGCAATGCCAATACCATCGAAGTGACGTCCTGAGCCATCTGCATACGGGCTTCCAGCTCCTTGTCGATCATGCCTTCCTGACATACCGGGAACTTGGCCAAGTGCACGGAAACTACGTTGTCGCGTCCGGTTACGGCAATCAGGTCCATGTACAACATATCGGCATAGAAAGGAGCAATAGGAGCCATCAGCTTGGCTACGGTCTCCAGACAGGTATACAATGTCTGATAAGCAGACAGTTTGTCTTGTGTGAATTCTCCGCCCCAGAAACGTTTGCGGTTCAGACGGACATACCAGTTAGACAGGTTGTCGTTGACAAAGTCGGAAATCAGACGTCCGGCTCTTGTCGGTTCGTAGTCGTTATAGCAGGCATCTACGTTCTTCACCAGCGTATTCAATACGGAAAGAATCCAGCGGTCTATTTCCGGACGTTCTGCCATCGGCACGTCGGCTTCCTTGTACTCAAATCCGTCCACGTTGGCGTAAAGGGCGAAGAACGAATAGGTGTTGTAGAGCGTGCCGAAGAACTTACGGCGTACTTCCTCTACTCCGTCCACATCGAACTTCAGGTTGTCCCACGGCGAAGAGTTGGTAATCATGTACCAGCGCAAGGGGTCGGAACCATATTTCTCGATCGTAGCGAAAGGATCGACTGCATTGCCCAAACGCTTCGACATCTTGTTGCCATTCTTGTCGAGCACCAGTCCGTTGGAAATAACCGTCTTGTAAGATACGCTGTCGAAGACCATGGTAGCAATGGCGTGCAGTGTAAAGAACCAGCCACGTGTCTGGTCCACACCTTCGGCGATGAAGTCGGCCGGATATACCTGATGCGAATCAAGCAGTTCTTTATTCTCGAACGGATAATGAATCTGTGCATAAGGCATGGAACCGGAATCGAACCATACGTCTATCAGGTCCGACTCACGCTTCATGGGCTGACCGTCTTTCGAAACAAGGATAATATCGTCGACATACGGACGGTGCAAATCTATCTTATCGTAATTTTCTTTGGTATATACACCGGGAACAAAGCCTTTCTCCTTGTAAGGATTGCTTTGCATCAGACCGGCAGCCACCGATTTTTCTACCTCGGCGTAAAGTTCTTCTACCGACTCGATACACTTCTCTTCCGTGCCGTCTTCGGTACGCCAGATAGGAAGCGGAGTACCCCAGTAGCGCGAACGGCTCAGGTTCCAGTCGTTCAGATTCTCCAGCCACTTGCCGAAACGTCCTGTACCGGTGCTTTCCGGTTTCCAGTTAATGGTCTTGTTCAGCTCCATCATGCGTTCCTTGCAAGCCGTACTGCGGATGAACCAGCTGTCCAACGGATAGTAGAGCACCGGTTTGTCTGTACGCCAGCAGTGGGGATAGTTGTGTACATGTTTCTCGATCTTAAATGCCTGGTTGGCGGCTTTCATCATCATGCAGATGTAGAAGTCGAGCGACTCGGCTGCCTGTGCGGCCTTTTCGTCGTACTTGCCGTCTACGGTGAATTGCGGGTCGTAAGCATTCTTCACCCAACGGCCCTGGTATTCCTTATAAGCCTCAACATCCACACACTCGGCTACAAACTTCTCGTCCAGTTCGTCCAGCAGATAGAACTTACCGGTCAGGTCGACCATCGGACGGGTCTCGCCGCGCTTGTTGATCATGAACAGCGACGGGATGCCGGCTGCACGTGCCACGTTGGCATCGTCGGCACCAAAAGTCGGGGCGATGTGTACGATACCCGTACCATCTTCCGTCGTCACATAGTCACCGGGAATCACACGGAAAGCTTTTGCCGATGCTTCCTGCCAGTTACCGTCCTTATCCAGTTCGGTCGGCTTCACCCAAGGAATCAGCTGTTCGTACTCCATGCCGACCAGGTCGGTACCTTTGTACTCGCCGACTACCTTGAACGGAATCAGTTTATCGCCGGGCTTATAATCCTCTAATGCAATGTCTTCCGCCTTTTTATTGAAGTGTGTGTAGAGCAATGCCTTGGCCAGAACAACCGTCATCTTTTCGCCGGTATAACCATTGTAAGTCTGTACGGCTACATAGTCGATTTTCGGGCCTACACAGAGTGCTGTGTTGCTGGGCAAAGTCCACGGAGTAGTAGTCCATGCTATGAAGTAAGGGGTTCCCCACTCTGCCATCTCCGGTTTCGGGTTCTTCATTCTGAACTGTCCGACTACCGTCAGATCCTTCACGTCGCGATAGCATCCCGGCTGGTTCAGCTCGTGCGAGCTCAGTCCTGTACCGGCAGCAGGCGAATATGGCTGAATGGTATATCCCTTGTAAAGAAGTCCTTTCTTGTACAACTGCTTCAGAAGCCACCACAGTGTCTCGATGTAACGGTTGTCGTAGGTGATATACGGATCTTTCATGTCTACCCAATATCCCATCTTGTGTGTCAGGTCCTCCCATTCTTTCGTGAACTTCATCACGTCCTTGCGGCAGGCAGCGTTATAGTCGGCCACGGAGATGGTTTTTCCGATGTCTTCCTTCGTAATGCCCAGTGCTTTCTCCACACCCAGTTCCACAGGGAGTCCGTGAGTATCCCATCCGGCCTTACGCTTTACCTGGAAGCCTTTCATCGTCTTGTAACGGCAGAAAATATCTTTAATGGAACGTGCCATTACGTGGTGAATACCCGGCATACCGTTGGCCGAGGGAGGTCCTTCGAAAAATACGAAGGAAGGACATCCTTCACGTTCTGTCATACTCTTGGTGAAAACCTGGTTTTCGTCCCATTTCTTCAATACTTCTTTGTTCACTTCTGAAAGGTCGAACTTCGAATATTCGGCAAACTTCTTACTCATATCTTAAATGTCTCCTAAATACACTTTTATTTTTAAGGGCGCAAATTTATAAAAAAGTTGGATAAATCAGTGCTTTTAAGATTGTTTATTTATTCAGGCCAGCAGTTTCCGGTACTCGCCCGGCGTATATCCGACGTTTTTCTTGAAGATGCGGTTGAAGTGCTGCGAATACTGGAAACCCAGCTCGTAGGCTATCTGGCTGACTGTTTTTTCCGTACTTGCAATCATCTCCTTGGCCTGGTCTATCAGTTTGGTCTGTATATATTCCTGAGGAGTCTTGCCCGTCTCTTTTTTCACCAGATCGCCGAAGTAATTGGGCGACAGAAATACTTTCTCGGCAAAATACCGGACCGAAGGCAGTCCCTCTGTCTGAGGTTTGTCGCTGGCAAAATACTCGTCGAGCAAGTCCTCGAAGCGCATCAGTACATCCTTATTCACAACGGCACGGGTTGTGAACTGGCGTTCGTAGAAACGCATGCAATAATCCAACAGCAGCTCGATGTTCTTCGAAATCAGCCGTTTGCTATGCCTGTCAATAGGATGATTCAGCTCCATCTGTATCTTCTTCAGACAGTCCAGAAAAACGCTCCGTTCTTCTTCCGACAGATGAAGGGCTTCGTTCGAACTGTAGGCGAAGAAAGAATAATGTTTGATTTCCTGTCCCAACGATGTTCCTTTTATCAGGTCGGGATGGAACAACAGGCCACAGGCATTCAGGGGTGTTCCCTGCTCCAACGTTGTTTCGACAATCTGCCCCGGCGCAAAGCTGGTCACCGTGCCTTCCTGATAGTCGTAAGTCTGCCTGCCATAGCGGATATCTCCGCAACGGGTCTGTTTCAGAAACAGGGCATACACGCCGTAGTTCAGGACAAAATGTTCGGGATGACGCGTAGCCTGCGACAGGTCGACCACACTGACAAGCGGATGCAGTGTTTCCAGTCCGAACAAATCGTTGTATTGCTCTACATTCTCCAGTTTAATTACATCTTTCATAACCGATACGTTTTTACTTTCCCACAAATGTAGGCAATTTAGCCGTAAAGAGAGAACGGATCGGAACAGAATCTGTAAAATGAATACAACGAACCGTAATACATCCACATTCCATCCATCGGTATACAAGTACTTTTGCCGAACAATTAGTAACTCAACTTTCGCAAGATCGAGTTGACAAGGTGTTTCAAGCGGTGCCCTATCAAGCAGGACATCCCGGCCTTGTAGACCTGTTGCCTGATCTCTTTCAAAGGCTATGTGATAACAGATCCTTCACGGCGTTCAGGATGACAAAGCAAAGCGATAGTAACTATAAAGAGACTCATAGGAAACAGACTTTTTAAAGTGAACCCAATTAGTAAATAGAAATACCGATATGAATATCAGCGACTTCCTGTCTTACGTAAAGACCCGTCAGGCTCTCAATACACCTGACATTTTCAAATTCATGAACGAAATGAGCGACGAAGCCCGCCGCATCACTTTCCAGCTGAACACCGCTTACCACACTCCGGAAGAAGTACGCCGGTTGCTTTCCGAACTGTTCGGCTACACGGTGCCTGCCTCCTTGCGGGTATTTCCTCCCTTCTACACCGACTTCGGCAAAAACATCACCGTGGGCGAAAATGTGTTCATCAACGCCTGCTGCCACTTTCAGGACCATGGCGGAGTAACTTTGGGCGACGGATGCCAGATAGGTCACAACGTCGTATTTGCCACGCTGAACCACGGCCTGTCGCCCGAAGAAAGACCCATCACTTATCCGGCTCCCATCGTGCTCGAACGAAATGTCTGGGTAGGTTCCAACGCCACTATCCTCCAGGGAGTGACCATCGGCGAAAATGCCGTTGTAGCTGCCGGTGCGGTAGTGACACGCAACGTACCGGCCAACACCATCGTAGGTGGCGTACCTGCCAGATTCATCCGTAAAATATAATCCACTTGACTGATACGTTTGCCTTCACACATCGAAAATTCAAAACATGCGTTAAAAAGGCGTTTTACTTTCTTAAATCCTGTTATAAATCAACGAAATAAGAAGCAAAAGTTTGGAGTTTCCGCCAAAAGGGCTACCTTTGCAACGTGTTTTTCATAGTATTAGATTTAAGGTTAACAAGAAAGATTGGCTGTCTGGGATAGATAGCCTTTTTTTTTGCACTTAACTCTGGGACTGTTTTTTCATCCGCACTTCATACAGATCGCTCCGACGGTCTTTCAGGTTACGTACACTTCCGTACGTATGCAGCTCGTTCAGCAAATCCAAATCGACATCCGACACCAGAATCATCTCCGTATTCGGAGTGGCCTCCGCACGCTTTCCGTCGGTGGGGAAAGCAAAATCGCACGGCGTAAAGACACCCGACTGGGCATACTGGATATCCATATTGTGCACACGCGGCAAGTTGCCTACACTGCCGGCTATCACCACAAAGCACTCGTTCTCGATGGCACGGGCATGGGCACAGACCTTAACGCGGTTGAAAGCATTCTGCGTATCGGTCAGGAAAGGTACGAACAGAATCTGCATGCCCTGGTCGGCCATGATGCGCGACAGTTCGGGGAACTCCACGTCGTAGCAGATCAGGACACCGATCTTGGCACAGTCAGTCTCGAACGTCTTCAAGGTCTTACCTCCGCTCAAGCCCCAGCTCTTGATTTCGTCGGGCGTGACGTGAATCTTTTCGTACATCTCGTACGTGCCGTCGCGGCGGCAGAGGAAACCGATGTTGTACAAGCGTCCGTCTTCCTTGATAAGCGGCATGCTGCCCGTGATGATGTTGATGTTGTAGCTGATGGCCAGCTTGATGAAGCGTTCGCGTATCTCGTCGGTATAGGCGGCCAGACCGCGGATGGCTTCCGACTCACCCTCGTCGTTGAACTTTGCCATCAGCGGGGCATTGAAGTATTCGGGAAACAGCACAAAGTCACTCTTATAGTCGGACACGGCGTCGACAAAGAATTCCACCTGCTCGAACAGGTCGTCCAGCGTCTTATAGGCACGCATCTGCCATTGCACTAAGCCCACGCGGACGGTGGTCTTCGGATTGATGTATTCCTGCGTGGGTGGCTGGTAGTAGATGTTGTCCCACTGCAGGAGGCAGGCATAGTGCTTCGATTCCTCGTCGTTGGGCAGATAGTTGCGCATCACCTTGCGCACGTGGAAGTCGTTCGACAGCTGAAAGGTGAGCACCGGGTCGTAGATTTCCTTCTGGCGCACCTTGTCGATATACTCCTTGGGGCGCATCTGGTCGGCATACTTGTGGTAGTTGGGAATGCGACCACCGAACATAATGGCTTTCAGGTTCAGCTTCTCGCAAAGATCCTTGCGGTATTCGTACATACGGCGTGCCAGACGCAGTCCGCGATATTGCGGATGGATGAAGACTTCGATGCCGTACAGGATATTACCCTTGGGATTGTGCGTATTGAAAGTCTCTTTGCCCGTCACCTGAGCATAGGTGTGATCGTTCTTCACGTCGTCGTAATTGACGATGATAGAGAGGGCGCACCCCACGATTTTCTCGTCCACTACCGTCACAATCTGTCCTTCGGGGAAGATGCGGATCAGTTTCTCGATCTGCTTGTGTGTCCAGAAGACGTCGCTTCCGTCCGAATATACACGTGTGAATGATTGGGCCAATTGGTCGTAATCCTCGATTTGCAGATTGCGTATCTGCACTTTGTTGATTTTGATAGAATCCATAGTTGTTTTCTTGTTTTAATCGAAGACGGACAATCTTGCTTGCCGTCATTGCGGCGCAAAGGTAGTGCTTATTTTCATACGTTGAACCTTGCCTGTTTCCAAAACTTCACGTCTTTCCTGTAGAAACTCATCCTTCTATCTGCTTCGAGGCACAGTCGGGACAAAGGCCTTTCACCACGTAGTTGACTGATTGCATCACGAACCCTTCGGGCAGAGCGATGGAAGGAATGTGCAGGGTCTTGAAACAATAGGTCCGGTGACAAGCCTCGCAATGGAAGTGGATGTGCATATCATCCACGGAACAAGTCGTCTCGCCGTCGCACAGTTCGTACTTCAGGGCACCGCTACCGTCGTCGATGGCATGCACCACCCGATGCTCCAGAAACAGCCCCAACACCCTGAAGATGCTCGACTTGTCCATCCTCTCCAATACCTCTTCCAGTTCGGGCAGCGAGACCGGTCGCGCAGCAGCAAGCAGAGCGCGCAACACCAGAATGCGGTTGGCTGTCGGCTTCACTCCTTTCTTTTCCAATATGCGTATGTCCGATTTTTCTTCCATTGTCTCATCCGGTTGGTTATATAGGGACAAAGGTAGCGATTGCGTGGCAAACGGGCAATACAAAAAACGCGGATGGACGCCGTTTTTCGCAGATTTCACGTTTCTTCTGCGTACATCCGTGTGTCCATCCACGTTTCTGATTATTCTGTGGAAGTTCTGTGGTTCCGTACGGTGTGTGCCCCGCCCTTCGTCATCCTAACGGGTCTTCGCCGCCCGGCTCGGTGCCGCCGCCACTGCTGCCGCCCGGCTCGGTGGTGGTGCCGCCGGTGATGCCCTTCGCCTTCTTGTAGTCGGCCAGCGAGGCGTAGTTGACGTCGTTTTCCAGCACACCGCCGTTCTCGAACTGCAAGCCGTTGATGACCGACTCGCGAAAATCCTTGCTGGGCGTGAAGAGGATGCGCGGGTTCTTTATCATGCTCGATGCCTGATAATCGGTGATGTTTTCCACGCCGTCGCTCTGGAAGGTGACGCGCAGCGTACCCAGGTCGCCCACGCGCACGGTGTGGCCCTGCTGCAGTTGTTGGCGGGCGTAGTTGCCCAGCAGTTCCAGGGCGGCTTCCATTTCCTTGGGAGCCACGGTGGTGTTCTCGGTGGCGGCGCGCGTCATGGCTTTCACGTCCTGTGCCGTCTCGCTCAGGGGCGAGGCATACCATTTCTTCGGAGCACCCTTGTCTTGAGGATTACCCCGTTTCACTAATTTGTACTTGTACATAGTATTTACCATTTAAAAAGTTATACATAATGCCCTCTTTCCGGCAAGCGACCGGAAAGAGGGCTTTTTTTGCTATTGATTATCAGTTGTTTACCGAATTGCAGGAGTAATCCTTGGAGACTCCCGTGAGTCTTGCCCCGACACTCCCGGGAGTCATGGACGGAGACTTTAGGGAGTCATGCCTCATGACTCTAGGGAGTCTTGACGGGTGACTTCGGGGAGTTCTTTCGATGTAATATAGATTTACCATTCTACGGTACTGCCGTCCTCGAAGCCGCCGTGTTCAGCATCGGTAGGAGTACTAACATTCACATAATTGTTATACACGTCTTTTGACCATTCTGTATTCCACTTCTCCAACAGACTCTTCGGAAGAAGAAGCTTCAAGTACAAGGTTCCACTACCAGTGCTTTGTTTTTGACTTCCACATCGCAAATCTGTCAGCTTCCCATTTTCAATCAGGCTCAGTTCAGCCAGACGGTTAGTATTACACCACAAAGTTTCCAAATTTGTCAAAGCGCTGACATCTAACGTAGTCAAGGCATTGGCGTTGCATTTCAAGCTGGTCAGGTTAGTCGAAGCACTTACATCCAGCGACGTAATTTTGCTGCTGCTACAATCTAAAGTTTCCAGTTGGGACAAGCCCTGTACATTCAGCGTAGTCAGCATCGCACATTTGTTACAACTCAAGGTCGTCAAATTGGTCAGACTTGTGACATCCAACTCAGTCAGTTTATCACAATCATTGAAATTCAAGGTCGTCAGTTTAGTAAGGCCTTTAATAGCGTCTATGCCTGTTACTGTTACTCCGGTGTGGTAGCAATTCAAGCTTTCCAGCTTGGTGAAATATTCAATGCCGGACAAGTCTGTCAAATCTGACCTATTAGAGAGGTCCAACGATGCTACCTCTTCCATTGCTGCCAGGTTCGCGGCTGTCAAGGTCACGGTATTATCAGAGTTCTTTGTCCACCCAACCTGATTATTCGCTGCAAGAACAAACGTGGTGTTAGTAATAGGCTGCAGGAAATTGTCGTTGTCCAAACTCATATCATCGCCCAGATTGGTTATTTTCCCGGCTTCGAGGGTAACCTCATTGGTCGTTGATTTGCAGTATACATTACCATCCTTGGTATAGCAGAAGTTGAGTTCCTTCAGTTTGCCGGGTGCCACTACGAAATAATAAGTTTTCCCGGCTTCGAATGTGCCTGATAGCTTCACTTCATTTTGGGCAGATGTAACAGTCAAGGTGCCATTCGTGATACTATAGGACAGATCACCCGCCAGCCCTTCGCCATTCGCGCCTTGCAAGCTGAAACTTTCTATACCAGTAACATCAGCACCTTCGGCAATGGTGAACTTCACCAAGGCACAGAGGTTGTGGAACTGCAAACTACTGTTATCATCGGCCTTGGTCTGTGCCCACGAGGGGTTCAGACCCTTGGCAAAGCCGCCTGCCGTAGCAGTCTGTGCATTAGAAAGACGGAATGTGATAGTGTTATCTTGAGCATTGTAGTCACTATGCCACGAAGCAAGATTGTAAGGATAGAAGGCAGTATAAGTATCTGCCGCTGTCGCTTTACCGATAAAGGAAGCGCTGCTGCCATCGACCTGAGCAGCGGTAAACTTATTCTTGGTGGTATAGCTTCCGCTCCAAATGGTGATTTCATCGTCTGCATTCCAGTTGATGGCATGGCCTTCCTCGTCCAGCGACGTACGGGTCTGTGGCGTTCCGGCTGTAAAGGTCATAGGCACAAGCTCACCGATGCTGCCGACCTCGTTGTTCTCAATGATTTCTTCGTTGCCGCAGGCTGCCAACAGCAGGGCCAGTGCGGCGATGGTCATGTTCTTTGTTCTCATTGCTTATCATTATTATTTAAGAATTTACCAAATGTCGTCTCCGTCTCCGAAGCCGTCGTGCCCCGCGTCGGGGAAACTGGCCAAGAAGCCTGCCTCGACCTCCACTTCGATCACTTCGCACCGTGGAGACTCGTAAGCCCCCAAGCCGGTGTATTCTTCATTCTTGTTCTCTTGCATATCGTTAATATTTATTTAGATGATTCGGGGAAAGCGACAGGACAGGAACGCAAAAAAAACTGCAAACCCACGCAGAGGAGAGAAGACGCTCCCTTCGTCGGCTTGCAGGCTTCCTGGCCGTCGTTATCGCGCGTGCGATAACTATATATAAGGTATAGATAAATCCATGTGTGTTTATACAAAAATCACACATATCCAAATTTTCAGCATAGTTTTGTGCACGCTTATTCGCAAAAAAAGCAGACATAAAGCCTATGCCGCAAAGGGTGGCTTTGTGCCTGTTCTCTCTTGTCGTATCTGCTGTATAAACGCTTGTTTGCACTGTCAAATTCTCGTTTGGTTAAGACGGGACAAAATTAGACCAATCCTACCAAAGCACCGGGACAATGCTTGAAAACTTACGGGACAATTTAAGGAAAAATGCCCCGCAGAAGGGACAATAAGCCGAATTTCGTTCCATTGTCCTCCCCCTTCTGCCCTGACAGAAGGCATCCGCAGGTGCGGTTCTTATTCTTTTTCCTTCCGGTATGCGTCGAGGTTGCGGCTATAGGTTTTCACCGAAGCAAAGCCGCTGTGAAGAGCCACCTCTTCGCGGGTTGCTGCCGGATTCTTCTTTTTATACTCCAAGGCAGCCTCGACCCGCAGCCGGTTCAGTTCCTTGTAGAACGAGCCGAAACGTTCGTTCATCACAAGCGACACATACTTCCTGTTGCTCTTCACCGCCGCTGCCAGGTCATCTAACTTCAGATTCGGGTTCAGGTAAAGCTGCTGCTCCGTCAACACAGCACGTATCTTCACCTCCAAACCATCCTTCACCTCGGCCGACAGGCTCCACGAAGAACGGACGTCATCCTCCAACGCCTTCTGTTCGGTCAGCAATGTCTCCACCTTCTGCTCTACAAAAGCCTCCGCCTCGCCTACCGCCTGCCGGCATTCATGCCGTTGCGGATGCAGAATCTGCAGCAGGATGACCACATGCATCACGGCAATACTCAACTGTAGATACATGTTATAGGTGTGGCTCCCGGTAAAGAAAAGCACCCAGGCGGCTACAATATAAATAAGAGGAAAGAAAACTACGAATCGGGCAAAACGCATGGGAAAGTCGTCTTCGTTCGAATACTCCTCGTACTGATGCTTGCGTATCTGGAGGCAAAGCCACCACGTAGTACGCACCATTCCGACCGTCAGCAGCAGCGCATAAGCACCCACACACGGCAGAACTACATCGGCACGACGCCACAGCACGTCGCCTCCCATCCAGGCGAATGCCCAAAGCACCGCAATAAGCAGCAAAGGCAGCACCCCCGCCACCGCCAAGTACAGCCAGCGGCGACGCACACCGGCAAAGAAATAGCGGCGGAACGACAGGATACCGGCCACCGGCAAAAACAGGACAAAAAACACACGCACAAACAGCCACGCATCCGCACTGTCCATCCGGCACAGCCATACCCCCGGCAGGGCAAAACAGGCAAAGATAAACGTCATGAGCCTGCGTGCCGGATAGAAATAGGATTCTTGCTTGTCGAAAGGACGACACATATGAAAACAGCGCACAAAAGCGCAAAACAACGACGAGCACACAAGCACCAGCCCGGCTGCCGCATAATATAGTTCGGGAGTTTGCAACACCATAACAGTTCCAACTTTACTAAAAACAGAGACAAAAGTATGAAAAAAAGCAATCGGGTATTTCATTTTTTTCTTTATCTTTGCCGCTGAGAGACAAAGGGGTGCCCCGACGGGCTGAGATCATACCCTCGAACCTGATACAGTTAGCACTGTCGTAGGAATTGGATATCATCGCATACTTATCACATAGCTGCCCGCACCTTTTTGAGTTTTTAAGTTTATAAGTTTTTAAGTTTTTGAGTTTCTGAAGGCGTAAAGTCCGAAGTAAAACAATTAGCTTATGAACCTGCAAATTCATAAACTCAAAAACTCCCCCACAAAACTCAAAAACTTAAGAACTTAAAAACTTAAAAACTTAAAAACTCAAAAACTTAAAAACTCAAAAACTTAAAGCCATATGAAAATAACCGTTAACAATCAGGAAATCGACACCAATGCCACGACTCTCCGTCAGCTGGCTGAAGAACTGTCGCTGCCCGACCGTGGTGTAGCCGTGGCCGTAAGCAACCGCATGGTGCCACGCACCGAATGGGAAAATTATCAGCTGACCGAAGGAGCCTCGGTCGTCATCATCAAAGCCGCTTGCGGCGGATAATGGAAGAATTTTAAGTTTTTGAGTTTATAAGTTATTAAGTTAAAGTTACTGCTTTACTTTAACTCAAAACCCAAAAACAAACAACTTAAAAACTAAAGAACTCATAAACTCAAAAACTTAAAGACTCATAAACTCAAAATCCTATGGCAGAGAAAGAACAACGAATGATGAACGCCCGCCTGCAGTTCATCACACACTATACCGACCAATACAGCTACCTCGACTCGGTACGCCTGGCTCTCGAAGGCGGATGCCGCTGGATACAGCTACGCATGAAGGATGCCACAGCCGACGAGATAATACGTACAGGATTAGAGGCCGCCGACCTGTGCCACAGTTACGGCGCCACCTTCCTCATCGACGACCATGTAGAACTGGTCGGACGTATCCATGCCGACGGCGTCCATTTGGGCAAGAACGACATGCCCATAGCAGAGGCACGGCACCTGCTGGGCGATGACTGCATCATAGGCGGCACAGCCAACACCATCGACGATGTAAGGGCACACTACCGCTCGGGAGCTGACTACATCGGGTGCGGTCCCTTCCGCTACACCACTACCAAGAAGAACCTCAGCCCCATACTAGGACTGGAAGGCTACGCCGGCATCGTCCGCCACATGCAGCAGGAAAGCATCAATCTGCCCATAGTAGCTATTGGGGGTATCACCAATGCAGACATTCCCGCCTTAATGCAAACCGGCATCAGCGGCATTGCCCTGTCGGGTAGTATTCTGCGAGCCAATAATCCGGTGGAGGAGATGCAGTCGGTGTGCCGAGAATTAAAAATGAATAATTAAAAATTAAAAACGAGGTTCATGCATTCCGTGTAATCCGTGACAGATAATTTTAGTCGAAAGGGGCCTGTATAACTCCTAAAAAATAAATTCGCAATTCAATAAATAAAAATACTCGATATGGAAAAACTAGTCATCGCGGGACGTGAGTTCGACTCCCGCCTCTTCCTGGGAACAGGAAAATTCAACTCGAACGAAGTAATGGAACAATCCATCCTGGCATCGGGCACCGAAATGGTCACCGTAGCCATGAAGCGCATCGAACTGGAAAACAAAGACGACGACATGTTGCGGCACATTGTACATCCGCACATACAACTGTTACCTAACACCTCGGGGGTACGCAATGCCGAAGAAGCTATATTCGCTGCCCAAATGGCACGCGAGGCTTTTGGTACCAACTGGCTGAAGTTGGAAATCCATCCAGACCCTCGTTACCTGCTCCCCGACTCTACCGAGACACTGAAAGCAACCGAAGAGCTGGTGAAGCTGGGATTCGTCGTACTGCCTTACTGCCAGGCCGACCCTACCCTGTGTAAGCGCCTTGAAGAAGCTGGTGCTGCAACAGTGATGCCACTGGCAGCCCCCATCGGAACCAACAAAGGACTGCAAACACGCGACTTCCTGCGCATCATCATCGAACAGAGCAACGTGCCCGTCGTAGTAGACGCCGGTATCGGTGCTCCCAGTCATGCTGCCGAAGCCATGGAAATGGGTGCAGCTGCTTGCCTGGTGAACACAGCCATCGCCGTAGCCGGCAATCCTGTAGAAATGGCTATCGCTTTCAAAGAAGCCGTCATAGCCGGACGCCGTGCCTACGAAGCCGGACTGGGCACACAAGCAGCCGACCTGGTTGCATCGGCCTCCTCACCACTGACAGCCTTCTTAAACAATTAATAATTAATAATGAAAAATTAAGAACGAGAAAGAGGCAACTCTCCCACTATTATTTTTTAACTTTTAATTTTTAATTCCATAAATGAAAGAACAAGATAAAAGAGCGTACGCTCATGCAGAGAAAGCCTACATGCAGGGCACTCTTTATCCTTATATAAAGGTAGGAATGCAGAAAGTCAACCTCACCCCCACCGTGACAATTGTCGACGGCGAGAAAGTGATGACACCCAATGCCCCCGTCTATGTCTACGACACCAGTGGTCCTTTCAGCGATCCAGATATTGAGATTGACCTGAAAAAAGGATTGCCCCGTATGCGCGAAAGCTGGATAACCGGTCGGGGTGACGTAGAACAGCTGCCCTCCATCACCTCCGAATACGGAAAGATGCGCCGCGACGACAAGAGCCTCGACCACCTGCGCTTCGAGCACATCGCCCTGCCCTACCGCGCCAAAGCAGGTAAAAACATTACCCAGATGGCCTATGCCAAGGCAGGTATCATCACCCCCGAAATGGAGTATGTGGCCATCCGCGAAAATATGAATTGCCGTGAACTGGGCATCGACACCTACATCACCCCCGAGTTTGTCCGCGATGAAATAGCAGCCGGACGCGCCGTATTGCCTGCCAACATTAACCACCCAGAAAGCGAACCGATGATTATCGGACGCAACTTCCTGGTGAAAATCAATACCAACATCGGTAATTCAGCTACGACATCGAGCATCGACGAAGAAGTAGATAAGGCCGTATGGAGCTGTCGCTGGGGAGGTGATACCCTGATGGATCTCTCTACCGGAGCCAACATCCACGAAACACGCGAATGGATTATACGCAACTGCCCTGTACCCGTAGGTACTGTACCTATCTATCAGGCTTTGGAGAAAGTAAACGGACGAGTGGAAGACCTGACGTGGGAAATCTATCGCGACACCCTCATCGAACAATGCGAACAGGGAGTAGACTACTTCACCATCCATGCCGGCATACGCCGTCAGAATGTACATCTGGCCGACAAGCGTTTGTGCGGCATCGTTTCACGTGGCGGAAGTATCATGAGCAAATGGTGCCTTATCCACGATCGTGAAAGCTTCCTTTACGAGCACTTCGACGACATCTGCGACATTCTGGCTCAGTACGACGTTGCCATCTCACTGGGTGATGGTCTGCGTCCAGGCTGTATAGCCGACGCCAACGATGAAGCGCAGTTTGCCGAACTCGATACCATGGGCGAGCTTGTGCTCCGCGCCTGGGACAAGAACGTTCAGGCATTCATCGAAGGCCCGGGACACGTTCCTTTGCACAAAATACGTGAGAACATGGAACGACAGATTGACCATTGCCACAATGCCCCCTTCTATACTCTTGGACCGCTTGTCACCGACATTGCTCCTGGTTACGACCACATCACTTCGGCCATCGGTGCGGCCCAGATAGGCTGGTTGGGTACGGCCATGCTGTGCTACGTCACTCCGAAAGAACACCTTGGATTGCCTAATAGAGAAGATGTACGTACCGGTGTCATCACCTATAAAATCGCCGCTCATGCAGCCGACTTAGCCAAGGGACATCCTGGTGCACAAATCCGTGACAATGCCTTGAGTAAAGCCCGCTACGAATTCCGCTGGCGCGACCAGTTCCACCTGAGTCTCGACCCCGACCGTGCATTGGAATACTTCAACGAAGGACGCCATACCGACGGCGAGTATTGCACGATGTGCGGTCCCAACTTCTGTGCCATGAAGCTGAGTCGGGATCTTAAAGAAATTAATAATTAAACACCAATCACAACTTTTAATTTTTAACTTTTAATTATTCACTGAACCAAATGTTTTCAGAAGAACTTGAAAAAATAGATTGGGAGGAAACCACCAAAGCCATCTACTCGAAAACCGAAAACGATGTGCTTCGCGCCCTCGGCAAAGAGCACTGCGATGTAGATGACTTCATGGCACTTGTGTCACCCGCCGCCAGCAAATACCTGGAACCCATGGCACAACTGAGCAAGAAGTATACCGAAGAACGTTTCGGCAAGACCATATCCATGTTCATACCTCTTTACATCACCAACTCGTGTACGAACTCGTGCGTCTATTGCGGATTCCATATCAGTAACCCGATGGCACGCACCATTCTGACTGAAGAAGAGATTGTGAACGAATACAAAGCTATCAAAAAGCTGGCCCCCTTCGAGAACCTGCTGCTGGTAACGGGCGAAAACCCTGCCAAAGCCGGCGTGCCTTACATAGCCCGTGCACTCGACCTGGCCAAGCCTTACTTCTCGAACCTGAAAATCGAGGTAATGCCTCTTAAAACGGAAGAATATGCCGAGCTGAAAGAACATGGGCTGAACGGAGTCATCTGCTTTCAGGAAACATACAACAAAGCTCACTACAACATCTATCATCCGCGTGGCATGAAATCGAAGTTTGAGTGGCGTGTTAACGGCTTCGACCGCATGGGACAGGCTGGCGTTCACTCTATCGGTATGGGAGTGCTGATTGGTCTGGAAAAAGAATGGCGCACGGATATCACTATGATGGCGTACCATCTGCGTTACCTGCAAAAACATTACTGGAAGACGAAATACAGCGTCAACTTCCCGCGTATGCGCCCGGCCGAAAACGAAGGCTTCCAACCCAACGTCATTATGAGCGACCGTGAACTGGCACAAGTAACCTTTGCTATGCGCATTTTCGACCACGACGTAGACATTTCGTACTCGACCCGCGAACCGGCTTACATCCGTGATCACATGGCTGCACTCGGAGTGACTACCATGAGTGCTGAAAGCAAGACCGAACCCGGAGGATATTATACCTATCCACAAGCATTGGAACAATTCCACATCAGCGACGACCGTACGGCAGTAGAAGTAAATGCTGCCCTGAAACACATCGGACGCGAACCGGTATGGAAAGACTGGGATGCAAGTTTTGACTTGTTCAGTTCCAAATAATCTATTTTCTGTAATACAAGGAATGGTACACTTGTGATACTACCAATCACAAAGATGTCCCATTCCTTTACCATAGATAAAAAACTCAAAAAATAACAGCCATGACCTCACGGTATACCAGACAAACCGCTTTGCCTGAAATAGGTGAAACCGGACAGGAACGCCTTTCGCGCGCACGTGTCCTTATTATAGGTGTAGGCGGACTTGGCGCTCCTATCGCCCTCTACCTGACAGCAGCCGGTATAGGAACAATCGGCCTGATTGATGATGATGTTGTCAGCTTAAGTAACCTGCAACGCCAAGTGTTATACAGCGAAGCTGAAGTAGGACAACCCAAAGTAATTTGTGCTGCCCGACGCTTGCATGAACTGAATAGCCAAACATCCATACACACCTATCAGACAAGGCTAACCCGCCTGAATGCCGAAAAGCTGATCGCAGAATACGACATCGTAATAGACGGATGCGACAATTTTACCACCCGCTACCTGATAAGCGATGTCAGCTCCCGACTGGGAAAGCCTTATGTCTATGGTGCTATTCAGGGATTCGAAGGCCAGGTTTCCGTATTCAATTACGGCGAACAACCACGTACCTACCGTGATCTCTACCCAGACGAAGCCAACATGCTTCAGTTGACACCAGATTCATCAGTAATAGGTATTACCCCTGCCGTAGTAGGAAGTATGGAAGCCAATGAAGTGCTGAAAATTGTCTGCGGATACGGAGATGTATTATCAGAAAAGTTGTGGACCATCGATCTGAGAACCCTCCAGACTTACCAATTAGCATTCTGATTACATACCGATATGCGCCCCTACAAACCAACTAACTACCCAACACCGTATTGAGCTTTACAAACAAGTTGACTATGAAACTGATTGTTATCACCCGTCCCGACTTCTTCCCTGGCGAAGCGGAAGCTATCACCACCTTGTTCTACTATGGTCTGGAAATTCTTCATTTGCGAAAGCCAGAATCTGACATTACAGAAATTGAAAGTCTACTAGACAAGATACCCGAAGAATATCATTCGCGCATTGTTGTTCACGAACATTTTCAATTAGTCAACCGATATCATCTGAAAGGTATCCATTTGAACAGGCGTAATCCCCATGTTCCCCAAGACTATAAAGGACATATCAGTTGCTCCTGTCACTCGTTAGAAGAGGTCAAGCAACACAAGCCATCCTGCAATTACGTATTCCTTAGCCCCATCTTCGACAGTATATCCAAAGCCGGCTATTCGTCGGCTTTCACAACCAACCAGTTGCAAGAAGCCCACCGACAAGGCATCATCGATTCCCGTGTCATGGCATTAGGAGGGCTCGATAGCGAACGGATGAACGACATAAAACAATTCGGCTTCGGAGGTGCCGTTTTGTTGGGCGATATCTGGAATCATTTAGGCAATGACTTCATACCTCATTTTCTTCGTCTACGGCAAGCCGCTTTCACACCAATCATCCTGTCCATTGCAGGCTCTGACTGCTCGGGTGGTGCAGGCATTCAGGCCGACACAAAAACCATTTCAGCCTTAGGAGGATATGCCGCTACCGTCATAACAGCCATCACTGCCCAAAATACCCAAGGCGTACAAGCCGTCTATCCACAAACAGATGAGACAGTACGACGTCAGATAGAATCTGTGATGGACGACCTCCCCCCTCATGCCGTTAAAATAGGTATGGTACACGATGCAAATATTGTTACAGCCATTACTGATTGCCTGCAAATATACCGCCCTCTACATGTTGTCTACGATCCGGTCATGATCTCTACCAGTGGGCGCCGGTTGATGACTGAAAAAACCATACAAGCTATCTGCGAAAAGCTGTTTCCCCTATGTACGCTCATCACTCCCAATCTGCACGAAACAGCACTGCTGACCGGTAACACAATAAACAGTATAAACGACATGGAAGAAGCCGCACAAACTCTTGCCCATCGTTATGGAATTTCAGTACTCGTAAAAGGCGGGCACCTGGAAGGAAACGAAATGTGTGATGTCCTGTTCCATCGGGAAAACATATATCGCTATAGTGTAGCCAAAATTGAAAGCCATAATCTGCATGGAACCGGTTGCACGCTTTCGTCAGCCATCGCCACACAATTGGCCTACGGAAATTCCATGGAAGAGGCTGTCAGACAAGCCAAACAATATGTTTATCAGGCCATCAATCGAGGGAAAAACATGCAAATTGGTCAAGGGAACGGTCCGCTATGGCACTTTTTTTAGAATAATACCTACTTATTCTTAATTTAATCCGCTATTTTTGCAGAGATTATCACCATTAATAGGTATTAATATGGAAAAAGCAAAAGTATATTATTCGGATTTGCGTACTTCTCCAACATCAAACCTGCTGGACAAAATGGAACGCCTGTTGAAACGTGCCGGTATTGCGCAGCTTCCCTTAAAAGATAGCTTTACAGCTATCAAAATTCACTTTGGTGAACCTGGAAACCTGGCATATATACGTCCTAACTATGCTGCACGTATGGCAAACCTGCTTCGCCAACTGGGTGCAAAGCCTTTTCTGACCGACTGTAACACTTTATATAGCGGACGCCGTTCGAATGCAGTAGACCACTTACAAAGTGCCATGGAAAATGGATTCAATCCCATATCGGCACAATGTCAGGTTATTATAGGCGACGGTCTGAAAGGTACAGATTACCGTGAAATTCCTTTAAACGGTGAATACTGTCCTGCTCCCAAAATCGGTACAGCCATTGCCGATGCAGATGTGATCATCAGCATGAACCACTTCAAAGGACATGAACAGGCGGGCTTCGGCGGTGCACTGAAGAACCTGGGAATGGGATGTGCCAGTGTAGGCGGGAAACTGGAATTGCACGCAGCATCGCAACCCAAGATTAATACAAACAACTGCATCGGATGCAACATCTGTGTAAAGCATTGTGCCCACGACGCCGTGCATCTGAATGCGGACCGCAAAGCCGAAATAGACTATACAAAATGCGTCGGCTGTGGCCAATGTGTTGCCTTATGCCAACATGATGCTGCCGTCGTCAGCGATTGGGACACCTCAGAACGGTTGAACTACAAAATTGCAGAATATGCTTTGGCTGTAGTAAAAGACAAACCACATTTTCATATCAGTTTCATTATGAACGTATCACCCGAGTGTGACTGCTGGAACCATAATGATGCTGCTATCATCCCCGATCTTGGAATGCTGGCTTCAGCCGACCCTGTCGCATTGGACAAAGCTTGCGCCGACATGGTCATAGCTACTCCCATCCTACACGGCAACAACGTATTGGGCGAGAAGCACGAACACGAGGACCTGTGCGGATGCGACAAATTCCATATAATACATCCCGATACCGACTGGTTAGCAGGACTTCGCCACGCCGAGAAAATCGGTTTGGGAACAATGGAATACGAACTTATCAAAATATAAATCTTAATATCACACCGAAATATGGAAACAAATGCAAGATTTTACTCATTGTCTTTCGGAAACATAAAGACATACTTGTTTGCCTTCTTATTTATAGCAGGCAACATCCTTCTGCCACAGCTCTGCCATCTTATTCCAGCTGGTGGACCGACATTACTGCCAATCTACTTCTTTACTCTGATTGCAGCTTATAAATACGGGTTCCGGGTAGGTTTGCTGACAGCATTGCTTTCACCTGTCATTAACCACCTGCTTTTCGGCATGCCCGCAACTTCCATACTCCTCCCTATTCTGATCAAATCAACATTGCTGGCAGGCGCTGCCGCCATGACCGCCCATTATACACAAAAAGCAACTATTGCGACCCTGCTTATCGTTGTTCTGGCTTATCAGTTCATCGGTACTGGTTTTGAATGGGCTTTGTGCGGAGATTTTTACCTCGCTATTCAGGACTTTCGTATGGGAATCCCAGGAATGCTGATACAATGGTGGGGAGGTTTTCTGTTGCTGAAAGCCATCAGAAATCTCTGATAAATCCATCACGATATAGACCGGAACATGATCGGATGAAAATCCTTTCATGTTCCGTTTTTTTATATCTGCCAACCTTCGAATAAGTTTCCCCCTATAAAAAGCATATTTTTGCCCAAAATATTTCCATTCTTATACGTTATTCAAACAAGAAAATCATTAAATTCGTGCCGAATAAATGATACAAATCCCGAAAAATGGAAATTATAACAAATAACTGGTCTACGAAAAAATATGCTGTAGGATTTGCTTTAAGCGGTGGATTCATCAAAGGATTTGCACATTTGGGAGTCATGCAGGCACTACTGGAACATGACATTCATCCTAACATTATATCAGGAACCAGTGCCGGAGCATTAGCCGGTGTCTTCTATGCTGATGGGAACGAACCCCATAAAGTCCTTGACTACTTTGCCGGACACAAATTTCAGGACCTGACAAAATTAGTGATACCCAAAGTAGGACTGTTCGAGTTGGACGAGTTTATCGACTTTTTACGAAGCAACCTGAAAGCCAAGAAACTGGAACAACTGCAAATTCCCCTTATCATAACAGCAACCGATCTAGACCATGGCCGTATCGTACATTTCCACAAAGGCGACATAGCAGAACGGGTAGCCGCCTCCTGCTGTATGCCGGTACTGTTCTCTCCAGTAAAAATAGAAGGAACATATTATGTAGACGGTGGTTTAATGATGAACCTGCCAGTTTCCACGATTCGCCGGATCTGTGAGAAAGTAGTCGCAGTAAATGTCAGCCCGCTCATGGCTACCAAATACAAAATGAATATTGTAAGCATAGCTTTACGTTCTTACAATTTCATGTTCCGTTCCAATTCATTCCCTGAACGGGAAAAAGCCGACCTGCTGATAGAGCCTTATAACTTGGCAGGATACAGCAATACAGAATTGGAAAAAGCAGAAGAAATATTCATGCAGGGCTATAATACAGCCAATGAAATACTGGCACAAGCATTGTCCGAGAAAGGAAGTGTCTGGAAAACCTAAAAGCTAAAGTATGCTTCCGACTCTAAATCTAATTCACATAGTATCAATCTTCAATCAAACATAATAAAATGAAGGATAATCATAATAAGCCAATCATCTATCAAGTTTTCACACGTCTGTTTGGAAACAATAATAATCATTGTATCTACAATGGAAATATCACAGAAAACGGATGCGGTAAAATGGCGGACTTTACCATAAAAGCCTTAAACGAAATAAAAAAACTAGGAGCAACCCATATATGGTATACAGGCATCATAGAACATGCAACCCAAACCGATTATCGTCGTTACAACATCCGGCCTGACCATCCGGCATTTGTTAAAGGAAAAGCTGGTTCGCCGTATGCCATCAAAGACTACTACGATGTAGATCCGGACTTAGCCAAAGATATTCCCGGACGAATGAAAGAATTCGAGAACCTTGTATTGCGCACACACAGATGTGACTTAAAGGTTATCATCGACTTTGTACCCAATCATGTAGCACGCCAGTATCATTCGGACAGCCAGCCCGACGGAACAGCTCAATTAGGAGCCAATGATGATCCGGCTTATGCTTTCAGCCCCTATAATAATTTTTATTATATACCGAACTCTGAGCTCCATGCCCAATTTGACATGAAAGGAGCTGCTGCCGAAGCATATAAAGAATACCCGGCCAAAGCAACAGGCAATAACCGTTTCGATGCTTATCCGAACATCAATGACTGGTATGAAACCGTAAAACTGAACTATGGTATAGATTATCAGAATGGGAACACTCCTCATTTTAATCCGATTCCGGATACCTGGACTAAGATGTTGGATATCCTATTATTCTGGGCTGGTAAAAATATCGATGGTTTCCGTTGCGATATGGCAGAAATGGTGCCTGTAGAGTTTTGGGAATGGGCCATACCTCAAGTAAAAGCACAATATCCATCGATCCTATTCATTGCCGAAGTTTATAATCCTGCCGAATACAAGAATTATCTGTTCCGTGGAAAATTCGATTATTTATACGATAAAGTCGGACTATATGATACATTGCGCTCCATCATCTGCAATAATGGATCGGCAACTGCCATCACTCATGCATGGCAAAATCTGGGAGGAATTGAAAAGCGCATGCTCAACTTCCTGGAAAATCATGACGAACAACGAATAGCCTCCGATTTTTTTGCCGGCAATCCATTCAAAGCGATCCCAGGCTTAATCGTATCGGCCTGCATGAATACCAACCCCATGATGATCTACTTTGGACAAGAATTTGGAGAACCTGGTATGGATAACGAAGGCTTCAGTGGACGCGATGGCAGGACAACTATCTTCGACTATTGGAGTATAGATACAATACGACGCTGGCGTAACGGAGGAAAATTCGACGGTAATATGCTTACAGATGAACAAAAAGCTTTGCATTCCATTTATCAGCGTGTTTTGACTCTTTGCAATGAAGAAAAAGCAATCTCACAAGGGGACTTCTTCGACTTGATGTATGCTAACATAAACGGTTGGCGTTTTAATGAGCACAGACAATATGCTTTCTTGCGCAAATATGAAAACGAATTGCTCCTCATTGTTGTCAATTTCGATCATATGTCCATGGATCTTGCCATCAACATACCGACACATGCCTTCAATTTTCTGCAGATACCACAAAATCCCCAATATCGGGCAAAAGATTTAATTAGTGGAGAAGAAGAAGACATCAGCCTGCTGCCCTATAAGGCTACAGATATTTCAGTAAAAGGATACAGTGGAAAAATACTGAAAATCATATTGTAATCAGATATAAAAAACACAATGTATAGAAACGAGCTATGAACGATCCCCATATATTAGGAACTGAACGCATAGGCAAACTGCTTCTGCAATACTCTATCCCTGCCATTATCGGTATGACCATCACCTCGCTGTATAATATCATCGACAGCATTTTTATAGGTCATGGTGTAGGAGCCATGGGTATTGCTGGCCTTGCCATTACTTTTCCACTTATGAATCTCGTTGTAGCGTTCTGTACATTGGTATCAGCCGGAGGGGCTACCATCTCATCCATCCGTTTAGGACAACAAGACCTGAAAGGCGCTAATGAAATTGCAGCTACCACACTGACACTTTGCCTGATAAACTCTATCCTTTTCGGAAGCATATCTTTGCTTTTTCTGGATGAGATACTTCTATTTTTCGGAGCCAGCAATGACACTCTGCCTTATGCCCGTGATTTTATGCAAGTTATTCTGCTAGGAACACCTATTTCTTACACCATGATCGGGCTGAATAATATCATGCGTGCTACCGGTTATCCACGTAAAGCCATGCTGACCTCACTGGTAACAGTGATATGCAATGTGGTTCTGGCTCCTATATTCATTTTCCACTTCGAATGGGGAATCCGTGGAGCAGCAACAGCTACCATAATTTCCCAATTTATCGGAATGGTTTGGGTTCTGCAACACTTTATTCAAAAAACAAGTGTAGTGCAGTTGCATCGTGGATTCTGGAAAATCAAGAAACGCATTATCGGCAATATTTTCTCTATCGGAATGTCGCCATTTCTAATGAATGTAACAGCCTGTGCCATTGTCATTATAGTAAACAACAGTCTGCAACGCTATGGAGGAGATATGGCAATCGGTGCATATGGCATCATCAACCGCCTGTTAGTGCTTTATGTCATGATTGTATTAGGACTGACAATGGGTATGCAACCCATCGTAGGATATAATTTCGGAGCACTGAAACACGAACGGGTAAAAGCGACTTTGAAATTAAGTATCCTGACTGGGGTATGTATCACAAGTTCCGGGTTCATCATCTGTGAATTGTTTCCTCATGCCGTTTCGGCTGTTTTCACCAGTGACGAGCATCTCATCGACATGGCTTCGCACGGAGTACGCATTTGCATAGCCATATTTCCATTTGTAGGTGCACAAATTGTCATAGGTAACTTCTTTCAAAGTATCGGCATGGCCAAAATCAGCATATTTCTCTCTCTAACCAGACAATTATTATATCTATTGCCTGGTCTGATATTCTTCCCCCGATTTTTAGGATTGGATGGAGTATGGACCAGCATGCCTGTATCAGACTTTTTTGCTTTTGTCACTGCTGTAATTGCACTTTGGATTTATATCAAGAAAGTGGAGAAGAAATACCCTTCGTCTGTGCAAAGTTAGCAGTTTACTCTCATTTTAATAATAACCATGTTTCTGTAAAAAAGCATCTGTATACTTCCTTATTTCATAAAAGACGGAAGTCAACGGCTCACGATATAAGAAGAGTGGATGTCCCAGATCTTCAAACAAATGCAATTCGCAATCTATCCCCAAAGAATCCATCTTCGCTTTGTACGCTTCACACGTTTCTACAGGGACATACTGATCTTTAGTTCCTACCAAGAGCAAAGTTGGCGGAGTCTTGGAATTAATATTATGCAGAGGAGAGATCTTCTGATAATTATCTTTCATCAATTTAGGTCCATATCCTTGCGGACTATTATCAATAACCGGATAATACAACAATAATAAATCCGGGATATATGATTCTGTATCTCCCTCGGAGATATTAGATACAGTCCCCAAAGCCGCAGCCAATTGCCCACCAGCAGACGCTCCTGCGGCCACAATTCTTGTAGAATCAACATGCAGTTCCTGTGCATGTTTCTTTATCCAACGGATAGCATCTTTAGTATCATCAAAACTGTGGAAAGGAGTCGTATGGTGCAAAAAATTAATTCTATAGTCCACAGCTATTGCCACATATCCTTTTGAAGCATAATAAGAACATTCCCTATAAAATTGCAAAGGAGTGCCATAGCTCCATCCCCCTCCAAAGAAAAATACAATGGCAGGCTTAACGGATGCAGTTTTCAACTTTCTATCCTCAAAAACATGAAGAGTCAAAGAATCACCCTCTGCAATTGCTTTATATGAATAGATTTGCGGAGTATAAGCTTTCGTCGTCTTATGCACTAACCGAGTAATACCGTCTGCCCAAACTTTTGCTTTTTCCCCAACCACACAAGTTTCGTTACTTTTATTATCAGAAAACTGCTTCTTATGAACGCTTTCAAACGTAATATTAGAGTCAACCCATAATATCCTATCATTTGAAGGCATTCCAGATGTCATCGGTAGCCCTGCAATATGTGACACATACTCACTTCCCAGCCCTGTTTTAGGCAGAATTATCTTAACATTTGAATTAGCCTGCAATATATCTGTAATTACCGAAGCCCAACTTTTAGAGTAATCACTCTTCAAAGTGTCATCGCATTTAACTATATCTAACAGAACAATATCAGGTTGATATTCGGCTACAAGTTTTTCCAGCCTTTCTGCCTTATTACAAGACTTCGAATCCTCAGACAATTGAGTATAACCTCAAATCCGCAACCGCCCTCATAAGATGACACAGAGGTCAAAAAGGTAGCGACACTGTGGCAAAAGAGGGTGCAACGCAGCAAAAATCGCCACAAAGACGCATTAAATCCCCTTACCCCACCATGCGACTTGAGGCAATACGCAAAATCACGACCATAAGTTGTCGGTGTCATCCAAAGTCATTCTGGAACACATCAGCATAAGCGTTGTTGCATGAATAGATATTCAGCACATACTGCCTTGATGTCCTGACCCATTTGGCTGGCACAGAGATGAACTTGAAGACAAACGCCTTGATGCGGCTTGTTGCTTTGAGTCCGAACCTCTTCACGTCAAGCCTCGCCATGATGAATTTATAGAAGTTGCGTATGAGTGCCGTAAGCAGAAGAAACACCGTGTTTTCTCCCATGAAGGATTTTGGAAGCCTGTTCCAGCCGAATCCGTTATTCATGTCATCGAAGATGCGTTCCTTCCCTCCACGGAGGTTATAGAATTCGACAATCTCTTTCTCGGAAGACTCGTAGTCATTTGTAAGGATGCAGCGGTAGGTGTATTCTCCTTCCCACAGGTCGAGTTCGCCGTCTATCCGCTTCTGTCTTTGAATCACAAGACGGTATGCCTTCCCTTTCCATTTCTCGATGAGAATGGAGGCCAGCTCAAACTCAATGCCGCCCAATTCCACTTTCTTCCAACCTCTGAGGGCAAAGATGTCATTGTAGAGCGAACTGCATCGGTTGGCACGGATATAGAAGGTCTTGCAGTGTTTAGCAATCTCTTCCACTATCTCTTCAGAACACGAGCCGCAATCAGCTCTGAAACGGTTGATCATAAGCTTGTTCTTTTCAAACCTTTCAAAGAACCTCTTCAGCGTGTCCTTCTGGTGGAAACGGACATTTGTGTTGCCGTCGCTGTTCTCAATGCCGACAATCAAGTCGCCAATAACCGCCACGCCAGGACGGTATCCGAGAAACTTCTTGTATGTGGGTTTCGCATCAAACTTCTCAGCCTCTATGAACTGGTGGTCGAAGTCAACGTCATACCCCTCGCCATCTTTCAGCTGCCCTGTGGACAATAGGCAATTGAGGAGCAGTGTATTCAGCATGTCTGCCGTGTTTAAGTCGTAGGTCTTGCCAGTGTCGGATGTGTAGGAAATGTTATCCTGGGTCAGTTCCTTTATGGCTCTGAGAATCGTGTCGGCACTGCATGTGCGAAGTGTCGGATGAAGCGAGAGGTGATACATCAGATGAGTGGTGACATCCTCTATGCATGAGCCGCCACAGAAATAAACGCTCATAAGCGAACGGATGATTTCGCTGTATTGATAACCATACAGCCTACATCTCATACCGAGGGTTGAGTCGATTACAGATGAGAGATTGGAGTCAAATTGCTCCATTATTGAAAAAATTCCTCCAAAAGGAGAGAGTTTCTCAGATTTTATTGCTACCTTTGCCATGTCTGTCGGGTTTGATACATATTTTGATTTGCAACACTAAGATAGGTGAAAAATCTGACATGGCAAAATCCTGAGCAACTTTTTGTTGCTCAGGTACTTATAAAATAAGTTAAACTAAAATGCTGCGGAATTTAGGTATAATTCATCTTGCCTATCCTTGTATCTACAATATCAGGGCCGACAAACTTGAATTGAATATCTAGTATAAAAAGCTCCTTCCATAAAGAATATAAGAGTTTTTGATCCGCATGCTTGTCTACTGGTTCCCCATCTTTCATATACATTATAGAATAGTTTTTCGGATGATACAGTTCCCGACTCTCCACTACAACCGATGCGCTTGATGCGTATGAAGACATCAGAACAAAACTCAATAATAAGAATAAGATTTTCTTCATAGCCATGTGTTTTGGACAAAAATAAAAAATAAGATCTGTTTACCCTAGTGTTATTGCATAACAAAAACAGTATAAAATGATAATTAAAGCAGTGTTTCCCCCTTCAGAAAGCTATATTTTATTTATTTTCCCCTTCTCTGTTATGATTAGCGCACTCTTTGTTACTATTTATACCTATTTATAAAGGACTTATTTTCTTATCTTTGTATCAGCCTATAGAATTCTTTTATAATAATAAATAAACCATCTTACAACCATGAAAATAAAACTGTTTTCTTATTGCTTACTGACAGGACTACTACTAGGCTCCTGCAACAACAAAGTCTTTCAACCTACCGAAAACGGAGTTATTGTCAGAATACAACAAAAGAACGAGAATCAGCCGCAATTGGTACGTCTCCAGGTTGTAGGCGAAAAACTTATTCATGTATCTGCTACTCCTCTGGGAAAATTCAGTAAAGAGAAAAGTCTGATCGCCATTCCTCCAGAAGAACAAGTTCCATTCACAGTTCTGCAATCAGGAGATACAATATCCGTTTCGACTCAAGAAGTCAAGGCCAGTGTGCTCAGCTCAACCGGCGAAGTATGGTTCACAGATAAAAACGGAAAATTAATCCTCCAGGAGAACAAGGGGGGAGGAAAACATTTTACACCAATAGAGATAGAAGGTCGTAAAGGTTACACGATCCGTCAAGTATTCGAGTCACCGGACAATGAGGCTTTTTACGGATTGGGACAACATCAGTCCGAAGAATTCAATTACAAAGGAAAGAACGAAGAACTATTCCAATACAACACCAAAGTATCTGTACCATTTATTGTATCCAATAAAAATTATGGTATTCTGCTGGACAGTTACTCCCTATGCCGTTTCGGTAATCCGAATGATTATTCACAATTGGGAGAAGTGTTCAAGCTATACGATAAAGATGGAAAAGAAGGCGCCCTGACCGGCACCTATATACCATCCGAACATTCGGGAAAAGAAACGTTGGTACGTCGTGAGCCTTCCTTGTACTTTGAGCATTTAAAGCGCGAAGACTTGTCGAAAGTCATAAACTTGCCAGAAGGATTTCCATTCATGGGTTCCAAAGTATGTTTCGAAGGAACAATTGAACCTTCGCAAAGTGGAGAATTCAAATTCATCTTATACTATGCCGGATACACTAAAGTCTACATCGACAACAAACTAGTCGTACCCGAACGTTGGCGTACAGCATGGAATCCCAACAGCTACAAATTCTCTGTAAACCTTACAGCTGGTAAGAAAGTTCCCTTGAAAGTAGAATGGGAACCAGACGGTTCTGTCTCTTACTCCGGTTTGCGGGTTTTAAGTCCGGTAGATCCTCATGAACAAGGTAAACAGTCCTGGTGGAGCGAAATGACCCAACAGCTCGATTACTATTTCATTGCCGGAAATGATATGGACGATGTCATCAGCGGCTATCGTACCCTAACTGGCAAAGCTCCCATCATGCCCAAATGGGCCATGGGTTACTGGCAGAGCAGGGAAAGATACAAAACTGCCGATGAGATGCTTACTGCCTTTAAGACGTTCCGCGAGCGCCGCATTCCTATCGACAACATTGTATTAGACTGGAATCACTGGCCGGAAAATGCATGGGGAAGTCATGAATTCGACAAGCAATTTTTCCCCGATCCCAAAGCAATGGTCGACTCTATCCATGCCATGAACGGGCGTATGATGATTTCCGTATGGCCTAAGTTCTACATTAATACCGAACATTATAAAGAATTCGATAAGAACGGATGGATTTATCAGCAGTCTGTAAAAGACAGTCTGAGAGACTGGGTAGGTCCCGGCTACCACTACGGCTTCTACGATGCCTACAATGCCGATGCACGTAAATTATTCTGGAAGCAAATGTACGAACATTATTATCCGCTCAATATCGATGCCTGGTGGATGGATGCCAGTGAGCCTAACATCAGAGATTGTACCGACATGCAATACCGCAAAGACTTATGCGGACCTACTGCCTTAGGGCCTTCTGCCGAATATTTCAATGCTTATGCACTGATGAATGCCGAAGCCATCTACAACGGCCAGCGTAGCGTAGACAACAATAAACGTGTGTTCCTGCTGACCCGTTCCGGATTTGCTGGTCTTCAGCGATATTCCACAGCTACCTGGAGTGGCGACATCGCAACCCGTTGGGAAGATATGAAAGCACAAATTACAGCCGGTTTAAACTTCTCTGTAAGTGGCATCCCCTATTGGACAATGGATATCGGAGGCTTTTGCGTAGAAAGCCGATATGTAAAAGGCCAAACGGAATGGAATAAAACCCAAAAAGAGAATGCAGATTATAAGGAATGGCGCGAACTCAATACACGCTGGTACCAATTCGGTGCTTTTTGTCCTCTGTTCCGTGCTCATGGCCAATATCCTTTCCGTGAAATCTGGGAAATTGCTCCCGAAGGACACCCTGCATATAATTCCGTTGTTTACTATACCAAACTCCGCTACAGGTTAATGCCCTACATTTACACCCTTGCTGGCATGACTTGGCTCAACGATTATACAATCATGCGCCCATTGGTGATGGACTTCGCTGCTGATGAAAATGTAAACAATATAGGCGACCAATTTATGTTCGGTCCTTCCATCATGGTCTCTCCTGTATACCAGTACGAAGCACGAAGCCGTGAAATTTATTTCCCCAAATCGTCCGACTGGTACGACTTCTATACCGGAAAATTGCAAAAAGGAGGAATAAGAAAGAATGTAGATGCCCCATACGAACGTATTCCTTTGTTTGTTCGTGCAGGTTCAATCATACCTTTTGGTCCCGAAATTCAATATACCGACGAGAAGAAAGCAGATTCCATCAAATTATATGTCTATCAGGGAGCCGATGCCTCATTTACGTTATACGAAGATGAAGGCACTAATTACAATTACGAAAAGAACAGATATGCCCTCATTCCTATGACATATGATGAGACAAGCCACCAGCTTATTATTGGTGAGCGAAAGGGAGAATTTGACGGAATGCTTCAGGAACGGACTTTCGAAATCATCCCGGTAAGCAAAAACAATCCCCAAGCATTCAATGACAAAGCCAAAGGGATCACCATCACATACAATGGTAGCTTACAGAAAATACAGCTTTAACCTAAACTGCAAAATATATAGTATATATAGTCATAAATACTTTGATCCGATATATATCATGTATAACACTTAAAAATAAAAAGAATATGAACAAGAAACAGTTTCTTATGATAGGCCTGCTTACCGTAACGTGTACCTGCCTGAAAGCTCAAAACGATGCACTGCCTGTATATCTGGATGAGAATCAACCGATAGAACTGAGAATCAAAGACGCACTCAGCCGTATGACGTTAGAAGAAAAAACACGTCTGAGTTACGCCCAAGGCAAGTTCAGCTCTCCCGGTTGCCCCCGCCTTGGTATCCCCGAATTATGGATGAGCGACGGCCCTCATGGAGTACGTGCAGAAGTCAACTGGAACGACTGGGGATATGCCGGATGGACCAGCGACAGCTGCACAGCCTTCCCAGCCCTCACCTGTCTGGCTGCCAGCTGGAACACAGAACTTGCAGGCAAGTACGGAAAAGCGATTGGTGAAGAAGCACGTTACCGCGAAAAGGATGTTTTGCTGGGACCCGGTGTCAACATATACCGTACTCCTCTTAACGGACGTAATTTCGAATACATGGGCGAAGACCCGTATCTGGCAGCTGAAATGTGTGTTCCTTACATTCAGGGAGTACAATCCAACAAGGTAGCTGTATGCGTCAAGCATTATGCACTGAACAATCAGGAAGTATGGCGTGGCCATATCGACGTGCAAGTAAGTGACAGAGCTTTACGCGAGATTTATTTACCCGCTTTTCAGGCAGCCGTCCAGCGTGGACATGCATGGAGCATCATGGGATCTTACAACAAAGTACGGGGCGTACATGCCACACACAACGAATTGCTGAATAACAAGATCCTGAAAGGAGAATGGGGTTTCGACGGTTGTGTCATTACCGACTGGGGAGCTGCTCACGATACTTATCAGGCTGCCATGTACGGTCTTGACATTGAAATGGGTTCCTATACCAACGGACTGACCTCGGAAGCAGAATTCGGTTACGATGATTACTATTTGGGAAAGAATTATCTGAAAATGATAAAAGAAGGTAAAATCCCTATGGAGGTTGTAAACGACAAAGCTGCACGTGTATTGCGTTTGATATTCCGTACCTCGATGAACAGTCAAAAGGGATTTGGTTCTATGAACAGCGAAGCACACGAACAGACTGCATACGAAATAGCCTCCGAAGGTATTGTTTTGCTGAAAAACCAGAGTTCGAAAAAGAAAGCGGCTCTATTGCCTATTGTTCCCGAAAAATATAACCGCATTTTAGTGGTTGGAGACAATGCAACACGTAATCTGATGTTGGGAGGTGGTTCTTCCGAACTGAAAGTGAAAAGATTTGTATCGCCACTCGAAGGGCTCAAAAAACGATTGGGTAATCGCATAGAATATGCACAAGGCTATACAGCCGGACGTCCGATTTATGGAAATGCAGAAAACATACCGCAATCCGTTATGGATTCTTTACGAAACGATGCAATCGAAAAAGCTGCTAAAGCCGACTTGGTTATTTTCATTGGCGGACTGAACAAAAACCATTATCAGGACTGCGAAGGAGGCGACCGGCTTTCGTACGGATTACCGTTCGGACAGGACGAACTGATCGAGGGACTTGTCAAGGCTAATCCCAATGTCGTAGCAGTCATTGTCAGTGGAAATGCAGTAGAAATGCCATGGAACAACCAGGTTCCTTCCATTGTACAATCATGGTATCTGGGTTCAATCGGCGGAGACGCACTTGCCGATGTAATGACAGGTAAAGTTACTCCAAGCGGTAAACTGCCGTTTTCTTATCCGGTGAAGCTCGAAGACTGCCCGGCTCATCACTTCGGACAACTGAGTTACCCGGGTGATAGCATCAAGGAAGAATATAAAGAAGATATCCTCGTAGGCTACCGTTGGTACGACACCAAGAAAATAGCTCCCCTGTATCCTTTCGGTTATGGATTAAGCTATACGACATTCGATTATTCAAAACCTGCCGCTACATCCAAGACCCTGACAGCAACAGACTCTTTGCAAATATCCCTCAAAGTGCGGAATAGTGGAACAGTCATCGGAAAAGAGATCGTACAACTATACATCGGTGATGAAGAATGCACGCTGCTCCGCCCCCAAAAAGAACTGAAAAAGTTCTGCAAAGTAGAATTGAATCCCGGAGAAGAAAAAGAAATAACTTTCTCTATCACACCCGACGATCTGAAATTCTTTGATGACCGACAACAGAAATGGACTGTCGAACCGGGAAAATTCAAGGCATATATTGCTGCTTCATCAGCAGACATACGCGGAACCGTACAATTTGAATATAAATAATCGGGAAAACTGCAAAAAAGCAACTAGAGATATGCATTCCTCACCAAAATATGCATATCTTTAAAGCCCACAAACAAACAGTTTTTTCAAACAAAATCATTAAACAAACATGAAAAGAAAAAGAATTGCACGATTCGGACTGACATTAGGATGCGTTTGCTTCCTGATGTCAGCATGCCAAACACAAACAGAAGCGTATAAAGACGCTTCATTATCACCTGAAGTACGGGCCGAAGACCTCATCGGCAGACTGAGCTTAGAAGAGAAAGTCTCGTTGATGCAAATGAACTCACCTGCCATTCCAAGACTTGGCATCAAAAAGTATGACTGGTGGAACGAGGCCTTACACGGCGTAGGAAGAGCAGGTACTGCTACCGTTTTTCCACAATGTATAGGTATGGCTGCCTCGTTCGACAACGAGTTGCTGTATGACGTATTTACCGCCGTATCCGACGAAGCACGTGCCAAGAATACTCAATTTGCTAAAAGTGGTGACTTGAAGCGTTATCAAGGACTAACGTTCTGGACTCCCAACGTCAACATCTTCCGAGACCCGCGATGGGGCCGAGGACAAGAAACTTACGGTGAGGATCCCTATCTGGCCGGCGAGATGGGTGTAAGTGTAGTACGTGGCCTGCAAGGTCCCGACACTACCCGATACGATAAATTACATGCCTGTGCCAAACACTTTGCCGTGCATAGTGGTCCTGAATGGAACAGACATGTATTCAATGCCGAAAATATTGCTCCCCGCGACCTGTGGGAAACCTACCTGCCGGCTTTTAAAAGACTGGTTACCGAAGCCGGAGTAAAAGAAGTGATGTGTGCCTACAACCGCTACGAAGGCGAACCATGTTGCGGAAGCAATCGTCTGCTGCAACAGATTCTGCGTGACGAATGGGGATTCGACGGCATCATCCTGTCCGACTGCTGGGCCATAGCCGACTTCTATACCGAGGGAAACCACAACACTGAGCCCGATGCTCAACATGCCAGTGCCAAAGCTGTACGTACAGGAACTGACCTGGAATGCGGAGCAAGCTACGGCTCTCTGGTCGATGCTGTAAAAGAAGGACTGATAGACGAAAAGACGATAGACAAGTCACTCAAGCGTGTGCTGACTGCCCGCTTCGAACTGGGCGAAATGGACGAAGATGTTTCCTGGAAAAGTATTCCATACAGCGTAGTCGATTGCCAGGAACATCGCGACCTTGCCTTGAAGATGGCCGAAGAAAGCCTCGTATTGTTGCAGAACAAAAACAATCTGCTGCCTTTAGACAAACAAACGAAAGTGGCCGTTATGGGTCCCAATGCCAACGACTCCGTGATGCAATGGGGCAATTACAACGGATTCCCCAGCCACACAATCACGTTACTTAAAGGTTTACAGCAAATGTTACCCGAATCGCAGATTATCTACGAACCCGGATGCGACCATACTTCTGAAGTCACCCTGCTCAGCCTCTTCGACCGATGTAGCAGCAACGGACAAAAAGGTTTCAGTGCCATGTACTGGAACAAGCAGAAACCCGACAGTATTCCCGAAGTTACGGCACATGTTGGTACACCTTTCCGTTTCACCACGGCAGGAGCTACCGTGTTTGCTCCCGGAGTAAACCTCGGTGATTTTTCGGCTATCTACGAAGCCACTTTCCGTCCGGACAAAACCGAAGAAATCGCATTCAGTTTCCAGACACAAGGACATGTACGTCTCTACGTCGATGGCAAAGAAGTGGCTTCGGGATTAAATATGAAAAGTGCACGTGCCTATGCCATGCCCGTCGAGGCTGGAAAAGAATACCAGATCAAAGTGGCTTACGTAGCTACCGAAGGCGACTGCGCATCGCTCAACTTCGACCTGGGACGTGAAATTCCTCTTAATCTTTCAGCCTCTGTCAATCGGGTAAAAGATGCCGATGTCATCATTTTCGCCGGTGGTATCTCTCCTCAGCTCGAAGGAGAGGAAATGCCCGTTAAGATCCGTGGATTCCGTGGCGGCGACCGTGAGACCATCGAGCTTCCTTCGATACAGACAGCCTTGCTGAAAGCGCTTAAGAAAGCTGGCAAAAAAATCGTATTCGTCAACTTCTCGGGTTCGGCAATGGCGTTGACTCAAGAAACTGAACTGTGCGATGCCATGTTACAGGCATGGTATCCGGGGCAAGCCGGTGGAGAAGCCATTGCCAAGACATTGTTTGGTGAGTACAATCCGGCCGGCAGATTGCCACTTACTTTCTACAGAAGTACCAGCCAACTTCCCGACTTTGAAGACTATTCACTGAAAGGACGCACTTACCGCTATTTCAAAGGTACTCCCCTCTTCCACTTCGGACATGGGTTAAGCTATACCAACTTTGAATATGGCAATGCCCGACTGAGTGCTCCCTCCATCAAAGCCGGCGAAACGCTTACTGTCACCATCCCCGTAAGCAACATCGGTGCACGCGACGGCGAAGAAGTAGTACAAGTTTATCTGAGACGTCCCGGCGACAAAGAAGGTCCTTCGCATGCCTTGCGCGGATTCAAGCGCGTAGCCATAGCCAAAGGCAATACAACCGATGTAGAAATAGCATTGTCGCCTGAAGATTTCGAATGGTTCGACACAGAGACAAACACCATGCGACAGTTGGAAGGTGAATACGAAATTCTATATGGTGGCACATCAGATGTCAACAAGCTGAAAAAGACAAGCATAACGATAGAATAAGTTTCTCTAACCGTTAAGAATAATAAAGCTGAAATCTATCCTACAGCATAATAGCCGTCAGATAGATTTCAGCTTTTTTTCTGACTATACAATCCCCCCAACACACCGCATTAATTCATCTATAAAGACCAGCCAAACTCCAAGCAACTTACCTGATGTCCTAAAGTCCCTCTTTACGAAGCTAAATACCTTCTTTACGAAGCCAAACACCCTCTTTAGAGATAGCAAATACCGTATTTATACTAACTATATTTCTCCCAAGTTAGAGAGTGTTTTTTTCCCAGTTAGGAAAAAATAATTTCCCAGTTAGAAAAAAATTATTTCCTAACTGGGAAAAAATTATAGCCTGCCAGACAAAAATAATTTGGTGTCCGAACAATATGTTTTCCTAAAGTTTCTGGATCCTCATTGCCACTCCTCCACCGGAAGCCATGTCATACTTCAATACCATATCAGAGGTGACAGTGATTTCAGTCTTCCGGTAATCGGTGGCATTCCTGTCCGCATTGATTCCGTCAGTAAAAACAGTTGCTTTATACGTACCAGCAGGGAGGAAACTGAAATCGATGGTAATGGTCCGCTTATCCCAGTTCGTCAAAGCACCTACAAACCATTCATCGCCTTTGCGCTTTGCGACAGAAAGATATTTCCCGACTTTCGACTGCAAAGGAACATATTCATCGAACACCGTAGGCACAGACGCTATAAAACGTGTACAATCGACATTCCGTTCGTAGAAAGTAGGAGAATCGCACAACATCTGCAAAGGAGAATCGAACACAACGTAAGAGGCCAGCTGATGTACACGGGTACCCATCGACATGGGTTGCTGTGTGACTGGTCGGAAAACAGACCTGGCTGCATTGTTCATAGCTCCTGGTGTGTAATCCACAGGACCAGCTGCCATACGGATAAAAGGCATCGTCACATCGTAGGCTGGCATATCGTAATTGTGCCATTTGCAGTTTTCCAGTCCACGAACACCCTCAAAACTCAAGACGTTGGGATAGCAGACATTCAGACCTGATGGTTTGAACATGCCATGCAGATCCAGCACCAGATGATGCTTTGCCGCTTTCTTGGCCAACTCATAACAGAACTTCACCATAGGCTGATCGTCGCGGTCGAAGAAATCGATTTTAAATCCCTTAACTCCCATCTAGGCATAATGTTCCAGATAGTAATCTGTATTCTTCACGAAGCCCAGATAGGAAGCCCACAAAATGATTCCCACATTCTTTTCGTCCGCATAGCGAATCAATTCAACCAAGTCAAGATTCGGATTGAGCTCGCTCATATCTTTGGCGTTCTTGCTCCACCCTTCGTCCACTACCAGATATTCCAGTCCGTAACGGGAAGCAAAATCAACGTAATGCTTATAAGTCTGCGTATTACAACCAGCCTTGAAATCCACCCCTGTTATATTCCAATCGTTCCACCAGTCCCAAGCAGCCTTGCCGGGTTTAATCCAACTCGTGTCGTCCAACTGACATTCACCACCCAATTCGTATACAAGGTCAGAACCGAGCAATTGCGAATCATCGGTAGATACTGCCACAATGCGCCAAGGCAAGCACTGACCTGGAGATAGCTGCGCGATATAATCGGCTCTGGTCTGGGGCATTTCGTTCAACTGATTAAATCCACCAACATAGAAATCAAGTGGGTATCGTGCAAAGTCGGCTTCCACACCATAATTTGCCTGTTCGGCTTTTTTCAGAAACATACCCGGATAATCTTTCAGTCCGGACTCACCAATCAAGGCCTTGCGGTTTCCATCCAGACAAACCAACAACGGAGACAATGAAAGGGAATCTGCCTTCAGCGAGCTGAAGGGTAGAAAAGAATACAATGACTCGAATGCCGAACAATACTGATCGGACGCATCACGCAGATCGCAAACATAGGGAACCTGACAGGAATAGTCTTTGTCAAATACAAATTCGGCAACCTCATTGCTCAATATTACACTGTCCTCCGAATTGACAAAGCGGTAAGCTGCTCCCTGATTATACGCCCTGATCTGCAACCGGATATTATTCCTGAATGTCAGTTCGGTTTCACGATATTCGCTTTGCCAGCTACTTCTTTTATAAAAAGAAGATTGCCGAGTGACACAGACTTCTTTGTTTCGGACTTTCTTTACCCATAATCCAGCTTCTGACTCCTCTTGAAATTTAAGCCCCAAGCGCGATGGCTGCAATACGGCAGCATCTGTGTAAGCAACTTCCCATGTCAGAAAGCCATCATCTGCATGAAGAACAACACGCAACTTTCCGTCTGGTGAACATAAAGAATACTTCTTTGCAAACAAATTCAAAGACGCAAACGACAATAACAAACAAAATCCGATCAGCTTATACATAAGTAATATTTTTTATAAGAAAGTAAAACCTCTCCACTCCGATTTACAACAACATACTTTTCACTTATAATTCTTTCTATATTCAGACGGTAACATGCCATATTCCTCTTTAAAATATTTCGAGAAATACTTGGGTTCGGTATATCCTACCTCGTAAGCGATTTCGGCTATCGACATTTGAGTCTTCGACAGCAATGCCGCTCCTTTCTTGATGCGAAGCGAACGAACATACTCACTGGTTGTCTTCCCCGTCATGGCAGAAATCTTCTTATTGAGATACACGGTACTGATACCTATTTCCTTGCTCAGCTGCTCAACCCCAAAGGTCGACTCAGACAGATGTTGATCCATGATTGTTATTACCTTATTCAGCAGCTTCTCATCCTGCGAACTATGTTCGACTTTAGCAACAATAGGTTCTTCCCGTTTTTCCGTTTCCTTCTTCACTTCTTGTTTCTTCAGCAGATTGGCAATCTGTGCTTTTAAAACTTCCAAATTAAACGGTTTTGTAAGAAATACATCGATGCCCAATTCCAGCCCCTTGATCTTATCCTGTTCGGATACACTGGCGGTCAGCAGAACCACCGGAATAGACGCAGTCTTATCTTGAGCTTTCAGCATCTCGCACAACTGCAGTCCATCCTTTTTCGGCATCATGACGTCCGATATGATAAGATCCGGTATATGCTTACATGCCTTCTCAAATCCGGCCTCTCCATCTTCAGCTTCAAGCACATTGTATTCGTGACGAAGATTTTCCACCAAATAATACCTGAAATCATCATTATCGTCTATGACAAGAACCGTATGTTCCTTAGGCGAAAAGCCCAAGGATTGAACAGGTTTTGCCACGTCTGTCTGAATGGATGTTTCTACAGCTTCCTGCTCTATCAGACTCTCATCTCCCTTAACCAAGGGCAACTCTATTATAAAAGTAGTGCCTTTACCAATCTCGCTTTTTACATCGATCTCTCCCTGATGCAAATGTACAAAGTCGTGAATGATAGACAACCCTATACCCGTTCCGATATTAATGGTGCGGCCATTCGGCTCTACCTGATAAAAAGGCTTAAATATGTTCCTCAATTCTTTTTCCTCAATGCCAATTCCGGTGTCTGAGACACTAATTTTTATGGGCAGACTGGCTTCTTCGTCATATTCGACAGAAACTGCAACTTCTCCGCCATGAGGGGTAAACTTAAAAGCGTTGGAAAGCAAGTTGAAAATGATACGTTCCATTTTGGTCGGGTCAAATTGCGTATACAATTCCTCGACATTACCTGTAAATGAAAGCTTGACATTCTTACTTTGAGCCATATCTGCAAATGCAGCAGCCGCATTCTTAACAAAAGAGACCAAATCTCCCACCATCGGATTATAAGAGATTTCCCCAGCTTCCAATTTTCGGAAATCCAACAGCTGATTGACAATAAAAAGCAGCCGCTTGGCATTTCTCAATACCATATTCAACTTGTTCTTTATGGCCCAGTTTTTTTCTTGAACCAACAAGTTCTCAATGGGAAGTATAATCAGCGATACCGGTGTCCGCAACTCATGGCTTAAATTGGTGAAGAAATTGATTTTCATATTATTCATTTCTTCCATATGTGTCTTTTCCAGTTGTTGCTGCATGATTTTATACTTCAACGCAGTACGTAGCATGATATTTCTTACAATGTAATAAACAGCGAGAACAGCCACAATAAAATATATCAGGAATGCAGGCCAACTGAGCCAGAACGGCGGCAACACTTCTATCCCAATCATTTTTTCCTGAACATAACCGGCTCCCGATTGGTCGACCGCTCTTACCCGCAATTGATATTTACCATAGTCCAAATCGCTATACGATGCTGCAGGAAGTACACCTTGAACGTTCTGCCAGTCCTTGTCTTTTCCCTCCAACTTATACTCATACTTATATTTCTGCGGATATAACAAATCTAACGCAGAGAATTCGATCCGCATATTATTTTCATCATATTTAAGAACAACCTTCTTGCAGTTGGTCAACGCCTGTTCCAACAAAACACGCCCGTTGAGCTCTTCACCGATCTTTACTACCCTGTTATTGATATACAGATTGGTAAATGATAACCTTTCTCCCTGCTCTTTATGTACGATCTCGGAAGGATCGAAAACATTATATCCGTTTACTCCACCGAAGATGACCTTATTGTCTTTGGTCAAGAGTCCTGATTTTGCATTGAAAATATTATCCTGCAATCCGTCTTCTTTGCCATACTTCGATATTCGTACCTCCATATCCGTCAGATTCCCATAACTGATAACCTGAATGCAGAACAAGCCTTTGGGAGTACTGACCCAAATATCATTGTTTTTGTCTACAATCGCCATATAGACAGTATTCTGCTCGATGCCTTCTTTGTCTGTAAAAAAGTGATAGTTCTTCATATTTGCATCCACTACAGCAAGCCCACCTTGTGTACACACCCAGTAATATCCATGCAAGTCTTGTACAATACGGTTTATGTAATTCTTTTCAGTGGTCGTATCTTCAGGTTTGTTGAATCTGAAGAATTTCACTAATTCATCGGAAGCAGAGATGACCTGAATGCCAACAGAAGTTCCAAAACAAAGTTCATTATCAGCCTCTTTTCGGAATATACATTCGATCGTGGTAGCTGTCTTTTCCGCATTATATCTAGATGCGACAAAACGTTTCTCGCTGTCAACATAACGGAATATACCTTTATTCAAGGAACCGATCCATACATTTCCACTATTGTCCTCACCAATACACCACACAGAGCTGTCTATGCCGTCTTTCTCGTCAAAATGCACAAACTTATTATCTGCATAACAATACAATCCGTCCATGAATGTCCCGATCCACATTCGCTGCTTACTATCCTGAAAAAGAGATACGATAGTTCCTTTACCATCTCCTTTCGGATTATAGCTGATCTTCTTATAGGAGCTTTCATCCTTCGCTCTTATATAAAGTCCATCATCATTTGTCCCAATCCACAACCGGTCCTCACTATCTTCGGCAAAACAGTTAATGTCATTCAGCCATTTCGATTCGTTAATTTTATAAGAATGAAAAGAATTGAACAATGGATGATAGCAGTCAAGACCATATTTATAAGTACCAATCCACAAGATACCGTCAGCATCGGAATACAAACTGCTTACAGTATTGTCTGAAAGCGAATATAGTTCGTTCGTTTTTTTTATATTCTTGATGGAAAACGTATTCATATCTATGACATAAAGTCCTCCATGATCGGTCCCAATATAAATGTTATTCTCATTCTGAGTGATACATCGAAGCAGATAAGAATCGAACAAAACATCCGAAAATTCACGCCACTGATTGATTGCAGGATTATACTGAACCAAAAAACGCTCATCGCATATTGCCCAGACATTGTTACGGTCATCCATAAAAAGCCGGATCCTGCTGAGTCCTTTTCCCGAGAGATAAGAAGAGCGGTCTACAATATCCCCCGTATCCATATTTACCTTTAACAATGCAAAATCCTTATCCAATAGCCATAGGTATCTTTTAGAGTCGATACACCCCGTTATGAAACCTTTCTTATCAGAATCTTTAACCTTAAGTGTTTGCTTCTTTTCGTGATCATAGATAGAAACCGAATAATCGTCCAAGATGTATGCATCCAGATTTTTCTTCTGAATAATAGCCCGTATCCAGTTCCCTTGGGTTACATTTCGTTCTTTAAGAATAAAAGCATAATCATTGTAAAAGCACTCTTTACGCAAATCAAAAACAGAATAACCAGCCCTCGTCAATATCCAGAGCAAACCGGAAGCATCTTCGGTAATAGAATAGATATAATTATTGGCTATGCTGTTTTTATCAAGAGAATTTTCCTTGTACGTTTTAATCTGATAACCATCGTAACAGTTTACTCCCAAATCTGTACCGATCCATAAAAAGCCTCTACTGTCCCGATAAATGGTATACACCGAATTACTGGACAAATCCTGATTCGAATTAATATTTCTAAAATAATACTGCTTGGCCGAGACCGAAAAAGCCAATAAAAACAAAAAGATCCCTATCAGGTAAGACTTAACATAAGACATGTTATTTTTCATGGTAATCAGATACAAAAATTTACTTCTAGTTTACAATATCCGCCACTTTAAGGCAAAATCCTATGCAAAAATAGAAAATAGTTCCAACTCGGAATCCCTCATACGACAGATATTTCAATGATAACACTCTTTCCACATATTGGTCTTTTATTCGTCCAGATAGGGACCTTTCTGATTCCACTGCACACGAACTTTAGAGAGGAACCAGGTTTTTCCATGATCATTGTTGCCCTGATAGAACAAATAGCATTGCTCTCCATCGTCCAAAATTCCCGGATGTCCAGACTCACTACTGTTCCATTCACCGGCTTTTCCTACAGCTAGAAAAGGATTATTACTGCAGCGCGTCCACACCAAGCCATCATGGCTTTCTGCAACACCAATCTGCTGTGGCGCATTGTTATAATTGCCGGCATAAAACATATAAAGCTTACCATTGCGGTTGATGACCGAAGGAGCTTCAATGCAATTGCCTTCCCAGGCAAGTTCAGGAAAAAGTATAGGTGCCGAACATGCCTGTTTCCAGGTATCACGATCAAAAGAAGAGTGTCTGGAAGTGACTGCCACACCTAAGTATTGTTTCTGATATGCCTGATCTCTGGTCGCATAATACAAGAAATACTGCCCTTTGTATTCAAACACTTCTGCATCGATGGCTCTTCCGCAGTTCCAATCGCCCGAAGGACGAAACACTGGATTAGTACGGTTACGTACAAAATGAATACCATCAACCGAATAAGCGTGGCAAATGGCATCCAACGCCCCATTGCCATATATCTGATAGAATAAATGTATGGTATCATTCCTTACGATAGCACAAGGAGCACAGATACCCTTCCGCTCCAAATCGGAATCCTGCAACGGATTAATCTCCCCTACTTTCTGCCAGGAATCTAAATCCTGACTCTCTGCAATGCCAATTCCCCATCCGATACCACGTTCTTTGGATTCTGGTATCGAATAATACATCAAATAGTTTCCTTTCCATTTCAAGACATACGGATCCTTTGTAAAAGCCCTGCCCGTCCGGCTGCTGTCACCATACATCATGATACCTTTATGCAAATTTTGCCCCCACAAAGAAAGGGGGGCAATCATACAAATCAGATAAAAAACAAAAATCTTCATCTCACACAGGCTTTATAATATATTTCTTTCCATGTTTTACATCAAATACATTCAGATAGGTAGTTCCAGCTACGCTCTTCTGTTCAATGGTTTTCATCTTAACCCCTTTTATCTGTATGGGGGCATTCGTACGCAAACGGCACTCTGTATCTTTCATCGCAGACAATACCGCCTTTTTTAGTTTTCCATGTTCCCATGATATGTTCACTTCATAACCTCCGCGAGCTTTCAGTCCGATAATTTCTCCTGCATCCCACGACGAAGGTAAAGCTGGCAACAAATGTATTTCATGCAAATGACTTTGCAGCAACATTTCGGATATTCCTTCTACAACTCCAAAGTTCCCGTCAATCTGGAATGGAGGGCAAGCATTAAACAAATTCGGATACGTTCCACCATTCTCTGAGAAACCTCGTTCCGTTGTATAGTTCAGATAGTTGTTAATCAACTTATAAGCATGTTCGCCATCCAAAAGACGCGCCCAGAAACAAACTTTCCATGCCAAAGACCAGCCCGTTCCTTTATCCCCTCTTTTCAACAAAGTCTTCTTACAGGCCTCAAACAATTCGGGAGTCCGATTGGCAGAAACATCATGTCCCGGATGCAGGCAAAATAAATGAGAAACATGTCTGTGCTGTGGTTCTGCATCTGCATAATCAGCTCCCCATTCATTCAGATCACCCTCAGCCCCCGGCTGATAAGGTAGCATCTTTACCAATGCCTCATTCAAAGAAACGGCAAAATCCTTGTCTGTGCCCAAAACCTGAATAGCTTCTATGGTATTCTCAAACAGATTCCGGATAAGTCCTAAATCCATCGTAGCTCCTTTGGTAACAGCCCACGCTTTCCCATCTTCACCTATAAACCGATGCTCAGGAGAAGTAGATGGAGAAGTCAGCAAATGCCCGTTGCCATCATCAATCAGCCAGTCAAGACAAAATTCTGCGGCTGATTTCATAATCGGATATGCAGTGTTTTTAAGATATTCCTCGTCGCCCGTATAAGCATATTTTTCCCACAAATGCTGTGAAAGCCAAGGAGAAGCCATTGTCCAATTAGCCCATTGCGGATCGCCCATTCCCAGATGACCAACCGGATTGGTCATGGCCCAAATGTCGGAATTGTGTCCGGCAGCCCATCCACGACATTTATAATAATCCGAAGCAACATACCGTCCGGTTTTCGACATGTTGATGATTTGCTGAATCATCGGTTCATTCATATCTCCCAAGCCAGTTTTGTCAGAAGCCCAGTAATTCATCTCAAAATTAATATTGGTTGTATAATTACTACTCCACGCCGGACGTACATCTACATTCCATATTCCCTGCAAATTGGCAGCAACTCCTCCTTTTCGTGAAGAAGCGATCAGAAGATAACGTCCGTACTGATACAACAACGTTTCCAACCCATGATCGGAATTATCTGTCTGATATGCTTGCAGACGTTCATCGGTAGGCATCTTTTCTTTGGAAGCATCTCCTTTCAAATAGAAACCTAACTTATTAAAATATGAAGAATAATCAGCAATATGTGCCTGTTTCAGCTCATCGTAAGATTTCCCACAAACAGAGTCCAAATACGCTTTGGCCAGTTTTTTCTCGTCTTTTCCTTCTGATACCGGGCATTTATCAAAACCATTGAAACTGGTAGCAATGGATATACCCAGAACAACCTCCGAAGCATCTGTTATCCGAATGCTTCCATCCGTCAAAGCTTCCTGCCCATCGTTTTTCAAAGTACGAATACGTGTCTGAAAGCGCATACCTCTACACGAATCTCCCCATTGAACAGGTTCGTCTGATGTATTAATATAAGTAGGATCGGCATGCGAAGGTGCTCTGCCTTCGACCAGCAAATCTTTTCCGTCAACTGCTACAGTAGCATGCATCTTAGTCTGTGTACGTAGTTCCAAATCAAGAGCCTGGGGTACCGATGAAGTGAAACGAACTACCACCACCTGATCAGGATAAGACACAAATGCTTCACGAATATACTCCACATTATCAGCCTTAAAACGAGTGGTAGCAATTGCACGTTGCAAGTCCAAATCACGATAATAGTCAGTTGCCTCTCCCTTGTATTGCTGCTTGATCAGCAAATCTCCAATTGGTGCATAAGATTGGCTGAACAATCCTTGCATATTATGTGCCAGCTGATCGGCCAAGGCATAGTTCTTTTCGTCCAAAGCCTTTCGTATTTGCGGCAAATAAACGGAAGCATCAGGATTAGGTCTTAAATTGACAGGTCCTCCGGTCCAAAAAGAACTTTCATTCAAATGGATCAGTTCTTCCGACGGACGTCCATACACCATAGCTCCCAAGCGTCCATTTCCTAAAGGCAAAGCATTGATAAAATACTCTGCAGGCTCGTCGTACCATAAACGCATCACATTAGAGTTCTCCAATCGTCCAATATCTTCCTTACAGGATAGCAACATAACGGCAGCTCCCATAACGAATAACAAATTCCGTAACATACATGCTTTAACCATAGCTTCAACTATTCCATATTAATAATACATATTCCAAATAAAATCTTTTTCTCCGTAACAAATATACCCGATGTATCATTACCCAACAGGATGCAAATGATAACAAATAGATGCGTTTTGGATAACATTACAGCGTTATATGCTAAAAAGGGTGTACCTATAGCTACGGATATTGTAATTCATACCAATCTCAGTTATCAACAATGAAATTTAAACAGTTACAAATCACAAAAATCCAAAGCCACTCCGGCACACCCTTTCATCAGTCACAGACCTTCAACAATTCGCATCAGAACGGATAAACTCCGGCTTCTGCTCCTTTATTCAAAGCGTCCATGTCCATTTGTCGTGTTTCAATCACCTTGCAGTTTCTTCTATCCATCAACGGGAAATTCCATCCATCATCCCAAATAAACGGGATCAATCCATAGTTCTTAGCTTGCTCTGTTACATACTGCATGAAATAAGCTCTTGATTCCTCAGCCTTAGCTTGCAATTCCGGATCTTCCAGTTTCTTTTTTCCACCATATAAGGCACCGTATTCACCTAAAACAACAGGAATTCCCTTATCTGCGAAAAGTTCCTTCATCTTTTGGAATTGATCACATACATATGCCTCCTGATATCCTGTTTCTATTTGTCCGTATATCTTATATTCTTCTCCCCAGAAATATGTTCCTTCACCGGAGCCGCAGAAGGACCAAGGAGTATAATAATGGACTTCAGTCATAAGACTCATCGGAACATAATCTTCTACCAAATCCATGTACTGATATGCACGATTGATATCTGTATTCGGACACTGTATTACCAATGTTCTATACAGATTGTTACCTCCTGACTCACGTACAACATCTACAAAGGCCTGTTCGAAACGCTTGAAAATAGGCATAGCAGCCTGAGGTACATCTGCTTCATTGGCACAGGCGAATAAGAGCTTTTCGCCATATTCTTTAAACTCCTCTGCTATTTGTCCCCATATCAACCGAACTTTCTCTTCCGACTGTGCAACCAAAGCTTCATCATATTCTTTATAATTGAATTTGTCAATCCAATCATGATGAGTATTAAGGATTGCATACAGATCATTGTCCATGCAATAATCTACCACCTCTTTCACACGCGCCATACGATCAGCCCGAATTTCATATGTTCCGTCATTCGAAGCAAATGCCCCCCAAATACACGGAATTCGGACTGCAGAGAAACCGGCATTTTTCACGGCTGTAATCAACTCTTTTGTCGTTTTGGGATTTCCCCAAGCAGTTTCGCCGCTACCAACTTCCAACGAATTGCCCAGATTCCAACCTAGTTTTATTTCCTTAGCAATCTGGATGGCATTCTTTTTCATGCCTTCCGGACGTGGGGTAATTGTATATTCTACCTTTTCTTTATTCACAGCAAAAGTATCAACAGCTGTAGATACCGGCAGATAAAGTGAAGAATACTCAAACATACCGGCAGACAAGTCAACATTGCTGATGACACTGACATTGTTATCAGCCGATGTCACATGAGTGCATTCCTTACCGTTTATATCTTTATAGTAGATTTTCTCACCTACCAGCTGTTCGGTGGTTTTAGGTCCCCAAGAGATTCTCAGGAAACCTTCAGCTGCTTCCACATGTTCCACAGTACGTTGCATCAATCCCTGCTGAAACTTTTCGCCATAAACGGTAACCGACTGTTTCAGTGGTACGGAAAAGACCGATTTGTCTTCATTCGTCGTCATAAAAGTCAACTGATTGCTTCCTTCATCCAGCCCTTCTATATAAACGACTATCGAATCTTCCCGATTTCCTTCCGGTAAACTGATCCACTGTTCTTCCTCACTATTATCTTTTTGTACCATAAGCCACACTGAACGCCGGTCGGTAATCCAACACTTCAATTGGGCTCTCAAATTGCCCGGATACAGATACAAAGAATCCATCTTTCCAACATGCAATTCTTCTCCATCCCTCATATAAATGTCATGTTTGTCATTAATATCCTCACATGCAAACAAGCTAAGGAAACAAACAAACAATAAAAGTATAGTATGTAGTTTATTTTTCATAACTATATATTTTTTATAGTTTATATTCATAAAAACAGATGTTTCCGACTACTTCTTGACATATTGCCCATAGAAATCAACTTCTGCAATCGTAAACGACCCCGTACTTCCACCACTCCACATCGAAACCATTTCAATACAGATATATCTGACAGTCGGAATATCGGCTTTGAAATAAATATCAATTCCATCGACTTCAGCATATTGAACATCACCAGATGTAACTTGTGTACCGGGTAATCCAGAAGGTTTATAAACATGATATCCTCCCTTAGGCCCTTGTTCTTCCGTCAATAATGTCCAACGCTTTTCAATTGGTTCAACCGTTTGATCAAAAGTCGGCAATCCTTCTGGGTCGTTCGAACCCCAAACACGGATATATTCACCGATAGCAGAATATTTGTAATTCTTTCTGGCCCAAAGCTTCATTCGGGAAGGCTTGATCTGAGAAACCATATCAAACGTAATTCTGTTTTCTTTATTCCCTTGGGCTGTACTATAACAATTATCGGATGAATGGTTTCCTGGATGAAGTCCATCCCATATTTTCTCAATATCAAATCCCCACCATGCCTGATACTTGATTTGATCTGTACCTTGTGCATTGCTTGGATTCCATCGTCTGAACGAAGACTTATCTATCAATTCTTCAAACATCGGTTTGGCCATAAATTCATATTTAGAAGATCTGTTTCCCCAACGGTCTTCAACATGAACAGTAAAACGGGTCATAATAGAATCAATGCCTTGAATAGACCTTGAATCCTCTTTACCATTACCTTCTGCATAAATTCGTCCACCTACTGGTTGAATCATCTGACCGGCTTCGTTCTCACGATTCAGCACCAATATTACATTAAAATCTTTAGGATTTGTCCAAGAGATTTTAACCCCACCAAAAGTAGCTACACCAGATACAGTTTTTATAACCTCATATACAGGTGATGCTTCCGGAACAACGTCAATTAGCGCAACTTCCGATTCATTCTGGTTAACATCAACAGCTGTCACCCGGACCTGGCGCGTACTGTCGCCTACACCAAATCCTTCGAGCAACAGTTCATTTGTATAAGCCGATGCTTTCGCTTCTTTCCATTCCTTATTATCCAGCTGGTAGGCAGCCTTTACATACAACAAGTCTTTATCCATCGGCAGCTCATATTTCAGCTTCACTGCTCCCGGTAATGCTTCGTACTCAATATTGGTAACCTTTCCCGGAGGAGTGGATTCTACCGGATATTGTCCATAACTACTTTCTTCTTTGCATGAGGCCAGAAGAAGAAGTGCAAAAAATGCAATATTTATAAGACGTCTCATAATATATAATATTTCAGGTTTATTTAAGTTCCGCCATTTGTTTATTCTGCTTTAATACGGATAAACCGTCAGTTTAATACGGATAAACTATCAGTTTAATACGAGTAAACTATCAGTTTAATACGGGTAAACTACCAGTTTATTTTTAGTAAATTGAGAATAAACTAATATATTTCTGTTTATCAATCACTTACAATTTCGTACACAAGCATTTGCCAACATGCGGAACTTGAGTCAGGTTTATTATTCCCATCCCGGATTCTGAACCAAATTCAGGTTAGTATTCAACTCGGAATCCTTAATAGGCCACAAATTACTCTTAGTTTCATACTTGGTAGCATGTATCACTGTGGGAGTTGTTATATATTCCAGATTATCAGAATACTTCACGTTATAGCCCCGCATTGTACTTGCTCCAAACATACTTTCCATCAATTTCCATCTGCGCAAATCGAACCATGAATGTCCTTCGAAAGCCAATTCAATACGACGTTCCTGACGGATGATCTGGCGCATTCCTTCTTTAGTAGTATACTTCTGTGGATATTCCGAATACTTAGTCCAAGCATCTTCCACAGGCTCCAATCCAGAACGTTTACGCACTTCGTTCACATAGAAATAGACATCCGGATCAGGAGTGCCGTTTCCTACTGTACATTCATTCAATGCTTCTGCATACAACAAATACAAATCGGCTAAACGCATAATAGGCCAATGATAAAAATCAATTTCCTGGGCCGGAGCACTGGTATAAGGAACCCATTTACGGGCAAGCATACCGGTTGTATTGGCTCTATTGGTATTTTTAGGATAGAAATAATACATGTCGTCTATATTATTGTTACCATAGCCAAACAACAAGGAACCTCTGAAAGCTATCGATCCGTAATATCTTGGTTCACGATACAGATTTATTTTGTTAGTCTGATATCCTTCTTTAATCAAGTATTTATGATCTGTACGACTCTGGTAATCTTCATCGGCCTTATACCATTCATCTTCTTTATAATAGGTTTTATCCTCTGTGATAGGCACACCATGCTGCGTATAAAATGTCTCAGCTACGCTCATAGAAACGCCCAAAGAACCACAAGTCTCATATCCTACGAATTTCTCGGTCGGACTATAAATGTTTCCTTTATACAAATATTCAGGGAAACCATAACGGTATTGCATATCTCCGTAAACATTCTGCTTTGCCTCTGCCTGGCTCCAAATGATCTCTGTATTCAGCGGAAGTTTTCCAGCCAGAATCATGGCCGGCTGCAAGGTATAATCTATCTGCTCATTGGTGCCAAGACCAGAAGGTGCTGTAAACTTATAAAGTTTCATCCCTTGAGCATGACAAAAGTCGATAGCTTCTTTACAAGCCTGTGCAGCATCGACCCAACGTTGTTGGCTATATTCCGAGGAGAATAAATGAACACCTCTGTTGTCTACCATATTCTCGTAATCTCTATTTCCATTAAAGAAATCACTGGCTAACGTAACCATCACCTTTGCTTTTACAGCCATTGCGATAGCTTTGGTGATACGTCCCATTTCAGTTACTTCTGCTCCTAAAATATTGTCCGGAAGTCCTCCGCCTTGAATAGCTTTGTCGAACAAGCCAACAATATAATCGGCACATTCGTCTTTCGTATTTCGATAGACTTGCAAATCCTTATCCTCAGTAAAACCAGGATTAGTATCCATCAAAGGAATAGGGCCATACATTTGGAACAACCACCAATGATAGTATGCCTTTAAGAATATCACTTCATCACGCCAACGCATTTTTTCCACTTCCGACAGATTGGGAACAGTCTCAATATTCTCCAAGAAATAGTTACATACACGAATGGCAGCAAACATATTCTTCGTACGTGTCCACCAATCACAATAAGGATTGGCAGCATTGTTGCCTGTTTCAAACAATATTCTGGGCAAGCCCGACGGAGTAAATGTCCAGTTATCGGTTATCACAACAAATTCTCCTCCATAAGCAAATCCCGGGTTGTCACCAATACTGCGATGACTGGGCATAAAACTATAGCAAGTATACAAATACTGCTTAGCTGAATTTTTATCCCCAAATACAGATTCTACTGTAGCAACGTTATCCGGAATAATATCCAAAAACTCACAACTGCTGAATAATGGAGTAAACAACGTTGCTAAAATGAAATATTTTATTCTTTTCATAATCATGTTCCTTTAAAAGTTAACTTGTAAACCAATACTGTGTGTCCGCTGTAACGGATAGGCAAAAGCATTACCTCCAAGCTCCGGATCCCACATCTTGAATTTACTGAATACCAATAGATTAGTTCCTGTATAATACAATCTGACTGATTCCATATTCAGCTTGCGTAAGATCTTCCGTGGCATCGAAACTCCGACTTCCAACGACTTGAAACGAAGGAAACTTCCATCGCGCATATACCAGGTACTGCTCTGCTCATTGTTGCTGACACGAGTTGTAGATAAACGAGGCCAAAGAGCATAGATATTGCGGTTGTCTTCTGACCAATAACTGTCGGCAATATCTTGCAAAACCAAATTGCTTGCACCTTTTATACCACTGTTCGGATCAACAAACGGAGAACAATTAACAGGACTGATCCACAACGAACGGCGACCTGTTCCCTGGAAGAAACAAGAGAAGTCAAAGATCTTATAACCAGCAGAAATACCAAAACCATAGTTGATTTCCGGCACTGTCGGATATCCAATAGGTACCATATCATCATAGTCTACCTTGCCATCCTTGTTAATATCCTTATACTTGATATCGCCAGCCATAACCTTACCAAAACTTTGAGTAGGTGAATTAGCGATATCCTGATCATCGATAAACAGACGCTCGGCTACAAAACCCCATGACTGGTTCCAGCTCTGTCCTATTCTCGATCTCCAGGGAGTACCCAAAGCATCATAATTGGGCTCATCATATTTCGTCACCTTATTTGTTGCATACGTAAAGGTATTGTGCGATGTTATCCAAAGACCGTTACTGAAACTCTTGTTGTAATCCAAAATAATATCTACACCATGACTTTCCAATTCACCGGCATTTGCCTTAACTGAACTAAGCAAACCGGCTGTTTTAGGCAAATCAGAACGACTGATTAAAATATTAGAACGTTTATCTTTAAAGAAATCGACCTGAAGATCCAACGCACGGAACAGTCCTAATTCGATACCAAAATCCCACTTCTTGGAAAGTTCCCACGTGATTTCATCGTTAGCGTAACGAGTAATAGAAACGCCATTCAAGTGTTCACTAAAACGTTCTCCAAACGTTGCACCATATCCAGAATCGTTTACATTCACATTTGACAAATAGAAATAGCGGTCTTTGGCATCATTACTCAACTGATCATTACCTACTAATCCATAAGTCACTTTAAATTTCAGTTTGCTAATATAATCTTCAAACGGCTTCATAAACTTTTCATTGGAAACCATCCATCCCACACCAATTGATGGGAAAAAGCCCCAACGATGATTCTTTGAAAAACGTTCACTACCATTATAACCGAAGTTACCTTCTACAAAATATCTGTTATCGTAGCCATAAGCCAATCTTCCTGAAATACCCGCATTCCGATAGGGCAATGTAGCCAATACAGCCAGATTCAAATCGTTATTAGGAATTACAGAGGTTTCATAGTTACGTAAATATCCTACTAAAAGTCCCGATACATTGTGCTTTTCATTAAACGTCCGGTCGTAATTAAGTGCAGCCTCAAAATAAGTAGTTGCATTCACCTCAGTGGTTTCCGGAACATAATTCAGATAATCAGTTCCGCCATTATCCGACAAGTTAGGCGGATTCAGATTGGTCAAACTATATGTGTTTTTCACCGGATCATAATTAGTTACATAATAGTAGAACGGATTATATTGTCGTGTAGCTCCTTTATGGGAATAACGGTCGGTCGAGAACATTGCACGTGCCTTTAATCCCTTCGTAATCATTTCCAAATCCTGCTTCACTTCGAAAGTGGAAACAATCTTCGAATTGTCATACATTCTGTAACCACGCTGCAAATCGGCATACGGATTAGGATAATTGCCTGTACCATCATAGTTACCAAACATGATATGAGGCAAATTAGCGTATTCGCCTGTACGGGGATAATAAGCGGGGAACAATACCGGACTTGCCAGATTAGCTCTTCTGAACATATCCGTAGCACCATAAATAGGACCGGTGTAATCATCAACTGTAATACCCAGACGCATAATAACTTCCGTTGTCTTTGTCACATTCACATTGACATTGGAACGAAGCTGATAAGTGCTCAAGCGTACGTTATTATTAAAATCGTTAGCACCGTCGGCTTTCAACATACCGTTATCTATATTGTAAGTACCACCTACATAGTAACGGGCAAACTTCGAACCACCTGAAATGCTGAATGTAGACTTCATATTCATGGATGACTCCTTAAACAACATATCCTGCCAGTCTACCGCCGGATAAACATACGGATTAATTCCTAGAGCCGTATTGTCAATCTTATCCTGCGAGTACAACTGAACAGCCAACGGATCGCGTGTAGCAGTTGCCTCGTTGTGCAATTTCATGTATGTAACAGGATCTGTCACATCTACCATATCAGTCGGAGAAGAAAGTACTGATTCCAAACGAATATTGACTTTAATCTTTCCTACACTACCTTCTTTGGTTGTAATCAGCAAGATACCATTGGCACCACGAGCACCGTACAATGCCGTAGCTGTTGCATCTTTCAATATTGAGAAAGTTGCAATATCATCCGGTTGCAAACGTGCCAGGTCTGTCTGAGAACTTTCAATACCATCAATCAGAATAAGCGGAGAACTGGAGGCTCCCATGGTAGACACACCACGAACGAAGAAGTTAACATTCTGTTCACTGGGGTCACCACCCGTCTGATAAGCAATCACACCTGCCAACTTACCGGCAAAACTGGTTGTCAGGTTGCTGGAGCTTACCTTCAGTTGCTTGGTATTGATAGTGGTCACGGCACCAATCATACTTGATTTCTTCTGTGTACCGAATGCTACAATCTCAACCTCATCCAATTGTTGAGTATCACTCTCCATCGTTACATTAATCACAGTCTGGTTTCCTACTTTAACTGTTTTCTTGAAATAACCGATAAAGGAGAACTCCAAAACATCATTATTATCTACCCGAATAGAATATTTTCCATCAAAATCGGTCGTAGTTCCTGTCGTGGTTCCCTTAATTACTACTGTCGCACCTGTAACAACTTCTCCCGCATCGTCCTTAACGACACCCGTTACAGTACGGACCTGTGCCTGTGCAGAGACATAAAAGAATACTGTACAAATAAGGCATATATACTTCAAACACCTTATTTTTAAAACGTTGTTTGACATAATATTAAAAAAAAGTTTATATATGAGTAAAATGATTTTGTGCTCACTATACAGTTTATTCAAAACTGTAATGTACATCCATTATTCAAGAACTGTTCATATTGCTAAAATTTAAAAGGTTAAACATCTTGTTATTTCTATTACTCTGAAAAATCATTTCATTGCAATCGTATTTTACTTTTCAGTTTTATATTATCCGAAGCACTTCCCACCATCAGTTCCATCTTTCCTTCGGGTAATTTGAAACAATTTTCTGCGGCATTCCACAGCATCAGGTCAGTAGCGGGAATCTGTATCTCCACAGTCTCTGTCTTTCCTTTCTCAACAAATACTCTGGAAAATACTTTCAATCTTTTGGCAGCCACATCTCCCGGTAATTTCACATATACCTGAACCACCTCGTCCCCCGAATACTCTCCTGTATTAGTTACATTAAAACAGACATGAAGCGTTTCACTGGCCGATAAGGTCTTTTGTTCAACCTGCAAATGAGAATAATCAAAACTTGTATAACTCAAGCCATGTCCAAAAGCATATAGCGGTTTACCCTTAAAATACATATAAGTACGTCCCTTTCTGATATCATAATCCATTATGTGAGGCAGGTCACTAATATCTTTCACCCAAGTCTGCGTAGTACGTCCTGCCGGATTATAATCACCGAAAATGACATCGGAAACTGCATGTCCAAGTTCCTGACACGATTGCGTAAAATGCAATATCGCCGGAATATTATCTTGCGACCAGTTGATCGCATAAGGGAAACTACTGATAAGAACAAGTACTGTGCGCGGATTCTTCTTATAAACGGACCTCAACAAGTCTTCCTGTTCCAGCTGCAACGATGTGCGGTCCACATCTTCCCGACCGTCGGAAGCCAACGCAGTTTGTCCCCAAGGAGCCTTAGCCCATTCCTGACTACCTGTAGGATCATTCCCCAGACAAACGATCACTACATCTGCCCATGCAGCCGCATCTTCCGCCGCACTGCGTTTGTTGTCTTTCACATAGCGTATTTCAATTCCTTCACGTTCAGCCACTTCTTTCAGACCAGCCAGCGGTGTAATTTTATAAGGCATCGCACCGCTGTACCAGTCTTCCAATACCACATCTGCTCTATTGCCAATCACGGCAATACGTTTTACACTTCCCTTGTCCAATGGCAACAGACGGCCTTCGTTCTTTAACAGAACAGCCGATTTCCGGGCTGTCAGACGGACAAGCTGCCTGGTTTCTTCTTTCAACCAGGGATCTATCGTATCTTTTATACCTATTGATTTATAAGGATTGGAATCGTCATCATCCAGTAATCCCAGTCTTAACATAATTCTAAGATTTCCTTTTATATTCTCTTCCAGTTCCTTCTCGCTAACTTTTCCTTCATAGAATGCATTTTTTAAAGCAGCCTTATAGTCGTCCAGAAAACGGGTAGTACCGGCTTTAATACAAGCTTGGGCCGCATCTTCCAAACGCTCAAATACTTTATGCGTGTTCTTCAATTGCTGAAAGGCTCCACCATCGGTGATGATCATACCGTCAAATCCCCACTCCTTTTGCAAAACCTTCCGCAATACCGGAGAAATCGTACAAGGTATTCCGTTATAAGCATTATATGCTGTCATCAAAGCATTAGCTCCTCCCAACTCGATTCCCTTCCAGAAAGGATAGGAATAGTATTCACGAAACAGTGTCTCGTCAAAATCGGAAGAGGTCTCCACACGGCCGCATTCATGACTGTTTGCCAGAAAATGTTTCATCAGCGAAGCAGCCTTCCAATATTTCGGATGACTGCCCTGAAGCCCTTTAACAAAGGCTACTGTCAAAGCTGCAGTCAATACCGGGTCTTCTCCATAACATTCTTCTGTACGTCCCCAGCGGATATCACGTCCCAAGTCGGCATTGGGTGACCACAGAATGAGTCCTGCCCGCTGATATTTGGGACTCTGATACAAGTAACGGCCTTCATAAGCAATGTAGTCAGCTACCTGCTGTATCAACTCCACATCCCACGTTGCGCCTAATCCATAAGCTTGCGGAAAAGAAGTCGTAATTTGTTTGGCCTGATTAGGGTTCCACGCAGGTCCTCCCTGTACTATCCCATGAAGAGCTTCCGAACTGCCAGCTCCACGAATACCCAACCGTGGAATGCCAGCCCCACCAAACAATGCAACCTTCTCATCCAGCGTCAGCAATGAAATCAGATTGTCAAGACGTGCTTCCTCATTCAGCTGTGGATTCTGAAAAGGGAATCTGTAGCTTTGTCCCCAAACAACGCTTCCCCACATGCTACATATCAGTAATATTGTCCCTATTTTATTCTTCATAATTGTGTTCATTGTTATCCATTAAGCACGATAAATATACATCACGTCAAAAAATAAATGTCCGGTTCCTTTTTCTGTATTGAACAAGCTTATCTCATTCACTCCCTTCTTCAAGTCTACCTGAAGTGTAACGGTCCGCCATTCTCCCCTTGCTGTTTCATCGAGTTCACATGCCTGTATCTTTCCATTTACTTTCAACATCACCTTTCCATTCCAGTCTTTTGCCGACGAATAACGAAGCTTTACCACATATTTTCCACCAGCACTAACCTTGTTCTTAAAACGTATTTCATTATTCTGCTCCCTATCAAATCCCGAGACAAAACCCATCCCGCAATAATCGAATACATGAGTTCCGATACCCGAAGTCGTGTAAGCCCCACCGGCCATTTCAGCACATTCTAATTCAAAAATGTGTTTATCAGGAATAACCTCCCAGGCTGAAACAAATTTTCTCTTTGCCCCTGCATTCTTTTTAATCTTATCTACCATCCGCCGGGCATTGGCCTTATCAAACAAAACCGTGCTATCCATTCGGCAATTGTCGCATTTATCAGCAAGCAGATTCTTTACTTTATTGGAATAAATACCGTCTACCCGGATATCATGACTACCAGAATTGATCTTTACGTTATAATCATCAATCTTTTCATACACATTATCTGATACATGATAAAAAGCACTGCCATTGTCCAAATACACACCCTGTCCCCACATGGTACGATTCATGTAGTTTTCGGTTATGGTTGTAGGAGCTTGGGGAGAACCACCTCCCAAAGTATAAATTGATCCGCCATCTGCCAGCTCCACCATAACATTCTGAATCCAGTTACGCGTTATCAGATTATCACCATTAACCGTATAAGGCACCGTTGTCCAGCCCCAACCAATGTGAAACCCCGAATAAGGCAAGTCTTTCAGCGTATTGTTTCGGAAAACTGTCGAAACCGGAAAGGCAGCCCCTATACCTGTGGCCGAACGATATTCCACACCACATAATTCAATATGATTGTTCTCGACCAGATTTTCTCTTAACAGATTACGCTTGTCTTCCGGATGGTAGCTGTCTTCGCTATCACGCTTCTGCCAGTTTTTATAATTTCCCATCTGAATGGCAGTTGCTGCCAGATCGTAAAAAAGCGATCCGCTAACTTCATTATACGAGCATCCAGCCTCCATATTAATACCGTTACCACCCAGATGCAGAAACGAACAGTTATCTATGGAAATATGCTGTGCATGTCTCATTACAACCGCAGCCCCTTCGGCCATCGATTCGCCTTCGCCTGTAGCATTTTGTCGCATTACGTTGTTTTGCGCATCCGGATTTCCCCGATTCGTACCAGGACGCAACCAAGTAGTATAAGCCAATTGCAAACCATTCAGACGAACATTGCACACAGGGTTCTCCTTAGTCCCTTCTATTCTTACCAGCGATTCCAAAACCGGGAAAATACATGCTGCTTCTTCCAGATCTTCCCAAATATAAGGCTTATAAAAAAGTACATTTCTCCCTTTTCCCATAGCACCCGTCTTGTCAAGATACCACTCACCTTCTTCATCCAATAATTCCATTGCATTTTCCCAATACCACGGAGTACGGGTCGAAGTAATACCCTTGTTTCTACAGTTTTTCCATCCCGGCTGTTTCATGGTCACACGTACGAGTGTATCGCCTAGCTGCGTAATAGACGCTACACCACATCGGGGAGCAGTCCATATTTCACGATAAACACATTCTGCGAATTCCGGATTCTTCCATTTCAGCAATGACATATCAGAAGTAAGATGTCCGATGCTGTCTGACTTAATCCATCGCTTTACAGCATCACTCTCGCGTGCACGGACAGCTCGTTGACCGTTTACAAAGAACTGACGTCCGTCCAACGTTTCGGGCAATTGGGCATAATATACAGAACGGTCAATGTCATACAGTTGCCAGCCTTTCACCCGATAACCACCACACAAGACTGGTTGTTCCTCCTGATAAGCCCGCAATTCTATTTTCCGTTTGATGTTTCCACCCATCTTTTCATCAAATACCAATGGAGAAGTCAGCTCATACACACCATCACGTATATACACCACAATGTCGTTATACGTATCGGCTGCAAGTAACCTTTTCTGTAACTCTTCGAAAGTACGGATCGGTGAATGAAGGGTTCCGTCATACGTATCCTTTCCGTGTATGCCATCGACATATATCTTTGTAGTTGCAGCATGCATCGTTATCCAAACCGTACTTGCAAGCAGGATCATAAAAGAAGTTAACCTTTTCATTTATAATACTTTTTACTTCAATAAAACTTGTGATTTTCTGTTTTTATGTCTCTATTTTCAGGACATAGAAAGGGCTGTCAGCCGAAAAAATCCGACTGATTATTCAAAGTTTACCATCTTATCAAAGAGAAATAACAGCTGTCAATGCTCTACCGGGGAGCTTGCTCGTAGACCGTCTGCAAGGTATAAAAACTATCCTCCGTAAACAGTCCTTTCTTCATGGCTCCGATCGCCTCAAGCGCACCCGGTTGCCAGTCGCCTGTAGCATGATTCAGCAGACACAGTCCCTTACCTCCGTCGTCCCAGTAGAAAGGAGCCAAACCATAGGTGCGGGCTGCCTTGTAAAAATATTCCAGATAGTATTTTCGGAATGCCTCTTCCCTTTCGGTTGCACGGTGTATACATCCCATTTCACCGATGTATACCGGAACGCCTTTTTCTACAAAGTGTTCTTTCAGCGCTTTAAACTGACTGGCAATCTGATTTTCGTTGTCACCGGTCACCTTTTTAGGTGCATCTGCCGTATGTCCCCACTCTGTATATTTGTTGCTCATGGCATAATCCATAGGATCGTAACAATGCACAGATACCAGCAAACGGCCAGGCACAACGTCTTTAGGCAATACAAAACTCTGAAGAGTAAGTTCAATATTGGTAGCATAACCCGGTACGCATAGATAACGGTCGGTATTCTTGCCGCCAGTAGCACGTACTGTATTTACAAAAATCTGATTCCACTCGTTCAGAATAGCATACTGACGGCCACCGTCCTTCCGGTTATCTCCCCATCCCCAGCGACCGTCGTGGATTTCGTTCATCGCCTCGAACAGCAAAAAATGTCCTTTGTCCTTGAAACGGGCAGCTATTTGTGTCCACACAGCCTTCAACTGAGCCTTAATCGCCTCGTTTTGTTCTTCCCCCTGAATGGCTTTCTTCATGCTAAGCCAATAATTGTCATCATGATGTATATTAACAATAGCATTCAATCCGGCTTTCTCGGCATATCCTACAACTTCTTCCACACGTTTCAGCCACGATTCTTCCAATTTATATTCAGGCGCACTACCAATATGTCCCATCCAAGTAACAGGTATACGTACGGAAGTAAATCCGGCCGCAGCCAATTTGTCGAATGTAACTTGTGTCACAGGACGATTTCCCCAAACTGTTTCGTTGGACACACCTTCTGCTATGGCATCCAACTGATTACCCAGGTTCCATCCCATACCCAGCCAACGTGCCACTTGCCATGCGTCTTTGTCTGCTTTCTCTGTATCGTTTGCCTCCGGATATGAATGTGCCTGTCCTCCTTGCAATACAAAAAAAGTGCCGCATAACAACAGGCATATAACTCTTGCCAATAGCGTTCCAGAATAGTTATTTGATAATTCTGTTTTCATGGTATTAATGATATTATAAAGTTATTTTATGTTTGTTTTCTCTCTAAATTATTCCACAAGTATAAAAAAGATAATCTACAAAAGTGTTTTTCTTATCCATTATATTCCATCTCGCGGGCTTTTAATTGCGGAAACGTTTTCCCGAAACTTACCGCATCCCGTTCACTGCTTTATCTGCCACTTCCGACCATGTACGGCGGATAAGTGTTTTCGAATACAAAGACGGACAGTATGCCGGTTTTTCGTCTGCCAACTGTTCGAGGCATCTCCAGGCATCGTCGTATTCTGCCAGATAAACTGTTTTATCTTCTTCCGTCAGCCCTTGTCTTATGGCAGCCAGATGGAACAACGCACAATAAATCCGATACATCTGCTTGCCATAACGACATGTCACCTTCATCGTTTCATCCAACAAAGCATCGGGGATGCTGATCTGCTCTGACAATTCAACGATCCGTTCCCAATATGTCACTGCCGTATCTTTCTCGGCCAACAGAGTCAGGACTTTCTCTTTGTTCTTGGGTAAAGCAGGAAAGGTAATGTATTCGTCTCTCACCCACATAGCAAAAACATCATTCGGGAAAGCAGCACTACGCATTCCTCTCAGTGTAGCTTTCTCCGAAAGCAATGCCAATTCTCTGAAACGCGCCGCATCCTTACGGGAAAGTTTCAAACGCTTGGTCGCATAGTCATGGAAAATCTTTTCTTCCGGTTGCTGCGGTGAACGAGCCCACTGAGCCATTACCCATGCATTAAGGTCGCACCACAGCTCATTTTTAGGATAAGGTCCTTCCCATCCGCCACCGCGCGTCCAGGTCCACATACCGACCAACTTACCCGTATTATAAATATCGCGGATGCACCAGTACTTGCCTTCTTCCTTTTTTGCCCGGTCTTCTTCGAAACCTTCAATCACCCCACGAGCAATATAGTTGGGATATGCACCCTTGCCCTCGTACTCGCGGGCACACTGAACTTCCACCAATTGCTGATGACGGCCTAATCCCAAGACTTTACTAAAAGGATTTCCACGATGAAAATCTCCCTCACAATGTTTGATAGCAATCACCAGATTGGGATGAGGTTCAACCTGATCACTGATATATTGATATTTTTTTGCGTCTGTGTCGAATGCCCACCATGTCCTGAAAATAACCTTTTTGTTTAATTTTACACACACCTCTTCGCGCAATAAATTCATCAGAGGAATAATGCACTGATCTGCATTATCCTTTTTCTGAATGTGTCCTACATGAAACGGCGCATCTTCCAAATAGGTCTCGCCGATACGTACCACAATACCGTCCATCTGAGGGAACTGCTTGAAAAAAGCATTAAGCTGATAGCGCAATATACGCTGAACTAATGTATCCTGAGGATTACCAAATGTTTTTTCGATACCATATTTACTGACCAGCCGTTTGGGCAACAGAATCAAATCGCTCATGGCATATACGTCGACTCCGTTCCGCTTGCAATCATTAAACAGTCCGTGCAGACGCGCCGCTTTCTTGTCGACCCATTCACGGTCGGGCGTACCCGGCGGAAGGATATCTTTATCGAAATCGTCCCAGTTAATGGCCAACGTAGGCGAATCGAACAAAAAATAGCATTTTCCATTATAACCCATCGACTTCAATACGTCCGGTCTGTCGTACATACTCTCGTAAAGAGGTTCGCCCGGATTGTTGTGTACCATATCCATAATATAAGGCAAACTTGCCGACTGCGAATGAACCGACAATGCCCCCATTGTGAATAAAAAGGTAAGAGTTAGTTTTTTCAGGTTAAACAATGTTTTCATGGTTTTATTTACTATATCATTAAATTTTCAGAACCGCCAATTTGCATTGGCTCACTTGCAAAATAACACAATTATTAGCCTAACAGTAGGTATAAAATAAAAACGGTTATGGTTCTTATCATAACAATACATACCCATTTTTAAGCAAACAAGAAGTTTATCTGCAATAAAAGGGGCGAAAAGACTTATAAATACCCTATCAGCCACTACCGAGCAACACTTGCACGGCTCGCGAGCCATGCTTGCAATACTCTTGGGAACTACTGGCAATACTCACGGACTTTACTTGCAATACTCGTGGGCTTTGTATGTAAAACCCGACAGCATTGCTTATAAAACCTGACGACATTGCTTGTCATACTAGACAACATTGCTTGTTAGGTTAGCTAACTACCGATGTTGCCCGGCTAAAATAAGTAGTTACGGGCGTCAAGTAGAACTTTAGAAAATGAAAGATGGATACGCGGACAACGCGGAATGAGCGGATTGGCACGGATAAAAAGAAGAAAAATGAAAATCCGCGTTCATCCGCATTGTCCGTGTTGTCCGCGTATCCATCATTGCAACACACTAACCCTCAATAGATCACAGCAAAGTGAGGTTTCACCGAAACTTGAGCATTCTTAGCATTTCTTACACAACTCCCAGAATGCTACAGCCGAAGCAGCCGCCACATTCAGCGAATCGACCCCATGCATCATAGGAATACGTACCACATAGTCGGCTCCGGAAATGGCCTCGACAGGCAGGCCATCGCCTTCGGTTCCCATCAGCAAAGCCAGACGGGCTTCTGCTTTCAGTGCCGGTTCATCTAAAGAAACAGAACGGTCGGTCAAAGCCAATGCAGCTGTACGGAATCCAAGTTCCTTCAGTTTCGTCAACGGATTCTCAATCCACGTCCAGGGAATCAGAAAAACCGAACCCATAGACACGCGCACCGAACGGCGGTTCAACGGATCGCAAGAATCGGGAGTAAGCAATACGGCATCAATGCCCAAAGCTGCTGCCGAACGGAATATGGCACCAATATTGGTCGTGTCCACCACTCCATGAATCACAACCACACGACGTGCGCCATTGCACACATCTTCCACCATCGGCGGCAATGGCCGACGCATGGCACAAAGCACTCCGCGCGTCAGCGTATAGCCGGTAAGCCGAGTCAGCAAATCGCGGTCGCCGGTATAAATGGGAACATCACCTATTCGTTCTACAATATCGGCCGCATCGCCCGTTATGTGCTTCCGTTCGCAAAGCAAGGCGGTAGGCTCGTACCCCGCATCAAGTGCTACGCGAATCACTTTCGGACTTTCGGCAATAAAGATACCGTGTTGTGGATCGAGCCGGTTACGCAGTTGTGCTTCGGTCAGTGTGCTGAACACTTCCACACCCGGTTGTTCCAGAGAAGTTATTTCAATAACAGACATATCGTTCCTTTAAATTCACCGAGACAAAAATAGTGTTTCTTCCCCACATATCTGATAATATTTCTTCCGAAAATCAGCTTAAAGCACAACAAGCATACCTCTATGACAGGAAAAGACACAGCATTAGACAAAGTGTCTATTCAAATAGAAGCATTTCTCAAGAAATGTCTACTATTATAGTTTATAAAATAAAAAGCTTATGATTATATCAGGAGAAGGCATGAATTTTTCCCAGTTAGGAAAAAATTATTCCCTAGTTAGGAAAATAATATTCCCCAGTTAGGGAAAAAAGATTTCCTAACTGGGGAAAAATAAAGCACTCTGCTTTTTAGCCTACAACTCCTCAATAACTCGTTCCTCTTAACTTGCCGTTAACCATGATTATGATTTCTTTTCAACAAAGCATTGCAGAATAATCGGATTCAAAACCTTAAACCAATTACAAGCCATCACAAATGCACCTGTCAGATTGGGATGAACTTTATCGGCTATGGTATGAATGCGCCAGTCGAATCCATCGTTCACAGAGACATACTTCACATTCGGGCGGTTTACGTCTTCTACCATCTGCCGAAGACTTTCGTTAAGTTCGGCGATGTAACTATACTTCGGCAACTTACCACTATGAATAACTCCCGCTATTAATATCACTGCATCCGGATTGACCTGCATTATCTTATCAATCATAGAACGATGAGCGGCCACAATGCCCGGAACCGGCTTTTCTTCTACAAAATGATTATGACCGGAATGTATCAGTACAATGTCCGCCGGGAAAGTCCGATATATGGAGTCAATTCTCTGTTCAACATATTCGGTATTCTTACCACCAAAAGCAGCATGTTTATATGAAATGCCGGCAGAACTTCCATTCCGGGGACCTACAAACTCATAGTCGAAACCTGCCGCACTCAACAGTCGTGCCAAAGGCCCCATATATGAAGTGAAAGTTCCCCCTCCTTCCGTGATAGAGTCACCTATTCCCATAATGCGGACAGTACCCGCATGAAGTGGCATTGCAAACATAATAATGCCCAATACAATACAGAAGCGATGTAACAATCTATTATTCATATCTATTTCAGCTATACAATCAACTATTATTTAACGTGAGTTCGATATAAAATCAAAAAAAAGAAAGTTGTCTGTCATTGACAAAATTTATATCAATAGCTGGCTTCTTTTCAAAAAAGCAGTATGCTGCGATAGCCGACAAAGAGTTAGCTATAAAGTTATTGAATGAACGATGTCTGGAGTGCTCTATCTGTGCAATGTTCTTCAATTCGTCATTGACCGTTTCGATCAGGGCTCTTTTTCTGAGCAAGATCTTGTCGGCAATACTCATCAGTGAGTTCTTCATATTGTTCTTGACCTTGGTGACAAGTTGTATGCCATTAAGAAAAAGATTCTCGAACAGGGCCTGACCAATATATCCTTTGTCTGCACATAGTTTTCCTTTAATGTTCTTCAGGAACTTGCCCAGCTTCAAAGGCTCCCGGTCATCCACGTTTCCGGGAGTAAACATGAAATTGAGAATTTCCCCTTTGTCATTGATTATCAGATGCAACTTGAATCCGAAGAACCATCCCATTGAACATTTTCCACGCTCGGCAAGTCCTTCAAATGTCTTATGAATAAGGATTCTTTGGTTACGGCATACACGTAAGGGAGTGGAGTCCACAAAACTGATGCCGGTACAGGTTCCCAGCAGTACTTTTTTGATAAAGATGCTCAGGGGAAGTAGTACTTCCTTTTCCAATTCTACAAAACGGTTATAGGAAACTTGGCGCGGAAAAAGGTGTTTCAGATGTTTACAGACATACTCCTTGTAGTAATGCTTGAAACAGCGAAAACCACCGGAGTGAAACAGGATAAGAATAACCATAATCTCAGCATCACTCATACGGTTGGGTTTATTGCGATGCTTGGTCTTCTTATCATCAATCATATATTTTTCCTGTTGAAATGTAAATTCCTTGCAAAAATCATCGGCCATACAATAAATCTCTGTAACTTTAGACTCTGGAAACATAGTGATAATCGTTTAAATGTTATAATTGTTCACTATAAATTTAATACTTTTATCGCTATGTTCCTAATTTTCAGTGAAATATTTATTTGCTTATATCGAACTCACGTTAATTAAAAATAGGCGCACCGATACAAATCACTCCCGACAATTCTTCCTCATTATCCATCGCATATCCTTTTTGCAGTACCTCTTCTAATTCTTTCAGATAATCTTCACGGGAGGTTATTGTCCGTTCATTATACTGCTTAAAATCCATATAGGACAGATAACGGTCTCTGACATTGTTAGGCAGATAAGCCATAATTGCCTTACCCGGTGCCGAACAATGCAACTTAAAAGGTTTTCCTGGAGAAAGTGTAAAACTAAAGGCGTGAAGTCCTTGCGCCTGATCTATAAATATTCCTTTTTCTTCTCCCATCACTCCGAAGCACACCGTTTCTTTCACACAATCACGCAGATTGCGCAAATGAGGATAAACGGTCTCAAGCAGCTGATGTTCGTTCAAAGCACGGAAACCCAGTGTCAACAATTTGCGCGAAAGTTTATAACGACGGGAATCCTCATCGTATATCAGATACTCCAAACGTACCATTGTATTCAATATACGATAAGTTGTAGTTTGGGAAATTTCAAGATCTTCCTTTACCTCCTGCAGCGTTTTTCCTTTAAAGCTGTATGAGAGATATTCCAATACCGCCAAACCTTTTTCAAGGTTAGGTACTTTGTAGTTAGAGTCCTGATTTTCCATATTTGAACACATGTTTTCCGTATTTGAAATAATGTTTCACTTCGGAAATAAATATAAATATCTCATCGAAATAAAACAAAATTTTAGCCAGTTTTTTAGTCGCGTTTTTTATTTCGTTTTGATCTGTATGTTTTTTCCTCAAACTGTTACAATCAACTGCGCGGATAAAACATCTGCACCTCAAAACTATCAGCAACGATTCTTCGCAATTCATCCATGCCGGACAATTCACCTTTTGCCATTGCCTGCGTAAGAATATTGCCTATAGCTGTTGCCTCTACGGGACCAGTCTGAACAGGAATACCCAGTGCATCGGCGGTTAACTGATTGAGCAAGCGGTTTTGCGATCCACCGCCAATGATGTTCAGTCGAGAAATCGGTACAGACAAGAAACCATTCAGACGATCTACCGCCTGCCGGTACTTGGCAGCCAGCGACTGCAACACACACTTCACCAGTTCTGCTTTACTCTGCGGTAACCGGAAATTCTGCTGACGGCAGTAATCCAAAATGGCGGCTTCCATACTGGCAGGATTCATAAAACGATCATCATCTACCGGTATGAACGCATCGGTAACAGCTTTTTCAGCTTGCGGAATAAGCTCATCATAAGTTTGCTCTTCTCCCCGCAATTTCCATTCTGACATCAGGCGTTGCAAAATCCATAAACCCGTAATGTTTTGAAGGAAGCAAATGCGATTCCCTACACCTCCTTCGTTCGTAAACTGCGCCATTCGGGCTCCTTCCGTCAGAACTGGTCTATCCAGTTCTACTCCCAGCAATGACCAGGTACCCGAACTGAGATATGCCACTGTTTCGTTTGTCACCAGTGCCGCAGCTACAGCACTAGCAGTGTCGTGCGAACCTACTGCAATCACGTCAACAGCTCCCAAGCCTGTTTCGCGGGCTACTTCTTCCGTCAAACGACCACGCACATGCCCCGGAAAAACAATCTCTCCAAACAGATGTTCCGGAAGCCCCACCGCACGAATGGTATCCGACGACCAGCAGCGGCAACGCGCATCCAACAACTCGGAAGTAGAAGCAATGGTATATTCCGTATTAGCCGTACCAGTCAGGAAATAGCTGAACAAGTCTGGCATAAATAGCAGTTTATCGGCTACATCCAGTTGCGGGTCACTAGCTTCCTTCATACTGTACAATTGGAAAAGAGTATTAATCGGCATTACCTGTGTACCGGTTACTCGATAATGTTCACCTGGTTCCAACAGACGGAAAACTTTCTCTGGCATCCCTTGTGTACGCTCGTCACGATAGCAGACCGGATTTCCCAACAGATTTCCGTTTTTATCGATCAGACCAAAATCAACTCCCCAGGTATCTATACCGATTCCACTAACCGAGTAGCCCCGTCGGGCAGCTTCTTTCAGCCCGTTCTTCATCTCCTCGAAAAGAGCCGGAAAATCCCAATACACATGCTTCCCCATACGTACCTGACGGTTAGGAAAACGGTATATTTCCTCCATCTTCAGTTTTCCGTGAACGAGGAAGCCGGCAATGACTCGCCCGCTTCCTCCTCCAAAATCAACTGCCAGATAAGTATTCTTAACTACAGTTTCTTTCATAATGTCATACTATTTGGTTTTCTTGCCCAGCACGTACGTTTCCAGATCGTCTATTTCGGCAGGAGTAAGTACATCGTACGCCCCACCCGACTGTACCATAATGCGGCACGCCATCTCAAAGAACATGGCACGTTCGAAAGCCTCATCAAAGTCTTTGCCACATACCACCTGACCATGTTTGGCCAACAATACTGAATTATGGTTGCGCATCGCCTCTACCACTCCGGCAGCAAGTTCTTTCGAACCCGGACGATAATAAGGCACAACAGGAATTTCCGTTCCTACATGGCAGGGAATTTCTGCCGTTACATTGAAGTTTGTCGGTCGGTTCTTCATACAGGCTATCACCGTAGCATACTCTGACTGGAAATGCAAAACCACATTCACATCCGGACGCTCGCGAAGGATACCCAAATGAAAACCGCTCTCCATCGATGGTTTCACTCCGTTCAGCGACTGACCGTCGGCAATATTGCAAATAGCCACATTCTCTCTGCGAAGAGAAGGAACCCACGAGCCGGTTCCTGAAATCAATGCCTGTTCGCCAATGCGCCACGACAAGTTACCACTACTACATATAGTCAACCGGGCATCACCACAACGGTGAGCCTGCGAAATAAATTCCTGAATATGTTCTTCTGTTATCATCATAATGAATATTCTTTTTTCAAATTCTGCTATCTGAGTTTATTTATAAATAGGTCCATAAGTAGCACAAGCCCGATAGTCGGCACCTTCCTTATCCATGCCGAAAGCATTCCATGCGGCAGGACGGAAAATCTGGTCATCTTCCACATTATGCATGCAAACCGGTATACGCAACATCGAAGCCAGCGTAATAAGATCCTGACCGATATGGCCATAACTGATGGCACCATGATTAGCTCCCCAATTGTTCATTACCGAATATACGTCTTTGAAAGCCGGTTTATCGCACAAACGCGGCACAAACCAAGTAGTAGGCCATGTCGGGTCGGTACGCATGTTCAGCTTCTCATGGATTTCAGGATCAATGGTCACCGTCCATCCTTCGGCTATCTGCAGCACAGGACCAAGACCTTTTATCAGATTCAGACGCATCATCGTAACAGGCATTCCTCCCTTAGACAAGAAGTTCGAAGAGAAACCTCCGCCACGGAAGTAATCACGGTCTGCCGGATACCAGGTTGTTGCTTTCAGACAGTTGTCTACATCAGCTTCTGTAATATTCCACGGTTCTTTCATCACCGGATTGCCATTTTCGTCAACCGACTGTCCTGAGCCGTCCAGTGTAGTTGCTCCAGAGTTAATCAGATGGATGATACCGTTAGCAGCCAGACCTGTCAGATCCTTACCTGTTACACGTTTTACAGCTTCGGGGCTCCAATAGGTACGTACGTCCGAGAATATCTGAGCACGATTGGTCAGCAAGTGTCCGAACAGCATAGCTACACCGTTGCAGGCATCATTTTCAGTAGCTACGACAAAAGCTTCGCGAATGCCGTTCCAGTCGAAAGATGTGTTGAGCAATGCTTCGGGATAGTCACCATTGGGATAAAAATCTGTCCACTGACGCTGTCCCTGGAAACCGGCTGCTATGGCGTTGTGGCCCAATGCCTCTTCCATGAATCCCAGTTCTTTCAGACGAGGATTACCTGTCATCAGGTCGCGCATGATAATCATCATTTTCACCACAAACTCCCAGTCGGCATCTTTCTGCTCGCGAGTCTTGCGCTTCTCGGGACGGTTTTTGAAGTCTTCTCCTTCGTTTACCTTACAGTATTTCTCGGTCCAGGCCATTGCCTTGGCATACTCTTCAGGATCGTAAATACCTTCTGTCATGCGGCGGATGATTTCAGTCAAGTCCACTGATTCGTTGCGCATGCCCAAATACTCCTGGAAGAAATCCGGATTGACAATCGAACCTGCGATTCCCATAGATACACTACCCATAGACAGGTAAGACTTGCCACGCATCGTGGCCACAGCCTGTGCCGCACGGGCAAAACGAAGAATCTTTTCGGCTACATCGGCCGGTATGCTGTTATCGTCCAGATCCTGTACATCGTGTCCGTATATACCAAAAGCCGGTAAACCTTTCTGAGCATGTCCGGCCAGTACGGCTGCCAGATAAACTGCTCCGGGACGTTCGGTACCGTTAAATCCCCATACAGCTTTCGGATAATAAGGATTCATGTCCATTGTTTCAGCGCCATAACACCAGCACGAAGTGACAGTGATGGTAGAACCTACTCCTTCACGCTCGAACTTTTCGGCACAAGCCGCGCTTTCGGCTACCCGACCAATGGTTCCGTCGGCAATCACACACTCTACCGGACTACCATCTCCGTTTTTCAAGTTGCTGCTGATAAGCTGGGCTACAGCTTTAGCCAGATTCATAGTCTTTTCTTCCAGACTCTCACGAACTCCGCCCTGACGACCGTCAATGGTGGGACGAATACCGATTTTAGGATACTTTTTCATAATTCTGATTATAATGAGTAGAATAAATTAATATGTATTTTATTAAAGATTATCTATACTGATCTGTGCTGATTCCCGGATAAAAAAATTATAAGGAACATCGCAGCCTTACCTCCGTCGGGAGGTACTCCTGCACTGTCGTGTTATTGAGAACAAAATGTGCCACCTCATCGCCCATCTTATGCCAGTCGATGGTCAGTGCAGTAATTCCTTCGTCGATTACTTCGTACGAAGGAACATCGTTATAGGCCAGCAGTCCGAAGTCCTTTCCACACTTCAATCCCTCTAGCCTGCCCTGCTTCACTACCTTAACCACATCCTGTTGTTTGATGGCCAAATAAGCCGTTTGCGCTTCAACCTGCAGATTGTCTACATCGTCTTCGATCGTGCACTCCAAACGGTTTGCCTGACAAAAACGCACAAAGTAATCCTTGCTGCTCTGCGGATGTTTCAGCGTACGCGGAAACAAAAAGACAAATTTCCGGTAACGGGTCAACCGGTCTTTCAGACTCTCCAATGCACGATAGAACGATTCGTCAAAATCCTGGCAAACATACGAGTACTTTGCTTTATCGAACTTACCGAAATCGAGCAATAACAGCCTGGCGGGATTGATTTTATGCAATGCCTTACTGAACTTCTCGTTGTCGAAGTTCATCACTACATACTTGTTGTACTTGCCCACAGATTCACGGACAATGGTATTGAAGAGGTGCTCGTTGTACTGATGAAACAACAAATCTACTTTATAATTGAGTGGAAGATGACTCACAAAACTGTTGTACAGCGTTTCTTTAAAAGGTGTATATTGGTCGAGCAAAAGCAATACGTTTGTAACCTGACTCGTAACAAAATAACCTTTGCGGGGCGTTGAGTCAATCAGTCCCCGTTCCCTTAAATCCTGGAAAGCCTTGAATACAGTATCACGCGAAACCCCATACCGACGGCTCAGTTCGTTGATGGAAGGCAAAGAGTCTCCTTCCAAAAACTCACGCATCGAAATAGCCTGACTGATACGATCGGCCAGCTGCGTTACTTTACTTGACTGTTGTCCGAATGTGTTGCTTTCCACGGTGTTTTTTCTACTTAAAGCACAGGCATTACAGCTGTGCTGAACTATACTGATACAAAGGAAAGTATTTTTTGCAAAGAAAACGAGACTCAGGATGGTGTTATACAACATATTCACATAAAAAAGCCAGATTGGCGCAATGTTTTCGGCAAATGCAGTCAACGATAGCAATAGGACTTTTTTGCATAGTTAGGAAAAAATATTTTCCTAACTGGAGAATAATTTTTTCCTAACTGGGGAAAAAACAGAGCCCTTAAGTCGTTTCACCACAAGCCATACTTACACGACTCGCAAGCCATGCAAGTACGATTCATTCATCAGACAGATTACCTGATCGGTACTGATAGAAAAAGAGGGATGTGTCTTCACGACATATCCCTCTCAAAACCCATACCAGTAGTGATTCTTTTATATTATTAGAGGTATAATGAAGAAGAGAGTAGACCGAATCTGGCTACTGCATGGGCAACTAAACATCTATCAAATCGCAAAAAAACATCTATCTATCAGTCAGTCGCCCCGCCTCCCAATGCATTGTACAGACTGATCATATACTGACACTGGGAAAAACTGTCCGAAACAACATTCAGACGTGCACTCAATAGCGACTGACGCGCCGTCAGCAATTCCAGATAAGTGGCATTGCCCGTCCGATACAAAGCTTCGGCAGTCTGCACGGTGCGTTCCAATTCGCGGCATTGCTTCTGATGACTCTCCAGACTGCGCTGTGCCGAACTTACAGCATACAAAGCATCGTTCACTTCCTGTCCGGCATCGAGCAATGTCTGTTTGTAATTAAGCAAAGCTATTTGTTCTTCGTCCTTGGAGACACGCAGATTGGAAATCAGCTTGCCACGGTTGAAGATGGGTTGAGTCAACGATGCCACGGCCGACAGAATCCAACCACCCGGATTGGTCACTGCCTGACCTAAAGAATTGGTCCAACCGACACTACCCGAAAGTGTCAGATTAGGATAGAAAGCCGAACGCGACTGGTTGGTCGTGTAATACGCATTGGCCAACGTCATCTCCGCCTGCACGACATCGGGGCGTCTGGACAGCAACCGCAGAGGCACACCCGTCTGAAACGTATCGGGGAACTGCTGTTCCTTCAGCGAGCTCCGTTCGATGGTGCGCGAAGTAATACCCAGCAAAGTGCAAAGCGTATTCTCGGCTTCGCGCTGCTGACGAAGCAAATCGTTGTGGGTAGCCTCCAGCTCGTACAAGCTGGCACGTGCCTGCGTAACGGCATTCTCAGTCTCCTCACCGACTTTCAATTTGGATTCGAGCAGACGTACCTGTTCTTTCCACACTTCCAGCGTAGACGAGCTGATGGCTATCTGCTCGTCCAGCATCAGAAGCGAATAATAATCATTGGCAATGGTAGCAATCAGATCGGAGCGGACTGCTTGCTGATAGGCCTGCTGCTGAAACAAAGTGGCCTGAGTGCCTTTCCGGGCATTGCGCAGGTTGCCAAACAGGTCTACTTCCCAACTTGCCTGGACAGGCAGCTCGTACGTTTTCACCGCCTTGCCTCCATCGCTGCTAGTCAGTGTGCCTTGAGGTGACAAAGTAAGCGAAGGCAAGAACGACAGGTTGGCAGCTCTGAGTTGTGCCTTTGCCTGGTCTAAGCGCAACCATGCGGTCTGCATATCTGTATTGTTTTTCAACCCGAAACGTATCAGCTCCTGCAACAGAGGATCCTGAAAAACCTCCTGCCAAGGCAGATCACCGAAACTGACGGAATCTTCTCCGGCCGCCATATCAACATCCCTGAACAGGCTGTCTACCGGCAGGTTGTCGGGACGTTGGTAATTGCGGTAAATGTGGCAACTGCTCAGCATTGCCATACACATTATTATATAAACTATCTTTTTCATAATTTTCTGTCTTCTTTTCGTTTACCCATAACCCGTTCTTCCAAATACTGGAAAGTAATGAAAAAAGCAGGTGTTACAAACAACAGCGCTACCGTACCTATCAGCATGCCTCCTACGACACCTACGCCCAGCGAAGTATTACCATTGGCTCCTACACCCGAAGCAAACATCAGCGGAAGCAGACCGAATATCATGGTCAGTGCCGTCATCAGGATAGGCCTCAAACGTACACCGGCAGCCGAGATGGCAGCCTGCGACAGCGACATGCCTTCCTTACGCCGCTCGGTAGCATATTCGGTCAGCAGGATAGCTGTCTTCGACAAGAGTCCGATCAGCATAATCAACCCTGTCTGCAAATAGATGTTGTTCTCAATCCCCCACAGGCGGGCGAACAGGAAACTTCCCATCAGTCCGAAAGGTACGGACAGAATAACAGCCATCGGGATAAACAGACTTTCGTACAGAGCACAAAGTATCAGATAGATGAACAGAATGCAGACACCATAGATGATGACCGTGTCGTGCGAGTTGGCCATCTGCTCTTCCTCGCGTGTCATGCCCGAAAACTCGTAACCGTAACCTGTAGGAAGCGTCTGCGCAGCCACTTCTTTCACCGCATTGATGACATCGCCCGAACTGTATCCACTGGCAGGCATACCCTGTACATTGATAGACGAGAACATGTTGAAACGCGTCAGCGACTCGGCACCGTATGTCTTGGTCAGCGTCACAAACTGGCTGACCGGTGCCATGCCATCCGATGTCTTCACATAAATATTGTCGAGCGACTGCATCGTCTTACGGCTGTCCGACGGTGCCTGTATGATAACCCTGTACAGCTTCGTGAAACGATTGAAATTGGAAGCATAAATGCTACCGAAATAGCCAGACAGAACGGACAGGACGTGTTCTGTTGTAATACCGGCCCGCTGACATTGTGCCTCATCCACGTCGACACGATATTGCGGGAAGCGTGCACTGAAAGAAGTATAAGCCATCTGGATTTCCGGACGTTTGTTCAGTTCTAGCAGGAAATTATCTGTTACCTGGCTCAAAGCATCAATACCCTTACCCGAACGGTCCTGCAAATACAGTTCGAAACTGTTACCCGTTCCGTAACCTGAAATCATTGGCGGCGAGAACACAAAGATATTCGCATTCTTTATGTGAGCCGTACGCCGATAGATTTCAGCCGAAATAGCATCTACACTATTCTCCTTACCCGGGCGTTCGTCCCAGTGCTTCAGCTTCACAATAAACATACCATGCGAAGCACCGCTACCCGAACCCATTCCAAAACCTGCCACCTTGTTGAAGTTCGCTATCTGCGGAATTTCCTTCAACTCTTTCTCCACCTTTTCCATAATACTTGCCGTCTCGGCCAACGTACTTCCTGCAGGAGCATCCAAGCTGACAAATATAGAGCCGGTATCCTCCGAAGGTACCAGACTGGTCTTGGTCGTTCCCATAAAATAGAACAATAACAGGACCGCAGCCGCAAATGAAGTCCATGCCAGCCATTTTCTTTTAATAAAGAATTTGGCTCCGGATTTATATTTCAACACAATGCGCTTGAAAGCCGAATCGAATGCCAGACGGAAGCGGGTCGAGAATTCCGGTTTCTTACCGTCGACCAGAATTTCGTTCGGACGAAGAATCAAAGCACAAAGGGCAGGCGAAAGCGTCAAGGCATTGATGGCCGAAATACCTACCGCCACAGCCATCGTGATACCGAACTGAGTATAGAACACTCCTGACGTACCACCCATAAACGACACCGGAACAAACACTGCCATAAACACCAGAGTCGAAGTAACGATAGCCGAAGAAATGCCACTCATGGCATCGATAGAGGCTCTGTATGGCGAACGGTAACCCTCGTCGAACCTTACCTGCACAGCTTCGACCACAATGATGGCGTCGTCGACAATCGTACCGATGGCCAACACCAATGCAAACAGCGTAAGCAGATTGATACTGAATCCTGCTATGTAAAGCACCGCAAACGTACCTATCAGCGAGACAAAGATACTGACGGTAGGGATCAGCGTAGAACGCGGATTCTGGAGGAAGACATATACAACCAACACAACCAGTATGATAGCTTCAATCAAAGTCTTGATTACTTCGTTGATAGAAGCATCAAGGAAATTCTTGGTACTCATCAGTTCCACAACTTCCACGTCTTCGGGCAACGTTTCTTTCAGTTCTTCCAGAAACTTGTCTATCTCCATGATGATCTCATTGGCATTGGTTCCGGCCGTCTGATTGATCATACACGTACTGCCCGGAGCTCCGTTTACACTACCGGTATACGAATAACTCTGTGCACCCAGTTCTACGGTAGCAATGTCTTTCAGTTTCAGTACCCGACCGTCGTCCAGTGCCTTAATGACAATCTCTTCGAATTCTTGTTCCTTCTCCAGACGTCCACGATACTTCAATGTATACTGGTAGACATTCTTGGAATCCTCGCCGATAGAACCGGTCGAAGCTTCAATGTTCTGACTGGACAAGGCAGACTCCACATCGCTTGGTTCCAACTCATACTGAGCCATCACTTCAGGTTTCAGCCAGATACGCATGGCATAGTCACCACCCATCACGTTTACTTCGCCTACACCCGAGATACGCTGCAACTGCGGTTTAACGTTTATACTCAGATAATTAGTCAGGAAAGTTTCGTCATACGTCCCGTTCGGGCTATACAAACCAAAGATTTTCAGCATACTGCTCTGACGCTTCATGGTAGTTACGCCTACTTTGGTTACTTCGGCCGGCAACAAAGAAGTGGCAGTAGAAACTTTGTTCTGCACGTTGACAGCCGCCATATCCGGATCGCTTCCCTGCTTGAAGTAGACTGTAATTTCAGCACTACCCGTATTGCTGGCTGTAGAAGTCATATAAGTCATGTTCTCAACGCCGTTGATGGCTTCTTCCAGAGGTACGATCACACTCTTCTGCACAGCTTCGGCATTGGCACCACTATATGTAGTAGATACACGGATAGTAGGTGGAGCAATATCCGGATATTGTTCAACCGACAAGGCATAGAGTCCGATAAGTCCGGCCACCAGAATTACGACCGAAATCACCATGGAGAGAATCGGCCGGTCTATAAAATGCTGTAGTTTCATTATGTCAGCCCTCCATATTTGTTTCGTTTGCCTGTGGCGTAGCCGATGCACTTACTACAGTGCCGTCCTTCAGCAAGCCGGCACCCTCGGACACAATCACATCGCCTTCGCTCAGTCCGCTTTCTACAATATATTCTTTTCCATCGTTTATCTCGAATACTTCAATCGGGGTCGAAACAGCTTTTCCGTCTACTACTTTATAGGCAAAAATCCGATCCTGTATTTCGTATGTTCCTCCCTGCGGGATAACGATGCATTGCTTCCGCTCATAAGGAATAACCACACTGGCTGATCCACCACTCATCAGACGTTTGCCTTTATTATCGAATACCGCCCTCAAACTGACTGTTCCGGTTGTTTTGTCGATAATGCCACTGATGACATCTACTTTTCCTTTCTGCTCGTACACCGAACCGTCATTCAGTTGTAGAGAAACTTCGGGAAATGAGGCCAACGTGCTGTCCAACGAACCGTATTGTGCTGTCAGACTCAAAACCTGTTTTTCACTTAGCGAGAAATAGACGTACATTTCCGAATTGTCCGATACACGAATCAAAGGGTCGCTCATGGAGGCGCTTACCAACGCACCGATACGGTAGGACGTCATACCCGCATAACCGTCAACCGGACTTTTTACCTCTGTATAAGAAAGATTGTTTTCGGCATCTGTCAACTCAGCCTGCGCCTGTTCCAGCAGTGCTTTGGCACTTTGATAATCGTTCTGTGCCGTACGAAGCTCAAAGTCTGAAATAACTTTGTCATTAAACAACAACTGTTTTCCTTCCAACGTCTGTTTAGCAGTGGCTTCACTGGCCTGTGCCGTAGCTACAGCCGCTTTTGCCTTTTGTAAAGCTGCTTTGTAAGGTACCTGATCAATAACAAACAATACTTGCCCTTTGTGTACTTGTGCTCCTTCTTTCACCAATACCTGTGTAATGGTTCCTGAAACCTGCGGGCGAATCTCTACATCCTGCTTACCTTCGATCACAGCCGAATAGCTGACAGAGAGTTCTCTGTCCTCGGGTTTCAATGTCATTAACGGATAATCTTGTTTTCCCTGTTGCTGTAAGTTCTGCCGGCATCCCGACAAAACGGTCATGCAACATACACCTAATAAAATTACTCTTTTCACCTTCATTTTTACTCAAATTTGTTATTTTTCGAGCAAAATTATAGGCAATATCAACGAGCTTTTTGGCAATTTGGAACAAAGATTTGTCCAAAACACCCCTTATTAGATTTTGTTAGGAATCCATATGTCTATTTGACGTCTAAATTTGTCGTTAACAGACATTTTTCTGTATTTTCGCAACATAACCAACGCTTTTGAAACAGACAATGACACAAAAAGAACTATCTCTGCTATTTTCGCCTGACTGCTATATCAGCGGACAGGTACTTTTAGTTTCTCCTGCCAACTTCTATAAGCTGGAGAATCGTCTCATCGAAAATAGCCGTATATTCCTATTAGTATCAAACGGCAGTGTGAACATATCTTTAGGGAACCAGTCGTGTGAAATGAAAGCACCAGCCTACCTCGACATTTTAGACACCATGACTCTGAAAATGACAAACTTCAACTCTGACCTACGTGCATGGTGCCTGTTCATTACCTTTGAATTTGCCTGCGAATCGCTAAAAAACTTACGTCCAGGTCCACTAAACCGAATGACCGAACGTCAGACCATTCCCATCCGTATTTTCTCTGCTCAGGATAATGCTCTTATTGAGAACCAATTATGTCTGCTGAAAGACACACTCAGCACACAGACTCATTACTATCGACAGGAACTGGCACAACTTTACTTCAAAAGTTTTAGCCTTGAATTAGGAAACATCATGTTCGCACAAGAAAAGAATGTAGAACAGTCTGCTTCCTACATCAGCAAACAGGACCTTATCATACTAAACTTCATGAAATTGGTTTCAACTCATTTCGCAACTGAACATCAGCTAGAATTTTATGCCAATGCTTTATGCATTTCTGTAAAGCATCTGACACGTACCGTACGAAAGATGACCGGAAAGACTCCGCACACCATCATTTGTGACGAAATTCTAGGGCATGCCTTGCACATGCTCGATGACGACAGCATTCCTATCAGCCGGATTGCCGAAGAACTACACTTTGCCGATCAGGCTTCTTTTTGCAAATTCTTCAAAGCGCAAAAAAAGAAGTCTCCCATGGAATATCGGAGAAGGAACCACACGGACCTCCCCTGATTATTCCTCGATCTGCATGGCAAACATTTCCTGCAATACGTGAACAGCCTCCTCTACCGAAGTGACGTCTTTAACCTGCATACTGCGTTTTCCGTTCTGCTCGCGCAAATCGCAACGACGGGTATACTTCATCATGTAAGAAATAACCTTACCAAAGGCCTGGCTCTGATAATACGGACTATCAGGTATGGAGACGAAGAACAAAGTCATACGCCCTCCTTTTAAAAATACCTTTTCCGCACCAAGTCGGGCAGCCAGACGACGTAAAGGAACAATGCGGAGCAGTTCCTGCGTCTCAGGAGGAATTGGACCGAAACGGTCTTCCAGACGTGAGCGGAAGGCCTCCACGTCTTTGTCCAATACCAGACCGTCCAATTCGCGATAGAGCAACATACGTTCGCTACTACCTGTCACATAATCGGCAGGTAACAATAATTCCAAATCGCTCTCAACCTGGCATTCATCCACAAACTGTTCACCGGTAATCTGTCCGCTTCCGTCGGCAGCTTGCTGTTCTTCTGCCATCAGATCGGAAAACTCTTCATTCTTCAGCTCGCGAACGGCCTCGGTCAGAATCTTCTGATAAGTTTCATAACCCAAATCGGCAATGAAACCACTCTGTTCAGCTCCCAGCATATTGCCTGCCCCCCGAATGTCGAGATCCTGCATAGCAATGTGTATACCACTTCCCAAATCGGAGAAGTTCTCAATAGCCTGCAACCGGCGTTTAGCCTCAGGAGTCAACGACGACAAAGGAGGAGCGAGCAGATAACAGAAAGCCTTCTTGTTGCTCCGCCCTACCCGGCCACGCATCTGATGCAAGTCACTCAGCCCGAAGTTCTGTGCCTGATTGATAATAATCGTATTGGCATTGGGTATGTCAATACCGCTTTCGATAATGGTAGTGGCTATCAGGACATCATAGTCATAATTCACAAAATCCAGTATGATTTTCTCCAGTTCGGCGGGTTCCATCTGTCCGTGGCCGATGCAAATCCGACAATCCGGAATGTTGCGTTCGATCATGGCCTTCAGTTCCACCAGATTGGAAATACGATTGTTCACGAAAAAGACCTGTCCGTTACGGCTCATCTCAAAATTAATGGCATCCGTTATCACTTCTTCATTGAAAGTATGCACTTCGGTTTGCACCGGATAACGGTTGGGTGGAGGTGTTTGTATAACCGACAAATCTCTTGTTCCCATCAGCGAGAACTGCAAAGTTCGGGGAATAGGAGTAGCCGTCATGGTCAATGTGTCTACATTAACCTTCAACTGACGCAGTTTTTCCTTTACACTAACCCCAAATTTCTGCTCTTCATCAATAATGAGCAATCCCAGATCCTTGAACTTTACATCCTTACCCAAGATACGGTGTGTGCCTATCAGAATATTTACTTCTCCCGCAGCCAAACCCTTGATAACCGCTCTGGTCTGTGCCGATGTGCGGGCACGACTCAGATATTCGACTTTACAAGGCAACTCTTTCAAGCGTTCTTTAAAAGTTTGAAAGTGCTGGTATGCCAACACCGTCGTCGGTACCAGTACAGCTACCTGCTTATTATCGGCCACAGCTTTAAAAGCAGCACGTATAGCTACTTCCGTCTTACCAAAGCCAACATCACCACACACCAGACGGTCCATCGGACGGGCACTCTCCATATCGGCTTTCACCTCAGCAGTAGCTTTGCTTTGGTCGGGAGTATCCTCATAAAGGAAAGAAGCTTCGAGTTCGCGTTGCAGAAAACTGTCGGGGCTGAACTGGAATCCTTTCTCCTCGCGACGTTGTGAATAAAGTTTGATCAGGTCACGGGCAATGTCTTTGATTTTAGTCTTGGTGCGGTCTTTCAACTTCTCCCAAGCACCAGTTCCTAGTTTGTTCAGACGAGGCGCCTCTCCTTCCTTTCCCTTGTATTTGGATACTTTATGCAAAGAATGAATAGAAACAAACACAACATCGTCATTCTGATAAACCAGTTTCATTACCTCTTGCGTAGTGTCGCCATTAGGTATACGCACCAACCCAGCAAAACGTCCTACTCCATGATCAGTATGCACTACATAGTCACCCGGAGTAAACTGATTCAGCTCTTTCAGGCTAAGTGCCACTTTTCCACTGCGTGCCTTATCGCTTTTCAGATTGTACTTATGAAAACGGTCAAAGAGCTGATGATCGGTAAAAACGCACAAATGCAAATCATTATCGGCAAAACCTTCATGCAAAGTACGCTCTACTGCCGTAAAGGAAATGTTATCGCCACGATCTTCAAAGATAGCCCGAATACGATCAGTCTGCCTTGTACTGTCACTACATATATAAATAGTATAGCCATTAGCGATATATTCTTTAAAGCTTTGTGCTACAAGATCAAAATTCTTGTGGAAGATAGGCTGAGCCGAAGTGCTGAAGTTCAAAACAGCATTGGGAGTCCCTGTCGGTTTATTGCCAAACTCCATCCGTCTGAAATCAAGAGCCCGTACCGTAAACTCACCTCCGTCTATTAATTTTCCATCCAGTCTGATGGCTCCGTTTTCTTCCGCTTCGCGGGCTGCAATTGCCTGAGGTGTCAACGACTCGTCGTGCACATTCTGTATACGTTCGCGTAACCAAAGGAAATCGCGCATGGCCAACACTGTATCAGCTTGCAGAAAATCGAGCAGAGATACCATCCCACCATTTCCTCCATCTTCCAGATTATGACTTAAGTCGGGAACAATGACTATGTTTTCTTTTTTTTCTTTCGACAGCTGTGTCTCTACTTCAAACGTACGGATACTTTCCACTTCGTCACCGAAAAAGTCGATACGGAAGGGATACTCGGATGAGAAGGAAAACACATCTATAATACTTCCGCGCACTGCATATTGCCCAGGTTCGTAAACGTAATCGACATATTCAAAACCATAATTCCGCAATACCTCTCGAACAAAGTCCATATCGACTTTTTCTCCGACATGCAGTTTCAGCGTTTTGTCATCCAAATCCTTACGTGAAACCACTTTTTCAGCTAAAGCATCAGGATAGGTCACTACACATACATGCTTTCCGTCTTTCTCCAAACGGCTCAACACTTCGGTACGCAATATCTCATTGGCAGCATCCTTCTGACCATATTTAATAGCGCGCCGAAACGATGAAGGGAAAAACAGCACATCATCCGAGCCCAATATTTGCACCAAATCATGATAGAAATAGCCCGCTTCTTCCAAATCGCCCAGGACAAAAACGAACGGGCACTCGGCCTGCTGTACAATTGTCGAAGCAAACAGCGAAGCAGACGAAGCGCATAAACCGTTACAGTACAAATGTCTGACTGAAGAATCTTTTAATAATCGAATCATGCCCTCCACATTAGGATGAGCGGCATAAAGTTGCTGAAGTTCAGTAATAGTCATTGTCATCACACTAATTCGAGCACAAAAATACGAAATAATCCACGCGTTTTATTCGTCAATGACGGAAAAAACAGTATTTTTGTTCTCATTAAAGGTACGACAGACACGAAGATTCCTACAAGGAAACAAGACTTCGTAATGTCTGTCTTTGTATCTGTAACAAAAAGTAAACAATGCTAGAGCTGAATAACGGATAAATTCAGCAACCATATAATAACCGAAACAAACTCAAAGGTGATATGCAGACATCAGACAGTATAGTTATCATTCCGACCTACAACGAACGGGAAAACATTGAAAACATCATCCGTGCCGTCTTCAGCCTCGAACATGGATTTCACATCCTTGTGATTGAAGATGGTTCGCCCGATGGCACTGCTTCGATTGTACGTACACTCCAGCAAGAGTTTCCCGAACGCCTTTTCATGGTAGAACGTCGGGGAAAGCTGGGATTAGGTACCGCTTACATTGCCGGATTCAAGTGGGCACTCGAACACAACTACGAATATATTTTCGAGATGGATGCCGACTTCAGTCACAATCCCAAAGATCTGCCACGCCTGTACGAAGCCTGTGCCAAGAATGGTGCAGATGTTTCCATCGGCTCACGCTACGTCAGCGGAGTCAATGTTGTAAACTGGCCTATGGGGCGCGTACTGATGTCTTACTTTGCGTCCAAATATGTCCGTATTATCACCGGTCTGCCTATCCACGACACCACAGCTGGATTTGTATGCTATCGCCGTAAGGTATTAGAGACCATTCAGCTTGACAGTATACGCTTTAAAGGATACGCTTTTCAGATAGAAATGAAATTCACAGCCTACAAATGTGGATTCCAGATCAAAGAAGTTCCGGTTATCTTCATCAACCGCGAATTGGGGACTTCTAAAATGAACAGCAGTATCTTTGGCGAAGCTGTCTTCGGGGTAATCCGCCTAAAGTGGGACAGTTGGTTCAAAAAATATCCGAAAGGAAAATGATTAATAAACATCAGAGAAACGCTCAACGACCATCAAAATGAAACGTACTCTTATACATAATGCCCTTATCGTCAACGAAGGAGAAACCGTACAAGGTTCTATAGTCATCAGCAATCAGGGCTACATCACCGAAGTGCTGACACACGGAAAACCTCTTTCCGCTCCTTGCGATGAAACCATTGATGCTACCGGATGTTATTTGCTTCCCGGAGTTATCGATGACCACGTACATTTCCGCGATCCGGGACTGACACACAAAGCCGACATATTAAGCGAAAGCCGTGCTGCAGCTGCCGGCGGTGTAACCAGCATCATGGACATGCCCAATACCAGTCCGCAGACTGTTACGCTGGATGCACTGAACGCCAAGCTGGACTTGCTGAACGAGAAATGTATTGTCAATCATTCCTGTTACTTCGGAGCTACCAACAATAATTATACAGAATTTGAAAAACTGGATCGCAACCGTATATGTGGTATCAAGCTTTTTATGGGCTCTAGTACAGGGAATATGCTGGTAGACCGTCAGGAAAGTCTGCGAAGTATATTCAGAAGTACAGACATGCTCATCGCCGTCCATTGCGAAGATCCGGCAATCATACGCCTAAACACGGAGAAATACAAAGCCCAATACGCGGATGCAGATGATATACCCGTCAATAAACATCCCAACATCCGTTCCTCGGCAGCCTGTTATGCTTCATCGCACTTGGCTGTACAGCTGGCAAAAGAAACCGGAGCACGACTGCATGTACTCCATCTGTCTACCGCACGCGAACTTAAATTGCTCGAATCCGGTTCTGTCAGCAGCAAGAAAATTACAGGTGAAGCCTGTGTCGCCCACTTGCTTTTCAGCCAGTCCGACTACCGCACACTGAACACTCTTATCAAATGTAACCCGGCCGTCAAGTCCAAAGCTGACCGCGATGCCTTGCGTGCCGCTATCAATGACGATGTAATCGACGTAATTGCTACCGATCATGCCCCTCACCTCATCACGGAGAAAAAAGGAGGTGCCTTAAAAGCTATGTCGGGTATGCCTATGATACAATTCTCGCTTGTCAGCATGCTGCAACTGGTCAATGAGGGAGTTTTCACGATCGAAAAGGTCGTACAGAAAATGTGTCATGCTCCAGCTCAGTTATACGGCATTCATGAGCGAGGTTTTATTCGTGAAGGATACCGAGCCGACATGGTATTAGTAAGACCTGAATCTCCCTGGACATTGGAAAAACACCTCATTCAAAGCAAATGTGGCTGGAGTCCGCTCGAAGGACGCAGTTTTGACTGGAAAGTGGAAAGAACATTTGTCAATGGATATACTGTCTACACTGAAGAACAGGTCGACGACAGTTACCGTGGAGAAGAATTACGTTTTGAACGATAATCTTTTTAATGCCAGAACATGATACTGACTTACCGTATCCGCGACATAGTCCCTTACATCAATTGGATCTACTTTTTCCATGCTTGGGGATTCCAGCCCCGTTTTGCCGGAATAGCCAATATCCACGGATGCGATTCTTGCCGTGCCATGTGGCTGGCATCCTTCCCCGAGAGCGAACGTAGCAAAGCTGCCGAGGCTATGCAACTCCATAAAGAAGCTTGCCGAATGCTTGAGCGTTTTGACGAAGAAGGATATACAGCGCGTAGCCTTTTCAGACTATGCCGTGCCAATTCAGACGGAGATAACATCATAATTGAAGACATTCTCTTCCCCCTTCTTCGGCAACAAACACCACATGCCGACGGGAGTCCTTACCTCTGTCTAAGCGACTTTATCCGCCCTTTATCATCAGGCATTGCCGATACAATTGGACTCTTTGCTTCCACAACTGGCCAAGATGCAGAAACCCACTTTAGCCAGGACCCTTACCAACACCTGTTAGCACAAACTTTAGCTGACCGACTGGCCGAAGCTGCAACCGAAAAGATGCACGAATATGTACGCAAATATGCATGGGGATATGCCCCAGACGAATCATTGAGCATGGATGAGTTATTGGCAGAGAAATTCCAAGGCATCCGGCCAGCAGTAGGTTATCCTTCATTGCCCGACCAATCAGTCTGCTTTCTGCTGGACAAACTGCTGCAAATGGAACAAATCGGAATTACCCTCACTGAAAATGGAGCCATGCATCCCCATGCTTCGGTCTGCGGTCTCATGCTATCCCACCCTGAAGCATGCTATTTTTCAGTAGGGACAATCGACCAAGAGCAACTGGCAGACTACGCCCAACGTCGCGGGATTCCTATTAATGAAATGCGTAAGTACCTGTCCACTCGTCATTTATAGTCCATTGGATACATTCTATCTATACCTGCAGCATGGCTCTCCTCCCAAAATGTTTCTCTTTCCAAAAGTTTTTTAAATATAATATTCTTTAATTGTTTCATTAGCTTCATATATCCTCTTTATCTTTGCGGCCGATTGGTTCTGTGTAGCCGTTCGGCTTCATGGATTAAAAGGGAATCGGGTGAAAGTCCCGAACAGTCCCGCTGCTGTGAAACTCTTTTTGTAACGCTTTGACAAATACTTATGCCACTGGGTAAAACCGGGAAGGGGTCAAAGGCGAGAGTCAGTCAGAAGACCTGCCATCATTTAAGATAAATCGGACGCGAGGACAGTTCGATTTGGTGCATTAGCAGAATGCTGGATAATTTTTTAGTGTTTGCATATCCTTCAATTCGGGATATGAATTATTGTGCCCTGTATAATTTGCATTATTGTAAGATTACCGGTCACATTTTCAAATCATATCATCAACATGATATGTGATTTGTTGTGATTATATGGCTATATCTATATGTCAGACAAGTCTTCAAGAAACACTTAAACTTTCTCCAACTGTTGATTTTAAAAAGCTATTTTATTAATAATCAATTATTAATCTAAATCAAAAAAGTAATGAAAGTTTTATTTAACATGAGGCTGAAGACACTATGGGCCGTCATTTTATTTGTTAACGTATTGTTTTTTACAAGCTGTAGTGACGATAAGGATTCCCCTGTAGCACTTGCGCCAGAATTCGAATGGATAACCCAACTTGATGAGACCACCCCTTTCTTTGTCATACCTGGACAAAGCTATCAATTAGAATATTCTGCCCAAAATGCGAATGCAATAAACATTGCCACACTACCCGAAGGCTGGAACGCACAAGTAGACGAAACTAACCACTCCATCAGCATACAAGCTTCTGAAAATGCAGTATCGAAAATTACATTGACAGTAAACGTACAAGGAGAAGGCGAACAAAAAATTTCATCAAAGGTTGACTTATACTGTTTAAACTCATTTGATGACCCTAACGGAACTTTTGTATTGAATGAAGGTAACATGACAACCGAAAACGGTTCGCTGACGTACATCACTCCTGAAGGCTATGTCATCGATGATGCTTATAAAGCTGTCAATGGAACTGAACTTGGCAACGTTGCACAAGACATGGCCTTTTGCGACGGAAAGATCTATATAATTTCACAAAACGGAGACATGAATGCCGTAGGCAGCCACTTCGACAACGACGGAATGCTGATAGTAGTAAACGCCAAAACATTAAAAAAAGAAATAGCATTCAGCAATGCCGAACTTCCTGGAATAGATTGGCCAAGCCACATTGCCGTCATTGATGAGCAACACGTATACATTCGAGACAATGAGGGAATTAAACATCTGGATATGTCTTCAAAAGAATTGAAATTTGTAGAAGGAACCGAACAAGCCCCAAAATCTCAGTTTTTCACCAGAAATGGAAAGGTTTATACGTACAAACCAGGATTAATCAGCGGTATCATTGAAATTACGCCAGAGGACGACTCTGTGAAAAAAATACTTTTCCCATATACCCTCTCGTGCCAAATCAACACGGTACTGGGTATTAAGCCTGCCGACGACGGCGATATATGGGTCATGTCGTTCGGTGCCGGTAAAAGCGCCATCAGCAAATTTAATCCGACAACCCGCGAAACTATACAACGTCAAATAAGTGTTCAGCCTTCGGTAGGCTCATCTGGTATGGGTTTCGCTGTTAAAGGAAACACTTTCTACTACGCTGATGGAACAACAATCTACCAGATGAATTTCAATGATGATCCAGCACTGGATGAAACAAGCGGACTTGATTCTGAAGAAATTCTTTGTGACTTGAATACCTTAGACAATAATGCAGGAATGCTTTACAATAACATAGCTGTTCACCCTAAAACTGGACAGGTATACATCAACACCATCAAATCATATGCCCAGTTCCAAACCAACCAGATATGGGCATTCGATTTTAACGCAAGTAAAGATGCCCCTGCTGCCAAATACGAAAATTATACAAACTTCCCTGCCGGATGTTATTTCTACCCTGAAAATTAATTGATAAAGAGACTTGAAAGATGAAAATAAATAAAACAATCATGATGGCTTGTATAGCCAGCTTCTGTACACTGAGTTTGGTGACCGGATGTTCTTCCGATACGATTGATGAAACTCCCGGCGATTCCAACAACTCCAACGACGAAACAACCTATCTGGACGGATATGCCCATCCGGATGGAGTGATAATCCTGAACCAGGGAGCACGTGTCTCACAAAACAGTACTATCACCTATATCAGTCCAGAAGGTACTATTGAAGAAAACAGCTATAAAAAAGTGAATGGAACCGCCTTTGGAAATGAAGCTCAAGATCTTTATATGTATAATGGAAAAATCTACCTGATAAGTAACGGCATCTACAGTCCTAATGGTGAAGAAGGAGATGGAGTACTGGTTATAGCCGATGCTGTCACTTTAAAACGGGAAAAAGCATATAAAATGGATGAGCTCAAGTTTCATCGTCCTGAAGGAAGCCTTGATCCAGAAGAAATGATGCCGATCACTACCCCTCTTGAGAATATTGCAGTTCTCGACGAACAAAATATTTTCTTTTCTGATGCACAAGGCGTATTCCGCTTCGACAGTACTACGGGAGATTTGAACATCATCGAAGGCTCCTTCCATTTCGGCAACCAAGGCAATACGGTAGAAGGAGTAGCCAGTACCCGAGGTATTATTCGTGTAGGAGACCACCTGTATTGTGGCGGCGGAGGTTTCTGGGAAACCACACGCCTGATTGAGTTTTCGAAAGGCATGAACAAAGTAAGCCGTGTATTGCCTGATCTGAAAGGAGATTTTATCAGCGGCATTTGCCAGACTGGCGAACGTGAAGTTATGTTAGCTACTTGTGGCAGAGGAGGTGAAAAGAAAAGCTATTTATATTTTGTCGATTTGGATAAATGGGAAATTACGAAAGAGAAACAGATTGCAGAAGATATCTCAGCCGAATTCTTCAACACTCCCGGCATTGCATTGGCTGGCGACTATCTGTATTATGCAGCTGGCAGTACAACAGTGAGACGTCTGTCACTTAGTACCTGGAAAGCTGTTGACTACATTGATATAAAACAAGATGCTCCTGATGGCGAGTATCTGAACTGTAATGTAGCTGTTGATCCTACGAACCAATACTTATATATTGCTGTATCAAATGCCTACAGCGAAAGCGAAATCCCCACTAAAAATTATCTGTTAATATACGATTGCAGTGGTGAAACATCCAAATTGGTTAAAAAGATCGAAAACCAGACCTGCTACCCCATTGGAGTTTTTCCTATGAGAAAGTTCTATAACTGATTTTGGAGTTCTCTCATGAATATTATGAAAAAAGCCCAAACAATCCCTGTTTTGGACTTAATCTTCAACAATCCTTCATAACACTTTTTCCTAATCTGCAAGGTTCACCATTCTTGGATAGAACCTTGCAGATTTTTTCACAAATTATGTTACCTCAATATGGTTTTCAGCATTATCTTTCTATCTTTGCCACAACGTTTTTTCTCCGTATTGTGATTTTTACCGACATAATACTACTAATAGAGTACAAAGTAAATAAGCAAAAACTGATACAGGAAAAGGAATGGATCATGTAGAGCAAGAATTCGTAACTCTCATACAGGAATATGAGCGTGTCATTTATAAAGTGTGCTATCTGTACACTACACCTCATGCTACCCTTAACGATCTGTATCAGGAAGTAGTTATCAACCTGTGGAAGGCTTATCCCAAGTTTCGAAACGAATGTAAAATTTCGACTTGGATCTACCGTATAGCCTTGAATACTTGCATCAGTTTTATCCGTAAAGAAAAAAACATTCCCGAAATTGTGACGCTGTCACAAATAGCCGACCGAATAGAAGAAACCGATGAAACACAAGTTATGCTAAAACGGTTATATAGCATGATCAATCGTTTGGGACAATTGGAAAAATCGATCGTGCTTCTCTATTTAGAAGATAAAAGCTACGAGGAAATTGCAGAAATTACCGGATTGACCTTAACCAATGTAGCGACCAAATTAAGCCGGATAAAAGACAAACTGAGAAAAATGAACAAGGAGGAATAGACATATGAATTTGGAGGAACTGAAAAAATCGTGGAACACATTGGATCAACAACTGCAAAAAGAACAGATTGCCAATGGAAAACAAATCAAGGAACTCATCGAAGGCTGTAAGTCTGGGACAAAACGAAGCATAAGCCGGATTTTAGGACTACAACGCATTTCGATGGTAACAGGTGGTATTGTTCTATTGCTGCTTGGAGTAGCTCTGATCGTAATGCCTGTCGTACTGGACGATTCAGACATGAGAGCCAGAATCTCACTGTTTCTGTTGTTTATCGGCGTCAGCATCGTCATTGGCATCTGGTGGGACTGGAAAACCTATCGTTGGAATAAACAGACTCACATTGACGAGATGTCTGTAGCCGAAGTAAGCCGACGCATGACAACTTTCCGACAGTGGACCCGCAACGAAATCATAGCCCTCTGCATCTGGGTAGTCGTATTCAATGCTTTCAACTACTGGGTGATGGGCTATCATCTGAAATCCATCGGAACACAAGTCGTCATCATATCAGCTTTCACTGCTATAGATATACTGATTATCTGCATCTTATATAAAAAAGGAATTTATCAGCATCTAGACAACATCAAAAAGAACATAGAAGAATTGAAAGACATATGCACCGAATAACACTTTTACTGGCCATTTTTCTGTTGATACCCGATGTGTACATCTATTTGGTACACATCGTAAAAAAGACTCAAAATATCCGAATACGACTTTCTTATTGGATGCCCACTCTGCTATTATCAGCCATTTATGTCTATTACATGTATCTGAGTGGTGATAATGCCTTGTCCAACCATACTCATAGCATCGGACGGCTGGCGGTAGGTATCATGTTATTTGCCGTTCCCAAAACCCTCTTCATGCTCTGCTCTTTAGTTGGCTTACTGATAAATTCTATCATCCGCCGCTGCCCTCGTCTACCGTTTAACATTATAGGTTTACTACTTGCTGCCATTAGTTTTGGCAACATCATCTACGGTGCCCTGTTTGGCATCAAACAGTTTGAAGTAAAACAGGTGGAATACAGTTCCCGACACCTACCCGCTGCTTTCAACGGCTACCGCATTGCACAAATATCAGACATTCACATCGGAAGTTGGGAGAAAGATCCCGCCTCCATACAGAAACTGGTAGATATAGTCAACGCCCAAAAGGCCGATATGATAGTCTTTACAGGTGACTTGGTCAACCAGCAAAGTCACGAACTGGACGGTTTCCAAGAGATTCTGTCACAGCTCCATGCACCTGATGGCGTTTACTCTGTATTAGGTAATCACGACTACGGAACCTACTACCGCTGGCCTACTGCCGATGACGAAAAGCAAAACCTGAACTACCTTATAGAACAGCAAAAAGCCATGGGATGGAAACTGCTGAACAACGAACATGCCATCATACGGCACAACGGTGACAGCATTGCCCTGATAGGTGTAGAAAACGACGGTGAGCCTCCCTTCCCGCAACATGCCGATCTGCCGCATGCCATAAAAGGAACCGAAGGCATGTTCAGTGTCCTGCTAAGCCACAATCCTACACATTGGCGTCGGGAAGTATTGCCCAAATCCAATATCGAGCTAATGCTGTCAGGACATACACATGCCATGCAGATGATTCTATTCGAACATTCGCTGGCTACCTTGAAATACCCCGAGTGGAAAGGCATGTATTACGAAGGCGAGCGTGCCTTGTATGTCAATATCGGCATTGGGTATGTAGGATTACCTTTCAGGTTCGGTGCCTGGCCCGAAATCACGGTCATCGAACTGAAACAGAAAGAATGACAAGAAAAAAATCACTTTGGTATTCCCATTATCCATTATTCGATATTATCTTTGCATCCGGAAATACTGATAAATCAAAGAAGAATATGAGGATACTCTACAACATCTACCAAGTATGCTTTGCGTTGCCTGTCCTGCTGGTACTTACTATCCTGACCGCACTGGTTACCATCGTTGGCTCTCTGATCGGAGGAGCACATTTTTGGGGCTACTACCCTGGTAAAATATGGTCACGCCTGACTTGTTATCTGCTATTGATTCCGGTAGAAGTTAAAGGTAGAGAAAAAGTACACAAGCACACCTCGTACGTTTTTGTACCCAATCATCAGGGAGCTTTTGATATTTTCCTGATATACGGTTTCCTCGGACGCAACTTCAAGTGGATGATGAAAAAGAGCCTGCGGAAAATTCCTTTTGTAGGCAAAGCTTGCGAAAGCGCCGGACACATCTTCGTAGATCGCAGCAATCCCAAAAAGATATTGGCAACTATGCGTCAGGCCGAATCTTCACTGACCAATGGCGTATCATTGGTTGTATTTCCGGAAGGAGCACGTACCTTCACAGGCCACATGGGCTACTTCAAACGAGGTGCTTTCCAGCTGGCTGACGATCTTCAACTGGCAGTCGTTCCCGTAACGATCGACGGCTCGTTCGAAATACTTCCCCGTACAGGCAAGTGGATACACCGCCATCGGCTGATACTAACCATACACGATCCAATCCCTCCCAAGGGAAAAGGACCTGAAAACATCAAAGCTACCTTGTCCGAAGCTTATGCCGCTGTCGAAAGTGCCCTACCCGAAAGATATAAGGGAATGGTTAAAAATCTGGACCAGGAAGTCCATTAAAAGAACAGCCTAAAAACAGTCGCCTATTAGAAAAAAAATTTTCCCCAGTTGGAAAAAGATTTTTTCCCAACTGGGTAAAATAATATAGTGCATATACAGCTGTCTTTTCCTGATTTAACTAGACGCTTTTTTATTTTATAAACTATAATAGTAGACATTTCTTGAGAAACGCTCCTATTTGAATAGACACTTTGCCTAATACAGTTCTGATTAGGTCATCAGTTTTCGATGTACCGGACATGCAAGAGTTCCGGCCTTGTTGTTCGGTAAAACCGGATGCCCTTCGATGGGGCATTCGGTTTTTGAGTCAGATGTTCCGGCTTACGCTTTCGTCCGACCTTGTTGTTCGGTCTGACAAAGATGCATCATATTCACCATTATCGAAAGTTTTCTGCGGGCAAATTTTCTTTTTCCACATTTTCTTCTGTTCACCCTGCTCCAAATGTACGAGAGCGGGGACTTTGTAACCGATACTCATATGTGGTCGGTAGCAGTTGTAGAAATGGATGTATCTACCGATGACCTTCTCGGCATGCCCGATATCCTTGAAGTGGCTTTGTCGGTAGACACGTTCGCACTTGATTATCCCGTTGATCCGCTCGGCGATGGCATTGTCCGTAGGGTTGTAGTCCTCCGTCATGCTAATGTCAATCTCGTGCGCCTGTAGCATCGCCACATAAGCGTCGCAGCAGTATTGTACACCCCGATCAGAATGGTGGATCAGTCCTTTGAGACTTGTGCTGCCTCTCAGTTTGACAGCCTGCTTTATTGCCTGCTCCAATGCCTGCATGGTAATGGCCGCGCGGAGCGTGTCGGCAAGCTTCCAGCCGACAATCTTGTGCGAGTAGGCATCGGTTATCAGATGAAGGTAGCAGACGCTCCCGTCGGCAAGCACAATGTAAGTGATGTCGCTCACCCACAACTGATTGGAAGATATTGGTACAAAATTCTTCACCAAGTTCTTCCACTTGTGATAACGGTGGTTCGAACGGGTTGTGTGCCAGGGTTTGGGAGGCGGGAGCATCAGACGGTAACGGCGAAGAAGCGCAAAGAAGCTGTCACGCCCGGGGATGAACTTTGCCCCGAAAAGGGCGGTGAGCATGACCCAAAGCTTGTAACCTCCAATGCCGGGATCCTCCTTTCGGATTTCATGTACGTTTTCCACTATGACGCGTTCGCGCTGCAACTCCTCCTCGATGTCGGCCTTCGACTGGTAGAAGGCCTGACGGCAATGGCCAAATAGACGGCAGGCGGGGGCGACCTTCAGACCGCGCCCGCTGACCAGTTCCTTCACTACTTGGCCCCAGATTTTTTTCGGATGGGGATGTTAAAATACTCCTCGGCACGCGTAATCATCAAATCGCGTGCTTCCGTTTCTAAACGAGAGAAAGAAAGCGCTTTTTCCAATTCCTTGATGCGCTTCTTCAACTGAGCGTTCTCTTCACGGTAACTTTCTTTGCTGCGATTGGCCATATCTTCTTCCGTTGAAGTTATCGAAGGTGAAGATAGCGATTTTACTTTATCACCATACTTTTCTATCCAATAATTTAAAAGCCTAAGACCGCTGAGGGAGTGAAGTTTGCAAAAAGAATGCTTGCTCAAGCCTGACTGATAATAAGCACGAAGAAGAGATATTCGATCCTCTTCACTGAAACGACTGTGTTTTTTCCTCATTGTTGATTCACATTTTTGTTATTAAAATGTGTCTACCTATATCAGTACAAGACACAGCTACGTCCGCTTCAAGTAAAAAAAATCCCGTATCACTTTCATCCGAAATGCAATCCACTCCGTTCCTGTGATACGGGAAAATATGAATAAATAAAATATCAGTTAGCGCTTCCTGCCGCACTCAGTCTTTTCTGTTCTTCGATCAGCTGCATGTTCTCCTTCGCCTTCGACAGGAAATCTTTCACAAAGAAGTTTTCCTTAAAGCTGGTAGGAGCTGTTCTCATAATATCTTCTATCTGCGGAGTCATCATTGGATAAGGCAGTGTACTGCACAACATCATGAAGACGCTGGGACCTAGTACATTCTCGTAGTTTTCGGCAATAAAACCTTTCACATAATCGTTCATTTCCTTCAGCAAGTCTTCACTTTCCTTATTCAGCTGTTCATGAATATCCTCCAGATTAGCACCATCAAGTACCATACGTGCCTCTTTCCGGTCTACCTCATCAAGTTGCAATTCAAGCGAGTTACGCTTTTCTATAAACTCATAAAGGGCATCATTCAAAGGAGTTCCTTTAGCCATCAATTGTTCATTGGATAAAGTCACCTTAATTTTTCCACTCTCCAAAACAACCGGCATAATGCCTTCATCGTCCATATACAGAGTTACCATCCTAACCGAGTCCACAGGCCCTTCCATATGAAAAAAACCGTGAATCACCTCGGCCGAATCAACCGTAATCCATTGTCCATCATTCTGAAAGACTTTAAGAAACAGCATTTTTCCATCAAGACTGGTAATAGAAGAGGTACCCTCAACTTTATACTTGTTGCGTCCGCAGGAAGAAAACAGTAACAATGTAATCAAAAAAGGTAAAATATAGCTTATCTCTTTCCTAACCATACATCAAAGATTTATGATTTTCTGAGGTGCAAAGGTATTAATAATCCTTATAAAGAAAGAGGTAAAAAACGTATTTTCATTTGCTTTACGTATTTTTGCACATTAATTAATCAAAAGCATTAAAAACTAAATATGTCCACTTATGCACCTTTTGCCAAACCGCTCTATGTGATGCTGAAGCCCGTAGGAGCCGTATGCAATTTGGCATGTGACTACTGTTATTACTTGGAAAAGTCCAAGCTGTACAAAGAAAATCCCAAGCATGTGATGAGTGAAGAACTGCTGGAAAAATTCATCGAGCAATATATCAATTCGCAAACCATGCCACAGGTTCTTTTCACCTGGCACGGTGGTGAAACCTTGATGCGTCCCCTTTCCTTCTATAAACGGGCCATGGAGTTGCAGAAAAAATATGCCAACGGGCGTACCATCGACAACTGCATACAAACCAATGGCACATTGCTCACCGACGAATGGTGTGAGTTCTTCAAAGAAAACAACTGGCTGGTAGGTGTATCCATCGACGGACCGCAAGAGTTTCACGATGAATATCGTAAAAACAAACAGGGACGTCCCTCCTTCCATAAGGTGATGCAAGGCATCAACCTCCTAAAAAAGCACGGAGTAGAATGGAATGGCATGGCTGTAGTCAACGACTACAATGCCGATTATCCTGAAGAATTCTACCGCTTCTTTAAAGAGATTGGTTGCCATTACATCCAGTTTGCTCCTATTGTAGAACGCATCATGCCTCACGGCGACGGACGCCATCTTGCATCGCTGGCCGATAGCGGCGAGATACCATTGGCCGACTTTTCCGTTACGCCGGAACAATGGGGCAACTTCCTTTGCCGTCTGTTCGACGAATGGGTAAAAGAAGATGTAGGAACTTATTACATACAGCTGTTCGACTCTACCCTGGCCAATTGGGTAGGGCAACAACCGGGTGTCTGTTCCATGGCACGTACGTGCGGACATGCCGGCGTAATGGAATTCAACGGCGACGTTTATGCGTGCGACCACTTTGTCTTCCCCGAATATAAGCTGGGCAACATCTACCAACAGACGCTGGTGGAAATGATGTACAGCGAACGCCAGCAGCGCTTCGGACAAAACAAGTTCGACTCTCTTCCCCGCCAATGCAAAGAGTGCGAATGGCTCTTTGCCTGCAACGGTGACTGCCCCAAGAACCGCTTTGCCCGCACAGCTGACGGTGAACCGGGACTGAATTATCTTTGCGCCGGATACAGAAAGTTCTTTAGCCACGTGGCTCCATACATGGACTATATGAAAAAAGAACTGCTGGCCGAACGTGCTCCCGCCAATGTGATGCAAGCCATCCGTGAAGGAAAGTTTACGAGTTGACAAGAAGGCAACTGACAAGGAGCAGGAGACCATTTCTTCATCAACTCGTCAACTCGTTAACTCGTTTACAAAATAACTTTAAACCAAATAACTTAATCACTTTATGAGAATCAAAAAGTACCTTGTTGCGGCCCTCGCCGCAGCATTCACCTTCTCGGCACAGGCCGACGAAGGCATGTGGCTGCTCCAACTCATCAAGCAGCAGAATTCCATTGAAATGATGAAAAAACAGGGACTGAAGCTCGAAGCCGAAGACTTGTACAACCCCAACGGCGTGTCGCTGAAAGATGCTGTCGGCATCTTTGGAGGTGGTTGTACTGGTGAAATCATCTCGCCCGAAGGCCTCATCCTGACCAACCACCATTGCGGATATGCCTCCATTCAGCAACATTCCAGTGTGGAGCACGATTACCTGACTGACGGTTTCTGGGCCAAGAGCCGTGCCGAGGAACTGCCCACTCCGGGACTGAAATTCCGTTTCGTGCACCGTATTGTCGACATCACCGACCTGGTGAATGCCAAAATAAAAGCTGGTGAGACAGACGAATACAAAGCCATGACCCGCCCCTTCCTCAATCAGCTGGCCAAAGAAGAGATGGAAAAGAGCGATCTGAAAGGCAAACCGGGCATCGAGCCTCTTGCACTGCCCTTCTATGCCGGAAACAAATACTACCTTATTTATTATAAGGTATATACCGACGTACGTATGGTGGCCGCTCCCCCTTCGAGCGTGGGTAAGTTCGGTGGCGAGACAGACAACTGGATGTGGCCGCGCCACACGGGCGACTTCTCCATGTTCCGTATCTATGCCGACAAGAACGGCGAACCGGCCGAGTATAGCAAGGACAATGTTCCCCTGAAGACTCCCAAATATCTCAGCATCTCACTCAAAGGTCTGAACGAAGGTGACTATGCCATGATTATGGGCTTCCCCGGTTCTACCGAACGTTACCTCACCCAAAGCGAAGTACGCCAGCGCATGACGGCTATCAACCAGGCCATGATAGACATGCGTACCGTCTACCTGGACGTGCTGAAGAAGTACATGCGCCAGAGCGACAAGACCCGCATCCAGTATGCCAATAAGTTTGCCGGCAGCAGCAACTACTGGAAGAACTCCATCGGTATGAACAAGGCCATTGTAGACAACAACGTACTCGAAACTAAGGCTGAACAGGAAAAGCGCTTTGCCTCCTTTGCCCAAGGTAAGCCCGAATACGAAGGTGTGGTAGAGAAGATAGACGCCCTCGTTGAAAAGATGACCCCCGCACTGCGTCGTACCGAATATCTGTACGAAGCCCTGAACGGAGCCATCGAATTTGGTTGTCCTCCCGCACTGATGGACAAAATGAAAGAAGCCATCGAAACAAAGAACGACTCCCTGCTGCAGGCTACCAAGAAACAGCTGGAATCGGTATACGAAGGCATCTACAACAAAGACTATGACCAGCAAGTAGACCGTGCCGTAGCCAAAGCCATCCTGCCTGCCCTGGCCAAGGCGCTGACACCCGAAGAACTGCCCGCTTTCTACCAGACCATCGAAAAAGAGTACAAGGGTAACTATGATGCCTACGTGGACGATCTCTTCGATACATCTATCATGGGCAGTCGTGCCAACTTCGACAAGTTCCTGAAGAAGCCCAGCGTGAAAGCCATCGACCGTGACATGGCCACCGCCTACAGCCGCGCCAAGCTCGAAGCCATCAAAGCTGCCTCAAACGAATACAGCCAACCGTCCAAAGAACTTAGCCTGCTGCACAAAGCCTATATCCGCGGACTGGGTGAAATGAAGCAGCCAGTGCCCTCCTATCCCGATGCTAACTTCACCATCCGTCTGACATACGGCAACGTGAAGTCGTACAACCCGAAGGACGGTGTACACTACAAGTACTTCACTACCACCGACGGTATTCTGGAGAAGGAAGATCCCGAAAATCCGGAATTCGTAGTGCCTGCTAAACTGAAAGAGCTCATCCAGAAAAAAGACTTCGGCCGCTATGCCATGGCCGACGGCACCATGCCTGTCTGCTTCCTGACGACGAACGACATTACCGGCGGTAACTCCGGTTCGCCCGTCATCGACGGCGAAGGCCGCCTCATCGGCTGCGCCTTCGACGGCAACTGGGAATCACTGAGCGGCGACATCAACTTCGACAACAACCTGCAACGTTGCATCGCCCTCGACATCCGCTACGTGCTCTTCATCCTTGAAAAGCTGGGCGGCTGCGGCCACCTCATCAACGAGATGACCATCGTAGAGTAATAAAATAAAAGGCACGGATTACACGGACAATCACGGCAATAGAAACAACCGTGAACCTTCCGCGAGATCCGTGCCTGTTTTTTCACCTTAAGCCCCATTCATTATGAAAAGACTGTTATTTGCGGCAGCCCTGTCTGCCCTGACACTCCCCGCACTGGCCGACGAAGGCATGTGGATGCTGACCGACCTGAAGCGGCAGAACGAAGTAGCCATGCAGGAACTGGGCCTGCTCATCCCAGCCGACTCCATCTACAACCCCGAAGGCATTGCCCTGAAGGATGCCGTCGTACACTTCGGCGGAGGTTGCACGGGCGAAGTCATTTCGGCCGAAGGCCTCGTGCTGACCAACCATCATTGCGGCTACGGCGCCATCCAGCAGCACAGCAGCGTAGAGCATGACTACCTGACCGACGGTTTCTGGGCCATGAACCGCCAGGAAGAACTGCCTTGCAAAGGCCTTACCATCACCTTTATCGACCGCATACTGGACGTGACGGACTACGTGCAGCAACAGCTGAAGAAAGATCCCGACCCACAGGGAACCAACTATCTTTCGCCCAAATACCTGGCTCAGGTATGCGAACGCTTCCTGAAAGACCAGAACATCACCCTGGGCAAAGGTGGCAAGGCTGAACTGAAGGCCTTCTACGGCGGCAACCGCCACTACCTGTTTCTGAAAACCGTCTACAGCGACATCCGCATGGTGGGCGCACCGCCTTCGAGCATCGGCAAGTTCGGTGCCGACACCGACAACTGGATGTGGCCACGCCACACGGGCGACTTCTCCCTGTTCCGCATTTATGCCGACCGTGACGGACAACCGGCCGCCTACAGTCCCGACAACCAGCCCCTGCATGTCAAGAAACACCTGCGCATCAGCCTGGCTGGCTTCAAGGAAGGCGACTTCGCTTTCGTCATGGGCTTCCCCGGACGCAACTGGCGCTACATGATAGCCGACGAGGTGGAAGAGCGCATGCAGACCACCAACTTCATGCGCCACCACGTACGCGATGCCCGCCAGCGCGTTCTCATGGAACAGATGTTGAAGGACGATGCCGTACGCATCCACTACGCCAGCAAGTATGCCTCCAGTGCCAACTACTGGAAGAACGCCATCGGCATGAACGAAGGACTCGTACGCCTCAAGGTGCTCGACACCAAGCGTGCCCAGCAGGAAGCTTTGTTGGAACGTGGTCGCCAGATAGGCGATACCTCCTATCAGGTTGCTTTCAACCGTATCCAAGCCATCGTGAAGCAACGCCGTCCGGCCCTCTACCATCAGCAGGCCATTCAGGAAGCACTGGTCACTGCACTCGACTTCATGCGCATCCCCAACACCACTTCTCTGACCACGGCTCTGAAGAACAAAGACAAAGCTGCCATTCAGGCAGCCAGCGACAGCCTGAAGAAAGCAGCTGATAAATATTTCGCTTCCATCCCTTATCCCGAAGTCGAGAAACTGGTAGGTAAGGAAATGCTACGTACATATGCCCGCTACATTCCCGAAGACCAACGCATAGGCATTTTTAAAGTCATCGACCGCCGGTTCAAGGGAGATACAGATGCTTTCATCGATGCCTGCTTCAAGTATTCTATCTTCGGCAGCCGCGAGAATTTCGACAAGTTCATCCGCAAGCCCAAACTCTACAAGCTGACGGGCGACTGGATGGTGCTGTTCAAATACTCCATCACCGACGGTCTGTTACAGACAGCCCTTGCCATGATGGACGCCAACCGCGACTACAACAACGCTCACAAGATTTGGGTAAAAGGTATGATGGACATGCGCCAAGCTAACGGACAGCCCATCTATCCTGATGCTAACTCTACCCTGCGCCTGACCTACGGCAAGGTGGCTTCGTACGAACCGGCTGACGGAACGGTATACGACTACTATACCACTCTGGACGGTGTGATGCAAAAAGAAGATCCGACAAACTGGGAATTCGTTGTCCCCGACAAATTGAAGCAACTATGGAAGGCTAAAGACTTCGGCCGCTATGCCCTGCCCGACGGATGCATGCCAGTCTGCTTCATCGTCGATACCGACAACACGGGCGGCAACTCGGGTAGCCCCGTGTTCAATGCCAAAGGCGAACTCATCGGTACCGGTTTCGACCGCAACTATGAGGGTTTGACAGGCGACATCGCCTTCCGTCCTTCGTCGCAGCGTGCAGCCTGTGTAGACATCCGCTATACGCTCTTCATCATCGAGAAATATGCAGGTGCCTCACACCTTATCGACGAACTCGACATTGCTGAATAATTGACTGGAAGAACAAAAACGGCACACTGTTTGTTAGAAGTATCAAGAACTATTTATTCAGAACAATTATGGAAAAATTTGAAAACTTGATCAACAGCACAACAGTGCCCGTACTTGTAGACTTCTACGCAACCTGGTGCGGTCCCTGTAAGATGATGCACCCCATATTGGAAAACGTAAAAAGCCGTGTGGGCGACAAGGCACGCATCGTTAAAATAGATGTAGACGAACAACAGGCATTGGCCATGCAGTACCGCATACAGGCCGTACCCACCCTGATGCTCTTCAAGAACGGACAGCAGGTATGGCGACAGTCCGGAGTGGTACAAAGCAACGAACTGGTCAGCCTGATTGAACAATATGTATGATAGCTGCGAGTGACGAGCTACAAGCTACGAGTTACGAGTGACAAGTGTATGATGAGGGTATAATTCACGATTTATAAGTTTATAGCTCACTACTCGTAGCCCATATCTCATCACTCGTAGCTCGTAACTTGTAGCTTGTAGCTCGTAGCTAATAACTAAAACTAATAAAGATATGAAGAAACTATTGCTAACGCTGGCTCTCGCAGCCACCACACTTCTGGGTTACGCCCAGGAAGTCGTTGTGATGGACAAAGCCATGTTCATCGACAAAGTATTCGACTATCAGAATGAAAAAGAATGGAAATACAAAGGCGACAAACCCGCCATCATTGACCTTTATGCCGACTGGTGCGGTCCATGCCGCAAGGTAGCTCCCATCATGAAAGAACTGGCCAAAGAGTATGCCGGCAAAATCACCATCTATAAAGTAAATGTAGATAAGGAGAAAGAGCTGGCTGCCTTGTTCAATGCTACCAGCATTCCTCTCTTTGTGCTCATTCCGATGAACGAGAAACCTCAACTGTTCAGCGGAGCTGCCGACAAGGCAACATACAAGAAAGCCATCGACGACTTCCTGCTGAAGAAGGAATAAACCTTCAGACCGGCTACCTTAACGGAACTTCTGCCCACTGACCCGCACGCAATTGCATCACAGATGCAAAGCCTGCATTCCGCAAAGCCCGAAAAGCAGCGGACATGCCACTGCTAATACGTTCGGGATAGTGGGCATCACTGTTTACTTGAATACGGATTCCCAACTCGCGCAGCAGAGGGAAGTAACGTTCGTCCGGATAGAAAACACCCAACTCCTCATAAGCTTTCGTATTGACTTCCATCTGATATCCCCGACGGGCAATCTCGGCAAAGTAATCGCATACCAACTGGTCGTACCAAAGCTCATCCATGATGCCGGGACGACAACAAGCTGCATTGTAATGCACCTTGTCGACATGACCTACAATGTCGAAACCACCCAGTTCCACCATCCGCCACGAGCGTTCGTAATACTGGCGTACCACCTGTTCCACATCACCATGAAAATGTTCGTCAACCATCTGCCGGAACTTTCCAGCGGGTAGATCGGCATCTACCACCTTGCCCGTTTCATCGTATAACAAGTGAACCGACCCGATGCGATAATCCAACGGCAAACGCTGGAAACATTCGGCTGCCGGATTGCTTTCTTCGTTCAGATAATCTATCTCCAACCCGATATACAGCTCAATCTGTCCGGCATACTTCTGCCTCAATCGTTGGAATTCGGCCAGATAATCCTCCATACGATCCCACTCCATCGTCCAAGCTGTAGAGAACGGAAGAGGAGCGTGCGACGAGAAACCGTAAGAAACAAAACCACGGCTTACGGCAAAACGTACAAAGTCTTCCATTCCGGCACGGCCGTCGCAGTAAAGGGAATGGCTGTGGTAGTTAGCCTCCCCCCCCTGCCCCCCTCTCCCAAAGAGAGGGGGAAGTAGATGAGATGAAATATCGGTTGTTGGTTGCATATCTATCTGATTATCTTTAATTATTCATTCAGAAAAGGTAACTCTTCCCCTCCCCTCTCCTTGGGAGAGGGGCCGGGGTGAGGCTTTTATTCTATCTCACTCAACTCCAGCCATCGCATCGTCTTCTCGTCAATCAGCTCCGTCAACTGTGGCAAACGTTTCGACTTCTCCGTCAGCTCTTCCACCGACAGTGCTCCGCTGCACAACGCTTCTTCTATGTTTTTCTTTTCGGCTTCCAGAGTGGCTATCTCCTGTTCCAGTTGTTCGAACTCGCGACGTTCCTTGTAAGTCATACGACGCTTATCGTTCAGGCGTACCTTGGCAGTCTTAGCTTCCTGTGGCTTAACGGCTGCCTGCTGCTCTTTGTCATGACGCGCCTTTGCCTCCTTCCATTCCCGATACTGGGTATAGTTACCGGGGAAGTCTCGGATATCACCTCCACCGTTGAACACCAAAAGATGATCTACTACCTTATCCATAAAGTAACGGTCGTGGCTCACGACGATAACACACCCCTTGAAGCTTTGCAGATACTCTTCGAGCACTTGCAAGGTAACGATGTCCAGATCGTTCGTCGGCTCGTCGAGCACCAGGAAGTTCGGATTGCGCATCAGCACCGTACAGAGGTAAAGCCGCCGGCGTTCTCCGCCGCTCAGTTTATAGACGTAACTGTGCTGAGTTTCGGGAGTAAAAAGAAAATGCTGCAAAAACTGCGAAGCGGTAAGCCGCTTGCCGTTGCCCAGTTCAATAACTTCGGCAATGTCACGGACTACATCGATCACCTTCATCTGTTCGTCAAACTGAAGTCCGTCCTGCGAATAGTAACCGAAGCGAACTGTCTCACCAATATCCAGTGTGCCACTGTCTGGTTTCACCAGTCCCATCAGTATCTTGATAAAGGTCGATTTTCCGGTACCGTTGTTACCGACAATACCCATCTTCTCGTAACGGGCAAAGATATAAGAGAAATCATCCAGTATTTTCAGATCACCAAAAGACTTACTCAGGTGGTCGGCCTCGAATATCTTGTTGCCGATGTACGAAGCCTTCACATCGAGTTTGACGTTGGCATCGTAAAAACGCTGCTTTGCCACCTTCTCCAGTTCATAGAAAGCATCTTCGCGATAGCGTGCCTTGTGTCCGCGTGCCTGCGGCATACGGCGCATCCACTCCAGCTCGGTACGATACAGATTGTTGGCACGTTCGATTTCTACCGTCTTAGCATCGATCCGTTCCTGTCGTTTCTCCAGATAGTAGCTGTAGTTTCCTTTGTACGAATAGATCGTACGGTTGTCTATTTCGATAATCTCAGAACATACCCTGTCGAGGAAGTAACGGTCGTGAGTCACCATCAGCAAAGTCAGGTTCGTACGCCGCAGATACTCTTCCAGCCACTCAGTCATGTCGAGGTCAAGGTGGTTGGTAGGCTCATCCAGAATCAGCAGATCGGGTTCGGTAATCAGGGTGTTGGCCAGCGCCACACGCTTCAACTGTCCGCCCGAAAGGTGCTTTACCTGCTGGTCGAAGTCGCGTATCTTCAGCTGAGAAAGTATCTGTTTGGCTTTCTGCTCATAATCCCAAGCTTTCTCCTGATCCATGCGAAGCAAGAGTTCATCCATACCGGGATGACCTTCGGTTGCCAAGCATCGTTCGTACTCCTTAATCAGATCCACGGTGCTGTTGCCATGATGAAAGCAGGCTTCGAGCACCGTCAGTTCTTCGGGGTAATGCGGACTTTGCTCCAGATAGCCCACGCGAAGGTCTCGACGAAAGGCTATCTTTCCCTCGTCGTAACCTTCCTTACCCGACAGGATACTCAGTAAAGTGGACTTTCCGCTTCCGTTTTTGGCAATCAGTCCCACACGCTGCCCTTCGGCCAGCCCGAAGGATATATTTTCAAATAAGACCAAATCGCCGAACGACTTGGTAAGGTTTTCTACTTGTAATATTGAAGACATTATTTAAAATGAAGAATGATAAATGAATTAACCATTGTTACAGTAGGCTTCGGCCAGGTTGACTTTCTCGCCCGCTTTCACCTTGCTCCATGCCAGCTTCATGGGATCGACCCACTGCCCGGTGGCAGTGTTGAGCAATACGGGAGCTTCACGGTTGCCGTCAATCAACGTACGCCACTCCATTCCGTCTTCCTCGTTTGCCATAATGACACAAAGAGTAATACCCATAGCCAGCCAATGGTCCTTTTTCTTAGGCCCTATCACACCACGGTCTACCACCTGCTGCATGTTTTCCACATCGGCTTCCACTCCCTGGAAATCTTTCTTCAGCAAGTCTTTAACCGTATTCGACACCCATTCATAAGCTTCGTTAATCTGGCAGATTTCCGAAACACGCACAGGTATCAGCTCGGCCGGATATTTCACACCCTGCTTCCGCACTTGCAACGAAGCAATCACCTGTTCGGCTTCGGCCACAGGCTGCCCCTTGCGAACGGTAAACGAACATTCGAATGCTACATCGTCGATACCCGTTATCCAGATGTGCGAAGTGTAATGTTCGCCATCTTCTTCGAACGTTTCACGGCTGTAGGCACAGTCCAAGGCTCCTACCCTGGCCCGGCGTGCGGCAGGATTTTCTTTCAGTTCCAGGCTGACGCACTCACGTCCGTACCCTTCCTGACCCCGATAAGCCGAAATGCGGAAGTTTCCAGTCCATTCTTCGGGATTATAAAAGAGGAACGAACCTTCACCGTCCTCGAATTCGTTCCATGTTGCCGGATATTGCATGGAGAACCAGGCTCCCGGCGAAATATACTTTTTCTGTTGTTCCATAATGTGATTCCATTCAGAGTTGGTTGGGCAAAGGTAACATTCCCGCAGCTCATTTGCAAGCGAAGCCCGCAAAAAGCAGCCTATCTGCCAATGGGCTGAATCTTACGCCGGACGTCCTTCGATATTTCCAAAAACATGTAATTTAGCTTGTCCGAATGGATACCTTCCTCATGTTGTTTATACTTACGGTTGGCATACTCTTTCGACTTGTCGAAGGTGATGCGCGACATCTGGTTCTGCGTCTTGCCCACCATAGTCGAGTCGAGCCGCTCGTCGGGGAAGAAATCGTCCAAATCGACATCGCCAATCATCGTAGTTTCCAGAAAATCCATATTCTTATGCCCGTTGTCGGTATAGTAACCCACAAACATGTGGCCGGGTATACGCACCAGAATGGGCTCGATGTTGATAGCACGTAACAGCGAGGCAAACAGTACACTACCGTCCACACAGTTGATTTGTGAAGAATTGAGGGCATCATCGAATGTACGTACCCGCTGTGAAAAGACAACATTACTCGACAAGCTTGTGTTCGATACCGAGCTATAACGAAAATTCCGCTTCTGCAACACATTCCACAAAGCGTATACTTGCTTGTCCACCGACCCGGCCGTACCACCTTGATAACCCAAGAAACGATTGACGATGCGTGTATTCAGCGCCTCACGCAGCAGTTGGTCTATCATGGGGTTTTCTTCGTTGACGTAAGCAGCAAAGAAAACGCCAGTATCGTGAAACTTAGTACCGTCGGTCACATAGCCCAGCAGGCATTCGTTGATGCTGCGCACCGAAAAAGTACGTACCCGCTGCCCCATCTCCTTACCGTTGAGTTCGACCGTTACTGCCACGCTGATAGGCTCTGCCTGCTTGTTGTTCTTCAACGCTTCGTAATTCCAGATAATATCGGGATAAATGGTATACTCCGTATGTGGCTTGGCCAATACGAACTCCGACACCGAGAGCGAAAAGAAAGGTGTTTCGGCCACTTCGATACGCACACGGCTATATGCCTTGCCCGAACGGACTCGTATGCTGATACACGACTTCGGATTGCCTACATACAAAGAATCGGAAGGCACAATGACCTGTGCATCGGTCGTAGCTACAGACAATATACTCGAAGGAAAAATATTTCCTCCCAATTCATCGGTTATCTCAAATCCCGAACGGAAAGGAGAAGTGTTCAGCCACACCGAGCCACCCACCACAAGAACCAGTAAGCCCACTATCAACGGCAACCGCCAACGGTGTTGCTGTCCTTTATTCCAATCTACAATAGGAAACGATTTCATCTCTTTTACATCATTGGTACCTGACAAAATTAGCACTTTCCATGCATAATTATCTTCTTCAAAAGAAGAAAAATGAAAATTCTTTTGACAAGAAATATATTATTCGTATTTTTGCGAACAACAAACAAGAAAAAAGACAGCAATGACTCAAAAGAAATATTCAGAAGAACAGGAAAAGATAGCTCGTTTTGCCAAAGCCATGGGGCATCCCGCACGCATAGCCATACTCCAGTTTCTAGCAGCTCAGGAATGTTGCTTTTTCGGCGACATCCACGAAGAACTGCCCATAGCCAAAGCTACGGTATCGCAACACCTGAAGGAGCTGAAGGAAGCCGAACTGATCCAAGGAGAAATTGAGGCACCTAAAGTAAGATACTGCATCAATAAAGAAAACTGGGAAATAGCCAGAAGAATGTTTGCCGACTTCTTCGGACAGCCGGTATGCAAAAAAGAGAGCTGCTGCAGTTAAGCTCTTTTTTTGCAATAGATGTTCGTTGTTTTACGAATTACTAACATTAAATATATTATAAACATGAAAAAGATTCTGTTTCTGGTTGCCGCCTGTTTCGCATTTGCCTCATGCCAGACGAATGTAAAGAACGAAGCAACCGCACAAGCTCAAAAAGAAGTCGCTGTCAGCGACCACGTGGAAGTACTGTATTTCCATGGGAAACAGCGCTGTGCTACCTGCATGGCCATTGAAAACAATACCAAGGCTGCAATAGAAGAAAACTTTGCCTCGCAGATAAAGAATGGCGATGTAGTATTCAGAGTGATAGACATCAGTCAAAAGGAGAACGAGGAAATTGCTGAAAAGTACAAAGTAACATGGTCGTCGCTGTTTGTTGTCAAATACAAAAACGGGCACGAAACCAGGGAGAATATGACCGAATTTGCATTCGGCAATGCCCGCAAGTCGCCGGATGTATTCAAAGCCGGAGTAGTAAAATCAGTAACAGACATGCTGAACTAAAGCTTATGGATTGGCTACAGACACTGCTCGATAACAGCTCCACACCTGTATTGACGGCATTTCTACTCGGACTGCTGACGGCACTTTCGCCTTGTCCGCTGGCAACCAACATCGCCGCCATCGGATTCATCGGAAAAGACATGGAGAACAGGAAACGGATCTTCCGCAACGGCTTGCTCTATACACTGGGGCGCATCCTGTCATACACCCTGCTTGGCATTGTGCTGATTATGATTCTGAAAGAAGGTTCAAGCATGTTCGGCATCCAGAAAACTATCGGCACATGGGGCGAACTGGCCATAGGGCCGCTACTGCTTATTATCGGCCTGTTCATGCTTTGGGGAGACAAACTCAACTTGCCTAAGTTTGGCTTCAACGGCCGAGCAGAAGGACTTGCCCGAAAAGGCGGATGGGGTGCACTGCTGATAGGCATCCTCTTTGCACTGGCGTTCTGCCCCACAAGCGGCGTATTCTATTTCGTCATGCTGATACCCATGTCGGCCACAGCTACAGCAGGCTACCTGCTGCCCGCCGTATTTGCCATCGCTACCGCCATACCAGTACTTGCCGTAGCTTGGATACTGGCATTCAGCGTACAGCAGATGGGACGTTTTTACGGTCAAATGAAAGTGGTACAGAAATGGATGAACCTCATTGTCGGATGGATATTCATTGTAATAGGCTTATATTATTGCTGGACAATGTACCTATAAAATACTATTAATACTAACAAACAAAAATTTTAGGAATATGGAAATTAAAGTATTAGGACCGGGTTGCTGCAAATGCAAGACAACCTACAATGTAATCGAAAAAGTAATCAAAGAAAACAATCTGGACGTAAAACTGACCAAAGTGGACGACATCATGGAAATGATGAACTACAATATCATGACTACTCCCGCCGTTGTTGTCGACGAGGTGGTAAAAATGAAAGGACAGGTTCCGACCGAGAGTGACGTAAAAAAACTTTTGGGCATCTGACAACCCAGATTATTTAACTGCGAACGGCAGAAACAACCGTTATTGAATCTGCCGTTCTTTTTATATAAACATTGTTCGTATTTATACGAATTAAAAAAACAGTAAACATGATACAAGATTTTGCAGACTGGCTTGTTTACGGGCTGTTCGGACTGAGTGCCGATACACCGTTAGGAGTGGCCGTAAACTTCTTCTTTTATGATACAATCAAGATTCTCATCCTGTTATTCTTTATCAGCGTGCTGATGGGAATCATCAATGCTTATTTCCCGATCGAACGTTTGAGAAACTACCTGATGACGCACAAGATGTATAGCTTGCAATACCTGCTGGCATCCGTATTCGGTGCCATTACTCCATTCTGCTCCTGCTCTTCCATCCCGCTGTTCATCGGTTTCGTCAAAGGCGGCATTCCTTTGGGAGTGACTTTTGCCTTTCTTATCACCTCGCCGCTGGTCAACGAAGTAGCCGTTGCGATGTTCCTTGGTTCTTTCGGAGTGAAGGTGACACTGATCTACGTCATCAGCGGCATCCTGCTGGGCGTTATAGGTGGAGTTGTGCTGGGACGGATGAGACTGGCACCTTACCTGACCGACTGGGTAAAACAGATACAAGCACAGGCTTCGGTCCAGGCTGGCGAATGGGAAAAGGAGCATACTACTTTCTTCAAGCGGCTTCCGACCATCATCCGTGACGCTTGGAAGATTGTCAGCGGCGTACTTGTCTACATCCTGATAGGTATCGGTATCGGTGCCTTTATGCACGGCTTTGTTCCCGAAGGCTTCTTCGCACAGCACATGTCGAAAGATAATTGGTATGCGGTTCCCCTGTCCGTCATTCTGGCCGTACCAATGTATGCCAATGCCGCAGGCATTGTGCCCATCATTGAGGTATTTGTGGCCAAAGGTATCCCCATGGGTACGGCCATCGCTTTCATGATGGCTGTTGTAGGCCTTTCGCTACCGGAAGCCACACTGCTCAAAAAGGTGATGACCTGGCGACTGATTGGCATATTCTTCGGCACAGTGACCTTTTTCATCATTCTGTCGGGCTATCTGTTCAACTATATATTGTAAACATCTCCCACAAAAACATTCAAAACAGTATTTATTATCAAGTCTACAATCCGATTACTATAAATGTAATTAGCAATAAAAAAATGAAAGTATTGATTCTTTGTACAGGAAACAGTTGCCGCAGCCAAATGGCACACGGCTTTTTACAGTCATTCGACCACACGATAGAAGTATATTCAGGAGGAACAGAACCTGCTGCACAAGTAAATGCCAAGGCTGTGGAAATGATGAAAGAGGTTGGAATAGATATCAGTTCGCATGTACCCACGCACGTAAACACTTATCTCGATCAAGAATGGGATTACGTGATAACCGTATGCGGAGGAGCAAACGAAAATTGCCCTACATTCAGCGGCAAAGTAGGAAAACGTCTACATATAGGCTTTGATGATCCGTCACATGCTAGAGGTACACCAGAATTCATCGATTCGGAATTCCGCCGTGTACGCGACGAAATCAGAAAATCCTTTGCCCGCTTTTACATCACTGAAATCAGAAAAGAAGCATTGCCCCAATGCTCTTGTGGAGGCAATTGCTAACATTACGAGCATAAATAATCCACGTTCCACACTTGTACGGCTCGCGAGCGACACTTGCACGGCTCACGAGCCGTGCTTGCAATACGCACGAGAGTTGCAGGCCATACTCACAGCATTGCTTGTTACGCCAGCTAACTACCAATGTTATGCGGCTAAAGTAAGTAGTTAAGAAAGGAAAGTGAATGATTAAAAATGAAAAACCGGGTGAAAGATGGATACGCGAACGAAGCGGATGGGGCAGACTAACACGGATAAAAATAAGAAAGGGGGAAATCGGGTTCACGCTTTCAAAACGTTATTTTTCATTGATATACAGAAAGATATGGTGAAAGATAAAGTTTCACCGACATTCGGTGAAACACAAATCGGGATGGCTGTACAACCCGTTAATTTTTTCCCAGTTAGGAAAAAATTTTTTCCTAACTAAACAGATATTTTTTCCTAACTAGGAAAAAAAATTGCAATAGTAGCATTAGCTTTCACACCCCTTTCTGAAAATTCGCTCTGCCTGTATCATCCGCTTTAACCGGCTCAACAACTGTTTTATCTTTCACTACAATCTATTCATATTCATACGCTTATGGTGAAACGTCACCCAAATAGATACCCATTTGATGTCTGCTGCTGAAATCTATGCCACAGTAAAACACAAAAATGCTGCAGTGCTGAAGGATTGTTCGTGTACGTCGTCCGCCGACCTGTTAGCGCAGCTGGGCGCAGGATATATACGAAGTATGAGCATGGGGATTTTGTGGAGCAAAACGGAAGTAAAATCATAAAACCGACCGGCTTTCATTTGTGAAATAAATGTAAATAAGCCCCATCAGCTTTCTTTAACCTCATACGTTTATCTATCTTTGCAGAAAGAATCTGTAAGGACTTTTTGTCACATCCTTTATATAAAATCAAACCTGTTTCCGATTGGAACAAATCATAGGTTATCAGTTGAAAGCTGTATTCTACAACTGAATAAATAAAAGGAGTACAAAAACAGTAAACGGACTCAGAAAAAAACAAAAACGATTTCAAGGAAGGAGAGCAACGTTATGAAAGATTACAGAATTGCTATAGCCGGAACCGGCTACGTAGGACTTTCGATAGCAACCCTACTGTCGCAACACCATCAGGTAACAGCTGTGGACGTAATACCTGAAAAAGTGGAAAAGATAAACCAACATATCAGCCCCATACAAGACGAGTACATCGAAAAGTATCTGGCCGAGAAGCAACTGAATCTGAGCGCCACCCTCGACGGATGGAAAGCCTATAGCGAAGCCGACTTCATCGTGATAGCCGCACCGACCAATTATGACCCGATGAAGAACTACTTCGACACAAGCCATGTGGAAGAAGTAATCGATCTGGTACTCGAAGTGAATCCTGATGCCGTCATGGTGATTAAAAGTACCATCCCCGTGGGCTATTGCCGAAGCCTGTACGTAAAGTATGCCGAGCGCTTCCAATCGTCACCCGCCCTGCAAGGCAAGCGGTTGAATCTGCTGTTCTCGCCCGAGTTTCTGCGCGAAAGCAAGGCACTGTACGACAACCTCTACCCCAGCCGCATCATTGTAGGATATCCCAAGATGATAGAAGGACGAGAGGAAGAAAACGAAGCCATCCGAGCCATCGCCGGAGAGCGGCTGGAAGAAAAGGCTCACGAATTTGCCGCACTGCTACAGGAAGGAGCCTTGAAAGAAGACGTTCCTACCCTGTTCATGGGACTGAAAGAAGCAGAAGCCGTGAAACTGTTTGCCAATACTTACCTGGCACTGAGGGTAAGCTACTTCAACGAACTCGACACTTATGCCGAAGTGAAAGGACTCGACACGAAAGCCATCATCGACGGCATCTGTCTGGATCCGCGTATCGGAACACACTACAACAACCCTTCCTTCGGATACGGCGGCTACTGCCTGCCCAAAGACACGAAACAGCTGTTGGCAAACTATCAGGATGTGCCCGAAAACCTGATCCATGCCATTGTGGAGAGCAACCGCACCCGAAAGGACTTCATCGCCGACCAGGTGCTTCACAAGGCAGGATATTACGACTATTACAATCGTGGTGCATTCGATCCGTCGAACGAAAAGAAGTGCGTCATCGGAGTATACCGGCTGACGATGAAGTCGAACAGCGACAACTTCCGCCAAAGTTCCATTCAGGGCGTCATGAAACGCATTAAGGCCAAAGGTGCCAGCGTCATCATCTACGAGCCCACACTGGAAGATGGCAGTACCTTCTTCGGATCGGTAGTCGTAAACAATCTGGAGAACTTCAAACAACAGTCCGACGCCATCATTGCCAACCGCTACGACAGCTGTCTGGACGATGTAAAAGAGAAAGTCTATACCCGGGATATTTTCCGAAGAGACTGAGAAAAACAAAGTCATCAACTTTAATAAAGTGCAACCATAACAAAAACAATGGAAAAGAGAAATGTAGCTTTAATTACCGGTATCACCGGACAAGACGGGTCGTTTCTGGCCGAATTGCTGCTAAGCAAAGGATATGATGTACACGGCACCATCAGACGGTCGTCGGTAGACTATCGCGAACGCATCGCGCATCTGGAAGGAAAACCCAATTTCCATCTACATTATGCCGACCTGAGCGACTCGATGAGCATCCTGCAAGTCGTAGGAAAAGTGAGACCGACCGAAATATACAACCTCGCCGCACAAAGCCATGTGCAGGTAAGTTTCGACTCTCCGGAGTTTACAGCCAACGTAGATGCTACAGGCGTACTGCGTGTATTGGAGGCTGTGCGCCTAGCGGGCCTGACTGATACTTGCCGCATATATCAGGCATCCACTTCGGAACTGTACGGCAAAGTGGAAGAGGTACCGCAAAATGAGAATACACCTTTCCACCCTTACTCACCTTATGCTGTTGCCAAACTGTACGGTTACTGGATTGTAAAAGAGTATCGCGAGGCATACAACATGTACTGCTGTTCGGGCATCCTGTTCAACCACGAAAGCGAACGCCGTGGCGAAACTTTCGTAACGCGGAAAATCACGCTGGCAGCAGCGCGCATCGCACAAGGTAAGCAGGATCGTCTGTATCTGGGTAACCTGGATTCGCTGCGCGACTGGGGATACGCCAAAGACTATGTGGAATGTATGTGGCTGATTCTGCAACAGGAGAAACCGGAAGACTTCGTGATAGCTACCGGCGTGCAACATTCGGTAAGAGAATTCTGCTATCTGGCTTTCAAATATGCAGGTATCGAACTGGAATTCAAGGGTGAAGGCATTGACGAGAAAGGCTACGACAAAGCCACGGGCAAATGCCTGGTAGAGGTAAGCGAAGACTTTTACCGTCCGACCGATGTGGTGAACCTGTGGGGAGACCCGACTAAAGCAAAAGCCAAACTGGGCTGGAATCCCAACAGCACCAGCTTTGAAGAACTGGTACGCATTATGGTGGAAGCAGATATGGCCAAAGTAGCTGCCGACCATGCAGCTCAGCAGGTAAGAACCAATCTGGCAGAATATCTGGAGAAAGGCATTGTGAAGTAAACGGTAAATTACCTTTTTACATAGTATATATAAGTAAGAATGAAAATGGATAAAGATACTAAAATCTATGTAGCCGGTCACAGAGGACTGGTAGGATCGGCCATTTGGAACAACCTACAGGAAAGAGGATACCACAACCTGGTAGGACGCACACATAAGGAGCTGAATCTGCTGGATGGAGTAGCCGTCAAGAAATTCTTCGATGAAGAGCAACCCGAGGCTGTAGTGCTGGCAGCCGCTCATGTGGGAGGCATTATGGCCAATCTGCAATACAGAGCAGACTTTATCTATGAAAATCTGCAAATTCAGCAAAACGTCATAGGCGAAAGTTTCCGCCACGGAGTCAAGAAGCTGCTCTTTTTGGGAAGTACCTGTATCTACCCCAGAGAGGCACCGCAACCCATGAAAGAAGAATGCTTGCTGACATCGCCGTTGGAATACACCAACGAACCTTACGCCATAGCCAAAATTGCCGGACTGAAAATGTGTGAAAGCTTCAATCTGCAATATGGTACCAACTACATTGCCGTGATGCCCACCAACCTGTATGGTCCGAACGATAACTTCCATCTGGAAAACAGCCATGTTCTGCCAGCTATGATGAGAAAAGTGTATCTGGCCAAATGCCTGAACGAAGGAAACTGGGAAGCTGTAAGAAAAGACATTAACCTGCGCCCGGTAGAGGGAGTAGACGGCAGCCGGACAGAAGAAGAAATCAGACAGATTCTGGCCAAATACGGCATCACAGCCGAAGCTGTCACCCTGTGGGGAACCGGAAAACCCATGCGCGAATTCCTGTGGAGCGAAGAAATGGCCGACGCCAGTGTGCACGTACTGCTGAACGTGGACTTCAAGGACACTTACCGTGAAGGTGAAAAAGAGATTCGTAACTGCCACATCAACGTTGGAACTGGAAAAGAACTGAGTATCCGCGAAGTGGCCGAAAAGATTGTTGCCGAAATCGGATTCAAGGGTGAACTGAAGTGGGATGCCAGCAAGCCGGACGGCACAATGAGAAAGCTGACCGACGTAAGCAAGCTGCACGGACTGGGATGGCACCACAAGGTAGAAATAGACGAAGGAATACACCGTCTGTACGAATGGTACAAACAAGGAATCTGCATCAACCATCAGACTGTGTAACCCCCTAAGATACGTATACCGTACAAATGACACACCGATGAGACTGCCACAGCATCATCGGTGTGTTTTTGTATTACCGCATTCCCTCTCTGTGTTCCTGGCAATAGATGTTCAGATGCAAAGTGTAACAGAATCGTAATACTTGTTTCATGCGTCCGTAATAAAAATGCCTCACTTTTGCCCGCGAAAAGAAATAAAGTATAACTTTGTAACAGGAAGAGGACGTACCGTTACAGACGGGAAAAGTGCTTCCCTGTTGCAACTTAAAACCAGGAAACAATGAACAATTACCGAATCTTAGTAGTAGACGATGAAGAAGATTTGTGCGAAATCCTGAAGTTCAACCTTGAGAACGAAGGATACGAAGTGGATACTGCAAACTCGGCCGAAGAAGCCCTGCGAATGGACATCAGCAGTTACAACCTGCTACTGCTTGACGTAATGATGGGAGAGATATCGGGATTCAAAATGGCAAGTATGCTCAAAAAGGATAAAAAGACAGCACAAGTGCCCATAATCTTCATCACAGCTAAAGACACGGAAAACGATACTGTAACAGGATTCAATCTTGGAGCGGATGACTACATATCGAAACCATTCTCACTGCGTGAAGTAGCAGCACGGGTTAAAGCCGTACTGAGACGTACAGGACAGGGGGAAAGCGAACGGATGCCCGAGCAATTGGTCTATAAAACGCTGGTTCTTGACATTGTGAAGAAAAAAGTTTCCATTGATGGACAGGAAGCTCCGCTGACCAAAAAAGAATTCGAAATTCTGCTGCTGTTGCTGCAAAACAAAGGACGTGTCTTCTCGCGCGAAGATATTTTGGGACGTATCTGGAGCGAGGAAGTCTATGTGCTCGACCGTACCATAGACGTTAACATCACCCGCCTGCGCAAAAAAATCGGTATTTACGGAAAATGCATTGTAACTCGCTTGGGATATGGATACTGCTTTGAAGCCGAATAAAGATGAACGGCATTTTCTGTCATTCAGCCGGAAGTTATTTCTTTCGGTTATCTCGCTGTTTCTTGCATTCGCAGCTTGCTTCATCGCTTATCAGTACCAACGTGAAAAAAGCTACAAAATAGAATTGCTCAACACACAATTGCAGGATTATAACGAGCGTTTGTCGTTCGAACTGCGTATTGTTCCCGACAGTCTGTGGACCAGCACCTTGGACAATTATATCAATAGAGTAAACAATAACCTGCGTGTCACTCTTATCAGTCTGAACGGGAAAGTGATATACGACAGTTACAAAGGTAAACAGGAACCAGGCAATCACCTTGGACGCCCGGAAATACAACAAGCACTTCGGCAAGGAAAAGGATACGACTTACGCCGTATGTCAGAAACTACCGGAATGCCCTACTTCTATTCGGCAACTCTACAAGACAATTATATCATACGTTCGGCACTGCCATACAACTTGAATCTGATTCATAACCTGGCTGCCGACCCTCATTACATCTGGTTTACCGTTATCGTAACCTTACTGCTGATATTCATCTTTTACAAGTTTACAGCAAAACTTGGAAAAGCCATCACCAATCTTCGCGAATTTGCCAAACGGGCCGACCGCAATGAACCGATTGAAATGGATATACAGGCTGCATTCCCCCATAATGAGTTGGGAGAAATCTCGCAACACATCATCCAGATATACCGACGCCTGCGAGAGACAAAGGAGGCTCTTTACATCGAAAGAGAAAAACTGATCACACACTTACAGACATCGCGAGAGGGACTAGGTGTATTTACCAAAGACAAAAAGGAAATACTCGTCAACAACCTCTTCACACAATACGGGAACCTTATTTCGGACCAGAATCTGCAAACTACCGAAGAGATATTCTCTATCTGTGAGTTTCAGAAAATAACCGACTTTATCAACAAGTCGCAGAAACGTCCGGCTAATGCAACGGAAGAAAAGCGCATGTCGCTCAACATCAACAAAAACGGACGTATCTTTATCATCGAATGCATCATCTTCCAAGACCGTAGCTTCGAAATCTCGATTAACGACATAACCCAGGAAGAAGAGCAAATCAGACTAAAGAGGCAACTGACCCAAAATATAGCTCACGAACTGAAAACCCCGGTAAGCAGTATACAGGGCTATTTGGAAACCATCGTCAGCAACGACAGCATCCCACGCGAAAAGATACAGACTTTCCTGGAGCGCTGCTATGCCCAAAGCAACCGCCTGAGCCGACTGCTACGCGACATCTCCGTGCTGACACGTATGGACGAAGCAGCCAACATGATCGATATGGAAAAGGTAGACATCAGCCTGCTGGTTGGAAACATCGTCAACGAAGTAGCTTTGGAACTGGAAGAAAAGCATATTACAGTAGTCAACTCGCTGCAACCCAAAATACAGCTGAAAGGCAACTATTCACTACTCTACTCCATTTTCCGGAATCTGATGGACAACGCCATCGCCTACGCTGGTACCAACATATATATACACATCGGCTGTTTCCGCGAAGACGAGAACTTCTATTATTTCAGCTTTGCAGATACAGGGGTAGGCGTAGCTCCTGAACACCTGAACCGCCTGTTCGAACGCTTCTACCGGGTAGACAAAGGCCGTTCGCGCAAGCTGGGCGGAACCGGCCTCGGACTGGCCATTGTGAAAAACGCCGTTCTGATACACGGAGGAACCATCTCGGCCAAAAACAGGCAAGGAGGAGGACTGGAGTTTGTATTCACACTGGCCAAGGAAAAATAAAATATTACCTTCGTAACATGTATTAATTTGCCGGAGATTTCCCTTGTAAATCCCCGGCTTTTTCTTATCTTTGCGCTGCATTGGTTTGCAATCCTCTTTCGGGAAAGCAATTAAAAGGGAATCAGGTGAGAATCCTGAACAGTCCCGCTGCTGTAAGTTTCGTGAAGTGTGACAGGCACATACCTCTTAAGCCACTGGATACGTCCGGGAAGGCGTCTGCCACAGAAACAAGTCAGAAGACCTGCCATGCAACACACTTTATCATTGCTTTCGAGGAAAAAGCGTTGAGTTTGATGAACCGGACAACTATTTCCTGTCCAAATCATTTCAACTGATTCAAAGAAAGTAAAAAGGTAAATAAACTCTGCCAAGTTTATTGAGAATGTCCGGTCGAAGTGATTTCGCCCGGACATTTGTTCTTTTACAAAGGGAAACAAACTTCTTGCTTTATAGAAGAAAAATCACTATCTTCGACTCCTGAGCAATAAGTCATAGACTTATTCCGTTAACCAAATGTCAAACCCTCAAAAAAAGAAAAACTAATCAACTATGGAATTACCCTTTGCCGAATCCTGGAAAATAAAGATGGTAGAACCCATCCGCAAAAGCACCCGACAAGAACGTGAACAATGGCTGAAAGAAGCCCATTACAATGTATTCCAACTGAAATCTGAACAAGTCTACATTGACCTGATCACCGACTCGGGTACAGGCGCCATGAGCGACCGCCAATGGGCCGGAATGATGCTGGGCGATGAAAGTTACGCAGGTGCTTCATCGTTCTTTAAACTTAAAGATACCATTACCAGACTGACCGGATTCGAATACATCATCCCCACCCATCAGGGACGAGCCGCCGAAAACGTACTCTTCTCCTATCTGGTGCATGAAGGAGACATCGTGCCTGGCAACTCACACTTTGATACGACCAAAGGACACATTGAAGGACGCAAAGCTTTCGCACTGGACTGTACTGTCGACGAGGCTAAGCAAACACAGCTTGAGGTTCCTTTCAAGGGAAACGTCGATCCTGCCAAACTGGAGAAAGCCTTGCAGGAACACGCCGACCGGATTCCTTTCATCATCGTCACCATCACCAACAATACGGCAGGAGGACAACCCGTATCCATGCAGAACCTGCGTGAAGTACGTGCCATAGCTGACAAATACGGCAAACCCGTTCTGTTCGACTCGGCCCGTTTTGCCGAAAACGCCTATTTCATCAAGACACGCGAAAAGGGCTACCAAGACAAGACCATCAAACAAATTACCCGTGAGATGTTCAGCCTGGCCGACGGCATGACCATGAGTGCGAAAAAAGATGGCATTGTCAACATGGGTGGTTTCATCGCAACCAACCGGAAAGATTGGTACGAAGGCGCCAAAGGCTTCTGCGTACAGTTCGAAGGTTATCTGACTTATGGAGGCATGAACGGACGCGACATGAACGCACTGGCCATCGGCCTGGACGAAAATACCGAATTCGACAATCTGGAAACCCGCATCCGACAAGTACAATATCTGGCCTGCAAACTGGATGAATACGGTATCCCCTACCAACGTCCGGCTGGCGGACATGCCATCTTCATCGATGCTCCCAAGGTGCTGACTCACGTTCCTAAAGAAGAATTTCCGGCTCAGACACTCACAGTAGAGTTATATCTGGAGGCTGGCATACGGGGATGCGAGATAGGTTATCTGCTGGCCGACCGTGATCCTGTGACGCGCGAAAACCGATTCACCGGCCTGGATCTCCTGCGCCTTGCCATACCGCGCAGAGTGTATACAGACAACCACATGAACGTAGTGGCAGCTGCACTGAAGAATGTATACGACCGACGCGAAAGCGTGACACGAGGCGTACGCATCGCCTGGGAAGCACCCCTGATGCGACATTTCACCGTGCAACTGGAAAGACTGTAAACAACTTATTGTTTGAAGTAAGTAGACGTATCAGCCAGGGTCAACTGGCTTAGAAGAATAAGACAAGCACTTGGAGCTGGACGGACTCAGTATACCGTCCACGTCAATACAAAATCAGGATGGAGCAGATAACGGATGAGAAACGTTCGTTGCTGCTCCGTCTTATATTCACAAGCACGAAACTCTCCCCTTTCTTGCGGAACAAACGGCAGTATCTGCAAATGATCACACAAATCGACTTCGGAACGGTCTATGCATTTAAACATTACCTCCTTAGCCGACCAGTGAAGCAACAAGCTCCACGTGTCATCGCCCTGATAAGGAACCGGCTGTTCGTCGGCACGCATAAACTTCGACGAAATCCGATGCACGCGAGTAGCATATTGCTCAATATCGATACCTGCAGGTGTCGATGCCAGCAACAAAGCCACATAACCACGTGTATGCGAAATACTGATGTGAAAGCTGCCGTCAGCCAGATAGGGCTTGCCGGAAGGTAAATAAGCAATCTCTTTGTCGGCTCCCAACAGAGTACGCAGCAGAAGCCGGACCGACAGCCATTCATGCCTACGCTGCACTGCATGGAAACGTTCGGACGCCTGACGGCAAAGATCCGTACCGGCCAACTGACGGCACAATTCCTCATACGATTCATCCATCCGCCATACTCCCAGCAGAAATCCGTCCTCCTTATGCTGCATAAAAAGACTCAAGACACCACCCTCCGTTTATGCATTACCTTCGGCCTCGGCCGTAAGGGGATTGACTGTGAACTTGACTTTCAGAATGCGTCGGTTATCCATTTCGAGTACCTCAAATTCATAACGCTCATAGCTAACCTTCTCATGCAAAGCCGGGAACTCGCCTTTCAGCTCCAGCAACAGCCCGGCTACCGTATCGGCATCGCCGGCTACCTCGTCGAAAGCAGTATCGTCAATATGAGTTACCTTATAGAAATCGGTCAGCTGTGTTTTGGCTTCGAATACCCATGTATGGTCATTCAATATCGTGTACGTACGTTCTTCGTCATCGTACTCGTCACGTATTTCACCTACAATTTCCTCAATGATGTCTTCCATTGTCACAATGCCCGACGTACCTCCAAACTCGTCTACAACGATGGCAATGTGTATTTTATTAGCCTGGAAGTCACGCAGCAGATCATCAATCATCTTTGTCTCAGGCACAAAATAAGCCGGACGGATCAGCGACTGCCAACGGAAATTGTCACCTTTGTTCAGATGCGGAAGCAAATCCTTGATATAGAGTACGCCCTTGATGTTATCACGCGTTTCGGCATATACAGGAATACGCGAGTATACATTCTCGACAATACACTTCAGCACATCTTTAAATGGGGTACGTATTTCAAGGTCGACCACATCCAAACGGGAAGTCATGACTTCTTTCACCGTCTCGCCACCGAAACGGATGATACCTTCAAGTATATTGCTTTCTTCTTTCAACTCAGCCTTGTCCGTCAATTCCAATGCATGCGAAAGTTCGTCGACAGAAATGTTGTGGTTCTTACGGGTAACATGCTTGTTCAGAAACGCCGTGGAATGTACCAGAACAGAAGCCAGCGGATAGAAGAACGAACGGAACATCGTAATGCCCGGAGCTGCAAAACGGCAGAATGCCAAGGTCTTCTGAGCAGAATAAATCTTAGGCATAATCTCGCCAAACAGCAACAGCAAGAAAGTAAGTATGACTGTCAGCACCAGAAACTCGGCAACAGGCGAGTGAAATTCGAAGACAGTCATAAAGAAGAAGTTGCAAAGCATGATGATGGTCACATTCACAAAGTTGTTTGTAATCAAAATCGTAGCCAGCAACCGCTCGGTATCATCCAGCAATCGGCTGATTTTTTCATCGGAAGGATGCTTCTTCTCGGCAATGGCACTCAAGTCTGCCGGAGAAAGCGAAAAGAAAGCTATTTCGGATGCAGATGCAAATCCGGAAACAAGCAGGAGCAGTCCTGCCAAAACAATGGCTATAATAGCCGAAACAGAAGGTGTATGTACGGAAATTCCGTTAAATACGTCTGCCAACTGGCATAAAAAAGCGTCTGGGTCCAAAGAATCGGGTTTTAGTTAAACAATTAGAACGGCAAATCATCCGCCTGGTTATTCTGAACAGAAGCTGCCGGAGATGAAGCTGGTTGCTGGGGCTGTTGTGGAGTTGGAGCCGCTGAGGTGTTTCGAGGCGAAAGCATCTCCATGTTGTCCACAAAAATCTCGGTCACATAGCGCTTGATGCCTGCCTGGTCATCATACGAACGGCTGCGGATTTTTCCTTCCACATAAAGCTTGTCGCCTTTATGTACATACTGGTCCACAATCTCGGCCAGACGGTTACGGAATACCAGATTATGCCACTCCGTACGGTCGGGTATCTGCGTACCATTCTGCAAGGTATATCCTTTCTCGGAAGTAGCAAAAGATACTTGCGCCACACATGCGCCACCGTCGTAGTATGTCACCTTCGGATCCTGTCCGACATTGCCCAACAATATTACCTTATTTACCGACATAGACTTCTATTTTATCAATTCGCCGCCAAAAGTAACAAGAATAATTACACAATGCAAGAATCGGCACCTACTTTTCACTCGTATTTTTCCAGGAACGCATGTATCAGCCTGGGCACTGCATATTGTCCAAGCTCTTCCCGGGACACCCGCCGATAAGCTGAAAACGAACGCGTTTCTTCCGGCAACACCACTTCATAGAAACTGGCATAGATCACACGGTGGGACAATACATGCTTCACCCCACGACGCAAACAACGCAACTGCGGCTTATCCTCCGCGGCAAACAACTCACGGAATTGGGGCAACTGCACAAACTCAGCTTCCGGCATATCTCGTTCGGTCTCGATCAGCGGCAGTTCGAACAAATTCTTCCAGATGTCATTCCCGGTACGTTTATTTATATACGTGTACGCGCCTGCACGTACATATATATAATTGAAAAAACGATCGGTAGTCTTCGTCTTATGCTGTTTCACCGGCAATTGGTCCACCCTTCCCTGTGCCAGTGCTGCGCACGTATCGCACAAAGGACAATACATGCACAAAGGCGATTGCGGCGTACATTGTATGGCTCCGAAATCCATGATGGCCTGATTGTACTCCGCCGGTCGGGAGACAGGAAGCATCTCCTGTGCCAAAGCCGCAAACAGTTTCTTTCCTTCGGTCGAATCAATCGGAACTTCAATGCCCCAATAACGCGACAAGACACGATAGACATTTCCGTCAACCACGGCATAAGGCATGCCATAAGCTATCGAACAGATGGCGGCAGCCGTATAATCCCCTACTCCCTTCAGAGCACGCACTCCCTCGTACGTACTGGGGAATACTCCGTTCATGCTACGTGCCGCCTCGTGCAGATTGCGTGCACGCGAGTAATAGCCCAGCCCTTGCCAGTACTTCATGACTTCATCTTCGGAGGCCTCGGCCAAAGCGTGTACGTTGGGAAAGCGCTGCACAAAGCGCAAAAAATAATCGTACCCCTGCGCCACCCTGGTCTGTTGCAAAATAATTTCCGAAACCCAGATCAGATAAGGGTCCTTTGTATTCCTCCATGGCAGTTCGCGAGCATTATCCGCGTACCACCCAAGCAATGTTTCGCTAAAAATATTCATGCCGCAAAAATAGTACATTTCCCGCCCGATAAAGCCTAATGCAGCGACTTTTTCAAAAAATAGTCCGAAATATATTTTTCAGAGACGCGGAAAAGCTATATATTTGCAGTCCAAAAAATTAAGAAACAGTAATAACCATATTTGTAGAAAAAATGACTAAAGCTGACATTGTAAACGAAATTGCAAAAAACACCGGAGTTGATAAGACCACCGTACTTACAACCGTTGAAGCATTCATGGAAGCAGTAAAGGCATCCTTGTCAAGAGAGGAAAATGTTTACCTCCGCGGGTTTGGTAGTTTTGTTGTAAAGAAGAGAGCACAGAAAACTGCCCGTAATATCTCTAAGAATACAACGATTATCATTCCGGAACACAATATTCCGGCGTTTAAGCCTGCAAAGACATTCACTCTTTCAGTGAAAAAATAATAAACAATAGTATTAACCCATAAAATTTTAGAAGCTATGCCAAGCGGAAAGAAGAAAAAAAGACATAAAATGTCTACGCACAAGCGTAAAAAAAGACTAAGAAAGAACAGACATAAAAGCAAAAAGTAAATCTTAGTCTGAAAGACAAGACAAAAGAACAAACTTGTGAAACAAAAGGTCTCGCGGGTTTGTTCTTTGTTTAAGTAATGAATTGTGCCAGCAACAAGCCGGCAAGAAAAAACGGAGCATATATACATCTCCCGACTTGTTTCCTGCCAGCTTGTCCACAATGAAACCCTGTATTATCAAACAAAAACAAAAGTAACGACTGTGACCAGCGAACTCGTTGTAGACGTACAGCCCAAAGAAGTCTCCATCGCCCTGCTCGAAGACAAGCAACTGGTGGAACTTCAGAGCGAAGGAAGAAACATTTCTTTCTCCGTGGGCAATATGTATTTGGGGCGTGTCAGGAAACTGATGCCCGGCCTGAATGCCTGCTTCGTGGACGTGGGTTACGAGAAAGACGCTTTTCTTCACTATCTGGACTTAGGTCCGCAATTCAACTCGTTAGAGAAATACGTAAAGCAAACTTTAAGCGACAAGAAGAAAATCAACCCTATCACCAAGGCAACCATACTCCCCGACCTTGAAAAAGACGGCACCATAGCCAATACCCTCAAGGTAGGACAGGAAGTTGTGGTTCAGATTGTCAAGGAGCCTATTTCGACCAAGGGCCCCCGACTGACGTCCGAACTGTCTTTTGCCGGAAGATACCTCGTACTGATACCTTTCAACGATAAGGTTTCCGTATCGCAAAAAATTAAATCGAGCGAAGAACGGGCCCGCCTTAAGCAACTGCTGATGAGCATCAAGCCGAAAAACTTCGGCGTTATCGTCCGCACCGTAGCCGAAGGCAAACGGGTAGCCGAACTCGACGGAGAACTTAAAGTATTGCTGAAACACTGGGAAGACGCCGTAGTAAAAATACAGAAAGCCACCAAATTCCCCACTCTGATTTACGAAGAAACCAGCCGCGCCGTAGGACTGTTGCGCGACTTGTTCAATCCATCGTTCGAGAACATCTATGTGAACAACGAAGCCGTGTTCCACGAAATCAAGGATTACGTAACTCTCATTGCCCCTGAACGGGCAGGAATCGTGAAACTGTATAAAGGCCCTCTCCCCATCTACGACAATTTTGGCATCACCAAGCAGATTAAATCCTCTTTTGGTAAAACCGTTTCATACAAAAGTGGTGCCTACCTGATTATTGAGCATACTGAGGCGCTTCACGTAGTAGATGTGAACAGCGGTAACCGCACCAAGAATGCCAACGGGCAGGAGGCCAACGCACTGGAAGTGAATCTGGGAGCTGCCGACGAACTGGCACGCCAACTGAGACTTCGCGATATGGGAGGCATCATCGTCGTGGACTTTATCGACATGAACGAAGCCGAGAACCGGCAGAAACTCTACGAGCGCATGTGCCAGAACATGCAAAAAGACAGGGCACGCCACAACATCCTGCCCCTGAGCAAATTCGGGCTGATGCAAATCACACGCCAGCGGGTACGCCCCGCCATGGACGTGAATACGACAGAAACCTGCCCCACATGCTTCGGGAAAGGCACCATCAAGTCGTCCATCCTCTTTACCGATGCCCTGGAAAGTAAAATAGACTATCTGGTAAACAAGCTGAAGATAAAGAAATTCTCGTTACACATCCACCCGTACATCGCTGCCTACGTCAACCAAGGGCTGATGTCCCTGAAACGGAAATGGCAGATGAAATACGGATTTGGCATTAAAATCATTCCCAACCAGAAACTTGCGTTTCTGCAATATATCTTCTACGACCCGCAAGGCGAAGAGATAGATATGAAAGAGGAAGTAGAAATTAAGTAAATCGAAGCGGCTATGCCCTCCCAAAGGCATAGCCGCTTTTCTATGTTTGCCAGCGTCGCTGCCCATCGCTATTTTCCAATCACGTATTATCTACCTGCGATATTCACTCCCCTCTTCGCCCACATTGCTTATCCGCTCCGTTCCCTCCTGTGGAAACGGCCGTAACCATTAAAGGGAACGGGAATTCCCTCAACAGGAAACGCGCGTTCCCCAATAAGGAAACAGCAGTTTCCTCTTATAGAAACAGGAGGAAACTGCCGTTATCTGATTTACAAAGACTTAACCTGAATATAAAATCGACCGTTATCGGGCGAAACGGATAAGCATCTACGCCCAACGGTGCTCGAAGACATAATCGTCGAAATACTCGTCAAGCTCTACACCCAGCGAACGGGCAATGTGTACAATCTGCTGTTGCTCCGACGGAGACAGCAGACGCTCTCCGCGGCGAGTCAGGTAATAGTTTTTCCGTCCCAGGCAACTGATGGCACGGTTGCGGAAAGTTCCTGCCACGCCCAATGTCAACGCCTTCACCGTACGCATAAAGCCACGGGCATAGCGCACGGGCTCGTCGGGCAAAAAGTACTTGCACGCCGCTTCGCCCTCGACCGTCCGGCAAGGGTTCAGCATCCGGAAGGACTCCAACCGCGACGGCAGGTGACAATAGGCCAAATGGCGCAAACACGCCGCCGACTTGGCACAGTGCGAAGCGCCGCAATGCAGAAAGCCATGAGGCACTTTGGTATAGTCGAAAGAATCGTCGCTCATAATCTTTCTTTTTTTATAAGGCCATGCGATAGATTTCTTCCGTATCGGCCGAAGTCAGCTTCACATAACTACCTACAGTGAGGCCTTTGTTGCGGTGCAGATTGGCCACCAGCGTATCAATGTCGGGCTGTTCGATGCCCAGCTCCTTGAAGCTGACGGGCAGTCCGATGTAGCGGAAGAAGAACTTCAGCTGCGACACGCCGCTCAACGCCATCTCCAGCAAATCGTCCGACTGGGGCACACCAAATACGCGGTGGGCAAACTGAGCCACCTTCTTCGGGTTGCGTTCGGCCACAAAAGCCATCCAGGCAGGTACGATCACTGCCAGACCGGCACCGTGAGTGACATCGTAAAGGGCACTGACTTCGTGCTCCAGGAAGTGCGAAGCCCAGTCTTCCTCGCGTCCCACTCCGCACGTACCGTTGTGGGCGATGGTGCCACACCACATGATGTTGGCGCGCGCATCGTAATCGTTCGGATTGGCTTTCAGCCGATAAGCTTCCTTGATAATGGCCACCAGGGTGCCTTCGCACAAGCGGTCGCTCACCTCAACACCTTCGGTATTGGTGAAGTAACGCTCCATGATGTGCACCATCATGTCGGCAATGCCACTGGCTGTCTGATAAGCAGGCAGCGTATAGGTCAGCTCGGGATTCATAACGGCAAACACCGGACGAAGCACTTCGGGGGCACGTATGCCCAACTTCTGCAGGGTAACCGAATGGGTGATGACCGCATTGCCCGAGCCTTCGCTTCCGGCAGCAGGAATGGTGAGAACCACGCCCACCTTCAAAGCCTTGGTGATGCTGGCCTTGCCGATGTAGAAATCCCAAAAGTCGCCCTCGTAAAGCGCACCTACTGCAATGGACTTGGCCGTATCAATCACCGAACCGCCGCCTACGGCAAGCAGCATGTCCACTCCCTGTTCGCGACAAAGACGAATGCCTTCGTACACTTTGGGCTCGGTAGGATTGGGCTGTACGCCTCCCAGTTCGCAATAGGCTACACCAGCTGCCTGCAACGACTCTTCAACACGGGCAAGCAAACCGCTACGCTGCACCGAGCCGCCGCCATAGACTATCATCACACGGGTGCCACCGTACTTGCGCACCAGACTACCTGTCTGCGCTTCCGTATCCTTGCCAAACACAAATTCGGTAGGACTATAAAAAACAAAATTGTTCATAGCTGAAATAATATGGTATTAGTTTTAGTAAAAGAAAGCATGCAACTTACTTGTAGAATACAAAATAAACGGCCAGCACCAGGCAGATGAATGCCACAAAGTGATTCCAGTGTAAAGCCTCGCCCTTGAACAGCACCGTGGTAAAGACCGTGAACACGATGAGCGTAATGGCTTCCTGAATGACCTTGAGCTGCATCAGCGAAAAAGGTCCGCCATTGCCTACAAAGCCGATACGGTTAGCCGGCACCTGACACGAGTATTCGGCCAGTGCAATGCCCCACGAAAACAGAATCACCGCATAGAGCGGCCAGTTGGAGATGATTTTCGTCTCCTGCAACTTCAGGTGCCCGTACCAGGCAAAGGTCATGAAGATGTTAGACACGACCAGAAGTAGAATAGTGTAAAATCCTTTCATGTTGTTTTCCTTATTTTATTTCGATTTTTCTTTGATTTCTGCATTGGGTATGGGAAAGCCTCATCAAGGCATCGGCTGCTCCTTGCGAGGCAGAAGCTCGTCCTGAACATTGGACATACTCCCCCAAAGACTGTAGCGTGCTTCGGGGTTCATTGCTTCCAACTGCTTCAGCACGTCTTTCATCGAGCTACGGTGGGAGTCATGCTCGTAGGGACAATTCTTCACCTGCTTTCTGAAGCCGCGCGCAGAGGCCAGTTCTTCCAGGTCGGACTCGTGAACCAGACACATCGGACGGATGATGGTCATATCGAACTTCTTCATCACCAACCGGGGCGGCATCGTACCGAACGCCCCTTGAAAGGTGATATTCATCAGCAGCGTTTCCAGAATGTCATCCATGTGATGCCCCAGGGCAATCTTGTTGCATCCCTGCTCCTTGGCCACGGTGAAAAGCGCCTTACGCCTGTTCCACGAACAAAGAAAACAGGGCGACTTGCGGGTATCGGTCGAAGCGTCAAACTCTGTTTCATATATCACCAGAGGCACGCCCCACGACTCGGCATAGCGGCGCAGGTAGTCGGTATCGCTTTCGTAAGCAATGTTTTTCATCACCACGTGAGCAGCCACAACCGAAAACCTTGGCTTGTAGATGCGTGCACGGCGCGCCAGCAGCTCGACCAGCGCCAACGAATCTTTCCCGCCCGAGAGACCGATGAGAATCTTGTCTCCCTCTTCAATCAGCCCGTACTCCACCACTCCTTTGGCAAACCGTTTCTCGATGCGACGGAGCATTTTTTCTTCTTCTGTATACTTTGCCATAACCTGTGAAAATCGGGCACAAAAATAACGCAAAAGAATGATTTAAAGAAGAATTAACATAATAGAATCAGCGAAAAGGGCTTTATTCGCGATTAATTTGTATTTTTGAACTTTTGATAGCATAAAGAATACAATAAAAATATGAAAAAGAAATATATCCTGTTGCTTTTCTCCTGCCTGCTGGGCACCGGTGCCTACTCGCAGACACTGGCCAAAGCCAAAGAATTGTACGAGAAAGGCGAATACGAACAGGCCAAACCGGCATTCCAACGCCTTATCAAGTCGAACCCCTCGAACGGTAACTACAATCTGTGGTACGGCGTGTGCTGCCTGAAGACCGGCGAGGCTGAAAAGGCTGTGAAGCCTCTGGAGATGGCTGTGAAGCGGCGCACCCCCAGCGGGCAGCTCTATCTGGGGCAAGCCTACCACCAGGTGTACCGTTTCGAAGAGGCTGTCGAAGTATACGAAGAATACATTGCCGAACTGAAAAAGCGCAAACGCTCGACCGATCAGGCCGAAAGCCTGCTTCAACAAAGCAAAATCGGATTGCGACAGTTGAGGGGTGTAGAAGAAGTGTGCATCGTCGACAGTTTCGTCGTAGACAAGAAAGACTTTCTGAAAACCTACAAAATAGGTTCGGAAGCCGGCAAGCTGTTCATGTACAACGAATACTTCAAAGACCGGGAGCCCAGCGAAACAACGGTTTACGAAACCGAGCTCGGCACCAAAATCTACTATTCCGAATACCAGCCGGCCGACAGTACCCTGAATATTCTGGCCAGTAACAAACGTCAGGACGGATGGAGCAAAGGTACTCCCCTGCCCGGCTCTATCAACGGAGAGGTAAATGCCAACTATCCCTACGTCATGTCCGACGGAGTTACCATTTACTATGCAGCCGACGGCCCTGAGTCGATAGGCGGATACGACATCTTCGTCACCCGTTACAACACTCAGAACGGAACCTATCTGAATCCGCAAAACGTCGGTATGCCTTTCAACTCGCCCTATAACGACTACATGTACGTTGTCGACGAATACAACAATCTGGGATGGTTTGCTTCTGACCGCCACCAGCCCGAAGGCAAGGTATGCGTCTATGTCTTCATCCCCAACACCTCCAAACAGGTGTACAGCTACGAAAACATGGAACACGAAAAGCTCCTCGCCCTGGCACGCCTGAGCTCTATCAAACAGACCTGGGTAGACAACGACCTCGTCACCGAAGCCCTGCAACGGCTCAAAGATGTTTCTACCGAGAAGAAGGAAGTAAAACAGAAACACGATTTCGAATTCGTCATCGACGACCAGACCGTGTACTATAAGATGGCCGACTTCCGTTCGCCACAGGCTAAGAAAACATTCCAGAAATACCGTCAGCTGGAGAACAGCTATGCCCAGCAGAGCAATAAACTGGACGATCTGCGTAAACGCTACGCGTCGGCTCCACAAACTGAAAGAGGAAAAATGGCTCCGGGCATGCTCGATCTGGAAAAGCGTATCGAACAGTTTGCCGATGAAATAGACCAGACAGCCATCTTGGTACGCCAGCAGGAAAAAGGAATCAAATAACAAAAACTATATTACGAAAAACACTATGGACATACTTATCATTGCCGTACTTATTGTCGCCGCGATTATCCTTTTTCTGGTGGAACTGTTTGTCGTACCCGGCATCAGTATCGCAGGCATTCTGGCAGGAGGCTGCATCGTCTTTGCCAACTACTACGCCTTTGCCCACATGGGAACGATGGCCGGCTTCATCACCCTGGTTATTTCGGCACTGGGATGTATAGGGTCGCTGATACTGTTCATGCGGTCGAAAACCCTCGACAAGCTGGCCTTGAAGGAAGACATCTCGTCGAAAATCGACCGTACGGCCGAAGCGAAAGTCAAGGTAGGCGATACGGGCATTTGCACCACCCGTCTGGCCCTGATCGGATATGCCGAAATAGGAGGCGACATCGTCGAAGTAAAGTCGGCCGACGGTCTGCTGGACGAGAAGACTCCCATCGTAGTGACCCGCATCACCGACGGCGTCATACTGGTGGAAAAACAAAAATGAAATTACAAAAGATTCAAAAACTTAAAAACTCAATAACTTAAAACCTAAAGCAATGGACACAAGCTCTCTGTATCTGACTGCTTTCCTCGTGGTAGGAGGCATCATCTTTCTGGTACTTTTCTTCCATTACGTACCCTTCTTCCTCTGGCTTTCGGCCAAGGTGTCAGGAGTGAACATTTCGTTAGTGCAACTCTTCCTGATGCGCATCCGTAACGTACCGCCTTATGTCATCGTGCCCGGACTGATCGAGGCCCACAAAGCCGGACTGAACAACATTACCCGCGACGGACTCGAAGCCCACTACCTGGCAGGCGGACACGTAGAAAAAGTAGTTCACGCACTGGTATCGGCAGCCAAAGCCAACATCGACCTGCCCTTCCAGATGGCTACTGCCATCGACCTGGCCGGACGTGACGTATTCGAAGCTGTACAGATGTCCGTAAATCCCAAGGTGATCGACACTCCGCCTGTCACCGCCGTAGCCAAGGACGGTATCCAGCTCATCGCCAAGGCACGCGTCACCGTTCGTGCCAACATCCGCCAGCTGGTAGGTGGTGCCGGCGAAGACACCGTACTGGCCCGTGTAGGCGAAGGTATCGTATCGTCCATCGGTTCGAGCGAAAGCCACAAGTCGGTGCTCGAAAACCCCGACTCCATCTCTAAACTCGTACTCCGCAAAGGACTGGATGCAGGCACCGCTTTCGAGATTCTCTCCATCGACATCGCCGATATCGACATAGGTAAGAACATCGGTGCCGCCCTTCAGATGGATCAGGCCAACGCCGACAAGAACATCGCCCAAGCCAAGGCCGAAGAGCGCCGTGCCATGGCCGTAGCCAGCGAACAGGAAATGAAAGCCAAGGCTCAGGAAGCCCGCGCCAAAGTGATAGAAGCTGAAGCCGAAGTGCCTAAAGCCATGGCCGAAGCTTTCCGCAACGGCAATCTGGGTATCATGGATTACTACCGCATGAAAAATATTCAGGCTGATACCGACATGCGCGAAACCATCGCCCGTCCCACTGCTGGCGGAAGCAGTCAGCCAATGAATAAATAAGGCGAAATGACAAGTCATAAGTTGTAAGTTCATCCCCCTTTCTTCACCAACAAATTACTAGAATCTGAACTTATAGCTTATGGCTCGTCATTCAAGACTCAAAAACTCATAATCTAAAAACTAACAGCTCGGAGCTTATAACTCGCAGCTAAAAAAACACCTACGCTTATGAAAAAGTATTTTCCTTCTTCCGAACTGATTATCAACGAAGACGGTTCCGTTTTCCACTTGCATGTAAAGCCTGAATGGCTGGCAGACAAAGTAATCCTTGTAGGCGACCCTGGCCGTGTAGCCCTCGTTGCTTCGCATTTTGAAAATAAAGAGTGCGAAGTTGAGAGCCGTGAATTCCGTACTATTACCGGCAGCTATCAGGGCAAGCGTATCACTGTAGTGTCTACCGGTATCGGATGCGACAATGTAGACATCGTAATGAACGAACTTGACGCACTGGCTAATATCAATTTCCAAACGCGCGAGGAGAACGACCACTTCCGCCAGCTTGAAATCGTACGTATCGGCACATGCGGCGGTCTGCAACCCTATACTCCCGTAGGTACTTTCATCTGTTCTGCAATCTCTGTCGGCTTCGATGGCCTACTCAATTTCTATGCCGGACGTAATGCTGTATGCGACCTGCCCATGGAACGCGCCTTGCTGAACCACCTGGGATGGAGCGGCAACCTTTGCGCACCTGCTCCATACGTTATCCATGCTGACGAGGAACTGGTAGAACGCATTGCCCGTCAGGACATGGTACGCGGGGTAACGGTGGCATGCGGCGGATTTTTCGGTCCGCAAGGACGCCAACTCCGTATTCCTTTGGCCGACCCGCATCAGAACGAGAAAATTGAATGTTTCGAATATCAGGGACACCGCATCACCAACTTCGAAATGGAAAGTTCGGCCCTGGCTGGACTGAGCCGTCTGATGGGGCACAAGGCTACTACCGTATGTATGGTTATAGCCAACCGACTGATCAAGGAAGCCAATACGGGCTACAAAAATCAGATAGACGACCTGATTAAAACAGTATTAGACCGCATCTAACAGTTTCCTTAAAAACAGATCAAATGGAAGCAAGTTTCAAGACGAATGAAAATATGAGTAAAGAGGAACGCTATCAGGCGTTCCTCACCCAATATGCGCCGCTGATTGAAGGCGAGACCAATGCTGTAAGCATACTGGCCAACACATCAGCAGCCTTAAAAGAAGCTTTCGGTTTCTTTTGGGTAGGATTTTATATGGTAAATGACAACGAACTGCATTTAGGTCCCTTTCAGGGAAGCGTAGCCTGCTACCGCATCAGGAAAGGACGCGGGGTATGCGGCACCGCATGGGCCGAAGCAAAGACTCAGGTCGTGGCTGATGTCGACCTTTTCCCCGGACACATCGCATGCAGTTCGCTCTCACGATCTGAAATTGTAGTGCCCATCATCGCCAACGGCGAAGTAAAAGGTGTGCTTGATATCGACAGCGACCAGCTGAACACTTTTGACGAAACCGACCGAAAATATCTGGAGCAAACAGTACTCATTCTTACCCAAGTCCTCTATCCGCAATCATAATTCTCCAAACTACATTTCGCGATGTAATCCGAATGACGTATCTTTGCAAGCCATAAAAAGAACAGATTTTTCAGAGAGATAAACAACGTGAACATACAACTATCCAACGATACCATCTGTGCCATAGCCACTGCCCAAGGCGGTGCTATCGGCATCATCCGTGTGTCCGGGCCACAAGCCATCAGCATCACCAATAAGATCTTCACACCTGCCACAGGGAAGTCCCTGAGCGAACGTCCTGCTTATACATTGGCTTTCGGCCAAATCCGCACGAATACAGGCGAAATTATAGACGAAGTACTAATCAGCCTATTCCGTGCTCCCCATTCGTATACAGGAGAAGATTCCGTAGAGATTTCATGTCACGGTTCGTCATATATTCTTCAGCAGGTAATGCAACTCCTCCTTAAAAACGGATGCCGTGCTGCAGGCCCAGGAGAATACACCCAACGGGCTTTCCTGAACGGCAAAATGGATCTGAGTCAGGCAGAAGCTGTAGCCGACCTTATCGCTTCGACCTCGGCTGCCACCCACCGCATGGCTATGAACCAGATGCGGGGAGGATTCAGCCACGAACTCTCCCTGTTACGTGATAAGCTTCTGCACCTCACCTCTCTTATGGAACTGGAACTGGACTTCAGCGACCACGAAGAGTTGGAGTTTGCCGACCGTTCGGAACTGCAAGCCATCGCCTCCCAAATAGAAACGGTTATCAGCCGCCTGGCCGACTCGTTCAGTGTAGGCAATGCGTTGAAAAATGGTATCCCTGTAGCTATTGTAGGCGAAACCAATGCCGGCAAGTCTACCTTGCTGAATGCCTTGCTAAACGAAGAACGTGCCATCGTTAGTGACATCCACGGTACCACGCGCGATGTTATCGAAGATACCCTGAACCTGGGCGGCATCACTTTCCGCTTTATCGACACGGCCGGTATACGCGACACCCACGACACCATTGAGAGTTTAGGTATCGAACGCACTTTCCAGAAGCTGGAGCAGGCCGATATCGTCCTGTGGGTGATCGATGCTACCTGTGCCCACGAACAATACCAGCAACTAGCCGAAAAGATACTGCCCCGATGCGAAGATAAACACCTTGTGTTAGTGATAAACAAAGCCGATCTCGCACCTCAGGCTTCCTCCATCACCTTCGACAGATTGCCCCAAGATACCCACATCCTTACCCTTGCTGCTAAACAGAAAGAGGGCCTTGACGCCCTCCAGCAGTTACTCATCGGTTTTGCCGCCCTACCCGACCTCTCGCAAACCGACGTCGTTGTAAGCAACATCCGACACTACGAAGCCCTGACCCATGCCCTCGCAGCCATCCACCGCGTACAAGACGGCCTCTCCATCGGCCTCTCCGGTGACTTCGTCAGTCAGGATCTCCGCGAATGCCTATACCACCTTGGCGAAATTGTGGGAGGAACTATTGAGACGGATGAGGTGCTGGGGAATATATTTAGGAATTTCTGCATCGGCAAATAAATACTTGATTATCAAATAGTTAAATTGATTATAGTCGATTAATATGGCGCTCTTTACGGGCGCCTTTTTTGTTGCTCAAGTATCGTTGATAATCGTTGCTAAGCCTTTTTACGCCATTTTTTGTACCTCCTGTGTACCTCACCACGAAAATCCGAGGATTATCGTTGGCAAGGTCGTGGAGAAATGAGACGCTGTGAGACACAGTGATACGCAGAGATACAGTTTTGGCGAAATAAAAAGATAAATGAAATGGCTAGTAACATCAACATTCAGAAAAAATGTGAGTGGTGTGGCAAATTATTTATTGCCCACAAAATCTCGACACGATGCTGTTCGCGTCGTTGTGCTAACCTTGCCTACAAAGAAAAAACAAGGCAAAAGCGTGTTAGCGAATTCCAAACAATGGTCAATCAGCAAATCGAAAAAGAAGATTGCATTGACAAAGATTTCTTTACCCCAAGCGAAGCTGCAAAGTATATCGGTATCAGCAGGGCTACCTTTTATAGGTATCTAGAAACTAACCTGATAAAATCGGTCCAGTTAAAGAGAAAAACTATTATCAGGAAACGAGACATCGAGGCTCTGTTTGATAATGCTTCTCCTTACAAAAAACATCTACCAAAATCCAAGCAGAGCATCATCGACTTCTACACTACAGCTGAAGTTAAGGAAAAGTATGGCGTAAAGGATTCTTGGATATTTCATATCGCTAAGGAACATAATATTCCACGAACCTTTCACTGTGGTAAAACCTATTGGAGCAAAAAGCATATTGATGACTACTTTGCAAAGAAAGCTCCCGATCCTGAAATCAAGGAATGGTACAGCACGCAAGATATGCAGGAGAAGTTTGGCATGACATTAACGGCCATCTATTCTTTTGTATCAAAGAATGCCATTCCCAAAAAGAAAGTCGGCATCATGGTGTACTACTCCAAGAAACATGTGGACATTGCCAAAGGCCTCATAGCTCCCGAAGAACCTAAATACTACACCATTGCCGAAGCGATGGAGCGATTCAATCTGACACGAGACCAACTCTACCATTATGTGAAATACCATAATATTCCCCGTATTAAGGTCGGTAAATATACCAAGATCCTGCGGGCAGAGCTGGACAAGTTCTTTGAGCCTCCAAAGATAGAATGAGGCAAAAGTTATTTTCCGGTGATAAATACCACCATCATAACACCTATTTTATTTGCAACAAAAACAAATATTAATCAAAAAACAATATAGCTATGACACTTACATGCACCAACGTAACACTGAGACAAAAACCATTGCGTAACGACCGCATATCTCTTTATCTGGATTATTACCCGGCCATCCGCAATCCTTACACGATGAAGATGAGCCGCCGGGAATTCCTCGGCATCTACATTTATGCCAAGCCCAAGAACGAGCAGCAAAGAATGTTCAATCAGGATATGCTGAACAAGGCAGAGGCAATCCGCTGTATCCGTCTCCAGTCGCTTATCAATGAAGAATTCGGGTTCCTGGATAAGAACAAACAAAAGGTAGATTTCCTCGCCTATTTCCGGACTAAAGCACGAGAAAAGTACGAGAAATGGGATTGCGTTTACAACCACTTCGAGAAATTTGTCGGTGGCAAATGCACCTTTGGTGATGTCACCGTGGAACTGTGTGAGAAGTTCAGGGATTACCTGCTCAAATGCAAACAGATCAATCATCCCAATGCTTACATCTCACGAAATTCGGCAGCCGGCTATTATTCAACTTTCCGAGCCTTGTTGAAAATAGCCTATAAAGAGAAGATGCTGCGTGAGAACTTGAACGACTTTCTGGAAAAGATTGAATGGAAAGAGGTCAAGAAAGAGTATCTGACACTTGATGAAGTCAAAAAACTGGCGGCTACGCCATGCAAGATTCCAGTCTTAAAACAAGCCTCCCTGTTTGCCTGCATGACAGGCCTACGTATCAGTGATATTCTAAAGCTGGACTGGCGTGATTTTGAAGTCGGCCCGGATCAAGGTTACTATATCCGTATCTGCACCGAAAAGACAGAAACCGAGGCTACACTCCCCATCAGTCAGGAGGCTCTGGAACTGTGTGGCGAATGGGGCACCGGAAAAGTCTTCAAAGGTTTAACCCGATCCATGACTCATCATCCTCTGAAACAATGGATTGCCGAAGCCGGAATCAGAAAACACATAACTTTCCACTGCTTTAGGCACTCGTATGCGGTCATCCAAATCTCTTTAGGTACAGACATTTACACAGTATCGAAGATGCTGACGCATAAGAATGTCACCACTACTCAAATCTATGCTGATTTGGTTAACTCCAAGAAGCGAGAGACGGCGAATAAGATTTCACTGAAATAGTATAAAGCTCTGTAACGTAAGACGAGTCCGACATGTGGTTAAAACCTAGTCGGACTCTTCTTTTTTATTCTATCGTGGCACAGATGACATAGAAATAAGTACCATATCGAGGACAAATGCTGCCACTTTCTTAGATTTATAACATGGTATCTATGAAATGACATATATTTGCGCACAAACAATTAGCAAATATCACTATGAATCAGAAAAGTATAGAACATATAGCACTCTATTCCCTTGTATTGGTAGGTACTCTTGTTGTTGGCGTTTTAGCTCGTCAGTTTGTTTTATCCAAAGGTGTTGACGATTTCAGTAGTAATGTTGCATTTTTTGCAACAGTAATTGTTTTGATGGCGATCTATGCCAGTTTACAGACAACTTTCAATCAGTTTCTGTTGCCACGCATAGAAGCCTTTCTTTTGCGTTTCTCTGCTTTTCAAACGATGGAAAATCACAATGATACCGTTTCTGAACCGGAAGCCCTTACAATTGAAGATTCAAATCAGGCTATTCCCAATATCATAGACCCTGCTCCTGCCGCTGAAGAAACAATCTCCGAACTTTCAGAATATGAAGTTATGCGAACCAATGCTATCGCAGAAAATAATCGTGTTATTCAAACCAAATTAGAAAAGGTGCTCAATTATACTAAGCAAACAATGGTTGCCTATATGAGTGAAGAAGACCTCAACCGTCTATGCACATACGTTGCAGAATATAGCTCAGGCGATACCTTACAAAAGATATCGCCCGTAAAGGTTGACTCACAGCTTAAAAGCATTGATATTATGCACTTTGGTTGGAATATTGGTAAGGCTTTTGGGATAAAGCGCATTCATACAGCCACATTTATCAAAAATGTCTTTGCCCATACCCTTCGCGACTTGGAAATCTCAACTATTGAGCGTAAAATGTCACATACCGAATCAGAGTGCCGTATTAAATTAGATGATAAGATTGGATAAACTCTATTTATAACTCTCTATTATTGTTTTACACCGTTTATCGAAAGTTTATCTTTATATAGTAATCTACTCCTTGATTTTGATATAAACATTCGGTAATTTACCATACTTACCTATAATATCTTCTTTATAATAAAGATTCTCGGGTAAATAGATAACAATATTTTGTTTATCAGCTAGTTTCAATAACATATCAATCACAACAAATGAACAACTTATTGCAGGATTCACTTGCCCACAAATGTCAACTATTATTTTTTTACAATCCATTGGGACTTTACATAACTCATTTAAAACAAAGCCTTTAGCCTGCACTCGGCCAAAAATTTCATTTGCATTAAAATTTATGGTATAATTAGAACCCCCTTTAGGGAAATCTAAGTTGTTAGGCAAAACTATCTCTAAAATATTCTTTGTATTATATCTATAATTGATTTCAAATAACTCAGCAGCATACTTCATTGTGGCCTTACCTCCATTTCCATTATTCTTTAACAATGTGGAATAATCAAATGGAGCACCATCTTCAGTGAAAATAACACAATCGTTTTCTACTTTAATTCCGAAGGTACCTGCACGTCCATGTTCAAATGCATTAATAGCTATTTCATAAGCAAGATCCTTCAAAATATTAATGGCCAAGTGGTTTAGACTATTAAAAAGTCCTGGACGTGAAAAAAAAGCATGAAGTTTATCAACCGTTGCGAACACTGGAATTTGAATTTCATGTAGCAGGGATGCTTCTTTTATATCTGGATAAAAACGTTCCATTATTGTCGGACGACATTGTACCTCATCTTCTATATCATCCCACGCCCAAGTATCTACAGAGAAAGAATATATGTTTTGTTCTGTAATGTTACGGCAATGCTGTTGAACGACTACATCTCTAGGGGATGTTGTAGCCATAATAAATGATTTAAGGCTTGGTTTGAAATTAACTGCTTTTTTACATTCATTATCAATTTCATCAGTAGTCAATTTGCTTTGATAATTCCCATTTTTACCTTTGCATTGAACACCTGAATAATAACGATCGAACATATTTATTCCCCATATATCTACACCATTTTGAGCTTGTCCGTTACGACCATTATGATGAGCATATGGATCTCTCCACATTTCTTTCCAAAGCTGAAAACATAAATCTTGGAAGTCAGACCAATTAGCAGGATATGGTAAATTTAATTTCATAAATAGACACTTGTTTCTTATAATATACAAAGTTAATCAAATATTAAGCTTCTAAGTAAAATTGAGAGGATTAAAATATTGACCATACTATTAAAGCTACACCAACACTCCCCATCAAAAGTTATCTCACAGTTATATTCCGGTGATGTTTTCCACCATCAAAACACCAATTTCCTTTGCCAGCGAACAATTAAAAACGAGTACGTATGGCAAACGAACAAATCACTTTTGATAAGCTGCCGCAGGCGGTAGGTTATCTCACAGAACAGATGGAACAAATCCGGCAAATGGTGGAGGCACTGCAATCACAGACTTCTTCCGACAAGCATCGTCTTATTGAAATTGACGAAGCCTGTAAAATCACACGAAAGGCGAAGCCTACTATCTACACGCTTGCGCGTAAAGGACTAATTCCAGCCTATAAAAAAGGAAAGAAACTCTACTTCTATGAAGATGAGTTGCTGCAATGGATTGAGTCCGGGCGCAAGCAGATGCAGGCAATGTCGCTCCAGGAACAGGCAGCGGAGATAGTACATGGAGCGAAACGCAAACCAAAGGGAGGCTATAACTTTTGATCTGCACGGTTATGGAAACCTCCAAATTAACAGCAGAAGGTATTATCGGTGAGGCTGTGCGCATCGGAGTCAAGATGTCCGGCGGTGAGTTCCCGATAGAAGTCTTTCCTATCAGGATTCAGCGTATCATCAGCAGTTTGCACGATTGTCAGGGCTATCCCGTGGATTATGTTGCTGCGGCTATCCTTGCGGCCATTGCCGTGGGGATTGGCAACTCCCATCTGGTGCAGGTGAAGCGCAACTGGCTGGAAAGTCCCATTCTGTACATGGCACTGATTGGACGCCCTGGAGCCAATAAAAGTCATCCGCTGAGTTTCGCTTTCCAGCCATTCATTGAACACGACTATTGTCAGAATCAGGAATATCAGAAGCTGTATGCCGAGTATGAACGCACTATGTCCATGAGCAAAAAGGAACGCATGGAAGCTGGTTTGGATGAATTTCCGCAGGCTCCCGTGCGCAGACGCTTTCTTGTTTCGGATATTACTCCCGAAGGATTGAGCCTGATACATGCCCAAAATCCCAGAGGACTCTGCCTTTGGTCGGACGAGCTGTCGGCCTGGTTCAAGAACTTCAACCGTTACAATAACGGTTCGGAAGAACAGTTCTGGCTTTCGGTGTTCAATGCCAAGCCCACGATTTCCGACCGCAAGAGTACGCAAAGTTCCATTTTTATCAGACGTCCCTATATCTCCGTTATCGGTACCATCCAAAAGAAAATTCTGGGCGAACTGGTCAAGGGCGAGCGTTCGAGTAACGGTTTCATAGACCGTATTCTTTTCGTGATGCCTGAATCTGTCTTGAAAAGCAGATGGAACGACCGGGAAACTCCTGAAGAGCTGGAAATCCAGTGGCAACAGATTATCGACAAGCTGATCGCACAGGATTGTCCGCATGACGAGAATAATGAGTTGCAGCCTCAATGCCTGCCATTCGATGAAGATGCCAAGCAACGGCTTTACGGTTGGCAGCATGAAAATGCCCGCCAATGTGATATGGAAACCAATGATGCGTTGGTAGGTATTTACTGCAAACTAGAAATCTACATTATCCGGTTTTGTTTGATTATCCAGCTTGCCCGATGGACTTGCGGAGAGTGCGACAAGCATACGATTGACCTTGAAAGTGTGAACCGTGCCATCCTGCTGACTGAGTATTTCCGAACTACAGCAGTAAAAGTGCAGACTGCCGTCAGTCAGGAACAGTTGAGCGAATTGCACCGCAACATCTACCTGAACCTGCCTCAGAGGTTTACTACGGCAGAAGGTATTGGTATTGCCGAAAGTTACGGGATGAAGGAACATGCTTTCAAGATGTTTCTAAAACGCCACATCGGAACATTATTCAGAAAAGAGAATCATGGAGAATACAGTAAATAAACCTGTTACTATGCACATTTTCGCAACCGAGGGGTTTGTGAAGTTGCGAAAATGTGCATAGTAACATCCAAACAGAAAGAAAAATGAACTACAGATTTACATTAGAACCATACAAAGGTGTCAGCACCCGGCATACATGCCCGAACTGCCACCGCAAAAGTTGTTTCGCCAAATACATCGATACGGAGAAGCAAATCAGCTTTCCTGATTATGTAGGGCGATGCAACCATGAACAAAAGTGCGGCTATAACTATACGCCCAAAATGTATTTTGACGAGAATCCGATTGCCAAAGAGCGATTGAACGAAGAGTTTGTGCCGATGTCAAAGCCACATATCAGTCTGCCTCCTGCGCCATCCTTCATTGAGCCGGAAATAATGAAGCAGTCCCTGAAACTGTATCACACAAACAAGCTGTTTCAGTTCCTGAGTTTCCATTTCGGACAGGAGGCTACCGAAGAGCTGATGTTACGCTACCATGTGGGAACCTCGAAGCATTGGCCGGGAGCTACAGTCTTCTGGCAGGTAGATATTTCCGGACGGGTACGCACCGGAAAAGTGATGCTCTACAATCCTGAAAACGGAAGACGGATTAAAGAGCCGCACAACTACATCACGTGGGTACATTCCCTTCTGAAGAAAGAGAATTTCAACCTTCGGCAATGCCTGTTTGGTGAGCACCTTTTGTCCTCCGACCAGCAGCGTCCGGTTGCCCTTGTGGAGAGTGAGAAAAGCGCTTTGATATCCAGCTTCTATCTGCCGCAATACCTCTGGATTGCTTCGGGCGGAAAGAACGGAGCATTCAATCGGGATGCCATGAGCGTATTGAGAAATCGCCGTGTTCTGCTCTTCCCCGACCTTGGGGCAACCGACTATTGGAACAGCAAAATGGAGATGATCCGGAGCCTAGGAATAGAGGCTTCTCTCTTCGATTTTATGGAAAGAAACGCAACAAAAGAAGAACGGGATGCAGGTTATGACATCGCCGATTTTCTGCTGAGAGAAGATACAAAGGAGGTTATTTTCGATCGTCTTATCACGTTAAATCCAGCTTTGAAAACGCTGGTCGAAACTTTCGATTTACAGCTTGTTAATGTGGAGAAAGCACCGCTTTCAGCAACGGTTCAACATACTCGGAAAGGACTTTTCAAACGATGATTGTCAGATGTCTGATTCACTCCTTTTTCACTGGAGCAAGTTTATGCCGGTGTATTACATTTCCCGGCCACTTGCTCACCTCAAAAGAAGGTGAGACGGCTCCCGATGGTCACAATTATTAATCTCAAAAGCGAATATTATGGACAAGAAAAATACAGTTACAATCCGTCTTACAGACGAACAATTCGGCTGGCTCAGAGCACTCAGCCGACGTAGTAAACGCAGTCAAAGCGAAGTAGTGCGTTCACTCATCGAACACGGTACAGTGCGCGAACGGATTACGAGAGAAAATCTTGACATCATCCGAAAACTGATTGGCGAAAGCACAAATCTGAACCAGCTTGCCAGACGAGCCAATGCTTACGGTTTTTATCATGTGGCCGATGAGTGCAGTACCGCCGTTCAACAGATTTCACAACTCATAAAACAGCTCAAGGATGATCGGTAAAATTGTCAAGGGCACATCGTTTTCCGGGTGCGTAAACTATGTGCTGAAAGAAGATAAATCGCGCCTGCTGAAAGCGGTTGGTGTCTACGGCTCGCCTGAAGAAATAGCGGAACAATTCGAGTTGCAGACTTTACTGAACGACAAGGTCAAGAGCAAGGTTGGCCATATATCATTGAGTTTCTCCGCAGAAGACGGAGACCGCATCCGTGACGATGATGGACTGATGTTGAGAATCGCCCACGACTATATGAAGCTGATGGGAATTGCGAACACGCAGTTCATCATCGCCCGGCATATAGACCGTGACCATCCGCATTGTCACATCGTTTACAACCGGGTAGATAATGACGGCCGCACCATCAGCGACAAGAACGACCGTTACCGAAACGAAAAGGTCTGCAAGATGCTGACAGCCCGTTACCGCTTGCATTTTGCCGAAGGAAAAGAGCATGTCAATTTCATGCGGTTGCGTCATCACGACAAGGTAAAGTATTTTATCTATCATGCCTTGAAACGAGAAGTTCCGAATGCCCGAAGCTGGAGTGAGCTGAGACTGGCCTTACGGAAATACGGAATTGATACGCAATGGAAGCTAAGTCGCACGACCGGAGAGATGCAAGGTGTCAAGTTCACATGTGACCAACTGACCTTTAGCGGTTCCAAGATTGACCGTCAGTTCAGTTACCTGAACATCGACCAGGAACTGAGATATAACGCTCTTTCTGCTACTATGAACCAGCGTCAGATACAACAGGCAGAAATCATACGCGAGGAACCTCGGCATGAATACCAGCAGGAGAACCATCTCGGTATCAGTCTGGGACTGTTCACGCCCTCTCCTACGGATTATGATACGGAGGAAGCGATACAAGCCAACCGGCTTAAAAAGAAGAAAAAGAAACCGAAACGTAAGCGAGGTTTCAGTCTATAATTAATTTTTTATTAACCATCAAAATTCAAATTATTATGAACTATTCCGATTTTATTTACGATTTCAATCTCTATTTGTGTGAAAGATTCGGTTACAGAAACTGCTGTTCCGTTATGCACAACGCCAACGGCATTTGTGTTTCTGTCCATGTAGGCGAAATGGATTTATACATCCGTTTCTGGGAATACAGTTGTGGTGTTGGCAGCATCCCCGACTGGAGCATTATCATTGTGCGCAGCAACTTCAAACGAAACCAACAGGAAAACCTGAAAGACCTTGCCCGTTTCTTCAAGGAGTACGCCCCGCGCTATGGTTACAAATACCTCTGCACCGAGGATGATGATTACAAGTATTATCAGACCCTTGGTTTGAAACTTATCCACAGAGGATTTTTCGGACAATATAATTATGGGTTGTCGTTGAAGGAATTAGAGGTGTAATATAGGTATCTTTATGAAGGAGAGGAAAAACCTCTCCTTCATAAAATCACACCGATAAATCATCGATTAAATTTAATATCTCCATTTTGCAAAAATTACAGCAGATAATCAAAGCATATATGTAGATTATTAATTAAATTTGCTAACTTTGTAAATAATACACTATGATCAAATTAATGGAAAAAACAAAAATATATACATTCATAGATTTATTTGCTGGAGCAGGAGGACTTTCCGAAGGATTTGTAAGGGCTGGATTTACACCGCTTGCACACATTGAAATGGATAAGAATGCCTGCAACACATTAAAGACCAGATCTGCATTTCACTATCTTCAGAAAAATGGAATGCTGTCAATTTATGAAGACTATCTCAAACATAAGGAAGAAAGAACAGACGGACAAAAATTGTGGAATCAGGTTCCCAAAAGCATAATCGATACTACGATATGCGCTACTATTGGAGAGAACACTATTGATGGTATTTTCAAGAAAGTAGATCAGCTCAAAGGAAACAACAAAGTGGATATTATCATAGGGGGACCACCTTGCCAAGCGTATTCTGTCGCTGGAAGAGCTCGTATGGGTAAGAAAGTTGAGGAAGATCCTCGAAATGAATTGTACAAATATTACGTGCAATTTATTAAACGCTATGATCCCGAAATGTTCGTATTCGAGAATGTATTGGGACTACTGACCGCTAAGCGAGGTGAACCTTTCGCGGATCTTAAACGATTGGTTGAAGAACTCGGCTATGATATGGACTGTAAAGTTCAGGTTGCGTCCCAACATGGAGTATTGCAAAATCGGCAAAGAGTTATTATTGTAGGTTGGAAACGCATTGTAAAAGGGATAAAAAGTCCATATCATTATCCGGAACTTCCCGTGGAAAAGTGTCCTTATCAGGTTCTGCGGGATTTGTTCTCGGATTTGCCTGTGCGAAAAGCGGGAGAAGGAAAATTCAGCGAAGTCGTTTCGTATGTCAAACCTCTGTCCGAAATGCCGTACCTCAATAAGTCTGGAATACGTGGCAAGTTTAATTTTACAACTCAGCACGTTGCCAGACCAACAAATGAAAATGATCGAAAAATATACAAAATTGCTGTTGACAAGTGGTTAAATGAGCACCAGCGATTAAACTACGCGCAACTACCGATGGAGTTGCAGACTCATCGAAATACAAAGATTTTTCTTAATCGTTTCAATGTTGTCGATCCTTACGGATGCTGTCATACTGTAGTAGCGCACATAGCCATGGATGGCCATTACTATATTTATCCAACGTTAAATCCGACATTGGAAACAGTACGATCCATTACGGTTAGAGAGGCGGCTCGTCTACAATCATTTCCAGACGATTACTTTTTTGAAGGGAGCCGAACATCTGCCTTCAAACAGATTGGCAATGCCGTCCCCGTTGTATTGGCACAGAGAATTGCTGAAGCTATAAAAAAAATGTTATAATGATAGCAACGAAAAATATATATGCGACGATAGTAGCTTTCTATTTGGCAAAATATGATAAGATTGCCATTGAGCATCTAGGGTACAAATCTTTTTCAGAAGCATTTACTAAGTGTGCAGAAAAACTTGGGGCAAATAAAATATATATTAAACTTCGCCGAGATGAGTTTGATCCTGTATATAAGTGGAGAAAAGGTTGGTACAATAGGCCGATGCCCAAAATAATCAGTCGAACTATAGATTTGTTTGATCAGGAGTCTGAATCTGATATGTGTGCACTTGTATGGGATATTCTTGAACATAATAAAACAAAAAGCTGGAAACCAATAGTTTCTCAGATGTTAGACAAAAAACAGGATGCTCAGAGTGCCAGCTTTGCGTTACGGGTCATGACTGGCAAAAGAGCTGAAACACATTTCAAGGAGTATCATGCTCAAACAGGATTTCCAATATCTGGAGCTTTAGAAGATTGTACGGCAGAGGGATGTGGTTATGATTTTCGCATACATTCTGGATCAGAGAATTTTTGCATTGAGGTTAAGGGAATAACTGATGATTATGGGGGTATTCTTCTGACGGAAAAGGAATGGAAGACGGCCATGATCTGTGGTGAACGATATTATTTGTGTATTGTGAGCAATCTTGATTCAACACCAGAGTTTCAATTCATACGTGATCCTTATAACAGCCTTAAAGTTATTAAAAGATCGATACAGATAACTCAAACGACTTACTCGGTTTCTAAAGAAGAATTAATAAAAAATAAATAAAGGATGGATTTCTCTGTTTTAGGTACAGCTTCTGCTATTCCAAGAGCAGCAGCAATGATCGAAACATTTCGAGCCATTGGCTACACCTTGGAAACTGCCGTTGCGGATATCGTAGACAATTCGATATCCGCATCGGCTAAGAATGTATGGATCAATCGGATCTGGAAAGGAGGAAACTCCGTCATAACGATCATGGATGATGGGCATGGGATGACTGGAGACGAAATCATTCAGGCCATGCGACCTGGAGCACAGAATCCGCTGGAAAAACGTGCTGTAACTGATTTGGGACGTTTCGGTCTTGGTTTAAAAACCGCGTCATTTTCTCAATGTCGTACGCTGACAGTCATGAGCAAAATTCAAGGCCAGTCTCCTGAATTCTGGACTTGGAGTTTGGATCACGTTGCTCGCAGTGACCGATGGGAACTGATCCATTGGCTTCCTGAAGGTTTTGAGCATGAATTGGATGGTCTTACATCCGGTACCATTGTTATCTGGACAGATCCGGATCGGATTATACCGACTACAACAAAAATCGAGAACGAACATGCCAAACGAAAGTTTTCTGAAGCTTTCGATAGGGTTAAGAAGCATCTTTCAATGACTTTTCATCGTTTTCTTGAGACCAAATCCATCACAATACATTGGTGTGGGCATGAAATAGCTCCATGGAATCCTTTCTGTCCAAAGGAGAGTAAGGTACAGATCATGCCGTCTGAACAAATTGGAGAACATGTAACTGTTAAGGGGTTTATTTTGCCTCACAAAAATAATTTTTCTTCAGAAACAGCATACAAAGAAGCTGAAGGAATCTTCGGATTCTCTGCACACCAAGGCTTCTATGTCTATCGTGGGAACCGTTTGTTGTTGGCCGGAGACTGGCTGGGATTATTTCGCAAGGAAGAAGCCTACAAACTGGTACGAATACAAATTAATCTACCCAACAGTTTGGATTCTGATTGGCAGATAGACATCAGAAAGGCCAAAGCATTTCCTCCAGTGGGATGTAGACAGCAGCTTGAATCCTATGCCAGATTGGCTTGTAATAAGGGATCCGAAGTGTATAGGCACCGTGGGCGCATTCTGAAACAGAGGGCCGGACAGGATTTTCAAAGTCTGTGGTTGGAAAAGAAGAAGGACAACAAATGGTCCTTCATCGTCAATCGAGAGCATACGCTTATTCGTAACATACGTGAACTTGCTAAAGAGAACCCAGATTTGGCCATTGATATGCTACTGAAATTCGTAGAGGAATCCATACCAGCCAAAACCATTTATGTTCGGGAAGCTAACGATGACGATAGTCAAAAACAGCCCTATTCAGATATGGATCCTAAGTTGATTAACACAATGATAAGAAGAATCCATGAAGAACAACTCGCACAAGGCCTAACTCTGGAACAGTCTAAATTGGCTCTTAAACAAATGGAACCTTTCAATGAATACGAAGACTTAATAAATGAACTGCAATGAATGAATTGAACGATAAGGCAATAAATATATGTCAGGCAATAATCGGATTTAAACTTGGAGTGAGTGATGATGAAATAAATCAAGCTATTTCCGACGTTACCAGTATCCCCATGTATGCAGGACTGGACAAAACCGAATTAAAAAAGAGTCTGTTGGCTATCTACAATGTAAAAGTGGATACATACCAGATTCTGGAAGGACGTGATGCTCGGATTCCTTGGTTAAAAGAATTTAAAGCAGAGCGTCAATCAGAATGGCTTTTTTGGACCAGGTATAAAAGGTACTTGGCCGAACAAAAACATTTTGCGCCGGAGGTTATTTCACAATTGGACGATTTAACTGATCGTATTTTGGACAAGTTGTTTAATCCACAGCGCGATGATGTTATCATTAATAAGAAAGGACTTGTCGTTGGACAAGTGCAGTCTGGTAAAACGGCCAACTATACGGGACTTATTTGTAAAGCAGCCGATGCTGGATTCAATCTGATTATCATATTGGCCGGTATACACAATAATCTGAGAAGTCAGACACAGACCCGTATAGATGAAGGATTCTTGGGATTTGACACACAGAATACCAGAGCATACGACATGAATCGAACCATACGGATTGGAGTAGGACTTATTCCGGGATTTGACAATGCCATTGCCAATTCCTACACGACTAGTACAGAAAGAGGAGATTTTACTAAACAAGCAGCAAATACTGCCGGCTTCAACTTCAACAATCCACAGCCGATTATTCTTGTGATAAAGAAAAATGTATCTGTACTCAAACGATTATACAGTTGGTTAAAATCACAATCAACTCACGATATCATAGCCAACAAGTCCCTGCTTCTTATTGACGACGAAGCGGACAATGCCTCCATAAATACCAGTCGGGATGGTGATGACCCGACCGCCATAAATAAAAACATATGTAAGATCATCAAGTTGTTTAACCGGTCTGCCTATGTCGGTTACACGGCCACACCGTTTGCCAATATCTTTATTCCTCTTGACAAGGACGATCTTTTTCCAAAGGATTTCATTATAAACCTCCCGGCTCCGGACAACTACATTGGTCCTGAGAAGGTCTTTGGAACTTCGGCAAATCCCGATGGGAACGAAGATCTTTTGCCTATTGTCTTCCCGGTTACGGATAGTGATACATTCGTTCCTGCAGGGCATAGAAGAGATGATCCAAAACCAACCATAGATGATATTCCGGAATCGTTAAAAACGGCCATTAAGTGTTTTATTATTACTTGTTCCATACGCATTGCACGGGGGCAGGAAAACAAGCATAACTCCATGCTGATTCATGTGTCCCGTTTTCAGGCATGGCAAAATCACCTCAAGATAATCATTGATCGTCTATTCAAGTATTACAAGAGTGAAATCGAGGCGAATGATCCGACCATAATGGAAGAGTTTCGCCAAATTTTCGAGGAAGATACTCCAACCTATCGTTCGTATTGTAGCATTACCCGAGAAATTATGAATTCACCCGTTCTGTCCCGAGTTGACAACCGAATGAGGCTTCATACGTGGGATGAGATTAAGCCTCTGCTATATCGAGCGGTACAGAAAATTGAGGTCAAATCCATCAACGGTACATCTGGGGACAGTTTAACATATTATGAGAATGAAAAAAACGGCATTTCAGTTATTGCCATTGGAGGTGACAAGTTGTCTCGGGGTCTTACACTTGAGGGCCTGTCTGTAAGCTATTTCTTGCGCGCCTCAAAAATGTACGACACATTGATGCAGATGGGACGATGGTTCGGATATCGTCCCGGCTATGTGGACCTTTGTCGGCTCTTTACCAGTAACGAACTGAATGAATGGTATCGACACATAACTCTTGCCAGTGACGAACTGCGGGAAGAGTTCAGATATCTGGCAGAATCAGGTGGGACACCAGAGAACTATGCCCTGAAGGTTCGTACTCATCCTGGACAACTGCAGATAACATCCATATCCAAAATGCGCCATACAAGAAATATTCAGGTTTCATGGGCAGGTCGTCTTGTAGAGACCTATCAGTTGCTTCAGAATTCGATTTCCAAACGGAACAATCTGGCGGTAACGGACAGTCTTCTTTCGGAGCTTGGTACTCCAGACAGAATCAAGAGCGACTATCTGTGGACTGGTGTATCTTCTGATATCATATGTGACTATCTGTCTCGATTCCAACTTCCAGAATCCCTGACTAAGGTAAATCTGGATCTTATATGCGACTATATTAGGGAACTGAATGAAGTCGGAGAACTCATTTCCTGGAATATTGCCTTGATGAGTAAGAATGTCGATAAAAACACGTGTGTCCACACTTTCTCCAACGGCGTGCAAGTGGGTTGTTTTATTCGTAGACAGGCAAAAGATGCCCAGAATTCTAAGACATACTATATTCGTAAGAATCATATCGTCGGCAATCCAACGGATGAATTCATCGACCTTCCCGCTGACATGCTGTCGGATGCACTTGACGAGACGAGAGACCGAAAATTCAAAGCCGGTGAAGAGTGGAAACATGATTATCCCTCCCCCCAGCTCGTGAGACAAGAGTTCCGGTCAAAACAGACTCCATTACTTATGATTTATCCATTAAATCCTGCATTTTCAAATGTGTCAGGATTAACGGATACAACCACTGATACAAAAAACGATGAACCATTTATCGGATTCGCCATAGCATTTCCACATAGTGATACCAACAAGGCGGTCTCTTATGTCGCCAATCAGGTAACGGATTTTGCAATTACGGAGGAAAATTTCGATAACACCAACGATAATACTTATGATGAATAGTAATTCTATAATAGATATATGGGATAATCTGAGCATGGGAGAAGAAGTTGGACTCACCAAACGCAGAGTTCCAATTGAATCTCCTCTGTGCATATACGGAACATATCGATACCCAGATAATCTGTTTGGTATTGCATTCTCTTATAACAAAGATCTGACTATCCCTGTCGAACAATTTAGGAGTCTAAAAGAACTTAAAATTCAGCAGATGTCAGACAAAAGTTTTGAGTACAAAAACTTGTTGCTAATCCAACTGCTTCATACGGATTGTCTGGGAGTATTTGCAACATTATGTTCAGATTTAGTAAGTGCCGTAACAAGAGAGGTATCTGAAGATACGGCCATTCGTATTGTCTTAAATCAACTTGAAAAGTGGAGAACCTTGTTTGATCGTGGCCTCGCATCCGGTCTTACACCAAGTGAACAACAAGGCTTGTATGGTGAACTTCATCTTTTGTCTCGCATGTTGCGCCGAAATGCTATCAACAAGACGGATATTGTTAGTTTCTGGGTTGGCTGCGACAAAGCCATGAGAGACTTCCAAGGTGAAGATTGGGCTATAGAAGTAAAGACTACGGCAACAAACAGCTCAGACCGACTTATCATCAATGGTGAACGCCAATTGGATAGTACGTTAATTAACAGACTGTTTCTATATCATCTTTCCGTTGAAGTCTCTAGAAAAAATGGACAGACATTAAATAAGGAAGTTGAGGATCTGAGAAAAATGTTATCGGACGACGCGATTGCATTACACAATTTCAATTCCTGTTTGACACATGCAGGATATTTTAATGAACATGCCTCCTTGTATCAGGATCGTTGTTATAGGATTCGCAGTGAACAGACTTATCGCATATCAGGAAATTTCCCTAGAATAGTGGAGCAAGAGCTACGCACTGGAGTCAGCAATGTTACATATACTATCAATACGTCCGCTTGCAAAGAATATGAGGTAAATGATACGGAACTCTTTAAAAATACAATTGGCCATGAAAGAGATTGAGAAGTTTTATCAGTCATTGATGCAAGACGTTGTTGCCATGCAGTCTGGTGATGAAGAGGGCAACACTCAAGAGCAGATATTTACTCGAATATGCTTGGATATGCTGGCTGATGCTGCTGAAACGGAAAATGTTTCGGTCGCTTATGACGAACGTGATTTGAGAAAAAAAGGCCAGCATAAGATAAACGGGTATGCAATCTCGGACAATTACGAAACCGTAGATCTTTTTATTACCCTCTACGCAAACACCATGGAAGCTCGGACAATATCCAAAGGAGAGATAGATACAGCTGCCAAAATGATAACGAATTTTTTTCGCCGAGCCGTATACAACGATTATGTAAATGAAGTTGCAGAATCTTCCGAAATCTTTGAATTCGCAAATACGCTGGCCAATTATGCGGAACTGCGTAACAATTTGATTCGCGTAAATGCCTTCATCCTGACGAACGGCGTGTACAAGGGAGAACTGCCAGCCAGCCAGACCATTTGCGGATACAACATCTACTACAAAGTTATAGACATAGAGTTCCTTTATAAGATTTCCGAACAAGCTGGAGTTCCCATAGAGTTGGATTTTGAGAACCTTGACGGACACAAATATGAAATTCCATGTCTTGCTGCCAATCTGAGCAATTCGGATTATGAAGCATATGTTGCCATTATGTCTGGAGAATGTTTAGCCAAACTTTATGAATGCTATGGTGCTCGTTTACTTGAACAGAACGTGCGTTCGTTTCTTCAGTTTACGGGAAAAATCAATAAGGGAATACGTGAAACCATCAAGAATGAGCCTCACATGTTTCTGGCATATAACAACGGTATTGCTGCAACTGCTGATCATATTGAACTGGATGAGACAAAACATTTCATCAGACACATCAGTAATCTCCAGATTGTCAATGGAGGTCAGACGACAGCTTCCATCTATAATACAGCAAAAAAGGATAAGGCTGACATTTCCCAAATTCAAGTCCAAGTAAAACTGTCCGTCATCAAGGACAAGGATCAGTACGCGGAAATTGTTTCACGTATATCGCGCTATGCCAATACTCAGAACAAAGTCAATGATGCTGACTTCTCGGCCAACAATCCGGCTCTTGTAGAAATCGAACGAATCTCAAGATACGTATTTGCTCCCGCAACTCCGACCAACAATTTACAGACAGTGTGGTTCTTTGAACGGGCTCGTGGACAATACAAGACCTTACGAGCCAAGGAAGGCTTTACCAAATCCCGACAAAAGGCTTTTGATCTAAAATATCCAAAGAAGCAGGTTGTGACGAAAGTAGAACTTGCCAAATATGTCAATGCTTGGCAGGAGATTTATAATGGCAAAAATCTGGCTGTTGGGCCTCATATCGTCGTTCGGGGAAATGAAAAGAACTATGCACGTTTCATAAACTATAATCTTCCGGATGCCAAACATATTGATGTCGCATGGTTTGAGGACACAATAGCCAAGGCAATTCTCTTCAAGACCGCAGACAAACGTTATGGAACCAAACTTTCAGGAAATCATATTGGTGAATTGAAACAAGTTGTCGTTCCGTATACCTTGTCTCTCTTGAATATCATTACAGAGGGACAATTGGATTTGTATCGGATCTGGAAAAACCAATCGATATCGCCGGCATTGTCGGATTTTATATATGATTTGATGAAACAAGTCAACGAGTTTATTCTTAGAGAATCCCCTGTTTCTCACTATATCGAATGGGCAAAAAAAGAAGAGTGCTGGTTAAAAGTTCGTTTAAATAATTGGACCTATGATCTCGATGAGATACAACAAGATTTTATTGATGAGAAGAATCCTCCCAAACGCAACCACAAAAACGATGGTGAAGATGAAGAGTTGGAGAAACGGCATAAGGAGGATATCATACGGGCCATCCCTTTTTCCCTCTGGAAGAAGATAGAGGCGTGGGGACGTGATACGGAAATGCTGCAGCCGACCTTAACTTCTATGGCAAGTGATATTGCATATAAAATCAAGAATAATCGTAAACTGAACGACAATGATATCTCCAGAGGATATCTGATTTATGAAAATGTCTGGCAACATAACCCAGAACTTCTTGAGGAAGCGGATAATTTGGCGGAATTGGATCGTATAAAAGCAAGCGAAAGCGCAAATGCCATATCCAACCAAGTAGACTGTCGCGATGAAATTACGTTGGAACTAATCAAAAAAATGGTGGAATGGGACAAACGACGGCGAATCCTTGAAGATTGGAAATGGAAAGCCATGAAGGATGTCGCCGATGGAATAAAACCATTGACAGACAGGATGAAGTATGCCTTCTATTTCAATTTGCAGAAGTTAAGGAAGGCTGGATTTTCAAATTGACGATTGATATGGATATTTGGAGCCGAGAGAAAAGATCTGAAGTCATGTCCCGAATCAGAAATAAGGGTACGAAACCGGAAATTATGCTCCGCAAGGCTCTTTTTGCCCGCGGATTTCGCTATCGTGTCAATGTCAAAAGTCTTCTAGGAAAACCGGATATAGTTCTGCCACGATACAAAACTGTAATTTTCGTTCATGGATGTTTCTGGCACGGACATCCTGGTTGTAAATATGCATATACTCCCAAAAGCAATACGGAATTCTGGATTAACAAAATATCAAGTAACCGAGAACGGGATGTAATCACAAAACACAAACTTGAAGAATCAGGCTGGAAGGTTATTATCGTTTGGGAATGCGAGCTTAGACATGAAAAGGATTTCTCAATTCTAATAGAGCGTTTATCCCTAGATATTCGTTCACAAGATTCTAATCTAATGGGTCACCTTTGATTATACTTAGTTCATTTTGTGTCCGGTTCACCATAGCGAGCCGGACACTTTACCTTCCCTATTATTGAAATGATGTTATTCCGATTCGCGAAATATGACTAGCATATTTGTTCCCAATCATATCCATCATCTCTTTTCGAATGAGAAATATGGGATTATCCATACTTGCAAACATTGCATTATCGATAAAGTTATAATTTAAATTAAGTCCTATTAAAATGTCCCGTCCAGAGTATTCTAAAGGTGGTAATATTAGGGTATATTCCCCCGCAGGACTTATTTTATGTTTTGCATCTATTATAACTCCCAATAAATATTTTTCAGTTCTTTTTTTATTTTGAGAAAAATCACAAGATGCACTGAATTCTATAAGTATGGGGCATGATGTACTTATTAGTTCCTCTATATTAGTACCTTTCTTAAATTTAAAAGTAGATTCAATCCATTCATGATATTCAATTTTAAAGATATTACTAAATACATCTTTAATACTCTCTTGAGTAATTGGACAAACAGCGCCACGCTCTGTTTTTAAGCGATGATCTATATTATAACTATCAATGTGAAATATTGAATTCAACTTTGCTGTAGAAACAGACATCGGGAATTTTAATTCAGAAGAATTCTTAGCATCTCTCAACGGTGTTAAGAATTTTTTCCAACACGAGTCATTGTTTTGTTTTAAAATGCTTTCAAAAACAGGTGTAATAGCTTCTTTAATTGCAGCATCCGGATTTTTTTGAGCTTGCGTAAACCCATAGGAGGCTTCAGCTATTTTGGAAAAAACAGCCTTACAATCACTGCTGAACTGATCAGTCTTACCCCATTGATCCGTAAAGGGAATTATTGATAATATATTGTCTAAAGTTTGTGTTGCCGCTAATAAAACGGCTTCATCAAATTTTATCAGACACTCCACAATATCATTAGACAGAATAGCATTCAATTTTGTTTCCAAATCTGAATCAGAATTAATGAACTCATTCTTATCCAATATCTCGAGAGCTATTGGTTTTAATTTTTCTTTAAATTCATCATCAGTTCTATTTATAAACTCAATAAAGTCTTGAATCAATTCTGTTCGATTTGACCAAAATATCAATACATATTTACCATTTTCTTTTGATATATATTTAGATATAGCATCTTTTAATGTTGAGAATATAGTTTTATTCTCAGGACTTTGAGCCAAATGAATATCAAAAAAAGCAAAGCGAACTCCCTTCAAAGGTGTATCTGGAAAATTGAATCCATCATATCTGAATGTTTTACATCCAATTCCATACTTATGAAAAACATCACTCAATTTTTGCAGATCTTCGTCAGCATCATCCACTATTATTATTCTATTATTTTCTATCATTGTTTTCTATTTTAGGAAAAACCAAAACTACAAAAGCTCCATCATATACAGATGGTATATTATAGTCATTTCGATCGGGAAACAATAATTTTCCTCCGATTGTTTCCATTACTAAATTCACATAATAAAGCCCCAATCCCATACCTTCAGGCCTCATTGTTCGAAAAGGAAGAATCATGTCTTCTGGATCCATTTGAAAACCGGTTCCAGTATCAGCAATCATAATTGCTGGACCATCAAAAGAATTAATATCTGTTCCAACATATATAGCTTTACGATATTGAGGATCTTTCCGTAGTTCAGAATTAATCTTAACCCAATAGATGGAGTTATCTATGATATTAGACAACGCACTCAATAATAAATTACCAGGACCAACTATATTGAAATCATCATCATCCCCAGTTAAAACTGGAGATGAAAAAATTATCTCATGATACTTGAATCGAGTTTCATGAATTTGTTTCGCACGTTCTATTAATTGAGATGCCTTTAATTTTAATTTCTTATTCTGTTTAACGATTGGAGCAAAGTTTTCAATGAGTAAAAGAAGAGATTTTACTCGATGTTTTAAACCAGAAGAGTCGATTTCATCCAAACTTAAGCTTTGATTCAGATTTCGAATTTCTCGTTCAATCTCATGAAAAATAAGGCTTAAATTAAGTCCACTCATTCCCGAATTCAACATGACATCTCTCATATCATTATAATCCTTCTCAACCTTTTTCAGTAAAGGTGAGAGTTCTTGCTGAAGTCCTCGTTTAGTTAATTCAGCCTCTAATTCTTGGATAGTTGTTGAGAATCCTACTCTTCTTACTACTGATGTATTTTTTATGAAAGCTTCGATTGCATCTCGATTAGATATGGCTGTTCTCTCAAAAACCGCAAATGTTTCTTGTACAATGGACTTTAACAACCGGTATGCTTCATTATCTGTAAAACCTTCTCTATTCGTTTTTTCTTTTAAAGCATCCTCACTTTGTTCCAAACTAAGGAAAATAGCCCCTATTGTAACTTTCTTACTAAAATGATCTCCGATTTTCTGAATTTTAGCCAATTCCAAATCAAGCCAATCATCAGACGGTTCGCCATAATTGTATACACGAATATTATCCCTAAATATTTTAACGCCACAATTATCCTTAATAAAATCTTTTATTGCAGAACGTTTTCCGGCTCCGAAAGTTAGATCCAAAATTCGCCCATTTTGATTAAATACATGGAAGACTCCGGAAATAGGTCCAATACCAATCAAATCTTTGTTTTGAAGGATATGTCGACCTCTTTCTCCATTCTGGTCGACTTGTTCATCAAACACATCCGCCCTCAGTATTAAACGTGTATCATCAGATGACTCCTTAGATTCAGTGATTATTCCACTATTACCAGGAAAATTAATTGGATTAAATGAATATTTCCAATGAAAAGAAGCAAATTCATTTTGTGTTGAGGGCTCAATCTTAAAGGCAAAATTATATAAACTATTATTCAAAATCCAAACGGGAGATTGAACCTCATCTAACCAATGTTGTTTTTCTTGTTCATTTGAAATTAATTTAATCTCAAATGAATCAAGATCACAAAAAGGATTTTTAATTGATACAATCTTTCGCGCCAGTTCTTTAAGAATAGCTTTCGTCCACCTTTTCGTTTTTAGGCTTGTTAATGTTATTCTGGTTCCATGCTTGTCTGGGAATTCTTTTGAAATGCCATCTTCTACCTCTACTGAAAGATCTTCAATATATTCTTCTGATTGAATAAGCTCCTTCCAATTTATATGCAAACTTGAGCCAAATAAATCTCCTTCAGATTGCGATTCTAGAAATATTTCATCGGCCAGTCGATGCACGGCTAAACGCCCTACACCTTTATTCCCTAATGAAATACGATGAAACTTTTTGCTAATTTTCGCTTGTTTTTTTTTATAGTCAGTTCCAATAGTCAGCCAAACTTTCTGAATTACAGAAGAAGTCATTCCTATTCCATTATCTTCAATAACTATATTACGATTAGGAGAATCCAAATCATTAAATGATATGGTAACTAATGTTGCATCCGCATCATAAGCATTCTTAACTAACTCAAAAATCGCAAGACTGTCACTTCCAATGAGTTCATCACCAAGTAAATTTATGATGTAACTCGTAGCCTTTATCGGATATTTTTCTTTTGACATAAAAATCGTTTTTATTTCGCAATTACATGTGCCATTATAGGAGGCTACATAAAAAGGATTTTAAGAGTTTTCAAAACAAGTATTGTTATGAAAAGCTCGTTTCTCTTGAATAAACGTATATTTATATGCGCATATTAAGCATTTTTAACTACATAAGCAACATATTATTTATTTTACAGAGCACAAATATAGTGAGATTCTTACATTTTCTGCATATCATGAAATAGATGTTTGAAAGTAACGTTTCAATTTTTCTATAAAATCACCAAATCCACTCGCAGGAAATACATTTTGTGGAACATGGACTCCATAAGTACCCACAGCTCTAATATCTGTATCCTTACCTCTAAACGCGTCATCAACACGTCTACGCAAATCAGCCTCTAAATACCCTATATTATCTAAAACTTTTATACGACTTTGCATTTCATCTAAAGAGACATTCTCTTTCCTCTGAACTCTGTTTTGATCAAAAGTCCACATTTGAGCAGATATCAAAGCATAATTATCGGGATTATCAACAGCTTTTTGAAATTGTTGTTGAGACATGACAACAGATTCTTTGTCTACCCATCTCGACTTTATCTCAATATAATAATTAGTATAACCCTCTTTACTAAGTATTAAATCTTGTCCGCCTTGTTCATTTTCTACAGAAACGCCTATGTCACTTAATGCACTCTTGATATAATACTGAATATGAGATTCTACAAAATCACCTAGCATCTTGATGTATGCTTCATGTTCACTTTCAGCTATAGCATCTTGTACCCGAAGAACAATTTGATCTGCATCTTCACGCTCAGAAATATCAGCCATCTGTTCCAAAAGATTCGGATTACGCCGCTTCATCATACGATTTATTGCAGATCGTTCAGTCGCTGTCCCTAAATTATAACGGATTGACTCTCGCTGATTATAAATGTCTCCAAATAAACTTTGCCAACTTTTACCTACAATCCCTTCCTTTTCAGTTAATTCTATTATATCCAGAACTATTACATTACTATATTTATCACCACTCAATTTATTCTGAATTTCTTTTGCAATAGAATGAGCTGTATTTTGGAATTCGTCATTATTGAAACAATCACAATACTTTTCAAAATCGGGATGTACGCATTTATCATGTAAGTCTTCACCAAATACCTCTAAATATAACTTAAAAAGATCCTCATTCAAATCAACATCTCTTTTTAGGTCATTAGGTACATGCAGGTTTAAATTCATATCTGGATATATTGCATATTGAGTGCAAAAGTTTTTGAAATCATCTCCACGAGCAGCATCGACAAATGAAGAGAGAGCCTCAAAATTAATTTTTACCCATTCTGTACTTTTTGTCGAAATTTTCCGCATCTGATTTTCTACAAGAGTAATAAATATTTGTCTATATATATCTAAAGATTTATCATCATCTTTCCATGCTGGAATATATAATTCTTTATATTCAAGATCTTCAAATGAGCATATAATAGGCATAATACGATTCCGCTTAGAATCACCATTTTGTGTAGTGAATGCAGAACACAGTCTAATCAGATTATATTCAAAATCTGCACTTAACAAATTACCTTCATTCCAATGGATCGCATTTTTTTCTGCATTAACAGATGAATTCAATTCATCACGAAGATTACTCCGAGTATATGGAGACAGCTTTACAATATCCGCAAATTTTGTATTAACAAACTTTTTACAGATAGTCGGATCTAAGGCAGAAACCAAAATATATAAATCTTCCGTAATTGAAATAGCATCACGAAGTTCTTCACGTTTCCTTAGTTCATTATTCCTATTTGGCAGTAAAGCATAATCTGTGAAAAAAGCATCATATCCAGATTTTACAAGCATTTCCAACATACTATGCAACAATATGCCATCATCATTATTCTTACTTATATAAGCAACTATATCTTCAATTTTTAGATAAAATGTATTGTCCGGAAGATTCCATTCTGCTATAATTTTAGACCATTTCAATAATTCTGATTGAATTGGGATAAGTGCCACAGATTTAGCATATGTATAAAGAGTTGGCAAGTATTCAACATTTTCTTCATCAGAAAAGAATTCTACAAGATTAGGCTCAAGGACTAAAGGATGTACTTCATCTTTCATTGCATATCGAATGCCCTCTATGTCTATAATCTTCAATTTAATAAATTCGTTAACCCATTTTTTCTTTAAGTCTTTATAGAATTCTTCTGTCTCACTTTCTGTATATCCAGAATCTTTTATCGGAAGAGCAGCCATATTCATTGTTCCTTTCCAATGCTCTACATGAGTTTCTAAAAATGCCCATAAGTAATGTGTCATTTCTTCGAGAATTTTACTATTCCGTTCCGCTATGTCTTTTACAGCATCATTATTTTTAGGAACAATAATATTGTCTCTAGCCTCCTCAGGAGTAAATTTATGCGAATGAAAAATAAAACTAACATTTAAATATTCTGATCCGATAAGCGGAAAATGAACAAATAAATGTGGAATATTCTGAATTGGTCTCACAATATTTTCACTTTCAAGTGGAAGAATTATCCGACTTTCACCATCATGCAATTGAAGATAATAACAATCAAAAGGATTAGGGCTATCACTATTTTTTGAAATCCATATTCTTGCTAAATGTAAATCATTTGTGGAGGTTGGAAGTTTTTCTTTTGAAAACTTTATAACAAAATCTCGATTTTTATCTTCAATACAACAGCTTCCAATATTATCATTAAATGTAAGCACATAGGGCATTAGCTTAATCGACTCGTCTATAGCATTCTGAACTTTTAACAACCTTTCTTCATTAAGACTATATATTAATTCAGTCCATTCACGTGGCTGGTTAGTTTGAGGCGCATCCATAAGGGCATTAACAGCCTCTATTTGTATAAACATATCTCCAATAAAAGCTGGTATATTATTAAAATTCGTTCTGTCAATTTTAAAATTATCAATATCAACATAAACAGGAGGGTCCTGATTGATACACATACTGCCATTAATTATTATTTTTAGGCCGAATGTATGTGTTGCCAAAAAACCTGTTCCGTATTGCCCAACGGTATCATCACTCTCTTTTTCTTCCGAACTAACTTGTTTTACAAGAGAGCACAGAGAATCATAGGTAAAAGACTTCCCTTTATGTGCAAATATGAAAGCATTTTTTTCGATTGTCATTTTAATTTCAGCACATTCTGAAAGATCTCCCGCATTTTGAAATAGTTCCCAAATAGCTCGATGGGCACTTGCCGTTCCATTCTTTTGTATGCCGTCGCGAATTTTAGTACAATGGCTTTTTAGATTCTGTCTTATCTCACTATCGCGAGCTTCTTTCTTTTTGTTTTCTAGTTGTTCTTCTGTAAGAATATTATTTGACATAATATTGAATTTTAATAATTTGTAATTAGTTCTATGAATCCCAACAAACAAGCAACCTAAAAAGTTAATATTTTAAACTTTTGTCTGAATGTAATTATTAGCTTCCATCCCCACTACAGAAAGATACTCTTTTACTGATCCTATGTTAACATAGAGTGAAGTTATGCGAAGGCCCTTAGTATCATCGATTAGTAGCAGTACATATAAACCGTTTTTTGGGAAAACTTATACTTGTCTGATAAAAGTTGTTTATCAGGTGATTATTTCTATAAAGCAGCAAAAGATTCTAAGCTAGGCTACAAATACATAAGGAGTAAGTTTTTCCCATTTCATTACTGCGAATTATATAAGTGAATCTGTCGCTCAAAAACAGTAGCAAACCGTTCCTGTTCGCTTTTCACAATACCTAGTCGCGTAGCCAATAATCGCCATTTCTTGACTGCATTCAGTACTTCACTAATGATTTGCTGAGCTAACTGTTTCTGTAGCATATATTCCTCACAAGAATTCAGCAATTCATTCAAATCCGATTTATTGTTAGAGCTATTGATCAACAGGCTCTGATACTCATTCAGAGAGGGATTCATATCATATGCCGGAGATAAAGTCCACCCCTTGGCAGTCAGAAGAAAACCATGATTGCGGAAATGATCATCTGTATTACCAACACAGATATTGAACGCGACTCTGCGATACAGTTCTTGCAGATTATCCTCCACGTTGGTACAGTTCTGAAGTATGAAATCGACAATATCCAGATAGCCATGGCCGGTATTAGCATTATTACCATCATTTAAGCCCAAAAGAGTCATGGCTGAAGCAAAGTGTATGCGCTTACCTTCTTCCCTTCTGTCAAATCGCCGGGAAAGCAAAGTATGGTATTTGTCGCTTGTAGAGATTACTCTTGTTTCTGCAGCATTGACACCAGCCTTCTTGGCCAACAGATGTGAGAAATGTTCCCAAAGTCCAACATCATAATCATCTTTACGGGACGGAAATTTTGCTATACACAAAATTCTGTTTTCATCAATTACACTTGCCTTTGGACGCGCTCCGCCAAGAGAAGAACCAGGTTGTACCAGTTGAGCAATCCAACGCATTTCGGGTAACCTGTTCTCATCTTCACTTTTCTCTATTTCGGAACTAGCTGCAATCAACTCACGAATATCTGTCAGTGGTGGTATGCGCAGGATTTCGCTTGCATTGATATAATCTCCATTTATAGACTCCTTGAATCGAAAAGCCCCCATGCGAGAAAAGTCCTCAATCCCGATAAGATAGTCGAATGAAGAAAGCCGACGCATCGGACGATTCTCTTCCTTTGCTAGAATCTGCTCCCAACGATTTATCAATGTACGTCCCCACCTGTCTGGAAGGGCATCAGAAAAACATCCGAAAATATCCTTGCCGGGAGCCGTGTATTGCTGACTAGGATAGTTGTTCAAGTCATCACTAAGAAACAGACCTCCATAGTCCTTGAGCCATTCATCATTATAGCAAAATCCAGAGCTGTCAGAGCCACAAAGGGATTCGTAATTCAGATCTCCAATTAGCCTTGGTTCTTTCAGCCAATCAAAATCAGCAAATACATAGAGTTCTTTCATACCTTATTCTTTTTTGGATGCCCTTTCCCGCTGTTTAAGACTTAAATCCTGTAATGCTTTTCCCATTGCATCTTCTTTTGCAAGCAGAAGAATATCATCATCCAGCTGAAGAGCATAAAGCACCCTAAGATAAATGCCTATTGCCACCGTTGGTACACCTTTCTCTATGCGTGAAACCGTCAGAGGTGAACAGGTGGCACGTTCGGCGACTTGGGCAATACTAAGATTCCTGCGTAGTCTGGCCAGCCTGATCTGCTCACCTACTATCTGCATCTTCTGATCCAATTTTCTTGGCAACTTGGTACCCATTGTACTTTTTGTCATGGCTCAACATATCATATAATATGCAAATATAGCAGTTTTACTTTATTTTATGATGCGTTACAGAGGTAATTTTTGAATTTATTCCTGTTAAAATCTGTTTGGCAAGTAAATGTTTGATTATCAAATAGTTGAATTGATTATAATCGATTGATATGGCGCTCTTTACGGGGCGCCTTTTTTGGTGCTCTACTGTCAATATTAGTCATTTATAAGCTTTGTACATCATCTTTTTGTACCGTTTTTGTACCACGAAGCAAAATTCCGGCATTTTACGCTGGAAAGATTGTGGAGTGAGTTTACGCCATTTTACAGAATTTTACGGGATTATACAGATTATTGGGTGAAATAAAGCGAAATAAAATGAAAAGTAGAATTGAAATTAAAAGAATTTGTGCCTGGTGCGGTAAAGAATTTATTGCCTACAAAACGACGACAAATTGTTGTTCCCATAAGTGTGGAAACGCATTATATAAGAAACGTAAGCGTGATGCAGCAATAATTGCCAATAATAATTTAACTGAAAAAATTGTTACAGAAAAACCTATTGAGAAGATTAAAGACAAACCTTTTCTGACTATTACAGAAACTGCAATTTATCTTGGAGTAACAAGACCAACAATATATGGTTACCTTAAACGAGGCGATCTTAAAGCAACACGTATAGGAACTAAATTTCTTTTAAGCAAAGATGACATAAACAATATGTTTAATCATCCTGCAGATTTTAAGTTGCCACCTAAGGAAAAACAAGCAATCACAGAATTTTATACTACAGCTGAAAGTATAGAAAAATTCAATGTTAGCGAATCATGGATATTTGTGATGGCTAAGAAAAATAAAATTCCCAAAACGTTCAATCGTGGTAAGACTTACTGGAGTAAAAAGCATGTTGATGCTTATTTTTCCTCGAAGGCTCCAGATGCAGACATTACAGAATGGTATAGTGTGCAAGAAGTACAGGACAAATTTCAAATGAGCCTTAACGCTATATATTCTTTTGTTTATAAAAATGCCATTCCGAAAAAGAAGGTTGGTATTACAGTATATTATTCAAAAAAGCACTTCGATATAGCAAAGGGAATACGTCAGGCTGAAGAGCCCAAATACTATACAGTTTGAGAGGCTATGGAAAAATTCAAAATAACAAGAGACCAGCTATACCATTATACCAAGTATCATCAAATTCCCAAGATTAAGAAGGGAAAATATACTCTTATATCCAAACCTGAGCTCGATAATTTGTTCGAAGATCCTATCATTGAATAATCCCGGTATAAGTTATTTCCCGGTGTGAGTACTCACCAAGAAAACACCAGTTTAATTTGTACCGATAATAATAATTTATCAACCAAAAACATTAATCTTATGGCACTTACATGTACTAACGTAACATTGAGACAAAGAGTTATCAGTAACGGCAGAATTTCTCTCTACCTGGACTATTATCCAGCCATTCGCAATCCGTACACAATGAAAATGAGCCGCAGGGAATATCTTGGCATTTATATCTATGCCCGTCCTAAAAATGAGATTGAACGTGATTTCAACAACGAGATGCTGAGTAAGGCTGAAGCCATTCGTTGTATCAGAGTACAGGCAATCGTTAATGAGGAGTTTGGATTTCTTGACAAACACAAAATGAAAGCTGACTTCCTTGCCTATTTTCGTGAGAAAGCAAAACTGAAGTATCACAAATGGGACTGCGTTTACCAGCATTTTGAAAAGTTTGTAAACGGCTATTGTACTTTCGGCGATGTAACGGTAGAGCTTTGCCAGAAGTTTAGGCAGTATTTACTGAACTGTAAACAAATCCGTCATCCTAATATCAGCGTTTCGAGGAATTCGGCAGCTGGTTATTTTTCAACTTTCCGTGCATTACTGAAAATAGCTTATCAAGAGAAGATGCTACGTGAAAATCTGAATGACTTCATAGACAAGATTGAATGGAAAGAAGTCAAAAAGCAGTATCTCACATTAGCAGAAGTTAAGAAACTGGCCGCTACACCATGCAAGATTCCTGTACTGAAACAAGCTTCATTATTCTCCTGTATGACCGGTCTTCGTATCAGCGATATTTTACAGCTTACATGGGATAATATTGAAGTCGGTCCTGACAATGGCTATTACATCAGAATTTGTACGGAAAAGACAGAAACTGAAGCCACTCTCCCCATCAGTAACGAAGCATTGGAACTATGTGGTATTCCTGGTTCAGGCCGGGTATTTAAAGGACTGACCAGAGCTATGACAAATCAGCCTCTCAAGCAATGGATTTCAGAAGCCGGAATCAAAAAACACATAACCTTCCACTGCTTCCGTCATTCGTACGCCGTCATACAAATCTCTTTAGGCACAGACATTTACACAGTATCAAAAATGCTTACTCACAAAAATGTTTCGACTACACAGATTTATGCTGATTTGGTCAATTCGAAAAAACGAGAGACGGCGAATAAAATTTCGTTGAAATAATATAGCTCTTTACCTATTAACAGGTTATATCTGATAAATCTATCGGATATGACCTGTTTTTATGTTTGCTTTATCTGACAGAATCGCTATCTTTGAAGGAAATTGAGTCTTTAAATGAATAACTACAGCTATGATAAAAATATATGGAATGGGAACTTGTCCGGATTGTACGTATGTAGAAGAGCAAGTAAAAGGTAATAACCGATATGAAGTCATCGATATTGGTCAACACGTAAGAGATTTGAAAGCATTCTTGAGACTAAGAGATCATCATCCGGCCTTTAATGAAGCCAAAAGTGTTGGAGCCGTTGGAATTCCTTGCTTTGTATTGGAAGACGGTACAGTTACTTTGAGTCCAGAAGATGCCGGATTACGTTCACGTCCTATTAATGAAGGAGCAACATGTAATATTGACGGAAGTGGTTGTTGATTATGGCACAGAAAATTCTTTTCCTTCATGGTTTCTTTGCATCAGGTACATGTATCCCAGCTCTTGCCTTGAAAGAATATTTCAGCGGTAAGGCAACAGTCATGAGTCCAGACTTACCCCTGCCTCCACAGGAAGCTATCGACTTTATCCAAAGATTGTGCGACCAAGAACAACCTGATATATTGGTAGGAAACAGTAATGGCTCGTTTTTGGCACAGATAGTAGCATCTAAAAACAATATCCCTGCTTTACTCGGAAATCCCCATTTCGAAATGACACGTTTCTTGATAGAACGTATTGGTTCGCATGAATACAAATCACCACGAGCTAACGGAAATCAGCAGCTTGTCATTAACCAAACATTGATTGATGAGTTCGCAGAACTTCAACAGCATCAATGGGACAATTGTCAGGTAGCTAACCAAGAAAATATATGGGGGATATTTGGTGAGAATGACCATCTAGCACACTTTGAGCCTTTATTTTTAATGCATTATAAATATTCATACCACTTTCCTGGCGGTCATACTCCAACAGCTGAAGAAGTACAAAAATATTATGCGCCATTAGCGGAACGATTATTGGAATTATAGCATAACTTATCATATAATACAATAGTTCGTTAAAAATTAGCCTAGCCTAAGCGGCTCTGGCAGTAAATAAAATGAGTTCTTTGAAAAGTTTGTCAATTAATTGCGTGTTTGGTTCAATCCCAGACACGCAAATAAATCGTTCAA